>NZ_CP110012.1 GCF_025947365.1 Flavobacterium sp. N502540
TACTATCATTCTAAACAAATAAACCTCTACAAACACACTGCTTATCGCAAATAAAACTACTTAAAACCTGCTTTCTTACTTTCTAAAAATGTGAATTATATAACAATTTTTAATAATCCTATACGTTTCAAAATTATAGTGAGGATTAAATTTGACAAAAATTAATAACCATTTTTTATGAAAAAAATCATTTTATCTGCCCTAATGCTATTAGGTTTAGCGTTTACGGCACAATCACAAGAAATTTCGAAACATGCCCTTGGTATCCGTTTAGGAGATAATAACGGTTTTGGCGGAGAAGTATCTTATCAGTTAGGATTAAACCAAAAAAAACAGACTGGAATTTGATTTAGGATGGAGAAACAGCAGTAACGTTGACGCCATTAAAGGTGTAGCGCTTTATCAATGGGTTTGGAATATTGATGGTGGTTTCAACTGGTATGCCGGTGTTGGTGGTGGTCTTGCAACCTGGAATCACGACTATTATACCAACAACAACAGATACAAAGATAACGGAACGTATGTTTTTGCTGCAGGAGATATTGGTATAGAATACAGATTTAAAGAAGCACCAATCACACTATCATTAGACGCGAGACCTGAAGTTGGTTCCGGATATTATGACGATGATAATTTTGGATTTGATGTTGGTTTAGGCGTAAAATTCAGATTCTAATTAAAGACAAAAAATAATTATAAAAAGAAACCTGTCGTTTTTATTGCGACAGGTTTTTTTATGTTTACACTGAAAATGAGTGTCAGGCTGACACCCCACAACTCATAACTTATTTCACAATAATCTCTTTTTTAGAATGTACTTTGATTACAGTGTACGGATAGGTAATAACCTGCATTACCATAGCATCTGCAGCGGGATTATTTTCTTTAACGGTGATGATAATATTTTTATCTGTTTCTTCTACTTTTTCAACACCAATAGAATAACCACCGGTATTCTTTTCTCCCATATTCAGAATTACATAATTTGAATTACCGATATCGTCCTGTTTCATTTTTGCTTTCAAATGGGGGTCATTTTCCAGCATTTTAATTTCGTTCGGTTCCGTCAGAATTTCAAAAAATTTAATATTTCCTCCTCCGTCAGATTGTTCTGTGAGAACTTCATACAAAATTTTAGAGGTTCCATCAGAACTTTTCTTAACCCCGCAAGAAACTAAAACCAGAATCACCAGTATCGAAATTACTTTTTTCATTTACGTTAACTTTTAAGATTAATGTTTTTCGTGTTTCTCCTGTTTGTAATCATCAATTGCTTTTTGATACAACGCTTCATATTTAGGCAATATTGTTTTGATATCAAACTTACGGGCAACTTCTAATGCATTTGCTTTAAACTGATTCAAAACGTCGTCGTCTTTTAGTATTTTAATCGCATTGGCAGCCATTTCTTCAACGTTACCAACATTGCTTAAATATCCTGAAAAACCATCAAAATTAACCTCCGGCAAACCGCCTGAATTACTTGAAATTACCGGAACTCCGCTTGACATTGCTTCTAAAGCTGCCAAACCAAAACTCTCTGTTTCGGATGGGAGCAGGAATAAATCGGTAAAACATAAAATTTTATCAATCTCGTTACTATTTCCAAAGAAAATAACTTTGTCATAGATACCTAGTTCCATACATAAAACTTCGGCTTTTTCTTTTTCCGGGCCATCGCCTACCATCATCAGTTTAGACGGGATTTCTTTCTGAATATTATAGAAAATCTTAATAATATCCGGAATCCTCTTCACTTTTCTAAAGTTACTAATGTGCGTGATAATGCGCTCGTCCTCTTTCGCCATGACATATCGATGACAAGGTGCCTGAGGATCTTTTCTAACTTTATCCAATTCGATAAAATTAGGGATAACCTTAATTTTATTCTTGATTTTAAACAACTTCAAAGTATCATCTTTCAAACTCTGAGAAACCGAAGTCACATAATCTGATTTATTGATGCTAAAGGTCACCGCAGGTTTATAAAAGGGGTGATTCCCCACCAATGTAATATCTGTTCCGTGAAGTGTGGTAATCATTGGAAGATTAATCCCTTCATTTTTTAGCATCTGCTTCGCCATATAGCCTGCATACGCGTGAGGGATGGCATAATGCACGTGAAGTACTTCTATTTTATACAATTTCACCATATCAACCAATTTACTGGACAATGCCAATTCATAAGGCTGATAATGAAAAAGAGGATATTCAGGAACGTTTACTTCGTGATAATGAACATTAGGGTTTAAAAGTGCCAACCGAACCGGTTGACTATAGGTAATAAAGTGGATTTCGTGTCCGCGTCTGGCTAATTCAAGGCCTAATTCCGTAGCAACTACACCACTACCACCAAATGTCGGATAACAAACTATTGCTATTTTCATGTATTAAGTTTAGTAACTACGAAAGTACTTAAAAATAGCTTTTAATTGCTCTTTTAAAATGTTAGATTTTTGTGAATAATAGTCCTCATTTTTTTTTCAATTTCAAACCCCACATCTTTTAAAAACTCCTCTCACTAAAAGTCAATTCACTAAAATTTGGAACTTTGTCCTCATTACCGTTATACCAACTGGAATAAACAAACTCTTCAATCTCCTTAATTATTTGCTCATCAATTAAAACATTTGATTGCTCTATAAAAGCTAAAATACAGGTATAACCGATAATGGTAGGATTTGTATCCATAAAAGGCTTTCCACTTAACTTATTGATTTTAACTGTCCAGAAATCAGAACTATGAGACAGTGCAAACTGCAAACCTTCAGTCAGACCAATTTTTCATGCAGCCCAACCTTGCCCCTCAACATCTAAAGAATTATTACAAAATCCTTCCCCAGAATAATTTTCTATAATTTCATTACCTACATCATTCTTTTTGACATCTAGAGCAACAAAACCTAAGTACAATCTTCCATCTCTAACCTTCATCCATCTATAACACGCATCAAAATCTTCCATCACTAAAAGCTTTTTATTTTCAAAAAATCCATTATCAACTTCCTTTCATCGGTTTGAAATATTCAAACCGGGCAGGTTTCAAAAACCTGTCCGGTCTATGAAAAAACAAAAAAGGCGCAAAATTTAGATTTTGCACCTTTCGAATATTATAAATTTCTATTAGAAAAATCTGCTGTGCCAGCTATCAGCAGCAGGAACTTCCCATGATTCATTAAATTCTTCAATATTATTAACGAGATTATTAAAAACAATCGTGTTCTCGGAAACTGATTTATCTTTAACCATTTTCTTGAAATCGATTAAAGGTTTGTGTGCAATATGTTCCCCCAGTTTAAAAGTCACGTTCATTTTATCTAACAAATCAACGTTGTACTTTTTTTCTAAACTTTGGATAAACTCTACCGAACTATCAATTGAGCAACCTGTTGCTGCCTGTACTTCCTGATTTACAGCCAAAATAATGAATCGGTTGTATTTTAGCTGGTACGAAGCTTCCAGACTTGTTCCGTGTGCCGCCCATTCTTCTACAAAAGCTTTCAGGTCGGTTTCTATTTCAGAAAATTCTTCCTCAGAAAACTTTCTGTTTGATTGATAAATCCAAACTCTGGATTCACCAGGTAAATTTTCAAAAGGTATATACATTTTTTCTTTTTGTTTTATTTTGTTTCAAGTTTCAAGTTTCAAGTTCCATGTTTCAGGTTTTAGGTTGAAAAACTTAGAACCTTAGTACCTTAGCATCTTAGAACCTTTTTTAAAGATCCTGTGCATTCGCAATTAGCTCAGCAACATCCATTACTTTCACTTGTCCTTCTTTTTCCTGATGCTTGATACCATCGGTCAACATTGTATTACAGAACGGACATCCAGCTGCAATAATATCCGGTTGTACTTCCAAAGCATCTTCGGTACGTAAAACGTTCACTTCTTTATTTCCAGGTTCGGCATCTTTAAACATTTGTGCACCACCCGCTCCACAACAAAGTCCGTTTGCTTTTGAGCGCTTCATTTCCACTAGTTCAACATCCAGTTTCTGAATCAAGTCTCTTGGTGCTTCATATACTTTGTTAGCCCTTCCTAAATAACAAGGATCATGAAAAGTAATTTTCTTTCCTTTAAACTGACCTCCTTCTACGGTTAGCCTTCCATCATCAATTAATGATTTTAAGAATTCTGTATGATGAATAACATCATACTGACCTCCTAATTCCGGATATTCGTTTTTTAAAGTATTGAAACAATGCGGACAAGCAGTAACAATTTTCTTTGCTTCATAAGCATTCAGCACCTCGATATTCATCATGGCCTGCATTTGAAACAAGAACTCATTTCCGGCACGTTTTGCAGGATCTCCGGTACAGCTCTCTTCAGTACCCAAAACCGCAAACGATACATTGGTACGATTTAAAATTCGCACAAATGCTTTTGTAATTTTTTTTGCTCTATCATCAAAACTCCCTGCGCAACCTACCCAAAATAAAACTTCAGGCTGTGTTCCCTGGGCTAGCATCTCAGCCATTGTTGGCACTACTAAACTTTCTGACATCTTCTTTTGTTGTTAAATCGGTTAATCGTTTATTTGGTTAATAGCACTCTTTGCTGTAACCCTACTAAAAAACCTTACTATTTTATTCAAATCGATTAAACGGTTAAACCAATAACCTTTTAAACTTTTATTTCTAATTTTCGTTTTTCCAATTCAAACGATCCTGCTGGCTATATTGCCAAGGCGCTCCATTGTTTTCAATATTGGTCATCATGGCATTCAATGACATTGGAGCAGCACTTTGTTCCATCACTAAATAACGACGCATATCCATAATAATAGACAACGGACTGATGTTCACCGGACATTCTTCTACACAGGCGTTACACGAGGTACAAGCCCACAATTCTTCAGGTGTAATATAATCGTTCAATAATGTTTTATTATCCGGAACAAAAACTCCATTATTCGCATCGATGTTTTTACCAACTTCCTGCAAACGATCTCTTGTGTCCATCATAATTTTACGAGGCGACAATTTTTTACCGGTTTGATTTGCCGGACATGACGATGTACAACGACCACATTCCGTACAGGTATAAGCGTTTAAAAGCTGTACCCAGTTCAAATCCTGAACATCGCTTGCTCCAAATTTTGCAGGAGCAGCATTTTCGTCAACAGGAGCAGCTGCAAACGGATCTGCATTTGGATCCATCATTAACTTTACCTCTTTGGTTACTGACTCTAAATTATCAAACTGACCTTCAGGGTTCAAGTTCGCAAAATAAGTATTTGGGAAAGCTAAAAGAATGTGCAGGTGTTTAGAAAAGTACAAATAGTTCATGAAAACTAAAATACCTGCTATGTGCAGCCACCAAAATACTTCAAATAACAACACTACCAATTCATTCGACATTCCGTTAAAAATTGGCGCTATAAACTGACTGATTGGAAAACTTCCTGCTTTATGAAAAACTCCTCCCGGAACATTCTGCAAATGAAGATCGGAAGCATTCATCAATAAAAACAATAGCATCAAAACGGTTTCGAAATACAAAATGTAATTAGCATCGCTTTTCGGAAATCCGTCCAGGTCTTTGTTCACAAAACGCTTTAATCGGATTACATTTCTTCTGATCCAAAAAACAGTAACTGCAAAAATGACCAATATTGCTAATATCTCAAATGAAGCAATTAGAACATCGTAAACTACACCTAAATAAGGCGCAAAAATTCTATGTGTTCCAAAAAGTCCGTCAATAATGATCTCGAGTAATTCGATGTTGATAATTATAAAACCTACATATACAAAAATATGAAGTATTCCAGCTACAGGGCGTCTCACCATTTTTGACTGCCCAAGAGCAATCAATGCCATGTTTTTCCAACGTGCTTTAGAATTATCTTTTCGATTTACATCTACTCCCAAATTAATGTTTCGGATGATCTTTTTTACGCTCGATGCAAAAAAGCCAAAACCTATTATAAGAAGTATAGCGAATAAAATATTATCTAAATAACTCATTCTGATTATTTTTTAGTGGTTGTGTTAGCGTCTTCTGTTGGTGCTACATAAGGTTTGTTTTTCTTTCCGAAAAGCGAAACATTTACATAACGTGTTGGGTAAAGACGAACATCCTGTAACAATAATTCAAGCTCTTTTGAAGTTTTTGCCAGATTATTATACAACGCATCATCATTCAATAATTTACCCGCAGTACCTTTTCCTGAATTCAAATTACTCATAATACCATCCACTTTCGCCAAAGTCTGATTTAAGTTTCGAACTGTTTTTCCTAAATCTGCCTTGTTTAAAGAATCAGAGATTTTATTGAAGTTACTGGACATTTTGTTAAAGTTGCTTACCACTCCGTTAATCTGTCCTTTGTTGGTATCTAAAATAGTATTGATGCTTCCTGAAGCTTTGTGAAACTGCTCCATAGTCTGACTCAATTCAGCTAAAGTTTTCTTCAGATCTTCTTGTCCTTTTTTATCTAAGACGTTGTTTAATCCGGAAACCAGATTATCAATGTTAACCAACATTTTTTCTAATTTCACCTGAATTGGCTCAATTTTCCCGCCTAAAGATTCTTTCAGTCCCGGTTCAACAACCGAAGCTAAAGTCTGGCCATCAACCGCCAGTTCTTTATCTGTAAAATTAGGAACAATTTTGATCTGTTTTCCTCCAATTAAACTTGGAGAATATAAAGATGCCTGACTTGTTTTAGAAATTGGAAAATCAGTTTTTAACTGAAGTTCAACTAATAATTTCCCTGTTACTTCATTGATTGTAATTTTAGTTACTTTACCAATCGTAAGTCCGTTTATGGTAACGGGAGCTGATGCTGACAAATCTTCAACATTATCATATTCTGCATATAATGTTTTGTAATCTGTAAAAAGGTCTCTGCCTTTTAAAAAACTATAGCCCCAAATAAATAATAAAATTGACGCGATGACTAAAATAGCCGTTTTAATTTCTCTTGTTAGTTTCAAAATTCTTAGTGTTTGTACAAAATTAATATAAATATTCGAACTAGAAGCTATTATTTAATGGCGTCTTGAATACTGATCTTTTCTCCATCTTTGGTTGCAACCAAAAAGGCAGCTCCATATCCTTTATCTTTAGCTTCTTCCAAATATTTTTTGGCAGCATCGTAACTTGAAGTTTCCTGATAGAAATATTTATAAATATTATTTTCGTACAGCATGGTTACGTTTTTAAGTCCTTTAAAGTTTTTAGGTTCCAATGGTGTCTTCTTAATACTGGCAATAAGCTGTACCTTAAAGAATGTACCTTTTGGAGCGTTTTTAGCTGCCGAAGGAGTTTCGACTTCTTTCGTTTTAACCGGAGTTGAAGTGTCTCTTGCCGGTTTTGAATCCACTATTTCGGGAATACCTGAACCAAAATATTCGCTTTTATAACTTAAAATTGCTTCGGCAATCGCTTTTGCAATATCATTTTGTCCTTCTTCCGAATTTAGAATATTTCCTTCTGTTGGATTAGACACAAACCCGGTTTCGACTAAAACCCTTGGCATATAAGCTTTATGAAGCACCATAAAAGGCGCTTGCTTTACCCCTCCATGTCTCAATTTTTTACCAAGTTTATCAAAATTGTCCTCAATTTTACTGGCCAAAGAAATACTGTTGTCCAAATATTCTTCCTGCATTAAAGTCATTCCGATCATTGATTCAGGTGAATTTGGATCGAAACCTTCGTATTTACGTTTATAATCTTTTTCTAAAGTAATTACAGAGTTCTCTTTTTTCGCAGCTTCAAGATTCGATGCTACTTTACTCAAACCCATTACATAGGTTTCTGTTCCGTCGGCAGCTGTGTTTTTGTTTGCATTACAGTGGATTGACACGAAAATATTCGAATTTGCTCTGTTTGCAATGTTGGCTCTTTCGACCAAATCGATAAAAACATCCGTTTTACGAGTATATATTACATTAACATTAGGACTTCCCTCTAAGATTTTACCCACTTTTAAAACAATAGCTAAGGCAATATTTTTTTCAATCCGTCCGCTGTAAACAGCTCCAAAGTCGTGATCACCATGTCCAGCATCAAGTGTTACCTTAAAAACATTTGCCTGGCTATAAGCACAAAAAGACAATATCGTTAGAAAAAAAGTAAATATTACTTTAATTTTGTTAAATCCATTCATAAATCTAAAAGTTAATTTTAATAAAACGCTACAGCTATAATTTTTACAATTGATTATTTTTGACAAAAAATTATATGTAAGTTTGACATGTCAAAAAACAAGCCATAATTTTACAAAAATAGCATTTAAACCTTTGCATACAAACTTATTTAATATCGTTTTATTATCATTTTTCCTAACTTTAGGATGTGGTAATTTATATTCGCAAGAGATAAAAAACAAAAAAAAGCCTTTACCTACTGTAAAACAAACAGATAAACCCAAAATCACTACAACAGAGAAACCTGAGGTTGCCGTTTCAGACACTATAAAGCTGGATACGGTTAAGGCAAAAAAGAATTTTCTGGACGCCGTTACCAAATACAAAGCTAAAGATTACGCTAAATACGACAAAAAAGCAAAAACTCTTACCTTATATAATGAAGCCGAACTTTATTACAAAGATGTCGAATTAAAATCGGGTATCATTGTTTTAAACATGGAGAAGGAAGAAGTTTATGCCGGACGTATTCGGGATTCGGCCGGTGTTTTAATACAATATCCAAATTTCAAACAAGGAGCCAGCGAAGTTCAGCCCGACTCTATTCGATTTAATTTTAAAACAAAAAAGGCTCTGATCTATAATTCGAGAACAGAACAAGGTGAATTTAAGATTAAAGCTGCCATTACCAAAAAAGAAAACGACTCGGTTTACTTTTTACGCGGTGCCCGTTTTACAACCGCAAAAGACATTGACAATCCGGAATACTATTTTCAGACTAATAAAGTAAAATTCATACCTGGTAAAAAAGTAATTACCGGTTTAACAAATATGGTCATTGCAGATGTTCCTACTCCTCTGGCATTGCCTTTCGCCTATTTTCCGATGAGTCAGGAAAAAAGTGTTTCGGGTATTATTTTACCTAGTTACAACGACTCTAATACAAGAGGTTTCTCTTTACAAAACGGAGGATATTATTTTGCGTTAAGTGATAATTATGACCTGACGGTTCTGGGTGACTATTATACCAATGGTAGTTATGCTATGCGTTTCGAATCGACATACGCTGCGAAGTACAAATACAGAGGAAATCTTAATATTCGTTATGAAAATCTGATCACCAGTGAGCGTGGATATCCTGATTATTCTAAAGAAAAAATCTATAACATTCAGTGGTCGCATTCGAAAGATACAAAATCGAACCCTAACTCCACTTTTTCTGCCTCTGTAAACATGGGTAGTAGTAAGTACTTTAAGCGATCTATTAATCAGGCAAACGCAGGATCTAATTTAAATAACACGTTAAATTCTTCCATCTCCTACAGCAAAACATTCAATACAATTCCTCAGGCACGTATTTCGTTAACTGCCACGCACTCGCAAAATACTCAAACGGAAAAAATCGACATGACCTTACCAACCTTACAGGCAAGTGTGGATCGTGTATATCCTTTTGTTGGAAAAGACGGCGTTAAAAAAGGATTCATAAAAAACATCAATTTACAATATAACTTAAGCGGTAAAAACAGTATCTCAACAACAGATTCCCTGTTTTTCAAACCACAGATGTTTAGAGATGCCAAGATTGGAATGCAACACAGTATTCCTATTAGTACCAACTTTAAATTGTTTAAATACTTTAGTGCCGGAGCCTCTACCAATTATCAGGAAACCTGGGTAACTAAAACCGAAAACAGACAGTACGATGCTACTAAAGGGCAGGCCGTAACCACAACTGTTAATGGTTTTGATGCTTACAGAACTTATAATTTCAGTACCAATTTAGGAACTACTATTTACGGTACTTTTAATTTTGGTGACAACAAAAAAATTCAATCCATACGTCACGTCATGAGACCCACGATGACGTATTCTTACACCCCAAGTTTTGATCAGTATTACGACAATTATACCGTAGACGCAACCGGAAAAATCAGCACGTACTCCAGATTTGACAATGGTATTTTTGGCGCTCCCGGAAACAGCAACTCTAATATTGTGTCATTTGCTTTAAGTAATACTTTTGAAGCCAAGGTAAGAGATCGTGACAGCACAAAAACGGAGCCGAAAAAGATCATGTTACTAAACAACTTAAACTTCAGCACCAGTTATAATTTCAATGCTGACGGAAAACAAACTTTAGCCTGGCAGCCAGTAATTATAAGTGGTGGAACGCAGCTTTTGGACAACAAAATGAATTTGAACTTTGGGGCTGTTTTAAACCCGTATGCTATTGACAATGCTGGACACGTAATGAATGTCTTCAATATTGATAATGGCGGAAGTTTATTCAGATTAACAAGTGCCAACCTTACCGTAAACTATTCCTTCTCGAACAAAGGAGGCGGTGCACAGGATAAGAACACACAAAGCCAGCGAAACGGTGGTCGTAGTGACGACTTGTTCGGAACAAATACGGATCTAAACGATAGCAGAAATAGTCAGTTTGCCAACGAAAAAGATGATGATAAAGATGTGATAACTGAGTTTTTCCGCTCTAAACTTCCGTGGGATATGACTATGGCATATTCCCTAACCTACTCGAATGCCGCCAGAGAAAATAAAATTATCGGAAACTCTATCATGATATCTGCTAATATGGACATTACTCCTAAATGGAAAGGCGGAGTTTCTACGGGTTACGATTTTGTACAAAAAGGGGTTACTTTTACACAATTTCGTTTTGAAAGAGACTTATTAAGCTGGAGAATGGCCTTTAACTGGACTCCGATTGGTCCAAACTCCAACTGGAACTTCTTTATTGGGATTAAATCCGGAATGTTGAGTGATATTAAATGGAACAAGCGTAGTACTTCAAATCGATAAACCATCGAATAAAAATAATTTATTATGAAAAAAATCATCTTTACCGAAAAGGCACCGGCTCCAATTGGTCCTTACAATCAGGCTGTATTATCAGGAAATACACTTTATGCATCAGGTCAGATTGCGATCAATCCAACTTCAGGCGAACTTGTAACAGACAATATCAATGATGAAACCAAACAGGTAATGGAAAATATTGCAGCCATTTTAGAAGCTGCTGACATGTCTTTTGAAAATGTAGTAAAAGCTACCATCTTCATCATGGACATGAATAATTTCGCAGCTATAAACACCGTTTACGGCTCTTATTTCGACGAAAAAACAGCTCCTGCACGTGAAACTGTTCAGGTTGCCTGTTTACCTAAAAATGTAAATGTTGAAATTTCGATAATTGCAGTACAATAAAAATTGTTTCAGGTTTCAGGTTTCAGGTTTCAAGTTTCAAGTTTCAAGTTTGACACTTTGAGCATAACCTGAAACTTGAAACCTGAAACAAAAAAAACCATTACAGTTCGTAATGGTTTTTTTTTATATCTAAAATTAGAAATTCTATAATTGCAAAGCGATAGCATTTAAGAGCAACTGCGCCGAAGCTTCGTTTGTTGCCAGAGGCACATTATGCACGTCACAAACACGAATTAACATATTAATATCGACTTCATGGGCATGGCTTGCCAGCGGATCTTTAAAAAAGAAAACCATTTTCGTCTTTCCTTCTGCCACTCTCGCAGCAATCTGCGCATCACCTCCCATTGGCCCTGAGAGCATTCTTTTCACCTTAAAACCGGCGTTTTCAGCCTTACTCCCTGTTGTTCCTGTTGCGATTAATTTAATGTTTTCCTGAAGCAGTAAGCCCTTGTTTTTATTCAAAAACTGAACCATGTCTGCTTTTTTTCCATCATGAGCTATGATAGCAATTTCCATATTCTATTTTTATTTATTGATTTGCAACGTGGTAAGCAATTAACCCATCAATCGGTCTTCTTAAAACATTACCCAATTGAAGTCCGTACTTATCAAAAGTTTCTTGTAATTCGTCTTTTAGATAAAAAGCTATTGAACCAACAAAATGAACAGGAACTTCTTTACAATTATCAAATTGCTTGATGTAGTTTTTCACGAAAGATTTCATTCCCTTGAAGATAATTTTTCTACAAAACTCAGTGTCTTTATGCTTGATAAGAAACTTTGCAAAGGTCGCTAAATAGGCGTTTGGATTTGGTTCTTTATACAACTTATTCTTGATGAAATCAGGCTCTAAATTATACTCTTTCTCAAATTCAACTGCCAGTTCTTTTGGCATTTTATTGAAATAATACTTTCTGATTAATTCTTTTCCAAAAACATTTCCGCTACAGTCGTCCATTGCGATAAACCCAAGTGACTGAACTTTTTGATGCAATACTTTTCCATCAAAAAAGCTGCAATTAGAACCCGTTCCCAAGATGCTCACAATAGCAGCCTCTCCTTTTGGAGTCGTTGCATAGACTGCCGCATAAGTATCTTCCTGAACTTCTACAATTGCATTCTCAAAATACTCCTGAAATATTCGGGAAAGTTCTATTTTCATTCTCTCGGTTCCGCAACCAGCTCCGTAAAAAAACAAATGCGTAGCGTTCTTTTTATTCTGCAAAATATCAAAACGATCGTTTAATCTTTCTACTATCTCCGGACCGTCAAGAATCTCAGGATTTAATCCTAAAGTTTGTGTGGTGAATAATACTTTTCCATTATCATCAATTGCAATCCAATCGGCTTTAGTAGATCCACTATCAACTATTAATTTCATTTTATTTAGTTTTTGGATTAGTTTTTCTTTAGCTAAATAAAAAATGTGTTTTTACCTTAATTAAAGAAGTAACAAAATAAGAAAATCCCATTACTATTCAATAACGGGATTTTGCAAAAATATATATTATTATTTTAAACCTGCGATATGCACAGACAAATCAATCAATTTACTTGAATATCCGTACTCATTATCGTACCAGGATACTAATTTAAAGAAAGTTGAATTTAAACCGATTCCTGCTCCGGCATCCACTACTGAAGTTCTTTTATCAGAAATAAAATCCTGAGAAACAACTGCATCTTCTGTGTATCCTAAGATCCCTTTCATTGTAGTTTCGGAAGCATTTTTCAAAACAGCCATAATTTCTTCATAAGAAGTTTCTTTAGCCACTTTTACTGTTAAATCTACTACAGAAACGTCAGCAGTAGGAACACGGAAAGACATTCCTGTTAATTTTCCATTCAAAGCCGGAATTACTTTTCCAACTGCTTTTGCAGCTCCAGTTGAAGAAGGAATGATGTTAATACTTGCAGCACGTCCGCCTCTCCAGTCTTTTCTTGAAGGACCATCAGCTGTCATTTGAGTTGAAGTTGTTGCGTGAACTGTTGTCATTAAACCTTCAACAATTTCGAAATTATCGTGAATTACTTTAGCTAAAGGAGCTAAACAGTTTGTTGTACAAGAAGCGTTAGAAACCACTAAATCTGTAGCTTTTGCTGTTTCATGGTTTACTCCCATTACAAACATTGGTGCATCAGCAGACGGAGCAGAGATAATTACTTTTTTAGCACCACCTTTGATGTGCTCGTTTGCAGTTTCGATTGTTGTAAAAATACCAGTACATTCAGCAACTACATCTACATCTACTTCGTTCCATTTTAAATCAGCAGGATTTCTTTCAGCAGTGATACGAATATTTCTTCCGTTTACGAAAAGTTTTCCGTCTATTACTTCTACAGTTCCGTTGAAACGTCCGTGAACTGAATCATATTTTAATAAGTAAGCCAAGTGATCTACATCTAACAAATCATTGATTGCTACTACTTCTACATTATCTCTATTGAAAGTTTCTCTAAAAACGATTCTTCCGATACGTCCAAATCCGTTTATTCCTAATTTTACTTTTGACATTTTACTTAATTTTTTGTTTTTTATTACACTAATTCAAAGTCTAATTTCCTCACAATAAACTTCTTTCCTTTTTTAAACTTTTTTTATGTCGACATGATATCAGACACTCTTAACAATTCTCTGTCAATCTCAGATTTACCTTTAATTGCTTGTTCAAGAGGTGTCAAAACAACTTTATCAGCCTGTAAACCGACCATATAATTTGATTTACCTTCTATTAAAGATTCTACCGCTTTTACTCCCAAACGGCTTGCTAAAACACGGTCAAAGCAAGATGGAGAACCACCACGCTGCATATGTCCTAATACAGATACTCTAACGTCGTACTCCGGCAGATTGGCTTCAACGTAATCTTTTAATTCGAAAACATTTTTACCTATTTTATCTCCTTCGGCAATAACTACTATACTTGATGATTTTCCTGAAGCTTTACTTTTTTGAAGAGAATCTAACAATCGGTCTAAACCTAAATCTTCTTCAGGAATAAGAATTTCTTCTGCACCGGCTCCAATTCCGGCATTAAGAGCAATGTGTCCTGCATCTCTACCCATTACCTCTACAAAAAACAGACGGTTATGTGAACTTGCAGTATCTCTAATTTTATCGATACAATCTACAACAGTATTTAGGGCTGTGTCGTAACCTAAAGTATGGCTGGTTCCAAAAATATCATTGTCAATTGTTCCGGGAATTCCCATTACCGGAAAACCGTATTCTGAATTAAAAATTAATCCTCCGGTAAAACTTCCGTCTCCTCCAATAACAACCAAAGCATCTACTCCGGCTTTTAAAAGATTCTCGTGCGCTTTTTTTCTACCTTCCGGGCTTCTAAACTCAACTGAACGAGCTGATTTCAAAATCGTTCCGCCTTTGTTCACAATATTATTTACGCTACGGGGTCCCATTTCTTTGAAGTCACCTTCAATCATTCCTTGATATCCCCTATAAATCCCTATGCATTCTATATTATGATAAGCACATGTTCGAACAACTGATCGTATTGCGGCATTCATTCCTGGTGAGTCACCTCCTGATGTTAGAACACCAACTTTTTTTATCGTTTTTGGCATTATTTAAGTATTAAAGTGTAAAATTAGCAAACATTCACCACTTATCGGGTTATCTTTATAATAAATTAGCAAAATATGTTAAATTCAAACGTTTTCGTTAATAAGTTTTTCTAAAGCAAAAATTTCATTCTCCATAATAAATGTCGTCTATTTAAATTGAATATTTAAAATTAACAATACATTACTGAAGTGTTACAAAATTTGACAGCAATCCTGTTTTAGCAAAAAATAAGCAAGCCTCTAAAATTAAAACAAAAAAACCATTCGCAGTAACGAATGGTTTTTTATCTGTATCTTTTTAACAAATCTTCTAAAAGTCATTGTCAGGAATTAATCCTTCATTATTTATGGGTGGAGGAACTTTTGGCTCTTCTTTTTTCTCTTTCTTCTCCTCCTTCTTTTTGTTCTTATCTGCGTTCTTTTTATTCGAGAAATTAACAAAATCAGGATTTAGGTTGTTGTCCTGCAAATCGTTTGTGGAATTTTTGATCGCTCTCTCCAGCTTATGATTTTTGAAAAGTTTATTTACCAGCTCGCTAAAAGTATCAAAATCCACTTCATACGAAATACCAACTCCTTGTGTATAACCAATTCCTTGTCCTATATAATTAATATCATTTTCCTTATTAAACAAACGAAGATTCATCGATCCGTCCTCATTAACTCTGTACAAGATTTCGATATCCCCCACAATGGCAGATTCATTTACTCCGCCCACAGGAACTCCGAGTTTTCCGTTGATTGTGATTCTTTCATTGATTTGAGAAGAAATATTCGCTACAAACTGACCGTCGGCCTCCTGCCCAAGTCTCTTATCAGCAGAAATATAATTTAAATCGATATTGACCTTATCATTATCTGATTTTATAATACCTCCTAACAAACTGGAAGCGGTTTCGGTTAAGGTCCCTGAAAAATCTCCCTGACTAAATCCGTCTGTACTCATAAACGAACCTGTAGACAGCAAATACAAAGCCTGAGTCTGACGAATGTCTTTATCGTCTAACTTATACTGTATCTCCGATTTAAGCACGGTACTAACGGAAGGAAACTGTATGTCAAAATTAGGCTCGGGACTGGCCAAATCTCCACGTAATCCGATTACCACTTCAACCGGTACTTTTTTATTAAATGAAGAAGTATTATCTAACAATACAGCCGGATTAGCAGTTGTTTTATAAACCGCTTCCAGGTTCAATTGTGCTTTCATCGGGTTTCCTTCCCAAATAATAGATCCTCCTTTTTTAACGGAGAATTTTTTATCAATTAAACCACCGTATTTAAAATTATAAGTTCCTTCGTATGCCTGGAAATCCCCCCACATATTAAATTTACCCAGTGTATTAATTTTAAACAATAACGATCCGTATCCTTTTCCTTTCATACCATGTCCGGAACTTCGATCTAAAATCACCTCTACCTCGGCATCAGGAGTAATATCAAAGTCAAACTCCAGTTCCAGTCCGTTATAATTCTTGGTCTTTTCAAGTATACCATTTGCCAGATTGTACTTTTCCTGTGGTGTTACAAAATGAATCCAGTTGCTTTCTCCAACACTCTGGGCATTGTTTATAGGAATCTTAACCTGAGTTCCTTTTTCTGATTTCGCTTCTACTTTTATAAACAATCCTTCTGTAGGTCCTTTAATACTGGCTGTACCATTTATAAATGCCGTACCAAAATAAGCTGCGTCTTCACTGTCTTTAGTATCCAGTGCCAGCAATCGCTTAGAAGTAATATTTAAATCCAGCTTCCAGTCGCCAAAATTATGATGTTCAATACTTCCGTTCAGCAATCCTTTTGTTCCGTATTTGGTATCTGTTAGCTGATTGTTTCTAAACAGAAATTTTTCATCTGTTAAGTCAATCACAGTACGATCGCTTAATTCGTAATCTGTATTCAGGTACGGAATGGTCATCCCGGCCTTCTCTACATACAAACGTCCGTTAATTTCAGGTTTTTTCAGATTTCCCACCACGGCAGCATTCCCTGAAACCGATCCTCTGACATTAGAAAGTACATCACCTCCAACTGTTCCTAAGGTAGCCAGATTAAATCCTTCGAGTTTCAGACTCAAATCTAAGAAGGTCTCCTTATTTTCCACAGCAAAAGTTCCTTCTGCTTTAAACGATTCTGTAAATCCGTTTTGGATAGAGGAATTAATCGTGAATTTTTTAAAACTTTCATCTCCGGAAATATCAAAATTAAGTGTCCCTAAATCCGTTTTATTCAGATTCAGATGATCAATCACAATAGAGGCCGTGGGCTGATAAACGTCTTTATTCTGTTTGTAATTTACATTTCCATTTAAATTACCATTAAATACGAACTTAGAATTAAAAGGTGTGATTTTATTAATATCAACATCTTCAAAATTCAGCACCAGATCTTTATAATCCTTCCCTTTTATAACACCATTCAAATCTATTTTCTGATTCTCATGAGACAAAACAATATTATCAATAGTGAAATTTTTAAAATACTGATCAAAAACAATCTGATTGTCTTTTTCAGCATCTTCATTTAAATACCATAAATAGTCTTTAAATTTCATCTCAGACTTCTTAATCCCTACGATATTGTTTTTATTTTTATCGATGGTATGATAGAGATCCAGATTAAAGTAATCTTCCCCTTTATCCCCTCCTTTAAATTCGGATCTTACAAACAGGGTGTCTTTAGCCGTAACGTTAATCAAATTAAAATCACGTACTTTATAATAAGGTGTTTTAATACTGTCCAGCTCTACATAAGCATTATAAAGCGTATTTTTATTGTCGATCGTAATTCGAATATTATCAAAGGTATTTTTGGCAGCGACAATTTTTTCGGAATTAAACTTGAATTTAAACTCCTGAAGATCCGAATCAATTTTACCTCTAACTGTAGTACTTGAATCAATTTTGATGTCCGGATATAACATCTCCACTATCTTATCGTAAACATGAAAGTTGAAACGCAAAAATTGCCCTTTCTTAAGTTTGTAAGGTTTGTAATTGGTATACAGACTTCCCACTGAATTCATAACCAGCTTATCCAGTTGTGCAAACTGAAACTTACCTACTATCTCTCCGTTTACCACATCATTAGAACTAACTGTTATGGTACGCAATTTATCGGCATCAAAATTCGAACTGACTGTCAAATCATCAAAAACATAGGTGTCCTGAGGATTTTGATAAACAGCCTCTTTGATCGAAATTGTTCCCTGTAAATTCTCGATCGAATTTCCGGTCACTGCTACAATGGCATCCCCTCTGAAATGCGAAATAGAATCACTTATAAATTTAAGCTTACGCAAGTCGGCATTATCTACTTTAATATGGAAATCATAACGATTTTCACGCTTACTTAAATCGACCATTCCGTCAAACAGCAAACTTAAATTGGGATCATTTATAGATACCTGTCCTTTATAATAAGGCAATTTAAAATTCCCGTTTACAACAATATTATTATAGGTGTATTTATTGTAATCTAATTTTGCGATATCTCCTTTAACAATGGTATTGAGGTATTTTTCGGTAAATCCTACCCCGTCTACATCTACATTCAAAGTCGTTCTGCCAATATCCTTACGATTCAGTACCGCACCAATATTAAAACTCTCCAGGATTACATTTCCGGAATACGAGGCTTTGTCAATAAAATCGATATTATTCATGTGTAAATCAACCTGACCGTTACCTAAATCGGTAATCATCTTAAAATCGGTTTCTAAGGCTGTAGTCGAAACTTTTGCTTTTCCAACGATATTGAATTTCCCAATTCGTCGTAATTCCTTTGGAAGTGTTTTACCTAAAATACCCGGCAATAAAACGACCAGATTATCGTAGCTCGAAACCAGTTTTTCGAACTTACCATCCATAGAAAACTTCTGTGTTTTGCTTCCTAAAAGATTCTTGAAGTTAATTGTTCCAAAGATTCTTGAACCATTAGTATCACTCAATCTAAGACGTCTTAAATTAAGATCATTCAATGTTCCTTTTATTTTTGTTTTAATTTTAAAATGCTGGTTTTTTCCCAAACCATCATAAAAATAACGAATATCATTTGACGCAATGGAAGCAGAATCCAGCGCTACATCAAATTTTACTTTATCGGTAAAATGTAGAAAATCCTCTATTTTATAGTTCAAAATCGCTTTTCCGTAAATAAAAGATCTTTTGGTCTTTATCGCCAGATTCTCAACTTTGATCTGCTTTTTGGTGTAACTGAACTTCCCCGCAAAATTTGACACATACAAGCCACGATGATCTAAGAAAGAAAATCGGTGAATATTAGTACTTACATCCGGTCCGTATAACTTAAACTCGCTGATGTACGCATTCAATTTTTTAAAATCAAGAAATCTTGGCGTGTTTTTATTCTCATCCACAACCGAAAAAGCCCCCTGAGATATATAAGCATTCTTAGCAGTCAACAAAAAGTGTTTGTTGGATTTTGGTGTTTTTTTTCCTGTTTCAAACAGCTTAATAAACTTGTTGATATTATTCTCATCTTCGTTTTTATACGTTTTGAGATTAAAAATCATACCGGTCAGCCTAATATCTCCAAAAAGCAAATCACCATCTAATAATCTTTTAATGCTAAGAATATCAGTGGTAATTATATCAGAATAGATTAAAGTCTTCTTATGATGGTCCCGAATCAGAACCTTCTTGAGTTTTACACCTCCAAAAATATTTATGGCTACTTTTTCAACACTAATATCAGTCTTAAAATCAGTATTTAAAGATTCCGTAACATATCTCGCTATTTTTGTCTGAACCACAGGCAAAGCCAAGATGATAGCAAGTGCTAGCAAAAGTAAAATTAAACCAATTAGGGTTCGGGATATTATTTTCTTTACTTTTCTGATAGCTGCTATATTTTAGTTTTCTTTTAAATTTACTTTGAACAGACAAAGAACGGCTGTTTTTGATAAAAATTCTTTAATTTTGGCTTCTCCTTATAATAAAAGAAAATCAAATATTTGATTCGTCAAATATAATCCAAAAATCGTGCTTTTATATGCAAAATTCAGAGGTTTTTATTCTCGCCATCGAAAGTTCATGCGATGATACTGCTGCCGCGGTTCTACATAACGACAAAGTACTCTCAAATGTTGTGGCCAATCAGTTAATTCACAATCAATATGGAGGTGTAGTTCCTGAATTAGCTTCAAGAGCACACCAGCAAAATATTGTTCCGGTAATTGATGCCGCACTTCGTAAGGCAAATGTACAAAAAGATCAACTAACTGCTATCGCTTTTACGCAAGGTCCCGGCTTGATGGGGTCTTTATTAGTAGGCAGTTCTTTTAGTAAATCACTGTCGTTAGCGCTCAAAATTCCGCTAATTGCTGTAAATCATATGCATGCCCATATCTTAGCACATTTTATCGATGAAGAAGGGTTTGATAAACCAGAATTTCCTTTTCTGGCGCTCACCATTAGCGGAGGTCATACCCAAATCGTTAAAGTAAACGGTTTTTTTGATATGGAAATTATTGGAGAAACTACTGATGATGCTGTTGGTGAAGCTTTTGACAAGAGTGCCAAAATCCTTGGACTTCCTTATCCGGGCGGACCCCTGATCGACAAATATGCAAAATTAGGAAATCCAAAAGCCTTTACTTTTACCAAACCGAAAGTACCGGGACTTGACTTTAGTTTCTCCGGACTAAAAACGGCCATCTTGTATTTTATTCAAAAAAATAAACTTGAAAATCCGAATTTTATTGAAGAGAATCTGAATGATATTTGTGCTTCCATTCAACATACTATTATCGAAATTTTGATGGACAAATTGAAATTAGCGGTAAAAGAAACCGGAATCAAACAAATTGCGATTGGCGGAGGAGTTTCGGCTAATTCGGGCATCAGAACCCGATTGAAGGAAAGCGAAGGCAAATACGGATGGAAAACCTTCATTCCAAAATTTGAATATACCACTGACAATGCCGCCATGATAGGAATTGTGGGGTATCAAAAATATTTATCAAAGCGTTTCGAAACTTCAGCAGTAGTTTCAAAAGCGCGAATTCAATTTTAATTATGCAATTATTTTACAATCCTGATATCGACGAGTCTACAGAACGCTTTTCTTTTGACAAAGAAGAAAGCCGTCATATTATAAAAGTTCTACGCAAAAAAGATTCCGATATACTACATGTAACCAATGGTTCGGGTTTGTTGTTTGAAACGGAAATTACTTTAGCATCAGACAATAAATGTATAGTCGAAGTTATTTCGATCAAAAAATCGCCTGCTCCAAAATTCAGACTGCATTTAGCGGTTGCACCAACCAAAATGAACGATCGTTTTGAATGGTTTTTGGAAAAAGCTACGGAAATAGGAATTCAGGAAATTACCCCTGTTTTTTGTGATCGCTCGGAAAGAAAAGTAATTAATCCGGAGCGTTTTGAAAAGATTATTTTATCGGCAATGAAACAATCTAACGAAACCTATCTGCCTAAATTAAATGAAGCCATTTCGTTTAAAGAATTCATCAAACAAAAAAATGATGGCCTGCAATTGATAGCGCATTGTGAAGAAACCGATAAAAAATCTTTAAAAGAGGTTTTGAAGCCCAATGAAAGTGTGACCCTGCTTATTGGACCAGAAGGAGACTTTTCTGAAAAAGAAATTGCACTGGCGTTAGAACACCATTTTCAACCTGTTACTTTAGGAAATACCCGTTTACGAACGGAGACTGCTGCAGTTGTAGCTTGCCATAGTGTTGTGTTTTTTAATGAAAATTAAACTTGCTATCGTTTAACCGTTTATTTGTTTTGCTGTTTAACCGAAAATCAGAAATTGTTTAAATTTGCCACTTATAGTTATCCCCATAACGCATAACGCATAACGCATAACTCATAACTCATAACTCATAACTCATAACTGACACCCCACGACTCAAATAATATGAAAAAAGCATTTCTCTTGTTATTAATGGTTTCAATCTCTTCCTTTTCACAGGAAATTGCATTGCTAAAATATAGTGGTGGCGGTGATTGGTATGCCAATCCAACATCATTACCTAATTTAATAAAGTTTTGCAATGCTAACATCAATACGAGAATAAAAGCAAAACCATCGACGGTCGAACCGAGTAATCCGGATTTACTTTCCTATCCGTTTGTTCATATGACAGGACATGGAAATGTTATTTTTAGCGATGCTGATGTAAGTAATCTAAGAAATTATTTAAATGGTGGCGGCTTTCTGCATATTGACGACAACTACGGAATGGACCAATACATCCGAAAAGAAATTAAAAAAATATTTCCAAACAATAACTTAATCGAAATCCCCGCAAATCATCCCATATTCCAAAAACCTTTCCCGTTTCCAAATGGTCTGCCAAAAATCCACGAACACGACGGAACGCGTGCTCAGGCCTTTGGTATCTTTATCGAAAACAAATTGGTATTACTCTATACTTATGAGTGTGATCTAGGAGATGGCTGGGAAGATCCCGAAGTACACAACGACCCTGCTCCTGTTAGAGACAAAGCCTTAAAAATGGGCGCCAACATTATCAATTATATTTTTACCAATTAAATTTTAAAAAGTGCAGCTTACTCACGAAGAAAATCAATTTGAACGAAAAACATTTCCGATCACATTAGTTTGTGATCACATTTATTTTCAGCAAAATATTGGTTCTCTTTTTAGAATCAGTGAGGCATTTGGAGTGGAGAATATCATTTTTTTAGGAAAAGATATTCCATTAACACCCCGAAAAATCAACAAAACTTCACGAAGCACTCATCTTCACGTAGCCCATACGATAATTGAAGAAACGGCCGATCTGGCGGACTATCTGCTTCAGAATAATTTCGAAATTATAGCTTTAGAGATCGCAAGCAACAGCAAACCACTAAGAGAAGTTCTTATTCCTGACAATCAAAAAATTGCACTTTTAATTGGAAGTGAAATTAACGGAATCTCTGAAGAGCTTTTAAAAATTTCAAACCAAATTGTCCACATCAATATGTTTGGAAAAAACAGCAGTATGAATGTTGTACAAGCGGCAAGTATTGCCCTTTATGAAATTACTACTTTTTAAATTTTTCACATTTTAAAAATTAGGTATAAAACTTACTTTGATGTTAGTTTTGTTGTTTCTTTCGGATTTACTCCAAATGAAGAAACACCAGGAATTATTGTCTGGCATACAAGCCAGCAGTCGGATGGAATTTCATGGTTAATTTGACTCAAAATTACCATTAATTTAACAGTTATTCTTACGTATAAATACGTACTAAAATTTCACTTTGTAATATTTGTCAAAAAAATCTTCTATAAACAATAAAAATCGCCACAATAACATTCTCAAAAACAGCATTGTACGAATTTACTTCTTAATTATTTTTGTTATTTTTTTGTAAGAACTAGATTATACAAGGGATTGTAAAATTCTCACAAATAATATTATGTAAATTTTTTGTTACAATAATTTTTTTGTTATAAAATTGCATTATAATTAACCAAAACAAATTTTTTATAACAAAAACCCAAGTTATTATGAAAAAAATCATTGTTACTGCATTTACAGCATTAGTGCTGTTTTCTTGCCAAAACGACCAATCAGAATCTACGGATTCAAAAGCTGAAGCCGCTGCACACCGTGGATGTGCAAGTCAGGAAGTTTTAGAAGCTCAACTGAAAGCTGATCCTTCTTTAGCAATCAGAATGAACGAAATCAACGCTTTCACTGAAAATGCTATCCTTACAAAACGTCTTGTAAACGGTAAAATTGAAATTCCGGTCGTAGTTAATGTTCTTTACAGAACTGCAGCAGAAAACATTTCTAATGCGCAAATTCAAACACAAATTGATGTCTTAAATAAAGATTTCAATGCCTTAAATTCAGATTACAATAGTGTACCAGCTCTTTTTTCTGGTGTAAAAGCAAATGTTGGAATTACATTCGTTTTAGATCAGGTAATTAGAAAATCTACTACCAAAACTTCATGGGGAACAAGCGATGCCATGAAAAAAACAGCTCAAGGTGGTCTTGCGCCAACTTCTCCAACAACAAAATTAAACATGTGGTCTTGTACTATTGGAGGAGGTATTTTAGGTTATGCACAATTTCCTGGAGGAGCTGCAGCTACAGACGGAGTTGTTGTTGACCCTAAATATTTTGGTCTTTCGGGAGCTGCAAATGCACCGTTTAACTTAGGAAGAACAGCTACTCACGAAGTAGGACACTGGATGAACTTACGTCACATCTGGGGAGATGCTACTTGTGGAAGTGATTTAGTTTCAGATACTCCTACACACAACACAGCAAACTATGGTGTACCAGCTTATCCTCACTATAGCACTTGTTCAGGAACTCCTGTTGAAATGACAATGAACTACATGGATTACGTTGATGACAACGCTATGTATATGTTCTCTCAAGGGCAAAAAAGCAGAATGGCTGCGATATTTGTTACCGGAGGTCCAAGAGCTTCTTTTGGAATCTAATACAAAACAAGTATAAAAGACAAACTGAAAAGCGGGATGGCAACATCCCGCTTTTTTTTGTTTACTTCAAAATTTCAAAAGCTTTTTCCTATATTTATCACCTAAAACCGAATCATGATAACATCGAAAACAATATCTAACGGAATTTTGAGAGCTTTAACAACAATCCTGATTGTCGCGGCTGTCCTGTATTTTCTATACCAAATCCAGACTGTGATTGTCTATCTGTGCATTTCACTGTTATTGTGTTTAATCGCCAATCCGTTAATCCAATTTTTAAAGAATAAATTAAAGTTCAGTAACTCATTGGCCGCAACTACAGCGTTAATCTTATTTATACTTGCAATCGTCGGTTTTATTCTACTGTTTGTGCCATTAATCATTTCACAAGCCAATAATTTATCATTACTTGATACTCAAAATCTGCAACAGCAATTTCTCGAAACAGAACGCAGTATTGAAAATTATTTTAATATACAGCATCTGGATCTCAATAAGGTTTTAAAAGAATCCAAAATCACATCAATAATCGATTTCAGCTACTTTACTGGTTTCCTGAATTCCATTATTGGTTTCATGGCGAATATGGGAATGGGATTGGTATCTGTTTTTTTTATTACCTTTTTCTTTATCAAAGATCAGGACGCCTTTAAAATTAGTGCCCGAAAGATTCTTCCTGACACCAATGAAGACAAAATCTTAAATTCGATAACCAAAATAAACCATTTTCTGACCCGTTATTTTATTGGTCTGCTACTGCAGTTAACGGTTGTATTCATCCTGTATCTAGTTGTTTTAATGATTTTCGGAAATAAAAATGCCTTTGTTATTGCCTTTTTATGTGCCATTTTGAACATTATTCCATATATAGGTCCAATTATAGGAACCATATTGGCAGGACTTTTAACAATGATTAGTATGATCGGAAGTGATTTTCAATCAGAGATACTTCCTAAAACAATCTATGTACTTATAGGCTTTCTGTTGGTTCAGGCTATTGATAATAACATCAGTCAACCCATAATCTCATCAAAAAGCGTAAATTCGCACCCGTTGGAAATATTCCTGATTACCTTAATCAGTGGAATTACTTTTGGAATTGTTGGGATGATTATTGCCATTCCGGCATTTACTATGGTGAAAGTAATTTTAAAGGAATTTTTTCCTGACAACAAAATTGTCTCTGTATTAACCGAAAGAATTTAACATTGAATACTGCTATTTTAGACCCAAACATTCAGGAATTCATAACTCAAAATAGTGGTGTCCCGATTACAAAATTAGCGCTTCAGAAAAATCCATTTCCTGAATTAGACTGGATTATAATTTTAAATCAGATTGAAGCAAAATCGAAAGCAAAAGACAAATTGCCGACTTGGTTTGCTGCTGAAAATATTATTTATCCCTCTAAAATATCGGTTGAACAAACTTCATCCGAAAGAACTGCCGCTTACAAAGCATCTTTAATTTCCGGAGAAAGTTTAATTGATCTTACAGGAGGTTTTGGTGTGGATGATTACTATTTCTCTCAAAAATTCAAAAACATAGCACATTGCGAAATAAATAAAGATTTATCGGCAATTGTAAAACATAATTTCAAACAGCTTAAAGTCGAAAACTGTACTTTTTATGCCGATGATTCTACTTCAGTTTTAAATCAATCCAATAACAAATGGGATTGGATTTATATTGACCCGTCCCGTAGAAACGACGCTAAAGGTAAAGTTTTTATGTTGAAAGACTGCTTACCCAATGTTCCTGATTTGCTAAAATTTTACTTTGAGAAAACCGATTCCATTTTAATAAAAACGGCTCCGCTATTAGATCTTTCTGCAGGATTATCAGAACTACAATTTGTCAAAAACATTCATATTATCGCCCTTGAAAACGAAGTAAAAGAATTGCTTTTTGAGATTCATAAAAATTATTCCGGCGAAATCAATATAAAAACAGCCAATATTCTAAAAGATAAAATCGAGACTTTTGATTTTATTTTAGGAGATGATATTAGTTTTCCTTCTTACGAGCTTCCTCAAAAATACGCTTACGAGCCAAATTCGGCTATTATGAAATCAGGAGGATTCGATGAAGTAAGTACTATATTTAAGATCAACAAACTTCATAAACATTCTCATCTGTATACCTCAGAAACTTTAATCGAGTTTCCCGGACGACGTTTTGAAATCGAAAAAACAATCTCATACAGCAAAAATGAGATGAAAACTGAATTGGCCAATCAGCAGGCCAATATCACAACGCGAAACTTTCCGGACACGGTAGAAAACATCCGCAAAAAATGGAAAATAAAAAACGGCGGAAATTTGTATTGTTTTTTTACAACTGATAAAAATGATACCAAAATAGTTTTAATTTGCAGAAAAATAACTTAAAAATGAAACAACTAACTACACTAACCTTTTTTTTATTAACCTTAACCGCCTTTGCACAAAAACCATGTGAATACAGTGCGAATGTTACCGACTCTATAGGAACTTATAAAGTAACAAACGACTACATGATCAGCGAAAAATACTTTGGAGGTACTTTTGATTATGTCTTCTTCGCGCTGGCACAAACTGACGGTCTGCCGACCTTAAATTTGCAACTTATCCAAAAAAGTAAAGATTTTATAAAAGCCAACTGCTTTGACAAAAATTCAAAAGTTTTTTTACAATTAGAAAACGGGAAAATCGTAACATTAATTCATATTGATAAAGAAAGTTGTGGCACACTTATTCGTGACGAAAAAGGGTTCGATAATCGCGTTAATACAGGAATTTTTATGTTCATGAAAGAAGGTTTTGAAGAGCTCAAAAAATCCCCTGTTTCAATTATGCGAATAAAATATCTGACCAATATAGAAGATTACATAGTAAAAAGAGAATTAACCTCTGAACTGAATGGTAAAGTTTACCATCCGAATACTTACTTTATGGAAAACATAAGATGTGTTGAATAATTAATCGCATTTCCACTTTTGATTGGAGACTTTATCCTTTAAACCTGTCTTTAAATTATAATGCCACCACTCCGAGTCAAAAGAATTGAATCCGTTTTTGATCATCACTCTTTTTAAATATTTTCGATTTGCTTTGACTGACACTGGAAATTTTTTATAATTATGACTGGCCTCGATGCCAAAAAAGTCAAAATTAGTACCCATTTCCAACTCCTCTCCTTTAGCATTCACTAAAGTTATATCAACGGCTCCTCCTTTATTATGGATGGAGCCTTTTTTTGGATCTGCCACATACTCCGGATTCGATACAATCTCCCACATCTTTTTCTGAATAGATAAAGGCCTGTAACAGTCGAAAAGTTTTATTCTACAACCGTCCTTCATAAAATCATTATTTGCCGCTATCAAAGCTTTTACCGTTTTATAGCGCAACAAACATTCGGCACAATCGTAAACTTTAGCCTTCAAAAAATTATCTTCGGTCGCATATTTCATATCATAAACGAAATCGCTGCTGTACTCTTTCAAATTCACAAAAGTCGTATCGGCAATTTCTTCATTATCCTCAGATGAATAGGATTCATTTTGAGCATTTGAAGAAAGTCCATAAAAGAAAAGACAAAACAGAAATAGTAAAGTATGAGCGGAAGAAGAACTTAATTTCATGATATATATATATTGTAAGAAGTAAATATAAACAAAACCACGTAAGGTAATCCAATCAAACTTCTAAATCTCACCTGTCTGCATAATATTTTCCTTAGTCTCCTTGCCTTTTACCACTCTAAAAATTAACCTGACAGCATGATAAGACGGGCGTTTCAATTTTTCCAGAACAGGTATTGCCCGAAATTCTTATAACAAATTTAACAAAATTATAAAACATTAATATTCAATTATTTAAAACGTTTCTTTTCTTCAACATAAAAAAATGCCCGTCTCCTATTTATTCGATTAACTCAACAATTAACCTTTGTAGCGGTAAAAAAAATCAAAATTTAACTTACCATCCTTTAGAATAAAAAAAACGTAACTAAATATAAATCAGCCGATTTAATTTACAACTCGTTCCTTACTCTATAAATTAGTCTGCAATAATTTCCACTATTTTTTTTTAGCATCTTACATAAAATCTGTTCTAAACAGTACTACTTCCTATAATTTGCCATTTCTAAAAAAACATATTGGAAAGCTTAAAATCCTTATATTTACTTTTTACCTAGCCGAATAACACAATGAACACAATCGATTCCCCCTGTTATGCTAGTTCATAATTAAGCAGTCAAGATGGAGAAATATACAGCAGAAACCACACCCGTAACACTAGACGTACCTCTAGCATGGGATAATAAACTAAAAAAAGCCGATTTATTACCAGATCCCCAATCCCGTTTAGATTCTGTTTACATGAAAGAAAGACCTCTTTCTGATTCCAGCATTCCATTTAGAGATCAAACAGATATTTCCAGTAAGAAAAAAAGTATTAGCCAACTTATCGATAAACTCGATGTCGAAACCAATATTAGATATCAAAGGACAGTAGAAGATACCTACTGTAATGTTTACTCTTATGATTATTGCTATTTCAGCGGCGTTTATCTCCCAACTGTTTGGTGGACTGAAGAAGCACTCGAAAAAATAGTGCAGGGAAAGGAAGTGGAAGCTGTTTTTGAGCAAACCGTTGAACGCATTTACTCCAGTGCTATACACGATTGGTTTCTAAAATGGGGGCCTCAATTTGGTTGGGAAAGAATGTTTACTCCCGATGAAATTCAAAACAAAGTAAATACCAATGGTGGAATAGGAATAATTTGTGCCAAAAGAAGAGAAAAAGGACTATCTGGTCATATCGTTCCCGTTGTTCCTGAAACAAATTTAAATCTGGCCTATCGAGAGAATGGCGTAGTCCTATATCCCCTGCAATCACAGGCAGGAAAACTTAATTATAATTATTTTTCAGAAGTTAGAAAAGACTGGTGGAATGACGAATTATACTCCTCCTACGTGTTTTATTACCATGAATAAATAAAAAAAATACCTTCAATTCTTCGCATAACCAAACATTACTGATTTCCAGTATTTTAACTGTTTGGAAATAACATAATAAAGAACTACTTTCGCAACCTGAAAAAAACAGAAATCGCAAGAGTTGTAATTCGGCTACACGCTTACTTAAACAATTGATAAAAAGACAATTAACAAGAACAATAATTTTATACCCTCATTATAAAATTATTTAATCAATTTTTCAATCGATACAAGTACACAACTTCCCAGACGACTATTAATTCATACCTTTTTACAAACAAAACAAAGCTTTTTTAAGAGATGCAAACCATTTGGTCTTATCTGTTAAGAGATCTTACGACTCAGAATTTCAGTAGATGAACTTCTTATTTTAGCATAAAAATAAACACTTTAAAACAACCTTAAAAAAGAAAATTAGTATAAATGAAAGACAATCAGACAAAAAAATATTTTTGGGGAATTGGATTAGAAAACGAAACCTACATGCAATTTGAAGAATCCCTAATAGTTTCTGGTGAATTTATACAAAAAAAAATTGGGTTTGAAAAATACAGCATTGACTATCGAAAATGCTACAAACCAGAGAGTTTGGCACCAGTACTTAAAAAAGCTTTTGACACAAACGAGAACTATAAAGTGAGTAGAATGATGAACAGTCATTCGCTGGAAAAACTGGACATAAACTATCAGCACAAAACATTATCCCCTGTAAAATCATTGGTTCATACTGCCGAATCCGCTGAAGCAAATCCACAACCACTTGAAAATCCTGAATATCTTGGAAAATCTATTATGGAACTTTTCCTTGAAGATCAACCGTACAATATTCAAAGCATGATTACTCAAAGAAACAAAACTATGGGATCAGTTCATTTCGATGGTGATTCTATAGAATTTGTAACTAAATATTTTGAAAATCGAACAATAGCTGATTCATGCAAAGAATTAAAGGCAACCAAAAAGTTATTTCTTGATAAAATTAATGACTCAGCAATACTTAATGGTAAATTAAATTTTCCGGATTACAACAATGGCCTTAACATGTTTATGACCAACCAGGAAAATCTCGTTTTGTTTAACAACGGAACATATCATTTTCACATTACCTTACCCTCGCTAACAAAAGACAGCCGGATTCTCCATTATAGTGATTTTAATAGAACACATGCCAATGCTATTTATTTATTGCAATGGTTCGAGCCTTTTTTTATCGCCACCCTTGGAAGTCCAGATATTATGGGAGTGATTAGCAACACCTATAGCTTAGACAAGAAATTTACTCTAGGTTCTATGAGAAATGCCATGTCACGCTACATCGGTGTAGGAACTTTTAATAAAGCAATGCCTAAAGGCAAAATTCTAACCTATAAAGTGGATGACTTTAGAAAATTGCTAAAATTCAAAAAAGAAGATAATATTTGGTGGCGCGATCAGATTGAGACAGAAATGGAATACGAATTACTTTCTGAAGTGGGTCTGGATTTTAATCAGGAGAAAATGTATCAAAGCGGTTTTGAATTCAGAAGTTTTGACGAATTTCCGGCAGAATACTTAAATGATGTTCTTTTTTCGATTATTCTAATTTGCGAACATTCCTTAAATCTGCCTGACGTTCAATGGGGACACGATAGTGAGGTTTGGAACAATTTAGTATTCAAAACCTTAAAAACTGGTTATCTCACTGAAATCAATGAGACTGAAAAGGACACAATCCTAAACTTATTACAATTGCTAAATCCATCAGATAGTAATTATAATGAACTAAAATCCGAATTTGAAGGCATTGTTATGCTGGATCAGTTTTTCTTTAAGATTTTAGCTGTTTTACACGATAAATACAAAGACAATAACGTCTGCTTGGATCTTATGTACGGAAAAAAAACAAGTTCACCTCCAAAATGGAATAACTTTAATAAATATCAAACCGAAAAACATCTACAACAAATAGGAGTGTTTATTGAGAATTAAAAGAAGCATTCTTAAAAAAATATCAAACTTTATACAACTTTTGCTTTTGTATAAAGTTTGATATTTTTTTAGCTATAAGATTCGATATGTTAGTCAACAATTATTGATTTCATAAAAGAATATCCTTTAAAACCTTTAGTTATTCTATTTCCAAACAAAGTAGAATCATTCATCCTATCTAAACCCTTTTTTACTTCTCCTGGTCTATTCTTGATTCGATTATTGCCAAGTGGCTTAATCTGCAAGATTAACACTTTCACTATCTCTTGCTGCTCACTTCAAGAATTATTTACTTTGTTACAATGACTGAAACCATTACTAATGTTTATCTCCACATAGCTTAGTTTTTCAAAATTACCAGCTTTTAAATCTGATCCATTTTTTGTATCGATCCTGAACCATATAGTTGAAACTGATATAAACAAAAAAGTCACTCGGTAAGAATGGCTTTTTGTGAACGCAGAAGGATTCGAACCTTCGACCGTCCCGATTGGAAATCGGGGTGCTCTGTTCTGCTGAGCTGCTTTAATAAAACCGCTTAAAACACAAAAGCCACTCGTTTGGAGTGGCTTTTGTGAACGCAGAAGGATTCGAACCTTCGACCGTCCCGATTGGAAATCGGGATGTTCTATCCCGCTGAGCTGCGTTAATAAAACCACTTAAAACAAAAAAGCCACTCAATTTGAGTGGCTTTTTGTTAACGCAGAAGAATTCGAACCTTCGATCGTCCCGATTAAAAACCGGGGTGCTCTGTTCTGCTGAGCTGCTTTAATAAAACCACTTAAAACAAAAAAGCCACTCGTTTAGAGTGGCTTTTGTGAACGCAGAAGGATTCGAACCTTCGACCGTCCCGATTGGAAATCGGGATGTTCTATCCCGCTGAGCTGCGTTAATAAAACCACTTAAAACAAAAAAGCCACTCGTTTAGAGTGGCTTTTGTGAACGCAGAAGGATTCGAACCTTCGACCGTCCCGATTGGAAATCGGGATGTTCTATCCCGCTGAGCTGCGTTAATAAAACCACTTAAAACAAAAAAGCCACTCGTTTAGAGTGGCTTTTGTGAACGCAGAAGGATTCGAACCTTCGACCGTCCCGATTGGAAATCGGGATGTTCTATCCCGCTGAGCTGCGTTAATAAAACCACTTAAAACAAAAAAGCCACTCAAATTGAGTGGCTTTTTGTGAACGCAGAAGGATTCGAACCTTCGACCGCCTGCTTAGAAGGCAGGTGCTCTATCCAGCTGAGCTATGCGTCCATTATTTTCTAATTATCAAAGTCTTATACAACTTTAAACTAACTAAATTCATATTTTTTCGATTAAAACAATGCCTTTATTATAAAGTTCACTACGAATGATCAGCATTCTTCACTTCTATTCGTAAAAAAACTTCAACTAGTAAAACCAGTTGAAGTTTTTAGTACTCAGAGCGGGACTTGAACCCGCACGAACATTGCTGTTCACTGGATTTTAAGTCCAGCGTGTCTACCAATTTCACCATCCGAGCATTATGTGGTACCTCCAGGGATCGAACCAGGGACACATGGATTTTCAGTCCATTGCTCTACCATCTGAGCTAAGGTACCATTTTTTGTTTAAACTTTCACTTAAACAAAAATTAGAATAAAAAACCCCGTTTTATTACGAACAGGGTTCTTAAAAGAAAGGCGACGACATACTCTCCCACATAACTGCAGTACCATCTGCGCAGGCGGGCTTAACTTCTCTGTTCGGGATGGGAAGAGGTGAGCCCCGCCGCAATAACCACCTTAAGGTTTTTAGTCTAAAGTCACAAGTCTTAAAGTTTTAAAGTCTTTCAACTTTATGACTTTAATCTTTCGACTTAAAGACTGCTCGCGTCGAGCTAATATTTTAACATACTGAGATAAAGAAACAAATAAGTTTTTTTGTTAAGAAAGTTTCCTCCCTCTCGTCTGGGACGAGAGGGAAAAGGGTGTACATAAGCTTACGGATTATTAGTACTACTCGACTATGACATTACTGCCTTTACATCTATAGCCTATCAACGTGGTCATCTTCCACGATCCTTAAAAGAAATCTCATCTTGTGGTGGGTTTCGCGCTTATATGCTTTCAGCGCTTATCCCTTCCAAACGTAGCTACTCTGCGGTGCCCCTGGCGGGACAACAGATACACTAGAGGTTTGTCCAATTCGGTCCTCTCGTACTAGAATCAGATCCACTCAAATTTCTAACGCCCACAGTAGATAGAGACCGAACTGTCTCACGACGTTCTGAACCCAGCTCGCGTGCCACTTTAATGGGCGAACAGCCCAACCCTTGGGACCTTCTCCAGCCCCAGGATGTGACGAGCCGACATCGAGGTGCCAAACCCCCCCGTCGATATGAGCTCTTGGGGGAGATCAGCCTGTTATCCCCGGCGTACCTTTTATCCTTTGAGCGATGGCCCTTCCATGCGGAACCACCGGATCACTATGCTCTACTTTCGTACCTGATCGACCTGTATGTCTCTCAGTCAAGCTCCCTTATGCCATTGCACTCTACGCACGGTTACCAAGCGTACTGAGGGAACCTTTAGAAGCCTCCGTTACTCTTTTGGAGGCGACCACCCCAGTCAAACTACCCACCAAGCACTGTCCTCTTCATCGAAGAGTTAGGCCTCAGATAAACAAAGGGTTGTATTTCAACAATGACTCCACAACGCCTGGCGACGCCACTTCAAAGTCTCCAACCTATCCTACACATCATTTATCCAAGGTCAATACTAAGCTATAGTAAAGGTGCACAGGGTCTTTTCGTCCCACTGCGGGTAAACGGCATCTTCACCGTTACTACAATTTCACCGAGCTCATGGCTGAGACAGTGTCCAGATCGTTACACCATTCGTGCAGGTCGGAACTTACCCGACAAGGAATTTCGCTACCTTAGGACCGTTATAGTTACGGCCGCCGTTTACTGGGGCTTCAATTCAATGCTTCTCCGAAGATAACATCTCCTCTTAACCTTCCAGCACCGGGCAGGTGTCAGGCCCTATACTTCATCTTACGATTTTGCAGAGCCCTGTGTTTTTGATAAACAGTCGCCTGGACCTCTTCACTGCGGCCCCCATTGCTGGGGGCGACCTTTCTCCCGAAGTTACAGGTCTATTTTGCCTAATTCCTTAGCCATGAATCTCTCGAGCACCTTAGGATTCTCTCCTCAACTACCTGTGTCGGTTTACGGTACTGGTACTAATTACCTGAAGTTTAGAGGTTTTTCTTGGAAGCCCTTAGGCGCACTATCTCTTTGTCCGAAGACTCCGAGTACTATCGTATTTCACCATTCTCTACGGATTTGCCTATAGAGAATATAGCTAGGTACTTCAACGAACTATTCCGTCAGTTCGCGGCGCTTTCATCACTCCGTCACCCCATCACAGTAATTAGTAGTACGGGAATATTAACCCGTTGGCCATCGACTGTCCCTTTCGGGTTCGCCTTAGGACCAGACTAACCCACAGCTGATTAGCATAGCTGTGGAAACCTTAGTTTTTCGGTGTGCGGGTTTCTCGCCCGCATTATCGTTACTTATGCCTACATTTTCTTTTCCAGCCAGTCCAGCATACCTTACGATACACCTTCAACCCTGCTGGAATGCTCCCCTACCACTTTGTATTACTACAAAATCCATAGCTTCGGTAATATGCTTATGCCCGATTATTATCCATGCTCGTCCGCTCGACTAGTGAGCTGTTACGCACTCTTTAAATGAATGGCTGCTTCCAAGCCAACATCCTAGCTGTCTGGGCAGACAAACCTCGTTCTTTCAACTTAGCATATATTTGGGGACCTTAGCTGATGGTCTGGGTTCTTTCCCTCTCGGACTTGGACCTTAGCACCCAAGCCCTCACTGTTATCAATCATTATATAGCATTCGGAGTTTGTCAGGAATTGGTAGGCGGTGAAGCCCCCGCATCCAATCAGTAGCTCTACCTCTATATAACTAAAATAACGCTGCACCTAAATGCATTTCGGGGAGTACGAGCTATTTCCGAGTTTGATTGGCCTTTCACCCCTACCCACAGGTCATCCGAAGACTTTTCAACGTCAACCGGTTCGGACCTCCACACTGTGTTACCAGCGCTTCATCCTGCCCATGGGTAGATCACACGGTTTCGCGTCTAACACTACTGACTAAAGCGCCCTATTCAGACTCGCTTTCGCTACGGATCCGTGACTTAATCACTTAACCTTGCCAGCAACGTTAACTCGTAGGCTCATTATGCAAAAGGCACGCCGTCACCCCACTTAAGGGCTCCGACCGCTTGTAAGCGTATGGTTTCAGGATCTATTTCACTCCGTTATTCACGGTTCTTTTCACCTTTCCCTCACGGTACTGGTTCACTATCGGTCTCTCAGGAGTATTTAGCCTTAGCGGATGGTCCCGCCAAATTCAGACAGGGTTTCACGTGCCCCGCCCTACTCAGGATACCACTATCTATTATACTTGTTACCCATACGAGGCTATCACTCTCTGTGGCTCGACTTTCCAGTCGATTCCGGTTCCTTGTACATAAAATATCGTGGTCCTACAACCCCAACATTGCCGTAACAACATTGGTTTGGGCTAATCCGCGTTCGCTCGCCACTACTTACGGAATCACTTTTGTTTTCTTCTCCTCCGCCTACTTAGATGTTTCAGTTCAGCGGGTTTGCCCACCTATCGGTGTACTATGTCTTCAACATAGTGGGTTGCCCCATTCGGATATCTACGGATCAATCGATGTGTGCTCGTCCCCGTAGCTTTTCGCAGCTTATCACGTCCTTCTTCGCCTCTGAGAGCCTAGGCATCCCCCATACGCCCTTATTTTGCTTATTGTACCAATCTTGTTAATTAAAACAAGACCGTTTTTTTTTGTCTTTTATTATTGCTAATAAAAAACGCTTTCTACTTTCTTATTATTTTCTTATCTCAATATGTCAATGAACTTTTATCAATTAGATAATACAGTAATTAGTCAATTTGATAATTAATTATCTCATATTCTAATTGGCTAATTATCTAATTAACCAGTGGAGAATAACGGAGTCGAACCGTTGACCTCCTGCGTGCAAGGCAGGCGCTCTAGCCAGCTGAGCTAATCCCCCATTTCTTTAGTGATGAGTTATTAGTTATGAGTTATGCTCATAAGCTCTCAACCTCTAAAATTTCCTTGTAAATTAAGCTTTCAGTCTTTCTTAGTTGATCTTTCTTTTTATAACTTATAATTTATAACTCATAATTCAAAACTCTAAAAAAGTAGTCCCGGGCAGACTCGAACTGCCGACCCCTACATTATCAGTGTAGTACTCTAACCAGCTGAGCTACGAGACTCTGTTTTTACTTAATTCTTTCATTTTTTTAAATTAACAGCAAGAGTAATACAATCTCCAATTCAGAGACCCATAAATAATCATCTTTTTTCCTTAACGTGCACTAGGCTAACATCAAGGCTCTAGAAAGGAGGTGTTCCAGCCGCACCTTCCGGTACGGCTACCTTGTTACGACTTAGCCCTAGTTACCAGTTTTACCCTAGGCAGCTCCTTGCGGTCACCGACTTCAGGCACCCCCAGCTTCCATGGCTTGACGGGCGGTGTGTACAAGGCCCGGGAACGTATTCACCGGATCATGGCTGATATCCGATTACTAGCGATTCCAGCTTCACGGAGTCGAGTTGCAGACTCCGATCCGAACTGTGACCGGTTTTATAGATTCGCTCCTGGTCGCCCAGTGGCTGCTCTCTGTACCGGCCATTGTAGCACGTGTGTAGCCCAAGGCGTAAGGGCCGTGATGATTTGACGTCATCCCCACCTTCCTCACAGTTTGCACTGGCAGTCTTGTTAGAGTTCCCGACATGACTCGCTGGCAACTAACAACAGGGGTTGCGCTCGTTATAGGACTTAACCTGACACCTCACGGCACGAGCTGACGACAACCATGCAGCACCTTGTAATTTGTCTTGCGAAAGATCTGTTTCCAAATCGGTCAAACTACATTTAAGCCTTGGTAAGGTTCCTCGCGTATCATCGAATTAAACCACATGCTCCACCGCTTGTGCGGGCCCCCGTCAATTCCTTTGAGTTTCATTCTTGCGAACGTACTCCCCAGGTGGGATACTTATCACTTTCGCTTAGCCACTGAACTTGCGCCCAACAGCTAGTATCCATCGTTTACGGCGTGGACTACCAGGGTATCTAATCCTGTTCGCTACCCACGCTTTCGTCCATCAGCGTCAATCCATTAGTAGTAACCTGCCTTCGCAATTGGTATTCCATGTAATCTCTAAGCATTTCACCGCTACACTACATATTCTAGTTACTTCCTAATAATTCAAGTTTAGCAGTATCAATGGCCGTTCCACCGTTGAGCGATGGGCTTTCACCACTGACTTACTAAACCGCCTACGGACCCTTTAAACCCAATGATTCCGGATAACGCTTGGATCCTCCGTATTACCGCGGCTGCTGGCACGGAGTTAGCCGATCCTTATTCTTACGATACCGTCAAATCTCTACACGTAGAGGTGTTTCTTCTCGTACAAAAGCAGTTTACAATCCATAGGACCGTCATCCTGCACGCGGCATGGCTGGATCAGGCTTGCGCCCATTGTCCAATATTCCTCACTGCTGCCTCCCGTAGGAGTCTGGTCCGTGTCTCAGTACCAGTGTGGGGGATCTCCCTCTCAGGACCCCTACCCATCGTAGCCTTGGTAAGCCGTTACCTTACCAACTAGCTAATGGGACGCATGCTCATCTTTTACCGTTGTGACTTTAATAGTATCTCGATGCCGAGTCACTATACTATGAGGTATTAATCCAAATTTCTCTGGGCTATCCCTCTGTAAAAGGTAGATTGCATACGCGTTACGCACCCGTGCGCCGGTCTCTATATCCGAAGACATATACCCCTCGACTTGCATGTGTTAAGCCTGCCGCTAGCGTTCATCCTGAGCCAGGATCAAACTCTTCATCGTATATTTTTTATATTATATTGCGATGAATATCTATCGGTTCTTTTCGAATCTTACGACTCTATTACTCTTATTCTTTTGTTCCGATTTTCATCGAAACGGCTGTCAATTCAATATGTCTACGAACGTATTCTTTTTTCTTAATCTCGCTTGTTTCTCAAAGCGGGTGCAAAAGTAGAAAACTTATTTCTAATCGGCAAGAGTTTTTTGAAGTTTTTTTCTAGAAAATTTCTTTTCGTTTTTAACTTCTCCTTACCAATCTTTCAATGAACTTCCCTTGTTTTGCGGGGTGCAAACTTAAAACTTTCTTTCTTTACTCACAAGCTTTTTTTTAATCTTTTTTGAAAATAAATTTTCGTTTTGATTCGTTTTGCTTATCAGTATTTCTGTGAACGTTTATCGCTGTTGCGGGTGCAAAAGTAGTCACTTTATCCGCTTTCACAAGCTTTTTCTAAACTTATTTTTAATCTTTTTTAAAACTTTTTCTTAACACTCTGACAACACCTCTTTTACAAATCAAACTATTTTAAACTTTGAAGGATTTTTCTTAAGCAAATCAGATTCAATACCACACCTGCCTTTAAAACATTCCTATTTTACCACTCTCTCAAAGATGCAAAGGCGTGAAGTTTTTACTTTATGACCGATCTTTCCTTTGAAAACCCATGCCCTAGCCCCGATAGTAGTGGAAATCCTTTTGATTTTTCCTTTAAAAAGCAAAAGATTGCAGCGGATAGCGGGATAAAGCTTCGACTTCGCTCAGCTGGACAGAAAAACTGCTCTTATATATAGTATAGAATCTCAAATTCCAAACCTGAAAGCTTCGACTTCGCTCAGCCGGACAGAAGCTACTTTTCCTGTATTTTCGCTTAGCTGGACAGAATCACTCCTTAATATATAGGTAGTAAAAAACAAACCCGACAGGTTTATAAAAACCTATCGGGTTGCAAACCATATAGACACAATAAACAAATCTACTCTTATACACAATCATTCAATCCACATCACCCAATCCCCTTAATCAATACCCAAACCCCACCCCAATAACAAATAACTTAAAACAAAAAAAGCCACTCTTTTTTGAGCAACTTTTCACAAACACTAAAGAATCAAAATTCTCCACTAACTTAAATTTTAAAAAAACCAAACACTCCAACCCTACCGCCAACTACAAACAGCCCAAAAACAAAAAAGCCACTCAATTTGAGTGGCTTTTTTGTGAACGCAGAAGGATTCGAACCTTCAACCGTCCCGATTGGAAATCGGGATACTCTATCCAGCTGAACTACGCTACAAAAAACCAATCCAACACAAAACAAAAAAACCACTCAAATTGAGTGGCTTTTTGCGAACGCAGAAGAATTCGAACCTTCGACCGTCCCAATTAAAAATCAGGATACTCTATCCAGCTGAGCTACGCTACGAAAAACCAATCCAACACATAACAAAAAAGCCACTCAAATTGAGCGGCTTTTTTTTTGTGAACACAGAAGGATTCGAACCTTCGATCGTCCCGATTAGAAATCGGAATACTCTATCCAGCTGAACTACACTACGAAAAACCAATCCAACACAAAACAAAAAAGCCACTCAAATTAAGTGGCTTTTTTTTGTGAACGCAGAAGGATTCGAACCTTCGACCGTCCCGATTGGAAATCGGGATACCCTATCCAGCTGAGCTACGCTGCGAAAAACCAATCCAACACAAAACAAAAAAGCCACTCAAATTGAGTGGCTTTTTGTGAACGCAGAAGGATTCGAACCTTCGACCGTCCCGATTGGAAATCGGGATACCCTATCCAGCTGAGCTACGCTACGAAAAACCAATCTAACACAAAACAAAAAATCCACTCAAATTGAGTGGCTTTTTGTGAACGCAGAAGGATTCGAACCTTCGACCGCCTGCTTAGAAGGCAGGTGCTCTATCCAGCTGAGCTATGCGTCCATTTTCATTAAACTTCCGACAAAGTTCTTGTCGGGGTGGCAGGATTCGAACCTGCGGCCTCCTGCTCCCAAAGCAGGCGCGATAACCGGGCTACGCTACACCCCGAGGCAAAATCTAAGCGGAGAGACAGGGACTCGAACCCTGGCGACGGTTACCCGTCGACAGATTAGCAATCTGCTCCATTACCGCTCTGGCACCTCTCCAAGCTCAAGAAACGTGTTCTGTTTTGCGGTTGCAAAGGTATAACAACATTCCATATCTCACAACTATTTTGAAGCTTTTTTTTAAGTTTTTTTAATCTTTTTTTCAAAATGCTTCACAATCAAATAAATAGAATTAACTAAAAATTCACATTAAATTTAAAATTCAATCGAATTGACACAAAATTTGAATTTATTTAAATAAAGAGTAAATTTGCTTGATTAACTAATATTAACAGAAAATGAACAAAAGAGTTGTTATCGTTTCTGCCGTTAGAACGCCTATCGGAAGTTTCATGGGAGGTTTATCTACTGTACCTGCCCCAAAATTAGGTGCTGCCGCAATAAAAGGCGCACTTCAAAAAATTAACCTTGACCCAAAATTAGTTGATGAAGTATTTATGGGTAATGTGGTACAGGCCGGAGTTGGTCAGGCACCAGCACGTCAGGCTGCACTTTTTGCCGGTTTATCTGAAGAAGTTGTCGCTACAACTGTAAACAAAGTTTGTGCTTCAGGAATGAAAGCTGTTATGTTTGCCGCACAGGCTATCGCTTGTGGTGATGCTGAAATCGTGGTAGCCGGAGGAATGGAGAACATGAGTTTGATTCCGCATTATGTACAAATGCGTAACGGAACTAAATTCGGCCCTGCTTCTATGCTTGACGGAATGCAAAAAGATGGTTTGACAGATGCTTACGATAACAACGCAATGGGAGTTTGCGCTGATTTATGTGCATCTGAATACAACATCAGCCGCGAAGAACAGGATAATTTTGCGATTCAATCTTATGAAAGAAGTGCAAAAGCTTGGGATGCCGGAAAATTTGATAACGAAATTGTACCAGTAGAGGTTCCACAAAGACGTGGTGAACCTGTCATCGTTTCAAAAGACGAGGAATACACCAATGTAAAACTGGATAAGATCCCTACACTAGGTGCTGTTTTCACTAAAGACGGAACGGTTACTGCTGCTAATGCTTCTACGATAAACGACGGAGCCGCTGCTTTAATTTTAATGTCTGAAGAAAAAGCAACTTCCTTAGGATTAAAACCTCTTGCTTACATAAAAGGATATGCTGATGCTGCTCAGGAACCAAAATGGTTTACTACAAGTCCGGCAAAAGCATTACCGAAAGCTTTAGACAAAGCCGGAATTTCAGTAAATGATGTTGATTATTTCGAATTCAACGAAGCATTTGCTGTTGTTGGATTAGCCAATTCAAAAATTCTTAATCTTGACAACGATAAAGTAAACGTAAACGGTGGAGCTGTTTCCTTAGGTCATCCTCTAGGATGCTCGGGAGCAAGAATCATCGTGACTTTACTAAGTGTTTTAGAACAAAACAATGCCAAAACCGGAGCTGCAGCAATTTGCAACGGTGGTGGAGGTGCTTCGGCAATTGTTATCGAGAGAGCTTAAATACTATTCTATTAGGAGTTATTTGTTTTCCAGATAACTCCTAATTTTTAACTTATAAATTACCCTAAATGTTCGGAATTTGCAATCTAGCCATAGTACCCGTACGATCTGAGCCAAGCGACAGAAGTGAAATCGTTACTCAACTTTTGTTTGGTGAACATATCGAGATTTTGGAACGTCAAAATCAATGGGCCCGAATAAGAATTCAGTACGACGACTATGAAGGCTGGGTAGACCCCAAACAGTACCAGGTTATTTCGGAAGCAAATTTTAAACAATTAAGCAATGATGCTATTATTCTGAATGCTGATTTGATTGATTATATCACTTCTTCCAACAATTTATTGCTACCCATTCCGCTTGGCGCATCTCTGTCTTTTTTAAATAACAGTGAAATCAATATCTCAAATTTTGATTTCGAAGGCACCAAGACCAGCGGTATAAAACCTAAGAGCGCAATCATAACTACCGCTTTTATGTATTTGAACGCACCTTACCTTTGGGGAGGCAAAACCCCTTTTGGAATTGACTGTTCGGGTTTCACTCAGATGGTCTACAAATTAAACGGCTATAAAATTCATCGTGATGCCTCACAACAGGCTCTTGACGGAGAACCTTTGAGCTTTATCGAAGAAAGCGAAGCCGGCGACCTGGCCTTTTTTGATAACGACGAAGGAAACATCACACATGTTGGTATTATTATGGACAATAATTACATCATTCACGCCAGCGGTAAAGTTCGCATTGATCGCTTGGATCACTTAGGAATCTACAATCCCGAAACAAACAAACACACTCACAAATTGCGTGTAATTAAAAAGATCATTTAACTCTATCCTTGTAAATCGGAAATATTTTTTTTCTCCAAACTTTGATATGAACAACAAAATTGTTGTATCTTTATAGCAAAATAGTTGTATCATGGAAAAGATCAAACAAAATACAGAACCTTTTGATACTAAGAGAAGCATTCGAAATGCTTCCGGGAAAGTAATTTCTATTAAAAGATCAACTCTAAGTTCTGATGGGAAAGAATACAGCTGGAGCAACAAAATGGAACGCGTTGGAGTTATCCGATCCGGTATTCCTTATGATTCGATTGAAGTCATCAGCAGGCGATTAAACAACCCTGTAAAATCTATGCTGGCAATTGTGGGAATTCCTCAAACCACTTACAATAAGAAAAAAAGCGAACATCTACTTTTAGACAGCAGAGACAGTGAATTGGTTATTTTAATCAATGAACTGATCGATTATGGCCTGGAAGTTTTTAATAATGAAGAGGAAAAATTTCAAAGGTGGCTTAAAAAGCCTAATTTATCTATTGGCGGAAGCACACCTGAAAACATGCTGGACACTGTAACCGGAATTAACGAGGTGAAATTTAGTTTAAACCGATTAGAGTACGGAAACTTAGCTTAATGAAGGTTTTTAGAATTGAAAGAGAAAAATACCTCTCCTCTACTTTAGCAGGAATCGGTGCCTCAATGTCTGAAGGTTTCCGATGGAACAGCCTCAACACCCGTATGGTTTACACAGCGGAAAGCCGCGCATTAGCTACACTTGAAGTATCTGTTCATTTAGATTTAAGTGAAGATTTGCCTTTGGATCGATTTTATGTGGAAATCGAAATCCCGGATGAAATCACCATTCAGGAAGTTCGTCTGGAAGATTTACCGGAAGACTGGAATTCCAAACCACCAATCCTAATAACACAAACGATTGGCGACGATTTTATTGATTACAATGAAGCTGCTATTTTAAAAGTTCCAAGCTGTATTGTACCGCAGGAATTCAATTACCTTATAAATCCGGCTCATCCGGACAGTAAGAAAATTAAAGTTGTCAGCACCAACCGAATGAATTTTGATTCGAGATTTCAAAACAAACACTAATTTCACGAATTCACACGAATTAAAATCTTTCTAATCCATCTAATCTGTGGCAAAAAACTAGTACCAATTAGTGTAATTCATATTGAAACACCAATTTCACGAATTAGCACGAAGTAAAAATCTATTTAATCGTACCAATCTGTGGCAAAAAATTTAGTACAAAATAGTGTAATTCATATTGAAGCACCAATTTCACAAATTAGCACGAAGTAAAAATCTATTTAATCGTTCCAATCTGTGGCAAAAAAATTAGTACAAAATAGTGTAATTCATGTTAGGCACTGATCCTGATTGTTTTTCTAAACTCAGAAGGGCTATTTCCTTTTTGTTTCTTAAAGAATTTATTGAAATGGCTTTCATCTGTAAAACCAAATTCATAAGCTATTTCATTAATTCGTTTATCACTGAATTGCAAACGATGTTCAATCAATTTTGTTTTATAATTACTAATGTACTGCTGCATGGTTTCGTTTGCGTGCTTCTTGAAATAGCGCCCTAAATAGGTGCTTGAAATTCCGAAGAAGTCACTAATCGATTCTGCTTTGATTTTCTCAGGATAATAAATATTGTTTTGAATGTATTGCAAGATGTCCATTGCTTTTGCCTCACACCCAATATTTACTTGTTCCGGCAAATACTTCGCAATGTTACGGGCAACTACAATAATAAGGGTGTTTACCAATTGCTGAATCAATTCTTTATTATACACATCTTTATCTTCATACTCCCTAATAATTGCCTCTACCATAACTTTCACCAAACATTTATCGGCAACATTTTTTAAAATACAGCCCGGTTGATGATTCGCATTTTGTAGAATATACTCTAAACGTTGTATATTTTCGTTCTGCAGACTAGAGTTTTTCAGATAAATATCATTAAATCTTAAAAAGAAAAAATTTGTTTTGGTCTCAATGGTAAAATTATGACAGTCTTCGGGTGTCAGCAAAAATAAATGTCCCTCATCGTATTCAAAAACATTTTTATTGATGCATTGTAAGCCTGTTCCTTTTAAAACATAAACCAATTCAAAAAAGTTATGACGATCTCCCACATCCGGATATACATCTAAAGTCTCAAAAGAAACACTAAACGGTTCGTATAAATTTTCTTTTTTCATTTTGTCTGTTATTTATTGTAGCCGCAAATATACCTAAAAAACACAAATATATACCATTTAAAACAGTTAAAAACGGTATAATTTTGCTACGTAGTTTTTCAGCATCTTTTCTAAGACGTTAAAAAAACATGCTTCAATCTATTACAACAATTTATACGAAAACAAAATTTATAAGAACATTTACAAAATGAAGAAAATTTTTATTATCAACGGCGGGCAAAACTTTGCTCATTCAGGTGGAAAATTCAATCAAACCATTACGGACTGGACTATAGAATATTTAACGACCAGCAATAAATATGAAGTGAGAACAACTCATATTCAGGATGAAATCGATCTTGAAAAGGAAGTCGAAAAATTCGTATGGGCTGATTTAGTGATTTATCATACGCCAATCTGGTGGTTTCACGTTCCTAATCTTTTTAAGAAATATATTGACGATGTTTTTACTGAGGGTCATGAGAAAGGAATTTACAAAAATGATGGCAGAACAAGAACGAATCCTGATATTAATTATGGTACAGGCGGGCTTTTACATGGGCGAAAATACATGCTTACCACGAGCTGGAATGCTCCTGCAACGGCTTTCACACTTCCGGGAGAATTTTTTGAAGAAACTACTGTAGACGAAGGAGTTATGTTTGGTTTCCATAAAATGAATCAATTTGTAGGAATGGAAAAACTGGATGGTTTTCATTTTCATGATGTAGAAAAGGGGGCAACTGAAGAAAATATTGGTATCTTTAAACAAAACTATACCAACCATTTAAAACAAATCTTTAAAACTATATGATTATGATTTCAATTACTGCTATTTTAAAAAGTAAACCGGAAAATACAGCTCAAATCAAAAACATGTTAAACCATTTGGTTACTGAAACCAGAAAAGAAGAGGCTTGTATTCGATATGATCTGCATCACAGCGAAAATGTTTTTATTATTTGGGAAGAATGGAAAGATCAGCCTGGCCTTGATATTCATAACAATCAGCAGTATCTGCAGGATTTTATTAAACAAAGTGAAGGTTTAATCTCCTCGCCCATTCAGGTTTACAAAACAGTACAAATATTATAATCAAAGTTAGCAATGAGAGCACTTTTAACAACTACTTACGAATCTGATTTTGTAAGTACTGAAATAGAAAAACCAACTCCAAAAGAAGGAGAAGTTTTAATCAAAATTCACGCAAGCGGCGTTAATCCTATCGATAACAAAATTCGTATTAGGGTTTCACCTTATGCATCGCCTGTTTTACCAGCGGTATTAGGAACAGATCTTGCCGGCGTTGTTGAAGCAGTTGGAAAAAATGTTACCGATTTTAAAATTGGGGATGAAGTTTACGGGCTCGCCGGAGGTGTTTTGGGACTTCAGGGAACATTAGCGGAATACACTGCCGTTGACGCCGATTTACTGGCCATAAAACCAAAGAACCTGACTATGAAAGAGGCCGCAGCAATTCCATTGGTACTGCTTACGGCTTGGGAGGGGTTAATTGACAGAGCAAAAGTAAAGAAAGGGGATCAGGTTTTGGTTCATGCCGGAGCCGGAGGTGTTGGCCACATGGTGGTACAGCTTGCCCACATTTTTGGTGCTGATGTTTATGCGACCGTTTCTCCTCAAAAAGCAGCCATCGTTGAATCATATGGAGCAACTCCAATTGATTATAAAACAGTAAAAGTTGAAGATTATGTAAAGCAATTTACAGACGGAAAAGGTTTTGACATTATTTACGATACGGTTGGAGGTCAATCTTTGGATGATTCTTTTGCTGCTATCCGACATTATGGTCAAATTGCCAGTTGCTATGCTTTTGGAACGCATACGTTGGCAACGGGATCACTTCGATCTGCGAGTTTACATGGTGTTTTTGTTTTACACCCGATGATTAGCGGTGAGGGCAGAAAACATCATGGAGATATTTTAAAAGAAGCTACAAAATTTATAGAAGAAGGGAAGTTAAAACCTCTTATTGATCCCAGAAGCTTTACTTTAGATACTGCTATGGAAGCTCACAAAGCGGTTAGTGACAGTTCATCTGTTGGAAAAATTGTTGTGGATATCGTTTAATTTCAAAATTTGATCCTTTTTTTGGGGAGGGTCAATTTTCTGATAAATCATTAAATAAAAAAGAGACTGTATCCCAACGGACACAGTCTCTCTCTTTTTATAACAGCCTAAATTACTGCTTTATGATTTTTTGGGTGAAAGTTTTCTTCGCTGAAGAAGTTACATTAAGAAAATATACCCCTCTAGTTTTCCCCGATAAATTAATTGTTTTTTCTGTGTTATTTCCTCCGGAAAAAGTTTCGGTATGAATCATTTTCCCTTCTGCACTATGCACTGTAACGGTATAGTTATCCGATGATGGTGTTACCAGATGAAAAACATTAGCGGATGGATTCGGATATACCTGAACTCCTGTTAAACTGTTTATTTCTCTTGGTTTTGTTACGGCTAAATTAGGTCCGTTATCTATTTTTAAGTTATCGAACCAAATTCTGGTCCCATATCCTGATGTGTTTTTGAATTTAATTAAAACATTTTTTTGCTGTTTTACTATACTCAGATCAATTTTTTCGGCTCTCCAATCGGAATCTTTGGTTGGTATCCAATCGTTTGTTTCGTTTGATCCGGTTGTTGCAGGATCGTCCTGAATTGCCGGTGAAACTGTCTGCAGCTGTATTTGATTTTTAGAATAAACATTCGTCCAGGTAACACCACAATCTGAAGACACCAATATATCAATATGATCAGGAGCAGGCGCCGGATCATAAGCGTTTAAATACTGCGTATAAGCCAAATCAAAATATAAATAAGGGGTTGTTGCAGAAGATAAATCAAATGCTTTTAAAATGAGTTCGTCTATCTTATCCGTTGGATTATCGGCATTATTGATGACCAGACAGGACAAATCGCCTTTACCCACATCTGAACGTTTTTCCCATGTAATAGCATCTTTATCAGGATTAATGATTTCCCAATCCTGAATAGGAAAACTTTCTTCAAAATTTTCCGAGAATGGAAGACTATTTTTACTTTTCACCACTACAATACCATTTTTTGTCATCGTAGACCCCGTTCCATTTGCATTAGAAGCTGTCATAGTCACATTGTAAGTTCCCGGACTATCATAAACTACAGCAGGCTGTTTACTTGTTGAAGAAGATGGTGTGCCTCCCGGAAATGACCAAATCCAGGCAGTAGGTTCTCCGGTCGAGTTATCTTTAAATGTAATCGGGAGATCACTGCATTGCCTTTCATCCTTAATCAAAAATTCTGAAAACGGAGTTTCTTTACTGTCAAAATTGAATTTCAAATTGTCTATCCAAATTCTCGCTCCATATCCTGAAGTATTTTTAAATTTAAATAAAACATTTGCTTCTCCTTTATAATCGGATAAAATCACTCGTTCGGTTCTCCAATGTGAATCTGAAGTTGGAATCCAATTGTTTGCATCGTTGCTAGCAAATGTTTCCAGTTCAGTGTGCGTTTTTTTATAAACACTTTCCCAGGTTACACCACAATCTTTTGAAACCAAAACTTCGAGAACATCGGGACTCACAGCATCAAATTTTGCATAAGCAACATCAAATGAAAAATCAGTTATTCCAACCGATAGATCTGCAGGTTTCAGAATGATTTCATCTACTTCATCTACTTTATCATTATCAGCATTATTCATTACCATACAAGATGCCGAATTATGCCCTACTCCGATACGCTGTTCCCAGGCTAATTTGTTATCGGGATTAATAATTTCCCAATCTGCAGGCGGAAAAGAACCTTCAAACCCTTCGGTAAAAGAAGTTTTATAAGGATCAACAATATTAATAAAATTATTTCTGGTAAGCGTTGTGCCTATGCCTTCCGCATTTTTAGTAGTCAATGTTACAGCATAAGAACCCGGTGAATTGTACATTACAACTGGATTTTGATCTGTAGAAGTTGCCGGTGTACCTCCCGGAAATGACCAATTCCATGAGGTAGGATTTCCTGTTGAAACATCTAAAAACGGAGCTGTAATACTGGTACAATTTGTTCCTCTGATGTTCGAAGCAAAATCTGAAACCGGGGTGCCAGCCTGCGTAACGGCAACATTTACATTGTCAATCCAAATTCGTGTACCATAACCCGAAATATTTACAAAACGAATAGAAACATTATTATTTCCTTCATAAGCACTAAGGTCTACAACTTCTTTTCGCCAATTGGCATCAACAGCAGGTATCCAGTTATTGGCCTGAGCCGTAGGAACCGCTGTGGTTTCTAATAATGTGTGTGTTTTTGAATAAACATCATTCCAGGTCTGTCCGCAATCTGTAGAAACCTGTACTTTTAAAACATCGGGACTGGCATCATCAAACTTTGTATAAGCTACGTCAAAGAACAGCTGACTGTTTTGCCCGGCCGCAAAATCAAAATAAGGCAATCTAATATAATCCAAAGCCCCTAATACTGAATTATCGGCATTGTTCATGATCATACACGAACTGTCATTATGCCCCACTCCTTTTCGCTTTTCCCAGCCTAACCCCTTATCCGGATTTGTAATTTCCCATCCCGAAGGCGGAAAAGCACCTGCAAAACTTTCCGTTAAATTCGCAGTCGATTTTTGATCTACTTCTATATAATTGGGTACTTCTATGGTATTTGTTCCTTGTGAATTGGTTACCTTTAAAGTTACTTTATACTTTCCTGATGTGTTATAAGTCACCACCGGATTTTGATCTGTAGAGGTTGCCGGAGTTCCTGCTTCGAATGTCCAGACTCTTGAATTTGGCAATCCTAAAGAAACATCTTTAAAAACAATACTTTTACCTGAACAAATAGCGGTTGTACTGCTGCTAAAATTAGCCGTCGGATTGCTTTCGATAGCCCCAACTGCAGTAAGATTAGCGGGATCCCATAATACCCCCCTTGGATATTTAGCAACCGTTTTGTCTTCTAACCAATATTTCATTGCATTCGTCTGATCCCTGGTATACATGTTCTGGCAATCGGTATTATAGTCCATGTGATTTTCGGCATTGGCATAAACTCCACAGCTGTTTAGTACGTTTCTCGTACAGCCTTCAGCAACTTTCGTAGGAGGAGTATCAGCCATCCCGTCGTTTACCGGATCACAATCGTCCTGGAAAGTGTGTTTTAATCCGAAGTAATGACCAAACTCATGTGTCATAACTTTTGCAAAAGTAGCACTGGCGTTCGATCCGCAAGTACTTCCGATGTACCTGTGGTTGTAAGCAACACGCGGTATTGCATCCTGAATTGGTAAAAAAGCATGTCCTGACCCAACAGATCCCTGTCCGGTATTAGGTTCATCTACCACCAAAACATCCAGATAATACCTGTTGTTTTTACCGTACCATATATGATCATAGATTCTGGCATCGTAACCATCAGCAATATGGGCTTCAGGATGCCAGTCCAGACCCGGAATTTCTAATAGATTTCCTTCAGGATCAACGGTCGCTAAAACAAACTGAATGTTCAATTTACTTTTAATGGCGTCAAAACGAGGATCGGTCATGGCATATTCCGGAAACAAACCATTAAAATCCTTGTTCACCGTTAGCAGCGCGTCGTCGATTCGACATTTCATCTGTTCTTTGGTAAAAACATTATTAATATTAGTTCCGTCGGCCAAAATGTGAAACACCACGGGGATAATATAAGGAACAGTAGCAGCTTTCTTTGTATTTCCTTTTTTCCAGGTTTTAATTTTAGAAAGCGATTTCATAAATGCAGTCTCTTCCTTTTGAGATAATTGGGTTCCACAACCAATTGGATTCTGGTTTTGCCCAAAGGAAATGCAACATTGAAGCAGAAAAACTGCAGCAATAAAGTAGTTTTTTTTCAAAATAATAGTCTTTTTGTTAATTGTTATTTCAAATACAAAATCAATAAAAAACCTGTTAAAAAGATCAACTTTTAAAACAAATCAACTTACAATCATTCATATTTGATAGTTTTTTTTTATAAAATTATTTAATTAACAACTGGAAAAAAGATATTATCTTATTGTAAAATAATTGTATGTTATCTAGTTTTTATTGTTTCGACTGATCCAAAAAAGAAAAAACATCCTTCTAAAAATGTATTTTCTACACAATTCGGAACTGTTTTGAAAAAGAAGTAAAAGAACTCTTTCAGTATCCGAAACACAATATTTTAAAAAATAAGAAAAACACTACCATTTAGCTGCTAAATTTAGAATCGTCTGTATGAGTTAGATTAAGGCAACTTTAGACACAAAATCACTCCAATATCCAAAACAAAAATTTCTATATCTTAATTTCTTTGTTTTTGTTTAAAATATATTCTTCCTGAAAATTCATAAAATTTAGTAGCAAAAAAAACCTCCTTTTTAAATATCTTAGCAGAATATTACCATCCTTAAATAAAATCAACAAAAAATGGCTGAGCAATCTTCAATCCAGTGTCCCAATTGCGGCACACCAATCGATGTAAATGATGTTTTGAAACATCAATTGGAAGATAGTATCCGTAAAGAATTTCAACAAAAAGCCAGTGCTCAGTCCAAAGAACTGGAACTTAAAAACGAGCAATTTGAAAAAGCAAAAGCTGAATTTGAAGCCAAGAAAAAACAGGAAAATGAACTTTTTGCTGAAAGGCTGGAACGCGAAAGAAAAGTAGCCGAAAAAGAAATTACTCAAAAATTAAAAACCAAACTCGAAGAAGAAAACAAAGATCGTTTGCTTCTAATGGAAAAAGAGCTTTCGGAAAAATCTGAGAAACTTCGTGAGCTTAATAAAATGGAAGGTGAAATTGCGAAACTTCAACGTGAAAAACTCGAAATGAAGGAGGCAATAGAAACGGAAGCTCAAAAACAGCTTAACGCTACTTTGATTCTGGAACGCGACAAAATCCGAAAACAAGAAGAAGAAAAAAACGAATTAAAAATAAAAGAATACCAAAAACAGTCTGACGATCAGAAAAAGCTGATTGAGGAAATGAAACGCAAGCAGGAACAGGGGTCTATGCAATTGCAAGGTGAAGTAATGGAACTTGCGATTGAAGAATGGCTGGCCAGTAATTTTCCGTTAGACACTATTGATGAAATAAAAAAAGGAGCTAATGGTGCCGACTGTCTTCAGGTTGTAAATACCCGAGAGGTACAAAATTGTGGTTCTATTTATTATGAAAGTAAGCGCACTAAAGCTTTCCAGCCTGCCTGGATTGAAAAATTCAAGAATGACATCCGAACCAAAAAGGCCAATATTGGTGTTTTGGTCACTGAGGTGATGCCTGCCGGAATGGATCGTATGGGTATGCGCGACGGGATCTGGATTTGTACTTATGAAGAATTTAAAGGGCTAAGTGCTGTTTTACGTCAATCTTTAATACAGGTTAGCCAGGCCGTTCAGGCACAGGAGAACAAAGGCGATAAAATGTCGATGCTCTATGATTTTTTAACCAGCAATGAATTTCGCTTACAGGTAGAAGGAATTGTGGAGGGCTTCACACAAATGCAGAGTGATCTGGAATCTGAAAAAAGAGCCATGCAGCGTATCTGGAAACAACGCGAGAAGCAAATTGAAAAAGTAGTTCATAATACTCTGGGAATGTACGGCTCGATTCGCGGTATTGCCGGAAATGCTGTTCAGACCGTAAGAGCTTTAGAACTTGATTTTATCGAAGAAGAAGAAGAACCGAACACAAAAGAACTGGAATAATACCGATGGTAAATTCAATATAGTCCAATTGCATTGTATTATTTTCATATGACATCGGGATTCTATCAGACTAAAATATAAGTAAATTGATCTAATTACACAACTTGTGTATTTTTTACCCTTCGGATTATTATCTAAAATAATTTGCCATTCCAATCAGCGAATTTTCCTGAACAATACTGCTTATTTCAGCATTAATCTTTGGAAATTCATCGCAATCGGAATGGCAAATTTTATTTATAAGACGGGATTTAGTCTACTTTTCTAAAAACTAATAATTTCCCATCAGGATTAGAAAGTGTCAATCTTAAATTTTCAATTGAATAAGTAGTTGTTTTTTGCAATGTTTCTACAAATTCACCCTCTTTATTCGCCGGCATACAAGCCATTAAAGTCGAAATTACATCAGAGAATCTTAACAATCCTTTTTCGAAGAAGATTTTTCCTCCAATATTATTACAGCCTCCAAATCCTGAAAATGTATTCTCAGCAGCATTAATTTCGATACGTGGCATTTCTTTTTGGAAGTCAGAAGAAGTTAGTTTTCTTCCATTCAACTCCTCTAAAACCCAGATATCATGCAAACGATAATCCGTAATATACTTACCACAACCGTTTAAAGTTTTACCATTCATTTCTACTTTAACGGTATAAGGGGAAACGGCACCTGACATTGAATCCGTGCATTCAAATTGCTGAACGGTAATAGTAGCCTCAGTTTTCCCATTTTTTACTCTATACATTTTTACGTTAGCATCCATTGCTCTGATTGGTTCAACAGCATCAAAACTAATGGACTCCATTCCTTCGATCAATGATGTAAAAACAATTTTATCTTTTCCAAATTTCAATCCCCAAAATGGTTCATTTCCAGTAGCTTTAAAATAAACATTTAGATCTTCTTCTTCTGAATTTGTTTTAGAAGTTGTTTCTTTTGTGTTTGTTTTTTTAACTGCAACCGACTTACAACTTAAGATCACAGACATTAAGGCGCATAGTAAAAGTACTTTTTTCATATCATTAAAATTTTTTATTATGCCTTCACACTAGAAAAAACCGAGCCAAAAATCGATACTGCCCGTTTTTTATGATTTTTTTAAGCAGAACATATCATTAAAAACAAGAAAAATAACACAATTGCTAAAATAAACTTAATCCCTAAAAAATACTGCCAGGCAATACCCTTTTATAATGCGGAGTAAAACAAATCCTCCCTCTCCTTTCGGAAAAAATTTACCAAACAACTAATTTCTGTATCTTTGAACTCTATTATTTTACTAAAAAAATGACTACACCTTTTCAAAAAGCCAGCCAGTTGATTGATGCTGAGAACGCTCAGGATCCTAATATCGAAATCGATCAAAATACAGAATATCCAAAAGAATTATTGTATTCTGATCGGATGTATAAACGATTGATGCAGTTTGAACCTGAAGCTTCAGAAGCTATTCAGATTGCCTCTAAAGCACAACACATCTGCCGATGGAAGGTGGCACGCGAATCGTATCCAATGGATCGTGTAGGATATTTGAAATGGCGAGAAGAACTTAAAAAATTTCACGCAAAAACCACAGCTGGAATTTTGGAAAAAGCAGGCTATGCTTCTGAATTTATCGATCGGGTTTCCTTTCTAATTGAAAAGAAGCTTCTAAAAAAAGATGCCGAAACACAACTGTTGGAAGATGTAATTTGTTTGGTTTTCTTAGAATATTATCTGGATCCGTTTGTGCACAAACACGATGAAGAGAAACTCAAAAACATCATTAAGAAGACTTGGGATAAAATGTCTGACAAAGGGCATCAGGAAGCCTTGAAGATTAGCTACACTGAAGAAAATTTAAATCTGATAAAAGCCTCTTTAGGTCTTTAACTTCATTTTAAATTAAGAAAAATTCCTTTCAGTATCTTCTTCGTAATTCTTCATTCATATTACGTATATTTGCGTAGTCAATTTAGACCAATATACGTAGGGTCTTGAAGTAACAATTAAATAAATAATGAATAAAACGATTCGGGTAGTCCTCGCGGATAATCATGTTTTTGTAAGGGATGGAATAAAATCTTTGTTGGAAAACGAAGTAAACATAGAAGTTGTAGGCGAAGCTACAGATGGAATCGATACACTCGAAGCTGTTGCTGCAAGTGAGCCAGACTTACTTATACTAGACATACGTATGCCACATTTAACCGGTATTGAAGTAGTCGAAAAACTTAGAAGTGAAAATAATAAGGTTAAGATTATTATACTCACCACGCATGAATCTGAAGAATACGTATTAGGTGCATTGAAAGCAGGTGCCGAAGGGTATTTACTAAAAGATTCCAGCAAGGAAGAATTTTTAAAAGCCTTACATACCGTTTTAAACGGAGGAAAATATTACAGCGGTGATGTTTCAGGAATTTTGATTCATCACTTTGTGCATTGTACTGTTTCATTAGGGCGCAAACAAACTTTAGCCGACGAAATCACGATTACCAAGAGAGAAAAAGAAATTCTGTCTCTTTTATTATCCGGAAAAGGGAATAAGGAAATTGGCGAAACTCTTAAAATCAGTAAGCGTACTGCCGAAGTTCATCGCTTTAACTTAATGAAAAAACTAAAAGTAAAAAACCTGATGGAGCTTTCAAACAAAGCAACTGAGTATTCTTTGCTATAAAAATTACGTACAATTACGTAACTAATCTGCCCGGAAATACGATATTCGATCTGCCCTTTTCGATTTCTGAAAAGGGCATTTTTTTGTTCTGCAAATACCCTGATAAAACTCATTAATTTGGTATATTTGAGAGGATCTTTTCTGAGACAAGAAAATTAGCTTATGAAAATTATAGCATGGAATTGTAATATGGCATTCCGAAAAAAAGCAGCATTTCTAGAAGCTTATAATGCTGATATTGTTGTCGTTTCTGAATGTGAAAACCCTGAAAATCTAAAGTTCAGTCTCCATACAAAATTACCAAACGACCTGCTTTGGTACGGAACCAATCCTTACAAGGGACTTGGTGTTTTTTCCTACAATACCTATAGGTTTCAATTACTGGACTGTCACAATCCATTGTTCAAAAACATTTTACCCATAGCAGTAACCGGCGGGGATGTTGATTTTACTCTGTTTGCCATTTGGGCCAATAATCCTCAGGACAAAGACGGACAATATGTAACTCAGATTTGGAAAGCGATTCATTATTACGAAGATCTGATCACCGAAAACAAGACCATTTTAATTGGAGATTTCAATAGCAATACAATTTGGGACAAACCCCGAAGAGAAGGAAATCACACAACCGTTGTAAACAAACTAGGCGAACAACAAATTTTTAGTACCTATCACAAATACTTCAATCAAATACAAGGTAAAGAAGAGCATCCTACTTTATATCTTTACCGGCATGAAAACAAACCCTACCACCTTGACTACTGCTTTGCCTCGCAAGATTTCATGAAAGTTTTAGAAAGTGTAGAAGTGGGCACTTATCGCGATTGGATTATGCACAGCGATCACATCCCTTTAATCATTAATTTCAATATATAAATCATGACCAACTCCTGGACCGAACGGTGGAACGACCGTTACAGCGCCGAAGAATTTGCTTACGGCACCGCACCCAACAATTATTTAAAAGAATCATTAGAAAAACAAGACCTCGGAACGATTCTTTTTCCCGCTGAGGGAGAAGGCCGAAATGCCGTTTATGCAGCTAAACTGGGCTGGAAAGTTTCGGCATTTGATATTAGTTCAGAAGGGAAAAACAAAGCCCTTAAACTTGCTGAATCCGAAAATGTCATTCTGGATTATCAGGTTGGAGAACTTGAAACCTTAGAATATCAGCCGGAGCAATTTGATGCTATTGCTCTAATTTATGCCCACTTTCCCGCAGCGATTAAATCGTCAATTCATAAAACTCTTGATCAATACCTTCGCAAGGGCGGCTGTATCATTTTTGAAGCTTTCAGTAAAAAGCATTTAGATTATCTCGCCATAAATGATAAAGTAGGCGGGCCAAAAGATATTGCTTCTCTGTTTTCAATTGAAGAAATCCAATCTGACTTTCCTAATTATGAGATCATCACACTGGAAGAAAAAGAAATTGAACTCAAAGAGGGCCTTTTTCATAACGGAAAAGGTTCCGTAATCCGATTTATCGGAAAGAAAAAATAATTATTTTACCTCAACTTCGCAGGGACGTATTATTACGTCTCTGCCCTGCTTCTTTTCTCAAACTTCATAAAAAAGTTCTCCTTCTATAACTTACCATTACTCCTTCCACTATCTCTTTTTACACCTTAATTTCTCCATTTTTCCAAGTAGAATTGTTAAGAGATTTAAATCTCTAATTTTAGAAATTCACGCAAATAATTCACTTTCAAATACTTAATGTTAAAATTTATCCAAAAACTTAACATTACAAAACTTGTTTTATCATTATCTTTACTTAACTATAAATTAACCATTTGGTTACATTACCAGTAATTAACCTTATCTAAAAGCGTATTAAATATGGAAAACAAGACCGAAGAAACGAATCCTGAGAAGATCGATTCACCAAAAACTGAAACCATTCAACCTGTTACTGATAATGTAAAACCTGTTACCGCTCCTGTTAAAAAAGCCCCCGTTCGTAAAGCGCCAGCTACCAAAACAACAGCAGCAAAGCCAACTGCAACTAAACCGGTAGCTCCAAAAGCTCCGTCAGCTTCGGTTGCAAAAGCAGCAACGACGACCACAGCAAAAAGCCCTGCCAAAGCGGTTGTAAAACCGGCAGCAGTGACTACACCTAAACCGGCCGTACCAAAAGCACCGGCAAAAACCACAGCAGCAACAGCTGCTAAGCCAGTAGAAAAAGCGGTTACGGAAACAGCTGTTTCTAAACCAAAAGAAGAAAATACTAACCAGGCGGTTAAAATCGAAGATACCGAAAAAGATAAAGCTGCTAAAAAAGCCAAAAAAGTGAAAGACAAAGAGAAAGAAAAAGCCAAAAAGAAACTGGCTAAGAAAAAAGAGAAAGCTAAAAAAGATAAAAAGAAAGAAAAAGCTAAAAAGGCAAAACTAAAAGCTGCTGCCAAGAAAAAAGAAAAAGCAAAAAAAGCAAAGGAGAAAGCCAAAGCTAAAAAAATTGCCAAAAAGAAAGTAAAAGCTAAAAAAAAGGCAAAAGCCAAAAAGAAAAAATAATATTCAGAAAGGTTTGACTTGATAAAAGTTGAACCTTTTTTATTTTAAGAAGCAAACAACTAAAAGGGCTGAAAGCCCAATAGCACAATCATACCGCAATGCACTATGTTGCTGCTAGGGTTCTTTCGGAGCAACCATTTATACTGATCCCACTTAACTCTTGTCTCCTTTATAAATTTAAATTCTGAAAAATAAATTCATCGTCAAAATGCTCCTGAAAATAGGAAATCCAGTCTGAAGTGTTTCTTACTACTTCACCAATTACAATAATAGCAGGTGATGTCATATTTTTTTCAGAAGCCAATTTTACAATGGTATCGATGGTTCCGACTACTTTCTGTTCCGATTCTTTTGTTCCGTTCTGAATAATGGCAATGGGCAGATTGTCTTTTCTATTCTCCTGATAAACCGATATGATTTCAGTTAGTTTATGCATTCCCATCAAAATAATTACGGTCGCTGCCGATTGAGAAGCCAAATGAATATCCTTAGATAACTTATGGTCAGAAGTCGTTCCTGTAATGACCCAAAAACTTTCAGCTACTTTACGCTGAGTTATGCTAATTCCAGCCGAAGCCGGAACTCCTAAAGCAGATGAGATTCCGGGAACAATGTCCGTTTCAATTCCAAACTGTTCTGCAAATTCAATTTCTTCACTTCCTCTTCCAAAAACAAACGGATCACCTCCTTTTAAACGAACCACATGTCCGTAACGTCTTGCCATCGAAACAATCAATTCGTTAATCTGATCCTGTGTGTAAGCATGACAGCCTACTCGTTTTCCAACAAAAATAATTTCGGCATTTGAGGCGTATGCTAATAATTCTTCATTGACTAATGCGTCATACAAAACTACTTTGGCACTTTTTAAAACTTTTATTGCTTTCAGGGTAATCAGTTCGGCATCACCCGGTCCTGCTCCAACTATCGTTAACTTTGGTATTTTCAAACTTTGCATAACTGTTTAACTTAGATTGACATTCAAATCGTCTAATTCGTCAGCCGAATTAATTCTGCTCAGGTGAAAAGTTTCACTTTCTTCCAGATTAATAATTTGATGCGGTATTCCTTCTAACAAATCCATCACTTTTAATTCATTCGTATCAATGGCTTTTTTAATAAAAGGAATCATTATTCTCGAATAAATTCCGATTAGCGGATGCATGCGGCTTTCTGAAGCAAAAACTGTAATTCCGGCTTCTTCCGTATGTTTAGAAAGGAGCTCTTTCAATAATTCTGTTGAAATTAGCGGAATATCACAACTCAAAATCAGATTAAATTCAGTTTCAGATTGTAATAAGGCTGTATAAATTCCTCCTAACGGACCTTTATCTGCAATAACATCCGGTATTTTTGGATAAACGAGATAATCATATTCTTTAGATTCCGTGATTAAAACAATCTTTTGAGTTACGGGCAAAATGGCTCCGATAATGTGTTCTATAAACGGCTTTTTTCGAAACAAAACCAATCCTTTCTCCGACTGCACCTGAGAACTTTTTCCTCCACAAAGAATAAATGCTGTTAGTGTTTCCATGATTTTATTATTTTGTTTCAAGTTTCAGGTTTCAGGATTCAGGTTTCAGGTTTCAGGTTTCAAGTTTCTGGTTTCTGGTTTCAAGTTTCAAGTTTCAAGTTTTAGGCTTCCTCGCGATCTGGTCACTAAAATCAAAAACTCACAACTCATAACTATTAACTACCTCATCTTTCACCCTATAAATTTAGCTTAATTCTTTGGAATAGCTCTTTAAAAATCAATTTGGTTTACTGATTAGCACTTATAACGGATTGATTTATTTCTACATTTTAAAGATTTTGACTGGTTCGAAATGCTCTCTCCTTATTAACCTATAGGAACCTTTTTAGACTAAAAAACACTTTATCAGACGTTTTTGCATTATTTAAAAATTAGGTAAGACATTAAAAACTAGAAAACTAAGTATAAAGTACTACATTTTTTAACAAAAAAAATGCAAGCTATTATTTTTAAATCCCTTCAAAAAAAATAATTAAAATATTAAAAATCAATACATTAACAACTTAAAAACAACACAAAAAACTTCTTGATTTGCACTTTCTTTAAAAAAAATAAACAAATTTTTGGATTTTATTATATTAAAATTAACTTTGTCTATAGGATTAGTAGAGTTTAAAATAATAGTTGAAACCAAAAAAATCATATTTTGAAAACAACCGAAAGCAGATCGTATTACATTCTTCCTAAAAAATATACCTATAACACTTTTTGTTATATGTGCATCTGTTGCTAAACCTCTGCCCTTTTTTTCGTTTGCCTTCGATTTCTCTTTTACATCGAATCGTTTTAAAAACGAATTTTTAAATACACAAGATTCCATATTGAAATTTCAAAGTCGGTTTGACGCATTCGTTTGTGTCAAAAAGAGCACTGAAACTATACCTATATCTTAAAAAAAAATGACTAACCATTAAAAAAAACAAAATGAAAAACATGCATAGCTGTTGCTGTAAATAAAAAAAGCCATTTCTGCGGCAACAGAAATGGCAAGGCTTAAAGAATATTTATCACTAAACCAAGAATACGATCAGAGAGTTGAAAATTCAACTTTCAGGGCTTCTTGTTAATTACTTAAACCAATACAAAGAAATGAAAAAAAAATTAAAAATATACTCATTCTTATTTCTCCTGCTCCTATCCACGGGAATTAATGCTCAAAACACAACACCTCTTATCCAATCGAAACTCGACGGAACGGTCGTAGATGATATCACCAACCAGCCTATTATTGGCGCTTCGGTAGTGATTAAAGGAACTACACACGGCGTACAGACGGATGCCGAAGGAAAATTTTATTTTCAAACCGGACAGAAATTCCCTTACACCTTAATTGTAACCTACATTGGGTACAAAAAATCAGAGATTATAGTCGAAAAAAATCCGATCACTATTCATTTAAAAGAAGAACGTCAGGAACTGGATGAACTGGTAGTTGTTGGGTACGGATCTCAAAAACGAAAAGACATTACAGGTTCGGTCGCTTCAGTTCCAAAAGCCAATTTAAGTCAGGTGACCTCATCGGCAGATAACTTACTTCGAGGTGCTATACCGGGAGTGGTAGTTACACAAAGTTCGGGTCGTCCCGGTGCCTCATCCAGTGTTCGGATTAGAGGTGGAAACTCAATTACAGCTGGTAACGAACCGCTTTATGTGGTGGATGGAATTTTAATTTATAACGACAATAATAATAGTACGGCCGGAGTTGCCAATGCAGGAGCTACTGTCAATGTCCTGTCGACGATTAATCCCGGTGATATCGAATCTATTGAAGTACTAAAAGACGCTTCAGCAACTGCTATTTATGGATCACGCGGGGCAAACGGCGTGGTGATTATCACTACTAAAAAGGGAACAAAAGGTCAGGATAACATTTCTTATCAGGGCTATATTGGATTTCAGAATGTGTCGAAAAAGCTAAACTTAATGAATGCCAGCCAATGGGCTAGCTTACGCAATGATGTTCAGGCCAGTATTGGTCAGGCGCCTTCTTTTTCTGCTGCTCAGATCGAAGCTTTAAAAACTTCGGGAGGATACGACTGGCAATCGGCTGCTTTTAGAACTGCGGCACCGATTCAAAATCATCAATTGTCCTTTTCAGGAGGGGATGATCGTTCAAGATATGCGATTTCGGCGGGGTATTTTCAACAGGACGGAATTGTAATTGCTTCCGATTTTAAACGTATTTCGTTACGTGTCAACTACGAAAGAAACTATTCTCCCAATTTTAAATTTGGGGTGAATGCCAACTACAGCAATTCTGTTGCCAATGGTATTGGTACAAATGGCGGTTCATCGGCCGGAAGACAGCCTAATCCTTTAGTAGTTGCTTTGTATCAGCCACCCGTAGTTCCGATCAAAAATCCTGACGGAAGTTATAACCTGACCAATAATCCCTATGCAACGGCTGTAAACGGGATAATTGCCAATCCCATAAATGATCTGGTGAGCACCACCAACGAAACTAAAATCAACAGGATTCTGACCAGTTTATTCGGTGAATATAAAATCACCAAAAAACTGACAGCAAAAGTTGCGGTTAGCGGTGATGTCATCAATACCAAGCAAAATTACTACGCTCCGGCAACCACCACTACAGGTGCAGGAACAAAAGGCTTTGGTTCTGTTGGAGACCGATTGGTGAGCTCTGTATTGAATGAAAACACTTTGAACTATAACACTAATTTTGGTGATAATCATAAATTTTCAGCCTTAGGCGGGTATACGCTTCAGTACACAAAAGGGGAAGTGGTGAATGCAGGAGCTCAATTCTTCGTAAACGATGCCAATACTTACAATGCTTTGCAAGACGGTGTTCCGCTAAAACCCTCTACGGATGCTTCCGAAAGTGTCTTAAAGTCCTGGCTGACCAGGGTGAATTATTCGTACAAAGGAAAGTACAACTTTACGCTTTCCGGCCGTGCAGACGGATCTTCAAGATTTGGTTCAAAATCACTTTGGGGTTATTTCCCTTCAGCGGGATTTTCCTGGAATATCACAGAGGAATCTTTCGCAAACCATATTAAAGGCGTAACGGAAGCTAAACTAAGAATAACAGCCGGAACTACCGGTAATCAGGAAATTGGAAATTACCTTTCTCTGGCTCAAATGGGTTCTGTAAATTATGCTTTCGGAGGAACACTGCAAACCGGTTTAGCTCCTACCCGACTGGCCAATTCAGATTTAAAATGGGAGAAAACAAATCAATATAATGTAGGATTGGATTTGTCTTTATTAGACCGAAAAATCAATTTTGCATTTGATGTATATTACAAAAAAACAAACGATTTACTGATCAATGTGCCTGTTCCGCTGATTTCAGGATATGCAACTGTACTTCAAAACATTGGCGGTGTTGAAAATAAAGGTATCGAAATTGGTCTGATCACGGAAAATCTAAAAACAGAAAACTTTTCATGGAATTCTAACTTTGTTTTCTCTGCCAATAAAAACAAAGTAGTGGCTATCGGAAACGGTGTTGATCAATTTTTTCCTGTAGTACCAAACGGATCTTTATTACAGCAGCAACCCGTAACCGTAAAAGTAGGATTGCCTCTGGGAACTTTCTGGGGATACAAAACCAATGGCATTTTCCAGACGCAGGAAGAAGTCAACACTCAACCTAAAATCAACAGTTTAGCCAATACAAAAGTTGGAGACCGAAGATATGTAGATACTAACGGAGATGGTGTAATTACAGCTCTTGACAAAGGAAATCTTGGAAGTTCACAACCAAAATTTGTCGCAAGCTTTAGCAACACAATTGCCTATCATGACTTTGATCTTAACTTTTCTTTTCAGGGATCTTATGGCGGTAAAGTATTCAATGCTTTAAATCAGCAATTGGAAATTTCGACTCTGGGAACCAATGCGAATGTTACTTTAGACGACCGTTGGACATCAACAAATCCGAGCAACGAAGTTCCAAGAGCAACCAGTTCTCCATTGGGGATTGTTTCCGAACGGTATGTTGAAGATGCTTCTTTCTTAAGATTAAAACTAATCACTCTGGGCTATACTTTACCGAAAAGCCTTTCCAAAAGACTGGGTGCTAAGAGCGTTAAATTTTATGTCTCTGCCGAAAATTTAATTACATGGACCAAATACACGGGATACGATCCTGAGGTAAGCTCCTACGAACAAAACAACTTATACCCGGGAATTGATTTTGGCGCTTATCCCAATTCAAAAACATTCATCTCAGGCCTGAACGTAACTTTTTAAGTAAAAAAATATAAAATGAAAAAGATTTTTATAACATTCCTATTGAGTGCCGGACTATTGGTATCGTGCACCGATTTAGAGGTCACACCTACCTCATTTGTAACCGAAGACAACTACTTTAAAACTCAGGACGATGCTATTGCAAGTGTGACTGCTGTTTATGCTTCATTGAGCCTTGATCCGGGAGAACAGAGTTTATTTGGAAGAAATTTATATTTCTTGACCGATATGGCTTCGGATTATGCTGCAGCAGGAGTTTCGGCAACCAATCCGCAGGTGAGAGCTTTAAGCAGCCTGACTCATGATGCAACTTCTGATCGTGTTCAGGTGGCGTGGCGTCAAATCTATTCCGGAATAAACAGAGCCAATGTTGCTATCGATAATATACCAAAAGTAGCCGGTTCAGACGTTGTTAAAAACAGATTGATTCTCGAAGCTAAATTCATCCGAGGCTTATTGTATTTTCAGGCCGTACGACTTTGGGGCGGAGTTCCAATTGTATTGCACGAGCCTACTTCTATTCAATTAGAAAGTTTAAAATCGAAAAGAGCCACTGTAGCAGAAGTTTATACTCAGATTATTTCAGATTTAAAAGATGCTGAAGCTTTACCATCCACTTATCCTGCAACTGATGCCGGACGTACTACATCGGGAGCGGCAAAAGCCATTCTGACCAAGGTTTATCTCACGAGAAAAGACTATCCGAATGCTATTTTAAAAGCCAGAGAAGTGATCAACGGCGGATATGGATATGCACTTTTTGAAAATTTCCAGGATATTTTCACGAAAACCAAAAAGAACGGGAAGGAACATATATTCTCTGTTCAGTTTGAACCCAACCAAGCTGGAAACGGCTCCAGCGGAAGTACTTTTCAGGCCACTTCTTTTACCGGATTCACTGCTACAGAACCTGCCGATATTATTTCGGATGTTGCTTTGTTTTATGATATTTATGCTGCCGGAGATACTAGAAGGGATGTAAGTTATGCCAAACAATTACCAATTCCCGGTACCGCAAACGTATATACTTTTCCGAAACCGATCTTCAAAAAGTATCTGGATTTAACTAATCTGGCCACACCTTCCAACGTAGCCATCAATTTTCCGATAATCCGTTATGCCGACATTTTATTGTCTTTAGCGGAAGCTATAAACGAACAGGGAGCACCAACGCCCGAAGCCTACGAGTTAATCAATCAGGTAAGAAGAAGGGCTTTCGGGAAACCAATTAACACACCAGATGTTACGGTTGACTTGACCGGATTAACGCAAACGTCTTTCAGGGCTGCCCTACAGGAAGAGCGCAAAAAAGAATTTGTTCAGGAAGGACAGCGCTGGTTTGATTTGGTTCGCTGGGGAACTTTGGTTACTGAAGTCAAAAAAGTACTGGCCAAAAATTCTGTTTCCGAACGAAATAATTTATACCCAATTCCACAAAGCGAACGAAACATCGATCCAATCGGATTACCACAAAACCCCGGATATTAATTAACACAACCCTAAAAACTAATAGATTATGAAAAATTTCAAACCCAATAGTAAAATTAAAAGTCCGCAAAAAGGACTTTTATTTACTGCGTTGCTTGCAGCACAATTTAGTTTTGCGCAAAACAATCCGAATGCTGATTTTAAAGGCGTTATAGGAAAAACTTTAGCCGATTCAAAAGAATATTGGCCTGAGCCTGTAAAAGCACCGACGGGTGCTCCAAATATTGTCTGGATCTTACTGGATGATGTTGGATTTGGCGCCTCTAGTGCTTTTGGAGGCCTTATTCAAACGCCCACTTTTGACAATCTGGCTAATAATGGTTTACGCTACACCAATTTTCACACTACAGCCATTTGTGCTCCTACGCGTTCTGCTATTTTAACCGGAAGAAATTCGGGGAAAGTACACGTAAGCGGGTTCTCTCACACCGTTTTATCGGCTGGTTTCCCTGGTTGGGACGGAAGAATTCCATCTGATAAAGGTACGATTGCCGAAATCCTGAGAGACAAAGGATACAATACTTTTGCCGTAGGAAAATATGGTTTGACTCCTGATGAAGAAGCGACTGATGCCGGACCATTTGACAGATGGCCTACCGGAAAAGGCTTCGAACACTTCTTTGGTTTCTTAGGATCACAAACCGATCAGTACAAACCGGATTTGGTAGAAGACAACGCACATGTTACTCCTGACGGAAGACATTTAACCGACCAGATTACAGACAAAGCCATTAGCTATATCACCAAACAGCACAAGGCCGCACCAGACAAACCTTTCTTTTTGTACTATGCACCGGGCGCTGTTCACGCACCTCATCAGGTGGCAGAATCCTGGAGCGAACCTTACAAAGGAAAATTTGATGAAGGCTGGGATGCTTATCGCGAAAAAGTACTGGCCAACCAGAAAAAATTAGGTGTAGTTCCTGCTAATGCTGTATTACCCGAACGTAACCCGTTGATTACGGACTGGAAAAAACTAACACCCGATCAAAAGAAAGTGTACGCCCGATTCATGGAAGTCTATGCCGGATATCTTACCTATACCGATCATGAAATTGGACGTATCGTCGAGCATTTAAAACAAACTAATCAACTCGATAATACTTTAATTTTTGTGGCAATTGGTGACAATGGTGCCAGTAAAGAAGGTACTACACAAGGTACGATCAACCAAAGTCTGTTTGCTCAGGGCGGATCTGATGAAGAAAATCTTCAGAAAAACTTAAACAACATTGGTGAAATCGGAACGGCAAAAGGACTCAATACCAATTATCCGTTGGGATGGGCTCAGGCCACCAATGTTCCGTTTAAAAACTGGAAACAAGATGCACAATCGGAAGGGGGAACGCGTAACCCATTGATCGTTTTTTATCCGAAAGGAATTAAAGACAAAGGCGGAATCAGAAATCAATACAGCCACGTAACCGATCTGTTACCGACAACTTTAGACATTGCCGGAATTAAAGCTCCGGAATATATCAGAGAAATAAAACAGGATGCCATTCAGGGGTCTACCTTTTATGCTTCGCTAAACGATGCCAAAGCACCTTCATTGCACACCGTTCAGTACTACTATATTTTCGGAAACAGAGCCATCTACAAAGATGGCTGGAAAGCGGGAGCAGCTCACCTGCCGGATTCTTTTGCGGTAAAAAAATCGTTGGGTAAAAACGAAAAACCGGCCGAAAGTAATTTTGACACAGACGTATGGGAATTGTACAACCTGAACGAAGATTTCAACGAACGTAACGATCTGGCTAAAAAATATCCTGAAAAATTAGCCGAACTTAAAAAACTGTTTGATGAACAAGCCAAAGAAAACAATGTTTACCCATTGATTGACTGGCAGGATGTGTACAACAGAAGAATACACAACACCACAGCCGACAAAGGAAAAACACTACAGGATCTCATCCAACAGGCTACCAGACCCGGAAATTCAAAATAATTAACCCAATAAAGACTCAGGTCTTTTGTCAATGTATTAAAGACCTGAATCTCTTTTAATTCCAATCCACATGAAAAAAGCAGATTATGAAATTATAGGAAAAAAAATACTCGTGGGAGCGATTGTTTTTTTAGTCCCGCTACTCATACTGGCTGGAGGTTTAACTTTAATTAGCAACTTTTTAAAATAAAAATCATGGCAGCAACAGCTTATAATTCAAAAAGTAAACTAACCAGAGATTTAAGTATTAGTCTCTTCATTTATGCACTGCCTGTCCTGGCAATCTTTCTGTATTTCAAATTAACAAATGGTGCGATCGCACAATCACACATTGCCTTACCATCATTTTTAGAATTTATCAAACCGGCTTTCGAAAACATCAGAACCTGGGGATTAACAGCTTTTATGGTGATTCTGGGTATTATTGAATTTACAGCAGGTTTGTACGATGATCAATGGACGGGTCAGGAACGCAAAGTAGATATCATTTGTTTTCTGGCTCCTAAATTGCTTTTGCCTCCGGTAATTGCTTTTTTCAGTCTTACTGCATTGCCGTATTTAATTCCCAATCTTGCCAACTCGCTTTCATGGGTTCCGTTTTGGGGAGGTTTTTTCCTGATCGCAGTAGCCGATGATTTAACGCAGTATTGGTACCACCGCTTACACCATCAGGTTCCTTTTTTATGGCGTTTTCACCGAACGCACCACTCCGCTCCGTACATGGGCATGGCGATGGCTTCCAGACAAAACTTTATTTATACGGTTTTCTTTTCGCAGATTTACCTAACGGCAACTTTAACTTTTTTAGGTTTAGGATTGCCCGCTTTATTTGTATTGGTCATCAAAAGTTTTATCACTTTAGGCGCTCACTCTAGTATTGCCTGGGACAAACCCTTTTACAAATACAAAGTTTTACATCCGATTGCGTGGGTTTTAGAGCGTCTTATTTCGACTCCTGCAACTCATCACGCACATCATGCGGATACCAGCGGTGATGGTATAGGGCATTTTAAAGGGAACTTTGGTAATATGTTTTTTATCTGGGATATCATTTTCGGAACAGGTTTAATCACCAGAAAATTTCCAAAATCGTACGGAATGAAGTCTTACAAACAAGAAGAATGGTACGCACAATTTCTTTGGCCCATCTTCAAATCTAAAAAAGAAGGAAGCGCTTTGGCTGAAGGAGTCCTGGCAGTTCCAATACGACAAAAAGTAGAAAAAACAGTACCCAATCCGGCTTACTATGAGCAGGTTCAATCTTAAAATCATGATACAAAATAAAACAATCCAAAACAGTATCGCCATTGTGATACTGTTTTTATCCGGAATTAGTTTTGCACAGCAAAAATCATCCAACACCGTCTCATTAGACGTTTTTTACGCTAAAATTCAAAGCGAAAAAAAACCACAGATCATTGATGCCCGGGGTCCTGAAGAATTTGCTCTTAATCATATCAACGGAGCACAAAATTTTAATTTGGAATCGAAAGATTATGCCAAACGTATTGCTGCCTTAGATAAAACAAGACCTGTTTTTACCTACTCCATTGGTGCAGGCCGAAGTGTCTGGCTCGCAGATGAACTACTAAAAATTGGTTTTAAAGAAGCTTATAGTTTAGAAGGTGGAATTGCCAACTGGATTGGAAATGGGAAACCCTTTTATGCCAATTCAAAAAGCAAATTAACCTTAGCCGAATACAATAAAATCATTACAGAAAACAATGATGTTCTTGTTGATATTGGTTCCATTTACTGTGGTGCCTGCAAAAAGGTAAAACCTGTTTTAGAAACCATCAGAGCACAACACGGAGCTAATTTAAAAATCGTTGAAATTGATTTGGAAGACAGCCCTCAGGTAATCGCCGACTTAAAAACTGTAAAAGTTTTCCCTACTTTGATTTTATACAAAAAAGGCAAAATTGTTTTCAAAAAAGAAGGCCTCGGGGATTTAAAAAATGATGTCAATGTTGCTTTGGCTTCCAAATAAAAACCGCTAAATAATCGCATACAGTAAATACAACCCTTAAAAATGTCAAACCAAACCAAACAATTTACCCTTCACGAAGACTGGACGGTTGTGATCCTTGGATTTATCATCATCGGAATTTCCCTTTTTTTATTTCTTCCTGAGATTCCAACTTTCAAATGGTCAACGGGATCAGATTTAGTAGTGGATGTACTTAATTTCGGAAACCTGAAAATCCTCGGATTGCAATTTATTTATTTGATTTTCGTGGGAACCCTGGGGGCTTTTTTGATTGGAAAATCAGTCAAAAACTTTTTACTGGGTTTTCCAATCGTTTATCTGTTAACCATTTTTGCCTTGGTGATCTCCGGAAATACCACCATCAAAGGTCTCAATCTCGAAGCGGTGATTTTTAGTTTAATCATAGGTCTCTGTCTGGGTAATTTTTTCATCCTTCCACGGTGGTTTCGTTCCTCACTTTCGACAGAAGTTTTTGTCAAAATTGGCTTGGTATTACTGGGAACCACTGTTATTTTCTCAGACATTCTAAAAGCGGGTTCACTTGGGCTTATTCAGGCATTAGTGGTTGTACTGTCGGTTTGGTACTTTGCCTTCTGGCTGTGCAAAAAATTAAAAGTTGACGATGAATTAACTATGATGATTTCCAGTGCAGTTTCGATTTGCGGAGTTTCCGCGGCAATTGCGACTTCGGGTGCCATCAAAGGCGATTCAAAAAAACTGTCTTACGTGATTTCTATTGTTTTGGTCACCGCAATACCCATGATGATTTTCATGCCTGTAATTGCTAAACATTTCAACATTCCTGAAGAAGTAACCGGAGCCTGGCTGGGCGGCAGTATAGATACTTCGGGAGCCGTTGTAGCTTCGGGTTCCCTGGTAGGCGAAACCGCTTTAAAAATTAGTACAATTGTCAAATTCTCTCAAAATGTACTCTTAGGATTAGCTGCTTTTGCCATATCCGTTTACTGGACATATACTCAGAACAAATCAGAAGAAGCTGTTGCAGCAAAACCAACCCTAGCTGTTATATGGGAACGTTTTCCAAAATTCGTCATCGGATTTATTGCCGCTTCACTCCTCTTTTCCTTTTTTTTGACTGCCGAAGTGAGAGACGAAGTAAAAGACAGCTTAAAAAATCTGCAAGGCATTTGGTTTGCCCTGGCTTTTACCAGTATCGGACTGGAAACCAAATTTAAAGATTTACTGGGCAATACCAGCCGAAAACCTTTGTATGCCTTTTTAATAGCACAATTGTTCAATATCATTATCACGCTGATCATTGCTTTTTTACTTTTTAAAGAATAACAATCTGAATCATTTTTTGAACACTTTAGAACGTAACTTATTGTATTTAAAACACATTTCATTAAAAATAAATCGCAGAGTTGTTCTAAAAAATCATAATTTACTCTACTTTTTTTAAGCTATGTTTCTATATCTCAAACCGATTCAACAAAAGATAAAACCAGTTTCAGCAACTCACAACATGAATTAAAATGAAAAAAACACTTCTCACACTCCACCTCTTATTTTCGACAGTACTTTTCGTTTCCGCACAAAACAAAACCACTACTCATTCTTCAAAACCAAATATCATCCTGATTCTGGTCGACGATATGGGCTATTCTGATTTAGGTAATTATGGTTCTGAAATTAAAACACCCAATCTCGATCAATTAGCCAGTGAAGGTTTACGTCTTCGCGAATTCTATAACAACTCGATTTGCGCACCTACCAGAGCCTCTTTGTTAACAGGACAATACCAGCACAAAGCCGGAATGGGATTTTTTGATATCAATCTGGGCCTGCCGGCTTATCAGGGATACCTCAACAAAGAATCTTTGACACTAGGAGAGGTTTTCCGTTCGGGCGGTTACAGCACGCTGCTTTCGGGAAAATGGCACGTGGGTTCCGAAGATCAGTCGCAATGGCCCAACCAGAGAGGCTTTGATAAATTTTATGGTATCTTAAAAGGAGCTTCCAGTTATTTCGACAGCAAACCTCTGCCTTTCGGAAAAACACCTTATCCGGTAAAATTACTTCGAAACAATGAAGAACTCCATCCTAAAGACGATTCGTATTATTTTACCGATGAAATCGGAAACAACGCGGTGACTTTTCTCGACGAACAAAACAAAGAAAATAAGCCGTTCTTTCTGTATTTAGCTTTTACCGCTCCACACTGGCCACTACAGGCAAAACCAGTCGACATTTCCAAATACAAAGGGAAATTTGACGAAGGCTGGGATGTTTTAAGAGAAAAAAGAATCGAAAAGCTAAAAGCAAATGGCATTTTATCCGCCAATCAAACCGTATCACCAAGAGATCCGGAAGTACCGGAATGGAACAAACTTACCTATGACGAAAAACAATTCTGGAAAGCCAAAATGGAAGTTTATGCCGCAATGGTAGACAATATGGATCAGAATGTGGGTAAAGTTTTGAATAAATTAAAAGCATTAAAAAAAGATAAAAACACCCTCATTATATTTATTTCAGACAATGGTGCGCAGGGCGGTTTCAATACCTACAATCCATTAGGCAGAGGTTTGGTCCGAAATGATGGACCAATTGGAACTTCAGGTTCATTCGATTATCAGGAGCAAAACTGGGCCTATTTATCGAATACTCCTTTACAACAATACAAAAACAATATGCACGAAGGCGGCTTCAGTTCTCCATTTATTGCCTGGTTTCCTTCAAAAATAAAAGCAGGCCGTATCGATAAAGGTACCGGACACATTATTGACCTTGCTCCTACTTTTTATGAATTGGCCGGAATTGAATATCCAAAAGAATACAATGGTGTGAAATCTAATTCGTTGCCAGGGAAAAGTCTTCTGCCAGTTTTATTCGACAACGTTTCCGAGGTCAACAGAGGAGCACCGTTATTTTGGGAAAGAGCCGGAAACAGAGCGGTACGGGATGGAAAATGGAAACTGGTATCGATTTACCCCTCTTATGAATGGGAACTCTATGATATCGAAACAGATCGCGGTGAAACTAATAATGTAGCCAAACAAAATCCCGGTATTGTCAATAAACTATCAGCTGCCTATTTTGACTGGGCCGATCAGACCGGAGTTGTAGAGTATAGTAAATTTAAGCTAAAACCGGAAGTAATGCCCGGCGGAGCATCTCTAAAAAAATAATTGCTTTTTTTAATATTTTGAGTAGTTATTTCCAAAAGCGGTTGTTTCAATACAATCGCTTTTTTTTGTCTTAAAAATTAAACTTTAAAAAATAATCAAACAAAACCTTAAATATCACACATAAAACTACAATTTTAGCTAAATATTAATATTTAAAATATTAAAAAAACATTTCAATTACATTATAAACAATAAAGCGTTTTATTTTTTTCTAAAAAACTTAAATTAAAAGCAATTTGTTACAAATATCACAAAAACATACATTTTAGTTATTTTAAATGTTAAAAATAAGCGACTTATTAACAGAAAATTAAGATATTTGAGAAAACTAATCCTAACATACATACCAATGAAAATCAACTTTAAGCTTTTTTTAGGGCTATTGATCGCATTATTCATGCAAATAGTCAATGCACAAGAAGGATCTATTACAGGGAAAGTTACTGACTCAAAACGAATTCCCCTTCCGGGAGTTAACATTCTTGTAAAAGGAACAAAAATCAGCACTCAAACTGATTTTGATGGAAATTTTAAAATAACAGCAAAAAAAGGAGACATACTAACTGTAAGTTATGTCAGTTTTGCAACTGTACATGTCCCTGCTTCCAATTTAATGACCGTGCAGCTGGTCGAAACTCAAAATGAACTGGAAGCTGTTCTGGTTGTAGGTTACGGAACACAAACTAAAAAGAATTTAACGGATAATATTGCCCGTGTTACTGCAAAAGATATCCAGCAAATACCTGTTTCAAACGTTCAAAATGCACTGGTAGGTAAACTTGCCGGTGTACAAATCACTCAGACAAACGGTAAAGTTGAAGGTGGTATAAATGTTAGGGTTCGTGGTGCTGCCAGTATTAGTGCGGGAACACAGCCTCTATACGTTTTAGATGGAATTCCCTTGATTACAGACAACGAATCCAGCAACGGAGCGCCAACAAATCCATTATTGACTTTGAGCCCGAATGAAATCGAGTCTATCGACGTCTTAAAAGACGCCTCATCTGCAGCGATTTATGGTGCACGTGGAGCTAATGGAGTCGTAATCATCACTACCAAAAAAGGAAAAGATGGAAAAGGAACTTTCTCTCTTAATTTCTCACAAGGTGTTAGTGAAGCCACTCACAAAAGAAAATGGTTAAACTCAAAACAATATGTAGAACTAATACGCGAAGCCGGAACAAATGTTGACGATTTAGCCTCGGTAGAAGAAGAATTAGATCGTCTGGCTCAGGGAACTGACTGGAGAAAAGGAGAAATTGATACAGACTGGCAGGATATCGCCTTTCAAACGGGATATACAACCGATGCTGATTTTTCGGTTTCCGGCGGAGACGACAAAACCAGATACTTCTTTTCAGGAGCTTACAACAATACTACCGGAATTATCGACAGCAATAGTCTGGAGAGAATAACCGGAAGATCTAATTTATCACACAAAGTATCAGATCGTTTTACTGTGGGAATGAACGTTGGTTTTTCAAGAGCCATCATCAACAGAGTTCAGGACGATAACTCTTTTACATCACCTTTACAATCCGTAGCGCAGGCTCCAATATCACAGGCAAGACTGGCAGACGGAACGGCAAACCCAAATACAGAATATGCTAACTATTTATTGGCAAAAGACAATACTTTCTGGAAAACCATCATGCGCAGACTTACCGGAAAAGTTTTTGGCGAACTTAAAATAGTAAAAGGTCTGAAGTTCAATTCTGATTTTTCTTATGACTACATGACTCAGACAGAAGACTACTGGCAGGGAAAAAATGCTCCTTTTATGGCAACAGACGGTGCTGTATTTGCCACCTCAGTAAATACCGAAAATTATATTTTCAGTAACTACTTTACCTACGACAAAACATTTGCAGAAAAACACGCTCTGAATCTTGTTGCCGGTATGGAACTTAACAAGTACAACAATAGATATCAGGATGTAAACAGCATCTACTTCCCTAACGACGGTTTTCAGACTATCGACGGAGGAGCCGAAATTAATGAAGGACACGGTAGGGAAATCGATTATGCCTTTGTATCTCAATTTGGAAGATTAAGCTATGCTTTTGATGGTAAATACCTGTTTAAAGCCAGTATTCGTCGTGACGGCTCTTCCCGTTTTGGAAAAAACGAGCGCTATGGTGTTTTCCCTGCACTCTCTGCCGGTTGGGTAATCTCTCAGGAAAATTTCCTGAAAGAAAATCCGGTTTTAACCTATTTGAAAATAAAAGGAAGCTGGGGTAAATTAGGAAATGCCGAAATTGGAAACTTTGCTTCACGCCAGTTGTATCAGACAAATCCCTATAATTTAAAATCAGGACTTACCTTTGACCAGCCCGGAAATGACAATTTAACCTGGGAGAAATCGACTCAAATTGATTTTGGTGCCGAACTGGGCTTTTTAGATAAAATTACTTTCGAGGCCGATTACTACCAAAAAGATACAGACGGGTTGCTTTTTGATGTTCCGCTTCCTAAAAGTGCCGGTGGTGGTGATTTAGGCACCATTAGCAAAAATATCGGAAAGATCAGAAGTAGTGGTTTCGAATTCACTTTAAACACTAAAAATATCACCACCGAAAATTTTACCTGGACAACAAGTTTCAATTTAACTACCAATCAATCTAAGGTAAAATCGCTACCCAACAACAATGCAGATGTAATAAGCAGTTATACCATTAATAGAGTTGGTGAAAACATTTCGTCTTTCTATTTGGTGGAATACGCAGGAGTTGATCCCGCAAACGGAGATGCACTTTTTGTAAAAAACACAAAAAATGCCGATGGAAGCATTGACAAAAGTACCACTAATGACTATAGTGAAGCACAGAGAACCATTCTTGGGAATCCGTTTCCAACGTTAATGTCAGGGCTTACCAATACGATCCTGTACAAAGGAGTTGATTTTTCATTTACATTTCAGGGAGAATGGGGCGCCAGCATTTATAACACTGCAGGAATCTACCAGTCTACAGCAGCCGATTATTTCGATAATCAGACACTGGATCAGTTAGACCGTTGGCAAAAACCGGGGGACATTACTAATGTGCCACAAGCGAGATTTGGAGGGTCAAACGGTACCCAAAATTCAAGCCGTTACCTTGGCAAATCAGATTTCATACGTTTAAGAAACCTGACTTTAGGATACTCATTACCTAAAAAGACAGTAAGCGACATGGGAATGAGCAATTTAAGAATTTACATGACGGCAGTAAATTTATTGACTTTTACTAATTATAAAGGTTCTGATCCTGAGTCACGAAGAGACGATATCACAAGAGCAAATCCTAATATTGGACAGGAATTTTATTCGGCCCCACCAGCCAGAACAATCGCTATGGGAGTAAATATCAATTTTTAAATCGATCAAAATGAAATCAAACACTATACTATTATTTATGCTTTTTGCAGTCTTTTTTACAAGCTGTCAAGACGAATTAAACATAGAACCAAAGCAAAGAGAAGACGCTTCTGTAACGTTAAGTACAGAAGAAGGGGTTACCAATGTACTCACCGGAACTTATGCTCTTGCCGCAAGAGGAAATGCTTACGGAGGAAGAATCTTAGTTTATGCAGATTTACTGGGAGCGACAGGTGTCACCGCTACTACTGATTTTAGATTCAGAGGAACTTTTGGCGAATTAAGACAAATGTATATCAAACAAATGCTTGCTGATAACGTAATCATCACCGGAACTTACTCCAGATGTTACGAAATCGTAAACGCTACCAATACCGTTATCGACAATATCGACAAAGTAAAAGATCCGGCCAAACAAGCCCGAATGATTGGTGAAGCTAATTTTTTAAGATCACTTGCTTATTTTGATTTAGTGCGCTTTTTTGCAAAACCATACGTTAGCGGTCAGCCAAATAATCAGTTGGGAATTGTAATAAGAGACAAAGCCATTTATGATTTCAACGCCGATTTATCAAAAGAAAGAAGTACGGTTGCCGAAGTATACAAAGTAATCATTGACGGATTAAATCTTGCTTACACCAATCTTCCAAAAGACAATAGTTTTTATGCTGATAAATATGCTGCAAAAGCCCTATTAGCGAGAGTATATCTGCAACAAGGCAATTACGCTTTGGCAAGAGACGCTGCCGATGATGTGATCAAAAACAGCGGACACTCTTTGTCTACAAAATATGCAGATGCCTTTAATCATGATACCGATCAGGCTGAAGATGTATTTGCTATCCAAATTACAAAGCAAACCGGAGTAAACGATGCCAATACCTTTTATTCAGCCGAGAATAATGGAGGACGCGGAGGTGACATTGCGATAAGAGATCCATATCTGGAAAAATTTACAGATCCTAACGACGATCGTGCAAAATTCAATTATGTAAACCCTGTAAATGACAGAATACTAACCCTGAAATTTACCGATCAATTTGCTAACGTAGGGATCATACGTCTGGCCGAAATGTACCTCATCAGAGCTGAAGCAAACTTTCGCGCCGGAACAGTGGTAGGCAACACTCCAATTGACGATATCAACATCATCCGAACAAGAGCCAATGCCGAAAATTTAACCGCAATAACGCTTGACGATATTTTATTGGAGCGCCAACTGGAACTGGCAATGGAAGGCTTTTCAATTCACGATATCCGAAGAACAAAAGGCTCCATTGATGTAAGTGGCGACGGTGACGGATCTGAATTATTATCTTATGATGCAGATCTACTGGTATTTCCTATTCCAATCTCGGAAATGGATGCCAACAAAAAAATCACCCAGAATCCGGGTTACAGCAAGTAAAATACAACTCAAAAAAAAAACATCCCGCTAAACGGGATGTTTTTTTTTATACTAAAATCAAAAAAACTAATTCTTGAAAGCATTCAGTGATTTCTCGATAATTTCAAGACACTCCTGAATTTGAGATTCGGTCATCACCAAAGGCGGTGCCAGTCTAATTTTATTTCCATGAGTTGGTTTAGCCAATAATCCGTTATCTCTGAATTTCAAACAAATTTCCCATGCCAAATCTGAATCTTCACCACAATTAATCACAATTGCATTTAATAATCCTTTACCGCGAACCAGTGTGATCAGATCATTGCGTTCTGCAATTTCATTTAACCCTTTTCTTAAAATAACTCCCAGACGTTCTGCATTTTCGGCAAGATTTTCTTCTTTGATTACTTCAAGAGCTGCTATCGCAACCGCAGCTGCAACCGGATTTCCTCCAAAAGTAGACCCATGTTGTCCCGGTTTGATTACATTCATAATTTCATCATTACACAAAACTGCTGATACCGGATACACCCCGCCAGAAATTGCTTTTCCTAAAATTAAAATATCAGGTTGTACATTTTCATGCTGTACGGCTAATAATTTTCCGGTACGCGCGATTCCCGTCTGAACCTCATCTGCAATGAACAAAACATTATGTTTTTCACACAATGCTTTGGCTTTCGCCAAATATCCTTCAGAAGGAACATAAACTCCCGCTTCTCCCTGAATTGGTTCTACTAAAAACCCTGCAATATTTTTTGACGACTCCAATGCTTTTTCAAGAGCAGCCAGATTATCGTATTCAATTTTTATAAATCCTTCTGTAAAAGGTCCGAAATTTTTGCGTGCTACTTCATCATTTGAAAACGAAATGATAGTAGTTGTTCTTCCGTGAAAGTTGTTTTCGCACACGATTACCTGTGCCTGATTTTCCGGAATTCCTTTTACTTCATAAGCCCATTTTCTACACACTTTAAGAGCCGTTTCAACTGCCTCGGCACCGGTATTCATAGGTAATACTTTATCAAAACCAAAATACTTTGTTACAAATTCCTCGTAATTACCTAATTTGTCATTGTAAAAAGCACGTGAAGTCAGTGTAAGTTTTTGAGCCTGATCGACCATAGCCTTCACAATCTTTGGATGACAGTGTCCTTGATTTACAGCTGAATACGCAGATAAAAAATCAAAGTATTTTTTCCCGTCTACATCCCACACATAAACACCTTCTCCTCTTTCTAAAACAACAGGAAGTGGGTGGTAATTATGTGCTCCGTATTTATTTTCTTTTTCAATCAAAACCTCTGATTTTGACGACAGGGCATTTTCAGTATGAATCATGATCTTATTTATTTAAAATTTTAAACCACAAAAGTATTAAAAATTTCTCATTAAACCCTTATTAATAACGAATTTTGACTTTAAAAAAGACTTTCTAAGTCAAATTAAAAGGTTTTAGCGGTAAAAAAAAATCAATTTTAATTTCTTTATAATCCCCTTCAATCCCTTGTTAATTAAAAAAAATAGTTACTTTTATGAATGTGAAATTATTGTCGCCTATTTAAAGACATTTACCGTTTTTTTTTAAGAACAGCTGCAATAACATAAGCTTTAAGATTAAACACAATTTATAAGAATGGATATATTAGACGAATTTGATATTAGCATCATTAAAGAATTAGAAAAAGATGGAAGAATGGCTTTTTCTGCAATCGCTGCTAATTTGAAAATATCAAACACCATGGTACATCAGCGTATTAACAGAATGATCGAACAAGGTGTAATTGGTGGAATCAAACCTATCATCCAGGAAAAAAACATCGGTTATGACTGGGCATCTTTTACAGGAATCACCCTGAATAAAGATTCTGACTCAGATCGGATTATTGAAGAATTAAAAGAAATTCCGGAAATTACAGAATGTTATTATGTGACAGGATCCTTTACGCTTTACATCAAAATCATAGCGAAAAATCACGAACACATGCGCCGAATCCTGTATGAAAAAATCGATGGTATTCCGGGCATCGCCAAAACCGATTCGATTATTGAACTGGGCTGTGCGTTCAAACGAAATATCTCTTTATAATTACTTTTAAATTTTAAACAATGATGTTACGAAAACTGCTTTTACTTACTTTGTTTTGCTGTAAGTCGGCCCTGTTTTCGCAAATCGTTGTTCCCAGTCCATCAAAAAGTGATTTCTCCCCTACACTTTCTTTTTTAGCTTCCGATTGGATGGAGGGACGCGGAACTACACAAAAAGGAGCTTTTCTGGCCTCTGAATATATTGCTTCAATGATGGAGCTTTACCAATTAGTTCCGTACGACACAAAATTAGGATACTATCAGAATTTCAAAATTGAAGAACACACCGTAAAAAAGGCTGTACTTGAAATAAAAAAAGGCAGTAAAGAAACTTTCCTCCTTTCTCCACAGACCGATTTTCAAGTTACCCCTATCGCAAAATCGTTACAAAAAGAAGCTGAAGTCGTTTTTGCAGGTTACGGATTAAATCTGCCGAAAGAAAACTATGATGACTATAAAAGCCTGAATATAAAAGATAAAATTGTTGTCATTCTAAAAGGCTTCCCGGGACATTTGGACAGCACATCGGTATCGTATCAAAAATTCAAAAAGTACTATCCCGAAGAAAACAACCTGGAAGAAATCAAACTTCAAACTGCTATCAGCAAAGGAGCCAGTGCATTGATTATTATTGATTGCAAAAAATGGGTCAAATTTAAAAAAGAAACTGCCTTCCATTCCCTCGAAAATTCAGTCATTACTTCGATTCCCGTTTTTGAACTAAGTAAATCAGCTGCCGAAAAGCTTTTTACCGGAAGCAGTATCTCCTTAGAATTTATAGAGAAAAAAGCGGCGCAAAAACCATCCTTTGCTTCTGCTCTATTGAAAAAAACAAAGATTAGTTTCTCTATAGAATTACAATCTCAAACTTTTCCGGTTCGCAATGTTTTAGGAATGATTCCGGGGAAAGACACCACTAAAACGATTATTGTTGGTGCTCATTACGATCATTTAGGCATCCTAAACGATTCTATTTACAATGGGGCCGACGACAATGCATCAGGAGTTTCCGGAATGCTGGCATTGGCCAAAAAATGGTCCGAAACCAAAACAAAACCTCCCTGCACTATGTTATTTGCTTCGTGGACCGCCGAAGAAATGGGACTTTTGGGAAGTGAATATTTTGTTCAGCATTTAGATTCCGAAAAGCAAAAAATACTACTCGCTATTAATATGGACATGATTTCGAGAAGTGCTCCCGAGGACAAAACACATCGTATTTTAAGCATCGGAACACAAAAAGAAAACGATTATCTAAAAGAAATTGCGAATCTCAGCAATACAAAACTTTCGAAACCTTTTACACTTGATCTATGGGAAACCAACGGACATACCGGAAGTGATTATGCCTCTTTTACTGCTAAAGAAATTCCCATCATGACATTCTTCAGTGGTTTTCACGACGATTACCACTCCACCAGAGATACCGCTTCAAAAGTAGATTTAGATAAAATAAAAGATGTTCTCTTTATTGTCAATACTTCTCTTTTAAATTTTATAAACCAGCTGCATTAACTCCATTCAAAAACGATGAAAAACCAACTTCCCTCCCATTTTTCGTATCAAAAAATCCTGATCGTTCTACTCCTTTTAACAGTTAATCTGTTTCAGGCACAAAGTCCCAAAGGCAGACTTTTCATCATAGGCGGTGGCGATCGGTCGGATGCTTTGATGAAACAAGTTTTAAGTGTTTCTGAATTGACAAAAAATGATTTCATCGTCGTTTTGCCCATGTCAAGTGAAGAACCGGACAGCTCCTTTATTTTTTTTAAAACACAAATGGTAAAATTAACTCCGAATCCAATTGTGATGCTTAATTTCAATAAAGAAACGGCTCAAAACAAAAAACTGACTGATTCACTTCAAAAAGCAAAACTGATTTTTATAAGCGGTGGAGACCAGACCCGTTTTATGAATGTCGTGCAAAATACTCCAATTCAAACGGCTATTCAAAAAGCCTATCAAAACGGAAGCACCATTTCCGGAACTAGTGCCGGTGCCGCTGTGATGTCGGAGAAAATGATTACCGGAAATCAGAAACTGCAAAAAGAATATTCCGGAACTTTTGACAACATCCGTTATGACAATCTCGAAACCGCTAAAGGTCTCGGACTACTCCAAACGGCGATTATCGATCAGCATTTTTTAAAGAGAAATCGCTATAACCGATTGCTTTCCGCATTAGTCGAATTCCCATCCCTGACCGGAATCGGAATTGACGAAAGTACTGCCATCATTGTCCGAAACAATCAGATTGAAGTTGCGGGTGACAGCGAAGTGATCGTAGTGAAAAATCCGAAAGGAATTCTGAAATCTAAAAAAAATAATCTCATTTCGATTGAAAATCTGCAAATGAGCATTTATACTGCCGGACAAAAATTTAATATCAAATAAACATGTTTACCACCAAAACTATAAAATTAGCCTTTGTACTTTGTTGCGCAAGTCTTCCCCTTTCTGCACAAAAAATCAATTCAAAAGAAGTCGCTCGTCTCGAAAATTTAGCACAACAGGTAAGTATTATCAGAGACAACTGGGGCATTCCTCATGTTTATGGAAAAACCGATGCTGATGCTGTTTTTGGATTATTATACGCCCAATGCGAAGATGATTTTAAACGCATTGAAATGAATTATATTGAAAAATTAGGGCGTCTTTCAGAGATAAAAGGACAAGCCGTATTATACAATGATTTAGAAATTAAATTATTAATAGACACCGAAGCAGCCAAAGCCGATTATAAAAAAGCTCCTTTATGGCTCAAAAAATTATTAAACAGTTATGCCGATGCTATTAACTTTTACCTCTACAAACATCCCGAAGTAAAACCGGCGCTCTTAACTCATTTCGAACCCTGGTTTCCTTTGCTTTGGACGGACGGAAGTATTGGAGCCATCAGTACCGCCGATTTAACAACGGGAGAATTAAAAGCTTTCTATTCCGGTAATGGTGATAAAGTGGCGTATGTTGAAAGAGAAAAAAATGTACAAACTGGTTCTAATGGTTTTGCATTTGCACCTTCAAAAACAGCCGCCGGCAATGCTATTTTGTACATCAATCCACATACCACCTTTTATTTCAGACCCGAAGTACAAGTCACCAGCGAAGAAGGCCTAAATGTTTATGGAGCGGTAACCTGGGGGCAATTTTTCATCTATCAGGGTTTCAATGAGCATTGCGGATGGATGCACACCTCCTCCAACGTTGATGTTGCCGATATGTATGCCGAAAAAATTGTCGATAAAAAAGGCAAATTATTTTATGAATTCGACAAAAAACTAATCCCCGTTATCGAAAAAGAAATTATAATAAATTACACCGAAAACGGGAAATTAATCCCTAAAAAATTCAAAACCTACTTCACCAATAATGGTCCGATTATGGCCAAACGTGACGGAAAATGGATCAGTTTAAAATCAAACAACCGTTCGATGACCAGTTTAATTCAGAGTTGGGTCAGAACCAAATCAACCAGTTTTGAAGATTACAAAAAAGCGATGGACTTAAAAGCCAATACTTCAAACAATACCGTTTATGCAGACAGCAAAGGAAATATCGCTTATTGGCATGGGAATTTTATCCCAATCAGAGATAAAAACCTCAATTGGTCTAAAGTCGTTGACGGATCAATTTCCGCTACGCAATGGAAAGGTCTGCATAATGTAAACGAAACCGTTCATTTGTATAATCCGACAAACGGATGGCTGCAAAACTGTAACTCAACACCTTACACTGTTGCGGGAGAAAACAGTCCGAAAAGAGAAAATTATTTGCCTTATATGGCGCCTGACGGAGAAAATTTTAGAGGAATAAATGCCGTTCGAATTTTCAGCAAAGGCAGCCAGTATACTTTAGACAAAGTAATTGCTGACGGATACGATACTAAATTGTCGATTTTTGAAATTCTGATTCCAAGTCTGATTACGGTTTACGAAAAAAACAAAACAGAATATCCTGAATTAAATGAAGTCATTTCGACGCTCAAAAACTGGGATTATTATGCCAAAGAAAATTCAGTAGCCACCACTCTGGCAGTCGAATGGGCGTACAAATTAGATCCGATTATACTAAAAGCATATGTCGATGAAGGAGAACCGGATCAGGTAGAGAATACCCGAAAATTTGCCACGAATGCGACCGCTGCTCAAATGCTTCCGCAATTACAGTTCGTTTTAAAAGAACTGAACTCAAAATGGGGAACCTGGAAAGTAGCCTGGGGAGAAATAAATCGTTTTCAACGTTCAAACGGCGACATTGATTTAAAATATGACGACGCTCAGCCGAGTTTACCGATCGCTTTTGGGCCGGGCTCCTGGGGAAGTTTACCTTCCTTCAAAAGCAGTTATCAGAAAGACTCCAAAAAACGATACGGTTACAATGGCAACAGCTTTGTATGTGCCGTAGAATTTGGTCCAAAAATAAAAGCAAAATCATTGTTAGCCGGAGGTAATAGCGGAGATCCTGACTCCAAACATTTTAACGATCAAAGTGAAATGTATCGAAAAGGAAGTTTTAAAGAAGTCTTGTTTTACAAAGATGATGTGATCAAAAATGCCGAGAAAACCTATCATCCCGGTGAATGATTTTCATTGTAAGAAAATAACGTTTAAAAACCTCGGAAGAAATACATTTCGAGGTTTTTTTGTAACGTAATATTTCTGATATTTGTTAAAAATTGTACTCTTATGAAAAATTCGGCCTTTCTCTTATTTGCTACCATATTGTTTTCCAACGGTATAAATGCGCAACTAAAAGCTGTAAAATACACTGACGGTTCTCAGGCTCTAAGTGGATTATTTGTAAAATCTGCTAAGAAAAATACTCAAAATCCGGGGATTTTATTGATTCCGGCCTGGCTTGGAATTGACAAAGCTTCTAAAGATATTGCAGAAAACTTATCCAAATTAGGTTATAATGTTTTCATTGCTGATATCTATGGAGAAGGAAACAAACCTGCAAATACCTCAGAAGCGGCAAAGCAATCCAGTTACTACAAAAATAACTTTGAAGTATATCAAAAACGCATCAATGCCGCATTACAGGAATTGATCAAATCAGGAGCCGACGCCGACAATATTGTAGCCATTGGGTACTGCTTTGGAGGAACCGGCGTTCTTGAAGCTGCACGCGGACATTTAAACCTAAAAGGAGTAGTTTCTTTTCATGGAAGTTTAGCCAGAGATGCCTCCCGTAAAATCGAACCCATCACAACTAAAGTATTAATTTGTCACGGAGCCGACGATCCCTATGAATCAAAAGAAGAAATCACAGCTTTCCAACAGGAAATGAGAGATTCAAAAGCCGACTGGCAAATGATTTATTATGCCAATGCTGTACATTCTTTCACGAATCCTGAAGCAGGAAACGACAACTCAAAAGGAGCAGCCTATAATGCCGTCGCAGCAAAAAGATCTTTTGAGCATTTACAGCTTTTCCTGAACGAAGTATTGAAAAAATAAGCTTTACAACTGCGATTTCCAAAGAATAAAACGGACCTCAACTATTATGTTTTTAAAATTCGGGCAATAAGTGAAATTCGCGGTAAAAAAACACCTGTATTAACCCGAATAATTATTTTTAAAATTTACGGAAATTCGCGTTATTCGTGACAAGAAAAAACAAACCAAAAAAACCAAACCAATACCATTTACAATCAATGTCACACAGTCCGATTAGAAAAGATAAGACCTGCTTAAACTGCAGACACGTTGTTGAACAAAATTTTTGTCCCAATTGCGGGCAGGAAAACACCGATTCCTGAAAAACATTCCATCATTTGTTCGTTCACTTTTTTGAAGATTTGACGCATTATGAAAATGCTTTTTGGCGTACGATCAAAAATCTTTTATTTAAACCCTCGGCATTAACCAAAGAATACCTTTCCGGAAAACGTTTATCTTACTTAGCTCCTGTTCGTTTGTACATCTTTATCAGTTTTGTCACTTTTTTAATGATCGCCCTATTTCCGGGTCATTCAAAAGAAACCTCAGCCGATTTTGATTTTGATTTGAAAACAGACCAAAAAAAAGAAGTTCCAAAAAATATTTTCACAGGAGATCTTCACGATTTAAAACCCGGAGACGGTTTTGATGATTTTACCAAAGAGATTGATTCCGTTCAAAAATATGCACCTGAAAAGGAAAAATTAAATTCGTTTAATTACTGGATGATTCAAAAAGTAAAATATGTGAAAGAACACAATACCAAAAAAGAACTCATTAACAAGTTCACGGAGGCATTCGTACACAACATTCCTAAAGTTCTATTTATTATAATGCCACTCTTTGCTTTCATTTTATGGCTTTTTCACAACAAAAAGAAATGGTATTATTTTGATCATGGGATATTCACCTTACATTATTTTTCTTTTCTACTGCTAATAATCCTCCTCTTATTCATAATCCGAAGATTAGTTGGATTGTTTGGCGAAGACAGTCCGATAGCTGTAATTTCAGGCATTACCGACTTCTTTGGAGCACTCTGGATGTTTTACTATTTTTTCCCGGCACATCACCGCTTTTATGGAGAAACAAGATGGGTTTCTTTTTTCAAAAGTACAATCATACTGTCTCTTAACTTTACGCTCATCTTATTCTTATTAATTATCTACGTTTTCTATACCTTTATCAATTTACACTAAACAACATATGAAAAAAATCATAATCCTGTTATTAATTGGTACTGCATTTTCGTGTAAAAACACACAATCAGTTACCTTAAAAGACAATTCAGATCCGTCTAAATACATCGACTTTATTTCTGAAAAAGACCTAAAAACGATGCTCTATATTGTGGCCTCTGACGAAATGGAGGGTCGTGAAACCGGATCGAAAGGACAAAAGAAAGCAGGTCTTTACATGATCGGGCAATACAAAAAACACGGAATCTCCTTTCCTAAAGGTGCAACCGATTATTACCAGCACATTCCTGCCTCATTTTTAAATGCCAGACGAAATGAAAACTTACCGGATTCAGAAAACATCTGGGCCTATATTGAAGGATCTGAGAAACCGGACGAAGTTTTGGTTATTTCAGCACATTACGATCACGTAGGAGTAAAAAATGGAGACGTTTATAATGGTGCTGATGATGATGGTTCCGGAACTGTTGCTGTAATGGAAATGGCAAAAGCATTTGCAAAAGCAAAAAAAGACGGGCACGGTCCAAAACGTTCTATCCTGTTCCTGCACGTTACCGGTGAAGAGCATGGTCTGCATGGTTCTCGCTATTATTCTGAAAATCCTTTATTCCCAATCGCGAATACCATAGCCGACATTAATATCGATATGATTGGCCGTCGTGATGTGGAACACGAAAAAACAAACAATTATGTATATGTAATTGGAGCCGACAGACTCTCCTCTGATTTACACAATATTGTTGTGGCACAAAACGAAAAATACACTAAAATTGACTTAGATTTTAAATTCAACGACCCGAAAGATCCAAATCATTTTTACGAGCGTTCTGATCATTATAACTTTGCAAAATTTGGAATTCCATCGGTTTTCTTCTTTAACGGAGTTCACGAAGACTACCACAGAAAAGGTGACGAACCTGAGAAAATCGAATACGATGCTTTGACTAAAAGAACAAAATTAGCTTTCTCCATTGCCTGGGAATTAGCGAATAGATCTGATCGTCCGGTAGTTGATAAACCGATTAAATAATTAAGATTCACTTCAAGATTAAAGGCTCAAAGCAACAAAGGTTCAGAGTTACAAAGGCTTTTAAAAATAACAAACAAAAAACGAGGAGTTTTAGCTCCTCGTTTTTTTATACTTCCTAATCATTCTTTAAGCTTGAAATCCAGCTAATACCTTTGAACCTTTGCAACTCTGAACCTTTGTACCTTTTAATTGTTCATAGCAATCAAAAACTCTTTATTATTTCTGATTATCGAGAAGCAGTAATTTACAAAATCCATAAACATTATTACTGCCTAAACAAGCGTTCCTGATTTTAGACTTTGAACGACTTCCAAACATCTATTTTCAAAAATTGACTGCTCAACTGGCACTACAACCGATTGAAATAATTGCATTAAATCGTCAGAATGATTTGCTGATTTTTTTGCCTCAATATTATAATGAATAAACCTGATCCATAAAATTGCTTTTAACTCCGTTTCATTTTCATTCCACATTTTCATTTCAACCAACAAAGCATTATCACGATACTCGATCAATCGCGATTCAATCAGAGTCGTTTCCATAGTAAAAGCCGGGCGCATATAACTAATCTGACTGGATGCTACGACCCAGCTCAAACCTGTTTCTTTCAGATATTTAAAAATATCCAGATCGTAATGTTCTGCAATCTGATCTTCTCTTGTATTAATAAAATACTCCAAATACTTTGCATTGTTTAAATGATTAAAAGGATCACAATCCTGAAATCTGATTTTCTTTTTTGTTTTTAATACTTTTTCCATTTTCTGTTTTTGTTTTATCAAATACCGATCGGTATATGAAGGGTTAAAAAATTTTTATTTCCTAATTTTCTCGATTATTGCATGGTCTATAAAATCCATAGCGGTTGTTATGTATGTCTCATCATTATGTGTAAAGGCCAAAAGAGAACTTCCTTCAATTAAAGACAATAGCAGTTTTGCATACTGCAGCGGATCAATATTCTCCTGAATTTCTCCATTAACAATACCTTCACTAATAATATTGGAAAGTCCGGTGATAAACCTCTGAGACAAATTCTGAGCACTCTGAAACAACAGTGGATTGATGTATTTAGTATCTACCCCTACGCGCAGCATCGGACAACCTCCTCTGTCTTTGACTACATCATAATAGCTCCTTTGATATTTCGTTATCGTGTAAAGCTTCTCTAAACTTCCTGTAGTAGAAGCCAATATTTTGAATAAAGGTGTTATGGCTACATCTACATTCAATTGAAAAGACTTTAAAGCTAACTCTTCTTTATTGGCAAAATTGCAGTAAATAGCCCCTTTGGTAAGTCCCGTAGCCTTGGTAATATCCGTAAGACTGGTACCCACATATCCCTGTCTGTTAAAAACTGGGGCTACTTTATCCAATATAAATTCAGAAGTGTTCATTATTTTTTTAGTTTTAAATACCCATTCTCCAAACAAATATAACACAAATACCGATCGGTATTTCATATAGAAGTTTTTTTTCTTCTAAACATAAAAAGAAAGGGGTGAATTCTTTGAATTCACCCCTTTATATATTTTATCATCTTAAAAGATTAGTAACCAAGAAATTTAACGGTAGTAAAAAAAACTTAGCATCTTAGCTCCTCAGAATCTCAGCACCTTTTCTAGTCATTCATCGAAATCAAAAACTCTTCGTTGTTTCTGGTTTTCTTGAAGCGGTCGTTTACAAAATCCATAGATTCTACCGGATTCATATCAGATAGGTACTTACGCATGATCCACATTCTTTGTAATGTTTTCTCATCCAGTAATAAATCATCGCGACGAGTACTTGACGAAGTAAGATCGATAGCCGGGAAGATACGTTTGTTGGCAATTTTACGATCCAATTGAAGCTCCATGTTACCGGTACCTTTAAATTCTTCAAAGATAACCTCATCCATTTTAGAACCTGTTTCGGTCAATGCGGTTGCAATAATACTTAACGAACCTCCGTTTTCTACATTTCTGGCAGCTCCGAAGAAACGTTTTGGTTTTTGCAATGCATTGGCATCAACACCACCACTTAAAACTTTACCTGAAGCAGGCTGAACGGTATTGTAAGCTCTTGCTAAACGGGTAATCGAATCGAGTAAAATAACCACATCGTGTCCGCATTCTACCAAACGTTTTGCTTTTTCAAGAACGATATTCGCAATCTTCACGTGTTCTTGTGGTTCTCTGTCGAAAGTAGAAGCAATAACTTCTCCTCTTACACTACGCTGCATATCAGTAACCTCCTCAGGACGCTCATCAATCAAAAGAACAATAAGATAAACTTCGGGATGGTTGGCAGCGATTGCGTTTGCAATGTCTTTTAGCAACATTGTTTTTCCCGTTTTAGGCTGAGCGACAATCATACCACGCTGTCCTTTTCCTATTGGAGAAAACAAATCGATAATACGGGTTGAAACTGAACTGCCTTTTTCGGCTAATTTAAATTTTTCAGAAGGGAAAACCGGGGTAAGATGTTCAAAAGAAACTCTGTCACGAACAACTTGCGGATCATGACCATTAATTTTAAGTACACGAACAAGAGGGAAAAACTTTTCGCCTTCTTTTGGAGGACGAACTACTCCTTTTACAGTATCTCCGGTTTTAAGACCGAACAATCTGATTTGTGATGTTGATAAATAAATATCATCGGGAGAGGCTAAATAATTATAATCTGATGAACGTAAAAATCCGTAACCATCCGGCATCATTTCAAGAACACCTTCACTTTCGATAATTCCATCAAACTCAAAGTCTGAATCTCTGAAATTATTCTTTTTATTTTTATGATTTGGATTTTGATTCCCATTGTTTCCATTCCCGTTTTGATTAGAATTTGGATTCTGATTTGGGTTTTGGTTGGGATTCTGATTTTGATTTTTATTCTGGTTCGGATTAATCTTCTTGGTTTGAACCGGTGCTTCTGTTTTTTCAGCAGTAGCAACTTCTGCTATCACTTCATTTTCCGGAGCTGCTTCTTTCGTAGCTTCCTTTTCTTTTTTCAAAGCAACCTTTTTCTCGTAAGCCGATTTACTAAACTTTACAATTTTTGGTCCTTTTTTATCGATTGCTTCATTTTCAGTATTCTCAGTACTTTCAGTATTCTCAATATTTTCCTGAACTTCCGGTGTTGCTTCAACACTCTTTACTTCTGCTGTTTCTTTTACTGCAGCATTTCCTTTTATCTTCGGATTTGCTTTAGGATTTGCTTTAATAGCCGAAGTTTTAGTTACTGCTATCGGAGCTTCCGCTTTTTCAGGAGCTTCCTCTGCTTTATCAAATTCCAGAACCGGTGCATTCTTATTTACTGCTGTTTTTTTAGCCGGAACAATTCTTGCTCTTTTCGGTTTTTCATCAACTATTTCCGCTTCTGCCACAGGATTAACCGGCGGCGCTACAGTCGCTTCCTGATGTGCTAAAATCTGACTTATTAAAGTCTCTTTTTTAACGCCATTAAACTTTATAGTTTTAGCTAACTTAGCTATTTCTTGAAGCTCAGAAAGCTTCATTTCTTTTAATGCAGAAATATCAAACATGAATGTTCTATGAATTTAATTATTTTAACGGAAATATTGTAAAAAAGAATAGGTAGATATTTTTTTTCGATTGACCGCAGTATGAAGTGCTTACGGTATTATGATGCAATAATACGAATAAAATTTAATCATACAATAGTATTTTAAAAAAAGAAAATATATTTTTGTAAAACAATTTTAGACCATGATACAAAGAATTCAGACTGTATATTTAATTCTTACCTTTTTAATTACGGGGGTATTACTGTTTTTCACTCCGCTTTGGACCTTAAACAATGGTAAGCCTTTTTACTTTATGCAGGATAAGTTTTACACGATACTATTAGGTCTAAGTACAATGCTTTCTATTATTAGTATTATTTCATACAAAAAAAGACAAAATCAGTTTGTAATGGGCAGACTGAACATAATATTAAATTTAATTTTATTGGGATTATTTGTATATCGTTCTCTAAATTTATCTGGAGATACTACTACCATTGTATCAGAGAAAGGTATTGGGATGTTTCTACCTATTGTTGCTATCGTATTATTAGTTTTAGCTAATAAGGCCATCAAAAAGGATGAAGATCTTGTAAAATCTGTAGACCGTTTGAGGTAAACCTATAAACTTAATTTTTTTGTGCGAAGAGAACCCGAATTTTAAATTCGGGTTTTTTTGTGCCCCAAATTTTCTGCAATTTCCTGTATAACAGCCAAAAGAAACTTAAAAAGAAACTTTGTAAGATATTTTTTCATTTATTTGCATTTCAGTTCCCCAAATAATTATGAAAGATAAAATAAGAATACACCTGGCCGATGATCATCAGGTACTTATTGATGGCCTTAGCAACTTACTGCAGACGGTTGAAAATTTTGAAGTAGTAGGCAAATCATACGATGGCAATACTGTTTATGAAGATATTACTCTAAACAATCCCCATATCCTGATTCTGGACATTAGTATGCCTAAAAAAGACGGGATCGAGGTAGTTAAAGAACTTCAGCAAAAAAATGTTCCATGTAAAATCATCATTCTCTCCAGCTATGACGATCTGAAAATTATCAAAGAAGTAATGAAACTGGGGGTAAAAGGTTATCTCACAAAAAAATGCGCCGGAGAAAATATTATAGAAGCCGTAGAAGCCGTTTATCAGGGACAGGAATATTATTGTGATGCCGTTAGAGAAAAAATCTTTAATATTTTCTCTCATAACAATCCAAAACTCAACAAAAATATCAAAGTAGACAACCCAATTCTAAGCGCCCGCGAAATCGAAATTATCACTTTAATTGCATTAGAATACAGTGGAAAAGAAATTAGTGAACAGCTCTTTATCAGTACAAATACGGTCGAAACACACCGAAAAAACATCATGAAAAAACTGCAGATAAAAGGTTCTATTGGCTTGGTAAAATATGCCTTGAAAAATAATTTGATAAATTCCTGATCATTCTAAGAAAACACCTGTTACTATGCCCTTTTTCAGATACTTTACATTTTTCATTCTTTTAATTACTTTCAACAGCCATACTACTGTTGCTCAGGAGAAAACAGTTTCAGAAAATAACACACATGCAGTTATCGGAAATACAGAAAAAAATAATACTTGTCTTCCTGAGAAAATAAGAAACAAACAAATTATAAGTCTATCAATCGTAATGATAATCCTCTTGTTCTTTTTGTTTTATTTCTTCTACCAAAACAGCAGACTGAGACAAAAAATTAAACGAAAAGATGCCAAGCAAAAAATATTACTGGATGTAATTAATGCCGGCATTGACAGCCAGGAAGTTGAACGTAAAAAAATTGCATCGTTTTTACATGACAACATTAATTCTTTATTATCTTCTGTTGAACTGCATTTAAAAACTTTTACAACACAAAACGATATAAAATCGGACGAAATTCAGAAAGCAAAATCTATTCTACAGGAAGCACACGATCTTTTACGAGATATGTCACACGACTTGGTCCCTACACTACTGGTTCGTTTCGGGTTAATTTATGCTTTGGAAGATCTATGCGAAAGAAACTCGAATTCTCATATAAATTTTAAATTTTCGAGCACCATTTCAACAGAAAAAAGATACATTGAAAAATTTGAAATGAAACTTTACTTTATTGTTTCGGAACTTTTCAATAACATTATAAAACACAGTGATGCCCAAAAAGCCAGGATTTCCCTATCCGAAAAAAACAATCAGTTTATTATTGTAATTCAGGACAACGGAAAGGGTTTTGAAACCCAAAGACTAAACAATTTTGAAGGTTTTGGTATTAACCGAATCAGGGCGAGAATCAAAAAATACAAAGGAAGCATCTCAATCACTTCAAAGGCAAACGAAGGAACCACTGTTAAAATTAAGGTTCCGCTACCCTTTTAATTTAGTTTTACTTTTTACCAATTTCAACTATTTCCAGATCCTTTATTTTATCACCGTCAATTACAAAACGTAACATAGTTCGAACCTGATGAAATCCGCTTTTCCCGGCCGCTCCGGGATTCATGTGTAGCAGGTTATTTTTTTTATCGAACATAACTTTCAGTATATGTGAATGTCCACAGATAAATAATTTAGGCGGATTCGACGCCATCTCTTCTCTTATATTGGGATTATACTTTCCCGGATATCCGCCAATATGTGTAATCCACACAGAAACATCCTCACATAAAAACCGATTGTGCAAAGGAAATTCTAATCTCGCCTGTGCATCGTCAATATTACCATATACACATCGCAGAGGCTTTAACTTTTTGATTGTATCCGTAACATTCAGATCACCAATATCTCCGGCATGCCAGACTTCATCGGCCTGAGCTACATATTTTAAAATAGTATCATCAATATGACTGTGGGTATCGGAAAGGAGAAGAATTTTTTTCATTCGAAGGTACAAAGGTTCAAAGAAACAAAGGTACAAAGGTTTTTTTTAAAAGGTGCTAAGGTGCTGAGAAACTAAGATACTAAGGTGTCAAGGTCCTAAGTTTCTTTACATTTCACATTTTACAATAAAAAAAAAATCCGACTCGTAAAAAAACGAATCGGATTTATTAGATATTATGTGTTCCAATAAAAAACACACTCACCTTTCAGGACTATAACTTATTATCCTTTTTTGGGTGATTTTGTTTCTTTTAAATCTTTGGTATCCATCATTTCCATGAGTTTCAACCCAAGTAAACCACTAATAGAACCATCAGAGCCGCCATTTCCGGAGATTAGTACATCTGGAATTACTTTGATATTTCCTTTACCAATTTCTTCGGTGACTTTGTATCTGGTAAAATTATCCCCACCCATCGCACTAACTTGCAATTGGTATGATTCTGCTGTCGATTTACCAACAGCCATAATTTTCTCTGCTTCGGCCAAACCGGTTTTTGAGATACGCTCTGCCTCGGCACTTGCATTCAGTTTGGTCGCTTCCGCCTGTGCACCTGCTCTTGCTTTCGTTGCTTCTGCCTCAGCATTTGCACGCATTTTAGTTGCTTCGGCTTCAGCGTTCACATTCAGTTTTAAACTGGTAGCGTCACCTTCTGCTTTCTTAACGGTCGCATCGGCAGTACGTTGTGCAATTTCAACACTTTGCGAAGCGCGCACAATCTCTTTCTGCATATCTGCAATTGCCGTTTCTTTTTCCATTCCCTGACGCTGTTCCTGAGCCATTCTTTGGGTTTGATATGTTTTTTGTTCTTCTTCAGCCAACTTCCTGTCCGTTAAGGTTTTCATCAGCGAATCCGGCGGAACAATATCTCCAATCAATGTATCAACAGCATTAACATTATACTCGTCAAGTACTAATTTTATGTGATTCTTAGCAGATTCCTGACGTTCTTTTCTGGTACTTAAGAAAGAAATTACATCACTGTCCTGAGCCGAGTTTCTGAAATAGTTACCAATTGTAGGCTCTAAAACCTGAGAGACCAGATTGTTCATGCTTCCAAAACGCGCAATTACTTTTGGGGCTTCATTTGCCGGTACGTGGATAATCTGCGCTACGTCAAGATTAAAAGGAAAACCGTCTTTCGAACGAACTGTAATGGTAGACAGGTTTTTATCTAAATCATGCGATTCACTACGGGCATTTGCCCAGTTTAAAACTAAATTAGTTGTTGGCACGGGCTCCAGTTTGGTCGTGTATTTGTTCAGGGCATATTTCCCCGGTCCAAAAGGCTCCATCCAAACACCTCGCTGTCCTTTTGAAACAATATTTCCATGTTTAAAAGTATCACCCGTAACATCCTGACCGTCTTCTCCAATATAAGAAATCACCACACCAACATATCCGATTGGTACATCCGTCATCGGGTTTTGTTCGATTAAGATTCCCCACGTATTAATGTAGTACGATCCTGCCAGCATTACCTGAGGCTGCAGACCACGATTTCCGCCTTTGTCCAAAAATTGATCGAAGTCCTGAAAATTATTATGTCCTTCGACAAACTTCCCGGCGATTTGTCCCTGCGGAATAGGCTCTCCGTCAAGAGCGGTCACAATACCAATCATATTCTCATAAATCTTGATCTGATCTGCAATTATAATTTCAAACAAAAAGGTATTAATACGATACGATCCTGTTGTAATAAATGCGGTCTGACGTCCTTTTTGTCCGCCATTGTTCAAAAAAGAAGTAGCGTCCTGAAAATTATCACTGTCCACTCTTCTTGCCAGGATTCTTCCGGTTGGAATCTCCTGCCCGTCTTTACTTAAAACCAATCCTATTTTACCTTCGGGAATAACCGTAAATCCGTTCATATCAATTGAATATTGCCAGATCCACATTCCCCAATACAAACCCGGAGCAAGTGTTTGCGCCTGATAACCGGCTTCTCCTTTTGTAGCAATAATACGCCCATCGGGAAGCGATTTATCAGCTCCGAACAAAACAAATTTCTTGGTTACCAAACCAATTTTATTTTCCGGAACCATAACCATTCCGAAAAATACACGCAAAATAAATTTGTAAAAAACAATGGCAAATAAGATTAAAATTATCCACCAATAAGAAATAATTTCATTCATAGTTTTAATATTTTAGTATTACAAACATAGGAGAAATACTTCCTGTTAAAATGAAAAATTTTAAAATTTAACTCTTATTAATATTTACTTAAAAAACTTAAAATTCGATTTCTTCTCCATCGTTAGAATTGTCAATTTCTGACACGATTTTTAAGTTTGTTAACTGCGGTTGGTATTTTGGGTTTTAACAGTTTCTTCATAGGTCCAGAGGCGCATAGCTACAAAGAAACAGAGGTTTTTTTTTAAGGAACTAAGAAGCTAAGGTTCTGAGAAGCTAAGACACTTATGAGACTAAGTTATTCTAAGACTCTTTCAATTATTCTTATCTAACAAAGAAACCTCTGCTCCTCTGCTCCTTTGCTCCTTTGAACCTATCAAACCAAAAACTTAGTTCCTTAGAATCTTAGCATCTTAGTATCTCAGAACCTTAACATCTTTTTTAAAAAAACCTTTGTACCTTTGTATCTCAAAACCTTTGCACCTTTACCTTGAGATATTTTATTCAATTTGCTTATAACGGAACTAATTATCATGGCTGGCAATTTCAGCCCAATGCCTCTTCTGTTCAGGAAACTTTAAACAAAGCACTTTCCATTTTATTGAACACTCCTATAAGCGTAATGGGTGCCGGAAGAACCGATACAGGTGTTCATGCGGAAGAGATGTACGGGCATTTTGATATTGAAACTCCGTTGGATATTCCAAATTTAATACACAAACTCAACTCCTATTTACCAAAAGACATTGCTATTTTTAATATTCTTCTCGTTCACGATGACGCTCATTGCCGATTTGATGCTACTAAAAGAACCTACGAATACCACATCAACACGATCAAAAATCCTTTTTTACAAGAATTGAGCTGGTATTTTAATCAAAAACTGGATGTAGCTTTGATGAATGAAGCTGCAAAAATTCTACTGAACCATACCGATTTCCAATGCTTTTCGAAAGTAAATACCGATGTCAATACTTTTGATTGCACGGTTTTTGAGGCGTATTGGAAGCAAGAAAACCATAAGCTTATTTTTACCATCTCGGCCAATCGTTTTCTTAGAAATATGGTTCGCTCAATTGTTGGAACACTAGTAAATATTGGCTTGCATAAAATTTCCCTAACTGATTTTGAAACGATCATCGCCAGCAAAAGCAGAGAAAAAGCCGGATTTTCGGTACCGGCACACGGATTGTATTTAACCGAAATTGACTACGATTACTTATAGCTGTACGCTTTAAGCCGTAAGCAATAGGCTTTAACCATGAAGTGAAAGCCTATTGCCTAAAGCTTATAGCTTAAAGCATTAAAAAAAATAAATGAAAGCAAAAGCATTTGATACCGGATTATTCAAACGAATCTTAAAATATACCAAACCCTATAAATGGCGCTACTACGGCGTTATTATTTTTGCTGTATCTCTTTCTATTTTTGCAGCCCTTCGCCCCTATTTGCTAAAACAAACGGTCGACGGCTATATCAAGACACACGACAAAGAAGGTTTACTTCTTTATATCATGTTAATGGGAGCGGTTCTTTTAATGGAAGTTTTCTCCCAATTCTATTTTGTCTATTGGGCCAACTGGCTTGGACAGGATATCGTAAAGGACATTCGTACCAAACTTTTTAAACACATACTAAGTTTCAGAATGAAGTACTTTGATCTGGTTCCGGTAGGACAATTGGTCACAAGATCTGTTTCAGACATTGAATCAATTGCCCGAATTTTCAGTCAGGGACTTTTTATGATCATTAGTGATTTAATGAAAATGCTTGTAGTCCTTATTTTTATGTTTTATATGAACTGGAAATTAACATGGATCGTAGTCGTTGCCATGCCGATTCTGGTGTATATCACCCGAATATTCCAACGTAAAATGCAGGTCGCTTTCGAAGAAGTCCGCACGCAGATTGCCAATATGAACTCTTTTGTACAGGAACGTGTTACAGGAATGAAAATCGTACAGCTTTTCAATCGCGAACAAATTGAAGCCGATAATTTTAAAGAAATCAATAACAAACACAGAGTTGCCTGGATCAAAACTATTTTATACAACTCGATATTTTTCCCTATTGCCGATATTATCTCTTCTATTACCTTAGGAGTAGTGGTCGTTTATGGTGGATTCAAGATCCTGAACGGAGATCATTTTACAACTTTCGGAGATTTGTTTTCCTATACGATGTTTATCGGAATGCTGTTCAATCCATTACGACAGATTGCAGATAAATTCAACGAGATGCAATTAGGGATGATTGCTGCCAATCGTGTTTTTGATATCATCGATACTCAGGATCATATTCAGGATACCGGAACAATTGAAGCTCCAATTTTTGAAGGAAGTATTGAATTTAAAGACGTGCGTTTCAGTTATATTCCGGAAGAAGAAGTCATAAAAGGAATTGATTTATCTGTCGCTTCAGGTCAAACTGTCGCTATTGTAGGTTCAACCGGAGCAGGAAAATCTACTATCATCAATTTACTGAATCGTTTTTACGAAATTAACAGCGGTACAATTTGCATTGACGGTCATAATATCGAAAATTACACGCTGGCCTCGCTTCGAAAACAAATTGCCGTGGTTTTGCAGGATGTTTTTTTGTTTGCCGATACGATTTATAACAATATCACTTTACACAATCCCGAAATTAGTCGTGATCAGGTTTTAGAGGCTGCTAAGAAAATTGGCGTGCACGATTTCATTATGAGTCTGCCGGATAATTATGATTTTGATGTAAAAGAACGAGGGGTTATGCTTTCGTCCGGACAGCGTCAGTTAATTGCTTTTTTAAGATCATATGTCAGTAATCCGAGTATTTTAATTCTGGATGAAGCAACGTCTTCAATAGACACCTATTCTGAAGAACTCATTCAGCGTGCTACCGAAACGATTACCAAAGGAAGAACTTCGATCATCATCGCACACCGATTGGCTACGATTGTAAATGCCGACAAAATCGTTGTGATGGATAAAGGTCTGATCGTAGAGCAAGGAACGCATCAGGAATTACTCCTTAAAACCGACGGTTATTATAAAAACCTGTACGACTCCCAATTTGCTGTAGCGAACTAGATTTCAAAATGCTAAAAAAGTTCTTAAAAAAGTTAAAATAGCGTTATAAGAATCATAAATCTACTGATTCACAGACTTTAGGATAGCAGTCTTTTTTTTGAATTATTTATCTTTGAGAGACAAAATTCAAATGCAAAAGAAAATGCCACAAAATAGATTTTATCCAAACGAAGAATTCAAAGAAATAGAAATAAACGCCTCATTACAACTTAAATATGCTATTTCAAACAAAGGCCGACTCATTAGTTTTACAGATGAAATTCAAAACGGACGTATTCTAAAAGGCGGTTTAAGCGATGGTTATCCTACTTTTAGATTTAAGGTTAAAGATGGTGACAAAATTGTCAATAAATATCTTTTTCTGTACAAATTAGTCGCTCATTATTTCATTCCAAAAGAATCAGAAGAACAAACGTATGTACTCCATCTGGATTACAACCGCAACAACGACGATGTAAAAAATTTATGCTGGGCAACAAAAGCCGAAATGATGGCGCACAGCCGTAAAAGTCCGCATGTGATTCAGGCAAAAAAGAATCTGATTGAGCACAATTTAAAAGCCGACGGAAGAAAATTAACGACTACCAAAGTCATGTTAATCAAAAAAATCCTCGCACGCCCGGAACAAAAAACACGTCTGAAAATGATTGCCAAACAATTTGGCGTTAGCGAAATGCAAATACGACGTATCGCCAGCGGTGAAAACTGGGGCCATATTAAGGTCTGATACCTAAAAAAATTCATTCTATTATTATCATTATCTGGAGCTTCTTAAAAAGGGGCTCCTTTTTTTTGCATAACCATCAATAAACAAATCCTTCATTTTTAAGCATTTAGAACATCTTCACAACAAAACATTAAAATTCAGAATCAAAAAAGGCAGAATAATAGGATTAATACTTTTATTAATTGTAAACTTGCATACCAAATTCAAAGATAATTTTATGAAGAAAAAACTACTTATCTTACTGTGTTTACTCAGTTTATCTGCTTTTGCACAAACTACTTTAATCCCTGATCAAAATTTCGAACAAAAACTAATCTCTCTCGGATTGGATACCATTCTCGATGGAAAAGTGCTAACTTCAAACATTTCATCTGTTACTTCTTTGGATATAAGTTCCAGTTCTATTAAAAGTCTTAGAGGACTTCATGCTTTTACTAATCTTGAGACTTTAATTTGTTCCAACAATGAAATAATCGGTTTAGACTTTCCTAATAATCCTAAACTTTCTACTTTGATTTGTCATTCGAATAAAATACAAAGTTTAGATGTTAGTAAAAACCCCCGCCTGCAAAATTTAGACTGCCAATCCAATGAAATAAATTATTTGGATATATCCCAAAATACTTTTCTAACACAGTTAAATTGTTCTAAAAACAAACTGAGTTCTTTAAACACTTCTAAAAATTTAAGACTTAAGGGACTGTATTGTTCAGATAACATATTGAATACTTTAAACCTTAGCAGCAATACCTTACTTACTGAACTTAACTGCAATAATAACAGGATTAAAAGTCTTACTATTTCCGATAACACTGGTTTAATAGATCTATATTGCGAAAACAACCGAATAACTACTTTGGATCTTTCTAAACAGAAAGAGCTTAAAAATGTTAATTTGAAATCTAACAATCTTGTAAATCTAAATATAAAAAACGGCAACAATAAGTCTTTAAATATCAACAATCTAATTTTTACACACAATTCACAGTTGTTATGCATACAAGTTGATAATGTATTGTACTCCAGTATGAATTGGGAATACATAAAGGATCTTCAAACAAGTTATTCTACCGACTGCCCTAATTATACTGTAATACCTGATACAGATTTCGAAAATGCTCTTATTGCTTTAGGAATTGATTCAGGAACTCCTGACAGAAAAGTTTTAACTTCAAACGTTTCTACTGTAACTACACTAGATTTAGGAATTAATACAACTATTGCAGATCTAACCGGAATACAAGACTTTACAGCACTTCAGACTCTAATTTGTCGTGGAAATACAGGTCAGGTAATCAACGGAGGGAACGGAAAATTAAAAATTCTTGATACTTCTAAAAACGTAAACCTGACCACTCTGGACTGCTCCTATAACCAGCTTATAAATTTAGATGTCACCAAAAATCCTTTACTGGTTTCGTTAAAATGTAACGTCAATAGATTTGATAAAATTGATGTTACTAAAAATGTTAATCTGGACTATCTTGATGTAAGCAGCAATTCTATTTTTCAACTCGACGTTTCCAAAATTCCAACTTTGCGTTACCTGAGAGCTGACAACACAAAACTTACTTCACTAGATGTTTCTTCTAATCCCGCAATGGTTGGATTGTTTTGTAACAATTCCGATTTAAGAAGTTTAAATTTAAAAAATGGAAATAACCAATTAATTTCAGCACAAGATATAAACTTTAAGGGAAACCCAAATTTAAACTGTATTCAGGTCGACAATGCCGTAAATGCTACTGCAAACTGGTCTACTGCCAAAGATGCTGCCACAAATTATACAACCGAATGTGTAAATGATGCGTTTACAATGATTCCCGACAGCAACTTTGAAAATGCACTTATAACTTTAGGAATCGATGCAGGAGTTCCGGATGGAAAAATCCTGACTTCAAAAGTTTCTTCTGTCACGAAATTAGATTTAGGAACCAATACAACCATTACAGATCTGACCGGAATACAAGATTTCAAAGCCCTTGAGTGGCTGGTTTGCCAAGGAAATACTGGTCGCGCAGGTGATGGCGGAAACGGAAAACTAAAAACACTTGATGTCTCCAAGAATACAAATCTAACGATTCTTGAATGCTCTTTTAATCAACTTACCCATTTAGATGTAACGCATAACCCATTACTGCGTTCCTTAAGATGTAGTGTAAATAAATTAACAGCAATTGATGTTTCTCAAAACACAAAACTGGATGATCTTGATGTAGGCAGTAATCAAATTACTACACTTGATGTCTCAAAAATTCCAACTTTACGTTTTCTGACTGCCGAATCTACTAAACTTACCGCATTAGATCTTTCCTCTAATCCGGCATTGGTTGGATTATTTTGTAGAAGTTCGGCTTTGACCAGTTTAAATCTAAGAAATGGTAAAAACCAATTAATTGTACCGCAGAGTATAACCTTTACAGGAAATCCAAATTTAACTTGTATACAGGTTGATGATGCAGTATTCTCTACTGCAAACTGGTCTGCTGCTAAAGATGCCTCTGCCAATTACTCAAATGAATGTCAGACTAGTCCATACACCCTTATTCCTGACAGTAATTTCGAAAATGCTCTTATTTCCTTAGGAATTGATTCAGGAGTTCCGGACGGAAAAGTACTGACTTCAAACGTTTCTTCGGTGACAAAATTAGATTTAGGAACCAATACTACTATTACAGATCTAACAGGAATACAAGATTTTACAGCACTTGAACGGTTAATTTGCCGTGGAAATTTTGGACACATGGATACAGGCGGAAATGGAAATTTGACTACTATTGACGTTACTAAAAACACAAAACTAACTGTTCTTGACATCTCGTACAATAAAATTACAGCTTTAGATGTATCTAAGAATCCGTTACTGATTTCATTAAAGTGCAGCGTAAATAAACTAACAAAAATTGACGTTTCTCAAAATATAAAACTGGATAATCTTGACATCAGCAGTAATCATATTACACAGCTTGATATTTCTAAAATTCCAACTTTACGTCACCTAAGTACTGATTACACGAAACTTACGGCACTGGATATTTCATCTAATCCGGTAATGGTTGGGCTATTTTGTAACAATTCGACTTTAACAAGTTTAAATCTAAAAAATGGACAAAACCAATTGATTGCAGCGCAAAGCATAAACTTTAAGCAAAATCCTAATTTAACTTGTATTCAGGTTGATAATGCCGTAAATGCTACTGCAAACTGGTCTGCTGCTAAAGATGCTTCTGCCAATTACTCAAATGAATGTCAGACTGGTCCATACACCCTTATTCCTGACAGCAATTTCGAAAATGCTCTTATTTCCTTAGGAATTGATTCGGGAGTTCCGGATGGAAAAGTACTGACTTCAAAGGTTTCTTCGGTAACAAAATTAGATTTAGGAACCAATGCAACCATTGCTGATCTAACCGGAATACAAGATTTTACAGCACTCCAATGGTTAATTTGTCATGGAAATTTTGGACACATGGATACGGGCGGAAATGGAAAACTGACTACAATTGATGTTTCAAAAAACACAAAACTGACTGTTCTCGATGTCTCATTCAACAAAATTACAAATCTGGATGTTACCAATAATCCATTGCTAATTTCTTTAAGCTGTAACGTTAATAAATTGACCGCAATTAATGTTTCTAAAAACACAAAACTGGATAATCTTGACATCAGTAATAATTACATTACACAGCTTGATATTTCCAAAATTCCAACTTTACGTTACCTAAGCGCTCACTACACAAAACTTACGGCACTGGATATTTCCTCTAATCCGGTAATGGTTGGGCTATTTTGTAACAATTCGACTTTAACAAGTTTAAATCTAAAAAACGGCCGCAACCAATTGATTGCAGCACAAAGCATAGACTTTAAGGCAAATCCTAATTTAACTTGTATTCAGGTTGATAATGCCGTAAATGCTACTGCAAACTGGTCTGCTGCTAAAGATGCTTCTGCCAATTACTCAAACGAATGCCAGAGTAATTTATACACGCTTATTCCTGACAGTAATTTCGAAAACAAATTGATTAAATTGGGAATTGATTCAGGAACTCCTGACGGAAGAGTATTAACCTCTAGTGTTAACACCGTAACGTCTTTAGATGTCTCCCTAAGTAATATTACAGATTTGACCGGTCTAGAAGACTTTACCGCTTTAACATCATTAAAATGTCAAGCAAATTATACTTTAAAAGCTCTGGATGTTACGAAAAATATCCATTTAACTACATTGGATTGTAACAATAATTATCTCGTAACAGCTTTAGATGTATCGAAAAATACTGCATTAGTTGATTTAAATTGTTATTACAATAACCTGAGCACTTTAAATGTAAGCTCAAATACAAACTTAACCTCTTTACAATGTGGGTCCAATAAGTTAACAAGCTTAGATGTTACAAATAATAAAGCATTAACTAAACTAGATCTTGGATACAACCAGATTTCAAATTTAGATGTATCAAAAAATACTCAATTAACATCATTAAGTTGTACCGGAAATCAAATTTCTGACTTAAACATCCGTTCGAATACAAAATTAACTGAACTGTGGGCCGGACACAATAAATATACCGTGCTGGATGTTTCAAATAATACTGCTTTAACGTCGCTAATATGCAATACAAATCAATTAACATCAATAGACGTTTCAAAAAATACCGCATTAACAAGATTGTTAGTCTACCAAAATAAGATAACAAGTATAGATATTTCAAACAATCCCTTACTGAATTCATTTGATTGTAATTCGAACTTAATCACCGATCTTAATGTTTCAAAAAATTTAGATTTATCCTCTTTATACTGTGACAAGAATAAATTAACTAGCTTAGATGTATCCGTAAACACTAAGCTTGGGACATTAGATTGTGCTAACAACCTGCTTACGAACCTGGACGTTTCTAAAAATAAAAATTTAAGGTCGCTTGAATGTGAATCCAACAAACTGGTAAGTCTGAACCTAAAAAATGGTTATAATTATATGTTTGATCCTTTTCAAGGCTCTGATCCTAATTTTATTTTATATAGAATAGATTTTAGAAACAACCCTGATTTAACTTGTATTCAGGTTGATAATGCTTATTATTCAGACGAGAAATGGTCCACAAGAAAAGATCCAAAGGCAAAATTTAGCGAAGATTGCAACAATAGTACCTTGATAACAGATCCTAATTTTGAAGATTTTCTAATTGCTGCAGGTATTGACACTGACGGAAAAAATGGAAAAGTCGCCACCTCCAGTATTGCTAATATTAAAGTTTTAGACATTTCAAATTCAAACATCTCGGATTTAAAAGGAATTGAAAACTTCACTGCTTTAGAGAAATTTATCTGTAAAGGAAATTTAATCACTACAGTTGACATGTCGAATAACACTCAGTTAAACTATCTGGATGTTTCAAACAATCCATTAACGAGTGTTAATGTTTCTAAAAATAAATTATTAAAAGAATTTTATTGCAATGGAATACAGATCATTATCAAAAAATCAACTTCAACCCCTAGCAGGCTGACAACTTTAGATGTGTCGAACAATACTTTGTTAACAAAATTTAACTGTTCGAACAATCAGCTGTCAAGTCTTGATTTATCAAAAAACAATAATCTGACAGAAGTAAACTGTTCCAATAACCTTCTAACCGATTTGAATTTACAAAATGGAAACAACGGTATTTTAGTAAGCTTAAATTTAAAAAACAATGCTCACTTAACTTGTATAAAAGTCGACAATCCTTCTTTCTCAACTGCTTCCTGGACAGATGCAAAAGATGCAATTACAACTTATTCAGCCACTTGTAGTACTTTAAAAACAAATGAGCAGATTTTTAACAACATCAATATTTATCCAAATCCATCTCAGGGCGAGTTATACATTACAAACGTTTCATTAACAAAAGCAACGATCTATGATAGTTTGGGTAAACTTGTAAAAGTAATATCCTTAAAAGCAGATACTCAGGAAAACTATATCGATTTAAAAGGAGTAGCCAAAGGAGTTTACTACATCTTTATCGAAAACCCTGAAGCACACACCGTTAAAAAAATCATCATTAAATAAGTATTCTCCTATTTCACTAAAAAACACATTTTAAAAAATAAAATGTGTTTTTTTTTTGTTACAAATTAATGATCCATCTTTCTCTACTTTGTTATTAAAAAAAAATAAAATACCAATTAAACTTTATTCTTTTCTATAACTTTTCTCAATATCTGTGTGAAAAGATCAAATTCGGCAAGGGTGAAAAGAAATTTTAGAGTATTTTTTAAAATAAATCCTTAAATTCGCAAGCACAAATAACAAAAGAGAAAATCGATAAATGAGTTTCGGAATTAAACTTCATTTTCGATAATAAATACTAAAAACCAAAAAAATGAAATACGACGTTATTGTTTTAGGAAGTGGTCCCGGTGGATATGTAACAGCTATTAGAGCTTCACAATTAGGCTTTAAAGTAGCTGTAGTTGAAAAGGAAAACTTAGGTGGTGTATGTTTAAACTGGGGATGTATCCCAACAAAAGCATTATTAAAATCAGCTCAGGTTTTTGATTATCTAAAACATGCTTCTGACTACGGATTGAAAGTTTCTGAGTTCGACAAAGATTTCCCGGCAGTGGTTCAACGTAGCCGTGGTGTTGCTGAAGGAATGAGCAAAGGAGTTCAATTCTTAATGAAAAAAAACAAAATTGACGTTATTGAAGGTTTTGGAAAACTAAAACCAGGTAAAAAACTTGACGTTACAGACAAAGACAATAAAGTTACTGAATATAGCGCTGATCATATTATCATCGCAACTGGTGCTCGCTCTCGTGAGTTACCAAACTTACCACAAGATGGCGTAAAAGTAATTGGTTACCGTCAGGCAATGACCTTACCAACTCAGCCAAAATCTATGATTATTGTAGGTTCAGGAGCAATTGGAGTTGAGTTCGCTCACTTCTACAACTCAATGGGAACTGATGTTACTATTGTAGAATTTATGCCAAATGTAGTTCCTGTAGAAGACGAAGATATCTCAAAGCAATTTGAAAGATCTTTGAAAAAAGCCGGAATTAAAGTAATGACCAACTCATCTGTTGAACGTATTGATACAACAGGTGCGGGAGTAAAAGCTTTTGTTAAAACTGCAAAAGGTGAAGAAGTTCTTGAAGCTGACATCGTACTTTCGGCAGTTGGAATCAAAACTAACATTGAAAACATCGGTTTAGAAGAAGTTGGAATCGCTGTTGACAGAGATAAAATCTTAGTAAACGCTTACAATGCAACTAATATCCCTGGATATTATGCAATTGGAGATGTTACTCCAGGACAAGCTTTAGCTCACGTGGCTTCTGCTGAAGGAATTAACTGTGTAGAAAAAATTGCAGGTTTACACGTAGACCCAATCGATTACGGAAACGTTCCGGGTTGTACGTATGCAACTCCAGAAATCGCTTCTGTAGGTTTAACTGAAAAACAAGCTAAAGAAAAAGGATACGAATTAAAAATTGGTAAATTCCCATTCTCAGCTTCAGGAAAAGCAAAAGCTGCCGGAACTCCAGACGGATTCGTAAAAGTAATCTTCGATGCTAAATACGGAGAATGGTTAGGATGCCACATGATTGGTGCAGGTGTTACCGATATGATTGCTGAAGCAGTTGTAGCCCGTAAACTTGAAACTACAGGTCATGAAATTCTTAAATCTATCCACCCTCACCCAACCATGAGTGAGGCTGTTATGGAAGCTGTAGCTGATGCTTACGGCGAAGTAATTCACTTGTAAAAATATACAATGTAAAGATGTAATGCCTTTACAGAGTTATATATAATTTTCAATTTATAAAATCCGATTTGCTAAAAGTAAATCGGATTTTTTATGAAAATGAATTCCTTAATCTTAATAACTGATTTTATACTTTTAATAAAAACCTTACTGTTTTATAAAACACACATTTATTTATGAATTCAATTTACAATTTAGACACTCTTCAAGAACTCAAAGAATATCTAGAAAAACAAGACCAAAAATTATTAAGAGAAGAATTAATTAATGAGTTTTTAAAATTTGCAGAATACAAAAATGCAAGTGATTGGAACAATGCAGTAAAAATTTGTGAAAGCCTTGCCATAATTGGATGGGGAAAACATGAACCATTACAAGCTGTAAAAGGAATGTTTTTTAATGGAAATCCAGAAACCTTTTTCATAAACAAATTTCGTGAACCAAGATTTGTGGATGCAATATGGTCTAAAAGAAAAGATGGCTTTACAATGGAAAAAGGCAGAACTTCTTATTTTGAAAGCCCAATGTTATCTGAAAAAAAGACCATTTTAAATGAATATAATATTCAAGAAGATATACAAGATTTGACTTTAGCCAATCAACGAAACTGGATTCCTAAAAATCCTATTTTGATTACACGGTCAATTAGTAATTGCTATGAAAATTCTAAATCAATCATTGAGAGTATAGATAAAGAGCTTCAGCCGGAATTAGATTTAAAAATGAAACCTGAAAAATATGGTACAACCATTAATCAAATAGTATTTTCATGTTCTTATAGCTATTATGACAATAATTCGTGTAAAACAAATTATATTATCGCTGATGAAAGTTTGAAATTAAAACAAAAAGATTTTTATCCGGAACTACTCAAAATATTTTCAAAACAAGAAATTGAAAGCAACGGGTATTTCCTAAGAAATCGATATGAATATGGTAATTTTAATTCTCAAAAAGGGAAGATAGTAAATGAAATAAATTTCGAAAAAGAATTAAGTGATTTGAGTTGTATCAAACAAAAACAGGCTATAGCCGAACATATTTTGATTTCTTTAAATACAACAATTGAAAAACTTAAGAAGAAAAAAATCATTTATGATTTTGAAAGTATGCAAAATGATTTTTTAGAAATTCTAACAAAATGGAAATTAAGTTAAACTTTATAAAATCCGATTTGCGAAAGTAGATCAGATTTGCTCCGTCTATTCGTTGTCCTTTTGGTCGAAGGGAGACTCGGGCGATAATGAATAGGAGAAGCAAATCGCAATCGTATATCAGCAAAGATCCGGACTTTACTATACGTGATTTCTTGCATGATTTCATCTTTCAGTCGAGATAACAATACAGAGTCATAAAATTTAACAAACGAAAAATTGTTAAAAACTTGACACAAAAAAACATTGTAGTCGTCTTATAATTCTTATTTTTATTACTTATAAATAAGAGATTCATGACATTACCTTTCATAGAAATAATAGAAGCTGCTACCAGTGATCCTAATTTACTAATGTGGAAATTCGCTGATGAAGACAAAGAAATCAAAAACGGCGCAAAACTAACCGTCCGCGAGAGTCAGCAAGTCATGCTTTTAAACGAAGGTCAGCTTGCGGATGTTTATTTACCCGGACTTCATACTTTGTCTACAGAAAATATTCCCGTCCTAAGCAAGCTCAAAGGCTGGAAATACGGTTTTGAAAGTCCGTTTAAAGTCGATGTTTATTTTTTCAATACGCATCAGTTTATCAATAACAAATGGGGAACTCCTGCCCCAATTCTTCTAAACGATCCTCAATTTGGACAAATCAGGATACGTGCTTTTGGAAGTTTTGATATTAAAATTGCAGATGTTGCCAAATTCTTTCGCCAATATGCCGGAACTTACAGACAGCTGACCATTTTTGAACTGCAAAATCAATTACGGGATTTTGTCGCTCCAAAATTTGGTGAAGTTTTAGCAAACGAAAACATAACTGTTACGGATGTTGCCGGAAACATAACGCAATTGGGCAAAAAAATAGAGCCTTATCTTAAACCTTATTTCGAGCAATTCGGAATTGAGCTGACTCAGTTCGTTATTACCAGCGTAACCTTACCGGAAGAAGTAACAGCACATTACGACAAAATCACCAACATGAATATGGTAACCGATATGGATAAATTTACCAAATTCAATACTGCAACTGCCATCGGCGATAAAGGAACGGCACTTCACGAGGCAACCCAAAATGCCTTAAGCATGGGGATTCTTTTAAATCAACTACAGCAGAATAAAGAGACTTCAAAAGAAGAAATAAAAGACGATCTGACCTCAAAACTTCAAAAACTAAAATCTTTGTTTGATGCCGGTTTAATTGATGAAGAGGAATTTAAATCGAAGAAAACAGAATTATTAAGTCAGTTGTAATGGAAGAGAAAAAAATAAATTCATTTTTGAGCAGGCTTAAAGAAAATGCACAAAAACAAACGAATTATGGCGGAGAAACTGAAATGACTGAAGCCAAAATGAATGCCAAAGACTGTCCAAATTGTGGCGCAGGAAGAGCCAAACAAGACGGATTAACACATTGTGCCTACTGCGGATTTGAGTTCCTGAGCGTAAATCTCACAGATGGCGTTTACCTTAAAAAAGAAGACAATTCAATTTAAACCTATAAAGTAATGTTCGGATTATTTAATAAACAAAAAGACGAAGCTCTTCCGGAATGGCATTCGGAGCTTCAGCAATCACAGGAAAGATGGTTTAACTTTTTAGAAAAACTGGAAGCCAAACTGGAAGAATTTGCAACTGCTGCAATTCCGGAATTGAAAGAGATTCTTCAAAGTGATGATGATTTATACAAAAGAGCTTTTCACAGAGTATATTCCGGTGTAAATGGTCAATTATCAAATATCAGAGAAAAAGCGAGAGATACTTATGAAGAAAAAATTATCGATGTTTACAATCATTACAATTCCCAGATTTCTGTTTTAAGCAAACATCACAATTTAGTATCAGATTTCAGAAGCGTCTGTTCAGATCGTTATAATGATTTTGAAGATCACTACGAATATTGGAGAAAACAAATCGAAAAAACACAGGAGCGTGATCTTGAAATTGAGTACCAAAAAATACTGGACGAATTTGAAGCAATCAAAAATAAATTCAACTGCACACAATGCGGAGGGAATATTGAGATCGAAAAAATCTTTTTAATCGAAACTTATATTCAGTGTCCGTACTGCAATACCCAAAATACGTTTGCTCCCAGCACACAGGCCAGAAATCTGCAAAATATCGCCAGAGGTCTGGCAGAGCAAAGAACAGCGCATCTGTACGAAGCTTTTGAAATCGAAAATAACAAAGAGCGTGAATTATACCATAAGCGTCATGAATTAAGTCTTAGTAAAATTCACGAATCCGATAAAAAAGTACTAAGTCAAATTTTGGCAAAAATGGAGGAACTTGAAGAACAAAGACAGTTTGTGATTAAAAATGCCCCAAAACTGCATCAAATTTATTTGCGCGCCATGTACGACGAATGGAATAAAATCACTCCCGATTTGAAAGAACACAACGAAAAAATGTATCAAAACCAATTGCAATATCTATAATTTATTAACCCCTAAACAAACTGAAAAATGTTTAAAAAACTTTTTGGAGCCTTAACCGGAGACAACAAACAGGAAAATCAAAATTATGAAGCCCAAACTTCAAGCAATAATTATGAAAATAATTATGAAGATAACTATCAGGAAACAGAATATGATCCCGAAACTTTACACGGCACACATTATTCTGTTGAGGATTTCGACAATGAAGTAGCGGAAAGAGCTGAAGCATGGATCACAGACGAACGTTCAAGTGGAGAAAATCTTGACGAAAAAGACGTTCAAAATATCTACTTTAATTACAGAAGAGAAGTATATACGGAATGGAACAACTGCGATTCAGACCAAATGATTCGTTTTGAACATGCTAATTCTTTAAAATACAGTGGAGTTCAGGTTTCAGGATTTGTAAAAGTAGAGGACAATAATCCTTTTCTAGAGCCAGTACATGGAGTAGATTTAAGAACTTATACTGCAATGTGTCTTAAAATAAGCGCCGGAATAGATTATCTTGAAGTGTGCAAAGCGATGGGATTTGAACCCGCAGTTTGGGAAGAACTAAATACTATCTGGCCACAGCGTATGGGTGAAGATACTTCGTTTACTGTTACTACTTTATTTGGCCAATATTATGCCGAAAATGTAACCGTACCACAATTAGAGAATCTGAAAGCCGAAACTTCGGAAGAGGGAGCTGCTAATCTTGAAAGAATCAGAACGGATCGTTACTTCTACGAAGAACTTGCCGGAGCCAGACAGGCGGCTTACGAATACGGAATTGATGGTGCTCAGTGGATTCTGGAAAACTTCGGAATTAATTTAGCCGATTTCCAATCTGTTGCTATGCAATGGATGACCGAGCAAAATCAAAACTGGAACTCTGAAGACATTAACGAGTTCTTCAATTACCAACAAGAAAAACAAAAAGAGTATGCTGCTAAATTTGCTGCAGAACAAGGTGGAAACATTGCAGACGATGTGAATTTCTAAATTGACTTTTTTGATGATAAAAAAAACCGATTTGCAAAACAAATCGGTTTTTTATTCGTTTTAAATTTTCTTAAAATTCTTTAAAAGCTATAAAATAATATATGATGGAAAACACACCTACCTTCTTTGCTGACGGAGAAAATCCAAAAATGATCGAAGCGTATCAAAAAGCACAGGAAACCTTTAAATATTTTTGGAGAGAATTATCATGGGAATACCGCCGAATAATTCCGGGACTGGACGTTGCCTGCGTAAAACTGGCTTTTATGCAAGAAATAGACGGTGAGACTGTAGTAGAGCATATGTGGATTAATGATATCAATTTTAACGGTGAAACCATTTATGGCATCTTAGTAAATCAACCTAACGATTTAACCAATGTTACTAATGGCGACGAAGTACAAATTCCGGCAAATCAAATAAGCGATTGGCTATATGCAGTTCAGGGCAAAACCTACGGAGCCTTTACAATACACGCGATGCGTTCAGAAATGAGTGAAGAGGAAAGAAAAGAACACGACGATGCCTGGGGCTTAGAGTTTGGAGATTACAACGATATTCAGGTTGTTTCAGATCAAAAAGAAAAACCGGAAAATCTTGTAGAACACCCAATGAGCAAAAACATGAAAGAAAGCCTTATTGATTTTGTCAAAAATAATCCCGAAGAACTTAGCGCGACAGATGAGCTTGGTTATACTTTTTTACATCGCGAAACCATTGCAGGAAATAAAACCTCTGTTGAAGTTTTACTGGAATCGGGAGCAGACACAAAAGCTAAGACCAGCAATGGCAAGACCGCCCTTGACTTTGCAAAACAATTGAACTGGGAACATTTAATTCCTTTATTGCAATAAACAGCACCTAAAATCCGATTTGTGAAAACAAGTCGGATTTTTTTGTACTGTCTCTGCCATTTCGAGCGATAGCAAATAGAAGAAGCAAATCGCACTTATAGATCGGCAAAGATTGAGCCTTTACTTGGCGTCCCGAAACTTTGGGATTGTGCGATTTCTCCTTTCACTCGAAATAATAATTCTTTGCCTATTTTTTTACCATAACAATTTAAAGAGTAGTTTTTAATAATAAAGCATTAATTTCGCGGCACCCAAAACAAATCTGCCATGAAAAAAATAATGCTCGTTTTTGCATTCTCTTTTCTTTTACCTCCAATGGTTATTGCACAAACCAAAGCCGAAATACAGGACACTTTTGAAAAATCTACTAATTATGTAAATGATTTTGAAAAAATCCTTACTTCAAGCCAGATCAAGAATTTGAGCGACTTTTTGAAAACCGGTGAAAGTAAAACTAAAACTAAAATCACTATTGTGACCCTCTCGTCAATAGCCCCATACACTAATCTTACGGATTACTCTTCCGATTTTGAACAATACCTGGTCTCTAAATTAAAAATAGATTCTTCAATTTTAATCGTTTTAAGCAAGCAACTGAGACAAATTCAAATTCAGGGGATGAATAAACTACGTCCTAAAATGAGTGATCAGGAAATTAAAGACATCGTAGCAACTTATGTAATTCCGGAACTAAAAAAAGGCGATTATTATAAAGCCCTACAGGAAGGTTCGATTCAGCTTATTAAAAAATTGGAATAAGAGAGTAACTCGTTTATTGATAACTGATTAATAAAAAAAATAGTAAATCCAACCTATGAAAATAGGTTGTTGTTTTTTTGTCATTTCGACCGGAGGGAGAAATCGCACTAGAAACTCCGTTGCTAGAATCTCCAATCTTTGTCGAATTTAGGATGTGATTCCTCCCTCCGGTCGGAATGACACAAATCATTTGCAACACCTAATAACGAAAAATTACGGTAGCGTATGTTTTATCAAAAGGAATAATTAAAAGTCAAGTAACTTTGACAAAGAAATTCCTAAAACATTTGCAATTTCAAGCAAAGTGTAAATCGTCGGATTAACTTTTCCGTTTTCAAGTTTTTCAATGGCTTGGCGGTCTTTACTACAAGCCCTTGCCAAGTCAGATTGACTCCAACCTCTTTTTTCTCGAAGTTCGACAATCCTTTGACCAATTTTCTTTTTTAATATATCTCGTGTCATTAATCAAATGTCATACAATTTGCTTACAAAACTGTCATACTAAAAGTTGACAGACCGGAAAAATAACTTATATTTGTCATATAATTATATGACAAATAAAAAATTCAAGAAAACTAAAATATCAAAGAAGAAAATCTCTGGTGTGTGGGAAACCGTGAATATGACGACGAGTATGAAAATGAAATTCGCAATTCATCTGCCACCTATCTTAGTTTGGATCACTTGAGAAAACAAGGTATTTTGAAAAGCGTACAATTATTTCTTTCGGAAATAGAAAATAAAAATCTCGATGGTTTCTGGCTGCATATTGATGTCGATGTTTTAAATGACACCATAATGCCTTGCGTCGACAGCAGAACTCCCGGCGGGCTTACTTATGCCGAATTTAATGAACTAACTTCAATGCTTTTTCAGAGCAATTTGTTAACCGGACTTGAAATTACCATTTTAGATCCTGATCTCGATCCTACCGGACAATACACCAAAGAGTTTGTAAATCACTTTTCGACTACTTTTAATCAACATATTCATTTAGGCTCCTGAACCAAATTTAAAAAAATGTATTTTAGCTCATTACATCGATAAAACTTAAAACCTCTTATCATCATGAATACAGCGGTACAAGATTATAACAATGCACAAAGCAGCACTGATAGGGAAATCTGCAATCGGCTGGCTGCTTTAATCGACGAAAATCTGACGGATGCGGAGAATAAAATCTGGCACGCACATCCGGTTTGGTTTTTAGAAGGTAATCCTATTGTGGGCTACAGCAAACTAAAAAATGATGTTCGGTTATTGTTTTGGAGCGGTCAGTCTTTTGATGAAGAACAACTTAGCAATGAAGGCTCTTTCAAGGCTGCAGAATTTCGCTATACCTCAACCGATCAAATTATTCCATCAGATATAAAGCGCTGGCTTCAAAAAGCAAGAGAAATTCAGTGGGACTATAAAAACATTGTCAAGCGTAAAGGAGTGTTAATACGTCTGAAATAATTTAAAAAAGTATTATATTCAATCTTTGAACTAAAAAGCAATCCTAAAAACTCTTTAATTTTTTAATGGAGAAAGAACAACTAATACAAATACTCATCTATTTTCATGCTCTGTTTGGCGGTATGGCACTTGTTTCGGGATTTATATCGCTACTCTCTCAAAAAGGAAAAAACACGCATAAAAAACTGGGAAAGCTCTTTTATTACACCATGCTTCTGTCGGCCATAAGCGCCATGATTATTTCGGTACTGCCCAAACATCAAAGTCCCTTTTTATTTTCAATCGGAATTTTTAGTTCCTATTTTGTACTAACCGGCTACAGGGCTTTGCGCTTTAAAAAAAGCGATGTAAACCTTAAAAACGATAAAATCATTTCGGGAATTATGCTCGCTACGGGGCTTGTAATGATCCTCTACAATCCGTTAGTAAATCAATCCATCAATATTGTTTTAACCGCTTTTGGCCTCGTTGGACTGATTTTTTCAAGCAGGGATTTAATGCTTTTTAAAAAGAAAACCAGACTAAAAAGTGTGTGGCTAAAATTACATTTAGGAAAAATGCTTGGCGGTTATATCTCCGCCACCACCGCTTTTGTGGTTGTAAATGAGTTTTTCCCTAGTTTTTATGGTTGGTTTATCCCCGGAACAATTGGCGGATTCTATATTGTGTACTGGATGAGAAAAGTCGATAAAAAACAAACCACAGTAAGAATAGAATAGAATTATTGAAGAAAGAGTAAAGAGTAAAGAGCAAAGAGCAAAGAAGAAAGAAGAAAGAAGAAAGAAGAAAGAAGAAAGACAATTTACTCCTTAAACTAAAATGAAAAAACGCATAACTTATCAAATTGATTCTTTTACAAAAGAAAAATTCAAAGGAAATCCGGCAGGAGTTGTCGTAAATGCAGACGGAATGAGTGACTACGAGATGCAACAAATTGCCAGGGAATTAAACAACTCCGAAACGGCATTTCTTTTCGCTCCTGATGGCCCTGACTGTGATGGCATTATACGCTACTTTACCCCAAATACTGAAGTTCCGATTTGCGGACACGCTACAATTGCAGCAATGTATGCAAAAGCCATCGAAGAAAAGTTAGACCCCTGTATTTTAAGATACAAAACCAAAATTGGTATTCTCCCATTTGAAATCATCCGAAAAAATGACGATTACCAGATTGTAATGACGCAGGGAAGTTTTGAACTTAGTGCCCCTTTTAATGAAACGATCGCGCAAAAAATGGTAACTGCCTTAGGCCTTGAAAAATGGGAAATCGATGAAAGGTGCCCCATTCAAATTGCTTCTACAGGACATTCTAAAGTAATGATCGGCATCAAAAGCAGAACAAAACTAAACGCTTTAACGCCTAACTATACTGCTCTGGCCAGCATAAGTAAAGAGATCAACTGCAATGGTTATTTTGTTTTTACCTTTGATTCGGATGATAAAACTATTTTGACCTATGGTCGTATGTTTGCCCCCGGAATTGGCATAAACGAAGATCCGGTTACCGGAAACGCAAACGGACCTTTGGGCGGCTATTTGATTCAAAACAAAATTGTTGCTTTTAATGGTACTGAATTTCAGTTTAACGGAAGACAAGGAGAAAAAATAGATCGATTGGGAGTCATACAGGTTAAAGTTACAATTGCCGATAATACCCCACAATTGATTCAGATAAAAGGCGATGCCGTTGCTGCTTTCAGGACTGAAATAGAAATTTAGCAACACCATTTAACTCCAAAATTACGATGGAAATAACAGCCTTCCGAAAAAGCGACTACGAGCCTTTAAGAACTTTATTCTTAAACGAAAGACGGCGTACTTTTTCATGGCTTGACCCTTCTGAATTTCAACTAAAAGATTTTGACCGCGATACCAGAGGAGAACTGATTTTGGTTGCAAGACAGCATGAAGTTCCAATTGGGTTTATTTCGATCTGGATGAAGAATTATTTCGTTCACCATTTGTATGTTGACGAACAGCATCAGGATGAAGGCATAGGAACCGAATTATTGAAAGCGGCAATCCAAAAAACAAAACTGCCCATCCGATTAAAATGTTTAGAAAACAACTCCAAAGCCGTCGCTTTCTATCTCAAAAAAGGCTTTTTTGCCACCGAAAGAGGACAATCAGAACATGGAGGTTATATTTTGTTTGAATTGACAGAGAGTATAAAATAAAACGAGAAAGAAAATATCTGCTTGACATTTTTTCGACATCCATCAAAAAAAAATCCGCTCTTCAAAAAGATTTGAAGAGCGGAAATAAAGCTTTTAGTTTTTTAACGAACCAGGAAAAGAGCATTGCTGAATAACAAAATTCCATTTTCCCAAAAACCTCTGAAAAGCGGATTATCCATCATATAAATTACGGTTCCATCCCCTCTTTTGTCTACAGCAAAACTTACGGTTTCGTTCAGTTTTTTTCTAATATCATTACCTACAAATCCATAGCTTAAATAATCTTTCGGAATGTACGCCACATTGATTGCCTTTTTTAGTAATGAAAATGATCTTTCGTTACTTTTAAGACTGAAATACGTATTCCCCAAGCCGAAAGCCATTGGATAGGTTTTGTCGAGTTTATTTTCGATTATTGCACCGGGAATCGAACCCGAGATTTCTCTTCGCTCAGAACCTTCAAAGTCCAGAAAACGCTTTTTAAGTTCGATCTCTTTCTCTTCTTTTTCTGATTTTTCTTTATCTTCTTTACTTGCAAACAAACTCAAAGCATACCCGTCACGGTCCTGAAACAATGAAATTGCATTGGCCATGGCAATAACTTTTCCGCCATTTTTCACCCATTCATCGATTTGTTTTTTTTGATCTTCCGCCAGGTCATAGCTACCGTCTGAAAGAATCAAAGTATTATAGTTGTACAATTTAACTCTGTTTAAATTTGCCGTTTCTACAATACTCACCGGATAAGCAACGGTTTCATCCAGATAAAACCATGTCGCTCCAAACTCGGTTGAAACTACTCCTTTTCCGGACAACATTAGTATTTTTGGCGCTTTAAGCAACGTAAAATTCTCCCCTCCGATATCTTTAGAATTAGTCGAAAATCCTGTACTGATAAAACTAAAATCGGTTTTGACTTTGATAATATTGCTGACTGTCTTTTCAAAATCTGTAATTTTTGGGTTATCGGCTCTGCTGATAATTAATCCCCCCGGCTCGATCGTAACAGTTCCGAAAACTGCTTTTTTCATGGCCGAACGAACTTTAATTCCCGCCTGATGCAGCAAAGAAACAACTTGTGCCGACGTTCTATTATTCCACGGAACATAAAAGGCATAAACGGATTCCGGAATGTTTTTTTCTGCAGACTCTATTTTATTCTTTGTTTTAATCTGAACACTATTTTTGACCGCATAACCGTCAACACCATAAGCTAAAGGAAGTGCCCAGGCAGTAATGTCATACGATAAACTGTCATTTAATTTCTGATTGGGTTCAAACAATACCTGTGTTAAAACCGATCTTGGCTGATCTGCTTTAATAATCAAATCATTAGGCTCAATTTTAAAACTCTCATTCTTCTTGGTTTGGTAATGAAATCCGGAGGCACTTCCGGGCGCCTCCGCATAACTAAATTCAACATCATTCTTTTGAAGCAACTCCACCAGCTGTTCCAGTTTAGGATTACTTTTCAAAACATACGTATTGTAAACCCCTTTTGCTTTTTTACGGGCATTGATATGAAAATCTCTAAAACCTTTCAGCAATACTTCTTTTTGTGAAGCGGCGCTTTCTACCACAGTCAAAACTGCAGCTGCATGCTGTGTCAAACGATCTTTTATGGTAACATTAGAGCCGTTTTCCATGGTTACTTCACGTCCTGCACCTATTCCGCCTTTTTCCAGCGTAAGACCTACGGCTCCATTATAGGTTGGATAGGTATCTCCGTAACTCGGATAAAACAAATCAAATCGTTCTCTGGTGTTGTACATCCAGTTTTCCTTGTCAAACTTCTGCGAGATATTTTTACCTAAAACTGTATAAAAATCCTTTTGATATTGTTCAATAAATTCATGCAGAGGCTCTGCCGCCGGTGGGAAAAAATAAGGTGAATTGTAACTCATTTCATGCACATCGGTATGTACCTGTGGCATCCATTGATTGTACAATTTAATGCGTTGCTGTGATTCAATTTGTGTCTGCCAGGCCCAGTCGCGATTCAAATCAAAAAGATAATGATTGTATCTTCCGCCCGGCCAGACTTCCATATGCTCTCTGTCATACAAACCCGGATGTGTTTTTTTTCCTGAGATTTCTCTCAGCCAGTTTCCATATCGGGAATAACCGTCGGGATTGATACACGGATCCAAAATTACAATGGTATTTTTGAGCCATTGTTTTGTGGCTTCATTTGAAGGATTCAAAAGTTCGTAGGCCACGGTTAATGCACTTTCGGTTCCGGCAAACTCATTTCCATGAACATTAAAACTCAGCCAGACAATAATTTTATTTTCAACTCCACTCGTTTTTTTATCTGATAATCCAATGGCGGCCAAATTATTGTTTCGGATTTGTTCCAGATTTGCCAAGTTTTCGGGAGTCGAAATATAATAAACATTCAGATCCCGCTGTTCGTTGGTTGCGCCATATTTTTGTTTTTTGATCGATTGCGATTGTTCCGTCAGATATTTAAAATACTCTTCGACCTGATGGTAATAACTAATTTGTTTTCCGTAATTCGGAATAAATTCTGAAGGTGCTTTTAATTGTGCAAAGGCAGAAAAAGAAATGGTTAACAGCAGAACTGCTACAAAGAATATTTTCTTCATAAATAATTTGGTTTTAGATGGTTGGTTAAAAATAACAATTAACTTAATCCCTTTTCTAAAATCACCAGGAATATTATCATTTTACAGAAGCTATTTCGCAATTTAGCTTACTATTAAAAATTGTTCTGCTTCTTTTCTTTCGGGATTAAATCTGTATTTTTGTTCATCAAAAAAACAGCCTGTTACAATTTAAAAAGAACAGTCCGCAGCAAACTGCAAAAATACATCTGATGAAATAAAAATAGAAACTCATACGATAAACAATACCCGAATATAAAGTATAAAAGACTTTTCAAGTAAACAAGATTCTCTTTGTAATTCCTATTTTTACCCTATCAAAACCAAATTAAAAAAGACAAATACCCAAAAACTCTATTATGGAAGAAACAGCAATTGAAAAATCAGTTTTTGAAGAAGTACCAACCGAAAAAATCTATACCGACAACGCAATCCGCGTTGGCACTTTCTTAGGAGGACCTTTGGTTGCGGGGTATTTTTTAGCGGAGAATTTTAAGGTTTTTGGTGATTTCGGCAAAGCTAAAAGAACCTGGATTATAACCATACTTGCAACTATTTTTATCTTTGCCCTGATATTCTTAATTCCGGAACACATCAGTGCTAAGATCCCAAATATCGTTTTCCCTTTAATTTATATGGCAATTGCCACTTATTTCACCAAAGAATATCAGGAAAAACAAATTAGCAAACACCTCGAAAATGGCGGCGAACATTTTGCCTGGCCGAGAATCATTCTCATTTCGGTTATTGGCATTTCGGTTCTTCTTGGCGGAATATTCAGTATTGCCTTTTTAACCGAAACAGCAAACGGAGGCCTCACAGAGTCAACTAAAAAATATGGCATTATGAATCATGAAATTGCCTATCAAAGCAATATTAATGAAAACGAAGCCGATAAAATTGCTGAGGCCCTTCAAAAAACAACCTTTTTTGATGATGCCATAACCAAGTATGTTTACTTAGAAAAAATCAATAACAGCTACGAAATCTCTATTTCATGCAACGAATCGGTTAAAGACGACCCGTCGACCGTTGAGCCTTTTGTTGTATTAAGAAACGATATACAAAAATATTTCCCACACCATAAAATCATTCTGAAACTTGTAGTGAATGATCTCGACAATGTGGTCAAAAGAATTGAGTAGACCTAAGGCGCTCCTGAACTGCTCTCGCTTTGGGATATGAAATGTGATTTATAAAATGTAAGATGCAAGCCGAAAACTCAACAATCCAACAATCCAACAATCTAATTATCCAACAATCTAATTGTCTAATTATCTAATTGTCTGATTCACCCCTCAACTTTGTCTCTTCACGCCCCTAACACATTGATAATTAAATCCTAAATTTGTATTATAACTTTTAAAACCTTACCCAATGAGTGCTGCAAATTTTACCACAGTTATAATCGTAGACGAGTCTCCACAGGAAGTTTTTGATGCCGTTACGAATGTTCGCGGTTGGTGGTCGGAAGAAATTGAAGGCAATAGTGCGAAACTAAACGATGAATTTGACTATCATTACGAAGATATCCATCGTTGTAAAGTAAAAATCATAGACGTAATTCCGAATCAGAAAATAGTCTGGTTAGTGGAAAAAAATTACTTCAAGTTTACAGAAGATAAAACGGAATGGACGGGAACTCATCCTACTTTTGAAATTTCGGAAAAAGACGGCAAAACCGAACTTCGTTTTACCCACGTGGGTTTGGTACCGGAATATGAATGTTTTGAAATTTGCAGAGGCGCCTGGACCAATTATATCGGAAATAGTTTGCTTAAACTAATTACAACCGGAAAAGGAGAACCAAACGCAACTGGAAAACCACAAACAGAAAACGAAAAAAAACTTTCTGAAAAAGAATAAAAAACAAACCCGAAAGCATCATTTAATTGCAATACCAACTATAATTTTCATAAATTCGTTTTACTAAAACGATGATTATGAATCCTATTTTAAGAAATACATTAGCAGTTATACTTGGTCTTTTTGTTGGAAGCATTGTCAATATGGCTATCATATTAATGAGCAGTTCTGTCATTCCACCTCCCAATGGTGCTGATGTCACAACTATGGAAGGACTAAAAGCGACTATGCATTTGTTTGAACCCAAACATTTTCTTTTTCCCTTTCTGGCCCACGCAATAGGTACGTTTGCAGGTGCGGGAACAACTGTTTTAATTGCAATCAGTAATAAAACAAAACTAGGACTGGTTATTGGTGCTTTCTTTTTACTTGGGGGAATTGTAAATGTGTGCTCATTGCCTTCACCAGTTTGGTTTACCATCACAGACCTTTTCTTTGCCTATATACCGACGGCTTATCTGGCTGTAAAATTGTTTGCAAAAAAAGATTCTAAATCGTAAAACTCCGCTTTATAAAACAATGAAGAAAATTGGGCTTGTGGGCGGAATCAGCTGGGTTTCTACCATAAATTACTACAAATTTATTAACGAAGGAGTAAATAAAAAATTAGACGGCCTTCAATTTGCTGAATGCCTGATTTATTCGCTAAACTTTGGTGATGTGCAGGAAAAAACATGGGCTCATTCCTATGAACTCTTATTAAATGCCTGCTTAAGTTTAAAAAACAGCGGTGTTGATGCTGTCGTTTTGTGTGCAAACACCGCACATATGTTTGCCAGCGAAATCGAACATGAAATTGGACTACCCTTAATTCATATCGGAACGGAGACCGCAAAAGTCATTGTAAAAGAAAACATCACAACCGTTGGACTTATAGGAACTTCCTTTTCGATGGAAATGGATTTTTACAAAGATCGTCTTAAAAGTTTTGGGCTGAATGTCCTGATACCCGAAAAACAGGAAACGCGAGACTACATACAATATGTTCTAAAAGAAGAACTCGGAAGAGGAATTATCAATCTCGATTCGAGACAAAATTATATCCAAATTGCAAATGAGCTTGTCTTACAAGGTGCCGAAGGTATCATTTTCGGATGTACCGAAATTCCGCTATTGCTAAGTCAGTCCGATTTTTCTGTTCCTGTTTTTGACACTACAAAAATACATTCTCAAGCCATCGTAGACTTTATAGTGTCTTAAAATTAAACACTTAAGCCCGTTTAGAACAATTAATTTCATAACTTAGTTAGCTCATTAAACTTAAATATCATGACTAAGAAAGAAATCGCCCGCGACTTTTTAAAACTCGCCGCAAACGGACATTCACACGAAGCTTTTCGTCTACATGTCGGCGAGAATTTCAAACATCACAATGCTTATTTTAAAGGAGATGCCGAAACACTGATGCTGGCCATGGAAGAATCAACCCGAAAAAACCCCAATAAAACTTTAACTATTCATCATATTCTGGAAGATAAAGATCTGGTCGCCGTACATTCGCACCTGAAACAGAGTCCTGCTGACATTGGTTTTGCTGTCGTGCATATCCTTCGTTTTGAATTGGATAAAATTATAGAATTTTGGGATTTAGGGCAATCCATTCCTGCCGAAATGATTAACGAAAATGGGATGTTCTAAAAAACTTTATTCTTCCCAATTCACATTCAAAAATCTAAAGATCAAAAGTAATGTCTTAAATCTGTAAAAAATGGCACAAAATAAAACGATAGAAACAGAAAACAGTGTTACCGATTTTATCAATGCTGTCGAAGATACAACCAAAAAAAATGATGCTTTTGAACTGGTCAGGCTGATGCAGGAACAAACGGGTTTTGAAGCCAAAATGTGGGGACCAAGTATCATAGGTTTCGGCAGTTATCATTACAAATATGCCAGCGGCCGCGAAGGCGATGCCCCATTGGTGGCGTTTTCACCAAGAAAAGCCGCAATTTCACTTTATCTTTACGCATCACCTGAAAAAAGAGAGGAGCTACTCTCCGAATTTGGAAAACACAAAGCCGAAAAAGGCTGTATTTATGTCAAGAAATTAAGCGATATTGACCTCGAAATTCTAAAAAAAATGATTTCCGTGTCAGTTGAGCACTTACAAGAACTATATCCCCCTCAATAAAAATGATTACACCTTTTCTAATTGTAATTCTGGTTTTAGGCATTACACTTTACTTCTTTTTACAGCATCCAAAGTTTGGTAAAGCACCTTCAGGAGAAAGATTGACATGGATTCAAAAATCACCTCAATTTAAAAATGGCAAATTCGAAAATCAAAACCATACACCGGAATTGGCTGAAGGTTACGGCTATCCACGAGTATTGTATGATTTTCTCCTTAAAAAAGTAGACAGAAAGACTCCATCTGACGTAATCCCATCCATCAAAACCAATTTACTGGAACTTTCTCCCGAAAAAGAGGTGCTGATCTGGTTTGGGCACTCTTCGTATTTCATCCAGCTTGAAGGGAAACGCTTTTTGATTGACCCTGTTTTCAGCGGCAATGCCTCCCCGATTCCCGGTACCACAAAAGCATTCAAAGGAACTGATATTTACACGGTTGATGATCTTCCGGAAATTGATTATTTACTGATCACGCACGATCATTACGACCATCTCGATTACGAAACCATTTTACAATTGAAACCTAAAACCAAACACGTAATCTGTTCTCTTGGGGTAGGCTCTCACTTTGAATTTTGGGGATTTCCAACTGAAAATATCATTGAAAAAGACTGGTTTGAAAAAATAGAACTTGATCAGAATTTAACGCTTTATACTACTCCTTCAAGGCATTTTTCGGGTAGAAGTTTTAAACGATGCAACACGCTATGGACGTCGTTTGTATTAGAAACCAAAGATTTTAAAATGTATCTGGGCGGCGATAGTGGCTATGACACCCACTTTAAACAGATTGGCACTCAATTTGGTCCTTTTGACATCGCTCTTATCGACAACGGCCAATACAACCCCGCTTGGAAATACATTCATAATTTACCCGAAGATGTGATCAAAGCTATGAAAGATCTGAATGCCAAAAGAGTATTTCCGGTGCATTCTTCTAAGTTTTCATTGGCACCTCATTCCTGGGACGAACCATTAAACAAAGTCACTGAATTAAATAATTTATCGGAAAACCCAGTTCCGTTGATTACTCCGATGATTGGAGAATTAGTGGAACTAAAAAATGAAAAACAGCAATTCCAACAATGGTGGAAAGGCATAAAATAACCCGCATTCTTCAATTAATAAAATAAAAATGATTCCTTCAGCTTATACCCTGCGCAATGCCCTCCCTTCCGAATTTGAAGAAATTGGAAAATTACTCATTAGTGTTTATTCCCAATTAGAAGGTTTTCCTAAAGAAAATGAGCAGCCCAACTATTATAAAATGCTTGCGAATATTGGTGATTTTACCCATCAACCGCAAACCGAGCTTTTAGTTGCCGCTGACGAAAACAATACAATTCTTGGTGCTGTGGTCTATTTTAACGACATGAAAAACTACGGTTCAGGCGGAATCGCTACTCAGGAACAAAACTCAGCCGGGTTTCGATTACTGGGAGTTGCGCCAACTGCCCGCGGAAAAGGGGTTGGTAAGCTTCTAACGCAGGAATGCATCAAAAAAGCGGCTGATAACAAACGCACTCAATTGATCATTCATTCGACTTTAGCCATGAAAACGGCCTGGGAAATGTATGAAAAATTGGGTTTCAAAAGATCTGAAGACTTAGACTTTATGCAGGGAGCGCTCCCAGTATTTGGCTTTCGTTTACCGCTTAATTCCTAAAACTAACCTGTTACTTAAAAAAAACAAAAAAATGAATACATCTCTTTTAAATCTGCAGCCTGAAATTCTGGAAGACGACCTGGTTCAATTAATACCGCTTCAGGAAAATGATTTTGAAAAATTATACAAAGTGGCTTCAGATCCTTTGATTTGGGAACAGCATCCGAATAAAAACCGCTATGAAAAAGAAGTTTTTCAAAATTTCTTTGAAGGCGCTATGGAAAGCAAAGGCGCTTTTTTGATCATCGATAAATCAACCGGAGAAATTGCAGGAAGCACTCGATTTTATGAATACGATCCTGAAAACAAAGCTGTTTTTATTGGATATACCTTCTATGGAAGAAAATTTTGGGGCACCGGATTTAATACTCAGGTAAAAAAAATGATGCTGGATTATGCTTTTAGAGCAGTTGACAAAGTCCAGTTTCATATTGGAGCGGAAAATTACCGTTCGCAAAAAGCCATAGAAAAACTGGGTGCTGTTAAAGTAGAAGAAATAAACGTTGCCTACTACAATGAACCATCGCGTCATAATTTTGTATACGAATTAAAAAAATAATGAAAAGAATAACTGTTTTCTGTGGTTCCAGTTTTGGTACCGACAAAATTTACAAAGAACAGGCAGCACTGCTTGGAAAAACTTTAGCCCAACAAAATATAGAGTTGGTTTATGGCGGAGCAAATGTAGGCCTGATGGGTGCTGTAGCCGATGGTATTTTGAACGAAGGTGGAAAAGCTATTGGTGTATTGCCAAACTTTTTAAGATCAAAAGAAATTGCCCATTTGGGTTTGACCGAGTTAATCGTCGTGGAAAGCATGCACGAAAGAAAGACCAAAATGAATGATTTATGCGACGGTGTTATTGCACTACCAGGTGGTTTTGGAACTTTGGAAGAACTTTTTGAAATGCTGACCTGGGGACAATTAGGTTTGCATAAAAAACCAATCGGCATTCTGAATATCGATGGCTTTTATGATTCTCTGATTGAACTAACCAAAGTTATGGTGGAGAAAGGTTTATTAAAACCCGTCAATCAGGAAATGCTTCTGGTGAGCGATACTATCGAGGATTTATTACATCAAATGAGAAACTATGTTCCGCCAGCCACCGGAAAATGGATTGATACAACACAATCCTAGTATCTTAAAAATAGTTGTAGAAAAATTCTTTTCAGACAAATCATAGTGCTTCCGGAACAAGTATCGGCTAATCAATAGTCCTAATTTTACAGTATTAAACAAAAAATAAAGATTATGGAAACTTTTATTGTGGATACTAAAACAATTACATTATTGCTGGCTACCTTATTTACAGGACTTTTGGCCGGAATATTTTTAACCTGGGGCAACGCCGTAACTCCGGGAATTGGAAAATTGGATGACATCAATTATCTCAGAGCTTTTCAGAACATGAATCGCACCATACAGAATCCGTTGTTCTTTCTGGTCTTTTTTGGTTCCTTACTGTTTTCTTTTGCAGCGGCTTATTTTCATAAATCAAATACAATTATTTTAAGTCTGACAATCAGTGCTGCGATTATCTATTTTACAGGTGTTATTCTGGTTACTATTTTAGGAAATATTCCGCTTAACGAAATGCTTGATAAGACAGATTTGGTACATACCTCAATTCAGGAAGCAGCCCTTTTACGAAGTAAATTTGAAGCAAAATGGAACAATCTCCACCTTTTCCGAATCGTGGCTTCCATAATTTCTTTTTTACTTTTGATCATTAGCTGTTTGCTAAAAACTAAACCATAAATTTTATAAATTAGAGGTCAAGGAAATAAGGAAATATAAAATTTCAGCTTTCACAAAACTCATTTCACATTTTACATTTCACAACCAAAAAACATGAAAACAGAAAACAACCACTTCGCAAAAGCCGAAATGCTGATTAGAAAACCTGTCTCAGACGTTTTTCAGGCCTTTACAGATCCGGAAATCACCAGTAAATTTTGGTTTACAAAAAGTTCAGGAAAACTAATAGCCGGAACTACAACCGAATGGACCTGGGAAATGTATGGATTCTCGTTAACGGTAACTACTCCTATTTTAGAGGAAAATAAAAAAATCGTAATCGAATGGGGAAATCCTAATGAAACCACCATAGTCGAATGGATCTTTAGTCCGTTAAACGAAAATGAAACCTTTGTGAGCATCACCAATTCAGGTTTAAAAGGAGATCCCGATAAAATAATCGATCAGGTTCGAAATTCTACGGAAGGCTTTACTTTAGTGCTGGCCGGAGCAAAAGCTTATTTAGAACACAACATTCAACTCAATTTAGTTTTAGACAGATTCCCAAAAGGATTGGAATAAACAACAAAGAACTTGAAACTTTAAACAATTTAAGACCATCGTATGGAAACAAAGAAACCCCAAAACATTGATGAATATATTGGCAGTTTCCCAAATGATATTCAGGAAATCTTAGAGAGGATTCGAATGACCGTTCAGAACGCAGCTCCTGATGCCAAAGAAAAAATCAGTTATTCCATGCCGGCTTTTGAACAAAACGGAATCGTAGTTTATTTTGCGGCTTTCAAAAATCATATTGGACTTTATGCTTTGCCCAGCGGACATGAGGCTTTTAAAGAAGAACTGTCAAAATACAAATCCGGAAAAGGCTCCGTACAATTTCCTTTAAATGAGCCTATACCTTATGATTTAATTGCCGAAATTGTAAAATTCAGAGTAAAAGAAAATCTGGAGAAAACAAAAACAAAATAATGCTGTCAAACCACAGTTGGTTAATTTTACTTATTAAACTTCCCGAAATGCCACAAAACACCTGAAGGATCATGTAAAAAACATTCGCTTCCCCAATCCTGATGAACGATAGGTGTTAATTTTACCCCGTATTTTTCCGTTAAGTTAAGTGCCAAAAGCTCCTTGTAATAGTAATCGACATCTTCTACTTCTAAAAAAATCATGGTGTTTTCATTCCAGCTTTTATCGTAATAATCCTGAAGATAAAAGGCCAGCTCTCCTACTTCAAAAACAGAAAATTTTGGATCTAAAACTCCTTCTTCAAAACCTAAATCCCGATAGAAACTTCTGGAAATCTCAAAATCTTTGGCTCCTATAAAAGGCCGGATCGATATCGCTTTATGATTCATAATTGCTCTTTTTAGAAGTTAAAAATCAGGTTACTATTTATCAAAACCCAGTTGTTTTCGCAAATCTAAATTCAGTCCGTATTGTTCCTGAACCGAAATTATCTTTCGTGAATTTTTATTAATATCGTTTCCTTCCGCCGTCCACAAAAACGGGTAAAAGTTAAAAACTTCATCGCCTTTCAATTTTGACACTTCGGCTCTCCACCCGTTCCATCTGTTACCCTGATAGAACTTATCCAGATCATTATCAAAACAGAATCCTAAAAATTCAGAATACGTAATATCCAGCTGTTCGTACTCCAGATTATCAGGAGAGAAATAATACATTTTTCCAACATCACTTCCCAATCCTCCTCCGTTTAGAAGGTAGAAACCTCCAATAGCATCGTCGGCAACTAATAAAAAAGGTGCTGTTTCGCCAAAATCATTAAACGATTTCCCTTTGTTCCAATCCGGAAGTGTACGATTGAATTTTGCACTTCCTGAACCCAGAATTCTAATCCAGCCATCGTCGATCAAAAGACCACCTGTATGGTACACAATAGCTCCCATTGGCGAACGGGTGGTAACCTGAGTTTTGTACAAAACCTCTTTTGCTTTTAAGGCGTCAACCGGTAAAATTTCTACTTTATTCTTCGCTGTTTTAATCCAGTCTTCTACCAGAGTCCATCCTGGGTCGACTTTGTCTATAAGTTCTTCGGCTTTTTTCATTTTATTTTGCGCAGTTGCTGTAAGAGCTAAAAAGGTCAATACAATTAAAGGAAATTTTAGTACCATCTTAGAAATTTACAAATTATTTATTCTAACCTTTTTTCAAAATATTACCCAAACCTCGACCAATTTGTTCTATTGCTTCCAGACCTTTTGTCAATGGTGTTGCAGTGAAATCACCGTAGGCATCCATTGCAGTCTCTTTACGATCTTCTTGTGCATAAACCAGAATCAGATTGTTATCATTAAATGATTTTTCAAATTTCTGCGGCAATCTGTCAAAAATCGATTGGTACGAAACGGATCCTTTTCGGGACAAGTTAAAAACAATCAGATCTGTAGCTTTAATTTCATCTGAGATCGATTCAAAATCATCCCAGTTCAAAATACTTTTAAAACCTAGTTTAGCATTTACTTTCAATTTAGTGGCAATCTGCACAATTGCCTCATGTGTTTTGTATTCAGCATAAATGACAATCGGAATACTTAATTCCTGAGATAATCGAGAGATCTTTTGCAGCAGCAGGTGAAATCCTACACCTCTTTCAGAAAAAGGCGGACAGATGAAAACCAGTCTTTTTTCCTCAATAAATGTTTTTTGAAACCTGCAGATGAACAAACATTTGTCTACATTATTGATGATCGAATCTACATTTTCACCGAAAATTTTATCCAAAAAACCGGTTTTTCTAGGCCATCCCACGATCACAATATCCGACATGATTTCTTTGGACGTTCTCGCGATTCCACTTGCCGGATTATGGTCGATTCTGGCAATCGTATTGATTTTCACTTCTGAAGCAGACCCCTGAATAACAAATTTATCAACAGCTTTTCGGTATTTTAAGATATTAATTTCAGCCTGATCGTTATTCGGTACAATCGTTAATAGCGTCACCGGATTAGATGATTTTTTATCTTTTATCAAAAGTGCGAAATCCAGCAAACTTTCCGTAGCCGACGTTTTAGCTAACGGAATCAGGATATGTTCGTCCAGAATCTGATCGCCATTCGCATCTTCATTTGAAACTTCTTCTTCGCAAATAGCAATCTTTTTAGCTGCTTTTTCTGTCGCGAAAGAGGCCACAATACAGGTAATCAAAATTAAAATAATCGTTCCGTTCAGGATATTTTCGTCTAAGATTTTTGCTTTAAATCCAACCAAAATAACGGCTAAAGTCGCAGCAGCATGTGCACTGCTCAATCCAAAAATAAGCTGTCTTTCAGTTTTGGTATATCTAAATACAATCTGCGTAAAAAAGGCCGCGATCCACTTTCCAAAAATAGCCACCACACTCAAAGTTCCTGCTACAATTAAAGCGGTTGGTCCGCTCAGAATCACACTGATGTCTACCAGCATTCCCACTGAAATCAGGAAAAAAGGAATGAATAGTGAATTCCCGATAAACTCAATTCTGTTCATCAAAGCTGACGAATGCGGAATTAAAGGGTTTAATGCCAAACCGGCAACGAATGCTCCAATAATAGGCTCTACTCCCGCTACCTCTGCTAAAAACGCAGCAAAAAACACCACCGAAAGTACAAATATATAGTGGGCGTGTTTCTCACTTTCTAATTTTTTAAAGAACCACTTCGCTATCCTTGGAATAACCAAAAACATGATGGCCGAAAAAATGGCCAGTGAAACCGTCAATTTAATCCAGAAAGCCTGATTCAAACTTCCCTGACTGCTTCCCATAATCACCGCCAAAATAATCAAAACGGCAGTATCTGTTAAAATAGTTCCTCCAACTGTAATGGCCACTGCCTGATTTTTTGCAATTCCAAGTTTACTCACAATCGGGTACGCAACCAAAGTATGGGTGGCAAACATACTCGCTGTTAAAAAACTAGCATTAAAATCATATTTCAGCAGATAAAAACAAACCGGAAATCCGATCGATAAAGGGAAAATAAAAGTAAAAAATCCAAACAATAAACTCTTATTTCTATTGGCTTTAAACTCATTCATATCCAATTCCAGACCCGCAATAAACATGATATACAAAAGTCCGATTGTCGAAAACAAATCAACCGCCGAGTTCTTGGCCAGAATATTCAATCCATGAGGTCCAATAATTACTCCCGAAATTATAAGCCCGATAATTCCTGGGATATTTATTTTTTTAAGTAAAATCGGTGATAAAAGGATGATGAAAAGGATCAAAGAAAAAATCAATACCGGATTACTGAGTGGTAATTCGAATTCTTGTAAAAAATGCCTGAAAAATTCTATCATAATGTAATTTTATCTTCTTAACAGTATTTTAATTTCCCGCAGAAAAAAGCGCCAAAAGCAAAATAAAATCTCAGAAGTTATTATTTGTCGTTTCTTCGAAAAGCAGAAAAAACGGCTTCTTTAGTGATTGTTTCATTACAAAAATACCTAAAAAAAATGCGAACTTTCTACGAAAATGGCATATTAAGCAATTAATTTTGTTTCGTTGCCAAATTATTAATATTTAATATTTATTTTAACAAAACTGCAACATTAACAATAGAAAATTGAGCAGGATTGCATTATTCAATTATCTTTGTCTTAATAAAAATTGCACAATGGAAGAATGTATCTCTGTTTTTGATATGCTTAAAATTGGCGTTGGTCCCTCAAGTTCACATACTTTAGGGCCATGGAGAGCCGCTGAACGTTTTTTGGAAGAGCTGAAAAACGAATCAATTTTAGACCAGATTACACGTGTAAAAGTCGATTTGTACGGATCTCTTTCCTTAACCGGAAAAGGTCATGCTACTGATTTGTCGGTGATGCTGGGATTAAGCGGGCAAGATCCCGAGTATATTCCGGTTGAAAATATTGCCGGAATTATTAAAAACATTGAAGAACAGCACGAAATTATTCTGGCTAATGAATGTAAAATTCCGTTTTACTTTCTTCAGGACATTGTTTTCAATAAAGATTTCCTTCCTTTTCATGCTAATGGATTAAAATTTACAGCCTATAAAGCTGATAATTCGGAATATGAATCTACTTTTTATTCGATTGGAGGAGGATTTGTCGTTAAAGAAGAACGCACCAATGCTAAAATCAAAGAAGAGATCAAATGCGCCTTCCCTTTCCCGATTCAAAATGCTGTTGAGCTTTTAAATTATACGGTGACCGAAAACAAATCGATTTCTGAAATCGTTTATGAAAACGAAAAATCAATGCGTCCGGAAGCTGAAATTCACTCCGAATTAATGCGCATTTGGCATACCATGTTAGAATGCATGTACATTGGCTGCCATTCAGAAGGAATTCTGCCGGGCGGTCTGAATGTTCGCAGACGTGCTTTTGACATGCATCAGAATTTAATCGGTTTATCTAACTATTCAGATCCGCAAAGCTGGCTGGAAGAAATCAGAAAAACGGAGGTTAAATTTCGTCAAATCCTGAAATGGGTAAGCTGTTTTGCACTTGCCGTGAATGAGGTAAATGCTTCTTTAGGTCGTGTAGTTACTGCTCCTACAAACGGAAGTGCAGGTGTAATCCCGGCTGTTTTGATGTATTATCTGGTAATTGAAAACCATAATGCAGGCGAAAAAGAAATCAAGCAATTCCTAATGGTTGCCGGAGAGATTGGTAGTATCTTCAAGAAAGGATCAACCATTTCTGCTGCAATGGGAGGCTGTCAGGCCGAAATTGGTGTATCATCATCGATGGCTGCAGCAGCACTTTGCGAATTAATGGGCGGATCTCCTGCCCAAGTTTTAATGGCTGCCGAAATTGCCATGGAACATCACTTGGGTCTTACTTGTGACCCAATTGGCGGTTTAGTTCAGATTCCGTGTATCGAAAGAAATACAATGGGAGCCATAAAAGCTATCAATGCGGCTGAACTGGCCCTTGAAACCGATTCTAAAAATGCAAAAGTGCCTTTAGACAAAGTCATCAATACCATGTGGCAAACGGCAAAAGACATGAACTCCAAATACAAAGAAACTTCTGAAGGCGGATTGGCCATTGCCGTAAACATGGCGGATTGCTAAATCATAAAAAATCACCACAAATTTCCCGAATTTTAATGTGCATAAATTAAGCACTAGTTAATGCTAATTTTGGGGAATTTGTGGAATTACTTCGTCAGTTCGTTATCGCTCGTGTCGTGGCAAAAATCTAAAGTAAACTTCATGAAAAAGCACTTCTTACTTATAGCAATACTATTTTGCTCTGCTCTGATTCATTCGCAAGAACGTTACTTTCTAAATTCTGATACTCGTCTCTACACTTCAACTAATACTGCAGGTGACTTTCTGGGTTATTTTAAATATGGAGCAGAAGTTCAGCTCCTTTCGGAAAGTAAAAATGGCTGGTGTAAAGTAAGATCTGATAATTTCTCTGAAGGTTATGTGCCTGAGCAATTTATTGCAAAAAGGTTAAACGCAAAAGATGTTCAAACAAAAGACCCCGAAAATCCAATTATTGAAGGTAACGACAATTACTATGGCAGCAGCCATCTTTTTGTTTTAGTCGCCGGTTTAAAAGCAAGAGCACTTCCGGACAAAAACTCAAAAATCAGAGCCATTCTGTTCACCGGTGATCCTGTAGCGGTTAATTATCTTCCTAAAAATCCGGACGAATGGGTAAACATACAAGGTCATAGTGATCCCGAGTACGCACAATTTACACTTGGAAAATTCCTTGGAAAAAGACCCGATTTTAATTCTTTACTCAAAGATTTTGATCAGCTGAATATCAATGCAATTGCAGAACGCAAAACGATTGGCGAACGAATTGTAGAATTGGCCTGGAACAGTGAAAATGCAAAACTGACACCCGCTTATCAAAGATATTATGAAGTTGTAAAACAATTAAACGATCCAAAACTTCTGGCCGATACTGAACTGAATATCGCTATTGCCAAAGGATTAGCTAAAACCAAAAAACCGGAAGAAATTACCGCTTTCAGCAAAAAAGCTGAATTTGTTTTAAAAGGAGTAAAAACAAAATCACTCTTTTTTTCTCAAAAAGATTTAGTCAAAAACTTTGGAAAACCTCCTAAAAAAGGAACGGTAAGCGACGAATGCGGTATTTACCTCAGTGAGCTTTTTTACTACTATCCGGATTTTGAAGTTTCAGTAGATGAAAAACAAAATCAGGCTGAAATAACGAAGGTTTTTATCAACGAAAACAACAAACTTGTTTTCAGTCCAACGGCTTCTCTCGATTACACTCTGACCGAAAAAGCATTTATTGAAAAATACGGGGCTTATATTGGTGCTTCCATGAAAAACCCACACCTGTACGCTATCCAACTGGAAGACAGTGAATTTAGAATAGAATTCAGAGACGGAAAATTATTTACGATTGAAATAATCTTCTATTGCTGATTTCAATCTATAATTATTCAATACTTTTACACATTCAAAAAAACTCAAAAATGTCAGTAGCAAAAAAAGATTATAAAAAGATCACCACAAAGTCATTAATCGAAATGAAAAGCAATGGAGAAAAAATCTCAATGCTTACCGCTTACGATTTTACAATGGCCAAAATTGTTGATACCGCAGGAATCGATGTTATTCTGGTAGGCGACTCTGCATCAAACGTTATGGCAGGTCATGAAACGACATTGCCTATTACTTTAGATCAAATGATTTACCATGCCTCGTCTGTAGTTCGCGCTGTAGACAGAGCCTTAGTAGTAGTGGATTTACCTTTCGGAAGTTACCAGTCAGATCCAAAAGAAGCTTTGCGTTCTGCAATCAGAATCATGAAAGAAAGCGGCGGACATGCTGTAAAACTTGAAGGAGGAAAAGAAATTAAAGAATCGATCAAAAAAATATTAAACGCAGGAATTCCGGTTATGGGACATTTGGGCTTAACACCTCAATCCATCTATAAATTCGGAACCTACAGCGTTCGTGCCAAAGAAGATGAAGAAGCTGAAAAATTAATCGAAGATGCTAAACTTCTCGAAAAAATTGGGTGTTTTGGTATTGTTTTAGAAAAAATCCCGGCGCATTTAGCCGAGCAGGTAGCCAAAAGCATTTCCATTCCGGTAATCGGAATCGGAGCCGGCGGTGGTGTAGACGGACAGGTTCTTGTAATTCATGATATGCTGGGAATGAACAACGAATTCAGCCCTCGTTTCTTACGCCGCTATTTAAATTTATACGAAGAAATGACTCAAGCCATCAGTCAATATGCTGCCGACGTAAAATCTGCAGATTTCCCAAATTCAGGGGAACAATATTAATTTAGACTTGCTTAGACTTCTTAGATGTTAGACTTCTTAGAATTTATGATTTTATTTATCTTAGCAAAAACAAATCTAACTAAGTCTAAGAAGTCTAAGAAGTCTAAGCAAGTCTAAAAATCTAATTAATCTAAAAGATGCATCAATTTAAAGAGCTGCTAATTTGGAAGAAAAGCAGGTTGTTCTGTTCTAAAATTTACAATGTAACTGCTGATTTTCCAAGTGAAGAGAAATTTGGGATCACAAATCAATTGCGAAGGGCTTCCGTTTCTATTGCTTCAAATATAGCCGAAGGTTCTTCAAGAAATTCTAATAAAGAATTTGCGCGATTTTTAGAAATCGCAATTGGTTCAGCATACGAAGTCGAAACACAGCTTCTTATTTCATCAGATTTAGGTTTTATAAACGAAGAAGACATAACTGAATTAATACCGCTTTTAGAAGAAATAATTAAAATGACATCAAAATTTAGAACTACCTTATTATAAAATCTAAGTAAGTCTAAAATCTAAGAAGTCTAAGAAAGTCCAAAATGAAAGTCGTTTCCAACAAAAACAACCTCCAAATTCTTCACGAAGACAATCACATCATTGTGGTCAACAAACGCGTGGGTGATATTGTACAAGGAGATAAAACCGGGGATAAACCTTTATCTGATATTGTAAAAGAATATATCAAAGACAAATACAATAAACCCGGAGACGTTTTTCTGGGGGTGATTCATCGTCTGGACAGGCCTACGACGGGAATTGTTGTTTTTGCCAGAACCAGTAAAGCATTGTCACGTATGAACGAAATGTTCAGTAATCGTGAAACTCAAAAGACGTATTGGGCTGTAGTTAAAAATAAACCGCAACAAAACACTGCGAAGCTCGTTCATTATCTCAAAAGAAACGAGAAAAACAATACTTCAAAAGCACATTTAAAGGAAGTTCCGGACAGTAAACTGGCCAGTCTGGATTATACTGTTTTCAAAGAGCTTCAAAATTATGTGGCACTCGAAATCAATTTGCATACCGGCCGTCATCATCAGATTCGTGCCCAGCTGGCAGCAATTGGCTCTCCAATAAAAGGAGATTTAAAATATGGTTTTGACCGAAGTAATCCTGACGGTGGAATACATCTTCATGCCCGAAAATTAGTTTTTGTACATCCGGTTTCTAAAGAAAACCTCACGATAATCGCTCCTACTCCCGACGAGACTATTTGGAATGCACTATGATTTTATGATTTAATTGTTACAATTTCAAGTTTTATCAATTAACTTGCAGAAGCAAAAAATCAATCGGATTATATACTATGGACTATAAAAACAACATTGCCTACAGGAAAGAAACGTTAAAGAAATTGTTGTACAACATTCAGAAAAGCGAGGATTTGATTGTAAAAGCTTTGTACGATGATTTTAAAAAGCCTGAATTTGAAGCTGTTTTAACCGAAACCAACTATGTAATTTCGGATCTAAAGGATACCATTAGAAACATGAATAAATGGGCGAAACCAAAACGCGTTTTGCCTTCTCTGCTCAATTTCCCTTCTACCGATTATATTTTTAAAGAGCCTTACGGAAATGTTTTGGTAATTGCTCCCTGGAATTATCCGTTTCAATTGGCTTTATGCCCTTTAATTTCAGCTGTAGCCGCCGGAAACAGAGTTGTTTTGAAACCTTCAGAACTGACGCCACATACCTCAGCAGTGATTGCTAAAATTATTGAGAAGACATTTCACGTCAAACATGTTGAAGTTATTGAAGGCGGTGTTGAAGTTTCTAACCAATTACTTGCACAGCGCTGGGATTATATCTTCTTTACCGGAAGTGTTGCTGTTGGAAAAATTGTAGCCAAAGCTGCTGCCGAAAATTTAACTCCCGTAACTTTGGAACTAGGCGGAAAAAACCCGTGTATCATTGACGAAACTGCCAATTTAAAACTGGCGGCAAAACGAATCGTATGGGGAAAATTCATCAATGCCGGACAAACCTGCATTGCACCGGATTACATACTGATTCAGAAAAACATGAAAGTCAATTTTATTTCTTTTCTGATAGAAGAAATTCTAAAAGCTTACGGCAAAAAAATAGACAAATCTCCTGATTTCGCCCGCATTATCAATACCAAAAACTGGGTGCGCTTAGACAGTATGATCGAACGTGAAAAGGTTATTTTTGGAGGAGAAACAGCTGCTGAAAAAAACTACATCTCACCTACTTTAATTGAGGAACCTACTTTGGACAGTCCGGTCATGAAGGAAGAAATATTTGGCCCTATCCTGCCTATTCTGACTTACGAAACAGAGGCCGATATTCACAACGTGATCAGTCGTTATGAAAAACCTCTTGCCTTTTATGTCTTCAGTGAAAATAAAAATTTTGCTAAAAAACTAATTACTTCCCATTCTTTTGGAGGAGGCTGTATCAATGATACTGTGGTTCATTTCTCAAACAAAAGATTACCATTCGGAGGAGTTGGTCATAGCGGTATTGGTGCTTATCACGGTCAATTGAGCTTTGATATTTTTTCGCATCACAAAGCAGTAGTAAAAAAAGGAAACTGGCTTGATTTACCTATGCGTTATGCTCCCTACAAAAACAAACTGATATCCCTGAAACGTTTACTAAACTGGTTGTAACGTCTAAAAAAAACAATTTAGCAATGTTTTCCAGATTTTCATATCAAATTGATTAAAAATATTATATTTACGGCACATTAATTATTTAAAATTTCGTCGATATAAAATAATTCTACTCCATTAAAAATGAAATCTACATCCGATCAGATCAAAGACATTAAAAATCATGGTTATACCTTAGATTTTTCAACTGTTTTCAATCATGCTTTTGAAAATTACAAGAAAATAGCCGTCTACGCCGGATTAATGCTGTTGGTTTTTTCGGTATTCTTTGGTGCTATTGTTTATCTCATACTAGTTGCATTTTTTGGTATCGACAAATTAACGAATGCAAACTTTCTGAACATACAGCCTCAAAATCTGTCTCAAATTTATCTGGTCCTTTATATTATTGGAACAGCCTTTGTATCAGCAATTATGAGTCCTTTTACAGCCGGATTTTTAAAAATGGCCGATTGTGCAGAAAAAGATCAGGAATTTAATGTCTCTACAATTTTTTCCTATTACAAAAGCCGCCATTTCGCACAAATTTTTGCGGCGACCTTTTTAATTTCATTGTTTAGCGTTATCGTTACGACTTTTTTAGAAGTTCTAAAATTAAATGCGTTAGGATTAGTTTTCTCACTGACATTATCTTTTTTTACATTCTTAACCATTCCGCTTATCGTATTCGGGAACTTAAAAGCCGTTGATGCCATTAAATCAAGTCTCATCTTGATAAGCAAACAGCCCTTGATATTATTAGGGCTTATAATTACTATTATTGGAGCTATACTGGTTGGTCTTTGTGCGTTTTGTATTGGAGTACTTTTTACGATCCCTTTTAGTTATTCCATGACTTATGCCATATATTGTGCTATTGTAAAAACGGATAAAGAAGATCCTATTGACTCTATCGGTCAGTCTGATTTTTAAAAAAATATAAAATTTCAACTAAAAAAGAGTCTAACCTGCTCTGTTGAAATTTTCAAAATAAAAGATTTACTAAACCAAACATACCCCCCGAATTCTATGGTAGCAAACTATAGTCTTTTCAATTCGTTGATCCCAGGAGTTGCCATACTTGGTAATGCCCTGAAATCAATTATTACGAAGTGGTATGTCATCAATTCAGATATCATATTTTACAACAATCCTAAACTCATTATGTTAGGATTGTCGATGATTGCTTTTCTGACCCTTCTCGTATACCAATTCTTCCGGATCAAGACCAGAATTGGCTACTTCATCGAAAGAAAACCGGAAACAGAAACAGTAAACAAAGAGTATCATCTCTATATTTTGTTCTTTGGTATTGCATTAATTGTAATCGAAATCATCAACGAAATTTTTAAAATCAGGCCAAAAAGTTTACTTTTAGTTAATGTAAGCATAGGCTTCTCGATGCTTTTATTTTATTTCATCATTGGTAAAATTGAGTTTTTAAGAAAGCGGGTTCAGTCGATATTTATTCTATCCTTCTTTGTTTATCTCTTTTATGTCGGATATAACATCATCTATCGCACCAACGATATTATTCCTATAATTGCTTTTTTAATTTTCTTCTACTTCTCCTACAGCATCTTAAAACCCATAAAGTTATACTGGTTCTTTGTCGGATTAGTTTTTACCTTTCTGATTACAACGGTTGTTTACCAATTAATTCCGGTAAAATCATCCATTATCTTAATCAACTACTGTGTTCTGATTTTCATTCTTAATCAGGTTAAATATGCCGTTTTACTAAACAACAGTGATAATTTCAGATTCACTAATGAGATTGTACACAAAGGAAATTCACTGACTATTGCCACAAACGAAAAAAACGAAGTCCTGTTTTGCAGTGAAACCATCACTTCTATTCTGGGATATTTACCGGATGAAGTTATGGGGGCTAAATTTTGGAAATTAACGAATGAAACGGGCTATCCTGAAAACCTCAGCAATATAAATCATGAAGAAGACAAACTTTATATCCGGAAATTAAGAAGCAAAAACGGAGAATACAAATACATACAGTGGAAAGACAAAAGATTTTCTCAGGGCTTAATTATTAGTATCGGTCAGGATGTTACGGAACAAATTACCGTTCGCGATCAATACAAAAACCTGATTCAAACTGCTACGGATATCATTTTTGAAATTGATTCTGATGGTTATTTTACCTTTATCAATGACTTTGGATTTTCGATATTGGGGTATTCTGAAAACGAAATTATCTCTCAGCATTATTCTAATTTCATCCATGAAAACTATCAGCGTAATGCCGTAGATTTCTATGAAAATCTGGAATTGAATGAAAATAATTTCCCCACCATTGAGATTCCTATTCTGAAGAAAAACGGGAAAAAACTTTGGATTTCGCAAAAGATTATTGTTCGAAAAAATGACCTCGGACAAACAATTGGCTTTGCTGGAATAGCCCGCGACATTACTGAAATTAGAAACATTGAGAACGACAAAAGAAAACGTCTAAAGAAAATCGAGTCGTATAACAATTCGATTAATAAACTCTCAACCACAGATTTTAGCCAATACGACAATTTAAATACAGTTATTGATTATATCATAGAAGAAGCCGCAATTGTAACTAAAACCAATCGGGTGAGCTTCTGGAAATGTCATAAAGACTTAATCAGCTGCAAGAATCTTTTCAGCATTGACAAACAGCATCTTAATGACAAAAACATACTGGACAAACAATCTTATCCAATTTACTTTGAAACGCTTAAAAGCAAAGCAATCATAAATGCTCCGGATGTTTTCAATAAGCTCGAAACATCCGAATTTCAAAAATTGTACTTTACCAAAAACCACATCAAATCGATGTTGGATGTACCTATCTTTTTAAACGGACAGCTTGTTGGAGTTGTTTGTTTTGAAAGTACCGAAGAAAAAAGAAACTGGGACAACGAGGATATCAATTACGCCCGCACCATTTCGGATGTGATCTCATTGGCAATCTCCTCACAAATGCGTTTAGAGGCCGAAAAAAAATTAGAATTTAAAAGTCAGCTATTGTCTGCACTTTCTTTGTGTACCGAGAAATTTCTAATGAGTAAATCTACTCAGGAAATGTTTCAGGAGACCTACAATTTAATTGGAAAAGCAGCCAAAGTAGACCATATGTACTACTACGAAAAAGATTTTACAACAAATACTGTAAGTCAGAAATACAAATGGTCCAGACAAGGTATTGAGCATCAGATCACAAAATTACAGCGATTAACAAAAGATCAATTGCAAGAAATTTACGAAGCTGCTCAGAACAAAAAAATCGTCAATACACTTACCCGAAAACTCAACGATACTTTTTTCAAACAACTACTAATTGCCAATGAAATTAAATCGATTCTGATATTACCGCTGTACATCAACGATATCTTTACCGGATTCATAGGCTTCGACGATTGCACTAAAGAGCGAAAATGGTCTGAAGAAGAAATTTATATTTTTCAGGTTCTGGCAAATAACATCTCATCGGCACTGGAAAGAAACCGAAACGAAACCAAAATTCTCGAAAGTGAGGAAAAATTCAAATTAATCGCCAACAACATTCCCGGCACGGTATATTTGTCAAAATTTGATGCTTTCTCTACTAAGATATTTCTCAACGATGAAATTTTAAATCTTACCGGATATTCCAAATCAGAGTTTATTGAGAATAATTTATCGTTTTTATCTCTTATTCATCCTGATGACAAAGACGAAGTGATCAACAACCAAATCGATAATTTACAAAGTGGAATGCCTTTGCACAACGTCTATCGCATCCGGCGGAAAACAGGTGAATTTATCTGGGTAGAAGAATTTGGAGATGTGATTAAAAAAGGGGATGAAATTGAATTTGTGGGTGGAATTTATTTCGACATTACCAACAAAAAAGAAAGTGAAGATGCCATAAAAGCCAAGCAGCTTGCCGAGGCAGCCAATAAATCTAAATCTGATTTTCTGGCCAATATGTCGCATGAAATCAGAACTCCTTTGAATGGCATTATTGGTTTCACGCATTTACTGATGAATACCGGCCTTGAAGAAATTCAGGAAAAATACATGACCACGATCAACCAATCAGCGCATTCGCTGTTGGATATCATAAATGACATTCTTGACTTTTCTAAAATCGAAGCAGGAAAACTGGAACTTTTTATCGATTTATACGACATCAAAAAAGTACTCGGACAAGTTTTTGATTTAATCGTATACGAATCCAATCAAAAGAATCTGCAGTTAGAATTAAATGTCGCACCTGATGTTCCCAAATACATTTGGACAGATATTGTGCGAATCAAACAAATCTTAATCAATCTGCTTTCAAATGCTGTTAAGTTTACCAACGAAGGTTCGATCAAACTTAATGTTTCGGTTCTGGAAAAAGGCAACAACAACGATTGTACTATCCGATTTTCAGTAGTGGATACCGGAATTGGAATTCTCGAAAAAAATCAGAAGAAAATTTTCAAAGCCTTTTCTCAGGAGGATAGCTCTACGACGAGAAAATTTGGAGGTACGGGATTAGGACTGACAATTTCAAATCAATTACTTGCTTTAATGGAAAGCCGCTTACAGCTGGAAAGTAAAATCGACAAAGGAAGTAATTTTTATTTTGACCTGAACTTAAAAACAAGCAATCAAAGCATTAGTGAGAAATACAATACTGAACTTCAAAATACCGGTCTCGAACTAAATTCTGACGCCCCGGTTTCAGATCAAAAAAACATTACCTTTTTGATTGTTGAAGACAATAAGGTCAACATGCTGCTTTTAAAAACCATCATCAAAAATCTGTACAGCGGTGCCTACATACACGAATGCGAAAATGGCTACGAAGCCGTAAGTCAATTTGAAAACATCAATCCTGATTTGGTTTTTATGGACATTCAGATGCCTATTATGAACGGTTATGAAACCACAAGAGCCATCAGAAATACCATTATTGGAAAAGACATTCCGATCATTGCCGTAACAGCTGGTGCCGAAAAAGAAGAACGCAACAAATGCCTTTCTGCAGGAATGAACGACTACATCTCTAAGCCCATAATGAAAGGCAGTGTCGAAGAAGCTTTAGTAAAATGGTTAAAATAATGCAAAACTAAATTCGGCTATTACGTCATTATTCCTAAAAAAAATATAAATTCGTATAACACAAACCTTTACGAACTAAAATTCAAATTACTTATGAAATGGCAAGGCAGAAGACAAAGTGATAACGTTGAAGACCGAAGATCAATCTCGGGCGGAAAAGTTGCTATTGGCGGTGGAGTTATTGGTATAATCATTTTATTATTAAATGTTTTTGGCGGCGAAACCGGTCAAACGGTAGGCAATGTATTAGAACAAATGCAAGGTGGACAACAAACTACTGAAGCTGCCGCTCCATTAAGCAAAGAAGATGAAGCATTGGGGCAATTTGTCAGAGTTAATCTTGCCGATAACGAAGACATTTGGGGTAAAATATTTGCAGAAAACGGTCTAACTTATAAAAACCCAAAATTAGTGCTTTTTAGAGGATCTGTAAGCACAGCCTGTGGAGGTGCATCATCAGCATCAGGACCGTTTTATTGTCCGGGCGATCAAAAAGTATATATGGATTTAGGCTTCTTTGAAGAACTAAAAACTAAATTTGGTGCCCAAGGTGGGGATTTTGCTATTGCCTACGTTATAGCGCACGAAATTGGCCACCACATACAAACACTGCTGGGAACCTCGGCAAAAATGCGAGAGGCACAGGAAGGAAAGAGTGAAGCCGAAGCCAACAAACTATCTGTAGCTTTGGAATTACAAGCTGACTTCTATGCCGGAGTATGGGCTCATTACAATCAGAAAAACTTAGACACCGGCGATATTGAAGAAGCCTTAAGTGCAGCCAACGCCGTTGGTGATGATGCCATACAGAGCAAAATGCAAGGACAAGTGGTTCCGGATTCCTTTACTCATGGTACATCCGCACAGAGAATGTTCTGGTTCAAAAAAGGTTTCCAAACCGGAGACATTAAACAAGGCAATACCTTTGATGAAATAAGATAATTCACAAACTAAATTATAATAAACAAAAAAGCATGATTAAAAAATCATGCTTTTTTGTTTATTTACCTGACCAATTCACCAAAGGCAATAAGAGAGCTTTAAGAATCTTCTTAAACACAGGAAGTTCCTTTTTTGATTATTTTACAACCAACCTTTTAAATTAAAAACTCCTGAATCGAAATTGTCCTTTAGAATTTTTTGTAATTATTGGGGTTTATTACAAATTATTCAAATTCCAAATTTTAAATTCGATTCAGGAGAAATGCTAGGATCAACCTTACAGTGCTACCATTTTTACTTTATTTAACCATACTCTTATAGGTCAAGTACTTATTTTTTTACATTGTAAAGGTAGTACTGAACTTCAACCCATTACATGATTAAAATCATAGAAAATTATTTTTTTTTTATTATTTGATAATGAAATTCTTTAGCTGATCTGCTCTCTGCTCTTCTGGACGATACTACCTAACTTAGATCATAGTGCTTTGCACCATGCTGTCGTTAAGGCTCTTTCAGAGCAACAGCTTACTATATTACCCACAAAGCTCAAAACGGAAACCTGAAACCTGAAACTTGAAACTTGGAACTTGGAACTTGAAACCTGAAACCTGAAACCTGAAATTTTCAAACCCTCAAGATTCGTTTTTGTATAAAAACAAAAAAAGCCTTGAATTTCTTCAAGGCTTTAAATTTCTGGGTGGCTGACCGGGTTCGAACCGGCGACCCGCGGCACCACAAACCGCTACTCTAACCAACTGAGCTACAACCACCATTTTTCTGCTTGTGCATTTCTGCTTAGCGAGTGCAAATATATAACTAATGTTGAGTTCTACAAAGAAAAAAATGAAAAATTTACAGTAAATTTTCTAAACTATTGACAGCCAAACACCTTTCAACAGTAAAACCTTCGGCAAAATCTTTCCCAACAAGCCTTCCTAAATCCTGCGCACGATAATTTAAGCTTTCAAAGAAGTTTTTACTCGTAATTGGCGTAGCAGGTTCTTTTGAATTTGGGTCATAAAACTGAGTTTTATATGCCGAAACCGCTTCAACCTTTTTCTTTTCAAAACCTGTGATGTCCACTACAAAGTCAGGCACGATGTTTTTCCACTGTATATAATGATACACGACCTTTGGTCTCCAGGCTTCCTGCTCTTCTCCATCTACCGAGGTTTCGATTTTTTTCAATCCAGACAAAAAGCAGGCATCCGAAACTAATTTACTGCCTTTCCCGTGATCGATATGGCGGTCGTCAATTGCATTACACAATACAATCTCCGGTTTGTACTTTCGAATCATTTTAATGACCTCCAGCTGGTGTTTTTCATCATTCATAAAAAAACCATCGCGCATGCCCAGATTTTCACGAACCAAAACCCCTAATATCTTTGCTGCCTCTTTTGCTTCTTCATCTCTGATTTCCGCCGTACCACGCGTTCCTAGCTCTCCACGTGTCAAATCGACAATACCCACTTTTTTACCTAGTGATACTTCTTTTAAAATTGTTCCTGCGCAACCCAATTCTACATCATCAGGATGTGCACCAAATGCTAATATGTCTAGTTTCATTGTTTTTGTTTTTTGTTTCAGGTTTTCTTTGTTTCAGGTTTCAAGTTTTTTTTGTTTCAAGTTTCAAGTTTCAAGTTTAGCCGAAGTCGCAGTATACAGTCTCAGTAACTGAAAACTGCGACTGCGACTGAAAACTCATAACTCATAACCCATAACTCTCAACACTCTTTTCATTGTCATCGATTTGTTCACGCTTTCCTCCCACTCGTTTTCGGGAACACTTTCTTTTGTAATACCGCAACCCATGTAAAGAATCGCTTTATTTTCCTGAATTTGCATGCTGCGTAAATTTACGTAGAAATCAGAACTGATCTCATCATGAGCAAAACTGCTGTTCAACTCCCCTAGAAATCCTGTGTAAAAAGTCCTGTCGTAATTTTCATTTTCAATAATAAATGCTTTTGCCTTTTTCTTTGGCAGACCGCAAACTGCGGGTGTTGGATGTAATGTATCGATTACTTCCTCAAGCGTCGAATTCTCATTCAATACTCCCGAAATATCTGTTTTGATATGCCAGATCGATCCCGCTTTCACACTATAAGGTTCTGTGACATCAACAGAAGAAGCTACTTCACGTAATCTTTTTACAATAAAGTCAGTTACATATTGCTGCTCGTCTTTCTCCTTTTGCTGCCATAAAACATCCGTTTCCAGGGTTGCTTTTTGTGTTCCGGCCAAAGCCACTGTTTCAAAAACATTTCCATTGGCTTTCAGCAATCGTTCCGGTGTGGCTCCCATCCACAAACCAATTTTTGGATGAAAAAAAACATATGAAAAAGTCGTGGGATACAATTGAATCAGGTGCTGAAAAGTAGACACAAAATCGAACTCGCTTAAAGTTACTTTTTCGCTTCTGGACAATACTACTTTTTTGAATTCGTCATTCTTAATCGCCTGAATTCCTTTTGCAACCAATGCTTCATAGTGTAATCTGGCCTCGTTATCAATACCCGAATCTTCAATTTCAGCAGCCTCAAAAGCAATTTCCAGCTGTTCTGTTGTTAAAATTTCAGATTCATTCTCCGGAATCAATATCAGTTGTTTTTCATCAAAAGAAGCAAAAACAAAACCTTTTTCCTTGTAATCGGAGATTTTATGCAACGTGTCATTTTGCTGCAAAAGCGAAAAAATAGTAGTAGAATTCGGTTTAGAGTACATTACAAAAGGCAAACACTTTTCGTACTGTACTTTAATTTTAGAAAAAAAATCATTCATACTTCCTATACTGTTTTCTTTTTTTCCAAAACCATATTGGTCAGTTTGCACAGCGAAATCAGATTTCCTTCTTCATCCGTAATCTTAATTTCCCACAGATGAATACTTCTTCCTTTGTGAATGATTCTTGCCGTCCCGAAAACCCAGCCTTCCCGAATACTTTTCAAGTGATTTGCCGAAATTTCTATTCCGCGTACTTCCTGTTCTTTCACATCGATAAAAAAGAAGGACGCTGCACTACCAACACTTTCTGCCAGGGCTACTGAAGCTCCCCCGTGTAACAATCCCATTGGCTGATGAACAGAAGGATTTACAGGCATTTTTGCAGTTAAAAAATCAGGCCCTGCATCGATATATTCTATTTTTAGCGTTTCCATCAATGTGTTTTTTGAGAACTCATTACAGCGCGCTAAAATCTGCTCTTTTGTATAATTCATTAAAATAGTCTTTAAAAACGTAAAATTAAAGAAAAGATGAGATACAAATTTGAAAATCCCATTCTAAAATTAAAAATCCACTTCAAACGTGTAAGTTTTTTGTTATTTTTACAAAAACATTAATTATTGATCTGTTGCAGAAATTTTTTTGATGCTACAGATTTTCACAGATTAAAATATTTCTTCAAAGACTAAAAAACTTTTTAATCCTTATTAATCCGTAGCAAAAAAAAACTCATTCAAATGCGTCAATACTTTATCCTTTTTATCTTTGGAATAATTCTAGCTTTTAGTTCTTGCCGAACTGATTTTGATACCGTTGCCAGTTCCGGAGATTTAAAGTTTTCTAAAGACACTGTTTATTTAGACACTGTTTTCAAGAATATTGGCTCTGCTACCTATCAGCTTAAAGTATACAACCGAAGTAAAAACGACATCTCCATTCCTATTATTCAGCTCAAAAACGGCTTAAATTCAAAATACAGAATGACGGTCGATGGTATGAGCGGAAACAATGGTAAAATTTTCAGAGACGTAACACTTTTATCTAAAGACAGTTTGTACATTTTTGTAGAAACCACCGCAGATATTACAGATGCAAACCCAACCTATTTTTTATATACCGATCAGATTCAGTTTGACAGCGGCGCTAATCTTCAACAAGTCGCTTTGGTCACACTGATTCAGGACGCTGTTTTTCTTTATCCACAACAAAATCCTGATGGAACCAAAGAGAAAATTAAAATTGAAGGCAAAGATGTAGATGGTTTTTACCTGAATGACAATGATCCTGTCAACGGAAACGAATTGCTTTTCACTAAACAAAAACCTTATGTTATTTACGGATTTGCCGGTGTTCCTAAAAACAAAACGGTGACTTTTGAAGCGGGTGCTCGCATATACTTTCATGCCAACTCAGGTCTTTTTGTCGACGATAAAGCTTCTTTACAGATTAACGGAACCGCTTCTTCAACTCCAAAATTAGAAAACGAAGTTGTTTTTGAAGGGGATCGACTAGAATCACTTTACGACAATATTCCCGGGCAATGGAATTCTGTTATTTTTGCTAACGGAAGTACCAATCACTCCATCAATCATCTTACCCTGAAAAACGCGGTCATTGGTTTAAATTTCAAGAATCCGAATCCTGCTTCGACTATTGAAATCAAAAACACCCAGATTTACAACAGTGTCGAATATGGAATACTGGCACAAAATGCCCGTATAAATGGAGAAAACATTGTAATCAATTATGCCGGTCTCGCCAGTTTATCCTGTGTATATGGCGGAGATTACAAATTCACCCATTGCACCTTCAACAACAGCTGGTCAAACAATTCTCAATTTGCAGTTAGCCTAAGCAACAGTCTGGCCAATGCTGTTCCGGAAACAAATCCCCTTACACAGGCAACTTTTAACAACTGTATCATTTACGGATCGGGAACCAACGAATTTAATTTAAACAAAAAAACCACTGCCGCCTTTGTGTATCAACTCAATAATTGTTTGCTAAAATTCAGCAGTTCTTCTACCAATCCGGATTACCAGTTTAAAACAGATCCTGCACACTACAACCAGATCATTCTGAACGAAAATCCCAAGTTCTTTAATGTTGCTAAAAACCTATTCAACATTGACAATACTTCTCCCGCTTTCGCGAAAGGAAACCAGGCCTACAATATCCCTTTAGATATTATTGGAAATACCAGAACTTCTCCACCGGATTTAGGAGCTTATCAGAGCGCCGCTTTTCCTACTAAATAGTTTTATATCATTTCGACCAAAGGAGACTCGAGCGACAGTGAACGGGCGAAGCAAATCACACGTGGGATTCGACAAAGATTGACGACATCCTGTACGGAGTTTCGTTTGTGATTTCTCGTTCCTCGAAATGACAAACCGGACGCAATCACTGTAAAAAACTTTACGCCTTAGTGTCTTCATGGCAATAAAAAGCTCGCGTAAGAAAATATATCCAAAATTAAACATCACTTAACTTATATAATTCATAAAAATAGTAGATTTGCTAAAACTGATTTTCAACATTCTAAAATTCAGTATTTTAAAAACAAAAACAACCAAATCTTAAAAACTATTAATTATGAAAAAAAACTACTTTTTACTGTTACTGATGTTTGCTGTAACGGCATTTGCGCAAATTCCCACCGGCTATTACAACACCGCAACAGGAACAGGTTACACATTGAAAACACAATTATACAACATTATTAAAGGTCATACCGATAACGGATATGCGGGATTGTACACCACTTATCAAACCTCCGATGTCGATAATTTTTTCGAAAATGACGGGACCGTTTTAGACATGTATTCCGAAAACCCTTCCGGAACGGATCCTTACAATTATACCACAGGATCAACACAGCGTTGTGGGAACTACGTTGTAGAAGGTGACTGCTACAACAGAGAGCATATCATTCCGCAATCGGTTTTTAACGAACAATCTCCAATGGTATCCGATGCACATTTTATCACTCCGACCGATGGAAAAGTAAACGGAATCCGATCCAACTATCCTCACGGAACTGTTAGTTCTGCCACTTACACTTCTCAAAACGGAGGTAAATTAGGCTCCAGTTCAGTATCCGGATACTCAGGAACCGTTTTTGAACCTATAAACGAATTCAAAGGCGATATTGCCAGAATGTATTTTTATTTTGCCACTCGTTATGAAAATACCGTTGCGGGTTACTCTTTCCCTATGTTTGACGGTTCTGGGAATAAAGTTTTTACTACGGCATTCTTAAATCTTCTAATAACCTGGCACACGCAAGATCCTGTAAGTGCCAGAGAAATTGCACGAAACAACGCCATTTATGCCCGTCAGAACAATAGAAACCCTTATATCGATCATCCGGAATATGTCAATCAAATTTGGGGAGGAACACCTTCTTCAGACACTCAGGCTCCAACTGCACCGACAAGCTTGGCTTCTACTTCAAAAACGTCAACTTCCATTACACTATCCTGGACTGCTTCTACCGATAATGTAGCCGTTACAGCTTATGACATTTATGCAAACAGCGCTTTAAAAACCACTGTTTCCGGTGTAACTGCAACAATAACAGGTTTAACCCCAGCAACAGCTTATTCTATTTATGTAAAAGCAAAAGATGCCGCAGGAAATGTTTCCGCTTCAAGCAATACCATTTCTGTTACAACCGACAGTGGCGGAACCGGAACTACAACAGATCTTCTTTTCTCTGAATACGTTGAAGGGTCCGGAAACAATAAAGCAATTGAAATTGCTAACAACACAGGAAGTTCTGTGAGTTTAGCTTCGTATACGATAAAAAAACAAACAAACGGTTCCGGTTCCTGGAGTACCGGTTTAGCTTTGAGCGGAACCTTAGCCACCGGAAGTAAATTTGTCATTGTAAACAGCTCTATATCTTCAAGCTGCTATTCAACCAGTGCGGCTAATATTTCGACAACAGCAACTGAAATGGCCTTTAACGGAAATGACCCAATTGGTTTATTCAAAAATGGCGTTTTAATCGACATCATCGGAACTTTCAATGGCGGAACTGCTAATTTCGGAGCCGACGTAACTTTAAGAAGAAAATCAACAATAACTTCACCAAGTACTACTTTTAATCTGAGTGCACAATGGGATTCATTTTCACAAGATACCTGTGCTAATTTAGGCAGCAAAAAAGTACAGCCTACTGTAGCTGAAGGAGAAGAAAACATTGCAGATTATAACGGAATTATCGTTTATCCAAATCCTTCTGACGGAAATTTCAATATAAATTTAAACGAATCTGGCTCTTCTTATGCTGTAGAAATCATTTCTTTCTCAGGGCAGAAAGTTTTTGAAAAACAGAACGCCACAGAAAAAACCATTTCAGTAAGTCACTTACCAAGTGGTGTTTATATTATAAAAATTGTTAAAGATTCGAAAACTATCATCAGAAAAATAATCATTAACTAAAAGTACTTTTTCACGCAGATTTAGCAGATTTTTTTTTGAACTACTTATAAAATAGTTCCAGTATTCTAGAATCTGCTGAATCTGCGTGAAAATAAAAACTTTGCACGACAATATCCCAATTTCAGAACGGTATCATATTTTTTAAAAGAGTTTGTTTTCAAATTTGCGCTTGCTAGATATTTAAACTAAATTTGCACTTCAATACAACAAACTACACATCACAATGATCCATTTCTTTGAAAACCAAAGCAAAACTGTTTTTGCAGTACAGACGCAAAACGAAATTTCGGCTCAAGACATTTCAAAACTAAACTGGCTTTTTGCCGACTCCAATAAGATCGAAAAATCCGCACTGACGGATTTTTTTGTTGGTCCTCGTGCCACTATGATCACTCCATGGAGTACAAATGCTGTAGAAATTACTCAAAACATGGGTATTACGGGCATTATCAGAATCGAAGAATTTCATCCGGCAACAGCTGATTTTTCAGATTTTGACCCAATGTTATTTCAGAAATTCAGCCAATTAGATCAGGAAATTTTCACGATCAATGTGCAGCCGGAACCTATTCTGGAAATTGATGATATTGCCGCTTACAATACAACAGAAGGATTAGCTTTAAGCGAAGAAGAAGTTGATTACTTAAACAATCTTTCTACTAAATTAGGAAGAAAACTAACTGACTCAGAGATTTTCGCTTTCTCACAAGCAAACTCAGAGCACTGCCGTCACAAAATCTTCAACGGAACATTTGTGATTGACGGAGAAGAAAAAGAAACTTCTTTATTCAAATTAATTAAAAAAACATCACAGGAAAATCCTAACGATATTGTTTCTGCTTACAAAGACAACGTTGCTTTTGTAAAAGGACCAAAAGTGCAGCAATTTGCACCAAAAACAGCTGACAAACCAGATTATTACGAGATAAAAGAATTCGATTCCGTTTTATCTTTAAAAGCAGAAACACACAACTTCCCAACCACTGTAGAGCCTTTCAACGGAGCTGCAACCGGATCGGGAGGAGAAATTCGTGACCGTTTAGCCGGTGGCCAGGGTTCATTGCCATTAGCAGGAACTGCGGTTTATATGACTTCGTATTCTCGTTTAAAGCCCTTCGACTCCGCTCAACCCTTCGACTCCGCTCAGGGTGACCGAAAATGGGAAAATGCTGTTGAAGAAAGAAAATGGCTGTACCAGACTCCAATGGATATTTTAATCAAAGCTTCAAACGGAGCTTCTGATTTTGGAAATAAATTCGGTCAACCGTTAATTACAGGTTCTGTTTTAACTTTCGAACACGAAGAAAACGACCGTAAAATTGGTTACGACAAAGTAATCATGCAGGCGGGTGGAATTGGTTACGGAAAATTAGATCAGGCAATTAAAAAGAAACCACAAGAAGGCGATAAAATCGTAATTCTTGGTGGAGAAAATTATAGAATTGGTATGGGTGGTGCTGCGGTTTCATCTGCAGATACCGGAGCTTTTGGTTCAGGAATCGAGTTAAACGCAATTCAGCGTTCGAATCCTGAAATGCAAAAACGTGCTGCCAATGCGATTCGTGGTTTGGTAGAAAGCGACAATAATCCAATTGTTTCGATTCACGATCACGGAGCTGGAGGACACTTAAACTGTCTTTCTGAACTGGTGGAAGAAACCGGAGGATTAATCGACTTAGATAAATTACCTGTTGGAGACCCTACTCTTTCTGCAAAAGAAATTATCGGTAACGAATCTCAGGAAAGAATGGGATTGGTTATTGGTCAAAAAGATATCGATACTTTACAAAGAATTGCCGACAGAGAGCGTTCGCCAATGTATCAGGTTGGAGACGTAACGGGCGATCACCGTTTTACATTCGAATCTAAAACAAACGGTTCTAAACCGATGGATTATGCTTTAGAAGATTTCTTCGGAAGCTCTCCAAAAACGGTTATGACCGATAAAACGATTGACAGAAAATATGCTGATGTTGCTTACAACACAGCAGATTTCGAAAGTTACTTAAAAGACGTTTTGCGTTTAGAAGCGGTTGCATCAAAAGACTGGTTAACCAATAAAGTAGACCGTTGTGTGGGTGGAAAAGTAGCCAAACAGCAAAATGCAGGACCATTACAATTGCCTTTGAATAATGTTGGAGTTATGGCTCTGGATTATTTAGGTAAAGAGGGAATTGCTACTTCTATCGGGCATGCTCCTATCGCTGCTTTGATTGACCCGGTTGCGGGATCCAGAAATGCTATTGCCGAGTCATTATCAAATATCATCTGGGCACCAATTAAAGATCAGTTAAAAGGTATTTCATTGTCTGCCAACTGGATGTGGGCTTGTAAAAACGAAGGTGAAGACGCTCGTTTGTACGCTGCCGTAGAAGGTTGTTCTGAATTTGCAATCGAATTAGGAATCAATATTCCAACAGGAAAAGATTCCCTTTCGATGAAACAAAAATATCCAAACGACGAAGTAATTGCACCGGGAACGGTTATTATTTCGGCAGCAGGAAACTGTACCGATATCAGAAAAGTAGTAGAACCTGTTTTACAAAGAAACGGAGATTCAATCTATTATATCAATTTGTCTCAGGATGATTTCAAATTAGGAGGTTCTTCTTTTGCACAAATCAGAAATACAATCGGAAAAGAGACTTCTACTATTAAAGACGCTTCTTTCTTCAAAAATGCCTTCAATACCATTCAGGAATTAATTGGTCACAACCAAATTTTAGCCGGACACGATATCGGAAGCGGTGGTTTGATCACAACTTTATTAGAATTGTGTTTTGCGGATGTAAACCTTGGGGCAAAAATTGATTTTAGTGCTTTCGCAGAAAATGACTTATTAAAAATCCTTTTTGCAGAAAACATTGGTATTGTTTTCCAGGCAAAATCTGATGCTGCTGTTGAAACTAAGTTAAATGCCAACAACATCGAATTCTATAAATTAGGAAAAGCAACAACGACCGAGACTTTAGACCTTGGATCTTGGACTTTAGACATAAAAGCTTACAGAGATATTTGGTTCGAGACTTCTTATTTATTAGATCAAAAACAATCTAAAAACGGAAGAGCTCAGGCGCGTTTTGAAAACTATAAAAATCAGGCTTTAAACTATACTTTCCCAACTCATTTTACTGGTAAAAAGCCTGTCATCTCAAACGAAGGCGAGAGACCAAAAGCTGCTATTATTCGTGAGAAAGGAAGTAATTCTGAGCGTGAAATGGCAAATGCTATGTACTTAGCCGGTTTTGATGTAAAAGACGTTCACATGACCGATTTGATTTCAGGTCGTGAAACACTGGAAGACATTCAGTTTATTGGAGCTGTTGGAGGTTTCTCTAATTCAGATGTTTTAGGTTCTGCCAAAGGATGGGCCGGAGCTTTCTTATACAACGAAAAAGCAAAAACGGCATTGGATAATTTCTTTAAAAGAGAAGATACTTTATCTGTAGGAATTTGTAACGGATGTCAGTTGTTTATGGAATTGGAAGTGATCAATCCGGAGCATGAAGTTCACGGAAAAATGCTTCACAACGAAAGTCAGAAACACGAAAGCATCTTTACTTCTGTAAAAGTACAGGAAAACAACTCGGTAATGTTATCGACGTTGGCCGGAAGCACTTTAGGAGTATGGGTTTCTCATGGAGAAGGTAAATTCAAATTGCCTTTAGCCGAAGAAAATTACAACATTGTTTCTAAGTATGCTTACGAAGGTTATCCTGCCAACCCTAACGGATCTGATTACAACACAGCAATGTTATGTGACAAAACCGGAAGACATTTGGTAATGATGCCTCACATCGAGCGTTCAACTTTCCAATGGAACTGGGCACATTATCCAAAAGACAGAAACGACGAGGTTTCACCTTGGCACGAAGCTTTTGTTAATGCCAGAAAATGGATTGAAAATAGAAACAATTAAAAAAAGATGAAAAAGTTATCAATATTCCTTTTAATTTTCGTTTCTTTATTTTCATTTTCATGCGAAAGCAATGACTCAACATCAGAAGAAAAAATTAATGACGATTACAAACTTCTTTCAGTTACTTCTGAAGGTAAAATTTTTGAAATAGGTAATAATAGTGGAAAAACAACTACTATCGGGCAAATCAAAAATTCAGCAAATTTGATCATGCTTGCAACTATTTGTAATGTAGGTTCAAAAATCTATTCATTTGAATCTACCTATGTTCCGCATCAAAATATTTTAATTATTTATGACAAATTAACTGGAGTAACTAAAACTAAACAAATTATTTTCCCCACTTCTCTTGAAAAAACGATGTCTGATCCTTTTATCACAAATTTGGAATATAATGGTTCAGAACTTATTGCAATAGTTAGTGAAAATCTACCCAATGAAAGTCGTCCAAATAATATTATATCAATAAACACTGAAAATTACGAAACCACCGATTTGGGCATTAATTTTTTTCAACGTTCATTAACTAGTACCGAACTTATCAATAATAAACTTTATGTTTCAACTAGAGTTGATGGCCTTTTAGAAATAAATCTTGTTAATAAAACAGTTACAGAGTTGCGAGGTGGCGGTGCAAAGATAAGTGCAACAAGATTGGCTAAAATTGATAATACAAAATTTGGACTAATGCAGTTTGGAGTAACGCAAGCAATCGATGGCATAAAACCTGTTGAATTTAATTTAAGTAATAATTTACTATCTGACAAATCTTCAGAAGTTACATATGCAGTACGGAATAGTTTAGGAGGAACGATTTCTTACAATAAAGAATACCTGAATTTAGTCTACCGTTCAGACTTCAAGTTCGGAATTTTAAAAATTAATTATGAAAACAATTCAACAAAATTTATTGAACTTGATAAAGAAATTGTAGGACCAAATGCAATAATTGTTGATGTTATTAAATAATTTCAATTATTTTCTCAATTCAAAAAAAAATGGATTGAGAAAAACTAAACTATATTTCTATAAAAAACGCCCGAATTTATCGGGCGTTTTCTTGTTTTAAAAGAAGAGTATAGTCCAAATTAACTGATCATCAAACTTTTTTCAAAACTCTTAAAACTATTTTTATCTGTATTAATTAATAGCTACCAAATTGACGCGAAGCTTGTTTGGGGCAGAGCCTTCAGACATAAAAACCAAATACTTTCCGTCATTTGTCTTTCTAATAATTTGACTAGGCTGCACCAATCGGGAATTATCATCCTTCCCATTAGGTAAAGAAACATCTTTAGTAGTAATCACATTGCCATCATAATCTACGACTGCAAGTGAAGATTTTAAAACTTTATTATTTTTGGACATATCAAATGCATTCCAGGCTATGAATATTTTACCCTGTGAATAATGAGCCATCTGCGCTCCCCAGCCGGCAGTTTCCGTAGCCTTATAACTGGTTAACCAAACATCCTTAACTTTGACTGCACTTCCCTTTGCGGCACCTACGCCAGAAAATATAGACAAACGAACATCACGACGTAAATCATTAGCAGTAAACTCATGTTGCGTAGTGTAAAGAACAGCAATATTTCCATTAGGCAACTCTAATATATCGCCGGTAGATGTATTGGTAATATTATAATTGCTAGTCACTGAACTAGGAATTGGAAAAATATTCGACCAGGTACGATTAAAAGGATCATCATTAAATTTCCAGTCTTCTATCAAAAGACCTCTTGAAGGCAACTCATCTGCATGGGCAGATGCAAGATAACGTCCATCATTCAGAGGTATTAACCGCTGGTCGAAGTTATGGGAGATATACCAAGGGCGTATAAAAGTTGATTTACCTGTAGCTGCTTCATGAAAGCTAAGCCAGCCTGCCTGATGCTCACCCATTCCTCTGCGCGCTAAATAAATACCGAAATTATCTAGTTTTTTATTGTAAACAATAATACCCTGTCCGGATCTTCCTGCTGCATGAGTATCTGAGGGGTCAGGAGGAGCCTGCCATAAATCTATCGAATACTTTACGTTGCCTGAACCGTCAAAACAATAGTACACAGGTCTCTTTCTTGCAATGTCATCTGAGTTCACTTCCGATGCTCCCATCATATAACGATTATTACCAAAATACTCGTAACCCAGGAAAGTCGTATTACCCAAATTTAGTTCTTTGGGAAAGGAAATTTCGGAAACAATAGATTTAGTACTGAGTGATATTCTGCTTAAATGGCGGTGTCCGTCAGCAGTTGGTGCTAATTCTCCTTCCCAATAAGTATCCAGATTACCATCTTCGTTAACAGAAAAGCGAATACTTGGCTTTATAGCATAAATAGCATAAGCACCGTCAGTTAACGACCTAAGATTTTCAGGCAGATTGACTTCAAAAGAGGAATATGCGAGACCTGTACTAACATCACTGTCTTCTTTATCACCCGTACTTACCGTAGTATCAACCACCGGATCCTCTACATTTTTAGTACATGCTCCTAACGACAATAAGGCAACAACTAATAAGACGTAAATTTTGCTTTGAGAAATGTGTTTCATTAAATTTATTTTAATTTTATAATAGTAATTCATTTTTTAGTCATCATTTGACGATTTACAATACTCCTTAAGAAGTGTTCCACCTCTTTAAATTCAAACCAAAGTTATAACACCTGTTTTTTATGCATTTTACACTTGTATCAAACGGTATCGTTCCTGTAACAGATAGTATTATTCACAAAACTTCTGAATAGAATTCATAGGAAAATACCTCCCGATGAGAATCAGAAATACAAAATTTACCATTCACTTTTCATATCTCACTTTTCACATTTTCAAAAAACCTCCATTTAAAAAGACTCTAAGACTAATTTAATTCTATCTTAAGCCTACTTTTTCCCACATTTTTAACGTGATAGATATCTTTGTTTCATGAAAAAATGGACCTTAAAATTATCGCTTTTACTCCTCTTACTTATTATAAGCCAAGTCACGTTTGCCCAAAATTCGTCTGTAAAAGGAACGGTTTCTGATGGAAAGCTCGCCATCGAATTTGTCGATGTAGTTTTAAAAAACACTGCCGATTCTACAAAAGTTGCCGGATATGCCGTTACAGATGCTTCCGGGAATTTTTCTTTGGACCATATTACCTCAGGTGAATACCAGCTTCAATTCAAATTAATCGGTTTTAAAACCCTTACCCAAAAAATAAAATTTGGAGGATCTCCTATTTCGGTTGGAACCATAACTTTGCAAACCGATGCTAATCTATTAAATGCTGTTGTTGTTAATTCCCAAAAGAAGCAAATTCAAAAAACCAATGAAGGCTTCATTTTTAATGCGGTTTCGAATCTGACACAAACGGGAGGAACTGCTACCGATATGCTAAAAAACATTCCTACAGTAGCTGTAGATGCAGACGGAGGAATTACGTTGAGAGGAAAATCGCCTATGATTTTGATTAATGGAAAAAACTCCGCCATTACCAATATGGATCAGATTGCAGCGAGCAGTATTGAAAGTATAGAAGTTATCAGTAATCCTACGGCCAAATACGATGCCAATGCAGAGAGCGGCATTATCAATATCAGACTCAAAAAAAACAACCAAAGCGGTATGAATGGTGCCGTGGTTTTAGGAGGCGGATTTGGAGCCAAAGGCAGATTAAACAGCTCTGTGCTCTTAAATCATAAAACGGATAAATGGAATTTCGGATTGGGGTACGACAATCGCTTTGCCGGAAGAACTAAAAAGATCAAAGGCGAAAGAATCAATTACCTGATCGATGACGAACATTATATCAATCAAAACAGAAGCGACCAGCGTACAGAAGGCTTACAGAATCTAAAATTCAACATTGATTTTTCACCAAACGAGAACAACAGCTTTTCTTTTGAAGCTTTGGGAAATATGGAAAGTCAGGACAATGACGAAACTTTATACACGCAGGTAAACAACAGCGCCAATCAGTTTTTCTCGAGCAATAAAAGACATTCTCTGGAACTCGAACGCTCTAAAGTAGGCGAACTAGCCTTCAGCTACGACCGAAAATTTGCCGATGACCGAAAAAGCCTGAACGCCAGTATTACCTCATCTTTCAACAAACACAGAGAAAACACCGACATCGACACCTATCAATTCAATCAATACTACAACCTGATTGGTGATGCTGCATGGCAAAGAACACACAATTACGAACACGAAAATATCTCGAACGCCATTGTAAATTATGCGCTTCCGGTTTCTGAAAAAACAATTTTAGAGACTGGTTACAAAGGAACCTTCCGATTCTTCGACTCCGATTTTCAAAGTGCCAATCAAACGAATGGAGAATACATTGTAAATCCTTTGGCGAGCAACGTCTTTAAATTCAACGAGCAAATCAATGCGGTTTACGGACTTCTAAACTCTTATATTGGCGCTAAAGAAACTCCGAAATGGAAATACAATTTAGGATTACGTGCCGAGCAGGTTTCAAACAACGGAAAAACGCAAAACAACAGTGATAACTTCTCCAATCATTATGTAAAACTTTTCCCTTCTGCCTCTTTACAACTTAATTTAACATCAGACGAGTTTCTAAAAATGGGTTACAGCAAACGCATCAACCGTCCTGATTTAGACAACTTAAATCCATTTATTGATATTACCGATGCCTTGAATCCGCATGGAGGAAATCCGTATTTGAAACCCGAAATCATTCATATTATTGAGACAGGTTATTCCAAAGAATGGTCCAAATATTCCCTTTCTACCAATGCTTTTTACAGAAATGCGACCAATACAATCAGACAATATGCCGAATTACAAGACAACGGAGTGGTTTTGCAGCAGCCCAGAAATATTGGAAGCACCATTACTTATGGTCTTGAAACTATTTTCAGCTTAAAACCCGTTGGATTTTATGATGCTAATATCAGTATTACCGCTTTTCAGCAAAATATAAACGCCTCCAATCTGGCTCAGGATGTCGTGAACAATGCATTCAGCTGGTACGGAAAGATTATCAATAATTTTGTTCCGTGGAAAGGTGGAAAACTGCAAATTATCGGAAATTACAATTCGGCTCTCGCTACTGCACAGGGAAAAAGAATTCCGATCTATAATGTTGATATGGGGTTTCAGCAAAAACTGGGTAAAGGCAATGCCCGTTTAGGTTTAGTGGTTACCGATATGTTCAACACACTTGAAAGCGGTTTTAAAAATAATACAGCTTTGTTCAGTAACAACCGTACTTCTAAATCAGATACACGTGCTCTGATGATCACTTTTGCTTATACCTTTAAATCCGACTTTAAAGAAAAATTATTGGAAAACCAGTTTTCAGCAGAATAATAGTGGATTAAAAACAAAAAAAACATTCTTGCAATCGGGATTCATTTTTCTAGTGAAAATTGAACTATATTCGCCAAAAAATTCGTGCCCCGAATTTTTTGGCAGCTCCAAGAACCCTTAAACCTACATAGAATGAAAACCCTGCAAGTATTTCTTTTTACTTTATTATTTAGTGCCGTAAAATCACATTCTCAAATTCACGTAGACCGAATCACTTATAAAGTCCGTGACCATTTTATTACCACCACCATTGGGTATCCTGTACCCGGAACTTTTTTACCAACAGGAAAAAAAGAGCCTTCTACCATTTTAAATCCGGACGGAACAGGAATTATTCAATATGAAGATCTAAGCAAAAAAAAGATCAACTGGGGAATTGAATGTACCGAAGAAGGTATTCCGGTTTTTAAAGAAGGTTTCAACAGTGCTTCCTATACTTTCTGGTACCGTACCAATGACAGTGAGGAGTGGAATTACACACAATTTTCTATCCATTTTGCCAAGAAAAAAATGTTTCTGATGGGCGAAAGAGTAAAAGAGTATGTAGATTATAATGTACAATAAATACTACATATTAGTCAATTTTTCTTGATTATATCGTATTTTACTACAAAAAAGAAAACGTTTTCGCAGATTTTTTAAAGTACTTATAATTTTTCCCATAAATTTCGATAAATATAAAAATTATACCTAATTTTTATTTAATTTGCGATAAAATTCAATATACTAACATGGTTTCAATCACACGCCTTTTTGATTTTCCCTATTATCAACAAGAAACTTATAACCTTCAGGTTGCCTTAGCAACTAAAAAAAACGGAGTCTGGGAAAAGACATCTAGCCAGGAATATATTGCAAAAGCAAATGCTATTTCGAGAGCATTATTGCGCATGGGTGTTCAAAAAGATGATAAAATTGCATTAATCACTTCTAACAATCGTACGGAGTGGAATATTATGGATATTGGTATCCTGCAAACCGGTGCTCAAAACGTACCTATTTACCCAACTATTGCCGAAGAAGATTACGAATATATATTAAATCATAGTGGAAGTATTTTCTGTTTTGTATCCGATACAGAAGTACTTGACAAAGTAAACGCAATCAAAGCTAACGTTCCTACTTTAAAAGAGGTCTATTCTTTTAATGAAATTGAAGGCTGCAAACACTGGTCTGAATTGCTAGCGCTAGGAGAAGACGAGAGCAATCAAAGCGAAGTTGAAGCCAGAAAAGACAGTATTAAACCAGAAGATTTAGCTACTATTATTTATACTTCCGGAACAACAGGAAGACCTAAAGGAGTTATGCTATCCCACAAAAACATTGTTTCTAATGTTTTAGACAGCGCGCCAAGAATCCCGTTTGATCCGGGAAAAAGTTCAGCTTTGAGCTTCCTTCCTATTTGTCATATTTTTGAAAGAATGATTTTGTACATCTATCAATATTATGGTATTTCGGTTTACTTTGGTGAATCGATTGATAAAATCAGCGATAACCTAAAAGAGGTACGACCAAATGTAATTACAGCTGTTCCAAGACTTTTAGAGAAAGTTTACGATAAAATCTACGCAAAAGGTGCTGAATTAACAGGCATTAAGAAAAAACTATTTTTCTGGGCCATTGATTTAGGGCTAAGATACCAGCCTTATGGTGCCAATGGTGCCTGGTACGAATTTCAGTTAAAAATCGCCCGTAAACTTATTTTCAGTAAATGGAAAGAAGGTTTAGGAGGAAACTTAGATTTAATGGTTTCGGGAAGTGCTGCTTTACAACCGCGTTTAGCGAGAGTTTTTGCTGCTGCTGAAATTCCGGTTATGGAAGGTTACGGTTTATCTGAAACATCACCGGTAATTGCTGTAAACGACCAAAGAAACAAAGGTTTTAAAATTGGAACTGTTGGAAAACCAATTCGCAATGTAGAAGTTAAAATTGCAGAAGACGGTGAAATCCTTTGCAAAGGACCAAACGTAATGTTAGGTTACTACAAAGATCCTGAAAAAACAGCCGAAGCTTTACAAGACGGTTATTTCCACACCGGAGATATTGGAGAAATTGACAGCGAAGGTTTCCTTAAAATTACAGACCGTAAAAAGGAAATGTTTAAAACTTCGGGAGGAAAATACATTGCTCCTCAGTTGATTGAAAATGCCATGAAACAATCTCGTTTTATCGAGCAGATTATGGTGATTGGTGAAGGCGAAAAAATGCCGGCAGCCTTTATTCAGCCTAACTTTGAATTTGTAAAAGAATGGGCTAAAATTCACAAAATAACTTTAGGAAACAACGACAAAGACATCAGTACTAACGCACAGGTTATCAAACGTATTGACGAAGAAGTAGAAACCATTAACGAGAAATTCGGACACTGGGAAAAAATCAAGCGTTTTGAACTTACTCCTGACGTTTGGTCGATTGACGGAGGACAACTTACTCCTACCCTAAAATTAAAACGTAAAATCATTAAAGAAATTTACAAAGATCTTTACGCTAAAATATACGGACAAAATTAATAAACCAACATAATACTAACCAACGAAAAACGGCTATCTCATAAAGACAGCCGTTTTTTAATTGTACAAACATCACTTTAAATAGTCAACAACAGTTGTGAGCGCTATACAAAGCGGACTTACGTTTTAAGCTTGTGGTCGAATTAAAAACCCATTCGTTTGGGTTACTCCATCCCTTTTTGCCTTTAAAACAGCCAATCCATATTCAGTAATTGTACTTTCCTGTTCTTCAGCAACTGTGTGCTTACTGTGCTTTTCATCTAAAGCAATATTACTAATTGTATTCATAATTTTTATTTTTCAATTTTAAAATAATGTTTTTTAAATCCTTAACTCATAATTCTGTTTTCTAGAAAAACATACTTTTAATATCCCTAAAGAAATTTCTTTTCTTAGATTTCTTTTCAGGCTTCTCTTTTTTAGCAGCACTCTTCTTCTCAAAAACTTCTTTAGCCTTTTCAATTTTTCTGATTGGTTTTGCATCTTCCTTTTTAGAATTTTCGTAAAACTTCTTGAGAGGACGAGGATGAAAATCAACCAAAATTGCAGCCATATTGATGACATCCATACTGGACGGATCTGTTTCTCCCTTAAAGAAGGTTTCAATAGGTCTGAACTTATCTTTCTTCTCCTTAAACTTATTCTTCTGGGTATGATCGAAATCTAAGCCCAATAGATTACTAAAAACATTCATGTCCTCTTTTGTTGGGTTGTTTTCGAAAATGAGCCAGCACAAATCACGAAGTTTTGCACGAGAAGGTTTGTACAAATAATCAAAGTATTCTCCTTCTCTTTCGATCTCGTATTTTTTTCTAATTGCTCTTTTGTATTTTTCTAATGTATTGTTACTCATAATATTCTACTTTTTTTTCGGAATTTTCCGGAACCTCAGGTATCCTCCTGATCTCTCATCCATAGAGTGTTAAAATATCTTTACCAAGACAATAACTTCTAAAAGAGATACAATACTTATTGTATTCCTTCTTCCTTCCGTCGCTTAGTGTGCTCTGCATCCATATCGTTATCGAAATAAACAGACACTCACTAAACCTAATTTTACTAACAAGACCAAAATCATGGTCAGGCTTACTTTTTTTACTCATGGTTAGAAACAATTAAGTTATTGGCATTTTTTGTTGGGGTCATTTCTAACTTCGAACGTTTTATTCCAAAATCAGATTTTCTTAGCTTACACATTCTTCCATCTGAAACATGGTGAAAAACAATACCTTCAACATCATTTTCTAACAAAAATCTTTTCAAATCATCAAATTCAAAATTTGAAAAGTCAAAAACCTCACTGCCGTGTTTCATCAGCATGTGTTTTTCCAGTTTTTCAGGATTTCCCTGCACTTTAGGGCCGCATAATTCAAATGTCCCATCGATCTTAATTTTTAAATTATCAAAACCTTCAAAGAAAAACTTATCCTCAGGTTTCAAACGATCACATTTTAACCAATGCGGATGATGTCCCGTAATACTATCTGCTTCCTGACATGCAATCGCACCGGAAGGAATTACACGCCCTTTTTTGGCATCAAACCTTTTAAATAATTCTCCCTCAATAATTGCTGCAGCTGAGCCATCAAATTTTCTTGTGGCAATAACTTCTCCGGTTGTAACCCATCTATTTTCATCACTAACCTTATTTATCACCCTTGCCAGATCATGCGGATCTTTAACAAATAATGTACTTATCTTTTTCATCTTATATACTTTTAAATTAAATCCTCGATTTACTCGAAGAACATCAAACAACTTTTACATTTTTAAATTTCAATCCATAAAAAAAGCACCCGATTAAAGGTGCTTTATAACAAATACGATAATTATCATATTCCCTATAATGATGCACCAGCATGTAAACCCCTTCAAGGGCCGAACTTGCGTTTATTGGTTTTACGTGATATGTATTAAAAATGAAATCCATTTTATATATTGTTTTATTTTTAAAATCTATTGTTTTCGAAATTCAGTGTCCCGATATTCTTCGGCAAAGATAATGTCAAAAAAATCATACTTCCAAATTCCTTCACCACTCAATTCACTGGTTTTCAACAAACTAAACACTATGATTAAGTCATAGAAATCCCTGTCCGCTTATCGAAGCAGCTTTTTTATCAAATCAAATGACTGTTACTCATCAGATTACTTTTCAAGACTATATTTTGGTGTTTTTATAATTCATTAAACATTTAATGTGTAATTTTTTTAAATATTTTTTTGTTACGATCAATTTGTAATCATTTTCCATCTTTTTTATCCTGCTGAATTATCCCCAAAACAAAAAAAGCGCCCTAAAAAGAGGACGCTTTGCTATATCTATGTTGAGTTTGTAACTTCAATTTACACTTCGATTTCATAAAAATACAGATCACATCCTGAGCCCTTAACAGGGGCAAATCCTGCTAAACGATCACTATATAGTCCTACTGACAGATTAATATTTTTATTTTTCATTTCCATTTCAGGTACAAATATAGCATTTTTAGAAATTAATTTAACTTTATTTTAAGATTTGTAGAGCATGTCTTTAATTTTCAGCTTAAGAAAGTATCATTTTCACCGCCAAAATATGCTTGCAGATTCCTCTCTTTCCCTGATAAGCCGTAAACCAGTCGCAGGTACATTTTTGAGAAGTAGTATCAATGATTACTTTATGTACCACACCGGAACCTTTTACTTTGGCTTCAATATAATCGGCTCTGCGTTCTGTGATTTCTACTTCTTCCTTATCAATTAGCTTTTTCGCATTTTTCAATCTCGGATTTAAAGATAAAATACGTTCTGTTTTAAAAGGAAGACGACGGTAAAAATGAGCCTTTTCGCTTAAATCATACCCTAATAATCCCATGGAAGATAAATTGGACGTTAGATTATCCATCGTGCCAAAATCAATATCATTTTCAATCGAAAGCATGGTGGGATCAAACATCTCATTCGATTTTAACAAACTGTTTAGTCCGTACACCCATTCCATCGGTAAATTTTCTGTCATGGTTTCCAGAACATTTCCTTCACCCGAAAAACCACGGTAGGAATCCGGAGAAAAAGCCATCAATAGCTGCATTTTACCAAATTCGCATACAATAGCACAAGTCTGCTTATCATCTGATTCGTAAACAAAAATCTTATCTACAATGGCCAAAATCCCTTCTAATAAACGCAGTCTTTGAACGCCCCCTATTCTCACACTGTCTGAAGTTGCCAAAGTCGAAAACATAAACTTTCCGGCTCTTTTGGTGATAAAAAAATCACCTTTTACGCTTCCTTTCGGCAGGCTTTGAAAAAGCTGAATGGTTTGTATTTTATTGAGTTCAAACTTCAGATCCATATCAGCCAAATAAAGCTGAACACTGGTTAATCCTTTGATCCAGCGCATGGGCAAAGTTACTTTTTTCTCGACTACTTTTGCTTTGCTGGTTATCACCTGAACGTCTTGCTGACCAACGGCAAGGGTTACCTTTTCATTTTTCTGAATCGCATTTAGCGCATTCAGCATCGGATCGTTAAAATCAACATTAGTCGTTCCATTTGCAATAAATTCGCCGTCGATGGCTTCGGGTTTCATGTCTAATCTTACATAGACTCCATTACAGGACGAAAACCCTTCAAAACGAAGTCTTTCTGAACCTGCAGAAACAATTGGGTCGCGAAGGCTGGGCGGAACTGGTCCAAAACTCGAACGCACTACTTTGGCAATCGTACTCCAGCATTTTGCCGTAACATAAGGATCAGTTAAACTTCCCCAGAAAAAGCACGGAATATTATTAACTTCCTCAATTTCGGTTTGATGGGCCAAAACCAAATTATTGATTCCCTTTGTTTTACTGTAAGTTGAAATTCCTTTATAATTATATTCTAAATCTGTCATTTTCTTTATTTTAAAATTTGCTTAATCAAAGATTTAAGCGAAGCATTATCTTTCCACTGTTCAAAAAACGCAATGACGCTTTCTGACGGTTTCTGATTGGTTTTGATTAAAACATCAACATAGTTTTCGACCATTTTCTTGAAATTTGTCGGTAGCTTTTCGCTCACTTCCAAATGAGCAAAAAAGGCGTTAAAGAACTGCAGCAATGCGCTGTTGTGTAAAGGTGAAATATCTTTTAAGGCAATAATTCCATCGGTTAATCTCGAAAAAGCACCATATTTTCCTGTTGCTGCAAAAGCCGCCTTCTCAGCAAACTTCTCTATATCGATTATTTGTTTCTCAATTAGGTTCATTAAAGTTTCGGAGGCCAGTAAGCGTAAATCTTTCTTTTCCTGGAAGAAACAAAGCGCGAATAACAATAAAACATTCTCCGAGAACCTCATTTCCGGTCGGTTTAAAACGTCCAGAAAACCTTTTAATTCGGGTTTTGAACCGTCCGGAACTACACAGTTGTTCAATAAAGTCATCACTAAAGCATCCGGATTTTGTGGTGTCAGACTGTGCCAGTAAAATGTATTTCCGCCATAGTTTATATTGTAATCCCAACTGTTCGATCTTTTGTAAATATCAAGACTGTACAATAGATAATTGGGCGTTTTGATGTATTGTGGCAGTTCGAAACGAAGTTCGTACCACGAAGGCGATCTTTCTTTTTCGTGTGTTTTATAATTGTTCCACTCGTTCCATTTTTCCTTAAAGGAGAATTCCGTTTGAAATGGCGAAACCACAAATGGAACTTGTTTTAAATAGGTATTTTCAAACTCGCTAAAAGTATGGTCCGGATAAAATGTTCTGGCTGCAACGGCCCATAAAGATAATATTCCGCTTTCCTTGGTCGTTTTTCCTAATGTTGCCAAAAGTTTTGAAACTAATGAACCCGAATCAATCGTCAGTTTATCTTCTGCTCCCAAACAGTACGACAACAAGGCTTTTAATTCGCCCTCGATTTCATTCAATAAAGGAAGTGCTTCATGCGTATTTTCTCTCGGCATTCGCGCAATGGCAATTGCTAAATCAAGAGAATCAATTTCTTCGTTTGCTTTTTGATAGGCAATTACACGCTCCAACAAAACTTTAGGAGCGACCCAATACGGTTTATGACTAGGGAAAGAAAGCAATGGCAGTTTTGAATTGGATTCAATTTTCTGCTGTACTTTTTCTAATAACGGTCGGATTAAAACCAGTGTATTAATTTTTAAATAATGACTGTCTCTGGTACTTAACTTATTGTTGATGTTTTCAATTTTCTGAGACAAAAACGATTTCATATAGTTCTTATGAACACTTTCAAAATAGAATTTGTTCAATTGTTTTTGATAAGGCTGTAACTGCGCGCTGTAATCGGCGGGAAACAAATCTCTTTGCTGGATATAAGTATTCATCAGGATTTCGGTGTCCAGAACTTCTTCAGAAGCAATGAAGTTTCCAAACTGAAATAAAATTTCGTTCCAGTCCTTTGGCAGTTGCACTTCTTCGGTCAATACCAGTTCTTTTTGAGCTTGGAACTGATATTCTTCAAATCCGGCATCGTCCGACATCAAAGCATCCTCATCTAAAAACTGACTTAAACCTGATTTGATATTTCCCTGCATCAACGTAACATAGGTGCTCAGTTTTTCTTTCAGCACTTTATCTTTTGAGGAACCGATTTTCAGAATAATTTTAGACACTTTTTCCTGTAAAGTCAAATCAGAAATCACATAAACATCAGCCAGAATAGAGGCAATTTGATTGTTTACTTTCGGATTGGCTTTACTTATTTTTTCTAAAATCGGAAGCGCATTTTTTATGGCTGCTTTGCAGTCGCCACGCATCATTAAAGGTTCCAGCCATTCCAGAAATGATTTGGCTTTGAATTTCGGATGTGCATAAATTTTCTTCACCAATTCAATTCCGTAACTCGTAATAGGCGGATACGCGTTGTGCAAAAACGAAAATATATTTTCCTGAAAAACAATCAGTTCTTCTTCTGTCGCATTAAATTCTTCGATCCTTTTTCTGAAAAAAGATTTTAGATTGTTGTTCCATTCTTTGGTTTGAATCTGGATGGCATTTTCGATAAAGAAACTGCGGTCCATTTTTTTCTCGTCTAATAAGGTTTTGTAGACAATGCTCCAGGTCTGGAATTCGTTATAACTTTGGTTGTCATTATCCCGAAAAAAGCTGTTGTGAAGTATGGTTTCGTAATTAAACAATTCCGGAATATCTCTCTGATATCCTTTTGTATCATTGACAAGGGTATTAATGAATTTTCTGATTTTTGTCTTGGCACGCCACTCGTTTGTTGCGGCGAGACTTAAAGCGTACAACTCGGGATTGAATTGCAGCAGACCTTCCTCTTCAAACTTTCGCAGGATATGATAATTGACACTTACCCAGTCCTGTCTTTTTACTTTATCCAGAATAAAAGTTTCCAGCCAATTGGGTTTTGCCCATAACAATGTGTCCAGAACATAGGATTTCTGATCGGCTTCATCCAGCAATTGCAGTACTTCATCCCACGAATTAATATCGGCTTTATCAAACAATGCGATAGCGCTCAGCGTAATAATTTCTTTTTGCTTTTGATCTCCTCTTGTTCCCCACGAAGATCCCCAATTGTTACCGGTTTTATTCTTCTTCAAAAATTCCGGTTCTTTGGATAAATCGATGTATTGGGTCCAGTATTTTTTATTTTTTTTGATGTGCTTCTTTAAAGCTTCTACATTTCCTTTTGCATTTTCTTTTAAAAAAGGAAGCATCAAATGGATATCTTTTGCTTTTATGATGGCATCATATTCCTCTAAAACAGCAGCAGAATTTACCGCCTTACCCGTTTTTGGTTTTGAAGTTATACTCGCTTCTCCGTTTTCAGAATATCCTTTTTTCAGTTTTTCGCTGACTAATTTTTCAGCATTTCGCAAACATTCTTCATCTGTTGAAAAACTCTTGGTCTGTGAAGTTCCCGAAGTTCCGTTTTTACCGTAAGTTACCGTAAATTCAAATCCTGTCACGTTTATTTCCCAGAATTTATCGGAGTTTCCATCAATGTATTTGAGACTTTTTTTCATTAGTAATCGTATAAAACAAATGTTATTTCTAAATATATAATATAATAGGTAAAGTAATTGAATGTTGTTGTAATGAAAATCGTCGTTTTTTTACTGAAGAAGCGCTCTTTTGTAAACCTAAATCCTGAACTGGCGTGCTTCTATTCCCTTTTATCGACTTTCATTTTCAATCTGTAAAATAAGAATTTTATAGCAAGATCTTCTTAAAAGAACATCTTTTAAATGTTAAAAAATCCTACGAAAAAAAGCAGCATTAGATTTCAAAAAAATACCCTGCAAATCAGTATTTGCAGGGTTTGGAATATTGTTGGGATGTCGTTTTCAGAAAATCAAAAAAACTTAATTTGCTTTTATCACACTAATTTTTTCCAGAGTAACTTTAGCATCTCCGCCTCCGGTCTTTTTGATAATAACTTGAAAATTCGCATCCGTATTCACTAAGTCATCTGAAATATAATAGGCATATTTAAGTTTTACCCCATCTTCACCAATTTCATGATTCTTTCCAATTCCGTGATCATGAGCAAGCCCAAAGAAAGTCATCATTCCCACATACTGATCTTTTTTTCCGGGATAACGCAAATAAACCGTATAATAATCACTTGGTTCTTTGTAAACAGATACATCCAGATTCAGAATTAATCTGGAATCGGCAGTTCTAAAAGCTTTATTCGTATTTCTTGCAAAGGTACTGCTCACTTTATGCGTAAAAGCCGAAGTGCCTAATACTTTACCCACTTTTTGTTCCCAAACTACTTCTTCTTTGGCATCCTGAAAGGAGATTCTGGTTTTTACCTTATTTTCATTAGCCGCTAATACCGGAGTTTTAGATCCGTAAAGTAAATCATCGTATTTGTAATCTAAATTAAAAACGATGTTGTACACTTCCTCCATCGTATAAGTGATGTGACCTCCGTCTGGAGTGATAAATTCATAAGGCCATGGATTCGCTTTTAATTCTTCTAAACTTGGACGCTGACCAAATTCCGAAACATCCCACGACTCCCAAATACGATCGACCATGCTATGATGCAGCCAAAAAATAGGATCGAATCCGGCCGACTCAACTTTGGCCATTAGACCCGAAGTTATTTCCTGATATATTTCGTTGTAATGCTTTTCTGGCGGATGAGCATATCCCCCGCCAATAAGAACGTGCATATAACCGTGAGGCTGACCTTCAAGACTACTGCTAAATCCCGCATCGCCTGCAAAGGAAGGATTTGTTCTTAATTCGGCTATTGAGTTTCGAATACTAGCCAACTGCTCGGGAAGGATTGGCTTTCCATTGTTCAAAATAGTATATCGTGCTGCGGTATACAAAGAACCTGATGACTCCCTAAAAGGTTCGGCCATAATATTCTCAGATTCTTCTTTACTGCCGTAATTCCAGTACGGAAGTGCAAAATCTGCTTTTCCGGACAATTCTCTAACAATTTTTTCTAAATACCAGATGTACATTCTGTGCCATAAAAGAAAATTTAAAGCTGCATTATTAGTGTCAGTGTGTGTACAATCTGCCCAGGCCCATAATTTATTATCAATAGTCTGATATTGCGGACAGAGCTTATTGGGACCTGTTATCTTTTCGGGGATATTATGAATTGCACCTTGATAATACCAGGAAATACCCTTCTCACAGCCCGCTTCGCGCATTTTCTTAAAAGCCACTTTCATCGCCTCAATATTGGCTTTCCCCTGAGGCGTATTGGCATTCCAGCGAATATACTTCGCATCCGCTTTACTCTGACCATAGGACAATCCAGAGATCAGAATAAGTAAAAATAAGTTAGTAATTTTTTTCATTTTTTTTGTTTTTGGGTGATTAATAAATTGGTAGTTAACATTAAAGCACTTCGACTTCAAAAGTTAAAATCTGAGCATACTTAGGGTTTGCTTTGTCGTAGATTTTAAATTTCACCGTCCCGTTGCCTATTTTGCTGGCAGGAATTACATGAATGGCAATAAACCCCTGCTGATCCGGGTTAAGTTTATTAAAAGAAGATCCTTTGGGAATCCCAATCTGGCAGGCGCCGTGCTGGCACATCGAGCAATCCCACTCCTTTGGAAATGTATTCGATACCGTTTCCCAAACCAGATAAATGGGTTTATTTGAAATATTTTCGACCTTGATTTTCGAAATGTCGAGCCGTTTGTTTTTCAGTACACTTTCTTTATTGACCGCAGTTCCTACTACCGAAAATGTAGGTTTGTTTTGCGCAAATGAAATAGAAACCGAAAAAAGGAGTATCCAATAAAAGTACAGTTGTTTCATAATCGTCGATTTAAATTTTAATGAAAAACAGCAATAGCCGTTTCGTAAACTTTCTTTTTTGAAATAGGATCAGTAAAATGGTACATCAGTTGTTCTGTATCTCCCACATTTTCCAGGGAAACGAGTATTTCCAGACTTTCTCCCGCATGCAGTGCGGCTGTGCATCCGCTAGCAGACTCCAGTAAAGCAGTCTCGTTTCCAAACCTCAGCTTTAGTTTTGCGTTTGGCGGAAATACAATTTCATGAAGATACAATCCCGAATTGACCAATCGAAGCAGCACCGTTTCGTTTTTACGATCTAACGATTGTAAGCCCTTAGTATCAGAAGCAACTTGTCCGTTAATCAAAAAATAATTGGGTTTGTAGGGCGGAAGAACAATAGGTTTATTACGAGAATCGTATTCGGTACCCATGATGGCATCGGTGTGCCATTTTGTATCCAGTTCGTTGCTGCACCAAAGAATTTCACGCAAGGGCTCAGGCGTCTGAAAATCCTTTTCTTTCGGTTCAATAATGATAATGCCAAACATTCCCGCCTGAAGATTGAACGGATAATTTTCGGGACTGTAATACAAATAAGTACCCGGTTTTTCGGCCCGAAAAGAATAAAACCCATGCTCCATATGATGAATGGCTTCTTTTTTCTTCATCACCTTATTGTTTTTGTCCCATTGAACAAAATCAATTTCTTTACAAAATAAAGAGACCGGATTTCCCTGCGAAATGCTCCAAAAATCAACCCGAACAGTATCGCCAACCTTTGCCTTTATCTCAGATCCCGGCAAAGTAACCTGCCCCGAAAGAGAGTTCGTAAAACCAAAAGTCCGGACAGGAACGTTATTTTTAAGCAGCAGTTTACCTGTTGTTCTCCCGATCACTAAATGTTCGTTTTGAGAAAACAAAAACAGATTGCTTAGTAAAAAGCAAAAGAGCACTATGGATTTGGGGCATCCTTTCATTTCTAAACTTAAATCACTCATTGCCAATACATTTAGCAATGCAATTCAAATTTAAAATTAATGTCGGTTTTGAGACCCCGTAGAAATACCTGATTTTGTAGTAAAAATCTGCCTTGAGTTTTGTTTTTTAAGAATACTATTCTTCTTTGATGCGAATCGGGGTTTAAAGGATCAGGGTAGGTAGAATTGTGGTGTGAGGTAGAAAACGGTGTCGATAAAGAATAAATTCTCTTGAAACGTCAAAACATTTTCATCATGTAAATCTTCAAGAATAATACCCAATTCGGGATTAAAATAATCATTGTTTCTAGTGTTCAGAAAATCCAATTAATTGATAGGCAGTATCCCAAAAAAAATAATTATGCAGCAGTAAATTATTCAAATAATCTTCCCATGTTTCATAATAGATACTATCATTCAATTTGACAACTTTATGCTTATTTTGAAGATACACTTTTTGCTCGGCGCCCGAAGATATGAAAGCATTAATGTTAATTCCGGTAATCCAGAAAGAATTCCTGTCGCAGAATTCTTTTATTAACGCTGTTTCTTCACTTTTGATTTGCTTGCCAGACTTAAGCGCTCTGCCTGTGCTCGTGCCCTTTCTAAGGTAACGGGAGATTGTTTGGATAGTATCTCCATGCCTAACCTGGATCTTTCCTGAAATGATATTTTGTAGTTCATTTTTCATGAAGTTTATAATGCAAATATAAATATTTTAAAATTACTACTTATCTGCCGAAATAAGACATCGTAAAAGTAAGAAAAAGAATATATTTACAATAAATAAAAAAACACCCGAAAGTACATTACCAAATTAACCTTGTATTTTACCGATCGCTGTTTTTATCAAAAAAATTAAATATCTTTGAATTATGAGCACAGAAACCAGACCCAGAAATATTGGCCGAAATATCAGCCGTATCAGAGAACTTCGCGGAATGAAACAAGAGATTCTTGCAGAAGCTATTGGAGTAAGCCAGCAATCTGTTTCGAATATTGAAGCCAGCGAAAATATTGACAAAGAAAAACTAGTACTAATTGCAAAAGCACTTGGCGTGACGGTAGAAGCGATCGAAAATTTTACAGAAGAATCTGTTTTTAATTTCTTTAATAATTTTTACGACAATAGTGCTAACAATGGTCCTCAAGGAAATGGAGACAGTAACACTAATTTTAATTGCACCTTCAACCCTCTTGATAAAGTGGTCGAGCTGTACGAACGTCTCGTTCAGGCCGAAAAAGACAAGGTCGAATACTTAGAAAAATTAATGAAATTGAAATAACATTCTCACCAAGAGAACTTTCTGATAACAAAATGCGCAAATCATCTTTTTGATTTTGCGCATTTTTTTTGTTGCCATTTCTTTTTTAAAGTTGTGTCAAAATTTAAAAAAACAAAAACTTTGACACAGAAGTTGTGTCAAAAAAATAAAAAATAAAAATTTTGTCACAGAAATTTTGTCACAGAAGTTGCAACAAAACAAAAATAAAATCAATTTTGTTACAACTTTTGTGGCAAAAATAAAAAACACAAAAAAATTGCCACAGAAGTTGTGGCAAAACCAAAATAAAAATCAAATTTGCCACAACTTTTTGTTGATGAAGGAATATTTTATTTCTTAAGGTATTACTTAGCATTAGGCACCAAGTCCAGACGATTTGAAAATGAGTTTAGGCTGAAAAGAAAATTGGGATTTGCTTTTTCTCTTATATAAAATTGAAAAAAGCGCAAAACTTTGAGGTTTGCGCTTTTTATTATCATATTTACTATAATTTCCCTGCAATTATATCTTCTTGCGTTTTCATTGTATCTTTTGCTTGACCTATAATTCCAGCTGTACTATTAGGATCAATCTTTCTAAAATGATCTCTTTTTAATTGATCTACAATCTCATACCAAGCATTATTTGGTTTATCATATAGACTAATAGGAACTCCCTTAAAATTAGAACTATATTTGCCTAGCAAATCCCCCCAATGAATTTTTTCCAAAATAATTGGAACTAAAGCTACTTTATCATTTGGATCTTGACTTCTTTCTATACCTCTTTTAACTTCTTCATCTAATATAAATGGTGTACTAAAAAAATCTACACTTACAAAATAAAGAATTATATCTGCTTCATAAAATTTACTTTTTATTTTTGCGTCCCAATCTTCACCCAATTCTAGCTCTGAGCAGTGCCATGTTTCTACTTCTCTGGTTATTTTAAAAGGGGCTATTTGCTTTTGAAATTCATTAACTTCTTTCTTATTCTCTTTAGCATATGAAATAAATATTTTCTTCATAGTTTCAGTATTTTTATTAGTGGTGAAATTTTTATATAAACCGCTTGCTTGCTCTCTAGATTTTGTTTTATCAATTTTTCGAATTTCTACATTTCTCTCATTTTGCATTTCTGATCTATAATCTAAACCAAATGCAGTTATTTTATTTATAGTTTTTTCTTTGTTCTCAAGTGTTTTATGATGCACAAAGTTTTTATAATCTATTGAAACATAAAGATCGTCCGGACTCTCAAAAGGAGTCTTACTAATATTATGGAAAACTTCAGTTTTTAATTCACTATACTCTGCTTTTTCACTTACATCATTTTCTTCTAGTCGAGGCTTATCCCAGTATAAATTCAAAATATCTCTAAATATTTCCTGTTCTAAATTATTTAATTTAGAGTTTGTTCGTTTTGATTTAATTGAAACAGATATTTCTAAATTATTGAAATCAAGTTTAATCAATACTTTACAACTATCTTTTGTAAATAACAACTGGTCTCTCCAATAATATTTTTTATGCTTATTTTTACCATAATAACAGATTAATTGATTTATTAATCCAAATGGAATAAAATATTCAAATTTCATTATAAAATTTGGCTCTATAAAATCAAATGTAAGTAATTCATATATTCGGTCATCTTCTTCGGTAAGACATAGATAACCAGGAATTATATATTTATCATCTAATTCATCAAAAAAAATTACTTTCTGATTTAAAAGCAATTTTATAAGTTTATGATCTGTAAATTCATCTAAAACTTCTTTTTCAATAATCCCTTTTTTTTCAATAACGTTTTGTTGAGATAATATGGTGTCATGTATATATTGAATTGTCTTTGAAGGATCTACCCAGACAATATCTTTTAAATCAATATCGTCTTTATAATATAAAACAAGACCAGCAAGCGCCAGTTCTCTTAAAACTTCAGGCAATAATAATTTATCTGGATCACTATCTCTTTTATATTCTTTTCCTATTTCGGACAAAAATATATAATCAGATGTAGTAGTTCTTAAAATGAAATTTAAAAAATCTTTATACCAGATTGGTTCGTTTTTAACTATCTGCTTTTGGGTAATTAATTCCTTTAAAGTTTCTTCTAAAAAATTTAGACTAAGACTGTGAATTATAGATTTTTTTACAGAATCATCATTCAGAGAAATAAAAAATTCGTTTTTAATATTAAACCTTTCACAATCTCCTTTATAATTTTCTCTTTTATGTTTATCTAGATCTGCATGAGTTTGAACTAATAAAATAGGTTCTGCCTTTTCAAGTTCTAAATTTTCCTTATTTTCCTTATTTCTATTATATTGAAATTTCAACTGATTTAACCAATAATTTCGATTATAGTCTCTGGTTAATTGACCATTTCTATCCTTTCTAATTTGGTTTTTATCATAATCTTTATTCCATAAAAGAATGTTAATAGAATCGTTACTTAAGAAAGCTTTATACAATCCATGATAATAATCTTGTCCTCCAAAATCATAAAAAACTGCTTTAGGAATTGAACCTTTTCTTATTTTCTTCGGCAATGTTTCTATTTGTACAATGTGTGTACTATGAAGATTATTTTTAATTATCCTAGGCTCTTTCGTCTGCAATATATAATCTAGAAATGTGGATTTACCACTTTCTGTATTACCTAAAAATAATACTTTTGCTGGTAAACTATATTTTCTTTTTGACTCATTTATTTTTTTTAAAGCATTTAAAATTGTATCATAATTATTTTTATCTTCCAATAAGATATTAGCGAAACAAGGATTCTTTTGAGCCTGAATTCTTAAAGATGGAAAATTAATAATGAATTCAAATTGTTCGATTTCTATAATTTTATTGCTTGATATATCAAGATTCACCAAAGACTTTAAATGAGAAAAAACCGAAAGATCAAAAATTTTATTACCGTATAAATAAACAAATTTAAGTTTTGTTAATTGCCTTAAAATAGATATATCCGAAATTTGATTGTAACCTAAAAATAGAAAGTCTAAAGAATGAAGTTTTTTAAGAAAAGATATGTCCGAAATTTTATTATTACCTAAAAATAAGGTGGTTAAATTAGTTAAATTTTCAAGAATTGAAAAATCGTTAACTTTTATATTACTTAAATATAAAGTTGTTAGAGTTATATTTGTTTTGAAAACCGAAATATCTGAAATAGGATTACTACTTAAATTAACGTTTTTTAATACTCCTAAACATTTTAGTACTTCAATATCAGAAATCTGATTGCCTTCAAAATTTAAAAAAGAAACATTTATTAGTTCTTTTAAAGATGAGATATCTTTAATTTTATTTTTATTACAATAAATAGTTTTTAAATTGATATTTGTTTTTAATGGCGAAATATCTTCAATTAAATTAAAACCTAATACAATCTCATTTAAATTAATGAGACCTTCTAATGCTAAAATATCGGAAATTTGATTACGTTTTAGATCAACTTTAGTTAACTCACTTAAATTCTCTAAAACTGAGATATCAGAAATATTATTTTCACTCAAATCTAATATTGAAAGATTTGTTAAATCGGCTAAATCAGAAACATCTATAATTTTATTATTACTTAAGTTTAACGTTGATAAATCTACTAAGTTTTTTAAAACTGAAATATCAAAAATTTCATTAGAACTTATATTTAGTGAATTGAGTTCATCCATAAATTCAAGATATGAAATATCTGAAATTTCATTAGAACAGATATCCAATGTTTTCAGTTCACTCAAGTAATATAACACTGAAATATCCAAAATTTCATTATTGCTTAAATCGAGATGTAATAAATCAACTAAATCTCCTAAACCATAAAGATCATAAATATTATTTTTACTTAGATTTAAAGTCCTCAAACTATCAATATCTATTAAACTTGAAATATCAGAAATTTGATTTGCACTTAAATTTAAATCAGTTAAAGATGTTAAACTTTCAAAAACTGAAATTTCGGAAATTTCATTATTATCTAAATATAAAACAGTTAGATATTTCAAGTTTTTTAAATTTGAAATATCTGAAATTTCATTATTACTTAAATATAATTTTTGCAGACTTGGAAATTCATTTAAAAATGAAATATCACATACTTTGGCATTACATAAATTCAGCACGATTATTTCTTCATTGTCATTAGTACAATAACTATTCCTATTATATTTAATTTCTGAAGGAAGCTTTTCTATTAAAACATTTAATTTTTTTTCTAATTTTAAAATTTGAATTGGTTTACCCATAATATCTTTTTATTTATAAATGCTTAAAAAATTGAACATTTCAAAACTCTATTCCAAGCCTTTTTTTTCACTTTTGCAATTAAAAGTATCCTGTAAAAAAAAAATCAAAGATGCATAAGATTTAGTATGTTTTTTTTACGGTTTACCATAATCTATAGTAAATTACTAATTTTTGTTCTCAAATATATATAAACAAAAAGCCTTCAAACCAAGTAAAAACACCTGATTTAAACAAAAGCTTTTTCTCAAGTTCCAAAATAAAAACACTGCTGTACAATTATTTTGCACAGCAGTGTTTTTTATCAAATTATTAGGCTTTATAATTAAAGTTTATTTAACTTGAGGTCACCATTTGCATCCGAATTTCCAAAATTATAAGTAATATTCAAAAAACCAAGAAAATTAGATTTCTCAATATCATACTTGATCGTTAAAGGAATCCAAATATCTTTAGTTACACGAATTCTGAAATCGGAACTCGCTAAAAAAGTATTCTTTTTTTCATCAGCTAATTTATTTTTCAAAATCGAATTATACTCCATATATAATTTTATTTCAAATACACTTTGTTCATTTCTTTTAAACATTTTATAGTTAAGACCGGCAGAATTTCTCGATTCTAATCTTTGAACACTCTTCTCTATTAAAGTGTCGGAGTAAATTAAATTTGATCTAATATCTAATTCCAGCTGTTTAAAACCTTTTAAAAAAACAGTCCCGAAGGTAAGTTTCTTATTATTTCCCTTATCGTTAGTAGTTCCATTTAAAGAAAGTGTCCATAATGCTTTTTTTTCAAGATCGGAATATTCATCTTTTCTTAATTCATGAATTTTTTCAATATAATCTTTCAATTTTATCGATTTGTTCCGGTTTTCAAACTCAGTAAGGATTTGATCAAAATAAGGATTTGATTTACTTAATTCATCTATTTTATCAAATTCTTTATCTTTCAGTATAGAGGTTGCTATGTTTATAGCTTTTATATTTGCACTTAACTCCTTGTTATCTGTTTTATCTAATTCATCAACAAGTTTATCATATATTTTAGACAATTCACTCCTCCAAAATTTATATTCAAGTGCAAGCACAGTTTTTGCAAAATTGACAACGTCTTCGTCTCTCTTATTAAATACAGCGTAAGTAATTCCGCCAGAAAATCCTTTGTAATTAAATTGTTCATCAAAATTAAGCTTGGTATTGAACTCTAAATTTCTTGAAAATTTCTGTTTAGAAAAAACTATATCTTTTGTGATATTCTCGCAAAAAATAGATTTGATACCGTATAAGGTAGAATTAAATTCAACACTTTTGTTTGGCCCCGTTAAATTACTAGTTCCTAATTGAAAAATACTGGAAAGTATATCTTTATAGTTCCCAGATTTTGATTTCTCGGTCATCTCTCTAAGCTTTTGAATTGTATCATTTTGAGCTAGTACAATATTAGACACCAATAAAGCTAAAAAACATATAAAGTATTTTTTCATGATCTGTTTATTTAAATTTCGAAATAAAATAATTCAGTAATGAATGGCTTCGTTGTCACTCTTTTAGCATTATGAAATGGTCCTCTGGTAAAACTACCCACTAACTCAATTTCTGTTTTTCCATTTATAGCGTTCATTCCAAATAGTTTAAGGGTATAGCGACCGCTTTCTATATTAAAATCTTGATTAAAAGAAGTTGGAGATTCATACTCAATTTCTTTACGAGTGTCTATATTTTTGATTTCAACTCTAATTGGCAGGGGTGCTAATCCATCACTAATTCTAACTTTTACTTTAATTGTTTTCATGATTTCTATGTTTTTAGTTAACATCTCAAAAGTATCCTGATAACAGTATATCAATCAATTACCCTTTTGGGTGATATTTTATTTTTTACAATTCTCACTTTATTTTTTGTAAGTTTATTCTATAAATACCATTTGTCTTTTTTGAGTTAATTTCTAATATCACCCAAAAGGGTAATTGCGGTCAATGAACTTATTGTACAACTTTGTAAAAGAAAATGTAACGCCATGAAGATACAAGTAGCCATAGTAGAGGATGATAAGAATTACAATCAGGCCTTAAAAAATATCATCGATTTCCAACAGGATATGGAATGTGTGGCTCAGTTTTTTAACGGTAAAAATGCTTTGCAAAAACTGGAAGCCCTGGAACCAGACGTGGTTTTAATGGATATTCAGTTGCAGGATTTATCAGGTATTGATCTTGTTTTTAAATTAACAGACGTAATGCCAGGCACAACCTTTGTTATGTGCACCAGTTTTGAAAATGACGAAAAAATATTTTCGGCATTACGTGCAGGTGCAAGTGGTTATCTGGTAAAAGGAGATCCGCTAGACAAGATAATTCAGGCGATTCAGGAAGCTCACAAAGGCGGTGCCCCTATGAGTTTTGCGATTGCAAAGCGCGTTTTACAACATTTTCAGGAAACAAAAGTACAAGTACAAACCTTATCGTTACTGACTGTAACCGAAAAAGAAGTTCTTGACTTGCTGGCGCAGGGACTTCTCTACAAAGAAATTGCCGATAAAAAAAATGTCACCATCGACACCATTAAAAAACACATTGGCAATATCTACCGAAAGCTACAGGTAAGTAACAAAATTGAAGCAATTAACAAGTTTAACACCAAAAACTAGAAATTATGGACACACTAAAACTACAAGAAAAAGTTACTAAAAAAGCATTTTTAAAAAAATTTGAAAAATCACCACCGCTAGTTCTTAAAACTATGCCGGATGTGGAGGTTGATTCAAGAAATAAAGCCTTAAGAAAACTAGCAATAAAGAATATGATTTATGATTTCTGTATCGATTCAGAAAATTTCATTTCTGAAATATCTAGTTCTTATGATAATGCCCCTGTAGAAGAAAAGAAGAAATTAGATTACTTTAAAATATACTTCATACAAGATGATAATGATCAATTTTCAATTTGTTTTTCTATATCTTCTGTAGAAACCGAAAAATTTGGAGATAAAGATTTCTTTTTCAAAATTAAGGCTAAAAAAATAGAAAAAATTGAGAAAGAAGACTTTATAAAATATAGTAACAATTATAAAAATAAATTACTTCAAACAATTAATACACAAACCAGGATTGGTGATCTCCAAATCAAAAATACAGAAGCAGTTAGTTATAAACTTAAAGACCTCTACTTTTTTATTCTAAAGCATTTTTTAATTAACTCTAAACCTGAATCTAGTTACTCAGAATTGTTTTTTGAAATGATTAAATTTGAAGAAACCGCTGAAGAGCCTACAAATCAAAATAAATTGAGTATCGTTGTTCGTGCACAAAGTGTTTCAAAAGGCAGAGCTCAAGCATACGACTTTGGAAGAGTTTATCCTTAACTAAATGGAAGTATTACAAATTGTTTACATAAGTTGTTTAAGCATAACAACACTAAAAGCAATAGTTTTGGGCTGGAAATATACATTTCCTGCTCAAAACTATTTGGGTATTTATCTAATTGGGACTTTAAGTTTAGAAGTCTTTGGAGAAATTAAAGCCTACTTAAAGCAATTTGACTTTGCCGTTTATTATAATATATATGCAATATCCTGCATTCTATTTTTTGGAATCTATTTTTCAAAAATCTATATCGGAAATTTTAAGCGAATTGGATTATTTGTTGCATTCATCCTTTTATCTTACTGTTTCATTTTTATTGATATTCTAAGCACAAAGTTTTTACCACAACTAGGAATATTGGTAGCTTTATTCTACATTTTTAATTCCATTTTGTGGTTTTATCAAAAACTTCAAATTCCGGTTGAAGGTAAGATTACCGACGATCAGAATTTCTGGATTTCAACCGCTTTACTTTTCTGGAGTACTTACATTATTTTTAGGTTTACACCTATGTATTTATTCGAAAAGGAAGATCTGTTTTTCTTAGAAATTCTAAAAAAAATTAGCTCTGTAGTCAATTTTATCATGTATGCTCTATTTTATTATGCCCTTATAAAATATGAGCGAATCACAAAAACCTCAACTAAATGAGCGAGCTGCCTCACGAAATAAAACTTACTTATATCATTGCCATCATAGTGATGCTACTTTTTGTTTGTTTTATAATTATCGTCGTGTTTATTTACAACAAAAAACAGCTTATTCAGCAGCAGGAAAACCAAATCAAAGAAAGCGAGTTTCAAAACCAGTTGCTGCAGAAAGAATTAGAACGTCAGAAAGCAATTCAAGTAGAAAGAGAGCGTATTTCGCAGGATATGCATGATGATCTTGGTGCCGGAATTTCGGCCATAAAACTTCAGGCAGAATTTTTAAAATATAAAATGCCTGAAGAAAGTTTTTCGGAAGATCTGGAAGTCATTATAACTACTTCAGAAGATATGAATTTAGCCATGAGAGAAATTCTCTGGAGTCTGAATTCTCAAAATGATACTATTGGTAATTTTATAGAATATGTGAGTCTCTATGTCAAACGTTTTTTAGACAAAACGACTATAACATTTCAGCTAGATTCGAATATCATTGAAAAAGAAACCAATTTATCTGTAAAAGCCAGAAGAAATCTCTTTTTGGTAGTAAAAGAAGCCGTACACAATGTATACAAACACAGTGAGGCCACTAACCTACTGATTAGATTTGAGGAATCTGATATTTCGTTTAAAATTGAAATCATCGATGACGGTATCGGATTTTCTGAAACGATTCAAAAAGGAAATGGTATCAACAATATGTCGCTTCGAATGGAAGCCATACATGGCACTTTTAAAATTGTTTCTGCTCAAAAAGGGACACATTTATTGTTTGTGTGCCCCTTAGAAGATCAAATTTTAGAACAGTACAGCAAAGAATCTTTTTAATACATCAAAAGCAGGCTTTTCCTTATTTATACAATTCTTCTCTAATTTTGATTAGAGTTTGAACGGCCTTTTCTTCATCAGGTTTGTCAGGAAGATTTGAAGTTACGTAATGACTTTCGATTGAAGCAATTAATTGATCGGCCATTTCTAATAAATCATCGTATTCTTTATTTCCTGCTTTTATATCTAATAATTCATCCCGATTAGAAACTCTGATATTTAATTTTCCAGTGGACAAAATCTGTTCCGCAGTTTGTAAAAGTCTGATAGTATGCATCATGTTTTTACTGTCATAATTCTTTCCATGCTGCTGATTCGTATTGTAACGATCTTCGTTACGCTTCTCAATCCAATTCCAGTATTCAGTATATTCTTTGCAATACTTTGAATAGCCATCCTGATTACAAGACAAGTAACCCATTAGCTTTTCATCTTTTGGAATTGATGAAAGCGAAACTTCATTGGAGGTTTCTTTCTGAATAATTCCTTTATAGCCTAAAGTTTTATTTTCGTCATAAAACATGGCAAACATTCCTTTTGAATTAGGCAGATTTACTAAACCTATTTGTTCCTGATTCCAGTTATTCTCTTTTAAAAATGCCAATAAAGAAACTGTTTCGTATCCATTTAAAACATAACAAAAGTCCAAAAGGTTTTTCTTTTCCTTTGGCATTGGATTTACAATTTTCTTGTTTAAACCTCTCGCCTTTTTGATCTGAGTTACGGCATAACCTGCAAAAGAATCTTTGCAGAGTTTAGACAAAAAATCTCCTAATTGTAAACGCTCCATCAGCGGATGTTTGTACAAAATACAATCTTCCGGTGAAGCTAAAATTTCCAAAATATTAGGATTATTTTTAAGCAATAATTCTACAAAACGCCCTATTTCGTAATAAACCTCATCATTCGTCTCATTACTAACCTGCGGAATATAATCTAACCCAAAGAATTTTTCTTTTGGCAGATAATAGACCCCTTTAATATCGGTATCGGATGTTGGTGTATTTAACCCAAAAGATCTACTACCCGAAATAACTTCGAATAGGATTAGGTTTTGGGATTTTAAATTTTGGATGGTCATTTTACTGAAATTTTAAACTAAACTATTCTTAAATGTTTCTCTTCTAAAAAACAAATCCAACTCTTCATTTATCTTATTCCCACTTCCTAACTGACTTGCATTCTCTTGATTAAATTGTATTGTTTCCAATAAAAAATCGGTTATTAAAGTTTCTTTAGGGTGCAAATATTTTTCGTCCTGATGGGCTTTTATATTTTGCAACTCTATTATTTTCTCTTGTATATTTTGTGGTGCAATTGGCAATAAATCGGCAAAAGCAACGGGTGGAAAAGTATTCTTTTCTATAATCCATTTTCCTGCTAAAGCTGTTCTTAAAGCGTAGAAATAACTCTTTAGTTTTACTTCTTCCATTTCGCAAACTTCCATAAAGTTTTTCGTTGTTCCTAAATAGTGGTGTAAAACCGCTATTGGTGAAAAACATTCAACGGCTAAATCTTGCATTTGTTTTACAAAATCATCCTCCTGAAAATACACAACTGGCGAAAACAACCACTCAATCAAAGCTGTATTAGATTTTGCTAATAACTTTACAGATTTACGTAAATCCCATCCAGAACCATCAAGGTCATCTTCGGTCATGAACTCGATAACGTCCGGTTGTTCCCAAAGCGACAAATAGTATTCTGGTTTGTGTTTGTATATAAAACGAATATCATAATCGCTGTCCGGAGAAGCAAATCCCCACGCACGACTTCCAGATTCTACTGCAAAAAGTACCTCTACCTCTTTCTGCTTTTCTATTTCTTTTAATTTTTCTAATATTTTTTCTTTCATGATTGTTTTCAATGTAAATAAACAAAAAGCCTTCAAATCAAGCACAAATACCTGACTTAGAAGTCAACAAATAAAATTGCTAAGTAATAAAACTGCTATTTAATAGTCTTCATCTTCTTTTGGAGCTGTTTTATTGCGGGTAGTGATCTCCCAATTTTCTTTTTGGTAAGGGTTATCTATTTTATTAATTTGAACTGAAATTTCTAATTCTTCTTTGTCTTCATCGTTTTTATGAATAAAAACCGCAAATTTATATCCTTTTATCTTTTCGATAAAATCCTCGGTTATAGCATTATTTTGATAATACTTTCTTACTATGTTAATTTCTTTTGAAAACTGAGTGTTTTCAGCTAAAAAACCTAATAATTGTAACGCAGTTTCTTTTCTAAATTCAGTATCATCTATTTTGTCGGGTTCTACTTTTTTATAAGACGTACTAAATTCTAAAGTCAAATTATCACAACCTTCTACACTTGCCTTAATTATGGTATCATTCTTTTTGTATACTTCTGATATAGTTTCGGTATAATTGTGCATTTCGATGCTTCTGGTACGTTTTTCTACTTCAGGAATGGCATTAAAAATAGTTTTCGATTTTAATTTTGCCATTTTACAACTGGACAAATACGATTCTTCGTATACATTCCCATTTTTGTAGATAAAAGATAAGTTTGTAGATTTTAAATCCTGACCTGAATACGTTCTAAAGTTTTGTGTAACCTCCACTTTTAATTTATTATCGACAAAATCTGCTTCGTCAATAATATTATATGAAAAAGGGGCATATCCTAAAATACGATGCGATTCTTTCTCCTTAATTTCATCTTTCATAATATAAAAAACGAACTCATTATTGGTGTTTACATTTCCTCCCAACATTCCTTCAGACGATCGATATATTACATAATCAATGATTCCATCATTATTAAAATCACCTTTTTCAATAATAGCAAATGAAACTGTATATGGATCGCCATCATTAGCAAAGCTTACATAATAAGGAGATTCGTTTATTTGCATTTCCTTATACTTTTGTTCGCCAATCTCTTCGTTTATAAGTCTTTTTAAAAGATTGCTTTCAATTTCGGTGAGAATTACTTTTTCTTCTTTTGGTTCTACAGTAGAAACCGTGTCTTTAGTATTCTTTTTATATACTGCTTTTACTTCTTTTTTACATGAAAATGCTAAAGCGATAAATGCAAGCAGCATTATTTTATTACTTTGAAAGTATATTGATTTATAAGTCATTAATCAATCTATTTTTGGGAATTGAAATGTTTAAAATTTTATTGCTTATAGGCGCGTATAGTAGTTGCAACACGGTTTCAAATTAACAAATAAAAAACCACAAACTCACAAAGTAATTTTGCAAATCTGTGGTAAAAACTAATTAAATTATAATTCTAAATCCCAAAAAAGCTTTTAGAATTTCGTGTCGTTTCTTCCGCCACTTTAGCTAAAGTAATTCCTTTAAACTGTGCAATGGTGCCGGCCACAAAAGGCAGAAAAGCAGGTTCGCAACGGCGTTCGTGATATTTCTTCAAAAGGCTGTTCGGTACATTTTTAGGAAGCATAAACGGCGCATCGGTTTCGATCATCAGGCGGTCGAGCGGTACGTATTGAATGACTTCTTTTAAATGAGCGAAACGTTTGGTATCAGAAATCGCTCCGGTAAAACCCAGATAAAATCCGTTATCGAGATAGGTTTTGGCTTCTTGCAGCGTTCCCGTAAAACAATGGACCACGGCTTTGGGCAATTGCGGTAAATAGTCTTTGGTAATATCCATAAACTTTGTAAAAGCTGCTCTTTCGTGCAAAAACAAAGGTTTCTGTACTTCAATCGCCAATTCGAGTTGGGCTTTATAACAGGTTTCCTGCACATTTCTGGGCGAAAAGTCACGATCAAAATCGAGTCCGCATTCGCCAACCGAAACTACATGTTTTAGTTCTAATAGTTTTCGAAGTTTCGAAATACTCTGTGCATCGAAACTCTTCGCATCATGCGGGTGTATTCCTGCTGTCGCATACAGTACGCCCGGGTACTGCCTCGCCATCTTAGCGGATTCTTCACTGTTTCGTATGCTTGTGCCCGTGAGGATCATCTGCGATACGTCGGCATCGAGTGCGTCTTGTACGACATCGTCTGTGTCGTTTTGGAATTGTTTGTTGGTTAGGTTAATACCTATGTCTATATATGTCATTTTTTTTAAAGTTGCTAAGGTTCTGAGAGGCTAAGGTTTCTTCCTCATTGGAACCGAATTATTTTTTTTAAGTTGCAAAGGCTCAAAGAGGCAAAGGTTCAGAGGTTTTTGCTCTTTGAGTCTTTTTTTATTATTTTTTTTTAGCGTAATATTTGTCATTTCGACGTAAGGAGAAATCTTAGCAAGAAACTCTACAAAGATTGGACTCACGTTGCGGAGCTCCTTGTGGAGATTTCTCCTTACGTCGAAATGACAAAAATGGGAAGAACCTTTGCGAACCTTGCGTAAATCCTAGCCTTCTTTGCGGTTAAAATTACCACAAAGCGTTAAACACACTGCTGTACGCTCCTACTCTGAAAACTGCGACTGCGACTGATCACTAAAAACACACCTCCACACTGAAAACTGCGACTGAACACTAAAAACTGATCACTGACCACTAATCCTCCTTACTCCCATCATCCGCCATTCTCACTAATTTAGGTGTAAATTTAGCCACTACATCCACTAAATCCTCCTGCGCTTTCATCACCTGATGGATATCTTTATAAGCCATTGGCGCTTCGTCCAGACCTGCCCCGATAAGCGTAACGCCATGATCGCTCAGGATTGATTTCATCTCTGTTGCTGTAATGTTTTTAATCGCCTGAGTTCGGCTCATTTGTCTTCCCGCTCCGTGCGAAGCCGAATTGATCGCGTTCTCCTCCCCTTTTCCTCTCACCAAAAATCCCGGTGCGGTCATACTTCCCGGAATGATTCCCATCACGCCTTTTCCGGCCGGAGTTGCTCCTTTTCTATGCACGATCACTTCTTCGCCGTTCCAGATTTCTTTCCATGCAAAATTATGATGGTTTTCGACTTTGGCTAAAATCGTCGCTCCTAAAGCACGTTCCATTTTGTTATGGATAATCTCGTGACATGCCGAAGCATAATCTCCCGCCAAATTCATCGCCATCCAGTATTCCTGTCCCAGTTGGGTGTTCATATCTAAATAGGCTAAGTTTTTCGCCACTTCCGGAAGTTTACAAACCTCTTTTGCAATTTTAGTATAATGTCCGGCGATTGTAGCTCCCATTCCTCTTGAACCCGAATGCGTTAACAAAGCGACATATTTTCCTTTTGGAATATTCAATACAGCATCGTCCTGAGCAAACTCCATGATTCCGAATTCCACAAAGTGATTTCCACCACCCGAAGATCCTAATTGCGACCAGGCTTTATCTTTTAAGTTTTTCACAAACGGATTCATATTGAAAGTCTCATTCTCCAAAACCGCATGATCTGATTTGTACTGACCGTGAAATCCGTGGCCCGCTCCAAAAATAGAATTCTTAATCAATTCTTTTTTGAATTTGGCTTCGTTTTCAAAGTAAAAATCTTCCGGGATATCATAAACCGACAACGCCATTCTACACCCAATATCAACTCCAACACCATACGGAATAATGGCATTTTTTGTGGCCAGAACTCCGCCAATTGGTAATCCGTAACCCTGATGCGTGTCGGGCATTAAAGCTCCGGCAACGGTAACCGGTAATTTCATAGCTACTTCCATTTGTTTTCTGGCTCCGTCTTCGATATGATCCAGCCCGTAAGCCGAATACGCGTTTGGATTTTGATTTAAAGCAATGAAATCTTCCGGTTTTTCATTCGATTTTTCGATTAAAGCAACCGCCAGTTTGCTGAACACTTTATCGTCTATATAATTCTCCGGAGTTTCTAAGACGTTTTTGTAATGAGCAATCATTTCGTCTCTTGTAAATCCGTTTCTTTTGCTGTTTATTTTTAAGGCAATCCCGATTATTTTTCCTTCCGGAAATCCTAATTCTAATATTTCTGTACCGTTTATTTGTGTTTTCATTGTTTCTTTTTTTTTTTAAAGGGGCAAAGTTGCAGAGGTTTATAGGTGCAAAGGTTCTCTACTGCTGCGCAGTTATTTTGCGTAGTTTTTATTTCACGCAGATTTTGCAGATTCGAGCAGATCTAAAAATGATTTGTTATAAATAATCTGCGCTTATCAGCTGAAATCTTTTTAAATCTGCGTGAAACATTAAACCTTTGAACCTTTACCTCTCTGAACCTCTGTACCTCCAGTTATTTTGCGTAGTTTTTTTTCTCGCAGATTTTGCAGATTCGAGCAGATCTAAAAATGATTTTTATAAATAATCTGCGCTTATCAGCAGAAATCTTTTTAAATCTGCGTGAAACATTAAACCTTTGCATCTTTATACCTCCAAACATTGTCCATCAAACCCGACAGGCTTTTGAAACCTGTCGGGTTTACAAACATTAATCAATTAATAATTGTGTCACAACTGCCGGATTCATCGCCCATTGGGCGGTATAAACCTCATCAGCATTTTGATCTTCGGTGATTGTTAAACCTTGAGCTTCCGCTTTAAGTTGTAATAAACTACCTATATTCAATTTACTGTTCAATTTGGCAAGCAAAGCCTGAACTCCTTTAAAGTCCAAACCTTGTACGACCTGACCTCCGAAAGTCATTTCCAGCCAAACGATTTCTCTTTTGGCTACATCCAAAACTCCAAAGACCAAACCTTTCGCCACATTCTGCGTCACACGAACCTGATGATCCACACAAGACGGATCGTAAGCAACTCCGGTTTTCTCCGAAATTTTCATCGGGTGTTTACTGTTCATCCAACCTACTATCAGATTTGGCGTGATACTTCCGTTGCTGTAGGCATTGCAGGTAAAAGTCACAAACTTAGCTTTGGCTTTTGCCAATTCGTCGATGTTGATGTTGATATATTCGGCAGTTCCAATTTTATTCGGAATACTTCTCATATCACCACTATGCTGACAGCCCGTAGTCGTCAATCTACTAAACGAACAAATATCAGAACGATCTTCGTAGGCAATATGACAGCTTAAATCCATATCCAGATGTTGAGCAGGCAAACCTGCACCCCACTGCATAAACAATCGCACTTCGTTGCCTTCAACCGGGAAACGCGTTCCCATTAAAGCTACAGGTAAATCCTGAACCGTATCACTTCGATCTCCTATTGAAACCGGAATGTTAAACAATTGCGGATCGATATAGATAGTTTTATTGGTATTTTTAACCGCTGCGAATCTTTTTTTCATTGCCAAAAGACACAAATCCTCAATCTGATTTTTCATCTCCTCTAACTGCAATTCGTCATACAAATTCAACAATGCGTTTGGGTTTACTCTTTTATTGGTTCCTCCTAAAGGCTTTACACTTCTTTGTATGTTTTTATCAAAATAATTTGACGCATACATGTTCAGCGTAAAGATCAGTCTAGCCGGAACTTTATCGATAATTTCAGAAAAATGAGCAATCGTTTCGTCTGCTCCAAACCAAAGCATATTCGAAAATAAAGAGCGGGCAAACAAACCCGGACGTTGCTTTAACAACGCAAATGTTTTATCAGCATCAAACTTTAGCCTTGACGAATTTACTTTTCCCTGCCAAACGTCATATACCTGATTGTAAAATACATCCATTAAAAAATTCAATTTCTCAAATCCTTTTCTTTTGCTGTATTCTGCCAAACGCAAGGCACGGATAACACGAACCCACATTCCTCTTTTTGGATGCATCGTTTCGCACATGGCTTCAACTTCCATATCCATATTATTTAACCAGTTGGCAACCATCAAACATTCTTTTCTTGAATATTTCAATTTCAAATCTTTTTGAGACGCCATTCTCGCCTGCACACTTGTATCCAAAACAGTATGAAAATGCTGTCCATTTTTAGCAGCTCTTTTAACAATAGTTTTTGGCTCGATGATCTGAAGCATTCCTGTATTCTTAAACCATAAATATCTTAAAATATCCGTTGGTGTTTTCAAAAATTGCGATGCTTCGTCTTCTTTACCGTTTTCAATCAAAAGATCGATTACAAGCATTAAAGTTTCCTTCATTGCTACCTCGGTTTTTGGTAAAGGCAAGTACTGCATAACCATTTTTAAGGTATCTATCTGAGTGGCGTCTAAAGCGGTTTTGGATTGCAATAACGATATATAGAAATCATTTAAATCTTTTTCGGACCACAATTCCAGCATTTTTAATTTGCTTCCCTGTCCCATTTTTTCGATTTTACCAAATTCAAAAGGGGTTCCACAGAAGGGACAACCGTTGTATCTTTCTAACGGAAAAGTATTATCGGGAATTATATGTCCGCAAGATAAAGTTGTTCCGTTTTTAGTTTTAAAAACATTTCCGAAATACGTAATAATATGATCCAAAACAGATTCTCCTGTTGGAACATTCCATTCTTTTACCAATGGTGTCCAGTTTTTATCAGTTCCTAAAACTTCTCTCAAAACTTCTAAAACCTCAACTTTATAAGTCGAACTTACATTGTTTAAAGCATGAAGTAAGGATTCTGAAAATGTAAATCCAAGTTTTGAAACATTGGCTAACAAAACTGAAGTTGTTCCTGATAAATTTTTAACGTCATTCTTAATCATTTCTGATGGAATGAAAATAGCGTTCTGACGTAAACTGATTTTTAACAATGTTGTTGTTTTCATTTTTTTAATTTTTTAAAATTTAGATAATGGTGCTTCTGATTCTACCTAAAAGATCTGAAGTAAGAAGCACTTGACCTTAAATTGGAGTGTAATAGACTAACTAAGCTAAAATGGAGCGGGCGACCGCGAAGAAGTAAGTTAATCTTGACCCTCGTTTATTAATGATAATTTTAAAACTTGTTCGGACTCGAACCGAAAGTTACCAATTGTCTGAAGTAAGTTTTAATTGATCATCAATAGTGAAGCAGATGGGATTCGAACCCACGACCCGGACATTAGAAGTGTACGAAGTAAGTTTTGATTGACCTTTTGCCGATAATCTCAAAACTACCTGCTCTAACCGCTGAGCTACTGCCTCTATTATGATTGTAAAATAAAAAGGTAATGGTGTAAGTGTGTACGTTGGAAAGTTTTCTGAAGTAACTCAAACTTGACCTGTTTTATTCTTTATTTAATTTCTATGAACGTTTGTTTTTTATTTCTGAACAAAGATTTCAAAACCAATACGCAGTTATTTTGCGTAGTAAAATTTCTATTTCATTTTTTAGAAATACTATTTGTTTTATTTCTTGAGCAAAGATTTCAAAACCACTACGCAATTATTTTGCGCAGTAAAAAAAGATTTTTAAATTTGAGTAAATATTAATTTGAAAAAAGTCTATCAGTCCCAGAGGGACGTTATAACTATAGATTTTTCAAATGCATTTGATGAGCCCCAGCGGGGCGACATATTCTATCAATGAAAGGAAAATAAAGATGTCACTCCGCTGGAGCTTTTGATTCTGTGTTATAATTTGGCTATAAATACTTAGCTCTTACAGAGCTTCTCATAAGATTTAAATAAAAAATACCATATGAATTTAGAAAAAATCTATTCTGATTTACTCTTGAACATTGGATTTCCCCTGAATGAAATTCAGCAAAACTGGATGTATTTAGAAAAGGCCTATTCCAAAAAATCAAGGCATTATCACAATCTCACGCATTTAAAAGAAATGATGGAAAGCTATGGGGTCTATCGGAATAAACTTGAAAATCCGAATGAAGTATTACTCTCCATTTTTTATCATGATATTGTTTACTCTTCTTCCAGAAAAGACAATGAACTTAAAAGTGCCGAATTCGCTTTGTCCATTTTACCTGAAAATATCAATCTAAACAAACAATTCATTTTTAATGCCATCTGTGCTACGCAACAGCATTTACACAATACAGTTGAAGATATTAACTGGTTAATCGATTTTGATTTGAAGATCCTTGCTAAAGATTGGGAGGATTATAAAATCTATTTCGAGCAAATTAGAAAAGAGTATCACATTTATCCTGATTTTCTCTACAAACCCGGGCGTGCTAAGGCGCTGAAACATTTTCTGGAAAACGATTTTATTTTTCAAACGGATGAGTTTAGGAATTTATATGAAAAGAAAGCAAGATTGAATATTGAAAAAGAGATTTCCTTATTAACGTAAACGCGCGTGAGGGATTGAGGCGGTATCCTTTTGTGAAGAGAAACGGAACAAAAGATATAGCCGAAAGCCCGACCCGGAGGGACACGCCCAAAAATACAAACCATGTCACAAAACAAAAATGCCTTAATTCGGTACAAAACAATAGACAAATGTCTTCAAAACAAATACCGGCAATGGACTTTAGACGACTTAATTGAATGTTGCTCTGATGCTTTGTTTGAATACGAAGGCCGTGCCAACCCCATCAGCAAGCGAACCATTCAGATGGATATTCAGCTCATGCGAAGTGAAAAACTGGGGTACAATGCCCCCATTGTGGTATATGATAAAAAGTACTATAAATACGAAGACGACGAATTCACCATAACCGATATACCCTTAACCGAAACGGACATGAATGTGCTCACCGAGACCGTTTCGATGTTAAAGCAGTTTAAAGATTTCTCTCTCTTTAATGATGTATCCGATATTCTACAGCGTTTGGAGGATAAAATCTACGCCGAAAAATCGCATACTAAACCCGTTATCTATCTCGACAAAAATGAAAAACTAAAAGGACTTCATTATCTGGATGAGATTTATCAGGCCATCATCAAAAAGGTGGCTTTGGTTATTACCTATAAATCGTTTAAATCTCAGGAAGAAAGCAAATTTCATTTTCACCCTTTTATTTTAAAGGAATTCAATAACCGTTGGTTTTTGGTAGGAAAGAAAAAAAGCTCACAACCGATTACCAATTTAGCCCTGGACAGAATTATATCCATAGATTACGATTTCAACATTCCCTATTTAGAAGAAAACTTTGATGCAGAGCTCTTTTATAAAAACGTAATTGGGGTAACCGTTAATACAGGTTTACAACCCAAAAAAATCGAACTTTGGATAGACGCAACCAACGCTCCTTATGTGATAACCAAACCTCTGCATCATACACAGCGGCTCATTAAAGAAAATGACGACAAAAGTATTATCGTTCACTTGTTCATTTCTCCAAATTACGAAATGGAACGTATGCTTTTAGGATTTGGCGACGGGATCGAAATCATCAAACCTGAAAATCTAAGAAATAGAGTAAAAGCTATACTTCAAAAGGCAATTTCAAGGTATGAACCCGAAAACGCCATTGAATTAAAGCCATAATTTTTTACAAAATGCAGAATTTTATCTTATTTTAAAACCATAAAACAATTTTTACAGCATTAATTTTGTTAAAACATCAAAAAAGAATAGTATATTTCAATTAAATTTTAACCGTAAACCCCTATAAATCAAAGGGATTTTTTAACTAACCAAAAAATTATTAAAAAATTATATGCATGCATAGTATTTTTTAGTTATATTTGAAATCGATATAGTTACATATGAAAGAGAAAACAATAGATTATATTCTGCGTGCTACATGGCAAGCTGTATCAAGAATGTACAATGAAGAGGCTGCTAAGTACGATGCCACAATGGCTACCGGGTTTGCCCTTTTGAGTATAGATAAGGAAGAAGGAACCCCATCGACAGCTTTGGGGCCCCGAATGGGCATGGAAGCCACAAGTCTTACCAGAACATTGAAATCTATGGAAGATAAAGGTTTGATTGTTCGCAAAAAAAACCCAACTGATGGTCGTGGTGTTTTGATTTACCTGACTGAATTTGGAAAAGAAAAAAGAGATTTATCTAAAAATACGGTTCTGAAATTTAATGAAACGGTAAGAAAACATGTTTCTGATGAGAAACTAAACCATTTTATCGAGGTTTCTGAAATCATAAACGAATTAATTCAGGATAAGAACATATTCAATCAAACAGAAAAATCAGAAAATGAATAACCTTAATTCATAAGGAACATTCAAATCAAATAAAAAACAAAATATTAACTATGAAACGCACAATTAAAAAAGTCGCTGTAATTGGATCCGGAATTATGGGTTCGGGAATAGCTTGCCATTTTGCCAATATTGGTGTTGAAGTTTTACTGCTTGACATCGTACCACGCGAGTTGACAGAAGCTGAAGCTAAAAAAGGATTAACGCTTGAAAGTAAAGCTGTTCGCAACCGAGTAGTAAATGAGCATCTGGCGAATTCATTAAAATCAAAACCATCTCCTATTTACAGTCAAAAATTCGCAAACCGAATTACCACTGGAAATACGACTGATGATATGGCAAAAATTGCCAATGTTGATTGGATTATTGAAGTAGTTGTGGAGCGTCTGGATATTAAAAAACTGGTATTCGAACAAATCGAGCAATTCCGTAAACCGGGAACTTTGGTTACTTCTAATACTTCCGGTATTCCAATTCACTTCATGAGTGAAGGAAGAAGCGAAGATTTCCAACAACACTTCTGCGGAACTCACTTTTTTAACCCTGCGCGTTACTTAAAGTTATTTGAAATTATTCCTGGTCCAAAAACTTCAACTGAAGTATTGGATTTCTTAAACGAATACGGATCTAAATTCTTAGGAAAAACTTCGGTTGTTGCTAAAGATACTCCGGCGTTTATTGGAAACAGAATTGGTATTTACGGAATCCAAAGTTTATTCCACTTAGTAAAAGAAATGGGATTAACGATCGAAGAAGTGGATAAATTGACCGGACCAGTAATTGGCCGTCCAAAATCGGCTACTTTCCGTACGGTTGACGTGGTTGGATTGGATACTTTGGTACACGTTGCTAACGGTATTTACGAAAACTGCCCAATAGACGAACAACACGAATTGTTTAAACTTCCGGATTTCATCAACAAAATGATGGAAAATAATTGGTTAGGAAGTAAAACTGGGCAAGGTTTCTACAAAAAAGTAGACAAAGATATTCTTTCTTTAGACTTAGATACCTTAGAATACCGTACTGCCAAAAAAGCAAATTTTGCTACACTTGAACTAACAAAAACTATCGATAAACCAATCAATCGTTTTAAAGTTTTAGTAAAAGGAACTGACAAAGCGGGAGAATTCTACCGTAAGAGTTTCGCCGGAATGTTTGCTTACGTTTCCAACAGAATTCCTGAAATCTCAGACGAATTATACAAAATTGACGATGCCATGAAAGCTGGTTTTGGATGGGAAAATGGTCCATTCGAAATCTGGGATGCTATTGGTGTTGCAAAAGGAATTGAAATCATGAAAGCCGAAGGTTTAGCGCCTGCTGCCTGGGTTACTGAAATGTTAGCTTCCGGAAGTGATAGTTTCTATTCTGTAAAAGAAGGAGCAACTTTCTTCTATAATATTCCAACAAAATCACAAACTAAAGTTCCTGGACAAGATTCATTCATTATCCTGAACAACATTCGTGAAAGCAAAAAAGTTTGGAGCAATAGTGGCGCTATTATCGAAGATTTAGGAGACGGAATCTTAAACTTAGAATTCCAGTCTAAAATGAATACTATTGGTGGCGATGTACTTCAGGCTATCAATAAAGCGATCGATTTATCTGAAAAAGAATACCAAGGTTTAGTGATTGGAAATCAGGCAGCGAATTTCTCTGTTGGAGCTAATATCGGAATGATTTTCATGATGGCAGTGGAGCAAGAATACGATGAATTGAACATGGCGATCAAATTGTTCCAGGACACGATGATGCGCGTTCGTTATTCTTCGATTCCGGTTATTGTAGCGCCTCACGGAATGACTTTTGGCGGTGGATGCGAAATGAGCTTACATGCTGATAAAGTGGTTGCTGCTGCTGAAACTTACATGGGATTAGTGGAATTTGGTGTTGGTGTACTTCCTGGTGGTGGTGGATCTAAAGAAATGGCTTTAAGAGCTTCTGATTTATTCCGTAAAAATGACGTTGAATTAAACGTTCTTCAGGAATATTTCCTGACTATCGCTATGGCTAAAGTTTCGACTTCTGGTTATGAAGCTTTTGATACCGGACTTTTGCAACACGGAAAAGATATTATCGTAGTCAACAAAGACCGTCAGATTGCAGAAGCTAAAAAACATGCTTTGTTAATGGCTGAAGCAGGTTATACGCAACCTATCAGAAGAACGGATGTAAAAGTATTAGGAAAACAGGCTCTTGGAATGTTCTTAGTAGGAACTGACCAAATGCAAGCTGGAAAATACATTTCTGAGCACGATAGAAAAATCGCAAACAAACTGGCTTACGTAATGGCTGGTGGTGATTTATCTGAAGCTACTTTAGTATCTGAACAATATTTATTAGATATCGAACGTGAAGCTTTCTTGAGTTTATGTACGGAAAGAAAAACTCTGGAGCGTATTCAATATATGTTAACTAAAGGAAAACCGCTTAGAAATTAGAAAATAGAACAGAGAGAATAGAATATAGATTTCAGACTTGGTAAAGTCTATTTTCTATACTCTATCTTCTATAATCTTAAAAAATAGAATAAAGAAAAAAGAATAAAGATTTTGAGACAAAGTAACAGTCTATTTTCTATGATCTATTTTCTATAATCTTAAAAACACAAAAACAAATGAAAACAGCATATATAGTAAAAGCATATAGAACCGCAGTTGGAAAAGCTCCAAAAGGGGTTTTCAGATTCAAAAGACCTGATGAATTAGCGGCTGAAACCATTCAGTTTATGATGGATGAACTGCCTGATTTTGACAAAAAGCGCATCGATGACGTTATGGTAGGAAATGCCATGCCGGAAGCAGAGCAAGGTCTTAACGTTGGACGCTTGATCTCGTTAATGGGATTAAAAGTAGAAGACGTTCCCGGAGTTACAGTAAACCGTTATTGTGCATCCGGATTAGAAACTATCGGAATGGCAACTGCTAAAATTCAATCCGGAATGGCAGATTGTATCATCGCTGGTGGTGCAGAAAGTATGAGTTATATTCCGATGGGAGGTTACAAACCAACTCCGGACTATAAAGTGGCTGCTGCAGGTCATGAGGATTATTACTGGGGAATGGGTTTAACTGCTGAAGCGGTTGCCAATCAATACAAAATCTCCAGAGAAGATCAGGATGAGTTTGCTTACAACTCTCATATGAAAGCGCTGAAAGCACAAGCAGAAGGAAAATTTGACAAACAAATCGTTCCGATTACTGTTGAACAGACTTTCATCAATGAAAATGGTAAAAAAGAAACAAAATCATACGTTGTAAATAAAGACGAAGGTCCAAGAGCAGGAACAACTAAAGAAGCTTTAGCAGGTTTAAGACCCGTTTTCGCAGCAGACGGAAGTGTAACTGCCGGTAACTCGTCTCAAATGAGTGACGGTGCTGCTTTTGTTTTAATCATGAGCGAAGAAATGGTAAAAGAATTAAATCTGGAGCCAATTGCACGTTTGGTAAACTTTGCTTCTTCTGGTGTCGAGCCAAGAATCATGGGTATCGGACCTGTAAAAGCAATTCCGAAAGCCTTGAAACAAGCAGGATTAACATTAAATGATATCGAATTAATCGAGTTGAATGAAGCTTTTGCTTCTCAGGCTTTAGCAGTTACCCGCGAATTAAACATCAACCCGGAAATCGTAAACGTAAACGGTGGAGCCATTTCATTAGGACACCCACTGGGTTGTACAGGAGCTAAACTTTCTGTTCAGTTATTCGACGAAATGAAACGCAGAGGTAATAAATACGGAATCGTAAGTATGTGTGTAGGTACCGGACAAGGTTCTGCAGGGATTTACGAGGTGTTGTAAAAAGAAAATAGAATAAAGAGAATAGATGTTTTTTTTAGAGTAAAGAGAAAAGAACAAAGATTATAAAAAGTAATAAAAAACTTACCTTTTACTTATGGTTTCTTATCTTGGCTCGAAAAACATGAGGCATAATTACAAGAACTTGAAGATTTGGCAACTCGGAATTACAATCGCTAATGAAATTTCAGATATATTAATAGAGTTTCCGAAACACGAAAGATACGATTTGAGTTCTCAGATTAGCAGATGTTCAGTTTCTATGCCTAGTAATATTGCTGAAGGTTCTTCAAGAACTGATAAATCTTTCAGTCATTTTTTAGACATTTCTCTCGGTTCTTCATTTGAATTAATTACACAACTATTAATTGCAACACATAGAAAGTATATAAACGAAAAACAATTTAACCAATTAGAAATTAAAATAGAAGAATTTCAAAGAATGACAATGAGTTTTCAAAACGGACTGAAGTAAAAGTCTATGTTCTTTACTCTATATTCTATTTTCTTTCATAAAAAACAAAAGCAATGGCAGATACTATCGAAAAAAACGTGACTCGTGGTGGTCAGTTTTTAGTTAAAGAAACAAAATGCGAAGATATCTTCACACCGGAAGATTTTTCGGAAGAGCAATTAATGATGCGTGACTCTGTAAAAGAGTTCGTAGACAAAGAATTATGGGCACATAAAGATCGTTTCGAGAAGAAAGATTACGCTTATACAGAATCTTCTATGCGCAAAGCAGGTGAGCTTGGACTTCTTGGAGTTGCTGTTCCGGAAGAATATGGTGGATTAGGAATGGGATTTGTTTCTACAATGTTGGTTTGTGACTACATTTCAGGAGCAACGGGATCTTTCTCTACAGCTTTTGGTGCACATACCGGAATTGGAACTATGCCAATTACGCTTTATGGTACTGAAGAACAAAAGAAAAAATACGTTCCTAAATTGGCTTCAGGTGAATGGTTTGGAGCTTATTGCTTAACAGAGCCGGGAGCAGGATCTGATGCTAACTCAGGAAAAACGAAAGCAGTTTTATCTGAAGATGGGAAATACTACTCGATCACAGGACAAAAAATGTGGATTTCGAATGCAGGTTTCTGCAGCGTTTTCATCGTTTTTGCCCGTATTGGAGAGGATAAAAACATTACTGGTTTCATCGTAGAAAATGATCCGTCAAACGGAATTTCTATGAATGAAGAAGAGCATAAATTAGGAATCCGTGCTTCTTCTACACGTCAGGTTTTCTTCAACGATACAAAAGTTCCTGTTGAAAACATGTTGTCTGAAAGAGGAAACGGTTTCAAAATTGCAATGAACGCTTTAAACGTAGGTCGTATTAAACTAGCGGCTGCTTGTTTAGATGCTCAACGTAGAGTTACTACTGGAGCTGTAAAATATGCTAACGAAAGAATTCAGTTTAATACTCCAATTTCAAGCTTCGGTGCTATCCGTTCTAAACTGGCTGAAATGGCAACTAATGCCTACGCAGGAGAAAGTGCTTCTTACCGTGCTGCAAAAGATATCGAAGACAGAATCGCTGCCCGTGAAGCAGAAGGAACTTCTCATCAGGAAGCTGAATTGAAAGGTGTTGAAGAATACGCTATCGAATGCTCTATCCTTAAAGTAGCTGTTTCTGAAGATGTTCAAAGCTGTTCGGATGAAGGAATTCAGATTTTTGGTGGAATGGGATTCTCTGAAGACACTCCAATGGAAAGTGCCTGGAGAGATGCTCGTATCGCACGTATCTACGAAGGAACAAATGAAATTAACAGAATGCTTTCAGTGGGTATGTTGATCAAAAAGGCTATGAAAGGTCATGTTGATTTGTTAGGACCAGCTATGAAAGTTCAGGAAGAATTAATGGGAATTCCATCTTTTGATACTCCAGATTTCTCTGAATTATTTGCAGAAGAAAAAGGAATCATCGCTAACCTGAAAAAAGTTTTCTTAATGGTTGCCGGAAGCGCTGTTCAAAAATACGGCCCGGATTTAGATTCTCACCAACAGTTATTGATGGCAGCTTCTAACATCTTAATCGAGATCTACATGGCTGAAAGTACTATTTTAAGAACTGAAAAATTAGCCAAAAAAGAAGGTGAAGCTAAAGTACAAGAGCAAATTGCAATGGCAAAATTATACTTGTACAAAGCGGTAGATATCGTTAACCTAAATGGTAAAGAAGGAATCATTTCTTTTGCAGAAGGTGACGAACAACGTATGATGTTAATGGGACTTAAACGTTTCACAAAATACACAAACAATCCAAATGTGGTAGCCCTAAGAGAGGTTATTACTTCTAAATTAGTTGCAGAAAACGAATACTGCTTCTAATACAAAAATAGTTTTTAGCTTTTAATTTGTTTAAACCCGCACTAATCCGAAACAGTGCGGGTTTATTTATTTATTTTTTTAACTAAATCGAAGGAATGAGCTTTCGCAATATTTTTGCAACGATTTGCAAAATATTCGTTAAAATTAACTCTTAGACACTTACAGAATAGTTAAATATCGATAGTATTACTTTATATTTAGCATTCTAAAAACTTTAAAAAACATAAAATGAAACAAATTAACCTGTTTGCCCTGATTCTATTGTGCAACTTTACCACAAGTACATTTGGGCAAAAAAGCAAAAAAATGGACATCATAGCCTATTATACAGGTGATGACAAGCTAATTAACGAATACGAGGTAAGTAAACTAAACCAAATCATCTTTAGTTTTTGCCATTTAAAAGAGGGGAAACTAAGCGTTGATTCTGCAAAAGATTCTACCACGATTAAACATTTGGTTTCGCTAAAAGCATCCAATCCACAATTAAAAATTATTCTTTCACTTGGTGGCTGGGGAGGTTGTGAGCCTTGTTCTGCTGCATTTTCTACAGCCGAGGGAAGACTTACTTTTGCCAAATCGGTAAAAGAAGTAAGCAATTATTTTAAAGTAGACGGTTTAGATTTAGATTGGGAATATCCGGCAATTGAGGGACTGCCGGGACATTTGTTTCAACCGGCTGACAAGCCAAATTTCACCGAACTAATCAAAATTTTACGTTCAACCCTAGGCAAAAAATACGAATTGAGCTTTGCTGCCGGAGGTTTTCAAAAATTTCTGGACGAATCCATTGACTGGAAAACGGTTATGCCTTTGGTAAATCGTGTGAACATTATGAGTTATGATTTAGTGAACGGATACTCAAAAGTTACCGGACACCATACACCTTTATACAGCACTAATCCAAAAGAAGAATCTACAGACAGAGCAGTTGAATATTTATTGAAACTAGGAATTCCTGCTGAAAAACTAGTTATAGGAGGTGCTTTCTATACCAGAACCTGGAAAAATGTAGAAAACATCAACAATGGTTTGTATCAGGCAGGTGAGCATATTCAGGGAGTTTCTTTTAAAGATTATAGCACTTTTTACACAGAAGCCAATGGATGGAAATACTTTTGGGATGAAAAAGCCAAAGCACCACACTGGTACAATGAAAAAGAAAAGACATTTGCCACAGGAGACAATCTGGCCTCTATAAAAGCAAAAGCAGAATACGTTAAGGCTAAAAACTTAGGCGGAATCATGTTTTGGGAATTGCCTCTGGATGCAACTCGCAACGGAATGGTCAATACAATTTACGACGTTAAAACCGCTAAATAAAAAACTTTACATCATAAAAAAAACGGCAGCTGTTCAAAAAATAGCTGCCGTTTTGCTTATCGTAAAAATTTAAAACTAAATTCTAACTTTACTCTTATCCAGTTCGCCTATAAAAGGAATTGTCTCCAGAATTTCAGCTCTGATTATCGTCTGCAAATACACTTCTAACTGAATGAACTTCGCAGCATTGATAGCACCTATGACTTTTTTTGCCTGCGTATAGGTTTTCGAATATAATTTTTCATATCCTATATGGTTTCTTAAAGTTCCCTTTGCCAGTTCATCGGCTTTTTCATCGGTAAGTGTTGCATAATTCACCGCATAATCGTTAATCAATTGAAATTTCGTTTGTCCAAGACCTTTGCGATCCGCTTCATAACTATCATACACTTTTGCAAATGCAGCAGCCTGACTATCCGATAAATTCATATACTCTTTTACGAGATCACCTTTTGATTTTCCGTAAATGCTTTGTAAAACATCCACATCTTCTTTAAATGATGATTGAGCATAAGACGAAAATGAAGCAATGCTCATGATAAGAATAAGGCTTATTTTTTTCATAGTTCTGGTTTTAAATTAGTTTTTATAAATTCACCCATTACAAAAAATACTTCCAAGGTTCTAAAAAAGAAAGATTACTTATTCTCCGCCGCTTTTTGACGCTCTAATTACACCATCATAAGAAATGGGCGCCCTATTGTTACTATTGACTGAAAGCGTTGTACTTCCGTTATTGAAAATAGTGAAAAGCAAATTATATACATCATCTTTTCCCCTAACGGTAGTTCTTAAAATGTAACTTTTCTTTTTCTTTTCGACTTTAATATCTTCCGGTGTTCCTTCAAACTTTATTCCGCCGTCTCCCCCATACGCAATGTTGAATGCACGACCAAAAAAAGGCAAATCACAAATGATTTTATCGCTGCTAAATCTTAAAAAATAAGTATTATAATTCAGAATAATGAGCCTTCCTCCCTGCGGATTTAATTTCTGCGCCTCAAAATCGAACTTTTTAGAATCAATCAATGCTTCCGTTTCTTTCTGTTGCTGTAAATCTCTTTCTGCTCTTAGCTCCTTCTTCGTCTTTTCCTGCGCAAAAACGGAAACATTCAAAAAACAGCACAGCAACAATAAAATGGATAATTTAGTCTTCATAAAGTGTAAATTTTAGATTAGAAATCAAGAGTACTATTTTCTGGTAAATCGCATCAATGCAATGTCTCCTGAGATAAAATTCAGCGTTTTTCCTTCATCTGTAATATCATAGGACGTAATTTTAGGCAAAGTACTCATAAAAAGACGTTCTCCTTCCTGTGCTTGTGGACACATCTTTTTGGTTACAGCCATTGGACCTGTCAGATCGATTTTATGACCCGTTACCACAAGTGCTCCGTTGAAAGAATTACATCCGTTATTTCCGGATACTCTTTTTTCAGTCAGATTAAAATTAATGGTTGGCTTATTATTGGGATACAAAGCGTCAAAATCAACACTTGAACCGGAGATGTAATTAAGGTCCCAGCTTCTTTCAAGTTTAGAAGCACCGTCCCCTTTTGCTACTTTAGAGCAATTACAGGAAGTTAGAACAATTCCTAAAAAAACGAAAGATAAAATACTCTTGATCATAATATTTAAGATTAAGTTAAAAAATAAAACCCTTGATTTTCAAGTAAATAAACTCATAATTACACGAATTTACGTAATATTTTTTGGTTCATCAGCTAAAGTTGGCTTAAATTCCGATCAATAGTTTTAGTTTTTTTTAACGATCGGTACCAATCCATGTCAGTATTTTATGTTAATTTTACTTAAACTATAATAAAAAGCCTCTTCTATGAAAAAAATAATCGTTTCCTTCGCCATAATTACAGCTTTAATCATTGGCTGTAAAACCAATACAAAATCAAATGATGCCAAAACCCTAACAGTAGCTTTAGAGCCAAAAAGCAAAAGTACAGTAGCAGGAACAGCCACTTTTACCGAGAGAAAAGGAAAAGTCACTTTTGCTGCAAAAATAACGGGTTTACAGCCGGGAGTACATGCAATTCACATTCATGAAAAGGCAGATTGTAGTGCTGCAGACGGAAGTTCGGCCGGAGGACACTGGAATCCAACTTTTAAAAAACACGGAAAATGGGGTGTTGCCGAATACCACAAAGGAGATATCGGAAACTTTACCGCTGATGCAAATGGTAACGGGAATATAACACTAACTACTGATGAATGGTGCATTGGCTGCGGAGATGAAAGTAAAGATATTCTAGGAAAAGGATTAATTGTTCATCAGGGATCTGATGATTTCACAACACAGCCTACAGGAAATGCGGGCGGAAGAGTTGCCTGTGCCGGAATCATTAAATAAAAAACATAAAACAGTAATAACCACTACATTTTCACAAAATCTAGTGGTTATTTCATTTTAAATTTACACTAAAACAAGAAAAAGATATAGCTTTGCAGCTATAAATTATAAAGTTAATGATTAACCCATCGGCACCAGGCTGGATAGATAAGTTTTTTAGCGAACAAAAGTTTTCAGAAGCTATTCCTTTTGAGACTGCTGAGTCGTTTTACCATAAAGTCAGAGAAACCGGTTTTATTTACGGTCACATCATCGCTATAGATTCTCAGATTCCTATTCCTATAAAAGGCTGGTTCAAAACCGAAATCTCCAAAGTAGCTTTATTGAATACTTTGTATGGTGTTTTTTGTTTGGAAAAAAGAAGCTCAGAGCCTAATAATTTTATTTCTGAAGTTTTAAAATTCTATAAGGAAATGAGCCCGGAAGGTTTTAATATATTTAAAATTCTGCTTCCAAAGGACACTCCTTCTCTTTCTTTAGAAAACATTATAGATCAGCGCGTTCAGACAAATGATAGTATTATCAGTAAGAACTTTTCGCATTTAGTAACCAATGCGCTTTTATTTATTGATGTTCTGGCTTTCAGACAATATTTAGAGCATGGGACTATTCCTGAAAAATACTTAAAACGAATCGAAGAAACCGTTATGGGCATTGTGGCTCTGGCTTTAAAAACCAAAACCATAAAATCTCAGCACGACGATTTACTGATAAAACTTTTCGAAGCCTCTATCCGTTATTCTAAATTTTCGAAAGTTACCGTTGACACTTTAGAAACTTTACAACTGGACTATTACAACCATAAACTGGAACATTATTATTTGATTGATATGGCCGGAATGGCTTTGTGGAGCGATGGTGTTGTCGAAAATGAAGAAGCCTACTTTTTATACTCTTTAGGATCGATGATGGGAATTTCTGATGATTTCGTAACCAAAAGCATCGAAACGACCAACACGTTTATCACTACTCACAAAAAGAAGATTCCTTATTTCAACTATTCCAATCCTGTAAAACATTTTTACGACCAAATGACCCACAGTGTGGTAAAACTGATTGTAAGAAACAAAAACCGATTAGTTAAGGAAATCATTCAAAGCAAAGAGTTAATGGTTCTGCTGGCTTATTCAACCACCAGAGATCTGGATGCTAAAGAAAAGAAAAAGGTAAAAAAACAACTTTTAGACATCTGTAAAACGATTCCCTCGCTCACCATATTTTTACTGCCCGGAGGAAGTTTATTACTACCGATTCTTATCAAATTTATTCCAACTTTACTCCCGTCTGCCTTTAATGAAAACCTGGACGAAAACGAATAAAAAAAATCGCCCCTTTGAGGCGATTTTCTTTTTTATATTATAGATCTAACTGATAAACTTCATCAAGCTCCTCATTTGAAGCAATATTCACATTTAAATCGGTTACAAAACCGGAATTTAAACCGTAAACCCATCCGTGAAGCATCAAGTCCTGTCCGTTTTTCCAGGCTCCCTGAACGATAGATGTTTTAGCTAAATTGTAAACCTGCTCTTTTGCATTGATTTCAACAAAAGTATTGAAACGTTCTGTTTCATCTTCAATTGAATTTAGATACTTATCGTGTAGACGGTATTCATCTTTAATGTGACGAATCCAGTTGTCGATAATTCCAACAGACTGATTACCCATAGCAGCTTTAACACCACCACAGCCGTAATGTCCGCAAACAATAACGTGTTTTACTTTCAAAACATTTACTGCATAATCTAAAACACTCAACATATTCATATCAGAGTGTACTACCATATTAGCAATATTACGGTGTACAAAAACCTCACCCGGTTTAGCTCCAATAATTTCATTTGCCGGAACACGGCTATCTGAACATCCAATCCACAACAACGGCGGTGTCTGCCCTTTTGCAAGATCCGCAAAATAATTAGGATCTAATGCTAATGACTTTTCAACCCACTGTCTGTTGTTTTCAAGTAACTGCTTATAAAACTCTCTCATTTTTTTGTTTTTTGTATGGTAATTCCGTTTGCTTAAATCTACTAAAAAAACTTCTCGTAAAGTTATCTAATTTTTAGTACTTCTCACCCTCCGGAAATACCTTAATTAATATAATTTATTTATAAATTTTCTTTTACGTTTTCTTTTTGAACTAAAGTTCTTTTGGCAACATCATAATAATGCTCTATCGTAACATGATTATTAATCTCCGGTGAATTCTCAAGTTCATATGCTTTCTTGAATCCTTTAAGTTTTACTTTAATATTTTCATCAATTGCTCTTGTTTCTTTAAACTCGCGAATCAAATCTAAAACATCATGGGCAATATACTCCGTATCTGCAGCATTGATAATTACTTTAGAGTTTTCCGGAATTTCACTTAAAGTCGACTTAATCGCAGCCTTATTCAAAAATGAAACTTCCTGTGCTAAATCGATATGGATGACATCACCATCTTCATATTCTTCTTTTTTGAAACTGTAAGCTCTTTTCAGATTTCCTCTCAATACAAAAATAATACTGATCACAATTCCTAAAGCAACTCCTTTAAGTAAATCTGTTGCTACAACAAATACTAAAGTGGCAATAAACGGTATAAACTGATATTTCCCTTTTTCCCAGAAATGTTTAAAAGTGGCAGGTTTCGCCAATTTATACCCTACTAAAATTAAAACCGTTGCCAAAGTTGCCAATGGTATTTTGTTCAATAATGCCGGAATTGACAAAACACTAATTAGCAAAAGTACACCATGAATGATGGCTGACATTTTTGATTTTGCTCCTGCATTATTATTTGCAGATGACCTTACCACAACGGATGTCATCGGCAAACCTCCCAAAAGCGAACTTACTACATTACCAATTCCCTGCGCTCTAAGCTCAACATTGGTATCGGTATAACGTTTTTGAACATCCATTCTGTCAGATGCCTCTATACACAACAGCGTCTCAATAGAAGCAACTATTGCAATTGTAATTGCTACCACCCAAACTTGTGGGTTTGTAACCGCAGCAAAATTTGGCAGAATTATGATTGATTTAAACTCATCAAAAGATTTTGGAACCGGCAAAGAAACTAAATGCTCATTTGCAATTGCCAGTGAACTTCCTGTTGAAGTAAAAAACTCGTTTAAAATTATTCCGGTAATAACTGCAACAAGTGCTCCCGGAATTAATTTCAATCTTTTTAAGAAGGGTACTTTCTCCCACGAAATTAAAATCACCAAAGAAACAAGTGAAACCACCACCGCTCCTAAATGTATGTGATTTAAAACATCGAATAGAAAAGAAAAAGAGTTGCTTCCGTCATTTTGAATAAATGCCTGATCTCCTTCAAAATCGGCATCGTAACCAAAAGCATGGGGTAATTGTTTCAGAATAATAATAATTCCGATACCGGCCAACATCCCTTCAATAACGTTGGTAGGAAAATAATTGGAGATACTTCCGGCCTTTAAAAATCCTAATGCTAATTGAATTAATCCAGCAATAAAAACAGACATCAAAAACACATCGAAAGCACCTAAATCTGTAATAGCGGTTAAAATGATAGCGGTCAGTCCGGCCGCTGGTCCGGAGACACTAATATGAGACTGGCTTAAGTAACCTACCACAATACCTCCAACAACACCTGCGATAATTCCCGAAAACAAAGGTGCTCCCGAAGCCATTGCAATACCTAAACACAATGGAAGAGCCACCAAGAAAACCACTAAACCTGAAGCAAAATCAGATTTAAGGTTGGCAAAAAGATTGATTTTTTTTGTCATAGCACAATACTAAAAAAATTATTCATTAAAGACTTACTGCAATTATCAAAATGCAGTTCAATTCAAAATAATCGGAAGTATTATGCCAAATTAGGAGGTGGAGCAAAAATGCTCGGAGAAATATTGTCTAATTTTACAATATTTTCAGACACAATGGTCTTTTTTTCAATATAAACTGGCATAACAACTTCATGTTGAAGTATTGCCGGATAAACAGCAGCCTTAAGTTCTTTATGTGAATGTTCCTCTTCAGAAAAACTGAAAAATATCGACGTATCGTTGCTTTTCTTCATTACCGTCACAATAGTTGGAGTAGATAAGAAAGCAATAAAGATGAATAATAATATACGAGCGACTAATTTCATTGGAACAAAAATAGTGTTAAACAGCTAAAATCAAAGCGAGAGGCCAAAAAATTTAAACAAATTTAACAATCATAAAAAACAGAATGGTCAAACCCGACCATTCTGCTATAGTAATCACTTTAGAAACAACAAATTACAGCTCTTCTTCAAGCCATGCATTCATCATCCAAATTGTTTTTTCCTGCTCTGCAATGAAGTCACTCATCATCGAATTTGTCCCTTCATCGTTAATTTCATCCGATTGTTTTAAAATTCCTCTTTCGATTTTCAATAAATCCGTTAAAGAGCTCACAATTAAGTGAACAGCTTTTTCATCATTTGAAATATTTTTTCCGACAGTTAATTTGTTATTTTTAATATAATCTTCAAAAGTATGTAAAGGAGTTCCGCCGATAGTTAAAACCCTTTCTGCAATCAAATCAATTTTCAACTGGGAATCTGTGTACAATTCTTCAAACTTTACATGCAAATCAAAAAAACGTTTCCCACGAATATTCCAATGCAACCCCCTTAAATTCTGGTAATATACCTGGAAATTTGACAACAGAACATTTAATTCTTTTACTAACAATTCTGACTCCTTTACCGGTAAACCTAAAATATTTGTTTTCATAGTTCTCATTTTATAATGTGATTACTACAAATTTAAAATAAGTTCTCCGAAAATAATATAAAAAAAAATTATATTTCCTTATTTTTGCATCAAAAATTACTATCAAGATGACTATAACTCAATTGCAATATGTATTAGCCGTTGCCGAGCATAAAAATTTCACCCTTGCTGCCGAAAAATGTTTCGTTACCCAGCCTACACTGAGTATGCAGATTCAAAAGATCGAGGAAGAACTTAGCATTCAAATTTTTGACAGAAGCAAAAAACCCATTCAACTTACAGATATTGGTCAGAAAATCGTAAACCAGGCCAAGAATATTGTAAATGAAGCTGATCGTATTAAGGATATTGTAGAGCAGCAGAAAGGTTTTATTGGAGGAGAATTCCGTCTGGGAATTATCCCAACCATTATGCCAACGCTTTTACCAATGTTTCTAAACAATTTCATCAAAAAATACCCAAAAGTAAAACTCCTAATCGAAGAGCTTAATACAGACGAAATAATCCTGAAGTTAAAAAATGGTCATTTGGATGCTGCTATTGCTGCAACTCCGCTTGAAGACGAAAAAATAAAAGAAATCGTATTGTATTTTGAACCTTTTGTGGCTTACATACCGGAACATCATGCCAGTTTTCAAAAAGAAGAAATTGAAGTTGCGGACTTAAACATTAACGAGATTCTGCTTCTTCAGGACGGGCACTGTTTTAGAGACGGAATTTTAAATTTGTGTAAAAATGCCAGCGACCTGGATCAGAATAATTTTCAGATACAAAGCGGAAGCTTCGAGACCCTGATAAAATTAGCCGACGAAGGTTTGGGTACAACGCTACTTCCGTACTTGCACACCTTAGACTTAAAAGATTCCGACAAACAAAAACTGCGTAACTTTAAGGAACCTAAACCTGCTCGTGAGGTAAGTTTGATTTACCCGAAGAGCGAATTAAAAATGCAGATCATTGATGCCCTAAGATCCACAATTGCAGGAGTTGTTAAAGGAGCAATTGTTTTTCAGAACGTTCAGATCATCAGTCCGCTACAACAAAAGAAGTAAAAATAAAAAAGGAGCCAATTTGGCTCCTTTTCTTTTATACTTTAATTAGTAGTAGACTTTGCTTTAACTCTGGTTTTTCAATAATGAAATTTAATAACCATTCTTGTAATTGTTCCATTTCGTACGGTAACAGTGTTTTGATAGCTTTTTCTAATTCTTTGCAGAAAAGTATCGGGTCGAAACTCACTCTCTCAAGTATTGATTTCGTGTAATCAAACATCATTTTTGACATAATAAAATAAGATTTTTTGGGGTTATCTATATTTTTAAACTCGCAACAAATTTAAACAAATATCATTCATAAGTACTGATTTTAACTTATTTTTTTAAAAACTTTAGCAACGAATACGATTTCTTAATAAACATAAATCAATATAGAATCATTCTAAACAACTCATTTAAACCTTTTTAAAGGCTCTAAACATTTCTCTTTTTCCGGGAGGTCCTGCCAATTTTTCAACCGTAAAACCAACCTCTATCATACTTCTTTTAACAACTCCGCGAGCGGCATACGTTACTAAAACTCCATTTGGCTTTAAACTTTGGTACATTTTTCGAAAAATTTCAGTACTCCACAGCTCCGGCTGCACCCGATATCCAAAGGCATCAAAGTAAATCAAATCAAAAATTTCAAAATCATCAATTTCATCAAAAAATTGTTTCCTTTTGGTTAACATGAAATCGGCACTGATAACCTCTTTCTGATTCCACTCACATTCGTGCATTTTTTCGAAAACAGCCTTATAATTGTCAGCCTCCAATTCAGCAACATAATTCATTTCAAGTACCTCTTTCGCATCCACCGGATAAGCTTCTACTCCAACATAATCAATCTGCTGCTGTTTTTGGCCGGATTCCAGAAAAGTAATAAACGCATTCAAACCTGTTCCGAAACCTATTTCAAGAATACTTACCGGAGCAGCATCAAACAGCGAAAGACCGTTTTTGATAAATACATGTTTAGCTTCCTGAATCGCTCCGTGTTTGGAATGGTAAGACTCATTCCATTCCTGCAAATGAATTGTTGTTGAACCATCTAGCGTTTTAATTATTTCTCTTTTCACCTTATTTCGGAATTAGCAATCTTTTTCTATTGTTATATGAGGTATTTTAAGTGCCAAATTTAGTCAAAACAAATGCGTAAAGCCTTAAAAAACGGTTCGTTTTTCATAAATTCTTTATAAAAATGTCTTAATTTTTTCACTTTATTATAAGATATATAAATCTCAATTAAAGGGCGCAAATAATGCAGTTTTACTAAGCAAATTATATATTTTTACTTAATTTTGCATTAAGAAAAATCTATCAATCACCAAATCATAGCTTTAGATTTTCTTTATTATTAATGCTAATTACATAAAAAAAAAACTTTACATATTAATTATGAGTACAACTCAAACCAACAAAATTGAAATCAGAAAAGCAACTTCGTCAAAAATAAGCGGAGTAGACTTTCAAAATTTAAGCTTTGGTTCTGTTTTTACAGACCATTTATTCGAGTGTGATTTTAAAAATGGAGAATGGCAAAACCCTGTCATTAAGCCTTATGCTCCAATTTTAATGGATCCTTCTTCAAAAGTCTTCCACTACGGACAAGCTATTTTTGAAGGGATGAAAGCTTATAAAGATGACAATAATGATGTTTGGTTGTTCAGACCGGATGAAAACTTCAAACGTTTTAACAATTCAGCAGTTCGTATGGCTATGCCGGAAGTTCCTGAAGCTGTTTTTATGGACGGTTTGAATGAATTATTAAAAATTGATCAGGAATGGATTCAAAAAGGAAACGGAAGCAGTATGTACATCCGTCCTTTTATGATTGCAACCGGTGCCGGTGTTGTAGCAAATCCTTCTGACGAATATAAATTCATGATTCTACTTTCTCCTGCACAGTCTTATTACGGAGGTGAAGTGAAAGTAATTATCGCTGAACATTACAGTAGAGCGGCAAACGGAGGAATTGGAGCTGCCAAAGCTGCCGGAAACTACGCTGCACAATTTTACCCAACCAATCTGGCCAACAAAGATGGTTTCCAACAGGTAATCTGGACAGATGATGCCACACACACTAAACTGGAAGAAGCGGGAACTATGAACGTTTTCTTCAGAATCAATGATACTTTATTAACAGCTCCAACAAGTGAGAGAATCTTAGACGGTATTACCAGAAAAAGTTTGATCGCTATCGCAGAAAAAGAAGGACTTAAAGTTGAAGTTCGTCCTGTTATTGTATCAGAATTGGTAGAAGCGGCTAAAAACGGATCTTTGAAAGAAATCTTCGGAGCAGGAACTGCTGCTGTAGTAAGTGTAATTAAAGGCTTCTCTTATCAGGATGTATATTACGAAATGGCACCTCTTGAGAATTCTTACGCTTCTTTATTAAAAGAAAAACTAACAAGTCTTCAAAACAAACTTTCTGAAGACACTTTTGGCTGGACTGTAAAAGTACAGTAAGCAAAAGACACCTCTATACAAAACAAGCCCGACAGGTTTTAAAAAACTGTTGGGCTTGTTATTTTAAAGCAATTTTGAAAAATCCGGCTTAAAATAATTTGGTCCTTTCATTACTTTTCCGTCTTCTCTGTAAATTGGCTTACCGTCTTCTCCTAATTTACTCATATTACTGCGTTGAATCTCATCAAAAACTGCTTCGATTTTGTCCTGCAAACCGTGCTCAATAATAGTTCCGCATAAAATATACATCATATCTCCCAAAGCATCAGCAATTTCAACTAAATCGTTATTCTGAACCGCCTCCAGATATTCTTCGTTTTCCTCTTTCATTAAATTATAACGAAGCAGCTTCTTTGTCTCTCCCAAATCAGCAATCGGTTCAAGGCTATGTCCTATTTTAAAAGCAGTATGAAACTCAGTCACCGCATCAAGTTGTTTCTTCATGATATTATTTTGATTAAATGAAATGGCAAATTAGCAACAATTCGTGTACAATTCTCTAAATTTGCCAAAAATTATTTTCAACTATGTTTAGTCAAGGACAATTAATATTCGGACTCTGTTTTTTTATTGCATTCGTAATCGTAATGATATTCGCTTATCGAAAAGATCTTGCCTTACACAAGGTTTTTTACAAAGGCAATTATAAAGTACTACTCGTATTTTTACTTTTTATTGCCATTTTATTTGTAATTAAATTTTTCTTCAAACGATAAGACCGAAAAGAAAGTTTTCGATTTCAAATAAAACCTTTTTCAGTACATTTTATTTGATTTTCTCTTCCGATAATGGTATAAAATGTACTTTTACCAAAGTGTTATTAGTGCGACTAGTAATAAATTTATAACTTTACGACTCCAAATAAACCACTACAATGAAGATTCTTAAATATTTATTCCTACTACTATTATTAAGCCTTGTTGCCCTTACCGTTTTTGTTGCCACACAAAAAGGAATCTTTTCTGTGGAAAGAAGCAAAGTGATCAATTCACCAAAAGCTACGGTATACAATTACCTTAATGATTTTAGAAATTATGAAGATTTTGAATCCTGGTCTGTTGAAGATCCTACGATGAAGATGACCTTTCCTAACAAAACAGTCGGAAATGGAGCTTCTTTTTATTGGACTGGATCTGAAGGAAATGGAAACGCAATCACTCTAAAAACAAAAGACGGAGAAAGCATACAGCAAAAAATGAAGTATGACGGAACCGAAGCCGATGTAAACTGGACTTTTAAAGATACGTTGGCCGGAAAAACAAAAGTAACCTGGAAAGCATCCGGAACGATGAGTTTTTTGTTTAAAGTTTACGCCGCTCTAAACGGAGGCTCGGACAAAGTAATTGGAACTATCTACGAAAAAAGTCTTGCCAATATTGACAAAAACTTAGATTACGAAACAAAAACATACGCTATAAAAGTTAACGGATTAGTAAGAAAGACTGAAACTCCTTATATCAGACAAACCTTTACGAGTGAAATTGGAAAAGTTGGCAAAAATGCCAAAATCGTTATTCCAAAACTGATCGAATTCAGTAAAAACAATGGGTTAGCCACGAATGGAAAACCATTTATTATTTACCATACTTACGACATTACAACAGGACTGGCAAAAATCTCAATCTGTTTGCCTACGAGCCGAGAAATCGTAACTACTTCCGGAAGCGATATTTCAGGAGGAAAACTAAACGGATTTGAAGCGGTAAAAACCACTTTAAAAGGTGATTATTCGCATCTTAACGAAGCATTTAAAAAAACAACTGCTTTTATCAACAACGAAAAAATCACTCCTGATTTAAGCTGGTCACATCTTGAAATCCTAACCATGAGCAAACTGGATGTAAAAAGTCCGTCTAAGTTAATGACTGAAATTTACTACCCAATAAAACCAAAAGTAGTTCCGGTAGCTAAAGTTCCTGTTTACAGACCAGCCACTACCGATCCGGCAGTAGCAAAACCTGTAGAAACACCTAAAAAGCCGGCAGAAGAAGAGCAGTCAGAATTCTAAAATAATTTGGTTCATTAAACCTTTTGTTCAAAATTCATTCTAACACCATAAATAACAGAATTTGGCAGACGAGAAGGAATTTATTCAACAATTATTAAATCCTGCAACGCAAAATACCGCGTTTCAAAAGCTCGTATCTGATTATCAAAAACCGCTGTATTCTCATATTCGAAACATTGTACTGAATCACGACGATACAGATGATGTTTTACAGAATACTTTTGTAAAAGTCTTTCAGTATTTAAAAAATTTTAAGGGAGAAAGCAAGCTTTTTTCCTGGATGTATCGAATTGCAACCAACGAAGCTTTGACCTTTTTAAGTCAAAAAGCAAAACTGAACGGAATAACTTCTGAAGCACTACAAAATAAAGCCATCGACAATTTAAAAGCCGATGTTTATTTTGAAGGAGACGAAATTCAGATCAAACTTCAAAAAGCGATTGTAACCTTACCGGAAAAACAGCAATTGGTTTTTAAAATGAAATATTTTGAAGAATTAAAATACGAAGAAATCGCTGAAATTCTGGGAACCTCAGTCGGGGCTTTGAAAGCATCCTATCATCACGCAGTAAAAAAAATTGAAATATATGTTACCTCAAATTAAACCTTTTGTAACAACAACTGTCTTATAGCTACTATGAAAACATTTAATTTAGAAAACGAACCGAAAATAAAAACCGGATTTAAAACTCCGGAGAATTATTTTGATGCTTTTTCAACAAAGGTTTTACAGCAAATAAACGAAGAAAAAGAAGTAAAAGTAATACCGCTTTACAAGCGTAAAAAAACACTTTCGCTTGTGGCAGCCGCAGTTGTTTTTGCAGCTTTACTGATTCCTGTGATCAACCATTACAACACATCCAAAGATCTTGACGAAGACACTCTGGAAACGTATTTATCCTATCAATCCAACTTAAATCAATACGATTTGATTCGTGAACTGGACGCAAAAGACATTGATAAACTTGGTAAAAATGTTGCTCTTGAACAGGAAACTCTTGAAGACATCTTAGCTACCAACCCTAATATTGAAAATTTAATTTCAGAATAAAACTAAAATTTCAAAAGATGAAAATTAAAAATATACTTCCGATACTTCTATTCTTTATTACATTCTCCTTTTATGCACAGAATGACAAAACAGACGAAAAGCGGGAAAAGATCAAAGCTTATAAAGTTTCTTTTTTAACAACAGAATTGGAACTCACCTCCACAGAAGCCGAGAAATTCTGGCCCATTTACAATACATACGATGACAAACAATATGAATTGCGTCACGAAAAAATGAAAATGTATTTGCGTAAACTGGATGACGACAACATTAGTACCATGTCTGAAAAAGAAGCAGCTTCACTCCTGTCACAAATGGAAAGCGCAGACAAAGAATTATATACACTAAGAGACAAATACAATAGCAATTTAAAAAAGATCCTTTCTGCAAAGAAAATCTTAAAGCTTAAAAAATCAGAAGACGACTTTAACCGCAAACTATTAAAACAATATCGCGATAAAGCCGGAAAAAACTAGAATAGTTAAAAGCAACAACAGCGAAAACCCCATATAATCACTTGCTTTATTATTTGGGGTTTTTATTATTTAAACCTAATTCTGATTACTTTATTATGGCCTGCTGCAATTGCAGTATTTCTATTCAAAAAACGAATGGTAAACAATTTTGTATCCGTTGATAATTGCGTCCAGTTCTCTCCTCCATTTTGCGAATACTGGATTCCTTCAGAACCTACACAAATAATTTCTTTACCATTTCCTCCCGGAACGTATTGCACACATGAAGCATATCCAAATCCCATCCCCTGACCAATTAGCTGCCAGGTTTTTCCTCCGTCAGTAGTAAAGGCTTTATTATCCTTTTTTTGTTCCGGAAATTCGTAATCACCACCAGCGATAAATCCGTGTTTTGAATCGTAAAAATCGGCTGTAAAAATACCAGTCATTGTTTTTCCCTGCACAATTGGTGTTTCAACTGCCTTCCAGGTTCTTCCTTTGTCCGGTGAATAAAAAACACGCGCCTTTTTTCCTCCTGAAACCAGCCAGGTATCATTTCCTTTTATTACTATATTCGAATTACTGGCTGCAAAAGCTGCCTCACCCTCTGCATTGGTTGGTAATTTATCCGACAAAATTTTGGTCCAGGTTTCACCGCCGTCACGTGTCACGATAATAGAAAAAGTATCTTCTGTAGGATCACCAATCGCAATTCCTTCTTTATCATTCCAAAACTGCATACTATCGTAAAACACCTTCGAATTTACTTCTTTGTAAACTAATTTTACTTTCTGAGTTTTTTTAGACACCTGATAAAGCAATGCAGGATTTCCCACACTCAACAAAAAAATATTGTTTGAATTCTGAGCAATACTTCTAAATTCTAAATTCAATGTATCACGATAAATATGATCTTCAAACTTTTCTTTTTTATCCAAATCATAAAACCCAAAACGGGAGTTATCAGCTCCATACCAAATTTTATTTTTATCGATTGAGATGGCTCTGATACTAATTTTATCCTGAAATAAAGTATCTATCTGAATTGATGTAAAACCCGTGTTAAAAATCCCTTTACCATTATTATTCAAGGTTTTAAAAGACATTAACAAAATTAAAGCACCAAAAAAGAATATTACTTTTCTCATAAAACTATTTTTTTTGCGCTAAAATACAATTATTTATAACACTTGAAATAAGTTTCGCTTTTTTTTCTGGCACAGTAATTGAATACCTCAAAATATTAATCATAATACGATTTAAAAATGAAAACGAAACTACTTTTTATAGCCCTCCTGGCAATAGGTTTGAGTTCTGTACCCGTACAAAGCCAAACTACTGTTTACGCAAAAAATTCAGATATAAGCGATAACTTAGATTTAAGAGCTGTTGCCTCTATTTTTGGAGAATCAGCTAATCTGCAAGATTTTGAGAGACGCTTGAACGACTCTAAATATCAAATTTCCAATCTTGATTTAAACGATGATAATCAGGTCGATTATTTACGCGTAATCGAATCTGTAGAAAACAGAACTCACGTTGTAATTATTCAGGCGGTTTTAGATCGTGATGTTTATCAGGACATTGCTACAATTGATGTAGAAAGAGACAACTACAACAGGGTGAATGTACAGATCGTAGGGAACAGCTACCTGTATGGTGCCAACTACATTTACGAGCCTGTTTACAATGTAGTTCCGGTAATTTACACTTCGTTTTGGGTAACCAATTACAGACCTTATTACTCTAGCTGGAGTTGGAATTACTATCCAAGATATTACTATGCCTGGAGACCTTACCCAATTTACAGATACAGAAACAACATCAACCTATGTATTAATGTGAACAATAGTTACAACTATGTAAATACAAGAAGAAGTTACAGAGCTCCCGTTATCTATGAAACAAGACGTACGTACGGTTACGAAACCAGACGTCCTGATTATAGTTTTGCGCAAAGAAATTCGAATGTTACTAACAGATATGATTTAGATCAAAGACGTGTTACCACCAGAGATTACGGAAGAAATCAAAATACATACACGACAAACAGATCCAATTCGGATAGAGTATCTACTACAGACAACAGAACCTCAACCAGAAATTATGGAGAGAACAGAACAACATCTGACAGAAACTATACTACAAACAGAACCTCTTCTAACAACAGAGACAATTCAGGTATAAGCACAAATCCTGTAAGAGTTGAAAATACCGGCAGAAGAGACTACGGTCAAAACAATTCGAATGTTTCCAGAGGAAATTCGCAAAGCTATGGAAATACAGAAAGGGTCGCGACTCCTCAAAGAAATGAGTCTTCCAGAAGTTATTCAGAAAACAGAGGAAATTCAGAGAGACAGAGTTCGCAAAACACACAACGTTACGAATCTCCAAGAGCAAGTCAGGAATCCAGAGGCAGTGAACCACAAAGAGAGAGCGGTTCTAACGGAAGAAGTTACGGTGGTAGACGAATTTAATACCAAATTTCCAATCTCATATAAAATGAAAGGCACAATTTAACGATTGTGCTTTTTTTTATCTTTTTAATTATAAGTGAGGTTAGTTTATTATAAAACGTTAAATTTGCAACCGTCTTTTATAAAAATATACATGAGCGCATCGCATAAAAACTTACATAGTAAGTTGTCTATAGGGGGTTTACTGATAACATTGGGAATTATTTATGGAGATATTGGTACTTCTCCATTGTATGTAATGAAAGCCATTCTTGGTGATTACGCCATTAATTCTGATATCGTTCTTGGTGGAATTTCATGCGTTTTCTGGACTTTGACGCTTCAGACTACAATAAAATATGTACTGATCACGTTAAGTGCCGACAATCATGGTGAGGGTGGAATTTTTGCCTTATATGCCCTGGTCAAAAAAACCAAAATTCAATGGCTTATTGTCCCCGCGATTATTGGAGGAAGTGCCTTATTAGCTGACGGAATTATTACCCCTCCAATTTCTATTTCTTCCGCTGTAGAGGGAATCCGGGCGTTTTATCCGACTATGCAAACGGAAACTATTGTTTATATTGTTATTGCAATTTTATTCATTCTTTTCACCATACAACAATTTGGAACCAAACTAGTTGGAAAGTTTTTTGCTCCAATGATGCTGATTTGGTTTGCTATGTTGGGAACTCTGGGAACAATTCAAATTCTAAAATTTCCTGAAGTAATTAAAGCGGTAAATCCGTATTATGCTTATCATTTATTATCCATTCATCCTGACGGTTTCTTCGTACTTGGTTTCGTCTTTTTATGTACAACTGGTGCCGAAGCTTTGTACTCTGACATGGGACATTGCGGAAGAAAAAACATCAGAATTAGCTGGGTATTCGTAAAAACTACTTTGGTTTTAAACTATTTCGGACAGGCTGCTTACTTAATCCATCATGAAGGAAGTACACTGCAACAACTAGGTGGAGAAAATGGAAATCCTTTTTATTTGATTATGCCACACTGGTTCCTTCCGTTCGGAATTGTGGTAGCTACTTTGGCAGCGGTAATCGCTTCTCAGGCACTTATCAGCGGATCATTTACTTTGATCAACGAGGCTATGCGATTGAATTTCTGGCCAAAAGTTAAAATTAAATACCCTACTGAAGTAAAAGGGCAATTGTATATTCCATCGATCAACTGGTTATTGTTTTTTGGTTGTGTTGGAATTGTTTTACACTTTGAGAAATCAGGAAATATGGAGCACGCCTATGGTCTTGCCATTATTCTGTGTATGATCATGACGACCATTTTACTGAATTACTATCTCATCATGAAACGTGTAAAATTGTACCTGATGGTGCCGTTAATCACTATCTATTTACTGATTGAGTTTAGTTTCCTGATTGCTAACATTACTAAATTTGCCGAAGGCGGTTACGTAACTTTAATTATTGCTATTGCTTTAATCTCTATCATGACGATATGGTACCTGGCTAAAAAAATCAACAAAAGCTACACCAAAATCATCAAAATTGATGACTATAAAAAGGTACTGATGGAGCTAAGCGAAGACTTATCTATCCCAAAATACGCTACTCACCTGGTTTATATGACTAATGCTAATCGCGTTGATGAATTAGAGGAAAAAGTAATCTATTCTATTTTACAAAAGCGTCCAAAAAGAGCTGATATATACTGGTTTGTGCACGTAAACATTTTGACGGAACCTTACAAAACACAATACAAAGTTACCGAAATAGCTAAGGACGATATTTACAGAATCGATTTTAATTTAGGATTCAGAGAGCCTACAAAAATCAATTTAATGTTTAGAGAAGTAATTCGTGATATGGTAAAACGTGGCGAAGTAGACATCACCAGCCGTTACGAGTCTTTGAACAAAAACAATATTATCGGAGACTTTAAATTTGTTTTATCAGAGAAATTCTTATCGAACGACAATGATCTAAGATGGCATGAAAACATTATCATGAGTTCTTATTTCTTCATTAAAAAACTGAGTTTATCTGAAGAAAGAGCTTTTGGTTTAGACAGTAGTTCCGTAAAAATTGAAAAATTCCCAATGGTGCTTCACGCTCCTGAAAATATTGGACTGACACGTATTACGAAATAAATCATTCCAAAACATCATTAAGAAACACTCTTTTAAACTTTATTAGAGTGTTTTTTCTTTTAAAAAGAAGTTAAATGAACAATCAAAATTAAAAATTTAACTTTCAATCAATTAATAGTACCTTTGCAACTCAAATAATTAAAATGAGATTACACAGAAATTTAGTTTATACTACCATCGATTCTTTAAATGCTATTTTCAATGAAGGAGAATATGCAGACAAAGTGGTAGCCAGAGCCTTAAAAAAAGACAAACGTTGGGGAAGTTCCGACAGGAAGTTTGTTGCTGAAACGATATACGAAATTGTTCGCTGGAAGCGACTATATGCAGAAATTGCAGAAGTAAAAGAGCCATACGACAGAGATAACTTATGGAGAATGTTTGCGGTTTGGGCAGTTTTGAGAGGATATCCTATTCCGGATTGGAGACAATTGGAAGGAACTCCTGAGAGAAAAATAAAAGGCCGTTTTGATGAGCTTTCTAAAGTTAGAGCTTTAAAAGAATCTATTCCGGACTGGATGGATGAATTAGGAGTAAAAGAATTAGGAGAGAAAGTTTGGGCTAAAGAAATTGCTGCTCAAAATCAGCCGGCTAAAGTTATCTTAAGAACCAATACGCTTAAAGGTACCAAGGAAAACTTGAGAAACACGTTGATGGATTTAAATATCGAAACGGAATATTTAAAAGATCAGCCTGAAGCTTTAGTTTTGAAAGAAAGAGCCAACGTATTCTTAACGGACGCTTTTAAACAAGGACTTTTTGAAGTTCAGGATGCCAACTCACAATTAGTAGCTGGTTTTCTGGATGTAAAACCTGGAATGCGCGTGGTAGATACCTGTGCAGGAGCGGGAGGAAAAACATTGCACATTGCTTCTTTAATGGAAAACAAAGGGCAGTTAATTGCAATGGATTTGTACGAAAGCAAACTGAAACAATTGAAATTAAGAGCCAAAAGAAATGGTGCTTTTAATATCGAGTATCGCATAATTGACACTACAAAAGTGATCAAAAAATTACATGAAAAAGCTGACCGTGTTTTAATTGATGCGCCTTGTAGTGGTTTGGGAGTTTTAAAAAGAAATCCTGACTCTAAATGGAAACTGCAACCTGAATTTATTGATAACATTCGAAAAGTACAGGCTGAAGTTCTGGAAAGCTATTCGAAAATTGTAAAACCGGGTGGAAAATTGGTTTATGCCACTTGCTCCGTTTTGCCATCGGAAAATCAGGAACAGGTAGAGAAATTCTTAAAGACCGAAATCGGAAAGCAATTTACATTTATTAAAGATCGTAAAATACTAGCCTCAGAATCTGGATTTGACGGATTCTATATGGCTTTATTGGAACGAAAAGCAACTAGCTAATTTTTTCTAAATTCCAAAAAAAAAATCCAAATTCCAAACGATGTTGTTGGAATTTGGATTTTTTTTTCTATTATTTAAGACAGGTCAATTGGACACATATCTGGTGAAATCAAACAAAATGATGGAATATTGCCACATGTTGGAGGTTGCGTTAACTGCTTGGCACATCGCAATTGATAGCCATTTAAATAATAAATAAAATCACCGCCTTTAATTTGCTTTAATTCGTTTTTACTTAACTGCTCAACATTTGTTAGATTCAAGATAAATTTCATAATTATAAGGTTTTAAAGTTAATATCTTATAAATATAGCCAATTTTTCTTACTTCTAACAAAATGTTTTTTTACACTAAACTAGGCTTACGCAACAGCTTCCCATTCTCATTTTCTTTGAATTTCGGAACAAAAACAATTTCCTTTGGTTTCTCGTATTTGCCCAATACATCAAAAAAATCAGGAGCAAACTCTTGTTTTTCTCCTTCTATTACCAAAATTAATTTTTCTCCTAAAGTAGTATCCGGGACTCCGGTTACAAAAAACCTGCTGTTTATCTTCCCTATCAGTTTACTTTCGATTTGTTCCGGAATTAACTTTACTCCTCCACTATTCACTACATTGTCAATTCTTCCTAAAAATACAAACTGATTTTCATTAACCAGCTCCACCAGATCATTTGTAACAATAGGCTCCTTAGAAACCGAAGCCAGATGAATTACCAAACAGTCACGATCATCCTTGTCGATTTTCACATTCGGAAGAATCGAGAATGCCTTTTCCCCTACTCTTTTAGCAGCGATATGTGTAATAGTTTCTGTCATCCCGTAGGTCTCATAAATCTGAGTCTTTAGCGGAAGCAATTGCTCTTCAAGCGCACTATCGATCTTAGCACCGCCAATAATAAGTTTCTTCACATTTCTCAATTCTTCAACAGAATTTTGAACCTGCAAAGGAACCATGGCAACAAAATCATATTTAGTTTTATTTAAAGCCAACGGTGCCGTGCTTGGCGAAACAACATCAATATCCAATCCCAAAATCAGGCTTCGAACCAACATCATTTTTCCGGCTATAAATTGCACAGGCAAACAAAGCAAGGCTTTATCACCGGGTTTTAATCCGAAAAAGTCACCTGTAGCTAAAGCGGACTGAATCATCGCTTGTTTTTCGAGACGTACTAATTTTGGAAGTCCGGTCGTACCGGAAGTTGTCATTTCAATAAATTCTTTCTTATCGAACCAATCCAGCAAAAACTCACCAATGGCTTTTTCATATACATCTCCTTCTTTGATGTAACTGTAACCTATGCGGCATAAATCTTTCCCATTTAAATGATAACCATTTAACTTAAAGTAATTATGGACATTTTTATGTGTTAATTTTGACATGACTGTGTGTTTTAATTTAAAGATTCTACAACATTTATTTTTCCCGTTAATTTTTCTTTCCAGTTACTCCAATTGTACTTCTTACTAAAAATAAAAAGCAGCACAGGATAAACTACAACCACCGGTAATAGCACATCTACACCGGCCGAAGGCTCTGATATATCAATAAAAAGTGAATGCGTTTGAAAAACTGACCAATCAGAAGTCACCAACAAAGCTCCGACTAAATTATTAGCAGCATGAAAACCCAATGCCAGTTCCATTCCCTCATCCATTAAGGTAATCACTCCTAAAAACAAACCGGTTCCGATATAATACACCATCACGATATACCCCATCTTTACGACTTCAGGATTAAAGACGTGCATCGAACCAAATATAACCGAAGTCATCAGTAAAGGAAACCACCTGTTTCGCGCTAAATTGGCAAATCCTTGCATGAGATACCCCCTAAAGACATATTCTTCGGTAGAGGTTTGTATGGGTATTAACACCGTTCCGATTACCACTAAAATTAAAAAAGGTCCCCATTTAAAATTCCAAACGAAACTCTCGGGAGAACTAAAATACAATACCACAAAACTCAAAACAGAGAACAAAGACCATAATAAAAAAGAAAAACCAACTCGTTTCCAATCTACTTCCGCTCTTGAAGTAGTGACGGATAAAAGAGTCTGACGGTGCATATATTTTACCACATAATAGATCCCTACAAAGGCAAAAGCAAAGGAAATCATCACCAGAAACAAGGTCAAATTGGGTTCAAACATTTTCATAACTGCTGCATCATTAGAAGGAAACCCTTTGCCGGAAATCCAACTCTTATAAAACACTGCAAGAGAAAAAGGAATCTGACCGATAAAAGATGCTATAATAATTAAAACGGATCCTAAAAGATACAACCAGAACTTATTATGAGGTTTAATTCCTTGTTCTAAAAACATATTGATAATAATTTAAAAAATGAGAATTCGATTTAATAACTAAATCTTATTTTTGGCACTGCTAAAATACCTATTTTCGGTTTAATTATCTTACAACATTTTAAATATAACAAAATGATACAAATTTATCACAACCCACGTTGCGGAAAATCAAGAAATTGCCTGGCATTTATTGAAAACACAAAACAGGAATATCAAATTATCCCTTATCTGACCGAAACGCCGAACTTTAATGACTTAAAAAAACTACTTGAGAAATTAAACCTTAAGCCGCTGCAATTGGTTAGAATTAAGGAAAAAATCTGGATTGAAAATTACAAAGGAAAAGAACTGACCGATGACCAGATCATTGAAGCTATGGCCGAAAATCCTATTTTGATCGAGCGCCCGATTGTTGTAAAAGATGGCAAGGCAATCATTGGCAGAGACCCGGATTTAGTAGCTTCTTTTTTAGATCAATTATAAAGAACCATATTAACAAATTTTTGTGATTTTTCTCTTTAAACCAAAAGTTACATTTGCCGTCTAAAGAACAAAAGAAACCAAAAATCACAATGAAGAAAATCAAATTTGCTGTATTACTTGTATGCCTGCTTACAAGTTTGTACAACTATGCACAACAGGCACCTCCTGCCAGAAACAAGGTAAAGGTTACCGGTAAAGTTCTCGAAAAAGTAAGCAAGCAACCTCTTGAGTATGCTACCATTTCGATCACCGCTCCAAATGACACCAAAGTTATAGCTGGTGGAATCACCAATCCAAAAGGAGAGTTTGATGTGGCTATTGCCCCGGGTACTTACGATATAAAAGTTGAATTTATTTCGTTTAAACCTACTTTTATCAAAGGAAAAACAATTTCAGGAGACACTGCTTTAGGTGTTGTAAATTTATCCGAAGACGCTGCGCAATTAAGTGAAGTTGTCGTTCGTGCCGAAAAATCAAGTGTCGAAATAAAACTGGACAAAAAGGTTTACAATGTTGGACAGGATATGATGGTTAAAGGTGGAACAGTAAGTGATGTTTTAGACAATGTTCCTTCTGTTTCTGTTGATTCTGAAGGAAACGTAAGCTTACGAGGCAGTGACAATATCCGAATTTTAATTGACGGACGTCCTTCAAATGCGATCAATGTGGCTGAAGCTTTACGTCAGCTTCCTGCAGATGCTATTGACAAAGTAGAAGTAATTACTAACCCATCAGCACGTTATGATGCAGAGGGAGGGTCAGGAATCATCAATATCATTCTTAAAAAAGGAAAAAATCAGGGGTTCAACGGAACTTTTATTGCTTCTACAGGACTTCCTGAAACTTATGGTTTGAGTGCCAACTTAAATTATAAAACCGAAAAACTAAACTATTTTACTACTGCGGGCTACAACTACAGAACCAATGAAGGTATGGGTTTAACCAATACTTCTTATTATAATGCTGATGGATCCCCAAAAGGTTATTTAGATGAAGATCGTGATACCAAAAGAATCCGAAACGGTTTTAATGCAAGAGCAGGTATGGAATGGACAGTTGCTCCTAATACTTTCTGGACAAATGCCATTAATTATCAAAAAAACTCGGGTGAGGATAAAGATTATATTAACTACAATAATTTTGACGCCGCTCACGCTTTTACAGGAACAACTAATCGTTTTAATAATGCCGATACCGGAAGCGAAAACGTAGAATTCACTTCGAACTTAATCAAAAATTTCAACGATAAAGGACACAAACTTACTGCCGATTTATCGGTTTCCAGAAATACAGACGATAGTGATGGTCTTATTACTGCACTACCTACTTCTAATACGACTCTAAACGATCAGGTACAAAAACAAATATTACTTCAGGCAGATTATGTTCTTCCATTAGGAAAAGGAAGCCAGTTTGAGGCGGGATACAAAGGTAGTTTTGGAGATTTAAACAACGAGTACAACGTTACAAATCTTATAAATGGAAACTATGTTATCGATCCAAAAAAATCAAATACTTTAGAATACAAAGAGAACATCAATGCACTTTATGCACAGTATGGACTAAAAGTCAATAAATTCTCTTATTTATTTGGTTTACGTTGGGAAGACACTAATATTCAAGTAAACTTATTAGACAATAGTGTTTTTAACACCAAAAAATACAACAACTTATTCCCAAGTGCTTTTGTTAGTTATGAAATTTCAGATCAGAGTAACTTCACTGCCAGCTACAGCAAACGTTTATCAAGACCGAGAGGACGTTTCATGAATCCGGCTCTTAATTATGCCAGTAACATCAATATTTTTCAAGGTAATCCTGACTTAGATCCATCACTAACGGATAAATTTGATGTAGGATATATTAAAAGATGGGAAAAAGTAACCTTCAGTTCTTCTGCTTATTTCGAAAATACAAAAGATGTTTTCAGCTTTGTCAGAACTCCAAATGGGGATAAAGTAGACGGAATTCCTGTTATTCTAAGCCGTCCTATTAACTTAGGAAAAGAACAAAAATATGGTTTCGAATTTACCTTCAATTACAGTCCGTATAAATGGTGGAAAATAAACAGTAACTTCAATCTTTACAATGTAAAAACAACCGGAGAAAACACTTATGTAGATACGGAAGGCAAAACCATTGTGCAAAACCTTAACAATCAGGCCAACACCTGGTTCGCGAGAGTCAGCTCAAAAGTTACGTTACCATACAAAATTGACTGGCAGTTAAGCGGTACCTTCAATGGTGCACAAAAAACAGCACAGGGTAAAATTTTAGACCAATTTGGAATGAATACCGCTTTCAGTAAAGATGTATTGAAAGACAAAGCAACAATTGCGTTTAATATCAGTGACATTTTTAACTCAAGAATCATGAGATCGTATACTTACCTTCAAAATGATACCACTCTTGAAAGTCAAACATCTTACGGCGAAATGCAATTCCGTAAACGTCAATTCAATCTATCATTTACGTATCGATTCAACAAACCGAAAAGCGACAGAGAAAAACCGGGCGCACCTAAAAATGACGGTGATGGCGGTGGAGAATTCCCTGGATAACACCAGGTTAAAATTCCAAAATAAAAAAAATCCAAATTCCAATTTTGTAAAGCTTAATTGGAATTTGGATTTTTTTTTTTGGACTTTTTTATTTTTCAGCATAAAAAAAGGACTCGCAAAACGAGTCCTTTTTATTGAAATCAACTAAAATTTAAGCTGATTGTTCTTGCTTTTTCTTTGCTCTTTTCTCTTTGAACATTTCCCAGCTAGCACCCGTAACCCAATAAGATACGAAACCTACTAAGAAAAACATCAACCAAAACCCTATAGTTAGTATGGTCAAGAAAAGTAAAAAACCTAAGTACTGTGAAAATTCAAACATGTTTTCCGGAATTTTTGAATGTAAGGACAAATGTAAGCCTTATATTTTTCGTTACCAATAAAATCCAAATCAATTTTCTGGAAATAACATTTATGCTTATATTTATACTCATTTTAAATAAGCTTTTTTTCTTATGGATAACCGCCATTTTACTGAACAATCTCACGCACAAGAACATGAGAATCTTCAGAAGCTAATTCCTGCTGTTCGCTATATCTTTTATGCCGAACCCCGGCACAAAAGGATACCGCTGCCATCAGGGCTAGCGCATTCATTTTCATAAGAAATTTCAGTTTTCAGGAAACATTTCACATTTTACAAACAACATTTTACACTTTACAAATAACTTTTTACATACAACATAATGAAATACAGAATAGAAAAAGACACGATGGGTGAAGTTCAGGTTCCTGCAGATAAATATTGGGGAGCACAAACGGAACGTTCCAGAAACAACTTCAAAATTGGTGCAGCGGGATCTATGCCACCGGAAATTATTGAAGGCTTTGCTTATCTTAAAAAAGCAGCAGCTTATGCCAATTACGATCTGGGCGTTTTACCAATCGAAAAAAGAGATGCTATTGCAGCAGTTTGCGACGAAATTCTTGAAGGAAAACTAGACGATCAGTTTCCTCTTGTCATCTGGCAAACCGGTTCAGGAACTCAAAGCAATATGAATGTGAATGAAGTAATTGCCAATCGCGCTCAAGTACTAAAAGGATTTAACATTGGAGAAGGCGAACAATTTATAAAAGCAAACGACGATGTAAATAAATCACAGTCTTCTAACGATACTTTTCCAACCGGAATGCATATTGCTGCATACAAGATGATTGTTGAAACCACCATTCCGGGAGTTGAAAAACTACACGCTACTTTGGTAAAAAAAGCAACCGAATTTAAGGATGTGGTAAAAATTGGCCGTACACATCTTATGGATGCTACCCCTCTAACTCTTGGACAGGAAATTTCAGGTTACGCCGCTCAATTGTCTTTTGGATTAAAAGCCCTGAAAAACACCTTGGCACATTTATCTGAAATCGCTTTAGGCGGCACAGCAGTTGGTACCGGATTAAACACTCCAAAAGGATACGATGTAAAAGTAGCCGAATATATTGCAAAATTCACGAATCATCCTTTTGTTACTGCCGAAAACAAATTTGAAGCTTTGGCTGCACACGATGCGATTGTGGAGACCCACGGGGCTTTAAAACAATTGGCAGTTGCCCTGAACAAAATTGCCAACGATGTGAGAATGTTAGCGTCAGGACCACGTTCAGGAATTGGCGAAATTCATATTCCCGAAAACGAACCGGGATCGTCTATCATGCCTGGAAAAGTAAATCCAACCCAATGTGAAGCTTTAACCATGGTTTGCGCTCAAGTGATTGGAAACGACATGGCAATCGCTGTTGGCGGAATGCAAGGACACTATGAACTAAATGTTTTCAAACCGGTTATGGCAGCCAACTTTCTGCAATCGGCAAGATTATTAGGAGATGCCTGCGTTTCGTTTAATGAACATTGTGCACAGGGAATCGAACCCAACTACAAACGTATTAAAGAATTGGTAGACAATTCACTGATGCTGGTTACAGCTTTAAATACTAAAATAGGCTACTACAAAGCTGCCGAAATTGCTCAGACTGCTCACAAAAACGGAACGACACTTAAAGAGGAAGCCGTTCGTTTAGGATACGTTAGCCCGGAAGATTTTGATGCCTGGGTAAAACCGGAGGAGATGGTCTAGTTAATTATGAATTGTGAATTATTAATTATGAATTGTTTCAATCTTTGAATCACAATGTTACATACAATAAAAAAGAGCTTTCTAAATTTAGGCAGCTCTTTTTTTATGATGAATGGTTACGGTAATTTATAATTAATAATTCACAATTAATAATTATTTTCCGTCTACATAATCCTGCAGGTAGCTAAATCGCTCCGTTAGTTTTCCTTTTTCAGTTATTTTAGCACGTTTTAAGATTCCGTCTTTATCACCATTGAAGAAAGCCGGAATTACATGTTCCATAAATTGCTCTCCGAAACCTTCACTTGCATCTTTCGGAATTTCGCACGGTAAATTATCAACCGCCATCACTGCTACTGCCGCAGGATGAAAAAGATCCACTTCTTTGTCTTCTAAAGGAAAATAACCGTACAAAGGATCCGCAATTGTCGAAGATCTTAACGTGCAGGCAATTGGTCCGTTAACATCACAAGAAATATCGGCAACTACTTTTAACTTGCAGTCGTTCGCATTCAGCATTTCACGTGTTAAAATCATCGGTGCTCCCGTCGCATAAAAATGACCTGCGAAATAAATATCCGTTACTTTTGTAAATTTTTCAAAATCAGAAACATATTCTTCCGGATGTGCTACAAAATCTTTAAAATCAACCACCTGACCATCAATACGTTTGTTGTACTCTAAAACATCTAACTGTACATAAACAGCCTGTGCATAATTTTTAGTCAGATAATTATCAACTGTAACCTCTTTTATTTTTATAGCATCCAAAATCTCTTTGGCACCACTCCCTACTTTACCCGTTCCGGTAATCACAAATTTCAAAGCGGGCATGGTAATGCGCTTCAAATGTTTAATTAAAGCCTCTTTTCCATCAAGTGTTTCTGCTTTTGGCAGCTTAAACAACTCAAACTTAATCCCGAAAGCACGAATTCCGTTGTAAACACCAACCATTCCGGCATACCTTCCAAAACCAATTAAACGGCGGTTGTGAGCATCTACTATGGTTTCATGATCGTATAAATCAATATTTTTTTCCAAAATAGCCTGTAACAGTTTTCGGTTATAAGGCTGTTTCTTAATAGTATGCGAAAAGAAGAAGTAAGCCTTATTCGGAATCAAATTCTCAACCGGAACTTCTTTTACTCCAAATAATACATCACAATTAGAAACATCTTCCGCAACTGTGATTCCCATACTCTTATATTGTATATCCGAAAAAATCCTGATATCAGAACTTTCTACCTCAACTACTGCTTCGTGATAAAGCTGCTTGAGTTTTGTAAGTTCATTAGGAGCAAAAACAACTCTGCGGTCCGGCGGGGTTTTTCTTTCTTTTATGATTCCAAATTTCATTTAAACGGGTTTAAAATAATTATTAATATAACTTTTTACATCTTATTTGTTTCAAATATAACAAATTTAGTTAAAATTTTGTTGAAAAAATACAATTTAGAATGTTTAAAAACCGTTAAAAGCTGACAAACAACCAAATAAATAAACAAAATCTTAATTTTTTGTTAAATCATGCTTTTGAAGCATCTCAAAACAGCCAAACATAAATATTGAATTCTATATATTTGTTTTTAAAGAATGATGAAAATGAGCCTCCTTAAAAAAACAAATATACCACAAATACTTTTCCTGTTATTAGTTTTAAGTTCTTGTGGTAATGATAAAAAAACAACCGCCGATACTACCACTACAACAGAAGATACATTACCGAAAATGAAACCGTTAGGTCCTGAAAAAAGAATTTCGCAGGCCTATATCAATTCAGTTGCAGGAAGAATAAATCACTTTTACAATAAAAACTGGCCCAACAATACGATGAACGGAAGTTTTTTGGTCGCCCGAAACGGTCAGATTATTTTCGAACGCTATAATGGTTTTGCCAATAAAAACGAAGGCACCAAAATAACCGCAGAAACTCCTGTTCAGATTGCTTCTGTGAGTAAGGTTCTGACTGCTACTGCTGTTTTAAAACTGGTTAATGCCGGGAAGATCGATTTAGATCAAAAGGTAAATACGATTCTAAAAACCTTTCCGTACGAAGACTGCACGATCCGAATGCTGCTCGACCATCGTACCGGAATGCGTAATTATGCCTATTTTACAGACAGAGACAAATCTGTTTGGGACAGGCACAATCAGCTTACCAATAAAGATATCCTGGACATTTTAGCCACCAAGAACATTGGTTTGGAATCCAGAACCGGAACACGATTTAGTTATTGCAATACCAACTATGCGATGCTGGCTCTAATTATTGAAAAAATTACGGGCTTAACGTATAAAGAAGCCATGCACCAAATGATTTTCAAACCTTTGGGAATGAAACACACCTACGTTTTTGACGATGATAAAGACAGAAAGAAAATTGTTCCTTCTTATAAAGGTAATGGCGTAGAAATTGGTTTTGATTATTTGGACAATGTTTACGGGGACAAAAATATTTTTTCAACAGTGCGGGACCTTTTAAAATTTGACCGCGCCAGAAATTCACCTGATTTTTTAAAACCCGCCTTACTGAAACAAGTTTATACCGGATACAGTAATGAGCGTAAAGGAACCAAAAATTACGGATTAGGAATCAGAATGATCAATTGGGAAACCGGACAGAATTTTTATTTCCACAATGGCTGGTGGCACGGCAATACTTCTTCTTATATTACTTTAATGAAAGAACATGTGACCATTATCGCCTTGTCGAATAAAATGACCCGAAATACCTATGCGGTTCGCAAACTGGCACCGATTTTTGGCGATTATCCGTTCAACTTCAAGGATGAAGAGTAATACAATAGTCGTAAAGTCAAAAGTCAAAAGTCGAAAGTCCTAAAGTCCTAAAGCTGTTGTCAATATTGACTTTGATCTTTTAAACACCATTAATTGTGAGAAAACAAGAAGTAAGCGTTTGACTTTAAAAACTTTACAACTTTCGACTTTCGACTAATACTGAATAATACAATTTTCTGAAAAATTTATTACAAAACTAACTGCAAATAGTATAAATTTGCAAACTCATTTTTGGGGTCGACTGGTTTTGACAGCAAGTCGAATTGAAAAGTAAGCACGTCGAGCATTGAGACCTTGCTCGTAAATATAAGATCTTACAATTTTACACGGCGAAAATAACTACGCTTTAGCTGCATAATCCGAATTATAGTAAGATTGCGCCACGTTCCTACAAGGTAGGAAAGCTGGATTCTCCTTGAAAGCCTTGGTTTGTGGCGGTCAGTACAGGGGAACCGTAAAAATAAACCTAGATTTCCATGAGCTTCGGGTGGATATCGAAATTAAGAAGATAAGTGTTGAGTGGTTGTTCCTGACCTAGCTTAACATCGAAAATCCAATCAGGAAATAAACGTGTAGAAAGCTCTTTAGTTGCTTGTTTGGACCCGGGTTCGATTCCCGGCGACTCCACAAAAAAATCGCAATAATCTAAACTTAGATCATTGCGATTTTTTGTTTATAAGAACTTTTCGAAGAGCGGGGACATTTGCACAGCTTTTCATGAGAACACTTGAGAGAATGAGGATATCTTATTTCAACAACATCCTTTCGGTAATTGTTTTATTGGAGAGCGCATCAATTCCGGTAACTTCCGCATACTTTACATTGGGTAGCCAAAAAGAACCTCCTTCAATGCGCACAAATATTTTTTCTACCTGTATTTTTTTCTGGTTTACATTTGCAAAAACATGGTATTTTTGATCCGCCTCTATCTTCTTTAAGGTTAAGGCCAACTTTTTATACGACACAAATTTAAACTCAAACTCTTCATTTTCCAGCGTTTTAGTTTCTATTCCGTACGCAAATTTGCGTTGTAAATAATTGAAATCTTTTTTTTCTCCTTTCTCAGCATATCGAATCCAATAGGCCTTTATAGGATTGCTTTTGTTTATTTTTCCATTTTCCTGGTAGTTTATGGCATAAATAGCCGTGTTTATATTGGGATCACGCTGAATATAGAATAGCATATTATCTACATTCTTAGGCGTTGGGAAATTTAATGGCGATGGATTTTTGGATTGTGCCAATAGATTTCCTGAAATTATAGGTACTAAGATCGTTATAACGATCAGTGATTTTGTAAAATCTTTAAAGGATAATTTGTTCATAAAAAAACATTTATATACTAATTTGATTCGACTACGTTCTGTTTTTTGTTTGCTCTAAAAACCCAATATTTGATCAGTGGATAATTAAATCCGTAAGAAACAAAACTATCTGTGATTAATCTTCCAATTCTATAATCGATTTGAAATACTTTCTGAAAAATAAGGGTACCAAATGATTTTAAGGAAATACTGCCTAATACCACCAACGCAAACTTAAAAAGCTGACTGTTGATGCGACTGCTATAACCCGACTGATTTTTAAACACCCAAAATCTATTGATGCTGAAATTGATAACTGCGCCAACGGTTCCGGAGATTAGAATAGAAAAGGCAAAATGCAATTGAAATACTTCTGTCAATAAAATCATCAGGCCATAATCGGTAATGCCCCCTAAAAATGCCGCGACTTGTGCTTGCAGAAAAGTAAAAATAGATTTTTTACTGAACATATCAGTCCTGATTTTTATCTCTTAAATCACCCAGTTTTAAAAGCCTTACACTATCTATCGTATTAATTACGAACAATATAATAGTAATTAAGCCTGCCAAATAGGTGATTGATCCATGAAATAAAACTTCTATAATTAAAATTAAAGCAATAATAAATCGAAGCTCGGTTGGACCAACAAAACCGGAATCGATACTGTATTCATTTGTAATTTTGTAACGTAACTGAATGATGATGATAGACCAACCGTACAAGGCGACAAAAGCAAAGGCTACTATTTGTGTACCATTTTTAGCATAAATGTAGTAGCCAAAACCTATAAATACAATACCAATCCAATCGGCAATGATATCGAGTGCAAAACCGTACCAACGGCGTGGAATATTTCTATAATAAGCCAATCTTCCATCTAAAGAATCGCCTAACCAATTTATAATCAATCCCAAAATAGCCAAAAGCAAATACCAATCGGTTAGGTAAGCCCCTAAAACAAAAGCTAAAAAAATCAATCCTGAACCAAGTGTACCAATTAAAGTAAGTACGTTTGGCGAAATGAATTCAGGTACCTTTGGAAGTAAAAATACAATCGTTAACTGTTCTGTTTTTTTTAAAATATTAGTTCGCTTACGGTCTGAAAATGCTCTTTGTACAATTGCAGTGTACTCTTCAAGTTGTGTTTCTTTTCCCATTAATAACGCAATATTTGTAAGCCTGAGAGTATCGCTAATTCCAGTTTAACCATTTTTACTTTTACTTTTCTTGGCGTATTTTTAAAAAAATCGGCAGTTCTTTTTAGCTTACCTGATCTAACCAGATAACTAAATGCGATGACAAACAGCATATTACTTAACAATTCCAGCAAAACGTTGATAAAAAACCGTTGGGCTATTCTCGTTTTTAGGAGCGTATTTTCCTGCTATTATTGGAACATAAATAACTCTCCTTCTACTCTCTTCGCCACGGATAGTTGATTCTGCCACTCTGTGCCACAAGCGGCCATCGTGAATGGTTAAATCTCCTGCTTCGGGATTGATGGAAACTTCCTCTGAATCGGCGTTATGATCTAAAAAGTATTTTTTACGAAAAAGCATTTGATAAATACTTTGCTTATGAGTACCCGGAATAATTTTAAGACCTCCATTTTCGGGTTTCAAAGTGCTTAAGTGAATGCCCACATTTAACATCGGGTTTAATTTTGCACCATAAAAAATATCTCTCAAACCATCTGTGTGCCAGCCCATTTTAGTAAACTTACTTTCCGGCCCATTGATATAATGATTGAAAACCATTCCGTCTTTTTCTTCAGTGCCTAATCTTGCGTCATCGCCTGCTAATTGCAATAAACTATTAAATCTTGGATCCAATAAAAGACCGCTTAAGGTTTGGTGATGCTGATTGATAAAAGCAAAACGCTGCACAATAGGAGAACCATCTAAATCTTTTCCGTATTTAATTGGAACACCATTTACCTTTTTAAGGTCATTGTCAATCCATTTTTGCTGTACTTGTTTTGAGGCATCGATAATTGATGAAACCGTTTCCGGATTTATAAATTTTTTGAAATGAATAAAGCCATATTCGTTAAAAAAGTCAATTTGCTCAGCAGTTAATTGTTCTGTAAGGGTAAAGGTTTTATAAGAAGGTACCATGATAAATATATTTAATAAATGAAATAATAGTGTTTGTAATTTTATCTAAAAGATTAGCGACAGCAACAACAGCGACACATTCGCATGTTGTTTACTTGCATTCGTTCTTTCGGAAAACTAAACATATTTCTTTTACTAGACATACTCTATAGAATTAATAGATATTAAAACGAAGGTAATAATAATTTATCTTTTGCAAAGCATATTTTCTTACTTTTTTTTGAAAAAAAATTAAACTTTATAAATTCCGGCGGCCATTTTTTCGATAAATCCCTTTGGCAGCAAGCGGTTGGCGTAAACCGAAATGATATTTGTAAAACCCGGAATAACTTCTGATTTTTTGCTGAACATGGCTTTTACGGCCATTTTTGCAACTTCACTAGGCTGCATATTGAACTTTTCTGCCATTTTGTTAAAAGGATTTAGACCAGCTCTTGCTGCAAAACCGGTATCAACCGGGCCCGGACTGAAACAAGTTACTGAAATTGAAGTTTTGGCAAGTTCGAAACGCAAGGCACGGGTAAACGATAAAACAAAAGCCTTTGTAGCAGAATAAACCGCCAGCGTAGGTACAGCCTGGTAGGCAGCGGTACTCGATATATTTAAAATGTAGGCTTGTCTTTCCTGTGAAAGTATGGGCACTAATAAATGCGAAAGTTCTACAATCACATTCATGTTAAGCTGCATCATGCCAAGCTGATCGGTCAGCGAAGACTCACTAAAATCGCCCCACACGCCATAACCGGCATTGTTAACTAAAATGCCAACCGGATAATTATTCATTTTTACCCAATTGGTAACTGCTAGCGATGCACCAGCTATTGAAAGATCAATTGCCAAAATTGGAGCGTTGATGCCGTATGCAACCTGAAGATCATCAGAAAGTGCTTTTAATTCGTCTTCTCCTCTTGCCACTAGCAATAGCGGATAACCTTGTTTAGCCAATTCATAAACAATCGATTTTCCAATGCCTTTGCTGGCACCGGTTACTAAGGCATACGGTTTACTATTTTCGCTCATTTTATTCATTTAATTCTCAAATATAAAAATTAATTATTCCCAACGGATTAATTCTTACCTATTAACTCATAAGATAAAGAATATAATCCCCGCTTTCTCAACAACTATTCTTTTGATATTCTGCCAACTTTTAAGGAACCATTTGCATTTTAAAAATAGGTATAGGTTATTCAATTGTAACTCCAACGGCTCCACAAAAAAAAGGAAGATATTGAATACCTTCCTTTTTTATATGTCATTTTTTTCAATACCCTAAAGATGTTTTCTAACATAATTGATAATTTCCTTAATTATCTCCTCTACTGCATTGGCTTCAGGGCTAAATTTACTTCCGTCAAAATATCGGGCATCAGTACCATTTCCGGTTGGAGAGCAATGATGTACGTCAATAGAGTTTCTCCAAAATTCAGCATGATTTTTCCACTCTTCCTTATTGACCAAAGCGGGTTCTGTAAACCAAAGATTCCATGACAAGGTATTTCCGGGCTGAAGCATATTTCCTGAACCAATATTAAAAGCTTTCATGATTAAATGATTAAAATCATCAACTACTTTATCTTTTGTCAGCTTAATATCTCCAATTTCAACAGCAAGATAAGCAGTAGCAAATGCTTTACCCTCATGTAATGCAAACGGAGGATTTTCAAATTCAGGATTTAATCCGTGTATTACTTCAAAGATGGGCTGATCAGGATCATTCTGCTTGTGTGTAGTAACTCTTATGGCATTATCTTTATTCAATGGAAATTTTGGAAAACTATATTCCAATAGCGGCCAAATCTCTTTTATCTTATCGCCTTGTTGTTCATTGGGTGTCAGCCAAATTTTACCTTCAACAGTCATGTCTATGGCGATCTCTTTTGTTACTTCGTTCACCCAGCCTCTTTGTCCGGTAACCGTAACCTCAACATTGATACAAATTTCATCTTTAAGCCAGACTCCCTGCTGAGGGCAGATAACAGAATATACCCGACCTTCATCAGTATAACCGGCTCTGGAAATATAAGGCGCAAATTGTTGGTAACATCTTCTCTTGTTAGGACTGTCTTTTTGGGTTTCCCAACTAAACTCAGGCCACCTTACACCAAGTTGACGTTGTAAAAAACTAATATTATCCATATTACTCAACATCGGTAATGAGGAAAGATCCCGCGTTGGATACAACATAGGGGAACCTGCCGGCGGAAATCCGCCAACCCATCCTATTGGAATGGGTGAATTTTCATTGTTTTGCATGATTTGTCGATTATTAGGGTTTAAGTAATAAATCTAGTACAAAATATAATCTTACAGCTACGTAGAATTACCCGTTTTATTTTTAATGTACTATTTAAATTATCCAAAAAAGTCAGCATGGATACAAGGTATTTAATCCTCCCATCCATCATAAAAAGTCTAAGCAGTTACTAAAAACAAAGTGAGGCTGCTCCAATTACGGAACAGCCTCGAATATTTTGCAAAGGACGCCTCTAATTCAACTTCTAATATAGATAATTCAGAGCTGTAACGTCGTTAGCATTGAAAGCTCCTGTTTCATTTGAGCTGAAACATGCTCTCATGTATGAAGTTGAATCGTATCCTGTAGGAGTTCCCGGAATATGAATTGCTCCAACACCAGCAGCTCCTTCGTTTGAATTTTGTCCACAGCTTTGACGGCTAAAATAGTCTGTATGACGTAAACCAATACAGTGACCAATTTCGTGCGCTGCTACGTGTGCGTTTACATTCACAGAATAAGTATCTAATCCAGAATACAATGTAACTGAGTTAAAAGGATTTCCTCCAGTAGGGAATCCGGCTACTCCACCGGCACCTCCGGATTGTCTTCTTACTACTATGTTTGCACCTGTAGTACTTGAACCGAAAGTTAGTGTAAAGTTAATAGTCAATCCTAAACTATTATATCTGTTCACTGCTGCACGTAATCCGGCTTGCATGTTAGCAGAAAGAGCTGTTGTACCTGTTCCGGTTAATCCAACAATTTTAATAGTTTTTGGAGCAGCTACTAAATTAGTAGTGCGGTATTGCTCCGTTGTGATACCTCCGTGAAGATCCATTTTTTTCAATTGCTCTTCAGTGATGATGATGTCACCTTCCACCAGGTAAGCATCTTCAGTGGTACCGTCTAATTTGGTATTTTTAATTACCTGAACATCATTATTGTTCAATGCAAGTGAGCTAATTTTATCTAACACATCTTGTGATACTGTTAGAGCTTCTTTGTTTGGTTGAGTTACCTCATCCTCTTTATTACAAGACAATAGCGATAGCGCTATACACGACAAAAGTAAGGTTGTTTTAATTGTTTTCATTTAAAAGTGTTTTGGTTAGTTAAATAAGTTGATATTTTTAGGGTCTTTACAAAATATTACTACTTTATTGTCAAAACTACATAGATTTAGTATTAAAATACTTATAAAAACAATAATTTAACAAATTAAATGTATTTTGTTAAATTATTTCCTAATTTTTTATGCGATAATCGCATAAAATTCACTATGAACCCAATAAAAACAAGCAATCGATTACAAATCAACATCTTACCCCAAAACAAAACCTACAAAATTATTAATTTTAGATTTCGTATACTTCGCGGGTGAAAACGAATCTGATAAACTTATGACGGCTTTGAAATACAACTGAAAGCTCTTAAAAGTGGACTTAACCTTCCAAAATCAGGAATTTCGAACGAAAGAAAAACGAATAAAATTTTTACAAATATTTTGATAACTTTGATTTTTTAGCGACGATATTCAATTCAATTAGAAGGATTTAAAAAAGGTTTTTATCTTAAACAAAAAAACAATACACCGCTAAAAAAGCCTGCTTTCGTTAAAATATTGACCAAAATGATTACAATTGCCCTAACACCTACAGTAAATGAAGATAAAAATTACGTTTTTCCTTTTTATAGTAACGACAATCTGTCTGTCGCAAAACGCAAAAAAATGGGAACAATACTTAAAGAAAGAAAGTGATGAAACATTTGAAAAATACTCTCTTACCGCTATAGAAAATGCACATCGCAATCAGTATACTATTGTAAAAAAATTAGACGCTACCTATTGTATTGTTGAAAATAAAAGTTCAAAATACAATCGATCGTTGAAAGAGATACTTCCCGTTAATAATCTGTGGAAATTGCCATCCCATTTTTCAAATCATCAAGAACACCAAAAATACATCATAGCCACTAATGCTATTGAATCCTTGCTTGCTGATTTGAAGCTGGCGAACATTTCTGTTATTAAAATACTTGATGATCATCTTGTAATCCTGGAAAGTGATTCCAAAACGATTCTTGACAAGATTATTTCCTTGAGCAGCGTCACTGCAGTTTCACAAGAGGCGCTGCAACCTGAAAGCGAATCAAAAATAACGGATCAAAATTTCACTATTAATGCCGTAAATAAAGCAATTACTAATTTCCCTCTTCTTACAGGCGAAAATCAAATTGCCTCTATCAAGGATGATCTTTTTGATCTAAAAGATGTTGATCTCTTCCATAAACATATTCCTTCGTCAACACAATCTTCTACCGTATCCAGCCATGCAACTGCTATGGCCACTATAGTTTCCGGATTGGGAAATAGTTCTGTTTTAGGAAAAGGGATCGCCCTAAAAGCGAAGCTGCAATCGTCTGACTTTTTGAATCTCTATCCTGATGAAATAGCAACTTTACAAGGTGCCACCACTCAAAATCATTCTTATGGTACCGTGATTGAGAATTTTTATGGGTCACTCGCAAATGCTTACGACAATCAATTGGCATTAAATCCCAATTTGACTCATTGTTTTTCCTCCGGTAATAAAGGACTGGAAGGCTATAAATCTATTACTGGTAATTTCAAACAATCTAAAAATAGTATTGCCTTTGGTTGTGTAGATCAGAATGAGGTCATCCTGTCTTTTTCGTCGAAGGGTCCTACTTATGATGGCAGAATAAAACCGGAATTAGTCGCTTACAGCTCACAAGGGACATCCAATTCTACTGCATTGGCCACAGGGATTATCACTCTTATGAAGCAACAATATAAAACGACAACCAATACTGCTTTGTCTAATGCCTTAACGAAAGCCATTCTAATTAATAGTGCAAAAGATTTGGGTAACCCCGGTCCTGATTTCACCTATGGTTATGGCAACATCAATGCTGATAAATGTCTGAAAACGATTAGTGAAAACAGATTTATAACCGATAAATTGGCTTCCGGTCAAACGAACTCACATACTATTACAGTTCCTTCTAATGCGAAAAACTTAAAAATAACATTAGTATGGAACGACTTACCCGCAGCGATCAATAGTAATATAAGTCTGGTAAACGATTTAGATCTCGAAGTTATTTCAGCCGATCCTACTACTTTTTTACCCTGGGTTCTAAATCCTGAAATTCCGCAACAACCTGCCACTAAAGGAAAAGACAAACTGAATACCATCGAACAGGTATCGATTGACAATCCTACATCCGGCACCTATACTATTGTTGTTAATGGCGTATACGTCTCAAATGCTTCTCAGGATTACAGTATCGCCTATGAATATGAGCTGGAAAATCGTTTTGAATGGAATTACCCTGTAACTAATGATAATTTCCCTTATGATGGTAAAATAATTTCTCCTTTCAAATGGAGCTCTTCCTTCTCTGGTTCTTCCGGTCAATTATCAATCAGTTACAATAATGGACAAACCTGGGAAATTATAGCAAATAGCATCAATTTAGATAGTGAGCAGTTTAATTATACTCCTGCAGAGAAAAAATTCTCGAAAGCAAAACTGAAAATGACCATTGGCAATACGGATTATGTTTCGGATCCCTTTACGGTTTCTTATGATTTAAACATTAGAACCAGTTTAGTATGCGATGGCACAACAGAAATTAATTGGGACAAACCTGCGGATGTTGCTTCCTTTAAAATTTACCAACTGACAAATGACCGTTTAGAGTTTAAAGAACAAATAACGAACAACAATTATGCCTATACTGACGCGAAAATTTATACGGTTACTCCTGTGATAAATGATAGCGAAGGAATAAAAAGTGAGTCGACCTTACAGTATGATCAAAACTCAAATTGCTACTTCGAATTGGCTTCAGCAGAAGTTTTCGAAGAAGATCAAATAAAGATCAGTGCCAGTGTTTTTAGCTTGTACAACATCAAAAGAATAGATTTAGTGAAGATTAATAATTCAGTCGAAAGTGTGATTACTACTCTAAACGACATCCAATCAAAAACATTTTCTTTTCTGGATAAAACGCCAATAAAAGGCAGTAATAAATATAAAATCAATATACTATTAGGGAGCAATACTACCGTAAGTTCCCAAATTATTGATGCTAACTATTTAGGTGATGATTTGTTTTTGATTTACCCAACATTATTAAGTAAAAATGAAGAATTAAATATTGAAGCCAAAAAAGAGGAAGCTGCTACTTTTTATCTCTACAATGTTAGCGGACAAAATATTATTACTTCTTCATTTCTTTCTAAAATCAATAGTATCAATTTAAAAAATACACCTTCGGGAATTTATCTCTATAAAATAGTAACAAGTTCCGGTGGGATACAAACCGGAAAAATTGCCGTTTTTTAAACTGCTTCCTTATAATCTATGATGCTTTTTTACATTTGATATTTAAACCCGACAGGTTTTAAATGTTTCTATGTCTAAGATTTTTTTTCACACGCAGATCTTGCAGATTGCTTCGCCTGTTCGCTATCGCTCGAGTCTGCAGATTTTCGAATCTTTTTAATCCGCTAATCTGTGGCTATTACTTTTCAAAACACCAAACTGGTAATAATTATCATTTGAAGCTATTTCCTTTCTGCTTCACTATTAAAATAAAAAAGCCCTTCGAAATGGAGATTTTCCCATCGAAAGGCTTTTCGTCTATACAAAAAACTAATTTAACTACAATTCAGTAATTTCGAGAACAACGCTGGTTTCGGCCTTAGACGAAGAAACCCGTAAACCAACATTCATTAAATAATCTCCCGTAAAAGATTCTCCGGATTCTTCGACTGATTTCTTTGCTTCGGGCATTAGGTTTATTTCTTCCACTTTATAGGTTTTATTTGGATCTAAACCTTGAAAACGAACCGGATTATATTGGGGATCATAAAGCGGATGAAGCGTGTAGGAGAACAAAACCGCTTTGCTTTTTGACTCGTTCACATACATTAATACGGCACGGCTTTCCTCATAAGGAGAAATCATTCGGTACAGGTCGCCATGCCAAATTACCGGACTCAATCGTTTGTAATTGGCTACGGCTTCCTGGCAATATTTCAATTCTTTTTCTTTCAGTTCTTTTACATTAATATCAAAACCTAATTTACCCATCATCGCTACATCAGTTTTGAATTTGATGGATTGATTTCCCCAAGAGGTCACATGGTTACAAATTGAGAAGGCGGGAAAAAACTGCGAATATCCCCATTGTATGAATACTCTGTTGAAAGGATCGGTATTGTCGCTTGCCCAAAACTCTGTAAAATATTGAAGTAATCCGTAATCGGTTCTGCCTCCTCCTCCGGCACAAAGCATCATGGGTAAATTTGGATATTTCGTTTTAATACGGTCCAAAACTTTATACAAACCTCTGGTGTATTCAATGAACAAATGTGATTGCTGATTTTTCAGATAGGCAGAATAAGCATTAGTCATCATTCTGTTGCAATCCCATTTAAAGAAAGCTACCCCTTGTTTTGTCTGCATAATATCGTCTACTGTTTTGAATACGAAATCCTGCACCTGCGGATTACATAAATCTAAAACCAATTGGGTACGGTAATAACTTTCCGGTCGATTGGGCAATTTCAATACCCAATCCAGATGTTTCTCATACAATTCACTTTTCGGATTCACCATTTCGGGTTCGATCCAAATTCCGAACTTTATTCCTGTTTTTTCAGCCTCCTGCATCAGGAAACCAATACCATTTGGCAGCTTTGTTTTAGTAGCCTGCCAATCTCCAAGTCCTGATTTATCGCCGCTTCTTGGATATTTATTTCCAAACCAGCCATCATCCAGCAAGAACATGTCAACGCCCAACGTTTTGGAATCAGCAAACATATCGGTCAATTTTTTTTCATCAAAATTGAAGAAGGTTGTTTCCCAATTGTTCAATAAGGTCAGACGGGATTTTTCTCCATCTTTCACTCCGTACTTTTTGGCCCATGAATGCAGGTTTCTACTCGCCTGCCCCTTCCCTTTATTCGAAAAAGTATAAATAAAAGAAGGTGTTGTAAATACTTTTCCGGGCTGAAGATTATACTCAGAAGCAAACGGATTGATTCCGGAACTGATTCGAAGCGAATTTTTATTATCCAATTCAAAAGCAAACTTAAAATTTCCGGACCAGGCAATCGTTCCTGCTACAAGCTCACCCGAATTCTCATTGGCTTTAGCATTTAAAGACAGAAAGAAAACCGGTGTTTGATACATATCGGTACGAACCCCTAATTTCGAGTCAATTACCTTCGTACCACTCGTTAATTCACTTTCCTGCATGCGAGCTTCTTTAGCCCAGTCTCCGTGAAATTGAGTCAGCCAATAATGATCGGCATCAAAATGCAGCATTGATGACGCATAATTGTATAACATAACCGGTTTCTTTTCATGGTGTACAATTTCAGTCCATTGTTCTATTGTATTCTCGTTATAAAAAGCCTTATAATGCAGTGTAACTTCTACCGGATATACAGGATCTTTAAGTTTGATAATAGTTTCAGTCGTATTAACATCTAGTTTTTGTGTACTATGGCTTACATACTTTAATTCCAGAGAGGGATTACCGTCATTATGAGTCATTCGAATTGCGGGTTCAAACAAATTCTCTGTTCCAAAAGTCGGGTAAGCCTGATGCCTTAAATTGACCAGCGGATTTCCGTCGTTAACGACAAATGTTTTTGTACTCTCTTTCGAAACCACATTGTATCCTGAATTATCTCTTAGTTTTGTCCCTAAATAAGATTGATAAAGCAAACCGTTCTTTCCTACCTTTAAAATCAAAGCCGTATTTTGAGTTTCGATCTGAATTTGTTCTTCCTGCGCATTAACTTTGCAAAACAGAAATGTAAGGACTAGTAGAAATAGTATTTTTTTCATAAAAAGGGTTCGATAATAGTAAGTGGTTGTTTCTTATGGTTGGTTTGTGGTATTCTTTATTTTATTCCTTTAATCTAAAATGAGTTTCAAAAGTATAACAATCAAGCATCCGTACACACCGGTACCTACCAGTTTGTTCTGACTTATTATAAAAAGCATTTTTCTTAAACAACATCCATCTTCAATTCTGATAGTATATTACCCTCTTTTCATCCTTTAAAAGATCATTACTACTAATAAAGTAAAAAATCTAATGAAATATCATTTTATATTCTTCGGAGCAAAACCTATATTTCTTCTATCTCGAAAAGCGGATTTTTCAAACCCGGAAAAGAACCTCACAACAACAGTATTTTTAATCTTTTAACTTTACTATTTCCGGTCCTTTTTGTACTGTAGGCAACCTCAACTTTTTCCTCACTGTTGAACAATCCGATTGGTTTTTATTTTCGCAAAACGTAAAAAATCCTTCATCGTAAACCAATCTTAACTTTCTACTACCTAATCCTATATTACCCACTTTACTTTTCCTGTTTATCGGTGCTTTCTAAGTATCCTCAAAAAAACCGGTAGGAACTGCTCCCTTAAAGAAAAGAACATTTATACTTTTGGACTAAACAATAGCTATAAAACTATACTCCTAAATAATGAAAATTACCGTCAGTAGAAAAAAGATGACATCGAAAATTCACGAACAGTTGTTAATTCAGGACAAAAAGCAACTACGTCTTTAAAACAAAACCAATAAAAAATTTATCTAAAAACAACACAAACAAATACTACTAATACGATAAATAACAAGCTGCTGGCGGTAATTATTCAATATCTATAAAAAACAATTCTAATGAAGAGATTCTTTGAGAAAAAACAAAAACACATTCTATTCGTCCTTGTCGCTTTTTGCTCCATAATAGGTAAAACATTTTCGCAGGAAGACCGTCGCTGGCAAATCAATCCGGACGGAACTATTTCCTGGCAGATCAGTAACAACATTCCGCATGACGATCATATTGAAATGAGTGGTAAAAAAATCTCCTGTGTTCTAAGGTATGGCGTTGCGGCGGATGGTTCGTTCCATGCTACCCGCAGTTTGGTCTGGCCCATGCTCAGAACCATCCCTAATAATACTCATGCCAGTTTAACACGAAGGTTTGTACAGGACGGATTTAATTTGGTCACCGTAAACTACAAACCGATTGTGGCAGAAAAGGTGACTTCACTAACTCTGGACGGAACATTGCATGTTAAGAGTAAAGTCGGTAATACACTGGAATTGACCCGACAATTTTTCCCGTCGACAACTTTAGCCGGTTATTGTGAAATTTATACCCTTAAAAACATATCCGAAAAAACCTGTGTTGTAGAAATTCCAAAATCGAATACCGTTTATACCACAGATTCGGCAAAAGGAACGGAAGGCAGTTATGCTTTGCATGTTGACCTCGCTAATTCCGGGAGTTTTAATCTTAAGACCAATGAAGTCGTTCGTTTTTCTGTTTTCTACTCGGGTGTCAAAACAAACGAGCAGGTTCCTGTTGTAAATGCCGAAGAAGAAAAAGAAAAACGTACCCAATTCATTAATCAAATATGGAGTAAACTGATCTTAGAAACGCCGGATCCCGTTTTAAATACTGAATTTGCCTTTGCTAAAATCAGAGCTTCCGAAAGTATTTTTGAAACCAAAGGCGGTCCTATGCATGGTCCGGGAGGAGAATCTTACTATGCTGCTATCTGGGCCAATGATCAGGCTGAATATATAGGTCCGTTTTTTCCTTTTTTAGGATATGAATATGGTAATCGGGCCTCCTTAAATGCTTATTTGCAATTTGCAAAATTTATGAACAAAGAATACCAACCTATTCCGAGTTCGATTGTAGCCGAAGGAACTGATATTTGGGCCGGGGCCGGTGATCGTGGCGATGGTGCTATGATTGCTTATGGAGCTTCGCGTTATGCGCTTTCGAGAGGAAATGCAGATGAAGCCAAACAATTATGGCCCTTGATCGAATGGTGCCTGGAATATTGCCATAGAAAATTAAATTCTGATGGTATTGTAACATCCGATTCTGATGAACTTGAAGGCCGTCTTCCTGCCGGAAAGGCCAATTTAAACACCTCTTCTTTATATTATGATGCTTTGAATTCTGCTGTTTATTTGGGTAAAGCTTTAGGAAAAAACGAAGCACAGCTTAAAACCTATAAAGCAGAAGCTGAAAAATTAAAGGCAGCTATTGAGAAGTATTTCGGGACTAAAGTCGAAGGTTTTGAAACCTACAAATACTACAAAGAAAATGATATTCTAAGAGCCTGGATCTGTACCCCGCTCGCGATGGGTATTTACGACCGAAAAGAAGGAACTATAAACGCCTTATTCTCGCCAAGGTTATGGACAAAAGATGGTCTTGCCAGTATTGCGGGTGACAAAATTTTCTGGGATCGTTCGACTTTGTATGCTCTAAGAGGCGTTCTCGCCGCTGGTGAAACAGACAAAGCACTGGATTTTCTGCATTACTATTCCAACCGTCGTTTGTTAGGGGATCATGTTCCCTACCCTGTAGAAGCCTATCCCGAAGGTGATCAGCGTCATCTTTCAGCAGAAAGCGGATTGTATTGCCGAATTTTCACCGAAGGATTGTTTGGTATCCGACCTACAGCTCTGAACTCGTTTCACTTCACTCCACGTCTTCCTAAATCCTGGCCCATGATGAAATTGCGCCACATCAATGCATTTGAACATGATTTTGATATTACAGTGGAAAGAGTCGATAAAAAACTAAAAATAACAATCTCTGAAGGCAAAAAAACAATCGTTAAGAAAGTTATCAAAGACGGAAGTACAGTCAATATCAATCTTCAATAAAGCAAGCTCCAAATTACAAACGACTTCTTATTTCACAAAAACTTTGATGTACCGATCAGATTTCAACTGCTGGTTTTTAGTTCTACTTAATGTTTTGTTATTAAACGTCAGGTATTCATTCTCTCTGAATTGCAAAACATTAATTAGAATTGGTGTATCAAAGTATATGAACGTCAAAAGAGAAAACCCTACCATCTTGTGTTTTTTCTAAAATATTTACAAAAAAATTAACAAGCGAACCCGGCAAATAAAAATATCTTTGCCTTCAACTATGACAAAAAAGTTTTACATACTGCTATTCGTTACGATTGGTTTCCTGATGGGACCAACGTTTACGTATGCGCATGGAACAAAAAAAGAAATGTCATGTTGCAAAAAAGAATCCGCTGCAAAAGATTGTTGCAGCAAAAAAGATTCGAAAGACAAAAAACATGGCTGTGATAAGAGCTGCATGGGGAATTCCTGTACGCCAACCAGTAGCTGTGCTTTTTCGCCAATGGCAATCTTTCAGGTAGAAAACCATTCTCTTTTTGGTTTTTCTGAAAAAAAACAAACTTACTTTTATTCCGAAATCTTTATTTCTTCAGATTTCCGTTCGATCTGGCTTCCACCTAAAATAAGCTAGATTTCTTTTGTGACAGCCAAAGGTCTGTCTTATCCAAAAGTCTTTTTTAAGGCTTAAATTCAAAACTATTTTTTAATCTTAATCTATTGCCAGAGATAGCTGTATTTGCTATAGTTTCTGCTATGCTTTAGGATTAATTCATCCAAAAAAAATTACATACAATGAACTCAATAACAAAATTATTGATGGCAATGTCTCTATTACTATCAGTTACTTTCGCCAGCGCTCAAATTAAAAATAAAACCACTGAAAAAGTAAAAGTAAACGGTAACTGCAGCATGTGCAAAAAAGTGATCGAAACTGCCGCAAACGTTAATAAAGAAGCCAAAGTAATCTGGAACGAAGACACCAAAATCGCTACTATTACTTACGATGCTCAAAAAACGAATCTTGATTCCATTCTAAAACGCATAGCTGATGCAGGATACGATAATGAAAAATTTACGGCTCCAAATGCGGTTTATGACGAACTACATGGATGTTGTCAATACGACAGAGAACCAGGCGATAAAAAACAAAGTACTTCATCGTCACATCATTAAAAACCATTTTGTTCGTAACCTTTTTATTTAAAATCAATTGCGAGCAAACATAAAAAAAGAAATCATGTTCAAAATAAAAAATATAATCACACTATTCACCCTTTTAGCTGTCGTTTCTATAACGAATGCACAAATAAAAGTAGGAGACAGTTTTCCGGATGTTCAACTGCAAAACAATAAGAATACTGCAACCAAACTAAATTCTTTCAAAGGAAAAACGGTTTTAGTAGACTTCTGGGCATCCTGGTGTGCTCCTTGTCGACTGGCCAACAAAAAGCTGGTTAAAATGTACGACCAATACAAAGATCAGAATTTTGAAATCGTTGGAATATCAATCGATAACGACAAAACAAAATGGTTGAAAGCCATTGAAAAAGACAAAATGAAACACCAGCAATTAATTGATCCAAAAGGTTTTGAAGCCAAAACAGCTCTGACTTTCGGAGTTGAAGCGCTGCCTTCTGCTTTTCTTTTTGATGCGTCAGGAAAACTAGTTGCCATCAATCCAACAGAAGCTCAAATAATTGCTCAAATTAAAAAAAACAAAAAATAAGATGAAAACTCTAAATATAAAATTCATAGCTCTTACACTTATCCTATTATTAACTGGTGTAAACTCGTACTCTCAAATTACAAAAGCCGAAATAATCGCAACGGGATTAACTTGTTCGATGTGTTCGAATGCCATAAACAAACAGTTAAAAGCTTTTACAGAAGTAGACAGTATCAGTACAGATTTAAATACCAATACGTTTACAGTCTATTTTAAAAAAGACAATTCATTGGAGCCTAAAGTCCTGAAAAAAGCAGTTGAAAAAGCCGGTTTTTTTGTTGGGTCACTAGTTTTAACAGCAAAGTTTCATGTAGATAAAATTGAGGACAATACCACTCTGAAAATCGATGATGCCACCTATACTTTTATCGATATTAAAAAGCCTGTAGCACATGCCGAAGGGAAGTACAGGGTTTTAGACAAAGGTTTTGTAACGCAGAAAGAGTATAAAAAACTACTTAAATCGTATTCAAAATATCCTGATTACGCGACTGAAAATGAGAATGATTACTATTTAAAAGCCCTTTAAAAATGAGATATTTATCCCTAATCTTCTTATTTCTGGTTTCTTATCAAATTGAAGCACAAGAATTATTTGTAGTAACCGAACCTGCCAGTAATGCTCCGGCGGGTTCTATTGGAGTTCGTGTTGGACAATCCTTAATGGAAAAGAAACTCGAAAGCGGTTCCATGTACAATTTAACCCCGGAAGTTACCTGGGGCATCAATAAAAACCTGATGGTTCGTACCTCAGCTTTTTTAAGCAATCAGGACAATGGACTGGGCCTTAAAGGTGGTGGATTTTATGCCAAATACCGATTCTTTTCGGCAGATGATTTACAAAGTCATTTCAGGATGGCTGCCTTTGGACGATACAGCTATAATAACTCTTACTTTAATCAGGAAGCGATAGATCTGGCAAATGGAAATTCAGGTTACGAAGCCGGTTTGGTTGCCACACAGTTGCTTCATAAAGTAGCTATAAGTTCTTCTGTAAGTTATGTGCGCGCTCTTAACAATGCCGATTACAGCTTTCCGGATATGCTGGGTAAAAATGCCATCAATTATACCTTCTCTGTGGGTAAATTAATGCATCCTAAAAAATATACCAGTTACAAACAGACGAACATTAATGCAATGTTGGAGTTTACCGGACAAACTATTACCGAAAATGGCAGATCGTACCTGGATGTAGTTCCTTCGATTCAGTTTATCATCAACAGTCAGGCGAGAATTGACCTGGCTTACAAAAAAGAGTTGTACAGTTCTATGCAGCGTATGGCAACCGATGGTGTTTTTCTGAAACTGGAATATACTTTTTTCAATGTAACGAAGTAAATAAATCCCATTACAACTGGAACAAATCGTTCTGATTAAACCTATAAAATGAAGAAAATAATTTATTTATTATTCCTGTTCTTTGCTTTTGCCAAAGTCCAGGCGCAGATTATAAATCCTGTGAAATGGGAAGCTTCGATCGAGAAAAAATCCGATTCGGAATATCAGCTTTCTTTTAAAGGAGCTATTGAAAAAGACTGGCATGTATATTCGCAATTCACTCCCGAAGATGGTCCGCTTCCGGCTGAATTCCTTTTTCATGATTCCAAAAGCAATTATGAACTTATTGGAAAAGCAACCGAAAGCGAAACCCACCGAAAGTTTAATGAAATCTTTGGGGTAGATGAAATTTTCTTTTCGGACAAAGCTGTGTTTACCCAATTAATCAAACAGACCAATCCGGAAAAAGAAGTCATACAGGTAGAGCTTTCTTATCAGGTTTGCAAAGAGAATTGTATTAGCGAAACCAAGTACTTTGAATTCAATCTCAAAACGCTTGAAGCAAAAGAAATTCAGGCTGCCGATATTACAAACGAGAAAACGGAAAAAACAACAATAAATCCCGCTATAGAAAAACAACCGGAATCTGAAAAAACAGATTCCAGTTTGTACATGATTTTCATTATTGCGTTCTTATCCGGTTTTGCCGCACTGCTTACCCCTTGTGTGTTTCCGATGATTCCCATGACGGTAAGTTTCTTTACCAAACAAAGTAAAACGAAAGCTAAAGGAATTAAAAATGCTATTATTTATGGCATTTCAATTATCCTGATTTATGTATTTCTAGGCTCTGTAATTACGCTCATTTTTGGTGCAGATGCCTTAAACGCACTATCTACCAATGTCTGGTTTAATATTATCTTTTTTATCTTACTGATTGTGTTCGCGGCCTCTTTCCTGGGTGCATTCGAAATCATGTTACCCAATTCATGGGCGAATAAAGTAGATCAGCAGGCAGATAAAGGTGGTATTATTGGAATCGTTTTTATGGCATTGGCTCTGGCAATTGTTTCTTTTTCCTGCACGGGACCCATTATAGGAACTCTACTGGTTGAAGCAGCTTCTAAAGGCGGAATTGCACCGATTGTGGGAATGTTAGGTTTCTCATCGGCTTTGGCATTGCCTTTTATGCTTTTTGCCATGTTCCCGGGCTGGTTAAATACACTGCCAAAATCCGGTGGCTGGCTCAATACCGTAAAAGTGTTTCTGGGCTTTCTGGAATTGGCTTTGGCCTTTAAATTTTTATCCAATGCCGATTTAGTGCTACAATTACACTGGTTTGAAAGAGAAATCTTCCTGGCCATTTGGATCGCTATATTTGGTACGCTGGCTTTCTATCTATTTGGAAAAATAACCTTGCCACATGATTCTCCAACGTCATCTATTTCGGTAGGCCGTTTAGGAGTTGGATTAATCGTACTGACATTTACCATTTATCTGATTCCCGGCTTATGGGGTGCTCCCTTGAAATTAATTAGTGGTTTCCCTCCTCCAATGACTTATAGCGAATCTCCTTATGGTGTGGGTGGGGCTGGAAAAAATACCTCATCAGCTGAAAAATCATTACCAGACGGGGCACACAAAGGCCCTCATGACATCATGGCTTTCAAGGATTATGAAAAAGGGCTAGCCTACGCCAAAAGTGTAAACAAACCTATCCTTTTAGATTTTACCGGATTTGCCTGTGTGAATTGCCGAAAAATGGAAGATTATGTATGGTCTGACCCTCGTATTTTGTCCATCTTAAATAATGAAGTCGTTTTAATTTCTTTATATGTTGACGACAAAAGAGAATTGCCTCTTGAAGAACAATATGTATCTAAAGAAACCGGCAAAAAAATTACAACCATAGGGAATAAATGGAGTGATTTTCAAATTACCCGTTACAAAGCAAATGCGCAGCCGTACTATATTTTATTAGATACGAATGAGGAAAAGCTGAGCAAACCTGCAGGATATACTCCTGACATTACTGAATATGAGCAATGGCTGAAATCCGGTATTGCTAAGTTAAAAAAATAAAAGTACCATTTTTTTACATCTGTGCATTTTTTAAACGTTGTGCACAATCGTGGTCTGGTTAAGGCCACAACAAAGGGAGATATTCAGGTATCTCCTTTTTTTATTATTACAGATCATCAAACTCTGAAACAGAAATTTTATTACAATTCCCCTCGCGAAGCTATAGTGCACGAACACATTTTAAAATCATAATTATTAAGTTTTTATGCTTCAATATTAATATTATTTTCGATAATTTAGCTTTGATGCAGATTCATAAATTAACAGTTTTGATAAACTCTAAGGATTCCTGTTACTTCCTTTTATCTCTGTCAAAAGAACAAATTTTTAACTTCTAAAAAATAAATATGGAACAAAGACATATCAGAAATAGACTTTATATTAGCCCGGAAGAACAGGAATTAATAAAAAAAACTCCGATATTATTAGGCGGAGCAGGTATCGGTAGTGCTATTGCTGAATGTTTATTGCGATTAGGTTTTGAAACCTTAACCATCATCGATGGTGATGTTGTCGAATTGTCCAATTTAAACCGACAAAATTATACCGAACACAATATTGCACAACCCAAAGTAGAGGCACTTAAAGAACGCTTACTGGCTATCAACAGTCAGGCAAAAATCACGATTCACAATTGTTTTTTAACACCTGAGAATGTTGGCAATTACATAACAGACCATAAAATTGCGATCAACGCTCTGGATTTTACTTCCGAAGTTCCTCTTTTGTTCGATTCGATTTGTCAGCAAAAAAACATTCCGGTTTTACATCCCTACAACCTCGGATGGGGCGCATTGGTCTTAGTCATTTCCGATGATGAAGGTTTAGAGGTTTTAAAAAAGCCAGATGAAAAATTTAGCGAAGTGAATGTTGTCGACTATGTTTTAGAGTATATGCGCTATTGGGAAAATCCGCAAAAATGGCTCGAAGAAATTCTGGACAAATACAAAAAGGAAAACAAAAATCTGTCTCCTCCCCAACTCCCTATTGCATCCTGGTTGGTAGCTGGAATGTGCACCCACATTGCATTTGATATTGCCACCAACTCCCCCGTAAAAACATTCCCGGAGTTTTATCTGACGAGTATTAAATAGGGAATTTAAACGAACTTCATTTTTATTATAAAATTAAAAAAAGCTGCATTCAATTATTTGAAGCAGCTTTTTTGTTTGAATAAACAGAGTTAAGTGTTCTCTTCAAAATTTCACATCGATATATCAATTTCTTTTAACCCGGTTTCTATCTTTATGAATCTTTTCTTAAAGAAACTTCCTAGTCCGGAATCGAAGCAAACATTGCAATTTCTTTTAAATCTATGTAGTACTCTCCTGAAAAAGGGGATAATTCATTTCCTAGTACATTGATTTTTACAAAGTACTTTTCTTTCTCATCTTTCTTAATAATTTTAAACTCTCTCAAATAATTAAACACTATTGCAAAATCATTATAGTCAACAGGTTCTAAATTATCAACATTATATAATTTTATATTAGTTATTTTTTCCAAATACAAATCACCTTGTTCAATATAAATCTCTTCCTTTTTATAATCAAAATTAGGTAAAGTTTTTACAAAACGATCCATACTAACTTTTGCATACAAAAGGTCAGTGTTAAACAAATACATTGCATAAGTAAATTCCGCACTAATACCGGAATTCTCTTGTAATTTAACCAGGCCATCAGTAATTGCATACGATGATTTCTTATTATAACATTCCAAAAAAGATGTGTTCATTACTTTGTAAAGATTCCCAATAAAAAAACCATTCTTATCAATTGTAAAATAGGAATATAAGTCTGGCGTTTCTGAGTTATAATCTTCTCTCGAAATCTCAACATCATGCTTTATATAAGTTTCATAACTTGGTTGATAAGACGTTATCTCTTTTATAAGCCTAATTTTCCCATCCTTTGTATAATAATGAACGGTATCATATTTTGTTGGAAAATTAATAGTCTTTGTTCTGTCTAAACCAAACAGGCAATAACAGTCGTTTGTAAAATAACTCTGACTCTCTTCTGTTTTAGAAAGTAACTCAATATCGCGAAGAGATACATACAGCTCTTGATTTTTGTATAGAATCTTTGATCTATTTTTAACCTTATCAAAAGACACAATTTTAACTTTTGACGCATAATCCAAGTGGTACTTTTTATTAGAAGACAAATCTGCAGTAGAAAACAAATCGACCCCTTCAAAATTTGTAACGACTCCATCTGAAGTAATAATCTCTGTAGATGATTTTTCTTTCTTACAGGAAGATATAACAATCAATATTATAAATAGAAGCAATCCTTTTTTTCTCATAAATACGTTTATTTCTTAATTTTGTACAACAATATTACCATTACTCGCTCTGATTTTTCTTACTTGAACCTGATATTTATATTATTTCCTAAATGGTACTGTCTCTTTTTTCATGGAAGTATAACAAATCAAAACTGCCGATTAGGGCAGCTTTATAAAATCTTAAAACATATTTTATTTCTTATCCAGTTTTATCCATTCGTGAAAGGTTCCTTCACCTCCAACTCCTTTGATGAAATATTTATTATCCTCTTTTTTTATTAAATAAGTAGGATCTAATTTTATACATCGATTATCATTTCCATTGTAATATAATTCCAAAACATTATTTTCTACTCTTCCCTTATAATCCCCTTCGCCAATTGACTGCCCATAAAAGGAATCTAACTTTAGCGAAATTTTATCCTCGCTTATCATAAAATTGTATGTTGAATGCCCCATACCTTCGGTTGTTAATTCCTCCTCAACAGTTGCCGAAAAATTACCCTGATAATTTTCATCAATTGCTTTAAGGTTTTTTAATTTGTAGGACAACAACAATTCCGTATATAAATCAATTCCCTCTTTGGTTATTTTATTTGTTAAAAGCTTTTTTAGAAAAACCCATTTATTATTTTCATGAATATAAAAATAAGTACAGGCATTCTCTTTTAAATCAAAATCTCCTGATCCGTCATTGTAGTATTTTGAGACCGCCTCTTTAGGTAAGAAACTCGCAACAATGTAATACTCATTTAATTTCTGTTTTAAAATTTGACTTACTTTATCATTTATCTCTTTTGAAGTTTCAGAGCTTCTATCGATATTTTTAAATTCCGAAAAAAAACCTTTCTTATTATAAACAGACCAATAGTCCTGAATCAAACTTGATTTCCCAATGTAATTCACATCAAAAAAACCCACATCTTCAAGATCAAAAAGATAAACAGGAAACGTTGGACTATGATCCTGAAGATAATACCCATTTACCTTGTATTTTGCTTCTAAAAAATTGACAGGCGGTATCGTGTAATCAACATATACCTCTTTTGAAACTTCTTTTTTATCTGTTTCTTTATTCGCTTTTTCAACAGCCTCTCTTGTTACTTCCTGCTTGCAGCTACTTAACAACAGCAAGACTAATACTTTTATGATCTTTTTCAAATTATATTAAGTTATCAATAATACTTACTTTCATTAAATCATTTTTTTAATTTATTTCATCACTAATAAAGCCATATTTTAATGGTTTAGTAGAAATACTTTCTTTTAAATTAAAAATAGGACTATTAACATAATACTTGTCCTTCAGTTTTACAATCTTTACCTCGGGAATATGCTTGTTTTTTATATATTCTCTATCTTCGAGAAGATTTTCTTTGTGATATAAAAACAAGGTATCACCTTTTTGAACAGGTACCAGTAAATCTTTAAAATCACGCTCTACAAAATAACAGGAGTCCTTAGATACTTTAATATAGTAGGTGTAATTATAATTTGCTTCATAAGAGTCCAGCAATAAAATATAATCCCTGTACCATGAATCCTCGATTTTTGATTTGGCAATAGAATTAAAAAAAGTTTTTTGTAAATCTTTGGTCTTTTTTTCAATAAAATTAATTCTCCAATGCATCTCTTCATTATCCTTATTATCTGAATCTACTTCAAAAGAATCCATTTTTTCCCATGAATTATTTTTATAGTGATACAAATCTGTCTTATGTTTTTCTTTTACCGAAATTGGACAATCAGCATGTGGTGTTGGGATTAGATATTTGCTATCGATGAAAAAAACATAAATATCAAATACTTTTTTATACTCTTCAATGCTTAATTTGTTAACATAAGTCTCAAACTTCTCAGAATCATCTTCATTAAAATATTTTGAATACTTTTCAAAAAAAAGGAAATCTTTAGGTATTAAAAAAGTTACTAAATTCCCCAGATCATTACCATTTTCAGGAGCATATAAAACTCCATAATCATAAGATGTTGTAAAAAAACTACCATATTTAGAAGTATCATACACATATTCATATTTACTCATTTTTAACACCTTATCAAAATTTAGATTATTCTTTTCCTTTTGATAATTTCTTTGTTTTTTGCTTTCTACCTTTTCATCTTTGCATCCAATAATAGAAAGCACAAAAAAAAAGAGTAAGCAGTACTCTTTTAATATCTTCATATTTTTTCAGTTTTCAGGCTAAAGTAGCACATTCTTTTAAAGAAAAAAACTACCAATTACGGTAGTTTTTCTGTTTATTTAAATCAAAAGAAAGAATTATGGCAAGGATAAATATTCTTTGTATTCAATTTTATTATCATCATTTTTGTAGAAAATATAACGATTTTCACCTCCCTGAAAACCCATTTCTATTTTTAATGTATCCTGTAAAATCCACTTATATTGAACCTCAGCATCTTCAGAGCGTGTTTTAAAATTACTTTGCGGTAGTTTTTTTAGCAAATCCTTTTTTAAATAATCAGGTGACTCATTATAAAATATCTCATAAGCCCTATTAAATGCGCTTTCATTACAAACACAAGTTTTATTTAAAGGATCCTCATATCTGGAAATTCCATTGTCGTTTTCCTTGCATTTAAAAAGGACTTCTTTGGCATTCTTACTTTTAACAAACTGCATATAATCGCCCGAATACCAAACCAGCAGATTATCTCCAAACACATATATTTTATGAAATGGAGGTGAACACTTAGTAATCATAACTCCTCTAAATGTATTGAGCTTAACTTTGAAGAGATCATAGATTTTTTTCTCTAGGCTTTTCATTTCCTCTGCTAACGAATGATTGTAGAAATGCCCTTCTATATGATATTCTAAATTGTGTATACTATCAATCTCAAAGTAAGTATTACTAGTTCCATCACCCAAAATGAATTCACGATCTAACAATTCAAAATTATTAATTTCAAGAGTCTCAGAATTTGTATTGGATGATTTTTTCAATTCCCATTTTCCCTGAATATCTGATAAAGCAAAGACATCAACGTTATTTTCTTTTTTTAGAAGATATTTTGAATTAGCGGTTTTAACTTTTTTTAAAGCTGTATTTTGCTTCTCCTGTGTTTGCTGTCTACAACTTATTAATACCACTCCGAACAACAAAACCAACAATTTGGTACAATTTCTCATATTCTTTAATTAAATTTTGTTTCTGCATATAACTCTCGATCTATGCAATTTTTACCCCCGAAAGGTGCTTCTTATCCAACAAAGAGAATTTATGAGTATAACTTCTGTTTTTATCTTATAAGAAGCCAATTTTATTTTAATGATTCTATAATTTTCAAATTTTGCCTCTCACTTACCTTGTTAACAGTATTAATAATTTTTTCCAACGAAAAATATCCCTCTTTAATTTTCTTATCATATTTAATTTCAGGCTGAGTAGTTTTACCATTAAAGAAAATAACCGGTAAAAATTTCTGATTTTCAGGAACTAAAACATCTCCATCTCTTTCAATACTATTAGTAACAGAAGAAAGTAATTTATGATCATAAACAACTATTTCTGAAATATCCCATGGGTATCCAAAAAAATAATTAGTCGGTCTATCCTTGTCAATTAAAATTGGAGTAAAATATAAAAGAGGCTCTAATTTTTTATTTTTAATATCATAAAATACATAGTCAATACCATCTTCTTCTCCTGAACATCTAAACAATTCCAATATATCATCCTTGTCCAGATTAATGAAAAATTTATAATTAATACTACCATAAAACTCGTTAACTAAGAATAATTTATAATTGGAAGTAATCCAATATTCTATATTTATATCTCTTTTTGAATCATATACTGTACAAATGAAATCTTTCTTTGAGTCATTATCAAAATCAATAGTTTCTGTAACAACATTTTCATATACATCAGGAATTAGACCTCTTAATTCTTTACTTATTACAACTTCCTGTGGTTTAATTAATTTAAGTTCATTTTTGACTTTTCCCTTTTCTTTATCTTTACAAGAAAACATAAATAAAGAAAGAAATAAGCATATCATTATTTTCATTTTTTTATCTTTTTTCTCAAAAATAGTAATTTAAAATTCTTCTCCTCAATCAGTCCAACAAAGTATTAGGGGGTTACGAAGTCGCTTCGGGTGGAATATCTGGAGCTTCGATAGATCTTAGGTTAGTTTTTGCCGCAGCGCTCAAAGCAAATGCTTCTGCTCTTATCATGATACACAATCATCCTTCGGGCCAAACACTGCCTTCTCCTGCTGACAAATTGATTACCCAAAAAGCCAAACATGCTGGCGCTTTTTTAGGTATTAATGTAATTGATCATTTGATTATTACCTCAGAAAGTTATTATTCGTTTGCTGATAAGGGGAATTTATAGGTGTGTGCGCTTTAGTTTTGGATATAAAGACAAAAGCTACCGAAAAAGAATAATCATTATTTTATTCTTTTAAATATCTTATCCTCCAAATTAAAATCTGATTTAAGTATTAACTCATTAGAATTTTTTATTTCAAAAATAAGTTCTCTATCAATACTCAATTCTCTTATTTTCCAATTTTTATTTCCTTTTCGCAAAGCTTCTTTAGTAGATTCAATTGGTGGTTGAACAGGGTTTTCTAAAACATCTGAAGAATCAAAAGTAACATTTACTTTTAATGAGTTATCTTTAAATGGCTCAACTTGAACATTTACAACAAAAAAACCAGGAGCATAACCTTCCGTAACCTCCTCAAATAAATCTGTATTACCATAAAGTAATCCTCCTAAGGTCATACTAACATTCTCTCCTTTTTCATTCTTCTCTTCCCATGAAGCTCCTTCAAAATCTGGGATGCTCTTAGTTTCAACTTTTTTCAATATTAAAAAAAGGCTTTCATTTGGGCTCACACTGTCCTTATATTCATATTTACCCTCAAAATCATACAATGCATCATTTTTTACAGTTGCAATTTTATCTTTATTAACTGAAATCTTTACTTCTTTGGTTTGTTTAATTTCCTGGATTTCTTTTTTTAGAGATTCCTCTTTGCATCCAAACAGAATAAAGAATGTGCAAATAACTGCCACTCTACAAATAATACCATTCATAATAATTTAATTTTATCATCTATAAATTGTTTTGACATCCCAAGGTTTGATTTGTCTTTCTATATAGAATTTATGATTGAAACTGCTTTTTTTCAGTTTGAGGAAAAAACAAAAGCTATCGTTTTAGAATAGCTTTTGTTTTTTAATCATCCATTTTTTCTCACCACCTACTTATTTTATGAGTAAGTTTTTATACGTTGGTTTCTCAACTAAATCTTTATTCAAAATATAGCCTTTCCGAAAATTTACCCTATCATAAACATCAAGCCACGAATTATTGCCTGTTGATTCATTTTTTACGGTATCGTTAATAATAATCCAGTCATTGTATTTTAAATTTTCGACGACTTCTGACGATAAATCTGGTGATGTATACATTGCAACCTTGTTTTTTGAAGAAACAAAACGAATTGGATTGTAGTGTTTCCAATGTTTGTATTTCTCTTTTAGTTTAAAATAATAGGGCATTTTATAACAAACAGTATCTAAATTCTCGTCATTACCATCTTCACTCCATCCCCCTTTAGTCAATACTGTAATGGAGTCAATATTTTTTTTATTTACAAATAAATATTTCTGGCGCAAATCTAAATTTGCAAGGTAATCTCTCTTAGATTCTTCTTCTTTCCATGAAGGTAGAAATTCGAACTTCCAAACATCATCCTTTTTATTAATAAGCCAAAAATTAATTCTCGCATCTTTACCTTCAAATTCATCAAAAACAGCTATCTCATAGTTTGATCTACTCTTTACTCTATAATCTCTAATTTTATACAACTGATTCCTAAAAGAGTTAAACTCATTGTCATAAAAAATATTATCTATCGTTGCCTCGCTTATCAAACGTTTAACATTGAAATTAAGTGTTATATTCTGATAGTCTCCTGTTTTACCCAAAAAGTAACAATATTTATTCTCATGAAGTACAAGATGAAAAACCTGACTTTCAAGTTCTTTGATCTTTTTATTTCCTAAAACTTGATCTTTAGTATTTTCTTCTTTTTTAACACCTATGTTATCAACATCTTTTTGTTTCCTAACACAGGAAACGACAACTAAAGAAAATAAAACAATAAACAAATAACGCATTTATAATATAATTAAGTTTGAAGTAAATATAGGACATTCTAAAATATAGTACATTAATTTAATTGAATATGAAAGTGATCCGGGTTATCTGAAAAAACAATAATTATTTTATCCTTTTAAATGTTTTATCATCCGAATTTAAATCCGGTTTGAATATTAATTCATTAGTTTTTTTTATTTCAAAAATAAGTTCTCTATCAATATTCAATTCGCTTATTTTCCAATTTTTATTTCCTTTTCGCAAAGCTTCTTTAGTAGATTCAATTGGTGGTTGAACAGGGTTTTCTAAAACATCTGAAGAATCAAAAGTGACATTTACTTTTAATGAGTTATCTTTAAATGGCTCAACCTGAACATTTACAACAAAAAAACTGGTCCATAGTCTTCTCTCGCTTCCTCAAAAAAAACTGTATTCCCATAAAGCAATCCTGCAAGAGTCAAACTAACATTTTAGACTTTTTCATTCTTCTCTTCCCATGAAGATCCTTCAAAATCGGGAATACTTTTAGTTTCAACTTTTTTCAATATTAAAAAAAGATTTTCATTTGAAGAATCACTATTCTTATATTCGTATTCTCCTTCAAAATCATACAATGCATCATTTTTAAGTGCTGCAATTTTATTTTTGTTTACCGAAATCTTTATTTCTTTGGTTTGTTTGATTTCATTGGTTTCTTTTTTCTGATCTTGACATGCATAGAAAGTGAGTGAAAGAAGGCAAATAATTACGTTCGTTTTTTTCATCTTTTTTTCTCAAAAATAATAATTTAAAATTCTACTCTTTAGTCAGTCTAATAAAGCACTAGGAGTTTACGAAGCCACCTCCCGTGGAATATCTGGATTCAATAGATCTTAAATTAGTATTTGCCGCAGCGCTAAAAGCAAATGCTTCTGCTCTTATCATGATACACAATCATCCTTCGGGCCAAACACTGCCTTCTCCTGCTGACAAATTGATTACTCCAAAACCAAACATGTCGGTAACTCTTTTAAACCATTAACACACTCAATCGCTTGATTATCAATCTATAAAGTTATTATTCCTTTGCAGATAAAGGGATTTATAGGTAACACTGGTTTTCAATTTATGTAAAAAAATAAAAGCTACCGGTTGGGGTAGCTTGTATCTTAATTAATTTTCTGTTTAATTTCACTAATGCTCATAAACTTGCAACTTCCTATTTTTTCTTCTATAATATCTAAATCACTTTTATCACTACTAAAGTAGATGATAGGAAGATTCTTTTGATTTATGCTCATCTTTTTCTCTTCATAATCCGGAATATTGTTATCAATCGTTGTTAGAAGTTTTTTATCTTTCAGAATGATATCATCTATATCTCCAGAAAATCCCCAATACTTGTTATTTTCTTTAAATATGAGTGGATCAAAATTAAAAATAACATTAGAATTGAAACTATTCTTATCAACATCATAAAATGCACAATCAATATACCCTTCTTCTGTTATAATTTTCAACATTTCTAATTCTGGATCTTCGTCAATATTTACAAACCACTTTTTATTAGATTCAGAATAAAATTTATTTATCTGTTTAATTTCTTCATTACTCGAAAACCAATACTCGCTATATTCTCCTTTTTTTTCATCTAAGGCTAAACAGATAAAAATAGTCAAATCATTATTCAAGTTTACTTTTTCAGTCTTTACAATTTTTAAGTTTTTAGGAATTTTATTCTTGAGACTTTCCGAGGCTTCAATTTTTTCAGGTTCTACTAAGCTTTTTTCTTTTGAGCATGAAACCCACATAAAAGAAACTAAAATTAAACAAAAGCTACTCTTTATTATATTCATCATATTTGTTTTTCTTTTTTGGGATCTAAAACTACAAATAATTCTTTAGTAGATTCAATTGGTGGTTGAACAGGGGTTTCTAAAAGGTCTGAAGAATCAAAATGCACATTCACTTTTAATGAATTATTTTCAAATGGCTCAACCTGAACATTTACAACAAAAAAACTGGCCCATAGTCTTCTCTCGCTTCCTCAAAAAAAAACTGTATTCCCATAAAGCAATCCTGCAAGAGTCAAACTAACATTTTAGACTTTTTCATTCTTCTCTTCCCATGAAGATCCTTCAAAATCGGGAATACTTTTAGTTTCAACTTTTTTCAATATTAAAAAAAGGCTTTCATTTGAAGAATCACTATTCTTATATTCGTATTCTCCTTCAAAATCATACAATGCATCATTTTTAAGTGCTGCAATTTTATTTTTGTTTACCGAAATCTTTATTTCTTTGACTTGTTTGATTTCATTGATTTCTTTTTTTTGATCTTGGCAAGCAAAGAGAAGGAGGGAGAGAAGATAAATAACTACTTTATTATTTTTCATGCACTCTTATTCATTAATTCCTTTGATTAAAACTCTTTGTTTTAATTTATCTTCTATTGCCCATCTCAATGATCTTTCACAGCATCATCATTAATCTGCATAGTAATAGATACTTCTTTTAATGTTCTTTTCCTCTTTTTCTAATATTATTTCTGTTACTCCGCCATCAAAATTCATTACGACCTCTATTTTTCCAGATTTTACTTTAAATTTAACATCAATTAACCCATTTTTGTTGATGTTCATTATACTGTCAACCATTGGTATTCTTTTTGGCAAAGCAGATGATTTTTCAACTAGTTTACTTGAAATAATTTCCTCATAAACTTTAGCCAAACTTGTATTTTTTATCGTACAGACTTTACCACTTCCCATTTCTACCGTCACATCTTCACACTCAGCTGCAGATTTTTTATCTTTACTACTTTTTACAAATGCGATTACACACCCATCACTTTCAACAAACATGTAATTATCGACAAAGAAAGCATCCTGAAAATATTTGTCTAATTCAGAATTCTTGTCATACACTTTCTTATTCCGAATACATTCAATTTTATTTGGCAAGATGATCTTGAAATCATCTTTCAAAATCTTCTGATATGCTCGAAGTAAATATTTATGTTCAAAAAAAGATTCCGATAAAACTTTACTTCTGTACACTTCATCAGAATATTTATTTGAAATAAATACAGAATCCCCAGAAATATCAATGATTAAAGACTTAAACTTTTCAACATCGCAAACATACTCGTCTTTTAATAATGGTACAGCTTTATAAAAAATCCAATTATTTCTATTTTTTACTTTAGCTGAAATATCAGTAATCTCCGTTTTCTTTTCTTTATTTATTACATGATTTTGGTGTTCCTCTTTTTTACATGAAAAAAGAGATAATAAAACTAAAAAAACTGTAACTCTAAAATAAAAAAACTTAGTGATTTGAATCATATACATTATATTTAAACATTTTAATTTCGGCCTTTCTCCTAACAACTAATCCTTCTAGTCCTCCATTTGTTACATCACCCATTTCGTCAGCTCCCCCCTCATAGTCTTTTAAATTAATTTTTTTCTTTATCTTCGTTACTCCGTCATTAAGACCTCCTACATTTAAAAAATTCTGACCTGTATTATATAAGAGACTAACTAATGCATCGAATTCATTTTGATACAAATATACATGAATATCTCTTTTTACAGCGTTCTCGAACTGTATTACCCTTTGCTCGAATAATTCTGTTGCTCTTTTTATATCAATACCGTCCTTGAACTCCTGAGGTTCAGAGCCATTACACGGAAATTTATGAACTAAATGACCATATCCAATTGAACAATTGCGTTCTTTTGCATCATCATTATAAAGATGTGGACTAAACTGTTCCCAGTCTTTTATGAATTTTTTTCCTTTTTCACTTAACCTCATTTTTTGTATATCCATTCTATTGCCTTGCGGTCCTTTCTTTTGCTTACCATTAAATGCATTTTTATATCCTTCCATTAAGATATCAACCGAATCAATTAAATCCTTTCTACGTTTGAAAGGAGATCCATTTAATGTATTTGTAAGTGGGCTATCTAAGTTTTCCCCATTTTCCGTCGAAAAAATTTCAAAATGCAACATATAAATATCTTGTCCAGTGATTACTGTAACTCCTACGAGCTTTCCTGTTTGCCCAATAGTATCTCCCTGTTTAACAATATCATTTTTCTTTACTTTTATACTTTTAGGATTTAATTCACCATACCTTGCGATAAACTTTCTGCCATCTTTTAATTTGTGTAAAACTGTGACCTGATTTGTTTGCGAATAAAAATAAGCCGTTTCTAAAACTTTCCCATCAGCAATAGCAATCACTTCTGCATTTTTCTCAGTGTACAAATCTCTCCCTCCATGTTTTCTTGCTCCATAATCTCTATAAGAATCAAAGGTTGCTTGATTATGTCCATCAGCCGCAGTCCAATTATAGTTTTTACCCCATTTTGAGCCAGTATTATTTGTAGGCTTTTCTAATAATGGAAAAATAATTTCTTTCTTTTTCATACTCTCACCCACAACCATATTCAATCCTTTATAACCTAAATGCAAAGTAGAATGTCCCTCGATACCAACATAGTAGCTCAATTTTTCGCCGACTTTTGTTCCTTTAAGACGGGTTATTTTAAAAGTCGCAGATGCATTGCCTTCTGAATCTATTTTTACTTTACTTCTAAAATTTGGTTTTTCCCTGGCTTTATGAGATGTTAGTACAATCTCTTTACCGATCATGTTTTGCGTTTTTGCGACAATGGTTACATATTCACCGCTATAACTAAGAGGAATTTCATCCTGTGCCGTTACTCTTTTTCCATCATATTGAAAATAAGCATCTTTTATTTTTGCACCCGTTGCAATCTTTAAAACCGCAGTGGTGTTAACATCGGTATTTCTCTTAAATGCGTATAGTTTATCATTTTGTATTCCCATTAACTTGAAACTAATTTTGGCTGTTTTACCCTCCTGAACCCCAAAACGTTTCTGAAAAATATCATCAAAAGTTATAATCTTATTTATTTCACCACTTTCATTCGTTGTCGTTTCATTATAATAAGAAGCCTCTTTACTGCCGTTTAAGTAAAAACTAATTCTTACTTTCTGATTTTCATAGCCCGGAATCTTCGCTTTTACATGGTTTACTTCTCCCGAAAAACCGGAAGTTTCTTTTTTGTCACCATTACTATAAGCCCAATACGCCTCAGTTACTTGCGGACGCTGTACTTCCATTTTGAAAGTAGCTTTAGCATCGACACCTTTTGCTGCGTCCATAAAGGCTTCTACTGTGTAGTGCCCTTCTTTATCGGGTACAGATATCCCAAAAGATTCCCATTTATGAAGGTGCTTTCTTTTTGGAGCGCCTTTTTCAGTATACCAGATATCTCCTGCCGTCAAATACGGATTATTTTTAGAATCATAAACGATCCATTTTACATCCTGTTTTTCTTTATCTGTAGGAGGTATTTTAAAAGTTTTTGCTTCTAAAGTAAAAGTCTTGTTTGAACCACCCAATAAAAAGACATTTTTGTTTGATTCTCCTTTAATAGGACCAATACTGGTCACTTCATTTTTAATTGCTGAAACTTCAAACTCCTGCGTCAATGCATATTGATCCTTACTGATTATTTTAATCTTATAAGTTCCCAAATCAGGCATCAATACACTAATGTTTCCTGTTGAATCCAGTTCTTTTTCGTCTGAAATTGTGGTTCCTTTATTATTAATTTTGGTCTCTATTTGATAGTAAAGTTTTAATGGATTTAGTGATTTTACTTTCGGGTATTTTAAAGCTGTTTTAAATATAAACTCTTTCGCTGAAGGTCTTACCGATCTTCCTTTAACTGTGGAAGGAGGTAAAATTACAAGCTCCTGAGCCACTATTTTTACTTCTACAAAAGCGAATGACTTTTTACTTTTTTTATTGTTGGCTCCGTACTCATCTCCATAGGCTTCAATTTTATAAGTGCCTGCTGTATCAAAATTATAACTAAAGGATATCCCTTCATCTTCAAAAATAGTTTCTTCGTCTTTTTTGCCTTTTCTCCCCTTGTAAACAATCCAGTTAATACCTTCGTTTTTATATCCATTTTGAACGATCAGGGTTTCGTCAAGGAAAAACTCCAAACTTTCTCCTACGATAAAGGAAGAAGCAGTTGTATTTTTTATTTTGACCGCTCCTCTTTTTACTGCATTTCCCTGAACATCTTCATAACTTATTTCTTTTAAGAATGCATAGACAGCTTCTCTTCCAATCTTACCATAAAGTCTATCTGCACTTAAATTAGGATAAATTTTGGTTTTAGTGGTTATACTAATTGTACCAGGTAAGTCATCCAGTCCCTCTACTTGTCTTAGCAATAAAAACAGTTCATTATATTGTTCGAAAAGATTAGCAACATTGGTGGTGTCTTTCTGTAATTCTTGTTGAATTATTTTCCAGCGTTTTTTACTTCCTTCGGAAATTTCCCCAAACAATATATTGGCATCAATTGCTTTAATCATTTTTTCGCGAACGATTTCCCAATTAAAATTTGGGGTCGCTGTTACTAAATTTGACCGTTTTAGAGCGGTGTACATTTCTGTAAATAATTCATGATTTGGTTTACCGTCAAAATCCTGAACAGACACTCCTTTATTTTCATCAAAAGCCTTAGAAATTTTAGTCCAATATTCTACTGCTGTTCTATCATTTGCAGCATTAGCCTGCTCTATTTTTTTTCTGATTGCTTCTTTAACAGCTTCCAGAGTGGGTTCACCATTTGTTTGTAGTTTTTCCGGTATCGTCAGCATTTGCTGCGCCTCAACACCAGAATAAATCTGACTTGTTAAACCTTTACTTAAATTTAAAGTATCATCTTCAACTCCGAATATCGGAGAAGTAGTGTTAGCTGATAGGACAGCACTCATCATTGTGCTGTTGATAGTATCAGCAACGTCTTCTCCGATTGAAGTATTAACATTTGTTGTTCCAAAAGGAATAGTTCCAGCCCCTCCTTTTACATTATCAAAAGTATGTCTCGCTTCTCCGAAAACCGAAGGAGTATTGTTTACCGATAATGCTGTGTTATTTGCTGTTTTAGCAATTGTATCGTTCACGCCTCCTTCGGCTGAGAAATTAGAGTTGTTGACAAAAGGATTTTGGCTCTTCTGCTCCTGCCATAATTGTTCTATATCCTTTTGCTGACTCATTTCTTTTGAAATTTTTGCCAGCTCTTTTATCATGACATCGGTTAAATGTTCAGCACTATTTATATCAGCACTATTTTGTATTAAAATATCGAAATTGTGAATTACGTTTTTACTCATCGGTAGCTATTTTTCAGAGTGTAAAAGTAGTCTCCTAGTTTATCATTTTAAAACTTCAGGACGTTTGTATTCAGTAGTTTCAGTAAGTTTCCATTCTACTGAAACTACTGAATAGAGAAGGTTATTTTTTCTTCTTTTAGAATCCTTCTGTTTTACTTTTACACCCTCAAAAAAAATGAAACAATCCTATTTTCTATAGGTATTTGAAATTTTAAAATTTACTACTCACTCCTATTTAACATCATTAAAAACATGGAAAAAAGACCTAAAATACCGGATAAGAAAAACTTGAAAAACTTCTTAAATCAGTCTTACTTACATCATTAAAAAAGAAAACAAACATGGCTATACAAGCGTTAAATACGATTAAAAACTGGTTCAAAACCGGATTAAAACCAACACAAACACAATTCTGGGATACCTGGGATTCCTTCCGACACAAATACGAAAAAGTTCCTGTAAAAGATGTCGAAGGGATTGACGAATTGCTTTCTGCTAAGGCAGATAAAAGCGTTTTAAATGATCATTTAGCAGATAAAAATGCACATGCCCCACAAGGATTAAAATCAGTGCTGGATACCAATCCTATTGCTGCCTATCCTACTGATTCTCATGGCTACAGTAATGCAACTATAATGGGAAACTACGGCAACTATAAGTATAATAATATAACGGTAGGAAGTGAATTTGACAGCACCTCCTTATTTCAGTTAACAAACCAAATATCACTTGGCTGCAGAGTTTTAGGAACCGGAGAAGAAGGTAACATATCCATTTTCAGAGGTGATATTTCATTAAACAAATATAAAAATGGAAAAAGTACCATAATAAAAATAGCAGACCCGGTATCCAGTAATGTATTTGAATTTCCTGCAAAATTAGAACGATTTAATAATAATACTTATACAATCGCCACCACAGATGATTTTAAAACTATTAATGGAGAATCTATCGTTGGTGAAGGAAATATTTCCATAAATGGAGGAATCGAAGAAGCTCCTATCAACGGAAATCAATATGGCAGGCAAAATGGTGAATGGAAGCAAATTACGGAGGCGTCGACTCCCAATTTACAAGACGTTCTGGCGCAAGGCAAAGTTGCAATACTTAATGGCATTGCTATGCAAATTGAGGATATGGATACAAATAACCTAACTACAATTTCCGGATCCACAATTACTATGACTGATCCATCAAATAACAATAACTTCACGTTATATAATGCAAACGGTTTTCAAACAGTAGGTAAAGCTACTAATAGTAATTTTTCATCTGCAAAAAACGGATTCTTTTATTTCAATGGTGCCTCTGTACACAATAGGCTTGTTTTTGCTGAACCAGGTGAATCAAATTCTACAATTATACTTCCTGCCAAATCAGGAACTATAGCCACTACAGATGAAATAGGATCTCCAGTTTCGGCTACACAAATTGGAATAGTTGATAACATAGCGCTACAAGAACTTGGTGGAGTTGATAAAACAATAAGCGGTGTTCGCATTGGTAAAGGTATTGGGGCCGGAGCAGAGAATATTGTACTTGGTAGTGCTCTTACCGGCAGTTCATTTACGACAGGTGATTACAACACTGCTATTGGATACGATTCGATGATAGCTAATACAACAGGAGAAAACAATTCAGCACTTGGAGAATGGGCCCTACGCAGTAATACAACGGGAAACAGTAATACAGCGATTGGAGTAAATGCACTGAATGCAAATACATCGGGAAATAATAACACAGCCATTGGTCTAAATGCATTAAATGCAAATGCAACTGCTGATTTCAATACCGCACTGGGAGTAAGTGCTTTATCAAAAAATATTGATGGTCATCAGAATGTGGCTATTGGTGCCAGTTCACTGCGTAATAATGTATCAGGAAACAATAACGTAGCCATTGGCACAAGTGCTATGTTTAATACCGTTGGAAATTTAAATTCTAATGTATATGGCGCCTTATGTGTTGCAGTTGGTGCTGGTGCAATGTATTCGAATACGACGGGGAATGCTGTGGCTCTGGGAGCAAACACTTTATTTAATCAAACAACCGGAACGTACAATATTGGAATAGGTGATCAGGCCGGAAGTGGTATAACGACCGGAAGTGGTAATACCATAATTGCTGGTACAGGATTTATATTGCGCGGTGGCGGTATCACAACAGGTTCAAATAATATGATTCTTGCACCAAACAGTGGTAATACTACCGGTATAACGACAGGAAATGGCAATGTGGTTTTAGGAAAAGTAACAGGTCTTTTAGCTAACGCCTCAAATACAATCACTATATCTGATGGAGTTGGAAACATTGCTTTAACCAAAGACACTACTGGTGAGATTAAAGCACCAAATTTGACTAAGACCTTAATAGTTTCAGGAGGTGCAAAAAGTTTGATTAATAAAGAATATTTAGAGCTTACAACATCTGTTGAAAATGCAACTACAGCTGCTTTAACGGCTACAAATCTAAACACAACTTATCCAAATGCGATGGCTGGTTTTCGAGTTGTATGTACTGCTATTTCTGGTGGAGGGTTGATTTATGAAAAAACAGCGACCAGATGGATTCAATACTCAGTTACAACAGTTGCACCTTAAAAATAATATTATAAAATTCTATGAATAAATCAAAAATCGCAGTAATTGCAAGCCTATTAATCGTTTTAACAAGTTTCATTGATACTAAATTTGACCTTTTACAAGATGCCGGATTGACAGAAATAGTTATTAATAGAATCAAACTGATTGGGTTAGTTTTATCAGCTTCATTGCCAAGTATTTCAAACTTGTTTTCAAATAAAAAATAAAAAAATATAGTCCCCTCAAAACAACGTTTTCTGCTGAAACTCCCGAAAAAAGAAGGTATATTTCCTTCTTTCCATCCATCTAAATTATTCTCTGATTCCGGTATATTCAATACAATGAGAGATTACTTTTCTACACATCTGCAATCTAATTTCATTATCAATTCAAACCAACATGGCAACAAATATCAATACCATTCTAAGCTGGTTCAAAACCGGCAAAAAACCAACTCAAAAACAATTTTCGGATTCCTGGCTAAGCTTTTGGCATAAGGATGAAGAGATTCCACAAAATAATATAACCAATCTGGTTAATGTATTAAACACTAAAGTTGAGAAAGATCAGTTTGAAGATCATAAAACTAGTAAAACAGCTCATGAAACTTTATTTGCGTCAAAAGAAAATATTACTAATAAAAGTCTGGCACTTTCCTCATTATCAACCAATAATGATTATCCGTCTTCAAAAGCAGTTTATGACTTTGTAAATAATCTTATAAAAAGTGAAAATAATGTAAATACCGAAAAAATATTAAATCTGGTAGAATCCAATTCGTTGATTCCGGGCAATTATTATTTGATCAATGATTTTCAAACCATTTACACCATTAACGGATCGGACTCTTCTCCAACGCTATTTAAAAGACAAATAAGTTCTTTTCCCGCAAAGTATGCTGCTCTAAATGTAGGCTATGATTTAAATTTAATTGTGGGTAAAAACGTTGTCATAACAAAACTTCCCAATGACTACACTGGGCCATTACTTGTTGGTTCAACAACAACCGTAAGTCTTGTCGCCTCTCAGGGGTTTTATTTCCGTTTCGCCAATGGAATGCAATCCATCATAGGATTAGAATTTGAATATTCAATGCCCAGATATTCCAATGGAATTGCTGATAATTTAGTTGTAAATGATGCTAACGGAAAACCCGTAATACGTCCGGGAGGGGTATTAAATACCGAAGTACACAATGGTACCTCATACATGAATATGTCGGCAGAAGAAAATCTTAATGTTCCTTTAGAATCCATTATTTTAAAGGCGAAATCGACAAAAGAATTTGAATTAGAAGGAAAATCCGTAACCTATCCTGACGATAGTATTGAATATAAATTGCCTGTCGCGGGAAGTGTCGCTACTAAAGGAACGATCTTAAGGAGATACAATAGGGCTCTTGACATTGACTTAAAAATCGACTGGAGAGTACAGCGCTACCGCAGATGGAAAATTTCAGCTGATTCTATTTTAAAAACACTTAACCAGGATCAACCGGTAACTTCTCTAACAGGATTTGACGGTGTTTACCAATTTACAGCTACTAAATCAACGACAGCAACACCAGAAAGATTTTATGTAGCTCATGATTTAGATCATAAATCTTTAACAATCGATGCTGATACAAAGATTGTTGACTTTACAATGGAGGTCAGTTCTTATATGCATGCTAAAGATTTTACAATTTTTAAACTGGATCAAAATCATCAGCCAGTTAATGTCAAAACGATGAAAGTTTCCGGGCTATTTGAGAATACAGTAATTCAGAATAATTTAGGCGAACTTAATTTAGATACAAATATAGATGCTGAAACATTATCAAACACAACATTTGTATGCTCGACATTACTTACAGGAGCTTCTAGTCAAATTTATAATAGTTTATTCTTAGATACCTTCCATAGTAGTAAGACATCATTTGTAATTAATAATATAAAATCATTGTCGAATTTTGTAATTGAAGGATCGGCTTCTTCTCAAATCAGCAATTCTGTGATCGGTGTTAATCTTAACAATTACAGTAGTGGGAGTAAACCTTCTGTTAGATGGATTAGAATAGAGAATATACAAAGTTCATCCTTAAACAAGGTACTTCTGGGCGGAGCATTACCATTTTATAATTTTAATAACTCTACAATCGAAAATAGTACTTTGTATTTCTATAATAACTTACGTAATGAAACTTCACCTATATATACCAATTATAGTAAATTAATATTCAACAACTGTTTACTATTTTCAATGTCCATTTTCAACAGATCTAAACTAGGCAATACTATATTTAACGGAATCACAAGCAGTGTCAATTATATTCCCGCCTCTGCATCCAGAAGAGATGTTTATATCAATTCAGTAGATTTAGATGAAATGAAAATTCAGATGAATAAATTTAATCATAAATTATTCTATGAAGAGCGAGATGCATCGGATGTTTTAACCATTAAAACTTATGCCGCACCTTTATTGTAGGAAAAGGGGAAAACATTCTTAAATATATTCTTCATTGTTAAACTCAAATTTTATTTAACCAATAAGTTAAAGCCTAAAAGAGATCTCTTTACTCTTTTAGGCTTATCTCTTTTCTTTCCACTCCACTCTCAAAAGAAACATAAAAACAACTATACACCAAGGTTTTAGCCATAAATTCTTTCTACTGAAACTACTGAAAACAGCAACTATATTTTTCTTTTTTCAGCTCCTTATCTCTTATTTTTACATCTGCTAATAAACTCTATTAGCATTCTCAAGATCAATATAAAAACACCGCTTACTTATGGGAATATCCTAAAAGTAACTACCTCATCTATTGAGAATATCTTAAACCGTATTACCAACCTTTAAACATCAAATCAATCATGAATTCTACATCCAGAGATTTAGGAGAAATACCCTCGACACCCGATCTGAGTAATTTTAAAAATCCTTTGAAACAACAGTCCGAAGGCAGTATTATTATTGGAAATTTTAACATTACTCCTTTAAATCAGTCACAAACCACTGAAAGTCTTACGGAAATCCTGAAAAGAGAAAGTACAGACAGTTCTATTTAAAACATCGAAATTCTTAAAATCAAAAAAATGTTAGACGAAACAGCAATCGAAAAACTAAAAGAAAAATATGGTAACGTATTAAAACTTACCTCTGATGATCAATCTATAACAGCATATTGCAAAAAACCATCTCTCACAACATTTCTGAATTATCAAAAACGATACAATGATGATCCGCATGATGCAATTTTGTTTCTGTTCAAAGAATGTGCACTTGAAAAAGAAAATTATGATGACGAATTCATGCTTTCTGCAGGAAATTCCATCATCTCAATGATTCGCTCTGATAGTGAATTTAACATCAATGCAACACCTCAAAAAGACGAGTTCAAGAAATCGGCAGCACTTATACGTCAGGCTTTTCAGGTAGATCCTTATCAATTACCGATGGATGAATTTTATAAGCTAATTGAAGAAGCGCTCTGGTTGCAGAAACACAACGAAACAAGACTCGAAAACACCTTTATTACGGCTTTCGCTAAAACATTCTCCAACTAAAAAATAAAAAATAATGAAATTCAATTTTAATGTAAACGAAATCTTAGACTCAAAAGATACTGAATATACGGGTATTAACTATAACGAATCGGAATCGAAAGATTTTATTATCGATAAAACCGGAGGCGAATTTAACCTTAGAGTCTTTGCTCCCTTAATTTTTGAACCTCTGGTAAAGAATGATCTCAATCTGCCTGGTTTACGTATAGATGCTGTAACCGTTAATTTAAATCGCTCAAAAGTTATTAGAAAAGAAGGAATAGAGGGCAGAGATTCCACCATTAAAGAACATATTACAAATGGTGATTTTAGTATTTCGATTGAAGGACTAATTGCCAACGAAAGTGGAGATGAATACCCGAAAGAAAAACTCTTTCTGTTGAAACAATTTCTAAATGCTCCCTATGCCCTGAGAGTAACTCATGCCATTCTGAACCGATTTGGTATTTACGAACTGGTTATAGACTCCTACTCTATTCCTTCTATTTCCGGAACAAAAAACATTCAAAAATTCACGGCCAGCGCCACATCAGACGAAACTGTAGAACTAATAATCAGAGACAATGCTTAAACTAAATGCTAAAATTAAAGTTTATGAAACGGTGAGGCTTATCCCCAGTCCTAAATTTTATGAATTTACCTATGTCAAAAACGTAGAAATCAATAGCTCCTACAAATCGTTAACCGATACCGCCACGATTGTTATGCCTCAAAAAGTATATACCGATACCAAAGGCTTTGATCAGAACTTATTTGCAAATGCAAGCGGTGAACAAAAAACAATTCATGATTTTTTTAAAGTTGAAAATTTCATAGAAATATTTTTAGGATACGACGGAGATTACAAACCGGCTTTTAGGGGTTATATCACAGGAGTACAATCCGATACCAATGCTACTATAACCTGTGAAGACTTAATGTACGCCTTCAAAAAAATAAAAGCAGTAGATAATACCGATGCTCAGGACAAAAATGATACTTTGAATGTTGTAGCCACTAATCCAACCACCAATGTCGAGAACTTTAATCCAAAAACATTTCTTGAAAAAAGAATCAAACCGTTAAATCTTCCATTGAAGATAGATGCTCTTGACGAAAATTTAGGGAATCTAATGATTAACAGGGGGCAAACCCTGGCTCAAGTTTTCGAAATGCTAAAGGATAAGGGAATCTACACCTATTTTAAAATGGAAGAAGCCCGACCTGTACTTACAATCACCAATAACCCGCAAAAACATACAACCGGAGAATTAAGCAGTTTTATCGATCGCAATTTTATCCAAAGTCCTTTGGCCGGGGCAATTGTAAAAAAACTAATCAATCAGGGACTTGAACTTTTGAGTACGCAACTAAATAAAACGATTCAAGCCGCTTCCGGGAACTTTTTAGGGAAAGCACGTTTCAGATTTCGTTACAACATTATTGAAGATAAGTTAGTCGTAGTTAATGAATCGACAAAAAATACCCGTACACGAGTAGAAAAATACTTTAAAAATTCAAACACCCCAATTTACATTGAACTGGGTGACCCAAATGGGCAATTAGTGAAAACCCACGTATTACACAGTGATAGTGATGATTTACCAAACGATCCTACAGCTTTTGAAAAAACAACCACAAAAGTGGCTTCAGAACTGTATCAATACGCCGCATTACGAGCAATGGAATCTAAACCCAGCGGATTTGAAGGTTCCTTTCTCACTTTTGGAGAGCCTTTTGTGCGACCAACCGATAAGGTAATTCTGGAAAATGCTAAAGACAAAGAAAAAAATGGAACCTTTCAGGTCGAAAAGGTCGTGCGAAGTTATAGCGAAAATGGTTACAGGCAAAGGATTTACATAGGTCGAAGAGTAGAAGTTTAATAAAAATATATCATGGGAAATATAACCGATTTAATAAAAGATGTCTCTAGTAAAAATCAAATGATTGAAACCTTTGCTGCAAAAGTCATCGAAATAAATAATGAAATAGAATCATTTCACAATCCTGAAGACGCTTATACGGTAAACATTATGCGTGCCGATGGCGCCATCCTTAAAAACGTACGATTGAAAGCTTCAATCCTCGATGTAGAACAAGGAATTATTACCATTCCTAAAAAAGACAGTTGGGTTTTGGCGACCATTATTGACGGAGTAGAAACAAGAGCGTTTGTTTCGCAGTTTTCTGAAGTTGACAGGCTAATGGGAAGAATACAAGCCACAAATGACCCAAAGTTATTTTTTGATTATAGTGCTGATGGCAATAAACTGCATATTCGTTATATAAAAACGGATACTGCAACAGAAACTAATGAAACGAAAATTCTTGATGTTGCTAAAATAGAGTTTGACAAAGACAAAAACTTTAAGATTAGCTATTTTGATGAAAAAGAAAACCCATTAGCCATTACACATTTTTCACCTGATAGTCTTAGAACGACTTTTAATTCGGTTAAAAATAACATTGTAACAGAAGGCTCGGTCTTAACAATGACAAAAAGTGCTACCAATCTAAAAATAAATGATGATAACGGAAAAAAACGAACTAGTCTATTAATAGCACCAAGTACTATCTCAGCCCGATTATATAATGATGATGAAAAGGAAAAGCTGTCATTTGAAATGAGCGGTAATGAAAGAGCAGAAATAAAAGTTACAGACTCAAACGACACAATACTTTTAGAAAAAAACAGAATCCAATTAAAGAAAGATGCTAATAATTTAATTGAACTTTTAGGTCAAAATGGTGTAAATATATTGACTTCCGGCAACATTAATTTAAAGGGAGATAATGTAAACATAGATGCCAACTCTAATATCAATATTAAAGCAAATAAGGCTATAAAAGTAGAAGCAGTAGGAGATACCACCATAAAAGGAGCAAACGTATTAATAAATTAATTATGGCAAAATATATATGTAACGGTGCCCAATGCATTTGTACCATGGGCACCAAAGAAGGTACGCTAGGGGTTAAATCTCAAACCAAAATTTTTATCCAGGATAAATTAATGGCTACTGAAAATGACAAAACATTTTCATCAAATTTCCTCAATTGTACTAGATCATCTCCATTCCCTCCATGTGTTCCAGATGTTAAAGCACCTTGGAGCGACACAAAAAACAATGTACTTCAGACTGAACATAAAGGACTCTTAGAAAATTCTAAGTGTAAATGTAGTCATGGCGGAGAAATTTCTATTTTAGATTCTAAACAAGCACAAACAAAAAATGTTATATTTGGAGATTACTCCTCAGAGCCAAAAGAGATTTCAAAGGTTTATGCCAAAGTCAGAACTTTAAAAGATTATGATGGAGAGTTTGGCTTTGATTGGGTAGATGTCAATCCTGAAACAATGGAAATTCAAAAAATACAAGGTGTGCCCTTTGAAAAAGTAGAATACTTTTATAAAAAAGGAAACACAGCTCAGGATTTAGGAAACATCATACCTATTGGCGAAGATAAACCTGGCGCAATAAAAGCGATTCAGAAAAATTACGGACTTATTAATTTTGACAATCATTTCGAAATGCCTTTTGTTTTACTAAAACCAGGCGAGCCCGTCACATTGAGTTTGGAAGTCTTTTTTGAAGGGGAAAGTCAGGATGATTATATCTCTATTACAGGCGATGAATATTATAGTTTTAAAATTGACGGAGAAGAAGAAAGAAAGGATGAAAACGACAAAACAACAAAGAAAAAAATAGTAGCTAATGAACAGCTACAACTTACAATAAAATGTTCGAAAGAATCGTTAGACAAAAAATACTTTTTTTTACATACTGGTGCAAAAGGCCCACGCGAAATAGGTGGTCTAAACATGATGAAAAATAAAGTACTGAAACTTAAATTTAGGGTTATTGCACTGGTATCAAATGAAGGAAATCCAAATGAGAAAGCGAAAGCCTTGTTTAAAAAGTTTAAAAATGCAGGTATCAAAGAGTATCTAAACAATAACTCTCTTAACCAAGCAGGTTATGCAGTGGAGCTTGAAAATTTTGAGGCTATGGATGCCAGTAAGGTCGATGATTATTTTTATGCTTTTGATAAGGAAGATTGGACTAGAAAAAAGTATTTTGCGAGTATTATTAAACAAAAACCAGATGTTGATCCTGTTACCGGAAATTGTAGGATAGAAAGTTGGGACCCTATAAAAAAAGAGTGCAATAAAAAACCAGTTATAACTGAGGTAATAGTAGATGATCAAAAAGATTTGGGACTTCCTGACAAAGCAAACGAAATGGATGAAATAACAATATCTGAATACAAAAACAAATTGAGAAATAAAGGAAAATCATTCAATGAGGGTGGGATTATTATTTTATCTGATTTCGAATCTTCAGATGAAAAGACAGGAGCATATAGCCGTACAAGTCCTCTTAATCATTATGCTTTAATCGTATATTCTACCAATACAAATAACAAAGATACTTATTCTCATGAAATTGGTCATATGTTAGGCTTACCCCATTTATTTTATGATTCAAAGGAAAAAGAAGAATATAAAGTTGCTAGAGAAAATATTTTAGGAAATGGATTGCCAGTCAATAATCCTGATGGAACAAAAAATGAAAAGTTTATTCCTCCTATAGAAACGAAGATTCTAAAATTGCAAAGTGAAACAAATAAGATTTATAGCCTAACAACTATTATTGGAAAAAAAAGCACTCTGATTGAAAAAATAACGAAAACTAATATTTATTTTCAATATAAAACAAGTTATTACACAAGATTGAAGACTAATGTTGAAAGAGAATATAAAGGACAACCCGGATCAACTATAGTAGCAGGAACTGGCAAAAATACACAAACAAAAGACCAATATTTATCTGTATGCAAAAATGAAATTGACAAAAACACGTCTTATTTACAAGAAAACACAAGCACTTTACAAATATTAAATTCTATTCATACAGATAAAATACAATTACATAAATATAAAATTAACTTAAAAGCTTCTGATTACTCATTAGTTCTAATTGAAACGAAAAAATATTATTACTCTGTTATTGATCAAATTCATTCAAACTATTTATTGTTTAAACAGGGGAGTACTAAAAATATCATGGATTATCATAATTCCAGATTAGTTTATTTTCATAATCAAATAAAAATCATGCGTGATGACATCGAAAACTATTAAATTATTTGGGTTATTCTTGACTATGTACACATTCTTCATAGGGTGCAAATCTTACCAAAAAAAAATGTTAGATCCCATAAAGGGGACTGCGAAGGCATTAATGTATCTACACTCTAAATATGATTCAGATTTTCCTCCTAAACTAAAAATAGAGAATAACGGATTGGGAATTTCTCCAACAGAAGAATGGTTCAAGGAAGGCGGTGTCAGCTTTGGCAAAACTGGGATTGATGATTCTAAAGAAGGTAAATGGCTAAGTGGTGATGCTGATTTTGATGAAAATGGAAATGTATATGCCAAAGGAGGAATATGGAAAGAGGAATATTTTAAAAATGGCTTGCGAGACAGTATTTATAGACGTTTTGATAGTAATGGAAAAATTATTTATGAGACTACATTTAAAAAAGGAACAGGTCTCTGGAAAGAATTCCATAATAATGGGCAATTATACTTTGAAATGTACACTAGAGATGGGTATTTTACAGATACGCTAAGACTACATGATGATAAAGGAAAAATTATAGGAAAAAGACTTTATGTAAAAGATTCGTTGGTTTATGATGAAGGATTGCCTTGCTTTCCTTATCGCTCTGATAGTGTTCCTAGTGACTAGAATTTAAAGCTACAATCGCGAAACTGCAAAAACCTCATTTACTATTGTGACAAGTAAAAGAACTATTAAATTAATTACAAAAAATTAAAAACCAAAACTAATGATTAGAAAAGTACAACTCAAAGTGATTCTAATTTTCATGTTACATATTAGTTTTATGTCGTTTTCACAGACAATTCCTTTGTACAAGCTTGTTATGAATAGTGATATAATTATCAGTGATAGTGAATTTAATTATGTTACAGAACCTGTTAATGAGTATTATAGTCAAAATCTAATAGAATTTAAAAAGACAATCGAGGTTTAAAAAAACAAGAATAATGATAAATTGACAGATCTTAAATCTATAGATTTAAGATCTGATGAAGATTATTACCCAAACTTAAATGGAGAAAGTTGTATGGGCAGCGGTTTTTCATTATTAGACGGAGAAAAATATTTTAACATTTACTTTATAAAAAAAACAAACAAAAAGTATTACATCATTGGCAAACTATGGAATGATGTAACCAAAGTAGATTTTCTGTCGCTAACTGAAAATATAAAAAAACTAAACTTACAAATTGAGGAAGAAAAAATAAAAAATCAAATCAGTGAAATAAATAAATCTCCTAAACCATTAAAATATCAAAATAAAAACACCATAGAATTTAAAGAAAGAGAAGATGTAAAAAAGAGTACTTTGATAGAAGCAATTAATCATTCAAACTTATACTATTCTCTAATGATTAAAAAATATAATGATTTTATAAATGACAAAACTAATTATAATTACTACAATTGGGGTAGTGAAAAATTAAACAAACAACAATTTATCAGAAAATGTACTACAGAAAAGGAAAAAAATGAAACTTATAAGAATTTAAATAATGCCGCTAAACTAAATTTAGAAAAATATTTCAAATAATAATTTCATTGAATTTAGCCATGAATTTGATTTAATAGCTGAAGATTCTTTAAAAATTTACATTGATTATTTAAATAAATTAAATAAAGAATGGGAACAAATGATATCAAATTATTTGTACTTCAAAAAAGGTAGCACGAAAAACATTATGGATTATATTGATCAAAGAAAGACATATTTACATAACCAAATAATTACCATGCGTAATGACTATGAAAACAATTAAAAAAACAATATTTGTTATTCCCGTAATACTATTAAGTTGCATTGGAATAAAAACAGTTTCACTAGAGCCAAATCCATGTTCAACTTTGATGTTTTCGGATGAACCAGAATATGTTTTCTATAATTGGTATAAAACAGATTTAAATGTGTGCAAAGTTAACAAGTTTAAAATAAACAACTTACAAGGATACAGAAAAGGTAGTTTTGTTAATGGCAGGCAATCTGGCAAATGGATTACTGAAAGATATTACTATTATGATTCTTTGAGCGACATTAAAACAAAATATTATTTAGGGAGAGAAGAATATTTCAAGGATGGTTTAAGAGATAGCATTTATAAAATCTACAACAAAGATGGAAAAGTAATTTATTCGACTTATTTCAAAGATGGAAATGGTATTGAAAAAGATTTCCATGAAAATGGTACATTATATTATGAAATAGAAACTAAAAGAGGCTATTTTACAGATACACTACGTTTGTATAATAAAGAAGGTAAAAATTTTGAGAAACGTTTGTACCAAAAAGATGTTTTGGTTTACTATATAGGAAATGACTGGTGTTTAAGATACAGATACAAACCTAATGACAGTTCATACTTAGAAGTAGATTCATACGAATTAAAAAATTTGAAACAAGGAGCTTTCAGAAATACTTTTAGTTATAAAACTAAAGAAGAATTTGAGAATGATCACTTTGCAAAAAATACCTTAAAAAGGTAAAACTAAGCTTTACAAAGTCAGGTACGTTAAATTAATAATGGACAAAATACCACTTTATGAAAAAAGTATTATTTCTATTTTTATTCTTATTAGCTGTTTCGTGCAGCAAAGATAAAAAAATACAACCTCTTGCCTCTATAGAGAAAATTGAGTATATTGACTTAGATTACGGAAAACAGCCCGGTGTAATTATAAATATTAAAGTCAATGACTCAATTATAGCTAAAAAGCTTAAAAATAAAGAACTAAGAGAGTTTGTAATATATTCAATTAAAAAGGAAGATAGAAATTATTTTTTTTATGAAGTATGGAAAACCCCAATTAGAAAAGAGAATACCTTTTCTTTCCTTATTAGAACAAGTTATTTTTCTCCAAATATTTTAGATAAAGAAAAAAGGATTTGGAACAAGGATAATATTACAAAAGCATTAAGTGGCGATATAGGTTTAATTTTTAATAAAGATAGCATTCGTGTTAAACCTGGTAAAGATCGAAAAATAACAATACAACTGATTAAAGATTGAATCTACAAATTTTATAAAAATGCTAAAAACTATTTTGTATCTGAGTTTGTTCACTGCAATTATCGTAAATGGTCAACCTAAGGTATCAAAAACATCCGGAACTGAAAAGAACAGGTCCCAAAATAAAACTTCTGCAAACTTTAATCTTTCAAAACGAATAAATTCTTATCCTTTTAATAAAACTTCGCAAATAAAAATCATATCATACAATTTAAATTCTGATGGTATGACAAGAATCTCTAAAGTAACTTATAATAAAGAAACCGGAAGAACTGTAACAACTCTGGATTACAATATTGGCATTGAGCTGCCAATAAATAATTTAGATTCACTTTCTCTGAAAAATGTAACTCAAATTAAAACCTTAAATCTTTCGCAAGTAGAAAAATTATCGGACATATTGTATAACACTTGTTCGAGATTAAATACTAATTGTTCACAGATTATTAGAGGTTGTTATTTGCCCAGAAATGCTATCTTATTTTTTGATGAGACTGGGAAAGTATTTGAATGTTTAGAGCTAAGCTTTGAATGTAAAACAAAAGAAACATTCGGAAAAATAGAAAACTTAGATCTGAGCGATTATATGTACAATGATTTAGAAAAATATTTTAATGAAATGGGCATCAGGACAAAGTATGAAATTCTTACTTCACCTTCTAAATGATTTAAAGCAGATTGAAGAATCATACAAACTATGGCAACAAAAACGATCCTCTCACTTCTACTAACTATTTCATTTATGACCGTTAGTAATGCTCAAAAAAACAAACTCTCACAGCTTAGAAACAGTTATTGTAATAATAATTGCGAATTCTATCATGAAAATTTAAACTTTCGTAACGCTTTATTAAATCTACCGCCAGCTCCTCCAGAACCAAAAACAAAAGAAGACTCACTTGTTTCTTTTTTCAAAATTCCGGTAAAAGAAAGAACGATGTTATTTCCCTTTTCAAAATATGATTCTGTATACGTCATTACGCCAAAATATCATGCTGATAAAGAACCTCGGAATTATATCAAAACAAAATTTCATGATTCAAAAATAGTGGTTACCCAAGAACAACTAAATAAAATTTCAGATATTTTGTTTAACCACTTTCTAATAAAATATGATAATATAACGATTCGTCCATACAAAATCACAGGCTGCAACAACATAGAAGATACTTATCCAAAAATTATTTTATTATTTGTAAAAAACGGGAAAAAGAAAGATTACATCGCATTTCCCAGCCAAATATTTCGAAGAACAAGTTTTACAAATAAGGAATTAGAAGGTTTAGATCTCTGTGCTGAAAAAGAAAAAATGATTATGGAAATGTTTGGTGTAAACCTAGAAGAATCAAGTGACGGGCAAATATTAGAAGACGAACCAGGCATATTAAACGATGCGTATAAAGAAAACTAATTTTTCTTTTTTTATAAGACCGGAAGTATCAAAAGATACTAAACTAAAAATATATTGTAAATAAAAGGGGCTGTCCAACTTTTCGGACAGCCCCTTCCTATTTTTATCTAATTGAGTTTCTTTTTCAAAGTCTCTTCCATTTCATAGAATTTGCTTTCGAGATCATGAATTTTTTCATAGATATTAACAGGATCCGGCATTTGCTTAGACGCATACATGCTGGCGTACCAAACTTCCAGTATATCTTCGGCATAAATAGAATACATCGGGTAATTTCCGTCTCTGTTATCCGATTTAAGGATTAATTTTCCACTTTCCCTAATCCGGTTCAAAACCCTTTTTACCACTACCCCATCATTCTTACTGATTATCACATAAATTCTTCCGTCTAAAATGTCATCAAAATTATCGACATATTTTCCAAAGAGATAATCCCCGTCATGTATCGTTGTCGACATCGAATTTCCTTTAATTTCAAAACATCTGTAGGTTCCATTTTTTAACATTGGCATACTAAACGAAGGGAGCGTTTCCATGTACTCCGGATCCGAATAACCGTCCAGGTAACCCGCACGTGCTTTAACACCAACAAAATTGATATTTTCCTCTCCATCTTCATTTACCGTTATAATTTTAGGCAAATTTAAGCCAACCGCATCATTGGTTTTCTGAACAAAAATTTCATCGCTTGCTCCAAAAAAATACTCCGGATTTACATTGCAATGGGTAATAATACTTTGGAGTAAATCAAAACCAGGTTTTGTTCTTTTTCTTTCTCCATCAGCTTGCAATCTTCCAATCGTGATACTATCGATTGTAGTACTGGTTACTCCTATTAACTTTGCGAATGAGTTATTGTTTAACTTCAATTCGTCTATAATACGTTTTATTTTAGCATGTATTTCCATGTTGTACTTCTATTTATTCATTATATGTAATATGTTTTAACACCAATACACATTCCACTATATGTTGCAAAACTAAATAATATAAAATGAATAATCGCACTTTTTAAACATTTTTTCATATAACTCCCAAATACAAAGACATTTGAGAGTTGTTTCCTATCGTATTGCTCGAATATAAAGCAAAAACAAGCAAATCATATTACTGAAACTATTGCATTTTAAACTGTAATATGTTGTATTTATTAAAACATATGTTGTATATTTGTCAAAAAATAATCCATCATATGATTTTAAAAGATTTTTACAACGAGAAAAAAAACGCAATTCAATCAGAGTTTACTTCTGATGCGCCAACAGTACAACTTTATAGTGATGCTATTTTTAAAACATCTATCGAAACACCGATCGTAATGTTTAAATACGACAACATCAACTGGGAAACATCCTCTGAAAAAAACTATAAGGCCGATGTATCTTTTTGCCTGTATATTGTATTACCGGTAGACACTATTTCATCAACAAGTTATGCAAATGCATTTAATCTTGCACAGCGTATAGACAAAGCGGTATTGTCTAAAAACAACAGTAATACTTCTATTGATACCAATTCAACATTCAAAATAAGGGAAAAACAATGTACAAACGAACATACCTATTGGAATAAAAATGACTATTTCATTTGGGAGATCACTTACAAAACCACATTGATCGAAAATACTTTAAAAAAGAAATACATCCTCTTCAATAACGGATTGAGCAACGAAGCTCTGGAAGACTTAGGATACAATTTAACCTCTGATATCATTTCTATAAATCCAAACCAAGTTAAAGGCACTATAGATTTAGATACCACTCCCTAAAATCTAGTCGGCAATTTAAGACAGTCAATCCCAATCAGATCATTAAGCAGCACCTTACCAAAAACAAAACTAATCCTTACCATTAAAACTCCACAAATGAAAAGAAGCAGAACACTATTAGACAAAAGAAGAGAATATGTTATTAATTATCTAAATAGAAATCAGGCTAAACAAATGAAAGTTGTGGTTTCGGAACTTTCGGATACTTTGTTCCTAACAGAACGCACTATTTACACCATTATCAATGAAGGACTGTCTTTGGAAGCCAGCGCTTAATAGACTGAAACTACTGGCTTTGATCATTCAAAAAATTGGAAAAACACACTTTGAGCCTTAAATTTGTACTCGCCGGCAGACCACAAATTCACTCATAATCTAAGGCAACAAACCTACTTGTATTGACTTCCAAAAAAGCATCTTTTCTACTTTTTGGGTCTTAGATTACGAATACTATTTTAAAAACAACAATTAACTAAAACGAGAAGTTTAACAACTTGTCACAGGCCTCTTTTTGCTCTTTTTTAAGCAAAAAACAAATTTTAAACATTTAAACATTTTATATTATGAGTACATTAAACGATGTAGTGATTGAAAAACTATCAGGAGGATTAGGAAGAAGAAATCCAGAACAAGACATGGTTTCGGGATTACTTTTTGACGGAGTGGCTACTGAAAAATTAGCATTAGATCAAGTAAAACGTCTGGCCTCCTTAGAAGATGCCGAAGCATTAGGAATTACAGCTAATTACGATGTAAACGGACAATCGGCATACTACCAGATTCAGCAGTTTTTCAGAATCAATCCGTCAGGGGATCTTTACATAATGGCAACAACGGCTGATTCCTATGGATTTCTTGTCGAAAAAGCAATGGCAATGCAAGAGCAAGCAAACGGAATTATTCGTCAAATGGCCATAATTTTTAGCGGTGATACAAGCTTTAGAATCACAACAAGCACGGTAAGAATAGCACAAAAACAAGCAGAACTTGGATACAAAGATTATATGCCTTTTGAAATTATTCTGGAGGGAAAAGGCTTTGATGCTGATAACGCAACTGATGCAACTGATTTAACAGAATTAGACTCTGAAAATGTATCAGTCGTTGTGGCAATGGATCCTGAAAAAGCGTTTGAACAAAAGCTGCTTCAAAAAAACACTATGAAAGCCTATACTTTAGGATTTCGTGAAAAAATAGTTAAAGCCGCCCAAGGTGAGGGTATTTTCAACGTACTTGACAATTTACAAGAACTAAAAAAAGAAAATGGAGCGGTACTTGAATTCATCTACAAAGATTCATACAAAAATACTGCTGCAGTGGGATTGACATTGGGTGCTATCTCAAGAGCAAAAGTATCTGAAAACATCGCCTGGATCGAAAAATTCAATCTTACCGGTGAAGGTTTTGCAAAAGCAGGTTTCGTAGGCGGAAAAGCAATCAAATCACTTGCAGATTTAAGGACTTTAAACGAAAAGAGATACATCTTCACCAAAACACACACAGGTTTAGCCGGAATTTATTTCAACGACAGCCACACTTGCACAACAGGTACATCTGACTATGCTTATATCGAAAACAACCGTACGATCAATAAAGCAACCCGTTTGTTACGTGCAGCTTTACTACCAAAATTAGCTTCACCGGTTTTAGTGGATATCGATGGTAAATTACCACAATCGGTTTCAAAAAGCTTCGAAGGATTATGCAGAAGTGCCTTAGAAGGAATGGTAGCCAATCAGGAAGTATCTGCTTTTGATGTGTATGTAGACCCAAAACAAAACATTTTGGCTACTTCAGAATTAAAAGTAAAAGCCGAAATTACTCCAATTGGAACTGCCCGTAAAATCAAAGTTGATTTAGGATTCAAAAATCCTTTCGGAATCGATAAAGCATAATTTAAGCTTTTCTTATCTCTCAAAAACAATAAAATCTCATCAGGATATTGTCGTCTTTCAATCGTATTAAATAGTGATTGAATCTGATGATAGGCTTGGAGCGTTATCAGAATTATAAAATAAAAAAATCAAGAAACATATGAATAAATTACCCTTAATTAACGGACAACAACACAGCTGGTCATCAATTGAAGTAAGTATCGCAGGTAACATTGTTACCGGTATTACCGCTGTCAACTATAGTGATTCAGTATCAAAAGAAAACCACTACGGAGCCGGCGATATGCCTGTGCACAGAGGTAGAGGAAAATATGAAGCAAAAGCTTCTCTAACTTTATACAACTATGAGGTAGAAGCTATTCTGGCTGCTTTACCAAAAGGACAAAGATTACAGGATATTAATCCGTTCAGCATTATTGTAAGTTATTTGGATGACAGCAACGAAGTAATCACTCACACCGTAAGAAACTGTGAATTCAACTCCAACAGCAGAGGAATTAGTCAGGGAGATACTAAAATTGCGGTTTCATTTGACTTAATCTGCTCTCATATCGAATGGAACTAACCATTACCAATATTCCCTAACCTTAATAATTCCTGTCTAAAAAACCGGCTCGAAAGAGAAACCCAATCTTATAGTGTTATGCAGAAAAGAAGTTCAAAAGCAACATGATTTCTGTCCGCAAATTATTTCTACAGCTCTTAGCTAGTCCGTTTTCGGGCAGGTAATTATCTACTTCACAGGCTGCCTGAGTATTTTTCATCCTGAAATACAGCTCAGGCAGCCTATTTTTCAATCAAAAATAAGTTCTCAAAATGGAAACAACCCATACAAAAACTGCCAATATCCTGGACGGAAATATTACCCAGGCGCAACTCAACCAATGGAAGTACAAACATAAAAAAGTAGTTAAACTCACCATTGCTGACGATGACGAAACCACGTTGTTTGCGTATTTCAAAAAACCCGATATGAGTATTCGCGCTGCGGTTTTACAAGCTTCCAAAATGGATGAGTTTAAAGCACTGGAAGTTCTTTTTAAAAACTGTTATCTCGGCGGTGATGGCAAAATCGAACAAGAAGACGATTTGCGTCTCAATATCACTACTGCATTCTCAGACCATATCCAACCAAAACCCGTAAAAGTCGAAATTTTGTAACAAACACCTTTTTGCCCTTTCCTAAAAACTATCTCAATGATTATTAAAAACCATACTATAGAACTTAAAGATACCTGTACTTCAGAAATGGCAAGGTTCAGGCAAATCATGCTGAGTATTTGGCGCCAGCAGATTGAGGATGATAAAAATGAAATCGTCATGAATCAGTATATCAAACTAAATAACCTTACACAACCTTATGGCGATTCACTTATACTTGATCAAGTCGAGGATATACTTTTTGATCCTTTTGTAAATGTAAATGGTCATTTTTATAATAAAGATGGAACTTTTGAGGGGAAAATAAATACTACGAAGAATAAAGGAAGTGTCAATGACGTGTACGTTTGCGACGGAAAAAGAAATGAAAAAGACACTTTTTTAAATGTAAGTAAATTAGACATAACGCATGAAAATTTTTGCTATATTGCCGGAGTAATAAAATCTGAGGATTCAAGTACTTTTGAAAGTGCCGCCGCAACCACTCAAGCAACTTTTAATGCTGTTAAATTTGAAAAAGGAGAAAAACTGACTATTGAAGAACAAGGCAAATTTGCAAAAAAACTTCTTTCTACAGGCTATTCAACAGCAAAATCGAAAGAATCATTAAAAGATACCGAAAATGATAATCTTTGCAAAAATGCACGTAAAGGACTAATTCATGTTTTACAAGGAAAAAAAGATTACTCAGAAGGAGCTGTATTGTGGGACGGAATCGATTTTGCTGATCGAGGAGTAATAAGTGATAGACCACATCCTAAAACAGGTAATGAAGGAGGAATACACATTACAAAAGAATTATGGGTCAAATTTGTAAATAATAGTGAATATAAACCTGACAGCAACGGCGTATTAAAATTAAATAGACATACTACGCCTGAAGGTAGATTACATGACAAAACAAAAGAGGAAGTATTAGCAACTATTCCTTTTAAAAAAAATAAAAGTGAAATCACACCTAAAAATGATTACTATGACATTTTCAATTTTCACCCAACAGAAGATACTATTTGGCAGAGTTCTAATAAAAAGAAAGATATAGATTATTATGAATCATTAGGAACAGGTCGTAATAGCGGAAGAGTATTGCACAAAGCCACTGTAGTTGTAGGAAAACATATTTTTTGGAAATTTTATTATGACAGCCCTAATAATAAAGGATATTTATGGAAATATTATATGAATCATAAATTATGAAACAATTATTTTACATTCTATTTATTTGCACTCTCGGATGTAATAAAACAACCACGAGAGAAGATTTAAACAAAAGCATACAGAAACCTATTGTATCGAAAAATTCAGAAAGCGATTCAATAATTAATCCTATTTTTAAATATGAAGATAATGGGAATATCATCAAAGCTGATACTTTCAAATTAAAAAATAGCTATACTTTAATAATTTATCCTACGAAAGATTCTGTAGAAAAATGCGGTGTTATAAACTATAGGATTATAAGTAAAAAAATTGACAAAAGTTTTTTATTAAGTGATAACCTCAAAGAAAATTATATTCCTTATTTTAAGAACATTGATTTTCAAAATTATTTTGCCTTGCATAGTAATGGAGGAGGAACAAGCAATTTGTATTTCTGGTTGTACGATAAACGAACTGGTCTCGAAGTTTTGACAGATAGTAATTTTAAAATACAATTAGATTTTGATTTAAAAAATGAACTCATTTTGTATACAGATGAAGATAATGAATATAAAAAATTCATTTATGATATAAAAACAAAAGTAAAGACATTCGTTGATATTCCTCAATCATTTACTGATAAACAAGAATGTACTCGCAATAATTATTTTGAAAAAACTTCATACATAAAAAGAGTTACAGATAAATATTATTTTATAGCATTTAGGGATTGTCCTTCTAAAATTGAGTTTAGAGTAAAGAGAGCCAAATAATCTTAGTCTTTAAAATACAAAATAATAAATTAATTAAAGACTAATGAACTTAACTAAAATTTAAAAATACTTTTCAAATAGTTTGGTCAAATTCGAAAACAATGACATCATTAATCGGTTTGTATCAAAAGAAGCGGCGGATATCTTGTACAAAATCGGATTACCGAATCATAATACTTTTGGTGGCGGCTATCATTTTTTTGGAAATGCAGAATAATTAGATCAAAAGTATTTAAAAATAGGTACAAGAAATACTTTTATCAATGAACCATCTGGATTATGCATTGAAATTGAAACTCAAAAAATAATCGGGAGGACAAATTATAGCGATGGTATAAAAACCTACACTATTAATAAAAATCTAAAAACCAATCTTGAGTATTTATATATCTTCAGACGTTTTACTAACGAAGTAAAAACACACAAAACATTACCAAAACTACTGATTTACAAATCCATAACTTCACAAAACACACTATTACGGCGTGTTTTTGCGGTGTTCTTAAAAGCACTTACACTACCAAATTTATCTTTCTAAAAAGGAATATTTTCAGGATTTATTCAAGGCATTCTTTCAGCTTTAAATAAATTAAAAACCACAAATGCTCTTATCGCTTATCTATTTCCGTGCTTGTTTTCAAACAGTCAGGAGAGTTTTTTTATTGCCAAAACTTGAAATCATTACGACAAGCCACTATGGATCAAACCGCAAAAATTATACTTTTGCAAGACATGCAAATGTTCCTTTAGAACAAACAAAAACAATGAATTTTCCCAGAAGAAGAATAAATAAATAGATATATGAAAAAGATACTTATTGTAATCCTGCTTACATCGATTGGTTGTGGCAACAAACAAAAAGAATTGGAATATTTAATCTGTAAAGATTCTATACAATATTGGAATTACGAATGGCCAAGAGATAGGGCTCAATATTATGGGTTTACGTTTAGCCTAAGTAAAAATGGAAAGCTAAAGAAGTACTCTTATGATAAAGTAAAAAATAGAAGAAGCGTTTTTTGGGATATTCAAGATCCGGATATTAGTAAATGGAGTGTATCAAAAGACTCTGTTCTAACTGTTATGGGAGATAAGGATAAAATAATTAAATACACAGATGATACAATTTATGTCATTGGTCTGCAAAATAAAACCAAAAGTTATTATGTGAGAGTAAAAGGAGATTTAAATATCTCTAAAGATGGCAACATCCCTAATTTGTAAATTTAGTAACCAATCAGAAAATCCTTCCTATCAAGACAAAGCGCTGCGCATGCAAAGGTTTATCTAAAGCAATTTCAGCATAGTAGTTTAAAATGACAAATAAAGATTATTACGAAGGCCAAATGGCTAATTTTATTACATCCATTAACTATGCTTCAAGACAAAATAAAGCCCAAATTTTAGGAGGTTATTATATTAATTATCGAAATTCAGGAGGAACTCAACTGTTTAATAATAAAGAATTACTTTTAATTCAAATAAGTGAGCCTTTAGATGGACCGCATTAAATACCAACTATGACAAATAAAATTTTGCTATTACCACTATTTTTTATTCTTATTTCGTGCAAAAATAGAGATGAACTAGGATTGACAAACCCTGTCAAAAAATGGGTATATTTCGACTCAGATAAAAAATTTGACAAAGACAGCATAAAGTTTCTCACCTATTTAAAGTTTGATGCCAACGGAAAATGTGTCAATTTATTCTTTAGTGGAAATCAGTATAATTCTTCTATGGATTGGAAGTTTACGAAAGATGATAGTATTCTGGAAATAAGCGATAAAAGGTTTTTAGTTCAAAAAATTTATAAAGACAGTATCCTCATGAAAGACTTAAAATACAATAGACCAGTTAAAATGCTAAATTGGTCTATTGTATCAAAAGAATTATGAAATAACAAATAGATCACACTCACAACATTTAAGTAAACTAAATGATACTGATAAATGAGTTGTAAGAAGTAACATTATTATAAACTCTAAAAGATTTATTACTAAACTTACTGAAAAAGAAGGAGCAAATAGATTTTTTTGATGATTTTGTACAAAAATTATAAATGCCTGTATCCCTATAACCTATTTACTCGTAATATTCATAGGGGTAAAAATCCAATAGAAGATTTTATAAACAATTCTTTTTAGAGTTTTATCGAACTATATAAATGAAACAAATAGGAATTAAAAACGAAATTTTTATAGCAATCGACGAAAAAATCTCTAACAGATGGTTTTCAAAAATAGTATTTGTTATAAATGAACATGATTTTAGATATAATGAAGAAGAAAACCTTAGTTTTCTATGTGTAGATTTTGAAGTGTTTAAAATTGCTATTGATAACGATCCTAAAGTATTTAAAGATGATTATTTCTGGTCTATCAATAACGATGAATTAATTAAAAAATGGAATAACTATTTTAATAGCAAAACAATTGAGGAAATGGAAGATCCAGAAATTGAATTATTTGATAAAAAATTTAATACTGTTAAAATTCCATTCACCAGTAGGTTTTTCAATTTATGGGTTTTTATAGGATATTTAAAAGATGACATTTGGCACTGGAAAGTTTGGGAAACAATAAATCCCAAAGAGATACTAGATTTTAAAATTTCAGCGAAAAGTTTAAATGAACTTTTAATTCAAACGCCAAATTATCTTAGAGAAACTATCTTATTAGATTAAATGCTATTGTTTCCAAAATGTTGTTTCTCTATTTCAAAAATTATTATTGCTTTATCCGTCCTAAATGTTAATCATAAAAAATCAATTATGAATATCAAAGAACAAGTAATTCAAAACTTAAAAAATTGGTTAACAAAAACAAAAGTCATATCATATGATGAGCGTATTCCTTTGAATTGCTGGGATAAAGAATTAAAAGATCTAAGAAACGGAACAGTAAAAGAAGTTTACATAGTATCATTTAAAACAAAAAGTACTACTATAGAGTATAATGAAAAAGGCGAAGTAGTTTCTTTTTTCGAAGGACTGTACTGTTTTGCTTATTTTGATGCCGAAACTTTAGAGCTCCTTTATATAATGAAAAAAGCTGGATATATTGAGGTTGACGGCTCTTATTAAGTAAAACCAATACATTTTTTAATTTTCCTCATTAATAAAACAATGAAAACCATAACAAAAGTTCTATTCTTTATCGGAGTTTTTCTTTTTCTCTTTAGCTATATTATTGATCCTTATAAAATCAATGAAGGAAATTATATTGTAATTGATGGAGATACTGTCGCATTCTTAAAAATGCTATACATAATTACATGCCTGCTTTTCGGATATTCATCTTATCTATTTCTTAGATTTTTTAGAAGTAGAGTTTATTTCATTTTTTCTCTTATTTTACTTATCATTAATCTAATATTTTTAGGGAAAATGTTTTTGTATTTTGACCCATTTTTAAACTAAAATTCTAAAAAAAGGTTGTTTATCTTCTAAAGATAATTCCATTTTCAATCTATTAAACATCCATTTTTCCAAAGAAGAAAAACGGGTGTTGTTTATCATTTATTTTCGTTTTTGTCTGCAAAATGCCCCCCAAAAAACACATAATACCCTACTGAAACTACTGATTTACAAAGTAAAATCATTTTTAAAATAGGCTATTTCGGCGTATTTTTACAGTGCTGCTAAAGGCAATATACCATCAATAGCAGCCTCCTTAAAAGGAACATCTCAGATTTATTGAAGACCTTTTTTCAACCTTGAATAAATTTCAAAACAAATAATCTTATCGAATACTTAAAACCCTGATGTTTTCTAATAATCCAGAGGAGCTTTTTATGGTCTAAACCTAAAATCATTAATACCAATAAATATGGATCAAACTACAAAAAAACACATTGATTTGCTTCACCCTTCGGTTCGGGAAGAAGTAACCAAAATTATCGAAGAATGCGATCTGGCGCTGAACGGAAGAGCAAAAGTCAGAATTACTCAAGGACTCCGATCTTTTCAGGAGCAGGAAGATCTTTATGCTTTTGGCCGAACCAAACCCGGAAAAAAAGTAACGAATGCTAAAGGAGGCCAATCTATTCACAATTATGGTTTTGCAGTCGATATCTGTTTAATTATAGACGGTAAAACGGCTTCCTGGGATACTGTAAAAGACTGGGACAACGACCAAATTTCGGACTGGCAGGAATGTGTAAAAATTTTCACTAAGTACAATTGGAACTGGGGCGGAGACTGGAAAACTTTTAAAGATCTTCCACACTTTGACAAAAAAGGGTACAGCGACTGGAAGGTGCTCAGCAAATTAAAACGTGACCGAAAAAACTATGTAATCTTATACAAATAACGCAGATGAAACCTTTCAAATTAAAACATACAGCTCTCCTACTTGTTCTGGCTTTTACCATTACCTCCTGTACTTCGACAAAAACAGCCCCATTCGACCTTTATTCCTATCAAAAAACAATTGCAATAAAAGTTGAAACCATTAAGCTAATGGAGAAAGCCACTACCCCATTTGCGGTTCATAAAGTCGAAATAAACGCTTTATTCCTTGACATTGAAAAGTTGACTGAATACGAAAAAAACAAACTCCATAACGAAATCACTTTTTCGATGTGGAAAACCCTAAACGATAAAGAAAAGAATCTTTTGGCCGGTTTTTTCAAACGATGGGAAACGAAAGGAATTTTATCTCCAGCTTTTATACAAGAATCCGAAAAACAAGTTTTGCAAGCTCTCGATTTACTGATTCAGTACGAAGCCAAAAAAGATAAAGAGTCAAAAGATGCTCTTTTATATTTAATCAACAGCAATACCTGAAACGATGCATAACGATACATTACCAGACCAATTAAAAAGCAAACTAAAAATTATTATAACAGAAAGTTATAAGGATAACAAATTCGAACTGGAGAAAGATTTGAACACTTTCTTGGAAATCTCCGGAGAGAAATTGGAACGCTGGCTCTTTCTTTTCTCCTCCGGAAATTTAACCCAAGAAGATTTAGAATGGCTGTTAAAAAGTCAATTCAATTTAATGGAATTTCAAACGCTTCAAGCAACCGGAATATCAAAAATAAAACTGAATGCTATTAAAAATAACATCCTAAAAATGATTTTCAAAGTACTTCTTGATCTGGTTATCCCACAGGGTTAAATCCGTGTGCTTTTTTCAAAAAAAACAACACCAAAACACTAAAAATCAATAACTTAAAAACCTACATCAACTTACTGAAACTACTGATTCGCAAGCCTTAAAATCTTGGTAAAAGACAAATTCGGGCGTATTTTTACAGTATCAAATAAAAGGGCATTTTTTGAGTATGGCGCGCAGATTCAAAGAAGCTATTCATTAACAAAAAAACAAAAAGTAACGACATATGAAAGATTTTATCATAGAAGATGACTTGTTAATCACCAATGGAGATTTCTCCATTAAAAATGCAGATCAGCAAAACATAGAACATCTATTGTTAAGTCAAAAAGGAAGTTATAAAGAGTTTCCTATTCTGGGAGTAGGAATAAAAAAATACATCAACAGCCCGGATGCAACCTCCAGGTTAAGACTAGAAAACGAAATAGACAAACAATTATCGTATGACAACTTTCACGTAAAAACATTAGATGTCAACGATTTACAAAACATTAAAATCGATGGAAACTATTAAACCACAAGAAAATCAAAACATTTTTGATGTCTCTTTACAGGAATACGGAAGTATTGAAAAAGTATTCGACCTTTTAGACGACAACGACAGATTTAACATCACAGAAGACCTTTCTGTTTACGAAGATTTAAAAATAGGCCGCGAAGCTTTCAAAAAAGATATTGTAGAATATTACAATACCCGAAACTTAAAGCCTGCCACAGCTATTACAGAAGAAGAACAGTATTTACTGGATAATTTCTCCGGAATCGATTATATGATTATTGAAGACGATTTCATCATTTATTAACAATTTGTTTAGAATGGAATAACCTCAACAACAGCACTAAAAGTTCAGATTATCCAATAACAAAACATATGCATTTCTCCTTTTAGAAGTCTCTAAAAGAAAACTACTGCTTTGTAGTATTTACAAATAAACATAAACAATTATCTCTAAGCATATTACACATGTCTTACAGGCTAAACTATTTCAAAAAATTAAAATATGGCACGTACAATTGCTGAAATACAGAACGAAATTCTGATTGAGAAAGGAAAGGAATCTTCCTTAAACAACTTAACAGATTCAAAAACTGCTATTTGGAAACTTTGGATCAACATAGTCGCTACCGCTATCTGGATTCACGAAAAAATAGTAGAAAAAAATGCGTTGATCTCAAGACCGCATACCTTAAACTGGTACAGAAGCCAGGCCTTAAATTTTCATTACGGTCGGTCTTTATCCTCTGATTCCAACAACAAAATACCACTCCTCTGGAAAGATGGTTCGTATCAGTTTGACACTACAGGTCTTGACGAAACAGAAATCGAAAAATTAAAAATAATCAAACATTGCGCAGTAAGCGAAATTGATCTGGAAACAGTACTCGATCCAACAAAAAATAAAAACCGGGAAACTATTTTTTCGGACTACTTCCGTAACAAAGTGGGGGTTGTATTTTTAAAAGTAGCTACAGTAAAAGGGGATAAAATCTCGAGAATTGATGTTCCTAATGAACTCTACGCTTTTAAAGAATATATGGCCAAAATTAAAGATGCCGGCAACCATATCTTTATCACTTCTGATAACGGTGATATCTTAAAACTAAATTTAACCGTTTATGTTGATCCTCTGAATATCTATATTGATCCGTCAAATCCTGCTAATCCAAAAAATGGTTCATTGATTCTGGACGAAAAGATATTTCCTGTACAAGATGCTGTCAAAGAGCATTTAAAAAGTATTGAGTTCAACGGTGCTTTTGTAAAAACCTATTTTATCGATGCATTGCAGAATACGCCGGGTATTAAAATTCCGATTGTCAATAAAGTCGAAACCAGCTGGGCTAAAAATCCAAATGATCAACAAAGCCCTCCTTTAGACGATGCTACCAAAACGGAATACTTTATCCCTAACTCAGGCTATTTTGATCTGGATGCCTTAGAGGTACAGGTAAATTATATTCCTTATACATTTTACCGAGACAAACAATAGCCTAATACCTATACTATGAATAAATACACTGTTTTAAAATGGGAAAAGCTACTATTATGGCTCATCCCGCCGGTTGTCAGAAAAAAAACGCATCTGGAATGGCTCAATGTTTTACTGGCTCCTCTTCGTACGATTTATGAAGAGACATTATACAAAATGCAGCATACAGGGCAGGTCATTTATCTGGAGAAAGTACTCAACGACGCTTTTAATCCCACAAAAAATTACGATCCCAACCTAAGTATGGAACAAAAGCGATCAGAGGGGCTTATTTATATAGACGAATCTATCAAACCTGCTATTCAATATGTCTATCTCCACAAAGAATACTACGAACCGGATATTACTTTGCCCGACAAAAAGGTCATAAAAGGAGCTTTAATGATTCCGCAATTAAACATTTTCACTAAAAATGAACTTAAAAACAGAGACAACAAACCGATTTATCTTGCCCATCGCAAAGATTATACAGAGGTAAACTATGCCAATTTTAGAGTGTTCATACCCGAAAATCTAATTAAGGATCAAACCATAACTGTTCGACCTAATCCCGACAGCGCTGTAGAAAAAACAGAACCGATCGACGTGACCGATTTAAAATATCACAATCTTCTTAATTTTTATAAACTGGCAGGTAAAAGCTATGAAAGTTACTCTTACAGCCCCAAAAAGCAAATTATAACCGCACAAACAACTCCGTAAGTCAGACATCAAAAGTGTGAGATGTGAAAAATAAAAAGTGAGAACAACTTAAAAAATAACAATCCTTTAAAATCATATAAATGAAACAAATAAATTTTAGTCATCCCGGAGGTTTTCCTCTCGAGCAGGAAACTTTAGAAAGAATTCAGTCCGCCTACAGGTCGGAACTATTCGGTGCTTTAAAAGCGCATTTTAGCATCGAAACCTGCAAAAACTATATGATAATGCCTGCTACAGCGGAAAAAAATGGCTGGGCTATTATTCATTTGGGTAAAAAAGCTTGTACTGATCCGGAATATAATAAAGAAACTCCGGAAGGAATTTTGTACCCTATTAAAAAAGGGGAACCAACAGGATATTTAAAAACCATCCGAAAAGACACAAACCTGATTTATGGGACCGGAAAATCTCAAACGGCTTACTTTGATTACGAAGCAGTATATATAGAACAAGCTGAATATACTACCGGTGCTTCACAAACAGATAAAACACTTGCAGCCAATTATCATATTCTGGCAAGTTTTAAGAAAATTTTGGATCATGCCGCCCTCGAAGCGATTTTGGCTGGATTAAATAAAGCTATTGAAGCAAATACTAAAGCAATTGAGACTAATGCTGAAAATATAGAAAAGAATACTGAGAATATAGGCAAGAACGCTGATGCAATTACAAAAATAAAAGAAGACTATCTTCCTATAGACGGCTCAAAAGCCATGACTGGAAATCTAACGGTAGAGGGAAAAGTATATTTAAAGCAGACCGGCAAAGAAAATCCTGATGGTTCTATATTAGTACTGGACAGTTCAAATCAGGTTATTAAAAGCAATACCCTAATCAGTCGTTTACTTGAACGTGTTACAGAATTAGAAAAGAAAAAACCAGTTGAATCTGCCATACCAAAAGGCATGATTGCTATCTGGGGGCGACCTGCTGCTGAAATTCCCGAAGGCTGGCAAGAATATGCTCCTTTGAGAGGAAGAATGCCTGTAGGATTTGATCTCACTCAGTCAGAATTCAATGAAATTGAAAAGCAAAGAGGTGCCAAAAATAAAACCTTAACAATTGATGAGATGCCGAGCCATCGTCATAAAGTAGGTCCTTATGCAGGAGTAGTCTCACCTGGTGACAGTGACTGGATAGCCGAACCTTATGAAGACGATGTACGAAGAGCTGGTAATTATTCAGCTCCAGAAGGTGGAGGTCAGCAGTTTTCAATTCTAAATCCTTATAGCGTAGTTCATTTCATCGAATATACCGGACTGCCAAATAATACAACAAAACCTGCGCCTCCAACAAATCTGATAGTAACGAAAGCTACCAGTTCAAGTATATCTCTAGGCTGGACAAAAGCTACTGGCAATGTGACAGACTACTTACTATCTATAGATGGAGGTGATTTTATTTCACTAGGCAACGTTGATAAGCATACTGTTACTAATTTAACTCCGGAAAGACCCTACACTTTTACAATTTTTACAAAAGATACTGCAGGAAATATTTCAGATGGTAGCGCAATTACTAAAGTTACTCCTAAGGTACTCCCTGTACCAGAATCTTTAAGGGCTGTATGTCCGAAAAATGAGGTAACTATTAACTGGAATCCTGTAAATAGCAACACCCCTATTACTTACTTAATAATTAGAACAATAACACAATTTCCCGACAGAGAACCAGTAAAGATTTACGTCGAAAATTCTACGACAGCAACAGATAGTTATTCTCATTCTGGCACAGGAATGAACACTCATGTTTACACAATACAAGCATTAGGTGAAGATGGAAATGAATCTAAATTTAGTTATCCTGTTGAAGTAGCTGTGTTCCCGTGGGATCATGAGTGTTTCGATGTAGAATCTCTAGTCACTATGGCATCCGGGCAATCCAAAAAGCTAAAAAATATTGTCATTGGTGATAAACTTCAGGGGTTCTCTTTTCCAAATGAGATTGACGAGTCTGAGGGCGATTATATGACATGGAACGGAAAACTAACTGAAGCTGCCAAAGCAGAGGTAACTGTAACCGACAAAAAAACAAGTATTCAACCCAATTTTTATGAAATTAAAACCCAAGAAACTACAATTAAAGTTACAGGAGAACATCCACTGTTGGTAACCGAAGATGGTGAAAATCTAAAATGGACGCGTGCTAAAAATGTACAGCAAACGATGTTATTGATTGATAGACTCGGAAAAACCAAACCTATTGAATCGATTGTATTCAGAGAAGAACCTCTTGAAGTAGCTCTTCTGGATGTCGAAAATGTAGACAATTATGTTATTTCAGGGATCGTTGCTCACAATACAAAGGTAAATCCAGAAATATAGACTCTATTATTCTTTTGGGGGAATATGTCCCCCAAAAGATTCTTTGTCTCCCTTTTCTAACCTAAACTAACGCTATGAAAATTGTAAAATTTATTTTTACCGCTTTGGCATTGCTGTGGCTTTTGATAACCATCCTGATCATGGGACAAGTAGCCATCCTTATACTACCAATCCTTTTTATTTCGAAAAAACATTACACCGAATGGATCCTCTTTACATTTGCCTTAATCTGCTCTTTTGGCGTTTACCCCATTTCTTTTATCTATGCCGCCATCAAATGGAAAGGCTTTCTAAGCTATTTAAGAAAACTCAGCTTAAGTATTGATATCAGTGGGAATATGGTTGCTGGGGCTTTATTAAACGACAACTTTATTACGAGCACTTCCGTCCATAAATTTGGCGTCGTTCAGGAAACGATCAGCGACAATTTAGGCGAAAACGAAAGAGACAATACCTTATCCATTTTCGGAAAGAGATTTACCAATCTGCTTGGCGTAATTGATTTTGATCATGCCAAAAAGTCTATAGTAGAAGATTAATTCAACCCTAAACCTATGATGATGCATAGAATTACAGAATATTCAAATGAATTAAAATTATTGCTTTATGGAATTTTTATTTACCTGGAAATGGATGCAGAAATTGTGAAAGTGCTGTTTTATTTAATGGTATTGGATACTTTTTTAGGCATTGTCAAAACCATCGTATTAAATAATCCTTTTAGTTTTAAAAAACTGGCTCTGGGATTTGTTTCCAAACTGGCCGTATTGTTGATCCCAACAGCTTTGGCGTTAATGAGCAAAGGACTCAATTACAACTTCAAATGGTTTGTCACCATTGTAATGGACTTGTTGATCGTAAGCGATGGCATTTCAATCATCAGTAATATTATAGCCATAAAAACAAAAAAAGAAGTAGAAAATTTCGATGCCATGACCTTGATCTTAAAATCGATAAGAAATCGTTTGATACAGCTTTTCAAAAGAATCCTCATCACGATTGACCCCAGATACCATGTTGAAGAATAATCCAATACACTTTTAAACAGAAAAAAAATAAAACAAATAATAAATAATGGCAACAAATATAAATACTATTCTGAGCTGGTTCAAAACCAGATCAAAGCCTACACAAAAGCAATTCCACGCTACATGGTTAAGCTTTTGGCATAAAGATGAGCCGATTCCACAAGCCTCTATTTCTAATTTAACCACAACTTTAGACACAAAAACGGATCAATCTCAGTTTGACGCTCATATCACAGACGATAACGCTCATGCTACTACTTTTGAAAAAAAATTAGATAAAGGTGATTACAACGGAACAGCGCAACATTTAAAAAATGATATTAATTCTGTAATATCAAAGTTGGATAATAATTACTATACGATTCCAAAAATAGATAGTAAAATTTCTGAAAAACAGGATATGCTAACTGATGTAAACTTTGGCACATTCCAAAACACATTAACAACAGTAAGCTCAATTTCTGATACTGATAAAATTCACTTTCTCGCGGGTAAATTAACTCGCATAATCTCGTGGACAAACTTTAAAAATTTGTTCAAAACAATAAACGGGAATTCCATTTTTGGTACTGGCGATGTAATTTTAGGAGACATGACAACTGATACAGACCAATCTGTATCAGGAATCAAAACTTTTCTAAATGGAAAATTTGGTCTGAGAAATGTCGCTAATACTTTTTCTTCTTTCTTTACAAATATTAATACAGCTTCTAGAACATACACTTTACCTGATAAAAGTGGAACGATAGCAATGACATCTGATTTGCCAGCTACCATCATAAATAGCGGTCTCCAAAATCGCTTAACAAAATATAACTCCGCAAACGAGATACGTCAGAGCAGATTAACTGACAATGGAGATTATTTTGGTATCGATACTGTTAACATACCTACAAAAGACATTACTCTATCTTATAATTCAAACAGAACAATTGGCATTGAATTGTCTGATAGTACTACAGTAGGGAGAGAACTTTCTGTAGCTGCCGGCAGCACTGTTAACTATACTTTAAATCCAAATATTACCGTAACTTCCGATCCAATATCAAATTACAGAGTTATAGGTTCAGGTTATAATGGCAAAGTCTATATAGCTGGTTGGAATATGAATATTTATTCTTCTGATAATGGTAATTTATTTACTTCTCTTGGATTTCGTGCTGGAGGTACTGGACAAGAATGTACTGGAATATGTGGTGGCCCGAATGATGAAATATATTATACGAATTATGACGGTATATTTTTCAAAAAAGTTGGAACATCAACTGCCAATGTCATGAATATATCATTCCCATCCGCAACTAAAACTTTTATTTGCGTAGCTCGAAATGGAAATGTTTACATAACAAGTAACGGTGGTAAAATATATCTGCAAACAGGAGGAATTGGAAATTTTGAAGCTTTACCAGAACCAAATAGACCTTATACTGGTATATGTAGTGCCCCTAATGGTGATATCTATACATGTACTGATAATGGTGATATCTATGTAAGGGTTTTAGGAATTGATAATTTCGTTGCATTGGGTCAAACAAGAAGAGCCTGGAATGGAATATGTTCAACAAATAACGGCGATATATATGCTTGTGTATCTAATGGAGACATATATAAGCGTTTCTCAGGAACTGCTAATTTCATAGCATTGAATCAAACAAATAGATCTTGGCGAGGAATTGCCTCAGGCAACAATATGACAATGTTTAGTTTCTTGTACGAATCTAATATCTTTAAATTAAATACCAATTCACTAGGAACCAACGATTTAAACGGCGGCAAATTAACCCTTAAATCAGGAACAGGTAAAGGTACGGGAAAAAACAGCATCGAATTTTACACTGGCCAAAAAACGATTTCCGGAACTGACATGCAGATAGAAACATTACGATTTTACATAGACGAAAACGGATTTTTTGTTTATTTAACTCCTCCAATTTATACAAGTGATACAGCCGCAGATGAAGATACTAATCTTCCTTCAGGCGCGTATTATAAAATAACCGGAAATCGTACACTTTTTCAAAAACCTTAAATTTATATTTTTTTTCAAAAGAATCCTCATCACGATTGACCCCAGATACCATGTTGAAGAATAGATTTAGTATACTCCGTTCATTTTTATAAAAATCCATGATTTTTTTATAACTATCGAAGTAACTGTTATAAAATTAAAACCCCTCTTACAAAACCGTAAGAGGGGCTATATTTATACATTTTACATCTCACATTTTAAACCTACTTCTTAATAAATTTCTGAACATAGTTTGCTTTATCAGTCACTATATTGATGATGTACATACCATTGGCAAAATCTCTAACATTAATCTGATTGTTATTGATCTGAGCGTTAATTAATTTGCCTGAAATATCATAGACAGTTACTTTTAACACCTCATCTTCTGTTCTAATGTTCAATACATCTGAAACCGGGTTTGGATAAACTGCCAGTTCTAATTTCGTGAATTCACCGGTACCTAAATTGGTTGTTGTATTTACAATGATTGATTTTTCAACCCATTTACCATTGGAATTAAAACGAATCACCACTGTTGCAGTACCCTGGGTTTTTGGAGTCAGAACTAATTCGTCATTCACATTTATTACAGCCGAAACAACCTCTGTATCACTAACAGATTTTACAGATTTCACGATCGCTGCCGACAAATTATCAGCATCCGAGACAATGTTTTTTAAATCGATTACAGTTGATTCTTTTATCGAAACTTCCGAAGGCAAAGTACTGCTCACCACAGGCGCGATATTGTCCGGAAAAACGATCGTGCCGGGAAACCAATAGTAGTCGTCTAAAACTCTTGTCTGAGTTAGATTTCCTGTACGATCAAAAATATGAACCCAGTTTTTCTGAAAATGTGCTCCAAATCCGTTTTCTGTAGTATTGAGAATCAGCTCATCTGAAACCGGATCAATACGCAGTGCGGCACCATAAGGGATTTGTTTAAAAGCATCTGTCTGACCCGGAATCGTTGCAAAATTCTCATTAAAGCTTTTTGAAGTAATATCAAATTTTACAATTTTTGTTCCTGAAGTAAAAGAACTGATCGCGTTTATCCAAAACAAAGCATTCTCCTGAGTACTATACGTAAAACTCCCCGCGTTCCAGGCTCCCCAGGAACCCAAATATTTGGTTGTTGGAATTGCATATTCGGTCACAGTAAAAGTTATAGCATTAATATTGATTAGCTTTTGATCCTGAATTCCCCATACACTTCCGTCTTTGGCCTGAACTACTGAGTGGAATTTACCGGTAATAGTCTTAATCAAAGTATTAGTAGCAGGATCGATTATCAGCATTCCTCCACTTTGTGTTACTGCAAATACATACTGAGACGTACGAATCATATTACCAACCTGTCCTGCAGTACCTGTGCCTGCTAATAAACTCCCTACCTTCAGATTGGCAATATCAAAAAGATAAATACCTTTTGAAGTACCAATATATCCAGTGTTTTCATTAACTCCGACAAACGAACGTCCATCTGCTCCAATGTTTGCAAATCCGGCAATTTTCTTCATGTTTTTTGCATTGGCAACAACCAATCTTCCGCCTGGACTAAAATTTTGATCTCCTCCGCTTGCTGCCTGTTTGGAAATAAAATAAAAATTATCTCCGTAAATTGTTCCATAACAAGTGGTCACGCCAAAGGTTTCATTGTTGTTCGCTACACTATAAATTCGGTAATTAGTACTTCCGTCTTTATTAATAAAATTCACAGAACCATTGGTATGTCCGAACCAATCTTCGTTTACCATAAAAAATCCATTTGTAAAATCTGTTGCTTCTACATAAGGTACAACCGGGGTAAAAGTTCCGGCAATAGGAAGCACATTTTTAGAGGGTGCGTAATTCCAAACATCCCAGGAATCATTTTGCAGAATACGACCAGATGCCCCCGTACTTACAGCAGTAAAATCAGTATCGGCAGGATTTTTTCCCCAATACGTCCATTCTCCATTTGTCCATCCGGATTGCCAATGATCGTTTGTATCTATTGCTGTGTAGCTGTCAAAGTCGTAAGCAGTCGTATTCACAAAACCATTTGCTGGATAAAGAGGATAAGCATAATCTGTGCCTTTATAAAGTCCGATCGTTTTAATTCCATTCAGATCAAAACCCAATCCTCCTACCGAAGATCCTGTTTGAGTTCCTTTATACAAGAGAGCGAAAAAACGACGGTCCGCTTTTAGTATGGCTTTCAACATGTCTTCTCCTGTGGCGGTACCCTCCCATCTGAATCCCCAGACTAAAGCATCGGTATTTTTACCATCATTCCACTGCACCACAAATGCTGCCCGATTAGAGCCGGTACCTATCCAATACTTAATATCATCAAAGGTTGTCGCAGCAGTCGTGTTTTTGGCAATTTTATTTTTCGCTGCTGTTTGTTTATTATTATTTAGAATTGTGCCCTCCAATACTACCTGCCCACGCATAAAAACGACAGAAAAGAACATCAATAATAACAAGTAATTTTTCTTCATATTCAATTTAATTTTAATTTTTTATTATTTAAGATACAAGTCATAAGCTCCCGCAACATCTGTAGAAACTTCTCCCAGCCAACCTGCTTCCTGATTGATTGCTGTATGTATTTTGACGAAATCTATTCCGGGAAGTTTTACATATTTTCCGTTTTTGTCAACGGCCCAGGAAATGTCAATATTAGAACCTTCGTCACCATTGGGTGCATTATCTGCATAACCAAAATCAAATCCTGTACCTACCCAATAGTTTCCGGTACCACTTTGATCATAAAAATTATCTTTAATTCGGGTTCCTTTCAAGGTATAAGAAGCCTCCGAAATCCATAACGGATAATAACTTTGCTCGTGAAATCCGTTTTTGGTTTTATATCCTGAATTCCCCTGATTGTCTTCCCATTTAATGTACTGTACATCGGTCTGCCAAAAATCCTGACCTGCAACAGCCGGTTTGTTAGGATCCGGTTTGAAATAAGTCACACTATAGTTCTTCACGGTAGTACTTTTAAAATATTCACTTCCGGCTATTTCGTACCATTCGTCCTCGTCGGGCTTCCCATTTTTATTTTTATCGTAAGCCACCAGAATAATTCCGGGTTCACAAGATCCTGAACGAGTTTCCTTGGTATCATTAGCCCAAAATGCATTTCCTAAAATTTTAAAATCACGGCCATTCCCATTTGGAATTGTATGATCAAAACCAAATACAACATACCCTCCAAACCCTCCTAAAGAAATCATACTGGCATTAGAACCAACAAGTGACTTTTTTGCGGCATTGATCAAATTACTTTCGGTATTTCCCGGTGCGTATAAGGGAAGTTCATTGGTAAACTGGCCGACTCCGGGACGAAATTCCAGTACATTAGAGATGTATTTACTATAATTTCCAGTTTCTTTTGTTACGTTAATAATCGATTGGAATGTTTTTACAACACCATTGGTCTCCACTTTTAACGTTAAGGGGTAATTCTTTGCATACGGACTGATAAAATCCAGTTGAAGGCTTTCTGAGATCACTGAATCTTTAATACTCCAGGTTAATTTTGAATTACTATTTAATTTTAAATCAATATTGAGCACTTTAAAACGATCTATCGTATAGGATTCTTTTAGTATTTCTCCAAAATTTTCATTTTCCGCTTCTTCTTCCCGATCCGTTCCACAGGAAATAAATCCCAATAAAAGAGTTAAAACTAGTGCGCATTTTAAAAATGCGAAAGGGGCTTTTTTCATATTTTTTTATTTTTATTCTTTAATGACAAATGATTGCTGAGGTACAACAAAATAAATTTCCAGTGAGCGTAACATCTAATTCTTTACTCTTCACAACTTACTTTTTAGTTATAAAAGCAATATGTGCCGGAATATTACCTGCCGTAGTTTTCCATTTTAATTTTCCTTCGGGAGTGAAACAATAGATGTAACCTGTGACTACATAATTTTGGGCATCGGTAATATATATTTCTTTCGTTTCGGGATTTACCTGTAAACCATAGGGAATCATGATATGTTTATCTGTACCATCTGTAATTATTTTGTCGTTAATCACTTTTTTAGTCTTTGTATCTAATATTCCGTACGTAACCTTATTACTGTTGGTCAGATAGCTCCACGAAACACTGTAATAATAGAGCAAATCATCGACCAGACAGGTTGCTGAAACGGGAATATCAAGCTGCATTTTCTTTTCATCCGTCTTCGTGTCAATCACAAAAAGATTAGACGGTGTGTTGTAATAATCACCTCTCGAACTCACATAAATATCACCTCTGCTGTCTACCTGCATGCTATGAAGATTAATCCCCACATCAATTTTTTTTATTTCGGTAAAAGTTTCAAGATCGATAACGGATACGGTACGGTCATAATTAGGTACTTTGTAACCTCCTGAATTGGCAACATACAATTTTCCGTTATGTACCACCATTTGTTCCGGCTGATAACCAACGGTCACTTTGCGCTTTATTTCTAATGAAGTGGTGTCAATCTCAGCAACAAATCCAATTTCGGCATTGGGATCAATGGCAACAGGGCCTGAATACGAGCTTACATAGGCTTTATTTTTGTAGAAAGTGACATATCGACAATTCGGAATGTCTATTTTTTTGATTCGTTTTGCGGACCATTTGTCGATTACCTCAACCTTATTGGAGCAGTTGATCACCGCATACACTTTATTTCCGTAAATTTTTATGTCGTTACCTACATCCCCCAGTTCTTTTACCACTGTTGGATTGCGTTCGGAATAAATATCAGTGGTATAATTTCCGGTTCTGTAATTGAATACATCAATACTGGCACGGTTCATTCCCATATTACCTTCGTTTAAAAGGTAAAAACCTTCTATGTTGCCATCACTTCTGGGTGCAGCTACACTTTTATCCGAAGAGGGAAAAATAGTTTCTTCTTCTCTACAGGAAACCAAAAGAAGAGCAACAAATAAACTAAGCAGGAATTGGGTACTTCTCTTTTTCATAGTGCAATACTGATTATAAATTTTAAAGTACGGCCCGGCATCGGATAGTTATAAATCACTTCGTACTGCTGATTCAGGGCATTGTTCAATTCGATCGTTCCTTTTATTTTATACTGATGAAAAGAGAACATTTTCTGAACCGCCAAATCATGGGTGTACCAAGGCTGTACTTCATTAATTTTGATATTGTTTACATTTCCGTTGTAGCGTTTTCCTACATATATAAAACTGTAGTTAAAATTCCATGACTTATAATCTGCATTTAATATTCCGGATCCGCTGTGCCAGGGTGTGTAAGGAATCTGATCTCCGTAAGAGGATAATTCCAAACCGGCAAACTTGGTGTAATCTCGACTCTCCGAATACGTATAAGTTAAATGAGTGGTCAGATTTACTTTGCCGAAATGCATTTTCATATCCACAGCCGACTCTATTCCCTTTCCTTTCACCTGCCCGATATTAGTCATCATCCAGCGGAATAAATTTCCGGTTGGAGCGGCAATTATTTTATCTTTAGTATTGGTATAATATCCATCGACCTGAAGAGAAAACTGATCCAGGAAGCCTTTCTCCATCGGTATATTGTAGGTAAATCCAACATCGTACTGATTCATGTATTCGGGCCTTAAGGTACTGGAACCGACCATCGTATAATACAAATCATTAAATGTGGGCATTCGGAACATCCGTTTCGCAAAAGCTCTTACATTAAAATCGTGGTCTTTAAAGGGTGTGTAACCCAAAAATATAGCAGGAGTAAATTCTGTTTTATCGGGAGCTTTGGCATTGTAACGCACTTCTTCCTGCACGTACGTTCCCACAACACTACCCAGAACTTTAAGACCATTCAGTCTATAGGAACTTGCCAGCGCAAACAAAGCGGTGTAGCGCTCCGGATAAGAGAACAGGGTTTTTATACCTTTTCTGGTCGCATTAAGACGGTTGTACTGAAAATCGGTCGACAACGAAACGTCCCAAGTGGGTAGAATCTTGTACAGATTGACTGCTGAAAAATAATATTCCTGTTGGTAATAACTATCGTCAGATTGGGCGCCTTCGGTAACCACTTCACCCAGTACATTGGTGGTGTCTCTGGCTACATAATGGGTATAATCATAGGCATATTTTGCTTTAGCCTGAAATTTATATCTTTCGCTAAGGTCTTTTATAAAAGTACCCTGCGCAAAAAAATTCTTGTCGTACTGTCTAAAACCATCCGAAAACTTATTTTCTACAATAGCGCCCGGTGCTCCTCTTTCGGAACCGTAATAATACACTTTGGCATCCCAGGTACCGTTCTTCATTTTCCCGTACAGACCAGACTCGAAACGAAATGCTTCTATATCGCTATTGTGTCTCGTAGCTGAGGTATCGTAAGCCACAGTACCGTCAAGATTGTTTCTTTTGTATCTGAATTTGTATTCTCCGTTAGATTTTATGTATTCAGAACTGGCACTCCAACTTAGTTTATCACTTAATTTCTGCTCCAACCTGAAAGAAAGATCATTGTAATTGATAGACATGGTTTTATAACGCACTAAGAAATTGGTCTTTTTGTTATTCTCAAAAACAGGCCGTTTGGTGCGCAAATAAATAGTAGAAGCAGCTGCAAAGTCTTTGGCCGACTGAAATATTTCGCTCTTCTGACCATTATACATGGTGAGAGATTCCATATCGTCGAGGGAGTATTTTCCTAAATCCGTAACTCCGTTCTGTGCATTTCCTAACTGAATTCCGTCATAAAAAACACCCACGTGATGTGTTCCCATGTTACGTACATCCACCGTTTTAAGTCCGCCCAAACCGCCATAATCCTTGATTTGTACTCCGGCAAAATAACGAAGTGCATCGGCAACATTGTGGCTGGCTAAATTTTCAAGCAGTATTCCTGAGAGGTTTTGTACGGGAATCACTTCCTGATAAGGTTTTGCTTTTAACAGTACTTCTTTCAAAACCTTCAGACTGTCCTTAGTAGTCTGCGAGTGAAGTACGAGGGGAGCTAACAATACGAAAAGAAATAAAAGTAATTTTCTGGTCTTACACATCACTGATTTAATTAAATAAACTTCGGGATGTGATCGTCAAAAAAGCAATAAGGCAGGATCCCATTAAAAAATAACAGGTCCGTTTATTGTTGTTCAACTTTATTCCACGAAAGTCTTAAACTATGTGATTCCGGCAGGTCTCCTGACTTGTTCCATCTTTAAACAGCCTTCTCATCCCGCAAAGCGGGGCAATGGCATGAGTAACGTTAAAGACTTTTACAGAACTTACAGTAGCGGGTCTGTTCAGGATTTACACCTGATTCCCTTTTAACTGTTTTCTCTAAAGAAAAAACAGACCTGAATCTGGCCGTAAAGATAGAATTATCTTTATAAAAACAAGAGTTAATTAGTTCATATTACACTTTTGACAATGAATGAGACCAAATCTCATTCATTCATTAAAAGAATGCTATCTTAAACATTCTTTACTTTTTTAAATCGAACCGTAACAAAAAAACATTTTTGCGACCAATAACAAGTTCAGTTGGATTGCTTTTTCATAAACATTGAAGAACTGAAACAAAATCATTCAAAACAGGATTTGATTTTATTAATAATGAAGTGAAACAGAAATATTAAAAGTAAATTAACAAATCCCGAGATTTTTGCATCTTTATATTTGTTAAATTGCGCCCCTGTAAATGAAGATGCCCCTCGTACTACATATTCTTCGAAAAACTCTTGTAAAATGGACTGGAGAAAGGTTTTGGGCCGAAAGTCAAAATTAAAAGAACACTAAAAGAGAAACAAAAAATTCAATGAATACAACAAAGGCTTCCATTATTGCTATTGGAGGATATGTACCGGAAACGGTTTTAAGCAATACTGATTTAGAAAAAAGAATAGATACAACAGATGAGTGGATTACCTCTCGAACAGGCATAAAAGAAAGAAGAATATTGGATGACCCGGCACTGGCAACCTCAGATATGGCTTCTTTCGCCATTAAAGATCTAATAAAAAATTATGATATAAATCCTCTGGATATTGATTGTCTGATACTAGCAACATCAACACCCGATCATATTCTTACTCCCGCTGCCAGTTTGGTATGCGAAAAAGCAGGACTGAAAAGTGCCTGGGGATTTGACCTTAACGCTGCCTGCAGCGGCTTTTTATATGCACTTTCCGTAGGTGCAAGCTTTATTGAAAGCGGCAGATATAAAAATGTTATCGTAGTTGGTGCCGATAAAATGAGTTCGATCGTTAATTATGAAGACCGAAACAGCTGTATTTTATTTGGCGATGGCGCTGGTGCTGTACTTTTACAGCCTACTACAGACGGTCGTGGTATTCATCAAAACATTTTCAGAACTGACGGAACAGGTGCCGAATTCCTTTCTGTACGTGCCGGAGGTTCCCTTTTGGCAACAACAGAAGAAACCATTCAAAACAAACAGCACTTTGTACATCAGGAAGGAAGAACCGTTTTTAAACACGCCGTGAGAAACATGAGCGGTACTTCGAAAGAACTAATGGAAAAAGCGTCATTGACTCCGGATATGGTAGACTGGGTAATCCCTCATCAGGCTAACTTAAGAATCATTCAGGCAGTAAGTGAAGAAGTTGGTATTCCTATTGAGAAGTTTAAAGTAAACATTCAAAGATACGGTAACACTACAGCGGCAACCATCCCGTTATGTCTTTGGGATTTCAAAAACGATTTCAAAAAAGGAGATAATCTTGTTATTACGGCTTTTGGAGCAGGATTTTCCTGGGGCAGTATGTACATCAAATGGTAAATAGTATATAAAAAATTACGCTAAACTCTTATGCTGAGGTAACTCATCATAAATTCAATATCGATTTCAAACAAAAAAACAATCAGGACAAAATGTACTGATTGTTTTTTTATTTGTAATTCAGATTAAATATAAAATCCAAACTATTATTCTTTCACAGGCAACTGTATCTGTTCTGGTCAGTCTATTGATAGTAAGAAATACGCTTTCAATTTTTTTTACAAACCGGTCATTTGTCCTGCTATCATTTTACCCTTAAAAAACACGCCTTCTCTTTTTGGTAAACGAGCTACCGCTTCGGCAGAACAGCTTGCTTTTACCAAAATAAAATGCGCATCATCTCCAGCTGCCGGCCATACGCGTACACCTGCATCGTTAAGCGGCAACACCTCGTTTGTGGTGGCGATATGCAAAGCACGGCTCAAATTGTACTCGTCTGTCCAACCGTAAAGCTGTGCACATAATTTTGCTTTTTCCAGCATATCGCAGGTTCCAAAAGGCATCCAGTGGTCTACAATACTGTCGGTACCTGTCATCAGTTTCACACCGTACTTCTTTAAAGTCGGAATAGGCATGATGGTTTTTCCCATCGGTACTGTAGAAATAACTCCGATACCCAGTGCTCCCATCTTTTCGGCAATTCCTTCTAAATCTTTCGGATCCATTCTGGCCAGTGCAAAACCGTGGCTGATATAAGTTTTCCCTTGTAATTGCTTGTTCTCTTCGGTTTTTTTGATAATGTATTCTATCGCTGATTTCCCTGAAGGTGGCGATTCGTGTAAATGAATATCGATTCCTTTATTGTGGTCTAATGCAATCTGAAACATAGTATCGAGCGATTTTTCCATATTTCCATCAACCGTTGTAGGGTCAAGACCGCCGATAAAATCTACTCCCATTTTTGCAGCTTCTCTTAGTAAAGATTCTGATTGCGAATATAAAATTCCGTGCTGCGGAAAAGCCACAATCTCCCATCCAAAACTTTCTTTATTATTCTCTAATGCCTTCAACAAATGCTCCAGACTTTTTAATCCACTCACGGGGTCAATATTACACTGGCAACGGGCAAAATAGCTCCCCTGACTTTTCATCAACTGAATAGCCTGCTCTGCTTTGTACTGAGAATCGACAAGCAGTTCAGGAATTATCTTTTGTTCCAGAGTGATCATATCTTTTACCGTAAATCCTTTTCTGGGAGCAGCATTCCATTTTCCGCCGTAAAAAGTTTTATCAATATGAATGTGCATGTCGCGCAATCCCGGAAGCATCAAAAGACCTTTAGCATCTACTTTTTTTAGTTTCCCTTCGGGTTTGTCGGTTGTAATATTTTTAATCTTCCCATCTGCAATATGTACATTGTACAAACTGGTTTTGGTCGCAATTACTTCTTTCTTTTCATTATACTCAAAACTGTCTTCCAGTCTTACATTGGTTAAAATATATTCTTTAGCAGAGGCTATACTATTTTCAGGCTCTTCCAGAGAATGTGCCATTGCAGTATTGCTTATTCCGGAAAACAAGGCAGCTCCCGTTGCTGCGGCTCCCATTCTTAAAAATTGCTTTCGGTTTATTTTGTTGTCGCTCATCGGTTAATAGTGTAAAATATTCCTGAGAAATTAGCCCTCAAAAAATAATGGTGAACTGCAAAATTCACTTAATTTTTTAAAACCGGAGCAGGAAGATTAATGATAAGAATGGTACAGATTATAATTTTCCTTAAAATCGGTCGGTGTTTTTCCGATATACTTTTTAAACACTTTGGCAAAATAGCCATTATCACTAAACCCTAACTGATAAGCAATCTCTTTTACAGATAAGTCAGTACTAATCAACAATCGTTTGGCTTCCAGAATGGTTCTCTCTTTAATAACATCGCCGGCAGATTTGTTCAGGAATTTTTGAGAAAGAATATTCAAATAATTGGACGTCACATTCAATTCACCGGCGTAAAAATTCACCGAAAATTCGGTAGTAAAATGATCTTCAATCAGTGTCTTGAACTTTTTTATAATTTTTTCTGATTTGGCCGCAACATCATGATCGGGAAACTGCAACACGTATTCTTTTTGCAATACTTTAAACAGCAGGTGCAATCTTAACAACACTATTTCTTTGGTCAATAGATCGTCTTTAAGCAAATCTGATTCTATTTCCTCCAACTGGCTTTTAACTTTCTGAAATCCAATCTTATCCAGGGAAAGACAAAATGGTGAACTCTGTCCGAAAAAAGGCAGCTGCGACAAATTGGAAAAAACAGTCATTATTTCAGGCGAAATCATCAGCTGAAAGCCATTGGTATTGACATCGAGTGACCAATTGTGTACCTGTCCGGATCCTACAAAATGAATTTGATAATCGGCTACTTTGGTTTGTTTAAAATCCACGCTGTGAAATCCGGAACCGTTCTCTACGAAAAAAACAAGGTAGAAATCGTGTTTATGAGGCTGCTCGAATTCGTTACGTCCTTTTACACTGTGCCGAAACAAGGTGATGCCGAACGTTTGCTCGCCAAGTATATTTAAAACAGACAAAGTGGGTATGGCAGTTTTGCTCAAAAGAATCGATAGTGTTGGTTTACTATTTTCAAAATTATGTAATTAATCGATAGGTAAACTGTTGTGTATATTTTTTTTCACGCAGATTCAGGAGATTAGTCAACCCGTTTGCTATCCCTCAGGTTAGCAGATTTTTGCTAATCATTTTAATCCATTAATCTGTGGCTAATGCTTCAACACCTATAAACCTATTTTTTATGACTTCGATAAAATTCAAAATCACATTTTACTCAGCCCCCTAAACCGAGCAGCTCAAAACCTTCATTAATTCTGTAAAAAACAGACTCTTTACACAAATTTGAAAGTTTTATGATAAAAACTGAAAGACGATTTTCAATCTCAAATCTAACTTCGCTCTATCAAAGCATTAGAACAAACAGATCATAAATCTAAAAGAGTACACAATGAAAAAAAACCTAAGCTTATTAGTAGCAGTCTTTGCTATTACCATAAACTCCTTTGCCAATCTCAAACAAGAAGATCCATCTTTGGTTTGGTTTAAAAAAACAACCGAAACCATTCGCTTCCAGCTAAACAAAGCGGCACAGACTTACAAACCGGGGAAAAATCCGCGTTCCGTAAATCCTGATGGAACTGTGAGACTGGCGGGCTTAACCGACTGGACTACCGGTTTTTTTCCGGGAAGTTTATGGTACGGCTACGAGCTTACAGGTGACAAAATTTTGGCTGAAGAGGCTAAAAAGTTTACACTTGCTTTGGATTCTATTCGAAATATCAAAAACACACACGATGTGGGCTTTATGCTCTATTGTTCTTACGGGAATGCTTACAGAATCACTCATGACAAAATTTATCTTCCGGCATTAGCTGACGGAGCAGCAAATCTCTACGCCCGTTTTAGTCCAACAGTTGGAGCTATTCGTTCCTGGGATTTTGAGTGGTTGCATTATCCGGTGATTATCGATAATATGATGAACCTTGAATATTTGTATTGGAGTGCCAGCGCCTTTAACAAACCTGAATATACCACTGCAGCCAATACCCATGCTCTGACGACCATAAAAAACCATTTTAGAAAAGACTACAGCTCTTATCATTTGGTCGATTACGATCCGAAAACGGGTAAAGTATTGCGTAAAGGAACACATCAGGGTGTTACCGACGAATCGGCATGGGCACGCGGTCAGGCCTGGGGATTGTATGGATATACGATGTGTTATGCTAATACCAAAAACCCGAAATTTTTACAACAGGCCGAAAGTATTGCTGCCTTTCTAATGAATCATCCTCGTATGCCAAAAGACAAAATACCGGTTTGGGATTTTGATGTGCACAATGCCATGGACACTGCTGAACTTGCTCCCAGAGATGCTTCGGCAGCAGCCGTAATTGCTTCGGCATTGCTCGATTTGAGCACTCAGGTTAAAGATGGCAAAAAATATATGAACTATGCCGAAGACATTTTAAAATCTTTATCGTCTGATGCTTATCTCGCAAAACCGGGTGAAAACAATTATTTTTTACTGAAACACAGCGTGGGTGCTTTTTTATACAATTCAGAGATTGACACTCCTCTTGACTATGCCGATTATTATTATCTGGAAGCTTTAAAAAGATATGCATCTCTTAAAAAAATAGAAATCTAAAAGTAAACAGTTCGTGCAATACCCTGTCTGCGAAAAAAAACAAAACATGAAGTTCTTCTGGATAAAATTAAAAAAAAAGAAAAAACTTACAAAATAATCAGTAATTTCCCAACAAATATTTCCACTGATATTTTTTCAAAGTAACTTCCTGACCAAATCAACTTCATTATGAACCCGCAAAACCTCCGATTCTAACCGTTGGAAGTTTTGCGGGTTAGTTGCTAAGAATACAATAAATTACTAACCACTAATCTATTAATAACCACTCTTATGCACAAAAAAATGCTTTTATCCGTCGGGCTAATAGCCTTAGTTTTTAACTTTTCGTACGCTCAGTTGAGTGTTGTAAACGAGATTGCCGTCAAATATCGAAACTGGCTCACAGGGGAGAATCTCGATTATTCTAAAACAGAAGTCAAAGAAAGATACAGTCGTTACCTTACTAATGGTATAGCCGCCAAAAACCTTTCAGCATATGACTTTGCTAATCCGGGTCCAGCATGGAATTTTACCGTCAGTGCCGACCAGACTGCGTATCAGGTTTTGGTTGAACAAAAACTAATACGCTTAGTCTTTTTGTACCAGTTAAAAGGGTCAGCCACAAGTCCTAATCCCGATTATCACAGCACAACATTGCGCGATTCTATTTTGGCACTTTTCAACTATATGAAAGCAAAAGGCATTAGCAACACTGCTAATTTTGGTTATGTCTCTGTGCCCGAAACCGAAGAAGTTATCACCAGTCACCATGGTGTTTGTCTACGCTCGTCAGGATATGCTACTGCCGTTTTTTTAATGAAAGACGAACTGGTCGCCGTCGGAGAATTTACACATCATTTAGGAGCGCTTAAAACTTTAACCGCTTTTATTTCTCCGGATTACCCTAATTTCAACTTCACCAATCCCGGTTTCAATTCTGACGTTATCCGTTCTTCCATTCAGCAGCGATTTTGTTATGTACTGGCTCAGGACGATGCTTCAACTACAAAAGTCACCGATATGGATTTTCTGAAACGTTTTATTGACAATGCACTCCAAATAAGCAATGGCTGGAACGATTGTATTAAGCCTGATTTTATTACCTATCATCACAGAGGTGCTTATTCCAACTCGTACGGAGTAGAAGCGCTGCATCAGTCTTCGATTATGAATATGATGCTCAAAAACACCTCCTATGAATTAAATGCCGAAGCACAAAGCAACTTAAAAAATGCCATTTTAAACTACAGCAAATTCAGTAAAGGTTTTGAAATGCCTTTAGGGCTCGCCGGAAGATTCTTCACCAACACTGATGCGCTTAACGACTTACGACCTGCACTGGCATTTTTATATGTAACCGATCCTGTAGCCAATCTGGAAGCAGGGAGAGAATTTGTCCGCCTTTGGAACCTTTCTGCAACCGCTAATACTAATTTACTGAGACAAAATGCCCTATCGATCACATTGGTCTATACACCAGGCGGTGTTATTGACATACTGCAGACTTTAAACTCGGGACTTAGCCCTCTTCCGGAAATAACCGACGGGCAATTTAATTTTCCCTTTGCCGGATTGAGCGTTCACAAATACAATGGCTTTCAGGCAAGCATCAAAGGAACCAATAAACACATCTGGCATTTTGAGGATTCGGCCTCAGAAAATGTTTTTGGCAGATACACCTCTGCAGGCGCTATGGATTTACTGACCACCGGTGCTCCTGTGACCCGAGCTTCAAACGGTTATTCTGAAAATGGCTGGGATTGGTCGCATCTTCCCGGAACAACGGTTGCCTACCTTCCGTTAAACGTACTTGAAACAGGCACTATGAGGGAAATGAACGGAAAATCGTTTCTGGCAGTAGGTTCTTTAGACAACAACGGTGTTTTTGGTATGGATTATAAAGATTATAATTCGGCTACCGGAATGACGGCCCTAAAATCTAATTTTTTCTTTAAAAATATGATTCTTTGTCTGGGTTCTAATATCAGAGATACAAACGGAACCTACCCTATTCATACCACTCTGTTTCAAACTGCGCTCGCCAATACGACAACAGCCACTTATGTTAATGGTACAGCTACTACAGGCAATACTTATACACTTACCCAAACGGGAGCCTTCTGGGCGACAGATGCCTTAGGCAATGGCTACGTTGTTCCTGCCAATTCGAGCAATACCGATGCCATAACTGTTAACCGACTCGAGCAAAACTCCCGAAATAACAGTAATACGACCAATACGAGCGGTAATTTTACTACTGCTTTTATCAATCATGGTAGCGCACCAGTATCCGCCAAATTTCAATATGCGGTCGTACTACAGGGCGGACAGACCGCTACACAACAACTGGCAGCTAATTTTACTTCTTACTTTAAAATCTACCATCAAAACAGTCAGGCACACATTGTACAATACCTGCCGGATGCCCTATTTGGTTATGTTATTTTTACTCCAAATACTATATTTACTTATGATGTAGTGGTGAGTGTAAACAAACCGGCCGCTGTGATGACTCAAAAAACAGACAACGGAAACCGATTAAAAGTCAGTCTGACCAATCCAAACTTAGGGTTGTTGGCTCCCAATGAAACTTATACCTGGAGTCAGATTAGCAGTCAAAACTCAATTTTAAACAGAGTGGCACAAGCAGATCCGGTAAAACTAACGTTGGCAGGTCAGTGGGAATTGGCCGCACCAACTTCCAATATAACCACCACTATCAATGGTGCTAATACAGAAGTGACCTTCAATACCATTAACGGACTTACAATTCAAACCGAACTCGTGAAATCATCCGCATTGGCTATTCCTGATCCGGCGGAGCACGCTTCTAAAGATTTAACCGTAATTGTTGCTCCCAACCCTTCACAATCTGATTTTAAAATCAATGTTACAGCTGAGCCCGGACAGACTATTTTTGTAAATGTGTTCGACACTTTAGGAAAACGTGTCAACATCCTAAAATCAGATTACGGGCAAACCATCTTTCTGGGCAGTGACTGGACTCCCGGAATATACTTTGCCGAAATACGTCAGGGCAAACAAAAGAAAACCGTCAAATTAATAAAACAATAAACGATTAACTGAATTTGGAATTAAAAAAACAATAACTAAATACTAATGAAAAACCTTAAAAAAACAATAACCTTATTACTGCTATTTACCACCGCTTATTTTACTCATGCACAGGAAAAACAACTGACAAAAGAAAGTTTTGATGTTGTCAACCTTCATTATCCCGGTTTGGAAAAAGTAAATCAGCTGTACAATTCTGGCAAATACGATGAAGCTGCAAGAGCCTTGCTTACGTATTACCGCGAGCGAAAAAATATCAAAAATCCTGATTTTAATGTGGGCGATGAAGCCCGATTTAGAGGGAAAGATATTGGAAAAGCCAATCAGTTAAAGGCCGATAATGCTTTGTTGCATCAGTTTCAGCCTCACAAAGGTTATGGCTATTTTGATTACGGAACCGATATTAACTGGGATTATTGGCCTGTAAAAGACAATGAAGTACGTTGGCAGCTGCATCGTGTAACCTGGTGGCAACCTATGGGAATGGCCTACAGAAGCAGCGGCGATGAAAAATATGCCAAAGAATGGGTTTCCCAGTTTCGTGATTGGGAGAGAAAAAACGTTTTAGGGCGTTCGAAAGAAAACGATCAGATTGCCTGGCGTCCATTAGAAGTATCAGAGCGCATACAAAGTCTTCCCGGAACCTTCAACCTGTTTGTAGTTTCACCGAATTTCACGCCCGCTTTTCTGATGGAATTCCTAAACAGTTTTTCAAAGCAGACGGCCTATATTCCTAAAAATTACAGCAAAGAAGGCAATCATTTATTATTTGAAGCACAGCGCGTTTTGGGAGCAGGAGCTTCTTTTCCGGAACTCAAAGCAGCAGAAGAATGGCGCAAAAGCGGAATTGAAATACTCAATCGTGAAATCAAATTACAAGTTCTTCCTGATGGAGTGCAATGGGAACTTTCACCCATCTATCATGTTGCCTGTATTGATATCTTTTTAAAAGCGTATAAATCGGCTAAAATGGCCGGAGTCGAAAAGGAATTTCCCGAAACCTACAGCAAAACAATCGAAAAAATGATGGTTGCAACGGCCAATATCTCCTTTCCTGATTACAGTACTCCTATGTTTGGCGATTCCTGGATCTTTGATAAAAACGGCAGAATAAAGCAATTTCTAAGCTGGTCAAAAATGTTTCCCGAAAACGGGCTTTTGAAATATTTAGGTACGGCTGGTGCCGAAGGACAATTACCCAACTATAAATCCCAAGCTTTATCAGACGGAGGTTTTTATACTTTTAGAAACGGATGGAACGATCAATCGACTGTGATGATTGTTAAAGCGGGGCCTTCTGCTGAATTTCATGCGCAGCCGGATAATGGTACTTTTGAACTTTGGGTAAAAGGACGCAATTTTACACCGGACACGGGCTGTTATATTTACAGCGGAGATGCTGAGGTAACTAAAATGAGAAACTGGTTCCGCCAAACCAAAGTACACAGTACGTTAACACTCGACAATCAAAACATGGTCATTACCAAAGCCAAAGAGAACAAATGGAGTACCTCTAAAAACTTAGATCAATTAACCTATACCAATCCAAGTTATACTGACTTAAACCACCAACGCACCATTCTTTTTATAGATCAGAAGTACTTTTTGATTCTTGATAAAGCGATTGGAAAAGCTAGCGGAAACTTAGGCGTTCATTTTCAATTAAAAGAAGACAGCAAACCCGTTTTCAATAAAACGAACAATAGTGTTACGACCACTTACGAAGACGGTAACAATCTTTTGATACAATCCTTAAATACCGACAAAGTAACACTAAACGAAGAAGAAGGCAAAGTTTCCTATCAGTACGCCAAAGAAATTGCACGCCCGGCTTTTGTTTTTGAAAAAGCAAAAACCACTGCTGCAACACAAAGTTTTATTACGGTAGTTTATCCATATGATGGAACTAAAGCTCCGGAGATCAGTATTAAGATGAATAAGGTTAATAATTTCGAAAAAGGAATTATTGATATGAGTTTACAAATTGATGGTAAAAAAAGTGAGGTAAAAACAAATCTGAATGATTAAGATTTTCTAGTTTCTTTCAAAATATTATGTATTATAAAGGCGTCTAAATTTTAGGCGCTTTTTTTTTTGGACCTACTAATTACCGGATAATTCCTTCTTCCCCAATTTTTTATCAGTTTTTTCATTCCTATTTCATCCGTCATAATCTGCCACCCCGATGGGGTTCTAGCGTTGGGGGTACTGTTTTCTATAAATATGAAGCCTTCCGGGGCTTTATGTTTTGACACCATGATTACCGGATAATATGTGCCATTCCTACGGAATTCAAATATTCGGTGCGAAATTATTTTTAAATGAATTAAAATCCATCCCTACAAAATAGACCGAGCCTAAGGCTCTTTTTCAATAGTTCCGGAGGAACGACTCATATTGTAGCAATGGATTTTAATCCGTTGAATGTAAAAGGAACACAACATTTGAATTCCGTAGGAATGGCACATATAAAAATTACCAGCCCGCTGGGGTTCTAACCTATAAGACATTGTTTTTTTTATAAGTATGAAATCCCTCTGGGACTTTATTTTAAACGCACCTCCATTAATCTAACCAGAAAAAAACAGTTCCACAGAAGTAAAATATTTATAACAATTTTATAATCGCACGACAGGTAAAGCTCCAGCGGAGCGGCATCTATTTCACAAACAAATAAAGCTTCCGATTAAATTCCCCATCAATTTCTAAATAACGATGAATCTATCGTCCAATTCCTATTCAAAAAATAAATGTTCGCAATACTTTTATCAGTTTTATCTGAAAAAGAGAAAGCAAACTACTTTACTTCCCTCCTATATTCTGTAAAAATTACATCGTTTTCGTTAATCTGTTATTGCCTTTAATTTAACTTTTGCCCAACACAAATGATCACGGAACAATGTAGTAAAAACAGTGCTTTTACACCAAAAACAGAATCGAACAAACGTTCTAAAAACCTGATTATACCAGTAATAACAAGGGTTTTAAAAACTCCATTCATCAAAATCAATAGTAATTTGGACATTTTCAAAACTGTCCTCTATAGTCGATTTATATATTTGTTTTTATTAAATCAAAAAAACATGACCAATTCCAAAAAAATGAACCAGAAACTACAGAATCTATTTTTAATTGTCAGGCGGAAAATCCCGCTGCGAATTTAAGGAGTTAATAAATTGTTATAATTTTCGCTCCTAAAATAAAGAAGGCGATTTGTCAAACAAGAGTATGCAACAGCAATTGATCCCAAACTTATTACAACAGTAATTCGGAATTTCGGTCGAGCTCGCTCAAAAGTCATAAGAACAATAAGGCAAAAGAGTGATGATGAATTCATCTGGCAAGATCTGATATCAACTTATATAACATCAATTTAGGAAATAAGGTTACTCTTATTCCGGTCAAAAAAAAATTATGAAAAGGACTCTATTTTTATTTTTGCTGTTTGCCACCTGCAAAGTAATGTACGGGCAGGATATTATTACCGTAAAAGGGGTGGTAACCGATGCTCAGAACATGCCTATGCCCGGAGCAACTGTTTCTGAAAAAGGAACCAAAAATGCCACTGTTACTGCCATGGATGGCGATTATCAAATTAAGGTAAAACCAAATGCGATCTTAGTCTTTTCGTTCATAGGAACTAAATCTAAAGAAGAAGCTGTAAAAAACAGAACGCTTATCAATATTAAACTACTCGACGACGCGAACAATCTTGATGAGGTAGTTGTAGTAGGCTACGGAACCAAAGCGAGAAAAGACCTTACGGGAGCTATTTCTTCTGTTAAAGGACAGGAATTGTCCAAAATTCCGGTCCAAAATGTGGCACAGGCATTACAAGGTCGTATTGCCGGTATGCAGGTGACCATGTCTGACGGTACGCCCGGATCTGAACCTTCTCTTAGGATCAGAGGTGGAACTTCGATTACGCAAAGCAACGAACCTCTGTATGTTGTCGACGGCGTAGCCCAAACCGGAGGATTAAGCTTTTTAGATCCTATGGATATTGAATCTGTAGACGTTTTAAAAGATGCCTCTTCAACTTCTATCTATGGTGCACAGGGCGCTAACGGAGTGGTGTTAGTAACCACCAAAAAAGCAAAGGGGGGAAAACTCACTTTAAGTTATGACACGTATGCCGGAATAAAAACTATTGCCAAAACCCTTCCGGTAATGAATCCTTACCAATACACCCAATTACTATATGAGGCTGCGACGGACGATGCCAGAATGCAGAAGTTTGTAGGTGCATTTGGTACTTATGATCAGCTTGAAGGCCTTTACAAAGACAGGCCGGGCATCAACTGGCAGGATGAGATTTTTGGAAATGCCGTGGAAAGTCAATACCACAAACTAAGCATCAGCGGTGGTGAAAATGATACCAAATACAACGCTTTTTACTCGGTGAATAACGATCAGGGAATTATGCTGGGAAGTGCTTCGGTAAAAAATATCGCAAAACTAAACGTAACCAATTCGATCAGCAAAAAGTTTACGGTTACCGCAATTGTCAACTACTCCAACCAAAAAATAACCGGATTATCGACAAATGATGGAGGAAATGCGCGTTTGAGCATGCTGCAAAACGTATTGCAGTACCGACCTACTATTGGAAAAACAGGATCTGACGAAGACCTTAAAACTTTAACCGTAGATCCGTTAGACAATCAGGATTCTCCAACATTTCAGAGTCCGCTGATTACCATTGACAGTCAGAAAAGAGAAGCCATTACCAGAGCCATCAATATGAGTTTACAGCTGCAATACAATATCACTCCAAGTTTAATCTATCGCGGATTGGTAAGTTATACAGACAACAGCATGAAAAGCAAATATTTTAATGATTCCAGAGGTATCCAAGCCATCAGAAGTGGTGGTGCCAATGGCGGAGTGACGCACAATATTAGTACCCGATTAAATTACAACAACGTTCTGACGTACAGTAAAACTTTTAACAAAAAACACAAGTTTGATGCCTCTATCGGACAAGAGTACATTTACAATTATGCCGAAGGAATTACTACTTCAGCTACCGCTTTTCCTGAGGTTAATCTGGGTTGGGACAAATTACAACTGGGTACCATTGCCGGAATTCCGGTTACTTATGCTGAAGACGACAAAATATTATCTTTTTTTGGAAGAGCCAACTATTCGTTCAAAAACAGATATTTACTGTCTGCCACTTTAAGAGCTGACGGATCTTCTAAATTCGGGACAGAAAATCAATGGGGATACTTCCCTTCTGTTTCTGCAGCCTGGAGAATCATCGAAGAGCCTTTCATGGAGAAATTGCCTGTCTTCTCTGATCTAAAACTTCGTTTGAGTTATGGGGAAGCCGGAAATAACCGAATTGCCAATTATGCTGCTTTGGGGATCTTTAATTCAGGATCTTATCCTCTGAACAATCAGATGAATATTACGGCATTTCAAAACAATCTTCCTAATCCTTACTTAAAATGGGAAGCTACGAAATCGGCCAACATTGGTTTTGACATCGGTTTTTTCAAGCAAAGAATAGCGCTTACTACCGAGCTATACGAAAACAGATCTAAGGATTTACTGTACAACACCCGTGTACCGGCAAGTTCAGGTTTCAAAAAACAATTTCAGAATATTGGAGCCACTTCTAATCGCGGTATCGAATTTACTTTGAATACGATAAACGTAAAAACCAATAGTTTTAATTGGAGTACCACCTTCAATATTGCTTTTAATAAAACCAAAGTGTTAAGTCTGAGCGAAGGTGAAAATTCACTTATTACCAACAGTTATACGGATAGAAACGACTACATTTTACAGGTTGGAAAACCGGTAGGCGTCATGTACGGTTACGTGAGAGACGGTTTGTATCAGGTAAATGATTTCGATTATAATGCAACAACCAGTGCGTACACCCTAAAACCAGGTGTGGTAAGTGATAATATCGTAGCACAGCCGGGTTTTATTAAATTCAAAGACATCAGCGGCCCTAATGGCACCCCGGATGGCGTAATTAATGATCTGGACCGAACTGCCATCGGAGATGCCAATCCTAAATATACAGGAGGTCTGAACAACACCTTTAGTTACAAAGGAATTGATTTGAGCGTATTCCTTGATTTTACGGTAGGAAACGATATTTATAATGCCAACGTATTAAACAATTCAAGACTGAATCTGGACAACTTAAACACACTGGCGATTTATGCTGACAGATGGACTACTATTAATGCAGCGGGACAGCGTGTAACCGATCCTACCGAACTGGCTGCGCTTAACGAAGGTAAAACCAATCCTGCTTTTAACGGAAACACTACGGGACGTTTGTACAGCGATATTATTGAGGACGGTTCGTTTTTAAGAATCAACAATATTAGTCTGGGGTACACCTTGCCAAAAGAATGGCTTAAAAAATCTAAAATCTCTAGTTTGAGAATTTATTTTACCGCCTACAATCTTTATGTATTTACCAAATATTCAGGTTATGATCCCGAAGTAAGCGTACTCAATAATGCCATTACCCGAGGGGTCGATTTTAGTGCTTACCCTAGAAGTAAATCGTTTATCACAGGATTAAATATTTCGCTATAATTTAAAGTTTACAAAGATGAAAAACAATATATTTTCCCGCAAAACACTTATAGCAGCCGGTATTGCCTGCCTCTTATTACCGCTTAATTCCTGCGACAAAGAACTGGAAGTTACCCCCTACTCTTACTTTACCACTGCCAACTTTTTCTCGAATACGAACGAAGCCAACATGGCTACTCTTGGAGTTTACGAAACCATGTCGTCACTGGACAGTTATGGCTGGAACATTTCGTTGATTTTTGATGCCGATACCGATATCGAACAAATGAGTGGAATTGGTGCCGATGACTGGAGAACGATAGCACACTATCAGGGAATTTCTCAAACCAATACATTCTACACCGCTTGGAGTAAATTGTATGAAGGAATTGACAGAGCCAATGTAGTGATCGAAAGAATTCCTCAAATGGATCTTTTTTCAAACGGCAACGCAACCCAAAAAGAGCAGCTAAACAGATACCTGGGTGAAGCGAAATTTCTTCGTGGTTTCTATTATTCCGAACTCGTACGTTTATGGGGAGATGTTCCGTTTAAAACGAAAAGTTCCCAATCCGGAGACAATCTAAGAGGAGCTCTTGTAGACCGTCAGGAAATTTATAGCCAGATCATCAAAGACATGACCGAGGCCTCACTTCTCCTTCCGGAACAGCTGCCTACAGACGAGCGCATCAACAAATGGGGAGCCAAAGCCATGCTGGCCAGAGTAGCATTATTTGCCGGAGGATATTCTTTAAATGCAGATGGAACAATGAAACGTCCTTCAAACTACAAAGACTATTACAAACTGGCTCAGCAGCAGATCAATGATGTTATGGCGCAGAATCCGTATAAACTAAACCCATCCTACGCCAAAATTTTTAAAAATCAGTGTCAGCATGTACTGGAACCTACCGAGAATATTTTTCAGGTTGCTTTTTATAATCCGTCAGGAAACTTAGGAAATGCCTCCTGGGTAGGTAACTTCAACGGTCCGGCAACAGCAGCCGGTTTCTATCCATCCAATATTTCGAGATGTTTAGTACCAAAACCATTTTACAATAGTTTTAATGCTGCCGATCAGCGTCGAGATTTTTCCATTGCCACCTACTCCATCAACAATCTGGGGAACAAACTTCCGCTTTTAACCACCAATCAGGATGAAAGATGGACCGTTGGTAAATGGAGCAGAGAATATCAGACCAACGCAACCGCAGAAAGAGTATACACCCACATCAATTGGGTAATCATGCGTTATTCTGATTTGCTTTTGATGCGTGCTGAGGTAGAAAACGAACTAAACGAAGGTCCAAATACCATTGCTTATGATGCTATCAATCAGGTTCGTAAAAGAGCCTTTGGTGCCGACATACAGGGAAGTCGAATTGCGGTTGACTTAAAAACAAAAGGTTCCGGATATACCAATGCAGCCAATGTTTTAATACAAATCACAGGCGGTGGCGGAACCGATGCGGCAGCGGCAGTAATCAATCTTTCTTCAGGAGGAATCAATACCATAGGGATGTTACGTTCCGGCGATGGTTATACCTCTGTTCCTAACGTAACCATTACTACTACAGACGGAAAAGGTACCGGAGCAACCGCAACCGCAAGATTATTAGCTAAACCAACTACAACCGAAATGAGCTTAGCAACAGGTCTAAGCAAAGACAATTTCCTAAAAGCCGTTCAACAAGAGAGAGCGTGGGAACTTTCGGGCGAAGGAATGCGAAGAGCCGATTTGATCCGATGGGGAATCTTAGGGGATAAATTGATCGAAACAAGTGCCGCGGTCAAACAAATCCGATCGACTTATTTCTTCCCGGCAATTACCAATTTTGTAGCCGGAAAACATGAATTATACCCTTATCCACAAAATGAAACAGATGTGAACAAAAACATCACACGTCAGAATCCAAAGTATTAGACAAATAGTATTTAAAAATCATGCACAACCCACTAAATAAAGACGTTTATTTTGAAAAACTCAAATTATTAAAAATAAATGATGCAACATTATTTAGAAATGAATAAGTTTATAACCGTTAATGCAGGACTTTGTTCTGCATTAATTGTTTGTAACAGAAAAGAAAACTACTAAAAATAAAGAACAATATGGTTACCAAAAATGACACACAACTATCTAAATCGTACGCAATTGGAATAGACATTGGCGGTACTTCACTGAAATGTGGCGTTGTGAATGAACTGGGAGAAATTTTATTTTCGTTCATAGTATCCTTAAAAGAAGCCCGAACCGAGAAAGAAATCATCAGCTTAATGGTCGATGCGATCACACAATGTACCGACCAGTTAAACGAACCCATTGTGGGAATCGGAATTGGTTTTCCGGGTCTGATTGAAAATGACATTATCATTGGTGGAGGCGTTAACTTACCCGGTTTCGAACAATTACCCTTAGGAAAAATTCTAAATGACTTAACCGGACATTCTGTTGTAATTGATAACGATGCTAACTTAATGGGACTTGCCGAATTGATTTACGGGGCTGCCAAAGACAGTACCGATGCTGTTTTTCTAACCATTGGTACCGGAATAGGCGGTGCCATTATGATTAATAAAGGCTTGTACAGCGGTTTCAAAAATCGTGGTGGCGAACTGGGCCATACAGTAATTCAGCAAAATGGTATCGCCTGTAATTGCGGTGGACGAGGCTGTCTGGAAACCTACGCTTCTGTAACCGCTTTAATCAAGTACTATCAATCTCAAAATCCTGCCGCAGATGAAAATATTGACGGCAAAACCATCATCGAAAAATACCTTGCCGGAGAAAATCATGCGATAAAAACCATGGAACATCATTTTGATTACCTGGCTGCCGGAATTGTCAATTTTGTCAACATCTTCAGTCCGCAAAAAGTAATCATTGGAGGAGGTATTAGCGAAGCAGGTCAGTTTTATATTGACGAATTAACCCACAGAGTCAAAACCTTTGCCATCCCGATTGCCTTTGCACACACCCGTATAGTTGCAGCCGATCTGGGCAACAGAGCGGGATTATTGGGCGCCTGTGCTAATGCTTTTCAGAAATTTAAAAATCTGAAATACAGCACAACATAAAAGAATATACTCACGAAGGCGCAAAGCCGCAAAGATCTTAGTAGATTGTCTAAACGCACTGCATAAAAAACTTTGCGCCTTTGCGTCTCTGCGAGCAAATCCGCACAGAACAAATGAAACAAAAACACTCTGTCGCTCTAAAGTCGTTATTTTTAAGAATCACCTCACTAATTGCCCATTATTAAAGGTTTTAACTAAAATTAATAGCATTTTGAACAAATTCAAAACCCAAATTAAAGCCTGATAGCTAACTTCGTTTTTGCATTTAAGAATTTAAAAGGCAAAACGTAATCTATAAAAATCAGGCCGATATGATATTACAGAAAGTCATAGAATTTGTTTGTTTGTTGGGCATAGGGGCTATTCCTTTATCCGGCAATGCCCAAACCACTGCACGTCCAAACATCCTGATCATCATGACCGATCAGCAAACTGCCGATGCGATGAGTATTGCAGGAAACAAGGATCTTCAGACTCCTGCAATGGACAAGCTCGCGCAAAATGGAATCCGTTTTACCAAAGCCTATTGTGCTCAGCCTTTATGTACTCCGTCACGCACCGCCCTCATGAGTGGAAAAATGCCTTTTGAAACTGGCTTCGTAGGCAATGCTCCCGAAAAAGACGGTCAATGGCCTGACGATTTACTAATGATGGGGAAAATTTTCCAAAACGGAGGATACAAAACCGGCTATGTAGGCAAATGGCATCTTCCGGTTCCTACTACCAAAAAAAGCCAGCACGGTTTTGAGTACATCGAAAACACCAGTTTTCAGGATTACAACGATGCAGCGACACCTTCCTTTTGTGCGCGCTTCATTAAAGAAAATAAAAACACTCCTTTTCTTTTGGTCGCCTCTTTTTTAAATCCGCATGACATTTGCGAATGGGCTCGTGATGAAGATCTGAAAATGGATGTATTAGAAAAAGCACCACCGGTCGATCAGTGTCCGCAATTGCCCGCCAATTGGAAAATTCCCGAGTACGAACCTAAAATTGTCCGTGATCAGCAAAAAGTAAGTTTCAGAACCTACCCTTCTGTAAACTGGACTGCAGATCAATGGCGTCAATACCGCTGGGCCTACAACCGCTTAGTTGAAAAAGTAGACGGTTACATCGAAATGGTACTTGCCTCTTTGAAAAAATACAACATCGAAAAAAATACCATTATCGTTTTTACGGCCGATCATGGTGACGGCTATGCAGGACATAGCTGGAATCAAAAACAAATACTTTATGAAGAATCTGCTAAAATACCTTTTATCATTTCAAAAATAGGCGAATGGAAACCCCGCACCGATGAGCTGCTGGTTTGTAATGGTACCGACATTATTCCAACCATCTGTGGCTTTACCGGAGTACCCAAACCTGCCTATTTGAAAGGAATTGACATCAGTAAAAATATAGCCAATCCAACCCAAATCCTGCGGGATACTCTGGTTATCGAAACCGATTTTGCCGATAACGAAGAACTCTTAAACATTAGCGGACGTGCTGTAATTACTCAAAATCTCAAATACATCGTTTACAACAAAGGCGATTTAAAAGAACAGCTTTTCAATCTGACGACAGATCCGGGAGAAATCACCAATCTGGCAGTAAACAAGGCCTATAAAAAAGAACTAATTGCCCTGCGTCGTTATTTAAAAGAATGGTGCAAAAAGAACGGAGACCCTTTTCAATCCGGGTTATAAATAGGTCTAAAGAAAAAATAATATGATTCAGAAAAAAATATTCACATTAGTCGCATCGCTTGTGTTGCTGCCTGCTTTTAGTCAACAATCATCAGCAATTCTAAAACTCACCGCCGAAAAATTACATTCAAGAGTACGTGAATGGCCTTATCCTGTAAACGGAATTACGGTACCCACCAATGCTCCTGCCTTGCTTTGGCCTGGAACCAATGGAAAAAAAATGGTAACCCCAATGGAAAGCGGAAGCGATATTCCGGAAGATCCCAATATTGGCAATGTACGCTACAAAGTGATGCTGGCAAGCGATAAAAACTTCACCAAAAACCCGTTCACCAGTGCCGAACAGCGCTGGGCCGTTTATCCATTACACCAGAGTTTAAAAGCCGGAAAATGGTACTGGAAATACGGCTATGCCTTAAAAGGCAGCGATCAATGGACCTGGTCTCCGGTTTACGATTTCGTCGTAGATGCAAAATATGCTTCCCAAAAAGTATCTCCTCCCATTAGCGAAGTCCTTAAACGAAATGAAGGCGCACATCCTCTTTTATGGGATATGAATCGTATTGGAGAAGATTTTTACCGAAACAATCTGAACAATCCCGAAGCTAAAAAATTTATTGCTTTCGCAGAAAAACTAATGCTGGCTCCTCTTCCCACAGAGAAACCGCAAAGAGTAATTGATACCACAGGCAAAAATCCGTTAGAGAAAAAAATTATTATAGAAAGAATGTATCACGGTTTTGGGGATGCCGTTGGAAACCCTGTTCGCAATTTATGTATCGCCTATCAGCTCACCAAAGACAAACGCTTCATTTTAGATGCCAAGCGCAGAGCTTTAAACATCGCCAGCATGAATCCTGACGGCCTGGCAACAGGAGATGATTTTACAAGTGGTGCTGTCCTCGAGGCATTAGGATGGTTTTACGATAGCGGTTATGATTTTTTAACGCCTCAGGAAAAAGAAACCTTCAAAAATAGCATTACGATTAGAGCCAAAAGAGTTTACGACCATTTGCCCAATCGTTTTGAGCTGCACGTAAGCGACAATCATGTTTGGCAAATCACCTTACGCAACCTTGCCATCGCAACCGTAGCCGTAATTAATGATGTTCCGGAAGCCAAAGAATGGCTCACCTATATGTACGAAGTCTGGTCGGCACGTTTTCCGGTATTGGGTACTACCGATGGTGGCTGGCATGAAGGAAACGGTTATTTCAGAGTCAACTTTAAATCGATTATTTACCTGTCTCAAATGTTTGGTGATTTTAGCGGTGTCGATTATTTTAAATTACCGTGGATGCAGAATCTTCCGTATTATATGCTATACACCCATCCAAACGGTGCGGCAAGTACTGCCATTGGCGACATGTGGGAAAACATTCCGTACATCGTAAAAGGCGAAGCCTGGTTTGCCGATGCTTTGACCTACCGCATGAATGATCCTTATCTGAACTGGTATGTTGGTGAAATCAAAAGAGACTATCCGGCCTACTATCACGGTACCGATGATTTCTTATTCTTCAGGTTACTGAACTACAAACCCAATAGAAACTTACCTGCAACCTCGCCCGAAAAACTCCCTAAAACGCGCAAATTTGCTGATGTGGGCGTCGTAGCCATGCATGAAGATCTGACCAAAGCCAATACAACCCTGAGCAGTTATTTGTTCAGCAGTCCGTTTGGTTCTTCCGGTCACGGTCACGCTTCCCAAAATGCCTTTACGATTAATTATAAAGGAAAAGTCCTCTTTGGCGGAACCGGCTACTACAGTAATTTTAGCGACAAACACAATCTTTTAGATTACAGATCCTCAAAAGCTTATAACACCATTTTAGCCGACAGTCTGAACCAAAAAATTGGAGAAGAAGGTTACGGATGGATCCCAAGAGCACTTTCCGGTCAACACATTCAGTACGCTTTAGGTGATGCCAGCAATGCTTATGGAGACATAAAAAGTGATTCCTGGCTGAACAGATTCAAACAAATTAACGTAGTACCCAATAAAACAAACGGTTACGGAGAATCGGGTGTGACCTTGTACCGCAGACATATGCTGCAACTCGAAGGCGGTTATATTGTTTTATACGACGAATTGGAAGCCCAAAATCCCGTAAAATGGACTACCCAGTTTCATTGTCCGTACTATGTCATCGAAGGACAAAATTCGGCGAATGCCAAACAGCAAAATTTCACGGTACAAACAGATTTAGGAAATGTAAACGCCAGTGTTTTTGCTAATAGTCCGCTAAAAATGGCTGTACACCATCAATTTTACGAAGCCGCTGTCAACTGGAATAAAGTAACCAACGACGAAGGTCAAATCAAAGATTTTAAAGACCAATGGCATGCAGGAATCACTTCTGAACCCAAACAAAAATTCAGATATTTAACCATCATACAAATAAAAGACGGCAAAACGGAAGTAATCAAAACAGGATCAGACAAAGGTTTCTTGTCGCGTTTTCAGGTGGGTGACTGGGACATACGGGTACAATTAGACGGCGAAAAACCCGCTGCCTTACAAGTTACCGGAAAAAGGATAAAATCATTATTCAACTATGGAAGTTTACCCATTACATTTGAAGGTAAAACATTTTCTCCTAAAATTGCAGGAAGTTCGGTCTTACTTGAAATGAATGGTTCCAAAATAGACCAACAGGAAGCTGTTGACGAATTACCGGATGTTGCCAAGTACGACAAAAATTAAAAACAAAAGGACGTTTGCTTTTTCTTTAAATTTAGAGTTAAATTACCGATAACCTATTAAACACAAACCAAATCATTAAAATTGAAACTTTCATGAAGAAAACGATTGCCATAGCTGTGCTTTTCTATCTTATCCTTTTTGCCGCTAAAAGTCAGGCTCAGGTACAGGATCGATACTTCCGTACGATTTCGGTCGATAAAGGCTTGTCGCAAAGTTCCGTTTTTGCTATTGAACAGGATACTCTGGGTTTTATCTGGATAGGAACTCAGGACGGACTAAATCGTTATGACAGTAAAGGCTTTAAAGTTTATCGTCCCGTAAGGAATGTCAAAAACAGTTTGCAATCGTACTACATCCGAAGCTTATTTACCGATCATAAAGGGCAATTATGGGTGGGCGGTAATCAGGGAATTAGTGTTTACAATTACAGTACCGACAGCTTTACCAATTACAAGCTTCCGCGAACTATTGGCGAATGGTACATCTCCTCAATCACAGAAGACCCTGCACATAGAATTTGGGCAACCTCGATTACCGGAGAAGTTTTTGTTCTGAACCCTGAAGAACAGAATTTTTCATCCATCCGATTTAATGCTTCGTCACACGAAATCAAAAAAATTGCCTACATCGGCGTTTGGCAAAAACAAATAATTCTGGGAACAGATGTTGGTCTCTTTAAACTAAATCCCAACTCACATCAGCTTATAAAAATTAATTTAGGCCTAAAAAAGCCGTATATCAATGCGGTTTATATCGATAATAAAAAGCTGTGGGTGGCAACCGAAGGAGAAGGTCTAATTTGCTACAATGACGAAAATGGTCAGACCTCTTCTCTGCTCCACACTGCCGGAACCAAGAGTATTGCAGATAACAACATCAGATGTATTGGAAAAGATACCGAAGGAAATATCTGGCTCGGCACTTTTAAAGGACTCACCATTTTTAATCCTAAAACCAACTCTTTCAGTAATTATTACCATCAGATCGCACAGCCTTACACCATCAGTCAAAACTCAGTTCGCTGTTTCTTTAGAGACAAACAAAACGGAATCTGGCTGGGAACGTATTACGGAGGCATAAATTACTATCATAAAAACGATATTAAATTCAATTTGTTAAGCCAAAACTCAGGAAAACCTTCTTTGAATGATGAGGTCATTGGTGCAATCAAACAAGATTCAAAAGGTAATTTCTGGATTGGAAGCAATGACAAAGGCGTGAATTACTGGAACAAAAATGCCAATACCATCAACTATTTTTCGAACAGTGAGAACAACCCAAACAGTTTAAGTTCGAACAATATCAAGGCCATTGAATTTGACGATAAGGGGAATGTATTAATTGGTACCCACAATGGCGGATTAAATGTACTCAACCCGAATACCGGTTTTGTACAGCGTTTTCGCCATGACGAAAACAATCCCAACTCGATCGCAGGAGATTTGGTTTATAGCTTATTAAAAGACTCCAAAGGCCGTATCTGGGTAGGTACACGATCAGGGTTGGACCAGTTTCATCCGGAAACCAAATCGTTTACACACCTCCATTTAGACAAAGCCGGAAAACGTCTGGCGTCAGATGATATTACTTTTCTTTTTGAAGACAGCAAACACCGAATCTGGATTGGAACTACCAACGGTGTGACTCTTTTTTATCCGGACACTAATCTGTTTGCCACTATCGGTCGAGGCAAATTAAGCGATGATATTATAAATTGCATAACCGAAGATTCAAAACACCGGATCTGGATGGGTACCCGTGAAGGATTACGGTTGTACGATGAAACTCAGGAGTCCTTCAAAAATAGTAAAGCCCGAAAAGATTTTGTTAAAGAAAACATTTACGGCATCCTTCCGGACGACGAAGGAAATTTATGGATTTCGACCAACAGCGGCTTAATCAAATTTAATCCCGACAAAGGTTCTGTACAGACTTTTGACGAAAGTGATGGTCTGCAGAACAAACAATTTAACGATTATGCCTTTTGCAAAGCCAAAGACGGTATGCTGCTTTTTGGTGGAATCAAAGGACTTTCCTATTTCTATCCTACGATTGTAAAACAGCAGCCCCTTCCTTTAAAATTAAGTTTTACCGCTTTAGAAGTACTAAACAAAACGGTTGCCGCCGGAGATGATACCGACATACTCGAAGGACATATTGACCAAACCGGCGAATTAGAAATTGGACCTGAATACAAACAGTTCAGCATCTTCTTTAATACGTTTAATTATATTTCTTCCAATCGAACTTATTACTACTACAAACTGGAAGGAATCGACAAAGACTGGCAGCGAACAGATGAGCTTAAAGTAAGTTACAGCAATTTATCTGCAGGAAACTACAACTTCCAGATCAAAGCCATTGGACCAAACGGAGAAATGAGTGCTGTTCGAAACTTAAAAGTTGTTATACTTCCGCCCTGGTATAAAACCATCTGGTTTTCATTGTTATTGCTCGCCATCATTGGTACGGCAGCCTATATAGGTTTTAAAATTATAAAAGAAAGAATAAAAGCCGTTCAGCAATTAAAATTGGAACGCATCGATAAAGAACGCGTAAACTACATCAATCAGGTTAAAATGGATTTCTTTACCAATGTTTCTCATGAACTAAGAACTCCTTTAACCCTGATCTTAGCGCCTCTGGAAGAACTTTTAAAAATGCCTTTTGCTGATAAAATTTCCAAAAAGAAACATGAGCTTATGTTTATCAATGCCAAAAGACTGTATAATTTGGTCGATCAGCTTTTTGAGTTTCGGAAAACCGAAATGGGTACACGACAATTAAAAGTCGGCAAAGGTGATATTGTAAGCTTTACGCAAGAGATTTTTGAATCTTTTAAACCGCTTTCAGAGAAAAACAGCATTCACTATACCTATCATTCTGAAGAGCCGCAATTGTCATTTTATTTTGACAAAGATGCTATGGAAAAAATCCTCTTCAATCTTTTGTCTAATGCTTTTAAATATACTAAAACCGGGCAAAGTATTTCGGTCACACTAGTACAGAAAAAGGATACGGTACAAATAAAAGTCACGGACACAGGGGTCGGAATTAGTGCGGAAGATTTATCGAAGGTTTTCGACCGTTTTTATCAGGTAAATAATCGCGAAATGAATTTGGGTTCCGGTGTTGGTCTGGCCTTTACCAAACGTCTGGTCGAATTGCATCACGGTGAAATTACCGCCGAAAGTAAAATGCAGGAAGGAAGCAGTTTTACTGTTACCATTCCTATTTCGGATGCGATTTACCAAAACGATCAGCATGTGGAAGAATCTGCTTATGACCTCGCAATCCTGTCCGATAACGATCTTGAAAATGAAGATACCTTACTGCCGGAAGAAAATGAAATCATCGAAAAAAATCAACCAATTAAGCTTCTGATCGTCGACGACAACAAAGAGATTTTAGATTATCTACAGGACTATTTCAGTAAAATATACGAGGTCACCGTAGCTCATAATGGACAAATGGCATTGGAACTTCTCGAAATCCAGCCTTATGACCTGATCATCAGCGACGTGATGATGCCCGAACTGGATGGTTTACACTTTTGCAAACGCGTCAAACAAAACATTAATACTTCGCACATTCCGTTGATGTTATTAACGGCAAGAACCGAAACCAGCCAGCAGATAAAAGGACTCGAAATGGGTGCCGATGATTATATTACCAAACCATTTTCGACACCGTTACTCGCCGCAAAAATTACCAATCTGTTGCGCTCCCGTAAAAGACTGAAAGAATATTATGCAGTTGGAAAAGAAATGGTCCCTGAAAATATTGCTTTTAATACGCTGGATGAGGAGTTTCTAAAACAAGCTATTCGTATTGTTGAAGATCATTTGGCCAATTCTGAATTTTCAGTGGATCAGTTTAGCAGAGAAATTGGGATGAGCCGATCAAATCTGTATTTAAAACTAAAAGCCATTACCGGAGAATCGGCTATGGATTTTATCAAACGAATCCGATTTAAAAAAGCGGTCGAATTGATGCAGAGCAAACGTTATACGATTGCACAAATCACCTATATGTGCGGCTTTAACTCTCCTTCTTATTTTTCAACAGCCTTTAAACAGCATTATGGCTGTATGCCAAGTGAGTACTTAGCAAAAATCGACGATACAAAAGAATAATTCAAACTACACAAACTACTATAAATGCAAAAAGAAAAAACAATACCTTAAAAACCCTGATGTTATTACATTAGAAATCCTTTAAGCCACCCCGAATTTCAATTTTAGAAATCAGAATCTCGTTCAGATGAAACTTTCATTTTAGAACGGGAAGGCCAGAACTATGTCTTAACGGAACTGTTTTATTGAAAAAAACCAATCCCAAATCAACGTTTAAAAATTAAAATACTCTTTATGAAAATAATGAAACTCCTCTTACTACTGATTCTCGTTTCACCGATTACGATAACGGCACAAACCAAAGCAACGGTAATCCTGAACAACACATCAGTTTTAGACCGTAAAGAAACAATTGTAACTATCCCTTGGAAAACAGTCCTTTCCTCCTATCCACAAATAGATACGGCAAATTTTATAGTACTAAACAACAGCACCAAAAAACAAATTCCGTATCAACTGGAACATCATGGCAATCACACCATTCAAAATCTATTAGTACAGGTTGATCTAAAAGCTAAATCATCACTACATCTCACGATTCAAAAAGGAAAGCCGGCACCTTTTGCTGTCAAAACCTATGCACGTTATGTACCGGAACGTCTGGACGATTTTGCCTGGGAAAATGATAAAATTGCCTTTCGTGCTTATGGAAAGGCTCTCGAAAAAACAGAAGGTGATGCGTACGGTTATGATGTTTGGGCAAAACGAACCGATAAACTCGTCTTAAACGATCGCTACAAACGCAACGATTATCATATCGATCATGGCGACGGATTGGATTATTATCATGTTGGACACACTTTAGGTGCAGGAAATATGGCTCCGTACGTAAAAGATACCATCCGATATTCGGGCAATTACCACCAATGGAAAATTTTAGACAATGGACCTCTCCGCACCACTTTTCAACTGACATATGACCTCTGGAATGCCGGTGGAATACCCGTTAAAGCCACTAAAATTATTTCTATAGATGCCGGTTCACAGCTCAATCGAATAGAGAACACGTATACATTCGAGGATAAAAATCCTTTATCGGTTGTAGTTGGAATTATCAAACGAGAGAAAGCCGGAGTTCTTTCTTTAAACGAACAACAAGGTATTATGGGGTATTGGGAACCCACTTTTGATAAAGAAGGTACTACCGGAGTAGCATCAATCTTAACAACACCCGCAAAGGCCATGTGGGTAACCAAAGAACAATTACTCACCCAAACTACCGTCAAAAGCAACGAACCTCTTGTCTACTATACTGGCGCAGCCTGGGACAAGGCCGGAAAAATTACTTCGGCCAGACAATGGTTCAATTACCTCGATCATTTTAATGAAGAGCTTAAAAATCCTTTAACAATCAGTGTAAAATAGTAGTAAAACAACTTTACCTACATTTTTTAACGCATAGAAACAGGATTTACGTGACGTATCAAAAACGTTTCACCCGGAATAAAAGACAAAAAACGATGAGATAGAAATGGGGTTCTCTTTAGTTTCCTTTTAGTTTCAAAAAATCGATGTTTCTATGTGGTTAAATAAACGAACAAGACGATAACAAATTAAAATTACTAATCACCAAAAACAAACAAAAAATGTCAATTAACTTATTTGATTTAACGGGAAAAACAGCACTCATTACAGGAGGCGTTCATGGTTTAGGAATGGCAATGGCCAAAGGACTGGGACATGCAGGAGCAAAAATTGTAGTAAACGATCATTCCTCACAAGAAGCTGTTGATCATGCAATTACTGAATACAAATCAGAAGGAATTGAGGCTTTCGGATACCTGTTTGATGTAACAGACGAAGCTGCTGTAATTGCAGCCATCAGTAAAATTGAGGCCGAAGTGGGACCAATCGATATTTTAATCAACAATGCCGGAATTATCAAAAGAACCCCAATTATAGAAATGGAAGTTGCCGATTTTGAAGCGGTAGTGAAAGTAGATCTGACCGGTCCTTTTATTGTATCTAAAAATGTAGCAAAAGGAATGATTGCCCGTGGAGGAGGAAAAATCATCAACATGTGTTCAATGATGAGCGAACTGGGAAGAGACTCTGTAAGCGCTTACGCTTCTGCAAAAGGCGGACTTAAAATGCTGACCAAAAATATGGCCACCGAATGGGCTAAATTTAATATTCAGACCAACGGAATTGGACCGGGCTATTTCGCCACTAGCCAGACAGCGCCCATTAGAGTAAACGGGCATCCATTTAATGAATTTATTATGGGCAGGACTCCTGCAGGTCGTTGGGGAGATCCGGACGATTTACAGGGAGCCGCCATCTTTTTGAGCTCAAAAGCAAGTGATTTTGTAAACGGTCATATCGTGTATGTTGACGGTGGAATATTGGCAACAATAGGAAAACCTTCAAACGAAGACTAATACTTTCCTTTTGGATACTATCTTAAAAGGTCAAAACTAAACTAAAATGATAAAAAGTAACATTGATAAAGCAACGGGTTTCGAAAAACGATTTGAAAACATCGATACGGTTGTTTTCGAAAATTCAACCGAAGCTTCAAAAGCAGTCGCTCAGCAAATTGCGGCACTTATTCAATCCAAACAAAAAAACAACGAATCTTGTGTACTAGGCTTGGCAACCGGCTCTTCTCCAAAAGGATTGTATACCGAACTGGTTCGTTTGCACAAAGAAGAAGGCTTAAGTTTTAAAAACGTAATTACTTTCAACCTCGACGAATACTATCCGATGGAACCGGATTCCGTTAACAGCTATGTTCGATTTATGAAAGAACTGTTATTGGATCAGATAGACATCTTACCTGAAAACTACCACATTCCCGACGGAAAACTATCCAAGGAAGAAATTGCTGATTACTGTCACGAGTATGAAGCTAAAATCGAAGCTTTGGGCGGAATCGATCTGCAAATTCTTGGAATCGGCGGAAACGGTCATATTGGATTTAACGAATCAGGATCGCTACAAAACTCCAAAACGCGTTTAGTAGCTTTGGATCACATTACCAGAGTAGCAGCCAGCGGAGACTTTTCCGGTCTAAGCAACACGCCAAGAACCGCTATTACACTTGGAGTTAAAAAAATAATGGAGGCCAAACAGGTCATTTTAATGGCCTGGGGAGAAGGAAAATCCAATATCATAAAAAAATCGGTTGAAGGAGAAGTAACCAATCAAATTCCCGCTTCGTTTTTACAGGAACACAACCATGTTGTTTTTGTACTGGACAAAGAAGCTTCGTCAAAACTAACGCGTATCAACAGACCCTGGCTGGTTGAAAAAATCATCTGGACCGATAAACTGATTCGAAAAGCGGTTTTAGGACTGGCACTCGATTTAAAGAAACCGATTTTGATGCTTACCGATGCCGACTATATTGAAAATGGGATGAGCGATTTACTGGCCGATTCAGGTCCGGCATACGACATTAACATCAGGATTTTCAACAAACTTCAAAATACAATCACGGGTTGGCCCGGGGGTAAACCGAATGCTGACGATACAAATCGCCCGGAAAGAGCAGAACCAGTCCGAAAAAAAGTATTGCTTTTTAGTCCGCATCCTGACGATGATATTATCAGTATGGGTGGAACTTTTATGCGTTTACAGGAACAGGGGCACGAGGTACATGTGGCCTATCAAACTTCCGGAAATATTGCCGTTGCCGACGATGAAGCCCTGAGATTTGCCAAATTTGTCTGTGATTACAATGACAAATTTAAAATACAAAGTATCGAAGCTGAAACCATCTGCAAACAAGCGGAACACTTTTTAAAAAACAAAAAAGCCAGTGAGATTGATATTCCGGAAGTTCGCTATTTAAAAGGATTGATCCGAAAAGGAGAAGCACGTGCCACCAGTCAATTTGTAGGTTTACCGGAAGAACAGATTCATTTTATGGAACTTCCTTTTTACGAAACCGGAGCGATTGAAAAAAAGCCTTTGGGCAGTGAGGATATCCAACTGACCATGGATTTAATCGAAAAAATCAAACCACATCAAATCTATGCAGCAGGAGATCTGGCCGATCCGCACGGAACGCATAAAGTATGTCTGGACGCGATCTTTGAAGCTGTAAAAACACTAAAGCCAAAACCTTTTATGAACGATTGCTGGGTGTGGCTCTACCGAGGTGCATGGCAGGAATGGGGAATCGATGAGGTCGAAATGGCCGTACCCATGAGTCCCGATCAGGTATTGGCAAAACGCCACGGAATTTTCAAACATCAGTCGCAAAAAGACGGTGTTGTTTTTCAGGGCACCGATGCCAGAGAATTTTGGCAAAGAGCCGAAGACCGAAACAGTGAAACAGCTCAATTGTACAATCAATTAGGTTTGTCACGTTACGCCGCAATGGAAGCTTTTGTACGCTGGGAATTTTAACTTACTAATTCAAATCATATCTTTATTTTGTTCAAAAATGGATCGATTATAAAATCGTCGATTTAAAAAGAAGCCTTCTCAGATTATTTTGAGAAGGTTTTTTGATTTTTCAGAAATACGGATCCTTTTATTAGGTCCCATTCCTACGGAATTCAATTGTTTTGCTATTGATTTATTTTTGGATGGATTAAAATCCATCCCTACAAAATTGACAGAGCCAAAGGCTATCGTCGTAAAAATTCCGGAGGAACGACCAATATTGTAACAACGGATTTTAATCCGTTGAATAAAATGACATCACAGCATTCGAATTCCGTAGGAATGGCACATATTAAAAATAAATGGTAACTTTTCAGTCAATTTCGAGTCAAACCTATTTAAAAACCGATGACAACAGACATTATAGAATTAAATGATTTTATTGTTTTAATCGAACAATCGAATACCTCTAAGACTTTCATACAGCAATGTGAAATCGACGGAGATGCTGTTGGCTTTGCCTTTTATGGTTCCGGAAATGTTGAACTGGAAATCAAACACAACAATCAGACTAAATATCTGACCAATACAACCGGACTCGCCATTTGTTTTTTTGGCAATCAAAAGGTCGAGTTCTCACATAAAATAGAACCTGATAAACCTCTACAGTCCATTAGCATCTTCACTAAACCAAAACATTTACATTCCCTGCCTCAGGCCGAGAAAGAAATTTTTGAAAATTACCTTCCTGAATTATTAAATCCGCAGGAACATTTTGTGCAAGGGCCTTCCTTTTATATGACTTTGGAAATGCAGGTAGCGGTTCAAAAGATTTTCAATACCACCTACACCGGCAATACGAGATTACTGTTTTTAAGAAGTCAGGTCAACGAACTTTTGGCTCACTTCTATGCGTTGCTCGCAACAGGTACCAAAATTGATCTTTCAGAAATTGATAAAAACAAACTTTTCAAAGCAAAAGAAATTGTAACCAACAGCTATTCAAAACCGCCATCGATCACACAATTATCGCAAATGGTAGGCTTGAACAGTAACAAACTAAAAAAGAATTTTAAAGAACTTTTTGGCATTCCTGTTTTTAAATTCGTTCAGGAAGAAAGACTGCACAAGGCTTACGAATTATTACGTGACAACGAAAAAACAGTTCAGGAATCAGCCTGGGAGGTGGGTTACGACAGTCTGAGTTCGTTTTCGAATGCCTTTCATAAAAAATTTGGTATGCGTCCGAATGAAGTTCGGCAGCAATTCTTTTCAAACAAATCATAATTCTTTTGCGACAAATGAATCCGTTTTAATCTAAACACCTTTGTATCAGTAATCCTTTAAAAAATACTGATATGAAAAATACAAACATTTTAGTTCTGGGTTCCAATGGAAAAACAGGACGCAGAGTAGCCGAAAGATTAGCAAAAATAGATGGCATTCAAACTCGTTTGGGTTCCCGAAATGAAAAACTACCTTTCGATTGGGAAAAACCGGAAACCTGGGCAGCTGTCCTTCAGGGCATCGATACGGTTTATATTACTTTTCAACCAGACTTAGCCATTCCTTCAGCGACAGAAACTATTCAGAATTTTACTGGTCTTGCCACAAAATTAGGTGTACAGAAAATGGTTTTACTTTCGGGAAGAGGCGAAAAAGAAGCACAGCTTTGCGAGGAAATCGTTAAATCGGCTGCCAAAAACTGGACCATTATTCGTGCCAGCTGGTTCAATCAGAACTTTAGCGAAAGTTTCTTTTTAGATCCGATATTAGCCGGAATAGTGGCCTTACCAAGGGCTGAAGCACTGGAACCTTTTACCGATGCCGATGATATTGCCGATGTGGTTACTGCCGCTCTTTTAGAAGACAAACACAACGGACAAACTTATGAATTAACCGGTCCAAGGTTATTGACTTTCCAACAAGCCGTAAATGAAATTGCCAAAGCCAGTGGTCGAAATATTACCTTTCAGGGACTATCGTTAGAAGAATACAATCAGCTTTTGCAGGAATATCAGGTTCCGGAAGATCATATTTGGCTCATCAACTATCTTTTTGAACAGGTTTTAGACGGTAGAAATTCCAGTATTACCTCAGATATAGAAAACATTTTGGGCAGAAAAGCAAAGGATTTTTCCGCCTACGCGAAAGAGACTGCCAAAACCGAAATCTGGAATTCCTAAAACTAATACCGATTGTATGTTCAATATAGTCCAATTGCATTGTACTATTTTCATATTACATCGGCATTATATCGGAAAACATTGGACTAAAATATAAATAAAATTGATATAAGATCATGAAACATCTCAGAGGAATACTTTCCGGTTGTATCGTTTGGTTGTGCGTCAGTATTTCCTTTTATCTTTTAGGGAATACTCCCCTTCTGAAAGATTATTTTCTAATACAAGCCGCAATCGTTATGGTACTTATCGTTTTTTATGCCATCGTTGGCGCAAAATTCTATTATCAGAAAAAATACAACATCAACGGTTTTACACTTGGAGTATTAATGTCGGGAACAGCATTGTTTTTGGACGTTTTGATAACCGTTCCTTTTGTTGAAATTCCCGAAGGACGAAGTTATGAGAGCTTTTTCACCAGTCCAATTTTATGGACACTGGCTTTTATAAACGCATTTTCGGTTTACTGGTATTGGCACAGAAAAATAAAAACCTCCTAATCAACAATTTTCATAAAAAGATAAAAAAAGAAAGCTTGTCGTTAACAGACAAGCTTTCTTATCATTTGAAATCTAAAAATTAAACTTCTGCCATTTCCGGAATCGGAGTAGAAGCAACTGTATCTTTTGATTTCACCAGTTTATTGACTCTCCAAATCAAAAATATTGTCGAAAGTGTAATTACCGCAATTACATATCCTAAAATATCATAGTTTTCGAGAGGTGATGTCTTTGTTTTCTGATGTACAATAAACCCGGCACAAACCGCGGCAATTCCACCTGCAATTTGCTGCAAAGAAGACGAGATCGACATATAAGCACCACGATCTTCCAATCCGGGAATAGCTGTATTTAATGTTGTGGCAGGGATCATTCGACTCATAATACCCATAAACATAATCATAGTAAGCACTACGATTTGCCAAAGAGGCACCGGACCAAGATTGGTGTAAATGATAATCATAATAACCGAAAGTACAGATCCGGCCGCAAACAGTTTGAACTTACTGACTTTATCACTCAACTTACCCACCAAAGGCATGATGAAAAGTACCGAAAGTCCGGTAAAGAAAAAGACCATTGGCAATTCGAGCTGACTGATATGAATATTGTTGACTAAAAAGGCACTTCCAAACGGCTGTAGCATAAAACCTCCAACCGAAAGAAAAGCAATAGACATAAAACCAACTTGGTATTGCTTGTTACTCAGGGTATGCCACAGATGTAAAAAAGGACTTTTGTCTGACTGCACTTCTAAATGTTTGGTGATCGGTTTCATCTGAGTGATAATGGCAATAAGAATCAATACGGCCAGAACTGCAATCATAATAAAAGCCGAATGCCATCCCCAGTGATTGGCAAAATACAAGCCTACCGGAATTCCTAAAATCTGACTGGAAGCAAATGCCATTTGAATAAATCCCATCACACGTCCGCGTTGGTGAATCACAAACAAATCCGTTACAATTGCCAGGGAAACAGATCCTATTACCCCTCCGAAAAGTCCGGTTACAATCCTTGCCAATAACAGCATTACATAACTGGTTGAAAGTGCGCAGAAAACGGTACCAATAATAAATCCGATATAAAAGAAAATTAAAAGTTTCTTTCGGTCAAACTTATCTGCAAAACCTGCAGCGAGTAATCCTGAAGCTCCCGCACTAAAGGCGTAGGCAGAAACGGTAAAACCAAAATTTGCCGGTGTCATGTTCAGGGTTTTCATTAAAATATCTCCTAAGGGAGAAATAACCATAAAATCGAGTATCACGGTGAACTGCAAAAGCGCTAATATCGCAATAATGATTTTTTGATGTGTCGAGAAAGCCGGGCTTTCTGTAGTGTTTTTTTTCATTCTTTATAAAATGTATTAGTTTAGTCTAACTCTTGACATTCATGGCCAAAGGATGTGACCATATCAATAATAGTTTCAGGATGTAATGTTTCTGAAACAACTCTGAGAACGCAATCAACATCTTCGCAGTCAATGCTCCATTGCTGAATGTCTGAATGAGTGTCAAGTTTTTGACGGATGGGACAATTAGGGTCTTTGTCGCCAATGTTTGTTTTAAAAATATGTATTGTACTTAAATTTGTTTCCATAATTTTTCATGGTTTTAGTCCTTTTACAGTGGCCTGAAAGGCTTCTTTCATAATTTCCTTAGTAAGTGTAAAGGGTTTTCCTCCCATACTCTTACCTTCAGTATGTAAGTTCAATAAAGTGTACAAAGGCCCATAGGCAACACTCCAAAAAGCCTCAAATGTCATAGGAATCAACTCGTTATTGCGCAAGCCGTTTTCTATAAACGTTTTCATAATCCTTCTAAAATCTGCAAACTCCTGAATAGAATCCAGAATGATCTCTGAATGAGGGGAATGTTTGACAATTTCAAAAAATGCAACTTCCTTGGGATATTTCATGGTAAAGTTGGCGCGGTTTTCCCACTGTTTCCATAAACCTTCCTCAAATGACATTTCGGGCGAAAAGTTCTTCACGGTGCTGGTAAAAAACTTCAGCGCGATAATGGCACCTATTTTTTGAATCAAATCATCTTTGTCTTTGTAATAGATGTAGAGCGTGCCAACAGAAATAGAACAGGCCTTCGCCAACTTGTTCATACTAAAACCCTGAAATCCTTCCTGAACAATCTGGTCAATTGCCATTTCGATTACTAATTTTTCCTTGTCGACATCTCTTGCTCTCATACTGATTATTTTAGCACAAATATAGCATAATAAATGAATGAACATTCTTTTATTTAAAATTATTTTTGTGAGCTGAAAAAATAATAACCTCAGAAACAAAATCATACGGATTTCTGCAGGACAAAACAATAGCATTATACCTCCCCGAAGCTTTAGTCTCTTCAAGTTTACCAGTTCTACCCTACGGCACTATTGGAATTTATTATAAAAAATGGAGAAAGTTCAATTTATCAAATGTACTTTGTCCGTTTTAGCTTAAATTGGTTGACCAATAGGCCCCAGTACATTTACATCTGCAAACACAGAGGTCATTATCTTTTAAATGCAAATAACACTTATTCTGTTATTTCCACTAAACTAATAAATAAACTAAAAAATGAAACAAGCCATTATCAATGCCACTGTACACACTGGTGACGAAATTATTACCAACGGAGTCATCATCATTGAAAACGGAATCATCCTTTCTGTTCAAAAAGAAACTCCACATGATATTGAAACGATTGATTTGAAAGGAAAACATATTGCTGCCGGATTTATTGATATTCAAATCAACGGAGGCGAAAAATTGTATTTCAGTCAAACCCCTACCGAAGAAACCATTCAGGACATTTATGATACAAGTCTTCAATACGGTACGACTCATATACTCCCATGTTTGATTTCTTCTTCAAGAGAAACTATCATAAACGGAATTGAAGCGGTACGCAGTTACATGAAAAAGCACTCCAACGGTGTAATAGGAATGCATCTGGAAGGCCCTTTTCTGAATCCGTTAAAACGTGGCGCACATCCTATTGATCAGGTTCGTAAACCTACTAACGAGGAACTTGAAGAAATTATCCGATTAGGGAAAGATGTTATAAAAGTAATCACCATTGCCCCGGAATGCTTTACTGAAGAACAACTCAACATGTTGATTGAAAGCGGCATTGTAATTTCGATCGGACATTCGACCGTAACCCACAAAGAAGCGCAGGTTTATTTCTCAAAAGGAATTAAACTTGTCACTCATTTATTCAATGCAATGACACAATTCGGACATCGTGAACCGGGTTTGGTTGGTGCCACTTTTGAAAATGAAAATGTATATGCTCCGGTTATTTTAGACGGTGCACATTGTGATTATACTGCTGCGAAATTGGCCTACAGATTAAAACAGGATAAATTCTTTTTGATTAGTGATGCTACTTTTCTGGGGCGAAAAATTACCCATTTCAAATGGGATAATTTCGATGCGTATCTTGAAGACGGCTTTTACCGAAACAGCGAAGGCAGTCTGGCCGGAGCAACAATCTCGATGCTGGAAGCCGTTCAGAATGCTTACAATCATCTGGGAGTTTCAGCAGACGAAGCCATTCAAATGGCCACTTCACGCGTTGCCGCTGCAATAGGTCTGGAAGATCAAATTGGAAAAATAAAGCCCGGATTTCCTGCAAGTTTTGTTCAGTTCAATGATGATTTATCTGAAATAAAAACCTTAAATTTTTCGAAAACACCGTTTTTTATTTCATAGAATAAGGAAAGAAAAATAGATTTTACAGTAATTTTTTGACTTTCCCTAAACTCAATTTCTTATTGAGTATAGTAGCGTTTTTTAACTTACATAATTATGAAACAACCCAGAAAAAATAAACCAGAATAATCAATCATTCCCTAAACAGCACCAATTGTTACCCTCCTGAAACTAAATGTGAATAAGTTTTTTAACTTTGCCCAAAATTGCCCCAAAAACAAAACTTAAAAATTTATTTAAACAACAACAATTTTTTATATAAACCCAAATTTAACCTACTAATCCTATGAGAAAACCCATTTCTTATTTTTTGCCTTTTGTCTTTTTCGCAGGCATATTATTCGGATGCAGCGATGATGATTCAAAAGGTGACAGCTACAAAGCCAATTATTTGCCCGCTATTGATGCGTCGACTTTACCCCCAGAAAACCGACCAATGACCATGTTTGAAGACTCAGAAAGTTCTTCAAAAATGTATGACAACAAAGACCGCTGGTTTCGCGTTAATCAGCCCATGCAAATTATTCAAAAAGGGAAAGATTCTGTACAAGTTTCTCTTTATTCTCCAGTTGGACTTAAAGATGTAAAAGTGTATGCAAAATTACCTAACTATGACAAGCGATTTTTGCTTTTTGAATTTACAACAGTCCCTGCTTTTCACCGTTCGGCACATCAAATTCCGTTAGTAAACGGAACTCATGACTATCAGCTTGAAAATGGAAAGGCTGTTACCATTGATAAAATTGATGGTTTCTCTTCGGGAGCAATCGAATTTTCGGTAGAATCAACTGATCCTTTATTTGCGATGTTCAAAAGAATCAAATCAAATCGACTCGTACAATTCAGCACCCAATATCACCTTAATAATCCTGCTGATGATCCTAATAAATTTTTACCAATGAATCCTGTTTTGGCTAAAGAAGCGATCACTATGATTATTAACTATTCCTATGCGATAAGTCATCCTTTGTATCATGATACTTTTATGAATTTTGACCGTTATAAAAATGAACAGGCAACAGCAGCCGGAGCAGGTATAAATGGGGCTTTAAACTGGCACGGAAATGCTGATGACAAAGATGGTGTTTACGATTATCTGACCAAAGCCCAAATTGAACAAGCCTATAACACTTATATCGATAGCCGGACTCTGAATATGGCGATGGTAGGAGGTGGTTCCGCCTGGGGAGGGGGAGCTTTAGCCTCACAATGGGAATCTGGTTATGTGACCGGACATTGGGTTGGCGATATGTCAGTGTGGACCCACGAATACTCTCACCACTCCGGTTACAGTCACAGCAGTAATTTATGCAACAGTGGCGAAGGCGGTGGTCAACAAGGAATGTTTACTGATTTCTATAAATACCTCATCTCTTTGAATGATCTTCCTTTTACAGATCCTGATATATTAAAAGGATATACAAAAACAAGCTATCTAAGTCAATCTTATAAGAAACCTGTTTTCAAAATTGATCCTAAAAACCCATTTTTAGTAAAATATAAAGGAGACGGAAAATGGAAATAACCTACAAAACTATCATGAATAAAATACCTTTTTTATTACTCCTACTCTGTCTTTTTACAGCTTGTAGCGATGATTCTTCAAACGGCAGTGAACCAACGAAATACGACTATTACTTTCCAACGGAAGAAGCTTCCATAACAGCGGCTCAAATTGGAGCAGGAACAGGAACTTTAGATCCTAAAGGAATTGCGATTGCCAACAATAAACTATACGTTTGTAATGGTGATGTGCTGGAAGTTTTTGATGCTGTTTCGATGGCTTACATCAAAACGATCTCGGCTTATACTAAAGGAGCGACTACGATTCCGTTTACCAAACTTACTTCTGTTTGTGTAGATAGCGGACGTCTTTATATCGGAAGTGTCGATTCTAGACTATTTGTACTGGATGAGAGTACAAATGCCGGAATCAATACGGTTGGAAACGGTCAGTGGTGGAATACTTTTGTGCACGTTTTTGGTGTTGTGGTTAAAGATGGTTTAATCTTCGTAAAAGAAAAAGAAACCTCAATTAAAGTTTTTCAAACTACCCAAATTACCGATAACAGCGATTGGAATTTAAAGCCAATTGCCAAATTAAACACTTTAGACGGTTGGGATGAGGTGTATGCTATGGATATCGATGCAGGCAATTTAGTAGTAGCCGGAAGAGATGCTAAAAGTTATTTGTATTACAACATTGAGTCTATTAAAACTAATGCTGCTGCCTCTTTAACTGAACCTATAAAACCCGTAACAGCAGTTTTTGCAGCTGCAGAGCCTATCGCCATAAGTTTTTCTAAAGACTGGGCCATTACATCCGAAAATATAGGGAGCAACAACTACTTACGTCTGTATCCAAAAGGAGAATTCAAGGATCGAATCTATACTCCAAGAGTAAATGCTCTTGATATTATGGGACAAAATCCATTTGGAAGTATTGTTGGTGTAGCACAATTGAACGATCGTTTGTATTTATCTGATAACACCAACAAGAAAATCAGAGTTATAAAGCTTAATAAAGCAACAATTACAGAACAGCAATAATCGTTCTCGCTTTTAAAATATTTGAAACCTCTAAACTTAAAACTTTAGAGGTTTTTTATTAAAACAAAGTCTCTTTTTTTAGATTGTTTCCCTATCCTCCCATCCTACTGATCAGTAGATTTTCACCATCGTTATATACGTTATTAATTCTGGCGACCTTTCCGTTCTTAGCGGTTAAAAGCAACACAAAGATTTACGCATTCATTTTTTATCTCAATTCCTAATTCTTCTAAAAATAAAAAACTCCCACTCAGATGAGAAGGAGTCCTAAAAAAACAAATCAATTTCTATTTTTTTAATTACAATATTTTTTTCTATGCCAATCCGCGCGTCAGCCAACCTTTTTTATTGGCCGTAACAATAGCATACGGTGTAATCCAAAACAAACTGAATGTATAAAAAACACTGTAGGAATAAGCCCAAAGCGAATCGGCAAAATTATATCTTTTGGTGTAAAACAATACCGGAAAACTCGATACGATTAAAATCGCTAAAAGTGTAGAACTTAAAAACAATATCGGATGTACCGCGATGAAAAAGAACATAAAAAGCATAAACGGATACGCCATAATCATTTTAGTCGATTGACTCACAAATAAAAGACGTGCTCCAAATTTAGATTCACTTCTAAAATCGGTAAAAACATACTTTGCCATTGCGATGTTCTCACGCACATTACTTCTGCTCCATCTGATAAACATCTTATACAATCCAGTATATTCTTCCGGCACGTTAGTCAATACATATGCATTTCTCTGAAACAACACATGCTGTCCCTGTTTCAAAATCATGTTGGTCATGGCACGATCTTCACCAATATCTGATGGCTGTCCCATAAAAGTTTGATTGATCCATTCGTCCAGACAAGCAAAAACCGAGGTTTTTCTGTAAGCTGCAGCAGCTCCCGGAGTACAAAGCACAGAACCTAACTGACTTTCGGCAGAACGCATAAACTCAAAACTCATCACAAAACTCACATTCAGCATTTTAGGTAAAATTGCTTTTTTGCTGTTCAATACATGAACATTTCCGGCTACTGCACCACACTTTTCATCTACAACAAACGGACTCACTAAGTTTCTTAAAGTATCTTTTTTTACAATCGAATCGCTGTCTACCGTAACGAATATCTCTCCTGTTCCCAATTCGAATCCACGGTGCAATGCGTGACGTTTTCCTCTATTTTCAGGCTGTTGAAAAATCGTCAAACGATCTCCCAATTTTATTTTTGCTTGCTGCATCCAGTACCAGGTATCGTCTTTACTTCCGTCATCAACCGCTAATATTTGCATCTTTTGCTCCGGAAAATCACTGTCAGCCAGACTCATCAACGTATCCCAAACCAGCTTCCCTTCATTGTAAGCCGGAACAATCACAGTACAAGTTGGCAGCAACTCATCCGAAACAGACTCAATTGGTTTGTAGGTAAAATACAAGTATAAATTATACAGGAAAACTCCGGCCTGAAACACAAACAATACACCTGCCAGTATCAGGAAAGGGAATCCCCAGCTTGAATTTATTCGCTCCATCTGAAACTGATCAAAGTCAGATTGCAGCTGATAAGTAGTATAAGCACCAATAAACAATAGAATGAATGTACTTATCAGTACAAACAAACCCGTCTTACTTTTGGTTCGCTCGCTTATTTTATTTGAAGTTACATTGGCATTACTAATACGAAAAATGGAACTGTTTAAGGCTTGTTGGTTATTAAGATCTGGATTTGAAGTATAAAACTGTTCTGATGTTAAGGTTTCACTTTTCATATGACATACTTTTGATTGCTTTCTAATGGCTCTTATTTAATTCTTTCCCTCCAATGCTATATTTTGATTAATGGAGAGAATTTTATACTAATGCCATTTTGCAAGCGTTATGCCATAATTATTCTTTTACTGATTTCTAATGAATTAGCGGTTTTGCGTCATTTTCAAGTGTGTAATTATTACACGTTTTAGTATACAGTATACAGTTTTTCTGGGGTTTTGGGAGGTTTTAAGCTGAGGTTTTGTGGTCTTTGAACATGACGAAGTTTAGAAATAACGTTTTCTGGTGTTTATTATTGTCTCCCCGAACAAAGTCAAAAGATTTTTGGAATTTAGACCAGTGCGATAGCGAGCAGCCGAAGCAATTTGGACTCGAGCGATAGCGAACTGGCGAAGCAATTTTAAAATTTTGGAATTTCTTTTTCTGGAGCTATTTCCTGCTATCCGCTTGTATCTTTTCCTTGTCAAAGAAGCAAGAAAAAGGATACCGCTTCTATCAGGGCTATGGGCACTTGTTTTTATAAGAAACTTTCTTTTTCGATAATCAAGCCTTTCAAAGGACTTATAGGGGAGTAAACAGACACTTATAAATTTATTTTAAAATATAGCCTGCAACATATCCAATTGCAAATGTTACTTGTGAAAAATCAGTAATTTCAGACCATTAAAAAACTAAACAATTAAAAACAAATAAATTACACTTTTTTTTTATCTAATACTCCATTTGCATCGCTATTATAAAACTTTATGTTACAAAAAGTAAAAATCACCCTTCATACATCTCCATCCACAATCTCGTCTCCTCCAAATCCAGTTCCTTTTCAATTTTTCTGAAAATCTCTTCGTGTACAGAGCCCGTTTTATGCATCCATTCGAGTTTGTCACGCTCTATGTTTAAAAGATCGATTTGTAATTTGGTAAAATCGTTGAAAATCTCCCCTCCTAAAACCTTTCCTTTTCCGAAGAAATTGGCTGGGAGTTCCGTTTTTTGAAGACGATTGAATTTGACCTCGTATTTGCTTTTAATGTTGTGGAGTAAATCATCATTAAGTAACGAAAAGTTATCTTCGATGTGACTGATAGTCTGCGAAACAATAGTATTTCGGATTTCATACTCTTCGGCAAGAATTGAATAGGGTTCTACTTTTAGTTTTTTAATTAGCCACGGTAAAGTAAGTCCCTGAATGACCAAAGTGGAAAGTATCACACAAAATACCAAATAAATGATGAGGTTGCGTAAAGGAAACTCCTCTGTTTTATTCATCATTAATGGTAAAGCCAGTGCCGCCGCCATAGAAACAACCCCTCGCATTCCAGACCATCCGAAAATAATCATGTTACGGTAATCAAATTCTTCTTTCAGACGGATTCTTTTACTCAGGAATCTTGGCAGCAAAGTTGCCGGTACCACCCAGAAAAACCGAACCAAAATTACCACTAGACTTATCGACGAGCCCCAAACGAACAATGACCACCCAGAATAATCACCTATTCCGGCAATAATTTGTCGCAGCTGAAGTCCAATTAAAATAAAGATCAAACCATTTAAAATATTCGTTAAAACACTCCAAATCGTTCCTGCCATAATTCGGCTTTCGTGCGTAAAAATAGTTCCGGATCGGGCTGACAAATAAAGTCCGGTAGCGACTACGGCCAAGACTCCTGAACATTCAAAATGTTCCGCAATTAAATAAGAGGCAAAAGGCGTTAGCAAAGTCAAAGTGGCTTCAATGACCTCATCGCAAACAAATCTCCTGTGAATATAACACATGATATATCCCACAGCCAAACCAATTGCGATTCCTGCTACCGACATTATAACAAAGTTTAATCCAGCCTGCCATAACACAAAATTACCGGCTGTAATGGCGGTTAATGCGTATTTGTACGCTACCAGACCACTGGCGTCGTTCACCAGACTTTCGCCTTCCAAAATTGCAATCAACCTGGGATGTAAACCCAATCCTTTGGTAATAGAAGTCGCAGAAACGGCATCCGGCGGTGAAACTATCGCTCCTAAAAGAAAAGCCAAAGGCCAGGAAATATCATCGATGAGCATGTGAGCTGCAAAAGCTACCGCAACTGTTGTAAAAAGTACTAAACCCACAGCTGCCAAAGTAATTGGACGGATCGTTTGTTTAAAATCTGACCAGCTTGTGTACCAAGCAGCGTGATATAAAAGCGGCGGTAAAAAAATAATAAAAACCACTTCAGGGCTCAAAGCAATTACCGGAAGTCCGGGGATGACACTAATCACAACACCACAAAGTACCAGTACAATGGGAATTGGAAAATTGTATTTTTTACTAACGAGACTCAAAAAAGCGACTCCAAATAGTAACATAATGATTACAGTAATATTTTCCATTTTCGAATTGTTTCGGTATTTCGGTTATAATACTACGAATATAATATTTTTAGATCTTTGGAAATTATTCTGCATACATTTTATGAAACACAATAAAACTTTATGCAAAACTGTTAGATCTCATTTAACCAAATTTTATTGCATCCGACATTATAAATACTTTAAAAAAAATTACATTTGAACCTTAATTCATATCCCAAATTATGATCCTGAAAAGAAATTTTATCAGTGTATTTGCCTTACTGGCTGTCTTTATTTATGCGCCGATTAGCTATTCTCAAACGACTCCTCCAAAAGCAGAAACCAAATCAAAACTATTTGAAGAAACCACTACGGATAGTGACTATCTGATGGCTATTGAAAAAGCGGGAGAAGCTTTAGAATCCGCTCATAACGACACTGAATTTGATGGAAACAGTCATCGGTTATTTGGTGAAATCAAAGGAACGCAAAGTAAACTTGATCTTATTCTGGCCAGCTTAAAAGGAGCAAATCCAAATGTACGCAACCAACAAATGTATCGTATTGTACTGAAAGAAATTGAGCAGGAACTTAACGAACAAAATACAGCCATAAACTCACGTAATCTGACTCTTGAAAAAATCAAAAGCAGAGTAATTGATTTGCGTAAAGACAAGACCCTGATGGGACTTTTGAAAGATACCATTCGACGCAAACAATTTAAAAGTGAATTCGCGAATCTGAAAAGAAGATACCTGAGTACCGATAGTCTGATGACCAAAAATCAAAGTATCTTAAACCATAATAAAAGACTAACGGTTGAACGAAAAATTGCCGTATCAAATGCCCTAATTACTGTAGAAAGCAAACTGGAAAAATCCGGAATCCGTATGCTTAAAAAAGAATACCCGGTTTTATGGAGTACAAACGATTCTGTAGCAAAAAAGATTGTAGGTAAAAACATTAAAGCCAAAATAATTATTGAAGAAAACGTTGCGGAGTATTACTTAAGTTACCGAGCCGGCGGTTTAATTACACTGGTTTTGCTAATGGGTTTATTGGGCTGGTATATTTCCCGAAATTTAAAATACCTCAACAGTAATGCACATGCCGAAAACCTGAATCAGTTTAATTTTAAATACTTAAATCGCGGAGTTGTGGTTCCGGTCGCTGTCATTGGTCTTAACATTGCTGTCGTAAGCAATTTATACGCTCCTGCTCTGTTTATCGAGTCAATTCAATTGGTTCTTCTGGGACTTTTAACTGTACTTTTCAAAAACAAATGGTCAGCAGTCGCGATGCGAAACTGGTTGTTTCTGTTAGTCTTATTTTTTATGTTATGCTTTCTGGATTTGTTTATCCCGGTTGGCTTTCTGCAACGCAGCGCCTTTATTGTGATTAATATTTTAGGAATACGATACGGTTTAGTACAAATTAAAACGTTAAAAGAACAGCTTTATATCAAAGGCTTTTTTAAATGGGCCACCATCATTTTTATTGGTTTAAATGTTTTATCCATTATCGATAATGTTCTCGGAAGAGTTTCACTTGCCAATATGTTAAGTCTTACCGCCTTTATATCACTCACGCAAATCGTGGCACTAAGTGTACTCTTAAAAATCGTATTAGAAATCATTCTTTTACAAATTTATACCACCCGAATTAAGCGTGGTATCGAAAAGATTTTTGATCACGAAAGTCTGTCCGATACACTAAAAAAACCATTCATTATCGTAATCAGTTATATGTGGATTGTGGTCATCGCAGCCAATTTAAACATTTGGGAATCGCTCCGCTCCGGCTTGGGTACGCTGTTAAGTCATCCGAATACGATTGGAAGCATCACTTTTACCTTAGGAAATATTGTGCTGTTTTTTATCATTATTTGGGTAGCTCACTTATTACAAAACTATGTGGCTTATTTCTTTGGAGAAATTGACGATGAAAACGAAGAAACCATCAATAAAAGACAGCATTCTAAATTACTCATCACAAGACTTGTCGTTTTAATTAGCGGTTATCTTTTAGCTGTAGCAGCTTCAGGAATGCCACTGGACAAACTAAGCATCTTACTGGGAGCCTTAGGTGTTGGTGTGGGTCTTGGACTTCAGAATGTCGTTAACAACTTTGTTTCGGGCATTATTTTAATTTTCGACAAACCAATCCAGGTTGGAGACGTAATCGATATTAGCTCCGAATCCGGCCGGGTAAAATCGATGGGATTGCGTACCACTAAAATCAATTCCTCAAACGGTGCCGAAATCATTATCCCAAATGGTAATCTACTCTCACAAAACATCACCAACTGGACGTATACCGACAATTTTAAACTGGTAGAAATTACCGCTGAGGTTACAGGTGATGTACTGCCTGAAAAGATCAATACTATTATTCTGGAAACTCTTGAAGGTATGGCATTGGTTAATACTACAAAGATCCCTCAGATTTATTACAGTTCTATCTCAGATGGAAAATTCAAATTGCAGATAAAGTTCTGGTGCAGCATTTACCGTACCGAAGAAACTATCAGCAATGCGAGACAGGTGCTCTTCAGTAATTTTAAAGAAAAAGGTTTAACACTGTCTACCTAAACATACTCCTACTTTTCGAATTCGAATAAATAAAAAACGGAAATGGCTTTTTTAAAGTTATTTCCGTTTTGCTTTTACACCAAAAAACTAGTTTGAATTGTTTTTATTACCTGTAAAATTTCACTTCTTTACATACTTATTTAAGATATAATGTGTTACAGGTCGTAATGGACTATTATTCTCCGGATGTCTGCCGTGTGCATCAAAAAATTCAACTCCATTTGCCGTCTTAGCATACCATATAATCGCTACTCCATTTTTATCAAAGTAAGTGGTCGTATCACAAACCTTAATCTTTTTAAGATTGACAAGCGTTGGGTCCATTATTTCAATATTTGCAGATTTAGCCAGGCCTTGTATCTTTAAATCACAATCTACCATCTCATAATGGTCGCCCGACCATTGCATGCATTCCTTATCCTGAAAAGCATAATAAGTACTTATACTTATTAAACACAGAAGACTAACAATCCCCATAATAACAAGCTGTCTTCTTGTCGGAAATTTAGAGTTAGGATTAGAGACAGAATTAGAGTCAGAATCAGGACTTTTTTCAACATTTACATTTACAAATGAATTGATTTGTGGTTTTATCACTTCAATACCACTTACTTCTTCTCTTCCACTCACTTTTTCTCTTTCTTTTCTATTCAGAAATGTTTCCAGAATTCCAGAGCCCGAACTTAGTTCCTTTTGTGGATTCACTATTTCTATTTTGTCTTCATTTTCAATTGGGACTTCATCTTCAATTGCATCTTCATCATCCATTAAATCTTTCTCTTCAAATAACTCCTGCATTCTAAATTTAGTAAAAGGTCTTGCTTTAAAATCGACCAAAATTGCAGCCATATTTACCGCATCGACATTTGCAGGATCAGTTTCTCCTTTAAAAAAATTATCAATAGGTCTGAATTTATCGATTTGCTCTTCAAACTTGTTCTTTTTATTCACATCAAAAGCCAGTCCTAGCAAAGAACTAAAAACATTTAAATCATCCTGATTTCTGTTTTGCTGCTGAAATAATTCCCAACATAAATTGCGCAGTCTGGCTCTGGTAGGGTTTTCCAAATAAACAGAATGTCCGCTCTTTTTTTCTATCTCATATTTCTTTTTAACAGCTTTTTTATAATCTTCAAAAGTATTGTTTGGCATAGGTCTTTAGGATTTTTAAGGATTTGTCAATTGGATTTTCAAGGACTTTTACGGAATTATCAGGACTTCAAAAAATAGATCGGAATTCCCGGAATTCCGTATCAATACAGGCTTACAAGCGTCGTTACTTTGCCTTCAGAATCAGTTAACGTTTTGATCTGCAGGTCAAAAACAAAAGTACTAAACTAGTTCAATTAAAAAGTGTGGAAAACCGTAAAACGGAGTTTATCCCGGGAAGTATAAATGAAAATTTTACGGCCTACGCACTTCACTTCCCATCAAAATTGGCATTGCCCAAACATGATTCAGAATGGTTCTGAACAGGCATGCCTATAACCAAACTAAAAAATTTCAACATGAAAAAGATATTATTTTGGGGAGCTTGTACCCTATTGACAACTATGTTATACTCTTGCACCGCTGACGAAGACGATACTATAACAAAAGAAATTAAAAAAGAAGTAACGCCAACACATGCAGATGGCCCTGGTGATGGAACTGTTCCGCCACCGCCACCGCCTCCACAGGGGAAATAAATAAAGTAATAATATGTAAATAATTACTAATTTCGGGGAAAGTAAGTTTTATGCTACGATCCCCGTTTTTTTGTTTTATAATTTTCCTTTTTCTCTTTTCTTGTAAAGAAAAGAAAACTATATCTACTGACATAAAGCCTAATAAAAAAGAAGCGATTAGTTTCCGACAAAAAGGAATAGAAAACTTTGAAAATAAAGACTTTAACATTTCCTTCTACAATTTCAATAAAGCAAAAATAGCATACGAGACTTTAAAAGACAGCGCTAATATTGTATTCTGTCTTACCAAAATGGCTTCTATACAGCAAATCAACGGTGATTATTATGGAAGCAAAGAAACACTTACTGAAACATTACCCTATATTAAAAAGAGAGATATTTACACTGTTTCTATAAATACTTTTTTTGGTATTGCAGACAAGGAACTTTCACTTTATAATGATGCTATTTATTATTATAGAGAAGCAATGAAAGATTGTACAGATTCGATAACAAAACAAATCCCTTTGAGCAATATTGCTGTGGTATACATTCAGCAAAAAAAATATGATGATGCAATTACTATTTTAGAATCTATTCTTAACAAAGTACGAAATACAAAAACCACAATATTAAGCAAAGCAAGAATTAAAGATAATCTAGGTTTTGCATATTTTAAAAAAGGTTTAAATGACAAAGGTCTTTCATTGATGAATGAAGGACTTGAGATGAGGAAACAGGATGATGATACTTATGGAAGTATTGAAAGTAATCTTCACTTAGCAGAATATTACACTAAAATAGACTCTAAAAAGACGAATAAACATGCTTTAGAAGCTTATAAAACTGCCTCAAAACTAAACAGTATTGACGAACGTTTAGAAGCGTTGGCACTTTTAATGACAAATGATCTTATTAATAATACTGAATATGCTCGAAAATTTGTTTTATTAAACGACAGCATCATCAAAATCAGAAATAATTATAAAAACAAATTTGCCAAAATCAAATACGACTCTAAAAAAGAAAAAGATGAAAATCAGAAACTTCGTTTAGAAAGAGCCGAGAACTTAGTTGCTCTTAAAGAAGCTGAGAAAGAAAAAGTTATTTTATTTTCCGGTATTATTGCCACTTTAATATCTCTTGTTTCCTTAGGTCTTTATTTAAGAAAACGCTATAAACACAAAACGCGTCTTGCAGAAATAAAAATAGCATACAATACCGAAACCCGAATTGCCAAAGACATTCATGACGAATTAGCAAATGATGTTTTTAATACCATCACCTTTACACAAACACAGCCCCTGGAAAGTACCAATGTAAAAGAAAATCTAATCCAAAAATTAGATCAGATCTACAATAGAGTACGCGGAATTTCAAGGGAAAATAATGAAATTGATACTAAAGCAAATTACGCTGTTAACTTAAAAGAAATGCTCTCCACTTATAACAGTCCCAGTACCAATGTCATTATTAATAATATTGAAAAAGTAAACTGGGACTTGGTTGATGATATCAAAAAGGTTGCCGTACATAGAGTTCTACAGGAATTAATGGTAAACATGAAAAAGCACAGCGAGGCATTAGTAGTCGTTTTGAAATTTGAAAATACTGCCAACAAAATACTTATTGAATATTTTGACAATGGTAAAGGCTGTAAAAAAGATAAAATAATTAAAAATGGCCTTCAAAATATGGAAAACCGTATTCTGGCCACAAAAGGAACTATTACTTTTGACACTGAACCCCATAAAGGTTTTAAAGTAAAAATAACACTCCCTAAATAAATAACTTATGTTTAAAAAAGTACTAGTTGCCGAAGATCTTGATACTATGAATTTAGGAATTGAACAAGTTTTAAGAGATTTGGATATTACCAATTTTCAGCAATCAAAATATTGCGATGAAGCCTTTCTCAAAATACGGAGAGCAATTCAGGATGATGAACCATATGACTTATTAATTAGCGATCTTTCCTTCAAGACTGATCATCGCGAAGTAAAAATTGCTAACGGAGATGAACTGGTTCAAAAAGTACGTGAATTACAGCCCAATATTAAAATCATTGCTTATTCGGTCGAAGATAAAAGTTATCGCATCAAATCACTTTTTGAAGATGCAAAAGTGGATGCTTTTGTATTAAAAGGTCTCAACAGCATTCAAGAACTGAAAAAAGCAATTCACCTTATTTTTACTTCAGATCAAAAATTTATTTCGCCCGAGGTTGCTTCTGCACTTCAGGAAAAAAATAATTTTGAAATCGATGATTTAGACATACTCATTCTAAAACATTTATCGCTCGGAACTCTTCAGGATGATATCATAGAAACGTTTAAAGAGATGGGGATAAAACCCAATAGTAAAAGCGCAATCGAGAAAAGAATTTCGAAACTGAAAGACTTTTTCAAAGCCAATAACACCATTCATTTGGTTACCATTACCAAAGACATGGGAATTATTTAAAAATACTTGGTTCCTAACCTTTTCAAAGCTCCTTCGGGAGCTTTTTTTATGGCCTGAAGATAAATTTTATGAATTATGGTTTTCCGTAAAATACTGGTTTTGATTGGTTTTACTTTTGAAATATTAAACATTAGTACTAATTAAAAACCTTTAAAATCATGAAAGATTATTACGTTAACAACAACGCTCAGTCAAACAGAGATCATGAAGTTCACACAGCTGATTGTCGCTACTTTAAAAGTATTGTCAGTAAAAAATACTTAGGTCAATTTTCCTCCTGTAAACCTGCTGTAGAAGAGGCCAAAAGAACATATCCAAAATCTAATGGCTGTAAAACGTGCTCTGAAGAATGCCACAAAAGCTAACTAACCATGGGCTTTCGATTTCAAAAAAGAATAAAACTCGGAGGAGGTTTAGGTCTAAACCTAAGTAAATCCGGAATTTCTCCCAGTTTAAGAACAAAAATGGGAACATTTAGCAAAAGTGGTTATTCTGTGAAAACCGGAATATCAGGATTACGATATCAAAATAGCGGATGCATTACACTAATTGCATTTACAGGAATCATATCATTTTTAATTTTTACAATAAAACATTTATAATTATGGGATACAGAAAAGGTTACTTTAAAAAAGACGGAACATATGTCCAAGCACATTTTACCAATACAAGATCAAGATCTTATTCAAAAAAGAATAACGGATGTATGTTAGTATTACTTATATCGATGACATTTGGATTAGCTGCTTCTTGTTCAGAATCATCAGAATCATCAGATTTACCGGATACGACTGGTAATTCCTCAAACTCAAATTGTCCTACTAAAACTTGTGGTGATTTTACCACTCAGGCACAAGCTCAGGCTACTTATGACAGTAACAGAAATTGTTACAAAAACCTCGATCGGGACGGCAACGGTAAAGCTTGCGAATCTTTAAAATAAATAATGATAAACGATGATAACACTAGAACTTAAGAGCCACTTTTTGAGATTGTATCAAATGGCATTATCCGACGATCAGTTTGACGTACTAGAGCTGCAAATGTTATATCACTTTGCAGACGAACGAGGAATTCCCAGAGAGGAATTGGACAAACTTTTTCTAAATCCAATTAGCACAGAATTAAGTATTCCTGAAGAAGTAAACACCAGAATAGAGTATCTGTATGATTTTACAAGAATCATTTGGGCCGATGGAAAAATCACTGAAGATGAACTTAATATGCTCAAAAAATATTGCAGGAAATTTAATTTCCGGGATGAAAACATTAATGAGCTCTCCGATTACCTCATTGATTGTGTTCAAAAAAACATCGGAAAACAAGAAATTATTAATCAGCTAAATTCCTAACTAATGAAATCACTTACACAACTATTTAGTTTAAAAAAAGCAGACGATACTCAGGCTAATACTCTTGAGGAAAATGAAAATGATCGCGAGCAAATTAGAATAACCTATTATCAAAGTGGGTTTGCAGCCTCTATAAAAGCAACAGGGAAACCAATTGTTCTTAAAGCCTGTTTGCAAAATTTGTATATGAGTTTTGAAGACCAGTGCCGAAAACAAAAGCTGGAGCAAGACCGATTAAAGCAGCCTTACAAAGAAGAACAGGAAAAAAACAGAACCGAACTAAAAAAATCGGAAGCAGCCATTGGTATTTATGAAAAAAAGGAGCAAGATATAAATGATGAAATCGATCAGATCAAAGAGGAAATAATCGAAGTAAAACGCAATCCTGATAAATACGGAATTGAAGATGGAAAAGGCCTTAAAGCCCAATTCTATATTGGTTTGTTTCTATTACTTCCAATTACACTTTATGTACTTGTGTTTTATATTTCGGCATCCTACTCTGCCTTTTTCAAAGAGTTTGCCAATGATAGTCTCACAGCTGCTATTTTTGATGCAAACGCTTTAACCAATTCTTTTAAAGCAAGCTGGCTTGAGGGGGTTTTGGTCATTACTATTCCCTTTGTTTTTATGGGATTGGGATATGTAATTCATATGGTACAAAAAGGAAAAGGCATAAAAAACATTTTAAGAATGATTGCTTTATTTGTCACCACCTTTTTATTTGATGCTTTACTGGCCTATCAGATTGAGAAAAAAATATATGAATTTAATAAAACTACAGATTCCGCTCCCTACAACCTGAACATTGCATTAGGTGAAGCTGAATTTTGGATGATTATCTTTGCCGGATTTGTGGTATATATCATTTGGGGCCTTGTTTTTGATTTTGTCATGAAAGAATTTGAAAACATTGATAAAATCAGAGCTTTCATCAGAGGCAAAAAAGAGAACCTTCTCGATTTAGACAAACTAAAAGCAGAATATCTGAACAAAATCAATGATTTCAGACAACAGATTGTTACCATCAACGGAAAAATTTCAGAATTACAATCTAAAATAGACGGTTTTGTGTTTCCTGTAAAAGAATATCTTCATTATCATCATCAATACAAAGAAGGATGGTTTCAGGCCATTAATACTGAAATAGCATTGGCGCACAACGAAAAAAGCGAATTATTAGAAAACTGTGAAAGATTCTCTGAAGAACACTTAAGTAAATTGAACTTAGTTGATCCTGATTTTCAACTTTTAGTCTATTCCAAAAACTAATAGCAATGAAAAACAATCTTACCCTAATGGCAATTTTAGTATTGCTTACTTCAATCTTCTCCTGCAAACAGGAATCTGATAAAGGAGAAAAGGAAACCTCATCCAAAAATACTATATCAGAAAATTATAATATCAGTATCCTTCTTGATTTATCAGACAGAATCAGTCTGGAGAAAAATCCAAATCCAACAATGGAATATTTTCAGAGAGATCTGGGGTATATAAAATCTGCTTCTGAAGCTTTTACACAACATTTAAAATCTAAAAGAATAAGGCAGATTGATGATAGAATGCAACTGTTTTTCAATCCTGAACCTCTGGATCCAGAAATCAATACAACTGCCAAAAATTTGAGAATTGTTATGGATAAAAATAATGCTTCAAAAAAATTATTGAATTCTATAAATACAAATTATACAGCACAAACCTCAAAAATATATGATTCTGCCATAAAAGATAATCGTTTTATTGGCTCTGATATTTGGAACTTTTTTGATACCAAAGTAAAAGATCAATGTATCAAAAACGAATATAGAAACATACTAATTGTATTGACCGATGGCTATATGTATCATGAAAACACTGTAATAGCCGAAGGAAACAGAACCACTTATATTACACCTGAATTCATCCGAAAAAACAAACTAAATACCAAAGACTGGGATAAAAAATTACACGAACAAGATTATGGTTTTATTAAAATAGGAGAAAGTTTACCCAATCTCGAAATACTGGTTTTAGGCATTAATCCGGGTAAAAATAATCCATACGAAGAAAAAGTGATTAAAGCCTACTGGACAAAATGGTTCACTGAAATGAAAATAAACCGTTTTGAAATCAAAAATGCTGATTTGCCTTCCAACATGGATCAGATCATTAAAAACTTTATTCTGAACAAATCGTAAATCAACAAAACCAGAACATTTAAAGAGGAATTTTATCGTCCTCTTTTTTCTATTTATAAAAACTGCAACATTCTACCGAAATTTCTCCTCACATTATGGTTTTCCGTAAAATACAGGATACGAATGGTTCTACTTTTGAATCTCTAATTTAAACTATAGAACCAATGGAAATTAACCTTCAACTCAAATCATTAGCAGACAAAATCACACAGCTTAAAAGCAAAATTGACACTGAGGAATCTACCAAACATGCCTTTGTCCTGCCTTTCATTCATGCATTGGGATATGACGCATTTAATCCCCTGGAAGTTGTTCCGGAATTTACCGCTGACCTGGGCTTAAAAAAGGGAGAGAAAGTAGATTATGCCATCTTTCAAAATGGCGAGCCTATTATAATTGTTGAATGCAAAAGCTGGAAAGAAAACTTAACGGTACACAACTCACAATTGTTCCGCTACTTTCATGTCACCAAAACCCGGTTCGCTCTTTTAACCAATGGTATCAATTATCAGTTTTTTACTGATTTGGACGATCAGAACAAAATGGATGAAAAACCATTTCTGGAATTTGACATTACCAACCTCAAAGAAAACACGATCAGCGAAATTTCAAAGTTTCACAAAAGCAGTTTTAATGTTGATAATATCATTAGCAATGCAAGTTCATTAAAATACATCAAGGAAATCAAAAAGCAAATTAATGCAGAACTTGAAAATCCTTCTAACGATTTTACCAAACTTTTCGCCAGTAAAGTCTATACCGGAAGATTAACCGAAAAAGTAATGGATGAATTTAAAGATCTGGTTCAGAAATCCGTCAGTCAATATATTAACGAGAGAATTAACGATCGCTTAAATGCTGCACTGACCAAAGAAACGATCAAGCAACAGGAAGAACAGGCTGCTTCACCTGAAGAAGAAAGTAAAATCTACACCAGTGAGGAAGAATTAGAAGGATATCGCATTATTGTTGCCATCTTAAGACAAAAACTTCCGACAAGCCGAATCGTATATCGTGACACCCAGTCGTATTTCGGAATTTTATTAGACGATAACAATCGTAAACCACTCTGCCGTCTTCATCTTAACGGAGGAAAAAAATACATCAGTCTTTTTAATGATAACAAAAATGAAACAAAAACCGCGATTTCATCCATCGACGATATTTACCAGTTTGGGAAGGAATTGCTTGATACTGTTGGACTTTATGAAACCGAATAAAACTATTATTATGAAATACCTTCTAATCCTATCTCTCATAGTGCTAACCTCCTTTCGCCCGTTCGAAACCAAAGTATACATCTGTGGCTCAACAGGTGCTAAAAGATACCATTACAACGAAAACTGTCGCGGTCTGACTTCCTGTCGTAACGAAGTTTCCAAAGTATCTGTTAAACGTGCACAAGGCCTTGGACTCACCCTTTGCGGATGGGAAGATTGAGTTTTCAACACAAACAAAACTTATTTAATCATTTGATAATAAATACTTTACATTTAATTCACATTAGTTTTATTAATTTGAATAAAACTAAACGTTATGAAATTCTTTAATCTAAATTTTCTGGTTTCATTCAAAGAATGGCTTTTTTTAAGAGCGATGCAATCTTCTTTCCTGCATTAATAAATTACAATTTTAAAAAGGAAAGCACAATTGAATGAATAAAGTTGAGACCTCATTTTTGCACAAAAACCAATTTGGAGATGATTTCTTGTGGGGTGTTTCAACCGCTGCTTTCCAAATTGAAGGCGCACATGATACCGACGGAAAAGGTCCTTCTATTTGGGATGTTTTTACTTCTCAGAAAGGAAAAATAAAGAACGGACATCATGCTTCAACTGCTTGCGATTTTTATAATTCGTATCAAAACGATATCGATTTAATTCGCGAGCTGAATATTCCGAACTTTCGATTTTCGATCAGCTGGCCCCGAATCATGCCTGCCGGGGTTCCTCCAATAAATCAGGCCGGAATAGCCTATTACAACAAAATCATTGACGCACTGCTCCTAGCCGGAATTGAACCCTGGATTACACTATACCACTGGGATCTTCCACATAATTTAGAACTAAAAGGAGGCTGGACGAATCGCGAATCGGTTAACTGGTTTTCAGCCTACGTTGAAATCTGTGTGCAAAATTTCGGTGATCGGGTTAAAAACTGGATGGTAATCAATGAGCCCTCGGTTTTTACAGGTGCGGGGTATTTTCTGGGCATTCATGCTCCGGGAAAAAAAGGCATTACCAATTACCTGAAAGCCATGCACCATGTCACTTTAGCTACAGCAGCTGGTGCCAAAATAATACGAAATCGCATACCGGACGCTCACATTGGAACAACTTTCTCCTGCACACATATTGAACCCGCAACTCAGTCACCCAAAGACATTGAAGCGGCAAAACGAGTGGATACCTTGTTAAACAGAACTTTTATTGAACCTATTTTAGGATTAGGATATCCGCAGGCCGATTTACCCGTATTAAAGAAACTCAATGCTTATATTGTAGAAGATGATCTCAATAATTTGTCTTTTGACTTTGATTTTATAGGCCTGCAATGTTACACCCGTGAGGTTGTAAAATCGTCTCTACTCATTCCGTATATCGGTGCCGAACTAATCAGTGCCGAAAAAAGAAATGTCATTTCAACCGATATGGGATGGGAAGTTTACCCTCCTGCTCTTTACGAGGTACTTAAAAAATTTAATGCCTACAATAGCATCAAAAAAATCATTATTACCGAAAATGGCGCCGCTTTTCCGGATACTTTAAAAAATGGAAAGGTATATGACATTAAACGTACGCATTATATTCAGGACCATCTGGAGCAAATTCTGAAAGCCAAAAAAGACGGCCTCCATGTTGACGGTTATTTTGTCTGGACACTTACTGACAATTTTGAATGGGCCGAGGGTTACAATGCCCGTTTTGGATTGATACACGTAGATTTTGATACCCAACAAAGAACCATCAAGCATTCAGGATTATGGTTCAAAGATTTTTTATCTTAAAATAAACTCCGCAGAAAGTAATTTTTCTCCACTTCCCTTGACGAAATAAGCACAAATTTTATTGGCTCAAAAACTAAAAAATTCGACAACGAAATCGTATCAAATTTCTCTGTTAAAAAGCAAAAAAAACACCGAAAAACCTTGAATTCATTAGGTTTACTGATGTTTTTTTCTTATCTTTATAGTATAAATAACAGCCAATATATGCCGAAAAACACACTCTTTACACGCCTAAATTTTGTTTCAAAAAATGATTCATTTTACTTCTTCCTGCATTTTATTTTTCAAAATGCTTCTCCACTTTATTTCAAAACTATTCCGTTTGGTCTTTTTTCCGTACAAAGTATAAACGTGCAGAAGACACAAAAGCGACCGCCCCAACTGTAGCTGTAATTATTTTTCTGGGATAGATCTTCTTAACTATTTTTCTTGAGAGTACATACTTAAAATTATAGAAACGATTTCCTTTTTCGGGATAGCTTTCTACGAGGTTGCCTTCTTCTATGATCTCGACCTCAGCAGCGGCATTGATTTCGACCACACTTATCATGTGTTTTACGTCATTAATTCGGCACTTTTCATTGTACTTTTTAAAAGGACGTGGCTGAAAATCTATCAAAATTGCTGCCAGATTTATGGCATCAATATTTGATGGATCGGTCTCTCCTTTAAAGAAAGTTTCGATCGGTCTGAACTTATCTTTTTGTTCATTAAACTTATTTTTTCGTGTATGATCAAAATCTAAACACAATAAATTTCTAAACACGTTTAAATCGTCCTGAGTCGGGTTATTTTCAAAAATAATCCAACACAAGTCACGGAGCTTTGCGCGCGAAGGGTTGTACAAATAATCAAAGTATTCACCTTCTTTTTCGATCTCGTATTTGCTCTTAATCGCTTTTTTGTATTCTTCTAATGTCTGGCTATGCATGGTATTTTTTTGGGAATTTTCGGGAATTGTTGGGAATCTCAGGAAAACGAGGGAATTCTGGGAATCCCTTACCATTAAAGGCTTTAAAGTGTCTTTTCTTTGCCATAGAAATTAGTTCAAGTTTTATCTGCAGATTAAAACAAAAATATAAAACTAGTTCAAATTAACAGTGTAAAAAAAACCGTAAGACCGATTTTATTCGGGAAGTATAAAAAACGTCTTACTGTTCTACACATTGTACTTCCCAAAAACCAACTTGGTATTGCCCTAACCAACCTCCGGACTATTTCCGGTCAGCAATACTCATGTCTAATTTCTAAATCTAAATAAAATGAAAAAGCTAATATTTTTTATCGCTATCACGATACTATTCACTATGTTCTCCTGTACACCTGATGAATACGAAACTCCAACCAAACAGGAAAAAGAAAAAGCAATCATTCCTTCAAAATCAACTTTTGCTGACGGACCTGGTGATGGTACTGGAACAAAAGTACCGCCACCAACGCCAAAGGATTAATAAATAAATATTTTTAGTATTTAAATTAATTACTAATTTCGGGGAAAGTAAATTTATATGTTACGGTCCCCGTTTTTTTGTTTCATTCTCCTTCTTCTACTTTTTTCCTGTAAAGAAAAAAAGAATCTTAAAACTAACACCGAAGCTGTCCGGAAAGAGGCGCTCAGTTTACGGAACAAAGCCATTGAAAATCATGACAAACAAAACTTTAATATGGCTTTTGATCAATATTATAGATCAAAACAGCTTTATGAAACTTTAAGAGAAAATGGAAAAAAAGATAGTGCCAATATTGGGTACATACTTATCAGAATGGCAGAAATCCAGCAAGTCAATGGTGATTATTACGGTAGTAAAGAAACGATTACGGAAGCAATGGCATACTTTAAAAAAAGAAACATATATGCGGCAGATGTTAATAATAAACTAGGTATTGCTGAAAAAGAACTTTCTCAGTACAATGATGCTATTTATTACTACAAGAAATCTGTAAAAGATTTTCCAAATGCTGTACAAAAAATAGGTCCTTTATCTAATATAGCCCCAGTATACATTCAGCAAAAAAAATACGCTCAAGCTATTGCCCTTTCAGAGTTCATTTTTAGTACTAAATTATTGGAAGATAAATCTCAAATCTTCGAAAAAGCAAGAATTCAGGATAATCTCGGTTATGCCTATTTTAAGAGTGGAATGGATGAAAAAGGATTTGAGCTAATGAATGAAGCACTTCAAACCAGAAATAAAATTAAAGATACCTATGGGAGTATTGAAAGTTACCTGCACCTTGCCGATTACTATGCTAAAATAAACCTTAAAAAATCAGATGAAAATGCTCTTGCAGCCTACAGGGTCGCCACAAAACTAAACAGTGTAGACGAAAGGCTAGAAGCGTTCCAAATTTTAATTTCAAATGATCATAGTCCTCAAACCAGTAAATATGTTCAAAAATATTTCAAACTAAACGACAGCATCATCAAAGTTCGAAACAACTTTAAAAATAAGTTTGCCAAAATTAAATACGATGCTAAAATAGAGAAAGATGAAAATGCCAAACTTCGTTTAGAAAAAGCCCAAAATCAATTGTCTCTCCAAAGAGCTAAATATTTACGAATTGTATTTGCCATTGCTTTTGTTTTTTTTGTCATTCTAATTGTAATTGTAGTGCGTTACTATAAAAACAAGAACAAAGCAATTGAATTTAAAACCTCGTACATGACCGAAGCCCGGATTGCCAAAAAAATCCATGATGAATTGGCAAACGATGTCTATAATGTAATCGCTTTTGCCGAGTCACAGCCCTTATCTAAGGAAAACACCAGAGAAAATCTACTGCAGAAGTTAGATGATATTTACGGACGTGTAAGGGGAATCTCCAGAGAAAACAACAAAATTGAAACCGGAGCAGATTTTACTACAAGTATTAAAGAAATGCTTTCGACTTATAAAACCAACGAAAGAAATATTATTGTTACCAACTTAGAAAGCATCAACTGGGAAACGATTAACGAGACTAAAAAGATCACCATTAGTCGAATTTTACAGGAATTAATGGTGAATATGAGAAAACACAGCAATGCCAGTATTGTTGGGATAAAATTTGAAAATAACGAGAAATCAATCGCTATAAACTATACCGACAACGGTAAAGGTTTTGAAAAGGCCACTATTGCAAAAAATGGTCTGCAAAACATGGAACAACGCATCCAGGCCGTTAAAGGAACTATTACTTTTGATACAGCACCGGATAAGGGATTTAAAGCAAACCTATCTATACCTAAATAAAATTCAATATTACAATTTGACTATGTAATAACTTGTATAAAAAAAAAGCCTTTCAAGCTTACTCTCAAAAGGCTCTTTCCCTTCAAAAAACAGGTTAATAAAAAACTAATCCTGTATACTATTTCGTCATTTTAAGGCAAATAAATTTTAGTTTAAATTAGATACAATGTCTTTTTCCAAAATTTCAACGGCTTCTTTCCAGTTGTTTACTCTTATATGATGCGTTTGATTAACGTTATGAAATGCCGTAAACATAATTGGCTTTCCCATACAATGATCTAAATTTTTTCTGTGATCATCAATCATATAATCGGTATTGATAATTCGTTTGCTGCCACATAAAATAATATTTTCCCATGTGATAAAAGGAAAATGCTCCGCCAGCCAGGCTACTTTCTCCGCCAGTGATACCGGAAACTCTGTCGCAGCAGAAACAATAAATATTTCAAAGTTTTCCTGTAATCGACGTAAACTTTCAACTGCGTCAGGTATTACCGGCAGATTTCTGAAAAAATTATTTGCATTCAAAACTTTACGCAAAAGCACCCTGTCACTAAAAGCTTCTTCTTCGCTTAATCCCTGAATACTTTCTTTTGAAAGCGAGGTTCCGCTCTCTTCGTTATAATGTTTTATTAATTGTGCTTCAATGTCGGCAAGTACACCGTCCATATCGATGGCAATAGTTTTCTTTTTCATTTCGATTAATTTTGCAACAAATTTACGCAAATATTGCAAAGTATTGCAATTTTAACTTATTTTTGCAATATAAATTTGCACAACATGAAAAAAGAGGAGCGTCAAAAAGTAATTTTAGAATACCTGTCAAAAGAACATCGACTTACCTTACAGGAACTTAGCGTCTACTTAAATGTTTCTGAAGACACAATAAGACGGGATGTAAAAGAACTTTCGGATCAGGGATTGTTAAAGGCTGTTCGTGGAGGGGCGGTTGCCCCGTCTCCGATTCCGCTTCATTTTAGAAACAGAGAGAAACATGACCTTGAAAACAAAAAAATAATAGCCGAAAAAGCAATCTCTTATTTAAAAGACGGACAGGTTGTTTTTATCGATGGTGGAACAACTTCATTAGCTTTAGTGGCCAGTTTCCCTTATGATTTGAAAATAACGGTCATTACAAACAGTTTTCCTGTAGCGGCCCTAATTGAAGATTTACCCAATATCGAATTGATTTTTGCAGGAGGAAGAATGTGCAAAACTTCTTTCGCGACTGCAAGTATAGAAACCATAGATTTTTTTCGAAATTTTAGAGCCAACATTTGTATTCTCGGGCTTTGCAGCATCCATCACGAACGTGGTGTTACGGGAGTTTTACACGATGATTCTCAAATAAAAAGAAACATGATTCAGCACTCAGATTTTGTTATCGCTCTGGGCTCTATCGAAAAAGTAGGCACCGCCGAATCCTATTTTGTTTGTCCGATTAAAGATATTGACGTACTGGTAACCAATATTGATCCGAAGGATGAAACCTTAAAACCTTATCAAAATGCAGGAGTGACTCTTGTTTAAAAACTTTTTGGTTTCATTACGCACCATAACATCAGAATTATCCCCCTAAAAGTCCCTCTTTATTTCTGTATCCTACTATAAAATTTGCTTTACTATTTTTTATAACTTTACATCTATCAATAAATTAACCCTAAAAATCCATTCACTATTTGAAAATTAAACATCCGTAAAATGCAATTCCAATATTTTTTGCCATCAGAAATTCTGAAGCCTTATATCAAACATTACTATATTTTTGAATCAGATTCGAATAAGGAGTTTGAAGACACAGTATTTCCGAGTGGCGAAATGGAAATTATTTTCAATCTTGGTGATGGCATTTGGGAATCATTGGTGGACCAGACTTTCTACAAAACTCCAAAAATTGAATTATGGGGACAGATCACTAAACCTCTTGCCATAAAATCAAAAGGCAAACATACGATGTTGGGCATTCGGTTTTATACCCACACAGCAGCTTATTTTTTTAAGGATGAAATCGGAATATTCAACAATCAGATTTTCGATCTCGAGGATATAATTGGTAATCCAATAAAAAAATTGCAAGAACAGTTATTAGAAACGTCTGATATTAAAAAAAGAATCGAACTGATCGAAACATTCCTGATACAAAAAATCATAACAAACGATAAAAGATCGGATAAGATCGAAAAAGTAGCTCACATCTTATCAAGTTTACTCAACGACCCGACTGAAAGCAATATCAATAGTATTTCAGTAAAATATGGTATAACGCCCCGTTATCTTCATAAACTAGTCTTTCAGCATACAGGGCTCGCTCCAAAAGCATTTAATAAAATCAAACGTTTCCAACACAGTCTTAAGCTCATTAACACTACTGAATACCCCTTTACTTCTATTGCTTATGATTCCGGTTATTTTGATCAATCACATTTTATCAGGGATTTTAAATCCTTTACGGGAATTACGCCAACTTCCTATTTAGAGAACCAGTTCCCTATCAATCAATTAATTATCTAAAAAGAATATACTGCATTACAGAATTAATTCTTAGTACTTTAGAAACTAAGCCCTTAGTACCTTAATTTAAAATTCAGTTCCGATTTGTACAATTCAGACGTTTTTACCCTGACTATCTTTGACAAAAATAATAGTCAATCTAAAAACTTTATACTATGAATTCTTTTAATACTACATCAGAATTGAATCCAAAATCAACCTTTTTCTTAGTGCGTTTTTACGACGTATTTTTTAATCGAAACCTCCTTTATCTGACCTTAAAATTCATTGTAATTGTCCTATTGCTTTCCGGCTGTAATTCATCTTCAAAAAATGAAACCGCAGATTTAAGCGAAGCAAAAAAAGCAATACAGGAAAGCAATGCTATTTATTTTGATTCTTTTAAAAACAATGATCCATCCCTATTCATAGACCGATATGCTGAAGATGCTTCTATCTTACTCCCGAACGCACCACAAATTTATGGAAAAGAAGGTGCCGCCAAATTTTTCAGAAAAGCTTATGATGAATATGGCTTAAGAGGCGGAAAGTTTATCACCACAGCAGTATACGGTGACGGCATAGCGTATGTTACCGAAGAAGGATTGTGGCAATCTTTAAACTCCAAAGGCGAATTAATGGACGATGGAAAATTTTTGGTTCTCTGGAAGAAAACTTCAAAAGGCTGGAAAATGTTCAGAGATTCTTTTAGCAGTAATCGTGAAGCTAAATAATTGAAATAATCTCTTTTAAGTTCTTTTCAGCCGCAATTAAAAAAGCCTTTCAAGTATAAAATCTTGAAAGGCTTTTGTCTACAAATTAAAAAGCAATATTATTTCCAACCACCGCCTAAGTCTCTGTAAACATGGACTGCAGCATTCAATTGTTCTTTTTTAGTATCTACCAGTTCCAGTTTCGCTTCTAATGCATCTCGTTGTGTCATTAAAACCTCAAAATAATCTACTCTGGCCGATTTAAACAAATCGTTAGAAACGTCTATTGAAGTGTTCAGAGCATCTACCTGTTGCGATTTAAGATCATAACCTTTTTGTAAGTTTTCGATCTTTGAAAGCTGGTTAGACACTTCTAAATAAGCATTCAAAATGGTACGATCGTAATTGTACAAAGCCTGAAGCTGTCTTGCATTTGCGCTAGCGAATTCTGCTTTAATCGCATTTCTGTTGATCAGCGGTGCAGCCAGATCTCCGGCTAATGAATACAAAAGTGACTCCGGAAATGTTAACAAATAGGAAGGTTTAAATGCCTGTACTCCTATCGCCGCCGAAATGTTCAATGAAGGATAAAATTCGGCACGTGCCACTTTTACATCTAATTTTGATGCGACTAATTCTAATTCGGCCTGTTTCACATCGGGACGATTGGCCAGTAATTGAGATGGAATTCCGGAACTCACTACAGTCGGTAATAAGCTCAGGAAGTTGTTTGCATTGGTTCTTTTAATTTCCTGTGGATATCTTCCCAATAAAAAGTTGATTTTATTCTCCGTTTCTTTTATTTGCTGAAGAATTCCAAATTCCAGACTTTTTGAAGTTAAAACTTCTGCTTCAAACTTCTTCACGCCCAGTTCGGTCGCTCTTGCCGCCTGCTTCTGAATTTTTACAATTTCCAAAGCATTCGTCTGCAATTTGATGGTTTGTTTTACAATGTCCAATTGGGTATCCAAAGCCAGTAACTCATAATAAGAATCAGCTACTTCGGCAATAAGATTCGTAATTACAAAGTTCTTGCCTTCAACCGTTGCTAAATATCGGTTTAAAGCTGCTTTTTTAGAATTGCGCAGTTTTTTCCAGATATCTACTTCCCAGTTTGCATATGCCGAAATAGTAAAATCTCCCAGTGGATCTGGGGTCTTTACACCTGGTTTGATATCTGTATTGGCATCACCCGCACCCTGACTGGTGTAGCGGCCCACTTTCTCTACTCCAGCTCCGGCACGAACACCAACAGTTGGCAATAGAAGTCCTTTTTTTACACGAATGTCATTTTTTGCAATCTCAATTTCCTGCAAAGTAATGTTTAATTCCTGATTGTTCTTAAGCGCAACATCAATTAGCTCTACCAGATTCTGATCTTTAAAATAATCTTTCCACGCTAATGTTGCTGTATTGTTGTTAGCATCCTGAATCTGAGCTGTTGTACCAAACGACTCAGGAACTGGTGTGCTTGTTGTTGTAGTCTCAGGAGCAGGGGCTTTACACCCTGCAACCATGAGACATGCACTCAATGCAATACTATATTGATATGATTTGAATTTATACATGATTGTTATCAATTTCTTCTGTTAATGGATTCTCTTCTTCATGTTTCACTAATTTGTATCTCTCTGCTATTTTTCCAAAGATGTAATACAAACCAGGAATCAAAAACACCCCACAAATCGTTCCGATAAGCATACCTCCTGCCGCAGCAGTACCAATCGTACGGTTACCAATTTTTCCGGGACCGGTAGCAAATGCAAGCGGTAATAAACCTGCGATAAAAGCAAACGAAGTCATCAGGATTGGACGGAACCTTGCTTTGGCTCCTTCCATTGCTGCTTCCAGAACTGATTTACCTGCAGCATGTCGCTGGATTGCAAACTCTACAATCAACACGGCATTTTTACCCAATAAACCAATAAGCATCACCATCGCTACCTGCGCATAAATGTTGTTCTCTAATCCTGTTAATTTCAGTAAAAAGAAAGCTCCAAAAATACCTGCCGGTAAAGAAAGAATTACAGATAATGGTAAAATAAAACTCTCGTATTGAGCTGCCAGTACCAGATATACGAATCCTAAACAGATCAGGAATACCCAGATTGCCTGATTCCCCTGTGCCACCTCATCGGCAGAAATACCTGCCCAGTCGATGTCGTATCCTCTAGGCAATTTTTTAGCAGCAACTTCCTGAATAACTTTAATCGCCGTACCGGAACTATATCCCGCTGCAGCAGATCCACTAATTTGTGTGGAAGTGTACATATTATGTCTTGTGATTTCAGAAAGTCCGTATACTTTTTCCAATCTCATAAAAGCGGAGTAAGGTACCATTTCATCACGGTTGTTTTTCACATACAATTTTAAGATATCATCGGGCTGCGCACGATATTCCGGAGAAGCCTGAACAATTACTTTATAATTAATTCCGAATTTAATAAAACTGATTTCGTAGTTACTTCCCACAAGAGTTGACAAGGTATTCATGGCATTTTCGATAGAAACTCCTTTTTGTTGTGCAAGATCATTGTCGACTTTCATCATGTATTGAGGAAAACTCGAACTATAGAAACTAAACACGTTAGACAATTCAGGATGTCTGTTCAATTCAGCAACAAAGTCATTATTTACCTTTTCCATTTTTTTGTAATCTCCGGAACCTGTTTTATCCAATAAACGAAGTTCAAATCCTCCGGCAGCACCATATCCAGGTACAGCAGGCGGTTGGAAAAACTCGATATTAGCTCCTGCAATATCTTTACATTTTTCCTCCATTTCATGCATGATCTCCAAAACAGATTCTTTTCGGTCGCTCCAATCCTTAAGGTTAACCAAACAAGTCCCTGAGTTTGCTCCTGTACCTTCAGAAAGAATTTCGTAACCTGCCAATGAAGAAACTGATTTTACTCCGTCTATATCTTCAGCAATTTTCTGAACTCGCTCTGCAATATTGTTGGTTCTTTCTAATGAAGAACCAGGAGGTGTCTGAATTACAGCATAGAACATTCCCTGATCCTCATTTGGAATAAATCCGGAAGGAACTGTACTGCTCACTAACCATGTTCCGGCACAAAATCCTAACAAAGCAATTATAGTAACGGCTCTTCTGCTTACGATCTTACCTAATACATTTTGATATTTCCCCTGAGCCAGATTAAACTTATTATTAAAACCATCTATAAAAACATTAACTGGTGTTTTCTTTTTAGGCAGAGCATGATTATTTTTTAACATCATGGCACAAAGTGCTGGTGTCAGGGTTAAAGCCACAATACCCGAAAGTATAATCGCCGTTGCCATAGTAACCGAGAACTGTCTGTAAAATACCCCAACCGGACCGGACATGAATGCCACCGGAATAAATACCGCCGCCATCAGGAATGTAATCGCTATAATTGCCCCTGCAATCTCATGCATCGCTTTTTTAGTTGCTTTAAGGGGCGACAGATGTTCTTCTTCCATTTTGGCGTGAACTGCCTCGATCACAACGATCGCATCATCGACGACGACTCCAATTGCTAATACTAAAGCAAACAAAGTAATTAAGTTCAATGAAATATCTAAGAAAGTCATGAATACAAAGGTTCCAATCAACGATACCGGTACTGCAATTGCCGGAATAACAGTCGAACGCCAGTCTCCCAAGAAAAGAAATACCACTAAACCTACCAAAATAAAAGCTTCTACCAGCGTGTGTATTACTTTTTCGATAGAGGCATCCAAAAATTTAGAAACGTCGTATGAAATTTCATAATCCATTCCTTTTGGGAATTTTTGCTTAATTTTTTCCAATTTCGCTTTTACCTCCTCAATAACCTGATTAGCATTACTTCCAAAAGACTGTTTCAATACAATAGCTGCAGAAGGCTTACCATTTAAGTTCGAGTAAATGTCATACATCGAACTTCCGAATTCAATATTGGCAATATCTTTCAAACGTAAAAGTTCTCCGTTAGCATTAGATTTTACCACAATATTTCCATATTGCTCTTTTGTGGTAAAACGTCCGGAATATTTCAATACATATTCAAATGCCTGAGAACGTTTACCTGAACTTTCTCCTGTTTTACCAGGAGAAGCCTCCAAACTTTGACTTGACAATGCTTCCATTACCTCATCGGCAGAGATTTTGTACGCCAGCATACGATCCGGTTTCAGCCAGATACGCATAGCATATTCACGAGTTCCCAAGATATCTCCGGAACCGATACCATTTACCCTTTTCAATTCTGAAAGTACGTTGATATCAGCATAGTTGTACAAGAACTTCATATCGGTATTTTTGTCTGTACTGTAAAGGTTCACGTACATCAACATACTTGGTACTTCTCGGGTAATTTTTATACCCTCTCTAATTACCAATGGAGGTAATTTATTGGTAACCGAAGCTACACGGTTCTGAACGTTAATCGCCGCTTGGTTGGGATCTGTCCCTAAGTTAAAAACTACTTTTATTGTTGCCTCACCATCATTTCCGGCATCAGAAGACATGTATTTCATTCCCGGAACTCCGTTTAAAGCTCTTTCTAAAGGAATAATAACTGCCTTGATCATCAATTCACCATTAGATCCGGGATAATCTGCAGTAACATTCACCATTGGTGGTGAGATTGTAGGGAATTGCGTGATAGGTAAATTCAATACCGACAATACTCCTAAAAAGACAATTATAAGCGATATTACTATCGACAGTACAGGTCTTTGAATAAATTTATTAAACATTTTTTATTTTTTTAATGATTAAACCTATTCTGCTTTTAAGCGTAAATTGTTCATTACCGCTTTAGGAGATTGGAATTCATATTTGATTTTGTCGTTCTCTTTTACTTTTTGAACTCCTTCAAGTAAAATTTTATCGGTATCGGCAAGTCCGGTTCTGATCACATACAAATCAGGGATTTCGCCTGTTATTGTGATTTCTCTTGAATTTACTTTATTGTTTTTATCGATCACAAAAACATATTTTTTATCCTGAATTTCGTAAGTCGCTTTTTGAGGGATTACGATGGCATTCTTAAGCGGAACAATCATCTGAACCTGTCCTGTTTCTCCATTTCTAAGCAATTTTCCTGAATTAGGGAAACGTGCTCTGAATGCAATATTTCCGGTTTCATTATTAAATTCGCTTTCGATAACTTCTACATTTCCTTTTTCTTTAAAAGTTTCACCGTTAGCCAAAACCAAGCTTACTCTGTTATCAGCGCGGTCTTTTACATCGGTTTGATATTGCAGATATTCCGGTTCTGAAACATTGAAATAAGCAAACATCTGACTATTGTCTGAAAGACTCGTCATCAATTCACCTTCATCAATAAGGCTTCCTAATTTTAATGGAATACGATCGATAGTTCCGTCAAACGGAGCTCTGATTTCTGTAAATGACAAATGAAGTTTTGCCAGCGCAACTTCGGCTTTTGCAGATTGCAATTTTGCTTGTGCTACACTTAATTCGTTCTTAGAAACGATATTTTTATCTGCCAGTAATTTGGCATTTTGAAGTTCTATTTCTACTGATTTTTGTTCAGCTTGTGCTTTTAATAATTCTGCCTGATACATATTTGGCATAATTTTAAACAACAGCTGTCCTTTTTTTACAAATTGTCCTTCATCCACAAAGATGTTTTGTAAAAAACCTTTTTCCTGAGCACGGATCTCAATGTTACGTACTGATTTGATTTGTGAAACGTACTGTTTCGTAAACGAAGTGTCTATTTTTACCGGATTGGTAACAACAAATTTTTCTACTTCTTCTTTTTCTTCTTTTTTAGTTGTACAACTAGTTAGGCACACCAGGGCAATTAAGCCTGTGAACAAGATAATTCTTTTCATGATTTTAATGGAAATTAAGCGATTGAGTGCTTGGAATACAGTGATTCCTTTAGATGAAAAAATGCATCAGGCTCCCCTAGTCAGAACTTAACTTTCATATAAGATGAAGTAGCAAAAAATACATCAACAAAATATGCAGATCACAACTTAGGCAACCGATGTATATTGTTGAATCAAATTCTTAATACTCGTTGAGTAATGTAGATAGGATTTGAGTTGCCAAAGAATGGCAAGAAGATTTTAAAACGATTATAATCGTTTGCAGCAGTCTGACTGGTAGCAAAGGAAAGATACCAACTGTCAAGTAAGCTGTAATTTGTTGCAAACAAATGGTTTGAAAGGCCACCTTTAAGATCATCACTTCCAAGGCATTCTTCTTCAGTATCACAGTCAGCATCTTCTATGATTGAACTGCCCTGATCCTGATTGGTGAATTTCACACGGTGTCTTTTCTCAAGATGATGAGAATGAGAGTCTTTAGGAGTACCCGCATTAAGATATTGCCCTCCGCCAAGCAGAAGCAAATTCATAAATACTAAAAAGACTATTAACTTTCTCATTTGGGTGCGAAAGTAAGGAAAGTATCGAAAGAAAAAAAGATTTTTTTATAAGCTTTAACATTTAATAAAACACGAAAACGTTTTCAGGGTTCTAATAGGCTGAAATTGTGATAAAAAGATATTCTTTCTTGCTGAAAAATCATAAAAAATTGAGTCTGATTCAGAATCAAATTGGGAACCTTTCAAAAATCCGAAAAAAACTACAAAAATCGCAAACAACTGACGTTGTTTCTTTTATTTCAAAAAATACGCCCTGTTTTCTAAAGTAAAATCTCCATTATGGTAAATTCCTGTCCTGCTTTTGCAAAAACCTGCCCCGTATCCTGCAGGCCTAATTTCTCATAAAAAGCTTTTTTGCTAACTCTGGCGTTACACCAAACTTTTTTCAATTTCTTTTCTTTTGCTAATTGCAAAATATATTTTACAAGTTCAGAACCTATGCCTTTCCCCTGATATTCTTCCAGCGTAGCCAGCTTTCTGAACTGCATTTCGTCATCATTGATGAAACAGGAAACAATTGAAACCAGCTTACCTTCTACAAAAAAGCCAAAGTGTAATCCTAAAACATCTTCTTCTAACTTTACAAACTCAAATGGCTGATCCGGCCACATTACTTCATGTCTGATTTGCCAGGTCTCTGAAGCTTCTATTGTTTTGATTCTCATCGTTCTGCTTATTACTGTTTTACACACAAAGATATTTCATAAAAATAAAAAAAGGGAATCTAAGTTGATTCCCTTTTGCACTATTCTACTTTTATATAAAATCGCTCTGTATTATTGTCGGTTATTTTTTCAATACCCTCATCTCCCTTCTTACCAACATTAATGACATGTAATTCATTTCCATTTATGGTGCAATTCCAAACTGTACCATCAGATAAAATAATGTCCGAAAACAATGCATCTGATTTCTCTTTGTTGTAATACACTAATTTCTCAGACTTAATAAGTTTTTTTTCCTGCGTTTTCTTATTTTTCTCATACGAAAAGATTTCATCATCCTTAATCTCAATTAATTCCTCAAAATCTTTCTGAGAAGCTGCATTGTTTTGATTAGCAGCCCAAACCGGCTTATCTCCAACCATCTTCCAGGTACCAATAGCCTGCTTTAAAAGATGTTCTCTCAAAACTGTTCTTAAGGTATCTACTTTTTTAATCGATTCCTGACCTATTGCATTATCAGGTTTAATTTTTGAGGCAACGTAAAATAAGTCAATCGCTTTCTTATAATCCGCTTTTTCATAGTAATCTAAAGCTAATTCATATCTGCTTTTCTGAAATGCGATTTTAGCGTTATTTTGAGCAAAATTTTTAAAAGAGATTAATAAAACAATAAAAAATAGTTTCTTTTTCATTAATAATGTAGGTTTTCATTTTTTTTGCAAACCTAGTTTTTTAATAGCAGACTTCCATCTCCTTTTTAACTTTTTTTTAATTCAAATATAAGAATTTACTTATAAAATATTACAAAAGAAACTAAACAACTCTGATTACCATATAGTTACCTCCAATTTTTACTATTTTACCCTATAATTTAGACTGAAAATAAATTTAAAACCTCCATTGCTTTATCTGTGTCTTTTTTAGCCACAAAGATATGATCATGATAAAAAGCAGCCACAACATTGCAGCCAATACCATTCTCAGAAAGCGCTTTAGAAAAAGCCGCTGTTAAACCTACTGCTTCTAATGAAGAATGCACAGTAAGTGTGATCCAGGACATCACAACGGAATAATCCAAATTCAAAACCTCTGCCATTTCTTTTTTCAATATTAAAGTAGTTGCTTCTTTTTCTTTGAAGAACATTACAATATCATCGATAGATAAGTTCTCGATCTTTTCTACTTTACAAAAGACATAATCTCCTAAATTATGCTGAGGTTTCATGCTTTTCAACAATTTTTCTAAATCTTTCTCTCCCGCCATTTTGTTTTTTTTAAACGAATTTTATTTAAGTTTTTCCAGTTTTACTTTTGTTTCAGACGCATTTTCATCCAAAGCCAAGGCCTTTTCATAACTAACAATGGCATTTTTCTTATCTCCGTTTACTTCATAAAAATCTCCAAGTGAATCATATACATTTGCACTTTTAGGATAATTGGCAACATTTAACTTAAACAGATAGCCTGCCAAATCCATATCTTTTTTTCCTAAAGACTGGTAGCCATATGCATTAACTGTATTTTCAGGGACATGAACTGTATAACCCAAATGTTTTGAAACATTCTCAAAGTGTTTTTCAATCTTAGTAAACACCGCTTTATTAAAATTAAACTGCTCAGAGATGGAAAGTTTTAACTGATTGAACTTAAATAGAAAACGCAGACCATCATAAGTCGCAATTAACGGCACAGATCCGTGATTATCATCGCTGTAATATTGGTACTCATAATTCAGATTACTTTTTTTATTGTTCTCTAAAAAATCATTGAAATCTAAAATTGAACGGATATGTTTGGTAAGAAGTGATGTATCTTCTCTAACTTTTTCAATATTCATACCCTCATCCATCGTATTTGCAGCTGCCATAAATAAGGAAACTTTTGACAGGTTTTTATTGGCTAATTTTTTCTTCGTTTCTGTTAAAAACTTCTGACGATCCCACCACAAACTTGGATCGATCGCAATATAAGAGTTAAACAAGTCGGTATGATTAGTCAGGATATTCAAGGCTGTCAGTCCTCCGAAAGAATGTCCAATCAAGGTTTTAAAAGGTGCTGCGGGGTATTTACTGTCGATATACGGAATCAATTCTTTCTGAAGAAATTCAACAAATTTTTCTCCTCCTCCAGACTGATCACTGAGGCTTTGGGGTACAAACGGGGGATCTACATCCGAATGTGTTGGGGTTAAATCACGATTCCTAATGGTGTTTGTTATACCAACTATAATCATTTCAGGACAATTTGTGTTTCCGTTTGTCTCGCTTAATTCTTCAATAATTCCCACAACTGAACTAAAGTGTCCTTCTGCATCCAACAAATAAACTACGGGATACTTTTGTTTTGCTGAACCTATATTTCGTGCACTTTTAGGAAGATGAATCCATATTTTCCTATTTTCATTCAAAATTTTAGACGAAATACTATCTATGGTTCCTATTTCAATTTTAGTCTTATTCTGAGAAAAGGCAAAACCCGTCACCAATACGAATAAACTGAAGAATAGTATTTTTTTTCTAAAAACAATTTGCAAACTTTCCATCACTTTTTAACTGATTTAAAATTCGTTACTAAAAATTTAACATTCGCTTCTATTACAAACAAAAGCCGCCTTTTCTACTGAAAAAAGCGGCTTCTATTGTATTCTTTTAATTTACGGACCAATTGTTATCTAATGGGCTCGCATCCATAAAAATTCCTCCGTCAAGAGCCACTTTTTTGATTGGCTTACTGCTCTTAACTGTTATAGTTGCAAGTTTTTGATTTGCTTCCCAAACAGCCGGTGTATGATGAATCGTTTCTGTCGTGTTATCTGTATAAGTCACAATCATATCAAACGGAATGGCAAAACCACCAATATTAGCAACCGTAACAACATTCTTAGCGACCTTTTTCACTGAAAGATCTAAGTAATTATTAGAGAAGAACCAATTGTTAAAAAACCAATTCAGATTTTTCCCTGAAGCTGTATTCATCGAATTAAAATAATCCCACGGAATTGGGTGTTTTCCGTTCCAGTTGTCCATGTATGCATGTAATGATTTTTTAAATAAATCATCCCCCAGCAAATCTTTTAAAGCAAGGTAAGACAGGGAAGCTTTTCCATAAGAGTTATTCCCGTAGCCCGCGCCTGAAACTTGTGTCGACATTGAAATTATTGGCTGATCTTCTTCTGCAGACGGATCTTTTATGTAGCCTGTTACTCTAAATTCTTTATAAAACTTATCTGCAGCTTCTTTTCCATGTTCAGCAATTCCAATCAGGTATTCAAAAGTTGTTGCCCAGCCTTCGTCCATAAAAGCATAACGCGTTTCGTTGATTCCCATATAAAAAGGAAAATAAGTATGAGCTACTTCATGATCCTGAACCAATTGCGCAAAAACAGGATCACCCATTTGCGAATCATTACACATCATTGGATACTCCATATCGGCAAAACCCTGAAAAGCGGTCATCTTAGAAAATGGATAGGGAACTCCCGGCCAGCTGTGTGAAAAGAAACTTAATGCAAATTGATTGTTTTTCACCGAATCAACAAAATCAGTTCCTTTGACATCGTAAGCTGCCTGAACGCTTGCACGGCGGTTTGTTTTTTTATCTACTATTACACTGCTCGCATCCCACAAATAGTGATCGCTTAAACCAAAACAAACATCTGTAATATTTTTAGCTTCAAACTTCCAGGTATTCCAGTCGTTTTGTTTGGTCACCACACCACTTTTTAATTCCTGCTCATTGGCAATGTGCAGAATTTCATCAGTTATGTACGATTTTTTTAGACGAGCCGAGAATTCCGGTTGCAGAACCTCGTCCGGATTTAAGAAATCACCGGTAGCATAAACCACATAGTTTTTAGGCGCTTTAACGCTAAAACTATAATCATTAAAATCGTTATAAAATTCCTGACGGTCGGTGTGTGGTAATCTGTCCCAGCCATTATAGTCATCAAAAACACTCACACGTGGATAACTGTAGGCTACAAAAAAAGTAGTTTCGTCTATTTGCCCTTCTCTTCCACTCTCTTTAGACAGCGGATAATTCCAATCGATTGTAATAGTTGTTTTTGAGTTTGGTGCAATAGGTTTCATTAATTTTACATTTCCTACGGTTCCCCAACCTTTAGCATCTTCTTTATAGGCCTGACCTGCGATGTTCAAAGAGGTAATAGTAAGTCCTTCGCTTAAAAAATCATTACTCACACTTCCACCTCTGGGAGAGGAAGGTTTATGCAGGTTGTTGACAAATCTAACGACCAGATTTTTTAAACTATCCTTACTGTTATTTTCATATACGATTGTTTCGGTTCCGCTCACTAATCTTGTTTTCGGATCTACCATAATGTCCATGGTGTACTTTCCATGATTCTGCCAGTAGTTTTTCCCTGGTTTTCCGTCTGTCGATCGGGTTCCTTTTGCGTAAGCCTTTTTTATATTTCTGGGCATGTAAAGCTCTTGTGCAAAGCTTTCCTGTGCCAAAAACAAAAATGTAATTGATGCAAAATAAAATAATCCTTTTTTCATAAGCTGGTTTTTGGTTTGAGAATTTAAATGATGAATATTAGACCTCTTTTTTTTCATAATGTTACACGATTTTGTAAAATTAAACTTTAAAAAAACATAGAGTCTCAGTATCTTAAGATTTTAGCAACTTCAAAAAAGAAAAACCGTCTCCTTCAAAAAAGAAGAAGACGGTCTCTACAATTAATATATAACCTTGGAACTACAAAATATAATCGGTATTAATAAAATTCGATTCCCTGCTGTTTAGCAATTCCTGTAAAATTTCATTGTTATAAGCGATATCTTTTGAAGCCACAAACGTACGGATAGAAAAAGAACGCAAGGCATCCGGAATACTTAAAGTTCCTACAGCAGAATCTTTACGCCCTGTAAACGGGAAGGCATCAGGGCCACGCTGACAAGAACTGTTGAGGTTTACTCTGCATACTAAATTTACTAAGGCATCAATAAGCGGTGCCAAAGTTTTAATATCTTTCCCAAACAGACTCACCTGTTGTCCGTAATTGGATTCAGCCATATCTTCAAGCGGTTCATTGATATCTTTGAAAGAAATAATGGGAACCACCGGTCCAAACTGCTCTTCGTGATACACTCGCATTTCTTTATTTACCGGATACAGAACTGCCGGAAAAATATAATTTTCACTATGCTTCCCTCCTTTTTCGTTCAATACTTTTGCCCCCTTATGTATGGCATCATCAATTAAGCTCTGAATGTATTTTGGTTTGTCCGTTTCCGGAAGCGGTGTTAAAGAAACTCCTTTTTCCCAAGGATTTCCAAATGCGAGACCGTCTACCTTTTCAGCAAAACGTTTATTAAATTCCTCAGCAATAGATTCGTGTACGTACAGAACTTTTAGTGCTGTACAGCGTTGTCCGTTAAACGATAAACTTCCGGTAATACATTCCTGAATCGCTAAATCTAAATCGGCGTCGGGCAAAATAATAGCCGGATTCTTCGCTTCCAGACCTAAAATTAAACGCAGTCTGTTTTTATTTGGATGCTGATCCTGTAATGCTATTGCTGATTTACTGTTTCCGATTAACGCTAAAACGTCAATTTTTCCCGACTTCATAATAGGCGAAGCTACTTCTCGGCCACGGCCGTAAACAATATTAATGACTCCTTTCGGAAAACTGCTTCTGAACGCTTCCAACAAAGGCGAAATACATAAAACACCATGTTTTGCAGGTTTAAAAATCACAGTGTTTCCCATAATTAAAGCGGGAATCAATAATGAAAAAGTCTCATTCAAAGGATAGTTATAAGGTCCAAGACACAAAACCACCCCCAAAGGACCGCGACGAATCATGGCATTTACGCCCTGCACTTTTTCAAAATGAGAGCTACGTCCGTTCAGTTCCTTATAACTGTCAATTGTATCCTGAATATATTCGACCGTTCTGTCAAACTCTTTTTGCGAATCACCCAGATTCTTTCCAATTTCCCACATCAAAAGTTTCACCACCTCTTCGCGGGTTTCCTTCATTTGTTTTACGAAATTCTCCATGCATTTAATGCGGTCAACCACTTTCATCGTTGGCCATAAGCCCTGACCTTTGTTATAAGCAGCATTGGCAGCTTCTACTACTTCAGCAGCCTCTTTCTCTTCCATGAACGGAATCGATCCTAATAAAGTTGGCGTATATTTTTCGGTTGAGGAAATGGTCGAAAAAACCGGGGTTGTCTGTCCCGTCCATGGTTTTAATTCTCCATTTACAAGATAAGTATCTTGATTGATCAAATTTTTAATTTGAAATTCTTCGGGTATTAAACTCATAATTTGGTCTGTTATAGTTTGGTTATTAATAGCATTTGAAAAAGAAAAAAGAGGCTTTTTAGGCCTCTTCTTCTGTCTTATGGGTTTACGGTTTCACCTTCCCAATCCAGAATTCCACCAAGCAAATTGTAGGCATTACTAATCCCTAACTCATTCATAATCTGACATGCTTTGGCGCTTCTGGCACCAGAACGGCAATACACATAATAATTTTTGTTTTTATCAAGCTCTTCGATTTCATAAATAAACCCTTGTCCTTTATTAATGTCGATGTTTACGGCATTTTCAATGTAGCCGTCATTAAATTCGTCTTCAGTTCTTACGTCCAGTATAACTGCATTCTCGTCAGCAGTCAGCTGATTAACCCAATCTTCTTGTGATAAATTCATAGTAAATGTGTTTTTGTAAAATTACGACGTTTCTATTGATTAAAAACGTGCCAAATGCGATTTCGATTATTATTCTCAGAAAACGTTTTAGAGAAAGTACTATAATCAGTGAAAAGCAAATTTACTTACTATTTTTAAAAATATAGTCTATAAATTCGATAGAAAATAGGATTTTTTCATTTACATAAAATGCGTCTTAAATATAATTTTCTGATAATTTATACCGTTGCAATCCCCTATCTTTGTAATAAATTATAGGTTTTAATTTTAATTTGCTAAAGTCTACTCAAGCTGTTGGCATTAATTTCAACACATAGAATCATAGATTTTTTCTTTACTTAGAACTCAAAACAGATAATTTATTATTTCGCATAGCTTTGTGTTTTTATAAAAAGTGAAATGCCTTTTTTAAAGATCTGAACGCTATGTTCCTATGTGTTTAAACAAAAAAATCATGTTAAAAGATATATTTCCTAATTTTTCCAACGACCTTATTACGGCAATTGAAGACAACTCAAGTCCGCAGAATTTTGAAGCGGGAACCATTTTAATGCGCACCGGACAATACATTAAAAATACGGTGTTAATTACTAAAGGAAAAATTAAAATCTATCGCGAAGGCGAAGATGGCGGTGAATTTTTAATGTACTACTTACAACCGGGACAAGCCTGTGCTATTTCGATGATCTGCACTGCTAAAAGCGAAAAGAGTCAGATTATGGCAAAAGTTGTCGAAGACGTTTCGGTTATAATGATTCCGCTCCAATTAATGGACAAATGGATGATGGAACACAGGACCTGGTATGAATTTGTAATTGATACCTACCGAAGTCGTTTTGAAGAAGTTTTGGAGGTCGTTGACAATATCGCTTTCCGTTCTATGGACGAGCGTTTGGAATTTTATCTCAAAAGACATTCTGATGCCTGCGGATGCTCTGAAGTAAATCTGTCTCATCAGGAAATTGCAACGGAATTGAATACTTCCAGAGAGGTAATCTCCCGACTCCTTAAAAAAATGGAACAACGCGGCCTAGTCAAACTGAACCGCAATCAAATTGAGCTATTGAACACAAATTTCACGAATTAGCACAAAGTTTTTTTTAACCGTTAACGTATTAAATTAATTAAGTTATAGTGCTTAAGTTTCTTTAATGTTTTAGAAAGAAACTTAAGCTTAATTACCTTAACATCTAAATGGTAAAATTTATTTCATCTCTTCTGTGATAAATGTTACTGTAGGTTTCTATTGAACAAAGCATCTTTGCATTAAAACAACTGCAATGGAATATTTGGGATATTTTGCTTCGATAATTATTGGAATTTCACTGGGCCTTATTGGCGGCGGCGGGTCTATATTAACCATCCCGATTTTAGTGTATTTATTCAAAGTAAATCCGGAACAGGCTACTTCTTATTCTTTATTTATTGTGGGATTAACCGCCATGTTTGGAAGTTACAGTCATTACAAAATGGGGAATCTTAAACTTAAATCGGCTTTGTACTTTGCCATTCCCTCTGTCATTTCGATTTTGATTATTAGGGAGGTTATTTTTCCTCAAATTGCTTCTACTCTGTTTTCTATAGCTTCGTATTCGGTTTCCAAAGATTTTCTCATTATGATTATCTTCTCGGTATTGATGATTACGGCAGCGATTTCTATGATCCGAAAAAACAAACCTGAAATAAAAGCCACCGAAACTAATTATATTCAATTAAGCCTAATTGGCTTTTTAGTTGGAATTGTAACCGGATTTTTGGGTGCCGGAGGCGGTTTTCTAATTATTCCTGCACTGCTTTTCTTCGCTAATTTGCCCATGAAACAAGCCGTGGGAACTTCTCTACTAATTATTACGATCAATTCTTCTATAGGATTTAGCGGTGATTTGTATATCGGTACTCCTATTGATTATACTTTTTTATTAGGAGTTTCGGCAATGGCGCTTTTCGGAATGTTTATAGGAAGTCAGCTTTCTAAAAAAATCGACGGGGCAAAACTAAAACCTATTTTTGGATGGTTTGTTCTCGTAATGGGCTTTTATATTATTACAAAAGAGGTTTTGTTTTAAAAGTTTCAAGTTTCAAGCAGATTAGGCAGATTTTTATTTTAGTTTACTTGTAGAATATCTTTGCTAAAGATGTAAAAAAAAGCATAAAAACTTTATTTTTAAACCAAATAATCACAATCATTGTCATTTCGACAAAGGAGAAATCTCCGCGAGAAGCTCTACAAAGATTGACTTTCGTTGCGGAGTTACTTGCGGAGTTTCCTCGTACCTTGGAATGACAAAAGTGCACAGGCTAACTTTACATTCAAACCTTTTTACTTCCACCAATAATAATAGTTATGCTGATCGTCGTATTCAAAACCACAGCGCGGATATAACTGATTGCCAATATCATTTGTCTTTTCGGTTTCCAGCATCAAGCCACAAGCATTTGTTTCCTCACACCATTCTTTACTGCGATCAATTAATGCTACAGAAAATCCTTTACCTCTGTAATCGGGATGCACAAAAAGATCATTTAGTAACCATAGTCTTTGCATTTTAGTAGAGCTAAATATTTTATAAAGCTGTACAAAGCCAACTGCTTTTCCGTCTGCAATCGCTAAAAAAATATCCGACTCATTATGCAACAATCGTTCTTTAAGAAATGCTTTTCCTGCCTCAACATCAGATTTCTGACGATAGAAAACACGATAGAGGTCAAAAAGTTCGGCTGTTTCATTAAGATCTTCAATACTTGCTTTTTTGATTTGGTAATCCATTATTTTAAATTTTGAGATTAAAAGAACGAAAATATTGCAAAATCTAAACTCTTTTATAGTCCAGATTTCATAAAACGGGATCATCCAGAGCTTAATTCTTTTCAGGAGATTCTTAAAAATTATCTCTTTTACTATTTCTGTTAAACCCTGAATTTTGATCAATATGAAAACCCAAAGAAAATACAACCTAAAAATTACTCACATTCTAAACCTTGCGCTCTGAAAGAGCCTTGGCAACAACATGGTGGGAAGCATTATGAATAAAAAAGATTATGATGATAAGCCCTGAAAGGGCGAAAGCCTAATCTCAAAAAAAAATATCCTTTATATATTTTTGAGAAACATTTATTCTTCTTTAATCTATTACTACTCATTTTCTTTAGCCCTTTCAGGGCGATATTCACTTCTTCTTAATTCGTAGTGCGATGCACTACGTTAATACTTTAAGGCTTTCAGCCTATTTTTAAAGGTTTCAAATCACAAATTTTATAAGAATAATCTTTTACAACTTTACCTAACAACTCTTTTTTTGCTAAAGCCATCTCGGAATCAAACAAAAAAACCGTTGGTTAAAACCAACGGCTATGCATATCATTAATTCGTGAAATTTTTGAATTCGCGGCTATAAAATCTAATGTTCTCCATACCCGATATCATCCATCTTCCCGCTAAAAACACGGTATTGAATAACAAAATAGACGATCACTAAAAACAATGCAATGAAAAACCAATTCATCCCGGCGCTCAGTCCGTATTCATGAGCCGCAGTGTTGTAAATGGTTAAGGACGGATTTACATGATTCGTAGAAGGCAAAACATTCGGAAAAATGGAAACGGCAGTTGAGGCAAATCCACCTACCAAAAACAGAGATGAAAACAAAAATCCATAGCCGTCTTTTTTCCACGAACGTACTTTGAATAATCCTAAAATCCCAACAAAAGTCATCAATGGAAAAAACCAAAGAATTGGATTCTCTACAAAATTATGGAAAGGCTTTGGCTCAATAAAATGCCAGATCTGCAATGAAATGCACACCAAAACCAACAAAACAATATTCAATTTAAAAACAACATTTTTAAGCTGTGGATTCAAAGCTGAATTAGTTTTAAAGATGATCCAGTTCGCACCGTGGATGGTTAAGGAAACTACACTCACAATCCCCAGAAAAAGTGTAAACCAGTCTATAATCCCTAATTCACTTGCCTGCGGACTAAAAGTTGGATTCCACAATGGCAAAAAGAAATAATGTGCCTCCTGGGTTGAAACGCCGTTGGTAACCATTCCAAGGTTGACACCACGCACGATATTCCCCAAGGCAATTCCGAAGAATAAAGCCAACAGTAAACTCGCCATTCCGAAAGCCTTATCCCAGATTGCTTCCCACATGGGATGATGCACCTGTCCGCGCATTTCCAAACCAATGGCACGAAAGATCAGTAACCATAAAATCATGATCAAAGGCAGATAAAATCCGCTGAAAGAAGAAGCATACAAAGTAGGAAAAGCAAAAAACAAAACTCCTCCTGCAGCGATAATCCATACTTCGTTGGCATCCCAAAACGGACCGATTGCATTTGTAATTGCTTTTTTATCTTTTTCTGTTTTGGCAAAAAATAAATGAATAATTCCTGCTCCAAAATCATAACCGTCTAACACAATATAAACGGCCAAAATTCCCATTAAAACTATGTACCAAAAAAATTCCATACTTATATATTTTCAGTTATGACTTCAGTGTGAGGTCCTTTATTGATAATTTTTCCAATCAAAAGCAAAAACAGCATTCCCAATAAAAGATACAATCCTATAAAACCCAATAAAGTAAATAGTGTATTTCCGGAAGATACGGTTGGAGAGGCTCCGGCTGCAGTTCTCATTAAATTATAAACAAGCCAGGGTTGTCTTCCCAGCTCCGCCGTATACCATCCGGTAGTATTGGCAATGTAGGGGAATGGCATCATGAAGAGCAAGGACCAAAGAATCCATTTGGTTTCGTACAATTTACCTCTGATCAATTGAAACAAGGCCAAAGACATCAAACCAATAAAAACTGTTCCAAGTCCCACCATAATATGATACGCATAATATAAACCTGAAATATTAGTTGGATGGAGATCTTCTTCAAACTGATCCAATCCCTTTATTTCCTGCTCCCAGTTTCCATAAGTCAGGAAACTTAAAATATTAGGTACGGCAATTTTATTATCTAATTTTTTGTCTTTCACATCGGGCTGACCGATTAAAACAATTTCAGATCCTTTTTTCTCAGTATGGAAAATTCCTTCCATTGCCGCGAAAGTTACCGGCTGATATTTCACCACATTCTTGGCTAATAAATCTCCTGTTGGAACAGCCACAATCATACTTGAAATCAATCCAAATATCACTCCCGTTTTGAGAAACAATTTTCCGAAAACAATATTCTTTTTGCTTAAAATATAGAAAGAACCAATTCCCGCCACAACAAAAGAACTTGTAATTAAAGAAGCGGCCTGATTGTGCAGATACGATGGCCATAACCAGGGGTTTAAAAACAATGCTTTGAAATTGGTCAGTACAAATTTCCCGTTCTCCAGAATCTCATAGCCTACCGGATTCTGCATCCACGAATGTGTTGCGATAATTAAGTAACCACTTGCCCAGGAACCGATACAGATTAGTAATCCCGTAACAAAATGCCATTTATGTCCCAGTAATTTTTCTCCAAACAAAAACAGACCTAAAAAAGAGGATTCCAGAAAAAACGAAAACATACCTTCCATGGCTAATGTCTGACCGATAATCCCTCCGGTTAACTCGGAGAACTTTGCCCAGTTGGTCCCAAATTGAAACTCCATCGGAATTCCAGTTACCACCCCCATCGCAAAATTCAGGGCGAAGATTTTCATCCAGAAATGGGTGGCATGATTGTATTGTTCGTTTTTAGTTTTGAGATATTTCCATTTGAAGTACACAATGATCAGCGAAAGACCCATTGTAAGTTGCGGAAAAAGATAGTGAAAAGTAATTGTGAAGGCGAATTGCATTCGGTCATAAAAAAGCATTTCTTCCATAGTGGTAATTTATTTATGAAGTCCAACAAATTTACCCATTAAAACCCGAAAGTCCTGCCTTTAAAAAAAGTTTATCGCCCGATATTTGTTAAACTTTTCAACAATTTAGCTGTACAAACTGCACTTATGTTTTTAAGCCAGAATTGTCATTTCGACCGAAGGAAGAAATCGCATTAGGAAATCCGCAAACAAAATAGCCAATCTTTGTCGAGCTTCTTGTATCATTGCGTGCGATTTCTCCCTTCGGTCGAAATGACAAGATCATCCATACTATTCTTTCTTCAAAATCCCTTTTTCAACACTTTCGTTTATTAATCCTTCGGCATAACTCCATAATATTCTAGAACCTTCTTTGATCACGCTCTTTTTCTCGTACACTTTATCATAACTTACACCAAACTCTTTCCAGGTTCCTCCATTGTTAGAAGTATTCTGTAATAAAGGCTCTAAACGATCCATAGATCTGGCAAATTTAGCTTCGTTAGTTTCACCTGCTTCAAATTCTTCCCAAATAGCAATTAATTCTTCGGCCTGTTTTTTCGGGAGCAAACCAAAAATACGATTCGCCGCCAATCGTTCTTCATCAGTGTTAGAATGATTTTTCTGTGAATCATATATAAAGGTATCACCTGCATCAATTTCTACAATATCGTGTATCAAAACCATTTTCACGACTTTCAAGACATCAATCGGGGCATCTGAATGTTCGGCCAAAACGATTGCCATTAAAGCCAAATGCCAACTGTGCTCTGCGTCATTTTCGTTTCGGTCACTATTAAACAGCTTCGTTTTTCGCTGAATGTATTTTACTTTATCAATTTCTTTTATAAAAGCAATCTGATTCAATAAATCTTCTGTATTCATTTTGTAACTGTTTATGTGTTTTAAAATGACATTCGTCATATGCAAAATTATAAGTTAAAGCTTAATTGCACGAGTTTAAATCAAATAATATCACTTCTATGATAAAATCCGCTTTTTATTTCACCCCGAAATTAAATTTCTGTAACAATAGTCACTTAATTTCCCGAAAAACAGACTTACCTTTGTATCACATTATTTTAGATTTCAAATCATGAAAATAGAACAAATTTACACCGGCTGCCTTGCGCAGGGTGCCTATTATATTACTTCAAATGGCGAAGCCGCAATTATTGATCCGTTAAGAGAAATTCAGCCTTACTTAGACCGTTTAGAGCGTGATCAGGTAAAATTGAAATATATTTTTGAAACGCATTTTCACGCCGATTTTGTTTCCGGACATGTCGATTTAAGCAAAGAAACTCAGGCGCCAATCGTTTACGGACCCAACGCTGCCTGCGAATTTGACTGTATTTCGGCAAAAGACGGACAAGAATTCAAAATTGGAAATATCACCATCAAAGCGCTGCATACTCCGGGTCATACCATGGAAAGCACCACTTATTTACTGATTGATGAAAACGGAAAAGATCACGCCATTTTCTCTGGAGACACTTTATTTATTGGAGATGTTGGACGTCCGGATTTAGCTCAGAAAGCTGCCGGAATGACACAAGACCAATTAGCCGGGATTTTATACCACTCGCTACGCGATAAAATTATGACTTTGGCTGATGATGTGATCGTTTATCCTGCACATGGTGCGGGAAGCGCCTGCGGAAAAAACATGAGCAAAGAAACGGTTTCTACAATAGGAAATCAAAAAGTGAACAACTATGCGTTGCGCGCCAATATGACCGAGGCTGAGTTTATTGCTGAGGTCACAGACGGATTATTGCCGCCTCCCGCCTATTTCAGTATGAATGTGGCGATGAACAAACAAGGTTACGAAAGTTTTGAAACGGTTTTGTACAATGGAATGAAAACCATAAAAGCAGAAGAATTTGAAGCCGTAGCTGAAGAAACAGGCGCTTTGATTCTGGATACCAGAAGTGCTGCCAATTTTAGTAAAGGATTTATTCCGCAATCTATTAATATTGGAATCAATGGTGATTTTGCTCCTTGGGTCGGAACTTTAATTGGTGATGTAAAACAACCTATTATTTTGGTAACGGAAACCGGTCTTGAAGAAGAAACCGTAACCCGTTTAAGCCGAGTAGGATTTGACTCGATTATTGGTCATTTAGAAGGAGGTTTTGAAGCCTGGCAAAAAGCAGGTTACGAAGTGGACACCGTAAACAGAATCACTGCTCAACAATTTTCAAATGAGTTCAAATTCGGAGAAGACAAAGTAATCGACATTCGTAAAGAAACGGAATATGCTGCAGAGCACATCGAAGACGCTTACAGCAAACCATTGGCTTATATTAATGATTGGGTAAAAGACATTAACCCGAACGAACATTTTTATCTGCATTGCGCCGGAGGATATCGCAGTATGATTGCTGCTTCGATTTTACAGGCTCGCGGTTTCAGAAATTTTAGCGAAATTGAAGGCGGTTTTGGAGCCATTTCTAAAACAGAAACTCCAAAATCAGATTTTGTTTGTCAAAGTAAAGTGTTAAAGTAACAAAGGTAAGGGGGTACAAAGGCGCAAAGTTTTTTCTTTGAATCTCTAAATCTTTGCCTCTTTGCACCTAAAAAATAAAGATATAAACAACAAAGGTTTCTCCTTTGAACCTCTGAACCTCTACCTCTTTGAACCTAAAAAAAAATAAAAATGCTAGAAATCTTAAAAGAACCTTGGCCTTGGTACGTTTCCGGGCCGCTTATCGGATTAACTGTTCCTGTTTTATTGATTCTCGGAAATAAATCTTTCGGAATCAGTTCCTCACTTCGTCACATTTGTGCGGCTTGTATTCCGGCTAATATTTCTTTCTTTAAATACGACTGGAAAAAAGAAAGCTGGAATTTATTCTTCGTTTTCGGAATTTTCCTGGGTGGAGTCATTGCTGCTTATTTCCTGGCAAATCCAAATCCAATAGAAATTAGTCCCGAATTATCAACGAAATTAGCTGCCTACGGAATCACCGATTATAACGGTTTAGTTCCTGCACAATTATTCTCCTGGGAAAGTTTATTCACGCTTCGTGGTTTTATCATGATTGTGGTAGGCGGATTTTTGGTAGGTTTTGGAACACGTTATGCGGGCGGATGTACTAGCGGACATGCCATTATGGGAATTTCAAATTTACAGTGGCCATCTTTAGTAGCGACAATCTGTTTTATGATTGGAGGCTTTGTAATGACACTTTTGATCTTACCTTATATTCTTTCACTTTAAAATTTCAAAAATGAGTTTAGAAAATAAAATAGTCGACGGCGAGGGAATCAATGCAAGCCAGAAAAAAGAAACAGTCTTTGGAAATCTTAAATATTTAATCGTTGGTATCTTTTTCGGAATCGTATTCGTAAAAACTGAAATCATAAGCTGGTTCCGTATCCAGGAAATGTTCCATCTTGAATCATTTCATATGTACGGTGTAATTGGAAGTGCAGTTGCTGTTGGAGTAATCTCCGTATTTCTTATTAAAAAGTTCAACATAAAAACACTGCAAGGCGAAAAAATCGAAATTCAGCCCAAAACATTCAGCAAAGGACAAATTTATGGGGGTCTTTTATTTGGTTTTGGATGGGCCATTACCGGCGCTTGTCCCGGACCACTATTTGCTCAAATTGGTACTGGTGCAACTGTTATTATTGTAACGCTGATAAGTGCCATCTTTGGAACCTGGGTTTATGGTTTTATTAAAGACAAATTGCCTCACTAATATTCTTACTTATATTATACAAATCAAACCCGACAAGTTTTAAAAACCTGTCGGGTTTACTAATAGCTAACAGATGAGCCACACAACAGAAAATTTAATATTAAGAAAAGCAGTTAGCTCTGACGTGCCTTTCATTTGGGAGATTCTTCAAGATGCTATCGAACAGCGAAGACTGGACGGAAGTACACAATGGCAAGACGGTTATCCTAATGAACTTACCATTCATACCGATATTAAAAACGATCATGGGTACGTTCTTACAGAAAACGACACTATCTTATCTTATGCAGCGATTCTTTTTGATAAAGAACCTGCCTACGAAGTCATAGAAGGCCACTGGCTCACTGATGGCGACTACGGAGCCATTCATCGTGTTGCCGTATCGAAACTCGCAAAAGGTAAAGGTATTGCAACCAAACTGTTTGAAAAGATAGAAAGTTTATGTCTCGAACAGAACATATACAGTATAAAGGTAGACACGAATTTTGACAATATTCCAATGCTTAAAATTTTAGACAGACTGAAATATACCTATTGTGGTGAAGTTTTTTTCAGAGGAGGAGCACGAAAAGCGTTTGAAAAAAAACTGATTTAGAAAATAGAACAATAAAATAAGTAAACCCGACAGATTTCAAAATCCTCTGTCGGGTTTTATTTTGCCTGCGATTAAGTTCTGTCGTTTTTTTTTTAGACATTTTTTTCTACTAAGAGTATTATCTTCATTTTACTTTCATTAAGTTTACAATACCAGATTTAATCTTACAAAAAAGCGAACCAATCACAGTCCTATGAAACGCTCAGAACAATTGTCGAAACTAGAAAATACGGAACACTGGGATGTAATCATAATTGGCGGGGGAGCAAGCGGTTTGGGGACTGCTCTTGATGCCGCAAGCCGGGGTTATAAGACCATTTTGCTTGAAGCAGTCGATTTTGCAAAGGGAACCTCCAGCCGAAGTACCAAATTAGTTCATGGAGGCGTTCGCTATTTAGAACAGGGAAATATTCATCTGGTCATCGAAGCCTTAAAAGAAAGAGGATTACTTGCCAAAAACGCTGGTCATTTAGTAAAAAATCAATCTTTTATAATTCCGAATTACAACTTCTTTGCCGGTTTATTCTACACCATCGGATTGACTGTTTATGATTTATTGGCAGGGCGTTTAAGTTTGGGGCGATCAAAATACCTTTCCAGAAAAAAAACAATTGAAATGCTTCCTGCTGTAGCAGAAAGAAATCTAACAAATGGCGTAATTTATCATGATGGTCAATTTGACGATTCCCGACTGGCGATAAACATTGCTCAAACAGCTATTGAAAAAGGAGCCTGCCTTTTAAATTATGTCAAAGTTGTTAATTTACTAAAGAATGATAACAACCAAATCATCGGTGTTGAAGCCATAAATCATGAAACTGGCAAGAAGTACGAAATCAAAGGGTCGGCTATTATCAATGCGACCGGAGTTTTTACAAATGCCATCATGAAACTTAACGACACCGTGTACAAAAAATACATTGTGCCAAGTCAGGGAATTCATCTCGTATTTGATCAATCCTTTTTACCGGGTGAACACGCTTTGATGATCCCTAAAACAAGTGATGGAAGAGTTTTGTTTGCCGTTCCCTGGCACAATCGAATTGTAGTCGGAACCACTGATACCTTAATTCGAAAACACAGTCTCGAACCCATTGCGCTAGAGAGTGAAATTGAATTTGTTTTGGAAACTGCTCAACGTTTTCTGGCTAAAAAACCAACGAGAGCCGATGTTTTATCTGTTTTTGCCGGTTTACGCCCTTTGGCGGCTCCGGAAGAAGAAGGCAAAAGCACCAAAGAAGTTTCCCGAAGCCATAAAATCATTGTTTCAGAAACCGGATTAATCACAATTACCGGAGGCAAATGGACTACTTACAGAAAGATCTCTGAGGATATTATCGATAAGGCTATCAAAATAGGCAAACTGCCTAAAAAAACTTGTATTACCGCGCATCTTCCGATTCATGGAAATAAAGCCACTACAAATTCAGACAGAACAAATCATTTATATATCTATGGATCAGACCTTCCTGAGATAATAGAATTGCAGAAGAGAGAGCCTGAACTGAAAGAAAAATTACATCCGGATCATGAATTTACAATGGCCGAAGTTGTTTGGGCTATTCGATATGAAATGGCAAGAACGGTAGATGACATTCTCGCAAGACGTGTTCGCTTGTTGTTTTTAGATGCCAGAGCTGCCATTACTTCTTCTGAAAAAGTAGCGCGCCTTCTGGCAAAAGAACTCGGACATGATGAAACCTGGATCCTTAGAGAAATGACCAACTTTCATGGAATTGCAAAAGGTTTTCTTCTAAAAGAATTTCAATAGATTTTTATTAACTTACGAATATAAGATCATGCAGGACAAATTAATTCTGGCTTTGGATCAGGGAACTACTTCTTCCAGAGCCATTGTATTCAATCATAAAGGAGAAATAGTCAGTATTTCTCAAAAGCCATTTAAGCAAATTTTTCCAAAACCGGGATGGGTCGAACATGATCCTAACGAAATCTGGTCTTCGCAAGTAAGTGTCGCTGCCGAAGTAATAGCAAAAGTTGGAATTACAGGCCGCGAAATTGCAGCCATAGGAATTACCAACCAGCGGGAAACTACCATTGTCTGGGATCGCGAAACAAGTGAACCTGTCTACAAGGCTATTGTCTGGCAAGACCGCAGAACGGCAAAATACTGCGACGAACTAAAAGCAAAAGGACATACAGAAATGATCCAGAAAAAAACCGGATTAATTCTCGATGCTTATTTCTCCGGAACCAAAGTAAAATGGATATTGGATAATGTTCCCGGAGCACGCGAAAAAGCAGAACAGGGAAAACTTTGTTTTGGAACTGTAGATACCTGGTTAATTTGGAAACTAACCCGAAGTAAATTGTTTATGACGGACGTTTCTAATGCCAGCAGAACTTTGTTATTCAATATAAATACTCTGGACTGGGACGACGAGTTACTGGCACTATTTGATATTCCGAGAGCCATGCTGCCTGAAGTAAAAGAAAGCAGTGCTATATACGGAGAAACGAGCACTACCCTATTCTCAACAAAAATTCCAATTAGTGGAGTTGCCGGAGATCAGCAGGCAGCTCTTTTTGGTCAGCTGTGTACCAACTCCGGGATGATTAAAAACACGTATGGAACAGGCTGTTTTATGCTGATGAATACCGGTGAAAAACCTATTTTTTCAGCCCACAACTTATTAACTACAATTGCATGGAAAATCAACGGAAAAACTACCTATGCTTTAGAAGGTAGTGTTTTTGTTGGAGGGGCAGCCGTACAATGGTTACGAGACGGCGCAAAAATAATCAATTCATCAGATGAAATTGAAGCTCTCGCAGCAACTGTGCCTGACAATGGCGGCATTTACTTTGTTCCTGCTCTGACCGGTTTAGGAGCTCCGCATTGGGATCAATACGCGAGAGGTGCCATTGTTGGAATCACCAGAGGTACAACAAATGCACATATTGCCAGAGCCACTTTAGAAGGAATTGCTTATCAGGTAAACGATCTGCTCAAAGCTATGGAGGCAGATTCCGGATACAAAGGAATAGAACTACGGGTAGACGGTGGTGCAGCCGCAAATAATTTATTAATGCAATTTCAATCAGACATATTTGGTTCTAATGTAACCCGACCTACCACATTAGAAACTACCGCTTTGGGAGCCGCATACCTGGCAGGACTAGCTGTAGGGTATTGGTCGAGTTTGGATGATCTGAAAGAACAATGGTCGATAGACAAAGTATTTTCTCCGAAAATGGATCAGGCAAAAGTAGACTTATTGGTCAAAAATTGGGACAGAGCTGTTGGTCGCGCCTCGCATTGGATTGAAGAATAAATTTTAATTACTAACTAAACCGTAAAAAATGACTCCTTTTATAGCAGAAATTTTAGGCACAATGATTATGATTTTATTAGGGAATGGTGTTGTGGCAAACGTCTTACTTAAAGATACCAAAGGAAACAATTCAGGTTGGATGGTGATTACATCAGCTTGGGCATTTGCCGTTTTTGTGGGCGTTACTATCGCGGGACCAATTAGCGGTGCTCATTTAAATCCTATTGTTACATTAGGTTTGGCCCTGATTGGAAAATTTAACTGGAATCTGGTTCCGGCTTACGTCCTTGCTCAAATGATTGGAGCAATGTCAGGTGCTTTTTTAGTGTGGTTGTCTCATAAAGATCATTTTGCAGCAACAGAAGATGAAGGAACTACACTTGCCTGTTTCTCTACCTCGCCGGCAATCAAAAACAATCTCTCCAACTTAATCAGTGAAGTAATTGCGACTTTTGTTTTACTTTTTTCAGTCTTTTATATTGCCGGACCAAGTCTGCAAATCGCAACCGATGCTAATGCAACAATTGGTTTAGGAACTATTGGAGCACTTCCGGTAGCGATAGTCGTCTGGGCAATTGGTCTGTCATTAGGAGGAACTACAGGTTATGCCATAAACCCCGCAAGAGATTTAGGCCCGAGAATCATGCATGCTATTTTACCTATAAAAGGAAGTAGTAACTGGACGTATGCCTGGATTCCTATTGTGGGCCCCATAATTGGTTCGGGATTGGCTGCCGCACTATATCTGGCGATTAATTAGTACTTAACAAACTGAAAGTTCTGAAATTTAGGACTCATGGGTTTCTCCTATTATGAGCTCGCGTGAGGGATAAAAGCTATCTGCCGAAGCAGTGCGGATAGCCCGACAGCATCCTGATAAGAGGGCGTATAAGCACAACGTAACTTTGCCCTCTTATCGGGATGGTGGCACGCCCTGCTCACTATTTAATTATTTCTTTATATAAGATTTTGCTAAGGTTTAATATTTTGAAAAAGCTTAGTTGGTTTTAAATAATCATTAAATAATTCACAAATCTTACATTAAATTAAAAACTTATAGTATTTTTACTCTAGTTCTATAGGCTTTGTGAAGTTTGGAATTAGCGTTATTTTTAATTAACAAAAAATTAACGATACATTTGTATATACAAATATGAAAAGTTATACATTTGTATATACAAATTATACACTTACGACTATGACAATTGAAGAGGTTATAAAAAGTACAGTTAAGATGGATAATGCGAGAAAAGTTATTCTGAATATCATGTACACGCAAAATGTGATTCAGGATCATTTCAACGAATTAATAAAACCGTATGATCTGTCCGGAGAGCAATATAATGTACTGCGCATATTAAGAGGACAAAAAGGAAACCCTGCTAATATGTGTGTGATACAGGAGCGCATGCTGGCCAAAACGAGCAACACGACCCGATTAGTAGACAAATTATTATTGAAAGATTTCGTTACCAGAAATGTTTGTCCCGGTAATCGACGTAAAATTGAAGTTCTAATCACCCAAAAAGGATTGGATGTATTGAAAGAATTAGATCCGAAAGTAGACGAGCACGAGCGTTTGTTTGCCAAGAACATAAGCCCAGAAGAATTAGAATTATTAAACCAATTATTAGAGAAATACAGAACCCAACAAAATTAAAATTATGAGTACATTATTAGACAATCTAAACTGGAGATATGCAACAAAGAAATTTGATGCTACCAAAAAAATATCTTCACAAGATTTAAACACTTTAAAAGAAGCTGTTAGATTAAGTGCTTCTTCATACGGATTACAACCCTACAAAGTTATTATCGTTGAAAATCCGGAAATCAGAGAAAAATTAAAAGCTGCTGCTTACGGACAGACACAAATTACAGATGCTTCTCAAATATTTATTTTCGCTAACGACTTAAATCTTGGAGCGGATTCTGTAGATGCTTACATCAACACCATCAGTGAAACAAGAGGTGTACCTGCTGATGCTTTAGGAGGATTCAGTGACATGATGAAAGGTACTATTTCAAATCTGTCTGTTGAAGCTAAAAATATCTGGACAGCAAAACAAACTTATATCGCTTTAGGTACTTTATTGAGTGCTGCTTCTGAATTAAAAATCGATGCAACTCCAATGGAAGGGTTTAATGCTGCTGCCTTTAATGAAATTTTAGGTTTTGACAAATTAGGCCTAAACACTTCTGTTATTGCAACTGTGGGATACAGACATGATGAGGACGAAACTCAACACTACAAAAAAGTTAGAAAATCACACGAGAATTTATTTATCACTATATAATTATTATTAATCAAAATCAATTTTAACAAAATGAAAAATTTAAAGACAATTGCAATAGCATTATTCGTAGCAGTAGCTGGACTTTCAGTAAACGCACAAACTAAAAAAATCGACGTAAAAGCAAGTACTATCAAATGGGTAGGTAAAAAAGTAACCGGAGAGCACTCAGGAACTGTAAACTTCAAAGAAGGAGCTGTAGTTTTCAAAGGAAAAAAATTAACAGGTGGTAATTTCACTGTTGATATGACTTCATTAACAGCAACAGATTTAACAGGAGAGTACCAAGGAAAATTAAACGGTCACTTAAAAGCTGACGATTTCTTTGGAACTGAGAAATTCCCAACTGCAAAATTAGTTTTCAAAACTATCGGAGCAAAATCAACTGATGTTTACACAGTAACTGCTGATTTAACTATAAAAGGAATCACTAAACCTGTAACTTTTGATATCGCTGTGAAAGGAAATACTGCTACAACAGCTTTCAAAGTGGACAGAACTAAATACGACATCAAATACAACTCTGGTAACTTCTTCCAAAACTTAGGAGACAAAACTATCAATGACGAATTCGAATTGACTGTAGCTTTAAAATTCTAATAGCATAAAAAACAGCAATTCTTATTATTATAAGAAAAACCCCAATAGTTTAACACTGTTGGGGTTTATTTTTACATTTTTCCCAAAAAAATAACATTCATAATATTCCCCTAACGCTTTCGTAATACCATACTGGACTTTGATTAACATTGGCCTTCTACTTTTGAACTTATTAAAAATCAAAAACTGGAAATCAAAATCATAGTTATGAAAGCAAAAATACATCTTATAGTTGTCACCGTTCTTAGTACTTTTTTTCTACAGGCACAACAACAGCCTAAAGGTATTATTGGTACCTCAAACTGGATGAACAACTGGACCAATTTTAAACCTGCCAATACCGAATATAGCGAAGCCACAAACATTATTGCAGGAACCATTAACAAAGACACCAAACTCCTTAAACGCAATACATATCAATTAGTTGGAGTTGTTTACGTTACCAACAATGCTGTATTATCTATCGAACCGGGAACTGTAATACGAGGCGACGATAAAACATGTGGAACTCTGGTAATTACAAATGGATCAAAAATTGTAGCCGAAGGTTTAGAAACAGACCCTATTGTTTTTACTTCCAATAAAGAAACTACCCAAAGAAAACCGGGAGACTGGGGTGGAATTATCATTTTAGGAAAAGCACCAATCAATACTCTCGGAGGAGTACATACGCTGCCTTTCGATCTGGAGCCAATGCTAAACCACTATGGCGGTCAGGATGCCGAAGACAACTCGGGAGTTTTAAAATATGTACGTATTGAATATTCCGGCCGAAAATTAAGTGCTGCCAAAGAACTTAATGGACTTTCGCTTGCCGGAGTGGGAAAAAAAACAATTTTAAGCAATATTCAGATTAGTTACTCTAATGACGACTCTTTCGAATGTTATGGTGGAGATTTAAACCTGAATAATCTGGTTTCTTATCGAACTACTGATGATGATTTTGATTTTACTCAGGGTGCACAAATCAACATCAATAACAGTATTGCTATTCGTCATCCCTTTTCATCGGATATTTCGGGCTCAAGATGTTTTGAAGTTGATTCTTATGACAAAATAGGAAATACAGACATGAGTAAAAAATTAACTAAAATAAATGCCAGTAATATTACACTTATAAATCTGGAAGAAAATAATCAGGGACTTGTGAGAGAATCAGTCTATGTGAGAGAAAACACCTTTTTTAATTTTACGAACAGTATAGTTTCCGGATTTACACCTTTTGTACTACTGGAAGGAAATATTGGAAACGGCGACGTTAATTTAGGGAAAATTACCCTTAAAAACTTAATCGTAAATAATTGTAATGGCGGAATCACAAGGGAAGCCGGCGGAGCTAATGCTGCAATTGAAAGTTATTACAACAATCCCATTTTTGACCTTAATTTTACTAAAATCAAAAACAGCGAATTGTTTACAACACCAAATATCAAAGGAAGTCCGGACTTTAGGATGAACGTAAACAACACCATAGCCATTGGTAACTAAGGCCTTGAAATAACCAAGCAGCAACAAAATTTAACAAATTTTAAAATTTAAAGAAGTTTTTTTTTACTTTTTATATCTTGTAATTCAAATTACATTTATATATTTGTGAAATCAAAATAAGATATGAAAACAATAATGAACAATACTTGGTGGTGGAAGAATTTACGTCAAACGTCGTGAACAAAGCTTCCTATGGTACTGTAAAACTATAAATATAAAAGGCTTGTCATCACGACAAGCCTTTTTTTTTGGTCCAAACTCTGATAAGAAAATTTATTAAAAATAAAAAAACGAAATACTTTGAAACCATTTACACTCAACACACACTACAAGCAAATTCTGGCAGACACCATTACGCCAGTAAGTGTTTACTTTAAAATCCGCGACAAATTCCCAAATAGCTTACTATTGGAAAGTAGTGATTATCACGGAAATGACAACAGTTTCTCTTACATCTGCTGCAATCCCATTGCAACCATTAAAATTGAGAACGAAACCATTTCAAAAACTTTTCCAGACGGAACTAAAGAACGAATCTCTATCGACAGTTCAACGAATATTCCGGAAATTATTCAGGAATTTTCAAGCCAATTCCAATCAGAGAAAAATGATTTTAAATTTATCAATAATGGTTTATTTGGATACATCTCTTACGATGCCGTTCGTTATTTTGAAAAAGTTACGATTGCCAAAAAAGACAGAGCTACTTTAATTCCGGATGTATTTTATGCTGTTTATCAAAACATCATTGCCATCAATCACTTTAAAAATGAAGCATACATTTTTTGTCATAGTGTTGATGAAAGAAATAATATTTCGGAGATCGAACAATTGTTACAATCCAGAAATATAGCCTCTTATAAATTCACCAAGGAAGGCGAAGGTTTCTCTAATTTAACCGATGAAGAATTCAAACACAATGTAGCTTTAGCCAAAAAACACTGCTTCCGTGGAGATGTTTTTCAACTGGTACTTTCACGTCGTTTTACCCAAGGTTTCAAAGGCGATGAATTCAACGTGTATCGTGCTTTACGAAGTATAAATCCTTCTCCGTACTTATTCTTCTTCGATTATGGCGATTTCAAAATATTCGGATCTTCACCTGAGGCACAAATAATTGTAAAAAACAGAAAAGCCGAAATTCATCCTATAGCCGGAACTTTTAAAAGAACCGGAAATGACGAACAGGACGCTGTTTTAGCCAAACAACTTTCAGAAGATAAAAAGGAGAACAGCGAACATGTGATGCTTGTCGATTTGGCCAGAAATGATTTAAGTCGAAACGGGCATGATGTAAATGTTGAAAAATACAGAGAAGTTCAGTTTTTCTCGCATGTAATTCATTTGGTTTCAAAAGTAACCGGTTATTTACATGAAAAAGCAACCACTATGCAGGTCGTAGCCGATACTTTCCCGGCAGGAACCTTAAGTGGTGCTCCAAAACACAGAGCCATGCAACTGATCGAAGATTATGAAAAAACAAATCGTAATTTCTACGGAGGAGCCATAGGGTTCATGGATTTTGAAGGTAATTTCAATCACGCTATTATGATTCGAACTTTCCTCAGTAAAAACCACCAATTACACTGTCAAGCTGGTGCCGGAATTGTTGCCAGTTCTGACGAAGAAAGTGAAATGCAGGAAGTCTACAACAAACTAAGAGCATTGAATACAGCCTTAGAGATGGCGGAGAAAATATAAGTTTTTTTGTTTCAGATTTCATTTCCGTTACTGAAACCTGAAACCTGAAACTTGAAACTTGAAACAAAACTAAAAAACAACCATAAACACAACCTAAAAAAACGATGAAGAACATTATTCCATTTTTGATTGCCATTGTATTATTTACTTCCTGTGAAGCTAAAAAAGAATCGAACACACTTCCTTTAAGCGGAACCTGGCGTTTGATATCAGCTGAAACCACCGAAAAAGATTCTACGTTCTCAACTTTCAATCCAAAGACAAAAATGATTAAAATTATAAATGATAGCCATTTTGCTTTTTTTAATCATGATTTAAACAACGGCAAGGATTCAACGAATGCAGTATTCTTTGGTGGAGGGGGAAAATATACTTTAAAAGACAGTATTTATACCGAAAATCTGGAATACTTCAATAACCGTCAATGGGAAAACAATAAGTTTGAGTTTGTTGTAAAAATTAAAAACGATACTCTGATTCAAAAAGGAATTGAAAAATTAGAAAAATTAGGAATCGATCGAATTATCACTGAAAAGTACGTTCGGGAAAAATAAATAAAAATCAGTTGTCAGTCTCAGTATTCAGTCTCAGTAAACTAAGTACCTGAGAAGCTTAGCAACTTAGAACCTAAAAAAAATGAAAAAAATATTAGTTATAGACAATTACGATAGTTTCACTTATAATTTAGTACACTATCTGGAAGATTTGAACTGTGAAGTTACTGTATACAGAAACGATGAGTTTGATATTGATGAAATCGCCTCTTTTGAAAAAATACTTCTTTCTCCGGGTCCGGGAATTCCGGATGAAGCAGGGTTGTTGAAAGCGGTGATTCAGAAATATGCTCCAACAAAAAGTATTTTAGGCGTTTGTTTAGGACAACAGGCTATCGGAGAAGTTTTTGGAGGAACACTTTCAAACCTGGACAAGGTATACCATGGTGTCGCTACAAATGTAAAAACTGTAGTTTCAGACGAAATTTTGTTCGAAGGTTTAGGCAACGAATTCGAAGTTGGTCGTTACCATTCCTGGGTTGTTGATGCCAACTTGCCCGATGTTCTTGAAGCCACTTCAGTTGATGAAAACGGACAAATCATGTCTTTAAGACACAAAACTTTTGATGTTAGAGGCGTTCAGTTTCATCCGGAAAGTGTTCTGACACCAAAAGGAAAAAGGATTTTAGAGAATTGGATTAAGAGCTAGACAATAGTCAAAAGTTTTAAAGTCGAAAGTTCCAAAGTCAAATACTTTACCTTTCCTATTAAAACTTAAAACAATAATCAATTCCAAAAAAAACATCAAATTTTGAAGACTTTATGGCCTTCGACTTTAGACTTTAAGACTTAAATAAATGAAAAACATACTAAATAAATTAATCAATCACGAAGTGCTTTCGAAAGAGGAAGCCAAAGACGTGTTGCTTAACATCTCAAGCGGGGCTTACAACCCAAGTCAGATTTCGGCATTTTTGACTGTATTTATGATGCGAAGCATAACAATTGATGAGCTTTCCGGATTTCGCGAAGCTTTATTAGAATTGTGTATTCGTGTGGATTTATCGGCCTACAATGCTATTGATTTGTGCGGAACGGGTGGTGACGGAAAAGATACTTTCAACATTTCGACTTTAGCTTCATTCGTAGCTGCAGGAGCAGGAATAAAGGTAGCAAAACATGGAAATTATGGGGTCTCCTCTATTTCGGGATCAAGCAACGTGATGGAAAAAATGGGAATAAAATTCAGCAACGATCCGTCATTTTTAGAAAAATGTATCGATCAGGCAGGAATTTGTGTTTTACACGCTCCTTTATTTCACCCAGCCATGAAACATGTAGGACCAATCCGAAAAGAGCTGGCTGTAAAAACATTTTTCAACATGTTAGGGCCAATGGTAAACCCATCTTTTCCTAAAAATCAATTAGTTGGTGTCTTCAATTTAGAGCTAGCCCGAATGTATGCTTATTTATATCAAAACACCGACGTTAATTTTACCATCTTACATTCGCTTGACGGTTACGATGAAATCTCGTTAACCGGCCCGACAAAAATCATTACAAGCGATATGGAGGGTATGCTGAAACCGGAGGATTTTAACGTTCGTCTTTTATCGCAAAGAGAAATTGAGGGAGGAAGAACCATCGAAGAATCGGCAGATATGTTTGTCAGCATTATTTCCGGAAAAGGAAGTGAGGCTCAGAATAATGTGGTTTGTGCAAATGCAGCAATGGCCATTTCAACCGTAACCAAATGCTCACCTAAGGAAGGTTTTAAGCAGGCCAAAGAAAGTTTGTTTTCCGGAAAAGGGCATCAAGCGCTTAAAAAATTACAAGAACTAAGTAAGTAAAAAATAGTTTCAAGTCTTTTTTGTTTCAGGTTTCAAGTTGTTGAAACCGGGAACTTGAAACCTGAAACCTGAAAACAATAAAATAATGAACATTTTAGATAAAATAATAATTGATAAAAAACGAGAAGTCGTCCTTAAAAAATCAATCATTCCGGTTTCACAATTGGAAAGTTCCATTTTTTTTGGAAGAGAAACGATTTCTTTAAGTCAAAAACTAAAGACAAGTTCGACAGGAATAATTGCGGAGCACAAACGCCGTTCACCGTCTAAATCTGTAATCAATCATAGCTTCACAGTGGAAGAAGTTGTTAAAGGATATGAGAATGCAGGCGCCTGTGGAATTTCAGTTTTAACCGACGGAAAATACTTTGGCGGTTCATTAGACGATTTACTTCTGGCAAGAGCAAGTGTAAATATTCCTCTTTTGCGAAAAGAGTTTATTGTCGATGAATATCAGATTTTAGAAGCCAAAGCATACGGAGCCGATTTAATTTTACTGATTGCGGCAGTTTTAACCCGCGAAGAAATCAAATCGTTATCAGACTTTGCTAAACAATTAGGATTAGAAGTTTTACTGGAAGTACACAATCAGGAAGAATTAGAGAAATCTATAATGCCAAGTCTAGATATGATTGGCGTGAACAACAGAAATCTGAAAACTTTTGAAGTAAGTCTGGATTTCAGCAAACAGCTGGCCTCTCAAATCCCGAATGATTTTGTAAAAGTTTCAGAAAGCGGAATTTCGTCTATTGAAGCAATTTCTGAATTAAGACCCTATGGTTACAGCGGTTTCCTAATCGGAGAAAACTTTATGAAAACAGATAATGCCGGTCAGGCAGCAACTGAATTTATTAGACAGCTGTAGGCTGTAGGCAGTAAGCTTTAAGCCGTAAGCTGAAAACCGAAAAACTTTCTTAACATTACTAATTTAGCCTAAAGCTTAAAGCATAAAAATAAAAAAAAATGAAACTAAAAATATGCGGTATGAAATATCCCGACAATATACTCGAAACAGGAGCACTCCTGCCCGATTATATGGGATTTATTTTCTGGGAAAAATCCGCACGTTATTTTGACGGAACGATTCCGGAATTGATTCATACCATCAAGAAAACCGGTGTTTTTGTAGATGAAACGGTTGATAACGTACTATCAACAGCTGACAAATACCATTTACAGGCCGTTCAGTTACACGGAAAAGAAACCGTAGAATTTTGCCGGGAACTGAGAGCTAAGATCGATGCCAAAATTGATGTAACTATTGAAATCATCAAAACATTCTCGATAGATGAAAATTTTGATTTTGAAGTTCTGGCACCTTTTGAAAAGGTTTGCGATTATTTTCTGTTTGATACAAAAGGAAAATTACCTGGCGGAAACGGAACCACTTTTGACTGGAAAATATTAGAAAATTATAAATCTGAGAAACCAATCTTTTTGAGCGGTGGCATCGGAATTGAAGAAATACCTGCGATAAAGAACCTCAAAGTACCTATTTATGCTATCGACGTAAACAGTAAATTTGAGACAGAACCAGGATTAAAAAATACAACTCTATTAAGAAAGTTTCAGAAAAATCTAAAACCTGCTACTTTAAACCCAAAACAACTATACAATGAATTATAACGTTAACGAAAAAGGATATTACGGAGAGTTTGGAGGGGCTTACATTCCTGAAATGCTTTATCCGAATGTAGAAGAATTACGTCAGAATTATCTAAAAATAACAAGCGAGCCAGATTTTAAAGCAGAATTTGACCAATTACTAAAAGATTATGTAGGTCGTCCTAGTCCGCTTTATTTTGCAAAACGTTTGTCAGAGAAGTACAATACCAAAATTTATCTAAAAAGAGAAGATTTAAATCATACCGGAGCACACAAAGTCAATAATACTATTGGACAAATTCTGGTTGCCAAACGTCTGGGTAAAAAAAGAATTATCGCTGAAACTGGTGCCGGTCAGCATGGTGTGGCAACAGCTACGGTATGTGCTTTAATGGGACTGGAATGTATCGTGTATATGGGTGAAATTGACATCGCGCGTCAGGCACCAAACGTGGCACGTATGAAAATGTTAGGCGCAGAAGTCCGTCCGGCACTTTCAGGTTCCAAAACGTTAAAAGATGCTACCAATGAGGCTATTCGTGATTGGATTAACAATCCTGTAGATACACATTATATCATAGGCTCAGCAATTGGACCACACCCCTACCCTGATATGGTTACCCGTTTTCAAAGTGTTATTTCAGAAGAAATCAAATGGCAGTTAAAAGCAAAAGAAGGACGTGAAAATCCTGATTATGTAGTAGCTTGTATCGGTGGAGGAAGTAATGCAGCCGGAACCTATTATCACTTTCTGCACGAACCTGAAGTGGGGATTATTGCCGTAGAAGCTGCCGGAAAAGGGGTTGACAGCGGTCACAGCGCTGCCACCAGTAAATTAGGAAAAATGGGGATTATTCACGGCTGTAAAACCCTTTTGATGCAAACTCCGGACGGACAAATTACCGAACCGTATTCTATTTCTGCAGGTCTTGATTATCCCGGAGTTGGTCCTATGCATGCACATCTGGCGCAAACGGGTCGCGGAGAATTCTTTTCTGTAACTGATGATGATGCAATGAACGCAGGTTTACAGCTTACCAAATTGGAAGGAATTATTCCGGCAATTGAAAGTGCACATGCTTTTGCTGTTTTAGATCAGAAGAAATTCAAACCAAGCGATATTGTAGTTATCAGTCTTTCCGGTCGCGGAGATAAGGATTTAGATAATTATATTGAATATTTTAAATTGTAATAAAATAGCAACTATGGAAAAGTTATTCTCTTACGGAACATTGCGATCAAAAGAAATTCAAATGCGTCTTTTTAATAAGGTACTGACTGGAACCCGAGATCAGCTTCACGGTCACAAACTAAAAAGTCTGCAAATCGAAGAAGAATTTGGAATGGCAGATTATGTTGTAGTCGTACCCAGCGCAACCTCTACGGATCCTATACACGGTGTTGTTTTTGACGTCACAAATGCCGATTTAGCCAAAGTAGATCTATTCGAATCTAATGCGTATAAAAGAGTTCAGGTAACCTTAAATTCCGGAACAATTGCCTGGATTTATATCGAAAACAAATAATTCTATACCATGATTCTGGCAGCAGCACAAACAAAACCATTCCGCGAGGATATTGATTCCAACTTATTAGAGCACTATCGTCTTATTGAACTAGCCGTTCAGAATGGAGCAAAATTAATTGCATTTCCTGAAATGTCAATCACAGGTTACGAAAGGGAGTACGCTCAAAAACTGGCTTTCCAAAAAGACGATTCGAGATTAGATCATTTAAGAAAATTAGCTGTAGAAAACAATATCGTCATCATTGCAGGAGCGCCAATCCAAATTGGATCAGAATTATTTATCGGTGAATTTATTATTGCTCCGGACAACTCTGTTTCGATATACACCAAGCAATTTTTGCATGAAGGAGAAGACGATTTTTTTCAATCTTCATTTGATTATAATCCGATGATTGAAATTGAGAATCAGAAAATTTCATTTGCTATTTGTGCTGATATTGACCATCCACTGCATCCGCAAAATGCATGTAAGAGAGAAACAAATATTTATATTGCCAGTATTTTCTTTTCGCCAAACGGAATTCCAAATGCTTACAGGCATTTACAAAGTTATGCCGAGAAACACCAATTGAATGTGCTGATGTCTAATTTCAGTGGAGAATCGTGGGGATCACCATCGGCCGGACAAAGTGCTTTCTGGAATAATAAAGGTGAACTTATTGAACAAATGAATGATACAGATACCGGACTTTTATTGGTGGAATATCAAAACGAAAACTGGACCAGTAAAGTTGTAAAAAATTAGTACAAATCCCTTAATCCGGGAGAAGATAAAATTTAAACCTATCTAACTTTTGTTAGGAGAAAAAATAAAAACAATGAACAGAATAACTCAAAAATTACAAGAAGATAAAAAGATTCTTTCTATTTATTTCTCAGCGGGATATCCAAATTTGAATGATACCGTTCCCATCATTCAGGATTTAGAAAAAAATGGTGTTGATTTAATCGAAATTGGCTTGCCTTTTAGTGATCCTTTGGCTGATGGTCCAACCATTCAGGCGAGTTCAACACAGGCCCTTCACAATGGAATGACTACCCAAATTCTTTTTGATCAGTTGAAAAACATCCGCGAAAGCGTAAAAATTCCGTTAATTATTATGGGATACTTTAACCCGATGCTGCAATACGGAATCGAAGATTTTTGTAAAAAATGTGCCGAAATTGGTATCGACGGCTTAATTATTCCGGATTTACCAGTTGATGTTTACGCAGCCGAATACAAAGTAATTTTCGAAAAATACGGTTTAATCAATGTTTTCCTGATTACCCCACAAACGTCAGAAGAGCGCATACGTTTTATCGACAGTGTTTCAAATGGATTCATTTATATGGTGAGTTCTGCCAGCGTAACGGGTTCTCAGGCCGGTTTCGGAAACACTCAGGAAAATTATTTCGAAAGAATTGCCCAAATGGATCTTAAAAACCCACAAATCGTAGGTTTTGGAATTTCAAATAAAGAAACATTCAATCAGGCTACCAAATATGCCAAAGGTGCCATTATCGGAAGTGCCTTTATCAAACATTTGTCTGAGAATGGAAGCAGAAAAATTGCAGAATTTGTTGGAGAGATTAGATAATTAATTTTTCTACTAATATATAATACCGTCTAGTTTGTCATTTCTCCTTCGTCGAAATGACACTCGTAATTCGACAAAGATCGACTATTATGCATGAGGATTTCTTATGTAATTTCTCCCTTCGGTCGAAATGACAAAACCCCATTAAAAGCTGAAAACAGACCTGTTTTCAGCTTTTTTTGTACAAAATTATCAAGCCTAAACCGTGTTAATATTTTGTTAAAACAAAATTAAACAACTGTTTAATTTAAACACTTGTTTAATTTTGTACCCGATTAGAAACACTACCATGTCAGACTTCGAATTAAACGATAAAAAAATTCAAATTCTGGAAGTTGCTGAAAAGCTATTCTCAGAAAAAGGATTTGAAGGGACTTCGATACGGGATATCTCCAAACATGCAAAAATTAATATTGCAATGGTTTCGTATTACTTTGGCTCTAAAGAAAGACTACTGGAAGCCCTTATTATCTACAAAACTGCCGATTTAAAGCTTCAGCTTGAAAATTTATTACAGGAAAATATCGAACCTCTCGATAAAGTCAATAAATTAATCGAAATTTACATTACAAGAATCAGCTGTAACAAAGGGATTTTCAGAGTATTACACTTCGAGCTTAACTCTAAAAAAAGAGAAAAAAGTATGATCGCCTTCACAGAACTTAAAAAAGGAAATTTAAAATCGGTTGAAAGTATTATTGCACAGGGTCAGTCTAAAGGAGTTTTTAGAAAAGATGTAATTATTCCGCTCATCACTCCTACTATCATTGGAACCTTTTTTCACTTTCACATGAATAGGCCTTTTTTTGAGGAACTATTAAATTTAAAAACAGAAGAGATGTACAACGAGTACATCAAAACCAGTCTTACAAAGCACATTCAACAAACTATAAAAGCGCTACTTGTTTATGAAAATTAGTCAATTAATGCTCTTTGGGGTTTTCTTCATCGGAATTTCGTCAATAGAAGCACAAGAGAAAACAAGTTTAACCTTAGGCGAGGCCGTACAAATGGCCTGGGAAAAAAGTAACGAAGTTACACTTGCCAACTCTAAGGTAAACACAAAAAAATACGAATTAAAAAGCGTAAAAGACAATCAATACCCGGATATTAAAATTTCCGGTCAGTACCAACGTCTTACGAAGGCATCGATTAGTATGCCAAATCAAGGTGAAAATGCATCGATAGCATCTCCGGACAGAGCAATCTTTGGAATGGCAACTTTGAGCCTGCCTTTATTTTCAGGATTCAAAATTCAGAATAGTATTGATGCCTACGATAACTTATACGAAGCGGAAAATGCTACAGCTGCAAAAACAAAAGAGGATGTTGCTTTAAAAGTAATTACCTATTACACTGCTTTGTATAAAGCTCAAAAAACATTGGATGTTTTAAATGAAAATCAAAAAAGTGCGAAACAACGTGTTACTGATTTTACAGAATTGGAGAAGAATGGAATTATTCCAAGAAATGATTTATTAAAGTCCCAATTACTGGTTTCAAAAACGCAATTATCTATTGATGAAGCGACTAACAATCTTAACAATATCAACTTCTATCTAACCACTTTATTAAAGTTAGACCCTAACACGAAACTGCAGGTTAATGAAGCTGATTTTTTCAACTTAAAAACAAGTAATGCGCCAACATCAGATGCAATAGCTCTTGAAAACAGAAAAGATTTGGAAGCAATTCGTTTGCAGCAAAAAGCTACTGAGTCAAATATCAAAGTAGCAAAAGCAGCCTATTATCCTACATTAGCCTTACTTGGCGGTTATACAGCTCTGGACCTAAAAGACATTATAACGGTGAGATATGCTATGAACTTTGGATTAGGTTTAACTTATGACTTATCCGGAATTTACAAAAACAGTGCTCATGTACGAGTAGCGGAAAGCAAAGCTCTAGAAGTTAAAAATAGTGAGGCTGTAATGACGGATCGTATTAAAGTTGAAGTTCAAAAATCAATTGAAGATTATGATTTGGCTATAAATCAAAGTGTGGTTTATGATGAAGCGCTTCAACAAGCAAGTGAAAATTACAGACTTGTAAAAGATAAGTTTGACAATGGTTTATCAGACACTAATGATTTGGTTGAAGCTGACGTTGAACAGTTAAGCGCTAAAATAAATACAGCACTATCAAAAGCTACTATTATTCAAAAATATTACGAATTACTTTCGGTATCCGGACAATTATCACAATCATTCAATCTTTCTAAAATATAATCGACAGCTCTCATGGAAAAGAAAAAAACAAATACTAAATTCATCATTATACTAGCCGTTTTGGTTTTAGTGGGCGGAACTTACGGAATAACTAAGTACATGCATTCTTTAGCTCACGAAGAAACGGACGATGCTCAAATCGAGAAAAAAATGAATCCGATTATTCCAAGAGTATCGGGATATATTAGTAAAGTATACGTAAAAGATAATGATTTTGTAAAAAAAGGTGATACTTTGTTTACGATTGATAAAAGAGATTATCAGTTAAAAATCGATGAGGCTAATGCTGCTTTATTAGGTGCTGAAGGACAATACGAAGCTGCAAAAGCTGATATTGGAAGCGCCAATGCAAGCATCTCTGTATCGGATGCGCAAATGAAATCTGCAACAGGTTCTATAGAAAGCGCAAAAATCAGATTAAGACAAATTACAAACGACTACAACCGTTACAATAATTTGTACAAAACACATACGATTACAAAACAACAATACGAACAGGCTCTGTCTGCAAAAGAAGAAGCTGAAAACCAGGTACGTGTTTTGCAAGATCAACAACGAGCTAGTTCTTACCAAAAAACAGTAATTCAATCCAAATCAAAAGTTTCTGACAAACAAACTGAAGTAGCTTCCGCTAATATCAAAAAAGCGAAAACAATGTTAGATGTTGCTCATTTAAACCTTAGCTATACGGTTGTAACTGCTGCAATTGACGGTCAGGTTTCTAAAGTAGATATTCAACCGGGACAATTAGTTCAACCGGGACAATCTTTATTTTACATCATCAACAACAATGAAGCTTGGGTTGTGGCTAACTTTAAAGAAACACAATTGAACAAAATGGTTGCCGGACAAAAAGTAAGTCTAAAAGTTGATGCTTATCCAAACTATGAGTTTAAAGGAACTGTAACTTCGTTTTCTCCTGCAACAGGATCACGTTTTTCTTTATTACCTCCTGATAACGCAACCGGTAACTTCGTAAAAACAATTCAAAGACTACCCGTAAAAATTAGTTTAGACGAATCAAACGATCCGGAGAAAGTAAAATTACTAAGACCAGGGATGAATGTTGATGTAGATGTACATTTAAAATAAAATAATGGCAGCAGTACAAGCAGACGAAGATTTAGTAGAATACGGATACAGACGTGTCATCATTACGATTACGGCAGTACTTTGTGCCTTGCTTGAAATTGTAGATACGACAATTGTAAACGTAGCACTAACAGACATGCGAGGTAGCCTTGGCGCTACTTTAACTGATGTGGCCTGGGTAATTACAGCATACGCCATCGCGAATGTGATTGTAATTCCGATGACGAGCTGGCTTTCGCAACAATTTGGAAGACGTAATTATTTTGTGGCTTCTATCATAATATTTACGGTCTGTTCCTTTTTATGCGGAAACGCCACCAACATATGGGAACTGGTAGCCTTTAGATTTGTTCAGGGTATGGGTGGAGGCGCCTTACTCGTAACCGCACAGACCATTATCACCGAAAGTTATCCTGTAGCAAAACGTGGAATGGCTCAGGCTATTTACGGAATGGGGGTAATTGTTGGACCAACTTTAGGACCGCCATTAGGAGGATATTTAGTAGACAACTACTCCTGGCCTTATATTTTTTACATTAATATTCCATTGGGGATTATCGCTACAATTTTAGCTTTAACGTTTGTAAGAAGTCCTAAATATGGAGAAAAATTAAAAGCCAATCAGGTTGACTGGTGGGGAATTATATTGCTTGCAGCCTTTATCGGGTCTTTGCAATTCGTTCTGGAGCATGGACAACAAGACGATTGGTTCAACGATTCAACTATCATAACTTTAAGTGTGGTTACGGTTTTAGGATTGGTCTTATTTATCTGGAGAGAGCTTACTTATAAATATCCCATCGTAAACTTAAGTGTTCTAAAGGACGGAAATCTTAGAATAGGAACCGTAATGTGTTTCATTCTTGGTTTTGGTCTGTACGGATCTACTTTAATTATCCCAATCTACACGCAGTCTATTTTAGGATGGACCGCAACAGATGCCGGATTATTATTGATTCCGGGATCTATTACCACAGCAGTCATGATGCCTTTTGTGGGGAATATGATTCAGAGAGGAGTTCCTCAGGGATATATGGTGGGAGTAGGATTTTTGGTCTTCTTTTTCTTCACCTTTATGATGCAGACCCGAATGACACCCGATACCGGAGTTGAACATATGTACTGGCCTTTAATTTTAAGAGGAATTGGTTTAGGATTACTTTTTGTACCTATTACTACACTCTCTCTATCTACCTTAAAAGGAAAACATATTGGTGAAGGAGCTGCTTTTACCGGAATGATGCGACAATTAGGAGGTTCTTTTGGTATTGCAATCATTACCACTTTTATCACCCGTTTGAGTCAGGAACACCGAGTGAACTTACTAACCAATTTAGATCCTGCAAACTACGATGTGCAACAACGTATTGCCGGAATGCAAAGAGCTTTTATGTCTAAAGGATATAGCGCAGATGTTGCACTGAAAAAAGCCTATCAGGTACTGGAATATTCTGTAATGAAACAAAGTACCGTAATGGCTTATATGGATATTTTCATGTATCTCGGAATTATGTTCTTATGCTGTATTCCAATTATTCTTTTAATCAAAAAAGGAAAAAACAAGATTAATCCTGCCGATGCAATGCATTAATAACAATTGATTTATAATACGTAAAAACGCCGAATTCAAAAATCGAATTCGGCGTTTTTCTTTTAAATATATTCGATCCATCATAAAGGGATTAAAATCCCTCCCTACAATATGATTCGAGCCTACTGCTCTTCAAAAAATCTCAGAAACTTAGCATCTTAGTCACTTAGAACCTTTAAAAAAATCTATCTCGTAAAAACCAGATGATTCCCCTTCGAAAGGTTAGCATCAAACTGATAACCTTCGTAATTAAATCCTTTTAAATCTTCAATAGTTTCAGCATTAGTATCAATAATATAACGCACCATCATCCCTCTAGCCTTCTTCGCAAAGAAACTGATCATTTTGAGTTTTCCGTCTTTATAATCTTTAAAGTCCGGCGTGATCACAGGAACTTTTAAAGCTTTCACATCTACCGCTGAGAAGTACTCGTTACTCGCTAAATTAACAAACAACTCTCCTTTAGATAACTCTTTATTTAATGCTTTTGTCACAGTTGGTTTCCAAAACTCGTGTAGATTTTTATACTCCCCTACCGATAATTTTGTTCCCATTTCCAGACGGTAAGCCTGCATTAAATCTAATGGTTTCAAAACTCCGTAAAGTCCCGACAGAATTCGAAGTTTACTTTGAAGAACGTCCAGTTTCTCCACCGGAATAGTATAAGCATCTAAACCAGTATAAACGTCTCCATCAAAAGTATACACTGCCGGACGGGCGTTTTCAGGCGTAAACGGTGTTTTCCAATCCTGATTTCTTTTCCAGTTCAAATCAGATAACTTATCTGAGATCGACATTAATTCTGATAATTCAGCAGGTTTTTTAGTCTTTAATATTTTATGAACCACGCGGGCTTCTTTTAAAAAAGCAGGTTCTGTATGTTGAGTAGTAGGTAATTCTTTTTCGAAATTTAATGACTTCGCAGGCGATATAACAATTTTCATGTGTGCATTTTTATATACCTCAAAAATACAAATTGAATTTTTAAAAATAACAGATCTGAATTGATTTGTTCGATCGCATTATAAAGGTTCCTTTTCGCCACGAATTCACGAATTAACTTTTTTAAATTAAATAAAATCCGTGAGTTGTTTCGCATATTCACATTACTAAATATTTATTTTGCCACAAATTTTCGCTAATTTCTGTTTCTATACCTAATCTAATTCACAGAAATTCGTGTAATTAGTGGCAACCTTTCTTCTATTAATAAAATCCTAGCACACAAACTGTGAATTTATTCAAAAAAGTGAGCCTTAGATTATAATAGGCATTTTCTATGTCGTAAATTTGCAACCATAAAATTCCAAAAACATTTTCAATGCAAAATTGAAAGTTGTATTCTAAATAATAGCCACGAATTAACTTTTTTAAAATAATTCGTGAATTCGTGGCAGAGAAAAATTTAGATCATGACAAAAATCTTGTACCAGCTGGAAAGTTATCAAATAATGGGAATTTTATTTGATGTTCATAGAAATTTAGGTGGAGGCTTTTCTGAAATCGTATATAAAGATGCTTTAGAATATGAATTTAAGAAAGCGAATATTCCATTTGAAAGAGAAAAAGAATATTTGGTAAACTATAAAGACATAATATTGAATCACAGATTTTATGCTGATTTTATTTTGTTTGATAAAATTGTACTTGAAGTAAAATCGAGTGAATTTTTACATCCAAAATACATTTCACAATGTCTTAATTATCTCAAAGTTTCTAAAACGCATTTAGCAATTTTAGCGAACTTCAATTCTGTCTCACTTGAATACAAACGTATTATTTTATAAAATTAGTGAATTCGTGGCTATACAAACAAATTATAAAACTGCTTTACAACATAAAATCTTCGATATCATTTCGAAGGCATCCCGGGAACTCAACGTTGACAGTTACGTCATCGGAGGTTTTGTTCGGGATTTACTTTTAAACAGAGGTTCAAAAAAAGATATTGATGTTGTTGCTGTAGGCAGCGGTATTGAATTGGCTTTAAAAGTTTCTGAATTATTGCCCAACAAACCAAAGGTACAAGTTTTTAAAACCTATGGAACTGCCATGCTTCGTTTTGAAGATACCGATATTGAATTTGTCGGAGCAAGAAAAGAATCTTACAGTTCAGACAGCCGAAATCCAGTAGTGGAGAACGGAACTCTGGAAGACGATCAAAACCGTCGTGATTTTACGATTAATGCTTTGGCTTTATCATTAAACGAGGAAAACTTCGGAGATCTTTCTGATCCTTTTAATGGTTTGTCTGATTTAGAGAACAAAATCATCAAAACCCCTTTAGATCCGGACATCACTTATTCTGATGATCCACTGCGCATGCTGCGTGCGATTCGTTTTGCCACACAATTGAATTTCGAAATCGAAGAAAATTCATTAAATGCCATCACAAAAAATGCCGATCGCATTAAAATTATTTCAGGTGAGAGAATTGTTGACGAATTAAACAAAATTCTCTCCACTCCTAAACCTTCAACTGGCTTTTTGCTATTGTACAAGACGGGACTTTTAGATTTAATTTTACCTGAATTAACAGCATTAAATCAAGTCGAAGAAATTGAAGGTCATACTCATAAAAACAACTTTTATCACACACTGGAAGTGGTCGATAATATTTGCCCGAATACAGACGATGTATGGTTACGCTGGGCAGCTTTATTACACGATATTGGAAAAGCACCTACAAAACGTTTCAATAAAAAACAAGGCTGGACTTTTCACGGGCATGAGTTTTTAGGTGGGAAGATGACTAAAAAAATCTTCGAACGTCTGCACATGCCGTTGAATCACAAAATGAAATTTGTGCAAAAAATGGTTATCATGAGTTCGCGCCCGATTGTTTTGGCTGACGACATCGTAACCGATAGTGCAGTGCGCCGTTTGGTGTTTGATGCCGGTGAAGATGTCGAAAATCTAATGACTTTGTGTGAGGCAGATATCACCACCAAAAATCCGTCAAAGTTTAAAAAATACCATAAAAACTTCGAAATCGTCCGCAAAAAAATCGTTGAAGTCGAAGAACGCGATCATGTTCGTAATTTTCAACCGCCCATTTCGGGTGAAGAAATTATGGAAATCTTTGATTTGAAGCCTTCAAGAGAAATCGGAATTTTGAAAGAAGCTGTAAAAGAAGCAATTCTCGAAGGTGACATTCCAAATGAATATCAGGCTGCTTATGATTTTGTGATTAAAAGAGCTGAGAAGTTAGGCTTAAAAAAAGTATAAAGAATTAAGTATTATTTTATAAAATGAAAAAAGAAAATAAATCAGTAATCATCTGGTTGCTATCAGGTTGTGTTTTACTATTTTTAATGGTTGTTGTTGGCGGAATTACCCGTCTGACCAACTCAGGTTTATCCATGACCGACTGGCATTTGGTAACGGATACTTTTCCTCCACTGACAGAAGCAAAATGGAATGAAGCATTTGAACAATACAAGAAATTCCCTGAATATCAAAAAATCAACATACACAACGATTTTCAGCTTTCAGATTATAAATTCATCTATTTCTGGGAATGGTTTCACCGCTTTATCGGTCGTATTATCGGACTGGTTTTCTTTGTCCCTTTTGTTTATTTTTTAATTCGAAAAAAACTCGATCGTCCAACCATAAACAAATGTATTGTTCTTTTGGCAATGGGAGGTTTTCAGGGGTTCTTAGGCTGGTTTATGGTACGCAGCGGATTAATCGATAATCCGGATGTTAGTCATTTCAGACTTTCTCTTCATCTTACTTTTGCCTTTATTACTTTTGCTTATACACTTTGGGTTGCCTTAGATTTAATTTATCCGGAACGCAATGTTTATAAAATAATTCCGCTTCGTAATATCGCAAGAATTGCTCTTGTCGCTTTACTGATTCAAATTATTTACGGCGGATTTGTAGCCGGTCTTAATGCCGGTTTAATACACAATCACTGGCCTTTAATGAGTGACGGACAATTTATTCACGATTCCGTTTTTATTGAACAATCTACTCTGGTTAAAAACTTAATCGAAGGAAAAAGCGGAGTTCAGTTTGTACATAGAACTTTTGCTTATGTAGTAGTGGCTCTTATCCTTTTCTTATATTACAAAGGAACTCAAGTTTCTCTTACCAGAAATCAGTCTAAAGGAATCAACGTTCTTCTTGTTTTTGTTTTCATTCAGTTCTTACTGGGCGTTTTTACACTTTTATACAGCGTCCCTTTAGCTTTAGGATTAATTCATCAAATTATGGCCTTTTTCCTTTTGAGTGCCATGACCTACACTTTGCACCGATTAAGTAAATAATAACTTAAATTATACAGAAAGAGCTGGAAAAAAATTCCAGCTCTTTTTTTATACCAATATATGCTTAAAATATGTGTTGGGCCTATGGCTTTCTATATGGGACGCATTAATTTTGGACGGATTAAAATCCGTCCTACAAAATGTGTCGAGCTATGGCTCTTTTCTTAAATTATTGAACCTACTGAAACACATCAAAAAATTCCGAAAGAATGGCAAATAATACAGCACGAGATTTTAATCCATTGAAATAAAAAAATTACCCCAACCAATTTTTAAAGTCCTGCACTTTCTCGCGGCTCACAATTACCTCATCCTCTTTATAAGTAGGTAAAATTACCTTTAACCGTGAATTGGTATAAACTTGAATTTCTTTTATGGCGGTAAGCGGAACAATGAATTTTCGGCTAACGCGAAAGAAATCTTTTTTATCGATTTCCTGCTCCAGGATTTCCAAAGTCGAATCAATTAAATAATTTCTATTATCAAAAGTATGAATGTAGGTTCCTTTATTTTCACTAAAGAAACACTCAATTTCGTCTGTTGTAATAACCTTTAAATGCTGTCCAATTTTAACCGTAAACCGTTTTTTATAATTCTTTTCAAAAGGGTTCGACAACATTTGGCGAATTTGTTCAAAATCAAGCTGCAAATTTGAAGTATCCGCAGTTGTTTTAGGCAATCTTGTTCTGAATTTCGCAACAGCAACTTCCAGATCATCTTCATCAATGGGTTTTAAAAGATAATCAATACTGTTTAATTTAAATGCTTTTAGGGCGTATTCATCATAAGCCGTGGTAAAAATAATGGCGCTCTGAATATTTATTTTTTCGAAAATTTCAAACGATAAACCATCAGACAATTGAATATCCAGAAATATGAGATCCGGATGTTCATTATTTTCAAACCAATAAACGGATTCTTCAACAGAATGTAACATGGTCTTTACAGCAATATCTAACTTTTCTAGTTTTCGTTGTAGTAATCTTGCTGCCGGTTTTTCGTCTTCTATAATTAATGTGGTCATTTCGTAAGATGCAAAAATTAAAAATTCAGTTTAAAATTACTTCCATTTATTTTTATTTTCAGCCTCTTTCTTCATTATTTTTTGAATTTTCTTTTGCTCCCAATCTCTATTGAAAAAAACATCAGGGCCAAAAACGGAAATTCCATGAATCACTAAAGCAATTCCCCAAAAAAATGCAGTCGAGTAAATTTCCCAATCACGGAATCCTCTAATTACAAAATGATCTCCTACATAACTTTGATTCAGACTTGAAACAATGATGATAATGTTCACCAATATATAAACTCTTAAATGTGAATAAAAGCCTTTAATTCTTTTTACTTTTTTGTATGCCAAATTGAAACTTTCGTCTGTACTAAACTCATGTGAATAATCTTCGTACATCTGTCTTCTAAACTGTCCCATATTATTTTGATTTAAAAATTATTGCCATTTTGTGTTATTGTTCTGTGCCTCTCTATCCATATATTTTTGGATCTTTTTTTGTTCCCATTCACTGCTGAAAAAAATATCAGGACCAAATACGGTGAAAGCATGAATGACTAAAGCTACTCCCCAGCAGATCGCTGTCGAATAAGTACGCCAGTCTAACAATCCGTTTTCATAAACACTATGACTGAAATAATCTCTGTTTAAATTAGAAACTATAATGATGGCATTCACAATCAAATACACTTTTAAGTGTGTGTAAAAGCCTTTGATTTTCTTCACTTTTCTGTAGGCTAAATTATAACTTTCGTCTGTACTAATTTCATCCTTGTAAACTTCGTACCTGTCTCTTCTATATCGTCTCATTTTACTATAATTATTGCCATTTATTTTTATTCTCTCTCTCTTTTTCCATCAGTTCTTTGATCTTTTTCTCTTCCCAGTCTTTTCCGAGAACCGGAAACACTTTAAAAACTTTCAGACCGTGAAAAACCACTCCAACTCCCCACCACATTAAGGGCCAGTAAAACCATAAATGCCTTGGTGATGTATAAAGATTGATAAAAATCAGAACAAGATTTACAATAACGTATGCGGTTAAATTGCCATAGAAACCTTTGATTTCCTCCACTCTCTTCTTGGCGAGGTAATATTTATCCTCTTCATTCAAATTTACTTCCATGATTACTCCCATTTTTGTTTTTTTTCTTTTTTCTCTAAGATGCTCTTCATTTTACGCTCTTCCCACTCTTCTCCAAAAATTTTAAAAGAAGCGAATATCTCTATTGCCGATACCACAAAAACAGTGGTCCAGATACTCATGACAAATCCGTTCAGATATTGTACAGGAAAAATATTAAGTGGAAGTCCAAAATAATCTTTTAAAATATAAAGTATAAGACCTGCACTATAGAAAATCACATGGGTGTAAAAAGCCTTTAACTTCACCACCTTTTTACTTGCCATCTTTTGAAGTTCGAAATCTTCCTGTTCCTTATTAAAATTAGTTTCCATAATTATTCTCAGGTTTTCTTAATTTTTCTTTTTCCAAAATTTCTTTGATTTTCTTCTCTTCCCAATCTTTACTGAAAAAGGGCGGAATATCAAACACTGTCAGTCCATGAATGACTACTCCTACTCCCCAACCCAAAACGCACCAGACAAACCATAAATATTCAGGAGAGGTTATAAGATTTATTGTTATCAGAATAATGTTTACCATAATGAAAACCGCCAGATGCTCGTAAAACTCTCTAATTTCTTTTACTTTTTTCTTGGCCTGATAAAAACGTTCTGCTTCTATAAAATCCTTTTCCATGGCTACTTCCAGTTTTTTTGTTTGTTTTCACGTTCCAGAATCTCTCTTATTTTTCGTTCTTCCCAATCTGAGCTGTACCCAAATACTTTAAAAGCATGCATGACAACTCCAAACCCCCAACCTAAAGCCGAGAACCAAAACCACTGAAATCCAGGAGAGTACCTCAAATTTATAAAAATTAAAAATGGTACCACACAACAATATGAAATTACGTTACCGTAAAAACCTTTTAGTTCCTCTACTCTTTTCTTAGCTCTGAAATAAGCTTTATTTTCATCGCTATATTCTGCACTTGTTTCCATAACTGTAATTTGTTTGGTTAAAATTGGAATTTTTACAGTGAAATTTTCTTCGTTTTGTTCAATCAGAACCTTTCTATTAGTTACAATTGAATATCGGTTAACAATGTTCTGCAATCCTACTCCCTGTCTGTCCTGTAAAACTTCTTTCTTCTGAAAATCATTTTGTATCGCCAGATAATCTCCCTCTACAAAAATCCTGATATGCAACGGTTTTTGCTCGCTAACGATATTGTGTTTTACCGTATTCTCTAATAAAAGCTGCAAGGATAGCGGAACTACTTTTGCATCGGGATTAATATTTGTCGTTGGTAATTCATAAAACAAACTGTTCTCGAATCGCATTTTAAGCAAATTCATATAGGTTTTAGCAAACGACAGTTCATCTTCAACAGAAACCAGCTCTTTGTCTTTTTGCTCTAAAACATAGCGATAGATTTTAGACAAAGATGTTGTAAATCGTTGTGCATTATCCGGGTTTTCTTCAATTAAAGAACTAAGAACGTTTAAACTGTTAAAAAGAAAATGTGGGTCTATTTGATTTTTTAAACTTTCGAATTTAGCATTTGCCGTTCCTGCAATAATTTTTTGCTGTGTTACCTCAAATTTGGATGCCTGTTTCCACTTCACCATAAAGCTTCGGGCCTGCATAAAAGTGGATACTCCGAGAGACAGAATCACATAAAAGAGGTGAGCCCAAATCATCCTTTCACTAAAAAACTGATCCGGCGGAAGATGCTGAACAAATACACAAACAACATAATTGATTCCCAAAACAACCGGAACGGTATACAATATAGTAATCAAAATTCCGTAGTACACCCTTAGATTGGTTTGTTCCAGCCAATCCCACTTTTTGTCTAAAAGAACGTTAATAAATCCATTGCCAAAGCCCAGTCCGAAAGAATAAAGGCAGCTTATTCCAAACGTATACAATACATTTTTCACGTTTAAATCGGTGCCTAAAAAAGCGCAGAACAAAACGGTAAAGACCATAGAAATCTTGAAACACATAAGAGTTCCACTTTTTAATTCAGCAAACGAGTTTCTATGATCTTTCATTCTATTCTTTTGGTATTAAATTATTTTTTACAATTCTTTTGCGTTTCCAAAGCTCTTTCTAATCCCCATTTTGGAGAAAAAGGTGTCGCTGGTTTAAAAGTAGCAAAAAGTTCGACAGCTTTATCCACTTGTGCACATAACGGTTTGGTATCAACCCCTGACCATTTTGCTCCTCCAATCTGATAATCCGCTTCACCAAAAACAATTCTCGGATTATTCGGATCTATCGCTTTTCCTTTTGCATAAGCTTCCATCACCTTAGCCGAATATTTCATTCCGTTTGTCATTGGATCAGCTACTACCCACGCTGTATAGATTAGAGCCTGCATTGCATATAATTCGGCATTATTTTGATCCTTAATAAATTCCGTATCCAGTGCATCTTGCGCTTTCGTCAGCAGCAAATCGATTTTCGTTTTATCTTTTTCAGAAAATGCTGCTGTAGTGTTGATTAAGGCTACATAGTAATTTGGCAGGTAACTGTTTTTTTCTGCTGCTGCAATTCTTTCAAACATAGCCGAAGCTTCCGTATTTTTTCCTTCTTTCCAAAGCCCGAAAGCTTTTCCCATTCCTTGTTCAAATTGTGTTTGTGCAGATATTAAACTGCAGATAAATAAAGTAATAATGGTAATAATCTTGGTCATGATTTCTTGTTTTTAAAGTTGTTAAATATTTTAAATTTTGATAATCTAAGTTTTTATTGATGATTAAAACTCTTTTTTTTTAGGTTCAAAGGTTCAGAGTTCCAAAGCGGCAAAGTTTTTATTTTCTTATCCGTTAACCTTTGTCTATTTGTTCCTTTTAATTTATACTTCAAAAGTATATCGGATTTTATTCTTTTAAAATTAAATGATACCGAGTTGTTGATTTTGATGACTGAATTGTTTTTTTCTGAGGTGCAAAGATGCAAAGCTACAAAGGTTCAAAGATTCTAAACCTGGCTAAAGTATTTCTTGCACGAACCTAATTATGTCCTTCAATTTTCAAAACCTTTGGACCTCTGCATCTTTGAACCTTTGTAACTATAAAGCTTTAAAGATTCTTCAACTGATTCTCGTTTTTATTCTGACTGATGGTCCAGAAGAAACCAACGAAGAAAAAGCGATCTGCGGTTGGTATAATGGCTTGTCTGTTATAAACTCCGTTGGTATCGGGATTTCTTGCGTAATCATATCCAAAAACATTTTGAGTTCCCAATACATTTGAAACAGAGAAATACAGGATTTTTTGAGTGGTTAATAAATAGGCCCAGTTGAAGCTCAAACTATTATACGCTTTTGTTCTTCCATTCATGAACTGTGTCTGATTTGGATCGTTGTACGGACGTCCGGAGCTGAAACTGTTCGTAAAACCAATCTGAGATTTCCAATCGGTAATAAAATATTTGGTTACGACAGACAGAGTATGATGAGCCACAAAACCAGGAGTTACCATCGCTGGAAAATTCTTGTACTGTCTCTCTGAATCGATATAAGAATAAGAAATCCAGTATTCCAGGTTTTTATGCAGATTGCTGTCTCTCCAAAACAAATCCAATCCTTTTGCATAGCCCGAACCGTTGTTGTTGAAAACCGAATTATACTGAATATCTCTCGTATTGTATTGTACTAAATTGCTATAGTCTTTATAGTAAGCCTCTGCTCTAAAAGTTTGCCCCGGTTTGGTGAACTGATAATTCAAGATATAATGTCTCGCTTTTTCACTTTCAAACTGATGGTATTTAGAGTATTTAATATAATCGACTACTGGTGTCTGTGTAAAATCTCCGTAAGCAAATGAAAACTGACTCGTTTTCGAAATTTTATAAGCCAAAGAAGCTCTTGGAGCAATGTTTGTTTCGTTTAGCAAGCTGTTATTCGAAAGTCTGAAACCTACTTTTGCAGCCAGTTTTTTCGAGAATAATATATCTCCTTCCGTATAAAAAGCGGCAATATTAGAATCGTAGCCATTTGCTGTTTTTATAGTATTATTATCCGTATAATTTTCATTAAACTTTGTGATGAAATAATCGGCTCCAAATGACAACTTGAAATAATTCGAGATGTTTTTTCTCAATTTTAATTTTAGCTGAGCTGCATTTTCATTATTGTCCACATCATTAATATCAAACTTAATTTTGTTTTTGCTGTATCCGTAACTAACTCCTGATGTGAGTTGCCAGCCTGTTCCAAAATCTCCTTTATACGATGCATTCAAATAAAAGTTATTGTTGTCCAGATCCGTTCGGATAGGATTAGCGAAATTGACATTTTTCTGATTCAAATCGAATTTCTCCGCATCAAAAGCAGCGTAGAATTTAAAAATTCCTCTCTCAAAATTATAGCGATATACAGCCTCACCACCCAAAGACTGATACGGATTATTCCAATCTACGTTTTGCGGAATTACAGCCTGGTAAGGTGCCAGATTAATATAATTGGTATTGATACTGAACGAACTTTTTTTCCATTTTTGAGTATTCCCTACTCCCAAACCTACAGTCATTAAAGCAATATCCGTTTTATTCTGATCCGGTTCATCCTGAGTGTTTAGCAACAAAACGCTTGATAAGGCTTCACCATATTCTGCAGAATATCCTCCGGTTGAAAACGCAATTCCGCTAAACAAAAATGGCGAGAATCGGCTTCGGGTTGGCAAATTATTAGTCGTTGCACCATAAGGCTGTGCGACACGAAGTCCGTCTACAAAAGTTTGTGTTTCGCTTGCCTCACCTCCACGAACAAATAAACGCCCGTCTTCGCCAACGCTTTGTGTTCCCGGTAAAGTTTGTAATGCTGCAATAATGTTTCCCGCAGATCCGGCGGTAGTCACAATATCCAGAGGTTTTAAAACTGAAACTCTTGCTTTATCCCCCGATTCTAATGTCCCGGCGGTGATAACAACCGCATCAAGTGCATTTACATTCTCTCTCAGTTTCACTGTTTGATCTTTATAATTGGCAACGTCTATTTCCTGTTTGAATGTTTCGAAAAGCAAAAAACTCACTACCAAAAATTTATTTCCTTTTTCGCTGGTTTCGAATGAAAAGCTACCGTTTTCAGCACTTGTTGCGCCGTCATAAGTTCCGTCTATGTAAATATTAGCCCCCTGAACCGGCTTTCCTTTTTGATCAACAACTTTTCCTGAAATCGTATTCTGGGCAAAAGTAAAAATGGTAAATAATAATAAAATAAAAGTAATTTTGGTTTTCATGATTTTGGTTTTTGATAGAGCAAATGTATTTTAACATTTCCTGTTAAAAAATATTAAATAACCCAATTGTAGAATTTTAAGGATGAGTTGTAAATATCTAATTTGTATCTTAGCTATGAATTCTAAAATCTTCATTTATGTCAGAAAGCAAAAGAATTTCAAATCTGTATCAATCCATTTATAATGGAGATCCATGGCTGGAAGTTAACTTAACCAAAACTTTAGAAAACGTAACTGCCGCACAGGCCTACCGGAAAATAAATCCTAACTTAAATACCATTTGGGAAATTACCAACCATTTGATCCAATGGAGGAGAAACATTCTAAATCGTATGCAGGGAGAGACAGTAATAACACCGGATCACAACTATTTTGTGCCTGTCTTGGACCCATCAGAAGCGGCTTGGGAGCAATCGCTTCAAAGTCTGGCAAAATCACAGGAAGCCTGGAATACTTTCTTTCAGGATTTTGATGATGCCGATTTGGCTAAAATTTATGTAAATAATGGTCATACTTATTATGAACATCTTCACGGAATTATTCAGCATGATGTGTATCATTTAGGACAAATTGTTATCTTGAAAAAACTTCTTTAAATAAGTATGCTATGAAAAAATTGTTTTCAATTTTTGCTTTATTGTTTTTAATCACTATTGGATACGGTCAGGAATCAGAAACTAAATTTGATGAAAAACTGGCTAAATCTCTGAATGCCGACGAATATGGAATGAAAAAATATGTCTTCTGTCTTTTAAAATCCGGAAGCAACACCACTGCATCCAAAGAAGAAAGCAAGAAACTGTTCGAAGGTCATATGGAGAATATCGGAAAATTAGCCAAAGAAGGAAAACTGGTTGTTGCCGGTCCTTTTATGAAAAACGACCGAAATTATCGAGGCATCTATATTTTTAATGTTGAAACTATAGAGGAAGCAAAAGCATTGGTAGCAACAGATCCTGCCATAAAAGCCAATCTGCTTGAAGCCGAATTAACCCCTTGGTATTCCAGCGCTGCTTTGCAGGAAACTTTAAAAATACACGACAAAATTGCCAAGAAAAAAATATAAAAACACTTTATGAAAACTGAGAAGGAAAAAATGATTGCCGGAGAATATTATCTGGCCGGTGACCCTATTTTAGTAAAAGAACGCCGAAAAGCCAAAAACTTACTGCACCGCTTAAACGTTACTGAATATCGAATGACCAAAAAAGCCAAGGAAATTTTAGCAGAATTGATTCCGAATGCAGGCAAGAGTTTTTATATCGAACCTCCTTTTCATTGTGACTATGGTTACAATATTTCATGTGGCGATAACGTTTATTTTAATGTAAACTGTGTTGTTTTGGACTGTGCTCCGGTAAATATTGGATCAAATGTGTTTTTTGCGCCAAACGTTCAAATTTATACCGCCACCCATCCGCTTGACGCTGAACTTAGAAAAACACTCGAAAATGCTTTACCTATTTCTATCGGAGACGATTGCTGGATTGGCGGAAATACGGTAATCTGTCCGGGTATCACCATCGGAAAAGGCTGTGTGATTGGTGCGGGATCAGTAGTGACCAAAGACATTCCGGACAACTCGCTGGCCGTTGGAAATCCGGCAAAAATTATTCGAAAATTAAATCAGGAACCCCAATAAAAAATCAATGCTTACCTTAAATAAAGTTCACCATATTGCCATTTTATGCTCGGATTATCAAAAATCTAAAACATTCTATACCGAAGTTCTGGGACTCACTATTATTAGAGAAGTCTATCGCGAGGAGCGTCAATCCTACAAACTCGATTTAGCTCTGAATGGTATTTATGTCGTCGAATTGTTTTCGTTTCCTAATCCGCCAAAAAGGCCTTCAAGACCCGAAGCTGTTGGCTTGCGTCATTTAGCTTTTGAAGTCATTAACTTAGAGGAAACCATCGCTTTTTTAAATACTAAAAACATCGAATCAGAACCTATCCGAATCGATGAATTCACTGAAAAACGATTCACTTTTATTGCCGATCCTGACGAATTACCCATTGAATTTTATGAAAGGTAAGATCAAAACGAGCAGAAAACATTTTCTTTAACGGATAACTTTAACACAATATAGGGAGCGATTTGTATTAAAAACCGAATTTGATTAACTAATTTTGTAATCCGCATAAAAAATTGCGATTTCAAAATCGATCTCTGATGAACAAAACGGCGAAAATCAAAAAAAATCATCAATTTATTGTCCTCAAAAAATTAGTTATTGTTTCCATATTAATTGGCTTTCTTTCTGCCTTTTTAGGAATCTCACTCAAAAAAATTACCGAATATTACGAAGAAATTTTCTTTCATGAAGTCTCCGTAAATCCTGTTTTTTATATCATCTTCCCCGTTTTTGGATTGTCCGTTATTTACTTTCTCAGACAATATCTCTTTAAGAAAAAAGAAAACAAGGGTATTAAAGAGGTTTTCGAAAGTACCAAATCCTCTTCCAAAAACTTGCCTTCTTATAAAATTCCGTCCCATTTTATCAACGGATTACTGACGGTCATTTTTGGAGGCTCTACCGGAATTGAAGTTTCAACCGTAGTAGCCACCGCCACCATTGGTTCTGTTGCACAACAAAAAGAAAATGTATTTCGTAAATACAAGACCGAACTAATATGTGCAGGAGTTGCAGCAGGAGTAACCGCTTTATTCAGCAGTCCGATTGCGGGAATTTTATTTGCTTTTGAAGTAATCTCCAGAAAAGTAACCCGCGCTTTTATTATTTCCAATATTATTGCTGTTTCCATTGCTTTTGGTTTGCTCACCATCTTAAAAGAAGAGCCACTGTTTGCTGTATCTATTACCACCTGGCATTTAAAAGCCATTCCTTACTTCATCCTTTTAGGAATTCTGGCCGGAGTAAATTCCGTTTATCTGACCCGTTGTGTTTTATTTTTTAAATCTCAATTCTCACGAATCGATACGCATTATTATAAAATCTTAATTGGTTCAGTAGTTTTAAGTATTTCTCTTTTTATTTTTCCTCAATTGTATGGAGAAGGATATCACGCTATAAAAGGAATATTCAGCACTACTTCTGAAATTCCGTTAACTATAACTTTATCGCTGACATTGATTGGTATATTGATTCTTAAACCAATTGTAACCTCTATCACACTGGCTTCCGGAGGCGATGGCGGTGTATTTGCACCAAGCTTGTTCATTGGTGCTTTTTTAGGGTTACTGTTGGCATCTGTATTGAATACCTTTTTTCACGTACACGTAATTCCGGTAAACTTTATGATTATTGGTATGGCAGCTGTATTGAGTGCCAGCATCCATGCCCCTTTTACAGCAATATTCTTAGTCTGTGGCTTAACAAACGATTATACTTTATTTTTGCCAATTCTCGTAGTTTGCCTGATTTCTAAATATACCGCAAAAATGATTTATCCGTATACCGTATATTCTTATTCTCCCAGCATTTCAAAATAATACATCATGCCCGTTCCAAACATAAAAAGAGGTTACCGCAAAACACGTTACATTCTTTACAAAGAAACTTTAATTGACTACAAAGAACATTTTTGGTCGTTTCTGGGATCTTTTGTCGGAATTGGAATTCTCGCTTATCTGGAGTCAATACATTTTGGAGGAAGCGACCTTGTTTATCTTATTGGCTCATTTGGCGCTTCAAGTGTTTTAATTTACGGGATTATTCAAAGTCCGTTTTCACAACCCCGAAATTTAATTGGCGGTCATTTGATTTCAGCTATTATTGGGGTTTCCGTAAATAAATTAGTTCCGGATATTGTCTGGATCGCCGCACCTTTGGCCGTATCACTTTCTATTATTTTCATGCAGATTACCAAGACACTTCACCCACCCGGAGGAGCCACTGCGCTTATCGCGGTCACCGCTTCCCCGCAAATAAAAAATCTGGGGTATATGTATGTGCTGTCTCCAGTATTAGTTGGAGTGTTGATTTTATTTGTGACCGCTTTAATTTTCAACAACATGACTTCCAGCAGAAGTTATCCAAGTCACAGCACCTACCACAAACACTACCATAAGATTAGAAAACGTCTGAGTAGAAAGGCATAATAAGAGTTGCCAATCTTTCTCTTAAAGCAAAGAAAAATCTTTTCAACAATTCGTAAATCAAAATTCGTAAATCGTTAATTATACTTTACCTTTGACCTTTCAATAAAAACAACGATTATGGTTTATAAATTTAGAGTAATTCTAGACGCCGAAGAAGATATTTTTAGAGACATTGCTATTCTTGAAGACGATACTCTTGAGGATTTACACAATGCTATCTTCAACGCTTTTGGTTTTGACGGAATGGAAGTGGCTTCGTTTTATACCTGTGATGAAACCTGGAATCAGGAAGACGAGATTCCACTTTTTGATACGGGTGACGTTCCCGGTGAGCAAAGAACGATGGGCGATTATCCGTTATCTTCTATTTTAGACGAACAAAATACCAAAATTATCTATGTATATGATTTCATCAATATGTGGACATTCTTAGTTGAATTAGCTGCTATTGAAGATCAAATCGCAGGAGCTCCATATCCTGAAACATTATTCTCACATGGAGAAATGCCGGACGAAGCTACAGAAAAGAACTTTGAAGCAGACATGCACGACGATATCTACGGAGAATTTGAAGACGATCTTGATGAAGATGATCTTGACATGTTCGAAGGCGATGACAGCTTTGAAGATTACGGATTTGAGGAGAATTGGAATTAGTGTAAGTTGCTAAGGTTCTGAGATGCTAAGGTTCTAAGATTTTTATTTTGAGAGTTTTTTCTTATTTTTAATTTTTCAAATTAAAAATATTTTCATGAGTAATTTTAGAAATCTGCTTATCTGGCAAAAGTCAATGGCTCTCACAACCAAAATTTATTTTTCAACAAAACATTTTCCAAAAGAAGAAATCTTCGGATTAACTTCACAAATTAGACGCTGCTCTATCTCTATCCCCAGCAATATTGCGGAAGGATTTGGAAGAGAAAGCGACAAAGATCTTTTACGTTTTTTGAGTATTTCCATTGGATCATTGTTTGAAATGCAAACCCAACTTGAAATTGCAAAAAACATATCTTATTTAAAAGAAGACGATTTTAACAATCTATACGAGGACAGTCGCGAAGTAGAACGAATGTTAGTTTCTTTTATAAAAAAAATAAAACAAAGAAACTAAACCTTAGTAACTTAGCATCTAAGAACCTCAGCACCTAAAAAAATATGATCAACTTATTCAACACCCACATCGATACGCTTGCGATACACCGCGTAGGGAACAAAAGCAGAAACGAAGCGATTTTTTTATCGGAACAACCATTTAACTTAAATGATGAAATTGTTCCTTTGATCAAAGAGTACTTTTTTAAGCCTTTCAGAGAGAAAGAGGAAAACTATTATCAGTTTGCACACGAAGTTGATTTAGACTACAACGATATGTTTAAATATGCGACAGAAATTTTTAGCAACCCTGGCAACTTACACGAGGTTTCAAAAAAAATTACTACGCACCTATTCGAACAATCCAATCACCCGCATATTAAAAACGGAGAGGTTTATATCACGTACCTGACCAATTTAAGTATCGACAATAATGTTGTGGATGCTATTGGAATCTTTAAAAGTGAGTTACAAGCTGATTTTTTACAATTTGAAGAAAAAGAAAGCAATCTTGAAATGATCCTGCAACAAGGAATCAACTTAAGTAAATTAGATAAAGGATGTTTGATTTTTAACTATAAAAAAGAAGAGGGATACAAAATCCTAACCGTTGATAGCAACCGTTATGACGCACGTTACTGGTTAGAGCACTTTTTATCTGTTGATGCTTTTGAAGACGAAAACTTCATCACTAAAAAATACTTAAAATTCTGCCAGAACTTCGCCAAAGATGTCGTTTTACCGGCAGAAGACAAAAAAGAAGAAGTAATGTTCATGAACCGATCTGTGAATTATTTCGCAAAAAACGATCAGTTTGAAGAACAAAATTTCTTAAACGAAGTATTAGACAATCCTGAATTAATTCCTGAATTCAAAAACTATAAAGTGGATAAGGGAGAAAAATACAGCATCGAAGATGTAACCTCATTCCCTATTGCCAACGCCGCAGTTTCGGACGCCAGAAAATCGATCAAAAACGTGATTAATCTGGACACACACATTCAAATCAAAATGGATTTTATCAATCCGGAAAGTGCTGAAAAATTTGTTGAAAAAGGCTGGGATGAAGAAAAACAAATGTATTACTACTTAGTGTATTTCAATAAAGAAGAGAAAAGCTAAGAGTCATTCATTTTCTATTACTTACTTAAAATAAAAAACGGCAACTACACTAGTAATTGCCGTTTTTTTATGCTTCATTCCAAAGTTACAATACTGAAAACATCGCTTTCAGAATATCATCGTAAACCTTCTTATTGTTCTCTCCGGAGCGAGCCAGTACCCTGATTCCGGTATAATTATTATAGATAAAACGGGCCAGCATTCTTGCTTCTAATTGCGTTGAAATTTGTCCTGCCTGCTGTCCTTTTTTTACCGCTGTCAAAAAAATCCCCTCCACTGTTTCCCGATTATCGCTCACAATTTTAGCAATCTCTTCGTCATGCATTGCGAGTTCAACAGCAGCATTTACTACAAAACACCCCTTTGTCATTCGGTCATCCAGACTTTCAAGAACCGCCTGTTTAAAAATCTGGGTTAAGGTTTCTTTTATATCTTCTGATTGGTTCAAAAGGTTTCTTGTGGCTTCCTGCCCATGTTCCAGATACCTTCTTAAAGCTTTTGAAAAAAGTTTCTGTTTGTCTCCAAAAGTATCATACAAACTCGAACGACTTAACCCCAAATGCGTTACCAGATCCTGTGCCGAAGTACCGTTATATCCTTTACACCAAAAAATTTCTATAGCTTTATCCAGAGCCTTATCCTCATCAAATTCTTTTGTTCTGGCCATAACTTCATAATTAATTTCTCTTACAAAGATACGAAAAATTACGGAACGATTGTTCCGTAATTAGAGCAAAAAATTAAACCACGGTGTTTACAGTAAGCCCTCCGTCAACCACAATTTCGGTTCCTGTAATAAACGAAGCATCGTCTGAGGCAAGAAAAGTTACCGTCTTAGCAATCTCTGAAGCTTTACCAAAACGTTTCAATAAAATTTTATCGCTTAACGCTGCACCAAATCCTTCGATTTCTGCTTTTTCTAATCCTAATTTTCCAAAAATAGGCGTTTCAATAGGTCCTGGTGAAATCGCATTAATTCTGATATTTCTGGGTGCCAGTTCTGTTGCAAAAACACGGTTTAAAGATAACAGAGCCGCTTTACTTGCCGCATAAACTCCCGAGTTTTCCATACCAACATTGGCATTTATTGAGGTATTAAAAACAACAGAACCTCCGTTGTTTAAAATAGGCAACAACTTTTGAAGCGTAAAATAAACTCCCTTAACGTTCACATCCATAATCGAATCATAATGACCTTCTGAAGCAGATTCCAATGGAGCAAAAGAAGCGATTCCGGCATTTAAAAACAGGATATCAATTTTACCAAATTTGTCTTTTACTTCGGCAACTAAACGGTCAATTGATTTTAAATCGGATTGGTCCGATGCAATTCCGGTTACTTTCAATTCAGCTTCTGCTTTTGCTAAGGCTTCTTTGTTTCTTCCTGTCACAATTACTTTTGCCCCATTTGCTGCTAAATCCGCAGCAGCTGCATACCCTATTCCACTATTTCCACCTGTTACAATGGCTACTTTATTCTCTAATTTTTTCATTTTACTTGTTATTAAATTACTGATTATTTGATTATTCTGATACAAAGATACAATAACGGAACGATCGTTCCGTTATTAATTACGTTAATATTTTGTTAAACAAAAAAAGATTGCTTTTTACCCCTGCTATTGACAAGCTTTTGCTCTATGCTATCATAAAGGAAAGAAATAATGAAATGCCAAAAATTCTTAATTTATGCTTAAATTTACAGTCTAAACCAATTCAGATGGATATTCTTTTATACAACGAAAGTCCTTTCGAAACGATCATCTCCTTTCATAAGCTTATCGAATCTTTCGAACAAATTGCTTTGTCGGATGTTGATTACAGGGCTAACTACGCAAAAGCCATTTTAAAACAAATAGAAGCACTTCCGGAACTTCGAACCGGAATTAAGGACTACGCCACCATTAAGGACAATGAAGCTTTAATCAAAAACCTGTTGGCTGATATCTTCCCGACTGCGTTAACGAATAACGAAATAAAAGCCGTTACTATACCTTTTCAAAATTTATCATTCAATTATACCGAACGTTTTAAAAAAATCCTCAGTAATGCAGGATCTGAGTTTGATATGGAAATTCGTGATTTTGACGATCATCAATTTTATGTCAACAACTGCTGTATTATTTTAGGAGCGTATTACAAACAACGTCTTGACTTTAATAATCCTTTCTTCTATGATATACCGGATGAAAATGGAATCGAAAAACACTATCGCATCCTGTACAATGCCGATTTCATGGAAGTCATTCCAACAGAAAAATCAATCTCACTAACCCAGGACGATATCGATCTGTTGCTGGACAACTACAACGATCTTGAACTTTGGAAATCAAAATTTCCGAAGGGAAGCTGGATTCTGAAAGGTTTTGGAATTGTTTCTTTGTTTGATGCAACTACAGAAAGTGCTATTTCAAATCTGAAAAGTAATCTGTTAAAGCCTGATTCGAAAGCGGCTGCCACAAACGAAATTGTATTCAATATTTTTAAATCGATCTTCAAAATTCCTGATTTAAAAGTCGGCTTTATAGTTTATAATCCGGAGGAAGAGAAATTTATACGGCCGATCAAATTTGACACTCAAATGCAAAGTTTTCTACTTTCAAAAGATCAGGAGATCGATTGTAAAAATGCTTTTTTTGGCTGTACTTTCGAAAAATTATTGGACAATAAAGAACCTTTGGTGATTTCTAATGTCGAAAAATTCATTGCAGAATCACCCAATATAAAATTAGGGGAACATTTATTAAAGCAGGGAATCCAAAGCTGCATCTTTGCTCCGGTGGTAAAAGACGGGCATTTATTAGGGGTAGTAGAACTGGTTTCATCCGATATAAAAGCGCTCAACACGATTAATGCAAAAAAACTCGAACTGGTTCTGCCGTATCTGACCGATACGATTGATCGTTACAATACGGATATGCAGCATCAGATTGAAGCCATTATTCAGCGCGAGTATACCACCATTCATCCAAGTGTGTATTGGAAATTCAAAAAAGAATCGCAAAACTATTTCCAAAATATCAATCATACCAAGGATTATATTTTTAAGGAAATTGTGTTTAAGAACGTATATCCGCTTTATGGGCAAATTGACATCAAAGGTTCTTCCGAACATCGAAATGAAACGGTTAAGATCGACCTTAAAAATCAATTGACTGCTTTGCTGAAAATTTTCGAATCTCAGAATGCAAACCACAATCTGGTCCTTTTGGAACAGCGCAAATTTGAACTGGAATCTTTTCGGGACGAGCTTGACGCTCCTTTAAAAGCAGATACCGAGCAATATATTCAGCGATATATTGAAGAAGAAATTCATCCCCTTCTAAAAAACACGAAAGAAACAGAAAAAAGCGAAAAACTCGAAAAACAGTATTTTGAAAGTCTGGATGCTAAGAGCGGATTGTTTTATCAGGAGCGAAAGAAATTTGATAATGCGATGTCTATTATCAACAAAAAACTAGCATCGGTTCTGGACAAAAAACAACTCGAAGCACAACAGATTTATCCACACTATTACGAACGATTTAAAACAGATGGTGTGGAGCATAACCTCTACATTGGGGCTTCTATTGCGCCAACTCAACCCTTTGATATGATGTATCTACACAATTTACGCTTGTGGCAGTTACAAACCTTGTGCGAAATGGAACTTGAACATCATCAGCTTAAAGAATCACTCCCGTACGAACTGGATGTGACTTCTTTAATTTTAGTGTTTACTTCTCCGCTTTCGATCCGTTTCAGAATGGATGAAAAACGTTTTGATGTTGACGGAACCTACAATGCCAGATATGAAGTGGTAAAAAAACGTATCGACAAATCGAATATCAAAGGCACAAAAGACCGCATTACGGAAAAAGAGAAAATTACAATTGTGTATTCTCAAAACAGTGAGGAAGCTGAATATTTGAAATACATCAAATACCTGCAGCACAAAAAAATTCTCGAGCCTTCCATCGAACAATTTGAAGTTGAAGACCTTCAGGGAGTTTCGGGTCTAAGAGCCATTCGTGTTAAAGTAATCAATAACAATACAAATCCCATAGCGAAAAAAATTACCTATCAGGACTTACTAGATGAGCTCAACTAATTTTTAGTTGAGATTTTATATGGATTTGAATGCAATTACAAAAGAGATTACGGTAACAATGATACCGATCATAAAAAGATTGTAAGCAATACGCAGTAAATTATATTTACGCTGTAACACCAATCCTAAATAATACAAATCTTTTATCATGGTCGAATACAGGTAATCTTTATCCTTCATCATTTCGTTCATCGCCCAGTCATATTCTTCCAGAGGCATTTTGTAGAAATTCCCAAAGAATAATAAATTAATTTTCTTAGCTTCGATATCCTCACGTGTAAAAACACCGGTTGTTACTTTTGGTCGTGTAGACAAAATGGCAAAAATAATGGTCACCACGCTCGAAATCAACATGATAAAAGTAGGCACAACCAAATGCGCATTCTTCGGACTGTCTAATTTAGGGATAATCGTAGAAAGTGCAATCGAAATGATAATAGCATTTACAGACAATAAAATATTCGCTTTACTATCAGCAATCCCGCTTAAACGCGTATGATTTCCTAAAGTAACACGAAACAAGGTGTCGATACCACGATCCGGTTTTTCGATTTTATCTCTCTTTCTATTCTCTTCTTCGATTTTTTCGGCCTCTTTTTTTTCCTGCTTTTCAATCTTTTTCTGAACCATCAACAAATTCCTCTCTTTTAAAGGTTGCCATTTTCTAAGCGCATAATCCGTGTAAAAACGATGCTTGTTCATTAAAAAATTCAGGTTTTCTTTTGCCCATTCGGCGTTTGAAAAGTTTAAATTCCATGTATTCTTTAATTCAATTCGCAATAATTCGCAGGTCGTTGCATACTCAGTACCCATAAGATGAGCAAAATCGGCATCCTTGATTATTTTCTCCAAATGTGTTTTAGGAATATACTCTTTTACGGTGGCCAGAATCAAACCGGAAACCTGTGTTATGAATTCATCCGATAATTCTTTTTCCTTCAAAAAAGCCGTAGCAATTTTCACGCTCTCTTCTTCATGTTTTTCATAACCATTAATGTACCCGGTATCATGAAACCAGGCCGCCACTAAAAGTGCTTCCTTCTCCTCAGCCGTAACATCTTCCTTTTTGCAAAGCTCTTTTACAGCATTTACGACCGTTAAAGTATGGTTGAAATTATGATAAGAATATAAATTAGAAAGTTTATCTTTGAGTAAATTACTAACAAAATCTTCGGATTGTTCTATTAAATTCATAAAGAATATTTTTACACTACTAAATTATGAAATTGTTTTTGGATAATCATTTTATTGCGAAAATTAAAACCTGTTCTTTGGCAATAGCTGTCTTACTGCTCACCTATTCCTGTGCGACTCATAAAGCACAATATGGCAAAAATGTCAGTGCTAACGAAACGGAAAACGCAACAGATACCATAAAAATTGCACACACTTTTTATTTAGTGGGTGATGCCGGAAACGCCGACGAAGAAAAAGCACAACAAACTCTTGAACTACTGCATCAAAAGCTAAAAAAAGCGAGTAAAAAATCGACCTTACTTTTTTTAGGAGATAATATCTATCCGAAAGGTTTTCCTGCCAATAATGAAGGACCGGAAAAGGCTTTGGCCGAAACGAAACTGACCAATCAATTAAAACTTACCGAAGGATTTAAAGGAAAAACGATTGTCATTCCCGGAAACCACGATTGGTACAATGGTATCAAAGGTCTTGAACTTCAGGCTGAATTTGTTACTAAATATTTAAACGATAAAAAAGCCTTTTTACCCCGAAAAAGCTGTGCCATAGAAGCTGTTAAAATAGACAGCACAACTGCTTTAGTAACGATTGACAGTGAATGGTTTCTGGAAGACTGGAACAACCACCCTACTATAAATGACAATTGTGATATTAAAACCAGAGAAGATTTCTTTGACGAACTGGAAAGTGTTCTTAATAAAAATCAGGAGAAAACGGTCATTCTTGCCATACATCATCCCCTCATGAGCAACGGATCTCATGGCGGTCAATATTCGTTGGAAAAACAACTGTTCCCTCTAGAGCAAAAAATTCCGCTTCCGGTAATTGGCTCCTTTATTAATTTACTGCGAAAAACTACAGGTGCCAGTCCGCAAGACATTCAAAACAAACAATATACTGCTTATGCCAAGCGCATTAAAACGCTGCTGCAAAAACAAAAAAATGTGATTGTCGTTTCCGGCCACGATCATAATCTGCAGTATGTAAACAAGGAAAATATTAAACAGATTATTAGCGGTGCGGGATCAAAATCTGAAGCTGCAAGGGCAATTAATTCAAATGATTTCTCTTATGGAGGAAACGGTTATGCCACCTTAACTTTATTCAAAAGCGGAGATGCGAAAGTTTCTTTCTTCGGAAATGAAAACAACCATGAAAAGCTACTTTTTGAGCAGGAAATTATAAAGGCTAAAGAAATCAACTGGGCTGCTGATATTCCGAATAATTTCCCTCCTAAAATTACAACTTCTATCTATTCTCAAAAAATGACTCAGAAAAGTCTGTTTCATAAATTTCTTTTCGGAAACCACTATAGAAAATATTACAGCTTACCCATTGAGGCTAAAACCGCAACTTTAGACACTTTAATGGGAGGTCTGAAACCTATTCGTGAAGGTGGCGGACACCAGTCTAAATCTTTAAGAGTATCTGATCCTAAAGGCCGTGAATATGTGATGCGTGCTATGAAAAAAAGCGCTACACAATTTTTACAATCTGTAGCTTTTAAAGATCAGTACATTGTTAATGATTTTGAAAACACCTATGCAGAGAATTTCTTACTGGACTTTTATACTACTTCACATCCCTATACTCCCTTTGCGGTGGGCAATCTTGCCGATAGAATAGGGCTGGCGCACAGCAACCCTATTTTATACTACATTCCGAAGCAAAATACTTTAAAGGAATTCAATTCGAATTTTGGAGATGAGTTATACATGGTTGAGGAAAGACCTGCCGACAATCATCTGGAAGGGAAGAATTTTGGAAATCCAACCAATATTATCAGCACATCGGACATGATGAAAAACCTTCATAAAGATGAAAAATATACCGTTGACGAAAACGAATACATAAAAGCCCGTTTGTTTGACATGCTTATTGGCGATTGGGACCGACATGACGACCAATGGCGTTGGGGAGAATATAAAAAAGAGGGAAAGGTCATTTACAAACCTATTCCCAGAGATCGCGATCAGGCTTTTTCGAAATATGACGGAACTTTGCTTTCGCTGTTAATGAACATTCCCGCACTTCGCCACATGCGTACTTTTAAAGACAAAATCGACAATGTAAAATGGCTTAACAGAGAACCTTACCCGCTTGATCTGGCCTTTTTAAGAACTGCAGAAGAAAAAGACTGGATTGCTCAGGCAAAATACATTCAGGAAAACTTAACCGATGCTGACATTGACAATGCTTTTAAAAGTTTACCAAAAGAGGTTCAGGACGAGACGATTAAAGACATTCAACAGAAATTGAAAAGCAGAAAAAAAGACCTTCAAAAATATGCTTCAGAATACTTTGACGTTTTGAGTCATACTGTAATGATCGCCGGAACAGATAAAAAAGATAAGTTTGTAATTCGCCATAGCGCCAAAAAAACACTCGAAATTCAGGTTTTCAGGGTTAAAAAAGAGGGCGACGAATTAATATACACTAAAACCGTTACCGACGCTAAAACTTCCAACTTATGGATTTACGGTTTAGATGATAATGATACTTTCCAGGTAACCGGCAATGAAAAATCGAAGATAAAAATTCGCTTAATTGGCGGACAAAACAATGATACGTATAACATTGAAAACGGAAAAAGAGTGATCGTTTATGATTTTAAATCAAAACAAAACACCTATAATCTGGATTCAAAAACCGGAACTCAACTAACAGATGACTACGACGTTAACCTTTACAATTACGAAAAGCCAAAATATAATGTGATTTCAGGACTTCCAAATATGGGTTACAATCCTGACGATGGTGTAAAGCTCGGTTTTAATCTAAATTATACCATAAACAATTTCAAACAAAACCCTTACACCCAAAAACATGTATTAAACGGTTTTTATTATTTCGCAACGGAAGGTTTCGAATTGAATTATGCAGCACATTTTCCGGGCTTGCTTGGCAAGTGGGTTATTGACGTTGAATCGCAATATACAACTCCAAATTTTACAGTGAATTATTTCGGATATGGGAATGAAACGGTCAATAATACAGAGCAATTCGGAATGGATTACAACCGCGTTCGCATTCAGAAGTTTAATGTTTCAGCGGCCATCAGACATGTTGGACGATATGGAAGCGAGTTTAGCATCCAGCCCATGTTTCAACAAATGAGAGTAGAAGAAACTAAAAACCGATTTATTGATATTCCAAACATCATTAATCCGGAGATTTTTCAAAGTCAGACCTTTGGTGGTGCGAAAATCAAGTACCATTTCAAAAACTCCGACTTTGCTGCGAAACCTACTTTGGGAGTTACTTTCATGATCTCGGCAGCGTGGTTAGCAAATCTAAATGAAACCAAACAAAACTTCCCGACTCTTGAAAGCCTTTTAGGATTTACCCATAAAATTGATTCTAACGGAAAGCTGGTTTTAGCAACACTTTTAAAAGGAAAAGCGATCCTAAATAACAATTACGAATTTTATCAGGGTGCAGCTTTAGGAGGCGATACTGACTTACGCGGTTATCGAAATGAACGCTTTCTGGGAAGTTCTTATTTTTCTCAAAGTACTGATTTACGCCTTAGCATCGGTAAAATTCAAAAAACAATTGCTCCGTTAACGTACGGAATACTGGGTGGTTTTGACTATGGAAGAATTTGGCTTGACGGTGAAAATTCCCGAAAATGGCATCAGGATTATGGCGGCGGACTTTGGCTGAACGCCATCAATGTGCTAACCGCAAGAATTACTTATTTCAAATCTCCTGACGAAACCGGAAGAGTCATTTTTGGAGCGGCTTATAGTTTCTAGTTTTAGGCTCAAAGGGACATAGTAACAAAGGTTTTTGCCACGAATTCACGAATTTTAAATTAAAAATTATTCGTGAATTCGTGGCAAACTTTTTATTTTAAAGGTACTGAGGTTCTAAGATCCTAAGCTTTCTTTCTCAGTATTCAAAAATGATACAGTAAACTAAAATTCGTGAATTCGTGGCAAAAAAACTTAGAGCCTCAGCACCTCAGTACCTTAGTCCCTTTTTATTTTAGCTTAAACTCATAAACATTCCCACCAGTCTTGTTTGCCTTCTCATCGGCAATCAGCAAAGTGTTGTTGTCTTTAAAAACGATAGCTTCTTTTTGCGAAAAGTGATCCAATTTAATTTCCGTTTGCGATCCTTTATGAAACAAATCATTTTTATACCGTTTAAACAAAACGATTTTATCATGACTCAGCAAAGCTACTTTTTTACCATCAGGGCTAATAGTTGCACTTGTTAAAACACAATGATTGTAATTATCGCAAGTCTTAAACTCCCCTATTTTAGTCGCTTTCTGAGTTCCCGGAGCATTTAAAATTTTATAAATAAAGGCCGTTCCATCGAAATTCTTACTACGGTTTTTGGTAAACAGATAAAAATAATTCCCGTGTTCAAAAAAGCCTTCTACATCATAGAACATTTCCTTTTTCTTCGGAGGAAATTCCGTTTGTTCCGGATAGGAAAATGAAACCTTATACTCTGCCACTGCTGAATCTTTATTCAACTGATTCTTATTGACTTTATAAATACACAAATCTTTACGCTCGTTGTCGTTATTTCCAAAATCTCCTATATAAACATTCCCGCTTTTGTCTTTGGTAATATCTTCCCAATCTACATTAGTCGCATTTGAAACAACAATCGATCGGGCAATCTTCCCATCTGATTTTATCGCATAAATTTCATTTTTATTACCACTGTCTTCTACCGCATAAATTAAATTCGTTTCAGGAAAATACGTAATTCCAGAAACTTCTTTTAGCTTCTTCGGAAGTGCGTATAACGTTTTTAAATTTGGATTGGATTGTTGCTGACAAGCCAGTAAGGCTATAGAAGCCCCAAGTAAAAAAAACTTTTTCATAATATCTTCTTTTAATTTAACCTAACTAAAATGTGCTAACCACCAAAGATTTCTATTGAGTGCGGTATTTAAAGCAGGTTTGTATTTTTAAAATTGCGTGTAATAAATTCAAAAGCAGCAAACATAATATGTCCCATAGATTTGGCATTCTTGAACTTCATATCATTGGTATAACGGTACAATTCCATTTTTAGTTGATTCAGATGCTCTTCTGTCGAAATCGTATCGTGACACATGATGTTCAGCAGTTTTTTGATTCTGGTTTCGGCAGAATGGATACGTTTCGCCAAAATCGCTCTTTCCTCATCCTTGTACTGAATAATTGACCGGTCCTCCAGTTTTTCTTTAATCAATTTGATCATCGGATAATTTTCTTTGAAAAACTGCGGACGATACACTTTAAAATTCCCTTCATAACATTGCTGGTCAAAATCAATTGGACGGATTTTATAAACTACCTGATCGAAGTCATGAATGGGAACAATCACATAATTATAAGCACGCATGTCACCCAAAAGCCTAATCATACAACGTTCGTTGAACTTCACAAACTCTTTTGCAATTTGTGACTTTTCCATTTCCGTACAACTATCTAATAAAGTATCCATAAAAACATCGCCCGGGATCCCGATAATATGCTCTTCAATTAAAGTATCCTTAAAAACCAAAAAATTGATTTTATCCGGCGAAAGAATATCCTCCAGCTCTAATCCGTAAATTCTTGAAGCATCTGCTTTTTTGATATAAAAATGAACATAATTATCATTGAGAATATTACGAACTTTTATTCGGAAAGGTTTAGAATTTCCAAAAGTACAGTAATCAATTGCATCAATATTCAAATACTGAATGATCTCGTTATTTCCATCAGAATGTAAAAGGGAATAGATTTTTTTCAGATTCAGATCGATCTCATTTCTCTCAAACTCGCTGTAATACACTCTGATCCATAAAGTATCCGTTTCATTTTTATCATAAACATTAACCGAGCCTGAAAATCGCAAAAGATCATCATAGAACACCGATACTTTCGAAATACGTTCGTATCGCTCTAAATAACTAAGAAGAGATGGCATTAAAGGATAAGACGGTTTTTTCAAAACCATTAAAGGTTCGCTCATATTTTTGAATATCTTTATTACAAATTTAAATGAATAGCATCATATAAATAAATTTAGCGTAACAAAATAAAAGTTGAATCGTCTTACCTATAACTAAAACCGAAATAAATTTGGAAACCATACTTACTATCGAGAATCTTCACAAAAGATACGGGCGTATTCAAGCCTTAAAAAATGTATCTTTTGAAATACAAAAAGGCCACGTTTATGGCATCTTAGGCCCTAACGGAAGCGGTAAATCGACCACTTTAGGAATTGTCCTGAATGTTGTAAACAGAACTTCGGGAAACTATACCTGGTTTGGAGGAAAGTTACAAACACATGAAGCATTAAAAAAAGTAGGCGCCATCATCGAAAGACCCAACTTTTACCCGTACATGACTGCCGAAGAAAACCTGAAACTGGTTTGTAAAATAAAAAGCATCAATTACTCTAAAATCAGTGAAAAGCTTGACCTAGTTGGACTCTCCGAGAGAAAAGACAGCAAGTTCAGCACCTTTTCTTTGGGAATGAAACAGCGTCTGGCTATTGCTTCGGCACTCTTAAATGATCCGGAAATTTTAATTTTAGACGAACCTACAAACGGTTTAGATCCACAGGGAATTCATCAGATCAGGGATATAATTAGAAAGATTGCATCACAAGGGACTACTATTTTACTGGCCTCTCACCTATTGGACGAAGTAGAAAAAGTATGTTCGCATGTAGTTGTTTTACGCAAAGGAGAAATTTTATACTCTGGTTCAGTAGATGGAATGTCAGCCAATGAAGGTTTCTTTGAACTTCAGTCTGAGGATAATCTGGCGTTGAAAACCATATTAGGAACACATCCGGCAGTTGAAAAAATCACAGAAGAAGACGGCAAAATCCTGGTCTATCTCCACTCTGATTTATCCGCTTCTGAACTCAATCATTTTCTGTTTTCTAAAAATATCGCTTTGAGCCATCTGGTAAAACGCAAAAACAGTTTAGAAGCGCAATTTTTAGAATTAACCAAGAACGCCATTATCCAAAACAACTAAACCATGAACAGACTAATTTCTATAGAACTACAAAAAATCTGGAAAAACAAAGCCAGCCGAGTCCTCACTTTAACTTATTTCATACTGCTTTCGTTCATCGCTTTAATGGCTTCGATCAAATTTGACATAGGCCCTTTTAAATTCCATTTGGCAGAAATGGGTATTTTCAACTTCCCTTTCATTTGGCATTTCAATACTTATGTAGCCGCCTTACTTAAACTTTTCCTTGCAATCGTAATTGTTTCTATGATGGCCAATGAATACAGTTACGGAACTTTAAAACAAAACTTAATTGACGGTTTAAGCAAAAAAGAATTCATTTTATCCAAATTTCTCACAGTTGTACTATTTGCATTAGGCTCGACTATTTTTGTGTTTATAATGAGTTTGATTCTTGGATTTTGCTTTTCATCTTATACCGAATTTGATGTTATTCTGATGGATTTGGATTATCTTCTTGCCTTTTTCGTAAAACTCACAGGCTTTTTCGCATTCTGTTTGTTCTTAGGAATTTTAGTAAAACGCTCGGCTTTTGCCTTAGGTTTTCTTTTGGTATGGAGTATAATAGAAGGAATTGTGAAAGGAGTTTTGATCTTTAAGATTTTCCCTGACAGTTCAGTAGGTCACTCAATCATGAATTTTTTCCCGTTGGAAGCTATGTCAAATCTAATCATTGAGCCTTTTACAAGATTATCCGTAATTCGTTCAATAGGAACACAAATCGGAGTAGAAAACACCAAAGATTATGGCGTACACTATACCTCGATTATAATCGTTCTGATCTGGACATTCTTATTTGTTTACTTCTCATACAAGCTATTAAAAAAGAGAGATTTGTAGTATATTTGTTGTACTATGAACTATTTTAAAATCTTATCACTAGTCTATTTTGTGTGTTTGCTCTCTTTAAAAGTAAACGCACAAAATATTAGTATAGACGATACGAGAACTCCTGAAGATTTAGCAAAAAATGTTTTAATTAACAGCGCTTGTATCAATGTTGCTAGTGTTAATGCAACTGGAAATCCCGCTAATACGGGTAAAAGTTATGCTTATTTTAATTCGGGTGGAGGTAGTTTTCCCTTTTCAGGAGGTATTGTTTTAAGTACATCACCAAGTACAAATGCTTCCGGTCCATTTATAAGATCAAACTCTATAGGCGATACTAACGATAAGTGGCTGGGTGACTCAGACTTAGACCAGGCCTTAAACAATAACAAGAGTAAACAGGCAACTGTTCTCGAATTTGATTTTATTGCTTTAGCCAACTCCATCAGCTTTAATTATATTTTTGCTTCAAACGAGTACCAAACCTACTATCCATGCATTTATTCTGATGGTTTTGCTTTTTTAATAAAAGAAGCAGGCACTAGCGATCCTTATAAAAATTTAGCCGTCTTACCCAATACAACAACCCCGGTTGCTTCTACAACAGTTCATACCAAAATTGAGCCCGCTTTTGCCAATGGTACCAACTATCCGGGATGTGACCCTTTAAATGAAAATTTTTTCAATGGCTACAATACCATTAATAGTCCTATAAATTACGCCGGGCAAACTGTAGTTATGAATGCCCATACAGATGTAATTCCCAACAAAAAATACCACTTAAAACTGGTAATTGCTGATGATCCGACTGGGCAATATAACTCGGCTGTTTTTATAGAAGCCGGTAGCTTTATTTCTAGAATAAATCTGGGGACCAACAGGACAATTGCCGATAAAAACCCAGCCTGTTTTGGAGAAGATATTACCTTAGATACACATCTGGACAGCAATCTTTACACTTTTAAATGGTTTAAAGAAACTACCCCTGATAACTATGTAGAAATTTCTCCGGCAGAAACCGGTTCTGCCTATACTGTAACAACCTCTGGCAATTATAAAGTTGAAGCCACACTAATAGGAACAACTTGTGTTGCCACCGGGAAAATTAAAATTGAGTTTGCTCCTGAAATTCTGTCCACCAATACCTCATTAGTGCAATGTGACGATGATACCGACGGACTATCAGTCTTTGACCTTACAAAGGTCGCTAATATTGTTAAAAACAATGTTGCCGAAACGCTGAACAAAGGGTACTACGAATCATTAGCTGATGCTCAAACTAAAACAAATCCAATTTCAACTCCTGAAAAGTACAATAATAAATCCCAAAATCAGGTCATTTATGTCCGACTTGAAAACCAATATGGCTGTAGTAAAATTGCAGAAGTAACGTTGCAAATTTCCAACACCACAATTGCCCCTCAAAATCCATTTGCAACTTGCGACGGAGATGACAAACAAGACGGGTTTTATCAATTTGATCTTAATACACAGGTAACTCCTCAACTTTCGACAGGCTTATCTTCGGCCATCACTTTCAGTTACTTTTTAAATGCAAATGATGCTCTGACAACTACAAATACATTACCTAGTATCTTTAAAAACACTACCGCTTTTACCCAAACCATTTATGCTAAAGCCACAAATGGACCCGATTGCTACGACATTCTTCCCATAACTCTGGTCGTAAACACTTTTGATCCCGCTAATTTTCAAGACGAATCAAAATACTTGTGTAAAGGTGAGCAGATTACCCTGGATGTCGCCACTGGTTTCGCCAGCTATTCATGGAATACCGGAGCTTCTTCGAACTCCATTACCGTAAACACCGCCGGTGATTATTCAGTACTTGTAAAAGACGTTAACGGCTGCGAAAAAACCAAAAAATTTAAAGTAATACTCTCCGAACCTGCACTTATAATCGGTGCAGATACAAAAGATTTCTCCGGCGATGAGAATTCAGTTTTAATTCAATACACAGGGGTTGGTAATTATGAATTTTCATTGGATGGAAGTTTTTTTCAGGATGCCCCATTATTCACTAATGTCAAACCCGGAGTTTACAATGCTATAGCAAGAGATAAAAACGGTTGCGGACTATCAAACCAATATCAGGTTTACATTGCAGACTACCCGAGATTCTTTACTCCAAATGGGGATGGTTATAATGATTTATGGCTAATTAAAAACTCCGATCAGCTTCCGGTTTACAAAATATTCATTTTTGATCGTTATGGGAAATTACTCAAACAAATGGATCAAAATACGCTGGGCTGGAACGGCCAGTTTAATAACCAGCAATTGCCAGCAGATGACTATTGGTTCAACCTTCAATTTGTTAATGGCAGAGTCATAAAAGGTCACTTCAGCTTAAAAAGGTAAAAACTTCACACTTCTTATTCCGGAAATCTGGAAAGAAATTCCTGTCCGAAAATTCCAAGACAAAAAAAAAGCCAAATTCCACTGATTGGAATTTGGCTTTTTATATTGAATTTTAAACTCCTTAGAATTTAAATCTTTTTCTATCAGTTTCTGTCAAATAGATTTTTCTCAAACGAATAGATTTTGGAGTAACCTCTACATATTCATCTTTTTGAATGTACTCTAATGCTTCTTCTAAAGAGAAAATGATTGGAGGAATAATTCTCGCTTTATCATCTGCTCCGGAAGAACGAACGTTAGATTGTTTTTTCTCTTTCGTTACGTTAACACACATATCATCACTACGAGAGTTTTCTCCAATTACCTGACCTTCGTAAATTTCGGCATTTGGTTCAACAAAAAACTTACCACGATCTTGTAATTTATCAATAGAATAAGGAATAGCTTTTCCTTTTTCCATAGAAATTAACGAACCTTTGTTACGTCCGGCAATTTCTCCTTTATAAGGCTCATATCCAATGAAACGGTGTGCCATAATAGCTTCACCAGCTGTTGCAGTAAGTAATTGGTTACGCAATCCAATAATTCCACGTGATGGAATATTAAATTTAACGATCATACGTTCCCCTTTAGTTTCCATACTCAACATTTCACCTTTACGCATGGTAACAAACTCTACCGCTCTACCTGAAAGATTCTCTGGCAAATCGATTGTTAATTCCTCAATTGGCTCACATTTTTGACCATCAATTTCTTTGATGATAACTTGTGGCTGACCAATTTGCAACTCATACCCTTCTCTTCTCATTGTTTCAATAAGAACAGATAAGTGAAGTACTCCACGACCAAAAACCATGAATTTATCAGCAGAATCAGTTTCACCTAACTTCATCGCTAAGTTTTTCTCTAATTCTTTTGTCAATCTTTCTCTAATATGGCGAGAAGTCACAAATTTACCTTCTTTACCAAAGAAAGGAGAGTCATTAATAGTAAATAACATACTCATTGTTGGCTCATCGATAGCAATAGATGCTAAACCTTCAGGATTTTCAAAATCAGAAATAGTATCACCAATTTCGAAACCTTCAACACCAACAATAGCACAAATATCTCCTGCAATTACTTCTGTTACTTTTTTACGTCCAAGACCTTCAAAAGTATGTAATTCCTTAATTCTTGATTTTGTTACGGCACCATCTCTTTTTACCAAAGAAATTGGCATTCCTTCTTTTAAGACACCTCTTTCTAAACGACCGATGGCAATACGTCCTGTAAAAGCAGAGAAATCTAAAGATGTAATCAACATTTGAGGATTTCCTTCTGAAACTTTAGGAGCAGGTACATTATCAACAACCATATCCAATAATGCTTCAACATTATCCGTTACGTTTTCCCAGTGGTCAGACATCCAGTTGTTTTTAGCAGAACCATAAACTGTTGGAAAATCCAACTGCCATTCTTCAGCACCTAATTCAAACATTAAGTCAAAAACTTTTTCATGAACTTCTTCAGGAGTACAGTTTTCTTTGTCCACTTTATTGATAACTACGCAAGGCTTAAGACCTAAGTCAATCGCTTTTTGTAATACGAAACGAGTTTGTGGCATTGGGCCTTCAAAAGCATCCACTAGCAAACATACACCATCGGCCATGTTCAATACACGTTCTACTTCACCTCCAAAATCCGCGTGGCCAGGAGTGTCAATAATATTGATTTTTGTTCCTTTATATTGAACTGATACGTTCTTTGAAGTAATAGTAATACCTCTCTCACGCTCTAAATCGTTATTATCAAGAATTAAATCACCTGTGTTTTCGTTGTCACGAAATAATTGACAGTGATACATAATTTTATCAACCAAAGTGGTTTTACCGTGATCGACGTGGGCAATAATTGCAATGTTTCTAATAGATTCCATCTGTGATTTTTAATGGGTGCAAAGGTACACTTTATTTTGATATAAAAAACGTTTCTGCGATAGTTTGCGTAGAGACAAGTAATTAGTAACCCAAAAACAATGTAAATTTAAGTCTAAATTGAACTTTTGTTATTGTTTAATTATAGTTAATTTAACTATATTTGAGTGATGAAAAGTAAAACTCTCCAAATTACTCTAGTTTATATTATCATATCGTTATTTGTGGCAATCATCTGTCATAAATTACTTACGACTTACTTTTCAAAGACCGATTACTACACTGTTTTTTTTTTAAAGGACATTTTTTTCATCCTGAGCACTGCACTGTTTTTCAAATACATACTTTCTAAAAACGAGAAAAAAAACATTGCTATTTTCAAAAAATTAAAAGAAACAAACGAAGAAATAAAGGAATCAAACGAAAAATATGACATTGTAGCCAAAGCAACAAGTGACACCATTTGGGATTGGAAAATCCAGGAAGACAGCATCAATTGGAACAAAGGAATAGAAAACGTTTTTGGATACAATCCAACGGAAGTTGGAAAAACATCCAAATGGTGGTTTGACAAGATTCATCCGGAAGACAGCATCAGAATGTCTATCAAACTATACTCTTTTATAGAACAAAAAACAGAAAAATGGCAGGATCAGTATCGTTTTAAATGTGCCGACGGGAGTTACAAATATGTTTTGGACAGAGGTTTTCTTCTCAAAGATGAAAACGGAAGAGCCATCAGAATGATTGGAGCCATCCAGGACATCACCAAACAAAAGGAAGAAGAACAGCGATTAAGACTTTTAGAAACTGTAATTACACAATCTAAAGATTCCATATTAATAACGGAAGCCAATTCTCCGGATCGAAAAATACCTAAAATTGTTTACGTAAACCCTGCTTTTTCACAAATGTCAGGATACATGTCAAATGAAATAATTGGAAAATCTCCCAATATCTTCAAAGGTCCAAAATCCGATTCAGAAGAATTAAAAAAACTCTTAAGAGCTATAAAAAATGAAGAAGAGTGCCTCATTGAGACTATAACCTATACTAAATCAAAAGAAGAATACTGGGTAAGATTCTCCATGATCCCTATTTTTAATACCGAAGGCATCATTTCACACTGGATCTCCATTCAAAGAGACATTACCGATGAAAAGAAACTAGAGACGGAAAAAGAACACTTAATTAGAGAATTAACTCAAAACAACAAAGACTTAAAACAATTCTCTTACATCACCTCACACAATTTACGTGCACCATTATCCAATTTAATCGGACTATTAAACCTTATTGAGGACATACCGGTCGAAAACGAAGAACTCGAAGAAATCCTGTCCGGTTTTACAAAATCAACACATTTGCTAAACGAAACCATTAACGACTTAGTAAAAGTAATTATCATCAAAGACAACCCTTCTATGCAAAAAGAGGAAGTCTCCCTACAAGAAGTTTTTGAAAATGTATTTAGCCAGCTATCGTTTCAAATTGAACTGCACAAACCCATTATCAAACTCAAATTCGATAAAGTTCCGTTGCTAAACACAAACAAAGCCTATATCGAAAGTATTTTATTAAACCTACTGACCAATTCCATAAAATACAAATCAGAAAACAGAAAACTAAAAATATCCATTACAGCAGAACAAATCGATCATAAAGCAGTTCTAACTTTCAAAGACAACGGAATTGGAATTGATTTAGAAAGAAACCGTGACAAAGTCTTTGGGCTGTACCAACGATTCCATAACTACCCCGACAGTAAAGGACTGGGTTTATATCTTGTAAAATCACAAGTCGAAACCATGGGAGGAACCATCAGTATTGACAGTGAAGTCAACAAAGGCACCACATTTACAATAACATTCAAAAACTAACTCATATGCTGGAGCAAATTTTATGTATAGACGATGATCCAATCACGTTGATGTTATGCAAAAAAGTAATTTCGAAATCATCATTCTCAAAAGAAATCATCACAGCTCAGAATGGCGAGGAAGCATTACACCATTTCAATACACTTAAATATACCAACAACAAAAACAAAGCAAACAAAAAACCGGAACTGATTTTTTTAGACCTAAACATGCCCGTAATGGGCGGTTGGGAATTTCTGGATCATTTTACCTCTCCGGCTTATAAAGAATTCAATACCGCCAATGTAATTGTCCTCTCCTCCACTATTGATCCTGAAGATTTGGCTAAGGCTAAAAAATACCCCATTATAATCGATTTCCTTTCAAAACCAATCACTCTTCCAATGCTGGAGTATCTTAAAAAGAAAATTGGAATTTAACCCCAAACATCCCTTTACCCAACAAATCGCGAACAGTATATAACAAAAAAAAGTCCTCAAAAGAGGACTTTTATATTTTTATCAAATTGCAATTAATTACAATTTAGCAACATGTTTAGTTAATTTAGACTTCAAGTTAGAAGCTTTATTATCATGAATGATGTTCTTTTTAGCTAATTTATCAATCATAGAGATAACAGTTGATAATTTAGAAGATGCATCAGCTTTATCAGTAGCTAATCTTAACGCTTTAATAGCATTACGAGTAGTTTTATGCTGGTATCTGTTAAGAACTCTTCTTTTTTCGTTACTTCTGATTCTTTTTAATGCTGACTTATGATTTGCCATTTTCTTTTAATTTTTAGATGTAATAATTATTATAAATACTAGTTAAAAAAGAAAAACCTCCCACAATTATAAACAATCACTTTGGTTTTAACTAATAAAACAAAAACCGAGACACCAATTTTTATTTTATAAAACTTATTTACAACTAATTTTTGTAGTCTGTAAGGGAATCGAACCCCTGTTACCAGGACGAAAGCCTGGAGTCCTAACCCCTAGACGAACAGACCATCATCGTACTAAGTTTTCTTCAATTTAAAGAAATTGAAATTTGTAGTCCGTGGGGGAATCGAACCCCCCTTACCAGGATGAAAACCTGGCGTCCTAACCGATAGACGAACGGACCATTACATCAAGTTAAATAACTTTGTCGCAGAAAAAAAAGTAGTCCGTGGGGGAATCGAACCCCCCTTACCAGGATGAAAACCTGGCGTCCTAACCGATAGACGAACGGACCGTGTATTTCTCTAATGCGGATGCAAAGATACATCTATTTTTTAGTTGCACAATAGCTGATGCAATTTTTTTTATTTTTTTTTAATACGCCTTAGCAAAAAGCACTCTTTTAGAAGATGGATTCCCAGTAAACACACAGGTTCCCGCTTCTTCAACAGCATCCAAAGGAATACAACGAATCGTTGCTTTTGTCAAGTCTTTTATCTTCTCTTCAGTAGCTGCAGTACCATCCCAATGAGCCGATACAAAACCACCTTTTCCATCTAAAATTTCTTTAAATTCCTCAAAGCTATTTACTTCCGTAATATGCGTATCTCGATAATTCAATGCACTATTGAATAAATCAACCTGAATTTGCTCTAAAAGATCATTTACATAATTCACAATTCCGTCATTAGAAACAACCTCTTTAGTCAGTGTATCACGTCTGGCAACTTCAAAAGTTCCATTTTCTAAATCTTTTGGTCCAACCGCGATTCTAACCGGCACCCCTTTCAATTCCCATTCTGCAAACTTAAATCCCGGCTTCTGAGTAGTTCGGTCGTCATATTTAACAGAAATCTTCAACTTTCTTAATTTAGCCGTCAATTCACTAACTGCAGCCGTAATTTCTGCCAATTGCTCGTCTGTTTTATAAATCGGAACAATCACCACCTGTATTGGCGCTAAATTTGGAGGCAATACCAATCCCTGATCATCAGAATGCGTCATAATCAACGCTCCCATCAAACGAGTCGAAACTCCCCATGAAGTTCCCCAAACATGCTCCTGTTTTCCTTCGGCATTGGCAAACTTAACATCAAATGCCTTAGCAAAATTCTGTCCTAAAAAGTGAGAAGTTCCTGCCTGCAATGCTTTTCCATCCTGCATCAACGCTTCAATACAATAGGTTTCATCAGCACCTGCAAAACGTTCTGTTTCGGTTTTCAATCCTTTTACAACCGGAATTGCCATAAAGTTCTCTGCAAAATCAGCATACACATGCATCATTTTTTCAGATTCTTCTAAAGCTTCAGCTTTTGTAGCATGAGCCGTATGCCCTTCCTGCCACAAGAACTCAGCAGTTCTTAAAAACAAACGAGTACGCATCTCCCAACGCACCACATTCGCCCATTGATTAATTAATAAAGGTAAATCTCTGTAAGACTGAACCCAGCCTTTATAGGTAGACCAAATAATCGCTTCACTGGTTGGACGAACAATAAGCTCTTCCTCCAGCTTTGCATTTGGATCTACAATAAGCTTTCCGGGTTTCTCCGGATCATTTTTTAATCTATAATGGGTTACAATAGCACACTCTTTCGCAAATCCTTCTGCATTTTTCTCTTCTGCTTCAAACATGCTCTTAGGCACAAATAAAGGAAAATACGCATTCTGATGTCCTGTTTCTTTAAACATTCGATCCAATTCCGCCTGCATTTTTTCCCAAATAGCGTATCCGTAAGGTTTAATAACCATACAGCCTCTAACTCCTGAATTTTCAGCTAGATCCGCTTTTACAACCAGCTCGTTATACCATTTTGAATAATCTTCTGATCTTGTAGTGAGGTTCTTACTCATATCGAATAGTTTGGCACAAATTTTGTTTTAATAATTTTAACTAAATAGTTTGACAAAACTAACTATTTTTGTAATGTGCAACAATAAAAAACACCACAGATATGAAAACTTCTATTTCTTTCCGCCAAAACTCAAGTCATTTTTACTTAATTGGATTATTGAGTTTTCTATTAGCATCGTGTGGTTCTTACCAAAACACTTCCTATCATGACAACGATGGAGTTTACGGAGGTTCACCAAGAACGTATGCTCAAGCAAATACCACAAATAATCAATATAAAGATTACTTTAGATCCTTACAAGACGACAATCAGCCAACGGAAATTTTTACAGATGTTGACAGCTATGGCAATTATGCTGTAAATGACAGCACAAAAACCGTTAGCAACTACCCTGCCTGGGGAAGCGCAACCACTGATGTTTCTGTAAACATATATTCTAACCCTTCATGGTCGTTAGGATTTGGTTTTGGCTACGGATACCCTTACTATGGTTGGGGTTACGGAGGATACTGGGACAACTATTGGGGATACCCTGGCTACTGGGGAGGCGGATGGGGATATCCGGGATGGGGATATACAGGATGGGGCTACCCTGGCTATTGGGGATCTGGTCACAGATACGGATACAACAACTACTCTTATAACTACGGAAGAAGAGGTTCTGCCGCTTATTATGGAGGAAGAAACTATTCTTCCGGAAACTATATCACAAACAGAGGCTACAGCACCAACAGAACTTACAACTCTAACAGAGACTACACCACTACTAACCGCAACTATAACAGTAATAGAACCTATAGCACAAACAGAAGTGATTTCTCTGATTCAAGAAGAAATGCGTCTGCAAACGGAAGAACATACAACAACTCCTCACCAACCTTTACCAACAGAGGAAACACAACTCAATATAACAGCACTGATTACAGCAACAGAAGATCATCAAGCAACTACAACTCTAACAGAAGTTACAACAACTACAATAATAACAATTCTGCACCAACAAGAAGCTACTCTCCTAGCCCATCCCGTTCAATGAATAGCGGCGGTGGCGGCGGAGGAAGATCGTATAGCGGCGGCGGTGGCGGCGGTGGCGGAAGATCATACAGTGGCGGAGGAGGCGGAAGAAGATAATCGCCTCTTTCGTTAATCACAAAATCACACTAAAAACTATCCAAATGAAAAAAATATTATTCCTACTTATTACAGGACTAACTGCCAGCGTCTCACATTCTCAGGAAGTATCAGATGCCGTACGTTATGCGCAAGACAATTTAACCGGAACTGCAAGATTCAGAGCTATGAGTGGTGCTTTTGGAGCCGTTGGAGGAGATTTTTCCGCTATTTCCGTAAACCCTGCAGGATCGGCAATATTCTCTAATAATCAGGTTGGAGTAAGCTTTAGCAATCAAAACATCAAAAACAACTCCAACTATTTTGGAACAGGAATTAGTGAAAGCAAAAATTCTTTTATCCTCAATCAGGCGGGTGCTGTTTTTGTTTTTCACGATCACAACCCAAGCAACAACTGGAAAAAAATTGCGATTGGAGCCACTTACGAAAACACCAATAATTTCGACAACAGAATTGTTTCAGTAGGAACAAACCCAACAAATTCTATTGACGGTTATTTTTTATCTTATGCCAATAACGGAAACGGAGGAGCACCAGTACCGCAAGAATTTGTAAATCTGACAAATAACGAATCAATTAGCGATCTTTATCGCTATTTAGGCTCGAACTTACCAAATGGTCAATACCGCAACCTATCAGGATTCTCAGCTCAACAAGCCATGCTAGGCTACCAGGGATTCGTCATAAACGCTTCTGACCCGAATAACCCGAACAGTACTTACACCACAAATGTGCCTGCAGGAAATACCCCGGGCAAAGGAAATTATTATCAGGAAAATGAAATTTTCACGAGTGGATACAATAGTAAATTGAGTTTCAATATTGCAACTTCCTACAAAGACAGACTTTATTTAGGTGCTAATCTAAATGTGCATATCACGGATTACAGAAGATCCAGCAGTTTTTACGAAGACAATGACAACCCAACGCAATCAACCCCAACAATATCAAGTTTACGCTTCAACAATAACCTTTATACCTACGGAAATGGCTTCTCTTTTCAACTTGGAGCTATCGCCAAAGTCACTAAAGAATTCCGACTTGGACTGGCTTACGAATCCAATACCTGGTACGAACTTTACGATGAACTTTCACAAAGTTTATACACAACCTTACAAGCAACCGGCGGACAACCTATTAATAAATCAGTTAATCCTGATGTAGTCAATATTTACGAACGCTACACCTTACAAACACCGGGAAAAACCACTTTCAGTGCCGCTTATGTATTTGGAAAATCCGGATTAATCAGTATTGACTATGCCATTAAAGACTATAGCAATACCAAATACAAACCTGGCCGTGATTTTACAGGAATCAACAATCAACTAAGCAATCAATTGACCAATGCAGGTGAATTGAGAGTAGGTGCCGAATATAAAATAAAACAATTAAGCCTGCGCGGCGGATATCGTTTTGAAGAGAGTCCATACAAAGACGGAACTACGATTGGAGACTTAAACAGTTACTCAGGTGGTTTAGGTTATAATTTCGGAAGTACTAAAGTCGATTTAGCCTATTCTTATTTAGAAAGAAAATCGAATCAGAGATTTTTTGAAACCGGCTTCACAAACGGAGCAAAAATCAACTCAAAATTAAACAATGTAACACTTACTTTATTATTTGAATTGTAATTAGAAATGAATTAAAATCTCCGTCAGGCTCTTACTTGACGGATTTTTTTTAGCCCTGATGGAAGCGGCATCCTTTTGTGTCCGTCGCGGCGGACACAAAAGATATAGCAAACAGCAGGATAAGCTTCATAAAAATCACCTAAAAGAAAAGGAAACAAGCGGTGTTTGAATAAAAAAGTGTAATTTTGCACTCCAATTTATAAAAGTATGAGAACCAAGTCTTTAAAAAAGAACAAAATTAACGTAATCACTCTTGGGTGTTCGAAAAATGTATATGACAGTGAAGTGCTAATGGGACAACTTCGTGCTAATGGCAAAGAAGTACAACACGAAGCACCTGCTAAAGAAGAAGGAAACATTATTGTGATCAACACTTGCGGTTTTATTGACAATGCAAAAGCCGAGTCGGTAAACATGATTTTGGAATATGCTGATAAAAAAGACAAAGGATTAGTAGATAAAGTTTTCGTTACCGGATGTTTGTCTGAACGTTACAGACCGGATTTAGAAAAAGAAATCCCAAATGTTGATCAATATTTTGGTACAACTGAATTACCTCAGCTGCTTAAAGCTCTTGGCGCTGACTATAAACACGAGCTATTGGGAGAGCGTTTAACTACAACTCCAAAGAATTATGCTTATTTAAAAATTGCAGAAGGCTGCGACAGACCTTGCAGTTTTTGCGCCATTCCGTTAATGAGAGGTTCGCATGTTTCGCAACCTATTGAAAAACTGGTTAAAGAAGCTCAAGGTTTAGCAAAAAATGGCGTAAAAGAATTAATTCTAATTGCTCAGGATTTAACGTATTACGGTCTTGATCTTTATAAAAAACGAAATCTTGCCGAACTTTTGGAAGCATTAGCCAATGTTGAAGGTATCGAATGGATTCGTCTTCATTATGCTTACCCAACAGGTTTCCCAATGGATGTTTTAGAATTAATGAAACGTGAACCAAAAATCTGTAATTACATTGATATTCCACTGCAACATATATCGGATTCTATTTTAAAATCGATGCGTCGTGGTACTACTCAGGCAAAAACGACACAATTATTAAAAGATTTCCGTGCTGCAGTTCCGGGAATGGCGATCAGAACGACTTTAATTGTTGGATATCCGGGTGAAACTCAGGAAGATTTTGAGATTTTGAAAGATTTTGTTCAGGAAATGAAATTTGACAGAATGGGATGTTTTGCCTATTCTCACGAAGAAAACACACATGCTTATTTATTGGAAGATAATGTTCCGGACGATGTAAAACAGGCTCGTGCGAACGAGATCATGGAATTACAGTCGCAAATTTCATGGGACTTAAATCAGGAAAAAGTAGGACAGATTTTCAAATGCATTATTGACCGAAAAGAAGGAGCTCATTTTGTAGGGCGAACTGAATTTGACAGTCCGGATGTTGATAACGAAGTTTTGATTGACGCTTCTAAGCATTATGTAAAAACAGGAGAATTTGTTAATATAAGGATAATAGAAGCGACAGAATTTGATTTATACGGAGAACCTGCTTAAATTTACGCTAAACAAGTATCAATTTTAGATAAAACACACTTTTATGAAACCTATACAATCTTTATTTATTTTGTTTTTCACCTTATTGTGCTTTAACTCTGTTTCAGCCCAATACGGAAATGGATACAATAACGGTTACGGTGGTGGCGGTTATGGTAATGGCTACGGAAGAGGTGGCGGAATGGGAATGGACAGAAGCATGATGGGAGGTCCACAACCCAATACCAGTAAACCAAAAGAGGTACCTGTAGAGGAAACTGTTGGTAAAATTGTAGAACAAATGAAACCCGAAGTAAATCTTGACGAACTCCAAGTTATCGCTATTTCAAATGTTTTAGTAGACAGTATGAGAGAACAAGGGATTTTACTAAAAAATGAAAGCAGCAGCCAGGATCAAAAGATCGAACAAATTAAAGCATTAAGAGAAAGCACCACAAAAAAAATAACCGCTTTCTTAAATCCGGATCAGGTTCCAAAGTACACTGCATTTATGGATAATTTTAAAGAGATCAAAAAGACCTCTAAATCAAAAAAGAAAAAAGACTCAAAAGATAAAGATTCAAAAGAAGTAAAAGAAGACTCTGAAACGATCAAAACTCAGGATTAATTGTTTCGACTTCATCTAAAAAAATGCAACTAACCATGGCAAAAAAACATTTTTGTTACCTGATTTTAGCAATTATTATTACTTCTTGCTCTACAAATCCTTATAAAAATACTGAAAAAGTTTACGATCAGCAGCTAAAAACTTTAGAAGGCCAGATTACCAGTAAAGAAGCTCAGCCAATTCCTGTAGTACCGCGTATCGTTATTGATACGAGTTATGCACAACAGCTTGGCATTATTAAAGACACTTTATCAAAAACCGGTTCTACTTCTTTATTAAACGGTATACAGACAGAATGGATCGGAACAGTGAACTTTAACTTAAGAAAACCAAGTTTTATTATTATTCACCATACGGCTCAGGATTCACTTCAACAAACGATTAATACTTTTACCAAAACAAGAACTCAGGTAAGTGCTCACTATATCATATCTGAAAACGGAAAAGTAGTTCAAATGCTGAACGACTATTTAAGAGCATGGCATGCAGGAGCATCTACCTGGGGGAAAAATACAGATTTAAATTCTTCTTCTATCGGGATAGAGCTTGACAACAACGGATTTAAACCTTTTACCGAGGCTCAGATTAGCAGTTTAGTGGCGCTCTTAACAAAACTAAAGAAAGATTACAATATTCCAACCCAAAACATATTAGGACATTCTGATATTGCTCCGGGAAGGAAACAGGATCCAAGTGCTTTATTCCCATGGAAAACTCTGGCCGAAAAAGGATTTGGAATCTGGTCGGACGAAATTCTCGAGGAAGCTCCTTTTGATTTTAAGATTGAACAGGCGCTAAGGATTATTGGATATAACACTAAAAATCTTTCAGCAGCTATTATGGCTTTCAAATTACATTACATTCAAACTGATGTAACGCCAACTTTGGATCGAAAAACAATAGATACCATTTATTCGATTTACAAAAAACAGCTTCAATAGTTTATACCTGAAAGCTAACCGCAATGAACGCTAAGATTTACGCAAAGTTCGCAAGCTAATTATATAGCTTTGCGAACTTTGCTTTTTTTGTCACGTTCCTTACGTTAAAAAAATTCAAGTTTTTACACTACAAGCTAAATATAGCATAAGCAAACCTCACCCACAAAAAGCCTACCTCATAACTCACATCTCACATTTCACTTAAAGGAAATAAAAAAGCTGCCAAAACATAAGTATGTTTCGACAGCTCCAAAAAAAAAAAAAATATCAATCTTTATCTCTAGAAAGAGTATGTTGTAGCTACCAATCCGTAGAATGATCCTCCGGTTGGAGCGGCATCTTTATCTAAAAAAACATCTTCGGAAGCAGCGTCGTATCTTAACTCGGGAATAATAGTCAATTTCCCCACTTTATAATTCAAAGAAACTGTGTTTGCAAAAACATTTGATCCTGTCAAAGTCCCTAGACTCGCAGCTGCTTTTTTTGCATCGAAATACTCCATTCTATAGGCCAGACTCAAACTTGGCTTGAAAGCATAATTTGCATATCCTACTAAAGCAAACCAATCACCATCGAGCGCACTGTCAATATCATTATTCGTTTTAGCGTACGTAGCATTAAACCCTAAAGAAAAGGCATTCGTTATTGTTTTAGATGCTACAAAATCAATCTGTGTTTTATTTTCATCGGAAACCGGATTAGTACTTCCCGAAGTAAAATTCAAATAGGCACTCCCTGTCTCTCCTATATACCCCACTTGCGCTATGTATGTTTTTTGACTTGAACCCGCATCCATTGCTGATTTAAAGTCGGTCGGATTAGTAACACCAAGCATAGCTGTGAACTTACCTGATGTGTATTGCGCTTTCAGACCTGTATTGAAAAACGGGCCATAAGAAAAAGCATAAGACATGCTATAATTTTTATTCCCGACAGCATCTAATACCTCATAACCTATATGTGTTCCGAAACTACCTGCTACAAACTTAAATTTATCGGTAACCTGGTAGGTAAAAAATAATTGTTTAATCAAAAATTTTGCATTTATGTCTTTATCTGTTGTTTCGTTATAAGAGAACTCTCCTGCTCTTTTTCCAAAGCCCAGATCAACAAAGACGGCCGCTTTTCCAAAGGTATGTCCCGCCTGAACTGAAGCCATTCCTAATTCAAATGAATCCTGAGAATTGGTAAAACTTGTCAATCCGTTCATTTGTTTTGAAAAATCATATTTATAATAAGCATCTGCCGATCCTCCCCACGTGGTCGCCGGTGAAGTCGCAGCTTCCGTTTCATCTTGAGCAAAAGCAAAAGAACTTGTTAACATCACGGCTAAAATGTGCAATACTTTTTTCATGTTTTAATTGGTTTTGGTTATTAATTGATTTTGGTTAGTTAATCTTTTATATAGGCAATTGAATACTATAAGTCACTTTTAAAACCTCTTATTCCCTCTAAAACCTCTTCATTTTCAGTAGCGAATTTATTAACTTTTGTATGAGTAAAAGAATTCAAATCTACTTTTTTGGCGTTTTTAAGCAAGAATTACGGATTACAAAAATTAACCTCTCCATAATCATTATTTGATATTATTAGCTATTCATTTTTAAAAAATACACAACACAAAAAAAGCAATAAACCATATAAACAAATAGACTCACATGAAAAACCAAACAAATAATAATGAAAAAACATCAAAAATTAACCTAATAAAAAATTACACCCCATAAAAAACACCCCATTGATTAAAAACAATAAAAAACATAATATAAATCACCTGCCATTAATAAGGTAAAAAACGCGATATCAAAAAAGAAAAAATTCCTACAATTTTAAATCATAAAAAACAAAAATCAAACGGTTAACGCTCATTGCTAAAAATGAGAAAGCCCATTCTAATTTGAACGGACTTTATTAAAAAAGAAAACCATAAGAACTCCATAAAAAATACGTTTCCGGTCAAATAAAAGTAAATATGAAAATGCTTTTTAGGTAATGAGAGACAACACAAAGTTTAACAAACAAAAAAATCATGCCGTCTTAAACCATTTACGTTTCGCTCCGCTGGAGCTTTTCTAATATCGGAAAATTATATTTGCTACAAACATTTTGCTTTGCCGGAGCAGTTTCGAAAAAAACTGAAATAGTTACTTCCGAAAAAAATCTAATTTATAAAAAAAACAGGGCTGACTCATTTTTGAGACAGCCCTTCCTTTTTAAAGTATATAAAAAATTGATTTATGCTAAAATTTTCTCAATTGCATTTATTTCATCTTCTGCGAAATCAAGATTTTGCAAACATTCGATATTATTATTCAATTGTTTCACAGAGCTTGCTCCGATCAAAACTGAAGTAATTCGTTTGTCCTTTTGGAGCCATGACAAAGCCATTTGAGCCAAAGACTGGTTTCTGTTTCCGGCAATTTCGTTCAACTGAACTAATTTCTGTATGCGTTCTTGTGTAACCTCATCTTCTTTCAAATGTCCGTTTGGATTATGTGCCCTTGAGTTTTCAGGGATTCCGTTTAGATATTTATCCGTCAGAAGTCCTTGTGCCAATGGAGAAAACGCAATACAGCCTACTCCTTTTTCTTCGAGAACATCTAACAAACCATTTTCTACCCAACGCTCCAGCATAGAATACTTTGCCTGATGAATCAAACATGGTGTTCCTAATTGCTTCAAAACATCTACAGCTACTCTGGTTTGTTCCGCCGAATAGTTACTTATTCCCACATACAAAGCTTTTCCGCTTCTCACAGCATAATCTAAAGCCATCATCGTTTCCTCAATTGGAGTTTCAGGATCCGGACGATGCGAATAAAAAATATCCACATAATCTACTTTCATTCTTTTTAAACTCTGATCCAGACTTGACAGCAAATATTTACGAGAGCCCCAATCTCCATAAGGCCCATCCCACATGGTGTAGCCTGCTTTGGTCGAGATAATGATTTCGTCTCTTAAATTTCCCTGAAAGTTATGCCAGAGTATTTTTCCAAAATTAGTTTCTGCAGATCCGGGAACCGGTCCATAATTATTGGCCAGATCATAATGTGTAATTCCTTTATCAAAAGCTTCAACGGCAATACATTCTGCAGTATCAAAATTATCTACCGATCCGAAATTATGCCACAATCCTAAAGAAATCTGAGGCAGTAACAATCCGCTTTTTCCACATCTGTTATATTTCATTGTTGTAATTATAAGTTTTATAGCATTTAAAGGTAGAAACAAACCCCATTATTTTAAAAGCAAATAGTGCTTTATTTTTGTAAATTTGTTTAAACAATAAATTTATGGAAAATAACTGGCAAAACTTAATTTCAATCGATCCGGCATTCGGTTTGGCAAACCTGTGATTGCAGGAAACCGAATTTGCGTCTCAAACATTCTTTCCTGGCTATCTACAGCTATGACTTTCGAAGAAATTATAGCTGATTTTCCCGAACTAAAAAAAGAGCATATTTTAGCGGCTTTAGCCTTTGCTGCAAACAGGGAAAATATTACAAATCAAATTTTATAACTGTTTCATTCAGTACTAAAACAAGAAGCAGGCAAATTCACTTTATTAAACAGATCAGATTGAATTGTATTTCCCCAGGCAAAACGAACCTTAACCGGATTTTTAACTTTTTTACTGCTTACTACGACCTGATCGTTTCTAATTAAGGCTTCGGCTGTATAGAAAATACCATCTGCCCCTGCAACTTCAAACTGGTTGGACACCCCGTTTTTAAAATACAGACCATCAGCACAATCAAAAGAAAGAGTTACCATCTCTTTATCGATTTTAAAACTCTTAAAAAGCGGTCCATTAACCAACCCAATAGTACTTTTATAAGTGTTTGCCAAAGCCAGATTGGCTAAACGGACTCCCACTGTCTTTTTATCTTTGGGATGAATTTCTTTTACATCTGAAATGTCACTGGTTACAATCATTCCGGTATTTGAAACTTCTTTGAGTAATTTTCTCTGTGAATTTCTTATGATGACATTATGAAAATTATTACTTCCTGTTTTAAAAGGGGCAATTTGTACATAATAAAATGGGAAATCATCGTTCCAGACTTTCCGCCATGAGGTAATCAAAGCCGATAATGTTTTGTCATATACTAAAGAACCAACATTCGATTCTCCCTGATACCAAATTGTTCCGGCAATCTTGTATCCAACCAAAGGATAGATCATCGCATTGTACGCACGTCCCGGCTGTCTGGGCCCATACTCCTGCTCATTTAATTTTCTTGCATTTTCCAACAAAACGGGATCATTCTGAACGACTTCTGCGGGTATCCAAACTTCTGCGGGAGTACCTCCCCAGTTGGAAGATATTAACCCAATTGGAACATTCTTTAGTTCTTCTCTTAAGCGTTTGGCAAAAAAATAACCAACAGCACTAAAGTATTTCATGGTTTCGGGAGTCGATTCTGTCCAGTTACCAAGCAGATTGTTCTGTTGCGTTGTAGCCGTTAATTTCGGAACGTTAAAAAATCGAATATTAGGATTTACTGCATTTTTAGTTTCTTCCTCGCCATTGTCAATTCCCCAGCTTGATGACATTTCCATATTCGATTGCCCCGAACAAATCCAAACTTCTCCTATCAAAATGTTTTTAAGAATAATTTCGTTGTACCCTTTGATGGAAATTACATAGGGGCCACCGGCTTCGGGTGTTTTTATTTTCAGCTCCCATTGTGCCAGATTGTTTGCTTTAACTTTATACTCGATATTGCTCCAGTCAACCACTAATCTGATTTCTTCCTGCGGATTGGCCCAACCCCAAATCTTAACTTCAGCATTGCGCTGTAAAACCATATTATCACCAAAAATATTGGGTAGAGAGACATTTGCCATCATAAAACCGGGAATAATCATCAGAAAGAGAACAAACTTAAACATATTATTTTTCATCGTATCGCTTTTTTAAGAGAACCTGCTTAGCTGACTATTGCCAACTTAATTCTTAAGTACCCATTGCATTTTAACAATTTCAACTACTTCCGCCCAGTGATATTATATAGCGAAATTCTTTATGCTTTCCATAAAAACATCATTCTTTAAAGATACTAATTAAAAAAAGGATAGCATAAACATCATAAAAAAACTCCGGATACATTACATACCCGGAGCTTCTCGCTTTATAACTAATATATTTAAAACTCTTAGATCACTGTGCCTTTTAGTGTAAGGACTTTTGGAGTACTTTCGGCACTTGTGGTTACCGTAACTGTTTTTGTAAAGCCACCTTTATTTGCAGCGTTATAAGTTGCGGTTACTTTTGCTGATTTACCAGGCAAAATCGGTTCTTTAGTATAATCTGTTGCTGTACAACCGCAAGACCCTACTACATTTGTAATCACAACAGCAGTTTTTCCGGTATTTTTAAATTCGTAAACAATTGCTTTTGGAGTTCCCTGAGGAATTTCTCCTACATCTATAGTTTCAGCTTTCCATACTACAGTTGAAGCCGCTGCTGCAGCAACTTTTGTTTCAGAATTTAATGACTTTAACGGTGCGATTGCCGAAAAAGACATTAAACCTAGTGCCAAAGCTAACATCGAAATTTTAATCATTTTCATAGCTAAATATTTTATTGGTTAATGATATTTCAAAAGTACTTCTATAGGGATCAAATCGCTGTTAACCGCTTTCAAATCTTTGTTAACGACTTGTTAATTGGTGTTTTTCACTATAAATTTGATTAATATTACACTTTAAAAAACTGTTTTCTTGAAACTCAACAAACTCAATAGCATCATTTTATTAGGCTTAGTGGCTATTATCAGTATACTGGTAACCCAGCTGCTTTGGACCAAAGAAGCTTTTACTATAGAACAAAAAAAACTCAGCCAAAAAGCACATCTCGCTTTGCTTGAAGTCGCTAAAAAACTATACGAAGGAACCAATCATGAACTTCCGGCACAAAATCCTGTTCAAAAGATTGCCAACGATTATTATATTGTAAATATTGACAATGATTTTGAACCTGATATTCTGGAATTTTACCTTAAAAGTGAGTTCAAAAAAATGAATATTACGACTGATTTTGAATATGCGATGTACAATTGTCAGAGTGACGAAATGGTCTATGGGAATTATATTTCTCTATCTGAAAAAAAGACCATCAAGCAACCGGTTTATTTTCCAAAACACAAGAACCTGGTTTATTATTTCGCCATACGTTTTCCAAATGAGACGACCTATTTGTTTAGTTCGATGCGATTCTGGTTTATACTTTCGATTGCTCTGATTCTTATTTTGTTAATTTATGTGTATTCGATTTTTACCCTTTTACAACAAAAAAAATACTCCGAACTGCAGCGTGATTTCATCAATAATATGACGCATGAATTTAAAACACCTTTATCGTCTATTCTGATTGCATCTAAATATCTGATCGAGCAAACACCTATTAAAGAAGACAAAAAACTCTATACGTACACTGACATCATTATCAACCAAAGCAACAAACTGAATGGTCATATTGAAAAGATTTTAAATGTAGCAAAATCTGATTATGCACCACTGGAATTAAAGAAGGAGACGGTTTTAGTTGTTCCGATTATTGAAGAAGTAATCCAAAACATCCTTTTAAAATATCCGGAGGCAAATATCAAAATTGAGACCTTTTCCAAAGAGTACAAAATTGAAACGGACGTTTTTCATTTCTCAAATTTAGTTTACAATTTACTTGATAATGCAGTAAAATATTGTTCCGGAAAATGCCTTATTCTAATTGGAATAACGGCCGAAAATTCGGTTTTAAAATTAGCTTTCAAAGACAACGGAGTTGGAATTTCATCTAAAAACCTTTCCTTTATCTTTGATAAATTCTACCGTGCTCAAAACGAAAAAAGCAATGAGGTAACCGGTTTTGGACTAGGTTTGTATTATGTAAAAGAAATTTGCAACTTGCACAACTGGAAAATAAAAGCGGAGAACAATTCCGAAAAAGGCATCACTATAACTTTATCAATTCCATATAAAAAATGAAACAATTCAAAATACTTTATACTGAAGACGATGAAACCCTGGCATTCCTGACCAAAGACAATCTGGAACAGAACAACTATGAAGTGAATCATTGCCGTGACGGACAAATGGGTCTCGAAAACTTTAAAAAAGAGAATTTTGACATTTGTATTCTTGATATCATGATGCCTAAGATGGATGGCTTTGAACTGGCCGCTCAGATCAGAAAATGCAACAGCGACATTCCGATTATCTTTCTTTCTGCCAAAACATTAAAGGAAGACCGCATTAAAGGATTGCGTTTGGGTGCCGATGATTATCTTGTAAAACCTTTTAGCATTGAAGAATTGCTTTTAAAAATTGAAATTTTTCTGAAGCGTTCACAGAAAAACATTTTAACTGAAAAACCGGTTTATGAGATTGGCAAATATCAATTTGACACGAGTAATTTTGTTCTTTTCAACGAAAGTGAAAAAATCAGCCTTACGCAGCGTGAAGCCGAATTATTGAAATTATTTCTTGACAATAAAAACTCTGTTTTAAAAAGAGAACAAATTCTTACCTCTCTCTGGGGAACCGATGATTATTTTATGGGACGTAGTCTGGACGTTTTTATTTCACGACTTCGTAAGATTCTAAGCAACGAAAAAGGCATTTCTATTGAGAACCTTCACGGAATTGGTTTTCGATTTACCATGTAATTTATAGGCTTAAATTCTTCCATTTTTTGTATTTTAGTACTTATTTTCTCCAATATGAAATTACATCATTTACGCAACGCCACTTTAGTTATTGAAACTGAAACCGATGTTATATTGGTTGATCCGATGTTGGGGAAAAAGAAAACGATTGCACCTTTTACTATTTTCCGTTACAAACCCAAAAGAAACCCGCTTATCGCTTTACCCAAAAACAGCAGAGATATTTTGAGTAAAGTAACCGTCTGCCTTATTACTCACTTACATCCTGACCATATCGATAAAGCGGGCGAGATTTTTTTAAGACGCAAAAGTATTCCGGTCATTTGCAGCAGCAAAGATCAAAGTGCTCTATCGAAAAGAGGCTTAAGCATCGTACAAACCTTAAACTATTGGGAACCTCAGGAATTCCTGGGAGGTAAAATAACAGGGATTCCCGCCGTTCATGGCTATGGGATTGTTGCCAAACTTATGGGAAACGTTATGGGCTTTCATATCGAATTACCCAATCAAAAATCTATTTATATCAGTTCTGATACTATTTTTACGGAACACGTACAAAAAGTCCTGATTGAGTTTAAACCCGACATTTCGGTTGTCGCCTGTGGAACTGCCAGATTAGATTTCGGTCAGCCCTTATTGATGCGAATGAACGATATTCTGAAATTTGCCGCGCTTGCTCCCGGAAGAGTATTCGCTAATCATTTGGAAGCTTTAAATCACTGTCCGACAACAAGAACAGCATTAAAACAAGCACTTCTGGACAATAATCTTTTGGATAAAGTTTCGATTCCAAATGACGGTACCTGTGTAGAATACTAACTCTTCATTTAGTACAAAGAAAAACTACAAAACCAATAATCCGAACTCACGCAAAGTATTAACGGGTTTGGAATACCAGAACAGTTCGAAATCGTCTAAATTAGTTTCAAAATCATTCTTCACTTCCTGAAAAGTGTAGTTTTTAGCATTTGAAATAGCCATTTTACTTAAAATTTGAACCAGCCATTCTCCTTCTTCTTTATTCGTCTGAATGTTGAAACTTTCTTTTTTATCATGGAAAGTAAAACTCATCATTTCCCAGCTTCTCCCTTTTTTAGATTTTGTGAAATGCTCCACAAATGGTTTTCCGCCTAACCAGACTACTTTTGCATTGGGTTTTGTATTGAAATCATTTCCTTCTTCAAGGGCATTGAAAATAAAATCGGGGTCTATTTTGGTCTTCGGGATTTTAAAATCAAACCAATCCTGCAATTCGTAATCAAAACAGATTCCATGCATAAAATTAAAAAGTGATTTCTTCAACCCAAAACTAAATTTATCGTGATTGATTCCTGTAGAATCGGTATAATCAATATCATTATTCGCAAAAGTTCCGATAGCTTCCGTTGCTTTTGTGACACCAAATTTTTCCGGATACAATCCAACCGGACTGTGGGCTGTCATCGCAAACTGGTGCCAAAATCCCGACTGCAGAATCCCCGCCTCAAATAACTGACGCACCATTTCGAGACTATCCACCGTTTCCTGAATGGTCTGAGTTGGATAACCATACATCAAATAAGCATGAACCATGATTCCGGCTTCGGTAAAATTTCGGGTTACTCTTGCAACCTGTTCTACTGTTACCCCTTTGTCAATTAACTTTAATAATCGGTCTGAGGCCACTTCTAAACCACCTGAAACGGCAATACAGCCTGAAGCTTTAAGTAATAAACACAAATCTTTCGAAAAACTTTTTTCAAATCGAATATTGGTCCACCACGTTACTGCTAGTTTCCGACGCAAAATTTCTAAAGCCAAAGCACGCATCAGTGCCGGCGGAGCTGCTTCATCTACAAAATGGAATCCATTCTGCCCTGTTTGCAGCATCATCTCTTCCATACGATCGCACAATAAATTAGCCGCGACCGGCTCGTAAACTTTTATATAATCTAATGAGATGTCACAAAAAGTACATTTTCCCCAATAACAGCCATGTGCCATAGTGAGTTTATTCCAACGTCCATCACTCCACATTCGGTGCATCGGATTCACAATTTCGATTACTGAAATGTATTTATCCAAAGGCAGATCCGAATAATCGGGAGTTCCAACCTGAGACTGTTTATAATCGTGTTTTAAAGAATTGTTTTTGTAGACTACTTCTCCGTTTTCCAGCAGAAAAGTTCTTTTGTATCGCTTCTCGACTTCGCTCGAAGGGACATCATTTGGGATTTCCAGATTAAAAATTAGTTCTTCAATTGGAACTTCTCCGTCATCCAGAGTAATAAAATCAAAAAACTCAAAAACACGTCGATCCGAAAGTGAACGCAATTCGGTATTTGGAAAACCTCCACCCATCGAAATTTTAATTTCCGGATGATATTGTTTTACCCATTGTGCACATCTGAAAGCACTATACAAATTCCCCGGAAAAGGAACGGATATCAGAAAAAAGGTAGGTTGAACCGCTTCAATTTTTTCTTTTAAAATTGAAATTAAAATAGAATCGATATAGGTTAGTTCCTGCTGTAAAGCTTCATATAATTCATCAAACGAATTGGCACTTCTCCCTAAACGTTCGGCATATCGGCTGAAACCAAAATTCTCATCAATACATTCCACAATAAAATCCGAAATATCCTCAAGATATAAGGTCGCAAGATGCTTGGCTTTATCCTGCGTTCCCATGGTTCCGAAAGCCCAGTCCAATTCTTCCAACTGTGCAAAACGGGAGGCCTCGGGCAGAAAATCTTCCTGGCAGATCTGTAAGGCCAAAGTTGGATTTTTCCCTTGCAGAAACTGAATCACTGCATCAATTGTTTTAATGTATTCGTCCTGCAGCGCAAAAATACGCTTAGCATTATCTGAAATGTCTTCCCTCAACTCCGCTCGGGAGGACAAATCTTTAAAAAGATTTTCAGAATAAAGAAACAAATCAATCAATCCTTTCTTCGAAAACAATTCCAAAATCACATCAATACCCAAATCAGCCTGAACCGATTCGATATTTTTAGTATTCAGAAAACCTTTTATATACGCTGTTGCCGGATACGGGGTATTCAGCTGTGTAAAAGGTGGTGTAATTACAAAAAGTTTTGTTTTCAAAAGGACATTATTTTTTTGCAAAAATACGGGATATTTAGAGACTTTTCAGGAAAAGATTTTATTAGTCCGGGTTTTGATTTTTTACTATTGTTTTATCGATATTTAATTACATTTGTCACTATTCAATTTATTCAGATGAAGCAACGTTTACTTTTATTTTTTTTCTTATTTACTTTTCAATTATTCTCACAAAATACAAGTCCGTCAATTGGGTTTAAAGAAAATAAAGGCCAGATTATTGATCAAAAAGGAAAACCAAATACTGCTGTAAAATACTTACTGAACACTAACGGATTAAATGTTCAGCTAAAGAAAAATGGCTTTTCATACGACGTATACGAAGTTAAGAAAACTCCCCGTCGACAAACTCCAAAAACAGCCAAAACACTTCCGCATCTAATTCCCGAAAAGGATAATGAAGAAAATCCGGAGTTTGACTTAGAATACACCTTTCACAGAATTGATATTGACTTTGTAAATTCAAACTCAAAAGTTGAATTGGTTACTGAAAAAAAATCAACCGATTTTGATAATTACTATAATATTCCCAATAAACCGGAAGGAATTACTGGCGTTTATCAATACAAACAAATTACTTATAAAAATATCTATCCAAATATTGATGTTGTTTTTACGATTCCGAATGATCCCAAAAAAGTCGTCGAATACAATTTTGTAATTCATCCAAAAGGTAAAATCTCCGACATTCAGTTAAAATTTAATGGCGCTGAAACTGACTTGATTGATAATAAAATCCAGATGAATGTTCGTTTTGGAAAAATGGAAGAAACGCTTCCTGCTAGTTGGATTGAAGATCGAGGAACTAAAAAAGAAATAACAGTTGGTTATACTAAAATTAAGAAGAATGTTTATGGATTTGATTCAACCGATCCTGTTAATGGAAAAACGATTGTTATTGACCCTGTGCCAACGAGACTTTGGGGGACTTATTATGGCGATATTCATTTTACTGACGAACCAAATTCTATTAATCTTGATCACCTAGGAAATACAATTTTTACAGGAAGCACTGAGAGTACTACTGGAATTGCAACTAGCGGTTCTTTTCAATCAGTTGCAACAACATTTCGACCTGCTTTCATTGTTAAGCTAAATTCAAATGGAGTAAGAATTTGGGGGACTTATTTGGGAGGAGCTGGAGTTCAATGTGCTAAAATTAATTCTCTGAATCAAATTTATATTGCCGGATATGCTTCCACAGGATCACTTTCAACTCCTAATACATATAAAGAAATTGCTGACGATACTGATGGTCTATTGATGAAATTCGATACTGATGGCCAAAGAATTTGGGGCACCTATTTTGGAGGAAAAGGTTTTGAGCGGATAGATGCTATTTCTATAGACAATCGTGAAAATATTATAATCGCGGGAGAAACTCATAGTTTTGAAGGAATTGCGACTCCCGGTGGATATCAAACTACATTAAGTAATTCCTCTGATTATACAGGGTTCTTTGCAAAATTCAACAAAGATGGGAGTAAACTACTTTATGGAAGTTATTTTCCTTTTGTAATAAAATGTAGTACAATAGACCAAAACGACAATGTAATTCTTGCAGGAAATCAATATTTTAGTGATTTTTATACCTATCCAAATATCGCAACGACCGGAGCATTTAAAACAACTCATAATTCTAATGATGGCTTTATAATTAAATTTAATTCCAATTTCACAAAACTTTGGTGCACCTATTATGGTGGAGATAAAACTGTCACAGACCCATCTCCCAATTCAGATATAATAAGCGGAATTGGAAGTGATAATGCAAATAACATATATATTGTTGGATCTACAACTAGTTCAAACAATATGGCCACAATCGGAGCATTTAAAACTTCTCAAAATATAGATGGTAAAGATGCCTTCATTGCAAAATTCAATACAAATGGAGAGAGACAATGGGGAACATATTTTGGCGGTGACTCCACAGCATATACTGATTTTGGCACAAACTGTTTTGTTTCATCAGAGGGGAATATATATTTAATTGGATATACAGATAACCCAACTAATATCTCTACTCCAAATTCTTTTCAAAGTATTATTAAAAGAGGACCTGATGGATATATTGCAAATTTTTCGACAAGCGGTGATTTAAACTGGAGTACTTATTATGGTGGAAAAGGAGGGGATTTTTTAAGAAGTATTGATGTTTTAGATGGAAAAATTGTCGTTTCAGGGAGAACTGTTTATGATGACTCATCAGATTTAAGTACACCAGGAACACATAAAACAAATGGTGGAGGGTTTGTTGATGTTTTTGTCGCAGAGTTCCAAGATTGCCAATTGTATACAACTACCACTAGCAACTCCCCTATTTGTATTAACAAAACCTTAGAATTAAAAGCATCAGGAGGAACCAATTACTTATGGACAGGTCCAAATGGTTTTACTTCAACAGACCAAAATCCAACAATTACAAACGCAACATCAGTAAATAGTGGAGAATATAGCTGCTTGATTACAGGAACTGGAGGCTGCGATGCTACAAAAAAGACAAATGTAGTTATTGGAGATATAGAAAAACCAATTCCTGATATTACAAATCTTCCTGTTATAAGTGGAGATTGCCATACCGTAGTAAACACAATTCCAACAGCTACGGATGTTTGTGCTGGAATTATCAACGGAACCACAACAAATCCACTATCTTATAATTTACCAGGAACTTACACCATTGTATGGAATTATAATGATGGAAGTGGAAATATCGCAACGCAAAACCAAATTGTAAAGATTATTAGTCAACCGCTTCCTGTTACAAACACACCACAAACTTTCTGTATCCAGCAAAATGCAACATTAGCCAGTATTCAAATTACAGGAAACAACATCAAATGGTATGACTCCCAGACAACCGGAGCACTTTTATCGAATACAACTTTACTTCAAAATGGGGTAACCTATTATGCAACTCAAACGATTAACGGTTGTGAAAGCGAAAGAATTCCTGTTACTATTAACATTCAAAATACGGCAGCTCCAACAGGAAATGCAAATCAGCCTTTTTGTACAGGTCAGAATCCAACGATTGCCAATATTCAAACAAATGGAAATGCCGTAAAATGGTACGATTCGCTACATAACGGTTCTCTGTTAGTCGAAACAACAAATTTAACTGACGGAAAAACCTATTATGCTTCTCAGACTATTAACGGCTGCGAAGGCCCGCGATTTGGAGTTACCGTTTCAATCGTAAATACGCCTTCTGCACCAACAGGAAATACCAATCAACAATTTTGCAAAAGCGAGAATGCAACTTTAAGTAATCTTCAAATAACCGGGCAAAATATAAAATGGTACGATACGAGTTTCTCAGCTGCTGTCTTACCAAGTACAACTTTATTGGAAAACAACAGAACCTATTACGCATCACAAACTACCGGTTGTGAAAGCGATAGAACTCCAATTTTAGTTCAGGTGCATGACACCGCTTTACCTATCGGAAATAGTAACCAACAGTTCTGTATCGATGAAAATGCTACCATTGCCAATCTTGCCATTTCTGGTTCAGCTATTAAATGGTATGATGCAGCAACGAATGGAACTATTTTACAGGCAACTTCTTTATTGCAAAACCGCATTTATTATGCTTCACAAACCTTAAATAATTGCGAAAGCGAAAGACTTGCCATCACTGTAAAAATACAGGACACCCAAAAACCAATAGCTGATTCACGACAAACTTTCTGTTTCCAACAGAACGCTTCCATAAAAGATATCAATATCATTGGGCAAAATATAAAATGGTTTGAAAGTAACGCTTCTACTGTAGCGTTATTAGAATCAACCGCACTTAAAAGTGGTATTACCTATTATGCCTCTCAAACCATTGCGAATTGTGAAAGCGACAGAATTTCAGTTGCTATAAATATTCTTGAAGCTACGAATCAAAATTGTATCCACTTCGTTGAAGAACTTCCTTTTCCTAAATTTTTTACTCCAAATAATGATGGCTATAATGATACCTGGACAATCGATTTTGGATATCTGGCACCTAACACCGTGATTCAAATATATGACCGTTACGGAAAATTCATTAAAGAACTAACTAAGGACGCCTATTGGGACGGAACGTACCTGGGTAAAAATGAACCTACTTCAGATTATTGGTTTACAGCTACTCGATCCAACGGTAAGGAATACCGAGGTCATTTTACTTTGAAACGATAAAAAAATACAAAGTCCACAAAGTTTAACGGTAAAACTCTGTGGACTTTGTATAAACTTTTGTGAGTATAACAATTGAATACTAAAACTGGTGCACTTTCTTAGAAATTACCAAAAAGGAAACCAACGAAATTAAAGCGGCACCAGTCAGATAAAAACCTACATAACTTAAACCGTAAGTACTTGCCAGCCAAATAGCGATCATTGGCGCAAATGCCGCACCAAGGATTCCCGCCAAATTAAACGTTAAGGAAGCTCCGGAGTAACGAACATTTGTTGGAAACAATTCCGACAGGAAAGTTCCTAAAGGTCCATAAGTGAATCCCATCAGTGCCATTCCGGTACAGGCAAATGTGGTAATTAGAATGATATTTCCTTTGCTTAAAAAAGAAGAAAACAAAAAACCGAAAAGTGCAATAGCTATGGTGGCAATAATTAGCATTTTACGTCGTCCGATTTTATCGGCAACTACTGCCGAAACCGGAATAAAAAGGGCAAAAAACAAAACAGAGAACAACTGAACCAATAATGCATCTCTTTTGGTAATCCCTAAATCGGAAGTGATCCAGCTTAAAGTAAAAACGGTCATCAGATAAAAAACCAAAAAGGTGGTAACAGCCGCCAATGTTCCAAAAATCAATTGATTTCGATACGATTTAATCAAAGTTAAAAAGGGAACTTTAACTTCTTCCTTTTCTTTTTTAGCATTCTCAAATGAAGGAGTTTCGGTAATTTTTGTTCGGATATAAAATCCCACAACAACCAAAAGCGAGCTTGCTATAAATGGAATTCTCCAGCCATAATCCATAAAGTTTTCATTGGTCATCATGTCTGTCAGAATTAAAAAAGTTCCGCCCGAAAGCAGCAATCCAATAGGAGCGCCCAATTGTGGAAACATTCCGTACCAGGCACGTTTATCCGGAGGTGCATTTTCGATTGCCAATAAAACAGCTCCACCCCATTCGCCTCCTAAACCTACACCTTGTCCAAATCGACACAGCATTAACAATAAAGGAGCGGCAACACCAATACTGGCATAACCGGGCAAAAATCCGATCGTAACCGTCGAAATACCCATCGTTAATAATGCGGCCACCAAAGTAAATTTACGCCCGATTTTATCTCCATAATGTCCAAAAAAAGCGGAACCTAATGGACGTGATAAAAAAGCAATTGAAAAGGTAGCTAAAGATTCCAGAGTTGCCATAGTCGGGTCTGAACCAGGGAAAAATAGTTGCGGAAAAACCAATACGGCAGCATTGGCATAAATATAGAAATCAAAAAATTCTATGGTGGTACCAATCAAGGAACCAAAGAGAACATGTTTTAAGGAGTTCTTCTGTTTCGGGTTATTTTTCATTCGGCTTTACTATCGTTTTTCTTTTAAATATTATTACAAAAAATAAATCAACTTCTTCTGCACAACAAATATTTGTTTGCAAAAATATAGTTTCATTGTTAATAACACACATAATTAAACAATACTTTTAAATTACTCTCAAAATTTTAACAGAAATAACAAATCAATCTTTCTAATCATTCACAAAACATTTCTTACAATAAAAAAAGAGATCACGAAATCAAAACCTTGATTTACAACAACTTAATTCAAAGCATAAAAATCAAATCTTAAGCATTCGTTAAAAAAGGATTTAAGTACATATTTTGATTAAATTTACAGCTATCAAAAATAAACCTAAAACTATGCCTACCGACTGTATCAGCTACCAAAACTCAGGATATTTCTCTAAATTGATACAAGATTATTTAGATCAAAAACCCGAATTACAATCACTGTACAATCACTTTCCTACGCTTGAAAACTTTGAGAAACAAATCCTTGACAAGCAGGCTAATTTTGACCATTCCAACCGTATTCCTCTTGTTGACACGTTAAAAAAGCAATACGAAAACATCCAAATTTCGGATTCGACCAGACAGAATATTGAGCTTCTAGCCCTTCCAAATACTTTTACGATTACAACCGGACACCAGCTGAACCTGTTTAGCGGTCCTTTGTATTTTTTATACAAAATCATTTCGACCATTAATCTCACTACGGAACTGAAATCAAAATATCCTGCTCATAATTTTGTTCCGGTTTATTGGATGGCAACTGAAGATCACGATTTTGAAGAGATTAATTATTTTAATTTTAAAGGAAAAAAGTTCCGTTGGAACAAAGAAAGCACTGGTCCGGTTGGAAGATTGTCGACAGAAGGTTTAGAAGATTTTTTTGAAATCTACTCCAAAGATTTGGGTTCAAGCACAAATGCCAACTTCTTAAAAAAACTCTTTGAAGAGGCCTATCTAAAGCATGAAAATCTTGCCGATGCTACACGTTTTCTGGCAAACAGCCTATTTGCTTCTTACGGTTTAGTGATTTTAGACGCAGATACAGCAGATTTGAAACGCGCTTTCATTCCATATATTAAAGAAGAATTGGAACAGCAAACGGCTTTCAAAGCGGTTCAGGAAACAATCTCAAAATTTAATGATTACACCATTCAGGTAAATCCTCGTGAAATCAATCTGTTTTACATTGAAGACCAACTGCGTGAGCGAATTATACTAGAAAAAGACAGCTACGTTGTCAACCATACTAAAATATCATTTTCGAAAGAAGAAATTTTCAATCTACTCGAAAGCAATCCCGAAAAATTCAGTCCGAATGTAATCATGCGTCCGTTGTATCAGGAAATTATTCTTCCAAATTTATGCTACATTGGTGGCGGAGGAGAAATTGCTTACTGGCTGGAATTAAAATCTTTTTTTGATGCTGTGAACATTACTTTCCCCATGTTACTGGTTCGTAATTCGGTACTTCTAAGCACCGAAAAACAAGCTAAAAAAGCAGATAAACTTGGACTTCACTGGAAAGATTTATTTACTAAACCCGCAGATTTAGTGAATGTCCTTACACATAAATTATCTGATTTTCCGATTGATTTAACGCCACAAAAAGAAACGCTGATCAAACAATTTGAATATCTTTACGAATTAGCACAGCAAACGGATACATCCTTCACGGGAGCTGTAAAAGCGCAGGAAGTAAAACAAAAGAAAGGCTTAGACAATCTCGAGAAAAGATTATTGAAAGCACAAAAACGAAAACTGGATTCGGAAATACAACGCGTTGTTGATTTACAATGTGAATTGTTTCCAAATCAAAGTTTACAGGAGCGTCAAACCAATTTTTCTGAATTTTATCTGGAAAAAGGAGAAGAATTGATTCCTCTTTTAATACAAAATTTAAAACCTTTAGAAACGAATTTTAATATTATCACGATATAAAAAAAAAAGTAATAGTCATCAGAATAAATAACCGCCTCTTCTGAAATTATTGCCTCTCAAACCAAATAGTAACCTTTAAAAAAAATTAACCTATTTACCAAAATTATGACCAGAGAGCGCCTGATATCATTAGATGTCTTTAGAGGATTGACTATTTTATTAATGACTATTGTAAACAACCCGGGAGATTGGGGAAATGTCTACGCCCCCTTACTACACTCCGAGTGGCATGGCTGTACGCCAACCGACTTAGTGTTTCCGTTTTTTATTTTCATCATGGGAGTTGCAGTACCCCTGGCAATGCCAACCAAAACCTGGGACAGCACTACCTTCAACAAAATCCTGGTTCGTTCGCTACGCATGCTCGGTCTTGGGATTTTCTTTAATTATTTTGGAAAAATAGAGCTTTTCGGGCTTGAAGGAATTCCGCTTCTTATCGGTCGATTAATTATCACTGTGGCTGTTGGCTATGCTTTGATGGGCAATTTCAGTTCGAAAATCAAAAACATACTGGCATTTTCAATTTTGTTTATTTATCTGTTTCTGGCTTACAGCGGGGTCGAAGCTTACCACGATGTGCGATTACCGGGTGTTTTACAACGAATTGCGATTGTATATTTTGTTGTTTCTCTATTGTACCTAAAAACAACTCAAAAAACACAAATCATAACCGGCATTACTTTATTACTGGGCTATTGGGCCATAATGACTTTAATCCCCGTTCCCGGAATCGGAGCGCCTAATTTAGACAAAGAAACCAACTTAGCTTCCTGGCTCGACGGTGTTTTACTTGAAGGGCATATGTATCGCGGAACCATAACCTGGGATCCTGAAGGAGTTCTAAGTACCATTCCGTCAATCGTAAACGGAATCATTGGCTTATTGATTGGTCAGATTTTACAGCGTGAAATTACACCAAAACAGAAAGCAGTAAAAATGATAGCTGCAGGTGTTGCCTTAATCATTGGAGGATTAATCTGGAACGCCTTTTTTCCTATCAACAAATCGCTTTGGACCAGCAGTTATGTTTTATACACTACAGGACTGGCAACTGCTTGTTTAGCATTTCTATACTACATCATTGACATTGCAGCATACAAAAAGGGCATAAAATTGTTTTTAATCTGGGGAGTCAATCCGATGATTGTATTTTTCTTCTCTCAGATCATCCCTCAGGCTTTAGTGATGGTTCAGTTTAAGAACCCCCATCATCCGGAAGAACAGATCAATCTTTTAAATTATTTGTACCAATTCGGTATTGCTCCTTTCTTTAGCAATCCAATGACAGCCTCGTTAGCAGGAGCATTAACTTATGTTGGAATCTGGACTTTTATATTATGGATTTTCTACAGAAACAAACTCATTTTTAAAGTTTAAAAATAAGCTATATCCATTTCAATTACAAGAGACGCAAAACGCGTCTCTTTTTTCTTCCTCACTCTCTAAAACAAATTGACATCATCATATAACGCACTATTTTTCATTTTTCTTTACCAAAACATCATTTGTTAGAGTTTTAATTATGAATTTATTAAAATCAATTCATAAAAAAAGTATACTTTTGCACGAAATTAAAAATAAGCAATAAAATGGCAACAAATAGAACTTTTACAATGATTAAGCCGGATGCAGTTCAAAACGGACACATCGGAAATATCTTAGCAATGATTACTAATGGAGGTTTCAAAATCGTTTCATTAAAATTAACTCAACTTACTGTAGCTGATGCTCAAGCATTCTACGCAGTTCACGCAGAAAGACCTTTCTACGGAGAATTAGTTGAATTCATGTCTCGCGGACCAATTGTTGCTGCAATTTTAGAAAAAGACAACGCAGTAGAAGATTTCAGAACTTTAATTGGAGCTACAAATCCAGCTGAAGCTGCTGAAGGAACTATCCGTAAAGCATACGCGACTTCAATCGGAGAAAACGCAGTACATGGTTCTGACAGCGACGAAAATGCAGCTATCGAAGGTGCATTCCACTTCGCAGGAAGAGAGCAATTCTAATAATTTTAGACTTTCTTAGATTTTTAGATGTTAGACTTCTTAGATCTTAGAAAAGGCATAAAAGAAAACCCGTTTCATTTGAAACGGGTTTTCTTTTATAACATACCAGCCAAAATCTAACATTTAAAAATCTAAGCCAGTCTAAGTTAGTCTAAGCCAGTCTAAAAAATCTAACGTAAAACAACTTCTTTCACCACCTCACGACCTAACTCCTCGTTGATCATTTTTACAATCTTGCTTTTACCGTGACTTAATTCTTCACGCAAAACCGCCGATCCCAGTTCGACATACAATGTACTTCCTTTCAGAACAACATTTTTGGTATACGTATTCACACCATTTCCCATCAACTGCCTCCAGGCCTCTTTTACATCAATCTGGTCCATTCCGGCACCTAACTTATTCACTTGAATAATCTGCTGCAAAACAGCTCCAATCGTGCTTTCACTATTTAGTCTTTTTGCCATCGTTTAATAAATTTACAGGTCCGGTTTTTTTATAATGATATTCTTTATTCTGATCGTTCTTTACTACAAAAGTCTCATCCGAAATAGAAATCAGTTCTTCGCTCCACTTTGCATAATCTGTTTTATAATCCAGGAAAACCTGATCTCCTTTAAATCGAATCGACACATCTTCAAAAGTATCTGTTGTCAAAAAAGTTCCATCCAGCTGCGCCATTACCTTAGTTCGTGTTCCTTTAGTTCCTTTGATGTTGAAATAATCGAAATTTTCGTTCATTCCGTAATCTTTGTCCTCTCCTTTATCAAAAACTACTTTCTCAATTTCCCAATAACCATTCAGTTTTGCAATATCTGCAGGTTTAATTTCTTGTTTACAGCTTATCAACAAAAGCGATAAAACCAAAATCATAAAAGTGTTTTTCATACTATAATTTTTAGAATTTTATTCTTCTCTTTTCTCCTTGAAAAATCCCCGTCCAAAAAACAATTAGCAGCCCTGTTCTCTCGTTTTTACAGTAAATATTACCCCAAAAAAACAGTGCTTTCCAGCGGACTGAAATTTCTCTTTTCAAAAGAAACATGAACCTACAAAGTTAAACTTAAAATCTCATAAGAAGCAAAAAATCACAAAACCATTTAAACTATTTTATATCTTTCTGGTCAAACCCCAAACCAAAATAAAAAAACATGACCAAAACTATTTGCACCATACTGATTGCTATCCTCTTGACAGGCTGCAGCAAAGATCCATCTGAATCAGAACCAATTACAGTTCCCACAGAAAACATGTATTTCCCTCCATTAGCCGGAACAAACTGGGAAACAAAGTCAATCGCTGATCTTAAATGGAATCAGGCTGCTGTTCAGCCACTTTTAGATTATCTGGAACTAAAACATTCTAAATCGTTCATTATACTGGTCAACGGACGAATTGTTTTAGAAAACTATTTCAACGGACATTCAGCAACTACCAATTGGTATTGGGCCAGCGCCGGAAAAACATTAACCTCTACGGTTACAGGAATTGCCCAACAAGAAAATTTGCTGAATATCAATAATAAAGTTTCTCAGTATTTGGGAGAAGGATGGACAAGTGAAACTTTACCCAAAGAAAATTTAATTACCTGTAAAAATTTATTGACTATGACCTCCGGACTGGACGACAGCACAGACGATGTGAATCCTGCTAATCTAGTCTATAAAGCCGATGCCGGAGCAAGATGGGCCTATCATAATGTTTATGTAAAACTACAAGATGTTGTTGCAAAAGCAAGCGGACAAAGCTGGGAAAATTATTTCAACACCAAATTAAGAGACAAAATCGGGATGAATGGAAATTGGGTACAAATTGGTGCAAATAGTGTTTATACCAGCACCTCCAGAAGTATGGCGCGTTTTGGACTTTTAATGCTGAACAAAGGAAAATGGGAAAATAACACAATACTCAACGAGGCATATTTTAATGAAGCAACCACAACTTCTCAGAATATCAATTTAGGATACGGTTACTTATGGTGGCTGAACGGAAAAAGTTCTTATCACTTACCACAATCACAACTTACTTTTCAGGGAAGCATAATTCCAAGCGGACCGACTGATATGTTTATGGCATTAGGTAAAAATGACCAAAAAATATATGTTGTTCCCAGTAAAAAGATGGTAGTTATCAGAATGGGAGATGCTGCAGACAGCGTTAATCCGGCTTTATCGGATTTTGACAAAACTTTATGGGAGAAAATTAATTCTTTGTATCAGTAACAAAAAAGCTTTAAATAGAAATGCTTTCGAAAACATTACTATTTAAAGCTTGTTATTTCTTTTTGAAATAATATCGTTTGATACTATTAGCGATTAGTTCGTATTCTTTTAAAAACTCCTAAAAAGAATAAAACTATTCCAATCACCAGCAAAGCATAATAAACGGAAAGATTACTATCTTTCAATACATTTGCTAAAACAAAACATATCACACTGGCAAAATAAAAAGCTATCGCTGATATATTTTTTAAAGATTCGAAACCCATTATAAATTATTTAAAAAAACTATCTACAAATTCATACTTATTAAAGACCTGAAGATCTTCAATTCCTTCTCCAACACCGATGTATTTTACAGGAATCTGAAACTGATCTGAAATACCAATTACCACACCGCCTTTGGCTGTTCCGTCCAGTTTAGTTACAGCAAGAGAAGTAACTTCGGTGGCAGCAGTAAATTGTTTGGCCTGCTCGAAAGCATTTTGCCCTGTAGAACCGTCTAAAACCAAAAGTACATCATGCGGAGCATCTTCTACAACCTTTTGCATGACACGTTTTACTTTTGTAAGTTCATTCATCAAATTGATTTTATTGTGCAAACGTCCGGCTGTATCTATAATCACCACATCGGCATTTTGCGCTACGGCAGATTGCAGCGTGTCGAAAGCGACAGAAGCAGGATCACTCCCCATATTTTGTCTCACAATTGGAACATCTACACGATCTGCCCAAACCTGCAATTGATCGATAGCAGCAGCACGAAAAGTATCGGCAGCTCCTAAAACGACTTTATAACCGGATTTCTTAAACTGATACGCTAATTTACCAATTGTGGTAGTCTTACCTACTCCATTAACTCCTACAACCATTAAAACGTATGGTTTTTTATTTTTTGGAATCTCAAATTCCGTTGCTTCGCCTGTATTGGTCTCAGACAATAAAGCACCTATTTCTTCGCGAAGAATCTGATTCAGTTCGTCTGTTCCTAAATACTTATCTGCGGCAACACGTTTCTCGATTCTGGAAATTACTTTCAGTGTTGTGTTTACTCCAACATCAGAAGCTACTAAAATCTCTTCCAGATCATCCAGAACATCATCGTCGACTTTAGATTTTCCCGCAACAGCTTTGCTTAACTTGGAGAAAAAACTAGTTTTTGATTTTTCAAGACCTTTGTCTAAAGTCTCTTTCTTATCAGTAGAGAATAATTTTTTAAAAAAACTCATTTTTTATAGGTTGTTAGTTTTTTAGATTATGGGATAATAAAACCCAAATAATCTTTAATCTTTAAAGAAACCTAAAATTACTCATGTTTCTTTAAATTTTAGACAAATATAAAAAATAAAAAAGCTACTTCCGAATGAAAGTAGCTTTTCTATATACTGTGATTGTTATTATTTCTTTTTCAAGAACTCATCAACTTCTTCAGGAGCCATAATAGATTCTACGAATGTATATGCACCAGTTTTAGGAGATTTTACCATTTTGATGGCTTTTGATAATCTCTTAGAAGATGTTTGTAACGATGCTACGGTTTTCTTTGCCATGATTCAAATGTTATTTGAAATTTTTAATTTAAATAAAAATCTCTAATTAATTACTTAATTTCTTTATGAACAGTTACACGTTTCAAGATTGGATTAAATTTTTTAATCTCTAATCTGTCCGGAGTATTTTTCTTGTTCTTAGTTGTTATGTATCTTGAAGTACCTGCAACACCAGAAGTCTTGTGTTCAGTACATTCTAAAATCACCTGGATTCTATTACCTTTCTTTGCCATCTTGCTATATATTTATTTAGGAAAAGATTATTTGATAAATCCTTCTGACTGTGCTTTTTTCAAAACAGCAGTGATTCCATTTTTATTAATTGTTTTTATCGTAGATGCTGCTACTCTAAGAGTAATCCATCTATCTTCTTCTGGAAGATAAAAACGCTTTTTAACTAAGTTTACAGAAAACTTTCTCTTAGTTTTGTTCATAGCGTGAGAAACGTTATTTCCTACCATCGCTCTTTTACCTGTAAGGTCACAAACTCTTGACATTATACTTTACTTTTATCGTTATTCAAAATCAGGGTGCAAAGAAAAGAAAAATAAACCATTGTAGCAAAAAATTATTGCACAATTTTTAAAATTTCTTTCTTCAAAATTTCTAAACTCTTATTCACTGCTCTATCTATCACTTTTTCACGGGGTTGACCAAAGTTGAATTCTTCTACGATTATACCCTCCGGAGTGGCTAAAGCGATAAAAACAGCTCCAATTTCAGCTTCAGAGTCTCCTTTTGTCGGTCCGGCGTTCCCGGTTGTCGCAATTGCATAATCTGTATTCAGCATCTTCTTTACATTCAAAGCCATAGCCGACGCAACCTCTGCACTTACCACCGAAAACTGATCAACAAAATCCGGCGAAACCCCAAGAACATTGACCTTCGCCTCTGTTGCATAGGAAACCACACTGCCTTTAAAATAAGCAGAAGCTCCCGGAATTGCCGACAAAATGGAGGCTATTTTTCCCCCGGTAAAACTTTCGGCTGTCGAGATTGTTTTATTTTGTTTGGTTAAAATTTTTCCAATTACCGTTTCAATAGTTTCGTTTTCCTCATAACCCACTATAATATCATGAATTATAGCATCTAAAGATTTTACATTTTCTTCAATTGCAGCCTCAAGCTCTTCTTTATTGGTTCCTCTCGCCGACAAACGCAAACGCACTCGCCCGGGATTGGGCAGATAGGCCAACTTGATAAATTCCGGCAGATTATTCTCCCAGTCTTCGATACGTTCCGCAACTAAACTCTCGCCCTGACCATAAGTCAAGATGGTCTTATGAATGATATACGGACGTTTGTACTCGCGAATTATTTTAGGAATTATTTCTTCTTCAACCAAATATTTCATTTCATACGGGACTCCCGGAAGTGAAACAAAAACAGTATCTTCTTTCTTCATCCACATGCCCGGAGCTGTACCCACTTTGTTGTGCAAAACGGTACATTTGAAAGGAACCAGAGCCTGATCTTTATTCAACTGCGAAATTGGGCGTTTGTAAAAACCTTCAATTAACTCCGTCACGTGAGCCAAAACTTTAGCATCCACCACCAGCTCATCTTCAAAATACTCGCAAAATGTTTTTCTTGTAACGTCGTCTTTTGTGGGCCCTAAACCACCGGTTACAATAACCAGATCAACTTTGTTCTGCAGTTGGGCAAATGTGTCTAAAATATGTTTTTTATCGTCACTTATCGAAATCATTTCATGCACTTCGACACCAATGCGATCCAGTGATTTTGCAATAAAACCCGAGTTAGTATCTACAATCTGACCTATTAAAATTTCATCTCCAATAGTAACAATGCTTGCTTTCATAGCTGTGAATTATTTTTACTTATCGTAAGTCCAATTATTATAATAAAGAATTGTTGTCGCAGTGATTTTATACGAATGCCAGACATGGCTTGCTTTTGCAAAAAAAAGAATCACATCAAAGTCTTACAAATCAAAGTCTTTTTTAATCTCTTTGATTGCTTCTTTTACCTGTAACTTAATACTCTTAAAAGTTTCGATAATTTCTTTTTTCTTGCCTTCGGCTTTGGTCCAGGCTTCTACCTGAAGGATTTCCTCAAAAGCAACATTCAACCCCATTAAGTCCAATGTAGGTTTTATTTTATGTGCATAAGAATAGGCATACTTATGGTCCTTCTTTTTAATCCCTTCTTTGATTTGTTTTAAATCTTCAGGAACTTCAGTAACAAACAATTTAAGAATTTCATTTACAAATTCCGGATCATTGTCTGAAAGTGCATATACTTTCGAAAGGTTGTATTTTAAAGCCATTACTTTACTTGTATTCTGAATAATTTTTTATCTTCTAAAAAGCCTTCTAAAACGTCATTCGGCTTAACCACAGCAACACCTTCCGGTGTTCCTGTAAAAATAATATCTCCAATTTTTAATGTAAAAAACTGAGACACATACGAAACAAGCTCATCAATTTTCCAAAGCATGAAACTTGTATTTCCTTTTTGAACGGTTTCAGAATTTTTCGTCAGCTCAAATGTAAGATTTTCCATCGAAACAAAATCACTCTTTGGCAAAAACTCTCCAATTACTGCAGAACCATCAAAAGCTTTTGCTTTTTCCCATGGCAATCCTTTTGCTTTTAATTTTTCCTGTAAATCTCTGGCCGTAAAGTCAATCCCAACACTAATTTCGTCATAGTATTTGTGCGCAAATTTAGGTTCGATGTATTTTCCAACCTTGCTAATTTTAACAATTACTTCTAATTCGTGATGAATTTCTTCAGAAAATTCGGGAATTACGAACGGATGCTGTTTCAATAAAACTGCCGAATCCGGTTTCATAAAGACCACCGGTTCTGTGGGACGCTCGTTTTTTAGCTCTTCAATGTGATTGGTATAATTTCTACCGATACAGATGATTTTCATTATATTTAGTTTTCAGTCGCAGTTTTCAGTCACAGTCTTTACCAAATACAAAATCAGTTCAGCACAAACTGAATACTGAGACTGCGACTAATAAATTACTTCGTATTTAACTTTCTTAATTTAATAGCCGTAAGCACTTTTTTGGTATACAAAGGAAAATCGGCATTTTGAATCCAGCTGAAATAGCCTGGCTCACTTTCTAAGACTTTATCAACTTTAGCACCTTTGTGTTTTCCGAAGGTGAAAATTTCTTCGTTGTCTTTATCAAAAGCAATCATTCCGGCAAAATCAGCAATTTTTTTACGGGTTGTAAATTCAGACAACGATTTCATATCGTTTTCCAATTCCGGATAACGGTCTAATTGCGCTTTTAGAATTTCGTAGGTAGCCATTGTATCGGCTTCTGCAGAATGCGCATTCTCTAAACTTTTACCACAATAGAATTTCAATGCAGCACTTAAAGTGCGCTCTTCCATTTTATGAAAAATCGTTTGTACATCTACCGAAACTTTGTTTTTCATATCAAAATCAACTCCGGCACGCAGCAATTCTTCTGCTAATAACGGAATATCAAACCGATCTGAATTAAAACCACCCAAATCACTGTCTTTAATCATATTGTAAACCTGTGGTGCCAATTCTGCAAAAGTAGGTTCGTTTGCTACTTTTTCATCCGTGATACCATGAACAGCAGTTGTTTGCGGCGGAATTGGAATCGTAGGATTCACTAACCAGGTTTTACTTTCTTTATTTCCGTTTGGAAAAACTTTGAATATCGAAATTTCTACAATTCGATCTTTACCGATATCAATTCCGGTTGTTTCAAGATCAAAAAAGCAAATTGGTTTGTTGAGTTTGAGTTCCATTTTTTATTTTTATAAGATTACAAATGTAATTTTTAAAGCCGAAATTCCTCTTCTATTCCCGACTTTTTTAAACAAAAAGGGCAGTAATTCCGTGATTTTAACTTTTAAATGAATTCTAAAAGCCGGCTTCTGTTTGTTTTCTTAACCTTTTCTTACAAAACAAAAAACCCGGGAATTTTTCCAAATTCCCGGGTTCAAATTATTTTTAAAACAGAATTTAAAAATCTCTGTTCACATCAAAAGCTTCTAAATATTCAGCTACTCTTTTCACAAAACTTCCTCCCAGAGCACCATCTACTACTCTATGATCGTAAGAATGTGATAAGAACATTTTTTGACGGATTCCGATAAAATCTCCTTCCGGAGTTTCGATAACCGCAGGCACTTTACGAATAGCACCCAAAGCCAGGATTCCAACTTGTGGCTGATTGATAATTGGAGTTCCGAAAACACTTCCGAAAGTTCCAACATTAGTCACGGTGTAAGTTCCGCCTTGCGTATCGTCCGGTTTTAGTTTTCCGGCTTTTGCACGGTTTCCTAAATCGTTCACCGCTTTGGCCATTCCAACCAAATTCAGCTGATCTGCATTTTTAATTACCGGAACAATTAAGTTTCCGTTTGGTAAAGCTGCCGCCATACCTAAATTTATATTTTTCTTTTTGATGATGTACTCGCCATCAACAGAAATATTCATACCTGGGAAATCTTTTAAAGCTTTAGCAACCGCTTCCATCATAATTGGAGTAAACGTAAGCTTCTCGCCTTCTCTTTTCTCGAAAGCACTTTTTACTTTATCTCTCCATTTTACAATGTTAGTCACATCAACTTCAATAAACGATTGTACGTGTGCCGAAGTTTGTACTGAAGCTACCATGTAACCTGAAATCAGCTTACGCATTCTGTCCATTTCAACGATTTCATCGCCTCCGTTTACAGATACCGGAACAGCTTGCTGGCTTTTTTGAACCGGAGCTGCAGGCTGAACTGCCTTTGGAGCTTCTACAACCGCTTTCGGAGCCTGAACACCTGATTTACGGGTTTCAATATATTTTAGAATATCTTCTTTTGTTACGCGGCCGTCTTTTCCTGAACCGGCAATACTTTCTAATTCAGCAACAGAAATACCTTCTTCTTTAGCAATATTTTTTACTAATGGAGAAAAGAATTTATCCGATCCTGAAAAATCCTGCGGTGCAGCTACAGCATCTTTCGCAACTTCGATTGTTTTTTCGATTTCAGTAACTTCTGCCGGAGCAGCAGTCTCTACTGCCTTAACAGCCGGTGCATCACCTTCTGTTTCAATAATTGCAATAGTTTGCCCTACCTGAACCAAATCGTCTTTACCGAACAATTGCTCAATCAAAACTCCTGATACCTCGCTTGGTACTTCACTATCAACCTTATCGGTTGCGATTTCCAGTACTGCTTCATCAGCTTCAATTTTGTCTCCAACTTCTTTCAACCAGTTTGTAATAGTTGCTTCAGCGACACTTTCTCCCATTTTAGGAAGTTTCAATTCAAATCTTGCCATATTGTTAATCTAAAAGGTGATTTTGATTTTCAGATTGCGAAATTACTGAATATTTTGAATATAAATTACACTTAATATAATTTTTTACTCGATTTTTACGATTTGCCCCCTGTCATTCCGTGAATTACTCCCAATAATAAAATTTGCATTTTTGGGGAAAATCTTAAAAGTAATGTTCTTATCTTTAAGAGTTTCTATGATTTTGATACATTTTTTGAATGAAACATACTGATTATCCAAAATAATCTCAACTCTTTTACCCTCAAAAAGCTGCCACGAATTTACCATTTTTTCTTTTTTGAAATCTAAAAAGCTGACTTTATTTTTTAAAATTTCAGGTAATTTTTCAGACAAAATTCGATTTGAAGAATAAAAAATGACTCTTTCAGGTAAGGGTTTTGATTTTGTTTTTCCCTGAAACATTTTTACAAACGAAAAGAACCAAATGCCAATTTGAATGAAAAATTCAAAAAACCATGATTTTCTGAAATGCTTCTGATAGAAAAAATTCATCGCCTCCTGGAAACGTTTCATGTATCTTTCGTCTTTTACCGTACTTTCTCCTTTGTAATGCAAAACGGTCGTTTCGTGAAAATAATAATTCGATTTCTTTTTTTGCAGTGCCCGATACGATAAATCAATATCATCGGCATACATGAAACATTTTTCGTCAAAACCTTCTAATTCAACGTACAAATCACGAGTCATCAACATGAAGGCTCCCACTAAAATATCAACTTTTCCGCTTTCATTTGTTCCTAAATGCTGGGCGTAATACTGATTACACAATTTCCAATTTGGAAAGATTTTATACAATCCAAAAATTTTAGTAAAAGCTACCCAGGGAGTTGGAATTCCTCGTTTGCTTTCGGGTAAAAAAGCTCCGGTACCATCGATTAGTTTACAACCCACAATTCCCAAATTGACTTGTCTTTCGGCGAAATTCAGGATTTTCTTAAATGTATTTTCAGCAACAACAGTATCTGGATTCAGAATACAAACGTACTTTCCGCGAGCCTCCGCTACTCCAATATTATTCCCTTTTGGGAAACCATAGTTGGTATCATTCTGAATCAATTTTACCGTTGGGAACTTACTTTTCATCATCAAACAACTCTCGTCTGATGAATTATTATCAACCACAATGATTTCAGCATCAAGTGACGAAATAGCTTCCTGAACACTTAAAACGCATTGCTCCAGAAAGTAACGTACATTATAATTGAGAATAATAATCGATAATTGCATGAAAAATAATGAAATAGATTTTTTGGAAAGTTAGAAATTTTCGACCAATCCTGATGATAATGATCCGTCGTTTTTACGAACATCAAAATAGGGTGTCAGGTTTCTAACTCAAAAAACTAAAAACAGAGCGAAAAGTAACCTGAAACATTCTGACTGAATCCCAAAGAAAAACAGCAACGCAATTCAAAAAAGTATATTTTTGATTAAAAAACTTCTGTATGGAAATCAAAACTCCAATTAAAGTTCCTTCTTTACTCGTGCTAACAAGTATAGTTTTTCTATTATCTGCCTTTACCCTTTTTAAAAGTCCGAAAATAAATTTAGTTCAAACCTCTACTTGGTATATTGCCGGCCCCGCTGTTGAGAGTCAGAAAACAATAAACCAGGTTCGGCAAGAAAAAGGGATTGTAAAAGTCACAGCAAAAGACAATCCATCAGGTGAAATTGAACTGAATGTTCTGATTACACCTTCTGATTCTAATGACGGTGCTCCGACAAATTTATCAGATGCTTCTAAATTTGTGAGCATTACATATAAATCTTCTCACCTCATCAAACTTCAGGCGCGCGAAGGAAACGAGGAAGGAACCGGTTGTATACATGGCGGTTCTCACCCAAGAGCTGATTTACCTGCTTCTCCTTATCAGTTTAAAACGATCAAAATTCCGTGGACGGATTTCAGACAGGACGGTCTTCCAAACGGAAAACTTCTGAACATTCATAATTTATGCAAATTCAACTTTGTGAATTATCATCCGGTTTCTGGAGCCTATTTAGAAATAAAATCAGTTACTCTTTAATTAAAAAAAAATATGAAAACAAAGCTTTGTCTTTTACTTTTTACTGTTCTATTCTTTTCAAATAACGGCTATAGCCAATCAAAAAAAATCGATATTAACGGCGTTTGGGAAGACATTAATCCGGGCGTACAAAATGCTGTCGCAATTGTATCGGAACAAAACGGGAAAGTTATTTTCTCTCACTACCTGGAATGGAAAGGGCAAAAATTTGTGGAAAGCGGCATTGGAAAAAGAACCGGAAACACAATTGTTTATACCGTAGAGGTCACCTTACCTATTGAGGGCTGGGCAACTCAGGGCATACATACTCTGATCCTGTCTGAAGATGGAAATACACTGGAAGGCACTTTTATCGACAACAAAAAGAGAACGGGACCGATTTCGTTTAAAAGGGTACGCTGAGCGTCTGTTCTTGTTGAAAGGTTTCAGGTTTCAAGTTTTTGGGTGCAGTAGGAACCTGAAACTTGAAACCTGAAACCTGAAACTTGAAACCTGAAACCTGAAACTTGCAAATCCCTTCCCTCTACAAATGCAGCTGAATTTTGTACTTGTTACAGATTTTCATTACAAACAGCATAATGGTCGAAAAAACTAAAGACCAGATAATCCCCGGAACTCCTTCGCGAAAATAACCCGGAATAATATGAATATTCATAGCTTTGCAGAAATAATAAATAGCACCCGGTAAAATGTAAATCAATAGTGGATTTGCAGCAGCGGGCATAAAAAAATTACTCCATTGGCTTTGTTTTTTAACTTCCATCAGCCAAAACAGAAAATAGAACAAAACCGTACAAATTCCGGCTGACAGCAATGTCCAGGCAGGAGTACCCTGTATTTTTGAAATTCCATAATATTGACGCAGAAAAAATCCGAATGAGAAAAATAATGCTATGAACCCAATTACAGGCCAGTTGATTTTCTTTTCGATTTTTCGATCAAAAAACAATAATGAGATTATTATTCCTGCCGTTACCAAGGTGGCGTGTGTTAAATGTCCGGCGATAAAACGCAGTCCTTCCGGTAAATGTAAACTTTGGGTCAAATTAGCGGAGTTTAGAAAAACACATAGTATCAGAAAAACAATCATTGCCCACAATTTGCCTGAAACCAGCCAATAATAAATTACTGAAATAAGATACGCCCATCCAATTAGCCCCAGAATCCCCCACCATTGAGGCGTCATCCCAATAGTACCATCAGTCTGAACATATAAAAAGTAAAGCGTTATCAGCACTGCTATTCCTCCGTATTGAAGTGTGTTTTTTAACCAAACAGGAAAGTTTTTGGCATACTTATTCCAAATTGGAATTGGCATTGCATAGGCCAGAAATCCCCAAAATGCAGGTGAAATTATCATTTTCGCAGCATCGTAACCTTCAGCTGCATTGACCATAAAGACTCCCATAATAATGAGAGCCAAAGCTCTTTTTAAGGTATGTGTCCAAATCGTTCTTACGCTATCTCCTTTAATCAATCGGGCATTAAATGCAAACGGAACTGACATTCCAACAATAAACAAGAAAGCCGGAAAAACCAAATCTACAAAAGTCATTCCATCAGCATCTGCCGGCATGTGTTTCATCCATTGAGGGACATTTACAACGCTGGCCAATTCATTTACAAAAATCATAACAAAAATTGTGATTCCGCGTAAAGCGTCTATCGAAATGATCCTTTGATTGTATAAATTTTCTTTTACTTTCATAAATGGTTAGATTTTTAAGAATCTCAAATATAATATATTTATGAAATGACCAATTGTAATAGTTGCATTAAAATTAATCCGTCACAAATTCTTCTTATTTGCATACTTTTGCAACATGTTATCCTTTTTTAAATCAAAACCTCTTTTAAAAGATCTGCTGTCTGATCCTTACGTTGATATTCACTCACATGTATTACCCGGAATTGACGATGGAGCAAAAACCATAACCGATACTATAAAGCTTGTCCGTGCGTTTCAGGAAATGGGAGTTTCGCAATTTATCACCACTCCGCATATCAATCATTATGTCTGGAATAATTCGGCTCAGATTATTACCGCAAAACAGGAAGAAACTAAACTTTTATTGGAGGAAAACCACATTCAAATTCCTTTTCAGGCTGCTGCAGAATATTTTATCGATGATTGGTTTGAAAATCATTTTAAAAATGAAAAGCTTCTCACCTTAAAAGATAATTATGTACTGGTAGAGATCTCCTATCAAAACGCTCCTATTCACTTGTATAAAACTCTTTTTGAACTACAGGTAGCAGGATATATTCCGGTTCTGGCACATCCGGAACGTTATTTATACTATCGAAAAGATTTTAATGAATATCAGAAACTAAAAAAAGCGGGCTGTTTGTTTCAATTAAATTTGTTGGCTGTAGTGGGTTATTATGGAGAATATATTTGTAAAACCGCTGAAGAACTTCTTAAAAAGGGAATGTATGATTTTACCGCAACCGATGTGCACCACATGAATCACATCAGAGCTTTTGATCAGAAAATAAAAATTGACAGTATTGCCAACTTAAAAGAAGTCATTGCTAACAATCAGTTTTTTAAATTCTAGAGCGTACTAATAGGCGTTTTCTTCTCCCTTTACGATGTTGATGATCGTTTTTATAATGATTTTAATATCCAACATCAGGCTCCAGTTCTCGATATACCAAATGTCATATTCAACTCTGTTTTCCATATCGATTAACTCTTTGGTTTCACCACGATAACCATTGACCTGTGCCCAGCCGGTAATTCCGGGTTTGGCATACTGACGCACTAAATAATTATTAATCAAATCGCTGTATTCTTTAGCGAGATTCACCATATGAGGTCTCGGCCCTACAACCGACATATCACCTAAGAAAACATTGAAAAACTGCGGCAATTCATCAATACTTGTTTTACGAATAAACGAGCCAAATTTCGTGACACGGCTATCTCCTCTTTCGGCTTGTTTTTTATGAGCCAGACGATTAACACGCATACTCCTGAATTTATAACACATAAACGACCGGTTATCGCGCCCCGATCTTTCCTGCTTGAAAAATACAGGTCCCGGCGATTCAATTTTAATGATCAGCATAATAATTGGAAACAGCCACGGAAACACCAATAAGATTACAGAAAGCGAAAAAACAACATCAAATACTTTTTTGATCAGTCGGTTCACGGCAAACTCCAAGGGCTCCGTTCGGAACATCAAAACCGGTGTATTTTCATAAAACGTTACTTCTACCTTACTGGACTTCGTATACTGCTGAAAATCGGGAATAAACTTAATACGCACCATGTTTTGCTCACAAATCTGTGTAAGTTTATTAATAACCTCAATTTGATCAATATGCAGTGCCACATACATTTCGTCGACCTTTCTTTCGACTACAAATTTATGAATAGCATTAAAATTACCTAACACTGAAGTAGAATCAATAATTGAGTGACTGCTGCTCTCATCAAAAAAGCCTAAAAATTTATAACCATAAGTCAGATCTTTTGCGAGTATCTTACGCATTCTTTCTCCCGACTCGTTTGCTCCTACAATGACAAATGTTTTAAAATTATACCCACGACTTCTGATGTACTTTAAAAGTTTCATGGACAAATAGCGCGAGATCATTAGTAATCCGAAAAAAATCAGATAAAAAGAAAGCAGTCTGAGCCTTGAAATATCGTTGTATTTGAGATACAGCACAAAAATAGAAATCAAAGCAGCGTGAATCACTAACTTCTTAACAGTTCTGACCAATATTGATTCGATAGGTTCTACTCTTACGCTTCGATTGGAATCATTTTGAAACAATAAGGCTACCCAAATTAAAATTGCCAATAATGAAACAGTACGCTCTTCTTTTAATAAAAGCTTATCTAAACTGCCAAACCTTGTCAGTGCAGAAAGTACTGTTGCCAGATTTAGCAATACAACATCAACGCAAACAAATAAAAGCTTGAAATAGCGCGAAAAACGATAATGCGACAGTTTCTGTAAAATTTCCATACTTTGGACTTATCCTTACTTTAAGCGAAATAAAACCTGATTAAAAATCAGTTAAAAATTGATAGTGCAAAATAGTCTTTTAATTATATTTTTCAGCATTATTTAAACTCTATCTTTAAAAGTTTACTTTTATACTATGCAAATTCAATATTGCAGGCCATGATCAAGATAATTTTATTTTTTTTCCTCACTCTACCCTTTGCCCATGCGCAGGTTTCAGGCTGTACAGATCCTCTTTCTAAAAATTACAACCCCAGTGCAACAATTAACGACGGAAGCTGCAGTTATAAGAATATCTATTTAAAGCCTCAATATTCTAAACTTCTCAGTGATTCTGTCAAAGAAACCTCAGGGTTAATTGCTTTCAACAAGTTGCTTTGGACGCACAACGATGATCGCGACACCACAATTTACGGATTGGATTCAGTGGGAAAAATTCAAAAAAAAATTATTCTGAAACAAGTCGTCAATCACGACTGGGAAGAGATTTCACAAGACAGCTCTTTTATATACCTTGGTGATTTTGGAAATAACTACTCCGGTAACAGAACCGATCTAAACATCTTAAAAATAGAGAAAAAATCGTTCTTGGAAGAAAATCCGGCAATTGAAAAAATTTCCTTTCACTACGCCGACCAAACTGATTTTTCTGCAAAAAAACCAAACACTGCTAATTTTGACTGCGAGGCATTCATCGTGTCCAAAGACAGTATTTATTTGTTTACCAAACAGTGGAAAACCTCTAAAACCAATATTTACGTTTTGCCAAACCATTCGGGTACTCACGTTGCACGACTAAAACACACCTTAAACACAAAAGGTCTCGTAACCGGAGCGACTTATATAGCGTCTAAAAAAACAATTGTTCTTTGTGGGTACTCTAAACTTGGCAAACCCTTTTTGTATCTTTTATACGATTTCAAAAACACTGATTTTCTGTCGGGAAACAAACGAAGGATTAAGTTAAAACTACCCTTTCATCAAATAGAAGGAATTGCAACTCATGACGGTTTGTATTACTATTTAACCAATGAATCCCTTGTTCGAAAACCAATTCTTTATGTACCCCAGCAGCTTCATTATTTTGATTTGAGTTCTGTACTAAGTTTCTATCTTCATCAATAATTCACAAGTAATATCTCTTTCGGTTTTACAATCAATGAAAATTGAAACGATTCCTTCTTTGTTTAATGGGGGCAGCCGAAACATTTTGTATAGGAATCAAATTGATAAGTTAATAAAACCTCATAAACACCACCTGTTCTTCCAATTTTGGAGGTATTCATATCATAAGAAACACCTAATTTCAGTTTTTCGTACTGTAGTCCTGTCAAGAAATTTATTGAAGTCAGTAATTGATTCCCGATACCGTTTTTTGAAGGGTTAGTAGCTGCTGTTACTCCAAAATATATTTTTTCAAATAAGATGGATGTCCCTATATCAAATCGATTATAACGCCCTTGCTGCATATAATTTGATGTAATAAGCATTTTGGTTTCATACGGCAGAAATACTGCATCTATATAATCAGCCAATAGAAATTCGTAACCTGAACTTAACGAAAAGAAAGAGTCTAAACGCGCGTTTCCGTTTGTTGTAAAAGATATATCTGGTCTGTTAAGATGTTTCATAGCTAAACTAATCCATAGACTTTCGGTATTGAAAACCATTCCTGCCGATACATCAAAAAAATTGATTTTATCATTTTTTAGTATTGGATCAATTGAAGTTGGGCTAATTACACCTGTTTTTATGTTTATCTGATCTTCAAGCAATAGATTTTGAAAACCGAATGATTTTAACCCAAAACCTACTTCAATTGCCGGTCGAAAAGTCCAGGTGTCATTAAGCTCTACTTTATAAGCATAATTCCCATTAATTTGTGTATAATTATATTGGTTTAAATTTTGTCTTTGATTTAAAACACTCAATCCATAACCGCTGTTCATATTTTCATTCCAAGTATTAATGAAGGCGTAATCGGTATCGATTTTCAGGTCTAAATCCGGCCATTGTTCCCTATGAATAATACCGGCATAAGTAGTTTCCCTAAACCCGCTGAAACCGGGATTAAGTGTCTCCGGAATTAAGAAATACTGTGTAAAAATGGGATCCTGCGCTCTTGTTTCTGAAAAAAAGCAACATGCAAGGATTATGATAAAAAGATTTAGTTTCATACAGTACTCTATTTAATTAATGTAAATGCTCCTTTTTCGGTTACTGTGTGATTGTAAAAAGTTTTTGCGGTGAGTTTAAAATAATAATTCCCATTCTGGGCATCCACATCTTTTATCTTCCCGTTCCATCCACTAATATTTTTTCCTGTTTCGGTATATATAACACCTCCCCAGTTATCAAAAATGGTAATCGTAATATCCTCTAAGCCAGAAAATACAGGTGCGAATGTATCATTATAACCATCATTGTTTGGAGTAAAGGAGTTCGGCATGATTAGGCTATATCCTTTTTTGATGATCAATGTTAACGTAAATTTATACTGGCATCCAAAAGGGTAGTCAACAGTCTGTATAATACTATAAGTCCCTTCTCTTGTATAGATGTGTTTTGGATTCTGTTCATTAGAAAAATTACCATCCCCAAAATCCCAAGAGGTATTTATAAAATCTCCTGTAGCCAAATTTGTGAACAAAATAGGGTCATAAACAGAATATATATCATAAACATCTTTACCGTATGAACCCGTAGTATAATTGGCTATACCCAAAACCGTTTTTTTGACATTGTAAGAGACAGCAGCAGTACAGCCAAAACTGTCTGTTACACTAAATATAACTAATCCGTCTTTAGTTGTATTCATTATTTCATTATTATCCCCTGTGACAACCCCATCAGACCAGCTTAATTTATAGGGTGGAACTCCTCCTTTTACATGTCCTATAAATGTTTGATTTACATACCTGGTTTCACAATTAAAATCTGTTTTAACTTCGATCGCAGGTGTTAGTTGTTCAAATCGGGTAATTTTCCACTCGCCGGATTTTTTACAGCCATTAACATCTGTAACGGTGACCTGATAAGTTCCAGGCGGAAGTTTATTTAAATCTTCACTTTTGGCACCATTGGACCATGCGTATGTAAACGGAGCTTTCCCTCCCGTTACAATTAAATTAATAATTCCTGTATTGGCATCTGCACAATCTAATGGGTTAGAAACATCAGCATTGAGCTCCAATAATGAAGGTTCTGAAATGATAAAACTTTCTTTTATTACACATCCTTTAGAATCCGTAATTGTAACATTATATTTTCCCGGTCCTATATTATTGCGTTCTATTCCGGCTGATGAATTATCATCCCAAACTAAAGTCAGCGGCGCCTTACCCCCTAAAAGGTTTAAATGAATATAACCATCCTTTGCGCCAAAACAGGAAACGTCTTTAATATCCGGTTTTATACTAAAAACAGGGGCATTTTCTATGATTAATGTCGATTCTTTTGAACAGCCTAATGAATCTGTAATTGTAATGATATAAGATCCTGCTGATAAATTATTTTGTGTAAGTCCGGTACCCAAATTACTCCATTTTATATTATAGGGATCTCCCGTAGTAAAAGGAACTCCTCCTTTTATATTGTCAATACTAATAGAAGCATTTGCAGAATTAAAACACGATATTTCGGATTTAGTGTAACTAAAAACGATTTCTGCATTTTGGGTTACTACGACTTGCAAATGATCTGTACAACCTGATTTATCTGTAACAATCAGATTATAAGTCCCTGCAGCTAAATCTTTCAAATTTTGAAGGTTACTTGTAAAGCCATTTGGACCTGTCCAATTATATTTGTAATCAAACACTCCTGAAGAAGTTTCAATAAGTCTTCCACCGGTTGTATTTATTTCGATTTCACCTGTAAAAGATCCATAACATAAAATATTCATTTGTTTGATCAGATTTACTTTTAATACGGAAGGCTCTTCGATTGTATAACTTCCTTTAAGTATGTTACAGTTGTTTTCTTCTGTAATTACCACCTCATAAGTTCCTGGTTTTAGATTATTGATATACGCAGCAGTTTCTGGATAAGGATTTCCGTTTTTTGTCCACACATAGGTGTAAGGTTGCATCCCTCCTTTAACCGATAGTCTGATATTTCCATCATTTAAACCAAAACAGCTTATATCATTTTTAACTGCCGAAAATTGAAATAATTCCGGCTCAGTAACTTTGTAAGTCTTTGTGAAGGGGCAATTACCATTATCCGTTACGTTTAAAATATAGTCACCGGGTTTTAAGCCCGAAATATCTTCATTAGTACTTGTATAACCATTAGGGCCTGTCCATAGGAATGTATACGGATTTACGTTTACAAAAGGAACACCTCCTTCTACACTCAGATCAATAGAACCGTTATTTGCCCCAAAACAGGTACTGTTTTTTACAGTTTCGATTACTTCTATTAATGGATCGACCGTAACTGTTATTGTAAAATTTGCTCCGGTACAAGCCTTTGACATAGGTGTTACTGTATAAGTTACTGTCGCCGGAGTGTCGGTATTATTTACTAAAGTCTGACTAATATTGTCTTTTGGCGAGGATTGTGCATTTGCACCACTTACAGATCCGGCAGGAGAAATTACAGGTTCAGACCATACATAGGTAGTCCCTATTGGTACATTTTCTGTTGTGTTGGTGACGGGTGTAACCTGAAAGGTGTTTTTGCTGCATACCTTTACTGTCTTTGAACTTATAATAGGCTTAAGGGTTAAAGCTACTGAAAAAGGAGTTGTTTTTGTAGTAGTCCCGCAACTGTTAGTTACACTGAATGTAATGGTATAATTACCGCTGTTGGCATAATTTATTGCCCCGGGATTAAGTGATGCAGATGAAGAAGGTGTAGCTCCGGGAAAACTCCAGAGATAGCTGATTTCTGAATCCGGAGAACATTTTTGATCTACAGTAGCAACGGGATTAATAGTTATAGAATTACAATAATCAGGAACAGGATTCAGCGTAACTACAGGAGGTTTTTTTACTTGTATCATTTCTGTTACAGACTGGGAAATTCCACATGCGTTCTTAGTAGTTAGCTGTACAGCGTATGTTCCCGGATTTGCAAAATTAAAAACCGGATTCTTAGACGAAGCATTGGTTCCGTTTACAAAATTCCATGCTGCTGAATTCCCGCAAAATCCTTCACTATATCTTAGAACTTCCCAATTATAACTTTCAATACCACATCCCTGACTTGCATCTGTATTATTTGTAATAATAACATCTTTCGAAGCACATGCATTACTATAGGTAAATTGAGGTTGCAATAGAGGCTCAACACAAACTGTTTTTGTGACTTCATTACTTGCGCCACAAGGTGTTCTTGCTGTTAATTTAATGGTATAGCTACCCGGTGTTGTATATATGTGTACCGGATTAACTTCATTTGAAATAATTCCGTCTCCAAAATCCCAGGTGTAAATACCTGCAGTACTGCAATTATTACCGTATCCTGCACTAGATTCATTGGTAAATATTATAGATCTATTAGAGCATAAGATAGCATTAATGGCAAAATCTACTTTAGGAATGTCTAATATAATAATAGGACCTACTGTAAGAGTACTGCGTCCGCATCCTGTCGTTATATCTAAGCTGACCGTATTTCCTAATGGGCAGCTTGACTTTGTGAATTTATGTAATACAGGAAAATTTAGAGAAGCCGGAGGGTTCGCAGAATTATATTGCATGGAACTTTCTAAATCTTTTTGACTATACTTCTCAGTGGTACCGTCTCCAAAATTAATTTCATATTTTGTATCTGATGGATTAGAACCCCACGAAGCTATTGCGAATTCCATTGTATCAACCGGAAGACATAAATTAGTAGTATTACCCGGAGTTATAAGAGCTCCCTTTGGACTCGTCGAATTATTGACTATATAGATTGCAGAATTATTACAGCCATTAACTCCCATTCCGGTAATCACCATCTTATAAGATCCTAATTTTAAGTAGTCGTGCTTTTTAGGAAAAGTAATATTGGTTTCTAAACTTCCGTCTCCCCAATCCACATTATAGGATGAAATACATGATACTGAATTAGATATATTGCCAACATTAATCGTGTATTTAGGATTCAGGTTATCTCCACATTTTTCAAAAGATGCTCCTGAGTTATCTAAGTTTACAAATCTTAAATTTGGCTTCTGTTTTACTAAAATAGTTTTTGAGACGACACTTACTTCACCATTGACATCTGTAACGGTCATTTTTATGATAAAACTTTGTATTCCACAACCTAACGCTTCAAAAGTATGGGTGGGATTAATACTGGTTGAAGTTTTTCCGTCTCCAAAATCCCAAGAATATTGAAAAGGGCCATTACCACTTACAGCCGAAGTAAATGCAATAAGGGTACCTGAACAAGAGTTGTCATTGGTGAAGCTAAAATCGACACCAGGAGCTACTGAAAGAGGGGCACTTAAGGCAATGTTACTATTAAAACCATATCCAAAAGAAGTAATAGCTAATGAAAAACAGAGTATAAAAAAATAAAGTTTCTTCATGAAAATTTTCACATTAGTTATATATTGCTTTGAGGGTTCTAAATAATAATACTTAGAATATCCTTAAATACACCTCCAAAAAAGAGCGAATTTAACTACAGAGAAACTTGATTCTTATTTAAATGTATTACTTGGTCTTTTAATGTAATAATTGGTATCTTTTAACACATAACTATGATGAGGCAGAATATTTATAAAACCTGTAGGGTATGCTATCAAAAAAAAAAAAATGAATTGACATATAGATCGGTTTTGCTTAATGTTTCACCATTTTATGGAGTGCTCAGATGGTTCTACTAGTGAAGATATCTGCATCCATAATTATAAATTTTAATAAAGTCTCATTAATGTAAATATCCGTTAGCCCTACGGCGCAGGACTAACGGATATTGGCTATAAAATGATTAGTTTTTTTATCTAATTCCAATATTTACATCTGAAAAACTAGTCCATTTTTTCTCGATTTTTTTTCGGCTCAAGACATTGTATTCTTTCGCATTACTATCAAGGACTGCCGATTTTAACCCTAACTTTGAGACCAATAAAACCTTTGCGAGATTTGGTTTATACACTGCAATTGTATTAAAAAAAAATCCCGCAAAAGGTTTTCTATTTGATTTTGGACAGAAGCAAATTAAAATTATCAATTACCAAATTTGGCTCATCGATCATAATGTAATGTCCGGATTTTGTAGTCGAGACGTGAGTAAAATCAGTAACTCCGGATTTTAATAATTCATGCGCTTTAAACCAATCTTCCCTGTCTGATGCCGAATGAGATTCATCTACTTTTAAAGATGAAATTACAATTACAGGAATATTTGGCAAATGAGAAAGTGTTGCCATATACTGAGAATCCTCGATCAATTCTCTCGCTTCAAGTGCTCCACCGGAATTTACCCCGTAATTGGCTTTAAAAACATTATAAATCATATCCTCTTCCTCTTGCGAAAGCTGATTGTAATATTCATGTGATGGATCTATAAATAATAATCCCGCCACTTTATCGGGATTTTTAACCGCATAATCTCTAATAATCATTCCACCAAGCGAATGTCCGACAAGAATAACTTTTCTACCATTCGAAAAATTATTAATTACAGTTTCGAGTTCACTTCTTAATTGATTTATATTTCTTGGTTTTGAATCTTTATCAGATTTCCCATAACCAGCTCTGTCATAACTTACAATATCTAATTTGGCGTTTAATTGTGCCGGTATTTTTTTTTCGTCCCAAACCGAATGTCCGTCTCCAAGTCCGGATTCAAAAACAATCAAATATTTTGTGTTACGAATAATCGAATAAGCGACTACTTTATGAGTTCCTAAATCGACTTTTGTTTCTTTTAATGTTTCATTGTCATTCTTTACAGGGTCACTATCTTTGTCGCATGAAGTAAATACAAAGAATAAACTTAGACCCATTTTTACAATACTTTTTTTTGCTGATTTCATTTCTTTAAGATTAAAATTTTCAGCAAAAATCTCGTAAAAACAAAGGCCGGTCGTTCGGGTTTATAAAGCAGAACCTATTTGTTTCTTATATTCTGAAGGGGTTTGTCCGGTCAGTTTTTTAAATGTGGTATTAAAAACAGTTTTTGAATTAAAACCTACAGAAAATCCAATCCCAAGTAAACTTAAACGATCCATTTCAGAATCTTCCATAAGTTTTTTTGCTTCTTCAATTCTATATCTGTTTACAAATTGATAGAAATTTTCATTGAATCCATTATTGATTACATAGGAAAGAACATGTGTCGATACATTCATAGAAGCGGCCAATTTTACCAAACTCAAATCAAAGTCTAGAAAAAGCTTTTCGGTATTCATTAATTGTAATAACCTGCTTTTTTGTTCTTCCAATTCTTCAGGAGTCAGTAATTGTTTTCTTTTGCTTTCCGGCAGAGTAGTTTCCACAATAATAATTTCTATTTCTTCTTTTTCTTTTAATGAATAAGGGAAAATTTCTTTTTGCTTCTGCCAGTAATACGTGATGTAAAGAATACTTAAAAAGTAGATCAAACTTGTTACAATATCAAAAGTTTTATTTCCCTCCGAAATTTGAAACACAATATCCAGAATCCAAAAAATCGTGATAAAAATAACGCCGACAATAATATTTTTCAGCCATTTTAAATCCAGATTCTCAGAAGTAGAATTTAAAAGCCGGATCGTTTTTTCATGTTTTATAATTTTTCTGTGAGCCAAAAAACAATATCCCAAAACATATAAACTGAAAATAAAATTAAATACCGCTTCAATATTCTGTACAGCTTCCGGGCTAACATCGGCAGGCTCGGTTTCATTATCAATAAAACAGGAAATAACAAGAAGGGGAACTATTAGAAAAGCAAAACAAAAATGAAACCAATCCATTGCTTTCCATTTTCTAACGGGCTCGATATAATAGCTCACACTTAGATAAAATACCGGAGCAACAACAAAACTGGAGATGTTTATTAATTGATTCAGAATATCATCTTCTCTGAGTATTTTGCCGTCTACAATAACATTTTCAAGTAAGATTAAAAAAATACAGCCGATAAAAGATCCAAACCAGCGATTGGCTTTTATATTGATCTTATTTTGATTTACAAAAATTATAAATGTCAGTAAAAATGCTGCACCGCAAATTATTGCATTGAATATCGAGTACATAAAACAATTTTGATCACAAATCTAAGTAATTAAGTTTGTCTTAGTCAACTTAAATAAGATTAACAATTCGCAAATCGTAAGATAAAAGTTTACTTTTGCAAAAAGTTATGTTTTCTAAAATACTCATAACTCATAATTTATAACTTACAATATACAAAGTGAATTACCTATCTGTAGAAAACATATCCAAATCATTTGGCGAAAAAACCTTATTCGAAAACATCTCTTTTGGAATCAATAAAGATCAAAAAATTGCCTTCATCGCAAAAAATGGTTCCGGAAAAACGACCATTATGAGCATTATCAATGGTTTGGATGAACCCGATACAGGACAGGTAGTTCTAAGAAAAGGCATCCGAATGGCTTTTCTTTCTCAGGACAATAATCTACAAGATGAGTTAACTATCGAAGAAAGCATTTTTGCTTCCGATAATGAGACGCTTAAGATCATTGAGGCTTATGAAAAAGCATTAGAGAACCCAAATGACGAAGAAGCTTACCAAAAAGCTTTTGACGGAATGGATCAGCACAATGCGTGGGATTTTGAAACACAATACAAACAGATTTTATTCAAACTAAAACTGGAGGATTTTAAACTAAAAGTAAAAAATCTTTCGGGTGGACAAAAAAAACGTCTTTCTTTGGCGATCATCTTAATCAATCGTCCTGATTTATTGATTCTGGATGAGCCAACCAACCACTTAGATCTGGAAATGATCGAATGGCTGGAAAGTTATTTTGCCAAAGAAAACATTACGCTTTTTATGGTAACGCACGACCGTTTCTTTTTAGAGCGTGTTTGTAACGAAATCATCGAGTTAGACAACGGAAAATTATACCAATACAAAGGAAATTACTCCTACTATTTAGAGAAAAAAGAAGAACGAATTACTTCTGAAAATGCCAGTGTTGACAAAGCCAAAAACTTATTCGTTAAAGAATTGGAATGGATGCGCCGTCAGCCTAAGGCAAGAACTACAAAGTCAAAATCTCGTCAGGATGACTTTTACGTGATCAAAGAAAAGGCACAAAGCCGTCGTAAAGAAAATAAAGTAGAACTTGAAATTAATATGGAACGTATGGGAAGCAAAATTATTGAGCTTCACAAACTTTCTAAAAAATTCAAAGACAAAATTATACTCGATCATTTTAGTTTTGATTTTCAGCGTGGTGAAAGAATTGGAATTATTGGTAAAAACGGAACCGGAAAATCTACTTTTCTAAATCTTCTTACGGGAACAATTCCACCGGACAGTGGCCGCGTTGTAAAAGGCGATACCATCAAAATTGGTTATTATACGCAAAGCGGAATCAATCCGAAACCGGGACAAAGAGTTATCGATATTATTAAAGAATACGGAGAGTATATTCCGTTAGCCAAAGGCAAAATTATATCGGCTTCACAATTATTGGAGCGTTTTCTTTTTGACGCCAAAAAACAATATGATTACGTTGACAAATTAAGTGGTGGAGAGTTAAAACGTTTGTATTTGTGTACGGTTCTGATTCAGAATCCTAACTTTTTAATTTTAGATGAGCCTACAAACGATTTAGATATTGTGACGCTAAACGTCTTAGAAAGCTTTCTTTTGGATTATCCGGGATGTTTACTGGTAGTTTCGCACGACCGTTATTTCATGGATAAAATTGTCGATCATTTATTTGTTTTCAGAGGACAGGGTGAAATCGAAAATTTCCCCGGAAACTACTCTGATTTCAGAGCTTACGAAGACAGTGCCGATGTGGCGCAAAAAGAAGAAAACAAGGCCGAAAAGAAAGACTGGAAGCAAAACAATCCAACCGGAAATCTAAGTTTCAACGAGCAGAAAGAATATCAGAAACTGGAAAGGGAAATCAAAGATTTAGAAATCGAAAAGACTAAAATCGAACAATTATTCTCTGACGGAAAAGTTGCAGATGCTGATATCGAGAAAAAGGCAAACGAATTACAAAATATCATCAACAAAATAGATCAAAAAGAAGAACGCTGGTTTGAGCTTTCGGCCAAGATTGAAGGATAGTTATTCCGCAAAGATTCACAAAGAAGAAACACAGAGCTACACCGAGCTTTATTTTTTTTGTGAATCTTTGTTTTTCTTTGTGAATCTCTGTGTAACAAAAAAAACATAGTGTTTTTTATATTAGCGACTTTATTAACCCCATATTACATTATTATTCTATGAAATACCTTTTAACTTCACTACTTGCATTGACATTATTCATCTCTTGCAATAGTGATAAAGAAAATAAAAAAACAGACTATACTGTTGAAAATGAAAAAGAGATTACGGACTATATTGCCAAAAACAAATTAAATGCTACAAAAAGCACTACAGGTTTATACTATATTATCAACGAGCCCGGAACAGGAGCCCAACCTACTGCTTCCTCTAATGTAACTGTAGCTTATACAGGATATTTTACCAATGGTAAAGTATTTGATAAAAGTAAAACCGAAGGAATTTCTTTTCCGCTGGACAGAGTAATTAAAGGCTGGACAGAAGGTATTCCTTACTTCAAAGAAGGTGGAATCGGGTCTTTATTAATTCCGTCTCATTTAGGTTACGGAAGTGGCGGAACTGATGGAATCCCAGGAGGCGCTGTTCTTATTTTTGATATTAAACTACTAAAAGTAAACAAGTAAATACCAATTGACAAAATGATCCTTCAAAGCTCTGACAAAGATCAACTAAGGGCTTTAATTTAGAATCAAATACTCATACAATTACACAGAGATTCGCGAAAAAAGCGAGCTGCAGAAAGTTTTTTGCGAATCTCTGCAAAACAAAAAAATGCTACATACAATAAAATCATATCTCAAATTTCTTTGGAATTCTAAAAACGAGCATGCTGTTCATTCTCCGTTTGTATTCCATCTATTGACGAAATGTTTTTACGACAGGAAACCAAAACCGGAATATTTAATTCTAAAAAAATATCGAAAATCACTTTTAGAAAATAAAAACTTCATTGAAGTAACGGATTTTGGAGCGGGTTCGAAAGTTTTTAAATCCAACAGCAGGCAAATCTCAAAAATTGCTTCCACAGCAGGAATCTCTCCAAAACGGGCTGAATTGTTATTTCGTGTAACCAATTATTTTCAGCCTAAAAATGTTTTAGAAATTGGAACATCATTAGGTTTGGCAACTGCTGCTCTGGCTTTAGGGAATCCAAAAGCAAAAGTTATTACATTAGAAGGTTGTCCAAATACAGCAAATGTTGCTCAAAATCAGTTTACGGAGTTTGATTGTTCTAATGTAAATTCAATTGTAACAGAATTTGAAAACTATCTTCGGGATATTCAATTGAGACTCAAAACGGAGACTGAAAACTTCGATTTAATCTATTTCGACGGTAATCATTCTAAAAAAGCAACTCTGGAATATTTTGAGCTTTTATTACCAACAATCAATAATGATTCGGTTTGGATCTTTGACGACATTCATTGGTCAGAAGAAATGGAAGAAGCCTGGGGAATCATCCAAAATCATCCAAAAGTAAAAGTTACCATAGATACTTTTCAATGGGGATTTGTATTTTTTAGATACGAACAGGAAAAAGAACATTTTGTGATTCGCGTTTGACAAATGACTTTAAAATGATACTTTTATTACATTCTATAATTATACATTTATGAATGCAATAAAAATCGACACCCCTTTACAATACCCTATAGCTGTAACAGAATTTAAGTCCACAACTCCGAGCGACAATTGTGTGATTATAGCTTCGGCAACCGGTGTTAAACAAAATTATTATTACAATTTCGCAACGTATCTTTCCGAAAATCATTATTCTGTTTTTACTTTTGATTATGGCGGAATTGGCGACTCAAAGTCCACACCGCTTTCTAAATTTAAAACAACCGCTTCCGATTGGGCCAAAAATGATTTCGAAACGGTAGTCCAATATGTCAAAGAGAAAAATCCTGACAATAAGTTATTTGTGATCACACATAGTATTGGCGGTCAGCTAATAGGTTTAGTTCCTTCCAATAATTTATTTGATGGTATTGTAATGGTGGCATCACAATCCGGAAGCTGGATACACTGGAAAGGATTTGACCGATTAAAAATGCAGTTTTTATGGTATGCAATTATACCGTCTTTTACTAAAATCTTCAATTATCTCCCTTCCAGTCACTTCACCCGAATGGAAGATTTACCGAAAGGAATGGCGATTGAATGGGCCAAATGGTGCAAGAAACCCAACTATCATTTTGACTGCATCGAAAATGCAATAGAACATTACGATAAAATAAACTGTAGCATTAAATCTTATAGTATCGACAACGATTTTTATGCCACTGTATCGGCAATTGATTGGATTGCTTCCAAATTTAAAAAATCTGAAGTAAGCAGAATTCATTTAAAAGCAGAAGAATTTGGCGTAAAAGACATAGGTCATTTTGGCTTTTTCAGAAGTCAGTTTAAAGATACTATCTGGCCCATTTTTTTAGAAGATTTAAAAAGATTTCAATCTTAATAATTTACAAAATAGTAGATAAAAAAATGGCAACCAATTCCGGCTGCCATTTTTTACTCATTCAAAATTTTAAAACTTACTTCTTAGCGGCTGCATTTTCCTTAGACTTCGCTCCCATTCTGTTTAAAGTATACATTGGAGCAAATTTTAATTTCAGACCCGCAATTTTACGATTGTCTTCTCCGGTCAGACCTTCTTTTTCAACCGTATTTTTTCTACTGTCAAGCGCTTCATACATCAACTTAACTTCATCCCAGTCTTCTCTGGAATATTTGTCTTTATTGTCTTCAACAGTATGAACAAATTGTTGGTAAACACTATGAATATTTTTAGCATTCACCCAGTCAAAATTCATATCATCACCAATTTTACCTTCACCAAATAAAGCATTACGCAATTGCTGTTTTGGACTTGGGGACGGAGGAGCAAGAATAGTCACCATATTATTTCTAAATTCTTCGTATTTGATCTTGCTCGTATTTATTTTCTCTGTTGCGGCATTGTTTTCTTTAATATCAGCAAGTGCCAGTTGAGCGTTCGCTGCTCTTTTTTCATACTCGGCTTCAACCGCCTTCCAATCAGCCTTTAAATCATCAGCCTTAACATTTTTAACAGAGTCGACATAGGCAACATAAGAATCGATTGTTTTTTCGGCCTGTTCTTGTTTTTCATCTTTACACGATACAAAACCAAATGCGATTACCGCAATTCCGGATAATAATGATATATTTTTCATAATCTTAGTTGTTTTAGTTACTATCTTAACAAATCTACCCAAAACCTGCTATGAAAAATTACACAATTATCATCTTTTAAACATTAAAAACATATTAAAACTATAAAACACAAGATTTGATGTTAATTATGCAAAATTTATCAAAAATAGCATAACGCTCTTCTGCCGAAAAAAGATATGTTTTTTGATTATTTTCAGATGAACAAAAAACAAAAGACAATTTGTAACAAAAACCAAATCTCGACTACTCATACTTTTATTGAAAAGTCTTTTGTACATTTAAATCCAAAATTGTAAATCGAAATGGCAAATCCATTAATTAAAATAACCAACATCAAACGAGATTTCGTTCTGGGTAATGAAATTGTTTATGTTTTAAAGGGAATCGACCTGCAAATCAACAAAGGGGAATATGTGGCTTTAATGGGCCCATCCGGATCCGGAAAATCAACTTTGATGAATTTACTGGGTTGTTTGGATACGCCAACTTCCGGACAATACGTACTGAACGGAAAAGATGTCAGTCAGATGCGTGATGATGAGCTGGCCGAAATTCGAAACAAAGAAATTGGTTTTGTATTTCAGACCTTCAATCTGCTACCGAGAACTACAGCCTTAGACAATGTTGCATTGCCTATGATTTATGCCGGTTACTCAAAAACGGAACGTGTTAAAAGAGCCGAAGAAGTTTTAAAGCAGGTAAATCTTGCCGACCGAATGGACCATCAGCCCAATCAGCTATCAGGAGGACAGCGTCAGCGTGTTGCCATTGCACGAGCTTTGGTCAATAAACCCTCTATTATTCTTGCCGATGAGCCAACCGGAAACTTAGATAGTAAAACTTCTGTGGAGATTATGAAACTCTTTGGCGACATTCACGCTCAGGGAAACACTGTAATTCTGGTGACACACGAGGAAGATATTGCTGCCTATGCACATCGTGTAATACGCTTAAGAGACGGATTAATTGAAAGTGACACCCAAAAAGAAGTTAAATCGTTTAGTTGATTAATTGTTTAATCGGAAAAGAAACTTAGTAGCCACTTAGTATCTTAAAATCTTAAAAAAAATCTGATTGTAAATTGGTTCAAACGGAAAAACCTTAGAATCTTAGCACCTCAGAACCTTAGCATCTTAAAAAAAAATGAAAGTATATACAAAAACAGGAGACAAAGGAACTACTGCTCTGTTTGGCGGTGACCGTGTTCCCAAAGACCATATCCGAATTGACAGTTACGGTACTGTAGACGAACTAAACTCTTATATAGGGCTTATTCGTGATCAGGAAATGGATGCGCATTATAAGACTATTTTAATTGAAATTCAGGATCGTCTGTTTACCGTTGGTGCCATTTTGGCTACTCCGGCAGAAAAAGAGGTTCTTAAAAATGGAGAACTTCGTCTAAAAAACCTTGGAATTATCGATACAGATATCGAATTATTAGAGAATGAAATTGATCAAATGGAAGAAAGTCTTCCACAAATGACTCATTTTGTTTTACCTGGAGGACATCCCACTGTGTCACATTGTCATATAGCACGTTGTATTTGTCGTCGCGCCGAGCGTTTGGCAGTACATTTAAGCCATAATGAAGCTGTTCCTGAAATCGCAATTCGATACTTAAACCGACTTTCTGACTACCTTTTTGTCTTGGCACGGAAGTTGTCTTCAGATTTAAACGCGGAGGAAGTAAAATGGATTCCCAGAAAGTAAACAGTTTACAGTCGCAGTCACAGTATTCCATTGAAAAGCGAATTACTAAAAAAAGTAATTCAATCACAGTTTTCAACTCTCAGTACTCACTGTCAACTGTGACCGGAAACTGATAACTAACAAAGACGTTCTTAAATTTTATTAAAATAAATTAAATTTTACTTGTCTTTTTCAGTAAAAAATTTATTTTTGCACAAAACTAAACAGATAACAGATGTATTGGACATTAGAATTAGCATCTTATTTAAGTGATGCGCCATGGCCTGCTAACAAAGATGAACTTATTGACTACGCTATTAGAGCTGGTGCTCCATTAGAAGTAGTAGAAAACCTTCAGTCGATTGAAGACGAAGGCGAGATATATGAATCAATGGAAGAAATTTGGCCTGATTATCCAACAGACGAAGATTATCTTTGGAATGAGGATGAATATTAAAAAATAAACCAAAGGAAAAAGTCTCATCACCGAGGCTTTTTTTTTGGTTCAAATACACATTTACATAAAATAGAAATACAATAAATCATGAGTTTCATAAACAGTATTATTAAAGTCTTTGTAGGTGATAAATCACAGAAAGATGTCAAAGCTTTACAGCCTTACTTAAACAAAATTAAAACATTCGAAACCAGCTTAATGAGTTTGTCTCACGACGAATTAAGGGCCAGAACTGTATTTTTTAAGGAAAGAATAAAAGAAGCCAGAGCTGATAAAGATGCTAAAATTGCTTCGCTTAAAGCAGAAGTAGAAAACATCGAAGACATCGACAAAAGAGAAGATCTTTATGATGCGATTGATACTCTTGAAAAAGAAGCTTACGAAATCTCAGAAAAAACTTTATTGGAAATCCTTCCTGAAGCTTTCTCTGTAGTAAAAGAAACGGCAAGACGTTTCAAAGAAAACTCTCATATTGAAGTTACCGCAACTGCAAAAGACCGTGAATTTTCAGCAACAAAACCATACATTGTTATAGAGGGTGAAAAATCTGTCTGGGCTAACAAATGGAATGCTGCCGGAAAAGACATCACCTGGGACATGATTCACTATGATGTTCAGTTAATTGGTGGTATGGTGTTGCACGAAGGTAAAGTTGCCGAGATGCAAACGGGGGAAGGTAAAACTTTAGTAGCTACACTTCCACTATACTTAAATGCTTTGACCGGAAACGGAGTTCACTTAGTAACAGTGAATGATTATCTTGCCAAACGTGATAGTACATGGAAAGCACCTTTATTTGAATTCCACGGTTTAACTGTTGATTGTATCGATAATCACCAGCCAAGTACGGAACAAAGAAAGAAAGCATACGACGCCGATATCACTTACGGAACCAATAACGAATTTGGTTTTGACTATTTAAGAGATAACATGGCACATTCGCCAAGCGATTTAGTACAAAGAAAACACAACTATGCTATTGTCGATGAGGTCGATTCTGTATTGATTGATGATGCCAGAACACCACTTATTATTTCAGGACCGGTACCTCAGGGAGACCGTCATGAATTTAATGAACTGAAGCCAAAAATCGAAAACTTAGTAGCACAACAACGTCAGTTGGCAAATGGTTTCCTTGCTGAAGCAAAAAAATTAATCAAAGAAGGAAACACTAAAGAAGGTGGATTCTTATTGTTAAGAGCTTACAGAAGTTTACCTAAAAATAAAGCATTAATTAAATTTTTGAGTGAAGAAGGAATCAAACAATTGCTTCAAAAAACCGAAAATCAATACATGCAGGACAACAATCGCGAAATGCACAAAGTGGATGAAGCTTTGTATTTTGTAATTGAAGAAAAAAACAATCAGGTTGAATTGACGGATAATGGTATCCAATACCTTTCAGGAGATACTGATCCGGACTTTTTCGTACTTCCGGATATCGGAACTGAAATTGCCGCTATTGAAAAGCAAAAATTAGACAAAGATGGTGAAGCAGAAGCGAAAGAAAGATTATTCCAGGATTTTGGAGTAAAAAGCGAGCGTATTCACACTCTTACTCAACTTTTAAAAGCATACGCACTTTTTGAAAAAGATGTGGAATACGTAATCATGGACAACAAAATTATGATTGTCGATGAGCAAACAGGTCGTATCATGGATGGCCGTCGTTATTCTGATGGTTTACACCAGGCGATCGAAGCTAAAGAAAATGTAAAAATCGAAGCTGCTACACAAACTTTTGCAACTGTTACATTACAGAATTATTTCAGAATGTACAGCAAACTAGGTGGTATGACCGGTACAGCTGTTACAGAAGCTGGCGAGTTATGGCAGATTTACAAGTTAGACGTTGTTGAAATTCCAACCAACCGTCCGATTGCGAGACAAGATAAAGAAGATTATATCTACAAAACAACACGTGAAAAATTCAATGCTGTAATTGAAGACGTAACTGAATTATCAAATGCAGGAAGACCTGTTCTTATTGGAACAACTTCTGTAGAGATTTCAGAGTTGTTAAGCCGTATGTTGAAAATGAGAGGCGTTACACATAACGTTTTGAATGCTAAAATGCACAAACAAGAGGCACAAATTGTAGAAGAAGCGGGTAAAGCCGGAGTAGTAACGATTGCAACCAACATGGCTGGTCGTGGTACCGATATTAAATTAACACCGGAAGTAAAAGCTGCCGGAGGTTTAGCAATCGTGGGTACAGAGCGTCATGACTCTCGTCGTGTAGACAGACAGTTACGTGGTCGTGCAGGACGTCAGGGAGATCCGGGAAGTTCTCAGTTTTATGTTTCACTTGAAGACAACCTAATGCGTTTATTTGGTTCTGAAAGAGTAGCTAAAGTGATGGACAGAATGGGACTTCAGGAAGGTGAAGTAATTCAGCATTCTATGATGACGAAATCTATCGAGCGTGCACAGAAAAAAGTAGAAGAAAATAACTTTGGTGTTCGTAAACGTTTATTAGAATATGATGACGTAATGAACTCTCAACGTGAAGTAGTATACAAACGTCGTCGTCATGCTTTGTTTGGTGAGCGTTTGAAACTGGATATCGCAAACATGCTTTACGATACTTGTGAACTAATCGTAAGTCAGAATAAAGCAGCTAATGATTTCAAAACTTTCGAATTTGATCTGATCCGTTATTTCTCTATCACTTCTCCAATTTCTGAAGCTGATTTTACGAAATTATCAGACATCGAAATTACAGGAAAAATATACAAAGAGACTTTGGCTTTCTATACTGAAAAAACAGAAAGAAGCGCCAGAGAAGCTTTCCCAATCATTAAAGGAGTTTACGAAGAGCCAAACAATCATTTTGAGCGTATCGTAGTACCGTTTACAGACGGTATCAAAACACTGAATGTGGTAACTGATTTGAAAAAAGCATACGACAGCCAAGGAGCTCAGTTAATTGCCGATTTTGAGAAAAACATTACTCTTTCTATCGTTGATGAGGCCTGGAAAAAACACTTACGCAAAATGGACGAATTGAAACAATCAGTTCAATTGGCCGTTCACGAACAAAAAGATCCATTGCTTATTTACAAATTAGAAGCTTTCAATTTGTTCAGAGGAATGTTAGACAACGTTAACAGAGAAGTTATTTCATTCTTGTTCAAAGGTGATTTACCGGCTCAAAACGTTCCTGAAATTCATGAAGCTAAAGAAGTACGTCAAAAAGAAAACTTCAAATTAAGCAAAGACGAAATCGTAAACAGCGAAGAAATTAACCGTGAAGCCGGAGAAACACAACAGCGTCAGGTTACAGAAACGATTGTAAGAGATATGCCAAAAATCAACCGTAATGATACTGTAACCGTTCAGGAAGTTGCAACCGGCAAAACAGAAACAATGAAATTTAAAAAAGCGGAATCTTTAGTAGCCTCAGGCGAATGGGTTATCGTTAAATAATAACGAACTATCGTTTAATTAAGTAAACCCGACAGATTTAAAACCTGTCGGGTTTGTCTTTTTAAATCATCCGATTTACGAAAACAATTATCAAATCCGACAGGTTCTAAAAAACGTGTCGGATATTTTTTTGAAAAAAAACCAGTATTTGTTCGTTCAAAAAACGATTATAGTGTATTTTTGCATTCGAAACAACGAAATCTACTCTTGAAGAAGTTATTTACCATATTTCTTTCCTGTATGCTCCTAGTGCCCTCATTCGGCAGTTTTGTTGTTTATACCTCTTTCAAATTAAATCAGGACGAGATAGTAAAAACGATTTGTGTGCAGCGTAAATTAGTTTTTAACACCTGTAACGGTCGATGCGAACTTCAGAAAAGTTTAAAAAAATACGCCGACAACGAAAAGAAAATGCAAAACAACCTGAAAGAAAAATCAGAGATCGTTTACATTCAAAATACAACCACAGCCGATTTTAAATTAGTAGCACCAATAGAATCTAAAGCAAAAATTTATGCTTCTTTAGACCAAAAACCTATTTCGGTTTCCATCGCTACTTTTCACCCTCCTTCCTATTTTATATAATTTTTAAATCCCGTTTCAATACCAATTGAAATGATTTTTCATTGTACCTAAAAAACAATGAAAATGTGTTTGCGCACACCCAAAAATTTAAAATTACAATTATATAAAATTCTTAAAATGAAAAATACTTTATACAAAGCCCTTGCTATTGTAGCACTATCTATATCTTTATTCTCCTGTTCAAACGATGACAATAACGAAACTGTTTCAGGAAACGGAAACATCACTTTAAAATTCGACAATGCTTATGGCGCAAATGATCTTATTTTAAACACACAGGGCAATATAACTTCAAACAACGAAGTACTAAAAATCAACCTTGTAAAGTATATCGTGAGCAATGTTGTTTTCACAAAAGCGGACGGAACGACTTTTACCTATCCAAAAAGCAAAAGCTATTTTATTGCTGACGAATCTACTGCTGCCGGTCAGCAATTTAAACTAACAGATGTTCCTGCAGGTGATTATGTGAAAGTAAAATTCGGAATCGGAGTTGACGAAGCGCAGTGGAAACTGGGTGCTGCGGGTCAGGGAGATTTTCTTGCACAGGCAGATGCTGCCGGTATGATGTGGTCATGGGCTGCCGGATACAAATTCCTTGCCTTCGAAGGTACTTTTACCTCTGAAACGGTTACAACTGCTACGCCATTTATGATTCACACCGGAAAAACAGGAACAGATTACAACTACACTGAGGTAACTGTAGACTTTCCAACAAAAGCTTTGGTACGTTCTAACATTACTCCTGCTGTTCATATTATAACAGATCTTTCTAAAATAATTGACGGTCAGAACAAAATCAAACTTTCCGAAAACAATATGGGCGGTATGGGTGCAATGATTATGGGTGGTGCAAAACTGCCATTAATCACTCAAAACATTTCCACAATGTTTAGAGTTGACCACGTACACAACGATTAATTTATTTTTTAAGAAGTACTAAAATTTAGGCAAAACCTAAACAATCCACTATACCGTATCTTTTGTGTCCGCTAAAATGGACACAAGAGTATATTGGTAACGGAAAAAAAACATAGGTACTTCTGCAAATCAAAGAGTAATCCCGGTAAAATTTAGTTAATGCTTCTTTATGCGAATTCGCACAAGTAGCAATGAAAAAATACTCTTTACTCTTTTTACACTCAAAATATCATGCTGAAAATAAAATACTTTCTTTGGCTATTGATTCCGTTAGTATGGAGCTGTTCGAATGAGGAAGAAGAATATGTAAATATTCCTTTAGAATTTAAAGTCCCTTCCAATTTCCCCGCTTTAGCGTACAATATTGCTCAGAATCCTCCAACGGTAAAAGGATTCGAACTGGGCAAAAAACTATTCTATGACGGACGTTTAGCGTCAGACGGAGTTGTTTCCTGTGGCTTTTGTCACATACAGGCTAATGCCTTCACCCATCACGGACACACGGTTAGTCATGGTGTTAACGATGCTCAGGGAACACGAAATACACCACCAATTCAAAATCTGGCTTACCAGTCTATGTTTATGTACGATGGTTCTGCGGATCATTTGGACCTGCAGCCTATAATTCCGTTGACGAGTATTATAGAAATGAATGGGAATCTGAATGCCATTCTAAAAATGATGAAAGCCGACAAGGAATACCAAAAGTTATTTGGACAGGCTTTTACTGACAAAGAAATCTCAACCGAAAACATGCTGAAAGCACTTTCGCAGTTTATGGTTATGGTCACTTCTTCTAATTCAAAATTTGACAAATACAGACGTAAAGAAGCCGGTGGAACTTTAACTACAGACGAATTGGCAGGATATGATTTATTCAAAACAAAATGTGCTTCCTGCCATGCTACTGATTTACAAACCGATAATTCGTTTCGAAACAATGGCCTCGCTGTAAACCCAATGGTAAATGATGTCGGAAGATACAAAGTCACCGAACTGGCGAGCGATTATTACAAATTTAAAGTGCCCAGTTTACGAAATGTAGAAGTTTCCGGACCTTATATGCACGACGGACGATTTGGAACTCTGGAAGGTGTTCTGGATCACTATGCAAGAGGGATAGAATCCTCGCCAACTCTGGATCCGATATTAAAACAAAACGGAAAATTTGGAATCACACTTTCCGAAACCGATAAAAAGCAAATCATAGCATTTCTGAAAACACTGACCGATACGGAATATCTAACCGATAAACGTTTTGCAGAATTTTAAAAATACGGCCGCAGGTTATTGCTTTGCAGAAATGTATAAGCCGCGACAAAAAACATAATGAAAACCGAAGTCCTAGCCCCGATAGAGGCGGTATCCTTTTTGGGTGATTTTTCTTCACCCGAAAAGATAAAGCCGAAAGCGGGATTAGCTTCTAAAAATAATTAAAATGAAAAAGATAATAGTAATGTTCACCCTTTTGACTGGTTTATCAGCTTTTAGTTTTACTTCAAAAGATAGTATTTCTGCCTTCACTTTTCAGCGTATGGCTTTGATGGAAGATTTTGATTGTGATGCCTGTGGTTGTTCGGCAAGTGGCGGAAGCATGGGATTTAGCTCTATGCTGAACAATAATTTTGTAGGTCTGAGATATTTCAGACAAAGTTATACCAGCCGTGATGGAATCTTTGCAAACTCTCCCTGGATTGACGAAAATTTCAATACTGTTCAGGCATGGGCACGTATACCGATTACAGAAAAAGTACAAATTTCGGCATTGATTCCGTATCATTTTCATGAAAGACAATTAACTGCAGGAACTGAAAGTATTGCCGGTTTGGGTGATATTACAGTGATGGCTTTGTACACGGTTTTTGAAACTCAAAAAGACAGTACCGTTTTTACACATAAAATAAGCCTTGGCGGTGGTGTTAAAATTCCGACCGGAAAATTTACAGAAGCTAATAACGCAGGAAGTGTTAACCAAAGTTTTCAATTGGGAACCGGGAGCTGGGATTTTCCGTTGGCCACTGAGTATGTGGTAAAACGCAAAAATCTGGGACTAAATACGACGCTGAATTATATTTTTAAAACCCAAAACAACAAAAATTATCAGTACGGTGACCAATTTAATTATGCTGCCACTTTCTTTTATTTGTTTGATACAAAATCAATTCAGATTGTTCCGCAAGCCGGCCTGGCAGGCGAACTTTATCAAACCAATAAACAACATAATCTGAATTTACCCAATACTGCCGGCGATATTTTGTTTGGAAAATTTGGTCTCGAAGCCGGAAAAGACAAGTTTTCAATTGGTGTAAATGCGATGCTGCCAATTACTCAGAACCTATCAAATGGTAATATGGAAGCCAATTACAGATGGAGTATTAATTTGAATTATACTTTGTAAGAGGTTTTAAATCTCTGAGGTTCAAAGCTGCAAAGGTTCAAAGCTGCAAAGGTTCACAGGAGCAAAGGTTCACAGGAGCAAAGTTTTTTAACCACGACCCAAGCGATAGCGAACAGGCGAAGCAATTCACGAATGTTCTTTTTGAAAATTTATGATTTTGTAGAGGTTCAAAGCTGCAAAGGTTCAGAGGGACAAAGTTTTTTAGCCACGTATTCACGAATTTTCTAAAAAGTATTCGTGAATTCGTGGCTAATTTTTTAAAGGGAATTTTGAAAATAGCTAACCTAAATCGCTTTTACGATTGGGGATTTTTTTATATTTGGAAGCTAATAAATCCTTTACAAAAAAAAAAGATTGAAAAAGAATTTTCGGTTTTCATTGCAATTAATTTGGACTTTCCTTTTTAGTTACTTCTTTGTTTTAATGTTACAGCTGACATTACAATATGTTCCACTAAAAAAAAACATTGCATTTCTTCAAATCAAGCAGACTGAAGTTTCTGAAATTCCATTTTACATTACTTTCTTTTACATACATGTATATTCGGCAATTTTTGTTTTGCTCAGCGGATTTTTCCAATTCAGTGACACTCTATTAAAAAAATATCCTGCAACTCATCGAAGTATTGGAAAATTTTATGTTTTGACAGTGCTCTTTTTTAGTGCCCCGTCGGGATTATTTATCGGTCTTTTCGCCAACGGCGGACTTTTCGCTAAGATCTCTTTTGTTGCCTTGTCAATTTATTGGTTTTACTTCACTCTTAAAGGTTCTACTTCTATAAAAAACAAAAAGATTAAGCAACATAAGGCATTTATGTTACGAAGTTTTGCTCTAACCTTTTCTGCTGTAACATTACGTTTTTGGAAGGTTATTCTTGTATATTTGTTTCATCCCGCACCAATGGATTTGTATCAGATTATTGCTTGGCTGGGTTGGATCCCCAATTTATTAATCGTTGAGTATTATCTTTATAACCAATTAAAAAAATGAAAAACCTTTTTTGTCTACTAGTGTCAATATTACTTTTTTCCTGTAATTCTAAAGAGAAAAAAATAACAAAAGACATTACCAAAGATCTGCCTAAAGAAATCAGAACCGATTTATATGGCTCTTATGTAGGTGATTTTACAATTCTAGAACGCGATACCACAGGACCTGAAAAAGAAAATTATATCAATAAAATTAATATTGTCATCAAAAAAATCACATCCTCAAAAGTTATAGGACAAAGTATTGTTGCCGGAAACAGCAGACCTCTCACAGGTACAATGACGACAAAAGGAAGCACCCTTCGTTTTATACTTAAAGAACCTGGTGATGATAAAAATGACGGTGTTTTTGATTTTGAGATCAAAAATGACACTCTTTTAACCGGAATCTGGGTGGCCAATAATCCTAAAAAAGAAGTCTCTAAAAGGAAATTTGAACTTATTAAAAAAGAATTTAAGTATGATCCTAATGTGATGCTTCCGAAAGACGGAATGTATATTGATTATGAAAATCCAAGAGAAGAACAAGTAACCAATTTAGAGGGAGAAGAAGCTGAAACCTACATAGAAGCAGTATTCAGAGCAGCATCAGAAAGTATTATGACGATAAATTCGTCTACGCAAAAATTAAAAGAATCAGATTTAAAAAATTTAAAAAAAATTGATTTAGAGATTCTAAGAAACACCATTTTCGCAAGACATGGACTGACTTTTAAAACAAAAACAGTTCGTCAGTTTTTTGATAGTGTAGAATGGTATATTCCTGTTTCAGACAACGTAAACAATGAACTAACCAGTACCGAAAAAGATAACATTGTATTATTAAAACGCTTTGAAAAATACGCCGAAGACAATTATGATTCTTTTGGAAGATGATTTTGTAGAGGTACAAAGCTTCAAAGGCTCAGAGTTGCAAAGTTTTTAGCCACGAATTCACGAATGCTTTTAAAAATTCGTGAATTCGTGGCTATTTTTTTTATCTGCTATTATCTTCAAAAGGTTCAAAGCGGCAAAGGCTCAGAGGAGCAAAGTTTTTTTTGCTCTGAATTCAAGAATACATTTTTACTAAAATTCGTGAATTCGTGGCTAACTATTTTTTATCGGGGATTATCCTCATAATATCTGGCTTCGATTCGTTTAATATCTTTGATGGAGTTTTTAGCCCAAAGTAAACGTTTCTCCAGGATTTCCTCATCTGACAATTGCCATTTGATATCTGAATTTCGCAATCGGTTGGTCAGGTTTTGAATAATGATGGCTGCCGAAACGGAAATATTTAAACTTTCTGTAAAACCTACCATCGGAATTTTAAGAAAACCATCTGCTTTTTCCAGAATTTCAGGAGATAATCCGTCTTTTTCAGTTCCAAAAAATAAGGCACTTGGTTTTGTGATATCGAAATCCTGAATTAAGCAATCATTTTCATGCGGAGTTGTCGCAATAATTTGATATCCTTGGTTTCGCAAAGAAGTTATACAGCCATCTACGGTATCAAAACGATTGATATCAACCCATTTTTGTGCCCCCAGAGCGATTTCTTTATCGATTCTTTTTCCGAAACGCTGCTCAATAATATTAAGTTCCTGAATCCCGAAAACCTCACAGCTGCGCATTACGGCACTTGTATTGTGCATCTGAAAAACATCTTCTACAGCAACTGTAAAATGCTTGGTGCGATTGGCCAGAACATCCAAAAATCGTTCTTTGCGATTGTCTGTTAATATATTTTCAAGGAAAGCGAGGTAATCTAAATCAATCATTTCAATCTTAATTTGCCACAAAAATACATTTTAAATAAAACAGAAAGAAAAAATAAAAACTATTTTCAAGTTGTTACATCCTCCAGAAGAATATTCTCCAGCTTTTTATGCAAACTGTTTACCAATGTCAAATCGACCTCCAGAACTTCTTCTTTGAACGAATCGCCTTTAAAAACGGCATTTTCATTTTTAGAGTGTCTGTTGAGTCTTTCATACATTTTTTCAAGTTCATCGGTACTGTAATCAATATTAATAAAAGATATGAACTTTTCGATGACGCTTTTCATACCATCGTTATAATTGAGTTTTACGACATTCTGATCTGTTTCATAAAAATCCAGAAAACCCTGAAAATACTTCCCTAAGACCAAGGCTCCATATTGCTGGAAACTGATCTCGCTAATTTCTTTAGCAGAGATTCCAAAAACATCAGGTGGCAATAAATTCGGAACCATGTGCATCCCCATCATTTTTTGATGCGATTTTAAGACTTCACCCGGATTTCTAAAAAGCAAAGCAAAAGGCAGCCCGGAAAATATTGACCTCAGATATCCGGCTTTAAAAATATGCCAGGCATCTAATTTTACAATTAAATTCTTTTGCTCCGGAAATCTTTTTTGACCTAAGAATTTCAAAGCCGATTGTAAAAGCTCGCTTTTTTTATCTGTTCCAAAATTATGACTTCTTAAAATTTCATCGATAAGAGGTGCTTCCGAAATCATAATATTCTCTTTCGAAGTTGCCAGCGATTGACTCAGCATTGTAGAACCACATCGGGACACATGAAATACGAGTGATTTTAGATCTGCCGAAACTAATTCGTTTGACCAGTCTACTAAATTTTCTACCCTACTAACAATTTTAAATGATGTTGAATTATAAGCATGACTTTTACATTTCGAAATGGTTTCATCAAAAAAAGGATCGACATATCTTTTATCCGCCAGGTACAGCCATTCCAGATAAACTTCATTTTCTTTTTCTATTAACTTATAGGGAATCCAATTTAGTAAAGGATGATTCATGTTTTCCATTTTTCGGCATTTATTATGATTGTAAATCGGCAATAATCTGAGCTCCTGCTGCCGACGGGTTTCGGGAAAGTTCTGCAATAATCTGCTGTTTTACCTCATCAGAATATTGTTCTTTTTTTGGAGTATAATGAATATCAAAGCCCATTTCAGCAAACAATTGATCGGACCAGTCATTTCGCAGACAATCCAACGTAAGATGAATACGTGCCTCGGAACTTTTATTCTCCACACTGTGCGGCAGCTGAAAATTAGCGTACCAGCACTCTCCTATTTTCATGGGAACCAATTTTTTATCTACATAAAAAAGTACCTCAGAATTTGTAATTATAGGAACGTGAATTCTAAAAAAACCTTCTTCGTATGAGGTATCGTTATCTGTATGTTCTTTTATTTTGCTTTGAGGGCCTAACCTTAATAATCGTACGGCTTCCTTTTCGCACTGAAACCAATCCATGATCTCTTTAAAGTAATGACATCTGTCTAATAACTCTGTATTTTTATAACTTTTATTCGCAAAAGAGGTAATATCGTTTATCAAACCCGACTGTGACCTTAAGGATACACTTGTCCAATTACCGCTATAATCACCTGTGTTAAAGTGAGGCGTCCATAGATCATTTTCACATATTTCAAGGTCTTTTTGTAGTTTATCTATCGAAAAAGAAACTGGGAGTTTACTCGAAGAAGGGTTCATAGGCATTAAAAAATTAAATTAGACAGTATACTTTGGGGCTTGTAAATATAAAAAATTACAAACGCTTTATCATCAAAGAAATAAGTAAAATAAATACAATTCGGAAACCCGATTTTAAAGGTTAAACCAAATCAGGTAAACTGTTTAAAATAAAATGATACAGTTTATGAGTCGAAACAGGAACGGTTTCTATATCGGTTTTCAGCACTAAATCTGCTTGTAGCGGAGTTTCAAAAATATCGCTTATTCCTGTAAAATTCTTTATTTTATCAGGATCATTATCCGATAATAATGCTTTTTTATACAGTCCTTTAGGATCTCTTTCGATTAAATTATCGATCGAACAATCTAAATATACAGTTCTGACAAATTCATGATTGCGCAATTCGTTTCTCAGATTTTCATATGGATTTATAACTGACATCAAAACGATCGTGTCTGATACAACAAAATTTCGTCCGACATTAAAAAGACGTCTGACATTTTCACAGCGGTCTTCTTTAGAAAATCCCAGATCTTTACAGATGGTTTTCCGATATACATCACCATCAATTATCTCGACTTTATACTTTTTTTCGATTAAAAGCTGTCGAACATTTTCAGCTAATGTTGTTTTACCCGAACCCGATAATCCCGTAAATTGTATTAAAATCATTTTAAAACTCTTTTCTTTTATTGCTCACTAAAACTAGATAATTTGTAAGACCGAAACAATAAGTATAAATACGCTTTTATCGGTTATCTAAACTATAAAAAAATGGTAATGCAGCTATTCCGAAACTAAATGAGGAAATCACTATTTTTATCCTTTAATTACAATACAATGAAAAAGAAATTAGTGGTTTTAACCGGAGCCGGGATTAGTGCTGAAAGCGGGATCAAAACTTTTCGTGACAGTGATGGTTTATGGGAAGGTCATGATGTGATGGAAGTTGCCACTCCTGAAGGATGGAGAAAAAATCAGGAATTGGTTCTGGACTTTTACAACAAAAGACGCCAGCAGCTTAAGGAGGTAGAACCCAATTCAGGGCATACCATTCTAGCCGAATTAGAACGTGATTTTGATGTGCACATCATCACTCAAAATGTAGACAATTTACACGAACGTGCCGGAAGCACCAAAGTCCTGCATTTACATGGAGAATTACTAAAGGTACGAAGCACTCAAAATCGCAATTTAATTCTAGACTGGGCAGAAGACCTTTATACCGGTGATCTGGACCAAAACGGACATCAGCTTCGTCCTCATATTGTATGGTTTGGCGAAGACGTTCCTGCTCTTGAAGAAGCCATCGACATTACCGAAACAGCCGATTATTTTGCCGTTATCGGAACATCGTTACAAGTATATCCCGCGGCAGGATTAATTTCATACACTCCCTCTGTCACACCTGTTTTCTATATTGATCCAAATCCAATCAGCATCCCAAACCTCCGTAATAAAGTAGAAGTAATTGCCGAAGTAGCTTCAAAAGGTGTAGCAACTTTAAGAGATCGTTTAGAATCTGGCTTTAATTTTTAAGTTCTTAGTGATTAGTCCTTAGTCCATAGCCTCAAGAATAAAACAAACAACTAAGGACTAATCACTAAAGACTAAGAACTATCCTTTTTTATCCACAAATTCTGTTTATATTTGTGCCTTTCGAACAAACAACATAACAATGACTACTTTAAACGAATTGAATGCTATATCTCCAATTGACGGAAGATATAGAAATAAAACCCTTTCATTAGCGCCATTTTTCTCTGAGGAAGCTTTAATCAAATACCGTGTACTGGTTGAAATTGAATATTTCATCGCTTTATGCGAGGTACCTTTACCACAGCTTTCAGACGTAAATCCTGATCTATTTGAAAGTTTAAGAAACATCTATAAAAATTTCTCTACTGAAGATGCTCTTTGGATTAAAGAAACCGAAAAAGTAACCAATCACGACGTAAAAGCCGTAGAATACTTTATCAAAGATGCTTTCGAAAAACTGGGTTTATCTCAATACAAAGAATTCATTCACTTCGGATTAACTTCTCAGGATATTAACAACACTGCGATTCCGCTTTCAACAAAAGAAGCGTTTGAGCAGGTTTATATGCCATCGTTGATTGCTTTAATTTCTAAATTGAAAGAACTAAGCGTAGAATGGGCCGCTATTCCAATGTTGGCACGCACACACGGACAGCCTGCTTCACCTACTCGTTTAGGAAAAGAAATTTTAGTTTTTGTAGAGCGTTTAGAAGAACAAATGCGTTTGTTGTTTAATATTCCGTTTGCGGCTAAATTTGGCGGTGCAACCGGAAATTACAACGCACATCATGTAGCTTACCCACAAATCGACTGGAAACAGTTTGGTAATAAATTTGTAGAAACGGATCTTGGTTTACACCACTCCTTCCCTACCACTCAAATCGAACATTATGACCATTTTGCTGCATTTTTCGATGCTTTAAAAAGAATCAATACGATCATTATCGATTTAGATCGCGATATCTGGACCTATGTTTCGATGGATTATTTCAAACAAAAAATCAAAGCAGGAGAAATTGGTTCCTCTGCTATGCCCCATAAAGTAAACCCTATTGATTTCGAAAATTCAGAAGGAAACTTAGGGATTGCGAATGCTATTTTTGAGCATTTAGCCGCAAAATTACCGGTTTCGAGATTGCAGCGTGATTTAACAGACAGCACCGTTTTACGTAATATCGGAGTTCCAATGGGACATACCATTATTGCTTTTGAAGCTTCTCTTAAAGGTTTAAACAAACTATTGCTGAATGAAGCCAAATTTGCTGAAGATTTAGAGAAAAACTGGGCTGTTGTAGCCGAAGCAATTCAAACAATCCTTCGTCGTGAGGCTTATCCAAATCCGTATGAAGCCTTGAAAGGTTTAACCAGAACAAATGAAGCAATTGACAAAAATGCCATTCATAATTTTATTGCAACTTTAGAAGTTTCTGATGCTGTCAGAGCCGAATTATTAGCCATTACCCCTAGTAATTATGTGGGAATTTAAAGAAAACCTAAAATATTTTCTCAAAAAAAGCTATCTTTATCGATAGCTTTTTTTATTTACAAATTGTATTAAAAAAATTAGTCCTGCTGATTCACTCCACTTTTATTTTTCAAAGGAGTTCAGTGAATTTATTTGCCATGAAAAACTGTTATTTCCAAACGCCGTATCTTTTTTAGCAAAACACTGAAACAAAAAGCCGGATGATTTTCTTAACAAAAAACACTACTCTATGATCGCATTAAACGCCGCCACCGCATCTACCCACCACTTACAACCTTTAATTAGCGACTTAGGTCTCATCCTGCTGACTGCAGGGATTGCTGTTCTGTTGTTTAGACTAATCAAGCAGCCTCTGGTTTTAGGATATCTAATTGCGGGTTTTTTGGCCGGAAATCATTTTGATTTCTTTCCTACCATTACTGAAATGAAAAGTGTTGAAGTTTGGGCAGAAATTGGTGTAATAGTTTTACTATTTAGCTTAGGTCTTGAATTTAGTTTTAAAAAGCTAATGAAAGTTGGCGGAACCGCTTCTATAACGGCTATTACCCAAATTATAACGATGGTCGTCATGGGTTATATGGTCGGGCGCTGGATGGGCTGGGAACAGATGGATAGTATCTTCTTAGGGGTCATCCTCTCTATTTCTTCAACAACCATTATCCTGAAAACCTTTGATGAACTAGGCGTAAAAGCTCAAAAATTTGCCGGAATTGTAATCGGGTCTTTAATTGTGCAGGATCTTGTTGCTATTTTGATGATGGTATTACTTTCAACCATTGCAGTAAGTCAGCAATTTTCAGGAAGTGAACTGATGATGTCTGTACTAAAACTGATTTTCTTCCTGACTGTATGGTTTCTGGGTGGAATCTTTTTTATTCCAACCTTACTTAAAAAAGCCAAACATTTACTAACGGATGAAATGCTGCTGATTATTTCGCTTGCCCTTTGTTTAACAATGGTAAGTTTTGCCGCAAATGTAGGTTTCTCACCTGCTTTGGGTGCTTTTATCATGGGATCTATCATTGCCGAAACTACTCAGGCAGAACACATCGAACATCTTATAAAACCCGTAAAAGATTTATTTGGAGCTATTTTCTTTGTATCAGTTGGAATGCTTATCGACCCTAAAATGTTATACACGCATGCACTGCCAGTTGCTATTTTAACTTTTGTGACGATCATAGGCCAGTCTGTCAGTTCGACTATTGGTGCATTACTGGCCGGACAACCTTTAAAACAATCTGTACAAACAGGGATGAGTTTATCTCAAATCGGGGAGTTTTCGTTTATCATTGCTACATTGGGAATGACACTAAATGTAACCAGCTCCTTTTTATATCCGGTAGTGGTTGCTGTTTCGGCCATCACTACTTTTACAACGCCGTTTATGGTCAAATATGCCGTGCCATTTTCTGATTTTCTGGAACGAAAACTTCCTAAAAGATGGGTTAAAAACATCAATCGTTACAGTGTCAATGCACAGGCAATAAAATCCGTAAGTGTTTGGCAAAAAGTGCTTAATGCTTATATCATTCAAATCGTTCTGCACACTATTATTATCACAGCAATTATTTTATTATCGGTAAAATTTGTTGCGCCTTTAGTTGCAGAAACAAGATTCGGAAATGCATTGGCGGCTCTTATCACTCTGGTCATTATTGCGCCGTTCTTATGGGCACTCTCCCTTCGAAGAGTGGCAGTAGAAGAAGTCGATTCTTTATGGGAAGAACGAAAATACCGTGGTGCAATATTGATGCTGATTCTGATTAGAATGAGTCTCGGATTGTTCTTAATTGGATTTTTACTAAACATCTTCTTCTCTCCTTTAGTTGCCTTTATTGCTTTGGTTATTGCCATCGTAGTCTATCAAATATTCCCTAAAAAATTAAACGAACAATACCATAAAATTGAAAGTCATTTTCTTAAAAATTTAAATGATCGCGAAAACAAAAAAATCGATAGACGTTACGCTAATTTAATGCCATGGGACGGTCACATGTCTTTTTTTGATATTGGGACAGAATCTAATTTAGTGGGTAAAACTTTAGAAGAACTGCGTATTCGGGAATCAATGGGAATCAATATTGCTTACATCAAACGAGGAGATATTACAATTCCAATTCCAACTAAAAATGAGCGTCTGTTCCCCGGTGATGAAATTTGTGTTATTGGTACCGATGCTCAGGTTACTGAATTCAATAAATACCTCAATCAAAATGAAATCGAGGCTCCGGAAAAAGTAGCAGAAACGGATATTGTTTTACGCCAATTTGAAGTCTCTCCCGAAGATTTTGTACAAAAAAGCATTGGTCAATTCCGTACAAAAACCAATGGTATGGTGGTTGGAATTGAGCGAAATGGGAATAGGCTTCTGAATCCCGAATCAAGCTTAATTTTAGAAAAAAATGATATTCTTTGGGTTGTAGGAGATAAAAAGAAAATGGCCGAATTGGTCAAAAGTCACTAAGATTCTGAGATCCCAAGAAAAAAAGCTCCATACAAAAAAATGTTTGGAGCTTTTTTATATTCTGTTTCAACCAGATAATACCTTATTTAAACGGTTGCATTTTATCGCATTGACATTCGCAATTAGGATCGCTGGTGTTAAGAACCGTTAAATATCTTTGATAAAAACCTCTTCTTGATTGTGTTTTATCACTATCTGCTTTATTGCATTCTAAAGCACCATTGATAATATTAATCGTCGCTCCAAAACCGGGTTTACGTCCCTCATTAATATCCTGTTGGGTTGGCAACCACTGACCAACCATTACAGCATGACACGAAGGTTTAGGAGCCTGTGGTGTCATCCAAAACCATATGGCAGTCTGGAACGCCAAAGCCGCATCTTTGACTACATTTTCAGGATTTTTAAGCAGTACGTTTTTATCTGCATATAAAAATTCACTTATCTGTCCATAATTATAGTTCCAACTCAACTGTATGGGTCCTCGCCCATGGTAGGATTTCTTTGCCACTGGGGGATAATTCACGTTATTCTCCTCTCTGTAACCTGTCGTGCTATTTTCATCATAGCCTACCTCTTCACGAAAGTGCAAGCCCCATGAATAGGCTCCTCCTGGTGCCGTTGACCAGCCCCCCGTAGTTTCATGAGATATATTAGCAAGAAAAGCGGCTAGTTCTCTTTTTCGTACTTCCAAAGAACCAATGCTTATAAAATCTGCATAATCAACTTCTTGTCTAACTACGGTATTATTGTTCCAGGAAGCACTGAAATCAGCATCTTCTTTAATCACTTTTGTCTCATTGGTCGATTTTTTAGTACGGGTTATTTTCTGAAACCAACCTTTTCTTTCGATAACAACCTTTAGGTCTGCCATAAGATCAACTGCTTTCATTAGCGCATCGTAGGTATAAAAATCTTTTGAAGGATTCACTATCCAGTTATTGCTCTGCTCTGCTCCGTAACGATAAGGGAACAACTCCAGAAATTGCTGTTTACTTATAAGGTCTTTAAGCCCTGCATTATTCCCTGGGCTATTTGGAGTATCCGGCTTTGGAAGTTCTTCATCAGGTTTAGGATTTTCCGTCGTAGGATCCTTCTTTTCCTCCAAATTATCATGACTACAAGAAAATAGCACGGAAGAGACACAAAATAAAACAGGCAAAAAGGCAAGTGGCGTATACTTCATTAATAAGGTTTGTTTTTTTGTAACATTGCCTTTACAATTCGTATTGTATTTTTTAGTCATAATTCAATTTTATTTTTTGGATTTATCCAAATTACCTATGGTTAACGTTAGCAATCCCCTGCTTTTATTATACAAATTCTGATAGCCTGTAGTGACTCCTTGTGCAGGTGTACGGGTGACATTAGCAATTTGATCTTTGTATGATTTTATTTCGGCATCTGTCAGAGTTGTGGGATTCATGACTACCAAAAGCGATTTAAAACTTTTTTGCGAATTAGTACTGTTCGGAATTCTTGTTTTATTGGTAAAACGGGGATCATTATAAATAGCCAGACTCTCGGCATCTTTAATTTCCGAGGCGGGAATCGCTCCTGCAAGATACAATTCAATATCAGCAATGTTATTGGATACTCCGCTTAGTATTCCTTTTACTTTATCCCAATGGTATGCATAATCTTGCGGAACGGCATAATTGGCCCATCGGTGAAACATCTCATGTAAAATAGGTCCTCCCTGAATATTATTTAGATAAAGAAAATAAACTCCTTGCAGTTTACCCGCAGAACCATAATCTTTTGTATTGTCTGACAGACTAAGTCCGATACCCTGTGTATCATTTTTCACCCTTTGATAAATACCATAAGGCATTCCAGCAGGAGGAGTACTTGTTGCATTATTTAATACGATCACAATAAAATCAAAATCATCTTTCAAAACCGGATAAATTTCAGTTTTACAAAGCGTTTTAAGTTTTTCTACGGTCGCTGTTTCATCTACCGTATGACTGTTCCAGTAATTAAAATCGTCTTGTGATAATTTTAAAATTCCAAACGTATTGGAGGATTCTATACTCAGGTTTGTGGTAACAGCTGGTGGAGGTGTCTGTGTCTCGGGATCTGTAGTCTCAGGTGTCTTTGATTCAGAATCAACAGGACTATCTCCCTTATCACAGCTATTGAAAAGAAATAGCATAATTACGAGCGAACCGATCGTTTTTAAGTTTGTTTTAGAAATCATATTATTTTGGGGTTTAATTACTTTTTTTCGAATACCATAAGGATGTTGCTTTTATTATCGATTCTCACAAACTGAAAATTAGATTCAAACCTTTTGGTGTAATTCAGATTTCAATCGTAACCAATATAAAGAATCCCTTATTTAAGCATTCATACAGCGAACTTACAATACAAATCTTTTATTGCGAAAAACAATTCAATAGTTGGTAACTTTCGTTTCATAAGCGGAGCATTAATCACTTTTCGCATCTACTTTAAACAGTATAATCCTAAAATTATTATTCGATTCCGGAATCCGGAAAAAATAAAGATTCCGAACCTTTAAGAAAAAACTCTTAAAAACTCGGAATCTTTATTAAATCGCAATGACTAAAAAAATAAGTCCCTCAGGACCTTAGTCTCTCAGAACCTTACTTATTAGGTTGCGGTGTGATACGCAAATAAGGTTTTATTGGTGTGTATCCTTTTGGAAATTTCGCAGGAATATCACTATCCGGAACAGCTGGTGTAATCACCACATCTTCTCCGTCTTTCCAGTTGGCGGGAGTGGCTACACTATAATTGGCCGTTAATTGCAAACTGTCTATAACACGTAGTAACTCGTCAAAATTTCTTCCGGTTGAAGCCGGATAGGTTAAAGTAAGTTTGATCTTTTTATCGGCACCCACTACAAATACAGAACGCACTGTAAATTTATCACTTGCATTTGGATGCAGCATATCGTATAAAGTCGCAATTCTTTTATCCTCATCTGCAATGATTGGAAAATTAACCGTTGTATTCTGAGTTTCGTTAATGTCCTTGATCCACTCTAAATGTGAGTCTAAACCATCTACACTTAACGCGATAACTTTTGTATTTCTTTTGGTAAATTCCGGAAGGTAATTGGCAACTGTTCCTAATTCGGTAGTACAAACCGGAGTGAAGTCTGAAGGATGCGAAAATAAAACACCCCAGGAATCACCTAACCATTCATGAAATTTAACTGGCCCTTCGGTTGTTTCTGCATGAAAATCCGGAGCAATATCTCCTAATCTTAATGTTGACATAATAATATATTTTTTAGTTTCTCTAAAATTAGTCAAAAAAAGCACAAAGAAAACACCGATTTTCTAAAAAAAAGTTAAAGTTCTACATTCTCTATCTAATTAGTATTTAAAACTAAATTAAACTCAGAATCCAATACCAAATTGTAAGGGTAATAAATGAAATCGGGATTCCGAAACCAATCATCATACTGCTCAATCTCGGTTTCAATCCATAAGTCGACGCTAAGATCGCACCTGTAATCATGGGAGCCATGGCCATTTCCATAATGGTTATTTTAACGGCTTCGGAATGCTGCTTTAAAATAAAAACGTATAAAACCAAAATAACAAACGGAACTACTACTAGCCGAAAGAAAAGTCCGAGGCGCAAAAATTGCCAGTGCTGGCTTTTTCGATCAAAAGTAAGCTGTAATCCAACCGAAAGTAAGGCCAAAGGAGTCACAAGGCTCCCCACTTTAACTAAAACAGACTGAACATTCGTATCTAAATCGTATTGGAGAACATTCAGCAAACAGGCCACTAAAAAAGTAATAAACGGAGGGAATAAGATGATCTTTTTTAAAATACTTAGAGCATCCGCGCTTCCTTTAGAATAAAAAGCTGCTACAAAAACTCCTAGTGTAGAAACCACCACAAACGTTCCCGGCTGGTCTACAAGAATTGCAGTTTCCAATCCTTTTTTACCAAACAGAGCTTCAATTATAGGGTACCCTAAAAAAGAGGAATTACATAGTCCCGCTGTTAAAATCAGGCAGCCAATCAGTTTGTTTGACCAGCCTAATCTTCTTCCCAGAAAATGAAAAAATACAAGAGCCAACAGAAAACCAATCCAGCCCGACAGTATGGGGAACAGTAATTCATTGCTCCATTTTATTTTCGGAATATGATACAAAGTAATCGCGGGCAGGCAGACATAAAGAACGACCTTATTTAAAACCTTATAAAGGTGAGTTGGAAATTGCTTTATGCGTTGTAAAAGTAAACCCAGTGCAAGAAATAAAAATATTTGAATAAAGTTGCTCATATCATTTAGTAGTCACAAAAATAGACATTTATTATTGGATGCATCACACAAATCAGACTGCTTCTCTCATTTTTTTGCTACTTTTAAGATCTAATTTCAAAAACAAATGCAATCGATAAGAGACAATTTTGAACGAATGGCAAAACTTTCAGATGCCGAATGGAATTTTTTTTCATCTAAGCTCATTCGGGAAGAATTTCCAAAGAAAACTCCAATACTGAAAGCGGGTACCATCGAAAATTATCTTTCTTTTGTCGAAAAAGGATTGGTAAGATATTACATTCCCGGTCAGGATCACGACCGTACTTTTACTTTTGTATTCGATGGCGAATTTACGAGTGGCTATGATTCGTTTATCACAAGATTACCTGTCACTTATACGATTGAAACCCTCGCAGAAACTGTTCTCTGGCGCATATCTTACAAAGATCTTCAGGATATTTATGCCGAAACTAAGATTGGAAATACCATCGGGCGCTTTGCCAGTGAAGGATTGTTTCTTAAAAAAACAAAAAGAGAACTTTCGCTGCTGAACGAATCTGCCGAACAGCGTTATCTGAATCTGTTTACAGAACAGCCACAGCTCATACAAAGGATTCCTCAAAAATATCTTGCTTCTTATATTGGCATCACTCCACAAGCTTTGAGCAGAATCAGAAAACGCATTTATTAACCCAGGTTCATTGTTTTCAATCGCATTACTGCGCAACTTTGTTAAAAAAAAGATATGGAAACTTTAATTGTGTTAATAGGTGTTTTTGTCATTACGTTGCTTTTTATAAAACTAATCTCAAAAAAAATTGAAATTTTTCAGTCAGCCAGAATTGCCATGGCTGTCATGCTTGTCTTTACAGCCGTAAGTCATTTTGTATTTACCAAGGGAATGGCGATGATGGTCTCTTTTTTGCCTTGGCCGACCGCAATTGTTTATGCAACGGGAATTATAGAACTCATGGCGGCAGTGGGCTTATTAATTCCAAAAACGAGAGTGCTTACTGCTAAACTGCTGATCGTGTTTTTTATCGTTTTACTTCCGGCCAATATCTATGCCGCCGCTCACAGTATCAATTTACAAACAGCCAATTATAGCGGAAAAGGCATTTCTTACTTGTGGTTCAGAGTACCGCTGCAGCTTTTGTTTATTAGCTGGGTATACTTCTCTTCCATCAAAAAACAATCTAGCTTTAAAGGAGTTACAGCGAACTAAAACTTGCATTTTCTATCACTTTAACCTGAGCTTCTTTGAAGGATCGTTTCGAAATAGAATTAATTTTTAGTTAAAACTTTTTTTTGTTTCAAAAAACATCATACATTTGTAACATATTTTATTACAGTATGATTTCAGGTAAGTTTGCCATAACGATTCACATTTTAACTTTGCTCACTAAATTCCCAAACGATTTTTTGTCATCGGAATTTATTGCAGGAAGTATTAATCTGAATCCGGTTTTGGTGCGAAAAGAAATTGCCAATTTAAAAGCACATCATGTTGTTGAAAGTAAAGAAGGTAAAAACGGCGGTACAAGACTGTCGGTTGATCCTTCGAAAATTACATTAAAAGAAATATTTGAAATGACTTTTGAAACGATCAATCTGGGTTATGCCAAAAATCAGCCTAATCCGGATTGTCCGGTTGGAAAAAAGATCAATCAAAATTTGAGCTCTTTGTATGCTGAAATGAATCAAAAAGTTAGTTTACAATTAGATGGAATCTCCTTGGAAGATTTTTCTAATCAATTCTAAAACTATTTTTTTACACAAAACTGTAACATTTTTTATTACTAATTAAATTTATATATTATGAAAATCGCAATTATTGGAGCAACCGGATTTGTAGGTACCGCAATCTTAAACGAACTCGCTAACAGAAATCATGACCTTACGGCTATTGCCAGAAACCCAAAAGACAGCTCAAATGCAACGTGGAAAAGTGCAGACATTTTTAATGTAGAAGCTTTGTCTGAAATTTTAAAAGGAAATGATATCGTTATCAATGCTTACAATTCGGGATGGACCAATCCAAATATTTATGATGATTTTATTTCCGGATCAAAAGCCATTCAGGAAGCGGTGAAAAAATCGGGAGTAAAACGTTTTATTACTATTGGAGGAGCAGGAAGTTTATTCGTAGCTCCGGGCCTACAGGCTGTTGACACACCTGATTTCCCTAAAGAATACCATGCGGGAGCCACAGCAGCAAGAGATTATTTGAATATCTTGAAAGAAGAAAAAGAACTGGATTGGGCTTTCTTTAGTCCTGCTTTTGAAATGCACCACGGAATCACTACCGGACGAACCGGAAAATACCGCTTAGGTTTAGAAAATCCGGTTTTTAATGACGACCAGAGAAGTATTCTTTCTGTAGAAGATCTGGCAGTCGTTATCGCTGACGAAGCTGAAACTCCGAAACATCATCAGGTTCGTTTTACAGCAGCTTACTAAATCTTAAGGCGCAAAGACACATAGGTACAAGGGGCAAAGGTTTTATCACTTTGTATCTTTGTACCTATGTGCCTTTGAACCTTTGAACCTTTGCAGCTTTGAACCTTTGCAGCTAAAAAAATCCTTTTTGAAACTGTTTTTGTTTTCTGTACTTTTACACTACCAAAAAGTATATTTTGTCAGGTTCAAAAAAACGATCAGGTAGTTTACACGAAAAAGCCGGAATTTCTCCTCCAGAAATCACCAATGTTTCTGCTATTCAGCAAATTAAAAAAAACAGAAGACAACAACCTTCTTCAAAGGAGCTAATTGATGGTATACTAACCGGAAATATTACGGCTCTGAGTCGTGCGATCACACTGGTTGAAAGTACCAATCCGGAACATACTGCAAAAGCAAACGAGGTTATAAAAGGCTGTCTGCCACATGCCAATCAATCGATCCGAATTGGAATCACTGGAGTTCCCGGTGTTGGAAAAAGTACATTTATTGAAACTTTCGGGAGTTACCTGACTCAATTGGGGAAAAAAGTTGCAGTTCTGGCAGTTGATCCCAGCAGCTCTATTTCACACGGCAGTATTTTAGGTGATAAAACCCGAATGGAAGAACTTGTAAAAGACGAAAATGCTTTTATCAGACCAAGCGCTTCGGGAGATACTTTAGGCGGTGTAGCTCGTAAAACAAGGGAATCGATTATTTTATGTGAAGCCGCAGGTTTTGACACGATTGTTATAGAAACAGTTGGTGTAGGACAAAGTGAAACTGCCGTTCACAGCATGGTGGACTTTTTCTTACTACTAAAAATTTCAGGTGCCGGCGACGAACTTCAGGGGATCAAACGCGGCATTATGGAAATGGCTGATGCTATCGTAATCAACAAAGCAGATGGCGATAACATCAAAAAAGCCAATCAGGCCAAACTGGAATTCAACAGGGCTTTGCATTTGTTTCCTCCAAAAAAATCGAACTGGCAGCCAAAAGTTACTACCTGCAGTGCCATTACCAAAGAGGGCATTTCTGAAATCTGGAATACCATTTCTGATTATACGGAAACGACCAGCGCAACGGGCTTCTTTCAGGAAAGGCGAAAAGAGCAAAATCAGTTCTGGATGATGGAAACCATTGATGAACATTTGAAATCAAACTTTTACAATCATCCTGAGATTATTGGGCAATTGGTACAAATCAAAAAAGCGGTGCAAAATGATGAAATATCACCTTTTGCAGCCGCTCAGTTCTTGTTAAATGAGTATAAAAACAGCTTCTAATTTCTTAAAGCTTTTTTTAAATATTTCATTTATTTTACATGAATTGAAATTGTATAAGTCGCTTCACTTTCTTGAATAAGATATTTACCGGGAACTAAAATGTCTGAATTGAATTTTAAAGATTTGACTAATTCCGAATCTATAGTCTGTCCTTCAGGTATTACATAAACTTCTCCATTTCGCAATAATACTTTTTTATGTTCTGGAGTTAAAGCACTTTTTTGAATTTCCATAACAAAATTTCCTTTATCATTTGTAACACGTACCGGTGTTCCATCTGGGTGTGGCTTAAAAAAGTTATAATTTCTGTACGTGTCGTAAATAGTAAAATTACAAAACCCTTCTGGCTGACTACAGTCAACATTATGTGCCCCCCAAGCTCGCACAACGATTGGATAAGTATAATACACCCGCTTAGTATCGGGTTGATTTTGCTGCTCAGTGTTTGATAATTGAGTATTTTGATCTTCAACAGATTCATTGTTGCAGCTTATAAAAAAAGCGGCAGACACAAAGACTAACATTACTTTTAATACTTCAGATTTTTTTTGCGGTAATTTTTTCATAATAAATAAATTTAATTGTCCCTACTCTATCTTTGGCTTTTCAGGTTACGCCTTTTGGTTTAGTATAAATCAATTAAATTATTTTTTGTTACCCCTTATTTTTAAATTTTAACAAAAAAAAGCTGTTAAGTACTTCTATACTTAGCAGCTTTTTATTTACAATAAACTGGAAATTACTTTTTCTTATCCCTAAGTTTATATTTATTTTCTTTATATAAATTTCCTGCTGTAATAACATGTGCCAAAGCATCTTTTGCTAAGTCTTCATTTAACTTAACAGGAATTAAAGTGGTGTCGTTTTTGATTTCAAACTGTAGAGGTTTCAAATTAGGCTGCATAATTACGACCTGGTTCTCGACTCTGAAGGCGTTGATATCATTGAACTGCATAATTGATCTTCCTTGTGTTTTTGGATCTAATTTGTTTAGATTTCTTCCTACCATCGGAGTTTCAAACGGCAATCCTAAATAGCTTAATAAGGTTGGGGGAATATCAATCTGACTTGCCAATTTACTGTAAACTGTTCCTTTTTTAACTCCTGGTCCCATGATCAGAGCCGGAATATGAAACTTATTGATTGGCACTAAGTTTTTACCGTAGGTTCTGGTATTGTGGTCCGCGATTACGATAAAAATGGTGTTTTTGAAATAAGGCTCTTTTTTAGCCATTTCGAAAAATTTCCCAATCGAGAAATCGGCATATTTCATGGCATTATTTACCGTTGCAGGTTTGGCATCATAAGGTTTGATACGTCCCGCAGGATATTCAAAAGGCTCATGATTGGACGTCGAAAACATTAAAGAAAAGAATGGCTTATCCCCTTTTGCTTTAAAATAATTATTCGCTTTGGTTACCAGATCCTCATCTGAATACCCCCAGGTTCCTTTAAAAGCATACTTGTTTCCGTCTGATTCAAAATCCTCCTGATCTACGATATCCTGAAATCCATTTCCATTAAAAAAGGAAGCCATATTATCGAAATTCGCCATTCCACCATAAATAAAACTGGTTTCGTACCCTTTTTGTTTCAGCGCATCGGCTAAGGTGAAAAATCCTTGCTGCGAGTTTCCTAATTTTACGACACTTTCTGAAGGCGAAGGTAAAAATCCGGTTACTACTGCTTCGATTCCACGTACACTACGGGTTCCTGTACAATACAAGTTGGTAAACAATAAACCTTCTTTTGACAGTTTATCAAACTCAGGTGTTAAAGGCTTTCCTCCTAAAATTCCAACGTACTCCGCTCCTAAACTTTCCTGTAGAAAAATAACTAAATTGTAAGGTTTCTTCAAAAGTGTGTCTGGTTGCTGTACATGTAAAAACGGAATTTCGGCATCTGTAAAATCACCAGGACCTGCAATCATGTATTTTTTAACACGGGCAATGGCCTCGGCTTCTTCCATTTTACCATACATCTTGGTGTTTCCTTCATTTTTAATGGAATATGCCGCAAAAGCAACGGTATAAAAAGAATTCAATCCCAAAGTATTAGTCAGCTGATCTGTTGAGAAAACAGCATTACTGGCATTGATCGGACGTTTTGAGGTAAGACTTGAACGTGCTCCAAAAAACAATAAAAAAGCCAATAACGGAAAAACCATCAATTTAATTTTATAGTCTGCACTGCTCGTGTAGAAGTATTTTTTTCCTTTTTTGAAGGCAAAATACAAAACTACTCCTAAAATTAAAAAAGTTACAATGATCGAAGTCAGATAACTTTTAAGCAGCATTCCGACTACCTCTTTTGGATAAATCAGATAGTCTAAGAAAATTTTATTGGGACGTGTATCATATTGTTTTACAAAATCGGGCGTTGCCAACTCTACGAACAGAATCAGAAACAGCAATAAAAAACTATAAATTACAAGAAATTTATTGGTAAACTTCGATGCTTTATCAGGCAGAAAAGTAATTAAAACTGCCGGCAGGAAAGACATATAGCAAAGCAAAATCAAATCCATTCGAAGTCCAATTGGAAAAATATACCAGAAATTTGGTGTTTCTGTTACTCTGTCTTTAAAAATAAAAAACAAAAATAATCGGCTTAAAGTGGTAATCAGCAATCCGATCGCGATGAAGTTAATGATAGGTTTTAAAAAACTTAATTTTTTCATTAGAAAGATTTAAATGTTTTTAGATTGGGGTACATCCTAAAGACACACCTCTGTATGTCTTTACTCTTCGTAACGGTTTATTTCACGATCGTAAAACTCGTTTGCCAAAACAATTAAACCTTCCATTTCAGCATTTAACTCTGCTTCATCAAGATCTTCTGCTTCTTCCATGAATTCTACCTCATCATCTTTTAAATTGATAATGAATCTTGGGTAATCCAGGTGAATGATGAAAATATCATCTGGAAAATCAGTATTGTCTCCGAGTAAAAATTTAGGTAATTCCATTTGTATTGATTTATTATTTTTATGTATTGGCTCACCGATTGCAGCGGTTTCAGAGTGTTTTTAAATCCTCTTTTTAGCTGCAACTGATTCTTTTGCAGTCCAAATTTAAGTATTTGAAACTGAATTTTTGATTAATTTTTTAGTCAGGTAATGAAATCTAAGATAAAGAAATATTGCAGCAGTCGTTAATCCCGCCAAAAGTCCTATCCAAACTCCCTGCGCTTTTAGTTCTGTATATTCCGCAAGGTAATAGGAAATGGGAAAACCAACGACCCAATAGGCAACAAATGTAATGTACATCGGGATTTTCACATCCTGCAATCCACGTAATGCTCCCAGAACAACTACCTGAATTCCATCAGAAATCTGAAAAACGGCCGCTATTAAAAGTAATTTTGACGCGATACCTATTACCTCGTTGTTGTCCAGAAGCTGACCTCCGTTTTCCATATTCAAAAACATATGAGGAAGGAAATCATGAAACGCTACAAACAGAATTGCAAAGAATGTCTCGATGATAATCGCGAGTAAAAAGATCGAACGCGCTACCACAACTAAATTTTTATAGTCCATCAAACCTCTTTGATTGCTTACTCTAATCATCGAAGTTACACTTAATCCCATAGCAAACATAAAGGTCATTGACGCCAGACTTAAAGCAATTTGATTGGCAGCCTGACTGGTTTTTCCAATGTTTCCGCAAAGCCAGATCGACGCAGTAAACAAAACCACTTCAAAAAGCATTTGCATCGCCGACGGAAATCCGATACTGATTATTTTTTTCAGCGTTTCCTTTTTGATTTGATTAAAACTGAAGTTTTTAAAGAAACGTTTCAAATCGTTTCTTCGCGAAAGCATGATGTGCATGAACATCACTAAAAATATTCTTGAAATCACCGTCCCCAATGCTGCTCCGATAATTCCCATTTTTGGAAAAATCCAGATTCCGTAGATCAGCATGTAGTTGATTCCAACGTGCAGCACATTGGCCATAACCATAGCATACATTGAATATTTGGTCAGCGAAAGTCCATCCGCAAATTGCTTGTATCCCTGATACACAATTAACGGAATCAAAGAAAAAGCTACCCAATCCAGATACGGTTTCGCAAGAGCAATTACATCGGCAGGCTGCTCTAGTAATTCCATTAACGGTTTGGCCAAAACAATAACTCCAAAAAGCAGTAGCCCTAACAAGATACATAAAAACAATCCGTGATGAAACGCAGAACGAATTTTACCATCATTTTTTTCGGCATCACCTTCCGCTACAATCGGTGTAATGGCGGTCGAAAAACCAATTCCTAATGACATGGCGATAAAAATCAAACTGTTTCCTAACGAAACGGCTGCCAATTCTGTACTTCCTAACTTTCCTACCATTATATTGTCGACTATTCCTATTAGGGTGTGTCCGACCATTCCTAATATAATGGGGTATGCTAATCTTAAATTATATGAAAACTCTTTGGTATACTGCTTAAAATTCACTTCGATTCTTTTTTAGTCGGCAAAGATAATCAGAAGCTTTGGATTCTTTGTTACGATTAAAAACATAAGCTAATATTAAGTGCTTTTTAAGAGACCCTGATATTATATAACAAATCCTAAAAATTATATAACAGAATGTTAAGATCCTGAAACTACTTTTACAATATTAGAAATTCAAAAATGATTGTCATGAGAAATTTAAAAATGTTATGCCTCGCTGCTTTCGCTTTCTTATACGCCAATACCACTTTCGCTCAGGACAGTACCATTAAGAATTATAATCAGGGTTTTAGATTAGGCTTTGGTTTAAATGGTGGTATCCCGACGGATAATGACTATAAATGGTCACTTGGAGGAGATGTTCGTCTGCAGTACGATTTATCTAAAAAAACATCGCTAACCTTAACAACAGGTTTTACAAATCTGTTTATGAAAAATGACGCAAAAGATCTTGGATTCATTCCGGCGAAAGCAGGTTTTAAAGCTTTTATCTGGGAAGATCAGTTTTATGTTTTAGGAGAAGTAGGTGCTGGTTTTGCTGTCACAAACGGATATGACGACACTACTTTTTTATGGGCACCGGGAATTGGTTATGCCAACAAATATATTGATATCAGTGTCCGTTATGAGGATTATAATAAATTCAAAACCAATCAGGTTGCTTTACGTTTAGCCTATGGTTTTGATTTATAAAGATTAAGTTTAATTTATTTTTTTGTTTTTGGTATGAACCCGGTAGAAGTTAAATTCTATCGGGTTTGGTGTTTTTTATACCATTGGTCAAAAGAGAACTGCCATTAGTCAAATGATTTTTCGTGATTGGTTTAGAACGCGGTAATTCGCAGAAAAATTAATCAAATCATGAACAAAACAATCTTTTATCTATCGCAGCTTTTCCTTTTTTTATTGACTAGTATTGCTGCACAATCGCAATCAAAAATAGCAGGAGAACTTAAAGTTGATTATGTTCCGTTCTCCAACTATGTCCGTCCAATGGACAGTACTAAAACAAGTGCTGAAAGTAATTTCAAAAGGGCGCAAATTGCTTTTGAAATACCTCTTTCTCTGGAAATGGACCAATACAACCGTCCAAAACTCTGGTCTCTTTTTGCAAACGGAAGTTATGCCAAAATGGAAAACAAGAATTATGAAATTCAGTCTCTTCCGGTAGAATTTCAGGGTGGATTTCCTAATGAAATGCTGAATGCGCAAATCGGAGTCAAACATTTACGTTCTATCTCACCAACCTGGTCGTTAATGATAATGGCTTCTGTGGGGGTTTACACAGATATGGTTGAAATTAACAAAGATGATGTATTGCTTCAGGGCGGTGTGTTTTTCATCAAACATTTCAATCCCAATATGGCATTTGGTATGGGGCCTGTACTAACCAATAGTTTTGGTGTTCCGATGGTGCTTCCGGGAATTTATTTCAACTGGGAGTCCAGAGGTGCATGGCATTTTAAAATTACCTTTCCGGAAAGTCTGCAATTTGGATATCGAATCTCAGACAATTTTGACTTAAAAGCGGTTGTCGAACTAAGCGGAATGACGGCAGAAACAAAAGTGAATAACAGAACATCACTATTGGGGTATCAGCAAATTATCGCCGGTATACAGCCTGAAATTAAGCTTGGCAAACACTGGACACTGCAACCAACGGCAGGATCGACACTTTTACGCAGCTTCTCCAGTACCAACAGAAAAATTAAGGATATTTTCAAGGAGAAAGACATGGCTAATCCTAGATTCACGACTACATTTTACGGAGCTGTGGCCCTAAAATGGCAATTCTAGGGTCATCGGCTTAATAAGTTTTTATAGACTACCTCTTTCAGTAATGCTTCGCGGCGTGTTCTTGAAATGGGTAGTTCTTGTCCTTTTATAAATAATCGTCCACCGGAAACAGAGTCAATATGAGTAATATTTACAAGGAAAGATTTATGAATTCTAAAGAAAATTTCTGTCGGGAGTGTTTCTTCTAAAGAGATCATCGTTTGATGAATTACGAGAACCTTATCTTTAAAATGGAGCTTTGCATAGTTCTGCATTCCCTCGATATAGAGAATATCGAGCCAGGAGATCTTTTGAAATCCTTCCTCCTGACGCACATACAAATAAGGATCTAATTGATTCTGCCTTGGCGCACCCAGCATCTGATGCCATTGTTTTGCTTTTAAAGCAGCCTGATAAAAACGCTGAAACGTAATGGGTTTTAATAAATAATCGACCACCTGCAAACGATACCCTTCAAGAGCATATTCAGAATAAGCTGTCGTAAAAATAACCAAAGGCGGATTGTCCAGCGATTCCAGAAATTCCAGCCCCGTGAGATACGGCATATTAATATCCAGAAACAACAAATCGACTTCTTTTTCCTGAATGTACGAAGTGGCTTCTAATGCGGACGCACAGGTACCTGCGACTTCAAGAAAATCAATTTTAGAAACAAAATCTACTATTCCGTTTCTTGCAATAGGTTCGTCGTCGATAACAAGACATTTCATTTTCATATTTTATTTTTTTATTTTTTCCCGCAGATCTCGCAGATCAGGCAGATTTTTTCTTCTTTATTTTTTTACTGTTCTTCATTAAACCCAATAGTTAAAATGATTGCTGATTTTTGATTTCTGAGATGTGAAATTCAGGAAAATAGATCCTATTCCACCCTTATCAATACCCAATCAAAAATCTGCAATCGTTACTCTTCAATCTAAAATCTTTTAATTTCATGACATTGTGCTATCAGAAACGGCAAAATCTTTTACTTCAAATCTAAAACCACGATTACCGTAAAATCAGAATCGGTTTTAATGATGTTTAACTGGTGTTTTTCAGGATATTGAATCGCGAGTCTTTTTTTGACATTTTCAAGTCCGAGCCCTTGATTCTTTGAAGGAATTTTGTATTGTTCTGTATAGGAATTCTCGATCTTAAAATGCAGCTGTTTTGCCGTTTGTTTACATCCCAAATGCACATATCCTTTTTGCCCCGGAAGCCTTGAAACGTGCTTGAATGCATTTTCTATTAAAGGGACTAAAAGTAATGGTGCGATCTGAAGCTGGGCATCTTCAATACTCCATTTACATTTTACTTTTAATTCATTTCCCCATCTCGTTTCTTCGACTCCAATTAAGTCTTTCAGGTATTTTATTTCGAGATGCAGCGGCACGTATTCTTTGTTGCATTCGTACAATTGATACCTCAAAATATCCGAAAACCGAATCAGTAAATCCGAAGCCAGTTTTACATCACTCTGCATCAAAATGTGAATGTGATTGAGCACATTAAACATAAGATGCGGATTAATCTGATCCTGAAGAATCTTGATTTGTGCCTCAAGATGAACCTGTTGCAGCTGAGCATGATTTCTTTCGATTATATTATGTTCCTGATAAAACCGAAGCCCGCAGGCAGTACCGCAAATCAAAATAGCTGCAGGGGTACTCCCAAAGAATCGTGCAAATAAAAACTGAATCATCGTCATGTTTGCTTCGTCGGGATACAATCGTGCGCGGGTCTGCGAATTTGAAAAGATGGCATCAATAACGGCCAGGCAAAATGAAAGCATAAAAACTACCATGACACTTTGCACCGCAAATAGCGCCATTCTTCTTTTACGCAACGCAACAGGCAATACAATATCGCTAAGAAAATGCGCCAAAAGACATGAACAAAGTAAAACCAAAAAAGCCTGAAAAGCTGCCGCTCGAACGCCGTAAGCCTCGATCAGCTGTGACCAGATCGTTATTCCGAGTAAACACCAGAAAAAAACTAAAAATATTCGATGTCTGTTTTTATTTATTACAACCATTCTAAAAGAATAAAAAATTGATGAGAAACTTCATGTTCAAAAATAACCCTATATTTTTCAAACAAACAGCAAAGAACCAAAAAAGATTCTTTGCTGCTGACAAGGCCAAACCAAAAAAGCCTACTTAAAATATAAAATAACCAACCCCAATGTTAAACGAATTTGGCTTCGAACTAAACTCCTTACTTACATTGTTTAACCCTCCCTGATAAGTAATATCCAGAGTAAATTTCGAAATTTCGATTCCCGCTCCAACCTGATAGCCTATATTGGATTTATTAAATTTTCCATAGGTAGTTTTCAATTGACTCACAGAAGAAACATTTTCATCCAGCACATAAGAATAAACTCCTCCTCCAAAAACTCTTACGTTCAGCATCGATTGATCAATTATTTTGTAACCAATTACCAACGGCATTTCGAGGCTTCGCCATTTTACATTTTTAGAAGGCAAAGAAGCTGTTTTTTCAATTTTAGAAGATTTCTCACTGTAGAGGATTTCATTTTGAATAAAAAAACGTTTGAAATCAAATCGGGCCATAGCACCACCAAAAAAGCCCGTTGCATACTTTGAATCAAAACCTTTTGAAACCGGAAGTTCGGAATAATTTGATCCTGCTTTTATTCCAACATGAATAGGAAGCGGAGATTGTGCATTTGATTTAAAAGAGATTAATGTAAAAATAACTGCCAAGCATAATAATTTGTACGTGTTCATGATAATAATGTTTATTAATTTGATGCAAAGGAGCACAAACCTGCAACGCTATTAAAATTAGTTTGATGAACGGCAGTTACGTTTTGACTAACGGAAGTATTAATTGACTTTTCCCAAAAATAACAAACCCGACAGGTTTCAAAAACCTGTCGGGTTTAGATATTATACCCACTATTTACTTCAGATACTTCTTATCGGTCAAGGTTCTCATGAAGGCAATGAGCTGTTTTTTCTCCAACTCTGATAAGTTTAACTTGTCTTCCGGTAAAGTTTGATTCGGAACATCGAATCCTAAACCTAACCCGCCTCCTTCATTATAAAAGTCAATCACTTCTTCAAGAGTGTTGTAAACTCCATTGTGCATGTAGGGAGCGGTAAGTGTAATATTTCGGATCGTTGGCGTTTTAAACGAATGTTTATGAATAGCCGCCTGGGTGATGACAAACTTGCCCAAATCTCCGTCCAGCTTTTTGCTTTTATTTGGAACGCCTAATATTTCACTCTCCGATCGGTCAAAATTAGGCGGAACTGTTCCGTTGGTTAATGGAATAAAATGGCAGGTCGCACATTTGGCTTTCCCTGCAAACAAATTAAAACCTGCTTTTTCATCCGCTGTGAAATTCTCTTTGTTTTGCATATAAGCATCAAACTTCGAATCGTACTGACTCAATGACCGAATATAAGAAGCCAAAGCATTCTTGATTTCAAATTCATTAATAGTCCCTTTCGGAAATGCTTTTTTGAAATCTCTTACATAGTTCGCATCTTTTTGAAGTACTAAAGCCGATTTCTCAAGAGAACCGTGCATTTCGTTTTCATTTTTAATCACAGCAATGGCCTGATCTTCGAGATAACTTACTCTGGAATCATCAAAAAATACACGCTGAAAAGCAATATGATTCAATGTCGGCGTGTTGCGCTGCAGCATCGATTTCCCGTCTAATGAAACCGCTCTTTCCAATCCGTCGGTAAAAGCTTTATCGGCATGATGGCACGAAGCGCAGGAACGGGTGTTGTTACCCGACAAAACCGGATCATTGAACAGCTTTTTTCCTAACGCAATTTTCTCCGGCGTTGTTTGATAATCCGGAAAACCTGAAAATGCTTCAGGATCAAATGCTCGGGAATCAAACAGTGTTTGTGCTGTTGTTTTTAAACCTCTTTGCTCTTTCATGAGCGGAATACCCAATTCTGATCGGGTTTTGAATAGCCCTTTGTTTAATGGATTGGCAATTTCTTTGATAAAATACGCCCGGTCAAAAGCATTGAAATTGGTATTTGTTTTTAAATATTGCTGTCCTTTCTTCAATATTTCAAGCACCTGATTTGAATTTGAAACTGGCTTATCTTCGACATAAACTTTGTAATATTTCTCGATGGTTTCTAAAGCTGCCACAGCTTCAGGAAGTGAATTCAATACCACAGGCGAATCGAATCCGGTTATTCCTAAAGTAACTATTCGATATACTTCCAATCGCATTGCATCAAAAACATGTGCGTCTGTTAATTGATTGGATTTGGAAACTTTTTCTAGACGAGCCAAATTAGCCGACAAGATACCCAGCTCCTGAAGCAATTCTTTTTTATGCTCTTTGTCATATTTAGGAAAAACAAATTCTTCAATAACCTGAAATCCTTCGGGTGGAACGGTCACTTTATCATTTTCTTCAAACTCAGGTATTGCAGGACCGTTTATTGCTTTGGAAACTGCAGGCGAATAATACTCACTTATCATTTCGACCTTTTTGTAACTTTGATGTGCTTCGCGAAATTGTCTCTGAATTTGTACTTCGGTAGAATCTGACTGCACGGAATATTTCAGTTTAGCAACCTTCTCAATCAGTAAAGTAATATCAGACTGAAACAATTCATTTACTTCCTGATGTTTGTCTTTTTTCTGACAGGCTACCAATGCCAGCAGGAAAAACAAACCGTATATTTTTTTCATGTGTATTAAAAATTAAAAGGGAAATATTCAGAAAAACAGAAACCACTACCTCAAATTGAGATAGTGGATGACTGTTTTATAATGCTTAAAAAATTTATCTCGCTAAACCTTTAATCACTACAATTTGACTTGCTTGTTGCTCGTTCGGACGATTTGTTCCGCCGTCAACTCCTTTATATTTTTCACCAGTCCAGGTATGAGGCTGGATGCTTAACATGAAAGTATCCGGAATACCCAACTGATCTGATACATCGATCATTGCACCGTATTCCCAATCTCCGAATTTTGATAGTTTACCTACGTTGTATTTGGCAGCATCAGCCTGAGTACGACGGTGATCTAATTCCAATACCACTTTCAATTCTTTTGTAGCAATGTTATATTGATAGATGTAAGCATCGTGTGTTTCGTCACCGTATCCGTTTGCATCTTCCTGAACGTAAACATAGTTACTGGTTACACAGATATTATCAGGATTTTGGAATTTCCCTGCTTTTCCACTGCGGTTGTCACCATCTAAAACCAGCTCTAAAGTTCCTTTTAACGGATCGGCAGCATCAAGATTTAATCTGTAAACTCTACCATATTTCGTTCTTGAAGCATCGGCATTCGTTCCTGTGATATCTTGTCCGGTTACGTTAAAATACAATTCACGGTCAGCATTGTTACCTCCTTTGCGGTAATCTAAATCTTCAACACGACCAAATTTGATTGCTTTCAAAGTATTTACAGATGCATTGATCTGAGCTCCTGTTAAAGTAGTGTGGCTGTCAATTTTCACGAAAGAAACAGGATACGTTTGATCCACAGTCATGTCTTTTTCTCTTTGATTGCTGTCATTTCTTTTTAACATGTACAAAGATCCTCCACTTAAATCACCAACTGTGTTTGATACATACATAAAAACCTGACCTCCGTAAGTTCCTGAGTCATCATCACCAATTACTACAACTGTTTTTCCTTTGTAAGCAGTAGAACGCAATGGTAAAGCATTTTCAGCACTTAAACGTCCAAATCCTGCTAATTCTTTAGAAACCGAAGCTCCTCCTGCACTTGCATAAGGATCCAAAGCATGTGTACGGGATTCTTCTCCAGACTCTCCACAAGTTAAGTAAAGTGGTCCGAAACCGTGTTCTGCCTGCGTAGCCATAGTAGCTCCGCACAATCTCCACGTTCCTCCGCTAGAGTTTAGTAAATATTCTCCTTTTGTCGGTTTGAAAGTCTTGTCTAAAGTAATTCTCGAAACTGCAAAATTGTCTTCGTTATTTACCAAGAAAGTAAAAGTCCCGTCTGTATTTTTCAATAAACCTGAACCATCGGCAGAACCTCCAAAAACAAATTTAGGACTGTCTGCAAAAACATCATCTGAGCTAAAAAGAGAGTAAATTTTCAAACTTTCAAATCCTGCCTGAGCTTTTATTAAACTTGGTGTTACAGATTGATCCTTCAGTACAACACTTGTTGTTTCTGCTTCGTCTTTAGAATCGTTATTACAAGATGTAAGCAACGAACCGAGCATAATTAGAGGTAAAATAATTCTTTTCATGTAGTTAAAAATTGGGTTTCTATTTTTTTTACAAAGTAACCCCCTGCTCTTTAACTTAAAATGATTTAGATATTATCAAAAAATCAACAGTTTTCCTAAAAAGCGTTATAAAACAAAAAAACGTTAACATTAAATTAGTACTACAAAACACTCATAAACTTCCATTAACATTAGTACAAAAAAAAGAGCCTTATTTTAAGACTCTTTTCTAAGTTGTTGTTTATAAAGCTCAATATTGGTTTTTATTTTATCATCCAATTCAGGTTCTTTAATGTCAGTATGTTTTTGCATTTCCTCCCAGATTGTCTTGGCCACTATATAACGTGCCATTTCCTTATCATCTGCCGGAACAACATACCATGGTGCGTGTTCAGTCGAAGTTCTGTTGATCGCTTCTTCATAATACTGCTGGTATTCATCCCAATGTTCGCGTTCTTTTAAATCTCCGGGCGAAAATTTCCAGTGGTGCTTCTCCTCTTCCAAGCGACGCAGCAAACGCTGTCTTTGTTCTTCTTTACTTAAATGAAGATAAAACTTCAGCACAATAGTTCCATTTTCGGCAATATGCCTTTCAAAATTATTGATCTGCTCGATTCTCCTTTTCCAGAACTTCGGTGTAATATCATCCACAGAGTTGATTCCCGGTAAATTTTCTCCCAAAATATATTCCGGATGCACCCTTGTTACCAAAACATTCTCGTAATGTGTACGGTTAAAAATTGCAAACTTCCCTTTTTCCGGCAAAGCAATATAATGTCTCCAGAGATAATCATGTTCCAATTCAGTCGAATTGGGCGTTTTAAAACTGTGTACTACTACCCCACGCGGGTTAAACTCTTTAAAAACTTCCCTGATCAGGCTGTCTTTTCCTGAAGTATCCATTCCCTGCAGGCAAATTAAAACCGCGTACTTATTGTGCGCATACATTACATCCTGCAAATTGCTTAGTTTGGCCTGTACCTTATCCAGTCTGGCTTCTTTTTCATCACTATCAGCATCGATGTCAAGTAAAGTTGGAATCTTTGCTAGTCTTATTTTTTCTGTAACTTTAAAATCATTCGGATCTATCGATTTCATAATTTGTGAGTTTTTATACTAGTAAATATACTATTTTTACAAAGCATATCCCTGCTATCCCTTCTAATACTTTCAGGAACAGCGATTTTATTTACAAAACAGTATTCATGGAAAAATTTACTTTAGAAATATTATTTCAAATCATCGGAATCGGATCGGCATCCGGATTATTTTTTACTGACAATTCACTTTACCTTGTTGGAGATAACAGTGGTTTCCTATACGAATACAACATGCAGAATCAGCAATTGAACGAACACCCTTTAATTGACAATCCGACGAAAAATATCGCAAAAAATCTTAAACCTGATTTTGAGTCTTTAACCAGTCATAACGATACGCTTTATGTTTTTGGTTCCGGTTCGACCGAAAACCGAAACAAAATGATTGCATTCGATCTTAAAAAGAAAACCATACTGCAAAAAAATAATCTGGTCGATTTATACGCATTAATGCAAAGTTTTGGCGAAATAAAACCGGAAGACTTTAATCTGGAAGGTTCTATTTTTGATGGTGAGAATTGGTACCTGTTCAATCGTGGTAACGGAATCTCTAACAAAAACACCATTTTTACCATCCATGCTAAAAGCCTGGGAGAAGAATTTGCTCTGGTTGCAACCAATTATAAACTTCCAAAAATAAAAGGCATTCGCTCCAGTTTTACAGACGCTGTTTTGGTCGAAGATAAAATCTATTTCCTTTCTACAGTAGAAAATACCAAATCAACTTATGATGATGGTGAAATTTTGGGAAGCTTCATAGGAAGGATCGACCTTAAAACCATGAAAATCGATTTTACTCAAAAAATAACGGCAACCCATAAATTCGAAGGTTTAACTTTCTATAAAAAAGAAAACAATACAATCGAATTTCTGCTTTGCGAGGATAATGATACGGAGCTTTTAGAAACGAAGATTTTTAAATTGAGTTTACCTGTTAAATAGCAAAGAATCTCTTTGCCTTAATTGTATCACAGAGATTCTCAAAAATTTCGCAGAGACACACAAAGGATCGTTCACTTTTTATTATTTTGAGTTAAAAACTCATTTATTCTGTAGTACTTAAAAAGTACTACAGTGGCTCTTTATTAAGAAAATCGTACCTTTAAAACCATCTATTAAGAAAATAAAAGCCTTTTTTAAACTTTTTTTCATTTCTCTCCCAACCTTTTTATCTTTTTATCCCTCTATATAAGAAAGACAACAATTGTGATAAACGAAACTCTCATATCCAACTGCAAAAAAATGAACCGCGATGCTCAGCGTCAGGTTTATGAGCATATGGCTCCAAAACTGTATCGCGTTTGCAAACGATACCTTAAGAAGGAAGAAGAAATTGAAGAAGCTATGGCTGATGCTTTCTATACCATATTTACAAAGCTGGATCAGCTTAAGGAGCTTTTAGCTTTTGAAGCCTGGGCGCGAAAAATTACCGTCAACCATTGTTTGGCAACCATCAAGAAAAACACCAATTTCAACATGTACCTTGATGACGTCAAATTGCTTTCGCAGCCTTTTACCGAAGAAGTGAACGCATTGGAAGAAGAAGATTTGCTGAATTTACTAAATCATATTCCGGACGGTTGTAAAACGGTTTTTAATCTTTTTGTTATCGAAGGTTTCGGGCATAAAGAAATAGCCGCTATGCTAAACATTTCTGAGGGCACATCGAAATCACAATTGAATGCCGCTAAAACCAAATTAAAGGAATTAGTAAATAAATTGTATTACCAAAAAGCAAAATAGTCATGGACAATCAAGATAAAATATTCGATAAATTTAAAGAGGCCGCGCACAACTCGGAATCTAAAGATTTTCCAGGAATGGAAAAAGTCTGGTCACGTCTTGAAGACAAACTAGACAAAAAGGAAGACAAAAAAACCATTTCGTTATGGAAAAAAATTGCGGTTGCAGCTTCTCTTTTATTACTTCTTTCTTTGGGAGCACAATTTCTAAAATCCAACAAAACAGTTCCTACTGTGACTACTAAAGTTGTAGTGAACGAAGAAGAAAAAGCAACACAGTCCATTTTAGAGAAAAAAGAGGCAATTGTTTCTTCGGATTCACCAATAATACCTAAAGCAGAAGCTGTAAAAATCCTGGATCAGCAAATCAAACAACAGCAAAAAGTAGCGGTACAGGAAATACAGTATGCAGCCGACAATGCTATTGTTACGCAAGCCAGTCCTGCTCCCGTTGCAGATCAAATAATTCCTCCGGTAGCTGCGTCATCTGAATATTTTAAAGAAGAAGAGGTACAAAACAACACTGCCAAAGATAAAGCCATTCAAAACTATGGTTATGCCGGAGCAGCGCGAAGAGAATCAGCCAAAATGGTTTATGCCGAAAAACCTGTCCAAATGGCTAAAAAAAGTGCTCCGCTAATTGTTTTAAACGGAAATGCCATGTCACACAATGACGATGCAAAAAGAGACAAAATGATGCAGGCAGAGCTACCAAATTTACAGCCCGAAAATGTAGATTCTCTGGTGGTACTGGATGCGCCATTGTACATCATTGACGGCATATATTATTCCGAAAGCGAATTATTTGGCAATAATCCAACCAGTCCGTACGCACCTTTAAACAAACAGGAAATCAAGACCATCACCGTTCTTCAGGACCTCGAAGCCACCTCTAAATATGGCAATAAAGGAAAAAAAGGAGTCGTAATCATTACCACCCGAAAAGGAAAACCCGCAGCAAAAAACTAAGGGTAAAAACTCAAATTTAATTTCAAAAAATCATTCCTAAGCCTAAGGCTTAGACTACGATCAGCCCGATTATTCATCTAAAAATTACTACCATGAAAAACGTAAAACTTATTTCATTAGCCCTATCTATGCTTATATGTTTCGTAGCATCAGCACAGGAGAAAATCATTACAGGAAACGTTACCGACGAGGCCAGCATACCACTTCCGGGAGTAACTATAGGGATTAAAAATACCAAAAACACAACACAAACTGATTTTGACGGAAATTATTCCATCAAGGTACAAAAAGGCGACATTTTGATCTTTAGTTACATCGGATTCAACTCTCAAACGCAAACCGTAGGCAATAAAAATGTGATTAATGTTAAACTAACCGGCCAACAGCAATCCCTTAACGAAGTAGTAGTCGTAGGCTATGGATCTTCAAATGCCGACTACGAAAGCTCTAATTACAGCCGTCGTGACAAGAAAATGGCTTCTAAGACTATTACCTCAACGCTTCAGGGAAGAGTTGCCGGATTACAGATCGCTTCTAATTATGTTCAGCCTGCACCCAATCAAAACATAATTATAAGAGGGACTGCATCTCTTTCTTCTAAAAATGAACCTTTGTATATAATCGATGGTGTTCCGGTTAAATCTGATCAATTCTCAAAAATCAATCCGAATGATGTGGAGGAAGTAAAAGTTATAAAAGATGCAGCTGCTACTTCTATTTATGGAAGCAGAGCCTCAAACGGAGTCGTACTTATTGAAACCAAAAACGGCATTTACAAAAACCTTACGGAGAAAGAATTAAATACCAAACTGAAAAAAATAACTGTTCCGCAGCCGGTAGAACCTAATGAAGAAGATTACGATACTTTTGTAGAAAATGCCTTCGAGAGTCCAAAAACAGCTCCGCTTTCTACATTTTCTATCGATGTTGACAATGCTTCCTATACCAATGTAAGACGCTTTATCAATAACGGACAAGCGGTTCCGAAAGATGCCGTTCGTGTAGAAGAAATGGTTAACTTCTTTAAATACAATTATCCACAGCCAAAAGATCAAAATCCGTTTTCTATTAACACAGAAGTAAGTGATTCACCATGGAATGCCAAAAACAAAGTGCTTAAAATTGGTTTACAGGGGAAAAACATCCCAACCGAAAATTTGCCTGCTTCTAATTTAGTTTTCTTAATTGATGTTTCAGGATCGATGAGCGACATGAATAAATTGCCTTTGCTGAAACAATCATTAAAAATACTGGTAAATGAGTTACGTCCGAAAGACAAAGTTGCTATGGTCGTTTATGCCGGTGCAGCAGGACTGGTTTTACCTCCAACTTCAGGTGACGAAAAGAAAACCATTATTGATGCTCTTGAAAAATTGAATGCCGGAGGAAGCACTGCCGGAGGAGCCGGAATTGAACTGGCGTATAAAATTGCTGCAGAAAACTTTATCAAAAACGGAAACAACAGAGTGATTCTGGCTACTGATGGTGATTTTAATGTGGGAGATACTTCTAATGCTGACATGGAAAAGCTAATTGAAGACAAAAGAAAAACCGGCGTTTTCCTTACCTGCCTGGGATACGGAATGGGAAATTATAAAGACAGTAAGATGGAAACTTTAGCCGATAAAGGAAATGGAAATTATGCTTATATCGACAACATTCAGGAGGCCAATCGTTTTTTAGGAAAAGAGTTCAAAGGTTCCATGTTTGCAATTGCTAAAGATGTAAAAATTCAGATAGAATTTAATCCCAAACAAGTTCAGGCTTATCGTTTAATCGGTTACGAAAACAGAAAACTGCGTCCGGAAGATTTCAAAAATGATGCTATTGATGCAGGAGAACTTGGAAGCAACCATACCGTTACTGCTCTTTATGAAATTATTCCTGCCGGAGTAAAAAGCGATTATTTGGCACAGCAGCCTGATACTTTAAAATATACCAAAGTCGAAGAAGCCGGAACAAATTACAGCAATGAACTTGCTACCATAAAATTCCGTTATAAAAAACCGGACGGAGATAAAAGTATTGAACTGGTACAGGTAATCGAAAACAAATCGGTTGCCTTGGAAAAAGCTTCGGATGATTTTAAATTCAGCAGTTCAGTGGCCTGGTTCGGTCTGAAACTAAGAGATTCAAAACTTATTTCAGATAAATCTTCTGATTCCATTTTGAAATTAGCCAAACAGGGGCTTTCCAACGATCCTGAAGGTTACAAGGCCGAATTTATCCGTTTAATTGAAACTGCAAAATTCGATTAAATTTTATGATGAAAAATGTAAAACTTGCTTCATTGGCTTTTTCTATATTTCTCTGTCTCGTAACATATGCACAGGAGAAAGATGTATCTCATACAAAACCTGTAAATGCCGATAGTCAGATCATAATATGTGCACCATCAAAAAAATCTATTATTAATCCACCTTTGGTAATTCTTGATGGAGTTATAATCAATTTTAAAGATTTTCCTAAAGTGAGCCCGAATACTATCAAAGAGATGAAAGTTTTAAAGGAAACTGAAGCAACATCAGTCTACGGAAATAAAGGAATAAATGGTGCTATAATTATCACAACAAAGAAAAATAACTGAAATTTGATAACACAGATTTCATTTTTAACAGCGGTTTATTAACAAAATTATTTTTACATTTGATCTCCTTTTGAAACCCTTTCAGAAGGAGATCAATCATATTATTTAATCATTTTCACACAATCAATTAATGAACCCTATTTTAAATCAGAATTTATTTCTTGTAAAAGAGCATGTTGGTATGTTTAAAGCATCAAACAACTATGACATTTATAACCCGGAAAGCAATCAGATCATCCTGAACTGTAGAGAAAATAATCTTGGATTCTTCACTAAAATGTTACGCTTCACCGATTACAAAAGAATGACACCTTTTAATGTTGAAATCGCAGCAGCTTCAGGTGAAAAACTAATTTCGGTAAAAAGAGGTATTGCCGTTTTCAGATCGAATGTTGAAGTTTTTGACGAAAAAGAGAGACTGATAGGAACCTTTAAACAAAAGTTCTTTTCTTTTGGAGGCAAATTTGAAATTTTAGATAAAAACGAAAAACCAATTGCTACACTTCAGGGAAAATGGACAGGATGGGATTTCAAATTTACCCACGAAAATAAGCAGCTGGCTCAGGTAAGTAAAAAATGGGCCGGAATGGGGAAAGAACTCTTCACCAGTGCCGATAATTATGTTCTTCAAATTGAAGAAACTGTAGCACAGGACAGTCCGCAAAGGCAGTTAATTCTGGCAGCTGTAATGTGTATCGACATGGTTTTGAAAGAATAGAAAAAGTTGTTAAACTTAGATTAAGAAAACATCTAAAGCATCATTTTAGGAAGCAAAAGCCTTATTTTTGTGGTACTAAAATGATGCTTTCGCATTTCTAATATGACAATCATGACAGACTTAAAAAATAAAAATGCCCTAATTACAGGAGCCGGAAAAGGAATAGGAAAAGCAATCGCACTTGCACTTGCCAACGAGGGAGTTAATCTAATTTTAGTTTCGAGAACGCAAGCAGATGTTGACCAGTTAGCAATCGAAATCAATAACTTAGGTGTAAAATCTTTGGCTTTAGCAGCTGATGTTTCTGATATTAATTCTATAAATAGTGCCGTAGAAAAAGCATTAGCAGAATTTAAAAGTATCGATATCTTAATCAACAACGCCGGAATTGGTGCTTTTGGGAAATTCCTGGAATTAGAACCAAACGCCTGGGAAAGAATCATTCAGGTCAACCTTATGGGAACCTATTATACCACCCGTGCCGTTATTCCAAATATGATCGAAAGACAAGCGGGAGACATCATTAATATTTCATCGACAGCAGGTTTAAACGGAAACGCCCTTACAAGCGCTTACAGTGCTTCAAAATTTGCTGTTCTGGGTCTAACGGATTCTTTGATGCAGGAAATGAGAAAACACAATATTCGTGTTACTGCTTTAACACCAAGTACAGTAGCTACCGATATGGCCAAAGATTTAAATCTGACAGACGGAAACCCTGAAAAAGTAATGCAGCCCGAAGATATTGCCGAACTGATTGTCGCACAACTGAAACTGAGTCGTCGCGTTTTCATTAAAAACAGTAGTATCTGGTCTACTAATCCCTAAAAATAAATTCCAATCTTTTGAAAAATTCCAAATTCCAAATGCTGCAAGCTGGAATTTGGAATTCAAATGTTGTAATTACTAAAAACTAAACGATGGAAAACTATTTAAGACAATTAATTGCCATAGAATTTACCGATAAGAAAGAACTTTATACCGGATTTCTTATTGACTATTCGGATGACTGGATTTTATTGCGGAACAATCCGGTAGATTTTATTCTGGATGGTTTTGTACTATTGAAAAATAAAAACATTGAAGCCATTCACAGAGATCAGGATCTGGAATTTACCGAAAAAGTAATCCGTTTAAAAGGTCTGAAAACAAATGCCGAAGATATCATTCCGATACGAGATTTGAATTCGATCATCAATTTTATCACAAACAAATACGGTATTTTCCAAATTGCTAAAAAATCCGCAAAGTCAGCTTATTTGGGAAAACTAATCGAATTAACGGATGAAGAACTTACTATCGATTTCCTGGATACAAAAGGTCAGTTTGGTGGTGAATTAAGCTTTAATCCACAAAAGATAAGGGTAATTGAATTTGATACCGATTATATTAATTCGTTGAAACTGGTAATTCCGGAAAATCAGAAGTAATTATTAAATAAACAGAGAAGCCCTTTTTTATAAAGGGCTTCTCTGTTTATTGTCATCTCGACGTGAGGAGAAATCACACCAATAATTCCATTCCTAAATTCGCCAATCTTTGTCGAGTTTCTAGTGTGATTTCTCCTCACGTCGAAATGACAAACTAGGTTTAAGCCTCTGTCAATTTATTTAAAAACTCCAGACGAACACTTCCGTCTTCGTCAATCTTAGTCAGGTTTATTTCCTGCAGGGTATTTACCAGTTCAGGATTCCACGGTGTTTTTACTTTTACGTAATTCTCTGTAAAACCATGAATATATCCTTCTTTATTTTCTCCTTCGAACAAAACAGTTCTGTTAGATCCTAACTGACTTTCGTAAAAAGCACGACGTTTTTTCACTGATAATCCACGTAACATTTTACTGCGTTTCGCTCTTACATTTGCCGGAACAACTCCCTGCATATTTGCAGCTTCAGTATTGTCTCTTTCCGAGTACGTGAACACATGCAGATAAGAGATATCCATTTCGTTAAGGAAATGATAGGTTTCTAAAAAATGCTCGTCTGTTTCACCCGGGAAACCAACAATCACGTCTACACCAATACAGGCATGTGGCATTACTTCACGAATTTTATGAACTCGTTCAGTATACACTTCGCGCAGATAACGGCGCTTCATTAATTTCAAAATATCATTGCTTCCGGATTGTAACGGAATATGAAAATGCGGTACAAAAGTTCGGCTTTTAGAAACAAACTCAATGGTTTCATTCTTCAGCAAATTAGGTTCGATAGAGGATATTCGCAAACGCTCGATCCCGTCAACCTCATCCAGAGCCTGAACTAAGTCCAGAAAAGTATGCTCGTGTTTTTTATTCCCAAACTCCCCTTTTCCGTAGTCTCCAATATTAACTCCCGTTAAAACAATTTCTTTGATGTCCTGAGCAGAGATTTCTTTGGCATTTTTTAATACATTTTCCAAAGCATCACTTCTCGAAATTCCCCTTGCTAACGGAATGGTACAATACGTACATTTATAATCACAGCCATCCTGAACTTTCAAAAAAGCACGGGTACGGTCTCCAATAGAATAACTTCCAACATAAAAATCAGCCTCGGCAATTTCACAAGAGTGTACTTCACCCATGTCATTCTTGCTCAGGTCATGAATATAATCCGTAATTTTAAATTTTTCTGTAGCTCCCAAAACCAAATCAACTCCATCAACAGCGGCTAATTCCTCCGGTTTCAACTGGGCATAACAGCCTACAGCCGCTACGAAAGCTTTCTCATTCAGTTTCATTGCTTTTTTCACCACCTGCTTAAACTGCTTATCAGCATTCTCTGTAACCGAACAGGTATTGATGACATAGATATCGGCTACTTCCTCAAAATCAACACGATCAAAACCTTCATCGTTAAAATTTCGGGCAATCGTTGAAGTCTCTGAAAAATTCAGTTTGCAACCAAGCGTATAAAAGGCAACTTTTTTTCTATTTTCCATAGGAATAAACTACATTTTAAGTAGTAAGATATTATATTTACATCTCTTTTGAAGAGTTTGCAAATTTACATACAATATTCTTTAAAATAAAATCAATAATATACTATATATCAATATTTTGCAAGAACCTGCTATTTTAATTTGTTTCAAAAAACTATAAATCAAACCAAATCGTCAGGAAAAAAAATTAAACTGAAAAAAACGCAACCCAATTCGATAAGAATAAAACGACAAATTGATCGATTAAACGCAAATAACATCGATTAAGTGCGTTTTTTAAGATATTAAATTAAAATTTTCTTACATTTAACTTTGCTGGAAATATTTTTAGAAGTAATTTCACTTCGTCAAAAAATAGGATACAAAAACTATAGCATCAAAATCATAAATAGCGCATAACAATTTTGATTTTCCATCGTTATGTTGTTGTTTTGTTATAATAAAAATGGGTAGGCCGAAAACCATAAAGAGTAGGCAAAAATTAAAAATTAAAACTCCATATGAAAGCATTTTTACCCACAATCTGCTTGATGTTCTTAACCCTTTTTAGCGCTCAGGCACAAACTGCTCCAGCTGCTAATCCATTTCCATCTATCAGCACATTGACAAACTGGGCGAGCTTAAACTCTCAATCTCAATTTGATATTGCAATTCGTGCGGTTGGATTTAAATTTGAAGTAAAAGAACCGGGTGAAGGCTCAACGGCTTACACTTATATTCGTAAAGTAACCGTAAATGAAGTAAACTACACTGACAGAATCGTTTACAGAATTACAAACAACAATTCAGCAAGTATCATTTCATTAGTAACTGCTTCTACTGATTTAGTAAGCTTGTACACTCCACAATTGTCAACTTTTAAAAACAACAATTGTAAAACTGAAATGTCTAAAGACAAAAACACAACTTGTACTTGCTACGAAAGCGCTAACTTCGCTATCGATCTTTGCGACGAACGTGTAAAATTGACAATGGGTGACGGAAACAAATATTTTGTTTCAGTAGCTAAAAAATAATATTTAATACCTCTTTCTAAAGTATTAAAAACGGAGAACTGTTTTCCAAATCTTTGCAAATCTTAAGCAATTTGAGTTTACAAAGATTTGGGACACATTTCATTTTATCTCTTTACAAATCTGGATGCTTCAATTCATACCAAACTTCCAGCTCTCCTTCATATTCAAAAGAATTCACGTAGCGAAAACCTAATTTTTCTAACGCTTTTCTTGATACCTCATTTCCTTCATCGGCATAAGCATAAAGAGCTTTGACTTTCATTTTGTTAAATGCATAATCAACAAATGCTTTTCCGGCTTCAGTCGCATAACCTTTTCCCCAATGTTTTTCGATGAAACGATATCCTATTTCATAAAAATCTTTATGGCTGTTGATTTCCGTAGTAATAAACTTTATTCCGGACCAGCCCAAAAACTCATTCGTTTCTTTTAGTACCACTGCCCAGCGCCCTGTTCCATAAGCTTCATATTGCTCCTGAATGTGTTCTATCATAGCAACACTTTCCTCAATTTCTTTCACAGGTTTATTTCCCACGAAACGCTGCACATTGGGATTCGAATCCAATTCAAACATTCCATCAACATCCGAGAGAAGTAATTCTCTTAAAAGTAATCGTTCTGTTTCAATTGTTTTTTTCATACAAATTAATTTAAAATATAGCGCTGCACCACCTCAGCTACGCCATCGTTATTATTTGAAGCTACGATTAAATCTGCCTTGTCCCGCAGCTCCGGTGTTACATTATCCACCCAAACACCAAGTCCGGCATATTCGATCATGGTCAGATCATTTCCGGCATTTCCTACGGCAATAATTTCGCTTTGATGAATGTTTAGTTTCTCTGCCAAAAGTTTTAAACTGGCCGCTTTATCGATTCCATTCTGTGCTGCTTCCAGAAAGAAAGGTTTTGACATCGCAACACTCAAATGAGGCATTGCTGCCTTTAAGTCAGCTTCTACTTCTTTTAGATAAGAAGGTTCCGCCAGCAAAATACATTTTACTGCAGGTTCTGTAACCGCTTCTTTAAAACCAGAAACTTTATTATGTGGTAATCCTGTAATTTCTTTTTCAACATCAATATATTCCGAATCGGTTTCGCTTATAATTTCACCATCCAGATAAGTAATGATATGAGTATTCTTTTTTACACTGTAGTCATACAGCTCATGGATTTGTTCAACGGTTAATTTTTGTTCGAACAAGATAACATCATCTTTAACCCTACTGATGATCGCTCCGTTAAACGAAATTATATACGAGTCATTCAAATCCAGTTCTAACTCCTTAGCATAGGCAGTCATCGCCGATGTTGGTCTGCCCGAAGCCAAAACAACGTAAACGCCTTTTGCCTGTGCCTCCAGCAGTACTTTTTTATTAAGGTCCGAAATTTTATGATCGTCTGTCAACAAGGTATCATCCATGTCGAGCACTAACATTTTATATTGCATATTTTTTTCAGTTTGCAGTCTCAGTGTTCAGTCTCTCTACACTAAAACTTTTAACATCTCACATTTCACATCTCACAAAAAACTATTGAATATTCATTCTAAATTCTTCAATAACCGGATTTGCTTTGGCGAAATCAGTTTCCTGAATAAATACTTCTACTGCTAAATCAGATCCGCCATATCCTCCCATACGAGCCGACTGGATGTTATCTTTTTTTACCGTTTCTACTCCGGCTTCTTCTAATCTTTCTTTCAAAGCAATTGCTAACACTTCACTCCCTGAAAACACTTTCATTAATCCCATGACATTTTATTTTTACTATTATTTTTTCTTTTTATTCTAATATTCCGCTTAACTTTTTTTGAAAGACTTCATTTTCATTCATCCCGACATGCCCTTGATTTTTTAATCCGTAAAAATGCCCTTTAAAATCTAATAATTTATTTAACCGAACAGAATTATCGCATGAAATTAATTCATCATCAATACCGTGAAAAATATAAATCGGCGCTTTAACTTTTGTCACATATGTGAAAGTCTCTAAATGAAACTTCTTCATAATATTTGGAAAAAAGGGTACTTTGCCGCTTGATAATTCAGTAAAACTAAAATAAGGCGATTGAAGCAATAAGGCTTTTGGTTTGTTCTCAGAAGCCAAAATTGTTGCCAGTCCCGAACCAATAGAATAGCCCGCAATAATTATTTTATTCTCAGGATATCTTTTACACAATGTCTTGTAAACGACTGCGACATCCTTATTTAACTGATCCTCATCTTCTATTTCACCTTCACTTTTCCCAAAACCTCTATAATCCAAAATAAAAATATCATATCCCAGATTAGTGTAAACTTTGGCAATTTTCCCCCAAGTTTCTAATGTACCTGCATTTCCGTGAAGATAAAAAACTAAACCTTTAGAATTTTTGGTTTTAAAAAGCAAACCATTTAAGTTCACATCATCAAAAGATTTAATATTTAATTCTTCAAACTTTTGCTGATAATCAAACTTATAATCTTTCGGAAGCGAAGCACTTTTAAAAACCAATTCACTTTGATTGAAATAAATATAGGAAATGATCAAAACATAAATTACAACAAAAAATCCTAAAAGTACAATTATTAAAAATTTAAGCGTCTTGAAAACCTCCATACAAAACTTATTATTTCAGAAATTTATTCCTCTTCAATATCATCCTCATCTTCATCAAGCTCCTCTTCTCCTTCATCCTCCATATCAAAAAGATAAGGTTCTACTAACATTTTTTCGGCCAGGATCTCGATACGTTCTGTCAGTTCTTCAGCAAAAATGATTCGCTGTACTTTAGCGATACTGTTTGAAATACGCATGATTTTAGTTTCATGACGTAATTTCAGAATTGGATCGGCATCATCCAGAATAAACATTTTCAGACGGTTTACATTGTAGCCCGCTGTCGTAAACATATCACTCAATTTATTGGGTGTCCCGATTAAAACGTCAATTCCCGTAGAAACATAATTTTTATCATAGTCCATGTCGCCTTTGTCGTGTACACCATAAACTTCAAGATTAGTATACTTTCCGTATTTTTCAAAAAGCGCTTCCATTTCCAACACTTTGGCTTTGTCTTCAACAATAATCAAAGCACGTGGAGATTCTTCCGTTTTCCCTGCCAATTGCTGAATGACATTTAATACAATTGTTGTCGATTTTCCGCTCTTTTCCGGAGAAAGAATGATACAATCAGCCCCACTTTTAATGGTCGAAAAAGTTTCCTGCTGCAACGCATTTGCTTCTGTTAAACCATTCTCAATTAAAGCCTCTTGTAATTTCTCGTTTATTTTTTTCAGTTTCATTTTTTTTATGCTTTAAGCTTTAAGCATTAGACTATAAGCTAAAATATTATTGTTTTTTGAAGCCCAAAGCCTAAAGCTTAAAGCGTATTGCGCGAAGCATCTACTTGCTTGCAAACATTTTTACATCAGTTTCCGAGATTTCACTTCCTCCTAAAATGATTAATCTTTCCACTACATTTCGAAGTTCACGGATATTTCCCGTCCAATCGTATTCCTGCAATAGTTTTATTGCTTTTGGCGAAAATACTTTTACCGAATTACCTTGTTCTGATGCAATTTTCTCGGTAAAATGAGTAATCAATGCCGGAATATCATCACGTCTCTCGTTCAATGGCGGTACTTTAATTAAGATTACTGCCAGACGATGGTACAAATCTTCACGGAAACGGCCTTCTGCAATTTCAGTTTTTAGGTCTTTATTGGTCGCTGCTACCACACGCACATCGACTTTGATGTCTTTTTCAGCTCCCACTCTTGTGATCATATTTTCTTGTAGCGCACGTAATACTTTGGCTTGTGCCGAAAGACTCATGTCGCCAATTTCATCCAGGAAAATAGTTCCCTTATCGGCTGCTTCAAACTTTCCCGCACGATCTTTCACCGCCGATGTAAAGGCTCCTTTTACGTGCCCAAACAATTCGCTTTCGATCAATTCACTTGGAATAGCTGCACAGTTTACTTCTATCAAAGGAAAATTTGAGCGCTCGCTTTTTTCATGTAACTGATGTGCTACCAGCTCTTTTCCGGTTCCATTTGGACCTGTAATCAAAACTCTGGCTTCGGTTTGGGCTACTTTATCAATCATTACTTTAATATGACTGATCGCTTCGCTTTCCCCTACCATCTCATAGTTTTTACTAACCTTTTTCTTCAGAATCTTATTCTCTACTACGAGTTGTTTTTTATCTAAAGCATTACGAACAGTGTTCAGCAATCGATTCAAATCTGGTGGTTTCGAAATATAATCAAAAGCTCCTAAACGCATCGTATGAATCGCGGTTTCCATATCACCATGACCGGAGATCATAACCATCGGAATTTCCGGTTTGATTTTCTTTACTTCTTCTAAAACCTCAACTCCGTCTAATTTTGGCATTTTGATATCACACAACACCAAATCGTAATCGTTGTTTTTTATTTTCTCAAGACCTGCAGCACCATCTTCTGCTTCATCTACCTGATACGTATCATTTTCTTCCGATAAAATTTTTACCAAAACTCTTCTGATGGACGCTTCGTCTTCTATAATTAGTATTTTACTCATTCTTTTGAGGTTCTAAGGTTCTGAGTTACTAAGGTTCTAAGGTTTTTCTATAAGAAGCTAAAAAAACTTAGCATCTTAGAATCTTAGCATCTTAGCTACTTTAAAAATTAATATTTAAGCCATTTATACAATTCTTTCCAGGTTGGTTTTTTGCCATACATTAAAATCCCTATTCGGTAAATTTTGGCAGCGAACCATACTACAAGGAAAAAGGTAGCAAACAATAATGATACCGAAATCGCAATTTGCCACCACGGCACTCCAAACGGAAGTCGCATTAACATGACAATTGGCGAGGTTAACGGAATCATCGAGAATACCACGGCAATGGTTCCGTGAGGATCATTTACAACCGTAAAAAAACCAACATAGACACTTAAAATCAATGGCATAATGATCGGCAAAAGAAATTGCTGTGAATCGGTTTGGTTGTCTACTGCAGCACCGATAGCTGCGTAAAACGAACTGTATAAAAAATACCCTCCAATGAAATAAATTACAAAGCCAATTATGATACTGGCAATTGGTAAATTCCATAATTCGCGAATATACATTTGAGCTGTTCCCGACATTTCATGTTGAGCAGACTGCATTAATTCCGGTGAGATTCTGGCTGTTGGACCAACATTTACTCCAAAAAAAGCCGATGCGGCAAACATTAATCCCAAACCTATGATGGCCCAAATCATAAATTGAAGTAATCCTGCAAGTGAAGTTCCCACAATTTTACCAATCATCAGCTGAAATGGTTTTACCGACGAAATAATAATTTCGATGATTCGGTTGGTTTTTTCTTCAATCACACTTCGCATGACCATATTGCCATAAATGATAATAAACATCATAATCAGATACCCAAAAGCACCTCCTATTCCGATTTTTATCTCATTCAACCCTTTTAAACTCTCTTCTCCGGATGCTTTTACCAAATGAATATTCACATCCGACTGCGCTTTTTGAATGGCCAAAGTGTCCAGTTTTGCCGTTTCAAGATTTATTTTGGTAATTTTTGATGCGATTACATCCTGTGTTTTTTCGATAAAAGAAATACTGGGACTGTTATTCGAAATAAACTCTATTTTACTTTCTAAATCTGATAAATTACCTGTTTTTGGAATAACAATTAAACCGTCAAAGCTTTCGTTAGTAATACTGTCTTTTAAGGCTTTTGTATCAATTTCAGACAAATTGAGGTATTTAAACTCGGCTTCTTCCTTATTCTGTTTTAGAAAATCCTGCGCAAACAAACCTGTTTCGTCATGAATAGCAATTCTTTTCGTCTCTGCTTTCATTGAACTCAGATACCCAATGAATCCTGCGATTGCTACAAACAATAACGGACTCAAAAAGGTCATGACAACAAAAGACTTATTGCGCACTTTTGCAATAAACTCTCTTTTTATAATTAATGAAATTATACTCATTTATTTAGATTATAAGATTTTTAGACTTTTTAGATTATTAGATTTTTTTTTAGATCTCCTGATTCATTCTAAGAATCCTGAAATCTAAAAATCCAACAATCTATCCCGTTACTGTTTGAATAAAAATATCGTTTATGCTTGGTATTTTTTCTACAAAATGGGTAACCTGTCCGCGTTGCGTTAGTAAATGCAATAACTCATTTGGTGCTGCGTTTCCAATTTGAATATCCAATTTCAGATCGTCATTTAAGGATTTAAAACTTGCCGGCGACACGGTGAATTTTTGTGTAATATCATACATCAGGCCTTCTACATTATCCGTTAAAATTCCCACTTCAAAACTATTGGTTCGGAATTGGCGCTTTACATCACTTACTTTTCCTTCAATCAGTTTATTTGATTTATGAATTAAGGCAATATGATCACAAAGTTCTTCTACACTTTCCATACGATGTGTCGAAAAAATAATGGTAGCCCCCTGTTCTTTAAGTGCCAAGATTTCATCTTTGATTACATTTGCATTCACAGGATCAAATCCCGAGAAGGGCTCGTCAAAAATCAGCAATTTAGGCTTGTGCAGCACACATACCACAAACTGAATTTTTTGCGCCATTCCTTTAGAAAGCTCCTGAATTTTCTTGTTCCACCAGCCCTGAATTCCAAGACGATCAAACCAATACTCCAATTGTAATTTTGCCTCAGCTTTAGAAAGTCCTTTCATTTGAGCCAGATACAAACATTGCTCTCCAACTTTCATCGAAGTATACAATCCTCTTTCTTCAGGAAGATAACCAATATGTTGTATGTGTTTGGGCTGTAATTTTTCTCCATCCAAAATCACTTCACCACCGTCAGGTAAAGTAATTTGATTTATAATTCGGATCAGGGAAGTTTTTCCGGCTCCATTGGGACCAAGTAGTCCATAAATACTACCTTTTGGCACATTTAATGAAACTTCGTTAAGCGCTACATAATCACCGTATTGTTTTACGACTTTATGTACTTCGAGTAAGTTGCTCATGCTATAATTAAGATTTTCTGCGTCAGTTTGACCATTGCGGCATTATGGATGTAAAAGTAAATAAATAGTATCGAAATCTTGTACTATTCACACAAAAAACCCATTCTACGGTTTACTATAGAATGGGTTTCTTAAATTTATTGTTGATTCCTTTTAGAAAAAGTCCGATTTATGAAAACATATCTTTTACCTTTTCAAAAAATGATTTTTCTGATTTTTCAGGGCTAGGAATAAAGTGATCGTCGTTAAGTGCATTTTCAAAAAATTGTTTTTGCTCTTTGTTCAACGTTTTTGGCGTCCATACATTTACGTGAACTAACAAATCTCCATTTCCGTAACCATTGATACTTGGAATACCTTTTCCTTTTAATCTTAAGATTTTTCCGGACTGAATTCCTTCTTCTAATTTGATACGAACTTTTCCATTAATCGCTTCGATATCCTTAGAAACTCCTAAAACGGCTTCCGGGAAACTGATGTATAAATCGTAATGAATGTTTTCGCCTTCACGTTTCAGAAACTCGTGTTCCAATTCTTCAATAGCAACAATTAAATCACCAGGAATACTGTTTCCCGGGGCATCATTTCCTTTATTAGAAACTTTTAACTGCATGCCATCTACCACTCCCGCAGGGATTTTGATTGAAACAGTTTCGTCTTCCAAAACCATTCCCTGTGCATCCGCTTCAGATGGTCTTTTATCTAAAATCTGACCAGACCCGCCACAAGCAGGACAAGTTGACGCAGATTGCATTCTTCCTAAAATAGTGTTGGTTACACGCATTACCTGTCCCTGACCGTTACAAGTCGAACATGTTTTATAGGTAACTCCTTTAGCCTGAACTTTACGTTTTACTTTTACTTTTTTCTCAACACCATTTGCAATTTCTTCTAAAGTCAGTTTAACTTTAATTCGAAGATTACTTCCTTTAGCACGACGAGGGCCACCGCCTCCGCCTCCGCCGAAACCACCAAATCCACCTCCAAAAATATCACCAAACTGGCTGAAAATGTCATCCATATTCATACCGCCGTGACCACCGCCAAATCCGCCAGAACCATCAAAAGCCTGATGTCCGTACTGATCGTATTTCGCTTTTTTGTTCGGATCGCTTAGTACTTCATAAGCTTCTGCCGCTAATTTAAAGTTTTCTTCTGCCTCTTTGTCGCCCGGATTTTTATCCGGATGATATTTTAATGCACTTTTTCTATAAGCTTTTTTAATTTCGGCAGCGTCAGCATTTTTTGAAATGCCTAGTATTTCGTAAAAATCTTTTTTCATAATTTAGGTTAAATTGCTTCGCCAGTTCGCTAGCGCTTGTGTCCAAATTTAAAATTCCGAATTCCAATACTTTAAAAATTGACTTTCAGAATATGTCATTTGTTTTTCTTAGTTCCCGATAACAACTTTAGGGAAACGAATAATTTTGTCTCCTAATTTGTACCCTTTTTCGATAACATCAACAATTTTCCCTTTTAATTTCTCAGACGGAGCCGGAATTTGGGTAATTGCCTCAGCAAAATCAGCATCAAAAGCATCACCTGCTTTTAATTCAACTTGCTCTAAACCTTTAGAAACTAAAGTATTTTTTAATTTTTCATGAATCAATTCAACTCCTTTTGTCAAAGTTTCATCTTCCGATTTATTGATCTCTACTATAGCTCTGTCAAAATCATCTAAAACTGGCAACATGGCCAATAAAACATCTTGATTTGCAGTTTTAAACAAATCGATACGCTCTTTTGAAGTTCTTTTTTTGTAATTTTCGAATTCAGCAAATAGTCTCAAAAACTTATCTTTTTCTTTTGCCAAGTCTTGAGCCAATTGCTCTTCAACACTTAATTCTTCAACAATTAACTGCTCACCGTTGGCGTTGTTCTCTAACGTTACATCATCTAATTCCTGATCGAATTCTGTATTTTCCGTAGTCATATTACTTTTATTTTTAAAAATATTCTTAAACTTCATTTTTTATTCTTTCTTTTGGATTGCAAAAGTACTGCCAAATCTTTCAAAATGTCAAATTGTCACTTTATTAAAACTGAGTCATTTAAAAAGCAAAACAGCCTTTTAAAATTTAGTATAATTTTAAGACTATCACGATATAGATTATAGTATATTTGAAATCCAATTGAAAACTAAATTTATTACCTATCAAAATTGAATTTAAGGGTTAGCCTCGGCTTTGTAAATAATTATTAATTCAAGTTTACCTTATATTAAAAAAAGCTTCGCCTTATGAGACGAAGCTTTTTTTTATGATTTCTTTTGTGATTGTGTTAGAACATTTTTTTGATTGCCTCGAATTCGCGAATTATTTCTAATGCAGCTTTTCAACCAAAATAAATTTACAGAATCTATGAGAGACAAAAAAACTCCAACTTATCCAACTGACATAAAGAACTAAGCCAGTAAAGCGATAATATTAAACAGTGGAAGCAAGACTATTATTGCACGGGCGGAGGGATTCGAACCCCCATCAACGGTTTTGGAGACCGCTATTCTACCCTTGAACTACGCCCGTATTTTGAAGTCGCAAATTAAACGCTTTTTTTCTCTTCCGGCAACTATTTCACTGCTTTTAATTCAATAAAAAATCAGCAACGCTACAGCTTTTCACCTAACTTTTTCTTCTGCAACGAATTACAGAAAACATTCTTTGAGCAGACCATTTACTAACGGATTTAAAAGTAAATCTGCTTGAAGTAAAAATCAAGCCAAACTTATCTTTTTTTAGCCACGAATTCACGAATTAATTCTTAACAAGCTTACATAAAAACAAAAAATCTGCTTAATCTGCCGAATCTGCGTGAAAAAAATCACACCAGACTTGTCTCCCTTCCGCCACGAATTCCCGAATTAATTCTTAACAAGCTTACATAAAAACAAAAAATCTGCTTAATCTGCCGAATCTGTGTGAAAAATAATCACGTCAGACTTGTCTCCTTTCTGTTACGAATTCTCGAATTATTCCTTTTTTAGATCTCGTTTAAACAAAAAAAATGCGCAAATTCGACTGAATCTGCGCAAAAAAAATATTTTATTTCAGCATAAAAATCTAAGCCAGCAAAGCATTTTTCAATCCTTCAAAATCTACCGTAATCTGCTCGCCAGTTACCAGGTTTTTAAGTGAATACGAATTTGAAGCGATTTCCTGATCTCCTGCAATTACCGCGAAAGGAATCAGTCTTTTATCAGCATATTGAAACTGTTTCCCTACTTTTACATTATCCGGATAAAGCTCTACTTTTATATTTTCCTGACGTAATTTCTGAATGGCCTGCGATGCATACAAAGCCTCTGCATCTCCGTAATTAATAAACAATGCCTTTGAAGTCGCCGAAACAGTTTCCGGGAACAACTGTAATTCTTCTAAAACTAAATAAATACGATCTAGTCCGAAAGAAATTCCAACACCACTCATATTTTTCAAACCAAAAATACCCGTCAAATCGTCGTATCTTCCTCCACCTCCGATAGAACCCATCGAAACTGATTTCGGAGCCGCTACTTCGAAAATGGCTCCGGTATAATAGTTTAATCCACGAGCAAGAGTCACATCTAAATCTAAAGTAGCTGTCGACAATCCTAAAGTTGCCACATTGTCACAAATAAATTTAAGCTCCTCCACACCTTTCATTCCTTCTTCTGACGCAGCTAATAAATGGGAAAGCTGATTGATTTTATCCGCAAAAGTTCCGGTAAAACTAAAAAGAGGCTGCACTTTTACCAATGCTTCTTCAGAAATACCATTCTCTATCATCTCTTTTTTCACACCATCTTCACCAATTTTATCCAGTTTATCAAGAGCCACCGTAAAATCAATTAATTTATCAGAAGCACCAATCACCTCAGCAATTCCGGATAAAATTTTTCTGTTATTGATTTTAATGGTTACTCCTTCTAAACCTAATGCAGTAAAAACGGTATCGTACAATTGCACCAGTTCTACTTCCTGCCACAACGATTTTGAGCCCACCACATCGGCATCACACTGGAAAAACTCTCTAAAACGCCCTTTTTGTGGACGATCAGCTCTCCAAACCGGCTGAATCTGATATCTTTTAAACGGAAACTCGATTTCATTCTGGTGCTGCACCACATATCTCGCAAACGGAACTGTTAAGTCATAACGCAATGCTTTTTCAGAAATTTGTTTTGTAAACGAATTTAATTCAACTCTTTCTGCAATAGTAATTTTATCAGCAGAAACAGCCTGAAGCTGCTCGATAGATTTTGGCAGTTCAATTTTACTTTTATTGTAGAAAAAATTTCCTGAATTTAATATTTTAAAAATCAAACGATCTCCTTCTTCCCCATACTTCCCCATCAAAGTATCTGAATTTTCAAATGAGGGGGTTTCAATCGGCTGAAAGCCAAATTTCTCAAAATTATGTTTGATAACCTGAATAATATATTGACGTTTTGACACCTCCGCTGGTGAAAAATCTCTTGTTCCTTGTGGTATGCTTGGTTTTGAAGCCATTTTTTTAGATTATTAGATTTTGGGATCTTTAGATTATTAGATTTTTTTTGAATCTTAAAATTTAAAAATCTCCTTATGAATTACTGTCTTTTCAGAACTTCTTTTTCTCAGATTCTGAACGACTGCAAATATCTTACTTTTTAAAATAAATTTTCAGTAAAAATCCATCAAAGATTAAAAATAGCTAATGTAGTATTGAAATATACGTTTCGACCTCAGCATTATTTCCATCATAATACTTTCTCCCATGAATAGTAAAGTCTGACTTGTAAGCCCTATTCAAACTTTTATCCTGCCATATTTCGAGCCATGTATTAAAAACAGCTTCAGGCATTTTACCTTTTGAAATGTACTTTTGGTAAACATCGGTTTCAATTGTTATCCCCACAAAACCCTTTGGAACATTTTCTAATATACTTACGCGGGAGCCTATAATTAACGTATACGCCCCGTTAAAATCTGTTTCGTAATCCCTGTAAACAGCATAAATATCATCACTGATTTTATTTGGTATTTGTTTTTGAATTTCTTCACCCCAAAATCTTGTCCATAACGCTTCTATGTCTACGGCAGACTTTCCTTTTTCATTTATAGTTCTTGTTGCTATGCCAATTACGTAAAATTTCTGAATAGTTGAATTGTCCATTGTTTTTGATTGTTTTTGTGATTGAGCTGTGAAAGGTAAAACTGCAAATACGAGTAACATTACAGCGTAAATTTTAATTGTTTTCATCTTTTTTTATTTTGTTTCACAGCAAAATTAAAACACACCTGCGACAACCTTATGGCAAGGGTGGAAGACATTTTTTTCTGGTGCGGTCAAAATATTCTTCAAAAGTAATTTTATGCGGCTCAAATACTTCATCCTCCACCGTCAAATCTGCAATACGATCTAAACGAAAAGCCCTGTAATCCTTCCTTAATCTGCAAAATGCAATTAACAACCAATTCTCATCAAAAGTATACATAGCAAAGGGCTCTATTACACGATTGGTTGTTTGATTATTATCCGGTGAAAAATATTTTATACGGACAAGATTAAAGTTTGTCAACGCCAATTGAAGAGTAGACAAATTATTACTTGTCCGATCATTGTTATTATTCAGCCCGGAAACAATACGATTTGAAAGCAGATTGGCTTTGTCTTTTGTATTGTTTCGAAGTACAGATTTTATCTTGCTAATGGCTGCTGTGTATTCTTTTACAAACGAAGCATCTTTATTCTTCAAAACCAATTGCTCAGCAGTAATCAAAGCATTGGCTTCGCTTTCGGAGAACATTACGGGCGGAATTTTATAACCATCCATTAGTGTATAGCCTTTTCCCTCTTCTGTCAAAATAGGAACTCCTGCTTGTTCCAAAGCTTTGATATCTCTATAAATTGTTCTTTTACTAATTAAAAATTTTTCAGCCAATTCACTGGCCGTCAAAAGTCTTTTAGTCTGCAATACTATCAGGATTGCTGTAAGACGTGAAAGCCTTTTCAGATCACTATCGTTCATATGGATTAAGCTTTTGATTCTTTTTTACTTGATTCTTTTTTGAAATTACAAAAAAACAAAACATCCTGGTATCTGAAAATTTCAATAATAACGAAAAGAGAATTCTTTAATCTAGTGTCTCTAAATAACTCTGAAGCAAGAAATACTGTCTTCATCATAGAGAAAGATCACAAACCTACAGATTTCCATTTTAACAAATTAAAGATAAGACATTGCGATCAAACCAAAAACTATTAACTAAAGACAATAACCTTTAACGTATTTGAGTAATAATACTTTTCCTTAAAAACTTTAAAATAAATAATACCACTTCGAAAACAAACTTGTAACAAAAAACGTATTTTCGTGACAAATAGATCATGATGCTAAAATTATTTAAAGAAAATATCCGAATTGCTTTTGGTTCTATCAAAACTCAATTGCTGCGTACGATTCTTACCGTTTTAATTATTGCTATCGGAATTACTGCTTTGGTAGGAATTCTGACGGTCGTTACAGCACTTGAAAATACGGTTTCGACCAATTTTGCATCCATGGGTGCCAATACCTTTAACATCAATCAATACGAAAATAACCTTAAAAATAGAGGAGGAAACGAACGCGAAATCATCAATCCGATTATTTCTTACCCGGAGGCAGTAGCCTTCAAAAACAAATACAAATATCCTTTTACCGAAACTTCACTTTCTTTTACCGCTACCTCTAAAGCTGAAGTAAAATATTTAGACCAAAAAACCGATCCGGAAATTACGATTGTTGGTGTCGACGAACATTTTATCTCTAATTCAGGCCTGGAAACTACTTTAGGCCGTTCTTTCAACCAATTCGACATTGAAAACAATACTTACTCGTGTGTTGTAGGTTCTGATTTTGAAAAAGGCTTACTAAAAGACGTTAACCCAATTGATAAAATTATCTCTATCCGTGGTGCCCGATTCAAAGTGATCGGTGTTTTAAAAGAAAAAGGTTCAACCTTCGGGAACAGTCAGGACTTACGTGTTTTAGTTCCAATTCAGGTCGCACGATCTTTGTTTACTGCTCCAAAAATCAACTACACCATTAGTGTGATGGTTTCAAAAAAAGAACTTTTGGACGAAGCTGTAGACAATGCCACAAGTACGATGCGCAGGGTTCGTAAATTAAGCCCTGTTCGTGACAACAATTTCGGAATTGGAAGAAGTGACGATTTAATTAACCGAATTCTGGGAATCACCAAATATCTGGGATGGGCCTCCTGGATTATTAGTATCATTACGATCCTGGGGTCATCAATTGCTTTAATGAACATTATGATTGTTTCGGTTACAGAACGAACCCGTGAAATTGGCGTACGAAAAGCCTTGGGAGCAACCAAAATAACGATTTCAGTACAGTTTTTTATCGAAACCTTATTAATTGGTCAAATAGGCGGTTTGGTTGGTATTGTATTAGGAATTCTTGTTGGATTTGCCTTTGCAGCCGCGATGAGTTTCGCTTTTGTAATTCCGTGGGTGGCCATCTTTGCTGCTTTTGCTACCAGTTTTATGGTTGCTATAGTTTCAGGTTTATATCCAGCAATAAAAGCATCACAACTGGATCCGATTGAGGCATTACGATATGAATAATTTCTAGTTTTCAGTCGTGGTATTCAGTCTCAGTTTACAGTTACAGTTTACAGTTTACAGTTACAGTTACAGTTTGCAGTTAGTTGTATGACTGAAAATTGAGACTGCTACTGCAAACTCAAACAGTTCCCTTAATCATACGATCATTATCGTAAATGTCTTTTTTCAGTTCAATATTTTTGAAATTCATCTTTTCTAATAAATCAATCATCTCTTTACCCAGATACTGATTGATTTCGAAGTACAATTGTCCGTTTTGTAAAAGATTTTCCCTGGCCAGTTCAGCAATTTTTCTGTAAAAAATCAAGGCATCGTTATCTTCTACAAAAAGAGCAAGATGCGGCTCATAGTCCAAAACATTCTTTTTAATCTCTTTTTTTTCTAAATTCCGCACATAAGGCGGATTCGAAACAATGACATCAAAGTTGTGCTTCAATTCTTCTGTCTCTAAAATATCCTGAAGCATAAAAGTAACTTCAACTTTATTCCGGACTGCATTTCTTTTAGCTGTTGCTATTGCTTTTTTCGAAACGTCAATTGCATACACTTCTGCATGAGGAAGGTTTTTTGCCAAAGAAATCGCAATGCAGCCACTGCCGGTTCCAATATCAAGGATTTTGATTTTTTTTGATTTAGTTCCTCCTGAATTCTCATTAATAATCCATTCTACCAGTTCTTCTGTTTCGGGGCGGGGAATCAGAACATTTTCATTGACTTCGAAATCCAAACCATAAAAATGAGTTTTACCTAATAAATACTGAATTGGAACTTCTTTTTTTAATTGCAGTACTAAAAAATCCCAAATCAGAAAATCATCTTCTGAAAAAGCCAATTCATGATTCAATGCCAAATCAATTTGTCGCAATTGATGCTTATCTTCAAGAATTAAATAAAAAAAACTTTCCGCTTCATACGCGTCGTAAAAGGGTGATAAATCTTTAATGAACTGAGTCCGATATTGTTTGATTTTCATTTTGGGTATTTGAGCATTATTTTTCAGCCAAGGGCAACCGTATTACAAGATAAGTATTGTAACGCAAATTTGCTACACTAATTTCCTATAATTTTTTCAACATCCAAACAGGACAGGAACTGTGACCTGTATTACCCATAGGAGCTTCTAAATATTCAAAACCTGATTTTACATATAATTTTTGCGCGGCATGCATAAAAGGCATCGTCTCGATATAACATTTTTCAAAACCAAAATTTTTCGCCTGCTCTAAACACTTCTCCATCATCACGCTCCCAATTCCCAAACCCCTGGTTTTCGGCAAGAAATACATTTTCTGCAACTCGCAAATCTCCGGAGAACCGTTTTCTAAAGGCGCAACTCCACAGCAGCCTATAATTTCACCTTCCTTTTCAACCACATAATAAACTGATTTCGGCTTATTGTATTCTTCAAACATTAAATCTAAATACGGATCTTCATAAGCAGTCCCTACTTTAGGTATTTCCATTTCATCAAATACGGATCGTATTAAATGCGCAACTGACTGATTGTCTTCTTTTTTAATAGCTCTAATAGTCCAATTTTCCATATTTTATTACTCCTTTAATGTCATTACAAAAGTAAAAATACTTTTTCGATAGTTGCTTAAGTGCCCCAAAACTATCGGGACTAAACTCAAAATTAACTACTTTTGTATTGTGAATATACATGAAAAATACATAAAACGCTGCATCGAACTGGCTCAAAATGGTTTTGGGACTACTTATCCAAACCCAATGGTTGGAAGCGTAATTGTTTACAACAATCAGATCATCGGAGAAGGCTGGCACAAAAAAGCGGGAGAACCACATGCAGAGGTTAATGCCGTACGTTCTGTAAAAGACAAATCGCTGTTAAGCAAAGCGACAATATATGTTAGTTTAGAACCTTGCAGCCATTTCGGGAAGACACCTCCATGCTGTGACTTAATTATAGAACATAAAATTCCACATGTGGTGGTTGGAACTGTTGATCCCAATGAAAAAGTGGCAGGAAACGGTATTAAAAAAATAATCGCATCCGGAGCAAATGTTACTGTTGGAGTTTTAGAAAAAGAATGCTACGAACTCAACAAACGCTTTTTTACTTTTCACCAAAAACAGAGACCTTATATACTATTAAAATGGGCCGAAAGTCAGGATGGTTTTTTATCTCCTGAAAAACAAAAAAATGCAGAAAGAAAACCAATTTGGATCACCAATTCCTATTCCAGACAATTGGTTCACAAATGGAGAAGCGAAGAACAGGCAATTTTAGCCGGAACTCAAACTGTTATTGATGACAACCCGAAATTAAACACCAGAGATTGGTCAGGAAACAATCCGGTGAGGGTTATTTTGGATCAAAACAACCGCATCTCGAAAGACAGTTTTGTTTTTGACGATAGCGTAAAAACCATCGTACTTACGAAATCTGAAACCAGCCTTTCAACAGAAAACACTACCTTTACAGTAATCGATTTTGATCATAGCATTGTACCGCAGATCGTAGCTGTTTTGTATCAAAATCAGATTCAGTCTGTTATTATCGAAGGAGGCGCTCAGACTTTACAATCCTTTATAGACCAGAATATTTGGGACGAAGCCCGCATTTTCATCGGAAAAACCTCTTTCAAAAACGGAACTAAAGCACCACTTATTCCAAAAGGAAACGTAACAAAAACCAATATTCTCGACGACGAATTATTAAACATTAGAAATCATGATTGATACTATAATTTTTGACTTTGGAGATATTTTCATCAATCTGGACAAACAGGCAACTATTTCAGGATTACAGAAATTAGGGCTAAAAGAATGGAATGCAGATTTGAACCAATTGAATCTTTCGTTTGAAACCGGAGACATTTCCACTGAGGATTTTCTGGCAGGCTTTCAAAAACAACTTCCAAACGCCACTACCGAACAAATTCTGGAAGCTTGGAACGCTATTTTAGCAGACTTCCCTCTATACCGACTGGAATTTTTACAACTGCTGTCTCAAAAATACCGCATGTTTCTATTGAGTAATACTGACTCTATACACATTGAAACTTTCGAAAACAAAACCGGCATTTCGTTTTACAGTGATTTTTATCAATGCTTTGAAAAAGTTTATTTTTCATTTGAAATTGGCATGCGAAAACCAAATGCAGAAGTTTTTCAATATCTCATCAACAAACACGAACTATCCCCAAAAAGAACTTTGTTTATAGACGATAAAAAAGAAAATACAGATTCGGCAGCAGCACTGGGATTTCATGTCTGGAATTTACAAGTTGGACAAGAAGATGTTGTTGATTTATTTGACAAACAAATTCTTTAGCTTTTCTATTAGCTACAGATTAAAAAAATAATTTAGAAATTAACTTTTGGAAATTAACGATACGTACCAGACCATTTCTTTTGAATCTGAAGAAGTGCTTTTAAAAGAAAAAAGCAGCAAGTTCTTTGGCTATGCCTATCCTATCGAAAGTGAAGACGAGGTAAAACCTATTATTGAGAACTTAAAAAAGCAGCATCCGCATGCCGTACATTATTGTTATGCTTATCAATTAGGAACCGCTCCCAAAATCTCCTACCGCGCCAATGACGACGGAGAACCCAGCAACACTGCAGGCGCACCAATTTACGGACAGATACAATCTTTTGGCGTAACCAACGTTTTAGTAGTAGTGGTTCGAATTTACGGAGGAATTAAACTAGGCGTTGGCGGCCTGATCACTGCTTACAAAACAACGGCACAAATGGCGCTGGAAGCCTGTGAGATTATAGAAAAGACAATAGACGTTCACTTTTTAATCTCTTTTGATTACAAAAATATGAATAGGGTTATGCGGGTGATCAAAGAAAAAAAACTCGAAATTACAGCTCAGGAAATGGAGATTAATGAAGACTCAGGACTTCCAATTGGCAAAATAACAACCAAAACACGAAAAAAAAATGCCGAAACAATATTCGACATTTTTGATTTAATGTTTGAAATCGATATTAAAATTATGTAATTTGACATTAAAAGCCGTCACATTTTAACAATTATACCAGTGTTTTAAATAATTCTAAAATGTAATCTGGAGGTGCTGTAGGACGACCCGTTTTTAACGAAATAAATACTAAAATAAATACAGCAGTTGTTAATAACTCACCTGTTTCATTATAGATCGCGCAATCAAATTCAATCTTAACAGATGACTGACTTTTGAAAGCTGTATGAATAGTAAGAAGCTCATCGTAACGTGCCGATTTTTTATAATTTATCTGCATCGAAACAATTGGCAATCCAATACCGCTTTCTTCCATGCTTTTATATGAAATCCCTTTATTTCTAAGCCATTCCACTCGTCCAATCTCAAAATATGGCACATAATTTCCGTGATAAACGACCCCCATTTGATCCGTTTCTGAGTAACGAACACGCACTTGCGTTTGATGATTTTTCATTATTTACAGGTTAAAAAAATTAAGTTTAAAAAGTTCACTTACAACTTTTTTTTATAAAATTAGAGTTCAAAATATTTTTTTTTACAGAAATTTGTTCACATATTTGTTATCCCGAAATACGGAATAAAATTGCTCCTTTTTTATTAGGAGAATCTTTATCAATAATAAGAAAATTTATTTGAATCTATGACTAAAACTGCTCAATCGGTATGGGAAAACTGTTTGTCTTTTATAAAGGACAATATTCAAGATCAAGCATACAAAACTTGGTTTGAGCCAATCAAGTCAGTTGAACTAACCGATAACGCGTTATACATTCAAGTACCAAGTAAATTTTTCTACGAATGGCTCGAAGAGCATTACGTAAAATTATTGAAAGTTGCACTTACCAAAGAACTGGGAAAAAACGCAAAGTTACTCTATAAAATTAAAATGGAGAACACTTATGGAAATAAACAGCCATTCACCGAACAGCTGCCAAGTTCCAACAGAGTTCCAATGAAACCGCAAGAGGTTGATGCTCCGTTTAAAAACCTAAATCCTGAACTTAAGAATCCATTTGTAATTCCGGGAATCCGAAATTTAAAAATTGAATCTCAGTTAAATCCAAATTACAGTTTTGATAATTTCCTTGAAGGAGATTCAAACCGTTTAGCCCGTTCTGCAGGTATGGCAGTTGCCAACAAGCCTGGAGGAACTTCCTTTAATCCGTTATTGATTTTTGGAGGAGTTGGATTAGGAAAAACACACTTGGCACATGCTATAGGTGTGGAAGTAAAAGACAAATACCCTGAAAAAACGGTTTTATACATTTCTGCCGAAATTTTCACACAGCAATATATTGATTCTGTAAAAAAGAATAATCGTAATGATTTTATTCATTTTTATCAGTTAATCGATGTTTTAATTATTGACGACGTTCAGTTTTTATCCGGAAAATCAGGAACTCAGGATGTTTTCTTCCACATTTTCAATTATTTACATCAAAACGGAAAACAGGTAATCCTTACTTCTGACAAGGCACCTGTTGACATGCAGGATATCGAGCAGCGTTTATTATCCCGTTTCAAATGGGGTCTTTCTGCCGAGCTGCACCAACCGGATTACGAGACTCGTATCTCTATCTTAAAAAACATACTATATCGTGATGGTGTTGAAATGCCGGAAGATATTATTGAATATGTGGCACGTAACATTAAGAGTAACGTTAGAGAATTAGAGGGAGCTATTATTTCCTTAATTGCTCAGTCTTCATTCAATAAAAAAGAAGTTACTATTGAGTTAGCTAAAAGTGTCGTAGAGAAATTTGTTAAAAATGTAAAGAGAGAAATCTCTATCGATTATATTCAAAAAATTGTGTCTGATTATTTCCAGTTGGATGTTGAAACACTTCAATCTAAAACCCGAAAGAGGCACGTGGTACAGGCGAGACAATTGGCTATGTTTTTTGCAAAGAAATTCACAAAAGCTTCTTTGGCAAACATTGGCTCACAAATTGGAGATCGCGACCACGCCACCGTATTACACGCTTGCAAAACAGTTGACAATTTAGTTTCTACAGACAAACAATTCAAAAAATTTGTCGAAGACATCAACAAAAAACTAACGCTATAAACGCGCATCATGCCAGTAAAAATTTTAATGGTTTGTTTGGGAAACATTTGCAGATCCCCTTTAGCTGAAGGTATTTTAGCTTCAAAATTACCCAAAAATAATTTCATCGTTGACTCAGCCGGAACCGGATCCTGGCATGTAGGACACTCCCCTGATAAACGATCTATAGCAGTAGCCCAAAAAAATGGCCTGGACATTGGAAACCAAAAAGGAAGACAATTCAAACCTGCTGACTTCAATACTTTTGATTACATCTATGTGATGGATTCTTCTAACTATGACGACGTTATAAAACTGGCTCAGACTGAAGAACATAAAAACAAAGTCCGTCTGATTTTAGACGAATTATTTCCCGATGAAAACGTAGATGTTCCGGATCCATACTTTGGCGTTAGCAACGGATTTGAAAATGTATATCAAATGTTAGACGAAGTAACCGATATCATCTCGAAGAAACTTATCGAAAAACATTTATAAGTTCTTCTTTTCCTAACAAAATAAAAAGACATCTATGAAACTCCTGGGAAAACTATACTTAATTCCAACAACAATGGGCGAAAGCGACCCTATGGATGTTTTACCTCAAACTGTCAAAAGAAGTATCGATTTTATAGATCACTATATCGTTGAAAACGAAAAAACGGCCCGTAAATCCATAAAAGCTGTCTCGCCGGAAAAAAAACAATCAGAACTGATTCTTTTTACCCTTAATAAACGTACAGAAACAAGCGAACATTTAGACTTCATCAAACCTTTGCTGGAAGGAAAAAACGTTGGATTAATGAGTGAAGCCGGCTGTCCCGGTGTTGCTGATCCCGGTGCCGTAATTGTAAAACTGGCACATGAAAAAGGAATTCAGGTGGTACCTTTAGTGGGCCCATCTTCTATTTTATTGGCCATGATGGCATCCGGAATGAACGGACAAAGTTTCACTTTCAATGGCTATTTACCTATTGATAAAGACGAAAAAAAATCAGCAATTCGTCATTTCGAAAGATTATCACAAGATAAAAACCAATCACAGCTTTTTATTGAAACTCCGTATAGAAACAACAAACTAATCGAAGATCTTTTACAGATTTTAAATCCGTCAACACATCTTTGTATTGCAACAGATATTACTTTACCAACAGAATTCATTAAAACAATGCGGGTTTCTGATTGGAAAAAACTAAAAATAGATATCGACAAACGCCCTACCATTTTTATTATTCATAAAATGTAAACTATTAAACCGTATTCGTAATGAAAAAGTTTCTTCTTCTACTCCTGATCTGCTTTACCCAAATTACATTTTCGCAAACCAATAAAGAATCTGAAAAAACAACAGCAAGTTCAATTTCGAATGACGATACTGTTTATGATCTCAAAGGAATAGAGGTAAAACCCGAATACCCTGGCGGTGTCACTGAATTCAATTCCTTCCTCAACAGAAATTTTATAAAACCTGTTGAAAAACCAACTCTAAAAGGAAAAATCTACTTCACCTTTATCATCGAAAAAGACGGTTCTGTTAGTGATATAAAGATTATAAGAGATCTTGGTTTCAAAACCGGAGATGAAGCAACGCGTGTTTTAAAGTCTGCTGCAAAATGGAAGCCCGGTAAACATAAAGAAAAAGAAGTAAGAACCTTGAATACAGGCGCAATAACTATAACTTAGACAAGATTCATCTGTATCACTCACAAGTTTTCCCCTAATCAAACTTTATCATGAGTAAACTTCCCAATGTAACCACCAGTATTTTTACGGTCATGTCTAAAATGGCATCGAAATACAACGCCATAAATCTTTCACAAGGATTTCCGAATTTCCCTGTTGATGAAAGATTGACCGATATCATTGCGAGATTAGCAAAAGAAAACGTGCATCAATATACCCCAATGGCAGGATTCCCTCCATTGATGGAACAAATAGCACAATTGGTTCAAAAATCCTATGGCCGAACCATTCTACCAGAAACCGAAATCCTGGTAACAGCGGGGGCCACTCAGGGAATTTTCACTACAATTTTGGCTTTGGTCAAAACCGGTGATGAAGTCATCATCCTGGATCCGAGCTACGATTCGTATGAATCTCCTGTTTTATTGTGCAACGCAAAACCTGTTCGCGTCGCTTTAAACGATGATTACACCCCAAACTGGGAAACAATAGAAAAAGCCTGTTCTTCAAAAACGAAGATGATTATCATCAACAATCCGCACAATCCAACAGGTAAAATTTTAACTCAGGATGATTTTTCTCACCTGGAGAGATTATTATCCAAACATCCTGATCTTCTTGTTCTGTCTGATGAAGTTTACGAATACATTACTTTTGAAGAAAAACACATTTCGGCACATACTAAAGATTTTCTTTTAAACCGTTGTATCATGGTTTCTTCTTTTGGAAAATCATTTCATATTACTGGATGGAAAATTGGCTACACCGTCGCTCCGGAACATTTAATGAAGGAAATTAAAAAAGTACATCAGTTTCTGGTTTTTAGTGTGAATAGCATTTCACAGGCTGCCATCAGTCAATATTTGGAGATTGTTGATGTCAATTTACTTGGAAAGTTCTATCAGGAAAAAAGGGATTATTTTCAAAAACTACTTCAAAATAGCCGGTTTGAATTGAAACCTTGCGAAGGAACTTATTTTCAGGTGGCTTCTTATGCTACTATTTCAGCCGATGACGATGTTACTTTCTGTAAAAAATTAATCACAGAACATAGTGTCGCCGCAATTCCGATTTCTACTTTTTATTCCGACCACAAAGATCAAAAGCTGATTCGCTTTTGCTTTGCTAAAGACAATTACACACTGGAAGCAGCCGCAAAAAAATTAGGCGATATTTAAAGTTTATTAAAATTTTATAACATTATTATGCGTGCATCCTATTTATTTAATTAATATTGTAATAAAAAGAAATACATATGAGCTATACAGATAAAATGTTAAGAGATGATGCTTTAAAAGGCAAAGTCATTGTTGTTACAGGTGGAGGAAGCGGTTTAGGAAAAGCCATGACCAAATACTTTTTAGAATTAGGGGCTCAGGTAGCCATTACTTCAAGAGATTTAGAAAAACTTAAAAACACTGCCACTGAACTTGAGACTGAAACCGGAGGAAAATGTTTACCGCTTCAATGTGACGTTCGTCATTACGAAGAAGTGGAGAACATGCTTCAGGAAGTTTTAAAAACTTTTGGAAAAGTAGATGTTCTTTTGAACAATGCAGCCGGAAATTTCATCTCACCAACAGAACGTTTATCTGCGAATGCTTTTGATACCGTTATTGATATTGTACTAAAAGGTACAAAAAACTGTACACTTGCCTTTGGAAAACATTGGATTGACACCAAACAAGCCTCTGCTACGATTTTAAATATTGTTACAACTTATGCCTGGACAGGTTCGGCCTATGTTGTACCAAGTGCAACCGCAAAAGCGGGAGTACTGGCGATGACTCGTAGTTTGGCCGTTGAATGGGCAAAATACGGAATTCGTTCTAACGCAATTGCTCCGGGACCATTCCCAACAAAAGGAGCCTGGGATCGATTATTACCGGGAGATCTTGCCGAAAAATTCGATATGGCTAAAAAAGTACCTTTAAAACGTGTAGGTGATCATCAGGAATTGGCTAATCTGGCAGCTTATTTAGTTTCAGATTTTTCAGCTTATGTAAATGGAGACGTTATTACAATTGATGGTGGAGAGTGGTTAAAAGGTGCCGGACAGTTTAATTTACTGGAAGCAATCCCGGAAGAACTTTGGGATCAGCTTGAAATGATGATTAAAGCAAAAAAGAATAAATAATTACAAGTGCTTACTAAATTCAGAATATTTTATTAAAACTATACTGATTGCACCAAATCCCGATGGCATTGCTATCGGGATTTTTTTTACATAATTCCTGTAATCCTTTCGAAACCTTAGTTAAACTTATCCGCATAAATTCAATTTTAAAGTTCGGATACCATTATGAATCCACTTAAATTATTATTTTTGCCGAACAAATATATAACACAAATTTTATGCTCATTATTGGACTTGCAGGAGGAACAGGAAGTGGAAAAACAACAGTAGTACACCAAATCATGAATGAATTACCGGACACAGAAGTGGGTGTAATTTCTCAGGATTCGTATTATAAAGAGACTAACAATTTGTCATTTGACGAAAGAGCATTAATCAATTTTGACCACCCGCGTGCGATCGATTTTGAATTACTGGTAAAACACCTTAAAGCGTTAAAAGCAGGTGAAACCATAGACCAGCCTGTATATTCATTCATACAGCACAACAGAACCGACGATACGGTTTCAACTCACCCAAGAAAAGTAATGATTGTTGAAGGAATTTTAATTCTGACCAATCCGGAATTACGTGATCTTTTTGACATCAAAATTTTTGTTCATGCCGATTCAGACGAAAGATTAATCCGTCGTTTAAAAAGAGACATTTCAGAACGCGGACGTGATATTGACGAGGTTTTAACACGTTATCAAAATACCTTAAAGCCAATGCACGAACAGTTTATAGAACCTTCTAAGGCTTTCGCCGACATTATAATTCCAAACGACAAATACAATACCGTGGCCATTGATGTAGTCCGGGCTGTAATTAATCAACGAATTTTATAATTTTTATTGTAAATTTAATGCATCAAACTTAGAAGATCCATTTCACCTTTTGTGCCTGACAATGGCACAAAAGGATTATCACTTCTATCAAAACCAAAACATCAATCGAAATTATAAAACGCAATCGGTTAAATGAAAATAAAAAACCCATATAAAGACAAAAAATGGTTTAAACTCCTGGGCAACAAATACGTTTGGGTGTTGCTCTTTTTTGTCATATGGATGTTATTCTTAGATAATTATTCTTATTTTGATCATCGTTTTCTGGACAACCAGATTCATGAATTACAAGACAATAAAAAATACTATCAGGACGAAATAAAAAAAGATCAGGAACAGATCAAACAGCTCAAAAATCCTGAACAAATTGAAAAATATGCACGCGAAAAGTACTTTATGAAAAAAGACAGCGAAGATATTTACATCATACATTTTGAAGGAGATACCATTCAAGATAAAGAATAACCCGAAAAAATACGCAATGGCCACTACCCTGTTCGACGATTTTAGTCCAATTTCATCCAAACAATGGAAACAAAAAATTCAGTTTGAATTAGATGGAGCCGATTACAACCAAACTGTAATTTGGAATTCTCCCGAAGACATTCAGGTAAAACCATTTTACCACATTGATGAATTTACAAAGGCCGCAACGGTAAAAACTCAGGCATCCAACTTTAAAATTTGCCAGAACATTTTTGTTTATGATATTGATAAATCAATTCAGAGAGCCATCAATACACTCGAAAGAGGCGCTGAAAGCCTGCGTTTCACAATTGAAGACAAAACCATTGATGTTCAAAAATTACTGGAAACACTTCCTTTAGAAAATAGAATTGTTTACTTTAATTTGAACTTTATTTCAATCGATTTCGTAAAACTATTGGATCAGATTTCAATTCAGAAGAAAGCCACTTTTTATTGCAATACTGATCCTATTGGACAATTGGCAAGAGAAGGAAACTGGTTTTCTACAGCAGATAAAAATAATTTTGAAACGCTGGAAAAAATTTCAAAAGCAACAACCAATATTTCATTTTTAAGTATCGACTCGGGTTTGTATCAAAATGCGGGTGCTACAATCACGCAGCAAATTGCTTATAGCCTGGCTCATGCCAATGAATATTTGAACCGCTTTCCGAATGCTTTAAAACCAATTCTTTTTGAAGTCTCAGTAGGAACTAATTATTTCTTTGAAATTGCTAAACTTCGTGCATTGCGCATGCTTTTCAAATTAATCGCTGCTGAATATAATCCTGACTTAGAATGTCATTTATTAGTAACTCCTACCAAACGAAATAAAACGATTTACGATTACAATGTTAACATGTTGCGTACAACCACAGAATGCATGTCGGCCATTTTAGGCGGTGCAGATGCTGTAGCCAACCTTCCTTACGATTCTTTGTATCATAAAGACAATGAATTTGGTGATCGTATTGCCCGCAATCAATTACTGATTTTAAAACACGAAAGTTACTTTGACAAGGTTGATAATCCGGCAGACGGAAGTTATTACATTGAAAGCCTGACGATGCAGCTGGCCGAAAAAAGCTTAACGCTGTTTAAAGACATTGAAGCAAATGGAGGATTCTTAAAACTTTTAAATGACGGAACGATCAAGAAGAAAATTCAGGAAAGTGCCGCAAAAGAACAGGAATTATTCGATTCTAAAAAAGAAATTCTGTTAGGCACCAACAAGCATCCGAACAAAGAAGACAAAATGAAACATGATTTAGAACTGTTTCCTTTCGTAAAAATAAAACCGAGAAAAACATTAATTACTCCAATAATAGAAAAAAGATTAGCCGAAAAACTGGAGCAGGAGCGATTGGAGCTAGAATGAAATTAATTTCAAATAACTATATTTGAGTATAAATCAAAATAATTATGGAAGCGATCAGACAAATACTATCCGTTAAAAATCATTCTGTAACCGTAATTCTACCGGAGGATTTTGTAGCAAATGAAGTTGAAGTAATTATTTTACCGGTACAGCATGATGACTATAAAATTCCACAATGGCAAATTGATCAGGTTAGGGAAAGAACCGAAAACTATTTAAAAAATCCTGACAATGTCTCTGACATTGATGATTTTTTAAAAGAAATCGAAAATGATCTATAAAGTAGTCATTATTGAAGAGACAAAAGCAGATTATAAAAATTCCTTGCTTTATTATAAAAATATACATCCAAAATTAGGCAACAGATTCAATGACTCCTTTAAAAAGAGTATCTCAATCCTTAAAAGTAACCCATTATCTTTTCAGATTAGATATGACAATATTCGCATCCTATTTTTAAAAACGTTTCCATACGCGACATTATTCTATTTATAAAAACAGCATCGTAATTAAATCTATTTTTCACACATCTAGAGATAATGAATTAAACTTATTTTAAATAACATTTTTACAATTGAGAAAAGACCTTACACATATTAAGTTAGATTTTAACCGTAAAAAGTTAGACGAACTGGCGCATAACTCAGAACCTGTAACTCAAAACTTCACCACGGCAGAAGGAATTGAACTCAAAAAAAGATATTCTGAAAAGGATCTTGAAGATTTAGAATTTCTTGATTTTGGAGCCGGGTTTGCACCCAACTTGCGCGGACCTTACGCGACCATGTATGTAAGACGTCCGTGGACGATTCGTCAATATGCCGGATTTTCGACCGCTGAGGAAAGTAATGCTTTTTACAGAAGAAATTTGGCTGCGGGACAAAAAGGACTTTCGATTGCCTTCGATTTGCCCACTCATCGTGGTTACGATTCCGATCATGAAAGAGTAGTTGGTGATGTTGGAAAAGCCGGCGTAGCCATCGATTCTGTCGAAGACATGAAAATACTGTTCGATCAGATTCCACTTGATGAAATGTCGGTTTCAATGACTATGAATGGAGCCGTTTTACCTATTATGGCTTTTTATATCGTTGCAGCAGAAGAACAGGGCGTACCGATTGGGAAATTATCCGGAACCATTCAAAATGATATTCTGAAAGAGTTCATGGTACGTAATACTTATATCTACCCTCCGACTCCTTCGATGAAGATCATTGCTGATATCTTCGAATTTACGAGTCAAAAAATGCCTAAATTCAACTCTATTTCAATTTCAGGATACCACATGCAGGAAGCGGGTGCCACTGCCGATATTGAATTGGCCTATACCTTAGCCGACGGTCTGGAGTACATTCGAACCGGTCTCTCTACCGGAATGAGTATTGATGACTTTGCTCCCCGATTGTCTTTCTTTTGGGCTATCGGAATGAATCATTTTATGGAAATTGCCAAAATGAGAGCAGGTCGAATGATCTGGGCAAAACTAGTGCAGCAATTCAATCCCAAAAGTGATAAATCTTTGGCGCTAAGAACCCATTGTCAGACTAGTGGATGGAGTTTAACCGAACAAGATCCGTTTAATAATGTTGCCAGAACCTGTATCGAAGCCACGGCAGCTGCTTTTGGAGGAACACAATCCTTGCACACAAACGCATTAGACGAGGCTATTGCTTTGCCTACTGACTTCTCGGCAAGAATCGCCCGTAATACACAGATCTTTTTACAGGAAGAAACTAAAATTACCAAAACGGTTGATCCTTGGGGAGGGAGTTATTACGTGGAAAATTTAACCGATGAAATTCTCAAAAGCACCTGGAAACTTATAGAAGAAGTGGAAGAATTAGGCGGGATGACAAAAGCTATTGAAGCGGGAATTCCGAAATTAAGAATCGAAGAAGCTGCGGCAAGAAAACAGGCCAGAATAGACAGCGGACAAGATATAATTGTCGGTGTAAATCAATACCGATTAGAAAAAGAAGATCCTCTACACATTCTGGATGTTGACAACCAAATGGTTCGCAAGCAGCAGGTGGATCAACTTCAAAAAATTAAAGAAACCAGAGATACTGAAAAAGTAAATCAATCACTCGAAAAATTAATTCATTGTGCAAAGACCGGAGAAGGTAACTTACTCGCAATCGCAATTGAAGCAGCCCGAAACAGAGCGACTTTAGGAGAGATTAGCGATGCCCTTGAAAGTGTATTCGGCAGATTCAAAGCACAAATTAAATCCTTTAGCGGTGTGTATAGTGCAGCAATAAAAAATGATGAGAATTTTGAAAAGGCAAAACAATTAGCTGATGCCTTTGCCAGACAAGAAGGAAGACGTCCCAGAATTATGATTGCTAAAATGGGACAAGACGGACATGACCGAGGTGCAAAAGTAGTTGCAACAGGTTATGCCGATGTAGGTTTCGACGTAGACATAGGTCCACTCTTCCAGACTCCTGCCGAAGCTGCCAAACAAGCGGTTGAAAATGACGTTCACATCTTAGGCGTTTCTTCACTTGCTGCCGGACATAAAACTTTAGTCCCTCAGGTGATTGAAGAACTTAAAAAACACGGCCGCGAAGATATTATGGTCATTGTAGGAGGAGTAATTCCTGCTCAGGATTACCAATTTCTTTTTGATGCCGGAGCAGTAGCAGTCTTTGGTCCCGGAACAAAAATTAGTGAAGCGGCCATTAAAATCTTAGAAATTTTAATTGATTAGAAGATAAATTCATTACAAGAGAGGCAATTGCCTCTCTTTTTTTATTCCGCATTCTCCCATCAACAAAAAACCCTTCAATCTTTATCAGCCCCCTATTGTTGGATTCCTATTATCAGACTTCTATTGTCATTTCGACGAAGGAGAAATCACACAAGCCATTCTACAAAGAAATTCCATAAACAAACTCTGCAAACAAGTTACCAATCTTTGTCGAGCTGCGTTTGTGATTTCTCCTTCGTCGAAATGACAAACAAGCGGCAATTCACATCTTAAAATCTCGATGACCCTTACTAATTAAAAAAGGCCATAAAAAAACCCGCTTTTTACAGCAGGTTTTTCTATAAAGTTTACACCTTCTTAATTGTGTACTGTAGCATTACTATCTGCTTCAATATAAGATAAATCATAACCTCCAAAGGCTTTAAGGTAACTTTTTAAAGAAGTTCCGTAGGCATCTCTAAAATGTTGACCTCCTTTGTTCTTAAAAAAGTTTTTAACGGAACCTGCACCACCAAGATGAGCAGCGGCTAAAATACCAGACTCTGTAATTTCAACACCGTTAATAATTTTCCCTTCATACTTCTCGATCTCATTGCGTAAAATCCATTTGTTTTTAGACAATAACACTAGAAATGCTTTTTCCTGTAAGGCAGGGTCTTTTAAAAAGGCTTTGTTGTTTTGAACACCAATAGCTCTCAGTGCCTGAGTCCCAAATTGATATTTCCCCATATAACCTAACGAATTTACCAAACGATATTTCCCTTGAGATTCCTTAAAAGCTACTGCTTCTTTGAATCCAATTAGGCGTTTTCCGGTAAATGGGGTGTTTAATTTGTGTAAGGTAGGATAATCATCCTCTTGCTGTGATGGAAATACGTATTCAGATCCATCTGTTTTTTCTATTAGAAACCACGGTTTGGTTTCCAGATTAAAGGGTTTAAAACCCAAAGTCAAAAATGTAATAATAACGATCAAACTCGCATAAAAATACCACTTCTTTATCATAAATTGTTTTTCTTCAAAACGCTGTCACCTTTTTGAAATTTCTACGGTGCAAAGGTAATAAAAAACAAATTATGCTGACAATCAATAAGTTAGCTTTTTCTAAAAATAGAAGGCATGCGCTTTAAGCCCTTTATTGGCGGAGTATTCGAGAGTTGGCGCCGGAATTTTTATCGTGTTAAAAATGGAAAAAATTGTCTTTAAAAAATGTGATTTTGTTTCAATTTTCGCCAAATTCACGTCAAAACTAAGATAAATCTGACGAAATCTTTTCGGGTTTTGTGTGAAATCAGGATTATCATTTTGTAAATTTCCGGTTAACATTCCATCCGCTCCATACCCAAAAGCTACATTTAACCACTTTGGAATTTTACTCTCTTTCGCGAAAGAATGAAGATTTACAGAGAGCCAATAAGTTTGACCATTATAATCTTTCAAAAGCTGTTCATTTAACGAACTTCCCAATACTTTAGGTCTTAAATTCGCATATTGTGTAGTATGAAAAGAAAATTTTGGAACAATACGCTGTTCTTTCCAAAGTAATTCCTGAGAAACATATAAGGCAGTACCAGTAGCATTAGCAATAACATCTCCTGAAGAAGCACCCCATTCTGATGAAAATCCATCCAATACTTCGACAGCCGTCAAAAAGGCAAAGCCAAAACCTGCACCGTAAATTAATTGTTTTTTTTGATCGGCTCCACTCCATTTCATCATTTCAGCACCAAATCTTCCTAAGTGATAGGCCGAATACATATGCCCCACCTTATCCATTTGAAGCCATTCGTTATTATCATTTATAAAGTGGAAATTAGAACGAGGATAATCAGCGTACCAAAGCTGATTCAAACCTAGTAAAGTTACCGAAGCCAGAGTAGCTTCGGTAATTATGACTGTATTTTGTCTTTTTTTATTTAAGGTATCCGAGGGCGTTAAAAAACTTTCAACCCTGCTTTGAGCGTTCACAGAAAAAACACTCAAGACCCCTAAAACCGATAAAAAAAATATGCTTTTTAAATTCAAAACTATCTTGTTACGCCCTGACTGGCAATCCAGTCTGAATATTTTTTTGCATTTACATTGTGTTCTGCCAAAGTAGCAGCGAATTCATGGTATCCGAAACGTTCAACGCTCGCACAAAAATAAATATAATCGTTTTTCTCCGGGTTTAAAACAGCATCAAGGGCTGTAATATCAGGCATTGCAATTGGTCCCGGGGGAAGTCCGATATTCACGTAAGTATTGTAAGGCGATTTCATGATCAAATCGTTGTAAAAAACTCTTTTGATTACCTGATCGAAATTATTGTCTCTGAGTTTTAAAGCGTAAATTACCGTTGGATCAGCCTGTAATGGCATTTCTAAACGCAAACGGTTCAAATAAACACCTGCAATACGAGGTCTTTCATCTTTCTTTACTGACTCTTTATGAACGATGGAAGCCAAAATAGTAACCTGAACCGGAGTTAATCCTTGCTTTTTTGCTTTTTCGATTCTCTCGGCAGTCCAAAAATTGTGGTATTCTTTGATCATTTTATCACGAAACTTCTCTGCCGAAGTATTCCAGTAGATTTCATAAGTATTCGGAATAAACATAGCAAAAACGTTCTCTTCATTAAAACCATTTGCAGCTAAAAATCTCGGATCTCTAAAGGCTTTCAATAGCGATAAACTGTCCGCTTCGATTTCAGAACCCACTCTTCCTGCAAAATTCTCCAGACGTTCCTGATTATTAAAAGCTAATTTTACAGGAACATTAGAACGCATAGCACGAACCAAATCTATATTATTCATGTCTTTTTTTAGCAAAAAACGACCCGATTTCACATTCTCAGGATAACTTCTTTTACTGGCCACCATCTCGAAATCTTCAAAATTCTTGATATAAGGCTCTAATATTTTTTTAACATCGGTATAATTTGCTCCTGTCGGAACATACACGTACAATTCTTTCTCTTCGAATTTAGTATTGGCGCTGAAGATTTTACTAATCAAAATAAATCCGTAAACCAATAAAACTGAAATTACGGCAACAGCAGTTAACGTGATGATTTTTTTTATGCTCAAAGTTTTAAATTTAAATGTGTTTATTAATTAACTGAAACATTGCTTCGTCCTGATAGCGGTTATGGAGCAAAACCCAGTCCTTCTTAATTCCTATTTTCTCAAAGCCAAATTTAGTAAAAAGAGCTACACTTGCTGCATTTCCCATAGCAATATTTGCATATAATTGATGCAAATTTAAATGGTGAAATGAATACTTAATTAAAAGTTCTAATGCCTCAGATCCAACTTTTTGATTTCTGTTTTCGTCTTTTTGAATGACTATCCCAATGCCTGCTCTGTTATTCTTCGGATCAAATTCGAACAAATCAATTAATCCGATCGCCGGAAAGTCCTGATCCTGACAGATCGCCAAACGCAATTGCTTGGCCTCATAAATATCCTGCTGTGCATTTTCGAGATACTGGCGGATCAAAAACCTGCTGTAAGGCGTTTGGGTGTTACTGACTTCCCAAATGCTCTCATCATTCTCCATGGCATACACAAACTCCAGATCGTCAGGTTCCAGTGCCCGCAAATAAATTGAATCGCCTTTGAGTGTTATCATTTGATTTTAGATTGTAGCTATTTAGATTGCTGATTCTTGACACTTCATCTCTGGTTTTTAATACCAATTGACTTCGTTGTAACTGATCGCAATTTTTAATTAAATTTCGATCGTTCCTTTAAAAACGAATTTGGCTGGCCCGGTTAAAAAAACATTGGTAAAATGTTCGTCTGACTTATCAAAAGAAACCACCAATTTTCCGCCTTCAACATTCAGATGAATTGACGTTTTATCTGTTAAACCAATAGCGTTCATTGCAATTGCCACTGCCGTTGCTCCGGTTCCGCAAGCCAAAGTTTCATCTTCAACGCCTCTTTCATAAGTACGCAATGAAAAAGTACTATCGTCTACTTTTTTCACAAAATTAACGTTACTTCCTTTTTCACCATATAATTCGCCATAACGAATTGCAGCACCATTTTCTTTCACATTATAATGTTCTAAATCCTCTACAAGCTGCACATGATGTGGTGACCCCGTATTTAAGAACGTATAAGAGTCGTATTTTTTTACTTCATCCACATCAATCATTTGCAAAGAAATAATAGCATCCTCTCCAACCGAAGCATGATGTAATCCATCTGTTGCAATAAAGGTCGTTTTGTCGTCAATAACCCCCAACTGATTGGCAAAAGCAACCAGACAACGGCCGCCATTTCCGCACATCGAACTTTGGTTTCCGTCTGAATTATAATAGACCATTCTGAAGTCAGTTTCAGTATCATTTTCGAGTAAGATAAGTCCGTCCGCACCTATCCCGAAACGTCTGTCGCACAGTCGCTCAATCAATTTAATATTATCTTTTGGAAAGAACTCTGAACGGTTGTCAATCATAACAAAATCGTTCCCGGTACCCTGATATTTATAAAATTCTATTTGCATTTTTTTTACATTAACTGACACAAAAGTACGAACAAATAATTAATGAAATGTTAATCATTGTTAAAGAGCGTTAAACCATTTTATCAGATAATTTTTTGAAGTATTTTTACGTTAAAATAACCAATAATATAAACTGTAATATGAAAAGATTTTCAACCTTATTTTTAGTTTCACTACTTAGTGGTGCGACTACCCTTGGTGCTTACAAATTATTATTTGAAAGCAGCAATTCTTTTTTTGGAAGAGGAAATTCTGTTGTTACTCTTGCCCCAAACTCATTTGGAAGAAACGTAGCACTATCTGCTGAAACGGTTGATTTTACAGCGGCCGCAGACAAAACCATTCACACTGTTGTTCACGTAAAAAATGTCTCGCGAAGAACCGTCAGCAATCCTATGATGGAATTTTTCTACGGTTATGGAGGTCAACAACAACAGGAGCAGGTTGGAACCGGATCGGGAGTTATTATTTCGGAAGACGGATACATTGTAACCAACAATCACGTGATTAAAGATGCTACAGAAATCGAAATTACCTTAAACAATAAAAAATCATACAAAGCTAAATTAATAGGTACTGATTCTAAAATGGACATCGCTTTACTGAAAATTAATGCTGATGAAAAATTGCCTTATACCGCTTTTGCCAATTCTGATTCTGTAAAAATCGGAGAATGGGTTTTGGCAGTAGGAAATCCGTATAATTTAACGTCTACGGTTACTGCCGGAATTGTTTCGGCAAAAGCCCGAAATCTGGATACTAACGGAATTCAATCTTTCATTCAGACAGATGCGGCTGTAAACCCAGGAAATAGTGGTGGTGCATTAGTAAACACCAGAGGTGAGTTGATTGGCATCAATACAATGATCTCCTCTATGACCGGCTCTTATGTTGGATATTCGTTTGCCGTTCCGTCTAATATTGCCCGAAAAATAATCGAAGACATTATGGAATTCGGAAATGTACAAAGAGGTATTTTGGGTGTTGAAGGTGGTGAATTAAACAGTACCGCTTCTAAAGAATTAGGAATTACCGAAACACAAGGTTTCTACATTAGCAAAGTTTCTAAAAACTCCGGAGCCGAAAAAGCAGGATTGGGTAAAGGAGATATTATTATAAAACTTGACGACCAGAACATTGCCACTTATGCAGATCTGTCCGGTTATATTAATACCAAACGTCCAAATGATGTTGTAAAAGTGACCTATATTAAAGATGGAAAAACAAAAATAGTTCCGGTAACTTTAAGTAAAAATGAATTTTTTAGTACTGAATTTAAAGGAATTGAGCTGGAAAACATCGATGCCTCCGATAAAAAGAAATTTAAAATTGATTATGGTGTAAAAATCAGAAGCATCACTAACGAAAACTTAATGCAGTATCAAAATGAGCTTCAAGGCAATATTATCTTAAGTATTGATAATGTAAAAGCAACCAACATTGAAACTGTTTCTAAACTTTTAAACAATAAAAATGACGGACAAAGTGTGCGTCTTGAAATGATCAGTAAGTCGGGAGAAATTCTCAGAATTATTATTTAAGTCTCTCTTTACAGTCTCAGCTTTCAGTCTCAGTTTACAGTCATAGTTTTCTTTTTTTACACTGAAAACTGAAAACTGCGACTGAAAACTCCTAAAAAAGTCATCTTAGAAATAAGGTGACTTTTTTGTTTTCCTTCACAAATGAGCTCCCATTTTCATTATCATAAGCTCAATTTTTAACTAATTGGGAAAAATTATTTTTTATATAAATTTCAAAAATAAATCATAAAACAGTTTACGAAATCGATTGAAATGGGTACTTTTGCGCAAAATTTAAAAATAGTCGTCTATTTATTTTTTCAATTTAATCAATTATGAGCAAAAAATCTTTGTACCAAAAAGAGGTATCATTACAAGTCGACCGAAGAAGAGCTGGTGTCGAATTAATTAAAATCATAAGCGATTTATGGTATGACAAATCCATTGAAATGGTTCTTTTCAAAAACCAATTACTGGATCAAAATGTCAGCGATATTATCAACTTGCATCAATATGCCGGTGAATTTGTAGGCAAGCCTATCACCATTTTTGATTCGGTTGAAATCGCCAAAGTTGTTTTATCTTTAGATCTTCCACCTGCAAAATTAGATCTTGGAAAACTAACTTACGAATATCGTTTAGAAGATGAAAAATATCCTGATGCGCGATATTTTGTAATCGATAAATTGAAAGAAGCAAAATCTTCAGAAGAAATTCAGCCAAAAGATGTTGTTTTATATGGTTTCGGAAGAATTGGTCGTTTATTAGCGAGAGAATTAATGTCTAAAACTGGTAAAGGAAACCAATTGCGACTGAGAGCGATTGTTACCAGAGACAAAAATGACGCTTCAACATTAGAGAAAAGAGCTTCTCTTTTAAGATACGATTCAATACATGGAGATTTTCAGGGGTCTGTTACTGCCGATCCAAAGAACAATGCATTAATTATCAACGGAACTACCGTTCATATCATTACAGCAAATTCACCGGAAGAAATTGATTATACATTATACGGAATCAATGAGGCCTTAGTTATTGACAATACCGGAGCTTTTACAACAGAAGAAGCTTTAAAAAGACACTTAACTTCTAAAGGAGCCAGTAAAGTTTTATTGACTGCACCTGGAAAAGGAGTTCCAAATATCGTTCACGGAGTAAACCACAACGAGTACAATCCTGACGAAATTGATATTTTCTCTGCTGCATCCTGCACGACAAATGCTATCACACCAGTATTAAAAGCTGTTGAAGATACTTTAGGAGTAGTAAAAGGACACTTAGAAACCATCCATGCCTATACAAACGACCAGAATTTGGTTGACAATATGCATAAAAAATACCGTCGTGGAAGAGCAGCCGCTTTAAACATGGTCATTACCGAAACTGGTGCAGGAAGTGCCGTTGCAAAAGCATTGCCATCATTAGAAGGAAAATTAACCTCTAATGCCATCAGAGTTCCTGTTCCAAACGGTTCATTGGTAGTTTTAAACTTAGAAGTTAAAAAAGCAACTTCGATCCCGGCTATCAACAAGATCATGAAGAAATACGCTTTGGAAGGTGAATTGGTGGAGCAAATCAAATATTCATTGAACAACGAACTGGTTTCATCAGACATTGTAGGAACTTCAGCTCCTTCAATCTATGACAGTAACGCTACAATTGTTTCAAAAGATGGTAAAAACATTGTATTATACATTTGGTACGATAATGAATACGGCTACAGCCACCAGGTAATTCGTCTGGCAAAATACATTGCCAAAGTAAGACGTTTTACTTACTACTAGGATACATCAAAACCACTAATACTGTAAAGCCATCAAGTTTTTCTTGGTGGCTTTTCTTTTAGATTTCAAATCATCACAATTTTAATCCAAAAAAATCCAGCGGCTTATTGAAACTATATCGGTAAAACTGTCGTGCTCTTCACTTCAGAAATTACAAAAACAGTATTGATCAGAGAAACTTCAGGAAGAACTGCTAATTTTTTTTGATGAAAGTGATGAAAGCTTTCCATATCGGGAATGACAACTTTCAACATATAATCAAAATTTCCGGAAACATAATTACACTCCACCACTTCCGGTAAATTCAGAATGGACTGATTGAATCCTTCCGAAGTATCATAAGTCTGCTTCGTGAGGGTCACCTGACAATACACGGTTAAATTATTCCCGAGTTTTTTCTTGTTTAAAATAGAGACATACTTCTCTATAACCCCTTCTTTTTCAAGACGTTTCACCCGATCATGAACTGGTGTCAAAGACAGGTTTATCTTGTTCGCAATGTCTTTTAAAGTATAATGCGCATTTTCCTGTAAAAGTCGTAAGATTTTCTTGTCAATTTCATCTAGAGCCATAACGAAAACGTTTTCATTGATTAATAAAATTTAGTCATTTTTTCTTTTTAGAGGCAATTTACTTTCCGTAAACAGTATAATTTTCTGTAAAAGTAGAAAATAAAATAATATTTTCTTATTTATTACTCATTAATCAATAATATATTCTCTATCTGTAGTTTTGTAAAACAATTTCAATAAAAAATAAAAAAAGATAACAAAATGATAATAGGTGTTCCAAAAGAAATCAAAAACAATGAGAACCGTGTAGCATTAACTCCTGCAGGAGTTTCTGAAATGAAAAAACACGGACATACTGTTTACGTACAAGCTACAGCCGGTTTAGGAAGTGGTTTCAGTGATGATGAATATGCAAATGCAGGTGCGGTAGTTTTAGGAACTATTGAAGAAGTATATGCCATTGCAGAAATGATTATTAAAGTAAAAGAGCCTATTGCTTCTGAATACCCATTAATCAAAAAAGATCAATTATTATTCACTTATTTCCACTTTGCTTCATCAGAGCCATTAACTCATGCTATGCTTGAGAAAGGTGCTGTATGTTTGGCTTACGAAACAGTTGAAAAAGCAGACCGCAGCTTACCATTATTAGTACCAATGTCTGAAGTTGCAGGTCGTATGGCTATCCAACAAGGGGCAAAATACCTTGAAAAACCATTAAAAGGAAGAGGAATTCTTTTAGGAGGTGTTCCGGGTGTACCACCAGCAAAAGTATTGGTTTTAGGTGGTGGAATCGTAGGAACTCAGGCTGCTAAAATGGCTGCTGGTTTAGGCGCTCAGGTTACTATCATGGATTTAAGCTTACCACGTTTACGTTATTTAGATGATATCATGCCAGCTAACGTGAACACAGAAATGTCTAACCACTACAACATCACTAAAGCAATCGCTACAGCTGATTTAATTGTTGGTGCCGTTTTGATCCCAGGAGCAAAAGCACCTCACTTGATTACTCGTGACATGTTAAAATTAATGCGTCCGGGAACTGTTGTTGTTGACGTAGCTGTAGATCAAGGTGGATGTATCGAAACTTGTACTCCTACAACTCACGAAAACCCAACTTTCATCATCGATGATATTGTTCACTATTGCGTAGCTAATATGCCGGGAGCTGTTCCTTACACTTCTACTTTAGCTTTAACAAATGCTACCCTACCTTATGCTGTACAATTAGCAAACAAAGGATGGAAGACCGCTTGTAACGAAAATGAAGAATTGAAAAAAGGATTAAACATTGCTAATGGAAAAATCCTTTACAAGGGAGTTGCTGAAGCTTGGAATTTACCTTTCAACGAAGAAATAGTGTTAGCAAACGCATAATGCTAACATTAAAATAAGTGCTTACTAAATCACTATCAAAAGGCTTTTCTTTATTGAGAAGCCTTTTTTTTTGCGCATAAAAAAACCTGTCAAAAAACATGACAGGTTCTATATCATTTTCCAATTACGGAAGAACTATTTTTCATCCAGAACTTCCTGTAACACTTTTGCTTCTGTTCCATTTGGAAAAGTTACTTTAATTTTTTGAGCTATTGTCGGCGCAATTTCAGTTATAGCTTTTTTGTCGTATGACTCTCCTTTTTTAATATGCCATCCATAAAAAATAGCTGGCACATGTGTATCATAACTATAAGGAGTTCCATGTGATGTTCCTGTAGTCGAATACTCAATATTTCCAGGTTTATCAAGGATAATCAAATCTCCGTTTTGAGTTACATCATAACCTTTCGCTATAAAATCAAGATAATAATCCTTTCCGGAATTTGCTAAAATTTCCTCTTCTGTATATGCTCTCTTAACTTGTGGTTGTGAAATCAAAAACTCTTTAAAACTCTGCTTCACTTTTACTAAATCAAGTCCTTTTTTCTTAAGAACTGGCTTATTCAAAAACACATTAAAGTTCGAATAATTTAAAATCAAATCTACACCAAATGTTTTCACCGAAAAATCCTGCAGACTCTTTCTAACATCCTTAACCGGATAATTGTTTACATTATATTTTCGATCCTTTAAATAGATCACATTCTCAGCACCCGCATGATCAGCTGTTAAGAATAACAAATAATTATCTTTCCCGACCGTCTTATCTAAATAATTTAAAAAGTCCGCAATTGTCTGATCCAATCTTAAATAAGTATCCTGAAGTTCCATCGATCTTGGCCCAAGTAAATGCCCCACATAATCTGTAGAAGAAAAACTAACCGTTAGAAAATCAGTTATATTATCTTTCCCTAACTCTTCCTTTTCGATCGCTTTCATAGCGAACTCTGCTAACAAATCATTTCCATAAGGAGTAGCTCTTAAAACTCCGGCATCATTCTTCTCATACATGCTTTTCAAATCATAAGGAAAAACCGGCGCTGCACTTCCGTACAACTTCCCTTCGTATGGATTATTATCCGGTAAGCTTTCATTATAAACCGAAAGAGGCTTATACAAATCCCACCCTTTATTGATATACGTCATATAACGTTTCTCATTATTGAATTCCGAAACCCACTCCGGTAACTTTTCACCATAAAAAGTACTCGAAATAAAAGAACCTGTCTTACTGTACCAAAAAGCCCAATTCGCAAAATGCCCCGCTGGCAAAATCGCACCACGATCTTTCAAACTCATTCCAATCACTTTACCTTCAAAATTAGTCCCCATTCTTACTTCATCAGTAATAGTAGTACTGAGCAAGTTCTTAGGAGACATCGCACCTTCTTCAGCAGTACCATCGCCAACTGTTTTCACACTAACATCATCCGTACAATAGGTATCTTTACCAAGTGTTCTGCTAAACCATTCATTCCCTACAATTCCATGAGTTGCCGGTGTAGTCCCTGTATAAATAGACGCATGACCAGGAGCAGTGTAAGTAGGCATATAATTATAATGCATATTCTGAAAAGTATATCCATTATTCATCAATCTCTTAAATCCATTTGACGAAAAATCATCTGAGAACCGATACAAATATTCCATTTTCATCTGATCTACCACAATACCTACCACCAACTTAGGGCGCTGCTGAGCACTTAAATTTGAGAATACAAACAGTGTCAACAATACAATAGTTTTTTTCATACTTAAATTATAATGTTTCAAACAAAAATACTCAATAGCATTTAAAAAAATCGATCACACTACCTTAAAAAACAAAAAATGACTATATTTTAACAAAAACAAAATTAATAGAGTAATTATGGCGTTCCCCTTCGGGTCGGGCTGTCCGCTAAATCTTTTGCGATAGAAGTTTCAGGGAATTTTTTAAGTGAACGGTCCTCGCAAAAGGATATCGCTCCCATCCCTAACGCAGTCAACGATAAAAAGAATATTCAAAGAAAAAAGGACCAATCATCCTTGAGCTATTTTCTAACCGCAAAGTCTGCAAAGGTATACGCAAAGCCCGCAAGGAAAAAAGGCTGAAAGCCCGAAAAGCAAAGAGCATAGTGCAAAGCACTATGGACCAAAATAAACAGCAAACATCGCCCTGAAAGGGCAAAAGCCATCTACATCCAATAAAAAATCCGTTCTAATCCGCGTTTTCGCCTGGCGAATCCGTATCATCCGTGTATAATTTTTTTTACCGCAAAACGCTCAAGGATTTAAAAAACGTTATACAACAAAAAACCCTATCCGAATTGGATAGGGTTCTTAAAAGAAAGGCGACGACATACTCTCCCACATAACTGCAGTACCATCTGCGCAGGCGGGCTTAACTTCTCTGTTCGGGATGGGAAGAGGTGAGCCCCGCCGCAATAACCACCTTAAGGTTTTTAGTCTAAAGTCACAAGTCTTAAAGTTTTAAAGTCTTTCAACTTTATGACTTTAATCTTTCGACTTAAAGACTGCTCGCGTCGAGCTAATATTTTAACATACTGAGATAAAGAAACAAATAAGTTTTTTATTAAGAAAGTTTCCTCCCTCTCGTCTGGGACGAGAGGGAAAAGGGTGTACATAAGCTTACGGATTATTAGTACTACTCGACTATGACATTACTGCCTTTACATCTATAGCCTATCAACGTGGTCATCTTCCACGATCCTTAAAAGAAATCTCATCTTGTGGTGGGTTTCGCGCTTATATGCTTTCAGCGCTTATCCCTTCCAAACGTAGCTACTCTGCGGTGCCCCTGGCGGGACAACAGATACACTAGAGGTTTGTCCAATTCGGTCCTCTCGTACTAGAATCAGATCCACTCAAATTTCTAACGCCCACAGTAGATAGAGACCGAACTGTCTCACGACGTTCTGAACCCAGCTCGCGTGCCACTTTAATGGGCGAACAGCCCAACCCTTGGGACCTTCTCCAGCCCCAGGATGTGACGAGCCGACATCGAGGTGCCAAACCCCCCGTCGATATGAGCTCTTGGGGGAGATCAGCCTGTTATCCCCGGCGTACCTTTTATCCTTTGAGCGATGGCCCTTCCATGCGGAACCACCGGATCACTATGCTCTACTTTCGTACCTGATCGACCTGTATGTCTCTCAGTCAAGCTCCCTTATGCCATTGCACTCTACGCACGGTTACCAAGCGTACTGAGGGAACCTTTAGAAGCCTCCGTTACTCTTTTGGAGGCGACCACCCCAGTCAAACTACCCACCAAGCACTGTCCTCTTCATCGAAGAGTTAGGCCTCAGATAAACAAAGGGTTGTATTTCAACAATGACTCCACAACGCCTGGCGACGCCACTTCAAAGTCTCCAACCTATCCTACACATCATTTATCCAAGGTCAATACTAAGCTATAGTAAAGGTGCACAGGGTCTTTTCGTCCCACTGCGGGTAAACGGCATCTTCACCGTTACTACAATTTCACCGAGCTCATGGCTGAGACAGTGTCCAGATCGTTACACCATTCGTGCAGGTCGGAACTTACCCGACAAGGAATTTCGCTACCTTAGGACCGTTATAGTTACGGCCGCCGTTTACTGGGGCTTCAATTCAATGCTTCTCCGAAGATAACATCTCCTCTTAACCTTCCAGCACCGGGCAGGTGTCAGGCCCTATACTTCATCTTACGATTTTGCAGAGCCCTGTGTTTTTGATAAACAGTCGCCTGGACCTCTTCACTGCGGCCCCCATTGCTGGGGGCGACCTTTCTCCCGAAGTTACAGGTCTATTTTGCCTAATTCCTTAGCCATGAATCTCTCGAGCACCTTAGGATTCTCTCCTCAACTACCTGTGTCGGTTTACGGTACTGGTACTAATTACCTGAAGTTTAGAGGTTTTTCTTGGAAGCCCTTAGGCGCACTATCTCTTTGTCCGAAGACTCCGAGTACTATCGTATTTCACCATTCTCTACGGATTTGCCTATAGAGAATATAGCTAGGTACTTCAACGAACTATTCCGTCAGTTCGCGGCGCTTTCATCACTCCGTCACCCCATCACAGTAATTAGTAGTACGGGAATATTAACCCGTTGGCCATCGACTGTCCCTTTCGGGTTCGCCTTAGGACCAGACTAACCCACAGCTGATTAGCATAGCTGTGGAAACCTTAGTTTTTCGGTGTGCGGGTTTCTCGCCCGCATTATCGTTACTTATGCCTACATTTTCTTTTCCAGCCAGTCCAGCATACCTTACGATACACCTTCAACCCTGCTGGAATGCTCCCCTACCACTTTGTATTACTACAAAATCCATAGCTTCGGTAATATGCTTATGCCCGATTATTATCCATGCTCGTCCGCTCGACTAGTGAGCTGTTACGCACTCTTTAAATGAATGGCTGCTTCCAAGCCAACATCCTAGCTGTCTGGGCAGACAAACCTCGTTCTTTCAACTTAGCATATATTTGGGGACCTTAGCTGATGGTCTGGGTTCTTTCCCTCTCGGACTTGGACCTTAGCACCCAAGCCCTCACTGTTATCAATCATTATATAGCATTCGGAGTTTGTCAGGAATTGGTAGGCGGTGAAGCCCCCGCATCCAATCAGTAGCTCTACCTCTATATAACTAAAATAACGCTGCACCTAAATGCATTTCGGGGAGTACGAGCTATTTCCGAGTTTGATTGGCCTTTCACCCCTACCCACAGGTCATCCGAAGACTTTTCAACGTCAACCGGTTCGGACCTCCACACTGTGTTACCAGCGCTTCATCCTGCCCATGGGTAGATCACACGGTTTCGCGTCTAACACTACTGACTAAAGCGCCCTATTCAGACTCGCTTTCGCTACGGATCCGTGACTTAATCACTTAACCTTGCCAGCAACGTTAACTCGTAGGCTCATTATGCAAAAGGCACGCCGTCACCCCACTTAAGGGCTCCGACCGCTTGTAAGCGTATGGTTTCAGGATCTATTTCACTCCGTTATTCACGGTTCTTTTCACCTTTCCCTCACGGTACTGGTTCACTATCGGTCTCTCAGGAGTATTTAGCCTTAGCGGATGGTCCCGCCAAATTCAGACAGGGTTTCACGTGCCCCGCCCTACTCAGGATACCACTATCTATTATACTTGTTACCCATACGAGGCTATCACTCTCTGTGGCTCGACTTTCCAGTCGATTCCGGTTCCTTGTACATAAAATGTCGTGGTCCTACAACCCCAACAATGCCGTAACATCATTGGTTTGGGCTAATCCGCGTTCGCTCGCCACTACTTACGGAATCACTTTTGTTTTCTTCTCCTCCGCCTACTTAGATGTTTCAGTTCAGCGGGTTTGCCCACCTATCGGTGTACTATGTCTTCAACATAGTGGGTTGCCCCATTCGGATATCTACGGATCAATCGATGTGTGCTCGTCCCCGTAGCTTTTCGCAGCTTATCACGTCCTTCTTCGCCTCTGAGAGCCTAGGCATCCCCCATACGCCCTTATTTTGCTTATTGTACCAATCTTGTTAATTAAAACAAGACCGTTTTTTTTTGTCTTTTATTATTACTAATAAAAAACGCTTTCTACTTTCTTATTATTTTCTTATCTCAATATGTCAATGAACTTTTATCAATTAGATAATACAGTAATTAGTCAATTTGATAATTAATTATCTCATATTCTAATTGGCTAATTATCTAATTAACCAGTGGAGAATAACGGAGTCGAACCGTTGACCTCCTGCGTGCAAGGCAGGCGCTCTAGCCAGCTGAGCTAATCCCCCATTTTTTAGTTGTCAGTTAACAGTTTTCAGTTAACAGTACTTAAAACGGTTACTCAACCTCTAAAATTTCCTTATAAATTAAGCTTACAGTCTTTCTTTTAATTGATAATTAACAATTGATAATTAACAATTCTTAAAAAGTAGTCCCGGGCAGACTCGAACTGCCGACCCCTACATTATCAGTGTAGTACTCTAACCAGCTGAGCTACGAGACTCTGTTTTTACTTAATTCTTTCATTTTTTTAAATTAACAGCAAGAGTAATACAATCTCCAATTCAGAAACCCATAAATAGTCATCTTTTTTCCTTAACGTGCACTAGACTAACAGTAAGGCTCTAGAAAGGAGGTGTTCCAGCCGCACCTTCCGGTACGGCTACCTTGTTACGACTTAGCCCTAGTTACCAGTTTTACCCTAGGCAGCTCCTTGCGGTCACCGACTTCAGGCACCCCCAGCTTCCATGGCTTGACGGGCGGTGTGTACAAGGCCCGGGAACGTATTCACCGGATCATGGCTGATATCCGATTACTAGCGATTCCAGCTTCACGGAGTCGAGTTGCAGACTCCGATCCGAACTGTGACCGGTTTTATAGATTCGCTCCTGGTCGCCCAGTGGCTGCTCTCTGTACCGGCCATTGTAGCACGTGTGTAGCCCAAGGCGTAAGGGCCGTGATGATTTGACGTCATCCCCACCTTCCTCACAGTTTGCACTGGCAGTCTTGTTAGAGTTCCCGACTTGACTCGCTGGCAACTAACAACAGGGGTTGCGCTCGTTATAGGACTTAACCTGACACCTCACGGCACGAGCTGACGACAACCATGCAGCACCTTGTAATTTGTCTTGCGAAAGATCTGTTTCCAAATCGGTCAAACTACATTTAAGCCTTGGTAAGGTTCCTCGCGTATCATCGAATTAAACCACATGCTCCACCGCTTGTGCGGGCCCCCGTCAATTCCTTTGAGTTTCATTCTTGCGAACGTACTCCCCAGGTGGGATACTTATCACTTTCGCTTAGCCACTGAACTTGCGCCCAACAGCTAGTATCCATCGTTTACGGCGTGGACTACCAGGGTATCTAATCCTGTTCGCTACCCACGCTTTCGTCCATCAGCGTCAATCCATTAGTAGTAACCTGCCTTCGCAATTGGTATTCCATGTAATCTCTAAGCATTTCACCGCTACACTACATATTCTAGTTACTTCCTAATAATTCAAGTTTAGCAGTATCAATGGCCGTTCCACCGTTGAGCGATGGGCTTTCACCACTGACTTACTAAACCGCCTACGGACCCTTTAAACCCAATGATTCCGGATAACGCTTGGATCCTCCGTATTACCGCGGCTGCTGGCACGGAGTTAGCCGATCCTTATTCTTACGATACCGTCAAATCTCTACACGTAGAGGTGTTTCTTCTCGTACAAAAGCAGTTTACAATCCATAGGACCGTCATCCTGCACGCGGCATGGCTGGATCAGGCTTGCGCCCATTGTCCAATATTCCTCACTGCTGCCTCCCGTAGGAGTCTGGTCCGTGTCTCAGTACCAGTGTGGGGGATCTCCCTCTCAGGACCCCTACCCATCGTAGCCTTGGTAAGCCGTTACCTTACCAACTAGCTAATGGGACGCATGCTCATCTTTTACCGTTGTGACTTTAATAGTATCTCGATGCCGAGTCACTATACTATGAGGTATTAATCCAAATTTCTCTGGGCTATCCCTCTGTAAAAGGTAGATTGCATACGCGTTACGCACCCGTGCGCCGGTCTCTGCCGATAAATCGGCATACCCCTCGACTTGCATGTGTTAAGCCTGCCGCTAGCGTTCATCCTGAGCCAGGATCAAACTCTTCATCGTATATTTTTTATATTATATTGCGATGAATATCTATCGGTTCTTTTCGAATCTTACGATTCTATTACTCTTATTCTTTTGTCCCGATTAATCGGGACGGCTGTCAATTCAATATGTCTACGAACGTATTCTTTTTTCTTAATTTCGCTTGTTTCTCAAAGCGGGTGCAAAAGTAGAAAACTTATTTCTAATCGGCAAGAGTTTTTTGAAGTTTTTTTTTAGAAAATTTCTTTTCGTTTTTAACTTCTCTCCTTACCAATCTTTCAATGAACTTCCCTTGTTTTGCGGGGTGCAAACTTAAAACTTTCTTTCTTTACTCACAAGCTTTTTTTAATCTTTTTTGAAAATAAATTTTCGTTTTGATTCGTTTTGCTTATCAGTATTTCCGTGAACGTTTATCGCTGTTGCGGGTGCAAAAGTAGTCACTTTATCCGCTTTTACAAGCTTTTTATAAACTTATTTTTAATCTTTTTTAAAGCTTTTCCTTAACACCTTGATAATATAAACTTTACAACTTCTTATTTGTTTTAAAATTATAAGATTTTTCCTCACCAACATTCATTTACCACAATATACCCCCTCAACAGCATTCCTTTTTTACATCCATCCTTACCTACCACACCATTTATTATCAAATTTCACCCCATATACAACCTCACCACACCCCTTATCAACATCTCCAACCTCCCAAGCAACCATTAAAACAAACACAGCACACTCCAAAACAACTCCAACCTTATTCTTTACAACTTAACCCGCAACAACACCTTATAATATAGTATACAAAAACAAAGAAAACCAGCTCATCCAATCAACACCTATTATATTATAGTATAAACATGAATTTATATATTGTATGTATTTACGTAATGCGCTATATTTGCATTCACAAAATTATAAACAATGATTAAGATTACTTTACCCGACGGGTCAATTAGAGAGTTCGCCTCAGGCGTAACTCCGATGGAGGTTGCGAAAAGCATTAGTGAAGGATTTGCAAGAAATGTGATTTCTGCATCTTTTAATGGTACAACAATTGAAACCGAAACCCAATTGACGACCGACGGTAGTCTTACTTTATATACCTGGAATGATGCAGAAGGAAAAAAGGCTTTTTGGCATTCTACTTCACACGTAATGGCACAAGCCCTCGAAGAATTGTACCCTGGAATCAAACTAACTCTAGGACCTGCAATTGCAAATGGCTTTTATTATGATGTTGATTTTGAAGATCAAAAAATTACTGACGCTGATTTCAAAAAGATTGAAGATCGTGTTCTTGAAATCTCAAGAGGAAAACATGAATTCAAAATGCGTCCGGTTAGCAAAGCCGACGCTTTAGAAATGTATAAAGACAACGTTTACAAAACGGAATTAATTTCAAATCTTGAAGACGGCACTATTACATTTTGCGATCACGCTACTTTTACTGACTTATGCCGTGGCGGACATATTCCGAATACAGGAATTATCAAAGCCATGAAAGTTATGAGTGTAGCCGGGGCTTACTGGAGAGGTGACGAAAAAAACAAGCAGTTAACTCGAGTTTATGGAACTTCTTTCCCTAAGCAAAAAGATTTAACTGAATATCTTGAACTTCTTGAAGAAGCTAAACGTCGTGATCACCGTAAACTTGGTAAAGAACTTGAATTGTTTGCTTTCTCTCAGAAAGTCGGACAAGGTTTACCATTATGGTTACCAAAGGGCGCCGCCCTTAGAGACCGTCTAGAGCAGTTTTTAAAGAGAGCTCAAAAGAAAGCCGGTTACGAACAAGTTGTTACTCCGCATATTGGACAAAAAGAACTTTATGTTACTTCTGGTCACTATGCAAAATATGGCGCTGATAGTTTTCAACCGATACACACTCCTGCTGAAGGTGAAGAATTTTTATTGAAACCAATGAACTGCCCTCACCACTGTGAAATCTACAATGTAAGACCGTGGTCGTATAAAGATTTACCAAAGCGCTACGCAGAATTTGGTACAGTTTACAGATACGAGCAATCTGGTGAATTACACGGGCTAACTCGTGTGAGAGGATTTACTCAGGATGATGCACATATCTTCTGTACTCCGGAACAATTGGACGAAGAATTCAAAAAGGTAATCGATTTAGTACTTTATGTATTTGGTTCCTTAGGTTTTGAAAACTTTACAGCTCAAATTTCATTGAGAGATCAGGAAAACAGAGATAAATACATTGGTTCTGATGAGAACTGGGAAAAAGCTGAAAACGCTATTATCAATGCCGCAGCCGACAAAGGACTGAATACGGTTGTAGAATATGGCGAGGCAGCTTTCTACGGTCCTAAACTTGACTTCATGGTTAAAGATGCTTTAGGCAGACAATGGCAATTAGGAACTATTCAGGTAGATTACAACCTTCCGGAACGCTTTGAATTGACTTATAAAGGTGCCGATAACGAATTACACCGTCCGGTTATGATTCACAGAGCTCCTTTTGGATCAATGGAACGTTTCATCGCAATTTTACTGGAGCACACTGCAGGAAATTTCCCACTTTGGCTAATGCCGGAGCAAGCTATAATCTTGTCTTTGAGCGAGAAATACGAAATATATGCTAAAAAAGTTTTAGATTTGCTAGAAAATCACGAAATTCGCGCCCTAATTGACAACCGAAACGAGACTATCGGTAAGAAAATTAGAGATGCTGAGATGCAAAAAACTCCATTTATGCTGATTGTTGGTGAGGAAGAGGAGAAAAACGGAACGGTTTCTATCCGTCGTCATGGGCAAGAAGGAAAAGGTAATATTACAGTTGCAATCGATGAATTTGTCGCTATTGTAAACGAAGAAATAAAAAAGACATTAAAAGTTTTTACAGTTTAACTTAAATTATAAAGTCATAGCAATAAGAAGCAACAGAGGTTACCAACCTCGAGTAGAAAAAAAGGATGCCCACAGAATAAACAATAATATTCGTGGCGTACAAGAAGTAAGATTAGTAGGCGAAAACATCGAACCAGGTGTATTTAAGCTTGCTGAAGCTTTACGATTAGCAGATCAATTTGAACTGGATTTAGTTGAGATCTCGCCAAACGCTGAGCCACCGGTTTGTAAAATCATGGATTACAAGAAATTCGTTTACGAACAAAAGAAACGTGATAAGGTGTTAAAAGCTAAGTCTACGCAAGTTGTCGTAAAAGAAATTCGATTCGGTCCTCAAACGGATGAGCATGATTACGAATTTAAAAGAAAAAATGCAGAGAAGTTCCTTAAAGAAGGTGCTAAACTGAAAGCGTTTGTATTCTTTAAAGGACGTTCTATCATCTATAAAGATCAAGGTCAGATCTTGCTTTTACGTTTGGCAACAGACCTTGAAGAGCATGGTAAAGTTGAAGCAATGCCTGTTTTGGAAGGAAAGAGAATGATTATGTTCATTGCTCCGAAGAAAAAGAAATAAATTATTTGCAATAAGCAATAGGCTTTAAGCAAAAGTTTGATGAAACTTATGCTTAAAGCCTAAAGCCTAATGCTTTTGAAGATATAAGTAAGTAAGAATAAATTAAAACACTAGGAAAAATGCCTAAAATGAAAACAAAATCTAGCGCCAAGAAACGTTTCAAAGTTACTGGTTCTGGAAAGATTAAAAGAAAGCATGCTTTTAAAAGTCACATCTTGACTAAAAAATCTAAAAAACGTAAATTAGCTTTGACACACTCAGCGCTAGTTCACTCTACAGATATGAAAAGCATCAAACAACAATTAAGAATTATCTAATATAAGTCAAAAGTTGGAAAGTCATAAAGTTGAAAAGTCAGTAACTGACTTGAGACGTTTGACTTTAAAACATTAGACTAGAGATTTTCTTTAGGTTTAAAATTATTTATATAACCTTGGAGTATGGCTTTTAAGTTCCTTTGATTCAATTCAGGACGCCTGCTACAAAAACACATTAAAATTATGCCAAGATCGGTAAATTCAGTTGCTAAAAGAGCAAGAAGAAAAAAAATAATGAAGCAAGCCAAAGGTTTCTTTGGTAGACGTAAAAACGTTTGGACAGTTGCTAAGAATGCAGTAGAGAAAGCAATGTGCTACGCTTACCGCGATAGAAAACAAAACAAAAGAAATTTCCGTGCTTTATGGATTCAACGTATCAACGCTGGAGCTAGATTAGAAGGAATGTCTTATTCTCAATTCATGGGGAAAGTAAAAGCTAACGGAATCGAATTGAACCGTAAAGTTCTTGCAGATTTAGCGATGAACCACCCTGAAGCTTTCAAAGCAATACTTAATAAAGTAAAATAAACGTTTTATAAACTCAATTTAGATTACTTACTTATCATAGAAAAACCATCTCGTTTAAACGGGATGGTTTTTTGCTTTATACCCGTTTGCTAAATTCTAATTTTTAAAAGTACATTTGTATAAAACTTATACCAATGTACACTGCTCTTTTTGCACACATCGAAAAATTTGTAACTCTGGAAGCTTCTGAGATTAATCTCTTAGAATCTGCTTTAAGTTTATCAAGCATTAAAAAGAAAGATCACGTACTTCGGGAAGGTCAAATATGCAACACTCTATATTTTATCGTTAAAGGATGCATGCGTCAATATATCATTAATTCGAAAGGAACTGAACAAACACTTCAATTTGGAATAGAAAGCTGGTGGATTACAGATTACCTAAGTTACCACAACCACGTTCCTTCTCATTTTTATATTCAGGCTGTAGAGAATTCTGAGGTTATTGCCTTAGAACAATCTGTATTGGAGTCTGTATTGATTCAAGTTCCAAAATTGGAGCGCTACTTTCGCATTGTTTCCCAGAAGTCATTTGGAGCTGCACAAATGCGAATTAAGTTTCTATTCACCATGTCTGCAGAAGAAAGATACCATCATTTCAACAATCTTAATCCTGAGTTTGTTCAGCGTGTTCCTCAATACATGCTTGCCTCCTATCTTGATTTTTCACCAGAATTTATGAGCAAAATCAGGGCCGGTAAAGTTTAATTCTGAGAAACTAAGGCTCTCAGATACTAAGCATCTTTTGATTTTTAGAGTATCAAAAAACAAATCCTGTTCTTTTATATACATCGTTAGCGAACTCTGAACCTTATTATCTCAGAATCTCAGCGACTCAATAGTTTTCTTGAAGTAGTTCAAGTTTTTCAAATATGATATATATGATCTTTGTATCAAACTTTTAAAAACACTTCAAATGAAACCAAGAATCGTTATTCCAACAGCTGCTCCGCAAGCTTACCAAGCATTACTAAATTTAGAAAAATACATTTCTACTACTTCACTTACACCTGTACACAAAGAGCTGATTAAAATTCGTGCTTCACAAATAAATGGATGTGCGCATTGCATTAACATGCATACCATCGATGCGCGAAAACACGGTATATCCGAACAACGTATTTATTTATTAAGTGCCTGGCGTGATACAGATATTTATACGGAAGAAGAAAAAGCAATTTTAGCCCTAACTGAAGAAGTTACTCTAATTAGCCATCACGTTTCTGATGAGACCTACCAAAATGCAGCAAGTTTATTCGATGATCAATATTTAGCAGAAATCATTCTGGCAATTATTACCATTAACTCCTGGAATAGAATTGCTATCACAACAGGATTGCGAGTTTCTTAGTTCTTTTGAGAATAAATTAACCCACTAATACAGACAAAGTCTTCATTAAAGGAAGGATTTGTCTGTATTTACTTATAAATAAACTTCGAAAAATAAAAAATAAAATTTACATAAAAACAGGTATTTATACGCTTTTTTTAGAACTTTAATTCTTTACTTTTGGCGCATGATACCTTACAGAATGCGGACTTTCCTATATATTATCTTTACTTTTTTTCTCCTCACATCCTGCCAGAAAAAGACTTCAAATACCCCAAAACCAAGAAATACAACATCTGAAGTTAAACAAACAATCCTTACCGCAAATCGCTTTTATGATCATAAGGAATTTGATAGTGCCTTTTTTTACTATAACAAACTAAGGTCGATTTGCAACCCAATTACGGACTCCCAAAACTACATTAGTTCTCTGAACCGTATGGCAGAGATACAGCAAGATCACGCGGATTATACAGGCAGCGAAAATACTATTAAAGAAATACTGCCTTATTTGAAACATGCGAAAAACCAATCGCAAATATGGCGCACTTATGTTATTTTAAGCATCAACTACTTAAATACGTACGATTATAAGAATGCTATACTTTACAACCAAAAAGCCTTACAGTTACAAACAAAAGAGTGGCAAAAACTAGCGGCAAGAAATAACATCGCAGTTATTTTAATGGAAGAAGGAAAATACAATAAGGCTCTCCAGATCTTTCTGTCTTTGACAACAAAGAAAGAAGTTCTTAACAATGATGAGTTTCAAGGGAAAGCGCTAGACAATATTGGATTCTGCTACTTTAAAATATACAATTCAGATAAGGCTCTGTATTATTTCCAAAAAAGTCTTGAAATAAGGCAAAGAAAAAACCGTCCTTTTGATTTAGGCAAAAGCTATCTTCATTTTGCAAAATTCTACGAAAAAAGCAATCCTGCACTAGCAAAAAAGTTCATGTTGTTAAGCTATGAAAATTTCACTGCTGCAAATAGTGTAGAAAGCAGAATATCCTCACTGGAACTGCTGATTAAAAATACTTCTGATCAGGAATTAAGAAAATATGCTACAAAGTATGTAAATATAATAGATAGTATATTTGAAGTAAGACAGAAAGTAAAAAATCAATTTGCAAGAATCAAGTACGATTCAAAAAGAGAGCGAGAAGAGAATTTAAAACTAAAATCTCAAAAAATCGAAAATGAATTACAAATAGAAAGACAGGAGAATAGAAATATTATGTCTTACATCATAATTCTTGTGGCATTAAGTTTAGTAGTAACCCTGTATTTTCATCTCACATCTCGTGCGAATCGACAAAAGATCGAAGCAACTTATCAAAGTGAGACCCGTATTTCAAAGAAACTGCATGATGAACTGGCAAACGATGTTTATCATACTATGGCATTTATCGAAAACAAAAATCTCTCTATAGAGAAAAACAGAGAACATTTATTAAAAAACCTAAGAGATATCTACACGCTAACAAGTGATATTTCAAAGGAAAACTGCCCGCTTGTTGCTAATAAAGACTATGCTGTTTCTTTAAACGAAATGATCTCTGAATTTAATAATACCGAAACAAATATTCTAACTAAAGGTTTAGATACAATTTTATGGAGTGAAATCAAAAAAAATAAAAAAGTAGCAGTATACAGAACTATCCAGGAATTGTTAGTCAATATGAAGAAACATAGTTCCGCAACCTCAGTCGTTATAACTTTCAAAAAAACAAACAAAAACATACTAATTATCTACGTCGATAACGGTAAAGGTATTGATGCAAATCAAATACTTTTGAAAAATGGTTTAAACAATATCGAAAATAGATTTTTTGCTATAGATGGCTCTATTGAAATCGATTCTTTTCCTGACATGGGATTCAAAGTTTTTATTAAATTCCCTATATAAGATGAAAAAATTGACATTTACATTCTTATCAAACAAGAATATTACAAACTGTTTAATAAGCTTTCTAATGATCTTAAGTATAATTTTTTGCTTAGAATCCTGCTCAAAAAAAAGAGATACGAAATCTAAAAAAACAGATCATACCTGGGAAGTAAAAAGATTAACAGCTATTGCTGACAGGCAATATGAAGAAGACAAACTCGATAGTGCTTTTCACAACTATAATAAAATCATACTACTCGCTGATATTAAAAACAACACTGTGGATTATGCAGATGCCCTAATCGCGATGGGATATATTCATCATGCGCAAGGTGATTATATCAATAGTGAAGCCGTTACTACAAAAATTTTACCTCTTCTCGCACATTTGAAAAAAACAAGATTTGCCTGGAATGCTTATAATATTCTGGGGTTAAATTATCTTGCTACCAAGGATTATGACAATGCGCTTTTTTATCTAAAAAAAGCTTTAGCCCTAAAAACAAACCCATGGAGACAACTTGAAACTTTAAGCAATATCGGCCTTATTTATATAGAACAACACAATTACAAGAAGGCAACAGACCTCTATCTTCAAATTACAACACAGGGATATTATGCCGCTAAAAAAAAACAGCATACTCTTGATGCTTATGATTATACTGAATATGCAACCATGATAGACAATTTGGGATTCTGTTTATTTAAACTGAAAAACCCTCAGGCCTTAGTCCATTTCAATGAAGCATTGGAAATAAGATTAAAAGTAAAAAGTTATGAAGCATTACCCTTTAGTTTTAATCATCTTTCCGAATATTATTTATCAAAAAAAACAGCCCTATCCAACCAATATGCAAACATGGGGTACAAGGCGGCTTGCAAAATAAACTCTTTCGGAACCAAAAAAAAATCCCTAAAACTTTTAATAGCAACCAGTACCGCAAACGACTTGAAAAAATACGCCAATGCTTACATCAAACTTATCGATAGTATGTCCGTAACTCAAAAAAAAACGAAAAATCAATTTTCCCTAATTAAATACAATCTCAATCAAAGCAAAGAAGAAAATTTACAACTTAAAATTCAAAAAGCGGCACACGAACTGCAACTAGAAAAACAAAAAAACAGATCTATAATTTCATACGTTATCATCCTTGTGGTCACCATGATATGCATACTGACATTTATGCACTTACGCACGAAAAACAGAAAAGAAAAAAAATATGCAGTTCTCGAAAGTGAAATACGAATATCAAAAAAGCTAAGCGACGAATTAACGGATAATATGTATCAAATATTAGATTTCTCATCAAATGCCAATCTCAATCACGAAGAAAATAAAATAAAATTACTGAATGATCTCACCACAGTCTACTCCAAAACAAGAAATATTTCAAAGGAAAATAGCTCGATTGTAACAAATGAGAACTACAGTATCGCTTTAAAGGAGATGATTTCCGGATTTAAAACACCCGATTTACATATTATTCTCAATGGTTTTGATGCAATTATCTGGAATGAACTTGAAAAAAGCAGAAAAATTATACTTTACAGAATCCTTCAGGAGCTCTTCGGAAACATGAAAAAGCACAGTCAGGCAACATTAGTTAGTCTTACTTTTAAAAATTTTGAAAAAAAAATAGTTGTAACTTACAGTGACAACGGGGTCGGAGCCTATAACCGATCAATAATTTTAAAAAATGGACTACAAAATGTGGAAAACCGTATTAAAACCATAAATGGAAATATTATTTTTGACTCCAATTCTAAAACAGGTTTTAAGTTAAGTTTCAATTTCCCCAAATAAACAAAATAATATGTTCAAAAAAGTTTTAGTTGCCGAAGATTTAGACAGTATCAGCATTGCCGTAATTCAAGCACTTGAAGAACTAAACGTTCCCGTAATTGACCATGTCAAATATTGCGACGATGGATTAAATAAAGTAAAAAAAGCTATTATGGATAACGAACCATATGATTTATTAATCACTGATTTGTCATTTAAAAAAGATCATCGCAAAACTATCTTAAATGGTGGCGAAGAGTTAATCGAAGCGGTTAATGAAGTTCAGCCTAAAATAAAAAAGATAGTATTTTCTATAGAAGACAAATCTTATCGCATAAAATCTCTTTTTTATGATTTAGGCATTAGTGCTTATGTTTCTAAAGGGCGTAATAGTATCGTCGAATTAAAAAAAGCGATTGAAGGAACTTTTAGAAATGAAGAAAAAATACTTTCTTCTGATTTGTCTTTTAGTTTCAACGAAAAATCATTGTTTGAAATTGAATCGTACGACATTTCAATCTTAAAACTTCTGTCTCAAGGTTATATTTTAGACAACATATCAAACGAATTTAAAGCGACTTCGATCACTCCAAACGGAACCAGCAGTATCGAAAAACGCATTAATAAACTAAAAATTTATTTTAAGGCAAACAACAATGTGCATTTAATTGCTATTGCAAAAGATTTTGGACTGATTTAATTTTTAACTGATTTTACGGTTTCCCGTAAGGAAATGTTTTTTAATAAATCTATTTTTGTCTGTAATCTATTAGTCAACTAATGAAAATCAAATACAAAAATAGCTCTAAAAGAAATTTTCTACAGATTTTTGTTTCGAAGATTAATACAACTAAAAACAAGATCATAATGAAAACAATGTTGCTTTGTCTTTTTCTATCCTTAAGTTTTGCTTTCGTTTCTGAAAAAACAGGATGGCTGGAAGTAGATTGGAAAATTATTTTTATTCCGGCTCTGCTTGTTCTGCAAATCATTATAATTGGTACTGCTCTAAAAAACAGGTATAAAAAGCATTAATCTTAAATTTATTGATGCTGAAATTTCAATGAGAATCTTTTTTAAGACAGATTCTCATTGAAACTAAAAACAGAATTCGACCAAACAGTAATCGAATTTTGAAATGCCTATATTTGAATTTTTAAATACAGCATGAAATACTTATTAAGTCTTACTTTCTTCCTTTTTACTGTTCTTACGTACTCACAAACTAAAATTCTATCCTGGAATATTGAGAACTTAGGAAAATCAAAATCAGAATCAGAACTGAATTTCATTGCAAATACTGTTCTTGCTTATGATATTATCGCCATTCAGGAGGTTGTTGCGGGATATGGCGGTTCGCAGGCTGTTGCTAAACTTGCTACAATTTTAAACAATAAGGGATCAAAATGGGACTACACCATAAGCAATCCAACAAGTGGAAACAGCTATAAAACAGAACGATACGCTTATATATGGAAAACAAGTAAGGTAAAGTTAAAAGGAAACGCCTGGCTGGAAAAAAAATACCATTCAGAAATTGATCGTGAGCCATATCTGGGCACTTTTGAAATCAATAAAAAGAGCATTACTTTAGTCAATTTTCATGCTATCACTAAGAAGAAGCAGCCTGAGACGGAGATCAAATACTTTAAATTTCTGCCTGAACAATATTCCAATTTAAATTTGGTATTTGTTGGTGATTTCAACTGCCCGCAATCTCACTCTGTATTTACTCCATTAAAAAAAATGGGATACCATTCTACTTTACAGAATCAAAAGACTACTTTAAAACAACAATGCAAAGAGACTGTTTGTCTGGCATCAGAATTTGATAATATTTTTTATCACAAAAAGTCAGTAAACTATATAAACTCCGGTATTGTTTCGTTCTATAAAAACTTTAATTCGCTTCAGGAAGCCCGTAAAATATCCGATCATATTCCAATCTGGATTGAATTTTCACTGAACTAGATTATGTTTTCAGCTTTTTCTTTCTTGCAGCAGGAAACAAAACATTATTTAAAATGAGACGGTAACCCGGAGAGTTTGGGTGTAAATCTAAAACGGTAGGCGGATCTCCAACCTGATGCTGAAAATCTTCAGGATCATGTCCCCCAAAAAAAGTAAACATCCCTTTTCCTTTCTCTCCATGAATGTATCTTGATTCTCCATTCAATTCACAAGTCCCCATAATCAGGACATTTGATTTTATCAAATCGGTATCAAATGAGGTCGTCTGCCCCATAAATCCTTTTACTAATTGTGTATGATTTTGGCACAACATACTAGGAATTGGGTCCCATTTTGCGGAAAACTCCATTAAAGAAAAATAATCTTTCTCCATAGGAATTCTACGTTTTGAGGTCATGTCAATATCTGAGAATTCATATACTTCCGGTCTTCGTTCCAAAGTAAAATTTTTAAAGGCAAATGAATTTCCGTAATTCAATTTTGACTGATAATTGGATTCACTGGCATCTCCATCAAACATGGCTTCACAAATATCAACTCCATCTGCCGAAAGTGCGATATCAAAACTATCTGTTGCAGAACACATGGCAAACATAAATCCGCCACCGATTACAAAATCTCTAATCTTTTTTGCAACTGCTCCTTTTTCCTGAGACACTTTAGGATATCCTAATTTTGCAGCCAGAGCTTCGGCATCTTTTTTTTGTTCAATGTACCAGGGTGTGTTTTTATATGCAGAGTAAAATTTACCATACTGTCCGGTAAAATCCTCATGATGCAAATGCAGCCAATCGTAAAGAAGCAACTGATCACTTAAAACCTCTTCATCGTAAATTGGCGTAAAAGGAATTTCGGCATAAGTTAAAACTAAAGTTACGGCATCGTCCCAAGGTTGTTTCCCTTTTGGTGTATAAACAGCAATTTTAGGTGCTTTTTCTAAAATAACAGATTCCATATTTTGGGAGGGACTTGAAATATCATTTAATATCGAAGCTTCCTCAGCATCTGAAAGAATTTCAAAACTTACTCCTCTAATTTTACATTCTTTACGGATTTCATCGGCATCCGGGAGTAAAAATGAGCCTCCGCGATAATTTAACAACCAACTTGCTTTATAGTCTCTACTTAAACACCAATAGGTAATTCCGTATGCTTTAAGATGATTCTGCTGTGTGGTTTCGTCCATCGGAAGTAAGATAAACGAAGCTTTTGCTGTGAATGAAAGTAGCAATATGAAAATATAAACTAAGCACTTCTTCATTAGAAAATTATTTTAGTAAAGATATAAAGGAACCTTCAAAAAACACAACAGTTGTTTCGCTTTTATAGGTAGACAAATGTTAAAAAAATACCTAAAAATAATTAAATACACGACAAAAATCACGTAGAAACACCTATTTTGCAAAAGCACATTATTCTTACATTTGCTCTCCCCGCGGCGTAAATTTAATCAATGAAAAAGACAAAGGCATGAAGCTTAATGATAGCAACCAAGAACCTAAGGGATTAAGTATGATACAAAAAATAGGAATAGTTATACTCGTGCTAATTATAATTTTATACTATGTACTCTCCATTCAATATTTAGCAAGCTTAGATTTACAGCGTTAAAACAGCGATTTCATTCTGAATCGCATATACTACCAGACCTGCAATATTCTTGGATTCTGTTTTAAGCAATAAGTTGTTGCGGTGCCCTTCTACAGTTCTGGGACTTAAGTAAAGATGATCTGCAATTTCTGAAGTTGTTTTTTGCTGGCAAATAAGCTGAAGTATTTCTATTTCCCGTTGTGAAAGAAAACCGGTTTCCAGATTACCTTTTGAAGTTTTAGTGGAGATAATAGTCTCCTGAATGGTTTGCAGTACGCTTTCATTGTAATAAAAACCTTTTTTTGCTACTTGATTGATGGTATGAATTAAATCTTTTGGAGTAGTATTTTTTATCAAATAAGCCACAGCTCCCACCTGAATCATATTGGCAATAAATGATTTTGTATCATAGCTCGTTAGCGCAATAATTTTAATTTCGGGAAATGATTTCCGGATAATTTTTGTAGCCTCGACACCATTTAAAATGGGCATTTTCAAATCCATGATAATAATATCAGGCTTGATCACGCTGTTGTCTAAATTTAACAGAAGTTCTTCTCCGTTTGATGCTTCAAAAATAATATCGATATTATCTTCTCTTTGCAATAAAAAAGAAATTCCTTTACGGAACAAAACTTCGTCATCTACTAAAGCAATTTTAATAGCGGCACTCATTTGATTTTTGTTTTTGGTCTTTTTGGTACACCGAAATTACAAAATATGAATCAGAAAAAAGTACTACAACCACAATATATTAGGCAAAAACCGAATTTATTGTCCTTTTTTAACCTAAAAAGTAAAAACTACGCTAATACCTTTACCAATTTCCGAATGAATTTCGATTGTTCCTTTCAAAAACGAAATACGGCTATCCATATTTTTCATACCCAATCCTTTCTGATTTTCGGCATTTTCGCTGTCAAAACCAATTCCGTTATCTTTATAATAACAAGTCTGAATCTCATTTTCTACTTTAAAATCAATCCAAATTTCGGTCGCTTTTCCATGGCGTAAAGAATTGTTCATTAATTCCTGCAGGATTCTAAAAATATGCAAATGTCGGTCAATATGATTCGAGTCAAAATCAATTCCATTATGATAATGCACTTTTACTGCCTTACAACTTTCAAATTCATCACAAAGTTCCCGGACTCCGGCATTCAGACCAAACTTTTCAAAAACCGGGGGCAATAAATTATGGGCAATTTTTCGGGAATTCTCTAATGCTTTTGCCGTTAGACTAATAATTGTATCCGTAATTTCATTTGTCTCCGCCTCTGTTAAATTGGGGGAGGTTAGTAAATGTGAATTTAATGAAACTATATTAAGCTTAGAACTGATGTCATCATGCAAATCCTGAGCGATTCTTTTTCGCTCTTCTTCCTGAGTAACAATAACCGCATGCAATTGTTCCTTTCGATATTGAATCTCCAAATCTCTTTTCTCTACTTCCTTCTGAATAATTTTCTTTCTTGAAAAATAAAAGAAGGCCACTAAAAAGAATGCCACAACCATAAAAAAACATGATGTGTACAGGATTATGGCAACTATCTCTTTTTCGTAAACCGGGCTTCCACTCATATCATACCTGATTATTAATTTTCTTTTTTGGATTAAAACTTACTTTCCATTCATACAAAATAAATAAATAAAACAACAGTACGAAAAAAGCATTTAGTCTCCATGTAAAATATTTTAAATCATCGCTTAATCCGAGGGTAAGATTACCCACTAAAAAAAGGACCGTACTCACTAACAAATAAGAAGACAATCCCACTGTAAAATAATAGTACTTCCTGTCATCGGTCAGCATATTGTAAAAATGCAACAACGCATATACAACGCTCAGCAAGGAAGTTGCTGTAATGGCGAACAAATTAAATTTAAAAAATTGTTCTGTATTAATCAAACACTGAATAGCCAAAACTAACAACATTAAAGTCAGACTCCAGTCGACAAATGTTTTTTGTCTTTTTAGTCCTAAAATTGATTTATAAAACAGTCCTAATAAAACCATTTGTCCAATAAAATAGGTGTTTACTAAGAGTAAATTTTCAATATGTAAACGGTATAACAGTTCCATTGTGAATTGAATAACACACAAAAACACGACATAAACTGTAAAAAAAACATTAGCTTTTTCCCGTAGGAAAAAGCTATATGTATATAAAATCAGGTTGAGTAAGAGTACAAAATAACCTGAATATATTAAAAAATTATCCATCAATTATTGATTCATTGGACTACCCGGGTCGGTGTATGGAGGACAAGGACGAGAAGCATCGTAAAGCACGTCTTCTCCGTCTCCGGCAGTTCTTGCTCCTGCTGCAGCTTGCTGTTTTTTGAAAACATCTACATAAACACCTGTTTTTGGGTCCAGTTTTGTCCCTACAAGCATTAAGTTTTGCTCTCCGGCATTATTAATCCCTACATAAGCACGCACAGCATCAATATCCTGATCTAACACCAACTTGATACTTTCTAACGGAATTAAATAAGCATCTACTTTTCCTTTACCTTCCTGAGACTTTCGAAATTTCCGAGCCCATTCCTGACCAACAGCCAAACTGACTTCAACTGATCCTAAATTCTTTTCTTCTGACATAATTTAAATTTGTTTTTGGGTTAAAGTTTAATTTATAATTGCTTTGCGCAATTGTTTAGCTAAACTACAGAATTTTCTAGGAAAAGTATTAATATAAAGACATAAAAAAAGCCTCAAAATGAGGCTAAATTGTTTTATTAAAACGGAACATCGTTATCGTCGTCGTCGTCATTTAAATTACTGCCAAAAGCTTCATTGGCCGAAGGCAGGCTTTTAGTTATAAAAGAATTATCGTCATGATTCATTTTTGATGGTAAATCGTCATAACTGCCTGAAAAATCATCAAGATTATCAAACTTTCCAAGATGTCCTAAGAATTTCAATCGAATGTTTTCGATACCCCCGTTACGGTGTTTGGCGATCATAATCTCTGCCTGACCTGCAGTTGGTGATGCTTCATCGTCATCCCATTCTTCAATTTTGTAGTATTCCGGTCGGTATAAAAACGAAACGATATCGGCATCCTGCTCAATAGCTCCAGATTCACGAAGATCCGAAAGCAATGGACGTTTACTGGATCCACGCGTTTCAACGGCACGCGATAACTGCGAAAGTGCAATTACCGGAACGTTTAGCTCTTTTGCCAGGGCTTTTAAGTTTCGGGAAATTGTAGAAATCTCCTGTTCACGATTTCCTCCTCCTTTATTATTTCCTCCGGCAGTCATCAGCTGCAAATAATCAATAATAATAATTTTAATTCCGTGCTGTGAAGCCAAACGACGGCATTTTGCTCTCAAGTCGAAAATAGAAAGCGAAGGTGTATCATCAATAAACAAAGGCGCTTTTTCCAGATCTTTTACTTTGGTACTCAACATTTCCCATTCGTGAGGTTCTAATTTACCGGTACGAAGTTTTTCTGATGACAATCCTGTTTCTGACGAAATTAACCTTGTAATCAACTGAACGGATGCCATCTCCAGAGAGAACAAAGCCACCCCATGTCCATACTGAATCGCTATATTTCTCGCCATTGAAAGTACAAAGGCCGTTTTTCCCATCGCAGGTCTTGCCGCGATAATAATTAAATCACTTGGCTGCCATCCCGAAGTCAATTTATCCAGATTATGAAAACCGGTTTCGACACCACTCAATCCTTCTTTTTTCGCAATCTCTTCAATCTTCTTTTTAGCCTGAAGTACTAAACTCTGAGCAGTTTCGGAACTACGTTTGATATTTCCTTGTGTTACTTCATAAAGTTTGGATTCGGCCTGATCCAGCAAATCAAACACGTCTGCCGTTTCATCGTAAGAGGCTTCGATAATTTCGGACGAAATTCGAATCAAACTTCTTTGAATGAATTTTTGAAGGATAATACGAGAGTGGAATTCGATATGCGCAGAAGAAGCAATTTTTTGAGTAAGCTGAATTAAATAAAAATCTCCTCCGGCTAACTCTAATTTTCCATTCTTCTTCAATTGGGCCGAAACCGTCAGCAAGTCGATTGGCTGTGTTTCGGTAAAAAGCTGAACGATCGCTTCAAAAATAAATTTATGTCCCTCTTTATAAAAAGCATCAGCCTGCAAAATATCAATTACATCATCAACCCCCTTTTTATCAATCATCATCGCCCCAAGAACAGCCTCCTCCAATTCAAGCACTTGCGGCGGAAGTTTTCCTTTTTCTAAATTAATAATTGTGGTTTTATCTACCTTTACAGGATTTACATTCTTGAAATTTTCCATATAGCGAAAGTAACAAAATTTAAAAAAAAATTGCTATTGAGTTATAACTATTAATTGTTTATAAATATGTTTTTTTGTTCATAACCAAAAAAAAATCCGAAACTGTAAGGCTTCGGATTTTAATTCATTTTGTAAGAATTTACTCTTTATACTCCCCCATCTTACTGTACTTGTCCATTCTTTGGGCAATCAGATCATGTGTTGATAAGTCTTTCAATTCATTATATCCTTTAGTGATGTACTCTGCTACTGTTTTAAAAGTAGTTTCGCGGTCGTAGTGCGCTCCACCTAATGGTTCAGGAATCACATCATCAACTAATTTTTGTTTTTTCATATCAGATGAAGTCAATTTTAAAGCATCTGCAGCACGTTCTTTGTACTCCCAGCTTTTCCATAAAATTGAAGAACAAGATTCTGGAGAAATTACAGAATACCAAGTATTTTCTAACATATATACTTTATCTCCCACACCAATTCCTAAGGCTCCTCCTGAAGCTCCTTCACCCACAATAATTGTAATGATAGGCACTTGTAAACGAACCATTTCGAAAATGTTTCTGGCGATTGCCTCTCCCTGTCCTCTTTCTTCAGCTTCAAGTCCCGGATATGCACCCGGAGTGTCTACTAAAGTTAAAACCGGAATTCCGAACTTCTCTGCCATTTTCATCAAACGCAAAGCTTTACGGTATCCTTCAGGGTTTGCCATACCAAAATTACGGTACTGACGGGTTTTGGTATTGAAACCTTTTTGCTGACCTACGATCATAAACGACTGTCCGTTTATTTTCCCTAATCCACCCACCATCGCTTTATCATCTTTAAAGCTTCTGTCTCCGTGAAGCTCTAAAAATGTATCTCCGCAAAGTGCTTTGATATAATCTAAAGTATAAGGTCTATTTGGATGTCTTGACAGCTGAACACGTTGCCAGGCTGTAAGGTTTTTGTATATTTCTTTCTTAGTTTGCTCTAATTTTTTGTTGATTTCCTTGCAGGTTGGTGTTACATCAACATCAGATTCTTTTCCAATTATGACACACTTTTCTAACTGTTCTTCAAGTTCTTTAATTGGAAGCTCAAAATCTAAATATTCCATGGATTTTTGAATTTTGTTTGTAAATCGAACCGCAAATATAAAAATATTATATCATTGGTTGAATTAAATCGTATTTAAAATATAAAAATGTAATTTAAAAATAAGGAAATTATTACACTTGTTTCTTGTTTTTATAATGTTTCAAAACACCGTTTAAGATAACGGTAATTACAATTATCAGGGCACCAATATAAAATTCTGTACTCATTTTTTCTTTTCCTCCAAGAATAAAATAAGCCAGCATAATTCCGTAAACAGGCTCTAAATTAGTCGTTAACATCACGGTATAAGGCGTTAATTTCTGCATCACTTTCACTGAAGCAGTAAAGGCATAAGCCGTACAAACCGAAGCCAAAACAAGCAATAAAGCCCAGTTGTTTAGTGACATTGTAAAAAAATCGGCAGTGAATTTCCCCTGTATTAAAAAATAAATTGAAATAAAGAAAACTCCGGCAGCAAACTCATAAAAAGTAATTACCGAAGGATCGTGTTCTGTTATTAATTTTCCGTTCATTAAAGTGAATAAAACCCCCAGAATAATAGCTGCTAATGCATAATACATTCCGTGCAGATACTTTACCTCGACCTGCATAATCAGTGCTAAACCGGCGATAATAATCAATCCGAAGAAAACTTCGTAGAATAAGATCTTTCTTCCGTAAAAAAGAGGTTCCAGTAACGACGCAAAAAATGCACCGAGCGAGAATATCGAAAGTGTTATAGAAACGTTGGAAACGTGTATTGCTCTAAAAAAGAAAATCCAATGAAGCGCAATCAGTAATCCCACAAAAATCAGTTTCGCAAAGGAAGTGGCTGAGATTACAAATGATTGTTTTTTGTACACGATAAATGCTGCCAGGAAAACTCCTGCAAGAAGCATTCTAAACCAGACCAAATTTTCGGCATCAATGGTTATCAAAGCACCCAGAATGGCCGTAAAACCCCAGATAAAAACAATTAAATGAAGATTTAAATAACTTTTTAAATTATCGTTTCGCATTACGTAATAGGTAAACCGCCAGGATTCCGAAAACAATATTCGGGAGCCAGACAGCAAATAAAGGTGAGAAAGCAGATTTTTCGGCTAATGTTCCGAATATTTTATCAAAGAACACAAATGAAAAGGCAATTGCAATTCCGATTGCTAAATTAGTCCCCATACCTCCACGGCGCTTCATCGACGAAACGGCCACAGCAATAATAGTCAGGATAAAAGCCGAAACGGGTACACTGTATTTTTTGTAAAGCACAACCAAATACATATCAATATTTCCTGAGCCTCTTTTGCGTTCTTTTTCGATAAAATCGATCAGTTTTCCAAGTGGCAGGGTCTCTGCGATGTAAACTACAGGAGTTAAATCGGCTAGTTCAAATTTGAAAGCAACTCTTTTCTCAGGACTTTTTTCTATCTGATCGTTTAATTCTCCAAGAGTTCTTTTGGTGTAATCATACAAAGCATAAGTCTTGGATTTAGGATCCCATTTGATGCGGCTGGCAGTAATTTTATAGGTCAGCTTTTCATTTTCGAAATGCTCTAATGTAAAATTAAAAGCCGTTTTAGACTCTTCATTAAAACTATTGACAAAAATAAAATCGTTATCATTAATCTGACGGTAAACATTGGTATTCTCGCCTCGCATTAACTGTTTTCCGTTTCCTTTCAGATAGGTATACCTAAAATTATTAAAACCTTCACTGGCAGCGGGAACAATAAAAAACCCCATTAAAAGCACAAAAACCGAAACGATCGAAGCCCCAATAATATAAGGTCTTAAAAAACGGGAAAATGAAATTCCGGAACTTAAAACGGCAATAATTTCTGTATTATTGGCCAATTTTGAGGTAAACCAAATTACAGATAAAAACAAAAAGATCGGAAATAAGGAATTCGCAAAATAAACCGTAAAATTGTAATAATAGATCGCAATTGCGGTAAACGGAATTTTATTTTCCAACATCTTATTCACCTTTTCAGAGACGTCGATTACAATTCCAATTGGAATAAATAATAAAATCATCACCGAGAAAGTGGCTAAATATCTTTTTAAAATATACTTATCTATTATCGTTAACATAGTAAAGTTTAATCGATTATTTGTTTAACCGTTTAACCGAATAAACGATTAAACAAATCAACTTATTTTAAAGTCTTTGACTCATATTTTTAACCATCATTTCTTTCCATGGTCTGAAATCGCCTGCTAAGATATGTTTTCTGGCTTCACGAACCAACCACATGTAAAAACCAAGATTGTGAATTGTCGCAATTTGTTTTCCTAAATACTCGTTAGCCGCAAATAAGTGACGCAAATACGCTTTTGTATATTCTGTATCCACAAAAGTATGTCCCATTTCATCGATTGGAGAAAAATCAGCTTCCCACTTTTTATTCTTGATGTTGATCGTTCCGTTTGCTGTAAACAACATACCGTTTCTGGCATTACGGGTTGGCATTACACAATCGAACATATCAATTCCTAAAGCAATATTTTCTAAAATATTAATCGGAGTTCCAACTCCCATTAAATAACGTGGTTTGTCCTCTGGTAAAATTTCGCAAACTACTTCGGTCATGGCATACATTTCTTCTGCAGGTTCTCCTACAGACAAACCTCCAATTGCATTTCCTTGTTGTCCTGCATTTGCAATATATTCTGCCGACTGACGACGTAAATCTTTATAAGTACTTCCCTGAACAATTGGAAAAAATGTTTGCTCGTATCCATATTTATAAGGTACTTTATCCAAATGATTGATACAACGATCTAACCAGCGGTGAGTCATGTGCATCGAACGCTGTGCATATCTGTAATCACACGGATAAGGTGTACATTCATCAAAGGCCATAATAATATCGGCTCCAATAGTACGTTGAATTTCCATTACGCTTTCCGGCGAAAAAAAGTGGTACGAACCATCAATATGAGATTTGAACTTTACTCCTTCTTCCTTAATTTTTCTGTTATTAGAAAGGGAGTACACCTGATATCCTCCAGAATCCGTTAAAATATTACGATCCCAATTCATAAATTTATGCAATCCACCTGCTTTCTCCAGAATTTCGGTCTGCGGACGTAAATACAAATGATAGGTATTTCCAAGAATAATATCCGGATTGATATCGTCTTTAAGTTCTCGCTGATGCACTCCTTTTACAGAAGCCACCGTCCCGACAGGCATAAAAATAGGCGTTTCGATTACGCCGTGATCTGTAGTAATACTTCCCGCTCTTGCTTTAGATTGCGGATCTCTTTGTAATAAATCAAACTTCATCTGTTTCTTTTTTCAGTCGGCAAAGATAAGCTAATTTCAGGGAAAATTAATTAGATAATTTGGCAATTAGAAAATTAGATAATTTGGATGTTGGATTGTTAGATTATTGGATCGCTGGAATTCTAGATAGTCCGATTATTTAGACAACTTCATTTTTAATGCAGGCAGAAACCTGAAACTTTTAAACCTGAAACCTGAAACTTGAAACCATAATACGCATTTATCATGAAAAAAATCTAAATTTGATAAACCAGAAAATCCGCTTAATCTCCTCTATACACAAAGACAACTAAAAAAATGAACCTAGCACAAAAACTTGGATATCCTGAAAATACTAAACTATTAATTATTCATGCTGACGATGCCGGCCTGTCGCATTCTGAAAATCAGGCAACCATAAAAACACTGCAAAATGGCTTTGTAAACTCTTACAGCATAATGGTTCCCAGTCCATGGTTTTTCGAAATGGCTAATTTTGCCAAAGACAATCCGCAATACGATTGTGGAATTCACCTCACCTTAACCTGCGAATGGGAGAATTACAAATTTGGTCCGGTTCTTCCACTTTCTGAGGTTTCAAGTTTAACAGATCAAAATGGTCATTTCTACAAAAACAGAACTGATTTTAAAAATAATGCAAAACTTCCTGAAATCAGGAAAGAACTTACCGCTCAAATCGAAAAAGCTTTACAATTTGGAATTCAGCCTACCCATCTTGATTCACACATGTGCAGCATCGGTGTAACTCCTGAAATTTTAGAAATCTATAAAGAACTCGGAAAACAATACAATCTTCCGGTTTTCATAAACAAAAAATTTGTTGAATCCATCAGTTTATCACACGAAAAATACAATTTTGAAAACACTCTTCTCGCTGATCATTTATTGATTGGGTATTTTTCGGACTTTGAAAAAGGGGAATTAAGAAAATCATACTCCAAGGCGCTGGACAATGCCATCCCGGGATTAAATGTATTTCTGCTTCACCCTGCTTTTGACGATTTCGAAATGCAGGGCATCACCCTAAATCATCCTAATTTTGGTTCGGCCTGGCGACAAATTGACTTTGACTTTTTTACCAGTGAAGAATGCGGCGCAAAGCTGAAAGAAAACAACATCCAACTGGTGACCTGGCGAGAGATTGGATCAATTAGATAATGAGATAATTTGGCAATTAGTTAATTCTCCTTTTTACAATCTCATAAAAACGGGATGACAGACAAAGCGGGCTTTAAAATCATGGCGCTGCCAATTTTTTACTTTATAAAATCGAAACAATCCCTTTTTTTCTCTGTACGAATACAAAAAAGAGTGATATTTTCATTTTTACAGGAAACTAAAGCGAAAAATCATTTGTCTCCCCGCAAAATAAAAATTACTTTTGCACCAGTTTAACTTTTACACATAAAATGAAGCCTAACACACAACAATTAAGCGATTTAACTATCCAAGTAAGAAGAGACATTCTTCGAATGGTACATGCTGTCAACTCAGGTCACCCAGGTGGTTCATTAGGTTGTACTGAATTTTTGGTAACACTCTACCAAAACATTATGGAACGCAAAGAAGGTTTTGATATGAACGGAATTGGAGAAGATCTTTTCTTCCTTTCAAACGGACATATTTCTCCTGTTTTTTATAGCGTATTAGCACGTAGCGGTTATTTCCCTGTTTCAGAACTTGCCACTTTCAGATTACTAAACTCTCGTTTGCAAGGACATCCAACAACTCATGAAGGATTACCTGGAATTCGCATGGCTTCTGGTTCATTAGGACAAGGTTTATCTGTAGCTATTGGTGCTGCCGAAGCAAAAAAACTAAACAAAGACAATCATTTAATTTACAGCTTACACGGAGATGGTGAATTACAAGAAGGTCAAAACTGGGAAGCTATCATGTATGCTTCTGCTAAAAAAGTAGACAACCTTATTGCAACTGTAGACGTTAACGGAAAGCAAATTGACGGAACAACTGACGAAGTTTTGGCAATGGGAAGTCTTCGTGCAAAATTTGAAGCTTTTGACTGGGACGTTCTTGAAATTAAAGAAGGAAACAACATCGAAGCTATTATTGCAGGTTTAAACGATGCAAAATCAAGAACCGGAAAAGGAAAACCAGTTTGTATTTTGCTATATACAGAAATGGGTAACGGAGTTGATTTTATGATGCACACACATGCGTGGCATGGTAAAGCACCAAACAACGATCAGTTGGCAAGTGCTCTGGCTCAAAACACATCAACTTTAGCAGACTATTAAAAACAGCTTTAAGCCTTAAGCAGTAAGCTTTATGCCTATTGCCTACAGCCTATTGCGTACAGCAAAAAAACAAAAATGAAAAAATATACAAATACAGGAAGTAAAGATACTCGTTCGGGTTTTGGAGCGGGAATGACTGAACTAGGTCAAAAGAACGAAAATGTTGTAGCATTATGTGCGGATCTAATTGGATCATTAAAATTTGATGATTTCAAAAAAAATCACCCGGAACGTTTCTTTCAAATCGGAATCGCTGAAGCGAATATGATTGGAATCGCTGCAGGTTTAACTATTGGAGGAAAAATTCCTTTTACAGGAACTTTCGCTAACTTTTCTACAGGAAGAGTTTATGACCAAATTCGTCAATCAGTTGCTTATTCTGACAAAAACGTAAAAATATGTGCTTCTCACGCCGGTTTAACACTAGGTGAAGACGGAGCAACACACCAAATCCTTGAAGATATTGGATTAATGAAAATGTTACCGGGAATGACTGTAATCAATACTTGCGATTACAATCAGACTAAAGCAGCTACTTTAGCATTAGCAGATCACCACGGACCGGCTTACTTACGTTTCGGTCGTCCGGTAGTACCTAACTTCACTCCTGCTGACGAACCTTTCGTAATTGGAAAAGCAATTTTACTAAACGAAGGAACTGATGTAACAATCGTTGCAACAGGACACTTAGTTTGGGAAGCACTTATTGCTGCCGAAGCTCTTGAAGCAAAAGGAATCTCTGCTGAAGTAATCAACATTCACACCATTAAACCTCTTGACGAAGAAGCCATTCTAAAATCATTAGCTAAAACAAAATGTGTGGTAACCGCTGAAGAGCACAACATTCTTGGAGGTCTTGGAGAAAGCGTTTCAAGAGTATTAGCACTAAACCATCCGGCACCGCAGGAATTTGTTGCTGTTAACGATAGTTTTGGCGAATCGGGAACTCCGGAACAATTAATGGAAAAATACAAATTAAACAATCAGGCGATTGTTGAAGCTGTAGAAAGAGTAATCAAAAGAAAGTAATCACCTTCATTTTCTTACTTAATAAAAATACCCCGAAAAGCAATTTTCGGGGTATTTTGTTTTAATCCTACTTTTAGAAAAAGAACAAAGAAAACAGAATCCCAGATATAGAACATCCCTAAACCTCCATATATATTCTTACAAAACACTAAGCTTTCTTTTTCTGTCTATTTAAAAAACATACTCCATCTATAAAACCTGCAAGAAACAAACTTTTTAAAATCCTGTCAATCTGCAAACTCAAATAAGTAAAAACCCTATCTGTCAAGCATAAAAAAACCTCGAAATCACTTTCGAGGTTTTACATTTTAACACGAGTTAAAACTTAATTTTGTTTATACGGATAAGTCTTATCCAAATGAATTCTCAGTCTTGGCTTGTCTGTATAATCTGCTTCTATGTATTTTCTGGAATTGGTATACGATTCCGGTTTACTAGGATCTGCAAGTGCTCCCGTTGGTCTTCTCGGAATACCTCTTGGCTCAGTTTCATCTACATTAGGAGTCCCCGGATTATCTATAACCGGCTCCCAAGGATAATACCTACTCACACCATAATTAATCCCATTTACGATACCAATTTCTCCTGCAGGCTTCGTAATTTCAAATCGGGTTGTGAATCCGTCACCATCATCGTCTAAATCCAGAAAATCAGAAACTCCGTCACCATCGGTATCATACACTTTATCATTTTTTGGCGGATTTGGATACTTAGTCTTATTCAGGCTATAATCATACAGATAACCATCTCCATTAAGATCTTCCAGATAATCCGGAACCCCGTCTCCTACAAAAACCAGACCAGTTGAAGAAAGAGTATACTCATTATCCATTCTTTGAAGATCGAACAGCTTAAAGCTGAAAACAATAGGCGAATAAGCCGGAATTTTATCTTTAGTTTCACCATAATAAGCCAGTCCCGAAGGCAAAAACATTACTCCCGCACCATAATCAGTATACGAAATTACACCATTGCTGTCTGTCTTTGAGAAACCAGTTTTAAACTGCGGAAAGATTTCAGACCAGCCTTCTATTACAGTTCCCTCAGTGGCCGTGCTATTAGAATACGGAAATAAAAGGAAATTACCAGGAAACCCATTAGATGAATCAAAAACAGTCCCGTTTAACAAATTACCAGAATAGGAAGCTACAATTTTATCTGTATTTGTTGGGGAATTCCCCATTCCTTTTCTTAAAATTAAAAAATATACATCATAGTAAACATCATTACTATACACTTTTCTGATTCCTAAAGTATAAGTTTTTTGATCCCAGATAGAAGTTTGTGCCCCGCCGGCAGGGATTTTAGAAATTTTAACATCAAAATCGGCAGTAACCGACTCTATGTAATTTGTCTTTAAATATTTGACAATAGAATCATTATCAGCTTTATATTGCGTAGCATAATCTCTTAATGGAACCACCACCACTTCATCATCATCCTTTTTACTACAAGAAACAAACGAAATACCTGCAAGCAATAAAATAAAATAATATTTAAATTTATTCATTATTGTTAATTTTTTAGGTGCGCAAGATACAATATTGATTTATTTTTGTAAAGATTTTAACTTCGATTTTAGAAAAATTATGAGAATAGATAAATACCTCTGGTGTGTACGATATTACAAGACCAGAAACATGGTTACAGAAGCCTGTAAAAAGAACCATATCACTGTAAATGGGCAAGTTGCCAAACCATCCAAAGAGGTTTTTCCAACCGACAGAATTACTTTTAGGAAAGATCAGATCACACAAATTATAACCGTACTCGACATTCCCGAAAGCCGTGTTGGAGCAAAATTGGTCGACATATACCGAAAAAACGAAACTCCGCCTGAAGCATATGCTCACTTAGAATTACTAAAATTATCAAAAGAGCATTATCGCAAAAGCGGTACCGGAAGACCTACCAAAAAAGACCGTCGTGATATTGACGAATATGGAAATGAAATTTTTGATGAGGAAGAAGAAGTTTAAATTCCAATTTTTAAATTCTAAAATCCCAAACTTACGTCCGTAAAAATTTCAAACAGATAAAATCATAAAATCCCATTATCAAAATTGGAATTTAAATTAATTATATTAGCAAAAAAAATAAATCATGAGCAAGAATATCATTTTAACCAATCAGGAAATCGAACACAAAATAAAACGTATCGCTTATCAGATATACGAGACTTTTGTTGATGAAGACGAAATTGTAATTGCAGGAATTGCTTCGAATGGTTCTGTTTTTGCTCAAAAGCTAGCCTTGTCCTTAACCAGCATTTCAACACTTAAAGTTTCCCTTTGCGAAGTTAAAGTCGACAAACAAAATCCACAATCACCTATCTATACCTCATTAACCAAAGAAGCGTACGAAAACAAAGGTCTGGTTTTAGTAGATGACGTTTTAAATTCCGGCACTACTTTAATATATGCTGTTCGTCATTTCTTAGATGTTCCGCTTAAGAAATTCAAAACAGCAGTATTGGTTGACAGAAATCACAAGAAGTATCCGGTAAAAGCCGATTTTAAAGGAATCTCTTTGTCTACTTCTTTATTAGAGCACGTACAGGTTGTTTTTGACGATAACGGCGACAACTATGCGTTCTTAAGCTAAAATAGCTAAAATATCCTGAACCGTTTCTTCGACAGTTTTATCATCAACCGTAACCTTATACTGAGCCTGGTTGTAATAAAAGCTTCTGTCGAACAAATGTTTCGCGATAAATTCTTTCATTTCCTCTTCATTCATTTCAGCGATTAACGGTCGTTTACTTTTATTATGAACCAATCTTCCATATAAAGTTTCAATGGAAGCCTTTAAATAGATTGAAACAACATCTTCTCCTTTTAGTAATTCATGGTTATTAGCGTAACAAGGTGTTCCTCCTCCCAAACCTATTATACTTTTTTCAGGAGACCGAAGCAATTCTACAAAAATTTCATGTTCTAATTTTCTAAAATAAATCTCTCCGTGTTTCTCGAAAATCTCATTTATTGATAAATTGACTCTATCTTCGATGCATTGATCCAAATCCAGAAATGGAATATTTGTAATTTTTGACATATTTTGAGCAATCGTTGACTTCCCGCACCCCATATATCCTAACAATATAATTTTTTTCATTTTAATAATACCTTATAAACTAAGCGGTTGTAAATTTTACTTAAAAAAAGACAAATTTATAATAAATAAGCTTGGAAATAATAAAAAAAACTTCTTATATTTGCACCCGCGTTCAAGAAACGAATATGACTCGATAGCTCAGTCGGTAGAGCACATCACTTTTAATGATGGGGTCCTGGGTTCGAGCCCCAGTCGGGTCACAAATTGTGACTCACAATACAAGTTTCTTGACAGCATTGACTCGATAGCTCAGTCGGTAGAGCACATCACTTTTAATGATGGGGTCCTGGGTTCGAGCCCCAGTCGGGTCACAAAGGTCGAGTATTAATTTACTTGACCTTTTTTAATTTTCGGCCATGTGGAGAAACGGTAGACTCGCCATCTTGAGGGGGTGGTGCTCGCAAGGGCGTGAGGGTTCAAATCCCTCCATGGTCACAAAATCAGCCTTACCCAAATTATAAACACCTGATTTACAGGTGTTTATTTTTTTTACTAGCTCGTATTTCCACCATATCCCCACATCTATGAGTGAAAACAAATAAAAAAGCGCAAACCAATAAACATAAGGGTTTGCGCTTTTTTATTTTAATCCCCCCAACAAATCTTATACAAAACAACCAAAACCGGAAGAATCAACTTAAGAAATAGTTTCCTAAATACACCCTGTTTTATAGTTCAGAAATAAATCGGATAAACCTGTAAACTTTTTGGCTTTTCGGACAACTACCTGCAAATACATTTTTTTACATAAATATCACCACTTATTACATCAAACAACCCTCTTACTACATTACACAAAATACCAAGCTCTATCCATCTAACTTTACAATAAAGCTACACCACCATCTAACCTATTTTAACATCAATAAATTTTAAAATTTGTTTTTTTTCTATTTCATCATCTATCTATTAATATGGCTCATTTCGATACAGCCATTTTTCTTATTATATATCTTTTCAGATTTGATGTATTACCTACTTTACTATGTAATACAATATCGAAAAAAAACGGTCATGCAAAACATAAAACACACCTTACCTTTATTAACAAAAGAAAAACAATTAACCATTCAGAAAAACTATTATCGCCATCTGTGTGACATGTTTTTTGAAATCATAAAAGCTCTAACACTTTCAGAAAAAGAAAAAATCAAACGCTGCTCATTTACAAACATTGAAGTTTACGAAGAATTCCAAAAAAAGGAAAAAAGCATTATTATCATGGGAGCTCATTATGCAGGATATGAATGTGCAACAATGCTCAAAAACCATTCCGCATCTGAATTATATTTTATCACTAAAAAATTCAAAAATTACTACGCTAACCGTTTGATCTGCGCCATTCGAAAAAGATATAAAATAATTCCCCTCGAAACAAAAAAAGTAATCTCTGTTATTTCAGACAATAGTACTGCTAAAAAAAAAGCCACGTATGTATTTATTTGCGATCAATCTCCTAAATTGAGTCCTTCAAATTACTACACTTCTTTTATGGGAATTGAAACACCTTTTCACATTGGTCCCGAAAAACTTTCCAAACGTTACAACATGAACATCCTTTTTCTTAAAACAAATAAAGTCAAACGAGGTCATTATGAGGTTAGTTTTGAAGTCATAACTACTAATGCCCAAAAAACAAAAGAAGGTGAAATCACTCAACAATACATTAAATTAGTTGAAGAGCAAATCCATAAGGCTCCTGAATATTATTTATGGTCTCACAAAAGATGGAAGCATAGCAAACAAACTCCCTGTACGAAATAGCATTATAGATAGATATATTTATTTAAATTCTGCACAAACCTAATATCAAAAATATTATGCTACTGTTAGCACCTATTTTATCCATATTTTTCTTTTATGCTTCGTTTCATTTCTTTCGTTTCTGATACAATGGAACAATTCATTCTCTTAAAGCATTTCAGCAAAGTAATTTCAATATAAATACCCCCTTAACTACCGGCAAAAAACCTCCAATTTCACACTTTTACAACCGCCCTCAGAAATAAAACACCTTAAATACACTTAATACTTCATACTTAGATCCTGCTTTTCAATCCATTAGCACTTTATTATATTTAAGTTAAAAGAAGGTTATGATATATCCAAAATAACTTCTTATATTTGCACCCGCGTTCAAGAAACGAATATGACTCGATAGCTCAGTCGGTAGAGCACATCACTTTTAATGATGGGGTCCTGGGTTCGAGCCCCAGTCGGGTCACAAACTGTGATTCACAATACAAGTTTCTTGAAAGCAATGACTCGATAGCTCAGTCGGTAGAGCACATCACTTTTAATGATGGGGTCCTGGGTTCGAGCCCCAGTCGGGTCACAAAAGGTCAAGTATTAATTTACTTGACCTTTTTTTATTCCTAAGCCTTACCTTAAACCATTAGACACTATTGCGGTAAATCAAACACCTAAATTTATAATCGTTTAAAGTCACTCCCTATTACAGCCTTGAAATCAATAAATCCGGATGTGGCCCCAGAAAACTTAACAAAAGATAGAATGTTTTAAATATCTTTGAACTATAAACCTATCAACACAACCGAAACAAATTAAACAAAGCACAATCTTAATCATCTACTTTTCGAGAATCTAATGAAATTCTATTTTTCGCTGCTGCTTATTTTTGTTTTTCCGTATTTCTGCACTGCACAGATTGACACTAGCTACATCAAACCTTTTGAAAATAAAGCTTCCATAAGAACCTATTTATCGATGAAATTCATTTCGCTGCAACAGGAAACAGGAGGCGATATGAAAAGATTCATGCCTAATACACCAATGAGCTTAGGTTTTGGTGTTTCTGTAAAAAATACCATAATCGATTTTAGTTACGGTTACGGACTAAGCTTTCTGAAAGACAAGGAAAAAGGAAGAACCAAAGCACTCGATTTTCAGATTCATAACTACGGAAGAAAATTCATAATTGATCTTTTCATTCAAAAATACCACGGTTTCTATACTGCCGATGATGCCGACAAAAACATACAATTATACCCCGATCTCAAAATCCAGCAATATGGTGCTTTTGGCCAATATGTTTTTAACAACAAAAAATTCTCCTATAAAGCTGCCTTTGTTCAAAATGAAAGACAATTAAAATCAGCGGGAAGCTTCCTGCTTGGCGGAGGAGTTTATTTTTCGAAAATAGGCTCTGATAGCTCTTTTGTACACAAATCTAAAAACTCACTACGTAATTTTCAATTTGGAATTAGCGGAGGTTATGCGTACACCTGGGCAATTAGCAAAAGATGGTTTACCAGCGGATCAGTAACCATAGGTGCAAATGTAGGCACCGAAAGAATAAATGATTTCGGAAAACAAAAGATCGAAATTTATCCCACATTTTTTCCCAGAATAGCCTTGGGCTATAACAAAGAGAGATGGTCACTTGGTCTATCCTATCTCAATAATTCTACATTCTCCGCTTTCTCTGACAATAACAAAAACAACATTGGTTTGTCTTCGGGAAATTTCCAGATTGGTGCCATCTGGAGGTTAAACACTACCCCCTTTTTAAGTAAGAAGAAACCGGAATAAAATATCGATCCTTCTCTTCGAAAAAAAATAATAAATATTTGACAAAAGTACTTCTCTTGCAAAACAAAACTTCATTAAATTCGTTTCCTGAATTATTAACCTACTAACTAATCCCAAATTGGTTTATGAAAAAATTTCTATTAGTATCATTTGTTATGATCACCTGCTCTACCTGGGCACAATCTGCAACCGGCTATTTTGACAAAGCCCTGAAAAAAGCTGAAGCCGGCAATACAAAAGGAGCAATTGCCGATTACACAAAAGCCATCAGCATGAATTCAAAATTTGTAGAGGCCTATCAAAATCGCGGTGTTGCAAAACTAAAACTCAATGACCTTAAAGGCGCCCTTGCTGATTTTAGCAAAACCATCGATTTAGACAGCATGAATGCCGACGCCTTTACCGGAAGAGCAAACGTAAACTACAAGTTAATGAATTTTAAAGAAACCGTTGCAGACTGTACCTCATCTTTAGGTTTAAATCCAAAAGATTATATCGCTTACAATCTGAGAGGTTTGGCTTATAACAAAATCGGAGATCAGAAAAATGCCTGCAAAGATTTTACAAAAGCAATAGAATTAGGCAGCCAAAGCGCTATCAAAAACAAATCAACTTTTTGCAAATAAAGTAAAATCTTATCGCAATAAACACAAAAGCAATCTGCAGAATTACCATTCACAGATTGCTTTTTCTTTACAGCCCATTTCCTGATCTCGCAGATATTTTTACATTTGTTGTTTAAACCAATCTGCAATGGCGCTTCTCAAGAAAATAAACCAGAAAGCTCAACCCGATATTAATTCCGGTTTCGGATCAAATGCAAACAGCTACGGAAGCCGTTTTGTAAACAAAAACGGAACGCCCAATGTCGAAAAAAGAGGAATGCATGTACTTCGTCGCATTAGCTGGTACCACACCATGATCGATATGCCAAACTGGAAATTCATGCTTATCCTTTTTTCGTTTTATATTAGCATCAATTTTATTTTTGCACTTGCTTATTATGCTATCGGAATTGAAAATCTTAACGGAATTAAGCAATCAGAAGGCATACTGATTCAGTTCGGACAGGCTTATTTTTTTAGCGCGCAGACTTTTACTACTGTAGGATACGGACATATCAGCCCCACCGGATTTTTAACAAGCGCTCTTTCTGCTGCCGAAGCTTTGATTGGATTGCTGAGCTTTGCCATAGCAACCGGTCTGTTCTTTGGAAGATTTAGCAAACCAACCGCTTTTTTAAAGTTTGCCGATCATGCCTTAATTTCACCTTACCAAGATAAGAGAGGCCTCATGGTACGTCTTGTTCCTTTTAAAAATACCAATTTTACTGATGCTACTGCCAGAATGACTCTGGGATTAAGCCTGGAAGAAAATGGTCAAAAAACCAATAAATTCTATAGCTTAGACCTTGAACTGGAACGTATAAATGCGCTTTCTTTAAGCTGGACACTGGTACATCCCATCACAGAAAGCAGTCCATTATATAATTTTACCGAAGAAGATTTTAAAAAAGTACATGGCGAAATACTGGTTTTCATTACCACTTTCGACGATATGTACAGCAATACCGTGGCCGCAAGAACTTCTTATACCTTTGATGAAGTAATTTACGGAGCCAAATTTGAGACAATGTACAACAGGAGTAAAGATGGCTCTAAGACGATTCTTCATTTAGACAAATTAAATCATTATCAATCTGTAAACATCTCGTAACCTGTGTATTTCAGACAAATTATAAGGTAATTTGAGATTTTATTCTATTTTTGTTCACCAAACAGCCAAAAATGATAAACAATATTAAAACTGTTTTCAGCATAAAAGATCTTGAAAACTTATCCGGGATAAAAGCACACACCATTCGCATCTGGGAAAAAAGATACAATATCTTAGAGCCCATGCGTACTGACACCAATATCAGGCTTTATAATTTGCAGAATCTCCAGAAGCTTTTAAACATCACATTATTACACGAATACGGCTATAAAATATCTAAAATAGCAACCTATCCCGAAGAAAAAATTCCACAATTAGTTCGCGAAATCATCTCAAAGAAAAACTCACAGAACTATGCCATTACTTCGTTCAAGATGGCGATGATGAATTTTGATCAGGAAATTTTCTTCAATACTTTCGACTGGCTTATTTCTGAAAAATCATTTAGAGAAGTCTTCAAAGACAATTTTCTTCCTTTGCTAAAAGAATTAGGTTTATTATGGCAATCCGAAACCATAACTCCGGCGAATGAGCATTTTATGAGTCATCTGATCAAGCAGAAGATATTAATTTATACCGAAAGCCTGCAGATTCTAAAACCCACAAAAACCGATCGGATTTTTGTACTTTCTCTTCCTTTAAATGAAATCCATAAGATAGGCTTACTTTATTTGCAGTACGAGATTTTACTAAAAGGATACAAAACCATTTATCTGGGCGAAAGCATGCCTATCGAAAACCTGCAAGATTTAACCAAACATTTCGAGAACATTACCTTTGTATCTTTCATGACTGTCCAACCAGATCGCAATGTAATCAACCAATATGTCAAATCGATGGGACAAAAGTTGCTTCAAAAGAACAATGAAATTTGGCTTATGGGAAACATGGTCGAACATATCGATCAGAAAATTTTATCAGAAAGAATACGCGTTTTTGATTCTATGGAAGAAACAATCAGCATGCTGTAATATTTTTGTTTAAAGTTTTTGTATATTTGTTAAACAAATGAAAAAAACTATAGCAATAATAGGATCAGGCTTTTCTTCTCTAGCCGCTTCATGTTATCTCGCACAGCAAGGTAATACGGTAACTATTTATGAGAAAAATGAAACTATTGGAGGCAGAGCCAGACAATTTAAAAAAGAAGGCTTTACTTTCGACATGGGACCAAGCTGGTATTGGATGCCGGATGTTTTCGAACGTTTTTTTCAGGATTTCAACAAAAACTCTTCCGACTATTACGAGCTCATCAAACTCAATCCGGCTTACAGAGTGTATTTTGGTATAAATGATTTTATCAGCATTTATGACAATTTAGAAGAAATAAAAAACACTTTTGAAGAGATCGAAACGGGAAGCGGTGAGAAACTTCAAAAATTCATCAATCACGCCAAAAGCAATTATGATATTGCCATCAAAGATTTAGTCTATCGTCCCGGAGTTTCGGCACTAGAATTAATCACAGTCGAAACAGCTTTCAAACTCAATCAGTTTATTAGTACTGTTAGCGCCGATATCCGAAAGCAGTTTAAGAATCAAAAACTCATCCAAATACTGGAGTTTCCCGTTTTGTTTTTAGGTGCAAAGCCAACAAAAACTCCGTCTTTTTACAATTTTATGAATTATGCCGATTTTGGCTTAGGAACCTGGCATCCTAAAACCGGAATGTACGATGTGGTACGTGGAATCGAAAAACTGGCATTGGAATTAGGAGTAACGATTAAAACCAACTCTCCTATTGAAAAGATTATTGTTAAAGAAAAAAAAGCCACAGGAATTTTAATTAACGGAAAGACGATAGAAGCGGATATTATTTTAAGCGGTGCCGACTATCATCATACCGAAACTTTGCTGGATATCGAACATCGCGCTTATTCAGAAAAATATTGGGAGAGCCGGACTTTTGCTCCCTCTTCCCTTCTCTTTTTTGTGGGATTCAATAAAAAAATAGCCAACGTCACACACCACTCTTTGTTTTTTGATGTTGATTTTAACCAACATGCAGCCGACATCTACGACGATCCGAAATGGCCCGAGCAACCCTTGTTTTATGCCAATTTCCCTTCTAAAACAGATTCAACTGCTGCTCCGGAAGGAATGGAAAGCGGTTTTTTCCTCATTCCGTTAGCCCCAGGAATACAAGACAATGAACAACTTCGTGAAGTCTATTTCGAAAAAATAATCTCCAGATTTGAACAATTAACCGATCAACAAATAAAAAATAGCATTATATTTAAGAGATCATTTTGTAAAAACGATTTTGTGAACGATTACAATGCCTATAAAGGCAATGCTTACGGAATGGCCAATACACTATTGCAAACCGCTTTTCTAAGGCCCAAACTAAAAAGTAAAAAAGTTCGTAATTTATATTTTACGGGACAGTTAACTGTTCCCGGCCCTGGTGTTCCTCCTGCTTTAATTTCAGGAAAATTAGCAGCTGAGTTAATTCAAAAATCTTTTAGTTCTTAACCAATGAAATCACTATTCGACACTGTTTCTTTTAAATGCAGCAAACTGGTTACTCAGAGTTACAGCACCTCATTTTCATTAGCAGTCAAAATGTTGTCACCGGGTATTCGCGATGCTATTTACAGCATTTACGGGTTTGTGCGTTTTGCTGACGAAATTGTCGATTCTTTTCATGATTTTGAAAAAGAGAATCTTATCAATGATTTCGAAAAAGAATATTACAAAGCGATGCAAACAGGTATCAGTCTTAACCCTATTCTCAACTCTTTTCAGCATACCGTAAAGCAGTACAACATTACTGATGATCTGGTTCAGGCCTTTTTAAAAAGCATGAAACTCGATCTTGTGAAGTCGAGCTACCCTACCCATACTGAATATGAAGATTACATTTACGGTTCGGCCGATGTAGTAGGTTTAATGTGTCTGAAGGTTTTTGTAAAAGGAAACGAACAAAAATACGAACAACTCAAAAATGAAGCAATGCGATTGGGATCGGCCTTTCAGAAAGTTAATTTCCTGAGAGACCTAAAAGAGGATAATTTGATTTTGAACCGAAATTACTTTCCGGGAATTGATTTAAATTCTTTTGACGAAGAAGCTAAAACGAATATTATTGCTGAAATCGAAGAAGATTTCAGAATCGCTTTTCAGGGCATTGTTAAACTTCCTATCGACGCTAAATTTGGTGTTTATACCGCTTATATTTATTACCGAAAACTGCTTCAAAAGCTTAAGAACACTCCTTATTATGAAATTGGAAATTCGAGAATCAGAGTTTCTAATTATACCAAAGCGGGGCTTTTAGCACAGTCTTTTGTAACCTACAAATTAAAATTAGTTTAAAACCAATTTCTAATACAGCGAAAATTAACTTTTATAAGCTAAAACGTAAATTCAAGACATACAAAATGATTTCTTTTTTAATTTTTCTAGGTGTTTTTTTATTCATGGAATGTGTCACCTGGCTCACACACAAGTACATCATGCATGGACTGATGTGGTATTTTCATGCAGATCACCATCAACCCAAATACGAAAACACTTTTGAACGCAACGACATTTTCTTTGTCCTATTTGCCATCCCCAGTATTATTCTTTTTTACTTTGGTGTTGAGGGCGGATTCAACTACTTATTTTTTATTGCCTGTGGAGTAACGCTTTATGGTGTGTGTTATTTTTTGATTCATGATGTTCTGATTCATCAGCGTTTCAAATGGTTTAAAAACACCAAAAACAAATACTTGATTGGCTTGCGAAAAGCACATAAAATACACCACAAGCACTTAGGCAAAGAAGACGGGGAATGTTTCGGAATGTTGTTTGTTCCTTTTAAATATTATAAAATTTAAATAGATTTTATGAAAGTATACAAAATAGAAACCGTACAGCATGTAAACGCTACTGTTGAAGAATGCTGGGATTTTTTTTCAAGTCCGAAAAATCTCCAAACGATAACACTTGATAATATGAGTTTCGAAATTCAGGATTTTGACAACAAACGCATGTATCCCGGACAAATTATCACCTATACTTTAAAACCTCTTTTGGGCATTAAAATTAATTGGATGACCATCATTACTGTTTCAAAGGAGAACCAATATTTTGTCGACGAACAGCGATTTGGCCCTTACGCTTTATGGCATCACAAACACTTTTTCGAGCCCACAGCAACCGGAACAAAAATGATTGATGTGGTGCACTACGCTTTACCATTGGGGTATCTGGGCAGAATCATGAACAGTCTTATTGTTAAAAATAAACTCAAAACTATTTTTGATTATCGCTACAATAAAATCGAAGAGCTATTCAATTCAAAAGCTTAAATCAATATATTTTTTTTTGACTGTGATAAAAAATCAAGCAGAACATCATACAATGACAAAACAAAAAGTTTCTTTTTTCTGGTTCCGACGTGATTTGCGTTTAGAAGACAATACCGGACTGTTCCATGCCCTGCAATCGGATTTTCCGGTAATTCCGCTATTTATTTTTGATGATGAAATTCTGGAAAACCTTCCCAAAAATGATGCACGCGTTCAGTTTATTTTGGAGTCACTTCAAAAAATAAACGAACAACTAAAAGCAATTGATTCCTCCATTCTCATTAAAAAAGGAACTACAAGTAAGGTTTGGGAATCACTTATAACTGAATTTGATATTCAGCAGGTTTTTTTCAATAAAGACTACGAACCTTTTGCCATCCAACGTGATGCCGCTATTCAGCAATTATTAGCACAACACCATATCACAGCTTCCTCATTCAAAGATCATGTGATTTTTGAAGAAAAAGAAATTACAAAAGCTGATGGACTTCCTTACACCGTTTATACACCCTACAAAAACAAGTGGCTGGAAAAATACCATCTTTCAGGACAGGCTCCGGAATTTGACACCAAAATTGGTTATGAAAACTTCAGTAAAAATCAGTTTACTTTTCCGGAATTAGCCGAAATTGGTTTTGAGAAAAGCGCTATAAAAGTACTTCCTCCGGATTTAAGTCAAATTTCTAATTATAAAGAAACACGTGATTTTCCGGCTGAGGACAGTACTTCCTACCTTTCGCCGCATTTGCGTTTTGGAACGGTTAGTATTCGCAAACTCGTAAATTGGGCCAATCGAAAAAATCAAACCTTTTTAAGCGAACTGATTTGGAGAGAGTTCTTCATCCAGATATTATTTAGCTTCCCAAATGTTGTGAATCACAATTTTAAATCGGCTTACGACGGCATTCAATGGCGCAATAACGAAGATGATTTTAAACGCTGGTGTTCGGGAACTACGGGGTACCCAATGGTCGATGCCGGAATGCGTCAATTGAACGAAACGGGGTACATGCACAATCGGGTTCGCATGGTAGTGGCCAGCTTTTTATGCAAACATTTGCTCATCAACTGGCAATGGGGCGAGGCGTACTTTGCTGAAAAATTATTAGATTTCGAATTGGCTTCCAATGTAGGCAACTGGCAGTGGGCAGCAGGAACAGGTTGTGATGCTGCACCTTATTTCAGAGTTTTCAATCCCGAAATTCAACAAAAGAAGTTTGACGAGAAAGGAATCTACATTCGCAAATGGATTCCTGAATTTGATTTAGACTACAACGAACCAATGGTGGATCATGCGTTTGCAAGAGATCGTGCCATTGAAACTTATAAAAAAGGGATTTTGAAATAGCTTTTTTTTGTTTCAAGTTTCAGGTTTCAAGTTTCAAGTTTCAGGTTATATTGCAACGTGAAACTTGAAACCTGAAACTTTTTTAATACTTCATATAATTCTCTACAACAATCTTGGCTTTCAAATCAAACATCAGATTGTACAATCCGAAGAAAGTTCTGTTCATGTAGATAAAATGTTTAGAACCACGATTTCCGTTCATTTTTTTAAGATTGGTATCGTTGGTAAAACGTTCTCCTAATTTGGCAATATTGTCAAAGAAAGTCTCATCCGAAAAATCAAAGGTTTCTTTCTGAAATGGCCGGGTAAAAAGAGACAATAAATCATGAAACATTTCAGTAAAATAGGCAATCTCAGAAGCCGAATCATCGGGACGAAGAATTTCCAGTTCAAATAATTTTTCATTGAAAAGTGTTTCGTCAGTGATTACATTTTTATTGATCAATTCAAAGTAAGGCACATAAAAATCATCCGGAATTTGTTTCATACAGCCAAAATCCAGCGCAATTAACTGATTGTTTTCATCCACCAGAAAATTTCCCGGATGCGGATCGGCATGAACTTTTCTTAAAACATGAATTTGGTACATATAAAAATCCCAAAGGGCCTGACCTAATTTGTCACCCACTTCCTGATCTGTATTTTTAGCGGTAAACTCCGAAAGATGCAGACCGCTCATCCAATCCATAGTGATAATTTTCTCTGACGAAAACTCAGGATAATAATTTGGAAAAAGTATGTTTTCGATTTTACTGCAGGCCTGTACCACTTCCTGACTTTGTTGAAGTTCCAACAAATAATTGGTTTCTTCAATCAGTTTATCTTCAACTTCTTTAAAATATTTATCGGAATCTTTTCCCTGCAAATTGAACATTCTGATTGCAATAGGTTTTACCAGAGCCAAATCAGACGAAATACTGTTGGCAACTCCCGGGTACTGAATTTTAACGGCTAGTTTTTTACCGTTTTTAACCGCCAGATGCACCTGACCAATGCTGGCTGCATTGACCGAATTGGCATTGAATTCATCAAAAATTTCATAGGGTGTTTTCCCGAAATTGGTTTTAAAAGTTTTCAAGACCAATGGTGCCGAAAGCGGTGGTACTGAAAATTGCGATAATGAAAATTTCTCTACATAAGCCTGAGGCAGAAAATTCTTGTCCATGCTCAGCATTTGAGCCACTTTAAGAGCGCTTCCTTTCAAACTTTTGAGTCCGTCGTAAATATCTTCGGCATTGTTTTCATTCAGCTTGTCACGGGTCAAATCTGAGTTTACCATCTTCTCAGCATAATGCTTAATATAGTTGACTCCGATTTTTGCACCGGTTTGCACTAATTTACTGGCTCTTTCTATTTTTGAGGTAGGTATATAATCGATCGTTTTCATTACTTACTGTATATTTTTTCTTTAAACAGAAATTTTCCAAAATCAATTAAATGATTCATTGGGGCTACATTCATCAATTCGAAAGATGCATTAACCGATTTTTCGATAAAGATATCTGTCTTTTCGAATGCTGCGGAAGAATCCTCCATCCAGAATTTTATGGTCATCATTAATTGCAGCCAGGCCGATTCCTGAAGGGCTTTTTCCTGAAATTTTTGAAATTTTTTCTGTTCCAGTCTGTAATCATCAGTCAATATTTCCGAAACATATTCTTTAAAAGCCTCGCGAAGCGAAGTCAGTTGTACAAAATTTTTAAGTGGATTTCTGTCTATTTTTAGAGCTTGCAGGACATAACTTCTGTTGGCCGTTAAAATCTCAAAAAATGTATAGTAGAAACTCAACATCTTGTTTTTCATATCATACTCCTGATAATCTGCATTTTTGTGCAGCAAATCAACTGTATTCGCAAAAAACAGTCTGAATATTTCTTTTTCTAAACCTTCTAATGTTCCAAAAAAAGCATAAAACTCCGCTTCCGTAAAACCATTTTCTTTTACAAAATGATAAACCGATTTTGGTTTTTGCCCCTTTTCTAAAACTTCATCCATATATTTTGAAACGATATCTTCTCTTGTGATAGCCTTATTTTTAGTTGCCATTTCATTAAAATTTAGAATTTGCCTTAAAGGTAAGGAATGTTTAAGTACCTTTACTTTGCCTTAAACAAAATGCACTGTTAAATATATTATAAACTATCATGGCAAAAAATGTTTTATTAACCGGAGGCACTGGATTTGTTGGAAAACAACTTACCGATTTACTCACTGACAGTGGTTTTACGGTATCGATTTTGAGCCGTAGCGCACGAGAAAACACCTCATTAATCACCTATTATAAATGGAACTTAAAAACGAATTATATCAACGAAGAAGCAATTCTTCAGGCTGATTATATTATCCATTTAGCAGGTGAAGGAATTGTAGAGAAGAGATGGACTAAAAGACGTAAAAAAGTCATTTTAGAAAGTCGTGTACAACCCATCGATCTTATTTATTCGATCTTAAAGAAAAACAATAAAGTTCCGGATGCTTTTATCTCGGCTTCGGCGGTTGGAATTTACGGAGCTGTTACCAGTTCTGTTATCTGTACGGAAGACACTCCCCCTGCAACCGATTTTTTAGGGGTAACCTGCGTTGAATGGGAACAGGCTACAGATAAAATTACTTCTTTAGGAATCCGGACTGCTAAAATCAGAACGGGGATTGTTTTGGGAAGAAATGAAGGTTTTCTAAAAAAACTGGGACCCAATTTCAAAGCCGGCTTCGGTGCCATTTTGGGTACAGGAAAACAATATCTTCCCTGGATTCATATTGATGATTTATGTCAGATTTATTTAAAAACACTTACTGATGAAACGATCAAAGGTCCGTACAATGCCTGCGTGACAGACAATACTACGAACCTTAGTTTTTCAAAAATGCTTGCCAGCTTATACGGTTATAAAATCTGGCTGCCAAAAGTACCCGCCTTAATTCTTAAAATTGTTTTAGGCGAAATGAGCGAGGCTGTCTTAAAAGGACAACGGGTTTCTTCTGAAAAAATACAAAAAACAGGATTTGAATTTCAATTTACCGATTTAGAAGGCGCGCTGGTCAACTGCCTTAATTAGTCATTTTAGCGTTAGATATACCGGATCATCACTTTTAATTACTCCCGTTAATTCGGTATTCACCGTTTTAGCAATCTTAGCGGCTATTCTGTTCGGAATTTCGATATTATAATCAGAGATCAAAATTGGAAAATCGGAAACGATCTGGATTCCGTCACCCACTTTTTTAATGAGTGCATTTACCAGAATTTCTCTTGATTTTCCCTTCATCGAAAGTTTTCCTTTAATTTGATATTCCTTTTCGATTTCGTCTATGTTTTTTAGATCAAATTTTTGAATTTTTCCTTTAAAAACAGCTTTCGGATAACGATGGCTTTCCATATAATTTTCATTAAAATGTTCCTGCATCAGGTCTAATTTAAAACGAAAATCTTTAATAAAAACGGTACAGATTAAAGTACTCGTTTTGGGCTCAACAATAATTGTGACCTGTCTGTTTACAGCTTTTACATCTTCGAAAAAGGGCACTGATGCTTCAAAATTTATGGTTCCCGTACTGGTAAAAAATTTATCCTGAGCCATAACGGAATAAGCTGTAAACAGTAAAATAAGTAATGTAATTTTTTTCATAATCGTTAACAATTAAACAATTATGTCATTCGATCTTTTTCTATTTTTAAGAAGAGAAACAACTGGACTTAAGATAAGTTAAAAAAATAGAATGGCAGTACTCCGTGAAAAAACAGTAACCCAATCATTTATACTTAAAGTTACGATTTTTTCAGGATTACGGTTGCCGATTTACTGCTAAATATTTGTGAATGTTTTACCTGCCTAAAAATCAATTCTGATACCGTTTACTGGCACTCCAATTATGAGAATCAAAAACGCACTAAGTCTTATTGCATTGGTGTACAGATTTCAATTAAAAACCCATCCGGGTCACGTACATAGGCCACTACTTGTCCCCATGGTTTCTGAGCAGGTTCTTTGACCAGTGTCGCTCCTCCTGAAATTGCTTTCTGTACTAGTTCCTCAACATTATCAGTTATAAAACCCAATTCTATGGCAAAAGGTTTCTGCTCTGGTTTACTTTCGATAAAGCCGTCTTTCAGATTTTGGGCTGCTAATTCTTTTGAAGCAAACGAAAGTATTGTTTCTCCCGTACTCAATTCGCCATAATCCGCCTCCGGAGTTACAAATTTTCTTGAAAATCCAAATGCATTTTCATAAAACGAAACTGATTTTTCTACTTCTTCAACGTATAAAATTGTATAGCCAAACTTTACCATTACTTTTTGATTTGATTGTAAATTATTTTAATTGGGTGTATGTACATAAAAAATCTTTTTTAACACATAGAAACATAGATTTGCTAACCGCAAAAAAGCGTTTCACTTCTAATAAAACGCAGAAGACTCTGTTTCTCTCTTTTCTTTTCTCTTTCTTCTTTTTTCTTTTTAAAAACCCATCTCACTATTTATCAAAAGAACTCACCTCTAAGCCCTTACCTTAATGAATTTCTAAAAGCACATTATACTGATTTAAATTTGCCAGATCTTCGATCGAATTAACGTCTGTCATTCTTGCATGTTCTTCTACTTCTTTTTTAGATTCGATTTGTTTGATGCATTTCCTAAAGCGTCTCACCTCTTCTAAATTAGACAAAATAAGTCCGGGAACAGGCACGCTTTTCCCCTCATTATCTTTTGCCACCATGGTAAAATAAGACGAGTTACAATGTTTGATGGCTCCCGTCTGGATGTTCTCAGCTTCGACACGAATTCCCACAATCATAGAACTTCTTCCCACATAATTTACCGATGCTTTCATGGTTACTAATTCTCCAACCTCAATAGGTTTTAAAAAGTTTACCGTATCCACAGAAGCGGTCACGCAATAGTTGCCACTAAATTTTGAGGCTGATGCAAAAGCAATCTGGTCTAACAGCTGTAAAATATATCCTCCGTGAATTTTTCCACTAAAGTTGGTATGCGAAGGCAGCATTAATTCTGATATACTTATTTTCGATGAAGAAACGTGTTTGAAATCTGCAGTCATAATTTTTTATTTGTATTTGAATGGGAAAATTTCTTTGTGAATAGCCTTGATGAAACTATGTTTTTAATTTAAAGATTGATTTTCATCTGAATTAGAAGCTCTGGCAATAATATTTTCGGGAAGCGATTTTTTAGCCTTCGCTCCCATTTTCTTTAATTTTTCGACACTTGAAATCAGATTTCCTCTTCCGTCTACCAACTTGCTCATGGCATTTTCGTATTCCGTTTTTGTGTCTTTTATTTTATTTCCAATACGTACCAAATCGGTAACAAATCCCTCAAATTTGTCGTACAATGCTCCTGCCTGTCTGGCAATTTCAAAGGCATTTTCCTGTTGTTTTTGATTGGTCCACATACTATCAATAGTTCTTAAAGTCGCTAGTAAGGTTGTAGGAGTTACAATAACGATGTTTCGATCAAACGCTTTATTGTACAAGGTCGAATCTTCGTTTAAAGCAATCGCAAAAGCAGGTTCAATGGGGATAAACAATAAGACAAAATCCGGACTCTCGATTTGATACAAATCATGATAATTTTTGCTTCCCAACTGCTCGACATGTCTTTTAATAGAGTTCACATGTTCTTTCAGGAAGTCCATTTTAAGAATTTCAGATTCTTCATTGATCCATTTTTCATAAGCAACCAAAGAAACTTTCGAATCGACGATCATCTTTTTACCGTCGGGTAAATTGATTACAACATCGGGCAAAACTCTGTTTCCTTCAGCATTTGTAAAACTTTGCTGTACTTCGTATTCTCTCCCCTTTTCTAAACCGGATTTTTCTAAAACACGTTCTAAAACCAATTCGCCCCAGTTTCCCTGCATTTTACTGTCGCCTTTCAACGCCTTGGTTAAATTCAGGGTTTCTTTACTCATTTGGGCATTCATTTCACTCAATCCTAAAATCTGCTGACGCAAAGCCGCATGATAATCAATACTTTCTTTGTGAGTTTGCTCTACCTTTTTTTCGAATCCCTGAATTTTATCCTGCAAAGGCAGCAGGATATTTTTCATATTTTCACTATTCTTCTCCGTAAACTTTGCCGATTTCTCTTCCAGAATTTTATTCGCCAGGTTTTCAAATTCTTTGGTAAATTTCTCCTGAAGTTCGCTTACTTCATTCTTTTGTTCTTTATGACGTTCCCACAAGTTTTCAAAATCGACTTCTTTTTTAGAAAGCTGAATGGCGAGACTGTCTTTTTCGGTTCGGATAGTCTCTTTTTCAGAACTGCTCAGATGAAGCTGTTTTTCGAAATTTCTTCTTTCGTTTTCAAACTGCTCTTTCTGAATTTGTAATTGATTTGTGGTGGCACTCAGCCTTTCTTCCAGACTGACTTTTTCGGATTGAAATCGCGCAGCAAATAACGTCTTTCCTAAATATATCCCTAGAAATAACGCAGCTGTGAAGGCCAATAAATACGGAAGAAATTCAAACATAATTACATTTTTATATCACGTAAAAATACACAATAATACGCAGTGGTTTATTTTAAATTAAAAATTTCACGAATCCCTAATCTCGAAAAATTAAATCGCTGTTTCAAATAAATTAAAAATTTTCACGCAACCATTTCCAAAAGAAGACATCTACTAATTATAAACTATTAAAATATTGTTATGAAAAAATTAATGCTAAGCTTGTTTATAGCTTTTGGATTCAGTGCCTGCTCCCTAAATAATGAAGATATGAATGTAGTTTGCGGAGAAAGTGAAGACTTAGCTTTTACAGGAATTCCACTTTTATGCAACTATAGTGTTAAATCTTTACCTACCAATCCTGTCGCATTTCTAGCTGCTTCTGAAGAAAGATTGAATGCTTACTTCACCAAAAAAGAAAATTCTTGTCCAAATGCTACCATTACACCTATCGATTTTACCAAAGAAATGATTGTTGGTATTTTCTCAGGCCTTAGACCTACAAGTGGTTATCAAATTAAAATAACCAGCATTGTGCAAAACAAATGTCAAATTCTAATCAACTACTACGAGAAAGAGCCTGCAGTAGGTGAAGTTATTGCTCCGGGGGCAACATATCCGTCAGATTTCATTTTGATACCTAAAACGACTAAAACAGTACTATTCAATAAAGTAGCAGACAACCGTGACAATGTTGTAATCGGAAGTTTTAGCAGTCAATGTACAGGTGCCGATTGTCAAAAATTCTATCAGATCAACGATTTTAATATTCAAAAATTCTTAAACGTTAAGGCCGGTGCCTACGATTTCAATCAATACCGCTATACGGCAACAACAAAAAAGGGAGATTACACACTGTTCTTAAAATCGGTACCTGCTGAAATTTTAGCTTTAAAAGGACAAACTAAAACCTATGGCTCTCCGGACGCTGCAGATCAGGGAGGTGTATATTTTGAATTACGTCAGGGTATAACTGTTACGAAAGTTACGATCGACAACAATGATACTGCTGATCAAAGTGCTGACGTAAAAGCTTTTAAAAAGGCTATTCAGGATAAAATAACAAGTCTAAAATAATCTGATTTATGAAAAAATACTTCTTATTTATCATCGTATGCTGTCTCTTTTCGTCGGCATATTCAGTGGAATCTACGGGTATGAATTCGGGTTCGATTGTAAACACCTGGATTTGGGAAAAATCGATTGGAGGAACCAATAATCCTTATACGGCAACTCCTAAAACGATCGGATTTAACAAAAAAATCGTTTTTACACCAAACGGAAGAGTAATCACGTACAAAAACAATGTTGAAATAAGGAATAGTACCTATACAATTGAAAAAGGTATTGGTTATTTTGATCAGACCGAACATGACTTAATCACTTTTGAAGGCAAGACTTATATCATAGAAAACCTTGACAATCAAAACCTAACCATTGTCAGCAATAATACCGATGCATCACGTACTATTTACAAAAGGTAGTTTTATAAGCTTATAAGAACTATTTTTGCAAAACCAAATAAACCACTTTTTTGAAAGACGATTTAGAAAAATACATACGCTTGTGCATCAAAAATGACAGAGAAGGACAACTGAAAATCTATCAGTTGTTCTCTCCTGTTTTATATGGTATATGCCTGAAGTATATGAGAAATGAAGACGATGCCAAAGATGTATTTCAGGAGGCTTTTGTTATCGTTTTTCAGAAAATCGGCCAATATAAATTTGAAGGAAGTTTTGAAGGCTGGCTCAAACGTATTTTCATTAATAAATTGATTGAAACCCTGAACAAGAAGAAAAAAGAAAGTTTCTTTTTGGATGTTTTTGATCCGGATACTGATTTTGTTGAAGAGGAGGAATTGGATATTGCTCCGGTCGAACAGGAGAAACTGCTGGAATACATCCGGGATCTACCAGATCAGTACCGCACCGTTTTCAACCTGTATGTTTTTGAAAAACTAAAGCATAAAGAAATAGCCGAACTTTTAAAAATCTCCGAAGGAACATCAAAATCAAATCTAAATCGGGCCAAAAGCATTTTGCAAAAAAAAATAATGAGCATAAAAAATTTTAAAATAGCATGAAAAAGCAAAATATAGAAGATCTTTTTTCATCAATGGAAAACTTTTCAAGTATTCCACCTCCTGAATTATGGAGTCAGATTGAAGAAAAATTAGACCAACCAAAAAAGAAAAAGAAGAAAGCTATTCTTTGGTGGTCGGCTGCTGCATGCTTATTATTAGGTTTGTTGCTTCCTTCTGTTTTACATTTTACTTCTACTTCGGCAATTCAAACGGTAAAAAATGGCCCGATAGAAAACAATAGTGTGGTTCTTGATGAAAAGAAAAACAATCCAAACTCTAACCAAACAATTCAAAGTAAAGAGAATAATACTGTTGTAAATACCACTGAGCAAGAATCAAATCATACCGTTAGTAATTCTTCTCTGAAGAACCGTACCAACTCGTCTGAGCTTTCTATAAAAAATCACAATCAAAAAACGGCAGTTGCTCATTCTGATGTAACTAATAAGGCTAATTCAGGGAATGCAAATCTGAACTCAACTCTTCAAAAGAGAAATGAAGATCATACTGCAACCCAAAAAGTAATTGTTTCTGCAAAAACAAATACGGCCCGATCGAATCCATCAAATGCATTCAATTCTGCTTCAACCAATCAATTTTTAAATACAGAGAAAAAGAATTCGAATCAAAATGTAGCTGAAAAAGTATATACTCTCAGTAAGAACAATGGATTTGGTTCTTATTCAAAAAATCATTCTATTAGTGCTGATAAAAAAGCTGCTAATCAAATACTAGCGGAACAAACTTTTAGTGCAGGAAAGACAAACCCTTTCAATTCAGATTCAAAAAATAAGGTGTCGGGTTCTGTTTTTGAAGAGCAATTGCCTGCTAAAAATAACATTAGTACAGCTTTAAGCGCTGTGAACCCACTTTCTGATAAGCATCAGAAAACTGCTACTGAAAACGCATTCCCTGGCAGAGAATTAACGGGTAATTCAAAAAACAATTCGAAATTCACTACTGTTCTTAGCAAGCAGGATTCCGTTCAATTGGCAGAACTTCAAAACTTAGAAAAAGGCATTATTAATCCGGAGGAGAAAAACGAGAAAGAAAAGAAAACGACGATTTCTAAAGGAGAAAGATGGGCAGTTGAAGTTTTTGCCGGATTAGCCAACTCGGAGAATTATAAAAATGACAAAACCCTGGGCAATGTAAACGACTCAAAACAGGGAACTGCTTACGGTGTTAAAACAAAATATAAAATCAACAAAAAATGGGCCGTTGGTTCAGGTTTTAAGATCAACGAATTAGGGCAAAGTGTTGCCGATGTATCGTACATAAGCAATGGTTCACCTAATGCTGCCATGACTTCTAATGACTATTTTAATCAAAATGCAACAGTAGTCGCAGCAGCTCCCCAAATTAGCACTAGTTCAGGTTACATTTTTGTATCTAAAAACACTACTAATGCGTTAAAACAAAATAACATTGAGAGCAATTCTATTGAGAGTGGGAATCTGGATCAAAACTTAAGATATATCGAAATGCCTTTGGAGGTTTCGTATTCTGTTTTCAGCAGAAACAGGACCAACATCAACATCAATACCGGTGGTTTTGTGGGGAAACTGATTTCAAATAACATGGCCTTAAACGGAAATTCGATTGGTCAGAATGTCAATGCCAATGATTTCATCTACGGTTCTACATTAAGTAGTACTTTGCAATATCGCGTTTATAAAAAAACAAGTGTTTTTGTGGAGCCTGCTATGAATTATTACGTTAATCCGTTAAGCAGCCAATCTTTTAACCAGTTTCAATGGGGATTAAATTTTGGATTGAATGTTACTTTTTAAAGTTCTTTTTGTGGTAGTTTTACCAAAAAATTACTTAGAAAAAACGATAAAATGATCCTCAAAAACAATTGGACTGATCCGGAGTCACTACCTAAAGATCTTATAATTGCCAAAGAAATACTTTACGATTGTTGCGATTTTGATCTCACTGAACCTCAACCGGAAGCTGAAAGCAATGAGTACGATGCTTACCGTTTTCGACTGAATCAGAAAAACATCTGTTACAGGAAAGCGAAAATCACGCCTACCAAAACAGGTCAGTTTGTAACTTTATGGAAACGCAATACAACGGGAATTATTGAGGCCTTTGATTTCACAGACGCTATTGACCTTGTGATTGTCAGTGTTCGAAAGAACGAACTCTTTGGGCAATTTGTTTTTCCTAAACCGGTTCTATTAGAGAAAGGTATTTTTACCACTTCGACAAAAGAAGGTAAAAGAGCCACAAGAGTATATCCTCCGTGGGATGAAACAACAAGTAAACAAGCTCAGAAAACGCAGCAATGGCAATTGAATTACTTTTACTTCATTTCGCCCGAAACAAATCTGAAACCATTCAAAACATTGTTTTAAATAAAAAAAGCAGCCCAAATTTTACTTTGGACTGCTTTTTTTCCTGAAAGCGATTAGCAAACTGTTTAAAAGAAGCCGCAAATCAATTTCCTATTTGCTTCTTACTTTTTACACTTCACTTCTTACTTTTTAACGATCTTCCCTTTATAAACTATTTTATTATTCTCGGTTAGCGTATAAAAGTAAATCCCCGTTTGCAAATAACTTACCGAAACAGCCGTAGTACTTACATCCTGTGTTGCATTAATATCAACCGGATTCCCTAATAAATGACCTGAAACATCGTAGAACTTCAATTTCAGTTTTTTATCTGTATTGGTTTTTACAATCACATTCACCACATCAGTGGTTGGATTAGGATAAGCCTGAACCGCATAACCGTTTTTAGTTTCAAAATCGATGGTCGACAGATTCGAAGAGTTCAATTGAAAACGAGCAATTACCGGACCGTGGTCTGAAGTTGTAGTGGTGTAACTTGCAATATCATTTCGAGGATCATATACTGCAGTAGAACCTGAAATATATTGATCCGTTAACTCATTAGAAATCATAATATGATCTAAAAATCCGCCTGAACTTAAAAAACTAAACGCCCCAGCCTGACTAATTTCTAAAGTCAACGCTTTATAATTGGCTGTATCTGTAACAAAACTTTCGTAAGAAGATGGATTTGGTGTAATAACTGATTTACTTACATCGTCATTATAATCTCCTAAAATCATTATATTAGAATTTGGGTAATGAACATCTAAACTATCTTTCAACACCTGCGCATCATATTTACGCATGTTATAACGAGAAATGTCCGAACCACTATTAGCACGTGCATGAAGATCGACCAGGTTAATTTCTTTTTTAATTCCATTTAAGTTAGTTTCAATTGTAACCATATATGGCAGACGACCAGATGAGAAAAAACTACTGCTGGATCCTCCCGGATAATTATTCAACGTTTTGGTACCAGCACGTAATTCATCATAAAAATCTTTAAACATAACACGTGTCTTCTTAACTGACGTAGTTTGTGTATTATAAATTACGACCAATTTTTGTGGAGGAAAACTTGGATCTGAATTAGGATCCCATGAATATGACCATGACGTAGAAATACTTTTATCGAATGTTTTTCCATTCACACTTATTTTCTGAATCAAAGCATCGATCTGAGCATCGCTCGAAACTTCCTGAACTACATATACATCTGCATCAAGTTTATTCATAACTTTTGCTACATTTTCCAATTGTAACGTTTTATTACTTGGTCCGTAAGCTGCAGTTGGAGCACCAAAAAACTCCAAATTATAAGTCACCACGTCGTAAGTTTCTGCTTTTGGAAGAGAAGACCCCGTTAAAGAACCAATTTGTTTGTTTAACAAAGTCCCTGTTACTGTTAATGTACCGGCAATTTTAAATTCTTTTGTAGTAGGTATGAATCTCGCATAAAGTGTTTTTCCTGCCAAAGCATCTGTCTCTGACAATGTAAAACTATTTTGGAATAACGTATTATCCAAAGATATTTGATAACCAACCGGTGCCTTAATGGTAACGTCTCCATATCCTTTAGCTTTAAAAGCAAAAGATTGTGATGTCGAAACCGTATTTTGATCTACAGTCCCAAAATCTAAAACCGGATTTGAAGCTACATAACCCGTTTCATTTGCAATTGCATAATCATCAAATGACCACTCTGAAGCATTGTTGGATCCTCCTGCTGTCGTTTCGTACACCCACGCCAGATAAGTACTATTTGTTTTATAAGCCGTTAATTCTATATATTGAGATGCCGTGTAAGTTCCTGTTGTAGTTGGAAAACTTCCATCAATTTCTGTCCAAGTCGCTGTTTCCGGACTGCTAACACCGTCGTAATTTGTAGAGACCATTAATTTTAAACCAGGCCCCGCATAAAATTTACGAGAATAAAAAGATAATAATGGTAATTTGTCAAATGTATCTAAACGTAATTTTGGAGAAATTAACCAATCTTTACTTGCTCCACTATCCGAAAATCCATTCATAAGAACTGCTCCTGTTCCAGAATTAATATTTCTGGCAGCATTGGTATAAGTCCATTTATTGGTAGTTCCTTCCAAATTATACTGCACCCATCCGCTGTTAGATAAAACATTAGGATCGTCAAAATTTTGAACATACGGATTAATTCCTCTTCCTGTCAATGATATATGTTTCGCAACAGCATCAGTAGATTCATGTGTTATTTGACCTGTAAATGCACCTAATAAATTTGGATTAAACCTTACATAAACAGTCTTGGACGCATTTGAAGCAAAATCAGCTGCGGCATATGTCAGCGATGAACCAAATGATATATTATCTTTTGAAATTGAAAAATTTGAAGTAACACTTACTACTAAATTGCTTGTAAGATCACTTGCCTGAATTTGATAGCTTTTAGACCCGGACTCAAAGTTTGTCTCAGAAGTACCTAAATCAAGTGCAGTTATCGTTGTAGTTATCTCTGGCAACGCAACAGCCGTTGTCGTTACATCTACTTTAGTTACCGTACCCTGAATATTTTCGTAAGCATCTTCAGAAACCGAGAATACGGAATATGCCGTTGCAGCTGATAAACCTGTAAAGTTTTTAGTATAAGCCAGAGTTTTATCAACAATATTTAAAGATCCTGACTGCAGAGCTGCAAGGCCACCAGCATCAAGGCCCAATTTTACCTGAGCTGCAGTTGGAGCAGTACTTCCGCCGGGAAGCAACACATAATAAGTTTTTCCTATTTCATCTAACTTATCTGAAAAATCAAAATTAGTGGACGAAATATTTGTTGCCTTCGGGAACCCTGCTTCGTTTACCGGTGCAGTATGATCCGCATTAATATCGATATTATCTATTGCAAAAGATTGACGTGAACCTACGGATCCGGAAATTAGTCGGGCAATCCATCTTATTTGAACTATTTGCTGATTATCACAATTCGCAGGTAATGTTACTTTAATACGTGTAGTTCTTAAGTCTAATGGAGTTATAACTGCCGCTGTAGTCTGTAAGGTTGTACTGTTGTTTGAATATGCAGGTGATAAAGTGGTAAAAGCACCGGTAGTTCCGACACGATATTGCAATGCCATTTCTTGCAAACGATTGTTACTTCCACCGTCATATAAATTACGAATAATCATCGCATCGTAATACACGTTTATGGTTTGGCTTCCTAAACTTGAAAATGCAAAACCAATTGCAAAATCTCCGGATGTTGAATTCAAAAAACCAATTTTATCATCATAATTATGGATACCTCCCGAATTGATATTAGAATTACTATTTTTTATAAATGCTCTATCTCCGGTTAATCCTGTATTCCAAACGGCAGTATTTTGATTTGTCCCGTTAGCGGTCCAGCCCTGAAAACCAGGAATATCAACATAAGTGTCGGCAGCCGCTGGCAAACCATCAAAATTTTGTTTGTACGGAATGGACTGCACTGAAGGCATAGTTTGAGCTAAAACAGCTCCAGAAAAGCAACCAAAAAAACATAAAAAAGCCAAAAGCTGGCGTGAGTAGTAAAGTTTTTTCATACGTAGTTAAAAAATAAGTGTTTTTAGAAATCAAATTTATGTTCTTTAAAGTTAACAGAATATTGTGAAAACTTAAACTTAATGTATTCAACTTTTATGAACATTTTTTAACAAAAATCAAATTTTTACTATATTATTTTAATTATCCTCAGAGATAGCGCGACCTGACAAAACAATGCACTATTGTACGAATTAAAGGGTTATTACAATTTAACAAGTCATTTCTTTTTTAAATCTACTCTGTCTCAAAAATCATTATGGCTTAACTTACCCCCTAAATATTTTTAACGACATTATTTTTTCTCATTAGTCTATTACTATTAGAGCTTCTAAAGCTGAAAAATGAATCATTTAATTTCACTTTCTATCTGTACAATTTTCTTTACCATTAAATCGTTTTACGTTTAACTAATATGATACAACATGAAAAAGTTATTTATCTTTTCGGCTCTATTTTCTCTGCTACTGTCCTGCAATACAAAAACAACTAAAGAAAACAACACTACAAACAAGGAAACGGTCACTAAAACCAACAACAGTTTCAGCAAAACAGCAATCTATGAAGGAATAATTCCGTGCGCTGATTGTAGCGGAATTCAAATGACCTTGAAAATCTACACCGATTATAGCGTTTCACAGAACAATAAATTTGAACTAATAAGTGTCTATCAGGGAAAAGAACCAGGAAATGTCTTTACCCAGAAAGGTAATTTTAATACCGAAAGAGGATTAGATAAAGATCCGGACGGTACAATTTATGTCTTAAACTGGGATCAGCCGGAGGAAAAACAACTGTACTATGGCTATTATAGTTCTAATCCTGAAAAGATCTATCTACTGGATAAAGACAGAAAAAGGATTAAATCTAATCTAAATTACTTTTTGACTTTAAAGAAATAATTTCTTTAACAGTAGTTACTAACGATTCAATCCAGAATTATGAACTTCTTCAAAATCAAAACTTCCTGGTCTAATGCTGAATTTATTGGAATCAAATTGTGTATCGCTTCAGCTTACGTATTAATTGGAAGTTACTTTCATGATTTTTTCAAAAATTATTATTTCCCAATTCTAGTCCTATTTGGAATTACGGCAATCTGGTTTGTTCTGCAATGGCTAAAAAAAATGAAACATGAAAAATCTAAATCTTAAGATTTCCTTTTAAACTCTGCAAACAAAGTTATCTTTGCAGTCAAAAAACAAATATGCATCATCATTTCATTCTTTTTAAACCTTACGGCTATCTAAGTCAGTTTATTTATGAATTGAAGAGAAAGAAAAAGCTTTTAGGTGAATTATACCATTTCCCTGAAGGTACTATGGCCATCGGAAGACTTGATGAAGACTCTGAAGGTTTACTTTTATTGACGACGGACGGAAGGATAAGCGAACTGGTAAGAAGCAAAAAAGTAGACAAAGAATATTATGTTCAGGTCGACGGAATCATCACTCCCGAAGCAATCGAGGCCTTACAAAAAGGCGTTGAAATAGGTTTTGATGGCGGTAAATACAAAACCAGACCCTGCACTGCTTTTATCGTTACTGAAATTCCAGATTTTGGTCCAAGAGCCAAAAAAATCAGAGATGAACGCCACGGTCCAACCTCCTGGGCTTCTATTACAATAAGAGAAGGGAAATTTCGTCAGGTTCGGAAAATGACCGCGGCTGTTGGATTTCCAACTTTAAGACTGGTTCGTGTTCGCATAGGAAATGTATCTTTGCAAAACTTAAAAGCCGGAGAAGTACTGGAAGTGAATGATTTTAATTTAGATAATGAGATAATTTGATAATGTGATAATGTGACAATTATTGTTTAAAAGAATAAAACACTCATATCCATTTCACACCTCATAACCCATAACTCAAAAAAAATGCTAAACATAGTTCTTGTAGAGCCTGAAATCCCTAATAACACCGGAAACATTGGACGTTTGTGCGTGGGTACAGAAAGCAGATTACATTTAATTCACCCTTTCGGATTTGTAATTAACGATAAAAACCTGAAACGTTCGGGACTGGATTACTGGGTACATCTTGACGTTACCGAATATCCAAATGTAGAAGAATGGATTCAGCAGATTCCTGATCAGTCACGTGTTTTTCTGATGAGTTCTCATGCCGAAAAATCATATCTCGAAACTGATTTTCAGGACGGAGACTGGCTTGTATTTGGTAAAGAAAGTGTAGGTTTAAGTAAAGAAGTTCTGGCACGTTTTGAGAATCACCTCACCATTCCCATGTCAAAATTAATCCGAAGCTTTAATATTGCCAATTCTGTGGCTTTTGTGGTGGGAGAAGCAAAAAGACAAATCGGACTGAAAAAATAATTAGTTCTTAATTCCTTTAGTTTTAAACGCTATTCCGGTCACTTTATAAAGTATTCGACAAGTCTGCTACGTAATTACGAACTTTCCTTTTTCGGCATCAAAAATAATATGTTCGTCTTTGAATAGGGTGGCAAAACTTCCTTTTGAAATTAAATTGCATGGCGCGTCCTGTACCACCAATTCAGGAGTCATAATAATCATTTCATTACTTAACTGAATTGCCAGATCGATGTCATGAGTCGAAAATAAAATACATTTCTGAGTTTCCTCTGTTAATTTTTTGAGGAGTTTGAACAGCGAAACTTTGTGCAGCAAATCAAGATGTGTTGTCGGCTCGTCCAGAATAATCAACGGAGTATCTTGTGCCAAAGCTCGTGCAATTAAAACCTTTTGCAATTGTCCGTCACTAATTTCGAAATGTTTTTTCTGAGCCAGATGCTCTATTTGAGTCAACTCTAAAGCTTCCTGAACTTTCTCGATATCATTCTGACTTAAAGTCCCAATCCAATTGGTGTAAGGCTGACGTCCTAAAGCTACTAATTCGAAAACAGACAAATTACTTGGCGGTAGCTTTTCGGTTAAAACTAAACTTAAATTTTGAGCCAATTCCAGAGGCTTATAGGTACTTATATTTTTTTCATTTAGAAAAACATGTCCTTTCAACGGCTGCTGAATTCCGGTAATCGTGCGAAGCAAAGTCGATTTCCCAATTCCGTTTGCACCAATTAACGAAATGAGTTTCCCCGAAGCAAAATTCAGATTTAGATTTTCAGCAATAGTCACAACTCCTTTCTTGGACTTGTAGCCAATGTCGAGATCTTTTGTTTTTAAAATGGTAGTCATTGTTTAAAGGTACTAAGTTTCTAAGCTGCTAATGTTCTAAGTTTTTTCTTCACCGCTTTTATTTTTTAAAAATCAATCTGCAAAAATCCATTGAATCCGCTTAATCTGTGGCTAATTTATTTACTGAAAATTTCTTTTGCGCATGAGCAGCCAAACGACAATTGGTGCGCCAATTATAGAGGTGATTGCATTAATGGGCAATGTGGTCTCTAGTCCCGGCATTTGTGATGCCATATCGCAAAACAACATAATTATTCCTCCGTAGAAAAAAGTACTCCAGTATAAAACTGTATGATTACTGGTCTGAAAAGTGAGCTTTGCAATATGTGGCACTGCCAAACCTATGAATGCAACCGGCCCTGCGAAAGCAGTAACGCTTCCGGCCAGAATACTTGTTGCAAAAATAATTATCAATCGGGCTCTCTTATAATTCAATCCCATACTTCTGGCGTAATTTTCACCTAAAAGCAATGCATTTAAAGGTTTAATACTTCCGGCACTCAAAAACAGACCAAAAGCAACACAAACCGCCAAAATCGAAATCGAAGTCCAGGAAAGATTCCCAAGACTTCCCAGAGACCAAAAGGTGAATTTCTGCAATTGTTCTGCTGAACTAAAATACGTCAAGACCCCAACAATAGCACTGGTAAAACTGCCAAACATCAATCCGACGATTAAAATTGCCATCGTATTTCGTAAACGCTGTGCTACCAATAAAACCAATAGTAAAACCAAAACACTTCCTATTGTCGAAGCCAGTACAATTGCATATGGCGACAATAAAATCGAGTTTAAAAATGAAGGTAAAAAACCTGCCCCTAAAATCACAATCGCAACAGCCAGAATTGCTCCCGAACTTAAACCTAAAACATCAGGTCCTGCGAGTGGATTTCTAAACAAAGTCTGCATTAGCAAACCACTCACTGACAAACCAATACCAACCAACATGGCTGTAATAGCCTTAGGCAGACGATAATTGACAATAATATATTCCCAGGTCGATTTACTGGCATGACTTCCCGTCATACTGTTATATACTTCCTTAAAAGGTATAGTTACTGATCCCAGGCTAATGTCTAAAAAGAACATAAACAATAAGGCCAGACCGAGTACCGAAAACAGAATTATATTTCGTTTTTTATGAATCAATGAACTTAGTTTAATTTAGAGGCAAAAGTAAATTCATAGCTTGGCAACAACTCCGGATGAAAAATCTTGATATAATCTTTTAATACTAAATCAGGACGGCTTGGCGCCAGCTCATAATAAACAGTTCCTCCCGTTGCTCCTGATTTACCTTCAAACGTATAAACATTCTTAGACTTGAAGGCATCAAACTCTGTATAATGAGGATTACTTTTTCCGAATTCGTCCAAACTTTTAAAGGAACCTGCAGCGATCCAGAAATTAGCTGTTTTGGCTTTTACTAAGACTTTTTCAAAAGATAAGCCTTCGCTTCCTGTACCTTTCAAATCGGCCCATAGGTAATTGGCCTGAGCATCTTTCATAAACTGCGCCACCCAACTGTTTCCTTTAGCTACATACCAGATATCTTCATACATAGAACCATATAAAACACTTGAAGTTGCTGGTTTTCCCGCTACTAATTTTTTAGCTTGGTCATAACTCAAAACAATTTTATCAAACAACTCTTTCGCCTGTTCTTCTTTACCAAATAAAGCACCGTAAAGTTTAATCCACTCTGCTTTTCCAAGGGGAGATTGCTCCATCCAGTCGGCCTGAATCAAAACATTTAAACCGCTTTTTTTCAAATTATCAAGCATCGCATTGTTATTGTCTACTCCAAAAGTCACTATTAAGTCCGGAGATAGCTCTATTAATTGTTCGATATTTAATTTCTCATTTTGCCCTACATTTTTAACGGCTCCTTTGTCTATCAGTGCTCTGGTTTTTTCTGAAGAAATGTAATCGGTATGCGGAAAACCTACCAATTTATTCTCTACTTCCAACATCTCCAAAAACGGAATGTTAGTCGTTGAAGTCACCACAATTGACTCCAAAGGAACTTTGATAGTCGTGTACTTTTGTAAGCTGTCCGGTACTTTCGCCTCTTTCTCTTTCAGTACATAAGTAAACTTTGTATGGGCATCCGGCCAAGGATCTGAAACGGTTACTACCGAATATCCTTCGTGCTTTATAATCGAGAGTCCGGATGCATATTCGATACTATTTTTTTCGGTTTCTGTTTTTACAATCTCCGAAGATTCATTTTTTTTGCATCCGATTAGAAGAAAAAAAGGTAAAACAAAAATCATTTTTGGCAGTAAATGTCTCATATATAGGTTCTGTTATTTTTTTAAAGGGCTCAGTTTCATCACGCTGCTTTTATGACATATAATTTGAATCATCTTCCTTATAAATTTTACAATTTCATTACTGACAAAGGTAACGCAATTTCTATTTTTTTTATCTACCTTTATTCCTACAAAATCAAATAAACATCATTTTTCCCTAATGAATCCCATAAAAACCAAAGTCTGCTCGAGCTGTGAATCTTCTTTCAGCTGTGGAGATACTTCAAATGAAAACAAGTGTTGGTGTAATGATTTTCCCCCTATTTTTAATCTTTCCGAAGGAGGCGACTGTCTTTGCCCTGTTTGTTTTAAAGAAGCCTGCGAAGATAAAATTGACGCTTACGTAGAAACGCTTACCCCACAAAAAGCGCTTAAAAATAAAGCCATATCTTTACCCAAACAAGAAAAGCTAATCGAAGGAATTGATTATTATATGGAAGACGGAAATTATGTTTTCAAAGCCTGGTTTCACTTAAAAAGAGGAAGCTGCTGCGGAAACGAATGCCGGCATTGCCCTTATTAAAACTCATAACTCAACAAAAGCTTCGACTTCGCTCAGCCTGACATTCGGCTAACCCACACAACTCATAACTCAAAACCCATAATTAAAAATGATCTACCTAATTACAGGAGGCGAACGATCAGGAAAGAGCAGTTACGCCCAAAACCTGGCCTTACAACTTTCAGATACCCCTATGTATGTAGCGACAGCCAGAAAATGGGACTCTGATTTTCAAAACAGAATTGACAGACACCAACAGGAGCGTGACGAACGCTGGACCAATATTGAAAAAGAGAAATACTTAAGCGAAATTGACTTTTCCGGAAAAGTGGCTTTAATAGATTGCGTTACCCTTTGGCTGACCAACTTTTTTGTCGACCATAAAAATGAGGTTACTTTAAGTTTAGAGGAAGCAAAAAAAGAATTTCTATCGATAGCGCAACAGGAAAATGCTACTCTGATTATTGTCACAAATGAAATCGGAATGGGTGTTCATGCCGAAACTCATATCGGCCGAAAATTTACCGAACTTCAGGGCTGGATGAATCAGTTTTTGGCTTCAAAAGCAGATGAAGTGGTTCTGATGGTTTCCGGCATCCCAGTTAAAATAAAGGGATAGTAATGAAATTCCAAATTTTTAAATCTCAAATTCCAACGCTATACTTTATCTTTACTTAAACTTTAAAATTCTCATTTGAATTGATTTGGAAATTGAAATTTAAAAATTATGAGCCATTTAGACGATATACTAAAATCACGTCGTGATACCCGCCATTTTACAAATGATGAAGTTCCTGACGAAGTCATTCAGAAAGCACTTCAGGCCGGACATTGGGCACCGTCAGTTGGATTAACAGATGCTACCCGGTATTATCTTATCAAATCTGCTGCGGTTAAAAGTACCATTAAAGAACTATTTTTAGATTACAACAAAAAAGCAGAAGAGCTTACAGACAATCCTGAACAAAAGGAACACTATAAATCCTTAAAACTGGAGGCCATTGAGGAAGCTCCAATCGGACTCATTATTGCTTATGACAGATCTGTACTGAACCAATTTACGATTGGAACGGTTGGCAGCAATGAAGCGGTAAAATTCAGTTCGGTTTGTGCTGCTCAGAACATCTGGCTCTCTCTCACTGAGCAGGGTTACGGAATGGGCTGGGTGTCTATCCTGAATTATTATCAATTTAAAAAGATTCTCGATTTACCTGAAAATATTGAGCCGTTAGGGTATTTCTGCATCGGAAAACCTGCTACGAATTATGATAATCAACCCATGTTGCAGCAATTACACTGGAAACAAAAATCAGAGGCTCCGGATTGTACAGAAATCAAAACTACCGTTGAAAATCTAATTCCGGATTTAAATTTAAGTCCAAAAACAGAAAACCCAAAAGATTTCAACTTCAACACTCAGCTACAAGACAAAATAGATTCGAAGACCAAACCCATTGGTGCTCTGGGGACTCTCGAGACTTTGGCTTTTCAAATGGGAACTGTTTTTGAAACCTTAAGCCCAAAAATCATAAATCCCGCTATCGTCGTTTTTGCTGCCGATCATGGCATTGCCAATCATGGCGTAAGCGCTTACCCGCAGGATGTCACAAGACAAATGGTGACTAATTTTCTGGAAGGCGGAGCTGCCATTAATGTCTTCTGTAAGCAAAATGACATTCAGTTATCCATTGTTGATGCCGGTGTTAATTATGACTTTCCAACCAATGCCAATCTAATTAACGCCAAAATAGCCAAAGGAACACAATCCTTTCTACACCTTCCCGCAATGAGTGAAGCAGAGTTACAATTGTGTTTTGAAAAAGGAAAAACGATTGTGGAAGACATTGCAAGAAAAGGCTCCAATTGTATTGGTTTTGGCGAAATGGGAATTGGAAACACCTCTACTGCCTCAGTATTGATGAGCCTTCTAACCGGATTCTCTATCGAAGAATGCGTAGGAAAAGGAACGGGTGTCGAAGATAAAAAATTACTTCAAAAACAAAACTTACTGCGAAAAGCTATTGAAAATTATACCAGTCCGGCTGAGTTAAAACAGCAGCTGGCTTATTTTGGAGGTTTTGAAATCATACAAATTGCCAGCGGAATGTTAACTGCTTTTGAGAACAATATGCTCCTTCTGGTGGATGGTTTTATTTGCAGTACGGCTTTCTTAATTGCTTCAAAAATAAATCCTGCTATTCATAAAAATGCGGTCTTCTGTCATTGTTCTGCCGAAAAAGCGCATCAGAAATTATTAGATTATTTAAATGCAAAACCTATTCTGAATCTGGATTTACGCTTGGGTGAAGGTACAGGCTGTGCGATTGCTTTTCCAATTCTGAAATCAGCTGAAGTTTTTCTGAATGAAATGGCCAGTTTCGAAAGCGCAGGAGTGAGCAGGAAATAGTTTTCAGTCTCAGTTTATAGTTTTATCCTTTAATTTTGCCCTAATCAATTATCTTAAATGAAAAAAGAACTACATATTTTCTTTACCTGTTTAATGTTTTACACCAGAATTCCATGTCCAAAAAACATCAATCATGATCCTGATTATTTAAATAAGGCAACACGCTATTTTCCATTCATTGGCTGGATTGTTGGGAGCATTTCCTTTCTCGCTTTTTATCTCTTTTCATTCTTTCTGTCGACCGAAACCGCGGTACTTTTGGCAATTATCGCCTCAATATTAACCACGGGAGCTTTTCATGAAGACGGTTTTGCCGATGTCTGTGATGGTTTTGGTGGCGGCTGGACCAAAGAAAAAATTCTGCTTATCATGAAAGACAGTGCGATTGGAGCTTACGGAGCGGTTGGTTTAGTTTTACTATTTCTATTAAAATTTAAACTGCTTTCAGAATCCATTTCCCTTTTTACTAATAACATTTTTCTAATTTTCCTCCTATTCATTTCGGCTCATTCCTTAAGTCGTCTGGCAGCGATATCTATTATTTTTACTCACGAATACTCCCGCGATGATGCGACGAGTAAAAGTAAACCTATAGCTAAAAAACACAGTTGGAAAGAAATTACAGGTTCGTTCTTCTTCGGACTAATTCCATTATTGGTACTTTCATTTTTTCAATCTGAATTTCTTTTGGCAATTATTCCGGTATTCATCATGCGTTATTTTTTAGCCCGCTATTTCCAAAAATGGATTGATGGTTATACGGGTGACTGCCTGGGAGCAACGCAACAGGTTTGCGAAGTTATTTATTATTTAAGCATTCTTCTGATATGGAAATTTATCTAGTTCGTCATACCGAAACAATCTGCGAAAAAGGAATCTGCTACGGTCAGACTGATGTAGATTTGGCTGTTCCATTCGAAGAAATCTTTAAGGATATTGTCTCGCAATTACCTTCTGAGGCCCTACTCTTTTCAAGTCCATTGAAACGTTGTATCCTACTGGCCCAATACATTCAGAATACGATAAACCCCGTTTCCTTCATTACCGACGATCGTCTAATGGAAATGAATTTTGGCGATTGGGAATTGAAAAACTGGGATGCAATTCCTGCGGAAGAACTTAATCCCTGGATGGAAGATTTTGTCACCACGCAAGTCACAAATGGGGAGTCTTTTACAACACTTCATGAAAGAGTGGGTACGTTTTTAGAAGATTATGTTTTCAACCAGACAGCTCCTGTAGTCATTGTCTCACATGCAGGTGTGATCAGAAGTATTTTATGTCATCAGTCTGGATTACCCCTAAAAGACGCTTTTACCAATAAAGTAGCGTTCGGACAGGTTATTAAAATAATGATTTAAATGATCATTTGTTCAGAATCCCTCTCTAAAACGAAAACAAATTTGAAAATTCAATAATTTTAACTTTATCTTTGCAGAAAATTAAGGTTGTGTTCATTCATACACATTAAAAGGGAATCAAGTAATAAATCTTGAGCTGTACCCGCAACTGTAAGCTTTGTTCTGAAAAAGAATGCTTGTTGTTAACTACAAAACCACTGCTCGCGCTGACGAATGGGAAGGTAAACAACAAGACGCAAGCCAGGAGACCTGCCTTTGTAATCAATATCGAGCTCTCGGGAAAAAGAGTGTAGAAATTATGACTTTGAAAAAACTTTTTGCTCTTTGTTTCTTATTGTTGTGCCAGATTACTGTGGCGCAGAACGATTCTATTACGAAACTTAAAACGGTTGTCGTTTCTGATGCTAATCTTAAAAAATACTCCAATTCACAATCGGTTTTAAAACTAAATGATTCTGTTATTGGCAAAAATGAAGCCTTATTAACGGATTTATTAAACTTCAATTCGACCATTTATTTTAAAGAGTACGGCCGTGGAATGCTTTCTACAGTTGCTTTTAGAGGTACAACATCATCGCAAACGGCTGTAATCTGGAACGGAATTAACATTAATTCCCAAATGAACGGAAGTACTGATTTTAATACCATTTCCGGATCCGATTATAATTCTATTAGTGTAAAAGCAGGAGGAGGAAGTGTTATTTATGGCAGCGGAGCCGTTGGAGGAACCGTACACTTGAATACAGATCTCGCCTTTTACAATAAATTTGAAAACAATTTAAGACTTGATTACGGAAGTTTCAACACTATCGGAATTAATTATAAAACAAGTATCTCTAATAAAAAATGGAGTACTCAAATTGGTTTTTCCAAAAACAGTTCTACAAACGATTATAAATATCTGAACCAATACAACTGGAAAGGCGAACAGCGCTGGAATCAAAACGGTCAATATGATGTTATTACCCTAAGTGCCAATGCAGGATATAAAATCGATGCCAAAAACAGTTTTAAGCTGTATACCCAAACTTCAAATACAGACCGAAATACCTCATTAGTTTCGGAATCTGAAACTAAAAGTAAATATGTAAATGGTTTTAATCGGAACTTATTGGAATATGATGGTGATTTTGGCAGATTCAAAACCAATTTCAAAACAGCCTATATTTTTGAGAACTATAAATATTATGCCGACAATTCCAGCAATATTTATACGTACGGAAAAACAGAAAGCCTGACTACAAAAGCAGATTTAGGCTATCAATTATTAGAATCGCTGCAAATAAATAGTATTCTGGACTACAATCGGACTAAAGGATACGGAAGTGGTTTTGGTGATAATGTTAGAGAAATAAGTTCTGCGGCTTTACTTATAAAACAAGAGGTTTCTCCAAACTGGAAAAACGAATTTGGGGTCCGTAAAGAATTTACAGACAATTATAAATCTCCCGTTCTATTCTCTGCAGGTTCCTCCTATCAATTTGGAAAACTGTATAATTTAAAATTGAATGTGTCCCGTAATTTCCGAATTCCAACTTTCAATGATTTGTATTGGGAACAAGGCGGAAATCCTAATTTAAAACCGGAGAGTTCTTATCAGGCCGAAATTGGAAACGTTTTCACCATTCAGAACTTCTCTTTAACTCAAACTTTTTACTACATCAAAATAAAAGATTTATTGCAGTGGGTCCCGGGAGCTAATGGTATCTGGTCACCGCAAAACACAGACAAAGTTAATAGTTATGGCGCCGAAACAGTATTGAGTTGGAAAAAGAGTTTTGGCAAAAACAACCTGACTGCAAATGCGACGTATGCCTATTCAATTTCAGAAAATGTAGAAACCAAAAAGCAATTGTTTTTTGTTCCTTTTCATAAAGTAACCGCTGCCATCGCTTACTCAAGAAATAACATTTCAGCCAATTATCAATTTCTTTATAATGGCTTTGTGTACACACAAGCTGACAATGACCCCGAAAAAATCGTATCGGCTTACACTGTTTCGAACATTGGTGTAGACTACGATTTTAAACTTTTATCTTCTTTCAAAGTAGGTTTTCAGGTTTTGAATGTTTGGAATACCTTCTATCAAAGTCTAGAATACCGACCAATGCCCGGAAGAAATTATAACCTGTACTTAAACTTTAAATTTTAAAATAATGAAACTGACTAGATTATTCTTACTAGCATTAAGCGCATCGCTTTTTGTTTCTTGCTCTAATGACGACTCTGATGGACCTAAAGGAGTTTATGACGATGGAATTTTCATCTTAAATGAAGGAAATTCTACTGACGGCGGTTCTGTTTCTTTCATATCTGGCGATTTAAATACTTTCACTAAGGATGTTTACAAGACCGTAAACAGCAGTGATTTTGTTGGAAAATATCTTCAAAATATCTTTTTTGACGGAGACAAGGCTTATATTATTGCCGGTGGATCAAATGTTATTAATGTAGTAGACCGCTATAGTTTTAAGCTGATTGCAAAAATTGACACCGGACTTGCTAACCCTCGCTATGGTGTTGTTAAGGATGGCAAAGCTTATGTAACTAATGCTAATACCTATCCTAGCTACACTGACCCGGAAAAAAACCCTAACGCCAATATTGACGATTATGTTGCCGTAATTAATCTGAGTACAAATACTGTTGAATCTAAAATCGAATTGAAAGGTACAGGAAACAGAATTGTGTTAGATAATGGAAAACTGTACATCACTGAGCCAAATAACAGCGACAAGTTGTTGGTGGTAAACATTACAACCAAAACAGTAGAAACTGTTACTATTGGTTCAGATGCAGATTCTATTGAAGAAGAGAACGGAGTTCTTTTTATCCTTAGAAAACCTTACGGTGCTGCCGGAGAAATTGTAAAAGTAAAAATTTCAGACAAATCTGTTTCCAAAATTGCTTTGCCTGCTAATTTAGGAAATGCTGGTCAATTAGATATTGAAGGTGGTAAGATTTATTACACTGCTTCAAGTTCTGTTTATGTTATGAATACTACTGCTACAACAGCTTCTACTACACCAATCTTAACTTCTCCTGTAGGTTATTTATACGGATTTGCAGTAAACGATAATCGTATATATCTTGCTGACGGTGGTGATTTCAAATCAAGCAGTAAAGCTTACATCTACGATTTAAGTGGAACATTACAAAAAGATTTAATAGTTGGTGTTGGACCAAACGGTTTCTATTTCAACGATTAATAACGGTAATTCGTTTGGATTATAACATAAAAAAAGGCTTTCATTTCTGAAAGCCTTTTTTTTTATTTCAATGCTCGTAAAAGTCCTTCCGGTGCTTTTTCAATATACATTTGATTTTTAATTCCGTCCATTGCTTTAGCATCTGTAAACGTTTTCAGCGCTACCCCACTGTCGTCTCCTGCTTTTTTCGCACTGATTCCTGTTATTTGAGATATTGCTACACTCAGCAACGGTTCATTTGGATCTCCTAAAACTCCTAGGTTTGTAATGCGCTCTAATTTTTCATACGTTGGTTTCAAACCGTCTGTGTATTCTCCAAAATCAGCTGCATTTACAATTTTCAAAACCAAAGGCTGCATCGCATATTTATGATTTGGATTACGGTTCGTTTTTCCAAAAGTCGGAGAATCATATAAGGTTACTGATCCTACATTTTTACCAACGGTAGTCTCTCCTACCTGAACTACAGAAATATAAGGCACCAATCCGTTTATAACCAATTCACTTGCCGATGCTGTACCGCTTGTGGTTATAATATAAACTTTAGTCATGTTCAGACTATTAATCGCCGCACCGTCCATTTTATCTACAAATTTATTCAGCAATGATTCAGGATCTTCACTTTCATAATATTCGTTGATTTTTGCATTCCATTTCTCTTTCGAAAAAACTTTGCCGGTAAACTGTCCGGTAATCATACTCGCCAGACGGGTTGAAGTTTGTATCGAACCTCCTCCGTTATATCTTAAATCTAAAACTAAATCAGTAACACCCTGTGCTTTTAGTTCTGCAAAAGCCGCATTAAGCTGTGCATCATAATTGCCATAAAAACCATTGTACATCAGATAACCGATTTTACGGCTTCCGGAGGTAATCACTTTATTGATAAAAACAGGATTTTCATCTAAAGTTGTTTTTACTAATGCAACTGTTTTTCCGTTACTATCAAAACCGGTACCGTTAAAAGTAGCCATATTCAGTGTATAACTATCCGCTGCCAATAGCGACTGATAATTTGAAACCGTCAAAGAAGTTCCATTAATAGCGGTAAAAAGATCCCCTCTTTTAATGTCTTTTTTAGAAGCATCAGAATTAGGTATGATATAGCGTACATAACCCACTAAATCTGTAGTGCTTCCCGGTTTGTAACTCAATCTAAAATCTACACCATTATTTTTTGAAGTTCCCTGAAGTTCCTGTTCTAAAACCGTATAATCGTCAACAATCCAGCTAAAACGATCAATAGCCTGACCTTTTGGAAATTTACTTATAGGTTTATTCAATAAATCCTGAAATAAATCTTCCGGTTTTGAATATCCTCTCAAAAAAGCATTTAATGCTTCCTGATTGCTAAAACGGTCATCTGCCAAAGTAGGAACATCAGCTTGCCATAAATAAAACTGATTCAGTCCTTTCCACACAAAATCATTAACCTGCAATGAGGCCGGAGCTGCCACATCATCCTGATCTTCACAAGATTGCAAAGAAAAAGCAAGTAAAAATAATAACAGTACAATTCTTAATATTGTCTTCATATAGTAAATATCTATCTAGTAGTAACGTAAAAATACTATCTTTAGTTTTAACTCTAAGAATTTTATTGTTTTTTTTATTGTAAAAAAAAAAAAATTAATACCCCGTGTAACAAAAATAATAGTGTCTCGTCTTCACTATATAAGCTAACGAATAACCAACGAATTTTATGAATCAGAATGTGTTTATAGAATTAATAAATCCTTTTAAAGACAAAGTTTTTCGTCTGGCAAAAAGATTATTAACCAGTACGGAAGAGGCTGAAGATGCCACTCAGGAAGTTATGGTAAAGTTATGGAACAAAAAAGATACTCTGGATTCCTATAATAGTGTTGAAGCTGTTGCAATGACAATGACCAAGAATTATTGTCTGGACCAGTTGAAATCGAAAAGGGCCGGAAATCTTAAAATCGTTCACAACAATTATACGGACCGGGAACCTCAACTGGATAAGAAGCTGGAGGATTCAAATAGTTTAGAATGGGTTGAAAAAATTATAAGCCAATTACCCGAGCAACTACAAATATTAATTCAGTTGCGGGATGTTGAACAATATGAATTTGACGAAATTGCAAAAATTGTCAATATGAACGAAACGGCTATACGCGTAGCCCTTTCAAGAGCGAGAAAAAAAATAAGAGAATCAATGGTTAATACACACAGTTATGGAATTCAATAAAATAGAAAATATACTAGAAAAATACTTTCAGGGAGAAACCACGATTGCCGAAGAAAATCAATTAAAAGAATATTTTTCTTCACCGGATGTTGCGCAGCATTTGGAGCAATACAAACCAATGTTTGGTTATTTCTCTCAGGTAAAAGAACAGAAATCGACGCAGACGATCCCACTAAAAACTAAAAAACGAAATGTGGCGTGGTTATCGATTGCAGCTTCAGCTGTTGTTTTACTGGGAATTGGAACCTATTTCTATACGAGCGAAAAGAATACAACTCCGGTTACAGCTCAAACGGAATTGGGAACCTATGATGATCCGGAAGAAGCACTTGCCGCAACGCAAAAAGCTTTAGCCCTATTATCAAACAATGTTAATGTAGGTATCGAAAGTGTACAATACATTAAAGAATACGAACAATCAAAAAACAAAATTTTTAAACAGTAATTTAAATCTCAATCCAAATGAAATCAACGATTCACGAATACAGAAAAAATAATAAAATCAGCATGAGTAAAAATTTCATCATAACACTAGTTTTAGCATTTGTCAGCCACACTTTTTATGCTCAGGGAGCATTTGATAAATACGATGGTCAGGACGATGTAACCTCAGTAATTGTAAACAAAAAAATGTTTGATTTAATGAGTAAGGTAAAAGCTGACGCTTCTGACAAAGAAACGCAACAATATATTAATCTGATAAAAAAATTAGACTACTTAAAAGTGTTTACCACTAAAAATCCTAAAATTGAAGCTGACATGAAAGCTTCTGCAGATAAATATATAAAAACTGCCGGTTTAGAAGAATTAATGAGAGTAAACGACAGCGGTAAAAATGTTAGAATTCTAATCAAATCAGGATCAAGCGACACGCAGGTAAAAGAATTACTAATGTACATCGACGGAGCTAAGGGCAGTGAATCTGTATTACTGTCTCTTATTGGTAACTTTGACTTAAACGAAATCTCAGTACTAACAGATAAGATGCAACTTCCCGGAGGTTCTGACCTAAAAAAAGCTTCTAAAAGCAAAAAATAAGATGAAAGCAAACGTTATTACCTCAGCCCTATTAGTTTTACTAACTTTAGTAAGTTGTAATTCTACCCCTTCATTACAGAAGTATTTTGTTGAAAACACAGACAACAAAGATTTTATTGCACTTGACATTTCATCATCGATTCTAAATGTGGAGAAAGCAAAATTATCTGCAGAGCAAAATGAAGCTTTAAAATCATTCGATAAAATGAATATTCTGGCTTTCAAAGAAACGTCTAAAAATCAGGCGCAATTTGAAACAGAACGCGGCAAACTGAAAGAGATCCTGAAAAATCCAAAATACCAGGAATTAATGAAGGTCGGTTCAGGTAAAGACGGTGCATCGATAAGTTATGTAGGAGCTGACGACAACATCGAAGAATTTGTGGTTTTTGCCAACAAAAAAGAAAGCGGTTTTGTAGTAGTGCGCGTGTTAGGAAAAAACATGAATCCTAATAACATTATGACCTTGATGTCGGTTATGAAACAATCCAATATTAATATGGATCAATTAAAACCTTTGCAGCAATTAATGAAACCATAACACCTTACTTTATATTAAAACAAGAGAGCTCCGTAATCCGGGGCTTTTTTTATTTAACATTTTTAGAAGATTATACTGAATAATATTGCTTGCGTTTGTTTTGAGATGACCTGAATTTATCTATATTTGTTCATCAACCAAAACAAAATTATTAAACTAAGTATGGTACAAAAAACGTCGAACGCCTTTATAGCGGCATCATGGGTAGCTCTTGGAGCAGGAACAGTTGGATTTATAGTAGGACTTGCAAGAGCCGAAATGCTTTTAAACGAAAAAGGATATTATTTCACCGTTTTAATGTTTGGCCTTTTTGCCGTTGTCTCCTTACAAAAAAGTGTGAGAGACAGGCTGGAAAAACTTCCGGTAACCGATATGTATTATGGAATCTGCTGGTTCGGAACTCTTTTATCTATTGTATTACTAATCGTTGGCCTATGGAATGCTACGATCTTACCAAGTGAAAAAGGTTTTTATGCTTTTGCTTTTTTATTGGCTCTTTTTGGAGCTATTTCGGTACAAAAAAACACGAGAGACAATATGGCGTACTCTTCAAATGAATAATATTTTAACTAGAATTAATCAAAAACAACTTCCAAAATTAACCATAAAAAGCTTCTTAATTGAAGCTTTTTTTTGTGGTTAAAATTATTTACAACATCTTTTACTATTGTTTCACTAAACAATTTCAGCTACCAGATAAATCCGTTTTCTTGCCGGAAATTACATCATTACCTCCATTTATTACAAATAAATAAAAGATTATTCCTGATAAAACTATTTTTGTAAGTAAATACTTTATTTTATGAAAAAAATTCTCCTCTTAGCTTTATTATCAGCCTTTGGCCTTAATGCACAAACCGCTACAGATTATTTTACAGAATTTCCTATAAAGCCATACGACATCCCATTTGGTCTTGTGTTTGATTCAACTGGAAACTTATATGTTGCTAATAATGATTATCATAATTCTTTAGGAATTACCAAAATAACTCCAAATCTGGTTCAAAGTACTTTTATTTCATTAAAAAAATTTCCTAGGCAAATAGCTCTTGATACTAACAAAAATTTTTGGGTAATCAGTCGTACTAGTAATGATTATGAAACTTTTTCAGGTGAAAACGAAGTTACCAAAATAACCCCTGACGGCGATGTAACAAGTTATACTACTCCTGCAGACATATGGGGAATTGCTATCGATGCAACGGGAAACGTTTTTTATTCAGAAAGGACCGGGAAAATTCAAAAAATAAGTACAACAGGAGAAATTAGCACCTTTTTTTCAGATCCTGCTACTCTTAAATCCCCATCAGGATTAACTTTTGATAAGGCAGGAAATTTATTCGTTATTGATGAAGGTGATGGTAATAATCCCCTTAGAAAAATAAATCCAGCCGGTGTCCTTACAAAAATTCCTGCGACTTTTGAAAAGACATCACAAATAAAAAAAAATGGATACCTCTCTTTTGCTTCAAATGGTGACTTATATATTTCTGCAACTACAGATGATTATTCTGCTAAAATTTTTCGTTTACCTGCTGATGATGTAAATAGTAAGCCAATACTATTTTACAATGTTCCTACCTACAATAGAATTAATGGAATAACTATTTACAATGGAAATCTTTATGCAAGTTTATATATAGAAAGCCAAAGTAAAGTAGTAAAAATAGCAACTCAAATTCTGGGAGTTGAGAACGCCACCAAATCTATTACCAAAGACATTATAGTCTACCCAAATCCTGCAAGCGACTATTTGTCTATTGATAGTAAAAATGAAGTTGTTGAATCAATCCAATTATTCGACCTTACCGGACACCTACTTAAAAGCTACAAACCTTCTGAAGTCAAAGAAGATAAAATCGCTTTACCGGCTTTAACTTCCGGAAATTATATTTTAAAAATTAACAATACTTCTAAAAAGATTACAATCAATTAAACACCTCCTTAAACTAAAAAAAGCTCCACAACTGGAGCTTTTTTTATTAAAGTTAAGTCATACTAAGAACTAATCAATTTCCTTTAATAATCGCTAAACTTGTTATGCTAGTCGCAAAAACAAAGTCAGATTGGATTAGAAGCTTCGCTATAAAGCTTTTATTTGTCATGTACTTATCAGAGTTGTATGTTTTCTTTAATTTATTGTGATTGCTTGGAGAGCTTAAAGAAATACTTGGGAAGGATAAATATCTAAAATTGCCTGAGATAAAGTATTATCAATGCTAGTTATTCAGAATAATTTTAAGTCCTTTATGAGAGATTATCTTTACTGGAATAAGGTTAATCGATTGATTATAGCTTTTTTGCAAAGTTAATCGCGTAGATAATAGGTTGTGTTTCTATTGTAATTACTGGTTGTAATTGCAAAATATATAGTTTAAGTGTTTGTTTTTTTAGGTAAATATGGAATCATTCGTTTGAGATAAAGTTTATGAAACAGTATGGATTTATTTCCAATATGCTAGAGAAAAGCAGATTCAACAGGTGGTTGCATAAGGTTACATAAAACTAGGTATAGAATTGTTTGAGATTGAAAGTCCTTGTATCTGTCAGATATTACAATATCATGACCAGATATTACAATATTACACCGATTATTTAAAACGGTGAAAAATTTAAAAATTAATGTGTTAGATTTGGCAAATAAATCAGAATAATAGTGTTAATTAAAATAATAAGAAACATGAAAACAGAAAAAGAAAAAAAGTTATTAGAAAAATTTAAGATTGAAGAACTGGAAAGAAGATTTGAATTTAGTTCTTGGAACAATTTTTCAAAGAACATGGGAAAATCATCACCAGGTAGTAGTCACTGATTTATTTTAAATCAAGTATAAGAGTAGGTACACTAAATATAATTTTTAACATTAAAAACTGTATAAAATGGAAACAGAAAAAAAAATAATCGAAAAATTTCAAGTAGAAGAATTGGAGAAAAGATATGAATTTGCTAGTTGGACAAGTAATAAAAGTAGGAAATATGATCCCTTGTTCTGATCTCCTCTTCTTTTTATAGAAATTTAAGAAAACTTGAAAAAATAAGATAAAAAAATGATCATCAAAAAAGGGAGCAATTATGTTCCCTTTTTTGATGATCACAATTAACAATAAAAATGAAATTTAAAAATTATGTGGAGGGGTTGGATATATCAGATGTTTTCAAAAAACGAATTTTGAACATTGATTTTATAAATGCCAACCCTGTTTACTATCAAAACTACCCTTCTCTTTTTGCAAATGTTTTTGCTATAAAAAAAAGCAGCCTCGATTTGCTCAATATAGCTGGATATTTTTGTTATCAGTCAACATTGTATGTTGATGATCTAATAGATGAAAAAGAACTATCTGTATTCCCTTTAATATCCGTTTGCCAGGAAGAAAGCATAAAATTATTAACACATCTGTTTGGTTTGAAACATCCTTTTTGGGAATTATGGAATTCCAGAAAAAACGAATATTTTCAAGCGGTTTTATTAGAAAAAGAACTATTTAAGAAGAAAATCGTAACAATAAAAGAATATGAAATTTTAGCAGATCAAAAATCTGCATTTGGTAAAGTTGCGATAGATTGTTTGTATAGCCTTGATAGTAATTGTGATACTACGTTATATGAAAAACTGCATCTTTCTCATAAATACTTTTCTGTTGCCTTTCAACTAAATGATGATGTAAAAGATTTAAAAGAAGATATTGTAAATGGGCAATTTAATTGGGCTGTTGCTCTTTTAAAAAAAGAAAACCTAACCGAAAAGGATCCTGCAATACTGGAAAAATATCTCTATTTAAGGGGGATTTCCAAACAAATGTTTCTGTTAGGAATTGAATATTGTGACAAATCTTTGAACATTGTCAAAGATATAGATGTTCCAAAATGGAAGGAAATAGTGGAAGATTTCAAAAAAGCTTTTAGTAAAGCCATCTATGAATTTGAAAATTATTTAGAAGTTTTAGTAACAGAAATAAACATGTCTAAAAAAATTGTAGTATCAAATTCCATTAAAGAATCTATACCGCTGGCAATCCAGTTTATAAAATCGAAACAAAAAGATAATGGCTCATGGCACGAATATATCAATCAGGGTGGTATTAGTACTGTTTGGTCGACATCATTTATCCTATCTAAAATATCTGCTAACCCACATTTAAAATTAGTTTTTAAAAAGAGATTTCAGACGCTTTGTCTTTTTTAAGCCAAAACACTATAAACGAATTGTGGGATTATAATACTACTTGGACTGAAGATGCCGACTCAACAAATTTTGCTTTTTTATCTTATTTATACAATGGCAAAAAGATATCAACAACGCTTTTAAATAAATGGAAGATGCTGTTTCAAAAAGAAAACGGGGGCTTTTCTACTTATTCTCGTGATAGTAAAATCCTCACGTTGCTCAATGAGAAAGAGGAAGTTAATATTAAAGGATGGTTAAGCGTACATGATTGTGTTAGCGCTGTAAGTTTCTACTTTCTGGCCAATCAAGACAAAAATGAAGAGTCTTTTCTAAGAGTTAAATCCTATTTTGATAGCAATTTTAAGAAACTAAATTCCTATTGGTGGACAAGTGATATTTATACCTATTATTATTTGTCTAAAACCTACAAACTACTAAATGAGAAAGAGAAGCTAGATTCTATCATTAGTAAAATAAAAGAAAAACAGAATAAAAATGGTAGTTTTTCAGATAAATATGGTGAAAATTATTTTTATACAGGATTAGCTTTAGAAATTTTATTGCTGGGAGATGACGGCAATTTGGAGAAACAAATAAAAAAAGGAGTAAATTATCTTTTAGATATGCAATATACTGATGGTTCATGGAAAGAATCTCATTCCCTGCAAATGCCCTATGCAAATGTCGTAATCCCCTCAAATACTTATTTCCCAGTTGCAAATTATGGGATGAATGTTCGTGCAAATGAATTTGGAAGGCTTTTTACAACAGCTGCAATTTTAAATTTTTTAACAAGCTATATACAAAAATATGATTCCGGTACTTTCTAAAGATATAACATTTAATCCCATAGGTAAAAGTGATTTTTTTATCCATGAGGAGAAATACAATCATCGAATAAAAATCTCTCATGACCTGTACAATTTCATACAATTAATTGACAATCGAAAAGAGCTAGAAATTATCGTGTCCGAATACAATCTAAAGTACAATTCGTGTATTACCACTGATTTTGCTTACGATTTTTTATATCATAAATTGGCTCTATTTGGAATTATAGAAGATGCTGCTGTCACTGTAAAATCCAATTTAACACCCGATTATTTGAAGTTAAGTTTTATAATAATAAATAAAAAAACGGTTGCAAAATTAACATCTTTTCTAAGAATTTTATTCTTTCCAAGTGTTCTCTGGAGTATGTCTATGTTATCCGTTTTAGTTTTACTTACTTGTTTTGTCACGTTAAATGAAGAGATTTTTCAAACAAGCATTACAAGAAATGAATGGACCTTTTTTATTTTATTAAGTTTCATTGGTGTAACATTTCATGAGTTTGGACACGCCGCTGCAGCGCATTACTATGGCGCTAATCATGGCGGTATTGGAGGAGGGTTTTATTTGTTTATGCCCGTTTATTTTGCAGATGTTACCGATATATGGAAGCTTCCTAAAAAGGAAAGGATTATAGTTAATTTGGCGGGGATTTATTTTGAGTTTATATATGCTGCTTTTTTAGTCTTTATCGGGTTATTGCTGAATAACCAGCATTTAATTATTCTAGCTTGCGTTTTTTCTGCTTTATCGCTTTATAACCTATATCCTTTTGCCAGAAGCGATGGATATTGGGTTTTATCAGATGCTATTGAACTACCCAATTTGATGTTTCATTCAACATTAAAAGTAAAACAAGTTTTTAATTCTAAAGCAGATTGGAAAGCTAAAGATTATTTTTTACTCGTTTATGGGTTATTTAATTACAGCACGCTTTTGTACTTCTTTTATTTTATCGTTATAAAAGACCCTTATTCCATTTTATATTTCCCACAAAACTTTATAAGATTAATTAAAGATATAGTATTTGAAAACTCCAAGCTTTCATTTATTGATTTTAGCAGATTGTTTATTCCAATGTTGTTCTTTTGTTTATTGTTTAGATTTTTAAAAAAAGCACTTCCCTTTTTGCATAGAAAAATCAGAAAGCGTTTGTTTTCGTTTTCTTGAGAACTGTGGTAGTGTTTTATATTATTACGCCGCTATTAATTGGAGTTGCTGCATTTAATTTACTTAGACATTGGATGTAGTAAGGGTAAAGGGAATCGAAGTCAAAGTTAAGGTGTAATTTACAACTTGTACTTATTTTAACAGATCTCCTAACTAAACATTGTCCCATAATCACTATCATACAGAAAACACTATGATACTGACTATGTTTTCTTAAACTGTATTTTTTTGAAAGAAAAAAAGATACTAATTATAAAAATTAGCTATGAAAAATAATACCCGGTTAAGTGTTTTTAAAAAAAACATGGGAAATTTTAAACTTAAAAAACCTCAATATTGAATATTCCGAATTTAAAAAAACACTTCATTTAAATTTAAATTTAAATTCAATTGTAAAAAAAATCCTTATCATAAGTTTAATCATTTTTAACTTAAATTACCTTGTCTATGCCTATTTACTTTTAGAAAATAAATCTTTGTACGAACATTTTCCATGTCAAAATCATTTAGGAAGCAATCAATTTCTTTTTTATAGTATTCTAATTTTCTTTCTTTCCCTACTTACCTATATCATATGGTTAATATATAAATCGCTATATGTCAAATTGATCCAAAAACTAGAACAAAACTTTAATGTGCTAAACAATTAAACAAAAAAAAGCTCCATAACTGGAGCTTTTCTTTTATAACAAAACTTGAGATTATTTACTCAAATACATTTTTCTTCTGGAGTACAATTCGTAGAACTGATCGTCTTTTAGATCATCAATAAACAAGATACTCTCTCCTGTCGATTTCATTTCAGGTCCTAATGCTTTGTTTACATTGTGGAATTTACTGAATGAGAAGACCGGTTGTTTAATCGCATATCCTTTCAATTGTGGGTTGAAGTCAAAATCAGTTACTTTATTGTGCCCTAACATTACTTTGGTAGCGTAGTTCACATAAGGCTCACCATAAGCTTTAGCGATAAACGGTACTGTTCTGGACGCTCTTGGATTTGCTTCGATAATGTAAACGGTATCGTCTTTTATCGCAAACTGAATGTTGATCAGACCTACTGTTTTTAAAGCTCTCGCAATTTTCTTAGTGTGATCTTTAATCTGCTGCATTACGAATTCTCCTAAGTTAAAAGGAGGCAAAGTAGCATTACTGTCTCCGGAGTGAACTCCGCAAGGTTCGATATGCTCCATAATTCCGATAATGTAAACGTTTCCGTCTGCATCACAAATCGCATCCGCTTCCGCTTCAATTGCTCCGGCTAAATAGTGGTCTAAAAGCAGTTTATTTCCAGGGATAGTTTTCAATAAATTGATCACATGCTCCTCTAACTCTTTCTTGTTGATTACGATTTTCATTCCCTGACCTCCTAATACATAAGAAGGACGAATTAATAGTGGGAAATCCAACTGATCTGCCAGTGCAGAAGCTTCATCAGCCGTTTCTGCAATTCCGAATTGTGGGAAAGGAATGTGTAATTCTCTCAATAAATCTGAGAATCTTCCTCTGTCTTCGGCTAAATCAAGTGCATCAAAACTGGTTCCGATGATTTTTACACCGTATTTAGATAATTTTTCTGCCAGTTTCAAAGCGGTCTGCCCGCCTAACTGTACGATAACACCTTCCGGTTTCTCATGCTGAATGATGTCGTAAATATGTTCCCAGAAAACCGGTTCAAAGTATAGTTTATCCGCCGTATCAAAATCAGTCGAAACCGTTTCAGGATTACAGTTGATCATGATGGTTTCGTAGCCACACTCTTTGGCTGCTAAAACTCCGTGTACACAAGAATAATCAAACTCAATTCCCTGTCCAATTCTGTTTGGTCCTGAACCTAAAACGATGATTTTCTTTTTCTCTGTTACAATACTTTCGTTATCTACATAACGCTCCCCGTTTGCTTTTTCAATTTCTGCCTCAAAAGTCGAGTAGTAATATGGTGTTTTAGCTTTAAACTCAGCCGCACAGGTATCTACCAGTTTAAACACACGGTTGATATTTTTGTCCATACGTAAAGTATGCACTTCACTTTCCAGACAATTCATCATGTGTGCAATTTGTCTGTCGGCGAAACCTTTTTGTTTGGCTTCCAATAAAAGCTCTTTTGGAAGAGTCGCTATTTTATAATTTGAAATTTCTTTCTCTAAAGTATAAAGTTCCTCGTATTGTTTCAGGAACCACATATCGATTTTTGTGATTTCATGAATACGGCTCAACGGAATTCCCATTGCGATGGCATCATAAATTACGAAAACACGATCCCAACTTGCAAAAGTCAGTTTTTCGATAATCTGCTCGTAGTTTTTATATCCTTTTCCGTCAGCTCCTAAACCGTTTCTTTTAATTTCTAAAGATTGGGTGGCTTTGTGTAATGCTTCCTGGAACGAACGTCCGATTCCCATTACCTCTCCAACAGATTTCATTTGAAGTCCTAAAGTTCTGTCGGCACCTTCAAATTTATCAAAGTTCCAACGTGGTATTTTTACGATTACATAATCTAAAGTTGGTTCAAAAAGAGCCGAAGTTGATTTTGTAATTTGATTTTGCAATTCGTCTAAGTTGTATCCTAAAGCCAGTTTAGAAGCGATTTTAGCAATCGGGTACCCTGTTGCTTTTGATGCTAAAGCCGATGAACGGGACACACGAGGGTTGATCTCGATCGCTACGATATCTTCTTTTTCATCTGGTGAAACTGCAAACTGTACGTTACAGCCTCCTGCAAAATTTCCGATACTACGCATCATCAGGATTGCATAGTCACGTAATTTTTGGAATGTTGTATCCGATAATGTCATCGCCGGCGCAACTGTAATCGAATCTCCGGTATGGATTCCCATTGGGTCCATATTTTCGATTGAACAGATGATCACAACATTATCATTTTTATCTCTTAAAAGCTCTAACTCGTACTCTTTCCATCCCATTAAAGCTTTATCAATTAAAACTTCATGTATTGGAGAAGCCTCAAGACCTCTGGTTAAAAGTTCATCAAAATCTTCTTTTTTATAAACTACCGCAGCTCCGGTTCCTCCAAGGGTAAAAGAAGGACGAATTACTAACGGAAAACCAAACTCCTGTGCAATTTCTTTACCTTCTAAATAAGAAGTAGCTGTTTTTGCAGGTGCAGTTGGTACATTTATTCTTTCTAAAAGCTGTTTGAACTGCTCTCTGTCTTCTGTAATATTAATTGCGTTGACATCAACTCCAATTAATCTCACTCCGAAATCCTGCCAAATTCCTTTTTCTTCAGCTTCCAAACACAAGTTCAGTGCAGTTTGTCCTCCCATTGTAGGCAAAACGGCATCAATTTGCGGATGTTCTTTCAGAATTTCAATAATCGATTTTGTAGTTAATGGTTTCAAGTAAATATGATCGGCCATACTTGGATCGGTCATAATTGTTGCTGGATTCGAGTTTATCAAGATAACTTCAATCCCTTCTTCACGAATAGAACGTGCAGATTGAGAACCTGCATAGTCAAATTCGCAAGCTTGACCAATAACAATAGGTCCTGACCCTATTATTAAAACTGATTTTATTGATGTGTCTTTAGGCATTTTATTTGTATTGTGTAGTTATTATAAAAGTACTTTAAAAAACATTCGTAGTGTATTCTAAACTAGAACGTTGCAGATTTTTTTACCGACAAGGTATAAAAAAAGGCGATACTAAAAAAGTAACGCCTTATTTATGTTTATAGAAACATTATTTCTTGTGTCTAGGTTCGCTAGAAACAGTTAATTTATGTCTTCCTTTTGCTCTTCTACGCGCCAGAACTTTTCTTCCATTCGCTGAAGCCATTCTGTCCATAAATCCGTGCTTATTTCTTCTTTTTCTTTTCGATGGTTGAAATGTTCTTTTGCTCATTGTTTTGTATCTTTAAAATGGTATCTAATATCTTTTTCTGTTTTTGAATATCATTATTCCAAAACCGAGTGCAAATATACAAAGACTTTTTTTTCTGGCAAGTAGTTTTATAAAAATATTTTTAATTCCTTTTGCTATCTTTGCAATCACAAATTTACAATAATTATGTTTCACAAAAATATTAAACTTATTTTAGCCGGACTTCTTGTAGTCGCTGGTATTTGGCAATTTACAGAGAGTAATATCGGGAATGGTATTTTCCTTATATTATTAACTGCAATTCCTATATTTCTTTACTTCAAAAACGAATTTATCCTTTTAGCCTTCCTTAAATTAAGAAAACAAGACTTTGAAGGAGCTAAAAAATGGCTTGCTTATATCAAAAACCCTGAAGCTGCCTTAGTAAGAAAACAACAAGGATACTTCAATTACCTGCACGGTATCATGTTATCTCAAACCAATATCAATCTGGCTGAGAAACATTTCAAAAAAGCAATCGAGCTTGGATTATCAATGGATATGGATCTTGCAGTTGCAAAATTAAACCTTGCCGGAGTTGCAATGTCACGCAGAAGAAAGCTTGAAGCGACTAATCTATTAAACGAAGCTAAAAAATTAGACAAACAAGGAATGCTAAAAGAGCAAATCTCGATGATGAAAGAGCAAATGAAAAAAATCTAATTTTTCAATTACAATATTTTAAATCCCAAATTCCACAAGAGTTTGGGATTTTTTATTTAGATCTTCTTTCTAATATAAAGATTAACGTTGAATTTGTCATTTCGCTCAATATTGTCATCCCGAGGAATGAGGGATAACAATATTACTCGTAAAAACCTAAAAACTTGAAACTTGAAACTTGAAACTTAAAAAAACTGAAACTTTAGTTTTCCAAGATGATCGAAGGCAGATTTTCATTCAGCCATTTGTATTTATTAAGAATCATAATATGTGTTCCTCCCTTGACTACAATGCAGCTATTAATATACTTTATAGGAAAAACATCATCCTGATCTCCGTGAATATGAATCACTTTAGGATCGATTTCACTTCTGTTCCATAAAATAATCGATTCGACCGCCCATTGCAAATAATTGAGATCCCGTACTGCGAGAAACTTTTCATACAACTTAATACGTTTGTTTACTTTTTCTCCAAAAGAATATTTCGCCAGATTTTCGATATTCAAAATTAACTTCATCGGAATAAGCTTATACGCTTTTGTTGTTTTTCCGATTTTCATTCGCCTTGGAAATTCTTTATTACTTCTTACACTCGAAATAATAATTACTTTTCGGGCATTAATATGTTTTGCTATTTCCTGAACCAAAACACCTCCAAAAGAAACCCCTACCAGGACCGGATTCTCATGTTTAATATTTTTAGAAATTCGAAGAGCATAATCTGATAAAGATTCTTTTGGCTGCGGAATCTCCCATTCCAGCAAACACATTTCAAAAACAGACTCGTCTAAACTGATTCTCTCAAAAATAGCGGGACTAGCCGCAAGACCGGGCATAAAATATACAGGAATTTTACTCATTTGACTGCAAGAGAATTTAAGGTTACCGCTTTTTTTAAGCTAAAATTACTTTTTTTAGCAATATCCAATGCAAATCTTACACCATAAATTACTCCCCGAACGAAACAAAAGCAGTAAACATGCACAATTCAGAACTATTCTAAGGAATAAAAAAATAATTTCATATTGAAAATCAAATGATTAACTTTGCAATCCTGTTAACTTATATTGAAACATTTTTTCCAGAATGTTCTTTATAAAATTACCAAATGTTCTTTTCTATTATTTTTTTTAATTCAATCCCCCAAAACATGACAAATATGGAACACATTGAAACTATGGAAATCAAAGACAATACTTTTGCAAGACAATTTGAAACCATAGTCCCTGAAGGCTTACTTTCTGTGGAGTATTCTTTTCAGGAAAAGAAAATTTTCTTAACCAAAATCAACTCCCCTGAAGGCTTTGATAATCCAGCTACAATTGACACTTTACTAAAAGGCATCATGGAAGTGGTTAGCGAAAAGAAATTCAGAATAATGCCTATCCATCCAAAAATTGTATTGTTTATTAAAAAGAATCCGGAATACAAAGAATTACTTCCTCCGGGAATCCGTATTTAGAAATCCCCAATTAACCGGAGCCACAATCCTCCTATTACCATATAAATAAAGAGCATAACCAGACCGGTTATCAAGCCTTTGACCCACCAGCTTTTCAGATCGACATAACCGCTTCCGAAGAAAACTGGTGCCGGCCCATGTCCGTAATGGGTTAAAGTTCCGTAAATAGAACCTACAAATCCCAACATAAAAGCCAATAGCAAGCCCGGAATTCCAAGTGAAATTCCAACACCCAATAATGCAGCATACATAGCAGCCACGTGAGCTGTTGCACTTGCAAAAAGGTAATGACTAAAAAAGTATACCAATACAATAATAGGAAATGCCATTTGCCAGCTCAAACCTCCTATTTCAGCTTTTACCACGTCGCTAAACCAGCCAATAAATCCAAGTTCATTGAGGGAGCTCGCCATCATAACTAAAACCGAGAACCACACTATGGTGTCCCAGGCTCCTTTTTCGGCTTTTACATCATCCCAGGTTAATACCGAAGTCAATAATAAAATAACCAAACCGATAAAAGCAGTAGTTGTCGCATCAATAGAAAACAGATCGCCAGTCATCCAAAGAAACAACAGAATAAAAAAGGTTAAGAGCATCATCCATTCGTTACGCGTGATCGCCCCCATTTCTTTTAGTTTCTGAGCTGCTATTTGCGGAGCATCTCCTGTTTTTTTCAATTCAGGCGGATAAATCTTGTACAATACCAAAGGAATTACGAAAAAAGCTACCAGACCCGGAACTATCGCAGCTGTCGCCCATGAAATCCAGCTAATTTTAATTCCAAGATTCAACGCAAACTTCTGGCACATTGGGTTACTTGCCGTTCCTGTTAAAAACATTGATGATGCGATCAGATTTGCATTGTAACTGCTCAGGGTAAGATACGATCCTAATTTTCGGTGTGTTTCGGGCTGATCCGGCATCGAACCAAAACTCATCGACATTGATTTCATAATAGGATAAATGATCCCACCTCCTCTTGCCGTATTACTTGGCACCGCAGGGGCCAAAACTAAATCGGCAAGTCCAAGACCATAAGCCAATCCAAGTGAACTTTTCCCAAATATCCTGATAAACAAAAAAGCAATTCTGTTCCCCAAACCTGTTTTGATAAATCCTCTCGCAATAAAAAACGAAATTCCGATAAGCCAAATTACCTTATCACCAAAGCCTTTCAAAGCCAAAGTGATCGATTTTCCCGCATCTCCGGGAGCCAGCACCTGTGTAAAAGCGGTTAATGCGATCGCAATCATACACATAGTACCCATAGGAGCTGCTTTTAAAATGATTCCAAGAATGGTTGCCACAAAAATGGCAAACAAATGCCAGGCTTCTGCAACAACACCATCCGGTGCCGGAATAAACCAAATTGCAAGTCCAGCGGCAAGTGTAATCAGCGTTTGAGGTATTTGTACTTCTTTCATAAAAAAGGAAATTAAATTGTGTTATAGTCGGAGTTGTAACTGAAGCAAAAACAAGTTGTCATTATAAAATGAGGTGTCGGGAATATTTTTGTCAAAACGATCAATTTCAAATCCCAATTCTATTCGTCCCGTATAAGCTTTCCCAAACTCAAGACTCAACATAGGCGTATACGTCTGACGTACATTTGAATTGACTTTGTAATTATTGTCAAATGATTCAAAACGACAAGACAGTTCCAGTGAAGTTAATTTTTTATAATCGACCAAATATCGCAAATTGGGTAAGAAGTAAATTCCCCGCATTTGATAATCGTCAACATTTGACGTTCTGGCATCTGCAGGTAATGAAAAATACAAATTATGATTGGTCCCCTGCTTGTATTCAATCTGCAAATCAAAAGTCAGCCTGTCGGTAAGCTTAAAATCACTGGTAATATCAATCCCTAAAGCGAAAACTTTCTGATTGGATCTTTTCCCGATTCCGCCATTTAGACCCAGATTGATCTTGTGTTCTTTAGACAGACCAAAACCCCATCTGGTCGTGTACAATTTTCCGTTATCGTTATCCATTTCCTGATTTTTCCCATTACCATTTAAAACAGAAACGGCATAGTTAACAGGAATCTTTCCAATATCGAAAGCTCCCGTTGCCGAAGCTCCAATTTGAAAACTTGTCCATCCGTTTTTACCAAATTCATAGTACTGATTGGAAAAATCAAATGACTTTATAATATCAACAGGCACCAGCTCTTCTATACCAAAAGCAGGACGGAACTGCCCTCCTGTCAAGGCTAAATATTTACTAAAAGTATATTTTCCGTAAGCATTTTCAAGAACTTTAGATTTGGGATCAGATTTAAAATCGGCAAGATTTACCAGAATTACGACTTCTGTGGCTTCGCTTAATTTGGTATTGAGTCCAACACGCATTCTTTTAATATCAAAGGAGCTTTGTGTTACTTGACCTGTAGAATGATGAGCTCCCAAAACATCAACATTTTTACCGGTACTTTCCAAATAACGCGCTTGAAAAAGCCCTTTTAACTGAAATTGTGGGTATTTAACATCACTTTCCTTATCAGCGGCTGTTTGCGCATTCATAAAAAATGACATTATAAAGAAAAAAATAATTTTTAGTAGTAGAGTTTTATTCATAAATGCTGTAAATCAGAAATTAGTCTAATATTTATAATTTAACCTTACCTTCTATTGGCACCAGAACCACGATTGGAATTTGGTGGCGCTGCTATACTTCTATTACCTGCCGGTCGGGTCGCAGGACGTGTTACCGGCCGGGTCGTTGATCTTGTAGTTGGATTTGTAGGCCGATTCACTGGCTGAGATGGTCTCGTCACTGGTCGGGTTGATGGATTTGTTGGGGTCACCGGCCGCGTTGTTGGTCTCGTCGTTGAGGGATTTGTCGGACGTGTTACCGGTCTTGTTGACGGATTGACGGGACGGGTGGTAACGGGTCTCGTTGGTCTTGTATTGGTAACCGGAGCAGGTCTCTTATAATCCCTTCCGTTGTAAGTTGTATTGTAACGGCCGCTGCTTCTATAATCTCGAACCACAGCCGATGAATTTCTTCTGGTTGTATAATTATTATAATAGCGCTGGTTTCTTATATTGACAGTTCTTCTATAATAAGGATTTCCATAGTAATGCCTATGATATCCCCAATAATCATGATAATAAACCGGGCGCCACGGACGCCAATAAGGAGGATAATATCCCCAATACCATGGAGATCGGTACACTACATATACTGGAGAAAACAAATACAATACTACCGGCCACACGTTTATGTTTGTTGTCACATAACCCGGATTACCGGCTGTTGTATTATAATTATTGACTGTGTTATTATTTACAATTACAGGAGCATCTCCTTTATATCCGGGATTAGGTGTTCCGGCTGTAGTGTCTGAAGGTTCTACAATATAATTTTTGCCGTACAAATCCTTATCTCCTATGATCTGAACATGTACATTATTCTTTTTATCTTTATCTACCTCAATAACAGCAACGTCCTGCTTCTCTGTGCTGTTTACTGCTACCTGAAGTACAATCACATGTGTATTCCCTTTCTTTTGACTTTCGATTTCGATATAATCAATCTCGCCGTCATTATTCAAGTCCAGATTATTTACCTTACTATCCTGTTCATTTAAGACTTTTTCAAATTCTTCTAAAGTTTTTGATTTCTGAAAAACATCCAAAACAGCGTACAAATTAAGATTATCTCCAGGCAAACCCAGAGCAACCGGTTCGTTATCATTTTGTGAAAACAACGGAAAACTAAATAAATGAGTTACCAAAACTGTCAAAAACAAAAGACCTCTTTTCATGTTAAAAATAAGTTAATTTGAAAACACATTTACTAAGATATGAAAAAACATACAAACTTCGACACAACATAGTAACTTTCTGTTAACCAAACATAAAATACTAAAAAAATTTTAATCACTGTTCACTTTTTAATTCCTTCAACCTTGATAATGTAAGACTTATATTCTTAACTTTGTAATAATCGCTCTCTCGATTCCTCCCCATTTCTTGTACTATCTTACAAAACCTGTTTCATGATTTGTCCAATAACAGAAATAAAAAATGTAATGAAAAAACACTTACTCCCTTTTCTTGTTTTTCTTTCTTTCCACTCTGTACAAAGTCAGATTGCAGTTTCTTCAACTCTGGAAGAAGCCATTCAGAAGGCTATTGAAAAAAGTACTTCTTTAAAAAATAAAGATTTAGATATTGAAAAATTAAATCTTCAGGAGAAAGGCGTCTGGAACAAATACATTCCAACTGTTGAAGCCAGTGCCTTATATTCTTATTTTGATAACAAACTTACAGTCGATCTTCCTACGGCTACCATTCCGATTGTAAACTATCCTTTGTTTGACGGAAAAACCGCTTTTAAAAACTACGGCAACATTTTTACAGGAAGTGTCATGGCTAAAACGGTACTATTCAGCGGCATGCAAATCCCAAACGGAGCGAAAGCCATCAAAGAGAAAACGAAAGGAACGGTATTTTTAAAAGAAACCGAAAAAGATGCCATCACAAAAGAGGTCATCAACACCTTTGACCAACTGGAACTACTAAAAGTAATAGACAAACTTATTAAAGAAAGCGAAAACCGACTGGATACGGAAACCAAACGTGTTACAAAAGCAATTGAACAAGGACTTGCCATTCCGTATGACAGGGATAAGATCAAACTAGCAGCACTGGAACTTTCCTCCAAAAAGATTGAACTGGATGGAAAACGAAAATTAATTTATAAAAAAATTCAATATTTAACCGGTTATTCAATTAGCGAGATAGATCATGTTCAGTATACCTTAACACCTTATCTGATTACTGACGAGAAATTAAGCACACAAAACAAGCAGGAAATAAAAGCTTTAGAATCTTTCAAATCGGCTTATGAATATTTATTAAAGAAGGAAAAAGGAACTTACTTACCCACGCTCGGAGCTTTTGGAGGTGTATCCTATTCAAGTTTATTCAACGCCAATGCTACGACCCCCATCGTTACAGGAATCAATCAGGCCTTATATTTAGGTCTTAATGAACTGACCATAAGTCAGAACTGGATTGTGGGAGCAGCTATGAAATGGGAAGTCTTTTCCGGCTTTGAAAGAAAGCACAAAGTACATGAAGCGAAGATTAATATTGAACAGGTACAAAATCAAATTGATGATACGAAAGAAAAACTTGAGCTTCTTCTTGAAAAAAATCTTGTTGATTATACGGTTCTGACTCAAAAAATAGACATCACTCAGCAACAGGAAAAAGTTGCCAGTAATAATTTGAACCTGGCTATAAAACAATACAAAGAAGGTCTCATCAACATATCGGAACGACTTGAAGCAGAAAACGATTCTTATAAAGCGGCAGTAAATAAAACCACCACTTTAATTGAACAGAGACTTGCCGCTATTGAAACCATAATTGCCACTGGCGATCTGTCGAAAAAACTATCCAAATAAAAGTTTTGTTTTATGAAAAAAGCAATCATTAGCACCGCAATCATTTTTCTTTTCACAGCCTGTCAAAAGACAGAAAAAGGAAATTTAATTCAGGGAAAAATCGAAAAAGAACAAATTGCCGTTGTGAGTAAAATTCCGGGCAAGATTTTAAAAATATGGGTCAAAGAAGGCGATTTGGTTCAAAAAGGAGACACGCTCGCTGTTCTGGATATTCCTGAAGTAGACGCTAAAAAAAGTCAGGCCGAGGGAGCTGTTGTCTCCGCAAAGGCACAATACAAAATGGCTGTAAAAGGAGCCACCGAAAACCAGATCAAGCAATTGGAAGCTAAAAAAACGGGACTGAAAGAACAATACGAATTTGCACAAAAATCAATCAGACGACTGACCAACATGCTTAAAGATTCTCTCATATCTCAGCAAACTTACGATGAAACTTTCGCCAAATATCAAGGCGCACAAGCACAATACAACGCTGTTATTGCAGAATTAGACGACGCTAAAAAAGGAGCCCGAATCGAACAGCAAACTATGGCACTTGGACAACAGGATCGTGCGCTTGGAGCGTTGCAAGAAGTAGAAACCGCCAACAAGGAACGCTACATCATTGCTCCTCAAAATATGAGTATCGAAACCATCACCCTAAATCTTGGCGAACTGGCCCTACCCGGTTATACTTTATTTAATGGTTATATCGACAACAGTATCTATTTTCGCTTTACGATTCCTGAAAATCAATTGGGCGAATTTAAAAAAGGACAGGAAATTACCGTTCATGTTCCCTATAAAAAAGAAAACATTAAGGGAAGAATCTCAACGATAAAACAACTGGGAGCCTACGGAAATATTGCTACGGCCTATCCTGATTATGAAATGCAGGAAAGCTTGTTTGAAATAAAAATAACACCTGTTAATATAGAGCAAACCAAGGATCTGATTACGAAAACAACTGTCACCTTATCTCATTAACTATGCAAAATTTCTTTTCATTGCTTAAACGGGAATTTCAATTGTTCTGGAAAAACAAAGTCCTGAGAATCCTTTTTATCGGTGCACCTATTTTATACGGTGTTTTATTAGGCTACGTTTACGGAAAAGGCAAAGTTACCGACTTACCCATTCTTGTAGTCGATCAGGACCGTTCTGAGCTAAGCTCAAAAGCCATTCAGATGTTTGAGGACAACGAAGTACTATCCGTCTCATCTATTTTATACGACCAGAACAATCTTTCTAAACTTGCCATACAAAAAGATGCCACTTGTGTGGTTATCATTCCGAAAGATTTTGAGAAAATGACTCTCACCAAAAAATATCCTGAAATTACGACTATCGTTAACACCTCTAATGTACTCACTGCTAACTATGCCTCAACAGCCATACAAATTTGTCTGGGCACTTTAAAGGCCGGCGTTCAAATCGAAACCTTAAGAAAACAAGGAGTTCCGGAAAACTTGCTTGCCTCACAATACGAACCCTTCAAAACTACGTTTATCAAAAAGTACAACCGAAGTACTAATTATATGTATTTTCTTTGGCCAGGGGTTTTGGCGACTGTTCTTCAACAGGTTTTACTATTAGGACTGGCGCTTTCATTTGCATCAGAATTTGAAAACGGAACTTTTAAAGACCTCGTAAAAAAATGCCCTTCTCTTCTGAAAATGCTGGCAGTAAAAATAATCCCCTATCTGATCATGAGCTTTGGAATCTGGATCATTTACTGGCTCTTCACGTTGTGGTTCCGACTGCCATTTTACGAAAACTTAGCGCCTCTTACTTTTATTGCCGGTTTTTTTGTACTGGCGGCTTCTTTCATCGGAATTCTGGTCAGCATCGTAGTTCCGAATCAGTTAAAAGCAACCGAGATTTTAATGGTAATAGCCACACCAAGCTTTATCCTAAGCGGTTTTACCTGGCCCTTAAGTCAGATGCCACAGACTGTACAAGCCATTGCCAATGTAATTCCACTCACCCATTTTTTAAAAGCTTTCAGAATATTAATTATAGAGAACGGTACATTTTCACAAACCACAGCCTCTATCCGCAACATGATCATCATTGGACTCGTGTGTGCCATAGCCGCCTACATTGCCTTATACTTTAAAAAGAAAGAAGCACTTAAAGAAATTTAATTCCTTTACTACGAGACATAAAAAAAGCACAGAAATTTAATCTCTGTGCTTTTGTATCTTAAGAGTAAACGAAAATTACTTTTCGATTTCTCGCATAGAATCCATTTTCTTATGTGCCAGGAATCCTGCAACATCTTCAAAGTGTTCTTTTACACGTTTGTTTCCAAATTCAAACACTTTAGTCGCTAAGCCATCTAAGAAATCACGGTCGTGAGAAACCAAAATTAAAGTTCCGTCGAAATCACGTAAGGCATCTTTAATAATATCTTTGGTTTTCATGTCCAGGTGATTCGAAGGCTCATCCAGAATCAATAAGTTTACAGGCTCTAACAATAGTTTTATCATTGCCAAACGAGTTTTTTCTCCTCCTGAAAGCACTTTTACCTTTTTGGTAATATCATCTCCTTGGAACATAAACGCTCCCAGAATATTTTTAATCTGAGTACGAATATCTCCTACTGCAATAGCATCAATCGTTTCAAAAATTGTAGCATTCTCATCTAGTAATGATGCTTGGTTTTGTGCAAAATATCCAATTTGTGCATTATGTCCAATCTCAACACTTCCGGAATCAACGCCAATTTCTTTCATGATCGCTTTGATCATGGTCGATTTTCCTTCTCCATTTTTCCCCACAAAAGCTACTTTCTGACCGCGTTCGATTACAACATTAGCATCTCTAAACACCACATGGTCTCCGTAAGCCTTAGACATTTCTTTTACAATAACAGGGTATTGCCCGGAACGTGCCGCTGGCGGGAATTTCAAACGCAATGCAGAAGTATCTACTTCATCAACCTGAACAATTTCAAGCTTCTCCAGCATTTTTACACGAGACTGAACGGCGTCAGTTTTTGAGAATGTTCCTTTAAAACGATCAATAAAAGCTCTGTTATCAGCAATCATTTTTTGCTGCTCATCGTATGCTTTTTGTTGGTGTATACGACGGTCTTTTCTCAATTCTAAATAATGAGAATATTTTGCTTTGTAATCGTAAATCCTTCCCATGGTTACCTCAATAGTACGATTCGTAATATTATCTACGAATGCTCTATCGTGCGAAATCACAACTACTGCTTTTGCCGAATTAACCAAAAACTCTTCCAACCATTGAATACTTTCAATATCCATGTGATTGGTTGGCTCATCCAATAAAATCAAATCCGGTTTTTGAAGAAGAATTTTAGCCAATTCGATACGCATTCTCCATCCTCCTGAAAATTCAGAAGTCTGACGAGTAAAATCTTCGCGCTCAAAACCTAAACCTGTTAATATTTTTTCAACTTCGGCTTCGTAGTTTACTTCTTCGATCGCATAGTATTTCTCACTTAAATCTGAAACTCTCTCGATTAGTTTCATGTAAGCATCACTTTCATAATCGGTACGAACCGTTAATTGCTCGTTGATTTCATCGATTTCAGCTTTCATTTTAAAAATTTCTCCAAAAGCCTTAGAAGCTTCTTCCATTACAGTCGAACCATCTTTTGTTAACAAATGCTGAGGCAAATAAGCCACAACGGCATCTTTCGGAGTTGAAACACTTCCGGTAGAAGGCTTACTTTGACCGGCAATTATTTTTAAAAGTGTCGATTTTCCCGCACCATTTTTACCCATAAGGGCAATTTTATCATTTTCATTGATAGCAAAAGAAACATCGCTAAATAATGTAGTTCCACCAAACTGAACCGAAATATCGTTAACTGTAATCATTATCTTCTGTGAATTTATTTAATCGGTTAATCGTTTATTTGATAACCCATTTTTTTCGTGGTGCAAAGATAGATTAATTAGATAATTAGGCAATGTGATAATTAGAAAATGAGATAATTAGTCAATTAGATAATTTTTGAAATGCAAATTTTATCTTTAAAAAACGAGAGCCGTTATTTGCTTACGCAAATAACGGCTCTTCAAATTATCTCATTATCTGATTGCCTAATTATCTAATTTAATCTTTCCTCCATTTTTTAGTTTCTTCAAAAATGTGTTCTAAGATTGCAGCTTCTGTTTCGTCAAATTCAATATTTCGACGCCCCATAACTAATTTCGCTGTTTCAAAAGCTTTTTTGGTCACATAAGTTGTAAAACCGGCTGCCCCACCCCAAGAAAAACTTGGAACAAAATTGCGTGGAAAACCGCTTCCGAAGATATTAGCACTTACTCCAACTACTGTTCCGGTGTTGAACATGGTATTGATTCCACATTTACTGTGATCTCCCATCATTAAACCACAAAACTGAAGTCCGGTTTTAGCAAACCCTTCGGTTTCGTAGCTCCATAGTTTCACTTCTTCGTAATTGTTCTTCAGGTTCGAATTGTTGCTGTCGGCACCAATATTACACCATTCACCTAAAACAGAATCCCCTAAAAACCCATCATGGCCTTTGTTTGAATTTGCAAAAAGCACTGAGTTCTTAACTTCTCCGCCAATTCTCGATCCCGGACCTACTGTTGTAGCTCCGTAAACTTTGGCGTTTAGTTTCACCTGTGCATTCTCGCATAAAGCAAAAGGTCCGCGAATTACAGTCCCTTCCATAATCTCTGCATTCTTACCTATATATATTGGCCCATTAGAAGCATTCAGTGTTACGAACTCTAATTTTGCACCTTCTTCCAGAAATATATTTTCAGGAGCAATAACATTTACACTTTTTGGGATCGGCTGCGATTTTCTGTCTTCGGTCAAATACTGAAAATCTTCACGGATCGCGGCATCATTTTTAGAAAAAATATCCCAGGTATGTTCTACGGTCAGACAAGCGTCATTGTATGGAATGATTTCATAGGAATCAAAATCAACTTCTTCCTGATTTTCATTCGTAAAAAAAGCAATTACATCATCCCCTTTAAAAATAGCCTGATTAGCCTTTAAATCTGAAACCATCTCCGCAAGTGTATCATTTGGTAAATACGCTGCATTGATCATTACATTCTCTTCCATTTCTACCATCGGAAATTTTTGCGATAAATAATCTTCGGTAATGGTAGTTATAGTCGAACCTAGACGTGCTTCCCATTTCTGGCGAATCGTCATAATTCCAATTAATATGTCAGCAACAGGTCTTGTAAAAGTAAAAGGTAATAATGCATTCCGGACGGGACCGTCAAAAAGAATGTAATTCATAAATAATTAAATTTGATACTTGTTAAAATCTTGATTTGGTTATCGGGATCAAAGTTACAATTATTTTATTTGTGTCATTTGTACTGTAACAGATATAGTACATTTTTTTTTAACCGCTAAGTGCGCTAAAATTTTACGCAAAGTTCGCCAAGTTTTTTTTGCAGGTATGCCTTTTTAAAGGGATAAAGCTCGCAAAGCTTTGTAAACAGAGGCTTTATATAAAACCTTGTACTTGTTTCTATTAAATAAAAAAAGCCTCCCGAATGGAAGGCTTTTGTATAATTTTAAACCGCTATTATTTTTTAGCGTGTTTTGCATATTTAGTTTTGAATTTATCAATACGTCCTGCAGTATCGATAAGTTTAGATTTACCAGTATAAAATGGGTGAGATGTTCTAGAAATCTCCATTTTTACAACTGGATACTCAACTCCGTCAACTTCAATTGTTTCTTTTGTATCTGCAGTAGATTTAGTGATAAAAACTTCGTCATTTGACATGTCTTTAAATGCAACTAATCTGTAATTTTCTGGGTGAATTCCTTTTTTCATCTTTTTATTTTATTTATTGTTTAGAGCATTTTTATTTTGAAGCTTTTCCATGGTTAGAAAAAGGTGTAAACAACACTACTCTTTTTTTGTTTAAAACTTTTAATTATTTTTAAGTGCGCAAATTTACAACTTTTTTCGAATTAACAAATCTTTTAATCAATATTTTTAACGAGTCGGCGATTTGCATTAAAATTTTTAATATCTATCTGGTGTGTACTCGTAATTACTATATTTGTGGATTAATTTTAAAACATATAGAAATATGATCAATGAAGTTATTAAAAAGAATGGAATTACTTACGGTGTAATGATTGGAATTGCATCTGCATTATTTACTGCTACGATATACGCGATTGATCTGAATCTGTTCACAGCCTGGTGGATGGGCATCATAGGTATTGTAATCAGTCTGACAATCAGCATCGTTTTACTTTCTAAAACTAAGAAAGAATTAAAAGGAGTTTTCCCTTTCAAAGATGCTTTTACCACTTACTTTATAGCTGCTGTAATTGGAGTTCTAATTTCTACTTTATTTAATATTGTTTTATTTAACGTTATTGATCCGGGCGCAAAAGATACTTTAAACGAAATCATGATCAAATATACTGCTAACATGATGCAGAAATTTGGAGCTCCTGCTTCATCAATTAATGAAGCCATTAGCAAAATGAAAGAAAGCAGCCCTTACTCGACTTTTGAATTATTAAAGGGATCTGTTTTTGCAATTGTTATCAGTGCCATTTTTGGATTAATTTTCGCCGCATTTTTTAAAAGCAAAACTACACAAGAATAAAAAAAATAAATGAATTTATCTATACTTATACCGCTTCTTAATGAGGAGGAATCACTAAAAGAACTCTATTCGTGGATTATTAAAGTGATGCAATCTAACAATTACTCTTATGAAATCATTTTTGTGGATGATGGAAGTACAGATGATTCTTGGAATATCATTGAAAGTTTCTCTAACGAAAATCCGAATGTAAAAGGGATTCGTTTTATGAAAAACTTTGGAAAATCGCAGGCTCTGCATGCTGGTTTTGCCAAAGCACAAGGAGATGTTATCATCACTATGGATGCGGATTTACAAGATAGCCCGGACGAAATTCCTGGTTTATATGAAATGATCACAGTTCAGAAATTTGATTTGGTTTCAGGATGGAAAAAGAAACGTTACGATTCTGTAGTAGCAAAAAATCTTCCTTCAAAACTATTTAACTGGGCCGCCAGAAAAACTTCAGGTGTCGAGTTAAACGATTTCAACTGCGGATTGAAAGCTTATAAAAATGCCGTAGTTAAAAACGTTGAAGTTTCGGGCGAAATGCACCGTTACATTCCGGTTTTGGCTAAGAATGCCGGTTTTAATAAAATCGGAGAAAAAGTGGTTATTCATCAGGCCCGTAAATATGGTGAAACTAAATTTGGAATGGAACGTTTTATAAACGGTTTTCTTGATTTAATTACTATTTGGTTCTTATCCCGATTCGGAAAAAGACCTATGCACTTGTTTGGTGCTATTGGATCGTTGATGTTTATCATCGGATTTTTACTGGCTGGTTATATCGGAATTTCAAAATTATACCATATGTATAACGGAATGAAATACAGCCTAATCACCAATAATCCATGGTTTTTCATTGCTTTGACTACCATGATACTGGGAACTCAATTGTTCCTGGCAGGTTTTCTGGGTGAAATTATCCTGAGAACCAAAAACAACGAAGCTCGTTACAAAGTAGCCCGTGAGGTTAATTTTTAACGTAAACCCCTAGCCCCGATAGTAGTGGAAATCCTTTTTCTTTTTCCTTTAAAAAGAAAAAGATTGAAACGGATAGCGGGAATAAGCTCTATAAAAAACTTATTATTTTAATATAAAAAGACACGAATGATGAATATAGCACCGAATATTCTAAATGCAGTAAACGAATGGCTAACCCCTACATTTGACAGCGAAACGCAAGCTGCTGTTAAAGAATTAATGACCACCTCACCAAAGGAACTAGAGGAAAGTTTTTATAAAAATCTGGAATTTGGAACTGGCGGAATGCGTGGTGTGATGGGTGTTGGAAGCAACCGTATTAACAAATACACCCTTGGGAAAAACACTCAGGGTTTATCTGATTATTTACATATTGCGTTCCCAAACCAACCTTTAAAAGTAGTCATTGCGTATGATTGCCGTCACAACAGTAATAGCCTGGCAAAGGTTGTTGCAGATGTTTTTTCGGCAAACGGAATTCACGTGTATTTATTTTCAGATTTGCGACCAACTCCGGAATTATCCTTTGCTCTTAAATATTTAGGCTGCCAATGCGGAATTGTATTAACTGCTTCTCACAATCCACCGGAATATAATGGTTATAAAGTGTACTGGGAAGATGGCGGACAAATTGTTCCTCCACAGGATACTGCAATTATCGACACGATCGAGAATTTAGGTTATGATAAAATTAAATTTAAAGCTAACGAAAGCCTGATCGAGTATATCGATATCGAACTCGACAAAGCTTTTGTAAAATCGTCTATCGAAAACGCAAGCTTCAATACTCCTGCTAAAGCAAAAGACAACCTACATATTGTTTTTACTTCTTTGCACGGAACTTCTATAAAATCTATTCCTGATACTTTATCGCAGGCAGGTTATAAAAATGTACATATCGTACCGGAGCAAGCCATTCCTGATGGGAATTTCCCAACGGTAAAATCTCCAAATCCTGAAGAACCTGAAGCTTTAACTATGGCTCTGGCTTTGGCTGATAAAACGAATTCAGATATAGTAATTGGAACGGATCCTGATTGCGATCGTCTTGGTGTTGCTGTTAGAAACAACGAAGGCAAACTGATTTTACTGAACGGAAATCAGACCATGGTTATGATGACCGCTTTCTTATTGAAACAATGGAAAAAAGCAGGTAAAATTAACGGAAAACAATTCATTGGATCTACCATTGTTTCGACTCCGATGATGATGGAATTAGCCACCAATTATGGTGTTGAATGCAAAGTAGGACTGACAGGTTTTAAATGGATTGCCAAAATGATTAAAGATTTCCCTCAACTTCAATTTATTGGAGGCGGTGAAGAAAGCTTTGGTTTCATGGTTGGAGATGCCGTAAGAGACAAAGATGCCGTTGCCGCAACCTTATTAATCTGCGAAGTTGCCGCTCAGGCAAAAGCAGCAGGAAGCAGTGTTTACAAAGAGCTTCTTCAGCTTTATGTTGAAAACGGTTTTTATAAAGAACATTTGATTTCTTTAACCAAAAAAGGGATGCAGGGTCTGGAAGAAATCAATCAAATGATGATCAGTTTGCGCAACAATCCGTTAAAAGAAATCAGCGGGCAACGTGTGATCATGATGGAAGATTACCAGACATCAATTGCTTTGAATTTATTGACCGGGGAAGAATCGGTAATGGATATTCCAAAATCAAATGTACTGATTTATTATACTGAAGACGGTTCTAAAATTTGCGCCAGACCAAGCGGAACTGAGCCTAAAATTAAATTCTACATTAGTGTTAATGCACAGTTGGATACTGTTGAGGATTTTGATGCGGCAGAAAGCTACCTGGACGAAAAGATACAAAGCATTATTGCAGGTATGCAATTGAAATAAAACAATGAGTGACAAGCCTGACACAAATGACAAACCTGAACTATTAGATTCAATCATTGGACTAATAGATCAGACACGTCATTTTGTTGCCAAAACGGTTAATCAGGAATTAACGCTCTTATACTGGAAGATTGGAAAAACAATCAATGAAGAGATTTTAAAAAATGATCGGGCTGATTATGGAAAAAAAATAATCCCCTCATTAAGCGAAGCTTTAACCAAAAGATATGGAATAGGTTTTAATAAAAGAAATCTACAAAGCTTTATCAAACTAAACTCTGAAATACAAGACTTTGAAATTTTGCACACACTGTGTGCAAAATTGACTTGGTCACATATCAGATCATTAATCTACATTGAAAATGATATAAAACGTGAATTCTACATCCAAATGAGTATTCACGAAAGATGGAGTGTTCGAACTTTACAAGAACGCATGGACAGCATGCTTTTTGAAAGAACAGCTATCAGCAAAAAACCAGAAGAAACAATCATTAATGATTTAGCTTTACTGAAAAACGAAAAACAAATTAGTCCGGACTTAACTTTTCGCGATCCGTATTTCTTAGATTTTTTAGGATTACATGATACTTATTCCGAAAAAGACTTAGAAAGTTCCATCTTAGCTCAATTACAAAACTTCATCACAGAGATGGGCAGTGAATTCGCTTTTCTAGCCCGCCAAAAAAGAATTACTATTGATGATGAAGATTTTTATATTGATTTACTTTTTTACCATAGGGGATTAAAATCTCTGGTCGCTATCGATCTAAAACTAGGAAAATTTAAAGCCGGCTACAAAGGTCAAATGGAATTGTATTTACGCTGGTTAGAGAAAAACGAACAAAAAGAAGGAGAAAACAAACCAATTGGATTAATTTTATGCAGTGAAAAATCACCTGAACAAATCAATTATCTAATGCTGGACAATGACGAACAAATCAAAGTCTCAGCCTATTTAACCCAATTACCTGAAAAAAAATTATTATTAGAAAAGCTAGAAAAAGCAATTGCCATAGCAGAAAATAACATCAAAAATAAATGAGTAATTTCAAAAAAATAGTTCCTTTTATATACCCGTATAAAAGATATGCATTCTTAAATATCTTTTTTAATATTTTGTATGCACTTTTTAGCACCCTTTCTTTCATGGCATTAATTCCGATGCTTCAGGTTTTGTTTGACAAAACGAAGAAGAATCATGTCATGCCAACTTACGAAGGGATTGCGCACATAAAAGAATTCGGAGAAAACTATCTGAGCTATTACATTACAAAAAATACAGATCCTAATAATCCCGGATTTATACTTTCGGTAATGGTCGCATTAATTATTTCGATATTCTTATTGAAAAATTTAGCCGATTATCTTGCTATGTTTTTCATTAATTTTTTACGAAATGGTGTATTGCGAGACATGCGAAATGCATTGTATAAAAAAACACTGGAACTGCCTTTGGCTTTTTATTCTGAAAAAAGAAAAGGAGATGTCATTTCCAGAATCTCTGCTGATGTAAATGAAGTTCAGACTTCCTTTTTAGCCATTTTAGAGCTTATCGTAAAAGAACCTTTAACGATCATTTTCACGATCGGTGCCATGCTAATTATCAGTGCCAAACTTACTCTGTTTGTATTTGTTTTTATTCCTGTTTCGGGATATATTATCTCCTTAATCGGAAAACAATTAAAAAAACAATCGGGCAAAGCTCAACAGGAACAAGGCAGCTTTTTATCGACTATTGAAGAAACGATTGGCGGTTTAAAAGTGGTAAAAGGATACAATGCTGAGAACTATTTTAATACTATCTTTCAAAATTCAACGGAACGTTTTTTCAAACTGTCCAACAGTATAGGGAATCGCCAAAACTTAGCATCGCCAGCCAGTGAGTTTATGGGAATTACTGTAATTGCGATATTACTTTGGTATGGAGGTCAAATGGTTCTGATTGAAAAAACACTCGACGGCCCATCTTTTATTGCCTATATGGGATTAGCTTATAACATTCTAACGCCTGCAAAAGCAATCTCTAAAGCTTCTTACGGAGTAAAAAGAGGAAACGCCGCTGCAGAACGTGTTCTTGAAATTTTAGAACAGGAAAATACTATTACCTCTAAAGACAAAGCTGTTGAAAAAACATCGTTCGACAGTAACATCAGCGTTCAGAATATCAACTTCAAATACGAAGACGAAACGGTTCTGAAAGACTTTTCTCTTGACATCAAAAAAGGACAAACCGTTGCACTTGTTGGACAATCCGGTAGTGGAAAAAGTACGATTGCTAATTTGTTAACCCGTTTTTACGATGTAAACGACGGAACAATTTCAATTGACGGCATCAATATTAAAGACATGAATCTTCAGTCACTTCGTAGTTTGATGGGACTGGTAACTCAGGACAGTATTTTATTCAATGATACCATCAAAGCCAATATCGCCTTAGGAAAACTAGACGCTACAGACGATGAAATTATCGAGGCATTAAAAATTGCAAATGCCTTTGAATTTGTAAAAGAACTTCCTTTAGGCATTTACACCAACATTGGCGACAGTGGAAACAAACTTTCAGGAGGGCAAAAACAACGATTATCAATTGCCAGAGCGGTCTTGAAAAACCCGCCAATTATGATTTTGGATGAAGCAACATCGGCATTGGATACTGAAAGCGAGAAATTTGTTCAGGTGGCTTTAGAGAACATGATGCAAAACAGAACTTCAATTGTAATTGCTCACCGACTTTCAACCATTCAGAAAGCAGATGTTATTGTTGTCATGCAAAAAGGAAAAATCGTAGAACAAGGAACACATGACGAACTGATTGCGCATAACGGAACCTATAACAAACTGGTGACCATGCAGTCTTTCGAGTCCTAAACATAAGCAGACAGGCTTAGCCACAAATTATACAGATTACCACAGATTATTTTTCTCTCAACGAATTAAAATCTTATATTTATCTGTATAATTTGTGGCTTTTTTATTTCGAATAATCTTAAATCAGTAAAAATGTACCTTAATAATTCAAACATAAAACTTCCGGATGATCCGGATACAATTGTCTGGAAGTACTTAGACTTATCTAAATTCCTTGATTTATTAATGTCCAAAAAACTATTCATGTCCCGTTCTGACAAATTTGAGGATCAGTACGAGGGCACTTTTAGCGAGCCAACCTTTGAAGAGATTAAAAAACTGGCCATAGACAATCCGGATTTCTTAAACTACTACAAAACCCATCGCGAACAGGTAGCCATAAGCAGCTGGCACATCAACGAATACGAATCGTTTGCTATGTGGCAGATTTTTACCAAAAACAATGAGGGGCTAGCTATTCAGTCTACCATAGGAAGACTGCAGAATGCTGTAAAACCGGAAAACAATTTCGATCAATACATTGGCGAGGTAAACTATATCGACTACAAAAAAGAGTACATACCGTTTGATGATCTATTCTTCCCCTTTTTATTTAAGCGTAAAAGCTTTCAGTACGAAAGAGAAGTTCGAATTCTTACCGATACTTCAAAAAGTGACATTAAACTAAACGATGGCTTAAAAATCAATGTTGATCTCAAACAACTGATCGAAAAGATCTACATTCATCCAAAATCTGAAAACTGGTACAAAAAACTGGTTATCGATTTAACAGAACGTCTGGGATTTGATCTCGAAATCGAGAAATCGGATCTGGAAAGTGATATTTTGATATAGTTTTTTTTTTAAGGTGCTGAGATGCTAAGATCCTGAGGTGCTGAGTTTTCTCACCACAGATTGCACAGATTAAAAGGATTTTATGCATCATCTAAAAGAAAAAAGCCTTTTAAAAATTAAGTAAATTAATTTTTAAAAGGCTTTTTTCTGGTTCCAAAATCTTAGAACCTCAGAACCTTAGCATCTTAGAACCTTCTAAATAGGCTTATAACTCTTCACTTCCCATTTTTTAGAAGCCAGGTCAATATAATTGTAATGTAAAACATCATTTTTATCAAATTGTCCATTTTGGTTGGTATCTTCAATCGTTCTGAAATACAAACGATTTCTTGATTCGATTAAATTCCAGTCTACCAATTCCTGAAAGTCTTCTGAAATTTTCGTAAAACGCTCACCGCTGATATTACTTAAATACAACGTCTTAATATCACTGGTATCAATTTTACCATCTTTATTGGTATCTGAGTCGGCCAGAGTATAAACCATAATCTGATTCTGTGTTTTATCGGCAACCGTTTTTAAATAAGTAGCCGTCAAAATCAGGGCCGGTTTATCTGTCAGAGGACGTATGGAATCTGAATCAACTTTCTGAAACTTCAGGTTTTGCAAATAACCCGTGATTTCAAATTCTCCTAAATTAGAGATTGTAAAACTTACATCATTTACACTCGAAGAGCCATAACGGGCTTTTGTTCCTTTTTCAAAAACACGCAAGTCTCCAACCGGGTGAATCAAATAACTTGTTCCTTCCATTTGAATAGGCAAATCGGCTATTTCAATCTGTGTAGAATCTGTTTTTGCAACAGTATTCGTTTTACTGGCGGTATCGTAAATTACTTTAGGTTTCTTCACTTCATCTTTACAACTTGTAAGTGTTCCGATGATTGCCAGAGCTATATAGGTTAAGATCTTTTTCATGTATGCTAATTCTATTAGGATATCAAATATAGTATTTTTGATTGTATTATCTATTTTTATTGAATTTTACTAGTGTAAAGATATTGAGAAATACAATCCCAAAATAGCCAAGAAAAAGAAACCAATATCTTTTAAACAATGCTAAAACATATTGAGCCTGTCTTTCTTTTTCTTTATCTAAAAAGTATTCTTTATTTGTCTCCCCATAATAACAACTATACATATGGATACTATTTCTTTTCGGTTTTGGTTTAGCACTCGCTAATACATATATATCATCTCCATACGGAGCCCAGGTTGGAACCTTCTCTACCAATAAAATATCAATAACATCTACAAAAGTATTATAATCTGTTTTTGAACCAAAATGAATTTTCGCTCCATTCACAGTATCATATTTCTTAACTAAATCTCGAACAAAATACCTTAGTTCCTGCAATTTTAGTTCTTGCGTTTTGTCATCATTAAAAATAAAATCTTTGTATTTTCTTAAGTCTTTAATTTTATATTTTTCAAATTCTTCTTTATCCGGAACTAAAGAAATATCCAACACCCCATAAACCTTAAAAGCATCAACTTTATAAAAATGATAAAAACAAAACAAAGGGATTAAGATTAAAGAAATCATTCCCGGAACGTAAAAAATCTTCTTTCGTTTTTCACGTTTTGCAATCATAATCTCGCATTCAACTTCACATTAAAAACCCTCGAGGTCATATAATTTGGAATTGCATACTGATTTTTAGAATACACATCACGGACCCAGGTATTGGTAATCGCATTTTGATTATTGAAAAGATTGAAAATTTCAACTCCAACAGACAATTCTTTAAAGTTCTTCAACCATTTAGCCTTAGCAACTTTCGTGTTTCCATCTACAAAAACTTTCGCAAAACCAACATCAGCTCTACGATAATCATTCAATCTTCTTTGGTACAGATATGGATCTGAATAAGCCGGTGCTCCTCCGGGTAAACCGGTATTATAAACCAGATTCAAATACAACTTTACACTTGGAATACTTGGCATATAATCCTGAAACAGCATCGCAAATTTCAAACGCTGGTCTGTGGGCCTCGCGATATAACCTTTGTTTTCATAATTCTCTTCGGTTTTTAAATATCCAAAGCTAATCCATGATTCTGTTCCGGGTACAAACTCTCCATTCAGTCTAAAATCAACTCCTTGTGCATAGGCTTTTGCATTATTATTGGCAACATATCGAATTCTGACATTATCAATAGAATACACATTTACATCTGAAAGCGATTTATAATAAAGTTCTGTAACCCATTTAAAAGGACGATTCCACATTTTAAAATTATAATCGTTCCCCAAAACGATATGAACGGATTCCTGCGCTTTCACATTTGGATTTACCACACCATTTAAATCCCTAAGTTCTCTATAAAAAGGGGGCTGATGGTACAATCCTCCGGAAAGTCGGAAGAGCATGTCCATATCCCAATCCGGTTTTAAAGCAAATTGGGCACGCGGACTGAAAACGGTTTGAGTCTTACCTTCAACAGCACCTCCTGAAACATTCCAACTCTGAAAACGAGCTCCGAGATTATACCAAACCTGACTGGATCCTATTTCCGATTTTTTATTCCATTGCGCATATCCCGAAAATCGGTTTATGGTATTAAAATTTGTCGCCCGCACCTCCTGATACGGTAATAACGGCCCGGTATAAGACTCATAAGGCTGATTGTTCTTCGGTAAAAAAGCGATTGGTGGATTAATCGAGAATCCGGCCGAATCAATCATCTCCCACTCTACAATTCGATCCCTAATTGATTCACGCGTATATTTCAAACCAAATTCCAGCTGACTGTCATTTTTCCATTCTTTAAAACCTTTGATTTCTACATTGGCGATTAAAGCATCTAAGTCATTTCGGGCATGACTCAATTGCGAACCTATTCCACGAGTGAAATCAACATTTGAGGTGTCTTCATTTTCGACACTACCCAAACGATATTGTGCGAGAATATCAAAATGCTCCTGTTCTATGGTATGAAAAAGCGAACCAATTAGTTTCAAAGTAAAAGTGGGCGAAACTTTGTATGTCGTTTTTAAGGCGCCGAAATAGGTATTGTACTGATCCCTTTCCCTGCCTTCATAATACACGGCAAGTGCCATCGGTTGATCTATGGTCCCAAATTTTGTCTCACGGGTTAAAGGCTGATACAAGTATTTATTTTGAGAGATATTCCCTAAAAAGCTCATTTGCCATTTTGCAGAAATATCATAATTAACATTGGTCTGAATATCTGCAAAAGTTGGGGTATAATTTGTTTGCGTGTCCTGGCTATTCACCAACAAGCTATTATTTCTATAACGAACTCCGGTTACAGCCGACCATTTTTTATTTTTAGAAACAGCATCGGCCGATATACTCCCTCCAAGCAAACTGGCTTCAAGCGAAGCGCCAAACTGCGTTGGTTTTCTGTAAGTGATATCTAAAACAGAGGATAATTTATCTCCAAATTTTGCCTGAAATCCTCCTGCCGAAAAGTCAACATTCTGCACTAAATCGGTATTGGTAAAACTCAATCCTTCCTGTTGTCCGGAACGAATTAAAAATGGGCGATAGACTTCGATCTCGTTCACATAAACCAGATTTTCATCGTAATTTCCACCCCGAACAGCATATTGCGTACTCAGTTCATTATTGGAATTTACACCCGGCAGTGTTTTCAAAATATTCTCGATTCCGGCATTGGCTCCCGGTATTTTCTTAATAGTAGCAACATCGACATTTGCGATACCCTGAATCCTCTTCTTACTTTTAGAAGAAACAAAAACTTCTCCCATTTGTTCTTCGGAACTACTCATTAAGGGATTAAAAACGAAAATCTCATTTGAGGCTAAATGTACAGTCAGACTCATCATTTTTAAAGAAACGTGAGTAAAAATCAACGAAATCTTTTTACCTGACGGCACTACGATTTCATAAAAACCATTTGAATCAGATTGAGAAACATTTCCGGAAGAGCTGATATTTACTCCAGTCACAGGACGTTTCTGCTCATCCAGAATAACACCTTTTACATGAGCCTTCTGAGCATATGAGATACTGGTCATGCATAAAAAAAGAAAAACGGCTATTAACTTAATTTGATTCAAGTGCTTGGGTTTTATTTTTGTTGGCTTCTAAAAAAATGAGTCTCAAAGATAGCAGAATTTCCTACATTATCAATCACTTCAATTTTTAAATCATTTGCTCCTTCAGCAAGAAGAGTATCATCAAAAGTATGCGTTATTTTTCTTGATTTACTTTCATATTCAAACAAAATCCAGTTTCCATTAAGATAACCGTTGTACGATTTGATTCCGGAAGAAGCATCATTAATGGTAAATTCTATCTTTTTAACTCCGGTTATCCACTTGTCCTGAATTGGTTTTACAATTTTAATGGTGGGTGCAATAGTATCCAGAACTAATCCAAATTGCCCTAATATTTTTGATTTGGCAGTAAAAACATCTCCTTTTCTCACTGTTCCGTTATAGCTGGCATTGTTTCCGCTAAATCTTCCAATAAAAAGTTTATCCTTCAAGGTTTCCGGAAACGAACTGTCTTTAATCGTAATGGTAAAATTGGAGTGCACCGGAACGGTATCGTCGTGGATATAAATACGATTATTTTTGACATCAAAGTTTAAATTAAAATCATCATAAAAAGTTCCTGCCGGAAAAAACACAGACATATTGTCTTTTTCAAAATTCGAATCTTTATTGACTTTAATAAAGTATTTTGAAGTTATTGGCTCCTCTTTTACAACTGGCGTTGCCGTGTCGTATTCAACCGGAACAGTAACAGCGCTTAAATTCCCAAAATAATCCGAAACCTCAATTCTGTAAGTGGATGCTAAATTAGGTTCGGCCGAAACAATTCCACGCAAGGAATCGGTCTTAATAATACTCAACGCATAAGGTGTTTTCATAAAGAGTTTCTGAACCCGCTGACCCGATTTTTTATATTTACCATAATCGATAAAAGCGTTTATATATCGCATCTCATCGAAGGAATAGGTATTGAATTGATAATTGTAATTTTGATTTCCGTTCAGAAAAGTAGAAACATTAAAAACACCATTTTTATTAAACGAAACATCATCATAATCTACTGCAGAAATTCCGAAACCAATTCTACCATTAGCTTTTACTTTACTAGCCAGATAAGTCCCGTCTTTTTGCAAGGCGACATTCAGCAACAAAGGCTGTTTGGACTGATTTACCGTCGCATTATCCATAGGATAAACATACACACTCGAAATACTAGGCTTTTTAGTATCTTTTAGATTTTTATCGAAACCAAAAAATATCGGATTAATTACAAATTCTGTTTTAGTATCCCGAATTTCAAAATGAAGATGAGGTCCTTCTGATGAACCTGTATTTCCGGAAAGTCCAATCAGATCACCTCTTGTAACCGGTAGTTCGTTAGGTTTTGGAAACATTTCAATTTCATAGGCCTTTTCCTTATAATGTGTTTTGGTTACATAATCTAAAATTGGTCCCACCGGAGTTTGCAAATGTCCGTACACCGAAGTGTATCCGTTTGGATGTGTAATGTAGATGCATTTACCGTTGCCAAAAGTCGAAATTTTAATTCTCGACACATATCCGTCAGCAATGGCGTAGACCTTTAATCCTTCTCTCTGATTCGTTTTCAAATCAAACCCCGCATGGAAATGATTTGGCCGCAACTCCCCGAAATTACCGGAAAGCTGCATCGGGATATCCAGCGGCGGACGAAAATAATCTTTTGGATATTGCGTCTGCGCAAAAATAAATGGACTAAAAAGCAGGGCAAGTAACGAAAATCTCATAAGTAACATTTTTGCTAAGATAAAAAATTAAGAAGCGAAAACCGAGTATAACGCCACAAAAATACAATCGATTGAATTTCATCCGTTTGTTTATTTTTAATGTAAAAAAATCGATAAAAAATTGCATTAATAAAAAGGAATATTAACTTTGTAGGATTAAGTAATGAATAGGATTTATAATGAGTGTAATTGCCGAAATAATTGATACTCTTGAATATAAAGTCGAAAAGCTTTTTGAGAAATCAAAAGGCTTGGAGCATAATAATCAGGCTTTACAATTAGAATTAGCCAAAGCTGCGCAAATTATCCAGAAACAATCTGAAGAAATTGAAGCTTTGAAAAAGCAACATGAAACACTTAAGATCGCCAATTCGTTACTCGGCAGTGACAACAACAAGAGAGAGACAAAGCTTAAAATAAATTCATTAATTCGCGAAATTGACTACTGTATAGCACAGTTATCCGATTAACAAAGACGACATGGACGGAAAGCTTAAAATTAAAATATCAGTTGCAGACAGGGTTTACCCTTTAACGGTTGAACCTGTTCAGGAAGAAGGACTTAGAAGTGCTTCTAAAAAAATTGATGCTATGATCAAGCAATTCGAAGAAAGTTACGCGGTTCGTGACAAACAGGATGTTCTGGCGATGTGTGCCCTGCAATTTGCATCGCAAGTCGAACAAAAACAAATTGACAATGCGATCGATGGTGAAGAAACTATCGAAAGAATTAAAAGATTAAATGCGCTATTAGATCAATATCTCGAAAATTAAACGTTCTTTTACAACAACTAAGATACTGCCTACATTAGTTCACAATTGGTAAACTCAACACTAACAATTTAGAATGAGCAAATCGTCGCTACTATAGTATGCCATGCTTCGGCTTGGAAACTTGAACAGTGAGTTAGCTCAAAACTTGTCTTTACGAGTTTATTCAAGCAATTAATGTAGGCTTTTTTTATATATAAATTTTAATAAACATGGACATAATAACGATCATTATTTCAGGTGTTATAGGGATTGCTGCAGGTTTTGCAATTGCTAAAATCATCGAAAAAAGCAATATTTCTAACCTCATCAAAAACGCCAAAAAAGAAGCCGCTTCCATTCTAAAAGATGCTAATTTAGAAGCCGAAAATATTAAGAAAGATAAAATCCTTCAGGCAAAAGAACGTTTTATCGAACTAAAATCAGAGCACGAACAAGTTATTCTGGCAAGAGATAAAAAAGTTGCAGAGGTAGAAAAAAGAGTACGTGATAAAGAATCGCAAGTTTCTAATGAACTTTCGAAAGCAAAAAAAGTAAACGACGAGTTTGAATCTAAAACTCAGGAATACAACAACAAAATTGAAGTTTTAGACAAAAAACAAACTGAAGTTGACAAGCTACACAAAAGTCAATTGCAACAGCTTGAAGTAATCTCAGGACTTTCTGCTGAAGAAGCAAAAGAGCAATTAGTAGAAGGTTTAAAAGCCGAAGCTAAAAGCAAAGCGATGTCTCACATTCAGGACACTATCGAAGAGGCAAAACTTACTGCTCAGCAAGAAGCGAAGAAAATTATCATTAATACAATCCAGAGAGTTGGAACTGAGGAAGCAGTTGAAAATTGCGTTTCAGTATTCAACATTGAATCTGACGATGTAAAAGGTAGAATCATTGGACGTGAGGGGCGTAACATTAGAGCTCTTGAAGCTGCAACGGGAGTTGAGATCATTGTTGACGACACACCTGAGGCGATCATCCTTTCTTGTTTCGATCCTGTTCGTAGAGAAATTGCCCGTTTATCTTTGCATAAACTGGTAACAGACGGACGTATTCACCCTGCACGAATTGAAGAAGTAGTTGCTAAAACAGCGAAACAAATTGACGACGAAATTATCGAGGTTGGTAAACGTACTGTTATCGACTTAGGAATTCACGGTTTACATCCCGAATTGATTAAAGTTGTAGGTAGAATGAAATACCGTTCTTCTTACGGTCAAAACTTATTACAGCACTCGAGAGAAGTTTCTAAACTTTGTGGTATCATGGCTGCCGAATTAGGCTTAAACGTAAAATTAGCCAAAAGAGCTGGTTTACTTCACGATATTGGTAAAGTTCCGGATACTGAAAGTGATTTACCTCACGCCTTACTAGGTATGCAGTGGGCAGAGAAATATGGTGAAAAAGAAGAAGTTTGCAACGCTATTGGAGCTCACCACGACGAGATCGAAATGAAATCATTACTTTCTCCGATTGTTCAGGTATGTGATGCTATTTCAGGTGCACGACCAGGAGCGAGACGTCAGGTTTTAGATTCATACATTCAGCGTTTGAAAGACCTTGAAGAAGTCGCTTACGGATTTAGCGGTGTGAAAAATGCATACGCAATCCAGGCCGGTAGAGAACTTCGTGTCATTGTAGAAAGCGAAAAAGTTTCTGATGACAATGCTGCAAATTTATCTTTCGAGATTTCACAAAAAATCCAAACTGAAATGACTTATCCGGGTCAGGTAAAAGTTACCGTAATTAGAGAAACCAGAGCGGTTAATATTGCAAAGTAATCTCTACATATTATTCATAAAAATAAAGGCGATCTAAAACAAGATAGCCTTTATTTTTTATAACACTACGGTCTGGTAATTTACACTTAGCTCATCAGTCTTCGACTTCGCTCAGACCGACACTCACATCTTCGCTCAGACTCACATTTTTGACTTCACTCAGGACGACAAGGGTGATAAACCGTCCTAAATATTGGTACTAACATTATCAATAAAACTACAGCCATGACTACTGTCACTGCGACTGAGACTGCAACACCCCCTAAATATCGTTAAAAATAATTTTAAAGCTCGTTCCTACTCCCACTGTACTTTCTACTGAAATACTTCCTTTCATTGCCTCGATTTGATTTCTGGTAATATAGAGTCCGATTCCCCTTGCCTCCTGATTTTTGTGAAAAGTTTTATACATCCCAAATAACAAATCACCGTACACCGCCAAATCGATTCCCAAACCATTATCCGTGATTTTTAATGACTTGTAACCGTCCGGTTCGATTGAAAAATCAAAAACAATAACAGGATCTCTGTCCGGATGGGCATACTTTATAGCATTTGTTGTAAAATTCAGCAAAACACTTTCCAGATAAGCCGGGTTAAAATTAATTGTCAAATACTTTGGAACATTATTTACAATGGTAACTTTCTTATTCTTGTCGTACCCTTTAATCGTTGAAATCGTTTTCTCAATATATTCTGAAAGCTTTAATGGAGACACAGCAATATTGATATTACTTTGTGTCTTTACAATCTGGGTTAAATTGGCAATCGTATCATTCAGATCATTAGAAACAGTTCGCAAATGTTCTAACATTTCGTTTACAGTTTGTTTATCAACATCCGCATCAATAAAATCCAGGATCGACTTTATATTTCCAGCCTGCGTATTCAGATTATGAGAAACGATATGAGAAAAGTTCACCAATCGGCTATTTTGATCACTGTACAATTTCATCGTTTTAATCAGCTCCAACTCCTTCTCTTTTTGCAAAGAAACATCAGTATGTGTCCCGATCACGCGCAATGGTTTTCCATTTTCATCCCTTTCAATAACCTTTCCACGATCCAGAATCCACTTATAATTACCGCTTGAAGTCATAACGCGATGGTAATTTTCGTAATATGGGATCTTATTATCAAAATGCTCCTGTATATCCGAATAATACTTTGGAAGATCTTCGGGATGCACAATCTTATCCCAACGTTCCGGGTCATCGAAAATATCAGCGGAATCCAATTCCAAAATCTTTAACGACAATGACGAATAGAAAACCCTGTTGGTTACCATATCCCAATCCCAAATTCCGGCAGTAGAAGCCTCAAGAGCAAATTGAAAACGCTCTTCAGAAATACGTAGTTTTTCTTCCTTATCTTTCAATTCCGTAATATCCGAAACATGTCCAAAAAAGCTAACACGCCCGTCGGCGGACTGCTCTGTTTTAGCAGAAACCTTGAACCATCGCATCCCTTTTTTAGGTAAAATAGCTCTAAATTCGACATTCCAGGGCTTTGCTTCTTTACGTGCTTTGACTAAAGACTGAAAAAACAGATCACGATCCTGAGGAAAAATCCGATCGTAAATTACCAATTTAATGTCATTGGTAAACTCTTTTACACTAAGTTCAAAAATATCGTCAGCTGATTTACTGACCAGAGGGAAAGTATACCTGTTTTCGCTGTCAACAACAAACTGAAACAGCAGGTCCGGCATTTCGGCAAGCAATTTTTTATAAAAATTATTTACCTCTAAGCAATTCTCATTTCCATATAAATCAAAAACCATATATCACTTATTTATGTAGATTGAAATATTAAAAACAATGATCCCAATAGTAAAAAACAAAAGCTGAAACTGGCTCTTTTATTTCCTAATTACCACAAAATATTATACAATATATTACTTTTTTGATTTAAAAACGACTTCCGGCTTCAAAAATTACTTCCGTGGATGAAAAGATAACATTACCTCTTTCAAAAAACTCCTGTCTAAATGCACATAAATTTCGGTCGTAGTAATCGATTCGTGCCCTAACATCAACTGAATTGATCTTAAGTCGGCACCATTTTCAAGTAAATGAGTTGCAAAAGAATGCCTTAAGGTATGCGGACTAATACTTTTATGGAGGTTAATTTTTACAGCGAGATCCTTTATAATGGTAAAAATCATGGCGCGTGTAAGCTGATTGCCTCTCCTGTTCAAAAATAAAGTATCTTCACAACCTTTTTTTATTTTAAGATTCACCCGAATCTCCTTCTGATAAATCTGAATGTATTTCTGAGCAAATTTACCCACCGGAACAAAACGTTCTTTATTTCCTTTTCCGGTAATTTTAACAAACCCTTCTTCAAAAAACAAATCTGAAATTTTTAAAGAAACCAATTCCGAAACCCTAAGACCGCAGCCGTACAAAGTTTCCAACATTGCGCGATTCCGTTCCCCTTCATTGGTACTCAGATCAATTGCCGCAATAAGAGAATCTATTTCATCTAAAGACAGCGTATCAGGCAATTTTCGCCCTGTTTTAGGAGTCTCGATCAGTTCCATCGGATTGTCGTTTCTGTAATCTTCAAAAATCAGATAATTAAAAAAACTTTTCAAGCCCGAAATAATTCTCGCCTGTGACCGTGGATTGACTTCTTTAGCTACCGCATAAATAAACTGCTGAACCGTTTCATCATCAATCTTTATGGGAGAGATCTCTATACTGTTTGTCTCCAGAAAAAGGCACAGACGCTCGATGTCAAAACCATAGTTTTCGATTGTATTTTTAGACAAACCTCTCTCTATGCGCAAATACGACTGATAATCTTTTATATAACGGTTCCAATTCATAGCTACAAAGTAAAACATTTTCAGGCATAAAAAAACCTTCCGGATTAGGGAAGGTTACAAAATTTATTGTTGGATAAAATTAGAATTTATACGCTAAAGATAACGCAAGGTTACTGTTTTTAGCACTGTCATAATAATCATCTGAATTATCAATATCTTTATCAGAAAGTGGAGATAAACCAATTGTGTAACGAAGACCTACTGAAAGGTTATCCGTAAAACTGTATCCGGCTCCAAGATTGAACCCTAGATCTGCTGATCTTGTAAAATCTTTAATGTTTCTACCATCATTTTTCGCTGACAACAAAATCCCCAACTGCGGACCAGCTTCAACACTAAATTTTTTGTCAACGATATAATATTTCGCCAATACAGGAATATTTAAATAGTTTAATTTAATATCACTATCATTCCCAAGAGGCAAGTCTACTTTAGTTCCCTGAGTAGAAAACAAAAGCTCAGGCTGAATAAAGAATCTCTGAACCACATGAATTTCTGCAAAACCTCCAACGTGAAAACCTACAAGAGATTTAACATGATCCACATCTCCTCCAACTACTGTTGAAATATTAAGACCTCCTTTTACTCCGAATCTGGTCTTTTGTGCATTAGCAAAACCAAATACCATTACTGCCATAGCAGCCAAAATTATTCTTTTCATTACAATTTGTTTTTTGAGTTATTCATGCCAAATATAAAGATAACCTTATTAAAAAAGAACTTGTATGCTAATTAATAAATTGGTAAATACCGTTTTATATCATTCTCAACAGATCTTTCTTCTTTATTATAGCCCAATATCAAATCTCGAATATCAAAATAAACTTACGAAATAAAAAAGTTTTAAAATATAATTTGAACTATAAATCTTACTAAATAAAAAGTACATCCCAAAAAACCGATCACAAATAAACTTCTTAAATAGAGCCAATTACAGGCCTAAAATCAATAAAAATGGGAAATTTAGTAATTATTTAAACCAAAATATAAAACAATAAATTCCTAATTCTGTAGTTTTGACTAATAAATAACATTTAAAAAAAATCAAATTTTAAAAACACTTTTATGAAAAAGATAATCTTAGCAGCTGTATTGTTTATCGCAACTTCAGCTACAATTCAGGCACAATTAGTACAATTTGGAGTTAAAGCAGGGGTTAACTTTGCAAGCCAACCAGGAGACGCGTCATTACAAGGTGTAGCTTTTGACAAAGATGGTATCACAAGTTATCATGTTGGTGTAGTTGCAGAAGTTAAATTGTTAGAAAAATTCTCAATTCAACCTGAGCTTTTATATTCTACTCAAGGTGCAACGTATAAATTTAAAGATGCTCAACAAGACTTTAAAAACGAGTTAGCATATCTATCTGTTCCTGTAATGGCTAAAATTTATATGACAAAATCATTAAGCTTAGAAGTTGGTCCTCAAGCTTCCTTTTTAGTAAGTCAAAAAAATGATGTAAGATTTAATGATGCTAATACATTTGACTTTGCTCTTAATGCAGGTTTAGGATTAAAAATTACCAAAAGTATTTTTGTACAAGGTCGTTATAGTTTAGGTTTAACTGATGTTTCATCAAGTGCAGATGTTAGAAACTCTGTAGTTCAGCTATCAGCCGGATTCTTGTTCTAAAAAATATATCACATACTTTTACAAAAACCGTTCTATTAATTGGAACGGTTTTTTTATTTTTACAACTGTTCAATGGCGATGGCAAAAATCAATGACAATGGCAATGTCAAAATTCAATGACACTATCAATTGTTTTACATTTTACATTTCACATATTACATTTCACATATTACATTTTACAAATTACATTTCACATATCACACCTTACTATCCATGAAAATCTGCATTATCAACGGACCCAATTTGAATCTTTTAGGAAAAAGAGAACCGGAAGTTTACGGAAGTCAAACTTTTGAAGATTATTTTGCAACGTTGCAGGATAAATTCCCAAACATTGAACTTTCCTATTACCAAAGCAATATTGAAGGCGAATTGATTGGGAAAATTCAGGAATGCGGTTTTACTTTTGACGGAATTATTCTGAATGCAGGAGCTTACACTCATACTTCAATAGGATTAGGCGATGCCATGAAAGCGGTTACAACTCCCGTGATCGAAGTACACATTTCTAACACTTACGCTCGTGAAAGTTTCAGACATCAGTCGTATTTATCCGGAAATGCCAAAGGTGTCATTCTTGGTTTCGGGCTAAAAAGCTACGAACTGGCCATTCAGTCTTTTCTGTGAGGCATAAAACTTCAGATGTGAAATGTCAAATGTAAACTGCAGGATGAGAGCTGCAGGCAACAGGTTAATTTTTACCGATTACTATTTTTTGATTCTTAAATCGTAACCAAATGCAGTGTTCCAGGATTTACAACTTAAACAAATAAAACACTTCAGATCATATCTTACATTTAGCATCTTACATTTAACAAATAATTAATAGCCTCATTTTTAACTTATTCTATTTTTGTGAGAGATACTATTCTCATGAAAAACTATACTTTACTTGCCTTTTTATTCTTTTCAATTTCAAATTTCGCCCAAATTAAGGGAACTGTAACTGATGAAAAAGGGACTCCTTTACCCTTTGTATCCATCTTTGAAGAAAACACCTATAGCGGAACAACTTCTAACGAACAGGGAAAATTTCAGCTTACCGTAAAAGAGCCCGGCAAAAACAAAATCGTTTTTCAATATCTGGGGTATAAAACTCAAAAAATAACCATTTCTGCTAATGCAAAAACGACACTGCCGGATGTAAAAATGGCTGAGGAAAGTTTTGCTTTAAACGAGGTAGTAATTGACCCCAAAAATAATCCTGCCAACGCCATTATTAAAAGTGCTATAGCAGCAAAAAAAGACAACTCCGACAAAATTGCGCGATATACTGCCGATTTTTACTCCAAAGGAATGTTTAAGGTCAAAGATTTACCTAAGAAGATTCTGGGACAAAAAGTAGATCTGGGTGACGATATGGCGTCGAATCTGGATTCTACCGGAACTGGTATTTTATATTTATCCGAAACCATCTCTAAAGTTAGTTTTGAAAAACCCAACAAACTAAAAGAACACATTATTGCTTCGAAAATCTCGGGAAACAATAGAGGATACAGTTATAATACCGCTACACGGTCCACTTATGATTTTTACGAAAATACTGTTGGCTTTGACACCAAACTCATTTCGCCTATTGCCAATAATGCCTTCAGCTATTACAAATACAAACTCGAAGCTTCTTTTTACGATGACAACAAACAGCAGATCTACAAAATCAAAGTAATCCCAAAACGCGATAAAGAGCCTGTTTTTGAAGGTTATATTTACATTGTCGATGACAGCTTTGCCATTTATGCCATCGATTTGGACATCAAAGGTTACCGCATGAAAAACGAATTCACGGAGGTAATGAATCTAAAACAAAATTTCACCTACAACACACAAAATAAAATCTGGATTAAAAATGCGCAAACCTTAAATTTTACAGCCGGTCTTTTTGGGATTAAATTTTCCGGAAAATTCGCTTACGTATATTCCAACTACGAATTTCCAGCTTCATTTGACAAGAAAACGTTTGGAAACGAAATTGTCGCTTTTGAACTTAACGCCAACAAAAAAGACGATGCTTTCTGGAACAGCATTCGCCCAATACCACTAACCATTGAAGAAAGTACCGATTATACTAAAAAAGACAGTCTGCTGGTCATTCGAAAATCTCAAAAATACACCGACTCTATTGACGCCAAAAACAACAAGTTCAAAGCTCTGGACGTCTTAATGGGTTACGATTATAAAAACACCTTCAAAAGACATTCTTTCCACTATAAAGGATTACTGAATCTGACTTCCTTAAATTTTAATACCGTTCAGGGTTTTAATTTAGATTCCGGTTTCTCTTTTAAGAAATGGAGTGAAGACGAAAGCAAAACGACTTCAACCAGTACCACCTTTAATTATGGTTTTTCAGACGAGCGCTTGCGGGTTATTGGAGAATTCAGTCATAAATTCAATACTATAAATTATGCTACGATCAATGCATCAGGAGGGACTAAAGTAGCACAATTCAATAGTGCCGAACCCATAACCAAGTTGGTCAATTCAATAAGTTCTTTATTTTTTAAAGACAATTACATGAAACTGTATAATTTAGAATTTGCACAGATCAACTATTCACAAAACGTGCTGAATGGTGTTAGCCTCAATGCAAAATTGGGTTATGAGCAACGAAAACCACTTTTTAACACCACCGATTATTCTTTCTTTAAAAAAGAGGACTTCTACTCTTCCAATAATACATTAGCTCCAAACGACTTTACGATGCCGGAATTTGACCAGCACCATTTGTTTAAAGCGGCTTTAAGTGCCCGAATTAACTTTGGAAACAAATACATTTCAAGACCGGATGGAAGATATAATTTTAAAGACGACAAATTCCCAACACTTTTCTTAAATGTTGAAAAAGCCTTTGCAGCCAGCGAAAAAAAATATGAATTTGAAAAAATAGGAGCTACTGTACTCTACGATTTATCATTGGGCAATAAAGGTGTTTTAGGGATGAGTTTCAAGGCTGCTAAATTCTTTAATGCGGATAACATTTCGTTCATCGATTATAAACATTTTAACGGAAATCAAACCCATATTGGTACAAGCGATCGCTACCTGAATGTTTTCAACCTGATGCCTTATTATACCAACAGTACCAATGACAGCTATTTTGAAATGCATCTGGAGCACAACGACAAAGGTTTTATCATGAATAAAATCCCACTTTTGAATCTTTTAAAATCAACGATGAACATTGGCTTTCATTCACTGGCCGTACCGGACAGAAAACCATACACCGAGTTTACAGCTGGTTTAGATAATTTAGGATTTGGGAAGTTCAAAATCTTCAGGATAGACTATGTACATTCTTATCAGGGAGGAATCCAACAAAATGGTGTAGTTTTCGGATTGAAAATCCTGAACGCACTAGACTAGGTATAAAGTTGCAAAGGTACAGAGAGGCAAAGATTTTGTGTAACTTTCTCAAAGATTGAAATAAAAAAATCCGTTTAATCTTTAATCAAGAGTAAACGGATTTTTTTTAATATGTATCAGTTCGAATGAAGTCAGGAACTTCGCAAAGCATATCCCTTTGCTCCTCTGAACCTTTGTAACTTTGAACCTTTGTAACTTTAAACCTTTTTCCTCAATGATAATCATCCGGTTCAATGTGAATCAACACGTTGCCCAATTGTGGAATTTTTTCTTTTAAAGTATCCTGTAGTTTGTGTGATAGCTCATGTCCTTCTTTCACCGAAATTTTAGCAGAAACTATGGCGTGAAGGTCTACGTGATATCTCATTCCCGCTTTACGGATAAAACACTTTTCGGTACCCAGAATACCCGGAACCGTTAAAGCCTTTACACGGATTTCTTCTACTAAATCATCGTTCAGATTTTCGTCCATAATTTCACCTAAGGCCGGTCTGAAAATTTTATAACTGTTGTATAAGATAAAAAAAGCAGCAAAAAGTGCCGCCCAATCATCTGCTGATTCATACCCCTGCCCCATAATCAACGCAATCGAAATTCCGGTAAATGCAGCTACCGAAGTGATCGCGTCACTGCGATGGTGCCAGGCATCTGCCGCCAATGATGAGCTGTTGGTTTGTTTGCTTCGTTTCATTACCAGACGAAACGAATATTCCTTCCATATAATAATAGCGCCCAAAACATAAAGTGTCCAGGATTTTGGTAAATCATGCGGAGTCTGGATATTAGCAATACTCTCATATCCGATAATCGTCGCTGAAGTAATCAGAAAACCAACCACCAAAAACGTAATTAAAGGCTCTGCGCGGCCATGACCATAAGGATGGTTCTCGTCTGCCGGTTTATTCGAATACTTAATTCCGAACAAAACCAAAAATGACGAAAATATATCGGTTGTCGATTCGATTGCATCGGCAATCAGGGCATAAGAATTGCCAAAAAAACCTGCCAGCCCTTTTAAGATGGCTAGGCAGGTGTTTCCTATAATACTGAAATAAGTAGCTTTTACAGCTTTTTGTTCATCTGTCATTTAGACTATTTTTTTCGCCACGAATTACACTAATTTCACTAATTTCAGAATTTAAAAATTAAATATCACAAATTTTATTTTAAGAAATTTGTGTAATAAAACACGATCTTAATATTTGTGTAATTCGTGAAATTCGTGGCTAACTTTTTTTACGCTCTCACGATTTTTGCTCCAATTGCTCTTAAACGCTCATCGATACGCTCGTAACCACGGTCAATCTGCTCGATATTTTGGATTGTACTTGTTCCTTTTGCTGAAAGAGCGGCAATCAATAATGAGATTCCTGCACGAATATCAGGAGATGACATGGTTGTTGCTTTCAATTGAGACTCAAAATTATGTCCCATAACCACCGCTCTGTGCGGGTCGCATAACATAATTTTTGCTCCCATATCGATTAATTTATCTACGAAAAACAAACGGCTTTCAAACATTTTCTGATGAATTAAAACATCGCCTTTAGCTTGTGTTGCTACAACCAAAACAATACTCAATAAATCAGGAGTAAATCCTGGCCATGGCGCATCAGCAATAGTTAAAATAGAACCATCAATATCCGTTTTTACTTCGTATCCATCTTTATGAGCAGGAATGTAAATATCGTCATTGCGTTTTTCAATAGTAATTCCCAATTTTCTAAATGTATTTGGAATCAAACCTAAATTTTCCCAGCTTACATTTTTGATCGTAATTTCGCTTTTTGTCATTGCCGCAAGACCAATCCATGAACCAATTTCGATCATATCCGGAAGAATTCTGTGCTCACATCCACCAAGGCTTTCAACACCTTCAATAGTCAATAAGTTTGAACCTACTCCGGTAATTTTAGCTCCCATAGAGTTTAACATTTTACACAACTGCTGTAAGTAAGGCTCACACGCAGCATTGTAAACAGTTGTTGTTCCTTTTGCCAAAACAGCAGCCATGACGATGTTTGCTGTTCCGGTTACTGATGCCTCATCAAGCAGCATATCTGTTCCGGTAAGACCTTCTTCAGGAGATTCTACTCCATAAAAATGATCTTCTCTGTTGTATCTGAATTTTGCTCCAAGATTAATGAAACCTTCGAAGTGTGTATCTAATCTACGACGTCCAATTTTATCTCCTCCAGGTTTTGGAATATATCCTTTACCAAAACGTGCCAAAAGCGGCCCAACAATCATAATAGAACCACGAAGAGCTCCACCTTCTTTTTTGAAAGCTTCAGTTTCCAAATAACCTACATTAACCTCATCTGCCTGAAACGTAATCGAACCCGGCTCATTTCGTTGGATTTTTACACCTAAATTACCCAATAAAGTAATTAATTTATTGATGTCAATAATATCGGGAATATTATTAATTCTCACTTTATCCCCCGTTAAAAGCACGGCGCATAAAATTTGTAACGCTTCATTTTTTGCTCCTTGCGGAGTGATTTCTCCTTTTAAAGGTGTTCCTCCTTCGATTTTAAAAATTCCCATATTTCTTTTTTAGGTTCTAAGGTTCTGAGATTCTCAGGTTCTAAGCTAATATCTTAGCTCCTTAGCATCTTAGCTACTTTTTTACTTCTGATTATTATTTTTCTGAAAAGGTTTTGGTTTTCCCGAACCTTTATTGTTTTTATTACTTTGGATTTTTGGCTGTCCTGCCGGTGTAATCTTATTGGACATACGCTTATTGGTACGCAATAAATCGGTTGTATTTAAAAGTTCCTCCGAACTTTGAAGCAAATTGATTTTACCTCCCGACAACTCATACAGATGCTCAAAAATCACATCGTCTTTAACGGTATCTTTGTTCCAGCTTAAATACGACTTTTTCATGTGATTGGCAATCACCATTACCAAAGCATTTTTCATCTCGCCATCTTCCCATTTATTGGCAACATCGATCATATACTTGATATTGTTTCCATAAAATCTGTATTTTGGAAAATTCTGCGGATACTGCAAAGCATCTGGTTTTAATTGCAAAACATCGCGAGACGGAATTGGGTATGGTGAATCAACATTCAATTTGAAATCAGACATAATAAAAAGCTGATCCCATAATTTATGCTGAAAATCCGGCACATCCCGCAAATGCGGATTCAAACTTCCCATTACCTGAATAATGTATTTAGCAGCTTTGTTGCGTGTTTCGGCATCTTCAATTGCAGTAGCCTGATCGATCAGTTTTTGCAAATGACGACCATACTCCGGAATGATTAACCGTTGTCTTTCAGAATTGTATTCTAAATTAAAAACAACATCATTCGCACTTTCTTTTTTATATTTTTCGTTCATAAGTTATAATGAAACTATACCTTCTATGGTAGAAACTTCTTTGTATTTGCTAATCACCTGGTCAGCACTATGCATGGTAACATCAACCGAAACGCTGGTAAATTTACCGGTTTTAGATTTTGTGGTTTTGATAACCGCTCCCATACTGTCAAAAGCTTTTTCAACTCGCTCAACATTATCATCTACTGAAGGTACTATGAATTTATACAAGTATTCTGCTGGCCAGGTATTTGAATTGTCTAACTCAACTTTTAATCTTTCGTAAAATTCAGCGGTGTTTTTTTCTTTATCGTTCTCCATTCGTAATTAAAAATAAACGCAAATATACGGTTTTGATTTCAGACTTTCGATTTTAGATTTTAGATTTTTCAGAAGGAAATAATGATTGTTTTTTTACCACAAATTCCACTAATTATCACTAAATAAAATAACTGATAAAAACTTTAGTTTTTGCACCATTTTAAAACAAGTCAATACCTAAAAAAATTAGCAAAAATTAGTGGAATTCGTGGCAAACTTTTATATTTGAAAAACTTCACGCCTTTGCTCCCGATAGCTATCAGGATTACGGGATTGAACCACACCACAATGAAAAAAATTATCATCTTACTTTTTACTACTCTCACTTTTCACAACATTCACGCACAGGAAATTAAAACTTTAACCTATTTCCAAAACGACACACTCAAACTGGATTTAGATTTATACCTGCCCAAGAAAAAAGCCAATGAAAAAACGCCATTAATCTTATTTGCATTTGGAGGAGGCTTTTCAGGTGGAGAACGAACCAGTGAAAAAGATTTTGGGCTTTTTATGGCGAAAAACGGCTACGCGGTTGCCAGCATCTCCTACAGCCTATACATGAAAGGAAAAGATTTTGGCTGTAAAGGCGCTTTAACCGAAAAGATAAAAGCAATTCAAATTGGCGTTAGTGATATGTGGCAAGCCACCTCATTTTTAATTAAAAATGCAGCCCAATACAATCTCGACACATCAAAATTCTTTATTTCCGGAATCAGTGCAGGTGCCGAAATTGGTTTTCACGCTTCGTTCTGGGATTACAAACTGATGAATTTGTACCCAAACAATTTATCTCCTGATTTCAAATATGCCGGTTTCATTGGAGGTTCGGGTGCTATTATGGACATTAATCTAATTACCAAAGAAAAAGCCATTCCAATGCTGCTAGCACACGGAAACAATGACGAAACGGTTCCTTACAATGTAGGCTCGCATCGCTCCTGCTTAACAAATGCTTCTGGTTGGTTGATTTTATTTGGATCTTATGCCGTGTACAGTCAAATGAAAGACTTACATAAAAATATAGAATTGATTACTTTTTGCGGAGGCGGGCACGAATTTTCGGGATATTTATTTCATGAAGGACAGCAATATATCCTGGATTTTGTAAATAACGTTTTGAAAGGCAAAAAATTCGAATCGCATCTAATCGTCCCTTCCCAAAAGAAAAGCCACGGGAATTATTTATTTTGCGAATAATCATTTCGCCCCAATGGGGTTCCATAAATATTTCGTCCCGATGGGACTTATCGATATTTTCTAAAGCATATTTGCTTTTCAAACAATTTCTGAAATCTAAATATATACTAAAACGGAGCGGTATATCACTGCTAAAAATCATTTCACCCCGGTAGGGCTCTCTTTCTGCAACCTCTTATTTTATATAAATATATCGCACCCCCGGAGCTTCTTAATATTCAAAAAACAAAAGATTTTTAGTAAACAGCTGAACCTTATATTTATTTTAAATTGCGAAATCGTTCGTTTAAGGCAAAATAATCTTTTTAAATACCAATAAGTTTAGGTAAATTTGCGCTTTATTTTTAGAAAGTGCAAAAACAAATTATAGTTCTCATTGGAGGCCCGGGAACGGGAAAATCTACTCTCATCAACGAATTGGTAGCTCGTGGCTACTGCTGTTACCCAGAAATTTCAAGACAAGTTACACTCGAAGCGCAACAAAGAGGCATCGAACAATTATTTTTAGAACAACCTTTATTGTTCAGCGAAATGTTATTGAATGGCCGAATTAAACAATTTGAAAATGCGATTGAAGAACCTCACAATGTAATTTTTATCGACCGCGGAATTCCCGATGTTGTAGCTTACATGGATTACATTAATGATGATTATCCCGAGAGTTTTGTAAAAGCCTGTGAGGATTATAAATATTCAAAAACTTTCATTTTACCGCCATGGGAAGAAATTTACGAAAGCGACACTGAGCGTTACGAAAATTTTGAGCAGGCCGAAAAAATCCAAAAACATCTTGTTGATACCTATAAAAAATATGGCTACGACTTAATTGAAGTACCTAAAGATACGGTTGAAAACAGAATTCTTTATATCTTAGATAAAATTTAGGCAGGTGTTTAAAGTTGCAAAACTAGAAACTGATTTCTAAATTTTTTAACTTTAAAACACGACCAATGCCACAAGCGCAGGAAATTCTTTCAAAATACTGGAAACACGACAGTTTCAGACCGTTGCAAAAGGAGATTATTGACTCTGTTTTGGACGGTCAGGATACCTTTGCCCTACTACCAACAGGAGGAGGAAAATCGATTTGTTTTCAGGTTCCAAGTATGATGCTGGAAGGCATTTGCTTAGTCATTTCACCTTTGGTTGCTCTTATGAAAGATCAGGTTGCCAACCTGCAGAAACGCAACATAAAAGCGATTGCACTAACAGGAGGTATTCATACCGAAGAAATCATAGACCTTCTTGACAATTGCCAATACGGCAATTACAAATTTTTATATCTTTCTCCTGAAAGACTGCAATCAGACTGGATACTGGAACGCATTAAAAACCTTCCGATTAATTTAATTGCAATCGACGAAGCGCATTGTGTTTCGCAATGGGGACACGATTTTCGCCCTGCTTATCTGAAAATTTCAGAACTTAAAAAATATTTCCCAAAGATTCCGTTTTTAGCTTTAACTGCAACAGCAACACCCAGAGTGATTGAAGACATTAAAACAGAATTGGGATTAAAAGACCCCGTACTTTTTCAGCAATCTTTTGAAAGAAAAAATATTGCCTACATGGTTTTTGAAGTCGAAGACAAGTTGTATCGCACCGAACAAATCTTAAAGAAAAACCCGCAGCCTTCTATTATATATGTACGGAATCGAAAATCGTGCATCAACCTCTCCACTCAATTACAATCATTGGGATTTACTTCAACCTATTACCATGGCGGACTTTCGGTTAAAGAAAAAGACAAAAACATGCAGCTTTGGATGTCGGAACAAGCTCAGGTTATTGTAGCGACTAATGCGTTTGGGATGGGAATCGACAAAGACAATGTGAAAACAGTCATTCATACACAACTACCGGAAAACTTAGAAAACTATTATCAGGAATCCGGAAGAGCGGGACGAAATGGAGAAAAAGCTTTCTCGGTATTGCTTTTTAACAATTCAGATGCCACTCAGACTGAACAGCAGTTTTTAAACATTCTGCCCGATAAAAAGTTTCTGAAAGCGATGTATATAAAACTCTGTAACTATTTTCAAATTGCGTACGGAGAAGGTTTAGACGAATCCTTTTCTTTTAAACTAAATAACTTTTGTAACAAATACAATTTTCCCACTTTAAAAACATATAATGCATTGCAGTTTTTAAACCAGCAGGGAATCATTACTTTGTCGCAGGAGTTCTCAGAAAAAATTACGTTACAATTTATAATCGAATCCAAAGAGGTGATTCGATACATGAGTCTCAACCCAAACGACGAGGAAATTATATTAGCAATTCTAAGAACTTACCCCGGAGTTTATGATATTAAAACTCCTTTTAATCTTTCGCTGATTGCAAAAAAATCACACCACACAGAAGAACAGGTTTTAGCTCTATTAGAAAAATTAAAAGAGAAAGAAATTATCGAATACAAAGCCAAAAACAACGATTCAACTGTATTATTCAATGAAGTGCGCGAAGACGAATTAACCATAAATCGCGTTTCTAAATATCTGGAAAAACAGAATGAACTCAAAAAAGAACAACTTTCTTCCGTCCTCTATTATATAAAAGAAACCAAAACCTGTAAAAACAGATTGATTCTGGATTATTTTGGAGAAGAAACCAACGAAAATTGTGGCGTTTGTTCCTATTGCATTACGCTAAAGGGAAAAATAACTGAAGCCGATTCGATTGCAGATAAAATTCTGTATTTGTTAAAATCAACCGCTTTGACTTCCAGAGAAATTCAGTCTCAAATTAAACTGGATGCCAATGATATTATTTTGGTACTTCAGCAATTATTAGAAAACAATCATATCACCATACTGGCGAACAATAAATACACTTTAAAATCATAATGGAAAAATTGAGAATTATTTTCATGGGGACTCCCGAATTTGCTGTCGGCATTTTGGACACCATTCTTAAAAACAACTACGATGTCGTTGGCGTAATTACCGCAGCAGACAAACCTGCAGGTCGCGGACAAAAAATAAAATACTCTGCAGTAAAAGAATATGCACTGGCAAACAACCTTACGTTACTTCAGCCAACAAACTTAAAAGACGAGAGTTTTTTAGCTGAGCTAAAAGCTCTCAATGCGAATTTACAAATTGTAGTTGCCTTCAGAATGCTTCCAAAAGTAGTCTGGGAAATGCCTGAATTTGGAACATTTAACCTTCACGCTTCCTTATTACCAAATTACCGTGGTGCCGCACCAATTAACTGGGCCATTATTAACGGAGAAACCAAAACCGGAGTCACCACCTTCTTTATAGATGACAAAATAGATACCGGAGCAATGATCCTGAATTCGGAAATTGCAATTGAGCCGGAAGAAAATGCCGGACACTTACACGACCGACTTATGGTATTAGGAAGCGAAACTGTTATTGATACTTTAAAAGTTATTGAAAGCAGAAATGTAAAAACTACCATTCAGGAAGACACCGCCGAAATAAAAACCGCTTACAAATTAAACAAAGAAAACTGCAAAATTGACTGGACCAAATCCGGTGCAGAAATCAACAATCTCATTCACGGTTTAAGTCCGTATCCGGCATCCTGGTGCTTCTTAAAAGACAAAGAAGAAGAACAAACCATCAAAATATACGAGGCAAAACTACTTTCAGAAACACATACTCACGAAGCCGGAAGTCTGATTTGCAGTAAAAAAGAAATCAAAGTTGCAGTTAAAAATGGATACATTCAAATTTTAAGTTTACAGTTGCCCGGAAAAAAAAGAATGCAGGTGGCAGAATTACTAAATGGAATAACTTTTTCTGAAAGCGCCAAAGTCTATTAAGGTCAATAAAACAGGGGTTTCTACCTGATTTTGACCAACTAACGCTCTGCTTTATGAACAAAAAAAGCAAGTTATTAACAATTTTTGCTAAAATTAAAGAAAACACTTGCAAGGAACGGATTTCCTACTAAATTTGTGTATTAACAATTTTTTTTAACCAACAATTAATAACTAATATTATGAACAAATCAGAATTAATCGATGCTATCGCTGCTGATGCAGGAATCACAAAAGCTGCGGCAAAATTAGCTTTAGAGTCATTTTTAGGGAACGTAGGAGCTACTCTAAAGAAAGGTGGGAGAGTTTCATTAGTAGGTTTTGGATCATGGTCTGTATCTGCTAGAGCTGCAAGAGACGGTAGAAACCCGCAAACAGGAAAAACTATTCAAATCGCTGCGAAAAATGTTGTAAAATTCAAAGCTGGTGCTGAATTAGAAGGTGCGGTGAACTAAGTAAGAAAGTTCTCCAAACTAATAATATAATCAAAACCCTTCTTATGAAGGGTTTTTTTTTGCGCTTCAACGATTTTATTTGGGATTTTAGAAATTTTATGATTAAATTTAATAAAAATTGTAGCCGTATGATTTCAGAAAAATTAAAAAAAGGACACCTGCTTATTGCCGAGCCTTCTATAATTGGAGATTTATCATTTAATAGATCGGTAATTTTATTAGCAGACCATAACAAAGAAGGATCAATAGGATTTATCATTAATAAACCTTTAAAGTACACTATTAATGACCTGATTCCTGAGATTGAAGCCTCTTTCAAGATATATAACGGAGGTCCTGTTGAACAGGACAACCTTTATTTTATTCACAATATTCCAGAGTTAATCCCGAATAGTGTTGAGATTTCTAATGGAATTTATTGGGGAGGTGATTTTGAATCGACCAAAGACTTAATAAACAACGGATCTATCAGTAAAAATAACATTCGTTTTTTCTTAGGGTATACCGGTTGGGATGAAAATCAGCTTGAGAATGAAATGCAGGGAAACTCCTGGATCATTGCCGATAATAGTTATAAAAACAAAATTATCGGAAAATCAACCACCCATTTCTGGAAAGAGCAAATCATTGAACTTGGAGGCGACTATCTTATTTGGTCAAATGCACCTGAAAATCCATATCTGAATTAATTTTCAGAAATGGATTCATTCAGCTTTTGTAATAACAGGTGAGCTAAATTACTTGTAAAGTCCTTTTTTCGATATTTCGTGATCGGCTGAATCCCCATGATCACATTAGTCAGAAATAATTCATCTGCTTTTTGAAGATCAAATGGTGAAATTATTTCTTCTATTACTTCTATGCCCTCTACTTTTTTAGCCAAAGCTAAAATCTGCTTGCGCATCACACCGTTAAGACAGCCTTCAGAAATTGGCGGAGTTATAAGTTTTTTACCCACAACCATAAATAAATTCCCCTGTAATACCTCAACTACATTTTTAGTATCGTTAAGTAAAATACAATTGGCCAAACCATTTTCATGAGCAAAAATACTTCCGGTAACGTTTATCATCTTATTAGTAGTTTTGATAGACGATAACAATTGCTTAGTCACATAAAAATCCTTATACAAATCCACTTCGTATTCAGCTGAATTTAAAGCATATAAAACATCTTCAAGTGCTGTTGCGTGAATTAAATAGGAAACCTCATTTGTTTTAGGCAAATAAAGCCCCCCCTCTTTTCTAAAAACAGTAATTCTGGCTCTGGCAGATGCCGAAATTCCTTTTTGCTGAACCAGACTTAAAATCTGCTCTTCAAAATATTCCATGGTAAAATTCATTGGAATTTCCATTCGAACCACACGCATGGAAGCCATTAATCTGAAATAATGATCTTCCAGGAACAAGATTTTATTATTGATAATTTTTACTGTTTCAAAAACACCATCTCCGTATAAAAATGTGCGGTTTTGAGTTAATATATTATCTTCTTCTGCTACTATATTTCCGTTAAAATTAATCATAAAAAAACCCTGAATTTTGTTCAGGGCAAATATAAGGTATAAAATAGAATTTTACTAAACAGATCCGATAAGATGTTTCAGATCTGAGATCTGATTCTCCCACAGTTGTTTAGCTTCTCCTACTTCTTCTTTATCAGCAAAATCTACTACCATTAACGATACGTCTTTGGTAAGTTCATCAACCAGAATGTGCAATTCAAAAAAATACTCGGTGTCTTTACTGCTTTCATCCACCCATTTGAATTTGACTTTTTCACCTGTTTTTTTGGAAGCCAAACGCGCTTTTTCCTGTGAGTCGTTCCATATAAAAGTAAAAAATTCTCCTCTTGAATTTACATTATCAGCAAACCATTCTGATAATCCTGACGGAGTTGATATATATTGATACAATAGTTGCGGCGAAGAATTGATCGGAAACTCGATTTCGTAACGTATTTTTGGATCCATGTGCTACTTTTAATTTTTTTGGAAATATAAGAATATATGTCCAAAAACAACACATTTTTAAAAATATTTTTTTTTCTTCATTTTATGCTTGCAAGCTTTAATATTATTTCTATCTTTGCACCCGCAATGAGGAACACGGTTCTACTTGCAGTCTTGGCGAGGTAGCTCAGTTGGTTAGAGCGCAGGATTCATAACCCTGAGGTCACGGGTTCAACTCCCGTCCTCGCTACAAAAAATAAACCCCTAATCATCAATTGATTAGGGGTTTTTATTTAAATTTACACCCTCTCTAACCAGCTAATTAGAATGAGGAAATTAAAAAAAAGCAACTGAAATTCGAACAATGTAAACAATACGACAGCGGACTTCAGACTTTGTACTTCTTCTTTTTTTATAAGAAAAGTATGCGGGCAGGTCAGAATAGTATTTTATAAGCTAAATCATTTATAAAAACATGGATATAGTTAAATTTAAAATCACGTCAAAAACGATAAAAGTAGAAGTACGTAATTCGAATAACTACGTTTTTAATTTCAACACGGCTTTAGAGATTGAAAAAGAAGACAGAGAGGTTTTATTAAGACTGTACAATGCGTTGGATCTTCTTTTTAAAAAAGAAACTCATCCTGAGATTAAAAACTATATTTCACCTAATCAAACTAACATTTTGGATCAGATTTCTGCTGCTGATAATCTGGAGCAGGAAAAATAAACCATCGTTAGTTTATCATTGAAAATTTATTTTCTAAAAAGAGAAAATCTCCACACCATGAGATTTTCTCTTTTTTTTGTTTTTTTGTTAGATTCTAAACAATTTTAGAACATCCAAATTCTAAGCTCCAGCTTTTGTTCTTCAAAAAACAACTTCTCCAAAACCTTAATCTGAGTCTCACAATGTCTTTTACGATACCAAAATCAAAAACTTACTTCAAAATCAAAACTAAAATCAGGTATTTCTACTTAGTGAATTAATCCATTAAAAAACGATTTTTGTTCCAAATTACGTGAAACCGTAAGTTATTCTCTGAAAACTGATATAACTTAGCGTATTAAAAAGAATAAAATCACAAAAAGAAAACTATAATACTTAACCATAAAATAAAAACCAAAAAAACGAACCATGGAAAAACTTTGGTGTTGGCGTTGCAAAACAGAAGTTCCTATGTTACATCCAGAAGAATATCAAATTGCAACTAAACTCTATCGTAATGGCTTTGAACATGGAAAATGTAATATGACCAGAACAGAGCGATTCAGTGAACTTCTTAATTACTATAAGCAACTAACCGGATTTAAAGAAACCAATCCCAATGCTATTATGCATCATCGAATTGATCTTTACGGTCCGCCTTGCGAATGTTGTTCTAAACCTTACCGAACTCCTCAGGCAAAATTTTGTGCAGCCTGCGGACACAAAAGAACAGCGACAGTTACTAACAGTAATCACACCTTTACAGAAGAGGAACAAAAATGGTGGCAAAAACTACTGGAATCAAACACCTTTAGTCAGCCAGTGCTTGCTGTTAGTGCTTTAATTGCAAAACTGGATTTAAATTTATAAAAATCAAAAAAACGAAATCAATCCTGGAATCCATTTTTAGTTGTACTAAAAGTGGATTTTCTGCTTTCAGGAGTATACCGCTGTTTTTTTAATGTAAAAAATGCGTTAAAATAGCTTTCGGACAACAATTCTTCGACAATTAAAAATACTTTTGTGAGAACGAAAACACACATTGGTATGGATTCCGAAAAATTCATCTTCTGCCTCGAAGGTGTTCCTGACATCGAAAACAATTTTGTCACCCTGGTAGTAAAAAACCTGGAAGAAATTGCTATTGATCAGGGTATCGCCAGTATTTACAAAACTTGCGATACCATTGAAGGCTTAGAAGAAAGCCTGAATGTTTTACTTTATGAAGATCACAATTTTAAAGATTACGAAATTATTTATTTGGTAATGCCAGGCGAACCCAACAACATCTGCCTGCATGATTACTATTATAGTCTGGAAGAAATCGCAGAACTTTTTGAAGGAAAAATGAAAGGAAAAATTATTCATTTTGCCAATTTAAAAGTACTTGATTTAAACGACGAAGAAGCACAGTACTTTTTGGACATTACCGGTGCGCGGGCGATTTCGGGTTACGGCTCTACTTATAATAAGATAGCCAGCTGCAGTACCATCGACAAAGCTTTTTTTAGCCTGTATCAGGAAAATGACAACATTACAGAAGTGGTGGAAGAACTTTATCAGAAACATTATGCTCTTTGCAAATTACTTGATTTTAGACTGTATTATTAAATTATGAAAAGCAATGCCAACGGAGAGATAAAAACCTATGGCGCGAAAGTATTTCGTGAAAAATTTCTGGGACAGGAAAATCCAATGCATTTATTGTTTAAATCCAGCTCTGACCATTTTTTTTGTCTGGAAATGGAAGAAATGATGCAGCTTCGTTACGCTGTTCCTCCTTCAAAACACAGTTGTCACACCATACTTTTTGTAACTTCGGGAGTTCACGTTGCAAAGGTTGGTTTCGAAGAATATCAAACCAATCCAAATGAAATGCTTGTTGTTCCGGCCGGGCAAATTTTCTCTATTGAGCATATTAACACGAAACATATTGGTTTTATTTGCCAGTTTCATCCGGATGTTTTGATCGGTAAATACGGCAACAGTGAAATGCTAAATGATTTCGACTTTCTTAAAATTGGAGGAAATCCAAAAATTATAATCTCTCCGGACAACTTCCATTTTATAGTGAATCTCTTTAAGCGTTTACAGGCTGCTTATCTTGAAACTGAAATCGATAATGCTGATATCGTTCAGTCTTATTTAATGGCTTTGTTCTTTGAGATGAATAAAAATGCTCCCAAAACATCTAAAAGCAATACAGCCGCAGCTGTTATTTTTGCTAAGTTCAAAAAACTCATTTACGCTAATATCAGGACGCATCATCAGGTAAATTATTATGCCTCTTTACTTAATGTTACCCCCAATCATTTAAACAAATCGGTCAAATCGGCAACCGGCAAGTCTGCGGTCAAATGGATTGATGAGACCATTTTAACAGAAGCTAAATACCTATTGTATCAAACTACCTTTTCTGTAAGTGAAATCGCCATGCAGGTAGGACACGAGGATCATTCTTACTTTAGCCGTTTCTTTAAAAAACACGAAGGAATCACTCCTATTCAATATCGAAAATTGATTGATAAATCCTAATTATTGCTTCCTGCATCCTATAAACTTGAAAAACGTTTATTGAAATTTGTTCCGTTAAAAAAAGCAAATTATGATTTACGTTTTCAAAACATCCGTTGACACACCATCAAAGCTGGAATTCGCAAGTACATTACTTGACGAACTGATACCAAATGCGATATGGAATTTTGACCTTGAGGACTGTGATAACATCTTAAGAATTGACAGTGAGGCTGAAATAAATGAAAACATTCTCAAGAATGAGATTTTCGATTGTGTCGAATTGGAATAAATTCAAAAAAAGCATAGTGCACAACACTTGCCTGTTTGTTAGAAAAGCTTGATTTGAACGGTAAGCCATTTTCTCCTCTATACCAAAAAACAGGGATGCAAAACCAATTGCATCCCTGTTTCTTTTTAAACCACTTATAAACTAATTACTGTCTCCACTGTGGATCTCCAACTTTTTTATCAATTAAAACTTGATTTTTAAGAGTAAAATCTCCTGTCGCACTATTCGTAAACTGAGGATCCAACGTTCCGTAAGTTCCCGAAGCATCATATTTTACGGCGGCAACACCAGCTGTATGCAATGCAGTCGAATTAAAATAGTTATTATTCAAGAAAGTAGGTGCTGTCGTTAAGGTCTGATTGGTATACATCGCTAATGGTGTTTCAAAAAGCGTGTTGCGAATTGTTGAACCATTACTGGCAAAACGTACGTACAGAATTCTATTAGAAGCTGTCATCGCTTTATTTGAAATGGTACAGGCATCTACCAATACTGTAGTTGTTAAGCCCGTCCCGGTAATGCCTGGTGCGTTATCGATACGGATAAAATCGCGGCCAGTAGCACAATTGTTAAAAGTACTGTTTTTAAGGGTTAAGGATGCCAAGTGCGAGGTTCTAAAATCGATACAATCACCTTGTACCGTTAATATGTTAGTAACGACACTATTTTCAACCGTTACCGAAGCAATTTTAGTAACACCTGTAAGAGTTTGTGTTATAAACGATTTCACAAAATCATGAACCTTACAACCACTAATTAAAAGCGCGCCATAAGCAGTACTTACTTCATTGTATTTAACAGCATCGCTTTGAGTTTTGTCTCCGTTAATATCCAAATCAATTAAACTAACGGATTTAGCTCCTGCGTTTAGTGTAAACTTATTATGAAGCAAAGGTTTATTATCGCTTCTTAGACCTCTAATTGTAATCGATTTATTCAAAATAATTTCACCAACAAAAACATTGTATTCTCCCGGCATCAATACCAATACTGCATCAGGATCTGCCGCTGCAATTTTTGCATTCAAATCATCCGTAGGTTTAACTAAAGTAGCTGTTCCAATGTCAATTCCTGTTGTAAAAGTAACCACTCCTCTCTTTTTGGTTCCGTTAAATAAAGTGGCAGTATAGGCTGTTTCTCCTGTAAATCCCGTAACTATCGCTGCACCGGCCGTTTTTTCGGCTGCAGTGATCGTGTGCGTAATTCCACCCGGGCCCGCAGTAATTTGGGTAACAGAACTGTTAGGTGTCCATCTTAACGTCACTTGTTTCGCTTCGATATCGGCAGGCTGCACAGGGAAGAAGATTTGCTCCGTTAATGTTGCCGCAGTTGTTACAGACCATTTCGAATCGGCAAGTCCTGAAGCACTAACTGCTTTTACTCTTATCGAGTAAACCGTTTCTCCTTCTAACGCTACTTTTACCGGAAGTTCTTTTTCGGTAACATTAACTGTTTTGAAAATTGTTTTGAAATCCGGATCATCAGCACTGAATTCTACCGTATAATGATCAACATCCTCATTTGTAGTCCAGTTTAATTCCACCGTGGTTTGATTTCTTACTACTGCTTTCAGTTCTATTGGAGAAAATACTCTATTGGCTCCTATATCTTCCAGTACTGCTTCATTGTAACTTTCGCAACCGGCAATTACCAATAAAAATATAGCCAGCAATCCTTTAAATATATATTTTGCGTTCATAATTCTAAAACTATAGTTTATTTGTTAATTGTTTTTAGTTTCCAAAAACCCAGTCATTGGCTAACTGTCCATTACTTCCATCAATAAACGTTTGCCAGATTGGCCAAAATTGTCTTTTATCAGGATTAACTCCGGCTTTGTACAATGTACTTATTTTGTTATCTTCCAGCTTATCCCAGCTTTTTGAGGTATAATCAGTACCCTGTGCCTGCGTTTCTCCACGGTTTAAACCATAAATCTCAAGTGTCGTATTATCTGCTTTGTATTTGTAATAAAGTGTTGAAGGCACATTGGCATATTCATCGCTGCGTGCTTTTAAACGAGTCATTTTTACCTTTGCTTCATCTAATTTTACTTTTAACAAGTTCCAGCGAATCAGCGCAAACTTACGTTCCATTTCTCCGGTAAACTCATATTTATTCTCCTCGACAATACCGTTCAGCATGGCTTGCTTACTTGTCAGACCATCTACATAAGCGTCTACTTTTACTGCTTGGTTTTGCGAGGCAAACGCTCTGCGGCGGATTTCTTTTAAGTAGACTGCGGCAGATCCCGGGCCTTCTAATTCATTTGCCGTTTCAGCAGCCATTAAAAGTACCTCAGCATAACGCATATAAATTTTATTTACCCCATCGTCATTTGGTGCCGAAACGATACGATTCATCCATTCGAAACGATATTTACCAAAATACCAGGTTTGTAAATCTGTAAGTTCCTGTTTGGACTTACCGTTTACCGCAGCTCCCCATTTGTAAGGTACACAGGTAACCTCTCTGCGGCTATCGGCCTGATCGTAGTCATAAAAAACAAATGGCAACGGTCCGTTTACACCGCCTTTATTAGTTCCCATCTGCTGAAACTGATCTGAAGCATCATGACGCACAGCAAAAGTAAACAGGACTCTGCCTCGTGTGGCTGCAAAAGGGATTTCCCAAAGCGATTCTCCTCCGGCTGTTATATTTTCCTGATTGTATTTTCTCCATAAACCTTCAAAAGTCGGTTCTAAATGTGCCGAACCACTGGCAATTACAGAACGGCATTCGTCTAATGCCAGTTTGTACATCGTACCTACTGAAAGCGCAGGATCTGTACTTCTTCTCACTCCGTCCGGATATTGCTGAAAGCCACTGGCCATCAAAGCCAAACGGGCTCTTAATCCTTTTGCAAAAGCCTTGTTGATACGCTCTGTGCTTGTTGTAGCGGCAGTTTCATTAGGCCATGCTACTAACGTTGAAGCTTCGCCTAAATCGGCAATTAACTGTTTGTAAATTTCGTCACGACTTGTTTTAGACACGTAGATTGTCGACGTAGAAACGGGCTCAAAACGGGCTGGAACATCGCCCCAGTTTCTGATCAGATCGGCATAATAAATGGCTCTTAAAGTCAGTGCTTCTCCTAACAACTGCCCCATCTCTGTATTCGGTAATGGATTGCCGTACTTACGCAGACCTCTGATGCACAAATTAGCACGTTCAATTCCTTCATACATCATGGCCCAGGCATTTTTTGGCGAATTCATCTCTGTATTATCCGATTTCGCATCATACACTACCAGATCCGATTTGACATTATCACTTGAAGAAGTCAGAAGCCATTCTGTATCTGTATTTAGTCCTTGGTAAGTCAAAAGTCTTCCTCTGTAAGATTGCTCCTCTCCAAATGAAACTTTTATTCCATCGACAGCACCCTGAGCTAATCCGGCAGTAGAAAAAATAAGTTGTTCGTCTAAGGTTGACTGTGCCGGTGTATCAAAATATTCCTCCCCGAAATCCTGACAAGAAGTCAACAAACCTGAGATTATCAATCCTGCTATTATTACTTTATATTTCATTTTGTGATACGTTTTAAATTAGAAATTAAGGTTTAAACCAAAAACCAACTGCCTGCTGCGCGGATAAGCCGAATAATCTACTCCAGGTGTTAGCGGAGTTTTTCTTCTTGTTGATACTTCAGGATCCGGACCGGAGTAATTTGTAATTACAAACACATTCGTTGCTGTAAAATAGAATCTCAATTTACTTACTCCCAGCTTAGACGTTAAGGCTTGCGGTGTACTGTATCCTAAAGTCAACGTATTCAGTCTGAAGAACGAACCATCTTCCACTGCCCAGTCTGTAAACATGAATTTTTGCATGTAAGGAGACCACATGGTAGTATTGGCATTTAGCGCTTCCAAAGCAGCAGGATCTGTTACCAGTTGTCCCGAAGCAGGATCTAAATTTGTCCATCTTTTGCCATCTGCCATCTCGGTGCTTAAATTCTTGTATTGCCCGTTTCGGTTTGCTGTTGAAAACTCAGCTTTATTGGCATTGTAAATATCATTACCAACACTCCAGTTGAAAGCAGCAGAAAGATCAAAACCGTAAGCATTTGCATTAATAACCAAACCTCCGGTATGTTTAGGATTAGAATTTCCTATTACTTTTTGATCCGATGCTGTCACTTTATTATCAGCAGAACCATCTGTATTTTTCAGCTTCATCATCCCAGGCTGTAAAGCACCTACTACACTGCTTGCATCAACAACCCCGGCTTTTAAGGTGTACTTTCCTCCTGCATAATCAAAATCCGAAACTTCATAGCGTCCGTCGCTTTGATACCCGTACATTAATCCCATTGGAGAACCTACATTTACCACATAATCATTCCCAACATCAGTTGACGCCCAATTGGTATTTGTACCAAAATTATCCATTACCCCAAGGGAGTTGATTCGGTTTTTGTTCATTCCAACGTTCACAGAAAAGCTCAAACCAAAATTTTTCTTTTCGATGGCTATAAAATTCAGGGTTGCTTCAAAACCGGTATTTTGTGTTTCACCCATATTTCTAAACTGGGTTTTGTAACCTGTACCTCCTACTGGAAATTCGATCAGTAAGTCCTTCGTTACATTTTTATACACATCAAAAGTTCCGTTCAGACGATTTTTGAAAAACCCGAAATCAAGACCAATATTTTGCGTTACGGTAGTTTCCCACTTCAATTCCGGATTTGCCAAAACACTCGATGGCGACCAATAGCTATCGAAACCGTTTATGAACCCGTTTGTACTGGACAAATAACTCTGAACGGTTTGCCCAACAGGAATGTTATTGTTACCCGCCTCACCATAACTAAGTCTTAGCTTTAGAAGATTTATCCAGGAAGCATTTTTCAGGAAATTCTCTTCAGAAATTTTCCATGCTGCCGCTGCTGCCGGGAAATACCCCCAACGGTTGTTTCCTAAAAACCTGCTGGAACCATCGGCACGAAAAGAAGCTGTTAACAAATAGCGATCTTTGAAATCATAATTTAAACGTCCGAAAAAGGACAGCAATTTATCATCCGCACTGTAAAAATTGTCTACTGAAAAAGGCGTTCCCTGTGTCGTTAATTTCTTGGCCTGATCTAAATCAAAAAAATCCGGATAATTTAAAATCGTGGTGGTTACGGTGTTTGAGGTTGTCGTAATCATCTCTTCTCCTAAAAGTGCCGTCAAATGATGATTGTCTCCCAGAATATTTTTAAAATCATAGTTTAAAGTATTGGCATTTCTGAAACGTACGTCTTTACGATCGCTCATGACCATACCCGGTTTTCCTGCACCTATCTTGGCTGTACTTGAAAAATAAGTCGAAGACCCGTAAAAACGATAATCAGCATAGTTGGAATTGTCCAATCCTAAATCACTTTGAAATTTTAAATCTTTGGCGAGCTTCCATCCAAAACTTCCCAATAAATTATAATTTTTTCGGAACTGCTGACGGTCATTGTCTGTTATTGCTAAAAATGGATTTACCAGATAACTGTTCACAGACTGATCATCATTATCAGTAGTTAATCCCGGCATTGGAATTGGTGCGTAACCCACACTATGACGCAAACGGCTGTCCAATGATGAAGCCTGATTCTGATCGTTTGCACCACCACCATTTATATCAGTATCAGAGTAACGCACTGTAAATCCAAGGTCAATTTTTTCGCTTGCTTTATTTTTCAAAGCCAATGAGAGGTTATTTCTTTTAAAATTCGAACCTGCCATAATTGCTTTTTCATCGTAATACGCATAGTTGAAGTTGTAACTAAACTTTTCATTCCCTCCACGAATTCCTAAATCACGGCTGTTTACTTCACCACGACGGCCGTAAATCTGCTTTTGCCAATCCGTTCCTTTTAGACCGTTATACAAATCACGATCCTGCCAGCTGCCAAAATACTTGGTATAGGAGCTTGGATTGCTCAAAATCGTTTTATCCGTCTGATCCAATAAAGCGTATTCGTATTGCCATTTTACAAAATCATCAACCGGAAGAACCTCGATTTCTTTGGCCATGGTTTTCATTCCGTAAAACATATTATAGCTCACAGCTATTTTTCCGTCTTTACCGGTTTTAGTTGTAATAATAATAACCCCGTTTGCTCCTCTTGATCCATAGATTGCGGTAGAAGAAGCATCTTTCAGCACAGTCATCGATTCAACATTAGAAGCCGCAATATCATTCATGCTGTTTACCGGAAAACCATCCACAATAATTAATGGGGAAGCATCCTGTGTTAAAGACCCGCCTCCACGTACTCTGATTTTAATATCGGCATCCGGTGAACCTTCGCTTGAAGTAACCTGAACTCCGGCAATTCTGCCCGTTAAAGCTTCGGCGATATTAGAAACCGGAACTTTCTTCAGGTCATTTCCTGAAATGGAAGAAACTGCTCCTGTCAGATCCGATTTTTTAACGGTACCGTAACCTACCACAACCACTTCATTTAAAGCATTTGAATCTTCGATTAAAACAACATCAACTTTCGTTTTTCCGACAGCATTGACTTCTTTGGTTTTAAAACCTATAAACGAATAGGTTACAACTGCTTTAGGATTCGTCAATTTTAATTTGTAACGTCCGTCAAAATCTGAGGAAGTTCCGTTTTTTGTTCCTTTCTCTAATATATTAACACCCGGCAACGTGAGTCCTGCAGCATCTTTAACGGTTCCTTCAAGTGTAATACTTTGCGCATGCATTTGATTGCCGGCCAGTAAACACAATAAGAAAACAACTGCAAAGCAACAATTTGCTCCTTTGTTAAATAAATCTTTAAAATTCATGGTTGATGGTTTAAGTGATTAATTGTTTGTTCTAAATGGTTATTTCGTTTTTATCAGGCTCCCTCTTTTTAAACTGATTATCAAAGCCTCACTTCTAAGACAACAGTTTCTTTTTTGAGTTGTTTTGACCTTGCAAATAAGGTCATTTTTTTATCCTTTAAAAAATTTGTAATCGATTACACAAACATAAATCTTTTTTTGACATAAAAAACTAAAAGTCATAAAAAATTCCCAAAATAAATAACATACCCAAAATAAAACCGCCTTTTTATATCACAAATGCAATTTAAGTTCGAGATAAATAGTAAATATATTTTTATTTTTTTAGCAGATTGCTGTGGTTTTACAAAAAAAATAATCGATTACAAGAAAACTCATTGCGATATTATTAAGTTTTTTTTTCAGCATTTTCAATTTCACTTTTTTTCAAAAAAATCACAAAAAACAGTATTCCTGTCACAAAAAATATCGCTTTCGAAGTCACACCACCGCTGCAAAGACACCATATTCTTACTAAAAAGAAACGCATCATACCACAACGCTGCTTAGGAGGAATCAGAAAACAATAAAAGGCAAAAAAAAGAGTCTTTGAACCCGATAAGTTCAAAGACTCTTTTACAATATAATTTGCAAACCTAAACGTTAGTTAACTTTTTACTGCTTACTTTTCTTTCACATGACACAAATTTGCGCAGTAGCAAATAGGTTCTCAAAAATTACAACAGCATCATCACGCTTTTTGCAACTGCAAATTCCCTTTGTGTTTCTGCATTAAAGCAAAAGTAATTACCATTCCGCTTAACGCCATAACCAAACCGATTAAATTTGGTGAAGCATAACTGTACCCTGCAGACAATGGCAAACCTCCCAAAAAGGCTCCCAACGCATTTCCGATATTAAAACTTCCCTGCAGCGCTGCCGAAGCAATCATTTCGGCATCTTTCGCAGTTTTAATCATTAACATCTGAATTGGAGCAATCACTGAAAAAGAAACAGCCCCCGTTAAAAAAGTCAGAAATAAAGATACATATTGATTGAAGGAGAAAAAGTACACCATAATTAAATCAATCGCCATAACAAAAAGCAGTGCCAGTACAGTATGAGCTGGAGAATATTTATCAGCCAGTTTACCTCCGGCAAAATTGCCCACCAGCATTCCTAAACCAGCTAAAATCAAAATATAGGACACATCCTCAGGCGCAAACTTCGAAACATTTGTCATTAGAGGTGCGATATAACTAATCCATGCAAAAAGACCTCCGAATCCAATTGCTGTAATTCCAATAATGAGCCAGGCTTCTGTTTTCTTAAAAAACAATAACTGGGTTTTCATATTGACAGTTCCGCTCTTTTCCAAATTTGGCATCCATAACGAAATAAATAAAAACGTTAGCAAACCTACAGCGGCAATTAAAACAAAAGTATAACGCCAGATAAAGTTATGTCCTATATAAGTACCAATAGGCACGCCTATTAAATTCGCCAGAGTTAAACCCGAAAACATAATAGCGATAGCCTGAGCCTCTTTACCCTTATCGGCCAAACGGCTCGCAACTACAGCACCAACTCCAAAAAAGGCTCCGTGCGGTAATCCCGAAAGAAATCTTGAAGCGAATAGAAAATTATAGTCAGGTGCAATAATCGAAAGAGCATTAAATACTGTCAGCATCAAAGCCAAAATTAAAAGCATTTTTTTGGGTGCAAAATTTCTTCCCAGAATAACTAATAAAGGCGCACCAATGACAACACCAAGTGCGTAAGCAGAGATTAAATATCCGGCAACCGGAATCGAAACTTTCATATCTGAAGCAATATCAGGCAGCAAACCCATCATGACAAATTCGGTAATTCCGATAGTCAAACCTCCTAATGAGAGTGCAATAAGACTTTTTTTCATTTGTTTGTAATAGAAAGGAATAGAATTTCTATGCTGCAAATTTAACACCGTTAAGCAGAAAATAAATTGTACATTTACGACATAAACTTGTAAATTTAAGTTATGCCTAAATTCAATCAGTTTGAAAAGCTTGTCATTCATGAGTTCGAAGATGACATATTTCCACATGTTCCGCACACTCATACGTATTATGAGATTATTTATATCAAAAAAGGCAACGGAATTCATCATCTTAACCACAACTTGTTGCCTTATAAATCTGGTGATCTCTTTGTGATTTCTCCGGAAGATGAGCATTATTTCGATATTAAAAAAAGAACGCGTTTTGTTTACATCAAGTTTACTGACAACTATTTTGATTCAAACAGGAATCTTTTTTGCGATGATTTACTGCTGAACACTCCGGAGGATTTTATGCGGAACAAGTTGCTGAAGGAAACCATTTTAAAACTAGACGATCCTTGTAAAACCATTTTAAAAAATACGATCGAAAACATTACCGCCTACAATTGTAAGACGGATGTCTCGAGCTCGCCAATTGTTTTTTATCAGATTCTTTCCATTTTTGGGTTGATTAAAGAAACCATCCGCTGCATGAATCTGCAACTGAAATCGACTCCTATTGACAACGAACAAATCGCAACCTATATTCATCAAAACATTTACAACCCCAAATTGGTTCAGATTAAAGTTATTGCTGATCATTTTAATATTGCCCAAACTTATTTCAGTGCTTACTTTAAAAGAACTTTTGCCATAAGCTATCGCGAGTACATTCACAATCTGCGAACCACTTTAATCGAAAAACGAATTCACAACAATCAGCTGCCCATTAAACAAATTGCTCATGAATTTGGTTTTACCGATGAAAGCCACCTTTCCAATTACTTTAAAAAAAGGAAAAACATGAAACCTACCGATTATAAAAAACTGTGAGTATTGAATTTCAAAAAACTCAAGAGTAAAAAAAAAATACCTAAATTTGTAATTCTAAAACATTTTCGTTGACAGGAAAAATTTACATAGTGTTCCTAATCATGACCTTTGGCTTCTTACTGATGCCAAGTGAAGGTTATGCCTGCGGAAAAACGAATGCAAAAAGTTCCTGCGAAAAGAAAGCGGTTTCAAAACATAAGACGGCTGATACTTCTCAAAAAAACTGTTGCCAAAAAGACAACGACTCAAAAAATGATGAACACGGCTGCAATCGAAAATGTGATCATTCAGGCTGTACTCCATCGGGACTTCAATTCAGCTTAATGGCAAAGAATGAATTTGACTTTGAAAAAAATCTATTCAATTTCTCTCTGGAGAAAACAATACCTTACTACAAAAACATCAGTATTTCTGATGGTTTTACTTCTATTTGGTCACCCCCAAAAATAAAATAATTGTATTTCTGACAGCCAAAGTTGCGCTTTGTAACGAAACTTTTATTTTTCATAAAAAAAGTAATACACTGTGCATCAGGTTATTTATAAAGCCGTAATTGGCAATAACAATCTTAAATTATTTAACTTAGAGGGAATTTAACGCTCTAATAAAATCAGATACAATGAAAAAATCAATTTTAACCATAGTAATAGTAATCTTAGTAGCTTTTTCTGCTAATATTATTCTGGCCACTTCCATAAAAAGAGAAACTACTGCCATAGAAGTTGCCGATTCAAGTCAGTTACAAACTGTTTATGATGCTCATTTTACAGTAAAAGATGCCTTAATTAAAAGCGATGCCAAACTCACTTCGGCAAAAGCAAAAGATTTACTGGATGCCATCACAGCTATAAAAATGAACCAATTAAAGGGTGACGAACACAACGCCTGGATGAAAGTCATAAAAAAAATAACCGCTGACGCTAAAAGTATTTCGACTACAACAGATCTTAAAAAACAGCGCGAAACTTTCAAATCGCTCTCCAAAAACACTTACGAACTTATTAAAGTGTCAAAATCAGATCAGGCCGTATACAAACAACACTGCCCAATGGTCGATGCCGACTGGCTGAGCAAAGAAAAGACTATTAAAAATCCTTATTACGGTTCGTCAATGTTAACTTGCGGAAGTGTGGTAGAAACGATCAAGTAAATATGACACTCTGCATCAAAAACATGGTGTGCAGACGATGTATAATGGTTGTGGAGTCTGAGTTTAAAAAACTCGGACTCCATCCAATTTCTGTGGTATTAGGCGAAGTCAAACTAGAGGTCCCTATTTCCAAAAGTCAAAAGGAAGTACTGCTCAAAAGTTTACAGACACTGGGCTTTGATTTTATTGATGACAAAAAAAGCAAGACGGTGGAGAGGATAAAAAAAGGCATCGCTGACCTGGTTCATTCTAAAAACAACGACCACAAAGTCAACTTGTCTGATCACTTAATTAAAAACCTCAGCCAGGATTACAGCACGCTAAGCAATTTATTCTCAGAAATTGAAAACACAACTATTGAAAAATACTTTATCAGCCAAAAAATAGAAAAAGTAAAGGAGCTTCTCCTTTATAATGAACTGTCGTTAAGTCAGATTGCAGATGCTCTAAACTATAGTAATGTAGCACATTTGAGCAATCAATTTAAGAAAATCACAGGCTTTACTCCTACCGGTTTTAAACAATTGAAAGATAAAAACCGCATTGAGATTTAGAATTTGTAATCCATTTTCATTTATTCTAACCCGTAACTAAAAGAATTTGAAAGAATTTGTTTCTCGCAGATTCTGCAGATTGAGCAGATTTACATTTTAAAAATTTACTCCTAAATAATCTGTAAGATCTGTTCAAAATCTTTTAAAATCTGCGACTTAGTTTCTTTGCGAGATCACGACAAAACTTTTAAGTCTTTGCGATAAAAAACAAACACTCAAAATCTTACAAATCATTCTCAAAATTGTACAACCCCCAAATAAGCTTTACTTCGGAAATTTGCATTGTAATACTTAAAACATTGAAAAAATGACATTTACAGCCCGAGGAAAAAATTACGCCAATGGGAACCTAAACCGGAATAGAGATCGAAAGTACCCAAATAACGCACGTAAAAATCAAGTTCGGATTTAGTAATTGTAGATGTTTTACGATTACGAAATCCAAACCTTTAAAAAATCAATATGAAACTACATACTATTATACTCCTCTTTTTAATCACTTTTAGTGCAAAAGCACAAAAAGTGGTTCGTTACGATCTGCATGTTCGGGACACTATTGTGAATTTTTCCGGAAAAGAAAAAAGAGCTCTTACGGTCAACGGACAAATTCCGATGCCAACTCTGACTTTTACGGAAGGAGATATAGCAGAAATTTACGTCCACAACGACTTAAAAAAAGAAAACACCGCACTACACTGGCACGGATTATTCCTTCCGAATAAGGAAGACGGTGTTCCTTATTTAACCCAAATGCCCATAAAACCGGGAACAACGCACAAATACAGTTTTCCTATTATTCAAAATGGAACGTATTGGTACCACAGCCACTCGGGGTTACAGGAACAAATTGGTTTGTATGGTCTTTTTATCATCAATAAAAAGAAAGACGATCCGACCATTAGAAAAGGAATCGATGATTTACCGACAATTCCGGTTATTCTAAGCGAATGGACGGATCTGAAACCGGAAAATGTACAGCGAATGCTGCACAATGCTGACGATTGGTTCGCCATAAAAAAAGGAACGACACAAAGTTATGCTGAAGCCATTAAACAAGGGCACTTTGCAACAAAGGTAACCAACGAATGGAAACGTATGAATGCCATGGACGTTAGTGATATTTATTACGAAAAGTTTCTGATCAACGGTAAAAACGAACAACAGCTTTCACAATTTAAAGCAGGCGATAAAGTAAGACTGAGAATTGCAAACGGAGGGGCTTCTAGTTATTTCTGGCTGACCTACGGCGGTGGAAAAATAACTGTTGTAGCGAGTGATGGAAATGATGTTGAGCCCGTAGAAGTTGACCGTTTGATTATCTCGGTTTCGGAAACTTATGATGTGGTGGTTACTATTCCTGAAGATAAAAAATCCTTTGCATTCCTGGCTACAGCCGAAGACAGAACCGGAGCTGCTTCATTATTTTTAGGAGCAGGAACGAAACAGTCTGTCAACCATCTTCCGAAATTAAAATATTTCGAAGGAATGAAAATGATGAATGATATGATGAAGATGAACGGTGACATGAACGATATGGGCATGCAAATGTCGCTGAACAAAATGGATATGAATGCCGTTATGTATCCTGAGATTACCGGAGGTGGCGAGCCTATGAAAATAGAAGATCATTCCAATCACAACATGGAAGGTATGAACATGGCTACAGACACAACTGAAGTTGCCGGAATTACTACTCTGAATTACGGAATGCTAAAATCGCCAACGGTAACAACACTGCCTAAAGATGCACCGGTAAAAGAACTGCGCTTTGAGTTGTCCGGAAATATGAACCGTTATGTTTGGAGTTTAGACAATAAAGTTATTTCTGAAACCGATAAAATCCTGATCAAAAAAGGCGAAAACGTCCGAATCGTATTGTACAACGGATCAATGATGCGTCACCCCATGCATTTACACGGACATGATTTTAGAATTTTGAACGAACATGGCGATTACTCTCCGCTAAAAAATGTGATTGATATTATGCCGATGGAAACCGATACCATCGAGTTTCAGGCCAATGCCGAAGGAGACTGGTTTTTTCATTGTCATATCCTGTACCACATGATGGCCGGAATGGGACGTATTTTTACTTATGAGAATCAGGCTCCTAATCCGCTAATTCACGATAAAAAAATGGCTGATAAAATGCTAAAGATGGACGATCGTATGTTTCATTTTAGAGCCGAAAATGACTTTGCCTCTAACGGAAATGACGGAGAAGCGCTTTTAAGCAGTACGCGTTGGAGTATTGGTACCGAATGGAGATTAGGTTATAACAACAAAAACGGTTTCGAGACAGAGACCCATATTGGCCGCTACATAGGCAAAATGCAATGGTTTATGCCTTTCATCGGTTTTGACTGGCGTTACAGAAAAATGGGAATTGACGAACAAGAACAAAATATGTTCGGACAAAAGAATACCAAAGACCATCGTTCGGTTTTAAGCGCTGGTATTGAGTACACCTTACCTATGCTGGTAAAGGCACAAGTTGAGGTTTTTACTGATGGAAATGTCCGAATTCAGTTTGAACGAAAAGACATTCCCCTTGCCAGACGTCTGCGTATGAATTTGATGTGGAATACAGATAAGGAGTATATGGCCGGTTTGAAATACATCGTTGGAAGAAACTTTGGAATCACAACGCATTATGACAGTGATATGGGAGTTGGTTTTGGAGTAAATCTGAATTATTAAACAGATCAGCGTATGTAGTTTAACCCAAATTTATAGTATAAAAACGCTATAATAACCTTCTCTTTATGCCCTGTTTTAAAATGAATTATTACAAAAACATTAACTAAACCGTAAGAGTTAACTTTAGAAAGTCTTTCTATATTTGAATTTCTATCTTCAATTAAAAACAAAATCGTAAAACCTTAAATTAAACAAAAATGAAAAACTTATTTGCCGTTTTAGCTGTTGCTTTATTTACAATTGGTGTTCAGGCTCAGGACACTAAACCAGCTCCAAAAAAAGAAAAAGCTAAAAAAGAATCCTGCTGTAAAAAAATGGATAATGCGAAAACAGACACTGCAAAGACAGATACTGCGAAAACAGATAAGAAATCTTGTTGCGCTAAAAAATAAACGAAACTTAATTTCAACAAAAAAGAGGCTGTCATTAGCCTCTTTTTTTGTTCCTGTCATTTCGACTAAGATTTTTTTCAAAACAAATAAAAATATGCCCCAACCAAAGGGAACGCGTAAAGCAATTGTCACAAACTACATTCGACATTCATCATTTGACTTTAAATTGCATACTAATTCATGACCAAATGCCTGTCTCTATTCCCTTGACCAAGCTCTAAATTTCATCAAAGGCCGTCATTGCACATCCCAGATATCTGAACATTTGCAAAAAATAATTTATGAAATCACTTCGTGCGTTCCCTTTGGCGGAATTTGGCGAAAAAACTATTTAACACGAACGCTCCACTCAAAATCCATTTCTGAAACCTGAGTACCACTTTCGTCTGTTCCAATTGATTTCATCCAGAAGGTTTGTCCTTCACCGGTTTTGATTGTCTCTTTTATTGCATCGGCGATTAAGTGTCCGTCATTACAAACAAATGTTATCCTTCCTGTCGCCTTTTTGGTAAAGTTCCCTTTATTATTTGCGACTAACATCGAAATCTTTTTCCCGCTTTGTTGAATCTGAGAGATTACCAATGCTCCTGTAGTTAACTCCGCCGCCATTGCCTGAACAGCAAAATACATTGAATTGAACGGATTTTGATTGATCCATCGGTGCTTAACGCTTACGACACATCTGTCTTTGTCGATTGCCTTTACACGCACACCACAAATGTAAGCCGACGGCAGTTTGAATAATACAAATTTATTGAGTTTGGAAACGGATATTGCCATGATATTTATTTTTTTATGTAAAAATACAAAAAAACTATGCATGCACAATAAATTATAGATACTTTCAAGGACTACCAATAAACTCAAGCACTCCGAATGATTTTCAGCGTTTTATACGCATTCAAATAATTTTAAACTTGTTAAAATTTTGTTAATGTTTGGTACTATGCAAAACAAGATACTGTCTTTTAAATATATATTTGCATAAGAAATTACTATATACTTTTAATCATGGAAACAACAACACCACTCATCATGGAAACTTCATCAGAAAAGAACACTGCAACGTTCACACACTTAAGCACATTAAGTCAGTACATCATTCCATTTGGGAATTACATTTTCCCAATATTAATCTGGACGAGTTACAAAGACAAATCAGAATTTGTAAACCACCACGGAAAACAGACTTTAAATTTTCAACTAAGTCTTTTGCTTTACACTCTGGTTTTGGCTTTAATTGCAATCCCGATCTTCATCACCGTTTTTTTACAAAATATTCCTATGGAAGCAGTATTTAACGACGAAGATTTCATCATCAGAAATTTTGACTTTAATGGAAACATTGCATTATTAAGTATTGGAGCAACGGCAGTTTTACTTTTCGGAGTATTAAAATTTGTTGAATTCTTTTTAGTGATTTACGCTTCAATAAAAGCATCAAACGGAGAATTATACAAGTATCCGATTACGATTCCTTTTATAAAGTAGGCCTCGACTTCGCTCAGCCTAACATAAAAGTTAAAAGTTATAGGTTAAAAAGGGGCTAGTCCCTTAAAAAAATCAATCATCAATCACCCGAGCCGGAAGGGCAAACCGGCATCTCAATCATCAATCAATCATCATCAATCAAAAAACGAATTGTTCAATCAAAAAAAAACAAAATGAAATTATGAACATTGAAAACACAAAAGCACAGATGCGCAAAGGTGTTCTTGAGTTTTGCATCTTATCTGTATTAAAAGAAAAAGATGCTTATACATCAGAAATATTAGACACTTTAAAAAACGCAAAATTACTAGTTGTTGAGGGAACAGTTTATCCACTTTTGACTAGGCTGAAAAACGACGGTTTGCTTAATTATCGATGGGAAGAATCTACCTCAGGACCACCAAGGAAATATTATGGATTAACCGAAATAGGACAGACATTTTTAAACGAACTTAGCGGTACCTGGACAGAATTGTCTGACGCCGTAAAACTAATCACCAATCAAAATCAATAAGTCATGAACAAAACAGTAAATATTAACTTAGGCGGTATGGTTTTTCACATCGATGAAGATGCATATCTAAAACTGACACGCTATTTTGACGCCATAAAACGATCTCTTACCAACTCGTCCGGACAGGATGAAATCATCAAAGATATCGAAATGCGTATCTCAGAATTATTAATTGAGAAACAAAAAAGCGATAAACATGTTGTGGGACTGAAAGATGTTGATGAGGTGATTACCGTTATGGGGCAGCCTGAAGACTATATTCTGGAAGATGAAGAAAAAACAAATCAGTCTTTTAATGATTACGGAACAAGAAAACACAAAAAATTATACCGTGACAAAGAAAAAGGAATGATTGGTGGTGTAGCTACCGGTTTAGGGCATTATTTTGGAATTGACGCTGTTTGGATCAAAATTATCTTCTTAATATTTGTTTTCGCAGGTTTCGGAACCGGAATCTTAGCTTACTTCGTTCTTTGGATCGTTACTCCTGAAGCGATTACCACTTCGGAGAAACTGGAAATGACAGGTGAACCGGTAACGATTTCGAACATTGAGAAAAAAGTTCGTGAAGAAATTGAAAACTTATCTGATAAATTTAAAAATGCAGATTATGACGCAATGGGAAACCAGGTAAAGTCGGGAGCTGAGAGAATAAGTAGTTCATTTGGAGACTTTATCATGACGGTTTTTAAAATATTCGCTAAATTCTTAGGAGTCATTTTAATCATATCCGGAATCAGTACTTTGATTATGCTGTTAATAGGAGTTTTTACTTTAGGAACTAATGTTTTTGTTGATTTTCCATGGCAAAACTTTGTAGATGCCGGAAACTTTACAGATTATCCGCTTTGGTCATTTGGTTTATTAATGTTCTTTGCTGTTGGAATTCCATTTTTCTTTTTGACACTTTTAGGTTTCAAACTGTTATCTCCAAACCTGAAGTCTATTGGAAATATTACCAAGTATACCTTGTTAGCCATTTGGATTATTGCGGTTGCTATCGCGATCAGCATCGGAATCAAACAAGCGACAGAACTTTCATACGACAACAAAATGGTCGAGAAAAAATCAATCAACATTACTCCAAAAGATACTCTTTTCGTAAAATTCAGATACAATGATTATTATGCCAAAGATCTGGATCACCATAGCGATTTTGAATTTGTACAAGACTCTGCCAACAATCAGTTAATCTATTCTAATGATGTTCGCTTACATGTTTTGCATACAGATGAAGCAGCTCCTTACATTCAAATTGAAAAAACAGCCAGAGGAAACTCGTTTATCAATGCGAAACAAAGAGCAGAAAAAATCAACTACAAGTTTCAACTTAATGGAAACCATTTGATTTTAGACAATTATTTCCTGACAGATGTAAAAAACAAATTTAGAGGACAGGAAGTTGATGTATATTTGTATTTACCTGAAGGACAGTTATTCAAGCCGGATTCATCAATACAAGACTATGACGATTCTGACAACGATTTTTTCAACCTGCATTTTAGTGGTAACTACAATTATAAAGTAGCAGGATCAAGAGTTAAATGTTTGAACTGCCCGGCGGAAGAAAACGAATATGGAGATGAGTATGATGACACGACTGAAGAAAGTGTTATGGAGAACGATACCGTAGACGAAGTTTCTATTAAAGTTAATGGAAAAGAAATTTTAAACGGCAAGAAAACCAACGGAAGATTAACCACTGATAAAAACGGAGTTATAATCAAAATTAACTAAGCCATGATAAAAATAATCATTCACATTACAAAATTCATTATTGCAACTGTTACTGCACTACTGTTCGCCTCTTGTAACTTTAATGTAAATACGATTAAAGGAAGTGGTAATGTCACTACTGAAAAGAGAACCGTACAAGGCAATTTTACAAAAGTAGCTGTGAGCAATGCAATTGATCTGGTGATCATCCAATCTGATTCTACCGAGATAGTTGTGGAAGCAGATGACAACATTCAAAAGGAAATCACAACAAAGGTCGAGAATGGAACGCTATACATCAAATGCAAATACAATAGTTTTCAAGATCTTGCCTCTAAAAAAGTAACTGTAAAAATGCCGGTTATTGATAAACTAGAAGCTTCAACTGCAGCAACTATTATGGGGAAAGATTTAATTCAGGGTCAGGATATTGATCTCGAAGCTTCAAGCGCTGCCACTATTTTTGTGAATATAGAATCGGATAACATTACTTGTGATTCAGACAGTGGAAGTTCTATTGGTATGGAAGGAAAAGCGTTAAAAATTCAGGCAGCAGCTTCAAGTGGCGGCAGTGTTAATGCTCATAAACTATTAGCCAATGAAATTCATGCTGAAGCTTCAAGCGGAGGGAGCGTAAACGTTCATCCAATTGTGAGTCTGAAAGCATCAGCCAGCAGTGGTGGAAGCATCAATTATAACGTTACTCCCAAAACAATTGAAAAAACTTCAAGTTCAGGGGGAACCATTAGCCAGGGATAAACCTTTATCTGTTAAAATATAGAAAAATCATTCATCAAAAGTGGATGATTTTTTTATATTTGTCCAAATCAAATCTTAGAATTAATGAAAAAGAATACAGCCCTTCTTCTATTATTATTGGTTACGACCTTAACTTTTGCCCAGCGAAGAGAAAAAATAAAAGGATCTAAAATTGTAACCACTTCGGTAAAAGAAGTTGGTGAATTTGATGGCGTTGAAGCGGATGACAATCTGGAAGTTTACCTGGAACGAGGAGAAAAAAACGAAATTAGAATTGAAGCCGATGACAACCTGCATGACATCATTGGAACGGATTTAAGAGAAAAAGTACTTCGTCTCTATACTGCCAAAGAAAGTACGATCTTCAAAAAATTGGTTGTTCATGTTATCTATACCGGTTCATTAAAAACCGTAATTGCCAAAAATGAGGCTGTAGTCTATGCTATTCAGGAGCTTAAATTAGACGATATCACTTTTCATAGCTTCGATTATTCTAAATTACTGCTCAACGTAAATTCAAAAAAATTCAGTTTGTTTGCAGATGACAGATCCAAAACCGAACTAAACTTAAAATCAGAAGATGCTTCCTTACAGCTAAGTAAAAACGCTTCGATTAAAACATTAGTTTCTGCCGTAAAATTCAAATGTGATTTGTACCAAAAAACAACTGCCGCTATTGAAGGTATTGCCGAAAAAGCAACAATCCGTTTAGACAATAACTCTGTTTTTACAGGAATAAAATTCACTTTAAAAGAGGCTAACGTTACCACTGAAGGCTCTTCTGTCGCTACTATTTTAGCGGAGAACAATTTAGCAATCGCAGCCGGAGATAAGTCAGAGATCTCACTGTTTGGAAGTCCAAAAATCGAACTTACCCGTTTTAGCGAAGAAGCAAAACTCATCAAGAAACCAAGTCCTGAAAAAGCTAAAACAACTACGCCGTTGCAGGGATAGAGTTTGTATGGTTTGAAAAAGTTTCAGGTTTCAGGTTTCAGGTTTCAAGTTTCAAGTTTCAAGTTTCAGGTTTCAGGTTGGAATGAGGGGAATTGATAAAGCGATAATGAACACCTAACCTAATCTCGCAGAAACGCAAAGACGCAAAGTTTTTATTTTTTAAAATATATCGGGCTGATGAACTGATAAACAAAACAAAAAGTCCATTCGCAAAAACGAATGGACTTTTTCTATTTTAAGAGTTCCAACAACTTGAAACTCCTCTTACGCCGTTGCAGGGGTAGAGTTTGTATGGTTTGAAAAAGTTTCAGGTTTCAGGTTTCAAGTTTCAAGTTTCAGGTTGGAATGAGGGGAACTGATAAAGCGATAATGAACACCTAACCTAATCTCGCAAAGACGCAAAGTTTTTACTTTTTAAAATATATCGGGCTGATGAACTGATAAACAAAACAAAAAGTCCATTCGCAAAAACGAATGGACTTTTTCTATTTTAAGAGTTCCAACAACTTGAAACTTGAAACTTTCAGACTTGAAACTCCTCTTACGCCGTTGCAGGGATAGAGTTTGTATGGTTTGAAAAAGTTTCAGGTTTCAGGTTTCAGGTTTCAAGTTTCAAGTTTCAGCTTTCAAGTTTCAGGTTGGAATGAGGAAAATTGATAAAGCGATAATGAACACCTAACCTAATCTCGCAAAGACGCAAAGTTTTTACTTTTTAAAATATATCGGGCTGATGAACTGATAAACAAAACAAAAAGTCCATTCGCAAAAACGAATGGACTTTTTCTATTTTAAGAGTTCCAACAACTTGAAACTTGAAACTTTCAGACTTGAAACTCCTCATACGCCGTTGCAGGGATAGAGTTTGTATGGTTTGAAAAAGTTTCAGGTTTCAAGTTTCAGGTTGGAATGAGGGGAACTGATAAAGCGATAATGAACACCTAACCTAATCTCGCAAAGACGCAAAGTTTTTACTTTTTAAAATATATCGGGCTGATGAACTGATAAACAAAACAAAAAGTCCATTCGCAAAAACGAATGGACTTTTTCTATTTTAAGAGTTCCAACAACTTGAAACTTGAAACTTTCAGACTTGAAACTCTCCTTTGTTCCTTTGCACCTTTGCGCCTTTGCATTTGCAACTTAGAACCTCAGAGCCTTAGCTCCTTAGAACCTTCTCCCTACTCTTTCGCAGCAAGATATCTCTCCGCATCCAGAGCAGCCATACATCCTGTACCTGCAGCAGTAATGGCCTGACGGTATACGTGATCGGCAGCATCTCCGGCTACGAAAACACCTTCTACATTTGTTTTAGAAGTTCCCGGAACATTTACAATATAACCGGTTTCATCAAGTGTGATATAATCTGCAAAAATATCTGTATTTGGTTTGTGACCAATGGCTACGAAAAATCCGGTTGCCGGAATGTCGAAAATTTCACCAGTCGTTTTGTTTTTTGCTTTGATAGCGTGCACCACATTATCATCACCTAAAACTTCAACGGTATCGTGGTTCATTAAAATTTCGATATTTTCAGTTTTACGAACACGCTCTTCCATAATTTTTGAAGCCCTGAATTTCTCACTTCTAACCAACATCGTTACTTTTTTACAAAGTTTAGAAAGGTAATGTGCTTCTTCACAAGCTGAATCTCCAGCCCCTACAATAACCACTTCCTGATTACGGTAGAAGAATCCATCACAAACAGCACAAGCAGAAACTCCTCCACCCATTTGTAAATAATGCTGCTCTGAAGGCAATCCTAAATATTTTGCCGAAGCTCCTGTAGAAATAATAACAGTTTCACAGTGTAATTCGATCGTATCGTTAATCCAAACTTTATGAATATCTCCCGAAAAATCAACTTTGGTAGCCCATCCATCACGAATATCAGCACCAAAACGTTTTGCTTGTTCTTGTAATTGAATCATCATTTCCGGCCCGGTAACTCCGTCCACATAACCCGGGAAATTTTCTACTTCATTAGTTGTAGTCAATTGACCCCCTGGCTGCATTCCCTGATATAAAACCGGATTCATATTTGCTCTGGCAGCATAAATAGCAGCAGTGTAACCCGCCGGACCTGAACCAATAATAAGACATTTAATTTTTTCGATTGTATCTGACATAATATGATTGTATTATTAATTAATGGTCACAAAAATAAGTTTTTATTGTTGGAAAACGGAACAGATTAAATCAGTTTTAACTATTTCTCAATAGAGGTTTTAACCTCTGAAGGTAAATTAAAAACAGAAACGGAATACTCCTGCTTTAAAAAGCCAGCTTCTAATTACAAAAGGCTTTATCCTTTTGACTATATTTGACCATTAATAGTGCTCATTTTCAAAAACTTAACCAATCCATTTCAACACCATAACAAACATCAAACCAATCTATTCTATCTTAAATCCTCATAAAATGTACCGTTAATACGAAATTATACTTTCAGGATATGGAAACAAAAGAAAAACTAATATGTCTGGTGCTGTTTATTTTTCAACTGATGCAGGCACAATCTTCGAAATCAGAAGAGATACGTTTTCTGGATTTCACTCCTGTTATTGACGGAAAGCTGGACGACAAACTAATAAATCTTAAGAAAAAGGAATTCAAACATTTCTTTCCCTTCGATAATCCTGCAGTCACGCCCACTAAAATAAATTATCTGTTGGGATATACCGCAACACATCTTTATTTATATATTGAAGCTAAAACAGATAGTATTACTTATCGCGATAGAGGATTTATCAATGGTGACGGCTTTAAATTACTTCTGGCAAAACGTCAAAATGATTCACTTACAGACGAATACTATGACATTGCTTTCTCCCCTTCTAAAGACAAAAAATACTGGGCCCGAAAACGAATCTGGGACTACAACCGAAACCAGAACCATGGTAAAAAACTAAGTCGTGAAACCCGATATGAAGAAATCTCTTATAAGGGTAAATGCGGTTTTGAGGTATTATTGGCATGGAAAGACGTATACCCTTATCATCCCTGGTTTTCTAAACAATTAGGATATAATCTGTATTTCGCAAAAGCCATACAAAACAACGCTGCAAATGGCTACTCGGTTGTTAAGGATGAAGGAATCTGGGATGAAGAAATTCCGAAAAGGAATTTCATGCCAATCGCTTTTGAAAAACCTAAAAAAGTAAATCAATCCATTATAACAGCTCAACTGGCCAAAAGAAATATTCAGGCTGATGAACCTCTGCAATTAAACCTAATAACAATAGCAAAAACAGCTCTGAATAAAACCATTGACGTTACTATCCAAAATGATTCTTCTAAAATATTTCCTGATAAAAAAATAAAGGTCAGTTTTAAAAACAAACTGCAGCATAAATTAGTACCCTTTGACTCTCACAATCTAAAACCGGGTAATTATAATTTTCTCATTCGCTCAGCCTCTGATACCATTGCACAATACGATTTTGTCATTTTCCCTAAGTTTAGCTTCGACAGCATTCGTTCACAAATTACCAGAAATCCATACCATTTACACCAAGGCACTGTAAATACCCTGTTGTTTAAAACAAACGAAGTCCAACAGCATTTCAACAATTTGAAATCTTACGAAAACGGAAAAAATGTATGGAAAGAATATCTCCAATTTGAAACGGAATTGAATTCCTTTTTAAAAGGCAGTGATCCTTACCTAGGAATTTTAAAACCTTATCGAAGAGCCTTCAAATCAAAATACGATACTACTTTTCAGCCCTACACCCTTAAATTACCAGATGACTATAATCCTGCAAAAAAATATCCTCTACTGGTTTTTCTTCATGGCAGCGGACAAGATGAACAGACCGTATTAAACCAGGCCAGAAGCAGCGGTAATTTTATTGAAATTGCCCCATATGCCAGAGATAGGTATAACTGTTATGATTCTGAAAGTTCGCAAAATGACATTATGGAAGCCATTGAAGATGTGCTGCTATATTTTTCAGGTGATAAAAATAAAATTGTTATTGCCGGATTTTCTATGGGAGGTTATGGCGCCTTGCGAACCTACTATCAACATCCTGAATTCTATAAAGGAGTAGCCGTATTTGCAGGCCATCCCGATTTGGCAAACGAGTGGCTGGGTGCAGGACATCCTAATTTTTTGGAGGATAAATTTCTGGTTCCCTTTTTAAAAACTTCAGTCTTTGTTTATCATGGAAAAAAAGATGGTGCTTTACCGGTATCGGTCGCAGAAAAATTAATAGAAAAACTAAAATCAAATGGAATTCCTGTTATCGGAAGAATAATCGAAGACAAAACCCACGAATATCCTGACGCAGAAACCAATAAAATCTACTTTGAATGGCTGACCAAAATCACAGAAAAGTAGTCATTGAGATGTACATAAAATCCGCACAGTTTAATTTTTAAGCTGTGCGGATTTTAAAATTTTTAAACTAAATCGTTGTTACCTTCGACAAGTCGACTCCAACACCTTTGAGTGCTGCATAAGTTAATTTGTCCATCGCCGCTCCGTCAAAACAGATGGTCTGAAGCGTTTTGTAATACCTGTTTGTCAATGCAAATGTCGGACGGAACGAAACATTTCTGAAGACTGCTCCTTTAAACGAAACTTTATTCAACGCCGCATTAGAAAAGTTCACATCCATAAAAATGTGTCCGTCAAGACAGAGCCCCGATAAATCTGAATATTTAAAATCAACCCCATTAAAGATACAATCTATAAAGGTTATTTTTCGAAGATCAGCTCTGGATAGCTTTACGTCAACCAGTTCTGCATCCATAAACTTTACTCCACTTAATTCTGAAGCACTGAATTCGGTACGCACGAGAGTCGCCTTGATGAAACTGGCATTGGAAAGGTCAAGTGCTGAAAAAATACAATCTGTCAGATTCGCTCCGGTAAAATTAGCTTCACGCACATCACTACCCTTAAAAACACTGCCGGTTAGATCGGCATTCGAAAAGTCACTGTCGCGTAAATCACTTCCAACAAATTTTCTATTGACCAGACTAACTCCCGCTAAGTCTGTTTTTGCTAGGGCACTGCCGCTAAAATTTATCAATAATGGCCGCTCCGGTCTGTCAGAAGCATCCGCTTCTTTAGGTTCTTTTTGTTCCTGCACGTTAGTACCATTAATTGCCTTAGAAATTGGCGTTCTTTCAGAAGATTGAAGATTTTCTGAAAAATAATTAAGATCTACGTTTAAAATTTCTGCAAGTCGGTCTAAAGTAGCAATATCCGGAAGGGATTCTCCTCGTTCCCATTTCCCTACTGCCTGCGGACTGATAAATAAAAGTTGAGCAAGTTGCGCCTGAGACATGTTTTGCTCTTTTCGTGCTTTGGCAATCTTGTTGCCGATTTTGTTAGCTTTCATAAATTCTATCTTTTGTGATACCGCAAAATTAGTTTGACCTATTCTCTGAAGCCTTAAAAATACCGCTCCTTATAGTTGCAATCACACTACTTATAGTTGTATTCCGCAACTGAAAGTAGCCGATAACAAATTTAAAGACTATACCCGCCAAACAAACTGTAATCTCAGAAAAAAATAAGAAGCAATTAAAGAATATTTTTTTGTTCTAATAAAAAGTAGACAAGGCATAATAACGTTTGAATATTTTCCACAATAAAACAAAACGGGTAAAACAAAAAAGTCTCTTCAAAAAATGAAAAGAATTTGTCGGGATTCTAAACCAATTCGTTTTAGTTCCTGAAAGTATACGACCCAATACCGCATTCGACATCGGTTTTCTTTAAAAACAGAACGCAAAAAACAAACTCAATCTTATTCTACAATTAATTTCTCTGTTGCTTCAGCTCCATCCTGATTTACTTTCATGATATAAACTCCTTTCTGCAAGTCTCCAATATTTACTTCCCTGTCTGTTGTCTGAACAGATAAAACCTTTTTTCCTGACACATCAAATATTTTTACATTTTTTGCAACAGTTGATTTAGTTTGTATATATATCTTTCCCTCTAGTACAGGATTGGGATAAACCGCAAAACCTTCAATTTTATTCTCAACTACTCCCAAACTATTTTTTTCGATTGTTACCGTATATGTTTTTACGGTACCATCCTGAGCGGTAACTTCTATCTTAACAACGGTACTGGTACCGATAGCCAAATCAATTTTTTGTGAAGGTTTTCCACTAACCACTGCTACCTCATTTACTTTTATCGTCGCATTAGCATCGGTGGCAACCGGTGTTACTGTTATGCTACTGACTTCGTTAGGTACTCTCGCTTTGTAATCTGTAGTTTCTAATGAAAAAAACAGATCCAGAGTTCCGACACTACTACTCAAATTACTCAAAGTAGCATTATTACTTAGCGTAGTGACTGTTGCGGGATTACCGGTGCTTGTGGTCGTTAAATAGGAAGGATATCCCGGGAAGCCATTAAACTCCATCACGATTGCCTGATAAGTCTTTCCTTTGGTCAAACCGGTTATCTCTATCTTATTATCGGTATTAATCTTACTAATGGCATACCAGCCTGTTGTACCTATCTGATCTCCTAAACCGAAAACTGTATTATCATCAAAATAAATATTATCCGGTACAGGAGCAGAACCGGAATTTGCTCCTTCACGCATAAAAACTATCCTCCCTTTTCCATTACCATTGGTCCAGTTCAAGGTAGTACCTGTTGCTGTTGTATTAGTAAAAATAAGATCTCTAGCCTGAATCGTCGGTTGCGGCAAAAATCTAAAAACACTTATACGATACGTTTTTACAGTACCATCCTGAGCGGTGACTTCTATGCCAATCGTATTGCCTCCCTCGGTCAAATCTATTTTTTGTGAAGGTTTTCCACTAACCACTGCTACCCCATTTACTTTTATCGTCGCATTAGCATTGGTAGCAACCGGTGTTACTGTTATGCTATTGACTTCGTTAGACACTCTCGCTTTATAATCTGTAGTTTCTGATGAAAAAACCGGATCCAGAGTTCCGGCACTACTATTCAAATTGCTTAAAGTAGCCACATTGCTTGGTGTCGTCAATGTGGCAGAATTACCTGTACTTATTGTTTTTAAGTAATATGGAAAAGGATAAACAAAATTATAAGTAAAAACCTGTACCTGATAAGTAGTTCCGGGAGTCAGACCGGTCACCTGCTGTGTCTTCTCACTAGGACCAGCCACACAATACCAGCCTGATGATGTGCCAATTTGACCTCCCTCACCAAAAACAGTATTAACGTAGTAAGTATCATCTTCTGGTATGCCATCGGGGCTGGGATTTGCTCCTTTTCGCATAAATACTTTAGAAAATGTTCCATTCCCATTTTCCCAACTAATAGTCGTTGTTGTTGCTGTGGTATTGGTAAAAGTAAGATTGGAAGCTTGTATAGTAGGTACTGTCTGCGCCATTGTTTGAAAAACCCACAAAAAAGTGATCATATAAACTAAAGATGACCTTTTCAGAAATAAGAAAGTAAAAATACGATTCATGTCAAAATGTTTTTTTTTTAATTTTTAATCTATAATCGAAATTTCCTGCAGTGCCATTTTTAATACTTATAGCACTTTTGACAATGCAACTCCGCTTTTATTTAACAGCTAAATTATTACGCAATAAAACAAAGTAACAAGTAAAAAAAAAGGAAGAGTTCGCAATTCAATAAACACAACCCCAGATGTAATAATTGGGTGATTCATGTAATAAACGGGAAAGTGAGTAATGAAGAAGGCTGAGAGTACGGGCTATCTTGAGAGGCTTATTGGTAAAAAACAAAAAAATGGGAGGAATTTCGATTTTATTAAGGCTTCAATGGTGAATTTATTTTATCAACTTTTCTTTGTCAGATTGTTTTCTGAAATCTCTCCTTCATCTATAATGACAATAGTGAGACTTATAAGTTTTATCAAGAACTTCGTCTGTTTTAAACCGAACAAGGTTTTAAAAACTGGTGTGACTTAATCAACACCTTTGCAGACCTCTTCATAAAGCAAAAAAAAAGTCTCTTCAAAATATGAAAAGACTTTTTTCAGGATTCTAAACCAATTCGTTTTAGTTCCTGAAAATATACGACCTAATACCGAATTCGACACCGGTTTTCTTTACAAAACAGAACGCAAAAAACAGACTCAAATCTTATTCTACAATTAATTTCTCTGTTGCTTCAGCTCCATCCTGATTTACTTTCATAATATAAACTCCTTTCTGCAAGTCTCCAATATTTACTTCCCTGTCTGTTGTCTGAACAGATAAAACCTTTTTTCCTGACACATCAAATATTTTTACATTTTTTGCAACAGTTGATTTAGTTTGTATATATATCTTTCCCTCTTGTACAGGATTGGGATAAACTGTAAAACCTTCAATTTTATTCTCAACTACTCCCAAACTATTTTTTTCGATTGTTACCGTATATGTTTTTACGGTACCATCCTGAGCGGTAACTTCTATCTTAACAACGGTACTGGTACCGATAGCCAAATCAATTTTTTGTGAAGGTTTTCCACTAACCACTACTACCTCATTTACTTTTATCGTCGCATTAGCATCGGTGGCAACCGGTGTTACTGTTATGCTACTGACTTCGTTAGGCACTCTGGCTTTGTAATCTATCATATCTGGTGAAAAAACCGGATCCAGAGTTCCGACACTACTACTCAAATTACTCAAAGTAGCGACATTACTTGTTATCGTAATTGCTGCAGGATTACCGGTGCTTGTGGTCGTTAAATAGGAAGGATTACCCGGGAAGCCATTAAACTCCATCACGATTGCCTGATAAGTCTTTCCGGGAGTCAAACCGGTTATCACTGTCTTCTTATTGGTATTAGTCTTAACAATGGTATACCAGCCTGTTGTACCTATCTGATCTCCTAAACCGAAAACTGTATTATCATCAAAATAAATATTATCCGGTATAGGAGCAGAACCGGAATTTGCCCCTTCACGCATAAAAACTATCCTCCCTGCTCCATTACCATTGGTCCAGTTCAATGTCGTTCCGGTTGATGTGGTATTGGTAAAAGTAAGATCTCTGGCCTGAATCGTCGGTTGCGGCAAAAATCTAAAAACACTTATCTTATATATTTTTACGGTACCATCCTGAGCGGTAACTTCTATCTTAATAGCGGTACTGGCATCGACAGCCAAATCTATTTTTTGTGAAGGTTTTCCACTAACCACTACTACCTCATTTACTTTTATCGTCGCATTAGCATCGGTGGCAACCGGTGTTACTGTTATGCTACGGACTTCGTTAGGTACCCTCGCTTTGTAATCTGTGGTTTCTGATGAAAAAACCGGATCCAGAGTTCCCACACTACTACTCAAATTACTCAAAGTAGCGACATTACTTGTTATCGTAATTGCTGCAGGATTACCGGTGCTTGTGGTCGTTAAATAGGAAGGATTACCCGGGAAGCCATTAAACTCCATCACGATTGCCTGATAAGTCTTTCCGGGAGTCAAACCGGTTATCACTGTCTTCTTATTGGTATTAGTCTTAACAATGGTATACCAGCCTGTTGTACCTATCTGATCTCCTAAACCGAAAACTGTATTATCATCAAAATAAATATTATCCGGTATAGGAGCAGAACCGGAATTTGCCCCTTCACGCATAAAAACTATCCTCCCTGCTCCATTACCATTGGTCCAGTTCAATGTCGTTCCGGTTGATGTGGTATTGGTAAAAGTAAGATCTCTGGCCTGAATCGTCGGTTGCGGCAAAAATCTAAAAACACTTATCTTATATATTTTTACGGTACCATCCTGAGCGGTAACTTCTATCTTAATAGCGGTACTGGCATCGACAGCCAAATCTATTTTTTGTGAAGGTTTTCCACTAACCACTACTACCTCATTTACTTTTATCGTCGCATTAGCATCGGTGGCAACCGGTGTTACTGTTATGCTACGGACTTCGTTAGGTACCCTCGCTTTGTAATCTGTGGTTTCTGATGAAAAAACCGGATCCAGAGTTCCCACACTACTACTCAAATTGCTTAAAGTAGGTACATTGCTTGGTGTCGTCAATGTTATAGAATTACCGGAGTTGATTGTTCTTAAATAAAGTGTATGATTACTACTTTCATAGTAGTTATAAGCGAACACCTGTACCTGATAGGTAGTCTCGGGAGTCAGATCGTATACTGTTGAACTATTCGACCTAGTATCAGCTACACAATACCAGCCAGATGTCCCAATTTCATATCCTGAACCAAAATACCTACTAGGTATATAATAAACATTATCTACTGGAATTGCATTGGGGCTGGTACTTGTTCCTTTACACATAAATACTCTACTATATAGTGCATCCCCAGATTGCCAACTAATAGTCGCTGATGTTCCTGTAGTATTCGTAACAACAAGATTAGAAGATTGTATAGTAGGCGCAGTTTCCTGTGCTACTACTGTTTGGAAAACCAACAAAAAAGTGGTCATATAAACCCAAAAAGGCTTTTTTAGAAAAAAGAAAGTAAAAATAAGATTCATGTCAAAATGTTTTTTTTTAAGTTTTTAATCTATAATCGAAATTTCATGCAGTGCCATTTTTAATACTTTTGGCACTTTTGACAATGCAACTCCGTTTTATTTAATAGTTAAATTATTACAATAAAAAGCAAAGTAACAAGTAAAAAAAAAGGAAGAGTTCGCAATTCAATAAACACAACCCCAGATGTAATAATTGGGTGATTCATGTAATAAACGGGAAAGTGAGTAATGAAGAAGGCTTAGAGTACGGGCTATCTTGAGAGGCTTATTGGTAAAAAACAAAAAAATGGGAGGAATTTCGATTTTATTAAGGCTCCAATAGTGAATTTATTTTATCAACTTTTCTTTGTCAGATTGTTTTCTGAAATCTCTCCTTCATCTATAATGACAATAGTGAGACTTATAAGTTTTATCAAGAACTTCGTCTGTTTTAAACCGAACAAGATTTTAAAAACTGGTGTGACTTAATCAACACCTTTGCAGACCTCTTCATAAAGCAAAAAAAGTCTCTTCAAAAAATGAAAAGACTTTTGTCGGGATTCTAAACCAATTCATTTTAGTTCCTGAAAGTATACGACCCAATACCGAATTCGACACCGGTTTTCTTTACGAAACAGAACGCAAAAAACAGACTCAATCTTATTCTACAATTAATTTCTCTGTTGCTTCAGCTCCATCCTGATTTACTTTCATGATATAAACTCCTTTCTGCAAGTCTCCAATATTTACTTCCCTGTCTGTTGTCTGAACAGATAAAACCTTTTTTCCTGACACATCAAATATTTTTACATTTTTTGCAACAGTTGATTTAGTTTGTATATATATCTTTCCCTCTTGTACAGGATTGGGATAAACCGCAAAACCTTCAATTTTATTATCAACTACTCTCAAACTATTTTTTTCGATTGTTACCGTATATTTTTTTACAGTACCATCCTCAGCGGTGACTTCTATGCCAATCGTATTGTCTCCCTCGGTCAAATCTATTTTATCTGAAGGTTTTCCACTATACTCTGTTACCCCATTTACTTTTATTCTCGCATTAGCATTGGTGGCAACCAGTGTTACTCTTATGCTGCTGACTTCGTTAGACACTCTCGCTTTGTAATCTGTAGTTTCTGATGAAAAAACCGGATCCAGAGTTCCCGCGCTTAGACTTAAATTGCTCAAAGTAGCTACATTGCTTTTTTTTGGTGTCGTCAATGTTACAGAATTACCGGAGTTGATTGTTCTTAAATAAAATGTGTGATTACTACTTTGATAATACTTATTAACGAACACCTGTACCTGATAGGTAGTCTCGGGAGTCAGATCATCTATTGTTAAACTATTCGAACGAGTATTAGCTACACAATACCAGCCAGATGTCCCAATTTGGTCTCCTGAACCAAAATAACTATTAGCGAAATAATAAACATTATCTAGCGGAATTGCATTGGAGCTGGTACTTGTTCCTTTGCGGACAAATACTTTATAAAATGTCTCTTTCCCAGCATCCTCAGGTTCCCGCCAACTAATAGTCGCTGATGTTCCTGTAGTATTCGTAACAACAAGATTAGAACATTGTATAGTAGGCGCGGTCTCCTGTGCTACCATCGTTTGAAAAACCCACAAAAAAGTGATCATATAAACTAAAGATGACCTTTTTAGAAATAAGAAAGTAAAAATACGATTCATGTCAAAATGTTTTTTTTAAGTTTTTAATCTATAATCGAAATTTCATGCAGTGCCATTTTTAATACTTTTGGCGCTTTTGACAATGCAACTCCGTTTTATTTAACAGCTAAATTATTACACAATAAAACAAAGTAACAAGTAAAAAAAAAGGAAGAGTTCGCAATTCAATAAACACAACCCCAGATGTAATAATTGGGTGATTCATGTAATAAACGGGAAAGTGAGTAATGAAGAAGGCTTAGAGTACGGGCTATCTTGAGAGGCTTATTGGTAAAAAACAAAAAAATGGGAGGAATTTCGATTTTATTAAGGCTTCAATAGTGAATTTATTTTATCAACTTTTCTTTGTCAGATTGTTTTCTGAAATCTCTCCTTCATCTATAATGACAATAGTGAGACTTATAAGTTTTATCAAGAACTTCGTCTGTTTTAAACCGAACAAGATTTTAAAAACTGGTGTGACTTAATCAACACCTTTGCAGACCTCTTCATAAAACAAAAAAAGTCTCTTCAAAAAATGAAAAGACTTTTGTCGGGATTCTAAACCAATTCATTTTAGTTTCTGAAAGTATACGACCCAATACCGAATTCGACACCGGTTTTCTTTACGAAACAGAACGCAAAAAACAAACTCAATCTTATTCTACAATTAATTTCTCTGTTGCTTCAGCTCCATCCTGATTTACTTTCATGATATAAACTCCTTTCTGTAAGTCTCCAACATTTACTTCCCTGTCTGTTGTCTGAACAGATAAAACCTTTTTTCCTGACACATCAAATATTTTTACATTTTTTACAACCGTTGATTTAGTTTGTATATATATCTTTCCCTCTTGTACAGGATTGGGATAAACCGCAAAACCTTCAATTTTATTATCAACTACTCCCAAACTATTTTTTTCGATTGTTACCGTATATGTTTTTACGGTACCATCCTGAGCGGTAACTTCTATCTTAATAGTGGTACTGGCTCCGGAGATCAAATCTATTTTTTGTGAAGGTTTTCCACTAACCACTGCTACCCCATTTACTTTTATCGTCGCATTAGCATTGGTAGCAACCGGTGTTACTGTTATACTACTGATTTCGTTAGGTACTCTCGCTTTGTAATCTATCATATCTGGTGAAAAAACCGGATCCAGAGTTCCGACACTACTACTCAAATTACTCAAAGTAGCGACATTACTTGTTATAGTAATTGCTGCAGGATTACCGGTGCTTGTGGTCGTTAAATAGGAAGGATTACCCGGGGTTCCATTAAACTCCATCACGATTGCCTGATAAGTCTTTCCTTTGGTCAAACCGGTTATCTCTATCTTATTATCGGCATTAATCTTACTAATGGCATACCAGCCTGTTGTACCTATCTGATCTCCTAAACCGAAAACTGTATTATCATCAAAATAAATATTATCCGGTACAGGAGCAGAACCGGAATTTGCTCCTTCACGCATAAAAACTATCCTCCCTTTTCCATTACCATTGGTCCAGTTCAAGGTAGTACCTGTTGCTGTTGTATTAGTAAAAATAAGATCTCTGGCCTGAATCGTAGGTTGCGGCAAAAATCTAAAAACACTTATACGATACGTTTTTACAGTACCATCCTCAGCGGTGACTTCTATGCCAATCGTATTGTCTCCCTCGGTCAAATCTATTTTATCTGAAGGTTTTCCACTATACTCTTCTACCTCATTTACTTTTATCGTCGCATTAGCATTGGTGGTAACCGGTGTTACTCTTATGCTACTGACTTCGTTAGACACTCTCGCTTTGTAATCTGTAGTTTCTGATGAAAAAACCGGATCCAGCGTTCCGGCACTACAACTCAAATTGCTCAAAGTAGCCACATTGCTTTTTTTTGGTGTCGTCAATGTTACAGAATTACCGGAGTTGATTGTTCTTAAATAAAATGTATGATCACTACTTTGATAGTACTTACTAGCGAACACCTGTACCTGATAGGTAGTCTCAGGAGTCAGCCTGTTTATTTTTAAACTATTCCAACTATAACCACCTACACAATACCAGCCAGATGTCCCAATTTGGTCTCCTGAACCAAAATAACCACTAGGGTAATAAAAAACATTATCTAGCGGAATTGCATTGGGGCTGGTACTTGTTCCTTTGCGGACAAATACTATATAAAATGTCTCTTCCCCAGCATCCTCAGGTTCCCGCCAACTAATAGTCGCTGATGTTCCTGTAGTATTCGTAACAACAAGATTAGAACATTGTATAGTAGGAGCGGTCTCCTGTGCTACCACTGTTTGAAAAACCCACAAAAAAGGGATCATATAAACTAAAGATGACCTTTTCAGAAATAAGAAAGTAAAAATACGATTCATGTCAAAATGTTTTTTTTAAGTTTTTAATCTATAATCGAAATTTCATGCAGTGCCATTTTTAATACTTATAGCACTTTTGACAATGTAACTTCGTTTTATTTAACAGCTAAATTATTACGCAATAAAGCAAAGTAACAAGTAAAAAAAAAGGAAGAGTTCGCAATTCAATAAACACAACCCCAGATGTAATAATTGGGTGATTCATGTAATAAACGGGAAAGTTAGTAATGAAGAAGGCTTGGAGTACGGGCTATCTTCATATGCTTATTGGTAAAAAACAAAAAAAATGGGAGGAATTTTGTCGGGCTGCCCCGATTCGAACCTGCGGCCTTCCCGATTACAATCGGGACGCGATTACTGTTCTGATATATGATTTAAGTTTAGACCAAAAAAAAAGTCTTTCCAAATATGAAAAGACTTTTGTCGGGCTGCCCCGATTCGAACCTGCGGCCTTCCCGATTACTGTTCTGATGTATGATTTAAGTTTAAAGCAAAAAAAGGCTTTCCAAAATATGAAAAGACTTTTGTCGGGCTGCCCCGATTCGAACCTGCGGACTTCCCGATTCCAATCGGGACGCGATTACTGTTCTGATATATGATTTAAGTTTAGACCAAAAAAAAAAATCTTTCCAAATATGAAAAGACTTTTATCGGGCTGCCCCGATTCGAACCTGCGGCCTTCCCGATTACAATCGGGACGCGATTACTGTTCTGATATATGATTTAAGTTTAAAGCAAAAAAAAGCTTTCCAAAAAATAAAAAGACTTTTATCGGGCTGCCCCGATTCGAACCTGCGGCCTTCCCGATTACAATCGGGACGCGATTACTGTTCTAGCTATACCATTTAAATTTAAAGTAAAAAAAGGCTTTCCAAAATATGAAAAGACTTTTGTCGGGCTGCCCCGATTCGAACCTGCGGCCTTCCCGATTACAACCGGGACGCGATCACTGTTCTGATATATGATTTAAGTTTAGACAAAAAAAGGTTTTCCAAAAAATGAAAAAACTTTTGTCGGGGTACCCCGATTCCAATCGGGACGCGATTACTGTTCTGATGTATGATTTAAGTTTAGACCAAAAAAAAAGTCTTTCCAAATATGAAAAGACTTTTGTCGGGGTGGCAGGATTCGAACCTGCGGCCTTCCCGATTACAATCGGGACGCGATTACTGTTCTAGCTATACCATTTAAATTTAAAGTAAAAAAAGTCTTTCCAAAAAATGAAAAGACTTTTGTCGGGGCGCCCCGATTCGAACCTGTAGTCTTCCCGATTACAATCGGGACGCGATTACTGTTCTAGCTATACCATTTAAATTTAAACCAAAAAAAGGCTTTCCAAATATGAAAAGACTTTTATCGGGCTGCCCCGATTCGAACCTGCGGACTTCCCGATTACTGTTCTGATATATGATTTAAGTTTAGACCAAAAAAAAAGTCTTTCCAAATATGAAAAGACTTTTGTCGGGGTGGCAGGATTCGAACCTGCGGCCTCCTGCTCCCAAAGCAGGCGCGATAACCGGGCTACGCTACACCCCGTAAGCGGGTGCAAAGATAGAACTATTTTTCGCTTATCCAAAAACAATTTGCGAAATATCACAAAAAATATTTCCTGTAAATCCTAATTGAGAGAAAATCAGCGTATATAAACTTAATATTTTTAGAACATTTTTTTTTAAAACTGCGCATTTTGCTGCAGAGCCTACCATAAAAGAGAGCGAAATTTCGCAGTTCTATGGATTTACTTTAACATTTAAATCTGGCAAAACACGCACCATACCACGATTAACCGAAGATTCACAAATGTTAACAAAATAGATTTTCAGAAACCATAAATAATTGTATTTTTACGGTTCAAAATTCAGAAAATAAATGGGCAAAATCATTGCGATTGCTAATCAAAAAGGAGGCGTTGGAAAGACTACTACATCTGTAAATCTTGCAGCCTCATTAGGTGTTTTAGAAAAGAAAGTATTATTGATCGATGCCGATCCACAAGCCAATGCTACATCTGGCCTTGGGATTGATGTAGAATCAGTTGAAGCCGGAACTTATCAAATCCTGGAACACAGTATAACACCAAAAGAAGCTGTTTTAAAATGTACATCTCCAAATGTCGATGTGATACCTGCACACATTGACCTTGTTGCCATCGAAATCGAATTGGTTGACAAAGAAAACAGAGAGTACATGCTTAAAAAAGCATTAGAAAGTGTAAAAGACGAATATGATTTTATCATTATCGACTGTGCTCCTTCTCTGGGTTTATTAACCCTGAATGCTTTAACAGCTGCCGACTCAGTAGTTATTCCTATTCAATGCGAATATTTTGCACTTGAAGGATTAGGAAAATTACTGAACACCATAAAAAGTATTCAAAAAATACACAACCCGGATCTTGATATCGAAGGATTGTTACTAACCATGTACGATTCCAGACTGCGTTTATCGAATCAGGTTGTAGAAGAGGTTCAAAAACACTTTAATGATATGGTTTTTGATACCGTTATTCAACGAAATGTTAAACTGAGCGAGGCACCAAGTTTTGGAGAAAGCATCATTAATTATGACGCAACCAGTAAAGGAGCCGTTAATTACATTAATTTAGCTCAGGAGATTATAAAGAAAAACAGCAAATAGTTTTTATGACAAAAGCAATTAAAAAACAAGCCTTAGGAAGAGGATTATCAGCGTTATTAAAAGATCCGGAAAACGACATTACATCAGTAGAAGACAAAAATGCTGACAAGGTTGTTGGAAATATCATTGAGCTTGAAATAAGTGCTATCGAAATAAATCCGTTTCAGCCCCGAAGCAATTTTAATGAAGAATCGTTACGCGAATTAGCCACCTCTATTAAAGAACTTGGTGTAATTCAACCTATTACTGTTCGTAAATTAGATTTCAACAAATATCAGCTAATTTCGGGAGAGCGACGTTTACGTGCTTCGACCTTAGTAGGCTTAACACATGTTCCTGCCTATATTCGTATTGCCAATGACAACGAATCATTGGTTATGGCCTTGGTTGAAAACATCCAGCGTCACGACTTAGATCCGATTGAGATCGCACTTTCCTACCAACGTCTGATTGACGAAATTCAACTGACACAGGAGCAAATGAGTGAGCGTGTTGGAAAAAAACGCTCTACAATTGCCAATTATTTACGTCTTTTAAAACTGGATCCGATCATTCAAACAGGTATTCGTGACGGTTTTATCAGTATGGGCCACGGTAGAGCAATCATTAATATTGAAGACTTAGACATTCAGACTGATATCTACCAAAAAATAGTAAGTCAGAATTTATCTGTTCGTGAAACGGAGACTCTGGTAAAAAACTATCACGAAAGTTTAAAACCAAAAGCAGAAGGAAAACCAAAAGCAGAGTCTTCTTTTGTGGTTAGAGAAACACAAAAAAACACTTTCAACGATTATTTTGGTTCGAAAGTTGATATAAAAGTCGCCGGCACGGGTAAAGGAAAAATCACCATTCCATTTGATTCTGAAGCCGACTTTAACAGAATAATAAAATTAATAAACGGATAGTGAATAAAATTGTCCCCATAAGTCTATTGTTCTTTCTCATAGGAACCGTTTCTCTTTTTGCCCAGGTAAAAAAAGACACGGTTTTGGTTGTTAAAGACACTAGCAAATTGCAGGAAATCGATCCGCTTACACCTGCAAAAGCAGCATTCTACTCGGCAATTTTACCGGGTTTAGGTCAGGCATACAATAAAAAGTACTGGAAAATCCCTTTGGTCTACGGAGCGATTGGTACGAGTTTATACTTCTATCTTGACAACAACAAAAAATACCACGATTATCGCGAAGCCTACAAACGAAGACTAGAAGGCTACAATGACGATAAATATAAATTCCTGGACGACAGCAGACTTATTGCCGGTCAGAAATTTTATCAGCGAAACAGAGATTTATCCCTATTATTTGTCGTTGGTTTTTATGCCTTAAATATTATTGACGCCAATGTTGACGCTGCACTGATTCAGTTTAACGTAAACGAAAGATTATCACTGCGCCCGGAAATTTACCCTGATGCTGTAACTTTCAAACCAAATGTTGGACTAACTTTTAATTACCACTTTTAAATAACTCCGGTTACTTGAATTTTAAAAAAAATACACGAAATGAAAATTGCGCTTTTAGGATACGGAAAAATGGGTAAAGTAATCGAGCGAATTGCTTTGGAAAGAGGTCATGAAATTGTTTTGAAAAAAGACGAGTTCAGTACTTATGACGGACTTTCAACAGCCGATGTTGCGATCGATTTCAGCGTCCCGACTGCTGCCGTTGACAATATCTCCAATTGCTTTCATGCTAATGTACCTGTTGTTTCAGGAACTACAGGATGGTTAGAACACTATGACGAAATGATATCGCTTTGCAACGAAAAGAAGGGCGCTTTTATTTCGAGCTCTAACTTCAGTTTAGGGGTTAATATTTTTTTCGAACTGAACGAATACTTAGCTAAAATCATGTCTCAACTGGATTCGTATAAAGTTACGATGGAAGAAATTCATCATACACAAAAACTGGATGCTCCGAGCGGTACGGCAATTTCTTTAGCCAAAGGAGTTATCGAAAACAGCCAATACACCAATTGGACTCTGGACGAAGCAAAAAACAACGAAATTCATATTGAAGCTAAAAGAATTGGCGAAGTACCCGGAACCCATACCGTAACTTACGACTCCCCTGTAGACAGCATCGAATTAAAACACACTGCACACAACCGCGAAGGGTTTGCTCTTGGAGCGGTAATCGCAGCAGAGTGGCTTGCCGGAAAAACGGGAATCTATTCTATGAAAGACGTATTAAATTTAAAATAAACAGTTAGGAAGGTGTAGGTAAAATTTCAAATTAAGTCCCGAACCTAAAAACTTTAAATAAAATATTATGACACTATATCTTTGGTTTGTATTTTTCTTAGCCGTTCAGGTTATTCATTTTATCGGAACCTGGAAATTATATCAGGCTGCCGGAAGAAAAAGCTGGGAAGCTGCGATTCCGGTATACAATTCAATCGTTTTAATGAAAATAATCAACCGTCCAACCTGGTGGACTTTGTTACTTTTCATTCCTATCATTAACCTGATTATGTTTCCGGTGGTTTGGGTAGAGACTTTAAGAACGTTTGGTAAAAAAACAACTTTAGATACTCTTTTAGGAATTTTCACTTTAGGTTTCTATATCTATTATGTTAGCTATACGCAAAAATTAGTGTATAACGCTGACAGAAAATTAACTTCTGAAAATAAAGCAGGAGACACCCTAAGTTCTTTACTTTTTGCAGTTATCGTAGCAACATTGGTACATACTTATTTAGTACAGCCTTATACAATTCCTACTTCTTCTTTAGAAAAATCTTTATTGATTGGGGATTTTCTGTTTGTAAGTAAAGTAAATTACGGTCCGAGAGTCCCTATGACTACGGTTGCATTACCGATGGTACATGACTCTATTCCGTTTGTAAAACAAAAATCCTACTTGAAATGGCCACAATTGCCTTATTTCAGATTGCCTGCTTTAGAAAAAATAAAACGAACTGATATTGTCGTTTTCAACTGGCCGGTAGATACGGTTCACTATTTCTACGAACCAAAAGGAAGACCGGGTGTTATCAAACCAATTGATAAAAAATCAAATTACGTAAAAAGATGCGTAGGTATTCCGGGAGACAGCTTATCGATTAAAGACGGATTTGTTTTCATTAACGGAAAAAATTAGTTTTACCGGAAAGAGCAAAACCACAATACTCTTATTCAGTAGCCATAGACCCAAAAATTCCTATTGATTTTGAATCTTTGGTAAGAGAACTTGATATTACAGACGGAGCAGGATTTAAAAGCGAAAAAAGAGACACTCTTTATTTCAGAGCTTTGACCGAAGCTAGTGCAGAACGTCTGAAAAACACTCCTGGTATTACTGCCGTAACAAGAGAAATTGACCACGGAAATGACAACGCTATTTTCCCGCATATCAACAAATGGAATCAAGATAATTTTGGTCCGATTTATATTCCGGAAGCTGGAAAAACAGTTGCTTTAACCAATGAGTCATTGCCATTTTACAAAGACATTATCACCACTTATGAAGGAAACACTTTGCAGCTGGATGGCTCTAAATTCTTAATCAATGGTAAACCTGCTACAACTTATACTTTTAAGCAGAACTACTATTGGATGATGGGAGATAACCGTCACAACTCTGAAGACAGCCGCTACTGGGGTTACGTTCCTGAAAATCACATTGTAGGAAAACCGGTTTTCATCTGGATGAGCTGGGATACCAACGGAAAAGGAATCAATAAAATTCGTTGGAGCAGAGTTTTCACTACCGTTGACGGTGAAGGACAACCTCAATCTTACTTTAAGTATTTCTTGTTTATTCTTGCAGCCTATTTTGTTGGAGAATATTTCTGGAAAAAAAGAAAACAAAACAAAGCATAAATAAAAAAAGTTATTTTTGTGTCAGGTTTCAAGTTTCAGGTTCATTCACAACCTGAAACTTGAAACCTGAAACTTTTAAAGCAATTAAAGATGAACTCTCTATTACTTCCTACTTATTTTCCATCGATCAGCCACTTTGCAGTTATGGCACAATCTGAAAATATTACTTTTGAAATGGAAGATAATTTTCAGAAACAAACCAACAGAAATCGTACTTACATCTATAGTCCGAACGGAATTCAGTTGCTAAATATCCCGGTTAAACATTCGAAATCAGCTCATCAGAAGACAAAAGATGTTTTAATCGAAAATGAATTTGACTGGCAAAAACAGCATTTCAAATCACTGGAAGCTGCTTATAGAAGTTCTCCTTTTTTTGAGTTTTTTGAAGATGATATTCGTCCTGTTTTTGAAAAGCAGCACACTTTTTTAATGGATTTGAATCTGGAAGTTCTGGACATCACCACTAAATGTCTGCGCATGAAATTAGAGTTCAGCAAAACCACAGAGTATTTTCATGAAGCAGAAAACATCTCCGACTTCAGAGTTTTGGCTAACGGAAAAAAAGACCTTAATTCATTTGAAAAGTACACTCAGGTTTTTGACGATAAACATGGTTTTATCAACAATTTAAGTGTATTGGATTTGCTTTTTAATGAGGGTAAATTTGCTATGGATTATTTGAAAACACAAAAACTACTGGTTTAAAGGTTAACCGCAAAGCACGCAAGGTTTTACGCAAAGTTCGCAAAGTTTATTATCATAGCTTTGCGAACTTTATGTTTATATAAAATCTTATAATTAAAAATCCTAGCGCACTTTGCGGTTAAACTATCCAGAGAACCTGAATTCCCTTTCCTTTTTAATTTATTTCAGCCTTATCGTTAAGTGCTTTTAAGTCGAGCCATCTTGATAATGTTTCCATGATTCGCTTCTTATCACTCTCCGGAAAATCTTTCACTCTTGTAGTATGACTCCCCCCAGGAAGAACCATCTTTAATGCATCTAATTTGGAATCAGGTGTTGGAGCACACGAATACCAGGTGTCGTAACCACCGTAGATGTACAAAATTTTGCTTCCTTTATTTTCTACATATTTTCGTACTTCTTTGATGTATTTCGGATTGTATTTTATCACTACTCCTTTAGGCGCAAATCGATCATTGGAAGTACTTTTTACCACTTGAAGCAAATCGGCAACCGGAGAAAAATCAAAACCATAGTACCCCAATTCTTTTAAATGCTGGTAATAAGACGGCAGGTAATGAAAGTACATCTTATCATTATAAGTTCTTACACCTGAAACCTCATCCAAATACGCAAACAGCTCTTTCGGACTTGCCGTTACCGATGGTATAGCCTCACATTTTCCTCCCCATTGCCAAAAAGAAAATGGAAATTCTAAAACTGCATATTCTAATGCTTCAGCGAAAGGAACTTCGGCAAAAGTCATTTTCTTCTCTTCTGCATACTGTTTAAACTCCTTTAAAACAGCCTCCCTATTTTCTAAAACTGCTCTCTGAAAAGCTGTAATTTTAGCCCTGCATTCTGCCGTCCCCACTGTTTTAGTATGCTCTACCGTACGGAGATCTTCCTGAGTATTAATTAACGGAGCAACATAGGGCATGGCCACATCAACATCATCCGGATATTTCGATTTGTAAATCAAAGCTGTTTCTCCGCCTTTACTTATTCCGGTTGAAATCCATTTTCCTGTATACAACTGTTTCAGTTTTGTTACAAGATCATGGTAGTCAGCGATAGCCTGATCATTTGTTAAATATTCCCATGGAAGTGGTTCCGGTCGTGACTTTCCATAAAAGCGGTATTCAACTGCAATCTGATTTGCGTTTAACAATTTACTCACCTCACTTTTAATATTATTGGTATTGTAACCATGAGTTTCAATAACCATAGGATTATTAAAATTCAGATGCGAGAGGTAAACATAATGCTTGAAAGTTCCTTTTTGAGGGTTTTTATGATCTAAAGGTTCGTCTAAAATCAATTGGTATGACTCTGCATAACCTTCTAAATTTTCTATTGTTGTGATTTCGGCTTTGGGGAACAATACCGTGAGCTTCTGGTACAAATCTGACTTATCCTGTGCTGTAGCAAAACACGAACTCAGAACGACGCACAATAGCAATACTAAACGCTGTATACTTTTCATTTTTTAAGTTTTAATTGATCTTTTAAAAATACAGGCATTGCAATCCAAAATCCAATAGTATATTATCCTTAAATTATCCTATTTTATCTACTTTAAGTTAAAATACCACTATCCCAAAATATTGGCTTATTTTTAATCCAGAAAAACAACAAAAAACAATTAACCTTAAAACAAGAAATATGACCATTGGAGTTGGCGGATCTAACGCAATTGCAGAATTAGAAAAAATACAAAACATGACCCTGAATGTAAAGGCCATTCAGCCGGAGGAATATCAAATGCGCATTCAGAAAGCGGTGTCGCTTATGAAAACAGCAGGTTTTAAGTCCTTATTCGTGAACGCAGGAACCAATTTATACTATTTTACAGGAACCAAATGGAATCCCTCTGAAAGAATGGTTGGTGCCTTATTATTTGAAGACGGCAGCCTGGAATATATTGTTCCAAAATTTGAGGAAGGTACTTTTAGAAAATTCATGAAAATTGAAGGCCATTTGAATTGCTGGGAAGAACACGAATCGCCATCTGTTTTACTTGGAAAGGTCCTGGAGACCAAAGGCATAAACAACGGTAAAATTGCACTGGACGAATCTGCCGGATATTTTTTAGTTGATGCTATCGTAAAAGCCAATCCAAATTACGAATTCGAAAATTCCCAACCGGTTACAACTGGCTGTCGTATTCAGAAATCAGCAAATGAAATTGCGATCATCCAACAAGCCAAAGAAATTACGATGGTGGTTCAACGTGCCGCTGCACGTATTTTGTATCCGGGCATAAAAGCCGAAACGGTTGTCGATTTTATCAATCAGGCACATCTTAAAGCGGGAATTACTTCAGGATCTCACTTTTGTATTGTGTTGTTTGCAGATGATTCTCAATATCCGCATGGGGTTACTACACCTCAGGATTTAAAAGAAAACGATGTTGTACTTATTGACACCGGCTGTCGTTTGGAAGGTTATTTATCTGATATTACCCGAACTTATGTGTACGGGACTCCAACGGAAGCACACATCAAAATCTGGAATTTAGAAAAGGCCGCACAAAAAGCCGCTTTTGATGCCGCCCAATTGGGAGCAACTTGTGGTTCTGTCGATGATGCCGCTCGCAAAGTAATTGCAGCAGGCGGTTTAAGTACCGATTATGAATTGCCCGGATTACCTCATCGCGTTGGTCACGGAACAGGATTAGATATTCACGAACATCCATATTTAGTAAGAGGTAATGCCACTATTCTGCAAGAAGGAATGGTAGTAAGTAACGAACCTATGCTTTGCATCCCGGGTCAATTCGGGATTCGTCATGAAGATCATTTTTACATGACCGCTGAAGGCCCAAAATGGTTTACTACTCCAATGCACAGTATTGATAATCCGTTTGGCATTGACATCAATTAAGCTGTATTTTATTTTAAAAAGCATAAAAAAAGGGAAACGATATCGTTTCCCTCTTCTTCTTTACAAACCAAATTATTTATTTAACCAATAACTTTTTAGTATCTGTGAAGCTTCCATCTGTAGCTACCACTATATAAACTCCTTTTCTAAGACGGTTTACCGGATAAGAAACTGTGTTTTTCACAATGTCAATAACATTTCCTGTACTGTCGTAGATCGTGATCTTAGTATCCGCCAGGTTTAAATTAGCGAAGTTGAAATTAACCACATCCGAAGCCGGATTAGGATACATTGTAAATGATTTTGTAAAATCAGTCTGGTCTGCTCCCGCACTTCCGTTTTGTAAATCAATAGTAAGAGGAGTACTCCAATTACTAACGTCAGTTGCATTTTTAGCTCTAACTCTGAACTGATAAACGGTTTGTGTGCCTTGTTTCGGAATCCATAAATAATAGGTTGTTGAAGTTCCGAAAGTCGTCCAGCCTGTAGTAGCATTATTCAACTGCACTTCATAACTTGTTGCATTCGCTACTGTATTCCATGAAGCATAAAATCCGGATGAATATACTCCTGAATTCCCAATATTTGTTGGTGTTGGCAAAGTTGCCGGATTAGGTGCTGTACCTGCAACAACTGTATAGTCTTCCACATCACCATCTCCAATGTTTCCACAAGCCGAAGGGTTCGAATAATATTTCATTACAATACGCATTCTGGTGGTTCCGGTAAACGCAATTGGCGTAAAACTACCTGTAGCTGTTCCGGTAGAAGAAATTCCGTCAATCACTTTTTCGGAAGCATCAAAAACATTGTTTTTATTGTAATCAATCCATACTCCCCAATATTCTAAATAAGATCCTCCGGAGAAACCTGCTGCCAGACTAACATTTGTAGCTGCTCCAGGAGTTACGGTTATGGTTTTAGAAGTAAGATTGGCATAACCGCCTGCATCTTTACCGGATGCATTGGTAAAACTTCCAATAGTTACTGAATTGATGTATTCGTAATTATTATTCCCCTGAGCAGTACAATAAGCTGACCCTGCCGCAAGAGTAGCCGTAACCTCATTAGAATAGGCTGAGTAAATACTATTTGCTTTTGCACGTACTCTGTATTTATAAGTACTTCCTGCTGTCAAACCTGTGTTGGTATAGGTAAGTGCTGTACTTGGCAATGTTGTTATTTCGGCAAAAACATTATCTGCTCCTGCTCTTTCTACTACAATGTTTGTCGCATTAGTTGCGTTGTTTACCCATGTCAATTGTGCTTGTAAACTGGTATTGTTCACTGTAGCTGTCAGACTTGTAGGTGCCAAAACGGTTACAGGTGCCTGAGTTCCGGTCTGAATGGATTCGTTTGGCTTCGTATTGTAAGCATAGTCTAAAACGGAATAACCAACTCCTCCCGCTTCTACTTTAACATGCATCCAGCCATAACAGGTACGCCCTCTGCTTTTATATTCAAAACCGATATAACCTGTTTGATTGTCCCAGGCGGTATAACTTGCCGTTCTTAAATCTAACTGATCCGGATATGCCGCACCAGGGGTTACAAAATTACTTGAGGCACCAATTGTTGTTCCCTCTGTAATTAAACTAATGTTACGTGTACCCGCAGGTCCTACCAGTCTTTTGCCATAAGTTTCTACTTTTAAAGCGGCAGCGGCAAACTGCCATGCTCCATACTCCGTATTATCACCGATTCCTAAATCAAAATATTGCCAGGTTTGGGCTGCCGAAGCTACATAATCAGGATTGTTTACATAGAAAACTCCGTAAGGCGCATCAAATTTCAAATTGATTGTTTTTGATGACATATCAAGAGTCGCAATTCCTCCAGTGATTGCAGCATCTTTAAAGGTAATCGTCACAGCAGCATCATTTGCAGGTAGATGTGCGGTTGCTTTTCCGGTAAAGGAAACCACTACTTTATTATTTCCCTGAAGCGTCAGTACAGTGCTTAATCCTGAAGGAACTCCCGTAATAGTATAATCAGTTCCGGCAGTTAAGGTTCCTGTGCTTTTTGTAAAAGTTCCATTGTTAGTAGATAACGAAATTGTACTGGTCGTGGTAACACCACCGTCATTTGCCTCTGCTTCGTACAGTATACTTTCTGATAGAACAACGGCCGTTTTGTTAGTCACACCGGTATAAATAGGCGCATTGGGTTGTGTATTATAGGCATATTCAGAAATGGTGTAACCGTCTCCATTTGCCGCAACATTTATCTTGAACCAGCCATAGCAAGGTAATCCATCGATTTTGTATTCAAAACCTACATATCCGGATTTTCCATCCCAGGCGGTATAACTCGCTGTTCTTAGATCTAATTGATTTGGGTATGCTCCCGGAGCGGTCATATTACTTGTTGGACCAACTGCGGTATTTTGAGCCAATAAGGTAATGTTTCGGCTGCCACTCTCGCACGTTAATCTTTTGCCGTAAGTTTCAATTTTTAATGCATTGGCTGCATAACGCCAACCTCCGAATGAAGTGTCGTCTCCTTTTGCAATATCAAAAAACTTCCAGACTAAATTTGAGGAGATGTTAATATCCGGCATGTCAACAAAGAAGATTCCGTAAGGATCCGTAAATCTTAAATTGTAAAACAGAGCAGTACAAGACAATCCTGTGGTTCCTCCTGTAAATGCTGCAGGCAAGAATGTGATTCCGGCGGTTGTATTTTGTGCTGCCGCGTGATTTGTTGCTTTTCCTGAAAGCGTTACTGTCACTTGACCATTTGAATTTACAGTAACAACTGGTGTGATTCCGGCTGGAAAAGTATGTGTGAAATGGGTTCCAGCTGACAAAGTTCCTGAACTTAGCGCAAACGTTTTGCCTCCGCTTAAAGTTACCACAGAGGCTGTGTCGAAAGATCCATCATTGATAACAGCTTCTTTAAAAGTAGTTCCGGTTGCTACTAAACTACTTTCAGTAGTGTTCACTCCGGTATCAATTAAGTTTTGCGGCTGCCAGAGTGTAATCCTTGCCGGATGCTGTAAAGCTGCCAGCATTCTGTCAATCTGACCCTGGGTGTACATTTTATAACAGCCTTGCGCGCCATTGTACCCCATATAGTTTTCAATATTTACCTTATCTCCTGTACAATTGGTTCCCGGTGTACAGGCCAGGGTGTGCTGACCGTCTTCCGCCGGAGTGTCGGCAACTTCATCTGTGCCGGAGCAGCCTCCTTCGAAAGTATGAATTAAATTTAAGAAATGTCCAAATTCATGTGTAAGGGTTGCTGAGAATTCTTTGCTGTATGAATTGTCGTAAAGGTAAGCTCCGTTAAAAACGACACGAGCTGTGTTATTGGCTGTCATACCAGAATCAGGATACCAGGCAACTCCTGAGTTGTTAAAAACCCCTTCGTTATACAAATCGTTCTGAATGTAAACGTTCATATATTTTTTATTGTCCCAGGCATCGGCTGCAATCTGGTCGTCATAACCACCACCATTTCCATAACCGTTTTTGGCTGCATGGAAAACAACACCTGTGGTACATCCGCCATTAGGGTCTTTTTTTGCCAGTTTAAATTCGATGTTTAGTGTTCCTCTTCTCGCTTGAAAAAAGGGTTCAACTGTTTGGTAATCGGCATTCCTGCCATTGAAATCGTCATTTAGTTGAGCCAAATGATTGACGATCTTTTCATAGGTAATGGTTTTTCCGCTTTGTACGTCTCCATAAATATGGAAAACCACGGGGATAACATAAGTAGGTGTTGCTGCTGTTTTTGAAGTTTTGCTTTTACGCTGGAGGGTAAATGTTTTGGTAAAGGCATCAAAATCTTTTTTTTCCTGAAGTGATTTGGGGCTATTCCGATACACTTTGGCGTTTTCTTCTGTCGTCCGGCAAGGAAGTCCCTGCGCGCTCATTTTCCCTATCGAAAAAACGAGCATTAATACTAGTAGTTTTGTTTTCATTTTTTTTGGGTTAATTTGTTGCCACCAAATTTACCAGCATAGCTTCTATTTTATTGATACTATGTTATTTAAAAACAATATATAATTAACAACTTTTTAACTTTAAAAAAACACATAATTAAAAAATAAACCAAATAAACCAAGCATTCATAAACAAATTAAGCCATTTTTTAAATAAAACAAAACCAAGACTTCGACTTCGCTCAGTCGGACAATGTAATTCAATAAATAAAACCTGACCTTCACTCAGTCCGACAATGGGATTCAATAAACACTTCGACTTCGCTCAGTCGGACAATGTAATTCAATAAATAAGACCTGAACTTCGCTCAGTCGGACAATGGGATTCAAAATAAAAGCTTCGACTTCGCTCAGTCCAACAATGCAATTCAAAATAAAAACTAGACTTTGTTCCGTCGGACAATGGGATTAAACAAAAAAACCGGAACCTAATTAAAGGCCCCGGTTAAAAACAGGAAAACTAATTCAAATTAAAATTTATCCCAGAAAATTTTTGTAGTCATTAAATCTCCTCCTATGGCAGCAGCAGCAGCCTCATAATTTCCTTTGTTTAAGGTTTTATCAAAAAGAGAGTAAATAGTACGAACCGGTACTTTTCCTTTTGCTGCATCAACTGCAGTTACAGGAGCTACTAATGCAGGGAAATCTAATCTTCTGTATTCTGTCCAGGCTTCAAATCCTCTGTTGTAATAAGCGATCCAAAGCTGGTAGGCGATTTTTTCCTTAGTCGTTCCGGCAGCAGTTGCAAAGTCAACATCTGTTCTGTTTACATAGGTCTGTGCATCAGCATTCGAAACTCCCCAAAAGTTCATGCTTGCCAAAATTCCTTTTTTATAATATTCTTCCGGAGTTCCTCCTACGCTAAATCCTCTGTTTGCGGCATCTGCCAAAAGGAAACAGGTTTCCGTGTAATCAAAAATTACTCCCGGGTTTGTTCTTTCTTTCAATCTTGATCCCATGTTTGAAAAATCGCCATAACTCACTTGTTTGGCATAGGGAGCTCCTTTATAACTGCCGCCTTTTTTAGAGTCCGGATTAAAGAATATATCACGTCTTGGATCATTTTTTCCATTTAATTCATTCACAAAATATTCAGTCGGGATGGTTTGACTTTCGTTTACCAAAGTATCATACAACGGATTCATATCAATAAGTGATGAAAAATACTGGAACAATGCGGTTTCATCTTCACTGGTCATTACTCCTGAATTGTAAGCACTTTCTATTATTGCTTTTGCTTTTGCAGGTTCAACGTCAGCAAGGTGTAATCCCAATTTTAATTTCACACTATTGGCTAATGTTTTCCATTTTGTCACATCGCCTTTGTAAATTAAATCGGCTTTACCAAAACTCTCTTTACTGCCGTCCATAGCCGTGATAGCGGCATCTAATCTGGCAGCCAAATCTAAATAAATGGTTTTGGCATCATCGTATTTAGGATAAGGATATGCATTAATATCCAGAGCTTCACTGTAAGGCACATTTCCAAATAAATCTACAAGTGCCTGATAAGCCATCACAATCTGAACGTCAAGTACTGCGATTTTGTTTTTCTTAATTGCAGTATCAACAGCTCCTAAAGCTTCTTTGCTCTTTATTTCTTTTTGAGCGTTTACTAAATCCTGTAAAACGTCTCTGTATAATAAAGTTGACAGAGAACTTCCTAAATTTCTTCTCTCCATATTGTAGTTTACCTCATCTGTATAAGTTGTGGTAGACCAATATTGAGCATATCCTCTAAAATTGTTACTGTTTACCGAAGCATTAGTCAGGAAGTAGGCATAATTTACCTGTGCATTGGCCATAAGTGCCCCCGGCAAAGCAGTGTTATATGCTTTTTTATCCTTATTTAAATCTTCTAAGTTATCACAAGAGGCTACCGAAAGTAAAATGGCTCCTGCAAAAAATATCGTTTTTACTATTTTCATTTTTTTTGTTTTTAGAATTGAACTTTCATATTAAAGTTGTACTCTTTTGAGGTAGGCAAAACTCCGGTTTGAAAGCCCTGAAGATTTCCTGAAGAAAGTCCCGCTTCCGGATCAGCGTAAGGTAAATTTTTATGAATGATCCATAAGTTGCTTCCATTGACTGACAAAATCATATTGGTGATAAAAGTCTTCGCAAGGAATTTTGACGGCAATCTGTAGCTTAATCCTAACTCACGTAATTTCACATAAGAAGCATCGTAAACATATTGCTGTTCCGGCATGGAGTTGTAAAAAGAATATCCATTTGCTCCTTCTACGCTTACGATTTTGTCGTTTGGAGTTCCGTCTGCCTTAACACCTGCCAACAAAATCCCTCCTCCATTTGCCAGCGGCTCTCTTTGCGGAACACCTAAATGGTTATTGGAAACTGTACTCTCATAAATACCTGTAGTATGTCCGAAACGTTGGTCTAATGAGTAAACATCTCCTCCTTTTTTCACATCAATCAGGAAGTTTAATGAGAAATTTTTATACGTAATTACGTTATTCAAACCACCAATCCAGTCCGGATTTATATCTCCAATTGTGGCTCCTGCAGTTTGCTGATATCTTCCGTTTGAACGAATTACTTTTTCTCCGTTTAAATATGTAAATCCGGAACCAATCAACTGTCCAATTGGTTTTCCAACTTCAGCAACATATCCTACTCCCTGGAAAGATCCTAACGAAATTCTGTCAGCTCCTCCTAATGAAATCACTTCATTTTTATTGGTAGACCAGTTTACTTTTGCTTCCCAGCTAAAATTTGCTGTCTTTACCGGAATTACAGACAAGGTTACCTCATATCCTTTATTCTGAACATCACCTCCGTTTATCCAGGCTCTGGTATAGCCGGTTTGTGTAGGTGTTTCAACAGAAAGAATCTGGTTGGTTGTATTGGTTTTGTAGTAAGAGAAGTCAAGACCTACACGATTATTGAACAATTTAAGTTCAATACCTGCTTCGATACCTTTTGTCAGCTCACTTTTTAAATTAGCATTACTTTTTTCATTTTCTGTAGAAAAACGAATTCCATCAGGTCCAAAATTATCGTTCTTTGAATAGTTTGCTGCAATCACCGAAAATGGTGCATCAACACCTGTATCAGCATAATTCAAACGCAATTTTCCAAATGATAACCAACTTGTTTTAATATGGTTACTAAAAATATAAGTTCCTGTAATCGAAGGGTATGTATAAGTACTATTATCTGTTGGCAATGTCGAAGATTTATCTACACGATAAGTTCCCTCTAAGAAATACGTTTCCATAAAATTGAAACTTGCACTGGCATAAACACTGTTGGTACCAATGGTTACTTCTGACTCACTAGGACTGTTGATTTTATCAATAGAATTACTCAAAGCATAAATTCCAGGTACTACCAGTCCGCCATTTGTCGCTGTAAAAATAGACTTACCCACCGAACGTCTTGAATTGGCTCCAAGCATTCCGTTAAACTTAATTCCATCTGTAATATTGGTTTTAAAATTCATGATCAAATCGAAGTTGATCTCCCTGAATGTTTTATCAAATCTGGTATACTGCCCAAGTGCATTTTGTGTTCTTTTTGACCCCACGGCAATACGCTCTTCCTGTAACTGATTATAGGTATCTACAGCACCTTTACCTGTAACCTCAAACCAATCGGTGATTTGTGTATTCAAAGCAAAGTTTCCGAAAAAACGATCACGATTTAAAGTGTTGTAGTTGTTGTATCTTTGAAAATAAGGATTGTCATGAAACTGCAGTGTTAAATCATTTGGTCCTCCAACACTCCAGGTTGTATTTTCACCTGTAAGATTGTAAGCATCTTTTAAATCCTGAAAATCCACACTTGTAGAATACCATTGCCTGATACTGCTCAGATAGTTATTTCCACCGTCACCATAACCGGTTTCATTCATTCCTTTCGCATCTGCTTTTAAATAATTGGCCGATGCCGAAATTTTAGTTTTAGGCAAAATGTTATAGCTTCCGGAAAAGTTAAAATTGTCTTTACGATTGTTACTGTTTGGCAAAATCCCCTGATTCATGTTATAGTTAGTATAACCAAATCTGAAATCTCCTTTCTCACCTGATCCCGTAAAAGCAATATTATTAATGAACGTTAAACTCTTTTGGTAAAAATCATTTGGATTTTTCTTTACCGCTGTCCATGGAGTAGCTTTTCCGTAACCCGGTAATTCAGGATAGAAAGAACTCCAGTTGTACACTAATAAATTCGGATCAAATTTAGGTCCCCATGAAGCATCATCAGTTGCAGCATACGGATGTACACCACTTCCTAAATCAACTGTTCCGTAGAAGTCACCGTATCCTCCACCGTACTGATTTTGATACTCCGGTAATGTTTTTTTATCGACTACACCCACAGTAACTCCGGAACTAAAACTTACACCTAAACCTCCTTTAGATTTACTTCCTTTTTTTAGCGTTACGAGAATCACCCCATTTGAAGCTCTTGAACCATACAAAGCAGAAGCTGCAGCTCCTTTCAGTACGTTCATCGTTTCGATATCATCAGGATTGATATCCGAAGCGGCATTTCCGTAATCGTATCCTCCCGTGTTACCTCCTCTTTTCTGATCTGCACTATTGGTATTGTCATTATTCAACGGAATACCGTCTACAATCCATAACGCCTGATTATTTCCAGTCAGGGAAGTAGTACCACGAATCACCACATTTGTTGAACCTCCGATATTATTATTACGTCTGATTTGTACACCGGCAATTTTACCCGAAATAGCGTTGGCTACGTTACCATTGTTTACTTTGGTCAGATCCTCTCCTTTAATTTCCTGAGTGGCGTACCCTAAAGATTTCTTTTCTCTTTTAAGCCCCAAAGCGGTAACCACAACCTCTCCAAGCTGCTCTGATGCAGGAGATAAAGCTACATTCGCCGTGTTACCCGTAACGGTTACCTCTACAGCCTTCATCCCGATATAATTAAAGATTAAAACAGCGTTTTGACTTGTCTTTATAGAATATTTACCGTCAAAATCAGTTTGGGCTCCTGTTTTTGTTCCTTTGATCAATACACTCGCACCCGGTAAAGGCAAGCCTGCATTATCTGAAACAATTCCCGATACAACCCGCTCCTGTGCGAGCGCAAATTGTGCTAGCAGTACAAAAAAAAGTACTACCGTTTTTCTTTGAAAAAACTTGAATTTCATAAAATGGTTTTATAATTAGTATTGGCAAATGTTTTGCTTTTTTGATAATTTTTATGATAATATATTATCGCAAAAACCTATTATATTACCCTTTTGTTACATATTTAATATTTTACATGTATTATCTTACCCTTTCAAATTTGCGCAACATACGTAATTATTTTCTTACTTTTTGTGTTTTTTTAATTGATTTTAGACCACAAAAAAAGGGAGAAGTCCTTTTTACAGAAATTCTCCCCTTTTTTATGCTTTTAAAACGATTTTATTTTGCTCCCGGAGGACATTTTTCTTCAATAAATTTTATAAAAGTATCAACTAAATGTTTTTGGGTTCCTTCGCCTTCATGAATACTGTGTGTACGATTTGGGTAGATCATTAAATTAAAAACTTTGTCGTATTTTATCAGTTCATCAATCAAAACTTCAGCATTTTTATAGTGCACATTATCGTCGCCGGTTCCGTGAATGTAAAGCAGATTTCCTTTTAAGTTCTTTGCGTGTGTTACAGGTGAAGCCTGAATGTAGGCGGCTTCATTCTCGTCCGGCAATCCCATATAACGTTCGGTGTAAATATTATCGTAGAAATGCTGATCGGTAACTGCTGCGATCGCTACACCGGTTTTGTATATTTCCGGATACTGAAACATCAGATTTAAAGTTACAGCTCCCCCTCCGCTCCATCCGTGTATGGCCACTCTGTTTGCATCAATAAAGTTCCATTTCAGCACTTCTTTAGCAGCCATTGCCTGATCACGGGTATTGACAATTCCAATATTTTTATAAATTGATTTTCTCCATTTTCTTCCTTTCAAAACCGGAGTTCCTCTGTTATCCATTGCAATCCCAATGTATCCTTTCGGAATTAACTGTTCAATAAATCCATTAAAATAAGGCATGTCATTCGCTACCGAAGCCATTGGCTCTCCGTAAACGTAAAAGAATACCGGGTATTTTTTTGTCGGATCAAAATCAAGAGGTTTTGCCATGATTCCATCGATTTCAACTCCGTCGACAGTGGTGACTTTAAATTTCTCTAATGAAAAGTCACGTGTTGGTTTTACAAAAACATCAGCCTCTTTTGGCAATATTTTTTTATGATCGGAAAGTGAAACTAAGCCAACATTAAAATCGCGATTAATATTAGAATTGATGTGTTTGGCATATGATCCGTCTGTTGAAAACTCATATTCATTGGTCCCTTCAAATACTTCCGGAGTTATTCTTTTGGTTTTAAGCGAATTAATATTCGTCTCATACAGATAACGCTGTGTAGCATCTTTCGGACTTGCGATATAATAAATTGATTTTGTCTTGTCATTATAAGCTTTAAAATAAGCATCGAAATTTCCGGTTGTGATCAGTTCTTTCTTTTTCCCGTCACGGCTGATTTTATAGACATGCATCCAGCCATCGGCATCCGAACTCCATAAAAAAGATTTACCATTGTCTACAAACTGACAAGGAAAACCATCGTACACACCAGAGGAGATATCAAAAACATCAATCCATTCTGCCGACTTTTCCTGATAAATTAAAGTTGCCTTTCCGGATTGCGCATTACAATTATAGATCGAAACCTGATTTTGATTTCGATTTAATTGTACGGCCATTACCTCATCTTTTGCTACCCACTCCATACGAACCAAATAATTATTATCAGGCTCTCCCGGAATAGCAAGCCAGTTGGTTTTTAAAGAAGCAACATCAATAACTCCAATTTTTACAGCAGAAGGTTTTTCTCCAGCTTTAGGATATTCTACCGGAACTACAAATGGGTATAAAGCAGCTGTATTGTTAATCATTAAGTGAAACTTTGTCTCCGAAGCATCTACACGCCAAAAAGCAATACTTTTACCATCGGGACTCCAGCGGAATCCGTCACGCGCAGCCAATTCTTCTTCGTAAACCCAGTCAAAAGTTCCATTGATTACCTTATCAGTTCCATCTGTCGTTAAAGCGGTAATCTTTCCTGATGCCAGATTTTCAAGGTAAATATTGTGCTTTGAAACGTAAGCTACATTTTCGTTATCCGCAGAAAATTTGGCAAACATTAAGGAAGACTCTTCTAAGCCGGCTCCTAATTTTCTTCCTTTTCCGGTCGTTAAGTCAAAAAACCAATAGTCGCCTCTGGTATTGGCTCTCCACACTTTTTTTGAATTGGTGTAAACGAGAACTTTAGTTTTATTCTGGTTCCAGACTAATTCTTCCACTTCCCCGTTAAAACCTGCCGCTGCAAGCTGTTGTTGCGTCAAAACAGTAGTACTCTGATTGAGTTTATCCACATCATACACCAAAATATCCTTTCCTGAATTTACCCAAAATGAATGTGAATTGGGCAGCCACTTTAATTCGTTAATATTAATATCTTTTTGAGCCAAAATGCTCGAGCAAACAAAAAGAAGCAGTAAGAAGTATTTTTTAATCATGGTTTATTTGGTATTTAATAACTGTTCTATTTCTTCAATTTCAATAGGCATATCTTCGGATAAATTGATGTTTCCGTCTTCGGTTAACAAATAATCATTTTCCAGTCGACAGCCGATTCCTTCTTCCCGAATATAAATTCCGGGCTCGCAGGTAAGCACCATTCCTTTTTCAAAAGGTTTGGAATACAAGCCCACATCATGAACATCCAGTCCGACAAAATGAGCCGTTCCATGCATGAAGTATTTTTTGTACACAGGATTTTCGGGGTCTTGCGCTTCAATTTCTTCCAAAGTAATCAAACCTAATTTTACCAGTTCGGCTTCAACCAGACTTGCCATCTGCAATTCATACTCTTTCGATAAAACACCCGGTTTTAAAAATTTTGATCCTTCTTTCAAACAGTGCAAAACCGATTGGTAAACTTCTTTCTGACGAGGAGAAAATTTTCCGTTTACCGGAAGACAGCGTGTAGTGTCGGAATTATAATTACCATAACAAACCCCAAAATCAACCAAAAGCATATCGCCGTCCTGACAAACCGAATCATTGGTATTGTAATGTAAGACACAGGCATTCTTACCCGAAGCGATAATGGGTTTGAAAGCATGACGATTTCCTCCGTTTTTGATGTAATGGTACGCGAGTTCAGCTTCCAGTTCGTATTCTTTTACATTGTGCTTTACCGCTTTTAACAATGCTTTGAATCCTTCGATACTTATTGCCACCGCTTTTCGGATCAAAGCGATCTCTTCATCTGATTTTACGGGACGCAGCTCTCTCGTTATTTTGGCTACACGCTCGTATTGATGCAGCGGATATTTTTGCTTGCACCACTGAATCATTCGATCCTGGCGGGTATTCATTTCCGAAGTTATTCTCTTAATGTGCTCGTTGTGCCCCAGATAAATGGCATCGGCCTCAAAGGCAAACAGCTGTAGGGCTTTTTCAAATTCGTGCAGCCATTTTACATTTTTAATTCCGGAAAGAGCCGTAACTTTCTCTTTGGTCAAGAAATCTCCGTCCCAGATTAATGTATGTTCACTGACTTCTTTTACAAATAAAATAGCTCTGTTTTCTTCTTTAAAAGCATCGGGATAGAGCACCAAAATAGTTTCGTCCTGCTCAATTCCGGACAAATAAAACAAATCATTATTTTGTGCAAAACCCATGACATCATCTGTATTATTGGGCATCACATCGTTTGAAGTAAGAATAGCCAAACTGTTAGTCTGCATTTTTTCGACAAACCTCTTGCGGTTATTTTCGAATAAAGAAGCCGGAATTGAATCGTATCTCATAAATTTATAATTGAAACATTTTAGTATCAACCGAAGTTGTTTTGCCTGAAATAATCTCCGTGATTATTTTTCCGGTTGCCGGTGCAAGGCTTAAACCCATCATCGCATGTCCGGTGGCGAAAGTCAAATTTACAACTTTTTTGGCACGGGTGATAATTGGCATTCCGGAAGGTGTACAGGGTCTGAAACCAAACCACGTATCCTTATTTTCTGGCATCTCCACCTGCATTTCAGGATAAAACGCATTGATACTGTTTATGATTCCCTGTAATCTGTTTTTATTGATTTTGGTATCTCCGGTATGGGTAATCTCCATCGTTCCCCCAAAACGAATATCATTGTTCATAGGGGTTACGGCTACCTTTCCTTCGCATAAAATCGAAGGAATCGAAGGTTTGTGATCTTGATCCTTCAGTGTAAAACTGTATCCTTTTCCCGGTAAAATAGAAACCGAAATCCCGAGTTTTTTTGCCAATGAAGGACTCCAGGAACCGGCTGCCAGCACAACTTCATCTGTGGCGAATATACCCTTGTCAGTTACGACCTTCGTAATTTTATGATGATCGAAAGTAAAATCCTGTACTGTTGTACCGGCGTGAATTTCTACTTTTAAGCGCTTTAATTCTTCTTTGATAAACTGCATGAATTTTTGTGGGTACAAATGGGCATCGCCTTTATAGTGTATCCCTCCTAAAATATCGGTTTTAGTACCGTTCTCTAATTTTGCAACTGCTGCCGCAGAAAGATAATCTACTTTTAGACCCAGTTTTTCGGCTTCTCGTCCTTCATGAAACATTTCATGTGCTACTTTATCGGTTTTATACAACATCAAAAGTCCTTTTTCTTCGTAGAAAAACGAATTGTTTTCTCTGGCAAAATCCTGATACAATTCTTTACTCAACAGTGACAAATCACGCAGTGCCGGCATTGCATTTGCGACGTGTTTCTCATTGGCATGTTTGTAAAACTGCAACCCCCATTTCATCAAATTGGCATCTAATCTCGGTTTTACATAAAACGGACTCTGACTGTCGAACATCCATTTGATTCCCTGAGCAATCATACCGGGCTGTGCCAGCGGAATAATATGCGAAGGAACGATCATTCCGGCATTTCCATAAGAACAACCGTCATCCATAGGAGACTGATCAAAAATTGTTACCTCATATCCTTCTTTAGCCAGATAATATGCAGTACACAAGCCTATTATACCTCCTCCAATTATACTTACTCTTTTCATTTGTACGAAATTAAAAAATTCATTGAAGAAGAATGTCATCCTCCTTCAATGAATCTAAATTTTTAATATTTTTTAAATTACCTGAAAACCATGAGCATACGGATCATTTGCTTCATCGATGATGATGGTGTTGTAACCGTATACTTTTGCCCAGCCCTGAATACTTGGTACAATCGCAGGAATTTCTCCAATTGAAGTTTCCTCTACCACTTTTCCAATAAACTTGCTGCCAATGTAACTTTCGTGAATAAAATCTTCTCCCGGTTTAAGTTTCCCTTTGGCATGCAGCTGTGCAATTCGTGCTGATGTTCCGGTACCGCACGGAGAGCGATCGATGGCTTTGTCTCCGTAGAAAACAGCATTTCGACCTGACGATGTTGGATCTAAAGGCTCTCCCGTCCAAAGCATATGGCTCACATCGCGAATGGTATCATTTTCCGGATGGATAAAATAGTCCGGATATTTGGCATTAATTCTCTTACGGACTTCCTGACTCAGCTGGATAATTTTACCGGCTGAGAAATCCTGAATTCCGGAGAAATTTTCTTGTGGATCCACAATCGCATAATAGTTTCCTCCGTATGCCACATCAAAAGTAATTTCACCCAGTTCAGGACAATCAATAGTTAATCCTTCTGCTGCCAAATACGATTTTACATTGGTCAGACGCACCCAGTCGACTTTGTTTCCGGTTTGCTGGTACTCGATATTCACAAGACCGGCAGGTGCTTCCATTTTTATTTTCCCCGGTATTTTTGGGGTAATCAAACCTTCTTCAATGGCAATGGTAATAGTACCAATGGTTCCGTGACCGCACATCGGCAGACAACCGGAAGTTTCGATAAACAAAATTCCGAAATCATTGGCAGGATCGCTTGGCGGATATAAAATGCTTCCGCTCATCATATCATGTCCGCGAGGTTCAAACATCAGTCCTTTGCGGATCCAGTCAAATTCTTTTAAAAAATGCTGACGTTTTTCGCTCATGTTAGCGCCCGTCAAATTCGGCCCACCGCCTGCCACCACTCTTACAGGATTCCCGCAAGTGTGCGCATCTACACAAAAAAAAGTCTTCTTTACCATTTATGCTATCTGGGATTTTGTTTGAATATTATTTAAGGTTCTTAAAATCTGTAATGGATTCTCGTTTTGCAATTCTGCAGGTAATAATTCATTGGGCCAATTCTGATAACTAAACGGTCGAACCCAGCGATAAACGGCATGAATTCCAACGGCAGTAAATCTCGAATCGGAAGAAGCCGGATAAGGCCCTCCGTGAATCATTGAAGGACATACTTCAACTCCCGTAGGAACACCATTAAAAATCAATCGTCCCACTTTACTCTGCATCGCTGCAATCAGTTCGTCCTGATTTTTCAATTCCTCAGGCTCTCCAATAATGGTACCTGTCAGCTGCCCGTCCAATTGATTGATAATGGCCAGCAATTGTTGTTCATCATCACATTGCACCAGTACCGAAACAGGTCCGAAAACCTCATGACTTAAGATTTTATTCTCTAAAAAAGTTTTCCCGTCTACGGTCAAAACTTTCTGTACTCCGTAATTTGGTGCCGCATCACCTTGGTATTCTGCAATTTTAGTGACTCCATTCTGTGCCAGCATTGTTGCTGATCCTTCTTCAAAACCATTCTTCATTGAGGGGTGCAACATACAAAATGGCTCAATTTTCTCAATAGCCTGTGTCAATTCTTCCGAAAATTTATTCAATTCCACTCCCTTAATACCAAACAGTAATCCGGGATTGGTACAAAACTGACCTGCTCCAAGCGTGATAGATCCCGCATAAGCCGCAGCCCATTTTTGACTGTTTACCTTTACGGCATTGGGCAAAAGTACCACAGGATTTACACTCCCCATCTCAGCAAAAACCGGAATTGGCTCCGGTCGCTGTGCTGCCAGATCAAACAAGGCTCTTCCGGCACGGATACTTCCGGTAAAACCAACTGCTTTTACTAACGGATGTTTCACCAACGCGGTTCCCAGAGTTGTTCCTCCACCAATAAGATTGGAGAAAACACCCTCCGGCATATTTGTTTTTTGTGCTGCTTTTATTATAGCCGAAGCAACCATTTCACCTGTTCCTACATGCATCGAATGACTTTTTACAATCACAGGACAGCCTGCCGCTAATGCTGAAGCGGTATCTCCGCCGGCTGTTGAAAATGCAAACGGAAAATTACTGGACCCAAAAACCACCACCGGGCCAAGGGGTACCAAAATTTTACGCAAATCTTCTTTTGGCGCAGGAACCCTGTCTGTTATTGCCGTATCAATTGCAGCCTGAACCCAGCTCCCTTCAATGAGCATTTGGGCAAACGCGCGTAGCTGACCAACCATTCTGCCTCGCTCCCCCTCTGCTCTGCCCATTGGAAAGCCGGATTCACTGCAATACTGAACTAACAAATCATTTCCTAAAGCTACGATTTCCTCAGCGATAGCATTTAAAAAACCTGCTCTTTCTAAACCGGAACATTTTTTATACGTTCCAAATGCCTGATGAGCCAAAGCAACTGCTTCTTCAATTTCTTCATGAGTTGCTTCTGTAAAAACCCAGGGATTTTCAACATTCTGCTGCGGATTAAATGTTTTAAATGTTTTATTTCCAGCAGCTTTAAGTGTACTTCCCACGTAATTTTTTCCTGTAATCATATTTCTTTTTTGTTGTTTGAATAAATACTTTACAATTCTTAGAGTCTGTTTGAGATTTATTATCAAAGGATTTTCGAGCGAAAAGAGGCAAATTTTAATAGAATAGCAGCGCTATTGTATTAAAATTTAACGACGTTGCAGCCGAAAATCATCATAAGAAAGCCAACAAATAAAATTTAAACAGACTCTTAAAGAAGAAATTTGTAAAACCAATTGTATCCGCTTATATACTGTTACAAGTTTTTATAATCAGGCAAAGTTGGTCTTGATGCTAAGGATTTGGCAATAATATCTAAAACTTTTTCTCTTTCAGCTCCCTGAAGCGGTAATCTTGGTGCGCGAACATATTCTGTCCCAATACCTGTTGCTACCTCTGCAAGCTTAATATTTTGTACTAAAAATGAATTGATGTCTAATTCTAATAAAGGAAGAAACCATCTGTATATTTTCAAAGCTTCATCAATTCTACCCGCTTTGGCTAACTTGTATATCGCAACTGTTTCTTTTGGAAAAGCACATACCAGACCTGAAACCCATCCATCGGACCCCATCAATAAACTCTCTAAAGCCAGAGTGTCTACTCCTGATAAAATCTTTAATCGGTCACCGAAACGGTTAATCATTCTGGTAACATTCGAAATATCTCTTGTTGATTCTTTTACTGCCTGAATATTATCAAATTTCAACAGTTCTTCAAACATATCCAGTGTAACTTCAATTTTGTAATCTACCGGATTATTGTATATCATTATTGGAAGTGATGTATTTTTTGCGACTTCAGAAAAATACGTTACCGTTTCGAAATCAGAAGCTTTATAACGCATTGGAGGCAGCATCATTAAACCTTTTGCTCCATCTTGTTCGGCTTTATTGGCTGCTAAAATTGCGGCACGTGTAGTTTGCTCTGCAATATTCATAATTACCGGTACCTGATTGTTTACCAGACTAACCGTATTTTTCACTAATTCTCTTCTTTCCTCTTCCAAAAGAGTACTGGCTTCTCCTAATGTTCCGCCCAGAATTATTCCTTCAACACCTGCCTCTAATTGTGCTTGTAAGTTAACTTCAAACATTCTGAAGTCTAATTTATCATCTGCAGTAAATTTAGTTGTTACTGCCGGCATAACGCCTTTCCATTGAATACTCATAATATCGATTTTAATTAAAACCAAAATTATTTATATTGAACAAAGCAAGAGGCTTAAAAATTACCTCAAAACAATACTATATTACCCTATATAAACTGATTACACAAAAAACCAATTAATATATTGCTATTTTTTTGACAAAATAAAATATATTTGAATGAACTAACCTTGACCAACCATGAAAGTTTTTCCATTTAAAATCCCTAAATCGGGAGAAGATCCTCTTATATATCAAGAGGATAGAGAGATTGTTTTTTACGACAAACTCCATCAGCACGAAGAAATACAAATTAGTTTTATCGAAAAAGGACAGGGTGCCATTTTTGCCGGAGATACCATCTCGCATTACCGCGAAGGTGATATCTTAATGATTGGAAGCAATTTACCTCATGTTTTCAGAAGTGAAGTATATGACAATGAATCTTCCATTATGCGTACCTTATTCTTTACTACAAGCTCGTTTGGAAAAGATTTCTTCTCCCTAACCACTTTCAAAAACATCCAGCCTTTTTTAGAAAACAGCAAAAATGGATTTATTACGCACAATCCCCCAAAAAAAATCGTCAAATCTTTCAAAAAGCTGAATAAATCAGACAACTACGAACGCTTCATTTTGTTTCTGGAAATCATAAAGTGGCTTTCCAACAGTGAGAGAGAACAGCTCTCCAACCATTTGTACGATAAAAAAATTACGGATAATGAAGGCAAACGAATGCAGACGGTATTCGAACATGTAATGACCAACTACCAAAAAAACATTAACCTGGATGAGATTGCCTCGATTGCCAATATGACTAAAAACGCATTCTGCCGGTATTTTAAAGTCCGGACCAACAAGTCATTTTTCCAGTTTTTAATAGAAGTGAGAATCGAACATGCTTCCAAACTGCTGGCCAACAACAGTGAACTTTCGGTTCTCGAAATTGCCGAATTATGCGGCTTTAACAACATCTCCAATTTCAACAGAAAGTTTAAAGAACTGAAGCAGACTTCTCCGTTGCAATACCGAAAACTGAATCTATAAGTAGTTTATTGTGACTTAACCGCAAGGGACGCAAAGTTTTTTTGTCTAAGTTTACACATATAAACGCAAGGTTCGCAAAGCAATAAGATAAAGCTTTGCGAACCTTGCGTTTATATAAAATCTAATAAGTAAAAATTCCTTGCGTCCTTTGCCGTTAAATATTCTCGCTCCTTACGTGGTCCCAAAAACGCTACTCAATAAAAAGCCTCGTCATAATAGGATAATGATCTGAATTTTCAAAGTCCGAAAAACTCTCAAATTGTTTGACTTTCATTTTACTGTCCGTAAAAATATAATCAATACGTGCCGGATAATAACGAAACTTATAGGTGGCTCCAAATCCTTCTCCAGCTTCTTCAAAGGCATCCTTGAGTTTTCCTTTGATATTTCGGTACACATATGAAAACGGACTATTATTCATATCGCCACAAATAATAATCGGATTTTTGCATTGTTTGATATTTTCTTTAAAGATCTCGGCTTGTTCCTGCTGTTGTCTGAATCCTTTACTGATTCGGGTATAAATTAACTGCGATTTTTCCTGATTAACATGATCAATATTATCTGAAATATCACTTACATCCGGCGAAATTTTTATAGACTGCAGGTGCATGTTGTACACCCGAATAACCTCTTTGCCTCTTTTAATATCGGCATAGATTACGTTATTATCTGAGTTTGGAAAGATGATATTTCCCTGATCAATAATAGGAAATTTTGAAAAGATCGCCTGACCGGTTTTAATTTTATTTCCTTCGATGAAAATGTAACGATGCGGATACACTTTCAAGTCCAGATGAGCCGAGTTGGAATACTCCTGAATACACAGAATATCCGGATCTTTTTCGTCTATAAAAGCTTTTATATTGGAAGGAATATCGTCGCGATCGAGCCATTTAAAAACATTAAAAAGACGCACGTTATAGCTCATTACCGAGAAATCTCTCTCGTCTTTAACATATTCTTTTGTTGAGAATTTATAAAATTTACTGATAAAAGTAATTCCGGTTAACAATACCAAACCGGATAAAATAAGACGTTTTTTAAACTGAATTCCCCAATAGACGAAGAACAAACCATTGAGAACGAAGAAAGCCGGCATAAAGAGCGTTAAAACCGATAGAAGCGGAAAACTCTTTGGTGCCAGAAATGGTAAAATATAAATACTAAACGTCAGTACAGTTAGCACTATATTCAAAAAGAACATTATTTTATTAAACCATGAAAGGTTTTTCATATTGCGGGCCTAAAACGATTATTTTCCAGCTTTAAATAAAAACTCTTTTTCTTCTTTTGTCAGACAATCATAACCGGACTGGCTGATTTTGTCTAAAATTTCATCTATTTGTTGTTGCGTTTTGTCTTTCGTAACAATTCTTGACGTCACTTTTTCAGTAGGTTTTTTGTAATTTTTATGAACTTTTGTGAATGGGGTCGATGGGGATTTTTTAAATAAATTGGCAAAGAAATCTAATGTTCTGGAAACAATTTTACTAAGATCTGTACCGTTCTGAAGCAGCTTGATAAAAAGGAATCCAAAGAAAGCTCCTGCCAAGTGCGAGATATGTCCTCCGGTATTGTCTAAACGAAACTGCATTAAATCAAGAACCAGAATCACAGCTGTAATGTGCCAAAGCTTTACATTACCTATAAGCAGCAAACGCACATTCATCAAAGGCTGATAAGTGGTAACACCCATCAGGATTGCCATGATTGCAGCCGACGCTCCTACTATAGGCGCTGAAATATTTAAAAAATAAAAACTCAGTGCAAAAACAATCCCCGAAAAAATGGCTCCCAAAATATACAGTCCGAGATATTGTTTTTGGGTAAAGAAAGCCAGGAATAACTGACTCGCAAAATTCAACACCATCATATTAAACAATAAATGCAGAAAGCCATAATGAAAGAAAGCATACGTCAAAAACGTCCAGGGCTTGAACATAAAAACGGCAGGATCTGATGACAATGCCAGCCAGTTCGGAAAAGCAAACTGAGCTGTAGAAAAGTTATAGAATAACACTAATGAAATCAGGAAACAACCAATGTTCCAAAAAATAACACGCATGGCTATTCCGCCTAATCGATATTGTAATTTTAAATCATCCAGAATGTTCATAAAAGCTTTCTTTAATTTTTATTTGCAATATTAAAGTTAAAAATTAATTCCAACGATTGTTATTAAACTGATTTTTTTTCCAGTACCACATCATGAAGTACCCAATGACCGCACCTCCAATATGAGCGAAGTGAGCGACCCCTGTACCTCCTCCTCCGAATATAGAATCTCCTTTGAAACCTAAAAACAAATCAATGGCTAAAATTCCGGGTACAAAATATTTCGCCTTAATCGGAATTGGTATAAACATCAATGCAAGCTCAGCATTTGGAAACATAAAAGCAAAAGCCACCAAAAGTCCGTAAATAGCTCCCGAAGCTCCTACCATTGGTACCTGAGTAATTACAGAAGCATTAAATAATCCTTTAAACCCTTCTTCAGTAAGATTAGTCTTTCCAACCCCTTCCAATATTGGCTTAATTTGATCTAAAAACATATCGGATCTAAAACTCGTCCCGTCACTAAAATTTACATTTAAGATCTGATGTAATGTCGCATCTGATAACCCTAAGCTTCTTACCGGCTCTAAAGCTGCCTGGAATTGCAAATAATTTACCCCTATTTGTAATAAAGCGGCACCTAATCCACATGAGATGTAAAAGAAAATAAACTTCTTTCCTCCCCAGAAATGTTCCAAGGCCGATCCGAAAGAAACCATCGCAAACATATTAAAAGCAATATGTAAAATACCACCGTGCATAAACATGTGTGTTATAGGCTGCCAAAGCTTAAAAAAATCGCTTTCCGGAAAAAATAATGCGAAAAACTGCTCGGAAACAGGCACTAACTGAGCACCTATAAAAAATATGATATTAATTATAAGCAGTTGTTTTACGACAGGAGTCATGTTGTTCATCATAAGGCAAACTTTTTATCTATATCTTCTACACGCATGGTGATGAAGGTAGGTTTTTGAAAAGGTGAAATGTTTGGATCTTTACAGGCAAATAATCCGTTGACCAGATTGTCCTGTTCTTTTTCGGTTAAATAGGATCCGGTTTTAACCGCTAAACTTTTAGCCATCGACTTGGCAATGGTATCATTCTGACTGTAACTGTTGGCCGGAATTCCATCTTGTAAATCACTTAATAATTGTTCGATAACCAGAGAGACTTCACTTTCGGTAATATTTACCGGAATTCCCGAAATCACAATATGATCGGTCTGAGCTTCATCAAAAACGAAACCGGTTGTTTCTAAAGAAGGTTTCAATTCTTCAATCAGTTTCATTTCGGCCGAAGAATAAAATAAATTCAACGGAAACAATAATTGCTGACTGGAAGCCTGATTGACTGTCATATTCAACAAAAACTGCTCGTACAAAATACGCTGATGTGCTCTTTGCTGATCGACAATCACCATTCCGGATTTAATTGGCGAGACTATATATTTTTTATGAATCTGATACGTTCCCTGACTCGCTTGTTCAATTTCATTATCGTTAAATAAGGAGGAGGTCACTTCTTCGTTTTCGAAGGTAAACGGTGAACTTTCGATACTTTCTGTCTCCAAACCGGTATACAAACTTTCCCAGCTTGCCGTTGGCTCGACTCTTTTAGAATAACCGGAATAAGAATTTGCTCCTGAGCTATAACTTGAGCCTGAACCTGAATTGGAACCCGAGCCAGATCCTGAGCTAAAACCAGAACCGGAACTAAAACCGGAACCTGAGCCCGATTTGGCATAATGCTGATTGGTTTTATCATCTGTAAACGGATTAAAAGTCCCGTCAACCTGAATCGTTGGCGTTTCGGCTTCTAAATCTTTATAATGGTACGGAGTATCTAAATTCGCGTCACGTTCAAAATCTAAAACAGGCGCGACATTAAACTGTCCCAAACTGTGTTTTATAGAGGCTCTTAAAATAGCGTACAAGGCCTGCTCATCATCAAACTTAATTTCTGTTTTGGTAGGATGAATATTGATATCAATCGTATTGGGCGGAACTTTCAAATATAAAAAGTAACTTGGCTGCGAACCGTCTTTCAAAAGTCCGTCATAAGCCGCCATTACTGCATGATGCAGATACCCGCTTTTAATGAAACGATCGTTTACAAAAAAGAATTGCTCTCCTCTGCTTTTCTTTGCAAACTCTGGCTTGCAAACAAATCCCTGAACGTTAATAATCTCTGTATCTTCACTGACCGGAACTAATTTTTCATTGGTTTTTCCGGACATGATTCCCACAATTCGCTGACGATAACCTGCCGCAGGCAAATTATACAATTCGCTTCCATTGTGGTAAAAAGTAAAATGAATATTAGGATGCGCCATTGCCACACGCTGAAACTCATCCATAACATGACGAAATTCCACCGTATCCGATTTTAAGAAATTACGGCGTGCAGGAATATTAAAAAATAAATTTTTAACCGCAAAAGAAGTTCCCTTAGGCAAAACAGCTTCTTCCTGCGACACAAATTTACTTCCTTCGATTACAATATGCGTCCCCAGTTCTTCCTGATCCTGTTTCGTTTTCATCTCCATGTGCGCAATCGCAGCAATAGAAGCCAATGCTTCTCCACGAAATCCTTTAGTATGAAGCGAAAAAAGATCTTCGGCCTGGCGTATTTTTGAAGTAGCGTGACGTGCAAAACACAAACGTGCATCAGTTACACTCATCCCCATTCCATTATCGATAACCTGAACTAATGATTTTCCGGCATCTTTAATAATCAATTTAATGTCAGTTGCTTTCGCATCAACAGCATTTTCTAACAGCTCTTTTACAACCGAAGCAGGTCTTTGAACTACCTCTCCGGCAGCAATTTGATTCGCAACGTGATCAGGAAGTAATTGAATGATACTCGACATTAAAAAATTTGGGTTAAAGGTTGTCCATCGATTTTTATCGAAAATAATCCGCAAAATCTCAGGGTAATATTATTATTTCAATTCTGGTTTTTGAAACCAAGGTGTACAAATTTAATGAATTTCTGTTGGCTTTTTAAACAACAGCTATCATAAAAAAAACAAAAAACCTATACTATTTTACACAGTATAGGTTTTAGTATTATTAAAACAATTGTGTTTTATTCGTTCTCAATTTTTCTTGGCTTATCTTCGATCTGAAGTGCTCCTGAAGACAACAATGGCTGATTGAACGGGTGTGACATAGAAGCCTGTTGGCGAATATAAGCCATTTTAATTGCTGCGATTGCGGCTTCAGTTCCTTTGTTTCCGTGAATTCCTCCACTTCTGTCAATTGACTGCTGCATGTTATTGTCTGTTAAAACACAAAAAATAACCGGAATATCAGTCTGAACATTCAAATCTTTTATGCCCTGAGTAACACCTTCACATACAAAATCAAAGTGTTTTGTTTCTCCCTGAATCACACATCCAATTACAATTACCGCATCAACGTTTTGCGTTTGCAGCATTTTCTTGGCACCATAAACAAGCTCAAAACTCCCTGGAACATTCCAGCGGATAATTTGATGAGCCGGAACTTCACAATCTGTTAGAGCGTCAAAAGCGCCATTATAAAGTCCTTCTGTAACCTTTTCATTCCATTCAGAAACAACAATCCCAAATCGAAAATCTTTCGCATTTGGGATTGTGTTTTTATCGTATTCTGATAAATTTTTATTTTGAGTAGCCATCTGTATATTTTAGAGTATAAATTTTAGATTGCTAAAATACGAATCTAAAATCTAAATCTGAACTCTGCAATTAAAATTATTGTGCTAATCCGATCAATACATCAACAGCAGCAGCTTCCGGAGTCGCGTCGTAGTTGTCTTTGATATCTGTTAAGTACTTCAAAGCGTCTTCTTTTTGACCTAAAGCCAAAGCTGTTTTACCTGCTTTTAACAAGAAACGAGGAGTAGTGAAATCATTTTTATTAGATTCAGCTGCTTTCACGTAATAGTCTAAAGCTTCTTTTTGTTGGTTCTTTTGAGAATAAGCATCTCCAATAGCACCAATTGCCAAAGCTCCAACAATAGCTTCTTTTGATTTAAATTCTCCTAAATATTTAATCGCATCATCGTATTTACCAATGTTCAAAGAAGCAATACCTGCATAATAGTTCGCTAAATTTCCGGCATCAGTTCCTGAATATTCGTCAGCAATTTTAACGAAACCGAATTTACCTTCAGAACCATTTAAAGCCAATTTGTACAGAGAATCACTTGCTACACCATTAGTCGCTTTTTCGAAGTTTTGCTGAGCAACAAACATTTCGCTTGCAGCCTCATCCTGCTTAGGATTTTCAACAAATTTCTGATACGCTAAATATCCTATAGTAGCAATTGCAATACCAGCAACTAAACCAATAATGATTTTTTGATTTTTAGCTACCCAATCCTCAGTTTTTGAAGCAGTTTCATCTAACTTTGAAAAAACACCTGCTGTTGTACTGTCTTTCTCGTCAATAACTACCTGTGTTTCCTCATTTACTTCTTTAACTTCTTTCTCTTTTGGTGCTTTATATCCTCTTTTATTGTAAGTTGCCATTTAAAATTAATTTAGTGAACGGCAAAAATAAAATTTTTATTGAAACCGACGTAAAAAAAATCAATTTTATCACTATTTTAAAAAAAATAATTTCATCCACAGCAAGTCCTTCCTCCTCAAGCTGAAAATAATTCCGCTTCAAACCGATCAAAAGCCTTTTATATCGATAATTTTCGATAATTTGCACACTCAAATTTTTGATGATTTTAAACGACACTTTTCTTAGCCAAAACTATTTTTTTGCCACTGATTTTAAAGATTTACACCAATTAAAAGAGTTTTAGTGTAAAATTCCTTTTCATCCTTTTATCTATAGTAGAAGAAAAAGCTCAAAGAGTTCCTTAGAAAGCATCAAATTTTATCTTAGTATGTCTTAAAAATGTATTTAAACAAAATTTCTTTATTCAATTATAAAAACTTCACCGAAATCAATTTCGATTTCGACCGCAAGATCAATTGTTTTGTCGGCAAAAACGGAATTGGAAAAACCAATGTGCTTGATGCGATTTATCATCTGGCCTACGGGAAAAGTTACTTCAACCCTTTGGCCGTTCAAAATATCAAACACGGAGAAGAGTTTTTTGTAATTGATGCCGAATTAGAAAAAAACGACAGGACCGAACAGATTGTCTGCAGTTTAAAAAAAGGGCAGAAAAAAGTTTTAAAAAGAAACGGCAAAGCTTACGATAAATTCTCCGATCATATCGGGTTTATTCCGCTGGTTATTATCTCTCCGGCCGACCGTGATTTAATTGTAGAAGGAAGCGAAACGCGTCGTAAGTTTATGGACAGTGTGATTTCGCAACTGGATTCAACTTACTTGCATCAGCTCATCCAATATCAGAAAGTAATTGTACAACGCAATGCACTGCTGAAATATTTTGCACTGAACCATACTTTTGACAATGATACTTTATCCATATACAACGAACAGCTGAATACTTTTGGTCAATCGATATTCGAAAAACGAAAAGATTTCCTGGAACAATTTATACCTATATTTAATGTACACCATCAAGCCATAACCGGATCGGAAGAAACCGTACAATTGGTTTACGAAAGTCATTTGTTCGAAAAAGACTTATTGGCTCTGCTTAAGGAGAACATCAACAAAGACCGGGCATTACAATACACAAGCGTAGGCATCCACAAAGATGACCTCTCCTTTGAAATTGATTCACATCCCATTAAAAAGTTTGGATCTCAAGGGCAGCAAAAATCTTTTCTGATTGCTTTGAAACTGGCTCAATTTGAGTTTTTAAAAAAACAAAGTGGCGTAAAACCTCTGCTGTTGTTTGATGATATTTTTGATAAATTAGATGAAACCCGTGTGGCTAAAATTATCGAAATGGTTAACAGCGAAACTTTCGGACAGCTTTTTATTTCAGACACGCATCCTGAACGTACCGAAGCTATTGTAAAATCGACGCATCAGAGTTACAAAATATTTAAATTAGACAATTATACCAATTAGATAATGTGTCAATGAGATAATTAAATAATGATTTTGATTTATCTCATTAACTAATTGACTAATTAAAAATCATTATTTTAGCAGTTCCATTTTTTAAACACAATCTTATGAAGTTCTCTAAAATTCTATTCCTTATACTTTCGGTCGTATTCATTTCCTGCAACGAAAAAAAATCCGGCATTATTGAAGAAATTACTCCGAAGGATTTTGCTGAAAAAATTAAAACAACCGAAAACGCTCAAATATTGGATGTTCGAACTCCGGAAGAATTTGAATCCAATCATATTGACAATGCGGTAAATGTTAACTGGAACGGTGATGATTTTGAGACCAAAGTCGCGGCTTACGACAAATCGAAACCTGTTTTTGTTTATTGTTTAAGTGGCGGAAGAAGTAAAAAAGCAGCTGCAAAACTTAACGAATTGGGCTTTACCACCATCTATGAATTAGAAGGCGGTATCATGAAATGGAATGCAGAAGGATTTTCCAAACCTTCAACAGCTAACGCAGGAATGACCATCGATGAATTTAACAATTTGCTAAAGACAGATAAAAAAGTTCTGGTAGATTTTTATGCGGAATGGTGTGGTCCCTGCAAACTAATGGAACCATATCTTTTGAAAATGCAAAAAGAAATGGCGGACAAAGTGGTTATCATTCGTATTGATGTGGACAAAAACGAAACTTTAGCAACTCAGATGAAAATCGAACAGCTTCCTACTCTGATTTTGTACGAAAACAAAGCCGAAAAATGGAAAAACATCGGCCTCATCAAAGAAAAAGACTTAAAAAAACAACTGCAATAACAGAGAAGATATGTTAACGAAAGAATCATTGCAATTTTTAGACGATTTAAAGAAGAACAACAATCGGGATTGGTTTCTGGACAACAAGAAACGATATGAAGTTTTCAAAAAAGATTATCACCAATTAGTTAGTGATTTACTGGATGCGATGAAACCTCTGGATCCGGCACTGGAACTATTAGAAGTTAAAAACTGTACTTTCAGGATTAATCGTGATATTCGGTTTTCTAAAGACAAATCGCCATACAAAGCACATTTAGGAATATGGATGTCTTCAGCCGTCAAAGGCCTCAACCGAGCCGGATATTATGTACATATTGAAAAAGGAGCCAGTTTTATTGCGGGAGGATTTTATTCGCCTGAAGCCGAAGATCTGAAAAAAATACGCAAAGAAATTGCTTTTTTCCATGAAGACCTGGAAGCGATACTGGGAGATAAAAACTTCAAAAAAGAATTTGGCAGTCTGGATGTCAACGAAAGCAACGCTCTCAAAAACCCGCCAAGAGGTTATGAGAAAGACCATCCTGCCATTGCGTTTTTAAAATTAAAAAGCTTTACCGCTACCCAAAAATATGACATCGACGAAGTGACTCAAAAAAACTTCGTTTCGAAAATGAGCCAAAAACTCATCGCTTTAAAACCTTTAAACGAATTCTTTAATCGCGCTTTAGACATCGAAGAATTTTAGAGAAAAACACCGCCACGAATTCACAAATTTTTTAAATTAATTCGTGAATTCGTGACGAAAAGACTTTGTTTCGAAAATAAGCAAAAAACTCATCGCTTTAAAACCCTTAAACGAATTCATCAATCGCGCTTTAAACCATGAAGAATTCCGGAAAAGATACTTCAAAAAGGATATGCTGCGCCCCAGAAATGCGAGATAAAGTTTGGCGACAAATTTCACCTATTGCTCTACATCAAAAAATCCATTAAAAATCTTTTAATCTGTGGCAAAAAAATTAAGTTTGCCGAATGAAAAAAAGGAAAATACTTTTTCTTGGAGAATCTTATCGTGCTGACGCCATTACGTGGATGAAAGGCCTTGAAGAATTTGGCGGTTTTGAAATTTGCACCTGGGAACTTCAGACCCCCAACCATTCCAAACTCAGCCGATTCAAACGTATTTTAGAATATCTTTTCTCTCCCCTTTCGATTCGAAAAAAAATCAAACAGGAAAAACCGGACATGATTATTGCCGAAAGAACCACTAGTTATGGTTTTCTGGCTGCAATTTCAGGAATGCATCCTATTGCGATTGCACAACAAGGCAGAACCGATTTATGGCCGGAAGGTTCAATACTACTTCCTTTTAAAAAATTCATTCAGAAACACGCGTTCAAAAAAGCAGATTTAATACACGCCTGGGGACCGGTCATGACCTTTTCGATGAAAGCAATTGGCGTAGACATGAGCAAAGTTTTAGTCCTCCCAAAAGGAATTGATTTATCCCTTTTCACACCATCAATAAATAATTCGACAAAAATCGAAGCGATTGTCACCCGCTCTTTACAGCCGGAATACCGTCATGATTCCATTTTAAAAGCCTTTGGTATTTTACACCAAAAAGGAATTGACTTTTCATTAACCATCGTGGGCGACGGAACCCGACTGCAATCTTTGAAAGACTTAGCCGCAGCATTGCAAATTGAAAAAAAAGTAATTTTCACCGGAAGAATTCCGAATACAGAACTCCCTAAATTATTACAGCAATCTAACATTTACATCAGCATGCCCATTACCGAAGGGGTCTCGGCATCTTTATTTGAAGCCATGGCCTGCAATTGCTATCCAGTTATCTCGGACATTCCCGGAAACCAAAGCTGGATCAGACATCGCGAAAACGGACAATTGATTGAAATCGACAATATCGAAATGCTTGCCGAAGAATTGATCTGGTCTTTTGAAAATTCGGAATTAAGAAATCAAGCTATCATCCGAAATAGAAAATTTGTCGAGGAAAATGCAAATTACAGTACCAACATGAAGATTATTTCTGAGAAGTATCATGAATTGCTTGATTTAAAAAGAAATTAAGCTTTCTCAGAAAAATCTGTAAATTCCTTAACAAAAAAAAACGTAACTTTTCTTCCGTCGCAACGACCTACTTATTTCATTGAATTGTTTAATTTAATCTGATAAAAAGATGAGCAACAGAAGAATTTGGTTAAAACAAATTGGCCTAGGAACTATTGGACTAGGAACTATTGGACTAGGACTTTATCCTTTTGAAACATTTGCCACCGGCACTACTGAGCCTATAATACCCTCTACAGATAATTCACCCATATTGCTCCGTTCCAACGAGAACCCTTATGGTCCGTCACCAAAAGCACGGGAAGCAATGGCCAAAAGTATCAACATCAGCAATCGATACGGCTGGAATCTTTCACCAGAATTAATCGCTCTCCTGGCAAAAAAGAATACGGTTTCAGACAACAATATCCTTTTGGGCGCAGGCTCCACCGAAATTTTAGATTTAATACTTCAATATACCGCATTGCAAAAAGGCAATTTTATAATCGCCGAAACAACCTTTGACTACTGGACAGCTCCTGCTGAAAAATTAGGCATAAAAAAAATTGCCGTTCCCTTAACCAAAGACAAAAAACACGATTTAGCTGCCATGCTAAAAGCCATTGATAATGATACCAAAATGGTTTACATCTGCAACCCAAACAACCCGACGGGAACGCTATGTCAAAGAGAAGAACTGATTTCTTTCATCAAAGAAGCAACTCAAAAAACACTTGTTTTTGTAGATGAAGCGTACATCGATTTTACAAACGAACGATCGTTAAGTGATTTAGTGGTCACCAATAAAAATCTGATTATTACCAAAACTTTCTCTAAAATGTATGGCCTGGCAGGCGCCCGTATTGGCTATGCTCTCGCACATTCTGCCACGATTGAGGAATTAAGCATTTTGAAATCGTCTCCCAACTTATCCGTCAGTGTTGTCTCTATTGCCGCGGCGATTGCCTCCCTAAACGATGAAAGTTTCATTCGTCAGGTACGCACCTCCAATGAAGAAGTAAAAAAATACACCATAACACAACTGAATCTTCTTAATTTAACCTGCATCCCTTCCTATTCTAATTTTATTTACTTCTCATTAGAAAATTACAAAAAAGACTATTTCCAGCAATTGAAAGACCACAACATATCAGGAACAAAAATTTATGAAGAAAACGGCAAATGGACCCGAATTACCATAGGCACCATGAAAGAAATGCAACAATTTATTCAAGCCATAAAATAACATCAGAGAAAAGATCCAAGCTATTTTGTATCCTAATTAATAATGGTTATTTTTTAGAAATCCAATTCAAATAAATTATAATCCTTACTTTTGGAGTCAGAATTAATTCTTCAAAAAAGCCTTTTATTTATGGAAATCCAATCCAATTTTTCTTTAAAAAACTACAATACTTTTGGCATCGAAGCCAAAGCCAGACAATTTGTTGCCGTACATACGGTTGCTGAACTGAAAACTATTTTAGAAGAAAACAAAGACGAACAAAAATTTATTTTAGGCGGAGGAAGCAATATGCTTTTAACCAAAGACATCGACGCTCTGGTCATTCATATTGATTTAAAAGGAAAAACAATCCTCAAAGAAGACGATGATTTTGTCTGGGTAGAAAGTCAGGCCGGTGAAACCTGGCACGACTTTGTTCTTTGGACCATCGATAATAATTTTGGTGGTTTAGAAAACATGTCATTAATTCCCGGAAATGTGGGAACAACCCCGGTTCAGAATATCGGTGCTTACGGAACCGAGATCAAAGACACTTTTGTTTCGTGCGAAGCGATCAATATTGCTTCTCAGGAAATAAAAACATTCACCAATGCCGACTGTAAATTTGGCTACAGAGAAAGTGTCTTCAAAAATGAAGTAAAAGATCAATATATAATTACCTCGGTAATTTACAAACTAACGAAACGAAATCATAAAATCAACATTTCATACGGAGATATTACCGCTGAACTGGCTAAAAATAACATCACTATTCCTACCTTAAAAGAGGTCAGCAATGCTGTAATTGCGATTAGACAAAGTAAATTACCTGATCCGAAAGAATTAGGAAATAGCGGAAGCTTCTTTAAAAATCCAATTTTATTAAAATCGGATTTCGAAAAAATACACCAGAAGTTTCCCGAAATGAAATATTACGAGGTTTCGGAAACCGAAGTAAAAGTTCCGGCTGGCTGGCTGATTGAGCAGGCCGGTTTTAAAGGAAAACGTTTTGGTGATGCCGGAATTCACAAAAATCAGGCTCTGGTTTTAGTCAATTATGGCAATGCCACAGGGCAAGAAATTCTGGCAGTTTCCAAAGATGTTCAAAAAACTGTTTTTGATACTTTTGGAATTCAGATTGAAGCTGAAGTAAATGTGATCTAAAAATTAGATCTTTAGATTATTCGATTGTTGGATTGTTGGATTGTTGGATTATTAAACTTTTAACGGATTGAAAAATCAGAAAACTTCAAACCTTTGAAACTTTGAGCCTTTGCTTCTTTGTCCCTTTGAACCTTTGAACCTAAAAAAAGAAAAAAAATGTACACACCCGACTTATACAAAAACGAAGATCCGGAATCGATCCGAACTTTTCTAAAAGAAAACAGTTTTGGCATCCTGATCAATCAGACACACGGAAAATTATGTGCAACACATATTCCGATAGAACTTGAAGTGAATTCGGACGGAAAAGAAATTTTACAAGGCCATCTTTCCAAACTCAATCCACAAGCAGAAGGTTTTGCCGAAAACGATCAGGTATTAGCTGTTTTTACAGGTCCGCACAGTTACATTTCATCGTCCTGGTACGATCATGAAAATGTTCCAACATGGAATTATATAGCGGTACATGTTTATGGCCGAATCAAAATTGTCGACGAAACCACATCCATAGAACAGCTAAAAAAATTAGTCGACAAATACGAAGCGAATTCAGTGAATCCGGTTCGCGTTGAAAATTTATCGGCCAAAACCATGCGGGAAGCCAGAGGTATTTTTGGCTTCGAAATTGAGATTGACGAAATTCAGGCTACTAAAAAACTCTCCCAAAACAGGGACGATCACAATTATAAAAACATAATTTCGGAGTTAGAAAAAACCGAAAACCCTCAGGCTATTGCTGTTGCAAAAGAAATGGCAAAATGCCGAAAGTAAATCCGTTTTCGGCATTGAAAATTAGGATTTCATGAGTACATTTGCACTCGCAAGATTCAGAAATTAAAAGACATTAAAATCAGATGCTTATAACTTTATTTTACTTCTTTATTGCTATCGTTTTCATTCAGATTTTCTATTACTTAGGGATTTTTGGAAAGTTCGCTTTCGGCAAACCTCAGGAAATAACTCCAAAGAAAATTCCGGTATCTGTTATCGTCTGCGCAAAAAATGAAGAAGAAAATGTAAAAAAGTTCATCCCTCTTCTTGCGGAACAAAACTACCCTGATTTTGAAATTGTTTTAATTGATGATGCCTCAAGTGATGAAACTCTGGAGGTTTTTGAAGAATTCGAACAGCAGTACAGCAATATTCGTCTGGTAAAAGTGCAAAACAATGAAGCTTTCTGGGGAAACAAAAAATATGCATTAACTTTAGGAATCAAAGCTTCAAAAAAAGACTACTTACTCTTTACCGATGCAGATTGTTATCCAACCTCAACGGAATGGATCACGGCAATGACCTCAAGATTCACCATGAACAAAACGATTGTTTTAGGCTATGGCGGTTATGAAAAAGTAGAACGTTCTTTATTAAACAAAATCATACGTTATGAAACCGTTTTAACGGCTGTTCAATATTTTTCATGGGCCAAACTAGGACTTCCATACATGGGTGTCGGTCGAAACTTAGCCTATAAAAAGGAGGAATTTTTTAATGTAAACGGCTTTATTGAGCACATCCAGATTCGTTCAGGTGATGATGATTTGTTTATCAATCAGGCTGCAACTAAAAACAATACTACCATTGCTTACAACCCTGAAAGTTTCACTTACTCTAAACCAAAGGAAACTTACAGAGAATGGTTTACTCAAAAAAGAAGACATGTTTCTACCGCAGAACATTACAAATTTTTTGATAAAATGCAATTGGGGCTGTTTTTCACCTCACAGTTATTTTTCTTTTTATCAGCAATTGTATTGTTAGCATTTCAGTTTCAATGGATCGCTGTATTGGCTATTTTAGCAACACGTTACACTGTAGCATGGATTGTTATAGGATTTTCTGCCGGTAAGCTAAAAGAAAATGACCTAAAAGTTTGGTTTCCTTTTGTTGAAATCATTCTTATATTCACGCAAATTAATATCTTTATAACTAATATCTTTTCAAAACCGGTATATTGGAAATAAATTCTAAAATAGAAAAAGCTAAAAAAGGCGATCAGATCGCCTTTACTTTTTTATTAGATTATTTCTGGAATGAAGTGTACAGCTTTATGCTGAAGCGTACCGAAAATGAAACCATCGCCGAAGATATTACCATCGAAACCTTCTCTAAAGCTTTCGATAAAATAGCCAGTTACAATCCTGAATTTCAATTCAACACCTGGTTAATTGCTATAGCAAAAAACGTTTATATTGATTTACTGCGTAAAAAGAAAACCAGTCTTTTTATAGAAATCACAGACAACGAAGACCAACAGGCCTACAATATTGCCGACCCTACTCCTTCTGCCGAAGATGCTTTAATTAAAGAACAAAATCTTTCGCGCCTGCTTCAATGCATCAAAGAATTAAAACCTCACTACCAGGAAGTCATTCAGCTTCGTTATTTCCAGGAAATGACTTATCAGGAAATAGCGCTGAAAATCAACGAACCTTTGAGCAATGTCAAAGTAAAATTACTTCGCGCTAAAAAATTACTAGCAGAAATCATCGAACGTAATGGATAATTTATTATCTTTAGGTAAAGAATAAAATATCCACGTATTTTTTCTTAAAAAACCTATTTATCCACATACTAAAACAACAACATCTCCGTTGTTAGCTAAAACCAAAACCGTACTGCCTATGATTTAATGTTACCTAACCTTAAAATCCAAAAATCATGACTAAATCAAACATCTACGAAACCAATTGGACCGATCTTGTTTTCGAAAACAAGAACAAAGAGTACGGCGCTTATCAATTACGCCAGGAGAGCTCAAAAAACACAGTTACAGCGCTGTTTATGGGATTGCTATTATTGGCAGGTCTGGGAAGTGCGTCGGTATTGATTAATAAGTTTGGAACACATGGCCCCGTAGAAACAGAACCAACTGTTCTTACTGACCCCATAACACCTGTAGATCTAACTCCGATTCAGGTAAAACCTGAACCACCGGCACCTCCTGTAGCCCCTCAGCAGACTGCTGCTGCAGCACCCGTTACCAGTACACAATTGGTAAATCCGGTTGTAACAGCCGCAACTCAGGCGACACCTGATGTTATTGCAACAAATACAGACAATCATCCTGTTGTTGACAATGCAAACACCGGAACAGGAAATGCCGTAAATGCATTACCGCCAAGTGGTGGTGGCGTAGAAACTACAGCTTTAACCGTAGAAAGTAAAGATCCTGTTAATGTAGCCATCTTAGACAAACTACCTGAATTTCCGGGAGGAATGACTAAGTTTTATACTTATGTAGGAAACAATTTCAACAGACCGGAACTGGATGCTGAAAAAACCTTAAGAGTGTATGTATCTTTTGTAATTGAAAAAGACGGTTCCATTACAGACATCATGGTAAAAAACGATCCGGGATACGGAATCGGAAAAGAGGCTATCAGGGTATTAAAATCATTAAAAACAAAATGGAGCCCGGGTATTTTAAACGGAAAACCTGTTCGAACTGCCTATAACCTTCCCATCACAATAAAAACAGAATAACAATAAAAAACGAAAAAGCAGAATTTAGGTTCTGCTTTTTTCATTTCATTAAGTGCCGGCCCATTCTTAATTAAATCCCGATGCAGTAAAAAAAATTAACAAAATAAATTACTTTTACAGCTCCCTAAGAGGAAAATCAAATCTATTAAAATTAAAAACTAAAAAATGGGAATATTTTCAGCTATTCTAGGCAATGCCGGCTCTGTTAGTCAGGAGGAGTTATTAAAAAAATACGGACAGCTTTTAACGGACAGAGAAGAAATCGAAATGGGTTTTAAACTACTTCGTGATACTTTTATCTTCACCAACAAAAGATTAATTCTGGTTGATGTACAAGGATTAACAGGAAGCAAAACAGAATACAAATCTATCGCTTACAAAAGTATTACACGTTTCAGTGTAGAAACAGCAGGAACTTTTGATTTGGATGCGGAATTAAAAATCTGGGTTGCAAGCGAATTACACCCAAGCATTGTAAAACAATTTAACAAATCGGTAAATGTGTACGATGTACAAAAAGTACTGGCATTTCACGTTTTAGGTTAAGCCTTATACAACAAACCCGACAAGTTTTAAAACCTGTCGGGTTTAGTTTACGCGACTCAATATAGAATTATTTTTTCTTTTTAGCGGGAGCTTTTTTGGCAGGAGTTCCTTTTTTAGCCGGAGCAGTATTTACAATTTTCTGCTGTACATACGGCTTATACAAACCATCTTTCTCCGCTCTTTTCTTAGCATCTTCAGCTCTTTGTTTTGAATCCGGATGCGAACTCATCATCTTATCAATAAAAGAAGCTTCATTGCCTTCACTCATTTTGGCCAGAATTCTAAATGCCGATTCTTCAGCATTTACATTGTATCCGTTTTTCTTTAAAAATTCATAAGAAAACAAATCGGCTTCTGCTTCTTGCTTACGGCTAAACTTACTGTCGATAATAGCACTACCTATTTTACCCAACTGACTATCAGTAACACTTGCAATCGTAGCCGATTGAGAAGCAGCTCCTTCTAACAAAGCTTCTTTTCTATAAGCCGCTTTAATTGCGTCTCTGGAATCCTGATTCGCTACGTGACCAATTTCGTGACCAATTACTGCCAGTAATTCATTGTCATCCATAATATCCATCAATCCTGAATATACACGTACGCTTCCATCAGCAGTTGCAAAAGCATTAACCTCTTTTAATTTATAAACTTTATAATTTAAAGTGTAACCGTCACCTGCAGTATACTTTCCAAAAACTTTGTTCAATCTTAAAGTATACGGATCAGTTGCAGCTGCAACCTGATTTTCAGCATCCATTTTATCAACAGCAGCTTTTGACAAAGCAGCAGCATCTGCATTGCTAAAAGTAAAACCGCTAACTCCTTTTTGAACAGCACCCAATGCTTTTTCACCAAAATTAATCTGCGCATTTATTTTTGTAAAACCAAAAGCGGCAAACAAAACTCCCAATACTATAAATTTCTTTTTCATGTTCTATAATGATTACAATTTAACAACAAATGTAGCACAAACCCAATTCCGTTTGAATTGCATTTCGACTAATTTTTTAACAAATAAAGATATAAATTTTAAATGAGTAAAAATGAGCAGTCAACCAAAATTGTCACTCTTACTTGAATTGACAAACAAAAAAGAGGCATTTTACCTCACATCAATGCTTTAAAAATAAAATTTTAACACACTTACACGATTATTACCAAAAGTGCGTTATAGAAACTCCAAGTCTTTCAATACCAAATTAAATCTTAAACGAATCTCCAAATAAACTACATTGCTTATCTTTGTACTTTGAATTTTGATATATGGAAACAGTCATTGAAAATATACCAACGGGAAAACCTAAATGGTTAAAGGTTAAACTTCCTATTGGACAAAAATACACTGAACTTCGTGGTTTGGTTGATAAGTATAGTCTAAACACTATTTGTACTTCGGGAAGCTGCCCAAATATGGGAGAATGCTGGGGTGAAGGTACTGCTACTTTTATGATATTAGGGAATGTATGTACCCGTTCCTGTGGTTTCTGCGGTGTAAAAACCGGACGCCCTGAAACGGTAGATTGGGATGAACCTGAAAAAGTAGCCCGTTCTATAAAAATTATGAACATCAAACATGCTGTAATTACAAGCGTAGACAGGGATGATTTAAAAGACGGTGGCTCAATTATCTGGATTGAAACGGTAAAAGCAATCCGAAGAATGAATCCGAATACGACTCTTGAAACCTTGATTCCTGATTTTCAGGGAATCGAAAGAAATATAGATCGTATCGTAGAGGCTAATCCTGAAGTGGTTTCACACAATGTTGAGACTGTTCGTCGTTTGACTCGTGAAGTACGTATTCAGGCAAAATACGATCGTAGTCTGGAAGTTTTACGTTATCTGAAAGAAAAAGGAATCAACAGAACCAAATCCGGGATTATGCTGGGGCTTGGAGAAACTGAAGAAGAGGTTTTTCAAACGATGACTGATTTACGAAATGCAAATGTTGATGTGGTTACTATTGGGCAATACCTTCAGCCTAGTAAAAAACATTTGCCTGTAAAAGAATTTATAACGCCTGATCAGTTTGCCCGATATGAAAAATTTGGTCTTGAATTAGGTTTCCGTCACGTAGAAAGCGGACCACTGGTTCGTTCTTCTTACAAAGCACAAAAACACATTTTATAAAAAAGTCTAACCGTTTATTTGTTAAATCGTTTAATCGTAAGTACGATTAAACTAATCGACGATTAAACGATTTAACAAACAATCGAAAAGCTTGAAAACAAGAATCGCTATAAACGGTTTTGGAAGAATAGGCCGAAATTTATTTCGCTTACTTTTAAACCATCCTGAAATTGAAGTAATTGCCATTAACGACATTGCTGACAACAAAACCATGTCGCATTTGATAAAATACGACAGTATTCACGGAGTCTTACCTTTTAAAGTCAGTCATGACGAGGAAGGAATTATTGTTGATGGAAAACATTTTTTCTTTTTTCATGAAAAAAGCATTTCAAATCTGGATTGGAAAAGCCACAAGATAGATTTTGTAATTGAATCAACAGGAAAGTTTAAAACACACGAAGAACTAAACGCCCATATCGAAGCCGGAGCAAAAAAGGTAATCCTTTCGGCTCCATCAGAAGTTGACACCATCAAAACAGTAGTTTTAGGAGTTAACGAAGCCATTCTTGACGGAAGCGAAAACATTGTTTCGAATGCAAGCTGCACGACAAACAATGCGGCTCCAATGATAAAAATCATCGATGAACTGTGTGGAATTGAGCAGGCTTACATCACAACAATACACTCTTACACCACAGACCAAAGCCTTCATGACCAACCACATAAGGACTTACGTCGTGCGAGAGGGGCAAGCCAGTCGATTGTTCCAACAACTACAGGTGCAGCTAAGGCATTAACAAAAATTTTCCCTAACTTGCATCATAAAATCGGAGGATGCGGAATTCGTGTTCCTGTTCCCGATGGTTCCTTAACAGACATAACGTTTAACGTAAAACGTGCTGTTACGATTGAAGAAATAAATAAAGCATTTGAAGAAGCCTCAAAAACAAATTTAAAAGGAATACTAGATTACACAGAAGATCCAATTGTTTCTGTTGATGTAATTGGCAACACACATTCGTGTTTGTTTGATGCTCAATTAACTTCGGTTATTGACAAAATGGTAAAGGTTGTGGGTTGGTACGATAACGAAATTGGATACTCATCAAGATTGATCGATTTAATTTTACTAATAAGAAAAACCTAAGATTCATTGTAAAAGCATTGCCATACATGAAACACTATCTTTTTATTGTTGTTTGTCTATTAAATTCGTTTTTGTACTCTCAATCTAAAAAGAGTACGGATAGCATTTCCTATTACAACAAACTAACGGACACCAATCTCAGCAATAAAAAATACGAAAAGGCAATTTATTACACCGAGAAATCAATTGATTTTTGCGAGGCAAACAATAAATTAGAAAACCTGGCCAATCAGACTTTTAAGCTTGGGAAAATTTATTACCATCAAAAAAATTACGCAGAAGCTCTAAAAAACTTTCATAAAAGCGTTGCTCTGTTTGAAAACACAAAACCAACCTGCACAAAAGTTTTGGCATTGCACTATATTGGCTTAACCAATACCACAAAAAGCAATTACGAAACTGCGGCAATCTACTACAGAAAAGCCGAAGAGCTTTTAAACCAGTTAAAGATTACGGATCATGCCGAAATCCTAAGCTATCAAAAAGCAATAGCTCTAAAAACTGCTAAAAACCTGCCTTTAGCAGCTGAAACTTTTCGCAAAATAACACAACGGCCGGACAATACTGAGATTCTAAAAACCAAAACCGATTCATATTATCAACTAGGCTTAATTGAAACACAACTGAAGCGAAATGATTCGGCTATCGTTTATTTTGAAAATGCTTTAAATTATAATGCCAAAATAAATAATCTGGCCCAAAAATCAAAAATCGTTCTGGCCATCAGTCAGTATTACAGACAAAACAAAAAATTTGATCTTGCTTACTCGTACCTGGAAGAACATTATCAGCTGGAGAATTACATCTTAAAGCTGAAAAATACTCAAACGGATCACGATGAATTCGAAAAATTCAAGAAGAACGAATCCTTAAAAGCCAGTATTAAAAAGGAAAGCGAAGAGAAAATCCAGTTAAAAACCTACCGATACTCTAAACTGGTAAGTATTCTGGCCATTGCCCTTATTTCGATCTTATCTCTTTTGAGTTTAGCATTGTACAAAAACAATATTATCCGAAATCAGAATAATTTACTGTTAAGAGAAAAAAACAAAGAACTCATTCTGGCCAAAAACAAAGCCGAAAAGGCATCTAAAGCCCGAGCTGAGTTTTTATCTACAGTAAGTCATGAACTGCGAACTCCTTTAAATGCCATTAACGGAATCACTCATTTATTACTGGAAGATAACCCGAAGAAAAAACAACTAAAATATTTAGAATCTTTGAAATTCTCAGGAAATTACCTGACTACTTTTATCAATGAGATTCTGGAAATTAATAAAATTGATTCGACAAAGGTCGAAATAGAAAACATAAGCTTTAACCTGAAAGAGCTTCTTTTTAACATTCAGAGTTCATTAAAGGAACTGGCTACCGCCAACAAAAACTACTTTAACCTTGAAATAGACGAGGCTATTCCGGATAATATAATTGGTGACCCTACAAAACTGTCCCAAATCATCCTGAATTTAATCAACAACGCTTTAAAATTTACTCAAAACGGACATGTCAATGTAATTGCAAAATTATATGAACTGGAAGAAGACAACACAACCATTTACTTCGAGATTGTAGACACCGGAATTGGCATCCCTGAAGATAAGCTTCAAACTGTTTTTGAAAGTTTTTCACAAGGATCGATAGAAGTAAACAGAAAATATGGCGGAACCGGCCTTGGACTTACGATTGTCAAAAAACTAATTGAGCTTTTGGGTGGAGAAATCAAACTAAAAAGCGAAGTTGGCAAAGGTTCAACTTTTACATTCAAACTAAATTTTAAGATCAATAAAGAACAATTGAAAACGATTGAAGAAATAAAACCATACAACGACGTACAGTTAAACAACAAATCAATTCTGTTGATCGAGGACAACAAAATCAATCAAATGATTACTCGAAAAATGCTTGAAAATAAAAACATCAGCTGCGAAATCATCGACAATGGTGAAGATGCGGTTGAGCTTTTAAAAGTAAAACGTTTTGATATGATCCTCATGGACGTACACTTACCGGGAATCAACGGAACAACGGCTACAAAACTTATCAGAGAGTTTGACAAAACCACTCCGATTATTGCACTTACGGCTATTTCACTAGACGAAAACAGAGACATGCTGTTGTCTTACGGAATGAACGATGTGATTACAAAACCATTTGTTCCGGACGAATTCTACAGTATTATAGCCCGGTTTTTTTAGAAAGGTACTAAGAAGCTAAGGCTCTAAATTACTAAGTTTTTTTGTACGAACTCCAGAATAGTTGCATCGAAATTTTTACTGTTACTGATAAAGGTACTTTTTATCGGCAGATAGTACAATTGTGAAATCAATTTGGAATCTTTCAGCCGAACATAGTCTTTTTCTGTTGTAATGATTTTTCTATGATTGCCTTTTCCCAGGATATTTGCCACATCTACATCAGAAAAATGATGATGATCAGGAAAAGTCAAACAGTCATCTTTTTCATTTTTCAAGTAATCAAAAAACGGTGTAGGTTTTGCGATTCCCGCTAAAAGTAATTTTGATTCTGATTTAATATCTTTTACAGCAAGTTGCTCTTCTTCATTATAAATAAAATCATCATAGTTAATAAACGTAAAATACAGCTGCTGAGAGCTTCTTAACTTTAATTTCGACCTGATTTCTTCCTGCTTTTCCTCAGACAGTTCTTTTGGACATTTTGTTATAATTACAATATTGGCACGATCCGCTCCGCTTCTACTCTCGCGCAAGTTTCCGGTTGGCAGCATAAAATCATCAGCATACAAATCGTCATATGAACTTAACAGAATATAAAACCCGGCTTTCACTTTTCGGTGCTGGTAGGCATCATCCAATAAAATCACTTCGGGTTTTTCTTTTTGCGAAAGCAATTGTGTAATTCCGTTTCTTCTGTTCGCATCAACGGCCACCTGAATATTTGGAAACTTTTGATAAAACTGAAACGGTTCATCGCCTAAAATTTCGGCATTAGAACTTTCACTCGCTAATACATAACCTTCTGATTTTCTTTTGTAGCCCCTACTTAAAGTAGCAACTTTATATTTCTGAGATAACAATCGGATAAGATATTCTATTTGTGGCGTTTTGCCTGTACCGCCAACACTAAGATTTCCAACCGCAATAACCGGAATATCAAATGAAGTCGATTTTAAAATTCCTTTGTCGAAAAGAAAATTTCTCACTGCAGTGACACATCCGTACAAAATCGCAAACGGAAAAAGTATTTTTCTAAGTACATTCATTCTACGAAAGTATAATATTTTTCGTTAATTTGTTTCAAGTTTACACCACAAGACAGGACTTAAAACCTGAAATAAAACTAAAAAATGAAAATCAAAGAAATATTAGCTGTTCTTGAAGAAATGGCTCCTTTGGCTTATGCCGAAGATTTTGACAATGTCGGACTCTTAGTGGGTGATACCGAAACAGAAAGTACCGGAGTTTTGGTTTGCCATGATGCTTTAGAAATTGTAATTGAAGAAGCAATAGCCAAAAACTGTAATCTGGTAGTTTGCTTTCATCCTATTTTATTTTCGGGAATTAAAAAAATAACCGGTAAAAACTATGTGGAGCGTGCCATTTTAAAGGCTATCAAAAACGACATCGCTATTTATGCCGTTCATACGGCATTAGACAACCATTCACAGGGAGTTAATAAAATATTTTGTGATGCTTTAGGCCTAATCAACACTAAAGTTTTAATCCCTAAACAAAGTTTCATTCAAAAATTGGTTACCTACACCACCCCTGATAATTCAGAAAAAGTTCGCAATGCTATGTTTCAGGCCGGCGCGGGTACGATTGGAAATTATGACAACTGCAGCTTTAATACCGAGGGCTTTTTTACTTTTCAGGGAAATGAAAACAGCAATCCTGTAATTGGAGAGAGAGGAAAACTACACACGGGAACTGAAATCAAAATCGAAGTTGTATTTGAAAAGCACTTACAGTCTAAAATTTTAAAGGCTTTATTTGCCAGCCACATTTACGAAGAAGTAGCTTATGAAATTTATGATCTGAAAAATTCCCATCAAAATATTGGATTGGGAATGATTGGTGAATTTGAAACTGAAATGGATGAAAAAGACTTTTTACACTCCGTAAAAGACAAAATGATTGCAGAGGGAATTCGTCATTCTGCTTTTTTAGGAAAAAAAATAAAGAAAGTCGCTGTTTTAGGAGGCTCAGGCAGTTTTGCCATAAAAAATGCCATTCAGGCAGGAGCAGATGCTTTTTTAACTGCCGATTTGAAATACCATCAATTTTACGAAGCAGAAAACCGACTTCTTTTAGCCGATATTGGTCATTTTGAGAGCGAACGGTATACAAAAAACTATATTGTTGATTATCTTCGAAAAAAAATCCTTAATTTTGCCATCATTTTATCAGAAGAAAATACAAATCCAGTTAAGTACTTATAAGAATATGGCGAATACGAAAGAATTAAGTGTTGAGGACAAGTTAAGAGCAATATACGATTTACAGCTTATTGACTCCCGAATTGACGAAATCAGAAACGTAAGAGGAGAACTTCCTTTAGAAGTAGAAGATTTAGAAGATGAAGTTGCTGGTTTAAGCACGCGTTCAGAGAAACTAAAAGGAGAACTTGAAGTGATTGAAGAGCAAATCAAAGGGAAGAAAATTGCCATTGATGAGCACAAAGAGGTGATCAAAAAATACACAAAACAACAAGAATCAGTTCGTAATAACAGAGAATTTAATTCTTTGACTAAAGAGGTTGAATTTCAGGAATTAGAAATTCAATTGGCTGAAAAGCAAATCAAAGAAATGAAAGCTTCTATCGAACATAAAAAAGAAGTTATTTCTAATTTAAAAGAAAAACTTGACGCAAAAAGTTCGCATTTAAAACATAAAAAATCTGAACTGGATGCGATTATGGCTGAAACTCAAAAAGAAGAAATCTTCTTAACTGAGAAATCAGCAGAGTTTGCTTCACAAATCGAAGAGCGTTTATTAGCTGCTTACAACAGAATCAGAAGCAGTGTTCGTAATGGTTTAGCGGTAGTATCTATCGAAAGAGGAGCTTCAGCAGGATCATTCTTTACAATTCCTCCACAAACTCAGGTGGAAATTGCTTCAAGAAAAAAAATCATCACTGATGAGCACTCTGGAAGAATTCTGGTTGACAGCGCATTAGCTGAAGAAGAAAAAGAAAAAATGGAACAATTGTTCTCTAAAATCTAAATAACTGTCCCGATCTGATCGGGACTTTTTTTTGTGCCTCAGCACTATTTCTTTGCCACGAACTACACAAATTTTGCCAATTTCTATTTAGATACATTAAAGAATAAAAATTCGCGCTAAATTTGTGTAATTCGTGGCGAAACTTTTTTAGGTCGATTCCCGAATATTATTTTTATCACTAAATTATTTGTTTTGGGAATTAAAAAAGGAATCCGTTTTATCACTTTAAAATCGGTTGGGTCTTATATTAACTTTTTGAGCTATGTTCGTCCGCAAAAAGCGACGGAACTTTCTTATGCGCTTTTTAGCCAACCCAGAATTGGAAGACTAAAGAAAGAAGCACTGCCTAAAGTATTGAGAAATACAGAAACAGAGACGTTTCATCATAATGAACATCATTTTCAAACCTATATCTGGAAAGGTAACGAAACCAAGATATTGCTTGTTCACGGTTGGGAAAGTAATGCTTCGCGTTGGAAAAAAACCTTACCGCACCTTCAAAAATCAGGCAGTACCATTATCGCGATTGATGCTCCGGCACACGGACAAAGCAGCGGTAAAGAATTTAACGTTCCTCTATATGCTGAATTTATCAATAAAGCGGTCGAAAAATACCAGCCTGCCATTATTATAGGTCATTCCATCGGTGGTGCAGCATGTGTCTATCATCAGTATTTGTTCCCTAACACCAGCATCAACAAAATGGTCATTCTGGGAGCACCCTCTGATCTAAAAACACTGATTGACAATTATATCTCAATGTTAAGCCTGAACACCAAAATGTTTTCGCTTTTGGAAAGTAAATTCATGAATCGTTTCAATTTTAAACTGGAGGACTTTTCAGGACAACGATTTGCCTCAGAGTTTAATGTTTCGGGGTTAATTGCACACGACACTTCAGACAAGATTGTTGCTTTTGAGGAGGGCAAAAAAATCGCCAGCAATTGGAAAAACAGTCAGTTTATTGAAACTAAAGGCTTGGGTCACGGAATGCATGATGATGAATTGTATCAAAAGGTTATTGATTTTTTGTTTGCTTCTTAAAAAAGGTTCAAAGATGCAAAGGTTTATCTAAGACACTGAGATTCTAAGGCACTAAGTTTCTAAGACTAGAATCTAAAAATCTAACCATCTAAAAATCCAACAATCTAAAGATCTAAGAAGTCTAACCATCTAAAAATCTAAAAAAAATGATCGCTGTAATTTTCGAAGTAATTCCAAACGAAGGAAAAAAAGAAGAGTATTTGTCTATTGCCGCAAGTTTACGACCGGAATTAGACAAGATAGAAGGTTTTATATCAATCGAACGCTTTCAGAGTTTCAGTGATCCTGAGAAAGTTTTGTCGTTGTCATTTTGGAAAGACGAAGAAAGCGTTCAACAATGGAGAAATTTAGAAATGCATCGCCACGCGCAAGCCAGGGGACGTAAAGAAATTTTTAAAGATTATCACTTACGAATTGCCGCCGTAGTTCGGGATTACGGAATGTTTGACCGCAATGAAACCCCTACAGACAGTTCAGATTTTCATGCGAAGTAAAGACCACAAAGGTTCAGAGGTTCAGAGGAGCAAAGGCTCAAAGTTTCGTCAAAGATACTGAGATACTGAGATACTGAGGTCCTAAGGTTCTAAGGTTCTAAGATTAAAGTCTAACCATCCAATAATCTAACCATCTTACAAGTCTAACCATCCAACAATCTAATAATCTAATAATCTAATAATCTAAGAAGTCTAAATTTTGACTACTTTTGCACCATGGAAGAGAATTTAAAACGTCTGAATAAATTTATAGGAGAAACAGGATATTGTTCTCGTCGTGAAGCCGATAAACTTATTGAAGAAGGACGCGTAACAATAAATGGTGCTGTACCGGAAATGGGAACAAAAGTTTCTCCGGATGATGAAGTACGTATTGATGGAAAGCTGATTGTTGAGAAAAACGAAAAAATGGTTTATTTAGCATTCAACAAACCTGTTGGAATTGAATGTACAACCAATCTCGAGGTTCGAAATAATATTGTAGATTATATCAATTATCCTAAACGTATTTTCCCGATTGGACGTTTGGACAAAGCGAGTGAAGGACTGATTTTTATGACTAATGACGGTGATATTGTCAACAAAATTCTACGCGCACGAAACAATCACGAAAAAGAATATACCGTTACGGTTAGCAAACCTATTACAGATCGTTTTATACAGCGAATGGGAAATGGTGTTCCAATTTTGGACACGGTTACCCGAAAATGTAAAGTAGAACAAATTAGCAAATACACCTTCAAAATTATTCTGACACAAGGTCTAAACCGTCAGATTCGTAGAATGTGTGAATATTTAGGATACGACGTGACTGCTTTAAAACGCATCCGAATCATCAATATTTCACTCGATGTTCCGGTGGGCCGTTATCGTGATTTAACCGATGCTGAAATTAAAGAGCTGAATCATTTGATTGCACCGTCCAGTAAAACAGAGGAAGCCAGTCTCCCAAAAGAGGAAGCTCCAAAACGAAGAACCGAATTTATTTCGAAACACGATCCCCGATTTAAAAAAAGAGGAGACTATTAAAATATTCGCATAAAAAAATCCCTTCCGATAAAACGAAAGGGATTTTCTTTAATATGAGAAATTGTATTTTTTATCAGAACCATCTTCTTCTTTTGAATAGAAACACTCCGACTGATGATAAGATAACAGACACTAAAAGAAGAATCCAAATCCCATACTTGCTTTCTTCCAGACCATTCGGCACATTCATTCCATACAAACTCGCTATTAAAGTAGGAATCATCAAAATAATAGAAATCGAAGTCATTTGCTTCATAATATTATTCATGTTATTGGAGATTACCGAAGCATAGGCATCCATCATACCCGTCAAGATATTGCTGTAAATGTTCGCAGTATCCTGTGCCTGACTTAATTCAATATCAACATCTTCCAGCAAATCGGGATCAAAATGCTCTCTTTGAGCTTTTAGATTTTTGATTCTGTGAAATAAAACATCATTTCCTTTTAAAGAAGTAATAAAAAACACCAGACATTTTTCGATCTGCAAAAGCGCCTGTAATTCTTCGTTCTTGATCGATTTCTCCAGGTTGTCTTCGGCCAGTTTTATCTTTTGATTGATCTGCTTTAAATATTTCAAATACCAGACACTTGACGATAGAAGTAACCTCATCACTAAATCGAAATTGTCTTTGATTACTATATTTTTTCGTCTTGTATATTGAAGAAAATCGGAAACTATCTCGGTTTCATAAAAACTAATCGTAACGCAAACATCATCTTTAAAAATCAAACCTAAAGGAATGGTTTGAAAAGGAAGTTTAACATCGTTACTTTTTATAGGAACCCTCATGATAAACAAAGTCCAGCCGTCTTCAGACTCCATACGGGGTCTTTCGTCGATATCCTCAATATCGTTATAAAAGGCTTCAGGAATCTGAAGTTCTTCCAGTAAGTATTTTTTTTCTGTTTCTGAAGGAGATTCAATACTGATCCAGCAGTTTGGAGTCCATTCTTGTATCTCGATTAGTCCGTTGTTGTTTTTGTAAAAGGCTTTCATTTCAAAATTGCAGGTGTTTAGCGTAGCATTTTGAAAAAATTCAAAAGCTACTTTAATTAAATACTAACGAATAATAATCGTCCATTGGAGAAGTTTTTTTTAGTGCTGCAAAAGTATCCTTTATTTTTAAAACGAAAAACTTTAAACTACTAATTAATTATTAAAAAACCGCCCTATATAAATTCAATAGGACGGTTTTTGCAAATATTTACTACTTTTTCTCTACAAATTCGTAATAAAGTGCTTTTGACAAGAATGATTTGCTTTGATAATACCCAACATCATTATGTGCGTAAAAGTCATTTTCATGATCCCCGTAGTTAATAGTAGAGAAGTAAGCATTACGGTTATCATCATTAAAATTTAAACTTCGAAGGAATTTTGGCTCTACGCCCTTTTGAACTGAAATATTATATTGGGTAATGAAATCTCCCCAATTTACGAAACTGCATAAAAGTATCGTTCCGTAAAAACACCAGATCATTTCATTAAAAAGGTACGCGTTCGTTTTTTGTCTGGTGATTTTTAAAAAGGTAAAAATCAAACCAATTACCGCTAAAATCAGAAAAGCATATACCCCCAGTCTTTTATAAGTTAAGCCAAAGAATGCGACATATTCTGAGTTTTTAATAATGGTACTCACTATCAGCACACCATTTAAAACAATCCATACTTTAGCCAACTTTTTAAGACTAGCTGCCTTTTTATCAAAATTAAATCCTCCTTTAAAATAAAACAGAATCACTCCAACCGCCATAATTATCGAAAAGATTACGGCATTTACTCTTTCGTGAGTAGCTGAACTAAGTTTAGAAGTCTCGACAGCCTCGAAAAATTGCTCATAATTGTAGGTGATGATAAAAACCAAGAGCATAAAATTCAATAAGACTAATGTAATCTCACCACTTTTTCTTTCAAAATCCAAATCTAAAAACGAAAATGTTTTCTGATTCTTTATATCAATCACATTATCAAACTCATTGTCTAAAAGTTTATTTTTCTCGTAACACAGTTCGGGAACCCAATAATTCCAGAAACTAAATGAAATGTAAAACCCTAAAACCCCTATCAGAAGTACTTCGAAAATATCAAGATCTAAAGTATAGTCCGTTAATAAGGAGGAGAAATGCTCACTTCCAAAAGAATAGGCTGTAAAAAACACCACCAGGAAAATCAATGGAATAATAACGTATGCGACTAATTTCTTCGCAAAATTGTTGTGAATTTGTCTTTCCGGAAGCCATTGGCTGAACATAAAAACACGTCCTAACGTGGCGAAAGCGTTTAAAAATACAAGCGGGAAAATCTGAAGAATCTTCAGTTCCGGATCCTGTATTCTAAAATGCAAGAACAAAACAGACATGGAAAGTGCTAAAAATGAAGCAAAATCTCCGTACCAGGCAAAGGCAAGACACGACAGTACGGATGTAACCACCAAAATCAAATGAGATCGGTCGGTAAACTTATCCTGAAAAAAATAACAAATCAGGCCGATTAACAATAGTCCAAAAATGGCGAGGTTCACCCCCATTGATTCATGGTAAAAAAGCAGAATAAATATCAAACTGCAGGCTGGGATAACTTGGTGTTTTTTCATTGTTGTTAAATTTATGTATTAGAAGTCAAGTAGATTATCGTCTCGTTTATTGGTTTTCTTTGCAATATTTTTGCGACGATTTTACTATTTTAAATTTAAAAGTACTTTGTATTTCAAAGTTATTAGACAAAAAAATATAGCTCTTACGATTTCATTAATTTTTCGAGAAAAGAAAGGTGCTCCTTGAAAGCCGCACGCCCTCTGGGAGTTACCTGGTAAGATGTTTTAGGTTTCTTGCCTACAAACTCTTTTTTTACTTCGATATATTCTGCTTTTTCAAGAGCAGAGGAATGACTTGCCAGATTTCCGTCCGTAATATTCAGCAGATTTTTCATTTCAGTAAAATCTACCCACTCGTTGACCATCAAAATGGACATAATACCCAATCTGACACGGCTTTCAAAATCTTTATTTAGTTTATCAATAATTCCCATCGAATGGATTATTTATATTTTTTGAACATTATTAATCCGTACAAGATATGCAAAATACCAAATCCAATGATCCAAAAAATCAAACCGTATCCAATATAAAAAAGAGAAATAAATCCTAAAACTAGCTCGCAAAAACCTAAATATTTAATATCAGAATAGGTATACTTTTCCGCATTTATCAATGCCAGACCATAAAAAATTAAAGTAGCCGGTGCAATTAAACCATAAACCTCATGATAGATCAGCGCCAGACAAAATATACCTCCGGCCAATAATGGAATGGTTAAATTAAAAAGCATATTTTTAGTTGCCGATGTCCAAATAGGCAAATCATACTTTTTACTTTTTCTAACAGTAAAAAACAAACCGAAGCTAAAAGCAAAAGCTAAAATAATCAAACCCGTAAAGACCAGTTCTGAAACCAGGTCAGTAGAATATTGCTGCTCATAATCTCCACCAAAATATTCGGTCCCGTTTGCTTTAAACAATTGGTAAACATATAATCCTCCAATTAAAGCCGAAAGTCCCGCAAATACTCCTGAAAGGCCGCTTAGCGATATAAATCTTGAAGAACGCTCCATCATGGAACGAATATGGGCTAAATCTTCTTGGTGCTTCTGATTCATAATTAAAGTACTTTGAGATACAAAGTTAAGTATTAATTTGAATTGACAAACTAATTTTTGGAAAAATTTCGCAGAGATGCATAGAGATGGCGCAGAGATACACGAAGATTTTTATCGTATTACTTTGTGTAATCTCTGCGAGCCTCTGCGGAACCCAAAAAATTCCACGAAGACTCACGCTGGCACAGAGATGCACGGAGCCTTTTATGCATTCTTTTCTAAAAAAAAAATCCAAATCCCAACTTTATAAAACATGGATAGTCCCTATAGGACATTTTTTCTTATTTTTTCTACCGAAATGTGACTCCTAACGGAGTTTATATTGTAGCGAATAAATAAACGCTAACAACAACAGATAACTTACTTTTTTCTGCAGATATGTGATCCTAGCGGAGTCTATATCGTAGACAATAGGTAATTACAACACAATAGCCATTACAGCATTTTTCTACACTAACATTAAACTCCCGAAAGAGCTTATCCCATAGGGATCAAATAAAGGTAACACAACAACTAACCTGATTCGTCTTGTCCCGTAGGGACTACACCTTGAGATTCCAACATTAACTTCACCCCATCCAAAAAAAGCCTGTTCTCTCGAACAGGCTTTAATCTAAAATTTATTTCTACACTATTAATTTTTAGCGCTTCGCATCTTTCTTGCCAAAAGTGTGTTTTTCAATAACATCGCAATGGTCATTGGCCCCACTCCACCAGGAACCGGCGTAATAAATGATGATTTTTTACTTACTCCGTCAAAATCAACGTCACCTGTAATCACATAACCTTTTGGATGCGAAGCATCTTCAACTCTTGTAATTCCAACGTCAATTACTACTACTCCCTCTTTTACCATGTCGGCTTTTAAGTAATTTGGCACTCCTAATGCCGTGATAATAATATCAGCACTTCTGGTATACTCTTCAATATTTTGGGTTCTGCTGTGTGTTAAAGTAACTGTAGAATCTCCCGGATTTCCTTTACGGCTCATTAAAAGACTCATTGGTCGGCCCACGATATGACTTCTGCCAATAACAACGGTATGTTTTCCTGCAGTTTCAATATTGTAACGCTCTAATAACTGCATGATTCCAAATGGTGTTGCAGGAATAAAGCTGTCCATCTCTAAAGCCATTTTTCCAAAATTAGCAGGATGAAAACCGTCAACATCTTTGTCGGGATCAATAGCCATTAGAATCTTTTGTTCGCTGATGTGTTTTGGCAAAGGTAACTGAACAATAAATCCATCCAGATTATCGTCTTCATTCAGTTCTTTAATTTTTACCAGTAGTTCTGTTTCTGTAATTGTTTCGGGTAAACTCACCAAAGTCGAATCAAAGCCTATTTGCTGGCAAGATCTCACTTTACTTCCTACGTAAGTTAAACTTGCTCCGTCAGTTCCAACGATTACTGCTGCCAAATGAGGTACTTTCCCTCCGGCATCTTTTATCGATTGAACTTCGGCTGCAATTTCGTTTTTAATGTCTTCAGCTGTTTTTTTACCGTCTAGTAGTTGCATTGTTTTATTTTAGTTTCTGATTTAAAATTTCCGGCTTCACGTTAAAAGCGAAACACCTATTTATATTAATCAAAAAAGTTTCAAGTTCTAGTTTCATAACCTGAAACCTTAAACTTGAAACTTTTTTATTTTATCTCGGCATTCCGCCTGGCATTCCTTTCATTCCGCCCATCATCTTCATCAGATTTTTTCCACCCGGACCCTGCATCATCTTCATCATCTTGCTCATTTGGTCAAACTGCTTCATTAACTGATTTACCTGCTCGACTTTGGTTCCGGAACCTTTAGCGATTCTGGCTTTTCTTTTCACGTCGATTATCGAAGGTTTACTTCTTTCTATCGGGGTCATCGAGTGGATGATCGCCTCAATATGTTTAAAGGCATCATCTTCTATCTCTACGTCTTTCATGGCTTTTGAAGCACCTGGTATCATTCCAACCAAGTCTTTCATGTTACCCATTTTCTTTACTTGCTGAATTTGCGTAAGGAAATCATCAAAACCAAATTCGTTCTTAGCAATTTTCTTTTGAAGTTTTCTGGCTTCCTCTTCATCAAATTGCTCCTGCGCTCTCTCTACAAGCGACACAACGTCACCCATACCTAAAATACGCTCAGCCATACGATCCGGATAGAAAACATCAATTGCCTCCATCTTCTCTCCTGTACCTACAAATTTGATTGGCTTGTTTACAACCGATTTAATCGAAATTGCAGCTCCACCACGTGTATCACCATCTAATTTTGTTAAAATAACTCCATCAAAATTCAGGATGTCATTGAAGGCTTTTGCGGTATTTACAGCGTCCTGTCCTGTCATAGAATCTACAACAAACAAGGTTTCCTGAGGCTGAATTGCTTTATGAACACGAGCAATTTCATCCATCATTTCCTGATCTACTGCTAAACGACCAGCCGTATCGACAATCACTACGTTAAAGCCATTTGCTTTTGCATGTTTGATTGCGTTTTGAGCAATTTCAACAGGATTTTTATTTTCCGGCTCTGAATAAACCTCAACACCTATTTGATCTCCCACAACATGTAACTGATTAATCGCCGCAGGACGGTAGATATCACACGCTACTAGAAGTGGTTTCTTATTTTTCTTTGTCTTTAAGAAATTGGCCAGTTTCCCTGAGAAGGTTGTTTTCCCCGATCCCTGAAGTCCTGACATTAAAATAACAGAAGGATTTCCGGAAAGATTAACACCGGCAACATCACCCCCCATCAATTCCGTTAGTTCGTCTTTAACTAACTTCACCAGTAATTGTCCCGGCTGAAGCGTTGTTAAAACGTCCTGACCAATTGCCTTTTCTTTTACTTTAGTGGTAAAATCTTTAGCAATTTTAAAGTTAACATCGGCATCAAGTAAGGCACGACGAACTTCTTTTAAAGTATCGGCAACGTTTACTTCTGTAATTTTACCGTGTCCTTTTAATATATGGAAGGCTTTATCTAACTTATCACTTAAATTATCAAACATACTTTTTTCTTTATTTGAAGTGCAAAGATAATCTAATTAGGCATTTCAGGCAATTTTTATTTAATCACATTTAAACTTGAAGTGTACGCTAATTTTACCGCAAGGAGCGCAAAGTTTTACGTAAAATTTACTATGTTTTTTTGTTTGCAAAGACGCAAAGTCGCAATATCTTTTCTCGCAGATTTAGCTGATATTTTTTCATACATAATCTTAAGAAAAAAGAATCTCTCTAATCTGCGAAAACAAAAAAGACGCAAAGAATAAACCTTTGCGCCTTTGTAACTCTGTCCCTTTTCCCCCTCTTAATTAAAACTGGAAGTAAATAAACGGCTGTGAACCGGCAACTGCTGTTGCATAGACTATCCAATACGTGAATCCCAGAATAATTGCTTTTCCGATCAAAGGTGTTTTATCAAAAACTAATTTCATTTTAGAGGTGATCGCTTCCGGCAAGACGTGCCAAACGTATCCGAAAAGCATCAATAAAAACACATTTTTGTAACCTATTATGATTGCCTGCCAATGTTCCGGCTCAAAGGTTAACTGACCAATATTATTAATCACCTGAAGTGCTGTTTCAAAATCTCTGGCACGGAAAAATATCCAACAGAAAACAACAAAGTGAAAGGTAATGACGATTGAAAAGAATTTCCATAAAAATCCAGAACCTTTGCCTTCTTTTTTTGGAGGAAAGAATTCCATGAAAATTTTATGAACGGCTAATGCCAATCCGTGTAATGCTCCCCAAACAATAAACTGTGCACCGGCTCCGTGCCACAATCCTCCTAAAAGCATCGTGGTAAACAAATTGAAATTGGTCACCAAGGTTTGGTTTTTCTTTTTCGAAAGTAAAAAGGTCAGGCAGAAAAGCACTAGTGCCCCAATTGCGATCCCTAGTGGAATGAAACTTTCGTTTATGTTTGAAATTCCCCAAAGCAATAATCCGAAGAAGAATAAACTTGGAAATAAAAACCCTGCGAATGTTCCTTCACGATTTCCACCGATCGAGATATACAAAAAGTCTTTCAGCCAGGTGGATAGTGAAATATGCCATCTTCTCCAGAAATCAGTGATAGAAGTTGACTTATAAGGCGTTCTAAAGTTGGCCGGAAGTTTGAATCCTAACAGCAAAGCGATTCCGATTGCCATATCCGAATATCCTGAAAAATCGCAGTAAATTTGAATAGCATATCCATAAGATGCCATTAAATTTTCGAACGAAGTATAATTCATTGGAGTGTCAAAAACACGATCGACAAAGTTTATAGAGATGTAATTTGAAATTACCGTTTTCTTAATCAATCCGCCAATAATCAAAAACAAAGCGTTGTTTACATCTTCTCTGGTCAGGTTTAATTTCTGATAAATCTGAGGTAAAAAATCCTTTGCTCTAACGATTGGTCCTGCCACCAACTGCGGGAAGAACGAAACGAAGAACAGATATTCGATGTAATTTTTGGTTGGTTTAATTTCTTCACGGTAGATTTCGATAATATAACTCATCGACTGGAAGGTATAGAATGAAATTCCAACCGGCAGAAAAATATCGTGCAGTTCATAATTTCCATGAAACATATCATTGAAAGTAACAATCATGAAGTTCATGTATTTGAAATACCCCAACAATCCCAGATTCAGAATTACACTGATCACCAGATAAATTTTCTTTGTACTGTCTTTTGCTTCTCTGTAAATAATCTGACTCAGTCCGTAATCAACAACAGACGAAAGTAATAATAGCAGAAAGTAAATTCCACTTGACTTGTAATAAAAGAAAAGCGAAAAGAGAATAACGTATGTTAATCTCAAATAAAATGTTTTGCGTAAAAAGGCATACACAAAATAAAAAACCAGAAATAATCCGAGGAACAAACCGGTATTAAACAGTAATTTTTCTTCAGGGTTGTATATAAACCAGCTTTGAACCTGCTCCGGAGTAATCGCGCCAAAATTCTGAATGAACCAATTATTTATGCTATCTATTGTAATCAACTTAATTCTTTAATTTAAAATTATCGTATGCTTTTAAAAATGCTTCTGCAAACAAGTTTCCTTGTTTTTCGTATCCTTTTTTAGAATAATGAACCCAATCCGGGCCAATTAATCCAGAGGACTTTAAACCTCGGATTCCTTCCATCGCTCCCAGTTCATCGTATAAATCCCAAACTGCAAAACCGTCTGTCTTTGCAATTTCAATAATACTTTTTGCGTAATCGCGAATATAAACATTGGGTCTTCTTGCTTTGAGTAATGAAGGAGGCGGAGTCATCACAAGGATAGAAACCTTACTATTGTGTTCTTTCACATTTTTTATAAAATCTCGCAATTCCTTTATATACGCCGAAGCTTCCATATGATCGTAGCTTTCATTTGTTCCCAACGAAAGAACTATAAGGTCGCTATGCAATGCTTTTAGCTGTTCAAAAAATAACGGGTACTTATTATAATCTGAAAACTTGGCTCCATTTACCCCAATGCTGCTGTAAATTAAACCGGGTGTATCTCTTTCTAAAACGATCCCGCTCAGTTCGTACTTTGAAGCTTCTTTATTTGGAAGTAGAAAAATACGACTCAACGTTTTTTCAGAGTTATAATAATGAGTAAACGAATCCGATTCCAAATTTAAAGGAACAAATTCTGAACTCGTAATATTTCTGGGTTTAGTCTCGTTTGTTCGGATTTTAAGCGTTCTTCCCGCACGAATGTTATTCGATTTCAGATGATTGTCTTTTCTAATATCAGCTACTGAAACATTGTATTTGTCAGCAATTGTCGAGATCGCTTCTCCTTTTTTGATCTTGTGCGTAATTACTTTTCGCTCTGTAGACTGAATTGTTTTAGTTTGAGAGGATATCGCTAAATCAAACATGTTCTGATTTTGAGGCGTAATAATTTTGATAGTATTGAAATTATACGCAGCATCTTTAACATTCAGTTCAACAGCAAAACCACCATTGTCTCTCCAAAGTGCAATTCCGCTTAAACCAACGGGAACATTTTTGACAGGATGAATGTTTCGATAACTTTCCCAGCCTCTGTTGGAACGAAACCGTTCGTTATAAGAACCATTTGTTTTGGCCAGCTGATACGGAAAAACTAACCCCCGACCGCCATTACCAAACTTTTGCTGTAGTTTTTTCCTAATCTCATTGGTCATTAAATCACTCTGAATGTGCGAATCTCCCACATGGACCATATTGATTTTTTGACTATTTTGACTTTCGTTCGACTTCAATTTCAAAAAAAACGGCACTAAGACTTCTGCATTATAAATCCTGTCTCCTGAAAAAGAATCAACAGCGGCTGTATCGGCTTTATGCATCATATTTTTTGTAATTGGAATTGAATCTGTCTTTGGTATTTTATCGTTTGTTGAGAAAAAAAGACAACAAAAGAAGATAATTAATCTATTCATTTACGCTATCTGTTTTTACCGCTACGGAATCTGTATTGGTCTTCCTGGCTGCTTTCCGTTTGTTGGTATCAGTCTCTCTGTTTACCCGTAATACTTTATATTGCTCGTAACCTTTGTTCAATTGATCGTATACTAATTTACCAATAGCTTTTGCCCCACGCTGGTTAAAGTGTGTATAATCTTTATTGGCTCTGGCCGGAGATTCATCTACCCATTTCACCATTGATCCGTCACCTCCCATTAAGGTGTACAAATTCACAAATCCGGATTCGGTTTCAAGTGCATATCTTTTTTGTGCTCTCATTAATGGAACAACGGCTGAATCGGTTTTCATTTCTAAATCGTATTTGGTAGATTTATCGGCTGTAGAAATGATCAGAATCGAAACTCCCGGAAAAGATTCTTTAATTTTATTCACCGCTTTGGTCATCCCTCTTTGGTACCAATTGTAATTCTTGGTTCCATAATTTAGAACGTTGGTTCCGTAATGCAGAATAACTAAGTCGTACTTTAAACTGTTATTGAACCCTTGCATCACATTGGTATTAAAAGTAGAAATCGGCAAACCTGAATTTCCTCTTTGCGAGAAGTTGTCTACATGAACCCCGTTTCCGCTATCAAAATTAAAACCGTAGATTGGAATAGAATCAGCATGAATAAAATTGGCTTTGAATCCTTTTATGCTTCCCGAAGTTACTTTTAAAGTATTAATCAAATTATTCGGCACAAGGCTTTTTCGCAAGGTATCTTTGCCGATAATAAAATTCACATTTCCTTTTTTAGATCCTCTGCCATAATATAAAGTCGGACTATCTAAAGTTGTTGCGTGTTTGTTTAAACCTGCTTCGTACTGAACCCAGGTAGTATTTGATTTATCATTGGCAAAAAACACGTGCCCGTTTACTCCAAATGGACTCGTTGGATGTTTTACGTTCAAATACGATTGCATTTTCCAGTTTTTGGAAGCCGAAGATTTTACAGAACCACGTGATGCCGCAGATTCTGAATTGATCGACACAAAGCCAACTCCGCTTCCGCCAAAACGTTCCTGGTAATTGGCGCGAACATCCTGCACAATTAAATCACCATCGGTCATGGAATCTCCATAATAGGCAATTCTGACTTTGGCTTGCGGATTATTCTCTAACTGGTATAATTTTTCGTAAAAAGAAATCAGGTATTGGTACCCTTTGTAGTTATCGAAAGTTTCAGATGGAAATTCGATTCCTTCCGAAGCATCGAAAACAATCTTTTCCCTCATTTCATTTTTCTCCTCTTCGGTCAGACTGTCTCCATCCTGTTCCAGAGAATCATTTGCGACTGACTCTAAAAGCAGACTATCGATTAGTACGTTTTTAGAATCTACTTTACTATCCGAAAATATCTTGTCCGGCAAGATTTGCTTAAATCCGATGAAAGCTATAAATGCCAGTGCCACAATGGCAAAAGACTGAAAGAAATAAGATTTTGTATTCACTCGTAATAATAAATTTGAAGAAAGGATTTACTAAAAATTTGATTTCAAAATTCCTGTTAATTCCTTATAAAAAAATACCCGCAAAGATAGAATTAAACAATTAATTTCTAGGTTCTTTTTAACATTAAAATAATACAAAAAAAAGAGGCTGAACAAATCCAGCCTCTTGATCAAAAAAAAATAAAAAAAACAAAGTCAATGATTAACTAAATTTTGAAATGAATTGAGTATAATTTACTCTTTGTATCTTTATTGAACTATAATTTTACCCGTTTTAATTTCCTTGTTTCCTGAACGAATTTTATAGAAATAAATTCCTTTTGCATAACCTGAAGGAATGTTCCAGCTCACCACCTGATTAGGTGTTACTGTTCCTCTAAAAACTGATTTTTCGTTTCTTATACTTTCAGAATAAACTACTATTTCAATTTCTTTATTGGTTGAAAAATTTGTAGCAAAATTTACAACTTCGGTTGTTGGGTTTGGGTAGATTAACAACGAATCTTCTTCTGATTGAGTCTTTAAAGCTTGTTGTTGTAATTGAGAGGTACCATACAATCTTATCTTATTACTATTCGAGCTATGTGAACTATTTACAGATTGAACAGTTCTTAATATGAATGCAGTATGATCATTCTGTAAAATACTTATTGCACGCAAATATGGTGTCAAATCCAAATCCTTTGTCGTTTCATCAAATATAATTGGATCTTCTTGGCTTCCCAAAAACCATGAATACTTATAATCGCCAAATGCTCCAGTTGGCTGACTCCCTGTTATTGTAGTGCCACTTATTGATATGATATTATTTTCTATAGCAGGAACGTGAGGTAAAGTTATGGTCACTACATTACTTATAGGTACATTCATGGTACTACCTGTTTTTTTTGCACTTCTTCTGTACTGAGTTGTCTCTAAAAGAATGCCAGGTAAAATGAAGTCCTTTGTTTCTCCTGGAATCGGCATCCAAACTCCATTAATGTTTTTTTTCTCCCATTGATACTCATATCCTAATGGTACAAAAGTCCCCCCGATTAGAGGAGCTGTGCTCCCCCTATCAATACTTAGATCCGAAATTATTGTATTCTTGTAATTATGAAAAATTGTAATTTGATTATCAAACGTTGGATTTGTAGGATTGGTAACTGTTGCCTTGTAATTTACGGTAATCTTAATCATATCGGCTTCATTCTGAAAACAACTCCCATTAGTTGAAAATTTATAAATAACCTGAGTATCAGAACTCACAGTCTTTTTAAATTTAAAAACAATGTTTGTTTCGTTCTGATAGTAATTCATTATGCTTCCTTTCGAATAGCTAACTAACTGAAGACCATCCGTATTGCCACAGGACATGGTTTCAAGAAAAATAGAAGCACTCTCAGTACTACCATAAAATTTCACCAGAATACTTGCTGTACCTTCAACTCCTGAAGCAACATCGATGGATTTTGTTTTAGAATCGTACTTTACACTACCTTGACAGAATGCTAATTGTATAAAAAAAAGCATCAAAAATAAAAAACTTAAAGTAATTTTTTTCATGTTAAATTAAATTAAAGGTTAAAAAATAACCCCGAACCAACTGAATTTAGCTAGTTCGGGGTACTAGATTATACTATTATTTCAACAATGCATATTGAAATTTAGGATATCCTCTTTCACCAGCTTCATTTGCACCACCAGTAAATTTCAATTTGTACACATTTCCAGCAGGGTCTTTAATTACAAAGAAACGATCCGTTCTAAGAACGAATTGAGAAACTGGGGTTCCATCAGGTCCTGTAGCACTAGTACTTCTCCAGTTAGAACCAATATTTCTCTGATCAGCGGTAAACTTACTATTATCAACATTAGCCAATGTAAAAGCATCGTATGTAAAAGCAGTTGTAAGTACTTGGTAAGATTTTGCTTCACCTTTTACGTTACTTAAAATAAAATCCGGGAAGAAATATGGCTTAGGTGTAGTACCCGGTAGAACATTTGTGAAAGTTGTAAAACTAATGTCCCATTGGTTTTTCTGAGGCTCAACATTCACCACTTTCTTATCTAACAAACTAAAAAATGTAAAGTTGTAAGCACTATTCTTAGAAACAATAACTTCCTGGTGAGTAGTAGCTGCAATATCCGCATACTGAACCTTGTAATCGTTCCCGCTTCTTAAAACTCTAACTTTTTTCCATCCTCTGGAAGTTCCTCCTGCAGCTCCTTCTGAACCTGTCGCCGGTTTAGTTGTAGCAGGATTACTTCCCATATTAATTAAATACACTTTATTATCTGCATCTGTAGCAGAAACTGCAGCAATAGTTGTTTTAGTAATATCTCCGGCAGGATCATCAATTTGAGTTGTACTCCCCTCACCTTGATTAATAATCATAGTTGCGTCTTCAGCTTGAACTTCATCAATATTTACACTTGTTGTTTGCTTAGCCGACATTTTTACACTACTATTTAATACAACTCTAAATTCTGACCCTGAGTAAAACCCCAGATCCCAAGATGTTCTAACTACAGTAGTTAATTTCCCACTACTCAAATCAACATAAACTTGATTTGGCTGCATTGGACCACCAACTTCTGGTGATAAAGCAGTTCCTAACGAAGCAGTTTCATTAAAATTCAACTGGATTGTTTTATTCCCTACTACATTAACATTAATAGAAGAACCATCAATTGTAAAAATTACATTCTTAACCTCCGCGCCTACTGCATTTTTAATTTTGTTAAAAGTAAATTCAGCAGATGTCGCATTTTGAGCAAAAGGTATTACTATTTTATTTGCTGCTGCTGTGGGAGCAGTAGTAAAATCTGTGGTATAAGCTGCAGCCGTAACCGTGTACGAAACTGTAATTGTCCCAGCAGAAGGTGCCGGAGAAGCAAACTTAATCTGAACTTGAGTTGCAGCACTCGTTAAATTATAAGAAGACTCAGCAAATGCTACAGCTACAGATTCTCCGCCATTATCGTCGCTATTACAAGCCGTAAAAGCCAGCAATACGAAAGAAAGTATTAAAATAAAGTTTTTTTTCATGATATATATTAATTAAAATTTAGATTATACGTAAGTTTAATAAAGTAAGAGCGTCCATATCCAAGCATTAAGTCTGAACTTGTGGAACCATGTGCTCCTCCAGTTGAACCTCCTCCATTCCTCACAGACTGAACGTCTGTAATGTTAAATAAGTTTCTGGCGCCAACCATTACTTCAAACTGATTTTTGAAAAACAATTTACGAACAGAAGCATCCATCCAACTATAAGGCTTTATTTCATTTAAAAAGAATTTAGCACTTCCGTCTGTGTCTGTTCCAGCTACAAACTGCTGCTGCTGTCCATTATACTTGTAGTACAATGCTACCAGGGTGTTCCATTTTGGAATATTATAAGAAATACTTGAATTTAACTGAAATGAATACAGATACTTATCATCAGTAGTCAGATTTAGTGCCGCCAAATCTAATTTTCTGGAAATACCAACTAAAGCCGCCCCAATTTTTACATTCCAGTTTTTGTATGAATATTGTTCAGTAGTTGATGCATTCCACATTTTATACGCGTTGATATTTACATATCTATAGCTTAATGAAGGAACAATTTGAGTCAAAACCATATCGATTCTATCATCAACACTCATAAAGGTAAAGGCCACATTATTCGAAATTTGCGCGCCTGAACGAAGTTGACAAGATCTTTTAAAACTAAGCTCATATGAGGTACTATTCTCAGGAACTAAATCAGGATTACCCTGAACATTATGATTAGAATCTACAAAATAAGTATAAAGCTCATCAAAGTTAGGAGTACGATATGATTTACCCATTGAAGCTCTAGTCTCTAATCCCTGTTTAAAAATATATCTTAATCCTAACGAACTAGCATATTGATTGTCAAAATTAGATTGAATCGAATAACGAAGCCCTGGACGGATAGAAAATTTATCGGTCAGATTAACCTCTGCCACAGTAAAAATATCATAATTTTCAAGTCGCTTTCTTATGTCTTTAAGCTGTTGCTGATCGTCCTTAAAAGTACCTGCAGTCGCATCATAAAATCCATTTTCATTTGTAATTTCATAACCCAATTGAAAATCGACCTTTTTACTATTGAAAAAATTACTTAGAGTTCCTGTAGAATAGAAAACTTCTTTTGATTGGTAAGTTTGTCTCTTATTATCAAACTCCTTTCCTGTTTCCATTTGATAATTAAACCTTTCTAAATCACGTTCTTGTTTCTGATGTGAGAGCGAGACATTATAATTTAACTTCGAAAACAATTTCCCGTTAGAATTTAAATGATGATAAAATCTATTGGTTATAAAACGTTTATCATTTGCATAATAAGTTTCAGGAAAAGGGTAATTATCTTGCGGAATTAAAATTGGATTATAAAAATGAACATCCTCACCATAGTAATCAAATTTGTAAAATATTTTAAAATTTCCTTTTTGATAACCTAAAAGTCCATTTCCAACTAACTGATCTTTCGGAAGCCATTTATAACCTCGTAACCCATTATTCATGGCATAATCTTTCCCCTTCATATTATCATAAAAACCAGCAAAATCATTGCGGTTCCCACCTATATTAACGAACCAGTTTTCGTTAAAATTATGAGCTATTTTGGCTGATTGAATATGACGGCCTTTATTAAAAAGTGCATATTCATTACCTACAGTTTCTTCCTGAACGGTTGTACTAATCTGCCATCTGTATCCTCCACCTTTTTTAGTTATGATATTCAAAATACCACTTACGGCATTTGCTCCATGAGTTACTCCCATTGAACCTTCAATAATTTCGATACGTTCAACATCGTCAAGATTTACCTGTGTTAAATCGACATTAGTTCCCATTCCGGTATCACTTACTAGTGGGATGTTATCAATTAATATTTTAAAATATTGCGAATCCAATCCAAACATAGAAACGGTTGAACGTCCATCACTCCCGCTATTCCTAATCGTTATATTTAAGTATTGATTTAAAACATCTGCAAGATTGTTTGCTGCCAATTGCTTAATATCTTCCTTTGAAATCACACGAACATTAAACACTGATTTTTTTATAGACTGTGGCTCAAACTGCCCGGTAACCACCACTTCAGAAAGTTTATTTACAGCCGTGGTATCTTTCTTTTGTGCAAAGGAGATTTGACAAAAAAGAAAAGCTGCAAAAAAGATAAATTTGATTTTCATTATTTTTATTCAATCTTAATAATGGCGCAAATATATAAACTATTTTTATTTGTTCTAAATTAAATACATATATTTGCGAAAATTTAAAAACAAAATATTACATTATGATTTCAAAAAGCCTCTATTTTTCAGCTGTTATGGCTTTGACTTGTAGCCTTGGTTTCAGTCAGGATAAAAAGCAACAAGACATCAAATCCATCAAATCTATGTGTGGTTGCTACGAAGTGAAGTTTAATTTCGCAGAAACTTTTCAATACGCTAAAGATTCGGCGACTTATAAACCATCTGAAACCAAACACGAATCTGCATTAGAATGGGTAGAGTTACTAGAAGACACTCCTAACAAAATTGTAATGCAACACTTATTAATAGTGAGTGATGACATGATCATCAAACACTGGAGACAGGACTGGTTGTATGAAAACACTGATTTATATACCTTTAATAAAGGAACTTCATGGAAATATAAAAAACTGGACAAAAAAACCGTAAAAGGTCAATGGACACAAAAAGTATTTCAGGTAGACGATAGTCCGCGTTATGAAGGATCTTCGACATGGGTACACGTAGACGGACAAAACTACTGGGCAAACATTGCTGATGCACCACTTCCAAGAAGAGAGCAAACGAAACGTAATGACTATAATGTTTTAAAAAGAAGAAACATTCACGAAATTACAGCTACAGGATGGAATCATGAGCAAGACAATGACAAATTGGTGCGTGACGACAGCGGAAAAGATGTTTTGTTAGCTCAGGAAAAAGGTTTGGACGTTTACACTAAAGTTCCGGATATTAAATGTATCGCTGCCCAAAAATGGTGGAAAGAAAACAACGCGCTTTGGAAGAATGTTCGTGACAAATGGCAAACTCTTTTTGACAGACACCAGGACTTAAACTTAGAAGCTAAAGTAGACAGAAAAGCACTTTACTCTCTCCTGTTTGATTTAAAACCAACTGCTACAAAAGCAGAAACTGATGCAATCATCAACAAATTCGTAAAATAAGAAATTATTTTCTACTTATATTTTAAAAGCCGATAGTGACAAACTATCGGCTTTTTTATGCATAAAAAAAACCGCCTGAAAATGAATTCAAACGGTTTACTACCTTCTATGTTTAATAAAGCTATTAGCTTACTAATTCAAAACAGCATAAATCAACTAATAAAAGGTTGGTATTTTTAATCTCTATGATAGATATTCTGGAATAATCCTCGCGGAAATGCTTAAAAAAACTCTTGAAGTGATATTAGAGTCTGTAGATAAGGATGTTAGAATCCTGTAATACTTTCTTTATTAAAGTAGGAAAATTAACATATTATTTTATAACACACAAGCAAATAACAGACTTTTTTTTCTTTTTTTCTACAAAGCTAAAATCCAGTATTTTAACTGTAGTAACCGAGAATGCATAATAAGGATTAAAAAAAACAAAGCAAAAAAGGCCGATACTGTGATAACAATCGTCCTTTGATTCATGCTATGCATAAAAAATACATTTTGCATCAAATATTAGTTACCTACTAGGTTGTAGCGGCCTTTCTTTTTCTGCTGTCGAAAATCGATACACTTTGCGATTTCAAGTTGACATAAAAAAAAGTCGATAATTACATTTATAATTATCGACTCTTTGCATTTTATCTTTTGTTCAGCAATTACATGCGCTCCGGAACTTCTATTCCCAACAAACTAAAAGCGGCTTTGATAACCTCTGCTACTTTTTGCGAAAGCTGCACTCTGAATACTTTTTTAGTTAAATCTACTTCTCCTAATATGTGCACCGACTGATAAAACGAATTATACTCTTTTACCAAATCGTAGGTATAATTAGCAATCAAAGCCGGACTATGATTGTGTGCGGCATTTTGAATTACTTCCGGGAAAAGCTCAATTTGTTTTACCAGCTCTTTTTCTTTTTCGTGTAATTCTTCTGTACTCGTTTGAGCTGAAAAATCAAAATCAGCTTTACGGATTATCGATTGGATTCTCGCGTAAGTGTACTGAATAAACGGCCCCGTATTTCCTGCAAAATCAACAGATTCTTCCGGATTAAACAAAATACGTTTTTTAGGATCTACTTTTAAGATATAATATTTCAATGCCCCAAGACCAATTGTTTGGTACAATTTAGCTTTTTCTTCGGTTGAATAACTGTCCAGTTTTCCTAAATCTTCAGATATTTGTTTCGCTGTGTCGGTCATATCTTGCATCAAATCATCAGCATCTACAACTGTTCCTTCACGGCTTTTCATTTTTCCTGAAGGCAAATCAACCATTCCGTACGATAAATGATACAAGCTTGAAGCCCAGTCAAAACCTAGTTTTTTCAGAATTAGAAACAGAACTTTAAAGTGGTAATCCTGTTCGTTACCTACTGTATATACCATTCCGCCTACATCCGGCATGTCTTTTACACGCTGAATTGCGGTTCCGATATCCTGCGTCATATATACGGCAGTTCCATCTGAACGCAAAACAATTTTACGGTCAAGACCTTCATCGGTAAGGTCGATCCAAACGGAACCGTCAGGATCTTTTTCAAAAACTCCTTTGTCCAGACCTACCTGAACCACATCTTTTCCTAATAAATAGGTATTGCTCTCGTAATAGTATTTATCAAAATTAACACCCAGATTTTTATAAGTGATAGCAAAACCATCGTAAACCCATTGGTTCATCATTTTCCAAAGCGAAATTACCGCTTCGTCTCCTGACTCCCATTTTTTAAGCATCTCTTGTGCTTCAATAATGATTGGAGATTGTTTTTTTGCCTCTTCCTCTGTTTTTCCGGTTTCCATAAGTTGAGAAATCTCAGCCTTGTAAGCTTTATCAAACTCAACGTAGTATTTACCTACTAATTTATCTCCTTTTAGATTTGAACTTTCCGGAGTTTCACCATTACCAAACTTCTGCCAGGCCAGCATCGATTTACAAATATGAATTCCACGGTCGTTGATAATTTGTGTCTTGTATACCTTTTTCCCTGATGCTTTGATAATTTCAGCTACAGAATACCCTAACAAATTGTTACGTACGTGCCCCAAGTGTAAAGGTTTATTAGTATTTGGCGAAGAATATTCGACCATAATTGCTTTATCTTCCGGATTTGGAGTTACATATCCGAACTTGGTATTGTCTTTTATTTCATTAAAGAAATTCAAATAATAACTATCTGCAATGACAATATTCAAAAATCCCGAAACCACATTAAAGCGTGCTACTTCGGAAACGTTCTCTACCAGATAATTTCCAATTTTATTTCCCAATTCGACAGGATTGCTTTTAATCACTTTCAATAAAGGAAAAATCACCATTGTGATGTCGCCTTCAAATTCCTTACGGGTGGTTTGAAATTCGATTTTCTCAACAGTAACATCAAATAATGCTTGTATTGCTTTTTGTATAGAAGGTGTAAGAATTTGTGATAATGACATGTAAACTTATTTTAAAGTGAGCAAATATACTGCTTATTCATCAATTACAGAAAATCAAAAACATATTAAATCGAATAAAACACTTCTAATTTCTTAAAAAACTTTTGTTTGCAAGTGTTAAAATTATGTAAAAATCAAAACACTAACTTGTTATAAAACAGACGATCCTGCGAAATAAATATTTTTTTTCGTTTTTTTTTGTAACATATCGTTAGCAAAAGAGTCTTAATAGAGACTTCACATTAGTTTGAGGGTAAAAAACAAAAACAAGAAAACAATCATCATCAATCCATCAAAAAATCATTATTACATTATGAAACTAAAATTCTTTCTGTTTGTATTACTGGGTGTAATAACAACGGCAAATGCACAGAATTCAGGAAGTGTTTCCGGAAAAATTACTGAAAAATTAAACAACGCTCCTATTTCTTACGCGACCATCTCGATTAAAGAGAACGGAAAAGTAGTTACGGGAGTTAATTCTGATGATCACGGAGATTTCTCTATCAAAAATCTGGCTTTAAAAAGTTATACGATCGAAATTCAATACATTGGATTTCGAAAATATGTAGGCTCTTTACTTTTGAGTGATAACAAAAAAACGGCAACCATTAATGTATCGCTTGAAGAAGAAGCTACTCAGCTTAAAGGAGTGAACATTGTAAGTGAGCGTTCGACAATCGAGCAAAAAATTGACCGAAAAGTAATTACTGTCGGAAAAGATTTAACTACTGCCGGAGCTTCTGCATCTGACATTATGAACAACATTCCATCTGTAAACGTAGATCAGGACGGAAAACTTTCGCTTCGCGGAAATGAGAACGTTCGTGTATTGATCGACGGAAGACCTTCAAACATTGATCCTGCTCAGTTGTTGAAACAAATTCCATCAACGTCAATCAAAAAAATTGAGTTGATCACCAACCCAAGTGCCAAGTACAATCCGGAAGGAATGTCTGGTATCATCAACATCATCCTGCACAAAAACAGCAATACCGGTTTCAACGGAAGTTATAGCGGGGGAATTACTTTTGGAGAAGTAGCCAAATACAATCAGTCATTAGATTTGAACTACAAGACAGGAAAAGTAAATTTCTTTGGAAACGTAGGACAAAATTTCGGAACTTATTATAATGATGGTTTCATCAACAGATACGATCAGGACATTCGTCAGAAAATTGATGTTGTGAACGAAAATGATTCTTACTTGTATAAAATTGGTATGGATTATTTCATCAATGATCACAATACAATCTCTTTTTATACCAATCAGAACAAATCAAACGGTAAGTTTTTTGTAGACACCAATATTGATTACAGCAATGTAAGCAGTTCTAATATTGCTAACATTTTACAAAAATCAAAATATACTGGTCCGGATAACGTAGGAACTTATAATTTAGCTTACAAACACATCTTTAAAAAAGAAGGTCATACCTTAGATATTGAAGGAAACTATAGTAACAATAAAGAAACCCAAAATTCAGGTTTTGATACGCAAACAAGAAAAAAAGACAATAGTTTAAACAATCAGTCTTATAACAATTATATTGCCGGTACTCGTAAATTGAGCACTATAAATGTTGATTATGTAAATCCGTTAAACGACAAAACGACTCTTGAAGCTGGTGCCGAGGCCAGAATTACAAAAACAGATAACAATTATATCACCGGAGAACCGTTGGCAGCAATTCCAGTTTCTAATTATACTTATGACACTGATATTTACTCTGCTTATGTAACATTCGGTCAGAAATTCAAAAAATTCAGTTATCAGTTGGGAGCTCGTTTCGAAAGTTATAAAGTGGTTGCGAATTTAAATCATGGTTTTAAAAAATTCAATGACGATTACATTACGTTATACCCGTCGGCATATTTGACTTACAACCTAAATGAGAAAAACACGTTACAGCTAAGCTACAGCCGTCGTGTAGACCGTCCGAGTTTAGAGCAGACAAAACCTATTCCTGAGTTTTCTACTCCTTTAATTACAGCATTAGGAAATCAAGAATTAAGACCTCAGTTTACCAATTCTGTTGAAGTAAATTATACTAAAACTTTCGAAAAAGGAAGTTTTACTACAGGTGTTTTTGTGAGAAGCATTAACGACCAAATCAGCAGAGTTTTATTTCCGGACGAAACAGACACAAGTGGTAACAAACAAATCCTATCGTATGCCAACTTTGATCGCAATACTGCTTACGGTTTTGAAGCTTCTTTCACTTATAAAATTACAAAATGGTGGGATATTTCTCCGTCGATTGACTTTTCAAGCATTAACCAACAAGGTATAGTGTTTAAATACGATCCTGAAAGTGGAGAAAGCAAACCTGAAGAAAGAAAAATTACGGTTGCTGCCTTTAACGGCCGTATGAACTCAAACTTTAAAGTAAACAAACGTTTAAGCTTTTTATTATTCGGATTTTACAGAGGTGAAGTTGAAGGACTTCAAAATAATAGCCATGCCATGTATAAAATGGATATGGGATCCCGTTACACCTTGTTAAACAATAAAATGAACATTAGTTTACGTTTCAACGACGTGTTTAACACCATGAAATATGCTTTCGACTCTATGTATCCTTACTCACATTCAGGACAATTTACATGGGAGAGTCAAACGGTTTACCTAGGGTTAACTTACAACTTTGGAGGTTCAAAAATCAAAAACCTGCAACGTAAACAAAGAGAAGACAATACCAATAAAGGTGGAGGCGGATTGTTCTAATCCAACTTTTTCTAATCGATTTTAATAGTTTTTTAAAAAGCCCGGAGTTTGCCAACTTCGGGCTTTTTTTATGGGCATTTGACAACTTTAACTAAAATTGAATTGCTGTTTTATTCCTGCCATACTTACAATACTAAGACGCACCTCCTTTGTAACCTCCTTATTCTATTGAAGAAAATAAAAATCTATCCGGAATTTAAACCTACAAATTGTTAAAACTATCAAAAAATTAAAAACTAATTCACTCTAAAACAGCACCTCACAAAAAAGGCAATTTCGATTTTAATTTTTACTGTAACATCCAATTGAAAAGACGGTCTCTAGTGATATATTTTGAAATATTTCAAAAGAAACAATCATCAATCAAATCAATCACATGTTCATGAAATTAAAATTACTTTTACTGGTCTTAGTGACCACAATGACAACTCTGCACGCACAAACTTCCGGAACTGTTTCCGGAAAAGTTAGCGAAAAATCAAACCATGCTCCTATTTCTTATGCTACAGTTTCGCTTAAAGACAATGGAAAAATTGTCTCAGGAGTTAACACTGACGATAATGGTGCTTTTACCATTAAAAATCTGGCTTTAAAAAATTACACGATCGAAATTCAATATATCGGATTTAAGAAATACACGGGATCTGTTATTTTAAGTGAAGATCAAAAAGAGGCTACTATTAAAATTGCTCTCGAAGAAGAAGCGACACAACTTAAAGGGGTTAATGTTATTAGCGAACGTTCAACCATTGAACAAAAACTGGATCGAAAAGTAATCACAGTCGGTAAAGACCTGACCACTGCCGGAGCTACAGCTTCTGAGATTATGAATAATATTCCATCTGTCAATGTAGATCAGAACGGAAAAATTTCGCTTCGCGGAAATGATAATGTGCGAGTATTAATTGACGGAAGACCCAGTAATATTGATCCGGCTCAATTGCTAAAACAAATCCCGTCAACTTCTATTAAAAAAATTGAGCTGATCACCAATCCAAGTGCCAAATACAATCCGGAAGGGATGTCAGGGATCATCAACATCGTGTTACTTAAAAACACGAACATCGGTTTCAACGGGAGTTACAGCGGAGGGATCACTTTTGGAAAAGCGATGAAACATAATCAATCCTTAAATTTGAATTACAAAAACGGAAAAGTAAATTTTTATGGAAATGCCGGTCAAAATTTAGGAACCTATTTTTTCGACAGTTCCCTTCAAAGATTCGATCAGGATCTTTATCAAAAAATAAACTTTAAATCGATTGCCAACTCTCATCTGTATAAAATCGGAATGGATTATTTCATTGACGCGCAAAACACTATTTCTTTTTACACGAATCAAAGTAAATCCAATCAGGATGTATTTGTTGACGCTAATATCAACTACAACAATAATCCTGAAATCAGCAACATCTTGCAAAATTCCAGATACTTCGGCCCTCAAAAAATGGAAACTTATAATCTGGCTTACAAACATCTCTTTAAAAAAGAAGGCCACACCTTAGATATTGAAGGAAACTTCAGTAAATACAATGCCTCGCAACAAGCCCATTTTGACACTCAAAACAGTGCACCTGACAACACTGTCAAAAATGTAAATTATACAGATTTAAACAAAAGTCATCGTAAACTAAATACAGTCAACCTGGACTATGTTAATCCGCTGGACGAAAAAACAACTCTCGAACTGGGTGCCGAAGCCAGAATCACAAAATCAGCAAATGATTATGCCAGAATAAACCCTGCTAATCCAACCGAGGATCAACTGCTCTACTATACTTATGATACTGATATCTACTCCGCCTATGTAACATTCGGTCAGAAATTCAAAAAATTTAGTTATCAATTAGGCGCACGTTTTGAAAGTTACAAAGCTGCTGCCAGTTTTAATCATGGTCAGGATAAGTTTAATGACGATTATATCACGCTATATCCATCTGCTCATTTTACTTATAATCTAAATGAAAAAAATACCCTGCAATTGAGCTACAGCCGTCGCGTAGATCGCCCGAGTTTAGAACAAACAAGACCTATTCGTGAGTTTTCGACACCAATGGTAACGACATTAGGAAATCCTGAATTAAGACCTCAATTCACGAATTCAGTAGAGATAAATTACACGAAGACCTTAGAAAAAGGGAGTTTAAATTTGGGAATTTATGCCAGAGGTATCAACGATCAGATCAGCAGAGTCATAGATACGGATTATAATGAGGCAGTGGGCAATAAACTAATTGTATCTTATACCAATTTTGATCATAATACGGCTTATGGATTCGAAGCTTCTTTTAATTACAAGATCACAAAATGGTGGGATATCTCACCATCGATTGACTACTCAAGTATCAATCAGCGAGGAATTGTTTTTTCATTAAACCCAATCACAAACACAGGAACGCCAATCGATCGAAAAATTACAGTTTCAGCTTTTACCAGTAGAATAAGCTCTAATTTTAAAGTCAACAAACGTATGAGTTTTTTACTATTTGGACTTTATAACGGACCAAGTGACGGCCTTCAGGGCAACAGCCATCAAATGTACAAAATGGACATAGGCACACGTTATACTTTGTTAAACGACAAAATGAATATTAGCGTTCGTTTTAATGACGTTTTCGATACTATGAAATATTCTTTCGACACACAATATCCTTACCCGCACGCAGGACTGAGTACCTGGGAAAGCCAGACGGTTTATTTAGGTCTAACTTATAATTTTGGAGGCGCAAAAATCAATGGTATGAACCGTAAACAAAGAGAGGAAAACAATATCGGCAGCAGCGGCGGGGTCCTTTAATATAGCATTCATCACTAAAGTTTAGTTATTTATTTGAAAATAAAAAGTCCGGAATTAGTAAATTCCGGACTTTTACTATTCATATAGGTAGCTTCCGTTTACAGGAAGTTTTTTAATTCTTTTATTTCCTCAGGATTTGCTGTTTCTGTCTGATCTGTAATGGCAGACGAATGATAAAAAGTAGGCTGTAATTTCTCCTGTAACAACTTAATATTCGAAGAGCGCAAACCACCTCCTGGCATGATTTCGATTCGGTCACCCGCTAATTTCTGAATCAATTCTAAATCCAAAATCCCTTCTTCAACATTTTTCCCGCGTCCTGAAGTCAGTATTGTTTGAAAACCACATTCAATCACCTCTTCCAGTCCTTGTTCTATCGAATTTACCACATCAAAAGCACGATGAAAAGTACAGGAAAGCGGACTGGCCAATTGTACCAATTCCGAATTCTGTTCTTTATTTATACTGCCGTCCTGATTTAGAATTCCGAAAACAAAACCATCAACTCCAAGTGCTTTCAATTGTTTAATATCTTGTTTCATTTCCAGAAACTCTTCTTCCGTATAAACAAAATCACCACCACGAGGCCGGATAATAACGTGCATTTTGATGGTTAGTTTTTCCCGAACTCTTTCTGCTGTTATCAAATTTGGCGTTGTCCCGCCAAGCTGCATTTCATCACATAATTCGATTCTGTCCGCACCATTGTCTTGCGCAATTATTGCCGATTCATAATTGAAACAGGCTATCTCCAGTTGATTTTTTTTCATTTGATTGATTTAAAGAATTGCACCAGATTGATGATGCCAAACAAAAATATAAATTAAAAACTGAACGATCAAAGCAAATCAATGGTTAGAGTAAGCATAAAGGCTTCGGCTTCGCTCAGCCGGACAGTAATGGTATGAGAAAAAAGGCTGTAAACAAAACCGAGTGTCACCCTGAGCGAAGTCGAAGGCTCACAAACCGTAAAGGCTTCGAATTCGCTCAGCCGGACAATGTCAATAAAAAACAAAACCCGAGTGTCACCCTGAGCGGAGTCGAAGGCTCACAAACCGTAAAGGCTTCGACTTCGCTCAGCCGGGCATAAAAAAACCTGCTCTAAAAAGGAGCAGGCTATGAAATATAATGCAAGATGAATTAATTTACCACTTAATGATCGCACTTGCCCAAGTAAAACCACTACCAAAAGCAGCCAAAACAACTGTATCTCCTGATTTGATTTTCCCTTGTTCCCAAGCTTCTGTCAAAGCAATCGGAATAGAGGCTGCAGTAGTATTCCCGTATTTCTGAATATTATTGTGTACCTGATCGTCACTCAACTTGAATTTATTTTGAATGAATTGTGAAATTCTTAAATTCGCCTGATGAGGAATCAACATATCAATATCTGAAACCTGTAAACCATTTGCTTCTAGTCCTTCATTGATTACTTCAGCAAAACGAACCACTGCATTTTTAAATACAAACTGTCCATTCATATAAGGATAATAACTTTCATCATTGGGATCATTATCAGCTATAATATCGGTTACCCAGCGCGCTCCCATTCCAGGTGCCTGCAGAGCCAGTTCTTCGGCATGCTGTCCTTCCGAATGCAAATGTGTTGATAAGATTCCTTTTGTCACATCTTCTTCACGGCTTAGAACCGCTGCTCCTGCTCCATCTCCAAAAATTACCGAAACTCCACGGCCACGAGTAGTCATATCCAGTCCTGTTGAATGAACTTCTGAACCAATTACCAGGATATTTTTATACATTCCGGTTTTGATGTACTGATCGGCAACCGACAACGCATAAACAAAACCTGAACATTGATTTCTAACATCCAGTGCTCCTACAGTACGTAATCCTAAATCACGCTGTACCAAAACTCCCGGTCCTGGAAAATAATAATCCGGACTTAAGGTAGCAAAAACTACAAAATCAATATCTTCTTTGGCTACGCCAGAACGTTCTATAGCAATTTTAGCTGCTTTTACACCCATTGTAGTTGTGGTATCTTCCCCACGAATAATATGTCTACGCTCCTGAATTCCAGTTCTCTCCTGAATCCATTCATCATTGGTATCAATTATCTTAGACAAATCATCGTTGGTCACAACATTTGAAGGGACATAATATCCTAAGCCCGCTATTTTTGAATGATACATATTGTTTTATTATTTGTTAAAAAATTGTAATGCAAATTTAAGTATACTTTAAAACATTAACGTCCAAATTAGTGTTTTTTTCGTAATTGGCAATTCAATATACTTTAATTATAAATAGGATTCTGACAGTTTATATTCTGAAAAAACATTTTTTGCCTGAAAAATGTGAAAAGTATCAAAAATAACACCTAAAATGTAACAAGTTTGAAGTATTTTAGTCAAACATATAGGAATACCAAACTCTAAACTCCTAAAATTCACATTATGAAATTAAAGGTTACATTACTGCTATTTCTTAACATTGGCTTTTTTGCCTTTGCACAGGAAAATCTCACTTACCAAAAACCATCAAAATCTATCTTAGATTTAGCCGATTACGAAAAAGCTCCTACAGTATCAATGGATACAAAAAAGGAGAATATGCTATTAATGTACAGGAGTACATATAAAACACTCGATGATTTAAACCAGGATGAACTTCGCTTAGGAGGTTTAAGAATTAATCCGGTAACAAATATTTCCAGCTCTGTAACTTATACAACGAATTTAAAGCTAAGAAAAATTAGCGGTAAAGAAGAGGTTCAGGTTTCAGGATTACCGCAAAATCCAAAAATAAGCAACATCCTTTGGTCTCCAAATGATAAAAAAATATTGTTCTCTCACACCACAAGTTCTGGTGTCGAACTTTGGTTTCTTGATGTTGAAACTGCAAAAGCAACAAAACTTACCGAATCAACTGTTAATGCCAATTTAGGAAATCCGTTTAGCTGGTTCTTAGACAATGAGACTATTTTGGTAAAAATGCTTCCAAAAAACAGAAAACCATTATTGGATCCTAAAAATGATTTACCAACTGGTCCAATTATCTCTAATACAGCAGGAACAAAATCTCAAAACAGAACGTTTCCTGATATGTTGAAAAATCAAAGTGACGAAATTAATTTTGAAAACATCACCACTTCTGAACTGTACAAAGTTAATCTTAACGGAAATGCTACATTGTTTAAAGAAGCTGCAATGTATTACGGAGAAAGAATTTCACCAGACGGTAATTTTATTATGCTGACCACGATTCAAAAACCATTTTCTTACGTAGTTCCTTTGTACCGATTCCCATCCAGAACTATTGTTTATGATGCGAGAGGAAAAGAGATCAAAATAGTTAATGAAGTTCCGTTAAGCGAAATAATGCCAAAAGGTTTTATGGCTGTTCGAAAAGGAAAAAGAGAAATGGCATGGAGAAATGATAAACCTTCAACCTTATCTTATGTTGTAGCTTTAGATGAAGGTGATCCTGCTAATAAGGTTGATTTTAGAGATGAAGTTTTTCTTTGGAACGCTCCTTTTACAAGTGAGGCAACTTCTTTAACAAAAGTACCGCAACGTTACGCCGATATAACATGGGGTAATGACAATGTAGCTTTTCTAACGGATCAATGGTACGACACCCGTAACACCAAAACCTACCTAATTAATCCGGCAAATCCAGCTCAACAGCCAAAAGTAATTACAGACAGAAACCAACAGGATGTTTATTCAGATCCGGGAGTTTTTGAAACCAGAAAGAACGAATACAACAAATATGTTCTGGCGATTGAAAAAGACAACGCTTATCGTATTGGAGATGGATACACCAAAGAAGGACAATTTCCTTTTATTGATGAATTCAATTTAAAAACATTACAATCTAAACGTATTTACACTTCTCCATACAAAGACAAAAAAGAAGATTTACTTGAAATTGAAGATTTTAAATCGGGGAAAGTTTTAGTACAAATTCAGTCTAAGAGTGAATATCCGAATTATTACTTTAGAAATATCAAAAAACAAAACAGCTTAACACCAATTACTTCTTTCAAAAATCCGTTTGAGAGCATTAAAAATGTGAGTAAAGAAGTGATCAAATACAAGCGCAAAGACGGTGTTGAACTTTCGGGAACTTTATATTTACCGGCAGGTTACGATAAAGCGAAAAAAGAAAAATTACCTTTATTAATCTGGGCTTATCCAGCTGAATACAAAGACAAAAACAGCGCTGGACAATCGACTCAAAATTCAAATGAATTCACTACTCCTTATTACGGATCGTTTGTGTATTGGGTAACCAAAGGATATGTTGTTCTTGATGATGCTGCTTTCCCTATCATTGGTGAAGGGACGACTGAGCCTAATGATAATTTTATGCCACAATTAGTAGCCAACGCAGAGGCTGCAATTGATGCGGTTGATGCTTTGGGATATATTAACCGTAAAAAAGTAGCTATTGGAGGTCACTCGTATGGTGCTTTTATGACTGCAAACTTACTGACTCACTCAAACCTTTTTGCTTGTGGAATCGCCCGAAGCGGTGCTTATAACAGAACGCTGACTCCTTTTGGATTCCAGACAGAACAACGCAATTACTGGGAGGTTCCGGAAGTGTATACTAAAATGTCTCCTTTTATGAATGCAGACAAAATGAAAACACCTCTTTTGTTAGTTCATGGTGAGGCCGATAATAATCCGGGAACTTTTACTTTACAAACAGAGCGTTACTATCAAGCTTTGAAAGGTTTAGGTGCGACCGCAAGAATGGTTATCCTACCGAAAGAAGCACATAGTTATGTTGCCAAAGAAAACATTTTACACTTGCTTTGGGAACAAGATCAGTTTTTAGAAAAATATCTTAAAAACTAAATCAATCTATAAAAAAACAAACCGGACAGGTTCTTGAAACCTGTCCGATTTAATAATAAAAAAAGCCCTAAACTTAATTCGTAAGTTTAGGGCTTTTATTTTATAGATAGTTCAAACCTAAAACGGCTTATTCTGATTATGATATTCCTCAAATGCTTTCTGTTACGGATTATCCTCCCTGTATAAGATCCTTCCTATTCTACCATTTGATCCCAGTGCCCGGCCTTTCACTAACCATGATATACTAAAGCTAATAAATGCACAAGTTTCACTGATGAGCATGGCTTGCTTTACATGCCAATGTCTTATTAAAGGCAATAAAACGATAAAACTGAATACCATCAATAACCCGCATACAATGTAGAGGTAATTCTCATTTAAAAAATGAATGGGGATTTTTTTATTTTCCTGCTGCCCTATTGTAAATACAAAAATAGAAATCATAGCCAGACAAGTAAAGGCTATTACAGCGAGATAATTGTGCATCTGACTTAAAAACGGCAGATCAGTCGGAATAAGAGAATAAATCTTTATTTTGCCATGAGTCGGATTAGTAGGAAATAGCGCTACTAAAAGAAATGCAATCCCTGCAAGATTAGAAAGAAAATTGTCATTTTTCCAGAATTTCCACCATACAGAACTTCCAAATCCTTTGTATGTAATTAAAAAAAGTGCCAGGACACTGAGACTACATGTAAATACGTCTCTTAAGTTTGTGTAGTAATATGCACTAAAAGATACCTGAAGAGTTAGATAATTTGGGCGACTCAATAAGGAAGCAGTTATAAACGTCAATGGTAAAAAACCAGCTAGAACTCCAATCGCTTTTCGCAATCTCAGGTAACTAATCCTTTCTATTTTAGAACTATCGGTTCTTTGATTAAAAATCATGATCAAAATATTAAAATTACAAAAACAAATATCTTGTTTTTACCAGAATATTCCTACATTTTTTTAAAACTATTGAAAGTTTTACACAAATAACCTTTTCCTCCTTACTTATAAATAATTCAAACCTAAAAATATTTCCTGCTCCAAAGGCAGATCAATTTCACTTTCAAAAAAGATTAATTGTCTTTTATAAACCGTTTCGATGAGATAGTGATTTCCTCTAAAATAAGTTCTTCTGATTTTTACCGGTAAATTAGACTCGGTAACCATTTTAAACTGATGCGGATATACCAACGTTTTATGCATTTGATCTTCATACGGAACCAACAAATGTGTAGGAACTTCGTTTACCTCTCCAAAAAGCGAGGCTACATATTTCGTTTCAGGATCTTCGTAAATTTTTGTTGGATTGTCTTTAATAATAACTTCTCCATTTCGCATCACAATGGCTTCATCGGCAAATGACAAAGCATCTGTACTATCGTGTGTAGCAATAATACAGGTAATTCCTTTTTGTTTCAAATAGCGAAATAAGTTTCGGCGTAATGCATTTTTTCTGAACGCATCAATTTGACTAAAGGGCTCATCCAATAAAATCACTTCAGGTTCTAATGCCAAAACTCTCACCAGCGCCACTCTCTGCTGTTGACCACCACTCAAAAATTTAGCTTTCACGTTTGAAAACTGTTCCATTTCCACCATCTCCAATAATTCCTGAACACGCAGTTTTTTCATGTTTGCAAAACCATTCGAAAGAAACTTCCCAACATTTTCCGCAACTGTTTCATAAGGAGACAAATCAAAATCCTGAGCCAGATATTTCATAAATGGCATTCCGGGAATCAAATTGTACTTTGGTCCTAAAATAGGCTTCTCATTATAAAAAATCTTGCCTTCATCCAGGTTGTACAAGCCGTACATAAGTTTTAAAAGTGTACTTTTTCCACAGCCGCTTTCACCAATAATGGCAATATTCTCGCCTTTATTTATGGTAAAAGAAACGTTTTTTATAACAGGGTTTTCGGTGTACGAAAAAGAGATATTTTGAATGTCGAGCATGGGTTATATTTGAAAGTCCAAATTTACAATGTTTAATTTCTAAAGTCAAAAAAAAGCTGCTTCAATTATGAAACAGCTTTTAAGAAATTTTATTGTAGTTTGAAACTATTTTCCAGCCTGAGCTTTAGCATCATTTACCATTTTATCGTTTGCAGTGATAGAAAACTCTACACGACGGTTTTGTGCTCTTCCTTCCGGTGTGTCGTTTGTCGCAATTGGATCAACTATACCTAAACCTGAAGTTTTGAAACGGCTTGATTTTAATCCTTTTGAAACTAAATAAGCCTGTACCGAAGCAGCTCTTTGTCCTGAAAGTGTCAAATTGTATTCCGGTCTTCCTGTATTATCAGTATATCCAAAAATTTGAATATCAGTATCTCCATACTCGTTGAATACTGGTACCAGTTTATCTAAATTTGCTTTAGCCTGAGGTGTCAAAGTAGATTTATTAGTATCAAAACGTACTGCATTTTCATTTAAAGTTAAGTGAATTCCTTCTCCTACTCTTTCTACGTTTGCACCTGGTAAAGCCTGATCAATTTCACGGGCTTGTTTGTCCATTTTGTTTCCAATAAGAGCACCGGTTCCTCCACCTACAGCAGCTCCAATTGCAGCTCCCAAAGCAGCATTTCCGCCTTTTCCAAGGTTATTTCCTAAAACAGCACCTATGATACCACCCGCAACTACTCCAATTCCGGCACCTTTTTGTGTGTTATTTGCATTTTTTACTGAGTCACAGCTTGTAAAAAAACTGGCTAATACTAGCAAACAACTCAAACTTAAAACGGTTATCTTTCTCATCTTTCTATATTTTTATTTTTAATTGGCTCTTTGAAATTGGTATACTACATCTTTTGTTTGTCCACCTACGTTAATGTTATCGATCAACTGAAATGAATTATCAGTCAAACCTGCTACTTTTAATAGGTATCCATCTCTTACCTTTTTAGCTTTTATCCCAGCATCCAAAATTTTAAGAACAAACATTCCCTGATTATTAACACTCCAAACAATTGGTGAATTAAATCCGGTGCAGCTTGGTGATGTTAAAGCCATTGATCCTTTGTTGTTATTTGAAATGAAATTCCACGTACTTCCGATGAAGCATTTAGAATCTGCAAGATCAAAAGAATTTACCTTGATATATTCAGAACCGGGATAAGAAACATTGGTTAAAACCCAATTTCCTTTAATAGCTACCTGAGTAGGTCTGTCAAGTTTAGTCGATAGTGTAGTTGCTCCATTTGAAGCTGTTGTAGACGATGCTGATTTACACGCAAAAAACATCGTGGCCATCATGCAAATGAAAATAATTTTCTTCATTTTGTACATTTTTTTTAGAGTTAATACTGACACGTTTAACAATTATTATACTGCAAAGATACAATTCATAGGAATATCTCGGGTTTCAGAATCTAATTATTTTCTTTCAAAATTAACACTTACGCCATTTTGTCACCCAAAAAACAATTGGTATTCTATTTGAAGAAATGAAAATCATCACATTAAACTAAAAAATAAAAAAATATGACAACAGGTAAAATTAATGTTTCGGTAGAAAACATCTTTCCCTTAATCAAAAAATTCTTATACAGCGATCACGAAATTTTCTTACGTGAGCTTGTTTCCAACGGAACTGACGCTACTTTAAAACTAAAACACCTTATTAGTATTGGCGAAGCTAAAGTAGAATACGGAAATCCGGTTATCGAAATCAAAGTAGACAAAGAAGGAAAAAAAATCCACATTATCGATCAGGGTCTTGGAATGACTGCTGACGAAGTGGAAAAATACATCAATCAGGTTGCCTTTTCAGGAGCTGAAGAATTCCTGGACAAATACAAAGATTCTGCTAAAGATTCAGGAATTATTGGTCACTTTGGTCTTGGTTTTTATTCTGCTTTTATGGTTGCAGAAAAAGTAGAAATCATCACAAAATCATACAAAGACGAACCTGCAGCACACTGGACATGTGACGGAAGCCCTGAATTTACTTTAGAACCTGCTGACAAAACCTCACGTGGTACTGAAATCATCCTGCACATTGCTGAAGATTCTCTTGAATTTTTAGAAGATTCAAAAATCAGTGGATTACTGAACAAGTATAACAAGTTTATGCCTGTGCCAATTAAATTTGGAACCAGAACAGAAACACTTCCAAAACCGGAAGATGCTCCTGAAGATTATGTAAATGAAACGGTTGAAACCGACAACATCATCAACAATCCAAATCCGGCATGGACGAAACAACCAAATGAATTATCTGATGAAGACTACAAAAACTTCTACAGAGAATTATACCCAATGCAGTTTGAGGAGCCGTTATTCAACATTCACTTAAATGTAGACTATCCTTTTAACTTAACCGGAATTTTGTATTTTCCTAAGTTAGGTTCGGACATGCAGATTCAAAAAGACAAAATTCAATTGTACCAAAACCAGGTTTACGTTACAGATAACGTAGAAGGAATTGTACCTGAATTTTTAACAATGTTAAAAGGTGTTATTGATTCTCCGGATATTCCATTGAATGTTTCCCGCTCAGGATTACAAGCTGATGGCGCTGTTAAAAAGATCTCAAACTATATCACTCGTAAAGTAGCCGATAAACTAAAAGCTTTGTTCAATGAAAATCGTGCTGATTTTGAACAAAAATGGAACGATATTAAAATCGTTTTAGAATACGGAATGCTTTCTGAAGATAAATTCTACGAAAAAGCCGGTGCGTTTGTGTTGTACCCAACAGTTGACGATACCTACTTTACTCTGGAAGAATTAAAAGAAAAACTAAAAGAAAATCAGACTGACAAAGACGGAAAACTGATCGTCCTTTATGCCGGAAACAAAGATGCACAGCACTCTTATATTGAAACAGCAAAAGAAAAAGGATATGAAGTATTACTTTTAGACTCGCCTATTATCTCACACTTAATTCAAAAAATTGAAGGTGATAATAGCGGTTTAACTTTTGTACGTGTAGACTCTGATCACATTGATAATTTAATCAAGAAAGAAGAAAATACTATTTCTAAATTATCCGATGAAGAAAAAGAAACATTAAAAACATCTTTAGAAACTTACATCCCTAAAGCATACTCTGTACAATTGGAAGCAATGGACAGTCAGGCGGCTCCGTTTATCATCACGCAACCTGAATTCATGCGTAGAATGAAAGAAATGAGTCAGTCAGGTGGTGGCGGAATGTTCGGAATGGGCAATATGCCGGAAATGTACAATTTGATTGTAAACACCAATTCTGACTTAGCGTCAAGCATCCTAAACACAGAAGACAAAACACATCAGGAACACTTGGTTAAACAAGCTTTAGACTTAGCTAAATTGTCACAAAACTTATTAAAAGGAGAAGCTCTAACTGCTTTCGTAAAAAGAAGTTTTGAAATGATTAAATAAAACTTTTAGCAATACAAGTTTTCAAGATTAAAACACAGGCCCTGCAAATAAACTTGCAGGGCTTTTTACTTTAAAAAAAACACACCCAAAAGCCCCTTTGATTCCAATTGATTTTTTTATTGCATTTCATTTTTTTCATTACATTTGAACGCCTTATAATCTAATCGAAAAACAAAAACTACTATGAAAAAGACAGCTTTTTTACTCCTAACCATTTGCACAACAGCACTAACACAAGTTTCCTGTTCAAGCAATGACGACACAAAAAAACAATCTGAATCTGATGTCACGTCAGTTGGAGCTTCACTTACCATCGATGCCATTAACGATATGGACATCAAAACCGGGTTAATAGTTACAACAAAAAACACCTCCTCAGCAAAATCGGACGAGACAACACCCGGAATCTGCGGCACAATTACAATCACACAACAAAGTCCAACCTCTTATCCTAAAGTTTTCACCGTTGATTACGGAACCGGATGCACCGACAATCTGATCAACAGAAAAGGAAAGTTAAAAATCACACTTTCAGGACCGATAATTACTACCGGAAGCAAAATAACCATCGAAAGAATCGACTATTCTTTTAATGGCATAAAATTGGAAGGAACAATAGAATACACCAACACAACAACTGTGGCAACTGTACCACAATGGAGCCGAAAAGTGACCAACGGAAAGTTCACTGATTTAGAAGGCAGAGTTTACCTTAACTCAGGAAACTGGACTGTAAAACAAACTGCGGGTGTCGATACTCCTTATGTTCTGGAAGACAATACATATGAAATGACTGAAGGAAACCACACTATCACCAGCTCAAACGGAGCTGTATTAACCTTAACCGTTCAGGAATCATTGATTAAAAAATATTCTTGCGATTTTATTTCCAAAGGAAAACTGAAAGTTCAGGGCAATTTACTAAACGGAGTGGTTGATTATGGCAACAATGATTGCGACAAAAAATTCACTTACACGAACGAAAACGGAACTACATTTAATCTCTCCATGTAATACTCTTTATTCCCAAAAATATCAAATCCCGATTTAGAAATAGATTGGGATTTATTTTTTCGCAAAATTTAAATGCCACCACAGTACATTCAAACTATTTTCTTTATTTTGCAGCAAAATCTAAAAAACCAATGAAAAAATCAATTATTGCTTTTGTTACACTTGCCCTATTGGCATCATGCAGCAAAAAAGAATCAACTGACGGTTTGCACCTTACAGGAAATATAAAAGGATTAAAAAACGGAACTTTATATATTCAGAGAATCGTTGACACATCACTTGTTGCTATTGACAGCATTAAAATAGACGGAAATTCTGCATTTGACACTAACATAAAACTGGAATCCCCTGAAATGTTATATTTATTCCTGGATCGCGGAGTAACCAATTCACTGGACAACAATGTTATGTTTTTCGCAGAACCCGGAAACATCAACATCGACACGAATCTGGATAATTTTATCTATGGCGCAAAAATTACAGGATCTAAAAATCAGGAATTGTACGATGAGTATAAAAAGATAAATTCCCGTTTCAATGACGAAAGCCTTGCAATGGTAGAATCAAAATTTAAAGCTGTAAAAAGACAAGACCAGAAAGCCATTGACAGTATTAACGTCAAACAAGAATCCAACATCAAAAGAAAGTACCTATATGCTACCAACTTTGCTCTAAACAACAAAGATCATGAGATAGCGCCTTATATTGCTTTAGCGGAGATTTACGATATCAATATTAAATTTTTAGATACGATTCAGAAATCAATGACACCAAAAGTGGCCAATTCGCTATACGGTAAGAAACTAACAAAATACGTTGCCGACATCAAGAAAGAGCAACAAAAATAAAATCCAATAAAAAATGTCCTGACTAGTCAGGACATTTTTTTTATATCAGATTTCACCACTTTAATTCCTATCTTCCAAGCAGAGCACCCAAAATTCCAAACACAAATATAAGTCCGTACAAAGCAAGAATAGCCAACATGAAAATACCTATGAATTTATAATGTGATTTAAGATACCCGAAAGAACTGGTCAACAACTCTGAATCGTTCTCTCTAAAAGCTCTCTTTGTATTTACAGCAAACTTGTACAGATAATAAACCGGAAAGAAATTGATCGCTGCAATAAAAACATAAAAGAACCCCACTAACGCTCCAAAAGAGCTTCCAAAACCTCCCATTCCTGACATACTATTTCCCATAGCCGAAAAGATAGTTCCCGCAAAAACGCCTATTAAAACCATCAATCCAATTCCTACGAATCCTAAAATAGACAGGAAATAAGCCCATTTGGCGGTTTCCTTTAAAAAGTCCTTAGCAGTTTGGTCAAGCTGCAATTCAAATTTTTCAAAAACTGATGTTTCTTCCATTATTAATATGTTTTTTGGTTAAGCAACAAACATATGAAAAATAGCATTACAAACACCTCCATCAAAAATAGGTCAGATGCAAAAAAGATAGCTTCTAGGGTATTTCGTTTAATTCCCAGCGAGTTTCGCACAGATCTCTTATAGACACTTCCAATACTACACCTGCATACTTTACACAAAACCTTGCACTCTTTGGGGCTAGAAAAAAGCCCACGGATTACACAGATTCGTTTCACGAAAACGCGGATCTGCACGGATTTTTATTCTAAAGCAATACTACACCCGCATACTTTGCGTAAGACTTTGCGTTCTTCGCGGTTAGAAAAAAGCCCACGGATTACACAGATTCGTTTCAATAAAACGCGGATCTGCACGGATTTTTATTCTAAAGCAATACTACACCCGTGTACTTTGCGTAAGACTTTGCGTTCTTCACGGTTAAAAAAACATATGCAGATTCATTTCACAAAAGCACCAATCTAGACAGATTTCGCTTTGGAGCAAAAAAAAACCACTCACAAAATGTGAATGGTTTTTGAGCCGATAGAGGGACTCGAACCCACGACCTGCTGATTACAAATCAGCTGCTCTAGCCAGCTGAGCTACATCGGCCTTTTAACGCGTGCAAAACTACAATAGTTTTTTATATTTTCCAAAATAATTTTACAACTTTTTTTGGTAAAAAAACCACCCACAAAGTAGGTGGTTTTATGTTGAGCCGATAGAGGGACTCGAACCCACGACCTGCTGATTACAAATCAGCTGCTCTAGCCAGCTGAGCTACATCGGCCTCAATACGGGTGCAAATATAGAGCGGTTTTTCGTTTTCCCAAAATAAATTTGCACTTTTTTTATACTTTTTTTGCTTACAATTCGTTGATTTTAGCAATCAATTGATTAGCAGTTTCTTCCAATTCAACATTGATTTGTTTGAAGTGCGCTTTTTTGTTTTCAACATTCTTAGCGTTCACTTTTGTGATCAAAGTATCAAATGCAGCGATAGCCTGATCAACCAAAGCATTCGTTTCAGGGGTAGGATTTCCTGTTGTTGACATTTCAAATAAGTAAATTGCCTCAATAATATCTCCTAATACAAAATTGATATCTTTCTTTAAGTTTTTAACGTTTGCCATTTTTATTTTAATTTAAATTTGCGACTGCAAAAGTACATATAATCTTTTTATTACGCGCTATGAAATGTAAATTTCTAAAATTGAAGCATTTCCATTTAAAAGAAATGTATTTATCTCAGTTCGAAACTAATACCTTTTCTACTCTACAATACCAGCTCTTTAATCATTTCCATTGCTTTCTGAATGTGTTTTGCGGCATTCATACTATCAAAAATCAGAATAACTACTCCATTCTTATCAATAATATAAGTAACTCTTCCCGGCAAAAGACCAAATAACCTATTACGCACTCCAAAAAGATGTCGCAATCTTTTATCCTGGTCAGATAATAGTATAAAAGGCAATTGATGTTTATTGGCAAATTTATGATGCGATTTTACACTATCGCTGCTTATACCAATAACTTCAGCACCCAAATCCTTAAAATCTTCGTATTGATCTCTAAAACTACAAGCTTCTGTCGTACATCCCGGTGTATTGTCTTTTGGGTAAAAATAAATCACGAGCGGCTTTCGTCCCAAAACACTTTGGCTTTCGAAAACTTCTCCATGATTATCTTTAGCAGTAAAATTCGGAACTATATCTCCTATTTTTAATGACATTTATTCTTCTCCTTTATAAGTTACAAAATTGCGGTCGGTTTCATTCAAAACAATTTCTAAATCAAAATCGGGTTGAATTCTCTTTTTAATTTTATTCCATATCACAACAGCAATATGCTCCGCTGTTGGATTCAAATCCTGAAATTCCGGAACATCCAGATTCAGGTTTTTGTGATCGAACGGAATCTCTACTTCTTCACGTATGATATCCGCTAATACTTTCACATCCAGAACAAAACCGGTTTCGGGGTCAATTTTTCCTGTAACACTTACTGTTAAACCATAATTATGACCATGAAAATTGGGGTTATTGCATTTTCCAAAAACAGCATCGTTTTTTTCAAATGTCCAATCTTTCCTGTACAATCGATGTGCAGCATTAAAATGTGCTTTTCTTGATATGGTTACTTTCATTTTGGTTGGTGGTTGGTTTAGTTTAAAGTTTATGGTCTTCTAAATAATGATAAAATTCATCAAATATTATTTTAAACCATACGGTATAAATTTCGGGCTGTTGTTGAATATCTTCTTTTACATCTTCTATTTTCATCCATTTCCAATCCTCCACTTCATCTGTATTGATAGCCGGATCATCATTAAAATATCCAATCATAACGTGATCGAGCTCGTGTTCTGTCAAGCCATTATCAAAAGGAGCTTTATAAATAAAATGAAAGAGTTCCTTTAAGTCTGTCTTAAACCCCATTTCCTCAAAAAGTCTCCTGCTTCCGGCCTGGACATTTGTCTCTCCTTCACGCTGATGACTACAGCATGTATTTGTCCAGAGTAAAGGTGAGTGATATTTTTGATGAGCACGTTGCTGCAACATTATTTCATTCTTATCATTTAAGACAAAAACCGAAAAAGCACGATGCAACATCGCTTTTTCATGTGCTTCCAATTTTGGCATTAAGCCAATTTGTTCATCCTGTTGGTTTACTAGTATTACGTTTTCTTCTATCATAGGGCTTATTGATCAAACAAAAATACGAAAAAAGAAATGGCTTGAAAATCCTGAAAGAGATTGTGAAAAGTTTAACGAGCTTAGAATTCCACAAAAAACTAGCTATCAGCAAAATACAAACCAATTAATCTTCAAAACTCTTTAAATACAAGCCTTAAAACTGAATTCCTTTGTTTTACGTAAATAATAAAAGTTAAAACATACTTAAAAAAATCTGAATTGTAAACTACGCGACATTTCCAGGCGAAATCTAGCCGTATCTTTGAAATACAGAATTAAAGCATTCCTAACAATGAAAACAAAAACTCAATTTCTCAGCCTTTGCTTTTTAATTCCGCTCTTTATTCTACAAGCATGCGGGCAAAATGCAAAAAAACAAAATACAACAACGACGGCCATGGAAAACAAAATCAGCAAGCCCGGAAATCCTTATTATTCCAATACCGACACCACTAAACTCAATGTTAGTAATGCCGAATGGAAAAAAGTACTCCCTGAAGATGTATATGCTGTAATGCGCGAAGCGGATACAGAAAGACCTTTCACCGGAAAATACTGGAAAACAGACGAAAAAGGAACTTATTATTGTGCTTCCTGCGGCAATAAACTTTTTCGCTCGGGAGCTAAATTTGCAAGCAGCTGCGGATGGCCCAGTTTCTTCGAACAAGACAACAAGAAAAGTGTTGTTTACAAAAATGACAACTCCCTTGGCATGGAAAGAATTGAAGCTCTATGCGGACGTTGCGGCGGACACTTAGGTCATTTATTTGATGATGGACCTCCACCAACCGGAAAACGCTACTGTATGAATTCGATTGCGCTTGACTTTATTCCCGATACTAAATAAAACTAAAAATGAAGAACTTATTTTTAATTAGCCTATTTGCATTGTCCTTAAATGGATTTGCACAAAACAGCAAAACAAAAAGCACCTCAAATCTGGAAACAATTACACTTGGCGGAGGCTGTTATTGGTGCGTTGAAGCCGTTTATGAAAATCTGGCAGGGGTAAAATCTGTAGTCTCCGGTTTTTCAGGTGGAAAAGTCGCTAATCCAACCTATGAAGAGGTTTGCACAGGAACAACGGGTCATGCCGAAGTAGTCCAGATTACTTACGATAAAAACGTTACGGATATCAATGAAATTTTCAAAGTTTTCTTTACCGTTCACGATCCAACAACCTTAAACAGACAGGGAGCGGATGTTGGCACTCAGTATCGATCTGTTATTTTTTATAAAAATGACGAACAAAAAAAGGCTGCAGAAAGCATTATTGCAGAACTTAACAAAGCAAAAGTATACAGCAGCCCGATTGTAACAAAAGTAGAACCTTTCAAAGTTTTCTACAAAGCCGAAGATTATCATCAGAATTACTATGCCAACAACAAAAACCAATCGTATTGCAAAATGGTGATCCAGCCCAAAATAGAAAAATTTGAAAAGGTTTTTAAGGATAAATTGAAAAATAAACAAAAGACATAATTGCACAAAAAAGGGGAAATGATTTTTCATTTCCCCTTTTTCTATATTGCATTTAAACTATTGTTTAGCCACTTTCTCAAATCTCATTACTGGAATATCTCCCTGAATTAAATTTAGTTTTCCATCTTTATCAATGCTAAAGCTTGTAATTTCTTTTATTTGTTTTAGAAATACTTGTTCTCCTCCTCCATCACAATACATCATTGTAGTCGGTCCAGCTTCTCCAAAAGTCAAAGATTTTCCGTTTAGAGTATATGTCGCACTGTAACCATTGCATCCGTTATTTCCATAAACCTTCGCTTCTTTTTTATCAAAAGTAATTTGAGGTTTTTTGTTTGGATACAATCCATTAAACACAATTCTTGGTCCCGAGATATATTCTAATTCCCAAGTTGTACCAAACAAATCATCTCCGCTTGAAACAGATTTTGATACCGAACATGAAGAAAACAACAAAGTTAAAACTGAAAGGACTGCAAATGTGTATTTTTTCATAAAAGTTGATTTTAAAAATTTATAATTGCTTTTTGAAGTTTAAAATAATTCTATAAAAACTCTTTTCTCAATATTCATGCCCAGTTACATGCTTATCGAAGTTTTGTTTTCAGCACAAGCCTCTACTTTCTGTAGCTAAGTTACTACGCTTTATTTAAAGCTTTATCGTTCAAATGTTTAAAACAAAACAAAGACAGCATTTTTTTGTACTTTGAATGAATCAAAAAGCCAAAAATCATCAATAAAAAATGAAATTTTTTCGTAAATTAGTAGTCCCAAAATAGACACTATTTATCGCTCTTCAATTTCCCAAATCAGTGAAGGTAAGCCGAAAAAAACGGCGGATTCAAACAGGCGACATGGGGATCTACATCACCTAAATCTAAGGATCTCACATCTGCAAATGAAATCCAATTTTCTAACTAAATATCCTAACCGTAATTTTTCGAATTAGGAAAATTCTGCCTCTTCGCATTAATTTAAAAAAAACATTGCAAGAGAACTTTGTCTTTTCATCAAACGAAACCACGATAAAGTTCTAAAAAAATATGCAATAAACAATTCTGGGAAAATTTAACCAATAAAAAAGAAATGAGATGAAAACAATTAAAAAGAATTTAATGTCTCTATTCATACTATTACTTTTAACATTAAGTGTGAATATCTATGCGCAAGACCCTTTAAAAGCAGCGCCTAACGCGTATAAAAAAGTACTTCTTGAAAATGAGAGAGTAAGAATAATGCAAGTTGAGATTACTCCAGGAGAAACAATTCCATGGCATCATCATCCTGACCACACCATCTATTCATTGACTGATGGAAAAATTGAAATAACAGATAAAGGCAAAGCTCCCATCATTATGGATATTAAAGCTGGAGATGCCATGTACATACCTGCAGTTACTCATATGGCAAAAAATTTAGGAGATACAACTGTGAATTTGATTGTAACAGAAATAAAAACTAAAAAATAAGCCATTACAGGTATTTCAACCTTTTTAATTTAACTCAAAGTAACAACCTGAATTCAAGTTGTTACTTTTTTTATTTTTAAGATTATCTTTAAAAGGGAGCCAATATATTTTCCGTACTTTGTATCCTTAAAAAAACTAAAAATGAAAGCACTTACCTTTTCTTCTTTTGGAAATTCTGATGTTTTGGAATATATTGAAATTCCGAATCCGCAACTAAAAAACGATGAGATTTTAGTCGAAATGAAAGCCATCGGATTAAACTTTGCCGATGTTTACAGACGAAAAGGAAACTACCATTTAAAAGGAACCCCTCCTTTTATTGCCGGTTACGAAGGTGCCGGAATAGTAGTAGACGCTAATAATCATCCTGAATACAAAACAGGTGATCGTGTGGCTTTCGCCGATGTTCCTTTTGCAAATGCCGAATTAGTTGCGGTAAACATCAACCACGTTTTACCTTTACCCGATACAATTTCATTTGAAACTGCAGCAGCTGTTTTACTGCAAGGTTTAACAGCGCATTACCTAGCAACCGACAGCCATAAAACTCAAAAAGACGAAACAGTATTGATTCATGCTGTAGCCGGAGGAGTTGGACAAATTCTAACCCAAATCAGCAAACTTTTAGGCGCAAAAGTAATTGGTCTGACCTCATCTTCAGAAAAAGCAAAAGTAGCATTTGAGCAAGGTGCCGATCATGTTTTTCTTTATAGCGAAGACTGGAAGTCACAAATCTTCGAAAAGATTCCAAAAGGCGTTGATGTTGTGTACGATAGTATTGGAAGCACTTTAAACGAAAGCTTTGAAGTTACAAAAGAATGCGGGCAAGTAGTTTTCTTCGGAATGGCAGGTGGTGATCCAGAACCGGTAGATCCGAGAATGTTAATGGACGGTTCTAAAACTTTAACCGGGGGAGATTTATGGAGCTACCTGAATTCTAAAGAAGAAAGAATCAAAAGAGCAACACAATTGTTCCACTGGATTTCTGACGGAAAAATAAAACTTTCAGCACCAACTTCTTTTAAATTATCAGAAGGAAAGCTAGCGCATGACTATCTGGAAAGCCGAAAAAGCACCGGAAAAATTATTCTGATTCCTTGATTTTTTTTTGCCACGAATTCACGAATTATTTAAAATAAAACTCGTGAATTCGTGGCGATATTTTTTATGTAAAAATCCAAGTGATTCCTCTTAAACCAACCTGTCAATTCCCATTTCGGTTATTTCAGACAATTCTAATATTCGGCTTACATCCTTTTTATTGGCTACAAAAAACAAATAACTATCTCCTTGGGTATCGTAGCTCATTAATTCTAAATCTTGTTTTGCTAATTCCTCTTGAATGTACGGAAACAAATCATGACTGTATGTTTCTTCAGGATATTCAAAAGTAAAAGTTTCACCAATCATTTCTGAGATGAAATATTCAGCATCTTCGGAATCAAATTTCCAGTCGCTGTGCCAGGAATTTATTCCTTCAAAAAAGTCGAATTCGTAATCATATTCTTCATCCCCTTCCTCTAATCCAAAATTATCAAAAAGCACTTGAGATTGATCTTCCAGCAGCTCCTCTTCAATATCTCCTCGGGAAAGCAATTGTAAAAACTCTCTAAAATGCCCGACTGAAACCTCATCCGGCATTAAACTTTCTGCAGAAGGACGAATAACTGTTGGCGCCAATTTAAGACCCATGTACTCGCAAATTCCCTGAAGAACTGTTTTGAAATCATTAAAACCTATTTCTTCAAGTTTATTCTTTGGCGCTTCGATATCAATTGGTTCGGCTTCCAAAAATCCTTTGGTATAGTCATAAAAATAACTATTTGAATACAGCAGCTTAAAATCATTCGTCTCCATACTATTGGTACAACAAAAGAAGATAATAAAGTTTTGCAAAACGTGCTTCAAATGTTTTTTCATCTCTAATGAAGGCTCCGAATAAAACTCAATATGAAGATAATTGCAAACAGGTTCCTCCAACATTTCTTCATCAGAAAGCGGTGCAATATTTACCTTTTTGTATAATTCATTTAAAACTTCATACGAATTTTTAAATCCGCTCTTTTTTATTTCAGCCCTCCCTTCTTCATGATCAAATGAATCCGGAAAAGAATACATCGTCACAGAAACTGTGTCATGAATTCCTTTCATTTTAAAATTCACTCGACTTGACTCATTTTGCAGATATGTATAGATAGAATCCAGAACATCAAAAGAAACGATTGATTCCGGATTGTTATTTCTTCCAAAGAAATTAGCAAAGAAGTTTTTCATAAAAAATACTAGAATATAAAGTTAAGAATACGCTTTACAAACATACTACTTTTACTATAAAAAACACTCTATTTCAAGGTCTCAGCAATCATTAAAGCACATTTTTCTCCATCAATGGCTGCAGAAATAATACCACCCGCATATCCGGCACCTTCTCCACACGGATACAATCCTTTAATTTGCAAATGTTCATAAGTCGCAGGATCTCTAGGGATTCGAACTGGTGATGACGTGCGGCTTTCCGGAGCATGCAAAATTGCTTCATTGGTTAAATAACCGCGCATTGATTTTCCAAATTCTTTAAACCCTTCACGTAAAATTTGAGACAAAAATCCCGGAAAAACCTGCCCCATTTCAACCGAAGTTGTCCCGGGAACATACGACGTTTTTGGAATATCAGCCGAAACTTTATTCTGTGTAAAGTCTACCATTCGTTGCGCAGGAACTTTTTGAGTCTGTCCTGCCAAATGCCATGCTTTTTGTTCGATACTTTTTTGAAATTCCATTCCGGCCAAAGCTCCAAACTTTGCAAAAGGTTTAAAATCTTCCAACTTTAATTCGATTACAATTCCTGAATTTGCCGTAACCTGATCTCGTTTCGAAGGCGACCAACCATTAGTAACCACCTCACCCGGGCTCGTAGCACAAGGCGCAATTATACCCCCCGGACACATACAAAACGAATACATTCCGCGACCGTTGACCTGTTTTACAATAGAATATGGCGCAGGAGGCAGATGCTCCCCGCGATAATCACAACTATACTGAATACTATCAATTAATTGCTGAGAATGTTCTGCACGAACTCCTAAAGCAAAAGGTTTTGCTTCTATAAAAATTTTCTTTTTGTCTAATAACTCAAAAATATCACGTGCCGAATGTCCTGTTGCCAGGATTAATTTATTTGCCAGAATCTTATCACCGTTTTGAGTAACGACACCTTCAACTTCATTATTTTTTATCAAAATATCGGTAACACGTGTATCAAACAAAACCTGACCACCAAACTCTATGATTTTATTACGAATATCTTCAATAATTTTTGGCAATTTATTGGTTCCAATGTGTGGATGTGCTTCTATGAGAATGTCTTCAGAAGCCCCAAAAGCAACAAGCAATTCTAAAATTCGGGTTACATCTCCACGTTTTTTAGAACGTGTGTATAATTTTCCATCTGAATAGGTTCCTGCTCCGCCTTCACCAAAACAATAATTAGAATCTTCGTTAACGATATGTTCCCTATTTATTGCTTTTAAATCACGACGACGTCCACGCACATCCTTTCCGCGCTCCAGTACAATTGGTTTTAAACCTAGCTCTATTAATTGAAGCGCTGCAAAAAGCCCGGCCGGACCTGCTCCAACTACAATTACTTCTTGTGCCGACGAAACATTCTTATATACAGGTAACTCTATTTTAGTTTCCTGAAAAGGTTCGCCTTGCAGATAGATAATGACTTTTAAATTGATTTTGATCGCTTTTTGACGCGCATCAATAGATCGTTTCAAGATCGAAACGTGTTGAATTTCTTTGGGAGAAACTTTTATTTGTTTAGACAAATGGTCTTTCAGCAACAATTCATTTGCTGCTATTTCCGGTGTTACCTGAAGTAAAAGTTCTCTTGGCATTGTATTTTATTTATTCAAATTAGCTTTTCTTTCTATGAAAAGAACATGCAAAAGTACTATTTTGAAATGAGAATACATCAATTGAAAATTTTATCTGAATAGGATGATAACGTTCTTTCACATTGAGTGAAGTTGAAATGCAGCATCGGTTCTCGACTTCGCTCGAACCGACAAAGGTTCTTAACTCCGCTCGAACTGACAAAGGTTCTCAACTTTGCTTGAACCGGCAAAGATTCTCGACTTTGCTCGAACGGACAATAAGACAAATTCAAAGTGAAACTTCAAACCAACCTTTGTACCTTTGCAACTCTAAACCTTTGCACCTATAAATAATGTCCAGAAAAATAAAACTAATTTGGGATTTCCGTGGTCCTGCTTCTGCTAAAACAGCTGAGCATCATGAAATTCACTTAAAAGAATATATCGCTATCGAAAAACTTCCGTTAAACATTACGGGGTTTTCAATAATAAACGACATGCATGCGATCGCTTTTATGGTCGTTACCGATGAAAATATGATTGCTGTACGTGATGCATTGAAACCGCATCGGGGGGAAGTATTTGAAGGGTAAATTCCAATTTTTGGGATGAAATTCCAATAAAAATAAATTCCAAATTCCAATTGCTTAACCAGCTTGGAATTTGGAATTTATATCTTGAGTTTTTTTTTATTTTGCAGCAATTAGAAATTAATTTTATAATCGCTAAATATATAGGTATCCTTTTTCTCTCCTGAAAGTTTTATGCTTTTAAATTCTACTACTTCATCATTCTTTAATTCATAACTATACACTTCTGGATTTTTTGCACTCGAAGACAATTCATAAAATTTTCCTTTTTCTGTCCACCATTTCCCTTTTTCAGTAAAAGTTTCTATTTGGCAATCCTCTTTTGTGGTAAACATAATTACATAGGTACCGTTTTCAAATCTTTGTTGTATCCAGTGCTTTTCTACGCCTTCAATCTGTTTTTCAACTTCAAAACCTTTCCAGACTCCAATTAATCTAGAATCTTGTTCTTTACTTTCTGTCGAAAAACTAAAAATTAACATCGCCAATAGCAGAAAACCAAGTGATGTAAATAAAAATGATGTTTTTTTCATATAATTAGTTTAGAGGGATTTCAATTGTTTTCATATAATCGTTTGAAAAAATAAACATGAAAGATTCCACTTTCTTATCGGCTTTGTAATCAGCTTCTTTTTGCTTTAAATATTTATTTTCTTTATTATTACTATTTGAGTTTTCAAGTGTCAATTTGTTTAAAACCTTATCACTTTCAACCGTGATTTCTTTAAATTCTTTTGCTTTTTGTTTGTATTCATCAGTCTTTTTATAATATTTAAAATATTTCTTTTTAAAATCCACAAATTCTTCGGCGGTTAATTTTTTAGATTTTACATTTACTCCATCTTTTAGTTCTATCAAAGTATAATTTTCAAATACAGAACTATATCCCATATGAACATACTGCAACATTTTTCCTGAAGGACAAATTAGAAGACCAGAATAAAAGTTACATTCAAAATTTTTGTTTTCACCAAAAATAGCTTCATAAATAGAAGTCAAGAAAAAATTGCTTTCGCCCTTACTATTCTTCTTGTAATCCTTCTTATATATATTTTCAACAACCAGTTTTCCTTCTAAAAACTTAAAATAGGCGATATAGCCTCTCCAATTTGCACTAGAGACGGTAGTTATTAAATTTTCAGGAATAGGATGTATCTTGAAATATTCTTCTAATGGATTTGACTGAATTCGCAATGTATCTTTATCAATAATCAAATAATCTGAAACCTGAGCAGTTGCAAACGATTTGGTAGATATCAATACGACAAAAATAAAAATAGCTTTTAAAAACTTCATAAAACAACCTAGTTTGCAACCTCACTAATAAACTTAATTCTCATCAAACGCAACTCATCAATATCATAGTCACCATCGAATTCTTTAAGAGCATCCTCGATTTTATCCGATTCCGATTCCATAAAATAATCATGAATTTCTTCTTGCTGATCGTCATCCAGCATGTCATCAACCCAGTATTTGATATTTAGTTTGGTACCCGAATAAACAATTTGTTCCATTTCTTTGATCAAAGCGTCCATCGAAAGTCCTTTTGCAGAAGCGATATCACTTAGCGGCAATTTTCTATCGATGTTTTGAATGATATATAATTTATTAGCTGAGTTAACTCCTGTAGATTTAACTACTAAATCATCCGGACGAATGATATCATTATCCTCAACATATCTGCTGATTAAAGAAACGAAATCACCGCCATATTTTTTAGCTTTCCCCTCACCTACACCATGAATATTAAATAATTCGGTTAAAGTAATTGGGTATTTCAAAGCCATATCCTCAAGAGAAGGATCCTGAAAAACAACAAACGGAGGAACTCCTAATTTTTTAGCAACTTTTTTACGCAATTCACGCAACATGCCCATTAAGACTTCATCGGCTGTTCCTGACGATTTTCCTGCAGTTACAATTGCTTCATCTTCAGATTCACTGTACTCATGATCTTCAGACATCATAAATGAAACCGGTTTTTTAATGAAGTTCAAACCTTCTTTCGTGATTTTCACCACACCATAAGTTTCAATATCTTTTGACAGATAACCTGCTACCAAAACTTGTCGGAGCAAGGCCATCCAATATTTCTCATCGTGGTCAGAACCCGATCCAAAAAACGACTGGGTATCTGTTTTGTGTGCTTTAATTACAGCATTTACGCGGCCAATTAAGGTAAACACAATTTCTTTTGACTTATAAATATGCTTGGTATCCCGAACAATTTCCAACAATTTAACTACCTGATCTTTGGCTTCAATTCTTGTTTTAGGATTACGAACGTTGTCATCCATATCTGCACCTTCACCGGTCTCGCTGTCGAATTCTTCCCCAAAATAATGCAATAGGAACTTTCTGCGCGACATTGAAGTTTCGGCATACGCCACTACTTCCTGCAAAAGAGCAAATCCAATCTCTTGTTCCGCCACTGGCTTCCCTGACATGAATTTCTCCAACTTCTCTACATCTTTATAGGAGTAGTAAGCCAGACAATGCCCCTCTCCTCCGTCACGACCGGCACGACCTGTTTCCTGATAATAACTCTCCAATGATTTTGGAATATCATGATGAATTACAAAACGAACGTCCGGTTTGTCAATCCCCATTCCAAATGCAATAGTTGCCACTACCACATCAACATCTTCCATCAGGAACATATCCTGATGTTTGGCACGGGTTTTAGCATCTAAACCTGCATGATACGGTACAGCGCTGATTCCGTTAACTTGTAAAACTTCGGCAATCGACTCTACTTTTTTACGGCTTAGGCAGTAAATAATTCCGGATTTGCCTTTATGTTGTTTGATAAATCGAATAATATCCGACTCTATATTTTTTGTTTTTGTTCGAACTTCGTAGTACAAGTTCGGCCTGTTGAACGATGCTTTAAAAGTATTCGCATCGGCCATTTCAAGATTTTTCAATATATCCTCCTGAACTTTTGGGGTTGCAGTGGCGGTAAGTCCAATAATAGGCACTTTCCCTAATTGTTTAATTATATTTTTCAGATTACGGTATTCCGGTCTGAAATCATGCCCCCACTCTGAAATACAATGCGCTTCGTCAATCGCTACAAAGGAAATGGATACGCTTTGTAAGAAAGCCACATACTCTTCTTTTGTTAACGATTCAGGTGCTACATATAAAAGCTTAGTCAAACCTGAAGTGATGTCTTTTTTAACCTGGGCAATTTCTGTTTTGGTGAGAGAGGAATTTAACACATGGGCAATTCCGTTTTCGGAGGAAAGGCTTCGAATAGCATCAACCTGATTTTTCATCAAAGCTATCAAAGGAGAAACAACTATGGCCGTTCCATCCTGAATTAAAGCGGGTAATTGATAACAAAGAGACTTTCCACCGCCAGTTGGCATAATTACAAAAGTATTCTTCTTCTCTAAAATACTCGTAATGACTTGCTCCTGCAAGCCCTTAAATTGGCTAAAGCCGAAATACTTCTTTAATTCCTTGTGTATTTCAATTTCGTTTGAATTCATTCTTTATATTAATGGATATTTTGTATAAATTTGCAACACATAAAGATACAACTTTCTTTTATACATACAAATTTTAAATATTCTGTTTTGATCACAAAAGAAAATATATTGGCGATCGCCAAAAAAACCATACTATCTGAAAGCGAAGCAATTACAAAGCTAATTGATTTTCTGGACGAAAATTTCTACGAAGCTGTCCAACGTATTTACGAAACTAAAGGCCGATTGATCGTTACAGGCATCGGAAAAAGCGCCATTATTGCTCAAAAAATGGTCGCTACTTTTAACTCAACGGGCACGCCTTCTATGTTCCTTCATGCCTCAGAAGCCATACATGGTGATTTGGGAATGCTTCAAAATGAAGACATCATAATCTGCATTTCAAAAAGCGGAAACAGTCCTGAAATAAAAGTGTTGGTTCCTTTGTTAAAACGTTTCGGAAACATCTTGATTGGAATGACCGGGAATGTAACTTCCTTTTTAGCCAAAGGCTCTGACTATGTATTAGACACCACTGTCGAAACAGAAGCCTGCCCGATCAATCTGGCACCAACCAACAGCACCACTGCTCAACTTGTTATGGGAGATGCCTTAGCGGTTTGTTTGATGGAAATGCGTGATTTTAAACCTGAAGATTTTGCGGTTTATCATCCTGGCGGAGCTTTAGGAAAAAAACTATTGCTTCGTGTTAAAGACATGATTGAGCATTCATTAAAACCAATGGTTACTCCCGATACCTCCATCAAAAAAGCGATTTTTGAGATCTCTGAAAAAAGACTGGGAGTAACTGCCGTAATCGAAAACAATACTATTGTTGGTATAATTACGGATGGTGACATTAGAAGAATGCTGAACGACAGAGATTCTATTGCAGATTTAACCGCAAAAGATATCATGTCAAAAAATCCTAAAGTAGTATCTTCAGAAACAATGGCGGTTGACGCTTTGAATATCTTAGAAGATTTTTCGATAACGCAGCTTATTGTTGCTGACAACGGAGAGTACAAAGGTGTACTACATTTACATGACATTTTAAAAGAAGGAATCGTATAATGGCAAAAAAAAACCTTGGCGAGATGTCATTTCTGGATCATCTTGAAGAATTAAGATGGTTATTGGTTAGAAGTACAATTGCAACTATGATAATGGCATTTGTAACCTATTTTATAAGTGACTATTTATTTGACGAAATTATTCTTGGCCCAACCCGACCAACTTTTTTTACTTATGTTTGGTTCTGTGATTTATCACACCAACTAGGCTTTGCTGACAGCATCTGTATCACACAGCTGAACTTCATTATTCAAAATACAGAAATGGAAGGTCAGGTAAATATCTTTGTATGGATGTGTCTTTTAGCCGGTTTTATTCTGAGTTTTCCATATATTTTATGGGAAATCTGGAAATTTATCAGCCCCGCTTTATATGAAAAAGAGCGAAAAAATGCAAGAGTATTTATTTTCACCTCTTCTTTACTTTTCTTTTTAGGGGTACTGTTCGGATATTTCGTCGTGATCCCAATGTCGGTAAATTTCGTTGCCACTTTTTCTGTGAGTGATGTTGTAAAAAATCAATTCACCTTAGACTCTTATATGGGAATGGTGAAAACAAGTATACTGGGAAGTGCTATCTTTTTTGAACTGCCAATTGCCATTTACTTCTTAACCAAATTAGGATTAGTAACGCCTGAATTCTTAAGAAAGTACTGGAAATACGCCGTTATTATTATCCTGATTATCGCGGCGATTGTAACACCTCCGGATGTCGTGAGCCAAACTATTGTAGCGATACCAATGTTGCTTATCTACGAAGTAAGTATCCTGATTTCTAAGATTGTTTATCGAAATAAAATGAAAGAAAATGTCTGATATCATAAAAGAATTTAATGATTACCGTTCTAAAATGAACGAAAAATTGTTGGCTGACAATAATAAAATTGTAAAAAGAATTTTCAATCTTGACACAAATGCTTATGCTCCGGGAGCTCTTGATGTTAAAACAAAAGAGCTTTTAGGATTAGTAGCCTCAGCCGTTTTGCGCTGTGATGATTGTGTAAAATACCATCTTGAAACCAGCCATAAAGAAGGTGTTACGAAAGAAGAAATGATGGAAGCTATGGGGATCGCAACTTTAGTTGGCGGAACCATCGTAATTCCACATTTAAGAAGAGCATACGAATTTTGGGAAGCTTTAGAAGAAGCTGAAACTAAATAATTGTTAATACGTTTATTTGTTGAATCGTTTATTTGTTAATTTGTAGCGAATAAACGATTCACACGTTTAAACGATTAAACTTAAAAAATGAAATTAAGAGCCGATAATTTAATAAAAACCTATAAAGGACGCAGTGTTGTAAAAGGAATTTCTGTTGAAGTTAATCAAGGAGAAATTGTAGGCCTTTTGGGTCCTAATGGCGCAGGAAAAACGACTTCGTTTTACATGATTGTAGGATTGGTTAAACCTAATTCAGGAAACATTTATCTGGACGACCTGAACATTACCGATTATCCTATGTACAAACGTGCTCAACAAGGAATTGGCTATTTAGCACAGGAAGCTTCTGTTTTTAGAAAATTAAGCATTGAAGACAATATTCTGAGTGTTTTACAATTGACTAAGCTATCGAAAGAAGCGCAGATCGCCAAAATGGAAAGTTTAATTGAAGAGTTCAGTTTAGAACACATTCGTACCAACCGTGGAGATTTACTTTCAGGAGGAGAACGTCGTCGTACTGAGATTGCACGTGCTCTGGCAACAGATCCCAAATTTATTTTGTTAGATGAACCTTTCGCAGGAGTTGACCCTGTTGCGGTTGAAGATATTCAGAGAATTGTAGCACAGCTGAAAAATAAAAACATCGGAATTTTAATTACCGACCACAACGTTCAGGAAACTTTAGCTATCACCGATAAAACATACTTAATGTTTGAAGGTGGAATTTTAAAAGCCGGAATTCCTGAAGAATTAGTGGAAGATGAAATGGTTCGCCGCGTTTATCTGGGACAAAATTTTGAACTTCGTAAAAAGAAACTTGAATTTTAAAAAAGTATACAGTCGCAGTTTTCAGTATCAGGAAAACTGAAAACTAAAAACTGCGACTGAAAACTATTCCACAGTAATAAACTGCAATTGTTCTAAATCTCCGTTGTAAATATTCACATCTACGGTACGCTTGATTCCCGGCAAAGTTGCTTTTTCTGTAAATTGCCAGAATAACCAATCGTCTTCTATTTTCTCTCTGTAGAAATTATAATTAGCGATCCAGAATAAATACTCTCCAAATTCTTCTTTAAGGAAATCACCATAGTAACGCTCTCCGGTATAAATAATCGGACGTACCTGATAATGTGCCTCCACCTTATTCAACCAGCGTTTTAATCCTTTCTTCAAACTGTCTAATGACTGATTTTTAGGTAATCTTTCGATATCTAAAACCGGAGGCAGATCTCCTTTTTGCAGTTTTACTGTTTTAATAAAAAGATTAGCCTGTTCTATCGAATTTTCGTTAGGACGATAGTAGTGATAAGCTCCGCGAATAATTTTATGCTTTTTCGCACCTAACCAATTGTGCATAAACTGCCTATCGACTTTGTTATTTCCTGCAGTAGCTCGGATAAAAACAAACTGCACCGGATATTTTTCTTCCAAAACCTCAACATCACTCCAATGTACGGTTCCCTGAAATTCAGAAACGTCAATACCGATTACTTTTCCTTTGTGATTTTCCAGCACCTGGACGTTTCTAACATCAGAAAGATGTTTCTCTACAGCATCCTCTTCCAGAACTTTATTTGATTTAAAGCCAAGATAATAAGCCAGTCCATCACGATAATGATAAACTGTTGCAAAAAAAAGCAATACTAAAAAAGAGTAAATAATAAAACGAAGTCCGCTCGCTAAAATCGACCTCTGAGGTTTCGATTTTCGGGAGTAAGAAGCTCTTCGGGTGGTCGTTTTTCTTGCCATTCCAATAAAACTACTTTTTCAAAAAGATATTATTCGCTACGGAAAGCAACACATAAATGATAATAATTAACGGAATTGCCATATACTGCAATAACACCACCAAAACCAGAGAAATCAATAAAAATACAATTTGCAGGACATTATCTTTTACTGTAAACTTTTTAATCTTTAAGGCGAACAATGGAATTTCTGCATTTAAAATATAAGCACTGCATAAAGCAATCCCCAAAAGAACCCAATGATTGGTTAACATTTCAAATATAAATAATGAATCAGAGAAATCGATAACTAATGGAAGACTTAAAATAAAAAGCGCATTCGCCGGAGTTGGCAAACCAATAAACGAATCCGTCTGACGTGTATCAATATTAAAATTAGCCAATCGGTAACAAGAACCTAATGTTACAATAAATCCAAGAAAAGGTACAATTGTTAATGCAACTTCATTGTTCGGGTCGGCGCTTTTTAAGAACAAACTGTACATTACATAACCCGGAACAACACCACTGGTTACCATATCTGCCAACGAATCTAACTGCAATCCAAGCGGGCTTGAAACTTTGAACAATCGGGCAAAAAAACCATCAAAAAAATCAAAAAAGATCCCTAAGGAAACCATGCAAAAAGCCATTAAAAAGTTCTCTTGAGAAACAAAAACAACAGCAATACAGCCGCAGAACAAGTTGATTAATGTGATTAAATTAGGAATGTGTTTTTTAATGTTCATGATTTATATTTTTAACAAATGGTGAAGGGCAAATTTCGTATAAATAAGCGACATTAATAGCAAAAATTTCTATTAAAATTCTCTCCTTTCAAAAGCTTTATAAAGATTTTCTCATGAAAAATTTAAGTTTAGCAATAATTTCAATTAGATGAGTAAAATATTATATTTTTGATAAAAATTAAAACAGACTCCGGTTTGCTAAAATATATCCGTTGAAGAAAATCTTTGTATTTGTATTATTGTGGAGTTGCACCTTACAGTATGCACAAACCGTTCGAAAATATTCGAATGAGTTTATGAATATTGGTGTTGATGCAGCCGCCTTAGGAATGTCGGGTGCTGTTGTCGCTTCTACCAATGATGTCAATTCTGTTTATTGGAATCCGGCTGGTCTTACTCATCTTGAGGATCATCAAATTTCGTTGATGCACGCCAATTACTTTGCCAATATTGCACAATACGACTACATTGGATATGCCAGTCCGATTGATGACCGAAGTGCCTGGGGAATTTCGATGATTCGTTTTGGAGTTGATGATATCATGGACACCACTCAATTGATCGACAATCAGGGAAATATAGATTACAACCGAATCAGACTGTTCTCTACTGCCGATTATGGTTTTACTTTTTCTTACGCCAGGAAATTACCTGTAGATGGTTTTCAGTATGGTGTAAATGCAAAAGTAATCAGAAGGGTTATTGGAAAATTTGCCAATTCCTGGGGCTTTGGCTTTGACTTTGGCCTTCAATTTGAAAGAAATGGATGGAACTTTGGTTTGATGCTTCGAGATATTACCACTACTTATAATGTATGGAATATTAATGAAGAAGAATACAAGAAAATTGCCAATGCTATTCCGGGAGAAAACAACGAATTACCAGAAAGTACCGAAATTACTTTACCAAAAGCTCAACTGGGAGTTTCTAAGAAAATTGAGTTTCACAACGATTACAGTCTTTTGGTCGCTACCAATTTAAACATGCGTTTCGAGCAAACCAACGATATCATTTCGTCAAAAGTGGTGAGTATAGATCCTGCTTTGGGATTTGAGTTTGGTTATACTGATCTTGTGTTTTTAAGAGCAGGAGCAGGAAATTTTCAAAACGTAACTCAACTGGACAATACTGAAAAGCTCAACTTTCAACCCAACATTGGTCTTGGTTTTAAGTACAAAGGCATTCAGGTGGATTACGCTCTGACTGATTTAGGAAATCAAAGTACAGCTTTATACTCTAATATTTTTTCATTAAAAGTAGATTTAGGTATCTTTAGATAATATTTGTTAACCATTAAACTTCTTAAAATTTTAAATTATGAAAAATGTCCTTTTCAAAAAAACACTTTTTAGTTTACTATTATTATTAAGTTTTTTAGGTTATAGTCAAAATGTACCCTTATCAAAAGAGGCTAAAATAAGCGTTATTACCTGCGGATTGGGTAACGAAAGTTATAGTTATTTTGGCCACACTGCCTTTCGTGTTGCTGATCTGGCGAACAATATCGATGTTGTCTACAATTACGGTAATTTTGATTTTAGAACGCCTAATTTTGTCGCTAAGTTCGCGAAGGGGGATTTACAGTATTTTGTCAGTGTACGATCATTTCCTGAGTTTATAAACGATTATACTAACGAAAAAAGAAGTGTTTTCGAGCAGGAACTTTTGATCTCTCCAGATTTAAAACAAAAACTTTTTGACAATTTAAATGCGGCCGCATTCTCTGAGGAACGATATTACACCTATAAATTTATCGACAAAAACTGTACTTCGATGGTTGTAGATGTCATCAATACATCTTTAAATGCAAATATTGTAACTAAAAAAGGAGATACAACTGAAACCTATCGCTCTATTCTGTTTCCTTACTTCAAAGATCATTTTTACGATCAGCTGGGAACCAGTATTATTTTCGGAACAAAAGTAGACCAAGCAGGTACGAAGATCTTTTTACCCTTCGAATTAAAAAACAGTTTAGAAAAGACTACTTTTCAGAATCAGCCTTTAGTAAGTAAAAGCAAAACGCTGCTAAGTTTTGAAAAAGAGATTCCAAGTTCATGGTGGAATAATATTTACACTTACCTCCTGCTATTGGGCTTTGTAGTTTTGGCACACCATAAAGTGGTAGATGAAATCTATCTTTTAATCTTATCGTTGATAGGAATCTTTTTTGTTACGGTTGGGTTCTACTCGCTTCATCAGGAACTGGCAATGAACTATAATGTACTTTTATTAAGTCCGCTTTTATTGGTATTAATCCTCTTTTCGCTCTTAAAAAACAAAAGATGGACGTATCGATTCGCAGTTCTACATTTACTTTTCCTGATCGTTTACACCATTTTTATGATCAACAAAGCTCACTTCTTTATTGTTCTGCCAATGATCATAACTAGTGGATTTGTTTTGGTGAGAGTAGCTATCCGAAATAAAAAACGTATTCCAATTATTATCTAATTTACTGTCCGCGGTAAAACAGAACGGTGGTAATCGTTTTAAAAGTAATGCTTAAATCTAAAAAGATACTTCGGTGTTTAATATAGTATAAGTCGTACTGCAGTTTGATCAAACTCTCCTCTATAGATTCTCCGTAAGAATAGTTTACTTGCGCCCAACCGGTAAGTCCTGGTTTTATAACGTGTCTAGTCTCGTAAAAAGGCATTATACGAGCTATTTCATCCACAAAAAATGGTCGCTCAGGTCTTGGTCCTATTACGGCCATATCGCCCTTTAAAATATTAAAAAACTGCGGTAATTCATCGATTCTTGATTTACGCATCATTTTACCGAAAGGTGTAATCCGTTTATCATTTGAAGTAGCGAAAACAATCCCATTAGACTCCGAGTTTTCAACCATAGTTCGAAACTTATAGATTTTAAAAACAACTCCGTTTTTACCTACGCGTTCCTGTGTGTAAAACAAAGTCCCTTTATTCGCTAACAAATTCGTAATAAAAATAACAGGAATAAACAGAAAACAAACCAACAGCCCGGTAATGGAGAACAACAGCTCTATGAAACGAACAAAAAACAAGTATAATTTATTACTATTGTTTCTGCTGAAGGGAAAGAATCTATAAAAATCGCGGGCTATATAGTGCACCGGAATGCGCTGTGTTTTACTTTCGTAAACCTGAGTATACTCTCTGATGATATTTCCAGATTCTAATAAGTGAAGTAACTGCTGGTATAAATCCGCTGTGATTCCATCTGTTTTTTGGGAAGCAATGACAATCTCCGAAACCTGATTACGAACTACAAACTCTTCTAAATCCTTCTTTTTAACTTCTTTTACATAATGAAAGTTTGAATCTTCTTCTGAAATTGCATCTGAATTTACAAAACCAATAATTTTATAATGCGGATCAACATTCTCAAGTCCTAAAACCAATTCTTCAACCTGATTCTGGTCACATATTAAAACTACATTCTGAGAAAAGCGATGTGATGCCAAAAAATAAACATAAAACAAACGCCACAATAGCAATGTAGCAAGTATTGTAAAATAAAAAATTACAATAATCAATCGCTGCTTAGGTAATTCTGGAGATAAAATTGGGGTAAACAAATACGCCAGACTCGAAGCTGTAGCTGTAAAAATTACACTTTGAAGAATTTGCAACTGATTACTGGCTACCTGTAAATTGTACATTTCGAATATTATTCCAAAAGCGTATACATAAGTTAGAAGCAAAAAAATACTTGGAAAATTACTCTTATCAAAAACAAAATAGTTATAATTAAAAACTAAACTTAACAGATATAATGCGGACAAAATAAAAACAACATCAAAAAGAAGAAGTAATACTTTTCTTTCCGAAATTTCAAAATGCATTTTAGTCTTTGAAAACATTTAATAAGTTTGTTAGGGGCTTAAACTTGAGGCAAATGTATTATAAAAAAAAGAACTTAATCGACGGAATTTTCTGCTTTTTCAGGAATTTTAACCTGAACAAAAAGTAATGATAGTGCATATACGAAAGCCGGCGCTGCGGTACGCATGGCGGCATGATTTATCGTTAGAAGCCAAAAAATAAAAAAAGAGAAAAAATACAGATGCTGTCGGTTGTTTAGATAAATAATAAATGGTGTTAAAAGAAGTATAAGGAGTCCAAAAACACCAAACAAACCATGTTCGCTTAGCATACGTGTTATTTCATTGTGAGAAGCTGCTTCTTCTCCCGAAGTTTCCTTTCGGATCTCTTTACCCATTCCGGCTCCGACACCTAGAAGAGGGTTATCCATAAAAAGTTTTAATTCTTCATTCATAATTTGCTCCCTTCCTCCTAAACGATCTTTCTTTTGTCTACCTCGAGCATCCTGATTGGAATAACGTTTTTCGATGAGGCCATTTGTTTGTAAAGAAGAATAACCCCATACTCCGGCAGCTATCAGACCCGTTAATACAAAAACAAACACAAACTTCTTCTTTCCTTGAGCATTTGAAAAACTATAGAGTAAAAACAGTAAAAAAACGATCATAACGACGGCCGTTATTACCCCCCCTCTTGAAAAGGTAACAATGCCTCTATACATTATAAAAATTAGTAATGCTCCATTTAAAATCATCATTCTTTTCGATTTAGAGAACAGTACTAATTGCGTAAAAAAGATAAATATCCCTAATCCTAAGACTGTTGAAACCTGATTGGGTCCGAAACCTCCTGAAGTTTCAAAATTAGATTGGGTTCCGGTTACCACGTCTCTAACACTAGGATTGTACAAAAATAAGTAAACCGTTGTACTCACTATTGGTAATCCCATTGCGACTAATACATTTTGCAAATCAGAAAATAAAATTTGCCTTTTAAGCATGTAAATAGAACATATTGCTAAACAGACGGGGCCTGACAAATTAAAGACTACTGATTTCTTAATGTCTACAGAAACATCAACTATTGTAGCTGTAATTAAAATCCCCGGGATTAACAAAATCAAAAAAAAGGAGTACACAAATGCGTTACTGGAAAAATTGCTATATACCATGCCCAGGAGCATGAAAAAAATCACCGTAAACTTTACAAACTCATTATTAAAATTACCTCCTGTCATGCGCAAAAGAACCTCAGCTCCAATCAGGTAAGCAGAAACCAAAATAACCTCATTGTTTTTATTCTTGGTTCGATAAACAAGAATAAAACCAAAAATGATAATTAAGAGTGCATAAAATTTAGACAGGAAAGGAACTGCAAAAAGTGCTAAAGCAATTGCTGCATGCAGTATAAGCAAATAATTATAAGATAACAGAACACTTTTCATCACTTACTTATTTTATACGCTAAAATTAATTTTTCAATTACAATTTCTTCTGAGTAATTTCTCAAAACAGATTGATTCAATTTATCCGCCATTTTCTCTCTAAAAATTTTATCCTCTATTATTTTTATCAATTGACTCTTTGCTTCAGAGACTAAGGATGGATCAAACAGCAATCCATTAGAATTATTTTCAATTATCACTGAACAATATCCTGCGTTTGTAGAAACAACAACCAAATTTGCTAATGCGTATTCTATTAATGTCACTGGAAATCCTTCATCTGTTGAGGCTAAAACTCCTATTGATGCTTGCGATAAGACATATTTAACATCACTCTTTTCTCCATACAAATGTATGTAATCCTTTAAGGAATGTGATTCTATAAATCTTTTTAAATTATCGGAATAGGAATCACAATAATCTTTACCAATTAAATGAAGACTCCAGCCGGCTTCGCCTAATTTTAGATCCCGAAATGCCTCCAAAATTAAAATGTGATTCTTTGGATTTCTTAAATTCGCCAGAAAGACAATTCTTTTGCCTTCATTTCCTTTCAGTCTGGTTATTTCCTGATTTCCATCTTTAGAAATTACAAAATTAGGAATAAAAACGACCCTTGAGCACTTCATGTTTTTCTTACTCCAACTTTCTAATTGATGATTAACCACAAAAATGGAAGAAAAGAAAACCGATAAAAAAATCAAAACTCTGTTTCCTTCCTTAGTTTCTTTTTCTCTCATTCCATAGTGGTCGTGCCAAATAATTTTTATTCTGGGCAAAGTCAATTTGACTAGTACTGCAATAAAAAATGAGGAACTATGCGCGTGAATTATTTCAACTTTATTTCCCGTTATGTATTTCCTTAGACGATAAATGGCGCGTAGATCAATTCGTCCTTTCTTTTTTAAAAACAAGTAAGACACCTTATTATCAATTTGTTCTTTCAAATTTCCTTCGTCTCTCGTTGCAATTAAACCGGAAAATTGTACTTTATTCGTTAAAGCGTTAGCATAATTAACAGCCATTCGTTCTGCGCCTCCGGCATTTAAAGAATCTATGATTTGAACAATTCTCATTTGGCTAGGAGCTTTTGTATTTCAGTTTCAAAAACATCTGTGGTATAATTTTGAGACCATTTGACCGATAATTGACTTTTTATATCAAAACTGCTTTCAGTCTTTATTAATTTTTCGATTTGTTCTATATCCTGATCTAAACTCATTTCTAGTAATATTCCTCTAGCACCATAATCTAACATAAAAGGAATACAGGAAACCTTACTTGCAATAGGAACACATCCCCAAAACATCCCCTCGGCTATGGCTTTAGGCCAACCTTCACTTTTTGATGGTAAGATTACAAAATGGCTTTTTTGATAGGCTTCTTTTAAAGTATTACTATCTTTATTTCCATGAAAAATGATAAATTTTTCGAGATTATTTGTCTTAATGTACTTTTTCAAGGCGTTACTCTCAATACCTTCTCCATATACATCCAGCATTACTTTATGTCCATTATTTTTTAATTTTTCAATCAGTTTTACAGCATACAAGGGATTTTTTCCCGAAACTAAAGTCCCTACAAAAATGAATTTTAATAGGGAATTAAGATCCGTTTTCTCTACAAATACTTTTTCAGATTCTGAATAAGTCGCGGTAAAAAAGGATTTTACATTTTTGTTTTTTTTAGGCCAGTCTCCATAAACCAAAACCTGCATATTTCTTGTAAAAAAAGTATTACTTAAAATATACTTCTGTAATTTATAAGTAAAGGGTTGTTTACTTTTCGGATCCCAGTTACCAGCGTACTTGGCAGTTTTCTTTTTCTTCGGAAATAAAACCTGAACCAAACATCCTAATAAGCCAATATTACCGGGACAACGCAAATGAATATGATCAGCACTTTTCATTGCCCAAAATAGACTCCAAAAAACTACCGGAATTTTAAACAGTGAATATGAAATATTCTTAAAACTGTTAATACTAAAACCCGGAATTTTCCTAAAATCTATATTCGGGTGCTGATAAGTAATGTCTATAATTGATTTAGTTTGTTTTACTAATGGAGCAACAATAATAACTTCATCTATATATTTAAGCCAAATATTCATTTCGCGTACATACGGTGCATAACCAAAAAAATGCTCTTGATCTTGAATATGTTGAACATGTGTGATTATTACTAATTTCACTTCTTTATGAATATTATTGTTTTACTGGTTTATTAAATAGTAAACTTAACCATCCTACTTTTCTTCCAATTACTTCTGTAAAAGCAGCTTTTCTATTTTTAGAGGAAAATACATTTGTAAATCGCACTAAAATTAACAAAAGAGTTATTGCATTCCATTTAAAACGATCTGCTAATTTAGGGTTAGGGTTCTTTATACGCCAAACATACCAACCATTTCGCACCACCATTCTTCCATATTTGTATCGATTTGGACGACCCGATTCGGCATGAAAATGATCCAATTTTGCCTGAGTATTCAGATATAATTTTCCAACTTTAGAAACTCTTAAAGTAAAATCTGCATCTTCATACAAACCGTAGCCTTCAAAATAAGTAGAGAACGAAAAATTGTCAAAAACTGATTTTCTAAAAGATGACACCCCTCCCATTAATTGTTCAACTTCATATATTTTGTCACTAGGAGGCAAAAAACCTACACTTCTACCATGCGAGAAAAGTGGAGAAAAACCTGGTGGGCAATCACTGTCTAAATTAAGTTTCTTTCGTAAAATAAAACGACTTCCTTCTTTACGCTTCCATCCATCAAAATAAAATTCACTTATTTTAGGAATAAAATTTTCAACCATTTTTTCCCATTTTACTTCATTACAAATGTATCCCCCTGCACCTAAAGCCTTGGGAAACAAAACATATGTTTGTAGCAAATTCTTAAAGTAGTCCGGTTCTAAAACTGTATCATCATCTAAAAAACATACAATTTCGACACCTGCATCAACTTTATGAATACCAAAATTTCGTTGTTTAGTCAGTCCTCGATCCTGACCATCAACTAAAAAGTATTTTAAATTTGTAAATTGATTTTCATTTAAGATAATTTCTGTTTTATCATTTAATGATCCATCAACTATAATTATTTCATTTGGATACAGCGACTGCTTCTTAACCGATTGCAATAATTTAAGCAATGGTTCGGGGCGCATATAGGTACAAATGATTAAAGAGAATTTCATAAAATATTATTTGGATGCTATAAATATCAAATTATTATATCCTCTTTTTCTATTGTATCTATGACCATTCATAGCATACAATTCCTCAATTGAATAAACTTCTATATCTCGAAATCCTGATTCTTTCAGATCTCTAACTAAACCTCTTTTAGTATAATAATATCCCGGAACTTTAAAACCTTTAAACCCTGTATCCCTGTTCCCTACTTTTTCGCCTAAAAAAACAGAAAAAAGCCCTCGCATTTTAAAATAAACTGTTTTCGCTAAAACCCCAATTTGGTTATGCACGGTACCTATTAAAACGCCCTCTTCAACCAAAATCTGATGGCTGTTTTTAAAAATTTTCAAACGGTCTTTCCGAAGAGGAACATAGGTTAACATACTGTTTAATATGGTTACTAATTCAAATTCGTTCACGAGTTTATCAAAATCTTTTGCATCGCCAACAATAGTAGTAGTAATTCCATCAATACTCCAAACTTTTAAGTTCTCGTTACATTTCTCAATCATATTATCCGAAATATCAGAGGCAACAATTTTATTTGGAGCATAAACCGTTGCAATACCTTTAAGTTCTCTACCGGTTCCACAACCAAAAACTTTTATCCGGTTTATTTTTCCTTTTTTATCATAACGTTTTAAACTGTTTTCAAACATAAAATGTTCAAAATCCGAAATAGATGTCAGTACCTCCTGCGTAGCGATAATATCTTCTCTTTCCCAAAAATTCTTGTTTTCAATTTTCATTTAAATATTATTTGATTCTTTTTAAAATCCTAGATATTTTTGCTTTATTCTTCTTAAAATACTCATTTAAAAATAAATACATTTTAAAAATCCCTGACCTGATTATTAAATGATAGTGCGGGTGATCAAAAAAAATGGGTTCGGCCATAAATTTTGCTTTAAAATCCAGAACTCCTTGAGAGCCTCCCATAGATATGTTATAACCTCTAAAACCTAGCTCGTATGACTTTTTTATCGCTTCCCAATGAATGATGTAACCAATATTTAAGTCCGGTTTTTCTTTTTTCGTACCTCCCGAAATGTAACTTAAATAGTTACCACAATTAACAATAAATGCAGCTCCTTTTATTTCATTATTAAAACTAACTGTCAGTAAAAATGCTTTGTTTTTATCGATCAGGCTTAATATTGTGGTTTTAAAGTCTTCGAATGCCCGAACGGAGTAATTGCTCTGTTTTGCATTATCTTCAATTAATTTATAGGCTAACCTACAATCCTCTTCACTTTTTGGATATCCTATTTGAATATCATTTCTATAACCCAAATTAATATTACGTCTTGCCTGTATGGTGAATTTCTGTAACAATTCTTCTGCAGACGTTGTTTCATTAAAACTCAACCAATTTATTCCGTATGAACTATAAACATATTTAAATAAATTTCCATTTGATCCTAAGCCTTCTATTTGATCTTTTAAATCTGATCCATACGAATAAGATGCAATTGCGGCATCATTAGAAAATGGTAAACTATATTGCAAGTAACAACATTTTACTTTTTTTGCACGTTTTACCAGTTCTTTAATCACAAATGCAATAATGTTCTCAAAACCTTCATTAAAAATAGGGCCATGAGGAACAATGTAAAACTTAAAGAATCCCATTTTTGCAATTACAGCTCCTAGACCTCCCACTATTTCATCATTGTCAAGACATATTCCTAACTCAAAATCAAAACCATACGACTTATAAGATGCTAACCAATCTGAAAGTATTAAATGATTTCCTCTATTGTTGTTACTAACAAATTCATCCCATTTGTCGAGCCAATAACTTTCTTTAGTAAAAAGGATCTGCATCAGGTAAATTTTCTAAAGATTAAATCAGATTCACTCTTAACAAAAGTATCGCCATCAGAATCAATATCCAGCACTACTTTTTCAAAACCCTGCCAATATTCTATTAACTGCATAAGCGTCGGATTCCAAATTTCTTTATTTTTAATTTTATCAGACAAGAACTTAAATCCTTCTTCTATTTCTCTATTTATTTGTTTTTCAGTTAACATCAATCTTCCTTCATGATATTTCATTGGAACTGAGAAATAAGTATGTGCTATAAAAACGCCTTTTTCATTGATCAGGGTAGTAACATTTTCTTTCGATAATGCTTTTCTAAAATCTAACAGTTCTAATGTCTGAAAAACATAAAACTCTTTTTGTGCTATATAATGTTTAAATAGAATTGGAGAATACTTTGCCAATTTATAAGGTTTTATTTTATTGGTCTTCCATAATAAGAAGACTGCCAAAATAGAGCCGCTTAATCTAAAAAAATCTTTTATTAAGGGAAGAAATGAGGCAAGCCTTTTTTGAAAAAATACTTTTTTGAAATTTTTCGCTGTTTCTTTATACTTCAATATCATATTCTCATCGTTATAATAATGAAAAACAATGTTTTTAATCATCAACTGTATTTGCTTGATCCATTTAAAATCTTTAGTTCCTTTTAGAAAGCTGGATAAAGTAAAATGTTCTTTATTTAACTGATTTATTACTCCGTCTGCTGCAGTTCCTGAGTCAATATAATTCCAGAGAACATTAATCTCTTTATCTTTTAAAAGGTTACTAAAATCTTCTTCAGGAATATTATTTTTTTTAAAAAGGGAGAAATTATATGGTTGATATCCGTGATCTATCCAAACTTTCAAATCGCTTAATGGCGGAACAAATTTCTTAAAATCGTCGAAACTTTCAGCATTTGGCTTGATCGATTGTGAAAGAGAATGATAACACAATTCATGCCCATCATCCTTCCATTTTAAGAGCTCCTCCTTTTGATTCTGAAAAGATGCATTTTCCTCTCGTTTTGAAAAATGATTTAAAAAAAATCCTTTTGTTACTTTTATTTCGTGCTCTTTGAAAAATCGCCTCTGAACTGATAAATTTTCGGCTGTATCAAAATCGCAGTGATCTGTAAAACAAGCAATAGCCGAAAAAGGAATTTTAGATCTACTAAACTCAATCACATGAACCTTAGGAAATAATAATGCCGGGCTTTCGTTAAACTTGAACTTTTGTTTTGCTGAAGAAATAGTTTTTCTATTTTCATCTCCTAAATAATTTACAATCGGAGAAGCATATTCCGGGTTAAAACGCCAAAGCAAAATTGTCGGCTCTTTAGGATCAATTTCCCAAACCCCAAAAGTTAAATTAGATTGTACGATTTGACCATTCTGTAATTTTATTATTTTTGGACTAAACTCATTTGCTACATAATATTCTTTACGCTTTTTCCAGGTATAATCATGATTGCGAAACTCTGCTATTGGCTCTGAAAAAGCGATTTTTATATCGAATGCGTTACAATCTGAAAGGCCAGCCAGAGATAAATCAATACTCACTTTGTGTGATTGCTTATCAAATGCAGGTATATGACTTTCCGAGAGTCTTATAATAGTTATAGATTGTATCAAGCTATTTATTTCGTAATTAATTGATTCGCCCAATACAAACTTTGTTTCCATTGTTTTTGGAAATTCTTGTAATAACGTACCGGATTCTTAGTATTTTGAACTTTGTAAAATTTAAAAAACAGAATCATTTTATATCCATTTATTTGTTCCTCTGTTAAATGTAATTGTTTATACAACATTACTGTAGGAGAAGGCTTCGGCTGAATGCTATCATTTTGCCATTCTAGCACGGGTTTTGTTCTAAAGCCACCAATCGGAGCTTTTAAATGTAAAATTTCAGGCTGCGTGAAGTAAATAATATCTACACCTTTATTTCGCAATTGCATACCAAAATCAGTATCCTCACCATAACCAAATTCGAAACCTTTTCGGTATCTAATATTTTCTATAGATTGCCGCTTTACAATACTACAGCCAGACCCAAATGTTTCCCATTGTATATTACTGTAATTTTCTTTACTATTATCATACATGGCTTCATTGCAGGCAAACGTAATCTCGTCAAGTCCAAATTTATTTATTTGAACAAAAGCTTCTTTCAAAAATGATTCTTTAATTCTAATATCGTCGTCGGCCATAAAAACCCAATCGTTACTCACCTCTTTTAAAGCTACATTTCTCGCATTACAAGCACCCGGCTGATGCGTAAAAATGTGCTTTATTCCAAAAGGCCAATTTTCTTCTTTAAGATAATCAAGCTCGGAACTACTTTCTACATTGGTATTTTGCTCTACTATGATCACATTTTTAGGCAGATGACTCTGTACTGATAAATCTTTTAAAACATCATATAGATATTGCTTTCTTCCTATGGTTGGGATTATTACATCTATAGTTTTGGTACTAAATATATTTTTTGTTGACTGAACCTGAATTTGCTCCAATGAATCATCAGCAAGTTTTCTTCTGCGATAAATGAAACAGTGGATTAATGGAAAAATAGCAAATTTTCTTTTATACAATAACAAATTCATGAACAATAAAAATACCCAACGGGTTCGATAATGCTGCTTAACAAATCGAAATAAAATATAGCTATTGTTTCTCTTCTCTTTTAATTCTGTTGAATTATCAATTAATAATGTTGGATCTGAGTAACAAAATAGCCCTGTCTCCATTGCTAATTTTGCTAAAGAATGTAAGAAATAATCAAAGTTAAAAGTTGCTTTTATTTTTCCATTCAGCGCTACTAAAACAGCTGCATTAAGTCCTCCAACCCAACTGCTGGTCTGCCAGGTTGGATAATTAACCTTCCTATTAATTTTTATAAATGGCGATTCCTCCACGTAGCCAATAGAATCCGGTAAGAATGTTTTAAAAAATGGACTGTAAGATGCCATTATTTTAGAATGATGAAAAATATCCTGAAATTTTGAAACATTTAAACTTGATCTAAAATCAATATGACACCAAACTATTAAACTTTGAGGATGCAAGGCAGCCATTTCGAATAGTGTTTTTGCAATATTCATCTGAGAAACACATATCGTTTTCTTTTCAAACTCTACCTCAACGACTTTATTTTCTTTATGATAAACAATTATCATTGTGGTTGCAAATTTTTACTAATTATTCTTCTGTAAAACTCAATATTTTCTTGTACAATTTTATTAATATCAAATTTAGCTTCTACTCTTTCTCTGGCGTTTTCTCCTATTTTTAAACAAAGTGACTCGTCTTTAAGTAATGTTGTAATTCTATTTGCAAACAAATCATGCTCGGCCGGATGTACTAAATAACCGCTTTCGCCATCGACAATAAGTTCCTGAGCCCAACCGATATTACTATTAACAACTGCTTTTTGCATTGCCATAGCTTCAATGGTTACCATTCCTAAAGTTTCAGCAAAAGTAGGGAATACACAAACATTTGCTTTCTTGATATAATGCTCAATCTCATTGTATGGAATTTTACCGAGATAATCTACATTTCTCAGATCATCATCTTTAAATTTACTTTGCATCAATTGCCATGTTGAGCCCGAATTTGTTTTTATATCATAGGAATCACCTCCAATTAAAACCAACTTTAAATTGGGAAACTCTTTACGTACTTGGTTAAAAATTTGAGGCAATTCTAAAACTCCCTTTTTTCGAATTAAAGTTCCAACATATAAAAGTAGACCCTTATCATAAATAGTTGGAGAATTATTGGTAAAATTTTGCAGTTCTAACCCGTAATGGATTGTTTTTATTTCTTTATTATTTATTCCAAAAAGTTTCTTCGAGAGATTCCCTGCAAAACTTGTAGGCGCAATAAAAGCTGCTGCACGATTCAGAGCCCATTTTTCAAACCAAAAATTTTTAAGTTTCTGTTTTCTGTTTTCCAAATGGCAAAAATAGGTGTCACTTCCGTGAAAACGGATTATTAAAGGAATTCTAAATTTCATGAAAGCCGTAATTCCTGTCCAATCCGGTGCTTCAATTACAGATATACTTTCTTTTTTTATTACAGCATTACAATATTTCTGAATGTATTTTCTATGAAAGAACCAACCTAAAAAAGAATATTTTCTCTCTTTAATTAAATGAATTCTAATTTGATTTTCTATAATTATTTCCTCTGTTTTTTGTCCATAAACAAAAACAGAAACACTTACTCCTTTCTTAACTAAAGAGGTAGCGAGGTTTTTTATACTGGTTCCAATACCAGCAGCATGTTCCACTTTTGCATGGGGAAATTCCGGAGTTAAAAGGGCTATATGCATCTACTTATTAAAAAAATCTTTTATGATTCGGGCTGTAAATATTCTCGCTCCTTCATCAGTCATATGTCCACATGAAGAAAAATATTTATCCTCTACAACGACATTTTCATAATTATAAATTTCAGGATACATTTTTTTTACTTTGTCAAAATAATTCATTCCCACAACATTTTCACACATAGGTGTCATCACAGTAATTAAATTGATCTTGTTTTGTTTACAAATCTTTTTAATTTCTTCATAATACTTATTGTGAGGCAGCGGATTCAGATTGACAATATTATTTTTCATATTTCCGTTTTTATGCTTCTCTAATGGATAATAACCTAAATTATCTGAAGCATTCGTTCTTTTTTGAATTCCCGTGAAAAACATTTCTCTGAATCCTATTTTTTCCCCGTATTTTATATACCTATAAAATGGAATATAATACAGTTCATTAAAATTCTTTTGAGTTTGAAAATGTTTCTTTACAATTTCAGAGTAATGAATATAGGGTAAATAGGCACAGGCAATTCCTTCTGACTGATCAATACTCGATAGATTTAGATCAGCTTCAAGAATAATATTTTTAATTTGATACTTTCGCTCTATCATAAGCTTTAGCATAAGTGCACTTTCAAATAAATGTGATCCGCTCATTCCATAATTAAAAGCTTTCAACCCTTTTTCTTCAAACATAGGAGCTACAAAATGATTATTGGCTCTTGATGATCCCAAGATTACAACATCATATCTTTTTGCTTTAGAATTAACAACGGTTTCTATTTTCCCTCTATTTTTAGATTTCAAAAAAACATAGGTATAAATTCCGTCCAAAACCAATGCAATTAAAAAAATCGTAATTACTATTTTGGCTGTATAAATTAAAAAACGCTTCATTAAAATTGAAAATATATAAATTCTTTATAATCTGAAAAAGTACCAAAAGCCATGATTGCCCCTATTGCCAGGGCTATTTTAAGGATATTTCTATTACCAGAGAGAGGTTCTTCCTTAGTTCTATTATTCCATTCGATTAAAACAAATATTCCTAACAAAAGTAGCAACTCATAACTATAACGTTCATTATCTAAATACTGAAATTTAAAATCTCTATTTGTCACAATTCGCTTTAAATACGAAATAGCATCTGTAATCGTTTTGGCTCTAAAGAAAACCCAAGCTATACAGGTAAGGAAAAAAGTACAAACGATACTGATTACAACTTTTACAGAATCAAAATTAAATTTCAGCTGAATAGCATCTATATTATTTCTATTACTATTTGATAAAAGTAATGGAAGGAAATAAACAGCATTTATAAATCCCCATACAACATAAGTCCAATTGGCTCCATGCCAAAAACCACTAACTACAAAAATGATAAATGTATTCCTGATTTTCATCCAGATTCCACCTTTACTTCCTCCGAGAGGAATATATAAATAATCCCGAAACCATGAGGAAAGTGAAATATGCCAACGACGCCAAAACTCTGCTATATCTCTTGAAAAGTATGGATAATTGAAATTTCGCAGCAGATCTAAACCAAACAATTTTGACACTCCCAAAGCAATGTCTGAATAACCTGAAAAGTCTCCATAAATCTGAAAAGCAAAGTAAACCGCCCCTAAAATTAAAGAAAATGTATTCATTGATGTATAATTATCAAAAATGGCATTCGCATAAGTAGCACAAGTATCTGCTACGATAACTTTTTTTACGAGACCCCAAATAATTTGACAAACCCCTTCTTTGGCCTTTTCAAAATCAAACTCTCTTTTTACTTTTACCTGTGGCAATAAATGGGTAGCTCTTTCTATTGGTCCTGCTACCAAGAGTGGAAAATAGCTCACGAATAAAGAATAATCGACAAAATTATATTCCGCTTTAATACGTTTATAATAGATGTCAATAACATATGATAATCCGTGAAAAGTATAAAATGAAATTCCAACTGGAAGGATTACATTCAATAAAAATGGGTTTACTTTTAGCCCTGCCGAATTTAACAATTCGGAAAACGAAGAGGCAAAAAAGTTGTAATATTTAAAGATTCCTAAAAATCCTAAATTGACCAAAATACTAAGCCAGAACCAAAACTTACGGCTTTTTTCAGACTTTCCTTTTTCAATCTGAATTCCAGTATAGTAATCCAGAAAAGTTGAAAAAACTAACAAAAACAAAAATCTCCAATCCCAACAGGAATAAAAATAATAGCTGGCAACAATTAATAAAGCATTTTGAGTGCTCTTGTTTTTATTAAAAACGAACCAATATAAGGAAAAAACGATTGGTAAAAAAATAGCAAAAGCAAGGGAATTAAAAAACATACTTAATATATTATCTTTCGGATTTAATTTTATGTGACATAATTATTGAAAATTCTTTGGCTCCTCGTTCGTTAAGATGATACCCATTTTTAAATTTAGTATCATCCGGAATAGATTTTGAAAAATCCCAAAGTCCAGGGTATTTTCCTGACAATAATTGAATAAAGCCTAAATTTTGAGTATCATTCCTAAAAGGCGAAACAAAAAATTTTGATTTTATCTTATTATCTCTCAGGAATTTTAATATCTGTTTATTGTATTTATTGTACTCCGTAATCGTGTCTGGCAAAGTTCTCTGCCATTTATCTCCAAAACCATAAAGAGACACAAATCCTTTGCTCTCCTCAAATTGATTTTTCCTTCTTAGAGATGCTAACAATTCTCTTACTCCTAACTTTGAATCATTTTTACAGAATCTATAAAAAGGGCAGTAGTACAATAATAAAAAATCACCTTCCTCTTCATAATAGTTTTTTATTGAAATATCCTCCCTAATAAAAGGCATCATATCGATATATAAAAAATTTGATCTCTCAGAGGAATTGTAATAATAATCTGTCTGAATAAAAACTGAATCATACTTAATTTCGTATAGCTGCAAAAGTTTTAATACTGTCAAAATATCTTTAGGCCTTGCGTCCATTATTCCAAAATTAACACTATTGACCTTCAAACAAGAATCTACAATCTTTGCATTTATGTCATTGATAACTCTTGAAGATCCCACGAAAACATAATCGAAATGCTTGCCTTTCTGATTCTTTATGAAATTAAACTTAGTAGTATTAACGAATCGCGTATTTAAATAGGTATAACCAACATCTAATAATGCTGCTAAGGAAAACATCACTATTAGAATTTTTAATATAAATAACACGAATCTTTTCAACGCTTTCCTATTGTTTTAAAATTCTATCTATACTATTCCAAATCTTATCTGACGCAATAGTAGGATTTGGTCCGACTATTACTTCAAACCATTTTTTACCTTCGAAAACGCTTGATGACCTTGCATCTATAATATCTTTAACCGTTTGAGTTAAATTTTCTTTACTTCTTATCCATAATGCAGCTTCTTTTGAAGGCATTGAGCGAAAATGAATATAATTATAGTTTTGCCCTATGTCTCTAATTCCCTTTTTTAATTGAGGCTGCTCGTAATCAAAAAACAAACATGATTTATTATGAGCAACAAAGTCAAAAACCATAGATGAAGCAATATTCCCAACGAATTCAGTATGTTCGCAAATATTAGATTGCAGCGCAAAATCTTCTTTTGAAGGCATAATTTCATTCCAGTTTTTACCAACTGGCCGCCACAATGGATCAATTGAAACAATGACATCCTGATATTCTTTTAAAATTGCATCATAACGATCTGTAAAATCAACCGGGCATTTACGATAAATGATTCCTAAAGAATATCCTTGCTTATTCAATTCACGAACTGAGATGGCCAAGTCTTCTAAATAATATTGATCCAGAGGTGATGTAACAATGTCATCACCAGAAAAACAAATATACTTCCTGCCCAAATCTAATTTGTGCTCTGCAAAAAAGTCTTCTTTCGATTGTATCAAAGTCGAATCGAAATGACTTTCAAATTGTGGTGTTCCGGTTACGAATATCTTTTCCGAAGCAATATAAGGGCAATACATCAGAAGTTCTTTCTTCATGTGATCGCTCCAGACGAAATAAAAATCGGTTTCGATTAGGGTTGTTGCTTTTGGTAAATTATCCCATGAAAATATAAAAGTTCCCGTTGGAATTCCTAAGTCTTTAGCAGCTAAAATTGGTGCAATTGCCTGAGTTGGTCTCGGATTAGTACAAAAAATAAAATCGGGTTTATTTTCTTGCAATTGCAATTTACAGCTTTGATATTTAGATGATTTTCGTTCCAATTTTTTAATACGTTCACGAACAAATTTATTTCCTGCGGTATTAGAACCAAAGAAAACCAAAAGATCTACTAAAATACTTTTTGCTGCATTTGTAACCGAACTGTAACTTTGAGGAAAATTGTAAGTATTATAAACTGTTTCTTTATATTTCTTATCAAAAATATTTAGTTCAATTCGTTTTCTGGCACGGGCAAAAACAGTTGTCAAAGGATGGATCTTTTGATCTTTAATTTTTACCTCATCATAATTTAACTCTCCGTTAAGTGAAAAAGGGGTATTATTCCAGTACGTAATTTTAAAATTATTCTCTTCGCCTATCGATTTAAACTTTGTAAAAGCAAAATTCCTCAATCCGACACCATCAGGCAAAAAGATAAAAATATTATTTTTCATGTGTATTTTCTTTTTCAAATAATTACTTATTCAAAAACTCTAAATTCTTTTTTATAAACAAAACCATTAAGCAAAAGGACAAACTTCCATTAGCCCGTCTCTAAGCTTCTCTAAAACATTTTCTTTTGGTAGACTTGGAAACTGTTCAAATAATGCTTCTAGTTCTTTTGCACTATAAGGATCTAATCTAATTTCAGGCTTGTAATTTTCTAATTCTACCGATTCAAAATAATCCTGATATTTGATGTCATCTCCAAAAACTTTATCTGAAAATCGCTGCCAAACCGCCGGGATTCCGTAAGCGTGTGCTACAATGATACCGTGCAAAGACGATGAAATAATTTTTTCACATTGCAAAAACTCGATGGTTTTACCTTCAATATCATTTGTCATCATACTAAGAACGCAAATGTCATCTGTTTCCAGATTCATCGCTTCAATAAAAACGGCGTCGTCATAATGTGGAATAATTCCGTAACGATATTTTTTTTCTGTTGGGGGATTAAAATAACGAGGCAGTAATAAAGCCGGATCTCCAAAAACTTCGGGAACTTCATGATTTTGTTCTAACAAAAAGTTACGCGTATACGGGCCTCTAACTGCCAAAAATTGGGCTTTCTTAATTGGATATTCTTTGCTGATTATTCCACTTCCCCAAACAATACATTTATGATTGACATTGGTTAAAATACTTCCAATTGTAACATATATTGGATTAAATAAATCCGCAATTCTATTTTTTTTGGGCCAGGCAAAAATTACTTTTTTTCCTGAAATCTTTTCAACTAAATATTTCCCTAATAAATCACCATAATTCTCTTTCGTCTTCCCTTGAATAATTCTTTCATTCCACCAAAAAAGCCGAATACTTTTCATAGACTAAGAGATTAAACTTTTTGGTTTTTAAGCTTATCCCGCTGCACTTGCTCGATCGCCAGAATATCTGTTTTTTTGAATGTCAACGCTTGATGAACTGCATTTAAATCTCTTGACAGTTTGCGTAAACCCATTGGTTCAAGTGAAGCTGCATGATCGGTTCCTTTCCATGTTCTGTCGATGGTATAGTGACGTTCGATGATGTTTGCTCCCAAAGTAAAAGCTGCAATATCTACTGCAATACCTAAATGGTGACCTGAAAACCCAATGTGTTTTACTTTGTCTCCATATTTTTGAATTAGAATATTAATATCTAATAAACATACATCATCAAAAGGTACCGGATATCCCGACGTACAATTGTATAATACTAAATCCTGATTTCTGTTTTTTTGAATAAAGAAATTTACTAAATCATCTGTTTCTTCTTTTGTGGTCATTCCGGTTGAAATATGTAATTCTCCACTATAATTTTCACAAAGCCAGGATAACATTTCGTAATTATTATTACACGCTGATGGAATTTTAATAAACTCCGGTTTTAAAGAAGCAATTTCTTTTGCAGAAGTTGTATCCCAAACAGAAGTTGAATACACAATTCCAATTTCTTCGCAATATTGTTTTAGAATTGCATGCTGTGCTAAATCAAACTCTAAAAATTCACGATGCGCACCATAAGTATCACCATAGGAATTAGAAGCATTTGGATGAGGGGCATTATATTGCACTTCCGTCAATAATTCTTTATTATTTCTCTTTTGAAATTTTACCGCATCCGCATTGCAAAATATTTTAGCAATTTTGATTAGCTCTTTTGCTATTTCAATTTCTCCTTTATGATTACATCCAATTTCAGCAATAACATAAGGCTTTTTGTAACTATTCATATCTTTCATTGTAGGCAATTATTTTCTCGCATGCTTCTCTAATAGCACCTGCAGCTGCAGACTTAGTGAGCAGATAATCTGCTTTTTGTTTTACTATTTCTGTTGCATCAGCCGGAGTAAATGACCATCCTACACTGCAAATATTAGTCAGGTCGTTCACATCATCTCCGATATAGGCAACGGCGGCAAAACTACTATTTCTATCTTTAATAAATTGCCTCAAAAACGAGTATTTATCCTTAACTCCTAAAAATGTATTTGATATCTGAAGTTTCTTCATTCGCTGGGCTACTAATTCAGAATTTTCAGACGTCATAACTATTACTTCCACCTTATGCTGGCGTAATATCTCAAGTCCCATTCCGTCACGCATGTCAAATGCTTTTGCCAATTCTCCTTCAGCTGCATAAAATACTTGTCCATTTGTAAAAACACCGTCAACATCCAAAACTAAATAATCGATACGCTGATGTGATTTGCTTTTTTTAAGCCGGTTTACTAAAAGTTCTTCTACAATTTTCCAATCGGTCATCGAATCGATTTCAACCAAACTGGTTTCCTCCATTTTTACTAATCCGATAGTTCCGCTTACACGATTTTTAGTTTCCAGAAAAGCCTCTTTCGTAGTGGCATAAACAGCTCCGTTTTCAATAAGTAAACCCTCAAAATCCTGTCGTCTCGGGCGATTAAAAATGTCATAATTTTGTGGCGTCCCTTCTGAATTCCATGTAAAACGATGTGTATTAACCACTGTCAATGCAGCTGTTTTTTTATGGGTAATAATCTCATTTAAAACTGCATTAATATCTTCTGAAGTTGTCATTGGAGATGTCGCTTGCAGCAAACAAAAAATATCAAAATCGTTCGTTACCTCATTTGCAAATTCTATCATAACGCTTTCTGTCGAAGCAGTATCATTTGCATTCTGCTCTCCACGTAATTCTACCTTTACTTTTGGTGACCAGTAATATTCTTTTTTAATAAACGTAATGATTTCGATATCGTCCGTAAAAACATAGATTTCATCTAAATCAGAAAAAATAGCTTCGGTCAATACCCATGAAAAAAGTGGACGGCCTAACATCTTTTTTTTATTTTTACCAGGTATTCCTTTTGATCCTTTTCTAAGCGGAATAATAGCTGTCTTTTTCATAACTATTTAGATTATTCGTTTTAAATTATAAATAGATTGTTGTCTCCACTCTGTATAACTTTCGACTTCAAAATCGTACTTTTTGAATATTTGTTCTAACTCTGGTCTAGTGTAATCACTTAACCACCCATTCTTTTCTCTTGTTAGTTTTACTATATCTGAACAGCAGTATGACAAGACAATTTGTTTTGTATTCGATTTAATTTGTTTAAATACATTTTCAATATCATAAACATATTCCAAAACTCCACTAAAAACGATCGTATTATACTCCAATAAATCTAGAGAAATTGGCTCATTTAAATCACATACTACCGTTTCTTCAAATCTCTTTAGAATATCTGATGGAGTATATTTTGAATAATTTTTTAAATAAGTTTTCAAAATCATATTTCCAGCTCCAAATTCAAGAATAGTAGCATTAGGGTGAATATAATCACCTAATATTTTTGTTCTTTCATTCCAGTCTTCATAAAGCTCTTCGTTCTGACTCCATCTTTCAATGTCGGATTTTTTTTCTGATCGCAATGCAGTTATTTTCTCTAATCTATCTTCAGCATTGCTGACTTGCTTTTTAGATTTATTGAAATTTTTAATTTTATTTATTAATCTCACAAGCAATTTCTCCATATAATTTTAAAATCTGTTCTCTTACTTTTACTCTATCGTATTTATTTCTAACATTTTCTATGTTGTACAATAAAGCACGGGTAATTATTTTTTTATTATTTATAGCTTTAATTATTAAGCGTTTTATTTCGGCTATATCTTCTGCATCATTTATCAAAAATCCGTTTACACCATTCTCTATAATTTCTTCTGTAACCCTACCCGGATTAGATTGAATAGGGAAAGCTCCCATTCCCATTGCTTCAATTAATGCATTAGGGATACCATCTGAAAGACTGTTACCGATATAAATATAACTTGTACCCATCAAACTTATTAAATCGACATTAGAAATAAAATTATTCTTTAAATACAATGTACATTTTAGTTTGTTAAACCTATTATTTTGGGCAATATACTTTTGTATCGTTTCATCTGCTCCGAAAATAACAACTTCATAATTTTCTACTAATGAAATTAGTTCTTCATCGAATGCCTTAACTATATTTATCCCTCGGCCAATTTCGTCATTATAACCTTTGATTAAAATAATCTTTCTTTGGCTATCATTTAACTCTGATGGTATTGTATCAAAATTGACTCCTCCATTTCCAGGAAAAACTCCTAAAAAAGTTTTCATGAAACCTTTCTCTAAAGTAATTTTGTAATCACGATTACAATCTGTAATTAAGTAATCGATTCTTTTAAAACATTCTTCAGCTTTGTTATCTTCAATTCCGATTTCTTTAGAATAAAAAACATCGCTTCCCCACGATGAAAAAATCCATTTTACGCTGCGGTATTTGTTCATTACAGGTAATATAGACAAACCTGACAACTGCAAAGCAAAACTATGGACTGCATCTGGTTGAATTTCACTTAGATATTTTTCAAAAACAGCAGCTGTCTCATGTTCATTGTAACGCTGCAAAAATTTATAGGTCTTAGGAAAATGAGTTTTTGCAAATATTCTTCCGGGAAAATTGTATTTCAATTTCCAATTTACTTTCTGATGCAGCCAACTCAATTTATCGGATTTGACGGCCATCCCCGAAATATCAAACCAAAACACCTCATGTCCTGAATCTTTCAACTGATCAGCCCATCGAAAAAAATGAAGTGATGGTATTGAAACCATTACAATTTTCATAATTAAAATCGGATGATTAGAGTAATGATATTTTTTTGACGATCAAAAGTATATCGATAAGGATTGTTTCTGTAAGTTTTAATAATTTGAAGTAAAATTGTATTATTTATATTTTCCATTGGTATATAGGATAAATATTTTCTCCCTAATAACTGCTTAATTCTACTTTTTAATAGAACCGAAAATGAAACTTTTTCAATGGTAATCTGAACTGTCTCACCTGAAAAATTATCCATTTGAGCAAAAAGTGCTTCTAAAATTATTTGGGAATTATTTAAACGAAGATCGGAATCTGCTTTTTGATCAAGTTTTTCATACTCTGAAAATACTGTTTCTTTGCCAAAACCCAGTTTGTCATTTATTACTGTTCTTTTACTTTGAAGGGTCTGATGCATATAAAATTGATTTATACGCTCTAGCTGGCTCTGAAATGGATGCTGACTTTGCTTACTTCGATAAGCCTTTGGATGCCATTGGTGTTTTATTAAAATTTTCTGATCATAAAAAGTAACCTTTAATCCTGCATTTTTCATTCGAATGTGAATATCGGTATCTTCAGCTCCCCATCCATGATAAAATTCATCGTAACCGTTTAACTTTTTTAATGCCGAAGTTGGAAAAATAGTTGTCCCGGTGACCTCATCGCTTCCTGCAAAATCAACTTTATAATCTTTGAATTCTTTATCTAACAAGGATTCCTTCTGAGATAAGAATCCATACTGAAAATAATGCACCTCATCAACTGTCATTAAATCATAACATTTTTGAATAAAATTTGGACTAAAAATCAAGTCTATATCCCCTACCAAAAAATATTCTGAGGTGGCTTGCTGCAAAGCAATATTTATTGCACGGGATTTGTTCCATAGCTGCCCGGAAACGGGGCATGAAATAAATGTTATTTTTGGGAACTGCAATAACAATACCTTTAGCTCCGGCAAATAATCTAAGTCACTTCCATAATCAACCAGAAAACAAGTAAATCTAGCTGTATTCTGTTGCTGTAGCGAATCAAGACATTTTTTTACGATACGTAAATCACGATTACGATTCGTTAGGACTAAGGTTATCATAATCTATTGTTGAATTTATAAGTTTTTTATACAAAACTAAGAGTTAAAATAACTTTCTGTAGCTGTCATTAAATTTCTCAATCCCAAAGTTTGCTCTTGAGTATTCAAATGCATTTTTTGAAATAGTCTCTCTTTGTTTTTTATACAAAATCATTTTCTCAATTTCAAATACAAAATCATTAATAATTTGTTCTTCTTCAATACTTTCAATTAAAATTCCATTTTCATGATTAGAAATATGTTCACTAATACCCCCAACATTTGTTGAAATTGGGATAACACCATAAGCCATTGATTCCATAATAGCCATTGGGAATCCCTCATATAAAGAAGGCAAAAGAACCAAGTGCAATTCTTTATACAATTTATCCAAAATCGTTTTGTCTGTTATTTCACCCAAAAAATCAACACCGGATGCCACAATTATATCCAAATTGCTTTTCATCCCCGACCCTGCCATTACAAAAGAAATGAAAGGATATTTGCTCCTTGCTTTTTTTGCAATTTCCAGAAAAACTAATGGCTGTTTCTCTTCACACCATCTTCCAATAAAACCGATTTTAAACTTATCCTCTTTTTTTTCGCCAAAAACAGCTTCATCGAATTCAATTCCATTTTCTATAATTTGCAGTTTATCAGAATAAGAAGAATCAACTTTGTATTTTAAATAAAACTTTAGAATATCTTGCCTGGCTGCCTCATTGATAACAATTCGATTTGTAATTAACGGTGCTGAATTTACAATCGCATCTTCACGGCGATCATTTTCTACAAAACTATGAAACAGGTCGTTTTTTATAATTGTTCCTTTAATTTTGGGCAATATGTCATAATAATAATCTGTATTACAGCCAAATATCGTTTTAACTGACTTGCTCGAATTAATTATTTGAATAATTTTATTTTGCAGTTTATGATTAACCCATCTGTTTTTTTTATTCAAAATTGGATTCAATTCAATAACATTTCCGCAAGATTTAAATTCTTTATAAAAACTTTTTGTTGCAGAACCATGTGTAAAAACAATAGTACATTTTTGATCTTTCAATGCTTTTAAAATTGCAATATGAACCCGTTCAGCTCCACCTAAATGATAATAAGGAAAAAAGAAAACATTCTCTGCTGATTTAATTTTATACCCCTTGACCAATTCAAATTGAGCAAGGTAAAAACATCCAAGTATACTATTAAAAATTGGTTTCAATATCCTTTTAAACTCTTTTATCATCAAAACAATTCCTTTTTAAGTGAGCTCAAGTATACTCTTAACGAGTTTAATTTAGTTGGCGTGATAATCCATACTCGTATTAATTTAAAAAAGGCTTTAGAATATTTCTTCTGTCTATTTAACTTAACGATTTCAAAGCATTTTTGGTAGTAAAAATGTTTTTGAAAGATTTTTCTTTTATTTTTAAAGTTTATATCCTCATAAGCATCCTTCAATATTGACTTTACTATTTCTTTTTGATTAACTAATTTTGAAGCGACTCCGATATTAAGTCTATAAACTGCTGTTATATCTTCCAAACAATAAATTTTACCTTCATTCTTTAAAGTCCATAAATAAGTCGGCAAATCTCCATACGGATACTTTAAAATCCAGGAAGGCAATGCATCATATTTTTGAATATTCCTAAACATTGCAGTTACAGAATAAATCGTATTGTTTTCTATTAAATCTGCAAAGGTTGATAAGCTGTAGTTTTTTTTGTGATGTAAAACTTCTTCAAAGCTCCCGTCAGTAAGCAACAACTTCAAATTAGTGTGAACGATATTGTATTCTTGATTTTGTTCTAAAAAATCAACTTGTTTTTGAAGTTTTAAAGAATCTGTCCAATAATCATCTCCATCACATATTGCTATATATTTCCCATCACATTCTTTTATCGTTCGCATATAATTGGAGATAAGCCCCATATTCTTTTGAGGACTTGGAAGCAATTTTATCTTATCTCCATAGCTGTGAACAAATTCTTCACAAACGGCTCTGGTGTTATCAGAACTACAATCTTCTCCTATCACTAATTGAAAGGAAAAATTCACTTTTTGATTTAAGATACTTTCTATGGTCTGCGAAATAAATTCTTCCTGATTATAGGTAAGTATAAAAATACTGACGGTGTAGTTCATTTAAAAATAAAAATTTAAGAAACAATTATTGCAGTATCCTTCGAACTTTCTTTCTGATATGCTTTAATTTTCTGATTATTTTAGGCAAAAAATAATTTTCATATTCTTCTCTAACAACTTTTTCTAAATTATCTACGACTAACATTTGTCTCTCAAGAATAATATTTTTTAACTTTTCATCTTCAAGATAAGAAAGCAGACATACAAAAAAATTAAGCGTTTTTTTTATGCTCATTAATTTAGAGTTTGTAGAATGTATCCCAACATTATATCGATAAATTGCCATATTTTCCTTTAAATATTTCAATTTACCCTTTTCTGCAAGTAACATATACAAAAAATAATCGCCGATTGGACTCAATAAAAATTCAAATGGAATTTTTATTATTACATTTCTAAAAACGACAGATGGAGTATGAATATAGTTTCCTAATCTTGCTAAAGTTTCTATATCCTCATAATTTTCAGGAACTTTTGTAATAAAATCTTCTACAATCTCACCATCTAATTTTAAAATATTTACTGCATGAAAGCAAAGTACATAATCTGGATTACTCTCTAAAAAATCAACTTGTTTTTGAAGTTTTAAAGGATCTGTCCAATAATCATCACCTTCGCAAAGTGCAATATATTTTCCTGAACATTGCCGGGTGGCAAACGTAAAATTAGACATCATCCCTAAATTGGTTTCATGACTAAAATATTTAACCGTATATTTCTTAGGATGATTTTCTAAAATTTCCCTAATAATTTCGTCAGTCCTATCCAAAGAACAATCATTTGCAATAATTAGTTCTATATCGAAATTACATTCTTGCATCAGAACTCCCTTAATTGCTTCACGAATATAATTTTCGTGGCCATAGGTAATCATACAAACACTAACAGTAGGTTTTTTTTTCATCTTAATTTCTGTCTTAAAACACCCAGGCCAACAAGTGATAAAAGAAGTTTTAACCAAATATCAGCTTTCATTTTTCTTCTGAAAACACTCCAACTACAAAATTTAAAAACTTCTAAAATTAATAGATTTTTCAGCAATTTTAAAGTATCTAAATATTTCTTACTTACAAAAGCGGTATTTATTAATCCTCTATTCGTATTACAAATAGAATCTGACAGCCAAATTCTGTTTAAATTATTTCGTTCAACAAAACTCTTCCTGCAAAAATAGGTGTCTTTTAATGCAAAGATGTATTTCTCAATTTCTTTAGGATGACTTGCACTACCTTCAAGAATTCTATATACTGCTGTTGTTTCGTTTAAATGGTACAATCTTGATCTATATACCGTTTCAAGGATTATTCTGGTGTCGCCTATTACTTTACCTTCAAGCTCTTTACGGAGTATTTTTATAACCCTGTCTAAAATTGTTTTTCTAAAAACGGTAGAAGCAAATTCAACAAATTTACTTTTTAGCATTTCAGGAATCACCTCTTCCTCGCTTTGCACAAATCTTGCTGGTGATTCTATAAATTGTCCTGTTTTCTCAATAAATTGCTTTGTATTAGAGTATACTAAGCCTACTTCTTTATTCTTTTCTAAAATATCAACCTGTTTTTGAAGTTTGTCTTTAGTGATCCAGTAATCGTCTCCTTCGCACATTGCAACATAAGTTCCTGAACATTGTTCCAAAGCAAAAAATAAATTTGACATAATCCCTTTATTCTGGGCATAATTAAAGTACTTAACCCATGATTTTCTGGGGTGGTTTTTTAAGACGTTCTGTACGACTAAATCTGTTTTATCAGGGGAACAGTCATTAGCGATAATCAGCTCAACTTCAAAATCACATTCCTGCATTAAAACTCCCTCTATAGCCTGAAGAATAAACTTCTCATGGCCATAAGTAATCATACAAACACTTACTTTTAAATTTCGATTCATTATTAAAATCGCAATTCCTCCAGTTCTTTAATAATTTTACCTGGTATTCCAACAATTAGACAATTATCAGGAACGTCTTTAGTAACAACGGTACCAGCGCCAACAACAACATTTTTACCTATTCTGACTTTAGGCAAAACAGTTGCATTAGTTCCCAAAACAGTATAGTCACCAAGGACACAATTTCCGGATATATTCACTCCTGGGGATAATTCTACAAATTCACCTATAATACAATCATGACCTATTGTACAATTTAAATTAATTAGAGAACCTTTTTTAACAATAACATCAGCTGTGATTACAGTTCCGGTCATGATATTGGCCCCTACTCCAATTTCATTACCAAAATTACCGATAACAGCAAGAGGGCTTATTGTAGAAGTAAAAACACCACCTAGCGCAACAAATTTATCATGAAGCTGTTTTCTTAATACTGGATTACCAATTCCTATTGTAAACCTGTTATCTATCGTCGTAAAATATGTCGTTGCATCGTGAAGAGTTTTTAAAACAGGAAATTTATTAAATAAAAATCCATTTATATCATTATTCGCATCATCATAAAACACCAAGTTATCCGTTTGCTTTAATTGATGCACTACCTCCAGAACTTCTTTCGCAAAACCTTTAGCTCCTATAATTAACATAAACTGGTATTAATAATTGAAACAATTTTTTCTAACTCCGTTAATTGTAGACCAACATACAATGGCAAACACATTATACGAGACGCTACACTTTCAGAAACAGGCATCTTAGCACTATTAACATACTCAATAGTATTTAAAGATGGGTAAAAATATCGTCGTGGAAAAATTTCATTGTCATTTAAGTTTTTTTGAGTCTTAAGTAATTGTCCTTCATTCTCAAAAATTAAGGGATAATAACTATAATTCCAATCTGTATTCTCTCTAATCTTAATAGAATATACTTTAGTAAAATCCAGATTATCGTTATAAAAATGGACTAGATTTTTTCTCTCTCTAATTATTTGATCCATATAAGGAAAAATGGCCAATCCCATAGCAGCCTGCAGTTCCGATATTTTACCATTAATTCCTAAACCATGAAATGCTAATGGTCCATTATGTCCAAAATTATGAGAGTAAAATAATTTATGCCTTAAATCTAAATCATTAGCAAACATAGCTCCACCTTCTCCTGTATGAAATAACTTGGTCGCATGAAAGCTACAAGTACTAATATCTCCATAATTAAAAATAGACTTGTTATTAAACTGCATACCAAAACAATGTGCCGCGTCATAAATAACCTTCAAATTATACTTTTTTGCAATAGATTCGATAGCGATAACATTGCATGGATTACCAAAAACATGAGTCGCTAATATTGCTGTCGTTTTTGATGTAATAGCCTCCTCTATCTTCGTTTCATCAATGGTTAAATATTCTGAATGAATATCTACAAAAACTGGCGTACAACTTTCCCAAACTATTGATGCCGTTGTTGCTACATAACTAAATGGTGTGGTTATAATTTCACCTCTATCTCCTAACAACTTCAACGCAATTTGTAGGGGTACAGTTCCATTGTTAGTAATTATAATATTTGAAACTTCCAGATATTCTTTCAATTTTTCTTCAAGTTCCAACACGAGTTCACCTCTATTGGTTAGCCATTCATTATCCCAAGCGCGCTGAATTTGTTTTGTATATTCTGGTAAGGGAGGTAGAAAAGTTTTGGTTACTGCAATCATTATATGATAATTTGGGAATCGATAAAACCATTCTTATTAACAAATACTAATTCCACGAGCCACAAAACTTGTTTTTCGAAGGGTCGGTTTAAATCAGTAATTTCAAATAACCGATAACCTTTTTCATCCATGAAATTGATTAATGTCAAAAAGCTGTTATCAAATATCTTATTTACTACTCCAGCCTCCACCATAAATATTTCAGTTTTCCCAAAAAAATCACTTGCTCCTTTCAATACTTCGATATCCAAACCTTCTGCATCGATTTTAATAATATCCGGGACAGGAATTTCGCTTTTAGATAGTAACTCATTTAAAGTTACTACCGGAATTTCCAATTGCTCTAATCCTGCTTCTACCGCTTCTTCTTTAGTATATCTGAAAGAACAGCTATCATCCCGATCCAAAATTGTAAAAAGAAAAGATCCACTTTTCGCTCCAGCGCCAACAGGGTAAAACTGAACTTTAGGATTTGTTTCTAAAATATCGCTTACCGATTCTTTAAGCCAGTTTTGTGGCTCAACTAAAGTGTAATATGCATCAGGGAAATATTGTAGGACCTCCCTTGTCCACGTTCCATGATTTGCACCAATATCAACAATATGCTTTGGTTGAAAATTGAACCTCTTTAAATTATTATAAAAATTGGACAATAATAAATTTTTACTATTTATATCAATTTTAGCAGGGTTAACTGCATTTACTCTAGTCAAAGTATAACCTAAACTTCTAAGAAATAATTTAAGTGTGTTTTTTATTTTTCTCTTCATTTAACTTTTAATTATTTTGAATTGTCCATTCAAATTTAGGTTTTATAAATCCTGGTTCTTTACCCATCCATGAGCCAATAGATCGCTCTCCTTCCTGAACAATAAATGACATAATATCTTTTTCAACAAATAGGGTCGTTTTCGAATTCTCTATTATGTAAATGGATAAATAATATGTTCCGATATTTAAAAATCCTTCAGGAAAAGTGCATTTTATATTATTCAAACCACTACTCAATTTCAAATTATTATTTGCGTGAGAAAAAGTAAAAAGTGGTTCGCCCATTTCATTATTTAGAACATAAGTAAGATGTAATTTTTTCGAATTGCCTTTAAGAGAGAATAGTGTATTAATCTCTATTTTTTGATACTCGTCTAAAGGGGTATCTGTGTCTTTACCTAATGAATTTAAACTTATTTCATGTAACGTAAATTCATCTCTATCATATTCTGACGAAAAAGCTTTTTTATTCAAGGATTGAAAATCTTTACTTAAATAATAACTAACCGCATCTTCTACAGCTCCCTGCATTGCTACTTTCCCATTAACTAAAACTAATCCCTTTGTACACAAACTCTTTACTGCCGCCATATTATGACTTACAAATAAAACAGTTCTGCCTTCTCCCTTAGATATATCCTGCATCTTACCGATCGCTTTTTTCTGAAACTCGGCATCTCCAACTGCTAAAACTTCATCAATAACCAATATTTCAGGTTCTAAAAAAGCAGCTACCGCAAAAGCCAATCGAACGGTCATTCCGGAACTGTATCTCTTTACTGGTGTATCAATGTAACGTTCACAACCTGAAAATTCTATAATTTCATCAAGTTTTGAGGTAATTTCCTTTTTGGTCATTCCAAGAATGGCACCATTCAGGAAGATATTTTCTCTACCGGTCATTTCTCCGTTAAAACCTGTACCAACCTCTAATAAAGATGCTATTCGTCCACGATATTTAATACTTCCGGTAGTTGGGGCTGTCACTTTTGAAAGGATTTTTAGCAAAGTAGATTTTCCTGCTCCATTTTTGCCAATAATTCCGAGAACTTCTCCTCGTTCCACTTCAAAATTAATGTCTTGCAGTGCCCAAACATAATCTGAGCTCCCCTTGGTAGAGCGATCATTTGTATCCCCAATTTTTAAATAGGGATTTTCTTTACCTCTTATTTTGTGCCACCAACGATTAATGTCATGACTCAAGGTTCCGGTACCTACTTCTCCTAAACGATATTGTTTAGAAATGTTTTCGGCCTTTAATATTATATCTTTTTCCAATTCTGAATGGTAAATCATTAATTAAACAGTATCTATAAAACTTTTCTCTGTTTTATTAAAAACCAGAAGTCCGATAAAAAATATTGTTATAGTTACAATTAAAGTATAAGTCAATCCCAAAACCGAAATATTACCTACATTCAATAACATGAAACGGGCAGTTTCGATAATATAAGCTAATGGATTATATACAACAAGCCAGCCATAAGCCGGTAATTTATCTTTAATAAGTTCCATAGGATACATTACTGCTGACAAATACATCAATAATTGTATACCAAAACCAATTAAATGACTAAAGTCGCGATATTTTGTTACCATCGCTGAGATAAGCATTCCCAGACCTAATCCTAAAATCCCCATTATGATTATTAAAACAGGAAAAAATAAAACAAGACTGTTTAGACTTAAATCTGCTCCTTGAAAATAGTAGAAAATATAGAATCCAATAAAAATAAAAAATTGTATTCCGAACTTTACAAGATTTGAAATTACAACGGACAGAGGAGTAATGATCCTCGGAAAATATACTTTTCCAAAAATCGCGGCATTAGCCTTAAAAGTGTCTGATGTCCCAGTCAGGCAGGCAGTAAAATAATTCCAAACTGTTATTCCCGCCAGATTAAATAAAAATGGAGGAACAGTTCCTGTCTCAATTCCGGCAACATTATTGAATATTATTGTAAAAGTTACGGAGGTAAACAATGGCTGAATCAGATACCAAAGCGGACCTAAAACAGTTTGTTTATAAACCGTAATTACGTCACGTTTTACGAAAAGAAATAATAAGTCACGATACTGCCAAACTTCTTTTAAGTTTAACGAAAAGAACTTATTTTTAGGTGTTATTTCAAACAACCAATCATTGGGGCTATTGTTGTTCATTTTATTATTTTATCAGGAACAATCTACAACTATATCATTGATAAAGCTATTCCTTAAAATTTATTCATTTTTTTAACTGCAAATAATTACTCCAGTTTTTAATTAATAGGATTTTTATGCGCTAAAAATCATTTTAAAAGCAAAAAAGGTGCTTTCTAAAGAAACACCTTTTATATTATAGAATCAAAACTTAATTCAAACATTGCGAAATTACTTATCCAGAACTTCAAAAGTAGAATTCATACTTTTAAATTCAGGAACAATTTTTTTCATTTTGGCTACAATATCTTCATTATCGTAAAAATCAGCTATTCCAATAAGTTCATCAATCTCGATATGTAAATTCTCATACTCGTCCTGAATTTCCTGTGCGATCATAATTTTATTGTGATACGTTGGTAAAGTTTTAGAAGTATCGTTTAACAACTCTTCATAAAGCTTCTCTCCGGGTCTAAGACCAACAACTTTAATCTTTATTTCTTTATCAGGAATAAAACCGGCAAGCTTAATCATTTTCTTAGCCAAATCGATAATCTTTACAGGTTTACCCATATCGAAAATATAAATCTCTCCTCCGTTCCCCATTGCCCCAGCTTCCAGAACTAACTGGCAAGCTTCCGGAATAGTCATAAAATAGCGAATAATATCCTGATGGGTTATAGTTACGGGACCGCCTTCTGCAATCTGTTTCGTAAACAAAGGAACTACTGATCCATTTGAACCTAAAACGTTTCCGAAACGTGTTGTGATGAATTTAGTATTACTCTCTCCACCATTCTCTCTCTGATTTTTTAAAAATAAAGATTGAACGTATTTTTCAGCAATTCGTTTACTTGCTCCCATCACATTACTAGGATTCACAGCTTTATCTGTCGAAACCATAACAAATTTTTTAACATGGTACTTACAGGATAAGTCTGCTAAATTTTTAGTTCCTTTAATATTCGTATGAATAGCCTGTGCCGGATTTTCTTCCATTAATGGAACATGTTTATATGCCGCAGCGTGAAAAACAACATGGGGATTATAGTTTTTGAAAACTTTTTCCAATGCTTTCTTACTTCTTACATCAGCAATTACGGCAATAATTTTTGATTCGGAACCAAATGTTGCGGTTTCCAAACACAAATTATGAAGCGGCGTTTCGGCATGATCCAAAATAACAACCATTTTAGGATTAAAACCAAGAACCTGTCTAACAATTTCACTTCCTATAGATCCCGCTGCACCAGTAATAAGAACTGTTTTGTCTTTTAACTGTTTTGAGATTGATTTACTGTCCAGAACAATAGGTTTTCTTTCTAATAAATCTTCAATCTGAATATTTTTTACTTTTTGAGAAATCTCTTTTTGATTCTCCCAATCCGAAATCAACGGAACGGTATATACTCTGTAATTAAACTCTAAACACTGGTCTACAATAATTAATTGTTCGTCTTTAGACAAACTTTTATCAGCAATAATAACACCTTCTGCAGCTACGGAACGCATTAAAGCCGGTAATTTTTTCCTTAAAATCAGAATAGGCAGATCCAACATTCGCTTAGATGCATTCTGATTGTTTTTGTCGACAAATCCAACAATTTTAAATCTCGAAGGAGTTTCAAACTTCAACGCATTGGCAACAGAAATTGCATTGGCATCTGTTCCATAAATTACAGTTCGGATTAACTTTGTGGTTGTTTTTTCAGAGAAATACAATTCAAATGTCTGTTTTACGATCACACGATATAAAAACAATCCACAGAATGACAATACCAAATTAATAAAAAGAGCAGTGTTTAAAAATGCTTTATGTCCTGTATATAGTTCAAAAACTAAATTAAAAAACAAGAAAAACACCAAAACTGACATTTGAGAAAACAACAATTTTATAGCATCTATATAAGATGAATGCCTTATAATACCTGAATATGTCCTAAACAACCAAAAGAAAAAAATATTGATACAAATTAGACTCGAGACAAAGAAAGACTGATGGGAAGTAATAATATATCCCAATGCTGTTCCTTCAAACAGCATATAGGTAAAAGTAAACGAGAAGATCAAAACCATTATATCAATGGCAATAATGATCCACCTAGGCAAATAACTTAGGTTATTAATACTAGCTCGCAAGTTTCTTGGTGAGAAAGAATTATGCAATATAGAAGCTATTTTGGTTGATTTATCAGTATCCAATTCTGGTTCCGTTTGATTTTGTAAACTTTGTATAACTTACAAAAGTACAAATTAAAGGTTTTAAACAATCATTCCTTTATATAAATTAGATTTTAACACCTTTTTTCTTTTGTCTTAAGAATTCTAATAAATATGTTCCATATCCTGATTTCACTAAAGGTAATGCAAGTTCCTCTAATTGAGCATCATTAATAAACCCTTGTCGCCAAGCAATTTCTTCAATACAGCCTACTTTTAAACCTTGTCTTTCTTCTAAAACCTGAACAAATTGACCAGCCTGCATCAAACTATTGAAAGTCCCTGTATCTAACCAAGCTGTTCCTCTACTTAAAATACCAACTTTTAATTTTCCTTTTTCAAGATAAACTTTATTCACGTCAGTAATTTCGTATTCACCACGTGCGCTAGGTTCAATATTCTTAGCAATCTCTACAACCGAATTATCATAAAAATATAATCCAGGAACTGCATAATTTGATTTTGGCTCCAAAGGTTTTTCTTCAATAGAAACAGCCTTCTTATTCTCATCAAACTCAACTACTCCATATCTTTCAGGGTCAGAAACATGATAGGCAAAAACAACGCCTCCTTCAGGATCTGCATTATCTTTTAATAACTGCTGCATATTTGTTCCAAAAAAGATATTATCTCCAAGAACTAATGCCACTTTATCGTTTCCAATAAAATCTTCTCCAATTACAAAAGCTTGTGCCAAGCCATTTGGATTAGGCTGTTCTGCATAACTAAATCTGCAACCAATGGCACTTCCGTCACCTAAGAGCTTTTTAAAATTTGGCAAATCATGAGGCGTCGAAATTATCAAAATTTCATTAATTCCAGCCATCATCAATGTTGACAAAGGATAATAGATCATTGGTTTATCGTAAACAGGCATCATCTGCTTGCTCATGGCAAGTGTTAAAGGATGCAAACGGGTTCCGGAGCCTCCTGCTAATATAATTCCTTTCATAAATCTTAATTTTAGATTTTAGATTTTAGATTCTGATTACTCAAAACGCCTAAAATTCTAATGTTAAATTTTTAGACAAACATTTTTTTTAAACTTTCCTTATAATTTGGTACATCTAAATTATAAAGAGTTTTTATTTTTTCTTTATTCAACAATGAAAAACTTGGACGTTTTGCAGGAGTTGGGTAAGATGACGATGGAATCCCTCCTACTTTACAGTTATAAGCACCAAATTCTTTAATACTTAACGCAAATTCGTACCAGCTAATTTCTCCTTCATTTGAATAATTATAAATTCCCGGAATCCATTTTGAAGATTCAAGAATATTTATCATTGCCTGAGCTAAATCTGCAGCATAAGTTGGTGAGCCAACCTGATCATTGACCACGTTAATCTCTTCTCTTTCCTGCATTAAACGCTGCATGGTTTTAACAAAGTTATTTCCAAATTTGCTATAAACCCAAGAAGTTCTAATTACAATTGAATTAGGGCATTCTTTTATGCAATAATATTCTCCGGCTAATTTACTCTCTCCATAAACATTTATCGGATTCGTTTCTGCCTCTTCATTCAAAGCAATAGATGAAGTTCCATCAAATACATAATCAGTAGACACGTGAATTAACTGTGTACTATTCTCCTTTGCATATTTTGCTATTAACTTTACTGCTTCACAGTTTACAGCAAATGCCAACTCTTTTTCATTTTCGGCTTTATCTACTGCTGTATAAGCACCGCAATTAAATATAACATCTGGACTAATTTCATTTAGTTGAGACTGCAATAATTCTAGATTATCTAAAGTCACTTTTGTTCGGTCTGCAAATACCCATTCATATTGAGAATAAGATGTAGATAAAACTAAAAGCTCAGACCCTAATTGTCCTGTTGCACCAGTTACAAGAATCTTTTTCATTAAAATAAACTATTACAATTTTCAATAAAAGGAAGAATTTGATCTTTTTCAGAAACAATGGCTTCTTTTAAATCCATTCCCCAATCAATATTTAAAGAAGGGTCGTCAAATTTAATTCCGCCTTCAGAAGCTTTATTATAAAATTGATCACATTTATACATTACTGACGCTGTTTCGCTGACAACTGAAAATCCGTGAGCAAATCCTTGAGGTACTAATAATTGTTTTTTATTCTCTGCTGACAATAAAATGCTAAACGATTTCCCAAAAGTTGGAGAATCTTTTCTTAAATCTACAGCGACATCAATAATTTCACCTTCCAAAACACGAACCAATTTTGTTTGAGCAAACGGAGGGTTCTGATAATGTAAACCTCTCAAAGTTCCTTTTTTAGAAAAGGACTGATTGTCCTGAACGAACTCAATGTCAATTCCCAAGTCCTCGAATTTAGTTTTACTATAAGATTCAAAAAAGTAACCTCGTTCATCTCCAAAAATGGTCGGTTCTACAATCACTAAATCTTTTATAAACGTTTCCTCTATTTTCATTTTATATTATATACTTTAAACTAAATTAATATTTAAAAAAAGTAGTAATCACTTCCTCAATTCTATTTTTATTTTCATTTGTAAGATTCGATCCTGAAGGCAAACATAATCCTTTTTCAAACAAATCTTCTGCAATTCTACTTCCATAATATGGGTACTTTTCAAAAATAGGCTGTAAATGCATGGGCTTCCAAAGTGGACGGCTTTCAATATTTTCTTTTTCAAAAACCAATCGCAAACTCTCTCTGTCTATATTACTATCTATATCTGGCTCAATCAAAATGGTATTTAACCAATAATTTGATAAATAATCTTCATCATGAACTTCGAAAAGTTCAATATTATCAATTGAGCTAAAGATATTTTTATAAAAGTTATGATTTATAACTTTTGATTCAATATTTGCCTCCAAACTTTTCATTTGCCCTAGACCAATACCAGCACAAATATTACTCATTCTATAATTGTAGCCTATCTTGCTATGCTGATAATGAACCGCTTTGTCTTTTGACTGAGTTGCATAAAAAATGGCTTGTTCTTTTGTCTCTTTGGAATTAGAAATTAATGCCCCTCCGTTTGAAGTAGTAATAATTTTGTTACCATTAAAAGATAAAACTCCAAAACTTCCAAAACTTCCACATTTCTTTCCTTTGTAAGAACTACCAAGGGCTTCAGCACTATCTTCTATAACAGGTATTTCATAACGATCAGCAACAGCATGAACTTCATCAACTTTATAAGGGGTACCATATAAATGTACTGCAATTATAGCCTTTGGCTTCTTTCCTCTTTTTATACGATCATTTATGGCATTTTCTAAACTCTCGGGACAAATATTCCAGGTATCACTTTCACTATCAATAAAAACAGGTTTTGCACCTTGATATAAGATAGGATTAGCTGATGCCGAAAATGTCATGGTCTGGCAAATTACCTCATCATCTGATTTAACTCCTAATAAAATCAATGCCAAATGAATTGCCGACGTCCCTGAGTTTAATGCTGCAACAAACGATTCATTTTTATAATAATTTTCAAGTTTATACTCGAATTCTTCAACATTAGGTCCTCCGGAAGTTATCCAATTTGTCTGTAATGCTTTTTGAATATATTCATTCTCAAAGCCTGTCTGTTGTGATAATGATAAATAAATCCTCTCTTTATCCATCTATTGACCAATAATTCGAAGGATAACGAACATCGTCCTCACTTACACCAGATAGTGGTAAACTGGCAAAAGACATTAGTTTTGAACCTGCTTCTAAGGATTCGATAGCATTTGCGTAACCTGCTGGGATATGAACTATTTTACTATCAGATTCAGAGACAAAAACGGTCTCAATTAATAAATCTTTAGAAGGATTCTCCCAGTTATCAATTTTAATAAAATGAATATTGAAAGATCCATTTAGGCAATAAAAATTTTTAGAATCTAATTTATGTCCTTGCCAGGCACGAATTGGATTTTCAGAGGAATTACTAATGATGTAAAATCTCTCTATACCTACAAAACTAAAATCATTTACATATGAAATAGTTCCGCGATGATCTGAAAAACTACCGCCTTCAATTATCTTTGGAATCATATAGTAGCTTTCAAATTACTTTTACTCAACAAGTAAAATTTCAAAGTATATATCAGAAGTAGTGGTACAATTATAATCACAAATAAAACTACATCTTCTACTTTTTGGTATAAACCAATAACCAAAGCAGAAACTAGTAATTGAGTAACCGCATAAATTGCAGCAACAATTCTATGCTGAACCTTATATTCGTTACTCAAAACCTGATACAAATGCAAACGATGTGCTTCAAATATATTTTGCTTTAAATACAATCTATGCAAAATTGTACAGATAGCATCAACTCCATAAACAGCTAAAAAAAGAAGCCAAATAACTGAACTTGTGCTTAGAATAAGCTTTAATACTAAATAAATTACCCAGAATGCTATTGCAATACTTCCTACATCACCTGCGAAGCATTTTGCTTTCTTTCTATAATTAAAAAATAAAAAAACTAAACTCGCTATTATTGCATATTTTATAAAAGTTGCATCTGTAAAAAGCTGAACCTTCGTATTTACATACAATAGTGCTCCCATTACAGATAAAGTATAAAGTCCGGTTATCCCGTTTATACCATCCATAAAATTATAAGCATTAATTAGCCCTATGGATAAAATATAAGCTATTATGATTCCAAAAGGATGAACAGAACTAAAAAGCCCAATTTCGAGAAAAATTAAAGTTATTGCTAAAAATTGAACAGATATTCTAATTTTATTTGATAAACTCTGAATATCATCCCAAAAGCTAACTAAACTAACCAAGGTAATTCCGACAAAGAAAGAGTAATTATTATTAACATTCTGAACAAAATAAAGCAGAGCAGAAAACCAAAAAATAATCCCACCTCCTCGCAATGTTATTTCTGTATGAGAACTTCTTTGATTAGGCTTGTCAATTATATTAAAACGATCTGCAACTTTGAAATAAAGTAGCATTATGATCATTAAAAGAATTCCCAGAATTGTATATTCCATTATTTACTTATAAAACTTTTTATTGTTTTTTGTAATCCCTGTTCAGCTGAAACAGGAAGTTTCTCAATTCCAATAGCTGATTTAATTTTTTCATTTGAAACCATATAGTTTTCCGTTAATTTCTGAATAGTTTCTGAATTTAAAGGAAAATTAATGATGTCTCCAATTTTAGCAATTCCATTTATAATTGGTTTTGGAATTGAAATCGATCTATTGTTTCTTTTTAAAGTCAAAGATATAATTTTAACCAAATCATTTGTAGATACAACATCATCATCCGCAAAATTGTAAATTCCAGAAGCAATATTTCTATTTTCTAAGATTTCTTTGATCATATAGTTAAGGTTATCAATACCAAGAAACGATCTCTTATTTTCAAAAGCCGCTAAAGGATATGGAATTCCTTTTTTTACCACACTATAAAGTAAATTTAAATTCCCCTTATTTCCCGGACCGTGAATCATACAGGGTCTAATAATAAAGACCCTTTTATTCATTGGAATTTCTTTAGATAAAATATACTCTTCCGCTAGTAACTTAGATTTACCATAGGGTGTTATTGGGTTTCCGACAACCTCTTCATTTAAAACATTAGAAACCTCATCAGCAACAGCTTTTACACTACTGAAATAAATAAAATCTTGAACTTCACTTTGTAGAAAAGCATCAAACAAATCTTTAGTTAAATCTGTATTAATTTTAAAATACTCCGAAGTATCACTAGTTTTTTTAGTATCATGAGCTTTACCTGCCAGATGTATAATTACATCTCCTGCCAAAGATCCCTTCCAAGTCGAATTTCTTAAAGAAATGGAATCTACTTTATGTGAATTTTCACTTAAATAATGAGAAAGGTTTTGTCCAACAAAACCGGAAGCTCCGGTAACAATAATTTTCATTATAACTTAGTATAAATTATTTCAGTAAAGATTTATAAAATTCATTTTGAAATGAATAGATCGCATCAGCAGAAAAATATTTTATAACCCTCTCTCTTGCATTTATCTTTAATTCGTTTAAATATTCTTTGTCCTTATACAGCATAATCATTGCTTCAGAGAATTTATCGGTATCTTTCAACGGAACCAACAAACCTGAATATTTATTTTCAATCGAGTCTGATAAACCAACAATATCAAATCCGATCGATGGAACCTCAAGTGCCGCCGCTTCAATTACAATTGTTCCAAATCCTTCACTGCTACTTGGCAAACATAAAACATCACTAATTGCGAGATATTTTTCATGATTTTTCACAATACCTAAACTTATAATTTTATTAGATATTTGCTTATTCTCTGCTAATAAACCATCCAAATAACCATCTGACTCATCAGGACCTATAAAAAGCAGTTTCACATTTGGTAAATATGCAACTTTTGCAAAACTTTCGATTAACTCTTTTATCCCTTTTACAATCGATTTTCTTGCCAAAAACACATAGACAAAATCATTTTCATCAATTCCTAATTCAGACCGCAGGACATTTTTTTCTTTAACAATATCCAGATCAAATACATCTAAATTAACTCCCGATAAAGACCCTTTTCCTAAATACTGTATAGGAGCCCCTTTAACTAAAAATCCATTTTCAGCCAAAAAATTAGATTGTGATTGACTATCTGTAAGACATATAGTCGCCACTTTAAAAATTAATTTATCAATTAATCTATAAAATTTTCTGGAAAAACCTTTCTTTGTTGCCCATACTTGCCCGGTAAAGGTGTGAATTCTAATAGGAACAAAGGAAAACAACCCGGCTATAGGTGACAATAAACCTGCTTTTGGCATTATTGAATGAATTATTTCAGGTCTTATCCTAATGCAAATAAAAACTAACTTTAGCAACGCTTTAATATCGTAAAAGACAGAAGTCTTTCTTACTATCTCATTATCTATAAACGTTACATATGGATATTGATCTTTGTATCGGCTTACTCCATTTCCAACAATAAACAATTCATAATCATTCTTCGATCTTTCAATAAAATTACCCAAATGCCATGGAACTACCTCGGCTTGCGTAACGACTCTTAATAATTTAATCTTTCGATTAAAATTATTCTTCATATTATAGATATTTTTAGTTTTTATTGTATTAACGAATTTTTTATTTGACTTGTTATTTTCATTAACTCGTTTTTTTCTTCATTTGTAAGTGAATTATTCCTTCTTCTTGTAATATAATCATGAATATTTAAAAATCCAGCTAATTTTATAATGAACGTTTTTAAATATGTTTTCAAAAGTTCTTTCTTAAGCTCCTTTTTTGAAAAAATTTCAGGACCATAGACTTTCAAAATTTCTCTGACAGTTTTAACACTTTGCACATAATTTCGAACATTCACTTTCCCTTCTCTTACAATATACAGGGGCTCTTTTACTCTTTCAAATTTAGAATATTTATAAGTTCTCAGCCACAATTCTCTATCTTCGGCACGAACATATACTTCATCGTATTTATTTTTTATAAACCACTCTTTTTTCCCAATAATACTAGCGTGTAAAAGCATCGCATTGTTGATAATAAATTTTTCATCATATTGAATTGGAACCAGCCCTCTAATTCCCAAAGGCATACCAACTTCATCTATTGAATATGCTCCTGTATCAACCAAATCAACGTCCGGATTTAACAAAAACATCTTCATTTGCTTCTCAATACGTTCGGGATGCATCAAATCATCTCCATCCATTCTGGCAATGTATTCTCCACTCACTAAAGATACCGCTTGATTTAGTCTAAAGACTAAACCCCGATTACTTCCATCATTAACTACCTTAACTCTTTTATCTTTAATACTATTTGCGATTTCTAAACTTTTATCTTTAGAACCGTCATTCAATAATATAAGTTCCCAATTTTGATATGTTTGAATAAATACAGACTTAACTGCATCTAGTAAAGTAGTTTCATTATTATAAAAAGGAATTACTATACTTACTAAAGGTTCGTTCATGAGCATTTTATTTTATTACTTTTTTAATCCCTTTTAGCAGCATATTTATTGATCGCATTTTTATGGGAATTGATCCGTAAGAAAGAGACTTTAATAATGATCCGAAAGCTCTCTTAGGTTCTGAATTATTAACCAATATCCAACCTGTCTGGTAATTTAGAGCTGCTATTATCTTACTCTTAAAATGGGCATTATCACTTTGTTCTATAAATTCCGAGTAAAGTGCCTTAAATCTGTCGATTTGTCTTTGGTCGTGCAGTGTTAAATTATCGTCTCCTATAAAATAAAAGCCTAAAGCTTTTGGAAGATACCTGAAGCGAGCCTTTAATTTGGCAACCCTTATCCATAAATGGTAATCCTCAAGACCAATTATAGCTTTATTAGTGCTAAATCCCTTTGCTTCCAACAGAAATGATTTTCGTATAAATGTAGATGACGTTGGAATTGCATTGAGATTACAAAGTAAATCCTTATAGGGATTTTTTTCTTTTAAAATTCTGGAAGTATTGATTCTAATAACCTTTCCATTTTGAATTACATTTAGATCATGATATAAAAAATCAAATTCATCTAAATTTAATTTAGAAAGAAACTCTAATCTGTTTTCCGTATACCAATCATCAGAATCTAGAAAACAAATCCAATCTGCCTGCGAATTCTCGATTCCGATATTTCTTGGACCTGCAGGTCCTCCAGTATTTTCATTATAAAAATATTTCAAGGATAAATTATCCCGAAAACTTTCTACTATATCTTTTGTATGATCTGTCGAACCATCATCACAAACTAAAACTTCAAAATTTTTATATGTTTGATTTGCAAGAGAATTTAAACATCTTTTTAAATCATCTGCCCTATTGTGCGTGGGGATTACAATTGTAAATAAATACTGACTATCCATTAAGTTTGTTAAATCTTTTTTTTATTAAATTAAATACTTTTTAACATTTCATTATTTTTAAACTTTGTAGACATAAAATATCCCGCCAATAACTGTCCTGGTAAAGAATAAATCGCTCCATAATGAATTGCTCCAATTAAAAAAACCAAAATTGGGATATAATTGTAACGATTAGTTTTAAATATAAAAATGAAAATAGTAACATAAAGTCCTATATATCCTGTACATTCAAATAAATTAAGCCAGGCAAAATCACTCCAAATTACTAAGTCTTTAGCGTCTTCAAATATACGTCCAATGTAAAATTGATTAGGTGCTGATTTCAAAACAGATATAACTTCTTCTATTTGTGTTGCTTTAAAATCATACAAAAATTCGAGATAGAATGCTGAAATTTTATCTAATCCATCAAGAGAGCCTATATCAAGTATAAAAATTATGTAGTATATTAAGAATATTGCACTCAAGGAAAAGATGGCCGATATTTTATTTTTAAACGGACCTATCTTGTAAACCAAGAACATTAATAACAATGCATATCCTGTTCCCGATCCCAAAATAATTACAGTAAAAATACTAAGAAACAAGAGCTTATTTGATTTATCAATATTCTTATCTTTAGAAAATCCAAATACATAAAAAATCAACACCATAACTAAAGTGCTCGTTATGGTTGAACTTGTTCCAATACTATAAGGTCTTTGATAAAAACCTAAAATTTTTGTTTCTGCCAAAAAATCACCTAATCCGTCTTTTGGATAATTTGGCAAATATTGAACTGGTAAAATGGTATTGATTAAAAAAGCTTCTAAAATGATAACGAAGCAAAGTAACCATAATAATTTATCAAGTTTTAATGATGTTTTTATATTATTAAAAAAGAGATAAAAAACATAGAATCCAAAGTAATATCTAAACAGAACTGTACATGCTTTCAAATCAGATTGTTGAGTTTTCAATGAAAACCACAAAACTATTATTGCTAAAAAAAACAAATCCTGAATTTTAAACTTAAAACTCGTTATTTTAAAAAGTAAATAGCCGATAGCCAATATGTATGCCGGTACACTTGTACCTAATAATGGAAGCAAAAATAATGAATATAAAAAATATTCATTCAAATTTTGTTTTGTAAAAATTATATCTCTCAACTTTATTAGTGCCCTAGTATATTTTATTAAAATTAAACTTTAGAAAATTCCTTATTCTTTTTTGTAGCTTCTAACTGCTCTTCAGTAAAATTTTTAAAATATTCGTAGGTAATCTTTAATCCTTCCTGACGAGATACCTTTGGATACCAATTTAAAAGTTCTCTCGCTTTAGTAATATCCGGCTTCCTTTGCTTAGGGTCATCTTGCGGAAGTGGATTGTAAATTATTTGCTGGGAAGTCCCTGTCAACTTTATGATTTCTTCAGCAAAATCACGGATTGTAATTTCGTCAGGATTTCCAATATTCACCGGATATACATAATCAGACATAAGTAATCTATAAATCCCTTCTACTAAATCATCCACATAACAAAACGCTCGCGTTTGCGAACCATCCCCAAAAATAGTAAGGTCTTCACCTCTTAATGCCTGTCCAATAAACGCAGGTAAAACTCTGCCATCGTTAAGCCTCATCCTTGGTCCATATGTATTAAAGATTCGTACAATTCTGGTTTCTATACCATGAAATGTATGATAAGCCATTGTTATTGCTTCTTGAAATCTTTTAGCTTCATCATAAACACTTCTTGGCCCAACGGGATTTACATTACCCCAATAATCTTCTGGCTGTGGATGTATTGTAGGATCCCCATAAACCTCCGAAGTAGAAGCTATTAAAAATCTTGCTTTTTTCTCTTTAGCTAACCCTAATAAATTATGGGTTCCTAGTGATCCCACCTTTAAAGTCTGAATCGGAATTTTCAAATAATCGATTGGGCTAGCCGGGGAAGCAAAATGGAGAATGTAATCTAATTCACCGCTTACATGCACAAACTTAGACACATCATGATTGTAAAACTCAAAATTATTGGAAGAAAATAGATGTTCTATATTCTTTAAATCTCCCGTAATCAGATTATCCATTCCAATGACACTATATCCCTCTGCAATAAAACGATCACATAAATGTGACCCTAAAAAACCTGCCGCTCCAGTAATTAAAATTCTTTTATTCATTAACATTTATATTTTGATTTAAAACCATAAGATTTTATCTTAAGCTTTATTATTTTTTATTCAAATAAACACTGACATGTTTTTTAGCTCCAAGAAATAAATAATAAAGGTTATTCTTTTCTATTTTTTTTATTTCTTCCCGAACCACAGAAAAACATTCATACCAAGTTTTTTTATTCTCTAAATAATATGAAAACCAGACAGCACCAGCTCCCATTTTGAGTTTGTTTATTTGAGATGATGTTAAATTATTTTTTGAAATATGATTGTAAAACATTTTAAATATTTCGATAATCTGTGTCTTCATTTTGACACTACTTCTAATTGTAGTAGCATGTTGTCTAAAATAATTCAGAGGCTCAGATACGTATACGAAATCAGTCACTTCAGTCATGTCTAGCCAAAACTCCCAATCAGCGACCACTAGATAACTCGTAGATAAACCATTCACTTTTAAGAATAATTCCCGCTTGATTAAAGCTGCACTTAAATTAGGAATGACACATGAAAAAGAGAGGAATTCCTTCATCTTTTCACCAGAAACTAAACTTGTTTTATCTACCGCTTTCTTAAAACTTTTTTCTCTTCCAACAAAGTCATCAGAGAAAGAAATTCCTTTTTCATCTACAAGTTTACTCTTTGAAAAAACAACACCGGCAGAAGGATATTCTTTAAATTTTTCAATTAGTGTCTGAATTTGATGGGCTTCTGCAAAATCATCGCATTGTGCAAATAAAATATATTCCCCGTTTGCAAAAGATGCTCCATAATTACTCGCTTTTACATAACTTCCTGAATTTTCTGTTTGAAGTTTAAGATTTATATTGGAATGATGTACATATTCTTTTAAAATCTCTTGACTCCCATCTGTAGAACAGTCATCTACAATTATTATCTCCAGATTTGAATAAGTTTGTTTAACCAGACTATCCAACGCCTGTTTTAGATATTCTTTGTGATTGTAACTGGTAAAAACAATGCTTACCAAAGGCATATTCAAATTATCCATTTAGTAATCCTTTTTCTTTTAATTCTCCTAAAGATCTTTTATAATCTGTAGTATCTTTCGGGATATCATTCTGTTCTAATGCCCAGTCTATAAAACTATGCAGGCCTTCCTTAAAACTCCATTTTGGCTCGAAACCAGTAATCTCATTTATTAGTCTCAGATCGGCAAAATTATGACGGATGTCTCCCTCTCTAAAAGCTCCAGATATTTTTATTTCGGATTTACTTTTTAGGTAAGTAACTATTTCATTTGCAACTTCAATAACATTTATTGGTATACCACTTCCTACATTTAATATATGCTGCCCTTTTTCTTCTAATTTCAAACAGCGAATAGTCGCATCAACAACATCTTGAATATGAACAAAATCTCTACTTTCTAAACCATCTTCAAAGATATTTATATCCTCATCTTGCAAAGCTAAACGAGTGAAAATAGATAAGATCCCCGTATAAGGATTTTTTAAAGACTGACCTGGTCCGTAAACATTTTGATACCTTAATGCATAACCATTTATATTTTTCAATTTTGCTGCCAAAATAATCATTTGCTCCTGAACCTGCTTCGTTATGCCATAAAAAGAGGATGGATGAATTTTAGAAGATTCATCGGTTGCTTCCAAATTCAAATTATTCTTTCCAGAGACCGGACAACAAACTTCGAAACTCTCTTTTACATTTTGAAATGTTCTCGAATTAGGATATACAACTCCATAATCTGGAGAAATATATTTTCCCTCCCCATATATAGAACGAGATGAAGCCACTATAACTGATTGTAAATCATGAGATTCATTTATAATATAATCGCATAAATCTGCGGTAGCTTGTATGTTTACATTCGTATAGTGTGAAACAGCATACATCGATTGTCCTGTACCGGTTTCTGCCGCATAATGAATAACAGCATCCTGTCCTTTTAAAGCGTTGAAAAGTACCGTCCTATCAGAAACATCTCCCACAATTAATCTTACTTTATCCTTCAAATCGGCTGATAATTCATTCTTCTCCCCATGAATCTGCGGAAGAAAATTATCTAAAATTGTAATTTCATATCCGTCATTTATTAAAATTCTAGCAACATTCGAGCCTATAAAACCTGCTCCTCCAGTAATTAAAACTTTTTTTATACTTTTTCCCATTTTTGTAATGTTATATTATATCTTTTTATAATTTTTGCCGGCGATCCCACAGCTACACAATAATCGGGTATGTCTTTGGTAACTACTGAATTTGCTCCTATAACGCAATTTTTACCAATATTAGCTCCTATAATACATACATTTTCACCTATCCATGTCCCATCACCAATTTTTAATTTTGGTAATTGTTTAATACCCTGATTCATGATTGGCAAATTAATATCTTCATATTGATGAAGATTATCAGAAATATAAACTTTATCGGCAGTTAGAACATTTTTTCCTAAAATAATTTCTCCAGTAGCATATATATGATTAAAATGTCCTATTATACTTCCTTCTCCAATTACCAGATTGCATTTTGATTCGGACGTTAGTGGCACAGCCGCTATCCATGTCATTTTCTGAATAATTACATTTTTCTCAATCGAAATATTCTCTCTCCCATCTACTCTCAGTAATCTTTGAATAATGGCTGTAGAAGAGAGAAGCTTATACTTTCTATTATTGAGAAGATAAAAGCCCTTTCTGTATAAATAATTAAACACTCTATTTATCATCTTTTAAATAGGCTTTAAAAATTTCAGTATCCAACATTAAATCGGCATTGTTTTCAAACCATTCCTCCGAGTAGTTCCACCATTCACTCTTTTCGAAAAGTTCGATCGTCTCCCGATCAAATCTATATTTAATATGCTTTGCAGGTACACCTCCAACTATAGAATATGGCTCTACGTCTCTAACGACTACTGCTCCTGACGCGACAATGGCCCCATTCCCAATTTTTACACCATCAAGAACTATTGCCTTTTCTCCAATCCATACATCATTACTAATAAAAACTTTCTTAAAGTTTACTATGTTAACTTTTTTAGCAAAAACTTTAGGTAAAGGTGTTGATTTATCAACTAAAGCCGGATGTGTTGTAACTTTACTGAAATCATGAATACCTGGTGCTATAGATACATTACTTGCGATTGAACAAAATTTTCCAATCTCACAATTAAAAATCCGGCTTCCCATTTGTATATATGAGTAGGAATCAATTTTAGAATTATAAATACGAACATTGTCAAAAACAACGACAAATTTTCCAAAAGTACTTTTTAGAATTTCTGAAGAAGAAGAAAATTTACAGGAAGCATTCCCTGCCATCTGTTTCGACAGTTCTATTCGTTTCAAGATTAGCAAACCGAAATCTAAAATAATTCTTTTAAAAAAAACAATTAATATCATAAATCCTTTTTCAAAAAGTCAATAAATATCTCGCTTGTCGGTTTGTTCTCTGTCTCGGCTGAAGTCTGAAAACTATACTTATAATTTTCGTAATTTTTAATATTAATCTTGTCTATCAAATTAATTTCGTCGATGTCATCTATAAACTGATAATTACATCCTAAATAATTTGCAAAATGCAATACATTTCTATGAACCATTTCGATACCATTTAAAATGTTTTTTGAAGTAATAAAATGTATTTTTTTATTAAATGCAATGGGATAGTTTATCGATGTACTATCATGAGCAATTACAAAAGCTGCATTTTTTGTTAACTCAACTGTTTCATGAAATACAACTTTTCGGCCGTTAAAGAAGTCTTCCGTTTTATATCTAATTGCTTTCGGATGAGCCGCAATTACAACTGGGAGATTAAACTGCTTTTCAACACGATCAAAATAATCGTTTAGTTGTGGATAATAATCTTCTTCTTTGATATTTTTTATATTGAATAAAACAGTATCTGGATGCAATGGAAGATATTCATCTAAAAAAAGGATATAATTATCACTACTAACACTATCTTGATTTTTCAACAATAAATAATTATCGTAATCATCACTATTCACTTTTACTTGCTCAATTCCTTTAAGATAATTAAGATCAATAACACCAATACCTTGCCAACCTAAAGAACCTCCTAAGAAAACAATATCATACTTCTTTATTTTCCCTTCATTAACTAACTTGATAAGTTTTTTAGTCTTAAACCTATTTACTATTGTTGAGAGCCTTATATGCTTTATATTTTGCAAAAAAGATTTAGATGACGCTACTGGAAACATATTACGTCCGAAAACCGATAGCTGGCAATTATACTTTGTTAGAAGTTTATATAGCTTTATTATCCTTCCTTCAAATGTCATTATAGAAATAAAAAGAACCTTAGATAACATAGGTTCTGATTTAATATTTTGTTCTAGTTCTAAATATGAATTAATTTTCTTTGTATTTACAAGATCCGAAGCATCTTCCATAAAAGAGCTACTCTTAAAAAATAGCGCAGTCAGATCCCAATATTCTACTTCCAAACCTGCTTTTTCTACTTCTTCCATATAAAAATCAGTATAGATTTTTTTAGTAAGAGGCATATATCTAATATATATAATTTTATCAAATCTCATTCTTGACAGGTTTTAATAATTTTAATGTTCTATAAAAATAGTTTCTTAATGTTTTAACCGTTAAAATACCAATCCCAAATGATATAAATAATACTAGCGCAATTATTCCAGCATTAATCACCAAATTCAATTTATCTTTATCTGTAACAAAGTAGTTATTAAAAAAATAAAGAGAAAGGGATAAAAAAAGTATTGAAGGTAGGTACGGAACTATTTGCTCTTTGAGGAAACTAAACATCGAAATCTTTAAAAATGATAAAGAATACCACATGTATACAAGTCCACTAATAAAAAAAGCAAAAAATTTAAACAGAGCAAAAGATTTTAATCCCAATAAATCTATTGTAAAATAAATTCCTACCCAATAAATTATTGGCATCAGAAAACTTACAATATACATTTCTTTTAATTTCTCATGAGCCACCATAAGCATTCCTGCCGGATAGCTAATAAACGCTAAAATATTACAGGCAATTAACAACTGAACGATTTGTATCGATTCTTGATATTCTAAACCTACCCATGAAATGACAAATGGCTTTGAAAAGATTACTATTGCAATAATTGGCAATACTACGACTGGAAAAGAAATAGATATAACATGAAGGTAAAATGATCTTAATCCATCTTGTACGTCTGTCCCTATAAAGTGATTAAATCTTGCCGAAAATGGCGAGAAGAAAACTCCTAAAAGCGATCTGAAAAAACTTAGAATTGTCAAACCGATAGCATAAATAGCAACTTCTTTGGCTCCTAAAAGTTTACCTATCGCAAAAGAATCCAATTCATAATATAAAATCCATGAAATTGTTACAATTAAACCCGAAAGAGCCAAATGTTTAGTCTTATAAAATATCACTTTGTTAAATCTTAACTTCTTAAACAATTCTTTAAAATTGTAGTTAAAAATTTTCTTTGCCTTTATCATTGCAAATATTGAACATGACAAATTTACAACTTGAACAAAAAGGAAATACCCCACTATATTATACTTTTCGAAGCCGAAAAAATAAAACACTGAACTAATTTTAATTATATTTCCGATGATATTTATTTTCTGCAAAATGAAATCTTGTAACCTAATTCCAAATATCATTTGCATCATACGCTGCAAAATTATCGTAGGTGAAAATAATGCTAATATAAGAAGTAAGTTACTTGCTGTATCAATTTGATCTTCAGCTTTTATATCTTTGATAAGCAATTGAGGATTAAAACTTAAATATAAAAAACCCGATGAAAGTAAAACTAAAAATACAAATAGTACAAAATGGGTAAATCCAATTATTTCTATCTCTTCATCTATATCTCCACGGGAAAAACTTTCCGCCGCATACTTCATCCCTGCACCTAAAAAACCAAGGTCTGCATAAGACAAAAATATCGAAATTGAAATGCAAACGGTATAAATTCCATATGTAATTTTATCACTACTCAGGAAAGGGACAACAATAAATAAAGACGCAAACCCTAGTACAATCGATAAAATTTGATAAAAATAAATTTTTAAATAATTCTTTGAATATGATTTTTGCATTTCTTTTATCTAGCAATTTCTTTAACTACTCTAGCGGGGCTTCCAACAGCAACAACTCCATCAGGTATAGATTTAGTAACAATTGAGCCTGCTCCAACTACAGAATTTATTCCCACAGTAATTCCTGGTAAAAGAATAGAATTAGCACCAATCCAACATCCATTTTTTAAAACAACTGGTTCATCCGGATAATATCCCTGATCAATAAGTGGGACATCTTTTTGGTCAAATTTGTGATTATTTATATAAATATGAACTCCACATCCCATCATAACATTATCTTCAATAATAATTGAAGTTTCAAGGGTTTCAGATTCTCCAAACAGCATAACTCCAGGACGAATTACCACACGATTTCCAATTTCAATATTAGAACATCCTACAGCATAGGCTCCTGGTCTAAAATCTGCTGTGTCTGAAAAATGTTTAAATTTCTTTTTACACAGAGATAACATTTGCTTTTTATAGTACAATTTCCAATGTGTAAATGGATGATCCGGACCGATTCTATCGGCTCCTAAGTTATACTTAATTTTTTTTACTATATCAATTATCAACATTCCAATTTGCTAAATTTTCTCCAGATTCGATCAATTTTATTCGTGCTTTTGGCAGACCATCACCAATGAAATTAAATAAGTTTGCAGTAGCAACTGCGCTAACATTTTTATATTTTAATCCATCCATAAAGTGAGACTCATTTCCGGCTCCACCAGCAATTATGAGTGGAATTTTAATTTGAGATTCAAACCTTTCAATCGTATCAAAGTCATACCCAAAACCAGTTCCATCGTTTTCAATAGAATTTAGATAAATCTCTCCCACATTAAGTTTTTCTATATAATGTAAGTAATCTTCTAAATCTAGATCTATTTTATTAGATCCGTCATTAATATAGACTTCGAAACTTTCACCATTTTTTTTATAATCAATAGAAGCAACAATACTTTGCGACCCATATCTCTCTACTAATGAATTTACTAAATCTGGATTTGTATACAAAACTGAATTTAGAACTATTTTATCTGCTCCACTGTTAAAAAGCAATTTAGCATCTTCCATTGATCTAATTCCTCCCCCCGCTGCAATTGGAATAAAAACATCATTCACCAAGTTTTCAATAGTCTTAGCAAAATCAATAATTGATTTATTTTCACGAGTTGCATTTAAAACAACTAATTCATCCAAAGAAAAGGCAATATTTTGAAATTTATAGTTTTTTTCGAGCCAATTCAAATTCCCTACTTTTTGCAATCTAAAGTTACGGCTTTGCATAAAAAAGCCATCGCTATAAATTAATGCGAATATTATTCTCTTTCTTAACATTAGAATTTTTCTATAAAATTTTTCAGAAGTCTGAGACCATTTTTTTGGCTAAGTTCGGGGTGAAATTGGACTCCTACTATATTGTTGTATTCAAAACTTGCAATAAAATCTGAATCGTAGTGACAATGCGATTGGCCTATATCATGCTCACTAACCATTTTGTAACTATGGGTAAAATAAAAATCAGATTCAAAAGGTATGCCTTCATATAATTTTGACTTAGAATCTGTTTTTATCTGGTTAAATCCAACATGTGGAACTTTTAAATCTGTATTATCAAACTTTATACAATGCCCATTAACAAACCCCAGTCCTGCTGTAAAACCATCTTCTGTACTTGAAGTACCCAAAAGTTGCATTCCCAAACAAATTCCTATTAAAGGTTTGTTTCCTTTTACAGCAATTTCTTCAAGATTCTTATCTAAATGATTCTCCTTTATCTGTATCATTGCTTTCCTGAATGATCCAACCCCCGGAAGAATAATTTTATCGGCGCTATCAAGTACTTTATAATCTGCGGAAATTACAATATCGTTAACCCCTAAATAGTTTAAAGTACTTACAATAGATTTGATATTTCCCATGCCGTAATCGGCTATCACAATTTTCATATCGTAAAATCTTCTCCTGGAGTAAATTTAGGTGACCAGATACCGTCTATTTTCTCAAATAAATCTTTATTTGCATACTTATCTAAAACAGCATCAAATTCTTCTTTGGTCATTTTATAATAATCTAAAAAGACATCTATTAAATCATGAGGATAAGCATTATCATACATTTTTACAAGGTTTAATGCCTGATCTCTCGTCATAGACCCTCTTCTTATTTCTATACCGGCATCTTGAGTTGCTCTTCCAAAACCAAATTTCAAATACATCAAATACGCATGTAATGTATATAAAGCCTGATCATTTTGCGAAAAATTAGTAAATGTGTCTACACTTCCTTCTTCTTTTTCAATTAATCCACAGTGTTCTTTTGCCACAACATAATTACGATAAGAATCCCAAGCTTCAAAATAGGACCAGTGCGTAAAAGAAAGTCCAATTTGTGAAACTTCTTCGTCAGTAGGAAATTTAAAAAATGCTAAATCAGCTTCAGAAATATCACCATCTGCTCTAATTCTGTCAAAAACTATCTGATGTCCTCCTTCTAAATATATTTTCTTCATATATTCGATATCGTACAATGGGTTATTTTTACTTTCGGTAGAACCACCATATTCAACTTCACCGTCTTCACCATAAAACATCAGTGGTATTTTAAAATTTGCTGCTGTTTTAATACAAGCTGTCATAATAGCAATTAGCCATCCGTAATACGGGAAACCTTTTTCAATAAAACCGTACTTATTAAGCCTGTCTAATACTACCGGATTGGGAGATATATGAATATGATCATACCCCGATTGAATAAAGTTAAAAAGATTTTGATCCCCAATTGGCAGCGATAAAGCTGGACGCACAGTAACAGCTAATGGATTCATACCATACTTATGCTTTAACATATATGCCACATAAGAACCATCTTTTCCACCACTAACTGGAACTATACAATCAAAATTTCCATTAGTAGATTTATATTTTGTAATTAATTCATCCAGTTGCTTTTGTCTATGCGACCAATCGATTTGTTTTTTCTCTTCCATCCATTGACAAGCATTACACCAACCTCTATGATCAAATGTAATTCTAGGTCTCGTTGACATGTTTAAACAATTCTTACACCACGTTATTCTATTTTCACTCATTACTATTACTTTTTATACTTTGATTTATATTAAATGGCTGTCCAGCCTCCATCGACAATTAAATTCTGTCCCGTGATATATTGCGAATCATCAGAAAGTAAAAAGGCTACTGTTGGAGCAATATCTTCTGGTGTTCCTAATCTTCTCATCGGAACTTTTTTACAATAATTATTTACAAAAACTTCATTTTGGTTATCAAAAATTCCTCCTGGAGAAACAGTATTAACTCTAACTTGCTGTGGTCCAAAATAAGAAGCTACATATCTTGTAAAATTTACTAATGCGCCCTTTATTGCAGAATAGGCCGCTGGCATTGTCATTGTTGTTCCTTCGTAAACATTAAAATCTGCACCTACAACTCCATAAATAGAAGCCATATTGATTATGCTCCCCATTTTTTGTTTGGCCATTGATGAGGCTACTTTTTGTGTTAAATAGAAATAGCTATTTAATTGCCAATCCACATTTTGTTTCCACGATTCAAAAAGGATATCTTCAAATTTATTCCCCCAATCTTTTGTTCTGGGATAAGCATTATTTACAAGCCCATCAATCTTTTTATATTTTTCTAAAACTATTTCTAGTGCACTGTCGATCGAAGCAGTATCAGTTATATCGCAATAAACATTTGATAAATCTTCATTAGTATCATGATTAATTTCAAAATTAATACAAAAAGCCCCTTCAGAAATTAAACGATTAACAATCGCCTTACCTAACAGACCATTGCCTCCTGTAATTATAATTATCTTATTTTTTAATCTGTTATTCATCTTTTAATACAATTTTTAATATTTCTACAGATTCTCTCAAAGAATTCATAGGTATTACATTTTCATTTAAGCAATTGATAAAATAATCTAATTGATCAACGTAAGTGTTTTTAATTTCAAAGTTTGGAGCTTCAAAAACACATATTTTATCATCATTTAAAATGCGGCTATTAATTAAATCAACTTCTAAAATCTCATTATCAAAAACAATTTCAATTACTCTCTTTGATTTTTTTCTGTAATAATTTAATATAACGCTAGCTGTAAAAGTATCATACTCTAGTATATAGTTAGCATAATCGATCGCATCAATATTTAGGCTTGACACATTTCTAAGAGTCGAGCTACTGTTTTTAGGTAATCCAAATAGCCAACTGACATAATCTAATTCATGGAACAAATCTAAATGTACTCCACCTCCCATAGAGGCATTAGCACTATAAATTTTTCTAAAATCTACATTAGGTCGCCAATCTGGTAAATATGAACCACAATAAACATTAACTTCATTAATCTTTAAACTTTCATTAATTAACTTATTTTTCAGAAATGTAATACACGGATGAAATCTTAAATTACAAGCTACATAAGTAGTCAGTTTTCTATTCTCTATTAAATTAATTAATTGCGCTACATTTTCTAACGTATGTACAGCCGGCTTCTCAATAAATAAGGGAATATTAAGTTTTGCCAACTTTTCTATAAATTGAAAATGCAAATTAGTTGGATTTGAAATAATTGCAAAATTAAAAGAAAAACTTAAATCTTCGAGATCATAAATATTTTCAATTCCTTCTTCAGCTTTTGAACTTATATCTGATCTTAGTGCATAAATAGACGCACCTATTTTTAAACTTTTTAAAACGGTAATGTGTTTTCTAGCAATTGATCCTAAACCGACAATCAATATCTTCATAACTCAAAATCAAGTTTGTTAGTTTGAAGAAGATACTCCATAAATAAAAAATCTATTGGATGATCTAAATCAAAACATATATGATCCATTTCATATATCAACGATTTATCTGTAATTGCACTCTTTGACCCAGATTCGAAAAAAGATCTTCTGTACCAATAAAATGAAGCATTTAGTTCAAATACTTTTGGGGCAGATTGACGTGTCATTACACTTCCGTCCGGATTTGTTTTCACTAATGAATAAAACCCATCTGCATTTTTTTCAACCATGTTAAAATAAGGACTTCGAGCGGCGGGATTAACTGAGAATAAGTTTAATGCTTCAGTATTTACAAGCATTACATCTAATGAATTTGTTATATCGCTTAACGTCCGTAATGGAGACGTTACATCTAAATCTAAAACAAAATCATACTTCTCTTCAATTAGGGATTCCTCATAAAGCAACAAATCTTTAATTGTGTCAATTTTTCCCGCTGTATCTGTGGCCAGATCATCTGGTCTTTTATATTCTGTAAAAATGCCAAATGACTCTGCAGTCATTTTAATCGCCTCATCATCAGTAGATAAAGCTACTTTTACGTCAAACTTTTCTCCTATTTTCTTTGTTAAATCAATAGAATAACCTATCAAAGATTTACCATTAATATTTTTTATATTTTTACCTGGTATTCCTTTAGAGCCACCTCTAGCACAAATAGTTATTAATATTTTCATTCTAAAATTTTATATTATGAATATCTATATGAGCTTTCTCAAAATCTTCATGTTTACCAACATCTAGCCAATAACCTGAAAATGGAAATGAAATTACTTTTAGATTATTTTTAATCAATTCTTCCATAAGATCGGTAGCATTAAAAAAGGTTTCTTTTGGAATGAATTTTAACATCTCTTTTTTCATCAAATAAATACCTCCGTTAGAATAATACGTATAAATAGGTTTTTCTTTGAAGCTTTTTACAGCTCCATCCTTTGTTTCTAATACCGCATAAGGAACGTTCACCTGATAAGGAATTGTTAATACTGCCAAATCTGCATTTTGCTTAATAAACTCAAGAAAAAATTGTTCATAATCAATATTAGTAAGCAGATCAGAATTCGTTACCAAAATATAATCATGCTCAAAGTTTTTTATCTGAGAGACTGCACCAATAGTACCTAAAGGTTCATTTTCCCAAACGTATTCTATTTTAATGTTCTTATTTTCACCTTTCCCAAAATGATTTTCTATTTGCTCACCTAAATACTTTACTGAGACCCAAAAATCATCAATCCCAAATAAAGCCAAACGATCTAAATTATGTTCCATAATTGCTTTATCGCCTACTTTAAGAAGTGGTTTCGGAACGGTATCTGTTAATGGTTGTAATCTTTGCCCTCTTCCACCAGCCATGATTACTGCATCAATAGGCAAATATGATCTGATTTTTCTAAAATTTATAACATTTACAACTTTACGACTTTCATCAACAACGGGAACTATTCGAAAGTCACCTTCACGGTATTCAATGATTTTAACAAGATTATTCTCGCCTTTAATTATATATCTTGGATTATCTTGAATAATTTCATCAACAATACAATCTATTGTAAACCCTTTTAGTAAACCACGTCTAACATCTCCATCCGTCAATGCGCCGATTAACTTGTCCTCACTATCCACTACAAAAAGTATAGCATCTTGCGATAACTCATTGAACTGGATCAGAGCTTGTTTTATTTTACTTCCTGCAAGAATTAAATGGTCTTTGTAAACTCTCATAAAAATTCTTTAATGATTTTAATTATCTTATCTACTGCATCTGATTTAAAATAAATATTCTCGCCCTTATAAGAATCTAAATCTATAGCTTTATGAACTGAAGAAACGATTGCTTTTTCTTCAAAATCACAATTTATAATATTACTGCTTTGCGCTCTACCTTTTTGTCTATCTCCAACATTAACAACATACTTATTAAATGAAGCCGCTTCTAATATTCCACTTGAGGTATTACCTAATAATACTTTCGCATAATACATTGCTGAAAAATAATTTGCTTTTCCAAAATTTTCAATCAACAAAATTCTATCAGACGCTTCTTCTTTTAACTTTTCAATTGCTTCTCTATAAATTGATCCCTGAGTATCTGCATTAGGCATTGTAATTACAATGAATTTATTCTTTGAAATTTCTTTTAAAGCATTTTTCATCTCCTGAGCATATTTAACATTATCTCTCGTCGACATCGTTTCAGGATGAAATGTTACCAGAATAAAATCGTTATCTTTTATATCAAACTTCTCAAAAAAGATTTTTCTGTTAATAGGATCAAAGTTTTCTATATTATTTAAGCTCAATGAGCCTGTAGTAAATATATTTTCTGAACAATCTATCAGACTTTGAACTCTTTGACTGAATACATCTGTAGCAGTAAAATGAAGAATTGATGCTAACGAAATTTGATGACGATAAATATTGTCGATTGCACCTAAAGTAGTTTCACCTCCATGCACATGTGCAAATTTAACTCCAAAAGGGATACCTGCCTGTACTGCAGCACTCATTTCAAAACGATCACCTAAACAAAATACTAAGTCATAGTTATGATTCTCCCAAAAATCTGCAAATTTCAAAACTGTTAAACCATAAGATGAAGCAATAGCTTCTTGGTCATCGTTTGAAATTAAAGATGATATTGTATGTATACAGCTGTATCCGTCTTTCTCAATATCTTTCAAAGTATATCCGTGATTTCTGGATAAGTGAGTTCCAAAAGCAATGATGTCCATTTCAAAAAATGGATCGTTCTTAATTTTATGTAGTAAAGGAAGATATATCCCGTAATCAGCTCTTGAACTTGTTAAAACTCCTATTTTCATTGAATATCCGAAAGTAAAAGTTTATCAAACTTGGTTTTATCCACAACTAATTTCTTTCCAATAATATCCTCCCAATCCATCGGAGAAATTCCATCTCCAGGCCTTAATGCGATAAGATCATCATCAGTTAGAACATGCTCTTTTGGTAAATTTTTATTTAAATGAATACTTTTTCTTGCTATAGCAATATTCACTGTTTCGCTTTCACTAGGAACTTTTTCTCCATTCCCGCTAATAGCTAATTCAATATTACGAATCGTTCTAACCATTTCCTTCAATTCATATGGTTCTAACGAAGCGACATGATCTGGCCCTGGCAAAGTTCTATCTAATGTGAAATGTTTTTCTATTATTTGTGCTCCTAAAGCTACTGCCGCAATTGGAACTTCTATACCTAAAGTATGATCTGAATATCCAACATTAACCCCAAATTTATCTTTTATAGACAACATTGCTTTAAGATTAACATCCTTCATTGGAGTTGGATATTGTGTATTGCAATGCAAAATTGAAACCATTTCTTTCTTAAGTCCAAATTTAATCAGAACATTTAAGGCTTCTTCAATTTCATCTTGAGAACACATACCTGTCGACATAATAACAGGTTTACCACATAAAGCTACTGCTTTTAAATAAGGATAATTCGTTATTTCTCCACTAGGAATTTTAAAAAATGAAAGCCCTAAATCATTTAAATAGTTTACTCCGTCCACATCAAATGCAGTCGAGAAAAAATTAATATTCCTTTCTGAACAATAGGACATTAATTCTAAATGATCTTCATGACTTAACTCTAAGTTTTTCAGCATTGCATACTGAGAGTCATCACCATCATTAATATTAACACTTTGATACTCTGCTTTTTTAGCAGATTTACTCACTAAACTGTCAGCTTTAAAAGTTTGAAATTTCACATAATCAACTCCTGCATCAACGGCAACATCGATTAACTTTTTTGCTATTTGAATATCGCCATTATGGTTTACTCCAGCTTCAGCTATAATAATTACTTTACTCATATCTAAATTATTCTACCCGGATTCCCAACAACTTTTTTTCCGTCTGGTATATTTGTTATTATAACAGATCCAGCTCCAATAACAACATCATGACCAATAGTAATCCCCTGTTTTACAACAGCATTAGCACCAACAAAACTTCTTTCACCGATATTTACATTTCCTGCCAAAACTGCCCCCGGACCAATATGTACAGCATCTTGTAAAACACATTCATGTTCAATTATACATCCTGTATTTAAAATTACATTTTTTCCAACTTTTGCAAGTGAATTAACTGATACATTTTTATTGATAAAAGTACCATCACTTATTGTAGCATTTTTAGAAATGTGAGCTGTTTTGTGTATAATTGTTTGAAGTACTTTTCCTCTTTCTTCAATAAGTTTAGCGATTCTATGTCTTAGTACATTATCTCCAATTGCGAGTACAAAAGGAATTTCTTTAGACCATCCAATAAAATCAATTTCATTTTCGAAGCCTAAATAAACTAAATCGAAAGGATTAAAACTGGCTTCTTCTTTATCTGAATAACCGACAATCTTATAATCATTGTCTAAAACAGTTTCAGCAACCACATAAGCATGGCCCGAATATCCAACAAGAATTATCGATTTATCTAACACTACTAGGAATATTTACAATTCTCTCTTCTAAAAACTCTGCATTAATTTGTCTATCTCTTTGACAGTCTACGTACATAGGCAAACGATACATTAACTGCCATATTGGTCTAGTCATTACAGAATTTTCATTTGTGCTTTTCAAAAATAAATCTCTTTCAATTTTATTTTCCAATTCAACGCACATCAACCAATAATTAGCTTCCGTATTGGGAGTTTCTGTTCTAAATTTTATTCCATTTGAAGCAAAAAAAGATTTATATTCAGTTGCTAATCTTCTTTTATTCGTCAAAAAATCATCCAGTTGCTCCAATTGAGCACAAGCTAGAGCCGCATTTAGATTTGGCATTCTAAAATTATACCCCATTTCATCATGAACATATTCATATAGATGTGGAATTTTTGCCGTAGTCGTCAAGTATTTACCTTTTTCACCTAATTCTGAATCATTCGTAACAATAGCACCACCACCTCCACAGGTTACAATTTTATTTCCATTAAATGAAAAAGCACTCAGTTTTCCGAAACTTCCTGTTGGTTTTCCTTTATATTTACTTCCTAATGATTCTGCTGCATCTTCAAGCACCGGAATCTTCCAAGAATTACAAATTTCTATCAATTCATCTAGATGAACGGGAAAACCAAAAGTGTGCATCGGTAAACAAGCACTAATCCTTTTTCCTGTTTTTTTATTATAACAGCCATCTTCTCTTAAATCTCCAAATTCTTGCAGAAAAAGTGCTACAGCATCTGGCGATAATCCCATAGTATCTAAATCAACATCTAAAAAAACAGGTGTAGCATTTTGATATGCTATAGCATTGGCGGTAGCAACGAAAGTTAAAGCCTGCGTGAGTACCTCATCACCAGCTTTTACACCTATTAAACGCAAACTAACTTGAATTGCAGCTGTACCATTTACAACAGCAACTGCTTTCTTTGTTCCAGTAATATTTTGCATCATCATCTCAAACTGGTCAACATATGCACCAACTGATGACACAAAAGTAGAATCTATTGTTTCTAACAAATATTTCTTTTCGTTACCTCCAAAATGCGGAACATGTAGAGGTATAAAGTTTTCTGTATTATATTGCTCTTTTATAAAAGATATCGTTTCATTAATAGCCTTCATAACTACATTTTTGCGTCTAAATATTTACCCGTCTCTTTATGTCCAAAATTTGGAATCATATAATGAAATAATTCAACTATTTCTTGTTTATTCCATAACCTATCGGATTTCATTTTACCTATTTTTTCTGAAAATTTTTCCAATTTACTTTTATCAAAATTGGCTTCATTTTTTATGACACCCAAATTTTCGAATCTTTCCATATCTAAAACTTCATTTTTAGTAAAGAATTCTTCAAAATCTTTCTCTCCTGTAGTATCACTTGCAGTAAATAGACATGGCCATTTTTTTTCCTTAATTAAACGATCTGCATTATCTCTTGCTTCTTGTTCAGTTTTACACGGATAAGCTTCGTAGCCTAATTCCGACAAATATTTCACTGCAATATCCGCAAATGAAATTAAATGCAAACTTTCGCTTAACTTAGGAAAAAAAACATCTCTATTCTCACCAAAAATACAAGACATTAAACATAATTCCCCAGATTCTTTTGGTGTGACAAAATATCTTTTAATATCATTTGGAGCAACTATCGGTTGCTTTTTTATAATTCGTTGATTAAAACCATGAAGTAAAGAGCCATCTGAAAAAGCAACATTTGCAAAACGAGCAGTTGAAATCTTAATTTGTTCACTTTTACGCATTAAATACATTTCCATTATTCTCTTAGAAGCCCCCATCATATTAACGGGATTTGCAGCTTTATCAGTTGAGACACAGAAATACTTTTTAGTTCCATTTTCGATTGATTGTTGCAACGTTTTTTCAGTATTAAAAACATTAACATCTATCATACGCATCAAAGTAAAAGGGTCTTTTTCGCTTCTAACATGTTTTAATGCTGAAAGATTCAAAACATAATTATATTGACCATCAGACTTAATAAATGCATCATATTCAATTGATCCAATATCTAATGCAAATGTTTGAAAATCTCCATCAATATAACCATGGGAACTTCTCAAATCACGTACTAATTCGACCATATTGTTTTCACTTATATCAACAACATGCAACTTGAGAGGATTCCTTTTAAAGATTTCTTTAGTAACAGCCTGACCAATAGACCCCGCACCTCCTATAACTAAAAAAGATGAATTTTGTATTATCTCTTGTAACTGATTTTCGTAAGTTAAAATATCATTATGAAATATTTCTTCTTCCCTTCCAATTAATCCTGTAATATTCATTATTTATTGATTTAACTATTTAGACCTTTAAATATTCTTTTAAATATTAAATACAAAACAAACAAAAAAGCGCCCAAAAAACCACCAAAGAGAATTCCTTTAGCTTTACCAAATCGATCCTTTTTTAATGGCAAAATAGGTTTATCAATTACTTGAATCAATGGAGTTTCTTTTCGTAAAGTAACCTTTGCTAATTCAGCTTGTTTCACTAATTCTGTCAATATTGCCGTATTAGCCTGAACATCTACCTGTCGACGGGCAGATGGAGCTCGTCGTACATTAAGGGCCGGATTTAAATTAAAAGTATTATCATTTGCAACTGCGACACCAGTAATAGCACCGTTTAGTTCACCTCGAATTGAATCAACCTGTCGTTTTAAGATCATCATATTCATTCTGGCTTTTTTACTTTTTGTTTCAACATAAAAGTTTCCAACTTCCGCTGCCAAAGCTTCACAAAAAAATTTAGCGAATAATTCGTTCTCAGAAGAAACATCAATATTTGTAATTGCTGTTTTTTTATCTTTTTGTCCTACAAATAAACTTGATGCTGATAATCCCTCATAAATTTTACCCATTATGCTATCTTGCACACGACTAAAATCTTTACGGTTTGCATTTGGTAAAAACTCTAACTTAGAAAACTTAGGATTTTCATTCCAAGCCTCTCTCCATTTATTATTTTGGATATACAGTTCCGCCAGAGAGATTACTTTGTTTTTATATGTAACCGGAGAAAGCAACGTTTTTTCAATCATAGAACGAGATTTAAGCAATTCATTCAAATTAGATCCTGTAAATATTCCACCTCCGCCACCGCCTAAATCTAATCCTAATGAACCAGCTAACCCTAGTGCACTACCTAAACCTCCTCCACCAGGCTTATCATCTTCAAGAGCAAAAGATAATGTCGCTGTATAAACTGGTTTTTTAATAATAGAATATGTTACTCCTAAAACTGCTCCCAGAAGTCCACCAATTAAAATTACTTTCCATTTAGAAAGTAAAAAGCTACACCATTCCTTTGCTTTCCCAATTAACTCATTTAACGATACTTCGTCGTTTTCAACAGGTATATTATTCATTAAGTAAACTATTTAAATGCTGTCACAATTAACAATGCTAAACTCGCAAATGCAGTTCCAAGACCTGCCCATTCTCCTGCGCTCATTTTCTTTTTCTCAGGTCTTTCCGGAACAACTATTTGAGAATCGGGAGTGACTTTTGGATAAGATCTAAAAAACAAAAATGACCCTGTCACTGCAGCTTTTCCATTTGGATAAATAATATAAGCTTTTTTCTTCCATCCTTTGCTATCGACACCTCCAACAGAATTTATATAATACCTAAATCCTTTACCGCTCCTGTAAGGAATTTCCGAGGTAAGCAATACATTCCCTGTAACCTTCACGCCTTCATTATAAACAGCAACTTCTATCTCGTCTCCCGGAAATAACGTTACGTTTGAGTAATGATTTTTATCTTTTACAATCTTTTCCCAGTTTACAGGAATAGTTGCAAATTTTAATTCGTCTCTAAGTTTTTTTGATAATTTAGAGCTAAGCGTATCCTTTTGTTTTAAATTTAAACCATCCTGTTTCGCTTTTAAAGCTTCCTCTTCCGCAGTTAGTTTTTTATCTAAATTAAGATTTACAGTTTCTAATTGTTCAATTTGCTCCTGTTTTATAGGTCTTTTAATTTTCATACCATCCAAGTTAGCTATGGATGTCAAACCGCCTGCTCTCATGACAACATTATAAACGGTTTCTTTTTTGTTAGCCAATACGTACTTACCAGGATACGTAACAGCTCCACTTACCTTAACCATTTCAGGCTTTTCATAAACCGCCATCTTTCTTATGTTGATAACATCAAAAGGTTTTAACACAAAATTCTTGATCTGCTCGTTATTATCAGCGGTAATTTCAAGCTCAACCAATTCAATTTTTTTTGGGTCAGCATCGTCGATAACATCAGATTTTACCATTCGGGCTATTTCAACTCTTTTTGATGCTGATCCAGTCAAACCTCCAACTTGTACTACAAGATCATTTAACGTTAAATTTTCAAAATATTCGTACTCTCCCGGTTTTTTAACTTCCCCGTCAATTGTTACTTTATACTCTTCTCTGAATTCCAAAACAGAATATACGGTTACAATATCTTCTCTTTTTAGTTCGATATCAGCATTTAAATCTCCGGATAAAGCAGCACTTAGATCGACATTAACAATTTCAGTTGTTAAATCGGTCTTTAAACGAATAATTCGTGCTCTTTTGGTATAAGCATCTTCCTTAAGTCCTTCCGCTCTGGTAATAAGATCTGAAATTCGCATTCCTTCATTATAAGAGTAATAGTCTGGTCTGAAAACAGCTCCTTCAATTTTAATACGATTTTCGAATCGGTTCAAGATCTTTGTCACCTTGAACACATCTCCTGATTGCGGAACATACGAGCCATATTCACTTTCGTTGATATCATGAACTTTGAACTCTTTCCCTGTTTTTTGAAGTACATTTACTGAAGCAGTATAAGCAAACTCATTGAATCCTGATGCAAAATTTAAAAGATCGGAAAATTTTTCTCCTTTTCTCATCTCGAAAATACCTGGTCGTTTCACCTCTCCCTCGACTACCACCCTTTGGGTATAAGCAGGAATTCTAATAACATCATTATCCTTTAAACTTACGTTATCAGATTGATCCCCTTTTACCAGAAACTTGTAAATATCAACATTTTTATAAACTTTGTTATTTCGAATCAATTCAATATTTCTATAACTGCCATTCTTGCCCGGACCTCCTGCTAAATGAAGTGCGTTATATACAGAGGCCAGAGAGGAAATAGAATAATTGCCCGGTTGCTTCCCTCCAACAATTGTTACTTTAATTGTTCTAATATCACCTAAACTAACACTAACCTGAGATTGTCCCGATCGAACCGTAGTATAAACTCTTGCGATCGCAGCTTTTATTCTTTGTGTAGCAGCTTCGATTGTCATTCCGGATACTGCTATTTGTCCAACATTTTCAATTGCAACTTTACCTTCAAAATTAACCGGAACGGTATCGTCAAACTGTTGAATACCATAAATACTAACTTCTAACTTATCCCCTGGCCCTAAAATGTAATTTACAGGTGTCGCCATTTTCAAATCCGGTTCAAAATTTAAAGTAGGTTTATCAAATAATTCAGATCCAAAAATCAAAGCATTTAATGAATCTTTAATTTTTTCATTCTTAATTTTTTCTTGTTTTCTTCCAAACTCAGAATCCTTATCAAACTCATTTAACTTATCGTCTTTCTTTTTATCCTTATCTTTCGAGTTCTTATCTTTGTCTTTACCGTTTTTTTTCTCGTATTCCGTTACACGTGTCCTTAATTTATCGAACTCACTCTGCGTCATCCCTTTTGACAAAGCCATAGACTGAACATCGTTGATGGTAGCATTATTACTTTTTAACTGAGTAACAATCTTACCTATTTCGTCATCAGATAAATAATCCACTTTTACAGTACTTAAATCTTTGGACTTTATGATATCCTGAGCGTTTGCATTAAAAGACGCTAACAAAATAAAAAACAAAGAAAGAACGTATATTATCTTTTTCATATTTGAGTTAAAATTTAACCTTAGGTTTGGTTGAAACAAAGTATTTATTTTATGAGTATTGTTTATGGTAATAATCTTTATAAGAACCGGAAGTCACATTCTGTAACCATTCTTCATTATTCAGATACCAATTAATTGTTTTTTCTAAGCCTTCTTCGAAAGTTACTGATGGTTTCCATCCCAATTCTTTATTAATTTTTGAAGCATCTATCGCATAACGCAAATCATGTCCGGGTCTGTCTTTCACATAAGTAATTAATTCTTGTGAAGTCCCTTCTGATCTACCCAGCTTCTGGTCCATAATCTGGCATAATAATTTAACCAGATCTATATTTTTCCACTCATTAAAACCTCCAATATTATAAGTTTCATGATTTTTACCTTCGTGAAAAACTAAATCGATAGCAATAGCATGGTCTTCCACAAATAACCAATCACGTGTATAATTACCATCACCATATACTGGTAAAGCTTTATTATTGATAATATTATTTATAAAAAGAGGAATTAATTTTTCAGGAAAATGATAGGATCCATAATTGTTGGAGCAATTCGTCAAAACATAAGGCAAACCATAAGTTTCTCCATACGCTCTTACAAAGTGATCAGAACTTGCTTTTGAAGCAGAATATGGGGAATTAGGATCGTAAGAAGTTGTTTCTGTAAAAAGTCCTTCAGCTCCAAGTGAGCCGTAAACCTCGTCTGTGCTGATATGATAAAAACGTTTTCCTTCGAAATTCCCTTTCCATTGATTCTTCGCCGCGTTTAATAAATTCATTGTCCCTATCACATTAGTTTTAACGAAAGCTAAGGGATCTTCAATAGAACGATCGACATGAGATTCTGCAGCTAAATGCAAAACACCGTCAAAATTATGTTCTGAAAAAAGTTCGTTTATAAAAGTTTCATCTACAATATCTCCTTTTACAAATGTATAATTAGACTTATCCTCAATATCTTTAATATTTTCAAGATTTCCGGCATAAGTCAATGCATCTAAATTAAAAATCTGATACTCAGGGTATTTATTTACAAAACGTCTTACTACGTGTGAACCAATAAAACCGGCACCGCCAGTTACAAGAATTTTCTTCATTTTACTTTCCGATTAATTTAATAATTCTGAATTTTGCCTTTCTAATTCACAATACAAATCTTTAACATCTTGCGAATTCTCTTTTTGCAAGATCAAATTTGCAGTATTGGTATATACAAAAATGGTATTTCTTAATCCTAAAAATGCAGTATACTTTTCGGTACCAATGATCATGTTCCCATTATCATCGATAGAATGTCCTCTTGACACTAAATAATCATAAACAGATTCAAACGAACCTAAATCCGACCATGAAAATGCAGCAGGAACTACTTTTATTTTCTTACTGCGTTCCATAACAGCATAATCGATACTTATGGATGGGATTTCTAAAGACAAATCTAAATCTAAAAACCCCTCTTTATTAGCTTCCCAAACAGCTTTAGATTTATCAAAAACGTCTGGTTGAAATTGTTTCAATTCTTCTAAAAGAACTCCAGCTTTAAAACAAAACATACCACTATTCCATAGAAAATTACCTCTAGCTATGAAATTTTTAGCGGTTGTTTCGTTGGGTTTTTCACGAAATGAAACTACTTTATCGCCTTTTGATTCAATGTAACCGTATCCTGTTTCTGGTTTAGTTGGAATAATCCCAAAAGTTACTATAAAACCTTCTTTAGCCTTTACAATAGCTTCATCTATCGCTTTATTGTAATCTTCCATCTTTTCAATAATATGATCCGATGGGGTTACAATTAAAATATCATCAGGATCACAAGCAAATGCAGCAAATGCAATTGCCGCAGCAGTATTTCGAGGAGTCGCTTCAACAATATTAACATACTCTCTTTTAGACTTATCCATTACTTTGGCACTAAGAGAATGATTGTCTACATTGCCAACAACCATTACTTTATCTGCTAAATGATTATTGCGATCGACTGTCAATTCAAATAAAGACTTTCCTTCAAACATTTCCAAATATTGCTTTGGTTGACTTTTTCTGGATAACGGCCAAAGTCTGCTGCCAATACCTCCGGTCAAAATAACATGTATGATTGAATTATTTACTTCCATTTTCTTTAAAATAAAAAAAGTCTTTTTACTATAGCCTGTTATCAGCTAAAGTACCTAAGACTCCTTTTACATCGTATAATAAACTATTTTCTTTCTGTAACTCTGAAAAATCCAGTTTTAAAAATTCAGCATGTGCTACTCCTAGTACAACTGCATCAAATTTTTCTTTTGGTACAGAATTAATAGTTTGTAATTTGTATTCTTTTTTAACTTCCTCTATACTGGCTAAAGGGTCATATAATGTAACTGCTATTCCATATTCTTTTAACGCTTTAATTACATCGACAATCTTTGTATTTCTAACATCCGGGCAGTTTTCCTTGAAAGTAATTCCAAGCATTAACAGATTAGCTCCATTAACAGAAATTCCTTTTTTTATCATCAGTTTTACCACCTGAGCCGCCACATATTCCCCCATACTGTCATTTAAACGACGTCCTGCCAAAATTATTTCAGGATGATATCCAAATTCTTGAGCTCTCTGTGCCAGATAGTAAGGATCTACACCAATGCAGTGTCCTCCAACTAATCCGGGTTTGAAGGGTAAAAAATTCCATTTTGTGGAAGCTGCTGCCAATACTTCTTGAGTGTCAATATCCATAAGATTGAATATCTTGGCTAACTCGTTTACAAAGGCAATATTAATATCTCGTTGTGAATTCTCTATCACTTTAGCCGCCTCCGCAACTTTTATTGAAGGTGCCAAATGTGTTCCGGCGGTAATTACAGATTTATAAAGAGCATCTACTTTTTGACCAATCTCTGCAGTAGACCCTGAGGTCACCTTTAGAATTTTCTCAACAGTATGTTCTTTATCACCAGGGTTTATTCTTTCAGGCGAATAACCCGCAAAAAAGTCTTCGTTAAATTTTAATCCCGAAACCTTTTCTAAAACCGGCACACACTCTTCCTCCGTTACACCGGGATATACAGTTGATTCGTAAATAACAATATCCCCCCTTTTTAATACTTTACCAACTGTTTCACTTGATTTGTATAAAGGAGTCAAATCAGGACGATTATTTTTATCTACCGGAGTAGGAACTGTTATCACGAAATAATTACAATCTGCAATATCTTCTATAGAAGTTGTGCAATATAACCCTTGTTTGTCATCAGAATTATTGATCAAAACCTTTTGTAAAGTTTCGTCATCTATTTCCAATGTAGTATCTGTACCTGATTTTAGAGAAGCAACTCGCCCTTCATTGATATCAAAACCAACAACGGCAAATTTTGTAGCAAATAATCTGGCCAAAGGTAAACCAACATAACCTAAGCCAATAACGGCTATCTTTATGTTTTCATCCAATTTGTATTCTTTTCTATCCACTTCAGTCATTTCAATTCACGGCTCCGCCCTTCTGAGTCACAAATTTTTGCCCCAGACACCCTACATTTATTTTCGGCAAATATAGTATATTAAGTCAAGTTAATCAATACGGTTTCTCGTAATACTAAAAAAAACGGACTATTAAAAAAAACGTAACCCAATAACCCTCTATCAATCAGCACACCAAAAACCACATTATAAAAAAACAGAGGAATAAAATCTCAAATTAAAGAATTTCACCCTCTGTTTTAACTGAAATAGTTAAACTATAACTAATTTATTTGTATTTTATTTTAAGCACACATCCCAAAGATTCTAAAACCAATATATAATGTGTATTTGATACTTCCTGAACTATCGCTTCCTGATTACTAAAAGCTCCAGCTTCTATTTTAATTCGATCTCCAGCCTGAATTGAAGTCACTGATATATCGCTTATATTTGGAGCTCTCAGACTTGCTTTTATACTATTAATTTCTTCATCGCGAACTATAGCCGGCTTGCCCAACCAAAACAAATAACGCACCACCCCAGCTATCTGGAAAACTGAATTCCGATCGATATCCTTCAATTGAACGAATACGTACGAATTAAAAAGGGGAACTTCGACTTTCTTCTTTCTATCCGACCATTCTTTAACCTGAGTAATTAATGGACAATAACATTCAATACCCATTTGAATCAGTCTATCTGCAACTTTCTTCTCCCATTTCGGTTTCGTATAAACAACATACCAATTCATAATTTTCCTTTTTCTATTGAATTTTAATTCAATACCTTTTTCAATCAGGAACCAATCCCATTATAAATAAAACCAATTGATTCCAGTTTTTCCGCATCCAAGATATTTCTACCGTCAAAAAGAAAGGCTGGCTTATGCATTGAGTCGTATATTCTTTGCCAATCATAAGTGGCAAACTCATCCCATTCTGTTAAAACAGCAATTGCGTGAGCATCTTTACAAGCCTCATATGCATTATCAAACGTTACAACCCTGTCTTTATTCTCCTCAATTGATCTTGTTTCCAAATAGTTTAAATCACTCTGTATTTTGTTACCAGAAACTTTAGGGTCATAAACAGCAATTTTTGCCTGCTCATTAATCAAATCATCAGCTACATAAATTGCCGCAGACTCTCTCGTATCATTGGTATCTTTTTTGAAAGCCCATCCAAGAAAAGTAATTTTTTTATCGGCAACAGTATTGTATAAAGTCTGAACAATCTTACTAGAAAATCTTTTCTTCTGATGATCGTTCATTATAATTACCTGTTCCCAATAATCTGCTACTTCATTTAATCCGTAAGATTTTGCAATATACACTAAATTAAGAATGTCTTTTTGAAAGCAAGATCCTCCAAAACCAACCGATGCTTTTAAGAACTTTGGCCCAATTCTGCTATCCATCCCAATGGCGCGAGCAACCTCATTCACATCAGCACCTGTTTTTTCACACAATTCGGACATTGCATTTATAGATGAGATACGCTGTGCCAGGAACGCATTTGCTGTTAATTTAGATAATTCTGACGACCATACATTAGTGGTCAAAATCTTTTCTTTGTCTACCCAATTTGCATAAACATCAACCAATGCTTTAATTGCTTCTTCGCCTTCCGACGTTGTATCTCCACCAATTAAAATTCTATCCGGGTTCAACAAATCAGTAACCGCAGTCCCTTCGGCTAGGAATTCAGGATTCGATAGAATTTGAAACTGCACTCCATTTCCTGTATTATCTAAAATGCTTTTAATAGCTTCAGCTGTACGCACTGGCAAAGTTGATTTCTCAACAACAATTTTATTCTGTTTGGCTACTTTTGCGATTTGTCTGGCACATAATTCAATATACTTTAAATCTGCAGCCATACCTTTTCCTTTACCATAGGTTTTGGTTGGTGTATTTACTGAAATAAAAATCACCTGAGCCTCATCGATTGCTTTTTCAACTTCTGTCGAAAAAAACAAATTCCTTCCTCTGGCCTCCGCTACTATTTCTGAAAGTCCTGGCTCATAAATCGGAATATTATCTATATCTGGATCATTCCAGTCTGTAATTCTTTGTTCGTTCAAATCGACAACAGTCACTTGAATATGTGGACATTTTTGCGCAATTACTGCCATTGTCGGACCTCCAACATAACCCGCACCAATGCAACAAATCTTTGTAATTTTCATCTATTTCTATTATTTTATTATTATCTTAATTTTACTTCAAATTCTTCCAATACCAGCTCACAGCTTCCTTCAATCCTTCCTGTAAAGAATATTTCGGATCGTATCCTAACATCTTCCTTGCTTTATCAATACTTGCTAATGAATGTGGAATATCTCCTGCACGATTTGCGCCATAAATCACTTCTACATTAGAAATTTCAGAATCAAACGTTGCTAAATACTCTTTCAAATATCGAACTAAATCGTTTAATGTGTTTCGATCTCCAAAAGCGGTATTATAAACTGTATTTATAGCTTCCGGATTTTGACTCGTCATGGCCAATTCATTCATCTGAATTACATTGTCTATATAAGTAAAGTCCCGGGAATAATTACCGTCACCATTAATTACAGGACTTTCGTATTTCATTAACTGCATAACAAACTTTGGAATTACAGCAGCATAAGCTCCATTAGGATCCTGTTTTCTACCAAAAACATTAAAATATCGCAATCCGATAGTCTCTAATCCATAAGTTTTACTAAAAATCTCAGCATAGAGTTCATTTACATATTTTGTGATGGCATATGGGGACAAAGGCTTTCCTATTACATCCTCAACTTTCGGCAATCCCTGAGAATCTCCATAAGTTGATGAACTTGCTGCATATATAAATCTTTTAACTTTGGTATCACGAGAAGCGGTTAACATATTTAGGAAACCGGAAACATTCACATCGTTTGTTGTGATCGGATCATTAATAGATCTTGGAACAGAACCCAAAGCCGCCTGATGCAAAACATAGTCAGCACCTTCAACAGCTGAAGCACAATCGGCAAAATTTCGAATATCTCCTTCAATTAATCTAAAATCAGGATTTGAAATAAAATCTTTCAGATTATGACGATGACCTGTCGAAAAATTATCCAGACAAACCACTTTATGACCAAGTCCCAAAAAATATTCCGATAAATTTGATCCTATAAATCCAGCTCCACCTGTAATCAAAATTGTATGTTGCGTTGATATACTCATTTGCTTCCAATTATTTTTTATTGAATTTACTCAAAATATTCTTCCAAACACTACGCTTTTCCTCTTCATCATGATAACCGTTTGCATAAGCACCGTAACCGTATCCATAAGCGGCTCCATATTTTGCCTTATTCTCATAACCATTTAATACAATGCTGGCATTACTCAACTCTCCTCTTTTTACTCGGGTGTTTAATAATGTAATCATATCCTTTTTGGTATAATTCTGCCTTACGATGTAAAGAGTTACATCTGCAAATTGTGCAAGTTCTAACGCATCCGAAACTAACCCAACCGGAGGTGTATCCAGAATAATATAATCATACTTCTGTTTCAGCTCTAAGATCATCTCTCTCATCGCATCACTCAAAATTAGCTCTGAAGGATTTGGTGGAATTGGCCCCGAAAGTATAACATCTAGATTTGGAACTTCTGTATGGTGTGTAATCTCTTCCAAGCTGTTTTGCTTTATGAGGTAGTTAACAACACCTATTTGATTTTTCAAACTGAACTCATCTGCCAATCTCGGTTTTCTTAAATCCAAACCTAGAATTACCGTTTTCTTTTCGCTTAAAGCGAATACTGTAGCAATATTTATGGAACAAAATGTCTTTCCTTCACCACTTATTGACGATGTAATCATTAGAGTTTTCGAACCGCTCACCTGCTGTTTCTTATATAAAAACTGCAAAGAGGAACGAATAGCTCTAAATGCTTCTGATAATGCCGATTTTGGTTTGTCAAATACCGCCAAACTCAACAAATCTTTATTTACTCCAATGATACCAATTAACGGTATTTGCGTCAATTTGCTAATATCTTCGGTATTCTGGATCGAATTATTAACAAAGAAAATTCCAAAAACAAACAGTAGAGGAATTAACACCCCTAAAAATAAGGCCAGTACATAATTCACTGAAGTTTTAGGACCAATTAATCCCCCTCCGATATCTTTTGCAGGATCAATAAAATGAATATCTGATAAGTTCGATGCTTTCACGATTTCAGCCTCATTCCTTTTTTTTAGAAATTCAGTATAAATATTATCACTTAAGTCATATTTTCTCTGAATTTTCAGCAGCTCCTGCTGTTCTTCCGGTAGTTTTTTTACGGTACTTTCTGCCTGACCGATTTTAGCATTTACCATAGCCAAATCTGTTAATAACAATGCTTTTGCAGAAGTTATATTTTCCAACAAAACATTTTTAACAGCTTGCATTTGGTTGTCAAAATCTTTAAAAATCTTATCGCTTTTTACAGCATAAGACATTTCTGATCTTTGCGCAGAAAGTGCGATAAGTTTTGAAACATGCAAAACAACATTCGGATCTTCAATACCTGCAACTGTAGGCGCGGGTAATCTTGAATAATCTGTACTATTATTTAAATACGATTTTAATGAATTGTAATAGGCTATTTTTCTTGTTACCTGATCTTTTTCAACATCAAAATCCATTATTTTATCTGAAACTTTAGCACCACCACCTTCAATTTCATAAATATTTTTATCCTTTCTGAAAGATTTCAACTCATTGCCTGTTTGCTTCAATTGCATTTCCATAGCAATAAGGGTACTATCGATAAATCGGATGGTATTTGTCGCAAACTGATTCTTCCCGTCCAGCTGAATTTTGATTAACATTTTTACCGTTGCATTCAAATAATCAACCATCCTGGCTTTATTTGTACCTTGCATCCCCAGAGTCAATATTGACCCTCCTTTTTCATCCGAGTTAATACTTACGCCTCTGTAACGTGATACCGTTCCGTCAAAATCATTAAATCTAACAAAATATTCATTTCCGGTATAAAAGCCCGGGTTATCATTTATCTGTAAATTCCAATTTAAAAATGGAAGCGTGACTTGTTCGCCAGCCTTACATCTTCTCACATATTCTTTAGGCTGAACCGTTGTATTACTATAGCTGTTGTTGGAATACGTAATTAATGAAGCGGAATTACCTTCAAACGGAATTCGAATTTCATATTCAGTTGGACTCAAAAACTTAATACCAATTAATGTATTAGCAAGCTGCCCTTTTGTTTTGTCAATTTTTACGTAAAATGGAACTGCTCCATAAGAATCAATCAAATTATATTTCCCCTGAACAAGATAATCAATATAAAACTCTAATTTATCCACAACTAACTCGTTGTGTGATCTTGATTGAATAACGGTTGAAATTCCATTGACCTGATCTGAAACCCCTCCCCAATTAAAAACCAAACTTGTATTGGAAGTAAAAAAGGGGTTTCGTTCTTCCTTAATTGAAACCATAGTCTGCATTCCGTAAATTTTTTCTTTACGAACATTTACCTGATATGCAATGGCAAAAGCAATTATCAAACTAATCGCAAATAATTTCCAGTAACTGGCTATTTTCAGGAGGAATCCTTTAAAATCAAAATTTGAATGATTTTCAAAAATGGAAAAATCTTTTATATCTAACATCTTTTGAATTTAATTTTAGTTTTTAAGCAACAAATACACCGTTGTAGCCAATGACAAAACGGTAATAATTGTTGTAATAGATTCTATACCTGTCTTTCCGGTCCCCCATGATTTTTGTTTGACCGGTTTTACATAAATATAATCGTTAGGCTGTAAATAATAATAAGGTGATTTCATCACATTAATATCCGTCAAATCTATGTCCTGCATTTGTACACCAGTTGGTGTCTGACGAATTACGGTTACCGATTTTCTATTACCCGTAACTGTGATATCTCCGGCATTTGCGATAGCTTCCATAATATTTACATGTTCCTGAAACAGTGTTTTTGTACCTGTACTTCCCACTTCTCCATTGATGGTATATCTAAAACCAGCTAATTTCACAGTAACAAAAATATTAGCCTCACTTTTAAAATACTCTTCAAGTAATTTCTTTTCGATTCGAACACGCACTTCTTCAAGAGTATATCCGATAACATTAATTTCCCCTAAGATTGGCATTCTGATATTACCATGATCGTCAACCGTAAATCCATTAAAATACAATCCTGACTCTGATTTTCCAGCTCCCGAAGAAGTACCTTCTGTAGTATTAAAAATGGAAACCAACTTTGGGTCAATTGCTTTTATGTCAATACTCAAAACATCATTTACCTGCAATCTGTAAGGCTTAGACTCCACAGCCGCAATATTATTCTGTTCTCCCGAATTATTTTTATCTTGTAAATAAACCAGATCTTTTACAGGAATACAAGAAGTAAATAGTATGCTAATTAATAACAGTAAATAAAAGCCGTTTTTTGTCATTAGTGAAATTTTATCGCAAATATAGACTTTCCTTTAATCTTCAGAAAATCTAAGTGTTATTTGGGTTTATTTAATTGTTTTTGAAAGTTTTTTCGAATGGAACACGATGTAAAATACTTCTCCCAAGGGTAATTTCATCTGCATATTCCAGTTCATCTCCTACCGAAATTCCTCTTGCAATGGTAGAAATTATAACTTCCGATTCGGCAATTTGTTTGTAGATGTAAAAATTAGTAGTATCCCCTTCCATTGTAGAACTGAGCGCAAAGATAATTTCTACGACTTTTCCTGCCTTTACTTTTTCAACCAGACTTGAAATATTCAACTGACTGGGACCGACTCCTTCAATTGGAGAAATTTTCCCTCCCAGTACATGATAAATTCCTTTATACTGACCTGTGTTTTCAATCGCCATAACGTCACGAATATCTTCAACAACACAAATTGTTTGATGATTTCTTGATGAATTAGCACAAATTTCGCAAACTTTGGTATCTGAAATGTTATGACAATTTTGACAAAACTTAATATTCTCACGCATGTTCAATAGAGCCTGAGATAAAAAACCGGTTTGTTCTTTAGGCTGTTTTAACAAATGCAGCACTAATCGCAACGCTGTACGTTTACCAATTCCGGGCAGCTGCGACATTTCACTAACTGCTTTTTCTATTAATTTTGATGAAAATTCCATGACGACAAAAGTAATACATTAATGTTTCTTATCTGATCCGTTTAAAAATGAATTCCTCAATGTTCTGAGGTCAAAAACAAAAAACTTAATACTGATTTGTAGCCAATAAAACTAAAGTACAGGCCACTTCTGCCTTGATATTGTTTAATTCTAACAATTGATAAAATTCCGGATTCTCTGACCCTGGATTAAAAACAACTCTTTTAGGCTGTGCTTCTATAATATAATTGTAATATTCACGCTGACGGGCAGGATTTAAATACAACGTAACAGTATCGATGTTTTTTACCGGAATTGTTTTCGTATGAATCTTCACACCGGCAACTTCGCCTCTGTTCTGACCAATTGCCAATACAGTATGTCCTTTTTCAACCAGCATATTTATAGCTTTAAAAGCATATCGTTCCGGTTTTGTAGTAGCACCAAGAACAAGGGTTTTCTTATTTTTCATTATTTTTAAATATACTGCAAAAGTAATCAAAAAGAATGAGCTTATTTTAGGTTATCGATTTAGAATTAAAAGCAATAAAAAAACAATATCCTTACATGATCTTAGCCTGAAGTTTTAAAAAATGTCTATTTTTACGACACTAACCTAAACTCTATGGATTTATTCATTTATTTATTTGCTGCACTGTTTTCAGTATTAAACCCTATCGGCACCGTACCTATTTTTGTTGGTCTGACACAACATGACTCCCAAAAAGAACGTTCCCGAATTTCGCTTTGGACTGCTATTAATGTTGGAATCATTTTATTGGTTTCTTATTTTATCGGCCAGTATGTTTTAACTTTTTTTGGAATAAGCATTGATGCTTTACGAATTGCGGGTGGAATCGTAATTGTAAATTCCGGTTTTTCTTTACTTTCGGGAAAATTCAATAAAAAACGAGGAATCAATAAAAAAATCGAAACGGATGCACAGCAAAGAAACGACATCGCTTTAACACCTCTGGCGATACCAATGCTCGCAGGACCAGGATCAATGTCTCTATTAATTGCTTTTTATCAGGAACACCACGGAATAAACGAAATTATAATTTCATGCTCAGCTATCCTGGCAATTGCATTTACAATTTTTGCAATCCTTAAAAGTGCTCATTATTTAGCGCGTATACTTGGTGCTTCCGGAATTGTAGCCATTTCCAGAATTGTCGGTTTTATTGTAATTTCAATTGGAATTCAATACATCGTTAGCTCCATCATCAATATTGTAAAAGGAAACCTGATGTAAACACTATCGACATGTTACTAACAAAAAAGGGGATAAAACATACTTTTTATCCCCTTTTTCTATACTTAAAAATCTATTTAACTTCTTGGCAAAAATACTTCAGCCATCATACAGCGGGCACTTCCACCCCCGCAAGCCTCAATAGTATCCAAACTGGAGCTTAAAATTTCCGCATGATTTTCTAATTGTGCAATTTGTTTTGGAGTCAAGCTCTGATGTGCCGATGCACTCATTACAATATATCTCTTATCATTTGTTCCTCGAACTTCCAGCATATTTCCGGCAAAATTATTTACCTGTGCTTCGGTAATTAAAACAACTTCCTTTTTATCTGCTTTTAGATTTTCAAGAACCATTTTACGTTCTTTTTTATCATCGATACTATCTGCACAGATAACAGCGAATGTTTCCCCCAAACACATCATTACATTCGTATGATAAATCAATTTACGTTCTCCGTCAACCGTTTGAAAAGCTTCAAAAATAACCGGAGCATAATCAAAATCTTCACAGAATTCGATAAACAGCTCTTCATCTGCACGAGGAGACAAAGCGCAATATGCTTTTGCATTTGCTCTATCCAAAAGCAAACTTCCGGTTCCTTCTAAAAAATAACCATCTTCTTCTGCCGATGTATAGTCAACTATATTTGAGATTTCAAAACCTTTCTCTTCAAGTGTATCTAAAATATCTTCACGACGCTCCTGACGACGATTCTCCGCAAACATCGGATATAGTGCCACATCTCCATTTTCATGAAATGAAATCCAGTTATTTGGAAAAATACTATCCGGGGTATCGGTTTCTAAAGTATCTTCAATAACAGTGACATCAACTCCAACCGCTCTGAGTTTTTCAACAAAAGTATCGAATTCCTGTTGTGCTTTTGCATTTACCGTACTTGGTAAAAGTCCGTCTAATACTTTTTGGTAATAATTATTAACTGCCGTTTGCTCATTCATTCTGAAAGCTACTGGCCGAATCATTACAATTGCATTTGTAGTTTGTTTCATTTTATATGTTTTTATATTTCAAGTTTCAGGTTTCATGTTAACGGAACGTGAAACCTGAAACTTGAAACTTTTTTAGTCTCTTATTAATGGTAAAGTAGAACATCTCAACAATCCCTCCTGCTTTGCAATTTCTGCGTATGGAATTTCCTCTACAACAAAACCATTAGCACGAAGCCAATTGTTCAGACGGGTAAAATTCTTTTCGGAAACTACTACAGTATCGTCGATCGAAAATACATTTGAAAACATATTATACATCTCATCTCTTTCGATATGAAATAAATTTTCTTTTCCAAAAAGATTCACCAAATACAAATAATCTGCTTCTTCACGGAAACCTCTCTTGTAGATAATTCCTTTATCTTTTCCAACAGGCTGAAAACAGCAATCAAGGTGTAAGGCATTGTCGCGCGCTTCCAATTTAGATTTTACCAAATCGAATTCTTTAACAATTTTATTCGGAAACATTTTTCTTAAATACTCAACACCATGCATATTAGTTCTTGCTGTAATGTAATCTTTATAATCACTTCCTTTATAAGTTCCAACAAACACATGATCATTCCACAACATTACATCACCGCCTTCAATATGTACTTCTTCCGGTGGACGAACTACTTTTAACGGATCCATCTGGTCGATTACGTATTGAATTGCATCCAACTCACGTTCTCTGTCCGGCAGAATGTTTGATTTCACAAAAGTATCATCTATCACAAAACCTATATCACGGGCAAAAATCTGATTGTAATTTTCAATCATTTCCGGACGATACACTTTTACATCATATTTTTGAAAAACAGCATTAAAGGCATCCATTTCGACTATCATATCTTTTTCGATTGGATAGGTCCCGGCTTTAATATGTTCCAATGATTTAGGATCATAAGCTTCCTCTAAAGATGGAGTTGGCCCATTATGAACTGCAGAACCCAAAACTACTGCCCGCAGTCTTGACGTTTCGTTCTTTATATTTAATTGCAACATAACTATATTGTATTTTGAGCAAAGATAAAAAAAGCTTCACAGGTTAAGTGAAGCTTTAATTTTTTTTTATTTGTTTGACTTAAAGTCTCTCAATGGGTGTCCTGTATAAACTTGTCTTGGGCGGCCAATTGGTTCTTTATTCTCACGCATTTCTTTCCATTGCGCAATCCAACCTGGAAGTCTTCCAATAGCAAACATAACCGTAAACATATCTGTTGGTATCCCTAATGCTCTGTAGATAATTCCAGAGTAGAAATCAACATTAGGATATAAATTTCTTGATTTGAAGTATTCGTCTTCAAGAGCTGCTGACTCTAATTTTTTAGCGATTTCTAAAATAGGATCTTCAACACCTAATGTATCTAATACTTCTTTAGCTGCTTTTTTAATGATTTTCGCTCTAGGATCGAAGCTTTTATAAACTCTGTGACCAAATCCCATTAAACGGAATGGATCATTTTTGTCTTTTGCTTTTGCTAAGAATTTATCCGTATCTCCACCATCTTTGTTAATTTCCTCCAACATTTCAAGAACCGCCTGGTTTGCACCTCCGTGTAAAGGTCCCCAAAGCGCAGAAACACCTGCTGAAATAGAAGCAAATAAACCAGCATGAGACGAACCTACCATTCTTACTGTTGAAGTAGAACAATTTTGTTCGTGATCAGCGTGAAGAATAAATAATTTATCTAATGCATCAATCACAATTGGATTTGCAGAGTAAGGTCCTGTAGGCAATTTAAACATTAACTGCATAAAATTCTCTACATAACCGGTTGTATTGTCGTAATAATTCAACGGATACCCCATAGATTTTCTATAAGTCCATGTTGCAATTACAAGAAATTTACCCATTGTTTTACAAATGGCCTCGTACATCTCTTTTTCATTTTCAACATTTACTGCTTTTGGATTAAATGCCGTTAAGGCACTGGTCAAAGCAGATAAAACGCCCATCGGGTGAGCTGTTTTTGGGAAACCATCAATGATATTTTTCATTTCTTCGTTTACCAAAGTATGCTTTTTAATACCATTTTCAAATTGCTCTAACTCCTTAGCAGTTGGCAATTCTCCAAAAATTAAAAGATAAGATACTTCTAAGAAACTTGCTTTTTCAGCTAAATCTTCAATTGAATATCCTCTGTAACGCAAAATCCCTAATTCTCCATCTAAGAAGGTGATTTCACTCTTACAAGAACCAGAGTTTTTATATCCCGGGTCTAAGGTAATAATACCTGTTAAATCACGTAATTTGTTAATATCGATAGCTGATTCATTTTCACTTCCCGTGATTACCGGAAGTTCAATTTTTTGACCATCTACCTCTAATGTAGCTATTTTTGACATAATATATCGGAAATAAATCTTATAAAATAATAATTTATCAAATCTAATGAATTTAAGACTAATTAAAAAAAGAATCCTGCTATGAATTTGTTAAAACTCCAAAAAAAAAACCATCTGCTGTGGCAGATGGTTTAAATTGAATATATAACTCTTACAATTATTTAATTTTAAAAGCATTTAAGCCAGGAAAATAAGCTGTACTTCCTAATTCTTCCTCGATTCTTAACAATTGATTGTATTTTGCCATACGATCAGAACGTGAAGCTGAACCTGTTTTAATCTGTCCACAGTTTAAAGCAACTGCTAAGTCAGCAATCGTATTATCTTCTGTTTCTCCTGAACGGTGAGACATTACTGAAGTATACCCTGCATTTTTAGCCATGTTCACAGCGGCAATAGTTTCTGTTAAAGTACCAATTTGGTTTACTTTTACTAAAATTGAATTAGCGATCCCTTTTTCAATTCCTGTAGACAAACGAGCTACGTTAGTTACAAACAAATCATCACCTACTAACTGAACTTTATCTCCAATTTTATCTGTTAAGTATTTCCATCCATTCCAGTCGTCTTCATACATACCATCTTCGATAGAGATAATTGGATATTTAGCAGCCAATTCAGCTAAATAATCCGCTTGCTCTTCTGAAGTTCTGATTTTTCCGGTTTCTCCTTCAAATTTAGTGTAATCGTATTTTCCGTTTACATAAAACTCAGAAGCCGCACAATCAAGCGCAATCATAATTTCGTCACCGAAAGAATATCCAGCCTTTTCAACTGCCAATTTGATAGTATCCAAAGCATCTTCAGTACCTCCGGCCAAGTTTGGCGCAAAACCTCCCTCATCACCTACAGCGGTACTTAAACCTCTATCGTGCAACACTTTTTTCAAGCTATGGAAGATTTCAGTTCCCATTTGCATGGCATGTGTAAAAGAAGTCGCTTTTACAGGGAAAATCATAAACTCCTGAAATGCGATAGGCGCATCAGAGTGTGAACCTCCGTTGATGATGTTCATCATTGGCACTGGTAAAGTGTTAGCAGAAACTCCACCAACGTATCTGTATAATGGCAATCCTAATTCATTAGCAGCAGCTTTCGCAGCAGCCAAAGAAACTCCTAAAATAGCATTAGCTCCTAATTTAGATTTGTTCGGAGTACCATCTAAATCAATCATTAACTGGTCGATTGTATTTTGTTCAAAAACAGAAGTACCAACTAATTCTTCAGCAATAACAGTATTTACATTGTTCACTGCATTTAAAACTCCTTTTCCAAGATAAGCTTTACCTCCGTCACGTAATTCAACAGCTTCATGCTCTCCCGTTGATGCGCCAGATGGAACAGCTGCTCTACCTAAAACACCATTTTCAGTTACTACATCAACTTCAATAGTAGGATTACCTCTCGAATCAAGAATTTGTCTTGCGTGAACTTTAATTATAATACTCATTATTTTTATTTTTTTATTAATAAATTATATTTTTTTTTCGAAATTATAAAAATATTTAATAGTAAAAACGTATTCTAACCAATAAACGTCTTTATTTATTAACTACATCGTTTTAGCAGCAGCTTCTTTTATATTCTCGACAAACTGATCGAATAAATAAGATGAATCGTGAGGTCCCGGACTTGCTTCAGGATGGTATTGCACTGAAAAACAATTCTTATTCTTCATACGCATACCTGCAACCGTTTCATCATTTAAATGCAAATGTGTAATCTCCAATTCAGGATGATTATCCAACTGCTCTTTGTTTACAGCAAATCCATGATTCTGAGAAGTTATTTCACCTTTACCTGTAATTAAGTTTTTTACCGGGTGATTAATTCCACGATGACCATTAAACATCTTATACGTTTGAACTCCATTTGCCAAAGCAATTACCTGATGTCCTAAACAAATTCCAAACAGCGGTTTATCATTTGCTAAAATTTCTTTTGCCACTTCAATAGCTCCAAAAAGCGGGTCCGGATCACCGGGACCGTTAGACAAAAAGTATCCATCCGGATTAAATTCTGCTAAATCTTTGTAAGTTGAGTTATATGGATAAACTTTGATGTAACAATCTCTTTTAGCTAAATTTCTTAAGATATTCTTTTTTATACCAAGATCTAAAGCTGATATTTTGTAGGTAGCATTTTCATCACCAAAAAAATAAGGCTCAGTAGTTGAAACTTTTGATGCCAACTCCAAACCTTCCATATTAGGCACATTTGCCAATTCTTTTTTCAAATCTTCAATCGAAGTACCATCTGTACAAATAACAGCATTCATCGCTCCATTGTCACGAATATAACTTACAAGAGCTCTGGTATCAACATCCGAAATACAAATTAAGTTTTGTTTCGTAAAATAATCTTCCAGGCTTCCTGAAGCATCTTCTCTGGAATAATTAAAGCTAAAATTTTTACAAACCAAACCAGCTATTTTGATGCTCTCCGATTCAACCTCAGAGTCATTAACACCATAATTTCCAATATGAGTATTAGTCGCAACCATTATTTGACCAAAATAAGAAGGATCTGTAAAAATCTCCTGGTATCCGGTCATTCCCGTATTAAAACAAACTTCACCAAAAGTCTTACCGCTAATTCCGATAGATTTTCCATGAAAAATAGTCCCATCACTAAGTAATAAAATGGCGCTTTGTCGTGTTGTGTATTTCATTCTTTAATTTGTATTGTTTTTTTTAATTGTTTCATGAAATCCCCAATAGGTTTTTCAATTGTAATTAGATATTTTGCAAATTTACTTCTTTAAAAGAGTGCCTCCAAGATTTTTTAAAACTTTCCTCTATAAAAATAAAACCTATAAAGTCAGATAAGTTAAATTTTAATTTCACTCCAAAAAAATCAAAAAAAAAGGATAAACTAAAAATTAGTTTATCCTTGATTTCTATAGAATCATTACTTTCATAATTATTCAGAAGCTTCAGTAGTCGTTTCTGCTTCAGCTGCTGGAGCTTCAGGAGTACCTTCTGCTTTTTTAGCTTTACCACCACGACGGCTTTTTGCTTTTTTAACTTCTTTTTTACCTCCATTGTAAAGTTCATTGAAATCTACAAGTTCGATCATTGCCATATCAGCATTATCTCCCAAACGATTTCCAACTTTAATGATACGAGTGTATCCTCCTGGACGGTCACCAACTTTAGCAGCTACGTCTCTGAACAAGTCAGTTACCGCATATTTACTACGTAAGTAAGCAAAAACAATACGACGGTTGTGAGTCGTATCTTCTTTCGATTTTGTAATTAAAGGCTCAACGAATTGTTTAAGCGCTTTAGCTTTAGCAACAGTAGTGTTAATACGTTTGTGCTCGATAAGAGAACAAGCCATATTAGCCAACATAGCTTTTCTATGTCCAGTCTGTCTGCTTAAGTGATTGAATTTTTTTCCGTGTCTCATTGCTATTTTAAATTTAACCCGCCGTAGCGGATTGAATTATTCTTTATCTAATTTGTATTTAGCTAAGTCCATTCCGAAAGTTAAATTCTTCACTGCAACAAGTTCATCAAGTTCAGTTAAAGATTTTTTACCAAAATTACGGAATTTCATTAGGTCATTTTTATTGAACGATACTAAATCACCAAGTGTATCAACTTCAGCCGCTTTCAAGCAATTTAATGCTCTCACAGATAAATCCATATCAACAAGCTTAGTTTTAAGCAATTGTCTCATATGCAATGACTCTTCATCATACGATTCTGTTTGTGCAATTTCGTCAGCCTCGAGTGTAATTCTTTCGTCAGAGAACAACATGAAGTGGTGAATTAAAACTTTAGCAGCTTCAGTAAGAGCATCTTTAGGATTAATAGAACCATCAGTTTTAATTTCAAAAACTAATTTTTCATAATCTGTTTTTTGCTCAACACGGAAGTTTTCAATTGCATATTTTACATTTTTTACCGGAGTAAAAATAGAATCTGTAAAAATAGTTCCAATTGCAGCATTCTGTTTTTTGTTCTCCTCAGCAGGAACATATCCTCTACCTTTTTCGATTGTTAAATCGAAGTTCAATTTGATTTTAGAATCTAAATTACAGATAACAAGGTCTGGATTCAAAACTTGAAAACCTGAAATAAATTTTTGAAAATCACCTGCTGTCAATTGATCTTTACCGGAAACAGAAATTGTAACTGCTTCATTATCGATATCTTCAATTTGACGTTTGAAACGCACTTGCTTTAGATTAAGGATAATTTCGGTAACATCTTCAACAACACCTGAAATAGTAGAAAACTCATGATCTACACCTTCGATACGAACAGATGTAATTGCATAACCTTCTAATGCTGAAAGCAAAACTCTTCTAAGTGCATTACCAACTGTCAATCCGTAACCAGGTTCTAAAGGTCTAAATTCAAATTTACCTTCAAAATCGGTTGAATCGATCATGATAACTTTATCGGGCTTTTGAAAATTAAATATTGCCATAAATTTCGACTAAGTCAATTATTATTTGTTGTACAACTCTACGATTAATTGTTCTTTAATGTTTTCTGGAATTTGTAGTCTTGCAGGCACAGAAACGAAAGTTCCTTCTTTAAGATCATTGTTCCAAGTAATCCATTCATAAACATGACTTGAATTTGACAAAGAACGTTCGATAGCTTCTAAAGATTTAGATTTTTCACGAACTGCTACTTTATCACCAGGCTTAAGGTGGTAAGAAGGAATATTTACAACTTCACCATTAACAGTAACGTGTCTGTGAGATACGATTTGACGCGCACCTCTTCTAGATGGAGCAATTCCCATTCTAAAAACAACATTATCTAATCTTGCTTCACATAATTGTAATAAAACTTCACCAGTTACTCCTTTAGTTGCTGATGCTTTTTCGAATAAATTTCTGAATTGTTTTTCTAAAATTCCGTAAGAATATTTAGCTTTTTGCTTTTCCATTAACTGAACAGCGTACTCAGATTTTTTTCCTCTTTTTTTAGCCATCCCGTGTTGTCCAGGTGGGTAATTTCTTTTTTCGAATGATTTATCATCTCCGAAGATTGCTTCGCCAAATTTACGAGCGATTTTGGTTTTAGGACCAGTATATCTTGCCATTTTAAAAAAAATTTAAGGTAGAGATTATGAATTCAGGTCTAATCCTTCGATAATCTATGCTCTACCTTGTTTATACTATGAATAAATAAAATTAAACTCTACGTCTCTTTGGAGGACGACATCCGTTGTGAGGCATTGGAGTAACATCGATAATCTCAGTAACTTCAATTCCACCGTTATGAATAGAACGGATAGCAGACTCACGTCCGTTTCCTGGTCCTTTTACATAAACTTTCACTTTTTTAAGTCCTGCCTCAAGAGCTACTTTACTACAATCTTCTGCTGCCATTTGAGCTGCATACGGAGTGTTCTTTTTAGAACCTCTGAAACCCATTTTACCAGCTGAAGACCAAGAAATAACTTCACCTTTCTTATTAGTCAAAGAAATGATAATGTTGTTGAAAGTGGCAGAAATATGAGCTTCACCCGTTGATTCAACGATAACTTTACGTTTTTTTGCAGTTGCTTTAGCCATATTACTTATTATTTAGTTGCTTTTTTCTTGTTAGCAACAGTTTTTCTTTTACCTTTTCTTGTTCTAGAGTTGTTTTTAGTTCTTTGCCCTCTTAACGGAAGACCAGATCTATGACGGATACCTCTGTAACAACCAATATCCATTAAACGTTTGATGTTTAAAGAAACTTCAGAACGTAATTCTCCTTCAATTTTGTAAAATGAAACTGCATCACGAATTGCTCCGATCTCGTCATCATTCCAATCTTGAACTTTTTTATCTTGGCTAACTTGAGCTTTTTCTAAAATCTCAATAGCTCTACTTTTTCCTAATCCAAAGATGTAGGTAAGTGCGATAACACCTCTCTTATTTTTTGGGATATCTACCCCTGCTATTCTTGCCATAATTATCCTTGTCTTTGTTTAAATCTAGGATTCTTTTTGTTTATTACGTACAATCTCCCTTTTCTACGCACGATAATGCACTCGGCACTTCTCTTTTTTACTGATGCTCTAACTTTCATAGTGAATTTGCTTTAGGCTTTAGGCTTTAGGCTTTAGGCATAAGTTTTATTGCTTAATGCTTATTGCCTATTGCTTACAGCTTTTTAATATCGATAAGTAATTCTTGCTTTTGACAAATCGTAAGGACTCATTTCCAATTTCACTTTATCACCAGGTAATAACTTGATGTAATGCATACGCATTTTACCGGAAATATGAGCAATTACAATATGTCCATTTTCTAACTCTACACGGAACATCGCATTTGATAATGCTTCGATGATTGACCCGTCTTGTTCTATTGCTGATTGTTTTGCCATAAATATATTAAGCTACCGCTTTTCTATTTTTACCAGTCTTCATTAAACCATCATAATGTTTGTTTAACAAGTATGAATTGATTTGTTGAATAGTATCTATTGCAACTCCAACCATAATTATTAATGAGGTACCTCCAAAAAACATTGCCCAAGATTGTTGTACATCCATAATACTTACAACAATAGCTGGGAACACAGCAATCAAAGCAAGGAATAAAGATCCTGGGAAAGTTATTAAAGACATCACTTTATCAAGGAAGTCTGAAGTTTCAGCTCCCGGACGAACTCCAGGAATAAAACCACCGCTTCTTTTTAAATCATCGGCCATTTTGTTAGTAGGAACAGTGATTGCAGTATAAAAGAATGTAAATACAATAATTAAAGTTGCAAATACAAAATTGTACCAAAATCCGAACATATTACTAAACGCACCAACAATAGATTGTGATGTGTCTGATTTAGACAATCCAGCTACAGCTGCAGGAATAAACATAATTGCCTGAGCAAAGATGATTGGCATAACTCCTGAAGCATTAAGCTTAAGAGGAATCCATTGTCTGTTACCACCAGCTAAATCCTGCTCGTAATCTCCAGTTGTCGTACGACGAGCGTACTGAACCGGGATTCTGCGTACTGCCATTGTAAGCAATACACAAGAAATGATTACTAATAACCACACGATAATCTCAATAACTAACAACATTGGACCTCCATTGTTATTGGTAACTCTGGTTGTGAATTCTTGTATAAAAGCTTGCGGTAAGCGTGCTAAAATACCAACCATAATCAATAATGAAATTCCATTTCCAATACCTTTATCTGTAATTTTTTCTCCAAGCCACATAGCAAAAATTGTACCTGTAACTAAGATAATAACTGACGAGAACAAAAATTCAGGTGAATTAAAGCCTAGTAAGAATGCACTACCAGGCAATGTTCTGTACAAATTATAGATATAAGTTGGACCTTGAACCAGTGTAATAGCTATAGTCAACCAACGAGTGATTTGATTAATCTTTTTTCTACCACTCTCTCCATCGTTTTGAAGTTTTTGCAAATAAGGAATCGCAATTCCCATTAACTGAACAACAATAGATGCAGAAATATAAGGCATAATACCTAAAGCAAAAACTGAAGCTTTAGAGAAAGCACCTCCTGTAAACATGTCCAGGATAGATCCTAAACCATTTTTAGTTTGTCCCGCTAAACCTGTTAACTGAGTTGCGTCAATTCCAGGAAGCGTAACGTGTGCACCAAAACGATATACTAAAAGCAATCCTAATGTAATTAAGATTCTATTTTTCAGTTCTTCGATTTTCCAAACATTACTTATTGATTCAATAAATTTCTTCATCTTAATAGATAAGTTATATAGTTACAGCTTCTCCACCAGCAGCTTCGATAGCAGCTTTTGCAGTAGCGGTAAATTTGTGGGCAGTTACTTTTAATTTTGCTTTCAACTCTCCTCTACCTAAAATCTTAACGATTTCATTTTTGGTAGCTAGACGATTTGCTACGAAATCTGTCATAGAAACAGAATCAGTAATCACACCATTGTCTACTAATAATTGAAGCGTATCTAAATTAACACCTTCGTATTCTTTACGATTGATGTTTGTGAAACCAAACTTAGGCACACGTCTTTGAAGTGGCATTTGTCCTCCTTCAAAACCAATCTTTTTAGAATAACCAGAACGAGATTTTGCTCCTTTGTGACCTCTTGCAGAAGTACCACCTTTTCCAGAACCTTCTCCTCTACCTAATCTTTTATTTTGATTGTGTGTTGACCCTTCAGCTGGTTGTAAGTTACTTAAATTCATAACAGTATTTGTTATTTAGCTTCTTCTACAGAAACTAAGTGTTTAACTTTGTTTATCATCCCAAGGATTGCAGGATTTGAATCATGCTCTACAACTTGTCCCATTTTACGTAGACCTAAAGCTTCCAAACCTCTTTTTTGAGAAAGAGGGCAGTTGATTTTGCTTCTTACTTGTTTTACTAATAATTTAGCCATAATTTCCTTGAATTAACCTTTAAAAACTTTTTCTAAAGAAACACCTCTTTGTTTTGCAACAGTATGAGCGCTTCTCATTTGTAATAAAGCATCAAAAGTTGCTTTTACCACGTTATGAGGATTTGATGATCCTTGAGATTTAGATAATACATCGTGAATACCTACTGATTCAAGAACTGAACGAACAGCTCCACCAGCAATAACTCCTGTACCATGAGAAGCAGGAATTAAGAATACACGTGCACCACCAAATTTACCTTTTTGTTCGTGAGGAACAGATTGTCCGTTCAAAGGAATTTTTACTAAATTTTTCTTAGCATCTTCTACTGCTTTCGCAATTGCTTCAGAAACGTCTTTAGATTTTCCTAATCCATGACCAACTACTCCGTTTTCATCACCTACAACTACAATAGCAGAAAAACCGAAAGCTCTACCACCTTTTGTAACCTTAGTAACACGATTAACACTTACCAGACGATCTTTAAGTTCAAGACCACTTGGTTTTACCAATTCTACATTTTTGTATTTAGACATAATATATTAGAATTTAAGTCCAGCCGCTCTTGCGCCTTCTGCTAATGATTTAATACGACCGTGGTATAAATATCCACCTCTGTCAAAAGTGATGGTATCGATCCCGGCTTTTAACGCTTTCTCTGCAACTAGTTTTCCAACAGCAGCAGCTACTTCAACGTTAGTACCTTTTCCTATTTCTTTTTCTCTTGAAGATGCAGCTAATAAAGTAACTCCATTTACATCATCAATAAGTTGAGCGTAAATTTCTTTGTTACTTCTAAATACAGATAGTCTTGGGTTAGCAGCAGTACCACTAATCGATTTTCTAATTCTGAATCTAATTCTCTGTCTTCTATCAGATTTTGTTAATGACATAATCTTATTTTTTAAGCTGATTTACCTGCTTTTCTTCTTAATACTTCACCCACAAATTTAACACCTTTTCCTTTGTACGGCTCAGGCTTACGGAAACCTCTGATTTTCGCAGCAACCTGACCTAAAAGTTGTTTATCAAATGATGTTAATTTTACGATAGGGTTCTTTCCTTTTTCAGATATTGTTTCTAAACTTACTTCCGGAGCAATTTCTAAAACAATATTGTGAGAATATCCAAGAGCTAAATCTAACTTTTGACCTTGGTTTGAAGCTCTATAACCAACTCCAACTAATTCAAGTTCTTTTGTAAAACCTTCAGATACACCAACAATCATATTACTGATTAAAGATCTGTACAATCCGTGTTTTGCTCTTTGGTCTTTATGATCAGACGATCTTTCAACTTGTACTTGATCGCCTTCAACTTTTACAGTTACGTCCGAAAACTCCTGAGATAGTTGACCTTTTTTTCCTTTTACTGTAATGATACCGTCTTTAACTTCTACAGTTACGTCAGCAGGGATTACAATTGGGCTTTTACCTATTCTTGACATCTTATTTAGTCTTTAAAATTAGTATACGTAACAAATTACTTCACCACCTACATTTAATTGTTTCGCTTGTTTTCCAGTCATAAGACCTTTTGAAGTTGAAACAATAGCAATTCCTAATCCGTTAAGGATTCTTGGTAATTTGGCAGCACCTGCGTATTTACGTAAACCAGGTTTACTAATTCTTTGGATATCTTTAATTACAGGCTCTTTAGTATCTTTATCATACTTCAAAGCGATCTTGATTGAACCCTGAACAGAGTTGTCTTCAAATTTGTAACTCAAGATATAACCTTGATCAAATAAGATCTTAGTTATTTCTTTTTTTAGATTAGAAGCTGGAATTTCAACAACTTTGTGGTTTGCAGCCACAGCGTTACGAACTCTAGTCAAATAATCTGCAATAGGATCTGTATACATATGTATTTGATTGCGATTATGGTTTTCGGGAGACACCCGTCTCCCGAACCTTTAATCAATTAAAATTATTTTTCGGTTTGCAAAAGTAATAACTTATTGCGAGATTACCAAGAAGCCTTTTTTACTCCAGGGATTAATCCATTATTTGCCATCTCACGGAAAGTTACACGTGAAATACCAAATTGACGAATATAACCTCTTGGTCTACCTGTTAATTTACAACGGTTGTGTAAACGAACTGGTGAAGCATTTTTAGGTAATCTTTGTAAGCCTTCATAATCTCCAGCTTCCAATAAAGCTTTTCTTTTTTCAGCGTACTTAGCTACCGTTTTCTCTCTTTTCACCTCACGGGCTTTCATTGATTCTTTAGCCATGTCTTAATTCTTTTTAAAAGGTAAACCTAATTCAGCCAATAACGACTTTGCTTCTTTGTCTGTTTTTGCAGTAGTAACAAAAGTAATATCCATTCCTGAAATTTTGTTTACTTTGTCAATATCAATTTCTGGGAAAATGATTTGCTCTAAAACTCCAAGATTGTAATTACCTCTTCCGTCGAAACCAGTAGCTTTGATACCACTAAAATCTCTAACGCGTGGTAAAGCAGAAGTAATAAGTCTATCTAAAAACTCATACATTCTCTCTCCACGTAAAGTAACTTTTGCTCCAATAGGCATCCCTTTTCTCAATTTGAATGACGCAACGTCTTTCTTTGAAATTGTAGATACTGCTTTTTGTCCAGTGATCTTTGTTAACTCATCAACTGCATAGTCAATAAGTTTTTTATCAGATACAGCTGCACCAACTCCACGGCTCAAAACGATTTTTTCAAGTTTAGGAACTTGCATTACGTTTGTATATCCGAATTCTTCTTTAAGAGCAGAGATTACTCTACTCTTATATTCTTCTTTTAGTCTAGGTGTATATGCCATTACTATAGTACTTGATTAGATTTTTTTGAAAATCTTACTTTCTTATCTCCTTCTACTCTAATACCAACTCTAGTTGTTTCCTTAGTTTTAGGATCAATTAGTGAAATGTTAGATATTTGTATAGAAGCTTCTTTCTTAACGATACCACCTTGAGGGTTTTTAGCACTTGGTTTTGTATGTTTTGAAACCATGTTTACACCTTCAACTATCGCTTTATTTTTCTCACGGTAAACACGTAATACTTTACCTTCAGCACCTTTATGGTCTCCAGCAATAACTCTTACGATATCTCCTGATTTTATTTTTAGCTTTATCATCTTAAAACGAATTAAAGCACTTCTGGTGCTAATGATACAATTTTCATGAATTGTTTTTCACGAAGTTCTCTTGCTACCGGACCAAAAACACGTGTTCCTCTCATTTCCCCTGCAGCGTTCAAAAGAACACATGCATTATCATCGAAACGGATATAAGAACCATCAGCTCTTCTCACTTCTTTTTTGGTACGTACAACAACTGCAGTTGAAACAGCTCCTTTTTTCACGTTTCCGTTTGGAGTTGCATCTTTAATAGATACTACAATCTTGTCACCAACAGAGGCATACCTTCTTTTGGTACCTCCTAAAACACGGATAGTTAAAACTTCTTTTGCTCCCGTGTTATCTGCTACTTTTAGTCTTGATTCCTGTTGTACCATAATTATTTAGCTCTTTCTAAGATTTCAACTAATCTCCAACATTTTGTTTTACTTAAAGGACGCGTTTCGCTAATTCTTACAGTATCTCCAATGTTACAGTCGTTTGTTTCGTCGTGTGCAACATATTTCTTAGTTTTCAACACGAACTTACCGTATAATGGGTGTTTTACTTTTCTTACTTCAGCAATAACAATAGACTTATCCATTTTATTTGAAGTAACAACACCTATTCTTTCTTTTCTTAAATTTCTTTTTTCTTCCATCTTTCAGCAGAATACAATTATTGTAACTCTCTTTTAGTTAACTCTGTAGCCAATCTTGCAACTGTTCTTCTTACACTTCTGATTTGAAGTGGGTTCTCAATTGGAGAAATAGCGTGAGCCATTTTTAGGTCAGCATATATTTTCTTAGTTTGACTAAGTTTTTCTTGCAACTCCGCTGCAGAAAGATCTTTTATTTCTGATTGTTTCATAATATAAATTTAATTATGCTTCGAAATCTCTAGCAACGACGAATTTAGTTTTTACTGGAAGTTTTTGAGCTGCAAGACGTAAAGCCTCTTTTGCAACTGACAATGGAACTCCTCCAACTTCAAACATAATTCTTCCTGGTTTAACAACAGCAGCCCAATACTCAACTGCTCCTTTACCTTTACCCATACGTACTTCAAGAGGTTTCTTAGTAATAGGCTTGTCTGGAAATATTTTAATCCATAATTGTCCTTCTCTCTTCATGTAACGAGTTGCAGCGATACGTGCAGCTTCGATTTGACGAGAAGTCAAGAACATTCCATCTTCATGTACAGATTTAATACCAAACATTCCATTAGAAAGTTCATGCCCTCTTTGAGAGTTACCTTTCATCTTACCTTTTTGTACCTTACGGTATTTTGTTCTTTTAGGCTGTAACATTTTTCTTTAGTTTAAAAATTTACTTTCTTTTACGAGCGTCTGGTTTTCCACCTTTATTAAAAGGCTTTCTGTCTCCTCTTGGAGAATCGCCACCTTTACCACCACCAGTTCCAGATTGTTTTTTATCCATTCCTGCAAGTGGAGAAAGATCTCTCTTTCCATAAACTTCACCTTTCATGATCCATACTTTGATACCCATTCTACCATAAGTAGTGTGAGCTTCAGCCAAAGCATAATCAATATCAGCTCTGAAAGTTGATAGAGGAATTCTACCTTCTTTAAAACCTTCCGAACGCGCCATCTCAGCACCATTCAAACGACCAGAAATCAAAACTTTGATACCTTCAGCGTTCATACGCATAGAAGCAGCAATAGCCATTTTGATTGCACGTCTGTAAGAAATACGGCTTTCGATTTGACGAGCGATGCTTGTCGCCACAAGATAAGCATCTAACTCAGGTCTTTTAATTTCAAAGATGTTGATTTGAACCTCTTTGTCAGTAACTTTCTTAAGTTCTTCTTTCAACTTGTCTACCTCTTGTCCACCTTTTCCGATAATGATACCAGGTCTAGCAGTAGTGATAGTAACGGTTACAAGTTTCAAAGTTCTCTCGATGATTACTTTAGATACACTAGCTTTTGATAAACGAGCGTGGATATACTTTCTGATTTTGTGATCTTCGGCAAGTTTATCACCGTAGTCATTTCCACCATACCAGTTTGAGTCCCACCCTCTGATGATACCAAGTCTATTTCCAATTGGATTTGTCTTTTGTCCCATGCTGCTTAAGAATTGCTTTGTGTGTTATTGATAGCTCCAAGCACGATTGTAACGTGGTTAGAACGTTTTCTTATTCTGTGTGCACGACCTTGTGGAGCTGGACGAAGTCTTTTCAACATCATTCCACCATCTACTCTGATCTCTTTAACAAATAATCCAGCTTCTTCTAAATTACCTTCACTATTTTTTTGCTCCCAGTTGTTGATTGCAGATAATAATAGTTTCTCTAATTTTCTTGAAGCTTCTTTAGAACTGAATCTTAAGATGTTAAGTGCTCTTTCTACCTTCTGACCTCTTACCAAGTCCGCTACTAAGCGCATTTTTCTAGGTGAAGTAGGGCAGTTATTCAATTTTGCGAAAGCAATAGACTTATTAGCCTCTTTTCTCGCATCTGCTGTTTCTCTTTTACGAACTCCCATTGCTTCTTTTATTTTTTACCTTTATTTTTTGCTCCAGCATGACCTCTAAAAGATCTAGTTGGTGAAAACTCTCCTAATTTGTGACCTACCATGTTTTCTGTTACGTAAACCGGTACAAATTGACGACCGTTATGAACTGCGATAGTTTGTCCAACGAAATCCGGAGTAATCATGGAAGCTCTAGACCAAGTCTTTACAACTGCATTTTTACCACTTTCTACGTTTTCCTGAACTTTCTTGTCTAACTTATAATGAACGAAAGGTCCTTTTTTTAATGAACGTGCCATATCTTATTATTTCTTTCTACGTTCTACGATATACTTGTTACTCGGGTTTTTCTTAGAACGAGTTCTGTAACCTTTAGCTGGCAATCCGTTTCTTGAACGTGGGTGCCCTCCAGAAGAACGTCCTTCACCACCTCCCATAGGGTGATCAACTGGGTTCATCGCTACTGGTCTAGTTCTAGGTCTTCTTCCTAACCATCTTGTTCTACCTGCTTTTCCAGATACAACTAATTGGTGATCAGAATTAGAAACAGCTCCAATTGTAGCCGAACATGTTAACAAGATCAATCTTGTCTCTCCAGATGGCATTTTAATTGTAGCGTATTTTCCGTCTCTTGCCATTAACTGAGCAAAAGTTCCAGCTGAACGAGCAATAACTGCTCCTTGTCCTGGACGTAACTCAATACAAGATATAACAGTTCCAAGAGGAATTCTGCTTAAAGGTAATGTATTACCGATTTCTGGTTGAGATTCTGGACCAGAAACTAATTTCTGACCAACTTTCAATCCGTTTTGAGCGATAATATAAGTTTTCTCTCCATCAGCATAAGCTAATAAAGCGATAAATGCAGTACGATTTGGATCGTATTCGATTGATTTCACAGTAGCTGGAATTCCAACTTTAGTTCTTTTGAAATCAATAATACGATATCTCTGCTTGTGACCACCACCCGTATAACGCATGGTCATCTTTCCTTGACTATTTCTACCTCCAGAGTTTTTTATCGGCGCTATCAAAGAGCGTTCCGGCTTATCAGTTGTAATGGCGTCATAACCATTCACAACTCTAAATCGCTGACCTGGGGTAATAGGTTTTAATTTTCTTACTGACATTTTTCTATCTTAGATATTGTTGTAAAAATCAATTGTTTCTCCTTCTTGTACTTGTACAATTGCTTTTTTAATAGCATTTGTCTTTCCACTGATTAAACCACTTTTAGTGTATTTTGTAGTTCTGTCCGGTCTTACGTTCATCGTGTTAACTGAAACGATAGTTACTCCATAAGCAGCTTCAACAGCTTTCTTAATTTGAACTTTGTTTGCTTTTTTGTCAACAACGAATCCGAAGCGGTTTAAAACTTCACTTTCTTTGGTTACTTTTTCTGTTACTATAGGTCTAATTATGATGCTCATACTCCTATTATTTGCTTAAATTTTCTTCGATTAACTCCAAAGAACCTTCTAAAAGCACTAAATTGTTAGTGTTTAAAATAGCGTAAGTGCTTAATTCTGAGCTAGTTACGACATTAGAAGCCTTTAAATTGCGTGACGACAAATATACATTTTTATTCGTCTCTCCCAACACAAATAGAGATTTTTTATTTTCTAACCCTAAAGCTTTCAAAACGTTAATGAAATTTTTAGTGTTTGGCGCTTCAAAATTAAAGTCTTCAAGAACGATAATATTCGACTCTTTTGCTTTGATTGAGAAAGCTGATTTTCTTGCCAATCTTTTCAAGCCTTTATTCAATTTAAATGAATAACTTCTTGGTCTTGGTCCGAAAATTGTTCCACCACCTTTAAACAATGGATTTTTGATACTTCCCGCACGAGCTGTACCAGTTCCTTTTTGTTTTTTAATCTTACGTGTACTTCCTGTCACTTCAGCTCTTTCTTTAGCTTTGTGAGTTCCTTGTCTTTGATTAGCAAGATATTGCTTAACATCAAGGTATACAGCGTGATTGTTTGGTTCAATTGCGAATACTGAATCAGAAAGTTGAACTTTTCTTCCAGTATCTTTTCCGTTGAAATCTAATACTTTTACTTCCATTACTTCTGAATGATTACATAAGAGTTTTTATGTCCAGGAACACATCCTTTAATAACAAGTAGGTTCTTTTCAGCCACTACTTTTAAAACTCTAAGGTTTTGAACTTTTACATTGTCTCCTCCCATTCTTCCAGCCATACGCATTCCTTTGAATACTCTAGATGGATAAGAAGATGCTCCTACAGAACCTGGCGCTCTTAAACGGTTGTGTTGACCGTGAGTTGCTTGTCCAACACCACCAAATCCGTGACGTTTAACAACCCCTTGAAAACCTTTACCTTTAGATACACCTTGTACATCTACAAATTCTCCTTCAGAAAAAATAGAAACATCAATAAGATCTCCTAATTTTTGCTCAGTTGCAAAATCTTGAAATTCAACGACTTTTTTCTTAGCTACAGTTCCAGCTTTTTTAAAGTGACCTAAAGCCGCTTTAGTGGAATGTTTCTCGTTTTTGTCATCGAAACCAAGTTGCAACGCTTCGTACCCGTCAACACCTTTGGTTCTGACTTGGGTAACAACACAAGGACCAGCTTCGATTACTGTACAAGGAATGTTTTTCCCGTTTTCGTCGAAAATACTAGTCATGCCGATTTTTTTACCAATTAACCCAGACATAAATATTAATTATTAATTACTAAAATTCCCTTCAATTTGAAAATAACAGAAATTTCCAAACAGGGAGTGCAAAAGTAGATATTAAAATTGAATATACCAAACAGTTAGAAAAATTAAATAGCTCATTATCAAAAACCAAGCATCAAAACAACATCAAAAACCACCTTAATCTTTCCTGAAATTGAAATTATATTTTGCATTTTTAACCCATTCACACTTAACAATTAATTAATAAAACCACAACAAAAAACACCCGAAGCACCCTAAAACAAAGAGCTTTACAAAAATTTATATAAAAAACCAGAATAAAAAAACTCAAAATCACACCCTAAAAAAAGCATTATTTTAAAACAAAAAAAAGCGAGACATTTCTGACTCGCTTTTTATATAAAAAATATAAAAAAAATTATACTTTTATCTCTACTTCAACCCCACTTGGCAATTCAAGTTTCATTAAAGCATCAATAGTTTTAGATGAAGATGAATAAATATCAATCAATCTCTTGTATGACATTACTTCAAATTGCTCTCTCGCTTTTTTGTTAACGTGCGGAGAACGTAACACAGTGAAAAGTTTTTTGTGAGTTGGCAATGGAATTGGACCTGTTACAACTGCACCAGTAGTTTTTACTGTTTTTACGATCTTTTCAGCAGATTTATCTACCAACATGTGATCGTAAGACTTTAGTTTTATTCTGATTTTTTGACTCATTTTCTTAAGAATTAAGCGTTACCTTTTGCTTTTTTAATTACCGCTTCTGAAATATTAGAAGGCGTTTCTGCATAGTGAGAAAACTCCATTGTTGAAGTAGCTCTACCTGAAGACAATGTTCTTAATGTTGTAACATATCCAAACATTTCAGATAAAGGCACATCAGCTTTAATAGTTTTAGCTCCATTTCTGTCACCCATATCATTAACCTGACCTCTACGACGGTTCAAGTCACCTACGATATCACCCATGTTTTCTTCAGGAGTAATAACCTCGATTTTCATGATTGGCTCAAGAATAACAGCTCCGGCAGCACGTCCTGATTCTTTATAACCCATTCTTGCAGCTAACTCAAAAGATAATGCATCAGAATCCACAGGGTGGAAAGATCCATCAGTTAAAGTCACTTTTAAACTATCCACAGCATATCCTGCTAATGGACCAGTTTTCATAGCCTCTCTAAATCCTTTTTCAACAGCTGGAATATATTCTTTAGGAACGTTACCACCTTTTACAGCATTAATAAACTGTAATCCTACAGGAACTTTACCATCAACTTCATCAGCAGGCTCAATTGTAAATACGATATCACCGAATTTACCACGACCTCCAGATTGTTTTTTATAAGTCTCTCTATGTGTAGCCGATCTTGTGAAAGCTTCTTTATACTCAACCTGAGGCTCACCTTGGTTTACTTCAACTTTGAATTCACGTTTCATACGATCTACTAAGATATCTAAGTGAAGCTCACCCATACCTGAGATAATAGTTTGACCTGAAGCCTCATCAGTTCTAACTGTAAACGTTGGATCTTCTTCAGCTAATTTAGCCAAAGCCATACCCATTTTATCTACGTCAGCTTTAGTTTTAGGCTCAATAGCAATACCAATTACCGGATCAGGGAATTTCATAGACTCCAAAATAATTGGATTCTTTTCATCACATAAAGTATCTCCAGTTTTAATATCTTTAAATCCTACAGCAGCTCCAATATCTCCAGCCTCAATAAATTCGATTGGATTTTGTTTATTGGCGTGCATTTGGTAAATACGAGAAATTCTTTCTTTGTTACCAGAACGAGTATTTAAAACATAAGAACCAGCATCTAAACGACCAGAGTAAGCACGGAAGAAAGCTAAACGACCTACGAATGGGTCAGTAGCAATTTTAAATGCCAAAGCAGCAAACGGCTCTTTTACATCTGGCTTACGCAAGATTTTAGTTTGATCTTCTTCTAATAAATCAGCATCATCAGGATGAATCCCTTCAATACCTTCTTTATCCAAAGGAGATGGTAAATATTTACAAACTGCATCTAACATGAATTGAACTCCTTTGTTTTTGAAAGAAGAACCAGCAAGCATAGGAATGATTGCCATATCAATTGTAGCAGCTCTTAAAGCATTATTAATCTCATCTTCAGTAATAGAGTTCTCATCCTCCATGTACTTATCTAAAAGATTTTCATCGTAAGTAGCAATTTCTTCGATAAGGATAGAACGATATTGTCTAACCTCGTCAACCATGTCAGCAGGGATATCAACGATATCAAAAGTAGCTCCTTGCGTTTCATCATGCCATACAATAGCTTGATTTTTAACTAAGTCAACGATACCTTTAAAATCAGCCTCATCACCAATAGGCAAAGTAATTGCAACCGCATTCGATTTCAACATATCTTTAACCTGGCCACATACTCCTAAAAAGTTAGCCCCCTGACGGTCCATTTTATTTACGAATCCCATACGAGGAACTCTATATTGATCAGCAAGTCTCCAGTTAGTTTCAGACTGAGGCTCAACACCATCAACCGCACTAAACAAAAACACTAAACCATCCAATACACGCAAAGAACGGTTTACCTCTACGGTAAAGTCAACGTGTCCAGGAGTATCAATAATATTAAAGTGGTAAGGCAATGATTCCGGAAGAACTTTACCTTGCTCTGTTGGAAAATTCCAAGTACAAGTTGTAGCAGCAGAAGTAATTGTAATACCTCTTTCCTGCTCTTGCGCCATCCAGTCCATTGTTGCAGCACCATCGTGTACCTCACCAATTTTGTGCGACTTTCCAGTATAAAAAAGAATACGCTCAGTAGTTGTTGTTTTACCAGCATCAATGTGAGCAGCAATTCCGATATTTCTTGTATATTTTAAATCTCTAGCCATTTCTTTACGAATTAAAATCTAAAGTGAGAGAATGCTTTGTTAGCTTCTGCCATTTTGTGAGTATCCATTCTTTTCTTAACCGCAGCACCTTCTTCTTTAGCAGCTGCTAAACATTCTGACGCTAAACGTTGTGCCATAGATTTTTCGTTTCTTCTTCTTGAATAAAGTATTAACCACTTCATTGCCATAGAAATTTTTCTGTCTGGACGAATCTGCATTGGAATTTGAAATGTAGCTCCACCTACTCTACGGCTACGTACTTCTACGTGAGGCATAACGTTTGTTAAAGCATCTTTCCAAATTTCTAATGAAGTTTTCTCATCATTTTGCTTTTTAGATTCGATGATATCAATTGCATCATAAAATACTTTGAAAGCTGTAGATTTCTTACCATCCCACATTAAGTTGTTCACAAAACGTGTTACCAATTGGTCATTAAACCTTGGATCTGGTAAAAGTGGTCTTTTCTTTGCCGCTCTTTTTCTCATGTCTTTTTTTTAAATAAAAAGTTATAGGTTATCCGTTAAATGTTATGTGTTATAGATTTCAAGCACATGCCTAAAACCCCAACCCTTAACTCCTAACCTCCAACTCTTAACGTTTTAAATTACTTTTTTGCTTCTTTTGGGCGTTTAGCACCGTACTTAGATCTTCTTTGCGTTCTTCCTGCAACTCCTGACGTGTCAAGCGCTCCACGAACGATATGATATCTAACACCTGGTAAATCTTTTACCCTTCCACCTCGCACTAATACTATCGAGTGCTCTTGTAAATTGTGTCCTTCTCCAGGGATGTAAGCATTCACTTCATTACCATTTGTCAAACGTACACGCGCAACTTTACGCATTGCAGAGTTTGGTTTTTTTGGTGTAGTAGTGTAAACACGCGTACAAACCCCTCTTCTTTGAGGACAAGAATCTAAAGCAACCGATTTACTCTTCTTAGTGATCTGAGTTCTTCCTGTTCTTACTAATTGTTGAATTGTTGGCATAATTAATACTAAAAATTTATTATGTATATTAAATTCCCGCTTTTTACGGGGTTGCAAATGTATAAAATATTTTTCACTATACAAACGTTAATTCATTAATTTTCAATAACATTATTTAAGCATATGATTTTACAAACAAACAATAGATATTTGTAATACTTTTAATTAATGAAACAATTGCTTTTGAAACTGCTTTTACCTCTCCTATTCTTCTTAATCAGCATCTCTTCCAATGCTCAAAATCTTCATTTACAAATTAAAGGAATAAATCAAGCCGAAACACAAATTATCGACTCACTGAATTATTCAGAAAACCATACTAACATAAAATCACTTTTCGAAGAAGTTAAAAATGTATCTGAAAAATTAACCAAACAGGGATATCTCGATCATGCCATACTTGAAACAAAAAAAACAAACGATAGCACTTTTATCTCAAAAATCGACTTAAAAAACAAAACAAAAGAAGTCCACATATATATAGGAACGAATCACCGTTTTTTTGACGAAGCAAAAATTAAAAACGACACTTTAATTCTAGCATATGAAGAACTGGAAAATTATTTGATCCAAAAAACATCAGATGCTGAAAAAGCAGGTTTCGCTTTAAACAAACTAAAACTTGAAAACCTACAAAAAAAGAATTCAATTATTTACGCGGAGTTAAACTATAAATCCGAAAAAAAACGCATCGTAAATTCCATTATTCTTACTCAAACTGACCTGACAAAAAGAGACTATTTCCCAAAAGGACATCTAAAACAGCTTAAAAAGAAATATTTAAACAAGACTTTCAATCAGGAAACCATAAAACAATTGTATAACGATATCAATGCATTTGAATTCACTTCTCAAACCAAATATCCGGAAGTATTATTCACAACCGATTCGACAAAAATATACAGTTATATAGAAAAAAGACAAGCCAATACTTTTGATGGTTACATTGGATTTTCTAATGACGAAAACAAAAAAACAACTCTGAACGGATATCTGGACCTATCCCTATTAAACACTCTTCATGCAGGCGAACAATTTTCACTGTATTGGAAAAGTGACGGAAATCAACAAAAAACCTTCAACACTAAAATCGAGATCCCATACATATTTCAATCTTCACTGGGAATCAAAGCACAATTAAATATTTTCAAACAGGACAGTACTTTTCAAAACACCAAAACCGCGATTGATTTAGGCTATTTCTTAAACTACAATACACGACTATATCTAGGTTATCAATCCACAGAATCAAGCGATATTCAAAACACAAACAATACCACAATTAGCGACTACAAAAACTCATACATCACTTCTACCCTTGAGTATAAAAAAATAGATTACCTCCAAAATTTATTTCCTAAAAAAGTCTCCCTTAACCTGCTTTTAGGATATGGAAAAAGAGACACCAACAACAGCCCCAAAACTGCCGAATCCAGTAAACAATTCTACACCAATCTTAACCTCTCTTATAATTTTGAACTCAACAGGAAAAATTTCATCTATATAAATCCGCAAATTCTTTATCTAAAAAGTCAAAACTACATTACCAACGAATTATTTCGATTTGGAGGAACAAACTCTATACGAGGCTTTATAGAAAATAGTCTGCAAGGGAATTTTGCATCCATGCTACTCACCGAATACAGATACAAAGTTTCAGACAACCTATACATCAATTCTATTATTGACTTTGCAATCTATCAGGATTTAACCAACAGTCAAAATCTTAATAAATTACAAAAATTATCAGGAGTTGGAATCGGCACAACCATTCAGACCATGAACGGGCTACTCCGAATTAATCTCAGCAATGGCGGGGCAAATCTTCAGGAAATTAAATTATTTAACACAATTATTAACATATGCTATAATGTTAAATTTTAACATTGTGAGAAAATTCACCAAATCAACATTTATATTATTAACAAATAATTAAGGAATTAAAACTACTGAAAAATTCCAAATAATTACATCAAATATATCAGATTAATCTCAGCAATGACGGGCAAAACAACCAATAAGCCTAATTATTTAACACAATGATTGCAATATGTTACAATGTTAAATTTTAAGCTTGTGGGAAAATTCATTAATCAACATTAGGATTATTAACAAATTATTATGAATATTGTAAGACTAATTCAAAATAATTACAAAAATGAAACCAAAGTTCAATGGATTTTTAGTACTACTTTTAGTACTATTCGCGCAGCTAACCTTTGCGCAAGAAAGAGCCGTTTCGGGGACCGTTACCGATGATGCAGGTATGCCGCTACCAGGTGTAAGCGTACAGATCAAAGGAACCAAAACCGGCACGCAAACCGATTTTGACGGTAAGTATTCCATCAAAGCGACAACAAGTCAAATTTTAGTATTTAGCTACATCGGCATGAAGACTCAGGAACTTGCCGCCAGCTCATCACAAGTAAATACAAAATTATCCGGAGATGCCCAGCAACTGGAAGGAGTTGTCGTAACTACGGCAATGGGTATTAAAAGAGAAAAAAAATCTTTAGGATATGCTTCTCAACAAATTTCAGGAAAAGATGTTAACGGAGGAGCCGGAAACACTAACGTTGCCAATTTACTATCAGGTAAAGCAGCGGGTGTGGAAGTTCAAAGAAATAATAACTTTGGAGGTTCTACAAACGTTGTTATCAGGGGAAACAAATCCCTTACCGGAAACAACCAGGCTCTTTGGGTTATTGACGGGGTGCCAATTGACAACTCAAACTCCAACGTTTCTTCTCAGCAAATTGGTAACGGTGGCTATGATTACGGTAACAATGCTTCGGACATCAACCAGGAAGACATCGAAAGCATCAACATCCTTAAAGGAGCCGCTGCAACAGCATTATACGGATCAAGAGCCGCAAATGGAGTTGTAATGGTTACTACTAAGAAAGGAAAATCAGACAACAAAATTGGATTTTCGTTCTCAAGTGGATTCACAAACGGAAGTGTTGACAAATCAACTTTTCCTACATATCAAAACAGATATGGATCAGGATACGGTATTGGAACGTCATTTTTAGGAACAGGTACTCCAGATACTGTAGACACATCAAATGATGCATCTGACGGAAATGCTTTTGACAACCAACCCGTTTACCAATGGGACGCTTTCACTCCATTTTCACCAAACTACGGAAAAGCGACCCCATGGACAGCAGCCAAAAATGGCCCTATAACTTTCTTCAATAATGCTCATACATTCGTTAATAGTATTGCATTAGAAAAATCAACAGACAGATCTAGCTTATCTTTAACATATGTGAACACCAATCAAACTGGTATTCTTCCAAACAGTGAATTGAAAAAAAATCAAATCAGTGCGAGATTTAGCCAAAAAGTTACGGATAAACTTACTGCTAACGCCTATGCCTCCGTTACTCTACAAAGCACGATAGGCAGAAACTCTACCGGTTACAATGACAACATCCTGGGCAACTTCAGACAGTGGTGGCAAACCAACACTGATGTACAAGCCCTAAAAGATGTTTACTTTGCATCAGGTGGTCAAAACGTAACCTGGAACTGGGCAGACCCAACTGATCCATCAGGTTTAGTACCTGCCTATTGGGACAACCCTTATTTTACAAGATATCAAAATTATTCTTCTGATGACAGAACTCGTTTATTCAGCTACGCATCCCTTAACTACGAAATCACACCTTGGTTAAGCGCATTAGGAAGAGTATCCCTAGACACCTACAAACAACTTCAGGAAGAAAGAAGAGCAGTAGGATCAATCTCTTCTGGATTTGGTCTTTCTCCTGTTAACGAATCATCAGGTTATCAAAGAAATGACATCAACTTCCAGGAAATCAATTATGATTTCATGTTAAACTTCAACAAAAAAATCGGTGAAGACATTAGCTTAAATGGGGTAATCGGAACAAATATCAGAAGAAACAAAAGAGACAATGTACTTTCTTCTACCATCGGAGGTTTAGTTACTCCGGGAATTTACGCCCTGTCTAATTCACGCTTAGACTTGCCATTTCCAAGGGAAGCCAAAATAACATCGGGTGTTAATGGTATTTATGCCCAAGGATCCATCGGCTACCTGGACACTTATTTTATAGACGCTTCCATCAGACGTGACGTTTCATCTACATTACCTGACAACAACAACTCCTATGTTTATCCAGCAGTTTCAGGATCATTTCTTTTCTCAAACGTAGTAAAGGCAGACTGGTTAAATCTTGGTAAATTCAGAATAAATTATGCTGAAGTAGGAAATGACGCAGATGCGCTTCAATTGAACAATACTTATACAAGAGTCCCTAACTTTCAAGGACAGCCTCTTTATACAAACTCCTTATTACTTCCATTCCGCAGTATTAACAAAAATCCAGACCTTAAACCAGAAAGAACAAAATCTTTCGAAGTTGGTTTAGAGACAAGCTTATTAAACAGACGTTTAGGATTTGACATTACTTACTACAAAACAAATTCGGTTGATCAAATTGTTGCTGCAGCAGTTTCTTCAGGATCGGGTTATACGAATGGACTAGTTAACGGTGGAAATATCGAAAACAGAGGTTTTGAGATTCAATTAAACGGAACTCCGATTAAAACAAAAGACTTTAGCTGGGAAATAATTGTAAACTGGTCTAACAACAGAAGTAAAGTTATTACATTACCAAATGGACTAGACAATCTTCAGCTAGGTACATTCCAAGGTGGAGTTACAGTTAATGCAGCTCCGGGAGAAGCTTATGGAGCTCTTAAAGGAACGGATTTCGTTTATACAAACGGGCAGCCAACAATAGATCAGGCTACAGGAAAATATATGATCACTACATCCTCAAGCAATACAATTGGAAATATTACTCCAGACTGGATTGGTGGTGTTAGAAACAAATTCAGTTATAAAAATTTAACTTTCGGATTCTTAATTGACACTCAAAAAGGCGGAGACATTTACTCTCTAGATATGTACTATGGTCTTGCATCCGGACTATACAAAGAAACAGCGGTAGGAGACATCAGAGAAAATGGTACTCTAAACCCTGGAGTTGCTCCTAACGGAACTCCTAACACTGTAAAAACAAAAGGCGGATCTATTGCAAACAGTTTGGGATATCAAGCTGCACCAAACAAAGCTTTTATTTACGATGCATCGTTTGTTAAACTTAGAGAAGTATCCATCACTTACAACTTCCCTAAAAGCATGTTCGAAAATACATTCATAAACTCAGCATCAGCAAGTTTAGTTGGTTCGAACTTATGGATCATTCACAAAAACCTACCATACGCAGACCCAGAAAGTGGACTATCATCAGGAAATAGCTCTAGAGGTTATTCAGTTGGATCACTTCCAACTACCAGAGATATTGGTTTTAACTTAACATTCAAATTTTAATACAGAACAAAATGAAAAAAATAATATATGCATTAGGAATCATGCTTCTCACAGTTTCATGTGACGACAGCAGCTTAACAGACTTAAATGTAGATACAAAAAACCCTTCTGTAGTACCTCCTAGCACTTTATTCACAAATGCTGAAAAAAATCTAACAGAACAACTTGTTAATACCAATGTAAATAGAAACATATTTAGATTAGTAAATCAACAATGGACAGAAACCACCTATCTGGATGAATCTAACTACAACTGGGTAACCCGTAAAATTTCAGACAATCACTGGGACAGACTTTATGCAGGTGCACTTGCTGATTTATCTCAGGCGAAGGGTTTTATAGAAAAAGATGTAATCTCACCTACAGATCCTGAATTTGCGCAGAAAACTATAGTCAAAAAAAATCAATTGATCCTTATTGATATTTTAATGGTTTATACGTACCAAATTTTAGTAGACACTTTTGGCGATGTACCTTATACAGAATCTTTAAAAGGAGCAGACAATTATCTCCCTAAATATGACAAAGCCATAGATATCTACAAAGACTTAATTGTACGTTTAAATAAAGACATCGCAGGATTAGACACTTCAAAACCTGCCTTTGGGGATGCCGAGGTTATCTACAAAGACAATTTAACTGCCTGGATTAAATTTGCTAATAGCATCAAACTAAAATTAGGCGTGAACTTAAAATCATCTGGTCTTGAAGCAGCAATTGCAGACGCAGCAATCATCTCTGGTGCAGCAGGCGGATTTACATCAAATGCCGATAATGCAAAACTACCTTATATGTTAAATCTTCCAAACACCAATCCACTTTATGTAGATATGGTTTTCTCAGGAAGAAATGATTTTGTCGTTGCAAAACCATTTGTCGACAAACTGGTAGCTTTAAATGACCCAAGAAAAACACCTTACTTTAGACCAACCTACAAGGACACTGATGCCGCAGGAGACTTGATCACTGTAACGGGATACAGAGGTGGAATTGTTGGAGCAAAAAACTCACAGTCCAGATTTACTCATGCAAGTGACAAAATTAAAGCACCGGACTTCAGTGGTACTTTATTAGATTATGCAGAAGTAGAATTTTTACTAGCAGAAGCTTCAGGAAGAGGAGTTGCTGTTGGAGGCTCTATTGCTTCACATTACAATGCAGCAATCTTAGCTTCTATGGAAGACTGGGGAGTTTCAACAGCAGATGCAAATGCCTATCTTGCTCAACCAGCAGTTGCTTATGCAACAGCTACAGGAACATGGCAACAAAAAGTAGGAGAGCAAGCATGGTACGCGTTGTTCAACAGAGGATTTGAAGGCTGGACATCAACCAGAAGACTAGATTTCCCTGTTTTAACACCACCAGCAACTGCAGATGCTGCAGCCGCTGGTCAGGTACCATCCAGAATGGCTTATCCAATTAGAGAACAAACACTGAATGCAACAAATTACACCGCTGCATCAACTTCCATTGGAGGAGACAAATTAACTACAAAGATTTTTTGGGATAAATAGGAATCACCAAAAAATAACATAATTTAACACAAAACCACCCTAAAACAGGGTGGTTTTTTTGTTGAAAACGTATAAAAATTTGAAATTTATCACCCATCTAATAAAATTTAACATTTAATTCAGCAGTCACAAATTAAACTATCCATTGCTTTTTAAGCAAAAAACAAACAATTCGTCATTTTTGAATGCATTTTAACGATAAAAAAATAACTCCCGTCAGCAAAAATGCCTTTTTACTGAAAAAAAAACTTTTTTGATTAGGTATATTAACTAATTATTAAGATTTTTGTCGGACTAATTCAAAATATTTAAAAATGAAACTAAAGTTCAATGGATTCCTAGTACTTTTCTTAGTACTAGTTGCGCAACTTACTTTCGCGCAAGAAAGAGCTGTTTCTGGAACAGTTTCTGACAATACAGGAATACCTTTACCGGGTGTTAGCGTATTAGTTAAAGGAACGAAAACAGCAACGCAAACAGATTTTGATGGAAAATACTCTATCAAAGCAGCACCAAATCAAGTACTGGTTTTTAGCTACATTGGCATGAAAGCCCAGGAAGTTACAGCTAGTTCTACTACTGTTAATACCAAATTAAAAGACGATTCAGTAGAATTGGAAAGTGTAGTAGTAACGGCACTTGGTATCAAAAAAGAGAAAAAAGCATTAGGATATGCTACTCAGGAAATCAAAGCTGCAGAATTAACTAAAGGAAACAACAATAATTTAGCTGGAGCGCTTCAAGGAAAATTAGCAGGGGTTCAAATTACTCCTTCTAGTGGTGCACCGGGAGCTTCTTCTCAAATTGTTATTCGTGGAGCTCGTTCCTTTACAGGAAACAACACTCCTTTATATGTAATTGATGGTATGCCAGTTGCATCACAATCTGATTACACTACTGGAAACAGTGTAAGTGGAGCGGACAGCGCCAACAGAGCAATCGATATTGATCCTAATGATATCGAATCGATTAACATCTTAAAAGGACAGGCTGCATCTGCAATTTACGGACTTAGAGCTTCTAACGGAGTAGTGATTATTACTACTAAAAGTGGTAAAGGTGCCTCTAAAAGTGGGAAACCTACCATAAATTTCTCTACCTCAGTTACAGCTGACAACATATCCAGAAAGATTGATTATCAACAAGAATATGCTCAGGGAACTAACGGTGTATACGATCCAAACAACTCATTGACCTGGGGACCAAAACTTTCTGAGTTGCCAAACAGCCCTCAATATGGAGGTAACGTTGCTAACGCTTTAAACGGAGGAAACACATCAACTTTCGCAGGTAAATATTATGTACCACAAAGAGCTGCAGCGGGATTAGACCCATGGGTAACTCCTCAAGTATATGACAATTTTGGTACTTTCTTTAAAACAGGAATTACACTTAACAACTCTCTTAGTATAACGCAAGCAACTGACAAAAGTAACTATGCTTTTAGCTTAGGATCGTCAAACCAAGACGGTTTCATTCCTGAAACTGGCCTTACTCGTTACAATGCAAAAGCAGCTTTCAGCACAAAGTTAGGAACTGACTGGAAAACCGGATTCGTAGGTAACTATGTTAACACTAAAATTCAAAAAGCTACAGGAGCAAACGATTCATCAGTTGCAGGTGCATTTGCAAGTCCAATAAGCTACGATTTAAAAGGAAATGGAATCTCAACTCCAACAGATCCATACAAACAAATCTATTACAGACCAACAGGGTTCAACAACCCATACTGGGCAGCTGAACACAATATCTTTGACGAACAAACGGATCGTTTTTTCGGAAACAGCTTTGTTGAATTTACACCAAGCATCTCAACAAGTGGTGACCATAAGTTATCATTCCGTTACCAACTTGGAGCTGATGCTTACAGCACGAATTACAGAGACATACAAGAATACGGAAACCAACAGACTACAGCTGGACATTTAGAAATTTACGGAATCACATCGAGAACTGTAAACTCATTGTTCACCGTAAATTATGACTATAGAATTTCTGATGATTTAAACTTAACTGCTTTGGTAGGTAATGAGATCAATGACAGATACGATAAAACATATAGCATGACAGGGGTTAACCTTAACTTTGGTGGCTTTCCTAATTTAACAAATACTCAACAAACTGTTGCAATAGACAACATTACTAAAAACCGAACTTTTGGTTTATTTGGAAACGTAAATCTTTCATACAAAAACTTTATTTTCTTAGGTGGTACAGTAAGAAAGGATATCGTATCTTCAATGCCAAGAGACAATCGTTCATTTGTATACCCTTCAGTATCTTTAGGTTTAGTGCTAACTGAATTGGAAGCATTAAAAGGAAACTCAACATTATCTTTTGCTAAATTAAGAGCATCTTGGGCTGAAGTAGGTCAAGCAGGAACTTACTTTGCAAATTACTATTCAGTACCTAGCTACGGAGGTGGATTCTGGTCAAATGCTCCAGTAAATTACCCTATTGGCGGAATAAACTCATTCACTCCAAACAATGTAATGTATGACTCAAACTTAAGACCACAAAATACAAGATCTTATGAAGTGGGTGGTGAATTAAGATTCTTTAAGGATCGTGTAAGTATTGATTATACTTTCTCAAGACAAAATGTAATAGACCAAATCTTCCAGGTACCATTAGCAGGTTCAACAGGAGCTGCAACAATGATGATGAATGGAGGTAAAATTCATACCAACAGTCACGAATTAGTAGTAAGTGTTACTCCGGTAAGAACTAATGACTTTGACTGGACAATATCTGCAAACTACACACAAATCGACAACTTTGTTGATGAATTAAAAGAAGGTGTACCAAATATTTTCTTAGGAGGGTTTTCAACTCCACAAATTAGAGCAAGTATAGGAGAACGTTTCCCTGTTATTTACGGAACAGCTTTCGCAAGAGATGACAAAGGGAATATTATAGTTGATGCTAATGGGTTAGCTGTAGCAGGAGAAACTAAATCACTTGGTCAGGTGGCTCCAAAATTCAATTTAGGAGGAACTACTTCTTTCAGATACAAAAGATTAACTCTTGCAGCTACTTTTGACTGGAAAAATGGAGGTAAAATGTATAGTGGAACAAATTCATTACTAGACACGTACGGATTAAGCACTAAAACAGGAAACCGTGACGAACTATTGGTTCAGGAAGGTGTAACTTCAACTGGACAACCAAACACAAAAGGAGCTACTAAACAAGCTACTTACAACAGATATTCAAACATTGCGGAAAGTGCTATATATGATGCTTCTTTCGTAAAACTTAGAGAGGTATCGATAGGATATACTGTACCACAATTTTCAGAAGGATTCAGCATGCGTGTTTCTGCATTCGCAAGAAACATCTTATTATCTTCTAAAATACCAAATTTAGATCCGGAATCATCACAAGGAAACAACAATATGGCTGGAGGATTTGAAAGATTATCTATTCCGCAAACAACAAGTATTGGTGTTGGAATGAATCTAACAATTAATTAATATAATTCAAAAAATCATGAAAAAATATAAAGTCATGTTACTTTTGGTGATTGCGTCACTTTCATTAAATTCTTGTTCAGAAGACAAGATGGACGAAATCAACAAAAATGTTAACAATCCAAAAGATGTGCCAGCTCGTTTTGCCATCACTGACGCAATGACGAGTACTGCCTTTAGCAATACTGGTTCAGATCTATCTTTCTACACTGGTGTTTATGTAGAATTAAACGCTGGGGGTTTTGGCCAAATGTACAATGCAGAAGTACGAAATGGTGAACCTAAAAACCAGACTACTTTTAACAACTCCTGGAACAATCAATATCAGACTATGTACAACCTGAAGCTGATCATTGACAGATGTACAACTGGTAAAGAAAAAGGAAACTACAATACATTAGGTATCGCACAAATTCTATATGCATATAATTTAGCCTTACTAACAGATATGTACGGAGATGTTCCTTTCACTGAAGCTTTTCAACCTGGAGTAAATTACCAGCCTAAACTGGACCGTCAAGAAGACCTATACAAAATTGTCTTCTCTACTTTACAGGATGCTATTGTTAATTTAGGAAAAACAACAACAGGTTTTGAAGCTGTAGGAACTCAGGATTTAATATACCAAGGTAATACCGCTAAATGGATAAAAGCAGCCAATGGTTTATTGGCTCGTTACACTTTACGTCTTTCATTTAAAAATCCTGATTACGACAAAGTAATAGCTTACGCAAATAAATCTTTTGCAAACAAAAGCGAAGAATTTAGAATGAAAAACAGTAGTATCCCAAATCCTTATTTTCAATTCGATAATGACAGAGGATATTTATTTGCAAGTAAAAGCTTATTTGATAAGTTAAATGCCAGAGCAAATGATCCACGTGCTGAAGGTTATTTCCAAAAAATCAGAAAAGCAACTGGAGCACCTCTTACATATGAATTTTTCACAAATGGTGTTAGCCCGCAAAGCCAAAATTACTCGTATTCAGCCTTACTTGATGCTAGTAACCCAATATTCATGTTAAGCTACCACGAATTATTATTCATCAAAGCTGAAGCAGAAGCAAGAAAATCAGCTGCTGTTACAAGTACAGCTAGTTTAACTGCTGCAGTAAATGCTGCTTTCAACAAAGATGAAGCTGTTAATTTCTCAGACACAGATGCATCTGCCTACGTGGCAGGTTTAAACATCGTGACAAACGCTGATTTATTGAAAGAAATTGCTGTACAAAAATACTTTTCTTTTTACGAAAACGAATCTGTTGAAGCATACAACGACTACAGACGTTTGCTAGCAATGTACGGATCTGCAGCTGCTCATCCAATTCAATTGGCAAACCCGCTTAACGCAACTCAATTTCCACTAAGATTACCTTACGGAGATTCTGATGTATCTACAAACAACAATGTTAAAGCGGCATTTGGAGACGGTTCATACGTTTATTCTGAAAAAGTTTGGTGGGCTGGAGGTACTAGATAATAGTATTCTATACGCTTAAAACAATTCCTAAAAAGGGCACTTATCTTACGATGAGTGCCCTTTTTCAATTAATAAAACTAAATTGAAGCACTCAATGTTAAAACATAGAAGTCTATTTAAGGAGTAACTTTCTCTTTCTCAATTTCAAAACCTTGAAGATTTTATTTCTTCGATTAATTTAAAATACTGCAATAAATAAAAAAATCCTAACCTGAATTTAAAACCAATACGAAAAGCAAAAACACACTTCCAAAAGTCTTTTTTCTAAAACTCAAGATGCTGCAAGCCCTTACAAACACTGCCATTATCACATATTCAGCAAAAAAACAATAACAAAACACTAACCACTGTTTTTTAACACTAAAAAAAAACATCCAACAACAAAAATGCAACATGAATAAAAAAAAAGCTTTTTATATTAGGTAGATTAACAAATAATTAAGATTTTTACCATACTAATTCAAAACACATAAAAATGAAACTAAAGTTCAATGGATTCTTAGTACTTTTCTTAGTACTAGTTGCGCAACTTACTTTCGCGCAAGAAAGAGTTGTTTCTGGAACAGTTTCTGACAATACAGGAATACCTTTACCGGGTGTTAGCGTATTAGTTAAAGGAACGAAAACAGGAACGCAAACAGATTTTGATGGAAAATACTCTATCAAAGCAGCACCAAATCAAGTACTGGTTTTTAGCTACATTGGCATGAAAGCCCAGGAAGTTACAGCTAGTTCTACTACTGTTAATACCAAATTAAAAGACGATTCAGTAGAATTGGAAAGTGTAGTAGTAACGGCACTTGGTATCAAAAAAGAGAAAAAAGCATTAGGATATGCTACTCAGGAAATCAAAGCTGCAGAATTAACCAAAGGGAATAACAACAATTTAGCTGGAGCGCTTCAAGGAAAATTAGCAGGGGTTCAAATTACTCCTTCTAGTGGTGCACCGGGAGCTTCTTCTCAAATTGTTATTCGTGGAGCTCGTTCCTTTACAGGAAACAACACTCCTTTATATGTAATTGATGGTATGCCGGTTGCATCACAATCTGATTACAGTACTGGAAATAGTGTAACGGGGGCAGACAGCGCCAACAGAGCAATCGATATTGATCCAAACGATATCGAATCGATTAACATTCTAAAAGGACAGGCTGCATCTGCAATTTATGGACTTAGAGCTTCTAACGGAGTAGTGATTATTACTACTAAAAGTGGTAAAGGCTCCTCTAAAAGTGGAAAACCTACCATAAATTTCTCTACCTCAGTTACAGCTGATAATATATCCAGAAAGATTGATTATCAGAAAGAATACGCTCAGGGAACTAATGGTGCATACGATCCAAACAATTCATTGACCTGGGGACCTAAACTTTCTGAGTTGCCAAACAGCCCACAATATGGAGGTAACGTTGCTAACGCTTTAAACGGAGGAAACACATCAACTTACGCAGGTAAATATTATGTACCACAAAGAGCTGCAGCGGGATTAGATCCATGGGTAACTCCTCAAGTATATGACAATTTTGGTACTTTCTTTAAAACGGGAATAACACTTAACAACTCTCTTAGTATAACGCAAGCAACTGATAAAAGTAACTATGCTTTTAGCTTAGGATCGTCAAGCCAAGATGGTTTCATTCCTGAAACTGGTCTTACTCGTTACAATGCAAAAGCAGCGTTCAGCACAAAGTTAGGGACTGACTGGAAAACCGGATTCGTAGGTAACTATGTTAACACTAAAATTCAAAAAGCTACAGGAGCAAACGATTCATCTGTTGCGGGTGCTTTTGCAAGTCCAATAAGCTACGATTTAAAAGGAAACGGATTCGCAACTCCAACAGATCCATACAAACAAATCTATTACAGACCAACAGGGTTCAATAACCCATACTGGGCAGCTGCAAACAATATTTTTGACGAACAAACAGATCGTTTCTTTGGAAACAGTTATGTTGAATTCACCCCAAGCATCTCAACAAGTGGTGACCATAAGTTATCATTCCGTTACCAACTTGGAGCTGATGCTTACAGCACGAATTACAGAGACATACAAGAATACGGAAACCAACAGACTACAGCTGGACATTTAGAAATTTACGGAATCACATCGAGAACTGTAAACTCATTGTTCACCGTAAATTATGACTATAGAATTTCTGATGATTTGAACTTAACTGCCTTGCTTGGTAATGAGATCAATGACAGATACGATAAAACTTACAGTATGTCAGGGGTTAACCTTAACTTTGGTGGTTTTCCTAATTTAACAAATACACAACAAACAGTTGCTACAGACAACATTACTAAAAACAGAACTTTTGGTTTATTTGGAAACGTAAATCTTTCATACAAAAACTTTATTTTCTTAGGTGGTACAGTAAGAAACGACATCGTATCGTCAATGCCAAGAAACAACCGTTCATTTGTATACCCTTCAGTATCTCTAGGTTTAGTACTTACTGAACTAGAAGCATTAAAAGGAAACTCAACATTATCTTTCGCTAAATTAAGAGCATCTTGGGCTGAAGTAGGTCAAGCAGGAACTTACTTTGCAAATTTCTATTCAGTACCTGGTTATGGTGGTGGATTCTGGTCAAATGCTCCAGTAAATTATCCTATTGGCGGAATAAACTCATTCATTCCTAACAATGTAATGTATGACTCAAACCTAAGACCTCAAAATACAAGATCTTATGAAGTGGGTGGTGAATTAAGATTCTTTAAGGATCGTGTAAGTATTGATTATACTTTCTCAAGACAAAATGTAATAGACCAAATCTTCCAGGTACCATTAGCAGGTTCAACAGGAGCTGCAACTATGGTGATGAATGGAGGTAAAATTCATACCAACAGTCACGAATTAGTAGTAAGTGTTACTCCGGTAAGAACTAATGACTTTGACTGGACAATATCTGCAAACTACACACAAATAGACAATTATGTAGATGAACTAAAAGAAGGTGTACCAAATATTTTCTTAGGAGGATTTACAACTCCACAAATTAGAGCAAGTATAGGAGAACGTTTCCCTGTTATTTACGGAACAGCTTTTGCAAGAGATGACAAAGGAAACATTATCGTTGATGCTAATGGATTAGCTGTAGCAGGAGAAACAAAATCACTTGGTCAGGTAGCTCCAAAATTCAATCTAGGAGGAACTACTTCTTTCAGATACAAAAGATTAACTCTTGCAGCTACTTTTGACTGGAAAAACGGAGGCAAAATGTATAGTGGAACAAATTCATTACTAGACACGTACGGATTAAGCACTAAAACAGGAAACCGTGACGAACTATTGGTTCAGGAAGGTGTAACTGTAACCGGACAGCCAAACACAAAAGGAGCTACGAAACAAGCTACTTACAACAGATATTCAAACATTGCAGAAACTGCTATATACGACGCTTCTTTCGTAAAACTAAGAGAGCTATCAATAGGGTATACTGTACCACAATTCTCAGAAGCATTTAGTATGCGTGTTTCTGCATTCGCAAGAAACATCTTATTGTCATCCAAAATACCAAATTTAGATCCGGAATCATCACAAGGAAACAACAATATGGCTGGAGGATTTGAAAGATTATCTATTCCGCAAACAACAAGTATTGGTGTTGGAATGAATCTAACAATTAATTAATATAATTCGAAAAATCATGAAAAAATATAAAGTCATGTTGCTTTTGGTGATTGCGTCAATTTCATTAAATTCTTGTTCAGAAGATAAGATGGACGACATCAACAAAAATGTAAACAATCCAATAGATGTGCCAGCTCGTTTTGCCATCACTGATGCAATGACGAGTACTGCCTTTAGCAATACCGGTTCAGATCTATCTTTCTACACTGGTGTTTATGTAGAATTAAACGCTGGTGGTTTTGGCCAGATGTACCAAGCAGAAGTACGAAATGGTGAACCTAAAAACCAGACTACTTTTAACAATTCCTGGAACAGTCAATATCAGACTATGTACAACCTGAAGCTGATCATTGACAGATGTACAACTGGTAAAGAAAAAGGAAACTACAATACATTAGGTATCGCACAAATTCTATATGCATATAATTTAGCCTTACTAACAGATATGTACGGAGATGTTCCTTTCACTGAAGCTTTTCAACCTGGAGTAAATTATCAGCCTAAATTGGACCGTCAAGAAGACCTATACAAAATTGTCTTCTCTACTTTACAGGATGCTATTGTTAATTTAGGAAAAACAACAACAGGTTTTCAAGCTGTAGGAACTCAGGATTTAATATACCAAGGTAGTACCGCTAAATGGATAAAAGCAGCCAATGGTTTATTGGCTCGTTACACTTTACGTCTTTCGTTTAAAACCCCTGATTATGCAAAAGTATTAGCATACGCAAATAAATCTTTTGCAAACAAAAGTGAAGAGTTCAAAATGAAAAATGATGGTATCCCAAATCCTTATTTTCAATTCGATAATGACAGAGGATATTTATTTGCAAGTAAAAGCTTATTTGACAAGTTAAATGCCAGAGCAGATGATCCACGTGCTGAAGGTTATTTCCAAAAAATTAGAAAAGCAACTGGAGCACCTCTTACATATGAATTTTTCACAAATGGTGTTAGCCCGCAAAGCCAAAATTACTCGTATTCAGCATTAATAGATGCTAGTAACCCAATATTCATGTTAAGCTACCACGAATTATTATTCATCAAAGCTGAAGCAGAAGCAAGACAATCAGCTGCTGTTACAAGTACAGCTAGTTTAACTGCTGCAGTAAATGCTGCTTTCAACAAAGATGAAGCTGTTAATTTCTCAGACACAGATGCATCTGCCTACGTGGCAGGTTTAAACATTACAACTAATGCTGGTTTATTAAAAGAAATTGCTGTACAAAAATACTTTTCTTTTTACGAAAACGAATCTGTTGAAGCATACAACGACTACAGACGTTTGCTAGCAATGTACGGATCTGCAGCTGCTCATCCAATTCAATTGGCAAACCCGCTTAACGCAACTCAATTTCCACTAAGATTACCTTACGGAGATTCTGATGTATCTACAAACAACAATGTTAAAGCGGCATTTGGAGACGGTTCATACGTTTATTCTGAAAAAGTTTGGTGGGCTGGAGGTACTAGATAATAGTATTCTTTAATCCTAAAACAATTCCTAAAAAGGGCACTTATCTTATGATGAGTGCCCTTTTTTAATTAAACAACTCTGCCTTAACTCTCAATAATTCAAAGATACAAGCCCTTCACTTCACTCACAGTGTTTTTTTTTATACCAACATTATACCTATATTTGCCCCATGGAAAAAGAACATCAAATATTTGGAATTAGAGCCATTATAGAAGCCATTCAGGCAGGAAAAGAAGTGGATAAAGTATTTATTCAAAAAGAAATTTCCGGAGAATTAATGAAAGATTTAATGAAAGTGATGAAACGCGCTAACATTAATTTCTCCTATGTACCTGTAGAAAAACTTAATCGATTAACTCCAAATAATCATCAAGGAGCAGTAGCAACCATCTCCCCTATTGGTTTTATAGAATTGGAACATTTGGTTGAATCAACAATCGAATCCGGATCAAAACCTTTATTTTTAATACTGGATCAGATTTCAGATGCCAGAAACTTTGGTGCCATTATCAGAACTGCTGAATGCACAGGTGTAAACGGAATCATCGTACAGAAAGCAGGTTCGGCCCCGGTAAATGGAGACACTGTTAAAACTTCGGCAGGAGCAGTTTTTAATGTTCCTATTTGTAAAGTTGAACATATAAAAGATGCTATTTTCTATCTTCAGGGATCAGGAATCAAAACCGTTGCGGCAACTGAAAAAACAGATCAGAACATATACGACGTTACATTAAACGAACCAGTAGCTATCATCATGGGATCTGAAGACAGAGGTATAAATCCTTCCGTACTTAAAATTGTAGACGAAAAAGCAAAATTACCTATGTTTGGATCCATTGGATCTTTGAATGTTTCTGTTGCCTGTGGCGCATTTTTATATGAAGCTGTTCGCCAAAGAAGTTAAATAATATATAGAATTGAGAATTACGATGACAAATTAATGTCTTCTAAATATGCTCAAAAACTATACTTTCTTAAAACCTGTAGCTTAATTGTAGTACTGCTAATTACAAACTTAAGCTACGGGTTAAACAAACATTACCTATCCTCCTCTACCTCAGACTTTGTCAAAATATAGTTAACTGAAACATCCGAATTAAAATACGTTACTAATACCTCCTGCTCTTCCTCTACAATCTCTGTATTTACGAAGTTTCCATTTTCATCAAAATGCTTCATAAAAGCATCTTCTTCAGGATTAAAATCAGGTTTTTGCCACTCATAAACAATAGGCTTTGTATACTCAGGGGTTTTGTAAAGTAAAGACATCACAAATCCGGTAATGAAACCTGCTAAATGCCCTTCCCACGAAATAGTTTTATCCACCTCCGGAAACACATACCAAATCATTCCACCGTACAATAAGATGACAGATAATGAGAGTGCCACTAAACGATAATAACCGGTTTGGATTCCTTTAAAAAAAATAAAACTGACTAAGACGTAAATCAATCCGCTGGCACCAATATGAAAATTTTCACGGCCAATAATCCAGGTAATTAGTCCCGAAAATAAAATGCCATAACCAATCACTGCAAAGGATTGTTTAGGATAAAAAAATTGCAGCGCCGCCAATAATACCAAAAGAGGAATAGAGTTATTGTATAAATGGCTTAAGTTTTCATGAATGAAAGGACTGAACAAAATACCCTGCAGACCTGACAAATCTCTTGGGTAGACTCCATTTTGATAAAAGTCGAAATCATAGCGTATCTGAACCCAGTACACGATCCACAAAAAAAGAACAAAAAATACCGGAAGACCAATAACTGCAGTCGTAAATTTAAAGTGGTTGTCGTTCATAATTTTTAAGGTAAATTTATAATGATGCCATCAAAAAACTATCCAATTACAATTTACTGATAATTTGTCAGTTAATTGGAATATTCTTAAACCCTGTTCCAGCCCTGATGGAAGCGGCATCCTTTTGTGTTCGCCGCGGCGGACGCAAAAGATACAGCGAACAGCAGGAATAGCTTCTAAAAACTATAAAATTAAAACCGAAAACTGTAATTTTACAAAATGGAAGCACCTTTAGCCGAGCGTATTCGCCCACAACACTTAGAAGATTATATCAGTCAGAGTCATTTGGTTGGACCAAATGGATCTTTAACGCAGCAAATTTCGAAAGGAATTATTCCGTCGTTGATCTTCTGGGGACCTCCGGGCACTGGTAAAACCACTTTGGCACAAATCATCGCCCAGGAATCCAAGCGTCCGTTTTATATCCTGAGTGCCATCAATTCAGGTGTAAAAGATATTCGTGATGTGATCGAAAAAGCCAAACAAAGCGGTGGATTATTTACTGCTAAAAATCCCATTCTGTTTATTGATGAGATCCATCGTTTCAGCAAGTCACAGCAAGATTCCCTTTTGGCTGCCGTCGAAAAAGGCTGGATTACACTTGTTGGTGCAACGACCGAGAACCCAAGTTTTGAAGTCATTCCTGCATTATTGTCACGTTGCCAGGTTTATATCCTAAATGCTTTCACAAAAGCCGATTTAGAAGCTTTATTGCATCGGGCGCTAAAAACGGATACGTATCTGGCTTCAAAAAATATCACTTTAAAAGAAACAGAAGCTTTACTGCGACTTTCGGGAGGTGACGGACGAAAACTTCTCAATATTTTTGAGCTTGTTATCAACGCTTCTGCCGGTGATGAAATTATTATCACCAACGATCGTGTTTTTGAATTGGTGCAACAAAACACAGTGTTGTATGACAAAAGTGGAGAACAGCATTACGATATCGTTTCTGCTTTTATAAAATCTATTCGTGGAAGTGATCCTAATGGAGCTGTTTATTGGCTGGCCAGAATGATTGAAGGTGGTGAAGATGTAAAATTTATTGCCCGAAGAATGCTTATTCTTTCCAGTGAAGATATTGGAAATGCCAATCCGACCGCATTTATTATGGCCAATAATACCTTTCAGGCGGTAACTACTATTGGCTATCCGGAAAGCAGGATTATATTGAGTCAGTGTGCCATTTATCTGGCAACTTCTCCTAAGAGCAATGCCTCGTATATGGCGATTGGCAATGCCCAACAATTAGTAAAACAAACGGGGGATTTACCTGTTCCGATTCATTTACGAAATGCTCCAACCAAACTTATGAAAGAACTGGGTTATGGTGATGATTATAAATACTCGCACGATTATGCTAATAATTTTGCCGAGCAGGAATTTCTACCGGATGCTATAAAAGAAACGGTTCTTTATAATCCGGGGCACAATTCAAGAGAGAACAGCAACCGCGAATTTTTAAAGAACCGTTGGAAAGATAAATACGGTTACTAAAACCGTATTCTATTTTTAGAATTTAACTGAAATTTTTTCAGAAACTAACTGATCGTTTTTATAATATTCAAAAAACCACTGATTATCTTTTGCATTTAAAGATCCTTGAACTCCGTCTTTTATAGCGATAAATGAATCCGGACGAGAGGTTTTCAATAATTTCATAACCACCTTTGGCGTTTTATCAATTAACTGGTAACCATTTTCTGTTGGTTGTGCATACAATAAATTTGGATCTTTAAGATCAGCCTCCGGAGCTGTCTCTACAACTTTTACAGCTGCAACTGATGCTGTTAAGGCAGTAGCAGGAATTGACATTTTTGCTGTATTGACGCTTTTACCACTGTACTTATAATGCAAAGCGTTTATTGAAACAAATGCAAGATCAAGACACTCTCTATAGGCCGTTTCATATTCTTTCTCTTTACTTTTCCCTATTGCCGATGTATAAATCACTTTACCGTAACAATCTCTAAACTCGACAAAAAGCTTGCTAATTAAAAACCCGCTTTCTTTTTTAACATCAGCATACAAAAGATCACAACGATCACCAAAGCCTTCCGGCAGCATCTCGTTAGCATAAAAAGCCTGAAAACCGGCTTTATTTAAATTCGCTTTTGTTATGGTTGACGTTCTGTATTGATTTTCTGTTTTAAGGAAATCATATTTTAGAGGAACTATAATCGCTTTGTAATCATTAACCGATTGTGAAAACCCAATAACTGACGCAAGGAATGCAATCAACAAAAATTTTATTCTCATAATTATAAATATTTTTTTAGTTCTAATAAATGGTTTACTTGTTTAATATTTTGTGGTGCTTCGATTCTTTTTTCATTAAAGAAAATAGCATCAAGACCGGCATTTAAGGCTCCGTTAACATCGGCATCCAGGCAATCTCCAATCATAATACTGCTCTCTTTCGAAGCTTTAGCTGCACTAAGCGCATAATCAAAGATAATACTATTTGGCTTTTTCACACCAGCCAGCTCAGAATTTGTGATGGTTTCGAAATACCCCGAAAGCGCCGCATTATTAATTTTTTTATCCTGAACATTTGCAAAACCATTAGTAATGATATGCAACTTGTACTTAGGCTTTAAGTATTCCAAAACTTCAATCGCTCCTTCGAAAAGATAATTGTTGTCGGTTAAAAATTCAATATAATCATTGGCAATCTCATTGATACTCTCATCTGACATGGTGTAATTTAAAGCGTCGAATGAAAACTTCAATCTATTGTAACGGAGTTCCAGATGTGTTATTTTATCATTCTGGTATAATTTCCAGCACTCCTGATTGATTGGAGCATATTTCTCGATAAAATCTTCTGTTTTAATTTCGGGATATTTACTTTTAAAAATTCGATCGAAAGCCATTTCAGAGTTTTTATCAAAATCCCAAAGTGTATGATCTAAATCAAAAAAGACATCGGTAATAGTGGTATTCATAATTTATAAAATTCCTTGATCTACAAAACTATAATATTTTGCTTCAGTTATAATCAAATGATCCAAAACTTTAACATCTAAACTATCCCCTGCTAATTTTATCTTTTTCGTCAACTTTTTATCGGCATCACTGGGCAGCAAATTTCCTGATGGATGATTGTGACACAAAATCAATCCTGTAGCTCCAATTTCAAGTGCCAACTTAAAAACAATACGTACATCCACAACGGCTCCAGTAATTCCACCTTTACTCACTTGGGATTTAGAAATTACTTTATTGGAATTATTCAGAAAAAGCACCCAGAACTCTTCATGAGAAAGTTCACCAATAATGGGCTGCATGATTTCGAAAACAATTTTACTGGAAGTAATTATCTTCAATTGCGACACATCCTCTGCTCTTCTTCTTCGTCCAAGTTCTAATGCTGCAATAATTGTTATCGCTTTTGCCTCCCCTATTCCTTTAAATTCCATTAATTGAGCTGTAGATTTTTTCCCTAAAGAGTTTAAACTTCCCGCACTAGCCAAAATCCGTTTGCTTAAATCGACAGCAGATTCACTACGACTACCCGACCCTATTAATATCGCAATCAGCTCAGCATTACTTAGAGCTTCTTTGCCCTTTAACATCAATTTTTCGCGAGGACGATCTTCTTCAGACCAATCCGGTATGGAAAAATAAGTTGCTACAAAATCCGCGGTTTCATTTGTTGTTTTTACAACTTTTAAGCTTGCTCTCATTTTACAATACTCTTAGAGGGTTAATTTATAAAAATAAGAAAAATCCCTCAAATAAAACTATACTAATCTCAAATTAATTACTTCATTACTATAAATGTCCCATCAAAATAGCTTATATTAAGGGAATGAAAATAATAGGTACTTTTTCCCTCTTTCTTCTTCTCCTCTCTTGCAATCAAAAGGAGAGCAAAACAGCTGTTGCAGAAAACTTGTCATCGGGTATTGCAAGAACTTTTTCCGAAAAATTATCCAATGCGGCATTATTAATTATTGATCCCTCGATAGACTATGACCCCGCTTATTTTTCAATAAGCTATCCAAATGGAGATATTCCTCCAAACAAAGGAGTCTGCACCGATGTGGTAATTCGCTCTTATCGAAAATTGAATATTGACTTACAGAAAGAAGTACATGAAGATATGGCAGCAAATTTCTCTGCTTATCCGTCTTTACAAAAATGGGGCCTGACTTCAACCGATACGAATATAGATCATCGAAGAGTTCCTAATTTAGTCGTTTTCTTTGAAAGAAAAGGAAAAAAACTCCCTGTAACTCAAAATGCAACTGATTATAAAACAGGCGAAATTGTTACCTGGTTAATTAATAACAAACTGGACCATATTGGAATAGTCACAGCCAGAAAATCAGCAGACGGAAAACGAAACTTAATTGTACACAACATTGGAAACGGACAAGTTCTTGAAGACTGTTTGTTTCAGTATAAAATTACCGGGCATTATAAATATATAAGAGATATTCCAAACTAGAAATTCCCCAAAAAAAAAGCCAATCACTAAACAGCAATTGGCATATTATCTAATTTTCAAATTGACTAATTAATCAACCCTTTCACATCATCAAAATTCAACCCTCCGTAATTTCCGGAACTCATTAACAATAAAGCTGAGTTTTCAAGATTTAAATTAAAAAGGTATTCTTTAAATTCATCAGGATTGGTGTAAATAATTAAGTCTTCACGGTTAAAAGAACTTGCAATCTGCTCATAAGTAACTTCTTCCAATTGTTTAATTTTTACAGCATCCGGTGAGTAAAACACGACAGCAACATCTGCATATTCAAGAGCTCCTTCATACTCTTTTAGAAAGGCTGCATTCAAACTGCTATAGGTATGCAATTCCAGACAAGCTATTAAAGTTCTGTTCGGATATTGCTCTTTTACTGCTTTTGTAGTTGCAGCAACTTTACTTGGAGAGTGTGCAAAATCTTTGTACGCTACTTTTCCCTTTCCTTCAGCAATTTTCTCCAATCGTTTTGAAGCTCCTTTGAAACTGGCAATTGCTTCATAAAAATCGGCTTCGTCAACGCCCATATTTTGGCAAATCCATTTGGCTCCAGCCAGATTGTTCAGATTATGCGCCCCAAAAACTTCAATTGGCATATCGCCTTCGGGAGTTTCTAATAAAGTTACTCCATCATTAACGGTGTACTTTGGAGTGGAATAAGCCAATTTACGAATTGGATTCGTAGCGGCTTCAGCAACACGTTTTACTTCCGGATCATTTTCGTTGTACACCAAAATACCACCATTAGTAATTTTTCCAATAAAAATTTCGAATTGTTCAACATAGTTCTCATACGTTGGGAACACATTGATATGATCCCAGGCAATTCCCGAAATCAAGGCAATATTGGGTTGATACAAATGAAATTTTGGGCGTCTGTCTATTGGTGAGGACAAATATTCATCCCCTTCTAAAACCATGAAATCATTCTCTTCAGTAAGATGTACCATTGTATCAAAACCCTCCAACTGTGCTCCTACCATGTAATCTACTTCGATATTATGATAATGCATGACATGTAAAATCATCGAAGTTATGGTTGTTTTTCCATGAGAACCTCCAATTACCACACGCGTTTTATTTTTAGACTGCTCGTACAAGAATTCCGGATACGAATAAATTTTCAAACCTAATTCCTGCGCTTTTAGCAACTCCGGATTATCCGCTTTCGCATGCATTCCGAGGATTATAGCATCAATATCTGCAGTAATTTTTTCAGGAAACCAACCCATTTCAGCCGGTAAGATTCCTTTTTTTTCCAATCTTGATTTTGAAGGTTCAAAAATAGCATCATCACTTCCTGTTACCTGATATCCTTTATTGTACAATGCAAGTGCTAAATTATGCATGGCGCTTCCGCCTATGGCGATGAAATGTGTTTTCATTGAATACGTTAAATCGTTTGTTTGTTGAACTGTTTATTCGATAAAACGAAAATAGAATTCAACAATTAAATCGGTTAATTATTTTTCAAAAATAAGGAATTATAAAATGTCCTTTTTGCTTTTAGTACTAAATTAATAGTTTGCAGGGATAATATTTTTTAATCGTTTCCAACCTTTAGTAAAAGTTTGATTTCTAAAACGGAATAAATCGGATCCTGTTAAAAACAACAAACCCGACAGATTTTAAAAAACTGTCGGGTGTTTGTTCAATACCAAAAATCAGAATTATTTAATAATCGTCATTTCGTCAATAATATTTTTAGCTCCGGCGTATTTGTCGATAATCCAAAGTACGTAACGAATATCTACGTTAATGGTTCTTTGTAATTTAGAATCGAAAATAACATCTCCTGCCATCGCTTCGATGTTTCCGTCAAAAGCAACTCCAATTAATTCTCCTTTTCCGTTTAATACCGGAGAACCTGAATTTCCGCCAGTAATATCGTTATCTGTCAAGAAGTTTACCGGCATATAACCTGCTTTATCAGCATACTGTCCAAAATCTTTTGCTTTGTTTAACTCTAATAAACGTTTTGGCAAATCAAATTCCTGATCACCTGCTTTATACTTTTTCACCATACTTTCCATGGTTGTATAATTATTGATTTTAACATCGTTACGCGGATCAGCAGGCAAAGCTCTTACTTTTCCGTAAGTTAGTCTCAATGTTGAGTTAGCGTCAGGATATTGAATAGCATTCAATTTAGATTCTCTTAAACCTTCTACTAATTTACGGTAAGCACTTGCAAAACCATCATCAGCTTTCAATTGATCGTCTGTTTTAGAACGGTATTTTGTCATTAAATCGTTAGAGATAATATACAACGGATCGTGTACAATTGCTAATGGTTTAGGATTAGCCATAAATGCTAATACTTTGTCTTTAGAAGTAAAATAACTAATTTCAGTTGCTTTCGCTACATCAGCAGTAAAGTCACCATTGTTCTCTGATTTCATTTTAGCAATTTGCGTCGCTAAACCATATTCAGCAGCTTTAGAAGCGTATAAATTCAATTGTGCAGTTAAGACATCTTTTTCAAGAGGTGCATAAAACTCACCGTAGATGTTTTCGATCATCGCGTTGATCTTAGGCAACATTTCTGCTTTCTTAGCATCAGTTTCGTTATAATAAGCGATCAATGCGTTTCCTAGGTTAGCAGGTCCGGTTGCGTAAGCTGACGTACGTAAAAGCTGTGTCAGGTAATTGTCGTGAGTTGATTTTACATTTGTAGATCTGTAATAATCATTAATCGTTGGAATTACATTCTCATACTTTTCTTTATTAGCCGGTTTAGTAGCCCAATCGTAAAATTTATCTTCTTGTGCCGCTTTAACCTCTGCTGTTCCAGCTTTTGTTAAAGCATCAATCATCCCCTGACGGTTTTTCCAGTAGTTTGCTGTAGAAGCATATTTAGACGCGTATTGCAAACGAACTGTTGCATCTTTATCCATATACTTTTTCATTTGATCCATTCCGGTTTTAGCACCTTCAACCCATGCAGGATAAGCAAACTTAACGTTTTGCTCAATTCCTCCAGCCGGCATCCAACGGTTTGTTCTTCCCGGATATCCTAAGATCATAGCGAAATCATTCTCTTTAACTCCTTTAATACTTACCGGTAAGTAGTGTTTTGGTTTCAAAGGCACATTGTCTTTAGAATATGCTGCCGGATTTCCGTCTTTATCTGCATACACTCTGAACATAGAGAAATCTCCTGTTTGACGAGGCCACTCCCAATTGTCCGTGTCTCCACCAAATTTACCAACACTTTCAGGAGGTGTTCCTACTAAACGTACGTCTGTGTAATCCTGGTAAACGAAATAGTAATATTCATTTCCCTGAAAAAAAGGACGAACTGAAACGGTGTATTTTCCACCTTCATTGTTTTCTTTTTCAATCAAAGCAATTTCTTGCTGAATCGCTTTACTTCTTTCAGTTTCTGTCATTTTATCATTTACTTTTGACAAAATTCTTTTAGAAACATCATCCATACGCACGAAGAAACGCACATACAATGATTTCGGTTTCATTTCGGCACTTCTTTGTTTTGCCCAAAAACCGTCTTTTAAGTAGTTTTGCTCTGCCGAAGATAGTTCTGCAATTGCGTCATAACCACAATGGTGATTGGTTAAAACCAATCCTTCTTTAGAAACAATTTCTGCTGTACAGCCTCCGTTAAATTGTACAATAGCGTCTTTTAAACTATGATGGTTGATACTGTAAATTTCTTCGGCTGTCAATTGCAAGCCCATTTTTTCCATATCTCTATGGTTCAATCTTTCGATAAACATCAAAAACCACATCCCCTCATCAGCTCTTACAGGAAAAGCCATCAGACACATGGTCAAGAATAAAACTATTTTTTTCATGTTATTTTGTTTAAGTGATGCGAATATAATTCATTTTCATAATTATACTACCGCAATTCCTGCCGAAATTAGATATCTCAGTGCTTTTTTAGCATTTCATTACGAATTTAACACCAATGATGTATTTAATTTGGTCTAAGAAAATCTGCTATTTTCATGTTATATGGATATTGCACAAAACAAAAAAGGCGCTCTGTTTCCAGAACACCCTTTTTACAAATTGTATTTTTTTAGTCGTTAAGCATTTTCCAAAGCTTATCTTTTAAATCCGTTATCCCTTGCTGGGCAACTGACGAGATAAACATATATGGAATGTCTTTGAAAGCGACATCTAATTCCGTTTTCAATTCGGCTTTCAATTCGTCGTCCAGCATATCACATTTTGAGATTACCAAAAGACGCTCTTTGTCTAACATTTCAGGATTGTACTTGGTTAATTCATTGACCAAAATATCGTATTCTGCCTTAATATCCGGTGTATCAACCGGCACTAGAAACAATAATGTTGAATTACGTTCGATATGACGCAGGAAATAATGACCTAAACCTTTCCCTTCTGCAGCTCCTTCAATAATTCCGGGAATATCTGCAATTACAAAAGATTGATAATCTCTGTAAGCTACAATTCCTAAGTTTGGCTTTAAAGTTGTAAAAGGATAATCGGCAATTTTTGGTTTTGCAGAAGTTAAAACAGACAATAGGGTTGATTTTCCGGCATTTGGAAATCCTACTAAACCAACATCGGCTAATACTTTAAGCTCTAAAATCACATCCATTTCTACTCCCGGTAAACCCGGCTGAGCATAACGTGGTGTTTGATTGGTTGAACTTCTAAAGTGCCAGTTTCCTAAACCTCCTTTTCCTCCTTTTGAAAGGATTCTTTTTTCACCATCTTCGGTAATTTCGAATAAAGTTTCTCCTGTTTCTTTATCTTTTACAACAGTCCCTAAAGGTACTTCGATAAATTTATCTTCTCCGTCAGCACCTGTACTACGGTCTCCTCCACCGTCTCCACCATGACCGGCTTTAATATGTCGTGCAAATTTTAGATGAAATAATGTCCAAAGTCCTTTATTTCCTACCAAATACACGTGTCCTCCACGACCACCATCACCTCCGTCAGGGCCTCCTTTTTCAATAAATTTCTCTCTATGTAAATGCGTAGATCCTTTCCCTCCTTTACCGGAAGAAACATAAATCTTAACATAATCTACAAAATTTCCTTCTGTCATTTTTACTTGTTTATGTGTAGTTTCAGGTTTCAGGTTTCAAATTTCAGGTTATACGTTGTGCAACCTGAAACTTGAAATCTGAAACTTAAAACAAATTCTTTCTACTCTTTAAGCGCTTTTACTAACACTTTATCAATCTTTACACCATCCATATCGATTACTTCCAATACAAATTTTTGCCAGATTAATTTCTCACCTTCTTTTGGAATATGCGAAAGCTCTGTCATAATCATTCCGCTTACCGTGTTTACTTCATAATCGTTTGTCAATTCGTCTAACTCAAAATAAGTTAAAAAATCGTGTAACGAATAATGTCCGTCAACGAGCCACGAACCGTCTTCTCTTTCAATTAACTGAAATTCATCTTTATAAAAATCAGATGCATCTCCTACTAAAGCTTCCAGAATGTCATTTAGGGTAATAATTCCCTGAAAAACACCATATTCATCAGAAACTAAAGCATAATGAATCCCTGTTTTTTTGAAATTCTCCAGTGCCTTGTATGCCGTTGTCTGCTCCATTAGGTAAGGCGCATCAATCATGATTCCCGCCAAATCAAAATGTTCACTTTCGATGTTTGCAAAGATATTCTTTAGGGTTACAACTCCCACAATATCATCATAATTGTCTCTGTACACCGGATAAACAGTATGCAAATCCTGTAAAACCAATTCCTTAATCTTCGTTTTATCGGCATTGAAAGGCAGCATATCAACTGACTTACGGTGTGTCATCAACGAATTTACTTTTCGATCTCCAATGTGAAAAACACGTTCTACAATATCTTGCTCGATTTCCTGAACTTCTCCACCCTCAGTTCCTTCTTTGATAATTGCTTTAATTTCTTCTTCTGTTACCTTACCGTCGGCAGTTGGTTTAATCTGAAATACATTCAATAAAAAATCTGTCGAAGAAGTAAGCAGCCAGATAAAGGGCGCTGTAATTATCGAGATGGTTTTCATAGGCAACGCTACCATTTTGGCAATCGACTCCGGATAATTTAAACCAATTCGCTTTGGCAATAATTCTCCTAAAACCAAGGAGAAAAATGTCAAAACCACGACCACAATCCCCACTGCAACAGAATGTGCATAGGGTTTTAAAAATGTAAATCCGCTAACAAAAACTTCAACATCTATTGTTATCTTATCACCGCTGTAAATACCGGTCAAAATACCGATTAAAGTGATTCCGATTTGCACGGTGGATAAAAACTTGTTTGGAGAATTGGCCAGATCAAGTGCTATTTTAGCACTATTGTTTCCTTTTTTTGCGGCAGTTTCAAGTCTGTTTTTCCGGGCCGAAATCAATGCAATTTCTGACATGGAAAAAACACCATTCAATAGTATTAAAAAAAATATTATTAGTATTTCCAATTTTTGGTTTATTCGTTATAAAATTGTCTTCATCAAGATAATTCTGTTATCTTAAAACTTCGTCTTCTTATCATTCAAAAGAATCCTGTCTTAAAAAACTAATTTTTCTTCCCAGAAAACAGCAACCCAAAGATGCTTGTTTTATGACAAGAAAAATAGTTCTTAAAAGTCCCGATCGCAGTCGGGATGAAACGACAGCCGAAAAAAGCTTCTACAAATTATCTATAACTGACGTTAATCGCTCTGTAATTTCTTCAATCGTTCCGATACCGTTTACGGCATGAAACTTATTTTGTTCTTTATAATATCCAATTAGCGGAGCTGTTTTTTCATTGTACTCCTGGTATCTTACTCTAATTTTCTCTTCATCCTGATCGTCAGCTCTTCCGCTGGTTTTTCCTCTTTCCAACAAACGAGCCACTAGAATTTCATCATCTGCTTCTAATGCAATAGTCGCCGTTACACTTGATCCAATCGTTGGTAAAAATTGATCTAAAGCTTCTGCCTGATCTAAAGTTCTAGGATAACCGTCGAACAAAAACCCTGCTGTATCTGGATGTTTTTTTACCTCATCAATTAACATTGCGGTAGTTACTTCACACGGAACTAACTCTCCGTTATCCATAAAAACTCTGGCTTGTTTTCCTAAATCTGTATCATTTTTTAAGTTAAAACGAAAAATATCTCCTGTTGAAAGATGTGTTAATTTGTACTTTTCTTTTAAAAATTCTGCCTGAGTTCCTTTACCTGCCCCTGGCTTTCCAAATAAAACAATGTTAATCATAATATGAGTAAGTGTTGTGACTTCTATTTTATAAGAAGTTTTAAATGAATATATAGTTGTGTGTGTTTAAATTTATTCTGCCAATTTATAAACTTCGGGGAAGTTTCTTCCCAAACCATCATAGTCCAGTCCGTAACCTACAATAAATTTATTCGGAATTCTAATTCCGATATAATCTATTTTGATGTCTTTTTTATAAGCTTCCGGTTTAAAAAACAAAGTAGCAATTTTAAAATGCTTTACATTTTGCGCTTTAAACAGTTGTTTCAATTCTTCAATTGTATTTCCTGTATCAATAATGTCTTCAATAAGAATAACCGTTCTTCCTGATAAATCCTGATTGATCCCTATTAATTCTTTTACCGTATTGGTACTTTCAATTCCTTTATACGAAGCCATTTTGATAAAGGAAACCTCACAAAGGCCTTTATATTTCTTCAAAAAATCGGCAACCACCATAAAAGCCCCATTTAAAACACCAATAAAAATTGGGGTATCATCTCCAAAATCATCTTCTACCTGTGTTACTATTTTAGTTAAAGCGAAATCAATTTCTTTGGCCGAAATAAACGGAACAAATTGTTTATCGTGAAGTTGTATCATTATTTTTACATTTAAAATAATGGGCAAAGATACAGAATTACAACTAAACTGCAGGTATCAAAATATAGTGCATATCTATTTTTTTAAGAATGTTAAATATCGCTTACTATTTAGAAATCTTTTCTTAAAAACAGGTCTGATTTTATTAAATCAGCAGATTTTAAAACCATAACGTTAAATTACTTATTTTAGACCTGTCCTAAACTCATCAAAATGCCTTCTGAATTACAAACGAAATTAGATTATGTAAAAGCTTATCGGGAAAACCGTCTTAATGTTGCAAATGAGGTTCTCGAAAATCCATCCTTATTTGAAGAACTTGTATCGATTTGTTTTTCCCCATCAGACAAAAACAATCACAAAGCCTGCTGGATTATGGAATTTGTTTCATACGAAGAATTGATCTGGCTGCAACCGTATCTTGATTTTTTCTGTTCGAATTTGAAGGTTTTAAAAGACGAAAGTGCCATCCGTCCTATCGCAAAAGTTGTTCAGCTATTGATAAAAGCCCACTATAAAAAAAATGAAAACGGCATTTCACTTTCCGAAACTAATCTGCAGGATTGTATCGAAGCATCATTTGACTGGCTTATCAATGATGTAAAAGTAGCGACCAAGGCCTATTCAATCAGAACTTTATATCTATTAGGCAATCATTATGACTGGATACACCCTGAACTGCAAGTTATTCTGAATAAGGATTATGGCGATCATTCTGCTGCTTACAAAGCCGTTGCCAAAGAAGTTTTGAAGAAAATAGAAAAATAGTCTTTTTGCCACGAATTCACGAATTATATTTCCAAGTCAAAAAAGTAAAAATTTATGCATTCGTAGCAAAAAAAATAGTGCAAAACGATTTTTTGGCTAAAAAAAGATTAAAAAGTATCTTTGCAAAAACACAACTACAATGAATTATTTTTCTTCTGATTTTAAATTAGGAATATTAGGCGGCGGACAATTAGGTAAAATGCTTTTGTTTGACACCCGAAAATTTGACATCCAAACTTATGTTCTTGACCCAAGCGACGAAGCTCCAAGTAAATTTGCCTGTAATAAATTCTTTCAGGGGGATTTAATGGATTATGAAACGGTTTATAATTTTGGAAAACAAGTAGATGTTCTGACTTTTGAAATCGAACTGGTTAACTTGGAGGCCCTAACACAATTAGAGAATGAAGGCTTGAAAATCTATCCTTCGCCTAAAACCTTAAAAGGAATTCAAAACAAAGGAATTCAAAAACAATTTTACGCAGATCATCATATCCCAACAGCGCCATTTGAGCGATTTGAAAATTTGGAGGGTCTAAAAGCTAAAATTCAAGATATAAAATTACCATTTGTCTGGAAATGCACTGAGTTTGGTTACGACGGAAACGGCGTGAAAGTGATTCGTCAGGTTTCGGATCTGGACAGTTTACCAAATGTAGAATGTATTGCAGAAACCATGATTCCGTTTAAAAACGAATTGGCGGTTATTGTCTGCAGAAATCCATCAGGAGAAATAAAAACGTATCCGGTTGTTGAAATGGAATTTCATCCGGAAGCCAACCAGGTAGAATATGTAATCTGTCCTGCCAGAATTGATGACAAAGTAGCCGAAAAAGCGAGAGCGATTGCCTTAAATGTTTCGGAAAAATTTAATCATGTTGGTCTTTTAGCTGTTGAAATGTTTCAGACTAATGACGATGATATTTTAGTAAATGAAGTAGCACCTCGTCCGCACAATTCAGGACACTACTCGATTGAAGCCAGTTATACTTCGCAATTCGAGAATCATTTGCGTGCGATTTTGAATCTTCCTTTGGGAAATACCGACAGTAAAGTTGCCGGGATTATGGTTAATTTAGTAGGTGCCGAAGGTTTTTCGGGAGATGTTGTTTATGAAAATATCGAAACCATTTTGGGATGGAACGGTGTTACCCCTCATATTTACGGTAAAAAACAAACACGTCCTTTCCGAAAAATGGGGCATGTTACCATCGTAAATGAAGACATGTCTGAGGCAAGAAGAATTGCCGAAAACGTTAAGAATACCATTAGAGTGATTAGTAATTAGTCGCAGTTTTCGGTCACAGTCAACAGTCTGAAACCTGAAACAGAACAAGTAGTTTTCAGTCACAGTCAACAGTTTACAAAAACTTGAATCAAAAATATTACAAATGGGATTTCTTGATCTTCTTGATTTATTAAATAATGCTTCAAAGGCAGGTAAAACCCAAAATTTAACTAAAAATTACGTTGAAAAGTTTACTGATAAAAATGAATATGTTGGAGAGAGAATCAAATATTTTATTGGATTCTTATTTATAACATTGTTCTTAATTGTATTAGGTCTTGGAATTATATTTTTAATTTTTAAAACCCTAAAACAGTCCTAAACAAAATAACTTCTAAATTTCAGTTTTAATCAACCTGAAACTTGAAACATAAAATATAAAACAAAAAAACACATGAGCAAAGTAGCCATCATCATGGGAAGTATCTCTGACATGCCGGTCATGCAGGATGCCATCGACATATTAAAACAATTTAATATTGAAGTTGAAGTAGACATCGTTTCAGCACACCGAACGCCGGAAAAACTATTCGATTTCAGTAAAAATGCACACACTCGCGGAATTTCGGTGATTATTGCCGGAGCCGGAGGAGCTGCACACTTGCCAGGAATGGTTGCCTCAATGTCGCCACTTCCGGTAATTGGAGTTCCGGTAAAATCAAGCAATTCTATTGATGGTTGGGATTCGGTACTATCGATCCTTCAAATGCCAGGCGGAGTTCCTGTTGCAACAGTAGCGCTAAACGGTGCTAAAAATGCCGGAATCTTAGCAGCACAAATCATCGGAAGTCACGATAAAAAAGTACTTGATACTATTATTTCGTATAAAGAAGAATTAAAAGCGGCAGTTAATAAAGCGGCTGAAGGATTAAAGAAGTAAAAATTAATTCCACAGAGATTCACAAAAACAAACACAAAGCTTCGCAAAGAATAATTAAAAAACTTTGCGAAGCTCTGTGTTTTCTTAGCGAAACTTTGCGTAACACAAAAATACTATGAGCATCTTAACACAACATTTCAATACCAAACACAATACAGCACCTTTTTCGCAAATTAAAATCGAAGATTATGTTCCTGCTTTCAACGAAGCAATTGCTTTGGCTAAAGCCGAAATTGATGCCATCGTAAACAACCCGGACGAACCCACTTTTGAAAATACCGTTGTAGCAATGGATTTCACAGGGGATGTTCTGGATCGTCTTACCAGTATTTTCTTCAATCTGAATTCGGCAGAAACCACTGATGAGATGCAAAAAATTGCACAGGAAGTTTCTCCTTTACTTTCGGAGTTCGGAAATGACATTACCTTAAATGCGGCATTATTTGCCAAAATTAAAGCTGTTCACGAGCAAAAGGAAACGCTGAATTTAAATCCAGAGCAAACTACGCTTTTGGATAAAAAATACAAAAGCTTCTCTAGAAACGGAGCCAATTTACCTGAAGATAAAAAAGAAAACTTACGTGAAATCGACAAAGAATTGTCGAAATTAAGTCTGCAATTTGGAGAAAATGTTTTGGCCGAAACCAATGCTTTTGAGTTGCATTTAACCGACGAAAAAGATCTGGCAGGTTTACCGGAAGGCACTATCGAAGCTGCGAGATTATTAGCTAAAAGTCAGGAAAAAGAGGGCTGGATTTTCACTTTAGATTATCCGAGTTATATTCCGTTTGTAACGTACGCCGATAATCGTGAATTACGCAAAAAAATGGCGATTGCCTTTGGTGCAAAAGCTTTTCAAAATAATGAATTTGACAATCAGGAGAACGTATTGGCGATTGCCAAACTACGTTTTAAAAGAGCCAATTTATTAGGATACAAAACTCATGCTCATTTTGTTTTGGAGGAAAGAATGGCCGAGAGTCCGGAAAAAGTTTTCTCTTTCCTTAATGATTTGCTGGCTAAAGCAAAACCGGCAGCTCAAAAAGAGTTTGCTGAATTAGCCGCTTTTGCCAAAGATTTGGACGGAATTGAACAATTGGAAAAATGGGATGGTGCTTATTATTCTGAAAAATTAAAACAGCAGCTTTTCAACTTAGATGACGAAAAACTGAAACCTTATTTTCAATTAGAAAAAGTTTTAGATGGAGCTTTTACTGTTGCCCAAAAACTTTACGGATTAACTTTTACGGAAGTTTTTGATATCGATAAATATCACGAAGAAGTGATGACATACGAGGTAAAAGATGTGGAGAACAATTTAGTTGCTATTTTCTACGCGGATTTTTTCCCTAGAAGAGGAAAACGAAACGGAGCATGGATGACCTCTTTCAAATCACAATCTATAAAAGATGGGACAAACGAAAGACCTCATATTTCGAACGTTTGTAACTTTACAAAACCAACAGAAACCAAACCTTCGTTATTGACGTTTAATGAAGTTACTACTTTGTTTCACGAATTTGGTCACGGTTTACACGGGATGCTTGCCAACACCACTTACCCTAGCTTGTCCGGAACTTCTGTATTTTGGGATTTTGTAGAATTACCAAGTCAGATTATGGAAAACTGGTGTTACGAGCCTGAAGCTTTGGCTTTATTTGCGAATCACTACGAAACAAATGAAATTATTCCGATCGAATACGTTCAAAAAATTAAAGAAAGTGCCAGTTTTCAAGAAGGTCTTGCCACTTTACGTCAATTGAGCTTTGGACTTTTGGATATGGCCTGGCACGGACAGGATCCGACAGCTATTACAGATCTGAAAACTTTTGAAACAGAGCAATTTGCGAACACTCAATTATACCCTGACGTAAAAGAGAATGCCATGAGTACTGCTTTTTCTCATATTTTCCAGGGCGGTTATTCTTCAGGATATTACAGTTACAAATGGGCAGAAGTACTGGATGCTGATGCTTTTGAATATTTTCAGGAAAACGGAATCTTCAATGATGAAGTCGCTGCAAAATTCCGAGACAATGTTCTCTCAAAAGGGGGAACCGAACATCCGATGACTTTATACAAACGTTTCAGAGGCCAGGAACCAAAACCGGAAGCGCTATTGAAAAGAGCAGGACTACTTTAAGATTTTTAGACTTCTTAGCGTATTAAATATATTTAAAACCGAGGTAGAAATACTTCGGTTTTTTTGATTCGATCTGAATACAAATACCAAAAATAATTTTACTTATCTTCACCATTCTTTTTAACCTTTATCTTCGAAATTCAAATTGAAAAAACTTCTCAAAAAACTAATTTACCTTTTCATCATTGGGATTATTACAATCATTTCTATTAATTGGTATGCAAAATCCTCAACTAGTGATCTGATTTATCACACTGTAAATAAACTTCCAAAAAATGAAGTGGGAATTATTTTTGGAGCCGGAATCAATGGTGATCAACCGAGTAAATATTTAAAAGACAGACTGGATGCCGGAATTCTATTGTATAAAACACATAAAATAGATAAAATTCTGCTTTCAGGCGATAATGGCAGAGATGAACATGATGAACTTACCGTAATGAAAACATATTGTTTCAATCACGGAGTTGACACTTCTAAAATATTTATTGATTACGCCGGTTTTGACACCTACTCAACTATGTACCGCGCCTCACATATTTTTAAAATTAAAAAAGCAACTTTAGTTTCTCAGGAATATCACTTAAACAGGGCCATTTACATTGGACAAAAACTGGAAGTAAAATCAATTGGATTTTCTGCCAACAAAGGAGAATATCTGGGATATCAATATGTGACTTTTAGAGAATACGGTTCTATTTTTAAATCTTTTTTTGATGTTATAAGAAATCGCGAGCCTCGTTTTTTAGGAAATGAAATTAATATTAATGGCGTTTCCAATTATTCAAAAGAGGATAAACGATAAAAAGACATTTTTTGGCTTCCCAAATTTTTTTAAACTACCTTTTTAAAGAAAAATGACTTCTAACCTGTTTTGCAATACCTGGGTTATTTATCTCTTCATACGTTAGAACAAACCAGTAATCTGAAGCAAAAACAGGACTGTTTCTATAAGTACCATCCCATCCCGGAGTATTTTTTGTCAAATGAGTGATGAACTTACCATATCTGTCAAAAATATCGATCTCTAATTTATTGAAATTCTCCAGATTATTTACATGCCAGGTATCATTATATCCATCACTATTAGGTGTAAAAAACTTAGGATAATCCAATTCCGTTAATTCAGGTTTTTGTAACTCACAATCTTCTTTGTTTAAAAAAACCACTTTTGCCACAGACGAAAGTAAATAACATCCCTTACTGGTAACAACATTAACGGTATAATTTCCTTCCTGAGTTGCAACATAAGTATTCGTATTGGATCCCAAGATAGCATTATCATCGACTTCCCATTGATAAGACTTAATGATGTGATTGGAAGGAATCTTTACCTCTAAAACAGTACTGTCTCCTTTGCAAATCATTAGATTTCCTTCAATTACAACCTCTGCTGAAACTGTATTCTCCTCAATAATCAAAACATCATCCATGAAAAGACTACAGCTTCTCGTCGAAATTTTGGTTAATCGATAAGTTCCTTCCTTAGCCGGAGACTCTATTAATGTATGTAAACCTTTACTATCAATAGTCATCGGAGACTGAACAATCCCATTTAATTCATAATCTATTGTAAATGGCCCCGGATCTTTACTTGTAATTTCTACCTGAATTCCTGAATTCTCTCCTAAACAAAAATCTCCCCCATACTTGACTAATTTAGCATTCGCAGTAAATGGTTCTTCATTATCAATCACAAGAGTATTATCTAATGAAAAGCTACATCCTCCGTTTGAAATTTTTGTAATTCGATAGATTCCAGCCTTAGATGGAGCTGTTACTAAAGTATATAAACCCGCATCATTTATAGTTACGGGAGATTGCGGTATTCCGTTAATTTCATACTCTATTACAAAAGGGCCAGAATCGGGGCTCATAATTTCTACCTGCACTCCTGAACTTTCTCCTAAACAAGCATTCCCTCCGTATTTAATTAGGCTGGCGCTGACTTTAGGAGGCACACCCCCATAAATAATTAAAGTATCATCCAGTAAAAAAACACAACCTTCAACTGAAATTTTTGTTAAGCGATATGTTCCAACATTTGCCGGAGCCATTATTAATGTGTGTAAACCTGTACTGCTTATCGTTACAGGAGATTGAACGGTTCCATTAATTTCATATTCTATTGTAAATGGGCCAGATTTTGTACTTGTTATGTTTACTTGAATCCCTGAACCTAACCCTGAACAGGAGACTCCTCCATATCTCGTTAATTTAGCACTGGCTGATGCTGGAATTTCTTTATCAATAACAATTGTATCGTCAAGCACCGAAGTACATCCCCCTGTAGAAATTTTAGTCAATCGATAAGTTCCTTCCTTAGCCGGAGCAGCTATTAAAGGATACAAACCTATACTGTTTATTGTTACGGGAGATTGAGCCACTCCGTTTTTTTCATATTCTACTATAAAGGGACCGGATCCCGTACCGCTTATTTCAACCTTGACTCCCGCTCCCGTACATGTTCCTCCTCCGTCTTTAACTAATTTTGCTGATATTGCAACTCCAACATTTTTTATTTCTATAGGCTCACACACAACTTCTCCGGCAGAATTAGCATCACTGATTGCAATAATAGCATATGTTCCTTCTGACAAAGATGCCGAATTTATCGAATACGGATTTTGTGAAGTGGTTATTTCAGGATAAACAATTTCCGGAGATACATCGGTTCTCTTGTACGTAAATTTATAAGGAGGTGTCCCGGAGAAATAAACCGTTAATCCTAACTCTTTTCCGCAACCTCCGTCAAATCCTTCCATTCTGGCTGTAGGAGCAAAACAACCGTTTGATTCGTTACCATATGTTTCAGACAATCCTTTTTTAGGATCAAAGGCTGGTAAAAAGACAACTATTGCCTCTACTACATCGTGCATCTGGTATCTGAAAGATATAGAATTACCTCCATTGATACGATCAAAAACAGGTTTGATTGCAGCTCTGAAATTTGCTTCTGTTACTCCGAAAGCAGCATAAAAAGGCGTAATTTTTTTTATATACCCGTCTACGTCACTCCAGTCAATTTGTGCGTCATAGAATCCTCTAAAGGTATGAGCCGACTTATCAGTTACTCCCCAAATAGCAGCATCAGTCCAGCTGATATCTGCTACCCTATCATCTAATACTTTTGTCAGTCTATTAATTTGTTCTGCATATAGCCGGTCCAGACCGGAAGGTGAAGCCGGAGAAATATAATCCATCAAATTTGTTGCAGCGACAGCATTCGCACGATTTTTAACAAAAACAGGTTCAAAAGCACCACTGTTCATTCCCTGATTATAAGCCAGAGCTAAAATTTTAACCGCTGCATAGGGATCTTTTGAGTCTTTTATAAACCCTATAGGATTCCAGCATTTAACATATTGCCAAAAAGCAATATTTCTGTAATCATGATACGTTTTTATAATAGATTGAAACTCAAAACTTGCTCCTATGGCCGGATCGGCTATAAAACTATTCTTAGATACCTGAGGTATAAAACAAGGATAGTTCATAAACATCTCCATCCAGCTTCCTCCCATCTCTTGCTGAAAATATCCTGCTGCAACCTTCCCTGTGGTATCATAACAATTGACTCCACCGTTAATTAAATCCTGATTAGGGTATTTTTTTGTCACCCAACCTGGAGCAATAAGTTTACTCCCTTCGCAGCCTGCGTTTATTTCCTGAATCGTTGTTGCAAAATACTCATTGATACTCATGGCCTCAAATCCCATCAGATTTGTAAACAAACTGTGAGAAACAGCCATACTAATAGCCCACCCTTTTCTGTTTTCGGGAATATAAACATCTACACGTTCACCCCATGCCCAGACAGAGCCTTCGCCGATTTTTATTTCATTACCATTAGGTCCCGCAGGTTTTATGGCGCAGATACTGCTAAAACTTTTTTCGCACTTAAAATTCTCGGTAGCCGGAGGAGTGTAACAAGTAATTCCTTTTATGGGAGTACCATTTAATGTCCCCTGCCCCGGCGGAAACATTCCCGGCACATAATCCATCGTGACACTATAAGTTGTAGTTCCTACCCGCAGCACATCTCCCCAGGTTGTTTTTTTAAGCTCAACGATACCGTTATCTCCGTTTTGAATGACATCCATTCCGGACCACATTATAACATTAGAAACTCCTTTCCAATTGAAAACAAAACTATAATCCGGTATGGAAGCATTCGTATTATTATGAACTTTAAAATCTAAAACAATCGTGTTTCCATACTTACCTGTCATACAAAACTCATAACTTACTTGAGAATAGGCGTTATTTAGGTTAAATAAAAAAAACAGTAACAGAAATTGTATTTTGTAAAATTTCATCATTATTTATCTGTATTTACAGGATCACGAACCAAATTCATTTTCGATCGGCATAAAGAATTAGATGACCTAACGAATTTAACGCGATTAGTTAACTTCATTTTCAGGAAACTGAATGTTCCTTAATCCTAAAAATTAACCAGCTTATACGATTTTCTTCGTCCCAGATTATCGGTTATGACTACAATAAATAGCTGTTTAGTCAGGAAACTTCCGTCTTCTAACCATAAGCTTCTCTTGTTTTGGATGTTTTTGTACTTTACTACAGATTGCCCAAGAGTATTGTATACCTCAACATGATCAATATCAATTGCTTCATTATGGACCGCTATAGACAATGCATTATCTTTAAAATAAACTATAAAATTGGCCTCCTCTTTTTCGTCAAATTGATCAACTGAAAGTGATTTACTAAAGTAGTTGTCATATGCGTTAGAAAACTCATAACCACTTCCACAAGCAGCATCCCAATTGATAGACCAAGTCATAACTCCTCTCATTTGCGGCTGTAAAGAAGATCTCATCGTATATTTTCTTCCAGAATATGTAGTACCAAATCGTAAGTAATTAAAAGCATTAATGCCTTTGTCTGGTGTTAAATATCCTCCAGCCGGGGCAGCATCAGGACAGCTCGGAATTGCAATAACTATTTTAGACGCCGGCAATGGTGGGAAATAAAATCCGGTAGAAGCTACATTAAATCCTTTCATCATCATGTCTGACATAGCAACCAAAAAATCCGGAGTAGCCTGAGAATATGCTGTATTATCTAAAGCATTTACAGATCCGGTGTTATACAATTGCACCATCAAAAGATCCAGCTCATTACGTAAATTATGAATTACCGGCAAAAAAGATCCGGCTCCATCTCCATACACCGAATATCCAACTTGTACATAATAGGTTTCCGGAGCAGCAGTTAAAATAAAACCTGTTCCATAATAGGCCTTTAATTCCTTGAAAGCATCAATTACATTCTTAAGTTTTGGGTAGGCCGAAATCGCCGAATAAGAAAAATCCTTTAGTGCTCCTGCTCCAAAATTCATAGAACCTCCTTCAAAATCGATATCAACTCCATCAAAGTTGTATTGATCAACAATCGCTTTTATACCATTTACAAATATATTTTTTTGAGCAACGGTTTGTAATTCAACATGACCATTTTGTCCGCCAATTGAAACGATTACGGGGATACCTTTATCTCTCAAAGTTTTGATATCATTTTTTAATAATTGGGGATCAAATACTCCTTTTGTAAAAAATCGAGGTTCATTTACTACTAACAAAGGAGTATAACCATCTCTGTTCACCGTTTCTATAAACGAATAAACGACAACATTGTATTTCTTGTCGGCCATTTGTTTAAAATACAAAAATGGAGCACTTGTATTTTCCCACTCCTGGGCATAACCCAAAATAACTTTAGCCGGCAACGGATTAAACTTTGAATTAACAATAGTAATAGATTGATTCAGTACTTTTTCACCGCCTTTATTATCAATTGCTTTTATAATTATTGGATATTCCTTATAGCTATTTGGAGTAAAAGTATAGTTATAAGTATCTCCGGAACCTTTTATCATAGCAAAATAAGTTCCGTTTATGCTTGCAGCAACACTTTGAATTGTACCATCTCTATCTGTAACATTAACACTTATTGAAACCGGCTGAAAACCTGATGCCTGATTAATTGTAGTTGACACTGGGCCAGTCCACACAATTTCCGGCAATACATTTGGACATGCTGTACCTGAACATTGCAAATAAAATGGAAAATTATTTTCGGCTGTAGTATTATTAGAGGCTGTAGCTGTAGCTTTTAGCGTGTAGTTTTTATTAAAATCAGCTGTTGCCGGTGTCCATGTTGCCCCATACTCTGTACCTGTTGTAGGCGTTCCTGTAATATTTAACCCATTTACATTAAATACAACCGATGATAATGTAGTCTTCCCATCCTCAAAAGTCATACTGGCATTTGCTTTAAGCTGGATAGCTGCTCCGGGAACTATTGCAAGGTTTGCCGCAGACGGGCTCGTAATTGTTACTTGCGGAGCAACACCGCTTGAGTTAAAGTTATATTCTCTTGACGAAACCGGAATTGGCAAATTGGCCAAGTCTGTAGGATAATAAACAACAGAGTTGTTATCCCAGGCATTCATTTTTAAACTTGAAATCGTTGTATAACCCGAAAATATTCCATTGTCAAAACTATATTTCCCAGATGCATCTGTTACAGCAACAAAAGTAGCATAAGGGTGTGTACTATCTGTCCATGGAAGATTTAGTTCAATCTTTGCACCGGCAATTGGCACAGTACCATTTTTAACCATTCCGCTTATTTTATTAGTTGGAGTGGCATTTTGATTAAAATCTAAAACTTTATTTTCACTTAACACACTGTATAAAATAGAAGCGGGTGAAAATGTCATTCCTGTTTTGGCAGCAGTAATGGTATAGTCTGCTCCTGCTGTTAAACCGCTTATGCTATAAGCTCCTTTTGAATCTGAAACCGCAGTAACATTAGCTGTTGCCGAAGCTGCGGTAACGGTTACTCCGGAAACTGCCGTAGTACCATTTAGCACGGTTCCCGTAATGGCATAAAGAGGTTGTGTACCTTGTATAACAATACCTGTTTGGTTTGCAGTAACATTTGTTAATTTTACCGGCGTAAAAGTATAGGAAACTTTTAAAGCAGTAACCGAATAATTGGCTCCCGAAACTACTTTGTTAAAATTAAAATTTCCATCTGAAGATTTAACGGTTTGAATAACAGCGTCATTCTCATCTTTTAACTGAACTGTGGCATCCGAAACCAAATTTGCACCCACTTTTACAGCACCACTAAGGACTAAAGTTCCCTCAACAGCAACATTAAACGAATCATTTATCTGACTCAATAATGCATTAGGAACAGCTCCTCTGGTATCCTGAGACAACTCCCAAACCATTCCTCCTGCAAGGTTTTTAGATGCTATATATTTGACTTTAAGATCAATCGACTGCTTATCTTCATAAGAGATAAACTGTTTTAGCTTAGAGTTGTATAAATAAGGAACTTTGGTAGTGTTATCAAAATATCTCACCCAGCCTGCAGCTGCTGCAGTAGGCGTAACCATCATGGTATTTGGATCAAGATATGGATGCGAATTGGTTGCCGCATTCCCTGCCAAATCACAGATTTCAATACTTCCTGAATTTTCACATGGAGCACCTGTATCCCAGGTTCCAAGCGGAGGCTGTGCATTTTTACAGGCAGAAACTACATCTCTTGGTGCGGCAACGAATAATCCGGGTAAATTAGGATTGATTCCGTCATTAGCAACATGATCAAACTTTTTTCCATAAAAAGGTAATCCCATGATTAATTTGCTTGGGGGAAAACCAACTACATTCAAATATTGACTCGTTAATTCGTCTAATGATTCGGACTGTACTGCACCATAAAGCGGATCATTGGTGTTTCCACTTGCATACAATGGAGCATTATAACAGGTCTTGTCGTACCAGTTTCCTCCAAAATCATAACCAAAATAAGTGATATAATCGCAATAGGTCGAAATATCTTCTGTCATTCCGTATTGAGCTCTGTTATTTGGGCCAAGATATTGTTTAGACACATTTCGAACATTGTTCCCGGCTGCGATTGTAATTAATTTATTGGGCATTGCCTGACGCATTGCCTTTAATAAATAAACTAAATTTTTATTGTCGTCAGGATTGTATTTTTGGGGAGGAACCGGAGCACCATTAAGAATTTCAGTACCATCTGTACCCCCTGAGAGAGGATATTCCCAGTCGATATCAAACCCATCAATAAACGGATAAGTAGCAATGAATTTTACCATATCGGCCGCCAAAGCAGCTCTTGCTGCAGGACTGGCCGCTATTGGAGAAAGATCCTGACCTTTGGTCCAGCCACCAACAGAGATCAGTACTTTCAAATGAGGATACTTTTCTTTTAACTTCATTAAACCATAAAAATTCCCTTTTACGGGAGCATCCCATGGAATTCCACCTTCTGTATGCTCAAAATCGGCATAGGTATCCAAACATTGTAATTTTGTATTCTCCGGATGGGCGGAATCATAACTTGTACCGTAAAAAGAATAATTTAAATGTGTCAATTTACTTCCATCTATCTTAGAGACATTGAAATCCCTACCATAAATAGCCCATTGTGCATAATATCCAACTACTTTTTTATTATGATTCGGCTGGGAAAATAAGAAGATTGGGAATAAAACTGAAAATAAAAATAGTAAGTAGTGGTGTTTCATAACTTTTTTTTTCAAAAATAAAGCTATGTTATAGAATTAACTCTCACAGTGTAACAATTGGCTCATTACATGTAATAATCAGTAGCTTATACCGAAGCACTTAATATTTGGCAGGGAGATTTTCTTCGACAAAAAAATTAAGGCTGCTTTGTCGCAACATTATAGAATGTGGGGTATGTTTTTTTAAATTTGTCGTAATAGTCGAAGTTTGAAACGATACCTGCAAATGTTTCTTTTGCTGTTTTAAGAAATCACTAAAATCGCTCCAAAATCCTGAATCAGCAATCGCCGTTTTAATTCTATTTTATAATTTATGCCCTTACACTTCTTCTTGAAGCTGATCGCAATGCAGGTCTCTCAGATTGTGGCGGCGGAATGTATATGGTTTAATTTTCTGCAATCTCACTGGTCGATGTGTAAACGCTAAGATCATGCTCTCATTCGATCACGACTGACCTCACGAAATTTTTAGTTACGCAACAGCACAAAGGCCGAAACTGTGAAGCATTCTTAGACTTGGAGGCCGGAAAACTTCATAAACTATAATTCTCTTCATTTAGTACCTCAACGGTTTCCTGAAAGAAGTTAATTATTAGTCTATTGGCCATTCTATTTTCTTTAAGTTTAAATTAAAACAAAAGAATTACTCCTCATCCAAATTCAGATGAAGAGTAATTCAGACACTCAACCTATTGTTGTTTACCTGTCTCTTAGAGATCTTTCAGGGGTGCTGGTGTTTTCAATTAACAGTCTTTTCAAATCTATAAAAGCGTCAAAGTTCTTCAACCACTGACCACCCAATGCACTCCAACCGGTATTTATTGCATAACTAACGGAACGGGAGTCTACACCTCTAAGATCAATATAGGCTCCGGCAGACATTGCTTTGTTGATTACAGTAGCCGTCTCGATTTTCTCTGTAGAAAAAATTAGCGCTATTTTAGTAATAGGTGTGATAACTTTTGAAGCCCCGGCTCCTAAAATTGGAAAGGCACACAAAATATTTGATTCCCCATTTACTAACTGACTAATACCCACTGTAAAACGCTGTGTATTCATATTCAAAAAAGATACTGCCCCCGGATAACCGTCAGAAGTTGATTCAATATTACCGGAGCCCATTTGAATAGTTACCAATTCCCCCAAGTCCGTTTGGATGGTATTACTCGGTTCGATTACAACCTTAGGTGCTACCGTACTTGTTGAATTGTAAGCCTCAAATTGTTCCTGCCAGGTAATCTTGGTTGCAGTCAATAATTTTTCTGCCGGCAAACGAAACCATACTGTTGGAGAACCGTCACCCGCTGCCGCTACCGATTTAAATCCGTATAAAGAATATCCTGTCTCTCTTAAAATTTTTACGTCATCGGGACTAATATTGATTATTATACTAAAAGTTGTCATAATTTATTTCTTTGCTTATCCCTACTCATAAGGCTTTACAGGTTACGTCTTTCATTGTTTTCCGAAGGCCAACAGTTCGTTTTTTTTAAGGGCAATCTACTCCACTCCTTGTAACACCTCTGGAAAATCGTTTACACTCTTGAAATTCTAATCGTAAATGCTCATGATCGATAAGGTTCTTATTTTTATTTATTCTCTCGAACAAAATCCTCAAACTGTTTCACTTTCAGTTTTCTCGTTTCTTCTATACGTCTCGATTTCAGGCTACTGTTTGCATTTTTAGCCGTTACTGCAGGTACAGGCGTATTGGTATATAGGTACGACTCAAAAACATGGCTCAGATACAGTGGCGATTTACCTTTGTTAATAGTATCAATATTCTTAGACTGATGGCACGTAAAACAGTTTACCAAATTTTTGTTGCTAATCGCATGAATGTCCTTTTTAAAAGTTTGAGTGTACGTTTCCATTGTAATATTGGCTAAGTTCACAGAACCTCTTGCAAGCGAATCCGGTAATGCACTTGAAATTTTTCTGGTTACTATTGCTACGGCCTGTTCTTCCGAAGACATTCCGTCAAAATTCAGCCAAATGGAACCGTTGTAAAAATAATTTCTAAAAACACCTTTCAATTTAGACGCAACACATTTATTAATGTTCACTATATTATTAAAGTTTGCCGGTTCAGCCTGACTTGTCGCCATATACGAATTTGAACCAACTTCTTTTGGAACTCCATATTCATAAAGAATAAATGCTTTATTAGGTTCTAAGGGACTAATACTATCCCATGTAATTCCTTTTAATCCGGAAGTAGTTCCTTTTTCATAAAGCAATTTTTCATTGGCAGAAGTCACAACGTTATCTTTCTTATCGTAAACCGGGGCCATATCTTGATGTTCGAAAGTTGCCCAGATAAACTCCGGATGATTTTTTACCACTCCCACTACGTGCATTCCTAAGAGTGCAACATTTTTTTGAACATATTTTTTATTCTTATTCATAACAGAAGCTTTAGTTATAAAATAATCAGCCTGTCTGTCTTTTGGAATTGCATCGGCATTAACCCAGGAAACTTTTAGCTCAACTGCTCCAACGGGAAATGTTTCGAGATTAGAATAAGGGATTTTCTTGCTATAAATTGAATCAGCCATTCTAGTCGCTTTATCAAAAAACTTATTATTGACATGTATCGAATAATAAACCGTATCGGCAATTTTGTTTATTTTAGGATTAGATAACAATACCCCTTCTGAACCTGCCTGATTGATAGAACTCAAAACCAACTTTAAACCAGGAGGTAAAGGAACCACAGCCATTTCGGGTGTTACTAACTTAAGAGAATCTAAAAACAAAGGATTTCCATTTGGCAACGGTTTTGTCAGCCATAGAAATTTTTGCCAAGACCATTGATGAAAATCACAATTTGTAGTATTCGCCGAATCGAATGGACTGCCATCACCTTCTTTCGGTGGCGGAGTTTGTTCATGAGGAAACCAGCTGGTCTCGCACTCACAAGGATCAGCTGATGTATTTTCAGAATAGACTCCATCTACTGCTTTCCCATTGTTCCTGTAGATAAGAAACAAGTAAAGACCAACTGCTGCTACTGCAATAAGCAGCACGATAATAATAATCTGTTTTTTTTTCATTGTTTTGTTTTGTTTTTGGTGATTCAGAAATACTTCTTTAATGGGTTTGAAGCTGAAAAAAATCTCTGAAACAAAAAACCGCCCGAAGCAGGCGGTCTTTAGATTTCAATGAAATAAGATTTTTTTCTTAATTCAGTATTCCTGTATTGAATTGTTTGGGGAGAATTTAGTTTCTATGCCAATTCCTTTTTCAAACTCTTTGCAGACTTTACAGGCACATTCTCTATGTGGTGATTCCAATAAGAGAATCCTCCTGTTCCGTTCCATGAACTATCGATTGCTAAGTGTGCCTCAAAATTGGCCAAGAAAGAACCAATTGCAGGAGGAGGAACAGATTGAACATATTGTCCGCTTAGGCTAACTACCTGAGTAATTTTACCGAATCCGGTTGCATATATTCTTCCTTTAACATGAACAACGATATGACTATCAGGACCAGGGATGGCCTGTGTAATCACTACTGTACCCGAAACAGAATGTTGTGACGGTACAACAACTAAACTAAATGATGCAATTGGAGCACCTGGTGTTCCTACATTCCCGATTGTGCCTTTTGCTAAATAGGCACCTGCTAATAAATCTGCCATAATCTTTTAATTTAAATTTTTCTTACTCGTGGGGCTTTTCAGATACCGCCTCGTTTTTTATAGTGGGTTCTGCTCCACTTTTTATCATTGGATCAAGTTTCTCGTTATTCAGATACCGGTTCGTTTTCCAGAGTAGGTTCTGTCCCACTTTTTATTACGGGTTCAAGTTTTTCCTTTTTTGGAGAACTAACACTTATCTGCACGTTTACCTGTCCTATATTATCTGTCAGACCTGCTCCGTAAATGCCTTTCAAATCGTCATTGATGCATAATTCTAATTTCCCAACTAATCCCGGTGGCGTGTTTGCTCCCAGTCCGATTAAGAAAACAGTATCTCCAATTTTACCTACCAATGCTCCCTCGTTTGCACCTGGAAGCGCATAACCGGGTTTAGCACTAATAAAAGTTGGGTTTCCGGCAGAATTGTACAAATGACCGTTATTGATATTTGGATTCGCCGTCCATAGCCCATCTTTATATTTTATGGTAGCAACTCTACTAGGATTCAATCGAACACCTGTATCGAGCCATGGATAAGAAGGATTAGGATTATCAGGAGTACTTGGATCCGGTTTTGCCTGAACGGTAAAATCAACTGGCGGAACCGCGAAATTGCAAGCCGGAATTGGCGTTGTAAATTCTTCATAATCAAAGTAATCTGCCAAAGCAAGACTCGTCCCTAAACCTACACCTGACTGCGACTGCATAAAGGTTATTGGTCGGCTGCTGCTTCCTGTTCGATTCAAAGGGCTGTACCAGGTCCATAAATAAGTAGAATCGGGATAATTATTTCCTGATGGTGGAAAATGCACACCAACAACAGTGGCTGTATTACCCGGACAAAGCGCAGGATTTCTCACAATAGTAGCGTGAATTTTTCCTTGTACCGCCGGAATCTGAACCCAGTTTGGCGGTTGTTGCGGGAATGGAAAATTTCCAAAACCAATCGCATTTGTTATTCTGTCTCCTAAATAGTTAATTAAAAATCCTGCACCACTATTAGGTGGAGGAGTCATTCCGGTAGGAGTTGGTCCGGTAAGAAGCGCTTGTTGCGCAGTAAATGGATTTGTAGGATTGTAGGTATATTTCATCAGTGTACTCTGACTCCTGTCTGATGAAACGCGGTATTGCGAATTGTCTCTCCAATTGTATAAAACCCTTGTAGGAAGAGGATTGAATGCTTCATTGACCGGTGTCATGAAAACAGTCATCCCAAAATTAGTATTCCATGTAAATAGTTCATAGTTATCACGGTTTCCAAATGAAAAACCTTCTACAACCGGAGATACCAAAGGTGTGTTTAAAGGATTGCTTGATAATCTCTCAAAAGTGGAGAAATAAGAAAACGAGAACATTTGAAATAAGGCCAGCTGATTAACATCTCCTAAACCCGGGCGTGCAACAGGTCCCTGTCCAAACATAAGACGCACCGGAAAATTGGTTTTATGATCAAACCACATCCAGGTAGCAGGTGCGGGACTGCTGTTACCTACAGGAATTTTCCACCAATCTACTTTTTGTGCTTTCATCCAGTTCAGGTAACTGGTTCCTGAACATTTTGCTCTACTGCTTTCATTTCCAAACCAGTTTGTAGTTGGAATTCTCCAACCTACATTGATCGGTGTATAGCGGATTCCGTCGGTCGATACTTCTGTTTGAGTTGGCGTTACTTTGTACCACCATCTTCTGCCGGAAGCACCTACCAGCAAAGCGTTTAATCCAAGTCCTTCGGCATAATAAACCGTAGCGGTACAAATTTCAAAAAATGGGCTCTCTTTGTCGGCAGTAGTACTATTACTCTGCAAGGGGCTAAAAGGGTGAAGTACACAAGTACATTTCCAAAATTGCGGAAGTCTGGGCTGAGGTCCTGTAAAAGGCTCCAAAACCGGATATCTTGAATCTGGTATCGGATCCACGCATGTTTTCGAAGAAGAGGTTAAGTCTTTCATGGTAGTTTGCTTTTGGGGTTACTAATTCGGATTGTTTGGTATTATTTTGATTTTCAACGGATAACCTTATCGTTCTGATTTCCTTTAGAATAACTTTACGAAACCAGCATTTTTAATTTTCCCGATTAAAATTACAATGCATACGAAACCCGATATAAAAAAATGTCATGAGACTGGTTTTTTTATCCATAAAGCAAATAATCAATGGAATAGAATTCTTTTAAAGAGGGAATAAAAATTACAAACTTGCACAAAAGCATTATCTCCGATCCAGTAGCACGGGTGTTTTAGTCGTATTGGGATCTATGTACAGATCAGCCGCCGTAACCAGCAAAACCTCAACCTCCATAAAACCATCTTCGTAGTTCAATAGTTTTTTTAATGCTATACCTTTTTCCTCAACGAAAGCCTCTCTTTTATCTTCAGAAACATTTTGTACGATTAACATCTTTACAACATCCTTAAAATTTTTATTTGTTGACAATTGAATCTGAAAAGCGGTTGCCTCATTTGTAAGCGACAGAAATTTGTCTAAGTCGTAGTGCTGTTCACTAACTATAAAAGATTTTGCCTCTCTGGATTTTAATTCCAAAAAAGATTTTCCATCCAGTTCCACCCATCGGCCTATATCTCCGATGGCATATCGAAAAACCGGAAATCTTTTACGGAATGTATTAGTAACCGCTATTGTGCCGTATCCTTCCTCATCGGGATTTATAATTTCAACGATAATACCTTTAATAACGGAAAACAAGGATGGCGTTTTAGTACAATGTGACCAGGCCCAAATTCCGGTTTCGGCAGAGCCATACATGGAATACACTTCCTGAAAACCCAATACCTGCTGTAAAAAATTTTGTGTATTAGGTCGTAAAAACTCTCCCGCATAAAACAACTTCCCGATTTCTATTTGTCTGTTGTTCTTTTGTAAAAACTGAGCAAAGCAGATTAGTTTTGAAGGGGTTCCAAATATAAAATCAGGTTTGAAATGACGGGCTGCCTGTTCCATATCGGCATAACTGGCATGGGCACTTAATGCCAAAGTTGTTGCCTGACATTTTTCAAGAATATCATCCATAATAGCTGCCGTGCGATACATATCGGAATAGCCAAAAATGTTCAGGGCAATTGTTTTAGAAGTAAAAAAATTATTTCGGGTGAGTTCGCCTGCCAATGCAAGACGCTGATTATGATTCTCCTGAATATCAACCGGAAAAACCAATGGCTTTTGTGTGCTCCCGCCTGAGCGTACGAGGTAAACTCCTGTTTTTTCTTCCTCAAGTTTAAATTTTGCCTCTAAAATTGGCATTAACTCTTTTTTACTCAGTACAGGTGCTCCGGCAGCAAAATCATTTCCTTTGTAAAATTCAATATACAACGGATTTTGTTTGGCCAATTCAAAGTAATCTTGTAATTCAGAATGGTCTATTTTTGGAGGGATACAAACGGGGTACATAAGGAGTCGTTTTTAGGAGTTTCTTCTTTTTAAATAATAACTGTTCTTGACCAATAATGTGAAATGATTGAAAATAAACAGACCTTTTTGCTGCCAGGACGGCAATCGCTCCATGGCGTGTTCCAGCCATCTCTGGGTATACATTCCCATTAACTGCTGATCGTATCGATTGGAGCTTTTTCTATACCGCTTTATGATGATCGGGATTTCAATTGCTTTCCAATCTGTGGGGCTGATTCTGGACAAACTTCCTTCTACTTCCCGTACTTCGATGCAGGCTTTATTCAGTAATCCAACTCTGGAAGGTTGAGGTAATCTTTTTAGTACCCGATACCATAAGTCAATACCTTCGCTTATTGAAACATCAGTCTCATAAAAAATATCTTCAAGATGTTTTTTTCGGATCACAACATTACTGCCAAAACCCATAATAAAATCGGGAGAACTAATAGTGTACAAGGGATCCGGAATTAAAAATAGTTCCTCTGAAAAGGGAATCATTTCTTTTTCAAATGATTTAATTTTCGGTAAGTAATGATTTGATGGGATGAGCATAATGCCAAGTATCAGCACATCCAGATTCTCCTCCTCCATCACAGAACTACTATCCTGTAAACAAGTTGGTAAATAACAATCGTCTGCATCCAGAAAACTGATCAAATCTCCGGTTGCCAACTCAATTCCAATATTTCTGGCATTACTCGGACCTTTATTCTCTTCCAGCTCGATGATCTGAACATCCGTCTGCAAAAATTGAGGGGAAAAAAAGAGAGCGCGTCTTTTAGATATACCAAACTCAGGTCTGAGCTACAATCATCGACAATAATAAGCTCTGACACTTTTTTATCCTGAAAAGCCAGAGAACGAATGGTATCATAGATGTAAGCTTCCTTATTATAAAGAGGTATCACAACGGTATGTTTCATATTTTGACTACTGTGCTATTGGATAAATCAAAGCTCTTCCCTGATGCACATTCACAACAGATTCATCTGATCCCCGAAACATACCGGATCCATAACTTTTATCATCTTTGCACAGCAGCATTCCCACTAAATAAATCTGACGATTGTTTTCAGCATCATCAAACTCCTTTTGATCTACAAAATGCTGAATGAGATAGCTGTTCCAGTTTTCTCTCACTATAGTATTCCAGTTTTCATCAGTGCAATCACTTTTCACATAGGCTCCAATTCCCCTTCCACCGCTGTTTAGTTTTAAAATCAGATTTTGTTCTGTATTTGTAAATTCATCACATTCAACAGGATCGGTAATAACAAAGCTTGGAATAAGGTACTCTTTCAAAAAATTGTACTCTTCCTTACTCAGGTAGTCCTGCATAATCCCGGCATCATACATGACAGCCAAAACTCTTTTATCATGAATAAGGATTAAAGTTCGGATGTCATTGAAATAACAATTCTCTTCAATTAACTTGTCCAATACATCAGGGCTAATTTTTTTTAATTCTTCCCGATCCATTTCGAGTATAAATTGTGAAACCGGTACTCCGTTGGCCACTATTGAATCCTTTACAATTGCGAGCTCCTGAGGTTTTGCAGAAATTAATTCAATATTTAATTTTGCCAATTCCCTTTGTGCATTAAAAATATCGCTGCCTTTTTCATCATCATGAATAAGAGCTACTTTTTTATGAGGTGCAAACTGATGAGACAAATCGTCGATAAGATTTTTTAAATCTGTGCCTTCTGCAGCTATTTGATCTTTATACTCATTGGTCTGATTGTTGATCAGGTATAAATAATAACTGATCATCCATCCATTTAACGGATAACGTGCTCCTATTTCACAAATTTTTGCCTGGTCATTAGTATCATATAAAAAATCAGGGCGATAAAAACCCTGATTATAGCTTTGGCTATTACACTTTTTCAATAAAGCTTCAAGGTCATTCTCCAGTTGATAATAGTTCCGGATTCTGCTGTCTTCAAAATAATTCAAAACAATTGCTGTACAAGCTTTGTTTAAAACAGCGCACAGGCGATCCATCGGTTTGTTATACTCCGGAGACAGGACGACAGACGAATTAGCAAAAGCATCTCTGCCTAATATGTTGATATTCTGAAAGTACTCAAAAAACAACTGATTCCATTTTTCCTGTTGATCCACTTGGTTTTGCTGTAGTTTAATTTTTGACATATAAGGTTAAAGTTTATTTTTTTTGTAATAGATTATTAGATACGTAGATTTAAAAACTTAATTCTTCCACTTCCAAAAGATCTACCATTACAGCCGATTTTTTTGCTAAATAGTCGTTGACAATTGCTTCCAGATCATACGATTCAAGATCGATATTCATTGCCTTGGCGTAGTGAAAAATTGAACTGACAGCAAAAAAGAAGTGATTTTTCTCTGTTGGTCCACAGTGAACACTGATCCATGCTAATGTTTTGTCGCACTCTTCTTCTGTGTAACCGTAATCATTAATCAGCCAGGACTGGAATTTTGGCAAGATCAGTTCTACTTCTCCATGCGTATAAATTTCATGTATCAAAGTCGTCAGTAAAGCGATCATGATATCTTTATTTCGTAATGAGTTTTGATCTTTCCATGCTTTAAAATCACAGGCACTTTGATTCAGGTAACGTCGGGAAAGCCAGTCATCATCTGTACAGATTGTAGTGGCCATCGTATAAAACAGCTGCGAATGCAAAATTCTGCCTACCACCGCCAGATCTTCATCGACGATACGGTTTAAACTGGTGATCGATTGCAATAGTGCTTTTTCATCTGCAATAGGTTGATTTTTATGAACCAGCATCGTCATACGGTTGCTGATTCCGGATACTGTCATTGCACTGTTATTGGTTTGACTCCAGCTGTGAAAGAAACGCTGTAAACGTTCTTTGTCCTGAACTTTAGAGGTCAGCTGATTGAAACTTTTCTCAATTTTTGAAAATGCTTCCTCCTGATTTGGAAGGAATTTTAATAATTGATCTTTTAAATGTGATTCTTCCATTCCTTCAAGAACTGGAAGAATAATTGAACTTAAACTTGCCATAACTGTTTTGATTTTAGGTTAATTAATGATTCTGATTTCTATTGTTTGTTGGTGGTTTTTAATGAACAGATTTAGAGCGGTAGTATTTAATTTTCCGAAGCACATCAATATCTTTAAAGTAATATTGCTCTAACCAATCGGCTTCATCGAAAAAGCTGCAGTTGGACTCGGCAATTACAATAATGTTTTTATGGAGAGAGATGTGATAGAGTTTATCTAATAATTCAGCATATTGAAAATCGTAAAGAGAATTGTACAGATAAAAAACATTTCCATCTGAGATATCTGCTTTTAAAATATCTCCCGAAATTGCCCTGGCATTCGCAAGTCCTTCTCTTTCGATTAAAGCAACACAAACTTTATTTCGCTCTTCAAGAATTTCGATTCCTTTAAACTGAACATCCGGATGTTTTACGGCGCCGTATAAAATGATATTTCCATAACCGGAACCCAAATCATAAAATACCGTTTGTGGTGTCATTGGAAGCGGGTCAAAAAGAGCCTCTAAGAAACTGGAAGATCCGTATCGGTAAGAGTTTAATCCGTACTTAATCGTAATTTCCGACAGACTTAAACCTTCTTCAATATGATGCAAATACTGATCAATTTCTGATTGAATACTTCTTAATTGCTCCATACTATTTCATCATTAAGAATTCTAGTTTTTCCAGTGAGCGTTTTGCTTTTTCCATTTTAGCGGCATATTCATCATTTACCTCTTTCACGTTGCTGTTACAAAAACTGCAAACCTCTTCTTCTTCATATACATAATTATCGCAGCCATTGCATAACTTTAAGGCTTTAGGTATTCTTGGAACTCTTGCTGTCACATCAACAACAGGAACAGGAGTTTCACTATGAGGTGATTGTATTTCTACAATTACGCCATTTTCATCTTCGACAATAATTTCAAAAAGTCCCATATCGAAAGAGTCGCCCGGTGCTTCTTGTATTTTTCTTACTCGTTCCTTAAGACCTTTCTTTTTTAATTCTAAAGCACGGTGATGGCAAAAAGGATTATTCCCTCGCTTACCAAACAATACATGACTTGTCCAGGTACAGCCCGCCAGACAAGAAGATTCATAATAACAGCCTTTACAACCGCCCCATAATTCTTCTTTATTTCTATATCTGGAAAAAACCATCTCTTCACTGTATTTCCAAATATCCTCCAGTGCCATATCTTTTACATTTCCTCCTGTATAGGCACTTGTTGGTAAGGAAGGGCAGCCTTTAATTTTACCATCTGCTTCAATCCCTATTCCAGTATGCCCTGCCGAACATCCGGTATAATATTTTTCATTGCCCTGTCTCCAAATGTGCTCATACGGTCCAAAATAACCAATGTTATTCCCTGCCTGTATTAGGATATTATGGGCTAAGGCTTTTCTGTAGATCACAATAAGCTCATCGTAAAAATCAATTAATTCATAAGGCTGAACGATCAGTTCATCCGCATTGTCTACGGCATTCCCCATAGCAACGGCAAGTTGTATCTGCCAGTTTTTTACATTATTTTCAATCAAAACATCCAAAAGCTCATTCATCTCATTTTTACTTCTTTTTGTAATTACTGTATTTACGCTAGAAGTTATATTGTGCTTTTTAAGTAATCCCAGACAATTAACGGCATGTTCAAAAGAATCTCTTCTTCCTCTTATTTTATTATGAGTATCCGGCATTCCATCGATAGAAACACCTATATTATTTATTCCTGCTTTTTTTGCAGCAATGATTCTTTCTTCGTTTAAATTATAGGCACCGGACTGCATAGAGCATTCGATCCCGCTTTGATGTATTCTTTCGATAATCTCAATCCAGTCTTTTCTTAAAAAAGCTTCCCCCCCAATAATCGAAATTTCTCTTGTACCAAGACGTTTAAGACTATCAATAACCCCAAAACATTGTTCTGTAGTTAATTCACCCGGTCTTACTTTTCCGGCTCTTGATCCGCAATGTGAGCATTTCAAATTGCAAGCCAGCGTAATTTCCCATACGACATGCACTGGAGTAGCCGTTGCATAATCATCCCTTACTCTGTATCTTGTTGAAGTCTTAATAGTATCCATCATATATCAATTTTACTTATATTTTAGTTCAATGCTTTCTGATATAATGCCAATGTAATATGAAAATAGTACAATGCAATTGGACTATATTGAATATACAATCGGTATTAGTTTCGTTTATGGTTTGACAATTATTTAAAAGACGGTTTAAAAAGTAAAACTTGATAAACCGTCTTTTTTAGATTACCTTTTCTTTTTCAAGGCATCAATTGCATCAAGCAATTCTACCAATGCTACATGCAAATCTTTTTGTTCTCTTATGGTTTTCTTAGCTTGTTCAGCTACCGCAACCATTTTTTCTAAATCATTCGAGGCAATCGCCTCTCTGATTCCCACTCCGTAAAGTACTGTTGCCATAATATTTTGTCTTTTGATTATTCCTACTCTTTAGGTTTTTCAGATACCCCCTTGTTTTTCTGTACAAGTCAGCTTATTTCTTATTCTTCAGAGAATCTATTGCGTCCAATAAGTCTAATAAAGCTACAGTCAGATCTCCATGATCTCTTATTGTTTGCTTTGCTTGCTTGGCAACAGCTTCCATCTTAGCCAGGTCATTAGAGGCAAGAGCTTCTCTAACTGCGACACCATAAGGCATGATTATTCCCATAGTTGTTGTTTTTTAGTTATTATTTGTTTTGTTTGAGGATTCATCCTTTTTTCAGGAAAAAATTTCTACCGAAGAAACTTTCTGATTCCTTAATTACTATAACCGAACTGATGCAGGAAGAGTGCCGGTTCGTTTGGACTCAAACAAGTCAAATTACCCAGAGTCACTGTTTGACCTTCTTTATTTTTTCCGGTAATAATGATATTCTTCGCTCCGGCAGTTAATTTACCCAGACGGTTTCCAGTATTTACTTCGCTTCCCATTTCATGAGGTGTTCCTGTTCTGGTAGCGATAACATTTCCGGATCCGTTTTCAATTAACACTCTCTGTCCTATTGCCGGTGCCGGGAATAACTGAGAAACTGTAATATCAGTAAGTGCTCCCAATGTGATATATGGAGGCAAAGTTTCTGCATTAATAGTTTCAGATTCTGGCTTACCAAGCGTAATAGTTCTTCCAAACTCAGGCTGAGTTCCCGCATTTGTACAATACATCCACGGAGTAGTAAAAGGAGTACCATCTTCATATTCTCCAGTTGCTATATATCTTTGGTGTACACCTAATTTTGGTTTTTCGGACAGTGTGTTCAAATCAAGGTTATAAAACACTGATTTAATAAGTGTTCCAACTGCAAAGGTACCGGTAGCTTTTTCAACAACAGGAAGAATAACTGGTCCAACTCCTCCTCCATGCCATTCTACATAAGGATACACATTTACATTTTTTACTTTTTGAGGTATTGCTTGCATAATAATAGTTTTTGTCCTACTCATGAGGCTTTTCAGATCCGCCTTCGCTTTTAACTGTGCGAAACAGTCCGTTTTTTCGAGTGGGTTCTGCTCCACTTTTTCAATCTCAACTAATTAATAATTAATCAGTTACTTAAATGATTTTCTTTCATTAAATTTCTATATCAAAGCTATTTTAGATATGAAGATCTAATCGAAAAAATGTTATAAAATGAGAATTATCTGTCATAAGAGACAAAAAACAAGACATAAGATAATTCTTAAAAAAACCTTACTAAACAAACTTTCATTTATTTTTGAAAGTTTAAAAACTTTTACTTACATTTGTTTCATGGAATTCAAAGAAGCAAAAAATAAGTTCGTACAAACCTGGGGAGCATTAGGTTCTCAGTGGGGTATTAATAAAACTATGGCACAGATTCATGCGCTGTTAATGGTTTCGAACGAAGCTGTTTCTATGGAAGATATCATGGACGAATTACAAATTTCACGCGGAAACGCCAGCATGAACCTGAGAGCTTTAATGGATTGGGGAATTGTGTACAAAGAGTTCAAAGCCGGAGAAAGAAGAGAGTTCTTTACTGCTGAAAAGGATTTGGACGAACTGGCCGTAAAAATTGCGAAAGAAAGAAGCAAAAGAGAAATTAAACCTGCTCTTAAAATATTAAAAGAAGTTTCTACCATTGGAGCAAATGATACTGCTGAAGAAAAGCACTTTGTAGATCAGACTTCTAAATTGTATGATTTTGTTTTAAAGGCAGATAATATGATGGATAAAATGACTGAATTTAATGAAAACTGGCTGGGGCGTCTTGTCCTTAAAATCATGAAATAAAAAAATTTAATAAAAACTTTCATTTTTTTCTGAAAGTTTAAAACAAACAATAACTATGAAAACTATAAAACAACTCAACACTTTTGCGATAGGACTTCCATTTTTAATTTTAATCACTTATCCTATTGCTAAAGAAAATGCTTTCTTTTTTTCTTTACTTTCCACTATACTTACTGGTTTTATTCAGGTTTTAATAGGAATAAAAATGATCCTTAAAGAACCACACAACCGATATTTTCAAATCTATATAATTGGAGTTCTTTTATATTCTGCCTCATACTTTATCGCTTCGTATTTCCGCATCTATCAAATATTGGAATTTTTTTTACTGACTGTTCCTCCCTTACTAGCTATTTATCTTTCAGTACTAATCTATAAAAAAGAAAATCTATGAATTTCTTAAAAGCAGAATGGAAAAACTTAGCCCTTTTTAATTACGAAATTGATGCTGAAATTTTAGAAAAATATACTCCCAGTGGAACTGAAATAGATATCTGGAACAACAAATGTTATGTGAGTTTAGTTGGTTTCATGTTTAAAAACACAAAAGTTTTAGGAGTAAAAGTTCCGTTTCATATCAATTTTGAAGAAGTTAATCTAAGGTTCTATGTAAAACGTTTTGAAAAGGGAGAATGGAAACGCGGCGTTGTTTTCATAAAAGAAATTGTTCCTAAAAAAGTCATCACTTATATGGCCAATACTTTGTATCAGGAACATTATGAAACTCAAAAAATGAATCACAGCATTATGGATAACGAGAACACTACTGTTTTCATCTATCAATGGAAAAAGGAAGAAAAATGGAATACGATTCAACTGGAAACTGAAAAGAATTTGATCGAGATTGCTGTTGATTCTGAAGCAGAATTCATTACAGAACATTATTTCGGATATACCAAAATTGATGAAGAAACGACTTTTGAGTATGAAGTCCAGCATCCGAGATGGAAACAATTTGAAGTTTTAAATCACAATATTGATATCGATTTTCAAAAAACATACGGAAAGGATTTTCAGTTTCTTCAACATGCAAAGCCAACATCCGTTTTCTTAGCTAAAGGTTCAGAAATTACTGTTCAAAATAAAAGAAAATTGACCATCATTCCCGTTTTAGAAGAAATCGATTAACCAATTCTAAACTTTAAAATCAAAAATCATGAAAACGTTAGAAAACCAAACCCTACTTTACGATGAAGATTGTCCGCTATGCAGTTTATACACAACAGGCTTTGTAAAAAGCGGCATGTTAGATCAAAACGGAAGAAAATCATACTGTCAGCTATCTGAAGAAGAACAAAATTTTGTTGATTTAAAACGCGCTCCAAACGAAATCGCGTTGATTGATAACAAAACAAAAACCGTAACTTATGGAATTGACAGTTTAATTAAAGTTGTCGGTTTTTCTTTTCCGCTTATTGAAAAAATTTCAACTCTAAAACCGATTCACTTTATCCTCAAAAAAATGTATTCTTTTGTTTCCTACAATCGAAAAGTAATTATCCCTGGAAATGCAGTCGAAGAAAACAAATTACAATGTACTCCCGATTTTAATTATAAATATCGATTTCTGTTCATCGGATTTGCATTAACGGTAACAAGCTCTATCCTTTTTGGTTATGCCAATCTGATTCCGGGTTTACCGAAAACCAGTATTTCAAGAGAAATCATTATTGCATTGGGTCAAATTGTTTTCCAAAGTTTGTTTTTATTCCAATTTGACAAACAAACCATTATGAATTATGCCGGAAATCTAATGACCGTTTCTTTAATGGGTTCCTTAATTTTAAGTCCTGTCTTGCTTCTGAGTAAATTTATACCGCTTACTGAAAGTATCGTTTTAGGATGGTTCGGAGTCACCGTTTTGATCCTATTTCTGGAACATTTCAGAAGAATCAAAATTTTGAAACTTCCAATTTACTTATCTTACACCTGGATTCTCTATCGAATTATTGCTTTATTCTTCATTCTAAACTGATTTAAAAAAATCGTCACAGATTGCACGGATTACCATTCGGGCAATTCGTGCCAAAAAAACACAATAATGAGCAAACTCATCATCGCAGCCGGAACAGGATTTCTGGGACAGGTTTTAATACATCATTTCAAAAACAAATTTGAAGAAATTGTTATTCTGACTCGAAGGAAGTCACAAATCATTGATGGGATAAAATATGTAAACTGGAATGCCAAAACTTTTTCAGGCTGGGAAAGCGAACTGGAAAATGCCACGGTATTAATTAATCTGGCAGGTAAATCTGTTGATTGCCGTTATACTTCAAAAAATAAAAAAGCACTTTTATTGTCTCGTCTTGAAAGCACAAAAATTTTAAACAAAGCCGTTTTGAATTGTAAAAACCCACCAAAACATTGGCTCAATTCGTCAACTTCCACCATTTACCGTTTTTCTTTAGACAAACAAATGGACGAAGTCGAGGGCGAGATCGGAAATGACTTCTCTATAAATGTGGCTCTCTCGTGGGAAAAAGCTTTTTTTAAAACAGAAACTCCAAATACTCTGAAAACGGCATTACGAACATCAATCGTTCTGGGGAAAAACGGTGGTGCTCTTCTTCCGTTGAAGACTCTGGCTAAAATAGGTTTTGGAGGAAAACAAGGAAAAGGAAATCAATGGATCAGCTGGATTCACGAAGATGATTTTGTACGTGCAATCGAGTTTATAATTAAAAAAGAAATGACCGGAAAAGTAAATATCGTTTCGCCAAACCCAATTTCAAATACTGACTTTATGCAAAAACTTCGAAAAGCAGTTGGTGTACCTTTTGGAATCTCACTCAACAAATTCTTTTTAGAAATCGGGTCTTTTATCATTCGGACAGAAACAGAACTGGTTTTAAAAAGTCGAAATGTGATTCCGAAACGACTACAGGAAAATGGATTTGAATTTAAGTTTGAAAATATTGATCCAGCTTTTCAGAATCTCTTATCCTAAAAGAATCGAAGTACTGTACTGAAACCAAAAAAGCTACGAAAATCACTTTGTGCTAAGTCTCGTATAGTCCCTACGGGACAGTTATGCAGGGCGGCGAAGTAGTTTTTACCAATATGTAATCTCTCCGAGATAAGATATATTATCATTATATCGCTCCTAAAGGAGCAGTTTCACAAATTGAAGTGTGGTAATTAATTAAAATTAGATATATGGGGCAATTAATCTCGAGAGATTACATATCGGTAACACTCATATCCCCAACCTAAAAAAATGATACCGAAAATGACGGTCCTAAACCTTACAACCCGAATAAAAGCCTCTCAAAAATCGGTTTTTGATGCTTCAAGAAATATTGATATTCATCAGCAATCTGCAAGTCCATCAAAAGAAAAAGCAATTGCCGGTGTAACATCCGGCTTAATCCATTTAAATGAAACAGTGACCTGGCGTGGCAAACATTTCGGTTTTTATCTCACTCATAAAAGCCGAATTACAGCAATGAAACCTTATACTTACTTTGTCGACGAAATGGAACAGGGCAAATTCAAATCTTTCAAACACGAACATTTTTTTGAAGAAAAAGACGGATTTACTATTATGAAAGATAAACTGCAATATGAAACTCCATATGGGATTTTAGGTGAACTTTTTGATATTTTATTTTTAGAAAAACATCTTACGAACTTCCTTTTGGAACGAAATAAAACACTCAAAATAGTTTCGGAAAAAGAACTTTAAATTTCTTACTTTTATAGTCAGACACGATTTTCGAGAATCCGTAAACAAACTAAAACTAAACTTTATGACATTAAAGGCGAAAATACTATCGGTTGTTTTTTTTACTGTTTCTTTCATTGGATTTGCACAAACCAATTGCAAAACACTAAAAGGCTGTGAAAGAAAACTCTGTGAATTAAACATAAAATTGATTGCTGCCAAAAAGGCCGGCAATCAAAATCAAATAAAAGGAGTCGAAGAAGCTATCTCGAAAACCAAAAAAAACTGTACGACAAAAACAGTAAACAAAGACCTTAACAAAAAAGTTCAGGAAAAACAGCAAAAAGTCAAGGAAAGAACCGATGATCTAAACAAAGCCATAAAAGATCAGGAAAGTAAAGAAAAAATTGACAAGAAAAGAAAGAAACTAGCCGAAGCTAAAGCCGACCTGAATAAAGCCCTCGCAGAACAAAAAACGAAGTAAGATTTTATTTCACTCCTAAGGAAACCGATGTATGCGCATCGGTTTTTTATTTTAGGAAAACTACTTTAAAGAAACAGTATCATCAGCCACCAAAATATCGGCACACTTTCCACCCAAAAAGAAGTATAATATTTGGAGCGGTTGGGGTTTGCAAATGCAATAAATAACATCAATACAAAAATCATAATCAGATTGATAAAAGCATCATGATAATTAAAAGTAGAAACAAAAACTTCTAAACTCCAAAAAGGAATCAGCAATAAGAGTCCTAAAATTTTGGTTCGTTTTACCCCTATTGTTTGAGGAACCGTTTGTAAATGCGGATCGTCATTGGCTAAATCGATAATTTCAAAAACCAAAACCAGAACAAAAACTAAAACGAAACGCTGAATGCATTTTATAAAAAAATCACTGGTAAAAGGAATTTCGGCATTTATCAAAGGTAAAACCAAGGTAGTACCCACCCAGCAAACTGCCACGATATAAATTTTTACACCTGCCCAATTTCGTGCATTTCTCCGATTCGGAAAAAACGGAAGGGTGTAAAGTGCCGTTATCAAAAAAATCACAATTGAAATAATTTGGGTAATCCGCTTCAACTGAAAAAAATAATAGCCCACCAAAAACAGTGACATAAAACTCAAAACAGCAATAATTTTCAACTGGTTTCCGATTTTTTTCTTTTGAACACGAACCAAAACATCGTATTTAACAAAATTATACCCCACAATTGTTCCGAAAAAACCAAACAATGCCATCGACTCATCGTACTGAATATGAAACACATGAAAGGTAATCCGAATGAGTGCGTAACATGACAAAGCCACATGAATACTGCCATTCAGGTAAAAATCTAATATGTACTTTAACACTTTCATTATTCAAATCTAATCAATTATTAAGAAACCATATCTTTAATTGAAAATTTCACAAAAAATGAAGTTAAAAATGTGCATTAAATTATTATTAATACTTAATTTTGCGCGACTAAAAAACAACACTTTTACTACTATATGAAAACAGATGCTTTTGCTTTAAGACACATTGGTCCAAGAGAAACAGATCTTCAACACATGTTACAGACTATCGGAGTTGAATCGATCGAACAACTTGTTTATGAAACCCTTCCGGATGATATTCGTTTAAAAGCACCATTAAACTTAGATCCGGCTATGACGGAATATGAGTTTGCAAACCATATTCAGGAATTAGGAAAGAAAAATAAAGTATTCAAATCATACATTGGTTTGGGTTACCATCCAACAATCGTTCCGGCTCCAATTCAAAGAAACATTTTTGAAAACCCGGGATGGTATACAGCTTATACTCCTTATCAGGCTGAAATTGCTCAAGGTCGTCTTGAAGCCATTTTAAATTTCCAGACTACGGTTATTGAATTAACCGGAATGGAAATCGCCAATGCCTCTTTATTAGATGAAGGAACTGCTGCCGCAGAAGCTATGGCGTTATTATTTGACGTTCGTACACGTGACCAAAAGAAAAACAATACAAACAAATTCTTCGTTTCTGAAGAAATTTTGCCACAAACTTTATCTATTCTTCAAACACGTTCGACTCCTGTTGGAATTGAATTAGTAGTTGGAAACCATGAAACATTTGATTTTTCAAATGAATTTTTCGGAGCTATTTTACAGTACCCGGGAAAATATGGTCAGGTAAACGATTACAGCGCTTTTGTTGCTAAAGCAAAAGAAAATGAAATTAAAGTGGCCTTCGCTGCTGATATTTTATCATTAGCTACTTTAACTTCTCCTGGAGAAATGGGAGCTGCTGTAGTAGTTGGAACTTCACAGCGTTTTGGTGTACCAATGGGTTATGGCGGACCTCATGCTGCATTCTTTGCTACTAAAGAAGAATACAAACGATCTATGCCGGGCCGTATTATTGGTGTTTCGATCGATGTAAACGGAAACCGTGCGTTACGTATGGCGTTAGGAACTCGCGAGCAACACATTAAACGTGAAAAAGCGACTTCAAATATTTGTACTGCTCAGGTATTATTAGCGGTTATGGCCGGAATGTACGCGGTTTACCACGGACCAAAAGGGTTACAATACATTGCAAACAAAGTTCATGCATCGGCGGTTACTGCTGCTGAAGCTTTAAATAAATTAGGAGTTTACCAAATCAACACTGCTTACTTTGATACTATTTTAGTAAAAGCTGACGCTCAAAAAGTAAAAGCTGTTGCGGAGAAAAACGAAGTAAACTTCTTCTATCCTGATGCCGAATCTATTTCGATTTCATTCAACGAAACGACTTCAATTGCAGACATCAACCAAATTATTGCCATTTTTGCTGAAGCTTTAGGGAAAGAAACTTTTACCGTTTCTGAATTATCTGCAGCAAGTCAGTTACCGGCTTCATTAGAAAGAACTTCTCCTTTCTTAACACATGATGTATTCAACAATCATCATTCGGAAAGTCAGTTGATGCGTTACATCAAAAAATTAGAACGTAAAGATTTATCATTGAATCATTCGATGATTTCATTAGGTTCTTGTACAATGAAATTAAACGCAGCTTCAGAAATGCTTCCTTTATCAATGCCTAACTGGAACAGCATTCACCCTTTTGCACCAGTTGAACAGGCAGAAGGTTACATTACCATGCTTAAAAAATTAGAGCAGCAGTTAAATGTAATTACCGGATTTGCGGGAACAACATTACAACCTAACTCAGGAGCACAAGGAGAATATGCCGGTTTAATGGCTATTCGTGCTTACCACATGTCAAGAAACGATGGTCACCGTAATGTATGTTTGATTCCTTCATCAGCTCACGGAACCAATCCTGCTTCTGCAGCTATGGCCGGAATGAAAATCATTGTAACCAAAACTACTCCGGAAGGAAACATTGATGTAGAGGATTTAAGAGAAAAAGCGATCGAACATAAAGATGATTTATCTTGTTTAATGGTAACCTATCCTTCTACTCACGGAGTTTTCGAATCTTCAATCATTGAAATTACTAAATTAATCCACGACAATGGCGGATTAGTATATATGGATGGTGCGAATATGAATGCTCAGGTTGGTTTAACTAACCCGGCTACAATTGGTGCTGACGTTTGTCACTTAAACTTACACAAAACATTCGCTATTCCTCACGGTGGCGGTGGACCTGGAGTTGGACCAATCTGTGTGAATGAAAAACTGGTTCCTTTCTTACCAACAAACCCAATCCTTAAAGTAGGTGGTGAACAAGCAATTACAGCCATCTCCTCTGCACCTTACGGATCAGCTTTAGTATGTTTAATTTCTTACGGCTACATCACAATGATGGGTGGTGAAGGATTAAAAAGTGCTACTGAGCATGCTATTTTGAACGCTAACTACATGAAAACACGTTTCGAAGGCCACTACCCAATTCTTTATACAGGAGAATGCGGAAGAGCGGCTCACGAAATGATCTTAGATTGCCGTTCATTTAAAGAAAACGGAATTGAAGTAGGCGATATCGCTAAACGTTTAATGGATTATGGTTTCCATGCTCCTACCGTTTCTTTCCCAGTTGCCGGAACTTTAATGATTGAACCTACAGAATCTGAAGATTTAGCAGAGTTAGATCGTTTTTGTGATGCTCTTATCTCAATTAGAAAAGAAATTGAAGCTGCAACAGCTGATGATAAAAACAACGTATTAAAAAATGCACCTCATACATTAGCAATGTTAACTGCTGACACTTGGGATTTCCCATATTCGAGAGAAACTGCAGCTTACCCATTAGAATACATTGCCGACAATAAATTCTGGCCTTCAGTTCGTCGTGTAGATGATGCGTACGGAGACAGAAATTTAGTTTGCAGCTGTGCTCCTATTGAAGCTTATATGGAAAACTAAAAATTAAGTTTTTCTTTTAATATCCAAACCCGACAGTTTTTAAAAATCTGTCGGGTTTTATTTTGGTTTCAGATCTAAAGTTTTACCTCCCAGTACAAACTTAAAACCTCAAACTAAAAAACTTTCCCTCTCTTTTTATTTCAACACATTTTTACACTTATGTTTCATTTGTAACAAATCAAAAAACGCTTTTTACTCTAAGAGAAAAATCATACCCATAAACCACCGATCGCAAACGTTTGAAATCTCGCTAAAATCTGTAATTCATTATAAAATAACCAATATATCCCCCAAAAAATTATTATTCCTCAATTATATGCATGCATAGTATTTTTTATGATAGTTATCATGATTTTATTTATACTTTAGCCCTAAATTTACCGGACAATAAAGGAATAATGAAAATAAAAATAATAGGTATAGGAAGTTACATTCCTACTCAAGAAGTAAGCAATACTGACTTTGGCGATCATGTTTTTTTAAATGAAGACGGAACTCCTTTTGGTTACCCTAACGAAGTTGTAATAAAAAAATTCAAAGGCATTACCGGTATCGAAAATCGTCGTTATGCCGAAGATCAATATACCTCATCTGATTTGGCCTTTTTTGCTGCCGAAAAAGCTCTTGAAAATGCTAAAATAGATCGCGAAACTTTAGACTATATCATTTACGCACATAATTTTGGTGACGTAAAAGCGGGAACCCATCAAACTGATATTCTTCCAAGTTTAGCGACACGTGTAAAAAACAAACTAGGCATTAAGAATCCTAAATGTGTGGCTTATGATATTATTTTTGGCTGTCCGGGCTGGATTGAAGGTGTCCTGCAGGCCAATGCCTTTATAAAATCAGGCATGGCAAAAAGAGTGATGGTAATTGGTTCTGAAACACTGTCAAGAGTGGTTGACGATCACGATCGTGATTCTATGATTTACTCAGATGGTGCAGGTGTTTCTATCTTAGAAGCTTCTGATGATGAAGCAGGATTACTATCTTACGAAAGTGCTACTTTTGCAACTGATGAAGCCAACTACTTATTCTTTGGAAAATCATACAACCCTGATTTAGATCCGGACATTAAATACATCAAAATGTACGGGCGTAAAATTTACGAATTTGCTTTAAGTCAGGTGCCATGTGCCATGAAAAGCTGTCTTGATAAAAGTGGAATATCCATTGATGAAGTGAAAAAAATTCTGATTCATCAGGCCAATGAAAAAATGGATGAAGCCATTATTGCCCGTTTTTATAAACTATACGAAAAAACACCTCCTGAAAACATTATGCCAATGTGCATACATGATTTAGGAAATTCCAGTGTTGCTACGGTACCAACTCTTTACGATTTATTGATTCAGGGTAAACTGGAAAATCACGAAATAAATAAAGGTGATGTCGTTATTTTTGCCTCTGTTGGAGCAGGAATGAATGTCAATGCTTTTGTTTACAGATACTAGTTTTTAAGTCACAGTGTTCAGTATTCAGTCTCAGTATTCAGTAGACTGAATACTGAGACTGAATACTGAGACTAAATACTGCGACTGTAAACTCTAAACTAAAAAAGTCCGTAACTTATGGTGCGGACTTTTTTTAGTATATTTGCGACCTAATTATAAAATCAAGAACGAGAAATTGTTTCGTTCCTCGCAATGACTATGTACGAAAAAACGTTTCCCAATAAAAGATTCAAACTTACTTTAGAATTTTTACAAAAACACGTTAAAACATCAGAGACTATTTTTGATTTTGGTGTACCAAATCCATTCTCTAAGATAATGGAAGAAAATGGTTATACTGTAAAAAATACAAAAGGCGAAGATCTGGACAACGATCAAACGGCTTTACAAACGGAAGAATATAGTGTTTTTACCGCTTTTGAAATTTTCGAACATTTGCTAAATCCCTATACCATTCTGCAAAATGTAAAATGTGATAAATTGTTAATATCAATTCCATTGCGTTTATGGTTTTCATCTGCATATCGTTCTAAAACTGATATGTGGGACAGACATTATCATGAATTTGAAGACTGGCAATTGGACTGGCTTTTAGAAAAAACAGGCTGGAAAATTACCGATCGTCAAAAATTTACACATCCGGTAAAAAAGTTTGGTTTCAGACCTTTATTGAGATATTTTACTCCACGATATTATATTGTTGTGGCGGAAAAAATAAAAGCCTAAAGTCAAATTCCAATAAAAAAATCCAAATTCCAATTAAGCCCGTTTTGATTGGAATTTGGAATTTAAAGAATTGGGATTTAAATTGAAAATTATGAAGTATTACATTGTTATTCCCGCACACAACGAGCAGGACCTTATTGGTCTAACCCTGCAATCTTTGGTTTCACAAACTGTTTTACCATCAAAAGTTGTTGTGGTAAATGACAATTCAACAGATCGAACAGAAGAAATCGTACTGGGTTTTGCAAAAGAAAATCCTTTTATTTCTGTTGTAAACAAAACATCGGATGCCATTCATATGCCGGGAAGTAAAGTGATTCAGGCGTTTCAGAAAGGCTTAGAAACTTTGGATTCCGACTATGATATTATGGTAAAAATAGACGGTGATCTTATTTTTCCTTCCAATTATTTCGAAACTATTATTGCACATTTTCAGTCTGACTCAAAAGTCGGAATGGCAGGAGGTTTTTGTTATATTGAAAAAAATGGAGATTGGGTTTTAGAAAACCTTACCGATAAAGATCATATTCGCGGAGCACTCAAAGCTTATCGCAAGGAAACATTTCAGCAAATTGGCGGTTTAAAACCTGCTATGGGCTGGGATACGGTAGACGAACTTCTTTGTAAATATTACGGATGGAAAATTGTTACTGACGCTTCTTTACACGTAAAACATCTGAAACCAACTGGTGCTAACTACAACAAAACTGCCCGATACAAACAAGGTGAAGCTTTTTTTACTTTAGGATATGGTTTCTGGATTACCGCAATTGCATCGGCCAAACTGGCCATGATGAAGAAAAAACCATTTCTATTTTTGGATTATATCCGTGGATTCTGGAAAGCAAAAAAAGCAAAAACGCCATTACTCGTTACTCCCGAACAAGCTAAATTTATTAGAAGTTATCGTTTGCAGAAAATGAAACAGAAGTTTTTATAATCTTAAAAAAAATTAAAAAACTGTAAACTGAAACTATAAACTGTAAACTAATCCTTAATTTAGCCAATATTTGTAAAACTATGATGCTAATTCGTTACTTATCCCAGGTTGGGAAATATTTTTTAATGCTGAAAGAGATTTTCAATAAACAGACCAAATGGCCTGTTATGCGACAATTAATTTTTAAAGAAATTGATGATTTAATTATTGACTCTCTGGGTATCGTTTGCTTTATCTCTTTCTTTGTTGGAGGTGTTGTTGCGATTCAAACAGCTTTAAACTTAACTAATCCTTTAATCCCAAAATATTTAATTGGTTTTGCTACACGTCAATCTGTGATTTTGGAGTTTGCTCCTACTTTTATTTCGGTAATTATGGCCGGAAAAATGGGATCCTTTATTACTTCAAGTATCGGAACTATGCGTGTTACAGAGCAAATCGATGCCTTGGAAGTGATGGGTGTAAACTCTCTGAACTATCTTGTTTTCCCTAAAATTATCGCTTTATTATTGTATCCTTTTGTGATTGGAATCAGTATGTTCCTAGGAATTTTTGGTGGATGGTTGGCAGGTGTTTACGGAGGTTTTACTAGCAGCAATGACTTTATTATTGGAGCCCAAATAGAATTCATTCCTTTTCACATTGTTTATGCTTTTATTAAAACTTTAATATTTGCTATGCTGTTGGCTACCATTCCATCTTTTCACGGTTATTATATGAAAGGTGGCGCACTTGAGGTAGGTAAGGCCAGTACAGTATCGTTTGTTTGGACTTCGGTTTCAATCATTCTTTTTAATTATATATTAACACAATTGTTACTAGGATCATGATAGAAGTAAAAAATTTAGAAAAATCATTTGGCGACAGCAAGGTTCTAAAAGGTGTTTCGACCGTTTTTGAAACTGGAAAAACGAACTTAATTATTGGGCAAAGTGGATCCGGAAAGACTGTTTTATTAAAAAGTCTGTTAGGAATTCATACTCCTGATAATGGAACTATTGAGTTTGATGGCCGCGTTTATTCAGAACTGGATCCGGATGAAAAAAGAGAATTAAGAACTGAGATCGGAATGGTTTTTCAGGGAAGTGCTTTATTTGATTCGATGACTGTTGAAGAAAATGTCGCATTCCCGTTAAAAATGTTTACAAACGATAACAAGGCTAAAGTCAAAGAACGTGTTGATTTTGTTCTGGAAAGAGTAAACTTAATTGATGCCCATAAAAAATTGCCTTCAGAAATTTCGGGAGGAATGCAAAAGCGTGTTGCGATTGCACGTGCTATTGTAAATAATCCGAAGTACTTATTTTGCGATGAACCTAACTCCGGTCTGGACCCAAATACTTCTACTCTGATTGATAATCTGATCAAGGAAATTACAGAAGAGTACAACATTACTACGGTTATTAATACTCACGATATGAACTCGGTGATGGAAATTGGTGAGAATATTGTATTCCTGAAAAAAGGAGTTAAAGCGTGGCAGGGGACTAAAGAAGAAATCTTTAGAACGGATAACGAAGCCATTGTAAAATTCGTTTATTCTTCTAATCTGTTTAAAAAAGTACGAGAGGCTTATTTGAAAGGATAGCGTTTTTAAATTCCAAATTCCGCTGAAAAACTCAATAAAAAAAATCCAAATTCCAATACTATTACAGTTGGAATTTGGATTTTTTTTATTGCAATTTTCTTTTATTGAATTATCTCCACTTCGGCATTTGGATTGAACAGGTATGTTTTTCCTGAGCTAATTTCGATACATTCAAAACGTTTGGTTCTAACGGCCAATTTCTTGAATGTTTTACCATTTTTAATCCTGAATACACTTCCATAGGGGATTTCAAAAATATAGTTCTTATCGTTGTGTGCATCGTATTGCTTTAAGGCCAAAGACAAGGTCGTATCGGTATCACTACTTGCTGAAGGGTTCTTAAAATGTCGGGCTAATAACGGCAATAAAGTACTTGGGAAAATCTCAGGACGAATAAAAGGAACCATCATTCTTTGAAAGGTAAACTTCCATTCATTTCCATGAGGTTTAATATTTCTGCCAAACTTTTCGAACGCTACTAAATGCGAAATTTCATGAATCAGCGTGATCAGAAAACGATATTTATTTAAACTTGCATTCACCGTAATTTCATGTTTGCCACTAGGTCCTCTTCTGTAATCCCCATGACGCGTCTGACGTTCATTCACGATTTTCAGATGAACCTGATTGGCAACAATCAAATCAAAAACAGGCCTTACAGCATGTTCCGGTATATATTTAGCTAAAGTTTCGCTCAAAATAATTATGAATTATAAAGTATGAGTTATTAATTCCGATTCAGATTCTTTTTTGATGTAATTAGGATGCTTTTTATAATTTTCAGCACTTCCGCACATTGATTGTACATAGATTCAAACTCTGCAATCGAAACATAATCAGTTGCCCGTAAAAGCTCTAACCAATACAGTGACTCGTCGCACTCTTTTTGAGAAATTGATAATTTATGTATAAAGTCAGCTTTGCTTTGTGCATTAATAGCTTCACGAACATTTGCTCCTACTGAAGTAACAGAACGTAAAAATTGTTTACTCATTATAAATTCTTTCTTTTCAGAAATTAAGTATTTATAAAAATTAACTCCTTTAACTGCTAATTCAAAACTTTTAATTTTAATAATACTTTCACTCATAATTCATAATTCACAATTCATAATTCTAATTAACTATGGATTAGTAGACGAAACTTCTAAAACCTTTCCGTTAAAATATTTATTTCCGTTGAGTGTAAAATCATAAATGTACGTTGCCATTCCTTCGGCGGATATTGGTGCCTGATAACCCGGGAAAGCTTCATTTAGCATTTCGGTCTGAACGGAGCCCAGTGCCAGAACATTAAATGAGATTCCTTTTTCTTTATATTCTTCCGCCAGCAATTCGGTTAAAGTAATTACAGCTCCTTTACTGGAACTATAAGCTGCTAAACCTGCAAATTTCAGACTTCCCCTCACTCCACCCATAGAACTGATTGTAATCACATGGCTACCGCTTTGAAGATAAGGAAGACAAATACGAGTTAAGTTGGCAACCGCAAAAACATTCACTTTATAAATACTTTCAAAATCGGACTGAGTGGTTTCAGCAAAAGGCTTTAACAACAATGCACCTGCGTTATGAACCACTGCATCCACTCTCTTCCAGGCAGACGAAAGAAATTGATCTACTTCTTGTAAAGCTGCTTCATCCGACAGATCTACTGATAAACAGCTAATGTTTTGATGCTCCAAAAGTGCCTGAGGTGTTTTTCTCGAAATTGCCAAAACCTGATGGCCTGCATTAGCAAACTGCAATGCCAATTCGTAACCAATTCCACGACTGGTTCCGGTAACTATAATATTTTTCATAAAGCAAAAATAAGCAAATCGAATAAAAGGACAGAATTATTTATTCATCGTAATTTCCTCTGTGGGTGTGATTGCAATTTTGGTCACTGCCGGTAGAAACTCCTGAATAAAAGAAGTCATATGTGGAATATCCATTACTTTAAATTCGTCTGAGACATGGTGGTAAAAGTCAAAATTTTCAAAATCGAAAGTACTTATAGATTGACATGGTTTTTTGAAAGCCTCATAAAAAGAATAATTATCCGATCGGAAAAACAGTTTGTACTCTGCTTCTTTTGGTAAAAACCCAATAGTCTTTTTACCCGTGTATTCATTTATTTTCGCAGCCATATTGGTTTTATCAAAACCGGTGATATAGGCCAGATAATCCCGTTTCATAGGTACACCAATCATTTCGATATTCAATTGTGCGTATAAATTAAAATTTTGCTTTTTAAGTTTTTGCACCAAACTTTTAGAACCCAATAGTCCTTTTTCTTCTCCGGCAAAAAACACAACAAGAATACTGCGTTTGTTCGATTTTGTTTCGCTAAAACACTTTGCCATCTCTGCAACTGCTGTAACTCCGGACGCATCATCGTTCGCTCCGTTAAAAACAACATCTGTCTGTTGTTTTTTCTCTAATCCAATGTGATCGTAATGCGCACTTAAGACCACGAATTCTTTTTTCAACACAGGATCGGTTCCTTCTATCACTCCCACAATATTATAGGCTGGTGTTTTAAAATTCGCCAACGTGTCTTTATAGGTAGTAAAATAAGGTGCCACATGGTTCTTCTTTAAAAAATTTTCTAAAAAAACGGCTGCCTTTTCGATTCCTTTTGTGCCAGTTTCACGACCTTCCATCTCATCGGAAGACAATTCTTTCAGAAAATCTGAAACTTCAGATTCTTTTACTTTATAGGTTACTTCAATAGGTTTTGAAACAGCTGTTGAAGATGTAGTGTTTACTGTAACGGGATTTGATTTACAGGCCAGAAAAACAAAAGGAAGTAGAAAATAAAGCTTTTTCATAAAGAATTATTTAATTGTGCTTGAGGAACTAAACCTCTAAAGCAGTCGATTTAAAATATTTTTTATACACTTTAAATACCTGAATACTCCCTAAAACCATAAAAAATATCGGAATAAAAACAGGCATTACGTACCTTGAAAATGGATTACTTTTTTCAAAAATAGTCTGTAAAACCACAATCAGGCTTAACATCCCGAAAAAAATACCAATCAAAGTTCCTGCAATATAATAATATTTTAACTTTTTTTCTACGACAATATGCTTTCCGTTAAGCAAATACAGATTCCAGCTCGTCCAGAAAGGCAGCTGTAAAAAATTGAAACAATTTAAAATCATTCCGATGACAAATGGTGAATACACTAAATACCCCCTTAAATTATCAGTTGATTTTGTAGCTTGATTGAATCCGTAATAAAAGAGAAAAGCCAGAACAAACATAAATCCAATAGCAAAAAAATCAATTAGCTTCATTAATTTTTTATTACCGATTAGTTCTCTGGCAAAAAGCAACGTAAAATAAATGACAAAACTTTCAACAAAAATGACTCCGAACAGAAAGAAAACCAAATTATAAAGTCCTGATTTCGAATAAATCTCCAAACCTACTACGTTCAAATATCCTAACGGGATCGATCCGATGAAGCTCACCAAAAATCCAATTGAGATATTCTTTAACCTTTTCATTTTTTAAAAATTTATAATCTTACTGTTCTGAGTCAGATGCAATTTATACTCCCGGATTCCAACTTTATAATTCAGGTACGGTACTCCCTTTTTATGATTCGCAGCACTGATCTCATACATATAAGTGATGTGTCTTGCCAGTTCTTTCCAGGCAAACCAAACAGAATGTTTCGGATCGTAAATATGTGTTGGTTCACTGGCTGCCCCGTTAAGTTCTACAACCTGAAACTTTTCTCCTCGTTCTAATTCTTCGAAAGTGTTGTACATGATATCAAAACGCCCAAAATAAAATTCCGGAACCTCTTTGGCAATTTTATCAATCATTGCGGTTAACTTTGGTGTGATCCAATCACTCCCATCCAAAAATTTTGCGCCACGGGCATGATTCCCGAAAGGAACCAAATTTACTCTTTCACCATATTTCAAAACCTGATGCAATTGATCTCCGTATTCCTCTCTTAAAACATCAAGCTGCAATTGAAATCTTGGCGTTTTACAGATTAACCCTTCAATAGTTGAGATTCCGTCACCAGTAACAATTAAAAATTCTTTCGAAACAATTCCGGTAATTACTCCCTCTTTTTGATGTGGATGACGCACGTAAAAAATACCAACTTCATTTTTAAATGGAATCAAATTCTGCAATAAAAAATCAAAATTTGCTTTTCCGGCATATTCACTCAACTCAAAAACATTTCTTATTTTTTTCACACCGGATCCCCTTAAACCAATATCAGGTTTAGCAATTAAAGGAAAATAAATACTGTTTTCGACTATTTTTTCTACAATCTTATTTAGATCCGTATTCTCTTTGATCAAAATAGTACTGGGATAACATTCTCTGGGAAGCAAATCATAAATTTGTTTTTTGCTTTCCATTATAAACCCGCCGTTTTTTATCTTCGGATTAGACGCATTAAAGAAGAATACTGATCTAGCTTTGATCGCATAATAGGCCCAAAGAAAATAAATAGGAACGTACAGCACCTTAAAAGGCCAGTACTCCCAATTGGTTACTTTATGAAAAAATAGTTTCATCTTTACTACATTAAATACTTATAAAAGAAGTCGAAAACTCCTTTGTTTTAATTAAATCGTAATACTTCATAGTACCTTTATTCTGCTTGATTACCACCTGAGTTATACTAAGTGTTTTCAAAAAATTTTCTCTATTAATGACCAATCCGTTTTCAGAATCATCATTGTGAGTGTTTTTATGAAAATCTAACATATCCTTAGCGAAGATTTCATCCCTACTTTCTAAAAATTCAAAAAACCAATTTGAGCGTTTCTTCCTAATTTCCTGAGGATACAAAGTAACCGATGACCAGATGTGATTCTTTGAAGTCTCCAAGAGTGTCTTAATTTTTACCAGACCATCCCAAATCAGTTCATATAATTCTTCATTCTGATACAAAACCAAAGTGAATGGCTCGATATCTTCCAGATTAATTTCATTCCAGAAATCCTTGGGCGACAAACTCGAAATTATATCGAGAGCAATCAGTCCCCTGCTTTTTCTATACGGAAATAAAATCCGATGCTTCTCTGTACCTCCATTCAAAAGTACCAGTACAGTTCCGTTTTTATCTACAACAAACCACGTTCCTCCCGCTTTTGAATCTTTCGGATACATAATAGTTTTACCGTTCTGACAATAGTTTCTAGGCGGAATGGCTTCTGGACGAATCACTTTTTCATCCCGATTTGAAGTAATCATTACTACTCCGTTATGGTTCACGAAACTTACTGTACACATTGTTTTCTGTATTCTATAGTGGAACGGGCTACACCAAAATTCTCATGGACCGAAATATTTTTAAAGGGCATAACGGCCACTTTGATCAGAGCCTGATGGTGGATGCAATGCTCCAGATTGTATAGCAATTCTCTATAATAATTACTTTGAATTCTAAGCGAAAGGCCATCAATAACCTGTTCTAAATAGATGGTTTTGTTGTCACTTTTCAAATCTGTTTTTATTTCCGCTATAAGTTCTTTTGCAAACACAGTTTCCGTTTGCATTCGGATATTTCTCTCGCGGTTATCGTAATTTATAACTCCTGAATTGTAACCCTTTTCCAAACATATAAACATCTCCAGAATGTGTCGCAAATGCTCGCCAATTGTTGCATTGTTGAGAGCAGGGCATGGTCTTGCATAATCTGCATCCGTCAATTGACCTAACAGATCATCGAGTTCATCTAAACTGTGGCGTATTGATTTTAGTAACATGGCTATTTTAAATTTAGAAGATTAAACAATTTACTTTTATTGAAATAAAGCAATCCTAAACAGCATAATAAGGTGATAAGGGCCAGTAAAAAAAGTAAGCCTCCATCATGCTGAACTGAAATTCCCAAAACAAATAAATGAGACAGAACAGCACCCACCATCACTCCACATCCTCCCAAAGCTCCAATCCATGTTGTTTTGGGAATTAAAATTAAAACGGCAATAACCAATTCGGCTATTCCGGACCCTATTCTTCCATAAGGCTCAATTCCTAAAGTCGAAAAAATATAAATACTTTCTTCTGCTCCGCTGAATTTAAAAAATAAGGTTTGTAACAAAATTCCGGCTGCTATAATTCTTAGAGCCCAGATTATTTTTTCTGATTTTTCCATCCTGTTATTTGTTTATTCTTTTCCAGTTCTCGTCGGCTTGTGCTTTCAGATTCGTCTGATTTTTATTCCAGCTTTTCAACGTATTATTAAAATAGGCATTGTAAAACAAATAGAGCTTACCATCAATAATTTTAAACGTTTCGGGATTTATTTCAACTTTCTCTCCGGAACTTCCCAGAGCATAGGCACACCAGCCACCATACTGCGGCTCATACTTTGATGGATTTTTTAAAAATTCCTGTTTATTTTCGTTGGAAGAAAATTTATAAATCACCCCCTGATAAGAAGCTGATAATTCATTCTTCCCTTTAATCGCTTTCCCCGGACTAAAATAGGCCACAGGATCGTAGCCCTGAATGGCTACTTTATTTTCCAAATTGTACTGACTTATTCTTTTCGCCTCATTCTGAGCAAATGAAATACCCGAAACCAAAATCAATACAAAAAACAACAGCTTTTTCATTTTGTTTTTATTTTAAATTTTTTAATACTGAAACTAGCAATTCGGTCGAAATACGATGCTTAAAGTCAGGAGCAATATATTCGAATGCAATCTCACTATTTTGGTTTACAACAAAGACAGAAGGAACCGGTAAAAAACTTGTATTGACTCCTTTAGAATGTACGTTAATTACTGATTTATAGTTTTCAGGAGCCGCATAAGCAATTCCAACTGCTTTCGCAAATTCACCTTCTGAGTCAGAAAGCAAAGTATATTTTACTTTATCTTTTTCTTCCGTGATTTTTAAATTCTCCGGGGCATCAGGACTTATTGCAATAATCTGGTATCCAAGATCCAGAATTTGTTTCTCTGCTTCGGCTAACGCCTGAAGATGCATATTGCAATAAGGACACCAGCCGCCGCGATAGAAAACTAAAACCGCTTTTTTCTTTTCAAGCAAATCAGAGATTTTTACCGTTGCATTTTCAGCTGATTTTAATGTGATATTTGGAATTTTCTCTCCTATTAATAAAGGAGCAATATCGGTCGCCATTTTAGGAAGCGAATTTTGCGCAGTAGCAACAGTACATAAGGCTACTAAAGCAATAAAAAATAATTTTTTCATAATTTTTAACTTTACATCTTAATTTGATAATGTAAAATTACGGTAGTATGAAAAAGGTAAATGTCAGCTAATTTACACTTAGCGTAAAATAGTTAGATTTTGGTAATATCAACAATCACAATCTCTTTTCTATTGTAATGTATCAGTTCATTTGTTTCCATCTCGTTCAGCAATTGGGTTGCCGTTTGTCTTGAAGTACAAATAATTTGCGCAATATCATTCTGTGTCAAATAGTTCTCTATGGTTACCGAATTACCATCGGCAGTCCCTTCCTTCTCTGCCCAGTCTTTAAGAAATTGGTACAATCTGGTTTTTGCATCTTTAGAAATCAAATTGGCGTAACTGTTTTTGATGCGTTTCATTTTCAGACCGACAAATTTGGTATACGAAAGTGCCAGTGTTGGATTTCTCAGTAATAAATCTTCGAAATCTGACATCAGGAAACTACAAATCGCAACATCGTCAGAAAGTACTTTTGCATATTCTTCGTTTTTGGCATCCGTTTCCAAAGTTAATTCGCCAAATAAATCCCCTTTCTGAATGATGTCTTTTATGGTTTCATTACCTTCTTCATCAATAGACACTATTTTAATATTTCCTTTTTTGAGTAAAAATATACGGGGTAAATCTGAAGTAGAAAAATAAATAATTTCCCCTTTTGACGCTTTTTTAAAACCTGTGATAATACATAATTGCTTGATCTGCGAATAACTCAGAGTTCGAAACAATTTATGATCCCGCAAATACCAGTATTTTAAATCTTCGTACATAAAAAAGTTTATTTCTGTAAATGTAACGAAATTAAAATCCAAATAAAAACCCTTTCAGGCATTGAGCAGCCTGAAAGGGTTTTTAATTATCTATCCTTCTAAGAGATTATCCTGCGATAACAGCTCTTGAAATTACAATTTTCTGAATTTCTGAAGTTCCTTCGTAAATCTGAGTAATTTTTGCATCACGCATTAAACGTTCTACATGATACTCTTTTACATAACCGTTACCTCCATGAATCTGAACTGCTTCAACAGCTGTATCCATCGCCACTTGAGAAGCAAACAATTTCGCCATCGCACCACTTACATCATAATTTTTATGTTGGTCTTTATCCCAAGCTGCTTTCATACACAAATGACGTGCTGCTTCAATATTAACTGCCATATCTGCCAATTTAAAAGCAATTGCCTGGTGGTTGCAAATTTCAGTTCCGAAAGCTTTACGCTCTTTAGAATATTTCAAAGCCAGTTCATAAGCTCCTGAAGCAATTCCTAAAGCCTGAGAAGCAATTCCGATACGACCTCCTGCAAGAGTTTTCATTGCAAATTTAAATCCGAAACCGTCTTCTCCAATTCTGTTTTCTTTAGGAACTTTTACATCACTAAACATTAAAGAGTGCGTATCAGAACCACGGATTCCCATTTTTTGTTCTTTTGGTCCAATAGAAAAGCCCGGCATGTCTTTCGTCATGATCAAAGCATTGATTCCTTTGTGTCTTTTCTCCGGATCCGTTTGTGCAATCACTAAATAAACAGATGCTGTATTTCCGTTGGTAATCCAGTTTTTCGTTCCGTTTACCAAATAATGGTCTCCCATATCAACTGCAGTTGTTTTTTGAGAAGTAGCATCACTACCCGCCTCAGGCTCACTCAAACAAAATGCTCCGTGAATCTCTCCTGATGCTAAACCCGGTAAGTACTTTTGTTTTTGTTCTTCAGTTCCAAATTCCTGCAGTCCCCAACAAACTAATGAGTTGTTTACGGACATCACTACAGAAGCTGATGCGTCTACTTTTGAAATTTCTTCCATCGCAATTACATAAGAAATTGCATCCAGTCCGCTTCCTCCGTATTTAGGATCAACCATCATTCCCAGGAATCCTAGTTGCCCCATTTTTTTTATTTGTTCTGTCGGAAAAATTTGTTTTTCGTCACGTTCAATAACTCCTGGCAGCAATTCGTTTTGAGCAAAATCTCTTGCAGCTTGTTGAATCATTAAATGTTCTTCGGTAAGATTAAAATCCATAGTTATCCTGTTTTATTTTTCTCATCTCAACTCCATTTAAAATATCGAATTTAAGATGACGGTTATTTTTGTTTTTGTTTTTTTGAATTGCTTTTTTCTGTAAAAAGGCTCCCAAAGATAAATTTTAAAAGTGAGTTTAACAATGCGCGCATATAAATTTACCGGATCAGCAATAATTACGATAACGTTTTCGTTATAATCTTAAAAATTTAGCGTAACATGCATCAAATTTGCAATCATTACTCTAAAAAACAAGAATAAAATACACCATTAAAAAAGTTGATTTTCTAAAATTTTAGTAAAGTTTAGTAACCCAAAAGATTAAACAATTCTTAAAATATACGGTTTCCCGTAAAACTACTCTTACTAATTTGATTACTAATCTTATACCCATAAAAAAAGCAAAATTGAGTCTAAAAAAACATCTTTAATAACGCTTTAAAATTAATAAATTAACATTATTTTTGCCTAAAAATTATAATTTCCATAAAACATGAAAAAAAGTTTACTTCTACTTACATTCCTTTTTAGTATACAATTCTCGACCGTTTCTGCCCAGACTCAGCTTGATATAAACGGTGTAACAGTTCCAAGAAAAATTGAATTTCAAGGCAAAACTTTACAGCTTAATGGTGCTGGCGGCCGATCAAAAATGTGGTTGGAAGTTTATGTTCAGGCCTTATATTTATCGCAGCTAAGTCAGGATCCACAATTTATTATTGACAGCGATACCGAAATGGCAATCCGAATTGAAATTACTTCTTCAATGGTTTCTTCAGGCAAACTGACTAAAGCAATGAATGCCGGTTTTGAAAAATCTGCGGCAAGCAATCTGAATCAATTGCGTCCCCGAATCGAAGAATTTAAAACTTTTTTAAGTGACATGATTACTGAAAAAGATGTGTTTGTTCTTGCTTATAATCCGCTTGACCAAACCATCAATGTATACAAAAATGAAGTTTTAAAAGGAAAAATTCCCGGATTTGATTTCAAAAAAGCATTATTCGGAATCTGGCTTTCAGACAAACCTGTAGATGAGACATTAAAAAAACACTTATTAGGAATATAATTTGTTACATTTATAAAATTCAAAAGCCGAAAACGTACTGTTTTCGGCTTTCTTTTTTCTCTTCGATAAAATTTTGATACGAGATACATTATTCGCATTATTCTATTTTATACTTTTACGCAAACTAAACATATCTCAACAAAATGAAAGATTTATTACAGCAATTTGAAAATAAAGCACCTGAAATTGTTTTTAACTGGAAAGATTCCGAAACAGAAGCCGAAGGATGGACGGTTATCAACTCACTTCGCGGTGGAGCTGCGGGTGGAGGAACAAGAATGAGAAAAGGCTTAGATATGAATGAAGTTTTATCGTTGGCCAAAACCATGGAAGTTAAATTTTCTGTTTCAGGACCAGCCATTGGAGGTGCCAAATCAGGAATAAATTTTGACCCAAATGATCCACGTAAAAAAGGAGTACTACAACGTTGGTACAAAGCCGTTTCACCTTTATTAAAAAGTTACTACGGAACCGGAGGAGATTTAAATGTAGATGAAATTCACGAAGTAATTCCAATGACCGAAGAATGTGGTGTATGGCATCCGCAGGAAGGCGTTTTCAACGGACACTTCAAACCAACCGAAGCAGATAAAATTAACAGAATCGGACAATTGCGTCAGGGCGTTATTAAGGTAATCGAAAACCCAAAGTTCTCTCCTGATGTAACCCGAAAATATACGGTTGCCGACATGATTACCGGTTATGGTGTTGCCGAAGCAGCTCGTCATTTCTATGCCACTTACGGTGGAGACATCAAAGGTAAAAAAGCAATTGTACAGGGATTTGGAAATGTAGGTTCAGCTGCCGCTTTTTATCTGGCAGAAATGGGTGCTAAAGTAATCGGAATTATTGACCGTGACGGAGGATTAATAAAAGAAGAAGGTTTTTCATTTGAAGAAATCAGAACTTTGTTTTTAAATAAAGACGGAAACAAATTAGTTGCCGATAACATGATTCCATTTGACGAAATCAACACTAAAATCTGGACGATTGGTGCCGAAATCTTCACCCCTTGTGCGGCTTCAAGATTGGTAACTCAGGAACAAATCGATAATTTAATCGCAAATGGATTAGAAGTTATTTCATGTGGAGCAAACGTTCCTTTTGCTGATAAAGAAATTTTCTTCGGTTCGATCATGGAAGAGGTGGATAGCAAAGTAAGTTTGATTCCTGATTTCATTTCAAACTGTGGAATGGCAAGAGTTTTTGCTTATTTCATGGAGAAAAAAGTTCAGATGACGGACGAGGATATCTTTAATGATACTTCAGAAATTATAAAAAATGCGATTGTTAAAGCTCACACTTTAAATCCATCCAAAACAAATATCAGTGCAACTGCTTTTGAAATTGCATTGAAACAACTAGTATAATTTTTTTATACTTTACTAAAACGGGCCGGATGTTCATCCGGCCCGTTTTTTTATGTTTCACGCTGATTCAGCTGATCCTTTTTGATTCCGCTTCCTCATTAATTACAAAATCTGCATTAATCGGCTAAATCTGCTTACAAAAAACATTCAGCCACAAAATCCCCTACTCTTCTATTCTAAACAATTTTTACTACTTTTAAGCGTTTTTTAAATAATACAATTTCAAAATTCAAAATAAAAATGAGTTCCATTTCTTCAGATCAAAAGAAATCCTTACTACTCACTACTGTTATCTATGCAGTATTCATTGCGTTGTTATTTCTTATACGCTTTTGGCCTCCTTACAATCCAGAGAACAATGTGGCTTTGGCTTCTGGCGGAGGTGGCGGAGGTGTTACGGTAAATTTTGGAGATAGTGATTTAGGCTCGGGAGCAAATTATAAAAGTGAAGTTTTAAATGTAAAAAATGAAGCCCGACAAACTCCGGCAAAAGCAACACCAGACGAAGCAATTTTAACTCAGGAAAATACCACAACCGACGAAAGTGTTGTAATTCCGACAAAGGAAAAACCAAAAAAAGCAACACCCGTTGTAAAACCGGAAGCAAAACCGATTCCTGAAAAACCAAAAGTCTCCAATTCTACAAACGATGCCTTATCAAGTATTTTAAAAGGATCAAATAAAGGCGGTGATGGCGACGATAAAGCAGCAGGAAACAAAGGAAAAGCAAACGGCAGTCTAAGTTCGAACGGATACTATGGAACGGGAGGTTCCGGAGGAGGAACTGGCGGTGGCAACGGAACCGGAAATGGAATTGGTACCGGAAGCGGTTATGGCCCAGGAAGTGGCGGCGGTTCGGGTGGAGGATCTGGATATTCGCTAAACGGACGCAAAGCGCTCTCTAAACCGGCACCAAAATATACCTGCAATGAAGAAGGAAAAGTAGTGGTAGAAGTTACCGTAGACCAAAATGGCAAAACCATTAGCGCAACTGCTGGAATAAAAGGAACAACCAATACAGCAAGCTGTTTACTGGAACAGGCAAAAATAGCGGCATTGAACACAAAATGGTCAGCAGATGACAAAGCAGCCGCAAAACAGGTTGGAAAAATAATTTACAATTTCAGCCTGGATTAAACACGAATTGTACAGATTTACACTAAAATCTGTTTCCATAAAAAAGGCTTTCAGAAAATTCTGAAAGCCTTTTTTAATACTCTATCACGGCTAGTTTGTCATTTCGACGCAAGGAGAAATCCTCACAAGTAACTCCACAACGAGAATCCAATCTTTGTCGAGTTTCTCATGTTCCTTCGACTTCACTCAGCCTGACAAAGGCTTGTCACAAAGTTTTCTTTTTTATTAATGTGATTCTTTCGAGTCCCGAAATGACAAAATTATGGTATTTTTTTTTTTTTTGCGTGAGGGATAGCAGCAAGCTACCGAAGTAGCGCGGATAGCCCGACCGCAATAAAAAAATGGGCGAATCAACGTTATGCTGAATAGCCCATTTTTTTATTGTGGTCATGCCCTAATCGATAATCTTACTTCGGACTGGTAGCAATTACAAACTTTAAATTATTCTTCACTCCTATTTGCAGCACATCAACTAAATCCTGAACCTGAAGATTAAACGGAATGCGAACCACTACGGTTTGCTGTTTGTCAGCTCCAATTTTCGACATTAAAGTTGTTTCCAAAGCATCAAATTCAACAGGTACTTTGTCGATATAGAACTTTTTGTCTTCAGTAACAGACAAACTAATCAGCTGTTTATTTGTTTTCTCATTAGCTTTGGCTTTCGGCAATGTCATTTTAATCACATTAGGATTCGCAAGTGTTGATATAATAAGAAAAAACAACAACAGGAAAAACATAATATCACTTAATGACGATGTCGCTACTTCAGCATGAAACCTTCTTTTTCTCTTAATAGACATACCTTATGCTCTTTGAATTATATTGACAAATTCTAATATTTGTTTCTGAATCTTCAACGCAAAATCATCAATTTTTCCATTCAGTAAGTGATATGCACTATAGGCGATAATACCTACAATTAATCCGGAACCCGAGCTGATCATTTTTTCATACAATCCTCCCGAAATATTTCCAATACTAATATTTTCAGTAACCGAGATACTGTAGAAAATCTTAATTACACCCGAAATAGTTCCAATAAAACCAAGTGTTGGAGCAATCCCGGCAATAAGTCCCAGATGTCCCAAATTTCTTTCCATTTCACCAATTTCAATATCAGCGGCACGGTCCATATTAGATTCAATTTCAGCAATTGGCCTTCCAATAACCAGCACACCTTCTTTCAGAATATTTCCTGCTGCCGTATCACTTCTTTCGACAATAGTTCTGGCTAATTCAATATTTCCGGCATTTAATTTATCACCAACATCCTGTATCAATCGGGAATCGATTCTTGATGCTTTTTTGATATATAAGTAACGTTCAAAAATGATATAAATAGTATAAAATAATAATAGTGCAATCGGAATTAAGAAAACTCCTCCTTTCATAATAAACCCAAACATTGAAATTTCATTTTCAGGTGCAATCTTTTCGATAACTACGTTTGAGGCATTTGCGATGGTATCAGCTTGTAATTGAATGTAGCTAAACATATATTAATTCTTGTTTTTAATAATTAATTCTAAAAAATATTTGAAATTTGCAATAAAGATAATTTTCACTCCCTTATAAAACTAAAAAAAATGAAAATTATTTCAATTCGAAACTATTTTAACTCAATTCAATGAACTATCAGGAAACCACAAACTGGATGTTTAATCAGCTTCCAATGTACCAACTTCAGGGAGCTTCGGCATACAAAGAAGATTTGACTAATATTAAGTTGCTGGCTGCACATCTTGACAACCCTCAAGATCAGTTAAAATGCATCCACGTTGCCGGAACCAATGGTAAAGGATCGACCTCGCATATGCTGGCTTCGGTTTTACAAGAAGCCGGATATAAAGTAGGATTGTACACTTCTCCACACCTTAAAGATTTTAGGGAACGAATTAAAATTAATGGCCAGGAAATCTCCGAAGATTTTGTTTGTCAATTCGTAGCCAAACACAAAAACTTTTTTGAAGCCAATGATATGAGTTTTTTCGAAATGTCTGTTGGATTAGCCTTCGATTACTTCGCTTCAGAGAAAACTGATATTGCTATTATTGAAGTAGGTCTTGGCGGAAGACTCGATGCAACCAACATAATCACACCATTAGTATCGGTTATTACCAACATCGATTTAGATCATACTCAGTTTTTAGGAAATACCCCAGCAGCAATTGCAGGTGAAAAAGCCGGAATCATAAAACCAAATATTCCTGTTGTCATTGGAGAATACACCTTTGAAACTCAACCCGTATTCTTAGCGAAAGCAGAACTAAATAAAGCTCCGATATATTTTGCTTCCGATTTAATCACAGAAGTTTTCCCTTCCGATCTAATTGGGGATTATCAGTTTCACAATAAAAAAACAGTTCAGCAAACAATCCACCTATTAAATTCTCAAAAGGAGTTTAAAATCTCAGATGAAAATCTAAAAAACGGTTTATTGCATGTCGTAAAAAACACCGGTTTACAAGGCAGATGGCAGCAATTGGGAGAAAACCCAAAGATTGTCTGTGATACTGCCCACAACCAACACGGTTTAGCTGTTGTAATGAAACAAATCCAAAAAGAGAGTTTCGAAAATTTACATATTGTTCTGGGAGTTGTAAACGACAAAGATCTTGACTCTATTTTACCACTTTTTCCTAAAAATGCACAATACTATTTTTGCAGTCCAAATTCGTCCAGAGGTCTAAAAACAGAAATTTTAAATGAAGCCGCTAAAAAGCACCATTTAATAGGGGAAAATCACGACTCAGTAGAACATGCTTTTGCTGCAGCCAGAAAAAATGCCTCAAAAAATGATTTTATTTATGTTGGCGGAAGCACATTTGTAGTCGCTGAATTGCCTCTGCCATAAACAAAAGTTCTAAGAGCAAAAAAAGTTGCAAAAAACCAATTTAATAACAAATTCATAAACAGAGAGATATAAAACATTTTTAAAAAAGTTTTATTTTTTATTCGATTTTCTTTGCAGAACTCAAAAACTAGCGTATATTTGCACTCGCAATCACAAACGATAGCAACCTAGTAAAATAGGGCGATTAGCTCAGCTGGTTCAGAGCACCTCGTTTACACCGAGGGGGTCGGGGGTTCGAACCCCTCATCGCCCACAGAAAACTCCTTAAGAAATTAAGGAGTTTTTTTTTACTATTTATTTGAAAATTTTAAGTTAAAAAGACATAGATTATACACAAGAGGCCATAGACATTCGTACAGCAAAATACAAGAGACTCTCACAAAGTGGAGGAATTAAAGAGCGAATTCAAAATAAAGATTAGCTCAGCTGCCTCAGAGCATTCCGATTTTTCATCGGAAGTGGCCGGAGGCCCGAACCCCTCATCGCCCACAAAAAACTCCTTAAGAAATTAAGGAGTTTTTTTTTTTACTATTTATTTGAAAATTTTAAGTTAAAAAGACATAGATTATACACAAGAGGCCATAGACATTCGCACAGCAAAATACAAGAAACTCTCACAAAGTGGAGGAATTAAAGAGCGAATTCAAAATAAAGATTAGCTCAGCTGCCTCAGAGCATTCCGATTTTTCATCGGAAGTGGCCGGGGGTTCGAACCCCTCATCACCCACAGAAAACTCCTTAAGAAATTAAGGAGTTTTTTTTTACTATTTATTTGAAAATTTTAAGTTAAAAAGACATAGATTATACACAAGAGGCCATAGACATTCGCACAGCAAAATACAAGAAACTCTCACAAAGTGGAGGAATTAAAGAACGAATTCAAAATAAAGATTAGCTCAGCTGCCTCAGAGCATTCCGATTTTTCATCGGAAGTGGCCGGAGGCCCGAACCCCTCATCGCCCACAAAAAACTCCTTAAGAAATTAAGGAGTTTTTTTTGCTATTTATCACGACGACTTAGCAATATTAAATAGACACAATTTCCATAACTGCCTCGATAAACAAATCAATTTCATCGAAAGTATTATAATAATGAGGAGATGCTCTCACGGCCCATTTCACCCCCTTTTCATCAAAATCAATAACAGCGAAATTTCTAAAACTCGGAACCACATTTATTTTTCTTTTGAGCAACTCATCAACAATATATTTTGGCTGAGAATCCTCAACAAAAAACGTCACCAAACCCCCAAGCTCAGGTCCTTTATCCAAAATCCTAACTTTAGGAATTTTAACCAGTTCGTCTCTCATGTATTTTGACAACAACTGTATTTGCCTCCAAATTCTATCTTCCCCAATACTTAAACAATATTCAATAGCAGCCTTACTTCCCAAAACAAGAGCATAAGCAAACTCCCAATCTTCAAAACGTTTAGCATCCGGCTGCTGCTTGTATTCATCTTTTTCAACCCAATCAGCACCTCTCATATCAATAAACAAAGGCTCGAGTCCAAACTCAAGAACCTTGTCCGAAACATAAAGAAACCCTGTGCCACGCGGACCTCTCAAAAATTTCCTGAACGTAATACTTAAAAAATCACATCTCAATTCCTCCACATCCAACTTCATTTGCCCTACCGATTGGCAAGCATCCAGAATATACCAGGTTTTATCAGCGTGTCCTTTTGTATAACGATCGTATATTTCACCTATACTTTTAACAGGCTGAACCAAACCGGAATTGGTTGGAATATGTGTTATAGCCAATAATCTTGGCTGAAGAGAAAATAATTTTTCCTCGAGATCTTTTAGATCAACACCTCCGGTTTCAGCATTTTTGACTCTTACTATTTTAATACCAAATCGTTTCTGACATGAAATAAACTGAATTTGATTCGAAATAAAATCATCACTGTCAGTCAAAATTATATCACCCCTCAAAAACGGAATAGAAGACAACGCACGGGTATAAGAATCCGTAGCACTTGCAGTAAAAGCAATATTCGACGGATTACAATTAATCAATTTTCCCGCCTGAGCGTAAAATCCTTTTATCGTATCTGCCTTCAAAGCCGCTGCCTCATATCCCCCAATTTCAGACTCTAACTTTATATGTTCCAAAATAGACTGAGTTACCTTATCAGGCATTAGACCTGCACCTGCATTGTTAAGATGATTTACATTTTTACACCCAATTGTTTCACTTCTAAACTTTTCGATTTCTTCATCAGAAAAAACACTTTCATTTCTTTTCATTACTCTTCTTTTTATGTTAAATATTGCAACACAAAACTACTTCGATCCTTCTGCTTTATTTCAGCAAATGAATACTACAAATGACTGATTTAACCTAAATTTACTTGAAAATCAGGTAAAAAATGCAAACACTCGACGAATACGACAAAAAGATTTTACAATTCATGCAGGAAAACAATAGATTGACCGCACAAGAACTTGGCGACTTAGTAAATTTAAGCAGTTCCGCCGTACAAAGAAGATTAGCAAGGCTAAGAGAAAATAAAATAATCGAAGCCGATATATCAATAATATCACCAAGCACTATAGGCTTAACAATTACTTGCATAGTAGACATCATTCTAGCGGACGGAAATTCAAAAGCTTTAGAAAAATTCAAGGCCTCTATGCGAAAATGCCACGAAGTAATGCAATGTTATTTTGTCACTGGCACTTATGATTTTGTCATTATTGTAAACACAAAAGACATGCAGCATTACGAATCTTTTGCCAAAAAATGGCTAATGAACGATCCTAATGTCAAACATTTCTACACTCATGTAATAATGGACAAGGTAAAAATTGGCTACAATGTGACAATTTAAACCCCTATAGCCATAGACCAAAAATCAGATCAAAACAGGAGATTTAAATCGCTTTTTTCATCTAAAACAATTAAGAACCTTACTCCGCAGATAAAACTAAAAATAAAGCCCTAAAAACAATCAAAAAGACTATTCAACTACACACTCCCCATACGGTTGCATGTTCATTTATTCGTGTTAGCTAATTATTATGGCGTTCCCCTTTGGGTCGGGCTGTCCGCTAAATCTTTTGCGATAGAAGTTTCAGGGAATTTTTAAATGAACGGCCCTCGCAAAAGGATATCGCTTCCATCCCTAACGCAGCGTGCGATAAAAGAATATTTAAAGAAAAAAAGGCCCAATCATCCTTGAGCTATTTTCTAACCGCAAAGTCCGCAAAGGTATACGCAAAGCACGCAAGAAAAAAGGGCTGAAAGCCCGAAAAGCAAAGAGCATGGTGCAAAGCACTATGAACCAAAATGAACAGTAAACATCGCCCTGAAAGGGCAAAAGCCATCTACATCCAATAAAAAATCCGTTCTAATCCGCGTTTTCGCTTAGCGAATCCGTATCATCCGCGTACATTTTTTTTTAAACGCAAAGCACGCAAGGATTAAAAAAACGTTATAAAACAAAAAACCCTATCCGAATTGGATAGGGTTCTTAAAAGAAAGGCGACGACATACTCTCCCACATAAGTGCAGTACCATCTGCGCAGGCGGGCTTAACTTCTCTGTTCGGGATGGGAAGAGGTGAGCCCCGCCGCAATAACCACCTTAAGGTTTTTAGTCTAAAGTCACAAGTCTTAAAGTTTTAAAGTCTTTCAACTTTATGACTTTAATCTTTCGACTTAAAGACTGCTCGCGTCGAGCTAATATTTTAACATACTGAGATAAAGAAACAAATAAGTTTTTTTGTTAAGAAAGTTTCCTCCCTCTCGTCTGGGACGAGAGGGAAAAGGGTGTACATAAGCTTACGGATTATTAGTACTACTCGACTATGACATTACTGCCTTTACATCTATAGCCTATCAACGTGGTCATCTTCCACGATCCTTAAAAGAAATCTCATCTTGTGGTGGGTTTCGCGCTTATATGCTTTCAGCGCTTATCCCTTCCAAACGTAGCTACTCTGCGGTGCCCCTGGCGGGACAACAGATACACTAGAGGTTTGTCCAATTCGGTCCTCTCGTACTAGAATCAGATCCACTCAAATTTCTAACGCCCACAGTAGATAGAGACCGAACTGTCTCACGACGTTCTGAACCCAGCTCGCGTGCCACTTTAATGGGCGAACAGCCCAACCCTTGGGACCTTCTCCAGCCCCAGGATGTGACGAGCCGACATCGAGGTGCCAAACCCCCCCGTCGATATGAGCTCTTGGGGGAGATCAGCCTGTTATCCCCGGCGTACCTTTTATCCTTTGAGCGATGGCCCTTCCATGCGGAACCACCGGATCACTATGCTCTACTTTCGTACCTGATCGACCTGTATGTCTCTCAGTCAAGCTCCCTTATGCCATTGCACTCTACGCACGGTTACCAAGCGTACTGAGGGAACCTTTAGAAGCCTCCGTTACTCTTTTGGAGGCGACCACCCCAGTCAAACTACCCACCAAGCACTGTCCTCTTCATCGAAGAGTTAGGCCTCAGATAAACAAAGGGTTGTATTTCAACAATGACTCCACAACGCCTGGCGACGCCACTTCAAAGTCTCCAACCTATCCTACACATCATTTATCCAAGGTCAATACTAAGCTATAGTAAAGGTGCACAGGGTCTTTTCGTCCCACTGCGGGTAAACGGCATCTTCACCGTTACTACAATTTCACCGAGCTCATGGCTGAGACAGTGTCCAGATCGTTACACCATTCGTGCAGGTCGGAACTTACCCGACAAGGAATTTCGCTACCTTAGGACCGTTATAGTTACGGCCGCCGTTTACTGGGGCTTCAATTCAATGCTTCTCCGAAGATAACATCTCCTCTTAACCTTCCAGCACCGGGCAGGTGTCAGGCCCTATACTTCATCTTACGATTTTGCAGAGCCCTGTGTTTTTGATAAACAGTCGCCTGGACCTCTTCACTGCGGCCCCCATTGCTGGGGGCGACCTTTCTCCCGAAGTTACAGGTCTATTTTGCCTAATTCCTTAGCCATGAATCTCTCGAGCACCTTAGGATTCTCTCCTCAACTACCTGTGTCGGTTTACGGTACTGGTACTAATTACCTGAAGTTTAGAGGTTTTTCTTGGAAGCCCTTAGGCGCACTATCTCTTTGTCCGAAGACTCCGAGTACTATCGTATTTCACCATTCTCTACGGATTTGCCTATAGAGAATATAGCTAGGTACTTCAACGAACTATTCCGTCAGTTCGCGGCGCTTTCATCACTCCGTCACCCCATCACAGTAATTAGTAGTACGGGAATATTAACCCGTTGGCCATCGACTGTCCCTTTCGGGTTCGCCTTAGGACCAGACTAACCCACAGCTGATTAGCATAGCTGTGGAAACCTTAGTTTTTCGGTGTGCGGGTTTCTCGCCCGCATTATCGTTACTTATGCCTACATTTTCTTTTCCAGCCAGTCCAGCATACCTTACGATACACCTTCAACCCTGCTGGAATGCTCCCCTACCACTTTGTATTACTACAAAATCCATAGCTTCGGTAATATGCTTATGCCCGATTATTATCCATGCTCGTCCGCTCGACTAGTGAGCTGTTACGCACTCTTTAAATGAATGGCTGCTTCCAAGCCAACATCCTAGCTGTCTGGGCAGACAAACCTCGTTCTTTCAACTTAGCATATATTTGGGGACCTTAGCTGATGGTCTGGGTTCTTTCCCTCTCGGACTTGGACCTTAGCACCCAAGCCCTCACTGTTATCAATCATTATATAGCATTCGGAGTTTGTCAGGAATTGGTAGGCGGTGAAGCCCCCGCATCCAATCAGTAGCTCTACCTCTATATAACTAAAATAACGCTGCACCTAAATGCATTTCGGGGAGTACGAGCTATTTCCGAGTTTGATTGGCCTTTCACCCCTACCCACAGGTCATCCGAAGACTTTTCAACGTCAACCGGTTCGGACCTCCACACTGTGTTACCAGCGCTTCATCCTGCCCATGGGTAGATCACACGGTTTCGCGTCTAACACTACTGACTAAAGCGCCCTATTCAGACTCGCTTTCGCTACGGATCCGTGACTTAATCACTTAACCTTGCCAGCAACGTTAACTCGTAGGCTCATTATGCAAAAGGCACGCCGTCACCCCACTTAAGGGCTCCGACCGCTTGTAAGCGTATGGTTTCAGGATCTATTTCACTCCGTTATTCACGGTTCTTTTCACCTTTCCCTCACGGTACTGGTTCACTATCGGTCTCTCAGGAGTATTTAGCCTTAGCGGATGGTCCCGCCAAATTCAGACAGGGTTTCACGTGCCCCGCCCTACTCAGGATACCACTATCTATTATACTTGTTACCCATACGAGGCTATCACTCTCTTTGGCTCGACTTTCCAGTCGATTCTGGTTCCTTGTACATAAAATATCGTGGTCCTACAACCCCAACAATGCCGTAACATCATTGGTTTGGGCTAATCCGCGTTCGCTCGCCACTACTTACGGAATCACTTTTGTTTTCTTCTCCTCCGCCTACTTAGATGTTTCAGTTCAGCGGGTTTGCCCACCTATCGGTGTACTATGTCTTCAACATAGTGGGTTGCCCCATTCGGATATCTACGGATCAATCGATGTGTGCTCGTCCCCGTAGCTTTTCGCAGCTTATCACGTCCTTCTTCGCCTCTGAGAGCCTAGGCATCCCCCATACGCCCTTATTTTGCTTATTGTACCAATCTTGTTAATTAAAACAAGACCGTTTTTTTTTGTCTTTTATTATTACTAATAAAAAACGCTTTCTACTTTCTTATTATTTTCTTATCTCAATATGTCAATGAACTTTTATCAATTAGATAATACAGTAATTAGTCAATTTGATAATTAATTATCTCATATTCTAATTGGCTAATTATCTAATTAACCAGTGGAGAATAACGGAGTCGAACCGTTGACCTCCTGCGTGCAAGGCAGGCGCTCTAGCCAGCTGAGCTAATCCCCCATTTCTTTAGTGATGAGTTATTAGTTATGAGTTATGCTCATAAGCTCTCAACCTCTAAAATTTCCTTGTAAATTAAGCTTTCAGTCTTTCTTAGTTGATCTTTCTTTTTATAACTTATAATTTATAACTCATAATTCAAAACTCTAAAAAAGTAGTCCCGGGCAGACTCGAACTGCCGACCCCTACATTATCAGTGTAGTACTCTAACCAGCTGAGCTACGAGACTCTGTTTTTACTTAATTCTTTCATTTTTTTAAATTAACAGCAAGAGTAATACAATCTCCAATTCAGAGACCCATAAATAGTCATCTTTTTTCCTTAACGTGCACTAGGCTAACATTAAGGCTCTAGAAAGGAGGTGTTCCAGCCGCACCTTCCGGTACGGCTACCTTGTTACGACTTAGCCCTAGTTACCAGTTTTACCCTAGGCAGCTCCTTGCGGTCACCGACTTCAGGCACCCCCAGCTTCCATGGCTTGACGGGCGGTGTGTACAAGGCCCGGGAACGTATTCACCGGATCATGGCTGATATCCGATTACTAGCGATTCCAGCTTCACGGAGTCGAGTTGCAGACTCCGATCCGAACTGTGACCGGTTTTATAGATTCGCTCCTGGTCGCCCAGTGGCTGCTCTCTGTACCGGCCATTGTAGCACGTGTGTAGCCCAAGGCGTAAGGGCCGTGATGATTTGACGTCATCCCCACCTTCCTCACAGTTTGCACTGGCAGTCTTGTTAGAGTTCCCGACTTGACTCGCTGGCAACTAACAACAGGGGTTGCGCTCGTTATAGGACTTAACCTGACACCTCACGGCACGAGCTGACGACAACCATGCAGCACCTTGTAATTTGTCTTGCGAAAGATCTGTTTCCAAACCGGTCAAACTACATTTAAGCCTTGGTAAGGTTCCTCGCGTATCATCGAATTAAACCACATGCTCCACCGCTTGTGCGGGCCCCCGTCAATTCCTTTGAGTTTCATTCTTGCGAACGTACTCCCCAGGTGGGATACTTATCACTTTCGCTTAGCCACTGAACTTGCGCCCAACAGCTAGTATCCATCGTTTACGGCGTGGACTACCAGGGTATCTAATCCTGTTCGCTACCCACGCTTTCGTCCATCAGCGTCAATCCATTAGTAGTAACCTGCCTTCGCAATTGGTATTCCATGTAATCTCTAAGCATTTCACCGCTACACTACATATTCTAGTTACTTCCTAATAATTCAAGTTTAGCAGTATCAATGGCCGTTCCACCGTTGAGCGATGGGCTTTCACCACTGACTTACTAAACCGCCTACGGACCCTTTAAACCCAATGATTCCGGATAACGCTTGGATCCTCCGTATTACCGCGGCTGCTGGCACGGAGTTAGCCGATCCTTATTCTTACGATACCGTCAAGCTCCGACACGTCGGAGTGTTTCTTCTCGTACAAAAGCAGTTTACAATCCATAGGACCGTCATCCTGCACGCGGCATGGCTGGATCAGGCTTGCGCCCATTGTCCAATATTCCTCACTGCTGCCTCCCGTAGGAGTCTGGTCCGTGTCTCAGTACCAGTGTGGGGGATCTCCCTCTCAGGACCCCTACCCATCGTAGCCTTGGTAAGCCGTTACCTTACCAACTAGCTAATGGGACGCATGCTCATCTTTTACCGTTGTGACTTTAATAGTATCTCGATGCCGAGTCACTATACTATGAGGTATTAATCCAAATTTCTCTGGGCTATCCCTCTGTAAAAGGTAGATTGCATACGCGTTACGCACCCGTGCGCCGGTCTCTATATCCGAAGACATATACCCCTCGACTTGCATGTGTTAAGCCTGCCGCTAGCGTTCATCCTGAGCCAGGATCAAACTCTTCATCGTATATTTTTTATATTATATTGCGATGAATATCTATCGGTTCTTTTCGAATCTTACGACTCTATTACTCTTATTCTTTAGTTTCGATTTTCATCGAAACGGCTGTCAATTCAATATGTCTACGAACGTATTCTTTTTTCTTAATATCGCTTGTTTCTCAAAGCGGGTGCAAAAGTAGAAAACTTATTTCTAATCGGCAAGAGTTTTTTGAAGTTTTTTTTTAGAAAATTTCTTTTCTTTTTTAACTCCTCTCCTTACCAATCTTTCAATGAACTTCCCTTGTTTTGCGGGGTGCAAACTTAAAACTTTCTTTCTTTACTCACAAGCTTTTTTTAATCTTTTTTGAAAATAAATTTTCATTTTGATTCGTTTTGCTTATCAGTATTTCTGTGAACGTTTATCGCTGTTGCGGGTGCAAAAGTAGTCACTTTATCCGCTTTCACAAGCTTTTTCTAAACTTATTTTTAATCTTTTTTAAAACTTTTTCTTAACACTCTGATAATACAAACTTTACAGCTTCTTATTTGTTTTAAAATTATAAGATTTTTCCTTACCAACATTCATTTACCACAATACACCCCCTCAACAACATTCCTTTTCTACATCATTTTCAACATATTTTATTATTTATTGTCAAATTCAAATCCACAAACAATGACAACCTCACCCCTTCTAACGGCTTTACCCCCCAAACAACCTCTAAAACCTATCTTGAAATAAACAGTAAATTAAAAACAACTCCAATCCCACTCTTTACAAAATAAGCAACTACAATAAAGAATCAGCGTAAAAAAACCGAGAAAACACTAAACCATTATCCACTTACATCTATAAAATATTTATCATACACAATTCAATCTATCGTCATCAGGAAACAATTTAATAAAAACAGGACAAAAGCAGATTACAGAGATTCGAATTTAAAAACAAATGAAATTCGAGTAATCCGAAAATTTTATTCCAATCTTCCAAGGAGCAGACAGAAAACCCCAATATTGCAGTAACAAATAACCATTTATCAAAAAAAAAAAAAAAAAAAAAAAAAACTAACAAACAGAACAAATACTCTTCTCTAAAATCAAACTCACACCTTTACAAAATGCAAGCGATAGCCCACGCCATCATTCCCGCTAAATATTTCTCCCCCCGCTATCATTAAGACTATTTCAAAGCAAATTCTAATCTGACCAATCACTTGCAAAAAGTCGGCAAAGATCAATCAAACCAGGGTTTAGAAAACAGACATAAAAAAGACATTAATTATACCCAATCCACAAACTCATTCAACTCCATATTCCCCATACGGTTACATGTTCATTTATTCGTGTTAGCTAATTATTATGGCGTTCCCCTTTGGGTCGGGCTGTCCGCTAAATCTTTTGCGATAGAAGTTTCAGGGAATTTTTAAATGAACGGTCCTCGCAAAAGGATATCGCTTCCATCTCTAACGCAGCGTGCAATAAAAAGAATATTAAAAAAAAAAGGACCAATCATCCTTGAGCTATTTTCTAACCGCAAAGGTATACGCAAAGCACGCAAGGAAAAAAGGCTGAAAGCCCGAAAAGCAAAGAGCATGGTGCAAAGCACTATGCATAAAGCAAAATAAACAGCAAACATCACCCTGAAAGGACAAAAGCAATTTTCACTCCTGTAAATCAAAAAAAATCCGTTCTAATCCGCGTTTTCGCCTGGCGAATCTGTATCATCCGTGTATAATTTTTTTAACCGCAAAGTCCGCGAAGGTTTACACAAAGCGCTCAAGGATTTAAAAAACGTTATACAACAAAAAACCCTATCCGATTTGGATAGGGTTCTTAAAAGAAAGGCGACGACATACTCTCCCACATAACTGCAGTACCATCTGCGCAGGCGGGCTTAACTTCTCTGTTCGGGATGGGAAGAGGTGAGCCCCGCCGCAATAACCACCTTAAGGTTTTTAGTCTAAAGTCACAAGTCTTAAAGTTTTAAAGTCTTTCAACTTTATGACTTTAATCTTTCGACTTAAAGACTGCTCGCGTCGAGCTAATATTTTAACATACTGAGATAAAGAAACAAATAAGTTTTTTGTTAAGAAAGTTTCCTCCCGATCCCCTTTTTTAACGGGATCGGGAAAAGGATGTACATAAGCTTACGGATTATTAGTACTACTCGACTATGACATTACTGCCTTTACATCTATAGCCTATCAACGTGGTCATCTTCCACGATCCTTAAAAGAAATCTCATCTTGTGGTGGGTTTCGCGCTTATATGCTTTCAGCGCTTATCCCTTCCAAACGTAGCTACTCTGCGGTGCCCCTGGCGGGACAACAGATACACTAGAGGTTTGTCCAATTCGGTCCTCTCGTACTAGAATCAGATCCACTCAAATTTCTAACGCCCACAGTAGATAGAGACCGAACTGTCTCACGACGTTCTGAACCCAGCTCGCGTGCCACTTTAATGGGCGAACAGCCCAACCCTTGGGACCTTCTCCAGCCCCAGGATGTGACGAGCCGACATCGAGGTGCCAAACCCCCCCGTCGATATGAGCTCTTGGGGGAGATCAGCCTGTTATCCCCGGCGTACCTTTTATCCTTTGAGCGATGGCCCTTCCATGCGGAACCACCGGATCACTATGCTCTACTTTCGTACCTGATCGACCTGTATGTCTCTCAGTCAAGCTCCCTTATGCCATTGCACTCTACGCACGGTTACCAAGCGTACTGAGGGAACCTTTAGAAGCCTCCGTTACTCTTTTGGAGGCGACCACCCCAGTCAAACTACCCACCAAGCACTGTCCTCTTCATCGAAGAGTTAGGCCTCAGATAAACAAAGGGTTGTATTTCAACAATGACTCCACAACGCCTGGCGACGCCACTTCAAAGTCTCCAACCTATCCTACACATCATTTATCCAAGGTCAATACTAAGCTATAGTAAAGGTGCACAGGGTCTTTTCGTCCCACTGCGGGTAAACGGCATCTTCACCGTTACTACAATTTCACCGAGCTCATGGCTGAGACAGTGTCCAGATCGTTACACCATTCGTGCAGGTCGGAACTTACCCGACAAGGAATTTCGCTACCTTAGGACCGTTATAGTTACGGCCGCCGTTTACTGGGGCTTCAATTCAATGCTTCTCCGAAGATAACATCTCCTCTTAACCTTCCAGCACCGGGCAGGTGTCAGGCCCTATACTTCATCTTACGATTTTGCAGAGCCCTGTGTTTTTGATAAACAGTCGCCTGGACCTCTTCACTGCGGCCCCCATTGCTGGGGGCGACCTTTCTCCCGAAGTTACAGGTCTATTTTGCCTAATTCCTTAGCCATGAATCTCTCGAGCACCTTAGGATTCTCTCCTCAACTACCTGTGTCGGTTTACGGTACTGGTACTAATTACCTGAAGTTTAGAGGTTTTTCTTGGAAGCCCTTAGGCGCACTATCTCTTTGTCCGAAGACTCCGAGTACTATCGTATTTCACCATTCTCTACGGATTTGCCTATAGAGAATATAGCTAGGTACTTCAACGAACTATTCCGTCAGTTCGCGGCGCTTTCATCACTCCGTCACCCCATCACAGTAATTAGTAGTACGGGAATATTAACCCGTTGGCCATCGACTGTCCCTTTCGGGTTCGCCTTAGGACCAGACTAACCCACAGCTGATTAGCATAGCTGTGGAAACCTTAGTTTTTCGGTGTGCGGGTTTCTCGCCCGCATTATCGTTACTTATGCCTACATTTTCTTTTCCAGCCAGTCCAGCATACCTTACGATACACCTTCAACCCTGCTGGAATGCTCCCCTACCACTTTGTATTACTACAAAATCCATAGCTTCGGTAATATGCTTATGCCCGATTATTATCCATGCTCGTCCGCTCGACTAGTGAGCTGTTACGCACTCTTTAAATGAATGGCTGCTTCCAAGCCAACATCCTAGCTGTCTGGGCAGACAAACCTCGTTCTTTCAACTTAGCATATATTTGGGGACCTTAGCTGATGGTCTGGGTTCTTTCCCTCTCGGACTTGGACCTTAGCACCCAAGCCCTCACTGTTATCAATCATTATATAGCATTCGGAGTTTGTCAGGAATTGGTAGGCGGTGAAGCCCCCGCATCCAATCAGTAGCTCTACCTCTATATAACTAAAATAACGCTGCACCTAAATGCATTTCGGGGAGTACGAGCTATTTCCGAGTTTGATTGGCCTTTCACCCCTACCCACAGGTCATCCGAAGACTTTTCAACGTCAACCGGTTCGGACCTCCACACTGTGTTACCAGCGCTTCATCCTGCCCATGGGTAGATCACACGGTTTCGCGTCTAACACTACTGACTAAAGCGCCCTATTCAGACTCGCTTTCGCTACGGATCCGTGACTTAATCACTTAACCTTGCCAGCAACGTTAACTCGTAGGCTCATTATGCAAAAGGCACGCCGTCACCCCACTTAAGGGCTCCGACCGCTTGTAAGCGTATGGTTTCAGGATCTATTTCACTCCGTTATTCACGGTTCTTTTCACCTTTCCCTCACGGTACTGGTTCACTATCGGTCTCTCAGGAGTATTTAGCCTTAGCGGATGGTCCCGCCAAATTCAGACAGGGTTTCACGTGCCCCGCCCTACTCAGGATACCACTATCTATTATACTTGTTACCCATACGAGGCTATCACTCTCTGTGGCTCGACTTTCCAGTCGATTCCGGTTCCTTGTACATAAAATATCGTGGTCCTACAACCCCAACAATGCCGTAACATCATTGGTTTGGGCTAATCCGCGTTCGCTCGCCACTACTTACGGAATCACTTTTGTTTTCTTCTCCTCCGCCTACTTAGATGTTTCAGTTCAGCGGGTTTGCCCACCTATCGGTGTACTATGTCTTCAACATAGTGGGTTGCCCCATTCGGATATCTACGGATCAATCGATGTGTGCTCGTCCCCGTAGCTTTTCGCAGCTTATCACGTCCTTCTTCGCCTCTGAGAGCCTAGGCATCCCCCATACGCCCTTATTTTGCTTATTGTACCAATCTTGTTAATTAAAACAAGACCGTTTTTTTTTGTCTTTTATTATTACTAATAAAAAACGCTTTCTACTTTCTTATTATTTTCTTATCTCAATATGTCAATGAACTTTTATCAATTAGATAATACAGTAATTAGTCAATTTGATAATTAATTATCTCATATTCTAATTGGCTAATTATCTAATTAACCAGTGGAGAATAACGGAGTCGAACCGTTGACCTCCTGCGTGCAAGGCAGGCGCTCTAGCCAGCTGAGCTAATCCCCCATTTCTTTAGTGATGAGTTATTAGTTATGAGTTATGCTCATAAGCTCTCAACCTCTAAAATTTCCTTGTAAATTAAGCTTTCAGTCTTTCTTAGTTGATCTTTCTTTTTATAACTTATAATTTATAACTCATAATTCAAAACTCTAAAAAAGTAGTCCCGGGCAGACTCGAACTGCCGACCCCTACATTATCAGTGTAGTACTCTAACCAGCTGAGCTACGAGACTCTGTTTTTACTTAATTCTTTCATTTTTTTAAATTAACAGCAAGAGTAATACAATCTCCAATTCAGAGACCTATAAATAGTCATCTTTTTTCCTTAACGTGCACTAGGCTAACATTAAGGCTCTAGAAAGGAGGTGTTCCAGCCGCACCTTCCGGTACGGCTACCTTGTTACGACTTAGCCCTAGTTACCAGTTTTACCCTAGGCAGCTCCTTGCGGTCACCGACTTCAGGCACCCCCAGCTTCCATGGCTTGACGGGCGGTGTGTACAAGGCCCGGGAACGTATTCACCGGATCATGGCTGATATCCGATTACTAGCGATTCCAGCTTCACGGAGTCGAGTTGCAGACTCCGATCCGAACTGTGACCGGTTTTATAGATTCGCTCCTGGTCGCCCAGTGGCTGCTCTCTGTACCGGCCATTGTAGCACGTGTGTAGCCCAAGGCGTAAGGGCCGTGATGATTTGACGTCATCCCCACCTTCCTCACAGTTTGCACTGGCAGTCTTGTTAGAGTTCCCGACATGACTCGCTGGCAACTAACAACAGGGGTTGCGCTCGTTATAGGACTTAACCTGACACCTCACGGCACGAGCTGACGACAACCATGCAGCACCTTGTAATTTGTCTTGCGAAAGATCTGTTTCCAAATCGGTCAAACTACATTTAAGCCTTGGTAAGGTTCCTCGCGTATCATCGAATTAAACCACATGCTCCACCGCTTGTGCGGGCCCCCGTCAATTCCTTTGAGTTTCATTCTTGCGAACGTACTCCCCAGGTGGGATACTTATCACTTTCGCTTAGCCACTGAACTTGCGCCCAACAGCTAGTATCCATCGTTTACGGCGTGGACTACCAGGGTATCTAATCCTGTTCGCTACCCACGCTTTCGTCCATCAGCGTCAATCCATTAGTAGTAACCTGCCTTCGCAATTGGTATTCCATGTAATCTCTAAGCATTTCACCGCTACACTACATATTCTAGTTACTTCCTAATAATTCAAGTTTAGCAGTATCAATGGCCGTTCCACCGTTGAGCGATGGGCTTTCACCACTGACTTACTAAACCGCCTACGGACCCTTTAAACCCAATGATTCCGGATAACGCTTGGATCCTCCGTATTACCGCGGCTGCTGGCACGGAGTTAGCCGATCCTTATTCTTACGATACCGTCAAGCTCCTTCACGAAGGAGTGTTTCTTCTCGTACAAAAGCAGTTTACAATCCATAGGACCGTCATCCTGCACGCGGCATGGCTGGATCAGGCTTGCGCCCATTGTCCAATATTCCTCACTGCTGCCTCCCGTAGGAGTCTGGTCCGTGTCTCAGTACCAGTGTGGGGGATCTCCCTCTCAGGACCCCTACCCATCGTAGCCTTGGTAAGCCGTTACCTTACCAACTAGCTAATGGGACGCATGCTCATCTTTTACCGTTGTGACTTTAATAGTATCTCGATGCCGAGTCACTATACTATGAGGTATTAATCCAAATTTCTCTGGGCTATCCCTCTGTAAAAGGTAGATTGCATACGCGTTACGCACCCGTGCGCCGGTCTCTGCCGATAAATCGGCATACCCCTCGACTTGCATGTGTTAAGCCTGCCGCTAGCGTTCATCCTGAGCCAGGATCAAACTCTTCATCGTATATTTTTTATATTATATTGCGATGAATATCTATCGGTTCTTTTCGAATCTTACGACTCTATTACTCTTATTCTTTTGTTCCGATTTTCATCGAAACGGCTGTCAATTCAATATGTCTACGAACGTATTCTTTTTTCTTAATCTCGCCTGTTTCTCAAAGCGGGTGCAAAAGTAGAAAACTTATTTCTAATCGGCAAGAGTTTTTTGAAGTTTTTTTTTAGAAAATTTCTTTTCGTTTTTAACCCCTCTCCTTACCAATCTTTCAATTAACTTCCCTTGTTTTGCGGGGTGCAAACTTAAAACTTTCTTTCTTTACTCACAAGCTTTTTTTAATCTTTTTTGAAAATAAATTTTCGTTTTGATTCGTTTTGCTTATCAGTATTTCTGTGAACGTTTATCGCTGTTGCGGGTGCAAAAGTAGTCACTTTATCCGCTTTCACAAGCTTTTTTTAAACTTATTTTTGAAGTTTTTTAAAACTTTCTCTTAACACTCTGACAACACCTCTTTTACAAATCAAACTATTTTTACATTTGAAAGGTTTTTCTTTAACAAATTAGATTCAACACTACACCTGCCTTTAAAACATTCCTATTTTACCACTCTCTCAAAGACGCAAAGGCGCGAAGTTTTCGCTTTATGACCGATCTTTCCTTTGAAAACCCATGCCCTAGCCCCGATAGTAGTGGAAATCCTTTTGCTTTTTCCTTTAAAAAGCAAAAGATTGCAGCGGATAGCGGGATAAAGCTTCGACTTCGCTCAGCTGGACAAAACTGCTTTTCTTGCATTTTTGCTCAACTGGACAGAAAAACTACAATATATATAGTATAGAATACAAAATCTCAAATTCCAAACCCAATGGCTTCGACTTCGCTCAGCTGGACAGAAACTGCTTTTCTTGCATTTTTGCTCAACTGGACAGAAAAACTACAATATATATAGTATAGAATACAAAATCTCAAATTCCAAACCCAATGGCTTCGACTTCGCTCAGCTGGACAGAAACTGCTTTTCTTGCATTTTCGCTTAGCCAGACAGAAAAACTACTCTTATATATAATATAGAATCTCAAATTCCAAATTCCAAACCTGATGGCTTCGACTTCGCTCAGCCGGACAAAACTACTTTTCTTGCATTTTCGCTCAGCTGGACAGAAGCAATCCTTAAATATATAGGTAGTAAAAAACAAACCCGACAGGTTTTAAAAACCTGTCGGGTTGTATACACACTCCAGAACAATACAATTACTCGAAACGAATAGCTTTAACCGGAGAAATCTTTGTAATTATATAAGACGGAATCAACAGCACTACAAAACAAACGCCAACCGTAAGCAAATTCAATAAAATAATATGCCACAAATTAAAATAGACCGGAGCCTGATTTACATAGTAATTTTCAGGATTTAAGCGAATCACTCCAAACTGCTGCTGAATTAACAACAAAGCAATACCAATTAGGTTGCCCCAAAACAATCCCCGAACAATCAGATAGAACGCGTTATACAAAAACACTTTACGAACCATCCAGTTATTGGCCCCCAACGCTTTTAAAATTCCAATCATCTGAGTACGCTCCAAAATCAAAACCAATAGCGCTACAACCATGTTAATAGTAGCCACCAGTATCATTACCCCTAATATTACTATGATATTAAAATCGAAAAGCTGCAACCAATCAAATATATAACTGTACTTCTCTATTATTGTTTTGGTATCCAGATTAGACGATGTTTGATCATAGATTTTTTCTCCTGTTGTTTTAATAGCATCAAAATCATTGATGAATACCTCAAAAGCACCAACCTGATTGGCACTCCATTTATTTATTCTTTGAATATGCCTAATATCTCCCAAGATATAGGTAGCGTCAAAATCCTGAAAGCCTGAACTAAAAACACCCGCTATTCTGAATCGGCGGCTATTAGGCATTTTCCCTTGTTCTTCTTTGATAAAAAAAGTATTAAAATTATCTCCTACTTTAAGATGAAGCCGATCTGCAAGGAATTTCGAAATCAAAACATCTTCATTTAAAGCAGCAGAAAAATCAGGCAACTTTCCTTCAACCAAATACTCTTCTATATTTTTCCAGTCGTAATCTGCTCCCACTCCTTTAAAGATTATACCTTCAAAAGAATTCTCTGTCCTGATAATTCCTGCTTTACTAGCGATCGCCTGAATATGACTCACCTCAGGAACTGATTTAAATTCAGGATAAAACTCCTGTTTTTTAGAAATAGGAATCAAAGTAACATCAGAATTGTTATTATCGTAGTTTGAAATTATAATCTGTCCGTTGAAAGCTGAAACTTTATCCCTTATTTTTTTTTGAAGACCAATCCCTGTCGCAACAGAAACGATCATCATTATCATACCAATAGCGATAGCCGAAATAGCAATTTTAATAATAGGCGCCGAAATACTGCTTTTAAAATCTTTTGCAGTAATTAGCCTTTTAGCTATGAAATATTCTAAACTCAAATTTTACGTTGTCTTGAAATTATTAATTACACCCGTTTCCGGTTCATTCGAATCAAAAGTACATCTTAAAAAGCAAAAATGAACTGCTTCTAAGAACAATTATCAAATGTTTAGAAGGTTACAAAGGAAGCTTTTTCTTCATTTCCTCCACTATATTATATGCAGCAGGACAAATAGCAACATTCTTCAATGTTAAGTCTGCTATCTGATGAAACTTTTTACGATCTGTATGCGGAAATTCTCTGCATGCTTTCGGACGAACATCATAAATCATACAATAATTTTCATTATCCAAAAAAGTACAAGGAACGCTTTTCAAAACATAATCTTTGTCCTCATCAATTCTGAGATATTGCTCGATAAATTGCTGCGGCTTTTGTCGGAATGATTTTGAAATCCTTTCAATATCAGCCAAAGTAAACAAAGGCCCGGTAGTTTTACAGCAATTCGCACATTGCAGGCAGTCTGTTTTCTTAAATTCGGAGTCATGCAAATCCTGCATCACATAATCCAAATTCTTTGGCTGTTTCTTTTTAAGCTTATCGAAATACTTTTTATTTTCGATATGCTTATCTTTGGCTAACTTATTTAAGTTATTTAAAATTTGCTTCAAGTTTAAGATTTAAAGTTGAGCTGCAAAATTAAACAACTTTAAACTTGAAACCTTAAACTTTGAACTAAAATACAATGAAAGATCTTTTCGGGAAAGCCATGTACGATTTCCAAACCAATAATTCACCTGAGAATATTATCACTGAAACTTCGATTTCTGAAGAAGATGAAATGAGTGTGGATTATTTATTCCGTTCGTACAATGAAATGCCTAGACTCGAACAAAAAGCACTGCAATTAGCCTTCGGAAAAACTCTGGACGTAGGCTGCGGAGCCGGAAGCCATAGTTTATCTTTACAAAATGACAGAAATCTGGAACTTATCTCAATTGACATTTCAAAAAACGCAATCGAAACCTGCAAGCTTCGTGGAGTCAAAAATGCTATAGTCAAAAATATTCTGGATTTTGAAGGGGAAAAATTCGATACTATCATTTTACTGATGAATGGAGTGGGAATTTTTGGTAAACTAGGGAATTGCAACCAATATCTTTCTAAACTGAAATCACTTCTGAACCCCGGCGGGCAAATTTTACTCGACAGCTCAGACATTATCTACATGTTTGACGAAGACGAAGATGGCGGAAAATGGATCCCATCCGATAATGATTACTATGGAGAGCTTGTTTTCAATATTTCTTATAAAGGCGAGAAAGAAGAGCCGTTTGACTGGCTGTACCTTGATTACAATACTCTTCAAAATGCCGCTACGGCGAATGGATTAAAATGCGAACTTATCCTTGAAGGCGACCACTACGATTACTTGGCTAAACTCTCTCTATAAAACAACAAAACATGAACGAAACAGATTTAGAAAAACTAAAATATCCGATCGGAAAGTTTAAAACCCCAACAGATTATACCTCGGAGTACATTTCCGATAATGTTGCCATCATTGCATCTTTTCCCGAAAGATTAAAAAAAGAAACGATTCATTTAACCGACGAACAACTAGACACTCCTTATCGTCCGGACGGATGGACTGTACGTCAAGTAATTCATCATTGCGCCGAAAGCCACATGAACTGTTATATCAGAATAAAATGGGCTTTAACCGAAAATAATCCTGTAATAAAAGCTTATGATGAAAAATTATGGTCGGAATTGCAGGACAATGTAACCATGCCCATCCAACCAACCCTACAACTACTGGAAGGATTACATTACAGATTGGCTTATATCATGAGAAATCTAAGTCCGCAAGATTTAAACAAATCATTTATTCATCCCGAAAACAATTCCGAATATTTGATCAAACAAATCATTGGAATGTATGCCTGGCACAGCAGCCATCATCTGGCCCATATAACAAATTTAAAAAACAGCAAAAATTGGATCTGAATCTGATGTTTCTTTTTTACACACTGTATAATATTTACCATAAACGAAAAAAATCTCTTCGATTGAAGAGATTTTTTTCGTTTATGCCTTAAGGAATATTCAAATATTTATGTGTTTGAAGCGAAACTCTCCATTTTGGATTGTTCATCACATAATCCACAATCAGAGGTGTCATTTCTTCTTTTTTGCTCCATTCCGGCTGAAGAAACAAAATTGCTTTATCATTTACCAACTCGGCTTGCTCTTCTGCAAAAATAAAATCGTGTTTGTTATAGATAATTACTTTCAACTCATGTGCGTTGTCATACACCGTTTGAGTAGGCAGCTTATTTTTTTTAGGCGAAAGACAAATCCAGTCCCAAGTACCCGATAACGGATAAGCTCCTGAAGTTTCGATATGAACTTTCATGTTTTTATCCTTCAACCGCTGCGTCAATAAACTCATATCCCATGTCAAAGGCTCACCACCCGTAATCACAACAGTATCAGCCTGACTTGATGCATTATTTACAATTAAATCAATACTTGTTGGCGGATGTAACTCAGCATTCCAACTTTCCTTCACATCACACCAGTGACAACCTACATCACAACCTCCAATTCGTATAAAGTAAGCGGCTGTCCCGGTATGAAACCCTTCTCCCTGAATGGTATAAAATTCTTCCATCAAAGGCAACATCGCTCCTTTATTTACTTCTAATTGTATTTCTTTTGATAACATTATTCTATTTTAAAGTGCAAAGATAGTCAATTAAATACGGAACAAAAAAAACCGATAGTTCAAAGAAACTACCGGTTTTATATTTGACTGTAAATTTATATTATTTCAAAGCTTTTACAGATTGTGCAGCATAAGTATTTGCAGGGTCTAAAACTAAACTCTTATTGAAATACTCAATTGCTTTTGCTTTATCAGTATTTGCATAACTAGCACCGATACTATTGTAAGCTTCTACAACTTTTTTAACTGTAGCCGGCTTAGCCAATTCTTCAGCACCTTTTGCAGTAATTCTTGTTACGTACTCTTCGTAGTTTTTAATGATTAAATCATCTTTTTCTAACAAGTTGTTGATTCTACCTTTGTATAAGTAAGCCTCATTATAAGTTGGAGAAGCTTCTAAGATTCTGTCAAAAGCAGCTTCCGCTTTTCCTAAAGCTACAGCATCTGCAGCTCCATTTGTTTTATTTGCGTTAGCATAATAAAGAGAAATACCGTAGTAAATATTATCGTCTAAATAGTTTTTAGACTCTTTGTTCGTTGTTCCAAGCTCTAAAATGGTAGCAGCCTGAGCAAATTGTTTTTTCCCGAACAAAGCTTTTCCTAAATCAGATAATTCTTCAACTACTAAAGGCTCAAGTTCTATCGCTTTTTTGATATCAGCTACACCAGCATCAAAAGAAGCCTGCTCAACAATTCCGTCAGCAGCAGTTCCTTTTTTAATTTTAGACAAACCTAAATACAAATAATCTCTACCAATTACCTTGTTAGAAGGTACTTTGATATAATCTTCAATAGATTTGATCGCTACATCTACATTTCCATTCTCATAAGCAGCATAACCTAAATATCTGAAAATTCTAGGATTTACTTTATCCTCAGCAATCATTTTGTTTGCAACAGTCTCTAAACTTTTATAATCCTTAACCAAGATCAAGAAATCTGCGTGACGCATTTTAGAATCTAAAGAGTAATCAGTAAGATTTAAATACTTCTCGTAGTTTGTAATTGCATTTTGCATGTTAACTTTAGAAGTAGATGGTTTATTTCTTCCCCATTTATAGTAAGTCTCAGCTAACTCTCTGTAAACCGGACCATAATTAGCGTTCAAAGCAATTACTTCATTAAAAGATTTAATTGCTTCATCATAAGATTTAGCACCTTTTAACAAAACTCCAAGCTGCATTTTTGCTCTTAAAAGCGTTGGATCAGCCGTAAATGCATCACGGTATGCCTTGTAAGCATCGTTTTGATTGTTTGCTCCGTAGTATGCATCACCAATAGCTAAAAGCGCTGTTGCATTTTGAGGATCAATTACCAATGCACGCTTCAAAGTAGCTATAGCATTTGTATAATCTGGTGAAGAAGAATTCATATAAGCTCTACCAATGTAAATAAATTCCTCTACATCTTTACGCTTCATATCTTTTGTAGCCAAAGCAAAATTTGCCTGAGCCGCAGCAGCATTCTTCGCATCAAGATCTAACTGACCTAATCCAATATAATTTAAGCTTTTCTTATCTGATGCCTGTAAACCATTTGCATAATAAATTTTAGCAGAATCAATGATTGCCTGATTTAAATACACATTACCTAAAACAAAATTAGCTTCTCCATCAGAAGGTTTTGCTTTGATGATTGATTTTAGCAATGACTTTGCTTTTTGAAATTGCTCAGCATCGATTGCTTTTTTAGCTTCTTTGATATCTTGCGCTTTTACTACAGTAGCTGAAGCAACTAAGGCAAGACTAAAAATTTTAAATTTATTCATCTCTAATTGTAATTAATTTATTCTTTATCTTTTACTATTTGATTCCTTATTTTAAGCTTTCTTCCAGGAGTTCTAACCGGTAACAAACCTGATTTCAAAACGATCCTCTGTCCAATATCGCCGGCAATAAAGGATGCAAACCCCATTCCTAAACCAGAATAACCCTGGCAATTTATGATAAACAAATCACGTGCCAAAGGGTATTTCACTTCTGCAAGATCATTCTGAGTTGGGCTGTAATATTGATTACTGTTTAATCCTTTAACACTCAATACATTTATTTTCTTAACCACTTCAGCCATGTTTGGCGACGGCTGAGAAAGCCAATTTACACCCACTACCCCGATCATACCATCATTCTCAGATACAAATTTAATAACTTCATCGTTCGTTTTAAAAGAAAACACTCCTTTTACAGGAACATCTTTCACTTTTGCCAGTTCTTTCATATAACGTACGGTACTTGAGTTTGGATTATCAAACACTAGTCCTTTAATTCTTGCGTCTGGTTTACCCTGCATAAAATCGATTACCGTTTTCAACGCTATTAATGTATCATTATTGCCTTTGTTCGAAATAAAAGCTATTGCATCTGTTGCAAAAGGGGTAACTCTGGGTTTTATTTTACTTTTTTCAAATTTAACCAATTCCTCTTTAGTCAAATCTCTCGTTGTCACTACTACTGTAGCTTTCTGATTGAGCAGATCATTTATAAGCTCCGCTTCTGACTTAGGCTTCACGGTAATCTTTGCATCGTAATAAGTTCCTTCAAAGACAGCAACCTGATCGTCTACAATAGGCTTTATAGTTTCATCGACGGTAATATCGATTGCTCCTTTTAAAATTGTTTCCTTATCGTTTTTACTTTTTTGGTTGCACATGGCAAACAAAAAGACAAAAACAACCAAGCCTGCAATCTTACTATACTTTAACATAATTATTCTGCGTTTGAATTAATTAATCTCAAAAAACGAATGGCCGAATACACTATCAATAATCCTCCAAAAGCATATCTATACTTTTGCTCCATATTTAGCGGAAGTTTCTCCCAAAACATGATCATTAAACCGAGTACAAGATATATTAAAAAGAACAGTATTCCTAAAACAAGAAGAAATCGCTCTTTGAGCGATTTCTTCTGAATATTATTAAGTATATCTTTTAACATTATTCTGCAGATTGAATAGTAATAGGCAGAGAGTAAAGTACTCTAACTTTTTTACCATTTTGCTCGCCGGGAGTCCATTTTGGACACTTTTTAAGAACACGAATTGCTTCTGCTCCTGTACCGTAACCGATATCCCTTAAAACTTTAATGTCGGTTAATGAACCGTCTTTTTCAACTACAAAAGTAACATAAACTTTACCTTTTAAACCTTCTTCTTCCGGAGTCTTGTAATTGTTTCCTACGAATTTGTAGAATTTCTCAATTCCTCCAGGGAAATCTGGTTTTACTTCGATACCTGCAGTATTATAAACGTTGTTATCTTCTGCAATGATCTCTGTAACTGGTCCTTTACCAACTGGCTCATCCACAGTTAAAACTGCATCCGGATCTCCTTTGATGGTTTCGTTACCCACTTTTTTGTCCTTAAGTTCCTCAATTTTTGGAGGATCTTCAGTAACTTCATTTGCCTTAGCAACAACCGGCTTCACAAACTTTACCTGATCCACTTTTGGTGGTGGTGGTGGTGGTGGTGGTTGATTTGGCTTTACTTCCTCTTTTTTAGGAGGTAACTTCACTGTAGCGATCTTAATATCTGTATTGATCTCGTCTTCACTAGAATCCGGTAAGTAACTTGCAATAAGAGGAGCTGCAACAGCAAAACTAAAAATAACTGAACCTATGATAAGAGCTCTTACCGTAGTTTTATTGTTCGCTTTTCTTAGCTCATATGCACCATATATCTTATTACGTCCTTCGAATACGATATCAAGCCACTGATTTTTAATTATATCTAATTTCATTTTTCTTGATTATTTTAGGATGCTCAGAAAAGATAACCCTTATTGTTTATCAATCAATTTTGTTTCCTCTGGTGTAAACTCAGGAACAATCGCATAAGTATCTACTCCAGTTATAGCCATCTCATCTAACATATCCACTAAATTGCGATAAGTTGATTTTTTAGTTGGCTTAATGATCACGATAATCCCATTCTTAGGTTTTCCTATACTAGCAGAATAAGCTAATACTTCTTTCTTTTGCTTTAATAGTTCCCTACGAATACCATCCTTACCATATGCAATATCTTTAGGTCCAACCTTAGGTGAAGCTAACAACCCCATATAGTAAACCAATTTATTGTTTTCACCAACCATAACAGTCATCGTACGATTCTCATCAACTTTAACTGGTGGTGTCTTATCATTTGGATCTTTATCTGGCAGAGACAAATCCATCGATTGAGGTTTTGACAACGATGTGGTTAACATAAAGAATGTGATCAATAAGAATGCCAAATCTACCATCGCCGTTAAATCGACTTTCGAATTCTGCTTTTTACTTCTTACTTTGCCACCTTTTCCGCCACCACCGTCGCCGGTATTTAATTCAGCCATTTTAGTGTATCTTTTTTAATTAAAAGTCTTTTCCTCTCATACCTGTAACTAAGTTAAAGGAATTGATTTTCTGATCTTGTAAAATATCCATAATCTTTTTGATTTGTGGATATTGTTCTTTAGCGTCTCCTTTGATTGCAATTTGCAATTCTTTGTCATCAAGATCAATTGCAGCTCTTCTAGAAACTAAAAGCCACTCTTTTAATTGATTGTCTAAAGAATCGATTGGAATACCCGGTTGATCTGCTTTTGTTCTATCAGCCGCTTTCATATCGATGATTTGCTTTAAATTTGTTACCGGAACACCGAAGTCATCCATTAAGGCAAATTTAGCTTTATCATCTTCAGAAAAAGTAACTCCGAATTTTGCTCCCATACCTTCAAGAGTTCTTTTACGAATCTCTCTTCCTTTGATATCAAAAAACACTTTGCTTTTTCCGTCTTTTCCTTTTCCAATTGTAATAATTGCCAAATCAGAATCTGGTAATTTACTTTGAACAGTAGAAGAAGGCATATCTACAGGAAGTGCTTCAGGCACTTTAGCAGTTGCAGTCAAGATAAAGAACGTAAGCAAAAGGAACGCAACATCACACATGGCAGTCATATCTGTCGATGTTGACTTCTTTTTCATTTTAATTTTAGCCATTATCTTTTATTTTATTTTGATATAATTAAATCTAATTATTTATATATCAAAAATTAATTATTGTTTTAAACTTCCTCTGAATTTTCTGTAAGTATTCACGATTGTAGTACCAGCCTCATCGATAGAGTAAGTTAAATCGTCAATTTTAGCAGTAAAGAAGTTGTAAGAAACAATTGCAAAGATAGAAGTAGAGATACCTGTTGCAGTGTTGATAAGTGCCTCAGAGATACCTGTTGCAAGAGCAGCCTGGTCTGGAGTTCCAGCAGAAGCTAACGCACCAAACGCTTTAATCATCCCTGATACAGTTCCTAATAATCCTCCTAATGTACCTAAAGATACTAAAGTAGAGATAATAGTCATATTTTTTTCTAACATTGGCATTTCTAATGAAGTAGCCTCTTCGATTTCTTTGTGAATTACTTCTGAAGCTTCTTCACTGTTGAAACCTTCTTTTTTAACATCTTGATATTTAATCAAAGCAGATTTAATTGCGTTTGCAACTGAACCTTGTTGTTTGTCACATGAAGCGATAGCAGCCTCGATGTTTCCTTCTTTAATGCTTCCTTGTACATTTTTCATAAATGCATCTAAGTTAGCTTTACCAGCAGCTTTACCGATAACGATAAATCTCTCAATAGAAAAAACAACAACCATTAAAAGCATCCCTAATAAAACTGGTACGATAAAACCTCCTTTATATACCATTCCTAAAGTATTAATCGGGTGACCTGTTTCTGGATTTCCTCCTTCAAAGTTAGCTGAATCTCCCATAACGAATTTCCAGATTAACCATCCAACAAAAACACATGCTGCAATAATGATTCCTGAAATCATTCCTCCCCCATTTGAAGTGCTTTCTTTTTTAACTTTAACGTTTGCCATTTTTTTTAATTTTAATAGTTTTAAATAATTTTTATTTTTTAGTTATATTTAACTTGTAGAGGAGCAAATTTATACGTTTAGTTTAAATAAAAAAACTTTTTTTAATTTAATTGAAGGAAATTTAACGTCAATTTAAAAAATATCTCATTAAATTGCCGATATCATTTTTTAGATAAAACAAAAATAAGGGCTAATAATGGGAAAATTACAACGTTTTAGTAAATATTCAAACATTCCATTGATATCTTCTTAAAAAGTTGCGAAATTGTTTTTTATATTTTTTTTAACCCGAAAAAGTTTTTTCCTACTAAAGAAAATGAGCCTAAAATGTTAATAAACCTGACAAACCTCTTATAATCATCTAAATTACAAATAAAAACATGAATAAAAAAGACAATTTCATTCAGGATATCAACAATGGTTATTCTTCAAAGGGCGACAGTATTGTTCTTGGAAGTGCCATTCTGGACGGAGAACCACTTGGAGAAGCTCATGTCAAAATTCCTCTAAAAACATTAAACCGCCACGGGCTGATTGCAGGGGCAACGGGAACCGGAAAAACCAAAACAATACAGGTTTTCTCTGAGCAGCTTTCGAATATGGGAGTTCCTGTTTTGATGATGGATATTAAAGGTGACTTTAGCGGAATCGCTGAAGAAGGTAAAGAGGAGGGTTTTATAACGGAGCGTCATGCCAAAATAAACATACCTTATAATATAGCTTCTTTTCCTGTTGAATTAATGTCACTCTCTAAACAAAATGGCGTTCGCTTAAGAGCTACTGTTTCGGAGTTCGGACCGGTATTGTTTTCCCGAATTTTAGATCTGAATGATACACAGGCGGGTGTGGTTGCCGTTATCTTTAAATATTGTGATGATAACAAAATGCCATTATTAGATTTAAAGGATATTAAAAAGGTCCTTAATTATATCACCGAGGAAGGCAAAGATGAAATAAGCGCCAATTATGGTAAAATTTCAACCGCAACCACAGGAACGATTCTGAGAAAAATTATAGAATTAGAGCAGCAAGGCGGTGATCTGTTTTTTGGTGAACTTTCGTTTGAAATTGATGATTTAATGCGAATTGATGAAAACGGAAAGGGTTACGTAAACATTATTCGTTTGACGGATATTCAGGACAAACCTAAATTGTTCTCGACTTTTATGCTGAGTTTATTAGCTGAGATTTATCAGCAAATGCCGGAAAAAGGAGATGTTGTTCAACCAGAACTGGTTATTTTTATTGATGAAGCACATTTAATTTTTAATGAAGCCAGCAAGGCTCTTCTGGAACAAATCGAAACGATTGTAAAACTAATACGTTCTAAAGGGGTTGGAATTTATTTTGTAACTCAGAATCCAATGGACGTTCCGAGTGGTGTATTGGCACAATTGGGTTTAAAAATTCAGCATGCGCTAAGAGCTTTTACTGCCAATGACCGTCAGGCGATTAAAAAAACAGCAGACAATTATCCAACTTCTCCTTATTACAAGACAGATGAGTTACTAACGAGTTTAGGAATTGGAGAGGCTTTGGTAACAGCATTGAATGAAAAGGGAGTCCCTACTCCGCTTGTAGCGACTATGATGCGTGCACCTATGAGTCGAATGGATGTGTTAACTGCTGAAGAAATTGAAGGGATCAACTGCAAATCGAAACTCGTAAAAAAATACCTTGAAGAAATTGATCGGGAGAGCGCTTATGAAATTCTGACTAAGAAAATTGAAGATGCCACTCAGGCGGCTGCAGAACAGGAAGAAGAAACACCGACAAAATCATCTAAATCTGAACCAAGCACAGCCAGTGTAGTTGGTAAATCGGTTTTAAAAGTGGTTACCAGCGCTACTTTTATAAGAGGTGTTTTTGGAGTTTTATCAAAAATATTCAAAAAATAACCTATCAAAAATCAATGACAATGTCAAAAATCAATTTAAAACTGATGGAGACATTGTCATTGTTATTGTTATTGATATTGATATTGCTTTTTGAGATTGATTTTTGAGATTGATTTATTTCTGAAGTAATTCCAGAATCTTATTTTCTACTTCCGGACTGTTCCAGATATTTTCAATATTTTCTATTCGTAAAACTTCTTCCATTATTACATTTTGAAAATCGCCAATTGCCAAAGCTTCGGAATAAGGACGATCACTAAAGGTTACGCGACTGTAAAGCGGAATCCATTTATCAGGATGTTTATCTGAGAATGCTTTCTCAATTTTCTTTTGCAATAAGAATTTTTCATCGGCCGTTTTGGTACTCATCTCCATGAAATTGCGATAAGACAATTCGGCAATCGCATCGGCATTTGGTTTACGTGAAATTTGATACTCGGAGAAGATTTTCTTCCAGTCGTCTCCATATTTCCCGATCATTTCACTTAAAACGGTAATATCTTCAAAACCTGCATTCATTCCTTGTCCGTAAAATGGAACAATAGCATGACAAGCATCTCCAATTAAAGCAATTTTATCTTCGTATGTCCACGGAAAACATTTCATGGTTACCAAAGTACTGGTTGGATTTTTAAAGAAATCTTCGGCCAACTTTGGGATTACTTCGATTGAGTCGGGGAAATTCTTCAAAAAGAAGTCTTCAACCATTTTACGATCTGTAAGCGATGCGAATGAATTTTCGCCTTCAAAAGGCATAAACAAAGTACAGGTAAAACTTCCATCGAGATTAGGAAGTGCAATTAACATGTATTCGCCACGTGGCCATATATGAAAAGAGTTTTTATCTAATTTATGTGAAGCATCAGCATTTGCAGGGATGTTTAGCTCTTTGTACCCCATATTCAAAAATTCCTGGGAATAATTGAACATGCTCTGACGCTGCATTCTGTGTCGTATTCTCGAGAAAGCACCATCGGCACCAAAAACCATATCGTACTTTTTCTCTTCCCACTCCCCTCTTTCCGTTTCACCTATGTGCAATGTAGCATCATTTAATGTTACGTCCCAGATTTTTTGTTCGAAAAGAAATTCTGCACCGGCTTCTTCCGCAAGATCAATCATTTTCCGATTTAAAGTTCCTCTGGAAATGGAATAAATGGACTCGCCTTCCTGCCCATAATTCTGAAAATTGAGTTTATCGACCAAATGAATGGCGCGTTTGTCCATTGGGATAGCGATTTCCCGCACGGCATCTCCAACACCAACGCCGTCAAGCGCTTTCCAGCCCCGGTTTGACATTGCCAGATTTATAGAACGACCTGAGAAATTAATTTTACGGATATCGGGACTACGATCATAAACATGAACGGTATGGCCTGCTTTTTTAAGATAAATCGCCAAGAGTGATCCTACTAATCCGGAACCAACAACAGCAATTTTTAGTGGAGTTTGCATCAAGAAAAATCTAAATATAAGATCGTAAAAATAAGTAATAATTGTACATAAGCTTTAAAATAAATAAATTATTTACTGTAGCGCCCCACAACCGTTTCAATTTTTACCAGGATTCAGGGTTGATTTACAAATATAACAAAATGTTATTTTATTCGATTTATCTAAAAAATTTAAACTCTTACATTCGCTTTCGGTTTTACCTTAATATATATCAGAATCATGAACAGCACAATTTTACAATCAGAAATTATCCTGAAAAACGAAAAAGTACTATTAATTCCGTTTGAGAGTGAAAGAAACATTGAACTCAAAGAAATCATTTTTGACGATGGGATCTGGAAATACATGGGCATGTACGTTCGCGATGAAAAAGATTTTGAAAACTACATTCAAAACACTCTGGAACAAAAAGCATCGGGAATTTGCTATCCTTTTTTAATCATTGATAAAGCTACCAACCGGGTTGCAGGAAGTACCAGATACGGCTACCTGAATCATGCAAGTCAGAAGTGTGAAATTGGCTGGACCTGGTACGGAGAAAAATTTCAGGGAACCGGCTTAAACAAAGCCTGTAAATTTGAGTTGCTAAATTTTGGATTTGAAGCCATTCAATTCAGAAGAATACAATTCAGCACTGATCTTGAAAACAAAAAGTCACAACGAGCAATTGAAAAACTAGGAGCAACCAAAGAAGGTCTTTTTAGAAACAATTATATCGATTCGGAAGGAAAAAGCAAAGATGATGTTTATTACAGTATTATTCCTGAAGACTGGCAAGCAGTTAAAACAAATTACTTTCCTGAATTTATATAGGAAAAGCGCCTCAACTATTGTGATAGAAAAATGGTATTTTAGCTTCTTCTAAAGTACCTCTTCTATGACTGAATTACAGACTATCTATCAAAGAACGCTAAAATTTGCTGCAAAAAGACATGCTGATCAAAATCAAGTAATTCCCGGAACCAATTTACCGTATGTTGTTCATTTAAGCAATGTAACCATGGAAATTCTATTTGCTTCGCAAAATACAACGTCTTTTAATACTGCATTTGCAATTCAAATTGCATTACTCCACGACATTCTTGAAGATACAGCAACTACATTTGAAGAAATTGCAGCGGAATTTGATGAAGAAATCGCTCAGGCTGTCCTGGCACTAACCAAGAATTCTAAAATACCTAAAGAAGAAAGAATGACCGATAGTCTGGTCCGAATTAAAGCATTATCAAAAGAGGTATGGGCTGTGAAATTAGCTGACAGAATAACTAATTTACAGGTTCCGCCGGAAAACTGGACTGTGGAAAAGATAAAAGAATATCATAAACAAGCGGTACAAATACTAAATACACTTAAAGGCGGCAACGCTTATTTAGAAAAAAGACTTTTAGAAAGAATTCAAAATTATTTACTGTATTGCACCGTCGAAAAAGCGTAGGTCATAACTCATCCAAACATAATCTCAAAATGAATCTATATTCAGAACATTATGTAAGCGAAAAAAGCGAGCGGTTTGTTACCAAGATCTGGTGTCTGGATAATTACGGTGGCGAAACGACAATTGAAAACAAACTCGTTTTACCTAACGGCTGTTTCAATCTTGCTATTGTTAGCGGAACCCACATAGAAGTTCACACAAGTAAGCGAAAATACGAGATGAACGAAGGCTTTTACTTTTGTTCGCAAATGACTAACAAGGTTCTCGTTCACCTAGGGTCTAAAACCAAAGTTACCATCATTCAATTGCAGCCCTGGACGCTTTCGATGTTTCCGCAATATGATTTGAGCCATTTTAGCGATTCGATTATCAGGATTAATCGTGAAGAACTTCCCTTTAAAATACAAACGGATGCTGTTACTGAAAATTTACTGCAGGCTATAAATGTTTATTTTGAAGAATTGTGTGCTTTACATTCAGAGAAAAATACCATCGAGAAAATCTGCGAGATTATAAAACATCACAACGAAGAAATTTCGGTTTCGGAAATTGGGGAGATTTTAAAGGTCTCTCAGCGATTGTTGCAGATGAAGTTTAAAACGGCGACAGGGCTTACGATTAAAAAATACATTCAGATTCTGAAGTTCAGAAAATCCGTAGATCAAATGGTGCATTCGAATCCTGAAAAACTCAGTCTGACAGAGGTTGCACTTTACAATAAGTATTTTGACCAGTCGCATTTTATAAAACAATTTAAAGGAGTCATGAAAACAACTCCAAAAACATTCAACTCCAGTTTGTACTTTCTTTCTAAAAAAAGATAAGATTTTCGCATTTGTACAATTTTTAGGTTTTGGATTGCAGTACTATTGCAAAATCATCAATCAATCAAACCAAATATAAAATGAAAATCAATCCATCTATTTTCCCGTTAAAAGTTTTTTTAATTGGAGTATTACTTTTCCACTCTCAAATCGGGTTTTCTCAGGAAGAAAAAAACTCCGAATTGTATAAGATCATTATGTCAAGAGACAGTCTTCTTTTTAATGTTGGCTTTAATACCTGTGACATTAGCCAGTTTGAAAATCTTTACAGTGACAGTTTTGAATTTTATCACGACAAGGACGGCCCTTCGGATAAGGCTCTTTTTTTAGTCAATCTCAAAAAAGGCTTATGTAAATCGGTTGAAACTTACAAAGCCAGAAGATACCTGGTTCCTGGCAGCACCGAAGTTTATCCGTTATATCAAAAAGGCGTGTTATATGGTGCCATACAAATGGGAATTCATCAGTTTTACGAAAAATCAGCAGGAAAAAATGAATCTTTTGCAGACGTGAAGGAGAAATTTGGCAGCACTGCACGATTTACTCATCTATGGATTTTAGAAAATGGTGATTGGAAACTTAAAAGATCTCTTAGCTACGATCATCAGGAGACCAATACAGCGGGTACCAAATCGGATATTTTTGACAACGATGCTGCCATTAAAAAATGGCTGGTACAAAACAATATTCCGGCACTGGGAATTGGTCTGATCAATGATGGGAAACTACAGGAAGTAAAAGTCTTTGGTGAACTTAAAAAAGGAGTTGCAGCACCTTATAATACCATTTGGAATGTTGCTTCTCTGACTAAGCCAATTACTGCAATGGTCACTTTAAAATTAGTAAGTTCCGGAAAATGGGATCTCGACGAGCCTCTATACAAATACTGGACAGATCCGGATATTGCAAATGATCCTAATACAAAATTACTAACGACTCGAATTGTCTTAAGTCATCAAACCGGTTTTCCGAATTGGAGATTTATGAACAAATCAGGCAAACTGGATTTTAAATTTAAACCCGGAACAAAATACCAATATTCGGGAGAAGGTTTAGAGTATTTGAGAAGGGCCTTAGAGAAGAAATTTCACAAAACGCTGGATCAGTTAGCCAGTGAATTGGTTTTTAGACCTCTAAAAATGAACGACACTCAGTTGGTCTGGAACGATAAAATTGATTTATCCAGATATGCCATTGGTTACGACAATAAAGGGAATGCTTATGAACCTACTAAAAACAAAACTGCAAATGCTGCCGATGATTTACTAACGACTATTGAAGATTACGGAACATTTTTATGCAGCGTGATGAACAGCGATGGATTGAGCAAAAAAGTTTTTGAAGACATGACTTCCCATCAGGTTCAAACCAAAAAAAACAAGTACTTCGGACTGGGTTTTGAAATTTATGATTTAGGAAATAACGATTATGCCTTATCGCATGGTGGGGCTGACAATGGGGTTCAGACAATTTTCCTGTTACTTCCAAAAACCAAACAAGGTCTGATTATTTTCACCAATGTTGATGATGGATATAAGGTTTACGAAAAAATCCTTACACATTATATGGGTGAAAAAGGGAAGAAAATAATTGAAATTGAAACCAAGTAAATCTTAATTCAAAAAGTGATGTGTACAAAATCATTATTCGAAAATCTATGATAAAACTATGTATTCTTATTGTGTTATTTTTAAGTAAAGTTCTATTTGCATAAACAATTATTGGTTTAAAAGAAATTTGTTAGTTATGAGCATAGGCCTTTATATAGTAGTTCCTGGCAGTTCTCGGTCTATGCTCTCCCGCAAGAGTGTTAAGAAAAAGATAAAAAAAGGATTGATCCTGAAACCTAATTGAAATTTCGTCGTCTAACTAAAGACAACGACATAATCCTGAACAGATTAAAGAGTTTCAATCATCAAATCAAAAATCAATCACTGATTTACTAACCTTAATCATCAATCAACATGCAAAAACCAATCAAACTAGTTGTTCTCAGCGTTATTCTACTATTTTTCGCTTTGAACATTACCTCCGCACAGGACAAAGCGAAACAAATTGACCAATTATTAACTACCTATAATCAATATGGTCAATTTAATGGTTCGGCACTGGTTGCCGAAAATGGAAAGGTAATTTTTAAAAAAGGTTTTGGCTCAGCCAATATGGAATGGGATATTCCGAATCAGCCTGATACCAAATTCAGATTGGGCTCGATCACCAAACAATTTACTGCTTTTTTAATCTTAAAATTAGTGGATGACGGAAAACTAAAACTGGACGTTCCTATCACTACTTACTTACCGGATTACCCTAAAGAAACCGGCGACAAAATAACACTTCATCACTTACTTACGCATACCTCAGGAATTCCAAATTATACTGCTACACCAAATTTCCTTAGAGATAAAAGCCGTAATCCTTATACTCCGGAAGACTTTGTAAAAACATTTAATAAATTGCCTCTGGAATTTAAACCGGGCGAAAAATTCAACTACAGTAATTCCGGATATTTCCTCTTGGGGTATATTATCGAAAAAGTTACCGGTAAAACCTACGAACAATATTTACAGGAAACTATTCTTACTCCTTTAAAAATGGTAAATACAGGTTTTGATCATAGTGAAGTTATCCTTAAAAACAGAGCTGCGGGTTATGAAAAACAAGGCAAAAATTTTGTCAATTCTTCTTTCATTGACATGAGTATTCCATATGCGGCGGGATCTTTATATTCTACTGTCGAAGATTTGTACTTATGGGATCAGGCACTTTACACCACTAAATTGCTTTCAGAGAAATCTATGGAGTCTCTTTTTAAACCGTATATAAAAGCCTGGGGAGATTTTTACAGTTACGGATGGTTTATTTCAGAAGCTAATAATGGCAGTAAAGATAAACTGAAAGTTACGGAGCACGGTGGAGGAATTAACGGATTTAACACGCTCATATCACGTGTTCCTGCCGATAAAATTCTAGTCGTTTTACTTAACAATACAGGTAACACTGTTTTGGGCGAAATGAACACTGCTATTCGTGCTATTTTATACAACCAGCCTTATAAACCTGCCAGAAAATCATTAGCAGCCGATTTGTTAGATATTTTCTCTACAAAAGGTGTCACAGCCGGAATTGACACTTATAAAAAGCTAAAGAATGATCCCACTTTTGTTATTAAAGAAAACGATATGAACGAAGCCGGCTATCAATTGCTGCAAAGCGGAAAAAAGAAAGAAGCTATTGAAGTTTTTAAAATGAATGCGGAGACTTTTCCAAAATCCGGAAATGTGTATGATAGTTTAGGGGAAGCCTATTTGGCTGATGGGGACAGAAAACTTGCGATTGCAAATTATTCCAAATCAGTTGAACTGGATCCTTCAAATGAAAACGGGAAAAAGGTCTTAGAAGAAATTTCCAAAAACAAAACGAAATAATTCTCAGCAAACCTCTATAAAAAACTCTGCTAAAATTGATTTTGAATCAGTTTTAGCAGCTTTTTTTTGTTACAATTTCTAACAGTCACATTCGATAATTTAGCATTAAAAGAACTATTTTAGCGCTGCCCAAAAAAACAAAAGTAAACCCTCAAATCAACGTGATTTACAACAAGAACTGTTGTGAACTGTTTTTATTAACCTATGAAAAAATTAAAGACACAAACTCTTTTAGTACTCGTACTATGCCTGTTTATTCCGCTTATCGGTAATGCCCAAACCTCAACCAAGACCGTCCCGATGCCCAGTCAGCAAAACAAAATTATCATTGATAAAATTGTCGAAGCTGCCCGTTACAAAAATTATGTGACTGATTTTTGCCTGGCAACTATTAGCGAAGCTGCCCTTAAAGAAAAATGGAACGATCAAAAAACGATTGAAATAACGGAGAGTATCGACTACAAAAACTTCCGGGACGCCGTTTATAATATATTTGCTTTTTATAATGAAATAGAATTGGAAACACTTTTAAAAACCTATCAGCAAGATACTGCCTATCAAACAACCAATGTCATGGTCACCAACGATGCGCTGGGTTATAATCTCGAAATATTTGCAAATGATATTGTTCGGGGGAGGTATAAGTAGGTTCAGAGTTGCAAAGGCCCAGAGTGACAGAGGTTCTTTTTAGGTTGTGAGGCTCTGAGGTTCTAAGTTGCTAAGGTTTTAATCTTTGTCAAAGCTTACACTTTGACAAAGATGTAATCATAAAAACGCAAAAGAAACTTTGCGAATCTTTGCGAAAAGACTTTGCGCACTTTGCGGTAAAACCAGCAATCCTAAAACTAAAAAACTATTTCCCGGCAGGTATAAGTGAAATGTTGAATGTGAAATGTGAAATGTAAAACTTGGAACTTCAAACTTGAAACTTCAAACTTGAAACTTCAAACTTGAAACCTGAAACTTGAAACCAAAAGCACTACTTCGCTTTTGGTTTCAAAACTAATTTGGTGGATGTTTTTATAATCTCTTCTTTGTTCAGTTTCATCTTTCTGAATTTACCGGCATTGTACATCTCGGCCTGATCGTCATAATGTTTACTGAACGGATTACCCGATTGTCCTGTTGGCAAAATACTCCAGCTATTTTCGATATCAGAAAAATCAACTACTCTTCTGGTTGATGGTCCGCCTTTTACGTGATACTTTCCTTCTTTATTGAATCCGAAAAACTGATTGTTTATTACTTCATTCGATCCCGGAGCTGCAAATGGCCCTACATTAAACAAACTGCGCAAAGCTGCTACTTTCCCCAAAGGATGTTCATGTTCAACGGTGTGTGCTTTACCCCAGTTCCAATCTGCGACCTGATTTCCAAATTGTTCCTGAAGTTCCACTATTGCTTCATGGAAGGATTTTGAAACAATATCGCTTCTGGTTTCTTTTACGTTCTTGGTTTTGATGTTGTCCCACCAAACGGAATTTTCATTCTGAATTTGTCTTGCAATGATTTGTTTCCCCAGTGAGGTATCAAGATACAAACTGAAGTTATCGGCTCCCATCTCATCTTCAAAAGTATTTTTCAGATACAGATAAACCCATTTATTGTAAATCGTTGGTCCAACATCCTCCGTATTATTGGTTCCTTTCCATGATTGCAAAGCATTTATTGCTTCTTTTTCTTCTGCTGAAAGCGAACTTCCGGCTACAGTCGAAATTAAACGCTGCACCACTCCCGGTGAAACTAGTGAAGTATTATCAAAAATCATCTTACTGATGGCTTCTTTATCCCAATCTGATTTTGCATCCATCAAACCTGAAATTCTTTTGGCACGATCCTCTGGCAAATAATATCCCGGATATAAAAAGCCATCAATAGCCTCAGGCTGATTGTTGGCAGAATACACATAACCCCATTTTGGATTCTCGGCACAAGGATTCTTCGAAAAATCTAAATGTTCTTTAATATCGTCTTTGCCACTGGCACCGTCCAAAATAAGAAAAGTATTCACTCCCTTATCATGTTTATAAAGTGCTCCGGTTGCCCACCATGCCACATTTCCTTTAGCATCACCATACATCACATTCAAACCCGGTGCCGCTACAAGCGAAACTGCTTTTCTGAAATCGTCTTTATTTTTAGCATGCGAAAGTCCGTAAACGGCATCTAAAATCTGGATGGGTTGTTGTGTATAGACCCACGACATTGCAATAGGATTCTTTTTTCCTAAACGATCCAGCACATCATTCATGATAGGCCCGTGGCGGCTTGATTTAACCGTCAAAACCACATCTGACGTATCTTTTACTTTTATCGTTTTTTTAATCGACGTATAAGCTGCAAAACCCGTTGGCGTCTGATATTGGTTAGAATCACCTTCTTTATTTCTTTCCTGATAAAAATCGATATCATCATTCTCGAACATTGTCAGTCCGTAAGCATAATTGCGGTTGTGTGCCAATAACGGATACGGTGTTCCGGCCAGATAACAACCGTACAATTCGAAATCCGGTGTTACCAAATGTGCTTCATACCAGGTCCCAGGCTGTGAAAAGCTAATATGCGGATCATTCGCAAAAATCACTTTTCCACTTTTCGTTTTAGTGGGTCCCGCAACCCAGCTGTTACTTCCCACAAAAGGAGGAATAAGTGAATTCTCCAGCAATGCCGCTACTGACTTTGAAATGGTGGCATATTCTTCGATATTCTCTTTTGAGTTTTTGATCCTGGTGGTATTAAACTCCCCCTCGATCCCTAAATCTTTTAAATATGCAACGCCGTATTTATCACGAATAAAAGTTAATAAAGGATCTGTTTTTTGTGCCATTGCAAAACTAAAAGACATATAACCAAAAATATTATACACGTCTTTTATGGTAAATTTTTCTTTTTTCACTCCTACCAGGGTAAACTCAATCGGCGTTACTCCCTCTTCCATGTACTGATTTATCCCGTCCAGATAAGCCATGGTCATTTTATAACTCTGACTGTTCGGATCTAATTTTGCTATCGCTTTTGCCGAAGTTTCTTCTATACCGATTCCGGAGAAAAATTTATCATTTTTTAGTGCAACCGATCCAAAGATTTCCGATAATCTTCCGGGTGCAATTCTTCGAAGTAATTCCATTTGCCATAATCGTTCCTGCGCATGAACATAACCAAGTGCCGTCATCGCGTCCTTTTCAGAATCGGCATAAATATGAGGCACTCCAAAATCATCAAAATACACCGTGGTTTCTTTCTGGAGATTCTTCAACTGTACTTCACCTTCGTATTTAGGCTTCAGATGAAAGATGTAGGCACAAAGACCAATTCCAAGAATAACAATCAATACCAATAAAACCAGCAGAATTTTTTTAATTTTTCTCATATTTATGAAACGTATAATGATAAATGATTTTGCAATGATGTAACTTAAATTTAAAATCCTGTAAGAAACATCTCTTTTAAAAGTCTAAATTTATGTATTTAAAATCAATACTATAAATGTCAATCTATAAAAAAATAGCGATCGGTATCATTTCAATCCTTTTTTTTGTGATTTTATTCAATATTGGTCTCAACTATTGGATAAAAAAACAATTGCCTCTTATTGTACACGAAAAAAACAAAACTGCTTATTCGATTCATTACGAAAAAATCGAAGTCTCGTTATGGAGCCGAAGCATCAACGCGCAAACCTTACTGATTCATCCCAAAAATCAGCTTTCGAACAGCAAAACAAAAAACGGAATCTACGCCAAAATTGAATCCATTACGATTCGTCATTTTAACATTTGGGATCTGGCCTTTCGTGATATTATTCAGGCCGAAAGTATCATCATCAACAAACCCCGCGTTATTTTATATAAAAAAGGGGAAAAGCTTTTAAACAATAGCAAAAGTATTCAGACAGAAATTATAGCTCCTTTTCAAAAAATAATTGCGGTTTCCAATATCTATTTGAACGAAGGAAGTGTTGATGTGGTTTCGCTGAACCATAACCAACCTATTTTTAGCATCAAAAAAATGATTCTAAAGCTCGAAGGAATTTTGGTTACTGCTACTACTTTAAAAGAAAAAATCCCCCTGCATTTTGAAAAGTATGTTTTGGTCTGTGATAGTTTATATTTTAAACCCAATGCTTTTTATCGTCTGAATATTGGCAAAATCAGCAGTGAAAATCAATTTCTAAGGCTTAAGAATTTTTCTTATTTGCCTGAATTTAATAGAAAAGAATTTGTTCAAAAACTCGACAAGGAGAAAGATATTTATACCCTAAAACTGGATTCGGCCGACATTGAAAAAATGGATTGGGGTTTTAAAAAAGAGCAGTTTTTCTTCAAAGCCAACTCATTGGTTGCTCATCATTTGAACGCTAATATCTATCGCAATAAAATGCCGAAAGACGATTTGAGTAAAAAGTATCTTTACAATGCTTTATTGCGAAAAATTAAGTTCCCTCTGCAGATTGATACGATCCGGATTGTAAAATCAAAATTGGTTTATGAGGAAGAAATTGATTTTTCAAAAGGTCCCGGGATTCTAAATTTTGATCATTTCAATTTGCAGGCTATCCATCTGAAAAGCGGTTTTGCTTTAAAGAAAACTGCTGATGTGAAGATTAAAATCAACTGCCTGTTCATGAAAACGTCTCCTTTAAATGTTGATTGGAGTTTTAATGTTCTCGATCCTAAAGATAGTTTTCACATTGAGGGAACGATCTCCCGTTTCAATGTTGCCGCAATGGAACGTTTTACCAAACCTTACATCAACACTACTTTTACCGGCAAATTTCATAAATATCAATTTGATTTTTACGGAAACGATGATAACGTTAAAGGAAACGCTTTGCTGGAATATGAAAATTTAAAAGTAAAACTCTTTAAAAAGAAACATCCTGAAAAGGAAGCGAAACTAAAAACTGCAGTTGCCAATTTATTACTCAAAGATGACTCGGGAGCAACATCTAAAACTGCTGATGTTGAATTGGAGCGAATTCCCGAAAAATCTTTTTACAATTTTCTATGGAGAAGTATTGCAGCGTCTTTTACCCAAATTCTGATTTAATTTATTCCTCTATTCTTCAAAAGAGTTTCATTCCGCATAAGGTCAAAGTAATAATAAACTGCAAACCTGACATTTATCAGGTTTTTTGAAGTTTATTTTCCCAACATTTGCTTTTATTTTAATTTAAAAACAAATGGCAAAACCATCGTTACACACTTTTCATATCCCTGTAATGGGTCTCGCATATACAATTGACAGTCCAATTCGAGTGGCACAATTTGGTATTTCGTCTGTAGTCTCTATCGCTGATGATGATCTAATTGAAAAGATGCGTAATTTTTACAGTACTAAATTTAATTTTCCGTACGAGGAGATAAGTCAAAAATTTCACGACTACAGAGCACAGCGCATTACTTCGTATCTCAATCTGGTCGATAAAATTGTGAAAGAGAAATTTGAAAATTTTAAAACGGAATTAATCGAAAGTAAAACTGCAGTAGAAAACTATATTGCGATGTTACCGAATACTTCCGACATCAAAAAGGGGTTTCAGAATTTACTGGGGGACGGGATTTCTTTTAAAGAAAATATCCAAAACTATATTGAATCACATCTTTCACCCGGTTGTATTGATGTGAATATCATGACCAAAATCGACAAAGATAATTTTGAAAAAAACGAACAGCTTCCAATTGAATTTAATGATGCTCATGCTGCTTTGCGAGGTTTCGCTAATAGTGATCTTGAATCTTCAGTGGTACTTTCTGCCGGAATGAATCCGAGATTGTACAGCTATTTCGAAAATTTTACGGATTTCTTTCCCAATACTAAAAACGAACTTAAAAAGAGAATTATTCTAAAAGTCAGCGATTTCAGATCGGCTATGATACAGGGAAATTTTCTAGCCAAAAAAGGCTTGTGGGTTTCTGAGTACCGCATAGAATCAGGACTAAACTGCGGCGGACATGCTTTTGCCACTGAAGGTCTTTTACTGGGGCCGATTTTAGAAGAATTCAGGCAGAAAAAGGATCAGCTTATTCAGTCTGCACATGAATTGATGACAAAGGTATTACAGCAAAAACAAATTCATGTTCCTGAAGCACCATTGCCTTTAAAAATTACAGTTCAGGGAGGTGTAGGTACTGCCGAAGAACACGATTTTTTATTGCAAAATTACGAAGTAGACTCTGTAGGATGGGGATCTCCTTTTTTACTGGTTCCCGAAGCGACTTCTGTAGACCCCGCGACTCGTAAATTATTAATGGATGCCAAAGAAAAAGACTTGTATCTGAGCCACATTTCCCCACTGGGAGTTCCGTTTAATACTTTAAAAGGCACTACAAATGAGGTTTTAAAGCAAAAAAGAATCGAGCAAAATAAAGCAGGGAGTTCCTGCCCGAAAAAATTTCTAGCACTGAGTAAGGAATATGATCCACATGGAATTTGCACAGCCTCGAAGAAATTTCAGGACATTAAACTGGAAGAATTGGCCGCTAAAAAAAATAGTCTTTCGAAGGAAGCTTATGAAAGAGAGATGTTTTCGATCACCGAAAAAGCCTGTTTATGTGTCGGATTGGCCAATGCATCTTATTTAGAAAATGATATTCAGATAAAAGGCCAGGCGCAGGGAGTTGTTATCTGTCCAGGCCCTAATATGGCCTATTTTGACCAAGAAGTTTCTTTGTCTGATATGCTGGCACATATTTATGGAAACAAATCAATTCTGAGGGCTAATAACAGGCCTAATCTGTTTGTAAAGGAATTAAAAATGTATATCGACTATTTTAGGAACGAAATAAATAATATTTCGGGAGAAATCACCAATGCCCAATTAAAGAAATGGACTACTTTTAAAGCTAATCTCTTAGACGGAATTGCCTATTATGAAAATTTGTTTTCGTCTTCTTTCTATTTTCAGGAAGATCCCGAAAAAATCAAATACCAATTCGATTTTTACAAACTGGAACTGGCTACAATTAAAGTTCCAACTTGTGAGTTGGTATAAAGAAACCGCTGATTTAAAATTTAAATCGGCGGTTTTATTTTAAAACTGTTTTATGGTTTACTCTTTTTTCTTTTTGCTGCCATCGATGATGGTCTATTCTGAATCTTTTAATACAAGCATCGAATAAAAAAACAAGCATTTCACTTAAAAAAAATCATACATTCCAATATTTATTTATTCAATTTCAAAACTTGGTTCTACTTGGATGTATTCTTTTCTATCTTCTGTTCTTTTAACCAAGACTATAGTGTAATTTTTTAAATATTCCCAAAGAGCATAATCATCTAACCTACGTTTTCTATTCTTATCATAAAATTTAGAAGAATGTACAAATTTTTTCAAACAGACTTCTTTTAATTTTACAGTTTGGTTTTCTAATACCTTTGCTTTCACAAAGTGAAAAGTTCCGTCCATATAACCACTACCATCTTTTATATAAAAATGATTTGGGATTTCAATATGTGCTTTAATATACTTACTATCGTAAGTAAAAAAAAGCGTGTCTTTTGTTTTTTCTTGAGCCTTTATGAAGATTGAAAATAAAGACAATAAGATCAGAATAACTGCTTTCATAGTGCGACTGTTTTTCTAATTATTAGTTAGTACAAGGCCCCATTTTACTTAACATTGGCACTCTTTTAGCAAGAGCCTCTATTGCTATTTTTTTGTCCTCAGGCAAATCTGTCCATGCTTTTACATTTGCGTCTTTTAATCCTCCCCAAGCAAGAGCTTCATAAAATTCATCACTTGGCTCCTCACCATAGTACTGAGTATATTTATTATAATCATCTGTAAGAACACTTTTATGAAATCCTTTTAAAGCCTCCTTCATACCATTAAGGTATAATATTGCAATTGTGCTATGCTGATTTTTATAGGCATCATATGTTGTTTTAAAATCTAAACTTTCTTTATCATTTCCAAGTTTTGTTCCAAGTTTTCTAAAAATATCAGCATGTATATATTCGTGTAAAATTGTTCTTGTAACATCTAGTGCCGAGTTTGTTTCTGCTTTAGAGGTACTAATCTCTATACCTATTAATTTACCTACTGGCGGTATTGTTCTTCCATTTATTTCTTCAACAACTCCATTTTTTGTAACAGTAACTTTGTCTTTAGAAGTAATCGAAATATCGAATTTTGAGTCGCCCTGAAATTTGGCTAATAATTTTTGTACAAAAGAGTTTCCACTTTTATTTAATAAGTCATTAATACACTTTGCTTTTCCTGTTAATGCGTCAATAATCTGTACTGGCGTTGGAGCATTGATACCAGAACCTCCGTCTCCAATATCCCAGGAATAACCACCACCACCGGAGTTACCAATTCCACCACCAAAAAGACCATCGCCATACATATCTAACGCATGTACTGTTTTCAAATAAAATCAAAAATCTGAATACTTCCAATCTACTTCATATTTTATTAGTTCTTTAGCATTTATTTTTTCTAATATATAAACCTTAAAATAAGACTGACAACCTACTGGAGGGTAAGTCAAAGTAATTTTTTTTTTCTTTTCTACTTCTTCTTTTTTACCTACGTAAAACTTGCATGCCTCATCTTTTAAATTTGTTGTATTTTCGAGTGTAAGCTTTTCTAAGATATTAATAGAACAGGTATCTTTTTTGTGTCTTTTTACATCAAAAATGAAACTTTCTCCTTGTGTGTAAAAGTAAATTTTGCTTTTACTTTCTTTTTTTTCAAACTCACTATTTTTTTCTCTATCAAATAGTATATATTTTATGGGTTTTAAATATTTTTCTCCTCCTTTGTATAGAGTAAAATAATCATTTGATTTTGTTTGTGCATTTATAAAATTAATGCTTAAAAATACTAAAAGATAAATATTCTTTTTCATACTTATTTACAGTTTGAGGGTCCATTATAAAAATGTTCATTAATTAATTTTGTAGTTATTGCTTTTTGTTCCGAAGATAAATTATCCCAAGCAATTGTGGTAACATTTGTATCTAGTTTACCTAAACCTAACCATGCTATCGATTCATATACAGATCGAGGTAATCGATTGTTATCAAACTGCTGAATAATATTAGCAATAGTACTTCTATAATGATTAGCCATCATTTCGTGATTCCATGTTGACCTCCATCTTTTATAATAATAATCATATAATCCAGGGAAGTTATCTTTTAGAGAGTTAACATAATTTATTTGCTGTTGGGGGGACATATTACTACTGTCTGGCGTTAAAGTTCCTATTTGAGCAGCAGCTAACATTTTTCGATATATCTCAGCATGAATAATCTCGTGAGCGAATACTGTTGCACTTCCTAAATCTGATAAATTGCCAAGACCAGAATTACTTATTTGAATTTCTGTTACAAAATTAATGGGTAATTGAGTTTGACCATAAACATCTGCTGGTAATGCATCATTAACAGTCAATTTCAGATGACTTACTGTAAATTCTCCGTCAAATTTTTTAATAGCATTTTCAAATCCAGAACTTGATTTTTTTAATTTTTCAAAAATACACTTTGCTTTTCCAGTTAATGCATCAATAATTTGTACAGGCGTTGGTGCTGAAATACCTCCGCCTCCGGCATCCCAGGAATATCCGCCACCACCGGAGTTACCAATTCCACCACCAAAAAGACCATCGCCATACATACCGGTACTTCCAAACATATCCAAAGCATGTACCGTGTTGCGATAATTGTTTTGTACAACAACTTCTTTCAATTGTACCCGACGAGTGGATGTTTTGTTAGTCTCTGTATTGTTTTTTTCCGTACTATCATTACTCTCAATAAACTGGCTTACAATAATTCCGTTCTCTGCTCTGAAACCGGTAATAAAACTTCCATCTAAGGTATGAGAAAATATTTTTCCTGAAAAACTTCCTTTAACGGCATCTTCATTAGGATACATACTAAAAACAATAGTTCTAATTTCGTTATCAATTTTCAATAACAGAATCCTCTTATTCTCAAACGTACTATTTGTCGCAAAAGGAATAACCGTTAATAACTGATTACTACCCTTTATTTTTTCGTGCGCAATTTTATCAAATTCCAGATTCTCTAATTGACTGTTTGTTGATTTTCCGACAGAATTACTCTTTGACTGTGCCAGAAAGTTTTTTGCATCATCAATACTTACCGTTTGAATCGTACTTTGCGACTGATCTGATGAATGTTCTTCCGTTTGGCAATCAGACAATATTAATGCTATACAGAATAACATTATTACTTTTACCTGGCTTTTAATTTTCCCTCTCATAATACTTTCGATTTAAAACACAAATCAAATATATAAGAAAAAAATTACAATAAAAATATTGTATAAAAAAAACCTGCTCAAATAAGTGAGCAGGAAATTTTATAAATATCAAAATGCGAAATTAATTTATGATAAACAAACTTTCATCGTTCTTTAAAAAACAAAGAAAAAAATCTTGTCTACTTTATAATCCTTATACAATACGACAGAAAAAACTATACTAAGTCTAACAGCGTAACTTCCTTAATCACCTTACTCTTTTTTCTTTTTGCTGCCATCGATAATAGCTCCGGTTCCTGCTCCAACACCTGCTCCGGCCAAACCGCCTATTATTGCACCTTCACCTTTTCTCTTGCTAACAATGGCTCCTGTCACTGCTCCTACTCCGGCACCTATGACAGCTCCTTTGGCCGCTGAACTCCAGCCTTTCTTTTTGGGAGTGGTTTGTGTTGCAGTCGGGGTTCCGTCAGCTTTTTGATTGACCACGACCACTTTTTGTGTTTCTAACTTTTGTTGCGCCTCTACCTTTTGTTCTTCTCTGATTTTTGCCATTTCCGTTCTCATCGAATCAATAACTCTTTGTTTACTGATTTCAACTTTCATCGAATCAATACTAGCTTGTTTGGCTTTATTGATATCCTCTTTTCCCTGATTCTGGCAAGAAACAAGAAATACTGCAGCTATAAAAATATATAAAGCTTTCATGAGATTGTAGTTTAAAAAATTATTACACTACAAAGTAAAGAAGAACTTTTTCTGAAAGATTACAGGATTTTGCAGAAAACTTATAGAATTTGAAGATTTTCAGCACTTTTGATTTTTGAGAAGACCGATTATTTTTCAAATATTCAGACAAAAAATCGCCTGGACAATAAGCTTGATCATTTTATTTAACCGCAGCTTAGCGTCCAGGCGAAATTATGTTTTAGCTTATTCTCCTAAAATTCCTTTTTTAAGAACCTGTCCAAAATCATACATGTCTTCATACGAACAATACAACGGAACGGGTGCCAGACGAATTACATTAGGCTCACGCCAATCTGTTATCACGCCATTTTTCATCAGGTAATCAAATAAGCTTCTTCCTTCTCCATGTAGAAAAACCGAAAGTTGAGAAGCTCTCTCACTAAGATTTGAAGGTGTTATAATCTCAAAATTACCTTTTACCTCTTTATCAATTTCATGTAGGATAAACTCTAAATAAGCGGTAATTTTATCTCTTTTTGCGATCAGGGTATCCATTCCAACCTCGGCAAACATTTCAACGGAAGCCAAATAAGGTGCTAAAGAAAGTATTGGTAAATTACTAATTTGCCAACCGTCTGCTCCATGAACCGGATCAAAATTAGGCTCCATTTTAAAACGACGTTCCTTGTTATGTCCCCACCATCCGGCAAATCTTGGTAAATCCGGATTGTTATGATGTTTTTCATGTACAAAACAGCCTGAAGCATTCCCCGGTCCTGAGTTCATATATTTATAACTGCACCACGCAGCAAAATCTACATTCCAATCGTGAAGCTGTAGTTTAATATTTCCGGCTGCATGTGCCAGATCCCAGCCCACTTTTGCTCCTGCTTTTTGGCCTGCAGCAGTAATTGTTTTCATATCGAAAACCTGCCCGGTATAATAATTTACTCCTCCTATTAACACTAGAGCCAGTTCATCTCCTACTTCTTCAATTTTGGCCAGAATATCTTCAAGGCGAATATTATGTTCTCCTTCACGGCGTTTGATTTCTACAATTGCATCTTCTGTTTTATAACCATGAAAATGTACCTGACTCTGAAACATATATTGATCTGAAGGAAATGCTTTTTCCTCGCAGATGATTTTGTAACGGGTTGCTGTTGGCTGATAAAAAGAAACCATTAACAAATGAAGATTTACAGTCAAAGTATTCATTACCGTTACTTCAGAAGGCAAAGCTCCCACTATTTTACTCAGGGGCTCAGCGAATCTTTCCTGATAATCCCACCATGGTTTTTCGGCATAAAAGTGACCTTCTACGGCAAGATCTGCCCAATCGTTCATTACTTCATCAATATAAGCTTTGGTACGTTTTGGCTGCAATCCTAAAGAGTTTCCGGTGAAATAAATCACTCTTTTGTCATTAACTTTTGGAAATATAAATTGGTCCTGATAGTGATTTAAAATATCCTCTGAATCGAGTTGTTTCGCGAATTCGCGTGTATTTTGAAAAGTCATTGCGTTTATTTTGAATCGTAAAAATAACAAAATGTTCTGAAATGTTGTTTTTTTGTTTCAAGTTTCAGGTTTCAAGTTACCAACAGAACCTGAAACTTGAAACCTGAAACCATTATAAAATAGAAAACCCGACAGGCGGTTGAAACCTGTCGGGTTGAATATCACTATAAAATCTAATTATAGAATTAACATCGCATCTCCGTAAGAATAGAATTTGTATTCTTCTTTGATGGCTTCTTCGTAAGCTCTTTTCATTAAATCATGACCACAGAAAGCAGAAATCATCATTAATAATGTTGATTTAGGCGTGTGGAAGTTTGTAATCATACAGTTGGCAATACTAAAGTCGTGAGGAGGGAAAATAAATTTATTGGTCCAGCCTTCATAAGGATTTAAAGTATTTTGAGAGGAAACTGAACTTTCGATGGCACGCATCGAAGTTGTTCCAACAGCACAGATACGTTTTCTTCCTGCTTTTGCAGCATTTACGATATCACACGCTTCTTGTCTGATGATCAATTCTTCAGAATCCATTTTGTGTTTGGACAAATCTTCAACCTCAACCGGGTTAAAAGTTCCTAAACCTACGTGAAGTGTTACTTCAGCAAAATTTACTCCTTTAATTTCTAATTTCTTCAAAAGATGTTTCGAGAAGTGTAAACCTGCAGTTGGTGCCGCTACAGCTCCTTCTTCTTTTGCATAAATTGTCTGGTATCTTTCAGCATCTTCAGCAGTTACTTCTCTGTTGATGTATTTAGGAATCGGAGTTTCTCCAAGTTCTGTCAATTTATTTCTGAATTCTTCGTAAGAACCGTCGTATAAGAAACGTAAAGTTCTACCACGTGAAGTGGTGTTGTCGATTACCTCAGCCACTAACGAATCGTCGTCGCCAAAATAAAGTTTGTTACCAATTCTGATTTTACGGGCCGGATCAACCAAAACGTCCCATAGACGCTGCTCTGAGTTTAATTCTCTTAATAAGAAAACTTCAATTCTTGCTCCTGTTTTTTCTTTGTTTCCGTACAAACGTGCAGGAAAAACTTTAGTATTATTAAGGATCAAAACGTCTCCGTCATCAAAATAATTGATAACATCTTTGAACATTTTGTGCTCTATAGTTTGTTTTTGACGATCGATTACCATTAAACGAGACTCATCTCTGTTTTCTGCTGGAAATTCCGCTAAAAGTTCTTTTGGTAAATTGAATTGAAAATGTGATAATTTCATATTGACATTGCTGATTTTAGAGTGTAGATTTTAGATTTTTTATCTAAAATTGTAAATCGTGTGCAAATATACGATTGTGAGATAGGCGTTGTCAAGTGTTTTGCTGTTTATTTTCAAAAGTCGTTGGTTTACTGATCCTTTGAGTTGCTTAAAAATGAAAGTTTTATCTTTTTTTTAACTTTAAGGGAAGCCAAAGTTCATTTAATCCGAATTCCTGGAAAATCGCTGTTGCTTTTCCGGATCAAAATCAAAAATAAATCCACAAAAAAACCTCCGGTTTGCACTGGAGGTTATTCAATTATGTTCAGCTCTTCAACGAGCTTCTATTTTTTATAGTGTTTCGACAATTACAAAGTCTAATGCTTTCAAATCATTCCAGAAATCAGGGTACGATTTTGAAACTACTTCGGCGTCTTCAATAACAATAGGTACTTTTAAAGCCAAGGGTGCAAATGCCATTGCCATGCGGTGGTCATTGTAAGTCGCAATCTTCACATTGTGCTTAATATTTTCTGATGCCACCAAAGTCAAACTGTCATTGGTTACTGAAATATCAGCTCCTAATTTTGTAAGCTCGATTCGCAACGCTTCCAATCGGTCTGTTTCTTTAATTTTCAAGGTATGAAGACCTGTTAAATGGCAGCCTATTCCCAAACCTAAACAAGTTACTACTATTGTTTGTGCAATATCCGGAGTATCGTTCAATTCAAAATTTACAGTTTCAAATTTAAAATTCTCCTGTTTTACCAGCGTCATTTTGTTATCCTGAAAGGTAGTTTTCACTCCCAATTTTTCGTAAAGTGATACCAATTCAGAATCTCCTTGTAAGCTGTTTTCTTTGTAACTACTCAACGTTATAGAGGCAGTATCAGCCAAAGCGGCTAAACTAAAGAAGTACGAAGCCGAACTCCAATCCGATTCCACTACCATTTCTTTAGAAGCTACTTCTGTTTTGGGATATACTTTAATCACATTTCCTTCAAAACTTGTCTGAATATCTAAATCATTTAGCAAAGCCAAAGTCATTTTGATGTATGGAATCGAAGTGATTTCACCTTCTAAAGTCAATTCTAAGCCATTCTCGAGTTTTGGTGCCACTAATAAAAGTGCCGAAATATACTGACTGCTTACGTTGGCTGCTAAAGTTACTTTTGAAGCGGTTACTTTTTTCCCTTTGATTCGAATTGGCGGATAACCTTCTTCTTTTTCATAAGAGATCTCGACTCCCAATTGTTCTAAAGCTTCTACCAAAATCTTTATTGGGCGTTCCTGCATTCTGCTGGAACCGGTCATGACTACTTCACGGCCTTCATTTACTGCAAAATAGGCTGTTAAGAAACGCATCGCCGTTCCTGCATGGTGAATGTCTATAATTTCGTCATGACCAATTAATGCTTTTTGCATTACCTCGCTGTCATCAGAGTTTGAAGTATTGGCCAAAGTAATATTTGGGAACAGTGCTTTTAATAACAACAAACGATTGGTTTCGCTTTTTGATCCGGTTACTGCAATCTGTCCTTGTAAATTATGTTGAGTTGTTTGGAGTAGTAAATTCATTATAGGGTAATTATATTATAGCATTTTTGCAAATCTATTTTAAATAAAGGACACTCCAAAACTTTACTTTGACTTATCACATTATTTTAATTTATCGTTGTTTTTATGACGATCCTTATCCCGAACTGATTTCAAATCCATTTTTTTATCAAAAGCGGCTTGCAAATCTATTCCGGTTTGATTGGCCAGACAAAGCACTACAAAAACAACATCGGCCAGTTCTTCTCCCAAATCTTTATTTTTATCACTCTCTTTTTCTGATTGTTCTCCGTACCTGCGGGCTATAATACGAGCCACTTCACCTACTTCTTCTGTAAGCTGTGCCATATTGGTTAATTCGTTAAAATAACGAACGCCATGTTCTTTAATCCAGGTATCTACATCCAGTTGTGCATTTTTCAAATCCATAGTGCTATTTTTCAACAAAAATAATTCTAATCTTTCAATACCGCTAGATTCTTTTTAAAACAATTTTCTCTGTTTCTTTAGCAATCATTCCTTTGTAATATTCTTTTAGCATTTCGTATTGTTCTGTAGTAATGATTGCTGTATTAATTTGATGCTGTATATTGATTTGCAAAAAACTATCGTTTCCGGCAATATTAAACTTAAAGCTCCCTAAATTATCCTGCATATTAATCACTACCGGCGCTGGTAATGTTTCTACCATAAACCCTTCAGGAATTTGAAGTGTAACATTGTACTTATCCGTAAATGGGAAACCGAAATCTACCGGATATTCTCTCACTTCTTGTTTGAAAGGATTTTCGCGGTTTGCAAAAAACAACATTGGGCTCACATAAATCTTACCGCCAATTACTTCACATAAATTATTTCCTGTAAAAGAATACGTCTCGATAATAGGCAATAGAATATCTTTTTCATTGGTTTTTGAGTACTCACTGATTTCAATTTTATTGTTTTGATTTTCCAATTTTTCAAGATATTCCTCTTCTTTAAGATTCGAAATATTATCTCTGGTGATCATCGCATTATAATCTGTATACTGTCTTTTGGTCTTTCCTGTGATTTTACCATCAGCATCAACACTATAACTCATAAACACAATATCGTTTGATGATTTCTTAGGCATCAAATCTACTTCTTCAGAACTTCCATCTTTTCTAATTAATCTTCCTGACCAGTTTAAAGCTCTGAAGGGCAAAATATTTGGCATTGAAAACTTATCTGAAGCGTCCAGCAGTACATTTCCTTCCGGAGTTTCAACCGCGGCAATTACATAGTTAAAAGCATTTCGGTTAGGAAAAATCGAAATCCCATTAGAACGGGTACTCACTAAAACAGGATTTGCTGTCAAGCCGGCATAACGCAGCATTGCCGTAAGCATTAAATTAATATCTGCAATATTTCCGGTTTTCTCTTTATAGGCTTTTTTTACTCCATTATCGCAGCCATAACCTGTATAATCATTCCATTTCACATTGGCCTTTACATAATTTAAAATCGTCAGTATTATATCATCCGTTTTAGTTTTACCGGCCAATATTGCTTTTAAATCCTCCTCAAAGTAACCTGTTTTATTCAATTCAGGGCCAAAATTATCATATTCATAAATGGTTTTCGCCACCGTACTCCAATCTGTAGAAAAGGTTTCTACCATACGATTGGGAAATTGAATTACAGATACTTCATGCTCCACACTCGAAGTATAATTATCGATATTATTTACGTAAGCTTCATCCTTCATCGCAGGAAAATTAAGCGCTAAGTAGGTTGTCTTAGTTTCATCATAGTCTAATTTATCATTAGAATATGTTGTGTGCGAAGTGAGTCCGGATCTTTCTCTACTAGTAAAAAGTATTGATCTGCGATTCTTCTCAGAAGTAATTTTAGGAAAAATATACCCTTTTTGTCTGGAATTAAACACATAATACTCGGGAACATACGTTGTAAACTCTGAATAATTTACCGGAATACTAGTCTGAAAATCCCATTTCCTGATCATTCTGTCGCTAGGGCTTCGGACTGTATATTTAAATTCTATAACTGATCCTTCTTTTACATTAGGCATTGTTATCTTTTTCTGCCCTCTAAACTTGTTAAGCATTTCATCAAAAACTCCTTCACTTTTTAGTTTTGTTTTTTCGATCTTACCATTGACCAGGTTATAAGTTACGGCATCACTAAAACTTACATTTTCAGATAAATTACTGGTCTTATAATACCAAACCTTATGATTTGCCCAATCATATCCTTCTTTTTTATAGATCTTAATTCTGGTTTCGACTTCTGTTGTGGTAACAAAACCATCATTTGAATCATACTGTATACTGGTTTTTCCTTTTTTATACAGAATAGCAGCAGTTGCTGCTGAATCTTTAGGGTGTACTTTTTCCTCTAGTTCTGCAACAGATACTTTCCCTAATTTAAACTCTTGTGCTGAAACTTTAAACATGCACAGCAGCATAATAAAAAAACTTAAAAATTGGATTGGTTTCATTTTGGTTAATTCTTGGTTAGTATAATTTTGGCGTTATCATTTTTTGCTACCTGTTCCATAAAGAGGCGATAGTCATCGTATTCTTTGTTAGAGTATTTTCCCTTATTCAAAAGCAATGAGCGTTTGTATAGTAATTTGTTATTTTCCCTTTTGATGATCTCAGTTTTATAGGCTCCAAACTTTCCTTTTAACTCAAAGGTTGAAGGCAAAAATTCGATCACAAAACCTGTTGGTAAATTAACTTCTATCTCATCTGTATCTGCATAGCCACGTTGAATCTGAAATGGATTTTTTCTATTGCGGATTCTCTTTACATTAGCAGAGCTCTGATTAAATGCGTCAACGGTAAAAATCATTTTATTCCCTGAAATCGCTGCATAATTTAAAGCACTTAACTGCACATCTTCGGTAAAACAAATTGCCTCTTTATTATTATTCAGAACTATTTTACCTAATTTAAGATTGTTGATATTATCCCAGTATTCTTTGTAGTGCGCTTCTTTTTCGGTTGGCTGTAAATGTTCAATTCGGGTTTTCAAAGCGTATTGAGAACCTTCTGAATTTATTAAAATGGCACCGGAAAAATGCCCATTTTCATCTATTGTATAAGTCCCTTTTTCGATTTGGGTATTACCATTATCCTCATAGATTTTAGTTCTGATAATTTCTGCTCCCTCAGGTTTAACAACCAATACATCTCTATCATCGGTAAAAGTTCCCTGATAACCAAAAGGATCGTCCTGACTGGTACACTCTAACCAGACATAATGATTCCCATTCGGAATTGACAAAATCATGTGATTTCCCTGCATGGAAACAAAATCAGATTCGATGTTTGTTTTATTGGTATCTCCGTATAAAATTGTACTATAAGAAGGAACATCTACGACCTGTAAAAGTGCTTTTGTATAATTGGTTAAAGCTTTACAATCGCCATAGCCCAATCGATCAACATCAGTAGCCAGCATAGGCTTCCAGCCGCCAATTCCAACCTGAATACTCACATATCTGGATTTTTTCTGTACAAAATCGTAAACCAGTTTTGCTTTTTTAATCGGGTCTTTTTCGTCCCCAACAATAGTTTTTATTTTGGTTTTGGTTTCTTCTGGCAGATCAGTTGTTCCGGAAAGTATTTTTTCAGAATACCATTTCCCAAAATCAGTCCAGTTTGTGGCGGTACCATCAACCCCTTCCAGATGAAAACGTTCTAATCCCATCATAACTTTAGGAAAAAGATCTCTGTACGCCGGGCTATAATCTTCTTGTTTTTGTGCTAAAATAGTGCCCGCAGTATAAGAAAGCTGCGTGCTGGTATCGGTTGTTTTCTTTATGTTGAAACCTGAGAACTGAAGTTCTTTCTTTTTAAATCCCAAATCAGTAGGATAAACAACATTTAGGACTGCTTTTTCAATACTGGTATAAAACTCTTTTAAAGGCATCCAGCTTGGAATAAAAGCAGTTGAAGAAGTCTGTACTTCGCTATTAAATTCAACTGTAAAAGGGTAGGAAATTGGGGTGTAATCTAAATATACAACTCTGTTATCAGAAAAGAGTGTACTTCCTCCTACAACGCTCTGATCCTTGAAATCTTTCCTTTTTACTTTTTTAATTTCTTTTCCGAAAGCATCATAAACTACTGCTTCAATGCTCCTAACTGAAGTCGATTTATCATAATACTCATAAGCTTGTATTGCTCCAAGTCCTTTTTCGTTTAAAACCGTAACAACGCGACGGTTTTTAGCATTCATACTTCGTTGGGACTGAATTATTATATCAGTTTGATCGAAGCGAACCACCGCATTGGCATTTTCTTTAAGACTATCGGCAATTGAAATTGAGCTATATTCGCTCTTTTGAGCAGAAGAAATAAGGGTAAACAGGCAAAAAAACAACGCAAAAACAAGGCTTTTCATTTAATAAGTAATTTCTCCAAATATATATTATTTTTAAGAAATCCTTAACACTTGTCCATTTTTTTAATCTCTGTTTTTACTGTCCATTAAAATAGTTACCGGCCCGTCATTTACAAGGTTAACTTTCATATCGGCACCAAAGATTCCTGCCTGTATTTTTTTATTGAATTCCTTTTCTAAGGATTTTAGAAAATTCTCATACATCGGTATTGCAAAATCAGGCTTTGCTGCTTTTATATACGAGGGACGATTTCCTTTTTTGGTAGAAGCATGAAGTGTAAACTGACTCACTACGATAATATCTCCGTCGATGTCCTGAATTGAACAGTTCATAACGTCATTTTCATCTCCAAAAATTCTCATTTTGATGATCTTACCCACCAGCCAGTCAATATCTTCCTGCGTATCGGCTTCTTCTATTCCAACTAAAACCAATATACCTTTCTGAATATCTGCAACTTTTTTCTGATCGACTGTTACGGATGCTTCTGAAACTCTTTGCAGTACTATTCTCATTTATGTAAATCTTAAAATTGAAAGTCATAAAGCCAAAAAAATTAAAAAAGTCCTTTCGAAACTTTTTAAACATCGACCTTTTAACTGAATTTATTTTCTCGTTTCATCACTCGCTGCACGATCATCACCATAAGTATCCGTACGGTAATGCTCTTCGTCTCCTTCCAAGATCTTGAGGTAACTGTTATAACGGGACCAGGCAATTTCGTCTTTTTCTAAAGCGGCTTTAATGGCACAGTGTGGTTCTTCTTTATGCAAACAATTGTTAAACTTGCATTGATCTTTTAATCGGAAGAATTCCGGAAAATAACCGCTTATTTCTGAAGGTTCCATATCAACAATTCCAAAACCTTTTATTCCCGGAGTATCGATAATCTGTGCATTAAAAGACAGATCGTACATTTCGGCAAAAGTAGTGGTGTGCTGTCCTTGTTTGCTTTGTTCTGAAATTACAGTAGTTTTAAGATGCAAACTTGGTTCCATCGCATTAACCAATGTTGATTTTCCAACACCGGAATGTCCGGAAAACATACTTACTTTACCCACCATCATTTCTTTAAGCTTATCCACTCCTTTATTCTCTGTCGAAGAAATACGCAGGCACTTATATCCTATTTCCTGATAAATGTGCTGCAGATAAAGCTGTTCGTCCAAAGTATTTTCATCCAAAGTATCGATTTTATTAAAAATCAAAACAGCTTCAATTCCATACGCTTCGGCCGTAACTAGAAAACGATCTATGAAACTCGTTGTTGTTGGCGGATTATTAATGGTAATCAATAAAAAAACCTGATCAATATTAGAAGCAATAATATGAATCTGTTTGGATAAATTAACCGATTTACGAACGATATAGTTTTTTCTTTCGTGAATATTAAAAATCGTTCCGGTTACCGCATCTGAAGTTTGCTCTAATTCATAATCAACAATATCACCTACAGCAATTGGATTAGTACTTTTAATCCCCTTCATCCTAAACTTCCCTTTCATACGGCATTCTATAAAATCACCTTTTTCTGATTTTACGGTGTACCAACTTCCTGTAGATTTATATACGATTCCTGTCATTCTATATTTTTAGATTGCTGATTTTAGTTTTTAGATTATGCTTTGAACTAAAAAATAAAAGGCAAAATTACGTTTTTAGAATTGAACAACGCAACTTCGCCTTTTAAAATTAAAGACTTACTCTTTATTTGAAAGATTTACCAGATAATTTCGGCTAAAACATCATTCTCTTTAACTTTTCCTAACTGAATCGTTTTTAATGTTTTCGTCGTCTTCCCTTCTCTTGTGATATAAATTTCTACCATAATAGTTGCAGGACCATCTTCAGTCAACTTTGTTTCGCCAAAATAATTCGTTTTGATTTTATATTGCCCTTTAAGAGCGTTTCTAATTAAATACTGCTCTGGACCGTAACCTTGTATAAAATCCTTTGAAAACCTTCCTCCTGCTTGCGTCTCTTTATGACCATAATAACATTCTTCACCATTTGGTTCAATTACATGAAGATCTAAATCAACATCCATCTGATTCCAGTTCATTACTATTCTAATATCAACAGGCATTTTGTCCAAATATTTTTTATCTAATTTCCCAGTTTTTAATCCCGTATGTTCTGTAATCATTCGATTTAAATCCATCAAAACAATATCTTCAACTCCCTCATAATGGCCACGCATTTCGCCATAGTAATTCACTTCCAGCGCTTTGATTAATTCATCAAAAGCTTCCTGATATTTTCCGTCATCTTCAAGAGTCAATGCATAATCACGTAAACTTTGTGGCTCATGCGACCTCCATTTCGCTACTTGTTTCGCTGTAAATACTGCATCATCATAATCCTGCCACTGACGTAAAGTATAAGTTAATGTTTTATATAGCTGATGATTTTCTAAACCTAAATCGGCAATATTACTAAGGATCAGCAACGCTTTTTTTACATCGCCCTGATTGTAGAAAAAGTGTGCTACATCAAAATAAAAACTTGGATTTCTTTCCTGTGCTTTTCTTAATTCAAAATACAAATCATATTGTTTTTCTTTTGGAGCCGCAGCCAAAGCTTTTAAATACAATCTGTCCGGGTTCCAGATTTTAAACTTGTTCGGATTTTTTGTCGTAATGCTAATAACCCCATTTACCCCTCGACTGCCATAAATAGAGGTAACAGAAGGATCTGTAATTTTATCCACCGAAAGCATATTTGCATTTACTATATCTTCTAGTGTACCATCAAAAATTTGTCCATCAACAATTATTAAAAGCTCCTTGTTTTTAGTATCAGACAAATATCCTCTTACGACAGTTGTACTATAATCATCTTCTTTCTTTGTTTTGACTCCCTCGGGTTTAACAACAGATTGCGTCAGAGTATTTGCTAACCCTGGAGCAATATTTCTTGAAGGTCGGTACGATTTCTCTTTTTGGGATTGATTTTCTACAGACTCCAATCTCATTGCAGATACTGGTGAAGCGTCATATACATTGTCATCTTCGATAACTTCACTTGCTGGTCCCGAACCAACAGGCTCATCAACTATCAAAACAGCATCAGCATCACCTTTTATTGTTTCAGCGCCTCTCTTTTTCTTGGATTTAGGCAAAACTTTTGGCGCTACATATTTTTTATCTAGTTTCCACCAAAAATTCAATGCTGTAAAATAACCATCTACATTCTCCCAATTACTATTGTGTTTTGCTAGGCGACTTTCTTGTTCCTGTTTTTTTATCTTGTCAAATTCGGCACGCAATTCTGCTGGCGGAATAATATCATACATGATATAATCCTGAAGATTCTCCAGAACTATCAACGATGTGTTTTTGGCAATAATTCCGTATTTCTTTCCTAAAGTTTCAATTTCTTCGGCATTTTTGTCATATTGCAATTCAAGATTTGCAATTTTCTTTTGCACCCAAAGCTTTTCAATATTGACTTCACTTGTATTTTGATTTGCTGCATCGAATGCTATTTTTCTTTCCAAAACAGCATCATCTCCATTACCAAACAATAACGTAATTTCATTTTTTTGATTTAATGATATTCCAGAAAAACTAAAATTTCCTGAAACCGAACTTCCTTCCATCGGAAATAAATCAGTAATTAGAAGATTTTCTTTTATTCCCAAAAATTTCAGATTTGTATTAATCAATTTATCTAAAGCATTTTCTGTGCTCAATTGATTTAAATTAATGAAACTACCTCCTGTTTTTGAAGAGGAGTAATTTAAAAACGCAAAGTCAGCAGAAACAGAAGACGAAATGTTAAACACTGCTTTTTTAGTTTTTGGAAATGAGTTTTCACTCAACGACGACAAGCCATCTGTAGAAAACAAATACTGATCATGATTTGCAAAATTCAATTGCGAATAACGGGTTCCGCCATCGTATTTTGTGTTTTCTAAAACCGTTTTTAATTCACTCCAATTTCCATCAGAAATCACAAACTCTTTTCGTTTTTCGAAAGTGTAATTCAAAAGATACAAAGTCACTTTTGTATTCTTTATTTTTTGAAAATAAGCTTCCAATAAATCTAATTCTTTTTTAAGGTCACGATTCTGACAACTCAAAGAATTATCCCAGATCAAACCAATTGAAGAAGGTGTTTTTCTTGATTTTGTATTACCTTCAATAAAAACATTCCCATAAAAATAATACTGACCACCTGCATCTTGAGTCAAAACACTTGGTGTATTATTTTGTATCGGAACTTCAAAAACTAATTTTTCATCCGGCTGATAATTTTCTTTTTCGAAAGAAGCTTCGAAAGACTGATTCCATTTCGAGAAAGAAATTCTCGTTGATTTTTCAGTAATTTTTGGAGAAGTTGAAACTCCAATAACAGAAATCTTCACTGAAAATTTATCTAACTTTTTAGGATAACGACTCATCAATTGGTACACCAGATTGCCTTTATCAAAAGCTGAAAGTTCTTCTTCGTAACCAATAATCACGGTTCGTTCTCCATTTGGCAGTAACGGATAAATTCTGGTTCTAAAATTATTTCCATCTACTTTCTCCAATAATCCCGGGTCAACACGACGATGTTCAATCGCTTCAAAAACCTGTTTCCCTTTATTTTTATTAACCGGAACTGCTTCACGTATTTTTCCGTTAATATCAATAGCATATCTGGAAACCGAAACATTTTCCGGTAACGGAAAAATAAGTTCTGCCTCCATCTGACGGGTTCCTGAATTAAAAAAGTGCATTTCGGCAGTAGTATAAGCAATGTTTCCTACCACTTTTACATTGACGAAAAGCTTGTTCATTCTCACTTTTTCAGCATCCTCTCCTTTAACCGTTAGTTCAGGACTTTGTGCGAAACTTTTTATTCCAATAAACAAAAAGAATAAAAACAATACATGCAAATTCATCCGAAAAATGCCCGGCACAGACGAAAACAATTTTGACTTCATGATACGAAAATTTAGGTTTATACTTTTATAGAGAACAAAAAACATCAAAAGGTTGGGAAGATACTATTTATTTCAAAAAAAAAATCTCCAAAGCCAAAAAACAAAGGAGATTTAATGTAAAAAAAACAATCTATTTTTAAAATTGTGACATAAAAAAATCGTAGAGCAGCGTTTAAAAAGCTCCAATAAACTTATATCACTTATGTGTTTAGAAAAAATTATGCATTGAAAACTTTTTCCTGGTGACCAATACTTTCCTGGTGAATTGCTTTAAACATTCTCAAAACGAATTCTTCGGTAAGTCCTTTTTTCTCTCCTTCCAAAATCATTTTTCCTAAGATTTCATTCCAACGGTTGTTTTGAAGAATCGCAACGTTTGCATCTTTTTTCACCTGTCCGATTTCATCAGCAACTTTCATACGTTTTCCAAGCAACTCTAATAAGTTAGCATCCAAAACGTCAATATTTGCTCTTAATTTCTTCATTTTTTGGTTGTACTCGTCTGTAGTATCATCTGTTTTTCTGATTGTCAAATCTTTTATGATTTGCTTCAGCGCCTCAGGAGTTACTTGTTGAGCGGCATCACTCCAGGCATTGTCCGGATCGTAGTGCGTTTCGATAATCATACCATCATAATTCAAATCCAAAGCTTCCTGAGTCACTTCGAAAATCATGTTACGGTTTCCGGTAATATGAGACGGATCGATGATTAATGGCAGATCAGGGAATTTATTTTGCAATTCGATTGCAATTTGCCATTCCGGAATGTTTCTGTATTTTGTTTTTTCGTAAGTCGAAAATCCTCTGTGAATCACTCCTAATTTTTCGATTCCTGCCATATGCAAACGCTCCACACCACCTAACCATAAAGCTAAATCAGGGTTTACCGGATTTTTAACCAAAACGATTTTATCTGTTCCTTTCAAAGTATCTGCAATTTCCTGAACTGCAAAAGGGTTTGCCGTTGTACGGGCACCCACCCATAAAACGTCGATATCGTGTTCTAAAGCCAATTTACAGTGTGCTGCAGTTGCTACTTCAGTTCCCATTAATAAACCGGTTTCAGCTTTCGCTTTTTGTAACCATTTCAAACCAATTTCTCCAACACCCTCAAATCCTCCCGGACGTGTTCTTGGTTTCCAGATTCCTGCTCTGAACACACTAACTTTTGAATCTTTCAATTCACGTGCGATCTTCAATACCTGATCTTCTGTTTCTGCGCTGCATGGTCCTGCTATCACAAGTGGGTGATTTAAATTGAAATCTTCTAACCACTTTCTCATTTCTTTCTTATTTTCCATCTTTGTTATAGTTTATTTTTTAATTGTTAATCCGTTTAATATTTCTTTAATTTTATTGGTGCTTTCCATTTCTTCAAAAATGGCGCTATAATCTTCTTCTTTCAGCAAATCTCTAAACCGACTGAGATTTGAAATGTATGCTTCTAAAGTTTCGAGAACGTATTCTTTATTCTGCTCAAAAATGGGCGTCCACATTGCAGGAGAACTTTTGGCCAGACGCACTGTACTTTCAAATCCGCTTCCCGCCATATCGAAAATATCCTGCTCGTCTTTTTCTTTATTCATTACCGTTTTCCCGAGCATAAACGAACTGATGTGCGATAAATGCGAGACATAAGCAATGTGTTTGTCGTGTGAAACCGGATCCATGTATCGAATTCTCATCCCTATTTCAGCAAAAAGCTTTAATGCTTTCTCCTGCAATTTAAAAGTGGTTTTTTCCACTTCACAGATAATATTTGTTTTCCCTTTAAACAACCCTCTTATCGCTGCCGAGGGCCCTGAGAACTCTGTACCGGCAATTGGATGTGTGGCAATAAAATTCCTTCTCTTTGGGTGGCTTGCTACTGCATCACAAATTGGTTTTTTAGTCGACCCTACTTCAAAAACGATGGTTTTGTCGCCCACTAAATCCAGTACTTTAGGCAAAACCGTTAGTGCCACATCTACAGGAACCGAAACAATTACAAAATCAGCTCCTGACAAATCTTCAAAATGTCCTTCCTGATCAATAACTCCTAAATCAATTGCTTCCTGCAGGTGTTTTTCATTACTGTCAATTCCAAAAACAGCTGCATTTGGATGTTGGTCCTTGATGTCCAACACCATCGAACCGCCAATTAATCCTATTCCTATTACGTATATTTTCATAATATTCCTTTAATTTCCAATTTTTGATCTTATTTGTCTCCCTGAGCGAAGTCGAAGGTCGCTCCAATTGGAACGTGGGCTTCGACTTCGCTCAGCCCAACAATCTAAAATCTGATATCTAAAATTTAAAATCGCTCTATCGCTTCTTGTACTTTTTCTTCTTTTACACACAATGAGAATCTGATGTATCCTTCGCCGTTGCTCCCGAAAATAGTCCCTGGCGTGATGAAAATATGTTTCTCGTATAATATTTCGTCAATGAACTTCTCTGCTGACGCTATCCCTTCCGGAAGTTTTGCCCAAACAAATAGTCCAACACCTTCTTTATAAACTTCGCAGCCCAATTTCTCTGCTAATTTTTCTGTTAATTCTCTACGGCGTCTGTAAATTACATTCTGATCTTCGAACCAACTTTTATCACAATTTAAAGCTGCAACGGCGCCTTTCTGAATTCCGTAAAACATACCGCTGTCCATATTGCTTTTTACTTTCAAAACAGCATCGATAATTTCAGGCTTCCCTAAAACCATTCCAACTCTCCAGCCGGCCATATTGAATGTTTTACTCAATGAATTCAATTCTAAAGCCACATCCTTTGCCCCTTCAACCTGCAGCAAACTCATTGGATTATCATTTAAAACAAAACTATACGGATTATCGTTAACCAATAGTATGTTGTGTTTTTTAGCAAAAGCAACCAATTTTTCAAATAACGTCAAGCTTCCTCTTGCACCCGTTGGCATATGAGGATACCCCAGCCACATCAGTTTTACTTTCTCCAGCTCTAATTTTTCTAAAGCTTCAAAATCCGGCTCCCACGCATTTGCTTCTTTCAAATCATAATAAACCGGAACTGCTCCAACCAAATTGGTTACCGAAGTATAGGTCGGATAACCCGGATTCGGAATTAAAACATGATCGCCTTCATTTAAAAATGCTAACGAAATGTGCATAATTCCTTCTTTCGAACCCATCAAAGGCAAAATCTCATTGTTCGGATTCAACACAACACCAAACTGATTCTGATAAAAATCAGCCATTCCTTTTCTCAATTCCGGCAACCCCTGATAGCTTTGATAGCCATGCCCGTTTTCCTCCTGAATTGCTGCGGCTACCGCTTCAATTACTGCTTTAGACGGACTCAAATCAGGGCTTCCGATGCCCATATTGATGATAGGTTTTCCTTCAGATTGCAGTTGACGAACTTCTCTCAATTTTGAGGAGAAGTAGTATTCTTCAACTGTATCTAATCGTTTTGCTGTTGTGATCATTTTTTTTGGTTTTAGGCTTTAAGCAGTATGCTTTAGGCTCATTTAAACTTTTTTAATTTGCTGTATTATTCTTTTTAACTTTATGATTTTCGACTTTTCAACTTTAAGACTCACTTAAAGGTTTTGTGTTTTTGTATTCTCCCAATACTTTAAAATATTCTGCCATAATGTTTAATAACGATTTGGCTTTTGCAAAATCTTCGTATTTCTCAAAGGTCACGTCTACGAAAAACGAATATTTCCAGGGTGTTTCAATTTTTGGAAGCGACTGAATTTTGGTCAGATTCAATTTACAGTCACTCATTACATTTAAAACCGCTGCCAGACTTCCTCTTTTATGGTCCAGTTCAAACTTAATTGAGGCTCTGTTGATTTCATTTTCCGGCAAAAAAGAATTCTGCTTTTTAATGATTACAAAGCGGGTCATATTGTTTTTGATGGTTTGGATTTCAGGAGCGATAATTTCTAAATTATACATTTCTGAAGCCGTTTTACTGGCGATCGCTGCAATTCCGGTCAATTGTTTTTCCTGAATTCTTCTTGCCGTTTCGGCCGTATCTTTATCCTCAACCAATTTAATATTTGGATATTGTTTCAAAAAATCCATGCATTGTAATAAAGCCATCGGATGCGAATGAACCTCTTTTATATCCTCAATTTTCTGACCTTCTAAAGCCATTAAATTTTGGTGAATATTCAAATAATGCTCTCCGATAATGTGAATATTATTCTTATCAATCAAGGCATAATTTGGAATAATTGGCCCCGCAATCGAATTTTCAATAGCCATTACTGCCTGCTCTGATTTTCCTGAAAGTAGACTGTCAATTAATTCTTCAAAAGATAAACACTCATCAATATCCACGTTTTCAGAGAAATACTCCTTCACTACCTGATGGTGAAAAGATCCTTTTATACCTTGTATTGCAATTTTCGTTGTCATATATTCAAAAAAAAATCCTGATTTGCATCAGGATTGTATATTAGTTTTATTTGTCTTTTAATTTTCTCAAATAACCATAGCACAATCCTCACTTCTACTAAAGAAGAAATAAAAAGAGTTGCTAAAATAAAAACGGTTATGGGTCATTTTGTTTGTGTTTTTCAATAAATACTCTGCGAATGTATAAATTATTTTTACCGCACCAAAAAAAATAATACTTTTTATGAAACAAAAAAGGATTTCTTAACAAATTTATGATGTTTTGTAAGATAATATAAAAATATCCTCTTAAAATGAGATATTTACAATTGGTTTTTTGAAGATGCTAAGGTTCTGAGGTACTAATGTGCTACGTTTTTTCGCCACGAATTCACGAATGATTTCAATCTATTGCAGCTTTTAAACAAACAATTCGTGAATTCGTGGCTATCTCGCGATCCTAAAATAATCCTGAAACCGGCTTGTTCATAATCCCAATTCTAGTATAATCGAAATTCATTTTTTGCTGTAATAATGAGGCGTACACACTTCTAAAATCAATTTCATATTTCAGATCTCCGTTATCCAAATTAGATAAATCAGGGTTCTTACCTAAAATTGTCCCTCTGTTGTTTCCGCCAATTATAAACATTGGCGCTGCAGTTCCGTGATCTGTGCCGTTTCCATTATCTTTAACACGTCTTCCAAATTCAGAAAAAACTACGACCGTTACATTCTGAAGCAGCTTTGCCTGTTTCAAATCCTGATAAAAACTATACAAGGCATCATTCAGCTCCCCTAATTTTCGTTCGTGCAAAGCCAGCTGATTGTCATGAGTGTCAAATCCACCCAGCGAGGTATAATATACTTTCGAATTTAGATTTCCTTTAATTAGTCGGCCAATCCATTCCAGATTTTTAGACAATTCTGTTTTCGAATAACTAATTTCCGACTTTGATTTTACCAATGCCTTCTGGATCTCATCTGATCCTTCTGTAACCGAATTGGCAATTTTTCGAACAAAATCCAATTGCGGATTATCAGACAAGGTTACATTTGTTTCTTTATCTGATTTCACCTTAAATCGGTTTGGGTCTTTTACAGTTATAAAATTAGGCTCATTTCCTTTTAAAGCTAAATTATCGATCGAATCCAGATTTATTCCCGCCGTAGCCTGATGTCCGTTGCATTGTAAATCTAAATAGCGTCCTAACCAGCCTTCGTTGCTATACTTATTAGAATCTGTTGCGGTTTGCCAAATTTCCTGACTTCTAAAATGTGATCGAATGGGTTCGGGATAACCTACATTTTGAATTACAGTCAAATCTCCGTTTTGCTGTATCTGAGCCAGATCTTTCAATGCCGGATGAAATGCCATTCCTTTATTTTTACCAATAACAACGTCTTTATTCAAAGCTATTTTTGTACGGTAGTCATAATATAGCGGATTGTCGTACGGTATAAAAGTATTCAGCCCGTCATTCCCTCCGTTTAACTGAACAAACACCACACATTGCTCCCCTACGATTAAACTACTCTGCGAACCAAATGCGTGTAAAAAATCAGGAAGTACCAACATTCCGCCGGTAAGAGTTCCTGTAAGCGTTAGAAAATTCCTTCTGTTCATGATAATAATTTCTAAATTAATTGATACTCGGGCAGTTTTGTAATATAATTGAAGAGCCGAATTACGGCAAAATTGGCGTGTTCCTCTTTTGGATCGAAATCGTATTTCAGTAAATTCTCCATGTCTTTTTGCATCGAATCATTTACTTTAAACAATAATCTGTTTGACAGTTCTGTGATGATCGTTTTATTAGTACCATTGGTGTCAAAATTTATTTTTACATCCACTTTTTCAAACTGCGGTTTTGGTTTTTCATCATCAGCGGTCATTGTGTTCAGGGTTTTTCGGGTAATACTTTTTCCGGAACAAAGTAAGTCGGCTGTATTATTACGCTGCAGGTAAATTTGAGAAGTCAGCCAGGAATTTCCTCCCTCCCAACCTTTCACGTTAACCTGATTGTACAAATCCATTCCTTGCTGCTTCAGAAAAAACAAAATCATACCGTCATCAAGATCGTCAATATGCAGTTCATCTAAAAGCTGTAAAATGTAAACTAACGGATCTTTGATTTTTGTTCCTGAATTCTCTTTCTTGTATTCTTCGGTAAAAATTTTGGTTAACAAAGGCTGTATTTCAAATTTCACTTCCCTAAAATAATCCCCATAATAGGTCACCAAATCTGCAGGTGGATTGTCATAAATGAACCATTCCAAAATTTTTCGGGTAATGAGATATGGAATGTTTTTCTGTTCGAAAATAATATCGACCAAATCATCTGCTTTCCAGTTTCCGGTTTTACCAAAATACGTTTTGTCTGTATCATCTTCAGCAAACCGCCTGTAAGCAGCTCTGTTGTCGCCATAATTGAGTCCGGCCAGAGCTCTTGCACCGTTCTTAATGTCGTTTTCGGTGTAGTTTCCAATTCCAATGGTGAACAATTCCAATAATTCACGACTGAGATTCTCGTTATATTTCCCTTTTTTGTTATCGACATTATCCAGATACTTCACCATAGCATTCGATTTTATGATTTGCTTGGTAAGCTCTTTAAAGTTTCCAAAGGCATGTTCCCGTAAAATCATATTGTGCTGGTAAATCCAGTAATTGACTTTTACTTTTTGAGAAGTAGAGACAAAGTGATTGTGCCAAAAGCAAACCATGTTCTCCCGTAATGGAAATTCGTCATTACGCATTTTTCCAATCCACCATTTTCTCAACTCCACAGCGGAGTAGAATTCTTTTTTCAGAACTTTCTTTTTTTCCTCTGAATCTGCCGTTTTAATAGACTCTTTAAGTTCTTTGAGTTCTAATAATGTTTTGGGATCATCTTCCAGAAAAGCGGGGAGCTGGGTATCAAATTTAGATTGATAAGACTGCTTCAGGAATTTTTCTATTCCCAATTTTTCAATCGCATCGGATTCCTTTCCGGAAAAACCCAATCGCAATGACCAAAGATTGCTTTTTTTCATAATTCAGAAATTATTACAATAAGACTTGACTTTCTCTTAAAGGTTTAAAGAGAAGGTTCTGAGATGCTTAGTTACTAAGGTGCTAAGGCTTTAAAATCTTTGGTAATAATTAGAACGAGGTATTTTTGGGGATATTGTATTTGATTTGTCAGCAGCTTTAACTGAAGGTTAAAATACAATCATAGAAAAACTTTAGCTAAAACATTTCGGCTAAAGCCATCTTAAAAAAACCTGAAAACCTCCAGCTAAAGCTGGTGGCAATCCAACATCTCGTTTCTCTATCCTGACAATAAAATAGTCTCCATAAAAAAAGCAGCTATCATTACAATAACTGCTTTCTATTAATTAAGAATAATCTTTTCTCTTTACTCTATTTTCTTTCTTCTGAAAATCATTAAGATCCACACATTTCACAATCTTCAGGATCTCCAGCTTGTGCTTTTAGCAACATTGCTTTATAATCCTCAACGCTGATTGGTTCCGTTTCTGCAACTAATGTTGGAGCTGTTTCTTCTTTTTTATCATTATTCAGCGTGAATTTAATCGCATCAACTGCTGATTTTGTTCTTAGGTAATACATTCCCGTTTTTAAACCTGACTGCCAAGCATAGAAGTGCATTGACGTTAGTTTAGAGTAGTTAGCATCCTGCATGAACAAGTTCAACGATTGAGACTGATCAATGAAATACCCTCTTTGACGTGACATATCGATAATGTCTTTCATCGACATTTCCCAAACTGTTTTATAAAGATCTTTTAAATCTTGTGGGATAATATCAATGTTTTGAACAGATCCGTTATGACGCATAATTTCTTGTTTCAAATCTTCGTTCCACAAACCTCTGTCTACTAAATCATGAAGTAAATGTTTGTTTACTACGATGAATTCTCCAGACAATACACGACGTGTATAAATGTTTGAGGTATACGGTTCGAAAGCTTCATTGTTTCCAAGAATCTGCGAAGTCGAAGCTGTTGGCATTGGCGCAACCAATAATGAGTTACGAACTCCGTGCTCCATTACTTCTTTTCTTAAAGAAGCCCAGTCCCAACGACCTGATAATTCTTCATCTTTCAATCCCCACATATTGTATTGGAATTCTCCCTGTGACATTGGAGAACCTGCGAAAGTTGAATACGGACCTTCTTCTTTTGCCATTTCCATAGAAGCGGTTACAGCTGCAAAGTATAAAGTTTCGAAAATTTCCTGATTTAATGCTTTAGCCTGATCACTTGTAAAAGGCATACGCAACATGATGAAAGCATCGGCTAAACCTTGCACTCCTAATCCTACCGGACGGTGACGAAGGTTAGAATTTTCAGCTTCTTTAACCGGGTAATAGTTTCTGTCAATTACCTTGTTCAGGTTACGGGTTACACGTTTCGTAACATTGTAAAGTGCTTCGTGATCGAATTTTCCGTTATCAATAAACATTGGTAATGAAATAGAAGCCAGGTTACAAACTGCAATTTCATCTTTAGAAGTGTACTCCATAATCTCAGTACACAAGTTAGACGAACGAATGGTTCCTAAATTCTTGTGATTTGATTTACGGTTTGCTGCATCTTTGTACAACATATATGGTGTTCCCGTTTCGATTTGTGATTCGAGGATTTTCTCCCATAATTCACGTGCACGAATCGTTTTTCTACCTTTTCCTCTAAATTCATAATCGGTATACAATGCTTCAAATTCTTCTCCATAAACATCGTACAGCCCAGGACACTCATTAGGACACATTAAAGTCCAGGTAGTATCTTCCTGTACACGTTTCATGAATAAATCTGAAGTCCACATCGCGAAGAATAAATCTCTCGCACGCATTTCTTCTTTTCCTGTATTTTTCTTTAAATCTAAGAAATCAAAGATATCAGCATGCCAGGTTTCGATGTAAATCGCAAAACTTCCTTTGCGTTTTCCACCACCTTGGTCTACATAACGTGCGGTATCGTTGAAAACTCTCAACATCGGAACAATTCCGTTTGAAGTTCCATTTGTACCACGAATGTATGATCCCGTCGCACGAACGTTATGAATAGAAAGTCCAATTCCTCCCGCGGATTGGGAGATTTTAGCCGTTTGTTTTAAAGTATCATAAATCCCATCAATACTATCGTCCTGCATAGCCAATAGGAAACAAGATGACATTTGTGGTTTTGGAGTTCCGGCATTAAACAACGTTGGCGTTGCATGCGTGAAGAACTTTTTAGACATTAAGTCGTAGGTTTCAATTACAGCTTTTAAATCGTCAAGGTGAATACCAACCGAAACACGCATTAACATATGCTGCGGTCTTTCGACGATTTTACCGTTTATTTTTAACAGATAAGAACGCTCTAAGGTTTTAAAACCAAAGTAATCGTAATTAAAGTCTCTTGTGTAAATGATATGCGAATCTAAGAAAGCAGAGTTTTCCTGAATTACTTTAAATACTTCATCCGAAAGCAACGGAGCATCTTGTCCGTTTCTTGGATTTACGTAATTGTACATATCCTTCATCGTTTCTGAGAACGATTTCTTGGTATTGGAATGTAGATTTGAAATTGCCACACGTGCCGCCAATTGTGCATAATCAGGATGCGCAATCGTCATAGAAGCTGCCGTTTCTGCCGCAAGATTATCCAACTCAGAAGTCGAAACCCCATCGTACAATCCTTCAATAACCCTCATCGCCACCTTAACAGGATCTACAAGTTCATTTAAACCATAACACAATTTTTTGATTCTTTCTGTAATCTTATCAAACATTACCGGCTCTTTATGGCCATCTCTTTTTACTACATACATAAGCTTACTTTTTTAGTTATTGAAAAAATGAAAGTCTCGGGAATAACGATTTCCAAGGCTTAAACATTGTGTGTTTTTAAATTATTTTTTGAGAATTGCAGGATTCTCAATAGTTGTCTGTTTCCAGTTTGAAAAACAAACTGAAAGGCATTAAAAATTGCACTTGAATCAACGATTTGGGATGAAGATTCAATCTTATAAAATGATTTATTTTTTTAGTGTTTTGGTATACACTAAATTTATTGCTGTTGTCTAAAAATCTGCATCAAATGAAATTTTCTGAGCATCACTGTCTGTGTTCATCACACCTGATTTTTGATACTCCGCAACACGTTTTTCAAAGAAATTAGTTTTTCCCTGAAGAGAGATCATGTCCATGAAATCGAACGGATTCGCTGATCCATACACACGCTCGCAACCTAATTCTACTAATAATCTATCCGCAACAAACTCTAGATATTGCGTCATTAAAGTAGCATTCATTCCTATTAAACTTACCGGAAGAGATTCTGTTACAAACTCTCTTTCGATATTTAAAGCATCAACGATGATTTCTTTAATTCTGTCTTTTGGCACTTTATTAACCAGGTGATGATTGTGTAAATGCACTGCAAAATCGCAGTGTACACCTTCGTCACGCGAAATCAATTCATTCGAAAAAGTTAAACCTGGCATTAAACCGCGTTTTTTCAACCAATAAATTGAACAGAAAGCACCTGAGAAAAAGATCCCCTCTACTGCTGCAAAAGCAATTAGTCTTTCAGCAAACGAATCTGATTCGATCCATTTTAAAGCCCATTCTGCTTTTTTGCCAATTGCAGGAAAAACTTCTAAAGCATTAAACAATTCCGCTTTCTCTGCTTCATCTTTTACATAGGTATCAATTAATAAAGAATAAGTCTCACTATGAATATTCTCCATCATAATTTGAAAACCATAGAAAAATTTAGCTTCGGCATATTGAACTTCATTTACAAAGTTCTCTGCAAGGTTTTCATTTACAATTCCATCAGAAGCTGCAAAAAAAGCTAAAATGTGTTTGATAAAGTATCTTTCGTCGTCACTTAATTTATTATTCCAGTCAGTCAAGTCTTGGTGCAAATCGATTTCTTCGGCAGTCCAGAAACTAGCCTCCATCTTTTTGTACCATTCCCAAATATCATGATGTTTAATTGGGAAAATAACGAAACGATTTTTGTTTTCTTGTAATATTGGCTCGACTTGTAACATGAAATTTTTCTTTAATTTTTATACTAAATTTTAGCTCATTCAGTAGACTACAAAGATTGTCATTTGTTGCCTAAAATAAAAGCCAAACTTATTCACAATCGGACGTAGTTTTTAACAAAGCAGTAAAAATGAGATATTTTTCAGACAATAATTAAACTACTGAAAACAAGCAAATTAATATTAAATTTCATCTCATTTTCGGAAGTAAAATATAGAATTTTTGAAATAAAAAGCAAGAAAATTTTAAATGTTTTTAAAAGTTTTTACCTGACTTCTTAAATGTTTTTTTAATCAAAATCTGAGCACTTCCCAGCAATGGTAATGGCTACCGATTTTTTATGATTTTTTGAGTTCTTCCGCAACTTTTTCAAGCTCCAAATACCAATCCTCTCCAAAGCGGCGAATTAATGCTTCTTTGACAAATTTATACACCGGAACTTCCAACTCTTTACCTAAAGAGCAGGCATCGTCGCAAATGTCCCACTTGTCATAGTTTACAGCAGCGAACTCTGTAAAGTCTTTCACCCTTATTGGATATAAATGACAGGAAACAGGTTTTTTCCAGTCTACGATTCCCTGATTGTACGCCTGCTCAATTCCGCAAAGCGCGGTCTTGCCATCAAAAATAACATAGGCACAGTCTTTATTATCAATCAGAGTCGTTTCAAGATCACCATCCGTTCCTTTTACCCAGGTTCCCTGAGCTTCGATGGCAGCAATCCCTTCTTTTCGCAAGAAAGGCTTTACCTTAGGATAGATTTCTTCCAGAATTTTAGTCTCAGCTTCGCTCAAAGGCGCACCGGCATCTCCATCAACACAGCAAGCTCCTTTACAAGCTGACAAGTTGCACACAAATTCTTTTTCAAGAATATCTTCTGAAATAATGGTTTTCCCTAATTGAAACATGATATTGAAATACTGTAATTTATAAAGTGCAAAGATACGCAAAGAAAGCAGATATTTTGTCTATTCTTTTCTCATGCTTACCCAACAAATTCACATGTCAAACACTTTATGCCGGTCCCGGACAAAAAACCGTCGCAACATTTTTCGGCAAACGCCTTGCAAATATGCAAAACAACTCACCAATTGTTATAAAAATCGCTTTTTTAAACAACAACACGTGTTTTTATAACAAAAATACAGCCCTTTCACTATATCACAAAAAAGCATTAACTTTATTATCTACTTTTGCACATCTCTAAACAGTAAATAAAAAAATTATGTTAGAAATTGATTTTAAGGAAATTATCACCGTTGGAATGGTACTTTTTGCCGTAATCGATATTGTAGGATCAATTCCGATTATATTAAATTTAAGAGCGAAAGTTGGCCATATAGATTCAGAGAAAGCTTCAATTGTAGCCGGTCTGATTATGATTACTTTTCTTTTTGTCGGAGAAGGTTTTTTGCATCTTATTGGAATTGATGTACATTCTTTTGCTGTTGCGGGTTCATTTGTATTGTTCTTTCTGGCTTTGGAAATGATTTTAGGAATCCGAATTTATCGCGATGAAGAACCGGGATCAGCCTCGATTGTTCCTTTGGCCTTCCCCTTAATTGCAGGCGCCGGTACGATGACTACTTTATTATCATTACGTTCTCAGTTTCATACTATTAACATTATTATTGCCATTTTACTAAATATTATTCTGGTTTACGTTGTTTTGAAATCTTCTAAAAAAATAGAAAATTTATTAGGAGAAAACGGACTTGGCGTAGTTCGCAAGACATTTGGAGTAATCCTTTTAGCAATTGCTGTTAAATTATTTGCTGCTAATGTTAAAGGTTTGTTTGTCTAACAATTATTTTTATAAATTTACCCCATAAAATTTCTAAAATATAACTTTAAGATACTTTTCACATCTGACAGTTCTACTTTATTATTTTAGACAAAAAAACAACCATTATGAAAATTTTTACTTCAATTTTAGTGCTTTTGGCATTGGCATTAATCGTTTTTAATATTACGCTACTGGACTTCAAAAATCCTTTTCAGGGAGACAGTGTAGTTGCTTTTATTGGAATCGCTGCTTCATTTTGCGCCGTTTTAATTCTTTTGATTTTTAGAATCTCTAAAAGAATTGAAGAAAAAACAAACGGACGATAATCTTATGTTTGATGTTTTAATTATTGGCGGAGGTGTTTCAGGCATGTCCTGTGCTCTTGTATTGGGATCGGCCAAAAACAAAGCTTTTGTAACCGATAAAAAAATTGGAATTTTTACACATCAAAAAAACTCTTCTCTACAGGAAGCTATTTTTTACAATGCTTACGGCATTACACCCGGCAAACTGGGATCTGACTTGTTAGTAGAAAGCACTCAGGATTTAGCCAAAACTTATCCTCATATCACTCAGATAGAAAACGAGAAGGTAGTTAAAGTTGAAGGCTCCTATCAGGACTTCATCGTAACTACTAACAAAAACTCCTATAAAACAAAAAGTATCGTAATCGGTATTGGTTCTGCAAATACTTTTGACATAGAAGGGCTGATGCAATATATCGAGCCACACAAAAAAGCACTTCCCGAAAAACAACGCATCCAGCTTAAAAATGACGACCACAAGGTTGCCGACGGTATTTACGTTATAGGAACTCTCGCAGGCTGGAGAAGTCAATTAGCGATTGCAGCCGGAAGTGGTGCTGCCGTAGCGACAGACATCTTAACTTTATGGAACAACGGCGTGCAAACTCATGCTCACGACAGTATTCGATAAAACAACCTATCGGTTAAACAAAATAAAACCATTAAGAAATTAAGAAAAACTGCTTTAAAGCCTGTAAACTTAACCTCTTAATGGTTTGAAAATTACATACTTTCTTATTCCACCGAAATAATCTGCGTTACCTTAATATGACTTTCATCTTCGGTTTTCCAGACTTCCCCTTTTACCGAGACAACATCGCCTATTTTTAAGGTTTTGTAATTTTGTGGGCCACCCACATTTAAAATGCTAATTGTTGCGAAATATACCTCTTTAGCAGCTGTTGAGATTTTTGCCGTATAACCGTCTTTTCCCGACTCGATTGCATCTACTTTACCGGTAATCGTACTATTATTATTTTTCATGGAAGTACAGGAAATCATTAGAACCAGCACAACAAACAGCAAGCTTATTCTTTTTAGATTTTTCATATAGATAGTTTAACTCCAGACTTAAGGAAATTTGATTAAAACTACAACGTGATGCTTTTACTGCAATTGAATACAGCTGCCGGCAATTACTTTCAGATTTTCATCAAACTGTTTCCAAACCCTGATATATCTGAAAGTTCCGTTAAAGGAATTATGATTAAAGCTCCCTTTTAATAAAATCGTTACCGCAACTACAGCAGAGTCATCGATTACGTTTATAGTCTGATCTGAGGCTTCTAATACATCTATTTGCATCTTACCTGAACGATACGAATTTAAATCAAACTCTTTCGTAATGGTTTGTCCGTCCGGTAAATTAAAAAGTAAATCGTCATGCAGCATCTTTTCCAAAGCTGGAATATCTGCACTTTTCATGGCCGTTAATAGTTCAATCTCAGCATTTACAATAGTTTCTATTTTCATCTGATGAAGATTAGGGATTACTTGTTTGGTTTCAAAACAGCCTTGATCATGGCATCTTCTTTTAAAATAACATCGTAGTAATATAATTCGCCATACAATTGTCTGGCAAACTCAGCGGTGATATATCGATTCACCAATGCTTTGGTTTTGTCAAATTTCAAATCTAAACCGGCTGACAACACATAGGTTTTGAACTTTTTAAAATACAGATCAGAACTCTTCATCTTTGCCAAAAACTCGTTAAAATGGAGTCCGGCAAATACACCTCTGTTTTTATCCAATTCTTCAAAAACGAAATGCCCCACAATTCCGGTTTGCATCAGGTAGGCCACATTTTCATTCCCATGCTCGGCCTCTATCGGCACGAAAACATCAGGAACAATTCCGCCACCGCCATATACAATTTTACCTTTTGGCGTTTTAAACTTTAAAGAATCGGCCACTTTTATACTGTCTTTTGCATAAAGTTCGCCTGATTTTATACGGGCTTCAGATTCCTTAAAATAGTCTTCATTCCCTTTTTTATAAGGCTTCTGAATCGATCTTCCGGTTGGGGTGTAATAACGGGCCACGGTCAGTCTCACTGCCGATCCGTCGTTGAAATCCATTTCACGCTGCACCAGACCTTTTCCAAAAGAACGTCGCCCTACAATGGTACCACGGTCGTTATCCTGCAATGCTCCTGCCAGAATTTCACTGGCCGATGCACTGTTTTCATTAATCAGCACATATACTTTACCGGTTTCAAAACTGCCTGCTTTGGTTGCATAAGTCTTCTCGGTTGTACCGTTTTTATTTTTAGTAAAAACGATCAGCTGTTTGTCTTTTAAAAATTCATCTGCAATTGCAATGGCTTCTTCCATATAACCACCGCCATTGTCACGAAGGTCAATCACCAGCGACTCGATTCCTTTTTGCTTCAATCGATCCAGACCACTCTTAAACTCATTAAAAGTAGTTTCGGCAAAACGATTGATTTTGATATATCCGGCATTATTCCCCAGCAGCAATGATGCATCAACGCTTTTGATTGGAATAATATCTCTTTTTACTTTAAACTTAAGCTTCTTTTGTTCTGATCTTCTAAAAACAGTCAGTTCAATCTCAGATCCTTTTAATCCTTTTAATTTAGAAAACAAAATATCTGAAGACAATCTGCGTCCGAACAATTTGGTTTTTCCGGCAAATAGAATGCGGTCCCCGGACTTTATTCCGGCTTTTGCCGAAGGTCCATTTTCAATTGGTTTTATAATGGCAACAGAATCTTTATACATGTAAAAATTAATCCCAATCCCTACAAAATCTCCTTTCATGCTTTCGGCTACTTCGGCCTGTTCTGTTGGCGGAATATAAACGGAATGCGGATCTAATTTTGACAAGATATTGTCGACTGTAAGATTTACAATTGAATCGGTGTTGATACTGTCAACATATTCATTATTGATAAAATCGATCAGCTTATTCAGTTTGGTTTTTGAGTAATTTTTAGCCAAAAGCTGATCATCCGCGGGAGCATTCATCAGGCTTCCGAGAACGATACCCAGAGCTAAGGTCGCTCCGATAACAAGTGGTAAATATTTTGAATTAAATTTCATTTACTCTTCTAAAACAGGAATATGTTCAACTTCAACACCTGCTTTTATTAAAAACTGAATTCCGGAATCGTCCCGATATCCGTCATGATACACCACTCTTTTTATACCCGACTGATGTATTAATTTACTGCATTCTTTGCAAGGCGAAAGTGTAATATACAAAGTCGCCCCTTCACAGGATTGCGTTGATCTTGCTACTTTCAAAATTGCGTTTGCCTCGGCATGAAGAACGTCCCAACGGGTTAATCCTTCCTCATCTTCACAGCAATTTTCAAAACCAGACGGGGTACCATTGTATCCATCCGAAATAATCATCCGGTCTTTCACAATGATGGCACCTACCTGCTTTCGTTTGCAATACGACAATAAACTCCATTCTTTGGCAATCCGCAGATAAGCTTTGTCGTATTTATTTAATTTTTTTTTCTTCATTTATTTTATCTGTTCCAAATTGGGCTTTCAATAATCATGGGAATAACCACTCCGATAACAAAAGCCGACATTACAAGTGCCCAATCGCGTTTTGAAAAACGAAATATGGTCTGCACAATATAAGATAGTATCAAAACTACAAAAACCACAACCAGTTGTGCTGCTTCAATTCCTAAAGCAAATTCTCCTAAAGGTAGTAATTTTGAACCAGGTGACCCTCCTAAAATTGTTTTGAAATAATTCGAGAATCCAAGTCCATGTATAATTCCAAAAAATAAGGTCACAAAAAACACTACATTCAAACCGTCATTTTTAGAGTTCTTTCCGGCTGTTAAAAGATTAAAAACTGCGGTAATTAAAATCGTTATGGGGATTAAAAACTCAACAGTATTTACTTTTATCGCAATAATTCCGTAAACAGAAAGCAATAAAGCCAGTGTATGACCAATTGTAAAAACAGAAACGAGAAGCAAAATACGTTTCCAGTCTTTAAACAAATAAGGGGTTGTTAATGCAATTAAAAAAAGAACGTGATCATAAGCGTTAATATCTAAAACATGCTTTAATCCTATTTGAAAATAAATCCAAAATTCTGACATAAGGGTACTCTATTATAATGATTAGGGGTTGTAAACTTACGATTTATTTTGAACAATTATAGATGTCCCAAACTAAAACAACCGATAAAAATTAAGTTAAATTTTATGAGAACTTTAAAATTAATAATTTAAAATAAAAATTATCTTTGTAGGATAAAAAAAACCATAATTATGTCATTTTCAGATTTATTTGATAGCGAATTCAAACAAAGAAACAAAGGTCACTTTTCTGCTATTGTTCGTGTAGCACTAGCTGATGGAATTGTACATCCTGAAGAAAAAAATTTCTTGGATAAATTGGCTGCACGTTTAGAAATTTCAGAAACTGAATACGAAGAAATTCTTAACGACCCATTAAAATACCCTATCAATCCTCCTTATTTGCACGTACAGCGTTTAGAGCGTTTGTATGATTTAACAAGAATGGTACACGTAGATCACCATCTTGAAGACCAACAAGAAGTGATGTTACGAAAATTAGGTATCGCTTTAGGTTTTACACCAAGCAACGTAAACTATATCATTTCTAAAGCATTATCATTAGTTGACAAAAAAGTAGACGGTGATACTTTTGTTTACGAAATGCAACACATGCATAAATAGTATTCAGTCGCAGTTTTCAGTTTTCAGACTGATAGCTAAAACTAAATAAAAAATAAACCCGAGAGTTTTGAACTGTCGGGTTTTCTGTTTTTAGACCGAAGCTAAAATTTACCGCAAAAGAAACCCGACAGGTTTTAAAAACCTGTCGGGTTTGAAACGAACCAAAAACGGAGATTACTCTGTTTCCGCCATAAATTCTTCTGCTTTTTCGACCATGTTGTAACTTCCGCAGAAAAACGGAACTCTTTGGTGCAATTCAGTTGGCTTTATTTCCATAATTCTTCCAAAACCATCTGTTGCTTTTCCACCTGCCTGTTCTGCAATAAAAGCCATAGGATTACATTCGTACAACAAACGCAGTTTCCCTTTTGGTGCTTTTGAACTGGTTGGATAGATATAAATTCCTCCTTTGATCATATTTCGATGAAAATCGGAAACTAAACTTCCGATATATCTTGAAGTGTAAGGCCTGTCTTCTTCTTCTCTCTGACAATATTTGATATAATTTTTTACTCCTTGTGGAAAGTGAACATAATTTCCTTCATTGACAGAATAGATATTCCCATTTTGTGGAAATTTCATATTAGGATGTGAAAGATAGAATGTTCCAATCGCAGGGTTTAAAGTAAATCCGTTTACACCATGCCCTGTTGTGTATACCAACATTGTTGATGTTCCGTAGATTACATATCCTGCTGCTACCTGATTGACTCCCGGTTGTAAAAAATCCTCGCTTGTAACCGGAGTTCCGATAGGTGTGATTCTTCTGAAAACCGAAAAAATGGTTCCCACTGATACATTCACATCGATATTTGAAGATCCGTCCAGCGGATCCATTAAGATCACGTACTTATTATTATGACTGTTGTCGCTCCCCTGAACAGTAATAAAATCGTCGTTTTCTTCTGAAGCAATACCACAGACAATCTCACGGTTAATTAACGTCTGAATAAATACTTCGTTTGCATATACATCTAATTTTTGCTGGTCTTCACCCTGAACATTCTGCTCTCCTGCAGCGCCAATGATATCCACCAATCCAGCTTTGTTTACTTTATAGTTTACGACCTTAGCCGCCAAACGTATAGAATTGATGATTCGGGAAAGCTCCCCCGACGAATATTGAAATGCTTTTTGGTTCTCAATAATAAACTCTCCCAGTGTTTTATTGCGTTCTTCCATTACTAAATCGTTGTAGTTTTGTTTTTAAGTCACAAATATCGTTTTTTTTGTGAGAATGGTTTAAAAATTATTTCGTTAGTTTGCCACTATTGTATATTTGCTAAACAAAGCCCTAAAGTACTGAGCAAAAGAATACTTTTTTAGCTAATAAACGCTTAATAATAAGAATATATGAATATTAGAAAAGGGAATCCTGAAGACATGAAATCGGTTCTGGGATTAATACGGGAGTTGGCAATATTCGAAAAAGAACCAAATGCCGTAGTGATTACAGAAGCAGATTTAATACGTGACGGTTTTGGTGAAAAACCACTGTTTCATGTGTTTGTTGCAGAAATTGATACTGACGAAAATCATAAAGAAATTGTTGGAATTGCGTTCTACTATTACCGCTACTCTACCTGGAAAGGAAAAACAATACACCTTGAAGATTTGGTCGTTAAAGAAAAGATGAGAGGTACAGGTTTAGGGTCTGCACTTTATGCCGAAATCATAAAACAGGGAAAGCGGGATAATGTACTCAGAATCGATTGGAATGTTTTAGACTGGAATACTCCTGCTGTAAAATTCTACGAGAATTCGGGTGCAAAAATCCTTGAAGACTGGAGAGTTGTTCAAATGGACGAAACAGGAATTAATTCGTTTTTAGAAAAATTATAAAAAATAATATTTTGCCACGAATTTCATCAATTAATATAGATTCATGGCAGAAAAAATGATAACACATACAAGATTTCATCCGGTCTGAAATCTGAAATAAAAAATCTAAAATTAAAAATGAGAGTATTTAAATTTGGTGGAGCATCGGTTAAAGATGCCGAAGGAATTAAAAACGTATACGACGTTTTACAAAAAGTAGGTTATGAAGATGTGATTTTAGTAGTTTCCGCAATGGGAAAAACAACAAATGCTCTTGAAGTAGTCATCAAAAATTATTTTGATAAATCATCAGAACTGAGTTCATCCGTACAGGAAATAAAGAAATACCACAATCAAATTTTACTGGATTTGTTTGAGAACGAAGAACATGCTGTTTTTACTGCTGTAAAAGCATTATTCTCTGAATTGGAGTATTTCCTGGCACACAATAAATCTCCAAACTATAATTTTGTTTACGATCAGATTGTGAGCTTTGGAGAATTGATTTCAACGACTATCTTAAGTCATTTTATGAATTTTATGGGCATTCAAACGCAATGGCTTGATGTTCGAAATTTCATCAAAACCAATGCCAACTACCGCGATGCAGAAGTAGATTGGGAGATTACACAACAAAACATCAGTAAAAATGTGCCTCGTAAGGTTCTAAACATTACTCAGGGATTCTTAGGTGCCGATGAGAATAACTTTACTACCACTTTAGGTCGTGAGGGTTCTGACTATACTGCCGGAATTTTCGCCTACTGCCTGAATGCAGAAAGTGTTACAATTTGGAAAGATGTACCGGGAGTTATGAATGCCGATCCGCGTTATTTTGAAAATGCAAGTTTATTAAACCAGATTTCTTATCGTGAAGCGATCGAGCTGGCTTTTTACGGAGCTACTGTAATTCACCCAAAAACATTACAGCCTTTACAGAAAAAGGAAATTCCGTTGTACGTAAAATCTTTTGTTAATCCGCTTTTAAAAGGAACCTGTGTTTCTAAAGGAGTTGATCTGGAGCCCCAATATCCTTGTTTTATCGTAAAAAGAGAACAGCTTTTAATTTCTCTGTCTTCGATTGATTTTTCTTTTATTATGGAAGAGAACATCAGCGAGATTTTTGCTTTATTTCACCAATTTAAAATAAAAGTAAATCTGATTCAGAATTCTGCCATCAGTTTTTCGGTTTGTGTGGAAGATAAATTTGGAAACTTTAATGACCTGAATGCGATTCTTTCGAAAAAGTTCAAAGTAGAATTTAGCGAGAATGTGACTTTGTACACCATTCGTCATTTTACAGAACAAGCGGCACAAACGGTAGAGGAAAACAAAGCCGTTTTATTAAAACAAGTGAGCCGCGAAACGATGCAAATCGTTACTAAAGAGATTAACTAAATCTGTATTATACGTTAATTATATAATTCATATACTTAAAAAGCTTCACTTTATTGGTGAAGCTTTTTTTTATTCCAATCATCTTGCTCTGTTATTCTCTACTTCTTCTGTTTTTAATTTCCTGAACGTTTGTTTCTTTGAATTTCCAAAATTATAGGTCGCAACCAGTCTGAAATAGTTTGTTGTATAGGTTCTGTGATAATAGATTTCGGTTTGTCCAACATTATAATTTCCGGAAGTTCTAAATTTGTGAAAGATGTCATTGGCTGTAAAATTTAGTCTTAGCGCATCATCAAAAAAGTTTCTTTCAATCCCAATAGTTACTGTTGACCGATCATCATCATGACCCAATCCGTAACTTCTGTCTCCCAAATACCAGGCAAGCAACTGAATTTTGAACAGATTAGGGATTGCAAACGTATTGTTCGAATACAAATACAACTGCGGTTTTACAGCCCCAAATTCGTACGAATATTTATGATCAACCGCTTTGCTATAACTGACACTTACCGTATTTACAGAACTCCAAATTTTATTCCTGAACGATCTTGAAAGAGAGGCAAAAAAAGTATTTTCTCTATCAAAATTTATCGATCTTAAGATATAACTGTTCGGATTATCTCCTCGCAAAGCGGCTCCGGATATAGGATCTATTTTATGTGTATATCCCATTTTAAAATCGAATTTTCTGTAGAATGCGCCAATTTCAAAAGCATGAACTTTCTCCGGCAACAAATTAGGATTTCCTTCTATGGTCGTAAAGGGATCCTGGTAAATAACAAATGGATTTAAAGACTGATACCGCGGTCTTGTTATCCTGGAGACATAAGAAACATGTGCTTTTAATTCATCCGAAACATTCATATTCAACAGAACGTTTGGAAAAAAATTAGCATAACTTTTTTTAAATTCCTGATTTCCGTTAGCATTGGTACGCAAATCATAATTAGTCCACTCCCCTCGGGCGCCAAGCGAATAACTAAACTTTTCACTTAATGCTGACAGGTAGCTAAAATAAGCTGCACCAATTTTTTCATCGTACTTAAAATCACTTGAAAGCCCTGTGTCAACTTCAAAATCGCCTTCTTTTACTTTCGATACCAAAAAATTAGTTTCAGAATTAATCACAGCACGGCTAAATTTAGCCCCCATTTCTAATGTTGTATCTTCATCGATCTTTTTAGCATAATCCGTCTGAATGCTTGTAATATTTATAGTGTTTTTCACATTATTCTTTAAATATTTCTCAGTCACAAAGCTATCGACCAGACCATTTTCATCAATGAAATCATTAACATTTCCATTATAGTTAGAATATTGGGTACCCACAAATAATAACGAACCCTGATCATCCGTTACCAGATTGTAATTTAAATTAATGAACTGATTTAATAACACATCATTTTTAGAAATGTTGGTACTGTAAAGGCTCTTGCCCATGTTATCTGTTATTGCATTTCGACTTTTAACCGCTCCTCCCAGATCTGCAACATTACTGCTATACCCCAACGTAATGTACTGTTTGTCCGAGAAGGCATATTGTAATCCAAATCCAAAATTGGAATAATTGTTAAATTGTCTTTGCCAATCTGTAGTCAGTTTTGATTGCATATACTCGTCGGTACCGGATCTTGTTCTTGTGGTATATAATAATTCCCGACCTTTTCCTAATTGTAATCCGTAATTGGTTATAAAGGAGAATTTGCCTTTTGTATAATTAAAATCAAACAATGTATTGGTGCTGGTTCCGGCAAATTTTGAAACGGTAACTTGTTGGCTTGCTGTCCCCATCATTCCGCTTTCAATATTCTTTTTGGTAATAATATTGATCACTGCTTTTCCTTCGGCATCATATTTTGAGGAAGGGTTAGAAACAACTTCAATCTTCAAAATTTGCGAAACCGGAATTGCAGCAAATCGTTCATTGTTAATCAGAATTCCATTGAGATAAATAATTGCTTCACCTTTTCCAAGCACACTAATTTGTCCATCAGCTGCAATAACATTTGGAACTCTGCCTAATAATTCAGTAACAGAACTAGTGGTAGAAAGTAATGTATTTGCGACCTGAACCTCAACCGTTCCGTTTGCTCCATGTTTTAACAATGTCGGCTGACTTTTTACAACCACTTCACTCAATTGATTGTTGTGTTCAAAAACTGTAATTGAACCTAAATCTACACGGGCATTTCCTTTATAAACAACATTCAAAAACTGATCTTTGAAGGATACAGACGTTAGTTTGAGTATTATTTCTTTCTGATTCACATCAGATAATTGAAAAATACCCTCCAAGAAATCGTGTTGTTGGATCACTGTAGAATCACGAGCAGATAAAACTGTTGCAGTTCCCATCATTACTTCATTATTACGATCTACAACTTTGCCTGAAATTTGCTGTATCGTTTGTGCTTGGGTGGGTACCGCTACAATAATTAAACAATAGACACATAGCAGCCTTAAGATTCTCATACCTTTTTTCGATTAAATTTGACTTTTATTGGAACAAAAGTCAACAGTAAATCAGGTTATGAGATCTTCAAAATAGAAATCAGGAGTACAATTTTATAAATTCACACTTGATTTGAGTTTCTAAAATCTGCACTTTGATAATAAGAAGGCGTTTTTCCGGTATACTTTTTAAACGTCGCAAAAAATGTTGATTTGGAATTAAAACCAACATCGTAACCAATAGCTTCTAAAGTAAGCTTGTCATTTGAAATTATAATTTCGCGGGCCTCTCTAATTCTGAATTCATTTACAAAACTGGTAAAGTTTTTACCTAAATTATTGTTTAAAAACTGTGATAATTGATGGCTTGTAATATTGACCTCTTTAGCCAGATCCTGCAGTGAAAGATTTGGATTTTTATACAATGCCTTTTCATTCATTATACTTTCTAACTTTTGGGATAAAGCTTCCGCCTCTTCAGAATCTATTTTTTTTACAGCACCTTTTGTACCATTTAACAGAAATAAATCATCAGTCCTCTTTCGATACAAAAGGATTGATACCACTAAGTATAGAATAAAAGAAAAAACAACCGCACCACTGATATAAATTGCGCCAGGTGCTCCAATTAAAGCAAGAAAATAAAAAACAAAAAGTAAAAGGATCCCTAAAAAGAGCATTCCAAACCACAGTTCAGATGGAGAAGTTTTCTCTTTTCTGGTAAAAAACTTTTTCAGAATTGCTTTAATAGTAAACCCTGAAACCACAATATAAATAAACCATTGCAGATAAATAATTCTGATAAAACGAAAACTCCAAAGTTCCGGATAATATTCATAGGGAAAAATAACACCAACCAAAACACTAAGTACCCCCCAAAACAGGAGAATGAGTTTCCAGGATTTTGGCATTACATTGATTTCATCTACAGCTGATTTTAAAAAAAAGTACAAACAAGGACCTATGAAAAAGCAAGCTGTCAGCCCAATCTGCAAATACATTTTGGGTAAAGCAGGATTAAAATAAACAAATACTGATTTTGCGATTCGTATACTTAAAGCGAACAGAAGGCCTCCTAAAAAATAGTTTGTAAGAAATCTTTTTTTAGTAAAAAAGAAGAAATAGATGCTTAAGATAATTCCGTTAAAAGCGCCTAATGCACTAAAAAAGAATAAAAGTTCTTTACTGGAATCCATTGTTTAAGGTTGTTACATTCCGTGCAAAGCTAAAAAAAAATACTATTTTAACTACTTTTCTTCTCTTTCTTAGAATAAAAACTACACCTTCTTCAAATCGCGAATGGTTTGTTTCAGCTCTTTTATGCGTTCTTCATATTCTTCAATTATTTTGCCCGATAAATGAGCGGTGGTAGTAGAGGCCCCCTCTCCATTCAGATCCTGTTTTTTATGTTCCACTTTCAATAAATCCTCGGGAATTATCTCAAAAATTTCGCAGATTCTTAAAATATGATTTGCCCATGAACTGCTTTCACCACTTTCCATTCTGGCATATGCTGATTGTGAGATATGAAGAAAATCTGCCACTTCTTCCTGTGACATTCTCTTATTTTTCCGAAGTATTTTAAGCTTGTTTCCTACAATTACATTCATGATTTAGCAAGTTTTTCCGTCCAAAACAATAGAGGACAGTTTTACACATATATACTCACAAAAAACAAATTATTTTTAAAATAAAAAAACATATGTCAATTTCTTATTAAAAATACCCGATAATCACATAATAGAGAACCTAACAAAATGCTAAATTAGCGCCACCGAAAAACAAACAAATAAATAATTTCTTGTGCTTAACCACGATCAGGAATTTGATTAACACCAAAAACACTAAACCAAAAAAGCCATGACCCGACCAGTCTTATTTCTCTGCCTTTTAATCATTATTATAGCATTAGGATATCGCTTTAGTAGAAAAAACAGTTAAATCATTTTATCAAAGCCCCCATTTCTGATAAAAACTTAACCCTTTAAAATAATGGAATTTAATTCTAAACCTACAAAAGAAACCCAAAACAACTGGAGTCGTGATCCAAACAATTGGATTGGGGGAATTTTTTATTACAATCCTCAGGATAAAAGATTGTTCCCTCCAAAAAAGATCAAACAACTTGGGTGGACCATAAATTTTGCAAACCCCAATTCACTATGCACCGCCATAGCAATAATCGCTGTACTACTAATTTCCACTAGAAACTCTTAGTAACGGAACTCAAAACAGCTGATTATTATTTTTAAATCACCCTTAAAAACATGAAACTTTTTATCGTCAAATACAGCGTTGCCATTATAAGCTGTCTTTATCTGGCCTACTTCTTTTACAATTCAGAACGTGCCGGCAGTATGATCAAAACGGGAACTGCTCTTGTTTTAGCACTTTCTATTTTTATGACGATGTGCTGTCAGATCAGAAGCGGAAGATAACACTGATCAATCATGAGTTAGTCTGAATTACAGACTCTTTATTTCCCAATTATAAATACTACTTTTGATTTTTGAGAGTTAAAGTATTTATGTTGAAAAAATTACTGGTTCTTATTATTTTCATCTGGTTTTCCGGGCTTCAGGCACAGGAAACGGTATCATCGTACAAAACCAGGAAAGTAATTGCCAGCCGTGATACTATTCATCTTGAAAAAGTAAGTATCAATTCGGGGTTCTTTCAAATTTTCACAACCAAAAACGAAGCTGTCGATTCTACTTTTTATAAAATTGATTTTAAAAAAGGAACTTTAGTTCTAAATGAAAAGTTAGCTTCAACTGCCGATACTTTAATTGTAAATTATCTGAAATATCCTGATTTCTTAACTAAAGAATATAGCTTATACAAATCAAATCAGGTGGTATCCAGCGACATTGGCAGTGAAAAGCTGTATAAAATTGACAATGCTGTCACCAAAAAAGTTACTCCGTTTGATGGTTTAAATACCTCCGGAAGTATTACAAGAGGGGTAACTGTTGGAAACAACCAAAACACTGTTCTAAATTCCAATCTGGATTTGCAGATCACAGGAAAAATATCCGATAAAATTAGTCTGCGAGCCTCCTTACAAGACAGCAATATACCGCTACAGGATGGCGGTTATTCTCAAAAACTGGATCAGTTTGATAATATCTTTATGGAACTTTTCACAGACGACTGGAATATTCGGGCCGGAGATGTTTTTTTAGAGAACAGAAAAACCCAGTTTTTAAATTTCAATAAAAAAGTTCAGGGGCTTTCAGCCAGTTTTAATTTTGGTACAGACGAAAACAAAACCAACATTTTTGCTTCGGTGGCTTTTGTAAAAGGACAATATGCTAAGAGTACTTTTACAGGCCAGGAAGGAAATCAGGGACCTTATAAATTAAAAGGACAGAATGGTGAATTGTATGTTCTGGTAATTTCAGGCTCTGAGCGTGTTTATGTAAATGGTGTTTTGCTGAAACGCGGAGAAAATAACGATTATGTGATCGACTATAATGCCGGTGAGATTACTTTCACTTCTCTTTTTACGATTACTTCCGAAATGCGAATTAATGTAGAGTACCAATATTCTGAACGAAATTACAACAGACTCGTGACCTACGCAGGCGGAACTCACGAAAGCAAAAACTGGAGTTTTGGCGGGTATCTCTATTCTGAAAACGACATGAAGAATCAGCCCTTACAGCAAAATCTTTCAAAAGAACAGATTCAGATTTTAAGTCAGGCCGGAGATGATCCGAATTTAATGAAAGCCCCTTCGGCCTATGAAGACACCTATGCCGATACTAAAATACTTTACAAAAAAAAACTAGTCAATTCTGTTGAAATTTATGAATATTCAAAAGATGCGAGTGCTGTTTTATACAACGTAAAATTTAGTCTTGTCGGAAACAATGCCGGTAATTACATCATTCAGAACAACAATTCGGTAGAACGCATTTATGAATATGTCGCTCCTGTTAACGGAATTTTACAAGGAAATTATGAACCACTTGTAAATCTGGTCGCCCCTATAAAATTGCAAGTTGCTACCTTTTTAGGAAAATACAATCCGGACGAAAAGACCCTGGTTGACTTTGAGATTGCAGTAAGCAACAACGACAAAAACCTGTTCTCTAAAATAGATGATGCTAATAATGACGGTATCGCTGTTAAAACCAACATCAAAAAACGTCTTTTTACACGAAGCTGGTCCTTGGATGCCTTTGCAAACTACCAGTTCGTTCAGAAAGATTTTAGGTCTGTTGAGCGTTTGTACAATATCGAATTCAACCGCGACTGGAATTTAAACGAGACACTTTTGGGGAACCAAAACATGTTGATCACAGGATTAAATTTTGATTTATTTGCTAAAAAAGAGACCTCCAATATTGGATCGTTTATCTATCAATTTGAGAAATTAGATTACTCCGAAAGTTATTCCGGATCGCGTCACACCTCAACAGCACTTTTTAAACTGCAGCAATGGACGATCGAAAATCGGGGCAGCTTCCTGAATTCAGAGGCCACAAATTCTACTTCAAAATTTATTCGGAATCAAACCAGAACTAAATATCATTTTGGTAAAAACTGGGTCGGCGCCAGTATGCAGCTCGAAGACAATCAGCAGAAGAATAAAATCACTAATCAGTTTTCGGCTTTAAGCCAAAGATTTTCAGAGTATGGTGCATTTATTGGTCGTGGTGACAGCACTAAAGTTTTTGTCGAAATTGGTTATTTACAACGTCGAAACGATAGTTTGCAAAATGGATCTTTACAGCATGTAAACAATTCTCAAACTTATTTTTTAAAATCAAAATTAATTCAGAATAAGAAAACGGATCTGGCCGTATATGCCAGCTATCGCAAACTGGATTTTACAGATGCTTCCCGAAAAAATGAACCTTCGTTAAACTCCAGAATACTTTATAACGATCGTTTTTTTAATCAGCTGCTGCAAATTGGAACCACCTATGAAACCAGTTCAGGAACGATTGCACAACAGGAGTTTACCTATATTGAAGTTCCCACGGGTCAGGGTGTTTATACCTGGAACGATTACAACGGAAACGGAATTCAGGAACTCGAAGAATTTGAAATTGCTGCCTTTCCCGATCAGGCTCGCTACATCCGAATCTTTCTGCCGAATCGGGTCTACATCAAAACCAATCAAAATAGATTCTCTCAATCTGTGGCATTAAACCCATTGCAGTGGCAGAACGAAACCGGTTTCAAAAAACTCCTCTCTTATTTTTACAATCAGACATCCTTTATCATGGATCGTAAGGTAAAAAGTCAGGGAGAGCGCCTGGAATTGAATCCGTTTAATTCTTCAGAAGAAAATATTCTGGGACTTAATTCGAGCTTAAGAAATAGTTTATACTACAACCGCGGCAAACAAAAACATTCCGTTACCTATACTTATTTGGTCAATAAAGGCAAAAGCCTGCTTTCGATTGGATCGCAAAATGTTCAAAACAATTCACATCAATTGCAATACACCCATTTGTATCGAAAAAGCTGGCTGTTTAACTTCTTTACCAAAACGATTAAAACCGACCTGGTTTCTGAAGATTTTGTCGAAAAAAATTATGATATCACAGGCTATCACATGGCTCCCAAAGTGAGTTATTTGTTCTCAAAAAACACCAGTCTGGATTTCTTTTTTGAGTTTCAGAACAAAGAAAATCAAATAGGAAATTTTGAAACTCTGGTTCAAAATCGATTGGGAACTTCTTTTTCGTTTGCGGGAGAAAAAAAAATAACGGTAAACGGAGAGTTTTCTTTTTACCAGAATAAATTCACAGGAAATGAGTTTTCATCAGTAGGATTTCAAATGCTGGAAGGGCTACAGGCCGGACAAAATCTGGTGTGGAAGTTTCTTTTACAAAAAAATATAACTCAGTTTTTAGATGTGAATCTAAATTATCAGGGGCGAAAAAGTGAGACTGGTCCGGTAATTCACACCGGAAACATACAGCTCCGTGCTTATTTTTAACAGTTTCCGAAAATCATATTCATAAATTGTTTAATTTTAGTAGGAATTTAAACTTGTAACATTATGAAAAAATTATTAGTACTTTGTTTTGTAGTTCTTCTGTCTTCTAATTTCTATGGGCAAGATGTAACTACAAAAGCAGTGAAAAGCAAAACCGAAGCGGCTGCGAAAAAGAAAAAAGCAGAAGCAGATAAAGCGAAAGCAGACGCTAAAAAAGAAACTGCAAAATCCAAAAAGGCAGCTGATGATGCCAGCAAAGCGGCAGCAAAAGCGACAAAAGAGTCTGCAAGCGCAGCAAAAAAAACGGCCGACAAACAGGCAACCAAAGCTAAAAACGAGGCTACAAAAGCAAAAACTGATGCTGTAAAAGCCACAAAAACTGCTGACAAAGCGGCAAGCACAAAAGTCGCCAGTGCAAAAGCTGACGTAACAAAAACAGCAGCAAAAGCAACCGAAGTTTCAAAAGCAGCACAAAAAGATGCCACTACTGCGAAAAAAACTGCTGCGAAAACAATAAAAGAAACGAATGAAAAAGCTCCAAAAGTAGCCGATAAAGTAACCGGCGAGTACAATGGAAAAAAAGTATATACCGGACCAAAAGGTGGTAAATACTACATTAATAAAAATGGAAACAAAACCTATATTCAGGATTAAAGTCCATTTTACCTGTATCTGAAAGGGGTTACTTACAGTAACTCCTTTTTTTTGTCTATTGAGAAACCAAATATTCGTTAACATACAAGTAACTTTTCCTTCCAAACACCACTAATTCCACAACCTAAGCAACGAATTATATGGGCTGAACGGCCTTATAGAGTTAATAATTTAGTAATACGTACGAAATAACATAAAAAGCATATTTCTTTATCTTCGTTTTTAAAAAGTGTTACACTATGAGCATTGACTATTCTGCGAACAAAACAATTTTAGTTGCTCCATTAAACTGGGGATTAGGTCATGCGACAAGATGCATCCCTATTATAAAAGCGCTTCAGGAAAACAATTACATCCCGATAATTGCTTCTGACGGTGTTGCTTTAGCATTGTTACGAAAAGAGTTTCCATACATTCAAACCCTTGAATTACCATCTTATCATATCGAATACGCCAAGAACGCTAAAAACTTCAAATGGAAGCTGATTAAAAACCTGCCAAAAATGATTGTTGCCATTCTTGACGAGAAGAAAATTGTAAAAAGCTGGATTAAAAAACACGGAATAGATGGTATTATTTCGGATAACCGACTGGGGGTTTTCAGTAAAAAAGTTCCTTCTGTTTTTATGACCCATCAATTGAATGTCATGACCGGAAATACGACCTGGTTTACCAGTAAATGCCATCAGCATATTATAAAAAAATACACGGAGTGCTGGGTTCCGGACACGAATGATACGGTAAATCTAACCGGAGAATTGGGCCATCTTAAAACCGACGGCCTGAACTTAAAATATATTGGTCCATTAAGCAGAATGCGTAAAAAGGACACTCCGAAAGTATATGATCTGATGATTATCCTATCAGGACCTGAACCTCAGCGTACTTTTTTGGACGAAAAATTACAGAAAGAAGTTGCCAATTATAAAGGTAAAGTAGTGTTTGTTCAGGGTATTGTGGAAAAAATACAAACCAAATGGCAAGCCGGAAATGTTACATATTATAATTTCATGAACTCTAAACAGCTGGAACAGACTTTTAACGAAAGTGAATTTGTATTATGCCGCTCGGGTTACACGACCGTTATGGATTTGGCAAAATTAGGCAAGAAAGCCTTTTTTATTCCAACCCCGGGACAATACGAGCAGGAATATCTGGCCATAAAACTTCAGAATGAAAATTTAGTACCTTATGCAATGCAAGACGACTTTACGATTGAAGATCTTTCAAAAGTAAAGTCGTTTAAAGGTCTGACTCAATTTAACGATACGATAGACTGGGATACTCTGTTTACCGTTTTTGAGGATGAAAACTAGAAGTTAAACTGTGCCTGCAAACGCAATAAATTTCCTTGTTGTCTGTTCACAGGAAGTGCACTGTCTATGAATGTTCTGTCGGCAATCACATATTCCGCAGTAAGCTCAAAGGCTTTCAGAGGCTGCCATTCTATACCAAACTCATAGTCTCTCACTACATAACTTCTGGCATCTTTCTCGTATTTTTTTCCTCCGTCATAATATTGAAATTTGGCAAAAGGATAGATATGCTGTTTTTTAATGTCTAATTTGTAATTCAGTAGAACATAACCTCCGTCTAAATCTGTTTCATCTACTGAATTAGTTACAGCATTGTATCTTGGTCCTTTTCCGATATTGTACTCTGTCTGAATTCCGAAAGGTCTTGGATACAGTACAAAGGTTGCTCCAACCCTTTGATCTTTTACGTGCTGCGAATTGTTCACTTTAACTCCTGATGAAATTTCACCTGAAAAAGCCCATTTTCCGGCATAAGCCTGAATTCCAGGTTCGATAATCTGACTTCCAATTACAAATGGGTACGTTACTCTTGCCACCACATTCAAATCTCTGTTTCCATCTAATCTATTCGCGATCTGCCCATTGTAAACTCCAAAAGCGAAAACGCCATAATCACCTGATCCTTTATAACCGTCTTTTACCAACATTTCAAAACGTTCTCTGATTTTAGCCGGAGCCCAGTAAAAAAACATTCCTAAATCACGTTCGTTTAATATTGCACTGTTCAACGCATCGTTTCGATCTAAAGTTAAACGCTGTCCACTTGACTGCATATTCTCGAAACCGTATGGTATTTTACTCTGCCCGACACGTAATCTGTACTCTCTCTTCTTATCAAAAGAAAGGTCAAAATATAAATCCCGAACCTGAACAAAATTCTGAACTCCGGTTACCGGAGAACTCGCAAAATCAGGTTGAAAATAGAAAAATACATTTGGATGAACCTGACCGGAAAACACTAAACGTGCACGTCTGATAAATAAACCATTGTTTGCTTTTGCATCCGGGGCAGTAGAAGTTGTCCCCCATGATCTGTCGCACTGATCACACGATACTTTATCATTTGTAGAAAACAAACCATTGTATCGTATTTGTGCATAACCTCTTAAAGAAATCTTATCGTACCAACGATCTTTATCCGTTTCATCATCATTCTTTTCGGATGGAGTGTCTGGCAGTTTTGCTTTGTTGATTGAATCAAGAAGACGTACTACTTCTTTTTTTACCTCTTCTTTACTTAAATCCTGTGCGTTTGATACACAAGCAATTAGCAATAGAATTGCTATTAGTCTTATTTTCATTCTTTTTGTTTTCTGATCCCTTAATTTTTCGAATGCAAAGATCTGCCACCTATGTTAAGATATCATTAACAAGGTGTTACTATAACAAAAAGGAATTGTTGCGAAATGGTTACGTAAATTTCATTAGTGTTAAAACACTAGATTTCACGGCACTTCACTTCAACAAGCTTACAATTATTTAACTTCAGCTTTTACGGTTTTATTTGCTTTTTCAAGCGTAAAAGAAAATTCAGAACCAATTCCGAACTCACTTTCTACATATACTTTCTCTTTATGTGCTTCAATAATGTGCTTTACAATAGCCAATCCTAATCCGGAACCACCCTCTGAACGGGTTCCACTTTTATCAACTCTGTAAAAGCGTTCGAAAAGTCTCGGTATATTTTGTTTCTCAACACCTTCACCATTATCACTAATACGAATCAGTACTTTTTTCTTGGTTAGGTTAACCACTCCCACCTCAGTCAAACCACCTTCTTTACCGTACTTAATAGAGTTCACGATCAGGTTTTCCAGAACTTGCTGAATTCTGTCCTTATCTCCGCGAATGATTACTGACTTAATATTCTTGCTTTCAAAAGCCAGTTTAATTTTCTTTTTGTCGGCTTTCATCTCCAATAAATCGAAAACGTTCTGAATCAGTTCTACAATATCAAAATCACTCATGATTAAATCCAGGTCTCCTGATTCTAATTTGGTGATCATGTCCAGATCTTCAACGATATAAATCAATCGCTCAACCCCTTTCTCAGCTCTCTTTAAATATTTTTTTCGAATGTTCTTATCTTCCATAGCACCATCCAGCAAAGTCGAAACATAACCCTGAACCGTAAACAAAGGCGTTTTCAGCTCATGCGAAACATTTCCAAGAAACTCACGTCGGTATTGCTCCCTAATCTCCAGCATTTCAATTTCCAGCTTTTTATCGGTGGCAAACTTTTTCACCTCGCGTGAAAGCGTTTCCATATCAGTAGTTATAGGCTGATTGATAAGCGTTGTGGTCTCTAATAACGAAACCTCATCGTATATCTTCTTGACTCTTCTGTAAATAAAACGCTCCACTCGATATTGCAAAACCAAAAATGAAAAAGCATAAATAGATATTATAAAGATTATTCCGAATGCAAATTGATACTTTAATTGATTTTTATAAAATAAAGACATCAATATCATCACAAATCCTGTTGCAAAAAGACTTATGTATAATGCTGACTTTACAGCAAATTTGTATGTTTTTTTAAAATTAATTTTCATTGAAATTATTGAGCCATTTAGAGATTAAGAAAATTAAGTTCTGTTTTTGAGTTCTATTCTTGCGGGCAAAAGCAAGAAAGGAATAACTCAAAAACCATATAAGAAAATGAAGATTACACAAACTTCAATTCTTATATGGTTTAAATGTATTGAATATTTTAAGACAATTTGAACGATTTTAGATCCTGACTAAAGTTCTTAGCAACTTAACTTCTCAGAACCTCAGTACCTTAAAAACCTAAACTTCAAATTTATAACCTACTCCTTTTATTGTTTTAAAAAGGTCTTCTCCAATTTTTTCGCGAAGTTTTCGAATATGAACATCAATCGTTCTTCCTCCTACTACCACTTCATTTCCCCAGACTTTATCGAGAATTTCGTCTCTTTTAAAAACTTTCCCCGGTTTTGAGGCTAACAGGTAAAACAATTCAAACTCTTTTCTTGGCAAGGCAATCTCAACGTTACCTTTAATGATCTTGTATTCTTCACGGTTAATCTCTATTCCGCCTACATTTAAAGTATCACTTACGACTTCTTGTTCTTTTAACCTTCTTAACAGAGCCTTTACTTTAGAGACCAATAATTTCGGTTTTATTGGCTTGGTAATATAATCATCTGCACCTGCATCAAAACCAGCTACTTGTGAATAATCTTCACTTCTTGCTGTAAGGAATGTTATGATAACATTATTTAATTCGGGAATTTTTCTGATGTGTTCGCAAGCTTCCATTCCATCCATTTCTGCCATCATTACATCCATAATAATCAATTCCGGCAATTCTTTCTGAGCCTTTGCAATTGCTTCTTTTCCGTTAGAGGCAGTTACAATCTGGTAGCCTTCCTGAGCAAGGTTATAGCCAACGATTTCTAAGATATCTGGTTCATCGTCAACTAGTAAAATCTTGGTTTGTGTTTTTTTCATAAATAGCAAAAATTGAGATTTTTACATCAAATTTTCTTTATTATACATTCGATGATTTTCATTTGAGATGGTAAATATACTAATAAAACGACCGTTAAAAATTGCGGTTAACGGTAATTTAATCTGGTAACAATTTGATAATCTAAGCGACACAAAAACATAACAAGTGGCTAACATGAACTTTACACAGCGTCTTTTTCTTTGCACAAAAATTTAAACACAACACTGAAATGAAATTCAATTTAAAATTTCTATTTATCACATTATTCATCTGTACGATTTCGATCGCACAAAACAAAGGTACGATTTCTGGTGTATTAACCGACAAAGAAACCAACAATGAAGCCCTACCTTTTGCAAATGTTTTATTAAAGGGAACAAACATTAGCGCAAACACTGACATTGAGGGAAAATATTCCTTAAATGTAAATCCGGGAAATTACATCATTATTTTTAGTTTCGTTGGATATGAATCTGTAGAAAAGCCAGTTACTGTAAAAGCAAATGAAACAATCACTGTAAATCAGGTACTTTCTTCAGGAAGTTTTACACTTAAAGATGTTGTTGTAAAATCGACAGGTGCAAGCAAGCAAAAAGAATCGGCATTACTTTTAGATCAGAAAAATGCAGTTTCCTTTAAAGCAGCTATTGGAGCAGAGGAAATTTCAAGAAAAGGAGTTAACGACGTTGCAAATGCTGTTGCTAAAGTAAGTGGTGTTTCGAAACAGGATGACTCCGGAAATGTTTTCGTAAGAGGATTAGGAGATCGTTATAATGTAACAACTTTAAACGGACTTCCTTTACCATCAAACAATCCGGCAAACAAAAATATTTTATTGGAAATTTTCTCTACAAATATTGTAGACAATATCGGAATTAGTAAAACTTTTGAATCTCAAAATTATGCAGATTTCGGAGGAGCAAATATTGATATCAGCGCAAAAAAATTCAATGGAAAACCATTCGTTACTTTTTCAATTGGAACAGGAGCTAACACAAACGTATTAGGTCAGGATCATTTTTATTTGCAAGACGGACCTACTTATACCGGATTTAAAAAAGTTGGCGTTCCTAATGCTCCACTTCAGCCATATAGCTATGCGACAAGCTGGGACAGAAAAGAAAACAAGAATATATTAAATGCTTTCTATACGTTATCTGCCGGTAAAAGATTTACCATAAATGACGAAAGCTCAATCGGTACTTTTGTTACTGGTTCCTTCAGCGCAAAAAATAAATATACCGAAGGATACAGCAGAGGAGGAATTACTTCTGATGGAGATATCTTTTCTGACTTTATGAGAACGTCATACAAACATAGCACCACTACAACTGTTATGGGTACTGCTGATTATAAAATCAACAACAAAAATTCAATCTTTTTTACTTCTTTATTCTTAAATTCAAGTGATCAGGATTACAGTGAGTACGAAGGAACAAACCAGAATTTTGACGGTGGCGGAGATGCTCTTCAACAAATTTCAGGTTTTATCAAACGTGGAACTTTTGAAAGAACTCAATTAATTGTAAATCAATTAACAGGAAAAAACAAATTCAACGATCAGTGGAATTTAAACTGGGGAGTAGGATACAGTATGTCTAACAGTTCAATTCCGGATCGTATGCAAAACTCATTTGTATACGCCCCTAATGCTAAAGATTATACATTTTTCACCAACTCTAACATCAACAATCACCGATTCTTTCAAGACTTAAAGGAAAATGAAATCGCTGCAAATATTGCATTATCATATAATTTCAACAAAAAAAGCGATGATACGTACAAAGGAAAAATAACTGTTGGTTATTCAGGAAAGTTCAAAGATGTCGATTACAACATGGAACAATATTCATTCTTCCCGAACAGAACTAGCATTTCTTTCCCTAAAGAAGATATTCATCACGTAGACAAGTATTTAAATCAAGCAAATTGGGGTTCCTCTTATTCAAACAGAATTAACCAAGTGTACAATGGAAATTTAGATATTAATGCTGCATTTGCAAATGTTCAGTATTCGTTAACAGATAGATTAAGTGTAATATTGGGAGCAAGATTAGAGCAATTAACTCAAAATGTTTTCTATATCACCACTACAGTTCCAAATGGTGATAATTCTAATGATTCAAAGTTTAACATTTTACCAAGTTTAATCTCGAAATACACCTTGACAGATAAGCAAAATTTAAAATTCTCTGCAAGTAAAACCTATACACTTCCTCAGTTTAAAGAAAAAGTACCAATTATTTACGAAGATGTTGCACAGGCATACGAAGGAAACCCAAGATTATATGCTTCAACAAATTACAACTTCGATTTAGGATGGGAATTTTTCCCAAAAAGTTCAGAATTAATCTCTGTAACTGCTTTTGGAAAAATTATTCAAAACCCAATCAACGAAATGTTTCTAAACTCTTCTTCAAATGATATTTCTTATGCAAATACAGGTGATAAAGCTACAGTAGCCGGAGTTGAAGTAGAATTTAGAAAAGAGATTTTCGAAATTGAAAAAGACAACAACTTAAAAACAAAACTTAGTTTTGACGCAAACGGGTCTTATTTATACACCAACCAAGACCTAAGCAATGATAAAGTAAACAACGAAAATAATTTTGGAGCAAACTTTACTTTTACTGAAAGTAAATTAACAGGAGCTTCTAATTTTTTAGCAAATGCTAACTTATCATTTTTAAATGAATACAGAGAAGGAAAGGATTTCAGCGCAACAATATCTTATTCTTATTTTTCAGATAAATTGGCTGTTATTGGAACTTCAAGAGTAGGTAACCTGGTTGACAAAGCTGTAAACAAATTAGACTTTATCGCTAATGCAAGTTTAACTAAAAACTTAAAATTAGGTCTTATTTACAATAACATCCTGAACCCAACTTTCAAACGTGTACAAGAGCAAGGAAAAGTACCGGGAAAAGAATCTATTGGTGATATTACAGCAGTTTCATACAAAGCAGGTTCAGATTTCAGACTTACTTTAAACTACACATTCTAAAAGAAAGTAAACCCATAAATACTCAAAAGGTGATTAGCTACTACTAATCACCTTTTTTTTATTAACCAGACCCAATGTAAACTTTACATTAAGCGTCTTTGTTTTTTGCCTAGTATCCTTAATATATTATTAATAAGGCCTTAACTCAACAAACACATCTGTTCATTTACTTTGCCATGAATAATTAAAACAATAAAACACAACAACAATGAAAAAATCATTATTTGCAATGGCTGCAATATTAGGACTTGCTTTAACAAGCTGTAGTTCTGACGACAACAATAAAAAGAACGAAAACACAAGTACTTTTGTATTGAAAGTTGACGATTTACAAGGAAACATTAATGATGGTACTGTAACTTTAGACCCAACTAAAACTTACACTTTAACTGGAGGTTTAGTTGTTAAAGGTGGAGCTACTTTGATTATTCCTGCTGGAACTACAATTAAAAGTTCTGCTACTGCACCAGCTACATCTTTATTTATTGCTGTAGAAAGAAACGCTAAAATCAACATCAACGGTACTGCCGCTAAACCAGTAATTATGACATCTGGAAAAGCTACACCTGCTCAAAGTGACTGGGGTGGATTAATTATCGCTGGTAATGGTAAAGTAAACACTGGAGATAACGGTACAACTGAAGTTGGTGGTTTAAGCTACGGAGGTAATGATAATGCAGATTCTTCTGGAAATATCAACTTCTTAAAAATATCTTATACAGGTTCTAAATATACTGCTGAAAAAGAATACAATGGAGTTTCTTTCTTCGGAGTAGGTTCTGGAACTGTAGTATCTGACATCTACACTTTTGAAAGTGGTGATGACGGTATCGAGTTTTTTGGTGGAGCTGTAAACGCTACTAACCTTACAATCATTAACTCTTATGATGATTCATTAGATTTTGCTGACGGATGGGTAGGTACTGCTACAAACGTTTACATTAAAGGTGTTACTAAAGCTGGTGTTGAAGGATCTACAAACGCAAAAGATCCAAGTGGAGCTGTTCCAATGACTAACGCTAAAATCGTTAATATCTCTATCGTTAAAGGTGACGCTGCTTTCTTAGCAGACGAAAAAGCAATCAACTACAAAGAAGGTGGTGGAAAACAAGCTTACACAAACTTATATGTTGCTAACGGAATGCCTGCAGACCTTGCTAAATTGTCTACTGATGCTGGTGCAACTGCAAACATTGCTGCTGGTAACTTTACGATCGCAAACTATACTTTTGGAGCTTCTGTAACTAATTTAGCTGGTCCTAAATTATCAGGAACTACAACAGGTGCAGTTGGTGCTGGTGCTGGTGCTGACTTACCAAGTTGGGCTAACTGGACTAAGTAATTAAATACAAAAATTAAAAATGAAGCTGCCTGAATTTAATTTCAGGCAGCTTTTTTTATCGCATTAAATTCCTAAATATTTACGACACACTTCTATAATCGATAATTAATCAGTAGTAGCTGATTTTTAATTACTTCGAGCATAAACTGTTAAAAACATCCTAAAATTTTAGGATGTTTTTTTTTGGTGCAATTTTTGTACTTTTTTTTGTATATTTACAGTAACCAAAATAACGCGATGGCAAAAAATTACTTTTATATTACTTTCTTATTGGCTTTTTTCTTTACTGTAAGTGCCTCAGCACAAGACAGTAAGCAATTACCAAAACCTCAACAGGTAGCAACCATTGAGGGTCTAAGCTTGTACCCTAACCCCGTAACCGGTGGAAAAGTAACCATCTCCTCTAAAAATGATTTAGAAAAAGAGATTATCATCTTTGATGTTCTGGGTAAAAAGGTACTTCAAACACATTTAAGTTCTCGAGAATTAAACGTTTCTGATCTGGTTCCAGGCGTTTACATCATCAAAATAAGCGAAGAAAATGCTTCGGCAACACGAAAACTCATTATTCGATAAAACACAAAAGCTCTAATGAAAATTGGAGCTTTTTTAGTTTTCAGTCGCGGTCACAGTTTTCAGTTTCTGCGAAACCCTAAAATGATAACTGAAAACTGTGACTGAATACTAAAAACAATATCTTTGCACAAAAAAAGTTTTGATCACAGCCAACGATATATTCACGATTTCGAGTCAGAAACAATTTGAGAAAATAGCACTAAAAGTGTTTCGTTTTCAACATGAGAATAACGTTGTCTATCGTGATTTTTGCGATTTTTTAAAAGTAAATCCACAACAGGTAAAATCATTGGAACAAATTCCTTTTTTACCCATTCAGTTTTTCAAAAGTCATAATGTAGTTTCTAATAACGATCCTGCTCAGGTAACTTTTACCAGCAGCGGAACTACAGGCATGATTACCAGCAGACATATTGTGACCGATGTAAGTCTTTACGAAGAAAGTTATCGCAACGGATTTTCACAATTCTATGGCAATATCGAAGATTATGTTGTTTTAGCCCTTTTGCCGTCTTATCTCGAGCGCGATGGATCTTCGTTAATCTATATGGTCGAGGATCTAATAAAGCTCTCCAATCAGCCTGAAAGTGGGTTTTACCTGCACAATCATGACGACCTGATTAAAAAACTAACCGCTTTAGACGAATCCGGTCAAAATGTAATCCTGATAGGTGTTACTTACGCCTTACTCGATTTAATTGAAAAACATCAGTTCAATCTTCAGAATACTATCATTATGGAGACAGGCGGCATGAAAGGTAAACGAAAAGAAATGATTCGTGAGGAATTACACGAGCAGCTTTGTGCAGGTTTCGGTGTTTCGGCTATTCACTCAGAATACGGCATGACCGAACTTCTGGGACAAGCTTATTCTCTGGGTGAAGGTGTATTTGAATGCCCTTCGTGGATGCACATTTTGGTTCGCGATCCCGAAGATGCCTTAACATATCTAAAAGACGGAAAAACTGGCGGAATCAATGTGATTGATTTGGCCAATATCAATTCCTGTTCCTTTATCGCCACTCAGGATTTAGGTAAAAAAAATCCCAACAACTCTTTCGAGGTATTGGGACGTTTTGATAATTCTGATATTCGTGGCTGTAACCTAATGGTACTTTAGATGTTGAATCGTTAATTTGTTAAATCGTTGAATTGAATTTCGATTAAACAAAAAGCCTAATTCTCTTCCGTTACGCCAATGCTGTCAATGCTTTCAATTTTCTTAAGGGCTTTTTCTTTCTCTCCTTTACTTTCTAATAATTTATAAACACCGTAGCAGGCCAAACCTCCACAAAGTACAAAAAGTATTTTCCACCCTGAATTAATAAAAACTTCATCGTCAACACTGTCAAGACCACCAATAAAAATATTCAAAAAACCAGCGACAAACCCTGAAACAAGAGCCCCGCCATAATACGATACTATTCCAATAGCAAAATAGCCCCATTTATTCTTATCATATTTAAGAGCTAAGCCTGTAAATGCTTTCCAAATCCAGTAAATAAATAAAATTCCGATCATATCTGTAAGGTTAGTTTTAGGAAATAAACTTAATAAAAAAAACATCACTTTTTTAATATCAGAACTTTAAAATAAAAATCCCAACAACTCTTTCGAGCTATTGGGACGTTTTGATAATTCTGATATTCGTGACTGTAACCTAATGGTACTTTAGATGTTGAATCGTTAATTTGTTAAATCGTTTAATCGCTCTCTAAAAAATGGTTAAACAATTAACCAAATCAACCGTTAACCAATTAAACAGTTAAACCATCTAAACCACTCTAATCACAAAATAATTCTTCTTTCCGCTTTGTAATAACACAAACTGATCGTTGATTAAATCACTTGCTGTTAGAACAAAATCTTCTTTTATTTTTTCTCTGTTCACCGAGATCGAATTTGCGGTTAAGGCACGTCTCGCTTCTCCGTTTGATTTAAAAAAACCTGTTTTTTCGTTTAAAACTGTAATAATCTCCAAACCGTTTTCTAAATCGGCTTTTGCGATTTCAGCCTGAGGAACACCGTCAAAAACTTCTAAAAAAGTAGCTTCATCCAGTTTCTTCAAATCTTCGGCTGTAGAATTTCCAAACAAAATATTCGAGGCCTGAATTGCTTTTTCCAATTCTTCTTCAGAGTGAACAAAAATGGTAATTACTTCTGCCAATTTCTTTTGTAAAACTCTTAAATGCGGAGCCGTTCTGTGCTCTTCGATTAAAGCTTCAATTGTTTCTTTATCTAAAAACGTAAAGATTTTGATGTATTTCTCTGCATCAACATCAGTTGAATTCACCCAAAACTGGTAAAATTTATACACTGAAGTTTTATCAGCATCCAGCCAAACATTTCCACCTTCAGATTTTCCAAATTTAGATCCGTCTGCTTTTGTAATCAATGGCGTTGTCAATGCAAAAGCTTTTGCACTTTCTCCTCCCATTCTGCGTACCAATTCCGTTCCCGTGGTGATATTTCCCCATTGGTCCGAACCTCCCATTTGAAGCACGCAATTGTTATTCTTATATAAATGATAAAAATCGTAACCCTGAATTAACTGATAGGTAAACTCTGTAAAAGACATTCCTACACCGTCTCCGGCAAATCTCTTTTTAACGGAATCCTTCGCCATCATATAATTTACCGTGATACGTTTTCCAACTTCACGTGCAAAATCAATAAATGAGAATTCCTTCATCCAGTCATAGTTGTTTACCATAACAGGAGCATTTGCTTCTTTTGAATTAAAGTCAAGAAAACGCGACAAAACACTTTTGATACCGGCAACGTTCTTAGCCAAAGTTTCTTCATTCAACAGATTTCTTTCGTCAGATTTCCCCGACGGATCACCAATCATACCGGTTGCACCTCCCACCAAAGCAATAGGCTGATGTCCAAAATTCTTTAAGTGAACCAATAAAATAATCTGAACCATGCTGCCAATGTGCAGCGAATCTGCTGTTGGGTCGAAACCTATATAAGCAGCAGTTACCTCTTTTAGCAATTGTTCTTCCGTTCCTGGCATGCTATCATGATATAACCCGCGCCACTTTAATTCTTCAACTAGATTCTTCATTTTTAAAATAATTTGTGCAAATATAATCAATGACAATGGCAATGACAAAAAGCAGTTTCAATATCAATGGTAAAAAGCAATTTCAACATCAAAATTCTTAGTAACAAAGAGAAGATCATAATTGCTGATAGCAAAATCAGACCTTGGCACCTTTGAGCCTTTGCACCTTAAAAACAAAAAAGTTATCTTTACAAAATGGTATTAATAACAGGAGGTACAGGTTTAGTTGGCGCACATTTATTACTTCATCTGATTGAGAACGGAGAAAACGTTCGGGCTATTTACAGAACTCAAAATAACATTCAAAAAACCAAATCGGTTTTTGAGCTGTACAAAAAAGTGGATCTGTTTGAAAAAATAGAATGGCTTGAAGCCGATATCCTGGATGTTCCCTCTTTAGAAACTGCGTTCTCAGGTATTGATTACGTCTACCATTGCGCTGCTTTGATTTCATTTGATCCAAAAGACGAAGAATTGCTTCGAAAAACCAATATCGAAGGAACCGCCAATATGGTTAATTTTTCTATTGCCAAAGACGTAAAAAAGTTCTGTTTTATAAGTTCTATTGCTGCTTTAGGTGATTTAGCAGCTCACGAAACTTATATCACTGAAGAAACAGACTGGAATCCCGAAAAACCTCATAGTGATTACGCGATTTCTAAATACGGAGCCGAAATGGAAGTCTGGCGCGGTTTACAGGAAGGTTTAGATGTAATCATCCTAAATCCGGGTGTTATTTTAGGACCAATCCCAAAAAACAAAACCCACATACAAGGAAGCGCAGAACTTTATGCAAAAGTTGCAAACGGTCTTTCTTTTTACACTCTTGGAAGTACCGGATTTATCACCATAACGGATGTCGTAAAAATAGCTTCTACGTTAATGAAGAGTGACATTAAAAACGAACGCTTTACTTTAATTGCCGACAATATTGTCTTTAAGAACATCCTGAATACTATTGCCGATGCTTTAAAAGTAAAAAGACCAACCATTCATGCCACACCTTTATTCATGAATTTCCTTTGGATTGCCGACGGAATTTTTTCGACTCTGTTTTTTCAGAAAAGACGCCTGACAAAAGCAACTGCAAAAGCTTCTTATTCCAGTAATTTATATTCTAATGAAAAAATAAAAACCGCTCTGGGAACGGTTTTTCAGGATGTACATGCGTACATAAAAGATGTTTCGAGACTTTAACTATCTCTTTAATCGTGTTGTTTTTCGGATAGAGTCCAGACTCGCCTTACTCAGCTTGTTCTTGATCGTATCTTTAACTATAGGTTTCTTCTTTTCTTTTGCTGCTTTCTTTTCTTCAATTTTCACAATTGAATCTGTAGCTCTTTGGTTGACAGCCAAACGCTTTCCTACTTCGTCGAATATACTTTTATAATTCTCATAATCGGCAGCGTAGTAACGGTTGCTTTGTGAAAATTGCACACTATCCACTTTATATTTTTTCAAAATAAAAGCAGTAGGATTGGTTTCAACTGAATCTGCCGAAACCGGATGCTGGTATTTCATAGCTTCAAGGATTGACAAATCATACATAATATCAATCATTTGATCTTTCCCGATAAGTTTTGCAGGCTGCTTTACCAGCTCTTTTTTACAACTTACAGAAAGAAACAACACCAATATTATTACTATAAAATTTTTCATTTCAGCTTTTTATCTGTCAAACAATAGACGTTTTCCTGCGCGAATGTCTTTTACTTTAAAGTTATTGTAAACCATTTCACCGTTTACAAAAGTATGTGTAATTCTCGACTTAAAAGTAAAATTTTCAAAAGGCGACCATCCGCATTTCGCCAGAATATTTTCAGGTTTCACACTCCACGGCAAACTTGGGTTTACAATCACTAAGTCGGCAAAATAACCTTCTTTGATAAAACCTCTTTTTTCTATTTTGAAAAGTTTAGCCGGATTATGGCACATTTTCTCCACAATTTTCTCCACACTGATTTTTCCCTGATGATGCGCTTCAAACATCGCTACAACCGCATGCTGCACAAGCGGACCGCCAGATGGAGCATTCACATAAGGCTGCATTTTTTCTTCTTTAGTATGTGGGGCATGATCGGTTGCAATTACATCAATACGTCCGTCATTTAAAGCTTCCCATAATGCTTTTCTATCGTCTGCTGTTTTTACCGCAGGGTTCCATTTAATAAAATTCCCTTTGGTTTTATAATCTTCGTCTGTAAACCATAAGTGATGCACACAAACTTCGGCAGTAATTTTCTTTTCTTCTAGTGGAATTTTATTGGTAAACAACTCCATTTCTTTCGCAGTTGAAAGATGGAAAATATGCAAACGAGCTCCCGTTTTCTTCGCTAGTGCTACCGCTTTTGAAGAAGAAATATAACAAGCCTCTTCACTGCGAATTAAATGATGCGCCGTTACCGGAATATCATCACCATATTGTTCTTTGTACAGCTGTAAATTATTTTTAATCGTCGTTTCGTCTTCACAGTGTACCGCGATTAAAAGCGGAGTACTTGAAAAAATCTTTTCTAAAACTGCCTCATTATCTACCAGCATATTTCCGGTTGACGATCCTAAAAAGATCTTTATTCCGGCAACATTCTTTGGGTTAGTTTTTAGAACTTCCTCCAGATTATCGTTAGTTGCCCCCATCATAAACGAATAATTCGCAAATGATTTCACTGCCGCCACCTGATATTTATCTTCTAATATTTCCTGAGTTACAGCATTCGGAACTGTGTTAGGTTGCTCTATGAAAGATGTAATTCCTCCTGCCACCGCAGCTCTTGACTCTGACTCGATATCTCCTTTGTGTGTTAGTCCCGGTTCTCTAAAATGAACCTGATCATCAATTGCTCCCGGAATTAAATAATTCCCTTCAGCATCGATTACTTTACAATCGGATGTTTTTAAACTGATGCTGTCCGCCACTTCAACAATCAGATCGTTTTCGATTAAAACATCTCCTTCAAAAATAGATCCTTCGTTTACAATTTTGGCATTTTTTATTAGAACCCTATTCATTTTCATAGCTTTATAAAGTATTGACTAGTTTTTTCAATCGAAGTGAAATTACTCCCAGTATAGCTTCTTTGATAATGGCATTGCTCATTTTAGAAACTCCTTTTGTTCTGTCAGTAAAGATAATCGGAACCTCTTTAATTTCAAATTTAGCACAGTATGTCCTGTACTTCATTTCAATCTGAAACGCATAACCCACGAATTTAATTTTGTTGAGATTGATATTTTCCAGCACTTCTCGTTTGTAACAAACGAAACCTGCTGTTGCGTCGTGAATTTTCATTCCTGTAATAAATTTCACATACACCGAAGCGAAATACGACATCAGAACACGGCTTAAGGGCCAGTTCACCACATTTACTCCTGTTACATATCGGGAACCAATCGCTAAATCTGCTCCACCAAAATGGCAGGCATCGAATAATTTCTCAAGATCATTTGGATTATGAGAGAAATCAGCATCCATTTCAAAAATGAAATTATACTGACGTTCTAATGCCCATTTAAAACCATGGACATAGGCCGTTCCTAAACCGGATTTTTTAGCTCTTTTTTCTAAAAATAACCGTCCCGGAAATTCTTCCTGTAATGCAACTACTTTATTGGCAGTGTGGTCAGGCGAATTATCATCGATAATTAAAAGATGAAAAGGTTTGTGTTGCGAAAGTACAGCTCTAACTATGCTTTCAATATTTTCGATTTCGTTGTAGGTGGGGATTATGACAATACAATCATTCATTTTTCTGAGTAATTTCACCGCAAAAGTAAACTTTTTATAGCATTTGATTCATAATAAATATATAATAAAACTATTGATACAAAAAATTACTAATTTTGCATCGCTATGATTGAACAACTTCACCCCCGAATTCTGGAAAACAAAGACTGGGCAACACTTTTATTCGTGTTGACCTTTGCTGTTGTTGCCATGACTAAATCAGCTTACGAAACCCGATTTAGCGAATTCAGTAAGCTTATTTTTTCTGACAAGTATGCTAAAATCTATCGCGACAACAATCATTTAAGAAGCAGTTTTACGGTTGGTTTGTTTTTTGTACAAGTTGTTTCGTATGCTTTTTTCATCCAGCTTACCATGCACATTTTTGGATATGCGTCGAAAACGGACTGGATTTTATTCATTCAGCTTGCTACTTTTTTACTTTACTTTATTCTGGGAAAATTTTTAATTGAAAAAATTGTAGCCACTTCATTCAACATTGACGAATTTGCAGAACTTTTTAACTTACAAAAAGTAACCTACAGGACTTATATAGGCGTTTTAATCCTTCCTGTTAATGCTGTTTTGTTTTATTATGACAATATTCCTAAGATTGTACCCCTTGCAATAATCGCCATTTCGCTGTGTATTAGCCTGTACTCTTATTTTATTTCAATAAAAACGTATCAAAATGCAATAATCAGCAAGTTATTTTATTTTATTTTATATCTTTGCGCTCTTGAAATAGCCCCTTATTATTTCCTGTATTATTGGATTACAAAACAGGCGGCTTAGTAAATGTTTATAATATGAAAGTGAAAACAATTTTGGTGTCACAGCCTGAACCTAAAGTGGAAAATTCTCCTTACTTTGAGCTCCAACAAAAACACAAAATAAAAATTGATTTCAGACCATTTATTCATGTGGAAGGGGTTAATGCAAAAGAGATCCGATTACAGAAAATCGATCTTAATCATTATACTGCAATCATTTTGACGAGCCGTAATGCGGTAGATCATTTTTTCAGAGTAGCAGATGAGATGCGTTATAAAGTTCCTGAAGGATTGAAATATTTCTGCCAATCTGAAGCTGTTGCATTTTACCTGCAAAAGTATGTTGTGTATAGAAAGCGTAAAATTTACGTGGGAGCAAAAGACTTTGCAGATTTATCACCGCTTATCAAAAAATACAAAGACGAAAAATTCCTTTTACCGGCGTCTGATCAGTTAAACGCTGATGCACCTGTAACATTAAACAATCTGAAAGTAGATTGGGCACAAGCTGTTTTTTACAAAACAGTAATGAGCGATCTATCTGATCTGGCTGATGTTTACTATGATGTTTTGGCTTTTTTCAGTCCAACCGGAATCAAATCATTGTTTAAAAACTTTCCTGATTTTAAACAAAACGATACCAGAATTGCTGTTTTTGGAAGCACAACTCAAAAAGAAGCGCTTGATCATGGTTTAAGAATTGATATTCTTGCTCCAACTCCTGAAACACCTTCAATGACGATGGCTTTAGAGAAATATATTGCAGAAGCAAACAAAGGAAAATAATCCTTTTAGCATAACAATTTTTAAAATTCCAAATTCCAACCATAGAGTTGAAATTTGGAATTTTTCTTTTTAAAAACAATCCTCTCCCCAATCTTTGTTAAATCCCTCAAAACTCTAACAAAGAAAAACAAGCAACATTTTCAGTTTCCATTTGGAATTTCAAAGATTGGAATTTTATTTTTAAAATCATTTTGAGTACATTTGATTTACAACTACAACCAAATAACTAAATTTAGTTTCAAATCACAACTCCAATGAAAATCAACTCCCTTATTATTGAAATTGACGGTATCGACAAAGAAATCCTACGCTACCTGATGGACGATGCGCGAAAACCCATTTTGCAAATTGCTAATAAAATAGGTATTTCCGGAGCTGCAATTCATCAGCGGTTGAAAAAACTGGAACAATCGGGTGTTATTTCGGGCTCTAAATTTACCGTTAATCCAAAAGTATTGGGATACAACACCATGGCCTTTGTTGGTGTTTATCTGGACAAAGCCTCCAGAAACTCTGAGGCTGTGAAAGATTTAAAAAAAATCCCCGAAGTTTTAGAATGCCACTACACCACAGGAAACTGGTCGGTTTTGATCAAAATCATCTGTCGAGATAACGAACACTTAATGCAACTTTTAAACACTAAAATTCAGGCAATAGAAGGCGTTTCAAGAACGGAAACTTTTATTTCCCTAGATCAGCAGATTGACAGGCAAATTCAACTTTAGAAGCTCTTTAATGTGTCAATTAGAGAATGAGATAATTAGATAATTCTTCTACCCTTATAAACAATTAGACCCGACAGGTTTTAAAAACCTGTCGGGTCTTGTCTTAAATTATCTAATTGACAAATTATCTAATTCTCTAATTATCAAATTAATTCCTTCTGCTTCCGGAATAAACCGAGATATAGTACAACAAGGTTGCGATTGATCCGATAGCGGCAACAACATAGGTTCTCGCAGCCCATTTCAACGCATCCTTAGCTCCGGCTTGCTCTTGCTGCGTCAGCATATTTTTATTTTCCAGCCAAGCCAATGCTCTGTTACTTGCATCATACTCTACCGGCAATGTAATAATTGTAAATAAAGTTGTTGCCGCAAAAATGATAATCCCGATCAGCAATAGCCCTGGAAAGGTTCTGATCATTAAAATTCCGGCTAACAAAATCCATTGTACATAATTGGATGCAATACTTACAATCGGCACCAGTCTGGAACGCATTGTCAACCACTCATAACCAACAGCGTGCTGTACCGCATGACCACATTCGTGTGCAGCCACCGCAGCCGCAGCCGCATTACGTTCGTTGTAAACCACCTCACTTAAATTTACGGTTTTATCTGCAGGATTGTAGTGATCTGTTAACTGACCAGGTGTCGAAATAACACGAACATCTCTAATACCATTATCAGCCAGCATCTTTTCGGCGATTTCAGCACCACTCATTCCATTTCTTAATTGCAGTTTAGAATACTGCTCAAATTTACTCTTGAGCCTTGAACTCACTATCCAGCTGAACAACATAATTGCTCCGGCAAGAATCAAATATCCACTTCCCATATCTTTATTTTTTTTGATTGATTACTAAATTTACAGAACAAACCGCAAATTCTGAACCAAATTCAAAAAATGTCATTTTGACATTCTAGCGTCAAGGTATTCCTAAGGTAACTCTACAAAAGCTAAAAAACTTCTCTACAACTCCAGTTGTTTATTGACTTCTTCAAATTTCCCGATCAGATCGTTGATTTTTTCCTGTTGTTTTTTAATTTGTTTCGGACGAATGTAAAACCAGTTCACTCCTATCCAAAGCAATACCACTCCATAAATTAGCAATGCATTAACAAGCGTCATTCTCAAAGTATACTCATACATATACAAACCTATTCCGGCACCGAGTAAAATGAAGTACAGATTCAGAATTGTCGACTGCATAAACTGCTGTTTTTTTCGGATTAGAATCAATCGCTGCAGGTATTCCTGATTGGATTGTGTGGTATCGATATTTTTATAACCAACCAATAATCCATTATAAACACCAACATACATTATCATCGCTATAATCACCAGTACAATTCCAATTTTGGTAGAAATAAATTCCGGCTGATAGTAATACCAGACAAAAGCAATAAATGCAGTAGTTGCCAAAAGCAAAATATTAGTAATCCACAGATGGCGAAGGCCGGCTGCTTTAAATTCTTTCAATCTTCCCAATAAATCTTTCATATCAGGCTGACTTACGGATTGTTTTTTCCACAAATCTTTGAAATCTATATTGTTATTTTGGTCCATTTTCCTTAAATTTTTGAGTCAGTTTTTCCTTTATCCTGTGAATTTTCACTCTTGTATTTGCTTCCGAAAGCCCCACAATTTTGGCAATTTCAGCCTGCTTTACCTCTTCAAGTTCGAGCGAAATAATAATACGTTCCGTTTCAGGCAATTCAGCAATACACTGGTACAAAAACTGGATCTGAGGTTCTAACGATTGCTGTTTCTCTTCCTGTAAATTCACCGGAAGATCTGATTTAAGAAAACGCTTTTCTTTTTCAATTTGCCGCAAACAGTTATTAGAAGCTATCCTAAAAATCCAGGTTCCTATGCCCGACTCGCTTCTAAAGGTGTCCAGTTTTTGCCAGACAATAACAAAAGTCTCCTGAGCCAGATCCTGAGCAATATCATAATCGTTGACAAAACCCATGCAAAGTCTGAAAATTCTATCCCAATACGTTTTATAGATAACTTCAAATTCCATTAGTACTATTTTACGAAATTATTCACCTGATTTAAATACCATGCTGCATCATCATACATAATAAAGTGTAACCCTTTACCGGCATATTGAAAATTAGCATTTTTTAAATTTTGATACTGTCCTTCAATAGCAGGTTTTAAATTTACAAAATAAGATTCCAGTAAAATCAATGATGGGCATTTTACTTGTGCGATTTTTTCTCTTAAATCGGTATTAGAAAAATCGCAATACATTTCGGCAAATGTTTTTCGGTCTGATTTTACACTCCAGTCTACTATCATATCAATTTTTGAAGCATCCTGAACCAGTCTTGGCATTGTTTTTTTCTGCATGTCCAAAAACTGAGTCTCGGTCATAGCCGTCATCTGATTCACCATTGACGAGCAGTCGTTATCTTCTTTTGATTTAAAATTAGGATCCATCAGAGCAGCCATACATGGAAGCGCGTCAACTACAACAATTTTACCAACCAATTCCGGATAATCTGCTGCCAAAGCCAGTGCAAATCCTCCGCCCATACTGTGACCAATTACGATTGGCTTTTCGATTTTATTTGTTTTGATGAAGTCTGCAATTTCAGCTTCCCAATTTTTGAAGCTTGCATTCGGCTGTGGTTTCACTCCGGCAAAACCTGCCATGGTAAGTGTATAACAAGTGTGATCTTTTTCTAAATTGGCTCTGGTATCCTTCCACACATCTCCGGAAGAGGCAAATCCGGGAATAAATACTACGGCTTGTTTTCCTTTTCCGGTTTTAAGAACTTCGAACGGATACGATTTTGTTTGTGCAAATACATTTAAACATACTGCTGAAAATAATAAGGCGATAACTAAGATGATATACTTTTTCATTTTTAATAGATTTAAGTTGTTAAATGGTTTATTAGTTAAATTCGCCTTTTGGATACGAGATGTTTTAAAATGTTACAAATTATTTTAAAAAAAACAATTTTCAACCTCAAAAACCCAGATCCCAATCTCCACCTATAAGCCCGAATCCTCAGTTTTCACAAGGGTTCAGACACTTCAAAAAATTAATTATTTTTTTTCATAAAAAATATCTTTTCACACGACAATATCAATTCCGGTCAATACAAAAAACTACAAAACGAGGCTCTCTCAAATATTTATATTCCGCTCCGCCGGAGCTTCTTGAAACCGTAAAATTACATTTGCTATAAATATTTTGCTCCGCTGGAGCTGTTTCAAAAAAAACTCACCTCTAGCTTTTCATCCTTACGACGAAGGATACTCGAGCGATAGCGACTGACGAAGTAAATCACACAAGAAACTCCGCAAACCAAGTCGACAATCTTTGTCGATTAACTAGTGTGATTTCTCCCGTTGGTCGAAATGACAAAAAAATCCCAAATCCCAACAAAAAATGAAATTTGAAATTTCTATATTCAAAATTTGTATAATTCCTGGCTGAAAAATAAGTGCAAAAAAAATTCCAAACCCCAATCGTAAAATTGGAATTTGGAATTTATAGTATTGAAAAATTTATTTATCCTACAAGATTGATAATCTTACCAGGAACAATAATCACTTTATTTGGTGTTTTCCCATCTAATTGACGTAAAGTTCTTTCGTCTTTCATGACAATTTCTTCAATTTGCTCTTTGGTTAAATCCAAAGGCAATTCGATGGTGAAACGCATTTTTCCGTTGAAAGAAACCGGATATTCTTTATTGGTCTCTATTAAATGTTTGGGTTCGAAAACAGGGAAATCAACTGCCGCGATTGATTCTTTATTTCCTAATTGCAGCCATAATTCCTCTGCAATATGTGGTGCATAAGGAGAAACTAAAATTGCTAGCGGTTCTAAAATGGCTCTTGAATGGCAATTTTGAGCAGACAATTCATTTACACAAATCATAAACTGAGAAACAGAGGTATTGAAAGAAAAACTCTCGATGTCATCTGCTACTTTTTTAATGGTTTTATGCAATGATTTTAAATTGTCTTTTGTTGGTTCGTCGTTGTTTACGATTAAACCATTATCATCAAAGTACAATCTCCATAACTTTTTAAGAAAACCAAATACTCCCGAAATACCAGCCGTATTCCAAGGTTTTGCCTGCTCTAATGGGCCTAAAAACATTTCATACAAACGCAGGGTATCGGCTCCGTATTCGTTACAAATATCATCCGGAGTTACTACATTGTAATATGATTTCGACATTTTCTCGACTTCACGTCCGACGATATATTTTCCGTTTTCGTCAAAAACAAATTCTGCCGTATTGAAATCTTCTCTCCAGTTTTTAAATCTTTCTACATCCAATTCATCTGAAGAATTTACAAAATTAACATCCACACGAAGCGGTTGTACATTCTGATCTCCAATTTTATTCTTAGACACAAAAGTGTTCGTTCCTTCTAATCTATAAACATAAGCTGTCGTCCCCAAAATCATTCCCTGATTGATCAGTTTTTTGAATGGTTCTTCGGTTGGCGCAAAACCTTTGTCTTTTAAAAATTTGTTCCAGAAACGGGAATACAATAAGTGTCCGGTTGCGTGCTCGCTTCCTCCAATATACAAATCAACACTTTCCCAGTACGCTAATGCTTCTTTGCCTGCAAACTCGGTTTCATTGTGTGCATCCATATAACGCATCCAGTACCAGGAACTTCCTGCCCAACCCGGCATAGTATTCAATTCTAAAGGAAAAATCGTTGCATGATCTACTAAATCGGTATTGACAACTTTATTATTTGTGGTGTCCCAAGCCCAAACTGCTGCATTTCCCAATGGAGGCAAACCATCTTCGGTTGGTAAATATTTCTCTACTTCAGGTAAAATAATCGGTAAATGCTGTGCATCAATCATTTTTGGAAGACCATTCACATAATAAACCGGGAATGGCTCACCCCAATATCGTTGACGGGAGAAAACCGCATCACGCAAACGGTAATTGGTTTTTCCAATTCCCTGCCCTAATTTTTCTAAGGCCGTAATAGCGGCCTGAGTAGCTTCTTTATAATTTAATCCGTTTAGGAAATCAGAATTTGCGATCTCCACATTGTCTTTCGAACCATAAGCGGCCTCAGAAATATCAACGTTGGCAAAAATATTTTTGATTTCCTGCATTCCGTTCTGACCTTTAAAGAAATTTGCAAAAGCATAATCTCTCTCATCTCCGCAAGGAACTGCCATCACTGCACCTGTTCCGTATCCGGCCAAAACATAGTCCCCAATCCAAACCGGAATTGGTTCTTTCGTAAATGGATGCTCTGCATAAGCTCCTGTAAATACTCCCGAAATGGTTTTTACATCAGCCATACGCTCGCGCTCGGAACGTTTTGCTGTTTTTTCGATATACGCTTCAACTGCCTCTTTTTGTTCCGGAGTTGTAATTTTAGCCACCAAATCATGTTCCGGTGCCAAAGTCATAAAAGTCACTCCAAAGATGGTATCAGGGCGGGTTGTAAATACTTCAATAAAATTTGTTTCAGGTTTCACGTTTAAAGTTTCATCACTTTGCGCATCAATCTGAGACTTGAAACCTAAAACTTGAAACTTTACTAACGCTCCAACTGATTTTCCAATCCAGTTTCTTTGTGATTCTTTAATAGACTCGCTCCAGTCGATTTCATTTAAACCTTGAAGCAAGCGCTCTGCATAAGCTGAAATACGCATACTCCATTGGGTCATTTTTTTACGAATTACCGGAAATCCTCCACGTTCTGAAACACCGTTTACGATTTCATCATTAGCCAAAACCGTTCCTAAACCGGGACACCAGTTTACTTCTGTTTCTGCCAAATAAGTCAATCTGTACTGCAAAAGGATTTTCTCCTGCTGGTCAGACGATAAAGCATTCCACTCCTCAGCTGAGAAAGTTCCGATGTTATCATCCGAAACTGCATTTACAGTTGCATTTCCTTCTTTTTCAAAAAGAGCAATTAAAGTTGCTATATCTTCTGCTTGGTCAGTATTCTTGTTGTACCATGAATTAAACAACTGGATAAAAATCCATTGTGTATGTTTATAATAGTCCGGATTTGAAGTTCGCACTTCACGGCTCCAGTCAAATGAAAATCCAATTTTATCCAACTGTTTTCTATATCCTGCTATTTGTTTTCCTTCTTTATCTACTCCACCATCAATATTGACACGTGTAGTATCTTCCGGACGCTGTCCGGTTTGAATCGCATACTGTTCTGCCGGCAATCCAAAACTGTCGTACCCCATTGGATGCAAGACATTGAAACCCTGATGCCTTTTGAAACGAGAATAAACATCTGAAGCAATATAACCCAGCGGATGTCCTACGTGTAATCCTGCCCCGGATGGGTAAGGAAACATGTCCAACACATAATGTTTGGGTTTTTCAGAATTATTCTTTGCGGCAAAAGTTTGATTCTCGGCCCAATATTTTTGCCATTTGGCTTCTATTTCGTTTGGATTGTATTTCATTTCTAAGTGACTAAGATTCTAAGTTACTAAGGTTCTAAGCTTTTCACTAAATTAATTAAGCCGCAAATTTACATTTATTACAGATTGTAACAAAAGTATTTTAATACATAAAAATAAATTACAAATTCTTCATTTTTATCAAGATAAAATACAAGTCTAAAATTGCTTATATTGTACGAAAGTTAAAACTTTGGCCGTTATTAACTTCATATAAAGAAATTCTTTATTATTTTTACCCCATAATTTAAGCAAACTATGAGTTCTAACTTTGATAAATTTCAAAAGCGCAGGTTAATTTCCTCTTATTTTTCGGTTGTATTAAGTGTATTTCTGGTTTTATTCCTACTAGGAGTACTGGGATTATTCATTATCAATTCTAAAAAACTGGCTAATGATTTTAAAGAAAAAATTGCCATGACGGTTTTCTTTAAAAACGAGGCTAATGACAGCGTGATAAAAGCTTTCAATACTGAACTAAAAAGAGCGCCTTTTGCCAGATCATTCGTTTATGTAACAAAAGAAAAAGCGGCAAAAGAACACACTGACATTATCGGAGAAGATTTTCTGACTTTCTTAGGTGAAAACCCTTTATTGAATTCGTACGACATTCACTTAAAAGCGGATTATGTTGAAAGAGACAGCATCCTGAAAATAGAAAGCAAACTACGTCAAAATACCATGATTGAAGATATTGTTTATGATAAACAATTGGTTAATCTGGTAAATGACAATATCAAAAAAGTAAGTATGTGGATTTTGATTATCAGCGGTTTCCTTGCGGTTATTGCTGTTCTACTAATCAACAGTTCGTTACGTTTATCTATTCATTCGAATCGTTTTATCATCAAAACGATGCAAATGGTTGGTGCAACAAAATCGTTTATCCGTAAGCCATTTGTAATGCGCAGTGTAAAATTAGGAATGTTAGGTGCCGGTCTGGCTATTATTGCCCTTATCGGACTTTTGTTCTATGTCGAAACTAATTTCCCGGGCTTGGGCATTTTAGAAGATAAAGCCTTAATTGGACTGGTATTGTTAGCCGTATTCGGATTAGGAGTTTTGATTACCTGGGTAAGTACTCACTTTGCCACACAACGTTTCCTAAATTTAAGAACTGACGATCTTTATTAATTTTAGATTGCAGATTATAGATTTTAGATTGCAGATTTTTAAAAAGCCTTTCGCTACACGCGAAGGCACAAAAGAAATAAAATGAAAAACAACAATAAAGAAGAACAGACATCAAAACAAGAATTCCTTTTTGACGGAATTAACTATAAAATTCTATTAATCGGAATTGGAGTTATTGCCTTAGGTTTTATCCTAATGTCTGGCGGAGGAAGCAATGATCCAAATGTTTTTAATGAAGATGTGTTTAATTTCAGACGTATTCGTTTGGCTCCAACCACGGTTTTAATCGGTTTTGGAATCACGATTTATTCTATTTTCAAAAAATCCAAATAGACTTTATTTAGACTCCTTAGACTTCTTAGCTCTTTAGATTATTCAGATAATCTTTTATAAAATCTAAGAAGTCTAAGGAGTCTAAAATCTAACAATCTTATTAAATGAATACATTACAAGCTATCGTTCTTGCTATTATTGAAGGTATCACTGAATTTCTGCCTGTTTCTTCAACTGGTCACATGATTATTGCCTCTTCCTTTTTCGGAATTGCTCATGAAGATTTCACTAAACTTTTCACCATTGTCATTCAGCTTGGCGCGATACTTTCGGTAGTGGTTTTGTATTTCAAACGATTCTTTCAAACACTTGATTTTTATTTTAAACTTTTAGTTGCCTTTGTTCCGGCTGTCGTATTAGGTTTATTGCTAAGTGATTTTATCGATGGCTTATTAGAAAATCCTGTTACAGTTGCTATTTCTCTTTTGATAGGAGGTTTAATTTTACTAAAAGTTGACGAATGGTTCAACCATCCAAATACAACTGAAAGCTCTTCTGAAATCACCTATTTACAAGCTTTTAAAATTGGTTTATTCCAGTGTATTGCTATGATTCCGGGAGTTTCAAGAAGCGGGGCCAGTATTGTAGGCGGAATGTCTCAAAAATTATCCCGTACCACAGCAGCAGAATTCTCTTTCTTTTTGGCCGTTCCAACCATGTTGGGTGCGACAGTAAAAAAATGTTATGATTATTACAAAGCGGGATTCGAACTGTCTCACGATCAGATTAACATACTGATAATTGGAAATGTCGTTGCTTTTATTGTAGCGCTTCTGGCAATCAAATCCTTTATTGGATTTTTGACTAAAAACGGGTTTAAGGTTTTTGGTTACTATAGAATCATTGCAGGAATCATTCTGTTGCTGATTCACTTTTTCATTCATCCTCTTACGATTATATAATGACTCCTGAAGAATATTTAAACGGACAGGTTTTACTGATTGACAAACCTTTAAAATGGAGTTCGTTTCAAGCTGTCAACAAATTAAAATACCTTTTAATCAATAAAGTCGGACTTCCTAAAAAGTTCAAAATTGGTCATGCCGGAACTTTAGATCCTTTGGCAACTGGCCTATTGCTAATCTGTACAGGAAAGTTTACCAAGAGAATTTCTGAACTACAGGGTCAGGCAAAAGAATATACCGGAACTTTTTATATTGGAGCTACTACTCCATCTTACGATTTAGAAACCGAAATCGATCAGACTTTTCCAACCGATCATATTGACGAAACACTGATTCATGAAACGGTGAAACAATTTTTAGGTGAAATTGACCAAAAACCACCTATTTTCTCTGCGATAAAAAAAGACGGTATTCGTTTGTACGAGCATGCCCGTGCAGGAGAAACGGTAGAAATTGCCAGCAGAAAAACGACCATTCATGAATTCGAAATTACCCGAATCGCTTTACCTGAAGTAGATTTCAGAGTGGTTTGCAGTAAAGGGACTTATATTCGCTCTCTGGCTTTTGATTTTGGAAAAGCTATGAATTCCGGATCCCATTTAACGGTTTTACGCCGAACTAAAATTGGCGATTACGATGTGAAAAATGCTATTGACATTACACTTTTTGAAGAAAGTCTTCAGCAGGAATAAAGCATAACTTTTTTTTCAAGCCCCTTTAAGTAAGGTCGTGTCTTTTTCTTTTTTTGTACTTTAGTCACAAGATTAAAAACCAAAACATGAAAAACCACTTTTTACTACTATTGTTTGTCTTCACAATCTCATCAAACGGCCAAACCGTGAATCAAAAAATGGTTTCCACTGATATTGATAACTTCTGGAAGGCTTACGATAAAATTGTCGCCGAAAAAGACAGCATCAAACAATACTCTTTTTTAAAAGAACTCTACCTGGATAAAGCTACTCCGGGCTTAAAAAGCTTACTCGAGGTTCGAAATTATACTGCAAAAGACTACATCAATGCCATAAATAAATATCCTAAATTCTGGAATTCATTAAAACCAAACACTTTAAATTCTGCCGGACTTTATCCGGAAATTGATGCCGACATCAGTAAACTAAAACAAGCTTATCCCGATTTAAAACCATCCACTATTTATTTTTCTATTGGTGCGTTTCGAACAAACGGAACCATTCAGGAAGATCGGATTTTAATTGGAAGCGAACTGAGTCTGGCAGATGAAACTACCGTTATAGATGAACTTCCAGTCTGGAGACAACCCTTTTATAAAGAATACGAGCCAAGAAAAAACATTGCCCTGCTCTGCACGCACGAATATGTGCATACTCAGCAAAAAGAACTGGTCGAAGATTTGCTTTTGATGTGCCTTTACGAAGGTGTTGCCGAATTTGTTTCCTGTAAAGTAACCCATAAAAAATCAAGCTCTCCTGCAATTGAATTCGGGAAAAGCAATCAGCAAAAAGTAATTGATCAGTTCATCGCAGATTTGTACATCAAAAGCAACAATTACAACTGGATCTGGGGAGAAAACAGAAACCTTTTAAAAGTTAGAGATCTGGGATATTATGTAGGTTATGAAATCTGCGAACGTTACTACAATGCATCCAAAGACAAAGCAAAAGCAATAAAGACCTTAATTGAACTAGATTACCACAATGAAAAAGAAGTGGCACGCATAGTAGATGGTACCAAATTGTTTCCGCAAAGTCTAAAAAAATTACGTCAGAATTACGAAAAACAAAGACCTAGCGTTGTCTCTATCTCTGCATTTAAAAATGGAAGTCAAAAAGTAAAATCGGGAGAAACCGAAATCACGATTACTTTTTCGGAACCGCTAAACGGGCGCAGTACAGGTATTGATTTTGGTCCGCTTGGAGAGCGCTTTTTCCCAAAAGTGAACACGAACAGAATCTGGTCTGCCGATATGAAATCCTGGACTATTAAGATGGATTTAAAACCCGGCCAACATTATCAAATTTTAATTTCGGATAATTTCAGAAAACAAAACGGAGTAAGACTAAAACCTTTTTTAATCGATTTTAAAACTGCGGAGTAAAATTTTAAACCATTTTAGAAAATACTGAAAGCCCAAAAGCATCAGTATGGTGCAACACACTATAAAACAAATTTAAAAATAAGTAACGCCCTAAAAGAACAAAGAATTTCAAACCTATTTTATAAAAAAGGCTGAAAGCCTAAAAGCATCAGTATGGTGCAACGCACTATAAAACAGATTTAACAACAAGTAACGCCCTGAAAGGGCAAAAGCAAACAAAGAAACCTGTAGATCAATAAATTTTACCAGAAAACATAACACAAAAGACTGGATGAGTACTTTTTTTCTTTGTCTGTAGTCTTTTGCCCTTACAGGGCACAAATAATCATTATCTTCATTCATAGTGCAAAGCACTATGCTATGGCTGGAGCTCTTTCAGAGCAACCTGCTTAAATAACCTTACATGGTGAAGATTCTAAGCTATATTCTAAATCTCTTGTCAGATGCTATTTTTCATTATTTTTTACAGCACAGATTTACATATTGATCAATAAATTCAACATATACAAAAAAGAGTCTTGATTATTTTGTTTTGATCTCAAAGTCCAAATCTGCTGAATTCAAAAACAAAAAGCACATTACTTCAGGAATCCCCATAGCAATGTGCCGACTTCTTACAAAGTAGTTCTATTTCATAAGCTCTGTTTTTTTGAAGTTAGTAATGAGATATACTCTTTCCTCCAAACAACAAGCCCGAAACAAAATCGTAAAATCTTTCGAATAACTTTTTCATGATAGTGTAATTTTTAGTTGTTAAACATTAAATAAACACCAATAAAAAGAGTAAATAAGAAAATGAATAATAGAAGTGGGATGACTCCTGCAAGTTACAAAAAATTGAAGCAACACAAAATATTTTAGCATCTTTTTTATTACTAAAATTCTTATTTACAGCGGAATACCCGAAAAATAAGGCTATTCAACGATTTATTTCTTAAAAACTTAAGGAATCTATTTCAACACTCTTAATCACCATTATCGACTTACTGAATATCAAAAAGCTGTTTGTTTGTAAGCTTCTCCAAGATTTTTGCTGATGGCAAATTATCTTTATCAATAAAAGTTTTCATTACAGGAATATTATCGCAAAAAATGATATCCAGAGAGAATCTATCCTTTCCATAAATACCACGATGAATCATATTGGCAGAAAAAATCAGTAAATCTCCACGATTCAATCTTACAATTTCTCCGCGTTCTAAATCGTCACTTTGGAGACGGCCGTTCAAAGAATTTCTAACCTCAAACTCTTCCGGTAGATCCCATTCGCGATGTGTTTTTGGAATCAATTCAATTCCTCGTTCCCTTTTCAGGGGAATCCTGAAATGAACTACATTTTGAGTTTTGATGGCCTTCTTTTGATCTTCAACGGACATTCCTGTATATTGTATGTCGCGATGCCAATAATTCTTCTGGGCTTCATCTTTTGGATCAAAAAAAAGCTGGGTATTCAAAAAAACAGGCGGTTTAGGAAAGATAACACTTCGTATTTCTTCAAATTTGACTTGAGTCATAAATTCAAAAAGACGTGTTTTTTCTTCCTCCTTTAAACAATCTCCCTTGGTCAGACTGTGACTGTTTAAAGCTCCTTTTTCATAACTTGTTTCATTATCACGCAACCAGATTTCGTGGAATTTAAGGAGTACTTTTTCAATAGCTGCCAGTTCATTTTCAGAAAAAAAACTCTCCAGAAACACATATCCGTTTTGCTCAAAATTATTCATATTACTCTCTAATTTCCAGCACACGCATGATATCCATAAGTTCGTTTTGAGTACTCAACCCTTTGTCGGCCAAATACCACAATTGCAAATCAGTTTTGATTTTTTCATCAATTACGCCAAACTCTTTTTTATAGTTTGCCATTAATTCAGCAGCACCTTTGGGTCTTGGTCCCCAGTCCCCTCGGGCTATTCCGGTTTCTTTACAAATCACAATCACTTTTGGAATGGCCCTCCCGCCATTTGTCAGGTATTGATTCATTAATGCGTCATTTTCATCACGAAAAACGATTCGGAGATCTATCTTTTTATGTGAAGCCAGAGCCATCTTATTAATAATAGGAAGTATTTGTGCCGCATCACCACACCAGCCTTCAGAAATCACCAACCAGATATAATTGTGCTTTAAATTTTCTAATTCAGAAACTACCTCATCCGAAACTTTCATGGTTTTCTCTAATCGGTTCATTCTGGCTTCATTCAGCCTACTGTAATTGGTTAAGCTTTCGGATTGCTCATTGCCTGTTGATTTCCCTTCCAGTAATAAATCGGTAACTATTTTTCGATATTCGATATACGAATGACTATTGAATAATGCTTTGGCTATACTACTTTTCATATTTAGTTTTTTTGAGTTGTATAAAATTACAACTTTTAAGAGGACTTAAAGAATGACTTTTGTCACATTCGAAGAAATCCGAAAAAACGTTATAAATTCAAAACGAAAAGAACTATTATTTTTTTTAAAACATTATTTCTAAAAATCAGAATATGTCTATATTTGCACAAATTAACGCAACACAGAAATGAAATATAAAAGAATTCTTCTAAAACTTAGCGGCGAAGCCTTAATGGGTGATTTACAATACGGTATTGACCCTAAAAGATTAGCCGAATATGCTGAAGAGATTAAGCAAATTCACAGTAAAGGAGTAGAAATTGCTATTGTAATTGGAGGAGGAAATATTTTTAGAGGCGTTGCAGGTGCAAGTGCCGGTATGGATAGAGTACAAGGCGATTATATGGGAATGCTTGCTACCGTAATTAACGGAATGGCTTTGCAGGGGGCACTTGAAGACAAAGGAATGAAAACGCGTTTGCAGACTGCTTTGAAAATGGAATCTATTGCAGAACCTTACATTAAAAGAAGAGCAGACCGTCATCTTGAGAAAGGAAGAATTGTAATTTTTGGTGCCGGAACCGGAAATCCTTATTTTACAACTGATACAGCGGCCGTTTTAAGAGGAATTGAAATCAATGCAGATGTGATCTTAAAAGGAACTCGTGTAGATGGTGTTTATGATTCTGATCCGGAAAAAAATGCCTCGGCTGTGAAATTTGATTTTATTTCGTTTGATGATGTTCTTAAAAAAGGACTAAACGTTATGGATACTACAGCTTTTACTTTAAGCCAGGAGAACAAATTGCCAATCGTTGTTTTTGATATGAACAAAATTGGTAATCTTTTGAAAATCTGTGAAGGTGAAAACGTCGGGACGGTAGTTAACATTTAGACTACTTAGATTGTTCGATCGTTGGATTATTCGATTTTTAGAAGTTGTAATAGTTCTAATTTGTCAAAAAACACAGATTGATTAAAGTTTTGAATGCCGTTTTTTTGGAGAATTTCCAATAATCTAAAAATCCAGCCATCTTAAAATCAAAAAAAAGAAATATATTAGTTAGTAAATTAGAGGAGTATTTTTTTTAAAACATGAAAACCCAATCCTCTAAAATCTAAAAATCTAAAAAAATGACGGAAGAAATAGAATTTATATTAGACAGTACGGAGGAATCTATGAACGGTTCGATTGCGCACTTAGAGAAAGAATTTCTTAACATTCGTGCAGGAAAAGCTTCTCCGGCAATGTTGGGAAGTGTTTTTGTAGATTACTACGGAGCTGCAACACCACTTTCTCAAGTGTCAAAAATCAGTGTTCCTGATGCCAGAACAATTACATTACAACCTTTTGAAAAAAACATGTTGACTGTAATTGAAAAAGCGATCATGGTTGCCAATATTGGTTTCAATCCGATGAACAACGGAGACGTTATTATCATTAGTGTTCCGCCTTTAACAGAGGAACGTCGTAAAGAACTGGCTAAACAAGCAAAAGCTGAAGCAGAAGATGCTAAAATTGGTGTTCGTAACGTACGTAAAGATGCCAATACGGATATCAAAAAATTAGAAAAAGAAGGAACTTCTGAAGACATTTGCAAATCAGCTGAGGAGCAGGTTCAGAATCTAACCAATACTTACATCAAAAAAATCGATGAGTTACTGGCTGCCAAAGAAGCCGAAATCATGAAGGTGTAATCCTATTCAACACAAAATAAAAATCCGTTTAGTTAAATTATACTGAACGGATTTTTTTATTGTTATTTTTGCATACCAAAAGTACAAGTTGTCCGTTTTTGAAACTATAACATTCTCTATGAAGCTATTCTGTTTGTTGACTTTGTTTTTCACGCTTACCATTCAGGCACAATTTCAAATAAACGGAATTGTAACGGACTCTAATAACAAACCGCTTCCTTTTGCTACCATTACAACTTCCGACAGTAATAACACAATTACGGATGTTGACGGGAAGTTTATTCTGAAAGCACTTTCAAAACCGGAGACTTTTACCGTTTCATACATTGGTTTTCAAACAAAGACAATTGTAATTATCGACCACAAAACTTTTTACCCCGTTTTTCTTTTTCAAAAAACCGACGATTTAAAGGAGGTCGTGGTTTCAAACGAAAATCCGGCCCTTACGATAATTAAGAAGGTCATTGCGAATAAAAACAAAAACAATCCACAAAAAAAACTAAACAGTTTCGAATACAAAAGCTATAATAAACTTATTGTAACAGCGAATCCTGATTCTATTGACGGCAGAATTGACTCTACCGCCACGTACAAAAATTTCGACAAAAAGCGCATTAACATTGATTCTTCGGATTATAAATTCAAAGAAATAATTAGCAAGCAGCACTTGTTTCAAACCGAGAAAGTTTCACAATACCAGTTTGGCAACAACAAACTGAAAGAAACGATACTGGGAACCAAAATGTCCGGGTTTAAACAACCGATTTATGAGGTTATTGCTTTTAATCTCCAATCGATTTCGATTTACGATCCGAAATACGAACTGTTTGAAACGAAATACGAAAATCCGATTTCGAGTAGCGCTCCTCAAAGTTACAACTACAAAATTCTGGACACGGTAACTATAAAAGGGCGTGAAACGTACATGATTTACTTCAAAAACAAACAAAGAAGAAAGTCATCCGGTTTAGAAGGGGTTTTGTATATCGATCAGGAGAATTTTGCCATAGCTAAAGCGGTAATGCGTATCAAAGGGGTTCTGGACATTAGCGGGATTCATGAATTTGAATACGTGCCTAGTGAAAAAATATGGTTCCAAAGCAACACTACTTTTAAAATTGTAAAAGGGAAAAACGATGATGATATTAAGATTTTAGGAGGAACAATTCAGTTTGACGGAGATGTTGAGGAGAATTTTGACCCCCGGAAAAAATCGGCTTCCGATTTTACTTATCTGCTATCTGAGAGTAACAATTTTGACATTCACTATAACACTACTGCCCCTATAAAAGATCCGGCACTTTACATTGAAATTAAAGATGATGCCAACAAAAAACCGGAAGCCTTCTGGGAAGAATACAGAAAAGAAGATCTGGACTTAAAAAGTCAGAGGACCTATCAGTTAATTGACAGTCTTTCGATAAAGAAAAGAATCGAAAATCGTTTGGGACTTGGACGAAAAATCATCAATGGCTATTTCCCGATTGGACCTGTTGATCTGGATTTAAAAAAGATTATCAGTTTCAACAATTACGAAGGTTTCAGACTGGGGCTTGGCGGTATTACCAATGACCGTTTTTCTAAAAACTTCAGAATCGAGGGATACTCGGCTTACGGTACAAAAGACGGTCAGCACAAATACAGTCTGGGAGCAGGATTTTTATTGGACAAAAACACCAATACCTGGGTAAACGGATATTATACCGATGATGTTCGGGAAATTGCGAGTACCGTTTTTGCCGTTGACAAACGTGTTTTCAAAATTTACGATCCGCGTCCGATCAACATTAGTACTTTTTATCAATATGTGGGCTGGAAAGCCAATATACAGACCAAAATTATTCCTAAAACGGAAGCCGTACTGGAATTTTCGAGAACTTATGTCGAGCCTAAATTTGATTATCTGTTTAATTACAATGGAAAGCTGTATTCGGATTATATTATGACCATGGCAATGGTTTCAATCGTATGGGCTCCTTTTAGTGGTTTTATGCAAACTCCAACCGGAAGAACTGAAACCGATAAAAGATTTCCAAGGTTTACTTTTCAGTACACACAATCATTACCTAATGTGATGGAAAACGATTTTACTTTTGGAAAAATAGATTTCAAAGCTGAATACGAGAAGAAATACCTAAACGGTCAAAAAACGAGTTTGCTTCTGCAGGGAGGTTATGCTACGGGCGATGTTCCCATAACCCACCTTTACAATACCATGCCCAACAACTTAACAAAGGAAACCATTATCCAGCGTATTACCTTTGCCGGACGAAACAGTTTTGAAACGATGTTTTTTAATGAGTTTTTCTCCAGTCAGTATGTCTTCTTTCAACTTAAACATGGTTTTGACCGAATCAGAATCCTCAAAAAAGTGCGTCCTTCTTTGGTACTGGTAACGAGAATGGCATGGGGAAATATGGAAAATCCGCAACAGCATGTAGGTCCAATCTATAAAACTTTAGACAAGGGCTTTTTTGAATCCGGAATCGAACTAAACAAAATTTACAAAGGCATTGGTTTAGGCGGCTTTTATCGATATGGCCCGAACCAGTTAATGAAATTTGAGGATAACATTGCCGTTAAAATTTCTTATGTGCTGGATTTAGGTCTTTAAGTCTAAAGGTACCTTTTTTTAAAAATCCCAAATTCCAATTGAAGGTTTAGTTTCGTTTCAACAGAAAGAGAAACCTCAAAGAAATAAGGAAACAAAAATCCGTGCAAATCAGCGTTTTCGCAAAGCGAATCTGTGTCATCCGCATGTCAAACTACAATCTAAATTGCAATCTCTCGAATTCAATTGGAGGCTTAGTTTCGTTTCAACAGAAAGAGAAACCACAAAGAAATAAGAAAACAAAAAATCCCAAACTCCAGCAAAATTGGAATTTGGGATTTGAGATTTAGAATTTAATTTCTCTATGGTTTTAAAATCAAAACCGAAGGTGTATTGTTCAACCAGGTACTCTGAGATTCTATTAATTTCTTCCAGCTTTCTAAACTGATAATCATTAAATTTTGAGCCTCTAAGAATTCTTTTTTAATCGTTCGGTCGTGCATGATCATAATGTGATTCGGCGCGATCTGTTCGATAGAACGAATCGTTTCCTGAATATCTCTGGTACTTTTTACTTCCCCGCTGGCATCCAGAACGGTAATCTGAGACCCGTTGTTGTTGATTAATTTTTTGGCATAATCAATTAAGAAAGCATCTTCCTTACTAAAAACCGGCATGAAAACCTGATTGATTTCTTCCAGGTTTTTATCGATAAAGATTCCTACCGGCATCTTGCTTTTCGCAATAATATGACGTGTTCTCTCGTCAAAAGGAGAATTTTCAAACAACCCTTCTTTTCCGGTAAACTTATCGATTAAGCGGTCCGGGTTTACGATTCTGGTCGTAAATCCAAGAATTTTCCCCAACAAGGTTCCTTCAAAAATAGACTGTCCTAATCCAACTAATAATAAATCATATTCTCCCTGATTCGCTGTATCAATAATATCAGTATCAATATCATTTGTTACTTTAAAAACGCTAACCATATTCTGATTCAGACGTTCTGATTCTTCGACGACCGGCAACAACATTTTGCGCTCATGGTCTTTTATATCAAACGAATGTATTTCGGTACTTAATGACAAATGCATGGCTGTTACAATCGAATTATCGGCTTGTTTTTTAACCAGACTGTTGGCCAGTTTAAGCAGTTTTTTTCCTTTTTCAGGTGTTGCAAAAGAAAGCAGGATTTTATACTTGCTTTTATTTCCTATTTCCTGCGGAATGGCGGTTACCTTATCTTTAAATATAAAATCTATTAAATCCAGTGCCGGACCAGTCATAAACGTAGTTACCAAAGCCATAATAACCATCATGGTAAAAATTTCTGTCGACAGAACCCCTAAGTCGTACCCAATGTTTAGAACTACAAGCTCCATCAAACCACGGGTGTTCATTAATGCTCCGATCGCTAAACTGTCTTTCCAGCTTTGTCCGACAAATTTCGCCGCAAAGGCACTTCCGAAGAACTTTCCTGCTACGGCTACCCCAATAATTACGGCAGTTACCTTCCATAAATACGGATCGTTCAACAAACCAATCTGTGTACGTAAACCGGTAAACACAAAGAACAATGGCAGTAAAACGATGATCGCGACATCTTCTACTTTCTCAATAAAAATATTTCTGAAGGTATTGTTTTCAGGCATAATTGCTCCGGCTAAAAAAGCGCCAAACAAAGCGTGAATTCCGATAAGTTCAGCAGCATATGCAGAGAACAACAATGTTAGAAAAAAGATGGCAACCACAGGTTTATTCAAGCTCTCACGTGTTGAATTTAAATCCCCTACACGTTTTAAAAACGGACGAACTATTTTCAGCATGACAATTACATACAATAATGCCAGACCAATTACATACAAAGCACTTGTAAACGAACCTGCTTTTACAATAGCAATTACTACTGCCAAAATACACCATGCCGTAATATCATCGGCAGCGGCACACGTAATTGCGATAGTTCCGAGTTTTGTTTTTTGCATTCCGCGCTCCTGCACAATACGTGCAAGAACCGGAAATGCCGTAATACTCATCGCAATTCCCATAAACAGTCCGAAAGAGGCAAACTCCACCCCAACCGGAGCAAAAGTATGGTAGATAAAATAAGCTAATGAAAGACCCAGGGCAAAAGGGATTACAATACTTGCGTGACTTATAACTACAGCATCATGTGCTTTGTTTTTCAAAACCTTCAAATCCAATTCCATTCCAATCACAAACATGAAAAGAATCAAACCGATTTGACTTAAAAATTGCAGATTCCCTAAAGATTCTTTTGGAAATAAAGCGGCAGAAAATTCAGGAAAATACATTCCGACCAAAGAAGGTCCTAAAACAATTCCGGCAATCATTTCTCCAATTACGGAAGGCTGTCCTATTTTTCTAAAAAACCACCCAAACAAACGGGCTACTAAAATAATAGTCACGATCTGTGCTAATAAAATAGCCAAAGGATGCTGTAGGTTTTCTATCATCGAGTGAAGAAAATCATTCCAGTGGTTGCTTTCTATTTTTTTATGAACGACTCCGCGTCCGGCCTCAAGTGAAACCCCTTTTGAAATTACCCAATAGATCAGGCCCGTAAAACCGCCAATAACCGTAATGTAAAACAAGGAGTTTTTAAGATTATTCATAACTCGTTTTTTAGATTTATTGCTGCAAATATCAACACTCCAACTGTAGTGCAAAAGTAAATTTACAGCTAATTTTCAATCCATGTAACAAGTCCGAAAAACTTTGTAATAAGTTAATAACGACAGCTAAAACGATTGTGATTCTGAGCGAAGTCGAAAGCTTTTCTAACTAAAAAGGGAGGGGGGCTTCGACTTCGCTCAGCCTGACATGACTTCGCTCAGCTGGATAGGGCTTCGGACTTCGTCCTTAGCTGATCATCTTATAGTTTGACTCTTTTCAGAAAATCGGCACGATAGGTTTCACTTAGAATCAAGGCACTGTTTTTACTGTCTTTTTCCTGATGATGCAAAACGATTTCATTGTGATTAAAAAACTTTATCGCCTTTACTGCCACAATTTCTTTTTTGTTGACACGGCAAAAATCGGCTTCGGGAAGTTCCTGTAAAAGGGTATCGAATTTCACATTTTTTAAGTTCAGAAAACTGCCGTCAGTAAGAAGTACGGTTTTATCACGACTGTCACTAACTGCCGTTTTGATGTATAGAATCTGATTGAAGTAAAGCAATGTTTTGCCTTTATCTGTATTTAACTGAATGAACTTCTTTGCTGCATCAGGCTTATCAAAACGCTCGAGGGCTTTCGAAATCGCTTTTTGCAAACGTTCGAGTTTTACCGGTTTGGTAATGTAATCTACCGCGTCAATATTAAAAGCTTCGGCAGCATACTCCTTGTAAGCAGTGCAAAAGATAACCAGCTTATTGTCCAGCATGTCTGCCAGATGTAAACCATCGATCCCTGGCATTTCGATATCTGAGATCAACAAATCAAAATCGAGATTCGGTATTTCGGCAAGGAGTTTTTCGGGATTGTTAAATGTTTTTACAATTTCCAATTCAGGAATCTGTTCACAAAGCATTTTCAGATACGTTAAGCCCGGCAGCTCATCGTCCAGCAGCAAGCATTTCAGTTTTGTATTCAAGTAGATCTATTTTTAGATGAGCAATATAAACGTCATTTTCAACAAACCTTTCGAGTTTGAAGTTGTTTTTATAAATAATTCTTAATCGGTGTTCTAAAGTAGCGTGACCAAAACCGCTTCGTTCTTTTTTTAAGACTTTTTTATTTGATATCTTATTCGAAACCGTCATAAAAAAAGCATTGTCTCTGAACTCAAAAACTACCGAGATAAAGGCATCGGCACTCTGAAGATCGGCATGTTTAAACGCATTTTCAATTAAATCAATAGAAATTAACGGTGCTAATAAAGGCTGTTCGTACAATTTGTCTTCTTTATTGATATTGGTTTTGATTTTCAATTCAAAAAGCGGACTGATTTTAATTTTATTGATTTCGATTAAATTGAGTGCAAAGTCAATTTCCTCCCGGGCGGTAACAAATTTCTTTTTGCTCTCATAAAGAATATAGTCCAATACGTTGGCCAGTTTATCTAAAGCAAAATACGTTTGGTAGGCATGAGATTGTATCGAATTTAAAATATTTTTAAACAAATGCGGGTTCAGTTTAGACTCCAGAGTCTCTAACTGCAAGTCATTAACCTTCATTTCGAGTGCATAGAAACTTTTCTCAGCATCGTCCTTTGCCTTTTTGAACTGCATCAATTGATACATCAAAAAACAGATGATAATGATAAGCAATAAAAGAATCGCCAGAAAAATAAAAGTGATTGTATTGTTTTCTTGCATTGTTTATGTAAAGTTTAAAAGTTTTTTTCGCCCACGGGTTTTACGGATTAAATTTGGTTGTCACAGATTTCTTAAGATTGGATTGGGTTTTAAATCACATAAGAAATAAACCAATCCGTATAAATTTGCAAAATCTGTGTGCTATTTTTTCGCCACGAATTTACTTCGTCTGTTCACTGTCGCTCGAGTCACAAATTAATATCAAATCAATCCGCGTAAATCTGTTTAATCTGTAAAATCCGCGTGCCAACATTCATTAATGACTGGAAACAAATTTCAACCCAATAATCGAAGCGATTAAAGTAGAAAGAAAAAATATTCGCCAAAAAGTAGCGGGTTCTTTAAAAATTAAGATTCCAACCAGGACGGTTCCAACGGCTCCAATTCCTGTCCAAACGGCATAGGCTGTTCCAATAGGCAGTACCTGTGTGGCCTTATACAGCAAAAACATGCTGATAGAAAGACAAACGAAGAAACCAATCATCCAATAAGTCGAAACCATTCCTGTTGTTTCTTTGGCTTTGCCCAGACAAGAGGCAAATGCAACTTCAAAAAGTCCTGCGATTACTAATAAAATCCAATTCATTTTCTACGCCTTTTTAAATGAGATACAAATATGAGAAAACCTAGCGTAGAATGCTACAAAATATCCCATTTTTAGATTACGGGAGCAGTCCAATTGTGTTAACAAACCGTAAAAACCAGGCCGAATATTTATGATTTCGAGCACTTTTCACTACATTTGCATCCATTTTACAAATTTTATGAAAAACGCCGTACAAGTTGGATTTTGGGAAAAATTAGCCCGAATCATACTTAAAAATAGAATTTCTATACTCGTTGGGGTCGCTGCCCTGACAATTTTCCTTGGTTACCAATGGAAAAACCTTTCCATGACTTATACCGAAGCAAACTTGCTTCCGAAAAATCATATTGCAAATAAAGACTATCAAAAATTTCTGGATAAATTTGGCGAAGAAGGAAACCTGGTTGTAATTGGTTTTCAGGATAAAAAATTCTTCACACCAAAAAATTATGCTGCCTGGAATGAATTAATGACGGGTCTTAAAAAATCGAAAGAAGTAGATCTAGTAGTTTCCTTAAACGATTTAAAGAAACTGGAAAAAGATACCGTTAACGAAAAATTTGTTCTCGCTCCGTTCATCGATCAAAGCAAAGCAACAGATCCGGAATATTTAAAAAAGATACAATATGACTTGTTTCATAATTTACCTTTTTACGAAGGATTGCTTTACAACAAAGAAAGCGGCAGTATCCGTTCAGCAATTTACATCAACAAAGCACTTGTAAACACTGCTGAAAGAAAAACATTTATTCTGGAAAATCTGGTTCCAAAAATTGATAAGTTCGAGAGAACCACAGGAATCGATTTGCGTGTTTCGGGAATGCCTTACATCAGAACGATCAATGCTGACAATATGAAAGGTGAAATCGGGCTTTTTATTGGCGCGGCATTATTAACAGTTTCTTTGATTTTCTTTTTCTTCTTCCGTTCGTACAGAGCTACCTTTATCTCCATCTGTATTTTGATTGTTGGAGTAATCTGGTCTTTCGGAACTTTAGGATTATTTCATTATAAAATTACAATTCTAACTGCGATCATTCCGCCATTAATTATTGTAATCGGAATTACGAACTGTATTTTCCTGATCAATAAATACCAACAGGAAATCAAACTTCATAATAATCAGGCAAAGGCTTTACAGCGTATCATTTCGAAAATTGGAGTTTCGACTCTAATGACAAATTTAACGACAGCAATAGGTTTTGCAACGTTTATGATTACCGGAAACGATTTGCTTTTTGAATTTGGTTTGGTTACCTCTATCAATGTCATTTCTGTATACCTCCTGACGCTTTTAATTGTACCGATCATCTACAGTTTTATGTCGGTTCCGGGCGAAAAACATTTGTACCATCTCACCAAAACATACATTTCAACCTTATTGGATTTTGTTGAAAATGTGGTAAAAAATAAACGAAAAGTAATCTATATCATTTATGGTTTATTATTAGCCTTCAGTGTTATTGGAGTTACACAAATGAAAGTTTCGGGAAGTTTAATTGGTGAAATGCCAAAAAGCGCCTCTTTCTTTAAGGATATCATCTTCTACGAAAAAGAATTCAATGGTGTAATGCCCCTTGAGATTATGATTGATACCAAAAAGAAAAAGGGTGTCATGAAAGCCTCTACCATTCGCAAAATGGATGAATTGCAGAACACCATCACAGAAATGCCTGAATTAGCGAAACCGGTTTCTATTGTAAATCTGGTGAAATATTCGAAACAGGCTTTCTATAACGGAAATCCGGAATATTATCAATTACCAACATCACAGGAACAGACTTTTATTTTGTCGTATGCTAAAAATGCTACCAAAAACAGCAAAGAAAATCTGATGAAAGCTTACGTAGATTCAACCGGACAATATGCCCGAATCACTACTTTCATGAAAGATATTGGTACGGATGAAATGGCTAAAGTGGAGAAAAAACTTCACAGCAAGATCGATGAAATTTTCCCGAAAGACCGTTATGAAGTTACTGTAACCGGAAAAGCATTAGTGTTTCAAAAAGGAACCTCTTATCTGGTTGATAATTTAATTGAATCTTTAATCTTTGCAATACTAGTAATTGCTGTATTGATGCTTTACTTGTTCCGATCGTTCAAAATGGTTTTTGCATCGGTAATTACGAATATTTTACCGCTTTGTATTACTTCAGGACTCATGGGGTATTTTGGAATTCCGTTAAAACCTTCAACGATACTGGTATTTAGTATCGCTTTCGGAATCTCAGTTGATAATGCGATTCAGTTTATGGCGAAGTACCATCATGATTTGTTGCAGAATAACGGAAAGGTAAAAAAATCAGTTTTTAGTGCTTTAAGAGAAACTGGAATCAGTACTTTTTATACATCGGTAGTTTTGATCTTAGGATTTGCGACTTTCACGCTTTCCAGCTTCAGTGGAACCATCGCATTGGGAGGATTAATTTCCTGTACATTGGCCTTCGCAATGTTTGCGAATCTATTGGTTTTACCTGCTTTGGTATTGACTTTTGAGAAAAAGAAAGCTAAGAAAGAGGATTTGGAGAATTTGCAAGGATAAACACGAATTGCACGAATTAACACAGATTAAAACACAACTGAGGAACAAGGAATCGCAGTCGAAACTCGACAAAGATTGACAAATTTCTTTACGGAATCACTAGTGCAATTCCTCGTTCCTCGGAATGATAAAATGCAAAACAAAAAAATTGCTTCTCCTGAAACCGAGAGCACTAGCCCCGATCGAAGCGGCATCCTTTCTGTTTTTGCTGCCAAAAATAGAAAGATACAGCGAAGAGCGGGAAACAGCTTCAAAAATTAATTATTATCGATTATATTTGCAGTTGTTCAAAATGAATATTACTTAATATCAATTATATATAAAAATGAAACACACAAAAGTTAGAGACTTATTAAACAGTACGACGACGTTACAGGAAGTGAATGCAAAAGGATGGGTGAGAGCTTTTAGAAATAATCAGTTCATCGCGCTTAATGACGGTTCTACCATTAATAATATACAATGTGTTGTTGATTTTGAAAATACACCTGATGAAACTTTAAAAAGAATCACTACCGGTGCTGCTATTTCTGTAATCGGTACTTTGATCGAAAGTAAAGGTGCGGGGCAGAAATACGAAATTCAGGTAAACAAGCTGGAAATCTTAGGAGATTCGGATGCGGAGAAATTCCCAATACAGCCAAAAAACAAACCTAGCTTAGACTTCTTGCGCGAAAATGCACATTTACGCGTACGTACCAATATGTTTGGTGCTATTATGCGTGTGCGCTCGGTATTGTCTTATGCTGTTCATAAATATTTTCAGGACAAAGGTTTTGTTTATGTAAATACTCCAATTATTACCGGTTCTGATGCTGAAGGTGCAGGAGAAATGTTTAAAGTTACAGCTTTACCTTTTGACAATACCCCAAGAACAGAAGACGGAAAAGTAAACTACAAAGAAGATTTTTTCGAAAAAGAAACGAACTTAACGGTTTCCGGACAATTAGAAGGTGAAACCTACGCAATGGCTTTAGGTCAGATTTATACGTTTGGACCAACTTTTAGAGCCGAAAATTCAAATACTTCTCGTCACCTGGCAGAATTTTGGATGATCGAGCCGGAAGTTGCTTTCAACAATCTGGATGACAACATGGATTTGGCTGAAGATTTTATTCAGTATGTAATTAAATATGCTTTAGACCACTGCCAGGATGATTTGAAATTTTTAGAAGGAAGACTTTTAGACGAAGAGAAATCAAAACCTCAGGCAGAAAGAAGCGAAATGGCTTTGTTAGAAAAACTGAACTTTGTTTTAGAGAACAACTTCAAACGTGTTTCTTATACTGAAGCAATTGACATTTTGAGAGATTCAACTCCAAATAAAAAGAAAAAATTCCAATATATCATCAACGAATGGGGAGCTGATTTACAGTCAGAACACGAGCGTTACTTAGTGGAGAAACACTTTAAATGTCCGGTAATTTTATTTGATTATCCGGCAAACATTAAAGCGTTTTACATGCGTCTGAACGACAACACTGAACCTGGAAAAGAAACAGTACGTGCCATGGATATTCTTTTCCCTGGAATTGGAGAAATCGTTGGTGGTTCAGAAAGAGAAGAGCGTTACGACGTTTTGATTGAAAAAATGAAAGCCTTAGAAATTGACGAAGAAGAATTATCATGGTATTTAGACACCAGAAGATTTGGATCGGCAACTCACGCAGGTTTCGGACTTGGATTTGAACGTTTGGTATTGTTTGTAACCGGAATGACAAACATCCGTGATGTAATTCCTTTCCCGAGAACTCCCGGGAATGCAGAGTTTTAAAAAAAGGCTCTAAGGTACTGAGATACTGAGGTTCTAAGTTTTTTTAATATCATAAAATTTGTTTTCAAGTTTCAGGCTTCAGGTTGTACTCATTTAGGAGAAACTTGAAACCTGAAACTTGAAACTTTTAACAAAAACAAATGCTAAAGCAATTTTTAAATCTAAAATTATCCCAAAAATTATCTCCACAGCAAATTCAGCTGATGAAGTTAATTCAATTGCCTACGCAAGCTTTTGAGCAACGTTTATTGGAAGAAATGAACGAAAATCCGGCACTCGAAGCCGGTAAAGAAGACGAATACGAAGCCGATGAATTTGCCAATGAAGACTACGATGATTACGATGATGCTGAATCAGACAGAATCGAAGCAGACGACATTAACATTGACGAATATCTAAGCGACGACGACACACCCGATTACAAAACTCAGGTTAACAATTACAGCGAAGACGAGGAGCGCGAAACTCCTTTTGCCTCGCCAATTAGTTTCCATCAGGATTTAATCAATCAGTTGAATACTTTTATTTTAAATGATGAAGAACGCGAAATCGCTGAATTCCTTGTTGGAAGTATTGATGATATGGGTTACATCCGCAGAACTGTTCCGGATATTGTAGACGATATGGCTTTTACTCAGGGAATTTACACCGATGAGAAAATGGTCGACAAAATGCTTCATGTCATTCATGAGCTCGAACCTTCGGGAGTCGGAGCACGTGATTTACAAGAATGCCTGCTACTGCAATTAAAACACAAAACTCCAACCGAATATATTGATTTAGCGATTGATATTATCGAGAATCAGTTTGATGCTTTTACCAAGAAACATTACGACAAACTTTTACAGAAATACGGTGTTTCGAACGAACAGCTTAAAAAAGCCATTCACGAAATCGAAAGACTGAATCCAAAGCCGGGAGGTTCTTACACCGGAAACAATAAAGTAACAGAGAACGTTGTTCCCGATTTTGCCATTAGAATAGTTGACGGAGAACTGGAACTTACCTTAAACGGACGAAATGCTCCTTCCCTGCACGTTTCTAAAGATTATCAGGAAATGATGCAGACGTATAAAGATTCTCGTGATAAATCATCGGCACAAAAAGATGCTGTTCAGTTTATCAAACAGAAACTGGATTCGGCCAAATGGTTTATCGATGCTATCAGACAGCGTCAGGAAACTCTTTTTGTTACCATGAACGCTATCATGCATTATCAGGAAGAATACTTTCTGGATGGTGACGAAACCAAACTAAAACCAATGATCTTAAAAGACATTGCGGATATGGTTGGTCTTGACATTTCGACAATCTCACGTGTAGCCAACAGTAAGTATGTTGAAACGCCATACGGCACAAAACTGATCAAAGAGTTTTTCTCTGAAGCCATGAAAAATGATCAGGGAGAAGATGTCTCTACTTTAGAAATTAAAAAAATTCTTCAAAATACCATTGAAGAGGAAGATAAAAAGAAACCTTTACCGGACGATCAACTGGCAGAAATCCTGAAAGAAAAAGGATACCCAATTGCCCGAAGAACTATTGCAAAATACCGAGAACAATTAGACATTCCGGTAGCAAGAATGAGGAAGAAAATTTAAGTTTCTACTCTTCTACAATACAAAAGATTCATCCTATAAACAATAAACCTAACAGCTTTTAAAACACTGTTAGGTTTTTTTATACCTCAAAAACAACAAACCCGACAGGTTTCAAAAACCTGTCGGGCTTACTTGTTAAAGTCGTTAAATTATTTGTACTGACTAGGCGTTATCGTAATCTGAAACAGATAATTTTCTTTTTTGTCATCATAATTATAGATCAGAGTAAAATCATTATCCCGAAAAGCTTTAAGCCCCGGATTTGCTTTAACCGTACTTAGGAGACTTTCTTCTATATTTTGCTTAATTACTTCAATTTCGGCAGTTTCTTTTTCAACATTTAACAAAGTCAGATTGTACTGAACCACTTTATCTTTAGGCAGTGTAACATTATCCAGACGAATTCCTTCCTGAATGGTTAAAGGGCAATTTTCGTTGTATTTTTCAACCAACTCAATCATTTCCTTATCTGTTACAGGCTCTTTAAAAGAACAATATGCAATCAAAGCCAGTAATAATGCCGCAATTGCACACACTATTAAAATGGTTGAATTCTTTTTTTTAGTTGGTTGTTGCATCTGTTCGTTTGTTTGTTAAGAAAAGAAAAATTTATTTATCCTGAATCTTTTTCATGGCATTAAAATAGGCTGCACGGCTTAGTGGCTCATACTCTTCCGTTTCGCCAAGCATCACTAACTTATCATTATCGGTTTTACGAAAACTGTAGTTGGCAAGATTTCCTGTTCGGGTGCAAACCGCATGAACTTTAGTGACATATTCGGCGGTTGCCATAAGTCCCGGCATGGGTCCAAAAGGATTTCCTTTAAAATCCATATCAAGTCCTGCAACTATCACACGAATTCCCTGATTGGCCAGATCATTACATACTGTCACTATCTCATCATCAAAAAATTGTGCTTCATCAATACCGATAACATCACAACCTTGTGCTAAAATAGAGATATTGGCCGCCGCCGGAACCGGAGTAGAACGAATTTCATTGGCATCGTGAGACACCACCATTTCGTCATGATAGCGGGTATCAATAGCGGGTTTAAAGATTTCGACTCTTTGTTTGGCAAATTGGGCGCGCTTTAATCTGCGGATTAATTCCTCGGTTTTACCCGAAAACATTGATCCACAAATAACTTCAATCCAACCAAATTGTTCTTTGTGATTTACTGTATTTTCGAGAAACATTTTGTATTTTTCTACCTTTAAAAATGAATAGTTTTTATTACTTTGTACTGGTAATAAATCGACGTGAAAAATTGCGTTTTTACACTTTTTCAAAAGTAGAAAATTTTTATCAAATCGAAGATTCGCAAACGCGTATTAACAGAAATAAAAAAATATCTCTCAGATTTCGGCGACGAATAAAGACATTCAAATACAAAATATACTAAAATACCCTATTCACTATAATTTCAACAGTTATGAAAAAAAAATTGGAAGCCGATTTAATCAGCATTGCTCATCGAATTTTAAAGCTTAAAAATAAATCCGATATCAATCAATTGTATCTTGAAACGCAGAAATTATATGAAAAACTAGCGGTTTTAAAATTTGTAGATGAAAATTTCGACACTCTGAAGCCAACAATTGGCCACAGCGAAATCCATTCTGAAATTGAAGCTATCTTTGAAAAAGAAGAAATAATTCCAACAGAAGTTCAGACTGAAACTCCAATAATTACAGCAGAAATAACTACTGAAGAAACTTTAGAGCCGGTAATTGCTGAAGAAATTACTGCTGAGTCTGCAGAAGAAACAGATCCGGATCCTGAAACTCCTGAAGAAGCAATTGGTGAACCCTTGGAAGATATAAATCCGGAACCTGAGATTTTTGAAGAGATAGCAACAGAAATTCCTGAAGAAACAGCTGCTGAACCAATTGTAGAAACCATTGCCGAACCGGTTGCCGAAATCGCAGAGGAGCCAATTGTAGAAAAAATGGAAGAACCAATTTCAGAAACGGCAAAAGAACCGGAAACTATAGCAGAACTTTCGTTTACAACTGTTAGTGATTTCAAACCTATTCCTGATTTTATTCCAGCTTTTGAATTGGATAAATCGGAAGAGGTACAAGAAGAAAAGAAACCGAAAAAAGAGGAACCAAAAGCAGAAAACCCATCAAAACCGGAACCTGTTCACATTTCTTTTGAAGAAATATTAGGTGTAAACTATGCCGATGCGCATTTTGTAAAAGTAGACAGTTTTGAAGCTGTTTCTCCTGCTCCAACACCGTCAATCAATGAGTTCAAAGAGCAAAAAGCAGTTGAAACAACTGTATTAGAAACTCCTGCTGAACCAAAAGCTGCTACTCTAAATGAAAAACTGGCAAAAGGTTTTCACATTGATCTAAACGACCGAATTGCCTTCACTAAAAATCTTTTTGGAAACAGTTCAGAAGATTACAGCCGTGTTTTAAATCAGTTGCTGACTTTTGACACTTACGGTGAAGCAAAAGAATTTATTGAGGATATGGTAAAACCGGATTACAACAACTGGGATGGAAAAGATGATTATGCAGAACGTTTCTTAGGAATTGTAGAAAAGAAATTTTCATAAAAACTAAAACACAAATTACACGAATTAGCACGAACCTTTTGTTTGTAAAATTCCTAAAGACACTTAAAATTTGTGTCAATTAGTGAAATTCGTGTCCAATAAATCCATTTAGAATTCAGAAAAATTATGTCTAAACTATATATCGTTCCCACGCCAATTGGCAATCTTGAAGACATGACTTTTCGTGCCATCCGGATTCTGAAAGAAGTCGATTTGATTTTGGCGGAAGACACCAGAACCAGCGGCAAACTGTTGAAGCATTTTGAGATTGGCACGCACATGCACAGTCATCACATGCACAACGAGCATAAAACAACCGAAAATTTAATTGCACGTCTGAAGGCGGGGGAAAATATCGCCCTGATTTCAGACGCAGGAACTCCTGCTATTTCAGATCCCGGTTTTTTACTCACGCGTGCCTGTGTCGAGAATAAAATTGAAGTGGAGTGCCTTCCCGGAGCTACAGCTTTTGTTCCGGCCTTAGTCAATAGCGGATTACCCAATGACAAATTTGTCTTCGAAGGTTTTTTACCTGACAAAAAAGGACGTCAAACTCGTTTTCTGACTTTAGCCGAGGAGACCCGAACCATGATTTTATATGTTTCGCCACATAAATTGGTTAAAACTTTAGCCGAATTCATTCAATATTTCGGAGAAGACAGACAAGTTTGCGTCTCCAGAGAATTATCGAAACTGCACGAGGAAAATGTACGTGGAACGGCTAAGGAAGTTTTAGCACATTTTGAAAAAACAGCACCACGCGGCGAAATTGTCGTAGTCGTTGCCGGAAAAACAGTAGAAAAAGAAACGAAGAAAAGTAAATATTCGAAAAACGAAGAAGAATAAAAACCCGTTCTCGACTCCGCTCGAACTGACACTCGACTTCGCACGAACTGATGCTTGACTTCGATCGAACGGACACTTGACTCCGATCGAACAGACAACAAAATTATACATAATAGTAGCAAAGCATAAACATCATGAACATACAAGCCTTTTTAGAAAAAGTAAAACAAACTCCAAACGAAATAACATTCCCGGAAACTATTGCAATAATTGAAGAAAACTACAACTTCACTCCAACTGCTTTCCAAAACGGAACACAACATAATGCTGCCGGAGAAAATTCCGGTTCCTGCAAATTATTCTCTTTCGCAAAACTGCAAAACTTAACTAAAGACGAAACTTTGGCCTGTTTTGGAGCTTTCTATTTTGATGAAGTTTTGGGCGATCCCAACGGAACTAACCATCAAAACATTAGAAACTTCATCAATTTAGGCTGGGACGGAATTCAATTTGAAGGAAATGCTTTAGAGCAAAAATAACTATCTAAGATTTTTGATTAACGATTTTTGATTTCAGAAATCAGCAATCTAAAATCATTAATCTAAAATCTAAAATCAACCATGCGTTGGACCATAAAACCAAAACCTTCTGAAGAAAAAATCAAACATTTAGCGCAAGCTTTAAATGTAGAAGATTTTGTCGCAACACTTTTGATTCAGCGTGGCATAGAGACTTTTGAGGAGGCAAAGGATTTCTTTCGCCCACAATTAGACCAGCTTCACGATCCATTTTTAATGAAAGACATGGATAAAGCGGTTTCAAGAATAGAACTCGCCATTAAAAATCAGGAAAACATTTTGGTTTTTGGTGATTATGATGTCGACGGAACAACGGCCGTTTCTTTGGTTTCTTCCTATTTGAAATCACATTATCCCAATATTGCGACTTACATTCCGGATCGTTACGATGAGGGTTATGGAATTTCTTTTAAAGGAATTGACTTTGCCGATGATAATGGATTTTCATTAATCATTGCTCTCGACTGTGGCATTAAATCGATTGATCATATCGCTTACGCAAAAGAAAGAAACATTGATTTTATCATCTGCGATCACCACAGACCCGGAGATTCTCTTCCGGACGCTGTCGCCATTTTAGACCCAAAAAGAGACGACTGCTCTTATCCTTATGATGAGCTGTGCGGCTGTGGTGTTGGTTTTAAACTAATTCAGGCTTTAGGGACAAACAGAAACGAAACCATTCATGATCTCGTTCCTTATCTTGATTTAGTTGCCACGGCAATTGCTGCAGATATTGTACCTATAACGGGTGAAAACAGAATCCTGGCTTTTTATGGCTTACAGGTTATCAATTCTGACCCAAGACCCGGAATCAGGGCTTTGGTACATCAGGTAAAAAAGAAAACATTAGACATAACCGATGTTGTTTTTATCATCTCTCCGCGAATAAATGCAGCGGGAAGAATCAAACATGGCAATCATGCTGTGGAACTACTCACAGAGTTTAATTTTGAACAAGCACAGCAATTTGCTTCAGAAATTGAGCAATACAATGCAGACCGAAAAGATCTGGATAAAAAAATTACAAAAGAAGCTTTTCAGCAAATTGCAGCAAACAACGAACAAGATCGATTTTCGACGGTCGTTTTTCAGGAAGACTGGCACAAAGGTGTCATCGGAATTGTGGCTTCAAGATTAATCGAGACTTACTATCGCCCTACTTTAGTTTTTACCAAAAGCGGAGACAAATATGCTGCATCGGCAAGATCCGTAAAAGGATTTGACGTTTATAATGCGCTTGATGCCTGCTCTGAACATCTGGAACAATTTGGAGGGCACATGTACGCCGCAGGAATGACTCTGAAAGCCGAAAATTATAAAACCTTTAAAGAAGCCTTTGAAACACAAGTTTCTGCAACCATACTTCCGGAAATGCGAACTCCGGAAATAGAAATTGACGCTGAAATAAATTTCAGCGACATCACTCCAAAACTAATCCGTATCCTAAAACAATTCGAACCCTTTGGCCCTCAGAACATGACACCGGTTTTTATGACTTCGGATATAAAAGACACGGGATATGCTAAAACTTTAGGTGCTGAAGAGGAACATTTGAGGCTTTTTGTAAAGCAAAATAATTCAGATGGAATCGCCGCAATAGGCTTTGGTCTTGGAAAAAAATTAGACCTCGCAAAAAATCAAAATTCATTTCAACTGGCTTATTCTCTGGCTGAAAATGAATGGAACGGAACCGTTTCGAACCAACTTATGCTTAAAGATATCAGAACAAAATGAAAGAGAACAAATCAAACAAACCTGATCCGTATCAGGCATTACGTTATAGAGAATTCAACGTATTTTTAATATTGCGCTTTGCAATGGTTTTTGCCTGGGCAATGCAGTTTATCGTAATTGAGTGGGAAGTTTATAGCATCACTAAAAATCCGCTATCGCTTGGAATTATTGGTTTAATGGAAGTTATTCCGGCTGTTTCAATGGCACTATTTGCCGGACACATTGTCGATCAAAGAGAAAAGAAAGGATTATTGGCAAAATGTATTCTGGGCTTTTCGGTAATCAGTTTTGGATTATTTCTGGTAACCTGGCCAAGAGTTGTTGGCGGTTTATCTTCAAATGTAATTTTATACTCCATTTATATCTTAGTCTTTTTGGGTGGATTAGTCAGAGCTTTCCTTGGGCCGACTATTTTTTCTCTTTTATCCTTGATAATTCCTAAAAAAGCATATCCCAATGCCGCAACCTGGAGTAGTACGGTTTGGCAAATTGGTGCTGTATTAGGCCCTGCTGTTGCCGGTTTTTCAATCAATTGGATTGGGGTTCACTGGTCGATGTGTCTTGTTTTCGGATTCTCTGTGCTTTCCTTAATTGCCTTATCGCAAATCAGCAAAAAGCCTATTATAAATCCAAAGATTGGAGAATCAATAAAAGATAGTCTTACCGAAGGTTTAACGTTTGTATTTAGAAACCAAATTGTATTAGGAGCTTTATCACTGGATATGATTGCAGTCCTTTTTGGAGGTGCCGTAGCTTTATTGCCTATTTTTGCTCAGGATATTCTAAAAGTCGGTTCAGAAGGATTTGGCATTTTAAGAGCCGCTCCTGCAGTGGGTTCTTTTATAACAATGCTGGTTTCGGCTTACGTACCTCTCTATAAAAATGCAGGAAAAAAACTTTTGATTGCCATATTCGTTTTCGGATTATCGATCATCTTATTTGGCTTTTCTACCTATTTCTGGCTTTCTGTTTTTGCTTTATTTTTAAGCGGACTTGCCGATGGAATTTCAGTTGTAATCCGTCAAACTATTTTACAGCTTAAAACTCCGGATCATATGCGCGGACGCGTGGGTGCAGTAAACTCTATTTTTGTTGGATCTTCTAACGAGCTGGGAGCCTTTGAGAGTGGCGCAACTGCCAAATTAATGGGAACTGTTACTTCGGTCATTTTTGGAGGTAGTGTCACACTTCTAACTGTTTTAGGTTTTGGACTAATCTCTCCTACTTTTAGAAATCTGGATCTTCAAAAAGACATGGACGATCATCATAATATGGAGTAAATGAGCAAATTTGAAAGGATCTTTTTAAGAATTCATGTAACAACATTAATCATACTTATAATAAATGTATTAATTAATTTTATATTTGAATTTAGCTTAATTAACAATTTACGTCTAGTTCTTAAAGTTCTGTTCTATACTTCGGCTTGCCCCCTATTCTTTTATTATGCTAAGCCATTTAAAAAAAGAGCTTTATATTTTTCATTCTATGTCTTTTCGCCCATTTTTATTTTTATAAGCTGGTTAATCGATGGAATTTTTGGTGCTATGTTAGCATCCATTTTTCTTCTTTTCTTTCTTCCAAATGATACTCGATTTGAAAATGATCAAATACAAATCAATAAAAAAATTGAAGGTTTACTAGGTTCATGCTGCAAATATGAAGTAATTGAAAAAAAGTTTTTTGTCTTCGAAAGGAATGTTGCTGAATTTCAATTTGAAAAAAATCTTTATTTTAGAAAAAATGACATCATAATTCAAGATAACATTTTACAAATGCATCTAATGTTAAAAGATTATGACTCTCGGAAAGATCAATACATCGCAAAGGACACTGTTATCTATACTACTTTAAAAAAGTAAATTTAGATTTAATGAAACAACAGACTAGCTAAAACTTCAAACGCATATAAACTTACGACAATTATTTTTTTCAAATTTTAAGACTTTTTTATTTAGAACAAATATAAATAATATCTATATTTGTTGAAATAAAAGAATCTGTAATGAGAGAAATAGAACAATTATATCATAATAATTTTGGAATTGCCTTTTACTGGAAAAAGGAAAACGAAACCATCACTGACAAGGTACAATTGGTTTTTAAAGAAACCGGATTTTACTTCACGGTTCAGGAACTGAATTATTTTTGTGATTTAATTGAGGACAGTATGATTGAAAATGCTTGTTGTGAAGCTTGCGAACTGAAAAACTCCTGTCATAAATTCTTGCTCAAAACTCCATGCGCTGCAATAGATTTGGCGGTTTCTATCAAAGAATTAAAATCAATCAAAGATTTAGTTGAAGGTTCTTTATTCCGAATCGAACTGGATGAATATGTTTACGGAGTTGGTTTAAACTAAAAAAACACTAAAAATCATTCGTTTATAACAAAAACAAAGTGGTTATTTCTCGAATTTTTTAAGTTCAAAGTTTTCTCCGTCAAATACTCCATAGGTAAAATAGCCAATCCAGTCGCCTAAATTCACATAATTGGAATCTTCTCCAACCGGAAGAATCATTGGTAAATGGCGATGACCAAAAATAAAATAATTGTAGTGTTTGGTCTCCAGTTTACGTTTGGCGTATAAAACCAGCCATTCGTTTTCTTCTCCCAGAAATTTTACATCTTCATCCCCTGAAATCAATTTGTTTTTAACGGATAAATACTGCGCCAGACTTACCCCTACATCGGGATGAAGCCAACGAAAGAGCCATTTTGAAAACGGGTTCGTAAAGACCTTTTTCATACGTTTATAGCCTTTATCACCCGGTCCTTTTCCGTCACCGTGACCAATTAAAAAGGTCTTTCCGTTAAAAGTAAACTCCTTGTTATCATGATAAACCGGAATATTTAATTCGGTTTCAAAATAATCATCCATCCATAAATCATGATTTCCCACGAAAAAATAAACAGGAATACCGCTATCACGAATTTCAGCCAGCTTACCTAAAATACGAACAAATCCTTTTGGTACAACGGTTTTATATTCGAACCAAAAATCAAACAAATCCCCCAGTAAAAAAATAGCTTCTGCATCTTCCTTCACCTCATCCAGCCAGGCCACAAATTTCTTTTCACGTGGCAAACTCAACTCAGGCGTTGGTGCTCCGAAGTGCTGATCTGAAGCAAAATATACTTTTTTCATTTAGATTATTAGATTGTTGGACTTCTTAGATGTTTTAAATTGTCAGATCGCTTGACTTTTGACTTTCGACTAAATTAATTATCAGAAGCATACCATTCGGCAAACGAAGATTCGGTTTCCTGAAGTTTAAGCGAAAAAAGGGAAATCTCTTTAGGCAAACGCGCTATAATTCTGTCTGCAAAATCAACTACCATATTTTCACTTGTGGGCTGATAATCTACCAGAATTACATGGTGACCGCGATTCTTCAATTCATTTGCCAATTCGATATGTGGTGTTGTTTGATTAAAAACCGTCGCATGATCAAACTGATCGACGATTTCTTCCTTTACAATTTTCTTTAGATCCGAAAAATCAATTACCATCCCGAATTTCACATTCGATCGGTCTGTAATTGGCGAACCAATAACCGTTACCGATAATTTATAACTGTGTCCGTGAACGTTCTTGCATTTTCCGTCGTAACCGTATAAAGCATGTCCGGTTTCGAAACTAAATTGTTTTGTAATTCTGATATTACTCATCGATTTGAATTTTAGGTTGCAAATTTACAAATTAATAACCGTTCTCGTCTCTTTTTTTGGCTCTGTTATACATCCAATATGCAATTCCGACTAAAACAACGAAAGGAATAAAGGATCCTATCACCACTCCTATCTGATAACTGCTATCCGGAGCAGCCTTAATTTTCTCTGCAACATCAACTTGCTGTAACAACGAAATAATCCTCATCTTGATTTATTTTTTTATGTTCCACTTCAAAAACATTTCAAATTTATGCCTGTTTGATGCTGCATCCAATGACAAATATCATAATCCAAAATCTCTGAAAGGAATCCGATAAAAATTAGACTCTCCGCTATTTCTTAAACTGCTCTAAAGCATTTCTGCTAAAATCCGACAAAACTAATTTTCCCGTTATAGAGGCACGCTCGACAAGTAAAGATCCCCAGTGTTCGGTTCCTTCCCAAATAATTTTCTTCATTTCGTATAAAGCTTCAGGATTATACAAACTTAACTGTTGAGCAAAATCCGCTACCGCTACATCTAAATTTTCAGCATTATGAATCTCTGTGAACAGTTTATTTTCTAATGCCCATGCCGCCGATTTCCATGCATGTGCTGCCAGGGTCATTTCGGCCATTGCAGCTTTTCCAATCTTACGCGAGACCGCGGGTTCAATCACAAACGGACCAATTCCGATGGCCAGTTCCGACAATTTCACAGCACTTTCAGGAGTCGCAAAAACATAATCACAAGCCGAAATAATTCCGACACCACCACCAACTGCTTTTCCCTGAACACGAGCCACAATAATTTTAGAACAATTTCGCATCGCGTTCAGCAAATGAGCAAAACCGGAGAAAAAGTGTGCTCCCTGTTGTTCATTTTTAACTGCTAACAACTCGTCAAAAGAAGCACCTGAACAAAAAACTTTCGTCCCTAAACTTTGTAAAACAATAACCGAAACGGCTTTATTCTGACTTAGAGTATTAATTTCGGAAGTTAAACGATCTAATAATTGTCTTGGAAAAGAATTGCTGGCCGGATGCCCAAATTCAACTGTTGCAACAGCATTATGGTAAGTAGTCTGTAAAGAACCTTCAAGTTTTTCTGCACTCATAAAAATAAATTTGATCGTAAAGTTACGGTTTTGAAAAATATTTTCATCGGAAGTGTTTTGAAATTTGCTTTTTGAAAATTAATTAGCTTTATTTGCAATCACTTTGGGGGATTAGCTCATTTGGCTAGAGTATCCCGATGAAAAATCGGGAAAGTGATAGTTCGAATTTACATTCCCTACAAACGAAATACACGGGGGATTAGCTCATTTGGCTAGAGTACTTGCCTGGCAGGCAAGGGGTGACCGGTTCGAATCCGGTATTCTCCACTAAAGTTTTCATAAAAAATACCCAAACGTACGTTTGGGTATTTTTTGTTTATAGCCATTATGTTCTACACTTATATCATATACTCAAAAGCGCTTAACAAATATTATATCGGTTCCTGTCAGGATGTTGAAAAACGACTTCAGGATCATTTAAACAGCAGAAGTAATTACACAAAAGTTGCCAAAGATTGGGTACTAAAATATTATGAAACTTTTCCAACCAGAAGTGAAGCCTGCAAAAGAGAATTACAAATTAAGAAAATGAAAAGCCGAAAATATATCGAAACCCTAATTGAAACAAAAGGCTAGAGTATCCCGATGCATCGGGAAGGTGATCGGTTCGAATCCGATATTCTCCACTAAAGTTTTCATAAAAAATACCCAAACGTACGTTTGGGTATTTTTGTTTATAGCCATTATGTTCTACACTTATATCATATACTCAAAAGCGCTTGACAAATATTATATCGGTTCCTGTCAGAATGTTGAAAAACGACTTCAGGATCATTTAAACAGCAGAAGTAATTACACAAAAGTTGCCAAAGATTGGGAACTAAAATATTATGAAACTTTTCCAACCAGAAGTGAAGCCTGCAAAAGAGAATTACAAATTAAGAAAATGAAAAGCCGAAAATATATCGAAACCCTAATTGAAACAAAAGGCTAGAGTATCCCGATGCATCGGGAAGGTGATCGGTTCGAATCCGATATTCTCCACTAAAGTTTTTATAAAAAATACCCAAACGTATGTTTGGGTATTTTTTGTTTATAGCCATTATGTTCTACACTTATATCATATACTCAAAAGCGCTTAACAAATATTATATCGGTTCCTGTCAGGATGTTGAAAAACGACTTCAGGATCATTTAAACAGCAGAAGCAATTACACAAAAGTTGCCAAAGATTGGGAACTAAAATATTATGAAACTTTTCCAACCAGAAGTGAAGCCAGCAAAAGAGAATTACAAATTAAGAAAATGAAAAGCCGAAAATATATCGAAACCCTAATTGAAACAAAAGGCTAGAGTATCCCGATGCATCGGGAAGGTGACCGGTTCGAATCCGGTATTCTCCACAAAAAAAAAACCGTATTACTTCATTGGAATACGGTTTTTTTATTTTGAAAGATTTTTTTAGTGTTCATTAGCAGAGTCTTCGGCATCTACTCTTTCTTTCTCGGCTTTCTTAAAATCATTATTTAATAAATCCGTTAGTTTCTTTTTCTCTTTCTGATTTTTTTTGATTGTAAATACGATTACAACGATTACAACGACCGCTACAATTCCAATCACTACCCAATTGATTTCCATAACTTTAATTTTGAGTTAAAAATAAAAATTTAGAAGTTTTGCAACATTACCAAAAGGTTAAACCTTAGCCTTATAAAAATGCAGAGAGGAGAAATTTGCTGACAAAGAACAATCTCTCTTGCCTAATATTACATTCTTTATCAAAAAGATTGCAGTCTGCTACTTTCATGAAATACAGAAACCAGACCTATAAATAAAAGTTAAATGTATCAGAAGGAGAGAGTTCGGAATTGTTTTTGTTAGGTTTAGGCAGTACTACTTTTAAACACCAAAAAATGAAAAATTTAATTTTACTCCTGAGCTTAGTTTTAATTACCTCTTGTTCGTCAAGCGACGAAGACACCCAAGGTGTTTTCTATTCTCCTTCCTGGATACAAGGAAGCTGGAAAGATAATACAACCGGAGCGATCCTTACTTTTACCAAAAATGACATCAAGTACAATTCTAACGGAAATACCTATTCTTTCAGTAAAAATCAAATTAGGACATCTTCCAACCGAATCATTCCACAGCAAATAGCTAAAACTGATAATCTGTATATTGTAGACTTTGGTCAGGGACTTGAAGGGTCATTCATCCGATTTAACTTTTTCAAAAAGAGTGACAACACAATAGAGTCAAAAGGACATTTACCCGGAAATTATACCAGATTATAGTTAACCCCACTTTTATCGCGTATTTTTTATAACTGTCAGAATAAAAATCATCATTCCAATCCAGACATTATACAGAGATCCATGAAGTCATGAAGACATATTTACACCCCTAGAAACCCAAATTACAAGAGCTTACTTCAACAAATACCCAAATCGAATCGACCCGTAAAAATATCCCGAATTGGTGTTGGTATTCGGATCGTTTAATTCTCTGCCCCGATACATAAACGAATACGACATGTTGAAGTTATTGTGTCGGTATTTTAGTCCTGCCTCGGCATTGAACCGGAGTGGCTCCAAGTCAAACGTTAGTGGGCTGGTGTTGCTAAACATACTGCCTTCGATGGTAGCATCGTAAAACTGGTAATTGACACTTGGCATTGCGTAAAAGTAAAACTCACGGATATTGTATTGAGCAGTATTGCTTACCGAGGCATCGTGTAAATTGGAATCATAAACCGGGAGTAGTTTTTTGAAACCAACTCTGGCTAAGAAACCTGTTGAAACACCCGTAAAGATTGTTCCTACATTGGCTTCCGACTGAAAGTGAAGATCGACAAAATCATTGTGCTTTGCAGGAAATAATTTCTTCGAATACATTACATGTGCCTGAATCGCGAATGCGTTGTGCAGCTGGTTTTCCCAACCATACACCGTTTTGTACCCAATAAGATGATGGAAACTTTCCTGAGTTTCTCTTCCAAGGGCATTAGGCCCCATAAAACCCAACTGAAAATCGGTCTTTAAAACCGATTCGCTTTTATAGAAAAAACTTCGTCCCGCTTCGGCAAAAAGATAACCTGTAAAAGGACGGTCGTTGATCGTAACGGCCGCTTCATTTATAAATCTCGGATTATAGATATACTGCCCAATACGAAATTCGGTGATTTTCTTGCTGATTTTTTCGTTATTGTTCTTCGACAAAAAACGATAAAAAAGCTCCAGGCCATTGGTATAATACATATCGTTTTTAGACGAAGTATATAAATCGTTATCTGTAATTAAACCTATTTCTGTAGTTTTTGCCTGTCCAAAAGTCAAAACCGTCGTCAATAACAGGAATCCGAGAAAGCTTTTTTTATTCTGCATTGTAATTTATTTTCCCAACCGATCGCATTTCACGAACAATTCGTTCTTTTCTGCGGTTGATATAACTGGAAGATCCTGTTGCTTTAAATTTTCTTGGGTTTGGCAAAATGGCTGCAATTCCGGCTGCCTGCATTGGCGTTAGACTTGAAGCATCACGACGGTACCAATGTTCGGTAGCGGCATAAGCTCCGTACACTCCATCACCCATTTCGATGCTATTCAGATAGACTTCCATAATACGTTCTTTGCCCCAAATGAGTTCAATTAAAACGGTGAAATAAGCTTCTAAACCTTTACGGAAATAACTTTTCCCCTGCCATAAAAAAACATTCTTAGCGGTTTGCTGCGAGATGGTACTTCCGCCACGAATACGGCGTCCGCGCTCGTTGCTTTTATAGGCTTTTTGAAGTGCTTTAAAATCGAAACCGTTATGTTTCAGAAAAGTTCCGTCTTCACTGGCAATAACCGCTTTTTGCAAATTCATTGAGATCTTATCGATAGGTTCCCAGTCATGATCAAAATAGACTTCTTTACCGGCCGTTTTGTTTTCGATTGCCCGAATGATCATTAAAGGGGTAAAAGGCACAGGCACATATTTAAAAAACACGACAGACGCAATCGAGATTCCGAAGAACCATAAAAATAATTTGATGAAAAACCACTTTACTTTTTCGCCAAAGGAGCGATTGCTTTTCTTTGGTGTTGGTTTTGGTTTACTGGCGGTTGTTTTTTTGGGTGCCGGTTTTTTGGGTGCTGCCATTATATTAAATCTGCTAATTCTGTTCCTATTAAACTCCCGATTGCTACTCCCATTCCACCTAAACGCACTCCACAAAACACGTTTTCAGACAATTGAGTAACAACAGGATTTTTACTGTTTCCTATTCCCATGATACCGCTCCAGCGATGGGCGATTCGGAAATCCTGATTCGGTAAAATTACATTTTTAAGTAAATCCTCCAATTTATTTTGTACAATTTTCGTTTGTCCAAATTCCGTTGTTGTTTCGGTCTCAAAATCAAGATTTCTGCCACCGCCAAGTAAAATTCTATCGTTTATATTTCTAAAATAATAATACCCGCGATCCAAATGAAAAGTTCCTTTGATGGCTAAATTTGCAATAGGTTCTGTAATTAAAACCTGCGCTCTGGCAGGCTTTACCGCTCCCTTTGTCAGCTGAGCTGCAAAACCGTTAGTCGCAAAAAGTACTTTCCCCGATTTAAAACTAAAATCACCCAACACCAGTTCGACTTCACTCCCCAAATCAGAATAAGCAGTAAGAGTCTGCTGATTTAGAATCAAAATATTCTCAGCAACAGCCTGTCTCAGCAATTCCTGCATCATATTTCCGGTATCAATTTGTGCCTCAAAAGGATTAAAAATTAAATAATCGTGACTGTTTCCAAAGCCAAACCGATCTGATTCTTTGGCAAAAACATCCGCTTTGAAAAGTGGTCTTAAAATTTCATTGACAAAAGGCAGTCTCGAAATACACTCCTCAAAACTTAAGTCATCTTCTCTTAAAAACAATTCATAACCGCCATACGGTTTGAAATCTATGGCAGTATCACCCAGTCGCTTTCTCAGCAGCTGCAAGCCCTTCCATCTCTTTTCTACAAGCCGGATTACTTCCTCTTCTGAGTGCGTTTTAAGATCTTCCATAATTTCAGAAAGGCTTCCAAAACATGCAAAGCCGGCATTTTTAGTACTGGCCCCTTGCGGCAGCATTCCTTTTTCCAGAACCAGAATTTTTGCGGTCGGAAATCTTTCGCGTAAGCGTAGTGCCGCATGCAGTCCTACAATTCCGCTGCCAACAATAGTATAATCAACATTTGTAAACCAGTTTTTGAGCTCCCAGTAGCTTAGTTCCATCATAAAATAATAAATTCCAATTAGTTAAAATCCAAATCACAATTTAGGAAATAAATTTAAGCCAGAACTTTCATTTTTTAAAATTCCAAAACGCGTACTATTTTTTTTCAGCCACGAATTCACAAATTATTTTCGCTGATCCTTAAGAATAAAAATTCGGGAATTCGTGGCTGAAAAAACTTAGCCCATAAACTTTAACAATTTTTGGAATTTGGAATTTAGCTAATTTGGAATTTAATTGTTGTATTTTTAGTCCCACGAAAATTAGAATTTTATTATGAAAAAAGTATTATTTACAACCTTAATAATGATGAGTTTAAACGCTATCGGACAGAATGTAATGTCCCCAGAATTGTTATGGAAATTAGGAAGAGTGAGTGCACTCGGCCTTTCAAAAGATGCAAAAAATGTTGTTTTTAAGGTTTCGACCCCTTCGGTTGAAGAAAACAAATCGTCTTCTAAATTTTACATCATTCCTGTAGGTGGTGGAACTGCAACTGAAATTAAAGACACTAAAGAAGTTTTGGCAGACAAAAACGTTTCGCCTGACGGAAAATTTTTAGTGTACAACGAAGAGGTGAAACTGGAAAAAGTTCTAGGTAAAGATTTTTATCCAAAACTGGATAAATCAGATGCTCAGATTTATGACGGATTGGATTATCGTCATTGGGATACCTGGAATGAAGGTAAATTCAATCATGTTTTTTACAAAGAAAACAAAGAAGGGGCTGCCGGAATTGACATCCTGAAAGGTGAAAATTTTGATTCTCCACAAAAACCTTTTGGTGGTGACGAAGATTACATCTGGTCTCCTGACGGAAAAAGCATTTTATATGTATGCAAGAAAAAAGCAGGAACTCAATACGCGATTTCTACTAATACTGATATTTACGAGTATAATTTAGAAACTCAGAAAACGACAAACAGAACCGAAAGTAATTTAGGTTACGATACAGCGCCACAATTTTCTCCAACAGGAAACTTAACCTGGCTGCAAATGAAACGTGACGGTTATGAAGCGGATAAAAACGATCTTATTGTTGAATTTAAAGGCATCAAAACAAATTTAACGGCAAACTGGGATGGAACTGTAGATAATTTTATCTGGAGTAAAGACGGTAAAAATGTATACTTTGTAGCTCCGGTTGATGGTACAAAACAGCTTTTTACAGTTAACTTTCCGGGATTGACCAAAATCGCTATTCAAGTCCGTCAATTAACTAATGGAGATTTTGATGTGAATGATTTAGTAGGTTTTGCCGGTGATGATATTATTGTCACCAGAAATGATATGAATCACGCTCCGGAAATTTATTCTTTTAATTTAAAGAAAAACACCTGGAAACAAATCTCAAATGTAAATACAGAAACCTACAAAACAGTAGCGCTTAGCAAAACAGAAAAGCGTTATGTAACTACTACAGACGGTAAAAAAATGTTGGTTTGGGTAATTTTACCTCCAAATTTTGATGCTTCTAAAAAATATCCAACCTTATTATTCTGTCAAGGTGGGCCACAAAGTGCTTTAACACAATCGTATTCTTTCCGTTGGAATTTCTCATTAATGGCTGCAAAAGGCTATGTGGTGGTTGCACCAAACCGTCGCGGAATGCCGGGTCATGGTGTAGAATGGAACGAGCAGATTAGTAAAGATTGGGGCGGACAGGTTATGGACGATTACCTATCAGCGATTGATGATGTTTCAAAAGAAAATTATGTAGACAAATCCCGTTTAGGATGTGTAGGCGCAAGCTACGGAGGATATTCTGTGTTTTATTTAGCAGGTATTCACAAAAACCGTTTCAAAACTTTTATCGCTCACGATGGTGTTTTCAATACTGTGAGTATGTTAGGAACTACTGAAGAAGTTTTCTTTAACAACTGGGATTTTGGAGGTCCGTACTGGGAAAAAGACAATGCAGCTGCTCAAAAATCGTATACTGTTTTTAACCCTGCAACAATGGTTCAAAACTGGAACAGACCCATCTTAATTTTCCAGGGAGGAAAAGATTTCCGTGTACCAATCGGACAGGGACAAGAAGCTTTTCAAGCAGCACAATTAAGAGGACTTAAAAGCAGATTTGTGTATTTCCCTGATGAAAACCACTGGGTTTTACACCCGCAAAACGCTCAGGTTTGGCAAGGTGAATTCTTCAAATGGCTGAACGAGACACTTTAAGCCGAAATATATTAAATTAAAAAATAGCCACAGATTCTAAAAATCTGCGGCTATTTTATTTTCCGGGTCCTCTTAATTATGTAAAACATTAGCATTATTTTGTATTTCAAAAACCGAAATTTTAAATAAATTGCACTGATTTCCAATATAAACATCCAAAAACCTATAACATTACCCCATGGAGAGTAAAAAAAGTTACATGCCGATAAAAGTACTCTTCAGTTATATTGCTCTACTGGGATTAGTGGTTACCGTGGGGTGGTTTTTGTATTCAGAAAATGTGGTTTACAATAAACTCGAAAGTAAAATTGCTTTTGAAAAAACTAAAATCTTAAAAGTAAGCAAACTGTTTTCTAACGTTTACAAGACCGAAAGTTTAGCCAGAAAAACCATTCAGACCAATTCTGAAGCTGATTTTAAAAGTTACCTTATCGAAACCGATTCTTTGAAATGCAGAATTGATACTTTAAAACAAATTGTTACCACACAATATCAAAAGACCCTGCTGGACAGTGTTACATATCTGTTGTCGGAAAAGACAAAAAACATTAAACAGTTAAAAACCATAAAAAATAAAGCCGACGATGAAGTTTCGGTAAATACGGCAATTGATGAAATTACTAAAATGGAGTTTAAACTCCGAAAATTAGAACTTCAGGATTTCAACAAGAATCCGAATCAATTAGGGAGTTATCAGCGCAATGTACTTCAAAAATATGTGGATTATCTCAATCAGAATATCCCTGACGATAGTACGAACACCTTGAGCAAACAAGCCTCGGATTCAATTTTGGCCAATTCGAAGAAACTTTTAAGCAATGTAAAACTGAAAGCTGAAAAGAAAAAAGAATCCCTAAACTTCGAAGAAAACAAATTATTAAAAAATGAAATCGCGATTTCAGAACAACTACGAAAAGTACTTCGAATTATCGAAAGAGAAATCATCATCAACTCGATAAAAAACAATTCTTTAAAAGAAAAATCACTTAAAAAAGTAAATGATATTGTTACGGCTTCGGCTATTATTGGTTTGGTGCTGACTTTATTTTTCTCGATACTAATTGTGAGTGATTACTCTAAATCGCAGGTTTATAAAAAGAAGCTGGAAATTGCGAATTTTAAAACCAAAAACTTACTAAAAAGCCGCGAACAACTCATTTCTACCGTGAGTCACGATTTAAAAACCCCTTTAAGTACAATTGTAGGATATTCAGAATTGCTGGGTAATTCTGAGGTGAATTCCAAGCAGTCTTATTTCATCAAAAACATTAAAAATTCTTCTGAATATATTACACAACTGGTTCAGGACTTATTGGACTTTTCTCAAATCGAAGCTGGAAAAATCACCATTGAAAAGGTCCCATTTTTATTGCCGGAAGTCATCGACGGAGTCGCCAAGAGTATTCAAACCGTTTACCAACAAAAGAACATCGACCTGATTATTAACGTCGATGAAAAATTGAATGCCCGAATTGTTGGAGATCCTTTTAGACTAAAACAAATTCTGAGTAACATTATTGGGAATGCTTATAAATTTACCGAAAAAGGCTTCATAAAGATAAGTGCTTACACCACAGAAAATGATGATTTTTTTGTTGTTTCCATTCAGGATTCAGGAATTGGAATCGAAAAAGGGAATCAGAAATTAGTTTTCGAAGAGTTTGCACAGGCGAATGAGGGAATCGAAAAAAAATACGGCGGAACCGGCTTGGGATTATCCATCTGTCAAAAAATAATTTCGATTTTAGGCGGAAGCTTAAATCTTGAAAGTACTTTTGGGAAAGGAAGTACTTTTCAAATTCAACTTCCTCTATTGTTCGATAACAGTCAGAATTTAGCAGTTGAAGAAAAAGAATCCATTATACTGAATACTCCAAAACAAACATTCATAGTTCTTGACGACGATATTAATCTTCTGAATTTAACGAGTGGTGTTTTGAGACAGGAAAAACATGAGGTATTTTCTTTTAACAGTGCCGAAAAAGCTCTTGAAGCAATTGGAAACACTCCTTTCGATTTTATCATTACTGACATACAGATGCCGGAAATGGATGGTTTTATGTTCCTGGAAAAACTCAAAAACAGCGGTTACTCCACTTTTAAAAACCAGCCCGTAATTGCTTTAACCGGAAGAACTGATCTGGATGCTGCGATTTATACCAAGGCAGGTTTTACCACGGTAATTCAAAAACCTTATTCGCCTAAAATACTGTTGGAGACGATTCATCTAATTTTGGAAAACGACACTTTGCCCAATATTGACATTAACAAAGAGGAAGAAACTGTAAATTCAACATTGTATTCTCTGGATACCCTTAAAGAATTTCTAGGCAACGACAATGACGAACTAAAAGAAATTCTGAAATCGTTTATCGAAAACAGCTCTGAGAATCTGAACGCTTTAGAAAATGCCTTTAGGGTAAAAAACACGGCCGAGATTAACTCAATTGCACATCGAATGGCACCTATGTTCAAGCAAATTCAGACACAAGAGATTAGTGAAATTTTAAAAACTTTAGAAAGCACAAATCTTGATATTTCTGAAGTAGACAGCATTCTGAGCACCTTAAAATCTAAAACTAATATTCTTTTTGATGCCTTACAACAAGAAATAGTTTAATCTATATTGTAATGCTTTAATTTATTGTAAAGCGTTTTTCTGGTAATCTTAAGTAATTTTGCTGCTTCCGATTTGTTATTCTGCGCTCTCGACAACGCCTGAATAATGGCTTCTCTTTCATTTTCGGATAACGAAAAATTGTCGTTGGAACTTGTCGGCTTTTGTATCTGAAAAAATTCTGCCGGCAGAACGTCACTTTCGATAAATTCACCTTTGGACAACAATGTTGAACGTTTGACACAATTTTGCAGTTCACGTAAATTTCCCGGCCAGTTGTAATTTTGAAAAATCGCAACTACTTCGGGTGAAAATCCAATCACCTCTTTGTTCAGCTGCTGGTTTGCTTTTTCGAGGAAATAATCTGCAAAAACCATCAAATCTTCCTCCCGCTCTTTTAAAGAAGGTGACAGTATCGAAAACTCGTTGATTCTATGGTATAAATCTTCTCTAAAATCGCCGTTTTTCACTGCCTCACGCAAATCTTCGTTCGTAGCGGTAATAATGCGTATATCGACGTTTATTTCTTTATTACTCCCAACAGGTTTAATTTTTCGTTCCTGAAGCGCTCTTAACAGTTGAATTTGATTCTCATAAGAAAGATTCCCAATTTCATCCAGAAAAAGAGTTCCGCCATTAGCTGCTTCAAAATAACCCATTTTGTCGCTGATAGCACCGGTGAAAGATCCTTTTAAATGTCCGAAGAATTCACTTGCTGCCAATTCTTTCGGAATAGCTCCGCAATCGACCGCAATAAAATTATTGTTTTTCCTTAAACTTTGCTGATGGATACTTTTGGCAATAATTTCTTTTCCGGTTCCACTCTCTCCAATAATTAAAACCGACATATCTGTCGGACTTACCAGTTGAATATGATCCAGAAGTTTTTTAGACGCTATAGAAATCCCTTTTACAAATTCGTTTTCGGTGGCAGTTTGTTTTTTTGTGGTTTTCTTCTCTTTCACCACTACTTCATCCGTCTCCTCTTCTGAGGCTTTTAAAGCATTTGTAATGACCAGTAAAACTTCATCAGGGTTGAAAGGTTTTGAAATGTAATCGGCTGCGCCATTTTTGATGGCTTTAACAGCAGTATTAACATCAGAGTAGCCTGTCATCAAAATTACCGGAACTTGCGGGTATGCCGTTTTAATTTCGGCCATAAGTCCGATACCATCAGAATCAGGTAAACGGAGATCTGTTAAAATCAAATCGAAAGATTCTTTTTTGATTGCAACTCTGGCTTCCGCAGCTGAGAAAGCAATGGCTACTTCGTATGTTTTTTTGATTAGAAATTTCTCTAATAATTTGCAGAACGAAATATCATCTTCTATCAGTAATATCTTTGCCATTTGTTTCTGAGGACTTTTTTGCTAAAATAATACTAATAAAATTGTCTTTTCACAAAATTATGTAAAAAAAAGAGATTGCTTATCGCAATCTCTTTTTCACCAAAAACATAAATCTAAAATTCACCTAATTATATCTTCAACCAGTTGCCGTTGACATCTGAAAAAACAGTAGCCTTTTGGTCCCCAACTGATATTTCAAGTTTATATTCCTTTTTTTCGTTTACCCATGCTTTCGCGAGTTTTGCACCAGGATACGCTGTTTGCAATGCAGTTTTCACAGCAGCTGGCACAGCATCTGCAGCAACTTCTGTATATTCTGTCTGAACATTAACAGCAATTTTTATTTGCTTCTGAGAAACAACAGTATTCGCAGAAACGGATAAACTTCCTAAAACAACTGCTACTGATAAGGCTAACTTTTTCATATTATTCTTTTTTAATATTTCGGGGCAATGACTCCTTTGTCATTTGTGAAAACAAAATGTTTGTCCTGATCGGCCCCAGAATTAAGTTCTAATTTGTACTGCTTTTTCGGATTTACATAAGCCTTTACAAGCTTTGAACCTGGAAAAGATTTTTCTAAAGTCGCTTTAACTTCAGCAGGAAGTGCTTCTGGTTTTATTTCCTTAAAATCATCTTGAAATTTAACAACATTCAAAACTGATTTTTTTAATGTAGTCGCTTCTGCATTCGTTAATAAACCTCCTAAAATGATGACAGCTGATAAAATTAATTTTTTCATAAGTACTTGCTTTTTTTAATTACTATTAGCTGATAAAATTAGGCAATTATTTTTTAAGAATATTTCCGGAAGCATCTGTAAACACAGTGTATTTTTTATCTCCGCTGGAAATTTCCAATTTATACTCATCCTTCTCACTCTTATACGCTTTTTCAAGTTTTGTGTTAGGGAAAGATTTTTCGATTGTTGACTTTACTGCAGCCGGAACTGCATCTGTACCAATCTCTTTGTATTCATCCTGAACAATTACAGATTGAATGTCTGAAGTTTTCACTGTCGAAGTTGCTGCCTGAACTGATAAACCTCCAAGAACAATCGCTGCTGATAAAATTAACTTTTTCATAATAAATGGTTTTTATGGGTTACTAATCGTTATTTTTTAAGAATATTTCCGGAAGCGTCTGTATAAACGGTAGATTTTTCTCCTCTAACGGTTATCTCAATTTTATACTCCTTCTTTGCATTTACATAAGCTTTGTCCAGTTTTACTCCCGGATAAGCATTGTCTAATGCGGTTTTGATCGCAGCCGGAACTGCATCAACTTCTTTATATTCATCCTGAACACTTACAGTTTTCACCAATAAACCTGTCATTGTTCCATTTCCTGCCTGCATAGACAAACCACCTAACAAGATAGCTGCCGATAAGATTAACTTTTTCATAATGATCCTTTTTAATGGTTCTTATTAATTATTTTTTGATCCAGGTTCCATCTGCATTTGCATAAAGAGAGCCTACTTTGTCACCTACTGTAACACTAAGCTTGTACTCTGCTTTTTCATTTTTGTATGCTTTTGAAAGTATTGCATCCGGATACGCTTTTTTAAGAGCATCGATTACAGCAGCAGGAACTTCTTCCACTTTAATTTCAGTGTACTCGTCCTGGATAACTGCTATTTTTACGATTGTATTTGATATTGGAGAAGTTGAAGCAAATGATGTTAAACCTCCCAAAACGATTGCGGCTGATAGAAATAAATTTTTCATAGTGTGTATATTTTAGTACTCTTAATTTTATTTTAATGTTCTTAATTTGAATAAACATAAGAACGGCTTTACCTTATTTTTTAATCCAGGTTCCGTCTGCATTAGCAAAAAGGTTACCTACCTTTTCTCCTACTGTAACGTCTAATTTGTACTCAGATTTTTCGTTTTTATACGCTTTTGTAACTACAGCGCTTGGATATGCTTTTTTCAAAGCTTCCGTAATTGGAGCAGGTAGCTCTTCTAATTTGATCTCTGTATATTCGTCTGCAACAGAAACCGTTTTAACGATAGTGTTTGCAATTGGAGCATTTGATGCGAATGATGTTAAACCTCCTAAAACAATTGCGGCTGATAAAAATAAATTTTTCATAATGTGTACGTTTTAAATTATTAATAGTTGTTTACGCTTTAGATAATGAAATTATTATGCCATAACGAAAACGTTGTACCTATAACGACTTAAATCCTTGTTTTTAAAGGAATTAAACCATTTATGCCAAAATTTAAAATTTACAAAAAGTGTGTAACTCAGGCAAAACCTGTATAAAAAATACACACCGGAAGTGTTTACTTCACCAAAAAACAAACCCGATAAGTTTCTAAAACCTATCGGGTTTACCAGTTGGTAACATAAAAAAAGGCTGTTGAAAAATCAACAGCCTTTAATTTTATTCCTCTATAGGTTTCATTTTAAATGTATCCATAAAAGCAGTAGTATAATCTCCTGCAATATATCTTGGGTCATCCATCAATTGTCTATGGAATGGTATTGTAGTTTTGATGCCTTCAATAACAAATTCATCTAAAGCTCTTCGCATTTTGCTGATAGCTTCTTCTCTTGATTGTGCCGTTGTAATTAACTTTGCAATCATAGAATCGTAGTTTGGCGGGATGCTGTATCCGGAGTATACGTGAGTATCTAAACGAACACCGTGTCCTCCTGGCATATGAAGCGTAGTAATTTTTCCTGGTGAAGGACGAAAATCATTATAAGGATCTTCAGCATTAATACGGCATTCGATAGCGTGTAATTGTGGTAAGTAGTTTTTTCCTGAAATTGGAATTCCGGCCGCTACCATAATTTGCTCACGAATTAAATCATAATCAATTACTTGTTCAGTGATCGGGTGCTCCACCTGAATACGGGTATTCATTTCCATGAAATAGAAGTTTCTGTGTTTGTCCACTAAAAACTCTACAGTTCCGGCTCCTTCGTACTTAATGAATTCTGCCGCTTTTACAGCCGCTTCTCCCATTGCCGCACGCAATTCATCAGTCATGAATGGTGAAGGTGTTTCTTCAGTTAATTTCTGGTGACGACGTTGTACAGAACAATCTCTTTCAGAAAGGTGACATGCTTTTCCGTATGAATCTCCAACAACCTGAATTTCGATATGACGTGGCTCTTCGATAAGTTTCTCCATGTACATTCCATCATTTCCAAATGCAGCGGCAGCTTCCTGACGTGCACTTTCCCATGCTTTCAATAATTCATCTTCTTTCCATACCGCACGCATTCCTTTTCCACCACCACCGGCAGTAGCTTTAAGCATTACCGGGTAACCAAATTCTTTAGCTAACTTTTGTGTTTGTTCGAAAGATTCCAATAATCCGTCAGAACCTGGTACACATGGAACTCCTGCAGCTTTCATTGTTGCTTTTGCAGAAGCTTTATCTCCCATTCTATCAATCATCTCAGGAGCTGCACCAATAAATTTGATTCCGTGCTCCTGACAAATTTTTGAGAATTTAGCATTCTCAGAAAGAAATCCATAACCTGGATGTATTGCGTCTGCGTTAGTAATTTCGGCAGCAGCAATTATATTTGACATTTTCAAATACGATAAGTTACTTGGAGGGGGACCAATACAAACCGCTTCATCAGCAAACTTAACATGTAAACTTTCAGCATCAGCTGTAGAGTAAACCGCTACAGTTTTGATTCCCATCTCTTTACATGTACGAATTACACGAAGTGCAATTTCTCCTCTATTTGCAATTAATATTTTTTTAAACATCTTATTTTAATTAGATAATTAGACAATTTGATCATTAGATAATTTTAGATGTCTGTATTAATTCTGTCAGATCAATCTAAAATCTAAAATCTAAAATCTAAATTTATTTATGATGGATCAACTAAGAATAAAGGTTGGTCAAATTCTACAGGAGACATATCGTCAACAAGAATTTTTACAATTTTACCTGAAACTTCCGATTCGATTTCGTTGAATAATTTCATTGCTTCAATTACACAAAGAACATCACCTTTTGCGATAGTGCTTCCAACTTCAGTAAATACTGGTTTGTCTGGAGATGGTTTTCTGTAAAAAGTTCCAATAATTGGAGATTTAATAGTAATGAATTTAGAATCTTCAACAGCAGCAGGTGCCTCAGCACTTACATTTACAACTACCGGAGCTGTTTGTTGAGGAGCAACTGCTTGTGGCAATGCAGCCTGAGCTGGTAACTGTTGTACATAAGTAGCTTCAGTTACATTTGTTTCTAAAGTTGTTCTGATCGTGATTTTCACATCATCCATTTCCAACTTTACTTCTGCAACACCCGAATTTGCTACAAATTTGATTAGGTTTTGAATTTCTTTTAAATCCATAATGATTCGTTTTTAGTTTTGATTTATTTTTTATCGTATGCCCATTTTAGGTAAATAGATCCCCAAGTGAATCCTCCACCAAAAGCGGCAAAAATAATATTATCTCCTTTTTTAAGCAAATGTTCAAAGTCGCTTAATACTAATGGTAACGTAGCTGAAGTGGTGTTACCATATTTTTCAATATTCACCAATACTTTTGAATCCTCAAGATTCATTCTGCTTGCAGTAGCATCGATGATACGTCTGTTTGCCTGATGTGGCACTAACCAATTCACGTCCTGATTCGTAAGATTGTTTCTTTGCAAAATCAATTCACTGGCATCAGCCATATTGGTTACAGCGTATTTAAAAACGGTTTTTCCGTCCTGAATAATATTGTGTTGTTTGTTTTGTACGGTCTCCGCTGTAGTTGGAGTTAAAGAACCTCCTGCAGAAATTTTAAGAAAATCGCGTCCTACACCGTCGCTTCGTAAGTATTCATCTTGTAAGCCTAAGCCTTCATAATTAGGTTCGAATAAAACGGCTCCCGCTCCGTCACCAAAAATAATACAAGTTGCTCTGTCTGTATAATCTACAATTGATGACATTTTATCGGCACCAATTAATAATACTTTTTTATATCTTCCTGACTGCACGTAAGCTGCAGCGGTAGACATTCCGTATAAGAAACTTGAACATGCCGCCTGCAAATCATAAGCAAATGCATTGGTAGCTCCAATTTCTGTCGCAACAAAAACTCCTGTAGAGGCTACCGGCATATCTGCTGTAGCTGTTGCCATTATAATCAGATCAATCTCTAACGGATCAATATTAGCTTTTGCTATTAGATCCTGTGCTGCTTTTATAGCAAGAAACGATGTCCCTTTATCAGCATCTTTTAAAATCCTTCTTTCTTTAATTCCGGTACGAGTAGTAATCCATTCGTCATTGGTATCGACCATCGTTTCCAAAACTTTGTTCGAAAGTACAAAGTCGGGAACGTAAGCTCCAACAGCGGTAATTGCGGCTGTGATTGTATTCATTATATTCTATTATTTCGTTTCAAATACAGCGTATCTGAAAAATTTTTAAAAGACTTGAAAATTACAAAAAAAAACGAAATTAATTTGCAGTTATTTTCTTAAAAAAAGAAAAGTATAACCAACAAAAAAAACTCTCACTATGTGAGAGTTCCAGTATCATTTACAAAAACGTATTAAGCAACCGCTACAGATTTATCGATAACAACTTGCCCTCTGTAGTACATTTTACCTTCATGCCAGTAAGCTCTGTGGTATAAATGTGCTTCTCCAGTAATAGGACATGTAGCGATTTGAGCTACAGTAGCTTTATAATGTGTTCTTCTCTTATCTCTTCTTGTTTTCGAGATTTTTCTCTTAGGATGTGCCATTTTACTATATTATTTATCCGTTAATAGTTTCTTTAATTTGTCCCAACGCGGGTCAATATCTTCTTCTTGTTTACTCTCTTTTTTCTCTTCTTTAACCGTTAGTTCATTCAGTTTTTTTAAAGCGTCAGTTTGCAAACTGCCGTCTTTCACTCCAGGATGAACTCGTTTTAGAGGTACCGACAGTGCAATCATTTCATAAATGTACTGTGCTACATCAATTTCATGCTCTCCATGCGGTAAGATTAAAAGCTCTTCATTATCATTATTGAATTCTTCTCCAAAACGAACAATTAATTTCATTTTACCTTTTAAAGGCAAATCAAAATCTTCGCTTGTCAGATCACAAGGTACATTTACAGTCCCTTTGTGTCTGAATTCCAACTCTAACATGTTGCTTTTCTTATCTAAAACTAAACCTACTTTGATATCAGAACTTTGAAATTCGTCGTAATCAAAGTTCGCAAAGAACGTGTTACTTATTTGATACTCAAAATGGTGTTTTCCTAGTTTTAATCCTACGAAAGGAATTAAAAATTCTTTTGTTTTGCTCATTTCAACATCAATTTGTCCAATCCGTATCTAAAACTCAGATACCTGAATTGGGGTGCAAAGATATAAAATTATTATAAAACTAATAATCTTATTCACCTTTTTTTGTTTATAACTGTTTTTCTTTTATTTTGAGTGGTTTTTCAGTAATCTCCTCATACTGATTACGCGAGCGAAAAATATCTATTGCAAGATAAACCGCCTCCTTAAATGAGTTAAAATCTGCCATGTCTTTTCCGGCAATATCATAAGCCGTACCATGATCCGGAGAGGTTCTAACCTTATTTAAACCCGCTGTATAATTCACTCCTTTACCAAACGACAAGGTTTTAAACGGAATCAATCCCTGATCGTGATAAGTAGCTACAATAGCATCATACTTTTCATATTGACCACTTCCAAAAAAACCATCTGCCGAAAATGGCCCAAAAACCATCGTACCTTTATCAAAGATTTTTTTCAAAGCTGGCTTCAAAATCAAATCTTCTTCTTTACCAATCACACCTCCATCACCACTATGCGGATTCAATCCTAAAACGGCAATTTTTGGCTTAACAATACTAAAATCCTGAACCAGCGATTTTCTGATCGTTTCAATCTTTCTGATGATTAGCTCTTCTGTCAAATGTGAAGAAACCTCATTCAACGGCACATGATCGGTAAGCAAACCTACTCGCAAATTATCCTGAACCATCATCATTAAAGCATTCCCCTCTAATTCTTTGTCCAGATAATCAGTATGTCCCGGAAATTTAAAATCTTCCGATTGAATGTTGTATTTGTTTATTGGCGCCGTTACCAAAACATCTACCAAACCTTCTTTTAGCGCTTTGGTAGCCGCAACAAATGATTTAATTGCGTACTCGCCTATTTTCTCATCATTTTTACCGAAGTTAATATCAACTCCTTCTTTCCAAAGATTAAAAACATTGACTTTTCCCGGTAAAACCTGCTCTAATTTATCAACACCGTGAAACTGAACAGTCGACGTGAAGCTCTTTTTAACAAAAGAAAGTATTTTGGCGTTTGCAAAAATAACTGGCGTACACATCTCCAACATACGAGAATCTTCGAATGTTTTCAATATAACTTCGCTTCCAATACCGTTTAAATCTCCAACCGAAATTCCAACAATTATATTTTCTGCTTTTTTATTCATGAGCTCAGGTTATTTATTACTAATTTTGATGTGCAAATTTAGTAAAATAAAACCAAAATGTTCACAGGAATTATAGAAACCCTAGGAAGGATTCACAAAATAGAAAAAGATCAAAACAATCTTCACATCACAGTTGACTCTACAATCACTAATGAATTAAAAATAGACCAAAGCGTTTCTCATAATGGAATCTGCCTGACGGTTGTAGCCATAAAAGATTCATTTTATACTGTAACCGCTATCGACGAGACTATTTTAAAAACCAATATCAGCGACTGGAAGGAAGGCGATATTGTAAATCTGGAAAGAGGAATGAAACTCGGAGACCGCCTTGACGGACACATTGTACAGGGTCACGTAGACCAAACCGGAACCTGTATTAAAATCGAAGAAGCTCACGGAAGCTGGAATTATACTTTTGAATACGACAAGAACCTCAGCAATATTACCATCGAAAAAGGCTCTATTACGGTAAATGGAGTTAGCTTAACGGTTGTAAACTCAAAAACAAACGAATTTAGTGTTTCGATTATTCCTTATACTTTTGAAAATACTAATTTTAAAAACTTCAAAGTGGGAACTAAAATAAACCTTGAATTTGACGTTGTTGGAAAATACATCTCAAGACTTTATGCGATAAACAAATAATTCATAAAATCCTCTCATAAAAAAAGCTTCAGTTTACGCTGAAGCTTTTTTTATTTTATTTCGATATATCATTGTAATTCCTAAAACAACTGCCACTATTGCCAAAAACACTAAATGATCGTCTATGGGCACTATGTCCGGATCAGTAGGATCGTCTGGTGGCTCTGGTATCGGTGGTGTTTGCGCCAAAGCACTAAAACCAGTCATCAAGGTCAGGCAAAATGTAAAAAAAACGGTCTTTATTGTCTTCATAATTTTAACATGCTGTAAAACAGCAAGGTAGGTTGTTAAACTTATTTTATCTACTACAATTCGCACAAAAACAGGGGCTTACAGCGAATTGTGCGACAAATGTATAAGATTTTTACAGAAACACAAGGCATAAAACAAAAAAAGCGAAACAAAAATAATCTGCCCATTTTACCGTAAGAATAAACCTTAAAGTATTAATCCCCCACTGCTATTTACGTATATTTCTGCCTATTAGATTTCTGCTTTTTAAAATCCAAACTCTTTTTTATCACAACAAAACAGAATCACGTGATTTCCCAAAAAGGATCGTTTCAAATAATGAACTGCCAAAAAAAAGTCAGACACTATGTTGGCGCAATTAAACCTCATAAAAAACGATACTTTTTTCTAGCTGGCTACATTTTGTTTTTGCAAAAGTCCAATCTAAAACACAAGCAACTATTTTGTATTCAAAAAACCAGATATTAATCACAAATAACCTCTCATTACACACAAATTACAGTTGTTACAATAGCCCGTTAAAAGCAAGACTAAAGCAATACTTTTGTTCTATATAAAACAAAAATTTGAGTCTATTTCTAATCAAAGTAAGTTTTAAACCACGTTTTCTTTGAATTCTAAATCAGGGAACCAATCAGCTGTTGTCAGAAAAAAAGCACCTGATTTAAAGAAAACGAACTCAAGTCTCACAACTGAACTTATGTCTTTTTATAGTTAGTTTTTTTATTTAAAGAGATTAATATACAAAAAAACTGAAGAAAAAGTTCCTTTACATTTTTGCTTGCATATCCCCTTAAAAACAGATAATCAATCTTAATTCTATTATAAAATGAGGAAAACTACTACTATACTGCTTCCATTACTGTTCTTTTTACAACTGTCGATTGCACAATCACAGATTGGAAAGGAAAAATTGAAAGAGTTCCGTAAAAGTCCGAAATGGAAAGAAATGATGAATGATCCTAATTCAAATTTCGACGAAACTAAGGTTGCTTTTGAGGAATTCTGGAAAGGCAAACCCAATCCGTTAGAATTGATGGAGGGAGAAGAAGAAGCGCTGGAAGAATTAAAAGAAAGATCATTCATTTCCAGACTCTTTAAAAGCAACAGAGCACTAAAAAAAGAATCGCTTCAGTACACTGAAGATTTTAAAAAATTTAAATTTTGGCAAATCCAAAGCGAAGGTTTTGTAAAATCTGACGGAAGAGTGATGACAGAGGATGAAATTCAGGAAATGGCCCGACAAGAACTACAAAGAAGGCAAGAAACGAAGAAATAAATCCCCGATAATCTTAAAAAAAAATCTATGCGAACAAATCTATATATCAAAGTGTTGCTTGTATGCACTCTTTTCTTTAACCTTACAAGTGCTCAAACTCCTACTCCAAATTGGAAAAATATTGGACCGATACCCTTTCCGCAGAAAACCATTGGTCAGGTACATGGTATTGGACGTTGTAGTCAGATTAAATTTCACCCCACAGACCCTAACAAAATGTATGCTGTCAGTGCTTCAGGGGGATTGTACCAGAGTAATGATAAAGGTCTTAATTGGAAGTCAATCGGAACTGATCAGGTTGTTAAGACTCGATCTGCCTCTATAGCCATAGATCCTACCAACGATCAGGTGATGTATTGGGGAACCGGTGATACAAATTATTCTTATGGTGGTCCGGGCGTCTATAAAACGATCAATGGCGGAGCCACCTGGACAATATCTAATTCCGGAATGGGCAATCGATTGGTAATAAACATGCTTATTCTTCCTACGGATCACAATACTATCATTGCGGCTACCAGTAACGGCATCTATAAATCGACAGACGCGGGTGCTAACTGGACTTTAAAATCTGTTCCCAGTATTGAAGTTCAGGATATCTGCTACAAACCAGGCACAAATGGCCAGATAATTTATGCAACGGATCCTAAACACCTCTATCGTTCTCTTGATGCCGGAGAAAGCTGGACTAACATCACTTCTCCAACCTTTGTATTCGGAGCCAACGGAACAAGAGTATCTGTTTCTGAAGCCGATCCCAATGTTGTTTATGTTGCAAATGTTGGTGCTGTCTCTATAGGAGAAATTTACAGATCTACAGACGGAGGAAGTACCTTTACTAACATGCGTTCGACTACGGAACATCTTGCCGGATATTCGGCAACTTCAGATGGCCAGGGAGATTATAATTTTGATTTTGAGGTCAATCCTGTTAATCCAAATGAACTTTATGTATGTGCTCATGTGATATGGCGCTCTACAGATGCAGGTGTTACGTGGGTACAGCAACAAACATGGTGGGGCGGGGACCTTCATACCGACCAACACCATATTTTATTTGATCCTTATGTTAGCGGTCAGCTCTGGAATGCCAACGATGGCGGAGTCTGGAGCAACACCACTAATGGAACAGGCCCCTGGACGCCAAAGTCTGATGGTATAGCAGCCACTGAAGTTTATCATGGTGCCATTTCCAAATCGAATAGAAATGTATTCTATATAGGAACACAGGATAATGGAGGATTTTACTACAATAAAGGCATCTTTTATAATAACAGAGGTGGTGACTACGGTCCGTATATGTGGTTTGATTATTCCGGTAATTTTTACTCTGAATCCGACGGAGGCAGACGTCCTTATCCTTCGGGTTCTGGTTCAAGTTTGAATCTGCCAGAAACTCCATCGGGCGGAAAATTTACCTTCACTCCGGAAAATGCCGACATTGCTTACCACGCTAACGCCGGAAAAATTTATCGCTGCACTAATCTAACTTCAGCTTCTCCTTCCTGGACACTTATTTACACTGTACCGTCCGGTACTATAAAAGACCTCCAGGTAGATCCTGGTAATGCAGATCGCTTATATGTTTTTACAGATTCACCTGCATTATTTAGATCAGACAACGCAAGGACTGATGCTTCTTTTGTTCAGGCAACACTTCCTGCTACATCCACTAATGGCTCTGTAGCTCCTATAGCTAATTCAGATATTTTATACTTAGGCCTTGGAACTACTATTTATCGCTCTGCAGATAAAGGAACGACATGGGCCATTACAAAAGGATTTCCCGCAGCAAATGTGATAAAGGTAGTAGCCGATGATAAAAGTACAAATGAGGCTGTCTACTCTTTTTATGCTTTGGGTGTTTATTATAAAGACAACACTAAACCCTCCTGGATAAATTACTCTTTGGGTCTTCCTATCATTAGTGCTATAGAAGATATGGATATTTATAATGATGGTATTTCTACAGGGGTATTGAATGTTTATTTTTTTGGAAGAGGAGTATGGCAGAGTGATTTGGTCCCTCCACCGAGTAACATTACAGTAGCTTTAACCTCGCCTGTCAACAATACAACATTTAGCAGTCCTGCTACTATCAATCTCAATGCAACCGCTTCTGTAAGTTCAGGAACTATTAGCAAAGTAGAATTCTATAACGGGACTACATTACTAGGTACAAGCCTGTCCTCTCCATATAGTTATTCGTGGAATGTAGTAGCGTCCGGAAACTATGATCTGACTGCTGTAGCTTATGACAATCTGGGAAATAAGAAAAGTTCTGCTTTAGTAACTGTTACAATGACTCTTGTTTGTAATAAAGCCACAGGGACTCCCTTTGGTACTTCTCCCTATTCAGCAGGCAGCGAATATGATAAAGCATTTGACGGAAATATAACTACTTTTTTTGATGCTAATTCAACTAATTCAGGTTATACCGGATTAGATCTTGGAACAGCAAAAGTAGTTACAAATATAAGATATTATCCAAGGGCAGGAAGGGCAGGAAGGATGACAGGTGGAAAATTTCAGGGCTCCAATACGTCTACTTCCGCTGGTTTCGTGGATCTGTACACCATCCCAACCCAGCCGGATTACACCTGGCAGGAAGTTAGTATACCTAACAGTACTGCCTACAGGTATTACAGGTATTTATCGCCAGTCAGCGGTAATTGTAATGTGGCTGAAATTGAGTTCTGCGCTTTTAATGAGCTTCCAACTGTAAACATTACAACACCACTCAATAATGAACTTTATACTACTGCTCCCGCGAATATAAACATTACAGCAGCTGCTTCTGATAGAGATGGCTCGATAAGTAAAGTTGAATTTTATCAGGGTACCACTTTACTTAGCACTGATGCATCAAGTCCTTATTCGTTTAACTGGACAGGAGTTCCTGCCGGTACTTATCAACTTTATGCAAAGGCTTATGATAATTTAAATGCTGTAGGTGTTTCCTCTAACATTACCGTTGTAGTGGGAAATCAAAACCCAACAGTTTCCATTATTTCACCAGACGATTATGCAGTATTTAAGAATCCTGCAACTATTCCTATTTATGCAAAAGCCTCTGACTCTGATGGTACTATCAGTAAAGTGGAGTTTTATAATGGCACCACTTTGTTAGGGACTTCGACAACCAGCCCATACAGTTATAATTGGACAAATGCCCCAATAGGAACTTACACGCTTTCCGCTAAAGCGTATGATAATAGCGGTGGAACTACAAGCTCTTCCTCTATAACCGTTAATGTTACTTTCCCTTGTTCTCCGCTTTCAGGCAGCCCTTTTGGTACTGCTCCTTGGGCAGCGGGTTATGAATATGGTAAAGCATTTGACGGAGATGTAAATACCTTTTTTGATGCTAGTACCGCTAATAAGGGTTATACCGGATTAGATCTTGGAACAGCAAAAGTTGTTAAAGGAATACGTTTCTATCCAAGAAAATCCTATGAATACAGAATGAATGGAGGGAAATTCCAAGGGAGCAATGTTGCTGATTTTAGCAGTGGGGTAGTGGATCTGTACACCATACCTTCTGCTCCAATTCTGGCATGGAACGAGGTTGCTGTTTCCAATGGTACTGCTTTCAGATATGTGAGATATTTATCTCCAAAGGGAGGATATTGTGAAGTAGGGGAAATTGAATTTTGCGGGTTAGACGATGTGCCAACAACAGTAAACATTACTACTCCTATTAATGCCGCTACTTATAGTGCTCCCGCAACAATTAATATTACTGCTGATGTAAATCGTTCAGTAAGCAAAGTGGAATACTATATAGGAGCTTCTTTAATTGGCACATCCACTAACAGTCCCTACAATTATAACTGGACAGGAATAGGTGCCGGAACGTATACTCTTATAGCAAAGGCTTATGACTATAACGGATTGGTTATTTCTTCAGCTCCCGTAAACTTTACTGTCACTAATAACACTGCTCCAACAGTAAGCATTACCACTCCGGCCGATAATGCAATATATACTGCTCCAGCCTCTTTCGATATATCAGCTACAGCTAACGATACCGACGGAAACATAAACAAAGTAGAGTTCTATAATGGTACCACATTATTAGGAACTGTTAATGCAAGTCCGTATACTTTCAATTGGAAAAACGTAGCTACCGGAAAGTATACCTTAACTGCCAAAGCTTACGATAATAATGGAGCTACTACCATTTCTTCCGCAGTTTCAGTCAAAGTAAACCAACCCCCTACTGTAAGTATTACCTCCCCGGCTGACAATACAATTTATGCTCCTCCAGCTACTTTCGCTATATCAGCCACAGCTAACGATACCGACGGTAGTATCAGCAAAGTAGAATTCTATAAGGGTACTACACTATTAGGAACCGTTAATACAAGTCCGTATACTTTCAATTGGAAAAACGTAGCTGCCGGAACGTACACCTTAACGGCCAAAGCTTACGATAATAATGACGGTGTTACCACTTCTTCCGCAGTTTCGGTCAAAGTAAACCAATCCCCTACTGTAAGTATTACCGCTCCGGCAGACAATGCAATTTATGCTGCCCCTGCTTTTGTTACCATTAATGCTACAGCTGCGGATACAGATGGAACTGTGAGCAAAGTAGAATTCTATAATGGAATTAATTTAATAGCTACTTCAACCACCAAACCTTACACTTGTAATTTAACAAGTGTTCCTGCAGGCACTTACTCATTGACAGCCAAAGCCTGTGATGATAACGGTATGTGTACTACTTCTTCTGCGATTGCAATTACAGTAAATACTCCCGTTAATCAATCACCTTCAGCAGCCATTACTGCTCCTGCTAATAATACTGTATTTACTGCTCCTGCAAGTATTACAATCGATGCCGTAGCAGCCGATACTGACGGAACAATTTCTAAAGTAGAATTCTATAGCGGAACAACTTTATTATCGACTTCAACAACCAGTCCGTATACATACGATTGGAAAAACGTAACTGCAGGAACTTATGCCATAACAGCAAAATCATATGATAACGCAAATGCAACAGCAACATCAGCTGTGGTAAACATAGTTGTTACTAATAATGAGGCTCCGACGGTAAGTATTACCACTCCCGTTAATAATACTACATTCATTGCTCCTGCAAATATTACAATCAATGCTGCAGCAGCCGACTCTGACGGAACAATTTCTAAAGTAGAATTCTATAACGGAACAACTTTATTATCGACTTCAACAACCAGTCCGTATACATACAATTGGAAAAATGTGACTTCGGGAACTTATCAGATCGCGGCAAAAGCTACAGACAATACCGGAAACGTGACCAGCTCAACTCCTGTAATTATTGTTGTAAAAACCAGCCCGACTATTAGTATGATTTCTTCTTCCGAAAATAATCAGGTGGTAGATACCGGAAAGGACATTTTGTTCAATTTTAATGTAACTGATCCTGATGCTGTATTATCATCTATTGTCATTAAAGACAACGGGGAAATAATTTCAACAATAAACAAATCTCCTTATTCATTTGTTCTTACTAATATAAGTTCGGGAGACCATTCTTTTACAGCAACTGCTGTTCTTGAAAATGGCACTGAATACGTATTTGCAAATTTGAATATAGTGAGTAAAAATTGCCAAAGTACGGCATGGAATACTTCAACTGATTATTTAATTGGGGATCAGGTAATCTATCAGGACATTATTTACAGGGCTTTGATAATTAACCAAAACAAACAACCTGATCAAGATCAATCCACTTGGTCTAAGATAGGGATTTGTGAAAATCTGGTAGTTAAAAATCCTCCTGTAGTTAAACCTAAATACATGTTATACCCAAATCCATGCACTACCCATTTCAATATCAAATTTATGGATTGCACCGGAAAGAGTTTTTATTATAGCATAATGGATGTAAACAGCAGGGTACTTAGAGAGCAAAAAAGTGAACCTATCAACAATGCTATATTTGAGAAAGAAGTAACCGTTCAGGGATTACCTTCAGGAACTTACATTGTGCATATTCATTTAGACGAGAGGATATATAGCGAAAAAATAATTATTATAGAAAAGCCTTCTATGTATAAGAAAAAGAAATAATGCTTTTTACTATCATTTTATGTTACACAGAAAACAATATTTAACATTCATAGATTTTAGGAGTTATACAATTCTGACGTTTTAAAATATCACATCAACAACTTTTCTATTCGGTAGAAAAGTTTAAATAAACCCCAAATTAAATGAAAAAAATACACTTTTTAATCGCATTCTTTGGCGCTCTTACAGCTTATTCGCAACAAATTGCGGACACTACAGCGCCCAAAAAATTAAAAGAAATACATATCATTAAAGAACGTTACGCCAAGTCGACACAGGATATTAAACACATTTCGCAAAAGGAAATCGAATTTCAAAAAAGCCAAAATACCGCCGATTTACTAGCCAACACAAGTACAGTAGCAGTTCAGAAATCGCAACAAGGTGGAGGAAGCCCAATATTAAGAGGGTTTGAAGCTAATAAGATTCTGCTTCTGGTGGACGGAATCAGAATGAACAACCTTATTTACAGAGCGGGACATTTACAGAATATCATTACGATTGACGAAAATTCGCTGGAACAGATTGATGTTCTTTTCGGACCTGCATCTACTATTTTTGGGAGCGATGCGTTAGGTGGTGCCATTAATATGAGAACCAAAAACCCTATGTTTCTGTCCCAAACTGATAACAAAGTGTTTTCAGGAAATGCAATGTCAAGATACAACAGTGCCAATAATGGATTTACACAGCATTTTGATCTTAATTTTGCAGGTAAAAGATGGAGTTCTCTATCTTCTTTCTCGTATAATAATTACGGTGATTTGAGAATGGGAGGCAATTCTAATGGAAAGAATGGATCTTTTGGCGAGCGCCCCCAATATGTTGAAACTTGGAACAATGCAGATTATTTGGTGCAGAATAAGAATCCCCTTATTCAAAAATTTTCCGGATATAAGCAATATAATGCCATGCAAAAGATCCTTTTTCAACAGGATGAATATACACAGCACAGCTTGAATCTGCAGTATTCGACTTCTTCAGATGTGCCAAGATATGATCGTCTTACCGATCCATCAGGTTCGGGGCTTAAATATGCGGTTTGGAATTATGGTCCGCAAAAAAGATTTCTTTCGGCTTATAAATTTTCGAAACAAAAAGCTTTGTTCGACAGTGATATGAATCTTGGAGTGAGCTATCAAAATATTGAAGAAAGCAGAATCTCAAGAAAATTTAACGACGATAAAACTAAAAGCCAGGTCGAAAAAGTAAATGTATTTGCTTTTAACGCAGATTTCAGAAGGAAACTGGGCAAGGGTGATTTGCTTTACGGAACCGAATTCTTTTATGATAATCTGAACTCTACTGCTACCAGTTCAAACCGCATCACCGGTATTGTGACTCCAACAGATACTCGCTACCCAAACGGCATAAATCATACCTTTAGAGCAGATGTTTTTGCAACTTATAATGAAAAAATAAACGAAACTACTTTCTATAATTTGGGTATTCGTACCGGTTATTCTGCCTTAAAAAGCACTATTGCCAATAATTCTTTTTTCCAACTTCCATATGATATCATCAAGCAGAACAACTTCACGTATAGCGCTACTGCCGGAATTGCGAAGAACATTCAGAGTACTAAATTGGTTTTCAATTTGGCTTCGGGTTACAGAGTCCCAAACGTAGATGATTTAGGAAAACTTTTCGAATCAGTGCCCGGAACCTTGATTGTCCCTAATCGAAATATTGCTCCTGAGAAATCAGTAACCGCCGATTTAACTGTAACATTCGGACAAGGAAAGAGAATTCAGCTTGACAATACGGTTTATTATACCCGCCTTTTTGATGCCATTGTTACCGATCATTTTTTATATAATGGACAGAGTTCAGTGATTTACGAAGGAACTCAAAGCGAGGTGTTTGCTATGCAAAACAAAGGAAATGCTTACATAGGAGGTCTTTCTTCCACCCTGAAAATGGCTATCACAAAACCACTTGGGATTTATGGTACGGTAACTTTTACCAAAGGGGAAATAATGGACCGCGCGGGGAATACTCCTTTGGATCATATCTCTCCAATGTATGGAAAAGCAGGATTGAAATATGAAAATAAAGTGATGCTTCTGGATTTCTATACGTTATTTAATGGCAAGAAAGATATTAGTGATTATTCTATGAATGGTGAGGACAACGAAAAATATGCCCCTAAAGGAGGTATGCCGGCATGGCAAACGATTAATTTTAAAACAGCCTTTTTTATCAATAAAAATCTGTCGGTTTATGCCGGAATTGAAAATATTTTAGACCTACAGTACCGCGTTTTTGCCTCGGGTATCAATGCATCAGGCAGAAATCTATCTGTGGCAGCAAAATACCGCTTCTAATATAAAGTTCCATTTCTATTTTTAAAAACCCAAACTCCTTTCATTACAATAAAAATAGGATTGCGTGATTTCGAAAAAAAAGAATGTGATGTAAAACAAAAAAAGACCGTTTCGGATAATGAGACGGTCTTTTTAAAAGCTATTTAAAGGTTAATTCTCTGTACGCTATTCTTCCAGATTGGTTAAATATTTAGATGGAGGTAATTCATTTTTTTATTAAGTACACCTCACAGGTCAAATTAGTATTTAAAATTTATAGTTTAACCCTGCACTGACAATTCCCCTATGCCCGAATCCTACTTCTGCAAATGCACCAAGTTTTTTACCTACACGAATACCTGCAGGATTAACCTGAAAAGCAAAATCGGTAGTATTATTTTTAACGGCTGTTTTGTTAGGTTCTGTGCTTGTATATCTGTCCAGAATAACACCTGCAGCGGCTGAACCATAAAAATCCAGCCATTCTGTTTTTATGTAACTAAACGATAACGTTGGCATTACCATAAAATAGTTGTTGGTTCTCTTAGCAATAGGTTTGTAGTTTTTGTCGCTTTGTTTGGTTTGTTCCTGTTGAAAAGCGACATCACCACCTACTCTTATTCGTTCAGTGATCTGATATCGATACCCCAAACCAAAATTTCCGGAAGAGGTCGTCTCAGAATTTAATTTTTGCCCCAGAATTGCAGAAGCTAATGCATCCGAAAAACCATCTACAAAAGTCATTGGTATACCATCGCTATAGGTTAGATTTACTTCATGTTTACTGTTTTCTTGTGCTTTTACTAAAGTTGTACCGAATGTTAAAAAAATTGCGCATACAATAATCGACTTTTTCATCTGTTTTAATTATTTAAGTTATTAATATTTAAATTTGAGGCAAGAATATCTTATACTGCCTTATTACTAATACGCCAAAATTTAAAATACCCCTATACGCTACACTAAAATTTTAAAATCCCCCTACTTTTTATGATATGAATGAGGATCTAAAGCATTTTAAACAATTGTTCAACGAGCTTTATCAGCCCTTATGTAATCATGCCTATAAGTATCTTCAGGATAGGGATGAAAGTGAAGATGTAGTGCAGGAATTGATGATTAAAATATGGGAAACCCGCAAGGATTTACTTTCTGAAAAGAGCCTTAAATATTACCTGTATATAGCTGTTAAGAATCGGTGTATATCTATTCTGAGGAAAAAAATTTATATGTTTGACATTGACGAAATGTCTGCCGATATTGCCGAAGAGATTCCCGAAACGAAACCCCTATCAGATGCTAACCAGCTTATAGAACAGGCATTTAATGGAATTCCACCAAAATGTCTTGAAGTTTTCAAACTAAGTCGTCTTGAAAAATTAAGCTATAAACAAATTGCAGAAAAATTAGAAATATCAGTAAAAACAGTAGAAAACCAGATGGGAAAAGCCATCAAACATATACGGGAGTTTGTTAAACAACATCCCAACTTAATTCTTTTCTTTAAAATATGGTATTTTAGTCATTACATAGTGGGGGTTTTAAAAGAATTTGTGTTTTATTTAAAAGAGGTATAACCATGGACAACCAAGATATTAATGTATTACTGGCAAAGCATTTTTCAGGAGAAACGAATCCTGAGGAAGAAGCTGTGTTAATGAATTGGATAAAAAACAATCCTGATGAATATATCTCGCTTAAGATTTTTTTTGCAGAAAGTCAGCAATTAGACTCTCCTCAGTTATTTGAAACGGATAATGCCTGGAACCGTATAGCGCCAAATTTATCAACCACAAAGCCAACAGTATTTCAGCTGTACAAAAAATACCTATACGCAACAGCTGTTGCAGCCGTTTTTATTTTAATAAGCACGTTCGCTTTCCTGTATGCGAATGCCGAGATAACTGTTCAAACCGCTAATGGGCAGGTAAAAAGTATCGAATTGAGTGATGGCTCATTAGTTACCCTGAACGACAACTCGAGTATTACCTATAAAAGATTTCTGTGGAACAACCGCACTGTCCGTTTAAATGGGGAAGCTTTTTTTGAAGTAAAACACGACAAAAGCAGTCCTTTTTCGGTAAATACAGGTACTCTATTAGTAAAAGTTTTAGGAACCTCTTTTGTTGTAACAACAACAGAAAAAGAAAAATCGGTAGCAGTAATTACAGGAAAAGTTAAGGTTAGCGCCACTCCTACTAATCAAACAGTGATTTTGGAGAAAAAACAGGCCGTTCATTATGTTTCCAACAGGTTAATTAAAAGTGACACCGCCAACAAAAACTTACTCTCCTGGAAAACAAAGTCACTTTCTTTCGAAAACACTCCACTTCAAAAAGCCTTTGAGGATATTGAAAATTGTTATCATATTAAAATACAGGTAGAAGGAAAAATCACTAATTCCTGTACCGTTACCACAAATTTCAATAACGAATCCATAAAAGAAATATTGGAAGAATTCCGTTTATTGTTTGGGCTTAGTTATACACAAAAAGGCAATACTGTTTGGGTGAAAAACATATCGTGTGAAAAGTAATTCTTTTATAAATAACGGGTTAATCATTATATGCTCTTTTGTCTTTTTCTTTTGTGCCGGATCTGTACAAGCACAAAAAACAAGCTTGCTGGAAAAAAAGATCACTATCCAAACAGAAAATGATAGCATCGGAGCTTATATTTCCACCATAATAACACAAGGCGTAAATTTATCCCTAAGCAACAACAAGCTCGATCTTGGCAAAAAGACAAAGATCGACAAAGGAACTTATAAATTGAAAACGCTTCTACATCTTCTTTTTGAAACAGAATCAGTAAAATTTCTCGAAAAAGACAGTAAAATAATTATCTACACGGTTTCGCGGGCTCCTGACCCATTTACTATTAGCGGGTTTGTTTATGCAGGCAACAGTAAAGAAGCGCTACCCTACGCTACCGTACGAGTTTTAAACACAAACATTGCTGTTAATTGTAATGATTATGGCTATTATACGCTAACATTACCCGAAAACAAGTACATCATAAATGCGAGTTATACCGGTTTTACTTCACAAACAGATACAATACTGGTAAACAAAACCATTAAAAAAAACTTTAATCTTACAATGGGGTTATCCCTTGCTCCGGTTGAGATCAGGTCATCCAAAAAACCTTTAAATGAGATTTCCAGTATCGTCGATACACAGCATGTTAACACTCTTCCCTTTCTAATGGGGCAATCAGACCCGCTAAAACTTCTTACCCTAAAACCGGGCACCTATGGCACTTCTTTAAATGTAAGAGGAGGCTCAAGCGATCAGAATTTGGTTTTATTAGATGGTGTTCCTATTTACAACTACAATCATTTTACGAGTTTGTTATCTATTTTCGATTCGCAGGCCATCAAACAAATAAGTTTTTACAAAGGCGGCTTTCCGGCCCGTTACGAAGGAAGACTATCATCGGTCATAGATGTTAAAACAAAAGATGGCGACATGCAGTCCTACCACGGCGCTGCTAATATTGGTTTACTAACGGGTTCTGCTATGATTGAAGGGCCTATCGTAAAAGACAAGGTGTCTTTTATGATTAGTGCGAGGAGAAGCTGGATTGATGCTTTGACCAAAGTACTTTTTGACAAGGATATAAATTTTAAATACCGGATGTATGATGCCTATTTTAAGATTAACTACTTTATTGATTCGTCCAACCGACTCTATCTCGGTGCCTATACCGGCGGAGATCTTATTAGTGCCAATTTTTTTTCTTCCGAACCACCTCAACTTACCTGGAACAACAGAACACTTTCTTTGCGCTGGAACAGAGTCTATAGCCCCAGGTTATTTCAGAATTCGGTTCTATTGTTAAGCAACTATAACAATCAGTTTGCTAATGCAGATGAAGGAGAAACCCGAAAGTTTAGCATTACAGATGTGGGTATCGAAAACAACCTGAATTACCACTGGTCGTCATTCCTAAATAGTGCGATAGGCTTAAGAATAAATATGACCAATTTTTCTAATAACACTATCGAGCGTGATCAATTGATAAAGTCACTGCATTTCAAAACCTATTGGGACAATGATATAACGCTGTCTGATAAAGTTCGAATAAAAGCGGGTCTTCATTACGCCACTTTTTTAACTAAAAACAAGGTTTATAATTCTTTTCAGCCTCGTACCAGTTTGGTTTATAAATACAACACTTCTAATAGTCTTTTTGCCTCCTATGCCATAATGGAGCAATTTTATCATCAAATTGCAAGGAACACCTATGCCTTACCTTCAGATTTACGCATGCCGAGTACAGCTCTATTACCACCCGAAAAGGCTTTTATTTATGAAGCAGGCTATGAAAAAACTTTAAACAAAGGATACATCCGACTACAGCTGTACGAAAAAAAAGTATCCAATATTTTAATGTATCAACCCCTTTATGATACTCCAGATCAAGACGAAATAAGCCCCCCTCTAATCGGGTTTGGAAATTCAAGAGGCCTGGAACTTGAGTTTTCCAAGCAGTTCAAAAAGTTTGACGTGCAGGCATCGTATACCCTGAGCAAATCGACATTGCGATTCCCAACAATAAATAATGGTCAGGCCTTTAATTCTCCAAACGATATAACCCATCAAATAAAAGGAGCTGTTACCTGGAATATTAATCAATCCTGGGTACTATCCACTCTGTTTAATTATAGTTCCGGTGTTTTAATCTCGGCACCAGACTCTTTTTCCTATAATGACAAAAAAGACTCCTACTTAGTGGATCCAAACCAAAGCAATGAAATATCAAGGCCTAATAACTACCGCTTACCGAGAAATTACAATGTAGATGTTGGCGTCTCAAAAACAAAAAAAACGAAATCCGGCAACCAATCCAGATTGTATTTTGGAGTTAACAATCTCATAGGACAATCGCCACCGTTTCTCATTGAAACAAGTTTAAGTAATGGCACCTTTAATGTTGAACAGGCCAGAATGTTTAAATATTTTCCTTACATTGGATATACTTATAGTTTTGGAGTGGGTAAGGAAAAATTAAACTAATTCCCGGAATCGCTGAAAAACAAGGTATAAAAAAATCAACAATCTCTTTTTGATAGTTGACCCCGAAATGAACCAATACATTTTCTTCCCTTATACATAAATAAATCCGACAGGTTTTTAAAACCTGTCGGATTTTGAATATTGTTATTCGGAGATAATTTGCCTCAGTAGTACATCCCGCTCACACATAAACCATACAAAAACAAAAAAGCCTCTACATTGCTGTAAAGGCTTTATTCTAGTACTGGTTCCACCTGGACCGCCCAACCACACACCATACATTTATTTTTCAACAAGTTAAGCATGTCTTTTTTTTAGGCATCCGAATTTTACGCCTTTTAATTTTCTTCTTATATATTGTACTAATTACTACTTCCATTATTATGTTTTTCTTCATTTCAATATATAATATTATTCCTAAAAAGTGAGCTACAATATAACAATGTATAATTTTAACAGGAATTATTTTTTATATTTGGAAATTATGGCGACAAAATAAAGACACTATATGCAACAAAAATACAAAGATTTTAAAATCAATTTATACAATCCAAGAATAAAAAAAACGGATCTTTTCAATCATTTAAAAATTGCTTATTCTTTTGACGAACAACAATATATAATTGAAAGAATTCCTAAAACATTTGAGACATTAATTTATGGGAAATCGCTTTTAAATAAAACTGAAGATTTTGGAAAAAATAGAAAAACATACTATGACTCCAATGAAAAAGAATTCAATTGGTTAATATTTCAGTTTAAAAGATATTCAAAAGAAATTAATTTATTTCTCGCGTTAAAAGTAAAATTTGAACTAAATTTTTTATTAGGTCTTTATAATCAATCATCAGAAAACTTAAAGGCGATTAAAGATATCTCACTTTCATATTGGGGTCTTGAAAATAAATTTCTTCAGATTCAATATGAAAAAGGACTTGAGTTTAATTTCAAACTACTTAATTCTTGTAAGAACCAAAAAGTTAATGATCCAGCATTTTTTCTATTAATTCATTTTTTTAGCTATAAAGTTGAAGAAGACGTTTCATATTTTAGTTATGACAATGTATTGGAAAATTCAATAGTACGGGGGATGAGCGATGACTACAAAGAGTATTTTAAGTACCGTTTAAACATTGTAAAATATGACTTTAATGATATTGAAAGTGTAATTTGGGCAAGTAAAAATTTATCCGTTATTGATAAATACATGACCTATAGAGATATAGTTTTTTATATGTCACTAGATATGAAAGACTATAGTAAAAAAGGGTTTATTAAAAAAAATTCTAACGATCTTCTAAATTACATAAATGACCCATTAATCCAAAAATCAAATAATTTTGAAGGAGATTTTTCTATCAAAGAAGAAGAAAACAATCTTGAAAGTGAGTTAAAAATAATTGATGATTTCACTAGAGGAGACTATCTATCAGTTATTGAAGGTGCAAAAAAAATGATTACTAAGAAGGCTTGTTTTAGCTGTATTGAGCTATTTGCAAAATCTCATCTTCATTTGAAAATTCCAATTGAGAACATTTTTCCAAATAATTGTGTTTTTAATAGTATAACTGAATTTGTTTACAATTATTTATCCCGCAATGAAAAATCTAATGAATCCTTAATTGATCTATTAACAATTTCTAATACTATATCTAGCTTTGAAATATCTAAAGAAATAGTCTCATTTATCCAGCGGAATTTTAACTTTTCTGATTTCCGATATGATAATCTCTCTCTAAAAAGAGCATACATATCTTCTGAAAGCTTTAACCCTATCCATTTTTTACTATTTAGCGACGAAAATATCCAAAAAGAATATTTAAAGTCATTCTCTAAATTTAATTCTTTGACCGTAAATTTTTTTAGCGATATAATAAACAAATATGATACAATTGATGAAAAATATACGGATATAATCCCTAGATACAGATTAACATTCTATAAAGCCAAGTATTTATATGATAGCAATAAGTATGAAGGTTGTAAATTGGAATTATTAAAGATTATTCCTCAAATAGAAGAGTTGAATTACATTAAGGAATCGTGCGTAACAATGTTATTTGATTGTTATTACAATCTTGAACTTTTTAATGACGCAATTGACTTATATGTTGACTCTTTTATTTTAAACTCGGCTCTTGTGACAAAAATTGATTCTAAAAAATTATCTGACAAGATTATAAAAAATCGATGGAAGTATATTTCTCATAATAATATCAATTTCCCCATATTTATTTATTTAGCACATGATGAAACACATCCTAAATACATTGCTTATGATTTGTATTTGCGAACACTAAATCTTAATCATCCTTCATTATTAATCGATGAAAGTTCGAATGCAAATAAAAAGCAAATATTTTTTTTAAAAAATGTAGCCAATCAGAAAATTATCTCTAGAAAAGTTATGATTTTTAAAAATTCTAATTCGGTATTAAATGAGAGAATATCAATTTGCCAAATTTTAGCAAGAGTAGACAATTCAAGAATAGAAGAATATAATAAAGAAATTTCAGAAATAACTAAAAGACTAACTGTTCAACAAAGAATTAAGGAAATTGATCAAAGTAAAATATATGTTGACGAATATGGTATACTTGAAAGTGAACTTATTGAAATCAAAAAAGGTTTTAATCGCTTCAAAAGCATTTCAGAACTATTAAAACAAAATAAGATTGACCCAACAGGTATTGGATATGATGCGCTCTATGATTTATTAAAAGGCAAAATAGATACAGATACTTATAAAAAGTCTCTTAGAAAAACAGATTTACATTTTGAATTATTTGTTCAATTATTTCTAGAAATAAGGGATAAATTTTTATTTAGTAATCAATATGGACTAGATTATTATTTAAGCCAACGAATTAGACATGGAACAATCATCGGTCAAATAAGAAAACCTTTTAATGCTTTTAACTTAGTCACCACGAAATCCTCCGAAGATGGCAACTATTTACAAAATGATTATTGGAATAATATTCAATTAGAAATTGGAGTTATTGATCGAATAAAGTTTGATCAAAGAATGAATAATTTTTCTGCTTCAATTGACAAAATTATAAATGATCTGAAAGATCAATTTGTACAAATTAGAACTGAAGATATTAAAACAAAGCAAACAGGATGGTTTGATTATATGTATATCCCTCTTTGGAATAGTGAATGGCTTTATAGTCTATTTATCAAGGAAATTCAATTTTTCACAGATTTCACAGAATTTGTTGAATCGATTTTTGAAATATTATGGGAAATTACCGATAGGAATTTATTAGTTGTAAGAGAAAAAATTAATAGTAAAATAAAAGAAGAATTAATAGGCGAACTTGATTCTCTTGAAATAGATTTGAAAGCCATTGTTTTGTCTACATCATCAAGTGCTATTTTTAAGGCAATTGCTGATTGTAGAACAAATGTGCAGGCAGATGTTGATTATGTTATTAGATGGTTTAATAAAAGTAAAAATGATGAAATTGATTTTCTAATAGAGGATGCATTAAACACGAGTCTAACAATTGTAAATAACATAAATAGTCCATCTGTTTTAGGTATTACACAAAAAATAACAGACCAATCTTTAATAAAAGGTATATATTTTCCTCATTTTGTTGACTTAATTAAAATTTTCCTCACAAACATATCGGATTATTATAAAACCAATAACGCACTTGAAAGGTCGGCATCAGTAAATTTAAAAAGAAAAGATGATATTTTACACATTGAATTTAAAAACAAATTATCTGATAATGAAGACCCGGAGGAGTTATTGATTAAACTAGACAAAATAAAACTAGATTTAGAAGAAACTAATTATAATGGAATAAGAAGTGAAGGAAATACAGGATTTTCAAAAGCTAATAATATTTTGAAGAACGTTTTCAGAAACCAAGATAATGGACTTTCTTTTAATCTTAATAATGGTACATTTAACATAGGTTGTAAAATATCCCTTAAAAATTTATTAAAATGAAGATATTGATCGTTGAAAATGACACTAATAAATCAACTCAAGTCGAGTTTTTTCTACAATATGAGATAAAAATAAGTCCTAATAATATTGACACAAGAAGATCCTTTCAAAGTGGGCTTGAAGCTATATTGGTAAATTCCTATGATCTTTTAATTTTAGACATGAGTATTCCAACCTTTGACATCTCTGAAATTGATGATGGAGGGGAAACTTTAGATAGAGGAGGGGAAATAATTTTACAAGAAATGGAAAGAGAAGGAATTAAGACAAAAGCTCTTATTCTAACTCAATATGAAGAGTTTGATGAAATTTCATTAGAGGAAATAGATAACTCATTAAGAGAAGAATTTTCAGACTTCTACTTAGGATGTATATATTATAATACATCTCAAGTAAATTGGCAAAATGAGTTAAAAAATATAATTTCAAATTTAAAATAAATGATTTCAATATTAATAGTAGATGACAATAGTTTAAAAGTAGCAGCAATAAAAGAAGTATTATTTGAATTTCCTGAAATCAGTTCAAAGGTTGAAATTGCATCTGATACAAATAACGGGAGGAGATTACTTGATAATAACAAATATGATTTATTAATATTAGATTTAGTACTTCCTAATGATTTTGGAGACAATGAAACTCCAGAAAATGGAATTGAATTTTTAAATGAGATCAGTTTAGATCCGAATAAAAAAAGACCTTTTCATATTATTGGAATATCTGGATATTCAGAATTCATTGATAAATTCTCTCATGAATTTAAAAAAAATTTATGGTATTTAATTGAATATGCAGAAAACGAGGAGGAATGGAAAGATATTTTAAGAAATAAAATAGAATATTTGATTAATTCAAAGAATGAGTTAAAATCTGGCAATGAGATTGAATATGATTTTGATATTGCTATCATAACTGCACTTAACAAGGAATTAGAAAAAGTACTTAGGCTGGATGGAAAATGGATAGAGAAAAAACTATACAATGATTCCACTATTTTTCATGTTGGTCAGTTTAAAAGAAAGGATGATAAAATAATACGAATAGTTGCAGCTTGCGCACCGCAAATGGGAATGTGTGCATCTTCAACTTTGTCAATGAAATTGATTACAAATTTTAAACCAAAGTATTTAATTATGTCTGGTATAGCTGCGGGTATTAAAGGAGAGGTCGAATTGGGAGATATACTAATTGCCGAACAAGTTTGGGATGGCGCAAGCGGCAAATTAAAAAACGATAATAACGAAGGTGTTTTGTTTCAACCTGACCCGAGATACAAAATTTTGAATGAAGATTTAAAAGAAAAATTTTTAAATATAAAGGCAAAACGAAAATATTTAGACGACATTAGAAATAATTACTCTGGTTCAAAACCAAATACATTATTGGATATACATATTGGCCCTATGGCCTCGGTGCCAGCTGTAATTCAATCAGATATTCAAATTGATTTAATAAAATCAATAAATCGAAAATTGATAGGAATTGAAATGGAAACTTATGGAGTCTTTTATAGTGCAGCTCATTGTCAAAAACCCAAACCAATAGTTTTCTCTGTAAAATCTGCTTGTGATTTTGCAAATGAAGAAAAAAATGATTCATTTCAAGATTATGCAGCTTATACAAGCGCATCGTTAATTCATAAATTTATTCTAAATGAATTAGATTTTTAAACGTAGTATTACTAACTAAGCAAGTAAAAAAATGATAAGACATTAAGATCTCATTATTTTTTTACTTGCACAGTCTTATTAGAAAAGATAAGAAACGATTTATTTGCAACTGAATTTTTAAAACAGTTCAAAACTAATGAAGACCTAAATGACTTTCTTCCTTAACTTCAAAAAAGAGAATTAGGAGCCGCTCTTAATGTTGAATCAAATTTCCCAACCACTCAAGCATTAAGCAGTACTGAGACGGGCGCAATACCTCATTCCTACACTGCTACTTTACAAAAAAAGCCTCTACATTGCTGTAAAGGCTTTATTCTAGTAGTGGTCCCACCTGGGCTCGAACCAGGGACCACCTGATTATGAGTCAGGTGCTCTAACCAGCTGAGCTATAGGACCGGTTTGAGGATGCAATATTACTACTATTTTTCATTCACTCCAAATATTTTGGGAGATGATTTGCATTTAATTTCAAACAACACCTTGTGTTTCCTAAAACACAATTGATTTTCAACTGCTTATTTCGAATCAGAAAAAGAAAAATTTTTATTTAATTTCCTGACAAAGCTCAACCAAAACACCATTTGTGTTCTTCGGATGTAAAAAAACCACTAATTTATTATCGGCACCTTTTTTAGGAACGTCGTTAATTAGCACGAAACCTTCGTTTTTCAAACGGGCGATTTCGGCATGAATGTCTTCGACATCAAAAGCGATATGATGAATTCCTTCTCCTTTTTTCTCCAGAAACTTTGCAATCGGGCTTTCAGGATTTGTAGCTACCAAAAGTTCGATCTTATTGGTTCCGGTTTGAAAGAACGAGGTTAAGACTCCTTCGCTTTCTACCGACTCCATTTTATAGGACGGAACGCCCAGTAATTTTTCAAACAGCACATTGGCGTCCTCCATATTCTTCACGGCAATTCCGATATGCTCAATTTTATTTACCATAACCTCTAAATTTTAATTTCAATTATTGATTTACATACGTATTAAAGTAACCGCATTCGGCAATAACGTCCTGATAATATTTTGTATCCGAATAGTCTTTCTGCAACGCTTTAAAACCACTCCAGGCAATAAAATTAATTTTATCGTCGTCGGCTTCCCACCAGTTTTTAAGGTTGTTGTACTTATTATTGTAATATTCGTTTCGTTCGCATTTGGCCAGCATATAAATACATTTTGCCTTTTGCTCTTTTGTTGTTGCCGCTTCCAACGCTTTTTGATAGTACATTCTAGGAAGATCACAATTGGTTATCATTCGCTTCATCGAATCTCTAAACGAATACGGACTTGAACCGTAACCTATAATTGTGATTTCATAAAAAGTTCTTCCGTTTCCGAAATGGGTAATATTATAGAAAGCATTACCCAACAATAAGCTATTCGTGTACACATCTTCTTTTTGAGCCAGTTTACCCTGCATTTCCTTTATGGTAGTCAGGAAATCCATAAAAGTATATTTTCTTTTTTGATACGCCGTATGATCGCAGTCGTGACAATCTTTTATATTTCCGTTAAACGGATTCCCAAGGAACTTGCTATATTGAACCGAATCGGTTTGTTTCATGTACTCAATAGCTTCCGGAATTTTATTTTTAAAGGTCGCCTGAACCGCCTGAAAATTATTAATATCCTTCAATTTCAAACTATAAATTCCTGCTCCGATACTTTCAATTTCAGATTTATTGGATTTAGACAAGAAAGCTTTCATGTCTAATAGAACTTTTTCATTGTCGTAAAATGAATTCCCATCGTTCCAATAACTGTAACGCGATTCGCCATAAATTTCAGCCATTACCGGATTCCCCTTTTCTCTGTAAAGCGTTGACAAATAACTTCTGCTCCAGGAAGAAGCATTCTGATAACGAAATTCCTGCCCTTTGTAATTCTTTGGAAGCTCAAAATACAGCCAGTTTAAATCGGCGAGAATTGTTTTTTCGTTTTTATCCGTAAGTTTATCTATTTTGCTCAAATTATTTACAAAACGAAGCAAACGAAGCTGCATTCCTGCCAGTTCTGTTTTAGGAAGCGTTTTCACCGCCTTATCAAAATTCTTATCTGCATTGGCATAATCTCCTTTTAAAGTCTGCAAATACCCCAGAGACAAATCCCACAAGTAAGGTCGGTCTGTATTTCCTGCTGCTGAAATTTTAGCAATTAAATCCAATGTTTTTTGATCCACCTTCACCTGGTTTTCGGTTTTGTTTTCAGCCACACTAAGTTTTTTCATGGGCTGATTTTCTCCTCCATCCTTCTGAAACGAATTGTTTATCGCCTCCTCTTGTCTGTTCACTAATCGTGTTGCCAGATAATTCAGATGTTCGCTTTTAGGATCTAATTCATAGATCTTTTCAATGGACTGTTTTTCGTCTTTGTAGTAACCACGAACAGCCCAAAGCGCTGCTTTTTCCTTATTATTCTTAGCCATCGTCAACGCTTTATTCCAGTCGGTTTCATTTTTCGGACTAAAACAATAAGCCGTAACGGTTCTCAATTCCGGGCATTTATCAAAAACCTGTGCGTACAAATAGTTTGAAGCTGCAAATTTATTTTGCTTGTGATTCACTCCTGCCACGTAGGAAAGTGCACGGTAATACAGCACATTTTTAGGAACCGATTTTTCTGTTTTATTAAAAAAATCAATAGCTTTTTGCTTGCTATTACTATAAAAACGAGCTTTCATGGTCAAAAACCAATATCTGTTTTTCAGGAAAGGATCTGAAGTTGTATTGTACACATTCTCGATAGACTGAATCATTTTGGCATCGTTGAACGTTTTTGCCACCACAGGATCGTAACTCCAGTAATCTCTGTTAATAGAAACGGTTTCTATTTTTTGCGCCAGATACAAAAACTCAACAAAGCTTTTTACTTTATCGTCCTTCAGCGAGATCTTTTTCCCCCATTTCAAAGAGGATTTGTTTTCCTTTTTGCTTTTATAATACACATGAAGATCTTTAATTTCTTCCTTGTTTTTTATTGCACTTTTATTCTCCGAATAATAATCCGGTTTTTCGTCTCCAATTAAAAAATAATTTACAGTAGTGGTATCAATTTTCCCTTTAAGGTACGTTCCCCAATCGGACTTAATATCTTTATTGAAACGGGAATTGTGCTCGGTATCAAAACCAATTCCATAGAAAATTCCACCCGACAGGAAAAGCGGTGCATACGATTTGTCTGCAAAAGTTTCGGGAGTAAAATTAGAACTGTACGATCCAAAATAATCCCAATCGCCATCTGCACAGGCATAAATTACTCCGTATGCAAAAAGTAAAACCGCACTAGAAACAAGAAATAACTTGTTCAAAAATATTCTTTTCATAGTTTTTTAAATTGAATTCGTCTAAATCGTAAAATATAATTTCTTTTGGCTGCTGCGCGGTATTCTCACCCAGTTCTTCCGCCATTTGTTTTAAATCTTCTGCCGTAATTGTCTCCATTTTTAAGAGGTCATTTTCTTCGTAAAAAACGTCATTCTTATAATTGGACTTTTTTGCTTTAAAAAAGATCCCGCTTATTTGTTGAAAATTCGGATCCCTTTTGAGTTCGGCTACATTCATTTTAGAGCGCAAACCAATCACTTTTTGGTTTCGGATATGAATTCCCCACGAATATATAGGTAAGGCAAAATCGAGATGCATCGGATACTTTTTCAGACTTTTCAAATAGCGTTCAGCAATTTTCTGATCGTATATCGAATTTAAGGAATCGGGAGCAATTGACCCCATGTTGTAGTACATCAAAACTCCGGAATCTACGTTCGGAATTTTAGTTTTCTTAAAATATTTCACCTGATGCAAGCGAATTGTTGCGGAGAGTTTTTTTCCGGAAAGCTTTTTAACACTCTCAATAAATTTAAGATAGTTGTCTTTACTTTTAAGGGTCCAGTCGCAATCGATCTGAATTTCCCGAGATGTAATTTTGTTCTTCGTGCTGATTTCTTCAATCAAACGAACTGTTTTCTGTGCCAGATCCTCCACATCAAGGGAAGAAGACAACATGATTTTGTTTTGAATAAATACTACAGGTACAATTTCGAACTTGGTTACATCATCCTGAAAACGAATCGGACTAAGCGGAATGGGCTGTTTGGTCTGGGGATGCTGGCCAATATCAAAATACCGAATATACAGTTTAGTGACTTCATTGTCCTTCAAAGCAAGCTTCTCCGTTTCAGATAATTTCAAAATAGTTTTCCAGTAATAAAAAGCAACAACCGGCTTTTCATTCTTACTGCAGGAAATCAGAAAAAGAATTAGGAAACCAATAAAAAATCTTTTGATCAAAACTTAGGAAAAATTACATTTTAAACCCAAAAGTAAGAAATTCTTCGCTGTTATGGTTTTCATTTTAAAAAAAAAGAGCAATTTGTAAAAGCTGCAAATCCTAATAAATGGCTAAAAAGTTTCAATTAAAGCAAATATAATTGTTATTTTGTGCAATCAAATTCAGAAACCGTTATGTTGAAAAACAACTTTAGATATATTGCATTTTTACTGGTCTTTTTTATGTTAAGCTGTGCCAAGCGCGGCAGCATTACCGGCGGACTAAAAGACACGCTGGCTCCGGTTTTAAAATACAGCTCGCCTAAAAACTTCAGCACTAATTTTAAAGGCAACGAAATTATTCTGGGTTTTGACGAGTATGTAAAACTTAAAAACCTCAACAAGCAGCTTATTGTTTCACCGCCAATGAAACATGAGCCATTGATTTTACCTACCACACCGAGTAAAGTGATCACAATTAAAATAAAAGACACCTTACAGCCGAACACAACCTATAGTTTTAACTTCGGACAAAGTATAGCAGACAACAACGAAGGAAACTCGATAAACCAATTCAAATATATTTTTTCAACAGGTTCTTCTATTGATTCGCTTTCGATAAGCGGACAAATTAAAGATGCTTATGAAAAAAACGTTGATAATTTTGTTTCGGTGATACTTTATGAGATCAACGACACCTACCAGGATTCATTAATTTACAAGCAAAGTCCACGCTACATTACGAATACACTGGACAGTTTACGTACTTTCAAATTAGAAAATTTAAAGGCCGGAAAATACCTGTTGATGGCCCTGAAAGACAAAGGAAGCAACAACAGATACAATCCTAAAGACGACAAAATCGGCTTTATCAAACATTACATTACCGTTCCAAACGACACTGTTTTTGAATTGGAATTATTCAAAGAAGCTCTTCCATTTAAAGCCATAAAACCTATACAAGCCTCAGGAAACAGGCTGTACCTCCCTTACGAAGGCAAACCAAACTTTAAACTTTCGAAACCTAAAGTGGTCGTGAAACACGGGAACGACACCATGGAAACCATTGTTACCGCATTTCCTAAAAAGGATTCCCTGCAAATTTGGTACAAACCGCTAAAAGTTAAATCAGATTCTTTGGCAGTAGAAATTAGTAAAGAAAAATACAGCAAAAGATTTAGCGTAAAAATTAAAGACCAGAAGAAAGACACTTTAAACATAACTGCTGTTCAAAACGGCACCATCAATTTCCGTGATCGATTTACCTTAGAATCAGCTACTCCGCTGGTAAAATTTGACAAATCAAAAATTCGACTGGTTAACAAAGATTCGACTGCCGTAGATTTTACGACAGAATACGATGAATTTGAGCAAAAACTCTATGTTGATTTCAAAAAGGAACCTGTTGAAAAATACAGCATAACATTTTTCCCGGGTGCATTGACTGATTTTTATGAAAAATCCAATGACACTCTGGCTATTAAACTAAGCACAAAAGAACCTGCCGATTATGGAAATCTGGTTTTGAACCTAAAAAATGTAAAACGTTTTCCCATTATTGTTGAAGCCACTAACGCAAAAGGTGATGTTGTATACGCCAGTGATTACTCTGAAGGCAAGACTAAAATTGAATTCAATTTATTGGTCCCTGATAAATTTACCATCAGAATAATCTACGACGACAACAAGAACAAAATTTATGATTCAGGAGACTTCCTGAATAAAAAGTACGCCGAAGAAGTATTTTATTACCAAACCCCAGTAGATGTCCGCACCAATTGGGATGTCGATCAGGCTATTGATTTAAGCGTCCCGTACAATCCTGAAGTAGAGAAAAAACAGGCAGAAAAAAAGAAAAAAGACGAAGAGAAAAAAAGGAAAGCCTTCTAAATTTTAATACCTGAGCGCAACGCTATGGAAAACGATTTAATTGAAAAAGAGAGCTGGTTCAAAAGAAACTGGAAATGGCTTTTATCTTCCATCTTCCTGTGTATACTCTTAATTGGAATTTTAGCTGCATCAACCTCTCAAGATAGCATTACTGATATCGCCAAAGCTTATTCAGACAATGTACTTTTTGAAAAAGCAATTGAAAAAGCTAACAAGAACCCAAACATTCTTGAAAATATTGGCACACTTGAACCTATCGACAAACTGGCCATTTTAGAAGGAAACGTTATCTATTCCAATAATCACAATACCGTTAATTTATCTGTGAGAGTGAACGGAGACAAAAGAAAGGGCAAACTAAACATTTCTGCTTTCAAAAAAGGAACAGAATGGGTGTACCAAAAAATTGCTGTCCGCACCAAAAATCCTAAGAACGAAATTATCGTCCTGGAAGAACCTCAGAAATAAGCTTTCAAATTAGAATCAAAAATCGATTCTAAACACATCTTTATCACTTAAAAAATCTAGTTTTTTACGGGTTTCCAACATTGCATTCTTATCTAGTTCCACCACAAAAATATCCTCGGTTTCCTGTGGTTCGAGAATATAATTTCCTAAAAAATCCACCGCTTGCGAATGGCCAATATGTTCAAAATTATTGGCGTCCAGCCCTACTCTGTTAACTCCAATCACATAACTGAGATTTTCGATCGCACGTGCTTTAAGTAAGGCATCCCAGGCGTTGGTCCTCACTTTGGGCCAGTTGGCCACATACAGCAATACATCATAATTCTCGACATTTCTGGCAAAAACCGGAAATCTCAAATCATAACAAACCTGCAGGCAGATCTTCCAATCCAGATAATTCACAATTACTTTTTCATCTCCTCTGGTATAAAACTGATCTTCACCTGCAAGCGAAAACAAATGGCGTTTGTTATAATATTGAATTTCACCTGACGGAAAAACAAATACCATTCGATTGTAATACTTGTCATTTTCAACAATAACAAGACTTCCCACAATAGCTGCATTTTTTTGTTTCGCCAAAGACTGTATCCAGGAGATCGTTTCTCCTTGCATCGTTTCGGCAACTGCGGCGGCATTCATGGTAAATCCCGTTGAAAACATCTCCGGCAGCACGATCAGATTAACATCAGCATCGATTGTATTGATTTTGGATTCGAATTGCTTTCTATTCTCTGAAGCATTCTCCCAATAAAGATTGGATTGTATAAGTGCGATTTTCATATGGTAAAAATACCTTTTTTTAAAATAAAAAGTCTAAATAAGATTTGAGTTTCACAAACCTTCCTACAAAGAGCCATAAACCCAGTAAATATCAGATATTTCAGAATAAAAAAACATTATCTGAAAAAATTATGCAAAAATATTGCATAATTTGTGCGAAAATATTGCTCTATATGAATATAATTTATATATATTTGATCGCTAATTAAAAAACACAATACCCTAAAAAACACCTAATTATGAAAAAACGCACGATTTTAAAGGGCGCACCGCCAACAACGATTCTTACAAACAGCCATGAATCACTTGCAATAAAAAAGCAAAACACTAAAAAAACACAAACAGATTCCTTATTCTTTAAAGCGTACTGCTAAAGCTACAGAACAAACCACGTCTGTAGTAAAAGCAACAAGATTCTATTTGTACTAATTCGTCTTCAGGAAACGAATTAAGAAATTCTTTCACCTCACCAGTGAAACAAAAAAACAACCAATCAACAAACCTCAACTAACTAAAAACCCAAAGAATGAAACAAACTATTTTATTATTTATGTTCTTTTTTGCGATACAGGTCACCCAGGCGCAAGTAAAAACCATCAAAGGAACGGTGACCGACACTAATGGCATCTCGATACCGGGAGCATCAATAAGCATAAAAGAAGAAAAAAGAGGCACTACAACCGATTTCGACGGTAAGTTCTCTATCGACGTACAAGAAGGAAAAACACTAACGATTTCCTTTTTAGGATTAGAACCACAAAATATCCTTATAGGAAATTCTAACAACCTCTCCATAAAACTTAAAGAAGCCGCTGCAACAGCCCTTTCGGGTGTGGTAGTTACCGCATTAGGTCTAAAAAGAGAAAGAAAAGAACTGGGCTATTCTTTTCAGGATGTAAAAGGAAAAGATCTGGCAGACAATCCCACAATTAGTGTTGCTCAGTCTTTGTACGGAAAAGTAGCAGGTGTTAACATTTCTCAAACCACAGGAGGTATTGGAGGTAGTTCCAGAATCGTAATAAGAGGGAACCGATCTATAAGTGGAGACAATCAACCACTTTATGTTGTAGACGGAGTTACCTTAGGAAACACGGGACTTGGAAGCATAACAGACAATAAATCGGCCAGATACTCTGAAGGAAGAGACAATGGTGACGGATTGTCCAGTATAAATACAGATGACATTGAAAACATTTCTGTTCTAAAAGGGGGAGCAGCCAGTGCTCTTTACGGAGAACGTGGCGCCAATGGTGTCATTGTTATTACTACCAAAAAGGGAAAAAGAAACTCTTTGAAAGTCGATTGGAACAGCACTACTACTTTTGACCAAATCAATTCAAGATACAAAGACTACCAAAAAGAATATGGTACAGGATCAAACGGAACACTGCCGAATACTAATGAAATCGTAAATGGACGAAATGCCACCACCAGTGCCTGGGGGCCACGATTCGGATCTCCCGGTAACACTTCAGTACGGATCTTTGACGGATCCTACAAACCTTACGAATACATGAAAAACAACTTTAAAGATTTTTTCAGAACAGGCGTAACCGTAAACAACAGCATTAGTCTTTCAGGTGGTGGAGACAATACCACCTTCCGATTAAACTATTCCAATATTGATGCCACAGATATCGTTCCTAAAACCGGTCTTAAACGAAATACATTCACATTAGGGGTCAATTCTCAAATCAAAAAACTGACATTAGATGCGAAATTCAATTACATCACAGAAAACACCACCAACAGACCTGCCCTTTCAGACGATGCCGGCAATCTTGGATTAACCGTAACCTCACTCGCACCAAACTTCAATCAAGCCTGGTTAAAAAATTATGAAGATCCAAACGGGAATTACTATCAGTGGAATTCCGACCCAAATAAATTAAATCCTTACTTTGTATTAGACGAAAACAAAAATGTAACCGAAAAACATCGAATATTAGGGAATTTCAGCGCAACCTACGCCTTTACCGATTGGCTAAGCGCTACAGGAAGAGTAGGAATTGATCGTTTTACATTTGAAAGTTCCGATTTTGTCAACGAAGGTACCACCTGGACAGCAAGAAAAAATGGCTCTTTAATCAACAGCAACACAACCTTTCAGGAATACAACGCTGAAGCATTATTAAATGCTCAGAAATCATTCGGTGATTTTAATGTGAACTTAGGAGTTGGTGCCAATCAAAGAAATACCCAAAGAATTGTTTCGGGGGTAGCACTTACGGACATGTTTTTCAATGGAGTAAACAAACAATCTAATTTCTTATCCTCTGTCTTAAGTCCGAAAACAAATGATGAAATATTAGTACGCTCTTTATACACTTACTTAAGAGCCAATTATAAAAATTATTTATTTCTGGATTTTACAGGACGTAACGATTGGAACTCCACTCTCGCCTCAGCAATAAGTTCTACCAACAACAACAACTATTCTTATTTTTATCCGTCTGTATCCTCCAGTTTTATTTTTACTGACGGTCTAAATATTAAGAATGACGTATTAACTTTTGGAAAAATAAGAGCTTCATGGGCAACGACTGCAAAAGCACTGGAAACTCCATACGCAACTTTATTAAATTACAACATACAAGCCAAACCTTTATTAGGAAACCCTATCGGCTCAATCAACAGTAATATTATTCCAAATAACAACTTAAAACCAGAACTTACCACCAGCTACGAAGCCGGAATTGATTTAGGATTTTTTAAAAATCGCTTACAAGTTGATTTGTCTTATTACTACACCAGAACAAAAAACCAATTGATTGTATTAAACACCTCACAAGCTTCCGGTTTTGTTGGTGTTAATGCAAATGCAGGTACAGTTGAGAATAAAGGTTTTGAAGCCCTGATAACTGCCGGAATTTTCAGAAATCCAGATGGCTTTAATTGGGACATAACCTTCAATTTTGCTAAAAATGACAACAAATTAATTGAATTAACAGACAAAACTGACCTACAAGTGATCTCGAATGCAAGATGGGCCGGAGCTCAAATTGTTGCAAAAGTTGGGCAAAGCACTACAGAGATTTATGGTAAAAAATTCCAAAGATCTCCTGATGGGCAAATTTTGATAGGATCAAACGGAAATCCGCTGTTGACATCAACTTTGGAAAGCTTTGGAAAAGCGGCACCGGACTGGATTGGAGGAGTTACCAATGAGTTCTCTTACAAAGGAATTAGCCTAAGAGCCAATCTTGACATGAAATTTGGAGGCAAACTATACTCTATGACCAACGCCAACGCTGCTGCCGCAGGACTATCCAGCAGAACTCTCGACGGAAGAGATGAATTTAATGCATGGTTTGCACAGCAGATCGCTTCCGGAAAAACACCAGATGATATCGCTAAATTACAACCTGGCGCAGGACTCATTATAGAAGGTGTAAACGAAGTTAGAGACACTAACGGTAATGTAACCGGATACAAAAACAACGCCACACCAGTGAATCCGCAAACTTACTGGAGAAGCTTATACGGAGACGATACCACACCGGAACCTTTTATTTATGACGCTTCGTATGTTAAACTAAGAGAAGTCTCTATAGGTTACGATTTTCCAAAAAAATGGTTAAAAGGCACCGGATTTGAAAGATTTAAATTCTCGGTTATTGCTCGAAATTTATGGACTATTTACTCTAAAGTTCCAAACATCGATCCGGAGTCAACTTACACAAGCGGCAACGGACAAGGTTTTGAATACGGTTCCCTGCCTTACAGAAGATCTTATGGCTTTAACCTACAATTATCATTCTAATCCTCTAATTGCATCAAAATGAAAAAACATATATTACAACTGACAAAACATGTGTTGGCTATACTTTTAGTACTAACCACTACTAATTGTGCTGACGACGAACTTTTCAGAGAAACAAACACTAACCCTGAAGGCTTTCAAACCATCGAACCTTATACTCAGATAACGGGAATAGAAGCTGCGTTATCAGGAGGATGGTTTGAGCAATGGAGAGCCAACCTTATTTATGGAGAAGGTTTTGTACAACATCTTGGCGGATCATGGAGTGTCGCCAACTATGGTTCCTTTTACATTGCTAACAGAGAATACCAGGATGCTCTTTGGTTTTCAAATTATGGAGGCGGAATCGTACGAAACTTAACAGACGTTCTGGAAAGAACAAAAGGAAAACCAGAATACACCAACTTAAATGCTGTTGCAAAAACACTGAAAGTGATGGTATATCAGCGCTTAACCGATTTGTACGGAGATGTTCCCTATTCCGAAGCAGGCTTTGGCGATTTGCAGAAAATTTTCTATCCGAAATACGACAGTCAGAAAGACATTTATACCGATTTTTTTAAAGTACTAGACGAAGCATACAGCCAATTACAATCCGGATCTGACGTAATAAAAGGAGATCTCTTTTACGAAGGCAATGTCGCTAAGTGGAAAAAAATGATCAATTCCTTACGATTACGTACGGCTATGAGAATTTCAAAAGTAGACCCGGCATTGGCAAAAGAACAAATCAAAAAAGCAGTTACCAATGGCATCTTTACAAGCAACGATGATAATTGTTTCATGAAACATGACGCCACTACTAATGAAACTACAGGTGCTTTAAACAACGGTAACGGACTTTCTCATGCCTTAAAGGCCACAGGAGACTTAAATGATCACCCTACCCTTACAATATTAGAGGCATTAAAAAATGACCCCAGAAAAGAGATATGGTTCAGACCAAATCCGAATGGAATCTATGAAGGCATCGACCCGAATAATTACAGATGGGGGCATCCAAATGGAGGTGATGCCTTATCAAAGACTCAGCCTTATCTTTCCCAAAACAGCTCCCCTTATTTACATCTTACTTATTCAGAAACACAATTACTTCTGGCTGAAGCTTCTTTCAGAGGGCTATATCCGGGTGACACAAAAGATTATTATAAAAAAGGAATCGAAGCCGGTATCAGACAATGGATTATTTTTAAAGACGCCAGTATTATCGACAATAATGCTATTACTACTTTTCTTGCCACTAAAAATCTTACCCCAGGAAAAGAATTGGAAGAAATTGCCACACAGCAATGGCTCACTTTATTCTTAAACGGAATGGAAGCTTATAGCAACTACAGAAGAACAAATTTCCCTGTTATGATAAAAATTACCCGAGCAGGATCTGACACACAAGGAGTTATGCCTACAAGAATGCCCTATCCGGTGGAAGAATCAACCAATAACCGAGAAAACTTCCTGGCTGCCAGTGCCAAATACAACAACAACAGTTGGCTGGCAAAAGTTTGGTGGGATGTAGATTAAACCTACTTAATTTCATGTTGATCCTAATACCATTCGTAATTTGTATTGAATTGCGGGTGGTATTTTTTTAGGCTTTTCCGATCAAAAACAAACAAAATCACCCGTTCATACCCTTCTAAAAATACGAATTTTAAGATTAAAATGAATTCTTTCCAAAAAAACTCATTCTGCAAAATTTTCTCAGAACACCTTTAGAAACCTCATTTCTTTTGGATTATAAAAACACTTCGGAAAAAAATATTGCAAAAAAAATGCACTTTATGCAAAAAAAATGCAAATGAATAAAAATTATCTATATATTTGATCGCCAATAAAACCAAAATAAAACATGAAAACCAAAGTATTATGAAAGCAAAGCTAATTTCATTAGTATTTATTGGGGGAGTAATCTTCTCAGCAAATGCAAAAGAGACTGCAATTAAAACGCACCTCTTTGAACAAAAAAGCAGTCAGATTGAAATTTCGGGCCAGGTCATTGGTCAGGACGATGGAATGCCAATTGCCGGAGCTACTATTTACGCAAAAGGCAATTCGAAAACAGCTACTATAACCGATGAAACAGGAAAATTTAAACTAAATGTTCCGGAAAATGAAACTCACATCATCATTTCTTACATGGGTTACGGAACTTTAGAGTATAAACTAGATAAGGTCACAGATGTAGTAATAAGTTTAAAACCTGCAGAAAATGTATTGGAACAGGTTTTAGTAACAGCACTGGGAGTTAAAAAAAGCACAAAAGCAATTTCTTATGCCGTAACCGAACTTAAAGGAACTGAATTTACAAAAGCCAAAGAAACGAATATCACCAGTGCTCTGGCAGGAAAAATTGCCGGTGTAAACGTGAGCGCTACTGCAACGGGACCAACGGGATCAACCAGAGTTGTAATTCGTGGAAACGGTTCCTTAAACGGAAACAATCAGCCGATGTACGTTGTAAACGACTTACCAATAGACAATACACAATTAAACTTACCGGGTACCGGAAATGCACCGGGATCACCAAGAATTAACGTAGACCGAGGTGACGGAACGTCTGTTATCAATCCCGATGACATCAAAAGCATCACGGTATTAAAAGGGGGAACCGCCGCCGCACTGTATGGTGCAAATGCTGCAAACGGTGTGATCTTAATTCAGACTAAAAGAGGATCTGCTCAAAAAGGAATTGGTGCAGAATACAACACTTCTTTTACTTTTGAAACTCCGGCTATTAAACCGGACTGGCAATATGAGTATGGTTCAGGTGCTTTAGGCAAAAAACCTACAACTCAGGGTGAGGCCGTAGATTATGGCCGCTGGTCATGGGGAGCAAAAATGGACGGAACAGATGTTATTCAGTTCGACGGTGTAAAAAGACCTTACTCTCCACAAAAAGACAACATTAAAAATTTCTACCAAACCGGAACTACTTTTATCAACTCACTTGCTTTATCAGGAGGAACTGACAAAGCATCCGGACGTCTTTCGTTTATGAATATGGACAATCAGGGCATCGTACCGAATACTTCTTTCAATCGAAAAAGTGTCAACATTGCAAGTAATGTTAGCCTAACAAACTGGTTAAAATTTGACGTTGTAGCCCAATACAATATCGACAAAACAGAGAATAGAACTACAGTATCTGATGCTGAAGCAAATCCGAACTGGGCAACTTATATGATCGCCAATACAGTCGACATTAGAAATCTTTCTCCGGGTTATGATGCAAATGGCAGAGAGGTAGCCTGGAATCCTGTTGCTGTGGCAACAAATCCTTACTTTGCTGTCAATAAAATTAAAAACAGCGATACTAAAAACCGCTTTATCGGAATGCTAAATGTAAAAGTGAACTTTACTCCCGAATTATTCCTTCAGGGAAGAATTGGGCAAGATTATACGAACTACGATTTTTACGCCTACATTCCTAAAACAAGCTTAAACAATCCTGTTGGATACGGACAAGGTTCAAAAGTAAAATTATCCAATTTAAACTCTGAAGCCATTCTGAACTACACTAAGAAAAACATCTACAAAGATTTCTCTTTGAATGCTTTGCTTGGAGTTAACTCCCGTACCAATATAAGAGATGAAGTGAGAATAGACGGATCAAATTTTATACTAGACGACTTCTATTCTTTAACCAACCTGGCTACTATAACCTATGCCTATCCTTACGGAAAAACCAAAACCAATTCTGTATACGCTGCCGCAGATTTAGATTATAAAAATGTGGTTTTTCTAAACTTCACAGGACGTCAGGACTGGTTTTCTACCCTTTCAAAAGACAACAATACGATATTCTATCCGTCAGTTGGAACCAGTGTCATCCTATCCGACATTGTTACGATGCCACAATGGATTTCATTCAGCAAACTTAGAGCTTCCTGGGCACAAGTTGGTGGAGCTACTCCGGATCCGTATGCTTTAAACCAATCCTACTCTATGATTCAGGGTGGACATAACGGTCAGTACTTACAAAGTACAACAGGTTCAAGAGTCCCAAATTCGACACTAAGCCCACTAACTTCAACAACCGTGGAAGTTGGAACAGACATGGGATTCTTTAACAATCGCTTAAATCTTGATTTTGCCTGGTACAACAGAGAAACTACAAATGACATTGTAGAAACTACAATCTCCAACGCATCGGGAGCAAGAACCGCTTTACTGAATCTTGGGAAAATGAAAAATACCGGAGTGGAACTTTTACTAAGCGGAAAAATCATTAACAACGATAAATTTTCATGGGAAGCCAGCATCAACGGATCTTATAACAAAAACACCGTTGAATCACTTACAGGTCAATTAAATTCGCTTACGATGGCAGTTTCCGTAAACGATTATGCTGTTATTAGCAGCGATGTAGGACGTCCTTACAGTACTATAAAAGGATACAAACCTCTTAAAGATGCCAATGGCAACACGGTGTATAATGTAAGCGGCAATACTGCAACTGTAGCAAGAGGTCCTCTTGAAGAACTGGGACAGGGTGTTCACCCCTGGTCGGCAGGTATAAGCAATGAATTCAAATACAAATCAGTATCGTTCAGCTTTTTAATTGACGGTAAATTTGGCGGGGATTTATACTCCGGAACAGAATTATACGGAACCCGTATGGGATTGACCAAAATGACATTGGAAGGCCGTGAGAACGGATTGCCAATCTCAGGTGTTGACCCTAAAGGAAACCCTGTTAATATGGTTATTGCACCGGCTGATCTAAGAAGCTATTATGACGGTTTAAGAAACATAACTTCTTATTTTGTTTACGATGCCAGTTTTGTAAAACTAAGACAAGTAATTATTGGTTATCAACTGCCAATTGAAAAATTTGGATTCTTATCCAAACTTCAGGGAGCCTCTGTTTCTTTTATCGCAAGAAACCTGTTTATTCTTTACAAGAAAACTCCAAATGTAGATCCTGAATCTGTGTTTAGTGCCGGAAATGCTCAGGGCATCGAACAATTTGGAGTACCACGTACAAGAAGTTTCGGACTAAGTTTAAATGTTAAATTTTAAAGAACAAAACCATGAAAAAGAGAACCATTTTATATATGGCAGGTATACTTTTAGGAAGTATGACAGCCTGTACCAAAGATTTTGAAGAAATCAACACCAACCCCAATTCTGTTGAAGTACCAAATGCTACCTTTATTTTTAGTCAGTCACAGCTTGATGGTTTAAACAACAATTACTTTTTTACAAATGTGCTGCAATGCGGCGGTATGATGCAACATTATGCGACCTACAAAGAAGCATCAGGTGTGGGAGACAAGTACTTAAACAACGAGTCTTACTATTCTGCTTACTTCAACAGAGGTTATCCAACTGCTGTCAATGAAATCCAAACGGTAATTAATACTTTAAAGGATAATCCGGTAGAGAGCAACAAACTCAACATCGCAAGAATCTGGAAAGCCTATATCTACCATCGTTTGACCGATTTATATGGAGATATTCCTTATACCGAGGCATCAAAAGCTTATACTAACGAACATTTCCTTCCAAAATACGACAGTCAGGAATTCATCTACAAAGATTTACTAAAAGAACTGGATGAAGCAGCAGCTGCCTTAGATCCGGCCAAAGCAAGTTTTGGTAAAGCTGATTTTATCTACGAAGGCAATATCGCCAAATGGAAGAAATTTTCTTACTCTCTAATGCTTCGTCTTGGTTTACGACTTTCAAAAGTTGATCCTGCGTTATCCAAAACCTGGGTAACGAAAGCCATTACTGGAGGAGTAATCGTAAACGCAACAGACAATGCACTTATTAAATACACGGATGGTCCTAATGATTTCAACAGAAATCCTGCCGGTATTGATTCCAGAAGTCTTGATTTTGGAAAAGACTCCTTTGGGCAAAAAAATGCAGAAGGCGGAAAACTGGCCAAAACCTTTATCGATGTACTGAAAACTACTTCAGATCCAAGACTTAGTGTTTATTCAGGAGTTTGGCAGGGAACGGTACAAAATACAGATCCTGCTGTACAAAAAGGTTTTCCTAACGGAACTAAAACTGCTCCGTCTGCGGCAGAACAAGGCACTTATTCTGAGCCTAACCAAAGTACTGTGTTCCGATACGATGCTCCTATGATGATCCTGAGTAATGCCGAGACGAACCTTTACCTGGCCGAAGCTGCCATAAGAGGATGGTACACCGCTGAAAACGATAAAGATTTATACGAGAAAGCCGTAAAAGCATCTTTCCTGAACATGGGAATTTACGGTGCAGCTTATGCCATTACGGACGCAACTCCTTATCTAACGTTAAATCCTTATAATGTGGCCGGAACTTTTGATCAAAAAATGAATCAGATACACAGCCAGATCTGGATAGCTCTTTTTGTAGACGAACAGGAAATTTATGCCAACTGGAGAAGAACCGGGTATCCTGCATTAGTGCCGATAAACTTTCCGGGTAACGTTACTAACGGAACAATCCCACGACGTATCAAGTACTCGGTAAGCGAATATTCTGTGAATTCGAGTAACTTAGCTGAAGCGATAAAACGTCAGGGACCTGATGCTTTTACTACAAGAATCTGGTGGGATAAATAACAGAAAACCATTGATGCGATTAATTTAAACACATAGAGACATAGATCCTGAAATTCTAAAAAGATGTTTCACTTGTATTCACACGCATCCCGATGCATCGGGACTATGTTTTAAAAGCTGGCTTTTTTTGTTATTCTTTTATTAAGTAAAAAAATCTATGTTGCTATGTGTTTAATCAATTTTATACGAATTACGCTCTTCGGAGTTAATAATACAATAGATAAATGAGCATTTTAATTCTTACGGCATGCATTGCGTTTCTAATCATCCAGATAGCCTGGTTTAAAATCAATCCGTTTATTGCCTTTATCATAACAGCTTTATTAGCAGGTCTTTTTTTAGGCCTGCCGATAAACACTTTATCACAAACCGTACAAAAAGGTTTGGGCGAAATGTTAGGATCTATTACGCTGATTATTGTTTTCGGAACCTGTATTGGTAAACTTACCGTTTCATCAGGCGCCGCCAATGTTATCGCCAAAACTGTTATGGGATGGACGGGTAAAAAATACGTTCGCCTTGGCTTAATGATTACCGGATTTATTGTCGGGATACCTCTATTTTATAGTGTTGGTTTTGTTTTGTTAGTACCCTTAATCTTCTCAGTAGCCCATCAATTTAAGCTGTCAAAAGTATATCTCGGTATTCCAATGCTGGCGTCGCTTTCAGTAGCACACGGTTTCTTACCCCCACATCCGTCTCCAATGGCTTTAAGCAGTATTTTTAATGCCGATCTTGGACTCGTTTTAGTTTATGGAATTATCATTGCCATACCAACCATTTTTATTGCAGGTTTACTGTTTTCGAATTTACTCAAAAACATCAAAACCGAATCGGATCATGAAATCTTAAATGTTGAAGAAGTTGTAAACGAAGGCAAACTTCCGAGTTTTTCACTGAGTTTGTTTTCTGCTTTATTTCCGGTTTTCGGGTTAACAGTGACTTCGATAGTGCCTATGATTTCTAAAAATGAAACTCTGGCTGATATCTGCAAAACAATTGGAGAACCGAGCATGATCATGCTGATCTCGTTACTGATCTGTACCTATACTTTAGGCATCAGAATGAACCGCAGCATCACCTCTGTAATGGAGGACTATGCCGTTGCGATAAAAGATGTTGCCTTAATCGTTTTAATTGTTGGAGGAGCCGGTGGTCTGAAAGAAGTCATGATTGTGAGCGGCGTGAACGAAACCATCGTTACAGCCTTAACGCAAATAAACATTCATCCTTATCTATTGGCATGGATGATGGCAGCGATCATTCGTGTTTGCGTCGGTTCAGCCACAGCAGCCGGATTAATGACCGCCACAGTTCTATTGCCTTTATTACAAACTGCCGGACTTGATCCTAACCTATTAGTACTGTCTGTTGGAGCAGGAAGTTTAATGTGCTCTCACGTAAACGACCCAAGCTTCTGGATGTTCAAAGAATATTTTAACATCAGCCTGAAAGATACTTTCAAATCATGGACCGTTATGGAATCCTTAGTATCTGTTTTAGGAATCATTTTCGTTTTTATTTTAAACACTATAATACATTAATATCATGAATTTATTACCACAAGAAAAATTTGAAACCCTTGGATTGTCTCTTCCTCCGGCGCCTCAGCCTTTAGGAATATACAAACCCTATTTAGTTGATGGTAAATATTTATACCTTTCAGGTCACGGGCCAGTTAGAGACGACAAATCCTTAATCATTGGCCGAATTGGCGATGACATGGACATCGAAGAAGGAAAATTAGCAGCAAGGCAAGTCGGATTAACCATGCTTTCTACAATTGTAACCAATTTTGGAAGTCTGAACAAAGTAAAAAAAGTGATAAAAGTACTCGGAATGGTAAACTGCAATGGCGAGTTCTTAAGACATCCTTACGTCATAAACGGCTGCAGTGAATTATTTGCCGAAGTTTGGGGACAGGAAAACGGAATTGGAGTACGAAGCGCTGTAGGAATGGGCTCCTTACCCGATAATATTCCTGTTGAGGTTGAAGCCGTTTTCGAATTATATTAAAAAAAGTTATGCCACAGATTTCACCGATTAAAGTGTTTTTTTTCGTCACAAATTCACGAATTTCATCTTTACAGTAGTAAATAAAAATTCGTGAATTGCTTCGCCTGTTCGCTATCTCTCGAGTCGTGGCTAAAAAATTTAACCGTAACTTTAGTGAATCCATGAAATCTGTGGCAAAAAAATAATAACAATGAATACAAATACCTCACAAACCAGAATTGCAACCTTTGGAGAATTATTACTCCGGATGAATGTTGCCAACGGAAATCGATTTACACAAGCCAACGAAATAAAAGTTTACGTGGGCGGTGCCGAGGCAAATGTTTGTGTTTTGCTTTCCCAACTAGGAATACCTACCGATTACATTACCCGATTACCTCAAAATGACTTAGCGCAATTGGCTGTAAACGAACTTCAGAAATACAAAGTAAACACCTCGAAATGTGTTTATGGCGGAGACCGTTTAGGTTTATATTTTGTCGAAGCCGGAAATCAAATCCGACAATCACAAGTGATTTACGACCGAAGCAATTCATCTTTTGCGACCATACAAAAAGATCAGATTAACTGGGATTTGGCTTTGGCTGATGTAACCCATTTTCATTGGTCCGGAATAAGCCCCGGAGTTTCGCATGAAGCAACTCTGGTTTGTAAAGAAGCCATTCTCGCGGCACATCAAAAAGGCCTCCCTATCTCTTCCGACTTTAACTACCGTTCCAAATTATGGCAATACGGAAAACATCCGTCAGAAGTCATGCCTGATTTGCTGCAATACAGCACCATTACAGTTGCCGATTTAGATGCGATTGAAATTTATTTCGGAATCAAAACCGATGCGAAAGAATCGGATGCCGATCGTTTTCAGAAAACATTCGAATTGTTAAAAGCAAAAATGCCTTTTCTAAAAACACTCGCCATGAGTTTCAGAAAGTCCGACGGACCGGCGCATTTATACAAAGGATTATTGCTTCATGAAGGCAATTTCTATCAAACAGCCGAACACAAAATACAGGTCGTAACAGACCAGATAGGCTCCGGAGATGCCTTCAACGCAGGATTATTATACGGACTGACTCATAAATTATCCGGTCAGGAATGTATCGAGTGGGCAACTGCCTGTGGCGTAATCAAACAAAGTATTCATGGAGATTTCGCGATAAGCACTCCTGATGAAGTAAATCATTTTATTAAAAATGGCTCAAGTAATAGAATTAACAGATAAAACAAAAACATGTACAGCATATTAAAAACGCAAGGTGTACTTCCGTTAGTGACACAAATTAACATTGAAACAGCCCAAATAGTCTTGCAATCGGCGGCTGATGCTGGCATAAAAATTATCGAGTTTGCTGCTCGTGCAACTGATGCTAAAGAAGTTTTTAGCCAAATGATCCATTTTAAAAAAGCAAATAATTTAGAGGTTAAGATAGCCGTTGGATCAATATTAAGCGTTCAGGATGCAGAAACCTTTCATCAATTAGGCGCTGATTGTATCGTTTGTCCACATACCGATCCGGAAATCGGGAACTACTGTTTCAAAAACAATATTTACTGGATTCCCGGCGCCGCGACCTTAAACGAAATACTTCATGCCAATAAATTAGGTGCCGAAATTGTAAAACTTTTTCCGGCCGATAAAATTGGCGGTCCCGGATATGTAAAAGCCATCAGAGCCCCCTTTCCAAACTTAAAAATAATGCCGACCGGCGGAGTAACCTTAGAAGAAAGCAACCTGAAATCATGGTTCAAATCAGGAGTGGTTTGCGTTGGAATTGGTTCTAATTTATTCACAAAAGAAATGATGCTCGATTTAAGTTATGAGCAGTCGCTTCAGGCTTTTCAGGATTTAATTGAAGTTGTCAAAAAAACAAGAAACTAAGTTATGCAAAACAATTGGTGGAAAATTAGCTCCGAAATCCGTGTAGATACCCCATTTTTGGCCGTTTACGAAGACCGTATTCAGACCAACATTGAACGTCTGATTGAATCTGTGAACGGCGATACTCAGAAATTAAGGCCACACATCAAAACCCATAAAATTGGAGAAATTCTGGACTTGTTTAAAACCTATAACATCAACAAAGTTAAATGTGCAACCATTGCCGAAGCGGAGCTTGCTGCCATACACGAAATTACAGACGTACTTCTCGCCTATCAGCCTGTAGGCAATAAAAAAGAGCGATGGATTTCGTTACTTAAAAAATATCCTGCTACCGCTTTTTCAACCATTGTTGACAATTACGAATCGGCAAAAGCACTGGATATCGCTGCACACAAAAACAATCTAAAACTTACCCTTTACCTGGATCTGAACTCCGGGATGAACAGAACCGGAATTTCAATTTCTAAAAATTGGGAAGCTCTGATTGATGAAATTATCAAACTAAAAAACATTCATTTCGCAGGTATTCACCTGTATGATGGTCATCTGAAAGGAGATGTTGAACATCGAAATTCGGTTGCCTCAAATATCTTCTTTAGCATAAACGAAGAAATTGAAGCTATTCAGAAAAAACTGGGTTATGAACTAAAAATTGTAGCCGGAGGATCTAACACCTTTCCCTTTTACGCCACGCAGAAAAATGTAGAATGCAGTCCGGGAACCTTTGTCTTCTGGGATTCCAACTATCAAATTAACTTACCGGAGCAAAATTTCGAACCTGCTTTGGCAATCGTTGGAACCATCATCTCAAAACCAACTGATACTACTTTTTGTATCGACATTGGTTACAAAGCGGTCGCTTCTGAAAATCCTATCGATAAAAGACTAGTCATTTTGAATGACAACAACCTAATCCCAATTTCACATTCTGAAGAGCATCTGATCATCGAAAATCGTGGAAAAAATAACTATGCGATTGGTGACACTATTTATGCACAGCCCTACCACGTTTGTCCCACTTGCGCATTGTACGATTCCGTTCAGGTAGTCAATAGCGAACAGCAGATTTGTGATCAGTGGCTAGTGGTTGCGAGAAGTCGGAAAATTAATATCTAGTGAAGAGAAGAGAATCAAGAGAAGAGAATCAAGAAAATAGAGTAAAGAAAATAGAGTAAAGAGAAGAGAATAGAGTAAAGAAAATAGAGTAAAGAAGAAAGAGGATACAGGAAAGATTATAGACCTTGCAGAAAACCTCTGAACCTTTGCACCTTAAAAATAATACTATGTTTATAATAGACGCCCATTTAGACCTTAGCATGAATGCGATGGAATGGAACAGAGACCTACGAAACGACGTTGCCACTTTACGCCATTTAGAAAAAGGAATGACAGACAAACCGGATCGCGAACGTGCCACTGTTTCTTTCCCTGATTTGCGAAAAGGAAATATTGGAATTGTAGTTGCCACTCAAATTGCACGATTTGTAAAACCCGACAGCCTTATTCCCGGCTGGAACTCTCCTGAGCAGGCATGGGCACAAACACAAGGTCAGCTCGCCTGGTACAAAGCCATGGAAGAAGCAGGAGAAATAACTCCCATTACAGACAAAAAATCATTGTTGAAACAGATTGATTTATGGAATGACGGAACCCCAAATGATAAAAAACCAATTGGCTACATTTTAAGCTTAGAAGGCGCCGATTCTATTATTGATATTTCATATTTAGAAAAAGCATATCAGTATGGATTACGCGCTATCGGACCCGCACATTATGGTCCCGGCCGATACGCAAACGGAACGGATGCCACCGGAAAAATGCAGCAAAACGGAATTGATTTACTCAAAGAAATGGAACGTTTGAACATTATTCTGGATGCCACTCATTTGTGCGATGATGCTTTCTGGCAGGCATTAGACCACTACAACGGACCCGTTTGGGCAAGCCACAACAATTGCCGAAGTCTGGTAGATCACAACCGTCAGTACAGCGACGAAATGATCAAAGCTTTGATTTCGCGTGGAGCAGTTATTGGAGGTGCTTTAGATGCCTGGATGCTGGTTCCGAATTGGGAAAGAGGAGTTTCGACCCCACAAGGAACAAACTGCAATCTCGAAACTGTTTTCAAACACATGGATCACATTTGCCAATTGGCCGGAAATGCCAATCATATTGGTGTAGGTTCTGATCTTGATGGTGCTTTTGGTACAGAGCAATCTCCGTACGATTTAAACACTATTGCCGATTTGCAGAAACTAGTTCTGATCTTTAAAAAGCATGGGTATACTGACGAAGATTTAAATAAAATCTTTCATCAAAACTGGATCAACTTTTTACTAAAAAACTGGGATTAAACAAAGACTAAACTGGGAACTGCCTTCTTATACGCCTGTAGTTTTTCGTGATCCGGATCTACTTCCGTCACCACATAATCAACCTCGGATAAGTTGGCAATTTTCATTTTTAGAACCGTATCCAGTTTTTCAGAAATCGTAAGAATGGCTGTTTTTTCAGAAGCCTGAATCATTGCTTTTTTTACCTGAACCGTTTCCCAGTCCGAATCCGAAAAGCCGCCTTCGATGTCTAAGGCATTGGTTCCTAATATTAACAAATCGACTTTAATATTAGCCAGCTGATTGTAGACATCGCCGCTCACACACATTTGGCTGTACGACGAAATGCTGCCGCCAATCATGATAATTTTAACATTGGGTTTGTCCAGAAGTTCCACCGCTGATAAAACAGTAACGGTAAAAATAGTCAGATTTAAAGTATCGGGAATCAATCGGATAAATTCTCTGATGGTTGTTCCTCCACCAAGTAATAAAACCATACCATCACGAAGTAAACCTAAAGTTTTCTGTGCAATGGTTTGTTTTGCTTCACCTGCATAAGTCTGATTGGAAGAAGAATGGTGATAGGCTTTTGTCATCGCACCACCCTTTACTTTTATCAATAAAGATTCTGATTCAAGTTCATTAATATCTCGTCTCACAGTATCTTCTGAAACAAATAATTTAGCCGAAAGGGTTTCAAAACTTACACGGGTGTGCAGGTTAATCTCTTTTAAAATAAGATTTTTACGTTCTTCCTTGGTGTAATTAACCACTTCATTATCATTATTCATGCAAGTTCATTTTTAGTAAAGCAAATGTAAACAATTAATGCAATATTATTGCGAAACAAATTACAATACAATGTAATAAAAAAGTTAATTCATCTATTATAAAGACTTTTAAATGCAAATCGCTTTTGCAAAAAAAATGCAACTCAACCAACAAACCTTATATTTGTTTAACAAACTCAAAAAGTAACCATGCAAAAAAGTGTTTTTCTTCTTTTACTATTTTGTTATTCTTTTGGAAGTGCTCAAACTTCTTCAACTAATAATTCAATCATTCCGGCTCCCAACTCTTATAAGGCAACCGGAGACAGTATTCGTTTCAACGGACAAATTAAAGTGCTGTTTGAAAAGAATAAATACAGCGCTAAAGAACAAAAAACGGCAAAGCTGTTGGAGTCTGCCATAAACGCAAACACAGCAAACCAAAAAAGCACTATCGATGTTGTATTCATAACACAAAATCCAGCTCCTTCTCTAAAAAAAGAAGGGTACAAAATTGTCATCACTCCTAAAAAAATAACCGTTACCGGAAGTGAAGAAGGATTGTTTTATGCGGTTCAGAGTTTACTGCAAATGCTTCCGAACAAACCCAAAAGTCAGGAAATAAAACTCCCTTGTGTTACGATAGAAGATGAACCGAGATACGATTACCGAGGCCTGCATTTAGACGTTTGCCGTCACTTTTTTAGTGTTGACGTTATAAAAGATTTTATCGCTCAGATGTCCAGCTATAAATTAAATAATTTCCATTGGCATTTAACTGACGATCAGGGCTGGAGAATCGAAATTAAAAAATACCCAAAACTAACCGAAGTAGGTTCCAAAAGAGCACAGACTCTCGTAGGAAACAAGTTCGAGAGATTCCCTTATTTTTTTGACGGAAATCCTTATGGAGGTTTTTATACTCAGGAAGAAATCAAGGACGTGGTAAAATTTGCTGAAGAACATTATGTCAATGTGATCCCCGAAATCGAAATGCCGGGGCATGCCACAGCAGCCGTTACCGCTTATCCAAATTTATCCTGTTTTCCGGATCGCCCTTATAAAGTTATTGAATACTGGGGCGTATTTGAAGATATATTCTGTGCCGGAAAAGAAGAAACCTTTACTTTTCTGGAAGATGTTTTAACCGAAGTTATGGCTTTATTCCCCAGCAAATACATTCACATTGGTGGTGACGAATGCCCAAAAGCCAGATGGAAAGAATGCCCAAACTGTCAAAAAAAGATCAAAGAATTAGGATTGAAAAACGAACATGAATTACAAACTTATCTTACCACCAGAATAGAAAAATTCCTGAACAACAATGGAAGACAAATTCTGGGCTGGGACGAAATGCTTGAAGGCGGGCTGACTCCAAACGCAGCAGTAATGTCCTGGCGCGGAGAATCGGGCGGAATTGCCGCCGCCAAACAAAAACACTTTGTCATCATGAATCCGGAGCACATTTTGTATCTGGATTACAACCAGGCGTATTCTCCTAATGAACCTCTAACCGTTGGAAGATTGGTTACTGTCGAAAAAATGTACCATTACAACCCCACTCCGGTGGACAGTCTGACGGTTGACGAACAAAAATACATCATGGGCGTACAGTCTAATTTATGGTCAGAATATTTGACGAGTCCGGCCAAATTAAATTATCAGCTTTATCCCCGAATGTTTGCCTTGGCAGAAACTGCCTGGACCCAGCCTCAGCACAAAAACTACAATAATTTTGTTCTGAATCGCATGCCGCATCATTTAGAAAAACTGGAATTACAAAAAAGATTATACAAAGTCCCAACACCGTTTGGGGCAAATGAAACGGCTCTAATTGCTTCCAAATATGTACTGGATCTAAAACCTACCATTAAAAATGGACAGATTTTCTACACGATTGATGGCTATAATCCGGATGAAACCGCAAACCTTTATGAAAAACCAGTCACGATACACATTCCAAAAGGAGAATTCAGAACCGTAAAAACAGTTCAGATTAGCCCAAGTGGAAGAAAAAGTTCTATCAACAAGATAATAATCCGAAATCCGGATTTAAAACCTGCTTTAGCGGTAAAACCAACCAAACAAGGTTTAAAATACGAATACTTTATCGGAACCTTATTTCAGCAGGTTCAGGATTTAGAATTAGCAAAACCTGTGAATTCGGGGATCTTTGAAGGGACTGTGAGCAGTGAAAAATGGAAAACGAAAAAAGAGCGCTATATTGGCCTAAAATTCGATGGATATATCTACGTGCCGGAAACTGGAAATTATAAGTTTTCAACGCTTTCAGACGACGGATCTAAGCTTTTCATCGACAATGAGCTAATCGTTAACAACGACGGAATACATTGGCTCAATGAAGCCTATGGAGCCGTGAAACTTGAAAAAGGATTTCACAAATTCAACATCAGCTATTTTGATCAGGTAGGCGGAACTACTTTAAACTGTTTCATCCAGCCCGAAGGAAAAGAAAAACAGGAAATAAGCGCTTCGCAATTCTATTACGAATAAGGATATAAAAAAAGCATCCGCGATTTGACGGATGCTTTTTTGTATTATTTCGAACTATATTTAGAAACAGCCTTACTGATTCTCTCAAAATCATTATCCTTCAAATTATAGGTCGCAATACCATAAAAATAATAAGCCGGCAAACCTGTTTTGGCATTTACAACTTGCAGATACTTGTTTGCATTCATACTTACATATCTCAAATAATAAATCTCCTCATTATTCAAAATCTTTTTCTCCAAATCCTCGTCTCTTATAAACTGAAATTTATATTTATAATCTTCTACCAACTCTTTAAGATCTTTTTCGTCTCTAAGTTTTTCTGTACCTTTCCAAGAATTAAATTCCATCATATAAGCTTCAGGAATATAAAGGGTACTTTCTTTTAAATTTTTCACCTCTGGATTTACATAATCATCATAAAGTCCACAATGCCCACCTTTACCGATCATCTCATTAATGTTCTGAAAATAATTCTTCAACATCCCAAGGTTAGTATTAGTAAAACTGCTTTCAGTATACATTCGGTTATAAATAATAGCTGCTTTTTCACTAGTTAGTGCTTTCATGGCGTCAAGCAGAAAAGCAGGCTTAACAGAAAGAGGAAATTTTGCGATGTAGCTTGTAGCTCCCTCATAAACACCATTCACTTTTATGTCGTAATTTTTAGCATCAGGTTTTATCTTTTTAAACCCTTTATCAAATTTTTCTTTATCAAAAATTTTCAGTCCGAAATTGGTATGAACAAATACACCTCCCTTTGAACTTACTTTTACATCTCCTTCCAGCTTTGCAAATGAATAAGTTCCATCCAGATAATCTAACTCTTTAAAGTCTTTATACTCCACCACTTTAAAAGGGGTAACTGTCCAAACTTCTTTTAAAATTTTTTCATACGATTCTTTGCTATTTAACTGAGGCAAAACAAAAATCGTCGTTGTACTCTTAAATTTCTCCAATTCTCCATTCTCAAATTCTTCATCCGTTCCTCTATAAGATGGAGAAACAGCAACCTGGGCATAATTTTTAACACTGAAAGCCAGCATAATAAACAGTAAAATTCTTTTCATTTAATGATTTTGTTGTAAGTATTATAATATTAATATGATGCGAAAATAGCACAAAAAAAAGCATCCGCCATATAGCGGATGCTTTTTTATATCACTAAAAAGATACGTTTTAAATTATCCTTTCAAGCTTGCTGCTAAATACTCACGGTTCATACGTGCAATATTTTCAAGAGAAATTCCTTTAGGACATTCTACCTCACAAGCTCCGGTATTTGTACAGTTACCAAAACCTTCAGCATCCATTTGGTGAACCATATTTAAAACACGGTCAACTGCTTCAACTTTACCTTGTGGTAATAAAGCGTATTGAGATACTTTTGCAGAAACGAACAACATTGCTGATGAGTTTTTACAAGTTGCAACACAAGCTCCACAACCAATACAAGCTGCAGCATCAAAAGATTTATCTGCATCGTCTTTGTTGATTGGAATTGTATTTGCATCGATTGTATTTCCTGAAGTATTTACAGAGATAAATCCTCCTGCATGTTGAATTCTGTCAAAAGAACTTCTGTCAACTACTAAATCTTTAATTACCGGGAAAGCTTTTGCTCTAAATGGCTCGATAAAAATCGTATCACCATCTTTGAACATACGCATGTGCAACTGACAAGTAGTAACACCTCTGTCTGGTCCATGTGCTTCTCCGTTGATAAACAATGAACACATTCCGCAAATTCCTTCGCGACAATCGTGGTCAAATGCTACCGGTTCGTCTCCTTTATTGATCAATTGTTCGTTAAGAACGTCAAGCATTTCAAGGAAAGACATATCCGGTTCAATTCCGTCAATAGGATATTCTACAATCCCTCCTTTATCTTGGGCGTTTTTCTGACGCCATATTTTTAATGTAAGTTTCATTTTCTATAAGTTTAAAAGTCTTAAAGTCTAAAGTCATAAAGTCAAAAATCGAAAGCTTAATACTTTAAGACTTTGGACTTAGGACTTTGGACTAAACCCTATTTATAACTACGTTGTACTAATTTGATGTTTTCGTAAACCAGAGGCTCTTTGTGTAATACGGCGTCACTTGGTTTTCCTTTGTATTCCCAAGCTGCAACGTATGCAAAGTTCTCATCATCACGAAGTGCTTCACCTTCTTCTGTTTGATATTCTTCACGGAAGTGACCTCCACAAGATTCGTTACGGTGTAAAGCATCTTTTGCAAACAACTCTCCCAATTCTAAGAAATCCGCAACACGAGTTGCTTTTTCTAATTCCTGGTTAAATTCGTTAGCACTTCCAGGTACTTTTACGTCTTTATAAAACTCCTCACGTAAAGCAGCAATTTCTTCGATAGCTTCGGCTAAACCTTTAGCATTACGAGCCATACCTACTTTATCCCACATGATTTTTCCTAATTTCTTATGGAAATAATCTACAGAATGAGTTCCTTTATTATTGATAAATCTCTCGATTTGATCTTTTACTCCTTTTTCTGCTTCTACGAATTCTGGTAAATCTGTAGAAATAGGTCCCATTTTAATATCCGGAGCCAAATAATCCCCGATAGTATAGGGTAATACGAAATAACCATCTGCTAAACCTTGCATTAAGGCAGAAGCTCCAAGTCTGTTTGCTCCGTGATCAGAGAAGTTAGATTCTCCGATTGAGAAACATCCCGGAATGGTAGTCATTAAGTTATAATCAACCCAGGTACCACCCATAGTGTAGTGAACCGCAGGGTAAATCATCATTGGCGTTACATAAGGATCTTCGTCAACAATTTTTAAGTACATCTGGAATAAGTTTCCGTACTTGCTTTTTACAATATCCGTTCCTAATTTAGTAACTAACGCACTGTCATTTTCATTCAATCCTTTTACGTGAGCAGCCTCAGCACCGTAGCGTTTAATAGCAGCAGCGAAATCTAAGTAAACCGCTTCTCCTGTTTTGTTCACACCAAAACCGGCATCACATCTTTCCTTTGCAGCACGAGACGCAACGTCACGAGGTACTAAGTTACCAAAAGCAGGATATCTTCTTTCTAAGAAATAATCTCTTTCGTCTTCAGATAAATCAGTTGCTTTTTTCTTTCCTTCACGAATTGCTTTTGCATCTTCTAATTTTGCAGGAACCCAAATACGACCGTCATTACGTAACGATTCAGACATCAAAGTCAATTTTGACTGGTGATCTCCTGAAACCGGAATACAAGTTGGGTGAATTTGTGTGTAACAAGGATTTGCAAAAAACGCTCCTTTTTTATGTATTTTCCAAGCTGCTGTTGCGTTACTTCCCATAGCATTTGTAGATAAGAAAAATACGTTTCCGTATCCTCCTGAACCTACTACTACCGCGTGAGCAGAGTGTCTTTCAATTTCTCCTGTGATAAGATTACGAGCGATAATACCTCTCGCTTTTCCGTCAACGATTACAATGTCAAGCATTTCGTGACGGTTGTACATTTTCACTTTTCCACGACCAATCTGACGGTTCATTGCAGAATAAGCTCCTAACAATAATTGTTGTCCGGTTTGTCCTTGTGCGTAAAAAGTACGGGAAACCAAAGTTCCTCCAAAAGAACGGTTATCCAATAATCCACCATATTCACGAGCCAATGGTACCCCTTGAGCCACACACTGGTCAATAATATTAGCAGAAACTTCAGCCAAACGGTGAACGTTTGCCTCACGTGCACGGTAGTCACCTCCTTTTACAGTATCATAAAATAATCTGTAAACAGAGTCACCGTCACCTTTATAATTTTTTGCAGCATTGATACCCCCTTGTGCAGCAATAGAGTGCGCACGACGTGGTGAATCCTGAAAACAGAAAGCTTTTACGTTATATCCTAACTCAGCCAAAGTAGCCGCAGCAGAACCTCCAGCCAAACCTGTTCCAACTATAATAATATCTAAATTACGTTTGTTAGCAGGGTTTACTAAATTAATATGATCTTTATAATTTGTCCATTTGTCCGATATTGGACCATTTGGAATTTTTGAATCTAATGCCATTATAATTGATATTAATTATTGAAATGATGAAATAATGCGATGATAACGAAAAGTGCCGGTACTACAACCGCAAATCCATAACCAACTTTACTTAAGAATCGGGAATACTTATTGTGCATCCCAACTGATTGAAGAGATGAACTGAATCCGTGCCAAAGGTGGAATCCTAATAACACAAATGAGATACAGTAAATACCTGTGCGGATTGGATCATGAAACTTATGCACTAGCTCTCCATAATATCTTGTCGCGTCTGGTGCTGTACCTGCAATATATTTGTAAGTAACTTCAGGAAACCAAAAATCATAGAAATGCAATCCTAAGAAAGCCAAAATAACTAAGCCTGAGATAATCATGTTTCTCGAAGTCCAAGAAGCATTAGCAGCTCCGTTGTATTTTGCATAAGCAATTGGTCTTGCTGCGCTATTTTGAGCAGTCAATACAAATCCCATTACGAAATGGAAAATTACTCCGATTGCCAAAACAGGTTGCATTACATATTGAATCAGCGGATTGTATCCCATAAAGTGAGAAGCTTCGTTAAAAACATCTTCACTAATAATAGAAATAAAATTTAAGGAAACATGCAGCGCTAAAAACGTGATTAAGAATATTCCCGAAAGAGCCATAGCCACTTTCTTTAAGATGGAAGCATTCAATAGTGCAGATTGTGCCATAAGTGTTAAAGTAGTTTGTTTTAAAAAATTAGACAAAAATAAAGCAATTAGACATGAACTACAACCATTTCGTTGTTATTTATAATGATTTTAAAGAGCTTTCGGTGATATTATTGCAAATTATTTAAAAACAATAAAATAGAAATTTTTCGCAAGTGATTTTAACGAATTCCTAGTTTTTATATAATTACCAAATTGTTATTTTTCACCCCTTTTTGCTCTGTTTTCCTCAAAAGTAAAGCGAGCCCGAATTTTATTGAATGAAAACAAGGGAATTTTAAGACCATAATTTTACCTTTATCGGCTTCAAAAAAAATGACAATGAAAACAGGAATTGACGCTATTTCTTTTGATGTAGCCAACATACATTTACCCATAAAAACTTTGGCGACTGCCAGAAATATCGAACCCGAAAAATTAGAAAAAGGCCTTGGACTAATTAAAATGACTTTACCCGATGTACATCAGGATCCGGTAGTTTTTGGCGCCAATGCTTTAACCAAACTTATTTTGGACCACAATATCAACCTAAACGAAATTAGCAGGATCTATGTTGGAACTGAAAGTGGTATCGACAGCTCTAAACCGATCAGTTCTTTTTTAATTAGTTTGATGGAACAAAAATTTGGCGAAGATACTTTGGCGGAATGTGATGTAGTCGATTTTACTTTTGCCTGTATCGGTGGTGTTGACGCTTTGCAAAATTGTATTGATTTTGTAAAACTGAATCCAGCCAAAAAAGCAATTGTCGTAACAACCGATTTTGCCAAATACGATTTAAACTCTACCGGAGAATATACCCAGGGTGCCGGAGCCGTTGCAATGTTAGTAACTTCGAGCCCCAGAATTATCGCTTTTGACGAAAACTGGGCAACGAGCACAAAAGGAGTTTTCGACTTCTTTAAACCGTACCGAACCCTTTCTAAAGAAGAAATCACTAAAAATACCAACAACGATCTTTGGTTTGATAATTTAGAAGCCGAAATAGAAATCCATAAAGACCAGCCGGTTTTCGACGGCCAGTATTCAAATCAGTGTTATATGGATCGTACCCGTGATGCTTATTTCACCTTCAAAAAACTAAAAAATACTACGGAAACTTTATACAATACCTGGAACAGTATTATCATGCATCTTCCGTACTCTTTTCAGGGACGACGCATGTTATCTGAAATTTACGCTTTAGACAGTGCCGAAAAAATCATTGCAGAAAATATTGATACAGCAGATTATCAGACTAAAATTAAGGAAGTCGCAAAATCGGATGCATACAAAGAATTCGTTACCAAAAAATTACAACCTGCAGAATTAGCTTCTTCTTTAATCGGAAACCTTTACACGGGGTCAATTTTCATGGGATTGTTATCGACTTTGGCTCATTTTTATGACACCAATAAAGAAATCGTGGGAACTCAATTTGGATTTTTAGCTTACGGAAGCGGATCGAAATCAAAAGTTTTTGAAGGAACAATTCAACCGCAATGGAAATCAGCTTTAGAAAATGTAAAGCTTTTTGAAAACCTAAAAGAAAGCACAGAAATTGATTTCAACACTTACGAAAGTCTTCATAAAAAAGAACAAAAACAAAGCGTCAGAACTCCAAAAAACGAATGGATTCTAGATAGAATTGAGAAAGAGATCCCTGTTTTGATTGGGGCGAGATATTATAAGTGGGTTGATTAAGAAATTCCAATAAATAGAAAACCGAGGCAAATTGCTTCGGTTTTTTTTTAAACTTAACTTTTAGATTCAACCGCAAAGAGCACTAAGATTTACACAATGTCCACTAAGTTTTGTACGACCTATAAACACAAAGCTTTGCGAACATTGCGTTTTTAAAACATTAAATAAACAAAATCTTTGCGCGCTTTGCGGTTAAGTAACAAATCAATCCTTCTTATGCTGTTCCGTATAGTTTTGATTTCCTTTAAGAGCTTCGTCATGCACATTCATTCCGTGTGACATTCCGAGCATGAAAGCCGTTAGTATTACTATTAATTTTCTTTTTATCCAATGAAGTGGTCGCTTAGATTCCTCTAAACGTGTTTTATTAGGTTTATACATTTGGTAAATGATAAATGATTAGACATTATATTTTATGCCCTGAAACGGCAAAAAAAAAATTGGAAAATAAATTCCTTAAACAATGTCTAAACCTCCTCTGAAGTTGCCCGAAGTCACCATTTCATTTACAAAAACGGACTGTCTAATAAATGAAGCTAGATTTTGATGAAGCTTTTGCTGCAATATGAAAACGATCTTATTTTGAAAACTAACAACATTTTCAACGCTCAAAAAAATCAAAACAATCGAAAAAACCGATTTAACACGTGAAGTAATTTGTCCAAATAGGTAGGAACGAGAACTTTTTAGATCCGAACCTGCTTTTACAACTACAAAGGAAGACTGGTAATACTCGGCCGATTTTGATGGTGCATATAAAGTACCGTCACCTGCAATCACGACAAAAGTCAGAAAGAGTGCGATTAGGTATTTTAGATGTTTTTTCAATTGATTTAAATTTGGATTCCGAATTAGCGCTCAAAAATACAAATTAACACCGAAGTTTCGATTTTGAACTACTATTCTTCCTCTGTAAAATCTTTATTTTCATTCTGAAAAAGCAGCAACCCCAATCCTAAAACAAAAACCAAACAACTCAAAAGCATCAAAACTCCATTTTTCAAAGCAAAAAAAGAAAATCCCACAGCAGCCGAACCAACAATTACCATAGAAGATTTTACGGTTTCCGTTTTTATAAAAGTAAATGCATGAACTGCCAAACCAACAAAAAGCAAAGAGGGGCCAACAATTACAAAAGGATAAAAAACAGACGGCGTATCGCTAATCTGTTTGCCTAGCGTTTCTCTGGCGAGATCGTTATTCCCGAAACTCCACATTATAAAATCAATTGTACAAAGGCCAATGTGGGCAATAACACCAAAAGTGGTTAATACTGATGCCATCGAATTTAGCTTGCTTTTCGGAAACACATCATTAAATGACAACAACAAACAAGCCCCTACTAAATTAAACCAATGCGCAAAATCGATTGGCTTTTGAAAGTTCGGCAGAATCTTAGAAAAGAAAAGATAACTGATCAAAAAAAATAGCAATCCAAGCAGACAAATGTGTTTTGTTTTCATAATTTATTTTTAAAATTGATGAAGCAAAACTATTTTTTAAAATCCGCTCAAATGCCAATTTTATTGGCTTTGGTACAAAACTTACTGTTTTAGGTACGAAATTACAAAGTCAAAAGACTTGCTTTATAATTTTTGGATACCGGAAGTTCTATTTGAGTAAGAAGGATCGTATTTGAATTCCTCCAGGATTTAAAATGCGTTGGATTTATCAAATGCGAACGATGAATTTGAAGCAAAAAATCAAAATCTTCCTGCACTTTTTTGAGTGAAGAACGAATCAGTTTTGCCCGAAGCTGATTATTTTCCAAATAAAATATCTCGACATAATTTTGCGCATTCGAAACACAAACCAAATCTGCTTTTTTGATTTTTAAAAAATCTAATTTGTTTTCTCCTTTAATAACCAAAAAATCCTCTTTTACCGGAATCAGTTTAAGCAAATATCTCCTCGCCAAAACAATTACAGGAGTTAAAATCAGCACTACTTTGATAAAGATAATCGAGAAAAATGCAGTAAAACTATATCCTCCGTTCAAAATTGGACTTTTATAATAGGTGTAAGTTCCAAAAAGATAAATCAAATAAAAGAAAACTATAGTTGCGATTTCTAAACTGATATTCCATTTTGATCTCTTCGCGTAAATATTCTTTTGAACAAATCCGACAATTGAATAACATAAAAATGCCAAAACACTAAAACCTAAACTAATTAAAAGCCAGGCTTTAAAATTTATCGTTCCGTCGTCAAAAGGTCTTATGATGAAAGCAAAAACAAATAGCCAAACACTAATTAGCGCGCCAACTATTAAATGATGCTTTATCGACGTATTTAATTGCTGCATCTTATCGGTAGATCGTAAACTTATTATGACTTAAAGTAAACCCAAGATTTTCGTAAATCGCGACATTCTCTGCTCGTCTTTTATTTGTGGTCACCTCAATACTTTTTAAATTATGCTGTTCTGCAAAATCTACAACCTCATTTATCAATAACCTGCCAACCCCTTTCCCGCGATATTTCAGATGAATAAAAAACTCCTGAATCTCCCCCACCAATCCACAATGATGCAAAAGATTTTGGGTATGAAAACTAATAAAACCTAAACCTTCTGTTTCGCTTTCGGCAATCAGATAGAGATTTTTCGGGTTTGAAATATTCTCACTGAAGATCGTTTCGAAAATTTCAAAATCTAAAACTTCATTTTCGAGTTCGCAGATGGCTTTGTAAACGAAGTCCAGATCTTGTTTTTCTATTTTTCTAATTTTAATATTTGATTTCATAATCTAATAAATTACCAAACAACATTCGTTAATACATTGGCGGAAGCTTTCCACCATTGTTAAAGATCTTTTTTAACTCTTCAGAATCTGCTAACCATTCAATCGTTATAAATCTTGAACAATCATTTTTTAATTCATTAGACCAATCTATTAAAATAGCTGCATTATCCTTTTTAATTTCGTCTTTAGCAAATTGATATGTTTTGTTAAAATATGCTGCTCCTTCTCCTCTCAGATCAAAAGAAACATACTTTGTTTTTGAAAAAACTGCACATAAGGAAAGTCGTTTTCTCTCACTGGTATCAAGTTTTTTTATTTTGTCTTTATCAGTAAAACTATCGACTTCAAAAATTCTCGGTACTGAGTTTTTTAGATCCGCATTTCTTTTTAAATACCCGCCCACACTCATCGGATTAAATATTCTTTTTAATGATGATTCTTCGATTGGTGCTGCAAAAGTCAGTGCTTTTATTACTTTCACATTCTCATGATGTGCTTTTCCCGCAAAAATAGCAACCAACTGCTCCTTTAAATCATTAAAATGAGTTCCTCCTCCTAAATAAATAATAACCAATTCTCCTTCTCTTAACTCAAAAGGCGGTATAAAATAATGATCGGTTTTAATTCCTTTACTATCAATTATAAGCTCATTCATTTTATCAGAATAAATATTCATTCAAACCAAGACGCTCAAATTTAACCTTGTATTTTTGAACGTAGTTGTTCCACTCCTCTTGATTTTTATAAACAGAAAAAGCATATTCAACTGTCTCCTTACTAAAATGATTCCCAAAAATATTCTCTAAATATTGAATTCCTGAATCAATCACTTCTTTTAAAACCATTCCTTTATCAATTCCGCTTTGTTTACAGGCTTTGTCAAGCCAAAGACCTTTTCCAATTTTCACATATTCTATCAGAAGACTAGCTGTAATAAATAGAGAAGGAACATCATTAATATCTGGTTCGTGTTTTCCATTTTTAAAAACCAATACGATCAATTCTTCTGAATAATATTCTTCCGGAATAAATCGCAGCATTGTACCGCTTTGGGCAGCTTTAAAGGAAAGTTCTTTTGTGATCCGTTCATCAGGAATGACCTGAAGCGCAAAACCATCTTTAGTTACTAATTTTTCGCAGCGTTCAGCTGTTACTAAATCCTGGTGAACAAACGGCAGAGCATGAAATGTACTATTCAACGCCAGAGTACAGAGCTCTTCCGTTTTAAATTCCATCGGAACCAATTTAAGATCTCTATAATTTGCCAAAACACGTTCACGCCAGTATTCATAAGTTTTTACAGGAGGATTATTTTGTTGGAGCACTAATTCTCCTCTTGCCAAATCCCGTTCTAATTCTTCAAATGTTTCAATCAGCGGATTATCCAATAATTTCCGAAGTTCTTTCGACATAATTTCCTCATCGGTTTCGTCGTCATATTCACATTCATTCTGGGGCTCCGTATCATCAGCTCTGTCATTATAGTAAAACAGCTTACTTTTTCTTTCTGAAAATGTTGTATTGTGATCTGTCACTATAAAAACAGGCGCTTCTATTAAACCTGAACAATTAAAACTGCCATGATTGTAAAAAGTCATAACCACTTCTTTAGCCACGACATTTCCATTTATCTGAACATTAGCCCCGCCTAATAACAAACTTTGACAATTCACATTTCCGCTTACGAAAACATACGGTCCATAATCACCTTCGGCATTGATAATAGATCCGGTTGTAAAGAGATCACCATCGATCAATACACCTTCAATTCTTATTTCCTCAATCCTTTTTATTGGAAGATTCAACAAACCAGCGAGTCCTTTTTTCTCTTTATCTTCGTACAGATCCAGATAAAAATTCCCTTCAAAATTTACTTCGCCATTGGCAACTACAAAATAATCGCTGTCTTCCCAATCCTCAAAATAATCGAACTTTTCATCTTCTGTTAAAAAGGGATAATTCTTTTTTATTTCTGCTATGGTAATAAGTTTAAAATTGGGAGTCTGCATTGCTACTTTTAATTAATCGAAGTTGATTTTTTGAATACCAAGATTACACAATTCTGCCATCAAAATCAAAAATAGTCAGAAAAATTGTATTTTTACCTGTGATGATAGTTCACAAATTGTAACGCACAAACTTCTATTTGTTTTCTACCTAAACCAAAAATGTAAAAGAATTTTAAATATCTTTGAATTATGAGCACAGCAAAACCAAAACATATCGGCCGAAACATAAGCCGAATACGAGAATTGAGAGATATGAAGCAGGAAGCTCTTGCACAGGCAATCGGTACAACCCAACAATCTATCTCTATTATTGAAGGAAGCGAAAGCGTTGACGACGAAAAACTTAAAAAAATCGCCGAAGCTTTAGGCGTACCTGCCGAAGTAATCAGGAATTTTTCGGAAGAAGCTGTTTTTAATATTATTGGGAATACTGCAGACAATACTTCTTCAGTAGTTAGTTTTGGATGTACCTTTAATCCCTTCGATAAACTTCTTGAAGTTGTCGAAAAGAATGAAAAACTTTACGAAAGATTAGTTGAAGCTGAAAGGGAAAAAGTAGTTCTTTTGGAGAAACTATTGAAATAGAAATTTATTTATAAATAAAAAAACCGAAGCTTTTTTGAATTGCTTCGGTTTTTTTTGTACTGTGAATTAATAACTATTGAGCTTTCTCATAGATATCTTTACGAACTAGATTAAAAAAAAACTACAAAACGCCTCTTAAGTTCTATCTAAATCTTGATTCACTATAATAATTTTACTTTCTGGTAAATCTCAATAAACCTTTCTGGTTTACCAGCTATTGAAATCTCGCCATAGTTCTGATATTCAGTAATTTTTAAAACATCTTCCGTCTTACCAGCTAAGAAATGTTGGTAATAAAATAATACAATTGTTGAACCTATCTCAGAGTATTTGAAATCCTTTGTAAATTCACTTAAATATTTAAAAAAAACTTCATTATTATCTTTCAAAGAATCCTCAATATCTTTTATAGTTTTCATGCCAAACAATTCAAATCTCTCAGTAATTCCATGTAAAGTATCTAGGTCTTTATTATATGTCCAACCAGTTACTTTGGACATCAAACTACGGGCCTCATTCAAGATATTATTTTCTAAATTAAATTGCTGTAATGATGCTTGGTCAATTTTCACATCTTGTGGGGATGTTTTAATTAAATCTACTACCGCTAGCTCATATTTTGACAAATCACGTTTTAATCGATCAAACTCTAAATCAGCAGTCTCCAATAGTGCTGCCAGTCTATTAAAACTTCTTTTATACTGATCTGGAATTGCATATTTACCTTTATAACCTAAATCATGTTCAATTTCTGCCCATGCATGTTGCAAAATTGATCTTATCTGAATTTCACACTTAAAATCTTTATAATTTCGATATTCAGGTAGAGTAGCTCTTGTACTATTTAAATTCACAACCAAATGTAAAGATTTGTATCCAAATTGATCTGTATTGAGCTCTCTTTTATCAATTGAATTTTCAGGATCAATTAGAAATTCTTTTGAGATTTTTTCAGCTATCAAATCAACATCACTTTCGAGATAAGAAATGATTCGAATACCCACTAAATCTGTAATATCTTTTAATGAATTGTATTTATTTGACCTATTGTCAATTTTTTTTGAAAGACTTTCAGAATCTTTTGTTCTTGAACTAATATGATGAATAATAACATTCTCTTGTTTCAACAAATCAAATAACAAACTTTCCATTTTTTGTCGGTACAAATCAAAACTACTTTTTTCAGAAGAGAAATCTGAGAGAATTACATCTTTCATTACTACTATATATTTATTGAAAATGAAACTTAAATTAAACATTTCACCAATTAGTAATGCTAAAATAAGCATTTTAAGAGAATCTTTTTTAACCCTTAAACTGTTTTAGTTAAAAACTTAAAGAGAGAGATTGACGAAGTTTTTTTTTATAAAACAAAGCAGAAAAATATGTAACCAAAAAACTAACCCTAAGGTACACACATTATTAAGGTTTTATATTGCTACGATTATCTCAATGTTGTCATTTCGACGAAGCTTATGCCTGTTAATCTTTGTCGAGTTACTTGTGAAGATCTCTCCTTCGTCGAGATGACAAGATTGTGGTTAAGGCAAACTGTAAAAAGAAAAAATCTGCAAAATCTGCAAAATCTGCGTGAAACAAAATCGCCAATCTTTGTCGAGTTCCGTGTGTGATTCTTCGTTCCTCAGAATGACAAAGCTTATGCCTGTCAATCATTGTCGAGCTACTTGCGAAGATCTCTCCTTCGTCCAGATGACAAGACTGTGGTTAAGGCTAATCGCAAAAAGAAAAAAAATCTGCAAAATCTGCAGAATCTGCGTGAAACAAAACCGCCAATCTTTGTCGCGTTCCGTGTGTGATTCTTCGTTCCTCAGAATGACAAGATTGTGGTTACTTTGCAACTTTGCGAAAAAAAACTAGCGTACTTCGCGTATACCTTAGCGCCCTTTGCGGTTATCCTTCAACTTCGCTCAGGAGAGCACAAAACAAATAATAAAACTTTAAGAAATCAATTTCATGCTGTTTGCTGAAAAAACGTAATTTTGAAATTCGAAGTTCAAAAACCGAATTATTATGAAATATCACCAAATAAACAGCGCTCTTTTTGTAAAAAACCGCAAAAAATTCACGGCAGAAATGAAACCTAATTCAGTTGCCGTTTTTAATTCTAATGACATTTACCCGGTTAGTGCCGACAGTACTTTACCGTTTGCACAACACCGAGATATTTTTTATCTGAGTGGTGTAGATCAGGAAGAAAGTGTTTTGCTTTTGTTTCCGGATGCGCCTTACGAGCACCAAAAAGAAATTCTTTTCCTAAAAGAAACCAGCGAACACATTGCGATCTGGGAAGGTGAAAAACTGACTAAAGAACGTGCTTTTCAGGTTTCAGGAATCAGAACAGTATATTGGTTACAGGATTTTCATAAGATTTTGAACGAAATGATGACGTATGCCGATACGATGTACATCAACACCAACGAACATTACCGTGCTACAGTGGAGACAGAAACCCGTGAAGCTCGTTTTGTAAAATGGTGGAAAGAGCGTTATCCGGCACACAATGTGGCAAAAAGTAACCCGATTTTACAACGTCTTCGTTCTGTAAAAGAAAGCGAAGAGCTTGATTTGATTCAACAAGCCTGTGACATTACCGAAAAAGGTTTCCGCAGATTACTTTCGTTTGTAAAACCAAATGTTACCGAATATGAAATCGAAGCGGAATTGATTCATGAATTTATCCGTAACCGTTCTAAAGGTTTTGCGTACACGCCAATTATTGCTTCGGGAAATAATGCCAATGTTTTGCATTACATCGAAAACAACCAGCAATGTAAAGAAGGAGATTTAATTTTATTGGATGTTGCTGCCGAATATGCGAACTACTCGAGCGATTTATCCCGAACTATTCCGGTTTCTGGAAGATATAACGAAAGACAAAAAGCAGTTTACAATGCCGTTTTAAGAGTGAAAAACGAAGCTACAAAAATGCTGACTCCGGGAACACTTTGGAAACAATACCACATAGAAGTAGGAAAAGTGATGACGTCTGAATTATTAGGTTTAGGTTTGATCGACAAAGCCGATGTTCAAAACGAAAATCCGGAATGGCCAGCCTACAAAAAATATTTCATGCACGGAACCTCCCACCATATGGGACTTGACACGCACGACTACGGATTACTTCACGAACCCATGAAAGCCAATATGGTTTTTACCGTTGAACCGGGAATCTACATCCCGGCAGAAGGTTTCGGAATTCGTTTAGAAGACAATGTAGTGATTCAGGAAAAAGGAGAACCTTTTAACCTAATGCGTAACATTCCAATTGAAGCTGACGAGATTGAGAGTTTGATGAATGAATAGATAAGAAAAAAGCCCTTAATAAATTTTATTAAGGGCTTTTTCAATTTTATAAATCAACTATTATGCGATTTTTGCGATTTGCACATCCAACTGGAATTTGCCGGCAGCTTCGCTTTCATCAATCAACTCAAAAAGCTCTAAAGCTCTTCTTGCGTTTTTCTCTTCTTCTCTCTGCTCAGCAACATACCACATCATAAAATCTTCTGTAGCATAGTCATTTTCAGCTCTACATTTCGCAATTACTTTATTCACTGCTTGTGTAACTGCAATTTCATTCTGCAAAGCAATTTCAAATACTTCTCTCAAAGAAGCAAATTCCTGCTGTACTTCTGGAATAGATGGCGTAATCGCAATCCCTCCCATATCTGTAATATATTTGAAAACTTTTAGGAAATGCTCTCTTTCTTCTTCGGCTTGTTTGTACAAATAAGATGCTGTATTAGCATAACCATTTCTATCTAACCATGCAGCCATAGCTAAATATTTGTTAGAAGCGTCACTTTCTAATTTTGCTTGTAAGTTTAATATATTTTCTACACTTTCAACTAATGAAGTACGTGTTCTTAATAAATCTTTCATATCCTCTAATTTTTATATGTGTAAAATTACAAAAATTAAAGAAGGCTCCTCCAACTGCTTGAAAATTTGGATTTGATCTAAGTAAGAATCTAAATAAGCTCTACGTTTACAATGTTACAAAGCATAGAATGTAAAGTGAGGGTAAATTTAGTTCCGTTTAATAAATCTCTTAACTGCACTATTTCACAGATAGTAAGATTTCTGGAAAAATTTCTTTTAGTGGTTTCAATCAATTGTGCGTCTGACTGATCAGATAAGTCATAAAGCATATTAAGAATGTCAACGCTATTGACCTTTCTTTGAAAAATCAAAAAATCATGAATTTTGTAACTTGACACCGTATCAACAAAATTGATAATAATACTATTGGTCAAATCACATTGATAACTATATCCTTTTTCCGTTTCAAATAAAACTTTGGTGGTCAAATCACTAACTAATGCCATTCTGATAAAATATAATAACGTCACAAAAATATAAAATTCAAAACAATAAAAAACATAATTAAGACTAATTTAAAATAACAAAATCATTTAATGTTCTTAAAAACAACGGTAACTCACTAAAGAGTGTAACATTCTTCGGCATTATTAGTCTAATTTTAAAAACAAATAAATTAAGAAATTATGCAAGCACACGAAATAGATTATCAGATTTTTGGTGAAGAAATGCAATATGTTGAAATAGAACTGGACCCGCAGGAAATTGTAATTGCCGAAGCTGGCAGTTTCATGATGATGGAAAACAATATCCAGATGGAAACGATATTTGGAGACGGTTCTCAACAACAAGGCTCAGGTTTGTTTGGCAAACTTTTAAACGCAGGTAAAAGAGTTCTTACTGGCGAAAGTTTATTTATGACAGCATTTTTAAACCAAGGCAATAGCAAAAGCAAAGTTTCATTTGCGTCGCCCTATCCCGGAAAAATTCTTCCAATTGATTTAACAGAATTTCAAGGCAAATTTATCTGCCAAAAAAGCTCGTTTTTATGCGCTGCTAAAGGTGTTTCTGTCGGAATAGAATTTTCTCAGAAACTTGGACGTGGTTTATTTGGCGGTGAAGGCTTTATTATGCAGAAAATCGAAGGAGATGGAATGGCATTTGTACATTCGGGCGGAACAATGGCTAAAAAAGTATTGGGGCCAGGCGAAGTCCTAAAAGTAGATACCGGATGCATCATTGGTTTTACCAAAGACGTAGATTATGATATTGAATTTATTGGTGGAATTAAGAATTCTATTTTTGGTGGCGAAGGATTATTTTATGCCACATTAAAAGGCCCCGGAACGGTTTACATACAATCGTTGCCTTTCTCGAGACTGGCTGACCGCATTATTGCATCGGCACCAAAATCTGGCGGAAACAGCCGTGACGAAGGAAGCCTGCTAGGCGGATTAGGAAATCTTTTAGATGGTGATAACCGATTTTAATTTATAATGGCTTTCAGAAATGGGAGCCATTTTTTTATAAATTTACAAAAACTGAAAGAATGAAAAAAACACTATCCACTCTGATATTACTTGTAAGTTTGATAAGTTTTGGTCAAAATACAGAAGAAAACACACAACTTTTTAAAACCAAGATCAAAGCGAATGTTACCTTACACGACAGTATCAATCTTGACAACTTCAAAGAATTAGTAATTATTCCCGGAGGTCACTTAAAAAAAGAACTTGAAAAAATAAACTATTTTTCTAAAATCATGACCCATGATGAATTAACTAAACAGATTAAAAAAGCTGGACTAGACCACTTAAAATACAATTTCAAAACTAAAGAGGGAGCAAAAAGCATCTATACAGATTATAAAAAATTTATTTATGTAGCACAAGCTCTTTCAAATGCAGATAAAAACATCCATCAAATCATTATAATTGATCCAACAACTGGAGAAAAAGTATTTGAAGTAGAAGGAAGATCGAAAACCAATGTGATTGGTATTTCTGCTGGAACAAAATATTTACCACAAGACATGAATAATGCTATGTTAAACGAACTGGTAAATTATATTAGAGCAAATTCTAAAACCTATAAACAATAAGCTTTTACCCGCTTTCTCACAAAAAACAAAAACGGCTTTCAAAAATGAAAGCCGTTTTTGTTTTCCAGAGTTAACTTAAAAAATTATATTCCTATTCTTTATTTAAAATTAGGTTTAGACTTTTAGTTTTTTAGCACCTTAAATGTTTGTATGCTTTCGCCTGCTTTAACTTTTACAAAATACAATCCCTGACTCCCATTAATTGTCAAGTCTAATTTTGTTAGATTAGAAGCTTGTTCTTCTTTTAGTTTTTTTCCATTACTATCATATAGCTGCACCGTTACATCACTGCTGTAATTTTTCAAATCTATATAGATTTTCCCTGATGTTGGGTTAGGATAAATCGTTGTATTTGATGTTTTGGTAAAGTCATCTGTTGACAAAGTACTTTCATACTTCACAATTCCACAGTTTTCATCAAAATGCGAAACAATTCCGTCAACACCATTTGTACTTATTATACTGCCAAAACTGGTATAATTATTCACCTTCATATTGGCGCATAAATAAAATGTACCATCTGCTGCTTTAAAAAAATCATACATATGTATTAAAGGCACTGTAGCATGATTACGATTATCTCCGTTAGCCGTTATTTTCTTTAAATTACCCGATAGATCATAAGTCGCCAGAAAGAAATCATATTCACTAATTGTTAAGTCATAATTCTGCAAGTCACTAGTAATAAAAGTGCTAGTGCTAGCGCTAGCGCTAGTTGCAGAACCACCACCAATAATATGCAATTTATCATTATCTTTTATAATTTTTCTTCCTCCACTACTTCCATATTTATTTCCGTTTATCCATTCGCACGTACCAGCCGAGTTAACTTTTGCTACGAAAAAAGTACCAATACTTTTTTGAGTAATCGTTCCATTGGCATTTTCAAAAGAATGGACAGCCTTTTCATTATCACAAGAATTACTTCCTGTAATATAATTGCTACCTGCATCATCGGTAATCATTGCACCAAATAATACATTATTACCTCTCCCATTTACTGTACTACTTCTTGTTTTCCATTGCAAAATACCATCTTTATTGTATTTAACTAAAAACATTCTAGGACCATAACCTTCAAAACGTTTTAGTATCTGTGGCGTAGTGGTATTACCTGCAGAATAGAAATTCGAATCGAATTCATAATTTCCTCCAAGATAAATATTGTTTGAGCTATCAAAACCAAGATCCACAATTCCTGCATTATTTACGTAATTAAGAGTAATTCCTGCATACCACATAACGGCTCCCAAAGGTGATATTTTTAACAATGTTAAATTGTCTGCTTGTGAAGTCTGCATTGTTTGATTAATCACTGTTGATTTAATACCGTTAAAATAGAGTTGGTGTTTATTCGAATAAATATAATTTAAGCTAATCGTTGTAACCAGGTTATTTTCTTTATCGATATAAAGTTTTTTTGCTAAAGGTCCCGAAATTTCAGCATTTAAAATCCAAATAAGTTTTCCCTGCTTATTCAATTTCATAATATAACCGTAATTTTGATTTGAATCAAAGGGGATTGCTTTTATTCTATCACCTTTGTTGTCAATGAACGTCCCGTTGTGTGTACCACATATATAAATGTTCCCATCATGATCAATTACAGACGAAAATATGATATCTCTATCACGATTTACTGGATTATGTTCTGTACTTACGATCCATTTTAAAGCTCCTTTTCTGTCATATTTTGTTAGAAAACTTCCTATTTTATTTTTAAAATCAGATTTCAATCCAATTTTTGAATCAAATATCTGATCATTAAATCCTCCTGACACCAAAAATCCATCGTCTGTTGGAGTTAATCCATAATTACCTTCATATTCATGACCATTCCATTGAGAATCTACCCCATTGTTAACTAATGTCCAACAATTATTTGAATTTTCAGATTCATTATAAATATATGGCCCCTCTCCTTCAATTTGATCGTGGCATCCATTATCTGACCAGACTTCGAGATTGGTGATTGTTGCCCCTTGTTTAGAATAAGCAGTTTCTACTTTTTCATCGATAGAATTATTTGTTGAAGCATTAGAACTAAAATTCCATTTATAATGTTGTGCATCAATTGATTTCTGATAAAATGACACCTTTTCATTAGGTAGAGCATTTATTAAATCTTTATGAAACACTGCTTTTGTTTGTTCGACTTCAATGTGAAATCTATCCGTTAAACTAACTGTACAATTAGCATTTACATTTTTAGCTTCCAAATAAAAATCTCCAGATTCACTGATTAAATTGCTTGTAAAAGTAAGAGTCTGTCCATTCCCTACCTCACTGGTTCCATATTTTAAAAAATCTTTTTTCAAAGTATAGACAACATCAATCTCCGAATTTTGAATTTGAATTGTCACTGGTTCACTCTTACAAAGAATCTTATCATTTACGATAACCGGTAAATTAATCTTCGGAATTGGGCTGACATAAATACTTTTAGAATCTGTAGACTCAACCCCAAAACTATTTCTAACTGTATATTTAATTTCATAGTTCCCCGCTTTTTCAAAATTGTAGGTTAAATCTCCACACACAGAACGAACCTCCACATTATTTACAAACCATTTACAACTTGTAATCCAGCCCACGATAGGTTTTAAGGCTACAGTACTTCCTACACAGCCGCCTTCCAATCCTGAAACATTTACATATGGAACCCTTGTCCCACCTCCATTAGTCGTTTTCAATATAATACCAGAATTTCCACAGGCATAAAAAGTTGTATTTGCCATTTGCTTCCAAAAACAATTAATATCGTAATTCAAAGATGTTGACTGCTTCTCTAATGCCTTACCACTGGCAACAAAGTAAACACCATGATCAGTTCCCACATATTCACCTAATGAGTTAGCAGAGATGCATTTTGCATTTAAAGGGCCGTCATAAAAATTAACGTGATTACTATACAACGAATTATCGTTACTATAGGCTGCAAATCTATTTCCGGCACAAAAAGTTAAACCGTTATTCATTGCTGACTCCCCATAGGTTATAGCCTTAATATCTGACCCCGGAGTTAATACAGATATAAAATTATACTTTGAATCAAAATACTCAAAATAAAGTATCTTACCCGTAGCTGCAATTTTACATTTATTTTGATAAAAAGCAACAGAAGAAAAATTATCGGTACCAAGATTTTTAGTCCTAACTACGCCTTGCGCTTTAAAAGTAACCATTAGTCCATTGTCTCCTACTGCAGAATATGATCCAGAATAACTTGAATATCCAATCTGATTTAGATTTGAGTTTTCCACGCCTTTATATATAATTTGATAACTAAGTGATGGTAGTTCAATTTTCATTATAATGGCCTGTTTTGTCAATACATTCTGTCCACAAGCAAAAACAACTCCTGAAGAAGCTGAACCTGTCATATCTGAATAACAATGGCTAAAAGCCGTATTGTTGTAAATATTAGCATCCTCACTTCCATCAGTTATTTCAAATCTCTTCCAACTTGAAGCTCCTTCACCTCCATTTGAAGTATAGTAAAGTCCTTTTTTTCCGGAAACAAAACCATTATTCCCCAGAAAAACAACTCCTGTTAAATCATCACTTAAACCTGTATTTAGATTTACCCACTGACAAAAAGCAAATTGAACATTAATTAAAAAGAAAATACAGAGTAAAGTTGACCTCATATAATTTAGTAATTTTATTATTAAAAAAGAAGTAAAACTAGTCATTTTTTAACACTTTACAAGACACTACAATTGATTTGTTAAAAATATGAGAAATAATCTCCTTAAGATCTTTTGCACATTTAAAATTCAAAAAATAGAAACTCTTTTTACTTTTATTCAATAGCTGCTAAGTATAATATTCGTCTGTTAATATTCAAAAGATTATTTTTGCAAAAATTATCATGATGAAGAGCATTCTATATAAAAATACCAAAATATCATACTCAGATTCGGGAACTGGAAATGCAATTGTATTCCTTCACGGCTTTCTGGAAAATAAAAAAATGTGGAAAAACTATGTTGATTTTTTCTCCGAAAAACATCGCATCATTACGATCGATTTACTGGGACACGGCGAGTCGGATTCTTTGGGATATGTGCACACGATGGAAGACAATGCCAATGCTGTTCAGAAAGTCCTGAATCATTTAAAAATTGAAAAAGCTACTGTTGTCGGACATTCGATGGGCGGTTATGTCGGTCTGGCTTTCGCCGAATTGTTTCCAAAAAATATTCAGAAACTGGTTTTACTCAATTCTACTTCAAGGGAGGATAGTCCGGAAAGGAAACTTAACCGAACACGGGCTATCAAAGCAGTCAAACAAAATTATGTAACTTTTGTGAGTCTGGCTATTGGTAATTTGTTTAGCGAGAACAACCGAATCCGATTAACAGACGAAATTGAAAAAGTAAAAACACAGGCTCTCCAAACACCTTTGCAGGGAATTATAGCTTCACTCGAAGGAATGAAAATCAGAAAAGACAGAGAAGCACTTTTACAACAAAACCTTTTTCCGGTTTTATTGATTCTAGGAAAAAAAGATCCTGTTTTAGATTACGAAGACTCCCGCACCCAGATAGACGATACTACGGCAGAACTTATTTCTTTTGAAGACGGACATATGAGTCATATTGAAAACAAAGAGGAATTAAAAACCGTTTTGTCCCAATTTTTCTCTTAGATCACAGCCTTCAACATAAAAAAAGACCGTTCCGAAAAATTATCGAAACAGCCTTTTCTTCTTTTTGTTGGGGGCAAAAATTTATACTTTTTTAAAAATTTCTTTTTAAAAATTTTGGCAAAGTTATTCCTTTTATGCACTAATTCTAACCCCTTGAATCACTTTTGTTTATAGTTTATGCTTTGCTTGTTTAAAGAGTGAAATTTGTAGATAAATTCATCAAAAAGAAATATACTCCATAAAAATTATAACATTTTACTTCATAAAATTCATTTAAAAAAAGCCGCTTTTTGATATAATTCCAGAAATGAGATCGCTTTTTTCATCAGGAAACCATAAAAAATGATATTCTGAATAAAGACGATTAATCCATTTTCTCTTCAAAAGAAATTGTCGGGTCAAAAATCTCTTTTAACAGTAATACGATTTCCTCTAAATAATTACTCAAAATTTCTCTGGAAACTGTAGTAGTAATCTCTTTATCTTCTTTGAATGTAAAAGGCAAAAAACCTGATTTAAGATTTTTAAAAGAAATTATACCCGCTTCTATCGGGATTTCTTTCGCTTTGGTTTCAAACATAAAGGCATAAGCCAAAACCTGAATAATTTTATCATTTTTAAGCTCCTGAGTCAATCCATTCCATGATTTCAGGATAACATTCGTCTTTTCAACTTTTCCTGTCTTATAATCAATAATTCGGATTTTCCCGTTGCGCAATTCAATACGATCCACGTTTCCTTTAATCAAAACAGGAAACGGCAAATCCGGATGATTTAATTCGCGTTCAAATGTTTCCTCCAAAGCTATGATCTGAACCGCATCTCCATTTTTAAGAGATTCTAATTCCATTTTCAAAAAATTAGAGACATTTCGTTTCGCTACTTCAAAGGCTAAAAGATTACGCCCTTTTTTTATCTCACCTTCTTTATAAACCAATTTAAACTGATTTAAAACTTCAGCATCCAGTAACTTGAAACAATTTTCGAGATCTGTTTCCGAAATGAACTTTCCAATAAAGGGTTCATAAAGCGTTTTCAACGTTTCATGAATAATAGTCCCAAGAGTATTCAATGCTATATTCTCCTCAACTTCTTCTACTTCTCTAATTCTCAATATTTTTTGGAAATAAAAGTCTATCGGATTTCGGATGTAACTCGTCAAAGCAGAAGGAGAAAAACCGGCAAGTGCGATTTCTTTTAAACGATCTATCACAGCCTCAGACTTGGGAACCACCATAGGCTGATAAGCCGTTGTTGGTAAAACGGGATTATAAATGTCAAACGTTAAGTTGTGCTTCTTTTGTTTCTCTACCTCCAATTGCGTGATGAAACGGCTTCGTTCTCCTGCATCCAATCCATCATTTTCTGTATTGTAAATCAGATAGATGTTTTGAGCTCTTTGCAATAAATGATAAAAATGATAGGTATAAATGGCATCTTTCTCTTTAAAAGTAGGCAATCCCAGTTCGTTTTTAACATCATAGGGAATAAATGAATTTTGAGATTTTCCAGCCGGAAACTTCCCTTCATTCATCGATGTTACAATTACGGTATCAAAATCAAGCACACGACTTTCCAGAACCCCCATAATTTGCAGTCCGCGTAAAGGCTCCCCTTCAAACGAAACTTCAGCAACATCAATAATCTGTTTATAGATCGCATGCAAAGTGTCTATGTTATCAATGTGATTGTGTTTTGTGTAATAATTGATCAGCTTATTAATTACTTTAAAAACGGCATAAACAAAAGCTTTCGCAATTTTTTCCTCCTCATTGTCATTGCTGAAATTTTCTTTTATCAAAAGTAAAAGTGCCGAAACATTTTCAAGAACAGCAATCGACCCATTCTCCCACTTTTGAAAAAGCAGATCAAACAATGGCGTTGGATTCAAATTGAGTTCTAAAACCCGATTATGTGTAATAAAAGTGTAATTATTTTCCTTGATAATCCGAACCAAATTACTGGCATTGGCATAAGGTTCAACCAAAGGATGTGTAAGAATATCAAGTATATCTTTATAATAAAAAACATAACTTTCTCCTTTACGCGAAAGCGCATTGGTATGCATTCTAAACAATTTCGCAACTAATATCTGCGACGGGTTGTTCTTTCCCGAATAACCCATTGTAATATTCAGACTTCCAACGGAAGAAGGCAGGGAATATAAAACCGGCATCAGTAAATTTTCCTCACCCAGTACAATAGCCACTTTATCTAAAGCAGTAGTTGGGTTTTCTGTGATAATATTTTCGATAATACTACCCGCCAGTTTTGCCTGACCAATAGTTTTGGGTGTCCCTATAATCTGAATGTTTTTAGTCTGCGAAAAATCATCTACTATCCATTCAAACGGATGAGCTTTATAGTGTTTCCAATTTTCTTTAAACCGTCTTACAAAAAGTCCTGCATCATGATACGGATCATTTAAGAAAGTCTGATCAACATCCCAATAAATCCTGGCCTGATCTAAAGCCAAAAGATGCTGCACAATTTTTTCTTCCGCTGCATTCAAAGCATTAAATCCTGCAAAAATGAAACTACGATTTGAAACGGTATTCGAAAAGTGATTGAGATTGTTTACAGCTTCACGATAAATTAGTCCCTGATATCCAATTGATTTATTCAGTAAATGATTGTATAGGGAATCATAATACAATGGAAGAAGTTTCCAGAAATCAATATAATTCTCTAAAAGCTTGGTTTTGTTCTCGACTTCAATCCCCCATTTTTTGATGTCTTCAATATCATTCAAATAGGACAAGACGTGTGAAGGGTCTAACAGATAGCGATCGATTTCATTAAAATCCTGCAGAAGCGTTTTTGCCCAATTGGCAAATAATTCAAAAGACTGCTGATATTGTTTCTCGGTTACGGAAAGATACACTTCATAGAACTCAAACAAAAGCTCAATTGAATCAACGGATCGGATCGAGGCTACGTCCTGTACAAAATCTTCAATACTAATAATTTCAGGCGAAAGTATTGTTTTCTTAGTCTCATTTTTCAGGGCTTCAATTAAAAAAACTTTCGCTCTTTTATTAGGCAAAATAACAGTTGTCTCAGCAAGTTTATCTGAATAGTCCTGAATTATAACCGTCGCTATTTTCCCGAGAAAAGAAGTATTTATCATGTGATAAAAATAAAAAAAGCCATTCAATTAAGAATGGCTTTTAGTATTTATTTAAACAGTAAATTAGATTTTACCTTGGTATTTAGAACCAATGTGTTTAATTTCTGTTCTTCTGTTTTGTGCTTTACCTGCAGCAGTTTTGTTGCTTGCAACTGGTTGAGAAGATCCGAATCCTTTAGACTCTAAGTTCTCAGCATTTACACCTCTTTCGATTAATGCATTTTTCACAGCGTCAGCTCTTTCTTGAGAAAGTTTGTCGTTGATTTTTGCAGAACCTGTACTATCTGTGTGTCCTTCAATAGAGAATTTCGCGTTTGGATAGTTTTTAAGGATTTCTTTAATAGCATCTAATCTAGCTGGAGTTTCTTTGTCACCAGTTTTGAAAGTAGCTTTTCCTGAGTTAAAGTAAACCGCTCTAGCTTGAACTTTAAGATCTTCTAAAGCTTCAGTAGTTACTTCAGGACAACCTCTGTTAGAAGCAGGACCAGCAACTGTAGGACAATCGTCATCTTTATCAGCTACACCGTCTTTGTCAGCGTCTAAGAAAGGACAACCACCATTTTCTCTAGGACCAGCAACTGTAGGACATTTGTCATCTTTGTCAGCGATACCATCACCGTCAGTATCAGGACAACCTTTTAAAGCAGCTAAACCAGCAACATCTGGACAAGCGTCATCTTTATCAGCAATTCCGTCTCCGTCAGTATCAGGACATCCGTTTAATGCAGCTAAACCAAATACATCTGGACAAGCGTCAGAAGCGTCAACGATTCCGTCTCCGTCAGTATCAGGACATCCGTTGAATTGTTTTAAACCAGCAACATCTGGACAAGCATCATCTTTATCGTAGATTCCGTCTCCGTCAGTATCTTTACCTCCGAATTTGAAAACTAGACCTGCAGTGTGTTGAAAGTGAGATGGAGCATCTGGAGCTCCAGATTTATCTAATCTATCCCCACTAACTGACCATTTGTATCTTGTAGCAAGCTCAAGACCGATAGCATCAGTAAACCAAAAAGTAACACCAGCACCTGGGTTAACAGTTCCGTAGCTGCTATCTCCAAAGAAAGTGTAACCTCCACCAACAGATAACGAAGGATCGATTACTTTAGATTTGATTAATTCCTGGAAGCTATATTTAATAGTAGCATCAATTCCGTAATACATCAAGTCACCAGGATTAGTTACAAGATTACCTCTACCATCATGGCCCGCAGCAGTCTTGTTAAAAACAACAAATTTATCAATCTTGTTCACAGATCCTTGTAAACCAACAGAAAAACCGCTACCTACATATCTATTTACACCAATGTAAGATAAAGAAGGAAGAATATTCCAGTTGTCTTTTACAGCGAATGGCTGAGAAAAGTGTTGATCGAAAAAACCATTTCCTGATCCAGAACTTGTTCTAGTATCAACGGCATTAACTCCAAAAGAGATAGCCCATGGATTGTTGCTGTCTTGTGCGTGAGAACTTAAACCCATCACCATCATCACAGCAACTAAAAGTTTGTTAAGATGTTTCATACTTAATTTTTTTTAATTACAATTTAGTTAATTACAAGCAAAAGTAACACCAAAATTTTTAAATACAAAATGAAATGTTAAAAAAAACCTACAAAAATTCGACCAAAGTGGGAATTATATAACTTTTAACATTTGTCCGACAACTGTAAAAGCATCTATAGCCCTGTCTAAGTGCTCTTTTGTATGCGCAGCCGATAATTGCACTCTAATCCTCGCTTTTTCTTTAGGCACTACAGGGAAGAAGAATCCGATTACATAAATGCCTTGTTTCAATAATTCATTTGCCATAGTCTGCGACAATTTCGCATCGTATAACATCACCGGAACGATTGCTGAATCTCCATCAATGATATCAAAACCGGCTTTTTTCATTCCTTCTTTAAAGTAATTTGTATTCCATTCTAATTTATCTCTCAACGTAGTGTCTTTTTCCAATAATTCAAACACCTTAATTGAGGCCCCAACAATCGCCGGTGCTAGTGAGTTTGAGAATAAATATGGTCTTGAACGCTGACGCAATAACTCAATAATTTCTTTTTTAGCAGTCGTATAACCTCCCATTGCTCCACCTAAAGCTTTACCTAGAGTTCCGGTAATAATATCAACTCTTCCCATAACTCCTTTTGCTTCGAGAGTTCCTTTTCCGGTTGCCCCGATAAATCCTGCAGCATGGCACTCATCTACCATCACCATCGCATCATACTTATCTGCCAGGTCACAAATTTTATCAAGAGGCGCTACCAGTCCGTCCATTGAGAAAACCCCATCAGTAACAATTAATTTGAAACGTGCTCCAGCTTCATTTGCTTTAATTAATTGCTGCTCCAAATCTTCCATATTACTGTTCTCATAACGATAACGCGCTGCTTTACACAAACGAACTCCGTCAATAATAGACGCATGATTCAGACTGTCTGAAATAATAGCGTCATTCTCTCCTAACAAAGGTTCGAAAACACCACCATTAGCATCAAAAGCTGCTGCATAAAGAATAGTATCTTCTGTACCATAAAAATCTGCAATCTTCTTCTCTAAAGTTTTATGAATATCCTGCGTTCCGCAAATGAAACGTACTGACGACATCCCAAAACCGTGTGTATCCATAGCATCTTTTGCTGCTTTTACTACTTCTGGGTGTGATGAAAGCCCTAAATAATTGTTGGCACAAAAATTCAAAACTTTTTCTCCTGTAGAAATCGTTATCTCAGCATCTTGTGCCGAAGTTATAATGCGTTCTTTCTTGAAAATTCCGTTTTCTTCAATTGTTTGCAACTCATTTTGCAAATGTTCTTTTATTTTACCGTACATTTCTATTTATTTAAAACGTTAAAAATTAACAACTTAAGACAAAAACACCTAGTCAAACCTTTAACATCTGATTAATTTTTTCACAAATTTACTACATCGATTTCTGATCCGATGTATACCAACGCTTTTTTTAACACTTTATACCCCAAATCCTCTATAGCCTCCTCATACTCCTGAATTTGCTTTGCATACTTCGAATTTATCACTCCTGTTTTATAATCTAACAAATAGGCTTCTTTATTTGAAGTCAGAACAATACGATCGGGTTTTAAAATCCTGCCTTCTTTCTGAACAATTGTCTGTTCATTCAAAACAGTTGCATTTCCATCAAAACAAATACTCAGCTCCGGATGATTCACAATCTCCTGAAGTGTCTTTAAAACCATATCAACCTGATCATTTGTAATAAGCCCATTTTCAATTCCTTTTGTAATTGCCAGATCCACATCCGACCGATCCTTAACAAAAGCCAGAATTTCGTGAACTATATTACCATAAGCGATTGCTTCCTGCTGATGCGTTCCCCACATTAAAGCCTCCCGTTGTGCAATCTTGATGTTTTTTGGATTTAAAACTTCCGAAACAACAGGAATTGTCTTCACCAAATCAACTGATTTTACAGCATTCGAAAGCCTGCTCTTACTACCAAACTCATACTCTGATCGTTCCGTGTCGTAACCCCCTTTATGCATTAAATACCGAATAAAAAAGGAAGCCATATTGTTAGGCAATTCACCATCTTTCCGTTCTTTCATTCCTTGCGATATTACATACAATTGTTCCTCTGCACGTGTCAAAGCCACATACAAAACGTTTATATTATCCAGCAGTTCTTCTTGTTTCTTCAAATTAAAAACTGCCGAAGCATTCTCACCGAAACCTTCAACCGCACTGCTGTTATCAATTAAAGCTTTCGGAACATCCAAATTCGCATCTTCGGTATCCAGCCATAATTTATCTTTTGGCTTTCGATTGTAGTCTTCTTCTGCAAATGGCATAATAACGATCGGAAATTCTAATCCTTTTGATTTATGAATTGTCATGATGCGAACCGCATTGTTTCCTTCAGGAGACGGAATGCTAAATTTCTCTGCATTTTTATCCCAATAACTTAAAAAATCAGCTATTCCTGCCTGATTTCTCATGTCTCGTTCTAAAACGATATCCAAAAAGAACTGAACATATGCATTTCCTTCATCAGGAAGAATAAATTTCGCAATTATAATTTCAACCGCCTCATACAAGGATTTTTTACGAACATCTTCAAAAGAAAGTGAGACATCAAAAGTTAAAAGCCATTTTTCAAAATCACCTTCCTTTTTTTGAGACATCCCTAAGGCAATAAAATCATGAATCGGCATCTTAACTTCTTTATTTGATCCCAAAAAATGAAGAAAATTAGCTTTCGACTCTAAATCAGCACTATTGTTTAAATATTTCAGCAGACAAACAATCAAACGCACCTCTGTTGCATTTTGAATCATTAGGGTTTCAGATGACAAAAGTGGAATATTTTGCTCCGTTAAATAGTTCGCAATTGCGATTCCCTGATCTCTTTTTCGGGTTAAGATTACAATGTCCTTGTATTCAAAACCTTCCCGAACAACTTTTTGAATGGTATTTAAAGTCGCCAAAACATACAAATCTGATTTCTCAACCACTTCTTCTTCGTCTGCATAATCTGATTTCTCGATTACAGGAAGAAAAGAGATATTGACATACCCTCCTTTCTTTGAATTTATGTTCTGAAAACTATGATTTTCATACAAATCTTTGTAATCTTCATTGGTAAATTCGGCCGAAATTAATTTAAAAAAATCATTATTGAATTCAATTACCTCACTATAACTGCGGTAATTTGTATCTAAATGCTTAACCTCTTTTTTATGGTTAAAAAAAGAATTTTCTTCTTTTCCTAATTCTATAAACTGCTCTGCTTTTCCCCCTCTCCATCGGTAAATAGACTGTTTCGGATCTCCCACTATCATCAGTGTCCCTTTATTTCCAAAATCGTCTTCTCCGGAAAGGGAATTATGAATCAGCGGAATCAGATTCTGCCACTGCATTTCAGAGGTATCCTGAAATTCATCGATAAAAAAATGACGGTATTTCTCTCCCAAACGCTCATAAATAAAAGGTGCGGGCTGGTTCTGAATTTCACGGTGAATAATGGCGTTGAATTCAGAAATCGACAGCACATTTTGTTCGGATTGAATTTTAGCCAATTCATTACTAACGGTATTCAATAGCGAAAGCGGTGTAATATTTTTCAGAAAGGCTTTATAGAAATCTCTTTTTTCGAAATTCTTATAGATTTTTACCAGAATCTGAAGCAGTTCAGGGATTATATTTTCTATTAACGCACGGTCCTTTGCCGTTTTATTAATAGCAATATCATCGAATTCGTGAAAAGTTTTATTTCGGGGATTAAATTTCCCGTCACGAATACTTTCTAAATGGTTTGGAAAAGTTCCGCGAGAGAATGACTTCAAATCGATTCCGTTTTTTTCGATTAAAGCAAGTGCCTCAATCGCAAAATTTTCATTTTCAGACTCGAGTTCTTTACACAAAGCGAGCATTTTTTTCTTGATCTCAATAAACTCTTCAATAGATTTATCCTGAAAATGAGAAATTTCATTCCGATTGTTTTCATTCAGAACCAGTCTACCCGTTTCTAAGATTTCTCGAGAAACATCCCAACTTTTATCGTCGTCGGTTTTTTCCATCGTGAAATCAACGAGCAGCTTAGTCAATGTTTCGTCCTGACCGGCTTGTGCAATTATAGCATCAACTGCCTCAATCAATAAATTCTCGGTATCCAAAGTGACTTCAAAAGTCATTGGCAGATTAAGATCATGTGCAAAAGCACGAATTACTTTATGTGTAAATTTATCGATGGTAGAAATATCAAAAGCAGCATAATTATGAATTAAGTGCTTGATAATATTCTGGGATTTTGTTTTAATTTTAATAATAGAAAGTCCGGTATCCCGAGACAAATCCTCCATCAAATCGACTGCTTTTGCAGATGGCTCCTCTTTTGCAAACTCAGACAAACTCCCAACAATACGGCTTTTCATTTCATGAACTGCTTTATTGGTGAATGTAATTGCCAAAATGTTGCGATAAGCATCGTTCCGTGGAGAAGAAAGAATAATTTTAAGATACTCTTTTACCAAAGTATAGGTCTTTCCGGAGCCTGCAGATGCATCATAGATAGAGAAAGACGGACTTTGCATAAGTTTGGTTTTTCGTAGGGTAAAAATAACACATTAATTTTAAACAGGCTCTAAATCGCAATAATGCAAAATTCCAAATTCCAATATCTGATGCATTTATCACATGCAGTTATTGGAATTTGGAAATTAAATATTTTAGACTTTTTACAAAAATTATGCTGTTTTAGGAAATGCTCTTTTATTAAAAACCAACAATATACCTACTCCTGTAGAAATTGCCACATCGGCAACATTAAAGATCGCATTAAAAAAAGAAACTTCTTCACCACCCCATAGAGGAAACCAGCCAGGCAAAGTACCTCTCCAGATCGGAAAGTAAAACATGTCTACAACCAAACCATGAAACCATGTTCCATAAGGTTCCGGTGAGAAAAGCGTTGCCAAATTACCCTGACTCGCGTCAAAAATAACTCCGTAAAATACTGAATCGATTATATTACCGGCAGCTCCGGCAAAAATTAAAGCAATGGCAACAATTAAATAATTAGAATAACGCTTCTTAACCGAATCGGCTAACCAATATCCAATTCCGAATACAGCAAAGATTCTGAAAACAGTCAAAATCAATTTACCATATTCTCCGGGAATTTTAGTTCCCCAGGCCATTCCCTCATTTTCAATAAAATGAATTCTAAACCAGTCAAAAACTACCACTTCATCTCCCAGAACAAAGTTTGTTTTTACATAGATTTTTGAAAGCTGATCAACAATTAAAACTAAGAATATAAGCAAATACGCTTTTCGTAATGACATTTTATTAAATTTTGATGCGGCAAAAATAACAATTTAATCAAAAAAAACGCTCCCAATGGAGCGTTAATTGTTTTTAAGGACAAACGAGCAGGTATTACATCAACTCATCAACTATATGGAGAATCTATTTTCTAACATTTGACTGCGCTGACTTTTTAGGAGGATCAGCGAAGAATTCTGAAATCGACTTAAAGAGTCCTTTCCCCTCTTTTCCTGCTGCTGCGTTCTTAGCCTCCGTTTTCTTGACCTGAGTCTTAAACTGAATACGAATCTTTTCAAACTCTTTCATTCTGTGCTCCACATCAGAGCTTACCTCTTTAAATTTCAACACTTTAGCCATTTTACAAGATTTTAATGTTAAATAAATAAAATTATTCACGATTTGGTATTACAATGATACATAATTTAATTTATATTTGTTAATAAAAATTAACACTTGTTTAGATTAAAAGATCATATTTACCCTTTATACGGTATTAAAACGAAAAGAATTTAACAACTTTCTTAAATCCTACAAATATGAATGAAATCACAACTACTCTAAACGATTTTCTGCTTCATACCAAATCTTCCGCAGCATTAATTATCAATGGAAAAGGAAAACTAATCACATCACTTCACTTAGACTATGCAGACAGTATTGCCGCAATGAGCTCTGCCATAGTATCGATGAGCGACAAATTATTATTAGATCTTGAAAAAGGCTCATTAAAACAACTCTTTTTAAAAACCTCAGAAGGAGTTATTATCGGAAACAAAATAAGCGGCACAAATTTCATTATTACATTTTCAAAAGACGGAAGCAATCTGGGTTTATTATTACGATCGACCGAGGAAACTGCTGCTGAGTTAAGCAAAAATTCACTGTTAAAATAACATATTTCTATTAACACCAAACCCCGAAAACTATGAGTAATGACTTTTTAAACGTTTTTTTGAATGAAATGAAAACTAACGTAAACGGCTTTATTGCAGTAGCTGTAACAGAAATCGAATCAGGATTAAGCTTTGGAAACCTGACAACAGATCCGGCATTTGATCCTGAACTTGCAGCAGCTTACAACCTCGAAGTGGTAAAAGCAAAATTAAGTGCTGTAAAAGCTTTAAATTTAAACCAGGAGATCGAAGACATTTTGATTACACTTTCGAATCAAATTCACATCATCGACATTTCTCCCAACAAAAAATTCATGATCTATCTTGCTGCTGATTCTACTAAAGCAAATTTAGGAATGACAAGAGCTGTTTTAAGAAAACACAAATTAGAACTGGAAAAAAATCTGGCTTAATCACAAGCCTTCTTTTTTAATTAGAACTGCCTTCCAAACTTGGCAGTTCTAATTATTTTTACTCCTTTTGAGGCTTCAAATTATCGCTTCAAAAATTCCTACAAAAGCAAACTGTATTTTTTTTACAACATTTAAATAATTTGTAATACAATTCCTTTTTTACGATCCTGTCACTCCTTAAACAAAACGATTTAAACATTAAACAAAAAAAAACGCCCCTGGTAAGGAGCGTCTATTTTATGGAGTATTAAAATTGAAAATTATCTCTGCAAGTTTTTAGCTTCGATACTCATTGTAGCATGAGGAACGATTTTAAGCCTTTCTTTGCTGATTAATTTACCTGTTACTTTACAAATACCATAGGTTTTATTTTCAACACGGAATAATGCGTTTTTTAGATCGCGTATAAACTTTTCCTGTCTGATTGCCAACTGTGAGTTTGCTTCTTTAGACATTGTTTCGCTTCCTTCTTCAAATGCTTTAAAAGTTGGAGAAGTATCATCTGTTCCGTTATTCAAATCGTTCATATAAGCACTCTTTATCAAATCCAGATCAGCTTGTGCTTTTTGTATTTTGCTTTGAATTATTTCTTTGAACTCTGCTAAATCAGCATCAGAGTATCTTGTAATTTCATCTATCATCTTATATTATTTTGAAATTAATATCATTGTTTTAATGTCATCAAATTCAATTTCTGTGCCGTTTTCCAAAGCGTCAACAAAAACCAAATCATCAGTCAATGTCTCAGACTTAATATAGTCTTCATTTTTTAGAATTGCCTCTTCTAAAAGGCCGCTTCTTTTTATTTGAACTTTAATTTTATCGGTAACTTCAAATCCTGAATCTTTACGAATATTTTGAATTCTGTTTACCAATTCTCTCGCGATTCCTTCGTTTTTCAATTCTTCCGAAATTGTAATATCAAGTGCAACCGTAATTCCGTTTGAATTTGCAACCAGCCAGCCTTCAATATCCTGAGATGTTATTTCGACATCTTCTAATGATAAAGTTACGGTATTTCCTGCAATTACAATATCCAATGCTCCCTGCTTGTCCAACTGATTGATCTGATCTGCCGAAAAAGACTGTATCTCTTTGGAAATCAATCCCATATCTTTTCCAAAACGTGGCCCAAGAGCTTTAAAATTAGGCTTAATCTGTTTCACCAAAATACCTGAATCATCGTCTAAAAGCACAATCTCTTTAACGTTAACTTCTGCTTTTACAAGTTCAGAAATTGCTTCAATTTCAGCCCTCTGATTCTCGTCAAGTACCGGAATCATTACCTTTTGCAAAGGCTGACGCACTTTAATCATTTCCTTTTTACGCAGTGACAAAACCAAAGACGATATAGTTTGCGCCTTCTGCATTTTGCTTTCTAACGTTTTATTAACAAAGTTTTCGACAAATTTCGGGAACTCTGCCAAGTGAACACTGGCAAATTGCTCTGTTTGCGTAGAACCTGTTAAATCGCGGTATAATTTATCCATGAAAAAAGGAGCGATCGGAGCACTTAATTTGCTTATCGTTAATAAACAAGTGTAAAGTGTTTGATAGGCTGCGATTTTATCATGGGCGTATTCTCCTTTCCAGAAACGACGACGGCACAAACGAACGTACCAGTTACTTAAGTTTTCCTGAACGAAGTCTGAAATCGCCCTTGCTGCTTTCGTAGGCTCATAATCTTCGTAACATTCGTCAACAAATTTTATTAAAGTATGTAATTCCGACATGATCCACTGATCGATTTCCGGTCTTTCGTTTAACGGAATTTCAGCTTCTGCATATTTAAATCCATCAATATTGGCATATAACGAGAAGAATGAATACGTATTATACAGGGTTCCGAAGAATTTTCGGCGAACCTCAGCAATTCCTTCAATATCAAACTTTAAGTTATCCCATGGATTTGCATTAGAGATCATGTACCAACGTGTGGCATCAGGACCGTACTCCTTAATTGTTTCAAAAGGATCCGTTGCATTTCCTAAACGTTTCGACATTTTTTGTCCATTTTTATCCAGAACTAAACCATTCGAAACGACATTTTTGTACGCAATTTTATCGAAAACCAAAGTCCCGATTGCGTGCAGTGTATAAAACCATCCACGAGTCTGATCGACACCTTCTGCGATGAAATTCGCAGGGAAATCTTTATTCTCATCGATTTTATCTTTATTCTCAAAAGGGTAATGCCATTGTGCATACGGCATCGCTCCCGAATCAAACCAAACGTCAATCAAATCGCTTTCACGTTTCATTGGCTGGCCTGAAGCTGAAACCAAAGTAATTCCGTCAACTACATTTTTATGCAGGTCAACTAAATCATAGTTTGATTCAGACATATTTCCGATTTCGAAACCTTTGAATGGGTTTTCTTTTTGAAAACCTGCTTCGATAGATTTTTCAATCGCATTATACAATTCTTCAACAGAACCAATAAGAACTTCTTCTTTTTTGTCTTCAGTTCTCCAAATTGGCAATGGAATCCCCCAATATCTAGAACGAGATAAGTTCCAGTCGTTAGCATTTTTCAGCCAGTTTCCAAAACGTCCTTCACCAGTAGACTTAGGCTTCCAATTGATAGTTTCGTTCAGGTCGAACATTCTATCTTTGACATCGGTTACTTTAATAAACCATGAGTCTAGCGGATAATATAATAACGGCTCATCAGTTCTCCAACTGTGTGGATAACTATGTACGTATTTTTCAACCTTAAAGGCTTTATTTTCTTCTTTTAATCGAATAGCAATTTCAACATCTACAGAACGCTCTGGCGCCTGACCTGCATCATAATATTCATTTTTCACATATTTTCCTGCCAAATCACCTACATGAGAAGTAAATTTCCCTTGTAAATCTACTAAAGGGACTGCAGTACCATTTTCATCTAAAACCAACATTGGCGGTACTTCCGGTTTTGCTTCTTTTGCTACTTTAGCATCATCAGCACCAAAAGTAGGCGCAGTATGCACTACTCCCGTTCCATCTTCTGTGGTCACAAAATCTCCTGTGATTACTCTGAATGCATTTTCAGGATTCTGATAAGGCAGCACGTATGGCAATAATTGCTCATAACGAATTTCTGCTAAATCAGCTCCTTTTGCTTCTGCTACAATTTTATACGGAAGCTGCTTGTCGCCATTTTTCACTTTATCAAAATCAGCATCGTCTTCGCTGGCAAAAAATCCTTTTCCGAATTGTTTCCCTACCAAGTTTTTTGCTAGAACCACATTGATTGGCTCAAAAGTATACTGATTGAACGTTTTCACTAAAACATAATCAATTTTTGGCCCAACTGTCAAAGCGGTATTCGATGGTAATGTCCATGGCGTAGTCGTCCAGGCCAGGATGTGAATATCTCCAAAACCTTTCAAGAAGGAAGGCAGTGTTTCTGGTATTGTTTTAAATTGTGCTACGATGGTAGTATCGGTAACATCACGATAAGCTCCGGGCTGATTTACTTCGTGAGAAGACAATCCTGTTCCGGCTTTAGGTGAGTAAGGCTGAATGGTGTATCCTTTGTATAGCAAACCTTTATCGTAGATTTGTTTCAAAAGCCACCAAACCGATTCCATATATTTTGGTTTATAAGTTACATACGGATCTTCCATATCTACCCAATATCCCATTTTTTCGGTCAAATCATTCCATACATCGGTATAACGCATTACGGTTTTTTTACACGCTTCGTTATATTCTTCGATAGAAATGGTTTTCCCAATATCTTCTTTTGTAATTCCAAGTTCTTTTTCGGTACCTAATTCTACAGGCAACCCGTGAGTATCCCAACCGGCTTTTCTTTTTACCTGAAAACCTTTTTGAGTTTTGTAACGACAAAAAATATCTTTAATTGCACGAGCCATCACGTGGTGAATTCCCGGTAATCCGTTTGCTGAAGGCGGACCTTCAAAAAACACATAAGGCTCAGCACCTTCACGGGTACTTACACTCTTTTCAAATATATTTTCTTTCTTCCAAAAATCAAGTACTTCTGACGCTACTGTTGGTAAGTCAAGTCCTTTGTATTCAGTAAATTTTGTGCTCATTTTATACTTTTCTTAAACGAGGTGCGAAAGTAAGGAATTTTGGATTATTGACCATCAATTTCTTTAAATTTCACAAACTTTTGTTGAGATAATACGCCCTAAAACAAAAGAATTGATTAATTTCCGGCATCCAACTCAGAAAACCGAGTCTATAAACCAAAAACTAATCAATTCTGATTATTCTTTTTCAAAAAGACAACAAAGACTATTTAAAGCCTCCGAAATACACTTCTTTCATAAAAATTCGATTTCCAAAAACGGGATTAACCTCTACTTTTTCGCGTATTTCCTGATAAAGGGTTTCTCCGTTAAAATCTTCGATTTCATAATTAATCTTATGTGGAATTTTTCCGGAATTTAATGTTGCAACGGGGCGGTAATCGCCAAAAAGTTTTCGTTCGAAAAAACTTTTGTTACCGTTATCGAATTCTGTTTTTTCGGTAGAAACGATATTAAAATTCTCTTTATCAATAAAAACATGATAATCTGTTTTAGGAATTGTTCTATTTCCTGAACTTAATGTTTTCTCAAAATAATTCAAATGATAGCATACTCTTCCTTCATACATTTCATCTTGCAAAACTTCAAAATTATTCCATAAATCAAGTCTTAAATCGGTTAAAAAATTTACCGGATCTAAATTTTTAGATAAATTACTGTAATCGTATGCGGTGAGTTTTGCCCATTTTGCATTTACGCCACTTTCGCGATCATCATGACTCCAGGCTTCGGCTCCATTAACAATCTCATAGTAACTTTCAGGCATTTTTTTTCTTAAAAGATAATTCGAGTTAGTTGCCCATCTTTCTTCCGTTTGAGATACTTTATTCCCCTCTATAGAAAGCTTAGAATACAAATGTGCTTTTTCGATTTTTTTTAAAGCCTGACTTCCTCCTAAATTATCAATTACTTTGGCCAGCAAATTAGCATTGAGCTGATAAGGTATAGAATCAAGCAAATTAGATCTTTGCATTTTAGCTTTTTCTAAGTTGGCCTCACGATTCGATTTTTCGATTTCCCACTCTGCATCCTGCTGCTCTATTTTCTCAAAGAAAGCTAATCTTTTTTCTTCTTTTTCTTCAGCGATTTTCAGTCCTAATTTTTTAAGATCAGCAAAACGTGTTGTATGGCTTCTGACTTTTTTGTCAACAAAATTGGCACTATTTACTCTTTTAACAATAGCCGAGCCCCGTGAATCCTGCTTGTCATTTTCGATCAGTAAATTTGCATACTGCAATGCTTTTTCTTTATTTTCCAATAGAAAATACGTTTCGGCTAAATTGTTTGTTACAATAAACCGGATATTTTCGTTTGCAGGTGAAGGCGGATATTTGACCAATAAACTTTCTAAATATTGTAAATGCGGCGCCAGTAATTTCTCGTCTAACCCCTTTTCAAGTGTTATTTTTTCTATTTGAGCCGTAATTTCATTCTCAAAATCCAGCATCTGTTTGTATTCTGAATGCCCTTTTGAAGTTACAAATTCAAACTTTTCTTTGGATTCATCAATTGTATAAGCAAATTTGTAATTAAGATAATTCTGAATCTTTTCTACAGATTGATAAATTACCCTATCCATACCCAATTCTTCTGCAGTGTAATCATTATCTTTTTCTGCTTGTTCGACTCTTTGATTACTTAAAGCTATCGCGGCTTTTACATTTTCTTTTTGATAAGAACCTCCAATTACATACGATTCTGTATTATTAAAATCTTCAGATAATAAAAGTTTATCTCCACATTTAGCTTCTACTTTTATTTTCACACTATAATTAGAATAGACCATAAATTGCCAGCTATTCTTTTTCTTATCGAATGTGCTATCGACTTTTGTCGCATTGTACTTAGGAAGTGCAATGGTTAAATAAATTTTCAACTTACCATTTGCAGGATCCTTTATAAAACCTTCTATATCAAAATATTTTTTCTTTAAGACAAGCTCTTCCTGCACCAATTCTTTATCCATTTGATAAAACGTGGTTTGTGTTAAGGCATTATCAAGAATAGGGAATGAAGAATATTTAATTACTGGTATAAAAAATTTCTTCTTTTTTGAGCTTATCTTTTCTTGTGCCTGAATTGAACCAATTACAAGCAAAGCAATTAAGAGTAATGTTTTTTTCATAGGCAAAAAAAAAGCCACCAGAAATAAATTCTGATGGCTTTAGGTTTTTATTTGGTTTATTTTTTATTGAAAATTTGAATAGATTTGTCAGACACATAAAAAATGTTTTGCGTCGCAGGATCTACCTCATAAATAGGTTTTGTGTTATTGAAGATAATTTTATCCACTTCAGTCCCTTCAGCTTTACTAACTTTCACTAAAACTTTTTCTCCACTATCTGCTTTTGCAAAAATGTAAGAGTAGTCTCTGTTTTGTTTCATCGCATTAAAACGAGAATTAAATTTAGCAGCTACAATACCAAGAGCTGCTGAAGCCATAGCCATATTCTTAGCCTGGTTCTTTTTTGATTTATCCTCTTCTTTAATAACAGTAGACCTCATATTTCCGCTGGAATCACGATACGTCATTGTTAACTCAGCACCTTGTGCAGCACTTACTGCTGATCCAACTCCTAAACCAATACTTCCAGCAATTGCAGCACTTTTAAGCAAACGTCTGGTTCCTTCACCTGGTTGTGTATAAGTAAGGTGATATTTTATTGTTCCATCCATATTAACTCCCATTACCTCAACTGGTCCTGAAAGCACTACACCCCAAGGAAATAATTCGATACTGTTTAGTTCTTTTTCCTTTTTGATGTTTACTTTAGCAAAAGGCTCTGGTTTGTCCTTAATACTTGGATCGAATTTGTATAATTTCTCATCATTATATACCAAGTACGAATTTGTAGCTTCGTCATAAGTTGGTAAAACCGGACGACTTTTATCAAAACCGATGTTACGCTTCCAAAGTTTAATTCCAGTTTTATAATCAACCATATTTCCGTAAGTTCCGGTAAGGTACATTACTTTTTCACCTACTTTTCCTAAGTAGTAAATTGGATCTTCTTTGTCGTCTGAAATTTCGATGAATTTTTTCCAAAGTTTTTCTCCGTCTTTATTGATCAGCATCATTTCATTTTCTGCAACATATAAGAAATCCTCGTCGATAGGAATTACTCTTTTTAATCCATCTCCGCGAGCATCTTTTTTCCAAACTTTTTCGCCTGTATTTAGATCAAAAAAGTTAAATCCGCCATAATGAGCAATTAATAATTTTGTACCCCAATCTTCTAAATAAACAACACGTTTTGTTTTAATAGATTCTTTCCAGATACTTTTTCCGTTTTCTGTATTCAAAACATTTAAATATTCTTTGGCCGCAAACAAACCTTTACTGTTCACTACTACAATATTTTTATCATTCTGAGTCAAAAAGAATCTTGAGTACTCTTCTTCAGCTTTCCAGTTTAATTTTCCTGAATTTCTGTCGAATGAATATAATTTCCCGTACAATAAATAATAAATTACTGATCCATGTACTGTAGCTTTATTTGTAAATGCAGATTCTTTTACTGATAGTGAAAAACTAAACAATGATTTTGCTTTATCTACAGTAGTGTTCCATTTTAACTCTCCTGTTTTCATATCTAATAAGGCAATTGCCATATCTCCGTCTTTTTTCATAGTAAGCAAATACTCATCTGTTTCAGGAATAAAATCTGACTGCATTACCCAGAAAGATTCTTTAGATGAATTATAAACCACTTTACCTGTATCAGTATTAATAATAATATATTTACTATTGATATAGGCCTCTACATAAGGGCTTCCGGCAACACTTGACAAGTCACTTTTTTCTTTAAAAAGTTTCCCAAAATCTGGATCAGTCAAAATATCACCTGCAGAGGTTGATCCAAAATCATCTTTTGTTAAAGTCCAAACAATTTTTTTTGTCTCAGGATCTAAACCTTTTACAGTTCCTCCTTCTTTAAAAACAACAATTCCTGTTATTTCGTTTTGAACCATGTCTTTTACACTGTTCTCTGTAGTGATGATTTCATCATATTTTCTTTGAGCTGTAACCGAAAGGCTAACCAGAAAAAGTAAAATAATAGAAAAAGTAATTTTCTTCATGCTTTTTTTCTTTAAAAAATTTAATAATTAGGCTGGAAATTTCATTATCGAATTGACATAATAAAAAATATTTACCAAAACTTTAATAAAAATTCCCTGCACAAATATATAAAAATAGCATTCCGTTTTAAGAAAATATCTCTTTCAAAACATCAAGTGATTTTGGTCTTTTAAAACCCTCCAGATGAAAACCATAATAATCAATTAAAACCTTCAGCAACACTTGTCTTTCAGCTACGTGAAAAACCTTCTGATCGTTTTCGAATTTAAGATCTATCAGTTTCTTAAAAAGATTGGTTTCGTGTTCTGTTAGTGTATTTGCTCCGTGAAACAAAGTAAAAACGCCATCGATCATTTCAAAGTAAGGGAGTTCTGCTTCTGAGAAATCAGGGTAAAAACCAAAATACTTTGTAGCTTCTAAAAGCAGAATCAAATGAAAATTCGAGATATCATCATGATGATCCAGCCAGCTTAATGCCGTTTCTAAAAACACAAAAAAGGCTTCATTTTTTTCTTCCTCCTGAATGGAGTAATGGAGCATTTCGGACAAAAACATAACCATAGTACTTTTTACCAGATCGGTATGGATACTTTGAAAAGGTACTGCTGTTTTTATCTCTTTAAAAGTTTCTAAAGTTCCTTTGTTTTTATGTACCGCCTCAATCTCAAGAATAGACAATGGCTGAAAATAAGCAATTTTCTGACTTGCTTTCCGACTCGAAAAGGCATCACGTACAAAATAGGATTTCAGTCCGTGTGAAAGTGTAAAGCATTTTACAATCAGGCTTTTCTCCTGAAATTTTAACGATGAGATTACTATTGCTTTGGTTTTAATTAGCAAGATTGGATTATTAGATTGTTAGACTGCTTAGAGGTTAGACTGCTTAAATTGTTGGATTTTTAGATTATTGGACTGCTTAGAGGTTAAATTTTAATTCTTTCTAATGATCTAGCAATCTAATTATCTCAATTAGCAAATTATCTAATTATCATCACCTTTTTCACTTTAGTTTCACTTCCATCTTCGGCTGAAATAAAAACCATATAGACCCCGGAAGCTACTTTATACTTTCCGAAAGCAGTGGTATCCCATTCGATTGTTCCACCTGATGAAGTAGTTTCGTATACTAAATTGCCTTCGATGTCTGTAATTTTAATATTGGCTTTATCAATAAGCCCGGCAACTTTTACGGTTCCTGCATAATTAGGACGCACGGGATTTGGATAAACGTAAACATTATTCAAATCTTCGTTTGCTCCTGTTGCAATTCCTTTAAACGAAATCATTCCTTTGTTGGTCGCAATAAAAACCTCACCGGTAACACTATTAATTTTGACATCGTTAATAACATTACTTGGCAAAGGTGAATTGTTTATTGTAAAATGATATTTTGTTTCCTGACCATTTGGCGACACCATAAAAATCCCGGAATCAATTGTACCAATCCATTTATTATTTGCTCCGTCTACTGCGATCGATGTGATAAATTGCTCATAAAGCAGCTCCTGAGCCAAATTATCTTCCATAATTATAATTGGATTTGCCTTTAGCTGGCTTTCGGTCTGAAAACCTCCAACATTAGATAAAACTCTCAGTCCTTTTGTGGTACCAATCCAAAGTTGATTTTTCGTATCAAGTGCTACAGCTCTCACATCTTCAATTGGCAAATTCCCTAAATCAGCACCGGAAGTAATCTTTTTAAAAGTATTGTTACTTTCATTAAAAGCAATTACTCCGTCATTACTCGTTGCCATCCATTTGGTATTGTTTTTGTCGATCACTATCCCGGCATAATTGGTTGTTTCAGCATCTTTAAGAATTGAACTTGTCGCATAACTTTGCCATTTTCCATCGGTTTTCAAAACTTTTAATCCGTTCTTAATCCTGCTATTGGTTACCCACAAATTCCCCGTTTTATCAAAAGCAGTCCCATTAATACGAACATCTATATAGTTAGGCCCTGCGAACGAAATCGATTCTAATCCGCTATTTTTTTCATTGTACAATAGAACCGGGGTATCGTTTTCTATTTTTAACAATCCGGAAAAAAAGGAACTTACAAAAACCTGTTTTTCATTACTGGGATTTATAATCACCCGTGTTATTGACTTAGCATCAAAAACTTGCGAGTAAGGAATATTCAGCCAGCCCGAAGTGCTATATTTACTCACTCCATAACTGTCTAAACTATACGGATTATAAAAGGTGTCATAATCTCCATATACAGCCCAAAGCTCGCCAGGACCTGCATCTAAAGAAAAAATATTATTCCGAATCGGTCCTGATGGTGTATTTTCTTGAAAAGCGGAAGTCCCTGAAAGTGTTGATGAAAACAGCCCTTGTTCTTTTGTTCCTATATATATCTGATCTCCTGTAAGGCTCGAACAGGTAAAATTCAGAGTATTATTCAAAACCTGTGTATTGGTAATCTGACGCATCAACACCATTTGGTTGTTGTACACATAAACGATATCCGGCGTTGTGATTATTAAATTATGGTTTACAGCACGCATGTCAACTGAAGGTCGCGGGAGCTGTAAAAACCCAACGAATGAATTGGAGTTGTATCGATGTATAAATCCTGCCGAACTTATCGCAATCAGTTCAGAATCCAAAGACTCGATACTATTCCAGTCGCCAGCAGCTACCAGACTCCATTGATTAAAATCAATAAGATTGGCATTTGTACTATTGGCTTTTTTGATTCCGTTTGAAGTTGCCGCGTAGAAGAATCCATTAAAATAGGCCGTTTGTCTTACTCTTACTTCGGCCCCATTATCTCCTATAAAATAAGTATCTCCAAATTTGAGACTCGTTAAATTGAACTGTACAATTCCGAAATCGCACGAAACATAAATCACACCATTATACTCCATAAAATGGTTAATTCTTTTCAGGTTGGCCGGCAATTGTTTGTTTATGATATCAATAACTCTCAGTATACTGCCATCGGTTTCATTTACTACAATCATTAGTCCGTTTTCGTATCCAATTATGGTTTTCTTAAACCCTTCGCTATGGTATAAAGCCGAAATGGTCTGCCCCGAAAGTCCATCGACTGTTGTGGTTATTTTGGTCGTGTTCTGAGCTGTATTTTTAGAGAAAAGAGCATTCTCTGAGGCTGTAAAAACGGTTGTTGAAGATTGCGAGATATCTTTTATTTCGTTGAACGAAAAATACCCCTGCCAGGACAATTTATTCTGAGAGAAACAAAATTGTACTACCAACAAAAGCAAAACATACAAAAACTTTCTTTTCATTATTTGATAAATTCAGATAGACAAATATACTACAAACGAAAGTATTTGATTTTTGTTCTCTCCTGTAAATAAAAAAATGCCTCCGATTTATCTTTAAAAAAGACAAATGGAGGCACTAAAAAACTATAACTAAAAAATTATACTACGCCCTGAGCAAGCATAGCATCGGCAACTTTAACAAATCCTGCAATGTTAGCTCCTTTTACGTAGTCAACATAACCTGATTTATCCGAACCGTATTTTACACATGAAGCATGAATTGCTAACATGATTCCTTTTAATTTTTCGTCAACTTCTTCAGAAGACCAGCTTAAACGCAATGAGTTTTGCGACATTTCAAGACCTGAAGTTGCAACGCCACCGGCATTAGAAGCTTTTCCAGGAGCGAATAAAATTTTAGCATCAAGGAAAACAGTAACTGCCTCTGGTGTAGATGGCATGTTTGCTCCTTCTGCAACAGCAATACAACCGTTAGCAACTAAAACCTTAGCTTCATCACCATTCAATTCGTTTTGAGTTGCACATGGTAATGCTACATCACATTTAACTTCCCATGGACGTTTTCCTTCTACATATTTCGCATTTGGATATTTTGCTACATATTCACTGATTCTTCCTCTAAGCTCATTTTTCAACTCCATTACGAAAGCTAATTTTTCAGCATCGATTCCGTCTGCATCATAGATATATCCTGCAGAATCTGACAATGTAACTACTTTTGCTCCCAATTGAGTTGCTTTTTCAGTGGCGTACTGCGCTACGTTTCCAGAACCTGAAACTGCAACAGTTTTCCCTTTAAAGTCATCTCCTTTAGTTGCCAGCATACTTTGAGCAAAATAAACTGCTCCGTAACCTGTAGCCTCCGGACGAATTAATGATCCTCCGAAAGAAATTCCTTTTCCGGTTAAAACTCCCGTAAATTCATTTCTTAACCTTTTGTATTGACCAAACATATATCCTACTTCTCTACCACCTACTCCGATATCTCCGGCAGGAACGTCAGTATCAGCTCCGATATGTTTTGAAAGTTCCGTCATAAAACTTTGACAGAATTTCATGATTTCATTATCTGATTTTCCTTTTGGATCAAAATCAGATCCTCCTTTACCACCACCCATTGGCAGTGTTGTTAAGCTGTTTTTGAAAGTCTGCTCGAAAGCCAAAAACTTCAAAATACTTAAGTTAACAGAAGGATGAAAACGCAAACCACCTTTGTAAGGTCCGATTGCTGAGTTCATCTGGATACGATATCCTTTATTAACCTGGATTTCTCCTTTGTCATTTAACCAGTTCACTCTGAACAAGATAACTCGTTCAGGTTCTACCATACGCTCTAAAAGCATTTTGTTCTGGTATTTTTTATTTTCTTCAATAAAAGGAATTACCGTTTCGGCAACTTCTAAAACTGCTTGTAAAAACTCTGATTCATTCGGGTTTTTTTGACTAACCGAATCCATAAAAGCGGTAATACTTTGTGACATGATTATTAGATTATTAACATTTAAGAAAACGTTTTCGTTATTTATGACAAAGGTAATCGAAAATGACATTTATTGAATATTTTTTTATGATTCTCTTAAACTTTTATTCATTATACAGTAAATCAAGAAAAAAGATATTTTAGGTTTTGCGTTTTACAGTAAATTACTACCGATATATTTAATATTTTAATATTTTTAATAAATATTCATCAATACAGCTCTTTATACTTCTTAGTTGCTCCTCTTTTTATATATTTGCCGAGATTTGAAAGCCCAAACCAAATACCACATGCTTAAACCTATAGTACTCACGTTATTTGCCTTTCTGGGCATCTCAACAATATCGACTGCACAATCACTCGCACACGAAGTTGGAATAATATTCGGCCCCGTTCTTTTTCAATCTGATTTTGGGGAAAGAAATAATCTCGACACTACTCTTGGAAATACCGGATTTGGAGTTGGATTGGTTCATTTTGTCAACTTTTCGAGCAACAGCAATAGAGAACGATTCTTCTCAGAACATTTCAAAGTCAGATCAGAACTTTCATTCAACAGAACAAAACTGAATAATTTTGGAGAGTGGACGGAGAAAAAACCTGAAACATTAGGCGTTCGACAACTCAAAGCCATGCAAGGAAAATCGACTGTCATAAGTCTTGGATCCCAATTGGAATTTTCTCCTATGAAGATACATTATTATGAAACTTCAGTAGGCGCATTCAGTCCCTATGTAAGTTTAGGTTTTTTGGTAAGTTATTATACTACAGAAGTTAGCTCCAGCCTTGGTCAACTTGGGACTCCTGAAGCTACATTTCCTAAATACCTGACTCCTTCAGATGGTCGACAATTTGGATTTTCAAGTGAAAATGGTATTGTGTTATCGGGTACTGCCGGAATAGGTGTTCATTATAAATTAAATCAAATGAGCGATTTAATGTTTGAAACGCGTTTTCAAGCTTTTAGCTCCGACTGGGTAGACGGTCTAAATCCGAATAAGAAAATTTATAAAGAAAATAAATCAAACGACGCTCAGATTTGGTTTAATATAGGATATATTCAATACTTATAATTTGAAAAATCCCAAATAAAAAATCCCAAATTCCAAAATAATTCAAATTGGAATTTGGGATTTTTTTATTCTTTTTTTTATGCTAAAGCCTGTTCTAAGTCGGCAATTAAGTCTTCGGCATCTTCAATACCAACGCTCAATCGAACTAAGTCATCAGTAATACCCACTTCGGCTCTTTTATCTGCCGGGATCGATGCGTGTGTCATCAAAGCCGGATGATTGGCCAAAGATTCCACTCCACCTAAAGACTCCGCCAGAGTAAAAACTTTCAGCTTCTCTAAAAAAGCAATCGAGTCTTCTTTTTTCCCTGATTTAAAAGTAAAAGATACCATTCCTCCAAAAGCTTTCATTTGCTTTTTGGCAATTTCATGAAAAGGATGGCTTTCTAATCCTGGATAATAAACCGTATCGATCTTCGGGTGCTTGCTTAAATATTCAACCACTTTCTCTCCGTTTTCACAATGCCTCTGTACTCTTAACGAAAGTGTTTTGATTCCTCTTAAAACCAAGAAACTATCCATTGGCCCTAATGTCGCTCCGGTCGCAAATTGCTGAAAATGCAGCTGATCTCCTAAAGCTTCATCTTTTACAATTAAAGCACCCGCAATTACATCTGAGTGTCCTCCTAAATATTTTGTTGCAGAGTGCATTACGATATCAGCACCCAAATCAAGAGGTTTTTGCAAATAAGGAGTCGCAAATGTATTATCGACAGCAAATAAAATATTATTGGCTTTAGTAATTTTGGCTACTTCCTGAATGTCTGCTAATTTCATCAACGGATTAGTTGGCGTCTCCACCCAGATCAGTTTCGTATTTTCATTGATTAATGATTTCAGTTTTTCGATATCTGTCATATCAACAAAGTGAAACTTAATTCCTGAATCTTTATATATTCTGGAGAACATTCTGTAAGTTCCTCCATACAAGTCATCCATTGCGATAATCTCATCACCGGCTTTAAACGATCTCAGAATACAATCCGTTGCTGCCAAGCCTGATGAAAAAGCCAATCCACGAGTACCATTTTCAATACTGGCCAAAGCATTTTCTAAAGCTGTACGCGTTGGATTTGAAGCACGACTATACTCATAATCCGCCAAAGGCTTACCCGGACTGGTTTGTATAAAAGTTGAAGTTTGATACACCGGAGGCATAACTGCTCCTGTAGCCGGATCATGATGCTGACCCCCATGTATTACTTTAGTATTGAATTTCATATGGTTATAAATTTTAAATCCTTAATTCTGGCACAAATTTACCGTTTAATTTATTTTAATCCTGATACAACTTCTTACCTTTGTATATAATTAACACTTTTTGACATGAAACATTATCCTTTTATACTCTTTTTGCTTTTAACGTTTGTAAGCTGCAGTAAAGAACTTTCATTTGAAAATGAGTCATTTGAAAAAGAATCTACTATCCCTTGCGAAAAGGACTGCCCGAAAATAACAATCGACGTTCCTGTTGCAAAAAATATTCCTGTTGTTGCCGACAGTATTAATAAAAAGGTTTTCTCCGTGATAAAAGAGATCGTCTATTTTGAAGAAGATCCCAAAAAAGCTAACGACTACAAATCTTTGGCAGCCTCTTTTATAGCTTCTTATGAAGAAATGCACAAAAAATTCCCAACAGAAACTTTCGGATGGGAAGCGACCGTAAAAGGGAATGTCGAATTTGAATCTGATGAGATTATCAATATCAAAATTGATCACTATACGTTTACCGGAGGAGCACACGGATATCAAGGATATCGCTCTTTATTGTTTCATTCTCAAACCGGAAAAACTATTTTTACCGATCAGATTTTTAAAAACGAAAAAGAATTTATGGCTTATGCCGAAAAAGAATTCCGCAAAAAATATAAAATCCCTGAAAAATCAAATATCAATGCAACTGGGCTAATGTTTGAAAATGACAAATTCCACCTGCCTCAGAACATTTTTTATACGAAAGAAGGATTGCTCTTATATTACAACTCCTACGAAGCCGCTTCTTATGCCGACGGGCCAAAAGAGCTGTTATTCCCCTATGATGAAATCAGTAAATATTTAAAATACCAATAACTTCAAGCCAAAGCTTCGTACCTAAAAAAAACCTTTGTCGCTTTGAACCTTTGCACCTTTACTCAGATCCTTAGCAACTCAGAACCTCTATTTAGCCCCTTCCTGAACATCATATTTCATCTTACGCAAAACTCGAAGCGCCTCTTTAAATGACAGGTAAATAGTCCCAAAAGGTTTTAAAAGCAGTTTGGCATCAATCAATTTTTGTTTGGCATCCTCAAAGCCATTCAGATGACAGATCATAAAAGTAGAAGGCAGATTCTCCAGATCTTTTAATTCGCGCTCTGATAAAGCGATTCCTTTCTGAAGTTTTTGGAGTAGAGCGATATTTGAATTGTAAATATGATACAACATTTTCCGATTGAATTCAGGGGGCTGAAAAAGCATTTCACTTTTAATTTTATAATAACCGTTGTCAAAAAAATGAATGGTTTGCTTTTCCAACGGATAATAACTGGTCTTGTCATTTAACCCCAGCGGAACATATTCTGTTATGGTAAAACTATCTTCATCATAAACAATCGTAACCACATCCTGAGCAGAATAAAAAAGCTTAATCTGTTCGTTTATCAACTCAATATCAACGCGGGACAAGAATGTTTTATCTCTGGATTTTTTAGGAACTCCCGCCCAGCAGATCACAAATAATTCTTTAAAAACATGGTACTTTGGCGACATGTCCTTGTGTCTGAAATTCATAAAATCAATTACCCCGTCAAGTGTGTACTGGATACTGTTTCTTGAGCTGTTTTCGATCCCGATGACCGTTTCTGTATTTTGATAGTTCTTTTCGACCTCGCCTTCAACAGGAACAGAATTACTTCCGCGCCGCATAAAAACACTATTGGCAAGAATGGTATGAATTCCTTTTTTAAAATAAGAGACCTTACTTTTGGGTTTAATGGTCACCAATCCGATTACTTTATCTTTTGGAAGATTGGGAAACGGTACATTCTCGTATTGAATTTTAGGCGGATTTTCTAAAAAGGCGTTCACGAGATTCTGGATTCGGCTGTCATCAAAAAAATCATCCCCAACGATTTCGTTGTCATGATCTTCCACCCCCACCACGATATAAGAATTATTGGTCGGGTTTGAATTGGATAAGGCACAAATATGTTTCAGAAATTTCCCTTTCCCTTCCCGCGAATGCAGATTCAATTGCCTTTTCTTATCATAAAAACTGCTCTCATCGTTATGAGCGAGCAGGTTTTTTATTAAAAGGCGTTTGTTGATCATTTTTTTTAGATTATTAGACTGGCTTAGACTTCTTAGACTAGCTTAGATCTTTAGACATTCTTAGAATGTTAAATTATTGAGTTGGAAAAAAAACACCAAACTTCTCAGACACCTAAATTAATCTAAAAATTTAAGAAGTCCGTCAACTCTATTTTAAGATTACTGCCTAAGTGTTTAAAAAACCTGCGAAGTCTAAGTTAATCTAAAGATCTAAAATCTAAGAAGTCTAATTAATCTCTCTTAACAATTGTCGACGAGGCTTGTGCCGTACTCATGACAACTAAATCAGCAATATTAACGTGATACGGTCTTGAAACTACAAAATGAATAATATCTGCAATATCTTCTGCCTGTAGCGGATCGAAACCTTTGTATACATTTGAAGCTCTCTCAGTATCTCCTTTAAAACGCACTTCACTAAATTCGGTTGCCACCATACCAGGATGAATCCCTCCAACTCTAATTCCGAAAGGATTTAAGTCGATTCGCATTCCGGCTGTAATCGCATCAACGGCATGTTTACTTCCGCAATACACATTTCCGTTCGGATATACTTCTTTTGCGGCTGTTGAACCAATGTTTATAATATGACCTGATTTTTTGGCTGTCATTTTCGGAATCACCGCTTTTGAAACGTACAAAAGTCCCTTGACATTGATATCAATCATAGCATCCCAATCGTCTAAATCACCGGTCTGAATCGGGTCTAAACCATGAGCATTTCCGGCATTATTAATCAAAACATCAATATCTGAAAAGGAGGCAGGAAGAGAAGCAATTTTTTCAAGAACATCCTTTTTATCCCGAACATCAAATGCCAAAGAATGTACAGCTGTAAACTCCGAAAGTTCTTTTTCAAGTTCGTTTAAGCGATCCATACGTCTTCCGCAAAGGATCACTTTAAAATTGTTTTTGGCCAGTATTTGTGCAGTTGCTTTTCCAATTCCGCTTGTGGCTCCAGTAATTAAAACTGTTTTTTTCATTGTATATTTTTATTTTTTTTGCCACAGATTAAAAGATTTTCACAGATTAATCAATCATCTTTAATCCGTTAATCTGTGGCAAAATATTTTTAGCATTTTCCCTGAACACTCAAAACTGCGACTGAAAACTTAAAAAAATTAAGCAACATCGTCGCCCATACTTTCCGTCCAGATCGCAAACCAGTCTTCCTTATCCATTTCCAATTCTACTGCTTTCATCAGCGACTGAATTCTGGCAATATTAACAGTTCCCGCAATAGGAATTACCTTAGCAGGATGTTTTAAAATCCAAGCCAATAAAAGAGTATCCGAACCAAATCCGTATTTCTTCACTAAATCTGAAAACAGCTTTTTCAAACGACGTGTTTTTTTAGTGTCTTCTCTAAAAACCGTTCCAAGCGGATTCCATGACAAAGGACGAATCCCGTGAGTTTGCATATAATCGAAACTTCCGTCAACCATCGGTTCGAAATTCGTTGCTGAAAATTGCACCTGATTATAGCTCACTTCAGTTTTCTGACGAATCAATTCGGTTTGAGAACTTGTAAAATTCGAAAGTCCGAAATCAATAATTTTCCCTTCTGATTTTAACTTTTCAACGGCTTCCGCAATTTCATCGGCCTGCATCAACGGACTAGGTCTGTGCAGTAAAAAAACATCCACATAATCTGTCTTTAGTTTCTTTAGTGACTCTTCAACAGACCACACAATATATTCTTTAGAGTAGTCGTAATGTTTGATTGTATTTTTACGGCTTTCGGCAATCATCTGAATACCGCATTTGGTGATTAATTGTAATTTTTCACGTGAAATTTTACTGGCCTGAAATGCTTTTCCAAAATCCGCTTCAGTAGTATAAGCTCCGTAAATATCAGCGTGATCAAAAGTAGTAATTTTGTTTTCGATACAGATCTGTATCATGTTTTCCATTTCTTTAAGCGTTAGGTTTTTATCCCATACACCCCAATTCATAGTGCCCGAAATAATAGGCGATAATGCTGTTTTACTCATGGTTTTATTGCGTTATTTTTGGTAATAAATATGCTTTTCTGAAGCATAATCACCAAAGTTCTTAAAAATATAAAAATAGATTCCCAATTCGTCCTTAAAATTAGGTCTTTGGTCGAAGTTTTAACCATTTTTTAACATCTTACTTCTCAAAAAATATTCAATTTGCACTCTCAAAAGTTAGGCATAAAAATCAACGTTTTAAAAAGGTTTTAAAAATATTTATATGGAAGAAAATACAACGACTTTAGACATTAGAGCGATAAATGAAAAAATTGAAAGAGAAAGTGCTTTTATAGACCTTCTTACAATGGAAATGAACAAAGTTATTGTGGGCCAGAAACATATGGTCGAGCGTTTACTAATCGGACTTTTGGGACAAGGGCACATTTTGCTTGAAGGTGTTCCGGGATTAGCCAAAACTTTAGCGATTAATACTTTGTCGCAAGCAGTTCAGGGATCATTCAGCCGTATTCAGTTTACACCTGACTTATTACCTGCCGATGTTATCGGAACAATGATTTACAACATCAAAGCCAACGAATTCTCCATTAAAAAAGGGCCAATTTTCGCTAATTTCGTTCTTGCCGATGAGATCAACCGTGCTCCCGCAAAAGTACAATCGGCACTTTTAGAGGCGATGCAGGAAAAGCAGGTTACCATTGGCGATACCACTTTCAAATTAGATCGTCCGTTTTTAGTTCTTGCTACTCAAAACCCGGTGGAACAGGAAGGAACTTATCAGCTTCCTGAAGCCCAGGTCGATCGTTTTATGCTTAAAACTGTAATTGATTATCCAAAAATTGACGAAGAGCGTTTCGTTATTCGTCAAAACTTAAAAGGAAGTTACGAAAAAGTAAATCCTGTAGTTTCTGTAGAGCAAATCTTGCGTGCGCAAGAAGCTGTTCGTGAAGTTTACATGGACGAAAAAATAGAAAAATACATCTTAGATATCATCTTTGCTACCCGTTATCCGGAAAAATACAAGCTTGCCGACTTAAAACCTCTTATCAGCTTTGGAGCATCACCACGTGGAAGTATCAATTTAGCTAACGCAGCAAAATGTTATGCTTTCATCAAACGTCGTGGTTATGTAATTCCTGAAGATGTTCGTGCAGTAGTACATGATGTTCTGCGTCACAGAGTTGGTATCACTTATGAGGCTGAAGCCGAAAACATTACTTCTGTAGACATTATCAACAAAATCGTAAACGAGATTGAGGTACCTTAAAAATTTGTTTCAAGTTTCAGGTTTCAAGTTGTTGCAAGACTAACTTGAAACTTTTAAACTTTAAACTTTAAACAAATAAAATGGATACAAAAGAGCTTTTAAAAAAAGTACGGAAAATAGAAATCAAAACCAAAAGACTGAGTAATCATATCTTTTCGGGAGAATATCACTCTTCCTTTAAAGGACGAGGAATGACTTTTAGTGAAGTACGTCAATACCAATATGGCGATGATATTCGTAACATCGATTGGAATGTAACGGCGCGCTACAATGAAGCTCACGTAAAAGTTTTTGAAGAAGAGCGTGAGCTAACCATGGTTTTAATGGTAGACATCTCGGGCTCTGAAGGTTTTGGCTCAAAAAGTCAGTTTAAAAAAGACATCGTCACCGAAATTGCGGCAACGATGGCTTTTTCGGCTACACAAAATAATGATAAAATTGGTTTAATATTATTCTCTGACAATGTAGAGTTGTATATTCCCCCAAAAAAAGGCCGTTCTCATGTACTCCGAATCATTCGCGAGTTAATTGAATTTGAACCAAAGAGTCACAAAACCGATATTTCGCAAGCTTTGAAATTCCTGTCCGGAACACAAAAAAAGAAAGCGATCGTTTTTATGATTTCCGATTTCATGGCCGAAAATTATGAGCAGACTTTAAAAATTGCTTCTAAAAAACATGATATCACCGGTGTTCGTGTGTACGATATCCGTGAGGAAAAAATTCCGAATTTAGGAATGGTAAGTATGCTTGATGCCGAAACAGGAAAAATTCAATTGGTGAATACCGGCTCAAAAACAGTACGACTGAATTACGAAAAACACTATCAGGACAGAGTGAATTATTTCAAGGATATTTTTAGTAAATCCGGAGCTGGTGTCGTAAATACAAGAGTCGACGAAAATTACGTGACCAAATTATTAGGTTATTTCAAGTCAAGATAATTTAGATTGTTAGACTTCTTAGATTGTCAGACTGTTAGATTATACGAATTATAGAATCTTTAGATAAAAAATCCGTTTAAATCTGTGTCATCCGTGTTCCATTTTTAAGCATTCATTTTAGACCAAAATCTGAAATCAAAAATCAAATGAAATTAAAATTTTACATATTTTTATTTTTACTTTCCTCAGCTGTTTTTGCGCAACAAAAACAAGTTGAGACAAGCATTGATACTACAAAAAATAAAATTGGTGCCGAATTTAAACTAACTCTTAAAACAGTTGTAAGTTCAAAATCTAAGGTTGTTTTTCCTAAACTAAAAAACATTGGTCCGTTAGAGGTTATTCAATCCTATCCTATCGACACTGTTAAGAAAAATGACACTTACGAACTGATTAAAAAATACGGATTAACCCAATTTGATTCCGGAAAATATACTATTCCGTCTATTAAAATTTTAATTGACAAGAAACCATACGCAACAGATTCTATTCGCGTTGAAGTGGCCAATGTAAAAGTCGATACCTTACAGCAAAAAATGTATGACATCAAAGACATTACTCCCGCAGACAATGGGATTGGTGACTGGTGGATTTATGTTTTAATTCTGATTGTAATTCTTGCCATCGGGGCTTTTGTTTATTGGTATCTTAAGAAACATCAAAAGAAAAAGATAGAAGAGGAAGTTTACAAAACTCCTATAGAAAAAGCGACAAGTTTATTGAACAATCTGGAGCAAAAAGAACTGGTACAAAAAGGAGAAATTAAAGAATACTACAGTGAATTGACGGATATCGCCCGAAACTACATCGAGGAGGCAATTCATATTCCGGCAATGGAAAGCACCACTTCTGAATTGATTCAGGCCATCAGAACTGCTTCTACCAAAAAGAAGATGACTTTAACACCGGAAACCGTTGAAAACTTAGAACGTGTTTTACGCCAGGCGGATTTGGTAAAATTTGCAAAATCCAAACCTTTAGAGTTCGAAATTACAGAAGACCGAAATAAAATTCAGAAAGTAATCCTGACACTTGATAATGCTATTCCAACCGAAGTACCGGTAGAAGAAGAAGATCAATTGTTGAACGAAGCACAAAAACAAAAACAGATAAAACTTCAGTTGTTGAAGAAACGCAACAAACGTATTGCGATCTCAGTAGGATCTGTTTTATTTTTACTGATTGCCACTACCGCCTTCTTTATCGTTACAAAAGGTTTTAACTATGTAAAAGATAATGTAATCGGTCATCCTTCAAAAGAATTACTAGAAGGGGAATGGGTAAAAAGTGAGTACGGAAACCCGGGCATCCTGATTGAAACCCCAAAGGTTTTAAAACGTATGGATACTCAAAAAGTCCTTCCGAAAGAAACCATGGCCCTAATCAAAGAAATGCAGCTTTTCGCTTACGGAAGCATGGTTGGAAACTTCTACGTAACCGTTTCTACCAGTAAGTTTAAGAATCCTGTAGAGCTTGACTTAGCCAAAGCATTAGAAGGTTCTTTAAAAGTTATTGAAGCTCAGGGCGGACAAAATATTATTGTGAAACAAGAAGATTTTCAAACCAATGAAGGCGTTCAGGGACTAAAAGGATACGGAACCATGACCGTTTTCAATCCGATTGACAAAACAAGTACGAAAGCATATTATGAACTTTTACTTTTTAAACAAGATCAGGGATTACAACAGATCTTGATTTTACACGAAGAAGGAGACACCTATGCCAATGATATTACAACCAGAATATTAAATTCTGTAGAACTTAGAAAAGCGAGTAACTAATGGATAAGATAACTTTTTTAAATCCGGAATTTTTTTGGTTGTTTCTGTTAATCCCAATTGCGATCGCTTGGTTTTTCTGGAAACGCAACCAGCAATCGGCGACTTTAAAAATGAGTTCAACTCAGGGTTTCAAAAACAGCGAATCGCTATTGACCAAATTAAAACCTTGTTTATATGTTTTCAGGATTATCGCTTTAAGCGCTTTAATTATTGCCTTAGCGAGACCAAGAACAGTAGACATCAGTAATCAGACCAAGACCACAAAAGGGATTGATATCGTAATGGCAATTGACGTTTCGGGAAGTATGCTCGCCAAAGATTTAAAGCCAAATCGTATGGAAGCTTTAAAAAGAGTAGCGGCAGATTTTGTTGAGGAAAGACCTAACGACAGAATTGGATTGGTTTTATATGCCTCAGAAGCTTATACCAAAACTCCTGTTACAAGCGATAAAGCTATTATCCTAGAAGCTATCAAAGGAATCAAATACGATACGGTGCTGCAAGACGGAACGGGAATTGGAATGGGATTGGCAACCGCTGTAAATCGTTTAAAAGACAGTAAAGCAAAAAGCCGTGTGATTATTTTGATGACTGATGGAGTAAACAATGCCGGTTTTATCGAGCCAGAAACTGCTTCTGACATTGCGAAACAATACGGAATAAAGGTGTACACGATCGGAATTGGTACCAACGGAATGGCTCCGTCCCCATACGCATACGCACCAAACGGAGGTTTCCTTTTTAAAATGCAAAAAGTAGAAATCGACGAACAATTGATGAAAAGTATTGCCCGTAAAACAGACGGAACCTACTTTAGAGCTACGAGCAACGATCGATTAGCCGAAATATACAGTGCCATCAATAAACTCGAAACTACCGAAATACAGGAACTAAAATTCTACGATTACGACGAAAAGTACCGAGTATTTGTTTTACTTGCCGCCTTTTTGTTAGTATTGGAAGTAGGATTAAGAAATACAGTTTACAGAAGCTTTATATAATATTTTAGTCGCAGTCACAGTTTTCAGTTTACAGCTGAAAACTGTGACTGCGACTGAGAACTAGAATCAAAAAATGGAATTAGACGAAAAAAAATATTTATACCTTTTATTCTTACTCCCGATTGTGGCGTGCATTTTTCTTTTTAATATGTATTGGAAAAAGAAAAAACAACGCGAATTTGGTGATCTTGAAATGGTAAAAAGGCTTAGCCCGGAGCGCTCTGTTTTTAAACCTGTCCTAAAATTATCGGTATTGCTTTTGGCACTTGCCTGTTTGATTATCGGATTGGTAAATCCAAAGATTGGGACTAAAATGGAAACCGTAAAACGGGAAGGAATCGATATTGTTTTTGCCGTTGACGTTTCAAAAAGTATGCTTGCCGAAGATGTGGCACCAAACCGTTTAGAGAAAAGTAAACAGCTGGTTTCTCAAATCATCAACAATTTAGGAAGTGACCGAATCGGGATCGTAGCCTATGCCGGAAGTGCCTTTCCGGTTTTACCGATTACTTCCGATTATAGTGTTGCCAAAATGTTCCTGCAAAGCATGACTCCTGATATGGTTTCTTCACAAGGAACTTCTTTGGATGAAGCCATCAGATTATCTTCCACTTATTTTGACGAAAAAAGCAAAACCAGTAAATTACTGATTCTGATTTCTGACGGAGAAGACCACTCTGAAGGTGCTACAGCTGCTGCAGAGGAAGCCAATAAAATGGGAATGAAAATTATTACCATCGGTGTTGGAACTGAAAAAGGAGGTACCATTCCATTAAAAGAAAATGGCGTAGTCAGAGGTTATCAAAAAGACCAAAATGGACAAACCGTTACCACAAAATTAAATCAGGAAGATTTAAAAAATATTGCAAAAGCGACCAAAGGTGGTTATGTTTACGGCGGAAATACCAAAGAAGTTCTGGAATACATCAAGAATGCCTTAAATAATATTCAGAAAACAGAATTCGAAGCGACTCAAATGGCCGATTTTCAATCGCAATTCCAGTGGTTCATCGGATTTGCTTTTCTGTTGTTGTTTTTAGACATTTTCCTTTTGGAAAGAAAAACAAACTGGATTAAAGAGTTGAATTTATTTAACGAAAAGAAATAATTGTTTCCCATAAAACCGGAAACAAAACATAAAAAAATTAGAATGAAAAATTTACTTCTTTATATTTTACTCACATTTTCTTTAGCAGTTTCTGCTCAGGAGAAAGACAAGACATTGCCTGAGGCCAATGAAGAATATAAGCAGAATAAATTTACGGACGCAGAAGCCAATTACAGAATTTCAGAATCAAAATTCCCAAAACGCACTGCTGCTCCTTATAATCTGGGAAACACTATATACAAACAGAATCAGGTTTCTGAGGCTAAGTTTGCTTACGCTAAAGCGATAAAAAATGCGAAAGCAAGACCTGATAAACACAAAGCATTTCACAATTTAGGGAATGTTTTTATGAAAGAGAAAAATTATACACAGGCCGTTGAAGCTTACAAAGAAGCTTTGCGTAACGATCCTACCGATGATGAGACCCGTTACAATTATGCTTTGGCAAAACAGAAACTAAAAGAAAATCCTCCGAAAAACGACAAAAACAAGGACAAGGATAAAGATAAAAAGAACGACAAAAAAGACGATCAGAAAAAAGACGGCGACAACAAAGACAAAAAGGACGGAAAAGACGATCAGAAAAAAGACGACAAAGGCGATAAAGACAAGGATAAAAAAGACGGTAAAAATGACCCTAAGAAAGATGACAAATCAGACAACAAAGGGGAGCCAAAACCAATGCCTGGAGGTATATCTAAAGAAAGAGTTCAGAATTTGCTGGATGCCGTGAACAACGAAGAAAAGAAAATTCAGGACAAAGTCAACGCTCAAAAAGTAAAAGGTAACCCGAAAAAAACAGAAAAAGACTGGTAGGATTTTGAGGTTAACCGTTTATTCGTTTAACTGTTAATTCGGACAAAAAGCAAAACTGTAGAAAAACGATTCAACAAATTACCAATTAAACGATTCAACATAAAAAAAGATTAAACAAGTAATGAAAAGATATTTAATTCTATTACTATTCACTTTTCAGGGGCTTATGGCTCAAGTTCAATTTGAAGCCAAAGTAAGCAAGAATACGCTTGGAGTAAACGAAAGGCTTCGTATTGACTTCATCATGAATGTTGATGGGGACAACTTTGACCAGCCTTCTTTTGATGGTTTTAAAGTTGTAGCCGGACCAAGCCAGCAAATAAGTCAGTCCTGGATTAATGGAAGAAGTTCTTTTCAAAAAATCTATTCTTATATCTTACAGCCCGACCACAAAGGGACGGTAACAATCAAACAAGCCGCTATTGAATACAATGGTCAGATCTACAAAACGGCACCTTTAAAAATTGTGGTAACCAATGCCGTTGCACAGGAAAGAGACCCGAATGACAGACCTCAAGGATCAAGTACAGGTGATGAAATGCTGCATCTTGTAGCCGAAATTTCAAAAACAAATCCGTATTTGAACGAACCGATAACTGTTGTTTACAAACTGTATTTCAACTATATCAATGTAACCGGGTTCAAAGAGTTGGCTAAACCTAAATACAACGACTTCTGGAATCAGAATATCGATATCAAACAACTTGCAGTTGAACAGGGAAGTTATCAAGGGCAAAGATGTTATTATGTAGTCTTGAAAAAGACCATTTTGTATCCTCAAAAATCAGGCAGACTTACTATTGAACCACTTTCACTGGACATAGGCGTGCAATTGCCTACCAACCGTCGTGATATGTTTGGCCAGATGATTGTAAGCGACGACAACAAAGTGGTTTCGGCCGGAGCCAAAACAATCAACGTTCGACCTTTACCGGAAGCTACCAAACCTGAAGGTTTTGGCGGCGCTGTAGGTAAATTTAATTTTACGGTTACCCCTTCTAAAACAACCTTAAAGAGCGGAGAAAGTCTTGATTTGTTTGTGAGCGCAGCCGGAAACGGAAATATGAAATTGTTTACTTTACCAAAACCTGTCGTTCCTAATGCCTTAGAGATGTACGATCCGGTTCACGATGAAAAAGTAACCACATCACTTTCGGGAATGTCCGGAAAAATAAGCGACAAGTACACCATTATTCCGCAGTACAAAGGAAAATACGCAATCAAACCCATGCAGTTTTCTTATTTTGATTTGAGCACAGGTTCGTACAAAACGATCACTTCACAGGAAATCATGATTGACGTTTTAGACGGTCCAATGCCATCTGCGGCAAATGCCCCTGCTCATGCAGCTACAAATACAATTGCAAAAGCAGAACAGTTTAAGTACATCAAACCTAAAACCACTTTAGTTTCGATCGCTAAAAATGATTTTTACGGCTCTAATTTATATTACGCCCTATTGTATCTGCCTTTCGTAATTCTGCCAATCATTATTCTGGCTAAGAAAAGAAAAGAAGCAATTGACGGTGACGTTACCGGAAACCGTATTAAAATGAACAATAAGCTGGCGAAGAAATATCTATCGGAAGCTAAAAAACAACTTAACAACAAAGAACCGTTTTATATTGCTCTGGAAAAAGCGATGCACAATTTCCTAAAAGCGAAACTGCATATCGAAACTTCAGAAATGAGTAAAGATAATATTAGCGACTTACTGCTGTCCAGAAATGCCAACCCGGAATCGGTTCAAAGTTTTATTAATCTGACTGAAAACTGTGAATTTGCGAGATATGCTCCGGCATCGAGTACATCAATCCAACAGGATTTTGATAAAGCTGTTCTGATCATTTCGGACTTAGAGAAACAAATCGTTTAAACTTAAAAAATCAAACCCGACAGGTTTTAAAAATCTGTCGGGTTTACCGACAATAAGATGAAAAACATAGTATATCTTTTCTTACTAATCACTCAGATTTTCTTTGCTCAAAGCAGCTTTGAAAAAGGAAATGCGCTATATCAAAAAGGGCAATATCAGCAAGCGGTTGATGTTTATGAAAGTATTATCAAAGAAGACAAACAGCAATCGGCAGAATTGTATTTTAATTTAGGGAACAGTTACTATAAATTAAACAAAGTAGCTCCTTCGATATATAATTACGAAAAGGCACTGGTTTTAAAACCACATGATTCGGAGACCTTAAACAACTTAAAATTTGCAAAAAAACTAACCATCGATGAAATTAAAGAAGTCCCAAAAGTAGGTTTTGCAAAACTGATTCAGAATTTTACCGGAATCTTCGATTACAACACCTGGGCAATAATTTCTATCGCAATCGCATTTGCTTTTTTACTGACTTTTATCGGATATTATTTCTCACAGCTTACTCTTTCGAAAAGAATTTATTTCATTGGAATGTTTGTTCTTTTGATTGCTTTGCTTTTAAGTGTTTCAGCGGGAATGTCTGAAAAAAATCATTTTGATAACGACCGTCCTGCAATTGTTTTTGCCGAATTAAGTGAAGTTCGCAGCGAACCTCAAAAAGCAGGTTCTGCAATTATTTTACTGCACGAAGGAGCCAAAGTATATGTTTTGGAAACTGTTGGAGGCTGGAAAAAAATAGAATTAACCGATGGAACAGAAGGCTGGATTGATGCCTCGACCATTCGGGAAGTAAAATAAATCTTCGAAAAATCAAATAAAAAAATCCCAAATACCAATCTTAAAATGGCGTTTGGGATTTTTTTGTATGGGTATCAATCACTTCGAAATTACATCCATGACATAAGTAAACTTGAGTTTAAGACTACCCGAATCTTACGTTTGCTTATATCAAATTCTTCATTTACAATTAAAAAGTGTAGATTTTTAAAGGCGTCACACAGTAATCCAGCTTCACATCTGATTCAAAGACATCCCCGATCTGATTTTCAGCTTCAAAGAAAGAAAGTCCAATCTTAATTATTTCGGGTTTACATTCTGACAGGAACTTATCGTAAAACCCTTTTCCGTATCCTACCCGATTTCCGAAGACATCAAAAGCTAAAAGCGGTACAAAAACGACCTCTATAGTTTCAGAAGGAACTTGCAAACCATTTACCGGTTCAGGAATATTGTATTCATTCTTTCTGATTTTAGTATTATCGGTCAACAAAAAATGCGTCATACCACGAGTCTCAAAATCACTTTTTGAAACTACTATTTCTTTATCTTTTCCGGAAAGCAAATGTAATACGTATTCTGTATTTACTTCCCGCTGTTCTTCAATCGGAAGAAAAACATGATAATAGGTTTTATCCCAAATGGGCAATTGGATTAAATTATTGGCAATAGCCAGACTTTTCTCTTCGAGATCATTTTCTGAAAGTTCTTTGCGAAGATTTTTATAGTGTAATCGTAATTCTTTTTTATTCGTCGGCATACTCGTCTCTGTTTTTAGACATGTGGTAAATCGCATCTCCTTCATACACGATGGGTGAGTGATTGGCATTGATCACAAATCCGTCGTGCGGCGCTTTTACTTTTTGTTCAAATTTACCAAACGGATCGGTAATAATGGCTAAGATAGTCCCTTTCGTTACAAAACGTCCAATCCTGTTATAATCATGCAGCAGACCCGAGCATTTCGCACGCAGCCAAACTGAATTTTTAATGTAGATCGAGGGATCTTCTGCGGTTTCTACAAGATGTTTAGAATCCAGCATATTCAAATAATTCAACAAACGCTTCACCCCCATTACCCCTTCATTCGCCACTGAATCATTAATATCCAGAGATTTTCCGCCCTCAAAAAGCAGCATTTTTATATTAGCCTTTTCACAGGTAGTGCGAAATGAACCGCTAATATTTTTAGAATACAAGGTAAAAGGCGCATTGAAGACATCGGCAAGTTCTTTCAGTTCCGGGTTGTTCTCCGTAATCCTGATTTGCGGAACATTAAATCGGCTCGCTCCCCCGGCATGAAAATCAACCGCATAATCAATAATCGGCAAAATTTCTGCTACGATATGATAAGCGAAACGGCTTGCCAAAGATCCTTTTTTGCTCCCCGGGAAAACGCGGTTTAAGTCACGCCCGTCCGGAAATTCTCTGGATTTATTTACAAAACCGTAAATATTGATAATGGGAATGCAAATAATGGTTCCTTTAGCGGGACGGTTGATTTTTTTGCTGATCAGCTGTCGGACTATTTCAACTCCATTGATCTCGTCACCGTGGATTCCTGCCGAAAATAAAACGACCGGACCTTCAATTTTTGAACGGCGTACGATAATCGGAATATTCAATTTTGTAGTGGTATGCAGACGTGCAATTTCAACGTTTATTGTTTTACTCTCTCCCGGCAGAACTGCTTCGCCAAAAATAATCAGGGGTTTGCTATTTTTCATGTAGAATTATAAAATCTAAATATAGAAATTATTCTTTTGATTTTGTAAATTTGAAACTAAATCAATGTTAAGCTTTTTAAAGCACAACACCTATCTTCAGAAACAAAACAGAATGCACAAACCATCATCCTTAGATCTTCAAATCCTAACCTTGCCTGACAATCCGGGTGTGTATCAATATTATGACAAAGACGGGAAGATTTTATATGTTGGAAAAGCTAAGAACCTAAAAAAAAGAGTCTCCTCTTATTTCAATAAAATACACGATACTGCCAAGACCAACGTTTTGGTGAAGAAAATTGTAACCATAAAACACATCGTAGTTCCCACAGAAACTGATGCGCTTTTATTAGAGAATAATTTAATTAAAACACTGCAACCCCGTTATAATGTTTTGCTGCGCGACGACAAAAGCTATCCGTGGCTCTGCATAAAAAAAGAACCTTTTTCGAGAATATTCCATACGCGAAAAATGGTCAAAGACGGTTCTGAATATTTTGGTCCTTACACCAGTTTCAAAACGGTACATACTATTTTAGATCTAATTAAAGAATTGTACCCTTTGAGGACTTGTAATTTTGATTTAAGTCCATCCAATATTGATTCCGGAAAATTTAAAGTCTGTCTGGAATATCACATCGGTAACTGCAAAGGACCTTGTGAAGGACTTGAATCTCTGGAAGACTACCAAAGACAGGTGGATGCGATCCGTGAAATTCTAAAAGGGAATTTCAAAGAAAGCATGAAAGACTTCAAACGACTGATGACCCAGTATGCGAAAGATTTGCGTTTTGAAGAAGCTCAGAAAATAAAAGAAAAAATCGAAATTCTGGAGAATTACCAGTCGCGATCCACCATTGTTAATCCGAAGATTACAAACATTGATGTTTTCTCGATTGTTTCCGATGAAACGGCAGCTTATGTTAACTTCCTTCAAATCTCACACGGATCTATTATCCGTTCGCATACATTAGAAATGAAGAAAAAGCTGGAGGAGACGGATGAGGAATTATTAGAACTTGCGATTATAGAATTACGCGAGCGCTTTCAGTTGTTGTCTAAAGAAATTATCGTTCCGTTTGAAATTAATTTGGGGGAAAACATCAAAACTACCGTTCCTCAATTAGGAGATAAAAAACAAATATTAGAACTGTCTATTCGGAACGCGAAATTTTACCGAATCGAACAGCTCAAACAATTACAGATTGTAGACCCTGACCGACATACCAACCGGATCATGGCACAAATGCAAAAAGACCTGCGATTGCCTGTCGAACCCCGTCACATTGAGTGTTTTGACAACTCGAACATTCAGGGAACAAATCCGGTAGCCGCCTGTGTGGTTTTTAAAGACGGGAAGCCAAGCAAAAAAGACTATCGTCATTTTAACGTTAAAACCGTTGAAGGTCCTGACGATTTTGCCTCGATGACCGAAATTGTCTACCGACGTTACAAAAGATTACTGGACGAAAACGAACCATTGCCACAATTAATCATTATTGACGGTGGAAAAGGACAGCTTTCTGCAGCATTAAAAAGTATCGACGCTCTTGAACTGCGCGGCAAAATTGCGATCATCGGGATTGCGAAACGCCTTGAGGAATTATTTTACCCCGGAGATTCAATTCCGTTGTATCTCGATAAAAAATCTGAAACTTTAAAAGTAATTCAGCAATTGCGAAATGAGGCGCACCGATTTGGGATCACTTTTCACAGAGACAAACGAAGCAAAGCCGCACTTAACTCCTCCGTAGAAAGCATACCCGGCATTGGCGAAAAAACAATGCTCACGTTAATACAACATTTCAAAAGTGTTAAAAGATTGAAACTGGCTACCGAAAAAGAAATATCTGATGTAATAGGGGTATCAAAAGCCAAAAAAATTGTCGACTTTTACAAAACCAACTAGTTATCTTCATGCGTACAGATCAACTGCCCCACAAAAATACCACATCGAAACTTTTTTTTTCTAAACTGAAAAAAGACGCTTCAAGAATCATTCTGTTCTTTCAGAAAACGAAAAACCTTTGTATTTCGCAGTTCTCTGTTTCAATCTCCAGTGCAATTCTACTTCTTTCTTTGCTACTGCTGATAAACTCGCAAAACGCATTTTCGCAGGATCAAAAAAAAGACAGTATTAAAAGACCCAAAATCGGATTGGTTTTAAGTGGCGGAGGTGCAAAAGGATTTGCTCATATTGGAGTTTTAAAAGTTCTGGAAGAAGCCGGAATTAAAATCGACTATATCGGTGGTACCAGTATGGGATCTATAATTGGGGGACTTTATGCCTCCGGTTACAATGCCTCTCAAATTGATTCCATTTTCAAGAAAACCAACTTTGACGAACTCATCAACGATTACATACCGCGATCATCCAAAAACTTCTATGGCAAAAAAAATGATGAGTTATATGCCATTACATTGCCTTTTAGCAACTTCAGAATTGGGATTCCGGAAGCCCTTTCAAAAGGGATGTACAATTACAATTTGTTAAGTGGTCTTACCCGAAATGTACGTCATGTACGTGATTTCAATCAACTCCCAACTCCTTTTTTATGTATCGGAACTAATATTGAAACCGGAGAAGAAGTTTTACTGAACAAAGGAAATCTCGTTCAGGCTATGATGGCGAGTTCAGCATTCCCTTCCCTGTTCACTCCTGTCGAAATTGATGGAAACCTGCTGGTTGATGGAGGTGTTGTCAACAACTATCCCATAAAAGAAGTTCGTAATCTGGGCGCTGATATTATTATTGGTGTCGATGTTCAGGACGATCTTATGAATCGTAAAAATCTGAAAAACGCGACCAAGATACTCGTGCAAATTACCAATCTGCAGTCTATCGATAAGATGAAAAATAAAATCAAGGATACCGATGTTTATATCAAACCGGACATTCGCGATTATGGCGTAATTTCATTTGACAAAGGAGAAGAAATTATCCGAAAAGGAGAAGAAGCCGCTTTTGCGGTCTATGAAAGAATCAAATCTTTAACGGATGAAGCTCATTTTTATAAAAAACCCAAACTAAAAATCGCCAGTGACACACTGCAAATCAAAGAGATAAACAGTGAGAATCTTGAGAATTACACAAAAGAATACATTCGTGGAAAGCTGCGTTTTAAACCCGGAAGCACTATAACCTACAGCGATCTTAAAACCGGAATCAATAACCTGAATGCTACCCAGAACTTCAGTACCATTTCCTACTGTCTGCAGCCGGATGACCAACAGGACGATCTTGATATAGTCTTAAAAGAAAATCCCACTCAGACTTTTTTAAAACTAGGTCTGCATTATGACGGGCTATACAAAAGTGGAATTCTGCTAAATCTTACCCACAAAAAGACTCTTTTTAAAAATGATGTTACCTCGCTTGATGTTATCCTGGGAGATAACTTCAGGTACGACTTTAACTATTATATAGAAAACGGTTTTAATATCAGTTTTGGATTCCAGTCACGTTTGAATCAATTTAATCGGAATGTCACCACAAGCATTAATACCTTAACGGCACAGAATCCAAATGTAAATCTTATTAATGTTGACTTCTTAGACATTACCAATCAGGCTTATTTTCAAACCATCTTTGTACAAAAATTTTTAATGGGTGGCGGCTTTGAATACAAATACTTAAAAATAGACTCTCCAACACTTACCAATACAGTAAATACTATTGAAAAGAGCAGCTATCTTAGTCTTTTTGGTTATTTAAAATACGATTCATTCGACAGCAAAAGCTTCCCTCGCTCCGGTTGGTACTTCTCTACCGATTTACAAACCTACTTAGCGTCGTCTGACTATACACGACAATTTAAACCATTCTCGATTGCAAAGGCCGAAATTGCTTTTGTAAAAACGTTCTTCAGAAAGGCTACTTTCAAAATTGACGCCGACGCGGGGTTTAACATTGGCAGCGACAGCGTTCCGTTTTTCGACTTTATACTCGGAGGATATGGCTATAGCAAAATCAACAACTTCAATTATTTCTATGGATATGATTTTCTAAGTATAGCCGGAAACAGCTTTATAAAAACGGGAATTACTCTCGATTATGAAATTTTCAAAAAGAATCACGTAAATCTTTCTGCTAACTTTGCCAACTTGGGAGATGATATTTTTACGAAGGTAGACTGGATTTCAATGCCAAAATATACCGGATATGCTGTTGGTTATGGACTCGAAACCATCATTGGTCCTATCGAAATTAAACAATCCTGGTCTCCGGAAATGTCTAAAAGCTACACCTGGTTTAGTATTGGGTTTTTATTTTAGCAGTAAAGCAAAGAATTGTTCAACAAAATTGTACTATTTTTTTGCCCTATAAAAATTATATCAAAAAAAATTAAAATAAATCATGTTTATAAATGATATAATTTATAATTTTACTCAGCAAAAATTACGACATTTGTTATAATGAAAACAAAATGGACAGGTTTATTAGAGTATCTTCAATTCCTCATCAAGAGAAATCCTGAGTGAAGCTATCGAATTGAGATAATTGGTCAATTTTAAGAAATTGAGCTGGTTATCTGTTCACACAATTCAAATTTTCAAATTATCTAATTTTAAAATTATCTAATAGAAAAGCCATGCCATTATATCACAAACTTGGAGACTTCCCTCAAAAGAGACACACACAATTCGAAAAACCTAACGGAGGTTTTTACTACGAACAATTATTCGGAACTGAAGGTTTTCACGGGCACTCGTCATTATCTTATCATGTTCACAGACCAACTCAGGTAAAAGAAATTTTAAATTCCTATTCCGTTGAGCCAAAAATTGCCATCGGAAAAAATATAAAATCGTTACTTTTTAAAGGTTTTGAATTAAAACCTGAAAATGACTTTTTGGACAGCCGTAAAGCCATGATGGTTAATAAAGACTGTATCATTGGACTGGCAGCTCCTAAAGAATCACTTCGAAATTATTTCTACAAAAATGCCGATGCCGATGAAATGCTTTTCATCCACAAAGGAAAAGGTAAATTAAGAACCATGTTAGGTAACATTCCGTTTGAATATGGTGATTACCTAATTATTCCAAGAGGCATTATTTATCAAATCGAATTCGAGACAGAAGAAAACCGACTTTTTTATGTCGAATCTTACTCTCCTTTTTATACCCCAAAACGTTATAAAAACCAATCAGGACAACATTTAGAGCATTCCCCATTTTGCGAACGCGATTTTATTTTGCCAAACGAATTGGAAACACATGACGAAAAAGGCGATTTTTTAATTAAAATCAAAAAAGAGGGCATGATTCACGAAGTGGTTTACGCTACGCATCCATTTGATGTAGTGGGTTGGGACGGTTACAATTTCCCATACGGATTCTCGATTCATAATTTTGAACCTATAACGGGACGTGTTCACCAACCGCCTCCGGTACACCAAACATTCGAAACGGCCACTTTTGTCGTTTGTTCTTTCTGCCCAAGACTTTACGATTATCATCCGAAAGCAATTCCGGCGCCTTACAATCACAGCAATATAGATTCTGATGAAGTTCTATATTATGTAGATGGTGACTTCATGAGCCGTAACAATATTGAGCAGGGTCATATCACTTTACACCCAAAAGGAATTCCACACGGTCCGGCGCCAGGCGCAATGGAACGCAGCATTGGTCACACAGAAACACAAGAATTAGCCGTTATGGTTGATACTTTCCGTCCACTTATGGTTACAGAAGAAGCCATGGGTCTTGACGACGGTCAGTATTACAAATCCTGGACGGAGTAAAATTAGTCAATGTGGCAGTTAGATAATGTGACAATTAGGCAATGTGACAATTAGGCAATGTGTTAATTAGACAATAAAAAGTAGTCTTTAGATTACAAATTGATATCTTTAGCAAATATAAAAATTTATCAAATTTTCTAATTATCTCATTAACTAATTAAAACAATGACTTTCAATGACAAGTATAAAGACAATGTTCTTTTAACAAAAACATTCAATTTCGCCCTAAACATAATTGATTTCACGAGTGAACTTCAGGAACAAAAGAAATTTGTAATCGCCAATCAACTATTAAAAAGCGGAACATCAATTGGAGCGAACTCAAAAGAAGCACAAAACGCAGAAAGCAAGGCCGATTTTATTCATAAATTAAAAATTGCAATCAAAGAAGCTGACGAAACTGAGTATTGGTTGTTTTTATGCGAAGCACATAAGGATTATCCAAATTGTAAAAATCTGTTAAACGATTTATCAGAAATTCTAAAAATTCTAAACAAAATAATATCAACATCTAAAATGAAATAATTAGATAATTTGTAAATGTGTCAATGTGATAATTTTTATCGGAACATACATTATCTAATTTTCTAATTAACTCATTTTCTAATTAAAAAAATCTAAACAAAATAATATCAACATCAAAAATGAGATAATTTGATAATGTGATAATTCAGAAATCATCTTAATTATTAAATCGACTAATTATCTAATTGACCAATTAACTCATTTTCTAATTTAAACATCATGTCAAAAGAAGTAAAATCAGTAGAATACGGATTGGAAAAAATCTTTGAAGGAGCACAGGATTTCCTTCCGTTATTAGGAACCGATTATGTAGAATTCTACGTCGGGAATGCAAAACAATCGGCACATTATTATAAGACAGCTTTCGGATATCAGTCATTAGCATACGCCGGACTGGAAACAGGAGTAAAAGACAAAGCTTCTTATGTTTTAAAACAGGACAAAATCAGAATTGTTCTAACAACACCTCTAACACAGGATTCACCTATTCACGAACACCTTAAAAAACACGGTGACGGTGTAAAAGTAGCCGCTCTTTGGGTAGAAGATGCCAGAAGTGCCTACGAAGAAACGATAAAACGCGGTGCCCGTTCTTTTATGGAACCAACTGTTGAATCGGACGAATTTGGAGAAGTGGTCCGTTCCGGAATCTACACTTACGGAGAAACGGTTCACATTTTCGTGGAAAGAAAAAACTACAACGGTATTTTCCTTCCGGGGTATCAGGAATGGAAATCGGATTACAATCCGGAACCGACAGGTTTAAAATACATCGACCACATGGTTGGAAATGTAGGCTGGAACGAAATGAATACCTGGGTAAAATTCTACGAAGATGTTATGGGATTTGTAAATTTCTTATCCTTTGATGACAAACAAATTACCACAGAATATTCAGCATTGATGAGTAAAGTAATGTCTAACGGAAACGGAAGAATCAAATTTCCTATTAACGAACCGGCTGAAGGAAAGAAAAAATCTCAAATCGAAGAATATTTAGATTTCTACGGTGGACCCGGAATTCAGCACATTGCCATTGCAACAGATGACATCATCAAAACGGTATCACAATTGAGAGCACGAGGTGTTGAATTTTTATCTGCTCCTCCTCACACTTACTACCAGGCAATTCCTGAAAGATTAGGCGTGCATATGGATATGATGAAAGAAGACATTAACGAAATCGAAAAGCTGGCGATTATGGTCGATGCAGACGAGGACGGTTACTTGTTACAAATATTTACAAAGCCTGTTCAGGACCGACCAACACTATTTTTCGAAATTATACAAAGAATGGGCGCAAAAGGATTCGGCGCAGGAAACTTTAAAGCCCTTTTCGAGTCAATCGAGAGAGAGCAGGAATTGAGAGGAACGTTGTAAAAATGCATTTTTTTTACATTATGCAAAAAAATTCTCTGTAAAATGATGGTTTTTATGCAAATGTTATGTTAAACTCACTTTTTAACATTTATTTTTTGAACTTTGTATCTATCTTTGCACTCGCAAATCAGGAAGGGGTGGTTTCCTTCCGAATTGATATAAATTTCATAATTTATAGTTTTTTGGTTAGTTAATAGCATAAAAACTCCGTCATTCCTTGACGGAGTTTTTTTGTTTTGATACATTTGGAATAAAATTTGCATTTATATACCTTTAATAGTGAAATGTAAAAAATGTACTATGAAAAAAATAGTCCTGCTCATATTAGTTCTTACGACCCTAGGTTTCGACACTCAAAAAGAAGATGCTTTTGACACCGGAGAATACTTCAAATTCAGAATTCATTACGGAATTATAAACGCCGGTTACGCTACCCTTGAAATTAAAGACGCGACGATCAACAATAAAAAAGTTTTTCATGCTGTAGGTAAAGGATATACAACCGGAATGTCAAAATTTTTCTTTAAGGTGGAAGACCTTTATGAAAGTTATTTCGACAAACAAAACGGAGATCCTTATCGCTACGTTAGAAAAATAAACGAAGGAGGCTACACCAAAAATCAGGAAGGTTTTTTTGATCAGTCTGAGAAAAAAGTTTTAGTAAAAGATTACAAGCGCAAAACCGAAAAAACAATCGTAATTACAGACAATGTTCAGGATATCATCTCTTCATTCTACTATTTGAGAAACCATCCAAACATAGACAAACTCAAATCAGGTGAGGCCATCACCATTGATATGTTTTTTGATGACGAAATCACAAAATTTAAGTTAAAATATGTAGGCCGACAGGATATTACAACTAAATTTGGCACCGTTTCCTCAATGGTTTTCAAACCACTGGTACAAACCGGGAGAGTTTTCAAAGAAAAAGAAAGCGTAACCCTTTGGATCACAGACGATGAAAACAAAGTTCCGATACGCATAAAAGCAGATTTGGCTGTTGGATCACTTAAAGCCGACCTTGACGAATATAAAGGATTAAAAAATCCATTTAAAGCAAAAAAATAATGAACCCTACTGATCATTCAGAATCAATTTTAAAAGAAATTGACCTTAAATTCCAAGCTATAAATCAAAAAACTGATGTACATTTAGAAGGATTGCTTTGGTCAAAACCTATTACCTACTGGGACTACATACAAACGGATGCCCTGTTAAGCTTACAAAACCAACGCACTACGCTTCCTGACGAGATGGTTTTCATCATGTACCATCAGGTAAACGAATTGATCTTTAAAATGATATTGTGGGAAATCGACCAAATTGCCAACACACAAGAGATTCAGGCTGTCTTTTTCAGCGAAAGATTATCAAGAATAACGAGATACTTTGACATGCTGACGAATTCGTTTAGCATCATGGAAAACGGAATGGAAGTGGATCAGTACATGAAATTCAGAAATACACTGACTCCTGCGAGTGGCTTTCAAAGTGCACAATATAGATTAATCGAGTTTGCCTCAACAGATGTGATCAATTTAACTGATCGCCGATACAAATCGAACTTTGACGAAAATACTCCGTTAGAAACCAGCTTCGAACATTTATATTGGCAGGCTGCCGGAAAAGATTATCAAACCGGAGAAAAATCATATTTGCTTCAGGAATTTGAAAATAAGTATAAAGATCAGTTCTTAAGACAAATGTCAACCTTTAAATCCAAAAACATCTGGCAGAAATTTACTCAGTTGCCTTCAGAAGACCAACAAAACCAAGAGTTAATTGATGCGATGCGTCATTACGACAAGACAGTAAACATCACCTGGGTAATGCAGCATCTAAATACTGCAAGAAAATACATACTGGAAAGCGGAAAAGGAAACGGAGAAGCCACCGGAGGAAGTGACTGGCAAAAATATATGCACCCAAAATACCAAAGACGCATCTTTTTTCCTAAATTGTGGACCGAAGAAGAATTGTCCAATTGGGGAAATGAAACAACCAATTAATTTCCTAAAAAAATTTAAAAGTTTGAAAAAAGCATTCGTAATTATAATCGTTTTATTCTCAATATTTTCATGCAATAAAACTGCCGAAAAAGTTGAAACTAAAATCACTAAGCCAAAAACTAAAAAAGTAGAATTTGGTTTTAATTACGCCGATTTCAATGTTATTCACGATACTATTAAAAAAGGAGATTCATTTGGATCTATCATTCAGAGTCAGAATATTGGCGACAAAAAAGTATATGATGTTGTAGAACAAATAAAGGATTCTTTCAATGTAAGAACCATTCGCTACAACAAACCTTATACTATACTTCGTTCAAAAAACAAAACAAACAAGTTACAGGTTTTTATTTATCAGCCCGATCCGCTGACTTATTATGTAATAGATTTAAGAGACAGCATTGCAAAGGCCTGCAAAAAAATAAAACCTGTCACTTTAAAACGTAAAATTATTGGAGGAGTTTTAAAAAGCTCCCTATCCGAAACTCTGGGCAACGAAAGTGTGGAAGCCGCTCTTGCCAGCAGAATTACCAAAGTTTTTTCATGGTCGATTGACTTCTTTAAGCTAAAAAAAGGAGATCGTTATGGATTAATTTTCACGGAACGTTTTATTAATGGCAAAACCTACGACGGTGTTGAAGATCTTGAAGCTGCCTTCTTTGAATATAAAGGTAAAATCGTTTATGCTTTCCCATTTGAAAAAGACACCACTTCAGGAAAAATAGAATATTATGACGATCAGGGAAAAACGCTGAAAAACTTTTTCTTAAAAACTCCGATTAAATTCAGCCGTATCACTTCCCGATTTACCGCAAACAGATTTCATCCGGTACAACATACCTGGAAAGCCCACAAAGGAACGGATTATGCCGCTCCAACCGGAACACCTATTTCAACAACTGCTTCGGGAGTTGTAGAAGCAACTGGCTACACCGCCGGAAACGGAAATTTTGTAAAAGTAAAACACAACGGAACTTATTCTACTCAATATCTACACATGTCCCGAATTTTAGTTCGACGTGGTCAGCGTGTGACACAGGGACAAACTATTGGATTAGTAGGTAGCACCGGTCTTGCGACAGGACCTCATGTTTGTTACCGCTTCTGGAAAAATGGCGTACAGGTAGATGCTTTGAGACTTAATTTACCAACAGGAGAATCCCTAACCGGAAATTACAAAACCCGTTTCTTCCAGCAAATAGAACCTTTGAAGAGAGAACTGGACAGCATTGGGAATCTATAAAAATCTGTTTTTATCCTTAATATAGAAACAACCATGAAAAACGAACGCATTAAAGACCTTCTTGATGAAACTTTTTCAGATTTAAAATTATTCTACAGAGACACCACTTTAGACAACAGCTTACTTACTGCTTATCAAATTGGACAAATATTAAAAGAAAAAGACTTTACAGACATGTCCTTTATCGGTGGCGGTCTTTCCGGAAACTGTAGATTTTTAATTGCAAGTGCCGGAGCAAGAGATTTATCCAAATTCAATCCGGATTCGGCAAAAAACGGACATGCTCTTCTGGATGACAATTCCTTCTTTAAAATATTGGACATTTATAAAATCGACGATAAAACCCAGATTTTCCTACTCAACATTCCCGGAAACTCACTTTCGCTTTTTAAAAATTCGACTTCAAATCTCGAAGAAGAAATTATAGAAAAAGCAAGACAAAAATTCACCGCTAAAATCAATTCTCCTCTAATTCCGGAATTACAAACCGAAGTCTGGAGAGAAAAAACAAAAGCTCCTATTGGCATCAGTCTTTCCGGTGAATTACACTTTGATGATTCAACAATCAAAAAAGAGGAAGTTCAAAGAATAGAAATCAATACAATCAAAAAGCGAATCGAAATCAATAAAAAGCCCTGGTGGAAAATTTGGTAAAACATCCACTTAAAAACAAGCCTTTATCAAATCCTACATCAACGCATGAAACGATTCTTATTACTACTTTCTTGTACAATAGCTGTGGGGTGTTCGAATCCACACACTTTTCTTTTAAACGATAAGAAACAAAACCAACACTTTGTATCGGAATCCATCCAGCAGGCATTCGAAAAAGACATCATTAAAAAATCGCCTTTAATTGTGATAAACGGAGTTCCGTTTCGATATGACAAAAAGCAAGACACTATAATTTTACCCCTTGAAAAAGCTGACATCATAAGTATAGATTTTTTAAACGAAAACAGTAGCCGCATCATTTACAATGAAAAAGAAAACGATGGTGCCGTCATAATTACAGCAAGAATTCGGAACAAATAAACAGTTATATCGTTTTCGTAACTATTTGTTATATAATTGTGAAGCTTAAAGCAATTAGAACTAATTTCAGTATTTTTGTTTTTTTATAACCACATTCTCAATTAAACAAAAAATGGCTTTAAACACTACAAATCCAACCGGGACTGAAGCGTGGAAAAATCTACAAAACCACTATAACGCAACTCATAAAACTACGATACAAGAACTTTTTCAACAGGACAATGCCCGTGTTGAAAAATTCAATTTACAATGGAATGACTTTTTAATTGACTATTCTAAAAATAACATTAGCCAGGAAACTGTTTCTCTTTTACTGGAATTAGCCAATTCAATTGGACTAAAAGAAGCCATCTCTCAATATTTTGAAGGAGCAATCATTAACCAGACTGAAAACAGAGCGGTTTTGCATACTGCGTTGCGCGCACCGGAATCTGCAGTCATTAAAGTAGAAGGCGAAAATGTAATTCCGGAAGTTTATGAGGTAAAAAACAAAATCAAACAATTTACACATGAAGTCATTTCGGGAGAAAGAAAAGGTTTCACCGGAAAAGCTTTCACTGATGTCGTAAATATTGGTATTGGAGGTTCTGACCTTGGACCGGTTATGGCCGTTGAAGCTTTACAGTATTACAAAAATCACTTAAACTTACATTTTGTTTCCAATGTAGACGGCGACCATGTAAACGAAGTGATTAAAAAATTGAATCCGGAAACAACTTTATTCCTAATCGTTTCCAAAACTTTTACCACTCAGGAAACCTTATCTAATTCTGAGACTATTAAAGAATGGTTTTTGAAATCGGCTTCCCAGGAAGATATTGCCAAACATTTTGTCGCGGTTTCAACCAATATTCAAAAAGTAACTGAATTTGGAATTAATCCTGACAATGTTTTTCCAATGTGGGATTGGGTTGGAGGAAGATTTTCACTTTGGAGCGCTGTCGGTTTAAGCATTTCATTAGCGATTGGTTTTGACAATTACAACGAACTGTTAAAAGGAGCTAATGAAATGGACGAACATTTCAAGACAACCACATTCGACAAAAACATTCCTGTAATTCTGGCATTGTTAAGTATTTGGTATAATAATTTCTTTGGTGCTGAAAGCGAAGCATTGATTCCATACACCCAATATCTTCAGAAATTAGCTCCCTACCTGCAACAGGCTACTATGGAAAGTAACGGAAAAAGTGTTGGTCGTGACGGAAAACCGGTTAACTACCAAACCGGAACAATCATCTGGGGAGAACCGGGAACGAATTCTCAACACGCCTTTTTCCAATTGATACACCAGGGAACAAAATTGATCCCGACAGATTTTATTGGATTCGTTAAACCTTTATATGGGAACGAAGATCATCACGACAAATTGATGTCTAACTTTTTTGCTCAGACTGAAGCCTTAATGAACGGAAAAACCGCTGCACAAGTTCAGACTGAATTTGACAAACAAGGATTATCGGCAGAGAAAGCATCATACTTGTTACCTTTTAAAGTTTTCACCGGAAACAAACCTACAAACACAATCTTAATTCAAAAACTAACCCCAAAAAGTCTGGGATCACTGATTGCACTGTACGAACACAAAATTTTTGTTCAGGGTATTATCTGGAATATTTTCAGTTATGATCAATGGGGAGTTGAACTAGGAAAGCAATTAGCGAATTCTATTTTGGATGAAATTAACACCAAGAAGGTAAAAAATCATGATAGCTCGACTTCTTTCTTGTTAAATCACTTTTTGAAAAACAAGTAAAACTCAAAAAAAGATCAATACACAACCTACTGAAACGCCTTGATTTAATAAAAATTAAGGCGTTTTTTCGTACACAACCATTACATAAACGGCTTAAAAAGCGATCTCCTGCAAGTTTAGCGCTACAAGACAACTAAAATAATTACGATTTTAACAAAATACACACTAAAAAATTCAAAAAAAACTCATTTTATCTAACAAAAAAAAGAAAAATCGTTTTAATGCGCAACACATTATACAAATCTTTCTTTTCTTAACAGTTTGATAACATTATCTGATTTTATTGTTATAATTTTGCCAAAAACAATAAACTAATTAACAAATGAAGACAATGAAAAATTGGTTACTTACTGGACTATTGTTCATGATAGTTTCAACCGCATTTTCTCAAGGAAAAATTTCCGGTATGATTACCGACGGAGTGGGTTCACTTCCGGGAGCAAACGTTGTGATCAAAGGATCTACAGTTGCTACTTCTACAGATTTTGACGGTAAATTTACTCTTAATGCAACAACAAGTACAGGAGAAATCGTTATTTCTTTTTTAGGTTACGAAAATTTAACACTTAGATTTTCAGTTAAAAACGGTCAAACTACTAATCTGGGAACAATTGTTTTGACTTCTAATTCTAATGAATTAAGCGAAATTGTTGTAAAAAGCACAATCGTTGACATCGCAAAAGACAGAAAAACTCCTGTAGCGGTTTCGACAATTAAAGCTGCTGAGATTCAGGAAAAACTTGGAACTCAGGAATTTCCAGAGATCTTAAGAAACACTCCTTCTGTGTATGTAACTAAATCAGGTGGTGGTTTTGGAGATTCTAGAATCAACATTCGTGGTTTTACTCAAAACAATATTGCTGTAATGATCAACGGTATGCCGGTTAACGACATGGAAAATGGTTCTGTTTTCTGGAGTAACTGGGCTGGTCTTTCAGATGTTACTTCTGCTATGCAGGTACAAAGAGGTTTAGGAGCTTCTAAACTTGCAACTCCTTCTGTAGGAGGAACAATTAACATTGTAACTAAAGCTTCTGATAGAAAAGAAGGAGGATCTTTCTCTTCTGGTTTCGGAAACGGTAGAAATTTCAAAATTCAAGGTTCATACAATACCGGAAAATTAGAAAACGGTCTTTCTGCTTCTGTTTTATTATCAAAAACAATGGGAGACGGATATGTTAACGGAACTCAATTTGAAGGTGCTAACTACTATGTTGCTTTAGGATATGGCAGCAAAAGCGGTAAACACGACTTTCAACTTACGGTAACAGGTGCTCCACAATGGCACAACCAAAGATCTACAGTATCTACAATCGCAACTTACCAACAATACGGTAATAATAACGAACCAAATATCAGATACAACCCTGATGCAGGATACTTGAATGGTGAAGAATATAACATTAGAAAAAACTACTACCACAAACCGGTAGCTTCTTTCAACTGGGATTATAAAATCAACGAAACTACAAAACTTTCTTCTGTTGTTTACGCTTCTATGGGTCGTGGTGCAGGAGCTAGTGCAACTGGAGGAATTAAAGGAAAAGGATACAATGACGTTATCGCGTTCAGAACTGCTGACGGTTTAGTAGACTATGATAAAATCTATGCTTACAACTCTGGACAACCAGTTACTATCGCAGGTTTTACAGGACCTCAAACAAGACAAAAAATTGGTGGAGTTTACCAAAACAGCTCTTATTTTAATGCAAATTCAAACATAGCTGATTACAACCCTAGCACAAATATCAACACTTCTGGTATCTCTCAAACGTCATCTATCAACTCTCATGACTGGTTTGGTGCAGTAATCAACTTAAACAAGAAACTTTCTAATACCTTAACTTTAGATTTCGGTTTTGACGGAAGAACTTACAAAGGATACCACTTTACAGTTGTAAATGATTTATTAGGTGGTGGTGAGTATTTTGACAACTTTATTGCTAGTCAAAAACCAAACGGAAGACATTTAACTAACACTTACGACACTGCTGTTCAATGGAATGTTTTCCAAAACAGAAACTACGATAAAGTATCTTTCAACAGTACTGGTAACGTAAAATGGTATGGTTTATTTACTCAATTAGAGTACTCAAAAGACAACTTAACAGCATTCGTTCAGGGAGCAATTTCTCAACAAGGATACAAAAGAGAAGATGACTTTGTTTATTTGCCAACTGATCCTTTAACTTCTACTTCTTACAAAAACTTATTAGGTGGTAATGCAAAAGCAGGAGCTAACTACAATATTAGCGAAAAAAGCAATGTATATGTAAACGCTGGATATTACTCAAAACAGCCTTTCTTTAACTCTGTTTATCCAAACAACAGATCAACAGTAAACCCAAACCTTACTAACGAGAAAATCATCGGATTTGAAGCTGGATACGGTTTCCGTTCTAGATTTTTCAACGCTACAGTAAACGTTTACAACACCACTTGGAATGACAGATACTTAAAAGGTAACGCACTTCCAACTACTACTGCAACACCTGCAAACTCAACTTACACTGAGTTCTTAGGACTTAACGAAGTTCACTCTGGAATTGAATTTGAAGGAACTTCTAATATTACAGAAAGATTAAAAGTAATCGGAATGTTCTCTTATGGTATTTGGGAATACAAAGGAAATGCAACAGTTAATGCTTACTTCCAAGCAGACAACTCACCTGTACCAGGATTCCAAGGAACTACAATTTACATGGACAAAGTAAAAGTAGGTGACGCTGCACAAATGACAGCCTCTTTAGGAGCATCTTACGAAGTTCTAACAAGAGTAACAGTTGATGCAAACTATAACTTCAACGACAATTTGTATGCTGGAATCAACCCAACTAGTTTTACATCTGCAACAAACAAAGGAGCATTACAATTGCCTTCTTACGGTTTGATGGATGCTGGTTTATCATACAAACTGTTAACTGGAAAAAACAAAGACAAATCAGTTAACTTCAGATTAAACGTTAACAACGTACTTGATAAAATTTACATCGCTGAATCTAGAACAAATACTTTCGCTGATGACAACCTTCCTGTAGCTACTGGTCAGCCAGCTGGTTCAAAAGGAACTTATGCATCTAACGGAATGCTTTACAATGGAGTAGCAAACGTAAACCAGGTATTCTTCGGTTTCGGAAGAACATGGAACTTCTCTCTACGTTACGATTTCTAATATTTAGAATCTAAATAAATACCTAAAGCGGCATTGACTTTTAGTCTGATGCCGCTTTTTTTATACCCTTTTTTGCTATATTTGTTTTATCAAAAAATCTAATTTATGTACCATTTTTTACAAAAGTTCCATTCAGGATGGGCTTATTTAGCGCTCTTGCTTTTATTAATTGCTACTGTAAATGCCATTATTGGCCTTACTTCTAAAAAAGAATTTACAGGTAAAGACCGCAAGATTGCATTATTTGCTTTAATTGGAACTCATACACAATTATTAGTTGGTTTAATCCTTTATTTTGTATCACCTTTAGGGAAAGCTGCTTTTGGCCAAATGTCTAATGCAGCACTTAGACTTACTTCATTAGAACACCCTTTAATCAACATTATTGCTATTATTTTGATCACAATCGGATGGTCTAAACATAAAAAATTAATCAATAGCGATGCAAAATTTAAAACATTTGCTATTTTTTACGGATTAGGATTGTTGCTTATTTTAAGCAGAATCCCATGGAGCCTGTGGTTCTAAGAAAAAACCAATTAAAGCCCTAAAAATAGGGCTTTTTTTATCTCGGCATATTATTTGTACAAACTCCCCAAGTCTGAAAAAAAATAAAACATGAGAAATAAAAAACATATTTTACTCACTGCACTTACTATAACTTTTTTAAGTTGTTTTACCTATGTTATAAGCCAAACAAAGCCTGCAACTGAACCTAAAATTACTCAGGATACTGTCAAAACTGCCAGACCTAATTTAATTGCAATACCAACTGATTCTGTTTTTACGGATAAGGGGCTGAAATTAAAACCTTATAAAAAAAATGCACACGCCTCTTATTATGCTGATCGCTTTAACGGTAAAAAAACAGCTAACGGAAGCCGATTCAGCAACAGTGCTTACACTGCCGCACACAAAAAACTTCCTTTCGGAACCAGAATAAAAGTCACCAATGAAGCCAATGGAAAATTTGTAATTGTAAAAGTTACCGATCGCGGCCCATTTGTTCGAACAAGAGATCTCGATTTATCCAAAAGAGCCTTTATGGAAATCACAAAAAGTAAAGGAAGCGGTGCCATGAAAGTTACGATTGAAACTATAGTAGAATAACATTCTTTTAAAATACAAAACCCGACCGTTTTTTAGAAACTGTCGGGTTTGTTCGTAAATTGAGTTGCCCTAGAAAAGATCTAAACAAACTTTCGAATACTCATTACTACCCCGGTATGAACGCCTTCATGGTAATTATTAAAATCCAAAGCTCCGTTTATATTCTTCAGGGTATATCCTAAACTAGTGGTATATTCATTATAATTCACAAAAATACCTGCCGAAAAATCATTTTCAACCTGCTTTAAAGTAGTCGAAAGCAACTCACGTATTTCATCAACTTCTGCTTGTGAAACGTTTCCTTCCGGTTTAGTATCTTTTCGGTATTTAGCAATAAAATCTTCAGAAATGGTAACCGGCAAGCCTGATAACTTATAAACCAAAGCCTGCTGCGAAGCAATGCAATGTGCTATATTCCAAATGATATTATTATTAAATCCCGATGGAATTTTGTTTAACTGTTCTAATGAATGACTGTCTAAAACTTTCAAAAGAATCTCTCTAATGGTCTTTTGTACTTCAAAAACTGGGTTCATATTTTTATTTTTTTTCTAAAATTAGGCAATTTTAAGTTTCAAATGAATTTTCTTTGTAGTCTCTTAAATTTAAACTTATGAACAAAATATATTACTTAGCATCCTGCGATACTTGCCGAAAAATCATCAAAGCATTACCGGAAGGCAATAACCTGGTTTTTCACGACATTAAACAAAACCCGATTACAGAAACTGAATTAGAAGAAATGCATCAGCTTTCGGGTAGTTACGAAGCTTTATTCAGCAAAAAAGCACAACTGTATAAATCGATGGATTTAAAGAACAAATCTTTAACGGAAGCCGATTTTAAAAAATACATCTTAGAACACTATACTTTTTTAAGCCGTCCTGTTTTTATTATTGACGGTAAAATCTACATCGGCAACAGTCAGCAGAATGTTTTGCAGGTAATGAAAGCCTTAGTACAATAATTTACCTAAAAGCTGTACAGATTCCGGGTTTGCGTTAGGGATAGAAGTGGAAATCCTTTTTTTGAGCTTTTTCTGCGCAAAAAAAGATTGAAACGGATAGCCCGACCGAAGGGAACGCCCAAAACCTTTTAAAAATAAGGCAATAGAAACTAGAAAACCTCACTCTAAAGTTTTTTAGTATCTTTGCGCCTTTATACTCAATTATATGATACAATCTATGACAGGGTTTGGCAAAGCTTCTTTGCAATTGCCTACAAAAAAAATTACCGTTGAAGTAAAATCCTTAAACAGTAAAGGTTTAGATTTAAATGTTAGAATGCCATCGGTATACCGCGAAATGGAACTAGGTTTAAGAACTCAAATCTCTACTAAACTGGAAAGAGGAAAAATTGATTTCGGAATTTACATTGAAAGTACTTCTGAACAAACCTCAACTAAGGTAAATGTTCCTGTTGTAAAAAACTACATCGCCCAACTAAAAGAAGTTTACCCGGATGCAGATGAAACGGAACTGATGAAAATGGCCGTTCGAATGCCGGATACCCTAAAGACCGAGCGTGAAGAAATTGATGAAAATGACTGGGAACAAATTCAGTTGATCATCGAAGAGGCTTTGGAAAACATTCTGACTTTTAGAAAAGACGAAGGTGAATCTCTTGAAAAAGAGTTCAATCTTAGAATATCAAATATCCGTCAATACATGAACGACGCTTTGGCACTTGATCCGGAACGTATTAAAGCCATTAAAGACCGTTTACAAACTGCTATTTCAGAATTAAAAGTAAATGTGGATGAAAACCGATTCGAACAGGAATTGATTTATTATTTGGAAAAACTTGATATTACTGAGGAAAAAGTTCGTTTGACCAATCATTTGGATTATTTCCTTGAAACTATAAAAGGTTCTGAAGCTAACGGTAGAAAACTTGGATTCATCACTCAGGAAATGGGTCGTGAAATCAATACCATGGGTTCAAAATCGAATCATGCGCAGATGCAGAAACTGGTTGTCATGATGAAGGATGAATTGGAAAAGATTAAAGAACAGGTTTTAAATGTACTTTAAAAGCTGTAAGCTTTAAGCGTTAGGCTATAAGCAAAAAAACATAGAGTAAGTGAGCTTAAAGCGTACCGCCTAAAGCCTAAAGCATAAATTAATGAATAAAGGAAAATTAATTGTTTTCTCAGCACCATCAGGATCGGGAAAAACAACTATAGTAAAGCATTTATTAGGGAAAGAAGATTTAAATTTAGAATTTTCAATCTCAGCAGCTTCCCGTGACCCACGCGGAGAGGAAGAACACGGAAAGGATTATTATTTTATTTCGCTGGAGCAATTCAAGAAACACATCAAGGCTGAGGAATTCCTGGAATGGGAAGAAGTGTATCGTGACAACTTTTACGGCACTTTAAAATCGGAGATTGAAAGAATCTGGGCTTTAGGAAAAAATGTGATTTTTGATATTGATGTTGCAGGCGGACTGCGTATCAAACACAAATTTCCGGAACAAACTTTAGCTGTGTTTGTGAAACCTCCAAGTGTTGATGAACTAAAACGTCGACTAAAACAACGTTCTACTGAAAGTGATGATAAAATAAACATGCGAATTGCAAAGGCTTCGGTTGAACTGGCAACTGCACCGCAATTTGATACGATTATCAAAAATTACGATTTAGATACCGCTAAAGAAGAAGCATATCAGTTGGTAAAAGATTTTGTGAACAAATAGCTATTACACTAAGATTCGCAAAGAAGAAATCAGAGATTCACCAAAATTTTATAAATTACTTCGTGAATCTCTGCGAAAACTCTGCGAATCTTTGTGAAACAAAACATTTATGAAAATAGGCCTTTATTTCGGAACGTATAATCCCATTCATGTTGGTCATTTAATCATTGCCAACCACATGGCTGAGTTTGCCGATTTAGATCAGATATGGATGGTCGTTACACCACACAATCCGCTTAAAAAGAAATCTACCTTGTTAGACGATCACCAACGTTTGCAAATGGTGTATTTGGCCACTGAAGATTATCCGAAAATAAGACCTTCAGACATCGAATTCAAATTACCACAGCCTAGTTATACGGTCAATACACTGGTTCATTTGCATGAAAAGTATCCAACTCATGACTTTTCTTTAATCATGGGCGAAGACAACCTGAAAACACTTCACAAATGGAAAAACTACGAAGTGCTTTTAGAACATTATAATATTTATGTTTATCCGAGACTCGAGGACAAAGGACGAACAGGCGAAGCAATTTCTGAAGAAGAGGAAAACATCGAATTAAAATCGCACCCAAAAGTGCATATTATTGATGCTCCAATTGTAGAAATCTCTTCTACTTTTATCCGAAACAGCATCAAAGAAGGCAAAAACATTCAGCCTCTTTTACCGCCAAAAGTTTGGGAATATATTGATCATAATAATTTTTACAAGAAATAATTTATACGCAATCTTGTCGTTCCGAGGAATGACAAGCACAAAAAAAAGCCTGAAATCAAATTCAGGCTTTCTTGTTTTTTATGCTTCAACGTTTACCGCGCTTTTCACTCTTGTTCGAATCTCACTTAGCGACTGCTCTGTTAAAAGTTTCCCGTCTCTGAAAACTTCTTTCAATTCGCCTTGTTTTTCTTCTTCCCAGGAAACATTATCCGTTAGATGATACACACCCTCAACCAGATCAATTTTCATTAATCCTTTGGCTGATTTTTTAGTTCCGTCATCTGTGATTGGGTCTTTAAAGATCGCTCTGCCTTCTCCATTAACTTCTCCATAAGTTGCTTTCATTGCAAAACCAAAAGTATCTCTGGTATTGTATTGATAGGTAAACGAACCGATCCCCAAAACAACGTTTGTAGAAGCAAATCCTTTTTCTTTTAATCTTTCGCAAATTTGGGTCGCCCTTGCTACCGTAATACTATCACCGTAAATGGCACCAATCTGCGGAATAAGCTCCTTATATCCTTTTGTATTAACCGTGCCGCCAAAAACATCCCAAAGCAGCTCAATTACCCCTTTTTTCTCTTCTACTGTTTTTCCGTTTGGGTTACCACAAATAATATCTACCGGATCGCCGCTATCAGGTCGGATAACAACTTTACCTTCTCTGGCAATTATTTCTTCTTTCAGTCGTGGTAAATAATCGGTAAGAACTTTCCATAAATCCCAGGTATCCGAAACGATAGATACGATTCCTTTTGGATACACTTCTGTAACCAGTCTTTTAAACGTTTCGCACTCTCCTTCAGTTGTTCCCATACACATTACAGAGTGCTCCGTTGCCGCAACCGAACCTGCAATCAATTCGGTATCAGAATTAGCTTTGTAATATTCTTCAAAAAAGTCAATTACCGGAATGGTATCAGAACCCGTAAAACTCAATAAATGTCCTGCCGCAGAAGTAATTGCTGCCTCAATTCCGCCCATTCCTCTCATGGAGAAATCATGCGCCTGCCAATCTACAAATTCAGGTACTGATGATGTTTCGTCGGCAAATTTATCCAATACTTTTCGATACTCTTTTGCAATAGTAGCAGAGTTACAAGGCAGCCAGATTACGGCAGACAATAAAGTTTCGAAATAATTAGTCAACCAGAAAAACTCCGGAAGCGTATTGTACATCGTAAACATGGGTACTCTTAATGGCACGCTAACACCTTCCGGCAACGCTTTAAAAACCATTGGAATATATCCTAAATCATGTAAATCTTCAATATGTTTGGTTCCAACCTGATTTTCACCTAAATAATTATTGATTCTGCGAGCGTATTTTTTAACGACTTCTTCTTTTGGTTTTTTAAAGAAATCGGCCTCAAAATCATGAATGATATATTTTTTGATGAAATATTGCAATCCGAAGAATACTACTTCTTCTAATCCTTCAATTCTTGATTTTCTTGGCGTCCAGTTGGAATATACTAATGTTGTTCCGTCTGGGTATTGTCTTCTGTGGTCAACTTTGTAACCGTCGGTTAATAATAATGGGTTCATAAAATTTCTTAGTTATTTTTTCAATTATTTATTTCTTCCTTTTTCATTTGGATAAAGCCCTTGTACTATATCACTTTGCCAAAATACTTTTGTTTCCACATCAAGAACCGTTAATCTGCCATAAAAGCCAGCCCCGGTATCGACATTCCACACATTACATCCTTGCATTGGAATCTCAACATTATAATGAAGGGTTGGTGTGTGACCAATATAAATCTCATTATAAAGTAACAATCTTTTCGGATAGGAAAGCGAATTTTTTTTAATTCTCTTATCCATTGTCAAAGCCATTTCCCACAACGTTCTATCCCACGAATAATTGCTTTGGTAATGTTCTTTCTCCGGGCCATGCATCGACGAAAAACCGGCATGAATGAATAAATTGTTGTTTTCGTCTACAAAGTAATCTTTCATGGTATTGAAAAAATGGCGATGTTTTTCTTTTTCCAAACATTCAATATCGACATAACTCTCTATAGTCGATTTCCCTCCATGCAAAAACCAAATATCGTTTATAACATCATTCTCTAACCACTCCTGACACCAGACATCATGATTTCCTTTGATAAAAATACACTGCTGTTTTTGAGATAAATCAATCAGAAAATCAATTAATTGTTTTGATTCACTCCAGCCGTCTACATAGTCTCCCAAAAAAATAAACCGATCCTTTTCTGAGCAGTCAATTCTCTCTAGTAACTGAACTAATGCTTTTAATCCGCCGTGAATATCCCCAAAAACAAAGGTTCTTTTCATGATTTAATTAAACTTATTATCGAGAGCTGCATCTAATTTTATTAGAAAGTCTTTTCCAAATGTATCATTCTCCAAACCTTCATACAAAAATGCAGGCAGGGTTTTATTGCAGTTTTCTTTGTTACTTAAAATCGCCATACACAAGGCAGCAACCGTATCGGTATCTCCGCCATAATCGATACTTGTTTTTAAGCAATCTTTCATGGCAGTCGCTTCGGAAACCATTTTAATAACCGCTTGTGTAGTCGGATATCCATGCATATCGATTGGTGAAGTAATTTTATAGGTTTCATTCTCCTTCAGCGTTTCATTTAAAAATGACACTAAAGTCGATCCGTCACCCAAATTGTATTTAAAATAGTGAACAGCCAAGGCAATACGCTTCGCACAACTGATCCCTTCAACAGTATAATGAGAAGTTCTTGCCTGAATTTCGCAGAAACTCATCAACTGATCAATATCTTTTAAATAACCAATACTATAGGCTCGCATAGCGGAACCATTTCCGTTACTGCCATTGTTGATTATTTTAATGAAATCAGATCCATTTTTACTTGCATCCAGGGCATTGTAAACTCTATCCGAGTATCCTCTTCTTTTATCTCGGTGAAATACCTCAACAAACTTATCTGCTACTTTGATTTCGTTCCAATTATCCTCTTCTAATAACAATTCAGAAATGGCAATTGCCATTTGAGTATCGTCTGTATAGCGTTTGTAAATTTCAGTATAAAGTCCGTGTTTGTGATACTGGGTTAAATGGTTGTTTTGAGAAATAAAATCTAAATCCCGAAATTCAAAACCTGCACCATATGCATCGCCTATTGCTGCTTCTAATATCATAATTTGTTGTGTTTTATAATTTTAAAATGATGCCTACTACTCCTTATGATTTAAACTCTATATACTTTGCCGGAACCTCAGCGCTCAGCCAAACATTATTTTCGGACAGATAAAATTTAAAACCATCTCTGTACATGACACCACTTCTTACTGTCAGAATCTGCGGAGCTCCTCGCCTGCTTCCCACCTTTATTGCCGTTTCTTTGTCTTTGGAAAGGTGTACGTGCTGACGGCTCATTTTTTTCAAACCTTCTTTCTGAATGCTTTCCATAAACTTCCCAACAGTTCCGTGGTACAAATACTCCGGCGGTTCTGTTTCGTTCAAATTTAATTCGACAGAAATTGAATGTCCCTGACTAGCTCTGATCTTTGTTTTATCTTCATTAAAAGCAAAACGTTTTTTATCGTTGTTTTCTACCACATAATTCAAAAGTTCGGCCGTCATCTGATTTTGGCTTCCATTTTTATTACATTTTATAATCAATTCCTCAACATCTGCCCAGCCATTTTCGTCTAACTTAAGACCAATGGTTTCGGGTGAATGCCTAAGCACCAGACTTAGAAATTTGCTGAGGCTTTTTGCTATTTTTTCATTCATAACTTATCATTATCTCAATTCATCCCTAACTTCCATCAAAGCAAAACCTAATAAGTTAAGCCCTTTCCACTTTTCAGGATTTAAAACATCTTTATGATCACCTGCCATTCCAATTCCCCAAATTGCATCTACGGGACTGGCTTCTACTATAACTCTATCCTTTGTATTTAGCAAAAAAGCTTTTAGTTCTTGATTTTGACTGAATTTATGATAATTGCCTTCTTTCACAATGTCAAATCTAGCAGCTAACCAAATTGCATCATTGTAATTTTTAACCTGACGGCCTAATTTTTTAGCTTCGGCAGGAGAATTAGCTTTAATGATTTTTGCTAAAACTTCATTATCGTTAAACAATTCTGCTTTTTTTGCCATCATCCAGTGTTCAGCAGTTTTGTACGTCACTTTATCAACGGTAAAAGCACTTAACCACCACTGACTAAAGCAGGTTTTGGTAATCGTTCCGTCTTTACTGGGCTGATGTCCCCAGAAAAATAAAAACTTACTTTCCGGAGCTATGGTATTTATATTGTATTTCATGTTTTTTGTTATTGAAACAAAGAAGCGGGTTCTCTGTTATTTTGTTTCAAGTTTCAGGTTTCAAGTTTCAGGTTTCAGGTTTCAGGTTCCCTATATAACTTGAAACCTGAAACTTGAAACTTTTTAAACTAATTGATCCAATCCAATCACCTGAACGCTTTCGCCTTCGAAATCTTTTACTGAATTGGTGGTAAAAATGGCATCGAAACAATCCAAAACTTCGAAACCTTTATTGAAAATTCCATGGCTTACTGCTAAGTATAATTTTCCGGCATTTTTCTTTTTTAATTCTTCAGCTAATCCGACGAAAGTTCCTCCGCCATCGCAAATATCATCTACAATTAAACAGTCCATTCCGTTTAGATCGTCTTCGTATACTTTAAAACCAGACAATCTTCCGGTTTTTACATCTCGGCTTTTACTGCATTCTACCACTTCAATTCCACCAAGAAATTCAGAAACTTTGTAAATTTTCTTTAATGCACCGCCGTCCGGAGAAATTAATTTTACGTTTTCACCAATTTCTTTCAAAACCGCTGCAATAAAAGTATGATTCGGAATCACTTCGCAATTGTTTACTAATGCAGGTGTAACTTCAGAATGTGCATCAAAAACAAATACTTTATTCAACTGAAGCGTATTAATGATATCGGCATATACTTTTACAGATAACGATTCGCCTTTAATCATCACACGATCCTGTCTGGCAGCAGGAAAATAGGGAATAAAAAGATCAATTATTTTAACTTCCATTCTGCGTAATGCATCAACTGTAATGCACAACAGACCTAAGTCGTTGAATGAATTCAAACGATGTGTGATCGTTACTTTTTGGGTATTGTCAAAATCAGGATTAATTTTAATGTGAGGTTCTCCTCCAGAAAATGTGAAACTTTGAAATTTGATTTCTTCCTTATTAGGAATTGGAGTGAATTTTGGGTCTAAATTAAGTATCATAGTTTTTTAGTTTGCGTTAATTATACGCAAATATAAGGCGATTTATTTATTAAACAATTTATTTTGTGTAAAATTTACGCAAACTTTATTTCGAAGTGAAAACCACTATCAATTAACTCTTTGTATTTTAAATCGTTAAACCTAAAAAGTTTAGCCGGGCGGCCGCTCTTTATAGGTGAAAAATGGTCTGTTTGATCCAAAAATCCATAGCTGAGTATCTTCTTTCGGAAATTTCGTCGATCGATTTCCTTCTCTAATATCGTACAATAAAGATTCTCGAGATCAGAAAACAGAAATTCCTGAGGAAGTAAATCGAAACCTACCGGCTCGTAAGTCAGTTTTGCTTTTAATCTTGTCAATGCAGTTTTTACGATTAAATTATGATCGAATGCCAGATCGGGAATCTCATCTATTTTAAACCATTGCACTCGTTCGGCATCGGTATCCGCTTTAATTTCCAGACTTGAAGCGTCTACTAAAGCATAATAGGCAACAGAAATTACACGATTTCTGGAATCTCTGTTGATATCATCTCCAAAAGTATACAGCTGTTCCATAAAAGTAAGCTGAACATTGGTCTCTTCGTGCAGCTCCCTAATAACAGCATCACTCAAAGATTCGTCCTGTTTTACTAAACCACCCGGCAAAGCCCAATACTTATCGGCAGACCCAAACTTTTGCTCTATTAAAAGCACATACAAACTGTTGTTCTTATATCCGAACACAATGGCATCAACCGCAATTCGAATATTTTGAAAATTTTCCATATTTTAAAACTCCTATCTCACAAATATAACGAATGAGAGTCAATTTCATAATCTATCACATCAGCAATAAATTATAAAATTGACTCTCATCAATATTCTATTTCCTTCGGCCTTCTAGTTTATTGTTACTGTTCTCTTTGGGATAGAAGTACATTCTGAACCATTTATCCCAACAGTAACCTCTGCACTAACTTCATAAGTTCCTGCTGCCGGATAGGTATGCGTAATATCTTTACCAGTTCCGGTGGTCCCATCTCCAAATGTCCACTTTACACCAATTAGAGTTCCGGATCCGCTATATCCAACAGAATAGTTCATTAGTTTAGGATTAGTAGCATCAGTTGAATTATGTAGTTTTACAAAAATTGCTTCTGTAAGGCAATCTGCGATCTCATCTTCATCACGTTTAGTACAGGAATTAGCCGTATAAAATACCAGGGCAAGCATTAAAATTGATACGATCTTTTTCATTTTTAAAAATATTAAGAATTTATCTCCCAAAATTATTCTTTACAAATACAGAAAACAATGATTTCTGTCATAATCTGTTACCAAAAAACAATTTTAACTCTTTGGAGATAATTTCAAAAAACGAATTCAAATTATTGTTTTTAGCTGTTAATAGATACACATACTCCTCCGGTACGTGAAAACTATTCCATAACAATTGCAATTTATTCTCTTTAATATATTTTCGTGCATTGCAGTTCCAGGTTATCGCTACCCCTTCATTGTCCGCTAACATCCTTAACATTTCAGATTCAGACGGAATAATATAGTTCGGAACCATAGAGGGCCTTTTTTTATTAAAAGCATGCAGCCAAAATAGTTTTATATGTGGAATTCTGGCATCGTGACTGTACCATTTTTGTTCATTGAGCCACTGCTCTACTTCGGCATAATTATCTGATTTTAATTTCTGACGAAATTCTGTTCCATCCAAACGTACTGGCGCCACCATAATCAGCTTAATTTTCCCCACAATTTCGTAGACCGTATCAAAGGTGTCAAATCTTTTTGTGGTGATTGCAAAGTCAAGCTTTTTAGCATCAACTAACTCAAAAAGTACATCGTTTTCAGCAAAAGTAAAATCGATCAAATCGAACTTAGCAATCAATAGGTTTCCAATACAATTAAAAAGATTTTTGGAGATTCCGACCGAAATTAGCCGATTGGCATCTTCAGCTTTTGCCCGAAAACTGCTTTCTACATTTTCAAGCCGATCCAGCGCATCTATGATTAAATTATTCAGTAACTTAGCGTATTCCGTTGGTTCTACGCCCTTTGACTTTCGATTGAACAATTTATTTCCAACATGTGCTTCCAGCATCGAGATTTGCTGGCTCACCGCAGGCTGACTCATAAATAACTCTTTTGCAGCGATAGAAAAATTCCCGTTTTTATATACAGCCTTAAAGGTTCTGTACCACTCCAGATTCACCATGACATAAATATATTTATAACAAACATAGTTTATTTTATTTTTACTGATATCACTTTAGCCGTAAATTTGATCAAAATTTAAACTTATGAAAAAGATAACCTTACTTACGATTATAGCCTTTAGTGCTTTTAGTACTTCAGCTATAGCGCAAAAAGCAACAAAAAAAAGTACCAAAAAAGTACTATTTGTTGTGACCAGTAACGACAAACTGGGAAATACCGGAGAGAAAACCGGATTTTGGTCAGAAGAATTTGCTGCACCTTATTACGAATTATTAGATCAGGGCGTCGAGATTACAATTGCTTCTCCACTGGGAGGTCAGCCTCCAGTTGATCCTAAAAGTGCCGACCCTGCATCGGCCACTGAAGACACCAAACGTTTTGACGCTGATAAAACTTTGCAAGAGAAGTTAAAACATACCCATAAACTTTCGACTATCAACCAGAAAGATTATGATGCTGTGTTTTACCCTGGAGGTCATGGTCCGCTTTGGGATTTGGTAGAGGATAAAAGTTCCATTGCTTTAATTGAATCTTTCTACACCCATAAAAAGCCTGTTGCTTTTGTTTGTCACGCTCCGGCGGTCTTAAAAAATGTAAAAGTTAAAGGAGAGTTTCTAGTAAAAGGCAAAAAAGTAACCGGTTTTACAAATGCCGAAGAGGAAGCAGTGGGTTTAACCAAAGTAGTACCGTTCTTATTGGAAGATGCTTTGACAAAAAATGGTGCTACCTTTTCGAAAGCAGCCAACTGGCAGCCGTATGCTGTAGAAGATGGCCTTTTAATCACGGGGCAAAACCCTGCTTCGTCTAAATTAGTAGCCGGAAAATTATTGCAGCAATTGAAGAAATAAAGTTACTGAGGTGCTAAGAAACTAAGATTCTGAGATTCTAAGCAACAGAACTTAGAAACATTAAAATAAAACAATTACTATAATGAAAGATGCTGAGACATTGAGATTTTAAGAATCTAAAAAAACTTAGAACCTTAGCACCTCAGCATCTTAGAAACTTAAAAAATCACCGGACAAAATCCTGCTTCGTCTAAATTAGTAGCCGCTAAATTATTGCAGCAATTGAAGAAATAAAGGTACTGAGGTGCTAAGACACTAAGATTCTAAGCAACAGAACTTAGAAACATTAAAATAAAACAATTACTATAATGAAAGATGCTGAGACATTGAGATTTTAAGAATCTAAAAAAACTTAGAACCTCAGCATCTTAGAAACTTAAAAAATCACCGGACAAAATCCTGCTTCGTCTAAATTAGTAGCCGGTAAATTATTGCAGCAATTGAAGAAATAAAGGTACTGAGGTGCTAAGACAGTAAGATTCTAAGCAACAGAACTTAGAAACATTAAAATAAAACAATTACTATAATGAAAGATGCTAAGGCATTGAGATTTTAAGAATCTAAGAAAAAACTTAGAACCTCAGCATCTCAGCAGCTTATAAACTTAAAAAAAATGCTAAACTTTGAATTATACAATCCGACAAATTTAATTTTCGGAAAAGGACAAATTGAAAAACTTTCGGCTTTAATACCCAAAGATGCCAAAATCTTACTGGCTTATGGCGGCGGAAGTATTTTTAAAAACAGAATTCACGAACAGGTGATTCAAAACTTAAAAGGTTTCGATATTGTAGAATTTGGCGGAATCGAACCCAATCCACATTTTGAAACTTTGATGAAAGCGGTTGCTGTTATTAAGGCTGAAAAAATTGACTTCATCTTAGCTGTTGGTGGTGGTTCTGTAATTGATGGTGTAAAATTCATTTCTGCAGCGGTAAATTTCGACGGAAATCCGATTGACATTTTGCAAAAACGATTACTCATTAAAGAAAATGCTATGCCTTTCGGAACTGTTTTGACTTTACCAGCAACAGGAAGCGAAATGAATTCGGGAGCGGTTGTCACTATTGAGGCAACTCAGGAAAAACTGGCTTTTGGCGGAAGTGCTCTTTTCCCTAAATTTTCAATTTGTGATCCAACTGTAATTGCTTCGTTACCAAAAAGACAATTACAAAATGGTGTTGTGGATGCTTATACACACGTAATGGAGCAATACCTGACTTATCCGCACGAAGGTTATTTACAAGACCGTATTGCTGAAGGAATTTTACAGACGTTAATTGAAGTTGGTCCAAAAGTAGTTGAAAATCCAACCGATTATGCTTTGGCTTCTAATTTTATGTGGAGCTGTACTATGGCCTTAAACGGCCTCATTCAAAAAGGAGTTCCTTCGGACTGGGCAACTCACATGATCGGCCACGAACTAACGGCTTTATACGGAATTGATCATGCCAGAACTTTGGCTATTATCGGACCTAGTTTATACCAAACGATGTTTGAGACCAAAAAAGAAAAACTTGCCCAATACGGCAGAAGAATTTTCAATTTAACAGGCTCTGACGATGAAGTGGCAAAAGAAGCAATCAATCAAACTGTAGCATTTTTTCATACTATGGGAATGGATACCAAACTTTCGCAATACACAAACGATTATAACAAAACGGCCGATTTTATTGTAAACCGATTTAATGAAAGAGGCTGGAAAGGTTTGGGTGAAAAACAACTAATTACTTTAGACAAAGTAAAATCGATTGTTGAAATGAGCTACTAAGGCGTAGATTCTAAATAAAAAATCCAAATTCCAATTTTAAGTTCATTTGGAGTTTTACAAAAAAGGCGTTCTCATTTTATGGGAACGCCTTTTTACAATACTAAAACAAAATTAACTAACTCAATTCTTGCTAAACTCATTAAATTCTAATTTATAAATAGTTACAACGTACGGATTGCCTTTTTATTGTATAATCGTTAAAATATTTTCTATTTCAATTTAAATCCTCTGGAAACCATTGTATTTAAAGAGGTTTTCCAAATTTCTTAAACGAGATTTTGTATTATTACTACATTATTAAGTACTTTTGCTTTAAATTATTAAAATAATGAGCGAAAATTTAAAATTTGCAGTAATTGGAGGAGGAAGCTGGGCAACGGCAATTGCAAAGATGTTATGTGTAAATCTTTCAGAAATTGCCTGGTACATGCGTAATGATGCTGCTATCGAACACATTCAGAAATACAAACACAATCCGAATTACTTAAGTTCGGTTGAATTTGATACGGCAAAACTTAAACTGACCAATAATATTAATGAAGCAGTCGCTTATGCAGATTATGTGATTTTTGCAATTCCTTCTGCATTTTTAGATGGTGAATTGAAAAATTTGACGGTTTCATTGTCTGATAAAATTATCTTTTCTGCGATTAAAGGAATCGTTCCTGAAACAAGTTTGATTGTTGGAGAACATTTTCACATTCAATACGACATTCCGTACTACAATATCGGTGTAATTACAGGTCCTTGTCATGCTGAAGAAGTAGCATTAGAAAGACTTTCTTATTTAACAATTGCCTGCGGGGATCCTGAAAAAGCTTCAATCGTAGCAAAACATTTATCCGGAAATTATATCAAAGCCAAAATCTCTGATGATATTATTGGTACTGAGTATGCAGCAATGCTTAAAAACATCTATGCTATTGCAGCCGGAATTGCTCACGGACTAGGTTATGGAGATAACTTTCAATCGGTTATGATGAGTAACGGAATTCGCGAGATGAAGAAATTTATCCGCAAAGTTCATAAAATGAAACGTAACATCAATGACTCCGCTTATTTAGGCGATTTATTGGTTACCGGTTATTCTGTGTTCTCGAGAAACAGAATGTTCGGAAACATGATTGGTAAAGGCTATACGGTAAAAAGTGCGATGATGGAGATGAGTATGGTGGCCGAAGGTTATTATGCCACTAAAAGCGCTTATAAGCTAAATCAGGGCTATGGTGCAAAAACGCCAATTATTGATGCTGTTTACGCTGTTTTATACGAAGGAAAAGATGCAAAATCGGTTTTCAAGAAATTAACGGAGTCTTTGGATTAAGTTTTTTTAGAGAAGGTAGATTATAGAGGCAAGAGCCAAGAAACAAGATTATAGAGTAAAGACTATAAATTGCAACCTTGTTTTAGCAGATAAAAAAAGAGTCAGGACAGAATTAAAAATTCATCTTGACTCTTTTTTATTTTAATATAAAGAAATCTAAACTCTTGCTTCAAGCTTCTATAGTCTTTACTCTATATTCTATTCTCTATAATCTTGCGTCTTTACTCTTGCTTCTTTGCTCTATATTCTTGCTTCTTGCTTCTACAAATCTGCACTCCACTCTACCTACTTCACCATAATTCCTTCAACGAACAGAATAGGCACTTCTTCAGTTTCATTTTCGTTGATCACGTTCGATTTAAAAATAAATTTCTTATCGTACAACGTATTGCCAATGAAAAACGTTACCATAAATTCGTTGTTCAGGACCAGTAAACTCTTTTCAACCATTTCTATTTTCACAACCGAAACGGCAGGAACTTCTACAAAGGCATGACGTAAAACAGACGTTTTTTTCATCTCGCCATCGATCGTTCCAAATGCTTTTGAAACTACCATCACGCTGTCCAGGTTAAAATCACTGTCGTTTACCAGGTAAGCGTACCATACTTTTTCCATAAAGTCATCGCTCCATTCCTGTACTGCTGCAAGAAATACGTTTTCTACTTCGGGAATTGTTATATCTTTTTTCATAATCTTAGTAATTCATAAAATGTAAATAGTGATTAGAAAGAAGGCTTCTCACTAATCACTATTTACTAATAACTTTATTTTTAAATATTGGCCTTGAACTGTTCTAAGAAACGAATATCATTTTCGTAAAACATTCGAATATCACCAATTTGATACAGTAACATAGCAATACGCTCTACTCCCATTCCGAAAGCAAAACCATTGTATTCATCAGGATTGATGTCACAATTTTTCAAAACATTTGGATCTACCATTCCACAACCTCCAATTTCCAACCAGCCAGTTCCTTTAGTGATACGGTAATCCGTTTCGGTTTTTAAACCCCAATAAATATCAATTTCGGCACTTGGTTCAGTAAATGGGAAATAAGACGGACGCAAACGAATCTTCGATTTTCCGAACATTTCTTTAGTGAAATAAAGCAAAGTCTGTTTCAAATCGGCAAACGATACCTCTTTGTCGATATACAAACCTTCTACCTGATGGAATATACAGTGTGAGCGAGACGAAATCGCTTCGTTACGAAACACACGTCCCGGAGAAATAGTACGAATTGGCGGTTTATGATTTTCCATATAACGCACCTGAACAGATGACGTATGTGTACGCAACAACACATCAGGATTAGTCTGAATGAAAAAAGTATCCTGCATATCACGTGCCGGATGGTATTCCGGTAAGTTCAAAGCGGTGAAATTATGCCAGTCGTCTTCGATTTCCGGACCTTCAGAAACGTTGAAACCAATGTTCGCAAAAATATCAATAATCTGATTTTTAACGATTGAAATCGGGTGACGTGAACCAATAATTACCGGTTCGGCCGCACGAGTTAAATCGCCAAAAACTCCTTTTACTTCCTGCTTGCTTTCCAGCTCTTCCTGAATAACTCTTACTTTTTCTTCAGCAACAGCTTTCAAAGTATTGATTACTTGTCCGAAATCTTTCTTCTGATCGTTTGGAATATTCTTGAACTCTGTAAAAAGCTCTTTCAACAAACCTTTACTCCCTAAATACTTAATACGGAATTGCTCTAAAGATTCTTTATTTTTATCATTAAAGGCTTTTGCTTCCTCTATATGTTCTTTTATCTTGTCTATCATCAGTCTTGCTTTGAAGGTGCAAATTTACATAATTTTAGTTTAAAGTATACAGTCTCAGTCTCAGTTTTCAGTCCAATTGAGACTGAAAACTGAGACTGAGACTAAATTCTAATCAATCAGTTCTCTTTCTAAAAAATAATTCACAATGGCTTCTTTCATCAAAACCGATTGTTCTCCCGCTTTTAGTGACGGTAATTCTTCTTTTACTTTATAATGTGGCCATCCATCGGCATCAAAAAAGTCAAATTCATAAAACCCGTAAGGTTCTAATAATCGACAAATAGCGATATGCATCAGGTTTAATTTTTCATCTTTTTTGAATTCACGGTGTACTTTTCCAAGTTCCTGAACTCCGATCAGATAAATTATGGCGTCTAAATCTAAATCTTCTCCTTGCGAAAATTGATTAGACAATATATCGACGAGCTTTTCCCATCGCTCTTTTAGTTGTGTATCTCTGGACATTGTATGATTTTAGATTCTTGATTTTAGATCTTAGATTGTTACAAAACTCAATTCTGAAGGGGGCAGAATTACAATCTTAAGCCTAAATTTTGATTTGCAAAGATACGGACTTGAAATCCAATCTTGCTAAAAATAAATAATTATAGAAACTTCACAGTACTAAAAATTCAAATCTATCACTTTCTATTGGTATTCGATAACCGTTTTTGAGATTACGGCATTGCTGCTTTTAGAAATTTTCTTTATTTCAATTGGAAAATTATCATTATTATAAACGATCTCATAATTTTTATAACCCGGGTTCTCACTTGTAACGGGATAAAAATATTCCGACGACACTAAATTATTAACTGATTTTCCATCAAATCCTTCAAGGACAAAAGCAAGTCGATAATATTTATTCATAAATTTCATCGGATGGTTTTTATCATCATAAAAATAATTACTTTTTGAATTCGTCTCAGAACCGAACATAGATTCTTTACTTTTTTCCTGACTCACATTTTTAGCCTGATTAAAAGTATAAGACACTTCGCGAAAAACGATGTATTTCCCTCCGTTAAAGTAGCCTGATTTTTGTGAAGCAAGTATTCCTCCTGTATAAAAATACTCCGTTTTCTCATCCTGATTTTCACCCGACAAAGTATAACTTAACAGATCTCCGTTATAATAAAATGTGGTAAAACCGCTTGCTACATTATCCCTAAAATAATTCACCTTACTAATTTTATCGCCATTATATTCAAACTCAGATCTATTTTTATTGTTGGACGTAACCGTTTTCAAAACATTCTTTTCATAGACAAAATCCAAAACGCTAACGTCTGACTGCCCGGAATAATAAATAGTTTCTGTTATTTTTTTAATTAGAACTGGTTTTTCAACAGGAATAGTATCTTTGCCGTCGTCCTCATTTGCACAGGAAACAAACAAAATAACACACAAAATACAAAGGCTTTTTATTAATACGCTTTTTCTCATTTTTAATCTATTTTTGCCAAAAATAAAAATATATAATCCATTTCAAAGTTAAGATCATGAGTTTTTTTGACATAATTGTTGCTGCCCTTTTAGCATTTAGTTTATATAAAGGAATTAAGAACGGACTTTTTGTAGAAGTCGCTTCGTTTATCTCTTTATTGCTGGGAATCTATATTGCGATTAAATTCTCCTCCTTTATGAAAGAACTGATCATGAAGCATGTTTCCTGGAATCCTAATACGATACAAATCACTGCTTTTATTCTCACTTTTATTTTAGTGGTAATTGGTATTTATTTCTTAGCTAAAATCCTTACCGGAATTGCTGATTTTGCCTTTTTGGGATTACCCAATAAATTAGGTGGTGGCTTTTTCAGAATCTTAAAAACCATTCTGATCCTGAGTATTTTTATTGCTCTTTTCGAAAAAATAAATTTCAACAATACTTTTGCCAAAAAGGAGACCTTAGATCATTCTATTTTTTACAATCCGGTAAAAAAAGTAGCCGCTTTTGTTTATCCTTCTGTCGAAAAATGGTACGGGGAATTTAAAGAACATCATACTGAAACGTCTAAAGAAACAGCAAGAGAAGAATAATTCTTTTAATTACGCTAAACCCGACAGGCTTTTGAAACCTGTCGGGTTTGTTTTTTTTTGAGTTGTCCTAAAAAAGGTTGACTATAATTAATTTAATTATGTCAATAAAAAGGGAAGAATTAAGAAAAATTACAGTATTATTTAGTCTTTTAAAAACTATTTTAAAATTCCCTATTCAACTATCGAAGATCAACATTCCAGAATCCAAAACTTTGCGCTATCTTTGCGGTTTATTAACATGCTCTAAGGCAATTGCTACAGTGCAAATTTAGACCCGGAAATTACTTAAACTCGTTTAGAGAATTGACATATTAAAATGAAGAAGATACGTAACTTTTGCATTATTGCACACATTGACCACGGTAAAAGTACATTAGCAGATCGCTTATTGGGCGCTACACAAACCGTTACAGCTCGTGAAGAAAAAGCACAATTGCTTGACAACATGGATCTGGAGCGTGAGCGTGGAATTACCATTAAGAGTCATGCCATTCAAATGGAATACACTTACAAAGGAGAAGAATATATCTTAAACTTAATTGACACTCCCGGTCACGTCGACTTTTCATATGAAGTTTCTCGATCTATTGCAGCCTGCGAAGGTGCTCTTTTGATTGTTGATGCAGCTCAAAGTATCCAGGCACAAACTATTTCTAACTTATATCTGGCTTTAGAGAATGATCTTGAGATTATTCCGGTTTTGAATAAAGTAGACTTACCAAGTGCCAATCCTGAAGAAGTAAGCGATGATATTATCGATTTATTGGGATGTAAATTAGAAGATATTATTCATGCTTCCGGAAAAACCGGTTTTGGTGTTGAGAATATCTTAGCAGCCATTATCGAAAAAATCCCGGCTCCAAAAGGAAATCCTGATGAACCATTACAGGCTTTGATTTTTGACTCGGTTTACAACCCGTTCCGTGGTATTGAAGTTATCTTTAGAGTAGTAAACGGAGAAATCAAAAAAGGGCAAAAAATTAAATTCATGGCTACGGACAATGAATATTTTGCTGACGAGATTGGAACTTTAAAATTAAACCAGGTTCCTAAAAGTGTGGTTTCTGCAGGAGATGTTGGTTATTTGATTTCAGGAATTAAAGAAGCACGCGAAGTAAAAGTGGGTGACACCATTACTGATGCGAAAGTGCCGACTACGAATATGATTACAGGTTTCGAAGATGTAAAACCAATGGTTTTCGCCGGAATTTACCCTGTAGACACAGAAGATTATGAAGATTTACGTTCTTCTATGGAGAAATTACAATTGAACGATGCTTCATTAGTTTTTGCTCCGGAAAGTTCTGCTGCTTTAGGCTTTGGTTTCCGTTGCGGATTCTTAGGAATGCTTCATATGGAAATTATTCAGGAGCGTTTAGAGCGTGAGTTCGATATGACGGTTATTACTACCGTACCTAACGTTTCGTATTTGGCTTACACCAAAAAAAATCCGGAAACGCCATTAGTAGTAAACAATCCATCAGATTTACCTGAACCTTCAAAACTAGACAGAGTTGAGGAGCCATTTATTAAAGCTACTATCATCACAAAAGCTGATTTCGTTGGAAACGTAATGAGTTTGTGTATCGAAAAGCGTGGTCAGATTACCAATCAAACGTATCTAACAACAGAACGTGTTGAGTTGAATTTTGACATGCCATTGGCAGAGATTGTATTCGATTTTTACGATCGTTTGAAAACAGTTTCTAAAGGGTATGCTTCTTTTGACTACTCTCCTATTGGAATGAGAACTTCAAAACTGGTAAAACTGGATGTTCTTTTGAACGCTCAGACCGTTGATGCACTTTCGGCTTTGATTCACGAAGACAACGCTTACAATATCGGTAAAAAAATGACCGAGAAATTGCGTGAACTGATTCCAAGACAACAATTCGACATTCCGATTCAGGCAGCGATTGGTGCGAAGATTATCGCTCGTGAAACGATTAAAGCACTTCGTAAAGACGTTACCGCAAAATGTTACGGTGGAGATATTTCCCGTAAACGTAAACTTCTTGAAAAACAGAAAAAAGGTAAGAAACGTATGCGTCAGGTAGGAAACGTTGAGATTCCACAAGAGGCGTTTATGGCTGTTTTGAAATTGAACGACTAAGTTTTTTTTAAGAAAATAGAGTAAAGAACAAAGAATATAGACTAACCCAATGACGAAAGTTGTTGGGTTTTTAGTTTTAATATATTTATCGGTACATTCGGAATAAAACAAAGTCAATAAAAACTTCGGACAACCGCGATGTCACCCTGAGCGGAGTCGAAGGCTTATGGAACCGAGAATGGCTTCGACTTCACTTAGCCCACAGCTAGAACATGATTAAACTAGAATTTCAACTCTAACCTTATGAGAACATTATATCGCAGACGCAAAACAAAAACAATCTGTCTCAATTTGGAACAGCTTTTTATTTCTTTAAACATCAAACCTTTGTAACTTTGAACCTCTGAACCTTTGAACCTAGAAAAAAATGGACGAAACTCCAAAACGATTTGACCGAATTGTCGCCATCCTCATCCAATTGCAATCCAAGAAAATTGTAAAAGCACAGGAATTGGCTGATCGTTTTGATTGTAGTTTACGAACAATTTACAGAGACATTCGAACGCTGGAAGCTTCGGGGGTTCCTATCTACAGTGAGGCCGGAGTGGGTTATGCTTTAATGGACGGCTATAGATTGCCTCCCGTTATGTTTACGCGTGAAGAAGTAAGCAGTTTTATAGCTGCCGAAAAACTCATGCAGAAATTTACCGATCCATCTCTTGGAGCACATTATGCATCGGCCATGTATAAACTAAAATCAGTTTTAAGAAGTACCGATAAAGACTGGCTCTCCAATATCGAATCACGGGTTATAATGAACACTGCCGAACCGATGTTTAATGATAATTCTCCAAATACTTTAGCACTCCTTTTTGAAGGTATTGCAGAAAAAAAACAGCTTTTACTTTCCTACAAGACGTACGAAACTGATACAGCCACTCAGCGAAACATAGAACCTGTGGGCGTTTTTCATGATAATAACAATTGGTACTTTTTAGGATACTGCCATTTAAGACAGGATTATCGTCAGTTTAGAGCAGACAGAATTCAGGCTATTCGAAAAACAGATTCTAATTTTACGATTGAACACGATGCTTTAGAAACTTATATCAATAAAACAGAAACTTGTCCAACAACAAAAGTCCGAATTTTAATTGACAAAAAAATCGCCCGTTATCTGGGTACCGAAAAAAAGTACCACGGATTCATTTCAGAAAAAGAAGTAGATGGAAAAATAGAAATGACTTTTATGTCACGAGATATCCAAAACTCATTTCCGCGATGGTTTCTAATGTATGGAGATTACGCTACGATCCTGGAACCTGAAATACTCAAGACCAAAACACTGGAATTACTGGAAATCAACCGCAAAAGACTACTATAAAAAAACCCCTAAAGGTGAAATGTCATCTTTAGGAGTTTTTCAAATCTAGTGTTTCTCTTTTACCACATTGTAAAAATTATAATCGGTGTTAGAAGCATCGGTAATACCAACATTTCTTCCAATGGTTACAATCTGTCCTCGGTGATACGTTCCGTGATTCACCACCTGCAGCAAGTAGTCGCTTACAGGCTGTTCGCACTGAAACCATGGATTTTCAATTTTGATTGTTTTCAATAACTGTTCGTCTGATAATGATGTGATAAATGCAGCTAATTTTGTGGAGGTACTCAATAAACCTTCAAATATTTCATCCTTGTTTAAATCAACAGCTTCCCTTCTTTCCGGCTGTGGAATTTCGGCTATTATTGAAAACCAGTATTCTTCGGTTTCCCAAATATGATTTAGCGTTTTAATAATGCTTGGATAGCTTGAAAGAACTTCTTTATGCAGCAATTCATCGGATTTTGCCGAAAGCCAATTCACAAATTGTTGATTTACCCATAAATTATAAGCGGCATAATTGGTCATAATTTTTTTAAAACTCATACTGTTCGATTTATATTAGAATAAAATTTATTAAATACTTCCGGTTACGATTATCTTTCCCAGAAAAATGGAGGTTCGATATTTAAAGCTCTTAAATACACATAACCTTGTCCGCGGTGATGCACTTCGTTATCAATAAAATACAATACATTTTGAATTATAGGAAATTCGTATTGACCAAACAGATTAAAGGTTTCACTAAAATCTTCGATCGACAATTGTTTCCAATATTCGTTAATTTCGGCTGTTGCTTCATCCCATTTTTCCAGATATTGCGCTTTAAAGATCATTTTTTCAGACGCTTCAGTATAAGGCTTGATCTCTTTATTCACGATTCCTTTTAATGCCGGAGCCGCGATCGCCAAAAGTTCATCGCTCAATTGAGCGAAAGTTCGCATTCCTCCGATTGAAAATTCGAAAAAATCTTTCTCTGGAAATTTTTCAATAAGGTTACGTGTAAGCTTACGGTGTCCTTGCCAGTGAATCAATAAATCTTCAGGAGTAATTACTTGGGCTGCTAATGTTTTCATAGTTTTAAAGTTTTAATTATTTGATACTTCAAAAGTATTGAGGGTCGGTGACAACAGTTTGTCAGCAGGAAAATAAAATTTTAAAAATCTTTTCTTTTCCAATAGCAAAACACACAAATTTATTACATTTCACCCATACTCCACACTATAAATCACTGACAAACAAACACTAAACAATAAAACCACAAATTTACTCAGTAAAAATGCAGATGAAGTCGTTTCTTCCCTTTTGAATTTATCTAATTTTAAGGAGGAAAGAATCCTATCGAAAATAAACGAAATCGATTTTTCCGGTAAAGCTCTTCATCATGAAAAAGTAATGCAGACGACAATCCAAAAAATTAGATAAAACCTTTGTACCTTTGCCCCTTACAAACTTTGGAACTTAAAAGAAAATGATCGAAGATAAAAATCCGCAACGTACCAGTATAGCACAATTAGGCGAGTTTGGCCTAATTGACCACTTAACCAAAAATTTTGATGTTACCCAGGAATCTACCCTGAAAAGTATAGGCGATGATGCTGCTGTGCTTGATTTTAAGGACAAAAAAGTAGTGGTCTCTACCGATTTATTAATTGAGGGAGTACATTTTGACCTGGCGTATATGCCTTTAAAACATTTAGGTTACAAATCGGTTGTGGTTAACCTGTCCGATATTTGTGCGATGAATGCAAAACCAACACAAATAACGGTTTCTGTGGCGGTTTCTAACCGTTTCCCACTAGAAGCCCTAGAAGAATTATTTGAAGGTATTACGCATGCTGCAAAAGAGTACAAAGTAGATGTTATTGGTGGCGATACTACCTCATCGCAAAAAGGACTAATTATTAGCATCACCGCAATTGGTGAAGCTAACGAAGAAGAAATTGTTTACCGAAATGGTGCTCAAAAAACCGATTTACTTGTAGTTACCGGAGACATAGGCGCCGCTTATATGGGATTACAGGTTCTGGAACGTGAAAAACAGGTTTTCCAGGTGAACCCTAACAGCCAGCCGGATCTGGATATGTACAGCTATTTGATCGAACGTCAGTTAAAACCTGAAGCCCGAAAAGATGTTCGTACTTTATTACACGCACTCGAAATTAAGCCTACAGCAATGATTGATATCTCTGACGGATTGTCTTCTGAAATTATGCACCTTTGTAAACAATCGAAAGTGGGCTGTAATTTATATGAAGACAAGCTTCCTCTGGACCCTCAGTTTATCTCGACCTGTGAAGAATTCAATATCGACAGTACAACAGTTGCCATAAATGGCGGTGAAGATTATGAATTGCTGTTTACCATCGACATTAATGATTTTGATAAAATAAAAGGCAACCCTAACTTCTCTATTATTGGTCACATGGCTGATGAAAGTGAAGGAGTCCATCTGGTAACCCGTGCCAATACAAAAATAGCACTGAAAGCCCGTGGCTGGGATGCTCTGACGGAGTAGTTTTTTTAGTTGCAGTTTTCAGTCGCAGTTTTCAGTAAAATACTGTCTAAGAACCGGAAACTGAAAACTGCGACTGGAAACTCAAAAAAGCCCTTTACATTTCGCCTCTTTGACCAGGTCCTCATCAAAACCGCTTCTCACTTTAAGCAGTTCTTTAAGACCCGCTTTGCGCTTTTCGATTTCATTAACCGAAATTGGAATGTATTGTGGCATGTCTGCTAAAGAAGTTCCTTTTGATAAATGAAATAAAATTTGCTTGTCAAACTCATCAATTTCAATAGAATTATGAGCAGATTGATTGAGTATCTTTTGAACGGACTGGCTGTAATATTTATCACTTTTCATTACTTTATCAAAGGCAAAAAGCAATTCATCGAAAGTGAGATCATTTTTGATAATTAAACCATTAGGACTAATGGTTCTGATGATTGTTTTAATTTTCAATAATTCAGTATACATTGTTAACAGAATTATTTTGCATTTTGGCATTTTCTTCAAAAGTAATTTCGCCAGATCTTCTCCCGAAAAAATATTCTTTTCTTCGTATGGGGGCATGCTGATATCTAAAAAAGCAACATCAAATTCAGGAGTTTGAGCATCTTCGATTAAATCATACCCTGATTTACAATCGTGGGCCTGCAAAATAAAAAACTCATACTTATTAGGATTATAACGTGTTATCGCATTCTTATATCCTTCAATAATAAATGGGTGATCGTCAATAATTAAAATATTTTTTCTAATTAATTGAGGAGCCTGGGGATTGGGGTCAATTGTCATGTATGCTGCAGGTTTATTTTTTGATCTATTGGGATTTTAACTATCATAAGAGTTCCTTCTCCTTTCGCCGATTTTAAAAACACAAAGCCTTTACATTCTGTCGCTCTGTATTGAATATTATGCAAACCTATGCCTTTTCTTGTTGTTTTGGTATTAAACCCGATTCCATCATCAGAAATTGACAAAACCAAATGGTCTATTTCACTTTTAAAATCTACCGTAATTGTATTTGCCTTTCCGTGCTTATTACAATTCTGAAGCGCTTCCTGAACAATTCTGTATAAATTAATTTTTACTGTATTTGTGACCAGTTCCCATTTGATATTAGAATCAAAAGAAGTGATTAACTCGCAATCGTAAGTGCTTCTCTGATCCTCAAACAATTTGTTTAAGATCGCAATAAAATTATTAATTAATTCTGATTTCTCGCGGTTTAAATCATGCGAAATCTCACGAATATCTTCTTCAATATGTTTAAGCTCTGTCAGGTATTTTTTTCTTTTGGGAGCTGCTTCGGCCTCATCTACTTTATCTAAACTATCCAGACTGATCCTCACACCAAACATTCTCCCCAATACCCCGTCATGCAAATCCTGAGCTACTTTTTTCTTTTCTTTAATACGAGTCTGCTCAATATCATTTTGCTGCGATATCATCAAATTATAAATATCTTCATTAGCAACCTGCTGCTGCTGTTTAAAAAGCAGCTCTCTGTTTTTTGCCTGTTGTGTTTTATACACATAGAAAAACAAGCCTATCAGGGTACAAATACTAAAGATGTATATTAAGGTTTTGTTTTTCTCCTGCAGACTTGAGTTCTGATCTTTTATTTCATTGGTTTCATATTCGATCCTGGAGAATTTTTCCCCCATATTACGTTCTGCTCTCAGCATTTTATCATTCAACTTAATATATTCCTTAGAGTAAGTTGAGGCATTTTCGGGATCAACAATCGCAATTTGCTTCAATACTTCGAGGGTATTATTGATTTTATTAGTCGATCGCGATAAAAGCAAAGCCTGCTTAGAGAACTGAATTGCTTTAAAAGTATCCTTTTTGAAAGCATAATATTCAGATAAATGAATCTTGCTGGACACCATTGCTGATTTTAATCCAAGACTATCTCTAATTCTCAGTGATCTGAAAAAATCATCCGGAAGTCCATCTAACTCTCGTAATTTAAATTTAGAATATGCCAGATTATCCAGCAGCATTGCGTATAAAATGGTGTTTTCACTAAATAAATTTTCCTCTTTCAGGCCTTTTTCAAAAAATCTTTTGGCGTCCCGGTAATTGCGCATATTGATATAAACAAAACCAATATTATTTAATGACGCGGCTTTTAACTGAAGCTCCCTGGGAATAGATTTGTCATTGAGATTAAACAATGCCTTATTATGAAAACTTAATGCCTTACCGTATTCTTCTTTATCATTGTATAGGATACCTAATAAATTATAACATTCATAAAACTGATCATTAGCATTTTTTACACCTTTTAAACTGCGTAGTGCTTTAAAAACGGCAATTTCGCTTTCAAAAAAGTCGCCTTCATTGTATTGTAAACCTGCTTTACTTAAATAAGTTTTGGCTAAATTATAGTGATCGTTAGTAGCCCTATATAATTTTTCGGCATTATAAAAATTCAAAAAAGCACTGTCAGAAACCGATTTTGATACATAATAGTCGCCTAAGTAAGTATAAGCCTTGGCAATATTGGCAGAATCCTTAGTGTCTTTTGATCTCTTCAGAATCAGTTCAGTCGTTTGAAGATAGGACTTCCAATCGCTCATATTATAATAACGATTGGCTATTTTAAACAAATTGACTTTATTAACAGAATCGTTTTTTTGTTTTATGATTATTGCAAATGCTTTCTTATTGTACTTTTGTTTCAGATCATACGTTAAATCAACATCATTTGCCAAAGATAAAAACGTAGGAAGACTATCAATTAGAGGAGATTCTTCTTCATCTACATGAGTTTTACCGGTGCATCCCAATAGAATAAGAGATAAAAAAAGTAATATAGATAACGTTTTTTTCAATGTCTGTTTTTGAATTTTACCAAAAATACTAAAACTAAAGACATAAAAAAAGGCTGTCAGAATTTGACAGCCTTTCTATTTTATTATGAGTAAATTTAATCCATTTTCTTAACAACACTTATAGCTTGTCTGTCCTGACGAAATCCTTCAGATTGATTAGAACTAAAAAATTGATTCGCAACATCCTGTTTTCTTCTTCCACGACTACCTGTATACTGGTCATCAATACCAGTAGCAGAGAATTTTGCAATTGAATCTGATGGAGAAACTTTTTGTGGGGTTGCAAATGAAGTTGCTATTATTACTGTAGAAAATAATGCGATAGTTAAAGCTGTCTTTTTCATGATCTAGGGGTATTAAATGTTTGTTTGTTTTTAGTTTTAAATCATCACTATGCGCGAATCATGGTGTAAAACTAAGGACACATTTAAAAAAAATAATATGAAAAAAAAGGTTTATGGTAGATCGTACCCAATTGATAGTCAATGAAGGGCAAATCAATGTGGTTGTTTAAATTTTACACTTCTAAATAATTTCCTATAGCGAAATCAGCGATAATTAAGTCAACATTTGATTTATATGTTTTTGAAAAGGGAATTTTTTTAGAGGAATTCCTGATATAACAAGTCGAGTTCCCGCTATGAATTCGTGCAATATAATTTTGATTGATGATGTAACTGTTATGAATTCTAATGAAAGGATGCGACAATACACCTTCAAAATGCTTTAAGGTCTTAAAAGCGGTTATCATTTCGCCTGAATTCAAATAAATATCGGTCGAATTATTATCTGCCTGAAAATAACTGATATCATCAGAATTGATGTAGCGATAATCTCCATAGGATTTCACACATAATACAAGGGGCTGCTCAGCACTTTTTGTTGGTTCAGCAAACAATTCACTCAATGGCGTACTGTCTTCCTCAACGGTATCAAAATCATCTGTCGGAAATGCTTTTTCGAGTTTCAGCATAGTCTTCATCAAGTCGATCCGTAGAACAGGTTTTAAGATATAATCAAAAACACCATACTGAATAGCATCAAAAGCAAGCTCTTTTTTTGTTGTTGTGATTATGATTTTAGGAATAAGCGACAAGAACCGATAAAGTTCGTTGATAAAAGCAAGTGACAAATTACTGGATCTGTCTTTCGGATCTATTTCTAACAAAATGAGGTGTGGTCGATGCTCTAAAACCAAATTCAATCCCGATTGATAATTCGCAGCCGATCCCGCAAAAGTAAGTTCTGAAAAACCTTCTGCAACTGTTCTGGTTTTCAAAATACTTTCCACATCATCGTCAATAATAATATACGAATACTTTTTCAATCTTATTTTTATTGATTTTTCATGAACCCCCGACAAACTTTTATTTCATCGATACTTTTGAAAGGCTCCTGTTTCGCCATTTATTCGCAATTAAAAATACAAATTTCAATTATTCTGCTATTTCATTGTTAATATATTACAAACAAATGTTAACACAAAAGGATGAAATGCAAAAATAATCGCCAAAATACACTATTTAGCATTAAAAAAACCCAAACTCCTTAAAGGAATTTGGGCTTTTATATAAGAATGTCATAAAATATTACATTTTCATCAACCAGTTTTTCATTGAAACCTCGTTCTCGATAATGTCTTTTAATTCAGAGATCTTAACACGATCTTGTTTCATTGTATCTCTGTGACGAATAGTTACGGTTTCATCTTCGATCGTTTGATGATCTACGGTAATACAAAATGGTGTTCCAAGTGCATCCTGTCTTCTGTATCGGCGACCTACTGCATCTTTTTCATCATATGCTACATTGAAATCCCATTTTAAATCTTCGATGATTTTTTTCGAAATTTCAGGTAGTCCGTCTTTTTTAACCAAAGGCAATACTGCAGCTTTTGTTGGAGCTAAAACAGCCGGCAATTTCAACACGGTTCTTGTTGATCCGTCTTCTAAAACTTCTTCTTGTAATGAAGTTGCAAAAACAGCCAGGAACATACGATCTAAACCTACAGAAGTTTCAACTACATATGGCACATAGTTTTCATTCAACTCAGGGTCAAAGTATTGTAATTTTCTACCCGAATATTCTTCGTGTGCTTTTAAATCAAAATCTGTACGAGAGTGAATCCCCTCTAATTCTTTAAATCCGAATGGGAAGTTGAACTCGATATCTGCAGCAGCATTTGCATAGTGTGCTAACTTTTCATGGTCATGAAAACGATAGTTTTGCTCTCCTAAGCCTAAAGACAGGTGCCAATTTAAACGAGTAGTTTTCCAGTGTTCGTACCATTTCATTTCTTCACCCGGACGCACAAAAAACTGCATTTCCATTTGTTCAAATTCACGCATACGGAAAATAAACTGTCTTGCAACAATTTCATTTCTGAAGGCTTTACCGGTTTGAGCAATTCCGAAAGGAACTTTCATACGACCCGATTTTTGTACATTAAGGAAATTCACAAAAATACCCTGAGCCGTTTCGGGACGTAAATATAAATCCATTGCAGACTCTGCAGAAGCTCCTAACTTCGTTCCGAACATTAAATTGAACTGTTTTACATCCGTCCAGTTTCTGGAACCAGTTTCAGGATCAGCAATTTCTAATTCTTCGATTAGAGCTTTTACGTCTTCTAAATCTCCATTTCCTAAAGAACGTCCTAAACGCTCTCTAATTTCTTTTTCTTTAGCCAGATATTCAATTACACGGGCATTTGTCGTAACAAATTCCTGCTCATTAAAAGCATCTCCAAAACGAGCACTCGCTTTTTCAATTTCTTTTTTAGCTTTCAGATTAAGTTTTTCAGCATAATCTTCTACCAAAACATCGGCTCTGTATCTTTTCTTTGAATCTTTATTATCAATTAATGGGTCATTAAATGCATCAACGTGGCCCGAAGCTTTCCAGGTTGTTGGATGCATTAATATTGCAGCATCTAAGCCGACAATATTTTCATTCATCTGAACCATTGATTTCCACCAATATTCACGAATATTCTTTTTTAACTCGACGCCATTTTGTGCATAATCATACACTGCACTTAATCCATCGTATACTTCGCTTGACGGAAAAATAAATCCGTACTCTTTTGCGTGCGAAACCACATTCTTAAATAAATCTTCTTGTTTTGCCATAGTGATGCAAAAATATAAAAAGTACTTTTAAAAAAAAGAAAAATAATAAAGTTTGAAGCAATGATTTGGTTATTTTTGTAACTAAATTCTTTCTATTTGTGTTTAATTACCTCATCAACCTCTTTTTCCCTAAAGTTTGTGTCGGATGTCACACCCTTTTACTTAGTGGTGAAACTATTCTGTGTACTCGTTGTCGCCACGAATTACCTCTTACTCAATATCATTTGAATCCAAAAAACGAGGCTGTGAAGAAATTTTATGGAAGAATCGACATCCAGCATGCATCGGCATTTTTGTATTTCAACAAAAAAGGTATTGTTCAGGAACTCATTCATAATCTTAAATACAAAGGTCATGAAGAAATCGGAACTTTTCTGGGTAATTGGTATGCCGAAGATTTAAAAGAATTAAGTTTAAAAATTCCTTTTGATACAATCATTCCGGTACCCCTGCATCCCAAAAAACTAAAAAAAAGAGGTTACAATCAGGTTACTACATTTGGAATCACTTTATCTAAAAACCTGGAAATTTCTTTTGATCCAGGCATTTTGTACCGAAAAAAATATTCAAAAACCCAATCAAAAAAAAATCTTTTAGGAAGATCTGAGAGTATCGAAAACATCTTTGACGTCAAATTTTCGGATGAAAATCACAACAAACATTTTTTAGTCGTTGACGATGTATTGACTACGGGTGCTACACTTGAGGCTTGTTCCAGAGCTTTACAAAAAATTCCCGGTGCCAAAATCAGCATTGTCTGTATGGCAATGGCAAATTCATAAGATAAAATTCCAATCCAAAAAAAAAATCCAAATTCCAACAACAACAGTTATCGAAATTTGGATTTTATTTTAAAATTTATCTTTTCTCTAGTATATAACAATTTTCTTAACCGTTCTGCGCTCTCCTTCTATTACAGTCACCAGATACATCCCTGCCGTAGCTCCTGCTAATTGAATATTTTGATTAAAATAAGGCGTTTTATCAAAAGAGTTAAAATACACTTGCCTGCCAAGAATATCATGTACATAAACCTGTACTCTGTTGATGGAATCACTGGTAAACTGAATGGTAAAATTTCCTCTGTTCGGATTCGGGTATAAAGTAAACGCCACATTTTCAATATCAATCTCTCCTAAAACAAACGTTTTATTGCAAATATTCAATGACGCTGAATTTATAGTTCCAAAATTACCCGAAACTGCATCGCGAACTCTAAAACTCCAGGTGCCTTTAGGATCCTGACCGTTAAACACACTCAATAAATCAATCGGAACAACAATCTGACTTGTAGTTTTGGAACAATCTAAAGCAACTCCGGCATCGTCAAACTGAAGAGCCAAAGTAGAATTTATTCCGCCACAGCTGTTACGATCGTATAAATTAACCACTGTACCCTGCGGATTTACTATTTGCAATTCGAAATCTGAAAGCTTATCATGTGTTACATTAACCAAAACATTTACATCGGAAATTGTCCCGGTTGATGTCGGAATATTTACTGTTTTAGAAGTAAAAGAATTTCCGGGAGGAATAGCAAAAGCATTCCCGAAACTATAAGAATCACAAGTTGTCGTTGAAGTATACCCCACTGCAAACGACTTACTGTTTAAGGCATAATAAATATTTGCTGTTGGTTCAATCTTAAGTCTGCAATTTGTTGAAGCAGTTACACTGGTTGGAATCTGAACGGTTTGCGAGCCATCATTCGGTGTGTTTGAGGCTAAAATTATTGGAAATGTCAAACCTCCATCCGTCGATAATTTGATATTTACTGATGCGGACCCCTGTAGTGTATTGGTATTATTCACTGCCCATGTTATCGTCTGGTTTGAACCTATTGGCCAGCTAACGTCATCTGTATTTTGTGAAGTAACCGTAAATGGCCCCACATTAGTTACAACCGTTGCAATCATTGTATCAGTATTCGTCTGTGCGACACCTGATGCACCATTATCTCTTGCAGTCAGAGTAAAATGCAATGTTCTTGCAACAGAAGAAACTGACTCCCAGGTTGTGGTCAACTTGTTCAAAAGTACAGTGTTCAAGTCGGGCATATAACGAAAAAGTGAACTTCCCGGACGTACAGACCTAAATAAAGGCCCATTGGGTTTTTCAGGATAGGCTGTACTATTACTGTTTGCAGTTGACGATCCTGACGCACTATCAAATTGCTCCCAGGTATAGGTAACACCAGCAACAGCCGAACCGTTACCACTTAAAATAAACGGTGTACTAATAGGAATTGTATAATCCGCACCAGCATCAACTACCGGAGGATTATTTGCTATGGCAGTACTAACGGGACAATTCTTTCCGGACAATGTATTCTGGATTTGCAGAATACTGGCGTAAGCAAAATAATCGTCTGAATGATTCTGAACATCATACCCCTTAGACACTCCTGCATACCCCATTATAGTTGATCCGCTTCCCGGCTCAACATTTAAACCTGTTCTTTCTGATGCATCGTAAGAAAAAGTATGATATCCTCCAAACTGATGTCCCATCTCATGAGCAACAAAATCAATATCAAAGTTATCTCCTTCCGGTTTCTGGTCTGCCGGTGATGTGTAGGCACTTCCCTTCCCCATTGCATCTGACGGTGTCGGACTATCGCAAACACAACCAATACAGCCTGCATTCCCTCCTCCTCCGGACGCTCCAAACAGATGTCCGATATCATAATTAGCCTCACCTATCACACTTGTTAAAGTACTTTGAACTTCTTTGCTCCAATAATCATTGCCGTCTGAAGGATCTGCGGAGGTTCCTCTGTCTGGATTAGAATAAGGATCTGTTAGTCCATTTGTATAAATTACAGCGTCATTATTGGCAATTAAAACCACTCTTACGGCAAGGTCTTTATTAAAAACACCATTTACTCTCGCCAAAGTTGCATTCATCCCTGCCAATGCGCCTGCTTTTGTACCTCCAAAATAAGTCGTGTATTCACCTGTACAGGACAATGCCAGTCGAAAGGTTTTGAAAGCTTTATTGTTTGCTGCCGATTTTGAACTATTTGGTGAAGTACTTGTATTTGCCGGAACCTCTGCTGTTTTACAACTCAAGCGAGATTTTGAAACCGCATCGTTTTTGGTAAACAAAACATAGGACGATTTGTCTTCCTGATTTTGCTCGATATATTCTGATGGTTTATCTGTACGAAGTACCATAGTCTGAACCCCAATTGGCGCTACACTAAAATAAATCTTCGCCGTCTTGTCGTCTAAACCGCGTCCTTCATAAGCTCTGATTTCCGGATATTTTGCCTGTAACTCAGGCTCAAAATTAGAAGATTCCCAAACTGAAAAACGTTCCAGTGCACCTCCGGCATTGGGAAATGTAATTTCTGTCGAGGTGTTTTTTGCCGTTTTAGCAGTAGTGACACTAAGTTTAGCCTTCAGAAAATCTGAATTAAGCTTATAATACAATCGTCCTGATTGAGACGTAATTCCTCTTTTGCTTAGCGAAACAGCATCAACTTTTTGCCACAAACCATCATTTTGGGCGTATACACCAGCACAGCAAAAAATTAAAAATAAAAAAAGTAGGTTTTTTTTCATATTTCAAATATAAAAGTATATCAAAATTACGCGAATTAAATCAAAATCTTCCACTTATTAGAGACAATTATACAGTTTTAAATTATAGACTGCTCCATTTTTCACAAAAACTAACAGTTTGAGCGTAAAAATTCAATTACCCTTAGCATTAAATTTAAAATAGAAAAGTATAAATTTGCACCATCTTAAATTATTTGTTTTGAAGCTCTTTCATTCTATAAACGATTTTCAGTCAACCAAGAAAACAATTTTAACTCTTGGAACTTTTGACGGTGTACATATTGGACATAAAAAAATTCTGGAACGCATTACCCAAAACACTGAAAACGGAAAGTATGAAAGTTTAGTGCTTACCTTTTTTCCTCATCCAAGAATGGTACTGCAGGAAAAATCAGAAATAAAGCTTTTAAATACCATCACTGAAAAGTCTAAGCTTCTGGAAGCAACCGGAATCGAAAATCTGGTCATTCATCCTTTTAACGAAAGTTTCTCCAGACTAACCGCAGAAGAGTTTGTACATTCCATTCTGGTAGATCAGTTTCATATTCAGAAAATAATTATTGGTCATGATCATCGCTTTGGCAGAAACAGAACGGCTAATATTGATGATTTAATCGCTTTCGGTCATGAATACGGTTTTGAAGTGGAGCAAATCTCCGCTCAGGAAATTCAGGACGTTTCTGTAAGTTCAACCAAAATCAGAAAAGCACTTAACGAAGGAAATATGTCTTTGGCAAATGATTATCTGGGCTATAACTACTTTTTATCCGGTGAAGTTGTTCAGGGAAAACAGTTAGGAAGAACTATTGGTTTTCCAACGGCTAACATCGAAATCAATGATGAATATAAACTGATTCCGAAAGCCGGCGTATACGTTGTAAAAGCTTTGATCGACCAAAAGGAAGTTTCGGGAATGATGAACATTGGTTTTAATCCAACCGTTAATGGCCAAAAACAAACCATCGAAGTGAATCTTTTTGATTTTGATGCAGAAATTTATGGTAAAAAAATTGAGGTTTCTTTATTACAATACCTGAGGGAAGAACAAAAATTCGGTTCTGTCGATTTGTTAAAAGAACAATTGCATCAGGACAAAAAAAATGCTCTCGCATTTTTAAGTAAAGTGTAGAATAGCTTTACTCGTTAGTTGAAATCACTGTAAACTTAGAGAAGGCATTTTCACTGGTTAAAAACACATCGTAAAAAGAGGTGAAAAAAAGTCATTTCTTCTCACCCTTCCTTATCCGGGCATTAATGCTTATACTTCCATTTGTAACCATAAAAAATTCATCGTTTCTTTTTTAGGATGATGTCGCCAGACATACTTTTTACCCTTTTTAAATCATCGTAGTTATTTTTTTAGTAAATTTGACATAGAACACTGTTTATCAAATATTTGCTATTAACTTCTTTAAAAATAACCATTATGAAATTACCTAAAGAAATTACCAACGGTTTTCTGATTTTCCTTGGAATCGGGATTTACTTTTTATTGATGAACGTATTAGGTTTAGCTCATTTATTCTATCTGCGAACCCTAAATGTCTTTTTTATATTTTACGGCGTGAATAAAACCATGCGAATGAATCTTCACGAAGGAGAAACTAATTTTGTATCCAATGCAGTCTCGGCAATGGCTACCTCTGTAGTAGGTGTGGCTCTAAGTGTATTTGGACTGTTAGTTTACAGTTATGCGCGAGGTGGAGATGCTTATGTAAAAACGCTTTCGGAAACTTTTATGTTTGGCGGAAATCCTTCGGTACCAACGTATTGCATCTGCTTACTTTTTGAAGGAATCGCTTCATCAGTAATCGTAACACTGATGATGATGCTGTACTGGAACAACAAATATGCAGCTGATTAATTTTTCAAAATAAATCAAACTAAATAGCACTCTAAAATCATAAAAAATTAAAATTATATGATTTTAGAGTGTTTCTTTTTTGAAAATAGCTGTCAAATATTCATTTACAGGATTGGGCATTGGTTGATTGGAACTATTTAACTACTTTTGGAGCATCAAAAAACTGCATCAATGAGCATTACAAAACACAATTGGACAAAAGACGAAATAATTGCCATATATAATAAACCTATGATGGACTTGCTGTATGAAGCAGCAACAATTCACAGGCAAAAACATGATCCTAACGTAGTTCAGGTATCTACTTTACTTTCAATCAAAACCGGAGGCTGTCCGGAAGACTGTGGGTATTGCCCACAAGCTGCACGTTATAACACGGGTGTTGAAGGAAACGACTTAATGAGTGTTAGCCAGGTTAAAGCACAGGCTTTACGTGCAAAATCCAGCGGATCATCACGTGTATGTATGGGAGCTGCCTGGAGAAATGTGAAAGATGGTGAAGAATTCGACCAGGTTTTAGAGATGGTTCGTACCATTAATAAACTTGACATGGAGGTTTGCTGTACCTTAGGTATGATTACCGAAAATCAGGCGCAGCGTTTGGCTGAGGCAGGTTTATATGCTTACAACCACAATTTAGATACTTCTGAAGAATATTATAAAGATGTTATTTCAACCCGTGGTTTCGAAGACCGTTTGCAAACTATCGAAAATGTTCGTAAAACGAATGTTACAGTTTGCAGTGGAGGAATCATTGGAATGGGAGAAAGTATCGAAGACAGGGCCGGAATGCTTGTAGCGCTTTCTACTTTAAACCCTCAACCGGAATCTGTGCCTATTAATGCACTCGTAGCTGTTGAAGGAACTCCTATGGAAGAAGAGAAACCGGTTGAAATCTGGGAAATGATCCGTATGGTTGCTACAACAAGAATTGTAATGCCCGATACGCAGGTTCGTCTATCAGCAGGAAGAACTAACATGAGCCGTGAAGGTCAGGCAATGTGCTTTTTTGCAGGTGCCAATTCTATTTTTGCAGGTGATAAACTGCTTACGACACCAAACCCTGATGTTCATGAAGACATGAAAATGTTTGAAATGTTAGGATTGAATCCGCAAAAGCCATTTACAAAAGTTTCGCAGCCCAAAACAGTTGAAGCAGCTGATTCGCAGTTTGTTCCTTTAGGAGAAAAACCAAAATGGTCAAGACCGGGACACACTATTGAAAGAAATCTTGAAGCTACGGCCAAATCAAAAATTTAAGAAAAAGAGTTCATAAATCTCGATAAATATTTTTAAATTGCTTATAACATGTGTTATAAGCAATTTTTTTATTTAATAGAGATGAAGTTAAAACAAATCGAAAGGGTAAAAAAAATCTCGAAGGCTGATTTTATTTCCCAGTATGTAAAAAATCAAATTCCTGTTGTTGTTGAAGAATTGACCGAAGACTGGCCAGCTTATCACAAATGGAAATTATCTTATATCAACGAAATTGCCGGAAATACTATCGTTCCTCTATACGATGACAGACCTGTAAATCACGAAGATGGTTTTAACGAAGCGCATACGACTATGAAAATGAGTGATTACATTCATCTTCTGGAATCAAAACCAACCAATTACCGCATTTTTCTTTATAATCTGATGAAAGAAGTCCCACTATTAAAAGAAGACTTTTTATGGCCGGATATTGGTTTAAATTTGGTGAAACAAATGCCAATGCTATTTTTTGGCGGAGAAAATGCGCGGGTATTCATGCATTATGACATTGACTATTCCAATATTTTACATTTTCATTTTCACGGAGAAAAACAGTGCATGCTTTTTGCTCCCGATCAATCCAAATACATGTACAAGGTACCACATGCGTTAATTTCAAGAGAAGACATTGATTTTGACAACCCCGATTATGAAAAATTCCCCGCTCTTAAAAATGCACAGGGATTTATCACTAATTTAAAACATGGCGAAATGCTGTACATGCCTGAAGGATACTGGCATTACATGAAGTATTTAACCCCGGGATTTTCAATGAGTCTGAGAGCTTTTCCTAAAAATATTACAAACCTGTCAAAAGCCTTTTACAATGTTTTTATTATGCGCTATTTTGATATCATGATGCGTAAATTCAAAGGTCAAAAATGGATTGACTATAAAAATGAAAAAGCCATACGGAATACCAATGAAAATCTGCAAAAAACCATTTAAGACTACCCTCGTAATTCCTAAAAAGCTATTTTTCGTGTTCCCGTAGCATCATTTTCCAAAATCACTTTTACCAATACCATCTGGTTTCCTAACGCTAAATTTTGTATTTGAAACTCTTTGTTGCCAATTTTGCTTTTGCTGTAAAGCAGTTTTCCAGACACATCATAAACAAAAACGTCTTTAAGCTGTTCTTTTGACGACACATTTATTATTCTATTTTTAACAGAAACAACGATAGCATTCCTGGTGTTTTCAAAATCGTCAACACCTAATGTTTTTCTGGTATAACGCAACACCAATCGATCTAAGAAAGTTCCGACTTCTGTTGTAAAAGTATAGTTACTTTGTTTTAAATTATGAATCTCTCCAGTTGTTTTATCTTCGATATAAATAGCCTGTTCACTCATATTATCATCTACCTCATCAATTGAGATAGTAAAATCACCCGCGATTGTCGTACGATATCCTAAGGGAACAAGGTCCGTATCTACAAAAGGCAAAGCTCTACCCTGAATGACATAATTGTTTCCGTTTGCTACGCTGTAAAAATCGAGATAAGGATTTGCATTAAAACTAATTCCGTCATAATTACTATCATATTCATTAGTCGCTCCCTCTACATATCCTACCAGCAACTGTTTGAAAGCCCCTGAAGTATTGGTCATGTTTAACCAGATGCGTTTTTTTACCAAAGTAGTTTCCTTTGATGCACTTTCAGATTTAAAAAACTGATTGTTATTGGCGCCGCCTAATCGCATTGAATTGTTAAATTGTACTTTTCCTGCACCTACTGTGGTCACAAAAAACGATTGTCCGGCTGCTATTTTACCCGTTGGCTTAATTCCATTATCATTTGCCGGAATATCACTATGCAACGGATCTGATTTCGCCGAAACGCCTCCACTTAAATTATAAGAAGCATAATCATCGGCTGTGTACTGATTTGTATATGTTAGTTTTACAGGTGTATTGTGCGTCCAAAAATAAATTGTCCCCCCTAGTATACTATTTGTACTTATAAGTGCATCAGCATTTAAAGCAGATGGATAAGGATTTCCTATCAAATAACTTTTTCCCGAACTCAAAGATTCTCCTTCCAGACTTCCATTATTCGGAACTCCTGAAAAAATTCCTGTGAAGGCTGCTTTAACTGTATTGGAATAAGTCTCGGGACCGCGAATAATATACCCCTTACCTACTACCATATTAGTTGTTCTGTCGGTAGATACCCATTGCGTACCATCGAACCCAAAATACTTTGTTGGCGATGTTCCCGACGAAAGATCGATTAATCTTTGGGGGCTTACGGGAGTAGACCAATACAGATAATCCTTTTTTAGAATTCCCGGACTTGTTCTCTCGTACGAAATATTTCCAGAATTAACTGCATTATTTACCTGAACCAGACTAGAACTCGTTTTGAAAGTCAAAGTTGTTCCCGGCGCCGAATCCACAATTAATGCATTCCTAACCGTTAAAGTATTTGATGTATTTATGGTTACATTTTTTCCTGCATTTATTGTACAGCCACAGCTATTCACATCTCCGGACGAAGAAAAATCATCTGCAAAAACAATATTCTGGCTTACTGTTGGTGTCCCAAGCGACCATCCCCCAGCTATTGTATACGTATTCGTTGCTAAAGCATTTACGACAATACTCGACAATGGCAAAGAAGCACAGGTGCCCGGATATTGTACCGTAAAATTATAAGTACCGGGAGCCAGACCTGTGATGGTATATTTAGTCCAATCGGCACCTATACCTCCTGAATAAGTATTTGAAAACGTGCCTGTTTGAGTAATCGTATAATCGTTTCTGTTCGGTAAATTCTTTAAGACCACAGTACCTGTCAGAACATCACAGGTGGGTTGCACCACCGGATCATTAAGTGGTGTCCCCGGCAGAATAGCCGTCGTTATATTTTGTACCGTCGCAGTACCGGTAGCACTGGTTCCACATCCATTTTTTGATCTAAGTCTGTAATAATAGGTTGTACTTGCAGTCAGTCCGGTCACTGTATAGGTCGTCACATTTCCGATATCAAGGGCATTATATCCTGATACAGTACTTGCAAATGTATTCACAAGAGAGACATCTAATAAATAACTCACTGCGTTGGCTTCTGCACTCCAGTTCGCCGTAAATGCAGTACAAGAAGTATTAGTAGCTGCCTGCAACACAACATTCCCCGGAGAAACGGCAGGTTTGTAAGTTATCGTATTGGAATAAGCACTCAGACAGGTACCGCTAAATGCCCGAACTCTGTAATAATAAGTAGTCGCATTGCTTAAACCTGTAATATTTACCGTTAAAACATTCCCCACATTCAAACCATTGTAACTTCCAACAAAGCTTCCAAAATTAATATCTGTAGAAAGATCCAGTGTGTAATAAGTCGATCCTGAAACAACCTGCCAATTTGCTGTAATCTGGGTACAGGTTGCTCCGCTTCCTGCCAAAGCAACAGGAGCTGTTCCGGATGACGTTACATTTACCGAAGCAGTATTATTTGCACTTATGGTTGAAGCACAATTATCGGCAGAATTACCACTTGTTCCGGAAGTTAAAGATGTAACTGTTAAACTTTTACTCCCTAAAGCTGAAAATCCGGGAGCTGTAAAAGCACCGGTTCCACTTGTACTTACGGTCATACTTACCGGTGTCTGAGTTACTCCGTCTACCTGATAAGCAACACTATAGGTCCCTACCGGTAAACTACCATTTAGGGTTATCGTTGACGATGTTCCGGTACAAATATTTACGGTTGAGGCTGATGTACTTGTCAGACTATAAGTCGGACAGGTATAAACAATCACAACTTTTCCGGTTCCTCCGGCTCCCCCTGCTGAAGCCGAGCCTAAAAGTGCCGATTTTCCTCCGCTACCTCCTCCTCCGGGTTGAGTTCCCGCATTACCATTACTATTGGCTAGTAAACCTGTAATACTAGCACCTCCTGCCCCTCCGACATCTGATCCGCTTGTACCTCCGGCTCCTCCGGCTCCGGTTACAGCCGGTAAAAGGGTCTCACCAGCCCCACCGTTCACTCCGTCGACTTTAGTGGCTCCTGTAGACCCTGAAGCTAATCCTCCGGCACCTCCTGCCGGATTGGTGACTGTACCATTATTGACAGCCCCTCCATTTCCTGCCAATGCAATTAAATAACCTGTAATCGATGAATTATCTCCTGCACCTCCATTACCTGACAAAACTCCCGCACCTCCTTTACCAACTGTAATTGAAAGGGTTGTTTGAATGGAGATGTTCATAGAATAAGTACCTCCTGCAAAAGCTCCTCCTCCTCCTCCTCCGGCGGCTCTCTGTAAACTCAGACCCGGAACAGTTGAGCCACCTCCGGCTCCACCGCCTCCCCAGGCACTCATAGTTACTGATGACACACCTGCAGGAACATAAAAACTATTTGTTCCAACACTTGAAAAAGAGACTGTTTTAGTCTGTGCATAAAAAAATAAAGGCAATGCAAATAACTGAAGTGTAAGTAAATATTTTCTCATCGTGGTATTTTTTAATATTTAAAAACATAACTTCTCAATCAGACAAGAATCTGATTGAAGTAATTTCTAAATACCTCAAAAAATAAAACGCCGAAACAGGATAGATTAATCCTGACAGTACAAGTAAGATGTTGAATTAAAAAGTACTTTTTGTTTCATTTAACTGGGGCATTTAAATTCGCAATCAGTATTTTAGGCAAGTAAAGGGAATAGAGTAAAGACACTCTATTCTATAAGCTTCAATAGGAAATGATAAAAATTAACTTAACAGGCTTTTAAGTATTTCAATCGTAAAGCAGCAACAAGGTACGATTTTATTTACATTCAAACTAAATATTTTTGATTTAATTGTGAGAATTTAACACTTATAACTTTTTCAAGACACTTATAAACAGCATTTTGTCAATAAACATCGCGGTTCATACTCCAAATATTATATTAAAAAGATCATAAACAATTACTTCTTTTAGACAGGTATTTAAAGTAAAATCTTCCTTGTCACTATTTTCCCGTTTCCAAGTATAACTTTTACAATTAAAATCTGATGGTTTGAATTGAATTTTGGAAGTTGAAATTCTAAGTTCTCAAGATTTTCTTTTCGATACATTTGTTTGCCTAAAATATCAAAAACGGTTATTTGACTGATTAGTTCCTGAGTTGAGATTACTTTAATAATTCTATCCTCTACTGAAATGAATACCTCCGGATTCTTCTCCGAAAAACTGTTGCTTACTAAAGCTTCATCAATACAAGACAGCGCAAAACGTTCCTTAAAAGTTTCCCGGTCAATAGAAAATAGATAAAGTCCCTGTTTTGAATGGTTCTCTATTTTTAATTTTTCGTCTTTTAGAAATACGACCTTATTAAAACCAATTCCATTTACAAAATCATTTTCTGTACTGCCATGCAAATCCAAACCGATTAAATATCGACATAAAGTTTGATTGAGGTTTAACGTACCGCTTTTTTTATCGGATTGTAAAAATTCCCTTCGCACTATATTGCTTTTCTTTCCGTAATCAATCGTGCTGAAAAAAACAGCCGCTTTCCCTTGTTCCGCGTAAAGCCACGGACTATGAAAATAGCTCGTCAAAATCAGAAAAAAAAGCACTTTTTTTATCAAAGTTGAAAATTAAGACGGTTACTTTTAACAAGAATTAACACAAAAATAGACACTCTTTATGAAATCTACAATCACCAATTTTGGTGATTTTTCAAACACACTATTCTCTTAAATACAAAAAAATCTACTGCGAAAAACGGAATGGATTCTTTTTGAATGAACTCTTATTTTAAAATTTACTGAAAAATAATTTTTCGTGTAGCTGTAAAATCATTTGCCAAAGTAACCTTTACTAATAATACCTGATTGGAGGATGATAAATTTTGTATTTGCAATTCTGTATCATTCACTTTCTTTTTAGTGTACAGCATTTTTCCCAACACATCATATACCCTAACTTCTTTAATATTTTCCTGGAAAGATTGTACCGCAATTACTTTGTCTTTTATCGAAACTGAGATACCCTCTTTTGCGTTCCCAAAATCGTCAACACCTAAAGTTTTATCTGTGTAACGTAACACCAACCTTTCCGTAAAACTACCTGCCTCAGTTTTAAAAGTAAAATTACTTTGCGTTAAATCATGAATAATCCCAACTGCCTTATCTTCAACATAAATCTTCTGATTCAACATCTTACCATCTACTTCGTCTATTGCAATTGTAAAATCGCCAGCAACAGCAGTTCGATAACCTAACGGAACACTATCAGAATCTGTAAACGGTAAGGCGCGTCCCTGAATTACATATTTATTCCCATTACTTATACTGTAAAAATCTATATACTGATTAGCATCAAAAGTTAATCCGTCATAATTACTATCATAGTCATTGGTAGCTCCTTCAATATAACCCACTAATAATTGCTTAAAAGCTCCGGATGTACTCGTCATGTTTAGCCAAATGCGATTCTTTTCAATCGCGGTTCCTTTCTTCGGATCCGCTGATCTAAAAAACTGGCCATTATCTGCTGCCCCCAATCGCATTGCATTGGTAAAAAGTACTTTTCCTGCAGCTTTAGTAGTCACAAAAAAGGCTTGCCCGGCTGCAATCTTACCTGTTGGCTTTGTACCTCTATCAAGTGTCGGATTACTATTATAACCAGGATCTGATTTTGCCGATACGCCACCGCTAAGATTGTAAGAAGCATAATCATCGGCAGTATACTGATTCGTCACTGTAGGCACCGCAGCCGTATTATGCGTCCAAAAATAAAGTGTTCCGTTTATTACAGCATTATTTGCTACATTAGCAATGAGATCATCTGCACTTACGGCAGACGGATATGGATTTCCTATTAAATAACTTTTTCCTGAATCGAACAGCTCTGTTTCTATATTTCCATTATTCGGAACTCCCTTAAAACTTGCCGGATAAGCTGTCTTAGAGGCATTCGAATAATTTGACGGGGCACGAATAATATAACCTTTGCCTACTATCATATTATCAGTCTTATTCGTTCGCACCCATTGTGTGCCATCGAAACCGTAATACATAGTGCCGGGCGTTAAAGGCGAAAGATTCACTAATGTTTGCGGGCTTACCGGAGTTGACCAATACACATAATCTTTTAACAATATAGGTGAGGTGGTACGTTCATACGTAATATCACCCGTATTTACTACATTATTTTTTTGTATTAAACTTGCCGTATTTTTAAAGGTTATTGTAGCACCTGTAAGTACTTTAACATCATTCGTAATGGTCAGGGTATGTCCCTCTCCTATTACAACATTTATTCCTGAATTAACTTCGCAAGAACATCCGCTTACATCCCCTGTGGACATAAAATCAGAGCTAAAAATGAGTTTCTTATCTATGGTTGGAGTATCATCCCATCCGCCTGGTCTATAGGTTGCTATTGCCGGTGGTGAATTGATAACAACTTCCGTAGTAGCTGCTGATGTACAGTTGCCATTTCCAACTGTGTACGAATATGTCCCTCCTGCCAGATTAGCGTCTGTAACCTTAGTTCCGGTATAAGACACCACTACTGCTCCGGGTGATCTTGTTAATGTTCCACCAGATGGCAGTCCGCTTAAAGCAATACTACCAGAAGTAACACTACAGGTTGGCTGTGTAACTGTTCCCACTATTGGGCTACCAACTATTACAAAATCCACCCTCGTCCTAGCAGTCGGATCCCCGGAGCAAGCCGCATAATAAGAAGTAGTACCTATAGTATTGGTATCTGCAAGACCGGAACCACTTACTCCTACCGGATTAAACGAATTTCCTGAACCTATGCTTGTTCCTCCACTAGCTGTTGTATACCAATCTATTCTTCCCGGCAAAGTATAATTTACTGTAATGGTAATATTGGTGATATTTGCGTCGGGAACTCCGGCATCGTCCACAGCTTCTCTAAATGCGAAGATCCAATTTCCGGATGGACTTCCAGTACCCCATAGCCCCAGCCCCAACGGGATATTACTTACGGAGCCAGGAACGTTATTATCAGCCCCATTGGGTACAGGCCTCAAATCATTTTGAACCTGCCCGACAGCAACAGGAGGCGTTACCCTAACTAGCACTTCACTTATCCAGGAAGCACTACTTGTTGTATAACTTATCACAACATTTGTAGCCTTTACTACCGCTCCGGCCGGTAACGAAGGAACATTTATAGTAATGTTTGTATTTCCGCCACCACCATAAGATGTACTATTTGATGTTCCACCACTACCAATGGCGGTAATAGGCGTCTGCTCTTCTACAGCACAAACAGATGAAATAGCTAACGAACCGGAACCTCCCGGGCAAATTGTAACGTCGGTTCCAACCGGAAAATCATAGATTATAAAATTTACATGCGTTCTACAGGTCGGATCCCCGGAACAAGCCGCATAATAAGTAGTAACACCTGCAGTATTAGTATCTATAAGACCGGAACCCGGAACCCCTACAGGATTAAAGGATGCTCCCGAACCAATTTTAGTTCCTCCGTTGGGCGATGTATACCAATCTATTGCTCCCGGTAAAGCATATTCTACTGTAATGGTGATATTTGAAATATTTGCATCGGGATTTGCAGAATCATCAACATTTTCTCTAAATTCGAAGAGCCAATCTCCTGATGGGTTTCCGATGCCCCATAATGCTTTTGTCCCTAACCGGATATTACTTACTGAACCTGCTTGTCTATTAGCAGCAGAACCACCGTCTACAGGCCTTAAATCAGTTTGAACCGATCCAACAGCAACAGGAGGTCTTACTCTAACAAACAATTCGCTTTTCCAGGAACTAGGATTTGCCGTATAGCTTATAACAAGAGATGCACTCTTTACTACTGCTCCGGCCGGTAACGAAGGAACATTTATAGTAATGTTTGTATTTCCGCCACCACCATAAGATGTACTATTTGATGTTCCACCACTACCACTGGCAGTCATAGATAACTTACAGTCGTTAAATGAGGATGTTAAAGAACCGGAGCCTCCTTTTTGAATCCTAACACCAGATGCAATCACACAATTTCCATTTAGTATTGTATTGCCTTGTTGCGCTAAAAGCACCGAACCATGGAAGCAGTTTACCAAAACAATGAAAAAAAGTACTTTTTTTATCATTTTATCAAAATATAAATTTTAAATTCGTCTATTGTAATAATTTGACTCAAAATTACATCCCCTGTATAAAATCCACAATCACCAATTTTGGTGATTTTTTAACTACTCGTTTTATAAATCCAAAAAAAAATCCACTCCGAAAACGGAATGGATTTTTTGAAATGAACTCTTATTTATGATTTATTGAAAAATAACTTTTCTTGTCGTTGTAAAATCATTTGCCAAAGTAACTTTCACCAGCAAAACCTGATTTGAAGATGGTAGGTTTTGAATTTGCAATTCTGTATTACCTACTTTCTTTTTATTGTAAAGCATTTTTCCTGATACGTCATATACTGTAACTTCTTTGATGCTTTCTTTCGAAGATTGTACCGTAATTACTTTATTTTTTATTGAAACTAAGATTCCGTCTTTCACATTCTCAAAGTCCCCCGTTCCTAAAGTTTTACCGGTATAACGCAATACCAAACGTTCTGAAAAGTTACCCACTTCGGTTTTAAAAGTGTAATTACTTTGTGTTAAGTCATGTACAACTCCTGTTGTTTTATCTTCAATATAAATGGCCTGATTGGCCATTTTACCATCTGCTTCATCTATCGCAATCGTGAAATCGCCCGCTACAGCAGTTCGATAACCTAACGGAACAATATCAGTATCGGTAAAAGGTACCGCACGTCCCTGAATTACAAATTTCTTCTCATTACTTACACTATAAAAATCCAAATACTGGTTACCATCAAGAGTTAATCCGTCGTATAGGGTTTCATAATCGTTAGTTGCACCTTCTACATAACCCAGCAATAACTGTTTAAAAGCTCCGGTCGTACTGGTCATGTTTAACCAAATACGGTGTTTTTCGATGGTACTTTTTCTTGAGGTATTGCCTGGTCTGAAAAACTGACCGTTATCAACCGCCCCTAAACGCATTGCATTGTTAAACTGTATTTTTCCAGCGGCTTTAGTTGTTAGAAAAAATGACTGTCCGGCCGCAATTTCTCCTGTTGGTTTAACACCTCCGCCGGAGCTATAATCTACATCCGATTTCGCTGCTGTCCCTCCAACCAGATTGAATGAAGCATAATCATCCGCACTGTACTGATTGCTTTGTACAGGTTTTGCCGGTGTGTTGTGCGTCCAGAAATAAAGAGTTCCATTGATTACATTTTCATTTGCTTTTATAAATCCTTCTATACCCTCTGAAACAAATCTCTCTGCGCTTAAAGCAGACGGATATGGATTTCCTATCAAATAAGCTTTCCCAGAAGCCAACATTTCTGTTTCTATATTTCCATTGTTTGGAACTCCTTTAAAGCTTGCCGGAAAGACTGCTTTAGCGCTATTCGAATAATTGGACGGGGCACGAATAATATACCCTTTACCTACCACCATATTATCATTTCTGTTCGTTCGCACCCATTGTGTACCATCGAAACCGTAATACATCGTACTTGGCGTTAAAGAGGAAAGATCTACCAATTTTTGTGGACTTACCGGAGTTGACCAATACACATAATCTTTTAGCAATATAGGAGGAGTGGTACGCTCGTAAGTAATATCGCCTGTATTTGTTACATTATTTGTTTGAACTAAAGCTGCTGTATTCCTGAAAGTCATTGTACCACCACTAAGTACTTTGACGTCATTGACAATCTTTAAGGTGTGTCCAGCTCCTATTACAACATTTGCTCCCGAATTAACTTCGCAAGAACATCCGGTCACATCTCCTGTAGAGGTAAAATCGGAGGCAAAAATTAGTTTCTTCTCTATGGTTGGGGCAATATTCCACCCTCCATTATAAGTTGCTATTGCCGGGGGCGGATTAACAACAATCCCTGTAGTCGCTGTTGATGTACAGTTTCCGTTTCCAACTGTATAAGAATAAGTTCCTCCTGTAAGATTACTATCTGTCACTGTTGTTCCAGTATAAGGCACTGCTATTGCCCCTGGTGATCTTGTTAAAGTACCACCTGAAGGAAGACCACTTAAATTAATAGTCCCTGAAGTTACTACACATGTTGGCTGTATAACAGTTCCTACCATTGGTGCCGCCGGGATTTCGTTTATAACAAAGTTCACCATAGTTCTACAAGCAGGATCACCTGAACAAGCCACATAATAAGGAGTTGTACCTACAGTATTGGTGTTCATGAGACGTGAATCGATACCAACCGGATTGAACGAAGCTCCAGAACCAATTTTTGTTCCGCCAGAGGCTGTTGTATACCAATCTATCGTTGCCGGTAAAGTATAATTAACCGTAATGGTAATATCTGTAATATTTGCATCCGGATTAACTCCATTGTCATCAAGAGATTCTTTAAAAGCGAAAGCCCAGTTACCTGATGGATTTCCCGTTCCCCATGTGCCTAATGAAGCTTTATCAACAGGCCCAGGAGAACCAAGGGCAGAAGGCTGAAGATCAGTTTGTACTGATCCAACAGCTGCAGGTGGCGTTACTCTAACCAACAATTCATTTCTATAAGAAGGACCGTTAGCCGTAAAACTTATCGCAACATTTGTTGTTGTTACTACTGCACCAGCTGGTAATGAAGGAAAATTTATAGTAAAACCAACATTTCCGCTACCTGTGTAAGAAGTAGTATTTGATGTTCCTCCTCCGTTGCTGGCGGTCGTAGGTGTTTGAGCCACAGCAGCACAAGTCGCTGAAGACGTTAGAGAGCCAGCGCCTCCCTGGCAAATGGTAACTCCGGTCGCTACAGGATTTTTAATTGTCACCGTTCCTGCTGAAGAAGCTACCACGGGACAGCTCATGTTTTGTACTACAGCTCTGTAAGATGTTGTAACATTAACATTTGTTGCCGTTAAACTTGTTGTTGTATTTGCTATTGGGGTAATAACGGAAGTAAAATTATCCGTTGATGACTCCCATCTTACAACGCTTCCGGTATTTCCGGTTAAGTTAAAGATTGTACTGTTAGTTCCTGCACACACGGTACTATCACCTGTAACTGTACCTCCTATAGTAGGATATACCGCCACTGTTAATTGGAATGTGCTTGTACAGCTTCCTGTTGTTGCCGTAATATTGTAGATCACATTTTGTGTTGTTGCTGCTGTAGTAGTCAATGTACCGGTTATACTTGTCGGATTACCTGAACTGGCTGCAAGACCACTTACGGTAGCTGGTCCAGTTGGGGCTGACCAGGTATAGGTAGTTGATGCCGGCACAAGTCCGTTTGTTCCGTCAATCGGAGTAACAGTAAAAGGGGATCCTGAACAAGCATTAGATGACATATTTGTAATGGCTGCTCTAGGATTTGTTGTAATTGAAACAGGACTACTGTCGTAACTACAAGCCGCATTCGAAGCTGCGGATACTTTACGTCTATAGTATAGGGTTGTTACTACAGAGGGTGTAATGGCAGCAGGAGTATAATCTTCTGCATTAAAACCAGTTCCTGTAGTTGCATCTGTCCATGGTCCTGAAGCAGATGATGAAAATTGCCATTGATATCTAATAGATGGATTGGTTGTTCCACCATTATATGCATAATTCGAACCATCAAGAGTTGTGGTAGATCCTCCACAAACTGCTGAAGTAGCAGGAGTTACTGTATTTGCACTACCATCGGCAGGAGTAATGGTAAAATTAGATACATTCCCACCATTTTTTTCATAGTACTCTAATACCAAATCGCTGTTTCCGGTCAAACGTACTAACACATTTTGAAAAGCCGCTGAACTCTGTTGGTTCCATTCGTTTAAAACCAACACCCCATCTACATAAAGTCGTACCCCATCATCACCCGTAATGCTAACAAAATAACAACCTGCTGTTAATGTCGAAAGCATTCTGTAACGTACAGCAAATGTATCGGTTCTTATACTCTGCGAAGTCCCTACTGCAGTAAAAGAAAAGCATGTATCATTTCCTCCAAATCCCTGAGAGAAAGCAGTTGTACTACCTGTAACAGTATTTACCTGATTAAAATAGCCCAAGTAATTAGCAAAAGCATCAGCATTAGAAGGAGGCACAGGTACCTCAGATCCGTCAGAAAAATCATAAACATGACCTATCCATGAGTTTGTTCCTTTTGCGCTTTGAGAATCTACACTATTACTTCCACCTGTGAAAACAACAGAAATATTAGCTTGCGTATTTGATCCTGTAGAAGCACTATTACAATTCCCACTATTGTTATATTGAACATATAATACTCCGGTAAATGTTGCAGTCCAGTTGGTTATTGTTGCAGCAGTATCGTCTGCCGATGCTCTTGCTGTTCCCACATTTGTCCCCGTACTGCTACTGTTAAACAGTGTAATTCTTTTTCTAAAACCTGTGCTAGTTGAAGTGGCAGAGATTGTATACGTCAACCCTTGGATAACATTTACAGCAACATATCTCGCTAAAGGAACATTTGAGAATGTAACTCCTCCAACATTAGTTCCGGAAACTTCCCTGTTGTAGCAAATAGATGTTGTACTTCCGAATTGTGTCCCTCCGAAGTTACACTGTCCATAATTTATAAGATACGTAAAAAACAATACAAAACTTAAGAGTAGTTTTCTATTCATGGGGCTATGTGGTATTTATTTAAATTTGTTTTTGGGCAACAAAACTAATAGTTAAAGTTAAAATCCTGTTTGACAGAACTATAATAAACTGTTAATTTTGCGTACAAAAATATTATAATTCCCCACATATACAACATTTTAGCAAAAGACTTTTCTGAGAAAAACAAAAAAAATAGTTGTGATTTTAACATTTAAATGACTATTTTTAGCCGTAATCGTTAAAAAGAAAGAAAAAAGCCATGAATTCAATCTGCACTCCCAAAGAGGCTTTACTGAAGCTAGAACACTACTGTGCTTATCAGGAGCGCTGTCATGCCGAAGTGGTATCCAAACTGTACAGCCTAAAAATGACTGCCGATGAAATCGATACTATTGTGGTTCAATTGATTGAAACCAATTTCTTAAACGAAACCCGATTTGCCTGCAGCTTCGCCAGAGGAAAACATCGCATGAAACATTGGGGCAGAATTCGAATTACCAGTGAACTGAAGGCAAAGCAAATTTCGTCGGCTAATATTACGCTTGCTTTAAAAGAAATTACTATCGAGGAATACGAAACCACTTTTGATCAACTTTCGGAACGATGCTGGAATAGCATTTCCGAAAAAAATACCCTAAAAAAACGAAAAAAATTCTGCGACTATATGCTTCGTCGTGGCTACGAAAGTTTTCTGGTTTACGACAAAGTCACTTTACTCGAAAATGACTCGGAATTAAATTGATTGTTTCATTGATTTTTATTAAAAAACACTTCACGCTCACTTCTTGTTTTCCTGCGAATTCTTCATCAAAAAGTCATTTTTTACGATTATAGCTTTACAAACACAGTCTTTTTAACCTATATTTTACGATTTTTCTTATATTTAATAATCGTTATTTATAGGAAATAACAGTGATTATCATTTTCAGACATGCATTTTGTCGACTATTTTGACATTTTATCGATTAAATGATCGTTCCGAAAACCTTCATATTTCCAATCACGTATGTGTATCTATCTTTGCTCGGGCAAAATTTATCCTGTACCGGCACCACTAAATTGTATAGAAAACATTTCCATATGAAGAAAACTCTACTTTCTAAAATCCTATTTTTTCCCTTTAATTTTCTATTAGAAATAAAAAACGTCTTCGGATCTTCAAAGCTTCACTTCAGAGCAGTTTTTACTTTCATTTTCCTGATCAGCATTAGCAACTCAAATGCACAATGTAACTCTGGTGCAACTGCAGGACCCATTGAAAGTAATACAGATAAATTATGTGTAGGTGTTTCAGCTACTTTCTGGTCTACAGGATGGAAAGGAACCTGGTCCTCATCAAATTCTGCAATCTTAGAAGTTTCAACCGATAGTGATGGCCGTGCAATAGTCACTGCGAAAGCTCCGGGAGTTGCCAGTGTAATCAATACTGTAACACAATCAAATTGCAGCGTCATCAAAACTGCCCAAAAACAAGTTACTGTTTATGAAGCTTTAGGCGCTACTGGCGATATTACGGGATTCAGCCCACAATGTTCGGGAAATACAGGACAGGTGTACTCTATACCACCCGTAACAAATGCGACTAAATATGTTTGGACTGTACCATCCGGCTGGATAATCACTTCAGGAGCAAATACCAATTCCATTACAGTAACTACCAGCTCAACTGAAGGAAGTCTTACCGTTGTAGTTTCTAACGATTGTAAAACAAATAATGCCAAATACTACTATGTTGGTAATACTACTAATAAAACTGCACCACCTACCATTACGGCAAACGGAACAACAACTTTTTGTCAGGGAGGCAGTGTTACACTTACTTCAACTAAGCAAGATAACTATTTGTGGTCTAATGGCGAAACAGGTCAGAGCATAACCGTAACCACATCCGGCAACTACACGGTAACAACAAAAAAAAACGGATATAATTGTCCTAGCAATGCCTCAAACAGTATAGCCGTAAATGTACAATCAGGATTAACATTCAGCAATCAACCACAGGATTTAGTTGCCTGCGAAGGTCAGTCCGGCACCTTTAGCGTAACCACATCAGCCTCGAATGCAACCTACCAATGGCAATATTCTGCCAATGGCTCAACGAACTGGATCAATACCAATGGTGTTCAGGGTGTATCAGGTCACAATACATCAACCTTAAATTTGACCAACCTTCCTTTGTCCTATAGTGACTACTATGTTCGTTGTGTCGCAAGAAGCACAACCTCTTGTCCTGCCAATACTAACACAAACTCAAATGCTGCTAAACTAACGGTTAACCCATCATTAAAAATTACCTCACAGTCGACCGCTACTCAAACCAAATGCCTCAACGATGCCTTTACACCTTTAACGGTTACCGCTACAGCATCAGGAACCTTAACCTATCAATGGTTCAGTAATACTGCTGCAACTACCACAAACGGAACGGCATTAGGAGCTTCAAATGGCGCCAGAACCAATAGTTACACTCCACAATCCACAACATCAGGAACATTATATTACTATGCGGTAGTAACATCAAACTGCGGAACAGCAACCACTGCAATTTCAGAGGCTATTATTACCAAACAGGCAAATATTGCCCCAACAGTAGGAACTATCAAACAACCTACCTGTACTACACCAAGCGGAAGTGTTGTTTTAGAAAATGTACCTCCATCAGGAAAATTGGTGGAGTCACGTGGAACCGTCTACAATAATACCACTTCCGGAACCACATACGAAATTTCAGGATTAGCACCCGGAACTTACAAATTTGCCATTGATGATAATTGCACAAGAGTATATTCGTCAGACATTGTCATCCTGCCCGGAAATGTATGGAATGGCACTAAATGGTCAGACGGAACACCGTCGGCAAACGACCTACTTCATTTTACAGGAAATTACACTGCAGAAACAGATCTTAACGGATGTTCCTGTACAATCGATAATGGAGCAGCGGTAACTATAAAATCAGGGATGACCTTAACTATTACCAATAGTATAGACATAAACTCCGGATCTTTGATATTTCAAAACAATTCCAGTTTAATACAAAAAAGCAACGCTAAGAACACCGGAAGCATCTCCTACATTCGTACAAGTCCGCCCATATTCCAAAAAGATTATTTGTATTGGTCAACTCCGGTAACTCCGCAAAAATTAGTAGACGTTTCGCCTTCTACGCCTGCCAATTTTTATTATGGCAATGATGGTACACAATGGGTACGAACCAATAGAGAAAGCAATATGATTGTTGGAAAAGGCTACATTATCCGAGGGCCATCGAATTATACCAATACAGCCAAACAAGAATTTACCACAACTTTTAAAGGAATTCCAAACAATGGAGATCTCGAAGGAGAACTTTTAGCAGCATCCAAAAGTTACCTGGTAGGAAATCCTTACCCGTCTGCTCTAAATGCAGATTTACTTTTAAAAGACAATCCTTTATTAAACGGAACACTCTATTTCTGGACGCATAATACGCCGGCAAAACCTGTACCAACGAATCAATACAGTTCAGATGATTACGCTTCATACAACTTGAGCGGTGGGGTTTCGGCGAAATCAGACAAACAGCACAACAACGATCCTTCAAAAGACAAAGGTGTTAAACCAACGGGAAAAATAGCCGCCGGACAATCTTTTTTTGTAACAACTAATGCAGGAGGAAAAGTAAAGTTCAACAATTTAATGCGATTGGGCGGAGCCAACAACGGTCAGTTTTTCAGACCCGGAAACAGCTCAAAAGAAACCACGATCGAAAAACACCGTATCTGGTTAAACATGACCAATACAACAGGTGCATTTAAACAATTATTAGTGGGTTATATCGAAGGCGCAACCAATGACTATGAAAACAGATATGACGGACTAACTTTAGATGGTAATCAGTATTTGGATTTTTACACTACGGATCAAAAAAACAAATATGTAATTCAGGGACGTGCTTTGCCCTTTACAGATGCCGATCTTGTTCCATTAGGATACCGCACAACCGTTGCAGGTGATTTTACTGTTGCAATTGACGAAGTAGACGGAGACATGACCCATCAGGCCATTTACATTGAAGACAAAAATACCGGAACTGTTCATGATTTAACACAAAGCAATTATACTTTTAAAACCGAAGCCGGTACTTTTGCCGAACGCTTGACACTGCGCTATAAACCAGGCAAAACTTTAGGTACAGGAGATTTTGAAAAGATCGAAAATGGCATTCTTATTTCGACTGGAAATAAAACCATTCACGTATCTTCCTCAAAAGAAAACATTAAACAAGTTGTGGTTTTTGATATTACCGGTAAACAATTGTACAATAAAAACAAATTAAACAGTGAAACCTTTCAAATTGAAAATTTACCGTCTGCCAATCAGGTTTTATTGGTCAAGGTCACTTTAGCAAATGATTTTACTGTTACCCGAAAAGTACTGTTTCAGTAGTCGTTAATTCGTTAATTCGTTAATTCGTTAATTCGTTAATTCGTTAATTCGTTAATTCGTTAATTCGTTAATTCGTTAATTCGTTAATTCGTTAATTCGTTAATTCGTTAATTCGTTAATTCGTTAATTCGTTAATTCGTTCTATAAAAAAATCCATTCGCTGTAGCGAATGGATTTTTTTATAGTGTAAATTTATGAGGCTTCAAGAAGCCCAATTATGGTTTTTCGATCAAAACGCTAACCGCATTTCCTCCGAAACCTACCGCATTAATCAATATTCTTTTAATCGATTTTGTTTGTTTTTGTTCTTCTCCGAAAGGCACTCCAATAAAAGTATCGTGCTGAAACATCAAAAGTGCGAACTCTAAACTTAATATACCGGACGCTCCAAAAGTATGTCCGATCTTCCATTTGTTGGTAGTCAGCAAAGGCAGTTGAGATCCAAAAACTTTTTCAATAGCCCTCAACTCGGTTAAATCGCCTTTGATCGTTCCGGGAGCGTGCATAACAATTGCATCGACCGATTCAGGGGCTACATTCTTTAAAGCCATTTTCATTGACTTCTGAAAACAGGTTGCTTCTGCAGAAATAGAAATATTGTGTTCTAAAATCTCAGTTGCATAACCCACGCCTGTTATGTATGCAATTGCATTCTCTTTCTCGCCGGTTTCCAGACAGCAAACTGCTGCACCTTCCCCTAAAATCATAGTATTTTGGGTTTTCTCAAAATCGAAAGCCAAATTGGGCCATGATTCCGTTTCCTGATCGATTCTCGAATATATTTTAAGTGCTCTCATTTGAGCAATCGTGAAATCAGTCAATGGAGCTTCGCTTCCTCCTACCAAAAATTTATCGGCCATATCTGATTTCAACCAAGCCACACCATTCAGCAAGGCATGAAGTGCAGTTGAACAGGTTATAGAATGCGATATTTCCGGTCCAACACTCTGCAGATCGTGAGCAATCCAGGACGAGATATTTCCTAAAGTTGTTGTTGGAGAAGCTAAAGTTTGGGCTTTTCCTGTATCGATGTATTCTTTATAATGTTTTTCGAATAAATCTGTTGCCCCTCGGGACGAACCAATATTAATTCCGAAGATATCATCCGAACTCCATCCTGCCTGCTTAACCGCTTGTCGAGAAGCCGCTAAAGCAAACAAAACCGAATCATCCAGAAATTTGTACTTAGGATCGGATTCTCTTATTTCCGAGACAATTTGTTTAGACTCAGCATCCAAAGCAGCGACAGAAGTTTCCTGTTGGTCTAAAAACTGTTTCGAAAAACAATGTTGACGGTCAAGATACTTTTCCCACACTGATTGCGTATTATTTCCTAAAGGGGAAATAGATGAAAATGCTGTTATAGAGATTTTTTGTGTATTCAAAGTATTTTATTTAATCGCAAAATTACACCATTTCAATGGCTTCTTCAATGGTTTTGTATACTTTTTGAAGCTGCTCATCACTCATGATATACGGAGGTAAAATATAAACGATATTTCCGACAGGGCGCAAAACAACCCCTTTATCAATAAAGAAATTATAGAGTTTCGTTCGCATTGAACCGTAATAACTCTCTTCTGAATCTGATTTGATTTCAACTGCAAAAATAACTCCCAATGTTCTGGCAGTAATTACTTTCGAATGCTTTTCCATTTTCTTCTGAAAATCCAAATGACTCTTATGAATTCTTTCAATATTAGCCTGCATTTCATCTGTATGCAGCAAATCAATACTAGCCAAAGCCGCAGCACAACCCGTCGGATTTGCAGTAAACGTATGTCCATGAAACAAAGCCTTGTTGATATCATCATCATAAAAAGCATCGAAAACCTCTTGTGTAAAAGTGGTAATTGCCATTGGAATTGTGCCTCCCGTTAATGCTTTAGACAAACACATCATATCCGGAACTTCTGTCACATAATCCATTGCAAATGTTTTTCCTGTCTTACCGAATCCGGTCATTACTTCATCAGCAATAGTAAGAACATCATTTTCTTTGCAGATTTGAATCAGTTTTGCCAAAGCCTCCGGTTCATACATTACCATTCCGGCGGCACCCTGTACCAAAGGCTCAAAAATAAAACCGGCACAATTATGATTTTGAATCACCTTTCTCAAGACATCAAAACTCTCCTGTTCCTGTCCTTTTACCGGAACCGGAATTCGGACTACATCAATAAACATCCCCTGAAAAGCCTGTGTGTAAAAAGAGATCCCACTTGCTGCCATCGCCGCAAAAGTATCCCCGTGAAAAGCATTTTCAAAAGCAATTATAGTGGTTCGCTTTTCATTTTTATTGAAAAAATACTGTAAAGCCACTTTTATAGCCACTTCAACCGCCGTCGAACCATTATCAGAAAAGAAAATCTTCTGCTGGTTTTTAGGCATAATCTCAATTAGTTTCTCCGCCACTTTAACTGCCGGTTCGTGTGTAAAACCACCAAACAATACATGCTCTAAAGTAGTTAACTGTTTGTAAATCGCATCGGCAATAAATCGGTTACTGTGTCCAAACGGATTCACCCACCATGAGGCAATAGCGTCAATATATTCTTTGCCGTTCTCATCCCAAAGTAAAGCTCCTTCACCTCTGGAAATTGCTATTGGCGCTTGTGCAGTTTTATGCTGTGTATAAGGATGCCAAAGGTATTGGCTGTCTTTTTCTGTTAATGTCATGTTGTTTAGAATATGGATATTAGAGTATAGAAAATAGACTAAGCTCTACAATTTTGACAAAGATAAGAAAGTCTATTTTCTTTATTCTGTCTTCGTTTTTCTATAAATTAAGTAAGTTCTCTCTAAACAAATCGGCGTATTCCCGGATTACATTTTGATCAAAATAAGGTTCTTCATCAATTCTTCCGATACATTTTATTCCGGTTTTATTGAGAATTAAACTTTCAGTCGATTTGTTTTCGCTTCCGCTGAAAATAATCCCTGCAACTTTAAAACCACGATTCTGAATCGCTTCCACTGTTAACAAGGTGTGATTAATACTCCCCAAATAATGTCTTGAAACCACAATTACTTTATAATCGGCTTGAATTAAATCAATAATAGAATCTGTTTCATTCAGCGGAACAAAAATTCCTCCTGCCCCTTCCACAACCAAATGATTGTCGGTATCAGGTTCTATAATCTTCTTCAAATCTATCGTAAGCCCATCAATTTCTGCAGCCAGATGCGGACTTGCCGGTGTATTTAATTCATATGCATTCGGGAAAAACTGGGATTTTGAATTTGAAATTTGAGATTTTACCTTGTGTGTATCACTAAAATCCAAATCTCCGGCCTGAACGGGTTTCCAGTAATCGGCCTCTAAAGCTTCAACAACGATTGCCGAAGTAACGGTTTTACCAACATCTGTTGAAATTCCGGTTATAAATATTTTCATGCTTCTTCTGTTTCACAGCGACTCACAAAGTGAATATCCGTTTAATAATTGATGCAAAAATACCAATAAAAACAAACCCATCACGTATGATGGGTTCTATTTAACTTACTCTTCTTTCAATTCGTCTATCACTTTCTTTATTTCCTTAGCATATTTTCCGTAAAAAAACTGAACCCACCATTCTAAAGCCAATCCCATAAAAAGAATTGAAAAGAGAATAACCGAAAAAATACTGAATATTTCTGTGTTACTAAATTCAAGCATTGTAAAATCGGCCACTTTAGAAGTCTGATCGTAGATAAAAACGATTAGAAATACTACCAGAAAAGGTGTCAAAGCAAATCCGAAAGTCTTATACAATTCCATATTCAGACGAATATCAAAATAAGTTTCATACAGATTGTCTTTTGTTTTCAGAGCAGTATTATTTAATCGTTTGTAAAAAAAATAAAGCTTAGCCAAATAATAAATACAAACTGCGGTGAACATGCTGAAAAGCAAGAAAAAGGGCAATATATATTTCTGCTCAAAATGAAAAATGTAAGGTGTAAGTCCCATTAAAAGTACTGAGACTACCTGTGCAATCAGCTCACTTTTTAAATTCTTTCTGATTCTGTCTAATGGCGTATTGGCCGATTGTATTTTTTCCAGATTATCCGGAAGAACAATGTTATCCGATTTATCATTGTTCCATGCGTTTTGTATATCGTTAAAATCCATATCCCTGATTTTTAATTATTTCTTTTAATTTTTCTTTTGCTCTGTTTAATTTCACCCTGGCATTTCCTTCTGAAATTCCTAAGTTCTCTCCAATTTCCTTATGAGAAAACCCTTCCAGCTGATAAAAAATGATCGCTTTATCTATTTTTTCGAGTTTTTGAACAGCCTTATAAAAATGATCGATCTGACTTTCTTTGATGTGCGAATCTCCTTCATCATCCTTAATATTTTCGGAAGCGATTTCGTACTTGTCGACCTTTCGCTTTTCCTTTTTCAGAAAAACAATGGCTGTATTCACGGCTACACGATACATCCAGGTCGAAAACTGACTTTCATTTCTAAAAGAATCATACGATTTCCAAAGCTGGCAGATAATTTCCTGAAACAAATCCTGTTGATCGTCAGGATTATCCATGTACATCTTAGAAACTTTGTACAGTATTCCTTTGTGACTTTCGATCCGATTTAAAAATTCTTGTTCTTTCTCTTTCAAAATACTTTTATTTCATTACTGGTTTCACCTTGTACCCTGCTTTCTTTAACAAATTAATCACTCCATACTCTCCACCCAAATGTCCCGATCCTACAGCAAAAAACACGCTCTGCTTTTTCATCATTTCCGGCATCGTTTTTACCCAATTCATGTTTCGCTGGTCCAAGATAACTTTATTTGTCTTTTCACTCCCCATTTTTTCATCTGTTATAACATCATACAATCCATTGATATTTTCATTTTTATAAAAGGATACTGATTGAGACATTACGGAGTCATTTAGCTCCTCCAGCATCATTAGCATTTCATCATTGTTATAAGCCTTTTCCAACATCTTTTCTTGAGATTTTACCGTTTCCAGACCACCAATTTCAATATTTCTTTTCTTTGCGTTCTCAATAAATTCCATTTCATAAAACTTAAGATCTTTACAGCCAAAACTTTTAATCGAAACCATGCTCATTACTGCGGTCAGGCTATAAGCATCTACCTGTTTAACCGTCATTCCGATTGTTTTTTGCAGAATCAAATCCAATTTTGACAATTGTTTCGGACTCAGTCTCTTACTTAAAGGTTCTTTCCCCAATAACAATTGCTGCATATCTGCCATTTCTTTCGGGTCTGCTAAATCAATTTCCAACACTAATTCGTTTGAGGCTTCAAATGCTTTTTTTGTCTTATCAGACAGAAAATAATCTCCTGAACAAATTGCATGAATTGTACCGTACACATAAGACGGTTTCGATAATCCGTTTCCGGTAACTTCCCATAAAAGCGAATTTTCAAATTTTGGAGATTTGTTCTGTGCCTGTGTCGTTCCACTAAAAACGAATGCGATTACTGCAATCGCTGATGTAACTAATTTTTTCATTTTGTTGATTGATTTAATGATTGATGATGATTTGATTGATGATGTTTTGATTGATTGTTTTTTGATTGATGATTGAATAGGTACTATGATTTAGTATATTTTTTTCTTTGCCAGGAAGCCATTGAAGCAACAAAGAGGCAGATCATAACTAAGAGCAATCCCTTATTTGGTTTGTCTAAAATAAATTGATTTACTAAAGCATATCCCAGTCCTACTGAAGCGGCAAAGACAAATACGAAATTGAATACTTTTTCGGTAACTGATGTTGAAGTTGTTTTCATAATTGTTTTGGTTTATTTGATTACGACTCGTAAGTAACCAAACATTCAAAACGTTACAAAAATTTTTAAACTTTTTTATAGAAGCCCATAAACAAAGGGCTGACAGGAGTGCGTTTTTAAAATTAAATTATGAAAAGCCCACAGATCGAACGGATTTTACTGTTCTTCACGGATTTTTCATATATAACTTTCTATTGTTTGTGTAAACTAATCTTTTGAACTCAGGGGTTTCGCCAAAATTCAAAACCAATCCAACTTCAATTTTAGTCGCTTTTAAATAATTCATTAATTGAGCAACATGCGAACCAATAAGACATTCACACGCTTTTAGCTCTACAATTATGGTATCTTCTATTAATAAATCGGCATAGAATTCACCAACTAATTGATTTTTAAAATATACTTTTATCTGTTTTTGAGCCTCGACTTTGTAACCTTGCGATATCAATTCAAAATACATTGCATTCTGATAGACTTTTTCCAGAAATCCATAACCGAGCTGATTATAAACTTCATAGAATACTTGCAAAATAGGTTTAGATATTTCTTTATGTAATAAATCAGTCATAATTGCCCGTGTGAATCCGTTAAATCCGTTTCATCCGTGGGCTAAAATACGAAATTTCCTAACAATTCCAAAAGTTCATTAATCTCTTTTTCTGAGTTGTAACTATGAATACAAAAACGCAAACGTTCCTGACCTTCCGGAACGGTTGGAGAAAGTATCGGTTTTACATCGAATCCTTTACCCTGAAGCTGTTCTGCGAGGCGTTTTACATTTTCGTTTCCCGGAACAATAGCCGACTGTATTGCCGACTTACTCCGAACAAACATTGGCTTTAGCCCTAATAGTTTTTTGTGCTGATTGAAAAACACGATATTACTGCGTAACTTTTCAATGGTTGCTTTCTCTGCTTCCAATTGTTTGTACGCTATAAGAATTGTCGCAACAGAATGAGGCGACAAACCTGTAGTATAAATGAAGCTTCTGGCGAAATTTACCAGATATTCTTTAAGAGGTATACTTCCCAAAACTACAGCACCATGGCATCCTAAACCCTTTCCGAAAGTCATAATTCGGGCAAAAATTCTATGGTGTAATTTTAAATATTGTATCAAACCTTCTCCTTTTTCTCCAAATACGCCTAAAGTATGTGCTTCATCAACTACCAGATAACAATTGTACTTCTCAGACAAGACTACTAATTCCTCTAAATTTGGACTATCCCCATCCATAGAAAAAACCGTTTCGGTAACAATATAAACCGTAGTATCCGGAAATTTCTGAATGAGACGTTCCAGATCTTCAAAATCATTGTGATTGAATTTATATGATTTTGCATTAGACATAGTGATGCCATCCCGAATAGAAGCATGACTTAATTCATCATACAATATAACATCATTTCGTTGCGGTACAGCACTAAAAAAACCAACATTGGCATCGTAACCCGAATTAAAGATTAATGCCGATTCAGCGTCATGAAATTCCGCAATAAACGTTTCTGTTATTTGATATAAAGAATGATTCCCTGAAATCAATCGCGATCCGGTGGCGCCGTTTTGAAAAATTTCGTTTTCCAGCAAATAAGCATGAGTATGCTTAAAAATAGATTCTGATTTTGAAAAACCTATATAATCGTTAGACGAAAAATCTATTCGGTTACTAAAAACCGGTAATTTTCTAAGCGAATTATTTTGCTTTCGTATCTCTAATTTCTGATTCAGGTTCTCCGGTAATTTCATAAAAGCAAAGTTATAAAATTGATTCTAAAATAAACTATTGCATTGCTTTCATAAGCCCGATTAGAGATAATCATTTAAATTATACTCTTCGAATACAATATCTTCCGGCAATCAAAAAGCAAAAATTAGAGCATAAAAAAAAGACTCCAATTACTTGAAGTCTTTTTGTATTTATTCCGAAATTGCTTTAGTCAACTAAAACAATTACTTTATTATCTTTCATTTCAACAGTACCTGATGCAATCTCTAATGTATAAGTTTGCTCGTTTACTTTCGTGAATTTACTCGCTACATCTTTAGAAAAATTAAACTTTGCAGAAGCAATTTTAACAGTTCCTTTTTCTAAAATAGAGACAATAGGAGCGTGATTATTCAATATTTGGAAGCTTCCGTCAACTCCAGGTAATGTTACTGATGTAACTTCTCCTGAAAATAATTTTGCTTCTGGTGATACTATATCTAAAATCATTTTTTTTTAGTTATGAGTTATAAGTTATGAGTTATAAAGAGCAGATACTCTATAATTTATAACTCATAATTCATAATTATATTAAGCTTCAGCTAACATTTTTTCTCCAGCTTCGATCGCATCCTGAATAGAACCTTTCAAGTTGAAAGCTGCTTCCGGAAGATGATCTAACTCACCGTCGATAATCATGTTGAATCCTTTGATAGTATCTTTAATATCAACCAATACTCCAGGAATACCTGTAAATTGCTCCGCTACGTGGAATGGCTGAGATAAGAAACGCTGAACACGACGTGCTCTAGATACTGATAATTTATCTTCTTCAGATAATTCTTCCATACCTAAGATCGCGATAATATCTTGCAATTGTTTGTATTTTTGAAGAATTTCTTTTACTCTTTGTGCACAGTCATAATGCTCATTTCCTAAGATTTGAGGAGTCAAAATTCTTGAAGTAGAATCTAACGGGTCAACCGCAGGATAAATACCTAACTCAGCAATTTTACGAGACAATACTGTTGTTGCATCTAAGTGAGCAAACGTTGTTGCCGGTGCCGGGTCAGTTAAGTCATCCGCAGGAACGTAAACCGCCTGTACAGATGTAATAGATCCTTTGTTTGTAGAAGTAATACGCTCTTGCATAGCCCCCATCTCTGTTGCCAAAGTTGGTTGGTATCCTACTGCAGAAGGCATACGTCCTAAAAGTGCTGATACCTCAGAACCTGCTTGTGTAAAACGGAAGATGTTATCAACGAAGAACAATACGTCTTTTCCTTGATCAGTTCCTGCTCCATCACGGAAATACTCAGCGATAGATAATCCTGAAAGTGCTACACGTGCACGAGCTCCAGGTGGCTCATTCATTTGTCCGAAAACGAAAGTAGCTTTAGACTCTCTCATTCCTGGCATATCTACTTTAGATAAATCCCATCCTCCATTTTCCATAGAGTGCATGAAATCATCACCGTATTTAATAATTCCTGACTCTAACATCTCACGAAGTAAGTCATTTCCTTCACGTGTTCTTTCTCCTACTCCTGCGAATACTGAAAGTCCACCGTGACCTTTTGCGATATTGTTAATCAACTCCTGGATCAATACTGTTTTACCAACACCTGCTCCACCGAACAATCCAATTTTACCCCCTTTTGCGTAAGGCTCAATCAAATCGATTACTTTGATACCTGTGAATAAAACTTCTGATGAAGTTGACAAATCTTCAAATTTTGGTGCTTGTCTGTGAATCGGTAATCCGTTTTCACCTGTTTTAGGCAATTCACCTAAACCATCAATCGCATCTCCAACAACATTAAATAATCTTCCGTATACATCCGGACCGATTGGCATTTGGATTGGATTTCCAGTTCCAACTACTTCATATCCTCTACTCAAACCGTCTGTAGAGTCCATAGAAATGGTACGAACCGTATTTTCACCAATGTGAGATTGTACTTCCAGAACCAATAATGTTCCGTCTTTTTTTGTGACTTCTAGTGAATCATAAATTTTTGGAAGTTCAACATCCTTACCGTTGAAAACTACGTCAACTACTGGTCCAATGATTTGAGCAACTTTTCCTATTACTTTTGACATTACTTATGTATTTATTAAATAGCTATTTAGGTTTATCGAAAATACCTCTTTTTTCAGAGCGCAAAGATAAATTTTTAAAATATAAAATCAATATTTTTTTTATAAAAAATACTACGATTTTGTTTGATTCTTAAAAGTCAGCCCTCAAATACCGAAAATAGCATTTTTTAACTGCATAAAAAAAGCCACTGCGTTCTTAAAGCAAGTGGCTGTTTTATAAAAAAATAAATCTTAATTTATAACTTTAGGATAAAGTGTCTGGTAATTCCCCACATCTACTCCTTTTAGATTTGAACCGTATTTTGCATTAATGGACTCCATAAATTTATTGGCAATAAATGCATAACCTCTAGCGGAAGGATGAACACCATCCAGAGAAAATACTCCTCCGAAAACAAATGCGCTTGTCAAAGTATAGCCATTGACAGAAATACCATTTGCAGTAGACAACTGTTTCATCAATCCGTCGGCATCTACTAATGCCAGACCGTTTGCTTCCTGAGCCGCTTTAATGGTTAAATTATAGGCCGCAGTAGCGTTTTTGATCTCCGTTATCTCTGCTGGAATTAAAACATACTTATCTTGTAACGGATACGTAATCCCGAATTTATCCAATGGAGCTGGAGGCGCCATTCCAATTCCTGAGTTTGCTGCTGTAGGTGCTGTACCAATCGCTGCTCTAGTACTCAAAAGTACTAAGTCGGTAGTCCTGGCCTGACGTGCCTGGCCAAAAACGGTACCATAAAAAGCTGCTGTCTGTGCACCTACTGAAGGCGTAAGCACAGCAGTAAGCTGAGCAGATAAATTGGTAAGGGTTTCATCTTTTATCAATAAAGGATTTGCTGCGGTTAGCGATAGTAAATCAATTCTATCCGTAACTCCAAGATAATTTAAGGCGCTTTTCAACGGACCGTATAATTGTGTATTAAGTGCATTGATTGTTGCTGTTCCAACAGCTGTACTCCCAGCACCCAGAAGAGAAACTGTTAACGGGTTGTAAGGAACTGTTGTAAAGTGCGGCAAGGTACTAATGTCCGGTAAATTGGCCACAACACCTTTTCTACCGTTCTTAGACAATTCTGTTGCCAGGTTTTTATAAGCAGCATCAAAAGTAGCCGGATCTGTAATTGGGTTTGTTCCGTCTCCTCCAGATGTCGCATAACCTAAAACATCATTACCCCCAATCCATAAAGAGAAAAAAGTAGGATTCTGTGCCAAAGCGTCACCTAAAACCGTTGCCGAAGGCGAAGAAGCAATCCTTCCGAAATAAGGATTAGCACTCGCATAACCAGCCAGCGCCAAATGTGTTGCTTTTGCTCCTGGAATACCCATATTACTGAAAGCCCCAGTTAAACGCGCACTAATATCAGTACCCGAAACACCACTAACAGGAACCGGAGTACTTGTTGACACATCTAAATACAATCTAACTCCTAAACTAGGTACCTGAACACCACCAGAGGAAAACCCTCCAATATTATCAGTCATAAAAGGAGTCGTAAAAGTACCGCCGCCTATCAATGCAAACTGTTGTGCCAAAATATTAGGGTATGCATTGGTCTGACCCGCCTTAAACAAAGCATTATCTGAAAAACCTGCTGCGAAAGAATCTCCCAACGCAACATATTTTGAAAAATTCGCCTGCCCCGAAGTTAACGGCTGCCCATCAGACGAATCTGATACCGTTACCGCATCATCACTATTACAAGCCATAAAGGTTACTGAAACCAAAAACAGCCATTTTAAATTTTTTACCATGATCTACTATATTTTTATAATTATCCTTTTCTGAACGTTGCATCCGGAAAAGCGAATAAAAGTTTTGTTTCGTCTATTATCCCAAATTACGGATTGATCGTCCAGGAAACAAAATATTGCTGACCGATATATCCCGCACCAAGTACCTGAGCATATTCTTTTCCTCCAATATTCGAAGCTCCTAATTTGAAAAGTGATTTTAATTTCGGAAGTCCGTAATTAATCTGCGCATCAATTACAGTTGCTGCCTTAATTATACCATCTGCAAAAGTTGATTCCCATTTGTACTCACTATTCCATCTTCCGCTTACATTGAATCCGAAGTTCTCAAACAATTTATCATTTCCAAGAGATACTTTAACTCTGTGTTTTGGTGTATTGAACCCAGCTTCAAAACTTGGATCTTTTGCCTGATCAAAATCAAACTGAGCATAGTTATAATTTACTCCCAATTCAAAATTAGCAATCACTTTTTTAGAAAGCCCAACTCCAAATCCGAACGATTTGATTTCAACATCTGTATTGGTATACAACTGGTACGCTCTGATGTTTCCATTCTGAAGTGCATGAACGGTTTGAACACCCGGATCTGTAGCTCCTTTGGTAAGATCAGGAGAGTCTTGTGCTGTACCATAAAAAGGCGCCGCAACATTTAAATTTCCAATAAAATGATTGTAAATATTGTAATAAGCATTAAGATCTACTGAAACATCATTGATAAAAGAACGATACCCCAACTCAAATGCTTTAACCTCTTCTGGTCTTACATAATTTATATTTGTTTTTCTTAAAAGTTTCGCCGCAGCTATAGGATCGGTTCCTGCCAAAGCAGCAAAAGCAGCTACAGAACTTGCCGTATACGAATTATTATAAGCATTCACTCCAGTCATTACAACAGTAGTACCTCCAGCAAAAGCCTGACCTGCAATTGTTGAAACAGGCAATGTCTCCGTATAACGCGATAAGTTGTCCGGAGCAGAACCAATTAACACCGCGTTCCCAATATTAAAACCAATATATTGATCCTGTGTAGACGGGTTTCTAAAACCGGTTTGGAACGAAGCTCTGAAATTATGATTCTTTTTCTCCCCTCCGGAATATACGAAAGAGACTCTAGGCGAAAAGTTACCATCGAAATTTTTTGATTTATCATAACGAATAGATCCTGTAAATTTCAATCTTTCATCCAAAAACTTTTTCATTACTTGTGTGTACGCACCATATTCTGTATAATTGATACCACTATTCCCATCAGTATAGATTCTTCCGTGAGAATTTAACTCATACAATCGGAATGATCCACCTACCTGAATTTCGGCAAATTTTATCAAATCTTTAAAGTTATAGTTGGCATCTGAATGATAAATCTTTGAATTATCTACCAGTTTCGAACCCGTAAGTACGCTTTCATCAGCAATTACCTGATCGAATGCGTTCTTAAACGCTGCTGTACCCGGTAAGAAGCGACCTGTATCTGCTGTAGTTCTACCTGCTGCATGTGCCTGCTCAGGAGTTGCCCCACCTAAAGTAGCCTGAACATAAGCCCCTGCATACTGACCGAACCAAGTCTTATCATCTTTCCACTTTCTATTGATATTAATACCGGTAAAGCCCATATCATAAGAATCCCCTCCATCTTCTGTTGTCATATATCCTCTCGCAAAGAAATTTTTTCCCTTGAACTCAATTTTATGCTGCTGCATAGCAAAGTTATTCAGGTAATACCTGTTAGCCCCTTGGTAAACGGCATTTCCGAAACCAAATTTACTTTGCCAGATAATTTCCAAACGCTCATCGCCAAAAGGTCTTCCATGAAAAGAGAAGTCAATTTTAGTATTTCCGGCTTTATTATTAGTCAGATCGACTTCATTATAACCCGTTCTGCTGACATTTTTACTAGGCAATAAATTTACTGCCGAAGCAGGAATAATCCCTAAAGCCGCCAATGACTGTCCAACACCTTTTAAATTAGTTGAAACTTCATCACCATAAACGTTAATTCCATCATAATTGATATTACTTCTGTCAATTCCAGGAATTGTTTTATCGTTGTAATTTGTAGCATACCAATCGGTAGCCTCCATATAAGTAAAGTTTGCTTTTGCGGCAAAATATTTATTAAACGCATGCGCAAATCGCATCCCAAAATCGTAGTAATTATTTGTACCGGCAGCTTTCTGTGAAGTTACTCCATATTTAAAATAGGCTGATGCTCCCTGATAGGCAAACGGACTCTTACTGTTCATGAACATAATTCCGTTAAAAGCATTTGCTCCGTATAATGCAGAAGAGGCACCCGGCAACAGCTCAACACTCTGAACATCAATTTCCGAAATACCAATCATATTCCCCAATACAAAGTTCAAAAGCGGAGAAGAGTTATCCATACCATCAACCAACTGCATGAAACGGGTATTGGCTACCGTTGCAAAACCTCTGGTATTGATTGATTTAAAAGACATACTACTGGTATTCATCTGTACCTCTTTTAAATTTTCCAGACCATCGTAAAAAGAAGGAGAGGCGGTTTTCTTAATATCAACGATTCCCATTCTTTCAATAGTTACCGGAGATTCAAGCACTCTTTCAGGAGTTCTGGAAGCAGAAACCACAATTTCATTCAATTTCGTTTCCTCATCTTTTAAAATCACATTTATTTTTTGATTTGCAGCGGTGACATTAATCGTTTTAGACTCGAAACCTACAGCCGAAACCTTAATTGAAAAAGGCAGCTTAGCCGAAGTGCTTAATTTAAATGTACCATCAAAATCGGTAGAAGCACCGTTTGAACTTCCAGCTACGACAATATTCGCTCCGGGAATAGGCTGTTTACTGCCATCAGTCACAGAACCGCTAATTGAATTCTGCGCAAAAGATATTCCGCTGAAAAACAACATAATTAATAAATAGACTCTCATTTGGTTAGTTTTTGGTTAATTTTTGTTTAGTTTCTATTTTGTTTATACTACCAAAATACAAATAATTTTAATATGTATAAAAAAATGTTAAAAAAAATAAATATTCGATACAAAATTTGTTACAATATTAACTATTTGATAATTGATTTTATTAAATTAAACTCAAAGATCAAACTTGTAAAACCCTAAATACTATGCGTACATATTATTTTAAAGCGAAAAAATGAGGATTTAATAAAAATACACCGACCATAAAAAAAATATGACAATTAAAACGGCAAGTCTAAATATCTTCGAAGATTTAACAAATGCTATTTCATAATCCCTCTTTCAAATGAGTTACAAATTTCTACAGATTTTATTGGTCTTCTGCTAACAATCAAAACTTCTCCTTTTTTCACGAAATCAATTGAACAACAATTGCCCCACATGACCATATCACTTGTCGCAAATCAAATCATCAGAAAAGTACAAATGCTCCGGGTTATTAAAATGGTATTCACGATCCCTGAAACATCTCGCAGATCTGCTTAACATGAATGGAAATCCTATATTTTATCGCAACTTTTTTACAAATATACATTTTATAACCTAAACCCTACAAAATTTGTGTTAAAAAAAATAATTCTACGCCAAAAAAAGCGAGACTACAAATCTCGCTTTTTAACATTTTTTATAATTCAACTATTTTGTCAATCGAAACGAAACAAAATGCCAATAATTATTCCTTTCCTCCAAACCATTAAATACAAACAGGTTGGCTTAAAACTCAATCTTTAAACCAATTTGATTGGCACTTGCAACTAAAGTAGTTCTGGGAGCCGATTTATAATTTTCTACCAAACCTTCATTATGTTTAGCAATAGCAGATTTAATCTTTCTAGTATACCCCATCTTAATAGGTATCGAAGCAATAATCATTGCACCTCCAATAATCGCGGCTGTAAAACTGGTACGCTCAGACTTAATCGAGGGATTATATCCGTTTCCGGGATAGGACACTGTGGTATTATCCTGAGTTAAACCCACTATTAAATTGGCAACCACAAGACTGCTACCTCCATAGAAAAGCACATTCCCCCACGTTTTTTTATTACGCCCGGCGTTATAAAGTGACAATGCTTCCGGATTGGTATCCAAATAGGCACGAACTACATTGGATGATAGTTTTTTGTTTTCGGTGTCGTTGTAAACGACTCCACCGCTTCTGTAACTGAACTGTTGGGAGAAAGACGATTGGAACGACACTATGAGCAAACACACAATAATTAATTTCATAATTTTAATATTTATTATTACTTTTTTACCAATTTAGGGAACACAAAAAAAACATCTCCAAGCAAGAACTACCAGGTGTTTAACATTGCATGTGATGCAAAGTTTTTACAACATTGTGACTACTCTCTATACTTTTTGCAAGTTTCACCACTTTATAAAACCTTTGTCGCTACGAAATCAAGAGACTTCGCAGAACTGGGGCAAAACCCTCAATATCAAACACTACCAAATAGTTGAAATATTACATAAGTCATCATTTATATATTTATTCAAAAAATCATCCCTAAGTTTCAACTTATTAGAAACGGTACCGTACTGAACCCTGTCAAATCCCTCAAAGAGTAAGTAATTTTCATATCGTATTTCGATCGTTTGGACATCATCTTGAATATCTTCTTCTAAAATGCAATTTATAATCAATTGTAGATTAGATTCGTTCAGTTCTAATACACTAAAATACACCAAATCCGATTGTTTTAATTTATTTAATAAATTAATTGAACTCAAATTTGGAGCTTGCAAATAACAAACCGCATTTGTAGGCATAATCTTTAAGATATCTATAAAAAATTCTTGTTCTATCATTGTCCTAATATTTTATGTCTCCTCACAGACGCAAATGTCCCGCTCGTGGACACAATCAAAATCAATCCGTTTTCTTTTCTAACCATCAACTCCTTACCTTTATACTTGCTTTTTTTCCATAGCAAGAACCATCTTTATTTGCAATCGCGAACGTCCCGCTCACGCCAACGAAGATCTGGAGACTTCGGAGAGCAGGTCACATTTGTGTCAATTTTTAGGACTTATTAAATTCTTTTTTATGCTTACCACAATTACAGCCCCAGAAGGCTTATAAATAACAAAATCAAAACTCCCCCTTTTCTTTACTATTGAGTCTCCTGGATTTACTTTTTCATAACAATTATCCCACACACTAACAATGTTACCTGATTTCAATTTTAGCTTGCAAACTGAATGATCAGAAGCATCAATATACTTCTCTAAAACTATACCGGTGTACTCATCATTTAATTCATCTTTATAATTTATCATTTCTGCTGGTTCTTGTAAATAAAAAACAAAAAACAACAAAACAACAAAAGACAATAAAACAATGCTCCATTTTTTTTGATTTTTCCTTGATACAATACCTACCATCCAATTACTCATCTCTACTAAAAATTAAATATCCCTATTTTTGATTCTCAAAGCCTAAACCAATAAAAGTCTAACTAGCACAAAGCAGGAGATGTTCTCACAGCGATGGCGATTAAAACTTACTAGAACAGTGATTATCTTCCATCAGATCGGAACTCCACATCTAGCAGAGAATTTATACCAGACCATAAAAGTAAATCATAGTTACAAGTAAATTAACAGTAACTATTAAATAATTTATAATTTGAATGTGTTTAATTTTAAATACTTTTTGCTCAAAATCACCATTAATGGGATTAAAAAAACAATATAATAATAAATACAATCATTATAAAACCTACCCTCATTGTAACACATTGAACAACAAAACCTAAAATAAAACCTAACCAACAAAAGAATTATTAAACTTACGATCAAAGCTAAATATGATCCATTATTTTTAGCAACTATCATATTTTTAAATCAAATTTAGAAAAGCCCACCAAACAAAAACAGACAAGAAAACTCTTTCTCTCAGAATAATTCAAAAAATTTCACGCAAACTTATAATTATACTCTTAACGCATAAAATTTTTAATAAAAAAAAGCGAGACCTAAGTCTCGCTTCTCTAAACACTTATATATTTTCAATAAAAATCTATTCTACCGTAACTGATTTTGCCAGGTTACGAGGCTGATCTACGTTACAACCTCTCATTACTGCGATGTAATACGAAAGCAATTGTAAAGGTATGGTTGTGATCAGTGGAGACAATGCATCTGAAGTCTCAGGGATCTCAATTACATAATCGGCTAATTCACGAACCTGTGTATCTCCTTTAGTAACTACAGCAATGATTTTACCGCTTCTGGATTTAATTTCCTGAATGTTACTTACAATCTTATCGTAATGTCCTTGTTTTGGCGCAATAACGATAACCGGCATGTGCTCATCAATCAAAGCAATTGGCCCGTGTTTCATTTCGGCAGCAGGATAACCTTCAGCATGGATATAAGAGATCTCTTTAAGCTTCAATGCTCCTTCCAATGCTACCGGGAAATTATAACCACGTCCTAAGTACAAACAATTTGGCGCATCTTTAAATGCTGCTGCAATTTCTTTTGCTCTGTCGTTCGTTTCTAATGCTTCTGCTACTTTTTCAGGGATGATCTCTAATTCTTGTAAGTAGGTATGGAAATCCGTATTGGATAACGTTCCTTTTGCTTTACCTAATCGCAATGCGATCATGGTTAAAACTGTAATTTGAGTTGTAAATGCTTTTGTTGAAGCCACTCCAATTTCTGGCCCTGCGTGCGTATAAGCACCGGCATGACTTTCTCTTGAAATAGAAGAACCTACTACATTACAAACTCCGAAAACAAACGCTCCATTCTCTTTCGCCAACTTAATAGCCGCCATCGTATCTGCCGTTTCTCCTGATTGAGAAATCGCAATTACTACATCGTCTTTGTTGATGATTGGATTACGGTATCTGAATTCTGATGCGTATTCTACTTCAACAGGAATACGGGTGAATTCTTCAAAGATGTACTCGGCAACTAAACCGGCATGCCATGAAGTACCACAAGCAACGATTAAAATACGTTTTGCGTTTAAGAATTTTTCCAGATTATCTTCAACACCAGCCATCTGAACAATTCCTTCATTTGCATGAAGTCTTCCTCTGTACGTATCTTTTATTACACTTGGCTGCTCGTAGATTTCTTTCAACATGAAATGATCATAACCTCCTTTTTCAATTTGCTCCAAGTTCATTTGAAGCTGCTGAATGTAAGGATCTACTAATGAATCATCTTTGATTTTTCTAACTTTAAGCGGTTTGTGCAATCTGATGTTTGCCATTTCACCATCTTCAAGATAGATCGCATTTGAAGTGTACTCAATAAAAGGCGAAGCATCAGAGGCAATAAAATACTCTCCTTCTCCAACACCAATTGCCAATGGGCTACCCAATCTGGCAGCTACAATTTCATTTGGGTTCTTTTTATCAAAAACAGCAATTGCATAAGCTCCTACTACCTGATTTAAAGCAATCTGAACTGCTTTACCCAATTTCAAACCTTCATTTTTCTGAACTTCTTCAATTAAGTTCACTAAAACTTCGGTATCTGTATCTGATTTAAAAGTATAACCTCTCTTTTTTAATTCTTCTTTTAGCGGTGCATAATTCTCAATAATTCCATTATGAATTATAACCAACTCTCCTGAGTTAGAAAGATGCGGGTGTGAATTTACATCATTTGGAACTCCATGAGTTGCCCAACGTGTATGTCCAATTCCTATGCTTCCGGTAGCGTCTAAGTTCTCTTTGGCTTTAGCCTCAAGATCCGAAACCTTCCCTTTTGTTTTACAAAGTTTTATCCCTGATTCAGTGTCATACAACATAACACCGGCACTGTCATATCCTCTGTATTCGAGTCGCTTTAATCCTTTGACTACAATAGGATAAGCCTCTCGATGACCGATATATCCAACAATTCCACACATATATTAATTATTAATTTGGTTTCGTGTAGTAAACTTCAAGCTGTAATTTCTTCCCTGTTGGAATAGTTGCACTTGAAGTGCCTCCAAATAATACCGTCCCTAATGGACTAATAACTGAGGCTCTAGGCACCTCTGAGATAACGCTGTTTTTTAGTTTTAATTTGTTAGAAGCTATTGTGCTTGCATCACCTGTCACCACCAAACCTAACTTTACGTTTTTCACAGTTGCATTCTTAATCATATTACGAATATGATTCGTTAATCTAATTTTATAGGTAGTACCTTTCTTAGTTGCAGCATCTACATTAATAATCCCGCTATATATTGCTTTATTCATTAACGGATTAGATGAAGAAGTCTGATCAGAAACATAATCTAAAATAGGCACATTATCATCCAGATTGTACAAATAAACTCGTTTTGGCTCATAAGTATCCTTCATTTTTTCAGTATCAATAGAAAAAACCAAATTAGCCTCATTAACTAACCAGTTTTTAGCCCTGATTTCGTCCAGTTTTGCTCCAAAACCATTCAGTTCCAATACCGCTAAAGATCCTTGTCCTCCTTTTAAATAAAGTCTGTCGTCTCCTGTTTTATTATTCGGATTCGTTATCGCACTGGCATAAGCTGCATCTTTTGCTTCTTTAAGCAAACTTGCCGAAGCACCTGTTAGCTTAATTGTCAAGGTCTTATCCTCCTTTGTATCCTCAGGATCTGTTGTTATAGCCGTTTTTGCCTTGTACTTGATCGTAATTTTACCATTTGTTGCAAAATTCAGCAAAGCCATGTTGGCCGGACTGGTTCCTGAACGTTCCACCTTAAAATATAATCCTCTGAAATACTCCTGAAAAACATCAGCAGAAGCCAATTTTGCAGCCGGAGCTTTAAGAATTTTATCCAGAAAGAAGGTTTTATTCAGTTTCAAACGCATTTCCGGGGCAACTTTTGTACTTGTTTCTTTACCAGTTGTTGGATCTGTAGTTGTATCTGTAATCTCACTTGCATTAAAGAAAAACTGCTCATTTTGCGTGATATCAGAATCATCGTTTAAAGGAGTTCCTTCAGTCTTTCCCGGAGCCACATAAGGCTTTTTAGATTTATCAAAATTAATATAATCGGCTACACCTGTATCTGTGTCCATATCGGTATTATACAGCTGTGCAAATTGCGCCCCTCCGTCAAAAAAGGAATTACGCATTTGAACCCCAGACTCATACACGCCTAATTTAATTTTACCATTTGCAGCGCCATAAATAGAATCTAGCACAAATGTCCTGTTACCACTAGGATCAGTACTTTTAACATGATTAAAATAAGGAACGCTAAGTACCACACTCACTATTTCAGGAGCATCACCAATTGTAGGCGCATACGTATCTAAACTAACCTGAGTAACAAAACTGGCAGTTGAACTACCAAAAACTGCATTATCGTAAATACCTAAACCATAATTTACCGATCCGTTTGACTGGATTGGAGTTACTTCCTGATTATAAGCTAAAACTTCATATTTTTCAGATTCCAGACCGAAGTGATCATCTCCGATCAAGCCATCACCAATCGCATTAAAATCTTTATCGCAAGAATATAAAAGGACAACTGTTGCAACTAATAGTATTTTCTTAACAAAAGAAGTATTGTACATGTGTAATAATAAAGTTTAAATTTTAAAGACCCATTGTTTTATAGAAATTTGTATACGCTTCAGCGAATGCATCTTTCGTGGCGAAAGGTAAAAAAGGTTTTCCTGAAGATTCTATAAATTTTGTTAAACTTGGTGATACATGCTCAGAAGCTATAATTACAGCATCAGAATGCAATATACTGGCTTTTAGGATGTTTTCGTAGTTAGGTATTTCCAGATCAGCAACTGATTCATGCGGAACCCCATCAAATTTTACTTTATTAATCATTTCCAAGTCCAGATTTTCATCAAAAGATTGTCCGTAAACCGAGGTTACGATTTTGGTTTCAGAAAATAAAGCTTCATTTTTATAATAGTGCTTCATGTAAATAGGCAACATCGAAGCCAACCAACCGTGAACGTGGATAATATCCGGAACCCAGTTTAGTTTTTTTACGGTTTCAACAACTCCTTTTGCAAAAAAGATCGCTCTTTCGTCATTATCAGGATACAAAACCCCGTCTTCGTCGGCAAAAGTTGCTTTACGTTTAAAATATTCATCATTATCAATAAAGTAAACCTGAATTCTTTCTTTCGGAATGGAAGCAACTTTAATAATCAATGGCATATCTAAGTCATTCACTACCAAATTCATTCCTGAAAGTCTAATTACTTCGTGTAACTGGTGTCTTCTCTCATTAATATTTCCATATCTTGGCATGAAAATTCTAATCTGACCTCCTTGATCGTTAATCATTTTCGGAACGTCATAAGACATTAAAGAAACCTCATTTTCAGCCAGATAAGGCACGACTTCAGATGATACATATAATATCCTCTTATCTTTCATAATAGTATTTTACTTAATTTTTGGTAATAAAAACGTTGCAAAATTACAAAATTTTATGCAGTTATTAACTAATATATTATGTTTGCAGTAAATTTTAATAATACTGCCATGCATATTTTCTACGGTAAAGTAGCTTTGATAGCCTATTTAAAAACTATCAAAACCGCAAATTCCACTATTGGATTTGTACCCACAATGGGAGCTTTACACCAAGGGCATCTGGCTTTAATGCAAAGATCACTGAAAGAAAATGACGATACCGTTGTGAGTATTTTTGTCAACCCAACTCAGTTCAACAACCCCGAAGATCTCGAAAAATATCCACGTACTTTAGAAGAAGATGTGAAGAAAATGAGAGGTTTAAGCGACAAAATGATTCTATATGCTCCTAGTGTAGAAGACATTTACGAAGGTCACACCGTTTCGGAAGCTTTTGATTTTGACGGTTTAGAAAATCAGATGGAAGGAAAATTCAGACCTGGTCATTTTAACGGAGTCGGAACTATCGTAAAACGTTTGTTTGAAATCGTGACTCCAACGAATGCTTACTTTGGCGAAAAAGATTTTCAGCAGCTGCAGATTGTTAAAAAAATGGTCGAAAAAAATCATTTACCCGTAAATGTTGTTGGCTGTCCTATTTTCAGAGAAGACAACCAACTTGCCATGAGCTCCCGAAACGAGCGATTAACTGCAGAAGAACGAAAAGAAGCAGCTATAATCTTTAAAGTACTTACTGAAGCAAAAGAATTATTTCAGAAAGGCACTCCTGAAGAAACGATTCAGTTTGTCGAAAATTCTTTCAAAGACAATGAAAGATTTGAGCTCGAATATTTCGTCATTGCTGACGAATCCACATTATTACCGATAGAACATAAAAATAAAGACAAAAACTACCGTGCCTTTATAGCGGTATTTGTTAATTCTATCAGGTTGATTGACACCATTTCATTAAATTAATTTACCTTTGCACCATGCAAATTCAAGTTATAAAATCTAAAATTCATCGAGTAAAAGTGACCGGCGCTGATTTAAATTATATTGGCAGCATTACTATTGATGAAACTTTACTGGAAGCTTCAAACATCATTGAAGGCGAAAAAGTAGCAATTGTAAACATCAATAATGGCGAACGTTTTGAAACTTACGCAATCAAAGGAGAGAAGAATTCAGGAGAAATTACTCTGAACGGACCTGCCGCGAGAAAGGTTCAAAAAGACGACATTATCATTATCATCTCTTATGCTACCCTGGAGTTTGAAGAAGCTAAAACTTTCAAACCATGGATCATTTTCCCAAATGAAAACGATAATTCGTTAACGTAAAGTTTTCTCTCAAAATTTAAAAGAATCTATTCTTTAGCCTAAGAAGATTCTTCAAAAAAACTATAAAAAACAAAAACGACCGATTTTGATTTTCAATATCGGTCATTTTTACTGTTTTACTCGAAAATTAACTTAGCATCTAAATGCAATTGTTTTGCTACGATTTTTGCTAATTTAATGTATGCAGTCTTTTTCTTTTTAAATATTCTAATAATTCTGTTGGTCTGTCGGTTTGTATCATTGTAGCTCCGTGCTCTATAACCCATCCCCAATTTGTATCAGGTGAGTCTATAGCGCGTTCATCTTCATGACCGGCGCACATTTCGCCCCATAAGGTGTTTACCCAAATTCTTGTTCCTCTTTGTTTTATCTTTTTTATTTGTTCAAACATAGGTGATTTTTCAAAAGAATACAGTACCTCAAAGGCGATAGGATGGATCTTATTGAGATAGTCATCGACAAAAGTATTTTGATTCGTTTGTTCTTCTCTTACAATGGGAATGTAAAAAATATCATTTAATAGTGAACCATACTTAGCATACACCTCACTATAAGAATCTTCTCCTTTGATTAATGCCTGATGGAGTGTTCCTGTTTTCTTTAATACTTCAACAATCTTATCTATATATTTCCAACTCTTATCAACGTTTATTAGTATCTTTCCTTTTGCTACAAGCATAAATTCTTCAAAAGTTGGGATCCTTTCATAAGTCTTTCTGTTTAAACCACCGGTAAGATAGAACTGCTGTATTTCGGCATAAGTATAATCAGACAACTTTCCTTTTCCGGTCGTGGTACGATCAATACTAGTATCGTGCATTAACACTAAGACACTGTCTTTTGTAAGTCTCACATCAGTTTCCATTATATCGACTCCCATCTCAATGCATTTTTTTAACGCTTTTATAGAATTTTCAGGAGCATTTCTCCAGTCGCCGCGATGTGCAGCTACAAAAACATATTTGCTCTTGGAATCTTGTAAAACATTAATGAGTTTATCTGCATGTGTTTGAGCCTGAATAGTTTCAAAGAATAGTAACAGCAGTACTATCGTTACGAGTATTTTTTTCATTTTACTTTTTTATGTTTGGATTTAAACAAATTTCATGATCAGAAAAAAGCATAATTTTAGCCATTTTACAATTATCATGCTTCTTTTCTGATTTTTACTAAAACCTAATAACCCGGATTTTGTTTCATAGCCGGATCTGTGTTAATCTCTGTTAGAGGAATTGGCATTAAGAGATTGTGACTATCGATAGTGATCAATATTCCTTCACTTTTAAACCACTGATTCATTACCGTTATTGCCGTGCCTTTACGAAGCAGATCAAACCACCTGTCTCCTTCTCCAACCAATTCAAGTTTTCGTTCTAAATCAATAGCACTTCGCATATCTACCTGATTTGCAGCGGTAGTATTTGCAAGCCCTGCCCGGGTTCTTATTAAATTTAAGTAAGTCTTCGCCAAGGCAATATTACCTTGTTCATTTTCTATTTCTGCCAACATTAAGATAATATCTGCATAACGAATAACAACTACATTACTTCCTCCATCTGCAGGAACTGTATTGCTTTTTGTAAGTTTTAAAGAAAAAGGAACTCCCGATGCTGTTATAGCAACATATTTGCCTTTACGGCTATCTGCTACTGTATACATACTATACAAATTTTTGGTCGGAAGGTTATGTCCCTTTGCTCCTGATATTGTTCCTGAAGGACTAAATATTTGCTGCATACTACTTCCTTCACTATTCCCATTTATGCCGGAAGCAAATTGAACTGAAAATAGTATTTCTTTGTTTGTTTCCTTGTTAATATCAAAAACATCAGCAATAGGCACTAAATCATGAATATTAGAATCTTTAACTTTTAGTAGCCATATTTTAGCATTTTGCAGATCGTTCAGGGTCAAATAAATCTTCCCTAATAAAGCTTGTGCAGCAGTTTTAATAACCTTGCCCGGTTTATCGGCTTTTACAGGCAAAAGAGTTTCGGCTTCTGTAAGGTCCTTTATAATTTGCTCATATACAATCTTGGCAGAAGTTCTTCCCTGTCCTAAATAACTATTAGGATCTGTCGTTTCCTGAGTAACTAGTGGCACATCTCCATATAATCTTACCAAATTGAAATACAAAAGCGCGCGAATAAATTTCATTTCTCCTATCCGATTATCTCTGACAGCAGCAACTTTAAAGGGGATCTTTTCAATTCTGCTTAACACCACATTAGCGCGCTGAATTGTTTTGTAAGAATCTCTCCAGGTTTCGCTTATCGAACCTACAATACTTGTGACACTAAAATTATCTAACTTGCCAAATGTACCGTCATCATTTAATGGAACTTCATCATAAGTCGCATCTGAAGGAATTTCACCCAAAGCCACCATATTTAGCCCATAAAGACCATTTGATTGCAAACCATCATAAGCACCATTAACCGCTTCTTCAATTTCGATTTCTGTACTATAAAATTTAGCCGCTACTTTTGACGTGATAGGATCTTGATATAAATCATCTGTGCAGGAAAACTGCGCCATCAGGCAGAGAAAACTAATTACTTTTATTCTTTTCATAATACCCATTGTTAAAAAGTTAAGTTAGTTCCAAAAATTACAGATTTTGTATTAGGATAGATGCGATTATCATTAAACCCCATTTCAAGTATATTACTCGTTTCCGCTTCAGAATTGAAACCTCTGTATTTCGTAATATTTATCAGATTATTGCCTGAAAGATAAATTCTTGCCCTCGTTAAACCAATTTTTTTTATGGCTGTCTTAGGTAGATTGTACGCTATTTGAATATCTCGAAGCCTTATATAATCCGCATTAGTAAAAGTAATGCTTGATCCTCTGGCAGCTTGTCTGTTTGACGAAAAATTTCCCGTATTGGGTTGTCCCAAAAAACCGTTCGGATTATTAACAGGATGATATCTGTTCTTAAAATAATAGGTGTTTGGCATAGAAAAACCTTCACCGGTTTCCATAAACACAGCCAATTCTTTAGCGAATTTTTTTCTGCCTCCAATTCCGTTTATGGAGAAGCTTAATTCAAAATCTTTATAAGTAAAAGAAGAATTAAAACCATAGGTAATCTTAGGAGCATAACTTCCAAACCCTTTTTTATCTTTTTCATTAATAATTCCATCCTTGTTAATATCTTCCATAATATAGTCTCCCGTTAGAGTACCAGGCATATGGGGTGTTGCCGCAATTTGCTCATTTGTTTTATAAATTCCTAAAATATTATACCCATAAAGTTCTGCAATAGGACCTCCAACCTTTGTTCTGTAAGATCCTTGATAGCCCGTTATTATTTCATTCTGATTATTACCCAGTTTTAATACTTCACTTTTATTGGTTGAAATATTCCCTCCGAAATTCCATTTTACCTGCCCCAGATTAATTCCATTTCCTTCAAATGAAATTTCAATCCCCGAATTTTTTAATTCTCCGGTATTTCGAGTAGAAGTTGTAAATCCTGATTGTTGCGGCACAGGCACATTTAGAAGTAAATCACTTGTAATGGACGAATAAAAATCGGCCGTGAAATTAAATTTTCTATAAATAGTTAAATCCAGTCCCAAATTAGTTGACGTTCTGGTTTCCCATGATAAATTCGGATTAGGGGAACTGGTGGTTGCAAATCCTGGATTTAAATCATTTCCGTATACATAATTTTGAGGATTTACTAACGGAATAGAGCCATAAGAGCCAATTTGATTATTTCCCGTTTTCCCCCAACTGGCACGTATTTTAGCAAAAGTAAAAATCGTTGTCTCAGGAAAAAAGGCTTCTTTACTTAAGATCCAACCTGCAGCCACAGAAGGAAAAAGTCCCCATTTTGAATTAGAACCAAAACGAGAGGAACCATCACGCCTCAAAGTCCCTGTGAGTTGATACTTTTCTTTATAAAAATACTGAGCACGGCTAAGATAGGAGATCAATACCCATGCCTCTTTTGAACTGGCAACTTTATAAGCACTGGCTCCCGCAATATTTGGGAGATTATCATCAGGGATTCCTGTACCTACAATCTCTGATGAATTTCCTTCTTCTTTTTGGTACGTATATCCTGCCAATAGCTCAATTTGATGCTTTCCAAAATTTTTAGTATAATTTAATGTATTCTCGGTAATAATATTTTTTGCCATGGAAGCCGTTTCAGAAGCTATAGCTGCCCTGGGAGCGGGCATTCTGTAATAACCTACTGAAGATGGACTATAAAATTGACTTAAAGGATTTCTGTAATCTCCACCAAGTAATGTTTTAAACTGCAGCCCATCACTAATATCATAGGTAACAAAAGCATTTCCAAACAGCCTGAAATACCTTTCGACATTTGAGTTTAGTTTCATAATTGCCACCGGATTTTCTGCCAAAGCCCCATCTTGAGGAGCATTTGCAGCAAGTTGATTTCCAATAGCTAAAGAACCATCTTTACTATAAGGACTAAAAAATGGATAGGAAATAAAAAGCGTGAGAACAGGATTGGTGCTAAATCCATCGTCTTGATTGTACTTTTTCTGAACCGAATAAGAAGGGTTCAGGCTAATACCAAATTTAAATTTATCTGATAATTCCGTATTAAACCGAATTGAAGAAGTATAACGTTTATAATCGGTTTCGATAACAATTCCTTGTTGTTCAAAGTAATCTCCGGAAATGTAATAATTTGATTTTTCATTACCTCCCGAAACTCCAAGTGAATAATTCGTTATGGGTGCATCTCTAAAAACTTCATCCATCCAACTGGTATTTGCCAACCCTTCTAATCCGGGGTTTTTCAGGTAATTAAGTCTAAGCTCACGCTTACCCGCTCCTTTTGCTATTCTTGTGGCTTCGTCATCATTTTCACTTCGACTGTCAGGTTTTTTGGATACATATCCCCAATCTCTGGCTTCATTAAAAAATTGAGCCGCCTGACTTGAATTTACTATCTCTACTCCGGAAGCCTGTCTTTGGATACCGGTATAATAATCAAATGATATTGTTGGAGCCCCTTTTTTTCCTTTTTTTGTAGAAACCAGAATCACTCCATTAGCTCCTCTTGAGCCATAAATAGCAGCAGAAGCAGCATCCTTTAAAACATTTATAGATTCGATATCATAGGAATTTATAGCATTTAATGTTGCTCCCTCAGAAAGAGGAACACCATCTACAACAATAAGAGGATTAGAGCCGGCGGTTAATGTACCTGTACCGCGAATAATTATCTTTGAAGAAGATCCCGGTTGTCCTGATGTTTCATTAACCTGAACTCCCGCCATTTTTCCACTCAATTGTTGTACAAAATTAGCTCCTGCAACCTTATTAAGTTCATCTGCTTTAATCTGAACAGAAGACCCCGTTACTTTAGTTTTTGACTGTTTTCCATAGCCAATCACGATTACTTCATCAAGAACTTTAGAATCTTCCTGCAGTATTATACTAACCATACTTTTATCAGATACTGTAATTGTTTTAGTAATGTAACTTATACAGGAAATCTCCAGTTTATCGCCCAATGAAGCTTCTATGTCAAATTTACCTTCGGAATCAGAAATAGTAGCTTTATTGGTTTCCTTATTTTTTATTGTTGCTCCGGCAATAAAAAGTCCTTTATTATCTGTTATTATTCCTGTAATTTTTTCAGGTTTTGTAGCTATAGGCATAGAGCTATTTTGCCTTCTTATTCGAATAATTTTATCCTTAATCTCATACTGAACCTCCTGTCCTGCAATAATTTGTTTTACAATCTCATCAATAGATTGATCAGTCGCATTGATCGAAATCATCTTTTTTGTATCAAAATCTCCTGATTTAAAAACAAAAGAGTATCCGCTTTTTCCCTTCAGGGTTTCTATTGCTTCTTCAACACTTACACTGCTGTAATTCAAAGATATAACCTGAGAATATCCCGTTAGATTTAGAAAATACAATGCCATGGTCATCAAAGTGACCTTTATTTTGCCGTTCATAAAATTGATTTTTGTTAATTTGGTTAGATATATAATTCTGAAGAAGAGACATTTTTTATCTTTATATCTTATTCCAGAACTTTTTGGTCAGGCAGTTCAAAGCGTAGAATCGGAAAATGTGGTTATTATTTTACTTTTTTTTGAACTTTTTAAAATACGGTTACTTTTTTTTCTCTATACTTTTTGTTTTTAAATTATACTTCTACGGATCGTTAATTCACATTAAATCATTCACATATCTCATACTTAACTTCTTTTATTACTACCACAGATTTCACTTAATGTAATTTTTTTCTGCTGATTAGTTGTGGAGTAGTTTATATGAATAAGTAGTCTCTTTACTAGTTATTTTTAAAATCATTACATCGCTATTCGATCTGATATCACTATGGTTTATTGTAATTTTGTTATAGCCTAAATTTAGATTTTTGGTTTCAGAATACAATTTCTTTCCTTGCATATCAAAAATTTGAATTTTAATTTCGCGATTGCTATTTGAATTGATCTCGATATTAAAGTAGTCTTTTGATGGATTTGGGTAAACTTTAAATTCAAAATCATTATTTGTTTCTAAACCCTCTGTTTTTACTTTATCGAATTCGTTATTCTTATCGTCAGGAGTTGCAAATGTGGCTGCAACTTCTCTTTTTCCTTGTGTATTATTTCCTTTTTTGGGATATGAAAAATGAGTTTGCACATGATCTTTAAGTTCTGAATAATTAAATTCATGTATTTTGACTGCCGCTGGTATTTTAAATTTATTATTGTTGGTATTAGAACCGAATGTAATTTTAGCTGTAGCAGATCGGTTTAAAAATTCATTCATTGGAGAATTAGCCTCGTTGAACTTGTAATCCAGACCAAAGTAAGTTGCTGACAAATACTGAGTGGTGGTTGGAAGTGGAGTTTGCTTTATTTGCACTTCAATCCACATAAAGCGGGCTGTAAAAAAGTATCGCACTGTCCAGACTGCATCAACAGGAGTCTGGTCTTTCAAGGTAAACAGCGGATCAAATAAAAGATAATCGAAGTGAGTGCCATTTTCATGATATCGTCTAAGCATCATGGTTTGATCTTGATAGAAGATCTCTAAAAATTTCCCTTTACTGCTTTCAAAGCTCAATAATCGATCTCCGTCCTTCGGTGCTTCAAAATCAGCAATTATCACTAGCCCATCAGTATTTTGTGATAAATTATCTAATTGATCCGCTGAAATAAACTGCGAATTATGATCCGCTTTTGATGTACTTGTAAATACATTATTCCCATAAGGCGCAAAGTAGGAATATGGCCCTGATTGAGAAAACGACATATTAAAATTTAGCAGCAATAGTACTGGTATAAACTTTAGTTGCGCTATCGAAAAAGTACTAAAAAATATATTTTTCATAACTCTATAAATTTATATGTAATCAAAATTTGGATTGTATTTGGGACCAGATATCAGGTCTGTCAGTTGTCAGAACGGATATATTAAAGTAAGGGATACTATTTAAAAAATAATGGTCTCCTCTAACGTCAATACGCATATCTTTAATATTCCATTGTGCCCATCTGTCTACGTTACCTTTAGGCCCCATAGCCTCTTCAGAATAAATTCCTGGCCTTAATCCAGTTACTTTATAAGCATACTCAAATAAGTTTCTATATAATTTACCTCCTCTACTAAAAGAGGCGATAGTAGTTTCGTTCTCACTTTTAAAGTTGGTTTCAAAAGCCATAATTTTATTGCCTGCAGCACTGTACCAAGTGTCAATAAATTGAGCTTTAGACTGAATATCGCCACCAGGTTGCAGAACAGGAAAATATAGGATTTTGGAAAGCAAATTTATGTCGAAACCGGGCGGCATACCATTTACAATATCTTGATAGGGATAAGTTACTTTGAATGCTAAATATTTTAAGGCATTTTTAGTGTTGGCTACTTCAATACATTTTCTCAATATTAACATATAATCCTCTTTTTGCATTCTGTCTGCGTTTATTGGATTCAGTAGCGGATCATAATCGCACCTTGCTATGCACTCTTTGGTATACATATCATTTCGGGATTTTGCAGATTTAATATCAATAGTTAATATTGTTTTGTTTGCAATCATTTCATCTAACAGATCAGAAAAAGTTATAAAATTATTGTCACTGACAGTCCCATTGCGTTTTCTTAACTTTAATGTTTTTAATTCATTCAGGGTTTTATCATAAATATAATCCGTATCTGGTCCGGAATAGTTTGTAAGACGGGGCAAGTAATAGTCATGACTTACAACTATTAAATTATCTTTCGTCCGCGTAATATCCGATTCTATAACTTTTGTGTACTTCAAGGCGGCTTTTATTGCTTCAGGAGTATTTTCAGGAGGACCATTACCTAAGTCGTATCCCCAATACCCTCTGTGTGCGGCAAATACTAAATTAGATCCATGCTCTAAATCAGGAGATTTAATTTTGCTCCAAATAGTGCAAATTGGATCACCGGAATTATCTAAATTATGGCAAAAATGATTGGAATCAAATTGTACGTTTCCTCCTAATGAGCCAACAACACCTATTCCCGGTACCTTAATTCTGGAAAAAACAGCATTTGTAGTAAATACAAAAATATTTACTTTAATACCAGTGGATAAAAAATTATAAACGGATGTTTTTTGAGATTTATCATATCGAGATTTATCAATAGCCCATAAAGCTCTTTTGATATCGCCAGTCTCCCAGGTATCAGGGTAGTTTGACAACCAAGTGGCATCACTAGAAGTCATTGAATTCTTTGTTTGAGTAAATGAAGCCCCACCAAAATTATTGGTAGTAGCATTAGTCGCCAGTTTATAAATTAAAGTGCCTTTTTTATTAGGCCTGCTTTCATCATACGTCCAAACTTCCATTTGAATGCTGCCATTACCAGATACCTCCCCAATTATTCCTCCCGTTAAATCTGCATCCGGAGCAAAAATATTTAGTAAACTTATTTCAGCTGTCGTGCTTAATGCTACTTTTCCCTGTCCTAATACTGTAGTAGAAGAGAAAAAAAACAAGAATTGACTTAAAAAAAACAAGAATTTTAGACTAAAATTTTCGAAATAAAGATTTATAGTATACATCGTTTTAGATTTTTTTTAATTCTGTTTGGTCTCGAGATTATGGATAGAATTTTTCAATTCCTTATAATCCTCTTTAATTTTATCCAATTCCTTTTGTTGATTTATGGTATAAAGTGTAAGTTCTTCTATTTTCTCTAAGAGTTTTATATTCATTTCATGCAAATTATAACCGTTTTCTGCTATTGATTTTTGAGAAGGTATGTTGGGCAGATGTTTATTTACAGAAATAAATTCCCCAATTTCTTTTAGTGTTTTTAATTTATAAGTATCGTTAAAAACATAATCCGCCCATGTTGCTTTAGGACTAATTCCATAATCTTCCGTCAATATGCCATTATGAACAAATAAATCATAGGAACTTCTCATTGAAGCTTTAATATTGCCAGGCATTACACCTCCAATATATACATTGTCACTAGTATCCAAATACATATTTGTGGCCCTTTTATTTGTCCCAACATATAGACCATGGTTTGAACTAGTACCAATCCATCCATCTGTATTAGTAGTATTACTGGATAATTTAACTTGAACTCCATTATTCTCAGAGACTATTGCCCCATTTGCATGAACTTTGAATTGAGGAGAGTCAATGCCAAATCCTACGTTATTACCAGGAAAAAAAACGTTATCATTATTGTCACCGATATATATTTTATTTCCTGTATTAGATGAAATTTTCAAACCATTTTCATCACCATTACTTTGTATAAAAGAGGAATACCCGTCTACCCATGTAGTAAGATTGTCCCAATCTGCAGCCCAATTATCACTTTGTAAAACAGACTTACCAAAAAGACGAAGTTCGTTTCCTGAATTGGATCTATGGGCGAGATACATCATTAATTGAGAGTTGTTTTCCCCGCTTGCTGTAAACCAACTAAATGATGATGATGGACTAGCACTATTGTTGTCGTCAACAGTAAACTTCCAATTGTCAAGATAACTAGAGCTGTTATAAACAGCTTTCGTTAGTTGTTCATAAGTCAATACACTTTCTTGGGCATAACTCGAATTTAAAGTCATCAATAATAGCACTAAAACCAGTAACGATCTGCCTGCTTTTTCAATTAAAAATTTCATGGTTGTTTTCATATTTTTTAGGTTTTAAAGGTTAGCTTAGTATGTTTCTTTACTTGCAGTTGGCCAAACACTGTTAACGATGGAGGGGTATTTTGAGTTAAATCAATAGTGTGTGTTTTCTTATTATTCACTATAACACTTCTATTCTCACAAATGGAGACACATTTTCCTCAGAAAAATTGCTGACATTCTTTTCTTTATTCATTGTAAATAAAAATTAGATTTCGCTTACTCTTTTTAGGATTTTCCTTTCTGCAATCAGCATTAACAAATAATTAACAACAAATATATAAAACTTTTCCTATAATTATTTTGTATATGTGTTAAAATTACTACAGAAACAGCTTATAAATTAACAGGTAAATCATAGTTACATTCTTATGTTTTCCATTAAATAAAGTCTCCATTTTTTTAAAAGATAAAATATCTTAAATGCATATATTTGTTAACCATTAAAATGTCCCAAACTTTTAATAGATCAAAATTTACAACTCATGAAAAAAGTTTACCTACTTATTACCTTAATTTCATTTTCTGTCTTTTCGCAGAAAAAATTTGACAACATTAAATCCGAAAAGCTCGGAGAAGAACGAAGAATAACTATTGGTCTTCCGGAATCTTACGAAGCCAATCCCGATAAAAAATATCCCGTTTTGTATTTACTGGATGGTGATTATTTATTCGATCCTTTTTCCGGCGCGATAAGTTACGGTACTTATTGGGGAGACTTACCCGAGATGATCATCATTGGCGTTCATCAGAATAAAAACGACGAACGCGAGGACGATACTACGATTGATCAGAACACAGGGCTTCCTTTTGAAAAAGGAGCGAACTTTTTTGAATTTGTGGGTGCTGAATTAGTCCCTTACATTGAGAAAAAATACCGTACCTCGCCTTTCAGAATTATTGCCGGTCATGATGTAACCGCCAGTTTCATTAATTTTTACCTTTACAAAGAACAGCCTCTTTTTAACGCCTATATTGCTTTTAGTCCGGAACTGGCAAATAAAATGGAAATTAGAGTACCGGAGAAGCTTGCCAAAGTTACAGAACCTGTGTTCTACTACCTTTCTGCAGCCGACGGAGACAATAAAAAACTCAAAGAACCAATCGAAAAATTAGACAGCAATATTAAAATCGCTAATAATCCATTAGTAAGCTACAAATACGATTTATTTAAAGGCACCACCCACTATACTCAGGTTTTACATGCAATTCCGAGTGCCTTATATCAAATTTTCGATGTTTACAAGCCTATTAATTCCCTCGAATACAACAATAAAATTGCTGTTCTGGAAACGGGATATGCAGATTATTTAGAAAATAAATACAACACCATGTCTAAAGTTCTGGGAGTTCAGATTCCGGTGAGAATGAGTGATTTCAAAGTAATTGAAAACCTGATTCTAAAAAAGAACGCTTATGACGAATTAGGCAAAATGGCTGAAATTGGAAACGTAAACTATCCGAAAGCCATGTTGGGAGAATATGAATTAGGGTTGATGTACGAAAAAATGGGAGATCCTAAAAGAGCTTCTAAAAAATACCAAAATGCTTCTCAAATGGAGCCAATTGGTGATTTGAATAAAGATTTAATGTACGAGAAAATGGATCAGATGAATGCATTAGCAAAAACCACCAAATAATGTCAAAAGTTAAAACTTCCTTTTTTTGCCAAAACTGCGGAACTCAGTATGCCAAATGGCAAGGACAATGCAATGCCTGTAAAGAATGGAATACTATTGCTGAAGAAATTATCCAGAAGCAGGAAAAAGTAGCCTGGAAAAGCGAACCTACTTCAAACGGTAAAGCGCCGCGCCCTTTAAAAATTAACGAAATTGATTCGGCACAGGAAATTCGAATGAATACTACTGATGGTGAATTAAACCGTGTTTTGGGAGGCGGAATTGTTCCAGGATCCTTAACGCTTTTAGGAGGTGAACCGGGTATTGGAAAAAGTACACTTTTGCTCCAAATTTCACTTAAACTGCCATACAAAACCTTATACGTTTCCGGTGAGGAAAGTCAGAAGCAAATCAAAATGCGCGCGGAGAGAATTACTCCGAACAGCGACAATTGCTACATCTTGACGGAAACCAAAACACAAAATATCTTCAAACAAATTGAAGCCATACAGCCTGAAATTGTAATTATCGATTCGATTCAGACTTTACATACCGATTATATTGAATCTACTGCAGGAAGTATTTCTCAAATCCGAGAAACCACTGCCGAACTCATCAAATTTGCCAAAGAAACCAATATTCCGGTTATCTTAATCGGACATATCACAAAAGACGGAAACATTGCCGGACCTAAAATCCTCGAGCACATGGTCGATACGGTCTTACAGTTTGAAGGCGATCGCAATCATGTGTACCGAATTTTACGTTCGTTAAAAAATCGTTTTGGTTCTACCGCCGAACTTGGAATTTACGAAATGCTGGGCAGTGGTTTACGCGAAGTATCCAACCCTTCCGAGATTTTAATCTCTCATAAAGACGAAGAATTATCCGGAACAGCAATTGCTACCACGCTCGAAGGCATGCGTCCTTTGATGATCGAAATACAATCACTGGTGAGTACCGCAGTTTACGGAACTCCGCAACGAAGTACAACGGGTTACAATGCCAAAAGATTAAACATGATTTTAGCGGTTCTCGAAAAAAGAGCCGGATTTCGTTTAGGAGCGAAAGATGTCTTTTTGAACGTTACAGGTGGAATTTCTGTCGATGACCCTGCGATTGATTTAGCTGTTGTTGCTGCAATTTTATCTTCCAACGAAGACATTCCGGTAACCAAAGGCTTCTGTTTTGCCGGAGAGGTTGGACTTTCAGGTGAAATTCGCCCGGTAAATCGTGTTGACCAACGTATTCAGGAAGCTGAAAAACTTGGATTCACCACTATCTTTGTATCCAAATACAATAAAATTGCGTTAAAAAATATAGGAATCAAAATTGAATTGGTGGCTAAAATTGAAGATGTGGCCAGTATTCTTTTTGGATAATTCGTTTTTTCGCCACGAACTACACCAATTAAACACGAACTTTTATTTAAATTTATTGCAAATTCAAATTTGTTCGTGTTAATCAAATTCGAGAAATCAGCGGCAGAAAAACTTTTCATTTTGCGAATAAGCGCAATTTTTATGAAATTAATTTTATGAAATTCCCAAAACAAAAAATATACAAAGTCCTCCTAATACTTGCATTAGTATTGGTAGTACTTTTTTTAGGGTTTTACTTTTTTCGCGATTCACTTCTGAAACAAGCTATCGCTAAAGTAACCCACAAAATGAATACGGAATACAACAGTACATTTTCTGTAAAATCAGCTTCATTTGATGGTTTGTCCGGTATAAAACTAACCAATGTGATTCTGGTTCCTAAAAATGCCGATACTCTTTGCCATATTCAAAAAATAGAAACCAGTATCAGTCTTGCCAATTTACTGATTGGTGATGTACAAATCGGAACTCTAAAAGTCAACAACGGCTACATTCAACTGGTTAAAAAAGGAAATATTCGCAATTTTGATGCTTTCTTAAAAAAAGACAAATCAGATTCAGACAAAAACGAAAAGCGCAAATACGCTTCCTTTGCTTATCGCATCATTTCGAAACTATTAAATCTGGTTCCGACCGATATGAAGCTCGAGAATTTGAATTTCAGAATTGACGACAATGGCAAAAAAACGTCTGTAGCGATCAACAAACTGGTTTTAGACAACAAACAGCTTGAAACCAACCTTCATGTTCAAAGCAAAGATTTTGATCAGCGCTGGAACATTAAAGGCTTTGCCGATCCGAGAAATAAAAAAGCAGACATTCGTTTTTTTAATCTGGATACCGGAGCCATTCGTGTTCCGTACTTAGACGAACGTTACAACTTAAAAGCGAGCTTTGATTCAATCCGCCTGAATGTTCAAAACATTGAAAAAGACGGCAGTGAACTGCACCTTGACGGTTATACGTCTATCGCCAATTTAAAAATCAATCATCCGAAAATTGCCAGCAAAGACGTTGTGATTAAAAATGCCCGTTTTGATTATCGTTTCTTACTTGGAGATAGCTTTATTTCGATCGACAGCACTTCGACCATGCAGTTGAATAAAATCAAACTGCATCCTTATGTTTCTTATGACACTGAGAAAGACACCGTTTATACTTTAAAAGTAAACATTCCGAAAATGGAGGCACAAGATTTTATTGTTTCCCTGCCGGAAGGTTTGTTTACCCATTTTGAAGGAATGGAAGCTGCCGGAAGTTTTGACTACAAACTCGATTTTAAATTCAATAAAAACAAACCGAACGCTTTGGTTTTTGATAGTAAACTCAACAAAGAAGGTTTAAAAATTACGAAATACGGCGAGGCAGATCTTAACAAGCTGAATGGAGAGTTTGTTTATCGCGCTATTATTCAAAATGTGCTGCAACGACCGGTTTTGGTTGGAAATGCAAATCCGAACTATACGCCTTTAGATCAAATTTCACCTTATTTACGAAAATGTGTTCTGACGACTGAGGATCCGTCGTTCTTTTCGCATCGTGGTTTTATCAATGAAGCGTTTAAACAATCCATTTTAAAGAACATCAGAACTAAAAAATTCTCACGCGGCGCAAGTACCATTAGCATGCAGCTGATTAAAAATGTTTTCCTGACCAGAGAAAAAACACTTTCACGCAAACTTGAAGAAATTTTACTGGTTTACATTTTAGAGAACAATCGCGTTGTAAGCAAGGAAAGAATGCTGGAAGTTTATTTCAACATTATCGAATGGGGACCTAATGTGTACGGGATTGGAGAAGCAAGTCATTTTTACTTCCAGAAAAGCCCCGCTAATTTGAATGTTGATGAATGTCTGTACTTAGCGACAATTATTCCGAAACCCAGAAAATTCATGTATCAGTTTAATGATCAAGGCAATTTAAGGGATTATGCATTGAAAAATCAAAAATTCCTGAAGAATTTAATGTTCCGAAGAGGTTTGTTGGTTCCTGAAGATACTCTTGGACAATTACCCGTTTACATTTCGGGAAATGCGCGTTCCTTGATCAGAATTAAGGCTCCTGATTCTACAGCGGTGAAGAATGATTCTTTGGCGATTGAAGACGAATTTGACCTGTAAAACACGGATTTCACGGATTGGCACTAATTTTAGGCTTAAAATCGCTTATCCTCTACATAAAAATTCCACAAACTAACACTAGTTCAATCGGTGTTAATTTGTGGAATTTGTGTTTGATTTAGTAGTACTAATTAAGGAGCCGGATCAGGAATTATGGCCTGAACAGCATTAATTTCTGCTATGATTTCTTCTGACAGTACTACATCAATTGTATCAATATTTTCTTTTAGTTGCTCCATAGTTGTGGCACCAATAATAGCGCTTGTTAAAAATGGCTGCTGTAACACAAATCCCATCGCTAATTGGGTTAAGGTTAAACCATGTTTAATCGCGATTTCCTGATATAATTTTGTGGCCTGTGTACTTTGCGCACTATTGTAACGTGTATATTGCGGAAAAAGATTGATTCTGGCATTTGGATGCGCTTCCCCGGTTAAAAATTTACCCGTCAAAACTCCAAAAGCCAAAGGCGAATAAGCCAACAATCCTACATTTTCATACTTTGAAACTTCGGCAGAACCTACTTCAAAAAGACGATTCAGCAAACTGTACGGATTTTGAACTGTTTTAATCCTCGGAAGGTTCTGGTATTTGCTTTCTTCTAAAAAACGCATCATTCCCCAGGCATTCTCATTTGAAACTCCAATATGTTTTATTTTACCTTCTTTAATTAAGCCGTCAAATGTTTCTAGTACTTCTCTGAAGTTATCTTCCCAAACATCGTCGTGACCGTTAAAAGCGCGTTGTCCAAAACAATTGGTTTTTCGCTCCGGCCAATGCATCTGATACAAATCGATATAATCGGTTTGCAGACGTCTTAAACTATTCTCTAAAGCATATTTGATGCTTGCTGGTGAGAAATCACCTTTTTCACGCATGTACGTGAACGCAGGATTTGGACCGGCAATTTTGGTAGCCAATACCACTTTGTCACGATTTCCCGATTTCTTGAACCAGGTTCCTATAATTTTCTCTGTACTTCCGTAAGTTTCTTCGCGTGCGGGAACGGAATACATTTCGGCTGTATCAAAAAAATTAACGCCTCTCTCCAATGCGTAATCCATTTGCTGATGCCCTTCGGCTTCTGTATTCTGTTGCCCGAAAGTCATCGTTCCGAGATTGATTTTACTAACTTTTATGTCGGTATGGGGTAAAGTGGTGTATTTCATTTCTTCTTAAGGCTCTAAGTTACTAAGGAGCTGAGTTGCTAAGATTTTAAGCTTTCAGCATCCGACTATTAAAACTCAAAGATACGAAGCGATTCTTCAAATGAAAATCTCTCAAAAGTTAAAAAAAAGATAAGGTTAGATTTTACCTTTTAGCACCTACAGCACCCCAATTGTTACAAGTCATCAACCAGACATTCCTTTTAAAAGAAAGCTTAAGAATAGTGTCTTTAAATTTGCTTGCTCAGCGCAACCTAGGATTGCTTTGAACAACAAATGCCCTATAAATTTTTAATAACTTAAACCCCCAAACAAAATAAAAAAAATTATTCTGGGAATTCTTGCCTTCTCCGTTTTTGCATGTTCAACCGAAGAGAACACTAAAACACCTACAGGACAAGTAAAAGAAGAAGTAAAACCGGATCCTATAGTATCAGCACCGCCTAAGTATTGTGAATCAGCAGGAAAGATCAGCAGCGAAGAACGATTAGATAAAGTCGTTTTTGGCAGTATCAGCAATGCTTCAACAGGCAAAGGAGGTTATGAAGATTTCACTAACATATCTGGCAATTTCGCATTAGGTTCAAGCAATACTATTTCACTTACACCTGGCCTTTACAGCCAATACGGAAAGAATGGCTTTGGCGTACAATTTTTTATCTACATCGATTACAATCAAGATGGCGATTTCACTGATCCGGGAGAAACAGTCTGGAAAAGTAAACAAGGAACCGATCCGGTAAGCGGAACGATTACGATCCCCTCCACAGCATCGCTAGGTTCTACCAGAATGAGAATCGAGCTGAGAAGTATATTATCTCTGCCAGGTACACCCGTTACTGATCCTCCTTTTGGAACCGGCTGCGGAACTTTTGAGTATGGACAGGTCGAAGATTATACGTTAAATATTAAAGCAAAATTGTAAACAATTAAAAAAGGTTCAAGTAAAAACTTGAACCTTTTTTTTAAAATCTTAAAGACTTAGCCCCTTAGAACCTTAGCGTCTTAATTTATACTATTAAGCATCTCCGCAATCTCATCTAATCTTGGTGTTAAAATGATTTCGATACGGCGGTTTTTTGCTTTCCCTTCCGGAGTTGCGTTACTGGCCAACGGAGAGAATTCGCTTCTTCCGGCAGCGGTCAGTTTTTGTTTATTAATCTTAGCGTTCTCGCTTAAAATGTTCACGATAGCAGTAGCTCTCTTGGTAGATAAATCCCAGTTATTTGCAATTGGCCCTGAACCTGCGTAAGGATCATCATCGGTATGCCCTTCAATTAAAACCGAAAGATCCGGATTATCCCCTAAAACTTTTCCAAGTTCCACTACAGCTTTTCTACCTTCGGTACCAACGGCCCAGCTTCCTGAATTAAAAAGCAGTTTGTTTTCCATCGAAACATATACTTTTCCGTTTTTTTGTTCTACCGTCAGCCCTTTTCCTTCAAAACCGTTTAATGCTTTAGACAAAGTTTCTTTCAATTTACGCATTGCCTCTTCTTTTGCGGCAATCATCGCTTCCAATTCGTTCAAACGATTTGCAGTTTTATCCAAACGAGCTTGTTCTTCAGCTAATTTTTTAGATTTTGCCTCCAGTTGTGCTAACAGTTCACGATTCTTAGCCATATTACTTTCTAAAGCATCGTTGCTGTTTTTCTCTAAAGCATTGTAAGAGTCCTGAAGTACTTTATATTTTTTCTGCTGTGCGGCCAGATCTGCTTTTTGTTTTTCAAGATCTGTTTTAGTTGCATTTAAATCTTTTGTTAAAGCATCACGATCAAGTTCTAACTGATTTTTTGATTTCTGCAAACTCTCATTTTCATCAGCAATTGCACGGTTTTCTTTTTTCAGATCCGAATATTTGGTTTCAAGATCGTTGTAAATTTTCTTGGACACACATGAGGTCATAGACATTGCTACAACCAGTAATCCTACAGAGGCCTTTTTAATCATTTTTTCTTTTATTTGGAGGGTATTAATAATCGTGCCATGTAAAAACTCAATACCAATGACTATGTCAATGTTTAAATTTAAACTGCAATTCATTCAACAATAACAATACCACTTTTACTCGATTTCGACTAAAACAGGACAATGGTCTGAATGAACGGCATCCGGAAGAATGACTGCTCGTTTTAGTCTATGCTCCATAACATTACTCACCAGATTGTAATCGATACGCCAGCCTTTGTTGTTTCCTCGGGCTCCTGCACGATAACTCCACCAGGAATAATGATGTGGTTCTTTATTAAAATGACGGAAACTGTCTATAAAACCAGATTTCATAAATGCATCAAGCCAGGCACGTTCTGCCGGTAAAAACCCTGAAACCGTTTTATTTCGAACCGGATCGTGAATATCAATCGCTTCATGACAAATGTTGTAATCACCACAAATAATCAAATTCGGAATCGTTAATTTTAACTCATTAATATACGTTTGAAAATCGTCCATAAACATAAATTTATGATCCAGTCTTTCAATATTAGTTCCTGAAGGCAGGTACAAACTCATTACAGAGCAATCATCAAAATCGGCACGAAGGTTACGCCCTTCAAAATCCATATGCTGAATTCCGGTTCCGTACACCACATTATTCGGTTTTGTTTTAGACAAGATAGCAACACCACTATATCCTTTTTTAGTTGCCGGATAATAATATTGATAAGGATAACCTGCTTTGGTAATCTCCTCAACCGGAATCTGTTCTTCAGTAGCTTTTATTTCCTGAAGACAAATCACATCTGGATTAGCTTGTTGCAGCCATTCGATAAAACCTTTGGTAATTGCGGCACGTATTCCGTTTACATTATAAGAGATAATTTTCATCAGCGTTTTTTTAGGATTTCAAATGTAATAAAAAAGTGGAAAGTTTGCATTTGAAACAGCGAAAAGTAGAGTTTTTTGTTATCTTTGTTCGCTGCTCTTAATAAATTAAAAATAGTACATGGGTTTAGTTACCGCGAAAGAAGTTGCAAAAGCGATAAATGTTGATAAGTACGGAGTTTTGGGTACTTTTTCGGGCTGGCTTCTTATGAAAGTCCTTAAAATATCTACTCTAAATAAAATTTACGATCACAACAAGCATTTAGAGGATGTTGCATTTCTAAACGGGATTTTGGATGAGATGGAAATCAAATTTGAAATTCCCGAAGAAGATTTAAAACGTTTACCGAAAGATGGTGCTTATATTACCATTTCAAACCACCCTCTTGGGGGAATTGATGGTATTTTACTTTTAAAATTAATGCTTGAAAGAGAACCTAATTTTAAAATCATTGCCAACTTTTTACTACATAGAATTGTTCCGCTTAAAAAATACATCATGCCTGTTAATCCTTTTGAAAATCATAAGGATGCCAAATCAAGTGTGGTGGGGATTAAAGAAACTTTACGCCATTTAAGTGACGGGAAACCATTGGGAATTTTCCCTGCCGGGGAAGTTTCGACGTACAAGGACGGAAAATTAGTCGTGGATAAACCTTGGGAAGAAGGTGCTTTGAAGTTAATCCGAAAAGCCAAAGTTCCGGTAATCCCTATTTACTTCCACGCCAAAAACAGTAAGTTGTTTTATTGGCTTTCTAAGATTGACGATACTTTACGTACAGCAAAATTACCTTCGGAGCTGCTGACGCAAAAAGACCGTGTGATTAAAGTTCGTATCGGAAAACCGATCTCAGTGAACGAACAAAATGAAATCGAATCATTTGAAGAATATTCTGAATTTTTAAGAAAGAAAACCTATATGCTGGCCAATCCTTTTGAGAAAGACAGCAAATTGTTAGACACCGCAAGCTTAAAGATTCCGAAAGCACCTAAAAAAATTGCAACTCCGGCAAATGAGTCAAAAATGATTGACGAGGTTTGTGCGTTAAGAAACAGTGACTGCAGGTTGTTGCAGAGTAAAAACTACGAAGTATTTTTTGCGCGTGCAAAATCAATTCCGAATATCTTACACGAAATTGGGCGCTTACGTGAAATTACTTTTCGTGAAGTGGGCGAAGGAACCAACGAATCTATTGACTTAGACGAATACGATCAGTATTATCACCATATGTTTTTGTGGGATGATGACACCAAAAAAATAGCTGGTGCTTATCGCATGGGATTAGGTTCTGAAATCTATCCGAAACACGGCATTGAAGGTTTTTATTTAACGGATCTTTTCAGATTTGAACCGGAATTACATGATATGATGCACAAATCGATCGAAATGGGTCGTGCTTTTATCATCAAAGAATACCAACAAAAACCAATGCCTTTGTTCTTGCTGTGGAAAGGAATTATTCATACCACCTTACGTTATCCGGAACATAAATATTTACTTGGTGGTGTAAGTATCAGCAATCAGTTTTCTGACTTCTCTAAATCGTTAATGATTGAGTTCATGAAGTCTAACTATTACGATCCATATATCGCACAGTATATTCACCCGAAAAAAGCGTACAAGGTAAAATTAAAAGACGCTGACAAAGATTTTATCTTCGACGAAGCCGAGTCTGACTTGAACAAGTTTGACAAGATTATCGACGAACTGGAGCCAGGAAATCTACGTTTGCCTGTTTTGATCAAAAAATACATCAAGCAAAATGCCCGCGTAGTTGCTTTTAACGTTGATCCTTTGTTCAATAATGCCGTAGACGGCTTAATGTACATTAGAATAGCAGATATTCCGGAAAGCACCATGAAACCTGTTATTGAAGAATTTCAGATAGAATTAGAACGCAAATTATCGGAGAAAGAAGATTAAGCATCATCATACAAACAAAAAATCCCATTTTAAGATGGGATTTTTTTATGCTTTAAAACGACTTAAAACCAGCCTTTCTGTCCAACCTGATAGGTTTGATAAAATTCTTCATCTGATCTGGTGAGATAAATTATTCCTTCGATCACACCTATTATACCTCCTATTCCGAAAATAAATCCGAGAATAAGCTGGATAACGCCTTCTTTATTGTATCCTAAATAAAACTTATGAATACCCAGCGCACCTAATAAAATTGCCAGGATTCCCGCAACTACTTTTTTATTCTCCTCCCGATGAACCGGAGGATTGTTCCAATGTTCTGTTTTACTGTTTTCCATTTTTATAGTGATTTTTAGTTATTCTAAATTCAACGTTATGTGGATGGAATTCTTAGACTTAAAACCAGATAGACTGATGCAAAATATCATCAAAAGAGCTTTCTCTGATAAAAAGAACCAATCGAATCAAATGATAAAAGCCTAAAAAATAAGCCATGTTGTAAGCCAATTTTCTATTGTACAGTAGCCCTGAAAAATATTCTTTTTTAGTAATAATTTCAGTAGTCAGTATAATTATAGTGAGCCAGCAAAATACAATTACAAACGGGCCCAGAATATGGTAACTAAGCGACTTGTAGATGTCGCCTTCATAAAAATAAACTAATGACTTGGTAATTCCGCAACCCGGACAAGGGAAACCGGTTACCATTTTAAAAGGACAAAACGACTGATCTGTCTCCAGATGGTCGTTATGGTTGTCGAGCATTAAAAAAAACGGAATTATCAGTGTAATTGCTGCACCGATAATTCCGTAAATTTTACGTTTTATTCTACTATTATTTGTATAATCTGTTGATATCACCTTGTACAATCATTGCTGCTGCCATAGGAAAAAAGAACCCTAAAACAATTAATAAAGTTGACTGGTCTTTTTGAAGCTCTCCAGTTCTTTGATAAACTTTTGGCAACGCTTCTTTACCAGCTAAATAATAAAAATAAATATTTACCGGCATACAGCATCCTGCAAAGATTGCAACTGGCTGAGAGATAACCTCTTTTCCTGCTACGGCATTAAAAACCTCAGATACTTTAATATTCCAATAAATCAAGTACAATCCGCAAGTTAAAAAACTAAAAAGTAACACCATTATTGGATCTACTTTGAATACCGGAATTTGGTCATTAAAATTATTTGACGTTTCTTTAAAATCGTTTTCCATTTTTTACTAGTTAAAATTAATTGGTTATGTCCTACTCTTGGGATTTTCGGTTACTCCTTATTTAGAAACAATATTATTAAAAAATAATCTTAAAAACTAATTATAACCCAAAAACTCTACAGAAAAAACTCGTTATTTAATTGTAAAAAGGAAGTTAAATTGGAATCTCATCCTACAGACTAGCTATTAAAGACCGCTTTTATCTTGTCGGCTATTACCTGAGCCAGTCGTTCATGACTTTCGAACGTCCAACCGGCAATATGAGGCGTTAGCAAAACATTTTTAGACGCCATTAAATATCGCAAGGCTTCCGGTGTACTTTCTTCCTGAAATAAGGTTTCGAAAGATAATTTCTCATACTCCAAAACATCCAGACCTGCACCTAAAACCTTTTTCGTTTTCATCGCCTCTACTAAATCTGCTGTGACAATGTTTTTACCGCGTGAGGTATTTATAATCCAAAAGGGTTTTGAAAAAGCATTTATAAAACTTTGATCTACCATTTTATCCGTTTCAGGAGTCCACGGAAGATGAAGGCTCAGAACATCGCTTTTTTGCTGTAGTTCAGCTAATGACACCTGTCTCGCATTTTGATCTCCTACATTATCCAGAATATCGTAACACAACACTTCTGTCTCGAAACCGCGAAGTTTTTTCGCAAATGCTTTTCCCATATTTCCGTAACCAATGATCCCCACTGTTTTACCATCCAATTCATGACCGCGGTTACTTTCCCGATTCCAATGTCCTGATTTCACCTCGGCATCTGCCTGATTGAGATTATTAAACAAGGATAAAATCACTCCCAGCGAATGTTCTGCAACTGCATTGCGATTTCCTTCCGGCGCGGCAATTAAATGAATCTCTTTGGTTTCAGCATACTCGCAGTCAATACTTTCCAGGCCAGCCCCTACACGAGCAATAAATTTTAAGTTAGTCGCCTGATCTAAAAAGGTCTTGTCAATTTTAAAACGGCTTCGGATCACAATTCCGTTGTAGTTGGCAATTTTCGCTTCAATTTCTTCTTTAGAAGATTTAAAATCTGCGTGGTTTTCAAAACCTGCATCTTCCAATTGTTGCCATAAAATCGGATGATTGCTATCAATATGAAGAATTCTTATACTCATTGTACTCTATTTTATAAAACAAAAATACAGCTTATTCTTTATTTAAATTTTCTGTTTCAACTATTAGCTTCCGGAGTTCACAGAGATGTAAAAAAAAAATGACTTTAAAAAATTTGACTGCAGTAGCTTCTCGGTTTCGCCAAAAGAATCTTATTCATTGAAATTAAAACAGTTACACTATAAAATTTTCTATATCTTAACATTAACGAATTATTTAATTTCATACTTTTATACATGGATTTTTACTGCAGAAGTTAACACGCCGTTTTTTTGTTACATCACACATTGAATTTTAATTAAGTATCTCTATTTTAATCAATTAAACAACAGTAATTATGGCAACAAAAGATTTAACCATTATTTTGGTTCACGGTGCTTGGGGAGATGGTTCACATTGGCAACATGTAATTCCGGGACTAGTAAAAGAAGGGTATAAAGTGCGAAGCGTTCAAAACCCTTTGACTTCTTTACAAGATGACATCAATAAAACTCAGGATCTAATTGATGCTCAGGAAGGAAAAGTACTTCTGGTAGGACATTCTTATGGAGGAGCAGTAATTTCGGGTGCCGGACATCATGATAAAGTGGTGGGCTTAGTTTACATTGCAGCATTTGCTCCTGATGCAGGAGATAGTCTGGGAGCTCTTTTAGGTCGCAGACCAGGATCGGGCGGAGCCAGTATTTATCCTGACCCAAAAGGTTTTTTATGGATTAAGTACGATGAATTTCATGATGCATTTGCTCAGGATTTAGACCATAAAGAAACACTAGTCTTATCACTGGCCCAAAAACCAATACACGGGCAATGCTTTGGAGACATCGCAGGTGAACCGGCATGGAAAAACAAACCAAGCTGGTATCAAATTTCCAACTTCGATAACATGATTCCACCGGAAACAGAAAAAGAAATGGCAGAGCGAATGAACCCTAAAAAAATCATTCGTCTCGACGCAGGACATGCCTCCCTCGCATCACATCCCAAAGAAGTGACAGCCTTAATTTTAGAAGCAGCTGCTACATTCTAAAAAACACTCCTAACCGCTAATTATTAGCGGTTTTTTTATTTAATAAGACAACTGCATCCCGTAACGCGATACACCTGAATTTTTTATTCGTTCATTTTTTTTTAACTTTGAAAATATATGCCTTCAAAAAATCCCTTCTAAATTCACTGAACTTTTATAAAAATGAAATTAACAAAAACTTTTAAAGCCTTCTTCAACAATGAAAAATCAGGGGGACTACTCCTGCTTTTTGTTACCATCATATCGCTTTATCTTGCCAATTCATCTTATCAAACGGAATATATTGCTTTCTGGGAGAAAGATCTCAACGGACATTCGATCACTCACTGGATTAATGATGGTTTAATGGCTATTTTCTTTTTGTTAATCGGCTTAGAATTAGAAAGAGAGATTTATCACGGTGAATTGTCCAATATCAAAAATGCCTCTTTACCAATCATGGCAGCCTTAGGAGGCATGTTAGTGCCTGCCAGTATTTTTCTGATTTTAAATTTTGGAACAGCAACTCAAAACGGAGCAGGAATCCCAATGGCAACCGACATCGCTTTCGCTATTGGGATCTTATCTCTTTTAGGGAAAAAAGTCCCTTCGTCGCTAAAAGTTTTTTTAACTGCCTTGGCTGTTATAGATGACTTGGGAGCCATAATCGTTATTGCCATATTTTATACAACCTCAATCGCATTTGTAAATCTTGCAATTGCATTGGGAATCTGGATTTTCTTGTTTGTTTTGAATCGTTTGAAAATCCACAACCTTATCCCGTATCTTATCGGAGGTGTTGTAATGTGGTATTTCATGCTAAACTCAGGTGTTCATGCGACCATTACAGGAGTTATTCTGGCTTTTGTAATTCCGTTTGGAAATGGTGATGAAAATTCTGTTTCTTATAAATTGCAGCATTTTCTACACAAACCGGTTGCCTTTTTTATTCTGCCTTTGTTTGCTGTTGCTAATACCTGTATCGCTATTCAGTCGGACTGGCACGAAGGTTTGAATCACCCTAATACATTTGGAATTATCCTGGGGCTTGTAGTAGGTAAACCTTTAGGAATTTTACTTTTCTCGGCTATTGGTGTAAGTCTTGGATTGTGCAGCTTGCCTAAAAACTTAAAATGGGCTCATATACTAGGTGCCGGAATGCTGGGCGGAATTGGTTTTACCATGTCCATCTTCATCACTATTCTGGCCTTTAAAGATCCTGAAATTATTGTTTTCTCGAAGATCGCTATTCTGATTGCATCTGTGCTTTCGGGTCTTTTTGGATTATTCTATCTAAAGTTTACTTTGTCGAAGAAAAAGAAGGCCTAGTTTTTCATAAAACAATTAATTCTAAAAACTCTAAAAAACACAAAATCCAAATTCCAATGTATCAACCTGGAATTTGGATTCTTAAAATAATATCGTTTATATGTTATCCTTTAATTTGCTTCAAAGAGGTCTTAATTCCTTTTATTAAAGACGAACTGAAACCATTATGCTCCATTTCATTCAAACCTACAATTGTACATCCCTGAGGCGTCGTTACACGATCGATTAATTGTTCCGGATGTACTTGTTCCTCCAATAACATTTTTGCAGCTCCTTTGACCGTTTGAGCAGCGATGGCCAAAGCGGTATTAGAATCAAATCCAATTTCGATTCCGGCCTGCATAGAAGCGCGAATATATCTTAAGGCATAGGCTGTTCCGCATGCGCCAAGAACAGTTGCTGCATCCATTAATTTTTCATCAATTACAGGAGCAGTCCCCAAATTCTGAAATAAATCAACAATTGGCAATGCTTTTTCTCTGTCTTGTTCAGGGAAAGAAATACAGGTTGCCGATTCGCCAAACTGCGCAGCAATATTGGGCATAATTCTAACTACTGCAAATTCATTATTGGTTTTAGACTGAAGCATGTCCAGAGACAATCCACTTACAGCCGAGGCAATTGTTTTTCCTTTAATAACAGGTAAAATCTCTGCTAAAACAACGTCTACCTGATAGGGTTTTATGGTTAAAATAACCACATCAGCTTCCTGAATAGTATGTTTATTATCTGATGAAACCGTAATTCCGTACTCTGATAAATATTGAATACTGGCGGTGTTTCTTCTTGTAACGGTAACCTGATTATTTTTAGAGAATTTAGCAATTCCCAAGGCAATAGAAACCCCGAGGTTTCCGCCTCCTATAATGTGTACTTTCATTGCTTTTATTTGGCTGGTTAATAGCGAATTATTCGGTTACAAATTACGCCGATTTTAGAGATCAATAATCACTCTTATCTATTAATTTGTTGCAAAAACTTAGAATCCAAGAATAAGTTTGGCTACTCCGAAGTAGAGCATAATACCAAATACGTCATTGGTTGTGGTGATAAAAGGTCCTGTTGCAATAGCAGGATCGATTTTATTTTTATGTAAAAACAACGGCACTAAAGTTCCCAGAGTTGCTGCAAACAAAATTACTACAATCATCGAAATTGAAATTGCCATTCCTACCAGGTACTGTTGGTACATAATGGAATGATATCCCAGTAAAAGCAACGAAATAATAGTTCCCGAAATCATCGAAACGGTAATCTCCTTGCTAAAGTATCCTCTGCTGAATTCTTTTAGTGTTCCGTTTGCCAAACCCTGCACAACGATTGCCGAAGCCTGAACTCCAATGTTACCTGCTGTCGCCGAAAGCAACGGTACAAAAATAATCAGAGTTGAATATCTCTGAAAAGTGGCTTCGTTACCCTTTAGTACAAATGATGCAACAATTTCGATTACCATTCCAATTAAAAGCCATGGCAAACGCGCCTTGGTCAATTCCAGAACACTATCGTTTGATTCAACGTCCTGTGTAATACCCGCTGCCAACTGATAATCTTTATCGGCTTCGTCCTTGATTACGTCTACGATATCATCGATAGTAATTCTTCCTACCAAACGGCCTAACTCGTCGACCACCGGAATTGCTTCTAAGTCATACTTCTGCATGATACGGGCAACTTCGACATCTTCGGTATCAACATTTACAAAATTTAACTTTCTGATGTAAATATCTCCGATCTGTGTTTTGGTTGAAGTGGTCAATAAATCTTTAAGAGACAGCCTGCCTTTCAAACGATTCTCATCGTCTACGACATAAATTGAATGTACTCTGGAAACATTCTCGGCCTGAATACGCATTTCTTTGACACAGGTAAGAACATTCCAGTTTTCATTAACTTTCACCAGCTCTTTCCCCATCAAACCTCCGGCAGTATTCTCGTCGTAACGCAACAATTCGACAATGTCTTTTGCGTGCTCAACGTCGTTTAACTCAGAGATTACCTCTGCTTTAATGTCCTGTGAAAGTTCGGCGATAATATCGGCCGCATCATTGGTTTCCAGCTCATCAAGCTCTTCTGCAATCTCTTTAGGCGACAGGCGGCTTAAGATGTTTTCACGAAGATCATCTTCTAATTCCAGAAGAATCTCGGCCGTTTTATCACTATCTAAAACCTTAAAAATATAGGTCGCACCGTCGAAATCCAGCTCGTCCAGAATTTCGGCTATATCAGCATGGTGCAAATCATTAAGTAAAATTTCAAGTTCCTTGTCATTTTTCTTAACAATGTGCTCTTCTAATTGTTGGATTAAGTCTTTGCTAACTTTGAACTCCATCGGCTTCTATTTTTTGAGTCAGTTCAATAAATTCTTCTACGCTAAGCTGTTCAGGACGTTTATCAAAGATAGTGTCTTCTCGCAACTTATCAGTTAAATTTAATGTTTTCAAACTGTTACGTAATGTTTTTCGTCTTTGCTGAAAAGCCGTTTTCACTACTGTGAAAAACAATTTTTCTCCGCACGGAAGACTATAATCTTCCTTTCGGGTCATTCTCATCACACCCGACTTCACCTTGGGCGGAGGAATAAAGACGTTTTCATCTACTGTAAACAGGTACTCTGTAGTATAGAAAGCCTGAGCCAGAACGGATAAGATTCCGTAGGCCTTTGATCCTTTTTTCTCGCAGATTCGTTCTGCAACTTCTTTTTGAAACATCCCCGAAAATTCCGGAATCTGATGTTTAAATTCTAAAGTTCTAAAAACAATCTGTGTTGAAATATTATAAGGAAAGTTTCCGATAATAGCGAATTGCTTGTTCTCGTAAACCTCATTGATATTGTACTTCAGGAAATCCTGAGAAATAATGTTATCTTTTAATTTTGGATAATTCTCACCTAAATACGCCACCGATTCTGTGTCGATCTCGATCACGTGTGTATTAATTGGTTTGTCAAGCAAATACTTAGTCAACACACCCATCCCCGGCCCTATCTCTAAAACCTCATCATATCCGTTCAGGCTTAGAGTATCTGCAATTGCTTTGGCTATACTTTCATCCTTTAAGAAATGTTGTCCTAAATGTTTTTTAGCTTTTACTTTTTCCATTCTCTTTTCTAGATTCTTAGATTGTCAGACTACTTAGATTGTTAGATTATCGAATAATCCAAAAATCAAGTCATCTACTTCTTATTTATTTCGCGAAGCTGCTGAATATCGAGTAAATCTTTAGCTCTGTTCGCTTTAATCTTACTTGTAATCAGGTCTTCCAGTGATAAATTCATCAATGTTTTGATTCCACAATTTTGACATCCTATTTTGGTTTAATCACAATGAGAAAATTATCTTTATTCTTATCCTCTTTATTCTTAATCGGAAACCTGCTTACCTGTTCCATCAAACGAAAAAAAGCGTAAACTCTTTCGGTTTTAGACAACTTCAGAAAATCTTCCTGTTGCTGTTTGTTGCTTTCTTCTTTTGTTTGAAACCGAATCTCCATCTTTTCTTAGATAGTTAGATTGTTGGATTATTCGAAAAATCTAATAATCCAACAATCTAACTATCCTCCTTTTAATGTTCCGAAATCACTTCCAGCTCTGTCCTGAAAGAAAGCATTTTATCAGCGAATAATTCCAAGGCTTCTCTGTGAAATGCCGGTTCGTCTTCGACATAATAACGCTCTAACGTTTCCTTGCTATCTGTAACATATTGAACGGAATAAGTAATTCCGCCCATTTCTTCCTCAATCATCACCCTGACAATTCTTGCCGAAGAAAACTTTTGTGTGGCCAGGATTTCCGGTATGTGTTTCTCTTGCATCCACTTTAACCATTGCTCCTGAACGCTCTCGTGTATATTGGTAGTAACGTTGTAAATAATCATTCTTTCTAGATTGTTAGATTGTTGGATTGTTGGATTATTCGAAAAATCTAATAATCTAATAATCCTATAATCGGTACTATAAATTCTTGTCTCCTCTTAACTCCCGGTATTTTTTCCTGGCATCAACAAAGTAAATACTGTCCTGATGATTAAAAATTACCTTCTCATATAAAGGCTTCGCCTTTTCTGCATTATGCAATTCATCGTTGTAAATTTCTGCAGAGAAAAACAATGCTTCGTCGATATAAATTCCATCGCCATGATGGTCTATAATCTGCTGATACTGCGCCAAAGCTGAGGTGTAATCCTTCAGGCTTTCATAAATTTTACCTAAACGCAACATTGTAACAGCTTCAATTTCCTGTCCTTTAAACGTTTTTAATATCCCCTGAAACTGAGCAATTGCTTCCTGCTTTTTATTCTGATACATTAAAAAATCACCTTTGGCAAACTGCTTCAAAGCGGTTTGTGTTGAATCGGCAACTGTATTGTCGTTGATCAGTAAAAAATACTCAAGTGCATCATTGGCAATTAATTGCGTATTGGCCGCCTTCAATTCTTTAAACTGTTTCAAAGCCCACTCGAAATCACCTTTGTAATAACTTGTTTTGGCGGCTTTCAAACTCGCTTCATGCGCCATTACATCATTCTTCAAATCCAACTGAATTTGCGAATAATAAATAAGTGCCTGATTGAATTTCTCTTCTAAAAGCAGAATGTCTGCCAGCTCCATTTTCGCATCTGCCTGCTGATAGGCATTCAGATTTAATTCCAGCGCTTTTTTAATAATATCCTTGCCTTCTTCTGTCTTTTTAAGATTAAAAGCCAGGAAATGTGCCTGAATTATTTGCAAAGATAAGGTAAAAGGAGTTATTTCATAGGTTATGAGCAATTGTTGTAGTTCGGAATTGATTAATGGATACTCTTTTTCCTGCGCTTTATCAATTTTTATCTGCATCAAAGACGAATTTGTCTGAATGAGTAAATCACGATCTTTAGTCGTCTGAAGAATAAAATTGAAAATTTCCTCTGCCGTGTCAGTCTCATCTTCATTTAACGCAAATTGTCCCAGATTAACAATACTTGAAAGTGATTCCGGGTCGCGTTTGTAGATTGCTTTTTCCTGAATAAAGGCTTTACCGAATTCTTTCTGCTGCACATAAAACCAACTCAGGTAATGATTCCAAAACACATCCTGATCTTTTTGTGTTCTCAAAATCAAAGCTTTTCGCATTGCATCTTTAAAAGCGGTATTATCCGTTTCGCCGTTCATGAAACGAGACAGCTGTGTCTGTATTAAATTTGCGTTCTGTGGATTTTTGTACGATTCTGTCAGTAAAAGATCAATCATCTGATCCGTCTGTCCTAACTGTCCGTACAGCATTCCGATTTGAAAATTGAAGTTATAATTCGGCTGAATTGACATGGCGGTCTGATAGGCTCGTAATGCATATTCAAGCAATACTTTTTTCTCAAAAGAATTACCAACTCCGTAAACATCATTCGGATTGGTTCTAATCTTTTCGATCGCCTGTTCGTAGTAACTTTTGGCTTTAGCATCGTTTTTCTGCAGTTGGAAATTATACCCTAACTCTACTAAAAAAACGCCTTGCTTGTATTTGTTGTAACGATCCTGAATTACTTTCTGTGCAGTCTCAAACTGCTGCAACTGCTGATAACAGTCAATTGTTCTTAAAAAATATTGTGTGTTGGACGGCGAACTGTTTAAAAGTTCTTCGTAACTGATTTTAGCTTTTTCAAAATCACCTTTATCGTAATAATACTGCGCAAGCTGTTCATTCTGTGAAAATGCAAAAGCAGACCAGAACAAAACGATATAGATGATGCTGTTTTTCATATTTTAGCTTTTTTTTCAGTGTTCAGTGACAGTTCTCTATCTCAGTTTGCAGTCGCAGTTTACAGTTTGCATTGTTCAACATAGACTGAGACTGAGAACCGCGACTAAAAACTAAATATAAACATTCTTCCTAGACTTCCAGACAATCAGTCCCAGGCCTATCAAAATAAAAGGAATACTCAATATTTGTCCCATGTTAATGAACATACTATTTTCGAAAGCTTCCTGATTTTCTTTGAAAAACTCAATTACAAATCGCGCCAGAAACAGTAACATCAGAAAATAGCCAAAGATCAAACCATCCGCTTTTCGTATCTTCTCTGATTTGTACATCGTCAGTAAAATTACAAAAATCAACAGGTAGGCAAAGGCTTCATACAGCTGTGTCGGATGCCTTGGAATTAAATCGTCTCTCTGAAAAACCACACCCCAGTTTCCATTGGTGGGTTTTCCGTAAATCTCAGAATTCATAAAATTTCCAAACCTGATAAAAGCTCCTGTAACCGGAACTCCAATTGCCATTTTATCTAAAAGCCACAAGAATTTAACTTTATACTTTCGGCAATATAAAACCATAGCGGTTAAAACTCCGATTGAACCTCCGTGGCTTGCAAGCCCTTGGTATCCAACAAATTTATAAACTCCTGCTACTTTTTGTATGGGCAACAGAATTTCTATCGGATGCTGTAAAAAATAAGACGGTTCGTAAAAAAAACAATGTCCCAATCTCGCTCCCAAAATAGTCCCGACGATTACATAAACCAATAAACTATCAAGATTATCCAGCGAAAGATTTTCTTTTTTATAAATATTACGCACTATGGCGTAGCCCAGCAGTAATCCGCAGGCAAAAAAAGCACCATAATATTTTAGTGGAAAACTATCTGTTATCCAAAAAATAACGGGATCTGCGTCCCAATTTAAAATCCCTCCCATCTTCCTCTTTTTTTTAGTATTCAGTCTCGGTTTACAGTATTCAGTCACAGTGTTCAATGCAATTCACCTCAAACTGAGGCTGCAACTGAACACTGTGACCGTTACTGGAAACTTTATTTCAATCTTAATTTATAATATCAAATCCACAGTATGGACGTAATACTTCCGGTACTACGATTCCTTCCGGAGTTTGATAATTTTCTAAAATTCCGGCCAAAACTCTTGGCAATGCCAATGAACTTCCGTTTAGAGTATGTGCCAATTGATTTTTCCCGTCTTTGTCTTTGAAACGCAATTTCAAACGATTGGCCTGAAAAGTCTCAAAATTAGAAACGGAGCTGATCTCTAACCAACGATCCTGTGCTGTTGAAAACACTTCAAAATCATAAGTCAAAGAAGATGTGAAGCCCATATCACCACCACACAAACGTAAAACACGGTATGGTAATTTTAACTCTTTCAAAATCTCTTTTATGTGTTCAACCATTCCGTCTAATGCTTCATAAGACTTATCCGGATGCTCCACACGTACAATTTCTACTTTATCAAACTGGTGCAAACGATTCAATCCACGTACGTGAGCTCCGTAAGAACCTGCCTCACGACGGAAACACGGTGTATAAGCAGTATGCAAAACTGGCAGATCGCTCTCGTTTAAAATCACATCACGGAACAAATTCGTAACCGGAACCTCAGCGGTTGGAATCAAATACAAATCATCAACAGTTGAATGATACATTTGCCCTTCTTTGTCCGGTAATTGTCCTGTTCCATAACCTGAAGCTTCGTTTACCAAATGCGGTACCTGAACTTCGTTGTATCCGGCAGCAGTGTTTTTGTCTAAAAAGTAATTGATCAAAGCACGCTGTAAACGGGCTCCTTTTCCTTTATAAACCGGAAACCCTGCTCCAGTAATTTTCACACCCAATTCAAAATCGATGATATCATACTTTTTCACCAACTCCCAGTGTGGTTGTGCTCCTTCGTGCAAAACCGGAATATCTCCTTCCTGAAAAACATTCAGATTGTCATCCGGTGTTTTTCCTTCGGGAACAATATCAGCAGGAAGATTGGGTAAAGTGTATAATTTATTGGTTAATTCGGCAGCTAAAGCTTCTGCTTTTTCGCCCAATTCTTTGCTTTTTTCTTTTAAGGAAACTGTTTTTTCTTTCAGGATTGCAGCTTTCGATTTCTCGCCAGCTTTCATCAATTCCCCTATATCTTTGGACAATTTATTAGATTCGGATAAAGTGTTGTCTAATTCTACTTGTGTTGCGCGACGGTTTTCGTCTAATTGCACCACTTCTTCCACAACGCTTTTAGCATCGATATTTCGTTTTGCTAAAGCCTTGATTACTTTCTCCTGATTCTCTCTAATAAATGCGATTTGTAACATAGCTTGTTTTTTATAACTATTGTATTTTTTTTATAATGGAAGCAAATTTAAGGAAATGTTTCCTAAGATCATGACAAAGTTGGTTCTAAAGTTATTTCGGGGCTGTACCACAGAGATACGCAAAGAAAACACAGAGATACGCAAAGATTATTCTTTACTCTTTACTCTTCACTCTTTACTCTTTAATCACCCTAAAACTTGCTGTTGAATCTGCCGTAGTCACTTTAAGCACATAAAAACCAGAAGGCAGGCTTGAGACGTCTATCTTTCCATCTGTACTTTTTCCTTTTAAGACAGAAACCGATTCGAAATTAAAAAACTCATAATCAAAGTTTTCGGCATTAAGATCTTTTATCGAAATCACACTTATTGCGGGATTCGGGAAAACATATGGTTTTTTCGTATTTGCATCTTCATGCTGAGTATTATTGCAAGCACTTTCCAACCATGCTGATAAATCTGTTTCATCATAAATCAGAGCATAATTGAGCGCTTTTGCTTTTTGAAACAACTCACAGGCTTTTTTGTATTTATGCTGCTCTACATAAATAATCCCCAGATTCTTCATCGCGTACGAATTATTTTTATCCGTTTCTAATGCTGCTTTTAAATCGGCGATTCCTTTATTTGATTCTCCTAATTTGTGATAGATTAAACCCCGGATGGTTCTTAAATCTCTGCCACCGTAAGCCGAATTTCTGCCTGCAATTGTTTTTTCAGCCGCAAAAACTGCCGCAATATTTTCCATCGCTTTTTCATAATTGCCTGTATCGCTGTACAATTTCGCGAGGCTCCACCTTGCATATGCGTGATCCGGTTTTACAGCTGCAATTTTCTCCAGATAAAAACACGCTAAATCGTATATCTTTCTTCGCTGGAGCAATGAAGCAAAATTATAGAGGATGCGTAAATCGTCCGGAGCACTTTTTATGGCTTTATGGTAATACTGGATCGCAAAACTATCCATTTCGAGTGATGCATAGACAAAGGCTAATCTGTCGTAAAGCTTGCTTCGAAACAAATCTTTCTTTTGCTCTAACGAATCGGCCAAAACAATACTTTTATTTTTAGGATCTTTATCAATCGAGTACTCGACTTTTTTTAAATCTTCGAGTGCCAGCGTAATATTGCCCAAACTAACACTTAACACACCCCGATTGTACAGATCATTAACTTTAGTGGGATTGTAATTTGTTTTGGCATTGATTTCAGTAAGCAGTTTGAGGGCTTTTTTTACCGATTCTTCCTTGTCTTTACTGAAAGGCAGTTTATGATCGGTTCTGCCAACCAATTTCCCATGCGCAAAATTCCAGGTGACTAACTTTTCGCCTTCCTGATTGTACTGAAAGCAATCGGAATCTTTGAGCCCTTTCTCGTCGTAATAAAAAACTTCGTTCAATTTTCCGTTCGGATAATACGTTTTGGTGCTGTCCGGATTTTTATCTGCTCCGTACCAAATTTGCACCGAAACGACCTGATCGTCGTAATAATACCGGGTAACATTATCAGTTGTATTCGTATTGTTCACCTGACCGGATAAAACTACCGGCAAAAACAACAAGGCAAAAATTGCCTTTTTACAAATGGAAATTTGTTCTCTCAAGATTTTATTGATTAGACGGAAAATGCAATTTCAGGTAAAATTATTTATTTTATTTCAGGACGGATTAAAATCCACCCCAACAATACTGGCCGAGCCGAAGGCTCTTTCCTGTAAACTTTGTAGGACGGATTAAAATCCATCCCTACAATATGTCTTGAGCCAAAGGCTCTTTTCGGTTAACTTTGTGAAGCTTTGTAAAAAACTCCGCGAATCTCTTTGACAAAAGTCCGGTAAAAACCTTTGAACCTTTGAACCTCCAAAAAAACTAAACCCTCTTAATTTCATGCCCCACAAATTCCTCCAAAGTCGCGAACATATCATCGACAGAAAGCACTTCGAAATCGGGATGATTTTTTAAGAAATCGGCATTTAATGTCACCAGGTTTTCTTCTAATTCATAAAACGTATCGTTGTTCAGTAAATCACGTATTGGGTTTACGCCTTCCAATTTTCCGCTTAAAAATTTATTGAGTTTTACGCTGCTCATCAATCTCACTTTTTTGCTTTGCTGCTGAAACAATTCCAAGTGTTTTTCGGCACCAATTAAAGTCAGACCTTCTTCAATAAGTTCGTTTAATTCTTTGTTCCAACCTGATTTATAGACAAACTGAGCAAAATTTCCTTCTGTATATTGTGACCAATAGAAATCTAAATAATAACTCATCAAAGCATCTTCGTGGATGAACTCATCATCGACACCTTCTTCACGCATTAAATTAATTACCGAAATATTCGAGTGAATCACATCCTGCAGATTCTCACTGTTCATTGCCGTTTCAGAAACTATTATTCTGCCAAATTCTTCCATTTTGAATTTATTTAAATGTGTTTGATGCAAATTTCGGATAAAATAAACAGAGAACAAAATCTATAATTTAAAGAAATATGAAATCAGATTAAAAGACTTAGAACCTAAACAAAAGCAAACGAACTACTTACCAGAAACATAAGATCAGCAGCTATTTTTCTCTTTAAAATCTAGGTAAAAACTTAATAAAAGACATACTTTTGCGCTCTTTTAATCAAAACCAAATATTATTCCCACATTTTTTATGAAGCAAAAACTACTTCTTCTCATTCCAAGCCTCTGCACACTCCTGTTTGGGAGCTGTTCTTCGACTGATGCAGTAACATGTTATCTACCTACTACGGAAATCAGCAGTAACTCCCCATTAGTACCAGGCGCAACTCTGGAGCTGGAAACCCCCTTTAATGATGGTTTTGAAGTTAAATACAATTGGTCAGGTCCTAATAATTTTCAGTCCAACCTTCAAAATCCAATTATTAAAAATGTTACATCTGCTATGGCAGGAGAATACACCTTAAAAACAACAAAAGGAATCTGCGAAAGTATCGAAAGTAAATTGCTTGTTGAAGTTAATGCTCCCAATATTCCTTGCACTACCAACAAAAATACCATTGTTTTCACAGGTTCTTTCGCTCCAATAAAATTTAATTCAGTATCCACATCCAACAGAACTGATAATTTCACAATGACTGCCAGCTCGTCTCAGGGCGATCTAAGAATAGAATTTGCTAATGATGTAAAACCAGTTCCCGGCATTTATACTATTTGCAATTCCTGTCCCACTTCTTTCATGGAAAAAAATGAAGTTTGCGTAAGCTTTAATTACTTAGATCTTGCTCGCGCCCGCGAAGGAGTCGTGTATATTTCTTCTTCAAATGGAAAACTGACAGCAGCATTCTGTAATGTAATTTTTAAACCATCTTCTTTTACATTAAATGCTTCAACAACTATAACAGAAAATTAAAATGAAACTATTAGTACTAATTTTAATTTTTACATTTTCAAATTCTTTTGCGCAAAACTCCTACATAGTTGACAAAAAAGGAAACAAGATACTTACTCGTGATGAAGTTACAGATATACTCCTGGTAGATAAGCGAATATCGTATGTAAACCTTGGCAAGAGTTGGGAAAAGTATATCAAATTTGAAGATCTCGATCATGCCGTTATAGGCTCCTCTTTACTAAAATCGTTTCATCTAAACCAAAAGAAAAAAGCAGATGTATATTTTGTATATGGCGAAAAAAACGATCGAAAACTTGTTGGTCTTGCCTATATTATAGAAACAATTCAGGGACACTATGTAGAAGGCTTTAAAAAAACTTTTTATGAATTGTATTTAATTGATAATAATGAAACTGTCTTAGATCAAATTAATGGTACATCAACAAACACAGAAGGAAAAATAGCACTTCGAGGAGAGATTTCTCCATTCATTAAAAAGTACTTTTCGGATTGCCCTGCCTTAATGACCAAGCTAAGCAAATATGATCTACACGACCAAAATAATCGAGAAATCTTATCCTTTTTCTTCGACACAGAATATATTAAATGCCAATAACATCTACAATAATGAAAAAAAACATACTACTTTTTATCACAATACTATTATATAATTTATCTACATATGCTCAAGCTCCCAGAGGAGTATATATTTCGGCAGGCTTATCTCAAAACAATTTAAAATCATCTGATTTACTCACTGATTCTAAACCTGGTTTTACAGTTGGAACACAGTACCATTTGGGTTATCATGAAAATTACAATTTTCAATTCGAGTTTGCATACAAACAAAATATATTAGATGTAAAATATGTCGAGGATAATTTTGAAGAAGCAAAAAACTCGAAATACAAATATTCCGACATAAGTTTTGGAGCTTATGTTAACTATTACATTTTAAAACCAGAAGAGGACAGATTTTTCCTTGGACCTCAGGCAGGTGCTTTCGTTTCATACGTTGACCCAATTACACCATCAAAAGGTGCTGATGTTACTAATCAATACTATTTACCATATTTATTAAATGAATCCGATCTACAAGACAGTTCTAAATTCAATTATGGGCTAGGACTAGGACTAACAGGCGGATACAATGACTTCAGGTTTGACTTGAGATATAGTTTAGGGTTGGCTAATTTACTGGAAGATGTCCAAACACACAGTTTTGATAGTTCCAATAATTACACCGGCCCCATCCTTCAAGGTAAAACCAATATGATATCAGTTACTATCAGTTACAAGGTATTTTCACTCTCGAAATAGAACCTTTCTTCAGATTTAAAAAAGCAGTAAACATATAATTGTTTACTGCTTTTTTTACGTTTTACCCAAAAGGGAATAATCCAGACCCTATTTTAATTAACAGAAACACAGTCTTTGTGCTCAAAACAGAGAAGGCAGAAAACACGTTCCAATCTAAATAAGATCAGATCCATCCGTATTTTTTTTCTGATTCATTTTTGCTACTAGAGCCTTTAATTTTAAAGCACGCTCTCTTTTCTCTTCCTGAACTTTAGCTTTTTTGCGTTTTAGCAATTTGGTATGCAAAGCCTTGTTTTTGCCGTTTTTTTCAGGTCCTTTCGCCATGATTTCAACTCTTTAAATTACTTCTGCAAAGATAAAGAACTAATAATAAAAACGATTATTACTAATTTTGATTCTTATGCTTTTGTGTGTAAACCGCAATGAAATTATTCTAACACAGAGAAACATAGATTTGCTAATTTTAAACAGGACGTTTCACTCAGCTAGAACACACAGAGTTTACTATGCGAAAGAAATGTATTTCTCTATTAGGTTCTCTTTTTCGACATTTAAAAGCTATGTTTCTCTGTGTTAAAAAGGATTTTTATATTTACACTCAATACGATAACTTCATCCAAAATGACACCAACCTTCTTCTCAACATCCGAAAAATTCAGAGCATGGTTAGAAAAACATTATCAAAAGGAAACCGAACTTTTAGTTGGGTTTTACAAAGTGAGTACCAAAAAACCGTGCATGACCTGGTCAGAATCTGTTGATCAGGCGCTTTGTTTTGGCTGGATCGATGGTGTTCGAAGAGCTGTCGACGAAGAAAGTTATACGATACGGTTTACGCCCAGAAAAAAATCCAGTATCTGGAGTGCCATCAATATCAAAAAAGTAGAAGAACTTACTAAGACCGGACTCATGCTACCCGAAGGCTTAAAGGCTTTCGAATTAAGATCTGAAGAAAGATCTAAAATCTACTCACATGAAAGAGAAGCTTACCTACTTGACCCTGAATTTGAAAAACAATTTAAAGCGAACAAAACAGCCTGGGAATATTTTAGCCATCAGGCACCCTCGTACAAAAAGGTAATGATTCATTGGATCATGAGTGCCAAACAGGAAAAAACCAGACTTTCGAGATTAGAAAAAGCAATACAGATAAGTGCCGAACAAAAGCGAATGTTGTAACAACTATTGCTTTGCTAAACGATAAATATTAACTTTAATCCGTCTAAAAAAGTCTCAGCTAAAAAGAAATAAAGAATGGAGGGAAGAAAAACACTAGAATATTACGTTTTAGATGTATTCTCAAACGAAAGTTATAAAGGAAATCCGCTTTCTGTTGTTTTTACCGATGGTAATTTAAAACTGGAAACGTATCAGGATATTTCTAAAGAATTTGGCTACTCCGAAACCTCTTTTGTTTATTATTCCACAAGAGAAAAAGCACTGATGGTTCGTTCGTTTACCCCAACGGGAATCGAAATCGACGGAGCGGGACATAATTTACTGGGTGCTGTTTGCGGTGCTCTCTTAAAAGGTATGCCTATTTTTGATGAGCAAAACGAAAGTGAGCTTTTTGTAATTATGAAACATTCCGCCATTCCGTTAACCGTTACTTTAGACCCGGTTACTTTCTATCCCCTTGTTCAAATGCATCAAAAATCGGCGGTCATCAAGCAAGAAATTCCAACTTATAAAATTGCAGTTGCACTTGGTTTAAAAATTGAAGATTTAGATGTAAATGCTTTTGTTCCTACCATAGTCAATACAGAAGTTGCCCATGCCATGGTTCCCATAAAAAGCAGCCAGATACTCAATAGTTTTGTTCCGGACAACCAGCTTTTAATCGAAATTTCGAAAGAATATAAATTTGAAGGTTTTTATTGTTTCACCATCGCTGATGAAAATGAGGAGCATATCGTCGAAACGAGATTTTTCAACCCAATTATCGGAATAAATGAAGATCCTGCTACAGGAACGGCCGCGGGGCCTTTAATTGGCTTTTTAACGCAAAAGAAATTCACTAAATCCGACAAAGAATACAAAATTCTTCAGGGTGTACGATTAAAACAGCCCTCAATGATTGAAGTAATGAATCGCGAAGAAGATATTCTGGTTGGAGGTTCTTCTACCATAACGATGCGGGGAGAACTTTACTTATAAAAAAAGCTGCACATGATGCAGCTTTTTTTATAAATCGAAACTATTACTTTTTGATTTCTTTTGGTAAAGTTGGTTTTTGCTGAGGCGGAATACGTTTCTTCAAAAACAAAATCTGCCCTAGATGACTCGACTGATGTTCCATAACATGAAACCAGCAATATTGATTACTCATGTCATACTTTGTTTGAACTTCAGCAAACCAGGCATCGTCTCTTTTTTTTAGCTCCGAAATTGTTTTAGCTCTTACTTCATTGTAGATGTCTAAATAATATTGAATATCATGTCCTTTAAATTCATCTCGTCCACCCTGATCGAGGTTTAAAGCAGCATTCCATTGTTTCTTTTCCTCTTCATTAAAATCTCTGTTTTCGAAAGTAAAAACCTGATAGTATTTTTCGGCAGCGGCCAAATGCATCACCAGTGCTCCAATTCGGTTGGCTTCTGCATCATGCAAATAATCAATTTCGTACTGATTCATGTTCTTCACTGTTCTTTCTACACGGCCTTTAAGATCTTCAAGCATTGATATCATATCTCCAATTTTTGGTGATGCTCCTTCCACATTTCCAATCTTTGCTTGGGGTCGCGGTTTAATCCCGCTTCCTTCCAGCAGCAAACTGTTTTTTCCGTCAGTACTGGATTTATCCTGTGTAATTTTGTACTCTTTCACTTTTACATTTGCCTCTTTTGAAATACCTAAACCCCATTTCGGAATTTCACCATTTTTCAAAGGGGTTTCAAAACTTGAATTTAAAACCGCCAACGGTTCAAAAACACCTTTTTCATTCTCAATCAGCAATTCGAATTTATCAAAATAGAATTTACCGTTATTCAGGCACAAACCTCCAAAACTTAGTGATTTACTGTTCTTATCGATAGTTCCTTCTACAGTATAAGATTTCCATTCGTTTGATTTAATTGGTCTGTCTCTCATGTTATCAAAAAAACCTTCCTCTTCATTCTTAGTATCAACTCTTGCCCAAACTCCTGCCCAGGCCTGAGGTTCGGTACTTTCTACTTTTACCGATGCAATTACTTTAAACTTCTTTTTAACAGGGGATTGAATTTCTATCGTTTGATTGAAGGATGTCCAATCACTCGAAACCGTCTTTTGTGTTTGAGCCTGGGCCAAAACAAAACATAAAAATAACACTGAGGTCACCAATTTTTTCATTCGCTATATTTTTAAAAATTCAGGTAAATATAATACACTTTTTTAAGGAAATAACTGATTATATTTAAGAAATCATCTGAAAATGAAAACAAAAAAAGCCACATCAGTTAAGATGCAGCTTCCTTATAAAAAATAACCAAAACCGAAGTTCTTAGTTTGTTTTCATTGGTGGTAAATCGAATGCTTTAGACTCGTGTTCGAAATTATTACGGTGTCCGCCATCGCAAAAAGGTTTGTTTGCTGACAACCCACAACGACAAAGACCTAATGCCGATCTTCCTTGTAGTCCGTAAACAGCTCCTTCTGAATCCATGATTTCGAAGTCACCTTCTATTTTAATCGATCCGTTTTTATTGATGATAAGTTTTGTCTTGCTCATAAAATTGCTTTTTTGTTCTTTTTTTGAGTGCAAAGGTTGCGAAATAAATCGGGAAGATTTTAGAGGGTATGCTAGTTTAAACTGGTTCTATTTTATGGGTTATTACACAAAGTTACTCGAAAGTTTTCGCAGAGATTCGCTAAGATTTTTTGTTGATCTAGAATAATCTCGCAAAGGCGCAGAGGCGCGAAGTTTAATTGTATGGTCAGGTTTCGACTTCGCTCAGCCTGACCATCAAACGCACTGTTGTCATTTCGAGGAACGAGAAATAACAATAGTGTAAATTTCTTTGCGTCTTCGTGCCTTTGCGAGATCCAAAAAATAAAATTCTTCGCGAATCTCTGTGAAAATGGCTGTGAAACTCCACGCAATAACAAAATCTCAATTCTATTGCTTATTTTTGCACTCAATAAAATTGAGTTATGATACAGAATCCAAAGAGATATACTATCACGGCAGCCTTACCTTACACCAACGGACCTATACATATTGGGCATTTGGCGGGGGTTTACGTGCCTGCAGATATTTATTCGAGATATTTACGTTTACAAGGAAAAGACGTTGCATTTATTTGTGGAAGCGATGAACATGGTGTTGCAATTTCGATGAAAGCCAAAAAAGAAGGAGTTACACCACAAGAAGTTATCGATAAATACGACGGAATTATTAGAAAATCATTTGCTGATTTCGGAATTTCGTTTGACAATTACTCCAGAACTTCGGCTAAAATTCATCATGATACGGCTTCTGAATTTTTTAGAACCTTGTACGACAAAGGCGATTTTATTGAAGAAGTAACCGAACAATTGTACGATGCCAAAGCCAATCAGTTTCTGGCAGATCGTTTTGTGGTAGGAACCTGCCCTAAATGTGACAATCCGGAAGCTTATGGAGATCAGTGTGAAAAATGCGGATCGACATTGAATGCTACCGATTTGATTAACCCAAAATCGACAATTACCGGAGAAACGCCAATTTTAAAAGAAACTAAACACTGGTTTTTACCTTTGGATCGATACACTGAGTTTTTAACCGAATGGATTTTGGTTGGACATAAAAACGACTGGAAACCGAATGTTTACGGACAAGTAAAATCATGGGTTGACGGCGGGCTTGAGCCTCGTGCCGTAACGCGTGACCTTGACTGGGGAATTGATGTTCCGGTTGAAGGTGCCGAAGGAAAAAAATTATACGTTTGGTTTGATGCTCCTATTGGTTATATTTCGTCTACTAAAGAATGGGCAGCCCGCGAAGGAAAAGACTGGCAACCTTACTGGAAAAACGAAGACACCAAACTGGTTCATTTTATCGGGAAAGACAATATTGTTTTTCACTGTATCATTTTCCCGGCAATGCTTAAAGCCGAAGGAAGCTATATTTTACCGGACAACGTTCCTGCAAATGAGTTTTTGAATTTGGAAGGAAACAAACTTTCGACTTCTAAAAACTGGGCAGTTTGGCTGCACGAATATTTAGAAGAATTTCCGGAGAAACAAGACGTTTTACGTTATGCTTTAACTTCGAATGCACCGGAAACTAAAGACAACGATTTTACATGGAAAGATTTCCAGGCAAGAAACAACAACGAATTAGTTGCTATTTTCGGAAACTTCATCAACCGTGTTGCCGTTTTGATTAACAAAAATTACGATGGATTTATTCCAACACCAAATGAATTGTCTGAAGTTGACGAAAATACTTTGGCAGAATTAAAAGCCTATCCGGCTGTAATTTCAAGTTCGGTAGAGCGTTACAGATTCCGTGAAGCTTTGGGTGAGTTGATGAACGTGGCCCGTTTAGGAAATAAATATTTAGCAGACGAAGAGCCCTGGAAAGTCATAAAAGAAAATCCGGAGCGTGTAAAAACTCAGTTATATGTAGCCTCCCAAATTGCTGCTGCCCTGAGTATTCTGGCTGAGCCGTTTTTACCTTTTACTGCCGCTAAATTATCCCGAATCCTGAAAAATGAAGGCAAATTACAATGGAATGATGTTGCTGAGAATTCAGATTTAATTCCATCAGGACATCAAATTGGTCCGAATGAATTGCTTTTCGCAAAAATAGAAGACGAAGAAATACAAAAACAAATAGACAAATTGGAAGCGACAAAAACCGCAAATCTTGCCGAAAGTAAACAACCTGAACCACAAAAAGATCTTATTCAGTTTGAAGATTTCGCCAAAATGGACATTCGTGTAGGAACTATTCTGGAAGCCGAAAAAATGCCTAAAGCCAATAAACTTCTGGTACTTAAAGTGGATACCGGAATTGATGTACGTACGATTGTTTCGGGAATTGCCGAAAGCTTTTCACCGGAAGAAATTATCGGAAAACGTGTTTCGGTTTTAGCCAACTTAGCGCCAAGAGCCCTACGTGGTGTAGAAAGTCAGGGAATGATCCTGATGACAACCAATGCCGAAGGAAAACTGGTTTTCATCAATCCGGATGCTGATGCTCCGAATGGGGAAACGGTTAACTAATTATTTTAATTAGAAAATGTGGCAATTTGATAATGCGATAATTTTCTAAATCTATAAAAAACAAATCCGACAGGTTTTCAAAAACCTGTCGGATTTGTTTTTTATAGAAAGTTATCAGCCAAAAAATCCGGCAGATAACTTTCTTTTTTTGATCTAATTGAACAAAATAATTATATTTTTGATTACATCAAATAATAGTTATGGACTCAAATTTTATAAATGCATCTGAAAAAAAGCTTTTTAAAATCTCTAATAATCAAAAAACAGCAATTCTAGCAAGTAGAATAGAGATTGAAAATGGAAATTTTCATAAAAATGAAGACGTAATTTCAGAAATGAGAGAATGGCTAAAAAATAAAAAAATGTGAATCATTATTTTTTTTAATTAATTTACGCTTTTTTGATTTTAACAGCTTTTAATTAATTAAACAGTTGCAAAAAAGTAAGATATTAGTAAAAAAAATTCTTATGAAAAAAACTTTACTTCTATTGTTAGTTTTCTTTGTTGTGAAATCATATCCAATTTCGCAAACTAAGGTTGATTCTATTAATACTAAAATTAAAAATCAAATTTTAATACTAAATCGAAAAAATGACTCATTATCTAAAAGGCTTGATCAAATCGAAAAAAACGACTATAAATCTATTGATATAATTGAAAAAGTTAATGATTTTTATGATAAGTCTTGGAATAAATTAATAGCATTTTTAAGTATTGCAGGTTCAATTATATTAATAGTAATTCCATACATTCAAATTAGAAATTACAAAGAACAGATTGATCTTAAGACCAAAGAATTTGAGAATTTAACAAATAGCAAAGTACTCGAACTAGAATTAAAAATAACTGAGTTTCACAGAGAACAATTTGAACTTCTTAGAAAAGAGATTACTTTATCCCAAGAAGAGCTAAATAAAAACATCAAAAGTGAAACTCAATATGTACAAGCATTTATTTTTGCTTTACGAGGAATGATGTCTTTAAAAGACAAAAATTACAACATGTATTTTCAACAATATATAAATGCTCTTAATCTATTCATCGGTTTAAATAAAAATTCTGCAATAAAAAGCATGATTAATTCAATTAATGGAAACATTAAGAAATGTATCGCTAAAGAAATTAGTGTCTCTACAAATACAAAATCCCAAATGGATACGCTTATTTCAACTTTAGAAAAAGATTTTTACACCATTTTTCCTGACATAATTGATGAATTAAAAACTGAAAGCTCAAAACTAATTGTTAACTAATAATAAGAAAATTCTTTCTTTATTAACGCTTTAATAAATTTTTATTTGTAAGTTTGTTCTGCAAAAATACTATAAGGAGTAATCCTGAACATTTAACTTAATTAAAGTTAACAATAAGCGATTCCCTCGCCACGATGTCCCTGAGGAAACAATGGGAATTCTATCCTTATGGGTATTTTTGCACATCTAAAGCGGGGGATTCGTGCGTTTAATATTTTCGAATATGCAAAGAGAAAATCAAAAACCAGCACAACAAGATGTACTGCCAGCGGTGGCAAAATTCCTTTCCTTTCTTTGGATGGAAGGAGAATTTAGAGAACAACCGAAATATTTGTCCGAGATTTTCGAGGCCATTCTGGAAACAGAGATTGGTGACAACCAGGAGCTGCGCACTAAAATGATAAGTTGTATGAAAACCATTAAAATGCTGAACCAGGCACTTGATCCCTTCTCGGATCAACAAATAGCACAGGCCTGCAGTGAAATTGCTACATCTTAAAGACTTTCTTAAACGCGTGAAATTGATAATCGATTCACGCGTTTCTCTTTTAAAAACTTTACAAAAATCAATAATTTGATTCTTATTCAAGAAAAAAGTGAGATCTTAGCAAAAACCCACTTTCCGATTCAATATTTAGATTAAATGAAACTCACAAAACCAAGATTGGCCCTAATTGGTGGAATACTTTGTATTTCGATTTTTCCAATATTAGTCAAACTAAAACTAGCTCCGGGATTAATCTCGGCTTTTTACAGAATGTTTTTTGCGGTACTCCTGCTTTTGCCTTATGTACTGGTTACTAAAAGCTTTAAGCTCCCGAAAACCAAATTCATACTATTAGCAGTGCTTTGCGGAATTCTGTTCTCATCGGATGTTGCGGTTTGGAATATTGCAATTCAGGATTCAAGTGCAACTCAGGCATCTTTATTAACTAATTTATCACCGCTTTGGGTTGGAATTGGTTCTTTTTTCTTTCTAAAAATCCGACCTGCCACCAATTTCTGGATCGGAACTGTCGTTTCCTTATTCGGAATGGTCACGTTGGTGGGATTTGAGTTTTTCATGGATTTGAATTTTGATCAGGCCTTTCTGTTTGCCGTTTTATCGGGTATTCTTTATTCGATTTATCTATTGGTAAGCAAAAAAGCACTCTCAGAAATCGATGTTTTATCTTTTATGACTATCAGCTTACTGGCATCGAGTATTTATTTAGGAATTCTATGTTATGCCCTGGATCAGCCTTTTGCAGGTTTCTCGAATACGGGTTGGTTTGTACTGGCACTTCAGGCCGTAATTTGTCAATTGTGTGCCTGGCTTTCCATCAGTTATGCTACCCAGCACATGCGCGCCACAAGAGTTTCGTTAAGTTTATTGAGTCAGGCCGTAATTACTTCGATATTAGCTTGGTTGTTTTTGGAAGAACAAATAACTTTACAAATGGTTTTTGGCGGAATCATTCTGCTGCTCGGAATTAGAATTACGTTCTATGATAAGACGATTTCATTAAAAAAGCTTTTCTAAGTCATTGGCCCACGGATGACGCTGGTTTTACAGATTTTCGCAGATTATTTGTTCATCTGAATCATTAAATTCGTGAATTCGTGGCTAAAAAATACGCTCGCAGATTTGGCTGATCTGGCTGATTATTTTAGAACCTTTGAGATCATTTTAAACTGTGGCAATAAAAATTCACAACCATTCGTGAATTCGTGGCGAAAAAATATTCTCGCAGATTTGGCTGATCTGGCTGATTATTTTTAAAATCTTTGAAATCATTCTAATCTGTGGCATTAAAATTCGTGAATTCGTGGCAAAAAAATATTCTCACAGATTTGGCTGATCTGGCAGATTTTTTTTTAAATCTTTGAAATCATTCTAATCTGTGGCAATAAAATTCGTGAATTCGTGGCAAAAAAAATATTCTCGCAGATTTGGCTGATCTGGCAGATTATTTTTTTTAAATCTTTGAAATCATTCTAATCTGTGGCATTAAAATTCGTGAATTCGTGGCAAAAAAACCTGAAACAAGAAAAACTTCAAACCTGAAACAAAAACATTATGTTACATAAAAACAAAATCTCCAACTTAAAAGTAATCGCATTTGATGCCGATGACACCTTATTTGTCAACGAACCTTACTTTCAGGAAACCGAACATAAATTTTGCGCTTTGATGGAAGATTATCTTTCGCATCAGGGAATTTCGCAGGAACTATTCAAAATCGAAATTGAGAACCTGTCACTGTATGGTTACGGAATCAAAGGCTATATTTTGTCGATGATCGAAGCTGCAATGACAATCTCCAACAACACTATTCCGATTGAGGTTATCGAAAAAATCATCCAATATGGAAAAGAACTACTCGAGAAACCAATTGAATTGCTTGATGGCGTCGAAGAAACCCTAAAAACACTACACGGAAAGTACAAACTGGTTGTAGCCACAAAAGGCGATCTGAAAGACCAGCACAGCAAATTGCACCGCTCAGGACTTGGGCATTATTTTCACCATATCGAAGTAATGTCAGACAAACAGGAAATTGATTATACGAAGTTATTAGGGCGTTTAGACATTCAGGCAGAGGAATTCCTCATGATCGGGAACTCCCTAAAATCAGATGTACTGCCGGTTTTAGGCATTGGTGGTTATGCCGTACATATTCCGTTTCACACCACTTGGGAGCACGAAAAAATCAGTCACAAAATAGAACACGAACATTTTAGTTCGTTTGAAAAAATCACTGAAATCCTTCAGAACTTATTGTAATGAAAACACTTTTAGACTTAGAAAACTGGAATAGAAAAGAACACTTTGCACACTTCATTCAAATGGAAGAGCCCTTTTTTGGTGCTACCGTCGAGATTGATTGTACGCAGGCCTACGAAACGGCCAAAAGTCTCAAATCATCCTTTTTTATTTATTATTTGCACAAAACACTGGTTGCCGTAAATGCAATCGAAAACTTTAGATACCGAATTTCGGGAGATCAGATTTACATCAATGACCAAATCGACGCTTCTGCAACCATCGGACGTGAAGACGGTACTTTCGGGTTTTCATTTATAGAATACCACCCTGATTTTAAAACCTTCGAAAAAACGGCTCTACAGGAAATAGAACGCATACAGAATACCACCGGACTTTTTACAAGGTCTTTTGAAAATGATAATTTAATTCACTTCTCGGCAATTCCGTGGTTGAACTTTACGTCACTTTCACATGCCCGCAGTTTTACCTTTCCGGACAGCTGTCCAAAGGTGTCTTTCGGAAAAATGATGGTTTCACCAACCGGAAAAAGAACCATCGCCATGTCTGTACATGTGCATCACGCCTTAATGGACGGATTACACATGGGACAATTTGTAGATTATTTTCAGGAATTAATGAATCAATAATTCGCACACAAGAGGTTAAATTTGGAATAATTTTTGTCAATAAAAGCATATGAAAAAACTACTCCTTTTCTTGTTAGTAACCTATCAGTCAACGCTGTTGAGTCAGACAGTGTTGGCTTCTTATCCTTTAGATTTAAAGAGGTACGATCAGAACAATACAATTGTTAATGTCGAAAATAAGGCAACCCACGATGTATTTGTTTTTGCTACAAATACTCAGAATCTTACCATTTTAAGATACAATAGCGCTTTATTTTTAAAGGACGAATTTACAGTATCACGTGCCAATCTTGAAAACAAATCGATATTGGGCTATAGTTTTAGTGAAGACGGAAACCCTACACTTTATTGGGCTTCCGAAGATTCTTCGGAAATTTTTGTAATCAAATATTATTTGGAAACCAAAACATATAAGATTTTAAAATTTCAATATCCTTCTTCGAGTGAATACATCGTTGCTAAATTCCAAAGCAACAATCTACTCTACCTGTTATCTAAAGAACTCACAAGCCATACTTTAACGGCCTATGTTTTTAAAAACGGAATTGTAGAAGAGCGGATATTTGATTTCTCTGCTTTTACTTTTCAAAACAAAAGAGGTCAGTCTGTAAGTTTTTCACAGCTCATCAAGGAGAATCCGATTATAAAAATTGATTTGGAAGATTATACTCCTTTAGACAAAGCTTCTAAAAAAAGTAAAATTTATCTCGAGGACAATCATCTTATCCTGACATTGGATCATAATCCGAAAGAAACACAGCTTTTTGATCTGAATCTGGAAAATCAGGACGTTATTGAAAAGAAAATTGCCCAGTCCCAGATTAAAACCCCTCGTAAAATAAGCAACTCGTTCTATCATGAAAAGAAGCTTTATCAAATCAATGCCAATGAAGATGAACTGGTTCTTGACATTAAAAATTACGATTCGGGCGAACTTATAAAAAATATCAGAGTTGCAAAGGAGGATACGATTCGATTTAAAACCTCTCCTTTCCTCGTTCAACAAGGCGGTGAAAGAAGAACACGGGAATTGAGGAGCACCAAACGATTTCTACAACATCTGGCTGCATTAGAAATTGGTTTATCTGTTTATGACAATGGAATAAGTACTTCTATCACACTTGGCGGAACTCCACGTGTTGGCGGAGCTTATTACACCGTCATGAACGATACTTTTACCTGGGATTATTTGCCGGTGGTAAATGACGAAACCGTATTTTTTGAAACTGCTTTAAACCAAAAATCAGAATTTGTTGCCAAAGATCCGGCACCAATGGCACTTGACAACTTGTACTACTTTTTAAACAATAATAGAAAAGCGATTCAGGATAACATTTTTAGATTTGACGATTATTATATTTTAGGGTATTATGATACTGCTTTAAAACAATACCAGATGCGAAAATTTACCGATGGATTTCCGGAAAATGAAACACAAAATCCGATCATCGATAAGGCTACTTTTTCGAAACCATTTTCATTTGAAAGGCCTTAATTTTATTGAGAATTAGTCCAAATGTCTGATGTTTTCAGGTTTGAAAAAAAAGGGAATGGATTATTTTTTCTAACTTTACAAAAAAGAGAAATATTATGTTATCAAAAAATATCGAAACAGCTTTAAACAAGCAAATCCGCATAGAGGCAGAATCTTCGCAAACCTACCTTTCTATGGCTTGTTGGGCTGAAGTACACGGACTGGAAGGAATTGCGCAATTTATGTACACACAGTCAGACGAAGAGCGTGCGCACATGCTAAAGTTAATAAAGTATGTAAACGAACGCGGAGGTCACTCTCATATTACTGATCTAAAAGCGCCTAAAACATCTTATTCAACTTTCAAAGAAATGTTTGAGGAACTTTACAACCATGAACTTTTTGTTTCAAAATCAATCAACGAATTGGTACACATTACTTTTGAAGAAAAAGATTATGCAACACATAATTTCTTACAATGGTATGTTTCTGAACAAATCGAAGAAGAAGCGACAGCTAAGTCAATCTTAGATAAAATTAACTTAATTGGAGATGACAAAGGCGGACTATACTTGTTCGACCGTGATATTCAACAATTAACGGTTACGAGCTCGATCGCTATCAACCCAAAATAAAAAAAGTTAAAGTTTATTTAGAACATTTAAAAATAACTTTTTTCTTTTATATTTGTCTCTGTTTTTATAATACAGAGGAAAATTGAGCAAGAAAGAAAAAGACAAGGACAAAAAAAAGGATAAGAAGAAAAAGAAGAATAAAGCTGCTATCCTTGAGAACATTAAGAGGTTGGAAAACTGTAAATCTTCTTGTTGTGAGAAATACAAAAAAAGCGAAAAGAAACGTTGCTCACGTTGTCCTATGTTTGATTTATTCAAAAAAACTGCTTAACAAAATATACAAACCCACCAATCGGTGGGTTTTTTAGTTTAATGCCCTGACCACCCTCAGAACAATAATTATAAGCCGTAGCTGCAACGTGAATTATTCTATTGCGATGTCTGCCAACGATTGAAATTGTTAGCAATCTTTACTTTGTAAAAACGAGATCTTTAATAATCAAATCTTTGCGTAACTTTGCTTTTCTCCATTGCGTTCCTTGCGGTTAAAATTAATCCCATTTTTTTTACGATTCATTCAGTTCATCTATGAAAAACGACATTACGATACCCAAATCCAGTCTTGATTTTTTATCTCTGCTTAAAGAAAACAATAACAAGCCCTGGTTTGAGATACATAAGCCAGAATATCTAATCGAATTAAATCATATTGAAACCTTTGCAGGTGCTTTGCTGCTAGAACTCTCTAAAACAGATGTTCTGGAAACAGCTTCAGGCAAGAAAAGCGTTTATAGAATTTATCGTGATATTCGCTTTTCTAAAGACAAAACTCCTTTTAAAACCTTTTGGGGAGGCAGTTATACCAGAGCAACAAAAGAAAGACGAGGCGGTTATTATTTTCATCTCGAAAAAGGAAATAGTTTTCTGGCTGGCGGTTTTTGGGGGCCAAATGCGGCAGATCTCAAACGCATCCGAGCCGAATTTGGTCACGATTCTCAAGCCATGCAGAAAATAGTACAGTCAGAATCTTTTATCAGCACTTTTGGAACTTTGCAGGGAGAGCAACTTAAAACGGCTCCCAAAGGCTACGACATAAACCATGAAGCTATAGATTTACTCCGTTACAAATCGTTTCTGTTGATCAAACGTTTTACTGATGAGGAAGTTCTGAGTCCACTTTTTCTGGAACAGGCTCTCACGACTTTTAAAAACATGAGACCCTTTTTTGATTATATGAGTGAAATATTAACAACAGATATCAACGGAGTTTCGATCCTCTAAAATCCTTACTTACTAAAAATAGTAAACCCGACAGGTTTTAAAAATCTGTCGGGTTTGAGTATCAAATGTTACTACTATTTACTTCAATAGTAAAATTTCATTTACGACTACCTCAGTAATAAACTTTTTCTCTCCGTTTTTATCGTCGTAGCTTCTGTGGGTCAGTTTGCCTTCAACAGCAATTTCTTTCCCTTTTACGACAAACTTTTCGATTATTTCGGCCGTTTTACCCCAGGCTGTAATTCGGTGCCACTCGGTTTGTTCCACTTTTTCTCCTTTGTCATTGGTATACTTTTCATTGGTAGCGATACTCAAATGCGCTAATTTTCTACCGTTTTCTAATGTTTTAATTTCCGGATCGTTTCCTACGTTCCCAATTAACTGTACTCTGTTTTTCATTGCATTCATGGCGTATAATATTTAAATGTTAGTATAAAGTGAATTCGTTCATCAAATTCAACAGGACAAAGATCCGACGAACGCAAGCAATTATCCGGTAGACAACTATTTACTTTCGGTTGTAACTATTTGTAACCGTTTGTAAATGGAATTTATTTTGTATATTTGAGAGAAACCTTACGATATGCAGACAAAAATCAATAAAGTCGAATTGCGAAATTTGGAATTCGATGACTATAAGCAGCTAAAAGATTCTATGGTAGAATCCTATCCCGAGATGGCAGATTCGTACTGGAAAGAGGACGATATTAAAAGACTACTTTCTATTTTTCCGGAAGGACAGCTTGTTATACTGGCAGATGGAAAAGTCGTAGGATCGGCCTTATCGTTGATTGTCGATGAAAAGCTAATCGACAAAAGACACAATTACAAACAAGCAACAGGAAACCATACTTTTTCTACCCATAATAAAAATGCAGAGATCCTCTATGGAATCGATGTTTTTATTCACCCTAATTATCGCGGTTTACGTTTAGGCCGACGTTTATACGATGCGCGAAAAGAACTTTGCGAACAGTTAAATCTCAAAGCCATTGTTTTTGCCGGCAGAATTCCAAACTATGCCCAGCATTCTAAAAAGCTTACTCCAAAAAATTATATCGACAAGGTAAAACATAAAGAATTACACGATCCCGTACTTTCGTTTCAGCTAAGTAATGATTTTCATGTCTTGCGAATTATTAAAAATTACCTTGAAGGCGACGAAGAGTCGAAAGAATTTGCGGTACTTTTAGAATGGAACAATGTGTATTACGACGAAAGTCCAAAATTAATTAACCTCGAAAAAAGTGTTATCCGTTTGGGATTGATTCAATGGCAAATGCGTCCGCTTAACAATATTGAAGAATTTTTTGAGCAGGCCGAATTTTTTATTGATGTCGTTTCGGGTTATGGAAGTGATTTTGCTTTGTTTCCCGAGCTTTTTATAGCTCCTTTGATGGCAGATTACAATCATTTATCGGAAGCCGAAGCCATTCGTGAACTGGCCCGATATTCAGATCCTATCCGAAAGCGTTTTCAGGAATTTGCTATTTCATACAATATCAATATCATTACCGGAAGCATGCCTTATCTGGACAATGGAAACCTTTACAATGTTGGTTTTCTTTGCAAAAGAGACGGAACCTCCGAAATCTATACTAAAATTCATGTAACTCCAAATGAAGTACAGCATTGGGGAATGAAAGGTGGCTCTCAGTTTAAAACTTTTGATACTGATTGCGGAAAAATCGGCATCCTGATTTGCTACGATGTTGAATTTCCGGAGCTTTCGAGAATTATGGCCAACGAGGGAATGAACATTTTGTTCGTGCCATTTTTAACCGATACTCAAAACGCCTACACCAGAGTAAAACACTGCTCACAGGCACGTGCCATCGAAAATGAATGTTATGTCGCTATTGCCGGCTGCGTGGGCAACCTCCCGAAAGTAAACAATATGGACATTCAATATGCTCAGGCCTCTGTTTTTACGCCTTCAGATTTTGCTTTTCCGAGTAATGGAATAAAAGCCGAAGCAACGCCAAATACAGAAATGACTCTTATAGTTGATGTTGATCTGAACCTGCTGAAACAACTTCACGAACATGGAAGTGTACGCACGTTAAAAGATCGAAGAACTGATTTATACGAAATTAAAAAGATAGATTCATGAAAACATGCCTTGAATGCTCTGAAAAAATTGTAGGCAGGGAAGACAAGAAATTCTGCTCAGACAGCTGTCGAAATGCTTACAATAATAAAATAAATAAAGACAGTACCAATTTCATGCGTAATGTAAACAATAAATTACGAAAAAATTACCGAATTTTGAGCGAACTAAACCCTAACGGGAAATCTAAAGCAACAAGGGATAAAATGACAAACAAAGGTTTTGATTTCGATTTCTTTACCAATATCTTGCAGACCAAAACAGGAAACACCTACTATTTTCTGTATGACCAGGGATATCGCTCTTTGGATAATGATTATTTTATGCTTGTTAAAAAAGAAATATAGTACCTATCTACCATGAAAAAAAACCAGACCTCAATTCTAGCCATAGTTTGCATTCTTGCCATTCTTGGCATTATATACGCCACAATGATGCCGCAGGTAATCTCTAAAGGAGATGAGGCTCTTGCTGAGTTTTCTACGGACAGAGCTTTAAATCAAGTCAAAATTATTGCTCAGAAACCACACTATGTAGGTTCTCTCAATCATGAACTGGTAGCCAATTATCTAAAACTTGAACTGAACCAAATTGGTTTGGAAACCAGTGTTCAGGAAGGCTTTACTTTAAATGATAAAGGACTTCTTGTAAAATCGAAAAACATTCTTGCCCGTATAAAGGGTACCAACAATACAAAGGCGCTTTTACTTCTTTCCCATTACGACAGTGCTCCACATTCTTTTTCAAAAGGAGCAAGTGATGACGCTTCAGGTGTTGCAACTATTCTCGAAGGAATTCGTGCTTTTTTATATGCAAAACAACCGCATAAAAATGACATTATCATTCTTTTTTCGGATGCTGAAGAACTGGGATTAAATGGTGCGGCTCTTTTTGTAAACAGCCATCCGTGGGCAAAAGATGTAGGTTTGGTTCTTAATTTTGAGGCCAGAGGATCTTCAGGTCCAAGCTATATGTTAATGGAAACCAACCAAGGAAACAAAGCATTGGTGAAAGAATTTTCTAATGCAAAAACTACTTATCCTGTTTCCAATTCTCTTATGTACAGCATCTACAAAATGCTTCCAAATGATACCGACTTAACGGTTTTCAGAGAACAAGGAAACATTCAGGGATTCAACTTTGCTTTTATAGACGGTCACTACAATTATCACACACAACAAGATGATGTTCAGCACCTGAACAAAACGACTCTCGCACATCAGGGAACTTATTTAATGCCCTTATTAAAATATTTTTCCAATGTAGATTTAAATACCACAACTTCAACAGAGGATGATGTGTACTTTACTGCTCCCTTCTCCTTCATTAATTATCCTTTTTCATGGGTATGGCCAATGACAATTATTGCTTTGGGACTGTTGATTATTTTCATCTTTATAGGAAAAGCAAAACGTGTTATCACTTTCAGAGAAATATTCAAAGGATTTGTTCCTTTATTTGGATCTCTCATCATAGCTGGTCTGGTAACATTTTTAGGATGGAAAATTGTATTACAGATTTATCCGCAATATTCTGATTTATTGAATGGATTCACCTACAACGGTCATGCTTATATCGGTGCATTTGTAACACTAAGTATCGCCATTTCATTTGCCTTCTACCATCATTTTTCAGAAGCTAAAATTACCATGAACCATTTTGTAGCACCGTTGCTACTCTGGATCATCATTAATGCATTTGTCGCTAATAGTTTAACCGGTGCAGGTTTTCTGATCATACCGGTACACTTCGGCATACTCCTGTTCGGAATTTTTGTTCTTACTCAACATTATAGTCTCGGACTCAATCTACTGTTTAGTATTCCGGCATTCGTTATCATCGCTCCCTTTATTGTGATGTTTCCGGTTGGTTTAGGATTAAAAATCCTCTTTGTAAGTGCTATTCTAACCGTATTACTTTTTACATTGGTATTACCGATATTTGGCACGTTTGCTAAAAAAGGGATCTGGACAATCTTTTTCTTTGCTGTTTCAATTGGCTTTTTTATCTATGCAGGATATCACTCCGATTACGAACCAGGAAAAGCAAAATCAAACAGTTTACTGTACGTTTACAATGCCAATACCAACTCTGCTCTTTGGGCAACATATGATGTTAACCTTGACGATTGGACCAAAACTTATTTAGGACAAAAAAACCAGAGCGCTGTTGGTTTAAATACATTACCAATAGCCAGTAAATACAATTCGGGCTTTACGTATAGTGCGATTGCTCCTGTAGTCGACATTCCGAAACCAACAATTGCATTTTTAAAGGACAGTGTGGTTGGCAATAACAGGTATTTAAAAATAAAAATTACCCCAAACAGAAAGGTAAATCGTTATGACATTTATGCCAATCCAAAAATGACTTTTTTCAATTTCAAAGCTAATGGAGTTGCAACTTCAGGACAAAAAGGAAATCGTCTGGAACGCGATGGCATGAAAATCTTATGTTACTATGTGGTAGGCAATGAACCTCTTGTCATGGAATTTTACACCAACAAATTAACGGTTCTGGATATGGACTTAATTGAAAGTTCTTTCGATTTGATGACCAATCCGCTACTTAAAGTAAAACCAAGAAGTAATTGGATGATGCCAACACCTTTTGTACTCAATGATGCAGTACTCATTCAGCAAAAAATAAAACGCTACACAGCACCCGCAACTGTTCCGGCACCTGCAGCAATAGTGAAAGACAGTACTGCCCTAAAAAAAGACAGTTTAAAACCTATTGCAAAGCCAATTGTAAAACCACAATAAAAAACACTTATTATGGCAACAAATATCTCTACAGTTCTTTTAAATGCTCCATCTGAAAAAGTCTGGAATACACTCACTCAACCTGAGTTGGTCAAACAATGGCAATACGGCAGTGACTTAATCACGGACTGGAAAATTGGTAATGAAATCAGATTTAGGAACGAATGGGAAGGTCAGGTTTTTGAGCAATGGGGAACTATTTTGGAGATTATCCCCAATCAGAAAATCAAATATTCCTTATTCTTCCCCAGACCGGAATTAGAGGACAAACCCGAGAATTACTTCGTAATGAGTTATGTCTTAACAGAAGAAAATCAGAAAACAAAACTCGAAATTATTCAGGAAGACAATCGCCCCGGAGCAGTTCAGGAAAAACCTCAGGGTGAAGAAAACCCAATTTTACAAGCTTTAAAAGCTTTAATCGAATCGTAAAGACGATCATTTATCGACACACAAAAAAATCGGTAAATTTTAATTCTTATAGCTTTACAGCTTTAAACACAAAATGACACAAATAAGTATTCTTGGCTGTGGCTGGTTGGGATTACCCCTGGCTAAAAAACTAACCGCAAAAGGACATCTGGTAAACGGATCGACAACTTCTGAAAATAAACTTAGTATTTTAAATGAATCGGGGATAAACCCTTTTCTGGTTACGCTTGAAAGCGAAAGTGTTTCCAATAGCATAACTGATTTTTTAACCGAAAGTGAAATCTTAATTATTGATATTCCACCCAAACTAAGAGAAAACAATACCAATGTTGCCACTTCCACTGAAATGGTATTTGTTCGAAAAATGGAGAATCTGATTTCGTTTATAGAAAAATCAACGATAAAAAAAGTACTTTTTGTAAGTTCAACCGCAGTTTACGGAAACGACAACACAACTATCACAGAAGACACGCTCCCAAATCCGGAAACCGAAAGTGGCAAACAATTGCTTTTAGCGGAGACTTTGCTTCAAAAGAATCAAAACTTTACAACCACAATATTGCGTTTTGGCGGTCTAATCGGAGAAGATCGTCATCCGGTAAAATTTCTCGCCGGAAAAGAAAACCTTGAAAACCCCGATGCACCGGTAAATCTGATCCATCAAAACGATTGTATCGCCATCATCGAAGCAATCCTAAATCAGTCTCAATGGAACGAAGTTTTCAATGCTGTAGCACCTTTTCATCCAACAAGAGAAGAATACTATATTCAAAAAGCAAAAGAACACAATCTGATTCCACCAAAATTCAAAGCTGAAAAGTCAAACATTCAAAAGGTTATTTCAAGTGAAAAAATAGAATCAGTTTTAAACTATCAATTTAGACCGGACAATTACTAAAAAGCCTCATATTCGGCTGAGCGAAGCCGAAACCTTTTTATAAGCCTGTCACTTCGCTCAGGGCGACAATCGTTTGCCAAAACATAAAAAACTTAAATTTACTTCCATATCTTTTATGGTTCAAACAAAAACTTTACGAACTTTGCGATAAACCTTTACTCCTTTGCGGTAAAAACTTTACGTTTAAAACTATGGAAACAGTTTATGTCAATTCACCATTAGGAATCACTAAGATCGTTGGAGATGAAGACGGCATTGCTATTGTCTCTGTTTCTGATGTTGGCGACAATGACGTTTCGCAAACCATTCCTAAAGTTCTGGAAGAGGCCGTTTCTCAGCTTCAGGAGTATTTTGATGGTAAAAGAACCGACTTCGCTTTAAAACTAAACCCAAAAGGAACGGACTTCCAGCAAAAAGTATGGAAATCATTGTTGGAAATTCCGTACGGAAAAACCATCAGCTATATGGATCAGACCAAGAAACTGGGAGATGTAAAGGCTATTCGCGCTGTTGCATCAGCAAATGGTAAAAATCCACTGTGGATTGTGGTTCCCTGTCATCGTGTTATAGGTACCAATGGTTCTTTAACGGGTTATGCCGGCGGTCTTTCCCGCAAAAAATGGCTCCTGGAACATGAGAATCCCAGTACGCAACAGCGTTTATTTTAGCTTTTGAACAAGTTGTGCCTTTACGAAAGCTGAAGGCAAAAAAGTATCGAAATCTTAAAAACATAAGCTATTTCTTATTTTTAAAATCATTTGCGTACTTTTATAAATCTAAATGCCTAAAAATATAAGACGTCTCCATAATGATTGAAAAAATTAACCTTAACAACATTCTTTTCCTTGATATTGAAACGGTACCGGAAGAGGAAAATTTCAATTCGCTTGACGAAGAAATGCAGTCTCTTTGGGATCAGAAGACACAATACCAGCGTAAAGACGATTTTACTCCCGAAGAATTTTATGAACGTGCCGGAATCTGGGCAGAATTCGGTAAGATTGTGTGTATTTCGGTTGGCTATTTTACCATCAAAGGTGATGTTAGAAATTTTAGGGTAACCTCTTTTTTTGGAGATGAAAAGAAAATCCTGCGCGACTTCAACAACCTCCTCAACAATCATTTTAATAAACCACAGCACCTGCTCTGCGGACACAATGCCAAAGAATTTGACATTCCGTTTATTGCCCGACGTATGATCATCAATCAGATCGCGATTCCGGAAAAGCTTAATTTATTTGGCAAAAAACCCTGGGAAATAGCTCATTTAGACACTTTAGAATTATGGAAGTTTGGCGATTACAAACACTTTACCTCTTTAAAACTATTGACCAAAATTCTGGGAGTTCCCTCTCCAAAAGGCGATATCGATGGCAGTCAGGTCGCACATGTTTTTTATGTCGAAAAAGACATTGACCGAATTGTAACCTATTGTGAGAAAGACACCATAGCTGTAGCTCAGATTTTTCTTCGCCTGCGTCGTGAGGATTTATTAATTGACGATGAAATCATTCATGTGTAATACCGCTTTAAACAATGGATTCAAAAATAGCACAGCTCAGGCTCATCTCCCAAAAACTTCATAAAACGACTGACAATACACCACAAGAAATTGTGCAACATTTAGGTGCAATGCAGGCTCAGGACTATGCAATGGCAAAATGGGCAGTCGGCTCCCGCTGCGATGCTTCGGAAAAAGTGATTGAAGAAGCTATCAATTCGGCACAAATTATCCGAACTCATATTTTACGACCTACCTGGCATTTTGTTTCTGCCGATGATATTTACTGGATGTTGGATCTTTCCGGGCCGCAAGTCAAACGCATTGTAACTTCTTATGTAAAAAAATACGGTTATGATGCAAAGAAATTAGATCAGACTAATGCCGCTATTCAAAAAATACTCGCAGGAAACAATCATCTCACCCGTGAAGAAATCATGCAGGAACTTAGCATTACTAAAACTCCTAGTCCTGATCATTTAAGCGGTCCCATTATGATGTATGCCGAGCTCGATGGTTTAGTTTGTAACGGAAAAATGAAGGGAAAACAAATGACGTATGCTTTACTTGAAGAAAGGGTTCCGAAACCACAAGGCAGACTAACCCAAGAGGAAGGTTTGACAAAATTAGCCCTTCGCTACTTTGAAAGCCATGGCCCTGCTACTCTCCTTGACTTTTCCTGGTGGTCAGGTTTCTCCCCTACCAGCTGTAAAAACATCATTAATGCAATCGAATTGCAATTAAACTCTATTACCATTGAGAATCAGAAATATTGGTTCAAAAATGATATTTCTACCGAAGATGACTTCCGCGAAAGCATTCATTTTCTTCCAGCTTTTGATGAAATCTTAATTTCGTATAAATCCCGAGAAGCATCCATTTTAGCAGAACATCAACCAAAGGCTTTTACCAACAATGGCATTTTCAAGCCCATAATTCTGGAAAACAGCAAAGTCATCGGAACCTGGAAACGCACCATCAAAAAAGATCATGCCAAAATAGAAACCCATTTTTTTAACGAGACAGAAAATCATAAAAAGGCAATTCTTTTTGAAGGTATTAAGTCTTTCGAAAACTATTTAGGAACCAAAATTCAAATCGAATAATTTGAATTTTCACAAAACCGAATTGCTTTCAATGAAATACTTCCTGTTTCCTGTTTAAAATCCTTGCGCGTTTTAGGGTTAAATAATTACATTTACAAAAAAATATAATTATGGTATTGAGCAGATTTTGGTTGGCTATTTTTGTGTCTTCAATTTTATTTGTGGTAGTAAGTTTGTTTACCGGCAACAGTTACACGCTTGATTTTATTCTGAACGGACAAAAAGATGACCCAATTCTGGTATCTGAAAAATATCTGGAGCAGATTCCTGCTTTTGTGAGAGACAGTATCGACTTAAAGGAAGATAAAACCATGATTGTAAACAGGGACTTAACAAATCCTGATACTACTTATGTTTACAAAAACAAAACGGTAAAAATTTACAGCGGAGTACAAAAATCAGACGGTTTACTGCCTACCTGTAAAAGTACTTTGATCGACATTATCATTCCATTAATTGCCTACTTAGCCTTTTTCTGCGGATTGATGGAACTTTTAATCGTTTCCGGAGCTTCCGAAAAACTAGCCAGATTTCTAAGTCCGATGTTTACCAAAGTGTTCCCTACGGTTCCTAAAAATCACCCGTCGATATCGTATATGACCTTAAATTTTGCCGCAAACTTCCTTGGTTTAGATTCTGCTGCCACGCCATTTGGACTAAAAGCAATGGAGAGCTTACAGGAATTAAATGTCGAAAAAGACAAGGCAAGTGATGCTCAAATTATGTTTATGTGTCTGCATGCATCGGGTCTGACTTTAATTCCAACTTCAATTATTGGATATCGCGCCGCAGCAAATGCCGCCAATCCCGCGGATGTTATGCTTCCGTGTATCATCACTTCGCTAATTGGAACTGTCGCAGCATTCCTGATTGTGGGAATCAGACAAAAAATAAATTTCAAAAGTGCTTCATTGGTACTTGCTTTAATGGCTATTATTGCTGCGATCATAGGATTATTATTCTATGTCAATCATTTAGATTTAATTGGAAAAAACTACTTTACTTCTAATCTTTCAGGATTGATGTTGGTTGGAATCATTGGAATTACACTCATTTTCTCCTTCATTCATGAGAAGAAATTTGTAGCACAAGACACTACAATGTTCGATACTTTTGTAGAAGGTGCTAACAATGGTTTAAAAACCGGAGTTAAAATATTTCCTTATGTTTTAGGAATGCTGGTTGCCATCTCTCTTTTTAGAAATAGCGGATTGTTTGAAATTATCAGCAATGGAATCGGATTTATCTTTAGCAGTATCGGCGTAAGTTCCGAAATCATAAATGCGTTACCGGTTGCATTACTTAGACCATTTAGCTCAGGAGGTTCCAGAGGATTCTTACTCGATTCGATGAGTACTTTCGGAGCAGATTCCCTTACCGGACGTTTGAGCAGTATTTTCCAATGTAGTGCCGAAACTACTTTTTATGTAATCGCGGTTTACTTTGGATCGGTAAATATCAAAAACACCCGATATGCGCTTACCACCATGTTACTGGTTGACTTCATATGCGTAATCGCTGCGATTTTTGTGGCAAGCTGGTTTTTTTAAGACTCAATAAAAAATAGTATTTTTCTTATTTTTTATTAATAACGAATACAAATATTTTGTATTATTACTTCTATAATACAAAATACGCGAAATGGCAAACACCTATCATCAAGTTTATATACAGGCCGTTTTTGCTGTCAAATACAGAGAAGCACTTATTAATAGCGAATGGAAATCAAAATTATTAAGCATTCTTGGTCTTCTGATAAACGAAACGGGATGCAAAACCATAATTGTAAATGGTACCGAAAATCACGTTCATTGCTTTCTGGGTTTAAAACCAAATGTTTCTATTTCTGAACTAATGAAAACCATAAAAGCAAAATCATCGAAATATATCAATGACCATAAGCTGACAAAATCCAGATTCGAATGGCAGGAAGGTTACGGTGTTTTCTCATACAGCCAATCACATGTTGATGCGGTGTATAAATACATTCAAAATCAGGAAGAACACCACAAAAAGCAATCTTTCAAAGAAGAGTATTTTACATTTTTAGAGAGATTTCAGGTTTCTTACGATGAAAAATATCTATTTAATAATCTTATATGAACCGATCCGATGGATCTTTAAATTTGTTTTCCCATATGTTTAAACCGGATTAAAATCCGGCCCTACAATATTGGTCGAGCCGAAGGCTCTTTCTCAAAGATTACAAATTCCGTAGGAATGACCTCTTTTGTAGCAACGGATTTCAATCCGTTGATCGATAAAACGACCGTAATTTAAAAAGTTCCGTAGGAACGAAACATATTACAATGCGATCTTTTACAAAACCTAGAAATATAAACCAATCCGATGGATCTTTAAACCTCGTTGTCGCATATTTTTTAAACCGGATTAAAATCCGGCCCTGCAAAATTGGTCGAGCCGAAGGCTCTTTCTCAAAGATTACAAATTCCGCAGGAATGAAATATTTATAGCAACGGATTTCAATCCGTTGATCAATAAAAAAACCATATTAAAATAAGAATCATTTAATCAAAGCCAAAAAATAACAAACCATGAAACCACAATACCTTTTCCTTCTCTCTCTCGTAATCGCCTGTCAAAAGCCAAAATCCGAATCGCAGATAGTAGGTGTCAATCCTCAAAACAAAGTTGAAAACACAATTCCCGCTAAAGAAAAATTCTTGAAAACGGATACAATAACTTTTAGTGATGAGGAAAAAATCTCAGCAAACAGCTATATTCTTGCACATCTTATCAGCCAAAAAACAGATAAAGACAGTATCGTAACCGGAAATTACCAACTTGATTTTTATCAAAATAAAACCAAAACTGTTTCTTCAAAAATCTCGATTAAAGGAATCGAAAAAGGTTCAGAATGGGGAGCTTCTCTTGGACTGACTTCAGCCACAACTAAAAACTCTCCGTTTATTCATATTCGTTTCGGATATCCTGCTTGCGGTTATAGTCAGAACAACTATTTATACTATCTGAAAAATAAAACCGTACAATTGGTTCATGAATGGTCAAGCATGTCCGATAGTGGCTGGGGCGGATGGGTTGAATTCGTAAATCCTTCTGCAAAAGTCAATCCGGATTCCTTTTACTGCAAAACTGTTTTCTTTGAACCCGATGACAATGACGAAAATATGGGAACTGTTAAATACTCCGATTCAATGGTTTTTCGCTTGATTGGAAATCAGTGGAAAAAGCAGCTGCTTACCAAGGAAGACCAAACCTATTTTGAGAAAAAAATGAGTTTTGATGCTTTCCACAGTCAAAAATAAAGGATAGAAAACGGACCTTATTCAAATTCTTTCTTAGGTAAATAATTTCTAACTTTGTAAAAAACAAAACAATGATTGATTTTATATACCAGGACCCTTATCCTATTTTGAAGGATGATACGCAATACCGCAAAATCACCTCTGATTTTGTAAAAGTAGAGCAATTTGGACAACGTGAAGTTTTGACCGTTGACCCAAAAGGATTAGAATTATTGGCGGAAGAAGCCCTTACAGATGTTTCGTTCATGTTACGAACGACCCATTTACAAAAATTAAGAAACATTCTTGACGATCCTGAAGCTACAGATAACGATCGTTTTGTAGCTTATAACTTATTACAAAATGCATCCGTTGCTGCCGAAGGTCAATTGCCTAGCTGTCAGGATACCGGAACGGCTATTGTAATGGCAAAAAAAGGAGAAAGCATTTTTACAGGTGTTGATGATGCTGAATGGTTAAGCAGAGGAATTTTCAATACGTATCAAAAGCGCAACCTTCGTTATTCTCAAATTGTTCCGATTTCGATGTTTGAAGAGAAAAATTCAGGATCAAATCTTCCGGCACAAATTGATATCTATGCCAAAAAAGGAACTTCATACGAGTTTTTATTCATGGCAAAAGGTGGTGGATCTGCTAATAAAACCTACTTGTACCAACAAACAAAATCTTTATTAAATGATAAATCTATGGATGCTTTCATCCGTACGAAAATCAAAGATTTGGGAACATCGGCTTGTCCTCCGTATCACCTGGCTTTAGTAATTGGAGGAACTTCTGCGGAAGCGAATCTAAGTGCTGTAAAAAAAGCATCTGCGGGTTATTATGACAACCTTCCAACTTCAGGAAATATGGCCGGTCAGGCATTTCGTGATTTAGAATGGGAAGAGCGTGTTCAGAAAATCTGTCAGGAGAGTGAGATTGGTGCTCAGTTTGGTGGAAAATATTTCACGCATGACGTTCGTGTAATTCGTTTGCCTCGTCACGCAGCTTCTTGTCCGGTTGGATTGGGAGTTTCTTGTTCAGCTGACAGAAATATTAAAGGGAAGATTACCAAAGACGGAATCTTCGTGGAGCAATTGGAAGTAAATCCAAAGCAATTTTTACCAGAAACAGCTCCGCACTTAGAGGCGCCTGTTGAAATTGATTTAGATCAGCCGATGGCCGATATTCTGGCCAAATTATCACAATATCCAATTAAAACCCGTTTAAAACTTAACGGAACTGTAATTGTAGCCCGTGATATAGCACATGCCAAAATCATGGAATTATTGGAAGCCGGTAAACCGATGCCGGAATACTTTAAAAATCACCCTGTTTATTATGCCGGGCCTGCAAAAACACCGGAAGGAATGGCTTCAGGAAGTTTTGGACCGACAACTGCGGGACGTATGGACGTTTATGTAGATGAGTTTCAAAAACATGGAGGCAGTATGGTCATGCTGGCCAAAGGAAACCGTACCAAACAGGTAACAGATGCCTGTAAAAAATATGGCGGATTCTATTTAGGTTCTATTGGAGGTCCTGCCGCTATTTTAGCACAAGACAACATCCTAAAGGTTGAAGTCGTAGATTTCGAAGAATTAGGAATGGAAGCGGTTCGTAAAATTACCGTTAAAGATTTCCCGGCTTTTATTATTACGGATGATAAAGGAAATGATTTTTTTGAAAATCTGTAGACTAATCAAGGTTCTTAGATTCTAAGGTACTAAGATTCTAAGTTTTTAAAACAATAAAACCGCCTTAGGGCGGTTTTATTGTTTACTAAGTATTATTCTCTGAACCTTTGCGTCTCAGTATCTCAGTATCTCAGTACCTTAGAATCTTAGAGCCTTAACCCAATTCTTCCCTTTCGAAAGCAATAAAATGAGACAACTGTCCTTTTAAATTAAAAACAGGACGTGCATTGATTTTACATTTATAGGTTCTGCCATCTTTTCTGTAGTTTTCAATTGTTTTTTCAAAAGGAATTCGTTGCTGAATGGCTTCTTTTATTTCTTTAAGCACAACTTTTGAAGTAGCCGGTCCCTGAAACATTTTCGGAGTTTTACCCAAAACTTCTTCTTCCTTATAACCTGTCATTTTTCTGATTCCATTTGAAGCAAAAACGATCTTCAAATCCAAATCGGTAACCAGGACAACTTCATTTTTTATTCGTTCTTCAATTTCCAGATTTTTGGCGTCCCAGATAAACTGACTCGAAATTTTATTCACTTTCTTTACATCAGTAAGAATTGCTTTTAATTCTTTTAAATGCTCACAATGAAAATCCCAAGCCATAATAGGGACTGAATTACGATGAGAAACTTCTTCAAATTTATTCGTTTTCATTGCGAATGATTCAATGTTAATGGACTCTTTTACTCAAAGATAGAGAGAAAATTCATCACAAAAGGATAAATTATACAATTTAATTATTCCTTAATGCAATTAGAAGGAAAATTTAAGCTGGACTACTACTGCCTTTTTTTCTTCTGTATTTAGATTGTTTAGCGAAATGCCAAGCAATCGAACTGAATCTTTCATTCGTTCCTGATACAGAAGCTCCTCTACGGTCTCTAAAATCAAACTTTTATCGGAAATAAAGTATGGCAATGTCTTACTACGCGTTTGTTGCGTAAAATCGCTGTATTTGATTTTAAGTGTCACGGTCTTACCTGAGATGTTATACTTTTTTAATCGTTTTTCTAAAGATGCTGCAATCTTTTCAAGCTGTTCGAGCATAAAAATTTCAGAGGATAAGTTGACATCGAAGGTGTGCTCTGCCGCAACTGATTTCGTTACACGAGATGCTTTTACTTCACTATTATGAATTCCGCGAACAACATTGTAATAAAAAGCCCCCGATTTTCCGAAATGTTTCTCCAAAAACGCTACGTCTTTGCTCTTAAGATCTGCTCCTGTAAAGATTCCCAATTGGTACATTTTTTCGGTGGTCACTTTTCCAACACCGTAAAACTTCCGAATGGGCAGTTCTTCCAAAAAACTTAAAACCTCATCCGGATTAACGGTTTTCTGTCCATTTGGTTTGTTAACATCCGATGCAATTTTCGCTACAAACTTATTAATCGAAATCCCCGCAGAAGCCGTGAGTCCCACTTCATTTAGAATTCGGAGTCTGATTTCCTGTGCAAGCAAACTTGCGCTTGGGTTGCCTTTCTTGTTTTGTGTCACATCAAGATAAGCTTCGTCCAGCGAAAGAGGCTCAACCAGATCTGTATAGTCATGAAATATTTTATGAATTTTATTCGAGATCTCTTTGTAACGGTCAAATCGCGGACGAACGAAAATAATTTCCGGACAATATTTTTTGGCCAGAACACCACTTATGGCACTTCGTACACCAAATTTTCGTGCTTCGTAACTTGCAGCCGAGACTACGCCTCTATTCTCTGATCCACCAACAGCAACAGGTTTTCCGCGCAAAGCGGGATTATCCATCTGCTCTACCGAAGCATAAAAAGCATCCATATCAATATGAATGATTTTTCGATATGTTGGGGTTTCGGACATACTACAAATTTAAAGAGGAAAGGCACAAAAAGTATCGAAAATAATCATAAAAATAACCTCTCCAGTCACCCCAAATGATAATCCTCCCTGTAACGATTCAAGCCACACCCTTTGTAAAGATTCTGAAGTTAATAGTCTCAAACGAATCCTTTTCGTTATTTTTGTATTTCTACATTAAAGAATTAAAATGCGAACATTTGTTATAGGCGACATACACGGCGGATTACTCGCGCTTGAACAAGTGATGAAAAAAGCCAAAGTTACCACACAAGATACTCTTATTTTTTTAGGCGATTATGTTGACGGATGGAGCCAATCTCCACAAGTAATTGAATATTTAATAAACTTAAAGAGCAAACAGAACTGTATTTGCATCAGAGGAAATCACGATGAACTACTTTTGTCCTGGTTTAAAAGCAAAACCGAAGAAGTTGATGAAACTTTATGGTTCAAACATGGTGGCGAAGCAACTGTTCTGGCTTACGAAAAACTGAGTGCGGAAGAAAAACAGACACATATCGCTTTCCTCGAATCATTGGAAGATTATTACCTTGACGATCAAAACCGATTATTTGTTCACGCAGGTTTTACCAATCTGAATGGCATCAAATACGAATATTTTCCAAAATTATTCTATTGGGACAGGACGCTTTGGGAGACGGCTCTTTCGCTAGATCCTAATTTAAAAATCGGTGATGCACTTTATCCTAAGCGTTTTACGCTGTATAAAGAAATCTATATCGGACATACTCCCGTGACCCGAATTGGCGAAACAACACCTGTACAAAAAGCAAACATATGGAACGTCGATACCGGCGCTGCTTTTAAAGGCCCGCTGACTATTCTAGATGTTGACACTAAAGAATTCTGGCAGAGCGAACCGTTAAATGAATTGTATTCTTCTGAAAAAGGCAGGAATTAACTCCTAAAAAGGTTATTTTTGCACTTTAAAAAATAATTAAAATTTATATTTATGAAAAAGGTAATTACACTTTTGTTTTTAGTGTCATTTGGATTCACACAAGCACAAGAGGCTTTTAAAGGAAAAGGAGATATTAGAGTGAATGTTGGTGCTAACATACAAGATGGTGGTTCCGGAATTCAGGGTTCGGTAGATTTTGGCCTTGGAGAAAATTTCTCTTTTGGATTTGTCGCCAATTATTTATTAGGAGTAGACAACTTTAATGGTTTCTATCATAACAATCCAACGCCATACACGGATTTAAAACCTGACTTTAGTGATCGTTTTGATGCCAAAGCAAGAATTAATGCTAACCTAAGCAGTGTTATTGGGGTTAAACAATTGGATGTTTACCCTGGTTTAAGTTTAGGATTGCGCAACTTTGGAGGTCATGTTGGCGGACGTTATTTCTTTACGGACGGATTTGGTGTTTTCACAGAGATTGGATTTCCAATTGCAAAATATGGAAACAACAACGATGTATTTGGTCATTTAAACAATCAGACAACTTTCAGTTTAGGAGCCTCATTCAATTTACAATAAGCGCAACGGATAAGAAAATAAAAGATTTATTTAAAGAAGATTTTCTTCTGAAATTGTCCGACAGCAAAATTTATAAAATAAAAAACCGCCTAGTTAGGCGGTTTTTTATTTTATCTGCTTAGCAAAATACTCCAATGGGCTCCGCTATACACTTTATACTTTTCTGAAAAATTCCCCTGATTGACTGCGAGCGAGAAATTTAAAAGACTGTTGAAGTAACAAACATCTGTACCAATTGCTGCTTCACCAAATGTATTTACTAATTTCAGTTTTCCTTCGTACACTTTTTTAGCACCATTAAAAACCTTAACCCTCACCGCATCTCCTGCTTTCAAGCCTAAATTTTCGGCGGTCTTTTTATCGATATTTGTCCATACATTGCCATACTGAATATCCAAAACCGGAATACCTCCTTTAATAACTCCATTTTCTAAAACCGGTTTCTGATAATCAATTTTCACCACTTCATTAGGCAGCTTAGGACCTACTTCTTCAAATGCAATCGTTTTTGAGGCTAATCGTGCTCCGGTAAAAGCATATACATCACGTCCATGGAAGGTATACGATTCATTTGAATTTTGTCGACGGTTTTTTACTTCATCAATTTCACGAATTTCCTGGATTCCTAATTGTTCTGCAATTAAAGTCAAAGTTCCATTATCGGGAGTTACAAAATAATGTTCTGATTTGGTGCGTAAAACCACAGAATGTCTTGCGGTTCCCACTCCCGGATCACAAACAGATACAAATACAGTTCCTGCGGGGTAATACTGTGCGGTTTGTGACAAGCGGTAAGCAGCCTCCCAAATATTAAATGCCGGAATTTCGTGGGTCAGATCAAATATTTTCAAGTCTGTTGAAACTCCCATTGCAACTCCTTTCATTGCTGATACCGCTCCATCTTTCAACCCAAAATCAGATTGAAAAACCAGCACGTTGTTCTGAGAAAAACTACTAAAACTAATGGCATACAAAAAAAGCAATACGTACAATTTCATCATGATCTTTTTTAGGATTACTGAACAAACAAACTTACAAAAAGCGGTCTAACCGTGACATACAAAAATTACATTGGGGAACTCCATAAAAAAACCCCGCAAATTGCGAGGCTTTTCGTTTTTTAAACTAACATTTTTATTTTTTGGCGAATTTCTTAACGATTCTTTTAGTACCATTATTCAACTCGATAACATAAAGTCCTGTTTTTAAAGTTCTCACATCAATAGGATTTCCTGAAAGCTCTCCTGAACTCACTTGCTGACCTAATGTATTTGTAATTCTGAAAGTATATCCTGTATTATCTGCCAATGAAATATTTAATTCATCAACAACCGGATTTGGATACAATGCAAATCTTGCTGTTTCATTAGTTTCAACTAATCCTGCTGCAATTTCCTGATTTACAATAGCTCCTGAAGCTGTGATATTGATCGAATAATCTTCTACTTGTCCATAAGAAAATGACTCACAAGAAGTTGGTATTCCGTTGTATTTCATAGAAACTCTAAGTCTTGTTGTACCCAGTGTTGCTGTAGCCGGAATTGTAATGGTTCCTGTAGCTGTAGACGCTGTAGAAGTTGCTTTCGTCCAAACTGTTTCACCTGCATCAGTAAAATCCCCATCTTGGTTGTAATCAATAAAAACAGCATATCCTTCACTGTAAATAGTAGAAGTCCAAACCGGAGTAATTGTTATTGTATAAGCTGTTCCTCTGGCAGCATTTGTAGAAATAGCGGTATAGTTTTCATAACCGGTTGTTCCTGTTGAAGTGTTGTTGATGGTACCGAATACCACTTTTCCAATTCTCTCGTCTACAGTACTGTTCCCCTGAGAATTACAGTAGTTTAAAGATGCAGCTGTAGTCGTAACATTTACAACATTACTTGCTGTTGAAACATTTCCTGCTCCATCTTTGGCTTTTACACTAAAGCTATACGCTGTCAATGCTGTTAAACCTGTTACGGTATAACTTGTTGTAGTAGAAGAACCTTTTAAAGTTGTTCCCTGGTAAATATCATATCCGGTAACCCCTACATTATCTGTTGAAGCGGTCCATGTCAAATTAGTTGTTGACCCCGTTGTACCGGAAGCAGCAAGATTTGTTGGCGCAGTTGGCGCAGTTGTATCATTTGAGTCCACATACGCAGCTCCAACACCTACGGCATAAAATGCATTGGTGGTAGCAATAACTTCCGGTGAACCGGCACCATACAAATCAATAGCCGATTGTATTCCTGAAGTTCTTGCATTGGCAAAAGTAGAATTTGCTGTTAAATACACGCTTTCCAGACGGTACGCAATTTTTGCCGCTTTATCAATTGTAATCCCTGTTACGTTATAGGCATTTCCGATATCATTTGTACCTGATTTACCCACAGACAAAATGTAAAACCAGTGGTTCAATACACCGGAATTGGTATGCACACCGCAATAATCATTACTGCTTGTTGGTGTACAATTTGGATTGATCCAATAGGTTCCGCCATAAGTGTCCGGCTGACCTTCAGAATTTGGATCACTCATCGAACGCAAAGAAAGATGTCCTGATCTTCTTTCGATATCTTCACCAATTAACCAGATCGATTTTGTTGGTGCTGCTGCATTTTCAATACAAGCCCCCCAAATATCAGAGAACGCCTCGTTCATTGCCCCAGATTCTTTTTGATACGCCAGGTTCGCTGTATAAGTACAAACAGCATGTCCTATTTCGTGTCCGGCAACATCAATTGCTGTTAGAATGTCAAAATAAGTTCCGCTTCCGTCACCATAAGTCATTACACTACCATTCCAGTAAGCATTATCGTAGGCATTGCTGTAATGCACATAGCTTTTTATGATAGCACCTGCATTGTCGTAACTGTTTCTTCCATGTACTGTTGACCAGTAATCGTATGTTTTTTCAGCTCCCCAATGCGCATCCAAAGCTCCATTGTCTTTGTTCGTATTGTTATACTCAGCAGCGGTCCAGTTATTATCAGCATCCGTAAAATTTACGGCAGCGGTATAACTGGTTCCCTTTTTCATATTGTAAGTATTGATTCCTAAACCTCTTGTCGCATCAGCAAGTATATAGGACGCTCCGCTTAAGGTGGTTTGTATCACCTGCGTTCCGCTGTAACGTGTCGCAGCATTGGCTGCAACAAAAGCTTTTTTGGTATTTGCGTCTTCTTTTTGATGTATTGCTTTGGCGGTTTTTACTTTATTTCCGTGGCTGTATTCACCAAGATGTTTTATGGTAGCGTTATAATACAGGACTTTTCCTGTTTCTGCGTCGATATAAAGATCTCCGCGGCTTACCGGATTGGTGGCATAAATATCAAATTTATAAGCCAGTCTCACCTTATCTGACTTTCTGGTTTCACCCTGTTCTTCCATTGCCGGCAATAAAACCAATTCGCCTTTTGGCTTCTCATAGTTCATTGCTGCAGCATCTTGCGGGTTTTCCCATAGATATTGTTTTGCTCCTGTATAAGCAACCGCTCTGTCGAAAGCCGCTTTACTGGATAATTTTGCAGTTGTTTTTACATTTTGAAGAGCATAAAACTCTCCGTTCATGGAAACTAATTTTCCGTCTTTGGAATGTAGGGTGTAATTGGCAAATTCTACTTTAATACCTTGTTCGTACAATTGAAATTTTTCATGAGTAAAACCTTCTCTGTCAGATTCTATCTTAATTTTAGAAAAGGACTGGTTGTCTTTCAAACCCAATTGTTCTTTAAAAACAGTGTTGTAATCTGTTCCTCTGTAAGTAGATTTATCACTAAAAGTGATTAAGCTTGGTTGTCCATTTTCTGATACATTTTTCTGACTTACCCGTTTGTCTGTGTTTTGGGCAAATCCTGATACTGAAAATGTAAGAATAACAACGGCTGATGCCATGGTTTTTGGTAATTTTCTGTTCATAATAACGTGGTATTTAGTTTGGTTAAATGGATTACAAATAAAATATTAAACGTAAGTAAATACTCTATTTTAAAATAAAAGTATTTCATTTTAGTTAAATAATCGATGAAATTTGCCGTTAATCGATTAAATACAACGTTTTTTACTTTAAATTTACTTTTATTTAACAAACTGTGATGATTTCACAAAAAACAGGCCCAAAAAATAATTATTCTACTGATAATTAATGCATTAACTCGAAAAAGTCAGTAAATACAAGGCTTTTAGAAAAAAACAAACCGGGCGGCTTTCCTTTAATTTTTTCCTACAAAAAAGGCCAGCCCTTTTAAAAGCTAGCCTTCATGCGAATTTGTCTTAATTACAGAATTATCTGATATCCATTTCCGGAATTTCACCTTCAATGATCAAATCAGCTTCGGTTGATGCGATGATGTGCTCGACAGATACACCCGGTGCTCTTTCTAAAAGCTTAAAACCTTTATCGGTTACTTCCAGAACCGCAAGCTCGGTGACTACTTTTTTAACGCAGCCCACACCAGTTAAGGGTAAGGAGCATTTTTTTAGTATTTTTGATTCACCTGCTTTATTAACGTGCATCATGGCAACAATAATATTTTCGGCAGAAGCTACCAAATCCATTGCTCCGCCCATACCTTTTACCATCTTACCCGGAATTTTCCAATTGGCAATATCACCATTTTCAGAAACCTCCATGGCACCTAAAATGGTCAAATCTACCTTTTGGCTTCGAATCATTCCAAAACTAAAAGCCGAATCAAAGAAACTGGCTCCCGGAAGTGTTGTGATAGTTTGCTTTCCGGCATTGATAATATCTGCATCTTCTTCTCCCGCAAAAGGGAAAGGCCCCATACCAAGAACACCGTTCTCGCTTTGAAACTCCACAGCAATATCTTCTCTAACATAATTTGCTACCAGAGTTGGAATACCAATTCCAAGGTTCACAAAATAGCGGTCTTTTACTTCTTTTGCAATACGTCTTGCAATATCTTCTTTTGTCAACATAGTTCTAATGTGTCAATTTGGAAATTAGATAATTAGATCATGCGAAATATTTACGCAATCCAAATAATTAACTAATTATCACATTTTCTAATTCTCTAATTATGCTCGTTGTCTTACCGTTCTCTGCTCGATTCTTTTCTCAAACTTTTCTCCCTGAAAGATACGCTGCACCATAATTCCCGGAATGTGTATTTGATTTGGATCTAATGTTCCTACCGGAACTAATTCTTCCACTTCGGCGATGGTAATTTTACCCGCACCTGCCATACAGGCGTTGAAATTTCTGGCTGTTCCCTTAAAAATCAGGTTTCCTGCTTCGTCACCTTTCCAAGCTTTAACAATAGCAAACTCCGCTTTGAAAGCCTGTTCCATGATGTGCATTTTTCCATTGAACTCACGTACTTCTTTGCCTTCGGCAACTTCAGTTCCGTAACCTGCAGGTGTAAAGAACGCAGGAATTCCGGCTTGTGCTGCACGACAGCGTTCGGCTAAAGTACCTTGCGGAGTCAATTCGACTTCCAGTTCTCCTGAAAGCATCTGACGCTCAAACTCGGCATTCTCCCCCACATAAGAGGAAATCATTTTTTTAATTTGCTTCTTTTGCAAAAGCAATCCCAAACCAAAATCATCCACTCCTGCATTATTTGAAATACAGGTTAAATCTGAAATGGAAGTATTTACCAGTGCTGCAATTGTATTTTCAGGAATTCCGCATAAACCGAAACCTCCGAACATTATAGTCATTCCGCTTTCAATTCCTTCGATAGCTTCCTGAACGTTATTTACTTTTTTTGTAATCATAACAAACTGTCTTTATTACTGTATATTTTTGATAAAAATAAGATTTTTAGATTAAATTATAACGATTTCGTAAAAAATAAAATGACCGATTTTACTCTTTGAAAACGAACTGCCCGCATGCCTGTTGAGTGGCAGACTACATCATTATAAAAAGAAATCCTTTTGTATTCTTCCTGTATCAGAAGATCACAAAAGGATTTATTATTTGTAAAGAACTAAACCTACAGTTCGAACTCGTCTGTATTCTGGTCTGTTTGTGTCGTATCTTTTACCACTGCCGGCCTGCTGTAGCAATCTACCTTTATAGAAAGGTTTGCCGGACGCTCGAACTCTGATTTTGAAACCTGTAATCCCGGGTCGGCATAACACAATTTCATGAAATACCCCCAAATTGGTAAAGCTGCTGTAGCTCCTTGTCCGTAAGTCAAACTTTTAAAACGTGCTGAACGGTCTTCACAACCTACCCAGACTCCGGTTACCAGATTTGGTACCATTCCCATAAACCAACCGTCTGACTGATTTTGAGTGGTTCCGGTTTTACCTGCAATCGGGTTTCTGAACATGTACGGATATCCAGTCCAACGGTTGTCACCGCTTCCTCCGCCTTCTGTACGCAAACGTGCACCTGAACCGGTTTCTGTAACTCCTTCTAATAATTTAATTACTGCAAAGGCAATATCTTTGTTTAAAACGTCATGAGATTCCGGAATAGGCTCATAGATCACCTCACCGCTTTTGTTCTCAATACGGCTTAAAAACTGCGGTTTTACATATACTCCCTGATTGGCAAAGGTACTATATGCAGCCACCATATCTTCAACCGTAATATCTACTGCACCAAGTGCAATAGAGGGCTGAGGAGGGATTTCGGTTTTAACACCTAATTTGTGTGTTAACTCTACTACAGCTTCTGGACCTGTTCTGTCGATTAACTTAGCTGATACGGTATTGATCGAATTGGCAAGACCTTGTTTTAGCGTTACCATTCCACGATATCTGTTATCAGAGTTTCTTGGTTCCCAGTCAGCAGTAACATTGTGACGCCCTTTGTGAATCATAAAAGGTCCGTCCAGAATAGAATCGCAAGGAGACATGTTTAACTGCTCAATAGCAGTTGCATACACAAACGGTTTGAATGTAGATCCTACCTGTCGTGCTCCCTGCCCTACGTGATCGTATTGGAAATATTTATAATTAATTCCACCTACCCATGCTTTAATGTTTCCGGTTTGAGGTTCCATCGCCATTAAACCAGATTGCAGGAAGTGTTTAAAATAACGAATAGAATCAAGTGGAGTCATCACGGTATCACGTTCTCCTTTCCAGGTGAATACACGCATTTTGGTCTTCACTTTAAACGAAGCAATGATGTCTTCATCACTTTTATCCATCTCTTTCATAAGGGCCCAACGCGTCGAATTCTTCATCGCCTGCATGATGATACGGTCTGTTTCTGCTTGTGTAATGTTTACAAACGGCGCATTTTTATTGGTTTTCATTTCAATAAAAAATTGCTGTTGCAAGTTTTTCATGTGTTCCGAAACTGCTTCTTCTGCATGCAATTGCATTCTTGAATCGATAGTGGTGTAAATTTTCAATCCATCTTTGTAGATATCATAATCTGAACCGTCCGGTTTTTTATTTTCTGCCACCCATTTTTTCATATAATCACGCAGGTATTCTCTGAAATAAGTAGCGGTTCCTTCACGGTGACTTTCCAATTTGAATTTTAAAGCGATTGGCAATGCCTGATATTTCTCTTTTTCAGATTTGGTTATCATCTTGGCTTTTACCATTTGTCCCAGTACAACATCACGACGGTTTTTTACCCCAACAGGGTTACGCAAAGGATTATAAAGAGATGAATTGTTAAACATTCCAACTAAAATTGCCGATTCGTCAATAGTTAAGTCTTTAGGATCTTTGGAAAAATAGGTCTGAGCTGCCGAACTTACCCCAACAGCATAATTTCCGAAATCATAAACGTTGCAGTACATCGCTAAAATCTCATTTTTGGTATATTGTCTTTCCAGACGAATGGCAATAATCCATTCTTTTATTTTTTGCACTATCCTAAAAGGTAAAAAGCTAGATCCACCACGATGAAATAACTGTTTGGCCAATTGCTGTGTTATGGTACTGGCTCCTCCATTTGTCCCCAAAGAAAAAGCAGCACGTAAAGTCCCACGTCCATCAATTCCGGAATGCTCATAAAAACGAGCATCTTCAGTTGCCACCAAAGCATCTACCAGATTTTTTGGCAAGTCAGAATATTTAAGCTGTGACCTGTTGGTTTTGAAATATTTACCGATTACCACTCCATCAGACGAAATGATTTCGGTGGCCAAATTAGAATCCGGATTCTCCAAATCTTCAAAAGAAGGCATTGAACCGAATAACCCCCATGAGGCAAATAAAAAGAAGGCAAGAACTCCTAATAAACTATAGGCAAAAATTCTCCAGAACTTCTTTTTGTAGTAATTAATATCTTTAACGCTATTGGATTGATTGTTTTTCTTAGCAGCCATAACTATTTTTCTAATCTTTTTGTTCTATTCTAAAACCAACATCTGTAATACCTTCTAAGGCCTGAACTCCCGGAATTTTACCTGATTCTCTGACCGCTTGTTTGATATGTACTTTGTATTTTCCTCTAAACTTTACGTTTTCTTTGTAAAACAGCTTACTTTCTTTAATGTCTGTAAAGCCATTCCCCATCAGGCTACCGTCAGGATTTGCCATTTGATATTCTAAAGTATCCACTTTGGTAAAACCGCTTGGTGTTTCGATAGCTACAATCAAAAACAAATTATTGAACGGATAATTGTTATTGTCTCTCAAATTTACAAACAGGTTGTATCTTTTGGTAGAATCTAAAACCGGCAGATCAAAGGTTACAATACTGTCTTTGTTCCAGGCACTTCCAACAGATTTGTATTCGTCAAATACTCTTTTTTTATCGCAGGAAAAAAGGAGGATTGCTGACAAAAGAAGAATTCCACTACTTTTTATTCTCATTTTTAGTAATAATTATAGGTTTTCTTGGCTCGGCTGGCTTTTTATCGTTCGAATTTTTGGGCTTGTTCGATTGATTTTGTTTGTTTTGTGGTTTATTCGATTTATTCGGATTGCCACCAGCCGGCTTGTTTGTATTATTATTGGCTTGCTGCGGTTTGTTCGGAGCAGCCACAACTGCATTCTCAGCATTTGGTTTGCGTTTACGACTTGGCTTTTTCTTTCTTTTTGGCTGATCGAAACGGGTTAAACTCTCCTGCCCCATTGCATTGTTAAAGTCTTTCTCTGGTTCAGAAGTTACTTCAATAGCGAAATCTTCCAGTGAAGAAACTTTGTTTTTTTGTTTGTTTTCGGCAATAATTTCTTTTACCTGATCGATTTTTAAAACATGCCAATTCGCAAAATTATTGGTATAGGCGAACCACATAAGGCCTTTAAAAATATCTTGTTTCTGGCAAATAGCATCTCCTTTTTCGGTTACCAATTTGGTATCGTAATCCGGAAAGTCTTTTAGCGCGTCCATGTAAGTATCTAACTCATAGTTCAGGCAGCATTTTAGTTTTCCACATTGTCCTGCCAACTTTTGAGGATTCAGTGAAAGCTGTTGGTAACGTGCTGCCGAAGTATTCACACTTCTAAAATCGGTTAACCAGGTTGAACAGCAGAGTTCACGTCCGCAAGAACCAATTCCTCCCAAACGGGCTGCCTCCTGACGGAAACCAACCTGCTTCATTTCGACTCTGGTACTGAATTCTTTGGCAAAATCTTTAATTAAAAGTCTGAAATCGACTCTGTCATTTGCGGTGTAATAAAACGTAGCTTTTGACCCGTCTCCCTGAAATTCAATATCAGAAATTTTCATTTCCAGTTTATGCTGGATGGCCAATTCACGTGCACGAACTTTCATTGGTTCTTCACGATCACGTGCTACAGACCAGATATCAATATCTTTCTGAGAAGCTTTTCTGTAAATTTTAGGGACCTCATTACTTTCAGGATTTACTCCTTTTTTCTTCATTTGAATTTTTACCAATTCGCCTGTCAAAGTTACAATTCCAATATCATGTCCCGGTGAAGCAACAGTTGCTACAATATCACCAATACTTAACGTTAATTTTTCTAAATTTCTAAAGAATTCTTTACGTCCGTTTTTAAAACGAACCTCAACACAATCAAAAATCGCCTCTCCATTGGACGGACTCATGTTTGCGAGCCAATCGAAAACCGTCAATTTATTGCAGCTATCGGTGCCGCAAGTCCCATTATTTTTACAACCCTTTGGTGCGCCACCATCGGAGGTTGAACAACTTGTACATGCCATAATTATATATGTAGTGTCGCAAAAACGCGACTTAAGTTCATAAACGTTTGATCGGTAAAGATAGTATTTTTTTTAGTTTGCTTTTTATCCATTAAAACTAAAGGGATGTTAAATGAAGAAATGTCTCATTTTTAGTCAAAAACGCATTTTTTGGTCTCTTAAATCCATCTTTTCTAACTCATTCTACATCATTTTTAGAGGCTTTTCCGTACAATTTTATTCTTTAAATATCAAATCATATATTTTTTCTTATAAAAAATCTTCTGAATATTTTTGCTCTAAATTTATTCAGTTTTAATAAAAATAATCTCATGAAAAAACACCTTTACAATCTGTTAACGATTGTTCTATTATGCTTACTAATCTTCAGCTGTTCTCCTGAAAATGATTACACCAGTATTGAAAAACAGGAATCAGCATTACTTATCCGTTCAAAAGAATGGTTAAGCTCAAAAAGTACTATTAGCGAAAAGGATGTACTTTGGAACTCCGCAGCCCTTTATCAGCAAAGCACCGAAACTTCTTTTGTTGCTATAATTCCAGTAAAATCTTCCAACTCTTTTCTTTTGCAAAAAATTATTCTGGAAATCAACGATTATAATATCACGGGAAAATTATGGAGTTTTAATTTTAAAGATGCTCAGGAAATAGAGGATCTGCAAAAAATAGCCACACACAAAATACTGGAATCGTTTACCGGTGAAGTAAGAATTACTAACTTAGAGACCATGGAAACGAGAAAAGATAGTTATAAACAAGGGATAGCCAATGGTAATAATCTTTTTTCGAAATCAAGTGGAGCAGGTGTTTGTAATAACTGCCACGGCGACGAAGGTGCTATTAAACTAAACGAAGTAGTCGTAACAGGTCCTGGAGGCAGTCCTTGGCCCAACCCTATTACAAATCCTGTAAATCCTCCAATAGTACCAATTGGTGGTGGTATTTTTGGCAGCGGTGGCGGTTCATCATCAAATCCTTTGAACATTACAAACCAACTTACCGGAAAAGAAAAGTGTTTGAATGATTTACTGGATCAAAAAGGAGATTCGTTTGTACAGGACTTATTATCTAATTTTAAGGGGAAATCTGAATTTGACATAAAAATCGGATCTAAAGATCGGGTATTTGTTACCAAAGACGGAGTTACCAGTGAAGTCAATGGAGCGACTCATCCGCCCAAAAATAATGTAATCGAAATAGAAATAAATACTTCCCGAATAAATGCTCATTCTGCTCTGGACGCTGCCAGAACCATTTTGCACGAATACATACATGCCGACATTTTTAGAAAATTAAACACCACAAATACAGCTACGGGAATCCTTGATTTTAAAAATACTTATGACGCTTACGGTAATCAACATGGCGCAATGGCTGCTTTATATCTTGAAAGCATGAAGAATGCACTAAAAGATTTTCATAAAAACATGCTCGGAAGTGATTACAATAAATATACGGATTATTATGGAGAACAACCAAGCGATGCCTTTTATGAAGCTATGGCCTGGGGAGGTTTAAAAGACAGTAACGTTAAAGCCTGGAATGATCTTCCTGCTGCTAAAAAGGCTGAAATAGAAAATCTGGCAAGAAGAGCCAACATGTTAACCAAACCGGCACCTTGTCCAAACTAACCATACAAAACTCTGCTAAATATGAAAAAACATATTGTATTTATCCTGATAGTATTCTTTATCGCTGGCAATATCAAAGCTCAGATAAGAACAAAGGATACCTTATTCTTCAATATTGATCCTTATTACAGCATATCCCCCACAATTACTCCTAATCTTTCGAACAGAACTTACTCTGAAATGGAAGGGGCACACAAGGAGCAAATGAAACATACCCAAACAAATGGGTACATCTACTTTGTTGGAAATGGTTATTTGACGAAAAATCTAAAACCGAAAAAAGTGCTGTCCATAAAAGATTATATTGAAAACAGAACGTTTTATCTTGACGGGAAATACAACAAAATAGTAGACAAATGGAAACTGAAAGATTCATTAACAAACAAATACAAAATTTACTTTGTTCACGGTGATGAATTTATAGAACCAAGGTTTTTGGAATACAACTCTTATTATCCAATTGGAAAAGGAGAGGATGCTATCGTAAATAAAGTAAAGGACACTCTCTGTTTTAAACTGGATACAAAATACGTAAAGACGTACGCTCAAATTCCAGATCATTTTTATCTTAGCGACAGTGGTAATGCCGCTACTTCCGGTGCCTTTTTTTTACGAAAAGTCCAGTCATCAAATCATATAAAGTTTAAAAATCTCCTTTCCATTGAAGAATTCGTCCACTCCTCCCGATTTTACAATAAAGACAAAACTCAAAAGCTAAATGATTATGAATTAGCAGAATACCTCAGTAATTATGTCCTTTTTTTAGTTCGGGATCAGAAAACACAATATGTTCAGGTAGAACCAGGTTTTGTAATTGAGTAATGCTTATTTACCAGCATACAAATAAGCATACATAAAAAACTTTTCTCCTCTTATAAACTAAGCCCGACAGGTTTTTGAAACCTGTCGGGTTTGTTGTTTTTGGGGTATAAAAAAACTAACAGCATTTGAAATCTGTTAGGTTTTTTTATTTAATAACAATCCAGATCTTAATCCAGAATCTTATATAATTTATCAGAATAGGTTTCTTTTTTTTTTTATGATTCCAGAGCTAATCGTTGATTACAGGCAAACATTCTCTTAAAGTTTCAACATCTTGAGTATTTGCATTTTTAAAATATCCTACCTCACTCCCGTAGTCATTTCTAAAATTGACTACTATCATATTCGGATTGTCCAAAATGTCATTGAACTCTTCCAACTATTACTTCAAGTTTACCAAGTATTGATTGTACACCAAATCTACGATTGAATCTTAATAATTTTGAATAGATTTTCACTAGTTATTCAATCATAAAAATGCAAGGATAGTAAAACGTAACCGTTTGTATTCAGGAATCTGTAAATCTTTTTGCTTAATTATGAAGCTTTTAGCAATAAGCAAAAAAAGAACATTTTACTCCCTTCTAATTCACTCTATGGTAAAAATGTCTTTTTATACCTCTATCAACGGATTCCATTTACTAAAACAAAAAACGGATTCAACAAAGAAGGTTAATTTCGCAAAAACGATTGTAGTTTTTACTCTAATTATACTGTCTTCTTTAGTAAATGGTCAATGTACGGTTCAAACCATAAACGCAGATTTTGAATACCCTGCTTTCGCTCAAGGTCTTGAATTTATCAACCAAAACAAACTTCCCGTTTCTTTGCTTGGCTGGAGAACGACGGCTACTGATGATATCATAGAGTTTTGGGCTAATGGCAATGAAGGGAAATACGCATACAGTGGAAGGCAATTTGTAGAACTTAATGCCTATCAGTTTTCAGGGCTGTATCAAGACTATGATACCTCAACCACAACTTATTTTAATTACTCGTTTGCTCACATGGGTAGACGCGGTGTTGATAAAATGGCACTAAAAGCAGGCCCTCCCGGAGGTCCTTATACTACTATCATGACAGCCTCAACAGATACGGCATGGAAATTATACACCGGCACTTATCAGATTCCAAAAGGTCTCACCAAAATCCGTTTTATTTTCGAAGCGATATCAACTTCAACCGGAGACCCAACAATTGGTAATTTTCTGGATGCTGTAAATTTTACCGCCTCCATTGCTCCTCCCTCAGCAACTGACAAAACAATATGCAACGGAACAACTACCACACTTACAGCAACTGGAATTCCTAATGCAATTTTCTACTGGTATGATGCTACAGGAACAAATCTGCTTTATGAAGGACCCATCTTTACGACTCCTGTCCTGACAACTGATACAAGTTATAAGCTGAAAGAAAAAGATACTATTTCTAATTGTGAAAGCAATTTTGTAAATGTTACTGTCAAAATAGACAATCTGGCAAACCCACTAACTTTAACGCTAACAGGAAATAGCCAAAATGAGATCACAGCAAACGCAAGCGGAGGAAAACCAGCATATCAATATTCCATAAACGGAGGCTCTAGTGGCCCCTCCAACAAATTCACCATTGATAAATCCGGCACCTATGCGGTTACGGTTACAGATGCAAATGGATGTAGTACCACTGTTACAAAGTATTTTGAATACATTCCTAATATTGCTATTCCCGTTGCACCTGGCACGACAATATGTTATGAAACAACCGCTACCCTTACCGCTACAGGGGTTCCTAATGCAACTTTTTACTGGTACGATGCTACCGGAACAAAGCTACTTTATGAAGGTTCTGTATTTACAACTTCAGTCCTGACCGCTGACACAACTTACAAGCTTAAGCAAAAGGATAGTGTTTCTAATACAGAAAGCGACTTTCTGAATGTTGAAGTAAAAATAAGTAACCTGGCAAATCCACTAACTTTAACCTTAACAGAGGGCGAACAAAATGAAATTGTAGCTATAGCAAGTGGAGGAACTTCAAAATATGAATATTCCCTAAATGGAAGCCCCAGTGGTCAATCCAACAGATTTGTCATTACCGAATCCGGCCTCTATACCGTTACCGTTACTGATGAAAATGGATGTACCGCCTCCACTTCGAAATACTTTGAATACACTATTAAAAACGATATTTGCATCCTTAATTATTTCACCCCAAACGGTGATGGCATAAACGACGAATGGGCTCCGGGCTGCTTAGGCAACAACAAAAACCTAACCTATATTATTTTTGACCGATACGGACGCACCATTACAACCAATAATTACGATCAAAAATGGAACGGAAAATACAATGGTGCTGAACTGCCTTCCGGTGATTACTGGTATGAAATAACTTTAAACGACCGAGACAATAGAAAAATTATTGGTCATTTTACTCTTTACAGATAAATACTAAGGAGAAGAAAACGATGTTTACTGGTAAACACCTACTAATTATAATTTAAAACCCTATTTTGTTTATTACACAAAATAGGGTTTTGCTATTCTAAAAAACGATAATTTAAATCTGCTTTAATTTTACAGATATTTATTTACTGTTAGTTTATAATTTTATATAATTTATCAGACAATCTGATTCTGAAAGGAACTTCAAAAGTAACTTTATCACCAATTTTAGCGGTTGAAGTTTCGGCTCCGTTCACAATCAGTCTTTCTAAAACCAATTCCTGATTACCGGTTGTTGGTCCTGAGATTAAGATTTTGTCACCACTGTTTAACTCTTGGTTTTCAATCGTAAACTGTGCCACCTGTGCTTTTACATAATAATGTTCTGCTTTTCCAAGAAGTGCTTTTTTTACTTTTACTTTCTGACGAATATCAACAGGTTTTTCTGCTGCGGCCAAAGCTGTATTGGGTAAATCGCCTGAATGTTTGAATTTCAAATTTTCCGATTTTCCTTTTCTGAAAACTTTGTTTCCAACTTGTTTTCCGGTTCTCAATCGAACCTGATCTACTAAAGGCATGTGGATAATTTCCAGACATTCTGTTGAACAACAGTTTTCCATTGCCGATTTACATTCATCGCACTGAATAAACAATAAATGGCAGCCATCGTTTTCACAATTGGTATGATTGTCACAAGGTTTTCCGCATTGGTGACATTGCGAAATAATATCTTCTGTAATTCTTTCCCCTAAACGATTATCAAACACAAAGTTTTTTCCGATGAATTTGCTTTCCAGACCTTCTTCCTCAATTTGTTTGGCGTAATTGATGATACCTCCTTCTAATTGATAGACATTTTTAAAACCCTGGTGCTTAAAATAGGCACTTGCTTTTTCGCAACGAATTCCTCCGGTGCAATACATCACAAGGTTTTTATCTTCTTTATGATTTTGAAGCTGTTCGTTGATGATTGGTAAACTTTCTCTAAAAGTTTCAACATCAGGAGTAATTGCATTTTTAAAGTGCCCTACTTCACTCTCGTAGTGATTTCTAAAATCAACCACAATTGTATCAGGATCGTCAAGAATGGCATTAAATTCTTTGGCTTTCAGGTGAATGCCAATATTGGTTACATCAAAAGTTTCGTCATTCAAACCGTCGGCAACAATTTTGTGACGAACTTTGATCGTTAGTTTTAAAAAGGAATGATCATCATGTTCTACGGCTTCATTCAAACGAATGCCTTTCATGAAATCGTACACTTCCAGAGTTGTTCTAAAAGCTTCCAAATTTTCGGCAGGAATACTCATCTGAGCATTAATACCTTCGTTAGCCACATAAATTCGGCCTAAAGCATCAAGCTTGTTCCAGGCAATAAATAAATCGTCGCGAAATTTTTTGGGATCTTCAATTTTGGCATACGCATAGAAAGACAACGTTAGTCGTTGTTTACCGGCATCATCGATCATGATGGCTCTTTCTTCTGCGCTCAAAGTGTTATACAGTTGCATGCTATAAACAGTTTTAAGTTAAGAATAAGTTTGATTTTTTTTAAATCTGGTGCAAAAGTACCATTTATTTTCAGATTAAAAATGCTATTAACATTTCATCTCATTTTTTCATCTCAGAAAAAAGCCCCAATTTTATAGATGCTTGTTATTTTATCATTCAAAAGCCCATCCTGTTTCTGTAAAAGGGTTAATCCAAATACCGTCGTAAGTAAACAGAACAGCTGCAGAAATTCTTTTTTTTACTTTTTGCTAAAAAAATGTTAACTTAGCTATGCACATATTTGGTTTCTAGTTAGTTGAATATTAATACATCTTAATATAAATTAAAAATGAACAAATTTTATCCTTCTGCAATTCTCCTCCTTTTCTTTCTTTCAGCCTGTAAAAAAGAAACTCCGCCACCACCCAAACCTCTTGAAATTTCAGTTCTTACTGTTTTAAATCAGGATGTAAATGTAGAATCCGAATACACCGGACAGACTTATGGTCAGTCAGACATTCAGATAAATCCTCGTGTTGATGGTATTATTTTGAGTCAGAATTTTAAAGAAGGTGGTTTTGTTACCAAAGGGCAGGTGTTGTACACTATTGACCCTCTTCCTTATAAAACCAAAATGGACGAAGCCGCAGGGACACTGGCAGAATCGCAAGCCGGTTTGGCAAAAACCAAAGCCGATTTAGACATGATAGCGCCATTAGCGAAGATAAATGCGGTTAGTCAAAGAGAATTAATTTCGGCTAAATCAGCCTACAGTGCGTCTCAGGCTAAAATTAAAGCGTCTCAGGCTTCTCTGGAAAATTCAAAAATCGAACTGGGCTATTGCCGTATTATCGCACCAATTTCAGGTTTAATCGGAATATCAAAAGTAAGAGTAGGCGATTATGTGAGACCTGGTGCGGCATCAGTTCTAAATACAATCTCTGATCTAGGTGATGTCAGGGTTCGATTTACCATGAGCGAACAGGAATTTCTTCGTTTGTTTAGAGAATTCAACAAACCTAATTCTTCTTTAAAAGGTTCCGGTGCTACAGTTTCTCTGAAATTATCCGACGGTTCGACTTATCCTGAAACGGGTAAAGTCAGTTTCGCCGACAGACAGATTGATCCTTCTACAGGCGCGATAACATTTGAAGCGGCATTTTCAAATCCTGACAAATTATTACGTCCGGGACAATATGTAAAAATCGGATTGCTTACAGACGTTCGTAAAGATGCGATCGTGATTCCACAACGTGCTGTTATTGAAGTACAGGGTATTTATCAGGTTTACGTATTGGGCAAAGACAATAAAGTCAACATGCAAATCGTAAAACCCGGGCCGGCTGTAAAAGATGGTTACGTAATAGAAGATGGCTTAAAACCCGGAGACAAAATAGCTATGGGAGGTACTTCATTATTAAAAAATGGAAGTCCTATTACACCAAAAGTAATTCAATGGCAATTAGGTCAGACACAAGCTGCGGCAACTAAATAACTTATACACCACGTATCATGGGAGAATTTTTCGTTCGAAGACCAATCGTTGCTATTGTAATGAGTATTATTATTGTGATACTCGGATTACTGGCATTACAAAAAACACCTATTTCGCAATACCCTGACATTAACCCACCTGTTGTTAAAATCAATACGAGTTTTACAGGTGCCAATGCGCTGAATGTTGAACAAGCTGTTGCTACACCTATTGAACAAAAGGTAAATGGTGTAGAAAATATGCTGTACATGAAATCTACCAATACTTCTGATGGTGCTTGTACCATTGAGGTAACTTTTGATGTGGGTACTAATTTGGACAATGCCAATATGCTCACTCAAAACAGGCAAAATCAATCTTCGCCTTTTATGCCTTCCAGTGTAAAACAGCAGGGGGTTGTGGTAAAAAAGTCCTTATCCTTCCCGATGATGCTGTTTACTGTTACCTCAAACAATCCGAAATACGACGCTAAATTTCTAAACAATTATGCCAGTATCAATATTGTAGATCAACTGGCTCGTATAAAAGGTGTTGGAGAGGTTGCGCTTTTTGGAGGCAGTGACTATTCGATGCGTATCTGGTTAAAGGCCGATGTCATGAGCAAACTGGGTGTTACGGTTGATGATGTAAAAAATGCCCTGAACGCCCAAAACATGATTAGTCCCGGAGGAAAATTCGGGGCTGAACCCGCACCTCCCGGTACTGAGTTTACTTATGGTGTTACGCTTCAGGATCGTCTGGTAACGGAGAAACAATTTGGAGAAATCGTTGTTCGAAGTAAAAAAGACGGTGCACAGGTGTTACTCAGTGACATTTCCCGAATTGAACTGGGAACTGAAAACTACAGTTCGTCTGCACGCCGAAACAGTTCACCAAGTGCGGTAATGGCGGTTTATCAAATGCCCGGAAGTAATGCGCTTGAAGTAGCTGAATTGGCCAAAAAAGCCATGAAAGACCTTTCTGGAAAATTCCCAAAAGACATCGAATATCAGGAATCACTCGATACAACACTTGCTATTACTGCCGGAGTGGAAGACATTGTTCACACCCTCTTTGAAGCGGTTATACTGGTAATTCTGGTGGTGTTTATCTTTCTGCAAAACTGGCGTGCTACCTTAATTCCTCTAATAACGGTGCCTGTTTCCTTAGTGGGAACCATTGCCGTTTTTCCGTTATTAGGATTTTCTATAAACACACTTTCACTTTTAGGATTGGTATTAGCCATTGGTATCGTAGTCGATGATGCTATTGTTGTGGTAGAAGCCGTTATTCACCATATCGAAAAAGGTAAAAGTCCGCGGGAAGCTACCATTCAGGCAATGAAAGAAGTATCAGATCCTGTAATCGCAATTGCCTTAATTTTGATTGCTGTTTTTGTTCCGGTTGCCATGACTCCGGGAATCACGGGTCGCTTTTATCAGCAGTTTGCCATAACCATTGCGGTATCGGTAGCGTTCTCAGCCATTAGTGCTCTGTCTTTAAGTCCTGCTTTATGTGCCATGTTATTAAAACCGACCAAACCAATCGAAGAGCAAACCGGATGGTTAGCCAAATTTTTCGCCGGGTTTAACCGAATTTTCGAAAAAGTTACCGGAAGATACCTAACAGGAGCTACTTTCTTTGCCAAAAAATCAATTCGAATTGTAGTCTTATTGGCCGTAATCATGGCTGCCGTTGTAGTATTAGGCAAAAAAATTCCGTTAGGTTTTATTCCCGAAGAAGATCAGGGTTATATATTGGTCAATATGTCACTACCTCCAGCTTCTTCCTTACAGCGTACAGATGAAATATCGCGAAAAGTGGACCGTTTTTTAAAAGAAGAAAAATCCATTTTGTCGTATACCACCATCAACGGGTTTAGTATGCTTACCAATTCTTACCAGCCGAACAGTGCCTTTATTTTCATCTCATTAAAACCTTGGGAAGAAAGAGATGAAACTTCTAAGCAATTTGTGGACCGCTTAAACAAAAAATTTGCGACTCAAATCACTACTGCTTCCGTATTCGGATTTGGCCCTCCGGCCATTCAGGGTCTGGGTGCTTCCGCAGGTTTTAGTTTAATGCTGCAGGACAAAGGTGGTAATACTCCACAATATTTAGCAGAACAGACTCAGGCCTTTATAGCCGCCGCTCAACAACGTCCGGAAATAAAACGAATCTATACCACTTTTAATGCCGGTTCTCCACAAATCAAATTGGATATTGATAACGACAAAGCCATGAAACTCGGTGTTCCCGTCTCGAAAGTTACCGAAGCTTTAGGTGCCTTTTTAGGCGGAAGTTATGTAAATGACTTTAATCGTTTTGGACGTCAATACAAGGTTTTCATACAAGGTGAAGCGGCCAATAGAGTAAAACCCGAAGACTTAAACCTGATTTATATCAGAAATAATGATGGTGACATGCTTCCTATTTCCACATTGGTAACCGCTACAAAAGTTATGGGTCCCGATTTTACCAATCGCCTCAATCTCTTCCGATCTGCCGAAATTGGCGGAAGTCCGAATGACGGTTACAGTAGTGCGCAAGCTTTAGAAGCTTTAGAAGAAGTGGCCAAACAAACCCTGCCGGCAGATATGGGTTACGATTATATCAACCTTTCGTATCAGGAGAAACATTCACCAGGCGGAAGCTCCGTGTTTATCATGGCACTCGTATTTGTGTTTCTAATTCTCGCCGCACAGTACGAAAGTTGGAAGTTACCTTTCAGCGTTTTACTTGGTGCGCCTTTTGCTGTTTTTGGGGCCTTTTTGGGATTGCTATTAGCCAGAATCGGAAGCGATGCTTATGTCAACAATGTTTTTGCTCAAATTGGGTTAGTGCTCTTAATCGGATTGGTCGCGAAAAATGCGATCCTTATTGTGGAATTTGCCAAAGAAGAATACGAAAAAGGAAAACCGCTGTACGAATCGGCTATGGTGGCAGCAAAACTTCGTTTCCGTCCAATTCTAATGACGGCCTTTGCTTTTATTCTTGGTGTTGTTCCGCTCTTAACGGCTACGGGTGCCGGATCTCAGGCACGTATTGTAATGGGAATGGCAGTATTTAGCGGAATGTTAATCGCCACTTTTTTAGGGGTATTAATTGTACCCGGCTTGTTTGTCATGATTGAAAACATTGGAAAAAAGAAAGAGGATACCAACGAAACGACAGAAAATTATAAGGACTCTAATACCACTGGCCATGATGATTAAGAAATATAAAATAATAGCCATTATCCTTTTACTCTCCTTATTGCCTGTAGGCTGTATGGTGGGACCTAAGTATACAAAGCCCGAACAGCTAAAGACTGATTCTTATCAAAACGAACGAAATTTAGACAGCCTTGCCTCAGTCGTCAACTTAAAATGGTTTGATTTATTTAATGATGATGTTTTAAAAGACCTGATTACAAAGGGGCTTCAGAATAATTATGATTTAAAAATTGCGATTACCAGAATGGATCAGCTTAGGGCACAACTAGGATACTCTAAAACAAATCTATTACCCTCTTTTCAATATGGAGCAACTATAAACAGCAACGAAAAAAATCTGACGCCGTCAAATGTGGGTGCAAACATGTCCTGGGAAATTGATTTTTGGGGAAGATACCGTCATGAAAATAAAGCGGTACAAAATGAACTTCTGGCTACTGAGGAAGCTCGTAAAGTTGTGCTTTCAAATATTGTGAGTGATATTGCTACGGCTTATTTTCAGCTGCGAAATTTCGACGATCAGTTAGAGATCGCAAAGCATACTCTTTCTACCCGCGAAAAATATTATGAAATTATAAACCAAAGATTCAAAAGTGGTTATATCTCTGAGGTAGACAAAGCACAAATCGAACAACAGGTTGCGATCGCCGAAGCAACTATTCCAAACATTAAAAGACAAATAACGGTTCAGGAAAATATTATTTCTCTACTTACCGGTCAGCTTCCATCGCAAATTCCCAGAGGAAAATCCAACACCGAATTGCGAATAGTAAGCGAAATCCCCTTGTCAATTCCGTCTGCTTTACTGGAAAACAGACCTGATGTGAAAGCGGCAGAATTAAAATACAAAGCCTCCAATGAAAGAATCGGAACCGCTCAGGCGATGCGCTTTCCTTCTTTTAACCTCGCAGCAATTGCCGGATTCGCCAGCGCCGACTTAAGCAATTTGTTTTTAGGAAGTTCTTACTCTCAGAATGCCTCTGCAGGAGTTACCGGTCCTATATTTGCTTTTGGGAGAAACAAACGCAGAGTAGAAATATACAGACAACAGGCTGAAGAACTCAAATTTACCTATCAAAAAACATATATTTCTGCCGTTAATGAAGTAGAACAATCTATTCAGAACATCAAAACCTACAAAGAAGAATGGAGCGCCCGAAACCGACAGGTTAATGCGGCTTTAATAAACTATAAACTGTCCTACGAAAGATATGACAGCGGTTATGTTTCTTATCTGGAAGTTTTAGATGTCGAAAGCAACTTGTTTCAGGCGCAATTAAGCCTTTCACAATTATCTGAAAGACAATTAAGTTCAATGATACAATTGTACAAAGCCCTTGGCGGGGGATGGAGTCCGTAAAGGTGCAAAGGTACGAAGTCGCAAAGGTTCAAAGCTTCTGAGCTGCTAAGGTTCAAAGATTTGATAAAAACAAAAAAGAGGCAGTCTCATTAGACTGCCTCTTTTTATTTCTTTGTACCTCTGTACCTTTGTCACTTTGAACCTAAGCTAAAACCTTAGAACCTCAGCAACTCAGAATCTTAGTCCCTTAAATTAACAAAACTCGTTAAAAGCGTCTCTCAAATTCTCAGCGATTAATTCAGCAGGGCGACCTTCGATGTGGTGACGCTCTAACATGTGAACTAATTCTCCGTTTTTGAACAAAGCCATAGATGGCGATGATGGAGGGAAAGGAAACATATGTTGTCTTGCAGCATCAACAGCTTCTTTGTCAACACCAGCGAAAACTGTAATTAAGTGATCTGGTTTTTTAGCGCCTTCTAAACTCATTTTTGCTCCCGGACGTGCATTTCTTGCAGCACAACCACAAACAGAGTTTACAACAACTAAAGTGGTACCTTCAGCTTTGATAGCATTATCTACAGCTTCTGCACTATGTAAATCTTGAAAACCAGCAGCTGTTAATTCAGCCTCCATAGGTTTTACCATTTCTTGTGGATACATATTTCTTATTTTTAAATTTTACTTTTGATTTGCAAAGTTACAAAGTTTACCCGCAACTACTTAATTTGTGGTATAAAGTTTTGTTATAGTTCAATTGATTTATTCGAAAGCTGTAAAGTCATAAAACACAAACACTTAAAACAATCTATTGTTTGGTGAATTTCTTCTGATATGGATAAGTTTCGTAAACCGTATTATCTTCATTAAGAGAAAACCCTTTTGCAGCATCTTCTCTGGCAATGCCAACCAATGCCACAACTTCTTCTCTTGGTTTACCCTGTTTCAGCCAGCAGATCGCTTTGTAATACTTCGCATCTGAGAAATCAGGATAGATCTTAATCGCTTTATCAAAAACAGCAATGGCTTCATCCCATTTTTTGAGCTCGTATTTGGCAATTCCCTGATAAAAATACGCTGTAGGATGTTCTAATTGCTGCCTGTTTTTATAAATGTCATTTACATAATCGTCAAAAAGCTTTTCGGCTTTATCGTATTCATTCAATTGCAAATAACAAAGTCCCATATAAAAACTATAGGTATGATCCATGACATAACTGTTTCCATAAAGTTTAATACATTCTTCAAAATCTTTAATCGCTTCTTTGTAAGTATGCGCAAAAATACATTTTATAAAAGCCCGGTACGGAAGCCATTCTTGTTTATTATAACGAACGGCTTTATCCAGAAAGGGCATTCCGACTTCGTATTTCTTGCATTTAAAATACGGCATTGCTTTTTGTTGCCACAGATAAGCTATTGTGCTATCTTTTTTTAGACCTTCGTCGATGCAATTTTGCCATTCTGACATTTGAAAAGTATAATTGTACTTGTAGGCACAACTGTCTAAGTATTTGACCTGAATAGCATCCTGAGCTTTATTTTTGGATACTTGTGCAAAAGAGATAATCGAAAAAAACAAACTGAATCCTAAAATAATGTTTTTCAAAGGTTATTGGTTTAAGTTAAATTTATTTGAAAGAAAAATCACTCCAAATAAAGCTCTTAAAAATGGTCTTTTAGGGCACTTTAAAATAACTTTAACATCCTCGATCAAAGTAGTTTCTTCGTCTAAGAATTTAAAGATCAAAGACGAATTTCCTTTTTTGAATAATGACGAAAAAATACTGCTTCCCAATTCATTGTGACGATACAGAATATCCAAAAGCAGTAAATCGTAAAACCAGAACCGGCTTCTTTTATGAAATGATGTCATCTTAATTGATGACGAAGAATAGAGAAACTCCACCAAATCACCTGATTTTTTATCGGCATTTCTAAACGTATAACCTGTACTGGCTTTGGTCCACCCTCCGGCAGTTCCAATATTCAAAACTCTTTTGGTATTCTTCTTCCAGAACGGATAACAAGTCATTGGGATACTTCCCTGCTCCTTCTCTACAATATCATACTGCTCAATGCCTCGTTTTTCTAAATAGATCTGAATCTCGTTTTCATACTCCGCCGTTGAAAGCAATTTCTCCGAAAATAAGGTATACTCAACCAAAGCTTCTGTTTTAGAAACCGGCAGTACATACATAAATCTAGTATTCCCTTTTTGTTCTACCGAAAAATCCATGAAAGTAGCCTGTTCTGGGTTGAAGACTTCCTTTTCAGATTTCACATACCAACCCACAAAATGCTGTTGCAGAACGGGATAATTCATTTGACTTAATGCAGTTGACGAGGTATAAATACTATTCAGTAAATAATTACAAGTGTACCTATTCTCTTCTGAACCTACAAAAACATGGGTTTCGAGTTCGTTGATATTCGTTACTTTCTCGTTTGAAAAAGTAATATTAGAATGTTTGGACAACTCTTCAAAAACAAAATCATAAAAGTCTAATCCCCGAATTTGATGGTACTGATAGGGTCTCAGGTCTAAATCACGTTTGAAATTTTCGTTAGCAAACAAGGCCGAATCCCATTTTTTAAGAACAATCGGACTCCAGACTGAATCTTCTTTTTCCCAAAAGCACCAGGTTCGGTCATTGGTCTTTTTCACATCCTGATCCAACAACAAAAGCGATTTATCTGCAAAATTCCCCGACAGTACCATTTTGTAAACGGTCATCAAAGCTGCTAAACCTGTTCCGGTAAAAATGTAATCGAAGTGTTTGATTTGCGAAGAATTCATCTTCAAAAATAAGGAATTTTATTTTTGCAGCTTTTCTAAGAGCAGTTTAAAATCGGCAGGTTTCAGATAACTGTTATACTGAGCAATAATTTCATACTGCTCGTTCAAAACACATAAAACGGGACATACAATTTGATTGTTGATGGTTCCGAGCTGCAATGCCAGCTCATGAACGCCAACATTGTTACCCGTAGGTTTGTATTTAAAAATGTGTTTGTTAAAAGTAATCGCTCTCTTTTCTTCGGCATTCAAATCGATGAAGTAGAAGTCTGAATTAAGTTTTTCAATGATTTCCTGATTTTTGAAGGTTGTCGATTTCATTCTTTGACAATACTGGCACCAATCGGTATGAATGAAAACAATGATTTTCCGTTTTTGAGTTTGCTGTAAAGCATCTACTTCCTCAAAAGTTCTGCCTTTCAGCTGGCAAAATCCTGTTGAAGTTATTCCGAAGAAAAAAATAAGTAGAAATAGCTTTTTCATTGTTTTGTTTTTTTCAACAGATTGTAAAGGATTGCTCTTTTGCCACGAATTCACGAATTAAATTGTAAATCTTTATCTAAAAAAAGTGGTAATTCGTGAATTCGTGGCGAATAAAAAAACATTTATTAATCTGTGACTTATAAATTTACCTAAAATTGTATCGCAATCCTAAAAACCCTCGAATGGTCTGATTTTGTCCGTAAACATAAGTGGTATCAAAAGTTAAACCGTATGGATTATCCGGTGTAACCAGTACTTTTCCCGCCGAATCATATTGTACATTTTTATCAAAAGGATCATTGGTTCTCGAAATCAAAAACGGATTATTCTGTTTTGGAGTAAAGTTCAGCAAATTCTTGATTCCCCCATAAAGTTCAAAATTCTTCCAGCCTGTAAACGTAAACTGAATATTCTGAATGCTGTACCAAGGTGAATTTGGATTTCTCGGATCGTACTCATTCAACAATGGCAATTTCATTGGACTGTAAACATTTCCGGTGTAATCAAGCACCAAATTCCAAGGGTTTATTTTATACGAGACACTCCAGGTTCCGGTAAATCTTTCGGTTAAGAAAGGTCTCTGTGAAATTTTGTCCTGAACATTTTTATTGTCTAAAACGGTTGCTCCTAAAATAAACTTTAACCCATTTGTAAAATTAACATCGACATTCGTACTGATTCCCTGACTGAGAGCATAACCATCGATATTGTCGTAAATGATCTTATTGGGATCGGTTTCGTAGTCTGAAATGATTTTATTACTGAAACGAGTATAAAAAGCTGTTGTTTCGATTCCGACAAAAACTCCGTTGTCAAAGTTTATTTTCTGAATATAATTCAAATTAACGTTTACTGATTTTTCCGGTTTTAAATCACTTTTAAGCACCACATCTCGTGATCCCGTAAGCGCTGCATGATCTTCGGTAAACAAATTCACCACTCTGAATCCTGTTCCGGCATTTAACCTAAAAATCGTATTTTCATTTGCCTTAAAACGATACGCAAATCGGGGTGTAAAAATAGAACCATGAATAGAATTATAATCGTATCGCGCCCCTAACAAAACCTGACTCTTTGGCGAAAATGTGATCTCGTCCTGAACAAAAATTCCCGGCAACCAGGTTTTTTCGGCATTTTTTGTTGCCGGCGTATTGTCGTCATAGTAGGAATATCGGCTTGCTATTCCGGCAAGAAAATCATTGCTTCCTATTTTTTTATCCCAGGTTAACTGCAGGAAGCCTATTTTTTGATTCGCAATATACGACGTCGTTCCGTAACGGCTGTCCTGATAATGTACATTCCCCGAGAACGATAACATCAGTTTTTCTTCAAAAGGCAGTTGGTAACTTCCAATTAATTCTCCCCTTTTCGTATAAATACTTTCACCGTAAATTTCATTACCTCCACGGTATTTTCTTTCCCAACGAACATCTCCTCCCCAACGGTCTTCATACATACCACGTGCTGCTATGGTAAAAAGACGGTTGTCGTTTCGATGAAAACTCCATTTATTAAAAACCGAAATCCTTTTAGAAAGCGTCACATCGGTAAAATTATCGTTGTCTTTATCGATAACCTGATCGTAATTGAAATAGTTAACTCCTAAAAGTGAAGTGGCCTTTTTTCCGGCATTAAATTTCATTCCAAGATCGAGATTGTTTTCTAGATACGTTGTGGTAAAATAATCTGCCGAAAAAACCGGAGCGTTTGTTGGGTTCTTGGTAATAATATTGATTAATCCCCCAACAGCCTCACTTCCGTAAAGAGAAGAAGCCGGACCTTTTACAATTTCTATTCTTTCCACCAGAGAATTCGGAATTCCGGACAAGCCATAAACAGTTGAAAGGCTGCTGACAATTGGCATTCCATCGATCAAAACCAAAGTATACGGGCCTTCGAGACCGTTTATATGAATGTCTCCCGTATTACAAACCCCGCAATTTAACTGTGGCCGAACGCCGTTTATGTTTTGAAGCGCATCGTAAATACTCGGCGTTGGATTCTTCTTAAAAAAAACAGGGGAATAAACCTCAACCGGAACAGCACTTTCCAAACGTTTAACTGCTTTTAAAGTTCCCGAAACTACTACTTCATTCAATTGATTGTCTGTATCGTCCAATTCAAAATCATACGCTTGAACAGTACCCTTCCTTACGTCGATTTTCTTTTTTGAAGTCTGAAAACCTACCAGAGAAACCTGAAGCGTATAATTTCCAACCGGTACATTTTCGAAGTTATAATATCCTAAACTATCCGTAACCGATCTGTATTTTGTCCCCAATAAATGTACGTTTGCCAACTGCAATTGATGGCCATCACCTGAAATAATTCCGGAAACAGAACTGGTTTCCTGAGCAAATGAAAACTGCAAACAAAAGAAAAGCAGCATCAAAAATAGTTTTTTCATTATTATAAAATTAAATTTAGACAAAACTAAAAATTAAATTTGACAAATAGTGTTCCTGACGCAAAAAACTTTAATCTAACTTCAATTCAAGGTTTTGCAGCTATTTTAATCACATGGAATTGTTATCCGATTTAACCTAAAAATGATTCATCAATCAGTTCTTTATTCATCGAAGCCCCGGCAAAAGATCCGGAAGAAACAGCCATAGCAACAGATCGCGCCTGAATATGACAATCACCACTGGCAAAAACTCCGGGAATTGTTGTTTTTTGAAATGCATCTACTTCCAACAAACCTTGTTCTGTTAATTCGCACCCTAAAGCTTCCGGAAGTGGGCAATGCTGCTCAAAAGGCGCTCTGAAATAAATAGCTTTTACTTCAATTGCCGCCTGACTTTTGAAAATAAGCTGCTGAATATTTCCGTTTTCCTGTTTTACGCCAGCAATCTCATCTTCTATAACCTTAATTTTATGTTGCTGTAAAATTTGAGATTGCGCTGTGGTAAAAGTTGATTTTCCGTTCGTTAATATTCTTAAATCCTCTGTCCAGTTCGAAATTAGTTTTGCATATTCGAACCCCATATCACCATTAGCGATAATCGCTGTTTTTTCGTTTTTGACTTCATAGCCGTGACAATACGGACAATGCAATATTGAAATTCCCCAGCATTCCCTAAAACCATCAATTTTGGGTAGTAAATCTTTTATTCCGGTTGCAAACAATAACTTTTTAGAAATGAACACTTTTCCGGATTCTGTTTTGATTTCAAATCCTTCTTTTGTTTTCATTGCCTGAATTGCTAATCCGTTATAAAAATGAACGGTATCGTAAAAATCGACCTGAATTAAGGCTTTCGCCGAAATAACTTCGGGTCTTTCACCATCCTGTGTGATAAAATTATGTGAATAAGGCGTTTGTCGGTTACAAGGCAAACCACTGTCTATCACCAAAACCTGTCGCAAAGAACGCCCCAGACTCATTGCAGCCGAAAGCCCACTATAACTGCCGCCAATAATTATAACATCGTATTTATTGTTCTGTATCACTATATACTATTTTTAAGAAGTTCTTGGTATGGGAAATAGATCTTTCTTCGGGAAAAATCCGTCCTGATAATCTACAATCTCATCTGGCGTACAAAGGCACTTTTCAAGCTCTTCCAGAATTTCTGTTTCTTTTATTTTCTGACCAATAAAAACAAGTTCATTGAGTCTGTCGCCGAAATTAGAAGTCCACCGTTCTTCTATAATATCCTGAAATTCAACAAAATTATTAAAGGTCATTCGTTCACTTAATGGCATGCTTGCCCACCAGACTCCGGCCCCTTCGGCTTTCATTGATCCACCGGCCTGACTCCAGTTTATGGCTTGTTCCGGTCGGGATGCCATCCACAGCAGTCCTTTACTTCGAATGATGCTGGCGGGAAAATCGGATGTAAAAAAATTCCACAATCGATTGGGATGAAAAGGCCTGGGATCCCGAAATACAAAAGAACTAATTCCGTATTCTTCTGTTTCAGGTGTATGAATACCTTCTAATTCCCGAATCCAACCCGCTGAATTCTCGGCTTCTTCATAATTGAATAATCCCGTGTTCATAATTTCGTTTGGATCTACTTTGCCTGAAACCGAAGTGATTATTTTCGCCACAGGATTCAGCTTTTGAATAGAAGCTCTCAAAAATTCTAATGATCTGATACTAACGAGATCTGTTTTATTCAAAATGATAACATTAGCAAATTCTACCTGATCTACCAGAAGGTTGACGATCGTTCGATTGTCATTTTCAAGATCAGATAAGTTTTGCTCCCGCAGTGTTTTGGCCGAACCAAAATCTTTAAAAAAATTAAAACTATCTACAACAGTCACCATGGTATCGATGTAACTAAATCTGGACAAGTCAATATTTTCCTCTTCGTTCACAAAAGAGAAAGTCTGCGCTACCGGAATCGGTTCGCTGATACCTGTACTTTCGATAAGCAAATAATCAAACCTGCTTTCTTTGGCCAGTTTTTCAACTTCAAGCATTAAATCTTCCCGCAAGGTGCAACAAATACAGCCATTCGTCATTTCGACCAGTTTTTCTTCCGTTCTCGACAAGGTATACTCCTTCTTCACGAGCTGCGCGTCTATATTAACTTCACTCATGTCATTTACGATAACAGCAACTTTAAGGTTTTCTTTGTTGTGAAGAATATGATTGAGAAGCGTTGTCTTTCCTGCACCAAGAAATCCGCTTAAAACGGTTACGGGTAGTTTTTTCATTACTAAATGTGTTTGTGGTTTTTATAATTTAGAAGATGTCCGATAATCATTCCAATACCGCCAATAAGAATCAGATCCAAATGAACATCCAGTATCATTTCACTCAGAATACTGATCCAAATCAGAGATATCGATAAAATCAAAGTTATAGCGACTAAAAGACTTGATTTTTTAATAATTTTGAGGATTGCAATTAAACCTATTGAAGCAAAGGTCAAATCGATAAATGGATTATGACTAATGCCCAAAGGCAAAATAGTAAGTAGCGGAAATATCAGACAATGAACCAGACAAATGGCAGCACTTGAGATTCCTAATATATCGTAAAAAGGCGTCGTTGTTTTCTTCATTTTCAGTACATTTGCTTAATGCAATTATGTTGCAAATATAGAATTTTATTTTTAATGCAACATTGTTGCATTATTTTTTTTAATGCTCTAAAAATGAAAACAACAAGAAATACAGCAGCAAAGACAGCGGTTCTAGAGATTTTTGACAAATCTAAAACCGCCCTGTCTCATACCGAAATTCACAAACAGATTGATGATTTGTGCGATCGTGTGACCGTTTACAGAATATTAGACCGGTTAGTAAATGAAGATATCGTTCATAAAATTGTGAATCTTGACGGTACCGTAAAGTATGCCAAATGCCATCATCATGCTCAAAGAGTACACATTCACAATCACGCTCATTTTAGCTGTGAAAAATGTCTCGAGGTCACTTGTCTTGAAAATGTAAAACCGAGCTATATTATTCCACACAATTATAAAGTAAATGAGATAAACTTCACCTTGTCAGGATTGTGTCCGAATTGTTTGAATTCAAACAATTAAGATTTAGACTTGTCTAAAAATATTGTTGTGCAGATATAATTTATCCCTATATTTGTTCAAACAACATTTTTACAATGACCAAATCTTTAGAAGAAGTACACCAATCGGTTGCTACACAACATAAAAAAACAGGATTTAGAAAAATATTAGCCTTTTTAGGACCGGCTTACCTGGTAAGTGTCGGTTATATGGACCCGGGAAACTGGGCAACAGATATTGCCGGCGGAAGTCAGTTTGGGTATTCTTTACTTTGGGTTTTACTGATGAGTAATTTGATGGCGTTGCTGCTTCAGAGTTTAAGTGCAAGGCTTGGAATTGTGACCCAACGTGATTTGGCACAGGCATCGCGAGAGACTTACTCCAGATCTATCAATTACATTTTATACTTTTTAGCTGAAATTGCTATTGCCGCCTGTGACCTTGCCGAAGTTCTGGGAATGGCGATCGGAATTAATCTTTTATTTGACATACCGTTAATCGAGGGGGTTTTAATTACCGTATTGGATACTTTCTTATTGTTATTCCTGATTAACAAAGGAATTCGAAAAATGGAGGCTTTTATTATTGTATTGGTGGCTATCATTGGATTCTCCTTTATATTCGAAATGATTTTTGCAGAACCTGAACTGGATAAAGTTATTTACGGTCTGGTTCCTTCAATTCCAAGTTCTGCCGCTTTGTACATTGCCATCGGAATTATTGGTGCCACGGTGATGCCTCACAATTTGTATTTACATTCATCACTTGTACAAACCCGAAAATTCGACAGGACTCCGGCCGGAATCAAGCAGGCATTGAAATACAACTTTATAGATTCGACTATCGCCTTAAACCTGGCCTTTTTTGTAAATGCTGCCATTCTAATCCTTGCAGCTGCTACCTTTTACAAAAACGGAATGTTTGAAGTGGCTGAAATTCAGGATGCGCATCAATTTCTCGAACCTTTACTGGGAACTAAATGGGCGCCTATTTTATTTGCGGTGGCTTTAATTGCTGCGGGGCAAAGCTCAACTGTAACAGGAACTTTAGCCGGTCAGATTGTAATGGAAGGTTACCTGAATTTACGCATCCAGCCTTGGGTACGAAGAATTTTAACACGATTGATTGCCATCGTACCTGCCGTAGTAGTCATTTTAATTTATGGCGAAAGCGTAACAGGGAAATTATTAATTCTAAGTCAGGTTATTTTGAGTTTACAACTTGGTTTCGCGATTATTCCGCTGATTCATTTCGTGAGCGATAAAACCAAAATGAAAGGTTTTCATATTTCAAGAACGACACAGGTAGCCGCATGGGTTATTGCTTCGATTATCGTAACTCTGAATGCAAAGCTGGTGTATGACGAAATCACTTCGTGGCTGCAAAACTCTGATAACCCAACCGTTCTCTGGTTGACAGTGGTTCCGCTTGCTTTTGGATTTCTGGCTTTATTACTTTACATTATTTTCAAACCTTTTGTCACTAGAATAAAGTCAAATATCGAGAATCATTCTCCACATCATTTAAAATTGGTCTATACGCCAAAAGAAAGTTATGGCAAGAAAAATATAGCCATTACAGTCGATTTTTCTAAGGCCGATGAAGCTGCACTAAACAATGCCTTTGAACTGGGCGGAATCGACGCGCAATACACCTTAATTCACATCGTTGAAACTGTTGGAGCTTTGATGTATGGAGGCAATGTCGACGATCATGAAACAACTATCGACGAAAAGCTATTATTAGAATACAAAGAGATGCTGTCTTTAAAAGGTTTCAAAATCGAAACGGAACTTGGCTTTGGAAAACCCAACAGTGTTATTCCGGAAATCATCAATCTTGGTAATTTTGACATTTTAGTAATGGGAACCCATGGCCACACCGGACTAAAAGATATTTTGTTTGGCACAACGGTAGACAAATTGAGACACAAAATTTCTATACCTTTGCTAATTGTTAAAAAATAGTTCTTTTTAAAAGGAACAAAGGTTCAGAGCCGCAAAGGGACAAAGCTTTTAAAACTATGAACCTTTATCCCTTTGTAACTTTGAACCTCAAAAAATAAAAAAATGACTTTTTCAGAAGAAAACTATCTTAAATCCATATACCACCTTACGGCTTCAAACGATGCTGAAGTGAGCACTAATGCCATTGCCGAAATGATGGAAACTAAAGCTTCATCAGTTACCGATATGCTTAAAAAATTGTCGGAGAAAGATTTAGTCAACTACAAAAAGTATCAGGGTGTTTCGCTGACGGAGAATGGAAAACTGGCCGCCAAAATGATTGTTAGAAAACATCGCTTATGGGAAGTCTTTTTAGTAGAAAAACTCAACTTTTCCTGGGATGAAGTTCATGATATTGCCGAACAGCTGGAACACATCAAATCCGAGCAACTCATTAATCGTCTGGATGACTTTTTGGGAAATCCGACCGAAGATCCGCATGGAGACCCGATTCCCGATGCCAACGGACGGATTGTTAAAATCGAAAAACAATTGCTTTCAGAATTAACAGAATATCAAACCGGGGTTTGTGTGGGTGTAAAAGATACTTCCTCAGAGTTTTTAAAGTATCTGGACAAACAAGGAATTGCTTTGGGTTCTAAGATTGATCTTTTATCGAAAGAATCATTTGATCTGTCTGTCAAAATTAAAGTAGACGGAAAAGAACTGTCTATTTCGAATAAAATTGCGTCTAACTTGTTTGTCAAGCTGGTTTAGAGGTTTGTTATTCGTTAATGGATAAAGATTTTTTTAGATCTCCATAAATGAGCCGAGCCTACGGCTCTCAATCTTGTGGGAATTTATCATTTGGACGGATTAAAATCCGTCCCTACAAAATTAAAGAACGAGCCTATGGCTCTCTTTTAATCATAGCTTCAGAAAACTTCAGAGAAATGGCAAATGATGTCGCAATAGATTTTAATTCGATAATCTGGAAACACACCATACCATTAAAGTTCAAAAGGAACGGAACATATTGTAGCAACGGATTTTAATCCGTTTACCCAAAAAATGCAAAAACACAATAGAGTTCCATCGGAACGAGGCCTTTGCTTCAAACCATTTCTCTACAAAATAACCGTAACGATAAATAGTATCCTTTAAACAATCCCTTTCTCGATCATTTCCAGCATTACCGGAGAAGCGTTTTTAAACGTTGGCGGCTGTTCGATAATACTTCCTGCATTCTTCTTGTTCACCTTAAACGTCAAGTCATTATCTGTGGTAAACAATAAGGCTGTTAAAAATGGATTTTTAATATAAGTTCCTAATACCAATAGCGCTTCGTCTAAGGTATGAACGCTTTCAATTTCTTCCGTTTTATAACGAGTTGTTAAAGAAATAGAGAAGGTATTATCTTCATTCAAAACCAAGCGAAAATAGATGTTTTTAATCTCGGTATCGCCCATTGTTTTAGCCAAAGTCAATTTTGCGAAAGTTCCCGCCTGGATGCTTTCTTTAACTCGTTCACAAAAAAGGGCAAATATTGGTTCGTACATTTTTTTAAGGTTCTAAGGTTCTAAGTCTTTTACCGCTAAGATCGCTAAGATTTACACAAAGGACACAAGAAAAATTAAAAACTTGGCGAACCTTGCGTAAATCCTTGCGGTCTTAGCGGTTATGAAAAAATTTATTTTCCGGTAAATTCAGCTTTACGTTTTTCTAAAAATGCCGTTGTTCCTTCCTTGAAATCCTGAGTTCCGAAACATTTCCCGAATGATTTGATCTCGGTGTCAAAACCATTTTTACCATCGGTATAGTTCGCATTGATCGCTTTTATGGCTTTAGCGATTGCAAATGGTGCATTTTTAATAATTTTTTGAGCGATTCCGGTAGTAAAATCCAAAAGCTCTGCTTGTGGCACTACATGATTCACTAAACCGTATTGTTTGGCCTCTTCGGCACCAATCATAGCAGCGGTCATAATCATTTCCATCGCACGGCCTTTCCCTACTAATTGTGGCAAACGCTGCGTTCCTCCGTAACCCGGAATCAATCCTAAAGTTACTTCCGGCAAGCCCATTTTAGCATTGTCTGAGGCTACTCTGAAATGACAAGACATGGCCAATTCCAATCCACCGCCAAGAGCAAAACCATTTACAGCCGCAATTACAGGTTTTTTCAAACCCTCAATAAGATCAAATAAAGTTTCCTGTCCTTCTGCCGCCAATTGCGCTCCTTCGATGATGGTATAATTGGCGAATTCCGAAATATCAGCTCCGGCTACAAATGCCTTCTCCCCACTTCCGGTGATAATGATAACACGAACATCATCATTTTTACCCAACAACTTCACTGCTTTACTTAAATCACTTATTGTAGCTTTGTTTAACGCATTTAATTTGGTAGGTCTATTGATGGTTACGGTCGCAATTCTTTCTTCGATTGAGATTAAAATATTTTCGTAGTTCATGATGCTAATTTTATGAGTTTGTTATCGGTAAAGAAACTCTGAATGTCGTTCCTTTTCCGTAAGTTGATTCAAAGGTAATTGTTCCTTTGTAATTTTCGATGATGTTTTTGATAATTCCGAGTCCAAGTCCCATTCCGCTTGTTTTTGTGGTAAATTTTGGCTCGAAAATTCTGCTGATATCCTGTTTCTGAATTCCGATCCCGTTGTCTTTTACCGCAATTTCAACATCGTCATCGATTCGTTTTACAGTAACTACAATCGATTTATGAAATTGGCTTTCCGGGATTGCCTGTGTTGCATTTTTAACAAGATTGGTGATAACCCGTATCAATTGTGTACGATCCATCTTGGAGATAATTTCCTCCTCTTCACTTTCAAAAACGATATAATCTTCATTGAAAATATCTAATGAAAGCTCAACAACCTCAACCACGTTTAAGGTTTCGTTTTGTTGCGCCGGCATCGAAGCAAAATTCGAGAATGCCGATGCCACCGCTGTCATGGTATCAATTTGCTGGATTAAGGTCTCTGAATAATCCTTTAGTTTTTGCTTAACATCCGGTGCAGTTGGATCAAACTTACGTTGAAAACTCTGCACAGTCAAACGCATTGGTGTAAGCGGATTTTTGATTTCATGGGCGACTTGTTTCGCCATTTCGCGCCATGCCTCTTCACGTTCACTTTGGGCTAATTTTATAGCACTGGTTTCCAATTTATCCACCATTCCGTTATAAGCCTTGATTAGGAAATTGACTTCCTTACTGTTGGCTTCTAAAACGATCTTCTCGTTTTTCTGGTCTAAGTTTGTTTCTTCCAGTTTATCGGAGATTGTTTTTAGTGATTTTGTAATATAAGTCGATAAAAAATAAGCCAATCCAAAAGCCACAATAAGCATGAAGGAATATACCTGACTTAAACGAATCAAAAAGGTATTGAGCTCATTGTCGTAGTACCCGTCATCTTCTAAATAGGGAAGGTTTAGAATCCCAAGAGGTTTGAACTTTTCATCTTTAATCAAACTGTAAGACGATCTGTTTTTAACGCCATCAATGGTTTTAATATCTACAAAACGTTTTTCGATAGAAGAACGTACTAATTTCAGGATGTACTCGGGAATTGGGGGGGCAACTTTATCAACGGCGAAAGATTCTTTGGAAGATTTCAATAATTTACCATCAAGACTGTAAATATTGATTTCGATTTTATGAATCTGAGCCAGTTCGTGTATTTTATCTTTAAAGATTAAATCCAGATTGGCGGTTTTTAAAGGATATGTTGTTGTGGAAAGCACATAATTAATGTGTTCTTTTACGGCATTTTCTTTGCGCTCGAGACGTTCCTGATGGTATTCTTTTGCTTCATTTTTAAACTGAATAATGGAAATAGACGCTAATAAAAACGATGCCACAACAATCAATACAATCATCGACAGGAAAATCCTGGTACGAAGCGAAAGCATTGACATTTTAAAGTTGTTAAACATAGTTTTTGTTTTGTTTGTTTCAGGTTTCAGGTTTCAGGTTTCTTTGCGTTTGGCAACTTGAAACTTGAAACCTGAAACTAAAAAAACTATTTCCTCTCTCTTATTCTTTTATAAAATCTAAACCCCAACATGATCAAAACTGAGAATAAAATAATTCCGATCACACCAAAAATCCAGTTGATGGCACTTTTTAAAACCACTAAAAAAACTACTGCAAATAGTATGATGGTAGCACCTTCATTCCATAAACGCATGAAGTTATTGGAATATTTCACCTCATCATTCTGCAATTGTTTAAAAATCTGATGGCATTTAAGATGATAGAGATACAATAGAAATACAAAACACAATTTTACATGCATCCAGGGCATTTTAAGCCAGGCGTTACCCAAATCCGTAAAAAGCAGCATCCAAAAAGCAAAAATGCTCGCCAATATTGCTGAGGGCCATGTAATAATGTACCACAAACGATAGGCCATTATTTTGTACTGTGCCTGCAAAATTTCTTTCTCGGGAGACGGTTTTTCACTGGCTTCTATTTGATATACAAATAAACGCACGATGTAAAATAATCCTGCAAACCAAGTGATTACAAATATAAGATGTAGTGATTTTAAGTAATTGTAGTACTCCATCATAAAGTCTTTTTTCTTTACTCTTTATTCTATTTTCTATTTCGCCCAATCGTTAATCCAGTTACCTACCGTTTGGCACCACTCGTCGTCGTCATTCAAACAAGGTATTGCCAAAAACTCTTCGCCTCCGTTTGCTTCAAAATCTTCTTTGGCACGCATTGCGATTTCCTCTAAAGTTTCTAAACAATCCGAAACGAAAGCTGGTGTTACAACCGCCAAATTTTTGATTCCTTTTGCTGGCATCTTATCAATTTCAACATCAGTATAAGGCTCCAGCCATTTGTCTCCCGCTAAACGTGACTGAAATGTTAAGCTATACTTATCTTCAGGAAGTCCTAATAACTTCACGACTTGCCTGGTTGTTTCATAACATTGATGACGGTAGCAAAAATCATGCGCAGGTGAAGGTGTATTGCAACAAGATCCGTCAATTTTACAGTGTGATTTCGTCACATCGGTTTTACGAATATGGCGTTCCGGGATTCCATGGTACGAGAACAATAAATGATCGTAATCAAAACCAACCAAATGTTTCTGAATAGAATCAGCCAGATTCTTGATATAATCCGGTTTATTGTAAAACGCAGGAACATCAGTAAAAGTCATTTGTGGAAATTTTTTCTTACGAATTTCTTCTGCCTTAACTAAAATAGTCAAAGTCGAAGCCATCGCATATTGCGGGTATAAAGGGAAAAGCAATACCTCTGTAACACCTTTTTCATGTAATTCCTGAAGTCCTTTTTCGATGGTCATACTTCCGTAACGCATTGCTAAAGCAACCGGTACATTTACCAAAGGCTGAACCTTTTTTTGCATTCTTTCAGAAAGCACGACCAAAGGAGAACCCTCATCCCACCATATTTTCGCATAAGCATGTGCTGATTCTTCCGGTCTTTTTCTTAAAATAATACCACGAACCAACAAAGCTCTTAATAAAAACGGAACATCGATCACGTATTTATCCATTAAAAATTCGTCTAAGTATGGTTTTACATCTTTTGGTGTCGGACTATCCGGAGATCCTAAGTTTACTAATAATACGCCTTTCATTATGTTTTTTTGCTTTAGGCTTTAAGCTCTAGGCTTTAAGCTTTTAATATGTTTGTTTTTAAAAATTTCGTCAAAAGTAGCGCTTGCAGCTTTTTAGAAATATGATAAATGTTACTTTTTGTTTATTGTCGAATATCAAAAATTGATTCGTTAGAAATTTTCACTCAGATTTCGCAGATTCTTTCAAGTTCATTTCTGAAATTGCCCCGGCACTTTATTATCGTTCCGGTTGTTTAAAACTTAAACATTAGCGTTAATCGACATCAAATACTTTTTCGGAGTTGTAGCAAACTTCTTTTTAAATGCTGCAATAAAATGACTTCCTGTGCTATAACCAATTTTCAATCCAACTTCGTTCACATTATACGAACCGCTGTCGAGCAGTTTTCGGGCGAAATCCATTTTGTAATCAAATAGGAATCCGTACACTGTATCGCCATAAATTTGTTTGAAACCCATTTTTAGTTTCTTCAGATTTAGACCAATCTCATCTGCCAGTTCCTGCAAACCTGGTGGCTCAGCCATATTTGCGATGATAATTTCTTTGGCTCTTCTTATTTTCAAAACATTATCCTCATCAATAAGGAATGGACATTGTTCCGCATTTGGATCTTCGGTTCTGTTAAAATACAGACTCAGTAATTCATATCCTTTTCCTTTATAATAAAGATTTTTTATGGACGGATGCAGGTTGTAATGAAACAGCTGACTCAGCACAATAGCCATAGAAGGACTAATATTTCCTTCATTATAATATTTTTTGTCCTTATTATCAGGACTTAAAAAAGTAATATAATCTGCTTCGGCAGAAAACAACGCGTGAAATTTTTTGATCGATACGATTACCGAAATCACCCAGGAATTTGGAGAAAGTTCTAAATTCAATGGTAATTCTTTTTGTGGATTGTACAAAAGGAGCGATTTTTCTTCTTTCAATTCCAGAGCATAAGTTCCCTGATTGAACAAAAATTTAGCATTGCCTTTTATCCCAAAGTGAAACTGTATCAGACCACTACCTACTTCATGCTGCCCCAAAAAGAGCTCTGAACTGTCGTTTTGAAAACGAATCAGCGTAAAGTCATCTTCGATTTTAATAATTTCCTGAGAACTCATAGCGATATTTTTTTGAAACAAAAATTAGCGTAAACGGAGAATGTTATTTAGAATCACTCTAAACAAACCTTTTCTAACAACTTGATTTTGCTACAAAAATACTTCTTTTTGCATAAAAACAGCTGTTTAGAAACAAAAAAACATGTAGCGATACAAAAAGTACTTTTAGCGTTATTTTTCTAAACACTATAATGATAATTTTGTTGCACTTTTATGAAAGTGAATTTATGGAAAACAATAACGTACCGAAACACCTTTATTTTTATTCAGTTGGTCTGAGTTATAAAAAAGCTGATGCTGAGGTCAGAGGTCAATTTAGTCTGGATGCAGTTGCCAAAACACATTTGTTGGAACAGGCTAAAAAAGAGGGAATAGAAAGTTTAATTGTCACTTCGACTTGCAACAGAACCGAGATCTACGGTTTTGCAGAACATCCTTTTCAATTAATAAAGTTAATTTGCGATAATAGTAACGGATCTGTTGATGCTTTTCAAAAAGTAGGATTTGTTTATAAAAATCAGGAAGCGATCAATCACATGTTTCGCGTAGGAACCGGCTTAGACAGCCAGATCTTAGGTGATTTTGAGATTATCTCTCAAATCAAAACCAGTTTTACCCATTCGAAATCAATGGGTTTAGCCAATGCTTTTTTGGAAAGACTGGTAAACGCCGTGATTCAGGCGAGTAAAAAAATCAAGAACGAAACAGAAATCAGTTCAGGAGCCACTTCGGTTTCTTTTGCCTCGGTACAATACATTCTTAAAAATGTAGAAGATATCGGAAACAAAAACATTCTGCTTTTCGGAACCGGGAAAATAGGGAGAAATACCTGCGAAAATTTAGTAAAACATACTAAAAACGAGCACATCACCTTAATCAACCGTACGAAGGACAAAGCAGAGAAATTAGCTGGAAAACTGAATTTGATTGTTAAAGATTACTCCGAATTGCATCTTGAGCTTCAAAAAGCCGATGTGGTTGTGGTAGCAACCGGGGCTCAAAACCCAACCGTTGATAAAGCGATCCTGAATCTTAAAAAACCTTTATTGATTCTGGATTTATCTATTCCGAAAAACGTTAATGAAAATGTTGAGGAGTTAGAAGGCGTGACCTTGATTCACATGGATTATTTATCACAGTTGACAGATGAAACGCTGGAAAACAGAAAACTGCATATTCCTGCTGCCGAAGCCATTATAGAAGAAGTTAAAGAAGAGTTTATAACCTGGACTAAAGGCCGTAAATTTGCTCCTACCATTAATGCTTTGAAAGAAAAACTGAACGCGATTAAAAACTCGGAATTAGATTTTCAAAGCAGAAAAATTGCTGATTTTAATGAGGAACAAGCTGAGATTATCAGTAACCGAATCATCCAGAAAATCACTACTCATTTTGCCAATCACTTAAAAGACGACGATACCATGGTTGATGAAAGCATCGAATGGATCGAGAAAGTCTTCAAAATAAAAGCATCTTAATTTTAAACACATAGAAACACAGTTATGGATTGCGAACATAAAACCGAGATTAGAAAATCTGGATTTTTTCGCATAGCTATGAGATTTATTAATGAATGAAATCACTTTCTACATTTTTTAATCTATGTAACTATGTGTTTAAAAAATAACAATCAAATTATCTTAACCCCGGATTTGATTTAAAATATAAAAATGGCAGAAAAAACAATCAGAATTGGAACCCGCGATAGCGAATTGGCACTTTGGCAAGCACACACTGTCGAGAAAAAACTAAACGATCTGGGTTATAAAACCGAAATTATTGCAGTAAAATCTACAGGTGATATTATCCTTGACAAACCACTTTACGAACTTGGCATCACCGGAATTTTCACCAAAACGTTGGATGTTGCTATGATTAATGGTGACGTGGATATTGCCGTTCACTCGATGAAGGATGTACCTACAGCTTTACCAAAAGGTATTGTTCAGGCAGCAGTTTTAGAAAGAGCCAATGTTCTTGATATTCTGGTTCATAAAGGGAATCCTGATTTTGCCAATCCAAGTACAATCGCAACCGGAAGTTTACGTCGTCAGGCGCAATGGTTCAACAAATACCCTAATCATACTGTTGTCGATTTACGCGGAAATGTTAATACCCGTATGCAAAAATTACAGGACAACAACTGGGACGGGGCTGTTTTTGCTGCAGCAGGTTTGGAGCGTATCAACTTAAAACCGGAAAATTATATCGATCTGGACTGGATGATTCCCGCACCGGCACAAGGGGCCATGGTGGTTGTGGCCATGGAAAATGACAACTATGCCCTTGAAGCCCTTTCACAATTAAACGATATTGAAACTGAAATTTGCACCTATATCGAACGCCAGTTTTTAAGAACTCTTGAAGGAGGCTGTACGGCACCAATCGGAGCTTTGGTTCGCTATAATGAAGAAGAGGACACACTTCACTTTCAGGGTGTTTTACTTTCGGTTGATGGAAAACAAAAACTGGAAATCAACAAGACTGTTGAAATTGGAGAGTGGAAAAAACTGGGATTCTTTGCTGCTCAGGAAATTCTAAACAACGGCGGAACAGAATTGATGCAAGCCATTAAAGAATCTTTGAAAAAATAATGAGTAAATCAATTCAAATATTATCCACAAAAAAGCTTTCAACAGAGCAAAGACAAGCCTTAACAACCGCTCATCTTGAAGTTATTGAAGCCGATTTTATTCAAACCGAAAACAAACCTTTCGAAATAAAAGACCTCAACGATAATTTGATTTTCACAAGTCAGAATGCCGTTCATAGTGTTCTCTCCCATCCCAAATCGGAAGAACTGAAAAGTAAAAATGTATTTTGCGTTGGTTTAAAAACCAAGATTCTCTTATCAGAAAATGGATTCAATGTAGTAGCTTACACTGGTTATGCTGCCGATTTAGCCGAAATTATCACTTTAATATACCGCAGTGAAAGTTATACTTTTTTCAGTGGAAATCTTCGCAGAGAAACATTGCCAAAAGCTTTAAAAGATGCTGAAATAAAATTCAATGAAATTCAGGTTTATGACACATCTTTGACCCCGCAGAAAATAAAGACTCCTGTTGATGCTATTCTGTTTTTCAGTCCATCAGGTGTACAAAGTTATCTGAAAGAGAATTCGATTAAAAAAGAAACCTGCTTTTGCATTGGAGAAACTACCGCAGAAGCTTTAGAAAAAATTACCAAAAACATTGTTATTGCAGATCAGCCCACGGTTGAGGATGTGATTGAAGATGTTTTACAAGAATATAAATAATCGCTGTATGCTTTAAGCTTTAGGCTGCAAGCAAACACAAAAAATAAAAAACAAACATCGCTTAAAGCCTAAAGCTTAAAGCCTAAAGCAAAGAAACAATGTTAAAAAACGACCTATTTTTAAAAGCACTAAAAGGAGAAACCGTTCAACGTCCACCAGTTTGGATGATGCGTCAGGCTGGAAGATATTTACCTGAATTTAGAGCTTTACGTGATAAATATGATTTTTTCACCAGATGTGAAACTCCGGAACTGGCTGCCGAAATTACCGTTCAGCCAATCCGCAGAATTGCTCCGGATGCTGCTATTTTATTCTCTGATATTTTAGTGGTTCCGCGTGCAATGGGTATTCATGTAGAATTGAAAGACAATTTAGGTCCAATTATTCCGGATCCTATTCGTACAATGGAACAGGTGAATCAGGTTTTTGTTCCGGATGTAAATGAAACTTTAGGATATGTCTTTGATGCCATTAAATTAACGAAAGAAATGCTGAACGACGAAGTGCCATTAATTGGTTTCGCGGGTTCACCCTGGACAATCTTTTGTTATGCTGTTGAAGGAAAAGGTTCTAAAAGTTTTGATACTGCTAAAGGATTTTGCTTTTCAAACCCGGTTGCAGCACACACTTTATTACAAAAAATTACAGATACGACTATTTTATACTTAAAAGAAAAAGTAAAAGCAGGTGTTAATGCCGTTCAGATTTTTGACTCCTGGGGAGGAATGCTTTCTCCGGTTGACTATCAGGAATTCTCCTGGAAGTACATCAATCAAATTATCGATGCATTGGCAGGGGTTACTCCTGTTATTGTGTTCGGAAAAGGATGCTGGTTTGCCTTAGGCGAAATGGGCAAAAGTAAAGCTTCGGCACTTGGTGTAGACTGGACTTGTACTCCTAGAAATGCTCGTTATTTATCAGGTGGAAATATTACTTTACAAGGTAATTTTGATCCTTCAAGATTACTTTCTCCAATTCCAACCATCAAAAAAATGGTTCACGAAATGATCGACGAATTCGGAAAAGACAAATATATCGTAAATTTAGGTCATGGGATTTTACCAAATATCCCTGTAGATCACGCTAAAGCATTCATTGACGCGGTTAAAGAATACGGAAACTAGTTTTCAGTACGCCGTCTCAGTTTTCAGTTGTCTACCAGAACACTGAAAACTGAGACCGAAAACTGGGACTGAGACTGAAAATTTTAAAAAATGCTGAACAAAGGTTTAAGAGACGAAGAAAAAATAAGAATTGATAACGTCCTCAAGACGTTACGATCACTTGTTTTTGTTCCTTATCCTTTGAATAATACGGAAAAAGAAAATATTAAAAATCAGCTAAAAGAAATCGAACTAAGCTTTGAATCTTTATCTTTTCAAAAAAACGAAGATTTAATCACATTATTAATACAGCTTCATTTTGACTGGGAACATTTAGAGCAATTCGGAGATATTTTAATCGAATTCTCTAAAGATGAAAATTATAATTTCACCGATAAAGCTTTGGCTATTTATGAATATATCCAACAAGAAAGTAAGGTTTTCTCCTTTGGAATTAATGCTAAAATCTCTTCCTTAAAAAACAAATAACGATGAGTTTTACGGACTGGAAAACAGATACAATTGCCAATATTCTTCCTGAGGAATTTTACAACCTCATCGAAAAGAATAGAGACCACATTCAGAAAACATTTCCTGTCACACTTTCTTACTGTCCGGATCTCGAAAAAACAAAGCAGTTTCTTGCTTTCAACCAAGACAAAGAAAATCATAAAGAAGGATATTTTTTCTATCCGAGAGACAACAAAACCAATGCATTAATTGGTTATTTGTGCATCAAAAGCATTGATAATCGTATTTCGAAATGTGAGTTGGGTTATTTTGTTGATGAAGATTATCAGGGAAAAGGAATTACTTCAAAAATGGTTTCCGAAACCTTAGATTTTTGTTTTAATACTTTAAACATGAATAAAGTATTCATCTGTACTTCAAAAATCAACAAAGCAAGTCAGCAGATTGCTTTAAAACATCATTTTAAACAAGAAGGAATATTAAGAGAGGAATTTAAAAACAGTGACGATACTTTAGAAGATGTGGTGTACTTTGGATTACTCCAATCCGAATATCTACTCAAGAAGGATAAATTAACTTCCGGCATTAACCAATTAAAACTTTATATGGGAAGTGCAAAAATGACTTCACTCTCCTATAAAATTCTTTTTTTTGGCTTTTATTATTATTGGCTTTATAAGGCGATAAAATTTTATTTTTTCACAGATAATGCGTCAGGTTACCTGATTTTTATCTATCCGCTATTCATACTCGCACTTACCCTGTTTTATCTAATATCCGTTTTGCTTTTTTTTAAAAAATCTTCCTCTAAGGACTCCTATTATAAATTAATACTACTCCCTCACATCATAGTACCAATATGCACTTTTTTCTATGTTATGGAAAAATATGTTCTTTAGAAATTAAAAACAATGAAAGATAAATTTTACGCCTACATACAACAATTACAAGACCAGATCTGTGCCGGATTAGAAACGGTTGACGGAACTGCAAAATTCCGCGAAGATCTCTGGAAACGCCCGGAAGGCGGCGGCGGAAGAACGCGTGTAATCGAAAATGGTGCCGTTTTTGAAAAAGGAGGTGTCAATATCTCTGCCGTTCACGGAAAACTGCCGGAAGCCATGCAGAAAATGTTTAATGTAGATGAAGCCGATTTCTTCGCCTGCGGATTAAGCCTGGTTCTTCATCCTAAAAACCCAATGGCTCCAACGGTTCATGCGAACTGGCGCTACTTTGAAATGTATGATACTTCGTCTTCACTCAGTACAGGTCCAAGAAAAATAATTCAGCAGTGGTTTGGCGGCGGACAGGATCTAACACCTTACTATCTGTTTGAAGAAGATGCTATTCACTTTCATCAAACCTGCAAAACCGCTTGCGACAAGCATAACCCCGAGTTTTATCCTAAGTATAAAAAGCAATGTGACGCCTATTTCTGGAATGCGCATAGAAACGAAGCACGAGGTATTGGTGGTTTGTTTTTTGATTATTGCAAAGCAACCGAAAGCATGTCAATGGAAGACTGGTACAATTTTGTAACCGAAGTGGGGAACAGTTTCCTGGAGGCTTATGTTCCAATTGTAGAAAGAAGAAAAAATCTGGAATACACAGCCGAAAACAGAAACTGGCAGGAAATCCGTCGTGGTCGTTATGTCGAATTCAATTTAGTTCATGATAAAGGCACCTTGTTCGGTTTGAAAACCAATGGAAGAATTGAAAGCATTTTAATGAGTTTGCCTCCGCACGTACAATGGGTTTACGATCATCACGCAGAAGCCGGAAGCGTTGAGGAAAAATTGATTCAGGTATTGGAAAACCCTGTTGACTGGATTGAATTACAATAGACTTTGTTTGTTTTTTTTGTAAAAAATTTCTCTCGCAAAATAACACCCCTTGAATAGATTTTTGTAGATTTAGTCTTTAAACCCATCAAGGATGATATCTATAAAAATCTGTTACTATGGCAAGCACCTATTCTCAATTATACATTCATATTGTTTTCACCGTTAAAGGCCGACAAAATCTGATTTCCAAAAATTGGAAAGACGAACTCTATAAATACATGACCGGCATTATTAGCAATAAAGGTCAAAAACTAATTGCTATTAACGGAATGCCGGATCATATTCACATTCTGGTCGGATTAAAACCGGATAAGTCGATATCGGATTTAGTAAGAGATATTAAAGCAAATTCTTCAAAATTCATAAATGACAAAAAATGGATTAATGGAAAATTTGAATGGCAAAATGGATTTGGAGCCTTCTCGTATAGCCATTCCCATTTGGCAAATATTATAAGATACATTGAAAATCAAGAAGAACATCACAAAGCAAAAACATTCAAAGAGGAATATATCGGTTTTTTAGAATCGTTTAACGTTGATTTTAAAAACGAATATTTATTTGATGATGTCAACGAATAATATATACAAACATACCGCAATAAATATATCGCTCCTTTGGAGCTTAAAAAATCTAATGCTCATATTCTATAGATATGCCGCTCCTTCGGAGCTCTGTAAAAAATAATGGAATTCTAAAACGAACACAATACCTCAAAAAAATTCTAAAACAATACATACCCAAATCCCAGCGGGATGACATCTTTATAGATATTTTAAGACAATACATAACCAAGTCCCAAAGGGACGACATATTTATATATTTTTTTGTAGATTTAGTTTTTAAACCCCGAAGGGGTGACCTATTAAAAAATAATAATTCCCCTTTGTTAAATTCTGAACCAATATCAGATAATTGCAATTTTTAACCAATGAACTTAAAACTGATTTATATCGTATTCCTCGGAAGCTTTTTAGGGTGTTTTGCTCAAAACGATTCACTGCAGAATCCTTATTTTAAGTCCTATAACAATAAAATTACCGGCAGCGTTTATTATATAGACACTTCAAATAGTTTTCAGATTGCTTCAGGCCCACAGGATTCACAAACATTTCTTAATCTTACTCCAAATAGAAGAGAACAGATTGGTTTTAATCTGAATTACAAAATCATTGATGTTTCTGTTGGTTTCGCTCCAAAATTTCTAAGCCAAAATAAAGGCGATTCTCATTCCAAGCATTTTAATTTCAATACCCGTTTTTACTATAAAAAATGGATGCAGTCCTTTACTTTTATCAATCAGAAAGGGTTTTATATCAGCGATGATAATATAGTGGCACAATTGCCCGATATGCGCACCACAAAAATTGGCGGATCGACGGCTTATGTTTTCAATCCTAAGTTTTCTTTTAAAACATTGGTAAGCCAAAACGAATGGCAGACCAAAAGCTCCGGAAGTTTTATTCCAACTTTTTCTTTTTATTATACCAATCTCAATCTAAACAATACACTGGATTCTTCAAACGCCGATATCTATGTTTTTTCGATAGCACCCTCCTATTTTTATAATTTTGTAATTAGTCAACGCGTTTTAATTGGTGCCGGAATTGCTTTAGGGGTTGGAATTAATGATATTGATGGCGATTCATCTGCGCTGTATCAAGCCGATTTTAATTTAAAACTGGCCTACAACAATGACCGTTTCTTTGCTTTTGCAAGCATCAATACCGTAAGTTTTGCTCAGGACGACAAAGTCAATCCGCGATTGAATGATAATACTGCCACTTTAAAACTTTCTGCCGGTTACCGATTTGATCCACCCAAAAAAATAAAAGAAGTTTACGATAAAGTAAATCAGAAAATAGGTTTGTAATTTTTTAATCCAAAATCTTCATTCTAAAATCTAAAATAAAATAGTATGGTAAATGTGAATAAAGAACAATTGAACCGCATGCAAACCGGAAAAGGATTTATTGCTGCATTAGATCAAAGTGGCGGAAGCACACCAAAAGCATTAGCACAATACGGTGTACAGGAAAGCAGTTATACAACTGAAGAAGAAATGTACACCCTCGTACATGAAATGAGAACCCGAATTATTAAAAGTCCCGCCTTTAGCAGCGAATATATTCTGGGAGCTATTTTGTTCGAAAATACGATGGACCGCAAAATCGATGGGCAATGGACTGCTGACTACTTGTGGGAGCATAAAAATATCGTTCCCTTTCTAAAAGTAGACAAAGGTCTTGCTGAGCTCGAAAACGGGGTACAACTCATGAAACCCATTTCTAACCTGAACGAATTGTTAACTCGCGCTGTAGAACGCAATATTTTCGGAACCAAGATGCGTTCCGTAATCAAAGAAGCCAATGTTACGGGAATTCGCGAAGTCGTTGAACAGCAATTTGCAGTAGGACTTCAAATCTTTAACAAAGGCCTTGTACCAATTATTGAACCTGAGGTCGATATTTATAGCGCCGACAAAGAAAAATCAGAAGAAATTCTAAAAGCAGAAATCATCAAGCAGCTTAATTTACTGGACAAAGATGTAAAAGTGATGCTGAAACTTTCGATTCCAACCGTAAATGATTTTTACAAAGAATTAATGTCCGATCCTCATGTGGTACGTGTAGTGGCATTGTCCGGAGGTTATGCGCAGGAAGAGGCCAACCAAAAACTGGCCCTAAATCACGGATTGATTGCCAGCTTCTCGCGAGCACTTTCGGAAGGGCTAACGTTTGGTCAGTCTGATGATGAATTTAATTCAAAACTTGAAAAATCCATTAACGGAATTTATGAGGCATCGATCCTCTAAAATCAGAATAAAAAATCCCCGAAAAAGATCAGATCTCTTTCGGGGATTTTAGTTTTATAGCGAACTTTAGATTATTTACTCCATTCTTCTGCTAAATCCAACGTTTGTAAAATGATATTTTTATCTGATTTTGAAGCGTTTAATCTCAACTCAAATTTCAATTTGTTATCGATCAGTTTTTTAGGAGACTGTACGGCAATATCACTAAACTGCTCTGACAATCGTTTCAATTTTTCTGAATCTTTCCCTTTTTCTTTGCCAGAATTCTCATAAGCAAATGATGCTCTTGCAAAATTTAACTTTCCGGAGATGTAATTTTTCTTTAACTCCTTTTTTGCTTTCTTAACAAAAAGTCCTTTTCCATCATTAAAATAATCTAAAGTATTGGCTATCAAAACCACATCTTTGTCTTTTTTGATAAAAATAGTCCCATAATCTTCCGTTCCAAAAATTTCATAAAAATCTCCTTTTTGCTCCAGGAATTTTTTGCGAAGTCCCAATTGGATTAACTTATCACCAAAAGTAGGATGCGTCGAGGTAAATACCATAGAGAATAACGGAATGTTCTTCTTCACTTTTTCCTCTGTTATCTTCTCTTCATAATTTTCATCATACCCATATATTTTCTTAGTCACCTCAACTTCATTAACATGATACAAAAACATACTTAAATCACCATCAAAAAGCGTTGCAGTAGCTTCTTCGTCTACGATTGTCGAAATTAAATCCGTAATAACCGTCAAATCTTCTTTTACTAAATACTGACTTTGAAATAAATCTGCCACTAACGTTGGAAATTTTTCCAGTGCCGCCTTCGTATTGATGTGATAAGACATATATCCTAATGGGTTTTCATCCGGAAAATAGTTGAAAATATTTTTGTTAATCTTTCTGTCCGTCATTTTCCCCACAATCTGCGCCATCGGTTCAGCATATTCAACAACTTCCTCAATACGGGCGTTGTCATTCTCAAAATAAAAATCCAGATTAATTCCTTTTACCATATTTGCCGCATTATTCTGCATGGGTAAAAACTTATTGTAACTGGTGAATTTCGATAAAAGACCATAAGCTGAATTTAAACTGGTCATAGCCGAACTGTAATTCAGCCAGGACGAAATATCGGCTGCCCTATTTATTTTTTCAGAAACAGGTGCGGTGAATCCGTTTTCGAACAATGACTTGATAAAAAGGCTTTGTTGTTCGGCTTGTAAAAGATTGAAATCGGCCTCTGCTTTCTCGTATGCTGCATTAGACACCGCTACAGCTTCTTCTGTTTCTTTTGCAGCACTAGCCGCAGCCTCTTCAGCCGATTGCGCAGCTTCTTCTGTTGTTTCCATTGAAGTTTCCTGATAAGGTTCATCTATTGCAATAGAATCCTGCGTTCTGTCTTCCCAATCGTATGATTTTGGCTTGTATTTTTTAGTCAATTCAACCAAAACCAGATAATTATCGTTCCAGACAAATGAAGTCTTTTGATTTTTTGGTGTAAAAACAGCGTATTTGCCATAATCCTGAATTACGGGAACCTCAACTGAATCTGTATTTTTATTCTTTGTATGCTCATCAATTAAGAACTGCTTCACTGCTTCTTTGTTTTTAATGGGAAGCGTCACCTGATAGTACGGAATACTATCAGTGAAGTTACCATGAACGGTTATCTTTTGATCCGATTTAAAAAGAGCTGTATATTTCTTAAGATCGATACTGACTTTGCCTTCTTTGTATTTACTAATTAACGGATGATTTACTATTTGATCAACGCTTACTTTTTTCGAAAGCTGATCTCCGTTAAACTGTACAAAATAATCGTAGGATTTTGAATTGATCTGTCCAAAAGTCAAATGTGTGGCTAATACTAAAAATAAAATATAAAATTGCTTCATAAATCAAGGGGTTAATTGGATTGTATTGTTCATTAAGGCCGATTTTTTAAGTACGTTGTACATACTTTGTTTTAAGAAAACGGTCTTTTTGTTTGGTGAAATTCTGCTGTTCGGATTCTCTACGGCCTTAACATCTTTATCAAAAGTATAAATCGCGGTAATACTTGCCGCTTCCAGATCTTCCTTTTTCTTCGGATCTTTTACTACTTTTTCAGGAACCGGATACGAGGCGATCCTTTCAAAACTTTTGGCATTGCTGCTAAAATGAACTTGATTGCTCTGATTGTTTATCGTATTAACAACAGCGTTGAGCGCTTTCAGATTGCCATAATTGAGTTTGATGATAAAGACATACTGATCAAAATCAGTTTTAGTGGTTACATTGGTAATACCGTCAATTTTTAAGGCTTTGACTTTAAAATCTTCCAGTTTTTTGGTGATTTCCTGTTCGTTTGGGATTTTCACACCATCAACCTCTTCCATCCACATGGCCGATTTTGTCTTAAACCATGATTTCGAAAAATCAACCATCAGCGTGTACTCTCCACTTTGGTCGTCATGGTGTTTGATTCTTTCTGTTATTTCGAAACAGCTGGTTAGCAGTAAACAACAGCATAATGCGAGAAATTTCTTCATTAGACAAATTTATAGGTAAATATTCAAAAAAACCAGAGCCTGAAAGTTAATTCTAAATTTACATCCCCAATTGCTTTTTGAAACTTTACGAACGAAGACATAACTGCCATATTCTGCAAATTTTTAGATAATATTAACGGATTCTACCGGGGGCTAAACGCCTTATTCTGTTCCTTTTTCTTTAACTTTGTGGCACTTATTAAAAAGTAACACAATCTTCAAAAAAACAAAAAACAATACACTTTAGAAAGTAGGATTCTCCACCATATTTCGAAGAAATCGGTTGCAATCTAAAATCTAAAATCTAAAATCTAAATTTTTATGTTCCCATTACAAAGAAACCGCCGTTTAAGAACCAATGAATCCATTCGTTCTTTAGTTCGTGAAACCAGTTTAAGTCCACAGGATTTTATGCTTCCGATGTTTGTTACTGAAGGAAAAGATGTAAAAGTAGCCATACCGTCTATGCCGGGAATTTACCGTCATTCTCTGGACCATACGATTAAAGAAGTAAAAGAAGCCTGGGATTTAGGGATTAAAGCGGTGAACATCTACGTAAAAATCAGCGATCATTTAAAAGACAATAAAGGTGTTGAGGCCTGGAACAAAGACGGTTTGATGCAGCAAACGATCCGCGCGATAAAAGATGCTGTTCCTGAAATGATTGTAATGCCGGATGTGGCTCTGGATCCTTATTCAATTTATGGTCATGATGGAATTATAGAAAACGGACAGCTTTTGAATGACCCTACAGTTGATGCTTTAACCAGAATGAGTTTAAGTCACGCAGAGGCGGGAGCCGATTTTGTTGCGCCAAGTGATATGATGGACGGAAGGGTTTTAGCCATTAGAAAAGCATTGGAAGAAAACGGACATCACAATGTAGGAATCATGAGCTACAGTGCCAAATATGCTTCGGCATTTTACGGACCATTTCGTGACGCTTTAGATTCTGCTCCTGTAGATTCTCAAAATATCCCAAAAGATAAGAAAACCTACCAAATGGATTATGCCAACCGAATTGAAGGAATTCGTGAAGCTTTATTAGATGTTGAAGAGGGTGCAGATATCGTTATGGTAAAACCGGGAATCGCTTATTTAGACATTGTTCGTGAGATAAAAAACACTGTTCAGGTACCCGTTGCTGTTTACCAAGTATCTGGTGAGTACGCTATGGTAAAGGCCGCAGCAGAAAGAGGATGGTTAGATCACGACAAAATTATGTTAGAGCAACTTTATTGCATTAAGCGTGCAGGTGCCAATATTATCACGACTTATTTTGCAAAAGAAGCAGCAGTATTACTAAACAAATAATATGAAAAAAATACTATTCTTATCGGCCATTTTAGCGTTTGCATCTTGTAAAAAAGAAACTGCAGAAACGCCAGTTGAAACTACAACAGAAGCTTATTCAGAAGGAGAAACAGCAAAAGCCAAAACTCCGGAAGAATTTGGAAAACAAATTTTTGAAGGACAGGGAAATTGTTTCTCCTGCCATCAGCCGGACAAAAAAGTAATTGGTCCAAGCATTCAGGAAATAGCCAAAATATACAAAGACAAAAACGCAGATATTGTTACTTTCCTGAAAGGAAATGCTGATCCTATTGTTGATCCGAGTCAGTTTGCCGTTATGAAGACTAATTTTCCGGTAACACAGGCGATGTCGGATGAAGAACTAAAAGCGATTGAAACCTATATTTACAGCCATTTAAAGTAAGATTATCGTTTCCTGCTGACATACTGTTGTCATTGCGTCATTTTACCTTTACAGCTTAACAAAAAACATGTAAGATGGAACAAAAATTCAATGTGATTGGTATTTCAATAAGAACGACTAACGAAAATGGCCAATCGGGGACAGATATTCCGGCACTTTGGAATCGATTTATGTCAGAAGGAATTCTTCAAAAAATTCCCAATAAAACAAGTAATGCGATCTATTGTATCTATACGGACTATGAAAAGGATTATACGCGCCCTTATACCACTATACTGGGCTGTGTAGTAGAAAATCTAACTGTTATTCCGGAAGGAATGGTTGCCAAAACAATCTCCGGAGTCCATTACCAAAAGTTTACTGCCAAAGGCAATCTTGCTGATGGCATTGTGATTAACGAATGGATGAAAATTTGGAACTCGGATTTAGACAGACTTTATACCGAAGATTTTGAAATTTACGGGGAACAGGCTCAAAATCCTGAAGATGCAGAGGTTGATATCTATATTGCTGTTAAATAATATAAATCGACATAAAGACATCAATGAGTTATTTATTCTACGTGGATTAGTACAGATTTCTTTTCATCGAGATCATCGTAAAACAAATTTTAAAGAAAGAACTCTGTCAAAGACATTCCTTACACTTCGAGAGATAAAAGAGACTAAACAAAAACGGCGCTAAAATTAGCGCCGTTTTTTATGGTTTTTCTGTTACCAGATTTTAACTCTTTTATCAGGATCAATGTACATTTTGTCTCCTTTTTTAATATCGAAAGCCTTGTAAAAAGCATCAACATTTTGAATTGGCACTACAGCTCTGTACATTCCAGGTGAATGCGGGTCTGTTTTAACCTGGCTTTTTATAGCCTCATCTCTTGATTTCGTTCTCCATACGGTAGCCCATGAAATAAAGAAACGCTGCTCAGGTGTAAATCCATCAATTAATCCCGGATTTCCATTGGCTTTCAAATACAATTGCAATCCATCGTAAGCTGCATTAATTCCACCTAAATCACCAATATTTTCACCTAAAGTAAATTTACCGTCTACGTGAATTCCAGGCAGGGGCTCTAAAGCGCTGTACTGCGCTGCAAGAGCTGCTCCAAGAGCTGTAAATTGTTTCAAATCTTCCGGTGTCCACCAGTCTACAAGATTACCATCAGCATTGTAACGTGCTCCTGAATCATCAAACCCGTGAGAAATCTCGTGTCCGATTACTGCTCCAATTCCACCGTAGTTCACCGCTTCGTCTGCCTGATAATTATAAAAAGGCGGTTGGAGGATCGCTGCCGGGAAAACAATCTCGTTGTAAGATGGGTTGAAATAAGCATTTACCGTTTGCGGAGACATTCCCCACTCTGTTTTATCAACCGGTTTTCCTAATTTAGCCAGGTTCTCAGCATAAGCCCATTTTGATATACTTCTCATATTGTCAAAATAGGTTCCGCCTTCCCCTACATTTTTAAGTTCTAAAGCCGAATAGTCTTTCCATTTATCAGGATATCCGATTTTAATGGTTAGTTTTTTCAATTTCTCAATGGCTTTTACTTTGGTTTGTTGCGACATCCAAGGCAATGCATTAATTCTGTTTTCGTAAGCCAGCATTACATTAGCAATCATTTTCTTTGCTTTGTCTTTTGCTTCAGCAGGGAATAATTTCTCTACATACAATTTTCCTAAAGCTTCACCGGTTGCAGTATTAATTACCTGTAACGCCATTTCTTCACGAGGACGCTGTTTTAAAGCACCTGTCAACGTTTTTCCATAGAAATCAAAATTAGCATTTTCGATATCTGTACTCAAAGTCGAAGCAGTTCTGTTTAATAGAGACCATTTTAAGTATGCTTTCCATGCTTCTACTTTCTTTTCTGAAAGTGTTTTTTCTAAAGCAATCATATAACGCGGTTGCGCCACATTTACACTATCCAATTTTGCCATTCCAATTCCGGTAAAATATTTTTCCCATTCAACAGAAGGCGTATTCTTTTTTAAATCAGCAATTGCTGTTGGATTGTATTGTTTTCTACGGTCTCTACGCTCAACACGGTCTAATCTTGGAGCAGACAATTCGATTTCTAAAGCCAGAATTTGTTTGGCACTTTCTTTTGCTTTTGCAGGAGACTCTCCTAAAAACTGCATCATTCTGGCAACGTGTACTTCATACTTTTCACGTTTTTCTTTTGAATCTTTATCATCAGCGTTGTAATAATCTTTGTCTGACAATCCTAAACCACCAGGACCTAAGTTAACGGTATTTTTGTTACTGTTTTTAGCATCTGCCCCAACAAAAACACCAAAGAAACCAATACCACCTTGTGGCTGCATTTCGATAAAGAAGTTTTGAAGATCTGTTACATTTTTAATGGCATCGATCTTTTTTAAGAAAGGCTGAAGCGGTGTAACTCCTCTTTTATTACGTCCAACAGTATCTAAAATCGTATTGAATAAAGCAATCGCTTTACCCTGATCTGTATTGGATTTGTACTTAGGATCTTTTGATGCTTCTTTTAAGATAGCAAGTGCATCATTATCAGTTTTCTGACGTAGTTCATTGAAACTTCCCCATGAATTTCTATCACTTGGAATTTCAGTTTTGTCCAACCAGGTTCCGTTTACATATCTAAAGAAGTCTTCTTTCGGACTTACTTTGGTATTCATATTAGACAGATTGATACCCGGTTCTTTTGGTTTTGCACTTTGTGCGTTTACTGCGGTAATGGTAACCATTGCAGAAACAACACAAAACATTGGTTTTCGTAGTTGTTTGATCATTTTTCTTTGTAGTTTTTAGTATATACACAAACATATTCTAATTATTCCAAACATCATGTTAAATTTTTCACATAAAATGGACTCCGGAATGCCTTCAGACTATGGCCTGCTTCTATACCGATGATGAGTTAGATGGTTTAAAATGGCCCTCAGATTTTGCGGATTAAAAACAATAGTTAACTCTCCTTTATTTTTATAGTACATCCTTAAAATTAAAAATCTGCTAAATCTGTGTAAAAAAACAGATGAAGGACTTTACAGAAATCAAAAACGACGCTAGTTTAGCGTCGTTTTCTATGATTTTATCTGTTACCAGATTTTTACTCTTTTATCAGGATCAATATACATTTTGTCTCCCTTTTTAATTCCGAAAGCATCGTAAAAGGCATCTACGTTCTGAACCGGAACAACTGCTCTGTACATTCCAGGTGAATGCGGGTCTGTTTTTACCTGATTTTTAAGCGCTTCGTCTCTCGTTTTGGTTCTCCACACAGTTGCCCATGAGATAAAGAAACGTTGCTCCGGAGTAAATCCGTCAATCAATCCCGGATTACCGTGTGCTTTTAAATACAATTGCAAACCATCATAAGCGGCATTAATACCTCCTAAATCACCAATATTTTCGCCTAACGTAAATTTACCGTCAACATGAATACCCGGTAAAGGCTGTAAAGCGCTGTATTGATCTGCCAAAGCAGTACCAAGTGCCGTAAATTGTTTTAAATCTTCCGGTGTCCACCAGTCTACTAAGTTTCCTTCGGCATTGTAACGTGCTCCTGAATCATCAAAACCATGAGAGATTTCATGACCAATAACTGCTCCGATACCACCATAATTTACCGCTTCATCAGCTTGATAATTGTAGAAAGGAGGCTGTAAAATTGCTGCCGGGAATACGATCTCGTTGTACGATGGGTTGAAATAAGCATTTACAGTCTGTGGCGACATTCCCCACTCGGTTTTATCAACCGGTTTGTATAATTTGTCGATTCCTTTTTTGAAATTCCACTTAGACAGATTTATCATATTTTCGAAATAACTTCCCCCCTCTGCTACACCTTTAATTTCAAGGGCCGAATAGTCTTTCCATTTATCCGGATACCCCACTTTTACAGTAAGCTTGTCCAGTTTTTCAATCGCTTTTATCTTTGTAGCCGCAGACATCCAGGTCAAATTATTAATACGGGTTTTGTATGCCTGAATTACGTTATGAATCATGTCTACTGCTTTTGCTTTTGCTTCGGCAGGAAACACTTTCTCTACATATAACTTACCTAATGCTTCACCAACACTTGAGTTAACCACTTGCAATGCTTTTTCTTCACGTGGCAATTGTTTGATTGCTCCTCTTAAGGTCTTGCTGTAAAAATCAAAATTAGCCGTCTCCAAATCTGTTGACAACTCACTTGCATAAGAGGTAAGCAAGTCCCATTTCAGGTATTCTTTCCACAGTGCTACTTTATTCTCTGTAAAAACAGTTTGTAAAGCCTTCATGTATTTAGGCTCCGTCACTACTATACTCTGTAATTTTGCTAAACCAAGACTTGAAAGATAAGCATCCCAATTAATGGCAGGCGTTAATTTTTGAAGTTCAGCAACGGTCATTGGATTGTATTGCAAACGACTGTCTCTGCTTTCTACACGATTCAGTCTCGGTTTTGACAATTGTGTTTCTAAGGCTAAAATTCCGGCTGCACTTTCCTTTGCTTTTTCCGGCGATTCGCCAAGAAATTGCATCATTCTCGCCACATGAAGTACATATTTTGAACGCTTTTCTTTAGAATCTTTATCTTCAGAGATATAATAATCCTGATCCGGCAATCCTAATCTATTTGGATAAAGCATTACGGAGTTCTTAGAACTGTTTTTCTCATCGGCGCCAATATAAATTCCGAAAAATACACTATTACCTTCCTGTCCGATTTCAGTCAGGTATTTTTGAAGATCAGCGATGTTTTTAATCGCATCAATTTTTTTAAAGTAAGGCTGCAACGGTTTTATACCCGCTTTGTTTCTCCCAACGGTATCTAAAATCGTCGAAAACAAGTTTACTGCTTTACCCTGATCAGTATCTGATTTGTACTTTGGATTTTTAGAAGCTTCTTTCAGAATAGACATTGCGTCTTTATCTGTTTTTTTGATCAATTCATTAAAACTTCCCCAAGTGGTACGATCACTTGGAATTTCAGTTTTACTAAGCCAGGTTCCGTTTACATATTGGAAAAAATCCTGACTGGCGCTGATTTTAGGATTCATGTACGAAACATTAATACCAGGCTCTTTGGAAGTTGCATTCTGAGCATTGACTGCTGTAAATGAAACTGCTGAAAAAAGGGCGCAGAACAAAGGTCTGCTAAATTGTCTTTTCATTTATATTTAAGTTTTGGTGGTTGCACAAACGTATTCCTAATATCCGAAACGTTATGTTAAATTTTTTAAAATAATCGGAAAAAAATCAATAATCATAACATCAGAATAGCTACTAAAAAATATTTCCGTTTATTTATCATCGATTTTTAACTCTATATTAGAATACTTTTTCGAATATTTGTTACACCGAATTTAAATAAAAGTGAAAGCAAAAATTCAGAATGCCGTTTCAGGAAAAATTGAAGCTATCGGATTACCGATTTTGGCTTTATGCTGGGTAAGTTTTTTTTGGGGAACCACCTGGCTGGCCTCTAAAGAAGGAGTAAAACACATGCCTGCTTTACAACTGGCAACCATTCGTCAGTTTTTAGGCGGAATTTTATATGTCGGATATTTTCTTCTGAAAAAACAGCCCTGGCCAAAAGGCCGACAGTGGCGTACAATCATAATTCTGGCCTTCCTGAATTTTGTATGCAGCAACGGCTTAAGTACCTGGGGGGTAAAATATATGAGCAGCGGACTTGGAGCGATCATTAGTGCTTTATTTCCGATCTGGATTATCATCATCAACTTCTTTAACGGTCAGAAAATTGCAAAAATGGCTTTGATAGGGATCCTGATCAGTTTTGGAGGGGTTTGTATTATTTTTATGGACTATATCTCTGATTTTCTCCGACCTGATTTTCAATTCGGAATTATACTGATGACGGCTTCTACCATAACCTGGGCTTTCGGAATACTTGAAACAAAAAAGAAAGCATCGAGTTTTAACCCCTATTTCAGTTTAGGATTGCAAATGCTGATTTCCAGCGTTTTTCTTTTTGGAATTACGGAAGCTGCGGGAGTTAATATTCCTCTAAGTGAGATTCCATTGCCTTCTTTGTGGTCTATTGCCTATCTGGTTCTTATTGGGTCGGTATTAACTTTCATTGCATTTATCTATTCGCTGCAGCATCTTCCCACAGAAATCAGCAGTATTTATGTGTACATCAATCCAATTGTTGCGATGATTTTAGGTTCGTTCATTTTTGGAGAAACCCTTACGCAGGCGATCGCGATTGGTACCATCGTAACCTTAACAGGACTGTATTTGGTAAACAAGACTATTCGGAAAACCAAAAAATAGAGAATTTGTTTCTTGGTATAAATTTGCTTTAGTCCTTTCAGGGCATTGGGTATTATTATTATCAGTCCTAGCGCGTTGTGCCATACTGGTGCTTTTGGGCTTTCAGTCCTTTTTTACTCCCTATAACCTGTTAAAAACTAAGCGCTCTTAGGATTTTGAGAAGTGCTTTTCGTATTTTTGCCCCCAAATTGCTTTTATGAAATCTTTTCTATACAAATACCGTAAATTCTTTATTGTTCTTATTGTATTTTCAACCGTTACAATATCTTTATTTTACTCGGCTTTAAAACCGCAAAAAACTTTACCTATTTACAATCCTGCCGATGTAAATCCGGAACTGGTAGATAGTACGGTTCAATATAAAAGCAAATACCATACAATTGCCGATTTTTCGTTTGTGAATCAAAACGGAGATACTATTACCCAGAAAAATTACGAGGGAAAAATATATGTGGCCGACTTTTTCTTCACCACCTGCGGTTCAATCTGCCCAAAAATGACAACCAACTTGGAGGATGTTCAAAAAGCCGTTTTAAACAATCCGAAAGTAATGCTGCTTTCTCATACGGTATTTCCTGAGGTTGACAGTATCCCTGTTCTAAAAGCTTATGCCATAAAACATGGTGTGGTCGACAGCAAATGGAATCTGGTTACGGGCGATAAAAAAGAAATTTATACGATGGCACGAAAATCATATCTGGCTGTAAAACTCGGGCGTCCTGATCAGCTTTACGACATGGTGCATACTGAGAATTTTGTTTTGGTAGATCAAAAAAGACGTGTTCGTGGTTTTTATGACGGAACAAATAAGGAAGAAATTAAACGTCTTTTAGAAGACATTAATTTTCTGTGTCAGGAGTAATCCCTCGAAAGAACAATCGCGAAATTCATTAAAATCGATCTAAAATCCCTTATTTTTAGAAAGATTTAGCATTTCAGCAAGTGTTAAATACCTTAAAATAAAGAATAATTGCCTATTTTTGCAATCTAAATTCAATCTAAATAAGCTTGCAAAATACTATCCACACTCTGAAAAAAGGCGAAAAAGCCATTATCAAAGATTTTGATATCGATCTTATTCCTCTAAAACTACTAGAAATGGGTTGTTTGCCGGGCAACTTAGTTGAATTACTGCAAATTGCGCCTTTTGGCGATCCCCTGTATTTAGACATTAATGGTTCACATGTAGCCATTCGCGTTGAAACTGCTCGTGAAATTGAAGTTGAACCTATCAAAACCAATTTGTAATGAGCATTCAAAATATCAACGTTGCCCTTATCGGGAATCCGAATACCGGAAAAACTTCTGTTTTCAATCAACTTACCGGATTAAATCAACAAGTTGGGAATTATCCCGGAATTACGGTTGAGAAAAAAATTGGTTTCTGTAAGTTACCACACAATATCAAAGCTAACATTCTGGATTTGCCGGGAACCTATAGTCTGAATGCCAGTTCTATGGACGAAAGTGTGGTTATTGAATTGTTATTGAACAAAAACGACAAATTATATCCGGATGTAGCGGTAGTGGTTACAGATGTCGAAAATCTAAAACGTAATTTACTGATTTACACTCAAATTAAAGATCTTGAAATTCCGACAATTCTGGTCATCAATATGTCAGACCGTATGGAAAGCAAAGGTATTACTTTGGATATTCCTTATCTCGAGGAAAAACTAAAAACGAAAATTGCTTTGGTTAGTTCCCGAAAAGGTTTGGGAATTGAAGAACTGAAAGAACTAATTGTTTCGTATAAAAATATTCCGCATGAGCCTTGCCTGAACGCATCAGTTATTGATCAGGCATATTTTGAAAAACTACAGGAAGCTTTTCCGAATCAGTTGTTGTACAAACTTTGGCTGGTAATTACACAGGATGTGAATTTTTCGAACCTGGATCGAAATGAAATCAGAAGCACTTTTACCAAATCACATTCGGAACTAAAACGCTTACAGCAAAAGGAAACGATAAAACGATATCAGTTTATAAACGATGTTTTAAAAGAAGGTTTAAAAGTAGATGCCTCAATGGCAAAGGATATCAGAGCAAAACTGGATCGCGTTTTAACCCATAAAGTTTGGGGTTATGTTATTTTCCTGGCTATTTTATTTTTGATCTTCCAGTCTATTTTCAGTTGGTCAACTATTCCTATGGATTTCATCGACAGCTCCTTTGCTTCCTTAAGCAGCTGGGTTGCCGAAGAACTGCCAAGCGGAATTCTCACCGACTTACTTTCTCAGGGAATTGTACCGGGAATTGGCGGTGTGATTATTTTTATCCCACAAATTGCCTTTTTGTTTCTGTTCATTTCGATTTTAGAAGAGAGTGGTTATATGAGCCGTGTGGTCTTTTTGATGGATAAAATCATGCGAAAATTTGGTTTGTCCGGAAAGAGTGTCGTGCCTTTAATTTCAGGAACGGCCTGTGCTATTCCGGCCATTATGGCTACCCGAAATATCGAAAACTGGAAAGAACGACTGATTACAATTCTGGTAACTCCTTTTACTACCTGCTCTGCCAGACTACCTGTTTACACGATCATTATTTCATTGGTAATTCCGGACGAACGCCTTTTTGGAATCTTAAATATGCAGGGATTAGCACTGATGTTATTGTATTTATTAGGTTTTGCAACCGCAATTCTTGCTTCTTACATCTTAGACAAAATACTAAAAATTAGTTCAAAGACATATTTCGTGGTAGAAATGCCAAGTTATAAATTGCCGTTGTTTAAAAACGTTGCGATTAATGTTGTAGAGAAAACAAAAGCTTTCGTAGTGGGTGCCGGTAAAATTATCTTAGCCATATCGGTTATCTTGTGGTTTTTAGCTTCGTATGGTCCAGGAAAAGATTTTAATGAGGCCGAGACTATTGTAAAAGAGAGATTTGCAGATACCACTTTAGATGAAACTCAGTTTGAAAATGAAGTCGCTTCGCAAAAACTAGAAAACTCTTATATCGGTTTAATGGGAAGAGCCATAGAACCCGTTATTTCGCCTTTAGGTTACGACTGGAAAATCGGAATTGCACTAATTAGTTCCTTTGCCGCACGTGAAGTGTTCGTGGGAACTCTTGCAACCATATACAGTGTTGGAGATACAGATAACGAATCTACCATAAGAAGTAAAATGCAGGAAGAGATCAATCCGGAAACGGGTCATAAGATTTTTAATTTTGCCTCTGGTATATCCTTATTGCTTTTTTATGCTTTTGCGATGCAATGCGCCAGTACGCTTGCCATCACCAAGAAGGAAACCAATTCCTGGAAATGGCCTGCCATGCAGCTTGTCCTGATGAGTGGTCTTGCTTATTTTGTTGCACTTATAGCGTATCAACTTTTAAAATAAACGATCATGGTACAAGAAATTATTGCCTTTATCATACTATTCATTGCCGTGGGTTACCTCATCAAAAAGTTCTTTTGGAAATCTAAAAAGAAGAAAGATTGTGGGGATGGGAATTGTGGTTGTTCGTAGCTTTTTAAGGTTCAAAGTTACAAAGGCTCATAGGGACAAAGATTTAAAACGATACAACGTTACTCAGCTTTACTGATGGCTGATATTTAAAAAAAACAGATTTAAAAAATGATCCATTTTATTTATTATTTATTCTTCATAACCTTAAATCTGTCCCTATTTTTAATTCTTTCTAAAAAAGTCCTTTTAAACCGACACATCAATTTAGGCATTGCTGCTTTTTTTATCATTATTTATTTAGCGCACCAATACAATCTCATTGACAATCAAATAAATTCATCCGATTTTAGAACGATATCCTTTTTTAGTATTCATTTAATATTCTGGTTCTATTTCAATGGCCTTTTATTAAAGTTAATGGAGCCTAAAAAAAACACTTTTAATTATTTCAATAAAGGTATATATGTCTTTGTACAAAAAGATTTTCTAATTTATCTACTTTTTATAATGACCACAATCTCACAGCTAAATTGGGTACAGCTTAAACTAAAAGTACTTAAACCCTAAATTTAGAAGAATAATTAATTCACCATATAAACACAAAGCTTCACAAAGGATTTATAATCTCTGTGAAGCTTTGTGTTTTCTTAGTGTGTCTCGGCGGAAAAAAACTTTTACTCCTCTATATATCAACTAAATACTAATCAAAAGGATCTGTTTTAATTTTTTAATTTGTGGTTTTAATTATACTTTTAGCAGGATTTAAAAGTCAAATAATGACAACCCTTTAAAACAAATGCTAAAATGAGTTCGAAAGTTTCTTTCCTTTTTCTTTTGCTTTTGTGTTTTGGATATGATGGACACAGCCAGAAAAGCAATACTCCTGCAAGACTAAACGATAGTACTGTTGTTACTTCTGATGGGGTTCCTTTGTTTCTCAAAGTTTCCGGTAAAGGTGATCTCTGTATTTTTTTGCATGGTGGTCCTGGTGCATGGAGTAAATCGTTTGAAGAAATGGGAGGAAATGTTCTTGAAGATAAACTGACTATTTGCTATTTTGACCAAAGAGGCTGTGGCCGTTCCGCATCCTCCCCGGACAACAATTACAGTCTCGACAGGATGTTAGAGGATATTGAAGACATTCGTAAAACCCTGAATACCGAAAAAGTGTTTATCATGGGGCATTCCTTTGGAGGAATCTTAGCTTCCGGATACGCTCAAAAATACCCGGAACATGTTAAGGGCTTAATTCTTTTAAATGCAACATTGGATATCAACGATTCGTTGCTGAATCAGATTGATTTTATGGGCAAAACCCTTGGTGAAAACATAACGGTAAAAAATAATGAAACGGCACTCGATACTTTTATAACTTCAAAGAAACGCATTAAAAAAGCAGGCAAGGATTACATGATATTATCTGACAGTAAACAGAACGTAGAAAAACTCGATAGTATCGACCGTAGTTTTAAAAGAAACTATTCTTTTGGACAGCTGGCACTAAGTATGCCTGTTTACTTAAGCAATTTTACCAAACAAACTTCACTAATAAAAGTACCTGCTCTTATAATCACAGGATCGCAAGATCATAGTATTGGCCCGGATCACTACCGTATGTTTAAATTTCCAAACCAGGAAGTAACGATTATAAAAGGAGGTCACATTTTATATTACGAGAAGAACAAAGAATTTAAAAACGCTGTGCAGGCATTTGTTCAGAAAGCCTCATCAAAGTAATCGGGAGCTTAAAAATGAAACTTAAGCTAAAAAAACTTACGATTCCATATGCCTTCGACTCCGCTCAGGGTGACACCATGGCTGTTGAGACTGAAAACTGAGACTGAGACCGGGACTAAAAAAAATACAACTCCATATGCCTTCGACTTCGCTCAGGGTGACACCATGGCTGTTGAGACTGAAAATTGACACTGAGACCGGGACTAAAAAAAATACAACTCCATAAGCCTTCGACTCCGCTCAGGGTGACACCATGGTTGTTAAGACTGAAAACTAAAACTGAGACCGGGACTAAAAAAAATACAACTCCATAAGCCTTCGACTTCGCTCAGGGTGACGTCATGGCTGTTGAGACTGAAAACTGAAACTGAGACCGGGACTAAAAAAAATACAACTCCATATGCCTTCGACTCCGCTCAGGGTGGCATCATGACTATTGAGACTGAAAACTGAGACTGAGACCGGGACTAAAAAAAATACAACTCCATAAGCCTTCGACTTCGCTCAGGATGACACCATGGCTGTTGAGACTGAAAACTGAGACCGAGACTAACCCCTCCTTACTTAGCCCCCTCCCATTCCGCATAAAACTGCGCCAGGAATGTTTCCATAAAACGATGTCTTTCTGCAGCAATTTGTTTACCGGTTTCGGTATTCATCTTATCCTTCAGAAGCAAAAGCTTTTCATAAAAATGATTGATCGTTGGTGCCGTATTCTTTTTATACTCCTCTTTTGTCATATTAGTTATGGGTGCAATTGCAGGATCATGGAGCGTTCTATTCTTAAAGCCGCCATAATTAAATGCTCTTGCTACTCCAATTGCTCCAATTGCGTCTAAACGGTCCGCATCCTGAACGATATCTAATTCTACAGAAGAAAACCTCTTTTCAAAATTTCCGCCCTTATAAGAGATGTTTTCGATGATGTTTACCACATGCTGAATTATTTCCTCTGCAACTTCCTCGGATTCCAAAAAGAAACGAGCTGTTTTAGGCCCAATAGTCTCGTCTCCATTGTGGAATTTACTGTCGGCAATATCATGCAACAAAGCTCCCAATTGCACTACAGTAAGATCACAGTCAGTTCCTTTGGCAATTAAAAGTGCGTTTTTATAAACACGCTCAATATGAAACCAATCGTGTCCACCTTCGGCATCGTTTAATTTCTCTTTTACAAAAGCAATCGTTTTATTTATAAGTTCGAAGTTATTCATAGTATTTGTAGTTTGTGGTAAATGTCACACATCTCAAGCAGGTGAAACAGATTTACTCTGGTATTTTGTACTTTAAATAAAAATTGTTGATTGTCAAAGTTTTCAAACCTCAACAATCAACAATATGTTTTTCAGCTATTCTGCTTAAAGTTTCACAAGTCTAAACTCTAAAATCAGAAATCTGTAATTTACAATCTGGCAGGCTCCACCCATTTAAAGATATGAGATTCTGCAGGAATTACAAGTCTTTCGGAAATTCTTGCCATACGGGCTGGTAATTTCATCAGGTAATCACGTGCTTTCTCTGCTTCGTCTGTTAAATTTGAAATTTTATCAATTTCCCATTTGTTGATTAGCTTTTGCATAATATCAACATAATCGTTAGCGGTGTACACCCCTATACGTTGTGCTGAATCTGAAAACTGCTCAAAAGCAGTGCTTATTTTCTGACCTGATTCTCTTAAAAAGTGCGCCGGCATTACGATTTTTTGTTTCATCATGTATTGAAACGCCAACATCATTTCACTTGGATCAACGGCAAAAATACGAGTAACAAACTCGCTGTAAGCATGATGGTGACGCATTTCGTCGCCTGCAATCATTTTACACATTTTAGACAATTTGTTATCACCAAATTTCTTTGCCATTTGTGCCACTCTGTTGTGCGACACATAAGTCGCCAATTCCTGGAAGCTGGTGTACACAAAGTTTTTGTACGGATCAGATCCGGTTCCAATATCAAAACCGTCGTTGATTAAATGCTGAGTAGTCATTTCGATCTCACGCATGTTTACACGACCGGACAAATACAAGTATTTATTTAAAAGGTCACCGTGGCGGTTTTCTTCTCCAGTCCATTGTCTGATCCATTTCGACCAGCCATTTCCACCGTTTTCTATCTGATTAACTCCTTCTACATCCATTAACCATGACTCATATGTTGGCAAAGCTTCTTCAGTGATGGTATCCCCCACTAAAGTTACCCAGAAATCATAAGGCAGTTCTTTAGCAATTTCACGTAACTCTTTTACCTCCTCAAAGAAATTTTCTCCTTCAGAATTAGGCAAAAAGTCTGACGGCTGCCAAATTTTTTCCACTGGAATTAAATACTGTTCAACGAAGCTATCCACGTTTTTTTCCAAAAACTGCATTACTTCTAATCTAATGTTTTTTATAGACATTACTTATTTAAGATTGGGATTTAAGTTTTCGTTTGTACTAAAACAAAAATCTATTTATACTCATTTACTCCTTCTACCACTGCTTTTTCTGTCAAAGCCATTAAGTCGGCAAAATCATAATCTTTTACGGCCATTGCCTGATGTGCTGTAAAGGTTAAATGATTTCCTAATCCAACCGGAAACATTCCAAAACGAACCATTTTCCATGAATTATTGATACTTACCGGCACTACATAAGCAGACGGCGCATATTTACATAAGATTTTTAAACCACTTTGTGCAAACTCTTTAGGTTTTCCTGTTTTACTTCTTGTTCCTTCAGGAAAAATTACAGCGGCTCTGGTATTTTTTTCGATATATTCAGACAAGCCTTTGATTACCGGAATCGCTTGTTTAGGGTCTTTTCGGTCGATTAAGACAGATCCTCCATGACGTAAATTAAAAGACACACTCGGGATTCCGCTTCCTAACTCTTTCTTACTTACAAATTTACAATGAAATCGTCTAAAGTACCAAATCATTGTCACGATATCGTACATACTTTGGTGATTAGCAACAAAAATGATTGGAACTCCCTTTGGTATACCCTCTACTCCGCTAACGGTGTACCTTGTTCCCACCAGATTCGTGCATCTTAACAAGAAGAAATTCAGATAATCTACGCTCTTTTTGTGCGCCTGATACCCAAAAACATTCAGGCAGAACCATTGTATTGGGTGAAATACCGCCAGACAAAAACCAAAACACAAGTAATAAATTACGGAAATGGGGTACGAAATTATCTTTTGCATGCTTAAAAAATTAATGCCCAAAAGTAATAAATAAATTTTTAGCGGTATAAAAATTGAAAACAATAACCGTTTTTCTGGTTTAATTGTACCTTTGCCCTAAAATTTGCAAATTTTTTCTGAATTAAATGAACTTCACTTACCCTAAAAATGAACGCTTAAAGAGCAAAACCACAATAAGTTTACTGTTTTCTGAAGGGAAATCGGTTTCAAAATATCCTTTGCGTTTGGTTTATGCTCCGGCGGAAGAAAATTCACCAGAAAAAATCAAAATTGGCGTTTCGGTTTCCAAAAAATACTTCAAAAAAGCCGTAGACCGAAATTACTTCAAACGCGTTCTAAGAGAAACCTACCGACTGAACAAACATTTACTTTTGGATAACATTCCACAGCCCTACTCATTGATGTTTTTTTATCAAACGAAAGACAGACTCTCTTATGAAGAAATCAATACCAAAACGGTTCAGCTGTTTGAGAAATTCCTTCAGCAGGTAAACAAAACCCCTGATTCTGAAAATAAAACAGAATTGTAATTCGTTTACGACAACTTTATTTATCAAATTATACGAAAAATTATAAAAAAATTGTAGTTTTAAATTTAATTTGAAATATTATGCGCTATATTTTATTTTTATTCTTGCTCTTTTTAGGCTTTTCAAGTTGCAGTAAAAATGAGGAATCATCTGCTAATATGATGATTAGCACAGTCGAGCTTGCTCCAAAAAAAGAATCCGTTTCAGCGTCAGAGGTACAATATGACAAAGCGGCCCCGGATGCGCCACAGATTTCACAAAAAATTATTAAGCAGGCTTCACTTCGATTCGAAACCAATGATTTAGAAGATACTTTCAAACAAATCCAAACTGCGATTGTTGCCAATAAAGCCACCATTCAGAATGATTCTGAAGGCAAAGAATATGACAACATTTACAGAACCATAACGATTCGCGTTCCCAGTGCTAACTTTGATTCTTTTATAAATGCGGTTTCTAAGGGTGTTTCGTACTTTGAACAAAAAGAGATTTCAGCAGAAAATGTTACCGAACAATACATTGATTTAACTTCAAGATTAAACACAAAACGCAAACTTGAAGCCCGTTATTTAGAGATTTTACAAAAAGCTACTAAGATTAGTGAAATATTGGAAATCGAAAAACAGATTTCGGCTATCCGTGAAGAAATTGAAGCCAAAGAAGGTCAGTTAAAATACCTCGAAAGCCGCGTTTCAGAAAGTACTGTAACGATATCATTTTACAAAACCATAGCTCAAAAACAAGGCGTTAAGATTTCTTATGGTTCCAAAATATGGACTGCTATTCAATCTGGATTTTTCAGCCTGTCCGATTTTTTAATTTCGATCATTAGTATATGGCCGTTTATAATCGTATTTTGCGTACTTGTCTACTTTATTAGAAAAAGATTTAAAAGAAAAAAAATATAATCATGTATCCTTATTTCAAGAAGAAATTCATCATACCTGCTGTTGCGGCAGGGTTTTTATTTATCGGAACCAGTTTCAAAGACGACTTTTTTGAAATTGCCAAACAAATCGAAATTTTCACTACGCTGTTTAAAGCAGTAAACACGAATTATGTTGACGAGACCAACCCGGGTGATCTGATGGACAAAGCCATTAAAAGCATGCTGGGCAGTCTGGATCCTTATACGGTTTATTTTAACGAACAGGATGTTGTGAATTTTAAAATCAACAATACCGGAGAATACACCGGAATTGGAGCTTTGATTTCAAGAAAAAAGGACCGTTTGATTGTTCGTGAACCTTATAAAAACTATCCTGCTGACAAGGCCGGATTGAAAGCGGGAGACGAAATCATTCAGATTGGTGATGTTTTGATTGCCGATTTTAAAGATGATGCTTCGCAATTAATGAAGGGAACTAAAAACACGAAAATCAACATCAAATACCTCAGACAAGGACAAACCTTCACCACGCAACTGGTTCTGGATGAAGTAGATATTAAATCGGTTCCGTTTTTTGGAAAGATCGATGCTAAAACGGGTTATATTGTTCTGGCGCACTTTAGCAGAAAGGCATCCAACGAGGTGAAAGACGCATTGGAGAAACTTAAAGCGGACGGTGCTACACAAATCGTACTTGATTTAAGAGGAAATCCTGGTGGTTTGCTCAATGAAGCTATTGATATCTGTAATTTATTTGTTCCGAAAAATGAGGTTATTGTAACGACAAAATCAAGAATCGAAAAACACAACAATATTTATAAAACGACTAAAGAACCTGTTGATACTGAAATTCCTCTGGCCATTTTAGTCAATGGCAGAAGTGCTTCAGCCTCAGAAATTGTTTCGGGAGCTTTACAGGATTTAGACCGTGCCGTGATTCTGGGAAGCCGCAGTTTCGGAAAAGGTTTGGTGCAGCGCTCTGTTGACTTAACTTACGGAACTCAGTTGAAAGTGACAATCTCACGTTATTACACGCCTTCCGGACGTTGTATTCAGGCTTTGGATTATGCCCACAAAGACAAAAATGGTGTGGCTCAAAAAACCGATTCTAAAAACTTTAATGCTTTTAAAACCCGAAAAGGAAGAACGGTTTATGACGGCGGTGGTGTTCTACCGGATATCGAACTGGACGAAACCAAAATGAGTCCGATTACAACGGCCTTGCTAAAAAATGACGGGATCTTTGATTATGCTACCACGTACTATTACAAAAATCCAAACTTAGGAGACAAAACACCAATCCTTACTGATGCTGATTACAGCAGTTTTAAACAGTTCCTGAAAACCAACAAAATTAGTTTTGATACGGAATCGGAAGTGGCGCTGAAAAATATGATGGCTGCAGCCAAAAATGAAAAAATAGACGAAACTATTGCTACGGAATACCAACAGTTACAAGCAGCTCTTGAAAAAAGCGAAAGCACACTACTGGATAAAAATCAAAAGGAAATCAGAAACCTGATACAGGAAGAACTGATTAAAAGATATCAGTATCAGGAAGGCTTGTATCAATATTATATTAAAAATAATTCAGAAATTAAAAAAGCAGTAAACGTATTAAATAACCAGACCGAGTATAAAACGATTTTAAAAATGTAAAAAAATGAAGCTTTACAGAGTTCTATTTCTGTTTCTTATTTACAATCTATCGGCACAACAAAAACCTATTGAAACTATTTATTTCGAATTTGACAAGTTCGACCTTACACCAAAACAAACCGAAGTTGTAAACCGTTTTATTAAAAGTATCGACACCTCTAAAGTTGAGTCGGTACAAATATATGGCTATTGTGATGATCGCGGAAACGACGAATACAACTTCCGTTTGTCTAACAATCGCGCAGCCACCATCCAGAACTTATTGGTTCGCGCGGGCTTCAACCAGGGTAAAATTGTTATTTTGGAAGGCAAAGGCCGTGTGGTTGTACGGCCTGACACTATCGAAAACTTACACGAAACCCGTTCCCGAAATCGGCGGGTTGACTTAATTGCCGTAAAGAAAAACAGCTTTGGAAAAGGAATTTACAACTCATTCCCTAACAAACTTAAAATTGGCGACAAGATCTTCTTAGACAATATTTTATTTGATATTGGAAGTTCAAAACTTACTTTAAACTCTAAAAAGGAATTAGATAAAGTTGCCGCAATCTTAGAAAAACAAAATGGTTTAAAATTCGAAATCAGAGGTCATGTTTGCTGCACCCCTGAGATCTACTCCGACGGAATTGACAGAGCCACCAATGAAAGAAGACTTTCCTGGAACCGTGCCAAAACAGTTTTTTATTACCTCAGCTCCAAAAAGATCTCCAAAAACCGAATGACTTATCAGGGTTGCGGGAATAAATACCCGCTGGGAAAAGGAGATAATCTGGATCGTCGTGTTGAATTTTTGATTACTAAGATTTAAACGACTATTAACGGATAACTTTTTTTCACGCAGATTAAGCAGATTTGTGCAGAATCTTGTTCCTTAAACTACCGTTATTTAGACTTTCACAAAAACTTTTTGTCTTTGAACCTTTGTCTCTTTGTAACTCTGCACCTTTCCAACAATACTAGTTACGAGTCATCTCTATATGCTCAATATCATCTTCCAGATACATTTCGCTGGTTTGCACGAATCCGTGGCTTTCGTAAAATTTTTTTAAATACAATTGAGCTCCAATCGTAATCGCATCTTTATCAAAATTTGATTTTATGGCTGCAATTGCTTCACGCATCAGATCATGTCCCCATTTTCGGTCACGGTAATTGGCATCCACCACCACACGTCCGATCGAAGCATTATCAAAACTAATCCCCGCGTCGAATAAACGTACATACGCTACTGTTTTGCCATCGTATTCCCCAATCAGGTGTAATGCTTTCTTGTCTTTACCGTCAAGGTCTAAATAAACGCAGTTTTGCTCGACTACAAAGATCTCACTTCTTAATTTGAGCAAATCGTATAGCTCGTTTACATTTAACGCCTCAAAAGGCTTTATTTTCCATTTTAACTCCATTTGCTCTTTGTTTATGGTTTTGGCTTATTGTTTATGGTTCTAACTTACGCTAAAAACAAAATTATACCAAATATTCTTAAATATAAATCCCGATTACAAACTGCAACCGGGATTTATACTTTATGATGGAATGTCAATCTTATTTTTTCTTCATAATGATTTCCATACTCTTGAACTCTTCACCATTTTTTACATCAAACATTTCCATCTTACGTGTTTTAGCATCTACAATGGTATAAATTTCTCTGTAGGGTGTCTTTTTACCGTTTATGGGATTAACCATGTCGCCTTTTAGCTCCATACTTTTGGTACTTTCATCGTACTTACCCATTGCCACCAGCATACCGGTTCCCATATTATCGATAAAAGTGGTGGTGTATTCTTTACTGGCATTGTTATAAGCTAATGTACTTTTACCCTCAAAAGCTTGTCCCATCATAGTTCCCTGATAATTTGATTCCTGATAACGTCCTCCAAGAATCATTTTAACGTTTGCTGTTGAAGTGGCTTTTTCAGGTTTCCCGTTTGGTTCTGACCAGAAGGTCATGTCACAATTCCAGGTTCCAACCTCATCGGCCATTAATTTATGAGGAGCCCCAGGCGTTGCATACTCCTGCCAGGCTTTCATTTGTGCTGCCGAATCAACCGGTTGTTCTGCTATTGGTTCTTCTTTTTTAATACTATCAGAAGAGCCTACTGTTTCAGTTGCTGTCTTTGCTTCTTTTTTACAGGAAGCAAAACACATGACTAGTAATAATAGTGCAATTAAATTTTTCATAATCAGCTGTTTTAATGTTAGTTGTAAAACAAAATTAAGAAAAATTAGTTTGTCACCTCATTACTAAAAACTTAACAGGATTTCTATAAAAAGCTGCGAACTGGTAAAATTTATTCCATTTATAGAGGTTTGCCCCTTAATAAAGTATCTTTTTTGGACAGATGTCTTTCTTTGGGATGAGGCTTTTGCCCTTTCAGGGCGCAAACAAACTTCGCTATAGCTCGTAGTGCGTTGCACCATGCTTCTGCTTTTGGACTTTCAGCCTTTTATATTACCTCTTATCAATTTTAACTGATTTTATAATGGCTTCCAGATCCAGCATTAGATCACGTTCTTCGTTGGAGGGCGAATAACAAAATCCTTCGATTACCAGAATTCGGTTGTACATTTCGTCGACAATGGCATAGTTGATAAAAGGTCCGGCCATAAAATCATTCTTAAGCTCCCAGGTACCTTTAGTTTCAAAAGCTTTTTTTCCATCTAATAAAATCGTCGAGAAATAGGGAGCATAGGCCTCTCCTGTAATCATACGTGTTTTGGGTTCCTTGCCTTTGATGTAGTAACCAACCGAATCGCGCATTCGGATAATGTTGTCTACTACATTTGAGCTTTTCTCAAAACTGCGAATTGGAATTTGATAGATGAGCAGACTGGTATTCCCGCTAATGATGTCTTTTTTAAGCCAGATAAAGTTCTTTTTGTGCAACATGTACTCATATCCAACAGGTATCTGAAGATCGATATGAAATTTGTTTTTTATAATGGCCGGATTCAACAGGGATTTACTGTTGTCCTCCTGAATCTTTTTAATTTCGGTATCACGGATTACTTTGATAATTTGTGCGGAATTGAGTTCGATACTGCAAATGATATCATCTACCGATTTTCCGTAAATTCTAAAAGTATTATGAGGCAGCGAAGCACTGTGTGTGACTTCGAACTTATCAGCAACCGCTTTTTTTACCACAATAATGCTACGACTATCGGTAACAAAACCTTCCAGCAAACGAGCCGGATACTGGTTGATGGTAAATATTGGTTCTTCTTGTGTAAGTCCTAAAACCGGTGAGGCAAATTTATTTCGGATGCTGTCGCCCACTTCGCCATACCACAATTGATCGTCTATAATGACGGAAATAGTATTGGTTTTTCCGGACACAGATTCAGTCTGCTTGTCATTTTTAAAGCATGAAATGAACAGCAGTGAAAGTAGTACTAATAAAAAATGGGTTTTATTCATCCTCTTAAGTTATGAAATAAAACCCAAATTTATATAAGATTTTGAATTATCCGTTTATTTTAAGTTTCATTCCGGGTTTAATGTCTCCGTCTTTAATATTATTCCATTTTTTAATATCGGAAATGGTTACTCCCGGATATTTTTTAGAAATACTATACAACGAATCTCCTTTTTTAACGTAATAGTCTTCACCCAAAGCTTTTGACGTTGCTTTTTTCTTAAACGAATCAATTGAATTGTTTGATGCAATAGCGGTTGTTACAGCATTCTCCTCTACAATTTCAGGAACTGCTTTAGAAATCACTAATGTTTTTCCTAAACCAATATTATTTGAAGTTAGACTATTAAGTTCTTTTAACTCCGCAATAGTCATACCGAATTTCTTTGCAATATTACCTAAGTTATCTCCGGCAGCTACTACATATTCCTGTGATTGCGCATTATTTTTATCTTTATCATCAGCTGAAGCAATAGCTTCCTCTGATTTTTTATCTATTGCAAGTGTTGCTTTAGCTTCTTTAGGATTTTTAACAGCTGCCTCTATTTCAGATTTAATTTTTAAATTTCTTCCAAAGGCCACTGAGTTTGATTTCAGATTGTTCCACTTCTTCAGATCTACAATGCTTACGTTATACTTTTCGGCAATTGCTCCCAGGTTATCACCTTTACGAACTTTGTAAAACTGAATTTCTTTAGAGGATTCTTCTTTTTCTTTGGCTTTCGCCATGTATTTGGCTCTTGGGGCTGTCCTCATCGCCAGTTGAACCGGAATAGTTTTGTTCTGCGATTGGTAAGCTACATAGGCATAAATCTTGTCTTCGTTTGAAACAAAAGTGGCAATTTTCTCTTTTGGTAGACGCAGATAATGCTCCTCTCCCTGATAAAAAGGAACTACGTTTAATTTATACGATGGATTTAAAAGCTGAATCTGAGATTGCGGCATGTCTAACAAATCAGCAATTTGTTTGAATGACATTTGGCTTTTGATCTGAACAGTATCCGTTTCAAAATTTTTAACAACGGCTCTTTGTGGATTAATCCCGTGTTCTTTATGGTATTCAAAAAGATACATGGTGGCTAAAAAAGCGGGCACATAACCTTGAGTTTCTTTTGGAAGGTGGCTACGAATGTCCCAGTATTTTGTTTTTCCACCAGAACGACGAATGGCCTTGGTTACATTTCCGGGTCCTGAGTTGTAAGAGGCCAGAACCAATTCCCAATCACCAAAGATGCTGAACATTTTAGTCATATATTCTGATGCCGCGGCAGTTGCTCTAAGCGGATCACTGCGTTCATCGATATAAGAATCTATTTTAAGTGCGTATTGTTTTCCGGTTCCGTACATGAATTGCCAAAGTCCGGTGGCACCCATTTTAGAAACTGCTTTAGGATTTAAAGCAGATTCTACAACGGCTAAATATTTAATTTCTAAAGGCACGTTTTGTTTGGCAAAAGCGTCTTCAAAAATTGGAAAGTAATATTCTGATAAAGACATTAATCGTGAAAACGATTTTTTACGATTTTTAAGAAATGACTTTATGATGTTTTCTAATCCCTGATTGTATTCAATATTAAAAGGTGATTTCCCATTCATTGCCTGCAATCGCTGTTTTAGCAAATCTGTAGGCAGTTCTTCATCAACTGTTACATCAGTGTTAATGGTTTGAATGTCTTTTGTTAAATCGTCGTAAATATCGAGACTTACTAATTCGTTCATCCAAAGACTGTCAACACGTGTTGCCAGTTCATTTTTTTTGAAGGTACTTTTAACAGAATCTAAATACGATATTTTTACAACCGGTTTAATTTCAGCATCTGCTTTTGCAACATTCTGTGCGACCACAGAAATCGAAAAAAAAGCGGAAACCACTATTGCTATTTTCTTTACAATCATATAACATTTTTTTAAAATTCTATAATTCAATAAATTACAGAAACCTTAGTTTTACAAACTTAAACAGTTTATTGAAGAAAACTATGTAAAAAAATGTTAATTGTGATTTTTTAGTCCAAAATCGCGGCGATTCCAGGTAAAATTTTACCTTCTAACATTTCAAGCATAGCTCCACCTCCGGTAGAAACATAACTCATTTTATCTTCAAAACCGAACTGTTTTACTGCGGCAACAGAATCTCCGCCACCCACTAATGAGAAGGCACCATTTTCTGTAGCTTCAGCAATATAATCACCTAAAGCGATCGTTCCTTTAGCAAATGACTCCATTTCGAAAACTCCTAATGGACCATTCCATAAGATTGTTTTGGACTCCAGAATTACTTTTTTAAAGTTTTCCAAAGATTTAGGGCCTGCATCAAGACCTTGCCATCCGTCAGGAATTGCGTTTACATCTACTACCTGAGTATTTGCAGTATTAGAAAAACTATCTGCTGCAATTACGTCAACCGGAATGTGAACCTGAACTCCTTTTTCTTTGGCTAATCTCAAAATTTCAAGTGCTAAATCCTGTTTATCATCTTCACAAATAGATTCTCCAATTTTACCACCCAGTGCCTTAACGAATGTAAATGTCATTCCACCACCGATGATCATATGATCTACTTTGTCTAAGATGTTTTCGATAACGGTAATTTTTGAAGATACTTTTGAACCTCCAAGAACTGCTGTTACGGGTTTTTCGCTATTTTTAAGTACTTTATTTAAACTTTCTATTTCTTTTGCCAATAAGGTTCCAAAACATTTTTCAGTTGGAAAAAACTGGGCAATAATTGTGGTTGAAGCATGCGCTCTGTGTGCTGTACCAAAAGCATCGTTTACATAAATGTCTCCTAATGATGCTAATTCTTTTGCAAAAGCAACATCTCCGGCTTCTTCCTCAGCGTGAAAACGTAAATTTTCAAGCAACAAAACTTCTCCCGGCTGTAAATTGGCAGCAGCAGTTTTTGCTACTTCTCCAACACAGTTTTCAGCAAACTTCACCTGAACTCCTAATATTTCAGAAGCTTTTTTCAAAATGTGCTTTAACGAATATTTGTCTTCTGCTCCTTTTGGTCTGCCTAAATGCGACATTAAAATTACACTTCCTCCTTGCGCTAAAATTGCATCGATAGTTGGTTTTGCCGCTTCGATACGTGTAGCATCCGTTACATTAAAGTTTTCATCCAATGGCACATTAAAGTCCACACGGATAATTGCTTTTTTATTTTTAAAGTCGAAATCGTTTAGAGTTTTCATTTGATAATTTTTTAATTTTTTCTGATAGAAAAACAAATATAGAACTTTTAGGGTTGCAACAAATTTGAAAAATATAAAAATAAACCCGCTGTAACAGCGAAAACGATATAATTTAGGAAAAAAAACAAATTAACTTTAAAAACGCTAAAAATGTTTGCTTAGTCGTGTACCGGACTTTGTGTACAAGGACAGTTACTGATCGCTTGTAAGAAGTCGAAACCAATAGTTACCGAGTGTGTCCCTGAATTGTAGGTTCCTAAACCGTTAAACATTAACTGATACGAATATCCAAAGTAGAACTTAGATTTCATAAAACCTACCATAGGTCCAACGGATAATGGTTTTGGGAACTGATCGTTTAAGAAACGATACGAAACCCCGATCCAGTAATAATCTTCGTAACGGTTGTAACGTCTGTACTTGAAGTTAAAATCGGTTGTAGAACGCCCGTCACTTGCAAAGTACTGGTAATAAACCGACGGCTCGTATTCGATACGGCTGTTTTCTCCGTCTTTAAAAATAAAACCGGAATATACCTGATAATTGGAAAGCAACCTAGGCTCTACTCCTCTGTATTTAGTTGCGTTTTTCTTTAGTACGTTATTCGCATTAAAACTGATATAGAACATCTTGTTTCGGTACAAGGCACTTACATCAAAGTTGTTGTTTGCATTATAACGATTATCGGTTACCGCAGCATCAAAGATAGGGGGATTATTGTCTTTGTCTCCATTGTTGTTATAGAATTGATCAATATCAATACGGAAACTATTAAAGTTGTACGAAAGTCCGAAAGACAAGTATTGTTTCGAATAATAATCCAGAATAATGTGGTGCGCAAAGGAGATCTTAGCTCCGGTCTGACGCGTATATCCATTCTTATCATTGTACACATTGATACCCACTCCTGAACGATCCAAAACTCTAAAATCGGCATAAAGCGACTGGTTGTCCGGTGCATCTTTTATCCCTACCCATTGGGTAAGTCCATTGGCTCTAATTCTAAGGTTATCACCAATACCTGCAAAGGCCGGAGAAATAACAAAAGGATTATCGGCTAAATACTGTGTAAAAACCGGTAGGTTTAACTCTTGGCTGTAACTTGTTGTTACAGCCATGAGTACTAAAGATAAAATAAACTTTTTCATTGTAATAATTTTTTTAGATAACATCATTAGGGGCTCTTATTTTGTTATCTGTATAAAGTGAAATGTCCTACAAACTCACGTGCATCTTTCTCGTCATTTAATTTAAGAACATACCAGTAATCTCCTGATGGTAATTCGGCACCATTGTATCTACCGTCCCATTTTTGACCGTAGTGGTACTTGGCAATTACACGACCGTATCTGTCGAAGATTGAGAATTCAAGGTTGTTGTAAATGTTTGTACAACCAGGACCCCAAGTGTCATAAACACCATCTCCGTTTGGAGTGAAGTAGTTGTCAATACACACATCCACATAAACTGCATGAACTGTTATTGTTGCTGTACATCCGTTTTGGTCTCTTACTACTACTACATAATCTCCTGTTTTGTAGATTTTGTATTTGGTAGAAGAAGTAAACGGCTCTCCGTTGAAACTGTACTCGTAAGCAGGAGCTCCACCGGCTGCTGTTACCGAAATGATGTTCATTTCAGGTTTTTCTGTAGACTCAGCGATTGTTAACTTCTCGTAAGCTCTGATCTCAAAACTTGCTGTTGGCACTTTACATCCATTCGTATGTCTTGCTACAATGTAGTGCGTTCCAGGAGCAATATTGGTAAAGATATTTGCTGCCTGCCAAGGACCCACATCACTATCAAGTGAATAATCTATTTGTGTAAGATCTGTATTGCTCTCATCTACTGAAACGGTTACCATATTTGTTTGAGCGTTGTTCACACAATCATAATTGGTTACGGTAGTTGGATCAAGAACAACCGGTAAAGGCATGTTTTCTACAAATTCATTCACACATCCCTGAGCATCCTTAACGTAAACGGTATGAACTCCTCCTGAAAGATTAGTAAAATCAAATATAGTTTGAGTTGCCGTACCTTGTGTATACGTTCCGTTTTTATTGTCAAGACTTACGCTATACGGTGCAGTACCTCCTTTAACTTCAATACTGAATGCTCCATCTTTATCTCCTTTACAAACTTCCGGAATCATAGAGTTTGGAAGTTCTGTAACGATTAAAGGTTTTGGCTGAGTGATTTCGATCTCATCGATAACATAACAACCATTTTCATCCTGAGCTATAACCGTATATTTACCCGGTGCAAGTTTATCAAAAGTGTTTTTAACATCAAACTGATCTAAATCCGGTGATATTGCATATTTAATAACTCCTGTACCACCTGTTGCAGCAACTACAATCTGACCGTTACTTTCTCCAAAACAAGAAACATTGGTTGGTGTAAATGTAGCCTGAATAGCTGTAGCAGGTTGTTTAATTTCGATAGCGCCTGATGTCGCAGGACAATCACCACTAGCTACTTTTACAACATACGTTCCTATTGGAAGATCTTCGAATCTGCCAGTAGGCTGTGCCGGTCTAACCACACCACCTGCATTATTTTCTAAAGTATAGATATAGTTTCCTAAACCACCTTTTGCATTTGCTACAATAACTCCTGTAGCTTCGCCCATACATTTTACTACTGCATTGGTCACATCCAATTCTATTACTAATGGCTCTAATGGATCGATTTTAACTTCGTTAGAAATTTTCGCCACACAACCTTTAGCATCTTTTACATAATATTGGTATTTACCTACCGGTACCGCGAAGGTAACAGAAGTTGCAAATGAACCAGTTGTTGTTGTAAAAGTCTGATCGGTACTGTATGTATATGGCCCTGAACCTCCTGTTGCACTTAATGTAAGTGTTGATTGTGTATTACAAGTTTGTGTGGTTGCCAGCACTAAATTTGGAACTACTTCTGTTGGTTCTGTAATCACAACATTTGCAGATGTTGCCGAACAGGTGAATCCATCAGTAACTGTGATACTGTAAGTTCCTGCCGGTAAGCCTGTGAACACAGGGTTACTTTGTGGACCTGACGAAACAACCGGATTTTCTGACAACATGTTCAAGGTGTACATATAGTTACTTCCCTGACCACCTGTTGGAGGGTTTACCGTAATAATTCCTGATCGGTCTCCAAAACATGGCAATACTGAAGCTGTTGCTGTTGCACTAACCACAATTGGATCCGGGTTTTTCAACGATTGTGTTGCTGATGCCTGACATCCTTTACCATCTTTAGCAATAACGGTGTAGTTACCTGCTGATAGTCCGGTAAAATTACCGTCAGTATTATTGGCAATAACTGCTCCATTTAATACTAACTCATATTGGTAATTCGTATCCCAACCACCTGTTGCACTAGCTGAAATTTCGCCATCATTATTACCTGCCACACAAGTAATTTCAGATTTTGTTGTTGTTACCACTAAAGCCGCACTAGGCTGTCCTATTGAGAAAATAGTTGAAACTGAACAATATGGTTTACCTACTAAAGTAGCGTTTACCGTATACTGACCTGCAGGAAGACCTGTAATAGAAACCGGACCAGCATCTGCTGAACGGGTCAATGGTGTGTTTACCGGACCTGTAATTGTGTAATCAAATATACCTGCATCATCACTTGGAAGTTTTTGATTGTCAACAAAAGTTAAGTTCACACTTCCATTAGCAGTTCCAAAACAAACCTCAGCTACTACCGGAGTAGCTTTAATTTCGAATGTATTTGGATTAGCTACATAATGCGCTTTCTCGATTATACATTTTGTATCCGTATTTTCAACTGTAATTAAATAGTTACCAATTGGCAATCCTGTAAATACTCCTGTTGTACTATTACCGGTAAAAGTGCTTCCGCCTATTCCTTTAATGCTGTATAACAACGTTGGTGTACTACCTGGTACCGCTGCTGTAAAAGCTGTTGTAACAGTAATGTCCTGATTGTTTACACAAGTAATATCTTTATCAATTGTTACGGTAATATCGTCCAGGCTAATAAAAGGCGCAATTTTCATTATTCCTACAGATGATCCAACACATCCTTTACTATCATAAACATTTACAGAATAATCTCCACCTCTAAGATCAAATACGGTATAGGTATTTGAGATACTATTTTGAACTTCAACTCCGTTTCTCATGAATTGGTATAGAACAAAAGTACCAGATCCTCCAGTTACAGTATTTACTGTAATTGTCGCATTTGTATTTGTGTTTGTTCCCGCTGTACAAGCAAATTGAGTAAATACAGGATCCGTAACAACAATTGGAGTCGGCTCAACAATTTCAACATCTTTTAAATCTCTACAACCTCTTCCAGATGTAACGATTACTGTATATTGTCCTTTTGGTAATCCTGTGAACACATTTGAGGTTTGATTAGGTCTAATAACAACAGGTCCCGCTGTAACACTGTAATAGTAAATTGGATTGTTGTTTTTACCTGTTTCATCTATAGATGCTGTAATTGTACCGTCTGTATATCCTTTACAAGTAACATCGGTATGAGTTAAAGCAAATCCTTCAATTGGCGTTGCCTTTACCATATTAAATTTAACCGTTCTGGTACAACCTGTAGTCACATCCGTTACCGTAACTGTATGATCTCCATCACCAATATTGGTAAATATTCCTGATGTCTGACCAAAGTTACCATCTAAGCTATAGCTATAGTTTGCTGGGGTTGAACCACCAGAAGCTGTAGCTGTAATAGCTCCATTGTTAGTATTACAATCTGGTAAAGCTGTGATCTTAACATCTAAAGCCAGAGCTGGGAAAATATTCACTACAGCTGTCGTTTTTACTTCACAACCGTTTCCGTCTTTCACAGTTACATCATAAGTACCAGATGTACTTACTGTAAATGTTGGGCTGGATTGGAATCCACCACCAATACTATATTCAATTGGTGCTACACCTGTAACTCCAGTAATCGTAAAGGTATACGTTCCGTTTAATGGATCCGGACATTGGTTAAATGGTGCCACTGACGGAGTTGTTGGTAATGCATCTTCCACAATAGTTTGAGTTTTCATTACCGGACATCCGTTAAGGTCTTGTACATAAATATCCCAATTTCTATTGGCTCCATTGTTCGTATCAACAGTAATAACATTATTTGTTCCAAAAACTGTAGGAGCCGCTGACAATGCAACAACTGCAGCATAACGATAAGCAGGAGTACCTCCGGTTGCTGTAATCGTTATTTGAGCCGTTTTATTGTTACAATTTGTATTTGTAGCAGTAGATGTAAAATCTAAAATTGAAGGCTCTTTAATCTCAAAATCAACAATCTGATCCTGACATCCTGAAGTTCTGTCTACTACTGTAAACGTATACTTACCTGCACCTAAACCTGTGTAGCTTATCACATCACCTGTTTTAGTAGCTGTACCAGCAAGTGGTGCTAATGAATAGATATAATCAGCAGGCGTAATATAACCGCTTACAACAAATGACGCTGTACCGGTGCTTCCTGCATTACATAACACATCCGTTAACAACTGAGTAGTCGCTTTAATCTTATCAGATTCTTTAATCACGATCGCTTTAGTCGTACTACAATTATTAGCATCAGTAACTTTAATTTGATACGTATCCGGTAATAATCCAGGGAAAATACCGGTTGTATTGTTAGTAACAGCCGTTGCCGGTGAAACTATTTCGTATTTGTAAGGACCTACACCACCTGTTACTGTATTTACGGTCGCAGTAGAAACTCCTCCCATAGTATTACAATAAATTGGTGTTGCTGTAATGTTCATATCAGTAGGAGGCGTGTAAGGATTTACCGTTACGCTTCCTGAAGCTCTACATCCATTGGCATCAATTACCACGTAGAACACTGTTTTAGGAGCCGTTATAGTGCTTACTTTTAATATTGAAGCATCTCCAAAAGTAACACCATTATCAAAACTGTATTTGTATCCCGGAGTACCGTTAGTAGCTGTTAAAGTTACCATAGCATCATCTGGTGCACTAGTTAAATTGCAACTAAATGGAGTAACCGCAGCACCAACATTCAAAATAGTAGGCTCTGAAATCAAAACTGTTTTATTAACCACACATTTCTTAGCATCTCTTACGTATACCGTATAAGAACCCTGACCTAATGTTCCGAAAATATTCGATGCCTGATATGTTGTACCGTCGATACTATATTCGTAAGGAGCAAGTCCGCTACCGGCAGTAATTGTAATACTTCCGTCGTTTCCTCCATTACAACTTACGTTGAATTCCGAAGTAGCTATAGTAGGCATCACGATAGGATTCACCACTACAGGTTTTGAAACTGACTGACAGTTTTTACTATCTGTAACTCTAAAAGTATACGTTCCTGGAATATTAGTTGTGTACGGAGATGTCGTTGCTGTAAACGGATCTCCATTAAATGAAACTTCATAGTTAGTATACACTGTAGATCCCTGAGTAGCTGTCAATGTAATCGTAGCTACGTTAGGAGCCGCACAGGTTAAATCCTGAAGTACAGCGTCTAATAACAATTTCTGATCCAATTGATAAACATATGGAGTTGCTGCATCACAACCGTTAGCATCTCTCACGTAGAACGTGTATGAACCCGGTGCGTTAAGCACAAAGTCAGGACTTGTTTTAAATCCGTTACCAATACTGTAGGTTAACGGACCAACACCATGACCTACCAAAGTAACATTTACCGGAGAACCATCGTAACAAACGCCCGTAATTGGGTCGATTGTTGGTTTAGGGTCTGTCGCAATAGTTAATGGTAACTGAGCAATACATCCGCTAGCATCTTTTACATAGGCAATCCAAACTTTAGATGGGTCTAAAACAACATTCGGACTAGGTTTGTAAGCTCCCAGTGCCGGTGCCGTTGGACTTTCAGCGAAAGCGTAAGTATAACCAGGAGTTCCTCCTGAACCTACAACGCTTACTTTTGCACCAAAATTACAATTCGCATTAACATTAGAAACCAATGTTAATAATAGTGGTGTAGCCGGTTCGCTAACATCCACATTTGCTGTTGCAACACAGCCTGTAGCCACATCAACAACATCTATTTTATAGTTCCCTACCGCTAAATTAGTAAGGGTAACTTTCGGGTTAGTATGTGTACCTGCAACCGCAACTCCGTTAATAGAATAAGTATAAGTTCCTGCAAAGTTGCCTACAGTAAACTCAACAGAACCATTAGGTGTTGCTGCTACTTCGTTACAACTTACATCTTTAATTAATTGACCAGAAACGGTAATATTGGTTACTGGTTTAATTGTTAATGACTTTTGGAATGAACATCCATTAGCATCTGTCACTTTGAAAACATAGGTACCTGGCAATAAACCATTGAAAACATTTACAGTACCGTTGTCTACTGCGTTTGCAGTTGGTGAAACGATTTCATAATTCGTAATCGCATATCCACCCGCTACTGTAACTGTAATACTTGTTGTAGGAGCATTACAAGTAATTGCAGCACCTGTAAAAGTTAAATCTGTAATTTTTTTGTACGGATTAACCGTTACTGTATCATCAAACAAACATCCATTAGCATCTTTTACATAATAGTGAATCGTTTGTACTGCACCATTATCTAATACGGTTAAGGTATTAGCGTCAAAATAGTTAGCAGAACCATCAAAATTGTATTTGTAAGGTGCTGTTCCTGTACCTGCTGTAACATTTACTGTTACCACAGCTGGCTGTGCAACATTACTTGCATTACAAGCGTAGTCTGTAACCGCTGCAGTGGCATCAAGAGCTACTGGTTGTGTTATTACAACCGGAGCTGTTAAATAAAGACATGATTTGGCATCTCTAACTGTAATTACATAATTACCAGCCGATAAACCTTTAAATATATTTGAAGGTTGGAATGGAGATGAAATCGTACCATTATTCCAACTGAACTCAAATGGTCCCACACCAGAAGTTGTATTTACGGTGATAGATCCATCAGCTCCACCATTACAACTAACATTTGTATGTGATGTTGTAACTGTTGGAGAAGGAATTGCTTCTAATTTGAAAGGTACTTCTGCATAACAAAGTGTTGTATTATTAGCATCCGTTACTCTAAAAATATAATCTCCCAATGCACTTGTTGAATGTACGTTTGTCGTTGGTAAAAATGCTCCACCATTGTATGAATAAGTATAAACATACGAAGGGGCAGGAGTTGTATTTCCTCCACTTGCTGTTAATGTAATTTGAGCAGCAGGACTTGTTGTACAATCCAGTTCTTTAGTAACATCGGCTTTTATTTGTAACTGAGGATATACGATATAGTCAACATTAGCCGTACAACCGTTAGCATCCTGAATTACAAGATTATAAGTTCCGGCAGCATTAAATGTAAAACTTGGAGTTGCCTGGAAAGCACTTCCGTTTACACTATACATCGCAGGACCTTTAGAAACCGTTCCACTATACGTTATTGTAAATGCAGTACCATTGTAACAAATAGGTGCCGCAGGAGCAACAACTGTTGGATCTACATCTTTAACTAATGTGATAGAAGCTGGTTTTATACATCCGTATGCATCTTTCACATAAACAATATAATCACCCGCATCTCTGTTAAAAGTGCTATCTGGTGCCCAACCTGCAGTTGCCGCTGTTGGTACCGGATCAGTACTCAATAATAACTGATAAATGTATGGTGCTGTACCATTATGGCCGATAGCGCTTATAACACCTGAAGCAGCATTACAATTTGCATTTTTAGTAACAGAAACCGTAACTGACAAGTCAATTGCAGATTCTGTAATGTTAAATTCTTTACTGGCAACACTACATCCTGCATTTGTTGATCCTGCAGTTTCTTTAACCACAATGATATAATTCCCAAAAGGAAGCGGACCTAAATCAGTAACTGTAAGTGTACCATTTGCTGCAATAGTTCCAGAACCTGTCGCCGGAGGAACCACAGGGGTTAGGCCTAGAGAATTTAAAATTTCATACGTTACATTTGTTGCTGACGGATAAGTACTATCAATCGTAAATGAAACTTTACCATCTTTAGCTCCTTTACAGGTAATATTTTGTTCTACTACATTATTAACTTTTAATGTTGAATTAGTAGGAATCATAAATTCCGCTGTTTCATAATAGTAACAGCCTGTTCCCTGATCGTGTACGATAAAGGTATATTTAACACCCGGCAATAAATTAGGTATGGATGTCTTTTTACTTTGGAAACCATCTTCATCATACCAAGGCAAAGTTGTAGGAGCAGTATACACCATTCCCGGACCAGTATAAACTGCAAAATGGAAAGGACCATTACCGGTTATATTTGTAGATCCGGCTCCAATTGCTACAACTGCAGAACCCAATGAAGAACAATCTGCAGGAGGAGGAGTTACGGTAATATCTAAATCTTTTGGTGGCGAAGCAATTAATATGTCTTTTATCACATTAGTACATCCATTTGAATCAGTAACAATAATCTGATATAAACCAAAATCAACAACTCTGAAAACAGCAGCAGCACCTGTCTGCCCACTGATTTGTTGGTTATAACCATTTACTCCCGTAACATGATAAGTGTAATCTGGAGTTCCACCACTAACTGAATTAATGGTTATCTTACCAAGAGATTCCCCATTAGAAGCATCACATGTAATTGAGGTAGGTGTATAGTCAACAACAATTTTAGTTGGCTCAGCAATCGTGATATTCTGAGTAGCAAAACATCCTTTTGCATCGGTTACTGTTACCGTATAATCTCCGGCTGTTAAACCTGAAGTCTGAGTACCATAATCCTTACCTGTTGTGTTATTTACAACCTTATACACAAATGGAGCTAAACCTTTTGTATTATCAATTGTAATTACAATAGCACCATTTGAATCACCATGACATAAAAGTGGTGTAGTACTCAAATTAGTAATTACCGGATCAACTGTTGGATTCACCACAATTGGTGTCGTTGTAGTGGCGGTACAACCATTGGCATCTGTTACTGTAAAAGTATATGATCCAGGTGTATTTGTTTCGAAAATATTTCCTGTGAAAGTTCCTGTAGCAGGAAAACTTGTATAAGTATATAAAGCATTGTTCCCGTTAGTAGCAGTCAAAGTTATTCGGGCTGCTGTAGGAGCTTTACAAGTAATATCTTTATCTAGTTTAGCTGATAAAGTTAATTTATCAAAAACTGTAACAGCTGTACTTGAAGCTCTACAGCCATTAGCATCCTCAATAATTACTGTATAATTACCCGGAGTTGTAACCGTAAATGTATTTGCTGTTTGGAAAGAAGCTCCATTATTAATACTGTATTTTACCGGAGCAATAGTGCCCGCACCCGGAGTAGCCGTAATTACAAATGCAGTTCCGTCACCAAAACATTCTCCGGTTGCCGAAGCAGTAACGGTTGGTGTTGCATCTTTAATAATTGTAATATCTTTTTTTACAGTACAGCCATTTGCATCAATAATATGAACATCCCAATCTGCAGTCGCAGGATCAAGATAAGCAACATTACTGTTTGTATAGGCCGTTACAGGAGTCCCGTCTGGTACAAATGCATATCTATAAACGGCAGTTCCTCCTGTAGCAGTAACTGTTACTTGTGCATTTGGAACATTACAATTAGCATTTACAATTGCAATTGTTGCATTTAATGGTTGTGCCGGCTGTGTAATGTTTATCGTTTTTCCGGCAGAACAATTTGTTGTTTTGTCTTGAACTGTCAAAGTATAACTTCCCATAACTAATCCGTTTAGGGTAATCACATCTCCAACTGTTGAAGTTGTATAAGGTAATCCTGCAGGAGTAGACGTTACTGTTACGGTATAATTTCCTGTAGCGCTAAATCCTGAAATAGTGAATCTTGCAGAACCCGTATTTCCTCCATTACATAAAACATCGCTTAATTTAGATTCAGCAACTGCAATTGGAGTTAATGGAAGTACGGTATAAGACTGAATAGCAAAACATCCGTTTGCATCTGTTACTTTAAAAGTATAAGTGTCTGCCACTAATCCCGTAAATACTCCAGTTGTAGCACCTGTTACGTTTGAAGTTGCAGAAGCCGGTGCTGTAATAACATAAGCCAAAGCCCCTACTCCATTTGATGTTGTAACAGTTACAGTACTGGTAGTACTTGTAGATGGTGAGCATAGAATTGCACTACCTGATATTGAAACAATAACAGGAGGATCCAATTTCTTAATGGTAATTTGCTGAACCGCAGTGGTACATCCTTTAGCATCTTTAACAGAATAGCTAATGATTTGATCTGCACCGTTATCATTTACTGTTAACGTATTTGCAGCAGTATAGCCACTTCCGTTAAAACTGTACGTATAAGGAGCTGTACCGTCTGCTGCTGTAATGGTTACAGTCGCAGATTGTTTTGTATTAGTAACACTACAAGTAAAGTTAGTAGCAGTAGCACTTGCTGTTAATTTTATAGGTTCACCTATTGTAACATTAACACTTCCTGTACATCCTTTACTGTCTTTTACATAAAAAGTATAGTTACCCGCTGCCAGATTTTCAAATAATGAAGTCGCAACATAAGTCACATTATCATCACTATACGTATATCCACCTGAACCATTAGCACCTGTCAACTGAACTGTACCTGTTGCAGAACCATTACATGAAGCATCTACTTTTACAGCAGTTACTGTTGGAGGAGCAATAGGAGCAACAGTCGCAGATGTTGTTGTAGAACATCCGTTTGCATCTGTAATTGCAAATGTATATTTATCAGCATTAGCAGAAGCAACAGAAATTGTAAACGATGTTCCGGTAACATTAATAACGCCACCAGCAGTTCCTGAACCTTTCGCTACAGTATATGTATATGGAGTTTTTCCTCCGCTAATATCAACTTTAATCGTTGCGTTTGGAGTTAGACTACAATCTAATTCTTTAGTAACCTCTGCTAAGGCACCAACTTTAGGATAAACTACTACAGGAACTGCAGCAGCTGTTGTACAACCATTTTTATCTTTTACCGTTACAGTATAAGATCCTGCACTTACTGTAAAAGTATTGCCAGACTGGAAATTAGTTCCATCAATACTATACGTTAAAGGCACTAATCCTGTAGCAGTAGCTGTAATTGTAAAACTTGAAACTGATCCTGTCTGACATTGATTGTCAACCACCACACCTGTAATAACCGGTTTAGCGTCAACATCAATTTTTATAGGGAAATTATCCAAACAACCGTTTGCATCTTTTATATAAACTACCCAGTTTAATACTGTTCCGTTAACGGTATTAGCGGTTAAAACATTATTTGAATCATAAACTGTAGGTACCGAAGCACCTTGTCTTGCTATAGCATAAGTATAATTTGGTGTACCACCTGTTCCGGTTGCTGTAACCTCAGCAGTAAATTTGTTACAATTTACTGTGGTTGCAGAAGCTGTAACATCAACAGCTGCAGCTGACTGCGTTAAAGTTACTGTATAAGAAGACTGACATTTCGTTAATCTGTCTGTTGCAGTAATAGTATACGCCCCTACAGGCTGAGCAGTAGGAACTGCAACGGTAGTTGTAGCTGCACTTACACCAGTTGCTTGCTGAATGATTGTATTGGCAGCGTTTTTAATAACATAATCATATCCGTTTGCCTTAACACCATTTACGGTAAATTCAATCGTTCCTGTAGAACCAAAACATTGAATACTTGTAAGCACTGAACCACCTGTAATAATATCTGACGTCGCTTTAATGGTATGTCCTTTTGTGAATGAACAATTGGTAGCCGTATCAGTTGCCTGGAAGATATAATCTCCCGGAGTCAGTGATGTAAAGTTTCCGGTTGTATTGGTCGCAGGGTTAAATCCAGCAGGACCAGAAATAATCTGATAGATAATATTTGCTGTACTTCCTGTTTTTACCGCTGTCAATGTTACATGTCCACCAGCTGGAACTGTAGAACAATCATATCCACTATCAACAATAGTGATATCTGTAATTGGTTCTAAAGCACCAATTGTAATTGATAATGGTCCAAACTGACAGTTATTTGCATCTCTAACATATGCCGTAACTGTTCCGGCAGCTGTTGTTGAGTAAGTATTCGTTGTTGTAAAGTTTGCCGTTCCGTTGAAACTGTAAGTATAAGTACCGGTTCCTCCAGAACCAGTAACTGTAACTACCGCCGGTACAGTACTTGGCGTACCACATTTAATAATTGTAGCTCCAATAGTTCCTGATACAGCAGTTGGCTGCGTTAATGTAATATTTCCAACAGCAGAAGTACATCCTTTACTGTCTCTTACCTGATAAGAATAGCTAATATTAGGATCTAAGCCGGAATGTAATGAAGTTGTTGACCAACCTAAATTATTAAAATTGTACTCATATCCGCCTGAACCTCCTGCTCCAACTAACTGCACACTACCATTTCTAAGACCATTACAAGTAATTTGTGTTGGATTAGCAGTAACTGTTGGATTTGTAATTGGACTAATTGTAGCATCTATATAAGCTTTACATCCTTTAGAATCTGTAATTTCAAAAGTATAAAGTCCGGCTGTTGGTGCAGGATAATTAAAAGTATTACCTGCAACATTTACACTAGCACCATAAGAGCCAGCGTCTTTTTTAACTTTATAAGTATAGGCCGCAACACCATCCGTAATGTCAACTTTAATCGTAGCATTTGGAGTTGTACAATCCAATGTTTTTGTAATAGAAGCTGCTGCTTTTAACTCAGGAGCAATTACAATTCCGTTTATAGTAATCGGACAATTATTACTGTCTGTAACTGTAATAGTATGTGTTCCTGCTCCAACATTTGTAAATGTATGGCTGGTTTGTGCAGGTGCACCATTTAAACTATACGTTAGAGCTCCGGTACCTGTAGCGGTAACCACAAGAGTTGCTCCTTTAGTACCGGTAACACAATAGTCACTAGTAGCTGCTAAAGATGCTGTTGGCATTGTTGGTGCAACAACATTAACCTGTGCAGATGCGCTTGAAGAACATGTATATGCATCACGAGTTACAACTGTATAGGTACCGGTAGGAACATTTGTAAATACACCAGAAGCCTGAAATGCAGTAACTACTGTAATACCGTCAGCCTGTCTCAATTCATATTGATATGCCGGAGTTCCACCTCCTGCAACAGCCGTAATCGTTGCTCCATTTGTACAAGTAGCTGTTTTTGTAACACTTGCCGTAATTGTTAATGCAGCAGGAGTACCTACCGGCTGATCGAATGGGAAACTACAAGTTCCGGCTTTATTATCATAACGAATTAAAATATTATACGTTTTACTCGTCAAGTTTTTAACGGTAACCGGTGAAGTTTTAGAATTTACCCATGTCGCACCATTATCTAAAGAGTAATCAAAACCATAAGTGGCATCAAAATTTTGTGCAGATAAGGTAATTTCTCCATTATTAGCACCATTACAGGTTACATCTTTATGACCTACGATTGAAGCTTTAAATGCTTTATCTGTTCCAATAACAATTGGGAAATCTTTCTCAGCTCCACAAACCTCCGGAATCTGACGTACCCAAATATCATCAACCGCTAAATCATTACCAGAAATAACCTGACTGTAGGATAAGATAACAAAGTCAAGAGAAGTATTATTTCCGGGATTTAAAGTTAATACCTGGCCACTTCCAAGATCAGTTGTATTATGCCATTTCTCATCTCTAGGAATACTTTGTGTATCTTTTGAGGCTCCCGTTATAACAGTTCCATTTTTCTGAAGTTGTATCGTTAATCTTGGAGAAGGTAAATTATTATTTTTACTTAATAAGTTAAGCATATAAAGTGATACCTGTATGTCCTGATTTGGGATAACATCATTAATAGTTTTTTTGTATAAAACACCACCTATTGGTACCACACCTCCAACATTAACGGCTAAAAATCTTCCGTCTTTTATTTGTGGTGTATTATTAATAACTGCCGTATTATCTTTAGGCAGATTCCAGTTAAAACCAGCTACGTGCTGTGGCAACAGAGCCTGAGTCACAACATATTCCCCATCATTAAGCAAAATTGGCATATAACCTCCAATACCGCAATCTTCTACAGCATCTTGTTTTTCCCAACAATAATTAGGGTGAATACCCGGAGTTGTTGTGTCTGGTCCTCTGCCAAAATCTTCTCTTAACAAGTTACTGTAAGTAGGTACAGTAGTTACTTTGTACTTAACCTTTATAGTATGAGTCCCGGAAGGAACATTTGTAAAGACATTATTTGTAATTGGAGTATTAGGCGTTCCGTTAATATAATACTCGTACGTATAATTATTTGACGGATTTGTAACCGTAACCGTAGTTGATGCCATACCATTACATCCAAAAACAGGATCAGCCACAGTAATCGTTGGATCAGCAGGTTTTGGGTCTAAAGTAACCTGATAAGGAATTTCGAATATACAGCCTAAAGCGTCTTTAACCTGTAAAATAAAATTACCCGGCATAACGTCTTTTTCATTTGATGCCTGCCATGTAACACCACCATCAAAACTAAATTGATAAGCAGGTGTTCCACCCTGAACGTTATTGATACGCAGTTTTCCTCCCTGGTTTGCACCGCTACCGTCAGGTAATGTACATCCGGCCAAAGCAGCAACTCCGGCAGAAGCCGAAATAGCAGAAGTTGGTCCTGTAATCGTTATCTTTTGTACAGGATCTGTACAATATTTAATTGGCGTTCCAATACCATATCTTACAACAACATCATAAGTTCCCGGCTGTAAGTTAGAAAAAACAGGATTGGACTGAAAAGTAACACCTCCATTGATGCTATACCCCATTGTGTATCCATTTGCTCCAGCTGTAAGTTTTACTTCTATCTGAGAGCTTGCATCATAACAATTACTATTGGTATGATCAATTGTATAAGCAGGTTTTGCATTATCAGGAACTGTAATTGTTCTTGTTATCGTACAGTTGTTTTTATCTACAATTTTAATGGTATAAAGTCCCGGAGCTGTTACTACAAACTCATTACTGGTTTGAAAAACAGTGTCGCTGTTTATAAAATAATTATAAGGTGAATTACCTCCTTCTGTTGTGATTCTAATTTTTCCATCACTACAGGCAGTCAGAGGTTCTACTAAAGCAACTGTCGCTTTATATTCATTCCAAACCTTACCAACATATATATACTTAGTGTCTTTACAACCGTCATCTGTTGTAACTTCTACAACATAATTCTGATCTGTATTTAGATTATCAAAAGTATATTCAGAATCTGGTACAGGTCCTACACTTGACAATAATGTTCCATTATTATAAAGTTTATAATAATATTGTGCATTAGCATCATTTACTGCAACTTTAATTTTACCTTTTTCACCATAACACAATGGCTGTGTTACCTCTTGTACTACGTTAAAATTTCGTTGTCTGATTTGAATATTCGGAACTGTAAAAATACACGTGTTTCCTGTTACACCTGCTAATCTTATATAAACGGTATAGAAACCTGCAGTAGTAACATTAAATACATTACTAGCCTGATAAGTTGTACCATTAATACTGTACTCATATCCGGCAGGAACACCTCCTACTGTAATCGTACCAGCTTTACCACAAATAATATCTGTATGTTTCTCTGTAGGACTTAATGAATTGGTGAAAACATTAAAGTAAAAACGGTTAAAACAACCTCCGGCATAATTTAATGTTAATCGGTATTGCCCGGCAATTTTAGCCAGGTAATTTGGTCCCGTTGCAACCTGTGTCCAAGTACAAGAAGTACCTTCATTGGCACAATTTGGACTACTTGGCGCTGTACAGCTTGATTCATCTAATTTTTCCCAAACAAGGGTAGAACCATCTGAGATATGCGTTTCAATTAGTCTGGAATCATTTGCACCACATAAGAAAAGATTAGGTAACTCTTTTCCATTGTTTGGACAAATTAAGACCTCTCCTTTATACGGAGCTTTTGCATAAGGAATTACAGGGTTTGTATTTGTAGCACCAAATCTGGTTACTGTAATGGCCTGATAGATTGATCTACAAGGCGCAGCAGCCAAATTGTATACATAATAAGTTCCCGGATCTTTAACCGTAAGTGTTTGTCCTGTTCCTATTTGTTTTGTACGCGCTTCGTCACTGTACCAGGTATAACTTGTATATCCGTTTGCAGCAACTAAATCTACCGTGTCTTTACATAACGTAACATTTGCTGTATACTTACAACCATCAACACCCACTAAAAAGTTAGTCGCTTTTGGAGTTAATATACATCCTGTATTTGTATTGACACTCGGATCATCCGAAATTTGAAAATCAGGATTTAAAGTTCCTTTATAAGTGGCATATGCTGAGTTGTCGATACTATTAGAACATGCTTCACTCAAGGAATTACAATCCGGAACAACTTTAACTTTAAAGCTGATCACTTTCTCTGTTAGAGTATTGGCTTTAACAACAGAATCATCTACCTTAAAAACAATGCTTCTGGTTGCAGGATCATAACTTTGTACCGTTACCCCAGCCGGAAGCGGGTTTAAATCTCCCGGATAATTAAATATAATATTGATTGGCAGCTGATCTCTAATGGTTAAAGATTTTGCATCATCATTACCTGAGTTTCTAATACCAATTTCATAATTTAATTGTTGTCCCAGTACTACATTCTGGCCTCCAATATCCGTTCCTGCTGAATTTTTAACAATTTTCGTCAGTACAATATGAGGCTCGATAATATCTACCGCAAATGCATTAAAATAATAAAAGTAAACGTCCTGAGTACTTCCTAATCTAATATTTGCCGAAGTCTCATTATTATCAATAACAATACCTCCCGGTTTCAAAAGGGTACCGGGGTTATTAATATTTAAAATACCCGCATCATACCCTAAGGTGTTAGTACTGGCAGGGTTTCGATTTAAGAAATCTTCTGTTTTATCCGTAGCCGGATCAACGTAAGTTACACTACTATTAAAGAAGTTATTTGAAGCTCTGATAGCTGTATTTGCTGCATTTGTAGCACTAATTGGAATTCCGTTAATTTGCAGATAATCCCCTGCAATCGGCTGATCCCCCTCTAAAGCAGCAAAAGCGAATTTTACACGAACCGGGCCTTTAGGAATGGTCTTGAACCCTGAAACAGGAATATCTAAAGTAGTTGCCCCTCCAATTCCGCTAAAACCGTCAAATGATGTAATATATTTAGCTGGCAAAGTAGGGTCTTCATAAACGATAAAAATAGACCAACCTGCTGATAAACCCGTCCCTCCATTAGAACCTTCACTAGACTTAACATTTGCAACGGTATACAAACCTTGTGCATTAGCCTGCCCGGTCACTAAAGAAGTAATATCTGCATAACATGCATATGCTTTGTTATTGTCACCACCAATTGGGGCTGCATTAGCATCATACACGATCTGACCTGTAATATCATTATAACCACCTGTTGGTAGTTTAAGCTTTACTTTTTCAATGCCTGTACGATCATTTTGCTGTAGGATCGCTCCCCAATACAAACCTGCATAAACAATTTTATAACAAGCCGGTTTGGGCACCGTTAAAGTCGCACTACTCGAACTGAAAGTACTGTTGTCATTATCGATATCAATATATTCCATACTGAAATCAGAATTGTATCCGGAACCATTATAGGCATCTTCCGGATCCCTGTTATTGGTATTTCTATTTAGAATATTATTACCAATAAGCAACATGTCTCCTTTTAGCCTCTTGTCAAATCTCGGAGTAAATGACTTAAGATTCTGAGAAATTACAAAGTAACTTTGAAAGAAAATCAAAGCTAATAAAATCAATCTTAGGTTAGTAGGTTTTTTCATAATCTTCATTTTGTTTTTGCTTCTCTTTTATTTTTTAAGGGGCGTTAAAAAATAAATCAAAGCATTCTGAAACATTTATAATAGATGTCCTTCTCAAAAATCAAGAAGAACGGGGCTTTATACTCAATAATTGTATTAATTCTCCACTTTCACAATTGCCATTTTCCCGTTATATGGCTTAGTTCCTTTTGCTTCCAGTGCTTTTGTCGCTTCTGACAGTCCGTCGAATTTCTCATAATAAATGTAATACTTACTTGTCGTTACATTGTAGAAGAAATTAACATCCGAACGTCCTGCTGCAACTGCTTTAGCGAGGAACTGATCGCGTTTTTCAACGCTGCTGTGAACTGCAATAATTAAATAATATCCACCATCAGCATTTTTAATATTCTTAATAATCTGCATATTTGACTGGTCTTCACCAAAATCAAAATCGCTTGCTGTTAGAGGTGTACTGCTTAATTTTGTTGTTTCTTTAATACGTTTAAGAGCGGCAACATCTTGTGCATATCGGCCCTGATCATTCTCATAAGCCGCACGTTTGATTCGACGTTTTTTCTCAATTTCAGTCTCGGCCTTGATACGTTCTAAATTAGAAAGTAATGTTGCACTATCCTGTTCCATTTTCAATTGTGCTGCTTTTAACTCGTTTATCTTTTCGAGATAAGCTTTGTTCAAAGCATCGTTTTTATTAGGAACTTTTTTAAGCCTTTCATTGTAAAGATTGGTCAACTTCTCAATTTCATCTTTCTGTGCTTTATTTACTTCAGCAAGTTGTGATTTTAAAGCTTCAAGCTGACTGTTCTCAGCCGCCACACTTTTGAAAGGTTTTGGTTCTTTATAAATTCCTTTTTCACTTAAATCATTCTCTTCTCTTAAGTCGTTCAAGTCTCTTTGTTTACTTGCCACTGTTGTATTAAACTGTGCCAATAAATCTTTCTGTATTTTACTTGCACTCTCGATAGACTGAGATAAATTATCTATTGCTTTTGCGGTATCATCTTTTGGTGCTGAAGCTGCTTTTGCCAGTGCATCGGCTGCAAGTTTAGCCTGAAGAGCCTCTGCATCTGCTTTCGCTTTAGCATCTGCTGCTAATTTTGCCTGACGGGCTTCTTCTGCTAATTGTAACTGTCTTGTTTCTTCCTCAGCCTTTAATCTTTCTGTCGCTTCCGCATCAGCTTTCGCTTTTTGATCTGCCAATAATTTAGCTTGTGCAGCTTCCATATCAGCTTTTGCTTTTGCATCTGCAGCTAATTTCGCCTGAAGGGCTTCCGCATCCGCTTTAGCTTTAGCATCGGCAGCCAACTTCGCCTGAAGAGCCTGAGCATCCGCTTTGGCTTTTGCATCAGCAGCTAACTTCGCCTGAAGGGCTTCCACATCCGCTTTCGCTTTTGCATCTGCTGCTAACTTCGCCTGAAGGGCTTCCGCATCTGCTTTGGCTTTAGCATCTGCAGCTAATTTCGCCTGAAGGGCTTCCGCATCCGCTTTAGCTTTAGCATCGGCAGCCAACTTCGCCTGAAGAGCCTGGGCATCCGCTTTGGCTTTAGCATCAGCAGCTAACTTCGCCTGAAGGGCTTCCGCATCTGCTTTGGCTTTAGCATCTGCAGCTAATTTCGCCTGAAGGGCTTCCGCATCCGCTTTAGCTTTAGCATCGGCAGCCAACTTCGCCTGGAGAGCTTCTACATCGGCTTTCGCTTTAGCATCTGCTGCTAACTTCGCCTGTAGGGCTTCTGCATCGGCTTTCGCTTTAGCATCTGCTGCTAACTTCGCCTGTAGGGCTTCAGCATCCGCTTTAGCTTTAGCATCGGCAGCCAACTTCGCTTGAAGAGCCTGGGCATCCGCTTTGGCTTTAGCATCAGCAGCTAACTTCGCCTGAAGGGCTTCAGCATCTGCTTTTGCTTTTGCATCAGCAGCTAATTTTGCCAAACGAGCTTCTTCCACTTCCTGTAATTGTTTTGCTTCTGCATCGGCTTTCGCTTTCGCAGTTGCTTCTGCATCCGCTTTTACCTTCGCATCCGCAAGTAATTTAGCTTGTAAAGCTTCCATATCAGCTTTTGCTTTTGCATCTGCAGCTAATTTCGCCTGAAGAGCTTCCGCATCCGCTTTGGCTTTAGCATCCGCAGCCAACTTCGCCTGAAGAGCTTCTGCATCGGCTTTCGCTTTAGCATCAGCAGCTAATTTTGCCTGAAGAGCTTCTGCATCGGCTTTCGCTTTAGCATCAGCAGCCAACTTCGCTTTAAGTGCTTCTGCATCGGCTTTCGCTTTAGCATCCGCAGCTAATTTTGCCTGAAGTGCTTCCGCATCCGCTTTAGCTTTAGCATCCGCAGCTAATTTTGCCTGAAGAGCTTCCGCATCGGCTTTAGCTTTAGCATCCGCAGCCAACTTCGCTTGAAGTGCTTCTGCATCGGCTTTCGCTTTAGCATCCGCAGCTAATTTTGCCTGAAGTGCTTCTGCATCGGCTTTAGCTTTAGCATCCGCAGCCAACTTCGCCTGAAGTGCTTCTGCATCGGCTTTCGCTTTAGCATCCGCAGCTAATTTTGCCTGAAGTGCTTCCGCATCCGCTTTGGCTTTTGCATCCGCAGCTAATTTTGCCTGAAGAGCTTCCGCATCGGCCTTTGCTTTAGCATCAGCAGCCAACTTCGCTTTAAGAGCTTCAGCATCGGCTTTCGCTTTTGCATCAGCAGCAATTCTGGCTTGTCTTGCTTCTTCATCTGCTTTGGCTTTAGCTTCAACAGCTTGTTTTTCTTTTAAGGCAGCTTCTTCAGCGGCTTTAGCTTTCGCATCAGCAGCTAATTTTGCTTTATTCGCAGCATCTATACTTGCCTTTGTTTTTGCAGCAGCAGCAGCAGCCGCTTTCGCTTCAGCAGCCAGTCTCGCCTGAAGCGCATCTGAATCTGCTTTCGCTTTTGCATCCGCAGCTAAAATTGATTGTAAGTCTGCAGCTTCTGCTTTCGCTTTTGCATCGGCTTTACGTTTTGCTTCTGCAGCATCAGCCTTAGCTTTTGCATCTGCTGCGAGTTTTATTTTCAGAGCTTCCGCATCGGCTTTTGCTTTTTCAGCGGCAGCTAATTTTGCTTTTGCAGCGGCTTCCGCATCAGCTTTTGCTTTGTCAGCAGCTAATTGAACCTGTGTTTTTTGTGGCGCTGCTACTGGTTTATTCACTGCCGCAGTTTTTGCTTTAGCAGCTTCCGCATCGGCCTTTGCTTTAGCATCTGCAGCTAATTTCAATTTCATTGCCTCGGCATCAGCTTTGGCTTTATCAGCAGCCAGTTGTGCCTGTGTTTTTTGTGGCGTCGCTGCAGGCTTATTTGCATTAGCAGCATTCGCTCTTGCTGCTGCCGCTGCATCTACTCTCGCTTTATTATCAGCAGCTAATTTTATCCTACGGGCTTCAGCATCGGCTCTTACCTTATCTGCAGCCAACTGCGCCTGTGTTTTTTGTTCTGCAGCAACAGCTCTGTTTGCCGTTGCAGTTTGCGTTCTCGTCGCTGCTGCAGCATCGGCTTTTGCTTTTGCGTCAGCGGCTATTTTTATCTTAAGTGCCTCGGCATCAGCTTTGGCTTTATTGTCTGCTTCTAATTTTGCTTTTGCTGCTGCTGCGGCATCAGCCTTCACTTTTTCGGCTGCAGCAAGTCTCACTTTTAGCGCTTCTGCATCGGCTTTAGCCTTAGCATCAGCAGCCAGTCTCGCTTTTTCTGCACCATCAGTTCTCTCAGCAGTTGTCGCTGATGATGGTTTAGCCAATACCGGTTTTGGTTTAGCCGGATCTATTAAAGAGCCTTCTTCATCATCACCATAGTAATAGTTTTTATTCTTAAATTTATAAGCAATTGTAAATTCATGAGAACCTCCCATATTGGTAAAATTTCCCATGCCTTTTTCATAGTTGTATTCAAATGCGATACTTGGAGAGATATTAAACCCAAGACCGGCAGAAATCCCATATAATGTATTGTATCCAGCTTGAGCCCAAACTCCTTTTGGAATCGCAATCATTGCAAGTCCGGAAATTACTGTCTTACCTTTTTTAACTTCTGTTTTTACAATTCCTGAAAATTTACTTCTGTCAAAAAAACCAAAACTGTCAATGTATCCTGTATACATGGCATGCAACTGAATCGCTCTTTCAGGATCTTCTTTTACAATTCCGCCACCGAAATTATAAAGGATCAGATTGTTTACCGCTAATCCAAAATCAAGGAACTCTGTTCCGTAATTTACTCCCGGATTAACTGTAAGCAATGTGTTTGATGGATAGTCTCCCATTAAAATATTTGGATCATTTGATATGATTTTTCCTTTATTTAATGTGCTTTGGTAAACTCCAACATTTAAACCAAAAGTTAAATTACTGTCTTGCTCTAAAACGATGTTATGCGCAAAGTTTCCGATTCCTCCAAAGACCGTCATTAAACCATAATTTTGCTGAAACAGACCAAAAGCAAAAGCTTCATTCTCTCTGAAACGGCCTGAATAATTGGCTAAATAGGTGTTTGGTGCATTCTCAAACTGTACCCATTGTCTTTTATTATAAAAACTGGCATAAGCATTTGTTTCACGAACAAAGCTAAAAGCCGGGTTAATTAAATATCGATTAAACTTTAAAGAATTTCTAATAGGCAACGAAAACGAAACAACTCCATCCTCATTTTTGTCCTGAGAATAGAGTGTATTTGAAAAACCGTAAAATAGCGTGATGAATAGTAAAATTTTCTTCATATTACCTTATTACAGTTATTGATCCTTTTTTTTCACCATTGTCGGATTTAATGACATAGTAATATACCGGATTAACATTTTTAAAATCTTTTATAAACGTATTGGTTTCAGGATTATAATCACTGCCTAAACCTTCATACATAATTTCACCATTAGAACTCATGACTATTATTTTCGTCTGGACTGTTTTATAAACATCCGGAATATTCCAATAGGGATTCTGGAGACTTACAACATTAGGAATCACTGTCGTCGAAGCCATTGGTCCCGTAACTTTAAAACTAAACTCCTGAGAAGAAATACAGCCCGATGCCTGAGAAATTTTAACTTTATAATTACCCGGAATAGATACAACATAAGAACTTGATGTTGCACTTGCAATTGCGTTTCCATTTAAAAACCATTCAAAAGTAGGATTTGAAGCATCTGTTGTAACCGAAACATTCAGAGTCTCCCCCTCGTTTATTGAAGTGGTTTCCGGCGCGTCTATACTCGCATTAAAGCTATTACTTTTCAGATCGATAGTTCCTGTAGCACTACATCCGCCAAAATCAACCTGTACCGTATAAACTCCCGATGCATTTGCATTAATACTACGCGTAGTGGCACCAGAAATTATCGCTCCGTCTTTCTTCCATACATAAGTATTTCCAGATGTTGCTGTTAAAACAGTTCCTGATCCGGATGCACAAAATGGGTTTCCTAAACTAGAGCTAATAGTCACTGCCGATCCTCCCGATCCTGATGTGGTTACATCAACACGATTAGAACTAAAATTTACATCAGAACATAAACCATAGTCAATTTCGGCATAATATTTTCCGGCAGTATTTACAATCAAATCTTTAGAACTTTGTCCGGCAATTACTGCACCATCTTTGTACCATTTGTATTTTAGATTGGCGTAATTAGCAGGTGACGAAGCCTGATCAGAAGGGGTAGGATTATAAACGGAAAGGGTAAGATTTCCGCCAGCACAAAAAGACGCTGTTGGCTGTTTTTCGTTAATATAAAACGAACTTACATAAGTACTGTAATAAACAGAAAAGGTTGTATTACCAACGGCGTTCTTAAATCTTGGGCTATTTACTACAGGTGTAGTATTTAAGCTCTTAACGCGCAAGCTGTATACATCTGATCCTTTTAGATTAGTAGGAACCGCAAATTTAATGGTCTGTTGTTTTAAAGCAGTGTCATCTGTAACCGCAAGTGTTGTAGTAGCAGTTGGGTTTGTAAAACTTCCAGTCTCATCAGAAAGTTCTACGGCAAAAGTTGTCCCAGCGGGAAAATCCACGTAGCTGAAAGTTGCAAAATATTCATTAAACACAACGCCATTGACAATAAAACCAGCGCAGATTCTCTCAAAGGGAAGCTGCTGTGGTCCTATGACTGGCGTTTGGGCATATGAATTTAATTTAGTTAAAACAACTAAAGAAAACAAAAGCACTATTTTGGTAAAATTTGGGGTAATTTTTTGAATCATATAGTGCGTGTTCTTGCTAAATCTATGTCTTCAAAAAAGAGGATATCAATAAATGTTTCAGAAAAATCGTACTTATAGTTCTCGATAATATCTTTTGCAAGAACTGAAAAAGAACCGGTTAAAAACGAATTTTCTTTGCATTCTGAATTCTGATCTTTCCCTTCAGCTGCCATAGAAAGGCTATCCTTGGGGATGGATAGCCCTGCTAATAACTGATTAGAATTATCTAATTCGCCGATACATACTTGATCAGCATTTTTTATCTTTTGGTTCTCACAGCCTCTGATTTCGCTTATTGCTTCGGTAGAAGTAGGTCGTTCTACTGTGGTATTTTGAGCATATAAACTAAGCGAAATAGGGAAAACCAAAAATATTATATATATAAAATATTTTTTTCTAGATGGTGCCATTATGTCTTGATCTTTATTTGTCCGGTATTAAGACGAATACATAAATTGTGTCTGGGGACTTTATTAATAAAATTTACGCTGAAATAAAAATCGAAATCTATTATCTGTTGCTGCTAGACGCTGTAATTTTTCCTAATTGTAATCTGAAATCCGGTTTCTTAGGATTGAAAATATCAATGAAAGTCTCTCTGTTGTTACTTTGAGAATACACATTGAAAAATACACTATTTCCGTACCAGCTTTCTAAATCTTCATTGTTTGAGTTGTACTCTGTAAAGATATTTCCGTTACATAGGTTAAAGTACATTTCTTCAAATTTGATTTTCTTAAGATTAGCATCATTAATTTCTGTTTTACTGTCTAATAAAACAGCTGGGTTAAATCCGGAAATTACACTACGCTTCATTTCAAGAGAAGCATTTTCAGCTACAAAAACAGCTTCTTTTACTAATCCTGACTGAATATCAGCTTTGATGTTTTCGCTGTCATTAAGCATAGTAATATTAGTTGCAACAACTAAAGTTTGTTTTTTAGTAAAATCTGTTTCACTTTTCTTTTCGAATGATTTTACCTCCATACAACGAGAACCGTCTTTATTACTTGATAAATAAGAAGATCTTACTGCTAATGAATTGTACAAACGACATTGTACACCCTGAGTAAATTTGTAATCGTCATTGATTGATTTATAAGATACAAATTTAGTAGCGTTTACATCACCTCCAAAAAAGGCAAATGAGTCACCACCAGAGTAGCTTACCATAACGTTGTCAAGTACTGTTTTAGATCCAACACCGGCAAAAGTTATACCGTTGAAAGTGTCTACACCTTTTACTTTTTTACCTGCAAATTCAACTCTTACGAATCTTAAAATTCCTGAATTAGCGGCAGCATTATCACCACCGTAAGTCGTTAAACTAGGATCAAGATCTAGGTTGTAAGAACCAACATTTCCAAATTTATTGATTGGTGCATCACCAAGAATTACGATTCCACCCCAGTCTCCAGCTTTTTTCTGGCTACGGTTTGAAGTAAATACGATCGGGTCAGTCTCTAAACCATCGGCCATAATTTGGGCACCTTTTGTAACAACAAGAGTTCCTTTTGTTTCAAAATCACCAATAATTAAAGTTCCTGGTTCAATAGTTAAAACTGCATTGTTCGTCACATAAACATTGCCTTGCAGTACATAAATATTCTTTTTCAGCAATTTAGTATTAACAGAAATATTTCCTGCTAAAATTTGGTTTGCTTCTCCATACTCTACTTTGTTAGGCTTAAATTCGGTCCAGTTGTTCAACCAATTGTTGTAGCCCATAATTCCTTTCTCTTGTTGAGCACTCATACTCGTAACTGTCAAAAGAACGCAGATCATTTGAGTAATTTTTTTCATGATAAGGGGGTATTACAGTTAATAATAAATTTGGGTATGCGTAAATGAAAAAACTCGTCTCGAATTTTCTGATAATACTCAGAACTTTTCGAGAGAGTTGTTTTTTATTTCTTTTCTAAAACATCTATATAAATTTAATCATCTATATAAACATTGACAAAAAAAGTTTTAAAAATTATAAATATTACATTTCGTTCAATTCGTTGAACTCGTGTAAAGATTTCAATGTGCTTTCGTAGAATAAAATTGCAGCGATTAAGTTTCCTTTATCAGAATACGGCATCATCTTTCTTTGAAATTCTACTGTTGTATCTAAAAATGTTGTTGTACCAACAGCCTGTCCATCTAACACTTTTTTGTGTTCGTTATCGTCCGGAATACCTAGATCGGCCATTGTAACTCCCGGTTTTGTTACCAAAGCAATGTAAGGAAGAGTTTTTACTAAAACTTTAATACGCTCGATGTACAATTCTAAAAGTTCTCCTTTTTGCATACCACTCAATTCTTTTTGATCATGGTATTTGCGAATAATCGCAGTTGTACTGATTATACTTCTTGGAGCATTTTTCGCCTGAGCCGAAATGGCACCAGTCGTCATAAAAAAAAGTGCACTTAATAAAATAATTTTCCCTTTCATAGATTCTTAGTTTATAATTGGTTGTTCATAAAAACAAAAATATAGAAATTAACTTAAACTGCAACTTTATTGATTTCTTTTTTCAAAAAAAAAGCTTAAAAAAAGCTTAAAAACCAGCGTTATGTCGAGAAAATGTGCGTTTTAACGAGGTTTTAGTTAAAATTGACCCAATCGTAAAGGGTAAGATATTGGCTATAAAAATAAAACTTCAGGTTATACTATGTAATCAAAAAAAGCTTTCGTTAATCGTTTAAAGCAAAAAACTATTAACAAAAAAGTCTTAATATCTCCACATGTTGCCCTGTTTATTAACAAAACTTGGTTAACAAACATCAAAAAAACAGTCCGAAATCTTCATGATTATTAGAAATGTCACGGTATGGATAAACTTTTGAGCTAAAATTTTTGACTACATCATTTTCTTCTATCTTTGCTTCATGCAATTTTCTCAAATTTTAGGTCAGGATTACATCAAAAGTCACTTGATAAAAAGTGCAGCTTCCGGACGAATTCCGCATGCACAACTATTCATTGGGCCGGAAGGAAGTGGCACATTATCAACCGCAATTGCCTACGCACAATATATTTTATGCAACAACACAGGAGACGAAAACTCAAACGGAAATGATTCCTGCAATTTAAAATTTCAAAATCTCTCTCATCCCGACTTGCATTTTATTTATCCGACAGTGACCACTGAGGATGTCAAAACAAAACCCAAAAGTTTAGATTTTATTCAGGACTGGCGAACTTTTATACAGGAAATGCCTTATGGAGGTTTGTTTGACTGGTACAAAGTACTTGGTGTTCAAAACAAACAAGGAGAAATTCGAGTTGAAGATGCACAAGAAGTTTTGAAATCATTTTCATTAAAATCATACGAAGGCGGTTACAAAATTATGATTATCTGGATGGCCGATAAAATGAATATTGCCGCCTCCAACAAACTTTTGAAATTACTCGAAGAACCTTCAGACAAGACTATTTTCATTCTCATTTCTGAAAACGAAGAAGATATTATTCAAACCATCCGCTCCCGTTGTCAGGTTATTCATTTTAACGGGCTTCCCGAAAAAGTAATAGCAGAAGCTTTGGTTTCTAAAGAAAACATCGACGAAAAATTAGCTTTTAAAATTGCACATCAGGCACAGGGAAATTTTAGTAAGGCCTTACATCTTTTAAAAGAAGATGATTCGGAGTTACCTTTCGAACAATGGTTCGTCAATTGGGTTCGTGCTGCGTTTAGAGCGAAAGGAAATGCAGCTGCTATTCAGGATTTAATTTCCTGGAGTGAAGAAATTGCCGGTCTGGGACGTGAAAGTCAGAAAAAATTCATCCAGTTTTGCATGGAAATGTTTCGACAAGCCTTGCTGCTCAACTATCAGGCTCCTACTCTTGTGTACATCGAACCAAAAGTAGATAAATTCAAACTCGAAAATTTTGCCCCTTTTGTCAACGGAAACAATATTCACGAAATTTTCAAAGAACTTTCAGATGCGATGTATCACATCGAAAGGAACGGAAATGCAAAAATAATTCTAACCGACTTATCTATAAAACTGACTCGTTTAATCCACAAAAAATAGTTATCAAATGAATAATGTTGCCTCCATTTTACTATTAGCATTTTTAGCTTTAACCTTCTTACAGTCCGGATACGAAAAAATATTTTACTGGAAAGACAATGTCGAGTGGCTTAAAGGACATTTTGCCAAAACAAGACTTAAAAACCAAATACCGCTTGCCCTGCTTCATCTTTTAATTATGGAATTAATCTCCGGAATTTTATGTGTTGTTGGAGCGATACAACTGCTCACCGATAGTGGTCGGGAATTTGGTTTATACGGAGCTATATTTTCATGTATCACATTGTTAATGATGCTTTTCGGACAGCGATTAGCCAAAGATTATGACGGTGCAAGAACCATAGTTATCTATTTTATTCCGGCAATAATAGCGGTTTACTGGTTGAACTAATCTGACATAATCGTACCTAAAAAATAAAATTAAATCGTCACAGATTCAACATTCGTAAAACAAAATTGAATTGAAATCAAAAAATAAAGTTGTGGCAAAAAATAAAATTTACAGTAAAAAAATGAATGCAAAACACCCATCAGAGTCCCTTACAATCTTAACCGATTTAGTTTTACCAAGTGAAACAAATCCTTTAAACAACCTTTTTGGTGGCGAATTATTAGCCCGAATGGATCGTGCCGCAAGTATTGCAGCCCGTAGACATTCCCGCCGAATTGTAGTTACAGCCTCTGTAAATCACGTGGCTTTTAACAGAGCCATTTCGTTAGGAAGTGTTGTAACGGTTGAAGCAAAAGTTTCAAGATCTTTCAAAAGTTCGATGGAAGTTTTCATTGATGTTTGGGTAGAAGACCGCGAATCCGGTAACAGAACCAAAGCCAACGAAGCCATCTACACTTTTGTAGCCGTAGACGATACCGGCAGACCTGTAGAAGTACCTGCTATATTGCCTGAAACTGAACTTGAAATACAGCGTTTTGATGCTGCTTTGCGTCGTAAACAACTTAGTTTAGTATTAGCCGGGAAGCTAAATCCTTCCGATGCCACAGAATTAAAGGCTTTATTCTTGTAGTACAAATTGTGACAATTTGGAACAATCAAACTTCGAAAAAAGAACTATTTTTACAAAATATAAGCCTGACTAATAAAGATCAAGAAGTTAGTATCTTCTTTAAATTTATTTAAAAGAAAAAAATAACAATTTAGACATTTAAGAAAAGATGAGTTCAGACAAAGAAGCCAAATTAAAAGCGTTACAACTAACGCTTGATAAACTTGACAAAACCTACGGAAAAGGAACCGTAATGAAAATGGGCGACAGAGCCATTGTGGAGGTAGAAACGATTTCTTCTGGCTCACTTGGCGTTGATTTAGCCCTTGGAGTAAATGGATATCCAAAAGGAAGAATTATTGAAATATATGGTCCTGAATCATCTGGTAAGACCACTCTAACATTGCATGCAATAGCTGAAGCTCAAAAAGCCGGCGGAATAGCTGCTTTTATAGATGCTGAACATGCCTTCGACAGAAATTATGCCGAAAAATTGGGTGTCGATATCGAAAACTTAATCATCTCGCAACCTGATAACGGAGAACAAGCGCTGGAAATTGCCGAAAATTTAATTCGCTCAGGAGCAATTGATATTGTGGTAATTGACTCTGTTGCTGCATTGACTCCAAAAAGTGAAATCGAAGGTGAAATGGGAGATTCTAAAATGGGTCTTCATGCACGTTTAATGTCACAAGCATTAAGAAAGCTTACCGGAACCATCAGCAAAACAAACTGTACCGTTTTCTTCATCAACCAGTTGAGAGAAAAAATTGGTGTAATGTTTGGTAATCCTGAGACCACAACAGGAGGTAATGCCCTAAAATTCTACGCTTCGGTGCGTTTAGATATTCGTCGTTCTTCGCAAATTAAAGACGGTGAAAATGTAATTGGAAACAGAACCAAAGTTAAAATTGTAAAAAACAAAGTTGCTCCGCCTTTCAAAACTGCCGAATTTGATATCATGTACGGAGAAGGAGTTTCTAAAACAGGTGAGATTCTGGATCTTGCTGTTGAATTTGAAATCGTTAAAAAAGCAGGTTCCTGGTTTAGTTATGGCGACACCAAATTAGGACAAGGTCGCGATGCTGTAAAAGCCTTAATCAAAGATAATCCGGAATTAGCGGATGAACTAGAGATTAAAATCAAAGCACATATCAAAGAATTAGCAGACGCTTAAAAGTATTAAAAGCATTTACAATCAATACTTTATATACAACCCGATCGTTCCCAAAAGATGATCGGGTTTTTTATTTAAAAAAATATGCATTTACTGACGCAACCATTCCGGAACCGAACCATCTTATCAAGAGATAAAAGATTTGACTGGTACATAGCCAAAAGTATCTGATCAAAGGTTTTTCTTTAAATTTGGTTGGTTTGTTCAATAAAAATCCGTTAGTTTTTTGGTTCTAACGGGTTTTTATTTTTTTTTCAACTTTTCACGCAACCTTTTTCATTTTTTACGCTCTATAATAGTATGTCGTTAACTTGAGTTTTGTTAAACTCTTTAGTATCAACCCAAAATATTTTAACCATGAAAGAGAAAATAGAAGTGTTGTACAACAAAAACCGTAAAAAAACCAAATTGAAATTGAGAAAAGTATTGCGTTTTATTTCTGAAAAAATAATTCATAGATAGTCATTATTGAATATAAAATGGAGTAATTTTAATTCAAAAGAAAACCCGGCAATATTCAAAATTTTGCCGGGTTTTATCCTTAAAATAAGTTACTACTCTTTGTTTTTAAACTTCAGTAAATCTTTATAAATCATCTGTCTCACCTGATCCCGCAGTTCTTTTCTATGGTCAGACGTCAATCCGTCTGTAGAAACAAAAGGAAGTACCTTTGCACGCATTTTTCCGGGACTTCCACTTAAAAAAGTATAAGAAAATCTTTCCTTGTTATCTGCAAAAACAATCGGAACTATCGGAATCTGGTGCTCGATCGCCAGACGAAAAGCACCGTCCTTAAACTCATCCAGTAAAATAGATTCATCGTCAGGAACTCCGCCTTCAGGAAAAATACAAATACTAAGCCCTTGATTTAACCTCTTTTGTGCTCTTTTAAAAACCTCATTTTTACTTTTCGAAGAACTTCGATCAACCAAAATACAGGTTCTCTTATAGAAAAATCCAAACAAAGGAATCTTTGAAAGCTCTTTCTTTCCAACAAAAACAAACGGATTTTTAACAAGAACCAGCATTAGCATAATATCGGTCATCGAAGTATGATTGGCCACGATCATATAACTCTTATTTCGAACCAGCTTCTCTTCACGCTCGACTTTATAATAAAAACCCATCCCGAAAAGGATAAATTTAGCCCAAATGCGGGCCATTTTAAAAAAATAGGGGTAACCCTTCTCTGACGCTATAGAAACTAGCAAAAACGGCAGCATAATCAATATCGGAATGGCCATTAAAATATAAAACCATACACGCCATAAAACCCAAAAAATAATTTTTAATCCTTTCATGGTTTCAAATGTAATAAATCAGAAATGAATTTGGATTTTTAGCTCCTTAGAATTTTTAAATGTTACTCTTTTCTCCAAAATAAAACTTAAAATCAATGAGATGTTTGATAAACTTTGCCCACTTTGTAAAAAACTTTGCGACCTTTGCGGTTAAAAAAAAATAAACTTGCAATCTTTGTGATTGAAAGATTAAGAAAAAACGAGAATGGCAAAAATACTTACCGGTGTTCAGAGTACTGGAACGCCACACTTAGGCAATTTATTGGGAGCAATTATTCCTGCAATCGAATTATCAAACAATCCGGCAAATGAATCATTTTTATTTATTGCTGATTTACATTCGATTACACAAATTAAAGACGGTAAAACTCTTAGAGAAAATACATACAGCACTGCTGCCGCCTGGCTAGCCTGTGGTCTAAATCCTGATAAAGTAACCTTCTACAGACAATCTGATGTGGTACAAACGACAGAATTAACCTGGTATTTAAGTTGCTTTTTTCCTTTTCAGCGTCTGACTTTGGCACATTCGTTTAAAGATAAAGCGGATCGTTTAGACGATGTTAACGCCGGACTTTTTACGTATCCGATGTTAATGGCTGCCGATATTTTATTGTATGATGCTGAATTTGTTCCGGTTGGTAAAGATCAATTGCAACATTTAGAAATCACTCGTGATGTCGCTGCGCGTTTCAACCATCAAATGGGAGAAACCTTTGTAATTCCGGAAGCTAAAATTCAGGAAGACGGCAAACTGATTCCGGGAACAAACGGTGGAAAAATGAGTAAATCAGCCAATAATCTTATCAACATTTTCCTTGACGATAAAACAATTCGCAAACAGGTCATGAGTATTGAAACAGACAGTACTCCACTCGAAGAGCCTAAAAACCCGGATACCTGTAATGCTTTTGCCATTTATTCCTTGCTGGCAACCGAAGCGCAAATCGCCGAAATGAGAGCCAACTATTTAGGAGGAAACTATGGATACGGTCACGCCAAACAGGCTTTGTTTGAACTGATTATAGAAAAGTTTAAAACCGAAAGAGAACGATATACGTACTACATGAACAACCTTGAAGAAGTAGATGCTTTACTGAAAAAAGGAGCATCAAAAGCTTCCGTAATTGCTGATGGTGTTTTAGCCAAAGTAAGAGAAGTTCTTGGATTTAGTAAATAAACATCAAAACCGACGGGTTTTAAAAACCCGTCAGGTTTAATTCAGATTAAACGGCCTCAAACAACTTTCCGGGCAATGGCCGAATGACTCCTTTCAGTTCCATGTTTAAGAGAATTCCCGAAATTTTATAAATAGGAAAATCACACTGCAGCGCAATAATATCAAGCAATTCTTTACCGTTTTTTAGCAGAAAATCATACACCTTTTGCTCCTCTGTTTCCAACTGAATAAAGAGCTGTTTTTGAACCGGTTTTGTCTTTGTTTCCACATTCCAATTCAGCATATAAACCAGATCTGCGGCACTCGTTAACACATTGGCACGTTGCGTTTTAATAAGATTATTGCACCCCTGACTGTATTTGTCCGTCACCCGTCCGGGAACGGCAAAAACATCGCGATTGTAATCATTGGCAAGATTTGCGGTAATCAGTGAACCACCTTTTTCAGCCGATTCTATTACAACCGTAGCTTCACTCATACCTGCTACAATACGGTTTCTGCGTACAAAATTTTCTTTATCGGGATTTGATGTACTCCAAAACTCGGTTATAAAACCACCATTTTCTTCTATTGGAACAATGAACTTTTTATGCGATTTTGGATAAATCTGATTTAAACCATGTGCCAGAACTCCAATAGTTTGCAGATTAAAATCCATCGCCCGCTGATGCGCTACAATATCAACACCATAGGCAAAACCGCTAACGATTACCGGATCGAGAGGTGCCAGTTCTTCTATTAAATTTCGGCAAAACTCTGTTCCATAAGAGGTAATCTGTCGCGTTCCCACAATACTAATTATTCTTTTATTTGCTAAATTTATGTTTCCCGAGGTAAAAATCAGAACAGGAGAATCAATACAATGTTTTAAGCGTTCCGGATAGCCATCATCTTTAAAAAAAGACACTTTAACCCCACTAAATTTCATAAATTCCATTTCCTGATTCGCTTTTTCGAAAACCGATTTATCCTTAAAATTCTTTAATAAAACAGATCCAACACCATCAATAACAGACATTTGACTCCCCTTACTTTTAAAAACAGCCTCTGCACTGCCAAAATAATTAAGCAGCTTTTTAGCCATTATATCTCCAACTCCATCGACTTTTAATAAGGCTAATAAATAGAATAAATCCTGATCTGACATCCGTGTAAAATATTATGTAAAATAAGAAAAATTAAAACCTAAAATTTGAAGTACAAATATCATAAAAAGAAAGTCTAATCCTGTTAAATTTAAATATAAATATTATTTCAAATCATACACGACTTAAATACTTCATTTTAACTATTTGAAAAAGAATTGTCTATAAAAATAAAGCAATTGTTAATAAAAATTGTGAATAACATTTTGATAAGTATTCTGTAGTTGTAACTTTGTTACTATGAAAATCGAAAATTACATAGCACAGTTACTGTATCGTTATCAGTGTGTAACGGTTCCAGGGTTTGGAGCATTTTTAACAGAAATTCAATCGGCAAAGCTGAATGAAAGCACAAATTCTTTCTTTCCACCGACAAAAATGATCTCTTTCAACAGTCATCTAAAAAACAATGATGGATTATTGGCAAATCATATCGCACAGGCAGAAAAAACTTCTTATGGTTTTGCAGTAAGTGCCATTGCTTTTGAAGTCGTAAGCTGGAAAAAAACACTAGAAGAAAATGGTGTTGTAACACTTAAAAATATTGGCGAAATTCGATATAATGCTGATCAGAAAATGGTATTCACCCCTAATGATCAGACCAATTTCCTAACAAGTTCCTTTGGACTTAGTCCATTTGTTTCTCCACTTGTTAAAAAAGAGAATTTCGAGCGAAAAATAGAGGAAATTTCGGAAGGAGATGCAATTTCACTATACGAAAATGAAGAAGGAAGAACAACAAATCCACTTTTGAAATATGCTGCGATACTAGTCTTAGGACTTGGAATTACAGGAAGTATTGGATATCCTTTATATCAAAATCAAATCGCCGCCAAAACACTTGTTGTAGAAAGCAGTGTACAGAAAAAAGTAGAAAACAAAATTCAGGAAGCGACTTTCTTTATCCAGAACCCTATGCCTGCTGTAACACTCTCAGTCGATACAACAAATGTAGAAACGGCTGCAGAAAAAACAATGCCTTACCACATTATGGCCGGTGCATACAGAAGTGAAAAAAATGCCAGAAAAGCTTATAATCAATTAATAAAAGATGGTTACGAAGCCAGAATGCTAGGCGAAAACAAACACGGATTATTCCCAGTTCTGTACGGTAGCTATGCAACAATGGCGGAAGCTGAAAAAGCACAAAAAGAAATACAAAAAGGAGAAAATCCGGATGCCTGGATTCTCGTACAACCTTTATAAAACTAAAAAAGCCCATTCTTCTGAATGGGCTTTTTTAGTTCGCTATTATTTCTGCATCCTGCGAAAGAATTACTTTCTTCCCTTTATATATTTTGAGTCTTGCCGGAGGAGAATTCTTTTCGCCCAAAACGATAATGGCACACTCATAAACATTCCCATCCTTTTTAAATTCATACTGGTGATTGCCGCCAATACCTTCAACGACTAAAACTCCACCATTAATCACTAAATCAGGCTTTTCAGTCATTTCCTTTTGAATGGACCATGATGCATATCGATAGTTATTAAAACCTAAATGATCGATTCTAATTTTAAATTTAGAAGTCGCCAGAATACAAATTGGATCCTGAAAAAAAGCAATACTAGGATCCAGGTTTTTCTTTTGCGACGCAATTAACTTGTTTTTAAGTTCTATTTCCGCTTTCGATTGATAATTCACTGCCGTTAACCGACCCTCGGTATCAAGCCAAATCTTGCCATGAATTAACATAATCCCGCGCAAACCCATATCATTCCAGCCATTTGTGGGCGTCGATTTTATAATTTCATTTTTTAACGTAGCATCAAAAATTTCAGAATATCGTTTTATAAAATCTGCTTTATTTGCAATATCAGCTATAGGATATTCTCGCTCTAACGGATAAACTACTGCATCAGCAATGGCTTCTTTCTTATCATTTTTGACATTTTCAATGAACTTTTTAACCCGTTTCTGATAATCGATGTCCGAATCCTGGGCAACAATAAAACCGCTACAAAAAAATAATACTACTAAAAATAAATTGCTTCTTCTCATCTCAAATATTTTTAATTAATTATTAATCCGACAATTACAATCAAATATAGCTAATTTATACTAGTTGTAATCAATTTGAAACTGGGATATAAAACAAAAAATCCCATTCGAAAAAATGGGATTTTGTTTAACGTGGAACAACTTTAGCGTCCTGATTAAGGATTTCTTTTCCTTTTTGATAAATGGTTAAATTAGCTGGTGGTGAATCTTTTGTACCTAAAACCGTAATATAACACTGGTACAAGTAATTTCCTTTTTTAAAATCGTAATGGTGATTACCTCCTGTTCCATCATGAAACCATTTTCCGTTGGTAATGATTAAATCCGGTTTTTCGCTCATCGATTGATTTATCGACCACGAGGCATATCTGTAATTATCATTTCCCAAGTCATCAATTCGAACCCTAAATTTAGACGTTTCTAAAATAATTTCCGGTGCTTTAAACTCTGCAATCGATGAGTGAAGTTTACTTTTTTCAGAAGCTATCAGTTTGTTTTTAAGATCACTCTCCACTTTTGACTGATAACTTATAGAGAAAACTTTTCCGTCAATATCCATCCACAAAGTACCCTGATTTAGCATTATGCCACGCCAGCCCATTTCTGACCAATTTTTTACCGCATCCGATTGTGAAATTTCGGCTTTCAGTTTAGCATCAAAAATTTCAGTATATCTTTTTACAAACTCTGCTTTATTCTTGATAGACGGAATTGGATTATCTCTTCTTAAAGGATATTTAATAACCTCTGCTACAGCCTCTTTTCTATCATTTTTTACATTATCAATAAATTTTTTAACAAACTTCTGATATTCGGGCCTCAAGTCCTGACCTGACGTATTTTGAATCGTAATCCCTATGAAGAGAACGTATAGTAACTTTTTCATAATCTCTATTTTACATAATGTTTTTATAGTAGATTCCAAAATTTTATCAGAACCTTCAAATTCCACAATCTAACAATCTAACAATCTAACAATCTAACAATCTAACAATCTAACAATCTAACAATCTAACAATCTAACAATCTAACAATCTAACAATCTAACAATCTAACAATCTAACAATCAGTTAATGCTTGCTTTAAACATCTTCAACTCATCCCACGTAAATTCATCACCATACTTTTCTTTTAGCGGACTTAAAGATTCTTCGCTATAAAACTCAAAAGCTTCACGCAAGGCCAGGATTTTATCATACGGTAAAACATCTGATATCTCGACTTTTTTAGCCTGAATTAGTTTAACCAAATGCATTTCAACTGTTTGCACTGTAAGTTTACGAATTCGGGCAATATCCTGAATCGAATTTTTCTCCAGCCACAAATCATGGGTTTCTTCGATGGTTGTTTTCTTTTCGGCCTTTGGTGTGCTTTTATCTAATTTGCGTGCCGTATAACGAACTGTAGGTTCATCAGATTTAAAAATATCAGTATTCGACATATTAAATTCCTCGCGGATCTTTGCAACCTTGTCAAATTTGTAGTTTTTAATCGCTGTAGACGACAATTTCTCTTTACAGATGGTTTCACCTGCCACGACAATTTCTATGAGCAATTTGGCCTTCATTAAACGTAAAACAGCTTTTGTCTGTAAATCGTCCAAAAAAGTCAGTTCTTCGTAAAACTCTTTCACTTTTTTGAATTTCTGAATTTCGGCCATTTTATTCAAAAGATCCGTAACCAGTTTGTCCATTGGTTTAAAAAAGTAATCATAAGCTGCCACTACCCTTTCCTGTACAAAAAAGAGATCGACAGTATCTTTATTGAAAATTTTATTAAGCTGATTAACGAATTTTTGTGCTGGATCAGTTAGTCCGTCAATAGTTTCCAAACGTTTATGAGCCCAGACGGCATGCTTCGATTTTTCTGATCCGGCAGCATTTTCGTTGTAACTGAAACGATGATTACGCCATTCTTGCGCCAAATCGCTCCAGTTAAAACTGCTAATCAAATAGTTATGAATGAAATTTTTAGTTTCAAAATGCAAAGAATGTTTTAAAACTTCTTCTGTTGCTTTGTTCAAAGCATAATCCATCACATCCTGATCGTTCGAAATACCATTCATTTGCAGCGGAGACAACAAAATAAGCCCGTTTAAGGACGTTAAACGTGATAATGCTACATAGGCTTGTCCGGGTAAAAAAACTTGCGATACATCGAGCGCAGCTTTCTCAAAAGTTAAACCCTGACTTTTATGCACCGTAATTGCCCATGCCAGCTTAAGTGGATAATGTGCAAATGTCCCCAAAACTTCTTCTTCAACTTCTTTGGTGAGATCGTTTACTTTGTATCGGATATTTTTCCATTCGTATTTTTCAACTTCAATGGTTTTATCCTCCTCAGGAAAATGTATGAATATTTCTTCGGCCGAAAGTGACTTTACAACGCCCATTTTTCCGTTGAAATAACGCTTTTCAAAAGACAAATCATTTTTGACAAACATAACCTGAGCACCCACTTTAAGTTTCAAATTTTCCTCAACCGGAAAAATTTTCTCCGGAAAATCGCCCACAATAAACGGCTGATAAGCGAATTCATTTCCGGCTAAATCGCCAATTGCCTGCTCGTTAATCGAATCGGCTTTGGCATTGTGCGTGGTAAGCGTAATATATCCGGGATTATTTTTTAAGTCAAAATCAGGTTTCACATATTCATTTAAAACCTGAATATCCTGAGGCGTAATCTGATTGTTTCGAAGATTATTCAAAACCGAAATAAAAGTATCATCTGACTGACGATAAATCTTTGATAATTCAATATATAACGGCGGATATTGCTGAATTACATGCGAATGAAAAAAGAATTTTCCTTTGTAATAATTGCGCAAAGTTCGCCATTCTTCATCTCTGATAACCGGCGGAAGCTGTAACAAATCGCCAATAAAAAGTACCTGAACACCTCCAAAAGCACGCGTATTTTTACGTACCGTCTGCATCATAAAATCAATTGCATCCAACAGATCAGCGCGTAACATACTGACTTCATCGATAATCAAAAGCTCCATATTCCTGATTACGTCACGCTTCACATTATTCATTTTGAAATGTCTTCTAAGCGTTTCCTTATTCTCAAATTTAACCGTATCTGTAAACTGAGAAGCCTCTGCATAAGAGGGAATAAAAGCCGAAAACGGCAACTGAAACATAGAATGAATCGTAACACCTCCTGCATTCAAAGCTGCAATTCCGGTTGGAGCCACAACCACAGTATTTTTATGCGTAGTGGCAATAATTTCACGCAGAAGTGTAGTCTTCCCGGTCCCAGCTTTACCGGTCAGGAAAATAGATTTTTGCGTTTGATTGATGAATTGTAAAGTATAAGCTGCTGCTTCTGAAACGTTTTGCATTAGGCGTAAATTGAGAGCTAAAAGTATCGTATTTTTATAAAAGAAAAAACCTAAATCTTGACAGATTTAGGTTTTTAAATTTAGCTAGTTAGTCTGGTATTATTTTTTAGCTTCCTCTTTTACAGCTGGTTTTTCTTCTGTTTTTGGAGTCGCTTTATACTTGTCATTCAAAGCTTTAACGATGTCTTTTGTGATATCGAATTTCTCTTCAGCATACAAAATTGAAGCAGCGTCTCCAGTACCATAGATATAAGAATAACCATTTTTCTTACCGTATTCTTTGATGAATTTCTTCACTCCACTTACCAAAGAATCCATTTCAACACCGCTTTCCTGTTGCAATTGTTGAGACAAAGCTTGTTGTGCATAACCCAATTGTTGTTCTCTTTTTTGTAATTCAGCACCTCTTTGTTGTGCCCACGCCTGACCGTTTGCTTGTGCCTGACTTTGAAAATTAGCAGCGTCTTGTTTAAAACGTGTAATCTCAGCTTGTAGTTGTCTTCCTTTTTCCTCTGCCTGAGCTTTGTATTTAGCTTCAAGGTCTTTTGCTTCAGTGTATTCTTTCATTAAAACTGAAGTATCTACGTAAGCTGTTTTTACTTCCTTAACTTCCGCAGTTTTGTCACTACATGAAACAGCGAAAATTGAAAGTGCGATAATTACTAATGCTTTTTTCATTTTTTTAAATCTCTATTTTTTTTATTGTATTGAATGAAGACAAAAATATAAAAAAATAAATAGCATCAAACTAAAGTTTAAAAAATGCTATAATTTTATGATATTACTTTTATTTATTGAGGAGATTTTTACCATAAAATATCATTATTAAAAATGACTTTCACAGCCTTTTTTTAAGGCGATTTCTCAAAAACAACAACACAAATACTCACCTTTCATTAGAAACCCTCTTAAACAAGCTTATTTTAAGTTTCAGGGTAATTTAAAGCGTAAATCTGTTAAGAATTGTTCTTTTTTACCGTTGCGCTTCATCTGATCGCAAAACCATAAAATTAATCCAGTCAAAAAAAATTATTTTTCAATTTTTGCATTCACAAAACAAAACTTAACAAAAAAATGAAGCACTTTTCTAAAACCTCGAATTTCTAAAAAGAAATAACAAAATTTCTAAAAAAATGCTCCATTTTTACTGCATTAATTTTATTTATCGACTGGTATTTTACCATAAAAGATCACTATCAAAAGTGGCTTTCATAGCTTTTATTTAAGGCGATTTCTTAAAAAAGACGACACAAACCTTCATGTTTCCTTAGAAAATGCCTTAAATACGCTTATTTTACGTTTTAGCTGTTTTTTAAGACATAAATGTGCGATGAATACTCTTTTGTTCCCGATGCTTTTAAATTTGATCGCAAACCAATAAAAAAGGCCTTAATGAAATTCATTTTTCCCGTTTTGTATTTTTCAGATAAAAGACTAACATAAAATGAATCGAATTTCATCGGAAGCACTTTTTCTAATTTCATCTCTACTTTTCCAAAAAGAGACTGAATGGCTTTTTTTGAGAAATGCCAAAAGTGAATGGGCACATCATAAGCTGCCCAAAATTCATTGTAATATTTTGCATCAAACGATTTGAAATTTGGAACCGCAACAATTAAAGTTCCAGTTGGTTTTAATAAACGTTTTAATTCCTGAATTTGTAATTCTAAATTTGGCACATGTTCTAAAACATGCCACATGGTAATGACATCAAAAGAATTATTTTCTAGAGCATCAATTCCGTTTACAAAAGAAATTCCTTTTTCTATTGCAATATTTTTTGCTCTCTCGCTTGGTTCCACTCCAACAGTTTCCCAACCATCATTTTTTGCTGTCAACAAAAAATCTCCGGTTCCGGCACCAATATCTAAAATCCTTCCTTTTGGAGATTGTTCACCATTAATCAAATTCAGCTTATTTTTTAAAGCAATACTTTTTACAAAGTGATACGCTTTTTCAAACAAAGATCTTTTATTGTCAGTATGGGAAATATAATCTTCGCTTTCATAATATCTTCCAAGATTTTCTAAATCGGGTTGTGGAGAAGTAATTAACATATCTAAAGTTTCATCGTAATACAGATCAAAAATTTCTTTAGATACAGAATGGTCTTTTACAGTAAGAAAATGTTTTTTGTTTAAAACGTTCATTTTTAATTATAGGTTTTTAATAGAATTTGGCAACGCGGTTGTTGCATTACAAATACTAATGCAACAAGTATTAATTAATTTGAAATGCTTTACTACGCATCTCACAGATTTTTTTAAAATAGTTTTACGATTTTCTTCAAGTTTACCAAGCCTTCTCAAAGTAGTTTCACGTGGAACATTTTTTTACTTCAGATCACTTTCTCTTCAAACAATCCAACTTAATAAATTCAAACCCAAACCTGAAACTTGAAACTTGAAACCTGAAATAAAGAAAATCAAAACAAATAAAGACGCACCTATCGGCACGTCTCTATTTTTTTATCTTCCCATGTAAATCAACAAAACAGAAATATCACTTGGAGAAACTCCACTAATTCTCGAAGCTTGAGAAATAGTTACAGGACGAATCTTGCTTAACTTTTGTTTTGCTTCAATCGACATTGATTTAATTTTATCGTAATCGAAATTCTCCGGTATCTTCACTTCTTCCAAACGAGTTAGTTTATCCGCATTATTTCTTTCCTTTTCGATATAACCGGAATACTTCACCTGAATTTCTGCTTGCTCTAAAATTTCCTGATCCAAATTATTTTCTTCCACATACGCTTTCACTTTTTCAAACTTAAGCATATCGTCTAAATCAATTTGCGGACGAGAAAAAACTTTAAACATTTTATCTCCCTGTGTAATCGGAGCAGTTTCTTTAGCTTCTAAAATCGGATTTGTTTCTGCAACAGAAACACTGGTCTCTCTAAAAAAGGCAACCATTTTTTCAGATTCGTTTAATTTCTTTTCCATTCGACGCAAACGCTTTTCAGAAGCAAGACCAATTTCGTGCGACATTGGCGTCAATCTAAAATCGGCATTATCCTGACGCAACAAAGTTCTATACTCTGCTCTTGAAGTAAACATGCGATAAGGTTCTTCTGTTCCTTTCGTAATCAAGTCATCAATCAATACTCCGATATAAGCTTCATCGCGTTTCAAAATCAAAGGCGCTTTTTCATGTACTTTCAAATGTGCATTTATTCCCGCCATCAAACCTTGAGAAGCCGCTTCTTCATATCCGGTTGTTCCGTTAATCTGTCCGGCGAAATACAATCCCTCCACTAACTTTGTTTCCAAAGTATGTTTCAATTGTGTCGGCGGGAAATAGTCATACTCGATTGCATAACCAGGACGAAAAAATTTCACATTCTCAAAACCGGCTACAGAACGCAATGCTTTAAACTGAATGTCTTCCGGAAGTGAAGTTGAAAATCCATTCACATACACTTCGCAAGTATTCCACCCTTCCGGCTCTACAAATAATTGGTGACGCTCTTTATCGGCAAAACGATTAATCTTATCTTCTATCGAAGGACAGTATCTTGGACCAAGACTTTTGATCCTTCCGTTAAACATTGGCGAACGATCAAAACCATCTCTCAAAATATCGTGAACATCCAATGACGTATACGTCATGTAACAAGAACGCTGATGCGTTAACGGCGAAGTCAAATCAGAATAAGAAAACTTATCCGGCTTTGCATCACCTTTCTCTTCGTTCATTTTAGAATAATCCAAAGAACGTCCATCCACTCGTGGTGGTGTTCCGGTTTTCATTCTTCCCGCTTCAAATCCTGCACGAACTAAATCTTCAGTAATTCCAGTTGCTGCACTTTCACCTGCTCGCCCTCCACCAAACTGTTTTTCTCCGATATGAATTAAACCGTTCAAAAAAGTTCCATTCGTCAAAACAACAGACTTCGATCTAATCTCAACTCCCAACGAAGTTTTGATTCCTTTTATCTTGCCATCTTCAATAATCAAACCTTTGACCATCTCTTGGTAGAAATCCAAATTTGGAGTTCCCTCCAACATCATTCTCCATTCTTCGGCAAAACGCATTCGATCACTTTGAACTCTTGGCGACCACATTGCCGGTCCTTTCGATTTATTCAACATCTTAAATTGAATAGCCGTTCGGTCAGAAACAATTCCTGAGTATCCGCCCAACGCATCAATCTCACGCACGATCTGTCCTTTTGCAATTCCTCCCATCGCAGGATTACAAGACATCTGTGCGATGTTCTGCAAACTCATTGTAACCAATAAAGTTTTGGATCCCAAATTTGCTGCCGCTGCCGCGGCCTCAGATCCTGCATGACCAGCACCAACTACAATAACATCGTATTCTTCTAAAAACATTTTGTTTTATTATTCTCTTCAAACCGTTTAAGGCGGTTCTCAGAATTAATTTTCTTTTCTTTTGTTCCACGTGGAACGTGGTTTTTCTCTTTCAAGTTTCAAGTTTCAGGTCTCAGGTTTCAAGTTTCAAGTTTCAGGCTGAAGCTTCCTGTTTCGGAATACAAACTAAAAACTCAACTTAATTCTTAAACCTTTTCTAAACTGAACCTCTATAAATTCCAAAGACTATTGTTTCACGTGAAACAATCTAAACCCCTACTTTATCAAAAACCCATCGTTCCACGTGGAACATTCAATTCTTTTATACACAGAAATAAACTGTTTACTTTTATGTTCCACGTGAAACACTTTAACACAATCACCTTCTTCTTCTCTTTAATGTTTCACGTGGAACACGTGAAACTAAATTAAAAAAAGGTATTTCATCTACTGTTCCACGTGAAACATAGCAATCTTTTCATCTTCTTTAGATCGCATTAACTCCGCTTCAGCATCACTTTTATCTTTATATCCACAGTAATGTAATATGCCGTGCGCTAAAACTCTCTTCAATTCTTCAGTAAAAGAAACATTAAAATCTTTAGCATTATCTTCTACTCTTTCAACAGAAACAAAAATATCTCCGTTAAGTTCGTTCCCAACTGTATAATCAAAACTGATTATATCTGTTAACGTATCATGATTTAGATACTCTACATTAATCTTATGAAGATACTCATCATCACAAAAAATGTAATTTATCTCTCCTTCGTTTTTGTTTTCAGAAACGATAACAGCACTTAACCAATCAGAAAAAGCTTGTTCGTTGTCTAAAGTAAATTCGGTTTCGTAATTAAAATTGATCATTTTGTATTAAAATATTCTTGAACTTTTTGATTAAAATTCGAGCGCAAAGGTAGTGATTGTCTGTTTAATATCTCCACACTGTTTAAATATTCCAGTAATGAACTCGGCAGTGCGTTTGTTCTATTAGGAAATTCAGTCTTATTAGTTTCAGATTGACGCTTCGTATCTTGGCCTTGTTGCTGAACTGCGTTGTTTAATTTTAGTAATTCTTGCTGAATATTAAGAATACGCTGCAAGTTCTCATTCTTAAAACCTTTATTTAAAATTTGCTTTTCAGAAGCTTTCATCTGATCGATTACAGATTTACCTTGAGAATCTAATCCTTTTTTAGCAAGTTCTTTTTGCAAGGCTTCACGCAATTTTACTTGTTCTTTGTAAATTTCCATGATTGCTTCAGCATCTCCTTCTCCATCATTGTCCTTCATCTGTCCATTACTTTGACCTCCATTTTTATTTTCCTGACCACTTTTACCATCACCGTTTTTACCTTTACCATCCTTACCATTACTTTCTTTACCTTCACCATTTTTTCCTTCACCATTTTTTCCTTCACCCGGTTTATCTCCCATTTTTTCTCCTGATTTATCCCCAGGTTTATCTCCTGGTTTACTGCCAGACTTCATACCTTCTTTCATTTTATCTCCTAAACCTTTTTGTTTTTGGATAATATCCGGTAATTGCATTCCTTGTCCATCACCCGGTTTTGGTTTTCCAGATCCCGGTTTCGACATAGACATCTGCATATTATTTAATAAATCACTCAGAAAATCTGCCAACTTATTTGCAGAAGAAACTGCATACTGCTGATGCGATACTCCTTTTGGAACCTGAACATCGCTTAAACTTTCAATAGCTTTATCAATATTGTACTGCACATTTCCAATTTCTTTGGTTACATCTTCTGCGACTTTTGGGTTACGAAGTGATAAAGCAAACAAACTGTCATCCACATATCTGAACTGTTGTTTCAAATTTTGTTGAATTTTAATGTTCTTCGTATACGCTGACGAACCCAATTTCATTGTTCTAAATTGTTTCATTACATCTTCCTGCGACAAAGAATAGGCTAAAAGATTATCCAGAATCTGACGAAGCATTGCTACATCTTCTTCCATTTGTTCTTGTTCGCCGCCTTCCATACCAGCATCCATTTGTTCTGCCATACTCTTCATTTTTTTAGCAGCACTCTTTTGCTTAGGTTTGGCTGATGCCGAATTCTTTTTACTCAATTCTTCTGAAGCTTTCTGCAAATCATTCTTCACCTCTTTTTCCTTTGAAGCATCATTCGGAATGTCTAGTGGAGCTTTTAATGTTTTGTTTTCTTCTTTCAGATCTTTTAAATCTTCCTGAATTTTATCAAAGTCTTTATTGATATCTTCTTGTTTGTCCTGCGTGTTTTCTTTGTCTTTATTAGAAAGCTGCTCTTGTTTGTCAGCAAGCTTGTTTAACTTTTCAGCAACTTGTTCTGCTTTTTTGGACACATAAAAACGCTTTGTCAATTCAACCAATTGTTCTAAATTACGGGATTGGTTTTTACTAATCTGTTTGAATTTCTCCATCTTATCAAACAGATCTTCGCTATTCAACTTGTCATTTAGATTCTTCAACTCTTCCATTAACTTCTGGTTTTTCTCCAGATCTTTTTCAGCATTGTCCAATCTCTTTTGTAAATCTTCAGCTGTTTTATCTTTCTTATCCGATTGAAACTTGTCCAGATTTTTATTCATCTTCTCTGTAAATTGTTTCATCAATTCGTCTTGTTGTTTCTGACGCTTGATAAAATCATTTACTTTTTGCTGATCTTTAAATTCTAAATTTTCTTTCTCTTTACCGGCTTTCTGAATTTTGTCCATCTCAGAAAACTGTTTCGTTTGATTCTTTAAAGACTTTTCCAAACTATTAATGTTCTCATTCTGCTGTTGCAATTCCATATCATGAATTTCATCAGTGGTAGCAACACGATCAGAAAATACAGAAGACTTTGTACTTTTAAAACCATGAGGTGCATCGTTATCAAAAACTTCAAAATAGTATTCATAAGATACTCCCTCCTGCACTGCCAGATTACTTGGAAAGTTAAAAACGAACTGATCAAATACTCCTGATTTCACAGGTATTGTTCCACGCTTGGCAGTGTTGGGTTTGTTTCTTTCATAATAAACAACCTGTAATTTAGACAAACCATAATCATCGCCTAACCTGCCCAGAACATAATTTTTATCTAACTTCAAACTATCCGGAGCTGGCGCTACATGAATTGATGGGTGCTGATCTTTGATCACTGAGAGCTGATAATCCAGTTTTTCGTAGTTTTTGACCTTATTATTCGAGGTAAGAATTTGATATTCTGTATTTTGACTTATACTTTTAGCCAATTTAAACTCATTTTGGTCTTTATTAAACTTAAAAACCGAGTTGTCACCCTTCCAAACGATCTCCTGAGTAGATTGTGTTTTCATTTTCCAGGTTACCAAAGTTCCTTCAGGCAGGATTGCATTACCTGTTCCCTGAATAATTTCTGCTTTCTTTTTTAAGTAAGATGGAAAATTAAGGACCATCTCGAAGTTTGCAATTGATGGAACTGTGATCACTTTTAATTCGTATTCTTCTGATGAAACTGTATTACCTTCAAAAGAGAAAGAAACATTTTCAACTGGTTTTTCTACTTTGAATTCAAACTTTCCCGGTTGAGAAGATTCCATAAAATAACTTTCATTTCCTATATGAATCATAACATTTTCCGGAACGATCTTACCAACAGATTCCATCTTGATGACAAAATCTTTGTTTTGTTCGGTTTGTAAATTCTGGTTTAGAACAACAAATTTAAAAGGTGCAGGAGGTAAAAAGGTCGCATTAAAGTGCACTACTCTATTTAAACTTTGTGAAATAATAGTACTGTTTCCTGAAATATAAAACACCGCAAAAAGCAAAACCGGAACGATTGCTAATGGTAAATACTTTTTGTTACTGTTAAAATTGATAGCATTTCCGAAAGGAATCGGTTGCAAAGAATTGGCTTTTTGTTCGATTGAAGCCAGCATTAATTCTGAACTTTCGGCTGTATTTCCTGAAGCCGATAATTGCAAAAAGTTAGTCAGCTTATCACTTACTTCCGTAAAATGATTTCCAATAATAGCCGAAGCCTGATTGTAATCTATTCCTTTTTGAAGTTTGAATAATTTAAAAACGGGAAATAAAATAAATCGAAACAAAAGAAAAACTTCTACTCCAACAAATAACCAAAACAATACGGTTCTTCCAAATGGTTTCAACCATAGAAAATACTCTATAAAAAGTGTAAAAAGAAAATACAATAATCCAAAACCAATAAAAAGAAGTCCTCCTTTTATCAATTCATTCGTATAATATTTTTTTATAAACGCTTCTAATTTTTGATATATGGCAGATGTTGTTTTCAAAATGAATCTCTTTTATTTATAACCTATAAAAGTAATAATTTTAATTAGATAATGATCCATTAGATAATTAGTCAATTATATTACAAATAAGAGATTATCACAATTAAAGTCATTTTCTAATTATCTAATTAGAGTCGTATCTTTGCATCAAAATTTAAACAAATGTCAAAGCAAGTTCGTGTGCGTTTTGCACCAAGTCCAACTGGACCATTACATATTGGCGGTGTTCGTACTGCCCTATTTAATTATTTATTTGCAAAAAAACATAACGGTGTTTTTTATCTGAGAATTGAAGATACAGATCAGACTCGTTTTGTTCCAGGTGCTGAAGCTTATATTATGGAAGCGCTGGAGTGGTTAGGAATTGCTCCGGAAGAAACGATTGGAAAAAATGAAAAATTTGGTCCGTACAGACAAAGTGATCGTAAAGAAATATACCAAAAATATTCCGATCAGCTGATCCAGTCTGGCTGGGCATATTATGCATTTGATACTCCAGAAGCTCTTGATGCACACAGAAAGCAACACGAAGCTGAAGGAAAAACGTTTATATACAATCATCATAACCGTGAAAAGTTGGATACTTCTTTGGTAATTTCTGCCGATGAAACTGCTACAAGAATTGCCAATGGTGAACATTATGTCATTCGTTTTAAAACTCCGGTTGACGAAACTTTACATTTAAAAGATATTATTCGTGGTGATGTAAAATTTGAAACCAATTTATTGGATGACAAAGTATTATTCAAAAGTGACGGAATGCCAACGTATCACTTAGCCAGTATTGTGGATGATCATTTGATGGAAACTTCACATGTAATTCGTGGTGAAGAATGGCTTCCTTCTATGCCTCTTCACGTTTTATTGTACAGAGCTTTTGGTTGGGATGCTCCTGAATTTGCACACTTACCTTTGATTTTGAAACCGGTTGGAAATGGAAAATTAGCTAAAAGAGACGGTGACAAACTAGGATTTCCTGTTTTTCCATTGGAATGGAAAACGGAAGAAGGCATTTCATCCGGATACAGAGAAAAAGGATTTTTCCCGGAAGCAGTTGTAAACTTCCTGGCTTTGTTAGGATGGAACGATGGAACAGACAAGGAAATATTTTCTTTAGAAGAATTAGTAGCCTCTTTTGATTTGAACAGAGTTCATAAAGCGGGGGCAAAATTTGATCCTGAGAAAAATAAATGGTTCAATCATCAGCATCTTATCCAACAAAATGATGCCGATTTAGCAAAAAGCTTCTCTCCTATTTTAGAAGAAAAAGGCTTCTCTTCCTTCGTCTCCGCTCAGGAAGACATTGCAAAACTTACAAGAATTGTATCACTTATCAAAGAAAGAGCAAATTTCGTTTCAGAATTTTGGGATTTAACCGATTTCTTTTTCCAGACTCCAGACTCATATGATGAAAAAGCAAGTAAAAACTGGAAGGAAGAAACACCTGCTTTAATGCAAGAATTAATTTCAGTTCTGGAAAATATTGAAGATTTTACTTCTGCCAATATTGAAACCATTGTAAAAGACTGGCTGACTAAAAATGAAATTGGTATGGGAAAAGTCATGCAGCCTTTCAGACTTAGTTTAGTTGGAGCACTAAAAGGTCCTCACCTATTTGACATTGTTGAAATCATTGGAAAAGAAGAAACTATTTCGAGAATTCAAAAAGCAATTTCAACTTTATAAGAAGAATTCCATTTAAAAATAGAAACGCTAAGTAACATCAAACAAATGTTCTTAGCGTTTTTTTAATGTTTTAAAATTTTAAATTGGAAGAATATTCGTAATTTACAGCATCAAAAACTAAATCATTATCACCATGAGTACACCTTTTATTATCATTTTAGTCCTGGCATTTTTTATACTAATGTCCTCCTTCTTTACCGTAAAACAACAATCGTCGGTAATTATAGAAAGATTTGGGAAATTTTTAAGCGTAAGAAATTCTGGATTGCAACTTAAAATTCCTTTGGTTGACCGATTGGCCGGACGTGTAAATCTTAAAATACAACAGTTAGATGTTATTATTGAAACCAAAACCAGAGACAACGTTTTTATAAAAATGAAGGTTTCGGTACAATTCAAAGTTATTCAGGAAAAAGTATATGATGCTTTTTATAAATTAGAATATCCACATGATCAGATTACAGCTTATGTATTTGATGTGGTTCGTGCCGAAGTTCCTAAACTAAAATTGGATGACGTTTTTGAAAGAAAAGATGATATTGCTATTGCCGTAAAAAGAGAATTGAATGAAGCGATGACTACTTATGGTTATGATATTATCAATACTTTGGTGACTGATATTGACCCTGACATTCAGGTAAAAAATGCCATGAACAGAATTAATGCCGCTGACAGAGAAAAAACTGCTGCTGAATTTGAAGCTGAAAGTTCCAGAATCAGAATCGTTGCAAAAGCAAAAGCCGAAGCCGAAAGTAAACGTTTACAAGGTCAAGGTATTGCAGATCAGCGTCGTGAAATTGCCCGAGGTCTTGTAGAAAGTGTTGAAGTTTTAAACAATGTTGGTATCAATTCTCAGGAAGCTTCTGCCCTAATTGTCGTTACACAACATTATGATACGTTACAGGCAATTGGTGCTGATGCCAATTCGAACCTAATCTTGTTACCAAATTCTCCACAAGCCGGAAGTGATATGCTCAACAATATGGTTGCTTCGTTTACAGCTTCTAACCAGGTTGGTGAAATGATGAAAAAAACGAACAAGAAAATTGAAAAAATAAAACCAATCGAACCACAACAATCCGGTTATGAAGATGATATTCAACCGGAAATAAAATAATTTAAAAAAGAAAAAGAGGCTTATTTGCCTCTTTTTTTATTTATAAACCAATTGATAATATAGGGTAAAATGGATTGCAAAATTTGTGGATACGAATTGAAGAAATACTCTTTATAAGAAGAAAATACTCCGTTAATTACATTTTGCGGTGTTATAGACTCCTTCGTTTTTTGAAAACTTAATACTAATTTTTGGTAATTAATATCTTTCTCCAATTTCAGAATTTCTAAATCTCTTTCGATTTCAGCGTACGATGAATATTTTTTTGTCTCCATAATTAATCATTAAAAAATATTTCTGAAAATTTCTCCAAAATTGGTCCTTCTACAAACTTATCTTTTACAAAGAAAAGTAGTATTGTTGCCAAAAGATATATCCCTCCTACTGTCAGGAATCCTAAAGTGTAACTTCCAAACAAATTGCTAAAAGCGAATGCAGCTGCAACAGATCCAAAAAGTAATACCATTCCAACACACAATAAAATCAAAGTAAACTTAAAAATTAATGTGGTCGATTTCATTGCGACCTTAAAACCCCAAAGTTTATAATAGGCCAAATGACTGTCGAGATAAATTTTAGCCTGATCCTGAATATTTTCAGTATTCTCTTTTAATTCTTCAAAAGCCATAGTTGTAGTTTTGGTTAAAAAAAGAAGCACAAAACTTATGATTTAAAAATTGTCATTTGGTTATTCTAAGAATAAAATAACCGAAACAATCCAACAAATCATTCTAAGCTTTGTGCTTCCGGATTATTATTTCTGAAGTTTAGCGTTTTGTGCTTTTAAATCAGCCAGTTTAGCTTCTAAAAAACTAATTACTTCTTCAGTTTTATAACTCATATTTGAAAGTAGCTCTCCATAAGTTCCATCTAAATTTTCTTTTGCATGCGTAAACTTTTCACGCAGTACTTCAGAACTTGCTGAAAGTGAATCTTTTAAATTATGCGCCGCATCATCTAAACCTTCTTTCAGTTTAGCACGAGTTTTAGATCCTTTATCAGGAGCAAATAAAATTCCAATCGCTGCACCAGCGGCCGCAGCACCTATAATTGCTGCTACAGTATTTAGATTCTTTGACATAATATTTAATTTAAGTGATTAATAAAGGTACTCTTTTTTTAAACTATAAAATATTGACTTGATGTTATTTAATAAAAGTTAACACAAAATTTAATACGCATAAGCTACTGCTTCATACTTTCCATCTGCTTTTTCAACAATGCTCACAAATGGATATCCATTTGAAGCCGATTTTGCTTTTATTCTCATTGCAGTCTGTTTCTGATTTGCAAGTGGCGACTCCCCTTTTGTCTTCGTTGATACTCCTGAAAAATTAGCTACTTGTTTCAAACCGGCTGTTTTCTCCTGAGGCAAAACGGTAACAAATTTGTAATCTGACTTAGAATCAACCAGAACTTTATCGCTTATTTTTTTAATTTCTTTTGTTTCTTTATTCGTCAATTGTGAAACTGCGTACTTACTAATTTTCTGTTCTTCTCTACTCCCATCTAATGAATAATAAATTAAATCATTTTCCTGTTTGATGAAATTAACATCCAATTGTTCTCCATTGTGTTTTGTAATTTGGTGCGTTTGACCAATTGTAAGATTTGCAAATAAAAACGACAGTGTAATAATAATATTTTTCATAACTAAATAAATTTAAAATTGTTTGCAGTCAAAAATTGAAAATCAAAATTTGAAACTATCAGTATGAATAATTCTATAATTTTTAACATTATGAAACTACTTTGAAAAAATACTTATCCGCTGAAATATTATCAAAATGAGATCACAATGAAAATTAGAATATAAAACGATTGGCAAGAATTCATTTTCAGAATTAAAACTAAAGTAAAAATGAATCATTTTTAAACTTTAGCCCAACTCACTTTTCGATTCTCAGCTTTCGTTTTAAATTATCGAAAAACCATTTTCAATTTGACATTTGCATAAAAATACGAACTTTATAAACAATTGTGTGTTAATAACCCGTTAAACTGAGAAAAATAACATCAAAAACTAAAATAAAGGCCGTAAATCAACGATTATTCAATAAATGAGTTATGAGGTGGGAGAAATAAAAAATTACCATAAAACTACTCTATTAAAGTCATTTTTAATATAAAACATCTATAAATTTAAAAAACAAAATAGTTTTTATAAATAATAGATAAAAACATAACAAAATTAAAATTTTATAATCAAAATAAATAATAAACTAATTGGTTAAAATTCCTATCTAAATCTTTCTTTTGAACCAAATTCTTCTTCCGATTTACAAAAATTAGATAACTATGAATTTTGCAAGCAATAATGAGTTCTCAATCTAAAAAATATACCCTAAAAATAGCTAAAATTAATATTAGCTTTATTTTTGAATCATTTTTTAAAAGATGACAAATAACTCCACTGATTATTTTTTCTATCTTAAATTTAATTTATGAAAGTCATTTTTAATCTACAAAAACTATAAAATTAATACATTAAATAATTTTTATAAATAATAAATAAAAACTTAATTACAATAAAATTTAATAGACAAAATTAATTATTATAGTTTTCACTTTTCATGTTGCTTCAAAAGTGATAAGATTGAATAAATTCTTTTGAAAATTTGCAAAATCGGTCGAATTCATAACTTTTTACATAATCTGATGTTCAAAAGCAGCAAATCAGACTAAAATAAAAGCTAAAATTAAAATAAAGCTAAATTTTTAACTATTTTTACAAATATGATAAATGAGTCGAAAGAAGTTTTTTTATCGCTTAAAATCAACTTATGAAGGCTGTTTTTAATCTAAAAACTCTATAAATTTTTAAATATTAATAGAAAATACAAATAATAAAAAAAGCGCTTAGAAAAAGCGCTTTTTAATAGATTATAATTATATTATTTTTGAATCATTTCAGAAAGAATTTCAATTTCTCTCTCCGAAGCATTTTTTGGAGGATTTGAATGTAGCTTCAAAATATCTTCTTCAAATTGCTTTCTTAAACTTTCATTTTCTAAATCTCTTAAATTTAAAAGTGCTTTAGATCTCACATAAGTAGATTCACTGCGAAGAGACATCGTGTACAATTTTTTAATATCGTCTTCTTCAAAATCAGGAGATTTCAAACTTGAGTATTTTAGAATAAACTGAGCAAACAACAATGATCCTTTATTATTGTTAATATTCTTCTTTAAAGAATTTTGCAACAACGAAAAACTAGAAACATTTTTGATGCTCTCCCCTATTGCACTTTCAATGGCAATACGTTCTGCTTTTGTCTCCACTTTGAAATATTTATTGATATCCTTCAAAGAATTGTTGATACTATTTTCTTCTTTTTTACCCTTCTCCTCCCAGGCATCTTTTAGTCCAACTGTTTTGTTAAATACTAATTTTGAAGGAGTTGAATCTTTATCCACAGTAAAATAACCCAAACGTTGAAATTGAAATTTATCTTCATTTTGAGCTGTAGCCAAACTTGGTTCAACAAATCCTGTAATGATGTCCAACGAATTTGGGTTTACAAAATCTAAGAAATTTTTCTCTTTATAACTGTCCGGAGCTTCATCTGTAAACAAACGATCGTACATACGAACTTCTGCTTCAACTGCATGCTGAATGGAAACCCAATGTAAGGTTCCGGATACTTTTCTCTGACTTGCTTCTGTCCCGCTTCCGCTTAAAGAATCAGTGTCATAACTTACATGAATCTCTGTAATATTACCTTCTGAATCTTTTATAACACTTTCTCCTTTAATGATATAAGCATTTTTTAGACGCACTTCTTTTCCCAAAGTAAGACGGAAAAATTTAGCAGGAGCATCTTCTAAAAAGTCTTCTCTTTCGATATATAATTCTCTTGAAAAAGGTACTTTTCTAAAACCTGCATTTTCATCTTCCTGATTATTTTCGGCTTCCAACCACTCCTCTTTTCCTTCAGGATAATTTGTAATTACCAATTTTACCGGATCTAAAACGGCCATTACACGTGGTGCAATTTTATTCAAATCTTCGCGGATACAGAATTCTAAAACAGATACACTGATCAGGTTATCACGTTTTGCAATACCAATTGTATTAGCAAAATTACGTAAAGATGCAGCAGTATAACCTCTTCTTCTTAGTCCCGAAATGGTTGACATTCTAGGATCATCCCAACCGTTAACATGCTTTTCCTTAACTAGTTGCTGTAATTTTCTTTTGCTTACAACTGTATGTGAAAGATTACGTCTGGCAAATTCTCTCTGCTTCGGACGTAATTTATTATCTTCAAAAATTTGGTCTAAAAACCAATCGTATAATTCACGGTGAGGTAAAAATTCCAGTGTACAAAATGAGTGTGAAATTTGCTCTAAATAATCACTTTGTCCATGTGCCCAATCGTACATTGGGTAGATTTTCCAGTTATCCCCTGTTCTATGATGATGTTTGTGTAAAATTCTGTACATGATAGGATCACGCATCAACATATTGGTTGATTTCATGTCTATTTTGGCACGAAGAATATGAGTACCAGCCTCAAATTCACCACTTTTCATTCTTTCGAACAGGTCTAAATTCTCTTCGACTGAACGATTTCTATACGGGCTATCAGTTCCTATCGTTGACGGAGTTCCTTTTTGAATCGCCATTTCTTCTGAAGTCTGACTGTCTACATAAGCTTTATCTTTCTTAATTAACAGAACTGCCCAATCGTATAATTGTTGAAAATAATCTGAAGCATATCGTTCTTCTGACCAGGTATATCCCAGCCATTCTACATCTTTTTTTATAGCATCAACAAACTCCTGCTCTTCTTTTTCAGGATTTGTATCATCAAAACGTAAATTCACGGGTGACTGATAATCAAGTCCTAAACCAAAATTTAATGCAATAGAACTTGCATGCCCAATGTGCAAATAGCCATTTGGTTCTGGTGGAAAACGAAAATGAAGCTTGGTTTTAGAAAGACCTGATTTCAAATCTTCTTCTATGATTTGTTCAATAAAATTGAGTGATTTCTCTTCTGATGCCATTATTTTATAGTAATTTTAGCAAAGATAAAAAAGTTTACAGTTTTCGGTTTACAGTTTACGGTTTTCTTTAGAAACTTCTCAGTAAACGTGCAACTTGGAACATAAAACCTGAAACTAAAATTAAAAATGGGAGTTATAAAATTAAAAAACATCCGTACTTTTTCCTACCATGGATGTTTAATTGAAGAAGGAAAAATTGGATCTGATTACACAGTTGATCTAAAAATCAAAACTAATTTACAAAAATCAGCACAAACAGATCATTTGTTAGATACTGTTGATTACGTTCATTTGAACAAAATTGTAACCGAAGAAATGGCAATTCGCTCTCATTTATTAGAGCATGTAGCCAAAAGAATCAATATTCGTGTACTTTCAGAGATTGAAATGATAGAAAAAACTACTGTTTGGGTTTCTAAGATAAATCCTCCTATTGGTGGTGATGTTGAAACAGTTACTATAAAAATGACGGAAACGAGAAAATAATTTTTTCTTTAAAAATGCTAATTTTTTAAAATAGTTACTTTGAAACTTTTGAAATTTAAAGATTTTAGTTACTTTTGCCATCCGTTCAAGTAATGGCGTCGTGGCCGAGCGGCTAGGCTGGGCTCTGCAAAAGCTCCTACTCCGGTTCGAATCCGGACGATGCCTCAAAAACCTCTAAAGAAATTTAGAGGTTTTTTTTATGTTTAATTTTTAGAAAAAATTAGATAAAGATTTATGTTCGAATCCACACGATACTTCAAAACCTCTAAAGAAATTTAGAGGTTTTTTTTATGTTTAATTTTTAGAAAAAATTAGATAAAGATTTATGTTCGAATCCACACGATACTTCAAAACCTCTAAAGAAATTTAGAGGTTTTTTATGTTTAATTTTTAAAAAAAATTAGATAAAGATTTATGTTCGAATCCACACGATACTTCAAAACCTCTAAAGAAATTTAGAGGTTTTTTTATGCCTAAATTTTCCATCAATCTTGTCACTTCGACGCAAGGAGAAATCTTAGCAAGTAACTACGCAACAATTATCCAATCTTTGTAGAGCTTCTTACTAAGATTTCTCGTTCCTCGAAATGACAAAGTTTGCGCAAAATATCGTTGTTAACAATAACAAACAACACAGGTTTTAAAAACCTGTCCGCTTTAGCAACGAAGTAAATCTTCGTAACAATTGTCAATCTTTGTAGAGCTTCTTACTAAGATTTCTCCTTCCTCGAAATGACAAAGTTTGCGCAAAATATCGTTGTTAACAATAACAAACAACACAGGTTTTAAAAACCTGTCCGCTTTAGCAACGAAGTAAATCTTCGTAACAATTGTCAATCTTTGTAGAGCTTCTTACTAAGATTTCTCCTTCCTCGAAATGACAAAGTTTGCGCAAAATATCGTTGTTAACAATAACAAACAACACAGGTTTTAAAAACCTGTCCGCTTTAGCAACGAAGTAAATCTTCGTAACAATTGTCAATCTTTGTAGAGCTTCTTACTAAGATTTCTCGTTTCTCGAAATGACAAAGTTTGCGCAAAATATCGTTGTTAACAATAACAAACCGGACAGGTTTTAAAAACCTGTCCGGTTTAGCAACGAAGTAAATCTTCGTAACAATTGTCCAGTCTTTGTTGAGTTTCTTGCGAAGATTTCTCGTTCCTCGAAATGACAAAGTTTACGCAAAATATCGTTGTTAACAATTTACAAACCCTACAGTTTTCAAAAAAACTGTAGGGTCTAATAAACAAAAAAACCTCTGAAATACAGAGGTTTAATTTTATAATTTGGAGTTATTAACAACTTACTTTTCAATCTTTTCGAAAGCATTTTTAACCATTTCTTTCTCTTTAGGAAACCAACCCTGAATCATTAAAACTACGCCAAAAACCATTAATACAACACTAATACCTTTTTTAATTTTCAAGATATTAACAGGTGTCATTTTAGATTTTAACTGTTTGGCTAATAATATTTTAAGGCAATCAACTACTAAATAGGTAATGATCACCGAAGTAAAAAAAGTAAACATTCTCGAATTCTGCATTTCCAATTTTGGTCCTACAGAAATAATAACCGCTAACCAGAAACCAAGTACTCCAATGTTAATAACGTTGAGTAAAAAGCCTTTTACAAATAAACTGCCGTAGTTTCTTTTAATAATATCACGATCAATTTCTTCGTCGTTAATTTTTTCTTCTTTCCTTAATCTTACGAAAGAAATTATACCGTACGCCAGCATAATAATTCCGCCAAAAATAAAAAGAGCCGGTTTGTCTTTTAAACTCTGAATCAGTCTGTAACTTCCCAAGTAGGCAATTGCAATAAAGAAAATATCACCTAATACAACACCAAGATCAAAAACTAATGCAGCTCTGAATCCTTTCGTAATACTGGTTTCCAATAGTATAAAAAATACCGGACCTACCATAAAACTTAAAAAAAGTCCCCATGGCAGTCCAGCCAAAATATCATTTATCATTCAAATACAATTTCTTATTTTACTTCTTCGATTTTACCTCCAAAAACCGTTTTTTGATTTATTTGCTTCGGTTTTCCATAAATGTAAATAGAGCCTCCTGCGCTCACTTTTGCATCCACAAGGGTTGAAGCATTCACATCTGCTTTTCCTCCCGCAGAAACGCTTACTTTCGTTTGTGAGGTCTTTAATTTACTTGCCAGCAAATAACCACCGGCTCCAAGACTTGCATCCTGGTTATCGGCTTTACCGCTTAAAGTAATTGAACCTCCGGAAACGGAACTTACATTTAGTTTATCAACATTCAATTCAGCAGTAATTGTTCCGCCTTCTTGTGCACTTACTTTAAATACTGTTGCTTTTATAGCATCTTTAGTAGTCACATTTGCCCCTTCATTAACATCTATAAGCTCTAAACGTTTGTAATATACAGTAATATCCAAATCATTTCCTGATAACAATTTAGGAAAAGGCATTCTTAATTTTAATAAACCTTTCTTGTTAACAACTTCGACTTCTGATTCTCTTGCTCCTTTAATCACAATCTTATTCTCGGAAGACTGAACTAATTTTACACTTAACTTATCAAATACTTTAACGGAATCAAAATCACCTAACTCTTTAGTAACCTGACCAAAAGACATCTGAACCAATAAAATTGCAGCTATTATAACTAACTTTTTCATACTTCTATTCTTTTAAATTAAACTTCTATTCTGCTCTTCTTAAAAAATGAAAATCCAACTGTTTTTTAACTAAGTCGGCATTTTTAACTTTTACATAAATTTCGTCTCCTAATTGTAAAATACTGTTTGAAGTGGCTCCCACCAATGCATATTGTTTTTCATCGAAAGTATAATAATCATCTTTTATCTCTCTGATTCTTACCATTCCTTCGCATTTGTTGGAAACTATCTCTACATAAATTCCCCATTCTGTAACACCGGAAATAACACCAAGAAATTCTTCGTCCTGATGATCCTGCATGTATTTCACCTGCATGTATTTGATACTATCTCGCTCAGCATTAGTGGCTAAACTTTCCATATTCGAACAATGTAAACATTTTGTTTCGTAGGCTTCTTCATCTACAGAAGTTCCATTGTCTAAATAATACTGCAGTAAGCGGTGTACCATAACGTCCGGATAACGACGAATTGGTGACGTAAAATGGCTGTAATAATCAAAAGCTAAACCATAGTGACCGATATTCTCTGTCGAATATTTGGCTTTACTCATACTTCTGATCGCAAGTGTATCAATTAAATTCTGCTCTTTTTTACCATTTACCTCTTCCATCAAAGCATTCAATGATTTCGAAATATCTCCCTTGTTTCTAAAATCTATTTTGTAACCAAATTTAGCGATTACGGTTTGCATCGCAATTAATTTGTCTTCGTTAGGTTCATCATGGATTCTGTAAACGAATGTTTTCTTTTGTTTACCAATGTATTCTGCTACTTTTCTATTGGCTAAAAGCATAAATTCTTCGATCAGATGATTCGCATCTTTTGAAATTTTGAAATACACTCCTTCCGGTTCTCCTTCTTCATCCAGGTTGAATTTTACTTCAACTTTATCAAAAGAAATAGCTCCATTGGCCATTCTTTTCTTTCTCAGAATCTTTGCTAACTCATCTAATTTTAAAGTCGCTTCCGTAATTTCATCAGAAACCGTATACGATTCTCCGGTAATTGAGATATCAACAGGAATTGTATTGTCTTTTGTTTCAATTATATACTGTGCTTCTTCGTATGCAAATCGCTGATCGGAATAAATCACAGTTCTTCCAAACCATTGGTTAATAACCTGTGCAGTTGGAGAAACTTCAAAAATCGCTGAGAAAGTATATTTCTCTTCATTTGGACGTAATGAACAGGCAAAATTAGACAATACTTCCGGAAGCATTGGTACAACTCTATCGACCAAATAAACCGAAGTGGCACGTTGATAGGCTTCATCATCTAAGATTGTTCCTTCTTCCAGGTAATAGGAAACGTCGGCAATATGAATTCCAATTTCATAATTTCCATTCTCTAACTTTTTGAAAGACAATGCATCATCAAAATCTTTAGCATCTTTCGGATCTATCGTAAACGTAAGTGTATCACGCATATCACGACGTTTTGCAATCTCAGCTTCCTGAATTGAGGTATCAATTTTTTGAGCATAGACTTCTACTTCTACCGGAAAATCTGCCGGTAAACCGTATTCGGCTAAAATAGCATGAATCTCAGTATTGTGTTCACCCGGTTTTCCTAAAACTCTTAATACAGATCCAAACGGACTATCGGCTCTTTTTGGCCAGTCTTCAATGGTAACTAAAACAACATCACCATTTTCTGCCTCCCCTATTTTATCTTTTGGAATAAAAATATCCGTGTACATTTTAGGGTTTGCAGTAGATACAAAAGCAAAATTGGCCTGAATATCTATCACTCCAACAAACTCTGTTTTATTTCTTTCTATAACACTAATTACTTCTCCTTCAGGTCTTTTACCTTTTCTTCGGTTGTAAACATAAACTTTTACTTTGTCTTTGTCTAAAGCTCTGTTTAAATTATTGGTTGGAATAAATACATCTTCGCTAAACTCCTCACAAATAAAATAGGCCGTTTTACGGCTAGTCATATCTATGGTTCCTTCGTAATAATCCTGACTTTCGGCTTTTACTAAATATTTACCCGGTTCTGATTCTATAATCTTTTTTGAAGCAGCCAGAATCTTTAAATCTTTTATAATCTGATTTCTGCTTTTGGTATCATCTAGTTCTAACTTTGCTGCTATTTGTTTGTAGTTGAATGTTTTATTTGGGCTTTGCGATAAAATTTTTACTATTTTACTGGAGAAATCTTTCTCTTTTTTTATCGGCTTTCTAATTTTCTTACTCATATATCTTTTCTTAAAAGTTTAAAATTACAAATAAGATATCAGATTATAGATTTTAACAAATAAATTATTAAAAATATAACTTTCGTATCTTTACAAAAAGACCCAATATGGAAAGCTTTAAAACCATTGCAGTATTCAATTACCTGCACGAAACAGTTGTTCTGAAACACTTATTAGAACAAGAAGAGATTCCTTATTTTTTTGAAAACGAAATGACCCTTTCTGTCGTTCCCATGTACACTTCCGCTCTCGGTGGAATCAAACTCAAAGTTCATCCAAACGATTTCGAAGAAGTTCAGCAAATTCTGGACAATCTGAACAATCCTCTGAAAATCGTTTGAAACAACAATCAAAAACAAATTCAAATTAGCTTTGAATTCAAATAAAATTTAATTTTTTTCTTTTTCAGTTTTCAAAGTTGTCAACATATATTAAATACAACAAAAAAGAATTTTAAAAATTTAAAAAAATTTGTTTGTTATTATAGCTTGTTAATATGTGCTATAAATTTATTTTTAAAAGCATTGAAATGAAGTTTCTCTTAGTTATCTTGAGTTATCAACATACTTATATTTTGTTAAAGGATTAATTTCTAAGAGTTTTTGTATTTTAATTAACAACGGTTGACAACCAAAAATGAAATCAATTTGTAGATAACTTCATAAGTTGATTTTTGTTGAAAATGGCATTTTTGATATTGATAACTTTTCCAAAAATTCCTCAAACTTTATTAGGTTATTTCATTCCGGTTTTGGATTAGGTTTTTTTTCGACACGACCAAAAAAAACTTCTTATTTTCTATTCTAACTTATTAACAAATAATGTTAACTTAAAGTTAATTGAATATCAACGAATTACGAATCGCTATCAACACTTCAAAATTTTAACAAATATTATGATTATTCTTTATTGGTAATGAGACAGTTACAGAGTTGTTAATAATGTTAATAACTGTTAAGAATTTGATAGTATGATAGTTATAAATTTTGTTTTTTGACGGCTGGTTTTACGAATGTACATCCGTTATAATTGAGATGATTTATGGAATGTTTATAAGTGAGCAGAAAAAAGAAATTCGCGAAAATTGATGTATTTCGTGGCAAACATTTATTAATTGAGTAAATTTGTACCACACAACTTAATAGTATAAAAAAAATGAAAATTTCGATAGGAAATGACCACGCAGGACCGGATTATAAAAAAGCAATTGTTGCAATGCTGCAGGCAAAAGGATATGAAGTAACCAATTATGGGACTGATACAGAGGCTTCTGTTGATTATCCTGATTTTGGCCACCCGGTTGCAAGTGATGTATCTGAAGGTAAAGCTGATTTTGGAATTGTAATCTGCGGTAGCGGAAACGGAATTGCAATGACGGCTAACAAACATCCAAAAGTAAGAGCTGGTTTATGCTGGACTAAAGAAATTGCTTATTTAACACGTTTACACAACGATGCTAATATTGTAAGTATTCCGGCTCGTTTTACCTCTATTCCTCAAGCAGTTGAGATTGTTGAAACCTTTTTAACAACGGAATTTGAAGGCGGAAGACATCAAAATAGAGTGAATAAAATTGCTTGCCAGTAAAAAGTCAAAAAAAATTCGGTGCTTCGCACCAATACTAAATATATAAGCCGGGTGGATTTTTAAAATTCATCCGGTTTGTTGTTTAAATAACTAAAACTACACTTTTAAGTAATTGATAAAAAGGTATTTATGTAGTTATTAACAATGTAATTGTTTAAAATTTAACTTTCATTTTTAGATAAATCAATACAATCTGAATGAAAAAAATAAACGAGAATTTTATAATAAAAGAAGATTTGCTCGTTTTATGTCTAAAGAATAACATTGCTAAGAACAATCCAATTGTGCCGCCAATGGCTTCAAGAAAAAATAAGGTGTTTTCAGGGATTCTTTGTTTGTTTTTCCGGGCTTGATATTTATCATATCCCGCGAGAATAAAAACGGTGATATTTACAACTAAAAAATACGTTAATAAAACTTCCATTGGCTAAAAATTAAAAACAAAGATATTATTTTAGCCGGGTGATTGGTTAATCTAATGTCGATTTTGACAGACAGATTATCTCATTTTCTAATCCAGAAATTATTTCATTATAAAGTATGACTAATATTCAATTCATTGCCAAGTCTGTTCCAACAGCAGCAATTAACATTCAAAACACGGTAAAATTACTAGAAGAAGATTGTACTGTTCCGTTTATTTCCCGTTACCGAAAAGATACAACCGGAAATCTGGACGAAGTTCAAATTGAGCAGATTGCAAAACTCCAAAAGGAATATGAAACGATTGTAAAACGCAAAGAAGCGGTTTTGAAATCTATTGAAGAACAAAAATCGCTAACTCCCGAATTGAAGCATAAAATTGAACAAAGTTTTGATTTACAGGAAATAGAAGATTTTTATCTGCCTTTTAAAAAGAAGAAAAAAACAAAAGCTGATGTTGCACGTGAATTTGGTTTAGAGCCATTGGCAAAAATCATTATGTCAGAGAATGATGTTGATGTTGATTTTATTTCGACACAATACCTGAACGAAAATGTGATTAATGAAGAAGCTGCCATGCAGGGCGCACGAGATATTATTGCAGAATGGATTAATGAAAATATTTATGTTCGTAAACAATTGCGAAGATTGTATCAACGCAAAGCAGTGATAGCAACTAAAGTTGTAAAAAAGAAGAGTGAAGAAGAAGGGGCTCAAAAGTTCAGTCAGTATTTTGAGTGGGAAGAGCCATTGACAAAAGCGCCGTCACATCGTTTATTAGCAATGCTTCGTGCTGAAAATGAAGGTTTTGTGAAAATGAAAGTAGATGTCGATTTAGATGAAGCTTATGATATTATTGATGAAATCATCATTAAAAAACAAAACAGTACAACCGCACATTTGCAGTTAGCGATTGAAGACAGTTATAAACGATTGCTAAATCCTGCTATTGGAAATGAAACTTTGCAGGAGGCAAAAGCAAAAGCAGATGCTAATTCAATTCAGGTTTTTGCGAATAATTTAGGACAGTTATTATTAGCGCCGCCGTTGGGAGAAAAGCGTATTTTGGCCATAGATCCGGGATTTAGAAGCGGTTGTAAAGTAGTTTGTTTAGATGAAAAAGGAGATTTGTTGTATAACGAAACTATTTATCCTCACGCGCCTCAAAATGAGGAAACTATGGCAATCAAGAAGATTCGTTCTATGGTAAATGCTTATCAGATTGATGCTATTTCTATTGGAAACGGAACCGCTTCGCGTGAAACGGAGTTTTTCATCAAAAAAATCGCGTTCGACAAACCGTTACAGGTTTTTATTGTTTCTGAGGCAGGAGCGTCGGTATATTCGGCATCAAAAATTGCGAGGGAGGAATTTCCAAATTATGATGTTACGGTTCGTGGATCGGTTTCTATTGGAAGACGACTTTCAGATCCTTTGGCCGAATTGGTAAAAATTGATCCAAAAGCAATTGGAGTTGGACAATACCAACACGATGTGGATCAGACGAAATTAAAAGAAGAATTAGACAACACGGTAATTCGTTGTGTGAACTCGGTTGGAATCAATATCAATACGGCGAGTAAACATTTATTGAGTTATGTGAGTGGAATAGGAGAGAAGCTGGCCGAAAATATCGTTCAGTATCGTTCAGAAAATGGTCCATTTGAAGACCGAAAACAACTTAAAAAAGTGCCTCGTTTAGGAGATAAGGCTTATCAGCAGGGAGCTGCTTTTATTAGAATTACAAATGCTAAAAATCCGCTGGACAATTCGGCAGTGCACCCTGAGGCGTATCCGGTTGTGGAGAAAATGGCGAAAGATTTAAAACTTTCGGTAAATGAATTAATTGCTAATAAAGAGAAAACAGCCCTTATTAAGGCCGAAAATTATATTACTCCTCAAATTGGGTTATTAACTTTAAAAGATATTATAAAAGAGCTTGAAAAGCCTGGATTAGACCCGAGAAAGTCGGCTAAGGTTTTTGAGTTTGATGCCAATGTAAAATCGATCAAAGATTTGAAAACCGGAATGATTTTACCGGGAATTGTAAATAACATTACCAATTTTGGCTGTTTTGTTGATATTGGAATTAAAGAAAGTGGCCTGGTTCACATTTCTCAGCTAAAAGCAGGATTTGTCAGCGATGTAAACGAAGTAGTAAAACTACATCAGCATGTTGACGTTAAGGTTACTGAGGTTGATGAAGACAGAAAGAGAATTCAGCTGACGATGATACTATAAAAAAGGAAATAAAAAAATCCCAAATTACAATCTTATATAATTGTAATTTGGGATTTCTAACAACTCGAAAGTTATTATTTTGTTTCTTCCTCTTCTTTTTTAGCAGCAGGAGCAGATTGATCATCCTTAGCGGCATTTTTGAATTCTTTAATTCCGCTTCCTAAACCTTTCATTAATTCCGGAATTTTTTTACCTCCAAAAAGTAATATCACAATACCTACTATTACGAGGATTTCTGTAAGACCTAATCTTCCCATGATTGTATATTTAATGCCGAAGCAAATTGTTTTCTAAATTTTAAGCAAAGGTATATAGAAATATACGAACAAGGAGTCTTTTTAGATTAAAATATTTGTTTGTGACAGCGTTAAATATTTTATAAAATAGTAAAATAAGTGTATTCGTTCATTTTTGTCCCGCAGCAACAAGACGATTAATTGTTATATTTGCTCGTAATAAATAACCATAAATGACCAGTAAAAAGTTCAATTTCAGGAAAAGTTTATTCATTAAGAACCGATTGGTGATTTTGAATGAGGATACTTTTGAAGAAATTTTTTCGTTCAAACTTAATTTAATGAACGTTTTTGTGACGTTTACTTTGGGTGGAATTTTTTTGATTTTAATTACTACTTTCATCATTGCTTTTACACCTTTGCGCGAGTTTATTCCGGGGTATTCTTCCTCTGAATTAAAAAAGAATGCGACAGAATTGGCGATAAAATCAGATTCATTGGAAACTGCTTTAAAGAAAAATGAGGCTTATATAAAAGGGATTCAAAAGGTTTTAAGAGGAGAATTGGAATATGCAAAATTCAATAAAGATTCTATTTTAGCAGAAACTGATGAGCCTTCGGAGGTGGATATGAAAGCTTCGGAAGAAGAAATTAAATTAAGAGAAGAAGTGGCCAAAATGGAGAAGGAGTCGGGTGAGAAATCCCGAAATAAAAAGAAAAGTGACAAGAATTAATACCTCAAACAATGTCTATTAAGTCAGTAGCAGCAAAATTATTTGCCAGCACCATATATTATCAAACCAAAGCCTGGGCCAACAAACCGGTCGAAACCCAACAAGCTGTATTTAAGAGTTTAATACACAGTGCCAAAGAAACCCAGTTTGGAGAAGATCATCATTTTGATAAGATAAAAACAGTTCATGATTTTAGAAAACGTGTACCTGTTCGGGATTATGAAGATTTAAAGCCCTACATCGATAAGGTGAGGATGGGGGAAAAAAACATTCTTTGGAAAGGAAAACCGCTTTATTTTGCTAAAACTTCGGGGACAACTTCCGGAGCCAAATACATTCCGCTTACCAAAGAGTCGATGCCTTTTCATATTGAAGCATCCAGAAATGCGATTCTGCACTACATTTATGAAACCGGAAATGCTGATTTTGTTGATGGTAAAATGATTTTTCTTCAGGGAAGTCCCATTTTAATTGAAAAATACGGAATCAAATTTGGAAGATTGTCGGGGATAGGGGCACATTTTGTACCAAAATATCTTCAAAAAAACCGAATGCCATCCTGGGAAACCAATTGTATTGAAGACTGGGAAACGAAGATTGACGCTATTGTTGAGGAAACGATTGAACAGGATATGACCATTATTTCGGGAATTCCGTCATGGGTACAAATGTATTTTGAGCGCTTACAGGAAAAAAGCGGAGGTAAGAAAATCACGGATTTGTTTAAAAACTTTCAATTGTTTATTTACGGAGGTGTGAATTACGAGCCGTATCGTGCCAAGTTTGAAAATCTAATGGGCAGAAAGGTAGACAGTATCGAACTGTTTCCCGCTTCAGAAGGCTTTTTCGCGTATCAGGATTCTCAAAAAGAAAAAGGGATGCTGCTGTTGCTGAACTCAGGAATTTTTTACGAATTTATCAAAGCAGATGAGTTTTTTGAACCAAATCCAAAATGTCTGACCATTGGAGAAGTAGAGACAGGTGTTAACTATGCTTTGATTATTTCAACAAATGCTGGGCTCTGGCGTTATAATATTGGAGATACAGTACAATTTACTTCTTTATTTCCACATAAAGTTATTGTTTCGGGCCGAATCAAACACTTTATTTCAGCTTTTGGAGAACATGTGATTGCAAACGAGGTCGAAAATGCAATGAAAGAAGCCACACAAGGAACTAAAGTTGTAATTAACGAGTTTACAGTTGCTCCTCAAATAAACCCTTCAAATGGATTACCGTATCATGAATGGCTGATTGAATTTGAAACAGAACCGGAAAATATGGACGTTTTTGCAGAAGCAATTGATAGTTCAATGCGAAAACAAAATATCTATTACGATGATTTGATTACCGGAAATGTTTTGCGTAAAGTTGTGGTAAGCAAAGTATCAAAAAATGGATTTCAGGAATACATGAAATCGCAGGGAAAATTAGGAGGTCAGAACAAAATACCAAGATTATCAAATAATAGAGATATTGCCGATAATTTAAAGTAAGATTATAATGAAACAACAGTTTAGTAACACTAGGGTTTTATGAAACTATAGTTTTAAATTATTACTTTCGTTGATTGAAAAATACAAATTACATCTTCTGAAGAAGAAGATTTTAAAATAGAATAGCATGAAAGAAACCAAACATATATCAAGATCAAGAGCTCAGGAATCATCTGCAGCGATAGAAAAAATGTACATTACAATGCGTCACCTATTCAACCGTGGTTTTTATAAACCAATGGGAGTTTCGGGCGATAGTTTACGCGAATCATTATTAGCATTACGTCCGGAGATATACGGAAACATAGGCGAAGAAAAAGTAGAACTTAATGGTCTTTTATACGTAATAGAACGTTTACCAATAGGAATCGAGCAATGTCGTTTTATTAATTTAACTTCAGACGAAGGATATTCTAAATCACATTTTCAACCCATTGTTCCTCCAAAAAGAAGAAGAAACTGTTACCGAATTGATGAGGAGCAAATGAATGTTGAAATCACCCGCGGGCGATCCGATATTTATGATATTCTGACGCATTTGACTTTTATTTTCATAGAATCACATAAAATTAAAAACAGAGTTTTATTAGATGATGGAGGAGAAGTTTCCCGCGATTGGATGAAATTAGAACAAGCTGTATTGCAAACCAAGAAGCTTTCTCAAATAGAAAAAGAAAAAGCAATTTCGCATGTTGCTAATATTTTGGCAAGAACTTTTGAAGAAGTTTTGGATATTTATGATGCTTTTGGATCAGAGAATGCTCCTGATCGTTTCCTTCACGTTATTTACTGGTTAGGAAAACTGGCGATTGAAGAAGTAATCGACAATAATAAACGTACCATAACTTTTAGTCCGGTTTTAAGAGAGCGTTTAGGACACCATATTCACGGCGAAATCTGGGCAACAAACATCAAGGAAGTTCTTAAGGCAAACAATCTGTTAAAACGCCCAATTCATGTGATTAGTGCAAATATGCACAGTGTGATGAATTCAATTTTTGCAACACCATTGTTGAAAACAAAATTTAAGGACAAGTCTGATTTCTATATTTACGAAGAATTAAGTAAATCAGGTGCCAAAGAAATTAGAGGAGTTGTAGAAGAACTGGCATTAAAAAATGGAATGATTTCGCTACCGGATAGCTCCGGAACGAATATCGATGTTCAGATTTTTGATACGGCTAAAATTGACTGGGCAAAAACGGCTTTTCCAAAGGCAAAACTGGAAGAAGAAAAACCGGTTATCATCGTAATGGATTATGCGTTTGGAGAACAGGCGTATGAAACGATTGATGAACTTTTGAAACCGTATAAAAAAGATACCTTATTGAACGTAAAATCGGTTTCGATAATGGGTAAAGCCGGAATTCTGGAAGGTGGAAAAGGAGATATTATGATCCCCACTGCACATATAAATGAAGGAACTGCTGATAATTATTTCTTTGAAAATGAATTAACAGGAGCTATGTTTGAAGGAAATGATATCGCCGTTTTTGAAGGAGCTATGGTTACCGTTTTAGGAACATCGTTGCAGAACAGAGATTTGTTGAAATTCTTCCATGAGTCTACCTGGGGTGTAATTGGTCTTGAAATGGAAGGATCTTACTATCAGAAAGCGATACAATCTGCTTCAAAAATCAGAAAAAGTGTACCACATGATATCAAGGTTCGCTATGCTTATTATGCATCAGATAATCCTTTGGAAACGGGTAGCACATTAGCGTCAGGCGGATTAGGTACAACGGGTGTAAAACCAACGTATTTGATTACTATTAAAATTTTAGAGCAGATTTTCAACGTATAATAAAACTTATAAATGAGTACAAAATCACCCCAAAACCAGGAGGATCAGGAGATTGACTTAGCCGTAATTTCAAATAAAATCAACCATTTTTTTCAGAGAATCAATACTTCTATTTTTAGGGGTATTCAGTTTTTTGTTCGAAACTGGATTTTGGCAGCAGTACTCATTTTGTTAGGTTTTTTGGCGGGATGGTATTTCGATGCCAATAGAGAATCGTATGATAATAAAATTATAGTGGCACCAAATTTTGGGAGTGTTGATTATTTATATGCAAAAATTGACTTAATTGATGCAAAGATTGCTTCCGGGGATACTGTTTTCTTAAAAAATAGTGTTGGGATTTCAAATCCACAAGTAATTTCAAAAATTGAGATTAAACCCATTTCTGATGTTTTTAAATTTGTAGAAGATAAAGAACAAAATTTTGATCTTATAAAATTAATGGCTGAAGATGGTGATATCAATAAAGTCTTAGTAGACAACGTTACAAGTAAAAACTATACTTTTCATACGATTTCTTTTATTTCTAATGAATTAGTAGACGAAAAAGAAGTTATAGAACCGTTATTAAAATACTTAAATAATTCAGAATATTTTAGTTCGATTCAAAAAATAGGATTCAAGAATTTAGAACAGCAAATTGCTCAAAATGATACCATTATTGCTCAGATAGACAATGTTTTGAAGGGATTTTCTAGCACAGTAAAAAATACTGGCAGAAATGATAAATTGGTATATTATAATGAGAATACACAATTAAATGATATTATTAAAACAAAACAGTATTTGGTTACTGAACAGGGAAAAAATAGGCTAAAATTAGTAAGTTTTGATAAAACGATTAAAGACATTAACGCTACTCTAAATATAAAAAATACAAAATCTATTTTCGGAAAGTTAAAATTTATACTGCCTGTTTTATTTATTTTAATCTTCGTTTTTATTTATCTTTTTAAGGCATTTTATAAAAAACAATTTCAGAAAAGCCTTTAGAAATAACACTAAAAAAATGGTTAAAAGTAAATTTTCGGAAACTATTGCCGCAAATAAAAGGCATATCAATTCTTCCTTTTTTTTGTTTTCGATTAATTTCGTCAATTTTATTTATCCATTGTTAATTTCTCCAATAATTATTAAAAAATGCGGGCTTGAAGGTTTTGGATTAGTCATTTTATTTCAGTCTATTTTTATTTTTATTGCTTCAATTACAGATTACGGCTTTAACATTAATGCGACAAGGGAAATTACATTAAATGAGAGAAATAAAGAATTTGTAAACAGACATTTTTTTACTATAGGTTATACCAAAGCAATTCTATTTATAGTAGCTTTCCTATTTTCACTAGTTATATACACCTTTCTACCGAAAGCAAATGAGTATTCATTTTTATATTTTTCTTCATTTTCAATATTAATCGGTAGAGCTTTTAATCCATTGTGGATTCTCAGGGCGTTGCATAAAATTAAATATTTTTTCTATTTTTTTATACTCTTCAAACTAATAAGTTTTTTAATCATTTACTTTTTTCTAAATGATATAAACAATTTGTTTTTAATAAATTTAACTATTGGACTATCTGATTTTTTAACTTGTTTTTTTTCAGTTATTGTTCTGTTTTCTAAAATGAAATGGCATTTTTACAAACCAAATGTTTTGGTTGTTAAAAATGAAATCACAGCAGGTTTTGCAATTTTTATTCAAGTAATTTCTATAAATGCAAATGCTTATTTGAACCCAATGATTTTGGGGCTATTTGTAAATGAATATGCACTAGGAATTTACTGTGTAGTTGAAAAAATTATATTACTGGTTAAATTTTGCGGTTCTTTTGTAATTCAAAGTATTTTTCCAAAAGCTTGTGAATTAGTAGCCAAAAGTCTCTTTGATTATAAACTATTAGCTCAGAAGTTATTTTTATTTTTACTAATTTCAATGATTATTGCTGGAGTATTCTTAACTGGTTTTTCAGACCTGATTGTTTCCTATTTTTTAAAGACCAACAGATTAGCGTGTAGTAAATTTTTAATTTACAGTGCCTGGATTCCTTTTGTAGTGGCTATAAATATGGTTCCGTATATGACATTTATGGTTTTTAATAAACAAAAAAAAATAACATTTATTATGATATTTTCTGTATTATTGAATGTTGTAGTCAATGGAATACTATCAAAAAAGTTCGGAATCTATGGTATGGCTACTGGAATTTACGTTACAGAGATGTTTATTTCAATATCTTTATGGATAATTTTAATATTTAAATTCCCAAAACTTAATTTTTTTAAAAATGATAAATAAGCTCAATATTGGCTGTGGAAATGATATTAAAAAAGGATTCGTTAATTTAGATGTTTCGCAATTACCTGGTGTTGACGTAGTTTGTGATATCGAAAAGAATAAACTTCCGTTTGAAGATAATTTTTTTGAATATATTTTATGTAATGATGTTTTAGAACATGTAGAGTATGTAAAGGTTTTAAAAGAAATTCATCGAATTTTAAAACCAGGAGGAATTGTAGAAATTAGAGTTCCCCATTTTACATCCAGTAACAATTTTATAGATCCTACACATAAAAAAATGTTTTCATTTAGAACCTTTAGTTTTTTTATTGATAACATTCGATATAAACGTAATTATTATTTTGATTTTAAGTTTAGCGAAATGTTATATTCAAAAATAACGTTTATGCGCAAAAACCCTTTAAACTGGCCTTTTTTTATTTGGGTGAATATCAATGATACTACTAGAAAAATATATGAAGAAACATTCTTTCGTAATTTAGCGCCAGCTTATAATGTTGAGGTTAAACTTAAAAAGTAAAAAAACAGGTATTCAATTTATAAATCGATTTTAGTAGAAAGTGAAAATAAACAGAAACAATCTTAGACTGATTTTAACAGTTTGTTTGATTACGTTTTGTATTCAGACACCAGATGTTAAATTAGGATTTGTAAAATTCTCTGAACTTTTACTGTTATTGGCAGCTCCATTTCTTTTAAAAAAACCTATTAATAAGTTTATATTTTACTTTTTTGTTTTTTTTACTATTGAGGCGATATTAGGGCTTATAATTACTTCAACACATCATTTTGATATTCTCGGACCATCGAAATTTAAAGCACCTTATGTTATTACGATAGCACGATATCTTGAGTTAGTATCATGTATTAGTTTGTCTATTATTACATTTCGATTGTTTAAAAATAATGAAGATCAATCAAAAAAAATAATTGATTATTTAGTGAATTGGAATATTCTAATTACTGGTTTCTTTTTTTTTGTTTATATATTAGTCAAAATAGGGTTGCTACCCATATATAGTAGTATTGTTATTTATGATAATGATAGGTTGAGAGGTCTTTACAACGAAGGAGGGCCTTTTGGATTAATGCTTTCTTTTATTTTTATACTTTCTTTTTTTCAGAAAAAGACTAAGTATCGGTTTTTTAAGCAGTTTTTTTTATTTATAATTATTGCCTTTTTTGCCAGATCTAAAGCGGGAATTTTGTTTTCTGTTATTTGGATTGCCTTATTTAATTTTGAGATTTTAAAAAACAAATTAAGATTGGTTATTTTTCCGATGATATTTGTTTTTTTGGCAGGATTCTATTTTTTGTTTATGAATGTAAGTTCTATGTATGTAACAGAATTAAACAGGGTAAAGCAATCAATTAGAGAACGGCCGAAAGATATTAATTTAATTTTAGGAAGGATTTCAGGTGTTTATATTGTTCCAAATATGGTAGAACAAAATACAATTTTTGGAATAGGACTTGGAAATTATCCATTATTAAGAAATAATGCAGAGTACCGAACTTTTTTCCCGAAACCTCCTAAGAAATCTATAGATATTGATGCGCATGGATTTGGAGGAATTATTGATATTATTGTAGAGATGGGAATTCTGGGTTTTTTCATTTTTATATTTATTGTTTATGGTATTTATTACGAAATAAAAAGGATAAATAAAGGAATAGTTCTTGTAATAGGGTTTCTTCTTATTTATTGTTTTGGAGTACAGATTTACTTTTTATATCCATGGGTACTGTTGGCTATTATTTTAGCCTATCAAAATAATTACATACATGAAATTAGTAATTGATATTCGTTTAATAAATGCTTCTGGCATTGGAACGTATTTAAAGAACGTAATCCCTGGAGTTTTACAGAACTTTGATGAGGTTTTAGTTTTGGGTAATACCAAAGAAATTGAATGTTTTGATTGGAGTAAAAAGATAAAAATAATCGAATTTAATGCTAAAGTTTATTCTCTTAAAGAACAGTTTCAATACCCAAAAATAATTCCAAGTTGCGATGTTTTATGGTGTCCACATTTTAATACGCCGCTTTTACCTGTAAAAGCTCAAAAAATAGTAACAACAATTCATGATGTATATCATTTAACAGATGAAGCTTCAATTTCACAATTGAAGAGAAAATATGCGAGGATTTTATTTCAAAATGCAGTTGAAAAATCAAGTTTAATTTTTACAGTTTCAGAGTTTTCAAAAGCTGAAATTTTAAAATATACCAAAGCTGATTCTCAAAAAATAGATGTGGTATATTGTGGTGTAAATAAATTATTATTCGAAAATTCAGAAGCAAAGTACGATCTTAAACTTCCGGACAATTATATTCTATATGTTGGAAATATAAAACCACATAAAAATTTAATTGTTTTATTAAAAGCTTATAACGCATTATCAGAAGAGTTTAGATCAAAATATAAATTGGTTTTTATAGGTAAGAAAGATGGATTTTTAACTCAAGATAATGATATTCATAGTTTTATAAAGAATAATAATCTGCAAAAAGATATTACATTTACGGGTTATGTAAATGATTCTGAGATTCCGGATATCTATCATAATGCAAATCTATTTGTATTTCCTTCACTCTATGAAGGTTTTGGGTTACCCATCCTTGAGGCACTTGCAAGTGGAACAAAAGTGTTAAGTTCAAATGCAGCAAGCTTACCGGAAATAGGTGGAGAAGCGGTTGTTTATTTTGATCCAAAGGACGATGTTGGGTTAGGAAAATTGATACAGGATAATATTGTAGACTCATCAAAAGGTAAATTTTTGTCCGCTGAGGCACATAAACAATTAGAGAAATTTACGTGGGAAAAATCGATTAAAAAGCATCTAAATGCTTTCAAAAAGTTAGAATGAAGCAGTTAATTTTACAATATAACAAATCGGTCGTCTATTTTTTTTTAATAGCAATAGCACTCTTTCCTATTTTACCAAAAGGAGTGGAAAGCATTTTAATGTTTGGTGGATTTTTATTTTCATTGTCTTATTTTATTTTCGAAGGAAAAAAATTCTGGAGCAAAGAAAAAACAATAGAGCTTTTACTATTCTCTTCTCTGTTTCTAATTTTTGTTTTTTCATTGTTTTATACAATTGATATTAAGACAGGGATTAAATTTATAATACGACTTTTACCTTCTGTTTTATTTCCCGCAATTTTCCTGTTTAATAACACAGATCTTCTGAATACTAAGAAATTTCAGGTAATTACAAATGTTTATTGCTTGGCTGTGGGATTAGTTTTGTTTTTCTTACACATAACGTTGTTTCATGAATTATACAATTCAAGTTTAAAGTTCTGGGATTTTAGACAACTTATCGAAAACAAAATAGAAGTACATGGCACTTATTTGGCAATGTGGATTGGTTTTGCGATAATTATTTTAGTTTATAAAATTAGAATTGAATCAAAAAAGTATTTTATCACTTTCATATTTTTATTTATGATGGGATATTTTTTCTATTGGCAATACATCATCGGATCCAGAATGCCTTTTGTGGCAACTATTATAGTTTGCTTTTTTTGTTTGTTTAAGAACGCAATGCAAATTACAATTGCCAGTGTCTTGTTAATTAGTTTGACGTTTATTTTAGTTTTTAAAGTAGATCGAATAGGAGAAAGATTTGAAAAACTAAAAAATTACAAACTTTCTTTTCCAGAAGGAAAATATGAAGATAATTATCCTAATATTAGTAATGAACAGATTAGAAACGGAATTTATTTTTGTGGTTATGAAATCTTTAAAGCTGAACCAATCGTAGGTTATGGAGTAGGAGATGTTGATGTCAAATTACAATCTTGCTATGATGAACAATATAGAAATACAGATACTTATAAAGTTACCAGTTATAATTCGCACAATGAATATTTAAACATAATTCTGTCTTCGGGAATTTTAGGACTTGTTTTATTTTTATTTTCGCAGTATCGTCTTTTAAAACGAGCATTTCATTATAAATTAGGGATTTATATTTCATTTGTATTTTTTATTTTCCTTAATTTTTCTTTTGAGAATATTTTAAGCAGACATGATGGAGTTATCTTTTTTGGGTTTTTTAATTCTTTATTATTTTTTCAAAAGAACAATTTAAATGAAAAAAGCATTAATTAGCGATTGGTATTATGTAAATGGAGGTGCTGAAAAAGTAATACATTCCATAAATTCAATCTGGGATGATTTTGATCATTTCGCACTGATTGATTTTTTAAAGGATGAAGACCGAAAGTTTATTTTGAATGGAAAAAAAGCAAGGACTAGCTTTATTCAAAAACTTCCAACGGTAAAGAAAAACCACCGTAAATTTTTACAGCTATTTCCAATAGCCATAGAGCGGTTTGACTTAAGTGATTATGATCTTATAATTAGTTCCTCATCAGCGGTAGCAAAAGGAGTACGAACCCGAAAAGATCAGCTTCATATTTGTTATTGTCATTCGCCTATGCGATATGCCTGGGATTTGCAGGATCAGTACTTAAAAGATTCAGGCTTAGATAAAGGTTTAAAAGGATTTTATGCAAAGTATGTTTTGCAGAAAATAAGAAAATGGGATGTTTCAAACTCTGAAAATGTCGATTATTTTATTGCCAATTCTAATTATATAGCTGAAAGAATAAAGAAAATTTATAATCGTGAAGCAACGGTTATTTATCCTCCCGTTGATGTTGAATTTTTTAGTTTAGAAGAACAGAAGGATAATTATTACTTTACAGCTTCACGCTTAGTTTCTTATAAAAAAATACAATTAATCGTAGAAGCTTTTAATGAATTACCACATTTAAAATTAATTGTTGCCGGAGACGGACCGGAATTTCAAAAACTTCAGACAATTGCTAAAAGTAATATTGAATTTGTTGGATTTGTAGAAGCCAGTAGTTTAAAAAACTATATGCAAAAAGCAAAAGCGTTTGTTTTTGCCGCCGAAGAAGATTTCGGAATTATTCCGGTAGAAGCACAGGCCTGTGGTACTCCGGTTATTGCTTTAGCAAAAGGCGGCACTTTAGAAACAGTTGTTGAAAAGAAGACGGGAGTTTTTTTCAAAGAACAATCATCACAAAGTATAAAAGAAGCCGTAATTGACTTCGAAAAGATAAAATTTAGTCCCAAGGTAATCCGGGAACATGCAATGAAGTTTTCGAAGGAACGTTTTGAAAGTGAAATGAGAGCTTTTGTTAATGAGAAACTAGCATAAAAATTTTAATGCTCTGAAAAGATATTTTACTTCCTATTTTTATAAAACGTAGCAGATTAATCGTAGGTACTTTTTTTAAGAATGCTAAATCAGTTACATTTGCGAGGTATAAATAATTACTATGAAAAGAATACTTATTACAGGAGCGGCGGGATTTCTGGGATCGCATTTATGTGATCGTTTTATCAAAGAAGGATATCATGTTATCGGAATGGATAATTTGATTACCGGAGATCTTAAAAACATAGAGCATTTATTCAAGTTAGAACATTTCGAATTTTACCACCACGATATCACCAAGTTTGTGCACATTCCGGGTGATTTAGATTACATACTACATTTTGCCTCGCCGGCAAGTCCGATTGATTATTTAAAAATTCCAATTCAAACCTTAAAAGTTGGATCTTTAGGAACACATAATTTATTGGGATTAGCCCGTGTGAAAAAAGCAAGAATTTTAATTGCGTCAACATCCGAAGTTTACGGAGATCCGTTGGTTCACCCACAAACGGAGGAATACTATGGAAATGTAAACACCATTGGACCACGTGGGGTTTATGATGAAGCCAAACGCTTTCAGGAATCGATTACCATGGCTTATCACACCTTTCATGGTGTAGAGACCAGAATCGTACGTATTTTTAATACCTATGGTCCAAGAATGCGTCTGAATGACGGACGTGTTATACCTGCTTTTATCGGACAGGCATTACGCGGGGAAGATTTAACCATTTTTGGTGACGGAATGCAAACACGATCTTTCTGTTATGTAGACGATCAGGTGGAAGGTATTTTCAGACTATTGCATTCGGATTATGTATATCCGGTAAATATTGGAAATCCGGATGAAATCACGATTAAGGATTTTGCAGAAGAGATCATTAAATTAACCGGAACCAATCAAAAGGTAGTCTACCATCCATTACCGATAAATGATCCATTACAACGCCAGCCAGACACCACAAAAGCGAAAGAGTTATTGGGTTGGGAAGCAAAAGTAAGCCGTTCTGAAGGAATGAAAATTACATATGACTATTTCAGATCACTTTCAAAAGAAGAACTTTCAAAAGAAGAACACAAAGATTTTTCGAACTATATCAAATAAGAAAATTTAAACGGGCAATTATTTCCAGAATAATTGCCCGTTTTTTATTAAGTTACTTAGAAAGCATTCTTTTCGATGAGTTCCTTCATTTGTTGGTCCAGATTAAAATGACTTTTGGCGTGAAGCAAAATAGTCTTTTTCATCTTCTGTATTTCTGCTTTACCTAGTGTCGATATTGTTCCTAAAGTTGTATTTAATTGTTTAAAATCTTCAACGGGAACTACCCAACCAAGGTTATTCTCTTCTACAATATTTTCTCCTTCGCCTCCTCCATAGTAAAGTATTGGAAATCCTAAAGCACTATACTCAAATATTTTGGATGGTACAGAACCGTAAATTCTTGTCTTGAGCGGAACAAGGGCAATATCTAAATTTTTCAGAGTTTCATGCAAAACATTTCGTTCTAACATTCCGTGAAAAACAATTTTTTTAGTTGGATTTTGGCTGAGGTAGTTCACAATCTGAGTTTTCTCGGCACCATCACCAAAAATATGCAGTTCGATGTTATCAATTTCTAAATTCAATTGCTGAATAAGTTCAAAAACCCCTTGCGCAACGCCTAATAATCCGGCATAGAATAGTTTAATGGGTTCGCTTGAATTATTTTTTTCTTCAAGGAAATCTTCCACAAAATGATCCGGGTAATTACGATATAGAAAGCATTTTTTTTGGGGAAAGATAGAATGAATATGGGTAATGATTTCATTAGATTGCCCAAAAATATGCGTTGCTTTTTGGTAAATAAAACGTTCAATAAAAAGCAAAATTTGGTGTGAAATACTGTTTTTCTTTAATACCTGCAATTCGATAGCGGCAGTTGGCCAAAGATCTGAAACATTCAAAAGGATTGTTTTACCCTTAATCCAAAGCACAAAAACAGAAACAAACGAAAGTAATAGCGGCGGCGATTGTACAATTACTTTTTTAGGTGTTTTGGCAAACAATAAATAAAAAAACAAAGTACTTGAAAACGACAGTGTCGAGACAATTCGTTTAAAGATATTCGAACTATTACTTGGATAGATCCAAAGACGTTTTAAGGTAATATTCTGGATTTTTTCGGTAACAGAAAACCGGCCTTTGTATTCCGGAAATAATTCGCCTTTTGGATAATTTGGAAGCGGAGAAATTACCGAAACTTCATAACCATTTTGATTCAATTTTAAAGCCAGTTGTTCTATTCTATTGGCCGCAGCACCTTTTTCGGGTGGATAATAGTTTGATATGATTAGAATATCCTTCATTATTTTTTAGCCAGTAAAATTGAAACAATTCGTTCCGATGCTTTTCCATCCCATAAATCCGGGACACCACTTTTCTTGGGACCATTTTTTAAAAATGAACCGTATACTTTTTGTAAATTTTCTAATGATGTTCCAACAATAGTGTTTGAACCAATGGTTTCGGTTTCAGGACGCTCAGTGTTATTTCGCATGGTAAAACAAGGAATTCCCATTACAGTTGTTTCCTCAGAAATACCACCGCTATCAGTAATAACGGCAAAACTGTTTTGTATTAAATACATGAAATTCAGGTAGCTTTGTGGAGCAACAAAGAGGATGTTTTTAAACTTAGTCGAGCTTTCGCTTAAGATAGCCTGTGTTCTGGGATGAATTGGAAACAGTATTTTTTTGTTATTTGCCAAATTATCAATTCCATGTAGTAAAGCAATAAGAGAAGAAACTTCATCGACATTTCCCGGACGATGTAAGGTTAGAACAATGTAGTTTTTTTCACTAAGCTGATGTTCTTCCCAAAAATCCGGAGCCGAAATTCTATTAATGTTCTGATATAAAGTATCGATCATAACATTTCCTACGAAATGTACATTTTCAGAATTTGATCCTAGTTTTAATAAATTTTCTGAAGCGGATGTTGAGGTTGTGAAAAAGTAATCCGTAATGCTATCTGTCAGCATTCTGTTGATTTCTTCCGGCATTGTTAAATCTCCGGAACGAATTCCCGCTTCAACATGTGCTACTTTTGTATGACATTTTTTAGCCACAATCGAACAAGCCATTGTCGAATTTACATCACCAACAACCAAAACTAAATCACAAGGATTTTGAATAAGTTCCTTTTCGAAAGCAATCATAATTGCAGCTGTTTGTTCTGCCTGAGAACCGCTTTTTACTTCCAGATTTACATTTGGTTTCGGAATATTTAATTCTTCGAAAAAGGTATCACTTAAGTTTTTATCGTAATGCTGCCCTGTGTGAACCAAACGAAAGGAAACATCAAAACCTTCATTTTGCTTGTCTTTTATAGCATTAATAAGGGGTGCTATTTTTATAAAATTAGGTCTTGCACCTGCGATTAGGGTGATTTTCATGGGACTATTAAATTCTTTCTAAAAACATTCTTTCGGCAAAAGTAAAGTTTAAATTGGAATTTAATCAGAATGGGATAATTTCTTAAATATTGGACTGTGAATTTGTTTATTTTTTATAACCAATTTTTACTCTCTCACTTTCATTTTCTTTTTTCTCCGTTAGTTCATCTAAATAGGAAAAAACCAATTCAATATTTTTGTCATGATTTTCTAACTTCTTTTGAATCTGAAGAATATCCACTTTAATTTCAGTTGTATCCAGCAGCATTTGTCTCACTTTGGTGAAAATGCGCATAATCTGTATATTAGTTTGAATGGCTTTGTCGCTTTTTAGAACGCTTGATAACATCATAACGCCATGTTCAGTGAAAACAAAAGGTAATTTTCTGCTTCCGCCCCAACTTGAAGTCGCAAATTGCGACTTCAAGTTTTCAAATTCGTTTTCAGTAAGTTGAAACATGAAATCTTTTGGAAAGCGAGATAAATTTCTTTTTACCTGTTCATTTAATCTTTTTGTTTCCACATCATAAAGCATCGCCAAATCACTATCCAACATCACTTTTTGATTACGGATATAATATATTTTGTTAGAAATAGTTTCTTCAGAAAGTAAAGATTGATCTTCCATAAGTTTTCATTAAAAAACAAATGTAGGATTTTATTTATATTAAAGATAAGATTTAAATTGTTTTAATTTTCCACTTTTACTTCTGTCTAAAACTGTTTTTCGGGTAAAGCCGAAAGTTAAATTTGGTTCTAAATATACCGTAATTGCCTTTTCTATCTTTTGAATTTGAGTTACATTTAATTCAATATCACTGACATATTCAATTTCAAAAGTATTTAATTGTGTTTGTTTGATGGTAAATTCTTTAACGTTTCCATCGTCTTCAATAATACTTTTAGTAACATAATAAAAGGTTAAACCCGGTGCTTTTTTCCCACTTGGTAGGATAGCAATATCATTGGTCCTTCCAATAAGTTTTTTTAGAATGGGTTTCTGCGGAGTACTTTTTTCATCCAGAATTCCGATATCGCCAATGTCATATCTGATAAAGGGATGTGCCTTATTGAACAGAGATGTAATCACAATCCTGCCTTCTTTTCCATATGGAAGAATCTGATTGTTTTCATCTAAAATTTCTAGAAAAAGTGTTTCTGAATTGACCTGCCATTCACCTTTTAAGTTTTCAAAAGCAATCAAATCGAGTTCTGAAGCGCCGTATTCATTAATAATCGGAACATTCAATTGCTTTTCTAAGAGTTTTTTATCGGATTCAAAAAGCATTTCCGAAGTAACAAAACAAGCTTTTAAAGAGGGACAGACTTCTTTTAAGATCAGATTTTTTTGTTCTAAATACTTAGCAAATAAAACTATCGAACTCGTGTAACCGTTGATATAATCAAATTTTTTAGTTTTGAATTTTTGCAGAAATTTTTCCAGAACGTCATCAGATAAATCGAAAACCGGAAATCGGAAACGATGCGTCAAAAAATCTTTAATTCGTTCTTTATAATATCCGGCAAAATTCATCGGAATACCATAGAATCGAGCCTGATACGAGCGATTAAAATCGATATTGTACCAGCCAAAACGCATAAAAATAGAAGTCCAGGTCAGGGCATGGCAATGCTTATCTTTGGCAAAAACAAAAGGAGTTCCACTGGATCCGGAAGTTTTGTTGAGGTACACATTTTTTATGGTGTAGCCTTTTGAAAGCCTTTCTTCTAGTGGTTTTTGTAAATTTTGTTTGTTCAGGATGGGTAAATTTTCCCATTCCAATTTTGTATTATCTCCAGCCAATTCCTGATAGAAAGAATTGTTTTCCAAATGAAAAGCTACGATTTCTTCTTTTCTGTTCTGAAGGAAATGTGCATACTGTTCTTCCGATAAATTTCTGATTTCATCCAATTGCGTTTTGGCTTTCTTTATCGGAAAACCATTTAATTGCAGTGAAATATCGAGAAGAGAAATCATTTGTGGTATTAATTTTCGTCAAAAATAATACTATCAAATTACTAACAGAGAACAATCAACAACTTTTTAAGATTTAATTATTTTTTACGTGTAAAAGCAATTATTTTTGCACCACAACTAAATACAACTACACCATGACAATTTTACTATTGGGATCGGGCGGAAGAGAACATGCTTTTGCCTGGAAAATGACTCAGAGTCCGCTTTGCGAAAAACTTTTTGTTGCACCTGGAAATGCTGGAACGTCGGCAATTGCTACAAATGTTGCAATGTCTCCAACAGATTTTGACGCAATCAAAGCATTTGTAATTCAGGAGAATGTAAAAATGGTAGTCGTAGGCCCGGAAGATCCTTTGGTTAAAGGGATTTACGATTATTTTAAAAACGACGAGAGTTTACAACATATTCCGGTTATTGGGCCATCAAAATTAGGAGCTCAGTTAGAAGGAAGTAAAGAGTTTGCCAAAGAGTTTTTAATGAAACATAATATTCCAACTGCTGCTTACGATAGTTTTACGGCTGAAACGGTAGAGAACGGATGTGCTTTTTTAGAAACATTACAACCTCCATACGTTTTAAAAGCCGATGGTTTGGCTGCAGGAAAAGGAGTTTTGATTATTCAGGATTTAGAAGAAGCTAAAACAGAATTGAGAAACATGCTGGTTCACGAAAAGTTCGGAGCAGCGAGTTCAAAAGTGGTAATCGAAGAATTTTTGGACGGAATTGAGTTAAGCTGTTTTGTTTTGACTGATGGGAAAAGCTATAAAATCCTTCCAACAGCAAAAGATTACAAACGTATTGGTGAAGGTGATACAGGTTTAAATACTGGTGGGATGGGAGCTGTTTCTCCAGTTCCTTATGTTGATGCTGTTTTGATGGAAAAAATTGAAACACGTATCGTAAAACCAACTATCGAAGGATTTCAAAAGGATGGAATTGAATATAAAGGATTCGTTTTTATTGGTTTGATTAATGTAAAAAATGAACCAATCGTAATTGAGTACAACGTAAGAATGGGAGATCCTGAGACTGAAGTTGTAGTACCGAGATTAGAATCCGATTTAGTGGAATTGTTTCTTTCGGTAGCCAATCAAGAATTAGATACATTCGAATTAAAAGTTGATCCAAGAAGTGCAACTACCATTATGGTGGTTTCTGGAGGATATCCTGAAGAATTTGAAAAAGGAAAAATAATTACTGGTTTAGAAAATATTGAAGATTCTATTGTTTTCCATGCAGGTACAAAATTAGAAAACGATAGTATCGTAAGTAATGGAGGACGTGTATTAACGATAACTTCTTATGGAGACGATTTCCAACAGGCCATAAAAAAATCTTATCAAAACATAGATAAACTAAGCTTTGATAAGATGTATTTTAGAAAAGATATCGGCTTCGACTTACTTTAAAAAAGAGTGAGCCGTAGTATCTTGGTTTTCTGTTCCGGCATCATCAAAAATGCGTAATTGTTTAATCCAATAAACGATTGCGCATGAACAGATGATCATGAAAATCCAGTTGATCGTATTAGCACCAAACCATGTAACAAGTTCCAAACGACGTAAAAAATCAAGTGGTGCGAATAAAATGTTAACGAATAAGTACTGTATTCCTTCAAAAAAAGCTGTCATAATTTTATAAAATTATATGTTATTTATTGTTGTGTAACGCATTGAAACCAGAAGTCTGCTCGCAGAATCTTTTTTCAACTTGTTGGTTTTCCTTTTTAAACAAGTATTATATTTACAATCACAAAAGTATAAAATATCCTTATGATAACAAGTGTTTTTAAAAAATCTACGCCATTAAATTATTCATTGGTCGTAATTTTAATACTGGTTTTCTTTTTTCTGTTTCAAATTCAGGAACCTTCCTGGATAACATCTTATTTTTTGGCATTCCAAAAAGTGAGCTTACTGTGCTTTATTCTGGCCTCATTTTTCCTGATAAATTTTATCGTAAAAAAGAACGGACTCAGTAAAGACAATGGTTACGCGATATTTTTTTACTTATTGTTTCTATTGTTTTTTCCCACAATATTTAACAATGCCAATGTAATATATGGTAACTTTTTTATACTATTGGCACTTCGAAGATTGATTTCGCTGCAGTCATTGAAAGCTTCTAAGGAAAAAATATTTGATGCATCATTTTGGATTTTAATAGCCTCTTTATTTCAATTTTGGTGTATTCTTTTCCTGATTTTGGTTTTTATCTCGATAGTTTTCCATGTTTCCAGAGATTATAGAAACTGGATTTTACCCTTTATTGCACTTGTGGCAGTGTCCATAATCTTTTTATTGGTGTCTTTAATTTTCCATATCGACATCACCGATTTTTTTCAGAAACGTGCCGTAATCGATTTTAACATTGATTATTTCAAGAGCAATTATGAAAACGGAGCACTTTCAATCTATGTGGCCGTAGCCTTATTTTTTGTAGTTTCAATGCTGACTACATTGTCAAATCGACCACAAATAGTGCATTCTTCATACAAAAAAGTAGTAGCTTGTTTCTTTATTGCAGCCTTTGTTTATATTCTATCGCCGGATAAAAGTAACGATTTACTCTTTTTTAGTGTTGCGCCCTTGACTATTATGGCAGCAAGTCATGTAGAATATATGCAACAAAAACTCAATAATGAAATTGTTTTTTATGTGTTGATTTTGTGTAGTTTATTTACATTTTTCTCTCAATTATAATTTACTTCCGTAAGCAAGATCTCCGGCATCGCCAAGACCAGGAACGATGTAATTTTTTTCATTTAGCTTTTCATCTAAAGAGGCGACCCATAAATGGCAGTTTTCCGGAAGATTTTCTTCCAGAAAAGCAACGCCCTCTGGCGCAGCAATGACCACAACAATATGAATCTCTTTTGGAGTTGCATTTTGAATCAGTTTCTCGTGAACTGCAACGATAGACTGACCCGTTGCCAACATTGGATCAAGAAGTAAAACAGTCTTGTCGTTTATGTTTGAAACAGCCTGGTATTCAACCCTAATTTCGAATTCGGCATCATTATTTGGATGGTACCGGCAAGCCGAAACAAAACTATTCTCAGCGTGGTCAAAGTAATTTAAAAAACCGTTATGCAGCGGTAAACCGGCTCTCAAAATAGAACATAAAACTAAATCACTCTCTATTTCAGTCGTATTTTTAATGCCAAGCGGAGTTTGGATTTCAACATTTTTATAAGCCAGATCCTTGCTCAGTTCATAAGCCATAATCTCGCCAATTCGTTCAATATTTCTTCGGAAACGCATGCTGTCGTTCTGAACATTAACATTTCTGATTTGACCTAAAAAGTGATTTAATACGCTGTTATTTTTGGAGATATAATGAATTTTCATACTGAATTTTTAGAATTATGGATAGATTGTAGTGCAATAACGAAAAATTAATCGTTTTCTTCACACCATAAAAGTATAAAAAGTATCTTTGTGACTCTAATAAATAAAGACATGTTTTCAAAATTAGCATATTCTGTTTTCGAACAAAGCATTAAAGATTATCATCAATTTGATAATGTTGATCAACCTATAAACAATCCTTACCCAAAGGATAAATTTGAACACTTATTGTATTTGAAAAACTGGATTGACACTGTTCAATGGCATTTTGAAGATATCATTCGTGATCCACAAATTGATCCGGTAGCGGCGCTTACTTTAAAAAGAAGAATCGATGCTTCAAATCAGGAGCGTACAGATATGGTGGAATATATCGACAGTTACTTTTTACAAAAATACAGTGAAGTAAAAGTAAAAGATGGCGCAAAAATCAATTCTGAAAGTCCGGCTTGGGCTTTTGACCGATTGTCTATTTTAGCGTTAAAAATTTATCACATGCATGAAGAGGCAACTCGTGCTGAAGCTTCACAGGAGCACAGAGATAAATGTCAGGAGAAATTAAATGTACTTTTAGAACAAAGAAGCGATTTATCAACTGCAATTGATGATTTATTGACTGACATTGAAAATGGAGATAAATTCATGAAAGTGTACAAACAAATGAAAATGTACAATGATGATGAATTGAATCCTGTTTTATATCAAAACAAAAAATAATTTGGCAGAGTTGTCCAATACAATAAAGCATATAGCCGTCATGAGACTATCCGCAATGGGAGATGTCGCCATGACGGTTCCTGTTTTACGCACTTTTGTAAAGCAGTATCCAACGGTTAAAGTCACCGTAATTTCACGACCGTTTTTTAAGCCTTTTTTTGAAGGAATCCCAAATCTTGAGTTTTTTGCTTTTGATGAAAAGCAGCGTCACAAAGGATTTACAGGGTTACTTAGACTATACAATGATGTAAAAAAACTCAAAATCGATGCTTTTGCAGACCTTCATAATGTTCTGAGATCCAAAATTGTAAGCCTTCTTTTTGCTTTAAGCGGAAAAAAAAGAGCAACAGTTGACAAAGGACGTGAAGGTAAAAAAGAACTAACTCGCGCCGAGAATAAAATTTTTGCACAATTGCCAACCATGTTCGAAAGACATGTGAAAGTGTTTGAAAAACTTGGTTTTCCTTTAGATATATCAAATCCTGAATTCCCGCAAAAAGCAAAATTAGGCTCAGATATTTTAGAAATCATTGGCGATCAAAATCAAAAATTAATTGGAATTGCACCTTTTGCACAATACAATTCTAAAGTGTATCCGCAAGATTTAATGCAGGAAGTAATTGCAAAATTGGCGGAAAATAAAACGTATACGATTTTACTTTTTGGTGGAGGAAAGAAAGAAATTGAAATCCTGGATTCGTTTTCACAATCCTTTGAAAATGTAGTTAATGTGGCTGGAAAAATTAAATTTCAACAGGAATTACAGCTCATTAGTAATTTAGACGTCATGCTTTCTATGGATTCCGGAAATGCGCATATTGCTGCAATGCTGGGAGTAAAAGCCATTACACTTTGGGGTGCTACACATCCGTATGCGGGATTTTTACCATTCGGACAAACCATGGAAAATGCTTTGGTTTCGGACAGAAATCAATATCCAAAATTACCAACATCTGTTTATGGAAACAAAATCGTTGACGGTTATGAAGACGCTATGAGATCGATTTCACCCAAAGATATAGTCAAGAAGATTCAATTAAGCATATAATCCATTTAAATCATAAAGAAAGTAGCCAACTGTTTTCTTTTTGTTTTTATTGGCAACAATTACAACAAAATGATTTTCTTTTTCTGTAGACAATAAAATGTGCTCAAAATCTTCCGTTGAATTTCTGTAGATTTTGTGCACCAATTGTGACTCTTTAATTTTGTTCGATAGTATTTTAGCAGCTTTTAATTTGCTTATGTAGGGCCAGATATTAAAAGTATTCTTCTCAGAAACATTTATTTCGGTCATTTTACCAATCATTGTGGCACTATATTTTTCTTTGGTAAGTAATTTGGGTCCTTTTTTATTTTGTTGTTTCTTAATGATAAAGTAGATACAAAAAAGAGCGGTTATTACAAAAAGGGCTATAAATGATAAACGAAGTAAGTGATGTATTGTCATAATATTTAAGATTTAAACGTGTTGACAAATTTGATTTAGCGCTACAAATCTACACAAGAACAGGAGATTGTGATTGCTTTAATTTTACCTCTAATATAATAAAAATTCAGCAATATTTTACCGAAAAAATACATTTATTGTAATTATAATTAGAGCCAAATTTTCTCATCCCGACATCTGCTATAAATATAACTTTTTAGATTCGAAATCATGACTTGATAATTTGGTGCTTCATAACCAAATCGTTCGTGTTCCATTTGTTCTTTTTCAACAGCATCACAGCCTTTTATAACTTCTTTAAGCATATCCAGCATGGCGAGTTCTTTATTGTTTGTCTTCTGAAATTTAAATTCTATAAGTTCATCCTGAAGTTCTTCACAATATTCCACAAGTTTTTCAACTTCAGGTTCATCCAGAAGATATTCTTTATTTTTAAAAATTTCCTGTACAGATTTCATAACGTAATTTTTAAGTTCCAAATTCAAATTTTACAAAGATTGCTAATAATTATAAAACAAAAAAAAATCCAAATCCCAATTGTAAGTTTGGAATTTGGATTTTGAATATTTTGAAATTTTAACGATTAAACATCATCATAATCTACATAAATAGATTCTGAAGTAGGATGTGCCTGGCAGGTTAAAATTAAACCTTCAGCGATTTCACTATCCGTTAAAATCGAGTTTTTAGTCATTTCAGCACTTCCGGAAGTTACACGAGCCAGACAGCTGCTGCAAATTCCACCCTGACAAGAGTATGGAGCGTCGATTCCTTGTTTTAAAGCGGCATCAAGGATGGTTTGCTTTTGAGACATTTCGAATGAAACTTCGTCATCATCAACCAAAACCGTAATTTTTGTATGTCCTTCTAATGAAGTATTGATTTTATTTTCCTGAGTAGAAGAAGTAAAAAGTTCAAATTTAATTGCCGATTCTTTTACATTTTTCTCCTTTAAAATTCCCGAAACCGTATCAATCATTTCTTCAGGACCACACAAGAAAAATTTGTCAAATTGTAATTCTTTGTGTTTGTTGTTCAGTACAAAATTTACTGCCGATTTATCAATTCTTCCAAACAAAGCATTTTCAGCCTTAGCCTGACTAAAAACATAATGGATGAAAAAACGGCCTACATACTGTAATTGTAAATCATGTAATTCCTGGTAAAAAATAGTATCTTCAGGAGTTTTGTTTCCATAAACCAATACAAATGAACTTTTTGGTTCACTTTTTAAAACCGATTTAATAATAGAAAGTACCGGAGTAATCCCACTTCCGGCCACAAAAGCCGCATAGTTTTTTTGTCTTTCAGCATCTGGTTCAAAAGTAAACTTTCCTTCCGGATGACCTACTTCAAGAACATCTCCAGCCTTAAGTCTCGTATTGGCAAATTGAGAAAATAAACCATTTTTTACTGCTTTTACAGCAATGCGTAATTCGTTGCTTTCCGGTGCAGAACAAATAGAATAAGCACGACGAATCTCTTGGTTATCAAGAGTTAGTTTTAAATTTATGTATTGTCCGGCTATAAATTTATAGTCTGATTTTAGTTCTTCAGGAACATTAAAAAGTACAGAAACAGCATCAGCAGTTTCGCGTTTTACCTCTTTAATTATTAGTTTTAAGAATGAAGGCATGATTGTATTTTTTATGCAAAAGTAGCAAACGACAGTTAATTGACAGGCACTAAACGATTATTTTTAACTTTTTTTGTAACGTTTTCTTACATTTGATCACATACTAGAAAACTCAAAACAAATAACCATGATTAAAAAGTTTATTTATCTGGAATGGAAAGCCTTTGTTAGATCTGCATCATTCGGCACCAGTGTCGTGATGAAAGTTTTATTAGGCTTTTTAATGGTCTATTTTTCCTTGCTTTTTATTGGAGCCGGAATAGGAGCATTCTATATATTAAAAAAAATGAAACTAGAGCCTCTGGTGACTATCAACCAATTTTTGATTTACTATTTTCTTTTCGATCTCGTGATTCGTTTATTGATGCAGGCAATTCCGGTTTTGAATATTAAACCATTATTAATTCTACCGTTCAGGAAATCGACCATCGTTCATTTTTCATTAGGCAAAACTGCTTTGTCTTTTTTCAATTGGGTTCATGCTCTGTTTTTTATTCCTTTTTCAATAGTTTTAGTTTTAGAAGGTTATGACCTTTTGGGAGTTATTTTCTGGTTTTTAGCGGCATTCTCCTTGATTTATATCAACAATTTTTTGAATATTATTTTAAGTAATATCGACAAGTTGTTTGTTGTTTTTGTTGGAGCAATTATCGCTTTAGGAGCCGCACAGTATTATAAACTCTTTGATATTACCAGTTTTACAACGCCAATTTTCCAAGGTTTTTATACGACAAAAGGATTGTTTTTGATTCCTGCTTTGATTTTGATAGGGCTCTATTTGTTTACTTTCAAATATTTCAAGAATAATTTGTTTTTAGATGCAGGACTTTCGCAAAAAGAAGACATCGCTACCACTGAAAATCTTTCGTGGCTCAATCAATTCGGGACTTTAGGAACCTTTCTTAAAAACGATATCAAATTGATTAAGAGAAACAAAAGATCAAAAACGACTCTGGTAATGAGTTTTATCTTTTTGTTTTACGGACTTATCTTTTTCGGAAACAAACAACAGCCCGAGGTGATGACCATTTTTGCCGGAATATTTGTTTCAGGTGGGTTCTTATTCGTGTTCGGACAATTTGTACCGAGCTGGGATAGTTCGTATTACCAATTAATGATGACACAGAATATTCCATATCGCGGTTACATAACGTCAAAATGGTGGTTGATTGTTATTGCTACTTTTATCTCTACAATACTGGCGTCTTTTTATCTTTTCTTTGGATGGCAAATTTATTTAACGGTTGTTGTTGGCGCAATTTACAATATAGGAGTCAATTCGCATCTGGTACTTTTGGGTGGTGCTTTTACAAAAACGCCAATTGATTTGAGTTCGGCGGGAGGGGCCTTTGGAGACAAAAAAGCGTTTAATGTTAATGCAATGCTACTGACATTGCCGAAGATATTAGTGCCTTTAGGACTTTATGGAATCGGATTGTATTTAGGAAATAAAACTATCGGATTAGCACTAGTAGCAGGGGCAGGAGTTTTGGGCTTTGCTTTTAAAGAAAAAGTATTTTCACTGATCGAAAAAAGATATAAAATAGAGAAGTACAGCACCATAAGTGCTTATAAACAAAAGAATTAAATTAGATAATTTGTCAATTTGATAATGAGGTAATTTTAACTGATTCAATTAAATCAGCAATCTAAAATCAATAAACCATGATACAAGTAAACCAACTTTCAAAAAAATACAACGGTACAACAGTTTTAAACATAAATAATCTTGAAATTCCAAAAGGACAAAGCTTTGGATTAGTAGGAAATAACGGGGCAGGAAAAACCACTTTTTTCAGCTTGTTACTCGATTTGATTCAACCTTCAACGGGAAATATAGTAAACAACGATATTCAGGTGAATGCAAACGAGCACTGGAAATCTTTCACAGGATCTTTTCTCGATGAAAGTTTTTTGATTGGGTATTTGACTCCCGAGGAATATTTTTATTTTATTGGTGATTTACGTCATCAGAACAAAGCCGATATTGATGCTTTATTACAGCAGCATGAAGAGTTTTTTAATGGAGAAATCCTGAACAACAAAAAATATTTGAGAGATTTATCTAAAGGAAATCAGAAGAAAGTAGGTATCATTGCTACACTTATCGGAAATCCGGAAGTCGTTATTTTAGACGAACCTTTTGCAAATCTGGATCCGACAACGGTAAGCCGATTAAAAAAAATCATTAAGGATCTGGCCGATAATCCAAATGTTACCGTGCTGGTTTCCAGTCATGATTTGCAGCATACCGTAGAGGTTTGTGACCGAATAGTAGCATTAAATAAAGGAGAAATTGTGAAGGACATTCAAACTTCAGAAGAAACCTTACAAGAACTGGAATTGTTTTTTGCAGTATAAGTTTCTATATTTCAAAAAGAAGCGTATTTTTACAAGTCATTATACTAAAAATCCTTTTTAGAAGTTAATTGATATAAACTCTTTTCTATTGAAAAAGAATACTCTTAAATATAGTTTTTTTATTGTTTTTTTATTCTTTTTGATAGCCTGTTCTACCAAGAAAAATAATTTTTTGGCTAGAAATTCCCATGCGCTAAGTACAAAATACAACATTTTGTATAATGGTGGAATTGGTCTTGAGAAAGGATTAAAGGCTGTTCATGCGAATAATCAGGATAACTTCTGGAAAATGCTTCCGATCGAAAAGATGCAGTTTGATGAGAACTTTTCACAAGGGGATAAACCCAAAAATGCTGATTTTGAAAAGGCGGAGACCAAGGCCACAAAAGCGATTCAGAAACACTCCATGAATATTGGAGGAAGAGAGCGAAATTCACAAATCGACGAGGCTTATCTGATGCTTGGAAAAGCCAGATACTACGATCAGAGGTTTATTCCGGCTTTGGAGGCATTCAATTATATTTTGTACAAATACCCGAACAGCAGTAATATTTATACAGCGAAAATCTGGCGCGAGAAAACCAATATGCGTTTAGGTAATGATGCTATTGCGGTAAAAAATATCAATCTGCTCTTAAAAAATACAGATCTGAACAAGCAGACTTTTTCGGATGCGAATGCTTTATTGGCTGAAGCTTATTTGAATTTGGAAAAAAAAGACAGTGCAGTTGCTAAACTTAAAATTGCCGAGGAGTTTACCAAAATAAATGAAGACCGCGCACGTTACCGTTTTATCTTAGGTCAGATGTATCAGGAAGCCGGGATAAGAGACAGCACCTTTTATTACTATGATGGTGTAATTGACATGAACAGAAAAGCCGATCGAAAATATATGATGCATGCCTACGCAAAAAAGGCCCAGATGTTTGATTATAAAAATGGAGATCAGGATTTGTTCATAGAAATGTACAATAAGTTAGTGGCAGATCGTGAAAACAGACCTTATCTGGATGTTTTATTTTATGAGATGGGAGTTTTCTTTGACAAGAATGAGGAACAGAAGGATGCTTTGGTTTTCTACAACAAGTCATTGGGCAGAAAATCAAAAGACTCTTATTTAGTAGCGTCGACTTATAGAAATATTGGGAACATGTATTTTAAGAAGACCAATTATACTCTTGCTGCCAAATATTACGACAGTACATTAGTAAAATTAGATCCTAAATCAAGAGAGTTTGCTTTTATTGAAAAAAACAGAAAAAATCTCGACAATGTTATCAAGTACGAAGCAATTGCAAAACGCAACGACAGTATCATAAAAGTATACGGTTTGTCTCCGGCTGATAGAAAAAGTTATTTTAATGATTATATCGCGGCACTCAAAGAAAAAGACGAGGCGAAACGAATCTTAGAAGAAAAAGAAAAGGAAAAACTGGCCAATATCGATCGTAACACAAATGCTAATGGAGGACCAACAGCGGTTAACCCTCAGTCAGTTGGCACGGCAAATCCGGGAATAGGAGCATTTAATCCTCCGGCAGGAAACGAAACAGCAAGTACCAGTACTTTTTATTTTTACAATCCTACCACAGTTGCTTACGGAAAATTACAGTTTAAGAAATTATGGGGTAATCGAGTTTTAGAAGGCAACTGGAGATTGGCCGCTGTGAAATCAGCCAATAATGCCGCATTAAACGACACCTTAAATAATAACGCTGCAAATACCCTTAAAGATTCTATAGTTATTGAAAAATATACTACAGATTTCTACGAAAAACAACTTCCTCAAACACAAGCTGCCATCGATAGTATTGGTGTAGAGCGTAATTTTGCGTACTATCAATTAGGACTTATTTACAAAGAAAAATTTAAGGAATACAATCTGGCGAGTGACAAACTGGAACAGTTATTAAAAAATAAACCGGAAGAAAAATTGATTTTGCCGGCAATGTATAACTTGTACAAAATATATCAAATTACAAATCCTGCCCGTGCCGAGAGAATAAAATCAGATATCACAAACAATTATCCGACTTCAAGATACGCTCAAATTTTAAACAATACCAATGCGGGCGATTTAGCATCACCGGATAAGGAGTACCAAAAATGGTATAAATTGTTTCAGGAGGAGCAGTTTGATACCGTCTTAGATAATATTGATAATCTGATCAATCAATATTCAGGAGATGAAATTGTTTCAAAGTATGAATTGTTAAAAGCCAATACTTTAGGAAAAGTAAATGGTTTAGCGGCATACAAAAAAGGCTTAGAATCAGTTGCCGATAATTATCCAAACAGTGATGAAGGAAAAAATGCGCGCGAGATTTTAGAAAAGCAAATACCAGCTTTAGAAAAACTTGATTTTACTTCAGTTGACAGTAAAAACTGGAAAATTGTATATGTCGTTGCTAATAATGACACTAAAACCCGTAAGAAGATTGAAGAAGCGATCAGAGTCTTTTTATTAGTTGAAAATTATGAGAGATTGACAACTTCTTTTGATAAATACAATAGAACTGAAAGTTTTGTGGTGATTCACGGTTTAAAATCAGAGGCATACGCCAGAGATATTTCAGGAGTTTTTAGAGACGATAAAAAGTATAAAATACCGAATCCCGCAATTATCATATCGAGTGATAATTACAAATTGGTTCAAATTAAGAAAAATCTCGATACCTACTTAGCCCCCAAAACACCATAATCATGTTTGATAAAGTAAAAAAAAACGGAACAGAACTTTTAGGAAAAACGAATCGAATAGTTGAAGGAACCTCTATTGTAGGAGACATCGTTGCTAAAGACGATTTTAGACTGGATGGAGAATTGATAGGAAATTTTACTTCACAAGGTAAATTGGTTATTGGAGCTTCCGGTGTTGTTAAAGGTGAAATAGTTTGTAATAATGCCGATATTGAAGGAGTATTTCAGGGAAAAATTAAAGTTTTAGAAGTCCTTAATATAAAAGCATCGGCACAGATTCATGGAGAAGTTGCCATAGGAAAACTGTCTATAGAACCAGGCGCAAATTTTACCGCTACCTGTACTATGTTGACTCATACTAAAGATGTAACCCTAAAAGATGGAAAAGGAACCGAACAAAAACAAAAGGAACAAGTGGCTTCCGCTCATTAATATTCCCGTTCAAATGGGGATCATTATTTTTTTATTATCCTATTTTGGTACCTGGCTGGATGAAAATCATCCCAGTCCAAAATTAGATTACAACACCATCTTTGTCATGATTGGAGTTGGATTGGCTTTGTACAATGTAATTCGTCAGGTTAACGAAATCAATAAAACAAAGTAAATCATCTTTTAAACAGCTTGAAATAAATATTGCATCTTTGCAAAAAAAAATTTTCAAATGCTTTTAAAAAACTACAAACCCATTTTATATTTATTCTTTTTTGCTTTGGCGGCTTACTTATTGCACAAAGCACTTTTTTCAGTTTTAGAAATTAATACCCAAAACTTTTATTATAGTACAGCCTTTTTGTATTTGATTTTTTTCACGCTGTCAGCATTTTTATACCTTATATTATTAGTAGTAAAAAAGAAGAATTTCGAAATTGTCGGAATGGCTTTCCTGTTTGGGACCGCCAGTCAAATGTTATTAGCCTATTTAATTTTGAGACCGATTTTGGAAAACAAAAGTGGCGAGGTGATGGTTGAAAAAATCAATTTTTTTATAACATTTATTTTGTTTTTGTTATTTCAGACGCTTTTAACTGTCCGATTATTAAATGAAAAGCATTAAAATGGGGATTATGCAAAAGAAGGTTCAAAAATAATTTTTCATATCCTTTTGAATATTAATAAAAAATGTACCTTTGCACCAAATTTTAGAAACGTAAAAAATAAGATTTTTAACAGATATGGTGATTTCAAACAAACCGCTCAAATTTATTCTTGCAGCTTTAGTAGCTTGTTCTCCAGTAATGAGTTTTGCAAATTCAGAGAATGACTCAACGCATGTACATGCCGAAGCCGCTCATGAAGAAAAAGTAATTTCACATAACGCGCCGTCAGAAGAGGAGCATGCAGCTCTTGACCCAAAAGCAAAAGTGGACGCTTTTATTGATCATCACTTACAAGATTCTCATGATTTTGTTTTCTTCTCAGATGAAAAAGAAAATAAACATTACGGTTTTCCATTACCTGTAATTCTTATTGACGGAGGTTTGAAAATTTTCTCTTCTTCAAAATTACACCACGGTGAAGCAGTTGCTGAAGTTGACGGAAACTTTTACAAATTAGTTCACGGTAAAATTTACAAAACAGATGCTGCGGGAACTATTACTTTTAATGACCACGGACATCCTGAAAATGAAAAACCATTAGATTTTTCGATTACAAAAAATGTAGTGTCAATGCTTTTTGTTTCGGTATTATTATTTTTAATGTTTACCGGATTAGCGAAGTCTTATAAAAAAGGACCAATCCCAACTGGTTTCGGAAGAGTATTAGAACCGCTTATTATTTTCATCAGAGATGAGATCGCTGTTCCAAATATTGGAGAGAAAAAATACAGAAAATTTATGGGTTACCTTCTAACGGTGTTTTTCTTTGTGTGGTTGTTAAACTTATTAGGTATGACTCCACTTGGAATTAACGTTACAGGAAATATTGCCATCACAGTTTGTTTAGCTGCGTTTACTTTTATCATTACTCAGTTTAGTGCGAACAAAGATTATTGGGGACACATTTTCTGGATGCCGGGAGTACCAGTTCCGATGAAAATTATTTTAGCTCCAATCGAAGTTTTAGGAACATTAACAAAACCATTTGCATTATTAATTCGTTTGTATGCAAATATTACTGCAGGTCACGTAGTAATTATGAGTTTGATCGCGATGATTTTCGTAGGTAAAAATTTAGCGGCAGATTTGCCAATCTCTTTAGGACTAACATTATTTATTTCGGTAATTGAAGTTTTAGTTGCATTTTTGCAAGCGTTCATTTTCACAATGTTATCTTCATTGTTTATTGGTATGGCTGTTGCGGATCACGACCATGATCACGGTCACGGACACGAAGACAATGTTATTATTTAATTTAGAAGTTTAATTTTATATATATAAATACTTATGGGAACAATTCCAACTTTAGTAGGTGCAGGTTTAGTAGTAATCGGTGCAGGTTTAGGTTTAGGTAAAATCGGTGGATCTGCTATGGACGCGATTGCTCGTCAACCAGAAGCTGCTGGTAAAATTCAAACTGCGATGATTATTATCGCGGCTTTATTAGAAGGTTTAGCGTTTGCTGCTTTAATCTTAGGAAAAAACTAATAAAGAAAAAAATAACAACATCTTTAACGGTTGGTTAAAGGTGTTGTTACTTTTAAAAAAAGAAATTAAATATTTAATATAGTTATAAAATGGATAAGTTAATTAACGATTTTTCATTCGGTTTATTCTTTTGGCAAGCGCTAATCTTGTTGGTTTTGATTTTACTTTTAGTAAAGTTTGCCTGGAAACCAATTATGGAATCTATTACAGCAAGGGAAGAAGGTATTAAAGATGCATTACTTTCTGCAGAAAATGCAAAGAGAGAAATGGAAAACTTACAAGCTGACAATCAAAGAATTTTGAATGAAGCTCGTGCAGAGCGTGACGCGATGCTAAAAGAAGCTCGTGAAATGAAAGAGAAAATGATTGCTGATTCTAAAAACGAAGCACAAGAAGCGGGTCAAAAAATGATCGAGCAAGCTAAAGCTGCTATCGAAAGTGAAAAGAATGCTGCTATGGCTGAATTGAAATCACAAGTTTCAACTTTATCATTAAGCATCGCTGAAAAATTATTGAAAGAAGAATTATCTAACAAAGAATCTCAAACTAAATTAGTAGAGAAAATGTTAGGTGACGTAAAGCTAAACTAAGATTATGGCAAGTACAAGAGCAGCAATTCGTTATGCAAAAGCAATTCTGGACTTAGCAAACTCTAAAGGTGTTGCCGAAGCTGTCAATAACGATATGAAGTCAATTGCAACGGCAATTGAGAGTAATGAAGAATTAAGTGCCTTTATTCAAAACCCAACTACAAAAGTTGAAGTTAAAGAAAGTGCTCTTTTAGAAGTTTTCGCAGATGTAAATGGTGTAACTAAAGGGTTATTTCATTTATTATTTGAAAACAAAAGATTTGAAATTCTGGAAGCTATTGCTTTAGAATACAAAAAAATATTTGACGAAGGTAATGGTGTTGAAGTAGCAAAAGTTACAACAGCAATCCCAATGGATGCCGCTTTAGAAGCTAAAGTTTTGGCAAAAGTGGCGACTTTATCAGATAAAAAAATAACAATTGAAAATACAGTAGACCCATCTATCATTGGAGGGTTTATTTTAAGAATAGGTGATCAACAATACAATGCTTCTGTTGCAAACAGATTGCAGGTATTAAAAAGAGAGTTAAGTAATTAGTTTTATTACACATAAAAGTGTCTAAATTATAAATTAAGATGGCGGAAATCAAACCTGCTGAAATTTCAGCAATATTAAGAAAGCAAGTAGAAGGTTTTGAATCTGGTGCTACGCTAGAGGAAGTAGGAACAGTACTTCAAGTTGGAGACGGTATTGCTCGTATTTACGGGCTATCGAATGTACAATATGGTGAGTTAGTTGAATTTGACAACGGACTTGAAGCTATTGTATTGAACCTTGAAGAAGACAACGTTGGTGTGGTACTTTTAGGACCATCAACTGGAATCAAAGAAGGATCAACAGCAAAAAGAACGCAACGTATTGCTTCTCTTAAAGTAGGTGAGCAAATGGTAGGACGTGTAGTAAACACTCTTGGTTTTCCAATTGATGGAAAAGGACCAATTGGTGGAGACTTATACGAAATGCCTTTAGAAAGAAAAGCACCTGGTGTTATCTTCCGTCAGCCGGTAACGGAGCCATTACAAACTGGAGTAAAAGCAGTTGATGCTATGATCCCGGTTGGTCGTGGACAACGTGAGCTTGTAATTGGTGACCGTCAAACAGGTAAATCAACTGTTTGTATCGATACAATCTTAAATCAAAAAGAATTTTACGATGCAGGTAAACCTGTATTCTGTATATATGTTGCAATTGGACAAAAAGCTTCAACTGTAGCAGGAATTGCTAAAATGTTAGAAGAGAAAGGTGCAATGGCTTATACAGTTATTGTTGCAGCTAATGCTTCTGACCCAGCTCCAATGCAAGTTTATGCTCCTTTCGCAGGTGCTGCAATTGGAGAATATTTTAGAGATTCAGGTCGTCCGGCTTTAATTGTTTATGACGATTTATCTAAACAAGCTGTTGCTTACCGTGAGGTTTCTCTTTTATTAAGAAGACCACCGGGACGTGAGGCTTATCCTGGAGACGTTTTCTACTTACACTCTCGTTTATTAGAGCGTGCTTGTAAAGTAATTGCTGATGACGGAATTGCTAAAAACATGAACGATTTACCAGATTCTATCAAGTCTATCGTAAAAGGTGGTGGTTCATTAACTGCATTACCAATTATCGAAACTCAGGCTGGTGACGTTTCTGCATATATCCCAACAAACGTAATTTCGATTACAGATGGTCAGATTTTCCTTGATGGAGATTTGTTCAACTCTGGAGTTCGTCCTGCGATCAACGTAGGTATCTCTGTATCTCGTGTTGGAGGTAATGCTCAGATTAAATCAATGAAAAAAGTTTCAGGAACTTTAAAATTAGACCAGGCTCAATTCCGTGAATTAGAAGCTTTCGCTAAATTTGGTTCTGACTTAGATTCAGTTACTTTAAACGTAATTGAAAAAGGAAAAAGAAACGTTGAAATCTTAAAACAAGGTTTAAATGATCCTTATCCTGTTGAAAATCAAGTAGCTATTATTTATGCAGGTTCTAAAAACTTATTAAGAAACGTACCTGTAAATAAAGTAAAAGAATTTGAAGCGGATTTCTTAGCTTACTTAAACAGCAAACATAAAGATACGCTTAATGCGTTAAAAGCTGGTAAGTTAGATGACAACATTACTGATGTTATCGAAAAAGCAGCAAAAGAAATTTCAGCAAAATATAACTAATTAGATAATTAGTGAATTAGATAATTAGTGAATGTTCCGCATTTTTCTAATTATCTAATTTGCAAATTGTCACATTTTCTAATTAATAGATGGCAAATTTAAAGGAAATCCGTAATAGAATTACTTCCGTTTCATCGACGATGCAGATTACATCGGCTATGAAAATGGTTTCTGCTGCAAAGCTTAAGAAAGCACAAGATGCAATCACTGCGATGCGCCCTTATGCCGAGAAATTAACGGAGTTGTTGCAAAATCTTTCCGCTACACTTGATGGTGAAGTTGGAGGTGATTACACTACTCAACGTGAAGTAAAAAAAGTATTGCTTGTAGCCATAACTTCAAACAGAGGTTTATGTGGTGCATTCAATTCTAACGTAATTAAAGAGGTTAAGAATCGTACCGAATTTTACGCAGGAAAACAAGTTGACGTTTTTGCTATTGGTAAAAAAGGAAATGATGTTTTAAGCAAAACGCATAAAGTACACGGTCATCATAATGCAATTTTTGATCATTTAACTTTTGAAAATGTTGCCGGAATTGCTGATAACTTAACAGAGAAATTCCTTACTGGAGAGTACGACAGAATCGAATTGATCTACAATCAGTTTAAAAATGCTGCGACTCAAATTGTTCAGACAGAACAGTTTTTACCGTTAGCTCCAATTAAATCTGATGCTGCAGTTTCTACAGGAGATTACATTTTTGAACCTTCAAAAGAAGAAATCGTGTTGACTTTGATTCCTAAATCATTAAAAACACAATTATATAAAGGAATCCGCGATTCATTTGCTTCAGAACACGGAGCACGTATGACAGCAATGCACAAAGCAACTGACAACGCAACTGAATTAAGAAACCAGTTGAAATTAACTTACAACAAAGCACGTCAGGCTGCTATTACGAACGAGATCTTAGAAATCGTTGGTGGAGCGGAAGCTTTAAATGGATAAGAAAATTTCAGTATAAGAAAAAGCAAAAGAGCCGGCATATCAATGTCGGCTCCTTTTTTATATATAGGGTTGTTATTTTTTAAAATGAAGCTTATAAAATGGTGATTCTCAATTTAGTAAAAAAGAGAGAATCAATACCATTTTATAAATCACCAAGTGCTTTGTCTTTTCTGGGAACAAACTAGCTTTATTAGTCCCAATGCTCTGTTTTTTTGAGGGTTACATTTCAGCAGAATCAATCCCGTTGCTTTGTCTTTTATAGGAACAAACTAGCTTTATTTGTCCTCATGCTTTGCTTTTTTAAGGGTTGTATTCTAGCTTTTCTCATTCCCTTTTTTACAAAGTTACTATAGAACCGGTTTTAGAAATTTATATAATTTTCGAACTTTTTTATACATTTTACAGGTGAAGTTGTGGCTTAATTTTGTGAGGAGCAATGGAAAAAATTGAGTATTTTTGAAATCTATTTTTTTAAACGATGAAACTACAAGTACAAGAACTTACTACAGTTGAAGAAATGTTGGACCAAATTGAAACCATGCGATTTCTTTATCCAAATCTTTCAGTCGAAAAGTACGCAGCATATCTTTCAGAAATGGTTCCACATAACTACATCCAGATCGGAGTTTTTGAAGAGGGCGTTTGTTTAGGAATTACCGGTTGCTGGTCGGCTACCAAATTATGGACAGGTAAATATCTTGAAATAGACAATTTTGTCGTAAATCCGTACGTTAGATCAAAGGGAATTGGCAAACTACTAACGGATTATATCGAACAGAAAGCCCTGGATTTAGATTGCAGCAGTATCGTTTTGGATGCTTTTACCGGAAATTTTGCCGCGCATCGTTTCTATTACAATCAGGGGTACGCGCCAAGAGGTTTTCATTTTGTTAAAATTTTGGACGAAGAAAAATTAACTCACTAAAATTACAGCAAGTTCTTTTATTGAAGCGCAAAATCAATAATAAACCAAAGAATTGGTTATTTTTGTTTTATAAATTTTATTACACACATATATTTTGGGATTATATAAAAATCTATTCAAACAAACGGCTATTTACGGACTAGCGACGGTTTTGCCGCGAATGCTGAGTTTTCTGTTAGTCAGATTGTACACAGGTATTTTACCAACTGCAGAATACGGTGAAGTTTCGATTGTTTTGTCCTGGATGGTTTTCTTTAATGTGGTACTTTCGTACGGAATGGAAACTGCATTTTTTAGGTTTTACAGTGCCGAAGACGATAAGAAAAATGTAATAGCTACCTCTACAATTTCAATATTCTGGTCGTCCATAATTTTCCTTTTTGCAGCCTTAATTTTTAGAAATACATTGGCAACTCTGGCCGAAGTAGATGTACAGTACATCACGTACACCGTATGGATCCTGGTTTTAGATGCCTTGGTTTTAATTCCTTTTTCTAAGTTAAGAGCCAATCAGCGGCCAATGGTATATGCGGCCATTAAAATAGGTAACGTTATAATCAATCTATTACTGAATATATTTTTCCTGATGTACCTTCCTAAACTGGCAGCATCAAACCCTAATTCTGTTTGGGATAATTTGTATGTCGAGAACTTCCAGATTGCTTATATTTTCATTGCAAATTTATTGGCGAGTTTAGCGACGTTTATCGTGCTTTCACCAAACTATCTTTCGCTTGGACGAAAATTTGATCCTGTACTTTGGAAGAAAATGATGAAGTATGGTTTGCCTATTTTAGTGGCAGGACTTGCTTTCGCAGTTAACGAGCATTTTGATAAAATTTTGCTGGGATATCTGTTACCGGAGAATCTTGCAAAATCTGAAGTTGGAGCGTATTCAGCCTGTTATAAATTAGGTTTGTTCATGGTTTTATTTGCAACGGCGTTCAGATTAGGAATCGAACCCTTCTTTTTCAGTCATGCGAAAAACGAAAATGCACCTCAGACCTATGCCGTGATTACAAAATACTTCGTGATTTTAGGATCATTGATTTTATTGGGTGTTATTGTATTTGCAGACGTTTTAAAATATTTATTGCTGGATAATAAATCGTATTGGGAGGCCATGAAAGTGGTGCCGTTGATCATTTTGGCAAACTTCTTTTTAGGGATTTACAACAACTTATCGGTTTGGTATAAACTGACAGACAAAACACAAATTGGAGCCTATATCTCGATTGTGGGAGCCATCGTGACTTTGATTTTAAATTATGTTTTAATTCCAAAGTACAGTTACTACGGTTCTGCAATTGCGACTATTTCAGCGTACGGAAGTATGATGTTGATTTCGTATATTTTAGGAAACAGATACTATCCAATCCCTTATGATATGAACAAAATTGGAGCTTACTTAGGAATTTCAATCGTATTTTCGGCTATCTCTTTTTATGGATTCAGAGAAAATTATTTCGTTGGAATCCCGTTGTTTTTGGGCTTTGTCTATTTTGTGTATCATAACGAAAAACAAACAATCAAAGGAATGATGAATAAAAAGTAATGGTACTTTTTAATCTTTTATAATAAAAATGAAAATACAAATTATCAATAAATCACAGCACGCTTTACCGAACTACGAAACGATAGCTTCGGCAGGAATGGATTTACGTGCCAATTTAACAGAAACTATTACGTTAAAACCCTTAGAACGAACCATTGTAAAAACGGGACTTTTTATAGAGTTACCTATTGGTTATGAAGCACAAGTAAGACCAAGAAGCGGACTGGCAGCCAAAAAAGGAGTAACTGTTTTAAACTCTCCGGGAACTGTTGATGCAGATTATAGAGGTGAAATAGGGGTTATTTTAGTAAATTTATCCAACGAAGAATTTGTAATTGAAAATGGAGAGCGAATCGCACAACTGATAATTGCAAAACACGAAAGAGCAGAATGGATAGAAGTTGAAGAGCTTTCTGAAACGTCAAGAGGAGAAGGCGGATTTGGCAGTACAGGAGTAAAATAGTTTTCAGTCACAGTCACAGTAATCCGTTTCTGTATCTTGCGATCTTAAAAATAAAATGAAAAGCGTTGTAATCTTTGCCAATAACCTTTTGCAAACTTTGCGGTTAAAATTTTTTAAGTTACAGAATAAATAACCGTTACGGTTAAAATCAAGAACCAAACTAAGAGGATTTTTGAAATCTTCCCATTAAAATAAATAAAAAAAAATGAAGATAATCGTTCCAATGGCGGGTCGTGGATCAAGACTTAGACCACATACTTTAACAGTTCCAAAACCATTAATTCCAGTTGCAGGTAAATCGATCGTGCACCGATTGGTGGAAGACATTGCCAAAATTTTAAAAGAACCTATTGAAGAGGTTGCTTTTATTTTAGGAGACCCGGCTTTTTTTGGAGACGATCTTGTAGCAAGTTTAGAAGAACTGGCTGGAAGTTTAGGCGCTAAAGCTTCAATCTATCGTCAGGATTTACCTTTAGGGACAGGTCACGCGATTATGTGTGCCAAAGAATCTTTATCAGGTCCGGCAGTAATTGCTTATGCAGATACTTTAATCAGAGCCGATTTTGAATTAGATCCTTCTGCCGATGCCGTTATTTGGGTGAAACAAGTGGATCAGCCGGAAGCATTTGGGGTTGTAAAATTAAATACTAATAATGAAATTATAGAATTAGTAGAAAAACCAAAAGAATTTGTGAGTGACTTAGCAGTTATTGGAATCTATTATTTTAAAGAAGTAGGTGATTTGAAAAAGGAACTTCAGGGAGTTTTGGATAATAATATTCAAAATGGTGGAGAATATCAGATCAACGACGGTATCAAAGCCATGATGGCGAACGGTAAAATTTTTAAAACCGGAAGTGTGGATGAATGGATGGATTGCGGAAATAAAGATGTTACTGTTGAAACAAATTCAAGAATGTTAGGGTTTTTACACAATGACGGGGAGCATTTAGTAGATTACGATGTGAAACTTGAAAACTCAACCATCATTCCACCGTGTTATATTGGCGAAAATGTAGTGTTGAAAAACACAACAGTTGGTCCAAATGTATCCATTGGTAAAGGTTGTCACGTTACAGACAGTACAATTAGCAACAGTTTAATACAATCCTATTCTCAAATAAAAAATGCACAGCTTGACAATGCAATGATTGGAAATCATGTGGTTTATGATGGTAAGTTTAGCAGTGTCAGCATTGGAGATTATTCAGTTTTAGAATAGATTATCAGTTGGAATAGATTCGTTTTTGTTTAAAAATAAATTTAAAAAAATGATACAAAAAGGAGTTATCGCAATTTTATTTTTCGTTTTGCTTGGCAATCCCATTTCGGTTATGGCTCAAACAGAGCCGGAAGATATTGCTATGGCAATCGATGAGTATCAGGATGCTTTTTATGAATCGTTGAAACAAAAAGGAATTGAAAATTATGATAAGGCCATCACTTCATTACAAAAGTGTATCAAGCTAAAACCCAATGATGCGGTAGCTTATTTTGAACTAGGAAAAAATTATCTGTCCTTAAAAGATTATCGAGGCGCGCAGGATTCGTTTGAAAAAGCGACTCAGCTTGATCCTAAAAATAAATGGTATTGGTTGGGAATTTATGACGTAAGTTATGAAACCAAAAATTATCCTTTAGCAATTGAAACCATTCAGAAAATAATGGTTTTTGATGAAGAGTACAAAGATGATTTGATTTCGCTGTATATGATCACCAATCAGTTTGACAAAGCGTTGGTGGCGATCAATGAAATGAATGAGAAGTATGGGAAATCAGAAGATCGTGATCGCTATAGATTGCAAATCTTATCTCAGGGGAAATATCAAAATGCAGAAATTGATAATTTGATTGAGCAGATAAAGCAGCATCCAAAAGAAGAATCAAATTATGTAAATCTGATTTTTTTATATTCAAAATCAGAAGAAACAGATAAGGCGCTAAATGTTGCGAAACAACTGGCAAAGGAAATTCCAACTTCAGAATGGGCGCAGGTAAGTTTGTTTAAAGTGTATCTGGACGGCAATCAGGCTGATAAAGCGATTAAGGCAATGAATGTAATTTTGGGAAGTTCAAAAATTGATTCCAAAATAAAACATCGTACCTTAAATGAGTTTTTGATCTATACGAACAAAAATCCACAGTATGCTCCAGATTTAGAGAAAGCCATTTCGTATTTTGATAACGATCCTAATGTGGATGTGGCCAAAGAAATTGGAAAATTCTATCACAGTAAAGGTCAGTTTGAAAATGCGATTAAATATTATGAAAAAGATTTAAAAGCCAATTCAGTAACAGACCGTGAAACCAATTTGCTTTTGCTTGAAGCATATGCTCAGACGAAACAATTTGAGCCAATGACAAAAAGAGCGATGAACATGATTGAGGTTTATCCAAGTCAGCCGCAGTTTTATTATTATGCCGGTTTAGGAAACAATCAGTTAAAGCAATTTAAAAACGCAAAAACCGTTTTAGAAATAGGACTCGATTATGTGGTAGAGGACAAAACACTAGAGGCAAATTTTAATATTCAGTTGGGAGAGGCTTACAATGGATTGGGAGATGCAAAGAAAAAAGAGGAATACTTTTTGAAGGCAAATGAATTATTAAAGAAAAAAAAGTAAAAGATTAAGTCCAGATGAAAAAGTATATAGCGATAGCGATATTGTCCGTTTTTATGATTTCTTGTAAATCAAAGGCGGTTGCAGTGCAGAACAATACCAGTGAAGTAAAAGAAATTACTCCCAAAGAAGAAAAAAAAGTAATAGAGAATCACTACAACAATAAGTTAGATTTTTCAACGCTGTATGTAAAAGCCGGTGCGAGATATGTTGACGATAAACAAAGTCAGAATGTTACGGCTGAGATTAAAATTGAAAAAGACAAACAAATTTTAGTAAGTGTTCGTTTCCTTGGTATTACTATGGCAAAAGCTTTGATTACGCCAACAGCAGTAAGCTACTACGAAAAAATAAACGGGACCTATTACGAAGGCGATTTTACAAGTCTAAGTAAATGGCTGGGAACAGAACTGGATTACAGTAAAGTTCAGAATCTATTGATTGGTGAAGCCTTAGATGATTTGAGAAAAGGAAAATATGCACAAACGATAGTAGATAATCTTTTTCGATTAGAAGATGAAAAAGATTCTAATTTGAAAAAATCATTCTATTTGGATCCTGAAAAATACCTGCTGCAAAAAGAAGAGATCTCACAGCCATCAGAAAACAGATTCTTGCAGATTTCCTATGCCGACAGTAAAGTTTTCAATCAGGGAATACTTCCAACAAGTATTGAAATCAGTGCAGTTCAGCCAAAAGGAAAAACAAATATTAGTTTAAATTACAATACGATTTCGTTTAACGAAGAACTTTCTTTTCCTTACAGTGTGCCAAGCGGTTATAAGAAAGTTATAATTAAGTAAATTTGCAAAAAGAAAATATAAACATGCCAAAATTTCTCCTAAGCCTAATTTTTATATGTGCCACTACTTTTATGTGGGCACAAGATTCGCAACAAGAAAAACTGGAACAGCGTAAAGCTCAGATTCAGCAGGAAATTAGAGATAATGAAAAGATGCTGCAATCGGTAAAGAAAAAAGAAAAATCGGCAGTAAATGTTTATTTAATTCAATCCAATAAAATCAAGCTGAAAGAAAAGCTGATTAATACTACTGCAAAACAGGAAAAACTTTTGAGTAATGATATGTATATTAATCAGGTTAAGGTTAATAAACTTAAAAAAGAGCTGGAAGTTTTAAAAGCAGATTATTCAAAAATGATTCTTAAATCATACAAAAGCCGATCTGAGCAAAGCAGAGCCATGTTTATTTTATCTTCAGAGAGCTTTTTGCAAGCCTACAAAAGAGCACAATATTTAAAACAATATACCAATTTCAGAAAAAATCAGGGATTAGAAATTCAATCTAAAACTGCGGAGCTGGAAGACTATAATGCCAGATTAAACGGTCAGCGTATTGTGAAGAAGAAGATTATTGCTGAAAATGAAAAAGAAAAACAAAGTTTAGAAACGGAAAAGAAAGAGCAGCAAAAACTAGTTAATTCGATTAAAAAGGACAAGAACAAAATTATTGCCGATACGAGAAGCAAACAGCAGGAAGCCAAAAGAATCGACAGGCAAATTGATCGTTTGATTCGTGAAGCCATTGCAGAAGCCAACAGAAAAGCTGCCCTGGAAAGAGCAAAAGAAAATCCTGGTTCGACAGCATCTAAAACTCCGGTTTCTTCTTCTAAAATTGCATTGACTCCGGAAGGAAAAATTTTAGCTGCCGACTTTAAAGCCAACAGAGGAAAATTACCATGGCCGGTAGAAAAAGGATTTATTTCGTTAGGATACGGTGATCAGCCTCACCCTCTTTATCCGTCATTAACGGTGCATAATTCAGGAGTTGAGATTACAACAGAACAAGGAGCAAGTGCCCGTGCCGTATTTGAAGGAGTAGTATCGAGTGTAATTGTTTTGTCTCCAATCAACAGAGCTGTTATGATTCAGCATGGAGATTATTTTACAGTTTATCAAAATCTTAGTCAGGTTTTTGTGGAGAAAGGTGATAAAGTAAATGTAAAACAAAGCATAGGAAAAGTGAGAACCAGTGGTGACACCGGAAAAACAATCATTAAGTTTTTAATTCTTCAAAATACATCCAATAACAATCCAGAAGGATGGTTGCAAAACAGATAATAGTAATCAACTACAGTTTTAAGTTTAACTTTTAAAAAGTTTCCAAAACCGTGCAATAGTAAAGTTGATTCAGGACTTAAATAGAAAACCTTTTCACCGGAAATAGACTGGTGAAAAGGTTTTTTATTTAAAGTTAATCGTATTGTTCAAGTAAATATTTCATAACATCTGTTGTTGTTACAATTCCGGTAAGTTTGCCATTGTCGACAACGGGAAGTGCGTGAAATTCCTCCGTAACTAAAATTTGAGCTAAATCCCGAATACTGGTATCCGATGAAACGGTTTTTGGCTTTGAAGTCATGATTTTAGAAATACTGAGCATTTCTAAAATAGCTTCGTCTGCCTCCTCCTGTCCTTCGAACAAAGCACCAAAAGTTAGGCGATTAATATCCGTACGGCTTATGATACCAATTACTTCTTTGCCTCTAACGATTGGAATATGCCGGATAGTGTGTTGTTTTATAAGTTCAACTATTTTTTTAAGGTCGTCATTTTCACTTGCAGTAATGACGCTTTTAGTCATAATGTGACTGATAGGTTCTCTCTTTTTCATAATAGGAAGTGTTGGATTATTTCCATTAAAATTGTGAAATAATCCACATAAAACAAATGACCTTTATCATGTTTTACAACTTCTCAAAATGTTGAAACAAGTAGAGTATTTGCTGAATTTTCTTTAGAAGGAGAGCTGTTTTTGAAAGAAATTGAACGAGAATACAAAAATCATCCTATTGTTCATTTGAAATTGCACCGATTGAAATTTAAAAATAGTATTTTTGCAGTATGGAAACAAACAGACAGAAAAAAATAGGCGGTGTCATCCAAAAAGATTTGGTTGATATTTTGCAAGGTGAAGTGCGAAAAAACGGAATCACTAATTTAGTAATTTCAGTATCCAAAGTTAGTGTTACTACAGATTTATCGGTAGCGACAGTTTATTTAAGCATCTTTCCTCAGGATAAAGCCCAAGAAACTTTAGAAGGCATAAAGTCAAATACAACTTTAATCAAACACGATTTGTCACAACGTGTGCGTTTGCAATTGCGTCGTGTACCCAACCTGGTGTTTTTTATTGATGACTCTTTAGATTATATCGAAAAGATTGATAATGCGTTATCTAACAGAGAGAACCCAATTGAAAACCGTGATCTTTTAGAAAAAAGAAGAAAATCATAAATTGAATTTCCCCCTTTACATAGCCAAACGTTATATTTTTAGCAGAAGTAAAAACAATGCTATTAATATCATCAATCGTATTGCCAGCATGGGAATTATTGTTGGAACGATGGCTTTGTTTGTGGTTTTGTCCGTTTTTAGCGGACTAAAAGTCTTCAGTCTTTCGTTCACTAACGAAATAGATCCTGATCTGAAAATAAGCAGCACTTACGGAAAATCGTTTTTTGTAACGCCGGATCAGGAAACACAGCTTAAAAATATTGAAGGAATTGCTTCCTACAGTAAGATTATCGAAGAACGGGTTTTGTTTTTGTTTAAAGACAAACAGCTGGTAACCTATTTAAAAGGTGTTGACAAAAACTATGTTGTTGTTAACGATATCAGGAAAAAACTTTTTAATGGAGAATGGCTAAAACCGGATACCTATCAGGTGGTTATTGGTTATGGAATTGCTCGTGATTTTTCGTTGGGAATTCTTGATTTCGAAAATCCTTTGCAAATATTTGCACCTAAACCCGGAAAAGGAGCGATCGAAAATCCGGAAGAAGCGTTTAATAAAACAGACGTTTTACCTGTCGCAATTTATTCGATCAGTGAAGATTTAGATTCAAAGTATGTCTTTGCTGATTTGGGTCTGACACAGGAATTACTGATGTATAAATCAAATCAGATTTCCGGAATAGAATTCAATCTGAAAGAAAACGCCAATGAAACTGAGATCAGATCTCAGCTGGAAAAATTATTCAAAAATAAAATCACTATAAAAAACAGAGCACAGCTTAACGAATCTTTGTATAAGATGCTCAATACCGAAAACATTGTAGTGTACCTGATCTTTACACTGGTAATTATTGTGGCCCTTTTTAATTTAGTGGGTGCTTTAATTATGATGATTTTAGAGAAGAAGCACAATCTGAAAACGCTTTTTAACCTGGGCACAGAAATCACCAGTTTACGCAAAATATTCCTTCTTCAGGGAACCTTGTTAAGTGTTTTTGGAGGTATAATTGGTCTTGTTCTGGGAATCATTTTAGTATTGCTTCAACAAGAATACAATTTGATTATGCTGACACCTACTTTGGCTTATCCGGTAGTTTTTACTTTAGAAAATGTACTCATCGTGATGGCAACCATTGTATCACTTGGTTTTGTTGCTTCTTTAATTGCCAGCAGCCGTGTGAGTAAAAAGCTTCTTGATTAGTATTTCTACCAGAAAAATATTACCTATATTTACCGTCTTAAAAATCTACAGCATATGATAGTTTCTGCCTAGTCCTATTTTATTTTTAGAATAATTAGGATACTTACGTTTGTTTTTTGAGTTCAGATCGTTGCATCTGGACGAATTTTATCATTTATCTTAATTTATTATGACAGAAACTACCATACAGAAAAATCTATTTTCTAAAATTTACACTACTTTAAAACAGGCTCTCCAGGGAGATGAGTCTTTTGATTATACTGCAGGAAGCATTAAAAAAGCAGTCATTCTATTAGCCATTCCGATGGTTTTGGAAATGATGATGGAATCTGTTTTTGCTTTAGTCGATTTGTATTTTGTAGGGCATTTGGAGCACAGCAGTTTTGCAATCCAAACGGTTGGATTAACCGAATCTGTTTTAACAATTATATATTCTCTAGACATCGGATTAAGTATGGCTGCAACGGCTGTTGTAGCAAGACGAATTGGAGAGAAGGATCCTGTTGCCGCAGCAAAAGCAGGAATGCAGGCGATATTTGTTGCATTTGTGTTGAGTATTTTTCTGAGCATTTTTGGAATTATTTATGCCAAAGATATCCTCCTTTTAATGGGAGCATCTGCAGATGCAGCCGAACATGGTTTTAGATATACTCAAATTATGATTGGTTCCAGTTTAAGTATTACCTTTTTATTCCTGATTAACGGAATTTTCCGCGGTGCGGGAAATGCTGCTATTGCGATGAAAAGTTTATGGATTGCCAATATTTGTAATATTATTTTATGTCCGATATTAATTAATGGTTTTGCAGCAATTCCTGCGTTTGGTTTAGTTGGTGCCGCGATTGCTACCACTACAGGAAGAAGTCTTGGTGTTCTGTATCAGATTTATCATTTGTTCTATGGAAATGGAGTCTTAAAAATTAAAGTTTCTTATTTAATACCAGACTTCACGCAAATAAAAGCCTTAGTTAAAATTGCAGCTCCTGGAATATTACAGTTTGTGATAGCTTCCTGTAGCTGGATTTTTCTGGCACAATTAGTAGCTACCACAGGAGGCGATCACGGATCGGCAGGTTATCAGACGGCTCTTAGAATAATGATGTTTTTTATTCTTCCGGCCTGGGGATTGAGTAATGCCGCTGCGACTTTGGTGGGGCAAAATCTGGGAGCCAAACGAGTGGATCGTGCTGAAAAATCAGTTTTTACTACAGCAAAATACAACGTGATTTTTATGGCAGTTATCATGATTGTTACCTTGTGCTTTGGCGAGTATATTATCTCGTTTTTTACGAATGATGATTTGGTAAAAAGTATTGCCGTCGAAGCATTGCAAATTATGAGCGTCGGATTTGTTTTCTACGGAATAGGGATGGTTTTGACCAATACCTTTAATGGGGCAGGAGATACCTGGACACCAACAGGAATTAATTTCTTTGGGTTTTGGTTGTTCCAGATTCCGTTAGCCTATGCGTTAGCCAAACATTTTAATATGGGGCCAAAAGGAGTTTTTATAGCTATTCCGGTTGCCGAAACAGCCATAACGCTTGCTGCAATATTCTTTTATAAAAAAGGGAAATGGAAACGTGTTCAGGTGTAATTTTAGGTGAAAATAGTATGGAATTAATAAGTATTAGAGATGTATTATCGCATCCGGAAAAGAATTTAGAATGGTTTTATCTTCCACCAAATTCTGGCGAATGGAATTTAGATACCTTAGGAATTTTTTCACTTGATAGTCGTGATTTTGCACCAGACTCAGATGAATATTTGCCAAAACAAGTAAAAGAAAAGGGTTGGGTAGAAACATTGGATGGTGCAAGTATTGAAGATGTGGTAGAAAATGCAAAAGAAGAATTAGAAAATCCATCCATAAATCAATTGTTTGACGCATTCATTTTTTATTATGAAAATGATGCATTTCTCGAGTTTGAGAATTAAATGATTTTATGCAAAAAGAGGAAGCCATGTAAATGAAACTTCCTCTTTTTTATATTTTAAACAAACTCATATCCGGCATAAACCTGTTCGATTTCTTTCATAACAGCGAAAAGATTTTCAGGTTCGTCTGTGGTAACCAGTTTTTGTTTGTATTCTTTAAACGAATGGATTCCTTTGAAATAATTGGTGTAATGACGGCGCATTTCAACAATTCCCAAGCGTTCGCCTTTCCAATCCATAGACCATTGCAGATGATTTCTGGCCGCTTCAACACGATCAATTACGGTAGGAGAAGGTAAATGCTCACCGGTATTAAAATAGTGCTTGATTTCGTTAAAAATCCACGGATAACCAATCGCAGCACGGCCAATCATGATCCCGTCAATACCGTATTCATTTTTGTATTTTAATGCTTTCTCAGGACTGTCGATATCGCCATTTCCAAAAATAGGCATGGTGATTCTCGGGTTGTTTTTTACACGTGCAATGTGCGACCAATCCGAATGACCTTTATACATTTGTGCACGGGTTCTGGCGTGAATTGTCAGAGCCTGAACACCAATATCCTGAAGCCTTTCGGCTACTTCATCAATATTAATAGAGCTATCATCCCAGCCCAAACGTGTTTTTACAGTTACAGGTAAATCGGTACTTCTGATCACCGCTTTGGTTAAACGTACCATCAGATCGACATCTTTCAAAACTCCTGCTCCGGCACCTTTGCAAACTACTTTTTTTACCGGACATCCAAAGTTAATATCCACCAAATCCGGTTTTACGGCAGAAACAATTTTAGACGAAAGTGCCATTGCTTCTTCATCACCACCAAAAATCTGGATTCCAACAGGACGTTCGTAATCAAAAATATCCAGCTTCATTCGACTTTTGATAGCATCACGAATTAATCCTTCCGACGAAATAAATTCAGAATACATTAAGTCAGCGCCATGCGTTTTGCACAATCTGCGAAACGGTGGATCGCTCACATCTTCCATCGGTGCGAGTAATAAAGGAAATTCGGGTAATTCTATGTTGCCAATCTTGACCATCTTCAATATTTTTTGCAAAATTACAACATTTAGTTCAATTTGTACCCAATTGAGGTTCAAAGGTTCAGAGAGGCAAAGGTACAGAGGTTTTTTTGATCCATTTTTTACTTGATATAAGGATCAGAGGTTTAGAGTGACAAAGGTTCAAAGGTTTTTTAATTAGGAAGTTAGAAAACTTTGTGCTTTTACACCTTTGCTACTTTGCCCCTTTTTTTCGTGATATGAGGTTCAGAGTGAGAAAGGTTTTTTAATTGGGCTGCTAGAAGACTTTGTACCTCCGAACCTTTGCTACTTTACACTTTTTTTTCATGATAGGAGGTTCAAAAGGTGCAGAGCAGTAAAGGCTTAAAATTTTTTTGATAACCTTTGTACCTCTGAACCTTTGTACCTTTAAATTTATCGGTAATCAAAAAAACGAATAGGTTTTCGGCTCATCGGGTTAAAAACCAAAGGATTCAACGCTTCTTTTGGAGCGAATTCAATTTTTGGGGTTACTCTTAGTTTGGCTCTGAAATGATCTTTGATCTCCTGCAAGAATTCAGGAGTCTGATTTTTCACGGCTATTTTTATCAGGATCTCATCGGTTCCCAAATCATTGGTAGAGATCTCTATAATATGATTTTCGATATTGTCAAATCCGCTCAGAACATCATTCATCGCAGGCGGATAAAGTGTTGTGCCTTTGTATTTGATCATTTGTTTTTTGCGGCCAACAACCGGACCAACACGTAAGGTATTTCTCCCGCAGGCGCAGGGAGCGTTGTGTAATTGAACAATATCTCCGGTTTTAAAACGCAGTAAAGGCATGGCTTCAATACCTAAAGTAGTAAAAGTCAATTCGCCAATTTCACCTTCTTTTACAGGTATATTATTTTCATCTAAAACTTCAACAATGATCAACTCCGGATGATGATGACCGCCAACACCATGTTCGCATTCGGTAAAAGCGGTGCTCATTTCGGTAGAGGCATAAGTGGAGAACAACTTAATATTCCATTTTTCAATGATTTTATTTGACAAAGTATTCATTGAAAAATCCTGATTTCGCAAAGGTTCGCCAATACAAATGGCGCCTTTTATGCTGGAGTTGTTGTAATCAATTCCGTGTGCTTCGGCATATTCGATTAATTTCAGTAAAAAGGAAGGAACGGTAATCAGGTAAGACGGTTTGTATTTTAAAATGGAATCCCATTGCAATTCCGGAATTCCGGCACCAACGCGGATTACACCCACTTTTAATTTTCGCAATCCCAGAAAATAAGCCAGACCGGCCATAAACTTTCTGTCAATTGTCGTCATCAGTTGTACCACATCACCTTCGGCAATTCCGGCGCAGGCAAACGAAATGGCTTCGTTATAAGCCAGACGATCCAGGTCAGAATCGGTTAAACCAAAAGTAACAGGATCGCCCAAAGTTCCGGAAGTAGAAGCATAATCAATAATCTGATGTTGCGGAACACATAAAAAATCATCGTTGTACTCTTGTAAATCTTCTTTTGTTGTTACGGGTAAATGCTGTAAATCTTCAAGGGTTTTAATCTTCGAAAGGTCAATATTTTGTCCGGCGAAAAGACGTTTGTAAAAAGGAGAATTTTGACTGATATAGTGTAATAGTTCCGCTAACTTCTGCTCTTGAAAAATTTTAATTTCTTCTAAAGAATTTTTTTCTATTAATGGAATCATTGTAATTTTCTTTTGATTTTTTTTAAATATTTTTCAATGACTGTTTTATCAGGAACAGTTGTGATTTCTTTTGTTAGTGCTTTTTCAAAATTGGACTGAGAAAGACGGTACTCTTTTTTTTGATAAAAGTACAACCCTGCTTTGTAATACACAACCCAATAATCAGGGTTTAACGATTGGTAATTCGGGATAAATTCAGGACTTATGGTTTCTTTGTTTTTTAGATACAAATCAAATTTGTGGTCTTCGACTCTAAATTTTCGGTAATTTTTATAGGCTATTGTTTCTAAAAAAGGATCTTTTGGAATGTCTAAATTTACTTGCTGCAGGGAAACAATGTGATCCGTTTTTCTTTCTTTAAAAATACTATCCAGATTATAACAGACAAATTCGCCTAATTGATACGGATTTGTAGACACCCAAACCTGTTTTGTCGCAGGTTTAAAGATAACACCGTGATGGGCCATCAGCTGGTTAAGTGCCTTTTCATTACCATATCCCAGACTTATATTATTTAAACCCTCTTTATTTCGAAGAATTTCAGAAGCAATTTCAGGATCGATTTTCGGATTTTCAGTAAAAAGTTCCTTCATCTTTTCCATACGATATTCAGAATGACTGTTGGCCATTTGAAACTGGTTACGTTTTTCGTTTTTTAAATCTTCTCCCTGAAAATGATTCGAACAAAATAATTGATTGCCGTTTGGAGTCTCGTAAACGTCCATTTTTTGAGGTGTGACTTCAATCAGAACGGCTTTGTTATCCTCGGCACTTCCCACCATAATTGATTCGGATACAAAAACGGCTCTTTTTTTGGCAATAGCAATTGCTTCGTTTATGTTTTTGGCGTGCTGTAATATTTCGCGGGTAAGAATTGAGATGGGTGTTTTGGCAATTAACGGAATTTCAGATTTTCCGGCATTAATGGTAACCGTTAGTCCTTTTGCATTCATTCCGGAAACTGCACCAATCATTCCGGGCCACGTAATCATCATAAATTTGTGACCTTCTTTCGGATTGATAAACGCCACGATTTTGTTTTCGGCGAAAGCATCGTTCACATAAAAATCAAAGTTGCGCCCCAGAATTAAATTTCCGTCTTCCGATTTTTCTCCCCATGCGGCAAAAGACGAACAGCCCACTAAAGCCAAATCCTGCAAGGCATGACCAATGTCGTGTGCAGCATGCAGGTACAAACTGCGATGGTATTGTGGTGCAATGTTATTAAAATCAGGTGAGGTATATTGTGAAACTCCAAAAATCTCGGTTTGATATTCTTCCGGAACATTCAAATATAGTTTTCGGTTGTACCATTTCAGGAAATGACGAAGAAGTTTCCGCTGAAATTTTGACGGAACGATATCTCGTATTTTAGAGAAGAAAATATGTTCTTGTTTTTTTAAAAGCGAATCTGATAAGGCACCCGTGTTGAGTCCGATTTCTAGCGGATCGCCTTCGGCATACAATTCCCAAAGGCCTTGTTTGTTTTTTAAAAGCGAATTTTTTCCGGAAATAGAAATACTGTCCGATAGTTTAGTGACAATAGGTTTTGTCGCATTGTACCTGGCAATCTCAGGCAGGTGTCGCATTGATTTTGATGTTCCGCAAGAGGCCAGCATCGCTAAAAAACCGATAGATAAAAAGAATATAATTCGGTTTTTCATAGCTTTTTATTCAGATGCCTGATTGATTTTGTTTACCAAATATTCTTTACCAACAATTTCAGAACAGGTTACCACGGCTCCAATAGTTACTCCGAGAACACCATGCATGTTGATACTTTGGCCCGTAAGATACAAATTATCCAGTTTGGTTTTTGAGGGAATCAGTGTTTTCATCGGATTATTTGAATCCTTAACATATCCGTACATATTGCCATTGTGCCCGCCAATATAATCCCGATACGAGAGCGGCGTCGAGGTATGAACGGATTGAATGCAGTTTTTGATACCCGGAAATTTCAGTTCGATTTCTTCTAAAAACTTTGCCGCTTTTCTGGATTTAAATTCTTCGTAACTTTCTCCACGGTCATTTTCTTCAACCGTAGTATTAAAAGTAGCTGCCCAGGGAATTACATCATCGTATTTCATATAGGTAATGAAAGTCATCCCTTCTGCCCATTCTTCCTGTTTTTTGGAGGCATTCATTGAGGCCATAAAGCCTTTTGGCCACGAATCATCATCATAGTTATGAGCAGTCCAGACTTCGCTGCTTTTCTTAAAATGATAATGGTTATGATTGATGTATTTAAACGTTTTCGGTTTAAAAACGATGTACAGACTAAAAGCCGAAATTACGCCTTCGAGACTTTGAACTCTACTGTAAAATGATTTTCGGAAATGCTCCTCACCGGTCATTTTCAGAGTTGTTTTAGGCTCGATGTTTGAGATAAAATACGTACCGGAAACGTGGGTTCCGTCCTTCATGTTTACCGAAGTTACTTTTTTATCTTGAACATTAAAACGGGTAACTTCTTTGTATTTGTAAAATTCACCACCGTATTTTTTGAGCTGTTTTAAAAGCTGCTTGGTAATCTGACTTCCGCCATTGATGCAGCGCCACGAACTTTGAATATAGGAATTTACAGAAAGTGCATGAACATAAAAAGGTGTTTTGTCGGCAATTCCGGCATACAAAAAATTAGAACCCGCAAGAACTGCTTTCAGTTTTTCATTTTGGGTACATTCATCGATCGTCTGTTTGGCGTTTAAGCCTAAGATTTCATTATCGTATTTACCTTCCCATTCTAAATTGTAGAGCGGAAAAGATTCGCAAATTGTTTTTATTCTTTTGCAGTATTCCTCAATACCGGTTTTTTCTTCCGGAAAAAAATGTACGAGCTGGGAAGTAAAATTAGCGTAACCCTGTGCATGAGGATATTCGTTTTGATCGTCTTCAAAAGAGATGATGTCAAAACCGTTATCGTCCATTTTTTTGAGGTTAAGATGCTCCATAATGCCCAAATAGTTGAAATATTTGAACAGGTTTTGTCCTTCTCCTAAGCCTCCGATGTAATGAATTCCGGTATCAAAAATAGTTTTATCGCGTACAAAAGTCTGGAGATTTCCACCATACTGATTGTTTTTTTCGAGCACGCAGACGCTATAACCTTCTTTGGCGAGAATAATCGAAGAGACTAATCCACCCAATCCACTGCCAACAATTACAACATCGTAATGTTCTTTCATGCTCCTTTTTTCTTTAATACAATTATACTGTTATCTTCAAAAATACATTCAAAGTCAAATGTAATCAAAGTGTTTTTTAAATCAGAAGGATTGAGCAAGATTACTGTAGAAGTTAGAGAAATGATTTTTTCAAGATCATTCACCTGATTCTTATCGGAAATCAAAAGAACATCATATTGATTTTGCAAAGCCGGTTCAAGCGTATCTAAATAAGAGATTTTTCTTTTTTTGAGGAAATAATTGGTTTTTGAAATCGCTCGTTTTTCTTCGTCAAAATTAAACGAAGTTATTTTTCGCTGAGGCTCCTGCAAGGTCAGTAATACATCTAATTGTCCATAATCATTGGATAAATGGAGTATTCTGTCTTTCGCCGAAAGCTGTTTGTTTAAACGATAATAGACTTCCAGATTCTCTTTTAAATCGCTCTTGACGTTATTGATGATTTCGATTTCTTTATAATCGAAACTGTGTAAAAGCATTTTTTTGAAATAGTCCGGGCCTTCTAATTGTTGACGGATTTTTTGGTACTCTTCTTTGAAAAAAGCACTCATTTGCTTGGTTCTCTCAGCATAATTTTTTCCGAAAGAAGTATTGTCCGGAGAAATTCTTTCCAGAATTGAAATCGTAAGATGGCTGTGATGAATGACAAAATCGCCTTTTGGAATCGCTTCTGATGCTCCGTGAATGACCACAGGAATAATATCCAGATTAAATTCTTCAGCCAGATAAAAAGCTCCTTTATGAAAACGTTTAACCTGATTGCTCTCAGAACGCGTTCCTTCGGGGAAAATCATTAACGAATACCCTTCGTTTACTTTTTGGCGCAAATGTTCTACTCCACCTTCAATTCCTTCCGAAACCGGATAAAAACCTGCTTTTCTAACGGTACCGCCAAAAATAGGAGAGTTGTACACCCAGTCACTTACTAAAAATATAATTTTAGGGCTCAACATTCCCATTGCCAAAATATCAATGAACGAAGAATGGTTGGCAATAATAATGGCCGGTTTTTCGAAGGTTTCTCCAAATTTATTCACGACTTTTTTATGAATAAACGGATTGGAATAAAGCACCGATTTCATGAATTTTGAGATCACGTATCGGAAGGCTTTCATTTTTGTTTTCTCCTTTATTGGAATAAGCGGCATAATAGTGATGCTGAAAAGCGACATCAAAATTCCGCCCATACCGTAATAGAAAAAAGAGATGACACCGTGTATAAAAGTGCGTAAGACAAACGGAGGATTTCCTTTTTTTGAACGGTTTGAAATGAATATTTTAAAAAGAATAGGGTAGAAAATAAACGTAATAATAAGTGCCGCAAAAACCCCGATTAAAGACACGGATGAAATAGATCTCAAAGCCGGATGCTTAGCAAAAATCATTGCACCGATTCCTAAAATTGTTGTGATTACGGCAAGAATGATAGAGGTTCGGTAAATGGCAATTTCGTTTTTTCCGGTCGTGTATTCTTTTTGAAGGGCACTGGTCATAAAAATACTGAAATCGACACCGTGACCAAAAATCAGGGTACAGACAATCAAGCTGAATATATTCATCTGAAGTCCAAAAATGCCCATAATCCCAGCCGTAACAATTCCCGTTAAAGCAATTGGAATACAGCTTACAATAACCAATTCCAGTCTTCGGAAAAAGAAGAATAAAATTAGAATCACCGCTATAAACGAGTAATTTACCAGTGTGTTGAAATCGGTTTTTAAAGTACTGAAAAACGTTTCATTCATCTGCTGACGATCAATAGCAATCAGATTTTGTTTAGTATCAGTTGATTTTACGAAAGAATCTCTTTGTTCAGGGCTCACTTTTACGAGAGTAGAAATGGTGAAGAATCCCTTTTTTTCGGTTACAAATTCTTTCAGTTGTAAAGCCTGTATTTTCAAATATTCCTGTGCGGAAATGGGTTTGAAATTGAAATTCAAATGATCGAAAAAAGAGGTATAAGTCGTAGGTTTAAATCCGAGTTTGGAACCTTCGACAATTAGGTGTGTTTGTAAAAGCTGTTTTTTGTTGGTGTCCCAAAACGAATTCCAACGATCGATTTTTTGCTGTTGCTCCTTTTGCGAAAGCATAATACCGCCAACAGAACTAAAATTCAATATTTTGCCGTTTTGTTTTTCTTTTGATAAATCGGAGAACAGGGCAGAGTTATTTCGTAAAACCTCTTCCATACTATTTCCGTAGGCTGCGACATAAATGGTTTTGGAGGTGAGGCTAGTGCTTTCTTCCAGATCTTTTTCAGCCGCTTTTATTTCTGTCGGAATAAAATTCAGTTGTGACAAATCGTTGTTGAATCCTACATTCTTATAAGTAAAGCAGGAAACAATAACTATTAAAATGCAAAAACCAATTAGAAATTTGTTGTTGTGAAAGGAAAAATGAGCCAGTTTATCAATCACATTTTTCTTGTGTTCTACGTTATTCTCTTTCGGTTTGTAGAGATGCGGAATAATTAAAAGAGAGAAAAATGCCGAAGCCATTACGATAACGGCAGCAAAAATTCCCAAGTCATTTAAGGCATCTGATTTTACAAAAAGCAGGCACAAAAAGGCAACAGCCGTTGTTGAACTGCTCATGATTACCGGCATAGTAATGTCTTTGTACAAGGTTTTTATATCGCTGTTATGCTTGTAGTGCGTGAGAATATGAAGGGAATAATCAATGGTGATTCCCAGTAAAATAGAACCAATTCCTAATGAAATAGCAGAAATTTGTTCTTTTACAAAATATAAAAAGGCGATGGCAAACAAAGCACCAAAAACAGTAGGAAGAAAAATAATTACCGGAATCAATACTTTTCTATAAAACAAAATCAAAATGAGCATGAGTGTAAACATCGCGATTGATGTGGTCAGGATGATATCACTTTTGATTTGATTGGCATTTGCGACTGCAATCAGGGCAGAGCCAAAATAATGAATCGAGGTTTTGGTTTTGAATTTCTGATTCAGATTGTCCTGAATGGATTTCAGTTTTGCTGCAAAAATGGTATTCTGTTCGGTTTCGCTTGAAGGAAGATTTGAGGTAATAAAAAGAAGTAATTTCTTTTTGTCTTTGGTCATGACAAAACCATTGTCAAGCGTAAAATCGTCACCAATATTTAATTGCTGTAATTTTTTTAAAGCGATAAAGGAGATTCCCAACGGATCCTGTAAAATAAAATCTTTCGTGATAAATCCGGATGGAGCGATAATTGATTTATAATTTCCTTGAACTGTCGCCGCGATGCTGTCTTTTTGAAGTTTACTTTGCAGGACTTCGTAATCTTTATTTTCCAGAAAAAGAGGCAGATTGTGGTAGACAAAATCGATGGTTTCCTGAATATTTTCTTCGTCAATTTTTCCCTGAATACCGCTTACATAGGGTTTGCAGGATTGAGTAACACTGTCTGAAAAAGCAGTTGCCATTTCTTTTAGATCGTCTTCGGTACCGTTTTTATCGAGTTTGAAAATAACGGTAGTTTTATCAGCAAAATTAAGCTGTTTGAGCACTTTTGCCGTGACATCTGTTTTATCATTCGTGGGAATCAGTTTGGTAATATCCTCTTCAAATTTAATTTGAGAGGCAAAAAATCCAAAAACAAAAAGGATCAAAATAGCCAGAACAACCGATAAAGATTTTCTTCGGTTTACAAACATATGAATGGCGTAGAAGTATTGATGCATGTTTATTTATTATTGTTTTTGCTTACAGTTTTTTTCGCCACAGATTGAAAGGATTAAATTGATTTTAAATGCTGTTGTCAATTAGTCAAGAATTTCGCGAATTTTCGCCAATTAATTTATACTAATTTGTGAAATTCGTGGCTAAAAAAAATCCGTTTAATCCTTTCAATCTGTGGCAAGACGTTATGTAATCTTTGTTTTGTTTTTAGCGCTAAAAGCGGTTAAAAGTAAATAACTTACCAGACCTGCCGAGAGCGCTAAAACGGATGCTAAAATAAGACTTCCCACGATATATTGTGTTGCATTTTTTTGAATATCATCAAGTGTAACCGAACCATTTGCAGTTAGCATAACATCGTTTGAAACAAAGTAACTCCCCATTTTTAAAGATCCGTAAATAACAAAAGGAATGAAAGGCGGAAAACTCACATTTGAAGCCAGAAAAGCGATCACTTTGTTAAGCTTAAATAAGGTAGCAAAAGTTAAAAGCAGGATGGTTTGGAAACCCCAAAAAGGAGAAATCCCGATAAAAATTCCCAAAGCAATTGCCGCCGATTTTTTGAAATTGGAATCACTACTTTCTAAAATGTCTTCTAAAAAGAATTTTTTAAAACCTTTTTTTTTTGCTTTTCTAAAAAAGTCTCTGGGTTTGATGTACAGCAATGCGCAAATAACCAAAACAGTATTTAATATACTGATGCGGGTAAAGTCTTTAAACGGACGAAAGTGCGAAACTCGTTCAGCAGGATCGTACAAAATTTGAACAGGAATATTTTTAACCACAATATCTTTCCAGGCAGAGCGAACTATTACTTCAATTTCGAATTCAAATTTATTCGTGTAAAATTGTTTCGGAATGAGTTTCAAGGGGTACAGTCGGTAACCGGATTGAGTATCGTCGAGTTGAATTCCGGTTTCAAATTTAAACCAGAAATTAGAAAACTTATTTCCGAAACTGCTCTTTTTGGGAACATTTTCCTGAGTCATATTCCGGCTCCCAATCAATAATGAATTAGGATGGTTTTGAATCTCAGCAATAAAATTCGGAATATCGGTAGCAAAATGCTGTCCGTCTGAATCAATTGTAATGGCATACTCAAAATCTAATTCGATTGCTTTTCTGAAACCATTTCGTAAAGCTCTTCCTTTTCCCAGATTTTTAGGATGATGAATCTGAGTGCATTGCGAATAGTGCTTCAGAATTTCAGAAGTTTCATCGGTCGAGCCGTCATTAACAATAATAACGTTTGAAGTGAAATCTAAAACAGAATCCAACACTCTTTTCAATGTTTTGTGATTATTGTACGTTGGTACAATCACACAAAAATTTGTAGCGTTTAGTAATTCCTGCTGTGGTAAAGTAGGTATCATGACTTTTTTTTCCTTTATCTACTTCACAAATTGTTTCTCTTTCTCGGAGAAACTCTTTGATTGTAAAACAAAGTTTTTTAGATATTCTTTTAAAGCAGCACTTTGCTCTGCGTAATGATCGGTGAGGTATTTTTTGTCTTCTTTAATGTTTTTTCTATAGCCGGTAATTCCGGGAACGTTCTCCTGAATACTCAGGCGAATCATTCTCATTTCGATATTATTGGGATCATTTTTTATAGTGGCTTCCAATAACTTTGCGCCTTCTTTAAAACGATCCATTTTATCTTTTAACCGGTTTTTAAATTTCGAATCCAATAAAATAGAAGCTGCTTTATAGGCTACCAGAATTTTATCATCGTCGGCAGAAATACCGGAAAGTTTTTCTGAAAATTCTTTAGCGTTTGCTTCCGATTTTGTGACGTCGGCATACATTTTTCTGATGCTGGATAAATCCGGAGTACTCACAAAATGAACCCATAAAAACAATGACAATACTAATTTCATAGTTATATTTTTTTGTACACATTGCTCAGTTTCAGCGCAACGGTGTCGTTAAAATAAGTGGTGTTTTTCACCTTAACCAAATCTTCTTCTGTTGTAACAATATCAAGTTCTAAGCGTAATTCCGGATTTACTTCCGGATTGATTAGCGCCATAAATTTCACATTGGAAAGTGTCTGCATTATCAAAGTACTTTTGGAGATAGACTCCGTAAGTTCTTTTATAATCTGAATCATGCAAACTCCCGGCATAATTGGATTGCCCGGAAAATGACCTTTGAAAACGTCGTGTTTTTCATTGATCAGAATCGAAATTGTGTATTTAGAATCTCCTGTTTTTTCTTCGGAAAGAACTTTGTAAAAATCTTTTAAAACCATATTTTTTTATTTGCCAAAAGGATATGAAATACCTAATTGAAAACTAACATTTGTATTATAATCACCAAACCAATAATCGCTATTGTTGGCATTGCTTCCGTAATAATCACTGTCAAGAACATCCACAATTCCTTTTTTGAAACGGGCTTCAAAAGTTAATCCGGATGGTAATCTATAACCAATACCCATGATAAAAGCCAGATCAATATCTGATTTTTCATAAAGCAAATTGTCCTGTAATCTAAAGTCTAAAGTGGGGCCGGCCTGAAATTGAAAGCCATTTTTTAAAGTAAATTTATTGACTACAGCAATGGAAAGATAATCAATTTCTAAATCTTTCAAACTCACAACATCGTTACCATTATTATAACTGATAAAAGTTTTAACGTTACTCGCACCTTGCTGACTGTATGTGATTTCGGGTTGTAAGGTGTAAATTTTGGTTAATTTGATTTCACCAAAACCACCTATATAAAAATCAGTTTTATAGTCGGAACGTGTATTGGAGAATGTAGAAAAAGAAGCTCCTGCTCTCAAACCTGGTTTAAAGGTAACCTGTGCCTGTAAACTTGTTAAGGCAAACAAGGCCAATACGATAATTATTAAATTTCTTTTGTTCATGATTTAATTTATTTTACTTTGAAAGTGTAGCTAATACCAATTTGGAAAACCTGATTTAAAGTAATGTCATCATAATAGCGTCTGTTTTCATTATCATAATCATATCCGTCGTAACCATAAATATCAACTAAACCTTGTTTTAATCGGGCTTCAAAAGTTAATCCATTTGGAAGGGTATACCCAACTCCACCAACAATGGCAAAGTCAACATCAACAGGGTTCTCTCCAAATTTGTCAAAATTATCATTGGTTTTAAAATCTATAGAGGGTCCGGCTAACACGTGGAAACCTTTTCCTTTAAAATTAAATTTAGCCACAGCTCCCAGTGTAAGATAGTTGATTTCGGCTTTCTGATTTCTGCGACGGGAAGTATTGTTATCAAAATCTAAATAAGACAGACGAATTTCAGAACCTTGTCTCGAATAATTTAACTCGGGTTGCAGCGTAAAATATTTATTGAATTTTATGGCCATTAATGCACCAATATAAAAATCAGATTTTGAACTGCTATTCCCCGGCATATTACTTAAATCTGATATATTTAAACCTCCGCGAAATCCCGGACTAACCTTTACCTGGGCATTTGACGTTATAATTCCAACAAATAAAACAAAGGCAATTACGGTTATTTTTTTCATTTTTGGTCTGATTTAAGTTTAGGTTTAGTTTAATTTTTTTACTCTGATTTCAAATAATTTAATTCAATTTTCAGCTTAATATTTTGATGATTAATCAAAATTTTCTCAGCAAAAATATTGTTTTCTGAACTAAATGTCAGTGTAAATTTTTCTTTTGTTTTAGAAGACTGAACGACCTTCTCTAACTTTTGGTCCTTTTTGGAGATAAAAAGATAGTTGTCACGTTTTCCATCCTGTGATTTATAGATGTCTGCTGATTCATTTTCGAATTGTTGCTGAAAGATATAATCTTTTTTCAGCAGCAAGCGAAAATCTTCTCTTAAAGTATTGATAAGGATTTTTCGGTCTAATTCGGATATAATAGAATTGATTTTAAAGTCTGTTTCAGAAATTTCAAAATCCATTAATTTGTTGCCAAATTCGGTAGTGAATACAATACGATGTGTAGTGTCATTGATTTTTTTGGCGATGAAAATTCCAGACATTTCATGACCGTAAACTGTGATGTTGGTTTTATAAACGTAATCGGTTTTTGAATCTGCGAAATAAGGGACCTGATAAGACGTTCGGTCTAATTTTTTAGGAGTATAGTTTTTTGTGACAGAACCGCAAGAAACCAGAACAATTGCAAGGAAGCAATTAATTATTAAAAACTGAATCGTCGATTTTTGCATTGATCACTTTATTTTTAAGTACAATTCGGGTATAATCTTCAGAGGATTCTAACAGTTTTACCTGAACTACAGTTGCTTCTTCTTTGTCGAAAGTCAGTTCAATTTGTTTGATGTATTTTTTTAAAGTAGCATCTTTAGGAACAAACTTCGCTATATTCTGTCCTTTTGATTTGAAATAAGAAATGACAAACTCCTTGTCGTCAAACATATTACCGCTTACGCTTCCGACAATCAATTTGTTGATTCTGCCAAAGATTTTGCTGTTGCCCATATCAACGGCACTTTTCTTCCCTTCGTCGTTAATCAGTATTTTTCCGTTTTTAAAAACAATACTGTAATTGTATGGTTTCTTGTATTGCCATTGCAGTAAAGAAGGTTCTTTAAAAATCATTTTTCCCGAAGTTTCAATATCTTTCGATAAAAAGTCCAAGTGTTTGTATTGAACAAAATCAGTACTCAGGGTTTTTATTTTTTTGGAAACTACATTTACATCTTGTTTGAAAGCGGTAACTTCAGCATCAGACATTTTTTGTTCCTGAGCCAACAAATTGCCTGAGATAAATAAAATTAAGAGTGCTATTTTAGTTTTCATATTTATTACGAATTGCGCTTTATTATTTTGCCACAGATTAAAGGATTCTCACAGATTAAAGTATTAAAATCCGTTTTTATCCGCGTCTTCGCGTGAGCGAATCTGCTTCATCCGCGTTCAGTTTTCATAAGGATTAAGATTCAAAAGTTCTTCGGTTGAAATTACTTTATAATTGTTTTGCTGCAAAAATTGCAAAAACTGTTCCAGTACCAAAACAGAGTGTGCACCTGTGTCGTGCAAAAGTACAATTCCTCCCGGAGAAATATGTTTTATGATTCGGTTGAAAATTAAACTTTGGTTGGTTGTGCCACCGTCCAGCGAGCGAATATTCCATCCTATTACTTTGTGGCCGGTACGTTTTAAAGCTCTTCGGATGGAGGGTGTTGTAACTCCGTAGGGCGGGCGGAAAAAGTTTATTCTTTTGGAGGTGTATTTTTCTAAAAGAGCGTCTGTTTTCTGAATTTCGGCTGTGATTTGTTTAGCATTATAAAAATCAAAAAAAGAAGAATGGCTGTATGAATGATTGCCAACCAAATGTCCTTCTGCTATAATTTGTTGTACGATTTCAGGATGAGTTTCGATGTTTTTTCCGATGCAGAAAAAAGTAGCTTTGACTTCATATTTCTTTAAAAGAGCCAAAACTTCCGGAGTAAAAATAGAGGGTCCGTCATCAAAAGTAATTGCAATTTTCTTTTGGGTTTCTGAGGAATTATTGCAGTAAGCTTTTACGTGATAGTTAGAAGAAATTACAGCAGAGCCCACAGCATTTACGCCTAACCAAATTAAAACAATTGCGATAAACCACGCTCCGTTAATTGCTGTATAGAGATTCAGAAGAAGCAGTAGCAGCAATACAAAGAGAAAGAATAACGAAATGTTTTTATGCGTTATCATTTTGAAAGTAACGTAAAACTATGGTTTTTTCCGTTGAGCTGATTGTACAATAAAATCGTATTGTAAGCCGGTCTTTCGACTGAATTTACTTTTATAATTTCAGGGATTTCCTGAGTTTTTAAAATTTTAGACGCCATCCATAAAGCAAAAGCCGAAGCTGTATCGTATTCACCACTCAAATGTTTGTAATACAATTGCGGAGTTTGAGCGAAGTCCTTTTGGGTTAGATTTTTATAATAATTTTCAAAATCTGCATTACCGTCAAATCCTAAAATCAAGGCATCAACATCTGAAATTTCTAATTGATTGGATTTCAAAAAGGATCTGATTTCTGCTTCAATTTCATTTTCTTCCAGAGTATTTACTATGGCAATGTCCAGAACTTCAGCATAGGTAGTTTCTTTTCGTTCATTTTCTAAAACAAAAAAACTGGCACCTTCTCCATAAACGGCACCGCTTGTAGTAGAATCTAAAAGGTTGTAGGGTTGCTGATCGTCTGGTTTGATACGTCCTGACAATTTAAAAAGTGCAGTAGTATAATCGCCATTTTCATCGACACCGCCCACAAGAACAGACTGTACTTCGTCTTCCTCAATTTGCATTTTAGCATCTAAAAGTGCCGATTCAAAAGAGACAGCTCCATTGACATAGGTAAAATTATAACCGTTGCATTTTTGCAACAACGCAATTTGAGCGCCAACCGTATTATGAGTCGATTGAATGAATGAAGTTGGTGTTAAGAATTGTTCATCATTATCGAGGATATTGGTCAGGAATTTTTCAGAATCTTCAATACATCCTAATCCTGTTCCGGTAATAATGGCATCCACATTTTCGAGTTGTGCATCTTTCATGGCAATTGCCGAGGCCACGATTCCGTTTTTTACACCTTTTGCCATTCTTCTTATGGCAGCAGGAGAAATATAATCCTTGTAAACCGGCGGAACGATTTTAAGCACATTCTCGTTGAGGTTGTGTGTGGCTTCTTCTAAAAAAACAGTATCAAATGTTTTTTGAGTCGAAATACAACCTATTCCATTTATATATGTTTTTTTTAATTGCATTTTGAAAAGATAAGGGTGGAACAGTTTCCTCCAAACCCAAAAGAGTTTGATAAAACGTGTTCAATTTTTTTATTCTTTAAAGTTGTTTGCGGTTTTAAGTCAAACTCTTCCATTGGTGTTTCAAAATTCAGATTGGGGTAAACCACATTATTCTGAATCGCCAGAACGCTGTAAACAGCTTCAATGGCGGCAGCAGCTGCCAAAGTATGTCCTGTATAAGGTTTTGTCGAACTAAAATCGGGTACTTTTTCATCACCGTAAATTCGAAGTATAGCTCTTCCTTCAGACAAATCATTGTTTGGAGTGGCTGTTCCGTGAACGTTGATATAGTCAATTTCACTTGGTTTTAAACCCGAAATGTCAAAGGCTTTTTTCATGGCCAGGTAAGCACCGTCTCCATTTTCTGAAGAAGCCGTTTGATGAAAAGCATCATTGGCATTGCCATAACCTGACACACGGGCCAGAACTTTTTTGTTTTGTTTCTGAACGACTTCATCAGATTCTAAAACCAGAAAAGCAGCTGCTTCACCCAGATTTAGTCCTTTTCGGTTGTTGTCGAAGGGTTTGTTGTATTCGTCAGATAAAATCATGAGGGTTTTGAATCCGTTGATTGTAAATTTTGCCAGAGCGTCGGTTCCGCCTACAATTACGCGGTCCAGTTTTCCGGATTTTATAAGTCTTGCCCCCAGCATAATTGCGTTTGCTGCCGATGAGCAAGCCGTGCTTATAGTGGTTACAATCCCCTTTAATCCCAGTTCTTCTGCAATTTTTTCGGCTACATCGCCGGCATCATGACAAGTAATGTATTTGACAAGTTCAGGATGTTTGAAATAATCGTAATAATGCTTTTCGGTCATATCCATCCCACCCACGCTTGTCGCCGAAATGAGTCCGGTTCTGAATTCGTTTATCGCCGTAATTCCGGCATTTTGAACAGCTTGTTTCGCTGCAAAAGTGCCAATCATCGCAGTTCTCGAAAAGTTATTATCGGGAGTAAGGTCTAATTCCTGAACCAATTCATCATTGGTTTTTTTAATTTCCCCTACCTTATTTATAGCAGCGTGAATCGTTTCGATGTTTTCGATTCGCGTTACCGCAACTTTATTTTCGATTAACGAAATGTAATTTTCTTCGACTGAATTTCCAATCGAGGAGATAATTCCCATTCCGGTTATTGCAACACCTTTCATTTTTAGACTTGCTTAGATTAATGGATATTAGACTTGCTTAGATTGTTAGATATTAGACTTCTTAGATTTTGAGGGTTCTAGGTTTTAGAGAATTTTACCTAAGTAGTCTAAAGATCTAAGAAAGTCTAAGCAGTCTATTTAGTTCTGTTAGCGCTAATGTACGCCGCCATAGTTTCGATGGATTGAAAAATGGTTTTTCCTTCTTTCGGGTCTACCAGTTTAATTCCGTAATCTTTATCCAGAATCACGATCAATTCAAGCGCATCAATGGAGTCTAAACCTAAACCATCTCCAAACAAAGGATCGTTATCTGCAATATCTTCGATCGCGATATCTTCAAGGTTTAAAGTAGTAATGATTTTGTTTTTTAATTCTTCTTTTAATGCTTCCATGATTATTTATTGTATAATGTATTGATAGTTTCGTTGGTATATTTTGTGTTTTCTTCCTTGCTAATTGTGCAAAGGAACGCCTTGTAATCGTCATTAAAATATTCTACCCAGCCACAAAGAACTATATCGGCTTTATCTGTATTCAGGAGAATAGCAGAATAATTGGATATAAATTCAGTGTTAAAGGCATCAAATATAAAGAAAGAATTTTCACTTTTCAGCTGATGACGGATACTTATTTCGCCCAGACAAATATTTGGCAGGGTATAAACAAAAACTGCCGGACTCGGAAAGTAGTTTTCTTTGTCGGAAATAGATTCCTGATACTTAACATCGGTATCTAGACTTGAGGATTTGTTGGCCAGAACCAAGGCAATATTGTTCTCTTTTTCATCAGAAGTTATCGGACTCAAAAGCAATTCGGCTCCTAAAAAAGCAAGTTTACTCAAAGCATCCATTTTGAAAAACTTCGGGTATTGAATATCAAAATTGCGATAGGCCTGTTTAGAGAAATCACTAAAATTAGTTGGTTCAATTTTGAATACCGAAGTTCCGTTCAAAACAATTTCGTTGTTTTCGATGGTACAATAGGATTGTATATGAGTTTTGTTTGGATTCATTGTTTTAATTTAACACTAATTGCACAAATTAGTACGAATTGATTTTGGGGTTAAATTACACTAATTAATCTGTGAAAATTAGTGCAATTCGTGGCTAATCATTTTTTACTTTTTCAAATATCACCGCCGTATTACAACCCCCAAATCCGGAAGCTGTTTTCAGGAAAAAATCAATTGTCTTTTCTTCATTTTTCTCAATAACATTTATTGATTCACTTACGCCTATTTCATCAAAACCTTTTGATTCGAAAAGTATATTTTGATTAGCAGATTCAATGGCAATTACAGTTTCTAACAATCCCGAAGCGCCTAAGGTATGACCGTAAAATCCTTTCAGACTATTGACTGGGGCATTTTGCAGACTTAAACGATTTAAAGCGATCGCTTCCATTTCGTCGTTGAAAGGCGTTGCGGTTCCGTGTGCTGAAATATAATCGATTTTGTCAGCTTCAATTTGAGCTTCTTTCAAAGCATTTTGAATACTTCTGAACAAACCTTCACCGGTTCTTGAAGGACCAGAAATATGATTGGCATCGTTTATCGAACTGTCTCCGATAACTTTTATTTTGGCATTTGCAGTTTCGGCGGTAACTAACACTGCGGCCGTCGCCTCCCCCAAGCTTACACCAGTTCTGTTTTTAGAATACGGTTTGCAAGGCAAGTCGCTCATGGCCTGAAAAGCATTAAAACCGGACAAAACAAATTCTGAAACTTCGTCACCCGCCACGACAAAAGCATGGTCATAAAGACCTGACTGAATCATTCTTTTGGCAACAGAAATGGCTAAAACTCCGGATACACAAGCATTCGAAACCACAATAGGTTGGGTTTGAAATCCGAAAAAAGTGGCAACATTTTTTGCCAAAATATCTAAATGTGCATTAGCAAAACTGTCAACAGAATTATCTTTTAAAGCTGTTACATTTCCTTTTGTGGTCGAAAGAATAAAAGCAGTTTTTGAGTTTAATTCAACTCTCGAATTTTTGATAATGGGTTCTAAAGCCAAAATCATCATTTTTTCTAAACGGGAATATTTTGTTTCAGAACTTATTTTTGCGAAGGCACTCTTTATTTTTTCATCAGAAATAATCGATGCATAAAATGAATTGGGCATTAAAGAAATATCATTGTGAAGCTGAATGCCGGAATTCCCTCGAAGAATTGCTTCAACGTTTGATTCGACATCAAAACCTAATGGTGTGATGCAGTTGGTTTGTGTAATGTATATTTCTTTTAACATTTTATGATTTTATTTCAGCGTGATTTTTATAGCACGCAGATTTAGCAGATTAGGCAGATTTGCACTGCTTGTTTTATTCTTAAATTTGTGAAAATTCGTGCCATTCGTGTTTTACTTCAACAGCCCAACTTTTCGTTTCCATTCTTCATAAAAAGGAGGATTGGTCAACATTAGATTTCCTTCCTGATCTAAAAAAACCTGAACGGTTTCTCCGGTACAAGCCACTTCACCTTTATCGTCCAGTATCCTGAAACGATAGATCATTTTGGCGGCGGGTGTGTCAATTACCGTAGTTTCTATGGTTACCACATCGCCATAACGCAAAGACAATTTGTGTTCGCATTTCGATTTTACGATTGGAGTTGTGTAGCCTGTTTTGGCAATATCCAAATAGGTAAGTCCGTGTTGACGGCCAAAGGCTTCACGTCCGTCTTCAAAATAGGTGATATAATTGCCGTGCCAAACGATTCCAAGCGGATCCGTTTCGTTAAAACGAATTCTGATTTCATGTGAAACGGTTAGTTCGGTTGCTTCGTTAAACTGTTCTTTTCTTTTTGTCATAGAATAATGCAATGGATGTTGTGATAATGAAGAACAAAAATAACAAACTTATTTTTGGAATGATTTCAAGGAAAGATACGTTGCGGAGTAAAACATCATAGAAAGCTTCTAACCCCCAGTTCATGGGTGATGATTTAGCTATAAGCTGCATGATGCCGGGCATTGCAAAAACAGGAACCCAGATTCCGCCAATCGCCGCCAGGATAATAACACTTGTCGCACCAAAAGGAGCCGATTGTTCCTGCGTGCTTGCGACCGTTCCCAATAAAATTCCGAAACCAATGGCCGCGAAACCTGAAAATAAGGCTACAACACTCATTAAAAATAAATGGCCTTCAACATTCAAAGGAGGCAAACCAATATGCGGAAATAAAAAGATTGCCACAGCGACCATCATGTAAAACTGTATCATACAAATGGCAGAGTAGGTGATGGTTTTACCGATTATAACCACAATATTAGAAACCGGATTGGTTAATAAACGAACAAACGTTCCCTGAGATTTTTCTTTTACAATATTGATAGATAAAGGAATTACAATAAAAAATATGGCAAAAAGTGTCCAGGCCGGAACATTATGCTGTACGGAGTTCGGACGCACTTCTTTGTTGTTTATTTTGGGAATAATTTCTTTAAAGGTGATGAAACTTTTTTGTTCAAATTCGGCATTTCCTTCTCCCAGCTGATTTTGAAAAGTGGTATAAATGGATTTTGTTTCGATTTGAGAAATCATCTTATCGATGGAACTCATCACAGCATTCTTGAAGCTCATTTGAACCGCAGGATCAAAATACAATTTAACTTCCTTTTCTTTAATTACTGCCGGTTTTTTGGCTTGAGCCGAAGTATCTGTTTCTGTTAGCCCCATTTTGCTCACAATGTTTTCAACATTCTGATCAATTTTGGTTTGCAGATCAACACTTAGTTTTTCCGGAATTACAATGGCCAGCTGAAACTTTCCTTTGTAAACGGCTTCCCTGGCAATTTCTTCCGTGATGGGTTTATGATCAATTTGTGTGACCACACTAAAAAGCTGACTTTTCTCCAAATTATCAAAAACGGTTTTAGACACTGAACCTTTGTCGTTATCAACCAGTAAAATCTGAATTTTATTATCGCTAACGGTTTTGAAAGTACTGTCCTGAATTAAGGTTACTGTGATTACCAAAACCAAAGGCATGATGAATAAAATGATCAAACCACCCAGATCTCGCTTGAGCAGGAGGAATTCTTTTACGACCGACATCCAAATTTTATATACCATCTCTAAAGTCTTTACCGGTTAATGAAATAAAAACTTCTTCAAGATTGCGGGCTTCTTCAGTAGAAGCAATTAAGCTTGAAGGGGTACCTTGCGCATAAATTCTGCCGCGATCTAAAATGGCAATATGAGTACAGAAGTCTTCCGCTTCTGCCAAATGATGTGACGTATATATAATGGTGGTTCCGTTTTGATTTAAGAATTTTAAATAGTCTATGATGGCATTTTTCGATTGTACGTCAACGCCAACAGTTGGTTCGTCTAAAAACAAAACTTTGGGATTGTGTAAAATTCCGGCAATCAGATTGACTCTGCGCTTCATACCGCCTGAGAAAGTCTCAATACGCTTGTCGGCAAATTTTAACAATCCTAAAAGATCTAAGGTTTCAATGACCTTGTCTTTTAGGTAATTGCCTTTTAGTCCGTACATGCTTCCGAAATAATGTAAATTTTCTCGGGCTGTCAAAGTAGGATACAATGCGTATTCCTGAGGGACAACGCCAATAATTTTTTTGATTTTGGAGGAATGATGGGTGTAATTCAGCCCATCGATCGTGAAATGCCCTGAGGTTGGTTTGATCAGCCCGCAAAGCATGGAGATTAAAGTGGTTTTTCCGGCACCATTAGGTCCCAATAACCCAAAAATCTGTCCTTGATTAATCTCCAGCGAAACGTCGTTCAAAGAATACAGATCTGCATTTTTGTACTTTTTCGAAAGGGATTCTATTTTTATTATGGATTGCAAAATATTCTTAGCTAATAGCTTTTTTTAGTTTTTTGAAAAAGATTTCTTCACGATTGGCAATGTCCAGAAGTTCATCGGCAATTGTATTGTAGGCATCTTCTTTGGCGCTTCTGTTTTTGTAAATTCTTGAGGCTTCAACGGCAAAATCACGCCATGAATCACCAATCTGTGTCATTTCTTTTGAAAGGGATTTTAATTCTTCATTGTTTAGAATCACTGAAGCTTCCTGTAAAAAAGCGGCATAAATAAATCGGAAACCTCCGCCTCCTGTACCTATTTCTTCCTGCATACGAACCATTTGTGCCAAATAGTGATTGGCTTTTTTAGTACCATGTTTTACAGGCCATTTTCGGATTTGTTTGGAAACAGATTTGATTCCGCGGACACCCACAATAGGCATTGGCGCCAACATATCGCGGCAGGTATTTTTGATTCCTTTTATAATAGCACTTTTTAAATCAACGTCTTTCGGAATTTGAATCGGATAGTACATTTGTCCTCTTGGTGCAAAAGCTCCTTTGGCAAAACGCACCTTGTCCAGTTCGTCATGTGTCAGGGTGGTAACGGTTTCCATTACAGGATCACTCACCAGATAATCGGTTTCGGTTTTTCCGTAAACCACTAAATTGTGTGCGTTAAAATGAAAGCGGTATTCATCAGGGAAATAACTCAAATGGTACACGCCAACTTGTAATCCGGTTGGAATATTATTTTTTAAATTTTCATCTAAGGCCTTATTGGCATTTATTACAGAAGAAAATTTTTGTCTTTTTATTTTTAAGTTTAAACGACTCGCCAGTTTGTTAAAAATCTGTCCGGGCAAAGTTCTGTAACTAATGGCCGGTGCATGATTGACTTTTATAAACGGCAGGTATACGAAGAAAAGTCCGGAGCCGATACCAAAAACCATTGGTTCACTGATATTCAGTCCGTTGTTTTTTAACAAATTCGAAGCTACTCCATTTTCGCAATGGGCAGATTGATGATGTGTAAAATTAGTTTGCATTACGCGGTTTTAATATTTTTTAATTCAGCTATTGAAATTTCAAAAGCATCGGCATATTTCTGTAAAGTAGCATTGCTCAATTTGGCAAAAACAGAGGGTTTAAAATGTCTTTTTACACGCCATTTCCACATTCCAACATAACTGGAAAGGATAGTGAGATCCATTTTATTAAGCTCCATATAATAACAAATCGGACTTACTTCACCCGTTTCTACCTGTTGTTTTGCTTCGGCAATTCGTTCGTTTATGTCATCAATCGAATTGGATAGTGCGATGGTTTTAGGTTCCCAACCTGTACTTAAAGTTGTGGTATAGTCGCCATTTTCATCGGTGGCATAAAGCAGTTCTTTGAGATTATTTTTGGTTAAATTGCCGTTGTCTTGTGGTACTTTTTCTTTTTCCATGGCCTTTTTATTTTCGGGAGAAGTTATGAAATAGCCGAAATCGTTTGTTGAATGAACAGATTAATTTCGCATTCTAAAAGTAGTTTGTCATCAACTAAACTTTCGCAGCTCATGGTGCATAAAGTATAATCGTCACCCGCAAATTTTGAAACTAAATTTGCTTTGGTAATAATAGTGTCATTAACTTTTGGCAGTGCATGTATTTTCAGATTCTTTATAGCACTGATGAAACCAATTACATTTACGTTTTCATTTTCTGTTCCGTCATCGTCAAAAAAATATTTTTTGCCTACAATTGAGGAACAGGTTTGTGCGGTGTTTTCGATGAGCCCGGCTTCAATAAAAATGTTGTTGTCAACAAAAATATTGTCTTCACGGATCAAAAAGGTGGTTTCTACAAAACTGGAATTTATATCCAAAATTAAATCCACCATAAGCAATGGTGCTCTGTGGGGTAGGTAGTTTTGTATGTCGACTCCGGTTTTCATTCCTATTATATTATTTGGCTAAAACGGTCTTCATTTGTCCGTTCGCAATTTCTTCATTATTCAGATACGTTACGATGTCTACCAGAGTAATTCCGGCAAACTCCTGTAAAATAGTTATGGTCGATTGAATTGTGTCGTTGACTTTGGGTAACTTTTTTATTTCAATTTCTTTGATCGATCCAATGTAGCCTGTTGGGGCTGTTTCGTTTTTTAGGAAAAATTGATAGCCTGTGTGCAAAGCCACAGATTGCGCCATATGCTCGATTAAACCTGCTTCTAAAAAGGTATCGTTGTCGGAAAAAATATTATCGTTTTCAATTTTTAATCCCGCAACCAATGAGGTCTCGGTAAACGAATACATTTTATCAACCATAACAAAAGGAAACTTTTGAGGCAATAAATTTTCGACAGCGTTTTTTTCTAAAAGTAAAGTAGTTTCCATTAGCAAACAGTTAAATAAGCATACGCAAAAGAGAATCTTCCGCTTTCAGGGACAGATAATAGAATACGTTCTCCTTTTTTCAAATTTCCTGAATTCATTAATTCTTCCAAAGCCAAGTAAATAGAGGCAGAACCAACATTGCCAACTCTTGAAAGATTCATGAACCATTTTTCATCGGCCATACCGATTCCTTTTTCACTAAGTCCTTTTTTTAGTCCTTCCACAAAAAAGTTAGAAGAAACGTGAGGGATAAAATAATCGACATGATCTGATGTGATCTTGTTTTTATCCATAGCCTCTTTCATACTTTCTGCTCCTTTGGAAAGAATAAACTCGTCCAGTAATTTTACATCTTGTTTGATGGCAAAAACCGATTCGTTTAACCATTGCTCCGGTGCATAATCGCTCCAGGCTTTGATTTCGCCATTTTCTAATTTATCACCACCGGCATACATACAGGTTTCTAATTCGTAAGCATACGAAAAGGCTTCCATCCATTCAATTTTTAATGAGATTGCTCCTTTTGGTTGGTTTTCTAATAAAAACGCTCCTGCACCATCAGATAACATCCATCGTAAAAAATCTTTTTTGAAGGCAATGATGGGCTGCTCTTCCAAGTTTTTCAAATTGGCAGCTTCGTGGTTGTACATTTGGGCATTGAGCCAGGTCGAAACTTTTTCAGATCCTGTACAAATTGCATTTTTTGAATTCCCTGATTTTACAGACAGAAAACCAAATTTTAAAGAATTCATACCTGCACAGCAAACTCCTGTTGAAGAATTTAGTTCTACAGATTTGTTTTTCAATAAACCGTGTACCATCGCAGCATGTGAAGGAAGAAAGATATCAGGTGTTGAGGTTCCGCATGAAAGTACTTCAAGATCCAGTGCTGTAAAGTTTTCATCAAACAATTGCAGAATTGCATTTCGTGTTAACTCGGCGTTGTTGTGCGTGCTTTTCCCGGACTTATCTATTGCGTAATAACGAGTTGTGATTTTATTATTGCGCAAAATAATACGTCTTGCTTTAGAGGCAGCATCATTAATGAGACCCAGATAACTTTCCATCTCATCATTAGAAATGGCTTCATTTGGCAAATACTTTGCGGCTTTGGTAATATATACTTCAAACATAATCTAATTTCGTCTTCTAAACTCCTTGATAATATTGAGTTTCTCTTTTTATGGTATTTAACTTAAAGGGGTAGGTAATAAGGTGCAATATATACACTATTGGCGAGATTAACCATATTGCAAGGAATAAATAAACATTAAATACTTTAAGAAGTGTTTTTCTGTTTTTTTGATTTTTATAAATCAGATTCGACCACTTATTAAAAATTTTATTTGCCGTTTTATCAACGGTGACCAAATAAGGGCTGATTTTAACAGCATCAATGGCAACTAATTTGGGCTGCAAGTTCTGTAATTGATTTTGCTTAAATTCAGAAAGTATCGTTTCCCCAAATTTATCTGACTCCTGAATGTCTTTTTCTGATACTCCCGGCAGTGGAAAAATACCAAGATATTTTTTCTTTACGCCCGAAAACATCCATTCTACAATCGTAATTACACTGATTAAATTTCCAACACGATCTACTAAAGCCACATTTCCAACAAGCTGAGCATTGGCTTCTTTTAGTAAAACTTTGATTTTTTCCTGCGCCATAATCCACATATTACGAGAGCCGCTTATGGTGATAACAGGTGTGTTGTTTAATATTTTTTTGGCTTCGGTACTTTTCAGAAAAGAGTTAATCGGAATAGAAGGGGATAAATACCAAACCTGGTAGTGAAACAATACCAGATCGTATTTGGTGTTTAGAATTTCTTCCGGAACCGGTTTTAGTTCGGTTGGAATTTGCAGAAATGATTCAGGAAAAGCGTCGAAAAAAGCGTCTTTATTCCATGGAAAAGGAAAAGATTTCTGCAATTGTATTTCGTGAAAAGTTACATTGATCTCTTCTGAATTCAGGAAGGGTTTAGCAATATTTCGTGCAATTGTTCCCAGTTGTCCAGACTGCGTATAATAAATTACGAGAACATTTTTCATTGTGGTATACTTGCTTTTGGTTGCGAACAAAAATAGACAAATTTATTTAAACGAATTTTCTTGTTTAAATGAATTGTTTTTGGGCCACAGATTTCGCGGATTAAACTGGTTTTCACAGTTTTTTCTTTTCGTAGAATGTCAAAAAGAAAGTGATTCCTAAGTGCAAGTAGTTTATATGTAGTGTCTTGTGTTCGGATTTAAACAGTGATACGGTTTTTGTAAATCTTCATTTTTACTTTTGTAGAATAACTTTTACAAGAGCCCCAAGAAAATAAATCTGTGTAAACCAGTTTAATCCGTGTAATCCGCGGGCTGATTTTTAATGAGCTTTGTTCCAGAAATCGAAATAATTGAACCATTGCAACGGATATTTTTGCAGAATAGTCTCAACGCTTTGTACATATTCTTTCAGCAGTCCTTTTTCATCACGATGTTTCGAGGCAGCTTCTCTGGCGTACAAATGATAATGTAAGTTAGGTTCTTTCATTACGTAAACAAAAACAACAGGAACTTTTAATCGTGAAGCAATTAAAAACGGACCCGCTGGGAAATTAGCTTCCTTACCCAATAGGTTTTCCGAAAGAGATTTGGTGCCTTCAAAGTAACGATCGCCGGTAAAACAAACCAATTCGTTATTGGCCAAAGCAGCATTGATCTCAAAAATATGAGACAAATCGTCTTTAATGATGATAAATTTTACGGTAGGTTTTTGTGTAACACTTTCCAGATAGTTTTTTATAGCAGAATGTTCCAAATCGGTAGTAACCAGATTGATTTGAAAATTAAGATCGATATCACCCAGAAAATGTTCGGCAATTTCAAAATTTCCAACATGAGCACTAATTAAAACACCTCCTTTTTTCTCGGCCAGGAGTTTTTTCAGTACCTCAATTCCGTCAAATTCATAAGTGAATCTGTTTCGCATTCCTGCCGAAATGGAAATTTTATCAATGATCGTCTGTCCAAAAGTATAGTAACTTCTGAAGACCATTTTTTTAGATTTGAACCAGGAATATTGAAGCCTTTCTTTAAAGTAATAGAAAATGGCTTTGTTGCTTTTTTTTAAAAACAAAAAGTAATATGAAGCAACAAAATAAAGCAAGACATAAGCAGCCTTAATACCCGCTTTTTGTATTAAAAAAACGAATATTCTATAGCCTAAAACTGTTCCTTTTGATTTGCCATCCCATTGACTCATTAAACAGCTTTAGCTTTTAGTTTGGTTTCAATAAGGTCATAAAAATTCTGAAAAGTAGCAATTCCAACAAAATCAGCTTCTACCAGTTTTACACCAAAGTTAGATTCGATCGAGACTACTAAGTCTACATAATCTAAACTATCTAATCCAAGTGTCTCTTTTAAATTAGCATCCGGTTCGATATCATCATTGTCTACTTCAAATTCATCAACCAAAAAACCATTAATTCTTGCTATAATCTCTTCTTTATTCATCGTTCAATTTAAACTTTTTAACCACCAACGCAGAGTTGGTTCCTCCGAATCCGAAGGAATTGGACAAAAATATGTCAAATTTTTTGTTTAAAGTAGTTTTGACCAAATTTAATTTAGCAGCATCTTCGTCAGGATTTTCTAAATTGATGTTTGGAGCAATGAAATCGTGCTGCATCATTAGGATAGAGTAGATTACTTCGCTTGCTCCTGCCATCCAGCATTCGTGACCTGTCATCGATTTGGTAGAACTTACATATGGATTTCTCTCTCCGAAAACTTCAAAAATGGCTTTAGCTTCATTTCCGTCTCCAACAGGAGTTGAGGTTGCATGAGCATTTATATAATCAACATCCGTTGCTTTTAGCTGTGCATCGTCAAGCGCTCGTTGCATGGCTATAGACGGCCCCTCAACATTAGGAGTCGAGATGTGCCCGCCGTTTGAAGAGAATCCGTAACCTGCAACTTCGGCAATGATGGTTGCGCCTCTGGCAATAGCCGATTCGTAGCTCTCCAGAATTAACGTTGCACCGCCACCACTCGGAATTAATCCGTCGCGGTCTTTGTCGAACGGACGGGAAGCTTTTTCCGGTTCGTTTTCTCTGGCCGAAAAAACACCCAAACCATCAAAACTGCTCATCGCATATTTATTGATTTCCTGTGCGCCTCCACAGATGATAACGTCCTGAAATCCGCTTTTGATTAAAAAATAAGCGAGTCCTATAGAGTGTGATCCGCTGGCACAGGCTGCACTTACAGTAAGATTGATACCGCGAAGTTTAAAAATCGTTGATAAATTCATGGTTACCGTTGAATTCATCGATTTAAAAATAGCACCTGAACCTATTAAAGCGGTGTCTTTTTTATCTCTGACAATATCAGTAGCTTCAATAACAGCTTTAGATACACTGTCGTTTCCGTACATGATTCCCACTTCGCGTTCTTCAAAAAAGGCATCATCTATATTCGCATTTTTCAATGCTTCGATCGTAGCCATATAAGCATACTCGGTCTCTTCACCAATGCTCATTCGCTGTCTGCGGGTCAATAAATTTTTTAAATCAGCCTTCGGAACCATTCCCGTCAGGGCCGATTGGAAACCAAATTCTTTTCTTTCAGAATCAAACTGAATACCTGATTTTCCCTGGTATAAAGATTCCTTTACTTCATCTAAAGAAGTTCCGATACAAGAATAAATTCCCATTCCAGTAATTACAACTCTTTTATTCATGGTGGTATTTCAAAGTATTTTCTATCCTTAAAGTGTGTGTTTTTTTGAAGTTTTTTTAATAAAACTTTGCGACTCTGCGTCTTTGTGAGCAATTTTTGACGTTTAAAAAAACTTAAAACAATCTCACAAACATAGGATTATTAAGAATATATTCCTCCATTTATATTGATAATCTCTCCTGTAATGTAACTTGATTTTTTTGAAATCAAAAAGCTTACCAAATCTGCAACTTCCTCCGCTTCTCCAAATCGATTAACCGGAATTAGCTTTAATAATTCTTTTTCGTCCAGTTCACTGGTCATGTCCGTTTTAATAAAACCGGGTGCAACAGCATTTACAGTAATATTTCGTTTGGCAACTTCCTGAGCCAGTGCTTTGGTGGCTGCAACAATTGCGCCTTTTGCCGCTGAATAATTCGTTTGTCCGGCTGTTCCTTTTACACCCGAAACGGAAACCATATTAACAATTCGGCCGTATTTATTGCGCAGCATTTTTTGAATAAAAAACTGTGTAACATTAAAAAATCCGTTTAAACTCGTGTTTACTACACCGTTCCAGTCTTCGGGACTCATCCACATAAAAAGACCGTCTTTTGTAATTCCGGCATTGTTTACAATTGCCTCTACAATTGCTTCCGGATTAGCTTCCTGCCATTGTGTTAATGTTTTTTGTACGTCTTCAAAATTGGAAACATCAAAACCTAAGATTTCTCCCGTTGCTCCTAGTTTTTGTATTTCCTGAAGTGTTACTTCGGCAGCTGTTTTATTCGAGTGGTAGTTAATCAGGATATGATAATTTGCATCAACGGCTAATTTTTTACAAATAGCACTTCCAATTCCTCGTGAACCGCCAGTTACTAATACACATTTCATATTCAGAATTTATTTTTATTTGTTCAATATAAAATCACTTTTTTTAGCAATTTCATATGCAGAACTTATTTGGTTAATAGGTTTTATTTCTTCTTTTTGGCTACCGGTTTTTTGGTAGTTTTTGTCTCTGACTTTTCAGTCGTTTTGGTTTCCGCTTTCGGTTTCTCTGCAGCGATTTCTGCTGTGCTGATTCTTTCTTTTGATTGTGAAAATAGTTCCGCATTTTCAAACCATTGGTTGCCTAATACAGTTCCGTCTGGTTTTAAGAATCCCCATTTTCCTTCATTTTTTACTCGGGCCAGACCATCGATAAAGCCTTTGTCTTGTTTTACGAACAGCGCAATAACAAAACCATTTGCTGTAATATTGTATTGGGTTGGAATAACTAATTTTCCGGTTTGATTGATGAAACCCCAGTTTTTTTCTTTTACAGGAGCCAGTCCGTCAGCACTGAAAACTTCGGCATCGCTGTAGGTCGGTTCAATTACAAATTCAGCTTTCGGATTGATATACCCCCATTTTGAACCTACACAAACCGGAGCTAAACTTTTTGAAAACGCTTTCACCTTGTCATAAATTGGAGTAATTACCCAATTTCCTTTTAAGTCAATGAATCCAATTTTGCCATTTTTCTTGGCGTATGTAAGATCCTGCGTATCAAAATCCCAGATTTTTTCAGCTCCGTCAACAGGAATAAAACTTCCTGAACTAACTATTCCAAAGGTTTTATCTTTTCTTGCCCAGCTTGTGTTTTTGAAATAATTGCCTATTTCTTCATACGCAGGCTCGATCATTTCTTTACCGGAAGTATTAATAATTCCCCATTTTTTATTGTTTTCAACTCTGGCAAAACCGTTTTCAAAAGATTTGATCTGATCGTATTTTGGTTCTAAAACAACGGCCATTTTCGAATTGATTAATCCTACTTTGCCATTTTGTCGAATGAACGCTACACCATTTTCGAAATCAAAAAGTTTGTCTGACACAGGAGCGTTCTGAACTTCTCCTTTTGTATTGATATAAACCCAGTCTTTGTCTTTTTGTACAACTGCAATTCCGCTGTTGAAATCTTTAACATTTTTAAAATCTGCCGGAATTACCCAGGCTCCTTTAGCATCTATAAACCCCCATTTTCCATTATTTTCCACAGCTGCCAATCCTTCAGAAAAGCTTCTTGCGGATTTGTACTGAGGCTCAATTTTAAAATTTCCGTCTTTGGAAAGATATCCAATTTTTGAATCTTTTTTAACTAACGCCAATTCCTGACTATTAACAAATTGAATAGTGAATGCAAATAAAATAATAAGTGTCTTTTTCATGATTTTAAAGGTTCAATATTAATAATGTAAAAATAAGTATTAACTGTGAATCAGGTAATCTTTTACTTTCTGAACAAAAGGATACATCACCTGGTCTTCTTTAAATTCAGGAATAATGTTTCGAATATCGTCGTACCATTTTTTGGTAACGGATGAAATTTTATCTTTTTGCCCTAAATAATCAATAGCCTGAACGATGGTGATCATTTCGATACCTAAAACTTCAAATGAGTTTTCGATTACTTTTGAAGTAATAACGGCAGCATTGGTTCCCATACTTACAATGTCCTGATTGTCGTTGTTGTTCGGGATGCTGTGAACGTACATCGGGTTAGACAACATCTGGCTTTCGGCAGTGGTTGAGGTAGCGGTAAACTGAACCCCCTGCATTCCGAAATTGAATCCTAAAGTTCCTAAGTTAACAAACGGAGGAAGGATTTCATTGATTTTTGAATTCAGTAAATAATTCAGCTGACGTTCTGCCAACATCGTTAATTTGGTAATAACAATTTTTAGTTTATCCATTTCAAGCGAAATATAATCGCCGTGGAAATTTCCTCCGTGATAAACGTGTTTGTTTTTTACATCTATAATAGGATTGTCGTTTGCCGAGTTAAATTCGTCTTCAAGAATTGAAGCGACATTGTTTATAGTTTCTAAAACCGGTCCTAAAATTTGAGGAACACAACGTAAAGAATAGTATTCCTGAACTTTTTCTTTGAAGATTTCTTCGGTGTTTTCTCCGGAATATAAGTGATCTTCTCTTTTACGGATCAAGGTACTGTCTGAAAGATTTTGTCTCATTCTTGAGGCTACTTCCTGTTGTCCTTTATGACGTTTGGTTTGGTTTAATTCTTCAGAGAAATGATCGTCGTATGCCTGAACCAATTCGTTGATTGCGCAGGAACATTTTAAAGACCAGTCTAATAATTTTTTGGCAAGATGTACATTTACAACTCCAATTCCGGTCATTACCGAAGTTCCGTTGATTAAAGCCAGACCTTCTCTGATTTCTACCTGAATAGGTTTTAAACCTTCAATTTCAAAAACTTCAGAAGTTGGTCTTCGGTCTCCTTTATAAAAAACTTCGCCTTCGCCAATTAAAACCAAAGCTAAGTGTGATAATTGTACTAAATCTCCGCTGGCACCTACACCGCCATGCTCAAAAATAAGAGGAGTAATGTCTTTGTTGATCAGTTCTGCCATCAAGTGAATTACAGAAGGATGAACCCCTGAATTACCTAATGATAAAGTGTTTAAACGAGCCAAAATTGCTGCTTTCGCACAAACAGGGCTTAAAGGTTTTCCCGTTCCTGAAGAGTGGCTTCGGATTAAATTGTATTGTAATTGTATTTGATCAGATTCTTTAATTCTATATTGGGCCATTGGTCCGAAACCAGTGTTGACACCATATATTACTTTGTTTCCTGAAAATTCTTTTAGGAAATTGAAGCTTTCATTCACTCTGTTTAAAACAATATCGCTGATGACAACTTTATTATTTCCAAAAATAATAGACTCGAATTCTGCTAAACTTAAATATTCATTAATTGTGTTCATTAAATCGTTTTTGGTTGTGCTAATTTAATTTTATTTATCAAAATAAATGTAGTTATTTTGATGATGGCAAATGTAGGTTAATAATTGATAATAATATTAATATGATAAAGGAGTTTGTTGATGTTTTAGTCATTGGCGCAGGACCATCAGGATGTGTCTCGGCATCGTATCTTCACAAAAACAATATTAAGATAAAAGTAGTTGAAAAAACAAAATTTCCAAGACTTGTAGTAGGCGAAAGTCTTATCCCTCGAGTAATGGATCATTTTGCTGAGGCTGAGCTTTTTGAGAGTTTGGATGCGATGAATTTTGAGAAAAAACTTGGTGCTCGTTTTATCAGAGGAGAAGAAATTTGTGTTTTTGATTTCAGCAAAAAATTTGGTGAAGGCTGGGACTGGACCTGGCAGGTACCGCGTGCTGATTTTGACAACACCATGGCGCAGGAAGTGATTAGAAAAGGAATTGATCTGGAATTTGAAACAGAGGTTCTGGAGGTTTCTTTTGAGGGTAAAAACTCTAAAACAATTGTAAAAGATAAGGATGGAAACCTAAAAGAAATACACGCTAAATTCATTATTGATTCCAGTGGATACGGACGTGTTTTACCAAGACTTTTAGACTTGGACACCCCATCAAAATTAGATCCGCATTCTTCGATTTTTACACATGTAAAAGATATTAACAGAGAAGAAGGTGAAGAGGGAACTCAAATTTCTTTTGATATTTTGGAAACCGAAGTTTGGTTATGGGTAATTCCTTTCTCAAACGGAAATACGAGTCTGGGGGTTGTAGGCCCAACCGATTTTATTAATTCGCTTTCAGAAAACAAAGACAATGCGGAGGCTTTACGAAATGCGATTCAGAAATCAGATTATTATATCAAAAGATTTAAAGGAACCGAATTTTTATTTGAGCCGGTAAAATTGGAGAATTATTCAAGAGCGGTAAAAAGAATGTACGGTGATGGTTTTGCTTTAACAGGAAACAGTTCTGAATTTTTAGATCCGGTATTTTCATCTGGAGTGGCCTTTGCAACCGAATCCGGAATGCTGGCGGCCAAATTGTACCTTAAAGAATCTCAGGGAATCGAAGTAGATTGGGAAACAGAATTCACCGGATATATGAAAAGGGGGATAGCTGTTTTTACTACGTATGTACAGGAATGGTACACTGGGAATCTTCAGACTTTGTTTTTTCATCAGCCGGAAAATCCAGATGTGAAAGAAAAGATCTGTTCGGTATTGGCAGGATATGTTTGGAACGAAGAAAATCCGTTTGTAAAAAAACACGATCACGTGATAAAGAATATGGCCTATTTACTAAATATGCAAAAAGAACAAAGCCCTGAATAATCAGGGCTTTTGTTTAGGTGATTGTTTCTATTGCAGCGTCATATTTCGCCCTTACAGGGCTCTAATTTATAAATAAACCTTTTATTTCTATAAATATTTTATCCCTCCGGGATATAAAAAGAGAAGTAGTTTTTTTAGTTAGAAAATTACTGTTATTTGCTCCGTCGGAGCAAAATCTTTATAGCAGATAGATTTATACGGAGAAGAAAGCACCAGCGGATTGCTCCATTGGAGCAAAATATTTATAGATTCCGGAGGAGCGGCATATTTTAGGTTTTATCGTTTTATTTATATGCTTTTTTTACTATCAGTTTAGACATTGATTTTGCTGTTTTGGCGAAACCTTCACCAATTCTGGTTTCGTTGCTGAAATTACTGCCCCATTGATCACCCGGAGCTTCTTCGCTTGTGATTTCTAATAGGACATTTGATTTATTAGCGGTTTCAACAAATTTTAAGTTGGTCGTTACTTTTGCGGGCTGCTTCATAATTCCGGCATCCCAACCCGGATAGATCCATACCGCAGTCACGATTAAAGTATAAGGAGTTTTTAAATTTTCCTGAAAGTTCAAATCCTTTTTTTCTTTGGTTAAAACAATATTGGCAATTTCTAAAAATTTAGGCGTCCAGATTTGATCTTTTGCACTAATCCATTTTTTTTCCCAGATGTTTCCGTTGCCTTTTGCCTTTTGATCTAACTCGGCTTTATGTTCCTGGACATACTGTGCTTCCGGTTTTTTTTCTTTCATCATAGTAAAATTACTATAATCAAATTCGGTATTGATTTCTTTTTGATCTTTTAAGAAATCAAAGTTTCCTTTTACTACTTCCATGTCCTGTGCAAAAGCTGCTCCTGAGATAATAAATAAAGCAAAGATTAATTTTTTCATTTTTTGTTTTGTTTTTGGTTAATTAGTGTGTTAAAAGTAATTAAAATGTTTGTATAAATATTTTTCCTGTTAAAATAAAATCATCTATAAGCTAAAGTTAAAAATGGTTTTTACCGCTAAGAGCGCAAAGGTTTACGCAAGGAAGCTGTAACAAAATATTTTTATTTCCTGTTTTGTTACATCAAAATGCTGTGCCCAAATTAGCACTTAAAAAGGAACGCGGATTACACGGATTCGCTTTGCGAAAACACGGATCAGCGCGGATTTTTTATTATTGGTTAGAGAATAATTTTTATTCCTAATAAATCTGTTTTTATCAGCGTCTTCGCAAAACGAATCCGTGTAATCCGTGTGCTGTTTTTTAACCACAAAGTATGCAAAGGTTTACATAAGGCAACAGATACACCAAAACAAAAAAAGAGGCGTTAGTGAACGCCTCCTTATTATTTAAAAAATAATTTTAGGTTTAAGATCCTGTTTAATTTTTTAATATTTTGTTGGAAATCTTTTTACCATTTTCAAGTTTTACAGCCACTATATACCAGCCGTTTTTAAGTTCGGAGAGATTGATTTTAGTTTTATTTTTCAGGGTGATAACATTTTCACCATTCATATCAAAAACGTATACGACTTCAACTTTTTCTTTGGTGTCGATACTTAGCTCCTCCTTAACGGGATTAGGATAGATAATCAGAGAGGAATTAAAAGTAAGATCATCATTTGGAGCAGCAGTACTGGACGTGCTAGTGCCGGAAGTTTGATTGATATAATAATCCTGTAATTTTTGAATCCAAAAATGATCATCAGTCAGCGTAGTTCCCGGGTTTCCAATTCCATCCGTACTGGCTCCTACGCCTGCTCCCATTAAGACAAGTTTGGTTCCGCTACTTTTTACCTCTGCAAAGTGATTTCCAAAAGTTACTTTTTTTGTAGTGGGATTAACCAGAAGTTTAGGGTCGGCATGTTTATTCTGACTGAAATAGTTATAACGAGTCGCGTCATTTGAGAAATTTACGGTATCTCCAAAGAAAAAAGTAGTAGCAGAATCTTCGTAGTGCTGGCTGGTATTATTTAAAATTTGGAAAGGACCTGCTGTTCGTTCGTTTACGGTTTCTGAACCATTGATATGTCCTACCGGGATTTGCCAGAGGACAACATGTTTGCCAGAGGCTTCGTAAAGTTTTTGAACAAAATTCAGGTAATTCATCCAGTGGTCATTATTCCAGAACCAGGTATAAGAGAAGGGATCTGCAGGATTTCCGGTACTTCCGGCGCCCATGGCATCAAGACCATATTTGTCTATAGAAATAAAGTCTGCATTATTAGACATAATTCCCATACTATTGGTGTATTGAAAAATATCTGCAGCGGTTTGTTTAATTTTGTTAAGCTGGGTGGTAAAGGTCCCGGTATCTGTTTCTCTAATGATTCCTTTTGGACCGGCTACACCAGCTTTTGCCCAAAGATTAAGCTGCCATCCAAATTCCATATTCAGGTTTTCGTCTGTTCTTTTCTTGTTGAGCTCAAAATTGATTCTTTCTACGAGGGTTTTTAATGTACCTACATTTTGGGCAATACTTGTTGCATTTACGGCCGTTGTAGTCGTTATAGGTTCGTTATACTGCTGCATATAGCCCAGAAAATCAGGTTCTAATACCACTCCAAAAAACTCATCTCCCAGTTCAGCTTTAACCTGATTCAGAAAAAGGTTGAGATTATTGAAATAAGCCGTCATATAGGAAGGATCTTTTACGTGTGCCAGATCCAGATCGTAAGATTCGCTTCCGTCGGGAATGTTATAAAAAACAAAGAAAGGAATAAGGCCCATTTTTAATGAATTCCTTGCAAATTTTATAGCTCTGTCAGGCTGCCAGGTATTCCATCCGGCTATTGGACCTCCATTGATATAGATATATCGTACATCCATTCTGTTGTTTTTGAGCAGATTGCTGTCGTCGATATTGTTGTTGTAAAAATTGACATCGTCGGTAGTGTCTTCGGATACAGATCCTACAGAAACATAATCAGGATATTTTAATGCGCTTCCATTGGCATTGTCTATTCTTAAACCAAGATAATATATGGTACCATCTGAAGTGGTTATCTGAAGTCCGGATCTGCCCGCTTTTTTAGAGATAATTTTTAAAGTATTTCCGGTAATAGTATAATCAAATACGGTAGTGTTCCTTCTTTTTAAGGAAGTGATAGTCTTATCAAACACGAATGTTTTTTGTATTCCACTAATCGCTTTTATTTGATTTGGAAGTGAAGCAAAGGATATATTTTGTGTGGCAGGATTCACAATAGTAAGTTGTAAACCGGATGTTGCTGTGGTCCCATTGTTGTCTGTGACTACTATTTGCAGTGAATTGTTTCCATAATTCTGAGGAGTCCAATTAAAGGTATAAGAATTTTGTGGATTGGTACTCACATTAGCATTAGTTCCGGCGGTGAGATCTTTAAACAGTATGCTGCTAATTGAACTTCCGGACGAAGGCTGAATAGTAAAAGTAATGCCTATAGGAGAGAAATTAAGTTGAGAATAGGAAGTAGTGTTTGGCGGACCGGTAATCGTTATCACAGCAGGAGCAGTAATCGCAATTTTAATAGTTGTGTTGACTACAGTGCTTATTCCAATCGAATTTACAGAGGTATATCGAATGTTGTAATCTCCATAAGCGGTAGGGGTCCAGTTGTACGATATCGTGTTGCCGGATAAACTCATATTGTAAGTTGCATAAGAAGACTCTGTTGTCTTTTTTATTTCGACCTTATTTTGTGTTGCCGAAAAACCGTACAGATTGAGTGATGCGGTAAGATTGATAGCCGATAATGTACTTTTTATAATAATTTGTCCATCGGCGTAGGCAGGAGAAATAGCTATTGGCTTGATACACACACCAAGAAAAGTGTAAGCAGAAGACTGATCAGGAATTTCTGTTCCGGCGACCCAGTATTTGGCTTTATAGACACCGTTGTTGTATCGTATAATATTGTTTACATTGTAGTTGGGTGTTGCGCTGTTCCAGTCAGAAACGGTATTGCAGGCAGTATAAGCCAGAGATGGATTATTAATAATTAATTGCTCGTCACAGCTTCCTACTGCAGACCAGACACTACTAGATCCGGGAGTACTGCCGGCTCCCTGAGACCAGGAATTGTTTTTGTACACCATATTATTGTAACGGACATAAGAGTTACTGGAATATTGTGTGACCGCATACCAAGCTGGAATTCCACAGGAGCTGCCTAATTGGGCTTTAGCCAGAGTTGGAATAAAACAGACAAGAAAAGAGAAGAATAAAAGTTTATAATTTTTTATCATAGTAAAAACATTTAATACGTTATACATTCCGTTAATTGTGATTGTTTGAAAAAACGTATCGTTTTTACCTCTTTAAATTTGGTACCTAAAGTTTAAAGATTAACCATACGCAAATCAAATATAGTAAGAAATTACTTTGCTCAAATACCAGTTGTTGTAAGTGAAATATTTGAATTTCAGTGATTTGGTTTTTTTTTATTCTGAAAAAAGACAAAGAATTTGGTGATGAAGATTTTGTGGGAAATAGTGTAAAATAAGGCGGTGACCTACAATAATTAAAAACCCGACAAGCGCTAAAACTTGTCGGGTTTAATAAAATTTGGCACTTAAAAGCCTGATTAGCAATGGTTAAAAAAAAGCGGTTTTTTTTAAATTAATAACATAATATTTAAAAAATGTGATTTTCCCGGTATGGTTTTATTTTCAAAAAAGAATATAATAAAACTACCAAAATTTAATGTACAGGGCTGCAATAATCAATAATGTAATGACGATTAAAACAGTCGTTTGTGGTTTTACTTTAAACATTTCGGCATCGATTTCGAATGCTTTAGGATTCACTTTAGGACCTGCAAAACTGATTAAAACCATCACCAAAGTGGTAAAGATGAACGATAATCCCATACAAATATGAAAAGGGATTTCAAAAGCTCCTTTTCCGTTTGGATAAGCGGTGTACAATAAAGTCTCATTTCCAAATAAGGCAGGCGCATATTCGTTGAATAGTACAGATAATACAAAACCTAAAATTACACCTACTACAGCTGCAGCTCCCGTAGTTCGTTTCCAGAACATTCCTAAAACGAACATGGCAAAAACTCCCGGACTGATAAAGCCCGTGTATTTTTGGATATAAGTAAATCCGCCAACACCTCCAATTCCTAAAATATCATTCCAGGTAAATAATACTGCTAAAAGCATCGCTCCAAAAACGGCAATTCTTCCTATGTTTACCTGCTGCTTTTCACCAGCTTCTTTTTGAATGTATTTTTTGTGAATATCCAGGGTGTAGATTGTCGAGATACTGTTTACTTTTCCGGCTAACGAAGCTACAATTGCTGCGGTTAATGCCGCTACTGAAAGACCTTTTAATCCGGTTGGAAGAAAAGTCAGTACAGCTGAATAAGCTCCGTCTTTTCCTCCGACTAATTGTGGTAAATGTCCGTTTTGATATAAAACATAGGCAGCGATACCAGGTAACATTACGATTAAGGGCATTAACAATTTTAGCATACCGGCAAACAAAATACCGGTGCGTGCAGTTTGCAAATCGGCACCCAAGGCTCTTTGCGTAATGTATTGGTTGCATCCCCAGTAATTCAGGTTGATGATCCAGATACCGGCAAGATAAGACATCAGACCAGGGAAAGTCAGGTATTTGTTGATGTCAAGCTGAGAGGATGTCGCAGTTGGTCTTGGAATAATCATTTTAAAATGTTCCGGTGCTTCTCTCATTAAAACTTTGAAACCCGCAATTGCATTTTGTCCTACTCCAAAATTTTGTCCTACAGTCGTAAGAGCAATATACGAGGTTACTAAACCTCCAATGATTAAAACCGCAACCTGAATAACATCCGTATAAGCGACAACTTTCATACCTCCAAGAGAGATGAATAGGGCAAATAATGCCAATCCGATCATGATAATATGCAGATATTCTCCGCCGGCCATACCGTTAATGGCTACAGCTCCTAAATATAAAATAGAAGTTAAGTTTACAAAAACGTACAAGAACAACCAGAAAACGGCCATGATTAAAGCAGTAGAATCATTATAGCGTGTTTTTAAGAATTGTGGCATCGTATAGATTTTATTCTTTAGGTATACGGGAATAAACCAAACGGCGACAACAATAAGACTTATGGCAGCAATCCACTCATAAGCCGCAACGGCAATTCCTAAAAAGAAACCTTCACCGCTCATTCCGATAAATTGCTCTGCCGAGATATTTGAAGCAATTAAAGAAGCTCCAATAGCCCACCAGGTCAGGTTTCCTTCGGCCAAAAAGTAAGCTTTAGCGTCCTGTTCGTCTTGTTTACGTTTTCGGTAAACCGTATAACCGTAGACCGAAACTACGATGAAGTAAATAATAAAAACCGCATAATCTGCGAAAGCAAGGTTCTGGTTCATTGATAGTACTATTTTTAATAATTAGATAGTGATTGTTTGATTAGTAAAGGGTAAAAAACAATATTTGTCTGAGGTGGTTTAAATATTGTTTTTTTTATTTTTTTTGATTTGGGTCGATTATTCGTTTTTGATTTGATTTATTAATGTGATTCTGTATTAAAGGGTAAAAAAGAGCTAAGACGTACCGGTTTTTTTGAGTATGTTTTTCAAAGCTGTAACAATTTGTGGGGCAAAATAGGTGAAACTCTTATTTTATTTTTGATTTGTAATGAATGTCTGATTGCTGTCTTAAAACTTCGGCACTTCTTTCAGGGGTAATGTCTCTTTGAGATTCGCCTAACATTTCATAACCCACCATAAATTTCTTTACTGTGGCTGATCGCAACAAAGGCGGATAGAAATGCATGTGGAAATGCCATTCCGGGTGTTCTAAACCATCTGTAGGTGATTGATGGATTCCTGATGAATACGGAAAAGAAGTACTGAATAAATTATCGTATTTGACAGTGAGTTGTTTTAAAATTACGGCAAAGGAATTGGTTTCTTCTTCCGTAAAATCAGTAATTTTATTTACAACTCTTTTGCTTACAATCATTGTTTCATACGGCCAGGTTGCCCAAAACGGAACTAAAGCAATAAAATCATCGTTTTCGATTACTACACGATCACACGTTTTTAATTCTGCCTGAACATAATCCTGAAGAAGCGTTCGGTTGTTCTTATCAAAATAAGATTTCAGATTTTGTTGTGTTTTTTCAACCTGAGTTGGAAGTGACGACTGTGCCCAGATCTGACCATGCGGATGCGGATTACTGCAGCCCATAATACTTCCTTTGTTTTCAAAAATCTGAACGTGATTGATGTATTTGATGCTTCCCAGTTCAGCGTATTCTTTTTGCCAAACTTTTACAATGTTCTCAATTTCGTCAATTTCCATCTCCGGTAAAGTAAGATCATGTCTTGGTGAAAAACAGACTACTCTTGAAATTCCCTGTTCGGGTTTTGTTTTAAAAAAAGTATGCTTGATGTCTTCTTCAAATATAATTTCGTCCTGCTTCATTGCGGCGAAATCATTTTCAAAGACAAAGCTGTCTTTGTAGGTCGGATTGTGTTCTCCATTGGCGCGAACGTTACCCGGACAGAGATAACAGTTTGGGTCGTGCTTTGGAAGGGTTTCAGTTGCAAGAGTCTCGTTTTGCCCTTGCCACGGACGTTTGGCTCGATGAGGAGATACCAGAATCCATTCGTTTAGTAATGGATTGAAACGTCTGTGCGGATCTTCGTTGATGTCAAAGTTTTTCATTTATAGTTTTTGTGATGTTAAAGAAGTAGTCTTGTTCCATTAGAGATTGTTACATCATAAAATTTTAATTCAATCCCAAATGTATTTAAATAAAGATTTGAAAACTTATTTTTCACCTCATTTTCATGCCCTTTTTTTATAAAATTTATGGTACACCCCCCAAAACCACCCCCCATGAGGCGTGATCCAATAATAAAGTCGTCTGTTTTTGCCGTATTTACAAGCATATCCAGCTCTTTGCAGCTAACTTCGTATTCTTGCGATAAACCATAATGGGCTTCGAAAAGTAATTGTCCCAAAAGTGTAATATTTCCCTGATCTAATGCTTCACAAGCCTTTTCAACACGATCAATTTCTTTTACTACAAAATGTACTCTTTTAAAAATAGTTGCTGACATTTGATGCTGCAGCGTCAAAAGCTGTTCTTCGGTACAATCTCTAAAACTTTTTATTTGAGGAAAATGATGTTTTATAATCGCCAGCCCTTGTTCGCACTCCTGTCTTCTGGTATTGTATTCAGAGGTAAAAAGAGAATGTTTTACATTACTGTCAAACAAAACCAGAGCGTAATCTTTGAAATCGGCATTGTGATACTCAAAATCAAGGGTATTACAATCTAGTTTTATGACCTTATTTTCAAGACCATGAACACTCGAAAACTGATCCATAATACCACAATTGATCCCTACCCAGTGTTCTGCTTTTTGCCCTAACAAAGCGATGTCGGCTTTTTTGATTTTTAAATCGAAAAGCGATGCAATTCCGAAAATCATTCCACATTCTAAAGCAGCAGAAGAGGATAAACCGGAACCTACCGGGATGTTGCTGCTAAAGACACAGTTGAAACCTTCAAACACAAAATCGTTGTCCTGTAATTGTTTGATTACGCCACGAATATAATTGGTCCAGACCTCTTCGCTTAAAAGAATTTCTGCAGTTAAATCAATTTCAAAGGCTTCGTTCAAATCGATGGCTATTATTTTAGAGCTGTTGGTATTGTTCTTTTCAAAAGCAAAACATATAATCTTGTCAATAGCCGCCGGTAAAACATAGCCGTCGTTGTAATCAATATGTTCTCCTATAATATTGATCCTTCCGGGAGAGAGCACCACTTTTTGCGGAGCCGATCCAAAAGATTTCTCAAAAAAAGCGGTTGTGTTTTGTATTAAAATATCATTCATTAGGTAGTGGTTGAAAGAAATAGCTTTTCGTTTTGGTTGTTTTTTTAGTAACCATTAGGTTATGTTTTCAAATCTGTAAAGGGTTTTTTGAAGATAGGTTTCCCCTTTTCGTAAAACCGAATTCGGAAAATGTTTATGATTAGGGGCATCCGGAAAATTTTGTGCTTCAAAACATATTCCGCTAAATGCGTGATAATTAGTGTTTTCTTTTCCTTTTATAGATCCAAAACAATTTCCGCCTACATATATATGTACGCTGGGCTGATCCGTAATAACCTTCATCTGCAAATTGTTTTCGACACTGGATAAAGTGGCGGAAACCGCTTTTCCGAACTCAATTACAAATGAATTGTCAATAGCTTCCGGGCATTTTTTAGCCGTTCTGAAATCAAAATCATGGTCAGAAAGAGCAATGAAATTCCCGGTTGGAATATTCTCAGTATCCGTTTCCAACATTTTGTCAGAATCAATAAAGAGTGTTTGGTTTAACAAATCCCGATCATGTCCGTCAAGATTAAAATAAGTGTGATGTGTAAGATTCACGATCGTATCTTCAGTTGAGGTCGCTTTGTATTCTAGCTTTAATTCGTTTTCTTCGGTTAAAGTATAAGTCAAATCAACCTGTAAAGCTCCCGGATAATTCTCCTCTAAATTCTGGCTCAACAGACTTAAAGTTATCGAAGGATTATCACCGGAAGTAATATGGGTAATGTTCCATGTTTTTTGTCCAAAGCCAATATTCCCGCCATGTAAAGCATTACCATTGTTGTTGGTATTCAATTGAAATGTCTGATCGTTTAAGGTAAAAACACCTTTGTCGATTCGTCCGGCATAACGCCCAACGGTAGCACCAAAGTAAGGAGCGCTTGGTAAATGATAAGAAGCCAGATAAGATTCTAAAGTATCGAAACCTAAAACAACATCAACAACCCCACCTGTTGCAACCGGAATTATCAAAGAGGTCAGTGTTGCACCGTAATTGATAATTTTTGCTTTCATTCCGTTTTTGTTGCACAATTCACAAGAAAGAATTTCTTCGTTATCGGGCAATAAACCAAATGATTCCATGGCAGATGTATTCGGAAGGTGTGATATTTGTTTTATTTTCATATTTTTTTTGCCAAAAATGAAAATCAAAAATAGAAACAATATCTGTTTTTACATACCAGTACCTACCAGTTTTTTGTATATTGCGCCAAAATCCATTTTGTATGAATATAATTTCTATCCAAAGTAATATTGGTTTGCCAAAATACAGGCAGATTATTCTCTCTGTAGAAAAAGCAATTGAGGAAGAAAAACTGGTAAAAGGCGATCGGCTTCCGTCTGTTAATAAAGTTTGTCTGGCATTTTCGCTGTCACGTGATACGGTATTGTTGGGATATGACGAGCTTAAAAAAAGAGGTATTATTTACGCCATTCCGGGTAAAGGGTATTATGTTAAAAGCGTTGAAATCAATATCAAACAAAAGATTTTTTTACTTTTTGATGAGTTAAACAGTTTCAAAGAAGACATCTATAATTCGTTTATACAGAATATTGGAAAGAACGTTCAGGTTGATATTTTCTTTCATCACTTTAATGTTCAGGTATTTCAAAAACTCATTACCGACAGTAATGGAAATTACACCAAGTACATTATTATGCCTACCAATTTAACAGATGTGACGGAGGCGATAAAAAACCTACCAGTAGGGGAGGTTATCATATTGGATCAGACCAATCCGGATTTGAAATTGTATCCGGCAGTTTATCAAAATCACGAAAAAGATATTTTTGAAGGTTTAGTTAACGGGAAATCACGAATGGATAAGTACAAAAAGCTTATTTTGATTTTTCCGGGATTTAGAGAACCATTGGGAATGAAAACCGGTTTTATTGCTTTTTGTACAAAGTATGATTTTAAGTTTGATGTCATCACAGAATTTACAAACGGAGAAATCAATGCAGGTGATTTGTACATTATACCAAACGATCGTGATCTGGTTCGCGTTATTGAAAATGCCCAATCGCAAAGCCTTAAACTCGGAACGGATTTCGGAATTATTTCTTATAACGAAACTCCTTTGAAAAAGATTGTTGCTAACGGCATTGCCACCATTTCGACCGATTTTGAAATGATGGGAGAAATTTTAGCCGATATGGTGCTTCTCGGACACAAGCAGCAAATAGAAAATAAATCATCTCTTTTGATTCGAAACTCATTATAATTATTCCGTCTGCGCTTCTGGATTTAAGAAACTACAGACGAATTACTTTACAAGTTTAAAACAAAATTGTTGCGAAGTTTTTCCTCGTATTTTTCTTTATTGAAAGTGTAGAGATAAGATCCTTTTCGGGAAGACTGCATGTCTTTTTCGTCCAGTTTGTTTAGGATTCCCATCGTATTAATCTTAGTGATAAAGTTTCTCTTGTCCAGTTCTTTGCTCAAAATAGCTTCGTACAACTCTAATAATTGGCGCATGGTGAACTTCTCGGGAAGTAATTCAAAGCCAATTGGCTTGATCGAAGTTTTATAACGTAATATTCTGATCGCTTGCTGCACCATTTCGTTATGATCAAAAATTAAACTCGGAGCATCGGCCACACTAAACCATTGCGCATGATAATTTTCAATCAGTTCGGCATTGTGATCTTCAATATTAATCAAAGCATAGTACGAAACCGAAATGGTTCTTTCTAAAGGGTCACGATCAATTTCACTGTAGGCATAAAGTTGTTCCATATACACATCGTTTAATCCCGTATACATTTTTAAAACTCTTATCGCAGCATTGTCGAGTACTTCGTCTTGCTTTAATAAACCTCCCATCAAAGACCATTTTCCTTTTTCAGGCTCGAAGCCTCTTTTGATTAAGAGAATTTTCAAACCTTCGCGATCAAACCCAAAAATAATACAATCTACTGCTAATAAAACTTTATCTGCAGAGCTATAACTGTTAAGCATATTCAAATTTTTAGTGGTAAATATATAATCCTGTTAATTTCGTTTCTCAATTTTTTAAACGTTGTGTATACACTTAATAAATGTAACCGTCTGTAAAAGTTACATTAACTGCTTTGCTTGAGACTCCTGTTACAAAAGTAATGGTTTTTTAATGCTAAAATCATTATTAAAGCGGTCATTTTTTAACCTTTTTTACAAGTTTTTTTAAATAAAATATCATTTTACATAGCAAAGCGTCACTTTTACACAATAAAATAAGAAGATAATTCTTACTTGTGGTAAGTGCTCTCAGAACAGTTTTTTGTCGCTAAATTGATTCCGAAGCGAAACAAGTGGATGCTGTTAATTTATTAATTTTTGAACTAGGGATGCATTGGAGAAATAAAAAAATATTCCTGAAAAAGAAAGACGATTCTGATGTGACTTGGTGAAAAGAAATGCCATTCATAACAAAAAAGACATTGCGGTATTTCCTTACAGCTCTAAGGAAAATATTGGTTTAATCCCAGTAAAATAGAGACTGTACCGTGATTTTTTTTGCTTTTTTAAAAGGCAAATTACCAGAATATTACACAAGCAGATTTAAAAATACAGCACAAATTTTAAAAAATCTTAATTTTATTTAGTCTAAATAAGATAGTTTTGCGTCATATTTTTATTTCTATGGAAAAGCAATATCTAAACATTAACGCCAAAAATTTCCCGGAGATTTATGATTTGTACTGGAATGAACTGTTTTGTTTTTGCAGACATCATGCTGGGGACGAAGAAGCAGCAAAGGAAATTGTACAGCAAATTTTTATCAGTATCTGGGAAAGACGGGAACAACTACAAATCGAAACTTCCGTCAGAGCATATCTATACGGTGCTGCAAAACTCAAAATAGTAGAATATCATCGAAAGCAGTTCACTAAAAAGAAGCACGAAAGTACTCATTTTGCCGAAATGAATAAAGTTTCCAACAATACAGAAGAACATATTTTGCATAAAGATTTGCTTCGGGAACTACAGTTGGCCATCAGTACACTTCCGGAACGTTGCAGGCAGGTATATTTAATGAGCAGAGAAGACGGGATGGACAATCGCTCTATTGCCGCTTCGCTTGTTATTACAGAGAAAGCCGTTGAAGGAAATATCACAAGAGCACTTCGGCATATTCGCGACCATTTAAAAGTTTTTCGCAGTTTGGTCATTTTTTTTACTCCCCTATGTAGGGTTAGCGAGGACTTGTGCAACTACATCATTATATAACAAAACCAGAACTGTGTTTATTACATCCGATTTATTAGAAAAATATGCGCGAAAGGAATGCGATGCTGCCGAAAGGGTAACAGTGGAGCAATGGCTAAGTGTTATAGATTTAGAATTTGAAATTATTACCTCTCCACAACGAGACGGATTAAAAGAAGAAATCTGGAGCAATATTGCTTCGAGAACGATTCATGCAAAACCAAAATCTCAGAACAGATTTCTTTATGCTGCACTAACAACTGCGGCCTGTGTGTTATTTGGGATTGTCAGTTTACATTACTACAATTCATCAACATTTGCTTCGCAGATTTTAGTGAACAATTTAAACGGTCAGGAGATTAAAAAAATAAATATTGGCAGTTTATCTTTTTTGGTTGAGCCGGGCAGCCAGTGCAACATTTCAATGGATTTTTTGGGTGAGGCAAGCGATGTTAAGTTTTGCGGAGCCGTTTCGGTTATTAGCGATTCGGCAAAAGTACAGGAATTTAATATTGGCACCGGAACTTCAGGTTGTACAACTGTGTATCAGGACAAGGTAAAACTGCAAAAAGGACAAACGTATCTCGCCATGACAGATGCTGACTATGAGGTAATAACGGCAACCAGAGATGAAATTGCCGAAGGTTTACCAAGAGTATTTAGCTCCAGGCTGTCGGAACGTTTTAAGTTATAAGAAAATAGAAATAAGAAGAATAGAGAAGAAAAACCGATATAACTGAAATAGAGAAGTTATTGGTTTAGGGAACAAATTATCAGTGATGCAATTTAAAAGATTTTTTTTAACGGTTATTTTAATGATCATATGTACTGCAGTTTATGCTCAGAATAATGGGAATGCCAGTTTTACAGGTTATATACTTGACGATGAGAATCAGCCTGTTGCCGGTGCCGAAATTCAATTGCAAAATACTGCCGTCGTAGTAAAAAGTAATAGCTCAGGGAAATTTGTTTTTCAAAATATTGCATCAGGAAAATACCAGTTAGTGGTATCGATCACGGGTTATCAAATCCGGGAAATGGCTGTTGTTGTCGGACAGAATCAGAAAGAAGAAATTGTTATAGCGTTAAAATCGAATTCGGTTGTGTTAAATTCTGTTGATTTGTTTGGCAAAACGATTGAAACCAAGATCAAAGAACAGCCGTTTGCCGTTTCTGTTATCAATACAAAAAAACTGGCTGAACGTGATGTCGATTTAAATCGTTTAATGGATGGAGTATCCGGTATTCGCGTACAGGAATCCGGTGGAATGGGCTCTGAAACCAATTATTCGATTAATGGATTATCCGGTAAAGCCGTAAAGTTTTTTGTAGATGGGATTCCGATGGAAAATTTCGGATCATCCTTCAGCATCAATAATTTTTCCATCAATACACTCGAAAGAATCGAAATCTATAAAGGAGTTACTCCGGTGTCCTTTGGTGCCGATGCACTTGGGGGTTCTGTAAATCTGGTAACACGCAGCCGACTTAAAAATTATATCGATGTGTCGCAAACCGTAGGTTCATTTAATACCTATCGTACAGCAGTTTCCGGAAAATGGAGAAATGAATCCGGCTTTACGTTGCAAACCAATTCTTTTTTTAATTATTCCGATAATAATTATCCCGTTTGGGGGCCAACGGTAGAAGTTGCGGGAGAAAACGGAAGACCTATTCCGGGTTATCCAAGATTCAGAAGATTTAATGACGATTATAAGTCGTACACCATTAGAGCTGATATTGGGTTTACCAATGTCAAATGGGCAGATGTCTTGCTGTTAGGTTTTACTTTAGCAGATCAGGACAGAGGAATACAGACCGGAAGAACAATGGCTTATGTGTATGGAGACGTGCGCTATAATGAGAAGTTTGTTATGCCTTCTCTGCGCTATTCTAAGAAAGGATTTTTGTTTTCAAATTTAGATGTAGATCTGTATGCTTCTATAAACAAGTTAAGAGGTACAACTACAGATACCAGTTCTTATAAATACAATTGGACAGGAAAACCTATCGGAACAGTAGATGGAGAATTGGGCGGAATCCGATCAGGAAAATCCATTTATTCGTTTCAGGATCGTACACAGTTGGCCAGAATTAATTTTGTATATCACATAAAAGAGAATCAGGAGGTTAACTTAAATTATGTGTTTACCGGTACCAGAAGAAAAGGCAGTGATGCTATTGCCGAAGCAGATTGGACAATTCCGCTTAGACAACCTCAGGATCTGAATAAACATATCGCAGGTTTATCGTATGAGATTTCTTCATTTGAGGACCGTTGGAAGAACATTTTCTTTACAAAGTATTTTGCTTATGAAGCCAATGCCGTTGTATTTGATTACAATGGCGGGAGTTCTAAGGAAACTTTTTATCAGAATACGAAAGACAATGCATGGGCTTTCGGATACACCTCTAAATGGTTATTACCAAAAGACTATACCATAAAATTTTCTGCCGAAAATACTGCCCGGTTACCTGAAGCCATAGAGCTTCTGGGCAATGGTAATACAATTGTAAATGCACCGGATTTACAGCCTGAAAGAAGTTTCAATGTGAATGCATCCCTTCAGAAAACAATCCGTAATACGGTACAGAATGTAAATTTTGGTCTTAATGTTTTTTTCAGAGACACCAAAAATCTGATTTGGTTAACAGAGGGAGATCTGATGGGAACCGCCCGTTACGAAAATTTAGGAAAAATACGTACGCTTGGGGTTGAGGTTGAAGCCAATTATGCCCGAAAGCAATGGCTTGAAACATCATTCAATTTTACGTATCAGGATATCAGAAACATGCAGCGTTTTGAAGGAAACGGTGCCCCAAATCATGTTTATAGAGACCGATTACGAAATACGCCTTACTTGATGGCAAATGCAGAGGCGAGATTATTCCTGGATGAGATGTTTCAAATGAAATCTAAAATTTCATTTTTTGTTAGCACACATTATGTTCATCAGTATTACTTAGGCTGGCCAAGTCTGGGAGAAGCACGCGAGAAAATGTACATTCCAACCCAGTTCGTTCAGGATGCAGGTCTTGGTTACACTTTTGGAAACGGACGTTACAGTGCCAATTTCGCCTGCCGCAATATTTTAGACAAGCAAGTTTATGACAATTACTTACTGCAAAAGCCGGGAAGGTTTTTCAGTTTGAAACTAAGATATTTTTTACAATAACCAATTAAATTTAAAATCAATGAAAATGAAATCGTTCTTAAAGAAAACAACATTTATGGTTTCTGCTGTTACTGTATTTGCTGCAGTTGTAAGCTCTTGCAGTTCAAAGTCAGATGAAGTAGAAGCCGAAACGGCACAGCATTTTACAATTGCCAGCTGGACTCAGGATTTGCAATATATCGCATCGGTACCTTCATTAGCAGAAGGATCTTTAACGTTTAAAGGTAAAGGTATTGAGGCTAACGGATCTCGTTATATCTGGCACAAACAGTATGTTTATTTGATGAACCTTCCGCAGAAAAAATTCATCCAATACGAAATGGGTAAAGACGGAAGCTTAAAAGAAAAAGGGGCTATACTTACAGACGGAGTAGTTCCGAATTACTTTCAATCACTGAATATTGTAGACGATAATACCATGTTGGTTCTTGGAGGACTGGATATCAATAATGGTACTGTAGGCTGGGCCAGAATCAAACTAAGTGATTTCACAATTGAAGCAAAAGGAACATTGGCCGTACCATACGACGCTGCTAAAAAAGGAGTTCAGTTTTCTGTTGGAAGAGCATTCGTAGACAACGGAAAGCTTATTCTGGGAGGTTATTTTTACGATAACGAATCAAAATCATATACAGTTGATGGTGTAAGAGCTTTAGTTTATGATTATCCTGCAATGAATAACTTAAAAGTAATCAAAAGTACTGCAACTGAAGGTGGAGTGGGTTATGACTATTTAAATTCATTAGACAAAGACGAAGAAGGAAACCATTACTTTGTAGCGAGTGCCGGTAAATTCTGGACAGGTGTAGGCGGAAAATCAGGAGTGGTACGTATTAAAAAAGGTGCAGCAGATTTTGATAAAGATTATTTTATTGACGTAACAACACCATTAGGAAAACAGGCCTGTTTGATGGGAATTAATTATGTGGGTAACGGAATTGCAATTGGTACCGTTCAATACGAAGAATTAATGACTTCAGTAAGAGACCGTTTAAAAAACGTAGGGCAGTTGGTTAGAATTGATTTGAAAAACAAAACAGTTTCGTTGATTAATACACCTTTAAGCCCGGTTTCAATGGTGCGTTCACCATTGGTATACAAAGGAAAGTATTATACCGCAATTAGTCCTGTTGATGCTGTAGCCTCAATTTACGAAGTTGATCCTGCTACAGGAGCTTTCAAAAAAGGAACTACTTTAGATGGCGGAGGTTCTGTTACAGTTAATTTAATAGCTCCACATCCAACAAAATAATAGTAAACTCAAGTTTCTAATTGAGTAAGTATGGCCGGAAGAAATTCCGGCCATTTTTTGTTTGGGATGAGTTTGTAAAAAACGTCACATTCAGATAAGACTAATTCGCAAACCATATAAAATCTTAACTTCGCAAGAACAAAAGACAATCGTGATGAAACATTTATTCAAGGCAGCTGTAAAATGGACTTTTAAACCAAAAGGAGAAGATGCAACAAAAAGATTTTACAGCAAAAGCCATCAGATTACCATAGAAGGGAAACCGGTTTTAAATGTTTCGGCTGCCAAAGCTTTTAAAGGAGATCCTGAATTGTATAATCCCGAAGATTTATTGCTGAGCAGTCTCGTTTCCTGTCACATGATGTCCTATCTGTATGTATGTTCTCAAAACGGAATAGAAGTTCTGGAATATTCAGATCATGCAGAAGCAACCCTTGAAGTTTCTCCTGATGGAAGCGGGCGCTTTGTTGCCGTTCATCTCAACCCAAAGGTAAAAATTGCAAACGCGAACCAAATTGAACTGGCCAATGCGCTTCATACCAAGGCCAACCAACTGTGTTTTATTGCCAATTCCTGCAATTTCCCTGTTTCGCATAATGGGAGCTGTGAAGTTTTACCGTCTAAATTTTAGTTTATTCCTAAATTTGAGGATTTATTTTTTATTATATTTTGTAAGAAAAACCATTTATTTCAAGGAAAGTACCATTTGTTACAAATCTAAAAAAAATGCATTTTCTGAACGATACTTTTGTTCCAAAATTTGAAACAAAAATCATTTTAGTAACCGTTTATGAACATTTTTTTAAAAATAAAAACAATGAAAAAAATTATAAGTTTAAGTCTCATCCTTTTGGTTTTCGTATTATCCTGCTCTCATGAGGAAGATAAATCAAGTGAAAATAAACCTGTTGTAGTTGAAGAAACTAATGGAAAGGATGCGAGTGTATTGAGTGGTTATTCTTCTTTTGAGGTAGATGTAACAGGAGCACCTTATACCATCACTGATATATCGGATAACACTTACAGGAAATCTAATGGTAATTATGGCTTTACACCGTTTATAGATTTTGAAATAAATGACGACAACACGATAGACGTCTTATGGTTGGATAAAAAAGCTACAACAAATGCCGGGCGCAATATTACCAGGATATCTCTTCTGAACAAAAATGTGGTAGAGAACATCACCATTCCCAATATTTGTAATGCAAAAGGCAGTAGGTTTTTAGGTTTTTGCAGTTTAAAAAATGATGATTTTGTTATCGGGTATTCTACAAAACAAAATCCTTCAGATCAGATTGATTCTAATGCGGTATATACCCGATTTGATAAGGTTGGCAAGGTTAAATTTACTACTACCGCTTTTGGAGCAAAAGAGAAGAAATATAATCCGGGACAAGCAAGTTCCAGTAATGTTAGATACAATAAGCAAGCAGATGCTCTGGGGATATATTTAGGTCATAATGAGAATGGACATCAAGCTGGATGGATAGGTTTTATAAATGCTTCAAATGGAAATTTGTTAAAAGACAGTAAAAGTGCTACTCTTGGAAATGGCTGGTATTATTCTCATAATTTTGATCAAAGAATATTAGTGTCTTCTGATAATAAATTTTATACTTTAGCTCATGGTGATGCCTATTCAAGAGCCCTGGAAATAGCAAAATGGTCTTCTGATAAAGGGAAAGAAGGAAATTCATTAAAGTACTATGATAATATTCCCGGTGCAACAGGAGATAATGCTACAAATACAAGAACAGGAAACTTTATAGAATTGCCTAATGGTAATGTAGCTATTGTATACTGTACAGAGAATTCAAGAACCAAAAGAGATCTTAAAATTGTTATTGTTAGCGGTATCACATCTGGTACACCTACTGTGTTAAAAGAAACATGGATTACCAATAATACAGTAAATCTTGTAGGATGGGGAATGAATCTTTCCTTGTTTGGAGAGAATAAAATTCTTGTAGGATGGAATGAATTTAAAGATGGTGTAAACCCTGTAGGTTCCCGATTCGTGATCGCCGATTTTGGAGGTAATATTGTAAGTAAAATAGAAGAATCTACAGAGACGATAATGAATCATAATCAAGCTATGAAAGTAACAAAAGATGGTAAAAAAGTAGTATTTGTTTCTGCAGGAGCCGGGTATAAATTGAAAGTGAATACAATCGATATCAAATAAATTTCTTTTTAAAAATAAAATTAAGAGAAAGCGTTGTAACTATTTGCAGCGCTTTTTTATGTCGAAAATATCGTGTTTCATTAAGAATCACTAGTGCACTTTGCGTCAACCTTTGCGGTTAAAAAAACAGTACACGGATTGTACGGATTCGTTTCACGAAAACACGGATCAGCACGGATTTTTTTATTATTGGTTAAATTCTGAGAAATCCGTTTTTATCAGCGTTTTCGCAAAGCGAATCTGCGTAATCCGCGTTCTTTTTTGTAATGTTAATTTGTACATAGCATTTTGATATTGGTTACCGATAAAAGGTTTCTGCGTTCCTTGCGTAAATCTTTGCGCTCTTTGCGGTTAAAAAAACAACACACAGATTGTACGGATTCGTTTCACGAAAACACGGATCAGCACGGATTTTTTTATTATTGGTTAAATTCTGAGAAATCCGTTTTTATCAGCGTTTTCGCAAAGCGAATCTGCGTAATCCACGTTCTTTTTTGTAATGTTAATTTGTACACAGCATTTTGATATTGGTTACCGATAAAAGGTTTCTGCGTTCTTTGCGTAAATCTTTGCGCTCTTTGCGGTTAAAAAAACAACACACGGATTGTACGGATTCGTTTCACGAAAACACGGATCAGCACGGATTTTTTTATTATTGGTTAAATTCTGAGAAATCCGTTTTTATCAGCGTCTTCGCAAAGCGAATCTGCGTAATCCGCGTTTCTTTTTTTAGTGCTAATTTGTATTTAACATTTCGATACTGGCTTTTTCGATTTCCTGATCGGTAAAAGTATCTAAGGCTTTTGCCAGCATTTTACTGGTTTTGATACAACTGATCATTTTGGTTCGCAGATCGAGATCGTCTCCAATTTCGGTTTTAAGAATCTCTTCGAAAATCTCGGTTAAATAAGCGGGCTGGTCTCTAAATTCTCCTTCCATCCAGAGTGTCGATAGAAATTGAGCTACAGCTGTTATTACGTTATTTTGATCTTTAGGGCTTTGATTTTCTTTTGGCATGGCGTTAAGTTTACGATGATTGATTATGCGAAAAAACGTACTTTTGTTTAAGCCGCAATTAAGCGACAGATAGCGTGGTATCGAAATAAGTAAGATTGTAAACCACTAAGCAAAGCTTGTGTTTCACAATCACCATAAATTCTCAACAATTTTAAATATCTTTGAATTATGAGCACAGCAACAAAACCAAAACATATCGGCAGAAATATTAGCCGAATCAGAGAGCTTAGAGGGATGAAACAAGAAGCATTGGCCATCGCTATTGGTGTAAGCCAGCAATCGGTTTCAAATATTGAAGGAAGCGAAACGGTTGATGAGGAAAAACTGGCGAAAATTGCTGAGGTATTAGGTGTGTCGACTGAAGCAATTAAAAATTATAGTGACGAAACGGTATTGAATGTTATCAATAATACTTTTACTAGTAATGATAGCTCAACACTTAATGCAGTTAATCTTCAGCCCAATTTCAATCCTCTCGATAAAGTAGTTGAACTTTACGAACGTTTAGTACAGGCTGAAAAAGAGAAGGTAGAATATTTAGAAAAATTGTTAAAAGGGAAGTAATTCTTTTTAAAACATATCATTTATATAAAAGAGAGATCTCGTTTGAGACCTCTCTTTTTTTGTTTTAATGTGTCTGTTTGCATTTCAAAGTTTTTGTAACAAAAAATGAATTAAAAATATTTTGTTACAACTTTTGAAACAAAATTGAAATTTTTTAAAAATTGTTACAGCTTTTGAAACAAATTGGAATAAAAAAATAATTTGTTACAGCTTCTTTTTTGAAATGAAATGGCAATCAAGTTTCAATTTTAATTCGATTGATAAAGTTGTAGAACTTTACGAACGCTTGGTTTTGATTGAAAAAAAGAAAGTGAAGTATTTGTAGAAGTTGTTATAACGGAAACAATTTCTTATTAAATAATAGTAAAAGATGTAGGAGTCTCAATCTTCATTTTTATATTATTTTCGGGCAACTTTACTAGCCGAATTTTTAATTTCGAACAGTTTCATTATTTCATTGGCTTTTTCGATCTGATCAGTTCCTTTTAAGGATTGTGCATAGCGGTAATAATACATGGCCTCCGGATCAGCATTCATTTCAATAAGCTGGCCGTAATATTTAGCAGCCGTAACCAGATCACCTTCAAAATAAGCTCTGTCAGCCACTTTTGCAAGCATTTCCGGTGTTTTGTAACCTTTGTCGATTACTTTTTCGTAGGTAGTTACCACATCTACGTTGATGTATTTCTGAGGTTTAGTGGGAGCAATTACCGCGACAGTAACGGGGTTAATGACATTGGTAACCGTTTTAGAAACAGTTTTAGGCTGCAAGTTTTCTTCCGCTATTTTTACCTTTGCTTTTCCATAGATAGGAGTGACAGTTCGGGTGTTGTTCGGACCCAGATAGTAGGTATCGATCATACTTATTTTTGGGACTTCGTATTGGGTAATTCTTTTTCCAAAAGCCATATTAACGGTTTCTTCGACATAATAACCCACAATAACAAGTCCGTCTTTAGGGGTGCCGTCCAATAGTAAAGTTGCGTTTTCGATTGCTGCCGGAGTGGGAGCTGAATGCTGACCAAATGAGTTAAACGAAAAAACAGGCACCATAATGAGTAAAAGTGTTGCATACGTTTTCATGATGTTTAAATTAGTTTGTTGAAAATATCAGAACTTTACTTAAAGGTACTTATAGTTCTTTGGTATATTTTATTTAATCTACCAACGACCTTTTAAAAACGTTAAAACGCTCTTTTGGGTTGCTTAATCCTTCTAAATATTTCTGATTTTAAGGCAGGTTTTTTTGATTTCCTGATCAGTAAAAAGTTTCTGCGTTCCTTGCGTAAATCTTTGTGCTCTTTGCGGTTAAAAAATAGCCCACGGATTGTACGGATTCGTTTCACGAAAACACGGATCAGCACGGATTTTTTTATTATTGGTTAAATTTTGAGAAATCCGTTTTTATCAGCGTCTTCGCAAAGCGAATCTGCGTAATCCGCGTTTCTTTTTTGTAATGCTAATTTGTACACAGCATTTTGATATTGGTTACCGATAAAATGTTTCTGCGTTCCTTGCGTAAATCTTTGCGCTCTTTGCGGTTAAAATAGAAAAGCGCCACAATTTTCATTGCAGCGCTTCTTTATTTTTTAAAACTCTAAGGTAATTATACCCCTAATTTCTTAGCAAGGTCAGAAGGAATTCCTCCTTTGTTTACCATTAAGGCAGTTGTTTTGTATTTCACGAAGTTTTTAGTTACAAACAAGAAACCTTTGTAGTCGTTTGTTTCTCCCCATGAATTTTTAACGATGTAATATTCTTTTCCAGTTTGATCTTTGGCTAAACCAATGATGTGCATTCCGTGATCGTCAGTAGTAGTGTAGTTGTCAAATGCTGTTTGACGCATCTCCGGAGTAATCTCTGGTTCAGCTTTTGGTCCGTTAAACATGTCAGCTTTTTCTTCAGCCGTCATATCGTCGAATTTTTTAGTGGCCACATAAGCTACACCATTTTTCCAGCTAAAGCTTTTCTCACTTACGTCAGTTGCCCATGCTACAGTGTATCCTTTTTTCAAAGCATTGTCGATAACATCTGTCATGTCGTTTACTTTTACGTTGTAAACCTGATCAAATGACCAGTTGTCCGGTACCATCATAGTTGTTTTTTGGTAGTACGGAGAAGTTGTGAAAGATGACATTTCGATATACTCATCAGGATTAATTCCTACTACTTCTTTAGCAAAAGATTGCGGAGTATAGTTTTTTCCTTTGTAAGTAAAGTTATCCGGTGTTTTTCCTAAATAAGAGTCGATAACAGCAGCGTATGCTTTTTGCCAGTTTGGTGTTAATTCTCCGTTTGGATTTTTCACTACAGCAGCCAAAACTCCTTCGATAAGAGCGGCCATTTCGCCAAATTTATTTTTGTCGGTTCCGTAGTTTAATCCTGTGTAAACTTCTCTCGGAACAGTTCCGTATTTTTTATACATATTAATTACATCGTGTAATGCACCACCGTCGCCTAAGCTAACAGCTCCGTGCATACGTACGTAATTGATCCCTTTTTCAACATAAACGTTTCTTGCAGAAAAAATCTGAGACAATTCAACCGGTTGTTTTCCTAAACGAATCATTTCTGATTCTAAGAAAGAGTTGGTCGAATAACTCCAGCAAGTTCCTGATGAACCCTGAGCTTTTACTGAGGTAGTTCCAAGATTAATAACTTCAGTGAATTTAAAGTTTTCTTTACTTTTTTCGCTTGCATTCAGCTTTAGTGAATTCACTAAAATGTCCTGTGCAAAACATCCAGTTGCCCCAACAAAAAATACAGAAGCTGCCAGTACTGATTTGAATGAAAATGTATTCATAATTTATGTTTAAGATTTTGATAAATTAGTCTCTCGTGTTTCTAATTTGTTACAAAACAATTAAATTTTAACTAATAAAACTAACCTGTAATCGTTAATTTTTATAAAATGTTTTTATTAAGCTATATAAACTTACAAAATACGCAAAATGCAAACAGTATCAAACCCTACCAGTTTTTCAACCGGTAGGGTTTGATGTTGATAAAGAATCTGCTAGGTAACCTCTTACTAGTTGCTAAGTCTTGAGGTTTTTTTGCCGTATTAGCATCTGTACCGATTTTAGATTTAGAAGTAGAGAATTCTATTTTTTTGTTAATCCGGGAGGAAATCCTGCCAGGATTTTTTTGACTGATGATGCAATAAACTCTTCCGGATTGTTAGGTTGGCTGTCTATTTTAGCATTACCTATTCCTTGCCATATCAGTTTTTTTGTTTTCGTTGATACAATATCGATGATTAGTGAGCCATCGACATAATCATAGGTGTTGACGATAGTATTGGCACCTCCCATCATGGCACCTCTACCCCAATATCCATACGGACGATACATGCCTCCATAGCCATAGAAGTCAGTGTTCGCCGATACTTCAGTTTTGTTTTTTAAGATTGATATGGCATTGATTTTTAGATCCGGGCTAGCTGTAGTTTCTGTAAAACCTTTACTCAGCATTTCGCTGCGGATGGCTTTTGTAACACGATCAACATTTAATTGACTAATCTGACCTTCCTGTTCTTTTAAGTCGTAAACAGCAAAAGTTTTATACTCGCTGAAATTGGTGTCACGATCGTAATCGGTGGTAACTCGTACAGTTGGAGAACAGCTGTACAGTAAACCCAATAAAAACAGTGGGATTATACGAAGATTCTTTCTTTTAATATTCATCTTGTGATATTTAAATTAATGATTAAATTAGTTTAATTTGAAATTATTAAAATATTGATTAAATCCGGAGTATAGGTAAAGTTGTGTTAAATGAAAATAGTGGTGTTTGTTGTAAGTTGTTGTAATTTAGTCAATTGCTTCTCTATCAAAGATAAACGATTTTATTTAAATGGCATAATGCGAGGTCCTTGCTTTTGATGAAAAGAGGAGAGTATAATCAATTTTACTTATATTTTCGCCCAATGTTTTCTGATATAAATGCCGATGTAATATGAAAATAGTACAATGCAACTGGACGATATTGAATATACAATCGGTATTAAAATGCAGGAATAAAAAAAAGCCACTCGATTATCGAATGGCTTTCTAGTTAACTTTAAGAAGTAAACTATTCTATTTCAGAAACCCTCATGGTGTTTACCATTCCTTTTTCTTTAATTGGCATTGCTGCAAGATTGATTAAATAATCTCCTTTTACAACATATCCTTTTTCTCTTGCGATTTCGTTAACGTCAGTTACAGTATCGTCCGTGCTTTCGTCTTTGTCATAGAAGTAAGATCTTACTCCCCATAACAAATTCAATTGCGTCAGGATTCTTCTGTTTGAAGTAAATACTAAAATATGTGCTGATGGTCTCCAGGCTGAAATCTGGAAAGCAGTATAACCGCTGTTTGTCAAAGTACAAATTGCTTTTGCTTTGATTTCATTAGCCAATAAAGCTGCCTGATGACAAACTGTTTTAGTAACAAAACGTTTTGTTTTAATTTGTGGTGTGTTTTGCGGAACCTGAATAAGCGGAGAGTCTTCAACTGCCTCGCAAATTTGCGTCATTTTTTGAATAACCTGTACCGGATAGTTTCCTGTAGCCGTTTCACCTGACAACATTACTGCATCAGCTCCATCCATTACCGAGTTAGCAACGTCGTTAACTTCAGCTCTTGTAGGCGTTAAACTGGTAATCATTGTTTCCATCATTTGTGTTGCAACGATAACCGGAATTCTTGCCGTTTTTGCTCTGCGGATCAGATCTTTTTGTACTAATGGTACTTCGTGAGCAGGAAGTTCAACCCCTAAATCTCCACGAGCTACCATTAAGGCATCACAATACGCTACAATTTTATCCATGTTCTCAAGAGCTTCCGGCATTTCAATTTTAGCTACAATTGGAATTTTATGTTCTGAATGTTTTGCGATTAATTCTTGAAGATCTTGTAAATCACGAGGTGTTTTTACAAACGAAAGCGCAATCCAGTCTACTTTTTGTTCGATCGCGAAAATCGCATCAGCAATATCTTTTTCTGTTAAAGCCGGTAAAGAAATTTTAGTGTTTGGAAGATTAACTCCTTTTTTAGATTTTAATTCTCCTCCCTGAATTACTTTAGCGGTAACTTCTGTTTTTTTGTCTGTGGTAAGAATTTCGAAGATTAATTTACCGTCATCCAATAAAATACGTTCTCCCGGATTAACATCATTTGGGAAATTTTGATATTTCATGAACACTTTCTGAGCGTTTCCTATGATATCTTCAGCAGTTGTAAAAGTAATAACATCACCATCATTTACTACTGTTCCTTCTTCCATTATTCCAACTCTAAGTTTTGGCCCCTGTAAATCACCTAAGATTGCAGTAGTGTAACCAAACTCTTCATTAAGACCTCTAATAATATTGATTTTATCTTTTACTCCTTCGTAATCAGCATGCGAAAAATTGATTCTAAACACATTAACCCCTGCCTCGATCATATCCTTGATAATCTCCCTCGTACTACATGCAGGCCCAAGTGTAGCAACAATTTTGGTTTTTTTGTTTGTTTTTAGCATTTTTTTTAAAAAATTAGATTGTTTTTTGATTTTATCTTGTCAGTATCTACAGCATAAATTGCTGCAATACTTTCTATTTTGTTTAATTGCTGTTGAATTTCTGAAAAGTCAAGAGCTTCTTCGCTATTGTCTATTTTCAGGAAAAAATCTACTTTTTTGAATTCAGGAAGTAAATGAATTGTTGTTGAAACCTCACTTGTTTCATTGGAAAACAAATCTTGAGAATCATTTTTACTCACTGAAATGATCTCATTTTTATTCTGAATCAGATTCCATGAAACTGCTTTTTCGGAGTCATAATAATAAAATCTCGAAAAATTTGCCTCGCCTTCTTTAGTCTGAGCATGGATCTCGTTTTTGCTCTTACTTAAGTTTATCGGAAGGTTTTTATTGATAAAATAGGCCAATCTGTAATCTTCTAATGAAGTGTGAATTGCCATTAAATAATAATCAATTTCGTCAAATTCGTCTAAATCCAATCTATGAATAGCCATGTCATGAAAAATAAAGTGTAAATATACTATTTCTAACGGAGCATCAATAGTTAAGAAGTGTATGTTTTTGTTAAATTATAAACGAAAACGTTATAGCTTTAAGATAGTTACAAGTGTTTTGTAGCTATTTCTTGTCTATTTTTTCCTGAAATGCAAAATATGCCCTTTGTGAGGCTTTTTCTTCTGCTTTCTTTTTTGAGGTTGCTCTTGCTCTTGCAATGACTTTATCGTCTATGCTTAATTTTACGCCAAACAAACGTTGGCCATCAATACCGTTATCTTCAAAAATGTCGTAATGAAAGATTCTTTTTTCTTTCTGACACCATTCGATAACCAAACTTTTATAGCTAATTACTTTTCCTTCAAGTCGTGCTATATCGACATAAGGAGTGATCACTCTTTTTTGAATAAATTTTTCGCAAAACGAATATCCTTTATCCAGATAAATTGCTCCAATAAGAGATTCAAAAATATTACCATGAATATTTTCGCCAAAATGCTGAATAGGAACTTTGCTTTCTACAAATCGAACGAGATTGAGATCTTTGCCCAATTCATTCAAATGTTCGCGGCTCACAATTTTCGAACGCATTTTGGTAAGGTAACCTTCGTCGCCTTTGGGCGCTTTATTAAACAAATGTGCTGCGATAACGGCACTTAACATTGCGTCTCCTAAAAACTCCAAACGTTCGTAATTAATCGGATGCCCTGACTCGTCTAATTTATTGGAAGAGCGATGTGTAAATGCTTTCTTATAAAAATCGATAGAAACAGGCTGAAATCCAAGTATTTTCTGAATAGTGTCAAAAAAAATCCCGTCTTCTTGAGAACGGGATTTAGAAAATATTTTTTTGATAATATTCATATGCAGAAATTAGTCCACTAATTTTTTAAACAATACGCAAGCATTGTGTCCACCAAAACCAAAAGTGTTACTCATAGCAACATTTACCTCTCTTTTTTGAGGTTTGTTTAAGGTAAGATTCAATGAAGGATCAATGTTCTCATCTACTACAGTATGATTAATCGTTGGAGGTACAATTCCGTGTTGCATAGCCAGAATAGAAGCGATCGCTTCAATAGCTCCGGCAGCACCCAGTAAGTGACCTGTCATTGATTTTGTAGAGTTAATGTTGATTGTTTTTGCATGATCTCCAAAGACTGCACTAATTGCTTTTAATTCCGCAACGTCTCCAAGAGGAGTAGAAGTTCCGTGTGTGTTGATGTGATCAACATCTTCAGGATTCATTCCGGCATCTCTTAAAGTATTTTTCATTACTGCAATAACCCCAATTCCTTCCGGATGTGGTGCTGTTAAGTGGTAAGCATCAGATGACATACCTCCACCGCCAATTTCACAGTAAATTTTTGCTCCTCTTGCTTTTGCATGTTCGTAATCTTCAAGAACTAATGCTCCGGCTCCTTCTCCTAATACAAAACCGTCTCTGGTTCCGTCAAAAGGTCTTGAAGCTGTTTCAGGGCTTTCGTTTCTTGTTGATAAAGCGTGCATAGAGTTAAAACCTCCCATACCTGCAATGGTAATGGCAGCTTCTGAACCACCGGATACAATAACATCACACATTCCTAAACGAATGTAGTTGAAAGCATCAATTAAAGCATTTGCAGAAGAGGCACATGCAGAAACAGTAGTATAATTTGGTCCCATATAACCGTTACGCATCGAAATGTGTGCAGGTGCTATATCGGCAATCATTTTAGGAATAAAAAACGGATTGAATTTTGGTGTTCCGTCTCCTTTAGCATAATAAATTACTTCTTCCTGGAAAGTTTCCAGACCTCCAATTCCTGCTCCCCAGATAACACCAACTCTTGTTTTGTCTATATTATCATTAGTAAGTCCGGCATCTTTAATAGCTTCATCGCTGGCAGCAACTGCATATTGAGCGAATTTATCTAATCTACGAGATTCTTTACGATCCATAAAATCTTCAATATTGAAGTTTTTTACTTCACAGGCAAATTTCGTTTTATGCTTCTCTGTATCATAATATGTGATAGGAGCGGCTCCGCTAACTCCATTCACAAGTGCATTCCAATATTCCTGGATATTATTCCCGATAGGAGTAAGTGCACCTAATCCTGTTACAACAACTCGCCTTAATGCCATAAATATGTATTTTGTACTTTAAACAAATAAAACCCACGCTTTCTTAACTGTACTGTTTACTTAAGAGCCATGGGCATTACAATATAAATATATCTTTTTGATTGAAAATCAATCGAAATTTAATTTTGAGAAAAAATAATAACACCCGATCCTTAAAAATTTCAAATTTTAAAAAACAAATACCAATAACTGGAGTTTGGAATTTCAAAAAATTGGGATTTTTAGAAATCGGGTGCGGTATTATTATTTTTTAGCTTCTTCGATATAAGAAATAGCTTGACCAACAGTAGCAATGTTTTCTGCTTGATCGTCTGGAATTTGAATATCAAATTCTTTTTCGAATTCCATAATAAGCTCAACAGTGTCTAATGAGTCAGCTCCTAAATCATTAGTGAAGCTTGCTTCTGTTACAACTTCGTTTTCGTCAACACCTAATTTGTCTACGATAATCGCTTTTACTCTTGATGCAATGTCTGACATAATCTTTAATTTTAGAATTTAATTTGTTGGCAAAAATAAAAAACTTTATTTTAAAACAACTATTTAGTTTATAAATGTAACACTAATTTATAAAATTAATTTCAAGAAAGACTTTTTAAGACTATTTATTTTCGATTTTTATTCCGTTTTTTGCAGTCTAAAAATAAATTGGATTATGAAAAAAATTATTGTTTTTGCCTCAGGATCAGGAACTAATGCTGAAAACATTATAAAGTATTTTGCGAGAACGAAAATTGCAAAGGTCGTTTCGGTTTTTACAAATAACGCTTCGGCAAAAGTTATAGAAAGAGCAAAAAATCATCAAATTCCAGTCGAAATCTTCTCTAAAAACGAACTTTTAGAGCGAAATGTATTACAAAAAATACAAGAAATAGGCCCGGATCTGATAGTTCTTGCAGGTTTCTTGTTGAAATTTCCAGAGAACATAATAGAACAATATCCAGATCAAATAATAAACATACATCCCGCACTTTTACCTAACTACGGAGGCAAAGGAATGTATGGAATGCACATACACAGGGCTGTAGTGGATAATAAAGAAAAAGAAACCGGAATCTCTATTCATTTTGTAAATGAAAATTATGACGAAGGCGGCATCATTTTTCAGAAAAGTGTGGCCTTAACCGAAGAAGATACCCCGGAAACTGTGGCTGAAAAGATTCATGAGCTCGAACAAAAGTACTTTCCGGAAATTATTTCGAGATTATTAGAGGATTAGACTTTAGATTTCTTTTTTTTAATGCTTAATGTTTTTTAGGTTTTGCTAAATCAAGGAAGTCTAAAAATCATATAGCCCAATAATCTAATAATCTAACAATCCAATAGTCTAAGAAGTCTAACAATCTAAAATCTAAGAAGTCAAAAAAAAAAATGAGTCACGAAGTACATATATATACAGATGGTGCTGCAAAAGGAAATCCCGGAAACGGGGGGTATGGAGTGGTGATGGAATTGGTTGGAACTCCACATAAGAAAGAATTCTATGAAGGGTTTCGCCTTACTACTAATAATCGAATGGAACTTTTGGCTGTAATTGTGGGGCTTGAAAAGCTAAAAAAGCCCAATATGAAGGTTCTGGTAGTTTCAGATTCTAAATATGTTATCGATTCTGTGGTAAAGAAATGGGTCTTTGGTTGGGAGAAAAAAAACTATGTCGGTAAGAAAAACCCGGATTTATGGAAACGCTTCCTGATTATTTACCGCAAACATCAGGTCGATTTTAAATGGATTAAAGGACATAACAATCATCCGCAGAATGAACGCTGTGATGAGTTGGCTGTTATGGCATCGATGCAGAAAAAACTTTCTGTAGACGTTTACTATGAAACCATAGGTTCAAAATCATAAAAAAACGCGTCGAAAATAATTCTTTCGACGCGTTTTTTGTTGTTAAAAGTATTACGTACTGTTTTTACTCTTTGTCCAGGTCTTTTGCTTTGCTGAATCCGGCAAGCAAACCAACTCCTGCCATAATAAAAATAATAGACGGGTATACTGCTGAATCTGACAGCGAAGTATAAGTTGTAATCAGTAAGGCAACGAAAATACCAACACCGCTTCCTATTAATAAAAAGGCAAGGTTCAAAACAAGGACTTTCCAGGTTGGAACGCCTTTTCCGCTTCCTTTTAAAAAGATACTGGCATCAACGCCTTTTTCGATGAGTGCTAAACGCTCTCTGTTTCTGGTTGATAAGATAAGGTAAATGATCCCGAAGATCATTAGAAACAGGCTGATTGGTACTAAAATTTCTGGTCCCATATTTTTTATTGTTTAATTGATTGATACTCCATAGGACGACACCTTTAAATTTTAGGTTACAACTTTAGATAAAAAAAATCAAAAAATAAATTCCAAATTCCAAAACTTGCTGATTATGAGTTAATTTTGGATATCGAAACTTGAAACTTGGAATTTGAGATTTGGAACTTGGAACTTGAAACTTGGAACTTGAAACTTGGAATTTATTTTTTGAGATTTATTTTAAAATTCTTGTAACCTCCAACAACAAACGGTCGTCCTATATAATTATGAGTACAATACCGGATCAACATTATATCGATAAAATTCTGCAGGGTGAGACCAATGCGTTTGCCGTGTTAGTGGATCGCTATAAGAATATGATCTTTACTCTGGCACTTCAAATGGTCAAGAACAGAGAAGAGGCTGAAGAGGTTTCGCAGGATACTTTTATTAAAATTTATAATTCGCTGAGTAAATTTAAAGGAGATTCGAAATTTTCGACCTGGGTTTACAAAGTAGCTTATAATACGTGTCTGGATCGTTTGAAGAAAAATAAAAAAGAAGATCTGAATATTTCAATAGATGAATTTTCGGCACATTTAATTAAGACCATGGACAATGCTTTGAGTGCTTTAGAAGATAAAGAACGAAAGCAAACGATTCAGAACTGTTTGAATTTGCTGCCGGCAGAAGAGAATTTTTTATTGACTTTATTTTATTTCGAAGATCAGAGTTTAGAAGAAATTGGAAAAGTTATGGGAATTACAGCCAATAATGTTAAGGTGAAATTATTCAGAAGCCGACAAAAATTAGCTGTGATATTGAAAAAGAAATTAGAACCCGAAATAGTGTAATGTGATGAAAGAGAGCGATAAAAATATAGAAAATCTTATTGATAAAATGATGAGCGAAACCACTTTAGATTCGCCTTCAATTGATTTTACCTCAAAAGTAATGGCTCAGATTCAGGTAGCTGAAAAGAGTGCAGCCAAAGTGTATAAACCTCTGATTTCTAAATCGACCTGGTTTGTGATCGGCTTAGGTTTGATTGCTTTGATGGTTTACGCAGTATTCTTTGGCGGAACCGACAATAACCTGGAAATTGGAAAATCATATACGGATAAGATTTCGATGCTGTTTTCAGGAATACATTTATCTAAAAATGTTTTATATGCGATTTTAGTGGTTCCTTTTATGGTTTTGATTCAGGTTGGGGTTTTGAAAAATTATTTTGATAAAAAATATCAGGTATAAAACTGGTCTTAGTGTTGTAAATCAGTAAAAGCCTCTAAAGTATTTCGTAAAAATAAATCTTGTATTTTAAATCTGTAAAACATATTTTGACTTCCTAAAATATTATGGTGTAAGTATTTCATTTACAATTGTTTTGTGTTGAAAAACACTCCTGTTTATTTATGAAAATTTTGAGAACCTAAACCGTTGCAATATTGTAACTTATGAAGTATCTTTGCACCCTAATTCGAAATTCATAAAATGAATAAATTATTGATTGTTGGAACGGTTGCTTTCGACGCGATTGAAACTCCTTTCGGAAAAACAGATAAAATATTAGGTGGTGCTGCGACTTACATTGGTTTATCAGCATCTTTTTTCAACCTGCAATCGGCTATTGTTTCTGTAGTTGGAGACGATTTCCCTCAAGAACATTTGGATTTACTAACGTCGAAAAATATTGATATCTCTGGTATCGAAATTGTAAAAGGCGGTAAAACATTTTTCTGGAGCGGTTTATACCACAACGATCTAAATTCCAGAGATACTTTAGTAACAGAACTTAATGTTTTGGCTGATTTTCAACCAAAAGTTCCTCAAAACTATAAAGATGCCGATGTGGTGATGTTAGGAAACTTACACCCATTAGTACAAAGCAGTGTTTTGGATCAGTTAGAGAAAAAACCAAAATTAGTAGTTTTAGATACTATGAACTTCTGGATGGACTGTGCTTTACCTGAATTATTGGAGGTGATCAAACGTGTAGACGTAATCACGATCAACGATGAAGAGGCAAGACAGCTTTCAGGAGAATATTCATTAGTAAAAGCTGCAGCCAAAATTCAGGAATTGGGACCAAAATATGTGGTGATCAAAAAAGGAGAGCACGGTGCGCTTTTATTCCACAACAGAGAAGTATTCTTTGCTCCGGCATTACCATTAGAAGATGTTTTTGATCCAACAGGAGCAGGTGACACTTTTGCTGGTGGTTTCTCAGGATTCATTGCACAAAGTGAAAACATTTCATTTGGCAATATGAAGAATGCGATCATCTACGGTTCAAATTTAGCTTCATTCTGTGTAGAGAAATTTGGAACAGAGAGGATGGAAAGCTTAAGCAAAGCTGAAGTAGCGATTCGATTACAACAGTTTAAGTCGTTAACTCAGTTTGACATAGAAATATAATGCCCAAAAGCCTCGAATAATAACGGGGCTTTTTTATTACGTTTATACACACAACTTACAACAACACAAAATACACAACACAATGAGCGACGCTTTAAAACACGAATGTGGTATAGCTTTGGTTAGACTTCTTAAACCGCTTGAATATTACAAAGAAAAATACGGAACAGCTTTTTACGGGATACAGAAAATGTACCTGATGATGGAAAAGCAGCACAACCGTGGACAAGACGGAGCTGGTTTTGCTAGCATTAAATTAGATGTGGCTCCCGGTGAACGTTATATCAGCAGAGTTCGTTCGAACCATTCACAGCCCATTCAGGATGTTTTCAAGCAAATCAACGAGCGTATTAACGAAGAGATGAGTTCTCATCCTGAATATGCAGACGATGTTGCTAAACAGAAAGCAAACATACCTTATATAGGAGAGTTGTTTCTGGGGCATGTTCGCTACGGAACTTTCGGAAAGAATAGTATTGAAAGTGTACATCCATTCCTGCGTCAAAGCAACTGGATGCACCGTAATTTAATTTTGGCAGGTAACTTTAACATGACCAATGTTAAGGAGCTTTTCGAAAATTTAGTAGAACTGGGGCAGCACCCAAAAGAAATGGCTGACACGGTTACTGTAATGGAGAAAATCGGACACTTCTTAGATAAAGAGGTGATGCAGCTTTATCAGGATTGCAAACTCGAAGGATATTCTAAGAGAGAGGCTTCTCCGGTAATTGCAGACCGATTGGATATAGCTAAAATTTTAGCCCGTTCTGCTAAAAACCTAGACGGAGGATATGCAATGGCCGGATTATTGGGTCATGGTGATGCTTTTGTTTTTAGAGATCCTGCAGGAATCCGTCCGGCATATTACTATCAGGATGATGAAGTGGTAGTTGTGGCTTCTGAAAGGCCGGTTATTCAAACCGTATTTAATGTGCCTTTTGAAAGTGTACAGGAAATCGAACCGGGAAATGCTTTGATCATTAAGAAAAACGGAAAAGTTTCTATGAATCAAATCTTAGAACCAACCGTTAAAAAAGCATGTTCATTTGAAAGAATCTATTTCTCAAGAGGAAGTGACGCTGAAATTTATCAGGAACGTAAAAATTTAGGAAAATTAATTTTACCTGCTGTTTTGGAATCAATTGACAGTGATACTGATAATACGGTGTTTTCTTATATTCCAAATACAGCTGAAACCTCTTTTTATGGTTTAGTTGAAGCGGCTCAGGATTTTTTAAATCAAAGAAAAAACAATTATATTTTAGCCAACAGAAATACGCTTACTGCAGAAACGTTACAGGAATTATTGGCTGTAAAGATTCGTACAGAGAAAGTGGCGATTAAAGATGCTAAACTAAGAACCTTTATTACAGAAGATAGCAGTCGTGATGATTTAGTTGCTCACGTTTATGATGTTACTTATGGCGTAATTAAGTCAACGGACAACCTGGTTATTATTGATGATAGTATTGTTCGTGGTACTACTTTAAAAATGAGTATCATAAAGATGATGGATCGTTTGAAACCTAAACGTATCGTAATCGTTTCATCGGCACCACAAATTCGTTATCCTGACTGTTACGGAATCGATATGGCGAAACTGGAAGGTCTGGTAGCTTTTAGAGCGGCTCTGGCTTTGTTGAAAGAACGAAATCTATATCATATTGTTGACGAGGTTTATACGAAATGTAAAGCTCAGGAGAATTATGTAGACACAGATGTTGTAAACTACGTTACGGCAATTTACGATCAGTTTACTCCTGAAGAAATTTCAGATAAAATAGCCGAAATGTTAAGCTCTCCTGAAATTAATGCCGAAGTAAAAATTATTTTCCAAAAAGTAGAAGATTTGCATATTGCTTGTCCGAAAAATCTAGGAGATTGGTACTTTACAGGGGATTACCCAACTCCGGGAGGAAACCGTGTGGTTAACAGAGCTTTCATGAATTTTTACGAAGGAAAAGACGCGAGAGCGTATTAATAAAATACTAACAAAAGGTTAAATTGTGTAGTTCATCGATTTTTTTTGCCGTTCGTCTTATTTGTTTGGTGAAATTGGAAAGCTACAATACTTTTGAAATACCATAACATTAGTAGGTTAAGTTTATGGTAGATTTGGGGCAAAAAGGGTGGAAGTAATTCCACCTTTTTTATTGGAATAAACTCAAGTATTTCTAAAGTAAGACATTACATTCACTTTATCGGATATATTTGCCATTCGTCTAGAAAGTTTTTTTCATTCGAATAGCTGCCATACCTTTACAGAACCATAACATTAGTAGGTTAAGTTTATGGTAGATTTGGGGCAAAAAAGGTGGAAGTGATTCCGCCTTTTTTATTGGGTTAAAGTCTGATAATTCTTCCCGGATCTTAAGCGGTTTCTTCTCTTTAAAGAGGTGTAAGGTTTTAACAATCGGACAATTGCATTCTAAAATTGATTTCACTCAGAATTAAGTCAAACAATAAGACGCGTTAATTTTTACATATTTTATTTTTTGTAATTTTTTTATTACCCTTTCTTGAGGTATATTAGGGCTCAATTAGAAGCGCAGTGCTTCTGGTGTAAATAATAGGGAAGAAATAAGATTAACTCGAAAAACAAATGAATCAGGGACTTAATGAACCTTTTGAGGCAGATAGTGGAAATTCAAAGGGTGTAGCTCTAAAAGTAAAAAGCGGAGTCAAACATTTGCTTGTCCGGATTGTAATTTTGGCTATTATTGCGGGAGGACCACTCGTGCTATTGTCGCTTCCTGATTTGAGCAATAGAAGTGAGTTTGAATTTCTGTTGCTTAGTATATTTGCTCCGATAGTATGGTTTGTCTATATGTTTATTGAAACCATAGCTTTGCAAATGAAGAAAGAGGAAGAATTGCGTAATATTATTTGGGATTGTTTTTTATGGCACTGCTGATCTACATGCTGATTATATCCAGTATTATGTAAATTAAAGTGTTCAACGGAAAATTAAACGATAAAAAAAGACGAATAACCATTAGGTCATTCGTCTTTTCTCTTTATTCTTTACTCTATTCTCTTATTTTTCTAAAGCAAATCTTCTTGCAACTTCAGTCCAGTTAATTACATTGAAAAAAGCTTCGATATAATCAGGTCTTCTGTTTTGGTAGTTTAGGTAGTAAGCGTGCTCCCAAACGTCCATTCCTAAAATTGGAGTTCCATCACAACCTACTTCCGGCATTAATGGATTGTCTTGATTTGGAGTTCCGCAAACGTCTAATTTACCACCTTTTTGTACGCATAACCAAGCCCATCCTGAACCAAATTGTGTAGCACCGGCTTTAGCAAATTTTGCTTTAAATTCTTCAAAAGTTCCAAAAGAAGCTTCGATAGCAGCTAATAAATCACCTGTTGGTAATCCGCCACCATTTGGAGACATTACAGTCCAGAATAAATTGTGGTTGTAAAAACCTCCACCATTATTACGAACTGCTGCATTTGATTTATCTAGATTGATTAAGATGTTTTCGATAGTTTTACCTTCTAAATCTGTTCCGGCGATTGCTGCATTAAGATTTGTTGTGTAAGCATTATGATGTTTTGAATGGTGAATTTCCATTGTACGGGCATCAATATGTGGTTCTAATGCATCATATGCATAAGGTAATTGAGGTAATTCAAAAGCCATGATATTATGATTTTATGATTTATAATTATTTATTCCAAATTTAGACATTTAACTTTGGAATTGGAAATACTATTTCGTTATTATTCCATTTAATTAATTGATAATTCGTTTTTCGGAATGCTAACGGATTGTAAATCTTTATTTTCCGTTGAAAGTAGTCATCGTGTTTTCTAAGCCGGCGGTACCAAAAGATTTAATGATCTCTGAAGCGACTTCTAAACGTTCGGGCAATTTTGCTTTTTCGTCTTCGTCCCAATCTCCTAAAACGTAGTCTACCTGTTGCCCTTTTTTGAATTGATCGCTGATTCCAAATCTAAAGCGGGTATATTGTTGAGTATTTAAAACTAGATTGATGTTTTTGAGTCCGTTATGTCCTCCGTCACTGCCTTTTGGTTTGATGCGGATAGTTCCAAAAGAGAGGTTTAGATCGTCGGTAATTATCAGGATATTTTCTAATGGAATGTTTTCTTTGTCCATCCAGTACTTTACGGCTTTACCGCTCAGGTTCATGTAGGTGTTTGGTTTGAGCAGAAAAAAAGTTCTTCCTTTAAATTTATATTCGGCCAAAGCGCCCAGTTTTACGGTTTCGAATGAAAGATCTTCTTTTTTGGCTAAAAAATCAAGTACTTTAAAGCCTATGTTGTGTCGTGTATTTACGTATTCGGCACCAATATTGCCTAATCCAACGATTAAATATTTTTTCATATAATCAGTGTTCTCTTCTTTTTGGGTTGATGAAAACAGTTTTGTTATCCATTTTATCATGATACAAAAATAGGGTTAATTAGAGAATGTGCCAATTTGTTAATTAGATAATTTGCTTTTAGCGGCAAAGAATGACAGGCTGATGACGCAGATTTGAACGGATTTACACGGATTATTTTTTATCATTTTTAGATTGTTTAAAAACCTTTGCGCCTTTGTACCTCTGAACCTTTGCGCCTCTTGTCTGATGAAAAACGAAACTTCTGGCTAGCCCTGACAGAAGCGGTATCCTTTTTAGCCGCTTTTTTTTGCGGATAAAAAGATATGGCGGATGGCAGGAGTGTCGCGTTTTATGAAAATGGAATTATCTGCTTCTAAGAAAAAAAAACAGATAATTAGAGAATTAGCTTTAAGGGGCTTCGACTTCGCTCAGCCGGACACACTTAATATCTGTCTAACGTGTCGGACTGAGTGGAGTCGAAGCCGTCCTGTAGTAAAAAATCTTAGAACCTTAGTATCTCAGTATCTCAGAACCTCAAAAAAAAAGCACCAACCTTTCGATTGATGCTTTGTATTTTGAATTGAAAAAAAATTATTTTTTCTTTCCTTTTGCAGGAGCTTTTGCAGCTTTTGCAGCCTCTTGAGCAGCTTTCATAGCAGCACGAGAGATTCTTACCTGACAAACTACAGTGTTGTCCGGGTGCATAACTTTGTACTCTGGTTTTCCAACTTTAGTAACATATAATTTGTTACCCATTTCAAGTGGAGTAATGTCAGCTTCAACAAAATCAGGAAGATTTTTAGGTAAAGCTTTAACTTTTAATTTACGTTGGTTTAAACGTAAAACACCACCTGCAAGAACACCTTTAGATGTACCAACGATTTTCACAGGAACTTCCATTGTGATTTCTTTATCATCAAATAATTGGAAGAAGTCAATGTGTAAAATTTTGTCAGAAACAGGGTGAACCTGAATGTCTTGTAAAACTGCTGTAAATGATTTTCCTTTTCCAAGCTCAATCACAACTGTGTGTGCGTTTGGAGTGTAAACCAAGTTTTTGAACGCTGCAGCGTCTGCTGAGAAGTGTACTGCTTGATTTCCTCCGTATAACACGCAAGGAACCGCTCCAGCATTACGTAAGGCTTTAGTTGACACTTTGCCCACGCTTTCTCTTTCTGATCCTTTAATTGTAATCGATTTCATTGTAAAAAAAATATAGTTATTAATAAATATTCTATGTTGCTATAAGCTTTAAGCTGTAGGCTTTAAGCTTTTTATAAAGTAACTATTGGAGTGCTTACGGCTTATTGCTTAAAGCGTGCGGCCAAAATTTACATTATAAATTTTCCACTGATGGAATTGTTGTGGTGCACCATGTGCATAACTTCAGCAAAAAGAGGTGCACAACTCACGACTCTTATTTTCTTTGATTCTCTTTTTAAAGGAATAGAATCGGTAACGATTAATTCGCTTAATTTAGAGTTTTCAATTTTTTCATAGGCCTCACCTGATAAAATGGCGTGTGTACAAATGGCTCTAACGCTTAATGCTCCTTTTTCGATCATTAAATCTGCAGCTTTAGCTAATGTTCCACCCGTATCGATCATGTCGTCTACTAATATTACGTTACGGCCTTTTACTTCACCAATTAGTTCCATAGTGTCGATAACGTTGGCTGCTTTTCTTTGTTTGTAACAGATTACTACGTCTGATTCTAAAAACTTAGAGTAAGCATATGCTCTTTTTGAACCTCCCATATCCGGAGATGCAATAGTTAGATTGTCTAACTTTAAACTTTCTACGTATGGTAAAAAGATTGTAGATGCAAATAAATGATCTACCGGTTTTTCGAAAAACCCCTGAATTTGATCTGCGTGCAAATCCATTGTCATTACTCTTGTCGCTCCGGCAGCATCTAATAAATTAGCTACTAATTTTGCTCCAATCGGAACTCTTGGTTTGTCTTTTCTGTCTTGTCTTGCCCAACCAAAATAAGGCATGACAGCTGTAATGTGTCTTGCTGATGCACGTTTCGCTGCATCAATCATGAGTAACAATTCCATCAAATTATCAGCAGATGGGAAAGTTGAACACACGATAAAAACACGTAATCCTCTTATTGATTCTTCGTACGATGGTTGGAATTCTCCATCACTATACTTCGACATCGTTACTTTTCCTAACGGAATTCCGTACTGTTCTGCAATTTTTTCTGCAAGATAGACACTTTGTGAACAAGCAAAAATTTTAGCTTCTGGTTCTAGGTGCGACATTTAATTTGTTGTTTTGTAGTTAGTTGTGTGTGCTTCGTTTTAACGAGGTGCAAATTTAGAAAATTTATTGGACACTGAAAGGAAAAAATTAAGTATTTTTATTAGAATTTTTAATTTTATTTTTTACATTTGCACCGTGTTAAAGGAATAAGCACAGTTATGACATCATAATGAACTTATTCTATTGCGTTGAAATAATCAAATTTTGATTGTTTTTTCGTCTGCTAAGCCCGGATGGCGGAATTGGTAGACGCGCTGGTCTCAAACACCTGTGGGAAACCGTGCCGGTTCGACTCCGGCTCCGGGTACTTAAAAGCCTCTTCTGTTTAGAAGGGGCTTTTTTTGTGCTTCATAAATTTTTGAATTTGATCTTTGCTTTGAATATTGCCCGCGGTTGAAACCGCGGGTTTTTTTGTTGTGTTTGTGTGGGTTTATGGTCTATTGATGTTGTGAAGGAGTGTGTTCTTTGGTGAAGTGGTGAATTAAAGTTCTTGGGGTTTTGAGATAACGGCTTGTGTTGGAGTAGTGTAAAACTTGTTAACTTTGAGGGTGTGAATAATAAGCTAGTTGTAAATATGGAAAAAATAGAGCATATCAATTATGTTAAAGCGCCTATTGCGGAAGTTTATAAGGTGTTGACGACGCAGGAAGGTTTGGCTGCTGTCTGGACGGAGGAATTAGTTGTTGAGCCGGAAGTGGGTTTTGTGAACGAGTTTGGTTTCGGAGATGAGGATGTGACAAGAATGAAAGTGATAGAATTGTCTTCTAATAAAAGAATAGTGTGGAAATGTATAGATTCAGATCCGGAATGGATTGGAACGGGTATTTCGTTTGATTTGACGGAGAAGAACGGGATAACGGCGGTTGTTTTGAGGCATTTTGACTGGCGTGAGCTAACGGAATTCTATCAATGGTGCAATTACAACTGGGCGATGTTTCTTTTGAGTCTTAAAGGTTATTGTGAAGATGGTGAGGGTACGCCGTATCGGAAGCGAAAGTTTTAGATTGTGACTTGTATGTTGTATGAAGTAAAAGGATAAAAAAAAACCACTTACGTTTGTAAGTGGTTTTTAGTAAGCTCCCCCTCTTGGGCTCGAACCAAGGACCCTCTGATTAACAGTCAGATGCTCTAACCAACTGAGCTAAGGAGGAATCACCTTAAAGGTAAATATGTTTGCTAAAAAGTTGCTCCCCCTCTTGGGCTCGAACCAAGGACCCTCTGATTAACAGTCAGATGCTCTAACCAACTGAGCTAAGGAGGAAGTTGCTGTTCTTTTTAGCGAGTGCAAATATAAGACGTTTTTTAGTTTCTCAAAAATATTTTAGCACTTTTTATTGATTTTTTTTTCTATTTCACAATTGCCTTATAAATGTCGTTCCCATTAGCAAATAAAAGCAGTGCTATAAGTAAAACGAAACCAACCATTTGGGCGTTTTCAAGGAATTTATCGCTCGGTTTTCTGCCGCTAATTATTTCGTATAATAAAAACATTACATGACCGCCATCAAGAGCAGGAATTGGCAATAAATTCATTACTCCAAGCATAATTGATAATAAAGCAGTGATCGACCAGAAGGTTTCCCAGCTCCAGCTGCTTGGAAAAATGTTGAAAATAGCTGCAAAACCACCCACTTGTTTGTAAGCTTTCGTCTCAGGATTAAAAATCATTTTAAGCTGTTTCCCGTAGCCTACCAATTGATCTTTACCTTTTGTAAGTCCAACCGGAATTGATTCTAAGAAAGTATAGCTTTTTTTGCTTACCTTATAGTATCCTAATTTTTCTAAGGATTCAATATTTAAACCTCCAACGCCAACACCAAGTTTTCCGGCTGTAGAAATTTTAACCGTAATTGGTACTTTCTTTAAATCACGTAAAACAACAGCAGGAATAGTTTTGCCTTTGTTGCTTTCTAAAATTGTTTTTACCTGATCATAGTATCTTGCGTCCTGACCGTTAAGGCTAACAATTAAATCTTTTGGTTTTAAAGCGGTATTTCCGGATTCTTCTGTAACACTTGCCACTGCAAAAGGAATTCTCATGTCTACAAGATGTGATTTTTCCTGTTTCGACAATTGATCGACAAAGTCAGTTGGCATTTTTACCGTTTGTTGCTGTCCATTTCTTTCGATTAAGATTTCTTTGGCCATGATAATTTTCATGTTGATATCATTATCGAAATTTTCGATTTTTTGTCCGTCAACAGCCAGGAATTTATCTCCGGTTTTGAAACCTGCTTTTAGCATTACAGGGTTTTCAACTAAAACACCATCTTTCAGATCCGCATTGGCTACATAAATATCACCGTAAGCAAATGCCATCCCAATATAAATAATAAAGGCCAGGATAAAGTTTACTGTAACACCACCCAACATAATGATTAGACGCTGCCATGCCGGTTTAGAACGAAATTCCCAAGGTTGTGGAGGAAGAGCCATTTGGTCCTTGTCCATACTTTCGTCGATCATTCCGGAGATTTTTACATAACCTCCTAGTGGCAGCCATCCGATTCCGTATTCTGTTTCGCCAATTTTCTTTTTTAAGAGAGAGTATTTAACATCAAAAAATAAGTAGAATTTTTCGACTCTTGTTTTAAATAATTTTGCTGGGATAAAATGCCCTAATTCGTGAAGAATAATAAGTAAAGATAAACTCAATAGAAATTGAGAGAGTTTGATAACTATATCCATTTTGTATTTTTAGTTCGTATTTAACGCACAAAAGTAACGTTTCTATTTTAATTTGATAGTGCAATATAATACATAAGGTTTTAAATGTTTGTTAATACTTCATTCTTATTTTTCATTAAACAGAACTAAAGTCTTTTTCGTAAAAAGGAAGAAAAGCAGTTCTTTTCTCTTGCGTCCTATATATAATGACAGATGAATATAAAATAAGTCTTATCATGATGGTTTTATGGCTTCTTGAGACAGCTTGTTGTGAAAACCTTTTGTAATTTTCCTACTTTTTAATCATGAAACTTTTTAGAGAAAGATTCGATTTTGGAAGATTTATGTTTCACTTATTCATTACTATAAGCGATGAGTTTTATAAAGAAAATAGAGCGAATGAAAAGTATTCATCAGTTAATCTGTGAGGAGAAAACAGGCTCTCCGGCTGCTTTTGCTAAAAAAATGCATCTAAGCAGAAGCCAGCTTTACAATGAACTGGAAATAATTAAAGGATTTGATGCGCCGTTAAAATATTGTAAAAAAAGAGAGAGCTTTTATTATGAAACTTCCTTTGAACTAGTAGTGAATTATTCTGTTAGTATAATTAAAGACGAAGAAAGGAAAGAAATTTTCGGAGTTTAAGAGTTCCGTCCAATGTTATTAGACGGAACTCTACTAAGTTTGTTGTAGTAAAACACTTATAAAGAAAATAGTGTTGTTTGCTTTTTCTTTTTACAATTAAACTAAAATAAACTAAGATGAAAGAAAATGACAAAGATTGAAAGCTTGTTTTTAGGGACGTTACTTGTTTTTTATGCCTGTTCAATATTTATGGCAGTGTTTTATTTTGTGACGAAAGTGATGGGACATGTATTATTAACTGTGGTGCATTAAAAAAGTGAAGTTTAGTTTTCATTTATAATAGAGAGACTCTGACAAAGAAGGTTTTTTTATATGTTCATTTCTCCTCGTGTTTGCATGAGCTGCAACGTTTGTATTTTGAGCTTCAATTTTTAGAAAGTACACAGTTACCTAAAGACTCCAGTCATAGGGATCATCACTTTCGACCAAGATAATTAGATTGAATTATTATAAGCTTGTTCTTGCAAATTAATTCTCGGTAAAATGATTTTATTGAAATATTGATTAACAATTTACATTTTAAAATTATGGATTTGGAAAAAATGAAATTAATCGAACTTAATACTCTGGAAGTACGGGAAGTTGATGGTGGAATATCTTTGGTTTCTTGTTTAGCAAGTGCAGGTTGTTACGTTATAATGGGATCTGTAGGATTAGGAGCATTTGATCTGGGCTATTTATTAAGCTCATGGAGAATTTAAAAGAATTATCTCAAGAAAAATTACAAAACATTGATGGTGGATCTGTGCCTGGAGTTCTGTCATTTAATTTGGCTGTAGCAACAGCTTGCTATAATCTTGATGACGCTTGTGCGGAAATATGATAAAAGACATAACTTTAAAAAATTAAATAATGAAAGATAAATTAATTATTTGTATCTGTTTCTTTGCACATTTTGTGGCTACTATGTGTTATTCTTTAGGACGTGAATGTGCTAAATATGATTTAAGACATATGTAGTAAAACAAAATAATCTTTCTTCGGAAACTTAAAATATTAATCGTTGAAAATTTTTCCTTGATTAATGATTTTTGATTAAATATTTTCCAAGCATTCTTTTCCTTAATTAGGATAGTATACTTTTTTTAATCATATCATTTATATCAAAAAGATTTTACAATAAATAGTTGTAGTTATAAATTGTGGATTGTTACATTTTGCCCACAATTAGTTTATATTGTGTACCTGTTTAGAAAACAAAAATGGTATCAAAATTTTAGAAGTAATTTTTTTAGCAGAAAAACTAATTATTGATTAGTTGTACTTACATGCCTGACATCATTTATCGTATGTTTTTTCTGATTATTTTTAAATGGATTAAAGTAGAGAGTACTGTAAATTGGGATATTAAAATTATTGGCTATTTTATCTTAATATTTCTTTCGGCATTATTAGAGGAGATTCTATTCCGGTATATTCCGTATAAGATTCTGATAAAAGAAATTTCAATTAAGAACATAGTATTAGTTTCGGTGTTTTTTAGTTTCTTTCATTTATTTAATCCTAACGTCAATATTATAGCTTTGATTATTGTGCTGGCGGGAGTTTTTTTAGTTTGATATACTTTAAAAGAGTAACTCAATTTTTTTATGTGGCTTTGTCCATGCTTTTTGGAATTTCTCGATTGGTTTTTTGTTAGATAGTAATATAAGTGGTTTAAAAGTAATGAGCGTCTTACAATACTATATTGAAAGGCTTTATTTTTTAAGCGGAGGCGATTTTGGCTTTGAAGCAGATATATAGAGCTATCGAATTTATGCTATTCTACAGATATTTATATTTGTGAAGACATATTTAAAAATAAAAGAAGAATGAACTTCAGTTCAGACCCAGTAAACACGTTGGAAAATCTTGTTGCCAAAACATACTGGTTATGAAAAAGGAACGATCGTCGAATCAGGAAATTATTTCGAATCATCAGATCAGGAATTGGAATTTTATACTCTTTGGAACAAGCGAAACTTGTTTTAAATGTTTGTTAATTAATAAACATTTGAATTTTTACTTTTAAGCAGATACCGTAACTTTACTTTTTAGAGTACCATCATAGCCAACAGGTGGTTCAAAACAATTAAAAGTTACAATATGACCTCATTATTATTTAGTCCCTTAACCATAAAAAAGATTACTTTAAAAAACAGAATTGTTATTTCGCCTATGTGTCAGTATTCGGCAATAGACGGATTTGCAAACGACTGGCACTTGGTTCATCTGGGTAGTCGTGCCAGTGGCGGAGTGGGTTTAATCATCCAGGAAGCTACTGCAGTTTCTCCTGAGGCAAGAATTTCTCCTTCTGATCTAGGTTTGTGGAAAGACGACCATATTGAAAAATTAAAAACAATAAACGAATTTATTCTTTCTCAAAATGCTGTACCCGGAATTCAATTGGCACATGCCGGCAGGAAAGCCAGTGTTTCGGTTCCGTGGGAAGGCAATAAAAAATTAGATATTGGACATGGCGGATGGCAGACTGTTTCGGCAAGTGCGATCCCGTATCATGATGATGAACCGTTTCTTCCTGAAGCTTTAGATAAAAATGGAATTCAAAAAGTAATTTCAGATTTTAAAGCAGCAACAAAAAGAGCCGTTAAAGCCGGTTTTCAGGTCATGGAAATTCATGGAGCGCACGGGTATCTGCTGCACCAGTTTTTATCACCTTTAACAAATGTCAGAAATGACGAATATGGTGGAAGTTTCGAAAACAGAATCCGTCTGACCCTGGAAATAGTTGAAGCTGTACAATCAGAATGGCCGTCTGATTTGCCTTTATTAGTCCGGATTTCAGCTACTGATTGGGCAGAAGGAGGATGGAATCCGGAAGAATCAGTAAAACTTTCAATACTCTTAAAAGAGAAAGGTGTGGATTTAATTGATACCTCGTCAGGCGGATTAGTTTCGCATCAGCAGATTCCTTTACAGCCCAATTATCAGGTTCCTTTCGCAGCCAAAATAAAAAAAGAAGCTTCTATTTTAACAGGGGCTGTCGGTTTAATTACCGAAGCTAAGCAAGCAGAAGAAATTTTAGAGAGTGGTCAGGCCGATGTGATCTTGTTCGCCAGAGAATCACTCAGAAATCCGAATTTACCTTTAGATTTTGCTAAAGAATTAAACGACGATATTCAGTGGCCAAAACAATACGAAAGAGCGAAACTTTAATATTTTTATTTGCCACGAATTCACGAATTTAATTTATGAATTACTTCGTCCGTTTGCTATCGCTCGGGTTGTGGCAGCCAAACAAAAAGAAAACCAATGCAAAAGATTAGAACAGCATTATTATCATACGGAATGTCGGGTAAAGTATTTCATGCCCCATTTTTAAACATACACCAAGGATTTGAGCTATTAGGCTCCTGGGAAAGAAGCAAAAAGCTTATTCAGGAGGATTATCCGGCTGTAAAAAGCTATGCGTCTCTTGAGGATTTACTGGCAGATGATGTCGATTTGGTGATTGTAAACACACCAGTGGGAACGCATTATGAATATGCGAAACAAGTACTTTTAAGCGGAAAACATGCCGTAGTTGAAAAAGCTTTTACCACAACAGCAGCCGAAGCTCAGGAACTGGCTACAATAGCAAAAGAAAAAGGATTGAAATTAGCCGTTTTTCAAAACAGAAGATGGGACAGTGATTTTAAAACGGTTCAAAAAATAATTCGCGATGGAGTTTTAGGAGACTTGGTTGAAGCCGAATTTCATTTTGACCGATACAATCCGTTATTAAGTCCTAAAGCACATAAAGAAACTGCAAATGACGGTGCCGGAATCCTGAAAGATTTAGGTCCTCATTTAATTGATCAGGCCGTTTGTTTGTTTGGTTCTCCAAATGCAGTTTTTGGAGACATTCGTTTGACCAGAGCCGATACTTTGGTGGACGATTGGATCGATTTATTGCTGATTTATGAAAATTTCAGAGTCCGTTTAAAAGCCGGTTTTTTTGTCAGAGAAGCCAATCCTGCTTATGTGCTTCACGGTAAAAAAGGATCATTTTTAAAACCCCGCGGCGATGTTCAGGAAGAGGACTTAAAATTAGGTAAAAAAACAAATCTGGAATCCTGGGGTACAGAATCAGAAGTCTTACAAGGCCTTTTACACACCGAAATTAAGGGAGAAGTAATCAGGAAAAAAATCCCAACGCTTCAGGGCAATTATTTTTCCTTCTTTGATGGTGTTTATGAGGCTATCGTAAAGAACGAAAAAGAGCCGGTTACCGCACAAGACGGGGTAAAAGTAATGCAGATTATCGAAGCGGCAATCGCAAGTCATGCGCAGCAAAAAGTAATTAATTTGTCGTGAAGTTGCCCACAGATTTAACGAATAAAACAGATAGTCAGAGATTAGAAAGCTTTTGAGTATCTGCGGCAAAAGAGAATATTACTTTAAATATGGAGAGGCAAAGCGGTAGTCAGGTACAAAAAAACTTTGCTCCCTTTGCTTCTCAGAACCTTTGTCTCTCAAAAAAAATTATAAACATACAACGTTGTAAATGGAGTAACAGTCAGGTTTTATAGGTCATAAAGCAGCTTTTTAGTACTTTTATAATGTTAAATCCAAAATCCATTATTTTGATCGACTTCAATCCATTAGCATTATTCCAAACCAAAGGGAAAATTAAGAAAGCTTACAGAGAAGCTAAAATCTCTTATTTGAACCGAATTCGTTTTGCTGTTGGGATGTTTTATTTCGGAATGGGTTTAAGCTTTGCGACCTGGGCAAGCAGAATTCCTGACATTAAAACGGCTTTGCATTTAACCGAAGGAGATTTAGGTTCTATTCTTTTTGCTTTGCCGATGGGACAGTTGCTGATTATGCCATTTTCAGGCAAGATGGTTACAAAATTTGGCAGTCATCGAATTTTGATTCTTTCCTTAATCATGTATGTTTTGTGTCTGGCTAATTTAGGTTTGGCTACTACCGCCTTACAATTGTCATTAGGGTTATTTTTGTTTGGATTGTTTGGAAATCTGGCCAATATCGCAGTCAACACACAAGGTGTTTATACCGAAGTTCTTTTTAGAAAAACAATCATGTCGTCTTTTCATGGCATGTGGAGTTTTGCCGGATTTACCGGAGCTTTAGTAGGACTGGGAATGCTGGCTTTAAAACTAAGTCCTCTTCATCACTTCCTGATCGTGGCGGGAATCGTATTAATAATGATTGCTTTTAATTTTAAGTTTTTAATTAAAGCCAAAGAAAAAATCAAAGTTAAGAACGAGAAAAAGAAACTGTTTGTAAAACCGGACAGCGCTTTAATCTGGCTTGGAGTGATTGGATTTTGCAGTATGGCAAGCGAAGGTGTAATGTTTGACTGGAGTGGAGTATACTTTAAAGATATAGTAAAAGCACCAGGCCCATTGGTGATTTTGGGATATACTTCCTTCATGATTATGATGGCAAGCGGACGTTTTCTGGGAGACGGTCTGATCAATAAATTCGGACGTGAACGTGTCATGCAAATTAGCGGTGTTATGATTTCGGCTGGACTTTTTACAGCCGTGTTTCTTCCTTATCTTATACCTTGTACCATCGCTTTTATGGCAGTTGGTTTAGGAGTTGCTACTATAGTTCCTACCGTTTATAGTATGGCAGGGAAAAACCCGACAGTTCCACCCGGAGAAGCTTTAACTATTGTTTCGAGTGTAAGTTTTTTGGGATTCTTAATGGGACCGCCGGTTATCGGGCATATCGCTGAAACTTTCGGACTTCAGTTTTCATTCGCTTTTATTGGAATTTTCGGAGTTCTGATTGCTTTTATGGTTTCCAAAATCAGAATAGCCTCTTAGTTTGTACGCTAAAAAAAGCGAGGGATTGTTCTGGTATTAAATTTTATTTAACAAGAAAATACTTTATTATTGTTTTTTGTTTATATTTGAATCCTGAAACTAAATAAGGAGTATTGGCTTATTATTTTTTATTTCTTCCAAAAACCAATTTTATCTTTTGATGTAAGAGATTGGATGTTTTTGTTTTTAAAACATTCGATTCTAAAAACAAATTCTAAAAGTAAATTGGGGTTTTCATGACAAAAAAAGGAACGTTACTATTTGTTTTATTGCCTATTAGTCTTCTGTTTGCGCAAGAGCACACCATTTTTTTAGGAACTATAGTTGATGCAAAGACTCTAAATCCATTGGAAAATATTGTGGTAAACATTCAAAATTCTTCTATAACACAATTAACCAGTGCCAAGGGGAAATTTGAATTACACTCTGCTATAAAGGGAGAACAATTGTTATGGGTACACAGTCAGGGTTATAAAGACCTTCTCTTCAAAATACAATCAAATCCGGGGCAAAAGGTTGAATTGGGCGTTTTAACGTTAGAAGATAATTATTCAGAGGAGACACCGGCAGCACTAATCACTTTGTTAGACAGTGATTTTTCGGACGATAATAGCTCCTCTGAAACGACTTCGGGTCTTTTACAATCTTCAAGAGATGCTTTTATGCAGGCTTCAGCGTTCAATTGGGGTCAGACCCGATTTAGAGTTCGGGGTCTGGACAGCGAATATGGTACAATGATGCTTAACGGTCTGGTCATGAATAAAATTTACGACGGAAGACCACAATGGAGCAATTGGGGAGGCTTGAACAATGTATTGCGAAATCAGGAATTTTCAGTTGGAGCAGCCACTTCAAATTATACTTTCGGAGGAGTTTTAGGAACCCAGCAAATAAATACACGTGCTTCACTGTACAGAAAAAGCAGCCAGCTTTCTTTTTCAGGGAGCAATACAGCCTACAATTGGCGAGCCATTGCTACTTATGCCTCCGGAATGAATGCTTCCGGTTGGGCTTATGTACTTTCAGCAGGAAAACGTTGGTCGGATGAAGGTTATTTTGACGGAACAAATTTCAAAGCAGAATCTTTTTTTATTAGTGTAGAAAAGAAACTGAATGACAGTCATTCATTGAACTTTACAGGATTTTATACGCCAAACTCAAGAGGGAAAAATTCGGCAAATACAGATGAAGTTGCCCAGTTAACCAATGAGAAATACAATTCTTATTGGGGATTTCAAAACGGGAAAAAGAGAAATGCGCGAGTAAAAAGAGTCGAAGAACCGTTATTGATGCTAAATCATTATTACAAAATAAATGAGAAAACAAATCTGAATTCCAGTTTAATGTATCAATTCGGTCAGGTAGGAAACAGTACCATTGACTATCAAAATGCTGCAAGTCCTGATCCGGGGTATTATCAAAAATTGCCCAGTTATTATACCTCAATCTACGAAAAAGACAAAGGCGAGTTTTCAGGAGATTTCACCCCCGATTTTATAAGTGCCGAAAAAGCAAAAGCAAATTTTCTCGAAGACCGTCAAATCAATTGGGATGAATTATATCGTGCCAATGAGAAACCAATTTTAAATGCTGATGGAACAATTAACGGATTTGAGCCTGCACAAAGTCATTATGTTTTATACGAAGACCGGGCAGATGATAAAACCCTCGCCGCAAATTCAAATCTGAATATACAATTAACAGAGAATACTGCTTTTGACGGAGGAATTACTTTTAGGAATTTAAAGTCACATCAGTTTCAATATCTTTTAGATTTGTTGGGAGGGCAATATTTTGAAGACATTGATGCGTTTTACCAAGGCAATCAGTCGCAGTCCGATTTACAAAATCCAAATCGTGAGGTAAAAGTGGGAGATATTTATGGATACAATTATAATCTTATTGCAACCACAATTGATGCTTTCACACAGTTTAAATTCAGTTATAATAAAACAGATTTTTATTTAGGACAGTCTTATTCTGTTTCCAATTATCAGAGAGAAGGATTATATCAAAATGGGATTTATCCAACATCATCACTTGGAAAAAGCAACAAGGTGAATTTTGAAAATTTTGGTTTTAAAGGAGGTCTGACTTATAAAATTTCAGGAAAACAATGGTTGTTTTTTAACGGAATGCATCTTAGCAGAGCACCATCCTTACGAAACACGTTTTTAAATTCCAGATTGAATAATTCAATAGTCGACGGAATTGAAAATGAAAGTATAAGTAGTGCCGAAGGAAACTATGTTTTTCGTTCTCCAAATTTTAAAATTCGTTCTACGATTTATTATTCATGGATTAAAAATACAACCCGAACTTCCTTCTTCTTCGCTGAAGGAATTTTTGATCAGGGCGCAGCTTATAACAATACGGATGCATTTGTTAGTCAGACTTTAACGCATCTGGACAAGAAAAATATTGGTACGGAATTTAGTCTTGAATGGCAAATTTTATCAACTTTAAAAGTGACTATATCTGCGGCATACGGTAATTATGTCTATAGCAGTAATCCTAATGTATCTATAACTAACGATGCAAATGTGGCCGAAGGCGGTACTCAGACTGTTTTTGATTTTGGGGAATCCTATCTTAAAAACTACAAACAGCCGGGCATGCCCCAACAAGCTTATTCGATTGGATTAGAATACAGAGATCCTAAATTTTGGTGGCTGGGAGCCAATATTAATTATTTGTCTGAAGCTTATATTGACGTTTCGCCAATTGCAAGAACCAATCGGTTTTATGTAAACGCTGTGAATGGTCACCTCTTTCCAGAAGCGACAGAAGAACGGACAGCTGCTTTGCTGAAACAGGAAAAATTTAATCCGGTTTCATTATTAAATATTACAGGAGGAAAGTCCTGGCGTATCGCTCACAAATATATCGGGCTTTTCTGGAGTGTTAATAATGTCTTGAATGCGGTGTACAAAACAGGAGGTTTTGAACAAGCCCGAAATGCCAATTTCAGAGCTCTTAATCAGGATGTTTCCAGCGGAACACCCTCATTTGGTTCTAAATATTATTATGGATATGGAAGAACTTATTTTGTGAACCTTACAATGAGTTTGTAAAATTTTAAAACCAATTTGAAATGAAAAATAGATTCTTAGTTTTCGGTTATGTATTCTTGCTGCTGATAATTTACAGTTGCAATAATGAAACTGAAATTCCAAAACTAGAATGTACACAACCGAGTTTAGTTATTAATCAGAAGGTTCAGAAAGTCAAAGATTTTTCAGGGCCCGTTCCGAAACAATATGGCTACGATGATACTATTGAGGCTTACGTAGTGTCAAGCGATGAGGGAGGAAATTTCTTTAAGATACTTTTCCTGCAAACTATTGCAACGGATGAAACACCGGCAATAGGATTTAGTGTTGCGGTTGATGTTGCCAACACCTATATCGATTTTCGGGTAGGAAATAAAGTGTATATCAAATTAAAGAATCAGTTTACAGATTTATATTTTGATGGTTTGCGTATCGGAAGTTTGTCTGTAAGCAATTCGGGAGATCCAACGATCGGCAGAATTTCGCAGACCGACTATAAAACTGTTCTTAATGCGTCTTGTACAATAATGGATGAAAGTAAGCTGGTGAAAGCAATTTCAGTAGAAGAAGCGCTAAATGACGATAAGCTTAATACGCTGGTGGAGTTAAGCGGAGTCCAGTTTGCAGAGGAAGCGATTGGCCGTCATTATTTTGAAGAGTCTAACAATGTAGGAGGTTCGACAAACTGGAGCCTGCAGGATAAAAGTGGGAATCAGATTATTTTCAGAACAAGCAGTTATGCTGGTTTTGCTAATAAATTGGTACCGGAAGGGAGTGGAAAAGTGAGAGGAGTTTTGACCAAATACGGATCAGATTATCAACTAATGAGCAGATCAGAAAAAGATCTGGAAATGAACGGAAAAAGAGATATTCCGATTTTTGCGGAAGATTTCCAATCCGTAAAAAACAATGTGAATTTTACTTTGCCGGGTTGGAGCAATATTGTTGAAAAAGCTTCAAAATTATGGGAGAGCATGCTGTATGCTGGAAACGGTTATGCGGAGTTTAATACTACAAGTACAACCGCAGCCGAAAATGTTGCCTGGATGGTTACTCCCAAAATCAATTTGAGCGGCTATAAAAGTGCAGTATTATCCTTTAGAAGCGCACAGCACGACTTAAAGATTGATTCGCCATTAAATGTGCTTGAAGTCTATGTTTCAACTAATTTCGATAGTTCTAGCGTAACGAAAGCAAAATGGACAAAACTAACAGCAAAATTTCCGTCATTGTCAACACTGTCCCGGGTTTTTATCAGTTCGGGAGCAATTGATTTATCTTCCTATTCAGGAAATATTAATATTGCCTTTAAATATATGGGTTCGGGTAAGGATAAAACTTTGAATGGCGCTTTTATGGTTGATGATGTTAGAATTTTTGCCGAAAAATAAGACTGTTTTTAATAGAGATTCAGTTAAGATGTTGATTTTTAGACGATAATTTAATGCGGTATTGTTTTTGAGATTTAAACTGTTAAATTTTAATAGAATTTTGTATTTTGGTCACCCCAAATCAATACAAATACCACTATGAAAATCTATTTTCTTGCCATCATCATGATGGTTTTCCCATGTTTAGTACATAGTCAGAATCAGGATGCTAAACCTGTGAGACTAAAACAAATTAATATTGTAAAAACAAATTACCAGAATTCTAAAGATGGTGAAATTGTAAACAAAACAGTTGTTTTTAAAGACGGAAAAATACAAACCATTACTACTTCAGATGTCATTCAGCATTTCTTTTACAATACCAAAGGACTATTGGATATGACGGTTAAAGATAAGGTAGGAAGTGACTGGAAAGAAGTTGTGAATTACACTTATGATGCAGACAACAACATCACAAAGTTTGTAAAAAAATATCAGGAAGGAAATGACTACATTACCAAAGTAGTGACTTTTACTTACGAAGGAGCCAGAGTAAAAGTAATTACGAAAAAGAGTACCAACCATCAGAATTTAGTTGATGATATCGAGTACATTGTTGAAAACGGTGCTATTGTGCGACGTACTTCCCGAGACAGAAATAAAGCCATCATTGGTAAAATCGAATATGTTTACTTCAACGATAATGTCATAAAGCATAAAGGTTTGGTAGGAGATAAAATTTCGAAAAGTTTTATTTTTGATGATAAAAATTCTGTTGACGTTCTAATTGTTAAAAGCTTATTTGGAGACAATTATAAAGTGATTGTACCAATGATCTCCTATCATGAGGAAGAATTTAGCTTTGAATCCATCTCTCCTAATAACGAAATTGTTTTTAGCCCTTCCTCTACTGTCTTGGTAGGAGTGAGCAGAAAATACAAATACAACAAGTTGAACTTTCCAATTTCTTGCTCTCAGGTAGAGGAGAACGGGATTGTAAAAACAGAAAAGACTTTTATTTACGAGTAACGTAAATTTTAAAACTGAAATCCCAAATCCCAAATTCCAAACTTCGATTAACAATTGGAATTTGGGATTTGGATTTTTAAAGAATAAGGTAATTTTTCAAATACAGTTTAAAAAACAAGTTCTATAAGGGTTAGTACCTTACAAATCATTAAATTTGCACCTTATTCAAAGCTATGTTAGAAAAAGAAGTTATAAATTTTGAGAGAACAGCCATTGTAGGTATTATAACTCAAAATCAAAGTGAGGAAAAACTTAACGAATATCTGGATGAATTAGAGTTTTTGACTTTTACCGCAGGAGGTGAAGTGATTAAACGCTTTTCGCAAAAAATGGAACGTCCAAATCCGAAGACTTTTGTCGGGACAGGAAAAATAGATGAAATTAATCTTTTTGTAAAAGAAAACAATATATCGACGTTGATTTTTGATGACGAATTATCACCATCACAACAAAAGAATATTTCCAGAATTATCGATTGTAAAATTTTAGACCGAACGAATTTAATTCTGGATATTTTTGCACAAAGAGCCGAGACTTCTTATGCAAGAACACAGGTTGAGTTGGCACAATGTCAATATTTACTACCTAGACTTTCAGGTTTATGGACACACCTTGAGCGTCAAAAAGGGGGTATTGGTATGCGTGGTCCGGGAGAAACCGAGATCGAAACGGACAGACGTATCGTGCGTGACCGAATTTCGTTATTAAAGGATAAAATCAAGACCATCGACAAACAAATGAGCATTCAGCGCAGCAATCGCGGTGCGATGGTTCGTGTGGCATTGGTAGGATATACCAATGTTGGAAAATCGACCCTTATGAATGCGATTGGTAAAAGTGATGTTTTTGTTGAAAATAAATTATTCGCAACTTTAGACACCACTGTTCGAAAAGTAGTGATTAAAAACTTGCCGTTCTTGTTATCGGATACCGTAGGGTTTATTAGAAAATTGCCAACACAACTGGTAGATTCGTTTAAAAGTACACTCGATGAGGTGCGTGAAGCCGATTTATTATTGCATGTTGTAGATATTTCACACCCTGATTTTGAAGACCATATCGAATCGGTAAATCAAACTTTGTTAGAGATTAAGAGTAATGACAAACCTACTATTATGGTTTTTAATAAAATTGATGCCTACAAACATTTGACGATTGATGAAGATGATTTAATTACGGAGAGAACAAGAAGACATTATACTCTTGAGGAATGGAAACAGACCTGGATGAGTAATGTTGGAGAAGATAAAGCACTATTTATCTCGGCAACACAAAAACAGAATTTTGAAGAATTCAGAGAAATGGTTTACGAGGCAGTCCGCCAGATTCATATCACAAGATTTCCGTATAATAAGTTTTTGTATCCGGATTATAAAGATGCAGTTGAGAAAGAAGAGGAATAAAAAAACGGCTTTTGAGTAATCAAAAGCCGTTTTGGTTATATGTAGACTTGTTTGAACATTGTTTATTTAGTGATTGCATTTTTTGATTATTATGGTATCTTTATTAAATACTAATCCTACTTCACCATCAAGTTTTTTTTGAATTTCTTGATTAGATAATTTATTTCCTAAGTCATTTTCGAATAATGTTGTTATTATTGGTAAGCTAATTAATTTTTCATCTATTATTTTGAATTGTTTTCCTGAAGCAAAGGAAGTTAGATAAAAATATTTTCGATCATTTTTTTTAATGGAATATAAAATAATATTTTTTAATTGCCCTGTCATAACTTTTTGTTTTAAAGTGCCATTTAAATCTTCGATTTGAATCTTAACAATTGAAGGAATTAATTTTTGCCTTTGATCTACATATTCAATCTTTTTGATACAAAAATTTTCAGATGATTTTTTCTGACCACAAGAGATACTTAGAATTATAATTGCTATTATTAGTTTTTTCATTTTTTAAAGTATTTTTTTAATTCTGAATAATGTACGTATTTACCCGCTACTTGTTCGATATAATCTTTATATGCTTGTGAAGTGTTTTTCCATGATTTTTCTTGTACTTGTTTCATATAAGCATTGTACTCAAAACGTGTGTTGTAAATTTCCTTTCCTAGTTTTTTTAAATCTTCTACATGCTGACCTCTCTCATGAGAAAAAAGATTTATTATATCATAACCATTTTGTAAACTTGACCCTACCTCACCATACGTAACACTAATGTCTATTTCTCCTGGCTTTAAATGATCTGAACCTGGTGTAACTCCACCATATCTTGATAACGCCATCCCACTTTCTGGATTGTCCGTAATTGTTTTTGCTTTTAATTCATTTAAATTGTACCCGGCTTCTTTATAATAGTGATTAAGAATTCCCCTTGCAATATTCTTTCTTAACTCAAAAGGAAGTTTCGTTATTTCAATTGAATTTTTTTTTCTGATTTCTTTATTGATTGTCCCATTTTTATTATAATAGTTTAAAGGAGTATTAAAATAGCTATACTCCATTTCCAAAGGATTATTATTCTTTATAATGTATATAAGTTTATTATGCAAATTGTCGGACCCCATATAAGTTCCGTTTAGATCAAAATAATCACCTAATTTAGGATCTTCAATATTATTCTGGTTTTCTACATAGATGCTGTCAGATTTATTGGTGTTATTTATATATTGTGCATCATAAAGATCGTTTTTTATAGTGATCTGACCAAGTCTGGTAGTATTGTTTGTGTATTTTGCAGCAAATTTCTCAATTTCAGCAGTATTTTTATCGCCTTCAATCTGCTGACGCCAGATGTTAAGAAAAAAATATCTAAAGCGTGCCATTTCACCTGGACTGGTATCTTTTAATACAATTTTGTGGTTTTTAATAGTCATAATTTTTTTGTGTTAATGAATGGTACTTGATCACTATGGTTTTGTAATTTGTAGTTAGTCAATTTTGCATAGGGTCAATTTCTGGTAAATTTAATAACCACATTTCTTTAGGATAACTAGTTTCTAAAAGGAGACAAAAGTACTCTGAATTAGCTTCTTTAAAAAAAGAGTAGACTTTAAAAATCAGTAGTTTCAGTTGATGTGTTCTATCTTGATTATGAGCTCAGTAGTCTGGGGGAAATTACATTGTTTTCATGCTATATGGCATTATACTCTAATATGTAGAACTAATCAATAGATGTAATTTGGTGTAATATTTATGTGTTTTAGGTGCTTCGTTAAAACTCAAAAAAAAACACCCACTATTTCAATTAAGAAAAAGGGGTGTATAACGAAAATAGAAATTTTAGCTTCTATAGTTTTTTAGGTTTTAAATCTTCTTACTAATTAATGTATTAGGAAGATGTAAGAGAAAGTTTATCGTTTGTGGATTTGTTTTGTATTGTGATTTTTAAAAACCAAAATTTATTCCTACACCAAATATTTGTCTGGTTTGGAATCCACTGAAAGCATTATCGTCATAGATGGCCTGGAAGGATAAGTTTGCCGATAGAAATTTGTTAACTTTCATGATAACATTCAACGAGTAGTTGATATCTACATTTTGCGGATCTTTTAAATAGTTAGAATACAAATTCAGGGTATTCTCGGCAGTTACGTTGGTCATGATAGCCAGTTTGTAATAAACCGAAGCATAAAACCCGAGTTCGTATAACATACTTTTATTGGCATCTACTCCAAAATAAGCCCCGTCTACATAAGGTAATCCTGTTGCCTGATCAATTCCCGAAGTATAAGCGCGGTCTACAAAAGTGAATTTTGAAGTTAGAGGAGCAAAGTTTATTTTTAAATCCTCCGTTTTAGACCAGTAAATACCGGGCCCCGTAGTTAGATACCCCGGAGACATAAACTTGGTGTTTTCAGTTCGGATTTCCTTCCCATTTACATCCTTCCCATACAGATAACCGGTTGTAAATTGGGTTCTGAAATTTAAAAAGAAAGAATAATACCAGTCTCCAAAAGCTTTCTTCCCTACAATTGAATTAAATTCTAAACGGTCATCCGTCTTTTTTTCGAAATCTGTATTTTTAGTTTGCAAAAGACCATATGAAGCCAGAATCTTGTTGTCCCAGGTGAGATCGTCTTTTTTATAGTTAAAGTCATAATTGATTCCTAAAGTTCCGGAGAAGCTGTCTTCACCTCCGGCAACCCAATTGTTAAAGCTAGATTGATTCAGTAAAAGAGACACCGTACCTTTTGCCTTCCATCCTTCATCTTCGATCGTATCATTTATTTTTTTTACCGCTTTTTCAGTATTCTGAATCAGTTCTTTTTCTGAATTTTGTGCATGAACAAAAGTAAAGTTTGCTAAAACAAGGAGTAATAATGCTAGCTTTTTCATGATATCTGGTTTAAATGTGTAAGAACAAATATACTAAATAATCGTTAAAAAGCCTTATGGGATGCAGCTGGGAAGGAGTGTTATTTTTTTGGTTCTTTGTATAAGGGTACCGCCGAACAGGCCTCGCCATACATGATACTTCTTGCAAATGGCTGCAGATAGGTCGCTGCTAAAATGTAAGCACGGGTAGGTACAGGTTTGCGGGAACAGCCTTTTACGATAACAGGTTTGCCTTTATAGGGAGTGTAATCAAGTTTGCTTAATATTTCTTCGTATAAGCTTGCTTCCAGATCTTCTATAGTTCCGTTCACCACTTTTTTGGCGTATGGAGCCAAATGGATTGCAACCAGAATAGAAGACCAGGCAGGAACAATTGCATCTGTACTGCAATTTATAGCCACATATTGATCCTGATATTGCGACCAGTCATGATTTTTTAAATGCTCTCTAAAGTCTTTTTCTTTTAACAAAAAGCCTTCTAAAAGCCATTGTGATATATCGATTTGCACACGTGCTCCTTTTGGGTAATAATCTTCAAGATCAAAAACCTCCAAGGCACTATTAGCAACTTTATTGATAATTTCTTCCATAAGAAAATTTTGGTTTCAAGTTTCAAGTTTTAAGTTGAGTAACGTGAAACTTGAAACTTGAAACAAATATTAAAGCATTCCTAATTCTAATTTTGCTTCTTCGCTCATTAAGTCTTTGCTCCATGGCGGATCGAAAGTAATTTCAACATCAACATCTTTTATGTTTTCAATTGTTTTTACTTTTTCTTCCACTTCTCTTGGCAAACTTTCTGCGACAGGGCAGTTTGGAGAGGTTAAAGTCATTAAGATTTTTACTTCATAATCGGTGTTGACCATTACATCGTAAATCAATCCTAACTCGTATATGTCCACAGGAATTTCCGGATCATAAATGCCTTTTAAAACCTTTACGATAGATTCTCCCAGTTCGTTTGTGTCTATTTCTTGTTCCATTGTTTTTGTTTTTTACCATTAAGACAGTAAGCAAATTAAGTTTAAGGCTTTATGAAACTTAATCTCTTTATGGTTTAATTTTTATTTAATTTTTATTTTTTGCATCAAAAGCCAATGCATACATTTTGATGTTTTTAATCATCGATACCAAACCATTTGCACGTGTTGCGGATAAATGTTCTTTTAGACCAATTTCGTCAATAAAATCAACATCGGCGCTTAAAATATCGGATGCTTTTTGATTGGAGAATGTACGAATTAAAATCGCGATTATTCCTTTAGTCAGGATAGCATCACTATCGGCAGTAAAGACAATGTTGTCTTCTTTTTGTTCCCCTTGCAGCCAAACTTTTGATTGACATCCTTTGATTAAATTGTCGTCGGTTTTATATTCTTCTTTGATTAACGGAAGACTTTTTCCTAATTCGATGATGTACTCGTAACGTTGCATCCAGTCATCAAACATCGAAAATTCGTCTATTATTTCGTTTTGTATTTCTTTTATCGTCATAATTATTTTTTCGTAAAATCCAGCAGCAAATTTACCAAATTTTCTATCTCTTTTGGAGGGTATCCATTGTCGAAACCCTGAGTTTCATAAATTTTCTGATTCTGAGTGACTTTTAAATTTCCCAGAGCAGCTCCATCATGAAAGCGTTTTTGTGTTGGGCCTTTTAAGTCCGGAATAGTTTTGAGATTGATTTTCGAAAATTCAGCTACAATCTGTTTCCATTTTAAATCATCTATTTTGCTCTCCACCGGCTGAGCATTGCGGCCATTGGTCACCGAAACCGTTTTATTCTGTACCACGATTACTTTGTAAGTGCCTCGGGAAACTGCAGAATATTCAATTTCAGTAGCTTTCATGTCAGCTTTTTTTTGGCTGGAACAGCTTGTTCCAATAAAAAACGTTAAGAGCAACAAAGATAATATTCTCATAAAAGATTTTTTTAGCTTAACATAGCTTTCGCTTTTTTAATGGCCTCAACCATTATGTCAATTTCTTCTTTGGTATTGTAAAAAGAAAATGAAGCACGGATCGTTCCCGGAATGCAGAAAAAATTCATAATTGGTTGTGCACAATGATGTCCGGTTCTCACTGCGATTCCCAGTTTGTCGATAATGGAACCAATATCGTACGGATGAATTCCATCAATATTAAACGAAATCACTGAAGCTTTATTTTTTCCGGTTCCGTAAATTTTCAGTCCTTCGATTTCTAATAAACGTTTGGTTGCGTGCTGTAATAAATGTGTTTCATGCTGATGAATGTTATGAAAACCAATGTGGTTCAAATAATCAACGGCAGTTCCTAAAACAATTCCGCCGGCAATATTTGGAGTTCCTGCTTCAAATTTATGAGGTAAATCGGCATAAGTCGTTTTCTCGAAAGTAACTTCTTTGATCATTTCACCGCCACCTTGGTAGGGAGGTAATTTATTCAGCCATTCTTCTTTTCCATAAAGAATTCCGGTTCCCGTTGGTCCGCACATTTTATGTCCTGAAAAAGCATAAAAATCACAATCTAAATCCTGAACATCAGGTTTTAAATGCGGGACGGCCTGTGCACCATCGATCAAAACAGCAGCACCAACAGCATGAGCCTTTTCGATCATATATTTAATAGGATTGATAATTCCTAATGCGTTCGAAATATGATTTACCGTTACCACTTTTGTCTTTTCTGACAATAAGGCATCATAAGCTTCTATTATTAGTTCACCTTCTTCATTCATTGGAATAACTTTAAGAGTTGCTCCTGTTTTCTCACATAACATTTGCCAAGGCACGATGTTGCTGTGATGCTCTAATGAAGAAACAATAACTTCGTCTCCGGGTTTTAAAATGGAAGCAAAACCGTTGGTTACTAAGTTAATTCCATGAGTTGTTCCTGAAGTAAAAAGTACTTCGTGCGAGAATTTCGCATTGATATGATGTTGGATTTTTACTCTTGAAATTTCGTAAGCATCAGTCGCCAATTGGCTTAAAGTATGAACACCACGATGAATGTTGGCGTTTATTTCCTGATAATACTTTGCGATCGCATCAATCACAATTTGTGGTTTTTGCGAAGTTGCACCGTTGTCGAAATATACTAAAGGTTTTCCGTTCACTTTTTCTGAAAGTATCGGAAAATCAGCTCTTATTTTTTGGATGTCTAACATGTCTTATTTAGAAAAATTCTACCTACAAAAGTACTAAAACAAAATGGGTTTATTCATTAAAACTATAATTTCCTTTTATGATGCTATCAATTGAACGGTTGCTTGTAGATTCTTTAAAAATTGATTCATTTTTTTATATTTCATGAATTTTATTTCTGGAATAAGTTGTATAATCTTGATGGTAAAATATTTATATTGCATTAAAAATACCACAACCAGATGAAAAGAATTCTTAAATTACTTGTACTTGTTTTAGTTCTTGCCTTTTTGTATTTCGGGTTTACTACTTATCCTAAACTGGATTTGATTTCAGGCTTCTCGGCCAAAAGTGTTGCATCAGGTCATTTTATTGACAATCGTTCAAAGGAATTAATCGAAAAAACGGATAATGATATTCACATGATCGATTTAGCGGAGAATACTATTGATGATACCGGTAAGTTTGCTATTTCTACAGTTTATGGATTGAAAGAAAGAAAAGCAATTTACAGAGAAGGACTGGGCGCTACTTTGATTGACGATGATTATGATATTTCGAAGCCATACCTGCTTCCAAAAAGAACAAAATTGGTTAACAATCTTCCTTTTCCTTATGGGAATAAAGAAGCAAAGGATACCACTTTTTCAAATATTGATTATACCAAACTGAAAAAAGCTGTGGACGGTTCGTTTGATGTAAAAGGCCAAAAGAATAAACGTACACGTGCCTTGATAGTGGTGTATAAAGACAAACTGATTGCTGAAAAATACGATACTGGTTTTAATAAAGATAGTAAAATTTTAGGATGGTCGATGACTAAAAGTATCACCAGTTCGGCTTTTGGCGTTTTAGCGAAACAACGAAAAATTGACATTTATAAACCTGCTCCGATTGCGGAATGGCGAAATGATGATCGTAAAAATATTACCGTTAATGATTTGCTTCATATGAACTCAGGTTTAGAATGGGAGGAAGATTATACCAAAATTTGTGATGCGACTGAAATGCTTTTTCAGGCAGAAGATATGGGGAAAGTACAAATGGATAAACCCGCTAAATTTAAACCTAATACGCATTGGTACTACTCTTCGGGAACCACTAATCTATTGTGCCGAATTTTAAGAGGTCAGTTTAAGACACAACAGGAGTATCTTGATTTCTGGTATAGTGCCTTGATTGATAAAATTGGGATGAACTCGATGATTGTAGAGCAGGATATGTCGGGAATTTTTGTGGGATCTTCTTATGCGTGGGCAACAGCGAGAGACTGGTCAAAATTCGGACTGCTGTATTTACATAAGGGAAATTGGAACGGAGAGCAGGTTTTAGAGGAGAGCTGGGTAAAGTATACCGCAACTCCAACGAATACTTCAAATGGAGGTTATGGAGCTCAGTTTTGGTTAAATGCCGGAGGGAAGTTTCCCGATGCACCTCGTGATATGTTTTATTGTAATGGCTATCAGGGACAAATGGTAGCGATTATTCCGTCTCTGGATATGGTAATTGTTAGAATGGGAGTGAATGAAGGTGATCATCAATTTGATTTTAATGAATTTTTGAAGGAGATCATTTCTTCAGTAAAAAAATAAATTTAACCGCAAAGACGCCAAGTAAAAAGCGCAAAGTTCGCAAAGTTTAAAACTAAACTCTGCGAACTTTGCGTAACTCTTTGCGAACCTTGCGGTCAAATCATTTTACAAATCAAATCCTAAATTAACGCCTAATTTTGTAGCGATGATTTTAGTAATTCGTTGTTTTAATTCCGGTATTTTAATGCTTTCGATTACGGCATTCGAGAAGGCGTACATCAATAAAGCTTTAGCTTCTTTTTTCGGGATTCCGCGTGACTGCATGTAGAACATTGCGGTTTCGTCTAATTGTCCAACCGTACAACCGTGAGAACATTTTACGTCGTCGGCAAAAATTTCCAATTGCGGCTTGGCATTGATCGTAGCTTTGTCACTCAATAAAATGTTGTTGCTTTTTTGGAAAGCATTTGTTTTTTGAGCTTCTTTCTCTACTAAAACTTTTCCGTTGAAAACTCCTGTTGAACGATCAGAGAAAATTCCTTTATAATCCTGGAAACTTTCGCAATTTGGCGTTGCGTGATTCACTAAAGTATAATGGTCAACATGCTGCTTGTCATTCAAAATAGAAATTCCGTTAAGCGTACTTGTTAATCTTTCACCAAAATGGTAAAAGTTTAAGTTGTTACGCGTTAGGTTTCCTCCAAATGAAAAGGTATGAACATAAGCATGACTTTCCTGTTGTTGAGAAACGTAAGTGTTGTCTACTAAATTCGCTTCGCTATTGTCGTTCTGAATTTTGTAATAATCAACAATAGCACGTTTTTGAGCGAAAATCTCTGTAACCGAATTGGTTAGAACGGGATTCTCATTCAAACTCTGGTGACGCTCGATAATCTGAACATGTGAGTTTTCACCAACAATAATAAGATTTCTAGGCTGAACCATTAATGCAGCTTCATTACCGGTAGAGAAATACATGATTTCGATAGGTTTGTCGGCTACTTTCTTTTTTGGGATATTGATGAAAGCCCCTTCACTTGCAAAGGCTGTATTCAACGAAGTCAAACTATCGTCTTTACTTGCTACCTGATTGAAGTAGGTATCAATAATCATTTTATATTTTGGTTTGGTCAATGCCGAAGACATTAAGCAAACATCGATTCCGTCATGTGTAGTCGAAGACAAATGCGAGCTAAAAACACCATCGATGAACACTAATTTATAAGTGTCGATTTCATGTAAAAAATATTTCTTTACCTGATTAAATTCGATTGCACTTTCTTGCTTAGGAAAAACCGTAAAGTCATTTTTTAAGATGGCGTTTAACGATGTGTATTTCCAAGCTTCTTCCTTTTTGGTTGGGAAACCTTTATTTTCAAAGTTTTTTAGTGCTTTGGTGCGAATGTCATGCAAATCTGAATGTACATCGACACGCTCTTCAAAAGCCATAAAAGACGATACTAATTTTTCTTTTAAATCCATTTTTCTTTTGTTTCCTTCGGAGTTTCAGGTTTCAAGTTTCAGGTTGTTTGCCGGAACTTAATTCCTTTGAATCCTTTTGTTTCAGGTTTAAAGTTTCACGTTTAATCTACTGAAACTTATTTCCTTTGAAATCTTTTTTATTTAGATAAGAGATAAAGTTTTTTATTTTACCGCTTAAATTTTCATAATCTGTTTTTAAAGCCTCAAATTTTTGATCCGAAATGTATTCAAAATCAAAAATTCTGTATAATTGCGATCTTGTTTCTCCGGCTGAACCTTTTGCGATGGATAAGAATTGTCTAAACTCTAAATTTCCATCTCGTTCAAAACCCTCAGCAATGTTATCCATTACTGAGCCAGAAGAAGCTTTTATTTGATTTTTAAATCTGAGATCTGACCTTAACTCAGTGTGAATTGCAATAAGATGAATTTCTTTTGCTAATCGTCGAGCTTCTTTCCAAATTTCTAAATCCTCAAATCGTGATAATGTCGCCATAATTTCTGTTTAAATAATTTAAGTTTAAACTTACAAAATATAAGTCAACTTGAAACTAAAAAAAACATGAAACTTGAAACAAAAATTTAGTTTTCCGCTTTAATCCAGTCGTATCCTTTTTCTTCCAATTCGTAAGCTAGTTCTTTTCCACCAGATTTTACGATTCTTCCGTTGTAAAGAACGTGAACGAAATCCGGAACGATATAATCTAATAAACGTTGGTAGTGCGTGATTACGATGATGGCGTTTTTCTCGCTTTTCAATTTGTTAACACCATTTGCAACAATTCTAAGGGCATCGATATCAAGACCAGAATCTGTTTCGTCAAGGATGGCTAATTTTGGCTCTAACATTGCCATTTGAAAAATCTCATTTCTTTTTTTCTCTCCTCCGGAAAAACCTTCGTTAAGAGAACGAGATAAAAATTTACGGTCGATTTCTAACAATTCAGATTTCTCACGAATCACTTTCAGCATTTCGTTTGCAGGCATTTCTTCCTGACCGTTTGCTTTACGAGTTTCATTGATGGCAGTTTTCATGAAGTTAGTTACGCTAACTCCCGGAATTTCTACAGGATATTGAAAAGAAAGGAAAACTCCTTTGTGTGCTCTTTCTTCAGGAGCAAGATCAGCAAGATCTTCTCCGTCAAGGAAAACTTCTCCGTCAGTAACTTCATAGTTTTCGTTTCCGGCAATTACAGCCGAAAGTGTACTTTTTCCGGAACCGTTTGGTCCCATGATAGCGTGTACTTCGCCAGCTTTTACTTCTATATTAATTCCTTTAAGGATTTCTTTATCACCAATTGAGGCGTGAAGGTTTTTTATTGATAACATTGTCTTTTTATTTTATATAAATGTCAATTCTATTTTTGTTGTTTCGTTTAGGATGTTGGCATTAAAATGCGCGTGTCCTAAATATTCCATGCCTAGATAATCGGCTGATTTTTTGAACGGAATGTAAAAACTCTCTTCAATTTCATTATCGTGTGAATTGGAGATCACACCAATTTTCTTCCCTCTGAGTTTTCTTCCGGTTTCTTTTTCAATTCGGATTAGATCCGAAAAGCGGTCAAAGAATACCTTCATGATTCCACTCATATTATACCAATATATAGGCGTTGCAAAAATTAAAGTGTCATACTTTTCGATGATATCTTTTATTAAAGGAAAAAAATCATCTTCTCTGTTCTTACTTTCGTAATCATAATAGGAAATATTATAATCACTAAGATTAATTATATCTATTCCGGTTTCTTTAGAAATTTCATCCGCGATTCTGGTTGTATTTCCGTTTTTTCTGGAGGAGCCTAAAATGATTACTTTTTTATCTTCCATCTCGCAATTAACCAACAGATCCTTCTAAAGAAATTTCTAATAATTTTTGAGCTTCAACAGCAAATTCCATTGGTAATTTGTTCAATACATCTTTACTGAAACCGTTTACAATTAGGGCAATCGCTTTTTCAGTAGGGATACCTCTCTGGTTGCAATAAAAAACCTGATCTTCTCCAATTTTACTTGTTGTTGCTTCGTGCTCTATTTTGGCTGATGGATTTTTACTTTCGATATATGGGAAAGTATGTGCACCACAATTATTCCCCATTAAAAGAGAATCACATTGCGAAAAGTTTCTGGCATTTTCAGCTCTTGGACTAATCTGAACTAATCCGCGGTAACTGTTTTGAGATTTACCAGCTGAGATACCTTTAGAGATAATAGTCGATTTAGTATTTTTTCCTAAATGGATCATTTTAGTTCCGGTATCAGCTTGTTGGTAATTATTGGTAACGGCAATAGAGTAAAATTCTCCAACCGAATTGTCGCCTTTAAGTACACAAGAAGGATATTTCCAGGTTACAGCAGAACCTGTTTCCACCTGCGTCCATGAAATTTTAGCGTTTGTTTCGCATAAACCTCTTTTGGTAACGAAGTTATAAACACCACCTTTTCCTTCTTTGTTTCCAGGGAACCAGTTCTGAACGGTAGAATATTTAATTTCAGCGTCATCTAAAGCGATTAATTCAACTACCGCAGCGTGTAATTGATTTTCGTCACGGCTTGGAGCGGTACAGCCTTCAAGGTACGAAACGTAACTTCCTTCATCAGCAATAACTAGTGTTCTCTCGAACTGACCAGTTCCTGCCTGATTGATTCTGAAATAAGTAGAAAGTTCCATTGGGCAACGAACGCCTTTTGGGATATAGCAGAAACTTCCGTCAGAGAAAACCGCTGAGTTTAAGGCAGCATAGAAGTTGTCTTTTTGAGGTACAACAGTTCCTAAGTATTTTTTTACTAATTCAGGGTGTTCTTTTATAGCTTCTGAAATCGGGCAAAAAATAATTCCTTTTTCAGCAAGAGTTTTTTTGAAGGTCGTAGCTACAGAAACAGAATCGACTACAATATCCATAGCGACATTGTTCATCTTCTTTTGTTCGTCGATAGAGATCCCTAATTTTTTGTACATCTCTAAAAGTTCAGGATCTACATCGTCCAAAGTTTTGTTTGGATCTACCTGTTTTGGAGCTGAATAATAAGAAATAGCCTGAAAGTCAGGTTTTTCATAATGTACATTTGCCCATTCTGGTTCGATCATTTCTTTCCAGGCACGAAAAGCTTCAATGCGCCAGTCGGTCATCCATTGTGGTTCTTCTTTTTTAAGAGAAATAGCTCTTACGATGTCTTCGTTTAAACCAATAGGAAAGGTCTCCGATTCAATATCAGTATAAAACCCGTATTCGTATTCTTTAGTTTCGAGTTCGATTTTTAAATCGTCTTCTGTGTATTTGCTCATTGTTTTTTTATTGAAAGATTCAAAAATTGAAGGATTTAAATAACATCACTTCTGTAATTTTTAAATCTTTAAATTTTGCAATCGTTTAATTATTTTATAGTGAAAAAGATTCTCCGCAACCACAAGTTCTGCTTGCATTCGGATTATTGAATACAAAACCTTTTCCGTTTAATCCACCTGAAAATTCAAGAATTGTTCCGGCCAGATATAGAAATGATTTCTTTTCAACTGCAATTGTTATGTCGTTGTCTACAAATATTTTATCGTCGTCGCCTTTGGTTTTGTCGAATTTTAAATCATAAGACAAACCAGAGCATCCACCGCTTTTTACGCCTACTCTTACGTAGTCGCTAGCAGCATCAAAACCATCTTCTCTCATCAAATCGATGATTTTATTTTTGGCAGTATCAGAAACTTTTATCATTGTTTATCGTGTTTATTTTTGCTTCCACCTCAATTTTGCTCTTAAAAATAGTAATCCGAAGATTACGATTTTAAAGTGCTGTCTTTCAATGTTGAAATGAAATTATTTGCAAAGATACGACTTAAAAACCTTTTTCCATAACGGTTGACATTATTATAACAAATGTTAAAATAGATATATGTTATATTAATAAAAGAATGAGACTTTATTATTGTTTTTTGAAGACTTTATGATGGTTTGTTGTAAAAATGAAATAGTATTTCCTAGTTTTGTTTTCCTATTAAAAATCTATTCTCATGAAACTTTACCCTATAGAATCCGGAAATTTTAAGTTAGATGGCGGCGCCATGTTTGGCGTAGTTCCTAAAACCATCTGGAACAAAACCAATCCTGCCGATGCTAATAACTTAATTGATATTGCTGCACGCTGCCTGCTTATTGAAGATGGAAATCGTCTGATTTTGATTGATACCGGAATGGGAGACAAACAATCGGAGAAGTTTTTTGGCTATTATTCGCTCTGGGGATCGCATTCGATCGACAAATCGTTAGCGAAATATGGTTTTCAGAGAGACGATATTACAGACGTTTTTATGACGCATTTGCATTTTGATCATTGTGGCGGAAGTGTGCAATGGAATTCAGACCGGACTTTTTACGAGCCGGCTTTTAAAAATGCGAAGTTTTGGACGAATGAAAATCATTGGGAATGGGCAACAAAACCCAATGCACGTGAAAAGGCTTCTTTTCTTTCAGAGAATATTTTGCCTATGCAGGAAAGTGGACAATTGCATTTTATAAGTCGTCCAGAGAGTGATTTTGGTTTTTCTGAGGAAATGAATTTTGGAATTTATTATGTGGATGGCCATACCGAAAAACAAATGATCCCACATATCCAATATCAGGATAAAACGATTGTTTTTTGTGCCGATTTGCTGGCTACAGCGGGACATATTCCGTTACCCTATGTAATGGGCTATGATACGCGACCTTTGCTAACCATGCCGGAAAAATCAAAGTTTTTGAACGCAGCGGCTGACAATAACTATTATTTGTTTTTAGAACATGATGCGCACAATCAGATTATAACGGTGGAACATACCGAAAAAGGTGTTCGCTTAAAAGAAGTATTTACCTGCGAAGAAATTCTTTAAAATTAAAGCTATAAATGCAAAAAAGTCCCATTTTCATGATGTCGAAAGTGGGACTTTTTATTAACAAATTTAATTCAACAAATTATAATTACTCTACAATAATTTTTTTAGCTGAAGCTGCATCTTTATTTATTAAGTATATGTAATAAACTCCTTTTGGTAAACCGGATAAATCGATTGTATTATTGAGATCACTTGAATTTAATGTAAATGATTTCACAAGCTGGCCCAGACTATTATAAAGAGTTGCTTTTTCTAAACTTGCATTTTGAATGTTTAGGTCGCCCTTTGTTGGATTTGGATAGATTGTTACTTTTTCAAAATTGTTGGTATCAATACCTAATGTTTTACAAGTGTTAGAATAAGTGGCACTTTTTTCTTTAATGTTTGCCCAGTTGGCATTTGAATAATCGGCATCATCCACTTGTATACAGCTTAGTGTTTTATTTCCTAAGAAGCTGGTGTATATGGCGGTAGCAGCATTTTTACCGGATTTAGACGGCAATACGAAATTTTTATTGTTACCATTTTGGACATTCAGTGAAGTTAACGGGTTAAATTCAAGGAAAACAAGTTCTAAAAGGGGATTATGTGATAAATCTAAAGATGTTAATTTATTCCAGCTTAAACTTATTATTTTTAAAAGCGGGTTGTTGCTAAGGTCTAAAGATGCTAATTGGTTACTGCTAAAGTATAAGTTTTCCAGTTTTTTATTAGAGGAAACGTCTAATTTTGAAATTGTAGTAAAATTGCAACTTAACGTTTCAAGATTAGGTTGATTTGATATATTTAATGTGGTTAAATTATCTTGACCACAAGAGAGAGATCTTAGTTGAGTATTTGAAGATATATCTAGATCATTTAGAAGATTTCTATCACAGGTTAAAAAATGAAGTTCCTTGTTTTGAGATAAATCAATTGTTGAAACCTGGTTTTCGCTAAAGGTTAAACTAAGTAACTTTTTGTTTTTGGTAACGTCTAAGCTCGTCAATTTGTTTTCAAATAAATCTAAACCAAGTAATGCTTCGTTATTTTTGATATTTATATTGCTTATTGTATTGTAATTACAATTTAAAGAAGTTAATGCAATGAAATCTTCTATTCCCGAAATGTCGCTAATGTTAGAATTAGAAATGTCTAAAGAGATAACTTTGTTTACACTTGCGGTTGCAACTTTACCATTTTTGCCGTCTTTGTCAATTTCCAGAGCAATTAACTTATCTTCAAAATTAGAGTCCGGAATTAGGGTGTATCTGGTACAGTCTACATTGTAGTTTGCAGCCGTATCTTTGAAAGTACTCCAATTCGTATTGGCATAAGCATCGTCATCAACCTGAATGCAATTTAGATTAGGATTGTTCTTAAAATTAGAGTTTACATCAAAATTTATATTATTCCCGTTCTTTAGATTTAAACTTTCTAAAGAATTATTGGTGCAATTAAGAAGGGTTAAAGCTTTATTTTGAGAAACATCTAAAAGAGACAATAGATTTCCGGAACAATTTAGAGAGTTTAAACTGGTGAAACCTTTAATTCCGGTTAAGTTTTTTATAGTGCTTGAAGCAACGTCTAAAGAAGCTATATTTTCAATACTGCTGTTTAAAACTGTACCGTTTTTACCGTCTTTGTCAATGTTTAATGCAATTAACTTATCTTCAAAAGCGGGATCTGGAATTGCCGTAACCTGAGAGCAATCTACAGTTGAGTACGATGCAGAAACATCTTTAAAACTTCCCCATTTTTCATTTGAATAAAGAGCATTGTCTACTAAGATGCATGTTAGTAAAGGGTTTTCAGTAAAATTAATAGCATTGTAAGTAATTTGCATAGAGCGGTTGTTTCCATTTTTTAAATTTATTGTGGTCAATAATTTATTTTCAGGACATTTTAAAGATGTTAAAGATCGGTTTTTAGAAAGATCTAAACTTGTTAACAGGTTTGAAGCGCACCATAATGCAGATAGATTTTTATTGTTGGATGTATCAATATTGGTTAGTTTGTTTGAATCAACGCTTAGAAGTCTCAAATTAACATTTTGCGAAAGGTCGAGATTTGTTATTTGATTGTAAGCAAGTGTTAAATATAGTAGAGTAAGGTTTTTGGATGTATTTAATGTTGTTAAATTATTGAAACCTGCTTCTAGGGATAATAATTGCAAATTTTGAGAGATGTCAAGACTGGTTATGTTGTTGGACATACAGCTTAATGACGTTAAAGATTTAAAATCCTGAATTCCGGTTAGGTCGCTAATATTACTATAGTAAAGATCTATTTCTGTGATAGTGGAAATTTTTGAAGTTAGGACTTTTCCGTCTGGAGCTCCCGAGTCGATTCCTAATGCTATTAGTTTTTTCTCAAAATTAATATCCGGAATTAAGGTGTATGATCCAGGAGCGATACAAGGGGTCGAGGAAAAGGATGTCGTTGGGTCTTTTTTGGTTGACCAATTTGTATTTGCAGCTGCAACATCACTAACCTGAATACAAGTTAATTTTGGATTCGATGTGAAAGAGATTTGATTGCTAAGTAAGGATGTATTGTTAGTGAGATTTAAACTTGTCAATAGATTCTCTTGTAAATATAAAGTAGTTAGTCCCGGATTATTGGAAACGTCTAATGTTTCGAACTTATTTTGACGAAGGTCCAGACTGCGCAAAGCTTTATTTTGAGACAGATCTATCGTTGTTAATAGACTGTTTGCTGCCGTGAAAGACTCAAGAGCTTTGTTTTTGGTCAGATCAGGACTTTTTGCTAAATTGTTTCCGGAGACGGACAAATAAGTAAGTTTTAAATTTTGAGATACGTCAAGATCTGTTATTTTATTTTGATTAATAGTAAGTGTTTCCAGAGCTTTATTAGCGGTTAAATCAATATTTGAAATTTGATTTGAGCTCACATTTAATTGAATTAATGAAAGGTTTTTAGAAACATCTATAGTGGTTAGACTATTTCCTGCAATAAAAAATTTCTCTAATGATAAGTTTTTAGTGATATCAATTGTTGTCAGTTTATTATAAGGACAATAGAGCAATTTTAAGGCTAAGTTTTGTGATACGTCTAAGTCTGTTAGCTGATTTCCGGAGCAGTATAATGTGGTTAGCTTTGTATTTTTAGTAACGTTTAATTTTGTCAATTTACCTGTTACTCCTCCATTAGGGTCGGAAGCTCCAGAACAATACAAGGTTTCTAAGTTATAAAAATCTTCAAGTCCTGTTAAGTCATAAACTATTGTGGTGGCAAGGTCTAAAATTTTAACTTTTATAATATTGGCTGTTAATACCTTTCCATCGGCAGTTCCGGAGTCAATTCCTAATGCGATTAACCTGTTTTCAAAATTCACGTCAGGTATTAAAGTGTATGGAGAAGGAACATCAGCAACATCTACAACAGAAATGTTATCGACTAAAATTTCAGAGTTCAGTGTTCCTGTGGTCCAGATATCTATTTCTATGTTTTCGCTTACGGTTGGGGTATACTCAAATTCGATTTTTCTCCATTCTGAGCTTGAAAACACTGCATCTGTTTTTTTAATAATCTCAGCTTTAAAAGTGCCTGGTTTATGATATAAACTAAAATCAAGAGCAGAAAATGTACCGGAAACTAATTTGTGGTACATGGTTATACGGTACGTTTTATTTGCTGTTACCGGAAAAAATTCGCTATTAATATAGTTAAATGTACCGCTGGAAATCTTCATATTGGTACTCGAGGAACCTTTTTGAGCTGTTGTACTTTGAGAAATAAATCCACTAAAATAGCGATACCAGTTATCGGGTTGTGATGAGGAAGACCAGGTTTCGAAGTCACCATTTGGGACTAAATTAGTCTGGGCATAAATTGAAAAATTTGCTAGTAACAGCAATAAAAGTAGTTTTATTTTCATAGGTAAGTGATTAGTTGCTACAAGTCTACGAATTGCTATTTGAAATTCCTTACGGGAAGCCGTAACGAGCCGAATTTAATTTTGGGGTAATTAAGACATGAAAAAATCCCATTCGCCGCAGCGAATGGGATTTTTGGGATTAACAAATTATAATTACTCTACAATAATTTTTTTAACGGAAGCTGTATCTTTATTTATTAAGTACACATAATAAACACCTTTTGTAAGACCTGATAAATCGATAGTATTATCTGTAGTATTTGAGTTTAGTGTAAATGATTTTACCAGTTGCCCTAATGTGTTATAAACAGTTACTTTTTCTAAAGTTGCATTTTGAATGTTTACTTCGCCTTTGGTTGGATTTGGATAGATCGTTACTTTGTCAAAAACATTGGTCACAACATCTAATGTTTTACAAGAGTTAGAATAAGTAGCATTTTTTTCCTTAATATTTGACCAGTTAGCATTTGAATAATCGGCATCATCTACCTGTATACAATTTAGCGTTTTGTTTCCTAAAAAGCTAGTGTATATGGCCGTAGCGGCATTTTTTCCGGTTTTAGACGGCAACACTAAATTTTTATTGTTGCCATTTTGAATATTCAGAGAAGTTAGTGGGTTAAATTCAAGGAAAACAAGTTCTAAAAGGGGATTATGTGATAAATCTAGTAATGTCAACTGATTCCAGGCAAGATTTAATCTTTTTAAACGAGGATTATTGCTAAGGTCTAAGGTGGTTAATTGAGCATTATCAAAATATAAGTCTTCTAATTTTGGATTAGAAGAAACATCTAGTTTTGAAATTTTAGTATAGGTGCAGTTTAATTGCAAAAGATTAGGTTGATTTGATACATCCAATGTGGTTAGATTATTATTACCACAATAAATGGATTCTAGTTCAGTATTTGCTGATAAATCAATGCTAGTTAACTGATTTCGATCCGCCGTTATGGAATAAATTTTTTTATTTTGCGATAAATCAATGGTTGAAATTTGATTCATACTAAACATTAAATTAAAGAGTTCTTTGTTTGCAGTGACATCCAGAGCTTTTAGTTTATTGTCGTGCAGTGCTAATTTTATAAGTGATTTGTTCTGACTTACATTAATCGACTGTATATTGTTATAGTTAAGATCTAAGTAGGTCAATGACGTGAAATCTTCTATACCTTTAACGTCACTAATGTTAGAATTAGAAAGGTCTAAGAAGGTTACTTTATTGATACTTGCGGTTGTAACTTTACCGTTTTTACCGTCTTTGTCAATTTCCAGCGCAATTAATTTATCTTCAAAATTTGAATCCGGAATTAGGGTGTATATAGTACAGTCTAAATTGTAGTTAGCAGTCGTATCTTTGAGAGCGATCCAATTCGTATTGGCATAAACATCGTCGTCAACCTGAATGCAATTTAAATTAGGGTTGTTCTTAAAGTTAGAGTTTAAATCAAACTTTGTATTATTTCCATTTTTTAGGTCTAAACTTTCCAAAGAATTATTGCTACAATTAAGAAGGGTTAAAGCTTTATTTTGAGAAAGATCTAAAAGAGACAATAGATTCCCGGAACAATCTAGAGCGTTTAATTTTTTAAAACTTTCAATTCCGGTTAAGTCTTTTATAGTACTTGAAGAAACATCTAAAGAAGTTAAATTTTCAATACTGCTGTTTAAAACCGTTCCGTTTTTACCGTCTTTGTCAATATCTAATGCAATTAATTTGTCTTCAAATACGGGATCCGGAATTGCTGTAATTTGAGAGCAGTCTACAGTAGAGTAAGATGCTGAAGTTTCTTTAAAGTCTTTCCACATTTTATTGGAATAAAGAGCATCGTCGACTATGATACAAGTTAGTAATGGTGTTTTTGTAAAATTAGTAGCATTGTAAGTAATTTGCATATAGCGGTTGTTTCCATTTTTTATATTTATTGTGGTCAATAATTTATTTTCAGAGCAATTTAAAGATGATAGAGATGGATTTTTAGAAAGATCTAGGCTAGTTAACAGGTTTGAAGAGCACCATAATGAAGATAAAAGCTTATTGTTTGTAAAATCAATACTAGTTAATTGGTTAGAACCACAGTTTAGGAGACGTAAATTAACATTTAGAGAAAGATCAAGACTTGTTATTTGATTATAATTAAGTGACAGGTATTCTAAAGCAAGGTTTTTTGAAGTGTCTAGCGTGATTAAATTGTTGTAACCTGCAAGTAAAAAGTATAAGGCCTGGTTTTTAGAGATGTCAAGATTCGTTATCTTGTTAGACATACAATTTAGATAAGTTAAGGCCTTAAAATCCTGAATTCCGGTCAAGTCTGTAATATTACTATTGTTAAGTTCCAGTTTTGTAATGTTGGAAATTTTTGAGGTTAGGACCTTTCCATCGGCAGTTCCGGAGTCAATTCCTAATGCGATTAACTTGTTTTCAAAATTCACGTCAGGTATTAGGGTATATGGTGAAGGAACATCAGCAATATCTACAACAGAAATGTTATCGACTAAAATTTCAGAGTTCAGCGTTCCTGTGGTCCAGATATCTATTTCTATGTTTTCGCTTACGGTTGGGGTGTACTCAAATTCGATTTTTCTCCATTCTGAGCTTGAAAACACGGCATCTGTTTTTTTAAGAATCTCAGCTTTAAAAGCACCTGGTTTATGATATAAACTGAAATCAAGAGCAGAAAATGTACCGGAAACTAATTTGTGGTACATGGTTATACGGTACGTTTTATTTGCTGTTACCGGAAAAAATTCGCTATTAATATAGTTAAATGTACCGCTGGAAATCTTCATATTGGTACTCGAGGAACCTTTTTGAGATATTGTACTTTGAGAAATAAATCCACTAAAATAGCGATACCAGTTATCGGGTTGTGATGAGGAAGACCAGGTTTCGAAGTCACCATTTGGGATTAAATTAGTCTGGGCATAAATTGAAAAATTTGCTAGTAACAGCAATAAAAGTAGTTTTATTTTCATAGGTAAGTGATTAGTTGCTACAAGTCTACGAATTGCTATTTGAAATTCCTTACGGGAAGACGTAATGGATATGATTATAATTCGGAGTTTATTATAAGAAGCATAAAAAATCCTGTTTTCAGTATATCGAAAACAGGATTTTTTTGGTTTAACTAATTGTAATTATTAAGGTTCTAGTTGGTCTTGAATTTCCAGATTTGACCAACAGTTTCCCCTCCTTTATTGTCTTTTACAACCACTTTCCAGAAGTATTCTTTTGAAGTGGTAAGCGTTACATCAAATGAAGTTGCACTAGTGTTTTCAGCAACTTTTGCTGTGGGTGGGTTCGTCGTTCCAAAATATACATCATATTTAAGAACATCTGCTGCATCAACATCTGTCGCATTCCATTTTAAAATAGCCGTTGTGGTGTTCAAAACAGAGTTTAGGACAGGCTGTATTAATTCCGGAGAAAAAGGCAAATGATTTACTACTGCATCGCCACTGGTGTAGAGTTTAAAAGTAGACGAATAAGTACTGGCCAGCCCTTTGCTATCAGTCGCTTTTACTCTCCAATAATAGGCAGTGTTTTTCTCCAATGCTATTGAAGTGGTAGTAGTAGTGACTTCCGATGATTTTACAATTTGCGCAAACGTATTTTCTTTTGCTACCTGAATTTGATAGGTTATAGCGTCTTTATTTGAATCTGTAGAAAGATCCCATTGAAAAGAAACCGTATTGTCTACACATAATTTATTATCAACCGGAGCTTTTAATGCAGGTACAGTTGGTGCCTCATTGGCAGGTTCTGCAGGTCCTGAATCATCGCTGCCACAAGCTGCAAATAAAAGACTAATGATCGTGAGGGATATGAAATTCTTCATCTTTATTTTTTTATAATTTTAATGTATTCCGGAGTCTCCAAATAGATTTTGGCAGCATAAATTCCTGACGGTTGGTTGTCAAGATTCAATAGTGCTTTTCCATTTTCAATAACATAGTTTTTGGTTGAAACTAGCTGACCGGAGAAGTTGTATAATTCTATTTGAACTTCATTTTTAGCACCCGGAATTTCTATTTCGAAACCTCCCGAAGTTGGGTTTGGATAAGCCGATAAGATTTGTGATTCGAAATCTGAAACAGAAACTTTTTTAGCAAAAACACCTTCACAAGCTTTTGCAGTCGCCACTTCTACTAAGGCATTTTTAGCAACATCCACAGAGAAAGCCGCATCATCGGTCTTGAATTGTTCTGTTCCGTTCACAAAAACGGTAAACGGAGCGGTTCCTTCCATAATTTCAACGTTAACCGTTTTAGCAGTTACGCTTGATTTTCCGGTAATAGTAGCGCCTTTTGCAATGGTAACCGCAAAGTTTTGTTCGAAAATAACATCCGGAATAGTGATCTTAACTTTGTAGTTTCCGGGTGCCAGAGCGCTAACTTTTAAGCTGTTATTGGTAAAAGTATAAGGCTTGTCGTTTATAGTCGCAGTGTAAGCAAATGTTGCTTTTCCAACAATGCTTATTTCTCCATTATTTTCCCCAAGACAGGATTCGCTTTTCGTTTGAATGGCGAAATTGTCTGCGGGTAAAGTAAATTCAGGAGTACAGTCTGTATTAAAAGTTGCAGTGGTATCTTTTCTGTTGGACCAGTTGGTATTAGAAAAGGCAGCATCATCAACCTGAATACAAGTTAGATTTGTGTTACTCAAAAAACCAGTGTTGTTAAGGTTTAAATTAATATTGTTTCCGTTCTTTACGTTTAGATAGGTTAGTTTATTACTAGAACAGGTTAGATTTTTCAGAACTGTATTTTTAGAAAGATCAAGACTTGTTAATTGATTGCCATCACAGTAAAAAAGGTTTAAAGCCTTGTTTTCAGAAAGATCTATTGTCTTTAATTGATTTTCATAAGCATATAGTTCTGTTAAAGATTTATTTTTAGAAAGATCAAGAGCGGTTAGTTTATTGTAGCTTACCTGCACAACTTTCAAACTATTAGCTTCAGGAAGGTTAATAGAGCTTAGCTGATTTTCACGACAATAAACAGAGATTAAAGTGATATTTTGAGAAAGATCTAGAGTTGTTAGATTATTTTTATACGCAAATAAAGAAACTAAACTTTTATTTTGAGAAAGATCTAGAGTTGTTATTTGATTATTATCACATTGCAAAGATTTTAAACTTAAATTTTTTATAACATCAAGAGCCGTTAATTGGTTTGAGCCACAAATAAGAGTATATAATTCAATATTTTCAGAAACATCAAGAGTTGTTAAATTATTATTGGCCGTACTAATGTTTGTTAATTTTTTATTTTGACTGACATCTAATGCGGTTAATTCGTTTTGGTGAACAGATAAATTTGTCAATAAGATGTTTGCCCTTATGTTTATGTTTTTCAGCTTATTTTCGCTTGCATATAATGTAGTTAACTTGGTATTGGAAGAAAGGTCTAATGTTGTTAGTTGATTTTGACTCACTTTCAAAAACGTTAATTCTTTAAAAGCTTCAATTCCCGTTAAATTAGTAATTGAGGAATTACTAAGGTCTAAGCTTTTTACAGCAGCAATAGCCTCGGTTAAGACTTTTCCATCAGGAATTCCAGTGTCTAGTTTATCGGCAATTAATTTCTTCTCAAAATTCACATCCGGAATCAAAGTATAAAGTGTTTTTACAGGGCATGGGCTAGAAGAGAAAGTTGCTGTGGCATCTTTTTTCGTGGCCCAATTTGCATTCGAGTAATTCACGTCATCCACCTGAATACAGCTTAAGTTAGGGTTTTGGGCTAAACTAAAATTATATATTAAGGTGTTTTTTCCATTTTTAAGATTTGCGCTGGTCAAAGCATTAGTATCAGCCATTATATTGCTTAATTTTAGATTTTTTGAAACGTCTAATTTTTCAATCTGATTATTGGAACAATATAAACCAATCAATTCTTTATTTTTTGAAACATCTAATGAAGTCAAAGCATTATAGGGTAAAGACAAGAAGGTTAGTTTTGTGTTGTGTTGAAGATCAATAGCTTTTAGGTTGTTGCCGTACATGCTCAAACTTGATAATTCTGCATTTTTAGAAAGGTCAATTACGGATATCTTATTATGAGTAACCTCCAGATCTGTTAAAGATTTAAAATCCTGAATTCCGGTTAAATCAGAAATAGAGCTTTGTGAGATGTTTAAAGAGGTTACTTTAGAAATACTTTCGGTTTTTACTTTTCCATTTTTCCCATCTCTGTCAATATTCAAAGCGATTAATTTATCTTCAAAATTGGGATCCGGAATAAGCGTATAAACATTGCAGTCTAAATTAAAGTGGGTAAAAGCATCTTTAGTTACAGCCCATTTAGCAGCAGCGGTAAGATCTGAAACCTGAATACAGGTCAAAGCAGCATTGTTAGCGGTATTTAAAGTGTTTATCGCAGCATTTTTTGAAACATCTAATTTCTGCAATACATTGTTAGAAACGTTTAGGTTGGTTAAGGCTGTGAAACCTTCAATACCGGTTAAATCAGAAATGGAACTGTTTGAAAGATCTAAAGCACTAATAGTGCTAATACTCGAATTTAAAACAGCTCCATTTTTTCCGTCTTTATCGATGTTAAGAGCAATTAGTTTGTCTTCAAATTTTGGATCTGTAATAATAGTTGAAAGGCTGCAATCCAATGAAGTAAAATAAGTGCCCTCATTTTTTAGTTCAGACCAGTTCGTTCTGGCATAATCAATATTATCAACCTGAATACAAGTTAAATCTTTATTGATTTTAAAAGATGATTTATAGATTTCAATATAATTACCCGCTTGATATATTTTATGGGTTTGGAGGAAATTAGAATTGTTTCCGTTTTTTAAATTCAGACTCTTTAAATTGTTAGAAGCACAGTTTATAAAAGTTAAGGCTTTATTGTTGCTGATATCCAAAGCGGTTATTTGATTGGAATCACAGATTAAGGTTTGTAATAGTGTATTGTTGCTGATATCTAATGTTGATAATTTATTGTTATTGACAAATAGGCCCTCCAATGCTGTATTCATCGATAAATTTAGGGATGTCAATTGGGTATTATTACATTTTAGTTGTCTTAAAGCTGTGTTTTTTCTTAAATCGAGAGTGGTTAAATTTCGTATGTGGGAGACATCTAAATCGGTTAGATTGATGTTTTGCGAAAGATTTAGCGTCGTAAAATTTTTTGTATAATTTTGACCACATCTTAAAAATTTTAAAGCTGTGTTTGAAGTCAGGTCTAAGGTTTCCAGTGCATTTCCGTAACCATCCAAATAAGTCAGATTGGTGTTCTTACTTACATTTAAAGTATTTAAATCGCGATTACTTTCAGTTTTTAAACTGGTTAAAGCGGTATTTTTGCTTAAATCTAAATTTGTGATATTATTACTACTGCAGTCTAAAGATGTTAAAGCTGTAAAGTCCTGAATTCCGGTTAGATTAGTAATAGAGCTTCTGGAGATGTTTAAGGTTGTTACTTTAGAAATGTTTTCTGTTTTCACCTTTCCATTTTTTCCATCGGTATCAATGCCAAGCGCAATAAGTTTGTTTTCGAAATTCACATCCGGAATTAAGGTATATGCTGGACAATCTGTACTAAAACTTGCCGATGGGTCTTTTGCTTGAGACCAGATTTTTTTTGCATCTTCTATATTGTCCACCTGAATGCATTCCAGATAGTTACCGTAAAAGGTTGCATAAGAAGCATTGGGATTAAATAAATAATTTGCTCCGTTCTGTATATTCAAATAGGTTAGCAAATTTGTATGGGCAGTCATTACAGCCAGTTTATTGTTTTTGCTCAGATCGAGACTTTTTAACAGATTGTTACTGCACCATAAAGACCTTAGCATTAGATTAGAGAACAGGTCTAGAATTTTGATACTATTACGACTGCAATTCAGACTTTCCAGCATTAACTGTTTGGAAACATCTATGCTTGTAAGCTGATTGTTGTGACAAAAAATAGTTTTAAGTGCTGTATTGCTAGAAAAATCAAGCATTGTTAATTTATTATTGTCACATTCCAGGCTAGTTAAGAGTGGATTATTAGCAAGATCCAATGTCGTTAACAGATTATTGCTGCAATGTAAAGAGGCTAGTTTATTGTTTTTTGATAGGTTCAGTTTACTCAATCTATTGTTGTAACAAGACAAAGAGTTTAAGGCAATAAAATCTTCAATCCCGGTAAGGTCTGTAATGGAGCAGTCGTTAACACCCAAATAAGTTACAACAGCCGCTTTAGAGGTCAGAACTCTCCCGTCAGGGGTTCCCGAATCAATTCCTAGTTCGATTAATTTATTTTCAAAATTCACATCAGGTATAACAGTGTACTGCTGCGCATGAATAGAAAAACTTACTAATAGTAGCAAGAAAAGTAGTTTTGTTCTCATAGATTACATTTATGATTAGATCGCGCAAGTCTACAAAATTCGGTCGGTATTTCCTTACGGGAAGACGTATTGGAAGAACCTAACTTTCGAATAATTAAAAAAAAATCCCATTCGCTGCGGCGAATGGGATTTTTGAGTTTAAAGAAATTGTATTATTTAAGGATAACTTTTTTCGCAGAAGCGGCACCCTGATGGATTAAATATACGTAATAAACTCCTTTCGGTAAATCGGATAAGCTTATTGTATGGTTTGTATTGCTTGAATTTAAAGTGAATGTTTTTATCAATTGTCCTAATGAATTATAAACTGTTGCTTTTTCTAAAGCCATATTATTAATGTTCACTTCACCGGTTGTTGGGTTTGGATACATTGTTATTTTATCAAAAACAGAATCTTCTATTCCTAAATTCTTACAGCTATTAGAATAAATTGTGTTGGGCTCCTTGATTCTGGACCAGTTAGCATTCGAATAGTTGGCATCATCAACTTGTATGCAACTAAGAGTTGTAAGTCCTAAAAAACTGGTATATAAAGAGGCCGTTTTTTTATCTGTTGGAGAAGCTAAAACAAAATTTCTATTATTACCGTTTCGCAGGTTTAATGAAATTAATGGGTTATTTGCTATATAGATGATCTTAATATTTGCATTTTTAGAAAGGTCTAATGTTGTAAGTTGGTTTGTAGACGCATTTAGTGTTTCTAAGGCAAGATTCCTGCTCACATCTAATGTCTTCAATTGATTATTACTGCAATCTAAAAATGTTAGTGCTGTAAAACTCTCGATACCTGACAGATCTTTAATAGTACTGTTTGAAAGATCTAAAGACGTAATTGAGCTTATGTTTGCAACAGAGATTTTTCCGTTTAGGCCGTCGGTATCAATTCCTAAATCAATTAATTTTTGCTCAAAATTTTGATCTGGAATCTGAGCAAAACCGGAGGTACAGTTAGTGTTATAGCTTGCAGTTGCATCTTTTTTTGCTGCCCAGTTAAGATCAGAATAGGCTTTGTCGTCAACTTGAATACAGCTTAAATTTGGATTGTTTGTAATATTTAGAAATGGCAATTGAAAGTTAATATTATTTCCATTTTTCAAATTTAGACTTGTTAATTGATTAGTGTGAGCATATAAACCCACTAAGGCTGTATTTATGCTTAGATCCAAAGTGGTTATTTGATTTTTTGAAGCATTTACAAATTCTAGGGATTTATTTTTGCTTATATTCAAATCTTTTAATTGATTGGACTGACAATATAGCTCTGTTAGAGTAGTGAGTTTAGAAACATCCAGGTTGGTTATTTTGTTTTCACGACAATCCAGAAGAGTCAAAGCAGTGTTTTTGCTCACGTCTATAGAAGTTAATTGACTGGTATTACAGCCCAAAAATGTTAATGCCGTATTGGTGCTCACATCCAAAGAAGTATATTGGTTTGAACCTGAATCTAATTTCAGTAACGCTGTATTTACCTTAACGTCTAAAGAGGTTAATCGGTTTGCGTAACAGCTTAAATTAAGTAAGGCGGTATTATTGCTTACATCTAAGGAAGTTATTTTATTGTTGTTACAGTCTAAAGTGATCAAAGCTTTATTCTTGCTCACGTTCAATGCTGATAATGAATTTTGACCGCAATACAAATCAGTTAACGATACAAAGTTTTCAATTCCTGTTAAATCTGAAATATTACGATTGGTAACATTTAAGATCTTTACAGTGCTAATTTTATAGGTCAAAACTTTACCGTCGATGGCCCCGCTGTCAATTCCGCTATCAATTAATTTTTGCTCAAAATTTGGGTCAGGAATTAAAGTGTAATTTTCTGCATTTTCAGGCATATATAAAGCTGAAATTTCTGCCGGTGTAAGTACACGATCCCAAATGGCAACATCATCTATTGTACCTTTAAAGTCTTCTTTTATGTTATCTCCGGAAATTCTTTGTCCAATTCTAAAAATAGTGCCTACAGTATTTAAATTCACCGCTTTTTGATCCACAAATTTGCCGTTTACATATATCGAAAGCTGAGTTCCATCATAGGTAACGGTGAAAAAATACCAATCGTTGTTAGCATAATCAAAGTTGTTTACATAAAAATCATCATTAGAAAAATCAGAACCAGTTATTGCTTGAAGATAACCTTTAGGATAAACAGAAAGAGACAATCTTTGCAATTTTGCTAAAGTCCCATAGTTAAAAATGGAGACTTCATATTTACTCGGATCAGGAAAAGCATCATTTGTTTTAAACCATCCTGAGATTGTTCTCGAAGAATTGTTTTTAGGAATATTTGGCAGAACAGCATCGATATAATTGTTTAAACCATCAAAGCTATAAGCTGCATTATTATTTCCAAATCTGTCTGATGTTAGTGTAGCGCCTGTTACGGTTCCATTTGATTCGTTTCCGCTAAGATCATTTGCATTTCCATTAAAAGGGAAATAAGCAATTAAACCATTTGTTGGTACTTGCCCGTCTATCAAAGAAGGAATAACGGTGACATCAACAACAGTTCTGGTACTTTCGCATCCATTAACCGTTTGAGAAACATAGTATTTGCCTGTTTGTAAAGGAGTAGATAAATTTAAGTCGCTCTGTATAATGGCACTGCTGTACCATTTAAGATTAGATCCCGTAGCCTGTAAGCTGGCAATAGTAGCACTGTTATTAAAAGACTGTGCATTTGCAGTTGGAGCAGCTGTGATGGATGAGTTTATGGTTATCGTATAAGGATTGGTTGTACATCCTTTGGCATCTTTTGCAATAATCGAGTACGTGCCTGCTGATAAATTAGAGAATATATTTGAAGACTGGAAATTCATGGCAGGATACATAGCATACTGATAAGGTTGCGTTCCGCCAGCTGCCATAGTGGTTATAATTCCGTCATTTTTAGTATTACAAACAGATGTCGCAGTTGCCTGAACAGTAATAGGAATTGGCTCTATAATCGTGATGGTTTTGGATACTGACGATGTAGCATCACTTACCGTGCAGGTGTAATTTCCCGGATATAATCCTGTGATGGTTGAAGTTGTATATCCATTAGACCAAAGATATGAATATGGCATCGTACCACCAGAAACAGCTGTTACTGAGGCTGAACCATTAGCATAACCCGTGCACGTTATAGCCGTAAAAGATGTTGTAATTGTTAAAGACGATGGGCAATCTATTTTTGTTGGCACTTTTTTATCGATGGTTGTGTTGTCACCTAATGGTCCACTTTGGTTTCTGCCCCAAGTCCATATATCTCCACCTGTATCAACCGCAACAGTGTGGTAATTGCCTGCTAAAATTAAAGACCATTTGGTAGTTGTTCCTACTTGTATAGGGGTATTACTTCCTACAGTTGTACCATTGCCCAGTTTTCCAAATAAGTTGTCACCCCAAGCCCATAATGAATTATCGGTTTGGATGGCATAACTACTATTCCATCCGGCAGAAATACTTTTCCAATTTGTAGATACCCCAATTTGTGTTGGTAAATTTTTATTTATAGAGGTTCCATCTCCAACTCCGCCATTTATATTTTCACCCCAAACCCATAAAGTTCCATCAGTTTTTAGAGCGATTGAATGACTGTATCCTGAAGAAATTGTTTTCCAGTCATTAGCAGTTCCTATTTTCGTTGGAATGGTTTTACTAATTAACGTACCATCTCCTAAAGCCCCCTTAGAATTTTCTCCCCATGCCCATAAAGAACCGTCTTTTTTTAAGGCAATTGTATGTTCTCCACCTGCAGCTACAGTTTGCCAGTCAGTATCGGTTCCTATTTGTATTGGAATATTTTTATTAACGGTGGTGCCATCGCCTAATTGTCCTGTAGAATTATATCCCCAAGCCCATAAAGTACCGTTGGTTTTTATTGCCATGGTATAATTTCCTCCTGCAGATATACTTTGCCAATCTTTCGCAGATCCGATTTGTTGGGCAGCATTATAACCGGTAACAGTGCCCGGACCGTTTCCTATTTGCCCTAATGAACCATAACCCCAAGCCCATAAAGTTCCGTCTGATTTCATTGCAACGGTATGTCCCCATCCGGCGCTTACCGTTTTCCAGTCATTTGATGTTCCTATTTTTACAGGAGCGTTTTTTTGAGTTGTGGTGCCATCTCCCAATTGACCATTACCATTATTACCCCATGCCCACATGGTGCCGTCTGGCTTTATTATAATATTATGGTTGTATCCGGCGGCTGTAGATTGGATACATTGTGCCTTAATGTGAAAGCAAGAAAGTATTAAAAATAAAAGTAAAATTTTTCTCATACGATAAAAATTTGGTTATTTAATAGTGTGTTTTTTGGTTAGAATAGGTTTTATTGAGTGAGCCTTTAAGCTTGATTTGTAAGAGTAATAACAACAAAAAAATATACCTTTTTTATTGTTATTTTAAAACCGGTTAAAAATGGTACCTCTGAATATTACCGATGGTTTGGTATACAGGGAGATACATTTTACAGAAGCAAAAAAAGTAGTTTTATTTTCATAAAAGTATGTTTTTGAGGTTTCTGACGCAAGGATAAGGTTTTTAGGCGAATTTTCCTTACGGAAAGACGTAAACCATATCTTTTTAGTCATTAAAAGAAGAAATAGTTAGCAACTATTTTTTGAATGTAAGGATTTTTGTAAATATTTGGAGTTAAGAGTCTTAATTGTATTTTACACTTTCTTAAAACACAAACAAAAAATCATAACACAGTGTTAATCGTTAGCTTTATGTAACAAAAAATCATAATTTAGACCCATAATTTAACTTTAGAATACTTATTAGATACATGAGTCATATGAAACATCTCAAATTATCTGCTTTTGCATTAATCGTTTTAGCAGGTTGCAGCACTACTTTGCAAGCGCAAAATTCGGCAACAAAAGAATTTATTAAAGCTCCTTTAGCCGTTGTTAAAAAAGCCCCTGTTAGCGAAAATGAATTAAAAAGATGGAGTCATCTTGATTTAATCAAAGATTCGATCCCGGGAATGAGTGTCGATAGGGCTTACGCTGAATTATTACAGGGAAAAACCGGAAAGAAGGTGATCGTGGGAATTGTAGATTCAGGTGTCGATATCGAACATGAAGATCTGAAAGGGATGATCTGGACGAATCCAAAAGAAATACCGGGTAACGGAATCGACGACGATAAAAACGGATTTATTGATGATGTTAACGGATGGAATTTCTTAGGAAATGCTGTTCATGAAAATCTTGAATTAACGCGTGTCGTTAAAAAAGGCGATGACGGATCTAAGGAGTATAAAGAGGCTTTGGCACAGTATACGAAAAAGTATGAAGAAGCTTTACGAGACAAGCAGCAATCTGACTTTTTGTTAGAAGTTCATAAAACAATACAAAAAGAACTTAATAAAACAACTTATAAAATTGAGGATTTAGATGTTATAACTTCTACAGATCCGAAAGTAGCTCAGAGCAAAGAAATCATGACTCAAATTTTAACGAATGCGGGGCCAACTTTTGACCCTGACTCTGAGTTAAAAGAGTATAGTAAGCAGGTTTACGGTCAGTTGAACTACAACTTAAATAAAGAATTCGACGGAAGAAAAATTGTAGGTGATAATCCGGAGGATATTAAAAACGCACGTTATGGAAATAACATCGTTTTTGGTCCTGATAAAGAGGAAGCACTTCACGGAACACACGTAGCCGGAATTATTGCGCAGGTTCGCGGGAATAACTTAGGAGGAGACGGAGTTAGCAATAATGTAGAAATCCTGACGGTAAGAGCTGTTCCGGATGGAGATGAGTACGATAAAGATATTGCTTTAGGGATACGCTATGCAGTAGATAACGGAGCGAAAGTGATCAACGGAAGTTTCGGAAAAAGTTTCTCTCCTCATAAAAAATGGGTATATGATGCAATAAAATATGCTGCGAAAAAAGATGTTTTGATTGTGCATGCCGCCGGAAATGACGGATACAATATTGATGAAACCAAAAACATCAACTATCCAAACGACTCAGAAGATAACGTTAAAGAGTTTGCGGATAACGTAATCACAATTGGTGCACTTAATAAAGAATATGGCGAAACTGTTGTAGCTGGATTTTCGAACTTCGGAAAAATAAACGTAGATGTTTTTGCTCCGGGAGAAGAGATTTATGCAACGGTACCTAATAACAAGTACAAATATCTGCAAGGAACTTCAATGGCTGCTCCAAATGCAGCAGGAGTTGCAGCACTGATACGTTCGTACTATCCAAAATTAAAAGCAGCTCAGGTAAAACAAATTTTAATGGAGTCAGGAGTTGCGCTTCCATCAATGGTTGTTCTAGGAACAAATCCAAATCCGGAAGCAAAACCGGTGGCAGTTTCTTCCAAAGAATCATCAAGAACAGCTAAAATGGTCAACGCTTACAATGCTTTATTGATGGCAGAAAAAATGTCTAAAAAATAAACAAAAACAGAATACTAATGTAATGGAAGAGTTCGCGCTCTTCCATTTTGATTGAAATAACCATGCGAAAAATTTTACTACTATCTTTTTTGAGTTTGAGTTTAAACTCAGCATTTGCACAAAGCGCTCCTTATTGGCAACAACATGTCGATTACAAAATGGAAGTCTCCATGGATGTAAAAAACTATCAGTACAAAGGAAAACAAGAGTTAGTGTACACAAACAACTCTCCTGATACTTTAAAGAAAGTGTATTACCATTTGTTTTTGAATGCGTTTCAGCCGGGAAGTGAAATGGATGCACGTCTGCATTCTATAAAAGATCCTGATGGAAGAATGGTAAATAAAATAAAAGGCGCAGATGGTAAAGAAACCAAACAGAGCCGAATTGAAACTTTAAAACCAAATGAAATTGGGTATTTAAAAGTTTCAGACTTGAAACAAGATGGCGTTTCGGCGCAAACGAGAGTTTCAGGAACTATTTTAGAAGTGACTTTGGTGAAACCAATTTTACCAAATTCTAAAACAACCTTTACTTTAGATTTTGACGGGCAAGTTCCGGTTCAGGTTCGTCGTACAGGACGTAATAATTCTGAAGGAGTTGAATTGTCAATGTCACAATGGTACCCAAAATTAGCCGAATTTGATTTTGAAGGCTGGCACGCAGATCCATACATCGCTAGAGAATTTCATGGCGTGTGGGGGAACTTTGATGTGAAAATTACAATCGATAAAGATTATACTATCGGAGGTTCAGGATATTTAGAAGATAAGAATCAAATAGGCCACGGTTATGAAGATGCTGGCGTAACCGTTACTTATCCAAAGAAAACAAAAACATTGACCTGGCATTTTATTGCACCAAACGTTCATGATTTTACCTGGGCAGCAGATAAAGAATACACACATGATATTGTAAAAGGACCCAATGATGTTGATTTGCACTTCTTCTACAAAAACAATCCAAAAACAACTGCAAATTGGAAACAATTAGAACCTTTAATGGTGAAAGTAATGGATTATTACAACCACAGAGTGGGAGCATATCCGTACAAACAATACTCTTTTATTCAGGGTGGAGATGGCGGAATGGAGTATGCAATGTGTACTCTGATGCTTGGAAACGGAACTCTTGAAGGAATTTTAGGAACAGCAACTCATGAATTAGGACATTCCTGGTTTCAGCATATTTTGGCTTCAAACGAATCAAAACACCCTTGGATGGATGAAGGTTTTACCACTTACATTGAAGACAGTGCTTTGAATGAATTAAAAGGGGATAAAAAAGAAGTGAATCCATTTAAAGGAAATTATGCATCTTATTACAGCTTAGTTAATTCAGGAAAAGAACAACCGCAAACAACTCATGGAGACCGTTATGATGAAAACAGACCTTATAGTATTTCTTCTTATGTAAAAGGAAGTCTTTTCTTGTCGCAATTAGAATATGTAATTGGGAAAGAAAATGTAGACGCTACTTTGAAAAGATATTACAATGATTTCAAATTCAAACACCCTACTCCAAATGATATTAAAAGATCAGCAGAGAGAGTTTCAGGAGCAGAATTAGATTGGTATTTAATCGATTGGACAGGAACTACCAATACTATTGATTATGGTATCAAAGAAGTAGCGGATAACGCAGGAAAAACGAATGTTACTTTAGAAAGAATCGGAAGAATGCCAATGCCGATTGATTTAACAGTGGAGTATACAGACGGAACTTCTGAAAGCTTCTACATTCCGTTAAGAATGATGAATTTCATCAAACCAAATCCAAATCCGAATGAAAAAAGAACTGTTTTAGACGACTGGGCCTGGGCACAATCGAACTACAGTTTTACAATAGATAAAAATAAAACTGCCATTAAGAAAATCACGATTGATCCAAGCGGATTAATGGCTGATGTAAAAGCAGCAAATAATGTTTATGAGGTGAAATAATAGTCACTTAAATATAAAAAAAGCCAAAGTTAGTTTTCTGCTAGCTTTGGCTTTTTGTCTTTAGAAGTTGTAAATACAGCTAAAACCGAAGTCGCTTTTTAAAGTTATAGTATTTGTATTTATCATAGGTCTTAGTGTTAATGGTTTGCTTGCATTAAATTGTGATAAAGAAGGGGCAATATTTGCATCAATAATATTTAAAGCATAGAATAGAATAATACATAATAGAGACAGATCTCTTTTTAGCTTGAATTGTTTTTGAGCAGCAAGTAATTGAGAATTACTTAAATCAGATAAATATTCTGAATCACTTTGTTTTTCGGCAAGTCTGTTTTTATATTCATTCCGATATATGTTGTATTGCTTCTGATTGTCGATATATAAAGATATACCAATACCAATCGTTCCATAAATAAATGGAACTTTCCAGTATTTTTTATTATAAACCTGACCCAGTCCGGGTAAAATTGCAGAGTAAAAATTTACTTTAACGGAATTCAAAGAATCGGGTATTTTATTAGTTTGAGAATAAAGAGATAAAGTAAAAAGACATACAAAAATTAGAAAGAAACGCATAGTTTTCAAATTAGATTCCCACAAAAAAACAATAAAATAAGATTTTTCTTTAATTTAAAAGTTTTAAACTTCAAAACTAAAGCTTTTTTGTAGTACATTGGCTTCAAAAATTAGTAAAATGACTTTTGGAACTAGATTGCAAAAATTAAGAGGAGAAAAAAGGATGTCGCAAAAGGAGATTTCGACTATTCTGAAAGTTTCACAAACGATTTATGGAAAATGGGAAAGCGATATCTTTTATCCAACGTATAAAAACTTAAAGAAAATTGCGGTTTTTTACAACATTAGCGTAGATGTGCTGGTAGATGTTAAAGATAAAAGAAAAGCGGGTAAGATTTTAATTTCAGATAATCTGACCGCAGATCCGGTATCTTTCATTACCATATTTAAACTCCTGAAAAGAATAGAAAAGACTGTTTTATTGATCGAAAAGCAAACAGCGATTCCGGAGAAAGAAGGAGAATGAAAAAGTCCCGTTTAATTTTAGAAATAAATTTTAAAAGGGACTTTTTTATTAATAGATTATTTTCTCAAAAAGCAACCAGATGGAGAAGAATAGAAAAATCTCCATTCCACTGTCTAATAAGTAATATCGGTGAGCAAATGAGAAGCATAAAAAAAACGCACAATTTGTGCGTTTTTTTATTTTATAAGCAGATGTTATCCCAAATGCTCTAACATGTCTTTTGTCATGGTTTCCAGATCAAAAGTGTGTTTCCAGTCCCAGTCTTCTCTTGCCTGAGAATCGTCGATACTAGCCGGCCAGCTGTCCGCAATTTTCTGGCGGAAATCAGGGTTGTATGTTATTTCGAATTCAGGAATATGTTTCTTAATTTCTGCGGCAATTTCAGTAGGAGTAAAACTCATTGCAGCTAAATTGTAGGATGAATGTATTTTGATTTTTTCTGCCGGAGCTTTCATGATATTAATAGTTGCATCAATAGCATCATCCATATACATCATTGGCATTTTTGTTTCCGAAGATAAAAAGCACTCGTATTTTTTATCGGCAATAGCTTTGTAAAAAATATCAACAGCGTAATCTGTAGTTCCGCCACCCGGAGGCGTCGACCAGCTGATTAAGCCCGGATAACGGATGCTTCGAACATCAACTCCGTAAATATTATGGTAGTATTCGCACCATCTTTCTCCCGCTTGTTTACTAATTCCGTAAACCGTAGAAGGCTCCATTACGGTATATTGAGGTGTATTTTCTTTAGGAGTAGTAGGTCCGAAAACCGCAATACTGGAAGGCCAGAATATCTTTTTTATCTTTTTGGCTTTTGCTAAATTTAAAACATGAAATAATGAATTCATATTCAGATCCCAGGCAAATGCAGGGTTTTTCTCAGCTGTAGCCGATAAAAGTGCTGCCATCAAATAAATGTCAGTAATTTGATGTACTTCAACAAGATGCTCAATTTGGTTGAAATCTAAAGCATTGACTACTTCAAACGGACCGGAATTTACAACGTCAGTATTTAATTTTCTAATATCAGAAGCAATTACATTGTCTGTTCCGTATAGTTTGCGCAGTTTTTGAGTCAGTTCCGTCCCAATTTGACCGCAGGCACCAATGATTAATATTTTTGGATTCATTTTTTTGAATAGTTTTTTTGAAAGACAAATATAACGTTTTCGCAAATGTTTTCGCTTTTAAGGAGAACAAATTATAAATTTAACAATGATAAAGATTCTTTTTTAGATTATTCGCTGTTGAATACAGAATGTAAATTGTAAAATATAAGTATTTTCGATCAGGAATTCAGGATTTTTCCATAAGTCTTACAAAGTAGAATTCCTAAATTTGTTTCGGTCTATTAGCCGCTAAATAATGCAATTTGTACCAAAAATCAGAATTCGTAATTGTAAAATTACTTCGTAACTTTGTAGCTTAATGTTTTACCAAATGAAATATAAGATATCTCTTTTTTTGCTTTTTGTTTTTGTATTGAATTCATGTCAGAATGAAGATGAAAAACGCCGCGCTGAAAACGAAAAGGAAGCCAAAAAAAACGAAGTCATTTTTAATAAAATCAATAAAAGCTGGTCTTTTATCGATGAGCCAATCAACGAAATCTCGGAGCAAAAAGTGAATTCGTGGAGTGAGTGGCGCGATTTTCTGAACGAACTCAGAGATAAACCCAGAAAAACAATTGGAGCATTTCAAAAAAAGTCAGCAGCGATTTCAAAAAAAGTAATGGCTTTAAACAATAATATTCCTGCAGAATTCAATATTCCACAGATCAGAAGCCGAATTTCTATTTTGATTACAAAAGTCAGAATGATGGATTTATTCATTCATCTGAATCAGATTCCTTCGGAGAAAGTAACATTTTTAATTGGTGAAATCAACAAAGAATTGGTTTCATTAGAAAGACAAATGGACGTTGTTATTGTAAAAAGTAAAATTCCGAAAGAAGAAGGTGAGGAAGATTTCTTAAGAATGTTAGATACCGCTCGTGCCATTCCAAACGAGACCACAGCTCCGGTTCCGGTAAAAAATATAGATCCAAATACACCAAAAGTTGAGTAAAAACGCCTTATATACCCTGTATGATGATCTGCCAAAAAATCAGCAGATTGCCACACAATTACTGGAACAGAAACAAATAAAAATGCATCTTAACGGATTGTTAGGATCAGCAGTTTCATTTGTTTTGCGTGCTGTTTTCAAAAAATCAGAATTGCCTTTTTTAGTTGTTTTAGACAACAAAGAAGAAGCGGCTTATTATTTGAACGATCTCGAACAAATGATCGGAGAACAGGATGTGTTGTTTTATCCCGCGTCATTTCGCCGTCCGTATCAAATTGATGAAACAGACAATGCCAATGTTTTGCTTCGTGCTGAGGTTTTAAACCGAATCAATTCCCGTAAAAAACCGGCAGTGATTGTTACTTATCCTGAAGCACTTTTCGAAAAAGTAGTGACACGAAGGGAACTCGATAAAAACACTTTGAAAGTCGCTTTGAACGATAAAATTTCGATAGATTTCATCAACGAAGTTTTGTTTGAATATGAATTTAAAAGAGTCGATTTTATCACAGAACCGGGAGAGTTTTCTGTTCGTGGAGGAATTGTCGATGTCTTCTCATTTTCTAACGATCATCCGTACCGAATAGAGTTTTTTGGTAACGAAGTAGACAGCATCAGAAGTTTTGATGTCGAAACACAACTATCAGTAGAAACCCATAAGAAGATCACGATAATCCCGAATGTCGAGAACAAACTTTTTCAGGAAAACAGAGAGAGTTTCTTAGACTATATTGCCGAGAAAACCGTCTTGTTTATTCAAAATACAGAAGGACTTTTTACTCAGTTAGACAAACAATTCGTCAGGGCTGAAGAAGCTTTCGAGAAGCTTTCAAAAGAAATAAAACACGCAGAACCTGAAAAGCTATTTTTAAATCAAACCTCATTTATCAAACGGGCGCTAGATTTTTCAATAGTCGAATTGGCTTCAAAACCTGTTTTCAAAACTACAAAAACGTTCGATTTCCATATTCACCCTCAGCCTTCCTTCAACAAACAATTTGATTTGCTGCTGAATAATCTGAGTGATAATCATTTTAACGGATATAAAAATTATCTGTTCTGTTCGAATGAAACGCAAGCCAAACGTTTTCATGATATTTTTGAAACTTTAGACGAGGCCAATTCCGAGAACATTCGAAAACAATACCATACCGTTGTATTGCCTTTGTTTCAGGGGTTTATTGACGAAGAAAGCCAGATTACTGCCTATACCGATCACCAGATTTTTGAGCGTTATCATAAGTTTAATATCAAAAACGGATATTCGAAAAAACAGAATATTACGCTTAAGGAATTAACAGCGCTTTCCGTTGGTGATTATGTAACGCATATTGATCACGGAATTGGGAAATTTGGCGGCTTGCAGAAAATTCAGGTCGAAGGAAAAACACAGGAAGCGATAAAACTGGTTTATGCCGATAATGATATTGTGTATGTGAGTATTCACTCGCTTCATAAAATCTCAAAATACAACGGAAAAGACGGAACTCCTCCCAAAATATATAAACTGGGATCGAACGCCTGGAAAGTTTTAAAACAAAAAACCAAAGCGCGTGTCAAACATATTGCCTTCAATTTGATTCAGTTGTATGCCAAACGACGTTTGGAAAAAGGGTTTCAGTTTGCACCGGACAGTTATTTACAGAACGAATTAGAGAGTTCGTTTATATACGAAGACACCCCAGATCAAACTAAATCAACACAAGAGGTTAAAGCGGATATGGAAAGCGATCGTCCGATGGATCGTTTAGTTTGTGGTGATGTAGGTTTTGGAAAAACAGAGGTAGCGATTCGTGCGGCGTTTAAGGCAGTAGACAATAGCAAACAGGTAGCTGTTTTGGTTCCAACCACCATTTTGGCTTACCAGCATTACCGTACGTTTTCAGAACGTTTGAAAGACATGCCGGTTACCATTGGTTATATGAACCGCTTTAGAACCGCCAAACAGAAAGCGCAAACTTTAAAAGATTTAGCAGAAGGAAAACTGGATATTGTGATTGGAACACACCAATTAGTCAATAAAAATGTAGTTTTTAAAGACCTTGGTTTATTGATTGTCGACGAGGAACAAAAGTTTGGAGTAAACGTAAAAGATAAACTTAAGACCATTGCTGCGAATGTCGATACACTAACATTAACGGCAACGCCAATCCCGAGAACGTTGCAGTTTTCATTAATGGCAGCGAGAGATTTGTCTGTTATTACAACTCCTCCGCCAAACCGATATCCTATAGAAACCAATGTTGTTGGGTTTAATGAAGAGATAATCCGTGATGCCATTTCGTATGAAATTCAGCGTAACGGTCAGGTTTTCTTCATCAATAACCGAATCGAAAATATAAAAGAAGTTGCCGGTATGATTCAGCGTTTGGTACCAAATGCCAGAGTTGGAATCGGTCACGGACAAATGGAGGGTGCGAAACTCGAAGAATTGATGCTGGGTTTCATGAACGGCGATTTCGATGTTCTGGTAGCCACAACAATTATCGAAAGTGGTCTGGACGTACCAAATGCCAACACGATTTTCATCAACAATGCCAATAATTTTGGATTGTCTGATTTACATCAAATGCGAGGAAGAGTAGGTCGAAGCAATAAAAAAGCATTCTGTTATTTCATCTGTCCGCCTTATTCCTCTATGACCGAAGATGCCAGAAAACGTATTCAGGCTTTAGAGCAATTTAGCGAATTAGGTAGCGGTTTTAACATTGCGATGAAAGATCTTGAAATTCGTGGTGCAGGAGATCTATTGGGGGGAGAACAAAGTGGTTTCATTAATGAAATTGGATTTGATACCTACCAAAAAATCATGAATGAGGCCATCGAAGAATTGAAGGAGAATGAGTTCAAAGACTTATATCCGGAAGAGAACGATATTGAAACCAAGGAATATGTAAAAGACCTGCAAATCGATACTGATTTTGAGTTATTGTTTTCTGATGAATACATCAACAATGTCACCGAACGTTTGAGTTTATACAACGAGTTGGGCGGTGTGAAAAATGAGGAAGAATTAGTAATCTTTCAAAATAAACTAATTGACCGTTTCGGTCCAATGCCTCCGCGTGCCAATGCGTTGATGAATAGTATTCGAATCAAATGGATTGCAACAAGTGTAGGTATTGAGAAGTTAGTGATGAAGAAAGGTAAAATGATTGGTTATTTCGTTTCAGATCAACAATCTGATTATTACCAATCGAAGCGTTTCCATAAAGTGATCAAGTTTGTACAGACTCATAGTAATCTTTGCCAAATGAAAGAAAAACAAACACCTAATGGTTTACGACTTTTGCTGACTTTTGATAATGTAAAATCGACCAAACGAGCATTGGAATTAATGGAGATGTTGGGAGAATAAAAGAGGTCGCCACGAATTCACGAATTGTTTTAAAAACTTTGTAGAAAATTAATTAATGAATTTGCAGTACCTGTTCGCTATCGCTTGGGTCATTTGTTAATAATATCTCATATACAAAAAAGGGGCAGACTCACTTTTGAGACAGCCCCTTTGCTTTAATGAACATAAGTGTTATTCAACTTTTAAATAATGTAATCCTTTCTTGCCTGAAAGGATGATTTTATTTTTAGAAAAAGAAATATCATTAACAACAGAACCAGAAGGTAACTCTAATTCCAATTCCCAGTTTATTCCGGAATCTTTCGTTACTAATATTTTATCACCAGATTGAATGTACCATTGTGTCGATGTTCTCAGGAAGGCTCTAGATACATTCGTTTTTATTATACTCCATGTTTTCATCATGTCTGTTGATATTTCTAAGGTCTCTTTTGTAATATTAGTCATTACAATCTTGTTGATATCAACAAATTTATATACAGAATAATCTTGATTTCCATTAGAGATGGAGTCTAATACAGTCCAATTGCTATATCCGGTCTCAGATTCCAGAACAATATTTTTTATAATCGAACCGTATTTTTTTTGATCATATATTTTACCAATTTGGTAGAATTTACCATTTGAAGCTGATTTACCAAAACCTGAAATGGATGCTCTGGTTGTTATTCCGCCTCCTGGGCGATCTATTTTTGCCCAACTTGGGGATTCATTTTTAATAACTGTTGTGCCATTATCAGCCAAATAAACCTGAGCTGCAATTTGGTTGTTAATAATTGTAGTGTTCTCATCCAAATATCCTATTCGCAACCCATTTATAATCATATTGAAATTAGACCCCACATTAATGACCTTATTTGTTTTAAATCCGTCATTGCTGTAAATAATTTGAGTTGTATTAGTTGAAACGCCTTTTTTGTCATCAAACATTTTGAAAGCACCACCTATCGCTAATGATGGTATTGAAGCCTTAGAATAACCTGAAGAAGAGGTTTGTAATTTTATCGGGTAATTTTCACCATAAAATGAGTAAACATTATAATTATTGTCAATTATAGAAGAAGTATTGATATCTAGATCTCCTAAAGTAGTCAATTTATTCCATCCTTTTTCTATTACAAAAAAACTAATAGGGGAACTTTTTATTTTGTCAATTTGTATTGTCAAAGAATTTGTTCCTGCTTTTATACCTTTTAAATCAGATAATAGAAATTTAGTATCTGTAAGTTCTTTTGCCGTTACTTCTGTTTCATTGATAAAAATTTTTGTTGGATAATCTTTGTTGGTAAAGTTCGTTCCGGTAATTTCTAAACTTTCCCCCTTTACAATAAACTCAGAAGAAAGGTTGGTAACGGTAATTGCCGAAGGAACAGTAACAACCGGTTTCGGATTATCTGATTTACTTTCGTCGCTGGAACACGCAATAAATAATGAACTAATTAGTAAAAATGTTACTACAAGTAATTTTTTTTTCATTTGTTTTTTTGATTAATTTCGACTGCAAATGAATGGAATTGAAAAATAAAATCAAAATTAACAACCTTAATTTTTTAAGTTATTTCTGGTAAAAAAAGGCGTTCGAATTGAAATAAAAGCCTGAGAATTGGATATTTCAACACCGTTCCTGTAGGGGAGTATGAACAAATTCAGCTTTTAAATAGAAGCGAATTTATTGGTCTCAGGTTCGGGGTTAAAACTCTGTAATTTAGTGCAGTACTTTAGTAATGGGAAAGAATACAATCTTTGACCTTTTTAATATTGTTAAATTTTAGTGTTGCTAAAAAGTTTCTAAAAATGAAGAGGTCCTAAAAGTATAGAGAGTCTCTTTTATGTTGTACTGTTTTAAATAACTACTTTAATTCGACGCGGATAAAATGGTTTTAGCTCTTAAAAACGCAAATAAAAACAGATTTTTTTCCTCATTTAAAGATTTTTTAATTTTTAAAATCCGTTTTTATCAGCGTCTTCGCGATAGCGAATCTGTCAAATCAGCGCTGGATTAAGACGTATAATTTTTGCTGACTAAGGGAAACTGCTTTTGGATTATAATTCAATCTAAAGTATAAAAAAGACTGTCATTGCTTTTCGGACAGCCTTGTGAAACCAACCTCTGCACTTTCAGTGCAGAGTGGTTTAGTTCGCAATTAGTTTTTTAAGTCTTTAATTACTTTAAAAGCAACATCAACCTGATCTTCTCCAACTAAAATGGTAAATTCATTTGAAGTCGAAATTACCTCATTGATGATAATTCCTTCCCACGCCAAACGTTGGAAAATGAAATAGTAAATTCCGGGAACCACGATGTTTTCTTTTGGCAATTTTACAGTTATAGAGGCCAAGTTGTCTAACTTCTGAATAAGTTTCTCACGCATAAAGTGTTTTTCAACCAAATGATTTACGCTGCTGCTTACCACAATATTGGTTTCGTTTACGCCACGTGATGAGGTATAAAAGATGTCAGATAAACTATTGATATCAGAAATTAAATCAGCCTGTTTGTTTAAAACAGTTTCGGAAGCGGCAAAAGTATAATCCGTCAATTCAGATCGAACAGTGATTTCGCCTATATTTTTAATTACTTTATTGATTTTATGATTCAGTTTAAAATCCAGTTCTTCTGTGAGTCTTTTTAATGACATTACAACAGCGCCTTGTTTTACTTCTTTACCAAATTCACTTTCTAATTCGGTCATAATGTTCCGTGAAAGAGAAGTGAGGTTGATAATTCCAAGCGATAACGCATTTAATAAAAAGGGTTTTGTTTTAATGTAATTTTCGACGATTGAAGAAACGGTTTTCATAGTTTTTTTCTTTTTTTTTGTAACTTAATTGGTTTGTTGTAGTTAATTTTGTGTTATAAAACTTCGCGAATATAAATAAAAGAACAATTTGTTACAAATATAACAAGGTAAAATTATGTTAAAAATGGAAAAAAGCGTCTGTAATGTGTTCAATTGCAAATGTTTCCTTGTTTTTGTGTATCGCAATGATGTCAAAACGGACTTCAATATCCATTTCCCTATCGTTTATATAGGCATTTACAGCTTTTACCAGCAGTTGAATCTTTTTAGGTTTCACGAAATCCTGTGGTAAACCAAAATCCAGAGTCGATCTTGTTTTTACTTCAATGATGGCCAAAATAGATTCTTTTTCTGCGATAATATCAATTTCGGCCTTTTGAAAGGTCCAGTTTCGATCGAGAATTTTATAGCCATTTTGCTCGAGATATTCCACAGCGAGATCTTCACCTTTTTTTCCAAGTTCGTTGTGTTCTGCCATCTTTTAATTATGAATTGCGAATTGTGATTTTTTTATGCTGTAATGAGCAATTTGCATGCAAAGACGCGAAGTTGCAAAGAAAGGAATATGACTTTGCGACTTCGCGTTTTTGCGAGATTACGATATGTGGTATTTAAAATTCTTTAGAGAAAAATCTCAGAAGCTATTATTTTTTAAAGGTAAGAGAACTTCCGGATGCATTTACATCAATAGTAACGGTACTTCCCATAATTAAGGCCCTATTGTCCTGAATGTGTCCGGCTGGGAAATTAAAAATTACGGGAATATTGTACTTTTTGGTCACATCATCTACAATTTCTACCGCATTTTTCCCCCATGGAACTTCGTTATCCTTCATTTTGGTCATACCTCCAACAACAATTCCTTTTAGGTTTTCGATACATCCATTGCGTCTTAAATTCATCATCATACGATCGATATGATAAAGATATTCGTCCAGATCTTCAAGGAACAAAATTTTATCCTTACAGTCAATCGCCGAAGGAGAACCTAACAAACTGTATAAAATAGATAAATTACCGCCCACCAATTCACCGGTTACTGTTCCAAAGCGGTTCATTTTATCCGGAGCAATAGTATAGGAAATAGGTTCACCAAACAAGGCAGATTTCATTGAACTGACCGCAGCGGGAGTTGCTCTTGGAACCGTTACAGGCATGATCCCGTGAATGGACTGATAGCCCATCGTATTCAAATGATTGTGCAGAACGGTAACGTCACTGAAACCAACAATCCATTTTGGGTGTTGTTTGAATTTGGTAAAATCAAGTAAATCGATCATCCTCACCGTTCCATAGCCACCGCGAACACACCATATTGCTTTGATATTTGGATTGTCTAACTGTTTTTGAAAATCGGAAGCACGTTGTTCATCGGTACCGGCCAGTTGGTTAAAATCCAAACCAATAGTACTTCCAACGACAGCTTCAAGTCCCCAGCTGTGTAATAAATCAATAGTAGGTTTTAGATTGTCGTCTATATTTTTTCTAGCCGTTGCTAAAATGGCTACAGTATCTCCTTTTTGTAAATAAGGTGGTGTTATCATGTTTTGTTGTGATTGACAGTGGATGGATTGTAAAGCAAAAATAAGAAATGCAAGTTTATAAATAGAAAAGTAGTTTATGTGGTATTGACGGGCGCTCGCTTTCATGTTTTTCTGCTGATTCATTCGTAAAGATAAAACAAATATAAATATTTTAAAAAATAAAAACATTAGAAAATTCCTACAATTTATTTTAATTGTTTAAATTGAAGCTTTTAAAGAGTTAAGTTTATGAGAGTAATTTCTTTTCAATTGTGTAGTATCGCTTTTTTATCTTTTATAATGCTGCAGGCACAGCCAAAAAAATATGCTATCCATACTATTGCATTTTACAACTTTGAGAATCTTTTCGATACTAATGATGATGTCAATACCAACGATGATGAATGGACACCCAATGGGACTCAGCATTGGACGACGGAAAAATACGAACAGAAATTAAAAAACCTGTCCAGAGTTTTATCTGAAATTGGAAGGCCGGATAATTCAAATGCTCCCGTACTCATTGGCGGTGCCGAAATTGAAAACCGCACAGTTCTCGAAGATCTGGTGAAACAACCAAATTTACTTCCTTTTGACTATGGGATCATTCATTTTGATTCGCCGGATAAACGAGGAATTGATGTTGCGCTTTTATATCAGAGAAAATACTTTAGACCCACGTCGTATTCCAATATTCCGCTGCGTATTTATCTAAAGAAAAATGCTGATAAAGAAGAGGAGGTTCAGCAACCGGAAGATGATATTGAGATTAAAAACGATAATAAGAATCGGGTTTTTACCAGAGATCAGCTTTTAATTTCAGGATTTTTAGAAGGAGAGGAAATTCATATTATCGTCAATCATTGGCCGTCCAGATCAGGAGGGGAGAAAGTAAGCAGTATTTTTCGGGAAGCTGCCGGAAGTTTAAACAGAAGAATTATCGATTCGCTACAGCAAATAAATCCCAATGCTAAAGTGGTTACGATGGGTGATTTGAATGATGGGCCCTTTAATAAAAGTGTAAAAACTGTTTTGGGTGCAAAGACGAAAAAATCAGAAGTAGAGGAATTCGGGCTTTTTAATCCCTTTGCGGGAATGCTCCATAAAGGTTTAGGCACAATTGCATTTAGAGATTCCTGGGATATTTTCGATCAGATCATCATTACAAAGTCACTTATGCAATCTGATTTTTCGACTTTTAACTTTTGGAAAGCGGGAATTTTCAATAAATCTTTTCTGATCCAGAGCTCAGGAACGTATAAAGGTTATCCGCTGCGACATAGTTTGACAGAAGTTGGATTTAGTGACCATTTTCCCGTTTATATTTATTTGGTTAAAGAAGTGAAGTAAGTCTCGTTATTAGTTTTAGTTTACAGTCTCAGTTTTCAGTCGCAGTCTTAGTTGGTCAGTGTAAACTGAGACTGCGACTGCGACTAAAAACGGGCACTGAGACTGAAAACTTTTCCTTAACTTAGCTACTTAGAAACTTACTACCTTTAAAAATGGCAATAGCAAAACCTTTCAATCTAACAAAGTGGATCGATGAGAACCGTCATTTACTAAAACCTCCCGTTGGGAATAAAAATCTTTATGTTGATTCCGGCGACTATATCGTGATGATTGTTGCAGGTCCGAATGCCCGAAAAGATTATCATTATAACGAAACCGAAGAGCTTTTTTATCAGCTGGAAGGCAGCATAAAAGTGATTATTCAGGAAGATGGAGAACGAAAGGAAATGGATTTACATGCAGGTGATATGTATCTTCATCCGGCTAAAGTTCCCCATTCACCTGTTCGTTCCGAAGGTTCAATAGGATTGGTAATCGAACGCAAACGTGCAGGATTAGGGTATACTGACGGATTGCTTTGGCACTGTGATCATTGCAATCATAAACTCTATGAAGTGTTTTTTGAATTGCATAATATAGAAAAAGATTTTCTGCCGCATTTCGAACATTTTTATAATTCGTTAGAGTTGAGAACCTGCGATAATTGCGGAACTGTAATGGAATCGGATCCCAGATTTGTGGCGAAGAAATAAACTTACTAAAATAAACCCGGCAGATTTTTAAAACCTGTCGGGTTTTGTTTTTATGGCAAATAAACAATTTACTTTCATATTCGATGTATATTTGTATTATAAATGATGTGAAAATATATCAAAAATGATACAAGAAATAATTACATACATGAATATTGTGGATAGTATTGAAAATTTAATTGATAAATCTCCATATAAAAAAAATTATATTATCGAGAAAGTTGGTATTCCAAGTCCGACTTTCTATCGAAAACTAAAATCTCAGACTTTCACTCCGGATGAAGTATTGTCTATAGTAAAAATACTTTCTCCCGAAGAAAATTTCAGATTAGAGCTCAAGGCTGATATTGAACAAGCCAAACGAGAGTTTGAAGAAGGTAATTTTGTAACACATGAAGACATGCTACTTGAATTAAAGAGAAAAGGAATAATTTAAAAAAGATCTAAAATTGTTGCCGGTTTTTGACGGTTATCATAAAACCGAATTAAATGAATGAAGTCCTCGTTAATTACATAATAGAGTGATATATGTTTTGTAATAAATATTTCATTACATTCTAAATCATACCTAAACTTTCCTAAATGGGGATTTTTCGAAATTAAATTAGTACTTCGTAAAACTTCATTCACAAATTTTTATGCGATTTCAGTATTTCTATATTGAATTAAATAATTGCGTGTTGTATAAAAAGTATATTTAGCTTTTGTTGACCAAACAATTTTCATTATTAAAAAATTAGTTCAGTAAATTTATAGAAAAATACCTACAAAATAATTTACAATTCAAATCTTTTTCCTTGTTCAGGATAAATAATTTTAGCCTTTAAGTCATTTTGTTTTTGCAACTGCTCTTTCAGTTTTGCAATATTTTTAGCAGGTGGCTTTAGATGTGTAACAATAATAGGAAAACCATTCAAAGTGCCTTTTCCTGCTAATTCTTCTAAAACATGAAGCTCTTTCATGAGATAATTTGGAGTAAGATGTCCGAATAAAAATTGATCCGGCTGTTCATTTGGGAAGGAAACCTCAATAAAAATACCTTTTAATTGTTTGTTTTTGATGAGAGGTGTAATGGCAGTCCAAAGAGACTTTAATTTGTCACTTTTCTCTACAGCATCTGGTCCGGTATCCCCCAGATAAAGTACATACGATTCGCCATTTTTAATCAGGAAAGCGGTGCTTTCAAAAGGATTCACATGACTTAACGGAAATGCTTTTGCCGTCATCGTTGTATTGGTAACCGGAATTTCTTCTCCGATATTTAAAGTCTGAAAATGGTATTTTTTTAATGGAGTTCCGGGGCCTTTATCTCCAAAATTGGCCCAGGTCTGATCGTTGAAATAATGGTTTTCCATCATTTCCATACATTTTTCAGTGGCATAAACCGTCTTGGAAGAATCAGCAGGAGAGTTGATTATTAAACCTGAAACATGATCTAAATGTGCATGAGAAATAAAATACCCTTTAATGTATTTTCGTAAAATTTCGCTGGTTGAAACTTTAAAAACCTTGTTTTCGATTGCTTTTTCAATTCCGGCATTCACAGTTCCGGCATCTAAACAGATAAAATCATTGGTGTGAGTAGGGGCAACTAAATAGGCTGAAAGATTCTTCTCATCTATTCCTCCTTTTATGCCTAACGGAACCACCTGAAAGGAAGATTTTTGTTCTTTTTGAGAAAACACATGAACGGAAAGCAAAAGAAAACAGATTAGAAACCGGTTAAGAATAGACATATTAGAGTAATTTTAGTGTCACAAATTTCATCAATTAAGACGAATAAATCATGATAGAAAGCTGTAATTCATTTTAATTAAAGCTAAATTTACCTGATTTTAACAAATTAGTTTGGTCTATTTTCGGTCCGAAATAATATCTTTACATAAAAATATAACAATTTTAACAAAAAAAGTTACAATGACAACAATAGCATCACAGTTTGGAATGAATGAGGCTCTGGAAAAATTGGGCATAAAATCAATAAACGAAGGAACATCAACAGGGCTGGAGAATTTTTCTTCAGGAGAAATTTTAAACAGCTTTTCACCGGTTGATGGAAAATTAATAGCATCAGTAAAAATGTCGACGCCTGAGGATTATGAAAAAGTTATGCAGGCTGCTACAGAAGCTTTTAAAAGTTTTCGTTTAATTCCTGCACCACAACGTGGAGAAATTGTGCGTCAGTTTGGACAAAAGCTTCGTGAGAATAAAGAAGCGCTTGGTAAGTTGGTTTCCTACGAAATGGGTAAATCATTGCAGGAAGGTTACGGTGAAGTACAGGAAATGATTGACATTTGTGATTTTGCAGTGGGTTTATCGCGTCAGCTTCACGGATTAACGATGCATTCAGAAAGACCGGGACATCGTATGTACGAGCAATACCATTCGTTAGGAGTTGTGGGAATCATTTCGGCGTTTAACTTTCCGGTAGCGGTTTGGTCATGGAATACAGCTTTGGCGTGGATTTCGGGAGATGTCTGTGTTTGGAAACCTTCTGAAAAAACACCTCTTTGCGGAATTGCCTGTCAGAACATTATCGCTCAGGTGATCAAAGAAAATAATTTACCGGAAGGAATCTCTTGTTTGATCAACGGCGATTACAAAATAGGAGAATTAATGACAGCTGATACCAGAGTACCATTAGTTTCGGCTACAGGCTCAACCCGAATGGGGAAAATTGTAGCGCAGGCAGTTGCCGGACGTTTGGGGAAATCATTGTTAGAGTTAGGAGGAAATAATGCTATTATCGTTACTCCGGATGCCGATATTAAAATGACCGTTATTGGTGCTGTTTTTGGTGCTGTGGGTACAGCCGGACAGCGTTGCACATCGACAAGACGATTAATCATACACGAAAGTATTTACGATAAAGTAAAAGAGGCTTTGGTTGCAGCTTATAAACAACTAAGAATTGGTAACCCATTAGACGAAAACAATCACGTTGGGCCACTTATTGATACACATGCGGTTGAAATGTATGCAGTTGCTTTGAATAAAGTGGTTGCTGAAGGAGGGAAAGTATTAGTAGAAGGCGGAGTCCTTTCGGGAGAAGGTTACGAAAGCGGCTGTTATGTAAAACCTGCAATTGCCGAAGCCCAGAATTCATTTGAAATTGTACAACATGAAACATTTGCTCCGGTGTTATATTTGATTAAATATTCGGGAGAAGTGGATAACGCGATCGAGCTTCAAAACGGAGTTGCTCAGGGATTATCATCGGCTATTATGACTAATAATTTGCGTGAAGCAGAAAGATTTTTATCAGTAGTGGGTTCTGATTGTGGAATTGCCAATGTAAATATCGGAACTTCCGGTGCTGAAATTGGAGGTGCTTTTGGTGGAGAAAAAGAAACCGGAGGTGGTCGTGAGTCAGGATCTGATGCCTGGAAAATTTACATGCGTCGTCAGACCAATACAATCAATTATACAACGAGTCTGCCTTTGGCACAAGGAATTAAATTTGATTTGTAATATTTAAAAATTCAATTAGAAACCGCTTATTTCATTTATTCGAAATAAGCGGTTTTTTAGGTCCAATTTATAGAGCTTTGTTTATTTTTGATTGAAAATTGGTATTAAATGAATCGAAAAATACTTTTATTGTTTTTGACAGCTTTTATGATAAGTTGTAGTAAAAAATCAGATGAAAAAACGGCAGTAGCGATTAAAGATACGTTGAATCAAAACGTTTTAAAGCGAGATGATTGTACGTATGAAGGTGATGAATCTATAGTAACTTTAAAGGAACTTCAGTTTCCAAAAACAGGGAAAAGTATCCGGGATTTTGTTTTAGAACCTTGCGAAATAAAAATGCAAGCGGAAGGATTTTTAAATGATGACAACCTTAAAGATGCTGTAATTGTTTTGCAGAATACTAATGATAGCGCAGACTCACGTCCAACTTTGGTGCTTTTGCAGCAAGAAAGCGGAGGATATAAATTACAAGACCTTTCATGGGAAGCAGTAGGGCCGGAATATCCAGATTATTTTAGATTGGGTGATATTTCTATAGATCCTGAAAAGAAATTGCATATTTTGCTTGAGGGAATGGGACCAGCTGGTAATAGAGAAGCTGTATATAAGTATATAGATGATAAATTAGTTCTTATTAGTATTGGTACTTTTCATTCAGGTGCAGGTTCGTGGCTTACGAGTGAGTATGATCTTATTTCAGGCAAATATGATCATGAAGTTACAAATACATTGCATGATAGTTTACCAAGTGAACATCAAATAGGAGAATTTAAATTGAAACGACAAATGTTATTTGCAAGAGATAATCCGGATACAATTGTAGAGACTCTTCCGCAGGCCAGTTGGTAAATTAAAAGTGTCTCGTTTAAGATTTTGAAAATATAAAAGGCTTCCAAATTTGGAAGCCTTTTTGAATTTTAAACTATTGAGCGCTTTATTTTTTTAGAACAGTTTGATTAAACGAGCCTTCATTAGTATAAACCTTTACTAAATAGGTACCCGAAATTAAATTACTTACATCAATGCTTTCCACATTTTTGCCAACACTTTTTACTAACGTTCCCGACATATTGTACACCTGAACTTTTTCTATACTTTGTGCTGATTCGGAGAAGTATAAAACATTAGAAGCAGGATTGGGATATAAAATCACTTTTGAAGTTTTTGATTCTGATGTGATTTCTGATGATGTTTGTGTCGTTCTTAAGGTACTTACGCTATTGTAATCCGTGCTGATGTAGAACAAATTGGCAACAGAACCTTTTGTAATGGTATTGGAACCTGCAGGGATAGTTGCGGATACAATTCCGGCCGATGCAGTATAGGAAACATTATTTACTTTAACGGTTCCGGTAAAGTTAGAGTCGAAAACCAATGTCAGAGTCGAAGGACTCGTAGTAGTATAAGTAATGGTAGTACTTGATTCTATTTTGAGACGTGCTGTAAGAGTTAATCCCGCATAGGTTACTGATCCGTTAGTTGAATTCATATTTCCGGTAATCGTGTAAAATGAACTTGTTTTTCCGGATGTCGTAAAGTTATGAATCTCATCTCCGGCTGGTGTTCCGGTAGTAACGGTAATAGTTCCTGAACCCGTTGCTGGTGTTCCGGTTCCGGTAGTTGCGATAGAGTATGAAACATTAGCCGTCGGACTTCCTGTAATGGTGATCGTTTTGGCACTGGTATTTTTTACAAAACTAATTCCAGAAGCAGGCAATCCTGTAACTGTAGCATCTGTCGCATTTCCTCCCCAGGTGAAAACAATCGTTGCAATTGCGTTTCCGCTAGCAACCGTTTGACTGTTATTGTTTGTGGATGTCAGTGTTTGCGTGCCGGCTGTGGTTACCGTAATAGTTCCTGAACCCGTTGCCGGAGTTCCTGTTCCGGTAGTTGTGATAGAGTAGGAAACATTAGCCGTTGGAGTTCCGGTAATGGTGATTGTTTTGGCGGTGGCATTTTTTACAAAACTAATTCCTGAAGCTGGCAAACCGGTAACCGTTGCATCTGTTGCGTCGCCTCCCCAAGTGAAAACAATTGTCCCAATAGCAGTACCGCTGGTTACAGTTTGATTGTTATTGGAAGTTGAAGTTAGGGTTTGAGAACTTGTAGGCGGATTGCCTTCCCCTTGTACAGCAACCAAAGCCCCTGTGTAATTGGTAAGTGCCGATTTAAGTGCCGTGATTACTATTGAAGAGGTATCGTCTATACTATTGTCAAATGTCCATTTTAAATCACCTCCCGTAACACGTCCGGCGTATTGAGTTACTTTTGTTTTAGCGGTCGCCGGTTGTTCGATGGTTAAATTTTTTACGTATAGTGCAGCGTCTGTATCAAAATTATTATACGTATTTGCTCCGGATTTAGATTTAACAGCGCTGCTTACTGTTTCGCCTCTTGTCGTAGCCACATAAGCATCGAAATCGGTTGTAGAGCTAATTTTTCCTGAAATATTGTATAACGGATTAGGATCATTGTAGGCTACAAAACGCATGTTATTAGTTCCGTTTGAAGCGTCAAAGGTATTGTTGAAAGCCTTAATTGATCCTCCCGCTTCACCTGAAAAGGTTCCCATGGTTCCGGCATTATTTACCTGATTGGTTTCGTCCCAGATATCTGTTCCCTGCAAAGAAGTTAACATGGGGTGTTTACTATTGCGGAAATAATTTCCCTCCACAAATAACGAAGATCCTAATGTAGAACCCGAACCGTATTTGGCTACACCATCAAAATAATTGTTGTAAATGTGAGCGGAATAATAGCGCACACGAGGATGACGTGAATCAGAATGGTCGAACCAGTTGTGGTGATAGGTGATGTACAAACCGCTTGTGGTACCTTCGCTCAAACCTAAAAGACTTGCTTTTCCATTGTCCCAAAAGTGATTGTAAGACAGGGTGATATAGGTTGAAGTTTTATTGTCTAAAGCTCCGTCTCCCTTTATTTGATCGGCATCGCTTCCCGCATTTCCATAAAATAAATCGCAGTTGTGTACCCAAACGTGGTCATTATCTTGCTGCATGCCAACATTGTCACCCGCGGTACTGTTGCAGTTCATAAAACCAAGATTGCTCACTTCAATGTTCGATGCCGATTTCAAACGTACGCCCCAGCCGTTGGCAACAGCATCATTTCCTATTCCTTCGATCGTAAGATAACTGGCTGCATTGTTGGCATTTTCAATAACAACATCTCCGCCTTCCATCACAGACATGTCGGTAATATTTCCGATTAAACGAATGATAAACGGACGTGTATCTTTTCCTTTTTTGATGGCATACAATATGTTTTGTAAACCAACGCAAGGGTTTGCACTGGCTCCGGTGATATTCATCGAAATAGTGTTTTTGGTATTTTGCGTGATGTATAAAATAACCGCATTGTCTTTCGGAGTTCCGTCAGCTTTGTATCCTCCTGGAACGCGTCCGCCCTCAAAAGCAAATCCATTACGATCTTGGGCAGCAACGGTTAGCGAACCTGTTGTTGAACCGGTACCCTCTGCACCCGAAATGACTGGTTTGATCTTAACGGTATAAGATCCTGCTTTTAGACCCGGAATGTCTGCACGAAAATAACTTCCGTAACTTCTGATCAATTGGTCGTCAATTTTTTGATCAGTGATACCGTTACCGGAATAGTAAACATTGTAGGTTTGTGCATTGTTTACAGGTTGCCATTTAACAAATGCCGATTCAAGCCAACCCGAGGATTCGGTAATTTGAACTTGTTGTGCCCATATTTGTACTGTAAGCAGTAAAAGCAGGAGAATAAGTAGGTTTTTTTTCATAATTGTGGTTTTTTGGTTAATAAAGTTTCTTGTGATTTTTTGGGTATTGATTCAATAAATAAACTTGTAATCGATTACACAAAAATATATCATTTTTCGATATGTGTAAAATATTTGTTATAAAAAAGTAAAAACGGTAAAAAATTATGCTTTTGAATATTGATAATGTAATAAATTGCATTAATTGTAATTTATTACATAAACATTATAGGTTTTGTGAAGTAGCATTTTTATTGCATTTGAGAGCATAATGGAGAGAAGAAAACAAATGCAATAAAACCAAAATATTAGATTTATAACATTTTGAGTAATTTATGTTATAGCGATAAAAAAGTTGCGTTTTGGGATTTAAAAGTCATCTTTTCTACAGCTGTTGATACCTTTTGAGTTTGAAAATTATATCGATTTTACAATCGGTATTGATCGTTTTTGGGATGAAAAAAGGAAGTACTAGAGAAAGCGTGTCTGTGAATTTCCGAAGTATTGATCAGATGAAGTTTTAAAGCAGGCTGAAAGCTTAAAAACAGTAGTATAGTTTAACTTGGAGTTGGCATTATCCTGAAGGGGTAAGAGCAAAAAAAAAAGCCTTTTGAATATTTCAGAAGGCTTTGGTTATGAGAAAAAGAAAGAATTAATCTTTGCTTGATAATTTTGACAATAGTCGTAAGAATTCGATGTACAACCAAACTAGTGTGATAATTAATCCCATTGCACCATACCATTCCATGAATTTTGGCATTCTTTGCTGTACTCCTTTTTCGATCTGATCAAAGTCTAAGAATAAGTTTAACGCAGCAATAATAATAACAAAAACACTAATTCCGATACTCATCATTGAGTTTCCATAGTGAACAGGCGTCCAGCTTGTGAATAAAGAAACTAACCATGAAATTAAATAATAGGTAGCAATTGCTAATGTTGCTGCAACAACTACTGACTTAAATTGCTCGGTAACTTTTACAATTCTAAATTTATACAAACCAAGGCATACTAAAAAAGTAACCAGAGTTGCTCCAACGGCGTTAATTACAATTCCGGGATATTTGGCTTCAAAGATGGCTGAAATTCCTCCAATGAATAGTCCCTCAAATAAAGCATAACCAGGAGCTAAATAAGGAGAAGCCTGAGGTTTAAAGGCTGAAATTACAACTAAAATTAGTCCAATGATGGCACCTCCGATAGCAGGCAGCATCACATTCATACCATTAAATGCCATCCACCACGTTACCATAGCCGATCCGCATAAAATTAAAAACAAGATGGCCGTTTTGTTGATTGTACCAGATAAAGTCATCTCCTGATTGTAGTCGATAATTTGTGCCTGATGTACTTCTTCAGCTTTTGAAACAGCATTAGAGGAGAAACGCTTGTTGCTTAAAAATGGATTTTTTGAATTAAAGTTCATAATGTAATTGGTTTTAAAAACGTATCAAATATAATCGATATTTTTTGATGTGCCTTGATTCCTATAGAATTTTTAACAATTCGGAGCATTTGTTTTGAAGCATTATTCTTCTAAATAAAAAAGCCGTCAATGAAAATTGACGGCTCGTATAGCTGTTTTTAAATTCTTATTTTAAAAGATCTAAAACTAAAGAAGGGAACAAACCTAAAGCAATGTTTAAAGCAATTGAAATTACAGCAACCGCATAAATAAGGAAAGGTTTTCCTGTACGTTCCTGGTTAGGTTCTTTAGAGTACATCGCCAGGATTAGTTTGAAATAATATCCAACACTTATAATTGAGTTGATAACTGCTACAATCACTAAAGCAATGTATCCTGCCTGAATCGTTTGGTTGAATAAGAATAACTTAGCAAAGAAACCTGAGAAAATAGGAACACCGGCCATAGACAACAACGAACCTGTAAGGATTGCCGCCAATAGCGGATTTGTTTTTCCTAAACCGTGGAAATTGGTAATATCTTCGTTATCCTGATTTTTGCATACGTATAAAACAACACTAAATGCAGCGATTCCGGCCAATGCATAAGCAGCTGTGTAGTACAATAAAACACCTGCTGAGGTTGCTATCGTTAATAAAGTCATCAACATAAAACCGGCATGCGAGATTCCTGAGAATGCCAGCATACGTTTTACATTTACCTGACGCAATGCCATTATATTTCCAACAGTCATAGAAGCGATTGAAACGATTACAACAATAGTTTCAAAAGTTCCTAAAAGATCCTGATTGTCTAGTGATGGAATGAAATTCAATGCAGAAACCAATTTATAAAGCGTAGCGATCGCTACAACTTTTGCCAAAGTACTCATTAAAGCAGTAGTCAATGCAGGAGAACCTTCGTAAACATCCGGAGCCCAGAAATGAAAAGGAACCGCTGCTACTTTGAACAACATACCAATAATCATTAAAATCATTCCGATAGGAAACCAGATTGGCAATTCGGCAGATAGAGAGATTTCATGGATTTCAGCTACGTCAAAAGTTCCCATCGCTCCGTAAATCAAACAGATTCCGAATAAAATGATTCCAGATGCAAAAGATCCCATTAGGAAATATTTCATACCAGCCTCATTACTTTTTAAGTTCAAACGATCACTTGCTGCCAAAACGTAAAGAGCAATTGACAGGATTTCGATTCCTAAGAAAAACATCGCTAAGTTTCCGAAAGAAACCATAGCCACTCCACCGGCTAATAAAAATACTTTGATCGCAACGAAATCGGAGATTTTGGTTGGATGATTTTCGTAAAAATTATGACTTAATGCTACCAGGAAAATGGTCAAAACAATAAACAACGATGAAAATGTCACAGAGAATTTACTCACTGTAATCATATTGTTATAGTAACTTGCTGTTGATCCGAATTCGTAAAAGTTAAGCGCCAAAACACCCAATAAACCTACGATGGTAATTGGAACAATGGCCTTTCTTAAATTAAGAATTTCAAACAATAGGCAGAAAATACCCAATCCTGTTATAGCTATTAATGTATTCATTTTTGTTTTTTTGATTTAGGAAATCTAAAACTAATGACGCCCTAATTTATTTTTATTTAAAATATTTTTTAATTTTTATTGATAACGTTCAGAATCGTTTCTAAACTTGGTGTAATCAAATCTGTAATTGGTTTTGGATAGAATCCGAAGAAAATCAACACTGCAATAATCGCTACTAATGAAATTCCTTCATGAACAGAAACGTCAGCAAAAGTTTTCGAATTGGTTTCTCCCAACATTACATTTTGAAACATTTTAAGCATATAATAAGCCCCTAAAATAATAGTAGTTCCACCTAAAACAGCAAACCAGATATTAATTTGAGAAAGACTGTACAAAACAGTAAACTCCCCAACAAAGTTAAAAGTACTTGGTAAAGCAACAGAAGCCAATACCAAAATTAAAAACATTGAAGTGAATTTTGGAGATTGTGTACGAATACCGCCTAATTGTGAAATTTCTCTGGTTTCATATCTTCTGAAGATAATTTCGGCTGCATAGAACAAACCTACTACCACAAAACCGTGAGCAATCATTTGTAATACAGCTCCACGTAAACCATCGATAGTTAAGGTGTAAGTTCCTGCCGCAATTAAACCAACGTGCGCCAAAGACGAATAAGCTAACAATTTCTTCAGATCTTTTTGTCTTAAAGCTACAATTGATCCGTAGATCACACCCGCAATTCCAAGAGCGATGAAGATGTTCATGTATTCTTTTGCAGCCAATGGTGCAAGTGGCAATTGCCAACGAATCACACTGTACAATCCCATTTTTAGCATGATACCGGATAAAAGCATTGTTCCAACAGTTGGTGCTTTTTGGTATACATTTGCCTGCCAGGTGTGGAAAGGTATGATTGGAATTTTAATAGCATAAGCAAGGAAGAAGGCTAAGAAAATCCATAATTGCTCGCAAGCAGATAAGTTTAATTTGTATAAATCTTCGATTAAGAAGCTTCCGGCTTTTTGATACAAGTAGATAAAAGCAACTAACATGAACAAGGAACCTGCCAGTGTGTAGATAAAGAATTTAACTACTGCTTTTCTGCGTTCTTCGGCATCACCATTACCCCAGATAAGGGCAATAAAGTAAATTGGAATAAGCGCCAACTCCCAGAAAATATAGTATAAAAGACCGTCTGCTGCCAGGAACGTTCCTGTCATAGCAAATGCCATAAATAAAATTAGAGCATAAAAACCTTTGGCATTTTTGTATTCGTTACCAAAAGAAGAGAATATAATAATTGGCGTTAAAGCTACTGTCAGCAAAAGCATCGCCATACCTAAACCATCTGCGTTAAGAGCAAATGAAATTTTAGGCTGAGTAATCCAGGTATTGATCAGACTGATATTCTCACCAGCTGAAAAATGATTTAATAAAACAATTGAACAACCTAAAGCCGCCAAACTAAAGAACAAAGCTACTTTTGATGCTAGCTTGTCACCAACAAAATAAGTGGCAAATGCACCAATTAGAAGAATAATTAATATAAGAGAAACGTTCATAGTTGTAAAATTATTTAGCTAAAAATATATAGGAAACAATGGCACAAAGCCCTAAAACAAATGCAAAAAGATATAATCCGATACTTCCGTTTTGTAATTTTTTACCTTGAAAAGCCAATTCGTTGGCTACTTTTCCTAATCCAAAAACAAGGGCAGACAAACCTGTTTCGATATAGTCTCTGAAAAATCTTGATAATCCGTTGATAGAGCGAACGAAAATAGCATCGTAAGCTTCGTCTACATAATATTTATTGTATAACACTTTAGTCAAACCGGTAATGTTTTCGTCCGCTTCCGGAACATTATCTTGTTTGAAGTATTTCACATAAGCAATTAAAATACCTAGTAATCCGCCTAAAACAGCAACTCCCATTAAAGTGTATTCTGTTGTACCTAAATGGTGTTCTTCGCCTGCTACTTTAGTGAAAAGAGGGGCTAAATAACCATTTAACCAGCTGTTTCCAGGTAAACTGATCAATCCTCCAAAAGTAGCCAGAATAGCTAAAATTACTAAAGGAAAAGTAATCAATCCGTCACTTTCATGTAAGTGGTGTTTTTGCTCTTCGGTTCCTCTGAAATCTTTAAAGAAAGTAAGGAACATTAATCTGAACATATAAAATGCCGTCATGATAGAAGCAACAGATCCTACAACATAAAGCGGGATGCTATGGTGGAAAGCCGTTAATAAAATTTCGTCTTTAGAGAAGAAACCAGAGAAAAACGGTACACCTGAAATGGCTAATGATGAAATTAACATTGTCCAGAAAGTGATTGGCATCGCTTTACGCAAACCTCCCATTTTACGCATATCCTGTTCCCCATGTAAACCATGAATTACAGATCCTGAACCTAAGAACAGACAAGCTTTGAAGAAAGCGTGTGTGATTACGTGAAAGACGGCTACTTCATAAGCACCAAATCCTAAGGCTAAAAACATTAAACCTAATTGAGAAACGGTAGAGTAGGCTAATACTTTTTTGATGTCGGTCTGAACCAAACCGATTGTTGCAGCTACTAATGAAGTTACAGCTCCAATAATAGCGATAACAGACTGAACATCCGGAGCTAAATCAAATACAAAGTTCAAACGGGTAATCATAAAGATACCGGCGGTTACCATTGTTGCAGCGTGAATTAATGCAGATACCGGAGTTGGTCCTGCCATCGCATCAGGCAACCAGGTGTATAATGGAATTTGTGCTGATTTACCACAAGCTCCAATAAACAAACATAAAGCAGCTAATGAAAGCAATGGGATATTTAAGTTTGCTGCCCCTGCGATTGCAGTTTTTAAAGTTGCATAATCTAAAGTTGAGAACATTGAACCTAGTATGAACATTCCGATTAATAAACCTAAATCTCCAATTCTGTTCATGATGAAAGCTTTTTTCGCAGCATCATTGTAATCCTGGTTTTTGTGCCAGAATCCAATTAATAAGTACGAACAAAGACCAACACCTTCCCAACCGATGAATAAAACTAACAGGTTACTTCCCATTACAAGAGTAATCATGAAGAATACGAACAGATTCAAATAAGCAAAAAACTTGTGCATATTCTCATCGTCGTGCATATAGCTGATGGAGTATAAGTGAATCAACGATCCGATACCGGTTACGAAAAGCAACCAAAGTAAAGACAACTGATCTAATAAAAATCCAAGATTGATCTTTAAATTACTAATTTGAATCCAGTCAAATAAAGTAACCTGAAGAGCTTGTTTGGTTTGGCTCACCTGATTGAAAAAGAAAAGTGTAACAGCAAAAGAAACCACTACAGCAGCAGTTCCGATGATTCCTGAAACGGTTTTTCCTAAGCTCTTGCCAAAGAAAACATTGATTAAAAATCCTAAAAAAGGAGATAAAACTAAAAGTAAAGCTAAATTGGTATCCATTTTTATTTATCCTTTTAAATTTTTTAAATTATCGATACTAATCGAACCTAAATTTCTAAAGATCGAAACTAAAATAGCCAATCCAACTGCAACTTCTGCTGCAGCAACTGCCATCGAAAAGAACACAAAGACTTGTCCCTGCGCATCCTGATGGTAAGTTGAAAAAGCAACAAATAAAAGGTTAACAGCATTCAACATGATTTCGATAGACATGAAAACGATAATAGCGTTTCGTCTGTACAATACACCAAAAATACCAATACAGAAAAGTACAACACTCAAAAAGATGTAGTTTTCAATACCTATTTGATTTAATATATTACCCATTATTTATTTAATTTTTCTTTTTTAGACAATAATACAGTTCCAATCATGGCTACTAAAAGCAAGATCGAAGCAAATTCAAACGGAACCATATATTCGTTCAGCAAAATTTTACCCAATACTTTAATTGATTGGAAATCTTCACCCGTTGAGTCGTATTCGCCAACAATTGGTTTAGAATTGATAAAAATTGCAATTAATACTATGCAAATCAAACAAAAAGAGACAATTGCACCTAAACGAGTAATTCTGGGACGGTGCACTTCTTTTTGTTCGTTCAGGTTCATCAACATGATCGTAAACAGGAACAGAATCATAATCGCTCCCGAGTAGACTATGATGTGTACGATAGCCAAAAATTGAGAGTTTAATAGTAAATAATGACCGGCAATAGAGAAAAAACAAATCACTAAATAAATAGCACTATGAATTGGGTTTCTGCTAAAAATAGTCAGGAAAGCGGTAATCACCGTAATAAACGCTAAGAAACAAAATATAATTTGTACAGTTGTTGCGTGTGCAAAATCGGGAATATGTATCATTTAGTTAGCATTATTAAGTTGAGCATTTTTGATAGCCACGTCAAGAGGCATCACTAATCTGTCTTTTCCAAAAATGAAATCTTCTCTTTCATAGCTTGAAGGTACCAAAACTTTTGAAGTCGTCAGGTAAATGGCATCTTTTGGGCAGGCTTCTTCACATAAACCGCAGAAAATGCAACGTAACATATTGATTTCGTAGATTGAAGCATATTTTTCTTCTCTGTACAAATGTTTCTCATCTGCTTTACGCTCAGCAGCTTTCATTGTGATCGCTTCTGCTGGGCATGATAAAGCACATAATCCGCAGGCAGTACAGTTTTCACGACCTTGTTCATCACGTTTCAATTGGTGCTGACCACGATAAACCGGACTCATTTCACGCACTTGTTCAGGGTAGTGAATCGTCACTTTTTTTCTGAATAAGTGTTTAAGCGTGATAAACAATCCTTTTACAATCGCCACAAGATACAATCGTTCCATAAAAGTCATCTCCTTGTTAGAGACCACTTTTTTTCTACCCGATAATGATATAGTTTCTATTGACATTTTTTAATGTATGATTTACGATTCACTATTTGTATTATACAAATCAAATCTGTTTTATTTTTGTTTTTAAGCTAATCCTGCTATCCGCTGTATCTTTTGTCTCGTTCAAAAACGAGATCACAAAAGGATGCCGCTGCTATCAGGGCTAGGGCATTACGGTTCTTAGAATCCTAAAGCTGCTGCGATATCGTGTCTTAATATTACAGCACCCGTAATCATAATGTTAATAATGGAAAGCGGTATTAAAATTCTCCAGCCTAAATTCATTAATTGGTCGTATCTGAATCTTGGAATCGTCCAACGTACCCACATATAGAAAAAGATGAAGAAACATATTTTAACAAACAAGACTACGATACCTAAAATATTTCCAGCGTTTACCCCTACATTATCAACCATCCATTGCATTCCAGGATAATTGTATCCACCAAAGAACAATACCGAGATAATAGTGGCTGAGATGAACATACTCGCATATTCAGCAAACAAATAGAATCCCATTTTCATCGATGAATATTCAGTATGGTAACCTCCAATTAATTCGTTTTCACATTCTGCTAAATCAAAAGGAGTTCTGTTTGTTTCAGCGAAAGAACAAATTAAGAAGATTAGAAAAGATAACGGCTGGTAAAAAACATTCCAGTTCATTCCTTGTTGTTGTAAGGAAATTTCTTTTAAGCTTAAAGTTCCGGTCATCATCAACAAAGCAATCATCGATAATCCCATGGCAACTTCATAAGAAACCATTTGTGAAGCTGCACGAACAGCTCCCATCAAAGAGAATTTATTGTTAGAAGCCCATCCACCAATCATGATACCGTAAACTCCTACAGAAAGAACACCAAAAATATATAATAAAGCAATATTGATATCAGTGGCCTGTAAATAAACATCACGGCCAAAAACATGTAATTTGTCCCCCCAAGGAATAACAGCACTGGTCATCAAAGCCGTACTCATTGCGATTCCGGGTCCTACGATAAATAAAAATTTATTCGGTGTATTTGGGAAAAATTCTTCTTTCGAGAATAATTTCATACCATCAGCAAGAGGTTGTAATAATCCTCCCCATCCGGCACGGTTTGGTCCTACACGGTCCTGTAAAAAAGCAGCAACTTTACGTTCAGCCCAGGTAGAATACATCGCCATAATCATAGTAATCGCAAAAACGACAACAATAACGACACTTTTTTCTATAATAAATGCACTTTCCATTTCTTAAGATTTTTTATCATTAGTAATTAATGGAATTGCAGCCATACTAATTTTTTTACGATCAATATCTCTACCTAAAAGGATATTTTTCTCTGTATCAATTTCAACTTTCTCTAATTTTTGAGTGTAGTTGTTTTGGTTGATTACAGAATCTTTTTCAAATTCTCTTGGTCCTTCAATTACCCAGTCACTCACATTTTTATGGTCAAAACGGCAGCTGTTGCAAATGAATTCTTCTACTTCATGGTACTCGTCTTTACGACCGGTAACACGCTGAATTTCTCCTCCAAACATCCATACAGTTGTTTTACCACAACATCCCGGAGTCGTACATTCTCTGTGAGCGTTGAAAGGTTTGTTGAACCAAACTCTTGATTTAAAACGGAAAGTTTTATCAGTTAAAGCTCCAACCGGACAAACGTCGATCATGTTTCCAGAAAACTCGTTGTCGATTGCTTTAGAAATTCCAGTTGAAATATTAGCGTGGTCACCACGATCTAATACCCCGTGAACTCTGTTGTCTGTCAATTGATCAGCAACCTGTACACATCTTTGACATAAGATACAACGGTTCATATGCAGTTGAATATTCGGACCGATATCTTCAGGTTCGAACGTTCTTTTTTCTTCAATAAAACGTGATTTTGGATTTCCGTGCTCAAAACTTAAGTTCTGAAGATCACATTCTCCTGCCTGATCACAAATAGGGCAATCCAGCGGGTGGTTGATCAATAAAAACTCCGTTACCGATTTACGGGCTTCTGTTACACGATCAGAAGATTTACTGTTCACTTCCATTCCGTCCATACATCCTGTTACGCAAGATGCCATTAATTTTGGCATTGGTCTTGGGTCAGCTTCACTTCCTTTCGAAACTTCAACTAAACAACAACGGCATTTTCCACCGCTGCCTTTTAATTTTGAGTAATAACACATGGCTGGCGGAACTAAATCTCCACCAATCATACGTGCAGCCTGCAGGATTGTTGTTCCTGGCTCTACGTCTATACTTTGACCGTCTATGGTTACTTTCATCTCTTACTTTTGTTTTTTTAGTTTCAGGTTTCAGGTTTCAGGCTTTCACTTGAAACTAAAAAAACTTAAAACTTTAAACTATATTTTTAAACTGTTTGTTTGCCTACTAAATGCTTCACTTGTGAGAAAGGTTCAGCAACAAAGTGATCTCTATTTTTAATTTTCTCCGGGAAACGAACGTGATATTCAAATTCATCTCTAAAGTGGCGAATTGCTGCGGCTACCGGCCATGAGGCTGCGTCACCAAGCGGACAAATCGTATTTCCTTCGATTTTACTTTGGATGCTCCACAATAATTCGATATCCTCTTCACGGCCCTGACCGTTTTCGATTCTCCACAATATTTTTTCTAACCATCCTGTTCCTTCACGGCAAGGTGTACATTGTCCGCAAGATTCATGGTGGTAAAAACGGGCGAAATTCCAGGTATTACGAACCACACAAGCGGTGTCGTTGTACACAATAAATCCTCCTGAACCTAACATCGATCCGGTAGCAAAACCACCATCACTTAAAGATTCGTAAGTCATTAAACGGTCTTCACCGTTTGCTGTTTTAAAAATTAATTCAGCAGGTAAAATGGGTACCGAAGATCCTCCCGGAACAAACGCTTTTAAAGGTCTGCTGGAAGACATTCCACCTAAGTACTCATCAGAATTCATGAATTCGTCAACACTTAAACCCAATTCAATTTCATAAACTCCCGGGTTTTTAATGTGTCCTGAAGCCGAGATCAATTTAGTTCCTGTAGAACGGCCAATACCTATTTTTGCATAATCGTCACCAGAATTGTTTACGATCCATGGCACAGTAGCGATAGTTTCTACGTTGTTTACCACCGTTGGATTAGCCCAAAGTCCTGAAACCGCCGGGAAGGGTGGTTTAATACGAGGATTTCCTCTTTTACCTTCCAGAGATTCGATAAGTGCAGTTTCTTCTCCGCAAATATAAGCTCCGGCTCCACAGTGAACGTGTAACTCTAAATCGTAACCTGTACCTAATATATTTTTTCCTAACCAACCGGCAGCTTTAGCTTCGGCGATAGCTCTTTCTAGTATTTTGAAAACCCACATATATTCTCCACGAATGTAGATATACGACAGGTTAGCGCCTAAGGCATAACTTGAGGTAATCATTCCTTCGATCAATAAGTGAGGAATAAATTCCATCAAATAACGATCTTTGAAAGTTCCTGGTTCAGACTCGTCGGCATTGCATACTAAATGTCTTGGTTTTCCTGATTTTTTATCAATAAAACTCCATTTCATTCCGGCAGGGAAACCTGCACCACCACGGCCACGTAGTCCTGATTTTTTTACTTCTTCGGTAACTTCATCCGGAGTAAGTGTTTTCAAAGCTTTTTCTACAGAGGCATATCCACCATTTTGGCGGTATACTTCGTAGGTTTTGATACCCGGAATGTTGATTTTATCTAATAATATTTTCTGTGACATCTTATTTATCGTGTAATATTATTTTATCCTCTCTGCAATCAGCGATTAACTGATCGATTTTTTCTTCTGTCAATTTTTCTTTGTAGAAATCTCCCAGCTGCATCATCGGAGCGTATCCGCAAGCACCTAAACATTCTACACCGGCAATGGTAAACATTCCGTCTGGAGTTGTTTCTCCCATTTTGATGCCTAATTTCTCAGAAGTATAATCCATTAAATTCTCAGCACCATTTAAACAACAACAAGAAGTCTGGCAAAATTCGAACATGTATTTTCCAATTGGTTTTTGGTTGTACATGGTATAAAAAGTAACCACTTCGTAAACCTCAATTGGTTTGATGTGCAAAATTTCGGCAACTTTATCCTGTAACTCAATGCTTAACCAGTTGTCATGAGCGTCCTGCACTTCATGCAAAACAGGTAACAAAGCTGATTTTCTTCTGTCCTCAGGATAATGACTGATCAATTCATTGATGCGGGACATCAACGCTTCAGTCATGTTTATTTCTTGTTTGTAATGTTTTCGTTCCATTTTTATTTTAGATTTTAGATTTTGGATTTCAGATTTTTTCAATCTTTGTCCATAACCCATATTCTGCAATCTTTTTTAATTTTAGATTTCTGATTTTAGATTTTTCAATCTACAATCTGCAATCTACAATCTACAATCTACAATATCTTTACGCGTCTAATTCTCCTGCAATTACATTTAAACTGGATAGAATAACAATTGCATCCGAAAGTAAAGATCCTTTAATCATATCCGGATAAGCCTGATAATAAATAAAACAAGGTCTTCTGAAATGTAATCGGTATGGTGTTCGGCTTCCGTCTGTAACCAAATAGAATCCTACTTCTCCATTACCTCCTTCAACCGGGTGGTAAATTTCTGCAACCGGTACAGGAACTTCTCCCATTACAATCTTAAAGTGATAAATTAGAGATTCCATCGAAGTGTAAACGTCTTCTTTTGGAGGCAGGTAATAATCCGGAACTTCAGCATGGTATTCGTTTCCTGCCGGCATTTTAGCCAAAGCCTGACGAATAATGCTTAAACTCTCCCAAACTTCAGCATTACGAACACAGAAACGATCGTAAGTATCTCCTGATTTTCCAACCGGGACAACAAAATCAAAATCTTCGTAAGAGGAGTAAGGTTGCGCCACACGAACGTCATAATCGACTCCAGCTGCACGTAAGTTTGGACCAGTAAATCCGTAAGCCATTGCCTGTTCTGCTGAGATAGCACCTACGTTTACGGTTCTGTCAAGGAAAATTCTGTTTCTTTCGAATAAGTTTACAAACTCTTGCCAGGCAACAGGGAATTCTTCTAAAAAGACGTCTAGTTTGCGGAAAGCTTCAGGTGACCAGTCTCTCTCGAAACCACCAATTCTTCCCATATTTGTTGTTAAACGAGCTCCACAAATTTCTTCGTAAATCTCATAAACTTTTTCTCTAAATTGAAAAACGTACAAGAAACCAGTATAAGCACCAGTATCTACACCCAGAATCGAGTTACAGATTAAGTGATCTGTAATACGGGCCAGCTCCATTACAATTACTCTAAGGTATTGTGCTCTTTTTGGAACTTCAATTCCTAATAGTTTTTCTATAGTCATCCACCATCCCATATTGTTAATAGGAGAGGAGCAATAGTTCATTCGGTCTGTAAGAGGAGTAATCTGGTAAAAAGGGCGATTTTCGGCAATTTTTTCGAAAGCTCTGTGGATGTAACCGATTGTTGGTTCAGCCTCAAGAATTCTTTCACCATCCATCAACAGGATATTTTGAAAAATACCGTGAGTCGCCGGGTGTGTAGGACCTAAATTTAGTACTGAAAGTTCACTTCCGTCTTCGTTTAGTCTGTCCTTAATTATTTTAGCATATCGATGCTCTGGTGATAATAATAGTTCTGACATTTTATAATGTTGAATTATTTATTTTTAGCAATTTGTTGTTGTTCTTCCAAAGAATCTGTCGTCTTTATCAGTTCTTCCGCTGTCTTCCATTGGGAATTCTTTTCGCATTGGGAAAGACACCATTTCGTCCATATTCAAAATACGTTTCAATTGTGGGTGTCCAATAAAATTGACTCCGAAGAAATCGTATGTTTCTCTTTCCATCCAGTTCGAACTCAAGAAAATATTTGAAATGGTTTTGATCTCCGGTTTTTCACCGTTTAAGTATACTTTGATTCGAATACGTTTGTTTTCGTACCAGTTGTGCAAATGATAAACAATGGCATACTGACGATCCGTTTCGTTGTCCGGATAATGAACACCGCATAAATCAGTTAGAAAGTGGAAGCGTAAATCGGAATCGTTTTTTAAAAAAAGAATCAGGGCTGTGATTTTATCAGCGGTAGTTTCCAATGAAAAAATATCTCTTTCCTGTTGAAAGTTAAAAACACTTGTGTCAAATGTTTCTGTAAGTTTATCTTGGATCAGGGTATTTTCTAAAGCCATCTTAAGTAATATTATATGAAGCTAGTAATTCTTGGTATTCAGGAGAACTTCTGCGTCGTACAGATTCGCTTTTTACTAATTCCTGAAGTTTCATTACTCCGTCAACAATTTGTTCCGGTCTTGGAGGACATCCCGGTACATAAACGTCAACCGGAATTACTTTGTCAATTCCTTGTAGAACAGAATAAGTATCGAAGATTCCGCCTGATGAAGCACAGGCTCCAACAGCAATTACCCAGCGTGGTTCAGACATTTGTTCGTAAACCTGTCTTAAAATAGGCGCCATTTTTTTTGAAATAGTTCCCATTACCAAAAGCATGTCTGCCTGACGAGGAGAGAAACTCACACGCTCAGAACCAAATCGTGCTAAATCGTAATGTGAAGCCATTGTTGCCATGAATTCGATACCACAGCATGAGGTTGCAAAAGGTAGTGGCCATAATGAATTGGCTCTTGCCAAACCTACAACATCATTCAGTTTTGTAGCGAAGAATCCTTCACCAGTAACTCCCTCCGGCGGCGCAACCATATTTACATTTGAATCGCTCATTTTTTATTTTAGATTTCTGATTTTAGATTTTAGATTGTTGAAACCTAAAAAAGTAAAATCAATTTTTTTAAATCAGTATTAAATTTAGTTTAAGATTAAATTTTAAATTTTAATTCCAGATCCTTAGATCAAAAATTAGAAGTCTAAAATCTAAAATTTCTTTATTCCCAGTCTAAAGCTTTCTTTTTGATGATATAAAAGAAACCCACTAAAAGAAGCGACATGAAAACAATCATCTTAAGCATTCCTTCTACGCCTAATTCTTTAAAGTTTACTGCCCATGGGTAAAGGAAAATTACCTCTACGTCAAACAGTACAAATAAAATGGCTACAAGGAAATATTTTACAGAAAAAGGAATACGTGCGTTTCCAACAGATTCGATACCACATTCGAAGTTTTTATCTTTTACTTCAGAACTTCTTTTTGGACCTAATTTTCCGGAAATAACGATGGTTCCTGCGACAAAACCCACAGCCAAAATGAACTGCATTAAAATAGGAATGTAACTGTATTGATCAGATTGCATAAACTTAGCTTTTTTACTTAAAGAATAAGCCACAAAGATAACTTTCAACTCTGTAAATCACAAGCTAAAAAATGATTTAAGTGTGCCCTGAAACCGCGTTAACAGCTAATTTTTATTGATTATAAATAAGATCCAAGGATTTTAGTATTTTTTTAAGATTTGAGCAAAAAAAACGTCCCGATACTTCGGGACGTTTTGAAAACCATTCAGAGGCAAAAAAAATAAATTGCTATATTTTTCTTAGATTACTGCTACTTTAGCAGCAACTTTCCCTTTTCTTCCTTCTTCTTCTTCGTAGCTTACACGGTCTCCTTCGCGTAATTCTTCCGCGTTAATTCCTGAAGCGTGAACGAAGATGTCTTTTCCTGTTTCTTCGTCTGTAATGAATCCATAACCTTTAGACTCATTGAAAAATTTTACTGTACCTGTACGCATTGTAATTGTAATAATAATTTATAATAAAGCAAATGTAACATATAAATTCATACAAAAGACATATACCTGTTAAATTTTTGTAAAAATTATTGATTAACAGTCTTTTCGCTATTTATATTGCATCAAATTTGGTATGTGTATACTTTATTTGAGAATCATTAATTATTATAATTAAATGTTAAAAAAGTAGCTTATATTTTACAAAAAATTTATATATTAAGCGGAGTTTGTTTTTTTTAGACTTGTTTTTGTGGGAAAAAGCCTGTGTTTACTAGGGGTTTCTTTCTTGTTTTAAGATTTTATTAACACGAAAAAAGGGTAAAATGACGACAAACTGCATAAAAAAACGACAACTGAAACTTTTAGTTGTCGTTTTTTATTTTCTAGAAAAAGAATAAGAAATTATTTCAAATCCAATTTTATAGCAAGTTCTTTTAATTGAGCTTCATCGATTGCTGCAGGAGCATCGATCATCACATCACGTCCCGAATTGTTTTTTGGGAATGCAATGAAGTCTCTGATGGTTTCCTGACCTCCTAAGATGGCTACTAAACGGTCTAATCCAAAAGCTAAACCTCCGTGTGGCGGTGCTCCAAACTGGAAAGCGTCCATTAAGAAACCAAACTGTGCTTTTGCTTCTTCTTCGGTGAAACCTAAATATTTGAACATTAATTGCTGTGTTGTTTTATCGTGAATACGAATTGAACCTCCGCCAATTTCATTTCCGTTTAACACCATATCGTAGGCGTTTGCGCGAACTTTTCCTGGTTCTGTTTCCAGTAATTGCATGTCTTCCGGTTTTGGAGAGGTAAACGGGTGGTGCATTGCGTGGTAACGCCCTGATTCTTCGTCTAATTCCAATAAAGGGAAGTCAATTACCCATAATGGTGCAAATACTTCCGGATTACGCAAGCCTAAACGGGTTGCCAGTTCCATACGAAGTGCCGAAAGCTGTGCACGGGTTTTGTTGGCAGGTCCTGAGAGGACAAAAATCATGTCTCCCGGTTTTGCGCTCGTGATTTTTGCCCATTGGCCTAAATCATCCTGATCGTAAAATTTATCTACAGAAGATTTGTAAGTTCCGTCGTCGTTGCATTTGGCATACACCATTCCTGATGCTCCAACCTGAGGGCGTTTTACCCAGTCAATTAAGGCATCGATTTCTTTACGGGTATAGTTTCCTGCTCCCGGAACGGCAATACCTACTACTAATTCTGCAGCGTTGAATACCGGAAATTCTTTGTGTTGCGCAAATTCGTTTAATTCACCAAATTCCATTCCGAAACGAATGTCCGGTTTGTCATTTCCATATGTTTTCATGGCATAGTCGTAAGTAATTCTTGGGAATTTATCTACTTCGATACCTTTAATTTCTTTTAGTAAGTGTCTGGTCAGTCCTTCAAAAATATTTAAGATGTCTTCCTGCTCCACAAAGGCCATTTCGCAGTCAATTTGTGTAAACTCAGGCTGGCGGTCCGCACGTAAATCTTCGTCACGGAAACATTTTACAATCTGAAAATATTTATCCATTCCACCCACCATCAATAATTGTTTGAAGGTTTGTGGTGATTGTGGCAAGGCATAAAATTGTCCTTCGTTCATACGGCTTGGTACAACGAAATCTCTCGCTCCTTCCGGAGTCGATTTGATAAGGTACGGAGTTTCTACTTCGCAGAAATCTAAGTCCGATAAATATTTACGAACTTCCATAGCTACTTTATGACGGAACAATAAACTGTTTTTTACAGGATTTCTTCTGATGTCTAAGTAACGGTATTTCATTCGGATATCTTCACCACCATCCGTTTCATCTTCGATTGTGAAAGGAGGTGTTAAAGCGGCATTCAGAATGGTTAGTTCCGATACTAAAATTTCGATTTCACCGGTTGGAATATTTTTGTTCTTGGCTTCACGCTCAATTACGGTTCCTTTTACCTGAATTACAAATTCTCTTCCCAATGTTTTGGCAAGTTCAAAAACCGCTTTATCCGTACGGCTTTCGTCAAAAATAAGTTGTGTAATTCCATAACGGTCACGTAAATCAACCCAATTCATAAATCCTTTATCGCGTGATTTTTGAACCCAACCCGCTAGTGTAACTTCCGTGTTAATATTTGAGGCGTTTAATTCGCCACAATTATGACTTCTATACATGATCAAAATTTTAGACTGCAAAAGTAAACACAAAATTCAAATTAATATAGTAAAGTGATCACTTGATGCTTAGAAATTTGAAATATTTTGTTAATTCTTAAATTTCGAGAGGCTAATTTCGCTAGATTTGGATTACAAAATCTAAACTCTAATTGATATGAACAAATTTTTAATAACCGGTTTGTTGATTTGCAGCACCTTGGGTGTGATCGGTCAGACCAAGAGCTCAATTAAATTTACCGCTAAGATTACGAATAGAAACAGTGATACTTTAGTGATAAAAGGAAAGGATAATTTCAAACAGGTGATTCCAATTAATAAAAAGGGAGTTTTTGTGGCTTCTTTTGATGCTCCTAAAGGGTTTTATATGTTTTCAGATGGAACGGAAGGTTCTAACTTGTATTTAAAACCGAATTCGGATGTTAATCTGACAATGGACGCTAAGGAGTTTGATGAAACAATTGTGTATAAAGGTAAAGGGGTTGAGGAAAGTAATTTTTTGGCTCAGCAGGCTTTAAATGATGAAAGGTTTCAGAAGGAAGCTTTTGTTAAGGAAGCTGCAGAATTTGCATCGTTATTGGAAGCAAAGCTGAAAACGGATATGGCAAGTTTAGAGAAAGGTAATTTTGACGCTGAGTTTACAACGGCTCTGAAAAAGAAATTTGAAAGTTTTAATCGTTATGCGGTTAGTGAATATGAAAGTGTAGCGAAAGCCAATAAGATGAAAGGAACTTTGTCTCCTGATTTTAATTATGAAAACCATAAAGGAGGAAAGACAAAGCTTTCTGATTTAAAAGGAAAGTATGTTTATATTGATCTTTGGGCTACCTGGTGCGCGCCATGCAGAGCAGAGATTCCATATTTACAAAAACTGGAAGAAAAGTATCATGGAAAAAATATTGAGTTCGTGAGTGTATCTGTTGATAAAGCGAAGGATAATGAAAAATGGAAGAAGTTTGTGACGGATAAGAAGCTTGGAGGGATTCAATTGTTTGCTGATAAAGACTGGGAATCTGAGTTTGTAACAAGCTATGGTGTTACCGGAATTCCAAGATTTATTATTGTGGATCCAAGCGGTAAAGTAGTAAGCAGTGATGCAGAAAGACCTTCATCTCCAGAACTTCAGACGCAATTAGATGCGTTATTAAAGTAACTTACGTTTCAAATTACAAGTTTATAAAAGTTTTATATTTTTTTAGGAAATAGCAGTAAAACCAAGGCTTAAGCTTTGGTTTTTTTGTTTTTAAAAAATTTCCAATGTTAAGCTTTTATTTAATGTTACCAAATTGTTAAGTAAAAGTTTTTTTAATGTAAACAATTGATTATATTTGATAAAGATTTGATAACATTAATACCTAAAGATATGAAAAAGTGTGTAATTTTAGTTGCAATATTGTTCTCTGGAATTTTAGTTGCACAAGAGATAAAACCGGAATTGGAAGCTGTTGGAAATAGAGTAAAAGCTACGTATTACTATGAAAATGGTAGTGTTCAACAAGAGGGTTTCTTCAAAGACGGTAAGTTAGATGGTGTTTGGGTATCGTATGATACAAAAGGAAATAAGATGGCTGTTGGAGAATACACTGAAGGAGTAAAAACCGGAAAATGGATTTTCTTCAATGATAAAAATCTTTGCGAAGTGGCGTATGAAAACAGCAAAGTAACATCTGTTAAGAATTTACAGAAAAATGCTTTAGCAAATAGAAATTAAAAGATTTCGAATGATTTATAGAACCGTCTCGTTTTTTAACGAGACGGTTTTTTTATGCCTTTGTATTTCGGTATTTTAGTTTTTTCGGATCAGGTGCAAAAGTTGGGAGTATTGCTCTGAAAGAGCTTAACCAATAGAATGGTGCGCAGCACTATGAGTAATGATAGCGAATATCGGTTACGCCCTGAAAGGGCAGAAGCTTACACGCAAAAAGTTGATTTTATTCTGTTTTGAATTATATTTTATAAAAGAGCGGTTTGGTCTTTATTGAAAATTGTAAGGTATAAGTTTGCTTTTGCCCTTTCAGGGCAATTCTACACCTTAGTCTAATTCATAGTGCTGCGCACGATGTTGTTGCTTTTCAGGCTTTCAGCCTTTTTCTTCCCGACTTTTGTTCTTGATCCTTTTTTTACGCAGATTGCTTCGCCAATTCGCTTTCGCTCGGGTTAGCTGATTGTGCTGATTTTTTTGTTTGGTATTCTGCAAAACAATCTAAATAAATCTGCTAAATCTGCGGGAGTTTAAAAAAATTTGTGGATGAATAAGTCAATAAAATTGAGGAGAGTTCTTTTTTATGCTCTGCTTTTTTTAGATTTTTTATTTCTTCCGTACCAGATGATAAAACCGGTTAGAGGAAGTGCGGCCGCAATTAAGCTTACGATAAAGGCAATAATTTTGCCGGGAAGGTTTAAGATTTGTCCGGTATGGATGCCATAATTCATTTCGACAACCTGTAGGCCTAAAGTTTTCTTTTGGTACGGTTCGCTTTGAATCAGTTTTCCGGTGTTCGGATGAAAATAATAGTTGCTTTGATGGTCGTATCGTAAAGCATGCGGATAAGCTCCTGTGTCGATTATATTACCTTTTTGCTGTGGAAATGTAACAAAATACATTTCGGCATCGGGTTGAAGTTTTGCGGTTGTTGTAAAAGCACGATCGACGGCAGTAACAGAGTTGCTGTTGAATTTGGTCGTATCGATGACAGGTACTTTTATTTCCTGCGTTTTGTCTCCCCCGAAATTGAATGCACTATAGATTCCGTCGCCTACCCATTCGTAGGTAAAAGTTAAACCGGTTATGGCTATAATTACGGCAATAATCGAAATGTAAAATCCGGAAGTATTGTGCCAGTCGTAATTGACACGTCTCCACTTAGCGGACCATTTTACAGTAAAGCTTCGTTTGAGATCACTTTTTCGTTTGGGCCACCATTGAATGAGTCCTGAAATTAATAGTAAAATAAAGATGATGGTTGCGCTTCCAATGATATGTTTTCCTATATAATCCGGTAAGAGTAAATACAAATGAATACGTTCGACAATAATGAAAAAGTCGGTATCGGGATCTTCGGTTTTTAAGTATTTTCCTGTGTAGGGATTGAAGTAGAGGTATCGATTTTCAATGTCAGCATAGGTGTAAACAATTGCAGAACGATTTTTTCCGTAATACGAAACCATACTCGATTTGTAATTTGGAAGAATCTCTTTGGCTTTTTCCTTCAACACGGAGGGCAGAACAAAAGGTTTGTTCTGAGGATCAACGATTCGCCATTCTTTGCGGGTGATGTCTTTTATTTCATCATGGAAACAAAAAATACAACCCGTAATACTGATAATAAAAACAATAAGCCCGGAAATTAATCCGAGCCATTTGTGTAGAAATCGTATTTGTGTTTTGAATCCCATTTTATCGTAAAACGCAAAATTATACGCAAAATCAATGGGGAGCAAGTAATTTTATTTATTTTTTAGAAACGGCTTCGTTTTTAGGTTTTAATGAATAGGCGACATAAAGAGTTATGGAAGCCAGGAATATCCAAAAAACATCTACAAAGAAGACTTGAATTCTGTTTTGCATAAAAGAGGTCCAAAACCAATTTCCGGAGACAATTCCGTTTGTAATTGGGATTAGAAAACCTAATACACTTCCTGAAATTAAGCAGCATTTGTTGGTAAATGCATCATTCTTTTTAAGGATGAAAAAGACTGTAAGAATAAGCCATCCTATAAAGTAAACCATGTATAACTGATCCTGAGTGAGAGGGTAGCATATTTTGGCAGCAATAAAAGCAAAGGCCGTAATCGGGTACATGCTCAGGCATATGGCCAGATAAATTCGAACGACTCCGGCATTAAAGCGTCTTTTCTTTTCGGGTAAGTTGTTTTTTTGTCTGGCGACTAACCAAATCATAACTCCCGAAATGATGACAAAACAGGTAATTATACCTAAAACGAAACTTACAATTTTGAGAGCATAACCTCCATAATCACCAAAATGTATGCGATACAGAACGTTTTTTACCATGTCGAGATAGTTGTTTTGAGTAATCGGATTTTTTCGGGCAATTTCTTTTCCGTCCGCAATTCGATACACAATCTTTCCAATTCCGGTGAATTTTTTATGACTTAACATTTGGCCTTCTACCAGAACATGCATGTTGGCATCTCCGTAATTCTGAATGAAAACACGGGTAATTTCAAAATCTTTCCAGCTGCTTTTTGTTTTCGCAACAAGCTGATCGATATTAAATGGGGCTGCTAATTTCTTATTATCGAATTTGTACTCAGGATCTTTATATTCCAGTTCTTTATATAATTTGTCCTGATCGCCTTTGTATAAAGCCATTACTGCCGGAGCCACAATTAAGAGTTTAATCATGAAAAAGGTTCCGGTTACGGCATATACAAATTGAAAAGGCAAACCAATCATTCCTAAGGCGGTATGTGCATCTGTCCATAAGGTTTTTAGTTTTTCTTTTGGGCGGAAGATATAGAAGTTAGAGATGATTTTTTTCCAATGCAGTAAAAGCCCTGTTACGATGGCAAATAAAAAAAACAAAGCGGTGAAACCCGAAAGGTAATATCCAACCGGATAAGGAATTTGTGCCAGAAAATGCAAGCGGTATAAAAACTCTCCTAAAGAATAAGAATCTTCGTAAGTAAAGGTTTTGAAGGTTTTGGTGTCAAGGTAGAAGAACGATCCTTCTTGTTGTTTTTTGGGGGCCAAAGTATCTTTTGTACCCTCCATATAAACAGCCACTCTTCGTTCCGTACTTGGTTTCGAAATGGTAATGTTTCTTCCGTGTAAGACGTATTCTTTGTCCAGTTTTTGTAAAGCTGAAGTATAGTCGAGCTGGATTTCTTTGGTTAAAGCAGTAGATTCATTTCTTTCCCAATTGATAATTTCATCTCTGAAGAAAGAAAAGGACCCTGCGAAAAAAATCACAAAAAGCACTACACTAATCACAATTCCGCTAACGGTATGGGTATGAAAATAGATGTTGTAATTACGATTGTTCATGGATTATTTTGCTATTGGATTGTAGGTTTGACCCAGGTATATTAAAAGAGAGAAAAGTAAAGTAATAAGGATGTAGATTCCCCATATTTTCCATCCGCTTTTGGCCAGAAAGGCAACGACCATCAGGGCTACCCAGAGGATGAATCCGCTAAAAGCCATGGTCATCAATATATCGGCACGGCTGAACCAGGCTGCTAAGGCCAAATGAAAGGTGACTGAAACAAAATAGCCGCCTACTATGGCAGCTGTGATTTTGGCAAATCTTTGCCATTTGGATTGGGTTAAATATTTTGGATTGGCCGGCATATTTTAAAATGAATTAGTAGTAATAAAATTCCAGTAGCGCTGCGAGGATAAAAAAACCGAGAATAGCAAAGCGGCTTATTTTTTTTAGAGGAGTCAGAATGATGATCAAACTTCCAATAGTCATGAGCTGAATAAAGAACATTAGGGTTCCGCAGCACAAAGATTGTGTAAACAGCCAGAGCGCATAAGCCAGTAAAAGAAGTCCAAGGCCTAAAAACCGGGTTGGTTTAGGATTGTTTTTCATCCATTTTTCGAAACCTAAATCATACGATAATGTGGCTCTTTTCGAGGTGTAGTACAGCGTGTAAAAAGCTAAAAAGACAATAAGACTTGCGATTGTGATCATGATTGACGAAATTTAAAAAACACCTTTCCCGTAAAGAAAGGTGTTTTTTTGATTTTTATTAGAATTTATAAGCGAAACTTACCGCTGCGCTTCTCATGTTTCTGGGATGAATCGTAGACCATCCATCATAAGTATCTGCATTTGCAATGTTATCCATCTTTAAGGTTAAAGTGAATTTCTCTGCAGTATAGAAAATAGAAGAGTTTAATACCGTATATTCAGGAATCGTGAACGCTCCGGTTATTTTTCTGTTCATGATTTTGTTATCACCCACATAATTTCCTCCAAAACCTAATCCGAAACCTTGTAGTGGTCCTTCCAAAAATTTGTAGCTGGCCCAAAGATTGGCTAAATTTCTTGCTCCTGCGCTTTCCGGTCTGAAGTTTACAAATTCAGGATCACCTGCCGTAAGTACTGCATCATTATAGCTGTAGCCAAATACAATATTTAAACCGGCAACAGGGTTAGAAACGATTTCGGCTTCGAAACCTTTATTTCTCTGACCTCCATTTTGGTAAGAAGTAGAGTTTGTAGCATCGGTTCTGATGCTGTAGACCTGATCGGTAACTTTGATATCATAGTAACTGAAAGTGGCGTAAAGTTTGTCTTTGAAAAGGTTCAGTTTAGTACCAACTTCAAATTGATTAGCATGTTCCGGGTTGTAAATTCTTGGAGTTCCCACACCTGCAATCAGGTCTTCTCCGGGAGCAACGTTTGAAAATCCATCCATATAATTGGCGAAAACAGAAACTTTATCCAAAATCGGCTGATACACTAATCCGAATTTAGGAGAAAAAGCAGTTTGATTGTATCCTCCGTTGTCGGCGTTCATAAAGCGGTCTACACGTACACTTGCCATGGCAGACAATGCCGGAGTAAAATTGATGACATCCGAAACATAAACACTGTACACTTCCTGTTTTGTTTTGTTATTGTTTGTTTTTGCTTTTGCTAAAAGAGCATCGGTTCCGGCTTTTGATAAATTTCCGTTATCATCGGTTGTAATGTATTTTGCAGGATCGGTAATTTTGTAGACCTCTTCGTTAACTGTTTTCAAACTGGCATTACCAATGTATACATCTCCATTTGCGACATATCCGGTACTGTTGTTTATCAATGAAGTGTTGAAGTAGTCAAAACCTGTAACAATTCTGTTTCTTAAGGTTCCTATTTTAAAATCACCTATGAAATTCTGTTGAATATCAGTGGTTAAAGTTGTCGAATTTTGATAGTTTAAAGAACGACCTAATACTATTCCTTCGGTAATAGTGGGTATTGATTTCGTTTTTTCGTACAGATAGGTGTAGTAACCTTCAGACTTTGTTGATCCTCTGGAAACCACTGTTTGTGAGGTCCATTCGTTATTAAACTTGTAAATCATCTGTCCTTGCAGATTGTATGAAGGTGTTTCTATAGCAAGCTGGTTACTGGTATAAGAACGTTTGTTGTCATAGCCTAGTTCTTTCATATTGTGAACTCTTAAAGGCGCATCTCTGTCTAAAAACAACATGGTTGGATTGGTCGCTTTATTGTTCATGAATTCAGTATTAACAAAAAACGAAAGTTTATCGTTTACTTCGTAAGACAGAGAAGGGGCAAAAAAGAATGATTTTTTAAATCCTGCATCCTGAAAACTATTTTCATTGTGATAAGCAGAGTTGATGCGTAGGTTTACTTTGTGCTCGTCGTCTAATGGGGTGTTGACGTCGGCAGTAACTCTGTTTAATCCGTAACTTGCAGCGGTGTAGCTTATTTCTCCTCCGAAATGATCGTAAGGTCTTTTGGTTGTAATGTTGATTAATCCTCCGTAGGAAATAAGGCTGCTTCCAAACAAGGTTCCTGATGGCCCTTTGATTACTTCGATTCTGTCGATATTTGCAGGATCAAGACTTCCGTTTGTTAATCCCGGCAATCCGTTAATCATAGTAGGCTGAACAGCAAAACCTCTTAGAGAAAAGTAGCCTGCACCATCATTTCCGCGTCCTGTAGATGCCCAAAGTGGGGTTAGTCCCGGAGCGTTTTTAAGAGCGTCGTCGATATTGGTTACGACTTGTTCTTTTAGCAGCTCGCCTGTAATAGTAGAATAAACTTGCGGGTTTTCAAGATTTTTAAGAGGTAATCTTGATACTTGCTGGTTTTCTTTGCGGGCTAACGGATTCTTTTTGCCGTGACCGTTGATTACGATTTCGTCCAGTTGTTCAGAATTGGAACTGATTGTGAAATCTTCAATTATTTCGTCTCCGCCATTAAGAGAAATACTTTTTTCTTTTGAAGAATGCCCAACCGCAGAAACTTTAATCACATAGTTTCCCGGTTTGATGTTTTTAATTTCGTAAAAACCTCTGCTGTCTGTATTGGTTCCTATTTTGGTCCCTTTTAAGATAATGGTCACATTATCTGCGGCCTGGTTGTTGGTAAGGCTAATTTGTCCTTTTATGCTTGCTCTTTGCTGTGCCCACATGGTTGGAGTCGCAAGCAGTGCAAAGAGAAAAGCCAAAAATGTTGTCGTGTATTTGGTTTTCATTATTATTTAGAATTGATTTTAATAGTGCAAATTTAAGTACAGAATACAAATCAAACAAACTATTCTTATTTATTCTAAATAAAACAATTTTTAAAGGGTAAAATTTTTTATTGTTTAATTTTTTAACATCTTAAGTCGATTTTAAGTTAATATTAAGAAAAAAAACCTGCTTCAGTTAAGAAGCAGGTTTTGTATGATTGTTGAAAAGTATTACAATTACAATTCTAAAGCGCGTTTAGCATCTCCATTCATCAATAACTCTAATGGATTTTCTAAAGCTTCTTTTACGGCTACTAAGAAACCAACTGACTCACGTCCGTCGATGATTCTGTGATCGTAAGAAAGAGCTACGTACATCATTGGGTGAATTTCCACTTTACCGTTTACAGCAATTGGACGCTCGATGATGTTATGCATTCCTAAGATTCCTGACTGAGGAGGGTTGATAATTGGAGTACTCAACATACTTCCGAATACTCCACCATTAGTAATAGTGAAAGTTCCTCCCGTCATGTCGTCAACTGTAATTTGACCGTCACGTGCTCTAAGCGCTAATCTTTTGATTTCAGCCTCGATTCCACGGAAAGTTAATAATTCAGCGTTACGAACTACTGGTACCATTAATCCTTTTGGTCCTGAAACTGCGATTGAGATGTCAGCAAAATCGTAAGCAATTTTGTAGTCACCATCCATCATTGAGTTAACATCAGGGTATAATTCTAAAGCTCTTGTAACTGCTTTTGTAAAGAATGACATGAATCCTAAACCTAAACCACCATGTTTTGCTTTGAAAGCATCTTTGTATTCGTTACGAATTTGGTTGATTGGTGTCATGTTTACTTCGTTGAAAGTAGTAAGCATAGCTGTTTCGTTTTTAGCCGAAACTAATCTCTCTGCTACTTTACGACGCAACATAGATAATTTTGTACGCTCAGTTCCACGGCTTCCTCCTGTTGGAGTTCCCATTGAAGGTACTGCATTTACAGCGTCATCTTTAGTGATTCTGCCACCTTTACCAGTTCCTGAAACTGAAGCCGGAGCAATGTTTTTCTCGTCTAATATTTTTCTTGCTGCCGGAGATGGAGTTCCTGCTGCGTAACTTGTTGCTGCCGGAGCCTGAACCGGAGCAGCTTTTGGTGCTTCAGCTTTTACTTCCGCTTTTGGTGCTTCTGCCTTTGGAGCTTCAGCAGCCGGAGCAGATCCTGATGGTTTAGCTGCGTCAGTATCGATTAAACAAACTACAGCACCTACCGCTACTGTATCACCTTCTTCTGCTTTAAGCGTAATAACTCCGCTCATTTCAGCAGGAAGTTCAAGAGTAGCTTTGTCTGAATCAACTTCAGCAATAGCCTGATCTTTTTCTACATAATCGCCGTCTTTTACTAACCAAGTTGCGATTTCAACTTCTTTTATAGATTCCCCTGGTGAAGGGACTTTCATTTCTAAAATCATCTTATTTCTTTGTTTAAAGTTTATTTTGTTTAAAGTTTCAGGTTTTGTAGGGGCCCGAAACTTTAAACTTGAAACATTGTTTTTTATCTGAATAAATTTTTATCGAATACCATTCTGATAGCATCAGCGTGACGACGTTTTGAACGTGTGTAACTTCCTGATGCCGGAGCAGAGTAAGCTTTCAATGAAGCTAATCTCCATTTCACAAGGTCAAAGTTCATCAACATAAAGCTGTAAGCTCCCATGTTTTTAGGCTCTTCCTGTGCCCAAACGTAATCGTCAGCATTTGGATATTGTGCGATGATTTCTTTGATTTGCTCCACAGGGAAAGGGAACAATTGCTCGATACGAACCACTGCAACGTCATTTCTTCCGTTGTTTTCTCTTTCAGCTACAATGTCGTAGTAGAATTTACCGGTACAGAATACTAAAGATTTTACGTCTTTTTTGTTTACTGTACTATCGTCGATTGTTTCCTGGAAACTTCCGTTTGCTAATTCCTCAACAGTAGATACGCATCTTGGATCACGTAATAAACTTTTTGGAGAGAAAACTACCAATGGTTTACGGAATTTTGTTTTCATTTGTCTTCTGATCAAGTGGAAGAAGTTAGCCGGTGTTGTACAATCGGCAACATACATATTGTGTCTTGCACAAAGTTGTAAGTAACGTTCCATTCTTGCAGAAGAGTGCTCAGCTCCCTGACCTTCATATCCGTGAGGCAATAATAAAACAATACCGTTTTGGTTGTTCCATTTGTCTTCTCCACAAGAAATATACTGGTCAATCATGATTTGGGCTCCGTTAGAGAAATCTCCAAACTGTGCTTCCCAGATCGTTAAAGCATTTGGATTCGCTAATGCATATCCATAATCAAAACCAAGAACACCATATTCAGATAAAAGCGAGTTGAAAACACCGAATTTTCCTTTTTTGTTCGCTATAGTGTCCAGTAAAATTACTTCTTCTTCAGAATCTTCTACTTTAACTACTGCATGACGGTGAGAGAATGTACCACGCTCTACGTCCTGACCGGAAATACGAACGTCAAATCCTTCTGTTAAAAGCGAACCGTAAGCTAATGCTTCTGCAGTTCCCCAATCAAGAGTGTTGTTGTCGTATCCTACTTTTCTGTCGGTAACAATTTTAGTGATCTTGTTGATGAATTTCTTGTCTGCCGGTAACGTTGAGATCGTATTGATGATAGAATCCAGTTCCTTCTTGTCAAAAGTAGTATCTGTTTTTTCTAACATTTGCGTATCTGTTACCTGAACAAATCCATTCCATTCGTTTTGCATGAACGGAGTTATAATAGTCAAATCTTTTTTACGGGAAGCTTCTAAGTTTTCCTCTAAAGCAGATTTGTATTCTTTTTCTAAAGCATTTACATAAGAGGCATCGATTATGCCGTCAGACAATAATTTCTCTGCATAAATATCTCTTGGATTTTTATGTTTAGCGATGATTTTGTATAAAACAGGTTGTGTAAAACGAGGCTCATCACCTTCGTTATGACCGTACTTTCTGTATCCTAATAAATCGATAAATACGTCACGTCCAAATTGCATTCTGTAGTCTAAGGCAAAAGATACGGCATGTACAACAGCCTCAGCATCGTCGGCATTTACGTGTAATACAGGTGAAAGCGTTACTTTGGCAACATCTGTACAGTAAGTAGACGAACGTGCATCTAAATAGTTAGTGGTAAAACCAACCTGATTGTTGATTACAATATGAATAGTACCGCCTGTTTTGTAACCGTCAAGCAATGACATTTGAATGATTTCGTACAAGATTCCCTGACCTGCGATTGCAGCATCTCCGTGAACGGCAATAGGTAATACTTTAGAGAAATCGTTCGGGTAGTATTTGTCTTGTTTTGCTCTTGTGATTCCTTCAATTACAGCTCCAACCGTTTCTAAGTGAGAAGGGTTTGGTGCTAAATTGATATTGATGTTTTTTCCTGTTCTTGTTTTTTTGTCGGCAGTAAGACCTAAGTGGTATTTAACGTCACCATCAAAATACTCTTGGTCGTAATCCTTACCATCAAACTCACCAAAAATATCCTGAGTTGATTTTCCGAAGATGTTAGCCAAAACGTTCAAACGGCCACGGTGAGCCATTCCCATTACGAATTGTTCTACTCCTTTTTCGGCAGCCTGCTCGATTAAAGCGTCCAAAGCCGGGATGATAGATTCTCCACCTTCTAATGAGAATCGTTTTTGTCCTACATATTTAGTATGCAGGAAGTTCTCGAAAGATACGGCCTGGTTTAATTTATTTAAGATTGTTTTCTTTTCGTCAGAAGAGAAGTTTGGCTGGTTTACATTTACAGCCAGTTTGTCCTGGATCCATTTTACAACGCCGGGATTTCTGATGTACATGTATTCGATACCAATGTGCTGGCAGTAAATAGTCTGAAGACGTGTAACAATATCCTGTAGTGTAGAAGGAGCTACTCCGATTGCCTGAGCAGCATCAAAAACTGTTGAAAGATCAGCAGTTGTTAATCCGAAATTTTCAATGTCTAAAGTTGGAGACGATGTTCTGCGATCACGAACAGGGTTTGTTTTGGTAAACAAGTGCCCGCGAGTACGGTAAGCATCGATTAATTTTAGGACATTGAATTCTTTTTGTAATTTATCAGAAACTAAACTACAATCTACGTTGTCGTTTGTTACGTATTCAACGATTCGTTGAACCGGATTTTCGTCATTATAAGTCGTTTGTCCAAAATCGAAACCTTGAAAAAAACTTCTCCAGCTTGGCTCAACGCTATCTGGGTTTACTAAATACTGATCATATAATTGTGCGAAAAACTCTGTATGCGCTGCATTTAAAAATGAAAACCTATCCATAATATGAGTGAATATACTTTTTGTTAAATAGAATCGCAAAAGTACAACAATCACATTTATTTAAATCTTTTTTTTACGTACTTTTACGTAAAAATTTGTTAAAAATAGACTCAACTATGGATAAAAATCAAATTTCAATCGTTTTCAAAACTTTTTTTGTGATTTTGGCCGTCTCATTTTCGAGTTCTGCATTTGCACAGCAAAAATATGTCATAGACAACAGCAATCATTTTTGGGAGAAAGTTCAGTTTGGAGGAGGTCTTGGTTTAGGAATTGGTTCCGGATATACGGATATTTCGGTTTCACCAAGTGCCATTTATAATGTAAACGAAATAGTGGCTGTTGGTGTCGGATTGCAGTTTGGTTATTTGTCTTCTAAAAACTATTACAGCTCTTTTGTCTATGGCGGAAGTGTGGTTGGACTCGTGAATCCGATTCCTGAAATTCAGTTGTCAGCAGAATTGGAACAGGTTCGTATAAATACTGACTATAAATCAACGGCCTATCGACCAAGTTACTCTGATGATTATTGGAATACCGCCTTATACCTCGGTGCGGGTTACCGAACCGGGAGTGTTACTATCGGAGCACGTTATGATGTTTTGTATGATAAAAATACAAGTCTTTACGGATCCGGATTTATGCCTTTTGTGAGAGTTTACTTTTAGAGGTGCTAAGGTTCTGAGGTACTAAGTTTTAGATTGAGAATAAAAAATCTTTAAATGGATCAAGCTTTATATTCTGAAGTAACTTTAAAATATTTGATACAAAATCATGTTGAATTTTTAGAAAACATTGACTTTGAGGAAGATAAGTCTTTTGGGTGTTCTATAAAAAGTATGAGTGGAAACAGATTTTTGTGGATTGCGACTTATGATTTGGAAATAACCATTGGTTTTGAAAATTCTGAAAAAGAATGTGATTGGCATTTCCATATAGGATCATCGGGAGGAAATAATCAGTATGAAGAATTAAAAGAATTGAGTAAAGAGCTGAATAAAATTTTAAGTAATGAACAAGTTTTTATTTTAGAACATGATAAATATATTCCATTTGATAAAAATGAAAGGTCAGCTGTAAAAGAAAATAAAAAGTTTTTTGTGTGGAATGAGATATAAGAATTTAAAACCTTAGAACCTCTTTTTAAATGAATTATTATACATATTGGTCTATTTCGGACTTGCCATCTAACACAAGATCCTTTGATGTCTTTTTTTGGGTTGCAATTGTTTCTCTTATTCTTTGGATTTTGATTAAAAAGTTCAAAAGGAAAAATAATGATTATGAAAAGTTGATACTATTATGGTCAGTTGGTGCCGTTTTTAGTTTATCAGTAATCATGTTTTCCTATTTGAAATTATATACAACTGATACAACGGAAAAAAGAATTCAGAACCTTTTGAATTCTCCAAATGTGTTTGTGGTAGAGGGTATTATTACTGATTTTAAAAGGGAAAAGCAAGTTAAGAAAATGGCAACTATTACTTGGGAAAGCTTTGTGGTCGACTCTGTTCAGTTTAAATATAATGATGCATTATTAGGAGGATTTAATGATTTCAGTAAAGCAAATAATGGAGTTTTTAGAGATGATTTACCAGTTAGAATAACTTATGGAAAAGAAAACCACGAAATTCTAAAAATAGAAATCGCAAAGTAAAGCCTTAGCATCTCAGTACCTTAGCATCTTAGCGCCTTACTTAAAATTCTTCCGAAACCAAACCTTCTGCCACTCTCTTTTTAAAATCAAAAAAGAAACCTGCTCGGCTAAGATTACCAAATCAGAACCGTCGAGTTTTTTGATTTCATTTTCAGGCACATCAATGATGTAAAGCAGATTGAGGTACTCCGCAAATTTGTACTGAATCATTCTGTAGATTTTCTCGTGAAGCTGAATCTTTAGTTCGTCGGGAGAAATACTCATTGGAAAATCTATTCCTTCGTTGGCCAAATTAAAATCTTTATTAATCTGCTCAATCAAACTTAAATATAGATTTTCGCTTTCGGCATCGGCCAATAAAATATCGGTATTTGCGGGGATTGGAAACATTGATGCTTTTTAAGAATTGACGCAAAGTTAAAACTAAAAAATCATTTAACAGTCGATTCTCTTTCAATGATTCTTGTAGGGAGTTCAATAATTTGATGCGTCACCGGACGATGTTCTTTCAGGTCGGCAATTTCATCTATTAAAAGCGAAACCGCCTGATGCCCCATTTCAAAGCCGGGTTGGTCAATAGTAGTCAGTTTAGGTGAGATAACCGTACTCATAAACCAGTTGCTAAAGCCAAAAACCGCTACCTGTTCCGGTGTTTTGATTCCCGCCTCATTAAAATATTTGATAATTCCGATGGCTACCAGATCAGTGATGGCAAAAATCGCGTCTATGTCCGGGTGTTCTGTCATTATTTTCTGGGCATTTTCGTAGCCATCCTCAAAATCGGTATTGTTATCGCACACGTAGACCAGTTTGGAATCGTATTCAATTCCGTGTGCTTCCAAAGCTCTTTTGTATCCTAAGAATCTGTCGATGGAGTTTTGAGGAACGTACGAACCCCTGAAATGTGCGATCTTTTTGAATCCTTTATTAATGAGGTAAGAAACAGCGTCGAATGCTGCTTTGGCATCATTGATCACTACTTTGGAACAATCGACTCTTTTGGCAATTTTATCAAACAAAACAACAGGGGTGTTTTTACGGATGGCTTCATTAATATGAGTAAAGTCATCTGTTTCATTAGAGAGCGACATTAAAACCCCGTCAACACGTTTTTGAATTAATAGGGCCAGCTGTTTTTTCTCCAGTTCGTATTTTTCGTTGGATTGTAATATAATGACAAGATAGCCTCTTTTTTCGGCTTCTTCGAGAATACCATTTAAGACACTGGAGAAGAAATGATGCACGGTAGCCGGAATGATTACGCCTATTGTTTTGGTTTCGTTGGTTCTCAGATTTACCGCAACCGAATTAGGCATGTAATTCATGGTTTCGGCCATCTCGATCACACGGGCACGTGTAGACTTACTAATGTCGGTATAGCCTTTTAATGCCTTTGAAACCGTGGTAACCGAAATTCCCAATGCCGATGCTATATCTATTAATTTGGTGTCATTCATGAAATAAAAGTACTAAAAAATAAAGTGTATTAATAAAAAATTAACTTCCGAAAACGTTTTAGGGGATTTCGAAAACGTTTTCGATTTAGAATTCTTAAATTAGAGTTAATTCCTTGAGTAAGTTTACATTTCATAAATGAAAGATTAACTAACTAAACCAAAAAATCATGAAACAGCAACATTCTTATTTAGGCATATTATTTTTGATATTGTGCTTAATCTCTGTTCCAAACCATCTGTTTGCACAGCATAAAAATACCGTTTCCGGAAAGGTACTTGATGATAGCGGACAAACTATTCCGGGAGCCAATGTTTCTCTTAAAGGAACAGATAAAAATACGATTACAGATGAAAACGGAAGATTTGTATTTTCCAGTATTCCCGCAGGAGATTATACCATTGTAGCGACTAATGTGGGCTATAAAACCTTTGGAAAACAAATCACCGTAAAAGAAGGAGAATCTCTAGAGGTTAATTTACTTCTGGAAGGGGAATCGCAAAGTTTGAAAGAAGTGGTCGTAACAGGTTCTTCAAGTCCGAGGTCGAAATTAGAATCCAGTGTGGCCATTACCACCATGGGCGCTAAGGCTATCGAAGACAGAGCACCTGCAAGTACGGCTGCTTTATTGCAAACGATTCCCGGATTTGTGGTGGAAGCCTCGGGAGGAGAAATTGGAAATAACCTTTTTGCTAGAGGAATCCCCTCTGCGGGAGCCTATGAGTATGTACAGATTCAGGAAGACGGATTGCCGGTTTTTGAAGATGGGGCTTTGCAGTTTGCGAATGCCGATACTTTTTACAGACTAGACGAAACTGTGAGTAAAATGGAAGCGGTTCGTGGAGGTTCGGCATCTATTTTTGCTAATAATGCGCCGGGAGGAATCATCAATTTTATTTCTAAAACTGGTCAGAATGACTTTCAGGGAAAAGCAAAGTTTTCGACTTCAGATTACGGAATGTTCCGAACAGATCTTAATTTATCGGGTGCTTTAATCCAGGACAAATTGTTCTTTAACGTTGGAGGTTTTTACAGAGCCGATAATGGAGTGAGAAATACCGGTTTTACAGCCAATAAAGGAGGGCAGATCAAAGGAAATATTACCTATAAATTTGATGATAACGATTATTTGAGAATTAACTTCAAACATCTGGATGACAGAAATACGTTCTATTTACCGATTCCGTTAAAAAGTAATAATGGAAAAATCGAAGGAATTCCGGGCTTTAATCCAAATTACGGAACCTTGACTTCAGTAAATTTCAGCCGTTTAAATGTACTGCAATATGGTGGGGGAACTTTTAGTGCAGATTTAGAAGATGGTTCTCATCCGATCATCAATTCGATTGGTGCTGAATTTAAAAAGAAGATATCTGAGAAAGTGACGTTCAAGAATGCCTTTAAGCAAACCAATATCAATTTGAATTACAATGCTATTTTTCCAAATGGCGGTCCATGGACACAAGATGCTTATGCAACAGGAGTTCAGAATACAACGGCTAGTAACCTGACTTATTCTTATGTGGATAATGGAGCAACACTTGATCCGAATGCCTTAATTATGAGAGCAGATCTTTGGCACATCGAAAAAAAGATGAACAATTTTGCGAACAATTTCTCTTTTGCGTTTGATTTAGATCCTGTAAAACTGACTGCAGGTTACTATTATTCCAACTGGAAATCGAATCAATACTGGAACTGGAATTCGTATTTAGTGGGAGTTTCAGACAATCCGAGGCTCTTGAATGTAAAAGACAATACATCAGGCGTAAATCATACCTGGAATGGGATTGAAAGAATTACATGGCTGGAAAGAGATGCGCAAACTAAAGGAGTTTTGAATGATGTTTATGCTGATGCCGAAATTAAAGCGACAGACAAGCTGACTTTCAATGCTGGTTTACGATATAACAAAGACAAATATTCAGGGTACCGAGACAATGCGAGATTTTTTGCAGAGAATTTGGGAGTTTTAAACAATAATACGGCGGATGATAAGGTAACAACGGTGAAAGGAAATCCGTATACGTATTGGAGATATGATGTGAGTGAATGGTCGTATACCGCTGCCGGAAACTACAAATTCAATGACAATATGGCTTCGTATGTACGTTACAGCCACGGTTTCAGATCGCCTATTGAAGAGTCTTTTTATGATAATGCAGCCGATTTGAGCAAGCTGGAAAACACCGAAGTAAATCAGTTTGAGTTGGGGTATAAATATTCTAATTCTTTCTTCAATATAAATGCCAACCTGTTTCATATGAATTTGAAAAATGTTGCTTTTACTGATATTTTATCAGATGGATCTTCTGAGAATAAATTCGCCGACGTAAACAATATTGGTCTTGAAGTAGAAACCAATGCCAGATACAAAATGGTAAAAATGAACTTTACGTTCACCGTTCAAAAACCGGAGTACGATAATTTTACGGGTACCAACGCTGACGGATCTACTTTTAATTTTAACGGAAACACAGCTAGGAGAATACCTAAGTTTTTCTGTAACTTAAGACCGGAAGTTGATATTACAAAAGATATTACAGCTTATGTGCAGTTCTCTTATTATGATAAAAAATTCACGAATCAGGACAATAAACAAGTTTTGCCGGCTTATAAAGAAGTAGGGGCAGGATTAAATTATACCTATCATAATCTTCGTTTTGCGGTTGATGCTTCAAACTTGTTCAATGAAATTGGTTTAACTGAAGGTGACCCAAGACAGACTACTTCTGCAGCAAGTGATGTTTTTATGGCAAGACCAATTTTAGGACGCGCCTTTAGATTTTCGGTAGCGATTAATTTTTAAGAGATGTAAGATGTGAAATGTGAAATGTAAGATGTGAGGTGTAGAGTATGTTCGAAACTTGAAACTTGAAACTTGAAACCTGAAACCTGAAACTTGAAACCGGAAACTTGAAACATTTCGCCAACTAAAAGACAAACCAATAAGTACATGAAAAATATAGGAATCAAAATTTCACTTTACCTCAATTATTTTGTCTTCGCTATTCTATTGAATAGCGTGGGCATTGTGATTTTGAAATCGCAGAAAAATTATGGAGTAGATGAAGTTCAGGCGAGTATTTTAGAAGCGTTTAAGGACATGCCTATTGCGATTGTTTCCTTTTTTATAGCCTCTTTTTTACCCAGAATCGGATATCGAAAATCCATGCTGATTGGTTTGGGGTTAGTTACTCTGGCTTGTATTTCTATGTATTTTGGGAATTCATTCGACAATGCTAAAATTCTCTTTGCAACCGTTGGAGTGTCATTTGCTTTGATTAAAGTTTCGGTTTATTCCTTAATAGGTACCGTGACCGAAACCAAAAAAGAGCACAATGCTTTGATGAGCAGTATTGAAGGTTTTTTTATGGTTGGAATCGCACTGGCTTATTTTCTGTTTCCGGCTTTTAATAAGGAAGAAGATCCCAATTCGTGGCTAAATGTGTATTGGTTTCTGGCCGGATTGTCGTTGCTGTCGTTTCTGTTTTTGTTATTTGTGAAGTTCGAAGAAACTGAAGTTACAGCAGGAGCAGATCTCAGAGACGATTTCATGCAAATGTTCCGTTTAATGGCAAAGTTGTTAACGGTTATTTTTGTCATCAGTGTCTTTTTGTTTGTAATGATTGAACAGGGAATTCTTTCCTGGCTGCCTACATTCAATACCAAAGTGCTGCATTTGCCTGAAAATATAAGTATTATGATGGCTAGTATTTTGGCCATTTCACTGGCAGCCGGAAGGATGATTGCCGGAATTGTAACTAAAAAAGTGGGCTGGCTCTGGGTGTTGAGTTTCTGTATTCTTTCAGCCATGCTGATTGTGGTTTTTGTACTTCCAAAAACCGTCGGATTAGAAGTGAAAAGTATCAATGCTTTGGCAGATATACCTTTAATTGGTTTCGCATTTCCTTTAATCGGACTGTTTATTGCGCCTATTTATCCGTTGTTAAATTCCATTGTATTAAGTGCGCTGCCTAAAAACCTTCAAAGTTCAATGACGGGATTAATCGTGATTTTCTCGGCTCTTGGCGGAACATTAGGCTCCAGAATAACAGGCTGGCTGTTTAAAAATGAAGGACCGGAAAAGGCATTTTATTTTACTTTGATTCCAATGTCTTTATTATTAGTATCCTTTTTTATTCTTAAAAAAATAACTGCAAAAGATGAAATTTAAACTACATATATCCCAAACTATCGAAAAACTATTGGCTCAGGAAGATACTGACGGTGATAAAAAAATAACGATTGATGATCATGGTCCGAAGCGATTTTTGCTGAACGGTGAAGAGGGAAATTCAATCCTTATTGAAGGAACCTATCAGCTTTCAAACTTATTGCAGGAATTGGCTTTGGCTAAAAAAGAAAATATTGAATTTGCCGAAATCAGTCTGGATCAAATCATTGAAGATCCTGTAAAAAGAATCTCCGGAAAAATAAAAAACCTGTACTGGAAAGGGCTAACACGTACGATCGATGCCAATGGGGTGAAAAAAATACTGGAAGACAATAAAATAGAAAATGCTATTTCGTATTTGTACGTGCCTTTTGGAGATGAAATCGTTTTTGATTATTTCAAAAAACTGGAAGCTGTAACACCAAAGTTAAAAGTGGTACAAATGCCGAAACATATTTCACCGGAGTATGTATTGTCGCTCAATCAAAAACCGGGTATACTGGCTTTGGCGCTTCAAATTAAAAACAATGAAATTTCGGGAGTTCCTTTTGTAGTTCCCGGTGGGAGGTTTAATGAAATGTACGGCTGGGACAGTTATTTTATTGCTAAAGGACTTTTGATAGATGATAAAATAGAGTTGGCTCTGGGAATTGCAGAGAATTTTAAATACCAGATTGATCATTACGGAAAAATACTAAATGCCAACCGGAGTTATTATTTAACCCGTACGCAGCCTCCGCTTTATACGTCCTTGATCAGAGATGTTTTGGAAAAATCGAATCCGGATATTTTCTGGATTGAAAGACATTTAAAAACGGCCATTAAAGAATATCTGACGGTTTGGATGGAGGAAGGCAAAAGACTAACCGCTAATGGGTTGAATCGGTACAAAGCTGAAGGAATCGGACTTCCGTTTGAAGTGGAAGAGGGGCATTTTGATGATATTCTGGAGCAATACGCACCAAAATACAATTTGTCTACCCGCGAATTCGAAAAAAAATATCTGGAAAGGGAAGTGGTCGATGCTGAACTGGATAAGTATTTTATTCACGACCGAAGCATGCGCGAAAGCGGTCATGACACGACCAACAGACTGGTTGGAATTTGTGCCAATTTGAATACCGTTGCGATCAACAGTCTGCTTTACAAATATGAAACGGATATTGCGTTTTTGATTAGGAAGTATTTTAAAAACGAATTTCAATATTTTGAGGACCAGTCTTTTTCAACCGAATATTGGCTTGCGAAAGCAGCTTCGAGAAAAGAAAAAATCAATCAATTGTGCTGGAATTCAGAATACGGATGTTATCTGGATTATAATTTTGTAAATGAGGAGCAGCATTTTTTTGAGGCTGCAACTACTTTTTACCCGCTTTGGGCCAAAATAAGCACGCCCGAACAAGCAGATATTCTGGTAAAAAAGACCCTTCCAAAATTTAAAATGAAAGGTGGAATTGCTGGAAGTACCAAAGAATCCATTGCAGCTATAGACGAAAACGCGCCTGTGCGTCAATGGGATTATCCGTTTGGATGGGCACCGCATCAAATGCTTTTGTGGGAAGGTTTGCTGAATTATAATTTTAATGAAGAAGCACAGGAAATGGTATACCGCTGGCTTTGGCTGATTACCAGAAATGCAGTGGATTATAACGGAACCATTCCGGAAAAGTTTGATTTATCGATCAGTTCGCATAAAATCTTTGCAGAATATGGAAACGTCGGAACCGAATTTGACTTTATCCCCGAAGAAGGTTTTGGATGGATGAATGCTTCGTACCAGTATGGTTTAACCATTTTGGAAGAAGATTTAAAACAAAAATTATCGGAGTTGGTTGATCCGGATGTACTTTTTTAGTTAAAAGGGGGCTTCGACTTCGCTCAGCCGGACACAATAATTTAAATGATAACGTTGTGTCCGGCTGAGCGAAGTCTATTATCAAGCCGAGATTCGAATGTCAGGCTGCGCTAAGTCAAATGTCCGGCTGAGTGAAGTCGACTGTCAGGCTGCGCGAAGTCAAATCTCAGGCTGAGCGAAGTCAATTGTCAGGCTGAGCGAAGTCGAAGCCTAGACCTTTCTCCCCATTAAGTTCTCCCCGAAAGTACGCAGTATGTTTTTCTTTTCAGCGTTAAGATCCATTTTATCCAGCGTTTCAAAAGCTCTAAAAGTATACATTTCTATAGCATCCTGCGTTGCTTTTGAAGCACCGGATTCATTAAAAATGGCTTTTGCAGTAGCTATTTTAGTTGTATTTTCTTCTAATTGTAAGCTGAATAATTGCTCTAATTCTGAAGCTTTTTCAGGTGAAGAAAATTCTCTTGCTTTGAGGTATAAATACGTTTTTTTGTTTTCGATAATGTCTCCTCCAACTTGTTTTCCGAAAGTTTCCGGATCTCCAAAAGCGTCCAGATAATCATCCTGAAGCTGGAAAGCAAGCCCTAAATTCAATCCGAAATCATAGATTAAATCACCTTCTTTTTCAGATGTTTTGGCTACGATGGCTCCCATTTTCATGGCAGCAGCAACCAGAACAGCCGTTTTATATTCGATCATTTTTAGGTATTCCGGAATCGTAACATCATTTCTTTGCTCAAAGTCAACATCCCATTGTTGCCCTTCACAAACTTCAAGAGCCGTTTTGCTGAATAGTTTTGCTAAGTTCCTGAAAACAATCGGTTCGTATTGTTCAAAATACTGATACGCCAGAATAAGCATTGCATCACCGGACAAAATTCCGGTGTTGAGGTCCCATTTTTCATGAACAGTTTCCTGCCCTCTTCTCAAAGGCGCATCATCCATAATATCGTCATGTACAAGCGAGAAATTATGAAAAACTTCCACAGCCATTGCAGCCGGAAGTGCTGTTGTATAAGGAGTATTAAAAACTTCTGCAGCCATCAAAGTAAGTACGGGACGAATTCGTTTTCCGCCGAGGCCCAGAATGTATTCAATAGGTGCGTAAAGATTTTTGGGTTCTTTTTGTATGCTTTGGTTTTTTAAATAATGAATAAAAAAATCCTGGTACTGACTAATATCGTGCATAAAATGAAATTCTGATTTGCGAGGCCCAAAGATACGATTCATTATGAATTATTGCGTTTTTAAAATTTTAAAAGATGGTGGAGGAATTAGATAATGGTGGTAATTTGATAATTTGATAGTGGGTTTTGGGTGTAAGTGCGGGAGGTTTCAACTTCGTTCAGCCTGACATTCACGTCATGATTGTGTTTGTTAGCCTGAGCGGAGTCGAAGGCGGTTTGGGGCTTGTTTTAAAATTATTTTCAAAAAAAACTTGGAAACTTTTTTGGTATTCAGAGTTTCCTGTCTATATTTGCACCGTTGAACAGGAAACTTGAAACACTAAAATAGTTTCCTTGTGGAATTGAGAAATTTATAACCTCAGTAAAAACAGTAATTTATGAAAACAACATGGACCTTAGATTCTAGCCAATCAGATGTTTTGATCAAAATGAGACATTCGATTATTGCTTACATGGGAGGAACTACAAATAAATTTGGTGGTTATGTGAATATTGAAGACAATGAAGTAGAGGATGCATCGGTTGAGTTTTCGCTTGACATTAACAACAAGATTGATAATTTTCAACAAATTGATACTTATTTACAACTTCAGGATTTGTTTGATGTAAACGAACATCCGATTATTAGTTTTAAATCGACTTCGTTTCAAAAAATAAACAACAATATTAATTTTTTCAAAGGTGATTTAACGATTAAAGATGTTACCAAAGTAGTGGAACTTGATGCCGAGTTTATAGGGGTTAATACGTACAATGGTGAGAAGAAAGTTGCTTTTGAAATCAAAGGAGATATTAAGCGTCAGGATTTTGGTTTAGATTACAATTCGTTCAGTCATAATGGAGGTTTGGCTTTAGGGAAAGACATTAAGCTTATTGCAAATTTAGAGTTTAGCATATAAATCTTACAGAATGAAGTAAATTAATGTAAAATTATTACAAATATTACGGAAACTATTTTCGTGAATTTAGTTTCCTCAGTATATTTGTAATACAATTTGAAAATTAAAATGAAAGAGAAAATCATATCAAAAGCAAGCGAGTTGTTTTTAAAACTTGGTTTTAAAAGTGTTACAATGGATGACATAGCAGGAGAAATGTGTATTTCGAAAAAAACGATCTACAAATATTTCTGTAATAAAGAAGTCCTGATTGAAGAAAGTACATCATTGGTTCATAAACAGGTACACGAAATAATTGACACTATTGTAGCGAAAAATTACAATTCTATTCATGAAAATTTTGAAATCAGAGAAATGTTCAGAGACATGTTTAAAAACAACATCGATACTTCGCCCATTTATCAGCTGAAAAAGCATTATCCGGATATTTATCAAAATATATTGAGCCAGGAGATTGATTTGTGCAGCCACTGGTTCAGAAAGAATATTGAGAAAGGGATTCGTGAGGGGCTTTATCGTGAAGACCTGAATGTAGACGTTTATGTGAAATTTTATTATACACTAATTTTTCACATCAACGAAACTACCGTTTCGGAAAGCGAAGCACAAAAAATAGAACTGGAGGCACTGGAATATCATACCAGAGCTATGGCGACAGAAAAAGGAATAGTGGAATTAGAAAAGCAACTTAAGAAAATCAGAGTATAATCATCAATCAATAATAAGTATGATTTTTTAAATCATCAACACAAACAAATATCTAACAGCATATGAAACGAATAGTTCTCATTTTTTTGTGTACAATTGGTCTGTCAGCCAGTGCACAAGTCACACGTTTAACCTTAAAAGACGCGCTTACTTATGCGCTTCAAAATAAAGCCGATGCTAAAAAGGCGAAACTTCAGGTTGAAAACAGTGAATACAAAATACAGGAAATACGCTCAAGAGCTTTGCCTCAAATTTCGGCAAATGGAAATTTAACACACAATCCGATCATTCAGACAACTGTAATTGATGGTGCAGGATTTGGTGCACCGGGAACTACGATTCAGGCAGCATTTGGTCAGAAATGGGTTTCAACTGCCGGAGTTTCTTTAACACAGGCCATTTTTGATCAGTCCGTTTTTACCGGATTAAGAGCGGCAAGATCTACTCGTGAGTTCTATCAGATAAACAATCAGTTGACAGAAGAACAAGTAATTGAAAGAGTTGCTAATAATTACTACTCTGTTTACGTACAAAAAGAAAGACTGACGTTGTTAGACAGTAATTATGTTAATACGACTAAAGTTCGTGATATCGTAAAAGGACAGTTTGACAATGGTCTGGCTAAAAAGATTGACTTAGATCGTATCATCGTAAAAATGTCAAACATTGATACAGAACGTCAACAAATTAAGAATCAGATTACCCTGGAGGAAAATGCTTTGAAGTTTTATATGGGAATGCCAATAGAAACTCAAATTGATATGCCAAAAGAAGAATTTGAAGTGGTTCCTGCTGCCTTAACGGAACAGCCAAATACGGCAAACAGAACAGAGTATTTGCTTTTGAAAAAACAACAAGAACTTTTAGTATTCAATAAAAAAGCAGTTGAAGCAGGATATTATCCAACACTTTCTCTGACTGCTGGGTATAACTACATCGGACAGGGGCCTCAAATGCCTTGGTTTGCAAAACCTTCTCAGGGAGTTTATTGGTCTGATTTCTCCGCAATTGCCTTAAACCTTCACGTACCAATCTTTACCGGATTCGGAACTCGTGCAAAAGTAAGACAGGCAGATGTTGAGTTAAGATCACTAGAGGAAGATATCAAGGATACCAAACTTTCGCTTGATCTGGACTATAAAAATGCAATGGCACAAATCGATAACAACCTTGTTACGATCACCAATCAAAAAGAAAATATGCGCTTAGCGACAGAAATCTTAAGCAATACAAAAAACAATTACCTTCAGGGATTGGCCTCTTTAACAGACTTGTTAGATGCAGAAAATGCCTCTCTGGAAGCACAAAATAATTATACCAGAGCCATTTTAAATTATAAAATTGCCGAAGTAGCATTAATCAAATCAAAAGGCGAACTTAAAACTCTTATTAAATAACTAGAAGTACAATGAAGAAAACTATTATAACAATCGTAATCATAATCGCATCTCTGGGCGTGATTGGATATATCTTAAATAAAAATAAGAAAGAGAACAAAGAGAAAACAGATATTGTTGCAGAAAAAAATGCTGCAGTTTCCGTAAAAGTATCTCCGGTTAAAACAGAAGAAGTTTCACTTGATTTCGTAGCAAACGGAAACTTCCAACCAACCCAGCAATTGACATTTTCTGCTGAGAAATCAGGAAAAGTAATCAGTGTTCTGGCTAAAGAAGGAGACTACGTAAGAGTTGGTCAAACTTTATTAACAATGAGAGGAGATGTTATTAATGTTGATGCTCAGACTGCAGAAGCGGCTTATCAAAATGCAAAATCAGATTACATGAGATATGAGAATGCTTATAAAACCGGAGGGGTTACTAAGCAGCAGGTAGACCAGGCAAAACTGGCTTTAACCAATGCACAGTCGCATTTGACACAAGCAAAAATTAATGTTGGTGATACCAGAGTAAAAGCTCCAATTAGCGGTTTTATCAATAAAAAATATATCGAGCCGGGATCTATCTTAACCGGAATGCCTGCAACAGCTTTGTTTGATATTGTAAACGTTTCTAAATTAAAATTAGTAGTTACCGTAAACGAAAATCAGGTAGCAAGTTTAAAAACAGGAGATCACATTAACGTAACAGCAAGTGTTTATCCGGATAAAAACTTCTCTGGAAAAATTACTTTCATTGCTGCAAAAGCGGATGAATCTTTGAACTTCCCGGTTGAAATCGAAATTACAAATAACGTAAACAACGACCTGAAAGCAGGTATGTACGGAACGGCAAACTTTGCATCGAAACAACAAAAACAAAACCTTATGGTTGTACCTAGAAATGCATTCGTAGGAAGTGTGAGCAGTAACCAAATTTTCGTAGTAGAAAAAGGTATTGCAAAATTAAGAAAAGTAACTGCCGGAAGAATTTTGGGTGATAAAGTAGAAATCATCAACGGATTAACTGATGGAGAAACTGTAATTGTAACGGGTCAAATCAACCTGCAAGACGGTAACACAGTAGAAATTATTAAATAATTGTACCGCTTTAAGCCTTACGCCGTAAGCTTTAAGCCTTTAATAAGAGCCTAAAGCCTATAGCGTATAGCCTACAGCCTAAAATAACATATATGAAATTAGCCGAAATATCCATCACACGTCCGTCGTTGGTAATTGTACTCTTTACAATTCTAACATTAGGTGGACTGTTCAGCTACAGCCAGTTAGGTTATGAGCTGATCCCGAAATTTGAACAAAACGTTATTACTATTTCTACCATATACCCGGGAGCTTCTCCAAGTGAGGTAGAAAACACAGTAACCAAGAAAATTGAAGATGCGATCGCATCTTTAGAGAATGTTAAGAAAATTGACTCGAAATCGTATGAGAGTTTATCTATCGTTTCGATTACATTAACATCTGAAGCAAAAGTCGATTTCTCTCTGAATGATGCACAGCGAAAAATAAACGCGATTATTAGTGATTTACCGGAAGACGTAAAAACACCGGCACTAACCAAATTCTCGCTAAGTGATTTACCAATCATGACGCTTGGTGCCAACGGAAAAATGGATGAAGCAGAATTTTATGACTTAATTGACAAAAAAATTGCTCCTATCTTATCCCGTGTACAAGGTGTGGCTCAGGTAAATATTATTGGTGGTTCAGAGCGTGAAATTCAGGTAAACCTTGATGCCTTAAAAATGCAAGGATATGGATTATCTGTTCCACAGGTACAACAAAACATTTTGACTTCGAATCTGGATTTCCCAACAGGGAACATCCAGACTCGTGATCAGAAAATATTAATTCGTTTAGCAGGTAAATACAAAAGTGTTGAAGAATTAAGAAACCTGGTAGTTTCTTCTCAAAACGGAATTCAGGTTCGTTTAAAAGATATTGCCGATGTACAGGATACTCAAAAGATCGCTGAAAAAATATCACGTGTAGATCAGAAAAGTGCGATCGTTTTGCAAATTGTAAAGCAATCAGATGCAAATGCGGTTGCGGTAAGTGAGCATTTATTAAAGACAATTGCGACTCTTGAAAAAGATTATAAAGTAAACCAGTTAAAACTGGAAGTAGCAAAGGATAGTACCGTTTTTACTTTAGAGGCGGCAGACTCTGTAGTACACGATTTATTAATTGCGGTAGTTCTGGTAGCTTTCGTAATGTTGTTCTTCCTTCATAGTATCAGAAACTCGCTGATCGTAATGGTGTCGATTCCGGCCTCTTTGATTGCTACTTTTATCGGTATTTATTTAATGGGATATACCCTGAACTTAATGAGTTTATTAGGATTATCTCTTGTAGTTGGTATTCTGGTGGATGATGCGATTGTGGTACTGGAGAACATCTACAGACACATGGAAATGGGTAAAAGCCGAATTCGTGCTTCGTATGACGGAACAGCAGAAATTGGTGGAACTGTAACTTCGATTACTTTGGTAATTGTGGTGGTATTCCTTCCAATTGCGATGAGCTCTGGATTAGTTTCTAATATTATTACACAATTCTGTGTGACGGTAATTATTTCAACGATGTTGTCGCTTTTAGCTTCTTTTACCATCATTCCTTGGTTGTCTTCTCGTTATGGTAAATTAGAGCATATTGAAGGAAAGAATTTATTTGGAAGAATTATTCTTGGTTTCGAAAGTTATTTAACACGTTTTACGGACTGGGTTTCTCATTTATTAACCTGGTGTCTGGATCATTATATTAAAACATTTGCAGTAGTAATTGTATTGTTCTTTGCTTCAACAATTGGTTTAATGGCAGGAGGTTTCATCGGAGGAGAGTTCTTTGCTTCTTCTGATAGTGGGGAGTTCTTAGTTCAAATCGAAATGCCGAAAGACGCTTCGTTAGAGCAAACCAACTTCATGACCCAGAAAGCAGAAGCGTATTTGAAAGCACAGGAATATGTGCACAGTCAGATTACAACGGTAGGACAAACCAGTGAGGGTTTTGGAGCATCGCAGGCAACAGCTTACAAAGCGGAGATCGACGTAAAAATGATCGAACAAAAAGACCGTACGGATGATGCTAACGTTTACGCAGCAAAAATCAAACGAAAGTTAGAAAAAGTATTAGTTGGTGCTAAAGTAAAAACCGTTCCGGTAGGTATCTTAGGAACAGCCGAAGATGCTACATTAGGATTGATCGTAACAGGTCCGTCAACAGAAAGTGCTATGGCATTTGCTAAATTGGCAGAAGCAGAATTACGTACGATTCCGGGAACAACAGAGATCAAATTAACGGTTGAGGACGGAAATCCGGAGATCAATGTTAAAGTAGATCGTGATAAAATGGCGGCGTTAGGGTTAACACTTCAAACCGTTGGTTTAACCATGCAGACTGCTTTTAGTGGAAATACAGACGGTAAATACAGAGCTGGTGAATACGAATACGATATCAACATCAGATACAATGCATTCGACAGAAAAAGTATTACTGACGTTAGCAACCTGATTTTTATTAATGCAGCAGGTCAACAAATTAAATTGTCTCAATTTGCAGACATTACAGAAGGTTCAGGACCTAGCCAGTTAGAGCGAAGAGATAAATCGGCTTCGGTAACGGTAAAAGGACAAAACGTTGGGGTACCATCAGGAACAATTGTTCAGCAATGGCAAGTGAAATTAGACAAACTTAAAAAACCAGCCGGTGTAAACTACATCTGGGGTGGTGACCAGGAGAACCAATCAGAAGGATTTGGTACTTTAGGGATCGCTTTATTGGCCGCTATTATCTTGGTTTACCTGGTAATGGTTGGACTTTATGACAGTTTCGTTCACCCGTTTGTCGTATTGTTTGCTATCCCGCTTTCGTTTATCGGTGCGATGTTAGCCCTGGCTTTGACCAACAATTCATTGAATATCTTTACGATTTTGGGGATCATCATGTTGATCGGTCTGGTGTGTAAGAATGCGATCATGTTGGTCGATTACACCAACCAGAGAAGAGCGGCAGGGGAGTCCATTCGTACAGCATTAATTCAGGCCAACCACGCTCGTTTACGTCCAATTTTGATGACAACTATTGCGATGGTATTCGGTATGTTCCCAATTGCATTAGCATCAGGAGCAGGAGCTGAGTGGAAAAACGGTTTGGCATGGGTAATTATCGGAGGATTAATTTCGTCTTTATTCCTTACCTTAATTGTGGTTCCGGTTATCTATAATATCATGGAGAAAATCATTCATAAATTCTCTAAAGGAGAAAAAATCAACTACGAAGCTGAAATGTTCGCTGATTATACGCCAACAGAATTAAGCGAAGATGGTTTTAATCCTAAACATACCCATTAATAGTTTTGATTTTTAATAGCGAAATTCTATAGCCCGAACTTGGAATTTCAATGAAAGATCCCAAATTCCTTTACTAAAATTGGAATTTGGGATTTTTTGTTTTTTTAAGTCCGAATATTTATTAAATAAGAACTTTTTTGATGTGCTGGTTTTCTATAGCCGAGTGTATTTTTGTAGACAATTCGTTATAGTCGGGGTTGTAGTTGTCCCATATTTTCCAGACATCGTCTTTTCTTTTGATGAAATAAGTTTGTCTGTTTACTTTATTCAGTACAATCGTAGTAACGTCATTTTCGTTTTTCCACTCCAGATTCCAAAACTCCTTTACCGTAAGAATAGCGATATTTTCTTCGATACTTGAAATCTTAAAATCATAAAGTTCAAAATTAGACCGGTTATCTTCACAGTTTAAATGATATTTTAAAGTCGAATAATTCTCAAAAAGATCCTTTATCCTTTTTGCAAAAGGTCCTTCTTTGAACACAAAATCGCATAATCCATCCATACTAACGACAGGTAATTTTTGTAAAGAATTAAATTCTTCCTGACAATAATCACTAATCAGTTTTTCAAAAAAGGCACCCGATTCCATTTTATTTTCAGACTCTAAAGTTTTTACAGCGTCTGTCGCTTCATCATTCAGAAAATGGTTTAAAGAAGGATAGCCAATAAAAATGGCCAGTTTGTCCAGACTCTTTAAAAACCGCAAATCAGACTTTTTGGTCTTAGAAGAGTCATTGGTGAAAATCCTTTGCAAGGTCATGCTCGAGATAGAACATCCAAGTTCATTTCTTTTGGAGCCCTGCATAAATTCCGATTTCTCTAAAACATCAGAGATGATTTCCGAAAGGATGATGTAGTGCGCTCTTTTCCATTCTGTAACACCGGAGAGCGTACTGTTTTGTAGGATTGGATGCGATTGTATGCCTTTTATTAATTTTTCTATAATGATTTCCATAGGTGAATTTTTTAATAATTGACGTTCGTTTTGACGATAATTAAATACAATTCCTGTTAATTAAATCCTGATTATAGATTTGTGTGTAAGATAAGTTATTGTTGTGATCTTTTTAGTGTTAATGTTCTGCTAAAATTAATAATAAATTCGTTAAATAATTTAACAAATTAAAAATTAACAACAAAACCCAAAAGAATTATGAAAAACCCATTTACCAAATTCCCGATTAAAAAACTGGCACTTGTACTGCTTGCCTTGCTTGCCTTGTACTCTTGTGAAAAAGGAAATGACCAGCCTGAAGCCGTTGCTCAGGACAAATTAATGGACGGTAATGTCGATCTTTTAGACAAAGGAAGATACGGACTTGCTCAGATGCCGGATGCTTATCTAAAAAGTATTGAGTTTTTAACACCGGTTGATTATCGTGCGAGAATTGCTGAGTTACGACCAGACTTAGTGACAAGCACCCAAAAAATGTCTTTGACTGCTAAAGTTGCGGCCGCAAAAAACTTACCGACTCCACCGGTTGGAGATCAGGGAAGCGAAGGTTCCTGCGTAGGCTGGGGAGTGGGTTATGCGGCACACAGTATTGCCAGATATCTTAATAATTCAGTACACCAGAGTAATTGGAGCGGGGCTTCAAGAAGTGCTGCCTATATTTACAATCAGATAAAACTGGGGAATTGCGGAGCAGGTTCTTATCCGAATGATGCCATGAATCTGATCAAAAATCAGGGGGAATGTTCAGAGGCTCAAATGCCTTACATTGCAGGTGGCTGTTTTACACAACCATCAGCACAGCAAAAAACATGGGCTGCTGGCAGAAAAACGGGAGGTTGGTTTAATGTGAATCCAAGAAGTACAGCTGATATCAAGTACTATCTGAATCAAAATTATGCCGTTGCAGTGTGTTTCGATGTCAATCAGAGTTTTTATGATATTCGTAATAACAACCATGTTTGGTCCAGTCTTTACGGCAGCAGACAAGGAGGTCACTGTGTTTGTATCATAGGATATGACGATGCTACCGGACTTTTTAAAGTACAAAATTCCTGGGGAGCAGGTTGGGGACGCAGCGGTTTCTTTTATGTAACGTACAACAATATTGCTAATGGTGCTTTCAATTGGGCAGGATGTATTATTCCAAATCCGGGAGCAAATTCTTAGTCATACAATTAACTCAATTAAAAAAGGAGACGGTCTAAAATCAGACAGTCTCCTTTTGTTTTATTGAAAGTTATGAGCTTTTAGTGGCTTTATTTCTTCACTATTTTAACAGTTTTGATTTGTCCTTCAGCTTTTACTTTAAGGAAATAAAATCCTGCCGCTACATTCGATAAATCAATTTCAGATTGCGTATGGTTTATTCTCTTACTTAAAATAGTCTTTCCGGAAACCGATAGTAATTCAATCTCATCAATAGCCGAACTGTTCTGTATGGATAAGTTGTGCTGAACAGGATTTGGATAAAATCTGAAATCCGGTAGCGCAAAATCAGATGTTGAAAGCGATCCGTTTACTTTTGCTGTAACGGCAAGACGTTCTGTACTTTCGATTCCGTCTATGGTTTGAGTGGCATAATACGTAACTCCGTCAACTAAAACAGTGGTCAATGGCAAAGTAGTTTCAGAAGTTTTACTCGTTTTACCTGTTGAAAGACCTTTAGTGCTGTACCATTTTATGTTCTGACCTTCGATAACAAGATCTCCTAAAGTCTGGCCTGATTTAAAATCGACTGTTAATGTATTTTTACCGCCTATTAAAGGTGCAGGGGGATCTATTGTAATATGAATTAATGCAATACATCCCATAGCGTCTCTTGCAGCTACCTGATACATCCCATAGTTGAAAACTGTAAAAGTATTGCCTGACTGAAAAGTATTTAAATCTAATGAATATTGATACGGAGCAGTGCCACCGGTTGCTGTAACAGTTATATTTTTATTGTAAACAGTTGCTGAAACAGCTACAGGAATTGGCGCTTGCAACACTAAACTGGTTGTTTCTGTACAATTATTAGTATCTCTTACAGTTATGGTGTAAACACCGGCATTTAAATTCGCGAAGGTATTACTTGCCTGATAAGGACTTCCATTTATGGAATAAGTATACGGAGCCTGTCCTCCTATAGCATTTGCCATGATTACTCCGTTTGAAACGCAGGATACTGAGGAAATAACTACTGCAGTAAGATGTACTGGATTTGGAGCTACAATCGTTGTCACAAAAGTATATAGGGCATTGTTCAAATCACGCACTTTTATGCTATAGCTGCCCGGAGAAACCATAAAAGTATTGGAATGATTATAAGTTACACCATTATCCATTGAATATTGATAAAAAGGGGTACCTCCCGATGCCGTTACGGTTATTGTTCCCATTGGATTATTACAATCTGGCTGAACAATAGCAGCTGTTGCTAAAAGCGGACTAGGGGCCAGAATCGTTAGTTGTGTTTGTATTGAAGAACAGCCTCTGGCATCTTTAACAATCACACTATAGGTTCCGGGAGCCAGATTATAAAAGCTATTTGCGCTCTGTGCCGGAACTATAATTGTGTTATTGCTGTTCAAAAGGGTGTAAGTGTAAGGAGCTGTTCCTCTGGTCGCATTTACGATTAGAGCTCCGTCGTTACTGGTTGCAGTTGTTGCATTTGTAATGATTAATGTACTTTCAGGAGTAGTACGGGGGGCTATAGTAGCGATTACGACTGCGATACAGCCATTGCTGTCTTTGGCTTTTAAGGTATAGGTTCCGGGAGCTAAAGTGAAGGTATTCGCTGCTGAAAATGTGTTAGATTCATTAAAAGAATAGGTGTAAGGCGGTTGTCCTCCGATTGCTGTAATGGTTGCTATATCAAAATCGTTACAATTTTGAGCCTGATTAATGGCTACAGTTGCCACGAAAGAAACCGGTGTTTCTATAGTAAATACTGTACTGAAGCTGCAGCCGTTTGCATCTCTGACTTCCAGAATATAATTTCCTGGATTTATACCCGTATAGAAAGAACTAGATTGAAAAGGAAGACCGTTTAAGGAATATTGATATGGAACTGTACCGCCAACGGCATTAATAACTACATCACTTACAGGGGAAGAGCAATTTGTAATAGGGGTATGAGCGACTGTCGCTGTTAAAGGAATAGGCTGTTCTAAAATGATACTATTGGTAATTACAGTACAATTTAGAGCATCTTTTACCAAAACAGAATAAGTCCCTGCAATTAAATTGGTAAAAACACGATTGGAAGTATAGGTAACTCCATTGTCTATCGAATATTGATAAGATCCGTTACCTCCTGAAACGATAACATCTATAGTGCCATTACTAAGGCAGTCTATCGTTTTGGTGATGAAAGCTGTCGCAGTTAAAGGGTTTGGAGGACTTATAACAGCAGTTATGGCAGCTGTAGTAGTTTGAGAATCTCTAACTTTTATCAGGTAATTTCCTGCGGTAAGATTACTAAAAACATTTGAGGAAGTATAACTATTTCCGTTGTCTATGGAATACTCATAAGGAGCTGTTCCTCCGGTTGCAGTAACAATAATTCTTCCGTTAGAAGTATTACAGTCCATAGGAAAAACAGTAAAGCTTACAGACAATGCAACGGAGTCAGAGATTGTATTTCCGGTTTTTAGTATAGAGCACTCGTTACTGTCTTTAACCTGCACACTGTACATTCCTGCAGGTAAATTATCAAAAACATTCGAAACTTGATAATTTCTTATGGTTGCTCCCGTGTAATGATCCTGAAGGGTATAGAGATAAGGAGGTGTTCCGCCAGTTGTATTGGTCGTAATAGTTTTATCATTCACAACTACAGTTGCGTTAAGGATCGTCGGTTCCGGAACGGCTATGTTTATATTAGAGGTACAGTTGTTTTTATCGGTTACCCGTATGATATAGTTTCCTGCAGGAAGGTTGTTAAAAGTTTGTTCTGTTGTAGTGCCGGTAACGACATCATTATTTATAGAATAAACATAAGGTCCCTGACCATCGGTAACCGTTGTTCTTATCGAACCGTTATTGGCACCATTACAGCTTACGGCAGTCATTAATGTTACGTTGAGTGCTATTTGTTTTACAGTTATAGCAACCACAAACGTTTTGGTTGTATTTTCACTATCCTTAACCGTAATAGTGTAATTTCCGGGAGCCAGATTAGGAAACACATTAGAGCTGACCGCGGTTCCGTTATTTATCGAATAACTATAAGGTTGAATTCCTCCGGTGGCCGTAACAGTTATTTTCCCCAAAGTACCGCATGTCGCAGGTATAACTTCAGCGGTAGCAGCAAGAGGTGGTGACGGAATAACAGTTACGCCTCCCCGCATATAACCGCAGCCATAAGCATCTGTAACCTGTGCGGTATAAACACCAAGCGGTAATTTGGTGAAAACCCCATTGTCTTTAGGGCCTGCAATTACAACTCCTAAATTGTTTTGTAAAGAATACAAATAAGGAGCAGTTCCTCCTTTTGCATTAACAATGATACCCTGATCGTTTATCGCAAATGCTGTTGCAGATAATTCCTCTGTTGGTTCTGAAAGATAAATTGAGGTTAATGCCGTACAGTCATTGGCATCTTGTACAGTAATGTTATAAGCTCCGGTACGCAGATTCGTAAAAGTGGGAGCGGGACGGAATGTAACTCCATCGATGGCATACCTATAAGGAGCTTTTCCACCAGCTGCAGTTACAGTTACAGAACCAGTGTTGTCCCCTTTACAATATACATTTGAAAAAGTAGTTACGCTAACGGAAGGATTACTTCCAGGAGAAATTTCGACAATTAGCTGAACTTCGGCGTTTTCGGTGTCGCGTACTTTTACTGTATAAACTCCTGCTGTCAGTCCGCTAAAAGTATTCGAAGTAACAAACGTATTTCCATTGTCCACCGAATACTTGTAAGGCGCTTTACCTCCCGTTGCAACCACTGTTATTGTTCCGGTCGCACTAAAACAGGTTATTGGCAATACATTTGCGATCGCAGTTAATGCGGCAGTTTTTTTAAGAATAGAAATATTGGTTTGCGATGCAATACAATTAGTGGCATCGTTCACCAGGACACCATAAGTTCCTGATTTCAAACCTTGGAAAACATTAGATGCTTGTTGAGTTCTAATAGGATTATTTGCATTATCGGTTAGGGTATACGTATAAGGTTTAAGCGCTCCATTGGCCGTTACAGTTATAGTACCGTCATTATCATCGTTGGTTGTAGCATCTGTTTTTGTTGTTGTTATGGAAAGAGGTACAAGTTCGGCTATCGTGACATTAGCATATCGTACCACATTTTGGACATCCTTTACTTCAAATACATAATCTCCTGCAGCAAGGTTCGAAAAAACATTTATAGGTTGATATGGACCTTTATTGACTGCGTAAACGTACGGAGCACTTCCTCCGGCTGCAAAAACACTAACTCTAGCCTTCTCAATACAGTCAATAGGTTTTAATATCTGAGTTCCTACAGCCAGTGGATAATAAACATTCACCGATTCTGATGCTACACAACCCTGAGCATCTTTTACCCTAAAAGTGTATGATCCGACAGGCATATTTGAAAAAACATAGCTCGTTTGATAATTGATTCCGTCCGAAGAATATTGATAAGGAGATGTTCCTCCTGAGGCACTAACCACTACCGTTTGATTTTCAGTAAATAGTTTTACTGTCAAAGCAGAAGGTTCGGTTATCTGAAAAGTCTGAAGCATCGATTGACAGCCTATGGCATCTTTTACAGCAATGGTATGCGTCCCAGCTGACAAGTTCCTAAAAGTACCTATGGGATTACCAATATAAACAGTAAAAGGTCCTCCATCCAGACTATAAGCATAAGGTGTTTTGCCTCCCGACGGAGCTACAGTTAAAATACCATTATTTTGTCCTTTACAGCTTACAGGTGTTGTAAGAGGTATAAAATTGATCTGATCGTATATTTTTAGATTGAAATAGTTTGTTGTAACCGTTCCTTTATTGTCTATTCTGGCATAAATAGTCGTAGACGGTGCCGTACTATTGAAGGAGGTCGGCTGTGCAATTGCATTTGTATTAGTCGCAGCATCCTGAGCACTAAGATGATAACTAAGCGTAGTTTTTACCGGATTTAAGTTAACAAGTAAAGCAGATTGATTGAGCGTTAAGTTAAACCGGGTATCCCCGTAACAATGCTCCATATCACTGACCTGAGCGTAAAAATAATTGGAAAACAGTAAAATAAAAAAAAGTAGAGTTTTTTTCATACGTATCGGTTTGTTAAAATAGGCAAACAAATATATACAAAAAAACGGACTAAAAAATCCGGTATTTGAGTTTATAATCTATTATTTTAAGTACAGATAGTGATTGTAATAATCGATAATTGCCTTTCCTTCAAGCAGAACGTCGGCACCGATAATACCATGAACCGGTTTTGCTTTGTAAGACTCCAGAGCCTCATTGACATGGGAGAGATCAAAAATAACCAGACTAAAATCGTGGTTTTTCCAACTTCCAAGCTGCAGGCGATTGTGCTTTGAAATTTGGGTTAACATTCCCGTTCCTCCGGCACCCGAAGCTTTGGTTTTAGACTTTTTTGCCGTCAGATCAAAACGTTCAATACTTTCAAATCCAACGCAGGAATTAGAAGCCCCGGTATCTAAAATAAAATTTCCCGAAACACCGTTGATTTTTGCCTTAATCGATAAATGCTGCGTTTTAGTAACCTTGAATTTTATTTTTCTGTATTTCTCTTTTTTGAGAACCTCGTGAAGATTTTCCATTTTCGATTATGATTGAAAACCAAAAATAAACCAATTACCCCCAATAAACTAATGATATAAAAGATATAATTTGTCGATTGTTTCTCTGTTTGGATAGCACCATAGTACACAAAAGAACTCCAGTAATAAGGAGATTTTTTAGCATTCGAAATGGACTTGTCCTGTAAAAAAGCACGTTTTGCATTTGTATTGGCCTCCGTATAGGATTGCCCTTTTTTGATGTTTTCATAAAAATCGGTCATAAAAACAGAGGTCGTATAATCATTGACCTTCCATAGCGAAAACAATAAATTCTGGGCCCCTGCAAATTGAAATCCTCTGGCCACACTCATGGCACCTTCGCCTTTGTACAATTTACCGATTCCGGTTTCGCAGGCACTCAAAACTACTAAATCAGGATTGACGTTCAGATTGTATAATTCAGAATATAAAATTTCCTGATCGTAAAATTTAATACTCGCAGGAGTTTCAATATCACCTGAAGAAGCGTGAGTGCTCAAATGTAAAATCGAATAATGGTTTGCATCATTCTTGAAATTAGAGAAAGTAGCTTCTGAATTTTCTAAAAATTTTCCCTTAAAATTACTTCTGATGGCCTCTAGTTCCTTTTTAGAATAACGCAATTCGAAAGAAGTATTTTCGAAAACCGGAAAAACACCCAAAATAGTATTTTCTGAATTTGAAACCGGGTTAGGGTTAAGATACAGGCTTGCTGAAGTAGCATAAGTAATCCTGAAATCATTCAGTAAATAATGCATCTTGGCAAAATTGGTGGTTTTTGAGTCCTTTGTAATCAAAGCCTCAAAAGGTAAGAAGTTTAAAATGCCATCGGGAACAATGATGAGGTTTTGGTAAATAGTATTTCGCGGCATTTGCAATAAATCATATACTTTGTTACCATAGTAGCCGTATCCCGAAATATCGTTTGTAATAGCCGCTGAGGCATTAAAATAGTTTATAAATTTTACAATATTCAGCATGGCTGTATGTGCCGTGTAGAGACGATTGAGACTGATTCGGTTGTTCTGCAAGGTGAAATAATACAAATTTTCAGCTCCCACAAAGTAGTACACCATAACCGCTTTGTCTTTTTCCAATTTCGAAAATAAGGTTTTTAGATCGCTGATTTCAGGAAGTAAATCCGGGCTTTTAGATTGAATTTGCTTTAGGGAGAGCATAATTTCGTTCTGTTTTTTGATTGCTCTGTTGATGTTTGCAATAGTGGCCAGACTGCCCTTTTGCTGTTCTTTTACAATAACATTGTTTAAATTTTGAAGCTGCTGTAAAAGTGATTTCTCCTCTGTTGTTGCCTTTTTGATATTCGATTGATAACTTTTTAAAACCCCGGATTTTGTTTTTTCGGCCAATTGAAAAGCCTTTTCCAGATATTCCGTTTTGTTTTCCTTTTGAAACAAACGATCATAAATCAAAAGGCATTTTTCGGTACGATTTCGGGAACGAATCTGGTTGATTATCCTGGAGTTTTCGTAAAGAGTAGTATTCATTAATACCTCTTCGATATGAAGTGAAAGTTCGTAAGATTCCAATGCTTTTTTAAGCCGATTTTGATTCAGGAAAAGCTGAGCCTGTAAATCGAGTGCATCAATTAAAACCGTTTCGGCATACAATTGATTTTGATTTGGCAGAAGATCCTGTGGCGCATAATTTGCGATTAAAAGTTTAAAAACGGCTTTAAGCTGTTTTGTGCTTTCAGCATATTTTCCTTCATCAAAAAGTAACAAGGCTTTCTCATAATACAGCTTTGCTATTTTTCGGGTTTGTATATGAGGTGTTTGCAGTAGAAGCTTTTCTGCTTTCGCTAAATAAGAATTGGATGCTTCAAATTGCTGTCTTTGCCGATTTAGCATCGCCAGATTCCGGTAAGAATTAGACAAAGTCTCGGATTGATTCTTCTCGCTTTTCAGATAATTTACAGACGATTCAAAAGTGTTTTCAATTTTTTGATACGTCTCAGGACGCATTAAATCTCCAGTGGAACTTAGCAGGTAATTGTTGCCCAGATTATTTAGTGCGATTCCTTTCTGAGTATTAGACAGTTTCTCCGTTTTCAGGATTTGTTCCAATAAATCAATAGCCAGGTTGAATTTACCTGAACTCTGATAGACATTGGATAAATTTAGAATTGCAGCAAATTTTTGCTTTTGAGCATCCGGATAATTAGGAGTAGTGTTGACAATAAAGAAATACTGCTTTATGGTATTTTCCGCACTGTCGTAGTCGCCCAAAACGGTATATAAATTGCCTAAGGGTTTCAGGCAGTATTCGATAATATCGTAATCAACAAGTTTGTTTTTCTGATAAATTCGCCAGGCTTTTTCATAACTCGCAATGGCCTTTTCAGTTTTCCCAAATTGATTTTCATAATACGCTTTATTGCAGTTTAAAACTACAATCGCCAGTAATTCGTCTTTGGTTTTTGACTTGGGATTTTTCCAGAAAACAGATTCTGTATTAGTGAGATCTTGTAGCGTTTTGGCTGAAGGATGGGCGATAAAAGAGTCAATTGCGGTATATATTTGATCTTCCTGATTCTGTCCAAACAGAAAAAGAGTTGAGAAGAAAAATATATAGCAGTGTCGTTTTATCATAAATTTTTTGTCTCACAAAGATTCACAAAGTTTCCACATAGATTCGCAAAGATTTACAGAGAGTTTGTTTTAAACTAAGAGCAAGAAACACTAAAAAATCTTCGTGTGTCTCTGTGAAAATTCTCCGTGCATCTCCGTGGTATAACTTCTAAAACCTCCAAATCCCATAAAACTGAAAATAGTTGAAATTCTGCTCAAAATTAATCACATAACGCGCCCCAAAACTCGGTCCGATTCTGGCAAAACCAACAGTTAAATCAAACAAAACTCCCGTTTTTAAATTCCCAAAACCGTTCTTTACCGAATTGGACTGCGTTCGGGTACTGATTAGAAACTGATCTGTCCCACCTTCAAAGTTTTCAATTTTTTGGATTTGATTTTGTTCTGATGAGATATCAAAATTGGCCTGAATTCCGGCTCCGACTCCTATATAATTGTTAAGGTTATAGCGAATCAGGACCGGGATTTCCCAGTTTACATTTTTGTTTTCGGTTGTCGTGGTGGTACGTTGCAGTTGCTTCACGCCATTGGCACCTGCCACAGTCTGATCAATCACTGTTAGACCGCTTTCGTATTTGTTCAGAGCATTAATCCATTCTGCCTGCCAGTAAAAACGATACGATTTAAAAGGCGAAATAGTGGCACCCACAAAATAACTCGTTGATTTTTCCAGATCAGGATACAAATTATAACCGGCTTTCGCTCCAATTGAAATTCCGGGAAGGAATCGGGTTGTGGCGTAGTTGGTAATGATGGGCTCGTTTTTATCAAAAATAATAGCAGTTCGGCTTCGGGTTTTTACTTTATGAAAGTCCTCACCAAACTTCATTGAATACTTTACAAAACCCTTTATACTGTCTTTTTCGTGTACATTTTTTTGTTCGCTTCCAGGTAAGTAAATGTTTTTGAAGGTAAAAAAGATTTGATTCTTTTTGATAATGGTATCCAGACAGCTTGTCGTTGGAATTTCATCTTTTGGACAGATGGGACATTTGGGGTACATGTCTTCAATCTGGAAGGTTTTCTTGTCGAACATATCCGGAATATCAGTTTCAAGTCTAATCATTCGGGCAGGGCCTTCACCGTTGTTCTGAAAACGTGTTTTAAAATTTACTCTTTTAAAACGAACCAGTCTGTAATTCATAAAACGCCCGTTGGATCCCATTTTGTTAGGATCGTGAGACGTTACGATTTCCATTTCCAGATTCTTGATTTTGTGGTTTTTATAACTTCGGTTCGGAACAAAAATACCGCGCATGGTAACCGTTGCACTAGTATCTTTGATCATTTCGGGAGTCGTTTTAAAAGTATAAAAAACATTTCGCGTTTCATTAGGATTGGCATCGTCAAATTCTAAAACCGAAACATTATGATAGGTTTTATGGGCGTCGAGTAAGGAAGCGTCCAGGTCTTCTTCGCTGGTTGTATTTCTGTATTTTTTGGCTTTAAAAGTGTTTTCAGCCGAAGCAACATAGTTTTTAGAATCGTCCAGATCGTCCACAGAGGCAACGGTTTTTTCCTTCACTTCACGCTCACTGGCGTGGGTTCTGTAATCAACCAGTTCGAAATTATTATTCTTAAATTGCTTCTCGTTATAAAACAAATACAGTTTTCCGCTGGAGACATAATTCTCCAGATTCTGATAACTCACTACGACTACCATTTCCTGTTCCGGAATCGGGTCACAGTTTTTTAAAATAGCAAATCCGTTTTGATCGGCTATAGAAGCAATGTCTTTATAATTGGTGTCAGTAAGGTCATTTACGGCTACTTTTTTCGGGCGTGTTGCCGGAGGTTTTCCATTGTCGTAATTGTTGGTTACGGCAAGTCTGGTGGTGTAGGTTCCTTTGTTTTTGTAGACATGTTTTGGTTCGGCTTCCTTGCTGTAATGTCCGTCACCGAGTTCCCACAAATAAGAATAACTGGGTTTTGGAGCACCGGCAATGGGAATTAAAGGAGGCGTTTCGGGTTTATAAGTAACCGCATTTCCGTTCTGAATGAAAACAATATTGGCCCTTCGGGTTATGGTGTCTTTTACCTTCGTTTGTCCCATTGCAAGAATAGAAAATAGCATCAATAAAATAGACGATAGTGGTTTCATAACTAGAGGTTTTTAGCCCTGATGGGAGCGGCATCCTTTTGTCACGGGGTTCGGGACAAAAGATACAGCGGACAGCAGGATTAGCTTCTGAAAAGTATCAGAATTGATTTGAAAACTGGATTAAATGTAAAAAAAAGTGATGAGCAAATCATCACTTTTTCTTAAAAAGTATTTTGTAACTTACTGAATAGCATTGATTGCGGCTACCAATTGTGCTTCAGATCCCACTGTTGTTTCCCCCAGTGTAAAGGTGTACACATCATTTGCTGCAACAGTTACTGCTTTAATTGCATATCGCCATTGACCATTGTCTTCGGTTACAAAAATCACATGACATTTTAAGCCAATTGGAATTTGTCCGTAGTGCTCGCTAAACAATCCGGCAGGAGTATAAGTATCTAATTTTGCAAGCGCATTAGTGCCTTCACCATCATAAGACAAATAAACTGCGCTATTGTTATTATCGTAACCGTCAGGAGCATCAACCAAAAGAGTAGTTTTAGGTCTTGGGTCACTGTAAAAACGGTCAACGTTTGTCCATCCAAAATTGCCAAAAGTCACAAAGTAATTGGTTCCTTCGCCCTGAACGCCACCTTTACCACCGGTTCCGTCAGCATTTGGTTTAGGCTGTTCCCATGCAAGTTCTCCTTTTTCATCAATTGCACCAATCCATAAAGTCATGGCATTGTCGACACCATCTGTTAAAGCGGCAGGAACAATTAAATTCATAGAACAGGAACTTTTAAGTTCAACGCCACCCTGAGTAGCTCTGATGAAAAATTCTCCACCGGAAATCAATAAGTTTTTCTTTCCGTCAGGCATAACCCCCATAGTAGGTTTGTTGGTAACCAACATAGTTCCTTTGTCAAAAAGTTCGATGTACTCAATTGCAACTGCCCCCGTTACCGCAACCCCATTTTTGGTAAGACAATCCCCGTTGATGCTTAATTTTACTCCTTTAGCCGAAGTTAAAGTTATCACACCGGTTCCGGCAGTAATGGTAAAGTTTTGTGTAGCTGATTTTACCCCTTTGCTGCTGATGCTTTTAAAAGCAGTAGCCGAGGGTGGAAAAATAAGAGTATCGTCGCTGTCGCTATTGTCGCAGCTTAGAAAACTCATTGCCAGTAAAAATAAAAGTCCGATTTTTTTAAAATGTGTGTTCATGATTTCTAGTTTTTATAAATCTGTCCTGATGATCAGGTGGTTTTCAGATTTCGGTTGTTAATTATATTGGTATATCAATTTGGGTTTGATATTGTTACCCCTGTTTTTGTTTTTTCTGAATTTATTCTGAAAGACATTTGTCTTCAAATAAATTGCCGTCTTCATCTACAGCAACAAGAATGCTTGTCTTTCGTGAAAGCGTTATTGCAAAATAGATCCATACTGTAATCCAGAGCCCGAATGTGATACAGGTCAGAAAGAGGTGCAACGGATGGTTGATTGCTTTTGGTTTTTTGGATAAAACCACATACGGGAGCTTTTCATTATGCTCCACAACCACAAATCCATTTCGTGTTTTGGCAGAAATCATCTGATGAAATTGATCCAAACTCTTTTGGTTTACAAATTGATAGGTTTCCATTTTCCTGATTTTTGATAGTTTTTAGATTCTTCTCTGAGACTGTTTTAGGAGCTCTTTACTATTACATCAACTTGATTTGTTAATTGTTACCCTATGACATGAAATTTATTTCTAATTGTTTTTTAAATTAGCTACAAAATGATTCTTTATGGTTAAGAATAAAATTCATCCCGATCAAATGTATATTGATGGCATTGCTGCAAATAACTCTGCAGTCATTCAGAGCATTTACAAGAAATTCGTTCCCAAAGTAGTGATGTTCGTTATGAACAATTCCGGAGATAAGGAACATGCTCAGGATGTGGTCCAGGAAGTCATGATTTTACTTTTTAATCAGGCCAAAGCGAAGACACTGCAATTGACTTGTCCTTTTGATGCTTACTTTTTTTTATTGTGCAAAAGGAAATGGCTTAACGAACTTAAAAAAACATCCAATAAAGGGGTAACAATTAATGAGGATGCAGTATCTATGAATGAATCTGCACTGGAATTAATTGGTCAGACCGAAGAATTTGATGAAAAACAGCAGCTCTTTGATGCCATGTTTCAGAAATTGGGAGACAAATGTCAGGAGTTGTTAAAACTAAGTTTCACCACCAAAACGATGGAAGAGGTTGCAGCGAAACTCAACGTGACTTATGGGTATGTTCGTAAGAAAAAATCGTTGTGCGTACGGCAATTGACACAATGGATTCAGGAAGCCGGGAATTTTAAATCGTTAAAAAATAATTAGTCATGAACGAAGAGCGTTACATATTATTCGATCAATATCTTCAGGGAGAAATGACTGTTGAGGAAAAAAATAGTTTTGAGAAACAATTGTCTGAGGATCATGAACTGGCTTCAGCCTTTGAAACTTTCAAAGAAGTGCAGTTGCAGCTCAAAAGTAAATTTGAACAGGAAGGAGAGCGAGAAGCTTTTACGGCAAATCTGACAGAGATTTCAGAAAAACATTTTAATGCCAACAAGCCTAAAGTGGTCCAAATGCGACCTTGGTATTTCGCAGCTGCGGCATCGATTGTTATTTTATTCGGACTGTTCTTTTTTGATTACAATCAGAATCCTGATTTTGAAGATTTTAATCATCCCGAAACCGCTTCTTTTGTCGAACGTGGGGATGCGGATGAAACTTTAAAACAAGCAGAAAAAGCATTCAACGAAAAGAATTATGAACTGGCAATTCCGTTTTTTGAGGAAATTTTAAAAGAGAATAAAACACCTGAAATACAATATTTTTATGGAGTTTCTTTACTGGAAGAAAGTGATTATAAAGAAGCAGAAGCAGTGTTTAATGAACTAAAATCAGGTACTTCAGCTTACAAAGAAAAAGCCAAATGGAATCTGGCACTGTCCAAATTAAAACAGAAAGATTACAATGCCTGCAGAGAAATCCTGCAGACCATTTCTCAGGATTATGAGGATTACGATGATGTTCAGGAGTTGCTGGACGAGTTGGATTAATTGCTTGCTAAAGCCGAAAATCGTTAAAGGTTTTATATTTATTCAAACCCGACAGGTTTTTAAAACCAGTCGGGTTTGTTTGGTAAATTTTAGTATTAGAAAAAAGGTTTTTATGTAAAGCCGTAAACGAATCCGGATTTTTAGTTTTACATTCGGCTGATTTTTTTACAAGAATTTACCAAAAACAATTTCAACCTAACCAGTTATTTACATGAACAAAATTACTTTAGTTTTTCTTATTGTATGCACTCAAACGATCTTTGGCTATGCCAAAATTACAGAAACCGAAAAACTTGCTGCGACCTGCAAAGTTTGGGGATTCTTAAAATATTATCATCCAAAAATTGGCAGTGGACAAGTGAATTGGGACAGTCAGCTTTTAGAAAAATTACCATTAATAGAAAAAGCGCAAACCAAAGAAGAGTTTTCTTTAATTCTCGAAAATTGGATTAATGATTTAGGAGAAGTTAAAATGGTTGCGCCAATTGTAATCCCAAAAGAGGTTGAATTCTTCGATAAAAATTTTGACTTAAGCTGGTTTAATAGTAAGCTGTTTTCTAAAAAACTTTCCAAAAAATTGAAGTTTATCGAAAATAACAGATTTCAAAGCAATGAGGAATTTGATTATAGTTTTGATAGTTTTAAGTATCTGAAAAACTATTTCGATCTGGATTATACCAATAAAAGTTCTCGAATACTAATGTTGTTTGCCTATTGGAATGTGATAGAATATTATTTTCCGTATAAATATGTAATGGATCAAAAGTGGGATCTGAGTTTAGAACAGGTATTGCCACTTGTGCTTGAGGCTAAAAAGGGAAATGAATTTTACATAGCACTTAAAAAACTGACAGCCAGGCTCAATGATAGTCATGTCGAAACAACAACGTACGGACCGGAAGTTGCCGGGAAAAGACCGGTTTACTTTCCTGCAACGGGTAGAATAATCGAAGAAAAGCTGGTTGTTACAGAGATATTAGGGGATAGTCTGGCTCAGGCAGACAATATAAAAATCGGAGATGTAATTACAAAAATAAAGGGTAAAACGATAAAAGAGCTAATTCAGGAGAATCAGGACTTAATCAGTGCTTCCAACGAGGCTAAGTTTTTAGATAAAGTTACGTTGCCTATTTTGAAAAGTTACGACGAAAATGTTGAGGTAGAATTTTTAAAAGACGGCAAGTACGAAACAAAATCAATGATTTGGTTTAATTACCATGATTCTCATCGAAATGAATTTAAAAAGGGAGCTATTAAAAAGAAGGAGAAATTTAAACTTTTAGACAATAATATTGGTTATGTAGATATGGGGGTCATAAAGAATAGACATATTCCGGATATGATTGAAGCTCTGAAATCTACACAGGCAATTGTTTTTGATATGCGAAATTATCCCAATGAAACGTATGAATTAATCGCCAATTTTTTGAATCCTACGGAAAAAAAATTCTGCGATTACACCATGCCCTATTTAAATTATCCGGGACGTTATACATGGAAAGAAGGGATAAAGTGCGGATTTGAAAACAAAGATAATTATAAAGGGAAAGTTGTAGTGTTGCTTAATGAGCAATCTATGAGTCAATCTGAATGGACAGCAATGTGTTTTCAAGCCGCAGGGAATACCACCATAATCGGAAGCCAGACCGCAGGGACAGACGGGAATGTATTTGAGCTTGAATTTAAAGGATTTCATACCCGATATACCGGAATTGGAGTTTATTATACGGATCGACGTGAAACCCAGAGAATTGGGATTGTTCCGGACATTGAAATCAAACCAACCATAAAAGGAATTCAGGAAGGTAAAGACGAAGTTCTGGATCGCGCTTTACTGTTTGTTAAAACAGGGAAATAACAAATTATTTCGTACTGATTCAAACCCAACAGGTTTTTAAAAACCTGTTGGGTTTACTTTTAGAAAAAATCCGTTTTTATCCGCGTTTTCGCGAAGTGAATCCGTAAAAATCCGCGTGCCATTTTTTCTCATTTCATTCAAATTGGGAAAGTTTTTAATATTATCGTAATTTTGGGCCATTAAAAATTACAACAATTGAATTTGAAACCCATAATTACCGATACACATACACATTTATATTCTGAAGAATTTGATCAGGACCGCGACGAGATGATGCAAAGAGCGATAAATGCCGGAGTAACCCGTTTTTTTATTCCTGCAATTGATGCCGCTGCCACACCGTCGATGTACGATCTGGAGCAAAATTATCCCGATTATGTATACTTGATGATGGGGTTGCATCCGACCTATGTGAAAGACAATTACGAAGAAGAATTAAAACATGTAGAAACGGAACTGGCCAAACGAAAGTTCTACGCTGTGGGGGAAATCGGAATCGATTTGTATTGGGATAAAACGCATCTCAAAGAGCAGCAAATTGCTTTTAAAAGACAAATTCAACTGGCAAAACAATACAAATTACCTATTGTGATTCATTGTCGTGAGGCTTTTGACGAAATCTTTGAAGTACTGGAAGAGGAAAAATCAGCTGATTTATTTGGAATTTTCCATTGCTTTTCTGGGACATACGAGCAGGCACTTCAGGCGCTGTCTTACAATATGAAGCTGGGAATTGGTGGAGTGGTAACTTTCAAGAACGGAAAAATCGATCAGTTTCTAAATCAAATAGATTTGAAACATATCGTTCTGGAAACCGATTCTCCTTATTTAGCACCAATTCCGTATCGCGGAAAGCGAAATGAAAGCAGTTATCTGGTAAATGTTATCGCCAAATTAGCTGATATATACGACGTCTCTGAGGAAGAAATTGCAGAACGAAGCACTCAGAATTCTAAAGACGTTTTTGGGATTTAACCCGTACCTTACAATAGTTTAATTTTTTTTTTGTTCTTTTGCCCACTTAATACCAATATAAATAATGCAGAGATTTGATGCCATTCGACCGTTTTATGATTCTGAAATAAATGAAGCACTTCATGATGTGGTCAATCATCCGATGATGAAAACCATGATGAACTTTACTTTTCCGGAAGTAGCAGATGAGGTTTGGAAAGAGCAACTAAAAAAGACACATTCTATTCGTGATTTTCAATGCAATTTTATTTATAACACCATACAAAAAGTTTTAGAGAAAAGTTCTGAAGGTCTTACTACTTCAGGATTTGAAAAACTGGAAAAAAACACCTCCTATTTATTTATCTCTAATCACAGAGATATATTATTAGATACCACTTTATTAAATGTTTGTCTTTTTGAGCATGGATTAGTGATGACAGCATCTGCTATTGGAGACAATCTGGTTAAAAAAGCATTCTTAAGTACTTTGGCAAAATTAAACAGAAACTTTTTGGTTCTGAGAGGTTTATCGCCAAGAGAAATGCTGCAGAGTTCTAAATTATTGTCAGAATATATAGGGCAATTATTGCTTCGTGAGAATCGTTCGGTTTGGATTGCACAAAGAGAAGGCCGTACCAAAGACGGAAACGATGAAACCAATCCGGGAGTTTTAAAAATGATCGGAATGGGATCTGATGAGCCTAATCTAATGGATTATTTTAAGAAATTAAAAATTGTTCCCGTGTCCATTTCATACGAATACGATCCAACAGATGTTCTGAAGATGCCACAGTTAATGGCAGAAGCCAATAATGAGGTTTATGTTAAAGACAAAAACGAAGATTTCATGAATATCTTGAGTGGTATCATGGGAACTAAAAAAAGAATACACATTTCGGTAGGAGATGTTTTAGATACAGAAATCGATCAGATTGTAGCCGAAAATGACAATGTCAACAAACAAGTACAGGCTTTGGCTCAGGTTATTGACGATTCGGTTTTGAAAAATTATCAATTATGGCCAACTAATTTTATTGCTTACGATATTTTAAACGAGACCAATAGGTTTGCGCACTTGTACAAAGAAAGCGAAAAATCGTTGTTCGAGCGTCGTTTAGAAATGCGTATCGGAAGTGATAACCCAGTAACAAGACAAGGATTTCTGGCCATGTACGCTAATCCGGTTGTTAATAAATTAAAATATCAGGATGTCATCTAAACCAAAAATACTACTAATCTATACCGGTGGAACTATCGGTATGAGTAAAGATTTTGAGACAGGCGCGCTCAAAGCGTTCAACTTTGGTAAATTATTACAAAAGATACCTGAAATCAAACAATTAGATTGCGATATTGAAACGGTTTCATTTGAAGAGCCGATTGATTCCTCGAATATGAATCCTCAAGAGTGGACGAAAATTGCCACTATTATCGAAGAAAATTATATTGCTTACGACGGGTTTGTGGTGTTGCACGGATCGGATACCATGTCGTATTCTGCTTCGGCATTGAGTTTTATGTTAGAGAATTTGGCAAAACCGGTAGTATTTACAGGTTCCCAGCTTCCGATAGGAGACTTGCGTACCGATGCTAAAGAAAACCTGATTACAGCTATTCAGATTGCTTCACTTCAGGAAAACGGAAAACCGGTAATCACTGAGGTTTGTTTGTATTTTGAATATAAACTGTACCGCGGTAACCGAACTTCAAAAGTAAATGCAGAACATTTCAGAGCATTTACAGCACCAAATTACCCGGAATTAGTAGAGTCAGGAGTTCATTTAAAGTTGAACACACATTTATTTCTTCCTGTAAAGACAGCTGCGAAACTAATCGTTCATAAAGAAATGGACAATCATGTTGCAATCATCAAAATGTTCCCTGGAATGAGTGAAGTGGTTTTAGCTTCAATTCTGGCTATTAAAGATCTAAAAGGAATCGTTTTGGAAACCTACGGTTCTGGTAATGCACCAACAGAAGACTGGTTTTTGGATTTGATTGAGAAAGCAATTCAGTCCGGATTACACATTGTTAACGTGACCCAATGTTCAGGCGGAAGCGTCAATATGGGGCAATACGAAACCAGTACCGCTTTAAAATCGCTTGGAGTTATCTCCGGAAAAGACATTACCACGGAAGCAGCCATTACAAAACTAATGTACCTGCTGGGGCAAAATATTCCTCAAACTGAATTTAAAGCAATTTTCGAAACAGCTTTACGCGGGGAGATTTCGCTATAAAATAAAATTCCAAATTCCAATCGTTTGCTGATTATATCTTCATTTTGGAATTTGGAATTTCTAAAATTGGAGCTTATCAATTTTTATAACGAACCTCACAAGTTCCAAACTCTTCTTCAGAACTCTGTTTTTTGTAGTACACATAAACAATTACAGAAAGGATACAAATAATACCCTGAATGGCGACAGTTTCTCGGGTTCCGATAATGTGTGAAACATATCCGATTATCAAACTTCCCACAGGAATCATTCCCTGATACGCCATCAGATAGTAACTAATACTTCTCGAACGCAGGTGCACAGGACTTTGTGTCTGAACGTAAATGTTTATAGACGAGGTTTGTGCCATCATTCCCAGACCGCTCAGAGCCATACAAATAAGCGCCACAGTCAGACTATTGGAATAGGCCAGTATGATTATGCTAAAACCTAATAATAAGCTCGCAGCGATCATTATTTTGCCCATATTGTCTGCTTTTTTAAGATTAGCCAGATAAATAGCGGACAGTATCGAACCAATTCCGGCAGCACTTTCAAACCAACTGAAAGTCTGCGCATTTCCGCTAAAAATATCCTTGGCAAAAACAGGCATTAAAGTATTGAACGAAATCACAAACAAGCTGCTGCACATTAACATCAGAAGCATTTTGGCCATCTCGCTTTCTTTTTTAATATAATCCAGACCTTCAAGAAAGTCGTCTACCATTTTCATTTTTTCGGTGGCTTTAATATGCGGGGTGATTTTCATCATCAATAAAGAAATCAGAACCGGAATATAGCTTAAGAAGTTTCCAATAAAACAAATGTCCTCACCATAATTGTGCAGAATAATTCCGGCTAAGGCAGGTCCGGCAATTCGGGCGAAATTATTCAGTGTAGAGTTTAAGGCCACTGCATTGGGTAGGTCCTCTTTATTGTCAACAATATCAATCATCATCGTTTGTCGGCAAGTCATGTCAAAAGAATTGATGATTCCCTGAATTAAACTTAAGGCCAGAATAAAGTTGATGTTGTATATTTTCAGATAAATTAACAGTGCCAAAGCTCCGGCCTGAAGCATCGCCAAAGATTGCAATAGAATCATAGTGCGGTGTCTGTCGTAACGGCCAATAATACTTCCGGCCAGGGGAGCCAGAAACAAGGACGGGATCATGCTTAAAAATGTCGCTAATCCCAGTAAGAAAACCGAACCCGTAACGCTGTAAATCATCCAGCTTACAGCTGTTTTTTGAAGCCAGGTTCCAATTACAGAAACAGATTGTCCGTAAAAGAACAACTTGAAATTTTTTGATTTTAACGCTTTAAACATGATGCCTGATATTTTTTTACAAAGTTCGGAATTATGATTTCATTAGAAAAATTAATAATTTTACTTATAATAAGTATTTAAACTTATCGATATGGAAATTTATCAATTGGAATATTTTATAAAAACCGCTGAGGTACTTCATTTTACCAAAGCGGCCGAGTTGTGTTTTGTAACACAATCGGGCTTATCACAGCAAATAAAAAAACTCGAAGAAGAACTCGAGATGCCTTTATTTAAACGGATTGGAAAAAAAGTACAGCTTACTGAAGCCGGTGCTGTTTTCCTGATTCACGCCAAAAAAGTTATCGAAAATGTAGAAAACGGAAAACAGGCTATTGAAGATTTAAACGAGATGATTGGCGGTGAACTGCGAATTGGCGTAACCTATATCTTCGGACTTTTAATTTTGCCGGTTATCAATACGTTCGCAAAACAGTATCCCAATCTGAAAATTGTCGTCGAATACGGCACGACAGAAGCTTTAGAACAAAAATTATTGACGAACGAATTGGACCTAGTTTTGGTGATTTCGTCACATGAAATAAATATTCCCGTTGAGAAAGTTCCTTTGTTTACTTCGCAAATGGTATTGGTGGTTTCAAAAACACATTCTTTGGCAGCTTTAGATAAAATCGCTTTCAAGAAAATAGAGGAAATTCCGCTTGTTTTGCCCGGAAAAGGGTCGAATTCGAGAGAATTTGTGGAAGAGCTATTTGCTAAAAACAAAATGAGACCCAAGATTTCCATCGAATTAAACTCGATTCATGCCTTACTGCAAATGGTTCAGGACAGTGACTGGGCCACCATAGTGGCAGAGAAAGCCCTAAAAGGCTGGGGCGACCTGAAAGCCATTCAGATTACGGGAGTTCCCACAAAAAGAGAATCGTTTATGCTGACCCTTGGAGGCTACCAAAAAAAGGCTGTAAAACTGTTTATGGAAGAATTTAGAAAAAGTATGTAAACTAATATCCGATTTTGTTTTTCTAAGTCATTTTTTTTTATGTTATTTGCAGACCAATTTAGAGAGGTGTCCGAGTGGTTGAAGGAGCTAGCCTGGAAAGCTAGTATATGGGTAACTGTATCGAGGGTTCGAATCCCTTCCTCTCTGCAAAATTAAGAAAGCCGCAATTTCATATAAAAATGAAGTTGCGGCTTTCTCCTTAGAAAGGATATATCGGAGTGTTTTTTAGATTATTTTATTAAAGAAATTATTATATATTTGGCCTTTTTTGTTCCCTAAAAAACTAGAATGGATTTACCTCCTTACTCACCAGGATTGCATAAACTGGTTACTTTACATGTCGATGAAACTCAGAAACTAACCAATAGTCAGGGCTTTGTTGATGTGACCAATATGATTTTAGAAAAGTATGTTTTGGAGAAGGTAGGTGTAATTGTGCATAATTTTGATAACAATAGTTTCACCATTTCATTCTGCTTAAAAGAATCTCATATCTGTATACACACTTGGCCGGAATACCATCAGTTAACGTTGGATGTTTATTTGTGTAATTATCTGCAGGATAATTCAAAGAAAGTTAGAGATGTTATGGCTGATTATATTAGCTATTTTGAAGGAAAAATTATTAAAGATTTTGAAATCAACCGATAGGATATGAAAATTGCTTGTTACGATTGTAATACAGAAACTGAATTAAGAGTTGGTTTTGAGGTTGTGAATTTTGTATGTCCCAATTGTCAGAGTTTGTATACTCGTGATAGTGAAGGGATGTTTCGCAGAAGATCTAAGTATAAAACCACACTCAATGATTTCCCATTGGCGATTGGTGATGTTGGCTTTTTAAAAGGAAGCGAATACAAAGTCACTGGGATCCTGGTTAAAAAAGTTCATCCTGATTACAGATGGACCGAGTTTATATTGGAGAATCACGAAAACGAGTGTATTTATCTTTCGGTTTCTAACGGACATTGGATTCTACTAACTGAAATGGAAGAGGTTTTTGATGTAAAAAAGCATCCTTTGATTCTGGAGCACAATAACAAAGACTATAATATTTTCGAATATTCAGATGCTGCAATTATAAACGCTCAGGGGTTTTTCGATTTCGAATTGCCTCAGAATAAAAACATACATTTAGTAGAGTACATAAGACCGCCGTATATGATTTCTGTGGAAAGAATGAATGGTGTTGAAACTGCTTTTTACGGAGAATATATTAAAAAAGGAGAAATAAAAAAGGCTTTTAAGAAGATTACTTTACCGTATCAGTCTGGTGTAAATATGGTGCAGCCATCCCGGTTTGACCTTAATAATACAGCAATTATTTTTTGCTGTATTGCTGCATTGCTGATAGCAACCAACTGGTTTATCTATAAGGATCAATTTAAACAAAAGGTGTTTTCCAAAACCATAAAATTTACTGAATTTAATAATAAAGAAATCACGAGTGATGCTTTTATTCTAAACGGCGGTTCGGCACCGCTGAGTATTACAGTTGCTACAGATGTTGATAATTCTTGGGCGAATCTTAATGTCGCTTTAGTAAATGAAGTGACCAATGATGAAATTTATGCCAATAAAGACATAGAATTTTATCACGGCTATTCTGATGGAGAATCATGGACAGAAGGAGACAATATGGAGAAGTTCAATATTTGTGGTGTTAAAGCAGGAAGATATCATCTCTTGATAACCCCAATGAAAGCACCGGAAGATGTCAATAATAGTGAAATGCGTGTAAATGTAGTTTGGAACGAACCATCAAACAGAAATGTCTGGATGGTCGTTATAGCTATGATTTTCATTTACTTAATAATATGGTTTTTTACGTATAATTTTGAAAAAGAGAGATGGGCTGATAGTTCTTATTCTCGTTACGATGAATAAATAGTCATGAAAAAAATTTCGGATTTTATCTTTAATAATGCCGCTTCATTAGCAATAGGATTTTTTTGCTTTGGAGTTTATCTTTATTTTGCAATTGCGGGAAACCGAATTTGCGATTGCGAAACCACAGAAAATTACAAGTCAACGGGAAGCCGGACTTCTTATAACCGTTTTTATCACAAATAATATTTTACTATGGATTTAATACATCTTCAACCAGTAGTTAATTCAGTTATTTTTTCTTTTTTAGGAATTATCATTTTATTGGCAGCTTATCTAATTATCGAAAAACTTACACCGGAAAATACCTGGAAAGAGGTAGGGGAGAAAAATAATGTTGCCGTTGCGATTGTTTTGGCCGCATTCATCATCGGGATTTCGATGATCATTAGTGCAGCGATTCATGGGTAAAAAGTTTCTTAGGTTTGAATTTCTTTTGCTGTTTGCCGTATTTATTATTGCGACCTGCGGGCTTATCTATGAGCTAGTTGCAGGAACGTTAGCAAGTTATTTATTAGGCGATTCTGTAAAACAATTTTCATTTATTATTGGAGTGTACCTATTTTCGATGGGTATTGGCTCCTTTTTTTCAAAGTTTTTCCACAAAAATCTGCTCAATACATTTGTCGAAATCGAGATTTTGGTGGGTTTGATAGGAGGCCTGAGTTCGGTAGTTTTATTTCTATTGTTCGAAAGTGTTGAATCCTTTCAATTCATATTGTACCTGTTCGTTTTTGTAACGGGCTTTTTGGTCGGATTAGAGATTCCGCTTTTAATGAATATTTTAAAAGACAAAGTCGAATTTAAGGACTTGGTTTCTAATGTATTTACGTTTGATTATATTGGGGCCCTGCTGGCTTCGATACTTTTTCCTTTGGTTTTAGTTCCAAAACTAGGAATAATGGGAACCTCACTTTTCTTTGGAATGATCAATGTAAGCATAGCCATTGTGTTGTGTTTTTTGCTTACCAAAGAACTAAAAAAGCCTTATTTCTTAAAAGTAAAAGCTATTTTTTCATTTATCGTTTTACTTACGGTTTTTATTTTTTCGGATGCAATTTTATCTTATTCAGAAGGAAAACTATATGGCGAAAATATAATTTATACCAATACAACACCTTATCAGCGAATTGTTTTAACGCACAACAAAAGCGATTACAGATTGTATTTAAACAACAATCTTCAGTTTAGTTCTGCAGATGAATACCGGTATCATGAAGCCTTAGTTCATCCGGCAATGTCAATGGCAAAAGCGGTAAAAAATGTTCTGGTTTTAGGAGGAGGTGATGGATTGGCAGTTCGGGAAATCCTGAAATACAAAGAGGTTCAAAAAGTAACTTTAGTCGATCTGGACGAAGGGATGACCAGACTTTTTAAAACTAATAAAGTATTGACGAAATTCAATCAAAATTCACTAAACAATCCGAAAGTTACAGTTATAAATACGGATGCTTATATCTGGGCAAAAAGTTGTCAGGAGAAGTTTGACGTTGCGATTATAGATTTCCCCGATCCGTCAAATTATAGCTTAGGAAAGTTATATTCTTTGAATTTTTATCAAACTATCAAAGGAATTTTAAAACCTAATGCGGCAGTTGTCATTCAGACGACTTCACCCTATTTTGCGCCTAAGTCATTTTGGTGTATTAATAAAACAGTAATGCAGGTTTTTCCTCAGGTCGATGCTTATCATGCCTATGTTCCTTCGTTTGGAGAATGGGGATATACCATTGCAATCAATGGTTTTGGATCCGGTTTTAACGAAGTGAATAGAAAAAGTCCCGGATTGAAATTCTACAATTACCAGTTTGACAGATTTAATTATTTTACCAACGATATGATTTCAAATGAAATAGAAATTAATCGTTTGGATAACCAGATTTTAGTACGCTATTTTGATGAAGAATGGGGAAAATTGCAATAAAGGAAGGCGGAATTTCGTAAAAGGAATCACAGCATCTTTGCTCTTAATTCCTTTTATACAGTTTTGTTCTGATAAAATAGCAGTCCTGATGATTCGGTTATCAGGAACAAATCATCTTTTAGGACATCGCTTGTGGATAAAAGATTTTCCGAAACCGAAAGAACAAATAAAAATACCTTATTTGATTATTGGTGGCGGAATATCAGGTTTGAGTGCCGCACGACAGTTTCATAAAAAGGGAGTCTCTGATTTTTTATTGATTGAAATGGCAGATCATTTAGGAGGAAACTCTTCAAATGGTCAAAATAAATATTCTAAGTACCCTCTGGGAGCACATTATTTGCCGCTTCCAAATTTTGAAGATAAAGAACTTCTTGGTTTTCTTGAAGAAGAAAAGATTATTTTGAGTTATGATAAAAAAGGACTTCCGGTTTTTGATGAATTGCAGCTGACTTTTGCGCCGGATGAAAGGTTGTTTTATAAAAACAATTGGCAGGAAGGAGTTGTTCCAAAGGAAGGAAATTCAGAAGAAGAACATAAAGAATTTCAACGATTTTTCAGAGAAATGGACGCTTTTAGAAGCGCAAAAGGAGAAGATCAAAAATACTTATTTGATATTCCAATACATCTTTCTTCTAAAGATCAAGAAACAAGAGCATTGGATAAAATTACTATGCAGCAATGGTTTGAGAAGAATAATTTTAAATCAAAACCCCTGTTTAATTATATTGATTATTGCTGTAAAGATGATTTTGGATTAGGAATTACTTTTGTCTCAGCTTGGGCGGGAATTCATTATTTTGCAGGACGAAAACAAGATGCAGCTGCAGAAAAATCCGATAGCGTTTTAACCTGGCCGGAAGGAAATGCCAGATTAGCACATCATCTTAAAAAATACACAGCGCAAAAAACACTCAAAAATCATTTGGTTTATGAGGTGAAAATCGAAAAAGACAAGGTTGTTGTTCAGGCATTTGATGATGTTAATAAGTCTTCGATAGAAATAATAGCGGATAGCGTTATCATGGCAACGCCGCAATTTGTAAATCAATACCTCATTAAAGATCGTAAACAATTTACAAAACAGTTTCACTACACACCATGGCTTTTGGCGACTTTAGTGGTAAACAATTTGGCTGATAATTTAAGTTTTCCTCTTTCGTGGGATAATGTGATTTATGAGGCAAAAGGTCTCGGTTACGTTTATGCACAGCACCAAACACTAAATCAGATTCAGGACAAAAAAGTAATTACGTATTATTACAGTTTCTCATCTGCAGATCTAAAGAAAACACGTAAAGAAATTTATAAAAAAGACAAAGAATATTGGAAACAGGTCGTTTTTAATGACTTGAAAATTGCCCATCCGGATATTGAAAATGATACTGAAGAAATGGAAATTTTCTTATTAGGGCATGGAATGATTTCGCCGGTGCCTGATTTTATTTTTGGAGAAGCAAAGAATAAAGCTTCACAAAGTATTGAAAATCAAATCTACTTTGCTCATTCTGATTTGTCGGGGATTTCAATTTTTGAAGAAGCTTTTCACCAAGGAATTAATGCCGTAAATAAACTTTTAGATGGAACAGCCCTGGATTCATAAAGCAAAAACAGATTCATTGTTAATCATTGGACCGTCATTTTTTGTGCTGGCCGTTGTTTTGGTTTTTCAGGATTATATCACTTCAATTGAAGATAATTATTCGTTTTATACCTGGCTTTTTCTAATTGTATTTATTGACGTGGCACATGTTTATGCAACTTTATTTAAAACCTATTTTGTAAAAGAAGAATTTCTGAAAGACAAGAAGAGATTGATTCTTTTACCTGTTATTTGCTTCGTTACAGGAATGGTTTTATTTTCTTTTGGGAGTTTGATTTTTTGGTCTTTTTTGGCCTATATAGCTGTTTTTCATTTTATTCGACAGCAATATGGGTTTATGCGATTATATGCTCGTAATGAAGTCAAAACAAAGACCTCCGTCTGGATTGATAATCTGGCAATTTATGCTTCTACGATTTACCCAATGCTGTTTTGGTTTTTTTCACCCGAAAGAAAATTTAATTGGTTTGTTGAAAATGAATTCTTTCGATTTGAAAGCGAAGTGATTTTAGAAATTTTGTTTTGGGCTTATATTGCCATTCTGTCTCTTTACGTTATTCGCACGATAATCGTTTCGGTCAAAACTAAATTCTTTAACATCCCTAAAAACAGCATTATTTTGGGAACTGTACTTTCATGGTATTTTGGGATTGTTTACTTCAATGACGACCTTATTTTTACGCTGTTAAATGTAGTTTCACACGGAATTCCTTATATGGCTCTGGTTTACTTTAAAGAAATTGATGGAAAGGGGGGAAAAGAAATAGGTGTTCTGACTTATTTAAAGAGATACAATGGCGTTTTAATTTACATTGGGATATTAGTAGTAATTGCTTTTTCAGAAGAGTTTCTTTGGGAGTTTTTTGTTTGGAATGAAAATATTGCAGTAAGCACCAACTTCGATTTCTCAGGATGGCAATTTCTATTAGTGCCGCTTCTGAGTGTACCTCAATTTACACATTACATTTTAGATGGTTTTATCTGGAAGACTAAAAAATAAATTAAATCTGAATATCAAATAAATTAAAAAACGGCTTGTGAATAAAGTTTCACAAGCCGTTTTTGAATATAAGTCTATCTATATTGTGTGTTGCAGCTTAATCTCAAACAAACTAAAAGAGCCTTCTTTATAATGTTCCGGTAATTCGCTTGTCCATTCGATGGAGCTAATGCCTTTGTAGTCGAAACCACAACTAGTATAATATTTATTTATCCTTTCGTTACCGCTATGTGTATCAAGCCTGATGTATGATTTGTTATTCTCGCGAGCATATATTTTTGCCCATTCGATGATTTTTTTAACATACGACTGTCCTCTGAATTTCGGGTTCGTAGCAATGCGATGAAGATAAATGGCAGGGTCTGCACTGGCTTCTTTCCAGATAATCAAATCGTTAAATGTAAGCACAAAGGTACAGGCAATCTCGTCTCCTTCTTTGATGATGAAATGGCGATTTTCGGCAATTTCATTTTCTATAAGTGTTCTCTCAAAGCCTCTCCAGCTTTTATTATTGACCGTTTTTTGATAGGAGGTAGCGGCATTGTAAAGATCAAAAACGGCATCGATATCTTCGTTTGTAGTTTTAAAAAATTCCATTATTGGGTGGTATACTGTAGATTAATGAATTCCTCAAAGGTAAATCTTTAAGAAGCGTAAAGTCCCATGAAACATCAGTTTTAACTTTTTTCAGGAGTATTCAGCCACACCACATTTTGTTCGGATTGATGCTCCTGACCAATAATATCGCGATATAATTCTGGTCTCCTTGCTTTTATGTAACGGTTTCCGCCAGCCTGAATGCACTTTTCAGGAGTTAATAGTGCAGTTACAAAAGAGTCTTCAAAAGAGCTGCATTCGGAAAGAATATCGCCAAAAGGATCAATAATCATCGAACAGCCATTTTTCAGTTGATCATCGTCCATTCCAATTGGGTTCGAGAATACGGCATAAATAGCATTGTCATAGGCTCTTGCAGGAAGCCATTTCATGAGCCAGTCCCTGCCCTTCATTCCTTCAAATTCCAGTCGGAGAGAAGTAGGATCAGACTCACGATTTTCCCATAGCTGTGGAGCAACAAATCCGGCACCCGGTCGGGTAGAAGGGGTACACATCGTAACGTGAGGCATAAAAATAATCTGGGCACCTAAAAGAGTGGTAGCGCGAACATTCTCAATAATATTGTTGTCGTAACAAATTAGAATACCACATTTCCATCCTTTAATCTCAAAGATACAGTATTGGTCGCCCGGACTAAGGTGCGGATTGATAAACGGATGAAGTTTTCGGTATTTGGCGACCAAACCATTTTTGTCTACACACACATAAGCTTTAAATAAGTTATCGTCTTCGTCTTTCTCAAAGAGCCCCGCCAGAATCACGATATTGTGGTTTCGGGCAATTTCCGTTAATTTCAGAATACTTTCTCCACTCGGAATTAATTCTGCCAGGTTCAGCATTTGTTCTTTTGACAGATGTCGGGCAAAAGTATAGCCTGTTACAGAACACTCGTGAAAGGAGATAACATCGCAGCCCTGACTTGCTGCCTGTTGTGAAAGTTTTTCAATTACGGATAAGTTATAGCTTTTGTCGCCACTTTTGTTCTCGAACTGAGCCGTGGCTATTTTTAAATTTTTCATAATGCTTACTATTGATTAGAGACAAAGGTAGCATTGGTACTATTTTGAAAATTGTACAAAACCGACATTCTAAAGCAGAATAGGCGGAACAGTTTTGATGAGATTATTGGCTAATTTCCCGGTATTGTTTAAGTATTCTTTTGGAGTGATTCCGGTGTGTTTTTTGAATTCCTTTATCAGATGAGATTGATCCGAAAAACCGGCATTGTAGCTGATGTTTGTGAGATTTGTATCGACAGACTTATCTTTTAATAGTTTTAAGAAATAATGCAGCTTGATAATATTTCCAAATTTCTTCGGATTTAATCCGATGCACTCTTTGAACTTTCTTTCCAGATGACGTTCCGTATAACCTGTAAATTTAGCCAGTTGGTTTACATTAAAACTCCCTTTATGTACAGTAATAAAACGAAGCGAACTTTCAATAATTAATTGGTAAGAAGCTGTTTTGTCGGAAATATAAGTGCCGAAAAAATGATTGAGAAGATCAACTTTCTTTGAGATCGTATAATTTTCGCATAGCTGCTCCTGAAGAATTAAACCGTCTCTGTTAAAAATAGTATCAATAGAAACAATAGAGTCGAGAAATTCATAAGCCGGAATGCCCAACAATTGATGAATCCCGTTAGGCTGAAAAACAACAATTATAAGAGTGATTTCCTGGTTGGAATAAATGTCTTTAAATCCCGTAAGTTGCCCATACAAAAAAGAATCCGGTAAGAAGCTCTGAACTTCTTGATGGTTTAGATCAGAGGTAAGGTTGCCTTTTAAAGAAAACACAATACCGGTATTACCATCCGAAAACAGACGAAGCTTTTGTTCGGATACTTCTTTGGTATCTAAAAAAAGATAATGTTTAATGTAAGGTGCTAATTCTACTGATGGTGAAATCTGCATTGCTTAAAAGATTATGGACTGCAGTCAATTGTTGTTACTTCTTCAAAAGTCAATTGTATGAGATCATTTTGATTTGTGAAGAATAACTTTTGATAAAATTAAGGATATTTTTCCAATTAAGATTTTAAATGTTAGTTCTGTAAAGCTACTCTCACCACTGGTAAAATACGTTCTGTAAATAAAGTATAAGCTTTTGCAGAAGGATGTAAGCCATCTGCGGCCACCAAATCAGGATTGTCAAGACCTTTGCGGGAAATATCGGTTATCGAAACAAAAACAACATCATTGAGTTTGCAGTAGCTTTCAGCAAAGGAATTGTATTGATTGATTTCGCCTGAAATTCTTTCACCTTCTCCCTCCATTTGTATTTTGCCAAAAGGAGTATAAGCATAATCCGGAATCGAGATAACAATTACCCTTTTTTTATTCCCTTTTGCTAAAACAATTGCCTTGTTTACGAGCTCCGGAAACTCTTTCTCATAGATCGAAAAGCTTTTTCCCTGATACTGATTGTTTACCCCGATAAGAAGTGTGACTAAATCATAGTTAGGATCCGGATTTTGGGTGTTTATTGCCGAAATTAAATTAGTGGTAGTCCATCCGGTGGTCGCAATAATCTTTAAAGAAAAGCTGGCTTGCGGGTAAATTGCCGTTAAACTCGATTTTAACTGTTCAGGAAATCCGCACGTTTCGCATACGCTTTGTCCGATGGTGTAGCTGTCTCCTAAAGCCAAATATTTTATGGAACCGAAAAGAGGAGTAATTGGAAAAGTAGATATTTCCGAAGAGGTTTCGTCAGAACTACAGCTTAGCAGGAATATAGAGAGGATAACAATAACTATTTGTTTGAAATGCAGTTTCATAATTTTGACAAATTAAGTTTCGATTCATTTTAAACAAATAGTTACGTTAAATAACTTGTTTCGGTTTTTAGACCATTTCAGTCTTCATCAGAATTTCTTCTTCGATAGCATTCCAAAGTCCGATACGTTTTTCTAATGCCAAAATCGAAATTTCTTCCACTTCTTTCCATTTTTGAGCATCATCTTCACACAAATCAGTGATCATTTGCATCGCCATTGGTCCGTGTTCATCGGCATCCAATTCGATATGTCTTTCAAAATAGTATAAAAGTTTGCTTAGATCCGTTTCAGGAAGATTCTTCTGGAAGTTTTTCAGGATTGCGGTAAACATACTCGGAATCAAATCTTCTCTTCCAAAAGTAAATGCTGCAGCAATTTGATGAGGCTTTCCTTCTTCAATTACTCTAAAAGTAAAGTCTAAGAAAGCTTTTGTATCAGGATGTAGGGAACTTTGTTTTATGGCAACAAAAATATTATGCAAGGAGTTTACTTCGGCTAAAAAGTTGTTGATTCCGCTTGTATCGGCACCACAATCTTCCATGGCTTCAATATACATTTCATAGTGACTTTGTCTTTTCCCATCAATACTTAAATCGGTTTCTTCTGCCAGAACGATTTCATTGATTAAGTATCTTGTTTCAGGATTTTTTGTCGCGAACCAAGGAGTAGAAGTACAGGTAAGCTTAGATTGTAATGCTTTTAATAAGGACATAAAATCCCAAACAGCGAAAACATGAGTTTCTAAAAAACGATGTAAGTCATCGATATTTTGGATTTTATTGTATAATGAATGTTGTAGAAGTTGATCTTTTTGGGGTTGAATGCTATTGTTTATAGTTTCAATATTCATTTTCGAATTTTTTATGCAAATATAAAAAGCTTCCCGTTAAGAAGAAGCTTTTTGTATTGGTTTTGTATATATTTTAATAATTATTCATTATTTAAATGCTGGAATTCCAGTTACATCCATACCCGTTATTAGTAAATGAATGTCGTGAGTTCCTTCATAAGTAATAACGCTTTCGAGATTCATCATATGGCGCATGATCGAATATTCTCCTGTAATACCCATTCCGCCCAGCATTTGTCTGGCTTCACGTGCGATATGTATGGCCATATCGACATTGTTGCGTTTCGCCATCGAAATTTGTGAGGTTGTCGCTTTTCCTTCGTTGCGTAAAACACCCAGACGCCAGGTTAATAACTGTGCTTTTGTGATTTCAGTAATCATTTCGGCTAATTTTTTCTGTTGCAATTGTGTTCCTCCAATAGGCTTCCCAAATTGAATTCTTTCTTTAGCATAACGCAAAGCAGTATCGTAGCAATCCATTGCAGCTCCAATAGCTCCCCAGGCAATCCCGTATCGTGCCGAATCTAAGCATCCAAGAGGTGCGCCAAGACCGGATTTGTTAGGTAATAAGTTTTCCTTAGGAACCTTTACATTATCGAAGATTAATTCTCCGGTTGAAGAAGCGCGCAAGGACCATTTATTATGTGTCTCAGGAGTTGTAAAGCCTTCCATTCCACGTTCAACGATCAGGCCGTGAATTCTCCCTTCCTCATTTTTTGCCCAAACGATTGCGATATCGGCAAAAGGAGCGTTAGAAATCCACATTTTAGCACCATTTAAAAGATAATGATCTCCCATATCTTTAAAATTAGTGATCATGCTACCCGGATCAGAACCGTGATCAGGTTCAGTCAAACCAAAGCATCCCATGAATTCTCCTGTAGCCAGTTTTGGTAAATATTTCATTCGCTGTTCTTCGTTTCCATATTTCCAGATAGGATACATTACCAAGGAAGACTGAACGGATGAAGTCGATCGAACACCAGAATCCCCACGTTCTATCTCCTGCATAATTAAACCGTAAGAAATCTGATCCAGACCTGCACCTCCGTATTCTACCGGAATATACGGTCCGAAACCACCGATTTCGCCGAGTCCTTTTATAATCTGTGTAGGGAATGCTGCTTTTTGAGCATATTCTTCTATAATTGGGGAAACTTCTCTCTTGACCCAGGCTCGCGCCGATTCACGAACTAATTTGTGTTCGTCTGTCAATAAGTCATCTAAGTTATAGTAATCTGGTGCTTGAAATAGGTCTGGTTTCATTTTTGATAGTTTTATAATACAAATCTACGCAATAAAAATATAACAAAATACTGTTAAATTGTTATATTTTTATAAATGGTCTAGAAGGAAAATAGTATAAACACGAATTAATTTTAGTTTATTGTGAATTTATAAGCTATTTTTGAGATTCAAAAAACGAATTGAATGAGGCTGATCATCTCTTTTATACTCTTTTTTGTTGTAAATGTCGCTGTTTCTCAGGAGAAAAAGGTTTTTACGGAACAAGAGTACTTAATATTACAAGACAAAATTCGACTAACGGCAAATGCTAATGTTGACAGCTCGATCGTATATGCTAATCAGCTGGCGAGATCGGCTAATAATAAGCATTTAGCCTTTGCAAATGCTGCATTGTCTTATTTGATTCAGTTAAAAGGAAATGCAGTAAAATCTAAGGAAAAATACCAGTTAGCCTTAAATTACTTAGATAAAATGCCGGATGATAGGGAAAAAACTCAACTTCGGTCGTATTTGTATAATTATGCCGGATTATCAGAATGGAAAAGAGAGAATTACAGTGATGCGATCGAAAATTACCAACAAGGAATAAAACTCTCCATAAAGATTGGGGATATTATTCAAATTGTTAAGTTTAAGAGTAATATCGCGGCTATAAATGTTGCTGTAGGTAATTATCGATTAGCGATTAAGGATTTGCGGAGCCTCAATGATTTTGTGGATAAAAACCAGAGCGTTTATACCAAACAGCAGTATCTTAACAATAAAAGTAACATCAATCTCAGTCTGGCGGGATCATATGAAAGCTTTTATATGAAAGACCCTAAAAAGAAGGTTTTACTTGACTCGGCGGAGTATTTTTACCAAAAAACGATTAGTTTTTCTCAAAATTTTCCGGACAATAAGATTGTGGCGAAATTAAGTTTAGGGAATATTTACGGTGAGCTGAAAGAATACAAAAATGCCGAAAAAACGTATTACGACATCATCTTTCTGGCCAATCAAAATAGTATGCAGGAAATCTTATGTACTACTAATTATAATTTAGGCGACTTGTATTATAATACCAAGAAGTATGATAAGGCATTGGTGTTTTTTAAAAAATCAGATTCTATTGGTGAGATAACTAAAACCAACCAGGTAGACCATCTGAAATCAAATTATTATCAGGCAAAGATTTATAACATTCGAAAAGAGCCTGAACTGGCTTATAAACATTCAAAAATTTATCTTGATAATTACGAAAAATCAGAATCAAAATTAAATGATGAGGTTCTGGAAGTAAATTATAAACTTGGAGTAGGAGATTTGACCAGTGAGATGATTACCATTCAGGAAAAGTATAAATACGATGTTTTTCTGAACAAAGCTCTGAAAGTATTTTATGTTGTTTTATTTATAGGTATTGTATTTTTATTGATAAAAAACATACGGGATAAAAATAAAGCCCACAAAAAAATGAATGCTTTAATAGAAGAGTTTAAAGCTAATTTAGAGAAGAAAAATGAACCTGAACAAGAGATTGTGCCGGAGTTTGAGGAGCTACAACTTAAGAAAGAGAATGTCAATTTAAGTATTGATGAGGCAAAAGAGAATAAAATAGTAGAAAAATTGCTGGCTTTAGAAAGTAAACAGGAATTTTTGCATGCTGATTTTACTTTGCCTTACGTGGCTAAGAAAATAAAAACAAATACGACCTATTTGTCTTACGTAGTAAACAAACGATTTGGTAAGTCTTTTGGGGAATATTCAAATGAATTGAAAATTAACTATGTTATTAATGAGATGATTACGAACCACATGTATCGTAAATATTCAACTCAGGCCATTGCAGAAAGTGTAGGATTTAAGAATGCAGTGTCTTTTGCTAAATCATTTCGCAAAAGAACTGGAGTGTCTCCAGCTCAGTTTGCGAATAATATTTAAAAGTTTTCTTGGGGTTTTATTAAGGATTATCATCATTGCTTCCTTTTCCATTTCCTCTGTTGGGGTCACCGTCACCTCCAAAAATGGTTTGTTGCTCTTTTTTTGATAATTTTTCGTTTCCAAAATCTTCGAATTTTATTTTTTTAGTTTTCATTGTTGTAGGTTTATTAGTTGTGTAGATCCGTTGCCATTTCCTCTATTACTATCGTTGTCACCTCCATGAACTGTTTTTTGTTCTTTTTTTGAAAGTGTATGGCTTGTAAAATCTTCGAAATTTAATTTTTTATTTTCCATTTTTAGTAGATCCTTAAGGATTAATTAGATCCTTTTCCATTTCCTCTACTTGGATCACCAGCAATTGTGTTGTCGATGGGAGTATTGGAATCGTCACCTCCGTGAACTGATTTTTGTTCTTTTTTTGAAAGTGTATTGCTTTTGAAATTTTCGAAGTTTAATTTTTTATTTTTCATGATTTGATTTTTTTTATTGATTAATTAGATCCTTTTCCATTTCCTCTATTTGGATCACCAGCAATTGTGTTGTCGATGGGAGTACTAGAATCGTCACCTCCGTGAATTGATTTTTGCTCTTTTTTTGAAAGTGTATTGCTTTTGAAATTTTCGAAGTTTAATTTTTTATTTTTCATGATTTTATTTTTTTTATTACTGATTAATTAATTAGATCCTTTTCCGTTTCCTCTGATTGGGTCGCCTGGAATATTATTTTCGTCACCACCCTGAACAGTTTTTTGCTCTTTTTTTGACAGTTTTTCAGATTGAAAATCTTCGAATTTTTGTGCTCGATTTGCCATGTTTGTTTGTATTAGGATTATTGATATATCAAAACTATACAAAAAGGAAAACGCTTAATCGAGAATAGGGTTTTTTGGGGTTTTGATAAATTATTTTTAAGCTAATTTATTGGTAATCAATTAATTGAATTAAATATTCGGACTGATATAATTTATAAATTGTATGTAGTATAATTAATAAAATGTGTACTACTAGCGTTTTTTTCTCAATAAAAACAACAATATTTGCAGTGTAATTGTGATTCTAAAGACTCGAAAAGATGTTAAAACTTGTCCAAAAATTTCTACAAATAAACAAGTACTCGGAGATTAAAAATGAGTTTAAAGATTTGTTTCTTTCTCATCCAAATTATCCTAGTTTGTTTGCGATAACAGATTCTCTGGATTTACTGTCTGTAGAGAATGCTGCGATAAGAGTTCCGAAAGAGCAAATAGTAGATTTGCCTTCAAATTTTTTGGCTTATTTCAAAGAAGAGTTAATATTAGTGGAAAAGGCAAAGAATTTTGTTCGAATCAATACGATGAAAAAAGGAAGTCAGAAAATGGCTTATGAAAAGTTTTTGTTAGACTGGAATGGGGTTATAGTTGCAATTGAACCTAACAATGTAATTGCAAGAGAGAATTTAAAAGTTGAATTCAGCTGGTTGAAATATGGTTTGCCACTTTTATTGGTAGTTGGATTATCTTTTTTTTATAATACGTACAGTTTATTCAGTTTCGTTTTTTTAACGACATCAATTTTAGGATTCATTGTGAGTGTTTTTATTGTTCAGGAAAAAATGGGATTTAAGAATAGTATTGTTTCAAAACTTTGCAATCTTAGTTCAAACTCTTCCTGTAGTTCTGTAATCAATAACAAAGAGGGTAATGAGAGTAAGTGGATTAGCTTTCCTGACTTGCCATTAATGTTTTTTGGAGCCAGTTTGATTGCAATTTTGGTAAAACCACTGGAGTCTTCAATTTTCATAGGTTTTTTAAGCTTATTGGCGATACCGGTTATTGTGTCTTCAATTTGGATCCAAAAATTTGAAATTCAAAGATGGTGTGTAATGTGTTTGGTGGTGTCTTCTTTGATTTTTGCACAGAGTGCTATATGGTTTGCATCCGATTTGTTTACATTGAGTTTCAATTTTTCCGAAATTTTTCCATTCTTGTTCTCACTGGCACTCCTTGTTCCTATTTGGGCAGTTTTGAAAACAATTATAAAAAACATCTTAGGTACCGAAAATTCGCTTAAAGAGATGAAAAAGTTTAAAAGAAATTATTCTTTATTAAACTTCCTATCGAAAAAAGTACCTCATATAAATGGACTTGATGATTTAAGAGGATTGAATTTCGGGAATAGAAATGCAGCTGTAAAGTTATCAGTAATCATCAGCCCTAGCTGTGGACATTGTCATAAAACATTTCAGGAAGCATTTGATTTAGTTTTAAGGTTCCCGGATAGAGTACATTTAAATGTATTATTCAACGTAAATCCTGAGAATGTGGAAAATCCATATAAAGCAGTAGTTGAGAGACTTTTGACCATAAACAGATCCGCACCAGGAAAAACGGTTGAGGCTATTTCAGACTGGCACATTAAAAGTATGAGCCTTAAAAAATGGTTGAAAAAATGGCCTGTTGATTCTGTAAATATGATGGTAACTCAGGAAATAAATAAACAATATGAATGGTGTTCTAAAAATGATTTTAATTATACACCGGTTAAAATTGTAAATGATAAAGTTTTTCCGGCTGAGTATGAATTAGGAGAACTAAAATACTTTTTAAACGATTATATCGAGGAGAAAGAAGAAGTTGTTTTGGAAAAAACAGCATAATAGCTAAAAATAGTTTCAGCAGACAGAAGCTTCAGCTGTCTTAAAATGATTGAAGTATGAATTCAAAAAACAAAAACCTTTAGTTATGTTAAAAATCATTTTAAACTTAGAAGGTGCTCAGGAGCTAAGTGCATTCGAGCAAAAAAGCATGATAGGAGGGCAACCGATTAATCCGCCAAAAAGATGTTGTGTTTGTCCGGGTAAAGGTTCGTCTACTCTTGTAGCTTGTGATTCGATTTGTTCGAATGGTACAATACCGGCAATGCTTGAGGATTGTTTGTAACCTTACTGCGTTGGAAAGCATTTAATAAGTAGGAAGCTAAGCACTTCATATTTATATAATGTTTCAGAATTGAAGTGTAAGACAGGTAAAATGACTTTAGTCGTTTTTGATATTAATTTTTTAGCGTTTTAATAGAAGTACAAAATAGCCTTTTTTAGAATTTAGTCATGTTTTTTTTAATTTGTAGGCGCTCGATCGTGGAACATTGAGCAAATTTCCCCACATTGATGATTGGTGTAGGGATTCTTAGGAAATTGGTCACTGAGTTGATTTTAATTGGTTAGGGTTAACCAGTGCCATGTCCTAAAGAAGTTGTATTTCTAATAGATATGTTTCTAAATACTCTAACAGAGAAGATTTGTGTCTTCTCTGTTTTTTTTTGGATTAATCCATCGTTTCGTGATAAAGTTAAAGAACCGTATAAATTGTGCTAGATAGTATTAGCTAAAGAAAACAGGAATAAGAGGCTTTAAATGGGGTATTATGGGCATTAATAGTCTTAAGTTCGGTATATGAGATTCCTGTAAAATCCTTTTTTTAAGATGATTGTCGTTTTTTAACTATAAATCAGAAGGAAAAACAATTAATTGCGATTTTTTGGCGGATAAATATTATATTTTTGTAAGGCAGATAAAGATATAGCTGTTCACGCATAAATGATAACTTTAAATTAAATTGAAAAAATTCACCAATTATAAACAGGCCGATTATAAAGATTGTGGGCCGACGTGTTTAAAAATAATAGCAAAACATTACGGTAAAACAATCAACATTCAGGAGTTGAGAGACATCAGTGAAACAACTCGTGAAGGTAGTAATTTGCTTTTTTTGAGTGATGCGGCCGAGAAAATCGGTTTTAGAACTTTAGGTGTAAAATTAAATCTGGAAAGACTAGAAGAGGCTCCGCTTCCGTGCATCTTGCACTGGAACAAAAATCATTATGTAGTACTTTACAAAATTAAAAAACACACCTACTATATTTCGGATCCTGCCTTTGGTTTGATTGAATACAACAAAGCGGATTTTATTAAATTCTGGATCGGAAACAATGCAGACGAATCTACTCAGGAAGGAATAGCATTATTGATTGAAGCGACTCCTAAATTCTTTCAATCTGATTTTGATAAAGAAGACAATCGCGGACTCGGATTTGGGTTGTTGGCACAATACGTGCTTCGGTACAGGTCGTTTCTATTGCAGTTAAGTATAGGGTTACTGGCCAGTAGTTTATTGCAACTTATTTTTCCGTTTTTAACCCAAAGTATCGTAGATGTCGGGATTCAAAATCAGAACATTCATTTTATTTATCTGATTCTTTTTGCTCAATTGTTTCTTTTTGCCGGAAGGACAGGTCTGGAACTTATCAGAAGCTGGATTTTATTACATCTTTCTACCCGAATAAACATTTCTCTTATTTCGGATTTCTTTATTAAACTAATGAATCTGCCCATTTCGTTTTTCGATGTGCGAATGACTGGTGACATCATGCAGCGTATTAATGACCATCGCAGAATTGAGCGAATTTTGACAACATCATCTTTGAATGTCTTATTTTCTGTGATCAATATGTTTGTGATGGGAGGTGTTCTGGCTTATTTTAATCTGAAGATCTTTCTGGTGTTTTTTGCAGGCAGCCTGCTTTATTTTGGATGGATTACTTTATTTTTAAAAAGAAGAGAAGTACTGGATTACAAACGTTTTGCAGAGGTTTCCAGTGAGCAAAACAAAGTGATGGAGCTGATCAACGGAATGCAGGAAATAAAGCTGCACAACGCCGAAAAACAAAAGCGCTGGGGATGGGAATATATACAGGCCAGACTTTTTAGAGTTTCAATAAAAGGGCTTGTTTTAGAGCAGACACAAACTATAGGTTCTTCTGTAATCAATGAATTAAAAAATATCTTTATTATATTCCTATCGGCAAAACTGGTAATCGACGGTTCCATTACACTTGGGATGATGCTGGCAATTAGCTCGATAGTAGGAAGTTTAAATGGACCAATTACGCAGCTTATAGAATTCGTCAGGGAGCTTCAGGATGCCAAAATATCATTGGCCAGATTGTCTGAAATTCATGAGAAAGAAGACGAAACACAGCAAGAAGCCTATCAGACGAGTGATGTCCCTTTTGATTCGGATATTGATATTAATAACCTTTCCTATCGATATTTGGGTTCTGATATTCCCGTTCTGGAGGATTTAACGCTGAAAATTCCCGCTAACAAAGTAACGGCAATAGTAGGAGTCAGCGGAAGTGGAAAAACAACTTTAATGAAGCTCTTGTTGAAATTCTATGAGCCTGAAAAAGGGGAGATAAACATTGGAAATGCGCAATTGAAAAATATTTCGCAAAAAGCATGGAGATCCAATATCGGCGCTGTTATGCAGGAAGGGTTTATTTTTAGTGATACCATTGCTAACAATATCGCAATCGGAGTTGATAAAGTGGATAAAGAACGTTTGGTCTATGCTGCTGACGTAGCCAATATAAAAGAATACATTTCAGGTTTACCGTTAGGATACAATACCAAAATTGGTGCTGAAGGACTTGGGATGAGTACCGGACAAAAACAGCGTTTGTTAATTGCAAGGGCGGTGTATAAAAACCCGGAAGTTTTGTTTTTTGACGAAGCGACATCGGCATTGGACGCGAATAATGAAAAAGAAATCATGCAAAAACTGGATGTTTTCTTTAAAGATAAAACAGTTGTGGTGATCGCCCATCGTTTAAGTACTGTGATGAATGCAGATCAAATTGTGGTTTTAGACAAAGGAAAAATCATCGAAATTGGCAGTCATTCTGTATTGGTAGAGCAAAAAGGGAATTATTTTGAACTGGTTAAGAATCAATTACAATTAGGAAATTAAAACATGGCAGAAGATACTACATTTGAACTAAGAAGTGAAGAAGTTCAGGATATTCTAACCAAAGTACCACATTGGATGATTCGTTGGGGAACCGTTTTGATATTTGTCATTATTGTGATGCTTTTTTTCGTGTCCTGGTTTATCAAATATCCAGACGTTGTTACTACTCAAATTGTAATTACAACCAATATCCCTCCGGAGAAGATCGTTTCGAAATCATCGGGTCGTATTGAGGCAATTTTAGTAAAAGACAAATCGATCGTTTCCAAAAACAGCACACTTGCTGTTATTGAAAATACCGCTAATTACAAAGATGTTTTTTTGTTGAAAAAAATCGTTGACGAATACAATATCAATGATCCCCGGAGAGCCTTTCCTTTCGAACGGTTGAAAAATACTCAGTTAGGAGAGATTGAAAGTGCTTTTGCTGTTTTTCAGAAAGACTACCAGGCAGAACAGCTAAATAAAAATTTACAGCCTTTTGAAGTAGAAAATCGGGCACAGGTTTCCGAAAAAGTTCAGATCAAAGACAGATTGGAGATTTTGCAGCAGCAAAAAGTGATTAATGAAAGTGAATTGCAGCTTCAGAAAAATGAAATGGCGAGATTTGAAACCTTATTCAATAAAGGAATCATCTCTGCTCAGGAAATGGAAGCTAAAAAACTGGGATATCTCCAGGCGCAAAAAAATTATAGAACCCTTTTGTCTTCCATTTCTCAGTTAAAGTCGGCTTTAATTACCAATACTAAATTGAGTCAAAACTCACAAATCAGCGGTACTAAAGAAGAAGTTACTTTAGGAAGAAATATGGCGCAGTCTTTTTATCAGCTTAAAAAAGTAATAAAAGACTGGGAGCTGGCGTATGCTTTAAAATCATCGGTGAGTGGGGTGGTTACTTTTTTGCAGGTTTGGACAGAGAATCAAACTATTAATATTGGGGATAACGTCTTCTCGATTATTCCGGATACCAAAAATGGTTTTGTAGGTAAGGTAAAGGCACCGGCATTGAATTCAGGGAAAATAAAAGTTGGTCAGATGGTGAACATCAGATTAGCGAATTTTCCCGACAGAGAATTTGGAGTGTTAAAAGGAAGAATTCGAAATATTTCTCTGGTTCCGGATAAAGATGGAAATTTGCTATTGGATGTAGCACTTCCAAACGGATTGGAAACGTCCTATAAAAAGCAAATTGTTTTTCAGCAGGAAATGAAAGGAAGCGCCGAGATTGTGACCGAAGATTTACGTTTAATCGAGAGAATTCTATATCAGTTTAAGAGTCTTTTTGAGCAGGTTTAAAATTTTAAATAAAAATCTTTAGTAAGCTCGATATACTCAGGAGTATAAACGTGTCGGTCAATTTCTATTGTTAATTCATCAACTTCAGGTTGTGGAGTTTCGTTACGGCTAAAAGCCAAAAGACTACGCTTTACAACAGCTGTAGGAGTGCCTTTTACCCGTGTAATTTTGACAGGGTATAATTCGGATTCTTTGGCTAAGGCAATAAATTTTTCTTCTTCTTTAAAAGGAAGAATTATGGCAAGTATTCCATTTTCAGATAAAAGTAAATCCGCTGCTTCAACTAATTCTTCAAAAGGCATTGCGTCCTGAAAGCGCGCTAAATCACGTTGTTCGTTTTCGCTTTTATAATCTTCAGCATAAAAGGGTGGATTCGAAACAATCAGATCATATTCGTCTTCCGGTTCTTCTATAAATTCATCTAAACCTGCATGAAAACAAAATAGACGGTCTCCCCAGGGCGAGTTTTCAAAATTTTCTACGGCTTGTTCATAAGCATCCTCGTCAATTTCAAGCGCGTCAATTTGTTCTGCATTTGTTCTTTGTGCCAGCATTAAAGCAATAATGCCGGTTCCGGCGCCAATGTCTAAAACACTAAATGGATTATGATTTATAGGTGCCCAAGCGCCCAGTAAAACACCATCAGTGCCAACTTTCATAGCGGTTTTGTCTTGTAGAACTGAAAATTGTTTGAATTGAAACATCTTGATTTGTGAGTGAAGATTAACGATTTTTAATTTCAGATTGAATAGGTGATAATGATGACAAGATTTTTAATTGTAAGAATAATAAAATCAGTCTAAATCTAAGTTAGTCTAACGATCTAATTAAAGGTACATCTCTACCAAACCTTCGGGAAGATTCATGATAACCTTTTTATTTTCACGGTCTATTTTTACAAGGAATTGGTCGATCATTGGAATTAACATTTCGACTTCACCATTTAAAACTTCAAAAAGAGGTTGTGCTGTTGTATCGTTTACAGCAGCTATTTTTCCAAAAACACCTAAACGCTGGTCTTCGATTTCAAAACCGATTACTTCGTGGAAATAAAATTTGTTGCCGGAAAGTTTTGGCAACATCGTTAAAGGAAGATAAATGGCATTGCCAATAAGGGCATCAGCATCTTCTTCTGTGTTTACATCTTCAAAACGAATTCTAAGAAAATCGTTTTTGTGTAAAGAACTTGTTTCAATAAAAAAAGGAACCAAGTGTTTGTTGCATTCAACAAACACTGATTCCAGATTTTCGTATAACTCAGGTTCGTCCGTGTCTAAATAAGCCAGAACTTCACCTTTGAAACTAAATTTTTTAGCGATTTTACCTAAATAAAAACATTCTTCTTTACGCATTCTCGCCAGCTAAAATTATGCTTCAGTTGTTTCGTTATTCTCTTCAGTAGCAGTTTCTTCAGTTGAAGCTTCAACTTCAGCAACTTCTTCTGTAGCCTCAGCAGCAGTAGCAGCAGCAATTGCGTCAGCTTCAGCTTGAGCAGCAGCAGCTAAACGTTTAGCATTAACTTCTTGTTCTGCTTTTAAAGCTTTAGCTTTAACATCAGCTTGCGCTTTTGATAAACCATCTTTTTTAGCATCAACTTTTCCAGCTTTAGCTTCTAACCATGCAGCTAATTTAGCATCAGCTTGCTCTTGAGTTAAAGCTCCTTTACGGATACCTCCATCAAGGTGGTGTTTCAATAAAGCTCCTTTGTAAGAAAGAATTGCTCTAGCAGTATCAGTTGGTTGTGCACCATTGTGTAACCATTTAACTGCACTATCAAGGTTTAAGTCGATAGTTGCCGGGTTTGTGTTTGGATTGTAAGTACCGATTTTCTCTAAGTATTTACCATCTCTTTTTGAGCGTGCATCTGCAGCTACAACCCAGTAAAAAGGTTTTCCTTTTTTACCGTGTCTTTGTAATCTAATTTTTACTGACATAATCGTATGATTAAATTTTGAGGTACTCGACCCCTGTTAATTAAGGGCGCAAAGATATAATTTTTTTATGAATTATACGTTCAAAATCATATTAAATGCGTTTAAGGTGTATTTCTGTAGCATTTATATCCTTTTTAACTTCATTTTTTAAATAATTATCTTAATTGAGGTTATTTTTGCCTCAAATTTACTGTGATATGAAAAAAATAATTTCTTTAGTATTACTGCTTTTTATTGTTTCTGCCTGTTCTGAAGATATAAAATTTAATAATCCGGCCTTCCAAAGTTTAAAAGAAAACGTGTTTTGGCGCGCTACAACCTATAAGGCTTATAGCTCTGTGAGCGGCGGTATTGTTATTGAAGGTGATTTGGGATTTGAGAAAGTAGTTTTAAAAGTTCCGAATACGGGAGTGCAGACTTATGCTCTTGGTCGTGATAATATCACGACAGCAAATTACACTAATACACAGTCGTCGCAATCCTACCGTTTTTCTACCGGTACAGATAGAGGGGATGGGCAAATCGTGATTACTGAGTTTAATGCAGAGAATAAAACAATTTCAGGAACCTTTAAGTTTAACGCTCTGAACGAGGATCAAAAGGATACTGAAAAGCCAAAAATTAGTTTTACCGAGGGTGTTTTTTACAAAATTCCAATTTCGGCAACATTTGAGAATTAGAAATTTAATTTGCCATAGTTTGGTTTTATTGGTATCTATTTTTTTAAATCAAAATAAAAACATAAATAAACTAATATATAGTAGATTACAGAAAAATAAAGTTACATTTGCTACATTATTATAAATAAGTACATATGAACATTTTTGTTGGAAGCCTTCCATTCAGTATTGAGGAAGCAGATTTAAGAGAGTCTTTCGAGGCTTACGGAGCAGTAGATTCAGTTAAAATTATTACTGATAAATTTACTGGAAGAAGCAAAGGATTTGGTTTCGTTGAGATGCCAAATGACAGCGAGGCTCAAAAAGCAATTGATGAATTGAACGGAGCTACTGTTCAAGGTCGTACAATTGTGGTTAATAAATCTGAACCAAAACCTGAAGGTGAAAGAAGAAGCTTCAATAACAACCGTGGAGGTGATTCTCGCGGAGGTTACGGAAACAACCGTGGTGGAAATGACCGTGGTGGTAACAGAGGAGGATATTAATATTTTTTTCTAAATATATAAAAGGGATCAACTTGCGTTGATCCCTTTTTTTTTGTTTCAGGTTTCAAGTTTCATGTTCCAAAAGCCTGAAACCTGAAACTAAAATAAACTATAAGTTAGCGACAAGCCAGTCTCCAACTTCACTGGTTTTATAAGCTTTAGTGCCTTTTGGAGCCAGATCCTCGGTAACAATTCCCTGTTCTAAGGATTGGTTTACCACTGCTCTAATTGCTTCGGCTTCGCCTTTTAATCCAAAAGCATCTTCAAACATCATGGCAGCTGATAAAATAGTAGCCAGCGGATTTGCGATATTCAATCCTGTAGCCTGTGGGTAAGATCCATGAATTGGTTCGTAAAGAGAAGTGTGTTCTCCAACAGAAGCAGATGGCATTAATCCCATCGAGCCTGAGATTACAGAAGCTTCATCAGTTAAAATATCTCCAAATAAATTCTCGGTAATCAGAACGTCGTAAGAATTAGGCCATTGAACCAATCTCATGGCAACGGCATCCACAAACTCGTAAGATACAGTAACTTCCGGATAGTCTTTTTCCATAGCTTGTACCGTTTCTCTCCATAAACGCGAAGTCTCCAGAACGTTCGCCTTGTCAACACAGCATAATTTTTTGCTGCGGGTCATTGCCAATTCAAAGCCTTTTTTTGCCAGTCGCTGTACTTCAGCTCTGGTGTAAACACAATTGTCGAATGCTGTGTCGCCATTATCTTTTCTTCCTTTTTCCCCAAAGTAAATCCCTCCTGTCAATTCTCTTAAAAAAACCAGATCAGTACCTTCAATTCTTTCTCTTTTTAAAGGAGAGTTGTCAATTAAGGATGGAAAAGTGAAGGTCGGACGTACATTCGCAAACAATCCTAATTTTTTACGCATGAGTAATAAACCCTGTTCCGGACGTACCGGTGCACTTGGATCATTATCATATTTTGGATGACCGATTGCTCCAAATAAAACAGCATCGGCTTTCATGCATATTTCGTGAGTTTCATCAGGATAAGGAACTCCAACAGCGTCAATTGCGCATGCTCCGGTTAAAGCTGGTGTCCATGTTATTTCGTGATTGAATTTTTTTGCAATAGCATCAGATACTTTTACCGCTTCGTTTATTACCTCAGGGCCAATTCCGTCTCCTGCTAAAAGGGCTATGTTTAATTTCATTCTATGTGTGTTATTTAAGGTTCAGAGGCTCAGAGAGGCAAAGGTTCAGAGGTATTGGGGTGGAAACTCTATTTTTTAGTCTTTGTACCTTTGCCTCTCTGAACCTTTGTCTTTTATGTTAAGTAACTATATTAAGCATTTTTTGAGTTGCAATAATCGCAGCAACAGTTTGGTCAGAATCTAATCCTCTTGTTTTAAATTCTTTTCCGTTGTTGACCCAGGTGATGATGGTTTCGCACAAGGCATCAGAGCTGCTTCCGGGAGGGATTCTTACGGCATAGTCAATTAATTTGGGAAGTGTTAGTTTTTTGCTTTTATAAATTTTGGATAAAGCATTCATAAAAGCATCAAACTGACCGTCACCCTGCGCATTTTCTTCGATAACTTCATCGCCGAATTTTAGGCATAAAGTCGTTGACGGGCGCATTCCTTTTGAGTGAACTAATATATAGGATTCAATTTTTATTCTTTCTTCGTAAGTATGGCTGTCCAGAACATCAGAAATGATGTACGGGAGATCTTCCTTGGTTACCGTCTCTTTTTTGTCTCCCAATTCGATGATTCTTTGTGTGACCAATTTCAAATCTTCCGGATTCAATTTTAAACCTAATTCCTGAAGATTCTTTTCAATATTGGCTTTTCCTGAAGTTTTCCCCAAAGCATATTTTCGTTTTCTTCCAAAGCGTTCCGGAAGCAAATCATTAAAATACAGATTGTTTTTATTGTCCCCGTCGGCATGAATTCCGGCAGTTTGTGTAAAAACATTGTCTCCAACAATTGGTTTGTTGGCAGGAATTCTGTAACCGGTAAAAGTTTCTACCAGTTTACTCACGGTGTACAAAGAAGTTTCCTTAATGTTGATGCTCACTTCAGGCAGGTAATCGTTTATTACGGCTACGGTACTTTCGAGTGGTGCATTTCCGGCACGTTCTCCCATTCCGTTTACGGTCACATGAAGTCCATTGATACCGGCTTTTATAGCTTCCATAACATTGGCAACGCTTAAGTCGTAGTCGTTATGAGCGTGGAAATCGAAATGAATTTTAGGATATCGGGCTCTGATTTTCGAGATAAACTCAAAAGTCAGCGACGGAATTAACACGCCTAAAGTATCCGGAAGTAAAATTCGTTTAACGGGCTGAGTGGATAGAAAATCCAGAAATTGAAAAACATAGTCAGGAGAATTTCGCATTCCGTTGCTCCAGTCTTCCAGATAAACATTGGTTTCAATATCATTCTCCTGGGCTAAACTGATGATGTGTGCGATTTCAGAAAAGTGCTGTTCAGGTGTTTTTTTTAATTGATGAGTGAGGTGATTTAGGGAGCCTTTGGTTAATAAATTCTGAACTCTTGCACCAGCTTTTTTCATCCATTCTATCGAAACACCACCGTCTACAAAGGCAAGAACTTCAATACGATTAATGTATTCTTTTTCGGTTGCCCAGGTAGTGATGCCTTTTACGGCCTGAAATTCTCCTTCACTTACACGTGCAGAAGCAATTTCGATTCGGTCAATATTTAATTCCTCCAACAGTAATTGTGCAATGGTCAGTTTTTCTGCAGCAGAAAATGAGACTCCCGAGGTTTGTTCGCCATCACGGAGTGTCGTATCCATTATTTCAATTTTTCTTTTTTTCATATTGATTTTCCAAATTCCTTTATACAAATAGATTGTTGTTGTGTTGTCTGGTTTTGTTTAAGTTATAAGACCCGACAGATTAAAAAAAAACTGTCGGGTCTCATAGGACTGAAACTGATTTTTTAATAAGGAAGTTTGTCGGCAAAAGCCACAATGTCTTCTTTGATATTTTGTAAATAATCAATGTCATCAAAGCCATTAATCATGTTGTTTTTTTTGTATCCGTTAATAGCAAATGATTCTTGCTGGCCTGTTGCCAATAAAGTAATCGTTTGATTCGGTAAATTGATTTCCAATTCTGTTTTAGGGTCAGCTTCGATGGCTTTAAAAATGGTTTCGGCAAATTCAGGGCTTACCTGAACTGGAAGAACTCCGATGTTCAGACAATTTCCTTTGAAAATGTCAGCAAAGAAACTTGAAACTACAGCTCTGAAACCGTAATCGTAAACCGCCCAGGCAGCATGTTCTCTCGAAGATCCTGAGCCGAAGTTTTTTCCTCCAACGAGAATTTTTCCACTATAAGTTGAATCGTTTAAAACGAAATCAGTTTTTGGAGTGTCATCTCCGTTATATCTCCAGTCTCTAAACAGATTGTCTCCAAAACCTTCACGTTTAGTTGCTTTCAGAAAACGAGCCGGAATGATTTGATCGGTGTCTACGTTTTCAATTGGCAGCGGCACTGCACTGCTGGTAAGTATATTAAATTTATCGTATGCCATTTTTGTTTTTGCTTTAGGCTGTTTTTCTGCTTTAGGCTATAAGTTGTATGCTTTAAGCTTTTTGCACAGCGTTTGTTTTTTTATTTGCTTCAGGCAGTAAGCCTTTTTTAATAATCTGATTATAGCTTAAAGTCTATTGCTTAAAGCTTACAGCAAGAATTAAAATAATTCTCTTGGGTCTGTTAGTTTTCCGGTAACAGCAGCTGCAGCAGCCATAATCGGACTTGCTAATAATGTTCTGGAACCGGGTCCTTGACGGCCTTCAAAATTTCTGTTGGAGGTACTTACCGCATATTTTCCGGCAGGAACTTTGTCGTCGTTCATCGCTAAGCAGGCAGAGCATCCCGGCTGACGTAATACGAAACCGGCATCCGTAAGAATATCTAAAATACCTTCTTCTTTAATTTGAGCTTCAACAACATGAGAGCCGGGAACTAGCCAAGCCGTTACATTGTCCGCTTTTTTTCTTCCTTTAACAATTTCGGCAAAAGCCCTGAAATCTTCAATACGTCCATTGGTACAGCTTCCTAAGAAAACATAGTCAATTGGCTTTCCAATCATTACATCGTCTTCTTTAAAGCCCATGTAGGCAAGAGATTTTTTATAAGTTTCCTCACCGCCTTCAACCTGGTTGGCGTTCGGGATATGTTTTGAGATACCAATTCCCATTCCCGGGTTAGTACCATAAGTAATCATTGGTTCGATATCGGAAGCGTTGATGTTCAATTCGGCATCAAAAACAGCATCAGGATCCGTTTTTAGGGTTTTCCAATAGGCAACCGCTTTTTCCCATGCTTCTCCTTTTGGCGTGAATAATCTTCCTTCAAGGAAATCAAAAGTAGTCTGATCCGGAGCGATCATCCCGCCTCGGGCACCCATTTCAATACTTAGGTTGCAAACCGTCATACGGCCCTCCATGGTCATATTTTCGAAAACATCTCCGGCATATTCAACAAAATAACCGGTTCCGCCCGAAGTAGTTAATTGAGCAATGATGTAAAGTGCAACGTCTTTTGGGCCAACTCCTTTGCTTAACTGACCGTTTACGTTGATACGCATTTTCTTTGGTTTTGGCTGCATGATACATTGCGTAGAAAGAACCATCTCAACCTCGGAAGTTCCGATACCAAAAGCAATGGCTCCAAAAGCACCATGTGTAGACGTGTGTGAATCACCGCAAACAATAGTAGCACCAGGCAAAGTAATTCCGTTTTCAGGACCTACTACGTGTACAATTCCATTTTTAATGTGCCCTAGTCCCCAGTGCGAAATTCCATATTCATTGGCATTGTCCTCAAGAGCTTTCAGCTGATTAGCAGATAAGGCATCTTGTACTGGCAGGTGTTGGTTAATAGTCGGAGTATTGTGGTCTGCAGTTGCAAAAGTACGCTCCGGATATAGAACGGAAACGCCTCTGGCTTTTAATCCTAGAAAAGCAACGGGACTTGTAACTTCGTGAATAAAATGGCGGTCAATAAAAAACACATCTGGTCCATCTTCAATTTTACGCACTACATGTGAATCCCATACTTTGTCAAATAATGTCTTACTCATTGTTTTGTTTTTTTAATTGTAATTTCTATAACCACAGCAATTTCTGCTTATATATAATAGGAAAGCAAAATTAAAAAAAGCTAAAAAGTGGTCAATTTCAATATTTCATTATATACGATACCCAAACTAAAAATACGAATTGCGATTGGCTTTTGAAAAATCTGTTTTTGGCCGAAAAAAGAATAGCAGATAAGTATTGTTTTTCTTCTCAAAGTTAATTTCCAGAGAACAGCTTTGAAATTTGTTGATTGATGGATTTGCTTTAAAATCGCTATAAAATACAGGTTTTAGGTTTGAAAAATGTAACAAAATCAGTAAAAAAGATATTTTTTGTTGATTTTGAATTTCTTTTTAGGTTTCTGGAATCTCAGATAAAAACACTTTTTAAGCGTACTTTGACACCTTGAGGAGGAATGTGTATTTGTGTTTTTTTAATGGAAATAATACGACATCCAAGAAGCGTATTTTTTTCTTTTTTAGAATGAAATTAAATGAAGAAGCAGAGGATTGCTTGTGGAAAAATTAACGGATAATGACGGGTATCCGACATTTGCTTTTAAAAGCTAGTGCTAATTTTGAACATTCTAATTTTAAAAATAATGTTATGAATTTAAATGAATTTGCTTACAAACTGGGAGTTTTGGGAACTGTAATTATTTTGCTTTGGGTAGGATTTTTTAAGTTTACAGCAGTGGAAGCCGGAGCTATAAAAGAATTGGTCGAAAATCATTTTGCCATGGGCTGGATGTACAAAGTAATGTCGGTTCAGCAGGTTTCAAATCTTATTGGAATTTTTGAAGTGTTAACAGGGATTGGTTTACTGGCTTCTTTGTTTTTAAGGAGAATTGGTTTTTATGCGGGCTTTGCATCAGCGGTTATATTTGTGACAACATTGAGTTTTCTGGTGACCACTCCGGGTGTTTTTAAAATGGTTGAAGGATTTCCTGTAACCGATTTTTTTATTTTAAAAGACATTCCGTATTTAGCAATTTCGCTGATGGTTTTTGTGAATGGAAAAGAATAAAAATAGTAACGGGTGTGGATAAAACCTGCGTTATTTAGGATGCCTTTCTTATAAAGAAAAAAGAAAGAGGAAATCTCATTGTTTTGAGACTTCCTCTTTTATTTTTTAATTCATGAAGTTTATAGTTTGTGGTAAGTAAGGTTGGAATCTATGGCTCCAAGTCTCACTTTGTAAAGAGAGTAATTCTGATAAAGGTCCGGCCTCGCAATTGCAAAATAAATTACATTTCCTTTTTTGACAAAATCAGAATGATTTGTTCCTTCGGATGAAATAGATTTTGTTACGTTTCCTAGGTTGTCATATTTTTCTATTTTTCGGGCACTGGAAACAATAAAACCATTATCAACTCCTATAAGTCCCTGTAAGTTTCCGCTGCCATTAAATCTAATTAATTTAAGCTCTTCCCCTTGAGGTGTTGTAACTCTTAGTTCATTGTGGCTGTATAGGGCTAAATTTCCATTTGTAAGGTTTATTACTTTAAAGAAGCCATTTAGGTTATTCCACTCTTTTAAGGAAGTATTTAAGCTGCCTGTCTCGTATGTTTTTTGATTGGTTATCTCGAGATTTTCATTAAGAAATAGTATTATGGGTTTGTAATTCATAAACGCATCTGTCGTTGATGGGTCATATTTACCTCCAAAAGCAACGTATGTATTTCCTGTTTTAATTAAATGCCCGATAAATGCATTTTTAAGTGTGTTTTCGTAAGTTTTTCGACTTATAACCTGACCGGTATTATTTCTAATTTCGATGGAAGGATTTTCGTTATAAGATCCATAAAAATAATATTGGTTATTATTTTGAATTGAACCATAAGTGATTTGGCCTGAGCTGCCGGATTGAACGAATTCCCAATTGGAGTTTAATTCTACTTCTCGGCCTCCTATATAATTAAGAGACTCAACCATTGTCACAATTTTATTTCCGTTGTTTAGAAAAGTAGTGTATGAATGTCCTGAATTAGCAAACTTTTGAGCAACCATTTTCGTGGTAAAAGTTTTGGTTGTTTCATCATATGCTACATGTCGGTATAATTGGGGAGATGATGTTAATATGGTTCTGTAGCCTTCAGTATAGAATACTTTATTTTCGTAAACACCTATTTCTATAGGGAATACATCAGAGTCGTTGTTAGTTGTAATTGGATTTTGAGTTGGAAAAGAATATAGATCATTCACTGTAACTCCAATTGTATTGGTGGTGCTAAGTCCATTCGCATCTTTAACAACTAATGAAACACTATATTTTCCGGGTTTAGAATAATAGAATGTAGGTTCTTTCTCGGTAGAGGTAATATCGTTTCCAAAATTAAAAGTATAGGATACAATTTCTGCACCTGCTGTGGCGGTATTGGTTACTTTAATTTCATCCCCAACATTAACTACTGTTGCTGATAGAGTAAAGGAAGCAATGGGTTTGACTGTATCGGAATTGTCGCTGCTGCAGGAATTAAGAAGATTTAAAAGGATAAATGAAATAAGTAAAATTTTTCTCATAAAATTAAATGCGTTTTTGATTAGATTTTAAAGCTCAAAGGTATCTTTTTTATAAGAAAATGAGTCGTTTTTTTCTAAGAATGATATTCATGATTCTTTATTTTTTCAAGCGGAAAAAAAGCGTAAATTTGAACTTCCACCATTTTTATTTTTTGAATTTTTATCGGTCACTAAATCAGTAATTTATGATCTGTTAATTTTCGAAATTTAGAATTTTAAATTTGTCTTTTTATACCTATGTACTTAATATTCGATACCGAAACCACCGGATTACCAAAACGATGGGATGCTCCGATAACCGATTCTGACAACTGGCCTCGCTGTATTCAGATCGCATGGCAGCTGCATGACGAAATGGGACAGCTCATAGAGCATCAGGATTATCTGGTTAAACCCGATGGATTTAATATTCCGTACGACGCTGAACGTATTCACGGAATTTCGACAGAATTGGCCGATGCCGATGGAATCACTCTGGCCGAAGTTTTGGAGAAATTCAATATTGCTTTAAGTAAAACCAAGTTTATCGTTGGTCAGAATTTAGGTTTCGATGTTAATATTATGGGAGCAGAATTCCATAGAATGGGAGTAGACTCTCCTATGGGGTCGATGCCTGTTTTGGATACTTGTACTGAGGTGACTGCTTCATTATTACAGCTTCCGGGAGGACGTGGAGGTAAATTTAAATTGCCAACCTTAACGGAGTTACATAGTTACCTTTTCAACAAGCCTTTTGCAGAAGCGCACAACGCAACTGCCGACGTTGAGGCAACTACGCGTTGTTTTCTGGAGTTAATCAGAAGAGAGGTTTTTACGAAAGAAGAGCTGGATGTTCCAAAGGATTATTTTAAAGAATTCCAAAATAGAAATCCACAGGAATTTCCGTTAATCGGATTAAAACACATTAACTTAAAAGCTGCTTCCGACAAAATCAGAGAGCAGTTAAAGGCTTTAGAATCTAATGACGAACGAACTACAATTTCAGAGTCAGACAGAGAAGATTTTAAAGTAGCAAAATATGCGCATTTGCACAATCATACACAGTTTTCGGTACTGCAATCTACTATAGGGGTTGGAAATATCGTTGCGGCTACCGCTAAAAACGGAATGCCGGCTGTTGCCATGACCGATACCGGGAATATGATGGGGGCTTTTCACTTTGTGAGCGCCGTTATGAACCACAATAAAGGGGCATCTGCCAAAAATAAAGCCCTGGTCGAAGCAGGGGAAGAACCTACAGAGACAGAGATAAAACCAATTGTAGGCTGCGAATTTAATGTTTGCGAGAATCACCTGGATAAAAGCAAAAAAGACAATGGAAACCAGATTGTATTATTAGCCAAAAATAAAAACGGTTATCACAACCTGGCCAAAATGTCGTCGATCGCTTTTACAAACGGATTTTATTATGTTCCGAGGATTGACCGTGGTATTATTGAAAAATACAAAGAAGACATCATGGTCTTGTCCGGAAATTTATACGGAGAGATTCCAAGTAAAATTCTGAACATTGGTGAAACTCAGGCCGAAGAAGCTCTAATTTGGTGGAAAGAACAATTTGGAGACGATTTTTATCTGGAAGTGATGCGTCACAATCAGGAAGATGAAAACCGTGTGAATAAAACCCTGATTGAATTTTCTAAGAAACATGATGTTAAATTAATTGCGACCAATAATACCTACTATTTAAATAAAGAAGACGCCAACGCACACGACATTTTGCTGTGTGTAAAAGATGGTGAGAAACAAGCCACACCTATTGGTCGCGGCCGTGGATATCGTTACGGATTACCTAATCAGGAATATTACTATAAGTCAGGTGAGGAGATGAAAAAACTCTTCGCGGATTTGCCTGATGCCATTATTAACATTCAGGAAATTGTAGACAAAGTTGAAGGATATTCGCTTTATCGCGATGTATTGCTTCCTAAATTTGATATTCCCGACGAGTTTGTCGTTGTCGAAGATGAGGCTGATGGCGGGGTTAGAGGAGAAAATAAATATTTGCGTCATCTTACCATGGTGGGAGCAAAAAAACGATATGGCGAAATTACAGAGTCGATTCAGGAGCGTTTGGATTTTGAGCTGTTGACCATTTCGAATTCAGGATATCCGGGGTACTTTTTGATCGTTCAGGATTTCATCGCCGAAGCCAGAAATATGGACGTTTCGGTAGGTCCCGGTCGTGGATCTGCAGCCGGTTCTGCGGTAGCGTATTGCTTAGGAATTACGAATATCGACCCGATTAAGTACGATTTACTTTTTGAGCGTTTTCTTAATCCTGACCGTGTATCGATGCCCGATATTGATATTGACTTTGATGATGAGGGGCGTGGACGTGTTATGGATTATGTAATTAATAAGTACGGTCAGAATCAGGTAGCGCAAATTATTACGTACGGTAAAATGGCAACCAAATCTGCGATTCGTGATACGGCTCGTGTACTGGATTTACCGTTGTTTGAAGCCGATAGAATTGCAAAACTGATTCCGGCAATGATGCCATCCAAATGGAATTTAGCGCGTTTTATTTCAGAAAGTGAGGATGAGGTTAAAAAAGCACTTCGTTCTGATGAATATGATAATGTAAAAGAGCTGATTTCGATTGCCAATGAAGATGATTTGGCAGGAGAAACCATTCAGCAGGCAAAGATTCTCGAAGGATCAATGCGAAATACCGGAATTCATGCCTGTGGTGTAATCATTACGCCATCGGATATTACGAATTTCGTTCCCGTTACCACCGCAAAAGATTCTGATTTGTATGTGACCCAGTTTGATAACTCGGTAGCAGAAAGTGCAGGATTACTAAAGATGGACTTTTTGGGTCTGAAGACCCTTACACTTATAAAAGATACCGTTAAACTGGTAAAATACAGAAACGGAATTGATCTGGATCCGGATACATTTCCGATTGATGATGTCGAGACTTATGCACTTTTCCAAAGAGGTGAAACGGTTGGAATCTTCCAATATGAGTCACCCGGAATGCAGAAATACATGAAGGATCTGAAGCCTACGGTTTTTGGAGATTTAATTGCAATGAACGCCCTGTACCGTCCGGGACCTTTGGAGTATATTCCATCTTTCGTTCGAAGAAAAAACGGAGAAGAGGAAATCAAATACGACTTAGATGCCTGTGAAGAATATTTGGGAGAAACCTACGGAATTACAGTTTACCAGGAGCAGGTAATGCTTTTGTCGCAATTGCTGGCTGACTTTACAAAAGGTGAAGCCGACGTTTTGCGTAAGGCGATGGGTAAGAAACAAAAGGACGTACTGGACAAAATGAAGCCTAAATTCGTGGAACAGGCCGCGAAAAAAGGGCATGATGCAAAAGTTCTGGAGAAAATCTGGAAAGACTGGGAAGCCTTTGCGAGTTACGCCTTCAACAAATCACACTCGACTTGTTATGCCTGGATTGCTTATCAAACAGCCTACCTAAAAGCACATTATCCGGCAGAATATATGGCGGCGGTTCTTTCAAACAACATGAACGATATCAAACAAGTATCGTTTTTTATGGAAGAATGTAAACGAATGGGCTTGCAGGTTTTAGGACCAGATGTGAACGAATCTTTTTATAAATTCACTGTAAACGATGAGTATGCAGTTCGTTTTGGAATGGGAGCGATTAAAGGAGTGGGTTCAGGAGCTGTTGCAACTATCGTAGAAAACAGAAAAGACGGAAGATATAAATCGATTTTTGATTTGGCAAAACGTATTGATTTGCGTGCCGCTAATAAAAAAGCAATCGAAAACCTGGCGTTGGCGGGTGGTTTCGATTCCTTTGAAGGAACAACAAGAGCACAGTATTTTCATGATGATGGTGACGGAATTACGTTTTATGAAAAAGCGATGCGTTACGGATCTAAGTTTCAGGAAAACGAAAACTCCTCACAAGTAAGTTTGTTTGGAGAAGCGAGTGAAGTACAGATTGCTGAACCTGTCGTGCCTCCTTGTGAAGACTGGAGTACCATGGAAAAACTGGCGAAGGAAAAAGAAGTTGTCGGAATCTATATTTCAGGACATCCATTGGACGATTTCAGATTTGAGATGAAATACTTCTGCAATAACAAATTGGAATCCTTGAAAAGTATGAACGAGTTTGTGGGTAAAAATCTGAATTTTGCCGGAATCATAAACAATGTTCAGCACCGTGTGGCTAAAAATGGAAAAGGCTGGGCAGTTTTTAACTTAGAGGGGTATGACGAAAGTTATGAGTTCAAGATTTTTGGGGAAGAGTATTTAAAATTCCGCCATTTCTTAATTCAGAATAATTTTGCTTTCATCAAAATATTAATAAAAGACGGTTGGGTAAATCATGACACCGGTAAGAAATCAGATCCAAGAATGCAATTTGTTGAAATAAGACAATTGCAGGACATTTTGGAAGCTTTTGCCAAAAAGCTGATTTTACTGTTAAACATAAAAGACCTGCAGACAGATTTTATCCACAGGTTAAGTCATTTGTTTAGCGAGAATAAAGGCGACAATTCAGTGACTTTTGAGATCATGGAATTGGAAAAAGTAAAGAGATTGGTTGAGGTCGAAACGCCAAAAGATTTTGAAGAAACTACTTTTGAAGAAGAAAATGACAGGGAAGATGATGGAATGGAAGAAACAAAGATTCAGGAAGTGAATGAAGTTGAGGAGATTAAGGTTGTAAACAAATTAACGATGCCAAGCCGCAGGTTAAAAGTAAAAATCTCAACAGAGCTATTGATAGAATTGGAAAAAATGCAGGTGAATTTTAAGTTAAATTAGATTTTAACAGTTAAAATTTAAAAGAATGCATTTTTTTTAAGTTAAAATTATGCATGCATAATAGTTTTTTAGTAATATTGCTCAAAATTACAACGATTTCGTTCCAAGTCTAACAACGCAAACCAGAAGATTATGTTAAAATAATCTATGTTTGTAAAAATTAATTAAATCAAAATTATGAAAAAGAACCTATTTTTATTAGGGTTATTAGTTTGCTCTATGGCCACAATGGCGCAAACAGAAAAAGCAGATAAACCGGAAAGCTGGTATTTTAAATTGGGTGCATCTTACTTCAATCAAACTGCTTCTACAGAATTTCCTGTCGTTGGAGGTCAATTGCCAAACAGAGATGTTTATGCAGGTACTTTAGCAAATAATAAATTGGCATCTAGAGAAAGTGTTACTGGGTCTTTTGGACAAGGTTTCAGAAGTGGAATTACTGCAGGTTATAGATTCTCAGCACGTTTAGGAGTTGAGATGTCAGCTAACTACTATGTAAGTAATGAAAAAACCATGTCACAAACGACTAACAGACTTATTTCATATAATCCAGCTACTAGTCCGGCAGCTACTTATGTAAGTTTTACAGCGAATGGAGAAATTAAAGCTTTTGATTTAGCACCAGCAATCGTGATGTTTTTAGGAGAAGCTCATGGTTTTGAGCCATATACCAAAGTAGGAGTTATTGTTCCTATTCATGGTACATTGGATATTAAAACGGATAGACAATATAATACTTTTGTAGGAGCAAATCAAGTTGCCTCAACAAATGCTTTCTCAAAAGATGTAGTTAAGCCAAATCCAACAATCGGATTTATGGCATCTTTAGGTACCTCTTATAAATTAGGGAAACATATTTCTGCTTTCGCAGAATTGGAATACCGTAACTTTACAGTACACGGAAAGACTAAAGAAACTACAATATATACTGAAAATGGTGTAGATAAATTAAATGAAACAACTGCTTTCAGAACTGCTTCATATTCTGCAACTCATACTAAATATGTAGATCGTTTAGACGGAAACTCTAATAATAAGGAGTATAATCCGTCAGGATACGATTCTTCTAAACCAATGAACGAATTAAGTTCTTATGTTGGAATTTCAGGTTTAGGATTGACTTTAGGTCTTAAATACAGCTTATAATTTTATATAGTTTTAGTTTTTAGAAAAAGAGGATATTCATTTCGAATATCCTCTTTTTTTGTGCCCTGTCATTTCGACTGAAAGGAGAAATCGCACAAACAATTCCGCAAAGAAACTACGCGTTGAAAGTCGCCAATCTTAGTCGATCTGCTAATTTGATTTGCTTCGCCTGTTCGCTATCGCTCGAGCCTCTTTTTAGTCGAAATGACAAGATTGTGGTTAAGGCTAATGATAGCAGAGAAAAAACTGCCAGTCCTTTATTTTGAATTTCTAAACTCCTTCAATACTTCATCAATCACCCAGGTTGTTCTGGCAGCAGAGGTTCCTTTTGATGGTGAGAAACCGTCTTTGCCTAAAATTTCAGCAACAACCGTTTCAACAAGTGGTAATTGAATGTGAAGTGGATTTTCGATCGTGATGCTTTCTTTTTCACCGTTTGTATATTGAATATGAATAGGATCATTCCCGAAAGTAGAGAACGAAATTTTCCCTTTATCGCCTACAATATCGGTATTGTCGTAACGTTCAAAACTGGCAAAATTCCATAAACCGGTTCCGTGGATTCCATTTTCGAACAAAAATGACATCGAAACCGAATCTTCTGCCGGATAAGCTTTGAGCTGTGAACTCGCATGTCCGCGGACTGATTTAATCGGACCAAATACAAAATCAAGAAAATCTAAGGTATGACAAGCCAAATCGACAAATATTCCGCCACCGGAAATGTGTGGTAAAACCGTCCATGGTAAATTGATTTCGTCGTCGTAGCGTTTCTCAAACGGATGGTATAAAACACAATTTACATGTCTGACAGTTCCTATTTTACCTTGTTCTATTAATTCTTTGATTTTTAGGAATCTTGGAAGACTTCTTCTGTAATAGGCAACAAACAGCGGAACGTTGTGTTCTTTGCAAACGCTGATCATTTCGTTGCATTCTTCAAAATTTAAAGCCATTGGTTTCTCTACGTAGACAGGTTTCCCGGCCTTGGCACATAAAATAGTGTATTCTTTATGAGAAGATGGAGGTGTAGCAATATAAACGGCATCAACTTCAGGATCATTAATTAAATCGATGGCGTTGGAGTACCATTTAGGAACATTATGACGTTTAGCGTAATCTTCGGCAAGAGCTGCATCTCTGCGCATAACAGCAACTAAAGCTGAATTTGAAGTTTTCTGGAAAGCAGGACCGCTTTTAACTTCCGTTACATTTCCGCAACCTATAATTCCCCATTTTACAATTTTCATTTTTTTGATTTTAGTTTCTCAAATTTAAAAAGTTTACCATGAATTCACGAATTATTTTCAAGGGGATTCCGCAGATTTAATTTTACCGCAAAGCACGCAAAGTTTTTGTATTAGCCGGGTTTGGTAAAAAGATAAAGTTCGCAAAGCTGGTTCAACACAACGCTTTGCGCACTTTGCATCTTCTGAATATACTTTTGTATAAAAAATATTTGCGTGCTTTGCGGTAAATTCTCAAGCCCAAACAAAACGTTCTTGTGAAATTCAGAGCAAAAAAAAGCCACGAATTCACGAATTATTTTCACGGGGATTCCGCAGATTTAATTTTACTGCAAAGTATGCAAAGTTTTTGTATCGGCCGGGTTTTGTAAAAACATAAAGTTCGCAAAGCTGGTTCAACACAACGCTTTGCGCACTTTGCATCTTCTGAATATACTTTTGTATAAAAAATCTTCGCGTGCTTTGCGGTAAATTCTCAAGCTCAAACAAAACGTTCTTGCGAAATTCAGAGTAAAAAAAGCCACAAATTCACGAATTATTTTTCATGCAGATTTATAAAAGTTAGCCACAGATTAATATGGTTCTCACAGATTAAAAATCATATTAATCTTTTTAATCTGTGGCAAAAAAATAAAGCCACGAACTCACAGAATAATTCGTGAATTCGTGGCTAAAAAATTTAGCTTAAAGGTTTACTTTTTGGGTAAAGCTTTAATTCCCATATTGTAAAGTGTAAACGCCTGAACATCTACATTTTCCTGAATAGTTGCGGCAACAGATTTTCCTGCACCGTGACCTGCTTTTACATCAATACGAATTAATACCGGATTTTCACCTGTTTGTTTCTCTTGCAGTTCAGCAGCAAATTTAAAACTGTGTGCAGGAACCACACGGTCATCATGATCACCGGTAGTTACCATAGTTGCAGGGTACTGAACACCTTTTTTTACGTTTTGTACTGGTGAGTATCCTTTTAGGTATTCAAACATTTCTTTGTTATCCTGTGCTGTTCCGTAATCGTAAGCCCAACCTGCACCGGCAGTAAAAGTATGGTAACGTAACATGTCCATTACACCAACAGCCGGTAAAGCAACTTTCATTAAATCAGGACGCTGTGTCATAGTCGCTCCCACTAATAAACCTCCGTTAGAACCTCCGCGAATAGCAAGGAAGTCTGAAGAAGTATATTTTTGTGCAATTAAATATTCGCCAGCCGCAATAAAATCGTCAAATACATTTTGTTTTTGCAATTTAGTTCCGGCATCGTGCCATTTTTTACCGTATTCACCACCACCTCTTAAATTGGCAACAGCATAAACGCCTCCGTTTTCTAACCAAACGGCATTTGCAATACTGAAACTAGGAGTTAAGCTAACGTTGAATCCGCCGTATCCATAAAGAATAGTTGGGTTTTTACCGTCTAATTTTAATCCTTTTTTATAAGTGATGATCATCGGAATTTTTGTTCCGTCTTTTGAGGTGTAGAACACTTGTTTTGATTCGTAATCTTCGCTTTTAAAATCAACTTTTGGTTTTTGATAGATTTCAGATTTACCTGATTTTGGTTCAAATGAATAGATTGTTCCGGGAGTCGTATAATTGGTAAAGCTGTAATATAATGTTTTGTCCTCTTTTTTGGCTCCAAATCCACCGGCACTACCTACTGCAGGAAGTTTGATTTCACGGATTAGTTTTCCATTGTAATCGTATTGTTGTATAAATGAAACTGCATCTTTGGTATAATTGGCAAAGAAGAATCCACCACCAGTTGTAGGGGATAGGATGTCCTTAGTTTCTTTGATAAAATCTTTCCAGTTTTCCGGTTTTGGATTGCTGATATCAACAGTAACTACACGTGAGTTTGGTGCATTTAAGTCTGTATCTATAAATAATTTAGTTCCTTCATTCTCGATAACCTGATTGCTGCTGTTGAAATTGTCTACAATCGTTACAATCGGACTATTAGGTTTCGTTAAATCTTTGATGAACAATTCATTTCCGTAAGTAGAATTGGCGGCAGTAATCACCAGGTATTTGTCATCTTCAGTAACATAACCTCCTACATATCGGCGTTTTTGATCGGCTCCATAGATAACTTTGTCTTCTTTTTGAGAAGTTCCCAATTTGTGGAAATACAGTTTATGCTGATCGGTTTTTGCAGATAGTTCACTTCCTTTTGGTTTGTCGTAACTAGAGTAATAAAAACCGTTGTTACCATGCCATGAAACCCCGCTGAATTTTACATCAACGATGGTGTCTTCCAGAACTTTTTTAGTGATAGCATCAATAATGATTACTTTTCTCCAGTCGCTTCCTCCTTCAGAAATAGCATAAGCTGCTTTTGATCCGTCTTTCGAGAAGTTTAATCCTCCAAGAGAAGTGGTACCGTCTTTCGAAAAAGTATTCGGATCTAAGAAAACCTCTTCTTTACCGTCTTTTCCTTTTCTATAAACTACAGATTGATTCTGAAGTCCATTGTTTTTAGAATAGTAAGTAAATTTTCCTTCTACAAATGGAGCACTGATCTTTTCATAGTTCCATAGTTTTTCCATGCGCTTTTTTAGTTCATTGCGGAATGGAATTTTGTCTAAATAACCATAAGTTACCTCATTTTGAGCCTTTACCCAGGCTCCAGTTTCAGCCGACTTATCGTCTTCAAGCCAACGATACGGGTCGTTTACTTTAGTGTCAAAATACACATCAACCGTTTCGCCTTTTTTAGTTTGGGGATACTGAATTTTGCCTTGCCCGAACGAAATTCCTGCAGTTGTGATTGCCATTAGAAGAAATGTTTTTTTCATAATTTTTGTTTAACGATTGTAGCAAAAATAGCATTTTTGTTGTGAAATAATAATGATAAAAAGTTAAACCATATAAGGCATACAAGCTTGCTTAGTCAGGTATTAACTAATCTTAGCTATATGTCGTATATGGTTTAAAAATGTTACAGATTGAAGTTAATTCCAAGGACAATATTTCGTCCTATGTTTGGTATACCGTCCGTTTTTAATCTTGACAGGTGAGCAATATATTTTTTATCCAATAAATTGTTTCCGTTTAGGTTAACATCGAAAGCATGTTTGCCTAGTTTTACTGTTCCGCCAAAACCTAAATTCACTAAAGTGTATCCTTTCGAAGCAGTTTCGAAACCACTTACATTATTTTGGCTAAAAGTAGAAGAAACATTTAAAGAAGCATAGCCTTCTTGAAGCCAGTCTTTGATCTTAAATTCAGTTCTTAAAGTGTTATTCCAGTTATTAGCAGGAATTAAAGGCAGGTAATCATTGTTTTGTTTTTTACCGGTTACCGTTTCAAAACTGGTTTCAAAATGCAGCCAGTCCAGCGGATGTGGGTGAAAGTGTAAACCTGCTTCACCTCCGTATAATTTGGCGTCATTCTGAACATAAGCAAAAACATCGTTGTTATCAAGTACTTCGCCTGTTGGTGAAGTGTAAATGTAGTTGTTCACATGATTGTAAAATCCGTTGATGAAAAACTCAAAGTGCGTGTTTTTATATTCTAAGTTTAAATCGGTTTGAACATTTTGCTCGTTTTTTAAAGCAGCATTTCCAACTTCATAACGGTTTGTTCCTTCATGAACTCCGTTTGACGTAAGTTCAGCTAAGTTTGGCGCTCTGAAACCTGTAGCCACATTCAATCGAAGTGTCAATGGTTCTGCAAGTTTTGTTTTATATCCTAATGAAGCATTAAAACTGTCAAAGGAACGGTCTAAAGGCAGAAAATAACCTTCTTCACCTTCCGTGCCGTGAGCTTCAGAAGTTACTTTTCGATTGTCAAAACGTAATCCGGCTTGTAAAACATTATTATTCCATTCGTAATTTGCAGTTCCAAAAGCACCAAAGTCATTTGTAGTCGCATCCGGAATTAAATATTCTTCCCCTGAATTTTTATTAGTCTGATGCATTCCCTGAACACCTACAATCGTTTCAATTTTACCGAATTTTGGAAAATGATATTTGGTATTGTAATTAAAAGTATTCAGTTTCATATGAAGAGAAGCGTTGTTGCTGTCTTCAAATTCACTTCTGTCATTGGCAATATAACCTAAATCAACGTCCAGTTTAGAGTTTTGAAAAAAGATCACATTGTTCAAACTCAATAAATGGTTGAAGATTCCTTGTCTTGGGAACATGGTATTTTTGCTTGATGACTGTTCTGCGATTCCTTCTTCGGGAATACCAATGTCCAGCTTGTTGTAATTGTAACGTAAAACACTGGAGAAACTAGAGTTGCTGTATCCAACTCCGGTTTTAAAATCGGTTTCATTGTAGCGGGTATTGGTTACACGGTCACCGTCGGCAATTTTGTAATCAGAATGAGTATTGAAGCTTCCTCGGGCTAAGAATTTCCAGTTGTCTGTTGAAGTTTTTAAGCCAATAGAAGAATTACTTCCTTGTGTATTGGTGAAATATTTTTGACTAAAATTAGCTTTGAAGGTATTCGCATCGGCAAATTTTTCAGGATTAAAATACAAAACACCGCCTAAAGCATCAGATCCGTATAATAAAGAAGCAGGCCCTTTGATTACTTCGACACTTTCTATTCCGGCATCATTAAGTCCCAGACCATGTTCGTCTCCAAATTGTTGATTTTCGATACGAACTCCTTGCGAGTATACTAAAACACGATTTCCGCTTAAACCTCTAATAACCGGTTTTCCAATAGAAGTTCCCGTAGAAATTTGAGAAACTCCCGGAATAGTTGCCAGACCTTCGATTAAAGTTGAAGTTCCTTTTTGTTGTAATGTTTTAATGCTTTCATGTTCTACTTTCATTACGTTTTGCGATTGCAATTTGTTGAAAGGAGTTGAAACCACAACTTCATCCATTTCAAAAACAGATTCCGTAAGGGTAATGTCTAAAGTGTTTTCTTTTAAGAGTTTGGAAATGGTCTTGCTTTGCGTAGTATAACCGATAAGAGTAAAAGAAAGTCGGAAACTTCCGTTTGGAAGATTCTTAAAATCGTATTTTCCGTTTTCATCTGTTGTTGTTCCTTTGTGTAGTTCAGCTGCATAAACAGATACGCCGGCTAAGGGTTTGTTTTGAAGATCGATAACAGTTCCCGATACCGAATTTTGAGCAGAAAGAATGCCCGTAAACCCTAAAATAAGGGCCAATATTAGTTTTTTCATTTGAAAATGATGCTATAGTTAATTGAATTTGTCTTCCAATCTGAAACTAAAATCAACGGTACAACTTGCCGAACCTGAAAGTTTCAGGATGGGGGAATTGACCAATTTTTTAGAATTAGATTAGAAAGAGTTTAAATTTATTTCGTGTATTTCGAAATTTAGGCAACTATAGCCTGCGGAGGCCCCCTTAGTAAATAGGCACTCTCTGAAAACGAAAATAATCTTTCTGAAAGAGTAAAGAAGTACGGAATTTCGTTATCGAAATGGTGAAACTGAAGCGCAATCTCTTCCGGAACAATATAACTACCAAAAGCAAAATGACAAACATAACATAAGTCATAATTATGGTGCTGGTGCGTTATTTCACCACTTGGATCATTGTAATCGTGGTGGCATTGTTTTTCTGAAAGCTGCTTTACAATATGCTCATAACTGTGTATGGACTGAAAGAATATTGAGAACAATATCATCAGAACCAAAGAAACACTTAATATGAACTGTTTTCTTTTCATGACACACAAAGGTATAAAAGATAGAAGAAAAATAGATTTATTTTTTAGATTCTGTTAACGATTCATTGAAAAAAGTTTAGAAAAGGTGTTTTTTTTGGATCGAAAAGCGAATAATTACATTCAAATGGTATCCTGAACTGGCATTATATTATATTTGTAATTGAAATAAAACTACCCTAAAAAACGTTTACTTGAAAAACTCTTTAAAACCAAAATACGATATGCGACTACTATTTAGCTGTTTGTTTTTAGTATCGTTTTTTAATTCTTTTGCCCAGGAAGTAAAGCCGGAGGTCAAACCGGAAGTGAAGCCTGTTGTTAGAATAGATTCACTATATCGGGAAGATCAGTTTTATTTTTCGGTTACCTATAATCTTCTGACCCAGATTCCACAAGGGCTTAAACAAAATAAATTCTCTGTCGGGCTTTCTACCGGTTTTCTGCGTGATATGCCAATCAATAAAAGCAGAACGGTTGCCATTGCAACGGGTTTGGGTTTGAGTTATCAAAATTATAACCAGAACCTGACTATTGCTAAAGGTGCAGATGGTAAGTTGACTTATGAAGTAACCGATTACAATGATATTAAATCAAACCGATACAAACAGTATATGGTTGATCTTCCGATAGAATTTCGTTGGAGAAATTCGACCTACGAAAGTTATAGATTCTGGAGAATTTATGGAGGATTTAAACTAAGCTATGTTTTTTCTAATAAGTCTCTTTTAGACACCGGAGAAGAGTCTCATAAAATTTCGAACAATCCTGATATAAACAGACTTCAGTACAGCGTATACATGGCCGTTGGTTATAACACCTGGAATCTTTACCTCAATTATGGACTAAACCCCTTGTTTAAAAATGTAACAACGGTTTCAGGGCAAAACATTAATGTAAGAACGCTGAATGCGGGATTAATTTTCTACATTTTATAGCCATAAATACAGAAATAATAACTGCGGTAAAATTCCAATAAAAGTTCCGATTACTAACTCATTAGGAGAATGAGCTTCCATTTCTAAGCGTGATGAAGCGACAATTCCCGTCATTAAAATCAGAAAAGCACTCCAATAAGGATTTTGCAATTGAAGATGTGTGTTCAGCCCAATTACAAAAATGGTGAATCCGCTAAGGGCCATCATGTGTAAGCTTGCTTTTATTTTAAAAAGGGAGCAAATCAAGGCCAAAATGGTACTAAACAAAGCGCCCAGAAAAAAGAAATGTAATTCAGGGTAACGGCTAATGACGATGCTTCGTTTTACCAGTAAAATATACAAAAAGCACTGTAAAATCAGAGGGATTTTGCGTTGTGAAGTTTCATGAATCATAATAGAATTCACATGCCCCGTCGAACGTAGTAAAAGGTAAAACAGTATGGGTACTAAAATGGTGATGATCAGAATTTGAAGCAGCACATAATATTTTTCCTGAGTACTAAAGAGATCATGCTTGAAGAAAAGATAAAACAAGGTGGCGTACATCGATATAAAAATCGGATGAAAGATATAGGAGAATAGAGGCAGGATTCTTTTCAAAACGTTGTATTTAGTGGTGTTAAGCAAATATAAACAAATAATGTTTTTTTGCTACGAATCGTGCGAATTAGCAGGAGTTAAAATTCGTGTAATTCGCAACAAACTTTTTATTAATCTGTGGCAAAAGATGTCACAAAGAATTAGTGAAAATTTGTGAAATTCATGGTAAACCTTTTTTTAAATTTGACAAAAAGAAAATCTTAATGAGCATAAATGTAAAAAGCCTTATCCCGGTTCTCAATGCCGAATGGACAGGTTCAGATTCTGATGTTTTTGTTGACCATATTTCGATCGACAGCCGTTCTCTACAAAACGGTTCCAAAACTTTGTTTATTGCCCTGTCAGGGATTAATAATGATGCTCATTTGTATATTGCAGAATTGATAGAAAAAGGAGTTCAGAATTTTGTAGTACAGCATATTCCTGAGAATGTAAAAGGAAAAGCTCATTTTTTGGTGGTCAAAAATACACTACAAGCTTTACAGGAATTTGCGGGCTATTATAGAGATTTGTTTCATTTTCCAATTATCGGATTGACCGGAAGTAATGGTAAAACGATAGTAAAGGAATGGCTTAATTTCTTGTTGAGCCCGGACTATAATATTATCCGAAGCCCTAAAAGTTATAACTCTCAGGTTGGCGTTCCGTTATCTGTAATTGCCATTAATGAAAAACATAATCTGGGAATTTTCGAAGCCGGAATATCTACGGTTAATGAAATGGTGAAACTCGAAAGAATCATCAAACCTAATATTGGAGTTTTAACCAGTATCGGTTCGGCACATGATGAAGGATTTAAAAATCTGGAAGAGAAAATAGACGAAAAGTTATTGCTTTTTAAAAATTCAACAGTCATTATTTATCAGAACAACAAGCTTGTAGACGTATGTCTTGCAAAGTTAAGTCTGAACTATTTTTTATCGGAACGAGTACTTTTTTCATGGAGTTTCACTGATGAATCGGCAGATGTTTTTGTCGTGAAGCATATTAATGAGGATGAAACGACCAGTATTCAGGCCCGTTATAAAAATGAAATTTTTGACTTGGAAATTCCATTCAGTGATTCCGCTTCCATAGAAAATGCGATCTCCTGTCTGTCGGTTTTACTGTATATGAAGTACGATGCAGAAACCATTCAGAATCGATTTCAGAATTTGTACCCCGTGCAAATGCGTCTGGAGGTAAAAAATGGAATCAACAATTGCAGCATCATTGACGATAGTTACAGTTCAGACTTTCAGTCACTCAAGATAGCATTGGATTTTTTAGAAAGCCAGCAGAAAAAGAACGCATCAAAAACAGTTATTTTGTCGGATATTTTTCAAAGCGGATTTTCAAATGAAGAATTGTATACCAAAGTAGCACAGTTAATTGAGGATAATAAAATAAACCGTGTCATTGGGATAGGAGAAACGATTTCTTCCTTTGCCGCTAAATTCTCAAACTGTATTACTTTTCCAAATACAGCTGAATTTATTACGCAAATGGAGAGTCTGAATTTCGAAAATGAAGCCATTTTAATCAAAGGAGCGAGATCGTTTCAGTTTGAAGAAATTGTGTCATTACTCGAAGAAAAAACGCATGAAACGATTCTGGAGATCAATCTGAATTCGATTAGCCACAATCTGAATTACTATAAATCGAAATTAGCGACTAACGTTAAGCTAATGGTGATGGTTAAAGCATTTGGTTATGGAAACGGTGGACTTGAAATTGCGAAACTGCTTGAACATCACAAAGTAGATTATTTGGGTGTGGCTTTTGCCGATGAAGGAATCTCTCTAAAAAATGGTGGAATAAAACTACCAATTATGGTTCTGAATCCGGAATCGACCAGTTTTCCTTCGATTATACTGTATCATTTAGAACCCGAAATTTATAGTATTAAAGGATTAAAAGCATTTTTAAAAATTGCAAGAGAAAAGAATCTTAAAGATTTTCCAATTCACATCAAGCTGGATACCGGAATGCATCGTTTGGGTTTTGAAGAAAATACACTGGAGGAACTGATTGAAACTCTCAGAGGAAATTCGACCGTAAAAGTAAAAAGTGTGCTGTCGCATTTGGCAACAAGCGACGAAGTGAAGCATTTTGATTTTGTGAGATCCCAGATTCGTCTGTTTGAAAATCTGTCCTTAAAATTGATTACGGCTCTGGATATTAATCCGATTCGTCATATTCTCAATACTTCCGGAATAAGTAATTTTCCGGACGCACAATACAACATGGTACGTTTAGGAATTGGTTTATATGGAGTTTCAAACGATCCTGCTGAGCAAAAATATCTGGAAAATGTAGGTACTCTGAAATCAATTATCTCTCAGGTACGAACAATTCCGGAGGGAGACAGTGTTGGTTACGGACGTCGTTTTATGGCAGATAAAGAAACCAGAGTTGCCACCATACCTATTGGATATGCAGATGGAATTTCGCGCTTATGGGGAAATAAAGTTGGGTATGTGGTGATTAAGGACCAAAAAGCGTTCATTTTAGGGAGTGTTTGTATGGACATGCTCATGGTCGATGTCACCGATATCGATTGTAAAGAAGGTGACTCGGTAATTGTTTTTGGAGAAAGTCCAACGGTTATAGAAATGGCAACTGCTTTAAAAACAATACCGTATGAAATTATGACCAGCATATCACAGCGGGTAAAAAGAGTGTTTTTTAGATAATTTTAACAAATTGTCAATAAAATTACGTATTTTCGAAAATCAATTAAGTATAAACTAAAATAATCGATTATGGGATTTTTTGCAGATTTTAAAGCTTCTTTGCTGAAAGGTGATGTGTTGAGTTTAGCAACAGCAGTTGTTATTGGTGGTGCATTTGGAAAAATAGTGGGTTCTGCTGTGGACGATATTATTATGCCAGTTGTTGGTTTACTTACAGGAGGAATTGATTTTACTCAAAAGTTTGTTACACTCGATGGTAATAGTTATCCAAATTTAGCCGCTGCTAAAGCCGCCGGAGCCGCAGTAATTACCTATGGAAATTTGGTTCAGGCAATCATTAATTTTGTAATTATATCGTTTTTTGTATTTGTGGTATTAAGAGCTGCAGATAAAGCAAAGAAAAAAGAAACAGTAGTCGAGGCAGCACCTGTCGGACCAACTCAAGAAGAGCTACTTACGCAAATTAGAGATTTGCTTAAAAAATAATTCCGCTACACTAAGTCTAACTAAACCGTTCCTTAACTGGGGCGGTTTTTTTACTTTTTGTTTGTTTTGTAACATTTTGTTATTTTTTGTGAAGGGCGTTGTTTTGACTTTTATTATGTATACTTTTGCATAACAAAATAAATTAATTCATACTAAACATATAAAAATGAGAATAGCAGTCGTAGGTGCCACTGGTATGGTTGGCGAAGTAATGCTTAAAGTTTTAGCAGAAAGAAATTTTCCCGTTACAGAGTTAATTCCGGTAGCTTCTGAGAAATCAGTAGGAAAAGAAATTGAATATAAAGGAACAAAATACAAAGTGGTAGGACTGCAGACAGCAGTGGATATGAAAGCTGATATTGCTGTTTTTTCGGCAGGAGGTGAAACTTCGCTGGAATGGGCTCCAAAATTTGCTGCAGCCGGTACAACTGTTATTGACAATTCATCAGCATGGAGAATGGATCCGACTAAGAAATTAGTGGTTCCTGAAATCAACGCTTCGACTTTAACCAAAGAAGATAAAATTATCGCAAACCCAAACTGTTCCACTATTCAAATGGTGTTGACTTTGGCTCCATTGCACAGAAAATACAACATTAAGAGAATTATAGTTTCTACGTATCAATCGATCACCGGAACGGGTGTAAAAGCGGTAAGACAGTTAGAAAATGAGTACGCCGGAGTTCAGGGTGAATTGGCTTATAAATATCCAATTCACAGAAATGCCATTCCACATTGCGACAGTTTTGAAGAAAACGGATACACTAAAGAAGAAATGAAATTAGTTCGTGAGACTCAAAAGATTCTGGGTGATAATACGATTAGAGTAACGGCTACAGCAGTTCGTGTACCGGTTGTTGGCGGACACAGTGAGGCAGTAAACGTTGAGTTTACGAATGATTTTGATGTAAATGAAGTACGTGAAATTTTACACCATACAGATGGAGTAGTAGTTCAGGATAACTTAGATACCTTTACTTATCCAATGCCATTGTTTGCAGAAGGTAAAAATGACGTTTTTGTAGGTAGAATTCGTCGTGACGAAAGCCAGCCAAATACTTTAAACCTATGGATTGTTGCCGATAACCTGAGAAAAGGAGCTGCAACAAATACCATTCAAATCGCTGAGTATTTAATCGCGGCAGGTTTGGTATAAACAGAGATTAAATTAAATTGTTATAGAGAGAAAGCCGTAATTGCAGCAATGCAGTTGCGGTTTTTTTGATGCATAAACTTAAAAATCATAAATTAGCTGTTGTAAAAATCAATGATATGAATTTCGATAATTATAAAATAATAGCCAATTACAATACTCATAAAACGGATTTGTTTGTAGCAGATGAAGAAGAGATCCTGGCTTGTGAGAAAACGCTAAACATTCTTTTTGATGAAGACTACAAAGCCTATGTTTCAGAATTCGGAAGTGGAATCCTTGGAGGAACCTACGTACGGATTTATCTTCCTGAAACCATAATGCTGACGCTCGATGAGTGGAGGAATCGCATAACGGAATATTGGTTTTGGGATGAAGGAAAGGATGTGCTTACGAAAGAGGAAGTTTTGAATTCAGTAAGAATAGGGGATACGTACGACGGCGATGAGATTGTTCTTTTAAAAAACGAATACTTTGTTCTGCCAAGATATAGTGAAATGATCTATAAAGCAGGGACTACACTTGAAGAAGCGATAACCTGGCTGTGTTCGTCGGGAATCCTGACAGAAGCATTTTCTGAAAGAAATTTTGAACCATTTAATCCAGGAGAAATTACGGAATAATTAATAAAAAAAGCTTTTATAATTATGGAATTACCTAGGTTTAAATATAGTCCTAATGCATACGAAATAGATGTTTTTACTGAAGAAGAAGGAATTTGTTCAATTTGTAGTGTAAAAAGAAACTTAAAATATACAGGTTCTTTTTATAGCATTGAAGAACCAGAATATATTTGTCCATGGTGTATTAATGATGGGAGTGTATCAAAAAAGTATAATGGAGAGTTTAATGATTATAGCGGTATTGAGAATGTATCTCCAGATCCTTCAATTCAAAGTAAAATCAATATTTCTGAGAAGCACTTATTGGAAGTATGCGAAAGAACGCCCAGCTACGTAAGCTGGCAACAAGAAGTATGGCTAACGCATTGTAATGAGCCGTGTGCTTTTATTGGTTATGCAAACAATAAAATTATCGAACCGTTTTTAGATGAGCTTAAAGAAGATATTGAGGTAAATATTGGTTATGATCCAGAGCTTATTCGTAAGTACTTAACAACTGACGGAAGCCTGGTCGGTTACTTATTTCAATGTGTAAACTGTGGACAGCATAGACTACATGCAGACTCTGATTAAGTAAGCCTGTCGATTAGTTTGTATGACAACCAAAAAAAGCGAGAATTTTTTAGTTCTCGCTTTTTTGTATTTAATATTCCGGGGCCAGTTCTAATTCCAGGCCTTCTAATTCTTCTGTAATAGGGATCTGACAACCTAAACGGCTATTAGATTTAACATAAAACGCTTCCGAAAGCATAGCCTCTTCTTCATCTCCCATTTCCGGTAATGCAACATCATTTAGAACGTAACACTGGCAAGAGGCACACATCGCCATTCCTCCGCAAGTTCCTTCAACAGGAAGTTCGTATGCTTTGCATAACTCCATTATGTTCATTGCCATATCAGTCGGAGCTTGTAATTCGTGTATAACTCCTTCTCGATCTTTAATCTTTATTAATACATCCATTTTAATTAGTGGAATTTTACTGGTTCGGATTTTATAACGTGAAAAAATCCTTAAATTATATTAACTGTTTTTGATACTAAATGCGTATTCTTTTTTGTTACCTTCTTTTAGGTGCATTTTTACACCAAGAGTATTTCCGTTTTTCTCTAATATTGTTACTATAGCAATTACAGAATAATAATCTTTATCAGATTGAAAAACCAAAGTCCCTTCATAAGTTGAATTCACCACTCCCTGTTTGTCTGTGGAAACGGATACTTTTCTTGGGTGAGAGAATTGTGCAACACTATAAGTCGCTTTATTGGCAAACTTTGCTTTCCCGCCACAAATGTCGAATAGAAAATCATAGTTTCCAATTCTCAGGCTTCCTTCTTCTTCGTTGGCATTAGTTGAGAATACAATCTGACCGGAGTATTTAAAATCTGACCATTCTTCTGATTCATTTAACCAAGCCTTGTCAACGACTAACGTTTGAGTGGTTTGTTGCGCATAATTTACAGCAACACAAAATAATAATAAAAACAGAGTGTAAAGCTTCTTCATAAAATTTAAGATTTAAGGGTTATGTGACAAATTTAATTAAATAAGTGACAATTCCTTAACTAAAACTCTTAAATATTTGTATTATATTTTGCTAAAAACGCAACAACTCATTTATTTAGTACTGTTTTTTTGCGAAATTACAAATCAAACAATATAAAGAGCTAATATTCTTGTTAAATCGATAAAATCGAATTGCTGAGAAAAATAGCCTTTTTTATTACATGATATTAACCACCGTTTCTATTTGTGGCGCATATTTTTTTATAGTGGTCTCAACTCCTGCTTTTAGCGTCATTTGATTTACACTACAGCTAATACATGCTCCTTCAAGACGCACTTTAACGTGTTTGTCGTCTTCTATAGAAATAAGCGTGATGTCTCCTCCATCAGAATTTAAAAAAGGTCTGATTTCGTCAAGAGCTAATAATACGTTGCTTGTTAATTCTTCTGTTGTCATAATTTTATCAATTAGAAAATTAGTCAATTAGAAAATGAGATAATTATCAAAATCATTCATTATCTCATTTTCAAATTATCTCATTATCTTATTTATATTAATTTTTTTTAACTGCTGAACATCCCGCCATAGTCGTAATTTTTATGGCTTCAGTTGCAGGTAAACTATGGTTTCTGTTTACAGTTTCCTGTACAACATTGCGTGTAATTTCTTCAAAAACGGTTTCGATTACCGAAGCAGTTTGTAAAGCAGCCGGACGACCGTAATCACCAGCTTCACGAATAGATTGTACAATTGGAACTTCTCCTAAAAAAGGAACGTTTAAGTCTTCGGCAAGATTTTTTGCTCCTTCTTGTCCAAAGATATAATATTTATTGTCAGGTAATTCTTCGGGTGTAAAATAAGCCATATTTTCTATAATTCCCAAAACAGGTACGTTAATGTTGTCCTGCATGAACATCGCCACTCCTTTTTTAGCATCAGCCAAAGCTACAGCCTGAGGAGTACTTACTACTACAGCTCCTGTAATTGGCAGCGATTGCATGATCGAAAGATGAATATCTCCTGTTCCCGGAGGTAAGTCGATTAACATAAAATCTAATTCTCCCCAATCAGCATCAAAAATCATTTGATTCAGTGCTTTTGCAGCCATTGGACCTCTCCAAATTACAGCCTGACTTGGCGCTGTAAAGAAACCGATAGAAAGTATTTTAATTTCATAGCTTTCGATAGGTTTCATTTTTGATTTTCCGTCAACAGTAATCGAAACCGGTTTTTCGTTTTCAACGTCAAACATAATTGGCATCGATGGTCCGTAGATATCGGCATCAAGAACACCAACTGAAAAGCCCATTTTAGCAAGCGTTACAGCAAGATTTGCAGTAACAGTCGATTTTCCAACTCCTCCCTTACCGGAAGCAACAGCAATAATATTTTTGATTCCAGGAATAGCGCGACCTTTAATTTCGTTTTTCTCCGGAGTTTCTACTTTAATATTTACTTTAATTTTTGCTTCTGGAGATACCAATTCATGGATTGTTTTTTTGATATCGTCTTCCGCTCTTTTTTTGATGTGCATTGCTGGTGTATGCAACACTAAGTCTACCACAACTTCATCACCAAAAGTAATGACATTGGCAACAGCGCCGCTTTCAACCATATTTTTTCCTTCTCCCGCTATAGTAATTGTTTCTAGAGCTTTAAGAATTTCTTTTCTGTCTAATTTCATTTTAATGGGCTATTTTCGATTGATCGAAATCGATTTAAAGTATTGTATTTATTTAAACTGATTTCAGACTGCAAAGATAACAGATTATGTTCGGATTCAAACCCTTTTTAAATTGTATTTATTGATATTGAGATTGCTCAAAATGATTCTTATACCTTGTTTTTGATTACGGAATCTAAAAAACGAGAGATCGCGTTTTATTTAGAAATAAAAAAACGGGGAAAACATAACAGGTAAACAGATAAAATTTAAGAATATGATCGTTAAAATATCAATAATCTTAGCTATATTTGAGTACCCTAAATTTGCGATTTCCAAATATTCTGAAAAATATACGAGAATTTGTCTTTGGGGGACAATTATAGGTTTTCGGTATTTTCTGAATAGAATTTAATCTTAAAATTTAAATCTGAAAAATATGCGAAATTTTACTTCTTCATCTGTAATTATTGCTGTTAGTTTTTTGCTGCTTTCTTTCGGATCTTCCGCTAAAGAGAGCGATGTAAGATACAAATTCAAAGCGTTTGACAATGTTTCTGCATCAAATAGATATCTTTTTAGAATGGCTGTTGATGCGGCAGCAATCAGTCAGTTTTACAAAAAATATCCCAATTTAAAAAAATACCAAAATGACGTTTTAGACCTGTATAAAAAAAAGGAGTATAAAATGATTTGGTACGATGAGAAAAGCGTGAGCGAATTTGGTGCACTGCTGTATCAGAAAGTACGCTTGCTCAATGAGCAGGGAATAAAGGCTACAATGCCTTATATGAATCTGGTAGATGATGTTTTTAACGAGAACGTAACAAACGATCTTCCTCAAATTGACACAGAACTGTTGTTGTCTAATATGTATGTGTTTTACGCAAGCAACGTTTACTCAGGAGTTGATCCGGCAACATTAAAGAAAATAGGATGGTTTCTTCCTGCAAAAACTATTTCGTATTCTAAAATATTAGATTCGCTTATGGTTGATCCTGACCGATTGAATAAAGATGAGAATCTTTTGTTTGGTCAGTACTACAAACTTAAATCGGTATTGAAAAGATACAGAAACATCGAGAAAAACAAGCAATGGACAAAAATTGATATTGACAGCATAAATTATAAAGACCTAAAGCCTTTTGATAGTGGTGTTGCCATCAAACAAATCAGACAGCGATTGTTTGTGGTGGGAGACTTGGCGCAAGATTCTAAAAGAGATGTATATGATGAGGAGATGATGGCCGGAGTTTTAAAGTATAAAAAAAGGTACGGACTGAAACTGAACTATACCTTAACCCGTGATCATATCAATCAGATGAATGAACCCATTGGTAATCGTATCAAAACGATCATGCTGAATATGGAACGCTGTCGATGGATACCCGCCTCATTAGCAAAGGCCAGCGAATACATAATGGTTAACATTCCGTCCTTCAGGCTGATTTATGTTAAAGATGGGAAATATGAACTTGTTTCGGATGTCTTTGTGGGAACCCGTATGACCGAGACTGTAATTTTTAGTGGTAATATGGATCGAATTGTATTTAGTCCGTATTGGTATGTTCCGCAGAGTATCATCAAAAATGAGCTGAAACTGAAAATGGCAGAAGATAAAAACTATCTGGCCGATCATAATATGGAATGGAACGGAGGGAATGTAAGACAAAAACCGGGACCTAAAAATTCTTTAGGATTAGTTAAATTCATGTTTCCAAATCCAAATGACATTTACCTGCACGATACGCCTGCAAAAAGTTTGTTTGATTTTGAAAAACGTATTTTCAGCCATGGCTGTATTAATGTTAAAGAGGCAAAACCATTGGCTTTGGCTATTTTGAAAGACAATCCCGACTGGCCGGTAGATAAAATCGATAAAGCGATGAGTGGCGAAAAAGAAACGACTTGTATGCTGAAAACCAAAATTCCAATTTATATCGGATATTTTACCGCCTGGGTAACTGATGACGGGGAGATTGGTTTTTACCCTGATGTTTACGACAGAGATAAACAGCTGGATAAGTTATTGTATTCCTATTCAGTTGTTTCGAAATAAAAAAGGAAACCCGCCAGATCAATATGATTTGGCGGGTTTCTTAAAAAAAATGGTCTACAAGTTTATATCAAATTTACTTACATTTTAGTCTAATGTTTTCTGATATAATGCCGATGTAATATGAAAATAGTACAATGCAATTGGACTATATTGAATATACAATCGGTATTATTCGTATTTTAAATATTTTAAGATATCAATCTTCGTTACCTGATAAGCTTTTGCTAAAACGATGATAAGCGTTAAACCTAACAGGGAAGCCAGAGCAATACTGAATGGAATTACCGAAACTCCAATTCGGAAGGCAAAGTTTTCCAGCCATTTTTGTAGCAAAATGTATGCCGGAATAATACCAATCACAAATCCAAGTAAACAGAAACCAACATATTGCTTGGATAGTTCTTTTAATAAAGCATCTGTTTCAGCGCCCAATGTTTTTCTAATGGCAATTTCTTTCAGTCTTCGTTCCATTGAAAAAGAAGCCAAAGCAAACAATCCAAAAATAGCGATGATGATGACCACAAGATTTAGAATGAAAAACAATTTTTTCTGTTTTACCTGTTCCTCATACGTTTTAGCAAAGCCTTTATTGACAAATTCATATTCAAAAGGATAATCCTGATTGATATTCTTTGTCCAGAATTTGTCCAGTTTTGCTAAGGTTTCTGATAAATTATTGGGAGAAACTTTTACATAAATTTCTTCAAAATTATTCCACTTTAAAGTTTTAAGGTTAATAAAAATCAGTGGAGGAACTTTATCCTTTAATCCTGTGATGTGGAAATCTTTTACTACACCAACGATTTTAAATTTCATATTTCCTTTTTCATTTTGCCACCCAGATGTTATAACCGTATTAAGTGGTTTTTTAAGGCCTAATGTTTTAACAAGAGTTTCGTTTACCAGCCAGTTGTCAATGGTGTCCGAAGCAAATTTTGGAGATAAATCACGTCCTTGAACAATTTTGATTTTCATCATATCCAGAAAACCAAAATCCATTTCGACATTTCCGGATTGTAGAGAAATACCGTTGTGCGTAAGTCCTGAACTGGAATAAGTGCTATTTCCAAAAGAACCGGCAAAGGTGGATACGTCTACAACACCGGACATTTTTAAAAGTTCTTGTTTTGTGGTTTGATATTTGGATAATTTCGTTTTGTATTCCTGATAATTAAAAGGAATTTTGATAACCTGATCTCCACTAAAACCGAGGTCTTTGTTCATCATATAACTCACCTGAGAATTCACTATTAAAGCACCTATGATGAAAAAAGTAGCGATACCAAACTGGAAGATAAGCATCGAATTTCGAATCCAGATGCCGCTTTTACTTCTCGAGAAGTTTCCTTTCAAAACTTTTAGCGTTTCAAAATTCGAGATATAAATGGCAGGAAAAATGCCTGCAAGAACGATTACTAATCCGAACATAAAAATAAGCTGCAGGTAAAATTCGCTGCCATTCATAGTCAAAGATTTTTTCAGGAAAGTATTATAGTAGGGTAGTGAAAGCTCTACAATTGCCAGAGCAAAAAGAATAGCCAGAACCACTATTATAGCTGTCTCGAAAATAAACTGAAGAATAATTTGCTTTTTAGTAGCTCCCACAATTTTGCGAACACCCACTTCTTTAGCACGTTTTATTGCCGATGCTGTTGCTAAATTAATGTAATTGACTAAAGAAAGAATCAGAATCAGAATAGACAGACCTACCATAATATAAAGCAATTGCAGATCTCCCTTTCCCTCAGGAAAACTGGCGCCTTGTGCAGATTTTATGCCGTGTAGACGAGCACCACTTAATTTGTCCAACATCACTATGATCTCGCCATTTTCTTTAATATACTGTTCCGGAGTCAGTCCGTTGGCTTTGGCATCTTTCAAAGTCCGGTTAACGTAATTTATGTTTTGCATTTTCTTTACAACAGCAGCGATATCGGCTCCTTTTTTTACTTTAATCATTAATGCATAATTAAAGTTACCCCAACTTTGTTCGTCGTTTTCACGGGCAATTCCACTGAAAACGTAGTTAGGTTCAAAAGCGGAAGGGGCTATGTTTTTATAAACAGATTTTACAGTGTAATCTTTATAATTATAAGTAATGGATTTGCCAATTGGATCCTGATTCTTAAAAAGCAGTTTTGCTGTTTCTTCTGATATTGCAACACTGTTTTTCTCTTTCAGGATATTGATTTTGGCTCCTTTTACGATCGGCAGCGGAAACATGTCAAAAAAACCATTGTCGGAAATCGCAATCTTTTTGTGAAAGAATTTTTGTCCTTGGTATTTGATCATATCATTATTATACCAGGAATTAAAAAAACAGATTGATTCGATTTCCGGAATGGTGGCTTTACAGGTTCTTCCAAAAGGAATATTGTTGTAGGACCAAATATCCCCATTCTCTCCAATTCTATTGAAAACCTGATAGACATTATCTTTTTTAGGATTCCATTGGTCGTAGGCATTTTCGTTATTCCAATATAGAATGGCGAAAATCATTCCCGCGATTCCAATACTTAATCCCAGGATATTTAAAAACGAAAACAGCTTGTTTTGTTTCAAATGATATATAAAAATCTTAAACCAGTTAAAAATCATGTTTTATTTTTTATAGTTGTTACAGTTGGTTTTGGAATAGTTTTACAGGTTTTATAATCTGCAAGGCATTATAGGCCGGATAGTATTTTACAAACAAACCCCATCAGGATTATGATTGCACTTACGATGAATTTGATCATTTTACTTTTATTTAGCGTCCATAAAAACATCAACATTTCGTTGATTGAATTTTTCAGAGAATACTACACCATCTTTCATATGGATCGTTCTTTGCGAAAACGAAGCGTCATAATCAGAGTGGGTAACCATCAAAATGGTAGCTCCTTTAGCATGTAAATCGGTTAAGAGTTCCATTACTTCATTACCATTTTTACTATCTAAATTTCCGGTTGGCTCATCAGCCAGAATAATTTTAGGATCGTTTACCAAAGCTCTTGCAACGGCAACTCTTTGCTGTTGTCCTCCCGAAAGTTGTTGTGGGAAATGTTTAAGGCGGTGAGAGATATTCAGTTTCTCAGCAATAGCTTCGATTTTTTGTTTTCTTTCAGATGCCTTTACATTGTTGTAGATCAAAGGCAATTCGATATTGTCATAAACCGAAAGTTCGTCGATCAGGTTAAAATTCTGAAAAATAAAACCAATGTTTTCTTTGCGTACATTTGCTCTTCCTTTCTCTTTTAAGCCAATCATTTCCTGATCTAATAATTTATAACTTCCCTTAGAGGCACTGTCCAGCAATCCTACTATATTTAATAAAGTCGACTTTCCGCAGCCCGAAGGTCCCATAATAGTTAAAAAATCTCCTTTTTTAATGGTTAAATTAATTCCGCTTAAAGCCGCTGTTTCTACTTCTTCTGTTCTAAAAACTTTGGTTAAATTTTCAATAGTTATCATATTTTTAAGGAGCAAGTTGTTGGTGAAGAAATGTTTTTTGATTGGTTGTTGATGATTGGGGTGTGTTTTGTGAAATGTGAAATGTAACTGAGACCTGAAAACTAAAAAAACTATTCGTATTTTAAATATTTCAAAACATCTATTTTAGTCACCTGATAGGCTTTGGTTAGAACAATCAGCAGGGTTAGAAACAATAAAGAGAGTAAAGCAACACAAAACGGGATAAATGAAATTTCGATGCGGAAAGCAAAATCTTCAAGCCATTTTTGTAATAAAAAGTACGCTGGAACAATTCCGATCACAAATCCCGTTAGGCAGAAGATCACATACTGTTTTGACAGTTCTTTCAGTAAGAGATTTGTTTCTGCTCCTAATGTTTTTCTAATTGCAATTTCTTTTAGTCTTCGCTCCATTGAAAAAGAAGCCAAAGCAAACAATCCGAAAATGGCGATAATGATTACCACAAGATTTAGAATGAAAAACAGATTTTTCTGTTTTACCTGTTCCTGATACGTTTTGGCAAAACCTTTATTGACAAATTCATATTCAAAAGGATAATCCTGATTGATGTTTTTTGTCCAGAATTTGTCTAGTTTTGATAATGTTTCGGTTAAGTTATTTGGGGAAACTTTTACATAAATATTGTCAAAATTATTCCACTTTAGAGTTTTAAGATTGATAAAAACCATTGGGGGTACTTTGTCCTGTAAACCTGTGATATGAAAATCTTTTACAACACCAACAATTTTAAATTTTATATTGCCCTTTTCATTTCCCCAACCTGATGTTACTACTGTATTGATAGGTTTTTTAAGGCCTAATGTTTTAACGAGAGTTTCGTTGACCAGCCAGTTGTCTATGGTATCTGAAGCAAATTTCGGAGATAAGTCTCTTCCCTGAACAATTTTGATTTTCATCATATCCAGAAAACCAAAATCCATTTCGACATTTCGGGGCTGTACAAAAATACTGTTGTGGGTAAATCCTGAACTGGAATTAGTACTATTTCCAAAAGAACCCGCAAAGGTGGATACATCTACAATACCTGACATTTTTAAAAGTTCCTGTCTGGTGGTTTGATACTTGAGTAATTTTTTGTCACGTTCCTGATAATTAAAAGGAATTTTAATAACCTGATCTCCGCTAAAACCAAGGTCTTTATTCATCATATAACTCACCTGAGAATTTACAATTAAAGCACCTATGATGAAAAAAGCAGCAATACCAAATTGAAAAATAAGCATTGAATTTCGAATCCAGGTGCCGCTTTTACTTCTCGAGAAGTTTCCTTTCAAAACTTTTAGCGTTTCAAAATTCGAGATATAAATGGCAGGAAAAATGCCTGCAAGAACGATTACTAATCCGAACATAAAAATAAGCTGCAGGTAAAATTCGCTGCCATTCATAGTCAAAGATTTTTTCAGGAAAGTATTATAGTAGGGTAGTGAAAGCTCTACAATTGCAAGGGCAAAAAGAATTGCCAAAACTACTATTATAGCTGTCTCGAAAATAAACTGAAGAATAATTTGCTTTTTAGTAGCTCCTACAATTTTACGAACGCCAACTTCTTTAGCACGTTTTATTGCCGAAGCCGTTGCTAAATTGATGTAGTTTACCAGTGAAAGAATCAGAATCAAAATAGAAAGACCAACCATGATATAAAGCAATTGCAAATTACCTTTTCCCTCCGGAAGATTTGATCCTTGTGACGATTTTGTACCGTGCAGACGGGTATCGCTTAATTTATCTAATATTACAGTTGTCTGTCCATTTTCTTTTAAATACTGTTCCGGAGTTTGTCCGCTCTCTTTTGCATCTTTCAAAGTTCGGTTAACGTAATCTACATTTTGCATTTTCTTTAAAACAGTTGCAATATCAGTTCCTTTTTTAACTTTAATCATTAAACCGTAATTAAAGTTACCCCAACTTTGCTCGTCGCCTCCACGGGTAACTCCGCTAAAAACATAATTAGGTTCAAAAGCGGAAGGGCTTATGATTTTGTAGACCGATTTTACGGTATAATTTATATCATAATAAGTGATGGATTTACCAATAGGATCTGCATTCTTAAAAAGTAACTTTGCAGTTTCCTCTGATATCGCCACACTATTTTTTTCTTTCAGGATATTGGTTTTAGCTCCCTTTATGATAGGCAGCGGAAACATGTCAAAAAAACCATTATCCGAAACAGTAATCTTTTTATGGAAGAATTTTTGTCCCTGATATTTGATCATATCATTGCCATACCAGGAATTGAAAAAACAGATTGATTCGATTTCCGGAATGGTAGCGCTGCAGGTTCTTCCGAAAGGGATACTGCTCGAGGCCCAAATGTCTCCCGTTGCTCCAATTTTATTAAAAACCTGATAAACGTTCTCTTTTTCGGGATTCCATTGATCGTAGGCATTTTCGTTATTCCAATATAGAATGGCGAAAATCACTCCCGCGATCCCAATGCTTAATCCCAGGATATTTAAAAACGAAAACAATTTGTTTTGTTTCAAATGATAGATAAATATTTTAAACCAGTTAGAAATCATTGTTTATCTTTTTAGAATTAGCTCAGTTAAGGCCGAAGCCGAAACCGTATTTTTAATTTCTATAATCATTACTTTGCAGATAAATCCGATTAGGATTAGGATTACGGTTACAACAAATTTGATCATTTTGATATTTATTTAGCGTCCATAAAAACATCAACATTTCGTTGATTGAATTTTTCAGAGAATACCACACCATCCTTCATATGGATCGTTCTTTGCGAGAACGAAGCATCATAATCAGAGTGGGTAACCATTAAAATGGTAGCTCCTTTAGCATGTAAATCGGTTAAGAGTTCCATTACCTCATTACCGTTTTTACTATCTAAATTTCCGGTCGGTTCATCGGCCAGAATAATTTTAGGATCGTTTACCAAAGCTCTTGCAACGGCAACCCTTTGCTGTTGTCCCCCCGAAAGTTGTTGTGGGAAATGTTTAAGGCGGTGAGAGATATTCAGTTTCTCAGCAATAGCTTCGATTTTTTGTTTTCTCTCAGATGCTTTTACATTGTTGTAGATCAAAGGCAATTCAATATTGTCGTAAACCGAAAGTTCGTCGATCAGGTTAAAGTTCTGGAAAATAAAGCCAATGTTTTCTTTGCGTACATTTGCTCTCCCTTTCTCTTTTAAACCAATCATTTCCTGATCCAATAACTTGTAACTTCCGCCTGAAGCGCTGTCCAGAAGACCTATGATATTAAGTAAAGTCGATTTTCCACAGCCTGAAGGTCCCATAATGGTTAAAAAATCCCCTTTTTTAATCGCTAAAGAAATCCCGCTTAAAGCTGCTGTTTCTACTTCTTCCGTTCTGAAAACTTTGGTTAGGTTTTGAATTGTTATCATAAGTTTTGAAATTTTAGTGGTTGTTAATTCTATTTTTTGATTGATGATTGATGATTGAAACTTTGTGAATTGTGAATTGTAAAATTTAAACTGAAAACTGAAAACTGCGACTGTGTACTGTGACTGAAAACTGCGACCAGAAACTGCTACTGAGAACTAATCGATAATTCTTCAATGTCTTTATAATCGGTGTAGGATGAAGTAATGACCGATTCTCCTTCTTTTAAACCTTCGAGAACTTCATAGTACGATGGGTTTTCTCTGCCTAGTTTTATATTTCTTCTTTCTGCTTTATTTCCCTTTACTACGAAAATCCATTTTCCTGCTGCCTCCTGATTGAAACTTCCTTTTGAAACCACAAGTGTCTTGTTCTTTTCGGAGAGAATCAGTTTTACACCAAAACCAAGACCGTCTTGTAAAGTGATATTTTCTTTGGATATAAAAGCCAGCTCCACTCTAAAGTGTCCGTTTTTTACCTCCGGAATTACTTTTGTAACCAAAACTTCCAGATTTTTTCCTTGAAATTCTACCTGGCCCTTCAAACCTTCGCGTATTTTTTCCAAATAAAATTCATCTACATCGGCTGCTAATTTGTAGCCTTGCTTAGAATCTATTTTTCCGATACTTTCACCTGCCTGAAACGTTTTTCCCAACACAGGTTGAAAAGAAGTTAATCTCCCCGATTCCGGTGCTGTAATTAAGAAGTTCTTTTTATTGTTTCTTAAAATATCCAGACTTTTCTCCATAGTCTGAATCGAACGGTTGATTTGAGAAATTTGAACCTGATTGGTTTGTTTTTCTTTTTGAATACTTTGTTGGATCGTTCTTTTACGCTCGTCCTGAAAACGCAGACTTTCTTTAAAATTATTCCAGTCATTTCTCGAAATCACATCTTTTTCAAACAATTTCGCGTTCACGTCATACAACCTTTTGGCGTCATTATAATCGTGTTCGATTAAAACCAGATCTTTGGTTAAGTTCAGCTCCTGATTTCTGATGTTCAGTTTTCCGGTGTTCAAATTATTGATTTGCTCGATAATAGCGGTTTCCTGAGTCAGATAATTCAGTTCTGTGTTCGGATTGAACAAACGCGCTAAGGGCTGACCTTTGGTAACCATTGCGCCATTTTCAACAAAAATCTCTTTTACAGATCCGCCTTCGGTAACATTCACAAGCATTACGTTAAGAGGTTCCACTTTGGCCTGAAAAACAACAAAATCTTCAAAGAAAGCTTTTTCTACTTTCTGAACACTTAGTTCATCTGCTTTTACATTAAAACTTCTTTTGGTGTTAAACGAGAAAAATACAATTGTTGCCAAAACTAAAAAAACTCCAATTGCTATTGTGAGATATCTAAATTTTCTATTTTTACGAGGAATTATCTTGTCCATTTCTTTAATAATTTACTGATTACCAATAGGTAAATACTGTGCCATAAAAAGCATAATCTGTAAAGTATTGATTTTAAAGAAGCTTTAAAAACCACTTAAAAAAGAAGTGTTCGGAAATGAACAGTTGACCGTTCAAAATCGGACAAAAAAAGACAGCATGCGAAAGAAACAAGCTCATATTTTAATCGTCGACGATCAGGAAGAAATTCTTTTTTCGGCAAAAATGATTCTCAAAAAACATTTTGAAACCATTTTTACGACCAACAGCCCTAAAAAAATCATCTCTATTTTAAACGAAAATGAAATAAATGTGGTTTTGTTGGACATGAACTATCGAATTGGTTTTGAAGATGGGCGTGAAGGAATTCATTGGTTGAAGGAAATTAAAACACTTTCGCCACAAACAATTGTGATTTTAATGACTGCTTTTGGTAAGATTGACACTGCGGTTGAAGGAATCAAAATCGGAGCATTTGATTATATTTTGAAACCCTGGAACAACGAAAAACTACTGGAAATTATTGATAAAGCTGTATTAGAGAGCCGAAAGAATGGTAAGAAAGAAATAGTAGAAAAACCAGTCAAAAGTTATTTTACAGGAACTTCTCCTAAAATTAAGCAGGCTTACGGTATTGCCGAAAGAGTTGCCAAAACAGCTGCTAACGTTTTGATTTTAGGTGAAAATGGAACCGGAAAATATGTTTTTGCCGAGTTCATCCATCTGAATTCAGAGCGAAAAGAGCAGCCTTTTGTACATGTCGATCTGGGGTCGCTGAGTGATAATTTGTTTGAAAGTGAACTTTTTGGATATGCCAAGGGGGCTTTTACAGATGCTAAAACAGATACTGCGGGAAGATTTGAAGCGGCTTCGGGTGGTACGATCTTTCTGGATGAAATAGGGAATATTCCGTTACATCTGCAATCCAAACTGTTACATGTTTTACAAACCAAAACCGTAACCCGCTTGGGCGAAAGCAAAGCAAGACCGCTGAATGTAAGGATCATTGCGGCTACCAATGCCGATATAAAAGCAGAAGTAAAAAATAAAACTTTTAGGGAAGATTTACTGTACCGAATCAACACTATGGAGATTCATTTGCCTTCTTTGCGTGAGCGAAAAGACGATATTATCCCGATGGCTAATTTTATTTTGGATAAAATTGCTGAAAAATACAATCAGGAAAATTGGTGTTTTGACGACAATGTCGGACCCTATTTAGAAAAATATCCATGGAAAGGAAATATTCGGGAATTGGAAAATAAGATTGAGCGGGCTCTAATTTTAGCCGATGATCGTACTATTTCTTTAACCAATCTGGATATTTTGGATTTCGAAGAATTTCACGAAAACGACGAAAATCCACTGTCTGAAATGGAAAAAAGTGCCATCGAGAAAACATTGTTTAAGAATAATGGAAATATCAGCAAAACAGCCGAAGAACTTGGGCTTTCAAGGGCAGCTTTGTACAGAAGAATTGAAAAATACGATTTGAGAAACATCTAAACCTAAAAATAGTTTCGAACGGCTTTGAAAGATTATAATTAGATACTAAACTTTTGAATCTTTCGGAATAAAAAATAAAACAATGAAGAACTGGAAATTTTATAACGCTTTGTTTGCAAGGATTCTGCTCCTGATGATTCCCTTTTTCTTTTGTGTCTTTTTGATTTACAAAGAACTGTATTACAATGCGATTCTGGTTGGTTTTGTCGTTTTTCTATTGTTGTCTGAAATGTATTTTTTTGTTAAAGGGCAAGCCTTGTTTTACGATAAAATGCTTTTATCGATTCTGCAGGATGATTTTTCGAATAATTTTCCGGAAGAAAGCAAAAAGGAGAATTTCAGGAACTTGTTTTTGCTTTATGATAAGTTAAAGGTTCAACGACAGGAACAGACGTCAAAAGAGCGCATCTATCAGTCTATTTTAAATAATATTGACACTGCTACTTTAATTCTGGAGAAAGAAGGTGAGGACTGGAATCTTTTTTTGATGAACGATTGCTTCTCAAACTTATTCAAAGTGCCAAAAGTAAGCCAGTGGAAGTATCTTAAAAACTATTTGCCCTCTCTTTGTGAGGAAATCGAAAAGACCAATTTTACAGAATTAAAAACAGCTATTTCGATCAAGATCGAAGATCAGGACTTACAGACTTTTGTGCTTCAGACTTCGCATACGAAAATGTATGACAAAGAATATTTTATTATTCTGCTGGACAGCATTCAGCGTGTTATCGAGAAAAAAGAAAAGGAAGCCTGGATCAATCTGATGAAAATTATTTCGCACGAGTTAATGAATTCACTAACGCCAATCCGTGCACTTTCGCAAAATTTACTGCAAATAGTTGATCAGGAAGAATTAGAAGAGGATGATTTTGAAGATATTAAAAGCAGTATTTCGACCATTATCAATCGAAGCGATCATTTGCAGGTTTTTGTAGAAAATTATCGAAAACTGGCCATGCTGCCGACTCCGACTAAAAAAATGACTCCTATAAAGGTTCTTTTTGAAGACTGTCTTCGGGTAATGAGTCCAATTTTAAAGGCGGAAGATATCGAACTGGTAAACGAAATTAATAGTTCAAGATCGATTTTAATTGATAAAAGTCAGATAGAACAGGTAATTATCAATTTGATTACCAATAGTATTTATGCTTTGAAAGAAAAGCGCGAAAAGAAGATGTTCTTGTCATCATATACTGAAAACAATCGCTTTTTTATTACCATTTCGGATAACGGAAAAGGAATTGATACCGAGATCAGAGATAAAGTTTTTCTGCCGTTTTTCACTACCAGAAAAGATGGTGCCGGAATTGGACTAACGCTTTCTAAAAATATCATCGAAGCACACGGAGGGTATTTGAGTTACCAAACCGATGAGGACAAAACCAGCTTTGTAATTTGCCTGATTTGATTAAAGCGTCAAAAAGTAAAATAACAATCGAAATAAAACTACTGTGGAACTTTAAAAGACAGGATAAAGAGAAAAGTGTAAGGTTATTTTAAATTATGCGACCCTTGCGCCTAAACAAAAAATTTTAAAGCTCGATTTCAGGCTGCCAAAAATGTTTTTCAAAATCTATAATCTGATTGTCTATGACTTTAATGCCTTCGCTTTCGAGTAACTGTTGCATTAAATTGGTTCCGTCAAAATGGTGTTTTCCGGTGAGAAGCCCTTTTCTGTTTACCACACGGTGTGCGGGAACATCATCCATGTTGTGACAGGCATTCATGGCCCAGCCTACCATTCGGGCAGAGCGGGCTGTTCCTAAAGCTTTGGCAATTGCGCCATAAGAAGTTACTTTTCCGTACGGAATTTGTCGGGCGATTGCATAAACTCTTTCAAAAAAATTATCTTCAGCCATAATTTGTAGCACAGGTTAAAAGGTGAGAAATGATTTTACTAACGAAATTTTCACGCAGATTTTATGCATTAAAATGAAGCCCAAAAAATTTTTAATTTAGGAAGGAAAAAGGATTTGCTTAATCTGCAAAATCTGCGTGAAACTAAAATTTTACAAATAAATAATAATCTGATCTTATATTTTATTAACTGAAATAGTAAGTCAAGATATTAAAAAGCGTGAGTACGGCAATTAATCCAGTGATGCTTCCAATAATGGTATTCATGTTTTTCATCAGATAATCTGTTTTCTTCTCGATTCTTCCAAAGAAACCAATGTAGCTGTATAAAGCGGCAAATGAGCCTAAAACAGATCCGAATACAAAAGTAAAAATAATGTTGTTTTCAAATGCAAAAAGGTGGTAAGAGGCCAAAGTAACACTTACAACCACATAATACGGAATAGGGAAGAAGTTAAGTCCGGAAAGCAGCATTCCCAGAAAGAAACGACTTTTTTTACTGGTCTTTTTTATTTTCGATTTTTTGGCTTTAGGTTCTTTGGCTATAAACAAAAAATAAACAGTTAAAACAGAGAAAATAACAAATCCTACTTCGCGTAACAATGTCACTACATCCGGCCGATTGTCGATGACCCGTGCAAAAAAAACGGCTAAGGAAACCTGAAAAAAGATTACCAAGACAGCTCCCGCAACAAACCATAAAGCATTTTTTTTCCCCTCTTTCAAATTTACTTTGGCTGCTGTCATGTTGATTAAACCTGGTGGAATAATCCCAATGAAAGCGGCAAGAAAACCTGAAAGTAATGGGGTAAGTAATGCCATTCAGTTGATTGATGGGTTATGAAAAAAAGTTTTTAAAATTAAATTAGTCTTTAATTTTAAAACGAATATACGTAATTGCCTTGTTAATCTCTAAATATTGTTTTTCATAAAAAGTCTGGAATGCAGTAACTTCTTCAGGACTTCCTTCATTTTTATATACATTATGATTGGCGTATAAAACCTCGTGACCTTCACCGTGAAGTAATCCCAACGTGTAACCGTGCATGAATTCGCTGTCGGTTTTTAAGTTTACGACACCGTCTTTTTTAAGGATTCTTTTATACAATTTCAAGAACTCCGAATTGGTCATACGGTGTTTGGTTCTCTTGTATTTGATTTGCGGATCCGGAAAAGTAATCCAGATTTCGTCCACTTCATTGTCGGCAAAAATATGATTGATCAGTTCGATTTGAGTTCGAACAAATGCAACGTTGTGTAATCCGTTTTCGACAGCGGTTTTGGCACCTCTCCAGAAACGAGCTCCTTTAATATCAATTCCGATAAAATTTTTGTTCGGATATCTTTCTGCTAATCCCACAGAATATTCTCCTTTTCCACATCCCAATTCTAAAACTAATGGATTGTCATTTTTAAAGAAATCAGAATTCCATTTTCCTTTCAAAGGCATTAAATCGCCTACAACTTCTTCTCTGGTTGGTTGAAAAACGTTTTGAAATGTTTCGTTTTCTCTGAATCTTTTTAGTTTATTTTTACTTCCCACTTTTACAAAAATTTTCAGCAAAATTAAGGAATATAAACGAATGAAAATAGCACAATTAGCTTTAAAAGTTTTCCGCCGCGAATTTTCATCAAGGATATTTTTTTTCGCCACGAATTCACTAATTAATTTAAGCGGTTTGGCTGAGGAAAAATTGGTAAAAATTAGTGGCAACCCTTTTTTTGCAACAGATTAACACAGATAAAAAATCGGTTAAATTCTTTTAATTTGTGGTAAAAGAAATAGTAAGAATATAAACGAATGCAAATAGCGTAATTACGTTCTAGAAGTTTTTCACCACGAATTCACGAATTAATTTAAGCGGTATGGATGGAAAAAAATTAGTGTAGATTAGTGGAATTCGTGGCGGAAGAAAAGATTTTTTAACTGTAATGAACTTCTGTAATTGGTTTTAATTTAGGGTCAAGTGTTTCATCGTGTTGAGATAAATCCAATCCGATATGTTCGTTCTCCTCAGAAACACGTAACGGAATAATGAAATTGGTTACCTTAAATAAGAAGTACGCTCCGAAAAAAGTAAATACAGAAACCAATACCAACGCCATCATGTGATGTGCAAATACATTCCAGCCTCCGTGTAACAAACTCGCATCTTCACCATGAGCAAAAATAGCAGTTAGAATCATTCCCATAATGCCGCCTACACCATGACAGGCAAAAACGTCAAGGGTATCATCGAATTTTTTTGATAAGCGACAATTTACAACCGAATTCGAAACCAAAGCCGTTATAAATCCAAAAAACATACTTTCAGGAACTGAAACATAACCTGCAGCCGGAGTAATGGCAACCAAGCCTACCACAGCTCCAATACAAGCACCAAGAGCCGAAACTTTTCGACCGTTCATTCGGTCAAAGAAAACCCAGGTTAACATGGCTGCGGCCGATGAGGTTGTCGTAGTTGCAAAAGCCATTGCGGCAGTTCCATTGGCTGCAAGAGCCGAACCGGCATTGAAGCCGAACCATCCGAACCATAACATTCCGGTTCCTAATAATACAAATGGAATATTGGTTGGAATGTGCTGATTGTTTTTTCTTTTTCCTAAAACCAGTACTCCTGCCAAAGCCGCAAATCCTGAACTCATGTGCACAACGGTTCCTCCGGCGAAATCTTTTACGCCAAAATAACTGCCTAAAATACCGGTTGGATACCAAACAGAATGGCACAATGGTGCATAAATAAACAAAGTAAACAAACTGATAAAAAGTAAATACGATATAAAACGAACACGCTCAGCAAAAGAACCAGTAATAATGGCCGGAGCAATAATCGCAAATTTCATCTGAAACAATGCAAAAAGCATAAACGGAATCGTGCTGGCCAATTGTTTATGAGGAAGAACTCCCACATAATCCATAAAAGCAAAAGTAGTTGGATCACCAAAGAAACTATAAAAATGACCTCCTAAATTTAACCCTACAGGATCGCCAAAAGCCAGACTAAAGGCCACTACAACCCATAAAAGCGTGACAACCCCTAAACAGATAAAGCTCTGCAACATGGTCGAAATTACATTTTTCTTACCGACCATTCCGCCGTAAAAAAAGGACAGTCCCGGAGTCATGATTAAAACCAGACAGCAGGACGTTAACATCCAGGCGACATCGGCAGGAACGATATGATCGGTTGTGCCAAATTCAGCCAATACATAACTATTTTCGGTTATAGTTGGCCAAAAAGCACCAGTAACGCAAACAATACTGATGATAATAAAGGAAATGATCCAGCGTTTTTCTATTTTCATTTTTCAAATACTTTATGTGTCCCTATTTTTTTAGGGTTAAAGTTATGAAAAAATGAATATTATGGTTTTTAGGGGTGCAAAAATAGAGGTGTTGTTTTTATTTTAGTAGATTTTATAAAATACACCCTGTTTTTTTGAGGGTATTTTATTTTGCACTTCTAAAAAAGAGACAAAATTGCCAATTGTATTATCATAAAATTGGCAAAGTGTTGTGTAAAGGGCGTAAAAAGTTAGGATTGTAAAAAGAAAGTCCAAAAATGTTTATTTTTTTTGAAGCTTTGCAATCAAAACGTCTTCGATAGGAGCCTTAATTTTGATCGCTGCATTTACTTCCTCATTAGGAACCGTCATAGATAAAACATAGTGCTGAATTTTCCATTCTTTCCCTACTTTAATCAAAACCCCCGATCCGCGGCAAATTTTCATTTGTGTGTTTAACAGTTCGTCAAACCACGCAATTTTTCCGGTTTTGTCGAAAAAGATGTGACGTTCTAAAGCTGTAAAATTCCAGGCCGTTCCTTTGTCAAAATAGGGTTTGGCCCAAACTTTAAAATCTTTTTTGATCCAGTTTTCGGTGGCATCAGTTCCGATGAAAATAGCGTCTTCGGCCATTAAATCAAAATAAGCATCAAATTTTACTTCGCCGGCTGCTTTGTGCCAGGCATCAATAGTTTGGTTGACTTTGTCTTTTTCAGAAGTCTGTGCGTTTGCAAAAAAGGTAACAAATAATAAAAGTAAGATTGGTTTTTTCATAAGTGGTTTGTTTTGGATTTAAAGTTAGCAAAAAATTATAGTTTAATCTCGCAAAGGCGCAGAGTCGCAAAGTTTTTTATTTAAAGAGAAAACTTAAAAAAGGATTAAACGGATTTTTGTTTCACCCAGATTCGGCAGATTTAAGCAGATTAGATTTGCGTATATCTGCTTAAATCTTTTTTAAATCTGCGTGAAATGATAACCCTGCGTTATTACGAGCCTAAATCACCAGGCAAAACTTAAATTATCTTACATCACTTATATGGTATAATAGGATTTAGTATATTTGATAGCTTTAAAATCGATACATCATGAATCCAAAAATACTCATCACCTCATTAGTACTTTCCTCTATCTTTTTAATTTCCTGTAAAAAGGAATTAGAGCCTCAGGAAAACACCCCAAATTCTGAATTGGTAAAACTGGGATTGGCAAAAGATACGACAAAAGCAGCCCCTGTTGTTCAGGCTCCTGCTGCAGCAAATCCAAATACAGTTTTGAGTGCGAATGGCGGAATGAATCCTGCACACGGACAACCCGGACATCGTTGCGATATTGCTGTTGGGGCGCCTTTAAATTCGGCTCCTACACAGGGACAAACTGCAACGGCACAGCCTGCACAAACCGTTCAGGTAAAACCGGGTCAGCAAAATGTAGTGACTACAACAACTGTTACGCCGACAAAAGTGGCTAAAGGCATGAACCCTGCCCACGGACAACCCGGACACCGCTGCGATATTCCGGTGGGAGCTCCTTTAAATTCTCCGGCTGCTGCCAAACAACCTGTTGCCGCCAATACAGCACAAAGCGGAACTACTTCGCAAACCTTTACTGTAACACCTCCGGCGACAGACAATGCTGTTCCGGCTTTGTTAAGTACCGAAACAGCAACTGTAGCCGACGGAAAAAATCCCGCACACGGAAAACCCGGACATCGCTGCGATATTGCAGTTGGGGCGCCATTACCAAAATCATAAGGAAGTCGAGAATTGTGTAAATAATAATCTGGGCGTGCCACCAATATAAAAAGGGGCTGACTATTGCAATCGCTTAGTCGCCCCTTTTTATATTGCTGTCGGGCTTTCGCTGCTACTTCGGTAGCTTAGCTCTATCCCTCACGCGAGACAATTTTCAGTCTCAGTTTCCGGTCTAATTTTGTCGTCCTGAGCGTAGTCGAAGGACGACAATGTCTAAAAGATTGTTTTATTCAATTTCAAAAATCGCCTGAATTTCTACAGCCGAATTTATCGGTAACGAAGCCGCTCCAATAGTCGCTCTGGCATGTTTTCCTTTTTCTCCAAAAACCAACGCGGTAAGGTTTGAAGCCGAATTCATAAGGGCTGCATGTTGCGTATATTCCAGTGTAGTGTTGAAATACCCTGTTAACTGTACGCATTGTTTTACTTTGTTCAAATCTCCTCCGCAGGCTTCTTTCAAAACTGCAATTACATTTAACATCGTTTGATACGTTGCTTCTTTAGCCTGTTCTTCGGTAACTGTTGCGCCAACTTTTCCGGGATTTAGAATTTTTCCGTCTTTTAAAGCCACCTGATTAATGTATACTTTATGATCTGAAATCGTAAAAGGAACATAATTCCCAACCGGTTTAGGAGCTTCAGGAAGAACAATATTATTGTCTTTTAAGGTTTTGTTGATATCGCTTTTAACTTCAATAGCAGTTGTTTTTACTCCTTTACTATTTTCAGTATTTTTCAATCCCGAAGCCACTCTTGCCAACGCTTTTCCTTGTTCTTTAGCCAAATTCAATTCGCTTTGTGACGGACGTGTTCCCACAGATCCCGCCAAAGAAGTAGCGCCAAACGGAGTGTTTCCTTGTGGAACTGTTTTGTCTAAAGTGGCTGCTCCCATAATCCCCGTTGGAACGATTACCATTCCGTGAGACGCAAGAATATTCCAGAACGATAAAATCGCAGCTTCTTTTCCGGCTCCCGATCCTGCTGACATAAACACAGTAGCCGGTTTTCCTTCCAGAGTTCTTGAAGTCCAAAGCGGAATACTCTGGCTGAAGAAGGAACTCATATCTGCACTAATATTTGCAAAATGAACAGGACTTCCAAAAGCAATTCCGTCATAATCGGCCAATTCTTCGATGGTTGCAATTGGTAATTTTTCTACATCAGCATTCAGTTTTTCTTTCGGATTGATCGAAGGAATACGTTTTATGATTGCTTTTGCATTGGGATATTCCTGAATTCCGTCGGCAATAGACTTGGCCATTTTATAAGTTCCGCCGTTTTGAGAATAAATCAAAACCAGCACATTTATTTCAGATGATTTTACTTGCGCATTTACGCCAAAGCCTATAAATACTGCGATTAATAATACGAGTAGTTGCTTTTTCATGAGGGTAATTTTTAATAATTTATAGTAAATAATCCCAGTTATGCGCTTGTTTCAAAGCTTCATTTTTGGGATTGCAAAATTACTTCTTACAATTCCAAAAAGCGTTATTATTATGTTAATCGTGTTTTTTTAGAAACAGATATGAACATAGATTATTGGGCGTAGAGTTGTTTTTCGCCACGAATTCACGAATTATTGCTTTATAATAATTCGTGAATTCGTGGCGGAATTTTTTCTTCACCAACTATTTGTAAAATGATGGATCATTTATTTTTATCTTTTGCACAGAAAAAAATCTGCTCAATCCGCGAGAAAAAAAGTAATCATTCTAATCTGTGAAATCTGTGGCAAAAAAAATTAACTTCGAGCAAACAAATCGCCTTACTTATGAAAAAAGCAATTCTGTACGGAGCAAGCGGGCTAGTTGGCTCTTATATTCTCGAAAATTTGTTGAACAACGCTACTTATGAGCAAGTAATAATTGTAGTAAGAAAAGATTTAAACATCCAGCATCCCAAACTAAAAATACTGATAGGTGATTTTAACACCCTATCCAAAGTAATAAAAGACATTCAGGTTGATGAAGTATTTATTGCTCTTGGTACCACACAGAAGAAAACACCGGACAAAAAGTTATATTATCAAATAGATCACGATTACCCGATTTTGGCAACAAAACTGGCGAAAGAAAATGGAGCAAAAGCTGTTTTTCTGGTTTCGGCACTTGGTGCAAATGCGAAATCGTCGATATTTTATACCAAATTAAAAGGAGAAACAGAACAGGGTATTATCAGTCTGAATTTAGAGCATACTTATATCTTTCGTCCGTCGATGATTTTAGGAGACCGAAAAGAAAGCCGACCGATGGAAAAAGTATTCATTGGAATATTCAAATTAATCAACCCGTTGTTTGTGGGAAGCTTAAGTAAATACAAAGGAATAGAGGCCGAAGATATCGCCAAAGCAATGGTAAAAAGCGCAGAACAATTAGATCAGAAAGTAAAAATACTGCATTGGGAAGAAATGACGGCTTTGTTAAAATAAAAAAGGACCTTATCCGGATTAGAGATAAGGCCATTTTTATAGATGGGATATAAATTAATACGCTTTCATTTTTTCGAAAGTAGTAGTAAGAGATTTTTTTGCCTTTGCCAATGCCCCAATAAAAGCTTTTTCAAGCGTATCGGCATGGTCTGTAACGGTTACTGGTTGTAATTTTGCAGTACGAACTTCAATCACACATTTTTTGTCGTGCAGACTAAATTTCTCCCCGTTTTCGTCTCCAAAATGAACTTCAACGCGGGTAATTTTATCTTCAAAACGCTTCAAGCCTTTTTCTAATTCACCAGAGAAATAAGCTTCTAATCTTTCGTGTCCTTCGATGTTCTTGTCGGTATTGATCTGAATTTTCATAATTGGTTTGTATTTAATGATTGTCTCTCAAAGCTATCTTTTTTAAAACAAAAACACAAGCAGGTTAATAAAACATTAAGAAATTAATTGCAGTTTTTTTGCGTCTGGTTTGTCATTCCTAGGAACGAGGAATCACGCCAGAAATTCCACAAAGTTTTTCATTCCAAAAAATAAACATCAGCAGAAATCCCGTCTAGTTTATCACAGAATGCTTAGAGTGATAAATCTTTGGCGAGTTATGTGTGTGATTCCTCGTTCCTCGGAATGACAAGATTGTATTGAAAGGATAGATAAAAAACTACTTATCCCTCTTCCCCCACTTAATTTTCATTTTTCCGTTATCGTCAACAGCAAGTAGATGCAGGACGATCCCGCGTTCACGGACGGCATCGCGTTCGGCTTGGGTGGCGAGTTTGGCGTCGTTTTTGGAGTTTCGAAGGGGAACGGTGAGGGCGAGATTGGTGCCTTGGCCAAAAGAGTAAATTCCGTTGACATCGATGTTTAATACGTTGGAACTTATAGTGAGATTGTTGATGTCGATCTGCTCTCCACGCATATTGAGCTGACCGGACAAATCGCTAAAGATGATGTTCTCGACATCGCGAAACGGAAAGGCAAACTTGCCGATTTTCACAATAGGCTCAAAGTTAACCAAAGCGCCCTGATTGACTTTAAACCCCAGTTTTCCGCGCATCGAGTTGCTAATCAATTCGCCACGGCTATTGATAAAACCGTTTACGCTGGCTGTACTCGTTAGTTTTCCTTTGATGTTGTTGGGGCTAAAAGACTGAATCCCGAAATTGTTAAACGATTTAAGAAAGCTTGCAATTTCGACCTTGTTTACCTGAGCATTCGAACTGAAAGCATAGTTTTTTCCGTTGGGCACCACTTCACTGTCAAAAGTAATAGTGCCTCCGGACGTTTGCAGCGAACCGTTTTTGATGACCAGTTTCGAGTCCAGCATCTGAATTCGGGCTATGGTATTGGTGGCAACGAGTTTGTTGTAATTGATTTTGTCGGCTTTGATATCGATCACCACCGAGCATTTGTCGATTACACTTCTGAGATGATTCGAAATCGTGGGGCTTTTGGAAGTCTTGGCCGGGCCTTTTACTTTTTGTGAACTGGCCAGAACGCCCAGAAATTGTTTGAGATCGATATTAGGACAATAGATTTTCCAGTTGACAATCATTTTTTCGGGAGCATTATAATAGAGGTTCAGGAAATTGTCAATTTCTCCTTCGATGAAAATCGTATTCTTATTGTGTTTGTAGGCAATTTGTTTGATGAGTAAAGCTTTCTCGGTAAAGTCAAGATGAATGTTGGTTTTTACAGCACGAACATTTTTCGGAATATAATGAAACGAGGCGTCGTCAACATCTATTTTACCAATAAAACGCGGTTTGGTAATGTACAGGTCAACAATGTCAAACTGAAATGCCAGGTTGGCTTTGGCATGACCGCTTGTAAACTGAATCCACTTGTCGTTGCTTATTTGGTTGAGTCTTTCAATGTCGAAATCAGAACTTAGATTTCCGGTGGCAAGTGGTTTCTCGAGATTATTGATCGACAATTGCGGAATGGTAAGCGGAATGTTTTCGTATTCCCCCGTAAATTTCGTTAAAATAATAGCCGAATTGGCATCGTTATAACCGGCCGTTGGTTTGAAATTATTGGTGAAAATGCCTTTAAAGTGGCAGTCTTTAATCAATCCGTCTGGTATAGAAAGTTCGTTGTTTTTGGCAATCGCCTGAACGACAATTCTGGGATCACCTTCGGCATTAAAATCACCTTTGATGTCGCAATTTACCTCAATCTCTTTTTTCAGATTAAATCGGTTAAGTTTAGAACTGATGTTTGCCGATAATAAGTTCGACGCATTTTGCCACAAAATAGACGTACTGATATTGATTCCGAAAAGTGCATTTCCTTTAGCCAGATTAAAAAAAGCGATGATATCAAAAGAGTCTGTTCCAATTTTTAGGTCCTTAGTCACCACGTCAATTCTTTCTTTTGGAGCGGAATAAGCTACTGCAAAAGTACCTTTGAGTTCTTTTTGTTTTGCAAAACTTCCGTGTACCGTATTAAAGGCAAGACTTTTAATTTGGGTGTTTAGATAAACATCGGTTTGCCAGTTGTCGCCGTCATGCTTTACTTTCGATTGTAAGCGATCGACATCAAAATCAAACAATTTATGCCCAAGCAGATTGTTTAAAGTAAAGTGAACTCCGTTTAGTTCAATCTGGTCAATTGTAGTTTCGGTATCTGATTTGTTTTCCGGTGCTTTTTTCTTTTTCGGCTTAAAAATATTGGCATTCGAATAACCGTTTGGCGCTTTATACACATAGATCGCCGCGTCGTTGATGAGGATTTTGTGAATATTGATTTCGTTTTGAATTAAACTCCAAACGTTCAGCCGCACTTCAATTTCTTTGGCTTTCAATAAAGTGTGTTGGTGCGTGGCCCATTGATTGTCTTTGACTTCAACTTCTTTTAAAGCCAAAGTAAAGTTAGGGAAACCAGTCAGAAACTTATAATGAAAATCTCCAATATGAAATTTCCCGTTGATGTTTTCATTGATTTTAGTGTTGATCTTGGTAATGATTTCGGCTTTATTCCGATTAAAATAAATTGACAATCCGCCACAAGTAAGAAGGAGTAAAGCAATAAGTCCCAGAATGAAAAAGCCAAAACGTCTGGCATATTTTCTAAAATGAAGCGATTGAAAAAAGTTTTTTATGCGTAGTAAAGTGGCTTTCATCTGGAAGAATTTTCAGGATCACTAAAGATAAGGTAAAAAACTTACGTTTCTTTAAAAAGATGAATTTCGACCTTACGTAGGTTAAAACTTATGATTTTTGCTTTTTGAATGAATATAATTAATGACAATACATTTATAATGAAAACTAATTTGGTTATGGTGTTTCATTTGTATTTAATTTTTAAATTTGTGGTCTAGTTTGAAACGAAATAATTCAGACAATAATTTTAAAAGACAAAAAATTATGGCATTAGCAATTACAGATGCTACTTTTGATGAAGTAGTTTTGAAGTCAGATAAACCGGTAATGGTAGATTTTTGGGCAGCATGGTGCGGTCCTTGTAGAATGGTTGGTCCAATCATTGACCAATTAAGCGACGAATACGCAGGTAAAGTAGTTGTTGGTAAAGTAGATGTAGATGCTAACCAGGAATTTGCTGCAAAATATGGTGTTCGTAATATACCAACTGTTTTGGTTTTTCATAACGGTGAAGTAGTAGGAAAACAAGTAGGAGTTGCTCCTAAACAAACCTACGCAGATAGTTTAGACGCTTTGTTGTAATCGAAAGATTATATTTATATAAAAAAGGTTCGGCGAAAGTCGGACCTTTTTTATGTTTGAAGGTTTTTTACAGATTGAAAAATCTTTTTATATCAATTTTACTTATATTTTAGTCCAGTGCTTTCTGATATAATGCCGATGTAATATGAAAATAGTACAATGCAATTGGACTATATTGAATATACAATCGGTATTAATCCTTTCAATCTGTGACAAAAGAAACAGATTGAATTTTAATTCGTGAAAATTTAGGCATTACCTGCTAAACTTTTTTTATTTTTAGAGCATCTTAATTTCCTTTAAAAATGAAAATTTCCTATAGCTTACTCTGTTTTTTTGTGTTTACTACAATTGGTTTTTCCCAGTCGAAACAAAAAGAAAAATTAATTTTAGAGGACGGTGTTTCAGAACAGTTAGCACATTTTCGAAAAAAGCAAATTTCTAAACTCACTTATGGCTTGTCTTTTGAAATTCCGGAGAAAAAAGCGCAATCAATTAATGCCGAATTGGTGTTGGATCTTGTTCTTGCTGACGGGAGTGAGCCTTTGTATCTCGATTTTAAAGAGAAGACTCAAAATATTAAATCAGTTACAGCAAACGGGAAAAATATCCCAATTGTGCATCAAAAAGGGCATATTATAATTCCTGCAGAAGGTTTACTAAAAGGAAAAAATACGATTGTAATTTCTTTTATTGCGGGTGACTTGTCTTTAAACCGAAACGATGATTTCTTGTATACCTTATTGGTTCCCGATCGGGCAAGTACTTTATTCCCGTGTTTGGATCAGCCGGATATTAAAGCGACTTATAAATTGAAGCTAACGGTTCCAAAAGACTGGTCGGTTCTGGCTGGGGCGCATGTAGAGGAGAAGCTTGAAAAAGGTGATTTTACAAGTTATACTTTTGGAGAGTCTGATAAAATGAGTACCTATTTATTTTCTTTTGTAGCTGGAAAATTCAAAAGTGTGACGAAGAAACCGGGTAATCTGGAAATGACGATGCTGTATCGCGAAAATAATGCAGAGAAACTAAAAAGCAGTACTGATACCATCTTTAATCTACACCAGCAATCCTTAGATTTTCTGGAGAAATACACCGGTTACAAATTTCCGTTTCAGAAGCTGGATTTTGCTTCGATTCCGGTTTTTCAGTATGGCGGAATGGAACATGTTGGAGCGATACAATATAAAGAATCAACTTTGTTTCTGGATAATAGTGCCACAGACAGTGAGAAACTCGATCGTGCCAAATTAATTGCACATGAAACTTCACATATGTGGTTTGGAGATTTGGTTACCATGAAATGGTTTGACGATGTCTGGATGAAAGAGGTTTTTGCAAATTTCATGGCCGACAAAATCATGAATCCGATTTTTCCGAAAGTCAACCATAATTTACAGTTTCTAACCGCACACTATCCTAATGCGTATGGAGAAGATCGTTCGTTGGGCACGCATCCAATCAAACAAAACCTTGCCAATCTTAAAAATGCGGGTTCATTGTACGGAACCATTATTTACAACAAAGCACCTATTATGATGCGTCAGTTAGAAGCTTCGATGGGAAAAACAGCTTTTCAGAAAGGGATCGAAAAGTATATTAAAAAGTACGCCAACGACAATGCCGACTGGAACAATTTGGTAGAAATTCTGGATGCCGAAACATCTTTGGATATGAAAAAATGGAGCGAAGTCTGGGTAAATAAATCAGGAAGAGCCATTTTTACAGATAAGATTGCCTACGATGCTCAAAACCGAATTTCGAGCTTTGAAATTACACAGCAGGCAGAAGATCGTTCGGCTAACGTATGGTCTCAGATTTTTGATGTTGGTTTGGTATATCCTAACAGCGTAAAAGTGATCAGTGCTACTATAAAAGATAAAAGTCTGTCACTGAAAGAAGCAATTGGACTCGAAAAACCAATAGCTGTTATTTACAATTATAATGGTTTTGGGTATGGTGTTTTTCCGCTTGACGGGAATAATTTAGATTCTGTTTTAAGTCTAAAGGATGAGGTGGCAAGAGCTTCGACTTACATTAATATTTATGAAAATACCTTAACGGGAAATGTTGCTCCAACAAAAGCTTTCGATTGTTTTGTAAAAGGAATTCAGCAGGAGCAAAACGAATTGGTGCTGAAGATCATTACGAATCAAACCAGTGCTGTTTTTTGGAAATATCTCACGGAAAAACAGCAAAATATAGCACAAAAGCAGCTTGAAGAAGTAGTTTTCGATCGTTTGAAGACCAATTTGCCTAGCAATATCAAGAAAACATTGTTTAATCTGTTCAGTTCGATTGCTTATTCAGATTCAGGAAAAGTAAAGCTATATGCGATTTGGAGTAAAGAAACGGTAATTTCAGGTTTGAAATTAAACGAAGACGATTATACGAACATGGCAATGAATCTGGCAATTTTTAAGCATGAAAAAGCAGATGAGATCTTAAATAAGGCCAAAACTTCGATTAGTAATCCCGACAAGCAAAAACGATTTGAATTTCTGCTTCCTTCATTATCTAAAGACGAAGGGGTGCGCGATGCTTTTGTACAATCTTTAAAAGACGATGCCAACAGAGAAAAAGAAGCATGGGTTTCTGTTGGTTTAGCGAATATAAATCATCCATTACGTCAGGAAAGTGCTCAGAAGTATATTAGATTTTCACTAGATTTGGTTGATGAAATTCAAAGAACGGGAGATATCTTCTTTCCAAAAGACTGGCTGAACAATACCATTGGGAAATATTCGTCGAAATATGCTTTTGATGAGGTACAGCGATTTTTAAAAGAGAATCCTAATTTTAGTCCAATTCTGAAAAGAAAATTAATGCAGGCAACCGACGGTTTGTATCGTGCACAAAATATTAAAAAAGAAACCGAATGAAAATTGAATCGGAAATAGAAAAGGTCTCCAGTTTTCAGCATCTCGAAATGCTGGCGAATCAGGTGGTAGAAGGGTTTATTTCGGGGATGCACAAAAGTCCGTTTCATGGATTTTCGGCCGAATTTGCTGAGCATAAAGTGTATAATGCCGGAGAAAGTACCAAACATATAGACTGGAAGCTATTTGCTAAAACAGATCGTTTATACACCAAACGTTTTGAAGAAGAGACCAATTTGAGGTGTCATATTATTGTCGATAATTCATCGTCTATGCATTATCCGGAACTAAAGTCAAATCAGCCCTTTTACGAAAAGAAAATTGGGTTTTCTGTTCTGGCGTCTGCTGTGTTGATGAATATCCTTAAAAAACAGCGCGATGCCGTTGGTTTGAGCGTGTTCTCGGACAGTTATGAATATTATGCTCCCGAGAAAGGAAGTGATCGCCATCACAGAATGCTGCTCAATAAATTAGAACAGTTACTGGAACAGCCAAAAGGTAAAAAAAGTACCGATACGATTACGTATCTGCATCAGATTGCGGAGAAAATGCATCGTCGTTCGATGATTATTCTTTTTACAGATATGTTTCAGGCCGAAGAGGATGAGAAGCTTTTTAACGCCTTACAGCATCTGAAACACAACAAACATAAAGTAGTACTGTTTCATGTAGTTGACGATCAAACCGAACTAAAGTTTGACTTTGATAACACGCCACGTAAGTTTATTGACCTGGAATCAGGTGAAGAAGTATCGATTTTTGCTGATAACGTAAAAGCAGAATATGAAAAAAGGGTAGAAGGATATTTTAAAAATCTGGCTTTAACCTGTGCAAAGAACCATATTAAGTACGTTCCGGTAAATGTAGGCGACAATTTTGAAAAAATATTGACAACATATTTAGTTGAAAAACAAAACTTTGGGTAGGTAAATTAAAATTTATTTAATTTTTTTTCAAAAAACACTTGCAGAAACGAAATTCTGTACTATCTTTGCAACCGCAATAACGCAGAGGTTTGGTAGTTCAGTTGGTTAGAATACATGCCTGTCACGCATGGGGTCGCGGGTTCGAGTCCCGTCCAGACCGCAATATTGGGAAGAGCCTTTCTTAACGGAAAGGCTTTTTTGCCCAAATACGGTATCTAAGATTAGTTGTGTTGTTTTGCTACGACTTTGTAACTCGTAGCTGGTTTAGTAGTTAGACCAATGAAAAGCTTTCCACTTTTGTGGATGGCTTTTTTGATTTAAGGCTATTCTGATTTTAACCGCAAGGTTCGCTAAGATTTACGCAAAGTCCGCAAAGTTTTTTTTAAGCTTTGTGGATTTTTTGTTTTTATTTGTTTGGTTTAACCGCAAAGGGCGCAAAGTTTTTAAACTTTGCGCCCTTTGTTTTTTTATGAAGAAATTAAATATTGCTATTATACATTAGGAGTTTTCGGTACGCATGTTGGGTAGCCGTAACTTGGGCAATGAGATGGTCCGCTAAAGCAACCTGCACTTGTGTCTGGTGGTGGGCATGTGGGGTCTCCACCATTGATGGATTTTAATTCACTAGCAGTTAATGCTACGGCGCCATTTAGGTTTAATCTTTTTAACATAATTCGTGGTTTTTTGTTTAATTAATTCCCAATCATTTTAAGACACTTGAGATTTGTGTCTGTAATATTGTAGTAAAAGCTTATTCTTACAAATATTGAAAATTTATTTTGATATAAAAATTTTATTTCATGTTATTTTGGTTATAATGTAAAGAAATTGCTAAATTATTGATGAAATAGAATAATTGGGTGAATTAAGCGCTAAGATTGCGTTTCGGATTTGAAACCTATCGAGTTTTAAATTTAATCGCAAAATTTCGTAAGATTAGCGCCCTTTGTGTTTTAACTTTGCACTCTTTTCGGTTTGAAAAAGAAGGAAAGTTCTTCTTTTTGGTTTTATGGGTAAATTTTAAGATATTGGAATTTAATCAATTAAAAATTTCTTGAAATTTATTTGCAAAAAAAGCTTGTAGAATCAAAGATCTGTTGTATTTTTGCACTCGCAATAACGCACGGTTTGGTAGTTCAGTTGGTTAGAATACATGCCTGTCACGCATGGGGTCGCGGGTTCGAGTCCCGTCCAGACCGCTCAAATTTAAAATGCCTTTCTTAACGGAAAGGCATTTTTTTATAACTAAGGACTCATTTATGTTTTACGTTTATATTATTTATTCTAAAACTTTTGATGTGTACTACAAAGGTTTTAGTGAGAATATTTTTCAAAGATTATCGTATCATAATGATAATAAAAGTAAATATACTTCGGGTAAAGGACCATGGGAGTTAGTTTATTCGAATGTGTTTGAAACAAAGAAAGAAGCTTTAGTTGAAGAATTAAGATTGAAAAAGTTAAATAGAAAATCACTTGAAGTTTTAATTAACGAGCAAAAATAAGAAAGGTAAAGTTGGTTGGAACACATGCCTGTCATCTCGTCTAGGGACGAGACGGGTTCGAGTCCCGTCCAGACCGCAATATTGGAAGAAGCCTTTCTTAACGGAAAGGCTTTTTTGTTTTTTGTATTTAACCGCAAAGAGCGCTAAGATTTACGCAAGGTTCGCAAAGTTTTTTTTTAGTCACAGCTTATAAAGATTCTCCTTTGATTTAAATCCTGAGTAATATGTGGATAAATTTAACTATAAAGCTTTGCAAACTTTGTGTTTTTTCCTTTGTGGGCTTTGCGGTTAAACTTTCATGGTTCAGCTTTGGAATTTGATGTTTCAAACAATTGGAATTTAATTTTCTTATATTTAAAGTTCCAAAAACATTGTATAAACTCCAATGGAATATTCCGGTCAGAAATTAGATAAGTATTACATCAAAAAAGTAGATGCCGATAAAAAAAGCATTTACTGTCACCACGATTTGATGGGGGAGTTGTTTGTGCCTACACATAAACACGACAAAGCACAGTTGTTGTATGCTGAAGGAGATGTTGTTTTTGTAACGACCGAAACCAAAACCTATTTTTTACCGGCACGTCATTTTATCTGGATTCCGAGCGGGGTGGAACATAGCATTGAACCGAAGTCGGAAAATGTTACGATGCGAAACCTGTATTTTCCGGTTGAAAAAGACGAAAATGAATTTTACAAGAACGAGGGAATTTATCCGGTCAATAATTTACTCCTTCAAATGATGCTTTTCACGAATCGATGGAATGGCGATCTTGAGAAAGGAACGCCAAACTTTACCATCGCCAAAGCTATAAAAGCGATTCTTCCTCAAATATGTACTACGAATTTGCCTTTGGAATTACCGCAGCCAAAAGACAAGCGACTTGGAAAGATTTTACGTCATATCGAGAATCATCTGGGAGAGACTATTCTGTTTGCCGATGTAGCGCATGAATTCGGATATAGCGAACGCTCTTTGTATCGCTTGTTTCAAAAAGATCTTGGAATGTCCTTCATTCAATATTATACTATTCGAAGAATTTTAAAGGCAATCGAATTGTTATTAGAAAGAAAGCTTTCGGTGAAAGAGGTAGCCGAAGAAGTTGGATATAATAGTGTTCCAACCTTCAGTAACACATTTTTCAAGATTTTAGGACAAAGACCTTCCGATTACTTAAACGGTGAGGAGATTTTGGAGCAAAAGTAAAAATTTTGTTTCACGCCGATTTGACAGATCCCGCAGATTTTTTTTAACTCTTTAATAATCTACTCAATCTGCGGAATCTGCAAGAGGGAAAGATAAAAATCAGCTTCATCGGCTTAAATCCTTTAAAATCTGCGTGAAAAATCACAATCCAAATCTATTTTGTAATAAATTGTTTTCCAGTGTTTTAATATAACGTTTTCGAAAAATCCGATTTTAACATTTGTCCGAAATGAATATGTTTTTGACTTTTTAGAATTATCAGTCAATGAAAAAAATGAAGGAACTTTGCAGTTTAAATTATTTATGTATTCATGTTCCTTAAAACAACAAATTCTACGAACGATTGTTTTCCTAAAATCCTGCTCTTATTTTTACTTGTATTAGCATTTAACGGCATAAAAGCGCAGGAAGTTCATTCGGTTTCACTGAAAGAAGCTTTGAAGCTGGCCAAAGAAAACAACAAAAAAATCCTCAGATCCCAACTTGAGGTTACGCTCTCAGAGCAAAACATCAAAGAAAGAAAAGAACTCCGATTGCCGGATGTACAACTAAGCGGTATGTATTCCAGAATCACTAATATTACCGAATTCAAAGGAAACGGGTTTTTAAACGGAAAAGAAGTTACAAAGGCGATTCCGGAACTCTATGAGGTGAATTCGGCTTTTAAAATGCCAATCTACGCCGGAAATAAAATAAATAACGCCATCAAAATTGCCAATCAGGAGAGTGAAATTGCTAAAATAAAAACAGAAAAGGTCGAAAATGATGTCGAACTCGAAGTGGTGGCAAACTATCTGGCGATTTATAAGATGATGGAGCTGCAAAAGATTTTTGAAGAAAACATCAAAGAAGAGAAAAGCCGATTGAGAGAAGTGCAATCACTTCGAAAACATGGGGCAGTGACTAAAAATGAAGTTATCAGAGCTGAATTACAGCTTTCGGATCGTGAATTAAATGCGCTTACAAATTCCAAAAACATAAAAATTGCGCTTCACGATCTGAAAACTCTAATTCAACTTCCGGAAAACGAAGAAATAGCCATCGATACGGCGGCCAATTTGGATGAAATGAACGGTTTAGATCCGTATGATTTTTATCTGAATAAGGCTTTGAATAATGAGGAGATGCGAATTGCCAGTCAGGAGCTGAATATTAGCAAAACAGAACTGAAGCTGGTTAAAGGAAATTATCTGCCAACGGTTCATTTTTTTGGGAACTATGGTTTTTATTATCCGAACTACAAATTCTTTCCGCCTAATCCATATTTGTACACACTGGGGCAAGTAGGTGTTGAAGCTGCTTTCGATCTTTCTTCTTTGTATAAAAACAAGACCAAAATGGATCAGGCAAATACCAAAATCAAATGGCAGGAAATGCAATCTGAGATTCTGAAAGACGAAATTCAGGATAGGCTTTTTAAAGAGCATACACAGTATCAGGAAATTCTTGAAAAGTTTGTTGTAGTAGATAAAGCTTTGGATTTGGCCGATGAAAATTACCGTATTGTAAAATTGAAATATATGAACCAACTGGTTTTAATAACCGAAATGGTTGATGCCGACAATGCTTTGCTTCAGGCAAAATACAATAAAGTTGCCACACGATTGGATGCGATTTTAAAGCATTACGAACTCTTGCGTACGGCGGGAATGCTTCCGCAGAGTTAGATGTTAGATGTGAAGAGTATAGAGTATAGAGTATAGAGTATAGAGTTTGAGGTTTTAGTTCCGAAGGAACGATTTATATTGTAGCGCCGGATTTCAATCCGGGGAGAATTAAGTTAAAAGAAATAGATTTTATGGTTAAGATTAAAAATGAAACTAGAAGAAACAGAACGTTTCATATTATAATAACAATTATTGCGTGTGTGCTTGTAATTAGCGGTGTTATTTTGGGAATTTGGTTTTATGTTTTCAATAGGAATCATGAGGAAACTAATGACGCTCAGGTCGAGCAATATGTAACGCCAATTATGTCGAGAATTACGGGTTATGTGCAGGAAGTTCGTTTTAATGAGAATCAGTTTGTGCACAAGGGAGATACTTTGGTTGTTATTGATAACAGAGAATATCAATCGAAATTGAATGTGGCTCTTGCCGATGTTCAGAGCGCAAGGCAAAACAGTCTGGTTGCCGAGAAAAATGCGGTAAACACGGCAAGTGCGACAGCTATTAATGAAGCACAATTAGAGGCTGCAAAATCGAATCTTTGGAAAACAAAATTAGAGTACGAAAGGTACAAAGCTTTGGTAAGTGAAGAAGCAGCGACTTCTCAGCAATTAGAAAAAGTGAAGGCAGATTACGAGTCGGCACAAGCACATTTTCAGGAGATGAAAAACAGAATCCATACTTCGGCTTTAAGTACTTCGGTGGCTGAAGCAAATGTGCCAACCACACAAACCAATATCGCTTCGAGACAAGCCACGGCAGATAATGCGGCTTTATTTCTTTCGTATACCATAATTACAGCGCCTTACGATGGCTGGATTGGGAAACGAACTTTACAGCCCGGACAATTGGTAAAAGAAGGTCAGTCCTTGCTTTCGATTGTAAGTAAGGAAAAATGGATTACGGCCAATTTTAAAGAAACGCAATTGCAATATCTAACCGTTGGGCAGAATGTCGAAATCAAAGCCGATGCGGTAAGTGATAAAACATTTATAGGAACAATTGCGTCATTATCGCCCGCGAGCGGGGCAAGATTTTCATTGCTTCCTCCGGATAATGCAACCGGAAACTTCGTGAAAATCGAACAAAGAATTCCGGTTCGAATTCAGTTAAAGGATAACGACAAACAAACCGATTTTTTAAGAGCGGGAATGAATATTACTGTGATTGCAGCACACTAAAATGGAAGATAAAAGTATTTTTAAATCCTGGGTTCCAAAGTGGGCAATCATTATTATTTTGTTTGTCTGCCTTCTGCATTCTATGATTTTATTGGGGGTTTATACGTCAAATGTGACCTATGCGGCAAGTTTTCTCGATATTGAACCCGAAGATCTGCAATTCGCCATGTGTGTTACTTACGGAACGCTGCTCGCGACCATTTTAATCGAAGCGAGGTTTTCGAGCTTTTTCCCTGCCAAAAATTACCTCATGGCGGTCTATTCTTTAATCGGAATTACGATTGTTTCTTCGGCCTATATTACCAATTTTTCGCTCTTTTTAATCCTGCGAATTGCCGAAGGAATCCTGATGGCGCTTCCGGTAATAACGATTCGACAATTGTTGATTGAGCAGTTCAATTCTAAAAGTGCTATCATCATTGGTTTTTCGTTTTATTATGGAGCGTTGTTGTTGTCGACACCTTTTATAATGAATATTGCGGTTTGGTTTCTGGATCATTACGACTGGAAATACATGCTGTATGTCTCGGGCGGATTGCAGGTTTTGAACGTTTTTTTAATCTTAGTTACTTTTCGTGGGCACCGAATCACAAAGAAAATTCCGTTGTATCAAATCGACTGGATGAGTTATTTTTTGGTTTTAACTGCAATTCTTTGCGGTGCTTATTTTTTTGTCTATGCCGAGAAAAAATATTGGTTCGATTCTTCTCAAATGGTGCTAACGCTTATCGTTGCACTGATCTCGGGAGGGCTGTTTATCTTTAAGGAGCTTTTGGTAAAAAGACCCACTTTTAATTTTGAAGTCTTTAAATATGCCAATCTGCGCATTGGTTTTTTATTGTTCTTCCTTTTCTACATCAGCAGGGCAACGCTGAGCCTTTGTCACTCGGCGATGTATTCAATTTGGAATTGGGATCCGTCGCGTGTGGCAGGCGTGCAATACATTAACGGACTAGGAAATGTAATCGGACTTGTTCTGGCGGCTTTTTTTCTGATGAGGTCAGTTTCGACCAAAATCATTTTTATCATTGGCTTTTCGCTTATTGCGTTGTTTCATTTTTGGTTTACGTTTCTTTTTGTGCCCGATGTGGCGTTGTCTGATATTATTATTCCGTATGTTTTACAAGGCATTGGAGTGGGATTTTTATTTGTTCCGTTAATATTGTTTACGACTTCTTCGGTTCCTTCAAAAATGGCGGCTTCTTCTGGAATTGTGGGGGTTTCGGGACGTTTTTGGGGAAGTACCATTGGCTTTTGCGTGATGCAGAATGCGACCGTATTTTTAAACAAAAAACACTTTTTAAAACTCAGTCAGTTTGTAACAGGTGATAACCCCGAAGCACAGCAAACGATTGCCGCAACAACACAAAGTTTTATAGCCAAAGGATATTCGGCAGACAATGCCAATGTTTTAGCCATGAAAAAGATCTTGGGAACCGTTACCAAACAAGCCACTTTGCTGGCCGATATGGAGATTTATACCATTATGGGCTATAGTCTTTTGGTTTTGATCTTCCTCATTGCCTGCAATCAGCATTTAAGACAAACGATGACTTTGGTGAAAAGTAAAATTTGGATTGGTTGAGGGTTTTGAGTTTTGAGTTTTGAGTTTTGAATTGTGAGATGTAAAATGTGAGATGTGAGTTGTGGGTTGTGAGTTTTTTGCGCAAAGTTTCTACGCAATCTTGTCATTTCGACGCAAGGAGAAATCCTCGCAAGGAGCTCCGCAACAGTGCGTGATTATCACGTGAAGATTTCTCGTTCCTCGAAATGACAAGCTGTACGTGAAAAATAATGAATGATACAAATAGCCTCCTGCTTTAGCTGGAGGTTTTTTTGTGAGTTGAAGGAAAAGGCTTTAGCCGAATGATTTCTATTTTAAAGGGAAATCAAGCAATTCTTTAGGTTCAATATCTAAAGCATTGGCGATTTTTACAAGAGTTCTTATGCCTGTATTTATTTCTGCTCTTTCTATTCGGCCTATTTGATTTCTTGGAATATCACAATCGTTAGCTAAATCTTCCTGTGAGATACCTTTTTTTTCACGTAGTTGCTTTATGTGAATGCCAAGATTTATTATAAAAGTTTCTTCTGAAATATCCATATTTCAAAAGTCATAAGATTTATTTTTTGTTTCGACACAAATTTGTGTCAGAATCATTATATTTGAAAAAAAAATAAGATTATGGCCACAGAAAATATTTCAAATGATGTTGAAACTAGATTAAGAGATTTTTTTAAAGATTTTATCGAGCCTAAAGATATGGCGAGAATGTTACGACAGGTAAATTATGCTCTCTCGGTATCTTCCATGCGAGGGTGCAAAACCTTAGAGTCTGAATTACCTTATATTGAGGATGATTTTTATTGGCTGAATAAATTGGCAGAGGTTTTAGATCCTTATTTGGATGTAGAGTGAAGAAAATGTTTCTATTTCGAAGAAAGGAGAGGTTAAAAGCAAATCAGCAAACAAAAAAAAATCCGGAGCGATTTCCGTGATTTTTTTTCATGTTTGCAACTGTCGCTTATTCCGAAATCTCCTTTCGTCAAGATAAATAGTTGTATAATTTGTTAATTTTCGGAATTAGTTACCTTCATGAAATTTATAGATATTAATTTCTTGTATTTTTTGTTGAAACTTTAGCTGGGCTTCATTGTTTATATCAAGTTTGAGATTAAAATTTAAATCACTAATAGGTTCTCCTAGTAATTTTTGATTTTTAGCATTTTCTATTTGATATTTAATTTCGTAGGGATAATTCCATAATTGATCTACAACATTTGTGACCATTTCGGCTAAATGAATTTTTAAATCTGAATATTCCTTTGTAAGATAAGTGCTTTTGACCTCAATCATCCAATTTAATACTTGCTCAAATATTTGGGAATATTTTATAGAAGAATAATATAAGCCTTTTAAATCAGATGATTTTCCTGGTTCGTTAATAAATTTTATTAGGATAGGGAATAGATTTTCAAGATTGTTGATAATGGTCATTATTGAGTTAAGTCGGTTTGATCCCCAAATAGCTAATTCTTCTGCATCTTTAATAAAATGTTTAGGCTCTACTAAAATTGAATATTCAATATCATTTTTTAAGAACTCTTTTTTTTCAATTTCATCAATTAATGTTTGATAAAGAAACTCAAACTCATAAAAATCATTTTTTTCGATTAAAATTTTTAAACACTTTTCGCTGACCTTAAGTTTGAAAAAATCATCAATATTTTTGTCTAAAATACTTTTAATTTTTAAGCTTTCTTTGAATAAATATGATAACTGAATTTTTAATGTTTCGATTATTTCTTTGGATTGTTCAAAAGGAAATACCCAGATGTTTTTTTTGGTTCGGATATCATCTATGAATTCAAATATTTTTGTATTATCAACAATTTTTGTAAAATTACCGTCTTTATTGTCTTTCCAGAAACTTAATGCGTTTAATGCAGTTTTGTCAATAAAGCAAAAGACAGGAATTCCTTTTTGCTTAGCAGTTAAAAATTCTGTGTTTGTGATAGATCTTCCAGAATCTATTACGCTTCCATAACGATTGCCTACAACTAACACTAAAATGTCGGCATTTTCTTTTACATTTTTTATACAATTCTCCACTGCATTTAAGTCAGGTGAAACGGGAAAGCTATTAAATTCAGATAAGATAGGATTATGTCCACTATCTACTATGAAATCATAAATATTTGTTCTTAATTGTGATAGGTCATAGCAGGTAGAGCTAACAAAAATGTTGAGTTTGTTCATTGCTTTAGGTTATTGATTAATAAAATTTTTGGTGCGTAGTCAAAAATAAAAATAGTGAAGCGAAATATTTATTTGTAGTAAATCACTTATCAACAACTTTAATAACAAAATGTAGTAAAAACAAAAAAGCTTCTGATTTCTCAGAAGCTTTTTTTCAGTGCGGATAATAGGACTCGAACCTACACGCCTTGCGGCACCAGATCCTAAGTCTGGCATGTCTACCAATTTCACCATATCCGCGGCTATTGTGGGTGCAAAGATAGACATACTTTCGAATATTCAAAGAAAAAAAATGAAAAATTTCGAAAAAAATATTAATTCTCTTTTTTGTACTTTTGGATTTCTATAAAAATAATTTAAATGGAAAATATTAAGTCCTACGTTCAACAACATAAAGATCGGTTTATCAATGAATTGATCGAATTATTAAAGATTCCGTCGGTAAGTGCCGACACTGCATACTCCCAAGATGTTATTGATACTGCCGAAGCAGTAAAAGAAAGTTTATCGAAAGCAGGCTGCGATTTTGTCGAAACTTGCGACACTCCGGGGTACCCAATTATTTATGGAGAGAAAATAATCGATCCAAATTTACCAACGGTTTTGGTTTACGGACATTATGATGTTCAGCCACCAGATCCATTAGAATTATGGACTTCGCCACCTTTTGAGCCAGTGATCAAAACGACAGAGATTCATCCTGAGGGAGCGATCTTCGCTCGTGGTGCGTGTGACGACAAAGGTCAGATGTATATGCACGTAAAAGCGTTGGAATACATGGTTCAGAACAATGTATTGCCTTGTAACGTAAAATTCATGATCGAAGGGGAAGAAGAAGTAGGTTCGGCAAGTTTAGCGTGGTTTGTAGAACGCAATCAGGAAAAACTGAAAAACGACGTGATATTAATTTCTGATACGGGAATGATTTCGAATCAACAGCCATCGATCACGACAGGTTTAAGAGGTTTGAGTTATGTTGAGGTTGAAGTTACAGGGCCAAACCGCGATTTACATTCCGGTTTATATGGTGGAGCTGTAGCGAATCCAATTAATATTCTGGCCAAAATGATTGCTGCGCTTCACGATGAAGACAATCATATTACGATTCCTGGGTTCTATGATAAAGTACAGGAATTATCTCTTGAAGAAAGAGCCGAAATGGCAAAAGCGCCTTTCAGCTTAGAAAAATATAAAAAAGCCTTAAATCTAAACGATGTTTACGGTGAAAAAGGATATGTAACGAACGAGCGCAACTCTATTCGTCCAACTTTAGATGTAAACGGAATCTGGGGCGGATATACTGGTGAAGGTGCAAAAACGGTTATCGCGAGTAAGGCTTTTGCTAAGATCTCGATGCGCTTGGTTCCGGGTCAGGACTGGGAAGAAATCACGGAGCTTTTCACGAAGCATTTTACAAACATCGCTCCGGCCGGAGTTACGGTAAAAGTAACGCCGCACCACGGAGGTCAGGGTTATGTAACGCCAATTGACAGTATTGGATATCAAGCGGCCAACAAAGCCTATACAGAGACTTTTGGAGTGCCTGCAATTCCGGTTCGTTCAGGAGGTAGTATTCCGATTGTGGCTTTGTTTGAAAAAGAATTAAAAAGTAAAACCATTTTAATGGGCTTCGGTTTAGACAGTGATGCCATTCACTCGCCAAACGAGCATTTCGGAATCTTCAATTACTTAAAAGGAATCGAAACTATTCCGTTGTTTTACAAATATTTTGTAGAGCTTTCTAAATAGTTGTCTAAAAAGGTGCAAAGGGACAAAGGTTCAGAGGCACAAAGTTTTTATATAAATCCGTTCAGAAATGAGCGGATTTTTTTATGGGTGTTTCCGCCGTGGCGGATGGGCTTTCGGTTAAATGGGGAGATATTTCCTCTATTTCTAACGCGTAAAGAGAGGTTTAGAGGTTGAAAGGTTGAAAGGTGCAGAGGTGCAAAGGTTCAGAGGAGCGGGAAAATTGAAGTTTTTTTTGAATAGCCTACAGCTTCAGATGTAGGTTTAGGTTTAGTGGGATTAGATAATTGGCTTTAGCCAAATAAATTCCGGATTTGTATTTTAAAATCTTTGTCTAAAATTCGGCTAAAGCCAATAAATGGCTGTATTTCTCTAACCTCCAGCTAAAGCTGGAGGCAATTCAAATTTTGTCTCTCTGTACCTCTGTGCCTCTGTACCTTTGAGCCTTTGAACCTCCAAAAAGAAAAACCTCAGAACCTTAGTATCTTAGAATCTCAGCACCTTTCAAAAAAAAATCTTGCATATTAAAAAAATAACTCTACATTTGTAGAACAACATCTATAATTGTAGAATAAAAATAGTCAAATGAAGCAACTGGTATTCTTGTTATTTTGTGGAGTAATGCTTTTAGGATGCAAAAGCAAACCGATCAATCAGATTGTTGATAAGAAAAGAGAAGGTACCTGGATTGATAATTACAAGCAGGACAGTACAGTTTATAAATCGTTTGAATATTACAAACACGATCAACCAGTAAAAAAGTGGAAATCATATATCAACGGAAAAATTTATAAAACAGAGAAATATAAAAACGGAATCTGCCTTGTAAAGTATTATTACGAAAACGGAAAAGTACAATCGAAAGGAAAAACAAAAATTGAAACCAATTCGGTAGAAACACACTGGTTTTATTTCGGTGATTGGAAGTTTTATTCGGATAAAGGGAAATTAGGCGAAGTTAAAAAATACGATAACGGTCAGTTGATTTCGGAACGGATGGTGGAGAATAAAGAGTAAAGAATAAAGAGAATAGAGTAAAGAAGAAAGAGTATAGAATTAGTGTAGCACGCAGGAGAAATCATTTTAATCTGTGGCGAAAAAACTCAGCAACTTAGTAACTCAGAACCTTGACACCTTAAACAAATGCAATTATCAAACTCAGAAGAACAATTAATGGAGCATCTCTGGAAGCTTGAAAAGGCTTTTATGAAAGATTTGCTCGAAGCGTATCCGGAGCCAAAACCGGCAACAACAACTGTTGCGACGCTTTTGAAACGAATGATCGACAAAAAATTCGTAGCTTATAATGAATTCGGAAATTCAAGAGAATACTATCCGTTAGTGAAAAAAACAGCTTATTTCTCTAAACATGTCAACGGGTTAATTAGTAATTTTTTTAATAATTCGGCTTCTCAATTTGCTTCGTTTTTTACAACGGAAACCGATTTGTCAACATCGGAATTAGAAGAACTCAGAAAAATAATTGATTCACAGATTCAAAAAAAGAAAAAATGATAAGCTATCTTTTAAAATCGGGAATGCTGCTTTTGATTTTTTATGCAGTATATAAAATGGTATTGGAAAACGAAAAAATGTTTCGTTTTAATCGTGCGTATTTGCTGGTGAGTTTGGTTTTTAGTTTTATAATTCCGCTGCAAATTATCTCGATTGGATCTTTTGTTACAGATAAAATTGGGTTGGTTCAATTGAATGAACTGGTACTCGAGAGAAGTACTGAACGGCTTAATACAATCTCGGCCAATGACTTTTTGTTGGTTTTGATTGTAGTGCTTTATGGTGCTGTGTTTTGTATGTTGATGGCTCGCTTTGTATGGAATCTTATTTCATTTTTTAAGAAAACACAGGGCAATGAGATACAGTTTGTAAATGGACAAAAGATTGTACTGGTTCAGGAAGCGGGCTTGCCGTACTCTTTCTGGAAATCAATTTTTGTTAATAAAACAGAATTTGAAAATGGTAAGATTCCATCAGAATTAATAGTACACGAAAATGCACATTTAAAGCAAAGGCATACCTTGGATGTTCTTTTTATTGAGCTGCTGCAGATTGTTTTTTGGTTCAATCCGTTGCTTTTTCTCTATAAAAAAGCGATTAAACTTAATCATGAATTTCTGGCTGATGAAGCTGTAAATGTGCAGTTTGGAGAGGTTAAAAGCTATCAGCATTTGTTGCTTGATTTTGCTTCCAATAAAAATACGGTTGCTCTGGCGAGCAATATCAATTATTTAATAACTAAAAAACGTTTACTTATGATGACGAAAAAAGAATCTCCAATTAAAATGGTGTTTAAGGTATTTACGGTAGGTGCGATTTATGCCTTGTTATTGTTTGTTTTTAGTACGAACGCGACAGCTCAAAAAAAGTCTGGTAAAGCAGAAGTTAGCGATAAAGATCTTTACGTGCTGGAAGATGTCGAGAAATTGCCTGAATATCCAGGGGGCATGGCAGAGTTTTATAAGTTTATAGGGAAGAATTTCAAAATGCCGGCAGCAGTTGGAAAAAATAAAATTGAAGGAAAAACGTATATGGAATTCACTATTGAAAAAGATGGTAGTCTTTCGGATATTAAAACAATTAAAGATTCAGGTTATGGGATAGGGAATGAGATTATCCGTGTCCTGAAGCTTTCACCAAAATGGACCGCTGCAACGCAAAAAGGAAAAGCGGTTAGGGTGCAGTATAGTCTGCCGATCACGGTACAGGCCGAGAAATAGTTTTTTTTAAAGGTGCAGAGGTTTAAAGGTGCAAAGGGACAAAGGTTTCTTTTGAAGATGAATAGCTTTGTTTCTTTGTCTCTTTGCTTCTTTGAACCTGTTAAGAAAAAAAAATCCGCTTCTGGATTCCAGAAGCGGATAAAATAAAAAACTAAAAAAAAAATTCTAAAAAACAAACAATCCAGATCTTAGAACAAATCTGGATTATATCCAAAATAGGGCATTTTTTGCTCGTTAAAAATAACCCCGTATTCTTCTAACTCGTTTAAAATAGGCAGGTATACTTCTTTTTTTATTGGAAGTTGTACGCCGGGAGTTGTGATTTTTCCATTTAAAATTAACAGCGTTGCCATTGCAACCGGCAACCCCACGGTTTTTGCCATGGCGGTATAAGTTTGGTCGTCGCCAATACAAACCATTTTCGAGTCAATTTGTTTTTTCTTACCATTGAGCTCATAACCAAATTTATGGTACATGACAATCATATCTTTGTCATCTGGTTCTAAAGACCAGCTGTCGGATAATATTTTTTCTAATATCTGTGCCGGAGTGGCATTAGGCAGGTTTACTTTTTTGTTTGGATTAAAAAGATCTAGTTCCAGAAGTTTGTCCCACATAATATCGTCCTGATCAATTTTTAAGATCAGACGGGTTTTGATTTCTGCCGAATCGGTTGGGTGATACGGTAAAAAAGAATTCACGAATTGACGGTAGCTCATGTTCTCGGAATCTTCCATGATATAACTGTCGTCTGTCATGCCCAATTGGACAAACATATTCCATGCTTTCGAAAAACCAACTCTTCTAATGGTTCCGCGGTACAAAGTCAAGACATTGTCTAAACCGTAAACCGATTTGTATTTAAGAGAATCGCGGTTAGAATAAGCTTCAAATTTTCCGTAGCCTTCGACTTCCAGGAATTCGGTGCGTCGAAATAAAGCGCTGTAGGGAATGTATTTATAAGTGCCTTCCTGAATGAATTTTGCAGCACCGCCCTGTCCGGCCAGAACTACATTTCGTGGAGCCCAGGTAAATTTGTAATTCCATAAATTATTGTCAGATTCGGGAGCAACTAAGCCGCCGCAGAACGATTCAAAAAGCAGCATTTTTCCACCTTTGGCTCTGATTTCATCAATGACTTTCATGGCGCTCATGTGATCGATCCCAGGATCAAGCCCGATTTCGTTCATGAAAACCAGATTGTTTTTCTTTGCCTCTTCGTCAAGTGCCTGCATGGCATCACTGATATAAGAAGCGGTAACCAGATGTTTTTTAAATTCAAGACAGTCTTTTGCGATCTCGATATGTAAATGAGCAGGCAGCATCGAGATTACGATAGAAGCTTTTTCGATGGCCGCTTTTCTTTCTTCAGTATCAAAAATGTTTAAAGCAATTGGAGTCGCATTAGGATGTTTTTGTGTCTTTTTTTCGGCTAAGGCCAAAGATAGATCTGCCACAACAAGGTGTAGATTTTCACTTTCTGATTTTGCTAGTAAATATCGTATTAAAGACGACGCAGATCTACCAGCTCCAATGATTAAAATGCTTCTCATATTTTATATTTATAACACAAATATATTAAAATGTTAAATATATAACAATTTTAATTTCAGAAAAATATTAGATGCTTTTTTTTAATGCCAAAAAAATAGAAATTCTTTTTAATGATAAATATTTTTCAAAAGTAAAATGCTTTTTATGTACGATTGAAGTATTTTTGTGTGAGAATCGAAAGTATAGAAAATATGAAAAGAAGAATTGTTTTGGCAGCTGCTTTTATGGGAATGTTAGCGATCATTTTGGGCGCTTTTGGTGCACATTTACTGAAGAAATACTTAGGTGTAGAAGAATTAAACACTTTTGAAGTTGGTGTTCGCTACCAAATGTATCATGCTTTATTTTTACTTTTTCTTTCGACTCAAAAAGATATCGCCGAGAAAACAGTTAAAACGATCTACAATTTGGTCGTTGCAGGAGTGCTGCTTTTTAGCGGATCTATCTATTTGTTAGCTACAAAAAGCCTCACGGTTTTTGATTTTAAAATTATCGTATTCGCAACTCCATTGGGTGGTTTTTTATTAATTATTGCCTGGGCGCTCTTATTTGTTACGATTTTGAGGAGAAAATCATAAAATACCGAATAAAAAATTCTATCTAAAAATTAATCTTTAATTTTGTCTCATAAATAACATATAATCTTGTTTATGTGAGTTTCTATTGTTTTTTGCTTTGATGCATAAATAATATAACAAATTCATTTATAGGGTTATAGAAAAATGAATTAGAGGCATTTATTTTTTGTTTTATTCATTTTAGGAGTTTAAATTTTAACTAATTAGCATAAATAAAAGTGAAATTTAAATTTTTTTAAAGGTTTAATAATAAATTATATAATTTTGCATTCTCTTAAACATCACACACAACTAAAAATTTATGGACAGTCACACAGTTTTCACGCAATCGATTTCGCTGAAAGAATTAGGAATTGAAAATGCAAAGGTTCGATATCAACTATCTGCAGATGAATTACATGCGATCACTTTGCAATCAGGTCAAGGTGTTGAGAACTCCACGGGAGCATTGGCAATTAATACGGGCGAATTTACAGGACGTTCTCCTCAGGATCGTTATATTGTAAAAGATAGTATTACCGGAGATCAGGTTTGGTGGGGAAATGTAAACATTTCTTTTGAACCGGATGCTTTTGAAAGATTATACAATAAGGTAACACAGTATTTATCAAATAAAGAAGTTTTTGTTCGCGATTCTTATGTTTGTTCTGATGCTAATTACAGATTAAATGTTCGTGTTGTTACTGAAACAGCATGGTCTAATTTGTTTTGTTACAATATGTTTTTAAGACCGGAAGAGTCAGAATTGACTAATTTTACTCCGGAATGGACTGTAGTTTGTGCTCCGGGTTTTATGGCAGATCCTGCTGTAGACGGAACGCGTCAGTCTAATTTTGCTATTTTAGATTTTACTAAAAAGATCGCACTTATTGGAGGAACAGGGTATACAGGAGAAATGAAAAAGGGGATTTTCTCTGCATTAAACTTCATCTTGCCGGTTTTCAAAAATACTTTACCAATGCACTGTAGTGCGAATGTTGGTGAAAAAGGAGATACTGCAATTTTCTTCGGATTATCAGGAACAGGAAAAACTACTTTATCAGCAGATCCGCAACGTAAGTTAATCGGAGACGATGAACACGGCTGGACTGCAGAAAATACAGTTTTCAACTTTGAAGGTGGATGTTATGCAAAAGTAATTAACCTTACAGAAGAAAACGAACCAGACATTTTCAGAGCGATCAAAAAAGGAGCGCTTTTAGAAAATGTGGTTTTCAAACCGGGAACAAACGAGGTAGATTATGATGATGTTTCGATCACTCAAAATACACGTGTAAGTTACCCAATTACTCATATCGATAATATTCAGCCAGGTTCTATTGGACATAATCCTAAGAATATATTTTTCTTAACCGCAGATTCTTTCGGAATTTTGCCTCCAATATCAAAACTGACTCCTGGACAGGCTGCTTACTATTTTATCTCAGGATATACAGCTAAAGTTGCCGGAACAGAAGCAGGGGTTACAGAGCCTCAGCCTAATTTCTCAGCTTGTTTTGGAGCACCATTCATGCCGTTACATCCAACACGTTACGCAGAAATGCTAACTAAAAAAATGGAAGAAGCTAACGTAACAGTTTGGTTGATCAATACAGGTTGGACAGGTGGTCCTTACGGAACTGGAAGCCGTATGAAGTTGAAATACACTCGTGCCATGATTACCGCTGCCTTAAACGGAGAATTGGATAACGTAAACTTTAAAAATCATAAAGTATTTGGAATTGCACAGCCTGAAACTTGTCCAAATGTTCCAAATGAAATTTTAGATCCTAGAAATACTTGGGAAGATCCTGAGTTGTACGACAAAAAAGCAGTTGAATTGGCTCAGAAATTTAAAGCTAATTTCGCGAAATTTGAAGAATTTGCTAATGCCGAAATTTTGGCTGGCGCACCGATCATAGAATAAGGAAGATTACTAATTCAAACTAAAAAAAGCTGTTCGTTATGAACAGCTTTTTTGTTTGGTATTCGGTCTCAGTCTTCAGTCTTCAGTTTAGTCTCAGTCTCAGTCTCAGTTTTCAGTCACAGTTAAGAAACTGCGACTGCGACTGCGACTGCTAACTGCGACTGCCAACTTATTTCTTCTCATCAATACGTTTCTGTATCAAATTCCAGGCATAGTAGTGAAAGGTCATCCCGTTGCTCATCGCTACGAAAAGGCCATTTTTAAAGCTTCCGGCTAGATTGATGCTGGTAACATCGGCACCATCACATTCAATAGTCGATGTTGGAATTTCTGCTAAAAGCGGGTAGCTATTCGGATTGCCATTTGCTCCTTCTCTCGGGTACACCATAAAAGTGTTCGCTTGCTGGTTGGAGACCAGAATGTATCCGGTAGAATCTGTTTTCTTGTAAATCGCGATTCCTTCATTATCCCCTTTAAATCCTGTTTTTCCGAAAACGGTCAGCTCTTTGTTGTCATTTAGGGCAGGATCGGCTTTGTATTTTCTGATTCCGAATTGTTCATCACAATACAAAACAGTTCCTAATTCATTATCTACTGCAATAGCCTCGATTTCTTTCTTACCGCTGTAGGCACCAAACTTCCGAACGACTTTTGCTGTAGCAAATTTTCCATTTCCTGTAAGCTCATATTGCCATAAGTAACTTCCCGATGGTCCTGATTTTCTACCTGTAATAGCAAAGATTTTGCCATCCGTTTTTCGGGTGTACAAAGCAATTCCCATTGGATCACGTAATTCTTCACCCTCGAAAACAGCGATTCCACCATTGTCAATTGCTTTTAAATCAGGTAAACTAAAGATTCTTATTTTGTTTGATTCACGTTCTGTAGTAACAGCAATATCAACTTTTTTTCCATCTACGATTAAGCCGTAAGCGATATCAACATTGTTTGGGCGTTTTAGCACTTCAGATTTTGCAATGATTTTTCCTTTTAAATCAAAAGCGTACAAAGCACCGTCTGTATCTTTATCCGTTCCGATAATAATGCTTTTCGAAGAATCTGTTGGGTGCATCCAGATCGCAGGATCATCTGTATCGTGAGGCAGGGCTTCAGTAACAACGGTTGGTTTTACAGCATTTGCAGCTACGGGTGCCAGTTTATCCTCTTTACAAGCGATGAATAAAGTACTTAAAAGTATAAAGGCGAGTATCGTTTTATTTTTCATTATGGATTTCATTTTAATACCATTAGACAGAGCTGTTAAGTTCTGTCTAATGTAAGGATTTTATAATTAGAGGATTACAAGTCAAGTTTCAAACCAAAATTGTATCGGGCCTGATAGTACTCTGCCTGTTTGGTATGTGTTTTAACTCCCTGATAGTAACGCAATGGCTGATTGGTTAAATTATTAGCTTCAGCAAAAAGGCGAAGTTTAGGTGTGATTTTGAAAGATGCATTGGCATCTAAGAAAAATTGTTTGTCATAGTAACTGTCTTTATAAGATTCTGAACCCAATTCATCTAAATAATCCGAAGTGAAATTGGTTGAAACTCTGGCAGAGAAACGTTTATTTTCCCACGATAAAGAACCGTTAAACATATGCGGAGTGGTTCCCGGAAGACTGATATTATTTCTTTCATTACCTTCTTCATCGGCGATTCCTTTTGCTTTAGATTTGGTGTAGGTGTAGTTCAGATAAATACCAAATCCTTTAAGGAATTTCCCCGGAAGGAAATCCAACTGACGCTGAAAAGCGACTTCAAAGCCATAAACATCAACGGTATCTCCGTTTCTGGATTGTAAAAACGACCAGTTTTCACCTGCCGGAATTGGATTTGCTTGGTTTGGGAAATCAGCAGCAAATTTTGAAGCAGTGTATTGGTTGTCGCTATAATTGTAAATGAAATTTTCCAGTTTTTTATAGAAAACGCCTCCTGAAATTAATCCGACAGACTTGAAATAGTTTTCGGCCATGAAATCATAATTGTACGAGTAAGTGGCGTCAAGATCCGGATTTCCGGCTGTAATTTCTTTTTCGGCAGCGATATTGTTTACATACGGAGCCAGAGCATAATAGTCCGGTCTGGCCAAAGCGGTTGTAGCGGCAGCTCTTAAAACTAAATCTTTGGTAGCGTTGTATTGGAATGAGATGCTTGGCAGTAAATTAGTGTAAGAGTTGGTCGTATTGATTTGACTTTCTAATTTTTCTTCATCCAAAACACGGTTTCCGGTATAATCAATATGAGTGTTTTCTACTCGAAAACCTAAAACTATGGAGAGTTTATCGTTAAAATCCTGATCCCATCTTACATAAGCAGCATAAATGTTTTCTTTGGCATTAAAATTTACTGCTAAGAATTCTGATGGATCTGCTTTTTTATTGAATAACGCAGCGTTGTTTAAATCTAAACTTCCTAAGAAATTAGCCGAAGCAAAACTACCCGGAACATATTTACTACCCGGATTAAAGTTTTGACCGTCATAGAGACTGTTTGGAATTTGCGACAGTAAAGCCATATCAGTATTGATTGGTGTGTAGGCAAAGAAATTGTTGTTTCTTTCTTTTTCTTTCAATCGAAGTCGGAGTCCGGTTCTTAATCTACCTTTTTGAGATGGTATTATAGTAAAAGGGAAACGGATATTAATTTTTGCTCCAAATTCACTTTCGCTGGTTTCATTTGTATTTTCGGTAGCCGTTTGGAACTTGAATTTGTCCAGAGACTCTCCGGTCGTTGCGATTAATGGAAATTCGATATCAGATAGATTCTGCGTTAAGTCCAAACCTTTCTGACGGTATTCGATATAACGTTCTTCCGGACGGTATTCTCTGGCTTTTGCATAGTTGGCCGACCAGTCTAAATCGAGTTTAGAGTGGATTAAATGTTCTCCACGAATCGAGTAATTCTGAACACGCTGGTCTTCTAATCGGCTGTTTTTATTACGATTATTGTCAGATCCGCCCTTGGTTTGACGTTTTACACGGCCTTTAAAAGCTGTAATTTGTCCACCATTATAAATGGGCTGAATATCATCGTAAGTAGTTCTGAAACGATTCTCTCTATCGTCTCTCCAGTTGTAAATAGCATTGGCAAAAATGGTGTTATTTTCATCAAATTTGTAATCTAATGCCACAGATCCGCTGCGGCGAATACGCTGTACATCGTATTTTCTAATCTCAGATGCCTGCAAGTATTCATTTCCGAATTTATCTTTTACCCATTCGTTCTCAATATTATCAGATCCGTAATTCACATTGTTATAAGATCCACTGAAAACTGCTCCCAGTTTATTGTCGAGAAAACGATTTCCATAAACCAATCCGGCTGTATAAGAGGCATGTTCACGAATTGGCAGATAACCTCCGGCCAATGTTGCTGAAATTCTCTCTCCATTTGGTGTAGCTCTTGTGATCAGGTTTACAGAACCTCCAATAGCATCTGCATCCATATCGGAAGTTAAGGTTTTATTGACTTCAATTGTCGAAATCATATCAGATGGAATCAAATCCATTTGTACATTTCTATTATCTCCTTCTGCTGATGGAATACGATCTCCATTTAAGGTAACAGAGTTCAGTGAAGGAGCAAGTCCACGGATAATGATGTTACGGGCTTCACCCTGATCGTTTTGCATGGTGATTCCCGGAACACGTTTTAAGGCATCCCCAACGTTGGCATCCGGAAAATGCCCCATTTGGTCAGAAGAGATTACGTTTCCAATGTTTTTGTTGTTTTTTTGTTGGTTCAGGGCTTTTGCCTGACCTTTTAAGATATCTCCGACCACAACTTCGTTCAATTCAGTTCCCGAAGTTTTAAGTGCAAAATCAATTACGTTGTTTTTACCCTGTTCCACTGTAATTTCTTTTGTGAGAGCCGTGTATCCAATATATTTTACCTGTAACTGGTAGGTTCCTGCATTTATGCTAAGCAATTCAAAATGACCATTGTAATCTGTAACAGTATATTTGTTCTCGCCTACAATCTGAATCATTGCTCCCGGTAAAGGAAGTTTGTCATCTGTATCCAGCACTTTTCCTGAAATTATAGCCTTTTGAGCATAACCTGACAAGGCTAAAAACAGAAGTGTAATTACTAAATAAATTTTTTTCATTTGTGTTTTAGTTTGATTTGCTGCGAAACTAGAGCCTGAATGTTATTAAAGGCCTTGAAAAAAATTAACATAGTGTTATGATTCATTATTTACATTAAAAATAGATTAATGTTGAAATAACATTTAAATGAGAAATGTTTTTTAAGAACCCAACTTAAAAGAAATGAACTATTTAACTTAGAATTTAATTTTTTGGCGCTAAATTTGCCCTATCACAGGAGCCCGAAGGGCGGACTGACGAAATAATCATCAATCAAAAATCATCAATCATGTTAAAACAATTTTTTATCCTTTGCTCCGGAGCCGATCGGGATCTGCTCGAAGGCTGTTCAAATGGCGAACAAACCAAATATGTTGGTATTGGCGCCACCGTTTTTTTTACTGCCGTTATGGCTTTTCTGGCCAGTGCTTATGCGCTTTTTACCGTTTTTGACTCTCTTTATCCGGCCTTAGCTTTTGGATTTGTCTGGGGCTTGCTCATCTTTAATCTGGATCGATTTATCGTTTCGACGATTAAAAAAAGAGATCGTTTTATGGATGAATTTATTCAGGCGACTCCCAGAATTATATTGGCCATTATTATAGCAATTGTAATTTCGAAACCTCTGGAAATTAAAATTTTCGAAAAAGAAATCAATACCGTTTTATTGAAAGAAAAAAATGAGATGGAATTGGCGAATAAAAAACAGGTAGGCCATTATTTCAAATCAGATTTAGATAAAAACAAGGCTGAGATTGCCGCTTTGAAAAATGATATTCTGACAAAAGAAAAAGAAGTAAATGCTTTGTACTCTACTTATATCACAGAAGCTGAAGGGACTTCGGGAACGAAGAAACTGGGGAAAGGACCGGTTTATAAAGAAAAACGAGATAAACATGATGCGGCTTTAAAAGAGCTTGCAGTTTTAAAAACTACTAACGAAGCCAAAATTGCCGAGAAAGAAAAAACGGGAAAACAATTACAGGCTGATTTGGATAAAAAAGTCACACAGACACAGCCAATCATTGAAGGCTTTGACGGACTAATGGCGCGCATTAATGCCTTGAATAAGTTGCCTTGGCTTCCTTCATTTTTTATCATGCTGTTGTTTCTGGCAATTGAAACATCTCCAATTATAGCGAAATTATTAGCTCCAAAAGGGGAGTTTGATTTCAAACAGGAAGAAGCCGAAACAGCTATGAAAGCGACTTTGGAACAGAATAAATACCAGCGTGAATTATTGGTAAAAACCAGTGCCCAAATGCACGATAAAGTATATGCTGATATTGCCGGAGACCGAGGCCTTTTTGATTTACAGCGTAAAAATGCAAAAGAGTTACTGGAGCTGCAATCGCATAGTTTTGTGGAGAAACAGAAAGCTACTTTGTAAGCCGTAAAGTCGAAAGTCATAAAGTAAAAAAGCCGGAATAGAATCTCTATTCCGGCTTTTTTGTTTTATACAGACAAAAGCATTAAGGTTTTATTACTTTAGACTTTAAGACTAAATTACATATAGCTTAAAATCTCTTTCTTATAGGTATCATATTCCCCTTGCATGATTAAACCATTGTCAAGCAGTTTTTTATAATTCTGCAGTTTATCAAAAAGTTCTTCTTTGGATAAGTCGCTTAATTTACGTTCTCCTGTAGAAGTTGGAGCGGGTTGAATAGGTTCAAAAGTTTCATAAGGAGTAGCGGCAGCAGGTAAAATTTCGGCAAAACTGGTTACTTCTTCTGTTTCAACTTCTTCTACGTCGTCTTCAAAATCATCTTCAACGATTGGTGTTGCTTCAGTTATTGGAGTCTCAGAAGCAGCAGGATTTTTTAATAAATCCAATTGCTCTTTCGCATAAGTATAAATTTTTCTGGCCTGAGTTTTCGGAATATAATCGATTGAGATGGTCAGATCAGTTTTGGTGCCAAATGAGAATTCAGAACCTAAAATATTTTCTTTTACAAAAGTGCTTGTTATATCATCCCAGGTGTAATCTGTAAAATCCATTGATAAACCTAAGTTTTTAGGTTTGCAGATAATGATACGTTTGTTGGTTAAGATTATGCTATCCGGAAAAACAGTAATTGCAGGTTTTTTTTGAACCGCAATGTACCCGATTTCTTCGTTTTTCATCAATAAATCATTGAGCTTCGAAGTAATTTTTTCAATCGCTTTAGGGTCTTGTTCTTCGTTCAGAAATTTTTTAAATTGTTCTTTCATGATTGATAAGTTGCTAAGTTACATGGTAACTGAGTTGCTAGTTTTTTGGTCTTATGCTGCAAATGTAATGCCTAATTTTCTAATTCGATAATTTCATTCTGAATTTTCTTTGTCAAACTTTTGAAAACCAATTCATACGAATGATCGATCAATTCTTTAAGGAAAGCGGTTGGTAAACTTCCGTTGAGAGCGATCGTATTCCAGTGCACTTTGCTCATATGAAATCCGGGTTTGATTTCTTCATATTCGGCTCTTAGTTCCTGAGCACGCTCGGGATCACATTTTAAGTTAACCGAGGGTTCGTTTTTTTCCCATTGTGATAAGGAGGATAATGCGAACATTTTTCCGCCAACTTTAAAAACCAAAGTGTCCTCGTCAAAAGGGAAGTGCTCGCTAACTCCTTTTTTTGAAAGACAATATTCGTAGTACGTTTCCAGATTCATATTATTTTTTATTTACCAATTTCACCTAAATGTGTATACTTAAAACCTTTTTGATATTTCAAACCATAACCAAAAAAACGATCCATTGCAGCATGGGAGAACAGAATAGTTCCGATAAGTTGGATATATTCTATTTTTAAATAACAACCTAAGATATAAATTATTATTGCAATTCCTTTATGGTGGAAGAGGTTGTAGGATAAAGCACCAATTTTGGAATTAAATGCATAACCCATCATAGAAAAATCAGGAGCCAGAATGAAGACTAAAAACCACCACCACTGATAATTTAAAAGGCTAAATAAATAGATTCCTAGAATAAACATTCCCAGTTCTTCAAGTTTGAGTATTGTTTTCATGATATTTTCTTTTCCATCATTTTTTCGGGATGTTGTAAAGCACTAAAACCAAATTTCTCATATAAAAAGTGAGCATCAGTGGTGGCTAATCTCCAAATCTGAATGTTTTTGAGCTGTGGATCGTTCATCATGTGTTCTATCAAAACAGACGAATATCCTTTGCCACGTTGTTCTTCGGTAATAAAAACATCCATTACATAGCCAAAAACAACATAATCTGTAATGACTCTTGCAAAACCAATTTGTTTGTCATTAAGGTAAATGCCAAAACAAACCGAAGCATCTATCGTTGTTTGCACCTCTTCGATAGTTCTTCCGGCAGCCCAGTAAATGTCCTTCAGGAAATTTTGAATAAACGGAACATCAAGTTTGCTCTTATCTGTTGAGACTGTTATCATTTTAGAGGATCGATTTTATATTTAAGCCTTTACGTTGTAAGATTTGAAATCTTAAATAATATTGGTTTGCTTGGACTTGCATCATTTTCAAACGAAGCAATCTGGAGATTTAGTATATAGGCTCCATCTTCGATTTCATCCGAAACAAAAATCATTTCGGTAATGGTTGCGCTTAATCGTGCGTCGGAATTTAGATTGTGGGTGTCTTTTACATTCCAAAACGCCTTGTGTGCCAGTAATTTTCCCTCATCATGTTCTCTGTCAACACTTGGTAAGTCAATTAATAAATGCTGAATTTCGCTTTCACGGATGAAAATTGCCGCTTCTTCTGATAAATAGGGCGGATTGGTATTGGAATATTTTGTTGATTTTTTATCCTTTTGATTTGGAAGTGTTCTAATAATTAAAGCCTCAATTGTTTTGATGGGCGAAGACGATTCATTTGTCCCATTGAGCGAAGTTGGAGTATGTGTCCCATTGAGCGAAGTCGAAGTATTTGTCACATTGAGCGAAGTCGAAATGTGTTCTTTTGTAATTACTAAATCATCACCCATTTTTTCAGGCTCAACTGTAATCAGTTGGGCAGTAAAGAAAAATTGCTTTAAGCACTGATTGATACTGAAAAAGTCATTCGTAATATGTCCCAAACACTCCGTATGCGTTCCATGCCCGTGAGGGTTGAAGAAAATATTATTGAAATTAGTAGATGATTTCCCTTCAGATACCTTCCCAATCCAATCACCAAAAACGACTGGTTCAATGACCGGTTTTTCGATGTACCAGGCAATCGGGTTGTCGTCTGTATTGGTTAACGGAATTGAAATATCGATGGGTTTTGATAAGTCGATTTGATATTTACCTTCAATAAGTGCTAGCATAATGGAACACGGATTTTACAGATATTCTAACGCGGATTTTTGCGGATTTTTATCAGCGTTGCTTGCATCCGTTTTATCAGCGTTCAATTTTTATTCTTCCAAATTTAAATAAAACAAATCACTTGCTATTCCATCTGTTAAAAATTTTCCTTTTAAAGTTGGTCTAAGAATGTTGTTTTCAATTGAAAGCAAATCATCGGTTAAGAATTTTTGAGATTGTTTTAGTAAATAATTCAAATATTCCGATCCGAATTCGTTTTCAATTCTTTCCAGAGAAACGCCCCAAATGGTTCGTAGCCCGGTCATAATATATTCATTATAACGATCTGAAACAGTCAGAATTTCCGTTTCAATAGGAAGTTCATCATGCTGAATTGCTTTTAGATACAAAGCGTTATTCGCTACATTCCAGCCTCTTTTGTGGCCGTCAAAACTATGAGCCGATGGTCCAATTCCAATGTATTTTTTGCCCAGCCAATATGCCGAATTGTTTTTGGAGAAGTAACCTTCCTTTCCAAAATTGGATAATTCGTAGTGAATAAAACCATTTTTCTGAAGTATATCAACCAGAATCATAAAATGATTGGAAGCTGCTTCGTCTTGTGGTTCTGCAATTTTACCGGTGTCAATTAGTTTTTTTAAAGCTGTTTTGGGCTCCACTGTCAAAGCATAACTCGAAATATGTGGAATCCCGAAGCTTAAAGCGGTTTCGATATTTTGTTTCCACATTTCGTCAGTCAGACCGGGGATTCCGTAAATCAGATCGAGTGAAATATTATCGAAATATTTTGTTGCTTCTTCTAAACATTTTTTGGCTTCCACCGAATTATGAGCACGATTCATCATCTTTAAATCGTCTTCATAAAAAGACTGAATTCCAATGCTTAAACGGTTTATAGGGCTTTTAGATAATTCCAGAATACGCTCAGGAGATAAATCATCGGGATTGGCTTCGAGCGTGATCTCCGGATTCTCTGCAACATTGTAATTCTTGTAAACGGTCTCTATTAAAAAGTTTATCTCATCATTACTTAAAACGGATGGGGTGCCGCCACCAAAATATATAGTCTCTATTTGATTGTCACTTCGAGCAGAGTCCGTAAGGTTCAATTCATTTTTTCGCAGGATAATTTCTTTGGCTAAAGCCAAAACCATCTCGTCTTTCTTTTTCATTGAAGTCGAAAAATGAAAGTCGCAATAGTGACAAGCCTGCTTGCAAAAAGGGATATGGATGTAGATGCCGCTCATTTATAGTATTCAGTGTTCAGATTTTCAGTGTTCAGGTTTTTAACTTTAAAAGATGAGTATTAAGCAGATGAATACTGCTTACTCTTTTTTAACTCCAAATTTTTCAGGATTTAGAAGCATATAGTTAATTAGTTTTCCTATTTCAGTACTCTCAGAGAGGAGTTCTTTGTATAGATCGCTAGAAATATATTTACAGGCAAAAGCAAATTCCAACCAAACTTGTGTTTCTGAATTTTCTCCATCAGAGTCAGTTAACTTGCTGTAAAAGTGCTTAGGATAAATCCTCTTTCGATATGCCTCAGCAATAGTTACAGGAACACTTCGTGAAGAGCGTCTAATTTGATCGGTCAATGAGTATATCTCTTCTTTTGGAAATGATTTTGAAATTTCAAATATTTTCATTGCTAAAGAAAAAGATTTTTTATAAGCTAATAAATCTTGAAATGTCATCCGGTATTATTTATTGTTTAAAAAACTGAACACTAAAAAGTTGATCACTGATCACTTATTTTTTAACTCGTTCTTCATTCTGTTTCACAAAAGCATCCCAACCCGAATAACTTTTACCGGCAATAACTTTACTGGAATTAAAATGATGACAAACGGCAGCCGCAAGACCATCTGTTGAGTCGAGGTTTTTGGGTAATTCTTTTAGTCCAAGAAGCTGCTGGAGCATTTTTGCTACCTGTTCTTTGCTGGCATTTCCGTTTCCGGTAATCGCCATTTTGATCTTTTTGGGTTCGTATTCAGTGATCGGAATCCCTCTCGAGAGTCCCGCTGCCATTGCAACACCCTGTGCACGCCCTAATTTCAGCATCGATTGAACGTTTTTGCCAAAGAAAGGAGCTTCAATTGCAATTTCGTCCGGATGGTGCGTTTCTATTAGTTCGATAGTACGCTCAAATATGATTTTTAATTTTTGGTAATGATTGTCGTATTTGGATAATTGCAGTTCGTTAAGCTGCAGAAATTCCATTTTTTTATTGGTGACTTTAATTAATCCAAAACCCATGATTGTGGTTCCGGGGTCAATACCTAATATGATGCGTTCTTTTGTCAAGTTTTTTTGTTTCAGGTTTGATGTTTCACGTTCAAAGTTTATCATCTTAGATATCCCTTTGTTAGTATTACATTTTGTTCTTTATTCAGTATTTCTATTGATTGACAGATACTGTTGTATAATTTCCAAAACTTATCTTCGAAATCATCTTCTTGTTTTAATATATTTTCGGTTTCAGAATTGTCTTCGTTATTTAAAATTGTACCATGACTTTCATAATAGGATGTCAAAAGAGTTCCGTTATCTGCTAAAACCCATCTGCAAGTGGCAATCCAGGGATCAACGAAAAAATAATAAACTTTTGTATTAAGCTCTTTCGAAAGAAATAATGTCATTTGCTTTGTTTCTTCAAAATCCCAAACATTCCATATTAGATAACTCCATTCATTAATTTGGTCAAATAACATAAATGGTTTTGTGGTTTTGCTTGAACTTTCATCAGATAAAAATGACCAATCGAATTTTTCATCAAATTCTACAACCTTGGTACTGGATGCTTTTAAAACCTCTAATATTGAACTTTTTGTTACGTTTTCTATGCAAAAATGATGATTTACCAGCGAGCTAATTAAATTTCGTTTTTTATTTCCTGATTCTAACATTTCATTTTCCAATTTTCAAATTGCCACATTTTCAAATTGATTACTTTTGTGACATGATTTCAATTCCTCACAAAGCTAAGCAATTCCTTGTTCTTCTAATCAAACTTTTGATTGTAGGTGGTGCATTTTACTTTATTTATAATCAGTTGGCGAACAATGATCAATTGGACTGGCAGAAATTTATTGTATTGTTTCGTAAAAATCAGTCCGTATTAGGAATTGGGTTTATATTACTTTTGAGTGTTTTGAACCGTTATTTCGAAATTCTGAAATGGCAAAATCTGGCTAAGGTAATTCATGAAATTTCTTTGGGAGAAGCGACTAAACAAGTGCTGGCAGCTTTAACAGCCGGAATTTTCACGCCAAACGGAGTGGGAGAGTACGCCGGAAAAGCCTTGTATTATCCGAAATCAGAGGCAAAGAAAGTAATTTTCTTAAACCTGATCTGCAACGGAATCCAGATGATCTTAACGGTGATTTTCGGGATTTTTGGATTGCTGTATTTCAATGTCAAACATGAGATCATTACAACGCAAACAGTTGCTGTTTTATTTGGGGGGTTTGTGTTGCTGTTGGTTGTTTTGTTTTCCGTGAAGAAAATAAAAATTAAAGGATATTCAATAGAGAAATTAATACATAAAATTAACGAAATCCCGAAACCAATTCATCGCAAAAATATTCTTCTAGGGATTTTGCGGTATCTGGTTTTTTCGCATCAGTACTACTTCTTGTTTTTGGCTTTTGATGTCGATTTGCCTTACCTTACGCTAATTGCTACTATTGCTGTAGTTTACTTTTTGGCTTCGTCACTGCCTACTTTTCAGTTTCTGGATTTTGCGGTAAAAGGAAGTGTTGCGATTTATTTCTTTGGAATTTTAGGGGTAAACGAGTGGATTGTAGTTTTTATCAGTACACTGATGTGGTTTCTTAATGTGGTTTTGCCGGTCGTTATAGGTGCTTATTACGTTTTGAATTTTAAAACCAAAACTACAGAATGATTTGGATTTTGTTTACTGTATTAGCTATCTATCTGATTACCATTGGTTTGCTTGTTTATGGTTTTTTTAAAGTAAAAAAGTACCAAAATGCAGATTTGAAACCTCAAACAAGCTTTACAATTATAGTTCCGTTTCGGGATGAAGAAGAGAACTTGCCTAACCTTTTAGAAAGTTTTTCAAAACTGAATTACCCTAATGATTTGTTTGAAGTTATTTTGGTAGATGATAATTCTAAGGAGAAATTTCAAATCTCACATTTTACATTTCAAATTTCGCAAATTGACAATCTTCGGATTTCGAATTCTCCCAAAAAAGATGCTATCTCGACTGCTATGCAATTGGTGAAAACAGATTGGGTTGTTACTACAGATGCCGATTGCCTGGTGCCTGAGAATTGGTTGTTAACCTTCGATAATTACATTCAGCAAAATAAGGTTTCGATGCTGGCAGGAGCGGTAACGTACGAATGTGAGAACTCTTTTTTGCACCATTTTCAGCAATTGGATTTAACGAGTCTGCAAGGTGCTACTATTGGAAGTTTTGGACTTCAAAGAGCTTTTATGTGCAACGGAGCCAATTTTGCTTACACTAAATTGCTGTTTGAAGATTTAAATGGATTTGAAGGGAATAGCAAAATCGCCAGTGGAGATGATGTGTTTTTACTGCAAAAAGCGGTTGGTTTATTTCCTGATGAAGCTCACTATTTAAAATCGACAGACGCAATTGTAAGCACAAAACCAACAGAAGACTGGAAGACCTTATTTTATCAAAGGGTTCGTTGGGCAGCCAAAACAAGTTCCTATCAAAGCAGTTTTGGAAAGCTATTAGGGCTTATTGTTTTCTTAGGAAATTTGAGTTTTGTAATAGGGTTTTGTTCTGTGCTTTTTTCGATGTTGCCTTATTATTGCTTTGTTTTGCTGGCTTTTTCAAAATTTACAATCGATTTTATCTTGCTCTATGCTACGAATTGTTTTTTAGTGAAAGACAAAATAAAAAGTTTGTTCTTAAGTAGTTTGTTGTATCCTTTTTTCAGTTCGGCTGTGGCTTTGTACAGCTTATTTGGTTCTTATGAATGGAAAGGAAGAAAGTTCACGAAATAGAATCTCTCCTGTATAAACGAGAAATACCTATTTTTTTTCTTTTGCCTTGAGAATAACAGGTAAGATAAATTGTGTTTTTACCGGAATTCCACGTTTAAGTGCCGGATTTACTTTAGGGAAATCGACTAGGCGGGCATGTAGAATGCTATCGATTTTAATAGTGTCGTAGGCAACAGAATCTTTAGGAAATTGAGGTTCGAATTTCATTGTTGAGTTTGGAAAAACGGTCACTTTCACTTCGATGGTGTCTAGTTCGGGATAGAGTATGGAAAGGGTGTCAATATCCAGTTTTTCCTGAATAAGTTGTGCCATTACCTCAAAAAAGCATTGTTGACGTTGCTTTTTATCGGTAATTTTTTCGCAATTGGCAACAGATGGAAACTCATCAACTTCTTTCCAGTTAATCGATTTTAGTTCTTTTTGAAGCAACTCTTTTTCAGACGGAACCTTCTTCTCAAAATATTGACAAGAATGGAAAAACAGAATTACAAATAAAAGGAAAAACTTCTTCAAGACTTTGATGTTGGATTGAATAAATAAATTAGAATATAAAAATACAATTATTTTTTTTGAGAAGCTTTGAATTGCAAATAATCTTCATAATTTTCCGACAGCCATTTTTCTTTGTTTTTTGCTGCAACTTCTTTTTCTTCAGGATATAAAGAAGCTAGCCGGTCAGAGAAAGTAGCAATTCGAACAGTGTAATTGTAGTACTCCGTTTTGTTTAATACAATATTTGGATCATTTTTTCGATTAAAATATTCGAAAAATAAAATATTAAAATCTTTCATCGAAAAGTTGAGCACTTTTTTCTTATTACTTTTATAAATACTGTCTTGCAGAAGTCTGTCGTCGATTGAGAGAGTTTTAGTTTGGGCATGCAAATTGCTATTGATGACAAGGATCAAAAAACTACAGGAGATAAATTGCAAAAATTGACGCATTAATTTGTTCCTTTAGAAAGTTTGCAGATCAAATTTACAAAAAAATAGACATGGATTTACTATTGTTGTTGCTTGGATTTATATGCATGATTGTTGGGATTTTTGGTAGTTTTCTGCCTGTATTACCCGGATTGTCATCTTGCTGGGTGGGGTTGTTACTGCTGTACCTGACCAAAGCAGTTGAAAACAATTATTGGGCTTTAGGTATTACACTTTTACTAACGATTGTAATTACGATTCTTGATTATATCATTCCGGCAAAAGGGACTAAAAAATTTGGAGGGAGTTCGTATGGCGTATGGGGAACTAACATTGGTTTAATTGTAGGTATTATTGCTCCTATTCCTTTTGGAGTTATTATTGGGCCTTTTGTAGGGGCTTTCGTTGGAGAATTAATTTATGATTCGACCAATCATCAAAGAGCACTGAAAGCGGCAACAGGATCCGTTTTAGGTTTTTTGGCTTCGAGTTTCGTGAATTTTTTATGCTGCATTATTTTCCTGGGTATTTTTATTAGCATTGTCTGGCAAAATCGCTTATTACTGTTTTAAATAGCGTATTTATCCTTAAGCATTTTCTTATTTTTTCATTTTTTATCAAAAAAAAGGTATTTTTTTTTCAAACCATTTTTGTTTGTTTTGATAACGAATGGGTTATGTTTACTGGAGGTTCGGAATTTTTATGTTTAACAACTGTTTAAGCTACAATTCATCATTTAACTTATTTTTTGGAAATGTTAGAATATTTTATATTTTTATCCTGATAAACGATAAAAAGCCTCACTTCGTCGATTATTTTTAACGGATTTAAATAATTTCAAACAAGTTAAATATGACTCCTAACCTACAAATTGAACTTAGACGTTTTATTTCTTCTAATGTTGTTTCAAAGTTGAACAAGTTTTATTTTGAAAATGATGCACTTTTAATTAAAGGAATTGATGTTTCGATAGGTACGGTTTTAATGGGGTTGTATAACAGGGCGGAGGAGTTGGATTTTTACAAGGGAATTACTTCAATGATGCAGGACGATTCTACTTTCTATCAGGAAGTCGATTTTACATCAGGACGTATTTTATCAGTTGATGATTGTTATCGATTAGAAGGGAATAGTTTGCTGAAAGAAATATTTACCAATAAAAAAGGCAGGATTTCTGAAATGATTTCTAATGAAGTTGGAATCAAAAGTGAAACAGCCCGAGAAATTCTTAATTTTTCTGCCTTATTAGTCGTCTCTTATCTTAAGAATAATATCCAAATATTAGAGAGTTTAAAATTGCTTTTAGAAGATCAAAAAAGAGATATTTTAAACAGTATTCCTCCCGGAATCAAAATTATCCTCGGTTTTTCCTGTTACGAAACGGTAGAAGAAAAAAACCAATCTATAGGAAGATCTATTTTTACTTTATTCGGTCATAACTTTTTCAGCTTCTAAATAAAAAAATCCCGTCTTACAGTGTAAAACAGGATTTATATTTAAATCAATTTGAGTAGTTTCTTATACGTTTTTCAAGTTGATAACTTCTTGGTCAGTTAAAAAACGCCAGTTACCTCTCGGTAAATTCTTTTTAGTTAAACCTGCAAACGATACACGGTCAATACGTAATACATCATAGTCAAAGTTTTCGAAAATAGCACGTACTACTTTTACATTCGAAGAACGTAATTTAAGACCTACTTCACTTTTTGCTTCTTTTTCAATATAACTGATTTCTTCTACGAAAACCCGGTGTCCGTCAAGAACTAAGCCTTTACTTATTTTTTCTAAATCTTCAAATTTCAAGTTTTTATCCAAAGAAACCTGGTAAATTTTAGATGATTTTTGATTTGGTAAAGTAAATTTACGAATCATGTCTGTGTCGTTAGTAAACAGCAATAAACCGGTTGTGTTTTTGTCCATTCTTCCAATCGGAGCAATTTTTGCCGTTGTAGAACCACGAACTAACTCTAAAACATTACGATATTCCTGACCCTCGTCAAGAGCAGTGGTAAAGTTTTTAGGTTTGTTTAATAAGATGTATTCTTTCTTTTCAGGAGTCAAAGTAACACCGTCGAAATTTACAACATCATTTAATTTTACTAAATAACCCATTTCAGTTACCGGAACTCCATTTACTTTAACATTTCCGGACTGAATGTATATATCGGCATCACGACGAGAACAAACACCTGAATTTGAGATGTATTTGTTTAAACGAATTTCGTCTGAAGCTTTTTGTCTTTTTGGAGCCTGATTCTGTTTTTTAATTTTCTGCGCCTTTTCTTCTTCGGCAGCCTTCACAGCAGGTTTCACCTTTTTCGGCCCTTGAGCACGTTTTGCCATAGGAGGTTTTGGCTTGTTAGAGTTTGGTCTTGAGCTATTTGGTCTCGAACCGCCTCTTTTATTATTGCCTTCCTTATTGTTCATAAATTCTGTAATTTGTGCAAAGATAGTTTATTCTTGCTAAATAATCCTAAGTTCATTGTTCTTAGATTGATAGCTGTTGTTTTTTAGAGTTATAAGAGTGTTACAATTGTCTTTTTTTAAGCATTTTGAAAGTTACACTATGGAGATTTTGCACTGTGAAAGCAAAACAAAGGGCAAAAATGAGCTATTACACCGTTAAGATTTTAGTAATAAATTTTTCCCATGCCATAAGACGGCTGGATTAATTAATACGATGCAAAATACTCCCGAAACAATCAGGAATTTTAAAATATTGTGTAATAGTAAAAATTGTTCCTTAGAGTTTGATTTCCATAAATAAATCAGGAAAAACAGCAATATGCCAAAACAGACATAAAAGTAAATGTCCATATAACCCACATCGTAAATGTTGATTAAAATATAAACCGGAACCACTGTCAGGATCGTTAAAACTGTAATGATTTGTTTGGAAACCGTTTCGTTGTAAAGTATTGGGATTGTCCTGTAATTGTTAGCTAAATCACCTTTAAGATTCTCCAGATCTTTTATCATTTCCCGGATGAGCAACAATAAAAACAAGAAAACCGCATGAGATGAAATAACCATGAAATGACTCATGTGATTCTCGATTTCTTCAAATGAAATTTTATTATAGAAATATAACAGAATAGCAAAGAATGGAACTACTGCCAGGAAGGCCGCACAGAGATTACCAACAATAGGATATTTTTTTATTTTATGAGAGTAGAACCAAATGAGGAAAATGTATGCCGAAAAGAATAGAAAAGCACGCCAGGAAACAATCAGCGCCATTAAGGCCGCAATGAAGTTGAGTGTAAAATAAACAGATAGTTTTGTTTTTTGGCTGACTAATCTGTCTAACATTGATTTGTTAGGTCTGTTGATTAAATCTTTTTGACTGTCGTAGAAATTATTGATAATATAACCCGAAGCAATAGTGATTGCGGAAGCAAAAACGATTAAAAATAAATTGAAATCCAGCAAAATATCCAGTGCTCTTTTTTCCGGTGCCAGTATAAAAATAGAGGATAAGTATTGAGCCAAAACAATAATCGGGATGTTATAGCCTCTCACTACGGAGAACAAACTAACAATTTTCATTACTAAAAGTTTGTGCTGTCTGCTTAACATTTTTTGAGTTTGGTTTCAGGTTTTAATTCTAGACTTGTTTTTAGGTTCTCCTTCTGCAAAACATAGACAGACTCCCGGTGAATTTGTAGCATCAGGAGTCGAAAAGGAAAAGTTGTGATCCGGTTGCAGAGCAGATAAAGACAATGACAGCAACCTCTTCAATAACCAATGCTAAAAACTTTACTTTCGTGTAGTGAACAGTGATTTTGTGAACAATATTAAATCCTTTTTCTAAAAGTGTCGCTAATAAAATTAAAGGTGTTAAAAATAGAATTCCTCCTGAAAAAGCCGCTTTGTTAATCTTTAAAATACTATTCATAAGTTTAAACTTTTAAGGCCTATTTAAAGAAAGCGGGTTTTAAAAGACAGGATTTAGAATTGATAAACGACTTCTAATTTATAATCTTTTAAAGATGCTTTGGCACGTTCCAAATCCTCGGTAAAGCCCAGAATATAACCGCCTCCTCCGGAACCGCAAAGTTTCAGATAGTAGTCATTCGTGTCAATTCCGTTTTGCCAGATCCCATGAAATTGTTCCGGAATCATTGGTTTGAAGTTGTTTAAAACGACTTTTGATAGCTTTTTAGTATTAGTAAACAACGATTTCATGTCACCATGTAAAAAGTTTTCTACACAAGCATCGGTATATTTTACAAACTGATTTTTAAGCATAGTACGGAAGCCTTTGTCTTTCAGGCTTTCCATGAAAATGTTAACCATCGGAGCAGTTTCGCCTACAATTCCTGAATCTAACAAAAATACAGCCCCTTTTCCATCAAAACTCTGAGTTGGAATTCCGGTTGCTTCAATGTTATCTTTCGAATTGATTAAAATAGGAATGCTTAAGTAACTGTTTAAAGGATCTAAACCAGAGCTTTTTCCATGGAAGAAACTTTCCATTTGAGCGAAAATATTCTTTAATTGTAATAGCTTTTCGCGAGTCAGATTTTCTAAAACGGTTATTTTATGAGTAGCGTATTTATCGTAAATTGCGGCAACAAGTGCACCACTGCTTCCTACTCCGTATCCTTGTGGAATACTGGAATCGAAATACATTCCGGTTTCTACATCATTCTTTAAAGCCATCAAATCGAAAGCAACCAAATCCGGCTGTTCTGTCTGTAAAGTTTCAAGATAAGCTGCAAAACGTTTTAAGCTTGCGTTGGATGCCATTGCTTCTGCCGAAGGCTCTTCGGTTTTTTTCAAAGCACCGTTGTAAAAATTATAAGGAATAGAAAGTCCTTTAGAGTCACGGATGATTCCGTACTCTCCAAAGAGTAATATTTTTGAGTAAAATAAGGGTCCTTTCATGTTTATATTATGTCTTTTTTTATTTTATTTGGGTCTTGTCTGGTGTCAAAAAAAGCAATTATCTCAATTCTTTTATTGTTGAATTTATAGAATAATGTTGATTGTTTTGTAATCACACATTTATGTACTTTTTTATTGTGCTCAGATTTTGGAAATGCTTCAGGGTTAACTTGAAGAATTTTTACCGTTTGATATAGTTTAATTGCAAATTTTTTCCGAATTCTCTCTGACCATTTTACTTCTAAATATTCTAGAAGATTTTCAATAGCTGATTGAGCGAGGTCTGAAATTATAATTTGCCTCATTCTTTCAAATGTGTTTCTTCATCATCGTTTCAAAATCGGAAAATTCACCTTTTTCAATTTGTTCTTCTCCTAATTTAATAACTGCTTTTTGAGCATCTGTCAAATCATCCCACCAATCTTTTTTCTTTTTGGTCAACAATTCAATGACCGCCTTAATGATTGAAGGATCATTTGTTTCTTGAAGCATATTGATTGCTTCGCGTTTTTCTAATTGAATGTCCATAATCAAAATTTTAATTAAAGATACGCAAAATTACAATGCAATTGCACCATCTCCAATTTCGTCGCAAATGTACTGACCATTCTGACAAAATACAACTAATTCGTCCTGAATAAATTGTAGTACTTTATCGCTAACGTTTTCGGGATAGAGGACATGAACATTTGCTCCGGCATCAAGAGTAAAGCAAACCGGAATCTGAGTCTCATTTCGGAACTTCCAGATGGCATTAATGATTTGCAAGGTGTTCGGTTTCATTAAAATATAGTAGGGCATAGAAGTCATCATCATGGCATGTAATGTCAATGCTTCACTTTCGACTACTTTTATAAATTCGTTCAGATTACCGCTTTCAAAAATGGTAATTAACTGATCCAGATTTTCATGCGCCTGAGCAAAACGTCTTTCAGCGTAGGGATGATTGTGCATTAAATCATGTCCAACAGTACTGGAAACTTGTTTTTCACCTTTATCAACCAGTAAAATGGTATCCTGATAGTTGTTGAAATTTTCGTGAACGGTAGAAGGGAATTCAACACCATACAAATCAGAACTTCCTTTAATATTTGCCTGATTTCCCCAAGCTACCAGATTTCCTTTTACACTTCTGCAGGCACTTCCGGATCCCAAACGGGCTAAAAAAGAAGCTTTTTGGTAAAAGTAATCTTCAGTCATTTCAGGATTTAATACTTTCTCTAAACTCATAAAATTCATTGCCAAAGCTGCCATTCCTGAAGCGGAGGAAGCAATCCCTGAACTGTGTGGAAAGGTATTTTGAGTATCAATAGTAAAATGATACTCTTTCAGAAAAGGTAAATAGATTTCAATTCGTTCCAGAAACTTTTGAATTTTTGGCTTGAAGTCTTCCTTTGGTTTTCCTTCAAAAAGTAAATCAAAGGAGAAATTACTTGCAGGAGAAGTTTCTCTCTTTGCAAAAGCAAGTTTAGTGATCGTTTTACAATTTTTAAGCGTAAAACTTACTGAAGGATTTGCCGGAATCTGATTGTCTTTTTTCCCCCAGTATTTTACTAACGCAATATTGCTGGGTGCGCTCCATTCAAAATTTCCGTTTTCGATGGATGAAGTATAGGTATTAGGAATAAAATCAGCTGCTGTAAACATGAACTATAAAATTTTGGCAAAGATAGTTTTTAAAATATTGCGTCATATAAGTTCTGTTGGAAAATGTAAGTCAAGTGCCCACTAATAACAAACTGAAGGGGAATTATAGGATTTACGCCTTCTTTTTGATTATTTTTGGAAAAAAATCATAGTAAAATGAACAAGGCAGCCAAAATTGCAATTGCATTAGTTATTTGTTTAATGGTAGGGTATTCTGCAAGTATAGTGACAAGACCAAGTGTTGAAACATGGTATCCTACTCTTATAAAACCTCCTTTTAATCCGCCTAATTGGATTTTTATGCCAGTTTGGACATTGCTTTATATTTTTATGGCGGTTGCAGCGGGACTGGTTTGGGATAAAATAAAAGAGCAGAAAGAGACGGTGAAAATGGCTTTAGGTTTCTTCATCATTCAGCTGACGTTAAACGCGATCTGGTCTTACTTGTTCTTCGAATTAAAGAACCCAATGCTAGCCCTAATTGAAATTGTACTTTTATGGCTGATGATTTATGAAACCTATTTGAAATTCATTAAAATCAATAAAATTGCCGGATATTTATTGATTCCGTATATGGTTTGGGTAGCATTTGCTGCAGTTTTAAATGCCAGTATCTGGTGGTTGAATTGATAAGGTTTGATTTCAGGATTTTTTATGATTGAAGCTTTGAGAATACTAAAGTCTGGATGTTGAATTTGTGTATTATTAATTGATACGATCGGTTTTTAGTTTCTTAAATTCTTCATTTTTGGCAAATAAAAAATCCATTGTGGATAAGATATTGTTGTTTTTTAAAAGAGTTTCAGATGTTGGGTCGGCATCACAAAATTCAATAAAGAGATCTTTCTCTTCTGGTTTCAGGTGTAAATCTTTGATGAAAAAATCATTTGGAATTGATGTTGCCAGCAGCTTTTTAAAATTAGTTTTGGGAGCTTTATTTTTGATCGGCTCATCGTCTTTGTTCCGGAACAAATTGTATAAACCTTTTCCAATTCTTGCAAAATCGATACCGTTTGTAATAGTTCCGTTGTAAACACCGGTGTATTTTTGTAAAGAGCCAGCATCTTTTGCCAATTTTATATCGTCTGCTTCTTGTTGAGAGATTTTTACCGGATCAAATTTGATATTGGTAATCACTACCTCATTTAATTCTTCCGGTTTTATAACCATATTAATTACGATGTTGTTCTGATTGATGTTTTCCTGTGTTATTTTTAGTCGGGTAAAAAAGTAGTCTTTTGAAAAAAACAATAAGCTATCCTTACTTCTAACGAGAATAGAAAATTCTCCCAAATGATTAGTTGTTGTGCTTGTTTTAGCTGTTTTGTTTATGACTTCGACTTTATTAAGTGGATTGTTATTGGATATTACTTTTCCGTGAAGTAATTTTTCTGATTGTGAAACAGACAGCTGATAGGTGAAAAAAGAAATTGTAGTGAGTAATTTTACTTTCATTTAGTGGTAATTAGTTGAAAGTAAAATTATTAGAATAGTCTTAATGAAATCTTAGTGAAGATGTAAAGTCTTGTTAATTAATTTGGGTCATAATTTATTCTGATTAATAAATTATGACCCAAATTAACTGTATAAAAAAAGAAAAGTGCTATTCTATGGTAATTTTTTGAAAAGACCATTCTTTGTTTAAACCTGCTCCTGTGGCTTTTGTTATAACAAATAAATTGTTCCCTGAAGAGTCACTAAATGCAAAATAGGGTTCAGGATCGTAGAACTTTCCAACACCATTATTACTAATTATCATATATTTTTCTAATTCTATTTTCTTTTTATAAGTAAGATTACTAGAATTGTATACGTATATAAATGGAGCTTTTTTAGGTGTCCAGGAATCTCCGGTCGTTAAAATTAAATATAGATTATTTTTAGCTGATGAATGATCTAGCCATTCTATATTTGAATTTGAATCGGTATTTATTTTTCCATTGTATATCATGTCCTGGTTCCTGATTTCTGATGTTTTTAGGACTGTCTTACCTCGTGTAAATATTCTGGTTCCATCTTCAGAAAACCATAGATTTCCATTCATTGGATAATCTCCGTGGTATGGAGAGTCATACACATATTGAGCAATGCCATTTTGAATGCTGTATTTTTCAATATCAGAAGGAGTTAAACCATTGTTTGCACCATAAATGTAATTGGTGAATGGTTGTAGTCTTGCTTTAGTGCCTGCGTATATTTGATTACCGGTGTGCAGGTTTTCGTTGTTATTTGGTATATTCAAATTCACACATCTAATTTGCGCCCGTTGATCCCGTTCAGGAAAAACGTAGGCCCACTTATTACTTGTGAGTACAATATCAATCGCATAACATGATATATCGTAAGTATTTATTACAGATTTAGTATTTAAATCGATATACGTAATATGTGCGTCATGTCCAACGGCTGCAGTTTTCCCGTCTTGGGAAATGGAGATACATGTTGGGACGTATAATAAAGGAATACTTTGAGTTGTTCCGGAGGCCGAGGTTAAGATGTTAACCGCCGCAGGACTTGCGGAAACATAAACCAATTGATTAGTAGATTTGGAAAATTCGGCATCAACAACATCAGTTTGCAAAAACGTTTTTTGCTCTATAAAATTATTGACACTCACAACAATAGAGTCCTTCTTGTTGTTAATGTTTAAATATAATTTAGAAAACACTTTACCACTAACCAGATTTTTTCTATCTACAGAAATAGCTACCTCACTGTGATTATTAGCAGTAATATTACCTGTGTTTGAAGAAAGTGTAATATAACTTTTTGAACTGGTAATGCTATAATTGATCGTCGTTTTACCGTCATTATTGATTGATAGTATCAGTTTGTCATTTACTGTATTGAAGTTTAAAGAGTCAGGTATTGAATAGGAAATATTTTCGTTTTCAATATCTTTAGGGTTCTCTTTTGAATCATTGCTTGAACAGCTAAAAAGGGTAAATGTTAGAATTATAAGAGTTATGATTTTTTTCATTAAGATAAAATATTTAATTGCTTTTGACGGTAAAAGCTTCTTTAAAAAATGCAAATATAAATAAGAATATAATAGTACGGAAAAGCTTTACTGAACTTTTAGTTTTTGAATTCCCCACTCATTATCTAAATCAGATTGAACGGCTTTTGTGATGACAAATAGATTATCTCCGGTCGAATCACTAAATACAAACTGAGGTTCTGCATCGTAATAAGTTACAGTATTTTTATTGACTTTGGAAAATTTTTCTAACTCTAATTTACTTTTAAAAGTGAGATTTGAATCATTATAGACATAGATATACGGAGATTTGACCTGCGAATAATAATTTCCATTCGAAAGAATTAAGTATAAATTATTTTTAGCCGCTGAATGATCCAGCCACTCTACATTTGAATTTAAATCTGCTTCGATTTTACCGTTAAATACCATGTCCTGGCTATTTAGTTCGGAAGTTTTTAAAACAGATCGGTTGCTGGAAAATAATCTATTACCATCTTCTGAAAACCAAATACTTTTTATTAAGACGTAGCCACCTTCTTCGTATTTTGATTCAAAATTATTATCGATATTTCCATTTTGAATATTGAACCTTTCTATTATAGCCCTTGAGGTTGAATTTTGTGCATAAATATATTTTCCTGAAGGATGAAGCCTTCCTTTTGTTCCGGCGTATATTTGATTGTAAATATTTATTGGTTCTTCATTGTCTTGCAACAAATTCATATTAATACTTCTTACATAGGTCCACTGATCTTTTTTAGGAAAAACGTATGCCCATTTATCATTCCCAAGTACAATATCAAGAGCATCACAAGAAATGTCATAAGTATTAATGATTGATTTAGTGGCTAGGTTTATATATGTTATATGACCATCATGACCCACTACTGCCGTTTTTGCATCTAAAGAAACAGATAGACAGGTCGGTTTATGTATCAATGGAATACTTTCGGTAGTTTCTGAATTAGTATTGAAGATATTAATTTGAGATGGATTTGATGAAATATAAACGATTTGATCACTTTTTTTTGAGTACTCAGCATCAATGACGTCTGTCTTTAAAACTATTTTATCTTCTTTAAGTTCGTTATCATTTTCGCAGCTAAATAGAGTTAAGAATACAGCAGTTAAAAGTAGAATTTTCTTCATGTTAAGGATATGCAATTAGTTTGTAATGTGTGAGTATAATCTGTTTTTTAAACAAGCGTAAATAAAAATTTAAATGCCATTTGCCAAAATAAACCCGCTTGTCCAGGCATTTTGAAAATTAAACCCGCCTGTAATGGCATCTATGTTTACAATTTCACCTGCAAAATAGAGGTTTTCATGTAGTTTGCTTTCCATGGTTTTGAAGTTGATTTCTTTTAAATCGATTCCTCCTGCGGTAACAAATTCTTCTTTAAAAGTGCTCTTTCCGTTGACCTGAAATGTTGCTTTTGTAAGTTGTGAAGCGAGCTGTTGCAATTGATTTTTAGATAAATCGGCCCATTTGGTTTCGGTGTCAATGCCCGAAGCCAGAACCAGGCTTTCCCACAAACGATTCGGAAAATCGAAAGGTGATTTTTTTGAAACGGCTTTCTTCGCATGTTCCTGTTTTAGCTCTTTCAGTATTTTTTCAGCATCTTCGGTGTCAACATCATTTAACCAATTGACGAAAATAGTAAACTGATAATTTTTATCGAATAGGGTACGGGCTCCCCAGGCCGAAAGTTTCAGAATGGCCGGGCCGCTCATTCCCCAATGTGTGATTAACAAAGGTCCGGTCGACTCGAGTTTGGTATCTTTTACGGTTACAGTGACTTGTGCTGCAACACCGGGTAATTCTTTTATTCGGGGATCTTTGATATTGAAAGTGAATAATGAGGGAACCGGGCTTACAATTGCATGCCCTTGGTTTTGCAACATTTCCCAGATTTTAGGATTGCTTCCGGTGGCCATTACTAATTTTTCGGCAGCGAAATTTTCATTTTGAGTATCAATTTTCCAACAATCTTCTTTTTTAAAAATCGATTGTACGCTTTGTCCCGTGAGTACCTTTATGCCTAGTTTTTCGGTTGCTCTTAAGAAACAATCGATAATGGTTTGTGAGGAATTGGAAACAGGAAACATTCTGCCATCTTCTTCGATTTTTAACTCGACACCATGCTTTTCGAACCATTCGATCGTGTCACCTGAGCAAAACTGATGAAAAGGACCGCGAAGTTCTTTTTCGCCACGCGGATAAAATTTAACCAATTCATTCGGTTCAAAACAGGCATGCGTTACGTTACATCTTCCGCCGCCTGAAACACGAACTTTAGAAAGTACTTCTTTTCCGCGTTCTAAAATGGCAATTTTTAGTTTAGGATTTTTCTCTGCAATATTAATCGCTGTGAAAAAACCTGCAGCACCTCCGCCAACGATGATTATGTCGAAATTTTGAGTCATATTTTTTTATTTGCCACAAATTCACAATTTTTTATTCTCAGAGATAAGAAAAAATACTTCGTGAATTTGGGGCTATTTTAAACTTATATTTTGTCCGGACAGTCAGAAATGATTCCGTCTATATTATAATTCTTTACTTTTTGAATGTCTTCTTCCGTATTAACGGTCCATGGGAAAACGAGAAATCCTTTTTCCTGCATTTGGCTTACATTTTCTAAATCCAGCAGGTGATAATCAGGATGAATGGCTTTCGCTTTTATGGTTTTGGCGAAAGCTAGAGCAGTATCAAGATCTTCTTCTGTTAAAACACCAATAGGAATTTTTGGATTTAAATAGGATGTTTCCTGCAGCATATTCCAATCGAAACTTGAAACTATAAAATGATTGTAGTTCCAGTTTTTTTCTGAGATATATTGTTCAATTAATGCGACAACTTTTTTTGGGGTTCCTAAACCTTTTAATTCGACATTAATGAAACATTTTTTGTCAACCAGATCAAAAACTTCGTTTAAAGTTGGAATTTCATATTGCCCGGCAATCAAAAATGATTTTAGTTCGGCTAAGGTATATTGAGTGATCTCGCCCATTCCGTTGGCCATTTTGTCAATGGTTTCATCGTGCATTACAATTATATGTCCATCAGCGCTTAAGTGAACATCAAGTTCAATTCCGTCAGCATTGAGATCTAACGCTTTCTGAAATGCTTTTAAAGTGTTCTCAGGTTCGTAAGCTTTTGCGCCTCTGTGTGCTATTTTTAGCATTTTGCAGTATTTTTTCTAACCGCAAAGGTCGCAAAGTTTTACGCAAGGTTAGCAAGGAATTTATTAAAAATTAAATAGCCACGAATTCACGAATTATTTTTTATAATCTTTGAAAATAAAAATTCGTGAATTTGTGGCAAAAAAACTTTGTGAATCTTTACGTTTCTCTGGGGTAAAATCGTTATTCTTTTTCCAGTAAAACGATATCGAAATCGCTATCAATAATTACTTTTCCGTTAATTACTTCAACTTTCAGGCTGGAGTAAGCGTCTTTTAATTTTGTTCCGTTTAGGAAGATTTCGCCAACAGTTAGCTCTTTTTTTCCTTTGGGTAAATCTAACCCAATTACAACTTTATCATTATAAGTATCTTTTGTGAAAGTTCTCGAAAAAATATAAGGTTGTGCGCTAATCTGATGGTGAATTCCTGCACCCACAGCGGGATGATTTCTTCTAAACTGTCCTAATTTTTGCCAGTGTAAAAGTGTTTTTTGAGTTTCAGGACTGTTTTGAATATCGTCCCAATTCATGTTAGAACGCAAAGTGGCATCGCCCTGAGTTCCTTCAATCACCAGAGAGCGATTGGATTCATCACCATAATAAACCTGAGACATTCCGGGGGAGAGTAGCAGTTTGGTTCCCGCTTCAATACTTTTTACACGATAGGCATCAAAAGGCTGACCATCGTCATGCGAGGACATATAATTCAAAACCGAATATCCTTTTAAATCATTTTGAAGATGATTGGAATATTTCGAAAATAAATTTTCATAATTGTTCTGAGCGGCATTCCACTTGAATTCGAAGTTAATCATACTGTTGAAACCGTTTTGGAAATAATTCACTTTACGGTCTCCAAAATCATAATCTTGACCACCACTTATTCCATATCCGTAAACTTCGGCAATCGTATAAAAAGGGTTTTGGTCCAAGACTTCCTGAGGATGGTTCTTTTTCCAACTATCGAAAGCATAGTCACATTCTTTTTTAAAATCGGCCCAGACACTTTCTTCGGTATGTTTTACAGTATCTCCTCTGTAACCGTCAATGCCAAATTCTGAAATATAATCTGTCAGCCATTTTATGATGTAATATTTGGGACTTCTTGGATATCCTGTCCTTTTGAAGAATTCATCCAGTGTGGCGATTTCTTTTTCATAACGGCCTTCTTTTTTCCACTTTTCGATTAAAAGCGATGGTAATTCAACATTCTGAGTGCTTTCTGTTTTTACATCCGGAAGGTTGTCAACTAAAGTGCACATGGTTGTATTTTCAAATGATTTGTAATCACAAACCACTCCTGTTCGCACCCAGTCTGAAGGCCAAACGGGATCTTCGGGAGTTACAGGACCTGTATGGTTGATAACACCGTCCAGAATAATGCGGATGCCTTTTGCATGAGCTTTTTTGACTAAATTGGCTAAGTCCTCCTTAGTTCCGAAATTAGGATCCAAAGCCGTCCAGTCTTTTGCCCAATAGCCATGAAAGCCATAACTAAGACCTGTTCCTTCGTCAACTCCGTCGTGTATTTGTTCTACGATTGGAGTTAACCAGATCGCATTGATTCCCAATTGAGTGAAATAACCGCTTTCGATTTTTTGGGTAATTCCGATGATATCACCGCCTTCAAAACCACGTAATTTTCCGGGAGTTTTAGTTCGGTTGAAGTTAACGTCATTAGAAGTATCTCCGTTATAAAAGCGATCGGTAAGTAAGAAATAAACATTGGCTCCTTCCCAAATGAAGGGTGTTTTTGAAGTATCGTTATTCATTGTAACTGATTTTGAGCCAGAACAACTCATTATTAAGGATACTAAAGGTAAAAAAAGGAAAATGTATTTTTTCATTATTTAGGATTTTTTTAGACATGGATTATGTTGAAAAAAATAGCCACGAATTCACTTTGCGGTTAAGCTTTTATTCCAATTCTAAAACCAGTGCTGACTTAGGTTCTAAAGTAATTTCAGAAGACAAATCGAATGTTTTTCCGGTGATCACATCTTTACCTGTTTTAAAAGTTTTGATGTTTTCTTTAAAACGGTTTGTTTTTACAACTTGCTCTTTTGCGTTATTATTGAACACGACCATTACGGTTTTAGCATCTGTATATCTGAAATAGACATATGTATTGTTTTCCGGAATGTAATGTGTCATTTTTCCGAAATGAACAGCTTCGTTTGATTTTCTCCAGTGGAATAATTTAGAGGTAAAATCAAAGTAAGCAGCCTGTTCAGCTGTTCTGCCTTCTTTGATGAAAGCATTGTTTTTGTCGCCAGCCCATCCGCCAGGGAAATCCTGACGAATGTCGGCATCGCCTTTGCTTTTGTCGCCGCCCATTCCAATTTCGGAACCGTAATATACTTGCGGAATTCCACGAATTGTAGCCAATAAAGTCATTGTTAGTTTGTATTTTGCTAAATCATATTTAAAATTATGATTGATACGGTCGGTGTCGTGATTTTCGGCAAAAACTAAAATATTATTGGTGTTTGGATACAAATAATCCATTGCGAAATTGTTGTAGAATTTAATCATTCCATTATCCCAGCTTGGTTCATTTTCGTTGAAAGCTGAACTAATCTGACTTTGAAGTGTAAAATCCATCACACTTGGTAAATTGGAATTGTAATTTTCGATTGCTCCAATTTTACTGTCTTTTTGCCAATAAGCTAAATTTGCCTGATTGTGCATCCAGATTTCTCCAACGATATTGAAATTAGGATATTCGTTCGTAACTGCTTTTGCCCAATTGGCCATTGCGGTTTGATCAGAGTAGTTGTAAGTGTCAACTCTGAATCCGTCAAGATTGGCATATTCAATCCACCAGATCGCATTTTGGGTCAGGTATTTGGCAACCAAAGGATTTCTTAAGTTCAAGTCGGGCATTGAAGGCACAAACCAGCCGTCAACACAAACTTCCTGATCTATTTTTGAAGCATGAATATCGGTAATTACTTCACGACGGTGGTGCGTTTGCGTAAAAGTCTCAAATTGATTGAACCATGTTTTGGTCGGAATATCTTTCATCATCCAATGGGTAATTCCCCAGTGGTTGGTCACATAATCCATAACCAGTTTCATGTTTTTTTTATGCATTTCTGCCGACAGACGAACATAATCTTCATTCGTTCCGTAACGCGGATCGATTTTGTAAACGTCTGATTGTGCATAAGTATGGTAGGAGTGCTGTTTGTCGTTGTCTTCGCAAAGGGGTGTATTCCAAATAGTGGTTGCCCCAAGAGAGGAGATATAATCGAGGTTTTTAATGATTCCCTCGATGTCTCCACCGTGACGGCCACTTGGATCCTGACGGTTCCCTTTTTCGGTTAATGCGGTATTACTGTCGTTCTTTGGATTTCCGTTGGCAAAACGATCCGGCATGATGAGGTACATTACATCCGATGCGTCATAGCTTTTTCGATCTGCCGAATTGGCTCTTCTTTCTTTAAGCGTGTATTTTTGAGTAAAGGCAACTTTGTTTTTGATTTTGAAGGAGAAAACCAATTCAGAAGCTTTTACATCTTTAGTATCAATGGTTACAAAAAGATAATTTGGGTTTTCAGTTTTTTCGACATTTTTGATCGTCACATTATTAGATACAGAAGTCTCGTATTGTGAAATGTCTTTTCCGTAGAACATAATCTGCAATTCGGGATTTTTCATCCCTGCATACCAAAAAGGAGGTTCTGTTTTTTGGATTTGCGCTTTCGCGGAAGCGGAAAACAGCAAAATTATCAGAACTAATTTATAGATAAGTGATGTTTTTTTGTTTTTCATAGTAATAGGTAGTTATTCTCATTGTTAGTTGAACAATTTTCAATGTCCGTTCAAGTGATTTTCAGTGTCCGTTCGAGCGGAGTCGAGAACTTCGGCCACATCTCGACTTCGCTCGATGTGACAACTAGCTCGATGTGACAACTAGCCCGATGTAACAAAAAGATGTTGATAAAAAAAAAGACAAGTAATTCTGGGGGAAATCACTTGTCTTTAAAAATTACTTCGTTTCGATAATGCTGATCGCATAACCGCCGCCAGGAGCAGACAACTGAGATAATTTTGATTTATTGGTCACCGCTATTTTTTTGATGGTGTAAGCTTGCGGATTGGTTTTGTAATGGGCATCTTTTGCATCAGCGTAGATGGTAGCCGTATATTTCTTGCCTTTTTCAAGGAAACTGAAATCGATGGTTGAGGTACGGGCAGTTTCTCCGTTTACGTTCCCAACGAACCAGTTGTTGGTTCCTTTTGCTTTACGGGCAACAGTAATAAAATCGCCTGGTTCAGCCTCGATGTATTTACTTTCAGACCAGTCTACAGCAACATCTTTAATGAATTGAAAAGCATCCGGAAAACGGTTGTAGTTCTCAGGAGTATCAGCAGCCATTTGCAATGGGCTGTACATGGTAACATACAAAGCCAATTGATTTGCCAATGTGCTGTTTACGTGTGATTTGTTGTCCGGATTCATTTTACTGATATCCATTTCGAAGATTCCCGGAGTGTAATCCATTGGACCTCCAATTAAACGGGTGAATGGTAAAACCGTTACGTGGTTTGGTTTAGAACCTCCGAAAGCCTGGTATTCAGTTCCTCTCGCTGCTTCGTTTCCAATTAAGTTCGGATACGTTCTGCAAATTCCGGTTGGACGAACGGCTTCGTGAGCGTTCACCATAATTTTATAATCGGCTGCTTTTTCGATAGCGTATTGATAGTGGTTTACAATCCACTGATCGTAATGATTTTCACCACGAGGTAAAATGTCTCCAACATAACCGCTTTTTACGGCGTCATACCCATTGTCTTTCATGAATTGGTAAGCTTTGTCGATATGGCGCTCGTAGTTACGAACTGAACCTGACGTTTCATGGTGCATGATGATTTTTACACCTTTTGATTTTGCATATTCATGTAAACCTTTCACGTCAAAATCCGGGTAAGGCGTTACGAAATCAAAAACATAATCTTTAGAGTGTCCAAACCAGTCTTCCCAGCCTTCGTTCCATCCTTCAACCAAAACAGCGTCAAAACCATTTGCAGCAGCAAAATCAATGTACTTTTTTACATTAGCATTATTCGCTCCGTGTGTTCCGTTTGGTTTTGCTTTCGAGAAATCAGAAACACCTAATTGTACGGTTGGAAAATCATTGGTGTAAGACCAAGAACTTTTTCCTGTAATCATCTCCCACCAAACCCCAATATATTTTACAGGTTTAATCCATGAAGTATCATCAATTTTTGACGGATCGTTTAAGTTTAAAGTCATTTTTGAAGCCAAGATCTCTCTCGCATCATCGCTTACCATAATCGTTCTCCAAGGCGAATGACTTGGTGCCTGCATGTATCCTTTATCACCTTTTGCATCTGGAGTTAACCAAGACTCAAAAATCATGTTTTTATCATCTAGATTCAGGTGCATACAAGAATAGTTGATCAAAGCTGCTTCGTGTAAGTTGATGTAAATACCATCAGCAGTTTTTAGCATCAAAGACGTCTGAACTCCTGTTGGAGAAAAAGATTTCTGAGATACGTTGGCAGTATATGCTTTTTGAGATAAACCTCTGATTTCAGATAATTTCGATTTGGTATAATCGTATTCCTGAGTGTCGTAATCTCCCGGAATCCAGAATGCAGTGTGGTCACCCGCCATTGCAAATTGTGTTCTCTCTTCTTTGATTACAAAATAGGTAAGATTTTTTTGCGTTGGGAACTCATATCGGAATCCTAATCCGTCATCAAACAAACGGAAACGAATTACTATTTGACGGTCAGTTCCTTTTTGGTTTAAAGTTACAGCCAGTTCATTGTAATGATTTCTGATCTGATCTACTTCTCCCCAAACCGGTTTCCAGTTTTCGTCAAAAGTGCTTGTTTTGCTGTCAACAACTGTAAAGTCATTCAGTAAAGATTTTTTATCATCTTTAAGTTCAAGACCTAATTTACTGGTTTTTACAATGTCTTTATTTTTGTATTTCAGATTGTAAACCGGAGTTCCGTCATTTTGAAGCGAAAACTCCATTACGAACTTTCCTTCGGGTGATTTTAATTGTTGTGCTTTTACTATTGAGCTGAAAGCAAACAGGATTAAACTTGCGAAAAATAAGTTTTTCATGTTGTTAAGTTTTTAAGTGTGTTGTATTAATTGGTTTGAAACAATTTTTCTGCGGTTACCGGATTTCCATTAACTACAAGGGTTAAATCCTGATCACCGTCTACTGTAAAAGTTGTTCCATTATGATTTACAGCTACTTTTAAAATTTGATTTCTGAAATTAATTTTAAAAGAATAACCGTTCCATTCTTTTGGGATTTTTGGCGAAAAATGAAGCTGATCGTTTTTCACACGCATTCCGCCAAAACCTTCTACGATACTCATCCATGTTCCGGCCATTGAGGTAATATGACAGCCTTCTTCAACTTCTTTGTTATAATCATCGAGATCCAAACGAGAGGTTCTTAAATAGAAGGTATAAGCCATGTCCATTTTGTCTAAAACAGCAGCCTGAATAGAGTGAACACAAGGCGACAGCGAGCTTTCATGAACCGTAAAAGATTCGTAAAACTCAAAATTACGTTTTAATTCTTCTTTAGAAAAATGATCTTCGAAGAAATAAAAACACTGCAAAACATCGGCTTGTTTGATGTAAGGTGAACGCAATACACGATCCCAGGACCATTTTTGATTGATAGGACGCTGAGAACGGTCTAAGTCTTTTACAGGAACTAATTCCTTGTCTAAGAAACCATCTTGCTGCAAATAAATTCCTAATTCATCTGAAGTTGGGAAATACATGTTGCCGGCGACTTTTTTCCATTCCTGAATTTCAGCTGGAGAAAGATCTACTTTTTCTATAATTCGTTGGTGATCTGCAGGATATTCGGCAGCCACTTTGTTAATTTGTTTTTCAGCATAATCAATACACCATTTTGCAATATAATTGGTGTAGAAATTATTGTTGATATTATTCTCGTATTCATTCGGACCTGTAACGCCCAGAATCACATATTGATTTTTGGCCTTAGAGAAAGAAGCTCTTTGGTGCCAGAAACGTGCAATCCCGATAAGTACTTCTAAACCTTTTTCAGGAATATAAGAGTAGTCTCCGGTAAAACGGTGGTAGTTGTAAATCGCAAAAGCGATAGCACCGTTTCTGTGGATTTCCTCGTGTGTGATTTCCCATTCGTTGTGGCACTCTTCACCGTTCATGGTTACCATTGGGTACAAAGCAGCACCGTTTTTAAAGCCTAAATTGTCTTTGGCATTTTCAATTGCTTTGTCCAATTGGTTGAAACGGTAGGTCAACAAATTGCGGGCAACCTGCTGATCTTTAGTGGCCATGTAAAACGGAATGCAATAAGCTTCAGTGTCCCAATAGGTAGATCCACCGTATTTTTCTCCGGTGAAACCTTTAGGTCCGATATTCAAACGGCTGTCTTTTCCTAAGTAAGTCTGATTTAACTGAAAAATATTAAAACGGATTCCCTGTTGTGCTTTTACGTCTCCATCAATGGTAATGTCTGACATTTCCCAGATTTTACTCCAGGCATTGATTTGATTCTGAAGTAAAGTATCGTAACCCAGAGCAACGGCAGTTTTAATGCATTTTTCGGCAGCAGTTAAGGTATTCTCGTGATTTAAAGAAACGGTATAACCACCAATTTTTTGAATAGATGAGGTTTGCCCTTTTGCGATAATGGTACCGTAAGTAAACTGAACTTTATCGACAGTTGAATCGATTGTTGAAGGCGAAATGTTTACGTTTTCTCCGTTTGCAAAAATCGTATTGTGCATAAAAGTGGTTACTTTAAAATGCGTTTTAAAAGTCTGCGCCGTTACAAAAGCTTCATTTGTTCCTTTTTTAACTTCGAGAGGCTCCCAGAATTTTTCGTCCCAGTTGGCATCTTCATTGGTAACTCCTGCATCTATATAAGGTTTGTAAACAATTTTGGCATCCTTGTTCAAAGGAGTGATTTCGTACTTAATGATTCCGGTTTCATCCAGATCCAAAGAAAGGAAACGACGAATGTTTACGGCAATTTCGGTTCCGTTTTTTAAGGTCGCCTCAAAAGAACGATTGTACCAGCCTTCTTTCATATTCAATTCTCTGCGAAAATTTTTCACAGCAGTACAATGGTTTAAATCCAGGTTTTCTTCGTTGATTTGAATGTCAATTCCAATCCAGTTTGGAGCGTTTAATACTTTGGCGAAGTATTTAGGGTATCCGTTTTTCCACCAGCCTACTTTTGTTTTGTCCGGATAATAGATTCCGGCAATGTAGCTTCCCTGAAAAGTCTCACCCGAATAGGTTTCTTCAAAATTGGCACGTTGTCCCATAGCACCATTTCCGATGCTAAAAAGACTTTCTGATGATTTTACTCTCTCAGCGTCAAAGCCTTCTTCGATGATGGACCAATTGTCTGGTTTAATGTAATCTTGATTCATTTTTTTTTCTTAATTAGATAATTCGCCAATTAGATAATTAGATATTCTGTCAATTAGGGAATTGGATCTTTTTTTGACTGTAATATTTAATTTGGATCTTTCTAATGGTTAATTAATTACTGTTTTAATTTTTGATTGATGATTTTTTTAAATTTGATTATGTGTCAATTGGATGATTTCTTTACTATTTTCGAATTGACAAATTATCTTATTTCCTAATTAACGATTCGATGAAAGGAGTATCCATTGAGGTAAAATCCTCAAAGATATAATGAGCCTCATGTAGAATTGTTTTTGAACCGATTCCGATACTGGTCATTTTTCCAATATTAGCGGCCTGAACTCCGGCAACTGAATCTTCAAAAACAAAAGAATTTTCAGGGCTAATCTGTAACAATTGAGCCGCTTTTAAGAAAACTTCAGGGTCCGGTTTGGCATTGGTAACGTCGTTTCCGTCTACAATCACATCGAAGTACGAAAGTATTCCGGTTTTCTCCAGAATCGGGCGTGCATTTTTACTGGCAGAACCCAATGCAATTCCCTGATTTTGTTCTTTTAAAAATTGAAGAATTTTAAAAACTCCGGGAAGAATTTCGCTTTCATCCATGTCAACCAAATAAGACAAGTAGTCTTCGTTTTTTTGAATGAGCCATTTGTCTTTGTCTTCCTGAGAAGCGGGAACGTTTCCTAATTCTAGGATTATGTCTAACGAACGCACGCGGCTTACTCCTTTAAGTAATTCGTTGTGTTCGTGTGTAAAATTTATATTTAAGGCCTTTGCAATCTTTTGCCAGGCTAAAAAGTGGTATTTAGCGGTATCAACGATCACTCCGTCAAGATCGAAGATGAATGCTTTTTTATTATTCATGAATTTCAATTTTAGTTCTGCTATTTACTCTAAGAGTAAGTAATCCGGCAAATATCATAGATACACCTCCGATAATTAAGGCGTAGATAGGTTCGTTGTGAAAGAATTGTTTGATGACAAATCCTAAGATCGTGGCAGCTACAATTTGCGGTATTACTACAAAGAAGTTGAAAACTCCCATATAATATCCCATTTTTGCTGCGGGTAAAGCTCCGGATAACATGGCATAAGGCATTGACAGTATACTTGCCCACGCGATACCTACTCCCAACATTGGAAGAATGAGCATTTGTTTGTCGCCAATAAAATAAATGGAGATTAAACCAACACCTCCAGCGCATAAGGCCAATAAATGTGTTGCTCTAACACCTACTTTTTTGGCAATAACCGGCAATAAAAAAGCAACTGCTGCAGCCACTCCGTTGTAAACTGTAAACAAAACCGAAACCCAGTCGGCGGCATCATTGTAAATTTTGGAAGTAGTGTCTGTAGTACCAAAAATATGCTGTGTAACCGCTTGTGTCGTATAAATCCACATTGAGAATAAGGCAAACCAGGAGAAGAACTGCACCCAGGCCAGTTTTTTCATCGTGACAGGCATGTTCAAAAGATCGGTCATGATGATTGTAAAACCATTGTGAACCCTTGAAGTTCTTAATTGTGAAGCAATCATGAATAGAACACCCATGAAAACCAATCCGATAAACAAAATGTAAAGTTCTTTAGCCAGACTGTTCTCGAAAATTAAAAAGGAGACCAAAGTTCCAACTACGGCCAATAGTAACCCTAGAAAGAATTGTCTTTTAATGTTGCTTTCAGATTCTGTTTCCGGATTAAGGATAGGATCCTCCTTGTCTTTTTTGCTTTGAACTTCAAAAGCATGGAGTTCTTCGGGCGTGTATTCTGTTGTTTTAAAAACAGTCCATAAAACAGAAAGCAGGAAAACAATTCCGCCAATATAAAAGGACCATTTAACAGAGTCCGGTATAATTCCTTCCGGAGCCGTATTGCTTACATCGAAAACATTGGTAAAAAGATAGGGTAAAACCGAACCGACAACCGCACCAGTTCCGATAAAGAAACTTTGCATGGCAAAACCTAAAGTACGCTGCTTTTCAGGTAAATTATCTCCAACAAAAGCGCGAAAAGGTTCCATTGAAACATTTATCGACGCGTCCATAATCCATAAAGTACCGGCAGCTATCCATAAAGTTGGAGAGTTGGGCATGATGAATAGGGCAACAGAAGACAAGATGGCACCAATTAGAAAATAGGGGCGGCGTCTGCCTAAACGAGTCCAGGTTCTATCGCTAAAATAACCAATTACGGGTTGGATAATTAATCCTGAAACCGGAGCCGCAATCCATAAAATTGGAATTTCGTCAATTTTGGCACCCAGAGTTTCAAAAATTCTTGAAGTATTTGCATTTTGCAGTGCAAAACCAAACTGTATTCCCAAGAAACCGAAACTCATGTTCCAAATTTCCCAGAAACTTAATTTACGCTTTTCCATTATCGTAATTAAAGAATTAATTAGACGATAAGCGCTTTGCTTATCAAAACTTACTTATTATTTTCGAAGTAAAAGTAAAAGCTTTGAGCAGGCGTAAAAGTATTAATTATTTTTTTAAATACGCTAACAAAAAAGTCATAAATGTTGTTTGTGACTTTAGAAAATCTTGATTTTTAGGTTTTTAGTCAGTAGATTCTCTTTTTATCAGATGGGTTTCAATAACTTCTGTGGTGTAATTTTCGTTCTCTTCTTCATCGTCCTCATGTTCGGCTTCGAGTCTTTCGATCAGCATTTTAGCGGCTTTATTTCCCATTTTTTCACCACTCTGGCTTACGGTTGTGATGCTTGGAGTAGAGTATTTAGAAATAATTCCGTCAGTAAAGGCAATTACAGCAATGTCTTCGGGAACTTTGAGGCCCATTTTGCTTGCGGTTTTGATAATGGTTACCGCAAAAAGCTCATTTACGGCGAAAACAGCATCAAACGCACGGTCATGCAACAACTGACTGATGGTGATTTCGCAGGTGTCTACATCTTCAATTTTTATGATTAAATCTTCATTAAAAGGCAATCCATTATCGAGAAGTGCTTTTTCGTAACCGTCGGTTCTGAGTTTTCCCACACTTACATAATCTACGGTAGTGACCAGAGCGATTTTTTTACGGCCATTGTCAATCAGACTCTGAACGGCTTCATAAGCAGCTGCTTTGTCATCAATAATGACTTTATCGCATAAAATATCATTGGTGACACGGTCGAACATGACCACCGGCATACCCTGATTGATAACCTCGGTAATATGGTGGAAATCACCTTTGTATTGTGTTTCTTTAGAGAGCGACATGATAAAACCATCGATACTTCCGTTGGCTAACATTTCCATATTCAAAACTTCTTTATCGAAGGAATCGTCAGACAAACAGATCACAACGCTGTAGCCATTTTCATTGGCTACCTGTTCAATTCCGTTGATCACGGTAGAGAAAAAATGATGTACAATTTCCGGAATGATAATACCAATACTTTTGGTTTTTCGATTTTTTAAACTAAGGGCAATATTGTTGGGCTTGTAGTTGTAAAACTTTGCAAATGCCTGCACTTTTGCGCGCGTTTCTTCTCCTATTTCCTGACTGTCTCTTAGTGATTTTGAGACTGTTGAAATAGAGACGTCAAGTTCCTTTGCGATCTGCTTTAGGGTTATTTTACGTTTCATAGTTGTTATTTGAAAAAAATCTAATTGTTAATAAAGGTATCTTTTATTTCTAAAATCGACAATTTTTGACTTAAAAGATTACAAAAAAAAGAAAGTTTTCAACACTACCACGTTTTCGTAAACCAATAAAAAAGCCAACCGGTTGGTCATGTTAATTAATTCCTAATTTTGAAATTCGAAGTAAAATTAAAAACTTAACTAACAATCAAAAACTCAAACTAAATTTAAACAAAAAGTATGAAAACAATTTACAAAAAGTTGTTATTTTTATTCCTCTTGTTGCCGTTTACTGTGTTAGCTCAAAGCACTTTAACCGGAACAGTTGTCGATTTGGCAACGGGACAGCCAATCCCGGGAGTAAATGTAAATGTACAGGGGTCTCCGGGTGGAGCATCAACAGATTTCGACGGTAAATTTCAGTTATCTAATGTAAAAAATGGGGACAAAATTTTGGTTTCATTTATCGGATACAAAACGTCAACCGTAACTTATAATGGTCAAAAAACACTAAACGTTTCTTTGGAAGAAGATACCAATCAGCTTAAAGAAGTTGTGGTGCAGGTAGGTTATGGTACGGTTAAGAAAAAGGATGCAACAGGTTCTGTATCTCAAATTTCAGCCAAAGAATTTAACAAAGGAATTAACGTTACTCCGGAGAGTTTAATCGGTGGGCGTATCGCTGGTGTGAATGTTGTTGGAGGTGGTGCTCCGGGAGCTAAAGCCGATATCAGAATTCGTGGAGGATCTTCTTTAAGTGCCTCTAATGATCCGTTAATTATCTTAGACGGACTTCCTTTAAGTAATGCTGTACCAAGCGGTGCTACAAGTATTTTGTCTACCATAGATCCTAATGATATTGAGTCTTTTACGGTTCTTAAAGACGCTTCTGCAGCAGCTATTTATGGTTCGCGTGCTGCAAATGGTGTAATTGTTATTACCACAAAAAAAGGAACAAAAGGTGGAGTGAAAGTTAATTTTAGCTCTCAGGTTGGTGTTAATACAGTAGCTAACACAGTAGATGTTTTAAGTGCAGATCAATTTCGTGCTGTAGTAAATGCAAAAGGGACACCACAGCAAAAAGCGACATTAGGAACAGCAAATACAAATTGGCAGGATGAAATCTTTCATACAGCACTTACAACAAACAATAATATTTCGGTAAGTGGTGCTTTGTTTGATAAATTGCCGGTACGTTTATCTGTTGGAAATGTAGATAATCCTGGAATCCTAAGAAACACTTCTTTTGAAAGAACTACGACATCGATATCGTTAAATCCGGTATTGTTTGACAATCACTTAAAAATTGATATTAGCGGTAATATTGCATTTGCTAAAAATCAATTTCAGGATGAAGGAGGAGTAATTGGAAGTGCTCTTGCTTTTGACCCTACACAGTCTGTGTATCAGTCTGGTTCTCGTTATGGAGGTTATTTCGAATGGTTAGAAGCAAATGGTAACGTGCCTTTATTACCGGCCAGAAATCCTGTAGCCAGATTAAATCAGGAGGATAAAAGAGCTACTTCTACCAGAAAATGGGGGAATATTAGTGTAGATTATAAATTTCATTTCTTTGAAGACTTAAGAATTATTGCTGAAGCAGGTATTGATAAATTTAGCAGCAACGGGTATAATCAACAAAGCACACAAAGTATTCTGGGATACCAGCCAAATGCTTTTAGTAGCGGGAACTGGGGAAATTTAGGAAATTATAATTCCTATACAGATCAGCTTCAAAATAAAAATTTAAACACGTATTTAAACTATACTAAAACTTTAGGGAAGTTTAAAATTGATGCTACAGCAGGATATAACTACCAGTTATTCCAAAAAGAAAAATACGAGTCAGGGGAAGTTAGACAACCAACACCTAGAGAGGATGTTGCTACAGATCCGGATGTTAATCTGCAATCCTATTTTGGACGTTTGACTTTAAACTATGACAGCCGTTATTTATTGACCTTAAATTATAGAAGAGACGGAACTTCTCGTTTCTCTAAAGAAAACAGATGGGGTAATTTTGGAGGAGCAGCTTTTGCATGGAATATTGCGGAAGAATCATTCTTAAAGGGAAATAGTACACTTTCAAGTTTAAAATTAAGAGTAGGGTATGGTACTACCGGTCAGCAAGACATTACATCTGCTTATGACTTTTTACCAAGAGTAACTTTAGGAACTATTAATTCTCAATACATTTTCGGAAATACGGTTTATCCAACAGCAAGACCGGAAGGATATAATACAGGTATCAAATGGGAAGAATTGGCCGAAACAAACATTGGTGTTGATTTTGGATTCTTTAATGACAGAATTACAGGTTCGGTAAACTATTTTGATAAAAAATCAAGCGATTTGCTAGCGGATGTTTTAGTTCCTGACGGTGCGAATTTAAGAAATCAGGGATTTAATAATATTGGAAGTTTTGAAACAAAAGGGGTTGAGTTTAGTATTCAGTCGGATGTTGTAAAAAATGATAATCTAACCTGGAATGTTGCTTTTAATGCTACTTATCTTCGTCAGAAAATTACAGATTTAGGAAGTACAGTACCTGGTTTCACTGGATATATCGTAGGAGATAATATCGCAGGAGGTTCCGGAAATAAAATTTTGATAAATTCAGTAGGATATGCTCCAAATTCATTCTTTGTCTATGAGCAATTGTATGATGCTAACAAAAGACCAATTGAAGGAGCTTATGCGGATAGAAACGGAGACGGAAAAATTGATGACGGAGACCGTTACAAATACCATAAACCATCAGCAGATTATACTTTCGGTCTTTTTTCAACTTTAAACTACAAAAAGTTCGATTTTGCAATGAACTGGAGAGCCAGTTTAGGAAATTATATTTATGACAACGTAAGTTCAGACAAAGGATATTTATTAGCAGGATTGAGAAGACAGTCTGATCTGGGTAATATTAGCTCTGATTATAATAAGACCGGATTCACAACAAATAATAATTATTTATCAAATTATTTTGTAAAAGATGCCTCTTTTATAAAATTAGACAATGTAACCTTAGGGTATACTTTGGATAAAGCCTTGTTGAAATCTGTTTCTATGAGATTTTCAGCAGGAGTACAAAATGTTTTTGTACTTACGAAATACGATGGTTTAGATCCTGAGAAATTCAACGGAATTGATAACAATGTGTATCCAAGAGCGCGTACTTTTATATTTGGTGTAAATGCTAATTTTTAAAAGGTAATTGATAAGTAAAATTTAAAAAACAAACAAAATGAAAATATCATTTAAATATATATCTTATTTTTTCCTATTTATTTTAGGATTAAATATGACGCTTACCTCGTGTACGGACGATTTAAACGTGACACCGAAGGATGATGATGAATTTCTTTCTGAAGCTTTCTATAAGGATCCGGCTTCATACAAACAGGTATTGGCGAAATTATATGCCGGATTGTATGTAGGAGGAAATGATGGTGATGGTGATGCAAATGTACCCGGAAGAAATCCTGATATAGCAGGACTTGGTGGTGATTTTAGTAGTTATTTGAGACTGCTTTTTGTAACACAGGAATTCCCTACTGACGAAGCAATTATCGCATGGGCTGATGGTAATTTACCAAGCTTAAATGGACAGACATGGTCGGCAGATAATGAGTTCTTGTATGGAACTTTCTCCAGAGCATTTTATCACATTAGTGTTGCCAATGAGTTTTTAAGACAAACTACAGATGATAAATTGACTGCCAGAGGAGTTGATGCTAATTTAAAAGCTCAAATAGCTGCATTTAGAGCAGAGGCTCGTTTCTTAAGAGCTTTTTCGTATTACAATCTAATGGACTTGTTTGGGAATGTGCCAATTACAACAGAAAATGACCCTGTAGGATTCTTTTATCCGGTACAGAAATCAAGAGCTGAAGTTTTTGCTTTTATCGAATCGGAGTTAAAAGATATCGATGCTGGTCTGGTAGCCTCTAAGCAAAATGAATATGGAAGAGTAGATAAAACGGCGGCTAAGTTTTTATTAGCACAAATTTATCTGAATTCAAAAGTTTATACAGGAACAGATAGAAATAATGAAGCAGCAACGGTATGTAAAGATATTATTGATAACTCACAATATACTTTTGCTAACATTCCGTACAAAAATTTATTTTCTGCAGATAATAATAGAAACGGAGCTCAAAACGAATTTATTTTCCCTGTTGTAAGTGATGGAAATGCGATTAGAGCTACTGGTGGTGGAATGAGTTTTATACTTCATGCTTCTATTGGTGGTAGTATGGATGCGGCTGCTCAGGGAATGAATGGTGGCTGGGCAGGAATTAGGACTCGCAGAGAATTTGTTAGTCTTTTTCCTGATGCAACTGCAACAGCTGATAAAAGAGGAACTTTTTATACTAAAGGACAAAATTTAGATATTGCCAGAGTGGATATTTTTACCGAAGGATATGCAGTTACTAAATATACGAATGTAAATTCTGATGGAACTGCAGCACAAAGAAATGATATTCCGGATACGGACTTTCCGATGTATAGATTATCAGATGTCTATTTAATGTATGCTGAAGCTACGGTAAGAGGAGCAAGTGCGGGTAACATTGGTACGGCTGTAGGATATGTGAATAAAATTAGAACCAGAGCTGGTGCTACAACAATTGCGGCTTCTGATCTGACACTGGACTTTATCTTAAATGAAAGAGGAAGAGAGTTGTTTTGGGAATGTCACAGGAGAACTGATTTAATTCGTTTTGGAAAATTCACAGGAGGATCTAAGATCTGGCAGTGGAAAGGTGGAGTTATGAATGGTAGCGCTACAGATCCTTCCAGAGATTTGATGCCAATTCCTTTAAAAACAATTCAGGCAAACCCAACTTTAAAACAAAATCCAGGATACTAACTAACCTTATAAAAAATAATAAAATGAAAAATATATATAGAATTTTACTTGCATTCGTTGGTGTACTAACGGTATCATGTAATGCGGATGATGTACAAGACAGACCTGTAATTGAAGCAGTAACCGCACCGGTATTATTAACTCCAAAATCAGATTTTAGCATTGTGCTTCAAAATGCTAATGCAGCAAATGCAGCAACAACATTTGTATGGGATGATGCTCAGTATAATGGAACTAAGACTGTTGTGACTTATAGTTTGGAAATGGCTGCTGCAGGAACTAACTTTAAAGCTCCTACAGTAGTGGCTACGACAACCGATAAATTTAAAAGTTTTACGGTTGCAGACCTTAATACAGCTTGTTTAAATGCTGGTTTTGCTCCATTTAAGGCAGCTCAGATTGATGTACGTGTTAGATCTTCTGTGGGGACAACAGGTTCAGTAAGTCAGGTTTCAAATTCCTATACAATTACAGCAACTCCATACCCGGCTTGGCCAAATTGGGGTATTATTGGTTCTGCAACTCCTAACGGATGGAATGACCCTGATACCAATTTAGATTATGATTTAGGTACTAAAAAATATTCTTATGTTGGACCATTAACAGTAGGTGAAATCAAATTTAGACTAGATGATTCATGGGGTACTAATTATGGAGATGATGGAAATGATTTAACATTAGATGCCGGAGGAGCTAATATTCCTATTACAGTAGCCGGAAATTATACTATTGTTATAGATTTTACTGCAAAAACTTATACTATCAAAAAGAACTAAGTTTTTTTATCATAAAGGGGCTATCTGCTATAAGATAGCCCTTTTTTAGTCAGACTAACTAACCAATCAACCACATTATGAAAAAAACTTTACTTTTGATCACATTTTTGTGGTCTGTGGCAACTTTTGCCCAATCGCAAACCGTAAGCCACTCTGTAAGTCCGTCAACTTTTGAAGAGACTACACCCATTACCATCACCATTAACGGTACCAGTGTTGATGAAGGCAGCTGGGGAATTACCGACCATTCCTTGTATATGTGGGCCTGGGCTTTTGATACCAACGATACTACTCAGAAGGGAAGTCCGGATAATGGTTCCTGGGATGCCTCAAGCGAGGCGAGCAAGTTTGCCTATAATTCGGGTACAGATACGTATACCAAAACCATTACACCAACAGTTTATTACAATACCACAGGGATTGGAAGAATTGGTTTTTTGGTAAAAGCCAAAAACGGAAATGGGGATAAAAAATCGCAGGATATTTTAGTAGAAGTAGGCAGCTTTCAGGTAAGCCTCACTAGTCCTGCAGAAAATAGTACAACAATTATTGCTTCAGGTGCAAATTTTAATATAGTGGCCACCAATACAAATGGTGTGGCAAGTTACATCTTGAAGTCAAACGGAGCGACCATTAATACCAATACAAGTACGGCAAGTTATTCTTATTCTCACTCAAATATTACAAGCAATCAGAGTTATGAACTGAGTGTGACTCAGGGAGGAACTACTATTGTAAAGAAGTTTTCTGTTGTGGTAAATCCAAATACGGTTTCAGAAGCAATGCCAGCGGGCTTGACAGACGGAATAAACTACAATCAGACCGATGCTACAAAAGCAACTTTGGTTTTGGATGCACCCTTAAAAGACTTTGTTTACGTTGCAGGAAGTTTTAACAATTGGCAGCCTTCATCGGCTTATGCTATGAAAAAAGACCCTACGTCGGGTAAATTCTGGTTAGAATTGACGGGATTGGTTTCAGGTGTCAATAATACCTATCAATATTGGGTGGTTGATACAACACCATTGGCTAATTCACCTTCGATGGTTAAAACTGCCGATCCGTATTCTACTTTAGTGTTATCACCTTATGATGATTCTTCTATTCCTTCAGCTTCTTATCCCAACATGCCTGTTTATCCGGCAGGACAGAATTTTGAAGTTACCGTTCTAAAAACCGGACAAACACCATACAATTGGCAGGTGACCAATTTCGTAAAACCCGAAAAAGAAAAGTTAGTAGTTTACGAAGTTTTGGTTCGTGATTTTGATGCAGCCAGAAACTATCAAAGTTTAATAGACCGTATCGATTATTTTAAAAATCTTAAAATAAATGCAATCGAATTAATGCCGGTAATGGAGTTCGAAGGCAATGAAAGCTGGGGCTACAATACCTCGTTTCATATGGCTTTGGATAAATTTTACGGTACTTCAGATAAGTTAAAAGAATTCATTGACTTGTGTCATCAAAATGGAATTGCGGTAATTCTGGACGTTGCTTTAAATCATGCTTTCGGAAGAAATCCAATGGTGAGAATGTGGATGAATGATCCGGATGGAGATGGTTTTGGTTCGCCAACTGCTGAAAACCCCTATTTTAATACAGTGGCGAAACATGCTTATAATGTGGGGGAAGATTTCAATCACCAGTCGCTAAAAACGCAGAACTATGTCGATCGTGTTATCAAACAATGGATAGAAGAATATAAAATTGATGGTTTCCGTTGGGATTTAACCAAAGGTTTTACGCAAAATTGTACGGCTTCGGATGGAGCCTGTACAGATGCCTATCAACAGGACAGAGTAGACGTATTAAAGAAATATGCTGATTATTCATGGAGTTTGGATCCTACACATTATACAATTTTCGAACACCTGGGATCTGATACAGAGGAAAAAGAATGGGCCAATTACAGAATTGCTGAAACACCGTCTAAAGGAGTAATGATGTGGGGAAAAATGACAGGGCCCTATAACCAATTGTCAATGGGGTACGCAAGTGAGAGTAATATTTCAAGAATGTCCAGCGGAAATCATGGTTTTACCGCAAACCGATTAATGGGATATGCTGAAAGTCATGATGAAGAACGTTTGATGTATAAAAATATACAATACGGAAATTCAGGAACGGGATACAATGTAAAAACGTTAGACACTGCATTGTCCAGAATGTCGGCAATTGGTGCCGTTTCATTGTTAGTTCCGGGGCCAAAAATGATCTGGCATTTTGGAGAATTAGGATGGGAGAACTCTATTTTTACCTGTAACAATAATTCAGTCAATACCGATTTCGATGCCATTGGGGGCGATTGTAAACTCGATACTAAACCACAGCCTCAATGGGTTAATAACTGGCTGGGTAATTCGGCACGTAGTAAAATTTACAACGACTGGGCAAAGATGATTACCTTGAAAACAAAAGAGCCTGTGTTTTTGGGAACTCCTGTAATTGCAAATACAAATTCTTTATCAGTTAACATTAAAATTACCAATCCGGCCTTGTCTTCAACTCAGTTAAAGGATGTTTTAATAGTGGCAAATTTTGATGTTACTGCACAAAATGTTCCAACAGGTTTTCAATATACAGGTACCTGGTATAATTTGATGGACAATACTACTATTAATGTTACTGATGTAAACGCTCCCTTAAATCTTCCTGCAGGAGAGTATAGAGTTTATGGCAATAAAGTAGCAAATTTAGCCATTACGGATTTTGAAAAAGGAAGTACAGTTCATTTGTATCCCAACCCGGTTACAGATTATTTTACTTTAAATGTGCCAGTGTCAAAAGTTCAGGTGTATGCAGTTTCGGGTCAATTAGTGAAAAGTTTTAATGCGAAAGGAAATAAGGATTCTCAGTTTGCTGTAAACGATTTGAAAACAGGATTGTACCTTGTGAAAGCAGTTGATGAGAATGGACATACTCAGATAATGAAGTTTATTAAAAGATAATTGTGCGAATAAGTTTGAAATATACCTTAGGGTAAAAGATTTTTGGTTTTGTTAGTGGTGAAAAGGACTGTCTGTTTTTAGACAGTCCTTTCGTTTTTTATTGTCTTTTAGTATTGTATTCTCCTGCCACAGCAAAATAGCCAAAAGTGCCTAACCCCAAAACGATTAATGGAGTGAGAATGAAAAGAATAATGATTCCGAATACAAGATCGTCTTGTTTGTCTGAAAGCAGTTTAGGTAAGCCAAATTCGAAAATGCAAAAATAAGTCGCTGCAATTGCCAGTATAATCCACAGAACACCTAAAGCTTGTTTGATTGAATTCATAAATAGTATATTAAAGGTGATTTGTTTTGTTTTTATTATCGATGTAAATCATTCCAATTACAAAACATACTGAGGCTATAATAATTGGATACCAAAGCCCGTCAAGATAAAAATCATCTTTTCCGGCAGCTTTAGCATGAGTTACAAAATAAGTTGAAATTGCCGGGAGTAGTCCGCCAAAAATCCCGTTCCCTACATGATAAGGAAGTGACATCGAAGTATATCTGATTTTAGTTGGAAACAGTTCCACTAAAAATGCTGCAATAGGGCCGTAAACCATGGTAACAAATAAAACCTGAATGAAAACTAAGAAAATCAAAGTCCATTCATCATTAGAATTGATATTTATAACAACACTGCTTTGAGATTCTTTTTTATCGGCAAAGTTTGTTTTCTTTTCTGTATACGTAGTTCCGTCAGTATAGGTTTTTGAAATAGTGGTAATGGTTTGATTTTCTTTAAAAACAGCTGTATTTGTAGTTGTTTTCTCGGTTATTTCAGTCTTGTGTTTTAGATCGGTTGTGTTGTACATCTTTTTGTAAATAGGTCTGTAAAACAAAATAGCAAGCAGCATTCCTCCCATCATAATATGTTTTCGTCCGATTTTATCACTCAGCCATCCAAAAAAAATAAAGAATGGTGTTCCGAACAACAATGCGATTCCCAGTAATTCATCTACTTGTGACGAATTAATATTCATCACTGTTTTCATAAAACTCATAGCATAAAACTGTCCGGTGTACCAAACCACACCTTGCCCCATAGTGGCGCCGAATAATGCGAGTAAAACAAATTTCAGGTTATATCGATTCCCGAAACTTTCTTTTAAAGGATTGGAGCTTGTTGTTCCTTCTTTTTTCGCTTTGGCAAATACAGGAGATTCATCCATATTTTTACGAATCAAATACGAAATTCCAATCATCACAATAGAAACCCAAAACGGAACACGCCATCCCCAGGAATCGAAATCCTCGGGCGAAAGAATATTTTTTGTGGCTAATATGACCATCAAAGAAATAAATAAACCAACTGTTGCGGTAGTTTGAATCCACGAAGTCCAATAACCCTTTTGCTCCGCAGGAGCGTGTTCTGCAACATAAGTAGCCGCCCCGCCATATTCGCCCCCAAGAGCGAGACCCTGAAGTAAGCGAAGAATTAAGACCAATAAAGGAGCTAAAAAACCAATTGTTTCGTAACTCGGAATACAGCCAATTAAAAAAGTAGAGCCTCCCATTAATAAGAGGGTAGCCATAAAAGTATATTTGCGGCCAATGATATCACCAAGTCTTCCGAAGAACAATGCTCCAAAAGGCCGCACTACAAATCCGGCAGCAAAAGTGGCTAAAGTCGACAAGAATGCAGCAGCAGGATTATCACTGGGAAAGAATTTAGTTGAAATGACGACTGCTAAACTTCCGAAAATATAAAAATCATACCATTCAATCATGGTTCCCATCGATGATGCCGAAATTACTTTCCAGATGCTCTTTGTAGAGGTCTTGCTCATAAGCTGACTTTGTGTACTTGATGGTGAATAAAAGTATAAAGTGTTATTTCGCGAATATATAAGATATTTTTTTATTTATTTAATGATTTTTTAACAAAAAGATAATATTTGATAATTATTGTTTTTTGGGCAGAATAGTTATGAATCAAGAACAAAATTTGAGAAGAAAAGGGCTGAAAGCCCGAAAAGCAACAGCATTGTTCGCAGTACTATGAACTAGATTAAGGCACAGAATTGCCCTGAAAGGGCAAAAGCAAACTTATACATTATAATTTTCAATAAAGAACAAATCGCTCTTTTATAAAATATAACTGAAAATGGTATAAATCCAACTTTTTGCGCGTAAGCTTCTGCCCTTTCAGAGCAACCGCTTACTGTATTAGCTCTTGGAATTCAAAACTTGGAACTTGAAACCGTACTGTGCATGAAGGATTATACAAGGAACGCAAAGTCTGATCGGAAAGAAAAAAGTTTGTGTTAGAATGTTTATTCTTTTTGGTTTAATTACGAAGGAAAGATAGTAAAAACAAAAAACCCACTCGGTTGAGTGGGTTTTGGTGGTACCTCCAGGGATCGAACCAGGGACACATGGATTTTCAGTCCATTGCTCTACCATCTGAGCTAAGGTACCGTGCTGTGCGCATTGCGGGTGCAAAGATAGAATCATTTTTCGTTTATCCAAAACATTTTTTTAAAAAAATCAATTCGTATCTTCGCCTAGCTAAAAAAACAAACATGATTTTAACGGTTGATGTTGGAAATACCCGAATTAAAGCTGCTGTATTTGAGGATGGTACTGTTCTTGAAGTTTTTATTTTTGAGAAAAATGAACTCGAAAAAAAAATTAAAAAAATTTTAGAAAAATTTCAGAAATGCTCCGATTTGGTTGTTGCATCGGTTGGAAATATCGAAAAACAATCTTTTTTGAATTTCGAAAAGGATTTAAAAGTTCATTTTTTAACCCATGAGGATGTTTTTCCCTTCACCAATAAATATGCAACTCCAAAAACATTAGGGATAGACCGAATGGTTTTGGCGGCCGGAGCAACTTTGAAGTTCCCCGGACAAAACCGATTGGTAATTGATGCCGGAACTTGCATAACCTACGATTTCATCGACGAAAATGATAATTATTTAGGAGGAGCCATATCTCCGGGACTGAGATTGCGTTACGAATCTTTGCACAATTTTACAGCCAGACTGCCGTTACTCACTTTAGAGTCTCCGGATTCTTATATTGGAGATTCCACAAAACAGGCGATTCACTCCGGAGTGGTCAATGGATTCGTCTATGAGATTGATGGTTTTATCGATGAATATCGGGCAAACTTTTCAAATTTTATAATAATTTTAACGGGAGGTGATGCAGATTTTTTGGCTAAACGATTAAAAAATACCATATTTGCCAATTCAAATTTCCTTTTGGAGAGTTTGAACCAAACATTTCAATATAAAATCAACAATGATTAAAAAAATTATAGTAAGCGCTTGTTTGCTTATCTCGTTCGTTTCATTCGCTCAGCAGGGTACCGCATCGCCTTATTCTTTCTACGGAATTGGAGATACAAGATTTAAAGGGACCCTTGAAAACAGATCGATGTCAGGAGTTGCGGTGGAGCAGGATAGTATTCACCTGAATATTGAAAATCCTGCAAGTTATGCGAGTTTAAAGTTTACAACTTTTACAGTTGGGGGATCTTTTGGTACAACTAATCTGAAAACAGGCGAAAAATCGGAAAAGGCACAAAGAGCAACTTTTGATTATTTGGCATTGGGAATTCCAATGGGAAAATTTGGTGCAGCGTTTGGTTTGGTTCCGTTAAGTTCTGTCGGATATAAAATTCAAAATGACCTTACAGATACAGAAGGGGCTACAAGTACGCAGCTTCAGGGGAAAGGTGGAGTTAATAAAGTGTTTTTTGGTTTAGGATATAAGATTAAAAAGAACTGGAATATCGGAGTTGATGCACAATATAATTTCGGAAAAATTACAACTACTAGTTTAGCGCTTAGAACAAATGTTGAAAACGCAACCAGAGAAACAAATGCTTCTGAATTATCGGGTATTAATTTTAATATTGGTACAATGTATCAAACAAAAATTGATAAAAAACTAAGTTTGTTTACCAGTTTGAATTATACTTTTGCCAGTAACTTAAATTCAACCAGTACAAGAGTTATCCAGGTAGATGGTGATTCGGATCCAATTTTAACTCCTGAGCAAACAAATAAACTAAAGTTGCCAAATAAAATAACCTTTGGTGCGGGTATCGGTGAAGCCAGAAAATGGCTGGTGGGTACTACCATTTCTTTTCAGGGCGAGGGAGAGCTTGCTAATTTTTACAATACAAGAGATAATGTACGTTACGAAAAATATCAAAAATATGCGATAGGAGGGTACTATATTCCTAATTATGGATCGTTTACAAGCTATTTTAGCCGAATGACATATAGAGCCGGGTTAAAATACGAGAAAATGGGTTTGGTGGTAAATAATCAGGAAGTCAATGATTTAGGAATGACGTTGGGTATGGGGATTCCACTTAATAACGGATCTTTTTCAAATGTTAATATAGGACTTGAGTTCGGAAAAAGAGGAACAACGTCAGCAGGTTTAGTTCAGGAAAACTATTTCAATTTTAGTATGAGCTTCTCATTTAATGATAAATGGTTCGTGAAAAGTAAATTCAATTAAACATAAACTTTTATGTTTTTTTAAGCTCATTACAATTTACTACATTTGACAAATGAATTTATCAAAAAGATATACAATAGCGGCTGTCACAGTTTTTACTGTGACACTGTTTTTTGGGTGCGAAAGTAATTTTAAAGAAGTTCAGAAAATTAACTTCTCAGAGTTTGTTCCCGGAAGTGATGCAGATACCGTTGATATTAGATATACAGATTCCGGGCGTATAACCGGGGTTTTGAAAAGTCCTAAAATGCTGGATTATTCTAATTTGGATTTTCCGTTTACTGAATTCCCAAAAGGAATTGATGTTACCTTATACGATAAAAACCAAAAGCGTACCTTTATAAGATCAAATTATGCAGTGTCTTATAAACCAACCGGCATAATTGACCTGCAGGGAAAAGTTAGAATCACTTCTGAAGAAGGGCAAATGCTGGAAACAGAACAGCTGTACTTCGATCAGAATAATGAATGGTTTTATACCGAAAGGAAATTTAAGCTTACAGATGCAAAAGGAAGCTCAAATGGTCAAGGGATAGATTTTAGTAAGGATTTTAAAGTGATTAATTCGCAGCGTGTGAGCGGCGAGATCGAATCAGACGAATAAAAAAAGAGATTATGGGTTACATAAAATATACACAATACGTTTACATCATATTTGCGATTTACTTTATTTACGATGGTTTTACAAAGATAAACGATGGAAATGATACTGCCGCTTTAAGTTTTTTAATTGCAGGTATGGCAGTATTTATGTTCTTCTTCAGGAGAAAATTTGTTAAGAAATTTGATGACCGTAATAAAAAGCAGTAAACAATGGAAATAGGGATTATAATATTATGTTTAATATTGTCAGCCTTTTTTTCAGGAATGGAAATTGCTTTTATTTCTTCCAATAAGATTTATCTTGAAATTGAAAAAAAACAGGATAATTTTGCCTCACGAATTTTAACAAAACTTACCGGAAATCCCTCAAAGTTTATTGCCGCAATGCTTATTGGTAATAACCTGGCTTTGGTTGTCTATGCCTTTTACATGGGAGATTTGATTCTGAAATGGATCATCAATTCAGGAGGGCATTTTTCAAATTTAGCAAGTTTGCTGATTCAGACTGCTATTTCGACTTTTGTGGTTTTGGTAACTGCTGAGTTTTTTCCAAAAGTTTTTTTTCAGATTTACGCCAATTCATTAATCAAGATTTTTGCGATTCCGGCCTATTTGTTTTATCGTTTGTTCTATTATTTTTCTACTTTTTTCATTTGGATTTCAGATTTTATTCTGCGTAAATTTTTTAAAACAGAAGGAGATCAGGTACAGTTGTATTTTAGCAAAGTTGAATTGGGAAATTATATTGCAGAACAAATGAATGCTGTTGAAGATGATGAAGAAGTAGATTCTGAAATTCAGATTTTTCAGAATGCACTGGAATTTTCAGGTGTAAAAGCTCGTGATATTATGACTCCGCGTACCGAAATTGTCGATATTGATTTGTTTGACAGCGTTACGGATCTTAAAGAGGTATTTGTAGAGACCGGCTATTCAAAAATTATAGTGAGTCAAAACTCACTTGATGATATTGTGGGGTATGTGCATTCGTTTGATTTGTTTAAAAAACCAAAAACGATAAAATCGGTTTTGATGACGGTTGAATTTGTTCCTGAAACTATTTTGATAAAAGATGTATTAAATCTGTTGATCAAAAAACGAAAAAATGTGGCCGTAGTTTTGGATGAATACGGAGGAACTTCCGGAATTATTACCATAGAAGACATCGTTGAAGAGCTTTTTGGTGAGATCGAAGACGAGCATGATTTAGATGAAGAATTGATGGAGCAGGAATTGGGAGAAGGTAAGTATTTGTTCTCGACCCGATTAGATGTAGAATATCTCAATGAAACCTATAAATTAGCGATTCCTGAGGAGGATTCTTACGGGACTTTAGGTGGTTTTATTGTCAATTCGACCAAAGAAATTCCTCAAAAAGGAGAAGAAATACGAATTGGAAACTATCATTTTGTGATTGAAGAAGCCACAAATAAGAAAATAGAATTGGTTAAATTGACAATAAAAGAGTGATTTTTTAAATTAATAAAAAAAATTGTGTAAAATAAAACGCTAGTTGTATTGTTATTAACTAGATAATTGTATTTTCGCAAACTGAATATAAAATTAACGATAATAAAAATGGCAGTTTTAGCAAAAATTAGACAGCGTTCCGCTTTATTGATAGGAGTTATTGCACTTGCATTATTTGCATTTATAATACAAGATCTATTCACAAGAGGAACCTTTGGTCAAAGTTCAAAAGATGTGGGAAGCATCGATGGAAAAGATATTTCATTTGAAGACTTTAGAGTTAAAGTTAGTAATGTTGAAAAAAGTGGTCAAGGAATTACTTCCACTGAAGCTGCAAACAGAGTTTGGGACCAAGAGGTTTCAATCGCATTATTATCAACACAGTTTGATAAATTAGGATTGAGAGTTGGTGAAAAACACTTACTTGAAGTTTTAAAGGCAGACCCGAATATTGGTAAAAACCCAATGTTCTTAAATGCTGCTGGTATTTTTGATGTAGCTAAATTTAAAGAATACTTTAAAACGAATCCTGAAGCAGCACAATTTATCTCTCAAAAAGAAAAAGATGCTGAGCTAAACGCTAAATTTCAAATCTACAATACATTAGTAAAATCTGGACTTTACACTACTGTAAGCGAAGGAAAACTAAAATATGAAATGGAAGCTAACAAAGTAAACTTTGCTTACGCTGCTGCTTTGTATTCTTCAATTAAAGATAGTGAAGTGAAAATTTCTGATTCAGAGATTGTAGAATATATGAAGAAAAACGAGAAGAAATTCAAAGCGGACGCAACTCGTGAAATTCAATACGTTTTAGTAGAAGATAAGGCTTCAAAACAAGACGAAGCTGAAATTAAAGCTAAAATTACTGCATTATTAAACGGAAGAGTAGAGTACAATGCTAAAACGGGTAAAAACGATACTTTGCCAGGATTTAAAAATGCTACTAACATTGCTGAATTTGTAAACTCAAATTCTGATGTTCCTTACGATTCAACGTATGTACCTAAAAATGCTTTGCCGGCTGTTGATGCTGATAAATTATTCAGTTTGCCTGCAGGAGCAATTTACGGACCGTATGTTTACGGAAGATACTATGCAATTTCTAAATCTTTAGGATTTAAAGCAGGAGTTAATGCAAAAGCAAGTCATATTTTAATTGGATACGAAGGTTCTCAAACTCCAAATACAAAAGAGAAAAGAACTAAAGAAGAAGCTAAAGCTAAAGCAGAAGAAATTCTGGCTCAGGTTCAGGCAAATCCTGATAGTTTCATGATGTTGGCTTTCACAAGTTCAGATGATTCTTCTGCACAACAAGGAGGAGATTTAGGATATTTTGGTCCAAACCAAATGGTGAAACCATTCAATGATTTTGTATTCAGTAACGGAATTGGAAAAGTTGGTTTAGTTGAAACTCCTTTTGGATTTCATATTATCAAAATTACCGACAAACAAGACGGAATTCGTTTAGCTACTATCGCTCAAAAAATTGAGCCTTCCGAAGCTACTTCTGATAAAGTATTTACATTGGCAACTAAATTTGAAATGGACGCTGCTGATAAAGATTTTAATGCTACAGCAAAAGAATTAGGTTTAAAAGTGGCTGCTCCGATAACTGCAAAAGCTATGGACGAAGCATTTGGTCCATTAGGAAATCAACGTAACATCATCAGATGGGCATTTGATAAAGAAACTAATACTGGAGATGTAAAACGTTTTGAATTGGCTAATATCGGTCACGTAATTGCACAATACAAAAGCGAAAACAAATCAGGTTTAGTATCTGTAACTTTGGCAAGACCTTATGTGGAGTCAATTTTGAAGAACAAGAAAAAAGCGGAGATCTTAAAAGCAAAAATGAAAGGTTCGTCACTTGAAGCTATTGCTAAAAGTGCTGGTGTAGCAGTTCAACAAGCGGCTAACGTAACTATGGATAGCCCGGTATTACCTGGAGGTGTAGGACAAGAGCCAAAAGTAGTAGGTAATGCATTTGCATTAGCTGCAAACAAAATCTCTGCTCCAATTGAAGGTAATACAGGTGTATATGTAGTGAAAAACATCAGTACAGTAAAAGCTCCTGCAGCTGCTAATCACGCAGAATACGTTGCTAAAGTAAAAGCACAAAGCGCATCTGATACAAGTAGAATTTTACCAGCATTGAAAGCTAACGCAAAAATTGAAGATAACAGATTGCAATTTAACTACTAGTTTTTAGTTAGTTAAAAGCTCATAAAAAAAACCTGCTCGTTAGTTCGAGCAGGTTTTTTTTATGAAATAAAACTGGCGCTCTAAATCAGTTGTAGTATTTTTCTTATATTTATAAAAATATATTTGTATGAAAAATACTAAAAAATTAGCAATCCTCTTAATGGTTTTAGGAGTTGCAGTATTGGCAGGTCGTTGTGCTTTAGAAGAAGCAGGAGGTAAACAAATAATAGAACAATCTATTGATGTTAATGAAGCGAAGGTTTGGTTTGAACAGTATCAATCAAAGGCAAAAATTGATTCGTCGTTTAAAAATCAGATTTATGATTGGAATAGTGCAACCACAGAAAAGTTTGAAAATGGGTCTGAGGCGATTGTGGTTGTTGTTAAAGATAGAAATCTTAGTAACGCGTATAAAGGACAAAAACTATTGTATTTGTATCCATCAGAGGATAAAAAGGAATTTTCGGCTACATTATATGAAATAATACCGTCATCGGAATCTTTAGAAAAAATAAAAATTTCAGCGGATTTAGTTAACTTTAATGGATATATCATTGCCTGGGATTTAGAAAGCGGATTTATAAACGGAGCAAAATTTGAAAATTCCAATACGACAGCAGGACTAACAGGACTTAGAGTAATCTCTCCGGAGGAGGCAGAGCGTCTGAATAAATCGACGGCTAAATCAGATCCTTTTGAGTTAGATGAAGTGATTATTCGCAGGGAAAAATCCGAAAATAAACAGGAATATGGAGGAGGTGGAAGCGCTGGAGGCTCTTATGGAGGCAGTTTAAACTCAGGATCGAAGGGAAATAGTCCGAAAGGGTATGTGAAATCTCCGGGAGGTGGAGGAAGTAGTAGTTCTACAGGATCGACGGTAACTAAAGTTATTCCGCCCAGCTGTGAGAGTTTTAATTTTACGTCGAAAAAAGGGGCTAATTGGCAAGAAGCTGTGGTTAAAAATGTTCAATTTAAAATTGTTTTATTAACTCCACCGAATAAAGTTCAAATAACCCACGTTATTAATTATCCTCAATCAATAAGTTTTGGCATGCCAATAAACTATAATAAAGGGAATGGAGATGTGACTTCAGGTGTAGCTGCAACCGTTTCTGCGAAAGTTCTTCAATTGGTTATGGATGATGTAGTAAAAAAGTATGGAAGGACCGAAGCTTCAGAAGTAACAGTAAGCATGTATTTTCGTCAGAAATTAATAGATGAGTATCGTGAATATACTAATGGAGGTATTGTAAATTTTAATTCAACATCAAATATTAAAGCTACAGAATATAAAACGAGTCTATTTGGGACCGGAAATTGCGATTAAATTATTTAGATATGATAAGAGAAGTTTTAAAAGAAATAGCATATTTATATTACCCTAAAAATATATGCCCCTGGACTCAAAAGGAATTGTATTTAGAAACTATGGAGTATGAAAGATTGAAAACATTAATTGAATATTTTGATTCTGAGGACAATAAGAAACTACGAAATAGTATTAGAGTCGAGTTTGATAAAGATTTAATTTTAAGGGGTTTTGAAGATTTTTCCAGGCTGGATTGGGAAGATCGATGTTATACCTTTTTTTTGAATATTGTTGAAGGAGGTGAATTGTGCTCCATTACTTTACATTTAAGTATCTTGGTTCCTTATTATATGATTGAGACGATAATTCATAAGAACCAAATGATAATTTCGAAATCTAGGATCGAAGAATTGGAGAAAGAAAATTTAGATCCGAGAAAAATGAAAGATTTGGTTTTGGACATTAAATCAATTGTTGAAACCAAACTACTGTATCAAGAATTTCCAGAAATATTAATTCATAGTGTTATTGAAGATATTAGTTTTCAGGATATATACTTAGGTCATTTTAAAATGTATAATGCTTTTTTTAATAATCGTCGATGAAAAGAATAACTAGAAACTATTTGATTTTTTTAGCATTGTGTAATGTGTTATTCATCTGTTCATATTTTTCTCAGCGTTTCTATACAATTTGTCTTTACGATTCCTATTATCTTATAAGTTATTTTTATTTTGTTATTCTTTTTTTACTCATTGGTACGATTTTTTATTTTTTTAGAGTATTCCAATTAAGAAAAAGAAGAAGTCGAAAATAGAAATATAAAAACCGAAACGTTCTAAGAGAATGTTTGGGTTTTTAGATTTTTTGTGAGGAATTTTGGTTAAAAGTTTGTGGTATTAAGAATATTACAGTTAATTTGTTGAAATTATATTCCAAAATTCAAACAAAACCCACTTAGGACTGATGAATAAATACTTTAGTAATCTAGCATTCCACTTTTATGTTTAAGCTGTTGAAAAGAAAGCCCAGAGTCTATTCTAAGATTGAAAATCATATTTTCGGAATAATAACAGAGCTTTTAAAATTGAGCAGCACTGAAATCAATGGGGATGAATTAGGAGGGAAGTATTACTTGAGTAACGAAGAACAGCATTTTAAAGTAACCATATTAGGCAACGATTATGTAATCAGGCTTACCAATACCCGGGATTCTGTTGCCGAAAAATACGATAAAGCTTTTGTGGAGGATGTTTTGAAAGCTGTAAAAGAAGAAAAACACCGCCGAATGGAAGAAGTCTATGATTCTATAACCAATAATATAGAAAAAATGGCGGAGCGACTGCACAACACACTTAGAGAATCTAATGAGCAGGAAAATCAAAAAGTCAGAAAACTGGAAACCAAAGATCGCGAAAGTAAAAAAGTAAATTAAAATCTCCTTTCTTTTGGTTTTAGATCGGTTAAAATCTGATGACTTTATTTTTGCAGAATCATTTCTTCGTAACTCAGGATGGTTTCGTATCCTTTTGAAGCAAAATAAGATCTGGGATCTTCTTTGGAGATCACCATCACAAAATCTCCGCCCCAGGCGCCAAGACTTTTTACAACTCCATTGAAATCGGGAAAAGCGGCTTCTTTGATGGTTTGCATTTCGAGAATATCACTCAAATGAACCTCATGTTTTTCAGCAGCAAGAGCAAATTCTTTCGCTGTTTTAGCGTTGATAAGAGCAGAGGTAATTTTGTTGTTTTCGGCTATATTTTGCGCTAAATTCTGATTTTTATTGTTGTAATAGGCTTTTATGGCTGCTTTACTATTCTGTTTTTTGTTGAGATAGACAAAATGAATGTTTGTTATAAAATCGGGGCTAAAAGAGATCGGTTTTACAGTATTATTTTCAATTTGATAAACAATTGGTGTGTTATTTTGTGCACAGGCGATGTCATAACCACTGCCTCCAAAACTGTTTTTTAATAAAGTAAAGGCATTGACTTTCGTCCATTGCGCAACATTGTTCAATAAAGTTGACGAAGTGCCTAATCCCCAGTTTTTAGGAAATGTAAGATGTGTGCTGATCTTATAACCATCAGTATCTTTTAGGAAATCCGGGTTCAGAAGGTAAGCTTCATGAAGAATTTGAATCAAAGTCGTTTTTACAGTCTCGATTTCTGACTTTGGATTGTCAATGATCTCTGAAAAAGGAATTGAATCCTCAAACCATAGCTGTCCGTCAAAATCATAGCTTTTCCAGTTGATTTCCTGATTTGTGCCATTTTCAACCATCAGATTCTGACCAAATTTGGTAGGTAAGGCAAAAGCATCAGCTCCGTCTAAAACAAGGTATTCTCCGGAAATAAGCAATTTTCCGTTACTGTAAAAGGTTGTTTTCATTCTTCAATTATAAATTAAATTCCAATCCCCAAACGTCGGTATAAATTCCAAATTCCAAGGTTAATTGGAATTTGGAATTTGAAGTTTGGAATTTAAAAATTTTACTTTTTTCTTAGATTTTCAATAAATTCCACAACGGCGCTATGCGAAACAGCATTTTTCTTAAAGTGAGTTTTAATTAAATGACGTTCTTCTTCGGTTGCTTCAAATTGATTGATAATATTGTTCAGGTGCATTTTCATGTGTCCTTCCTGGATTCCGGTAGTAGTTAAGGAGCGTAAGGCGGCAAAGTTTTGTGCGAGACCGGCAACTGCAACGATTTCCATTAATTCTTTTGCAGAAGGTTTTTCTAGAATATCAAAACATAGTTTTACCAGCGGATGCAAAGAAGTCAATCCGCCTACAGTTCCCAGTGCTAAAGGAATTTCAAGCCAGAAGGTGAAAATTCCGTCTTCAATTTTAGCATGAGATAAACTTGAATATTGACCGTTTTTAGAAGCATAAGCGTGAACTCCGGCTTCGACTGCTCTGAAATCATTTCCGGTGGCCAGAATTACAGCGTCAATACCATTCATAATTCCTTTGTTGTGAGTTACAGCTCTGAAAGGTTCAACTTCGGCAATCTGAACGGCCTGAACAAAACGTTCGGCAAATTCCTGCGGATTCGGAATGTGTTTTTCTGTTAAATCTTCGATAGGGCATGAAACTTCGGCTCTGACAATGCAATTTGGCACATAATTAGACAAAATACTCATGATTACTTTTAGAGTCTCACTTTCCGAAAACAAATCAGAATTATGAAATTCATCTTTTAAGGTAGTCGCAAATTGCTCCAGACACGAATTGATAAAATTCGCTCCCATGCTGTCTTTGGTTTCAAAAGTAGCGTGAAGCTGAAAATAATTTTCCAAAAGACTTCTTTTGTCTTTTAGTTTTATGTCTAAAATTCCGCCACCGCGCTGTTGCATGTTTTTAGTAATGCTTTGCGTGTCGGTGAAGAATTTAGTTTTAATCTGATTGAAAAAAGACTGCAGTTTTTCAGCATCTCCGTTGAAGGTAAAATGTACCTGACCGATTTTTTCGGTTGCAATAACGGTTGCTTTAAAACCACCTCTTGTCGACCAGTATTTTGCTGCTTTTGATGCTGCTGCTACTACCGAACTTTCCTCAATTGCCATTGGAATTGTTTTGTATTTTCCGTTGATTAAGAAGTTAGGTGCCACTCCAAGAGGAATGTAAAGATTGGTAATCGTATTTTCGATGAATTCGTCGTGCAATTGCTGCAGCTTTTCGTCTGAATTCCAGTAATTTCTTATAATAGAAAGGGCTTCTTCAGGGCTTGTAAAATAGGTATTGGCAATCCAGTTTATTTTTTCTTTTTTGGATAATTTCGAAAATCCGGCAACAGCGTTGTTCATTCTCAGTATTTTAAATAATAAAGTTGCAACAAAGATACTATTTTAAGACTTTTGTTTGCTATGTATTTGAAAATTGAAAAGTACGCAATCGTTATTTTTTTTAACATTTAACAATTAAAATGGGTATTATGTTCATTTTTTTTACTAAAATTGGGCTCTTTTTATATTTAAAATAATTCTAATGAATACGGGTAAAATTACTGTAATATTTTTATTGTTAGTTGCAACTGTTTTTGGTCAGCAAAAGATCACTGTCGAGAGTATATATGGCGGAGCATTTCAGGCAAAAGGAATGGATAAGCTCCAATCGTTAAAGAATACAGAACAATATACAGTGCTAAATGTAAATCAGGCCACGAGAAGCATGCAAATTGATTTGTATGACTTTGCAACACTAAAAAAAGTAGCCAATTTAATTGATACAAAGAATCATGCAGCTCTTGACGGGAGAATTGACAGTTATACTTTTGATGCTTCAGAGAAACAGATTTTAATTGCCTGTAATACCAGGAAAATTTTCCGTCATTCGTTTACAGCAGATTACTTTTTGTATGATATTGCTACAAAAACTTTAAGTAAATTGTTTGATTTCCAGATTCAGGAACCAACTTTTTCTCCGGATGGAACTAAAATCGCATATGCAAAAGAGAATAACTTATATGTATATGATCTGGCTTCCAAAAAATCAACAGCAATTACAACCGATGGAAAGAAAAATGCTGTCATCAATGGTATCACGGACTGGGTTTATGAAGAAGAGTTCTCCTTTGTTCGTGCCTTTGACTGGAGTAAAGACAGTAAAAAAATAGCTTACATCCGTTTTGATGAAAGTGCTGTTCCGGAATTCTCGATGTCAATCTTTCAGAAAGATTTATATCCGACCATTGAAACGTTTAAATATCCTAAAGCAGGAGAAAAAAACTCAGTAGTATCTTTACATATTTATGATGCGGTGAGTAATGCGGGTAAAAAAGTTGATTTAGGAAACTATAATGATTTTTATATCGCAAGATTACAATGGACAAATGACAGCAATGTATTATCGGCTCAGGTTTTAAACCGTCATCAGGATAATATGGATTTGCTTTTTGTGGATGGAACTACCGCTGTGGCAAAAGTAGTTTTAAATGAAAAAGACAAAGCTTATGTTGATGTTAATGACAATTTAACTTTCTTAAAAGACAATAGCTTTATCTGGACAAGCGAAAAAGACGGATTTAATCATATTTACTTATATGATAAAAACGGAAAACTTAAAAATCAGGTTACAAAAGGAAACTGGGAAGTAGTCTCTTACTACGGTTTCGATGAAAAAAATAAAACAATTTTCTATCAGTCTACAGAAAATGGTTCAATCAACAGAGATATTTATCGTATTGCTTTAGACGGAAAGAACAAAATTCGTTTGTCTAAAAATACAGGAACAAGTGGGGCAACTTTTAGTCCAAACTTTCAGTTCTTTATCAATACTTTCTCAAGCAGCACACAGCCTACTACTTATACCTTAAATGAGGCAAAAACTGGAAAAGAAATCCAGGTTATCGAAAACAATCAGGCGCTTTCGGATAAATTAGCCGCTTACAATTTACCAGTAAAAGAATTTTTTGTTTTAAAAACAGCTAAAGGCAATGAGCTTAATGCGTGGATTTTAAAACCTAAAGACTTTGATCCTTCAAAAAAATATCCGGTTTTCATGTACCAGTATTCCGGTCCTGGTTCTCAGCAGGTAAACAATGATTGGAATAGTTCAGACGACTATTGGTTTGCATCCTTAACGCAGCAAGGTTATATTGTAGTTTGTGTTGACGGTAGAGGAACTGGTTTTAAAGGGGCAGATTTCAAAAAAGTTACTCAGAAGGAATTAGGAAAATACGAAGTAGAAGATCAGATTGACGCTGCAAAAGTAATTGGAGCATATCCTTATGTGGATGCTTCAAGAATTGGAATCTTCGGTTGGAGTTTTGGAGGATTTATGGCTTCAAACTGTATTTTTCAGGGGAATGATGTTTTCAAAATGGCTATCGCTGTTGCTCCGGTAACCAACTGGCGTTTTTATGACAGCGTTTACACCGAAAGATACATGCAGACTCCTCAGGAAAATGCAAGCGGGTACGATCAGAACTCTCCAATAAATCACGTTGACAAACTAAAAGGGAAGTTTTTACTGATTCACGGATCGGCAGATGATAACGTACACGTACAGAATTCAATGCAAATGATGGAAGCGTTAATTCAGGCCAATAAACAATTTGATTCTCAAATCTATCCGGACAAAAATCATGGTATTTATGGAGGAAAGACCAGAATTCAGCTTTACAACAAAATGACTAACTTCATCAAAGAAAATTTATAATTATAAAACAAAACTAAAAACCTTAAATAAATAATAAAGAATATGGGAGAAACTCAGGTAAAAACAGCGCATCCAAAAGGACTTTGGGTATTATTTGGAACGGAGATGTGGGAACGGTTCAACTTTTATGGAATGCGAGCTTTATTAACTTTATTTCTGGTAAATTCATTGTTGATGAAGGAAGAAGAAGCTTCTTTGATTTACGGAGGTTTCCTTGGGCTTTGTTATTTAACGCCAATGTTGGGAGGTTTTGTTGCCGATCGTTTCTTAGGAAACAGAAATTGTATCATCTTGGGAGGGTTGCTTATGGCAATCGGACAATTGTTGTTGTTTACCAGTGGTAGTGTTTTTGAAGGTAACAGAGCGTTTGCTACGATTATTATGTACACTGCATTAGGAGTTATCGTATTTGGTAACGGATTCTTCAAGCCAAACATTTCAAGTATGGTAGGAAGTTTGTATCCTAAACAGGAAAAGACAAAATTGGATAGTGCTTTTACTATTTTTTATATGGGTATCAATATTGGAGCCTTTTTAGGTCAGTCTATTTGCCCTTTGTTAGGAGATGTTAAAGATGCAGGTGGGGTTAGAGATATCCATGCTTTTAGATGGGGATTCCTTGCTGCTTCTGCTGCAATGTTTATAGGAACAATTCTTTTTTACTTCCTGAAAAATAAATATGTGGTTTCTCCTGAAGGAAAACCATTAGGAGGTTTACCTTCTAAAAATGACGCCTCTGATTTTGAAGAAGGAGAAGCTCAGAAAGCTAATTTCTCAAGTAAAGCTTTAACAATTGCCGGAATCGCTTTTGTAGCTTTAGGATTCTTCTTTCATTATGTGGTAGGTCAGAACTTGATTTATACTTTGATTTATTCTAGTGGTTTGTCATTGGCCGGATTAATTATTTCGGATACTTCTTTGACTAAAGTAGAGAGAGACAGAATTATTGTAATTTACATCGTTTCTTTCTTTATTATTTTCTTCTGGGCAGCTTTTGAGCAGGCAGGTTCGTCATTGACTTTTATTGCAGACAACCAAACGGATAGAAATTTCTTCGGATGGCAAATGCCTCCGTCAATGGTTCAGATTTTTAACGGACTATTCGTAGTATTATTAGCAGTGCCATTTAGTGTACTTTGGGATACTTTGAGAGCTAAAGGGAAAGAGCCAATTTCACCGGTAAAATTAGCCGTTGGTTTAGTGGTAATTTCGGTTAGTTTCTTTATGATCGCTACTCAGGTTTCTTATATCGGAACATCAGGGTTGTTATTGGTAAAATGGCTTATTTTATTATATTTCTTAAATACATGTGCTGAATTATGTTTGTCTCCAATTGGTTTGTCATTGGTAGGTAAACTTTCTCCAAAACGTTTTGCTTCATTATTGTACGGGGTATTCTTCTTGTCAAACGCTTCAGGTTATGCTTTAGGAGGAACTTTAGGTTCAATTTTACCGGCGACCGGAGATAAATTTGCAAAAGCAAAAGAATTAGGAATTGACCTTCAGGCTGTTTTAGATAACAAAATTACACCAACAGCGGAACAGTTGGCTTTACTAGAGCACCACCAAATTAGTGCACATAACCACTTCTTTGCCGGATTCGAAATTCATAACTTATACGAATTCTTCATGGTATTTGTTGTTTTAACTGGTATTGCTGCAATCATATTATTTGCTTTGACTCCATTTCTGAAAAGAATGATGCATGGTGTTAGATAACATAAATCGTAATCATATATAAAAAATTACCTACAGGTTTAGGCTTGTAGGTAATTTTAATTTTAAAGACTTTATAGTTATGTGGAAAAAACACCCAAAAGCATTGCCATTCCTGTTTCTGTCTGAAATGTGGGAACGTTTTGGTTATTATTTAATGATCGGAATTTTTACTTTATATCTGAAAGATGTAAAGAGCGGTTTTGCGATGACCGAGAAAGAAGCTTCTGATTTATACGGGACTTTTATAGCTTTGGTTTTTCTGACTCCGTTTATTGGCGGACTAATTGCTGATAGATATCTAGGATATAGAAAATCAGTCATTCTTGGCGGAATTTTAATGGGGGTCGGTTACTTCTTAATTGGAGTGCATGATCTGACCATGCTTTATATCGCCATGACTTTGATAATTGTTGGAAATGGTTTTTTTAAACCCAATATTTCTACATTACTGGGGAGTTTTTATTCTAAAGAAGAGTATAAAGATAAAAAAGATGAAGGCTACAATATTTTCTATATGGGAATTAATGTTGGGGGTTTTATCTGTAATTTCTTTGGAGCTGCTTTGCAAATCCTTTTGGGGTGGCATTGGGCTTTTATGGCTGCCGGTGTCGGAATGTTTATAGGAGTTATGGTGTTTTTGTTAGGTACGAAGCATTATGTGGGACACGACCAGAAAAAAGGAGTGCAGGAAGGCGATATGCCTTTTTATAAAATTATACTGTTTATTTTATTGCCCTCTTTTGTTTTTGGAGCAATTGGCTGGTTGATAAAAGGAGTAGCTTCAGATGCTAATGTGAATAGTTCTATATTTGGTTCAGACAGTACAGACGCTTTTATTTTTGCATGTATTCCAATAGTCCTCTTTTACGGCTCGCTTTATTTTAAAGCAAAAACAGAAGATAAGCGATCAATAGGAGCTTTATTGGCTATTTTTGGAGTGGTGATTTTATTTTGGGCAGTCTTTAAGCTTAATGGCTCGGCACTTACTACCTGGGCAGATCGATATACTGACAGAGAAGTAACAGGGACGTCGGGTAAGGTTATTGCTAAGCTAAAATTGGCAAAAGAGGTTGAGTATAAAATGGACTCTACTGAATTATATGATGATCAGTTTCGTTTGCAAAAAGTAAATGGAGTGGTTAAGAAAGAAGTAAATTATCCTTTGTATTTTAGAAATGTTGCTCCGGATAAATTACCGGCAGAAGGTGCTAAGGTTCATCTTTGGGCGACAAATTTAAGCCAGTCTATTAACCCGGCCTGGGTCGTTATATTAACTCCTTTGATTGTTGCCTTTTTCTCTTTTTTACGACTGCGTAAAAAAGAACCTTCAACACCTACGAAAATTGCTTTCGGTTTGCTGATTTCGGCCCTGTCTGTTTTGGTTATGATAGCTGCTGTAAAAATTGGGAATAACGGAGCAGAGAAAGTCAGTGCCTGGTGGTTAGTAGCGAATTATGGTATCATAACAATTGGTGAGTTGTTTTTGAGCCCCATGGGATTATCAGTAGTTTCCAAGTTAAGTCCCGTTAATATAACTTCCCTAATGATGGGAGGCTGGTTCCTGTCAACTTCTATAGGAAATAAACTAAGTGGAGTTTTAGCCAGTATGTGGGATAGCTACGACAATAAAGTCAACTTTTTTTGGGTAAATTTTGCGTTGTTAATGTTTGCGACAATATTGATGTTTGCTTTAGTAAAGCAGCTTAACAAAGTGATGAAAGAGAGAGGAATTAATTAATTATTTATAAATAAATGGAGCAAAAAGTCACTTTAGAAGAAATTCAAAATTTTAAAGGCAATTATCCGAAACAATTATGGTATTTGTTTTTTGTCGAAATGTGGGAGCGTTTTTGCTTTTACGGAATGCGTGGGGTTTTGGTTATTTTTATGGTCGATCAGCTTTTCTTGAAAGAAGATCATGCCAGCGAGCAATATGGTGCTATTCAGGCTTTTGTATATGCCTTTACTTTTATTGGAGGTATTTTTGCCGATAAAGTATTAGGATTTAAAAAATCATTGTTTTTTGGAGGAATCGTTATGATTCTTGGGAATCTTTTAATTGCAGTTTCTCCTCATGATTTCTTTTATTACGGGATTGCTTTTTCTATTATTGGGACAGGTTTTTTTAAGCCCAATGTTTCTTCGATGGTCGGAGAATTGTATCATGAAGATGATGGTAGAAGGGATGCAGGTTACGGAATGTTTTATGCCGGTATAAATGTTGGCGGACTTTTTGGTGGTGCTTTGTGTGTGTATTTAGGGAAGTTTTATTCTTGGCAATTGTGCTTTTTATCCGCTGCAATTGTAATGTTTTTAGGGTTGATCACCTTCTTATTTACTAAAAAATATTTAGGACCAATTGGTGATTCTCCGTTATTGAATTTAACACCGCAAAAGAGACGAATTCGTGAGATAGCCGTATATGCTCTGTCTATTTTGAGTTTGCCTTTTATTTTTATAATGGTTAAGAATACGAAGTATACGGATTATTTTATGTATACTATTGGTACAGTTGCTGTTTTGTATTTTGCTTATGAATTGTTTAAACTGGGAGATTCTAAATTGCAAAAGAAACTTTTTGCTGCTTTTCTGTTTGTATTTTTCTATTTCCTGTTCAATTCTATTTACGAACAAAGTGGTGGATCGTTATCGCTTTTTGCAAAAGATAATTTGAATAATAAATTGTTGTTTTTTACAATTGATCCCAACGTTGTGAACAACAGTTCGAATACTTTTTTTGTAGTAGTTTTAAGTCCGCTTATTGGTTTGTTGTGGATATGGTTAGGGAAACGGAAAATTGAACCGAATACTTTAATTAAATTCGGAATTGGGTTTTTATTCCTGGCAGCTTCTTTTTACATCTTCTATCTGACCAAATTCTTTGCTGATGCTAATGGAATTGCTTCATTGAATGTCTTTACGTTTGCTTATCTGATAACCACTATTGGGGAGCTTTGTCTGGGGCCAATCGGAATGTCAATCATTACCAAATTATCTCCAAAAAGATTATTCGGAATGATGATGGGGTTGTGGTTCCTGGCAAGTGCTTTTGGACAGTTGGCTGCGGGTAAACTGGGAGCCGAGATTTCCAGATCAAATACCGGCGACACCTTGATTTCTAAATTGCAATCGTATACAGAAGGTTACTATCAACTGGCTATTTATTCGCTAGTTGCGGGCTTGATATTATTAGCAATTTCGCCAATTATTAGAAAATTAATGCAAGAAGTAAAATAGACGACATTTTGCGATTCTTTTTTTGTTTAAATTTGTGTGTAAAATAAAAGGATATGAAAAAAATATTTTTAATAACGCTTTTTTTAGCGGGAGCATTTGTAACGCAGGCACAAGAGTTAAAATGGTATACGGATGTTAAAGAAGCGATCACTGTTAGTAATAAAGAGAAAAAACCTCTGTTAATGTTTTTTACCGGAAGTGACTGGTGTGGGTGGTGTATTCGTTTGCAGAATGAGGTTTTAAAAACGGCTGAATTCAAAAAATGGGCGACCGAGAATGTGGTGTTGGTTGAGCTTGATTATCCAAGAAGAACACCTCAGACACCGGAGCTTAAAAATCAGAATAATGAATTACAGCAGGCATTTGGAATTCAGGGATTCCCGACTATTTATTTCACAAGCGCCGAGTCAAAAGACGGGAAAGTGAATTTTAAAGGATTGGGTCAGACAGGATATGTTGCCGGTGGTCCGACTGCCTGGTTAACAGTTGCTGAGGGAATTGTGCATCCTAAAAAATCGTAGAGCAAACATTAAATTACAATTATAGTTAGAAAAACTCCTTGCCTTTTGGTAAGGAGTTTTTTTTGTTTCGTAAGAAAAAGCAATAACTAAATTTTACACTTATTGTGTATTTTGTAATTTATTTTGGTTAAAAAAATAGATAATATATTTTTTGTATTAATAAAAATTGGAAAATTAAAATATTATGTTAATTTCGTCTTAATATTCTAACCAAAAACCAATTTAATATGACCAAAAAAATACTTATCCTACTGTTTTTTTTAGGTTCAATTTTTATGCAGGCGCAGAATTTAGTTTGGAAAACAAATATGACGGATGCTATTGCGCTTAGTAATGAACAGAAAAAACCAATGTTAATTTTATTCACTGCCTCAGGTGTGCCGGAAAATCTTCAGAACGAAATTTTTAAAACTCCAGACTTTGCTGTTTGGTCTCGTGACAACGTTATTCTTGTAAAACTTGATTTGTCTGACAGTACAGCTGATGAAAGTGACAGAGAGCAAAAGATCAAATTGAAAAATGCTTTTGGAGTTGAGGACTTGCCTGAAGTTTGTTTTGCAAGTGCTTCGATTAGAAAAAATAAAACCACATTTAGCGCTTTAGGAAAAATCGCGTATAAACCGGGTGGTGCAAAAGCCTGGATTGCAGAGTCAAATGCAATTTTGCATTCAGGTGAGTAGTAAGATTTAAATTAAGTTTCTTAGTTTAATTTGTAGATTCCCTTTTTGCTCTTGGGTGAGAAGGGATTTTTTTTTGAACAGTTTATCCGGATAATCAGTGGTTTTGTCATTTAAAAGAGTATATTTTTCTATTTTCTTAAAAATTCAAGACTTTATTAATGAATTTAAATTTATGCTGTTTTTTTAACTCATTTTATTTGATTTTCACTTGTTTGGTGAAGATATTATGTTAATTTAGTCGCATTAACCTACTTAAAAAACCAATTTTAGTATGAACCGAAAACTACTTATTTTATTACTTTTTTTAGGTTCGTTTGGCCTGCATTCGCAAAATTTGATTTGGAAGACAGATATGAATGATGCTATAATGGCGAGTGATTCACAAAAACGGCCCTTATTAATTTTTTTCACTGCTGCCGGAGTCTCGCAGAGAATCCAGAGTGAAATTTTTGTTACACCTGACTTTGCAGTATGGTCACGTGATAATGTCATTTTGGTAAAACTGGATATGTCAGATACAGAAGCGTCTGACATGGTAAAAGAGCAAAATGTCAAGTTAAAAAATGCCTTAGGTATTCAGGAACTTCCACAAGTATGTCTTTTAATGGCTTCCGTCCGAAAAGGTAAAACTACTTTTAATAACTTAGGTTTGGTTCCGTACAAGCAAGGTGGTGCAAAAGCATGGATTGCGGATGCAAATTTAATTTTGAATCCGTAAATCTTGTCGAATTAAACGAGCTATTTTGTCTTTTCAGACTAAGTTTGATTTATTAGTTTAAAGAATAAAATCCCTTTTCGGCTGTGGCATGAAAAGGGATGTTTTTTTTACAACAACTGCTTTTCCATATTTTTTGAATAGAGTAGGAATTCGATGCATCTGCAATTATAATTTTAGGATGCAGTTTTTGCAGAACGCGATCTAAATTGATTTTCGGGGATTGAATCAATAATAATATGTCAGGTGGAGAGCTGATTTTATAAACCCCGGAACTGTCAATCACTAAGATCTTTTTTCCATTAAAATAAAGCAGGTTTTTGATGCTCACAGTAGTGCTTAATTGACTAAAATCACTCGACAAATAAGAACTTAGAAGAGTTGCTTTCGAGGATTGAAGTAAAAGAGTATCATTTGAAAACACTTTGATACGACTTCCATTTCTTTGAGAAATTAAAGAGTTGTTTTTGGTATGATAAACGATCATTTCACGTTTGGTTCCGGTTTCTCTCCTGGTGTAAATCATAGAAATCTGAAATACTATAACTGAAATCAATACAGCGAAAGTTGTAGGGTAATTTTTTTTCTTACCCCAGATTATGGCAGAAATAATTAGAAAGTAAGAGGAGATAAGAAGACAGAAGTTGAAGCTAATGTTGCGAATAACAAACCACTCGAGCGATGCAATGTAGTGGATGGTATAGTTTAAGAGGAAAATACTTTTTTCAAATATCTCAGTAAGGACCATTGGAGGGGGATAAAAAACAGCAATTAGCAGTACTATGATTCCGGCAATCATGATGAAAGATAGTATAGGGATCACAACAATATTGGTAACAAAAAATAATCCCGGAAACTGGTGAAAATAGTACAAGCATAAAGGTAATGTGCCTATTTGGGCAGCGAAAGAAACAGTTAGTGCGTTCCAGAGGAATTTTGAGATTTTAAGCTTCGGAGACCAGATACTGTTTAAGAGAGGCTGTAGCCAAAGAATGAAAAACAAAGCAAGATAACTTAACTGGAAACCGACATCAAACAAAAAGTAAGGCTCGAAGAGTAGAATTAAAAACAAAGAGACAAGTAAAGTATGATACGTACTTCCTGTTCTTCTAAGATGGCTGCCAACAGCAAGAAAAGAAAACATGACAACAGAACGCAGTACTGACGGAGATAATCCTGAGATTACGGCAAAAAGCGCGAGAGACAGCAGTATTGAAATCAATTTTAATAAAGAGCCCTTTCGCGTATTGGGAACAGGTTTTAAAATAAAACTAATGAACAGCATGATAAAACCAACATGAAGACCTGAAACTGACAGAATATGCGTAGCACCTGAGAACTGATAATCCTGAATCAAATCATTTGAAATTTCTTGTCGTTGTCCCAATATAAGAGCAAGTGCAACGTTCATTTCCGTTTGGTGAAAACCTGTCTTTTTTAGATTGTTATAAATTCTGGAGTGTAAACGTCCGCAGTAATACCAGATGTCTTTTTGAAGTTTTTTATTAACCGCGATTTCTGTTTTATTGAGATAAAGCTGCGCATAAATCTGTTTATCTGAAAGGTATTTTTGGTAGTCAAACTGATTCGGGTTTTTATTCGCACTAGTACGTTGTAAAATGGTTTTGACTCTTATTATACTTCCAATAATAATTGGGTTTTTAGCACTGTCCTTTTCTACATTTATAAGAATTTTTCCGGAATAATCCCTGTTGTTGATCTTCTTTACCTGCACATAGTAGCGGTCGCAGTATGTGTTGCTTTTTAGTTTTTCGCGAACCACAAAAGTTATCGTTTGAGGAGAGCTAAAAACTTCTTTACAATGGGTATAGTTGGATTCTTGCAGCGATTCTGTATGTAGTAAAAGTGTTGCAATGCCAATAAAGAAAGAAATGAAAGAGATACTGATTCCAGAATATACACTTTGCTTGTTATTCTTTTGAAGAGAAGAGTAAACAAGTAAAAAGGCAATAAAACCAAGAACAAAAACGGAAGTTATGACCGTGAATTTTGGCGGGTAATAATAAGCAGCCAAAATGCCGCAGCTAAACCAAATGGTAATTTTAGTTAAAGGAAAATCTAATACTTTCATGAGTCAAAAGTATTAAATTTTGTAAGAAAAAGAATATGATTTATCTAGTTATTCTATTACCCTGTTGATTTGAGCAAATGAATTTTGATAATAGGATTCTTTAGTGGATGAAATAATGACTCCCTTTGAGGTAGAAGAATGCACAAATTTGATTTCATCTGATTTTACTTCTACAATAAGCCCAACATGATTAATCTGCTTACTCCTGTTTGTTTTAAAAAAAATCAAATCCCCTTTTTGGGCGTCATTAAATTTAATGATTCTTCCCACCTTAGCCTGCTCAAAAGAGTTTCGCGGTAGTTTTATATTTTCCGACTCAAAAGTGGTAAACACTAATCCGGAGCAGTCATAACCGCTTTTTGTAGTGCCTCCGGCTTTGTATCGCACCCCAATATTGTCTGTTGCGTGTTCGATTAAATGCGTAACCGTATATCTGTTTTCCCGCTTTGATTCTTTGTTGCCCACCGCAGTTGAAGCCGATTTACAGGAAGCAAAAAGGACAGTGACGAGTATTAAATAATAGATTCTTTTCAAAGCAGGAAAGTTTTAAACGTGTTTTAAATCAGCTACAATAAGCTTTGCTGTTTTTTTACTGGCTCCGACACCTCCCAGTTTTTGCTCTAAGATGTCATAATTCTTTAATAATTTTTCGCGATAGTCAGAAGTCAGTAATTTTTGTAATTCTTCTTTAATTCGTTTCGTATTACATTCACTCTGAATTAATTCTGTAACCACTTCTTCATCCATGATTAAATTGACAAGTGAAATGTATTTTAGCGTGATAATGCGCTTGGCAATTTGATAGGAAATAGCACTTCCTTTGTAGCAGACTACTTCAGGGACTTTAAAAAGAGCCGTTTCCAATGTCGCGGTTCCGGATGTTACCAGAGCTGCGGTTGAAGATCGTAACAAATCATACGTTTTGTTCGATACAAATTTGATGTTTTTATTGCTGATGAATTGCTGATAAAACTCAAAATCCTGACTTGGAGCACCGGCAATTACAAATTCATAATCCTGAAAATCATCCACCACACTTAGCATCACACTCAGCATTTTTGTGATTTCCTGTTGACGGCTTCCGGGTAAAACCGCAATAATAGGTTTTTCTCCCAGTTGGTTTTCTTTTCTGAAGGTTGTTTCGTCAAAAGAAGGCTGATTCTGAATAGCATCAATTAGAGGATGTCCTACAAAATCGACCGGAAAATGATGTTTGTCCTCGTAAAAGCTTTTTTCGAAAGGTAAAATCACAAACATCTTGTCAATATCATTTTTGATTGCCTTGATACGATTCTCTTTCCAGGCCCAGATTTGCGGCGAAATATAATAATGCGTTTTATAATGTAAAGCTTTGGCCCATTTTGCAATACGCATATTAAAACCGGGATAGTCTATAAAAATCAAAACATCAGGTTGAAATGCTGTGATATCCTTCTTGCAAATTTTAATATTGTTTAATATGGTTTTTAAATTGAAAAGAACTTCAACAAACCCCATGAAGGCTAGTTCGCGGTAATGTTTTACAAGAGTTCCGCCGGCTTTTTGCATTAAATCACCGCCCCAAAATCTAATTTCCGCCTGAGGATCTTCCTCATATAGGGCTTTCATTAAATTAGAACCATGTAGATCTCCTGACGCTTCACCAGCTATTATGTAGTACTTCATATTGATTTTTTTGAAAGTGTGTTTCCAACCTTAAACGCAAAATAATTTTTGCAGCACAAAGATAAGATTTAAATAAACAAAGTTGAAATCGCAAGAACAATGACCGCGAAAACAACACCTCTGGCCATCAATTCCCGGTTCGTTTTTAGAAAAATACCAAAAACGGCCAGATCTAAAACGGTACCGATTGTGATTACTTTTCCGAGATATCCTTGTTGCTTGATGGTTTGAATTCCCGTAAAAAAATCAAATTTGGTGAAAAACGAAACAAACAAAAAACTTCCAAGCAAAGCCGTGAAAATCCCAGTAACAAAGCCTATGGTAATGTCTTTTTTATTCATTTAATTTCCAAGTATTAAGCTGCTGCATGGTATGATGAGCGGTCAGATCAAACTGTACCGGAACAATTGAAATGTATCCGTTTTCTAAAGCCCATTCATCAGTATCTTCCCCTTGATCTTCGTTTGTAAATTTTCCGGTAAGCCAGTAGTAATCCTTACCAAAAGGAGTTTGTCTTTTGTCAAACTTTTGAGAGTAGTAAGCTTTAGCCTGACGGCAGATTTTTACTCCCTTGATTTCTTCTTCTTTTAGTTTTGGGAAATTTACATTTAAAACCACACCCGGAGGAAGTTTGTTTTTCAAAGTTTCTAAGGTAATTTTTTTAACGAATGATTTGATCGGTTCAAAATCGGCATTCCAGTCAAAATCCAGTAAAGAAAACCCAATTGCCTGAATTCCTTCTATACCGGCCTCTACAGCAGCACTCATCGTACCTGAATAAATCACATTTATAGAAGAATTTGACCCGTGATTAATCCCTGAAACGCACAGATCCGGTTTTCTTTTTAAAATTTCATTGACGGCCAGTTTAACACAATCTACGGGAGTTCCTGAACAGCTATATTCCGTTACCGCATCTTCTTCTTTAGAAATTTTGTCAAGAAACAAAGTGTTGTTTATAGTAATGGCATGACCCATGGCGCTCTGAGGTTTATCCGGTGCTACTACTACGACTTCGCCAATAGTTTCCATCACACTGATTAAAGCTCTGATTCCGGGAGCTAAAATGCCATCATCATTCGTAACTAATATTAAGGGTTTCTCATTTTTCATGCTAAAATCGTAAGGTTATATAAGGGTCTTAAGCAAATGTAGTGACAGATTTCGGTAGAAAACGAACAAAAAGTGCAAAATTTGTCAACTAATTTGAAGAAGATTTTTGCGCGTCAAACATTTTTATACCTTTAACAAAAAATTATAGCGGGCTTGGCTTTGTTGGCACAGTTTTTACCGTAACTTAGATTAAAAAATTTGATGAATGCTATTATTAAGTTTATGAAAAGAAATTATAAAATACTTATAGCCGTATTATGCTTGTCATTGACTTTGTTTGCTTTTAAAATAAATGCAGACAAATCAGTAGATCCGGACCCGAATAGAGATAAAACACTTTTAGAATTATTAGCATTTGTTATTGAAAAAGGACACTACAGCCCGGCAGAAATAAATGATGAATTCTCTAAAGGAATTTTTAAAGATTATATCGAAGCATTAGATCCTTCAAAGAGATTCTTCCTGCAATCGGATATTGACGAATTCAAACAATATGAATTGCAATTGGACGATCAGTTTTTGAATAAAGACTTAACGTTCTTCAATCTTACGTATACAAGATTGATGAAACGAATGGAAGAAAGCAAAAAACGTTATAAGACAATTTTAGCACAGCCTTTCAACTACGATATAGATGAGACTTTTAATGCGGATTATGACAAATTGCCGTATGCCAAAAATACAGCAGAGATCAACGAAAGATGGAGAAAACAAATTAAGTTATCTACGCTTTCTTCGCTTGTTACCAAACAAAAATTAGAAGAGGATAAAAAGAAAACAGATCCGAATTATAAGGAGAAAACTTTTGAAACTCTGGAAAAAGAAACACGTGAAAGCTCATTGAAATCTTTAGATGACAATTTTAGTCTGATTAAAGATTTGAATAAAGAAGATTGGTTCTCCGTATATGTAAATTCAATCATGACTCGTTTTGATCCTCATACCAGCTATTTTGCACCTGAAGATAAAGATCGTTTCGATGTTAATATCAGTGGAAAACTGGAAGGTATTGGTGCAAGATTGACTAAGAAAAATGATTTTACTCAAATTGATGAGCTAATTTCAGGAGGTCCGGCATGGAAAGGAAAACAACTTGAAGCAGGAGATTTAATTCTGAAAGTGGCACAAGGAAACGAAGAGCCTGTAGATGTTGTGGGAATGCGTTTGGACGATGTTGTGAAAAAAATCAAAGGACACAAAGGAACAGAAGTTAAACTGACTGTTAAAAAAGTAGACGGTACAATTAAAATCATTTCAATCATCAGAGATGTAGTTGAAATTGAAGAAACATACGCAAAATCCAGTATTGTAGAAAGAAATGGATTGAAATACGGAGTAATTTACCTGCCTAAATTCTATATCGATTTTGAGAACAAAGACGGTCGTGATGCCGGAAAAGATATTGCTCTTGAAGTAGAAAGACTTAAAAAAGAAGATATAAACGGTATCGTACTTGATGTGCGTGACGATGGAGGAGGATCTTTGTCGACTGTTGTTGATATTGCCGGTTTATTTATCGAAGAAGGACCAATCGTTCAGGTGAAATCTGCAGGAAAAAAGAAAGAAGTACTGTACGATAAAGATAAAAAAGTGGAGTGGGACGGACCATTAGTAATTATGGTGAACAGTTTCTCTGCTTCGGCTTCAGAGATTTTGGCGGCGGCAATTCAGGATTACAAACGTGGGGTTATCATTGGTAGTAAACAAACCTACGGAAAAGGAACAGTTCAGAATGTTCTGGATCTGAATCAATTTGTTCGTAATGCAAATTACGGAGATTTAGGTGCTTTGAAGATTACAGGACAAAAGTTCTATAGAATTAACGGAGGTTCTACTCAGTTAGAAGGAGTTCATAGTGATGTGGTAATGCCGGATCGTTATGCCTACTTAAAAATGGGAGAACGCGATATCGACAATGCTATGCCTTGGGATAAAATAGATCCGGCGGATTATAGCACATGGCATTCGAATACAAATTTTACTAAAGCAATTGAAAGCAGTAAAAACAGAATTGCCCAAAATGCACAGTTTAAATTGATCGAAGACAATGCGAAATGGATTGATGTTAAGAACAAGGAGAATACTTATAGTTTAAACATCAAAAGCTTCAAAGCAACTCAGGAGCAAGTAGAAACTGAAGGTAAAAAATACAAACCGATTTCAGATTACAAAAACAATTTGGTTTTTAAATCATTGCCTTACGAAGAGCTTGAAATGAAAAGTGATGCTACATTAAAAGAAAAAAGAGAAGCTTGGCATCAGGCATTATCTAAAGATGTTTATGTAGAAGAAGCATTGAATGTTTTAGATGATTTACAAGTAAAAGGTGTGGTAAGAAACAGTGCTACAACTAAAATTAAAAGAGATAAATTAGTAAAGTCTTAATGCTGTAAAAGGATTAATTTGTTAGGAAAACGCTCCAAAATGTATTTTTTGGAGCGTTTTTTTGTAGATTTAACGGTACTCTACAGATGTTGGAAACCAGATAAAAAATATTTGACTGAAAAAATGAAAAATTATATCCTTTTGAGTTTATTGGGATTTGCGCTATTATCCTGTAAAAAAGAAATTAATGAAGGTGTAAAATTGCCCGAACAGGAGAAGCAGACTCCATTTGTTTCGAATCAAAGCAGTTCAGATTCCTTATTTACAGCAGCGTATTTGCCGACTTCTACGACCCGACAAGTTGTAAAACATAACTATTACACATTGTCCTACAATGAAAAATTTGAACAGGCAGAATGGGTTGCTTATGAATTAAAGAAAGAATATCTAAAAAATGCCGATTATAAGCGCCCTTATTTTATTGAAGATCCAAAAGTAACGACCGGTTCTGCAGATTGGAGGAATTATAAAAAATCGGGTTATGATAAGGGGCATCTTTGTCCTGCGGGAGATATGGAGTTTAATGAAAGTGCTTATAACGATACTTTTTACACTTCAAATATTTCACCACAAGATCACGATTTCAACAGCGGAATTTGGAACAGGCTGGAACAGAAAACACGTTATTGGGCTGAAAAGTATAATGATATTTATGTAGTGACAGGAGGAATTTTGAAAGATTCAGATAAAAAAATAGGAACAGAAAAAGTTGCTGTTCCTAAGTATTTTTATAAAATTATTTTAGTCAAAACCGGAAAAGAACATAAAGCTATTGCTTTTTTAGTTCCGAACAAGGATAGTGATAAGTCGCTTTATGATTTTGTAGTTCCCATCGAAACCCTTGAAAAAATGACTGGAATTGATTTCTTCCCGAATGTGAAAAATTTAAAAAGCAGTCAAAGCTTTTAATTCGGCAATAGTCTGAGTTGGGTTTTCGGCTTTAAATACAAAGCTTCCCGCCACTAGAACATCAGCACCGGCTTCTACTAGTTGTTTGGCATTTTTACTGGTCACACCACCATCAATTTCAATAATTGTCGAAGCATTTTTACGAGTAATTAAGGCTTTTAGCTTCTCTACTTTAGCGTAGGTATTTTCGATGAACGACTGACCTCCAAAACCAGGATTTACGCTCATGATACATACTAAATCAATATCGTTGATTACATCTTCTAATAAATCAATATTAGTGTGTGGATTAATTGCAACTCCTGCTTTCATTCCTTCAGCTTTGATGGCTTGTAGCGTTCTGTGTAAGTGAGTGCAGGCTTCGTAATGTACGCTTAGGATATTGGCACCTAAATCGGCAAAAGTTTTAATGTAACGATCCGGATCAACGATCATCAGGTGTACGTCTATCGTTTTTTTAGCATGTCTTGAAATAGCTTCTAAAACCGGCATTCCGAAAGAAATATTCGGAACAAAAACTCCGTCCATAATATCAATATGAAACCAGTCGGCCTGACTGTTGTTGATCATTTCAATATCACGTTGCAAATTAGCGAAATCAGCTGCAAGAACAGAAGGAGCAATAAGTGTATTCTTCATTGTGTAGTTGTATGTTGTGTTGTTTTTTTTGCAAAGTTAATTTTTTTAATCGCAAAGCTCGCAAAGATTTATGCAAAGTTTTTTATGTTTTGAGTTGAGTAATAAATTCCGAAAGATTTATGTTTTTAAAAAGTCTTAGCTGTAAAAAGTATTGCGGTAAATAAATAAAATAAAAAACTCCGGTAATCAGCCGGAGTTTCAATCATCAATCAAAAAACGAACAGTCAATCAAACTGTTGTTTGCTTTGTCGTCCAATATAGGTAGTTTTGAAATAAATTCCAAATTCCAACAAAATAATTGAAATTTGGAATTGCTATAATTGGAACTTTGGAATTTATCCAAGATAAGTTTTAAGAATTTTACTTCTTGAAGTATGTTTTAATCTACGGATTGCTTTTTCTTTAATCTGACGAACACGCTCACGAGTCAGGTCGAAAGTTTCTCCAATTTCCTCTAAAGTCATTGGGTGTTGATCGCCAAGACCAAAATACAAACGAACAACATCGGCCTCTCTTGGAGTTAATGTTTCTAATGAACGCTCAATTTCAGTACGTAATGATTCGTGAATTAATTCTCTGTCCGGGTTTGGAGATTCTCCTGAACGTAAAACGTCATAAAGGTTGGAGTCTTCACCTTCAACAAGAGGCGCATCCATTGATAGGTGACGACCAGAGTTTTTCATAGACTCTTTTACGTCATTTACAGTCATGTCAAGTTCTTTTGCAATTTCTTCAGCAGAAGGCGGACGCTCGTTAGATTGCTCTAATAAAGCATACATTTTGTTGATTTTATTGATAGAACCGATTTTGTTTAATGGTAAACGAACAATACGAGATTGTTCTGCCAAAGCCTGCAGGATCGATTGACGAATCCACCATACAGCATAAGAGATGAATTTGAAACCACGAGTCTCATCAAAACGCTGAGCGGCTTTAATTAAACCTAAGTTTCCTTCATTAATTAAGTCAGGAAGAGTTAATCCTTGATTTTGATATTGTTTAGCAACCGATACAACGAAACGTAGGTTAGCTTTTGTTAATTTTTCTAATGCTCTTTGATCACCGGCTTTTATTCTCTGTGCTAATTCTACCTCTTCATCGGCGGTAATTAGGTCAACTTTTCCAATTTCTTGTAGGTATTTGTCTAATGATGCAGTTTCACGATTGGTTACCTGCTTGGTGATTTTAAGTTGTCTCATGTTTTTTGTCTCCTCAATTTTTAAGTGTACAAATGGTTATACGTAATGAGTTCAAAAAAAGTTACAATTAATTTAAATTATTTTTACAAATTAATTGTTTGGCTGTTTTTTTATCTCTTCCGATCTAATTTGAAAGCGCCTCTTTAACCTCGATAGTCTCTTTTATAAAAACGGGTTTTCCTGAAGCAGAAAATCCTTCCAGTGTGATTTCAAATTTACCGGATACGTCTGAGGTATAAAATTGTACTTTCGAATTTGCATCACTTAAATCTACTTTAGGAACCCAAAGAAGCTGATGCCTGTAATCGGGAATTCTTTCATTTTTAGTGCCGGCATAATCAGGTTTAAAATAGTCTTTTTTAGACTGTGGTCTTAGAAGTTCAGGTCTTAAAATAAAACTGCCTTTAAGTTTGGTTTCGTAATCGCCATTTTTAGTTGTAAAGAAAACTAAGCCGTTAAAAGATTTTGCACCATAATAGTAAATTCCTTTTACAACATTGATTTTATGGATGTTTTTTGGGTTATAATGGAATAGTTCGTTTAGGTCTTCTATAATCAGTCCGTCTACAATTATTAAGGAAGGTAAGGCAGATTCGTAATTAGGATCGTAGTCGTAAACATGAATTGCATAGTTGTTTTTATCTTTTGAAAAATAGACGCCTTTCACAACTTCAGTTATCGTTTCTTCCATAGTTGCGAATCGTGTAAAAGCGTCCAGTTCATACTCTTTTGATAAATTGTTGTAAAAAGGAATGGTATCATTTGAGGCTAATATACTGTCTTTTTTAAGATTGTGATAAGCGTTTTCTATTTGAGTGGAAATCAGTCTTTCTGAAATATTCTGTTTAAAGTCTGCATTGAACTGAAATTCCGGAAAGTTTAAATTTGAAAAATTGATGTTTTTTGGTTTGTCCATTTCAATGGTATAATCCTGTTTGTTGTCTTCCAGAATTTGAACGATTACATTGGAGTTTGGGTTTGGCTTTTCCAGATTAAAAATAAAGTTTCCTTCATTATCTGTTTTGGCAAGTTTCAAAGTATAGTTTTTACCAACGATAGAAAGAGCTACTTTTTTATTTCTTATATCAGCATTGCTTGATCGTATTTTCCCGGAAATTATTTCCCCTCGTAATTCAGGCAATAGAAAATTAGGGTTTTTTATTTCTGTTTGCGGGATTTTAGAAGTATTGCCTGCACTAAGTTCTTCGAAATTGATTTTCTTTTGAGCTACAAAACCATCTGCTTTTCTTACTGAAAGCACATAATTTCCCTTTGTAAATTCATCAGAACTACTGATGATTTGCAATTCTGCCTGGTCTCTGTTTTTGTAAATTTTACTTTTTAAATTAAAAGAGATGTTGTTGTTTGTTATCGTCTCTGCTAAAGTTATTTCTTTTTGAGAAACGGTATTTACAGGTTTATCTTTGTACGGGTTTAAGATGTAAATGTCAAGATTACAATATTCTGAAACATCTTTGTTTAACATCCAGTTGGTGTATCCGATTATTTTATAGTTACCGGTTTCCAGAGTTGTCGGAATGAAAAAATCACTGCCGGCGGTTCCGTTATCCAGAAACAATTTATGGGTAAGAACTGTTGTTTTGTTTTTGTCGACCAGCTGCAAGTAAACAATTTTGCTATATTTCGACATTTCATTTGTTGATTTATTGACACAGAAAATCTTGTAAAACAAAGATTCTCCGGTGATATAGGAATTAGCGTTTGTACTGATGTAAATGGACTCATTAAGGTTTTGATCTATTGTATTCAGTTCCGTTACGGCATTGTTCTTCTGAGCAAACAAAATTTGCTGAAAACACATTGTCAAAGCGATGATTGTTATCTGTTTTAGTCTATCCAAAATGATGGTTTTATGTTTGATGAAAATGAAGTGCAATCTCCGCATTCTACGGGATACAATAGATACTGAGGCGTTTCGTTAGGAAAATAAACTTTAATTCCTGATTTGATTAGGTCTAGGATATCATTCCCCTGACATTCGGCTGAAGAACTGAAACAATAATTAAAGTAAAATTGGTCTATTTCATTTTCAGGAACTGGAGAGGGACAATCATATTGATATTTAGGTATTGGTTCTTTTGGGAAAAGATCGGTAAAATTAAAAAAGAGTCTTTTTTCGGAATAGGAGGACACATTAAAAAAACCAATCACTTTCTCACCCGGATTGTCAACAGGGTTTATGTTTCCGTAGAAAAAACCTGGCTGGGTTTGCGATAGTATACTTCCTATGTCAGAAATTTCTTTTAGGGTTTCGTAAAAAGTATGCGCAGCAAGATTCTGAACATATTGTTTGACTAAGATGCTGTATCTGCTTCTTATGATCGGGTCTTTGCTGCTAATGAATTTAATTGGAAAATCAGTAACTCTGTCTTCACTTAGCTGGTTGGTGTTGGTCAAAATTAACTCATTAGATTTTTTATCGGAATAACAAACTCTAACTTCTGTTGTTCTGTCTTCAAATACAATCTGTCCTTTTGGATTGGAGCCTGGAGGAAAAAAAACAGCGACGGCTTTTTTTGAATAAGCTTTAGGCGCAATTATTTTGTAGGTTTCATCGTATTCGTATCGGTAATATCGGGATTTATTTGTTGGATCATTGCTGCTTACGGCGATTTCAGCACCCAGTTCCCCCTTTTTTGTTATGGCTTTTGCTTCTACTTTTTCAATTTGAGTTTGTTGTGGCAGTTTTTCCTCATTAGAGATATATGTTCTTCCATTCTTTGTAAGGATATGCAATTGATAAGCTCTGCCGGGGTTGGCCTGAAATTGGTTTACGGAAAGATAGGCCTCATTTTTTTCCTGAAAATCGTATTTGTTACCCAGATCATCAGTAACATATACCACTGCTTTACTTTCAAAGGTTGGTTTCTTTCCGTCAAGTTTATACGTTCTGGACAATTTAATTTGATGGTTTTTATATTGATCAGTGATGGTGGCTTCTATTACCAGAGCATCTTCGAAGCCATTGGTTTGGTACGAATAGGGTGTAGTGCATCCCAATACAATTGAAAGAAGTATCGCTATAAGAAATCCGTATTGTAAGATCTTTTTCATAATTTTTAAAATTTAAAATTATAGGTAATTGTTGGTATCGGAACAGAGAAAATAGAGGTTTGATAAGCTTTTACCTGGCCTTCTTTTGTTACGAAAAAGATAGAATAAGGGTTATTACGCCCTAAAACATTGTAAATAGAGATGTTCCAGAAACTGTGGGCTAATTTTTTTATCTTATGATTGCCTTCAATATTCAATCCGATGTCTAATCGATAGTAGTCCGGTATTCTGTATTTGTTACGATCGCTATACAATGTGTATTCTGCACCATTGTAATTGTACTTTCCGATGGGATAAGTTATAGGTCTTCCGGTTTGGTATACGAAATTGGAAGAAAAACTATAGCGGTGTGTAAATTTGTAGTTCATTACAATGCTTACATCATGCGGCTTATCGAAATTAGTTGGAAAGTAAGCGCCATTATTCACCTTTTCATCATTAAACTTGCTGTCCAGTTTTATAAAGGTTCTTGAATAAGTGTAACCAAGCCAGCCATTAAGTCTTCCGGTTGATTTTTTTAGTAAAAACTCTACACCGTAAGCCTTTCCATTACCTTGAAGTAATTCCGTTTCAAGATCCTTGTTTAAAAGTAAGTTGGCTCCAACTTTGTAATCGAGTATGTTTTTAGAAGTTTTGTAATATCCTTCCAGGCTTAACTCGATATCTTTATAATCCAGTTTCTTGAAAATCCCAAGAGAGTATTGTAGTCCGCTTTGAGGTTTTACATTTAAGTCAGATAGCTTCCAGGTATCTGTAGGTGATTGGGTTGTGTTATTGGTTAACAAATGGATGTATTGGTAGTTTTTATCGAAACCGGCTTTTACAAATAGACTTTCATCAAATATATAGCGCAAAGCAAGCCTTGGTTCAAAACCTCCGTAAGTTGTAATTATTTTATTGTTACCATACGTTTTTTCTTCTACAACTGTTGAAGGAGTCTTAGGGACATCTTCTTTGTAAATTTTCTGCGTAGATGCTCCTAAAGCCGCGTAGAAGGAATATCGTGCTCCGACATCTAACAATAGTTTCTCGGTAATTTTAAATTTATCAGAGAGAAACAAAGCCGATTCCAATCCTTTTTCGTCATCAACTTTTATAGGTGTCACTATCGAAGTTTCCCCATTTGGATTAAGTTCCCCGGGATTAACGCTGTATAATTTACTTGATATCCCGTAAGTAAATTTATGTTTACTGTTCAATTCGCTATTGAATTTAAGACTCGCCTGAGTTTCAGTTATTTTATATTTGAAAATAAAGGATTCAGGATTGACAGATTCATAGTTGATACTGAATTTGTACTCACTATTAGAGACATTAAATTCACTATTGTTTTTTTCATTAAAAGCATGTTTCCATTTCAAAGAAATTAGACGATTGCTGTATTGATACAACGAGTCGGGAGTAATAGTGTATTTGTCTTTGCTGTAATATGCGGTACCTTCAATAGTATTGTTTTTATTTATTTTATGACTGTATTTTGCAAACAAATCATAAAAAGAGGCCTGACTGTTTTTGAGGTTTTCATCGTCTAAGCTTTTTAGAATCCAATCAGAATAAGTGGCTCTTCCTCCCAATAGTAAGCTTGCTTTTCCTTTTACAACGGGAATCGAAGCGGTAAGATTACTCGTAACCGGACCAATTCCTCCTTCACCCGAAAATTTCTCCGTGTTTCCATTTTTAGAAGTAATGTCAAAAACCGATGACAATCTACCGCCGAATTCTGATGGGATACCTCCTTTGTAAATATCAACTTTATTGATGGTGTAAGGGTTTAGGGAAGAGAAAAAACCAAAAAGATGAGCAGGGTTGTATATCGTTCCGTTATCCAGTAACATTAGGTTTTGATCTTCCTTTCCTCCTCTGACATTAAATCCTGAAGAGCCTTCTCCGGCAGTTTTTATTCCCGGAATGGTTAGGGCAATTTTTAAGACGTCTCTCTCTCCAAGAACCAGAGGAACTGTTTTTACACCCTCGGCTTCAATTGTCGTAACTCCTGTTATTGCAGTTCTGATGTTCTGACTGTTTTTACCTTTTACCAAAACTTCTTTTAATTGGTTTATTTTTTCAATTATCGGAAAATCTAACGTGCCGTCACTGTAAATCATTATTTTACGGGAGGTGTTGTTGTATAATAACGATTCGATTTCGATTGTTGCCAATCCAACAGGCAATTTTAGACTGTAAAATCCCTGAGCATTTGTAACGGTTGTTGCGGTGGTGTTTTTTGCTTTTACCGTTATGTCAGCAAGAGGTTTACCGTCTTTGAGGTCCGTTATGTGGCCGGAAATGGTGTAAAAGTCAGTTTCAGAATCGATAGTTTCCTTTCCAATTAATGCAATAGGAGAGGTCTGATCTGTTTTGTTCTTCTTTACAGAATCGTACTGTTGAAAAAAGATAGGAATATTACCGGCTTTAACTTTATCATTTTGAAACTTGTCATAGATGATACTGTTCTTAGTCAGAATGACTTTGTTTTTGGTAATAAAGAAATTCAGATCAGTATCTTCAAAGATTTTGCTTAGTATATCCTGTATTGTTTTATTAGAGTAATCTCCGGATATTAATACTTTGTTATCTATCCATTCATTTTGAAAGTAGAATTTATAATTTGTCGAAGCCTCTATTTTTTTTAAAACTTCAACCCGATTAATGTTGCTGTAATTTATGGTGATCTTTTGATCTTGTGAATAAATGCATTGATTAAAACCGAAAAATAATAAAAGAAGGGTAAATATTCTCATTTGGATAATTGCTACAGATTTTAGTTATTTATGTACTTGAGGAGGTTTTTCATAAATAATGCTGCATCTTCTTTTCTTAGATTTCTATACATCAGATAAAAATCATTTATTTTTCTTTTATTCTCCTGAAATAAAGATATGATCTCTTTTTTATCATTTACAGGATAAAAATTGTTCTGCTTTAAAAGGATGAATTCTTTTCTGTTTGTATATCCTATTAAATCAACTTCGGCTTTATTGCTTTTTTTCTTCTCTTTAGAGTGTTTTATGTAAAGAATAATATTGTTTCCCACCGGAACTTCTTCATAGTATCCTTTCCTGAAAGTGGTTGAATTCGGAACGTCTAAATGAACAAATTTATCATTGCCTATTTTAAAGGAACTGATGTTTTCGGTAAAGAGATTAATTTTAGTGGTGTTAAGCTCGCCATACGGTTTTATAACCAGTTCGTCGGTGTAAGTGTCGTAGTTGAGCAGCAGATCAGAATAATTTTGATTATTATACTGCATGCTTCCTTTTCTGAAATCTTCGGAAATGTAATACCGGTTCTCATTGTTGACTGTTTTGTCGAAGTTTAAATGGGCGGGACCATTTTCAAATTCTAATGATTCTACACCCAGATTTTTGTCAAACCAGTTGTATACTAAGATTTCGTTGTTTGTTTGCCCGCAAATTATGTATGCATTTAAGAATAAGATCAATAAAAATATATATTGACCTTTTATTTGGTTTTTCTTCAAAGGATTGGTGGTTTTGATTTTTTGGTTTATAGCTCTTCAAAAATATCAAAAAAATGCCAATAGCAATGGTTTTTTTGTTAAAATTCAATAATGTTGTTATTTTTTAACTTAAAAAACGAGTGATTTATACAAGATTATTGAGTTTGGAAACCTATTCTGTCATAAAATAAAAAAAAAACACTCCGGCTTAAAAAGATTAAGCCAAAGTGTCACGATAAAATTGGGGCAAAATTTATTTTTTAATCTGAAAAATCATCTGAAGTATCTAAAATGTCATCAAATATTTTTTTAAGCGATTTGATGTAGACCGGAAATGCGATGGCTAACAAAAGATATTCGATTCTGAAAACCGTGATGTCGTCCAGAATTTTATATAAACAAGGAATGATAAAGAGAAGAGAGACAGTTACGCCAACCCAGGGGTTGTTTTTTATTTTTTTTAATATAGATAAAAGCTTCATGTCCGATGGTCTGTTTAATTCAATTCTCATTTAGATTTTATAATTTGGATTTCTTAGTGTAAAAGTAATTTCGATTTGCGGGAAGGAAATTAAAAATGTCATGAAAGCAGAATTCTTTGTCATGAAATTTTTTACTAACCCTGTGGGAGGGTATTCTTTTTTTAAAACAAAAAAAAACCTCCCGGATAGAGAGGATTTGCTGAGTTTTTATTTTTTCGTCTTACTGTTGTTATGACAAAATATTCATCTTTTTTATAAAATCTTTGTAGGTGTCACTAAGATTTATTTTGTGGTCACCTTTTAAAATAATGAGATTATCGGCCAAAATAATTTCTTCAATTTTATTCGTGTTTACAATTGTATTTCGATGCGTTTTTATGAATCTGTTTTTATCCAACAGATTGCTGATTTTTGTCAAAGAGATCAGAATTACGAATTTTTCTTTCTCGGTTATGATATTGCAATAACGTTCTTCAACGTCAATATAAAGAATATCATTTAGCGCTACTTTTTTTAAGGAGTTCTTCTTTTTTATAAATAAGTAGTCGTTGCTAATCACGGTATCTTGTTCTTCAGTCTGAAAAACTTCGGTTTGAGCATAAAACTTTTCTACAGCCATTTCTATGGCATAAAGAATTTCCAATTCATTAAAAGGTTTTAGTAAAAAGCTGAACGGTTTTGTGAGCTTGGCTTTTTCAAAAATTTGACGGTCTTGCGAGCTGGTTAAAAACACAAACGGTTTTGCTGCATTTGGAATAATGTTAATCGATTCAGCAAATGTGATTCCTTCCGGTTTTCCGTCTAAGAAAATATCAATGATAATAATGTCGATGGTATTTTCGTAAAAAAGTTTTAACGCATCAGCAAAATTAGTTGCTACGCCTACAACCTTATAATTGTTTTGAAGCAGTACTTTACACAGAGCATCGCTTTGTTCGGGAGTGTCTTCTATAATTAATACATGAATATTATCCATTGGGTGTTGTTTTTGGGAAAGTCAAAATCATTTTAGTTCCTATATTGAGCTCGCTTTCTATGGCTAATGTTCCGCCATTTTTTCTGATCATTTGTTTGCACAGCTGTAAACCTAAACCGGTTCCTATAATTTCAGAATTATTTTTTTTGGCGAGTAAGGAAGTATTATCTGTCAGTAATTCTTTGATGGTTTCCGGGCTCATTCCGATTCCGTTGTCCTCAAGGATAAGGTCACAAAAATCAGGATTGGTTTCCCGGGTGTAAAAGCTTATTTTACCTTCTTCATTCGAAAATTTAATAGCATTGTCTAATAAATTTCGAAGTACAATTTTTAACGAATCGAGGTCTACGAAGATAAAACTATTTTTTGAAACTAAATTCTCAAAACTAATGGCTTTGTCTAATAGCAAAGGTTTGTAGTTGTATTCGATTTGCTGTACGATAGAATACAAATGAATGGATTCTTTGTGAAAATACAATTGTTTGGTTTGTAACATGGCCCAGTGAAGTAAATTATCCAAAAGGTTATAGGCACCGCTTGCAATAGTACTGTTTTGAATAATGAGTTGGTTCAATTCATCATAATTCTTAGTTTCCAATGTTGCTGATAACTTCGCGTTGCTTGTTTTGAGCGCATTTACCGACGAGCGCAGATCATGGCTTACAATAGAGAACAGTTGATCTTTGGTAGCGTTTAATTGGTCGAGCTTGTTTTTTTGAAGCAATATGATTTTGCCGTTTTTTACTTTTTGGGCATAGAGATAAACTCCTGCCGTTAAGATTAATAATAAACCAATGGCGGCAAAAAAGAAACCGTTGCGTTGGGTGTTTTTAAGTCTATTCTCTACTTCAAGTACTTTTATTTGCTTTTGCTTTTGCGCTACAGCGAATTTTTTTTCATAATCAGCAACAGCCCATATTTTATTTTGGTTATTAAGAGAGTCTTTCCATTGCTCATATTCTTTTCTATAAGCCAATGCTTTTTTATAGTTGCCTTTGTTTTCTTCAACTGCAGCCATATTTTGTGTTGTGTTCTTCTTTAAATCAAAATCTATAGTTTTTTGGGATAAATTATATGCTTTTTCAAAATAAGGAATGGCCTGTTTGTCTTTGTATTGAAGGTAATATAGGTTAGCAATGTTGGTGTATAATCCTATAAGGGAGACGGCGTTTTTTTCTTCTTCTTGAAGTTTTAGGCTTTTGAAAAAGTATTCTTCGGCATCATTAAATTGATTGAGGTGCAGATGGCAAATACCTAAATTTTGATAGATGATGCTTATTTTGTAATCTGGATTATTTGTAGTAGAGATTTTTTCTACTTCTTTAAAATAATGGATGGCTTTTTCGTATTGCTTTAATTCTAAAGTGACTTCACCTAAGAATTTATTTACCAATTGGTAGAACATAAAGTTTTTAGAAACAAAACTAAATTCTCTTTTTGCTTCTTGAAATAGTTTTAGTTGTCTAAGTGAATTTCCTCTTAAATAATGACAATAGTCAGCTAATTCTTTGTTCTTGCTTGTATTTAATTGTTTCATCGAATACACTAAAGTAGAGTCCCATTTTTTGTTAATAAAAAAATACTGGGCTTTCTTAAAGTTAATTTCTTTATCAAACTGTATTGCTTTTTTTTTAAGCATTTCATTTAAAGAAATGACACTAATGTTTTCCTTAGAATAAATAGATGATGATAAACACAGAATTGAAATGAAAATTGATATAAATTTGAGCATTTTTGAATTGTGTTAGTTTATGTAATTAAGAAAAAGTATATAGTTAAATTCTAGTTTAACTATATACTTTTTAATTCATAAAAATTAACTTCCAACATGCGTTGTAGTTCCTCTAGAAGTTTCCGGATCCAAATTTCTTAAATAAGATGTAACAGACGTAATTTGGTTAATTCTATCAGAAATATAATCGATTTCAACATACCAAACATCATAGGTGTCTGGTGTGCTTTCATCCCATGTATAGTCAAAATAAACTTCGATATTACTATCGTTTTCTATTAGTGTACGAACTGCTGGGGCAGCTGAGTCTTTAGAGTTGATGTAAACCGTAGCACATATTTTTAAGGTAAGGACTCCTTGGTTTCTGTAAAGTTGTGAAGAGGCTAAAGGAGGGATTGGGAAAGTAAGATTGCTTTTGTCTGAAAATACAAAATCTTGCTGATTAATTCTTGTGATTTGGGTAACGTTGAAGTTCATAGTGGTGTTTTAAGGATTATTAATTTGTTTTTTTGGTGTGTTAAAGATATTTTATTTTCACATATAAATGTAAGGTTTGTCGTGTTTTTTTGTGATTATTCTAGTAACCATGGGAAATTTTAGTTAGAAAATGCCATAAAAACGAAAAACCCCAATTCAAATACATGAATTGGGGTTTTCTATGAATAAACCTTTAGTAAACTAAGATCTGATTACTCTTTTTTCTCCTCACGTGGAGGTCTTTGTAAAAGCGCTTTTCTTGACACTTTTTCTTTTTTAGTTTTTGGATCAACACCTAAGTATTTCACTTGGAATACGTCACCCATGTTTACAACATCAGTTACGTTTTCAGTGCGTTCCCACGCTAATTCAGAAACGTGTAATAAAACTTCATTTCCTGGTGCAGCAGTATATTCCACTACAGCTCCAAAATCTAACATTTTAATTACTTTTACTTCGTAAGCTTCTCCCATTTGTGGTTTGAAGGTAATTGACTTAATTTTTGCCAATACCGCTTCAATTCCGGCAGGATCTGTACCTAAGATTTCGATTACACCTTGTTCGTCAACTTCGTTGATTACAATAGTAGTTCCCGTAGCTTTTTGTAATTCCTGAATTACTTTTCCACCAGGTCCGATCAATGCTCCAATAAAGTTTCCAGGAATAGTTCTGGTAATGATTTTTGGTGCATGTGCTTTAACGTCAGCTCTTGGTGTAGCAATAGTTTCAGTTAATTTACCTAAGATATGCAAACGTCCATCACGAGCCTGACTTAAAGCCTGCTCCATAATATCGTAACGTAAACCGTCAATTTTGATGTCCATTTGACAAGCAGTAATACCATCAGCAGTTCCGGTTACTTTAAAGTCCATATCTCCTAAGTGATCTTCATCCCCTAGAATATCTGACAATACAGCAAATTTCTCACCATCAGTAATTAATCCCATAGCAATTCCGGAAACTGGTTTTACCATTTGAACTCCTGCATCCATCAAAGCCATTGTTCCGGCACAAACGGTTGCCATAGAAGAAGAACCGTTAGATTCTAATACTTCAGAAACAATACGAATAGTGTAAGGACAATCTGCTGGAATCATGTTTTTCAAAGCTCTCTGAGCTAAGTTACCGTGACCTACTTCTCTTCTTGAAGTTCCTCTTAGAGGTTTTGCTTCACCAGTTGAGAAAGGAGGGAAGTTGTAGTGTAAATAGAATTTCTCTTCACCTTGTTCAGATGGAGAATCAATTTGATTTGCTTCTCTTGAAGTTCCTAAAGTTACAGTTGCTAATGCCTGAGTTTCTCCACGTGTAAACAATGAAGATCCGTGAACTCTTGGTAAGTAATCAGTTTCACACCAGATTGGTCTGATATCTGTTGTTTTTCTTCCGTCTAAACGAACACCTAGTTCTAAAACTACATTACGAACAGCTTCTTTGTTTGTTTTGTAAAAGTATTTAGAAACTAAATCACCATCAGCAGCCAATTCTTCTTCTGTAAATAAAGCTTTTACTTCTTCTTTTACTTCAGCAAATGCAGCTCCTCTTTCGTGTTTAGCAGAACCAACTTTTGCAATAGCATAAATTTTATCGTATGCAGCAGCTTTTACTTTTTTGTAAATTTCTTCGTTTTCTTTCTCACCTTCGTAAGTACGAATTTCTTTTTTACCAAAAGCTTCCTGTAAACGGTATTGTGCCTGAATTTGAACTTTAATAGCTTCGTGAGCAAATTTAATAGCTTCGATCATTTCGGCTTCTGAAATTTCTTTCATCTCACCTTCAACCATTGCCACAGAATCCATAGAAGCTCCAATCATCATATCGATGTCCGATTTTTCTAATTCTTCTCTGCTTGGGTTGATGACCAGTTTTCCGTCGATACGTGCAACACGTACTTCAGAAATTAAGTTATAAAAAGGGATATCTGAAACAGCTAATGCTGCAGATGCCGCTAAACCAGCTAAAGCGTCCGGCATAACCTCTTCGTCATGAGACATTAATTGAATCATAACCTGAGTTTCAGCATGGTAATCGTCTGGGAAAAGCGGACGCAGAACACGGTCAACTAATCTCATTGTCAATACTTCGCTATCACTTGGACGAGCTTCTCTTTTAAAGAAACCACCTGGAAAACGACCTGCTGCTGCAAATTTTTCGCGATAATCTACCGTTAATGGTAAAAAATCAACGCCCGGGTTTGAAGTGCGAGCTGAAACTGCTGTTGCAAGAATCATCGTATCGCCCATTCTTACTACTACAGAACCGTCCGCTTGTTTTGCTAAACGTCCTGTCTCGATTGTGATGCTTCTGCCATCACCTAAATCGATTTTTTCTACAAATAATTGTGGAATCATAATTTTTCCTTTTTGATTATACAATGGGTTTTAGTTGTGTTGTAGTTGTTGTTGTGTGTAGTTATTGTTCTAAAACCCAATGAAAAACCAAACTTTTTTTCTTATAAAATGCTTGTAATGTAAAAACAAAAAGAGGCACTCTCGCACCTCTTTTCTATATTGATTATTTTCTGATATTCAATACTTTGATAATCTCACGATATCTGTTGATCTCTTTCTTTTTCAAGTAGTCCAACAAAGCTCTTCTCTTACCTACTAATAGTACAAGTGAACGCTCAGTGTTGTAATCGTGACGATTTTTTTTCAAGTGTTCAGTTAAGTGTGAAATTCTGTAAGTGAACAATGCAATTTGACCTTCTGCGCTTCCAGTGTTTGTTGCACCACCGTGTTGTGCGAAAATCTCTTCTTTCTTTTCTTTAGTTAAATACATTCCAATATTGTTTAATGATTTTTATGTATGTCATACAACTTTTGTAAGACGGGTGCAAAATTAGAACTTTTTTCCGAGAAAATAAATTTTAATACTGAAAAAATTAAACATTTGGTATATATGTGCAATGTTTAACTTTTTGGAATAAGATTTGGATTAAAATAATTTAGCAACTTCCTGATTTACGAATTCTAAAAATCGTTCGTCAGCTTCTGTAAATGGATCTATAACATGACTGTCGATATCAATCTGACCAATATTTACTCCATCAACAAATAACGGAACAACAATTTCAGATTTAACAGTAAAGCTGCAGGCAATATAATTGTCCTGCGCTGCAACATCCGGCACTACAAAATTGGCATTACTTTCGGCTACCTGACCGCAGATTCCTTTCCCGAAAGGAATAACGGTATGATCAGTTTCAGCTCCAACATACGGGCCTAGGTGTAAGGTTTTGTTCTCGTGATTAGCAAAATAAAAACCAACCCAATTATAGTATTCGATATTCTCGTTCAATAACTGGCAGATTGCTAATAATTTTTCGTCTCTAACTAATGCGGTGTCAGAAACAATAGCGCTTATTTTTGGTTGTAATTCTTGAAATGTCATGATGTTAAGATTTTATACAAAAGTATTTAAAGCTAAACTCAAAAAATACATAAATTTGAAAAAAAATTTCGTTGAAAAAATATCTCGTACAGTTTAAACCCTTCCTTATTTTTATAGGCACTTTTTTTGCCGCCTATATTGTACTCACCTTGTTATATAAGTTTTATCTGAATGGTTTTGGATCAAATGAAGTCGATGGAGTAACCAACACTGTAGGACGAAATGTCGAACAATTGATGCAGGGTTTTAATTGTGATATTAAGATTCATAAAAGCCTTACTGATTCCTGGATGGAGGTTTGGTACAATAAGCACTATTCTGTTCGGATTGTTGAAGGCTGTAATGCGGTAAGCGTTATGATTTTGTTTGTTGCTTTTGTGCTTGCTTTTTCTGGAAAGTTCAAAGCCACTTTGTTGTTTATAGTGTTTGGAATCTTCTCTATTTATGTTTTAAATGTAGCGAGAATTGCAATATTGGTTGTTTTATTGTTTCGTTTTCCGGAACAGGATCATTTCTTGCACGGAACTTTGTTTCCTTTGATTATTTATGGTTTCGTTTTTCTTTTGTGGATTATTTGGGTAAATAAATTTTCGAAGTATGCTAAATAGAATCCTCGAACATAAGTCCAAATTAATAATCGCGGTTGCGATTGTATTGTGTTTTGCAGTTATCAGAGCTTTTGAAAATCAGCTGTTCTATGATCCGTTTTTGGATTATTTTGACGGCAATTTTAAAAATTTGCCTTTTCCAGAGGTAAAAACTTTTACTCTTTTTCTGAATTTGTTACTTCGGTATGTCCTGAACACTGTTTTGTCTTTGGCATTGATCTATGTTTTGTTTCAGGATCGGGATATGCTTCAATTTAGTTTGTTGCTGTATGTGTTTTTTGCTGTGATACTTTTGGGGATGTTTTTTGTCGTTCTTGAATGTTTTGCAGAAGGAAACTGGCTTCTTTTTTATGTGCGAAGATTCATTATTCAGCCCATATTTGTGTTACTATTTATTCCTGCATTTTATTATCAGCAGCAAAATTTAAAAAAATAATACTTTATTCAGTCTTTTTTGGAGTCTTTTAAATAATTTTGCAGTATGAAACTAAAAAAGTGTACCGGATTATTTTTAGCCTTCCTATTATTGGTCTCCAATATTGGGTTTGCTTTTGATGTGCACTATTGTGGTGGAGAGATTGCTTCAGTTTCATTGAATACAACAGCAGCAGCTCCGGAAAAGAATTGTTGCGGAATCTCTGAAAAAAAAGCATCTTGCTGTAAAGATAAAGTAGTTCATTTTGAAAAGAAATCAGATGATGCTACCTTAAAGTTTTTCTTCTTCCAGTTTGCTTTTCCTATGGCAGTTCAGGAATATCAACCGATTGTTTTCCTTGGAATTGTAAATTTCAAAAGCAATCAGGTTATTTCTTATTATTCTGATGCCAATGCACCGCCTTTATTTAAGTTGTATCACCAGTATATTTTTTATTCCTGATTTTAATGTTTAGATCCAGGCCTTTTTGGCTTGCGCTATGCTGTTTGTTTATTTCTCCTTTTGAAGAAATTCTATAGAAACAGCTTTCTATTTAACATTAAATCATTTTTTTATGCAAAAAAGTATACTGCTTTTTGTGGCATTTTTGCTATCCGTATCTGCGTTTTCGCAAGAAGATCTGCAGGAAGTAAAAATCACAAAAAAGCAAAAAGGAATAAAAAAATCCTATACGCTTACATCCAATACTACTGTTATTACCAGCAAGGAGTTATTAAAAGCAGCCTGCTGTAACCTGGCCGAGAGTTTCGAAACAAATCCTTCGATTGATGTGAATTTTTCGGATGCTTTAACCGGAACCAAACAAATTAAAATGCTTGGCTTAACAAGCCCTTATTTATTAATCACCGAAGAGAATCTTCCCTCTGTACGCGGGGCTTCACAAGCCTATGGATTATCGTTTACTCCGGGAACATGGATCGAAAGTGTTCAGATTACAAAAGGAGCGGGGAGTGTTATCAATGGTTATGAGAGCATTTCCGGACAGATTAATACTGAACTTTTAAAACCATTAAACGACATCCCGTTTTTTTTAAATGCTTATGGCTCCACAGATGCTCGTTTTGAGCTGAATACCCATTTTAATAGAAAGCTGTCGGATAAATGGGCAACAAGTTTGTTTGTTCATGGTAATGCGCGTGTAGCAAAGAACGATATGAACGACGACGGTTTTTTGGATAATCCGTTGGGAAAACAGATTAATGTTTTGAATCGTTACCAATATTACAATCCCGACAGTGGTTTAGTAAGTTTTATCAATTTCAGGTATATGAATGATAAAAAACAGACCGGAGAACTTGATTTTGATAAGGATACAGATCGCGGAACGAAAAATCACTGGGGTTCAGAAATCAATACAGAACGTTTTGATGTTTCTACAAAAATTGGATATGTCTTTAAAGACATGCCGTATCAAAGTATCGGTTTTCAGAATGCCTTTAATACCCATAATCAGAACTCTTACTTTGGACTGAGCCTTTATGATATCAGACAAAATAGTTTTTATTCGAACTTAATCTTCAATTCGATTATCAACAATACGAAGCATAAGTTTTCTACCGGATTAAATTTTGCTTATGATCAGTATCAGGAGTTTGTAAATGTAAACGATTACAGCCGAATCGATAATTCTGTAGGAGCATTTTTCGAATACACTTATGATAATACAGATAATTTTAGTTTGATTTTAGGAGGCAGGGTAGACAATCACAATCGATTGGGGTTATTTGTTACGCCACGTTTACACATGCGATACAATCCCTGGAAGTTTGGAGTGCTTCGTGTTTCGGCAGGAAGAGGGAAACGTTCGGCTAATATCTTTGCCGAAAATCAGCAGCTTTTTGCAAGTTCGAGAACTTTTTCAATTTTAGATCAAGGTGGGAAAATTTATGGATTGGATCCGGAAATCGCATGGAATTATGGGGTGAGTTTTTCTCAGAAATTCCGTCTTTTTAATAAAAACGCAGAAGTAGGATTTGATTTCTATCGTACCGATTTTCAAAATCAGGCCGTTGTAGATTTGATGCAAAGTCCGCAGGATGTTTTGTTTTATAATTTAAAAGGAAGCTCGTTTGCCAATAGCTTTCAGGCAGAATTTAATTTCGAATTGATTCATAACCTGAATTTAAGAACGGCTTACAAGTATTACGACATTCAAACGGATTATCTGAGAGGAACTTTTCAGCGTCCTTTGCAGGCGAAACACCGCTTTTTGGGGAATCTTGAATACGAAACCCAAGTAAATGAGGGTAAGCAATGGAAATTTGATTATACATTTAACTGGTCTGGTAAACAACAATTACCTTATACGGCATCAAATCCAGTTGCGGATCAATTCCCTGATTTTTCACCTTCGTATGCGGTGATGAATGTTCAGGTAACGCGAATTCTTTCGTCTGTTTTTGAAGTATACGTAGGAGGGGAAAATATTGGGAATTACAAACAGGAAAAAGCCATTTTAGGAGCTTCAGATCCATTTGGTCCTAATTTTGATGCTTCTGTTGCGTATGCTCCTATTTTTGGGCAGATGTATTACGCGGGATTGCGTTTTAAGATAAAATAGAGGTGAAAAGTGAAATGTTATTTGTAAAATGTGAAAAGTGAAATGTGGAAATTCAACCATCTTACATAAATCATCTCACATAAAACATCTAACATAAAAAAAAATAACATTAAATAATAAACAAGATGAATAGAATAATTTTAATTGCACTAGTAACTTTTTTAGGATTTTCAGCTCAGGCTCAAACTAAAAAGAACAAGAATTTAAAGTATACAACAGAAGTAAATGGTACTTGTGAGCAATGCAAAAAGCGTATTGAAAAAGCCGCTTTTAGTGTTCCTGGTGTAAAATCGGCGGTTTGGGATATTAACACGCATCAGCTTGCGGTGATTTTGAACGAAGAAAAATCATCTACGGCAGATTTAAATGCCGTTATTGCTAAGGTAGGGCATGATACTAAAGAGGTTAAAGCTACGGATGCTGATTATGATAATCTACATTCCTGCTGCAAATATGTAAGAGAATAAAAAACAAAAGAGCCCGGGTTTGTATCCGGGCTTTTAATAGTTAATTTATCTTTAAAATATGGCTTTTAATTGTGGTTGAAGCAAATTATTGTTAATTTCACCACCTTATAAATATAACCAAGCGCATTTATGAATAATTTTGATTGGACTCAATTAATCAACCCTGAATTTTATATAACATTAAGCATCGGAGGGGTTCAAATTGGTTTATTTATTGTTCTCTTTATAGTTTTTGCTGAAACAGGACTTTTTGCAGGATTTTTTCTCCCGGGAGACAGTTTACTTTTTTTAGCAGGCATTTACAGTCGTGACTTAATGCAGAATGTTGTTGATATACCAACAGATTTTCTTAATGTATTTATACTTTCGACTCTGGTTGCTATAATGGGAGTATTAGGAAATATGACCGGATATTGGTTTGGTGCCAAAAGCGGTTATTATTTGTTTAAAAAAGAAGATTCTTTTTGGTTCAAGAAAAAATATTTATTGCAATCAAAAGACTTCTTTGAGAAGTACGGTGGAAAAGCAATTATCTACGCACGTTTTCTTCCAATTTTCAGAACTTTCGCGCCTATTGTGGCAGGAATAGTTTCGATGGATAAAAAGAAATTCATGTTTTTTAATGTTCTAAGTTCTTTCTTATGGTCGTTTATACTGATCTTCGCCGGACACTATTTGTATGGAGTGTTTTTGAAAGAAGGAATAGATTTAAAACATCACATCGAATACATCATTATTATAATTGTTATCATATCTACATTTCCTGTATTGATAAAACTCTTTAAAAAGAGACCAAGCGAAAAGATATAATTCAAATAAAATCTATAAAAAAGTCCGAAGCAATTAAGTTTCGGACTTTTTTTATGTAATATGTTTTTCTTGTGAAATGTGAGTTGTGAAATATAGGATTTAAGAGAAACTTTAAACGTAAACCTTTGAATCGTTGAGTCTCTGAATAAAAAACTTAGCACCTTAGTACCTCAGAAGCTTAGTCTCTTTAAGAAAACTACCATTCATTTACCTTATTGGCATCCATTTTTAAGAAGATAAACAGTAAAATTGTGAATCCCCAGAGTCCGGAACCTCCATAAGAAAAGAAAGGCAGAGGAACCCCAATTGTTGGGAAAATTCCAATAACCATGGCAATGTTAACAAAGAAGTGTATAAACAAAATTCCGGCAACACAATACCCGTATACCCTGCTGAATTTTGTTTTTTGCCTTTCAGCCAGATAGATTACTCTCAGAAATAAACCGGCAAAAAGCAAGATTACTACTAAAGACCCTGCAAAACCCCATTCTTCTCCAACGGTTGTGAAGATGTAATCGGTGTGTTGTTCAGGAACGAATCCTCCTTTGGTTTGAGTCCCTTCAAGGAAACCTTTTCCAATCCATCCCCCGGATCCAATAGCAATTTCAGATTGATTAGTGTTGTATCCAATACCTTTCATATCAACACTTTTTCCTAATAAGATATTAAAACGGTCACGGTGGTGCTGTTTAAAAACATTATCGAAAACATAATCTACAGAGAAAACAAAAGCGGACATAACAGCTAAAAGAATACCGCTTAAGATAATATTTCTATCAACCACCCTGCCTTTGAAATGTATGATCGTCAAAACTCCTAAGGCAATTAAAATAACCACATAAGGTTCCAGAACGAGTGTTAATACAAATAATAGAATGGTAATGAATCCAGTCCATACATACCAGGATGGTAGTCCTTCTCTATACAGTACAATAATGAAAATACTATAAATTAAGGCGCTTCCCGGATCGGGTTGAGGTAAAATTAATAATACAGGTGAAAATACGATAGCCAAAGCTTGAAGCTGCCTGTTAGTGTCTTTCAGGTTGATTTGTGTGTCACTTAAATATTTGGCCAATGCCAATGAAGTGGCTGCCTTGGCAAACTCAGATGGCTGCAAAGTGAAGCTGCCAATAGCGTACCAACATCTTTGCCCGGCAATAGTTTTTCCAAATAAGAATAAACCGGCTAAGGACAATAGTGAAACGCCAAAAATAATAGTGGCGTATTTCTCGTAAAACTTTCCATCTACAAAAAGCACCACAAAAATCAGAGGAATGGTACATCCGATAAAGATTAATTGCTTTTGGTAAGTTCCTTCGGTTGATAATAAAGAGGAAGAATAGATGTTCAGCCACCCTAATATCACCAACGAAATGTAGATAAAAACGCTTATCCAGTCAATGTTATTTTTTACACTTTGATTTTTCATTTGAAATAATCTTTGTTAGTTCTTTTTAGTGGTGTCTGATACTGTTTTCTTAACTTCTGCTTTTGGTGTCACCGGTTTAACGGGAACAATTTTAGCTTTTAAAGTAGAATCTTTCGGTGTAGATTCAATGGCACTGGCTTCGTTCATACCGCCCAGTTTTGCATACTCGCTGGCTAAGCTTTTGTTTAAAACCCTTGTTTCTAAATCGGTCCTGGTGATTTTATGTCTCAGATATTTTTCGATCATTAAACTGGCAATCGGACCCGCAACGGTAGCTCCAAATCCTCCATTTTCAATCATAATTGCAATTGCAATTTTTGGATTATCCTTTGGTGCAAAAGCCACAAATATAGAGTGATCTTTAAGCTGTGTTCTTTTGCCGTTAATTTTTGCAAAATTTTCCGCAGTACCTGTTTTTCCACAAATATCAATACCTTCTACCCGAAGTGCGTAAGCTGTTCCTTTGTTATACACATCAAACAAACCACTTATAACTGGCGGAAAATATTTTTGGTCAATTGTGGTAACATGTTTAGTGGTGAATTTTGCATCAATTTTCTTTCCTTCGATCTTTTTAATGATGTGAGGGGTATAATAGTATCCCTGATTGGCGACAGTTGCCATCATATTGGCTAGTTGAATAGGAGTCATTAGAACTTCTCCCTGACCAATAGCATTCGATACGATGGTTGTGCTTCTCCAGCCTCCGTTAGGATAAATTCTTTTATATGTTTTTGATGTTGGGATATTTCCTCTCTTACCTGTTGGAAGGTCATAGCCCATAAATTGTCCCAAGCCGAAACTTTTAATGTGATCGCTCCATACATCTACCGCCTTAGCAGGATTGTTGTATTTGTTAATGGTTAGCATGTAAGATTGTGCAAAATAGGTATTACAGGAATTGTAAATCCCATTGTGTAATTGATGAGGACCAAAACCGTGACATTTCATAAAACGGCCTCTACCATAGCTAAATCCATGGTGACACATAAAAGTGGTTTGCTCGTTGATAACGCCTTCCTGTAAAGCAACCAGACCGGTAAGAATTTTAAACGGAGAACCGGGAGGGTACTCTGCTAAAAGTCCTCTGTCGTATAATGGTTTTGCAATCGAATCGTGATATAAAAGGGTGTAATTTTTAGATCGTTGTCTTCCAACTAAAATTCCCGGATCATAAGAAGGAGCAGTTACTAATGCCAAAATCTCCCCACTTTTAGGTTCGATAGCCACAATTCCTCCTCTTTTATTGATCATTAACTCTTCTCCGTATTTTTGAAGTTCGGCATCGATTGTTAAATTGATGTCTTCTCCCGCTACGGCGATAGTATCGTATTTGCCCTCTTTGTAAGAGCCAATTTCCCTATTGTATTTGTCTTTCTGAATGTATTTTACACCTTTAATACCTCTAAGGATGTCTTCGTAGCTTTCTTCAACACCTTGCTTTCCAATTAAATCTCCACTATTGTAGTAAGGGTTTTTGGCAATCTGTCGTTCGTTTACCTGTGTGATAAAGCCAAAGATGTTGGCGCCGTAATCTACTTCATAGTCACGAAGAGAACGCTTTTGGAAATAAAAGCCTTCATATTTTCGAATTTTTTCCTGAAAAGCGGCGAATTCATTTTTGTTTAGCTGTGCTAGAAATACCGAAGGCAATCTTGGGCTGTATACCTTGGCCTTGGCAATTCTTTTATCGTATTCTTCTCTGGTAATGTTTAATAAAGTACAGAATTCAGGAATATTAAGGTCTTCTTTGATTTCTCTTGGAATCACCATGATGTCATAAGAAGCCTGATTGGCAACCAATAATTTTCCATGTCGATCATAAATATAACCTCTTTCTGGATAGTCATACTTTTTCTTTATGGCATTATTTTCGGATTTTAACTTAAACGAATCATCGATAATCTGCAAATAAAAGATCCTGATCACTAGCAAGGATGCTGCAATAATAATTAAAGAGGGCAGCAAAACTTTTCTCATCGTTTATTAGGCTTAATAAGGTAAATTATGATAATTGAGGTGATTATGGTAAAGATCGAACTAAATAAAGTTCGAAGCAAAACGTCGAGAATAAATTTAAACTGAAAAGCTTCGAGAATAAATAACACGATGTGGTGTAATACAACAGAAACTAAAATAAATGAAAATCGTTCTGGGGTTAAGGAATCATTCAGTTTAATAGTTTGATATTCATAACTAAGTCCAAACGAGAATTTAAAGATATAAGGTCTGTAATAAGCCAGTACAAGACATGCTGCTGCATGAATTCCTCCCGAATTACAAAACATGTCCATAATAATTCCAAGTAAGAAGCTGGATGCAATCAAACCTGTTCGGTTGCTGTTTACCGGATACAAAATAATGTACAAGATATATGGGAAGGGACTTATGTACCCTAAAAAATTCATATTATTGAAAATAACAACCTGAATTGCTAGTAACATAATAAATCGAAAAATATTGAGTAACAAAGCGCTATTCATTTTTCTCCTTGTTTTCTAAATTAATAAGTTCTTCTCTGTCCTTGCTCTTGATGATGTATACGTGTCCCAAGTTGGTCATATCGTTAAACAGTTTAACATTTATGACGTAGTAACTTGTGTTTTTCTCAATATAAATCTTGTCAACTGTTCCAATGTTGATTCCTTCAGGGAAAATTACCGATTGTCCTCCGGTTACGATGGTGTCGCCTTTTCTGATGGAAGCTAATCTCGGAACATCTTTTAACTGTGCAAATCCGGTGCTTTTACCGTCCCAGGTCAATGATCCAAAATGATTTGACTTTTTAATCTTGGCATTGATTTGAGATTTTGTATTCAAAATACTTACGACAGTCGCATATCTTGGTGATGTGTCATCAATAATACCAATAATTCCTAAGCTATTGATTACCCCCATATCAGGTTTAACGCCGTCATTTGATCCCGAGTTAAGCGTGATGAAATTTTCGTGTGTGTTATAGGAGTTGTGAATTACTTTTGAAACAATAATATCCGCAGGTTTAACTCCTTTTACACTGTCTGCCAAAGGTAGTTTTGTGGTGTCTTGTTTGTTGAATAATAGACTTTTTAATCTTGCGTTTTCAAGTACAAGTTCGTCATTTTCAGTTCTTAAATTCAAATATTCATTTACGCGATTGATTCTTTCATAAACACCTCCGCTTAGAAAATTGGCCGAACTGATTATTTTGCTTCTGTGGTAAGAATGAGACTGAACTGTGAGTGCCAACGAAATACCTAAAAGCAGCAAAAACAGCAATCGATTACTGTTTCTTATAATGAAATTAAAAATTTGCTGCATTTCTTGTGTGGTTATTTTGTTTCAGGATATGCTTTTGGTTTCAAATTTAATCAGAGCCAAATGTTTAAATTTGGCTCCGAGAAAATATATTGATTGTTATTATGGATCTTATTTGATTAAGATACTTTTGAACTTTGTAATGTTTTTAAGTGCCATTCCGGTTCCACGAACAACAGCTCTTAACGGGTCTTCAGCAATATAAACAGGTAAATCTGTTTTTTGCGAAATACGTTTGTCAAGACCTCTTAACATCGATCCACCACCAGCTAAATAAATACCTGTGTTGTAGATATCGGCTGCTAATTCCGGCGGAGTCTGAGATAATGTTTCCATTACCGCATCTTCAATACGCTGAATCGATTTGTCAAGTGCTTTTGCTATTTCACGGTAAGAAACATCTACTTGTTTTGGTTTCCCTGTAAGTAAGTCTCTACCCTGAACAGACATGTCTTCCGGTGGTCCGTCTAAATCTTCGATTGCGGCACCAATTTGAATTTTTATTTTCTCTGCTGTACTTTCTCCAACAAAAAGGTTGTGTTGAGTACGCATATAATAAACAATATCATTTGTGAAAACGTCACCTGCAATTTTCACAGATTTGTCACATACAATTCCACCTAATGCGATAACGGCAATTTCTGTAGTACCACCTCCAATATCAACAATCATGTTTCCTTTTGGCTGCATGATATCGATACCAATACCAATCGCTGCTGCCATTGGCTCGTGAATTAAGTAAACTTCTTTTCCGTTTACTCTCTCACAAGATTCTTTTACCGCTCTCATCTCCACTTCGGTAATACCGGATGGAATACAAACCACCATTCTTAAAGCCGGAGTGAACATGCGTTTTTTTAATGCCGGAATACTTTTGATGAACATGTTGATCATCTTTTCCGAAGCATCAAAATCAGCAATTACACCGTCTTTCAAAGGCCTTATGGTCTTGATGTTTTCATGCGTTTTACCTTGCATCATATTGGCTTCCTTACCAACAGCAATGATTTTGCCTGATATTCTATCACGTGCAACGATCGATGGACTATCAATAACAACTTTATCATTATGAATGATTAAAGTGTTTGCGGTACCAAGGTCTATCGCAATATCCTCGGTCATGAAATCAAAAAATCCCATAAGTTTTTTAGGGGTTTAAAATGTTATAAATTATTTTGAACAAAGTTAAACAAATTAATGTTTAAAATGACGTGTTCCCGTAAATACCATTGCAAGATTGTTTTCATTGCAATAATTTATGCTTAATTCGTCTTTTATTGAGCCTCCTGGCTGAATAACAGCAGTTATTCCTGCTTTTTTGGCTAATTCTACACAATCCGGAAATGGAAAAAATGCATCACTTGCCATCGAAGCACCGGTTAAATCAAATCCAAAAGCTTTTGCTTTGTCAACTGCTTGAACTAAAGCGTCAACTCTTGAAGTCTGACCTGTTCCTGACGAAATTAATGTTCCGTTTTTAGCAAATACGATTGTATTTGATTTGGTGTTTTTACAAATTTTTGAAGCAAATATCAAATCTTCTATTTCTTCAGCTGTAGGCTCAGTAATAGTAACGGTTTTTAAATGCTCTTTAGTATCTGTAATATTATTTCTGTCCTGAATTAACAATCCGTTAAGACATGTTCTTACTTGTCTTGTTGGTAATTCAACTTCATTTTGAATTAAAATGATTCTGTTTTTCTTTTCTTGTAGTATTGTAATTGCCTCTTCGTCATAACTTGGAGCGATTACCACTTCACAGAACAATTTGTTGATTTCTTCTGCTGTTGCTACATCAATTTTAGTATTTGCAATCAAAACTCCGCCAAAAGCAGATGTTGGATCACAAGCAAGCGCTGCTAAATAAGCTTCACTAATTGTTTTTCTCGAAGCTAAACCACAAGCGTTATTGTGTTTTAAAATGGCAAATGTTGGGCCGTCAGTTTTGAACTCATTAATTAAGTTTACTGCCGCATCAACATCTAATAAGTTGTTGTATGATAATTCTTTTCCGTGAACTTTTTTGAACATAGCATCAAAATCGCCAAAGAAGAATCCTTTTTGATGAGGGTTTTCACCGTATCTTAAAACCTGACCATCTGCAATACTTTCTTTGTAAATGGTTTCGTCAGTGTTGAAATAGTTAAAAATAGCTCCGTCGTAGTGAGAGGAAACGTGGAATGCTTTGGTTGCTAATAATCTTCTGTTTTCAAGAGTAGTTGCACCATTTTGCTCTGTAATCAAATCTAAAAGCAGGCTGTATTCATTTACCGAAGCAACAATTACAGTGTCTTTGAAATTTTTTGCACCGGCACGGATTAGTGAAATTCCGCCAATGTCAATTTTTTCAATAATATCCTGCTCACTTGCACCTGAGGCAACTGTTTTTTCAAACGGATACAAATCAACAATTACTAAATCAATCTGAGGGATATCAAATTCTTTCATTTGTCGAACGTCGCTTTCGTTATCCTGACGGTTCAAAATTCCACCAAAGATTTTCGGGTGAAGTGTTTTTACTCTTCCTCCAAGAATTTCAGGGAAAGAAGTAATGTCTTCAACAGGAACAACAGGAATACCAAGGTTTTTTATGAAATCTTCGGTTCCTCCGGTCGAGTAAAGTGTTACATTTTGTTCGTGTAATTTTCTAACGATTGGCTCTAAACCGTCTTTTGAAAAAACAGAGATTAATGCCGATTGTATTGTTTTAGTTGTGCTCATCGTGTAGTTATGATTTTTGAGACTGCAAAAGTAGTTTTTTTATATATTACTTTAAAGAAAATTAATGTAACATTATGCTAAAAAAATCTACTGATGAGTAAGTTAACTTTTATTAGGTTTTTGATTTTAAATTATTGAATTTTACTTTATTGAAAAATACGACTATATGCTTGTTTATCTAAGATTATTAAAAGAAAGTTTGGGTTTTGCCGTAAATGCGCTGCGAAATAATAAACTGCGAACGTTGTTGTCGTTATTAGGGGTTACGATCGGAATTTTTTCGATTATTGCTGTTTTGGCGGCAGTTGATTCTTTAGATCGTAAAATTTCTAAAGATTTGAGCAGCTTAGATAAAAATACGATTTATTTAATGAAGTTTAGTTTTGGACCTTCTGAAATTCCGCAATGGAAAAGAGATCAGTTTCCAAATGTGAAATACGATGAGTATGTAGGATTGAAAAATTCATTGACCAATACGGATCAGGTGGCGTATCAGCTTTTTGTAAAACATGAAAGTTTAAAATACGATTCAAAAACCGTAAGTGATGTAAATATTATCCCTTCATCGAATGAAATTGTAGATATTGAAGGAATAAGTTTTGATAAAGGGAGATTTTATACCGAATCTGAGTCGAATTCGGGTGCGGCTGTTATTGTTTTGGGTTACGAAATTGCTGAAGGGCTCTTCGGCACAAGTGATCCCATTGGGAAGAGTATCCGCTTGTACGGACAACGTTTTAATGTAATTGGTGTAATTGCAAAACAAGGAGCAGGTTTTTTTGGAGACAGTAATGATACATCGGTTTATTTGCCGGCTAATTTTTTACGCCGAATGTATGGTGATAGTGATGCTATGACACCTGTAATTGTTGTAAAGCCTGTAAAAGGGATAGATATGGATGCTTATAAGGCACAGGTGGCACAAAAAATAAGAGCTATTCGTGGTATGAAAGCCGGAGAAATAGATAATTTCTTTATTAATGTACTTTCCGGATTTACCGATTTTATAGATGGAATTTTAGGACAGATGAATGTTGTGGGATGGATTATCAGTGGATTTTCTCTTTTAGTAGGTGGTTTCGGAATTGCCAATATTATGTTCGTATCTGTAAAAGAAAGAACCAATTTAATCGGAATTCAGAAATCATTAGGTGCTAAAAACCGATTCATTTTATTTCAGTTTTTGTTTGAAGCAGTAATTCTTTCTGTTATCGGCGGAATAATTGGCTTAGTAATGGTTTGGGGAATTGCACTAGTCTTAACAAAAGTGCTTGATTTTGAATTTGTTCTTAGTTTCGGGAATATAGTTTTAGGAACTACTCTCGCCGCATTTATCGGTCTAATTTCGGGAATATTGCCGGCAATCTCCGCTGCAAATCTGGATCCGGTGGAAGCCATTCGAACCGGGATGTAGGCGTTCTGTTAAAAAAATCAATTTTTAACCGTTATTATTTTGGCCTTACTGTTGAATTTTATCGTAATTTTAATACCCTAACTTAAAAAGCGATACGATGATACCAGTTAAAGCTTATGCAGCCTATGATGCTGTTAATCCGTTAAAACCCTACACGTTTGAAAGAAAAGAGGTGGGTGCCCATCAGGTTCAGATCGAAATTTTGTACAGTGGTGTATGCCATTCAGATATTCATACCGCAAAAGGGGATTGGGGGCCTGTAAATTACCCTTTAGTTCCCGGTCACGAAATTGTAGGCCGAATTGTAGCTGTTGGAAGCGAAGTTTCTAAGTTTAAAATTGGAGAGCTGGCAGGAGTGGGGTGCTTTGTAGATTCCTGCAGAGTGTGTCCAAGCTGTCAGTCTGGTGAAGAGCAATTTTGTGACGAAGGAATGACCGGAACTTACAATGGTGTAGAGAGAGGAACGGATATTCCGACCAAGGGAGGATATTCAACCAGTATTATTGTAGATGAAAGTTATACACTTCACGTTTCTGAGAAACTCGATATCAAAGGAGTTGCTCCGTTATTATGTGCCGGAATTACTACCTATTCGCCTTTGCGTTATTTAAAAGTGGGTAAAGGACATAAAGTTGGAGTTTTAGGACTTGGGGGATTAGGTCATATGGCTGTGAAATTTGCAGTTTCTTTTGGTGCCGAAGTTACGATGTTAAGTCACTCTCCTTCAAAAGAAGCCGATGCTAAAAAGTTAGGCGCGCATCATTTTGCTTTAACCTCAAATCCGGAAACAATGGAGTCGCTTGCCAATAGTTTCGATTTTATTCTGAATACAGTTTCTGCCAAACACGATCATAACGCCTATTTGAATTTGTTAACGACAAACGGAACCATGATTGTAGTAGGCGCTCCGCCGGCACCTGCCGAAATTCCTGTTTTTACTTTAATCATGAAAAGAAGAAGTATTATTGGAAGCTTGATTGGAGGAATCAGAGAGACTCAGGAAATGCTGGATTACTGCGCCGAGCATAATATAACTTCTGATGTTGAGATCATCGATATGGGGTATATTAATGAAGCTTACGACCGAATGAATAAAAGCGATGTGAAGTATCGTTTTGTGATTGATATGGCTTCTTTGAAGTAGCTAAGGTTCTTAGGGGCTAAGATTCTGAGTTTTTAGCAGCTGTTTTTCTTGATCTATAGGTTCCGGTAGCTTTGTTTTGACATGTCGCTCCGTTGGAGCTTTTGCTTGGATTGAATATTTTTGGCTATAGATATAATGCTCCTTCAGAGCTTAGTGGTATAAAAAAAAGTCTGTAAAGTTTGTTTTAGAGCTTTGCAGACTTTTGTTTTATTGAATCTTGTGTGTGGTTTAGGTAAGGATTTTTATCCTGTTAGTTGTCTGCCTTTTTGTATTCTAAAGTTCCAAGTTGATCTTGGGTAATAACACGTTTTTGACTGTCGAAGTATTCAATTTGAAATTTTACAGGCATTAAATCAACAGTAATGGTTAAGATATCATTGTTCTTAGAAAGTTTCCATTTACCGTTGATGCTTTTGTCTCCTACGATTCCTGTAAATTTTCCATCTTCATTAAAGACCTGAAACACCTGATCACTCTTGAATTTTTCTTTTATATCTTTCTCTGTTCCATTTTTACTAAGCTTTACCAGTTGCCATTTTCCAATAAGTTCTTTTGACGTTTGTGCCTGAATGGAGAGTGAAGCTAACATAATTAGTGCTAAAAAAACAATTTTTTTCATAAGGTTACAAATTTAAAGTTGAATTTTGAGGAATTAATTAGTTTTGGTAAAAATACAATTTTTCAGACAAATATTGTTTAATCATTATCATTACAAGTTAAGAAAAATTCCGTAGGAATGAAATATTGGTAGAAAAATGAGATTACAGATCGATAAAAGTTCCGTAGGAATGATATATTTTGGGCAACGGAATTTATTGTTTTGAAGTTAAAGTTAAGGTTACACACCAATAAAAATTCCGTAGGAATGAAATATCGGTAGAAAAATGAGATTACAGATCGATAAAAATTCCGTAGGAATGATATATTTTGTAGCAACGGAATTTATTCCGTTGAATATGATAAATTGCGAATTCAAGAGTTCCAGAGGAACGGCACATTTAATTCTACACAAACGAAAAAAAAATCCCAAGAAAATTTCCTTGGGATTTTGTGTATTTAGTAGTTTAAAAGCTATCTAATTTCGTTATTCTGAATTAAATCGATATACAAGTTAATCTTGTCTTTCAATTCTTTTCTTGGCGTGATAAAGTCAAGGAAACCATGCTCTAATAAGAACTCGGCAGTTTGGAAACCTTCCGGTAAATCTTTTCCGGTGGTGTCACGTACTACACGCGGACCAGCGAAACCAATCAATGCGCCTGGCTCAGAAATGTTGATATCTCCTAACATAGCGTATGATGCAGTTGTTCCTCCGGTTGTTGGATCTGTACAAAGAGAGATGTAAGGTAATTTGGCTTCGGCTAATTGCGCTAATTTTACAGATGTTTTAGCCAACTGCATTAACGAATAAGCTGCTTCCATCATACGTGCTCCTCCTGATTTTGAGATCATTACAAAAGGCAGTTTGTTTTTGATAGCGTGATCAATACCTCTGGCAATTTTTTCACCTACAACAGCTCCCATAGACCCCCCGATAAAGGCAAAATCCATACAGCAAATTACAAGTTCTTTTCCTTTAGATTTCCCCACTCCGGTACGCACAGCGTCTTTTAGGTGAGTTTTTTCCATAACGTCTTTCAGTCGTTCTGCATATTTTTTTGTATCCACAAAATGCAGAGGATCTTTAGAAGTCATGTTTTTATCTAATTCAACGAACTCATTGTTGTCGAATAAAATTTCAAAATAGGTTGCGCTTCCAATTCGAACATGAAAATCATCTTCAGGGCTTACAAATAAGTTTCGGGCTAATTCGTCAGCATCAATAATTTTTCCTGTTGGAGATTTGTACCACAATCCTTTCGGAACGTCCATCTTATCTTCTGTAGCGGTCGTAATCCCTTTTTCCTGTCTTTTAAACCAAGCCATATTGAGTATTTTTTTTGTTTCAGATTTCGGGTTTCAAGTTGCGAAACCTGAAACTTGAAACCGGAAACTTTCAACTTTTTTATTATAATGTATTTACGTTATTCAAGTCTGCAAAAGCTTGCTCAAGTCTTGTGTTGAACGTTACTTCGCTTTCACGTACCCATTTTCTTGGGTCATAATATTTTTTGTTCGGAACATCAGCACCTTCTGGGTTACCAATTTGAGTTTTTAAATAGTCAATGTTTTTAACCATATAATCACGAATTCCTTCTGTATATGCAAATTGCAAATCGGTATCGATATTCATTTTGATTACTCCGTATCCAATTGCTTCTCTGATTTCTTCAAGTGTAGAACCTGAACCTCCGTGGAAAACAAAATCTACCGGATTATGACCAGTGTTGAATTTGTTTTGAACGAAATCCTGAGAATTTTTTAAGATTTTCGGAGTTAATTTTACGTTTCCTGGTTTGTAAACACCGTGAACGTTTCCAAAGGCGGCAGCAATTGTAAATTTAGGGCTTATTTTAGATAATTCTTCATAAGCATAAGCTACTTCTTCCGGCTGCGTATATAATTTTGAACTGTCAACGTCAGAGTTGTCAACACCATCTTCTTCACCACCTGTAATACCAAGTTCGATTTCTAATGTCATTCCCATTTTGCTCATTCTTGCCAGGTATTCTTTGCAGATTTCGATGTTTTCTTCGATTGGCTCCTCAGATAAGTCAATCATGTGAGAACTGTATAATGGTTTTCCTGTTTCTGCAAAATGTTTTTCAGAAGCATCTAATAAACCATCAATCCAAGGTAATAATTTTTTTGCACAGTGGTCTGTATGAAGAATTACAGTTGCTCCGTAAGCTTCTGCCAAAGTATGAATATGTTTTGCTCCGGCGATTCCACCAGCGATTGCTGCTTTTTCACCTGCATTAGATAATCCTTTTCCAGCGTTAAACTGTGCTCCTCCGTTTGAAAATTGAATGATAACCGGTGCATTTAATTTTGCTGCAGTTTCAAGAACCCCATTGATTGTGCTTGAACCAGTAACATTTACTGCAGGTAATGCAAATCCTTTTTCTTTCGCATAGTTAAAGATCTCCTGAACCTGATCTCCCGTAGCTACTCCCGGTTTAATATTGTGTGCCATTGTAATTTTTTTTAGTTGTTTTTAGTTTTTAGGTTGCAAAAATAAGAATTAATTAGCATTAGAATGGATAATTTATTCCAAAATTTAAAACCGAGTGCCCAAAATTGTATTCTTTAAACCAGCGATCTCCCTTCTCATGTGCTGGGTTATAGGTCTTAAAGCCCATATCTAAACGAATAACAAAAAAGCTTAAATCATAGCGTAAACCAAATCCGGTACCCAGTGCAATTTCAGCTAAATCGTTTACGCCAGAGAATTTTGCCTTCTCTTCAGTGACATTATCGAGCACATTCCAGATATTTCCGGCATCTGCAAAGATGGCTCCTTTAACACTGCCAAAAATTTTAAAACGAAATTCGGCACTCATTGCAATTTTCATATTGGCCTCGTTAAAATCATTTGCAGCATCTGTACTTCCTGGTCCCAAAGCATAGGGCTGCCATGCGCGGTTATCATTTGAGCCTCCTGCATAATAACTTCGTGAAAAGGGAATGTAGTTTGAGTTTCCAAATGGAATTGCAATTCCAAAAAAGCTTCGTACTGCCAATACTTTTTCTTTTCCAAAATCCCAGTGTTTGATATAATCAAATTCGGTTTTGATGTATTCTGAGTATTCGAGATTGAAAATTTCGTAATTACCGTTTGTGTTTTTCTGAAATTTTCCAATACTTGAAATGGCCGATAACAAGGTGCCAGCCGATTCTATTTTGGTTTTAAACTGATAGAAGTTATTATCAGCAAGATCTTTTTTTGTGGTTTTGGTAAAGGTATAACTTGTAGATAGAATAAAGTCATTTTCTGTTAGACGAACTCTTCTTTCTTCAATGCTTTTTACATCTTTATACTCAGGATCATCGGAGACTAAAACTGTCCTGTTTTTAAGGACATCGTCTGTAAAGCCTTTTGTCCCGTCAGGAATAGTAAGTTTTTTGCTGATAAGGTCGTCAAAGTATAAAGGGTTTTGATTGTATATTGTACCAATATTGTTCAATTTTTTATAGGCGGAAGTGTATACTCTAAAGTAGTTGTCCGGATTTAAATTTCTTACGAATTGTGCATTAAGCAATTCGAATTTTGCCGTATTACCTCGTTTCGGAGACCAGTTATAAGCAATTCCTCCTGTGAAATTTTCTTTGTCCAGTCCAATATTTCTTTGTTTAGAGAAACCTCCGGCAATACTGGTAGAAGGAATCATTCTTTTAGGAATAATTTTTTCTGTTCCGAAAGGCAGTAGAATTCTCGGAAAATTTAGCTTTAAATCGACACCATATTCTGAAACGTTAAAGAAATTGTTGTTGGGATTCGCCATATCTCTTGAGGATCCAAGATTTAAGCGCGTAGAAATTTCCAAAGTTTCGGCTCTGTTAAAAACGTTACGAATAGTTTCGGAAATACTGGCTCCAATACCAAAATCCTGAATATTAGAATGTGTAACGTCAAAAGTAGCTCCAAAACTATATTTTTTTCTTGGAGTAAGATAAACATTGGCAATTAAGGACTGCGCAGTTGAGTCGCGTTTGTCAACTGTATACTGAATAGACGGGTAATTGAAAATTTTCAGATTGTTGAGATATCTTGAAGAAAGAGTAGTTCTGGTGTCTGAAAAAGTACTTCCCTTGGTGATAAAAACCGCATCGGTAATGGCTCGTGGTTTGTATTTTAGTTTTTTGTAACTGTATAGATTAAAGTTGTTGTAGGTGGTACTGTCTGTGATTTTATTTTTTGCATTTGCTGCAGAATAATCAGTGTAGATGTTGACATCACTAATTTTGTATAGTTTAAAAGGTTCTGTTCTGCTTGAATCTCTTCCTTGGATGTTATTGTTGTTTACAATCAAAGTTACATTGGCTTTGTCTTTTTTACCAATAGTATCAATATCAAAAGTTACATAAGTAGGTTGAAAATAATAGGCCCCGTGGTTTCTAAAGTAGGTGGTAAGACGATTTTTTTCTTCTTCAAAATCTACGGTTTTATATTGTTTTCCTGATTTTAAAACCGATGGGTCAGTATTAACTTTGTATAATGAGTCTAATGCAGGAGTCATTATTTTCGTTTTGATAGTGTCTAAAGTATAAGCAGGTCCGGTTGTGATATTGTAGTTTATTTTGGCTTTTTTTCGGCCAATACTATCAATGTTATAATCTGTTGCAACTTTAAAAAAGCCATTGTTAAAGTAATAATATTTTAGACGTAAAAGCGTTTTCTTTGTTTTCGCAGTATCAATAATTACCGGAGCTTCACCGGTGCTTTTCAGAAATTCATGAATACCTTTGTACATAAAGGATTGTCCCAGACGATCAACTTGTTTTGCAGATAAAAGTTTTGACTGGCGTTCGTACAAACCCGGATTGTTTTTGAATTTAGCTTTATAGGTTGAATCCGGATTTAAATTGGCAAGGTTATATAAATTCAAACGAAGACGATATCCTAATAAGGTACCATTCGGTTTTTGGTACATTTGATTGAAGGCCGTTTCGTCGTTAGTGGACTTTCCATTTACAAGAATAGTATTTTTAACAAGAAGGTTTTTTCCATCAGGAACTCTTTTTACAGCATCACAAGCGCAAATAAATATTGCTATTAGGATAAATGCTATTATTTTTGTGGAATTCTTTTTCAAGTGTTCTTAAATATTTAATTCAAAAGTACATTATTTTATGGTTAGTAAAAACCAAATAAAACTTATCTCAGGTTTACATCAAAAAAAACAACGTTTTGCAAATCAATTGTTTTTCGCCGAAGGAGTAAAAGTAATTCAAGAATTGTTGCAATCCAATTTTGAATTAGAGCATTTATATACGACTCTAAATGATTTTGAAGAGGTTCATTCTTCAAAGCGAACGCTGATTTATGAGCAGGAACTTAAAAAAATAAGTGCTTTGTCTACTCCTAATTCCTGTTTGGCGGTTTTTAAAATTCCTGCCGAAAATAAAATAATCGATTCGGGCTTAATTTTGGCTTTAGACGATATTCGTGATCCCGGAAATTTAGGAACCATTTTGCGCCTTTGTGACTGGTTTGGAATCAAGCAAATTGTTTGCTCAAAAGAAACCGTCGATATTTACAATCCAAAGGTGGTGCAGGCAACCATGGGTTCTATTACCAGAGTAAATGTTAATTATGTTGATCTCGAAACGTTTATTGCTCAAACAAAATTAGCTGTATTTGGAACTTTTATGGATGGCGAAAACATTTATAAAACCGTTCTTCCTCAGGATGGAATCATTATCATGGGTAATGAAGCCAACGGGATTTCATCAGAAATAGAAAAAATGGTTACAAGCCGACTCACCATTCCAAGATTTGGAGAGCTGCAAAAAACAGAAAGTTTAAATGTAGCTACCGCAACAGCAATTATTCTTAGTGAGTTTAAACGAAATAGTTAAGTATTTGTTTTAATGAAAAGTAAAATTTATTAAAATAGCTCTTGATTTCATAGAATCGATATTGTCAGTCCAGGGGCTAGGTCCGTTTGCCGGATTATCACGAATTAATTCGTTTGAAATTCCAAACATTCCCCGAATAGAAGGAGAGAAGATAAAATACTCAGAGAAAATGTCTATTCCAAAACCTAGCTCATAAGCGGTAGTCCATTGTTTTACTCTGAATTTCCCTTCGAAGTTATCGTCTTTTGATTTAGCATTGCTGGATAGATTAAGTGTCGAAGATATTCCGCCAACTAAATAAGGACGGATGTTTCCGGTACGCAATGCCGAGAATTTTAAGAGTAAAGGAAAGTGGATATACGTACTGTTTACTTCTCTAAGATAGTCTTTTTGCAAAGGCAAATTTGGGTAGTACAAGTCACGTTTGGTATAGTACAATCCTGGTTCAAAACGAAGATTAATATATTCCTGTAGTCTTAAATCAGCTACAACACCAACATTAAATCCGGTAGTCTTTTTTGTCTGAACATCCGGACCAGGAGATTTGTAGTCAAACTTAAAGTCAAAACTGTTAAACCCAAGGTAATAACCGAAATACAGGCGTTGTTTTTGCCAGTTTTCAAGATTAATGATAGGATCTTTGCTGAACATGCTTTTAGCAAATTGCGAATATCCTTGTGTCGATATGACTAATAGAAGTAAGACTACAATTTTTTTCATACTATTTTTTAGAGGCAGAATAAATGGTTGCAACACCAAAAGTTTGAGGCATTGCTACAACATCTATAAACCCAATTTTTCTTAAAATATTGTTCAGAGCTTCTCCGTAAGGGAAAACCGCAGCAGATTCAGATAAATAACCATAGGCTGAATTATCTTTAGAAAAGAGTTTTCCTATAATGGGAAGGATGTTTTTGCTGTAAAATTTATAGCCTTGTTTGTATGGTGTTTTATCCGGAACCGAGGTTTCCAGAATTACAAAAACTCCATTTGGTTTTAAAACCCTTAGAATTTCTGCAAATCCTTTTTCCAGGTTTTCGAAATTTCGAACGCCAAATCCAACCGTTATGGCATCGAAATAATTGTCTTCAAAAGGGATTTTCTCAGAATCTCCCAAAACTAAATCTATAGTATTGGATAATCCTTTTGCCTGAACTTTTTTCTTTCCTACTTCAAGCATACCGGCTGAAATATCTAGGCCGATAATTTTTTCAGCATTGGTCTGTGACATTAATATGGCAAGATCACCGGTTCCGGTTGCAATGTCAAGAATGATTTTTGGTTTTGTATCCGAAACAATTTTGAGTACTTTTTTTCGCCACTTGGTGTCAATTCCAAATGAGATCACACGATTTAAATTATCATAGTTGCCGGAGATGTTGTCAAACATTTGGGCAACTTGCTCTTTTTTACCTAAAGAAGAGTCTTTATATGGAGTTATTTTTTCAGACATTATTTTAATTTACGCAAATATAATACAATCTGTCTTAACTGTATTGGGTTTTTTATTTTGTGCTTTAAATGTTTTAAAAGTAAGGGTTTAATTGATGTCGAATGTCAAATTTTGAGCATCACCAAAAATGGTTACTTTAAAAAAATCACTAAAAGTGGGTATTGTGGAGTGATGGATTTATGTGCACTTTTGTCATAGTAATAATGATGAAGTTTAAAAGATTGATCGTTATAAATGGCTTAAAGTAACGGAGTATTATTTTTGCACTTGTACTTAAGTTTGTCAGGAAAGAAGTTAAAGAAGTGTTGTTTTGGGGTCAATACTCTATTTTTAAAAGTGTGAAATACGTTCTTAGGATTAAATTTGTTTTTGGAAATTTGCCTTTAATATCTTAGTGGTATTTGTTATTAAAGGCGTACCTTGAGATTATATCTCAACAAACAGTGTTATTTAATTATTTCAAATGTTATTCTTAACATTTGTTATTTTATCAAAACTATTTCCTGAGTGAGTCCATTTAGAAGATCAGTCATTTTTGAAAAACATCCTCCAAAAGAGGATGTTTTTTTTATTTTCTGATATAAGTTTCGTAAGTATAATCGTAAAGATGTTTTTCGTCTTTAAAGTTTTCTTCTGATTCTACAAGCTGCCATTCCGTTTCATTGATTATAGGAAAGAAAGTATCTGCTTCAAAAGTATGATGTACTTTGGTAACTTCAATAATATCGGTATAGGGCAAACCAAGATTGTAGATTTCACCACCTCCAATAATATAGGAGTCTTCGTTTTCAGGACATACGGCTATCGCTTTTTCGATAGAATCAACAACAATACAACCTTCCGGTTGATAATCATTCTGACGTGTTATTACAACGTGTACTCTGTTAGGTAAAGGTTTAGGGAAGCTCTCAAAGGTTTTTCTTCCCATAATAATATGATGGTTGGTAGTAAGCGATTTAAATCTTTTAAAATCATTTGGTAAATGCCAAACTAAATCATTGTTCTTTCCCAGTGCGTTATTTTCGGCAACAGCCGCTATCATTATAATCATGGCATTCTAAACTAAATTTTATTTTCAGAATCTTCATTTACTTTCGATTCTAGCTGACTAATTCTCTTTTGTTGCAAAGCAACAAGCCGATCAATTTGTTCTCTTTCCCATTTTTTGTTCATGAACCGATCTGTGATGTATACTTTTATAAAATGCAGAATAAAGATAAAAAGCCAGATTGTTATGGCCCAAATACACCAATCTTGTCCGCTGGTGGCTCCCAGACCAAAGAATCGATTGGCGATAAATAAAAATAAACTTCCTAGAATAAAAAGTACAAAATGAAAATAAAGGACCTTCTTTTGTCTGATTCTTCTTCTGGCATATTCGTATTGTTCGTGTACTTCCTTTTCCATAAGATATAAATGAGGTCATAAAGTTAAAATTTATTTTGTAATGACCCATTTAGATAGAGGAATATTTCTCTTAAAGTGATTTAATGTTTTGAAATCCAAAATTTTACATGGATTTATTTGTAGAAAGCAAAAAAAATATGAAGTGTTTTTGATATAATCACAAAACGATTGTAGGGGTGTGGAGAGTTCAGTTGAATTTATGTAATTTAGTCTATGAATCTAAAAATTAAATAGTTATGTCTTTAAAGAAACAGTTTGTAAAAACAAGACCGGTGTGTAAAGTCACCTTTACAATAGATGCAAAAGATGCAAATTCGGCGGCAGTTGTTGGGGATTTTAACAATTGGAATCCCGAGGAAGGAATTTTAAGTAAATTGAAAAATGGAACTTTTAAAGCAACTTACGATTTGGTGAAAGACGCGATTTACGAATTTAAATACGTAGTCGACGGAGTGTATGAAAACGATCCTGAGGCGGATTCGTACAAGTGGAATGATTATGCCGGAAGCGAAAACAGCGTGCTGGTAGTATAAAAAAATCCGCTTAAAATTTTAAGCGGATTTTTTTTATGTTTTATACAGCAACACTTCCTTTTATACCGGCATGCGGTTCGTAATCTAAAAGCGTGAAGTCATTGTAATCAAAGTCGAAAATGTTTTTAATCTCCGGATTTAAAACCATCTTAGGTAACGGTTTCGGCTCGCGTGTAAGCTGCAGTTCTAATTGCTCAAAATGATTGTTGTAAATGTGTGCGTCTCCAAATGTGTGAATGAATTCTCCCGGCTCCAAGTCGCAAACCTGTGCAATCATCAAGGTTAATAAAGCGTAAGAAGCGATGTTAAACGGAACTCCCAAAAATATATCGGCACTTCGCTGGTACAGTTGGCAGGAAAGTTTTCCTTTTGTTTCTCCTTTTTCGGTGTCAGGACTTGTGACATAAAATTGAAAGAAAGCATGACAAGGAGGTAAAGCCGCTTTGTTATTGGCTACATTCTCTTCAAATGATTTTTTAGTATCCGGCAAGACCGAAGGATTCCATGCTGAAACCAGCATTCTTCGACTGTTTGGATTTGTTTTTAGCTCGGTAATCAATTCAGAGATCTGATCAATTTCTTCGCTGTTCCAATTGCGCCACTGATGTCCGTAAACAGGACCTAAATCACCATTAGAGTCTGCCCAGGCATCCCAAATTTTTACACCGTTTTCCTGAAGGTATTTTACGTTGGTGTCTCCTTTTAAGAACCAAAGCAATTCATATATAATTGATTTTAGGTGTAGTTTTTTGGTGGTAACCATTGGGAAACCTTCACTTAAATCAAATCTCATTTGGTAACCAAAAACACTTTTGGTTCCCGTTCCTGTTCTGTCTCCTTTTTGGCAGCCGTTGTCTAAAACGTGTCGTACCAAATCTAAGTATTGCTTCATGGTGCTTTAAGCTTTAGGCTTTAAGCTTTAGGCTTTATCCTAAATACTTATAGCTTGTTTTTTATGTTTTGCGCTTTAAGCTTATAGCCTAAAGCTTACGGCTTACAGCCTTAGAATTATCTTTTTGAAATTTCGTCTCGAATTTTAGCTGCTTTTTCGTAATCTTCCTGAGAAACAGCCTGGTCTAAAAGTTCGTTTAGTTCCTGTAAGCTATGTTTTGAATAGATATCTCCAGATTGATTGCTTTCCTCTTCACGTCCAAAAGTTTCCGGATTCGAAAGTACATCATCGATTTCCTGAGATCCCTGATCGGTTTCTGCTGTATTCGATTTTAAATAAATTCCGGCTTTGTCCAGAATGTTTTTATAAGTAAAAATCGGAGCATTAAAACGTAAAGCCAATGCAATAGCATCAGAAGTTCTGGCATCAATAATTTCTTCGATTTTGTCTCTTTCGCAGATTAAACTGGAATAAAAAACACCATCCACAAGTTTGTGAATAATAACTTGTTTTACGACTATATCAAATCTTTCAGCGAAGTTTCTGAATAAATCGTGCGTTAACGGACGCGGAGGTTTAATTTCTTTTTCCAGAGCAATAGCGATCGATTGTGCTTCAAAAGCACCAATAACGATAGGCAATTTTCTTTCGCCATCAACTTCATTCAAAATTAAGGCATAAGCGCCATTTTGAGTTTGACTGTATGAAATTCCTTTTATGGATAATTTTACTAGACTCATATATATGGATAAAAAAGGGCAATTATTGCCTCATTTTGATACTTTTTTTGATTGAAAAATAAAGGTGCAATTTTAATCAAAAAATATGGAACAAAAAAGCTACCTAAAACAAAGATACGATTATCTTGTTTTTAGGTAGCTATATTTTTAAAGAGAATTTTTAAATTAAGAATGTTGTGCTTTAAAGGCTTTTAATTTCTCAATTAATTGCGGAACAATTTCGAAAGCATCTCCAACTACTCCGTAATCAGCTACTTTAAAGAAAGGAGCCTCAGGGTCGTTGTTGATTACAACTTTTACTTTTGAGGAGTTGATACCTGCAATGTGCTGAATAGCACCTGAAATTCCTATTGCGATGTATAAATTAGTGGCAACCGGTTTTCCAGTTTGTCCAACGTGTTCACTGTGAGGTCTCCATCCTAAGTCGGAAACTGGTTTAGAACAAGCTGTTGCAGCACCTAATACTGCAGCAAGATCTTCAACTAATCCCCAGTTTTCAGGACCTTTTAATCCGCGTCCGCCAGAAACTACAACGTCAGCATCAGCGATAGAAACTTTTCCGGTTACTTTTTCTACAGATTCTACTTTTACTCCAAAATCATTGTCTCCAATTGTTGGGTTGAAATCTTCTTCAGCAGCAGATCCTGCGCTTTCGAAAATTCCGTAAGAGTTTTTAGCCAAACCAAGAACTTTTACATCAGTAGTGATTTCAGTAATATTGAAAGCTTTGTTAGAGAAAGCATTTCTTTTTACCTGAAAAGGAGAAGTGCTTACTGGTAATCCAACTACATTTGAAGCGAAACCAGCATTTAAGGCTACAGCTACTAATGAAGAAAGGTAAATACTGTCTGTTGTAGAAGAAAGTAAAACTACTTTTGTTGCTTCTTTTTCGGCGGCTTGTTTGATTACATCGGCATAAGCCTTAGCAGTAAAACCGGCTAATTTATCGTTGTTTACTTTTAATACTTTATCAACTCCGTATTTTGATAATTCGCTAACATCACTAATGTTTACGGTTAAAGCGGTAACAGTTGTTCCTAAAGTTTCGGCTACTTTTTTAGCGTAAGAAGCTAGTTCAAAAGCAACTTTTTTAAATTTTCCTTCTGCAGATTCTGCATATATTAATATTGACATAATTTTTTGTTTAGAAGTTTAAAGTTTCAGGTTTCAAGTTGATGTAAACTGAAAACTGCAACTGAATACTGATTACTAGATTACTTTAGCCTCGTTGTGTAATAAATTGATTAATTCATCTAAATTATCAGGAGAAACTAATTTTACTGCTGATTTAGGAGCTGGTTTTTCAAATTTTACCGCTTTTGTATTTACTGGGGCATCAACTGGTTCCAAAATAGTTAAAGCTTTTGTTCTTGCTGTCATGATTCCTCTCATGTTTGGAATACGTAAGTCTTTTTCTTCAACAAGACCCTTTTGACCACCAATGATTAAAGGTAAAGTAGTGCTTACAGTTTCTTTTCCACCATCGATTTCACGAACTGCTTTTACATTGCTGCCTTCAACAGTGATCGAAGTACAAGAATTTAAAAAGTTAGAACCTAAGATTCCGGCAATCATCCCAGGAACCATTCCGCCATTATAATCTAAAGATTCTTTTCCGGCAATTACTAAATCATAACCACCATTTTTAATTACTTCAGCCAATTGTTTTGCAACAAAAAAACCATCAGTTGGGTTAGCATTTACACGAATTGCTTCGTTTGCGCCAATTGCCAAAGCTTTACGTAAAGTAGGTTCAGTATCAGGTCCTCCAACATTTACAACCGTTACAGTTGCACCTTGTTGCTCCTGAAACCAGATTGCACGTGTTAGACCAAACTCGTCATTAGGATTAATTACATATTGAACACCGTTGGTATCGAATTCTGAGTCACCATTGGAGAAGTTAATTTTTGAAGTAGTATCAGGCACATGGCTGATGCAAACTAATATTTTCATAAGTATATATTTTGATAAATTATAAAACGCTTCCACAAATTTAGAAATTAAAATTGAAATAATATACTATGCATGCATAATATTTTTTAAAAACTATTACGTTTTCGCAGATTATGGAATAAGGAAGGTCGTTCGTCGTTATTGAATATTGATAATACATTGATGTTTCCTGATTCTTAGGGATTTTGCAAAACAGGGGTTGCTCGAACTGTTAAATTTGTTGTCGATTTATACTATAATTTCGATTGATACGTTAGATAGTAAGAATTTTACCGAAGGAGAGCCTAAGTTTAAAGAGGGAAGTTGGGTTGAAAAGAAGTTTTTAAGTGATAAAGTGATAATTACATCGATTTCGTAATTGTCACAATAAATTTTAAAAAGTTAAAAGCGCAGGAGCGACGGAAGTTCGTGTGATTTTAAATTCAATTTATGCTTTTAAGTGATTTAAAATATTTATTTTTGCTCTTCAGAAAATTCAACATACAATATAAATATGAGAACAATACAATTTAGAGAGGCCATTTGTGAAGCGATGAGCGAAGAAATGCGTCACGATGAATCCATATATTTAATGGGAGAAGAAGTTGCAGAATACAATGGAGCTTACAAAGCTTCAAAAGGAATGCTTGCTGAGTTTGGTGAAAAAAGAGTAATCGATACTCCAATTGCTGAGCTTGGTTTTACAGGAATTGCAGTAGGATCAGCAATGAATGGCTGTCGTCCTATTGTTGAGTATATGACTTTCAACTTTTGTTTAGTAGGTATTGATCAAATTATAAATAATGCTGCTAAAATGCGTCAAATGACAGGTGGACAATTTAATGTGCCTATCGTTTTTCGTGGACCAACTGCTTCTGCAGGTCAGTTAGGAGCAACTCACTCTCAAGCTTTAGAAAACTGGTTTGCTAATACTCCGGGACTTAAAGTGGTTGTACCTTCAACTCCTTACGATGCAAAAGGACTTTTGAAATCTGCTATTCGTGATAATGATCCTGTAATTTTTATGGAATCTGAGCAAATGTATGGTGACAAAGGTGAGGTGCCGGACGGAGAATATACAATTCCATTAGGAGTTGCCGATATTAAACGTGAAGGAAAAGATGTTACAATTGTTTCTTTTGGTAAAATTATTAAAGAAGCTTTTATTGCTGCTGATGAATTGGCTAAAGAAGGAATCTCTTGTGAGATTATTGACTTAAGAACAGTTCGTCCAATGGATAAAGAAACTATTCTTGCTTCGGTAAGAAAAACAAACCGTTTAGTAGTTTTAGAAGAAGCTTGGCCATTTGCAAGTATTTCATCTGAGATTACTTACATCGTTCAGGAACAGGCATTCGATTTTCTTGATGCGCCAATTCAGCGTATTACGACTGCCGATGCACCTGCACCATATTCCCCTGTTTTACTAAAAGATTGGTTGCCTAATGCAGGTGATGTAGTAAAAGCAGTAAAAAAAGTAATGTACAAATAGTAAATTAAACGATACTTATAAAACTTCATCAGTCATATTAATTGATGAAGTTTTTTTTTGCAGGATTATGAAAAGAATAATTTTACTCAGCTTATTTTTTGTACTCGCACTAGTGGGTGGCGTTGCTGCACAAACTAAAGTGAGTGGAATTGTTTTAGACAAATCGAATCAGCCGATTCCGTTTGCCAATGTTGTTTTTAAAGGGTCGAATACGGGAATCGTTTCGAATGAAGACGGACGTTTTTATCTCGAATCGCCTAATACGTATACCACTTTGATTGTAAGCTCAGCGGGATTCTCAGATCGCGAAGTTACATTGGAGAAAGCGGTAAACTATGATTTTAAAATAGTTTTAAGTGAAGCCGAAGCGCTAAATGAAGTCGTTATTTTTACCGGAAAAACCTCCAAGAAAAACAATCCTGCGCTGGATATTCTGAGAAAAATCTGGGAACGTAAACGTAAGAACGGATTATACCAGTTCAGTCAGTATCAAATGCAGAAGTATGAAAAAGTCGAGTTTGATATGAACACGATTGATAGTGCTTTTATGAAGAATAAACTCTTCAAAGGAATGGAATTTGTGTTCCAGCATGTTGATACATCTGAAGTTACCGGGAAAACGTATCTGCCGATTTTTATTAGTGAATCGCTTTATGATGTATACGGAGATAATAAATTAAAGAAAACAAAGGAGAATCTGACCGGAAATAAAACTTCTGGGTTTAATGGCAATCAGCAGATTTTGTCTTTTGTAAAAGACCTGTACTCCGATTATAATATTTACGACAATCACCTTAAATTTTTCGATAAGAGCTTTACAAGTCCGCTTTCCAGAACCGGAATTGATGTTTACAATTATGTTTTAAAAGACAGTGCTTATGTCGATAAAAAATGGTGTTATAATATTGTTTTTTATCCAAGACGTAAAAACGAACTGACTTTTAAAGGGGATTTTTGGGTAAACGATACCACTTTTGCGATTAAAAAAATTAATATGGCCGTTACCAAAAGTGCCAATATTAACTGGGTAAAAGACATTTATATCGAACAGGAATTTGAGGTAGAGAATGATTCTGTATTTCTTCTGACCCGTGATTATATGATGTCTGATTTTGCTTTGAACAAAAAAGAAAAATCAAAAGGGGTTTACGGAAAGCGAACCACATTGTATAAAGATCATAAATTCAATCTTCAGAAACCGGAAAGTTTTTATAAGCAGGAAGTTAATTTTATTGATAATTCTGTCTATACGAAATCGGATGAGTTTTGGAATGAAAACCGTTTTGAAAAACTCAATAAGGATGAAGCGGGTATTTATAAAATGCTCGACACGCTGCAAACTGTCAAAAGATTCAAGCAGCTCTATAGTTTAGTTTCTATTCTGGGAAGTGGTTATGTCGAGTTTAAGAATTTCGATTTTGGACCTATCTTTTCAACATTCGGTTATAATGAAGTTGAAGGATTGCGATTGCGTGCAGGAGGAAGGACTTATTTTGGTCCGAACGACCCTTGGCGTATACAAGCTTATACAGCATATGGTTTTGATGATAATAAATTCAAATACGGAGTTTCCGGAAAATGGATGGTGGACAAGAAAAACCGTGTCATTATCTCCGGAGGAAACAGACGCGATATCGAACAAATTGGTGCTAGTTTAACGAGTACAAACGATATTCTTGGACGAAGTTTTGCTTCTTCCGCCTTATTTACCACAGGAAGTAATGGAAAATTGACGAACATAAATCTGAGTAATGTTTCCCTTGAAATGGAGCCGCTTAAGAATTTTGTTGTTCAGGCCGGAGTTTCCTATAGAACTTTAGAATCGGCTTCCCCTACTTTTAGTTTAGACTATTATACTACTTTACCAACCGCTGCGAATCCGGCTGGTGTAATAGCCAATAAAGTAACACAATCCGAAGCGAACATTCAGTTTGAGTTTATGCCGAATCGTAAGACTATTGGTTTTGGAGTAGAGCGAAATATTGTTGACAGTCCGTTCAGTCATTTCTTTGTGAACTTTAGTTATGGTTTAAAAGGGGTTTTGAATAGTGATTTTGCCTATCAGAAAGTGCAATTGTTTTACAAGCAGCCTATTATTATTGGGCCGTTAGGAAGGTCTAATATTATCATTGAAACCGGAAAAACCTTTGGTACAATTCCGCTGGGATTAATGAGTGTAATCCCTGGAAACCAAACCTATTTTACGATTGAAAATACCTTTAGCAACTTGAACTTCTATGAGTTTGTAACCGATCAGTATACTACTTTACAATGGAATCATGATTTTGGAGGAAGGCTGTTTGCAAGAATTCCTTTCATGAGAAAATTAAACTGGAGAGAATTTGTAGGAATCAGAGCTGTACATGGAACTATTTCGGATGCTAATCGTGCCATTAATGCTTCGGGCTTACCTTATAATGCACCCGAAAATGTGTATTGGGAATACAATGCCGGAATTGGAAATATATTCAAAGTATTCCGTCTTGACTTCTCCTGGAGAGGGAATTACCTCAATATGCCGGATGCAAGCAAATTTGCGATAAAAGGATCATTTGGTTTTTACTTCTAAGAAGCGTCACAAGATTTCAGTCATTTAGAATCTCTAAGTCAGTTTTTTTATCTGCAATACAATTGTGTTTTACGGCTATATTTTGAGAAGATCAGTAGTCAGATAAAATATGTGAAGTTAAAAATACAGCCTAAATCAATTTATAGCGATCAATTCCAGGTACCTTGATAGGGGTCATAATTACAACGAGTATTAAATTTATAATTTGATTTTTCCGAATTAACTCTTTGAGGAATTCTTCCGTCTGGGCATACATAGCGAAATTCGCAGTCTTTACAAATTTCGATTTCATCTTTAGTGATGTTCCAAAAAGCACTAAATTCCTCATTCATAATTACCTCCTTTATGCTGTTTTTGATGATTTTTCCATAGGATTTAGAATCTGAAAAATGTTTTTTGATGTTGCCAAAAGCGTCAATAAAAACGGTTCGGTTAAACATCAGATTGTGATGTAATGCTTCGTGGTAAATATCTATATCTAAAACAAAATCGGATGCATGCTCGATAGAAATATTGTAGAATATTTTTTCGAGTGATTGTTTCTCGAAATAAATTTTTTCCTCCATTAAAGAAGGTGTGTTTTCTGTATTGGAATTGTAAAAAACCACCTGTAAAATTCTTGGATTGTCTATTATAAGCGATTTTATTGAGGAAAGCCTTTCTTCGCAATGTTCCAGATAAATGATAATATTTTTGATTTTAGATGTTTCTAAAAGAGCGTTAATTTTAATTAGATTATTAATCTCATTATTTTTCACAATAAGCTTTAAGGCATTTACTCCTAATTCATTACTTTCATTTTTTATGAGAAATTCAAAAAAATCGAAAGAAGTGTCTATTTCGCATCCAATCGTATCCAGGACATGAGGCTTTGTAAAATTGTGGTTTAAGGAAGGGTAGTCTTCTGTGTTTTCGGATACAATTAGCAATTCATTCGACAAAAAATAGTGAATGTAATTTTTGAGTATCGCTTTACTTTTTCTAAAATCAGTAAATAAACTATAAATGTTTTTTTCAGCATATTCTTCAATCAAATCTATTATTTGATTAGGAACCTTATGAAGTGTCTTTCTTTGAAAATCTACGATTAAGCCATTTTTGGCTCCTTTTACAGGAACACAACATTGGAATAATTTAAATTTCTTGTCTTTCATTTTTATGGATGTGTAATGGTTTTGAAGTGGTTTTACAGCTTAACTTTGAAGTTTGGTAATACTCTGACGTGACATGCTGCTTTTTGGATATGGTTTTCGGTATTTCATAATCCTCAACTTCGGTGCATTCGAAAATAATAGGAAGCGGTATTTCCGGATCAGAAAGGAGATCTCTTACTTTCATTTAATTGGAATTTTGTATTAAATAATCGGCTACTTTTTGATGTAAATTATAGTTACAGGGTTTGCTTGTCATGCTAAATTGCCCAAAAGGATTTACCTCTAAAAAATAATATTCCCCGGTTTTTGACGATTTTATAATATCCAGAGAACCCGTATTTAAATTTATACTACTCATAAATTCGGTAATTTGATTTTGGATTGTTTTGGGTAATGTATAAGGTACAAATCTATTGGGGTTTTCAGCATCATAATTTCTGAAGTCAATTTTGGTTTTTTCATTGTTTTGTGAAAAAATGGCCATCGAATAACATTGTTTATCCAGATAAAAAGTTCTGATTTCTATTTCTTTGTCAATATACTCCTGAAATAAAGAAGGAGAGAATTTTGAAGGAAGTGTGTCTATTTTTTTTATGGTATGTGTAGCCAGAGTGAAAGTTTTATCACTATAAATCACTCCTCGTGCATCTCCTATTGATTTCGTAATTATAGAATGATCGTGGAGGTCATAGAACTCGCTTAATTTTTGCTTGTCGGAGGTGATGAGGGTTTTAGGAATGTTTAAGCCGCCTTTAGCTGCTTTATTCAAAATGTCAATCTTGGAAAAAGCAGGGCTGTTTTTACATAAAAACTTCTTGTTTTCCAATAATTTGAAAATCAATCTGGACAGACCATTGAACTCGGAGTATAAATAGGTTATGAAATCATTGTTTTGGCCAATCTTTTTTTCGTAATCAATTAAAAAGCCAAATTTTCTATGCCATACTATTGTAATGTCTTTCAAGAAGATTTTTTGAGAATAATGCTCAAAATAGGTTTCATCAGGCTGTTCCGGATTGTGATTAAAAATAGTGATGCCCTGCATTAAATCTTCATCATTCAATCTGAAAAAAGGTGCTTTGTGCCGTACGAGCCAATCAATTACATGGTTTGTATCATAATCTGTTGGTGTGCTTAAAATTAAAATCATGATTGCTTGTTTGAAAGAAAGAAATCCAGCATCATTGACGATGCCAGATTTCTATAATCTAATTAACTTTTAGATGTCGTAAATTACTTCAGAAATTCGTGAACCTTGGTAGATATATGTCCATCCGGGCTCTTGTTCATATGGTATTCCACTTTGACCGCCAGTAATATTTTTAGTTTCGATTTTTTCGCATTGAAAGTCTTCTAGGTTTTTCATAGTAATTTTGATGTTATAAGGTTTAATGATCTTCAATTTTTTTAAAGACATTTGAAGTTTATGTCTACTCTTGCGCAAGAATTTCTTTATATTTAATTTTTATAATTGTCAGAATAAATATGTTAGTGCAAACGTTTTTAAGGTTGCTTGATTTTGTAAATATATAAGATGTTGCTTATGTTTTTGTGAATGATTTGTTAATAATGTAGTAATTGTAGTCCACAATGGTTAATTGTTTGATGTTTTTATCGTTTTGTGATTGTTTTTTTTGGAAAGAGTCTCGTAAGAAATTGGCAGACCACTAAATTTGCTAATAAAGGATCATCTGTTTTTTATTTTTAGATAAATTGTCAGATTTTTTCTTAATTTAGTTGCTATGAGCATAGTAATTGAAAGTAAGAATTTAAATTGGACAAATAATCTCAGAGTTTTAGCCACCATCAGCGTGATCGTAGTGCATGTAGCCTGCGATATTCTGTATCAGTATGGCCATATATCCAATTTTACCTGGTGGACAGGTAATGTTTATGACGGTCTTGTTCGTTTTTGTGTACCGGTTTTTCTGATGCTTACCGGAGCATTAATGCTGAACAAAAAATACGAACTGAATGATTTTTTGAGAAAAAAGTTCTCGAGAATTATTTTACCTTTCTTATTCTGGAGTCTTTTTTATGTTCTGCTAACCGTTAGAAGCGAATTTTTGTTAGAATCTGAAAAAGCATTTGTAGATATTTTTAAGCGTGCCTTTACACTTATTATCGGAGGGAGCTCCTTTCATTTATGGTACATTTATATGGTGATTGGGATTTATCTTTTTATCCCGATTCTCAGCAAGTGGATTCAGAATGCCAATGAAAAAGAGATATTGTATTTTCTGGCCATTTGGATTTTTGCTCTAATGATCAATCAGCCCATTTTCTCTGCATTTCGAATCAATATTGATCTGACCTACTTTACAGGCTTTTTAGGATATCTGGTTTTGGGGTATTATTTGTCGGTCAAGTCATTCCAATATGATGCCCGAAGATTGAAACAGATTTCTGTACTCTTGCTTTCTTTTGGAGCCATTATTACCATTTTCGGAACTTATTTTCTGTCGATAGCAGAAGATCGTTTTAATGAATATTTTTATGGTTACCTGACCTTTAATGTGATGCTGGTCTCTATTGGATTGTTTATTTTCTTCAAAAATTCAAAAATTTCAAATCCAACTCTCATTCGGGTTATTAATTTTATCAATAAATACAGTTACGGAATTTATCTGGTCCATATTTTGGTGCTTCGCTTTCTGGTCTTTTCAGGAATTGATTATGATTTTATAAATCCGATTTTGGCTATTCCGATTACTACTTTATTGTGTTTGTTTATATCTTCTTTTATTATTTACGGAGTGAATAAACTTCCGTTTGGGGAGTACATTTCGGGATAATTATTGCAGTAATTTTGTTTAATTTTGAGTAATCTTAAAACAAAGTTATGCAGGAAGCTATCGATTTTCTATCTGTCAGAAACCCTGTTTTTCTGGAAATTATCAACAAATACGGATTGCCGCCGATTCCAAAACGACCACAAGGTTTTGCGACTTTGGTATTGCTTATTTTAGAGCAGCAGGTTTCGATAGATTCAGCAAAAGCTACGTTTTTAAAGATAAAAGCCTATACGACCTGTAATCCTGAAAACATGGTAGGGTTATCAGATGAAGAATTCCGAAATTTAGGAGTGAGTCGTCAAAAGACGAAATACATTAAGATATTGGCAGAAGCCGTTTTGAGTAAAGAACTGGACATTGAAAGTCTGGCCACAAAATCGGCAAAAGAAGTTCGTGAAGAGCTTATTAAACTGAAAGGAATCGGAAACTGGACGATTGATATTTATCTGATGTTCTGTCTTCAGGAACCCGATTTGATTCCGTTGGGAGATATTGCGGTTGTCAACACTATTAAAGAATTATTGGATATTCACGACAAAAAGGAAATGGAAATTCATGCAGAACAATGGAGTCCGTATCGGTCTTATGCCACCTATTTACTTTGGCATTATTATCTAAACAAAAGAAATAGAAAGATTACGTATTAACTCCCTGTTTTTTAAAAGAAAAGTACGGAGATAAATGCAGTTTTTTATTGTAAAAAGGGATTCTTTAGTTACTTTTGCAGTCGAAATTATAGAAACAATAAAAAACAAAAATGACCGCAGACAAACTAACAACTTTCGATGTGTTAATCGAAATACCAAGAGGAAGCAGAAATAAATACGAGTACGATTTTGAAATTAAAAGAATGCGTTTCGACAGAATGTTATTCTCTTCAATGATGTACCCGGCTGATTACGGATTTATTCCGGAAACTTTAGCTCTTGATGGTGACCCTCTTGATGTATTGGTTTTAGTAAACGAACCAACTTTCCCTGGATGTGTTATGGAAGTAAAACCAATTGGTGTTTTCCACATGGCAGATGATAAAGGACCAGACGAAAAAATTATTTGTGTACCAGTTTCTGACCCAATCTGGAATTCATTAAATGATCTTTCTGATATCAACGGACACTTAGTAAAAGAAATCGAGCACTTCTTCCAGGTATACAAAGATCTTGAAAACAAAAAAGTAGACGTAGAAGGATGGGGAGATGTAAACGAAGCTTATGCTATTATTGCAGAGTGTACAAAACGTTTTGATGATATTGAAAACAAACCGGAAGGATTATTTAGCATTAAATAATTTATAAGCCGCCCAATTATAAAAAAAGCAATACTACCGTCAGGAGTATTGCTTTTTTGTTTAAATTCGTTTGAGTTAGTTTATTGACTTTTAACTATTAACCAAAAAACCATTACTAGATTATGAATGCATTTATGATTTATTTGCCAATCGTTATGGCAATTTTAGGATTACTTTTCATGGGAATAAAAAGGGCTTGGGTTTTAAAACAAGATGCGGGCGACGGAAAGATGAAAGAGATTTCAGAACACATTTACGAGGGAGCCCTCGCCTTTTTAAAAGCAGAATATAAATTATTGACCATTTTTGTAATTATTGCCAGTATTGCATTGGCCGGAATTACTTTTATTCCGGGAGTTAAAACGCATTTATTAATAGTAGTCGCTTTTATATTTGGGGCCTTATTTTCGGCTTATGCCGGTAATATCGGTATGAAAATAGCCACTAAAACAAATGTTAGAACCACACAGGCCGCCCGTACAAGTTTACCGCAGGCTTTAAAAGTTTCGTTTGGCGGAGGAACTGTAATGGGACTTGGAGTTGCAGGTTTAGCCGTGTTAGGACTTACAGGTTTCTTTATTATATTTTTTAATATTTTATCGGGAGGTGTATGGAAAGATACCGAAACTATGACGGTTGTTCTGGAAACATTGGCTGGGTTTTCACTTGGTGCCGAATCAATTGCTTTGTTTGCCAGAGTAGGAGGCGGAATTTACACCAAAGCTGCCGATGTAGGTGCCGATTTAGTTGGTAAAGTAGAAGCAGGAATTCCGGAAGACGATCCTCGTAACCCGGCTACAATTGCTGATAACGTAGGAGATAACGTAGGTGACGTTGCCGGTATGGGAGCCGATTTATTTGGTTCGTATGTCGCGACAGTTCTGGCCGCAATGGTTTTAGGAAACTATGTGATTAAAGATATGGGAGGCAATATTCAGGATGCTTTTGGCGGAATCGGACCAATCTTGCTTCCAATGGCAATTGCCGGTTTTGGGATTTTATTCTCGATTATCGGAACTACACTGGTAAAAATAACAGATGATAATGCCAAAGAAGCGCAGGTGCAAAAAGCATTAAATATAGGAAACTGGGTTTCTATTGTTCTTACAGCAATTGCCTGTTTCTTTTTAGTACAGCACATGTTACCGGAAGTAATGACAATGGAATTCTTCGGAGAAGGATCGCAGCAGATATCTTCTATGCGAGTTTTCTATGCCACTTTGGTAGGTTTAGTAGTGGGTGGAGCAATTTCATCTGTTACGGAATATTATACAGGATTAGGTACAAAACCGGTTTTAGCAATTGTACAAAAATCATCAACAGGCGCCGGAACAAATGTAATTGCGGGTTTGGCAACCGGAATGATTTCGACTTTTCCAACCGTTTTATTGTTTGCAGTAGCCATTTGGATTTCTTATGCTTTGGCAGGATTTTACGGAGTTGCTTTAGCGGCTTCTGCAATGATGGCTACTACAGCGATGCAATTGGCGATTGATGCTTTTGGCCCAATCTCTGACAATGCCGGAGGAATAGCTGAAATGAGTGAATTACCAAAAGAAGTACGAACCAGAACCGATATTTTAGATTCAGTAGGAAACACTACCGCCGCAACCGGAAAAGGATTTGCTATTGCCTCAGCGGCTTTAACGTCTTTGGCATTATTTGCAGCTTATGTAACTTTTACCGGAATTGACGGTATTAATATTTTTAAAGCACCAGTTTTAGCCATGTTGTTTGTGGGGGGAATGATTCCGGTTGTTTTCTCAGCTTTAGCGATGAATTCCGTTGGAAAAGCGGCTATGGATATGGTTTATGAAGTACGTCGACAGTTTAAAGAGATTCCGGGAATTATGGAAGGAACCGGAAAACCTGAATATGGTAAATGTGTTGAAATTTCAACAAAAGCGGCTTTGCGCGAAATGATGCTTCCTGGGATTCTAACTATTGGTTTCCCAATTGCAATTGTATTATTAGGCAAACTGGTTTATGCAGACAACAATCAGTTAATTGCTGAGATGTTAGGAGGATATATGGCGGGAGTAACGGTTTCCGGAGTACTTTGGGCAGTTTTTCAAAACAATGCCGGTGGTGCCTGGGACAATGCGAAAAAATCATTTGAAGCTGGAGTTTTAATCAATGGCGAAATGACGTACAAAGGATCGGATGCACACAAAGCAGCAGTAACCGGAGATACCGTTGGTGATCCGTTTAAAGATACTTCAGGTCCTTCTATGAATATCTTGATTAAACTGACTTGTTTGATCGGTTTGGTAATTGCACCTATTTTAGGAGAAGGACATTCGTCTTCAGGAATGATGGAAAAAGGTTCCTGCTGTAAAAAAATGGAAATTCACCTTGGAGGAGATTCTAAATGCGGAGATTTCTCGAAGATGAGTAAAGAAGAATGTGCTAAAATGTGTAAAGAAAAAGGATGTTCTGCCGAAGAAACAGCAAAATGTCTGGCGCATTATGATGCTAACGGAAAATACGTTCATCAAAAAACAGATTGTTTTGATACTACAAAATACAGTAAAAAAAGAGTAGAAGTTAACCTGTCTACGGTTAATGGTGTAACAGTGGGAACTGTAACCAAAACCGAAAATGGTAAAACCACTACAGAAGTTTTTGAAGGAACAGAAGCCGAAGTAAAAGCCAAAATTGAAGCTGTGAAATAAGTATATTTATCCTAACAGGTTTTTAAAACTTGTTAGGTGTAATTGGTTTGGGAATCGGATAATGTATTTCTTCGTATTTTTCGATGAGTATTCCCGAAAAAAAGAGCCATCGGCTCGACCTGTTTTGTAGAACCGGATTTTAATCCGGTTTCAAAATAAACACACAAAACAAAGAACCGTAGGTTCGAAACATATAAATCCATAAAAAATGCCTCTAAATATTTAGAGGCATTTTTTATGGATTTAAAGCATATTCTTTAATTAAGGTTGAAGCTGGAATATGAAGCGCTTCTGTCAAAATCCTGATTTGGTTTAAGGTTAGGGCTCTTTTTCGTTTAAAAATTTCGGATACTCTTGAGCGACTGTTTAAAATAACTCCTAAATCGGCGTCAGTAATTCCATTTTGTTCCATCATAAATTTAATGGCTTCAATTGGGTCAGGTTCCGGAATAGGATAATTTATTTGTTCGTATTTTTCTATGAGTGTAACCAAGATATCTAATTCATCACCTTCATCCGTATTGGGTTTCGCATCAAAAATAGCATTTACACGTTCTAAAGCAAGATCATAATCGTGTTCCGTTTTAATAGGTCGTATTTCCATATTACTTATAAGTTTTTAATATCGTCAAGTTTGTCATAATCATGGTGGGTACCTACAAATAGAATGTAGACAATTTGAGTTTCATAATTAATTTTTACAATTAAGCGATAATGATTTCCACAAATATTAAAAACGACTTTATTATGGCCAACAAAATCTGCAGAACCGAAGATTGATTTTATAGCATTCGAATTATCAAAATTATTTTTATCAAAGATTTGATACCATGATAACAACTGTTGTTTTGCATTTGGGAAACATTCCCAAAAATTTTGCAAAGTTCTTTTGGCTATTATTCTCATAACTGATTAGGCAAAGATAAATATTTTTTCCCAATTTGGGAAATGTTTTTTTTTGAAACAAAATAAAAGTAAGTTATTATTTACGAATAAAAAACAGCAAAACCTTAAAAAACAAAAATGCCTCTAAATATTTAGAGGCATTTTCATTGGTGTAAATTTGTGAAATTTGTGTTTCTTAGAACAGTCCGTTTAGCTCAGCATCAATTCTGTTAATGATGTTCCCTAAGTCTTCCGGATTATCTACAAAATTAATATTGTCAACATCAATAATCAATAATTTCCCTTTAGTATAGGTTTGAATCCATGCTTCGTATCTTTCGTTCAGACGGCTTAAATAGTCAATTGAAATAGAATTTTCGTAATCGCGTCCACGTTTGTGAATCTGTCCTACCAGATTTGGGATAGAACTTCTCAGGTAAATTAACAAATCAGGAGCTTTTACTAATGACTCCATTAATTCAAAAAGAGAAGTGTAATTTTCGAAGTCACGACTTGTCATCAATCCCATTGAATACAGGTTGGGAGCAAAAATATGGGCATCTTCATAAATGGTTCTGTCCTGAATAATTTTCTTTCCGCTTTCGCGAATTTGTAATATCTGACGGAAACGACTGTTTAGAAAATAAATCTGAAGATTGAACGACCAACGCTCCATTTGATGGTAAAAATCATCTAAATACGGATTGTCAACTACATCTTCATAATGAGGCTCCCATTTAAAATGTTTCGCCAACAATTTAGTTAAAGTAGTTTTTCCGGCTCCTATATTTCCTGCTATCGCTATGTGCATTACGGTGTTACGATTTTATAATTTGTGATTTCTTTAGCTGTAAAAATAGATAAAATTTGGTCTTTGTAATAGAATTTGTCGAAGGATTTTTCTAAAATCTCAATTTCAGAAAATGCATCGGAGTCCGGACTTGTAATGTCTTTAAAATACAACAAATTAGCCTTGCTGAAAAGATATTGATGATGGTTAATAATTTCGACAGCATCAAAATCGGGGATTTTGCCCAAAGCCGTTATTTTTCCGAAAATGGTACACGAGAACCAATTGTTTTTTTTGTCAATCCAATAAAAAGTATTGAAATCGGTCAGGTAATATTTTATAGGTTCTGTTAATGGTGTAGAAACCGTTTTATATTCATTATTCAGATAATCAAAAAGACCAATTTGCTGATTTAAAGAATTGTAAATCCATAATTGATTTTGTGCTGACATTCCAATTGCCGAAACGATAATTGGGGTGTTGCTAAACGAAAAATTAATTTCAGTAATTTTATTCAGTTGATTGTCGAGTAAAACTATTGTATTGAAGTCTTCGTAAAACAAAACTATTTTAAGAGGATTCTGTAAATCGACTTTCGTGATCGTTCCAAGAGAAATATTTTTATATTCGAAAACCTCTTTTTCTTTGATTTTGGAGAAGACATTATTCTTGATCTGATAATAGTATCCAAACGAATCATAGCCTAAGAACTGATCGATATTATTAGCAAAATGAGAGACTGAGACTGCTTTTATTTTGAGGTTTTGCGAAAACATCGTTGGGAAAGAACAGATCACAAAAAGAAAGGATAAAAGAAAAGGATGTGTCGCTCTGTTCATGATGTTTACGTTTCTAAGAGCCAAATTACAAAAAACTACAGTAGAAATGGCGCAAAACGCTGATATTTAGATTTTGCCATTTTTGAAATTGTAATGGTCTGATAAATAATTGATTTTGTCTATATCTTAAGGGAGTTGATCTATTTCATTTTCTGTATTTTAAAATAAACAATACATTTGAGTATAAGTTTATTAGACCAAATTCACTTTTAAAGATAAAACAATGAAAAAAGCAATCTATTATATGTCATTGATGCTTGTAATCACACAGATGCAGGCTCAGAAGGATTTTCAGGGAATGGCCGTTTACGAATCGAAAACACAGGCTCCAAAAATGGGAGAAATACGTGCGAATCGTGAAATTACACCCGAAATGCAAAAGAACATGGAAGAGCGAATGAAGAAAATGCTCGAAAAAACATTTGTCCTGAATTTTGATAAATCGACTTCTATTTATAAGGAAGAAGAAAAATTGGAAACTCCAGGGCAACAAGGTGGCGCAATGCGGGTTATGGTGAATTCGTTTATGGGTGGCGGAGGAACTTTTTACAAAGATGTTAAAGCCAAAACCTATACGGTAGATAAGGAGTTTATGGGGAAAGAATTTCTGGTAATAGATTCCCTGCCGAAGCTAAACTGGAAAATGGAATCTGAAACGAAACAGATTGGAGGTTATACCTGCTACAAAGCCACAGCAGTAAAAGAAGCCAGCAAAACAGATTTCAGGAACCTCAGACCTAAAAATAAAGAGGAGAAAAAAGACGATAGCGGGAAGGCTTCCGGAGAAACAAAGACCAATTTTGCGGATAATTTCGAAATGCCCAAAGAGATTATTATAACTGCATGGTATTCGCCGGAGATTCCTGTAAATCAAGGGCCTGAGAATTATTGGGGATTACCGGGTTTAATACTTGAAGTAAATGATGGAAGAACCACTATTCTATGTTCTAAAATAGTATTGAATGCAAAAGATAAAATTGAAATCAAACCTTCAAAAAAAGGGAAAGTGATCTCGCAGAAGGACTATGACGAAACGGTCATTAAAAAAATGGAGGAATTGAGAGAAATGAACCGCGGTCGCGAAGGCGGTCCTGGCGGCGGCCCTGTATTGATAAGACGTTAATTTATAGCACATCACCTTTAGTTTTTTCCAATGAAAAATATACTTGTCTTCGTTATTTTATTAATGACGTCTCTTTGTGTTGCCCAAACCGTACGTTTTGATGGTTTTATTCAGGACGAAAAAAAGAATCCATTGGAAATGGCCAATGTGATGGCGGTTAACACAGCTACAAAAGCCATGGATTCGTATGGAATTACCAATGACAAAGGGAAGTTTCAGCTGACATTGAAGCCCAATACTTCTTATTCCATCAAGATAAGTTACCTTGGGATGAAATCAAAAGAAATTGCGATTTCAACTCAAACGGCTAACATCGCCCAGAATATTGTTATGGACGATGCCGGAATTGAATTAGAAGGTGTTGAGATTGTTCGTGAAATGCCGGTGTCGATTAAAGGCGATACCATCGTTTACAATGCGGATTCTTTTAAATCCGGAACCGAAAAAAAGCTGGAAGATGTATTGAAAAAACTGCCGGGTGTTGAGGTAAATGCCGATGGAGAGATTGAAGTAGAAGGCAAAAAGGTCAGTAAGTTAATGGTCGAAGGAAAAGACTTTTTTGATGGGGACACGAAACTTGGGGTTAAAAATATTCCGGCGGATGCTATTGATAAAATTCAGGTTCTGAGAAATTACAATGAAGTCAAGGCATTAAAAGGTCTGGAAAACGATCAGGACAATGTGGCGATGAATATCAAACTTAAGGAAGGTAAAAAGAACTTCTGGTTTGGCGATGTGACCACCGGAATTGGCGTCGCAGAACTTGACAGTCGTTATATCATCAACCCGAAATTGTTTTACTACAGTCCGGAATACAGCATTAATCTGATTACTAATTTTAATAATATTGGAGAATTACCACTCACAGCACAGGATTATTTTAAGTTCACAGGAGGATTTAAAAATATGATGAAAAAAGGAGGGAGTAACTTTAATGTTTCGTCTAATGATTTGGGAATTTCGATTTTGAGAAACAATCGCGCTAAAGAAATTGAAACGAAATTTGGGGCAACAAACTTTGCTTATACCATTACAAAAAAATGGAACATCAGCGGTTTTGGAATATTATCTACTTCGAATACTGATCTCGAAACCAAATCGAAAACGACTATTTTAGATTCCGGAAACGAACAAAAAAGGGACGAATTAACACATCAAAAAAATAATTTGGGACTTTTTAAACTGAGTTCGACTTATAAACCCAACGAAAAATTTCAGTTTGATTACGATATCTTAACCAAATTATCCAAACAAAATGAAGATGGCAATTTGCTGCGCGAATCGGTTGTGGGTAACATTTCGGCTTTGGAAACCATTTTAACCAATAAAAGACAGGATCCAACTTCGGTAAATCAGGATTTGAGTTTGTATTACACTCAGAGCGACAAAAACATCTTTGCTTTCGAAATGCAGCATTTGTATCAGGATGAAAATCCGTTTTACAATGCCAATTTACGCACACAGCCTTTTGATCTGGCAGGTTATATTTCCGGACAAAACAGAAACGACCTGAACCAGGAGCGGTTTGTAAAAACCAATAAAGTCGATGCTAAACTGGATTACTATTATATGGTGACGCCAAAAAGCAACATCAATATTACGCTGGGAAATACATTTTCGTATCAGGATTTTAATTCCCATATTTTTCAGATTTTGGACAATGGAACTAAAAATGATCTGAATGATCCGACGAATAACAATCAGGTACAGTACAATTTTAATGATGCATTTTTGGGATTTCATTATAAAATCCTGGCAGGTAAATTTACATTGACCCCTGGAGTCAGTGTGCATACTTACAACATGAAAAACGCGCAATCAGGAACCGACTATTCGCAAAACTTTATGAAAGTACTGCCTGATTTTTTTGCCTTGTATCAAATTAAAAAATCAGAAACACTTACCTATAATTTCTCTTTATCTAACGATTTCACCGATATCAATCAGTTGGCTTCGGGCTACGTTTTGTCCGATTACAGCAGTTTGTTCAGAGGAAACCGTTATCTGGAGAATGCAACATCGCAGGTACACTCTTTGCGTTATTTCAAATACAATATGTTCAATTTCGAGAATATTTTTGCCAATGCGACTTACACTAAAAAAGTAGATGCCATCAAAACAAAAGCAAATTTTGAAGGGATAAACCAGTCTTCATCACCATATAACTCGAACCTGGCCGATGAAACTTTTACCGGAATGGGGAATTACGGACGTTCTTTCCTTAAAAATTATAAAGCTTCTGCCAATGCAACTTTCAATTGGTCAAAATTCAATAATATTCAGAACAATATTCTGGCTACAACGGAGAGTTTTAGTCAAAGTTATACTGTAAGAGCTTCAACAAATTATAAAAACTTTCCCAATATAGAATTTGGATACAATGCATTAATTAATAAATACAGCGGTTCAACGTTTTATACCGATAAGCCTTTTGCCCGATTGGATTATTACTTTCTGAAAAGCTTTTCGTTTGTTTCGGAATATGAATTTTACCATTATTATAACGGTGATAAAACGGTGGACAACGAGTATGATTTTTTGAGTGCCAGTTTAATTTATCAAAAAAAGGACAGCAAATGGGAGTATAAAATCGCAGCGACGAACCTCTTAAATACAAAGTACCTCAATGATGACAGCTTCTCACAGTTTTCCACAAGGGTTTCACAATACACGGTACAGCCTCGTTACATCATCTTTTCAATGAAATATAATTTATAGTATTTTAAGTACAAATGTTATATTTTTAGTACTCGATTTCAATTACAATACGGTATCTTTGCGCGCGATATTAACAACCAAAATTTTAAACATGCGTAATTTTACATGGAGTTTTTTAATGTTTTTTTGTTTCGTTTTTTCTTCTTTTTCTCAAACAAAAAGTGTTGAAAAAGGGACCTATCTTTCGACGAACAGAGGGCAAAAAGTTAAATTAAATTTATTAGAGAATGGTAAGTACGAATTTATATTGTATTTCGGTGATTACAATGTAAAGGGGGATTCATTACTATTTTCTCAAAATAAGAGTGTTGAAGAAGGTTTTGATCTTTCCTTTATAACGGATAAAAAGGCAAAAAAAATTAAAATAAAGTTTGTAGATCCTTCTTTTTATCCCTTTTATGTAGGAACACAAAAAGGAAGTGAAGCAATTCAGTATAAAAAGCTTTCCGATATCAAGATTGAAACAGATCCGGAGTGGAAAGATCTTGATACAGCATTTGATATTGATAAATGTGATTTTTTATATTTAGCTTTAGAAGGTTATGATACCGAAACCAAACTTTATAAGTATGCACTGCCAAAGGATGTTGCTGAAGTAACCATTAAATACAATTCGCTTACTGAGGGGGATTTAAAAATTTCCGGTCTTTGGGATAAGAAGACCAATCAACTCCGAATTTCAGATAAGGGAGGGAAGAACCCGCTGACTTTTGTAAATGAAAAAGAACAGAAGCCGGAAGCCAAAGAAGTAAAAGTTACCCCTATGGAGAGTCTGAACATTCCTAACTGGACTTATCCGGGGAAAGATCCTGTGGTGGACGCAGATTTTGAAATGACAGTTGATTCTGCCGCTACTGCAGTTGTTGATTCTGCATATGTTCCTGAAATTTATGATTTTAAATTCAAAATTCAAGATAATCTTAAAAGTGCTCTCGCGGCAACTGCAGCCGATAAAACTAAATTCCTGGTTGTGGCAGTTGACACTAAAAACCCTTCTGCAAAAAAGGATTTTGATGCTTTTATTGAAAAACAGGAATCTCTTTTGGGCGTTCATATGGCTACTGCTTATGACGCAGAAAATGATTCTTTTAATTTTTATCTGGCCAATGCCAATGATAAAAAATGGCTGAAGTCAGTTAAAATTACGGATGATAAAAGTTTGATTGTCTTAAATGAGAATGGGGACGTTTTAGCAAGTGCAAAATCTACATTGTCGGAAAAAGAAGCACTTTTTGATGTTTATTCGGATTTTGCGAGAGAACTAAAAAGCGTTGATACTTTCTCTTCACTTGGTAAAGTGTTAAAAAATAAAAAGGCAACGGATGGAGATTTAATTTCCGCATTCCGAAAATCAGTAGTGTCTTATGATTTTGGGAGTTATGATGTAACGTATGCTCAAACCAATGAACCTAATGAGGGAGATTTTAAGTATGCCAGTACCAAGCTGGACATAAAAGAGGCAACACAAGCGTGGAAAAAATTAATTGAACTGCATCAAAAAGATACAAAACCTAATATGTATTTGGTAGAGACAATTTTGAAAGAAATCAAAAATCAGGGATTCTCGAGACAAATTTCAAAAGTAGATAAAGTTTTAAACGATACTGATTTTCTTTCGATCGATTATTTAATCAAACATTATGATGCTATTGATGCGGAGCGTTTAGTATACAATGAAAAAGAAGGAGAGAAACACAGTATAGGAAGTTTAAACCAGGAAATTTCGGGAGCTTTACAGCAAAACAAGAATATCGCAGCAAATGAAGTTTCCGCTGCCGGTAACCAAGACAAAACAATCTCGATCTACAAAAAACTAATTGCGGCCGGAAAAGGAAACTTTGAGACCTATCAGAATTATTTAGCTTATTTAGCTGAAACAGCTGATAAAGATGGTTCTAATGGAGCTTATTTGAAGGAATTCAATGCTTATTTTAATACAAATCTGGGAGATAAAGGAAATGTAATCGAAAGACTGGATCAGATGTTTGGTTCATTAGGGACTGATTCTGAATATGGTTTCAATGGTTGGAACTGGTTTAAAGAATACCACTCTAATCTTTGTAATTCGGCAGCGTGGACAGTAGTATCAAAACCAGGAAATACCGATTTTTTAAAATCAGCAATAGGATGGTCTGAGTACAGCCTTGCCGTTTCAAAGAACAATCCTTATTATTTGGATACCCTGGCACAGTTGTATTATAAAGACGGGCAAAAAAACAAAGCAATCGAGACGCAAATTTTGGCTGCTAAATATCTGAACAGTGAAATTGAAGAGCAAACAGCAGCAGAGATCAGAGAGACTTTAACAAAAATGCAAAACGGAACGTATTAAAATAGAAGTGTTTCGTAAAGTAATACCCCCGACAGTTTCCAGGAACTGTTGGGGGTATTTTTTTATTTTTTTATTTGTACCAGTACGTTTATCATATAACGATTTACGGTTTTCTTATTGTCTTTAATTTTGCCATTGGCGCTGAGGTACGTAATCAGAATTTTATATTTTGAAGTTTGCACTTCCTGCGTTATTTTTTTGCCATAATCCTGATTACGTTTGAAATCAGGAGTTGCATTAATAAAATCAACAATTTTTAACGGAATGCTTTCTTTGTTAATCTCTAAGTTTAATCCGTAATCTTCTACCGTAGAGGTAAGAGAATAGCTTTTATTCTCAATTTTTACACAATCATGACATTCATAAGGGGTGTCACTGGAAAGGTCAACCGAAAAGTCATATCCGTGAATATTCAGCACCTCGTTTTGTTGGTAATAAAAGTAAAACGAATCATTGACTTTTTCTTCCTGGGCGTATGCTGACTGGTATTCATAGCCTAAAGCTTCCATGATTTCATAATCGCTTGGATCTTTCTCTTTTTTAAGCAGTGCTTCCAGCTTGGTTTTGGCATACGGAACCATAATTTCAACCCCATAATTGCGCTCTAAAAATGAAACAATACTGCTTAAATCCTGTTGTTGTTCGAAACTCAGTTTTTTAGCGGTTTTATTTTGCACATAACTTTCAAAACGGGCCAGCTGACTGTATTTTGAAATCGAATTAGCACTTTGCGGTCCTGCTATAGAAAACAAGCCTGCGAGACATAAACTTATCGGAATGAACTTTATTTTAGGATGCTTTTGAATGAGAAAATACCCCACAACAAGGGATAACCATACTGACATTAACAGTACATAATAGCGTTCATGTGTAAAACCATACAGATTGATTCGGTACAAAATGGCCCAAAAAAGCAATACTAATAACGGAATTAATAAAAAATAAAACCATCGATTAAAAGTTCGCATCCAAAGATTAGCCGTTTCGGCAGCAATTGGGTGAACCAATAAAAAAGACAAGATTCCGAAAATAGCAAACACTAAAACGAGATAGGAGACCCAGCCGACTGGAAGTGAAAATGTCAGCAGAATTTTTGCTTCATAACAGATTAAAATCACCAGATAAAGACTGATTAATGGCAGCAACACAAATTGAGTGAAGTTTTTAAGTCCTTTCGGGTAATTCAGAACCAGAGGCGTCTGACTATTGTTAGTATCCGGAACACCGCTTAAAAAGAAAGTGGTATTAAAAACCCCGGCAATCACAAAAAAGACATGCATGTAAATACGATCGTAAAAGTCAATATTAAAAAGTTTGTCAATCGCTAAAATAGCCAATGCCAGACCGGAATAAAGCACAATACTGTACAAACCTGACGTTAAAATTCTCAGGAAAAGCTGTTTGTTAAATTCCCAAAACTCATCCTGATTGTAAGTTCTGGGCAGGAACCCTGCAAACGAAACCAATAAATGAAATACAATATTCAGAACCATAAACTGCTGTATTTCGACATCTGTAGTGTACTTGTGAAAAGTATTGACAAAGAGAAAAACAAGACTTCCTAAGCCAATACTAATGGCAAAACGCAGGAGATTACTTTTTTTCGAAGCCAAAAAAAACAAACTGACAGAGAGAAATAAAACGAGACTCAAAGAGCAACTCATTAAAGCTTTTTCATAGAATTCTTTGTTGGGACTGTTGTAATTTCCTTCGCTAAGAATTATAGCAAAGACAGTTCCTAGAATGGCGGTTAGTATTTCTAAAGGAAACCGAAGAACGGTTTTCAGTGTTGCGTTCAGGACGTTCTGTAACGATGGAAGTTTACTCATTTTTTTATCAGGTATTTTGTACTAAGGAAGGTAAAATGTAAGAGATAAACAAATAAAAATAGTAATGCTAAAAAAAGAATACTGCCATTTTGCCGATTTTGCATTTCGGTAATGTTTAAGAGCCTGAGCCGCTTTTTATTCTCTTTAAATCACTAAGTTTGGAATACTAAATTTAAACGTATGAAAAATAAAATGATGCTCGTTTTGATTGCTTACGGAGGAGTAGTTTTTTCGCAGGCAGTTAAGAAACCTTTAGTTTCAGCAATTACAGATAAAGATTTAAAAACCGATATGTACCAGATGGCCGGAGATCATTTTAACGGTCGTGAGGCAGGAACCTTAGATGAATTAAAAGTATCGATGTGGCTCGCCAATAAAGCTAAAGAAGCCGGAATGACTCCGGCAGGTGATGATGGAACTTATTTTCAGTTTTTTGATTTGTACAGGCATCAGGTGACACCCAATACAAAATTTAAAATTGGACAAAAAGAATATAAACTGTGGAAAGATGTTCTGGTAGCAGAAACGACCAACATTAAAGTAGATGCTCCATTGGTTTATTTAGGTGCAGCCACAAAAGAAGCAATTGAAAAAGCGGATGTCAAAGGAAAGGCAGTTGTATTATTAGCCTCCAAAGAAGGAATAGCAGATGATATTTCGTTATTCGACAGACGTTACCCGGGTTTGGTTCGAAACAAATATTATGATCTTGTGGTAAAAAAGGGTGCAACAGCTCTGATTATGGTTGCCGATGAGTTAGCAGAACAAAGCTGGTCTCAGGTGGAACCACAAATGACAAGAGGAATTTACGGAATTGAAGGTTTTCGAGATAAAATTGGTGCTACAATGCCAGTTTTTTGGGTTCACAATGATCAGTTAGAATATCTAAAAAATACCAAAGATCTTTTATCAACTGAAGTGATTTCAGAAACTTATAAATATCCTTCGGTGAATGTTGTAGGTAAAATTGAAGGAACAGATCCTAAACTGAAAAACGAATATGTTCTTTTTAGCGGACATCAGGATCATGATGGTGTAAGACAAAAATACGGACAGGACTCTATTTACAACGGAGCCGATGATAATGCCAGTACCTGTGTGGCGATGCTGGCCATTGCAAGAGCTTATAAAAAGCAACCTGGAAAAAGAACTTCCTTATTTGTGTTTCATGGTTCAGAAGAGCGAGGTTTATTAGGTTCAAGATGGTATGCTTCGCACACTACAGTTCCTGAAAAAGATATTGTTGCCGTTTTAAACGGAGATATGATCGGAAGAAACAACGTCAATCAGGCGGCTCTTTTAGGTTCCAGTTCTCCTCATGAAAATTCTTCAGATTTAGTCGCAATTGCCAAAAAAGCAAACGATGAAGGGCCTAAATTTGATCTGGACAAACTTTGGGACAGACCGGAACATCCGGAGTATTTTTATTTCCGTTCCGACCACTTACCTTATGCCAGAAGAGGAATTCCTTCTGTTTTTTATACCAGTGTTTTGCACAGTCAGTACCATACACCAATGGATGAGTCTGAAAACATTGACTTTGTAAAATTGCACAAAATGACCGAATGGATGTATCGCACAGGCTGGATTTTATCGAATGATGCAGGGCGTCCTAAAACATTGCCCAACGTACAATTAGAACGATAGGAAATAGTGGTTTGCGTTGAATTTTAGACGCGGATGACGCGGATTCGCTATTGCGAAAACGCGGATAAAAACGGATTTTTCTGCTGTTTTTTTCTAGGAAGTAATTTAAAAACATGGTTATACAATTTGTATCATAGTCCAATCCGGAAATAGGCATAACAAAAAAAGGCTTTCTGAAATTTCAGAAAGCCTTTTTTTATTGTCAACTAAATTCGATAGTTTTCAAATATTAAATCCGTTTTTATCCGCGTTTTTACGAAGTAAATCTGCGTCATCTGTGTTGAGATGAAATGTTGATTTTGTCGAATGATGCAGGTTGTCAGCTATTAAAACATAAAAAAACCGATTTCTATTTTTAGAAATCGGTTTTTTTTATATTTAAGAATAAATAGTTATTGTCTGACAATCTAAAAATTCAAGCTAGTCTAATAATCTATTTAGTCTAATAATCTAAGATCTATAATCCGAAAGCAGCTTTTACCTGGTCAACGAAATCAAGTTTTTCCCAAGTAAACAATTCAACAGTAACTGTTTTTTCGTTTCCACCAGGAGCAGAGAAAGTTTTAGTTACAGTTTCCGGTTTACGTCCCATGTGTCCGTAAGCAGCAGTTTCACTGTAAATAGGGTTTCTCAATTTCAAACGCTGCTCGATAAAGTAAGGACGCATATCGAAGATAGCTTCTACTTTTTTAGCGATTTCACCGTTAGTTAAGTTTACTTTAGAAGTTCCGTAAGTATCAATAAAAATACCCATTGGCTCAGCAACTCCAATTGCGTAAGAAACCTGTACTAAAATCTCATCAGCAATACCTGCTGCTACTAAGTTTTTAGCGATATGACGTGTTGCATAAGCCGCACTTCTGTCTACTTTACTTGGATCTTTTCCTGAGAATGCACCACCACCGTGAGCACCTTTTCCACCGTAAGTATCCACAATAATTTTTCTTCCTGTTAAACCGGTATCTCCGTGAGGTCCTCCAATAACGAATTTCCCAGTTGGATTGATATGGTAGTTGATCTTATCGTTGAATAAATGCGCGTGAGCAGGGTTTTTAGCAATGATTCTTGGAATCAAAATTTCGATAATATCTTTTTTGATTTTAGCAAGCATTGCCGCTTCTTCATCAAAATCGTCGTGTTGAGTTGAGATTACAATTGCATCAATACGAGTTGGTTTATTATCGTCACTGTACTCTAAAGTTACCTGTGATTTTGCATCAGGACGTAAATAAGTGATTTCTTTATTTTCACGTCTTAAAATAGCTAACTCCTGTAATAATTTATGAGACAGGTCAAGTGCCAATGGCATGAAGTTTTCAGTTTCGTTAGTTGCATAACCAAACATCATTCCCTGGTCTCCGGCACCTTGCTCTTCCGGCTTAGCTCTGTCAACCCCTTGATTAATATCTGCTGATTGCTCATGAATTGCTGAAAGAATCCCGCAAGAATTTGCCTCAAACATATATTCGCTTTTAGTATATCCAATTTTACGGATTACTTCGCGGGCAATTTGCTGCACATCAAGATAAGTATTCGATTTTACTTCACCAGCTAAAATTACCTGACCTGTAGTAACCAGAGTTTCACAAGCTACTTTTGAGTCAGCATCAAATGCCAAAAAATTATCAATTAATGCATCCGAAATTTGATCTGCAACTTTGTCTGGATGCCCTTCACTAACAGATTCTGACGTAAATAAATAAGCCATAATAATGTATTAAATTAAAATTAAGCGAGAAAAAATAATTGCTAAAAAGGGCTAAAGGAGAATTTCTGCTTTAGCATTTTTTTACTACCGAAATTAATGTTTCAGTACCCATAACGAACCGTTTCATTATGAAGAGGTTGCAATCAGTTCAAATTTTTCCTCTGTATTCGCGTGCAAAGGTATAAAACCATTTTGATTTGCAAATTAAACTTTTCATTTTTTTGATTTTAGAAGCAGAAATTTAACATATCATACTATTTTGATAGGGTAATAGAAATTATTTTGGTTTTTGTTTGGTCGATTAAAAAATAGTTCGCAAATTTGCCCCATCAAAATAAAACAAAAGATGAAATTAACGATTTGCAATATGTCATGTATGATGCCGGAGCCTTCCGCAGAGACACTGTTGTAGTTTTTTTTAAGAAATATACATATAGAACCTCTGCCGCTCGCAGGGGTTTTTTTGTTCCAAAAAGAATCCGGATTGTAAATCACTTTTTAAGTCAGAAAACAATATAAAACCAGAAAAAAGTAATGAAAAAGAATGTAGTATTAGCTTTGAGTCTTTTGACCTTTTCAGGCATTTATGCACAGGAGAATAAAAAAGAACAGGACAGCTTAAAGAATAATGAATTGACTGAAGTGACCATTGTAGGGTCGCGCAGTAAAAACAGAGTAAAAACAGATGTGCCAGTACCGGTTGATGTTTTTAATATTTCGGAAATAACAAAAGGAGCGCCGCAAACCAGCGTAACTCAAATTTTAAATTATGTGGCACCTTCTTTTACGAGTAACGCAACTTCTACAGCAGATGCGACAGATCACGTTGATCCTGCACAGTTAAGAGGTTTAGGACCGGATCAGGTTTTGATTTTGGTAAACGGAAAACGAAGACATACAAGTTCATTAGTCAACATTAACGGTTCGCCGGGAAGAGGATCTGTAGGAACCGATTTAAATGCCATACCTTCATTTGCTATTGAAAGAATCGAGGTTTTGCGTGACGGTGCAGCGGCTCAGTACGGTTCGGACGCTATTGCAGGAGTTATTAATATCGTATTGAAAAAGAATGCTAATTATCTTTCAGGAGGTATACAGTATGGTACTAATTTATCGTCGGGATCCAATAATTTTAAAGGAGGAGCTGATGGTCAGAATCTGCAAGTTGATTTAAATTACGGAACTTCTTTAGGTAAAGCAGGGAGTTTTCTTAATGTTACCGGTAGTGCTGTGACCAGACAGGCAACAAGCCGCGCAGGAATTAGAAGTAATGCTATTTTTAACGCTTACAATGCTGTCGAGAACAGAGCAGCTCAGGACGGTGTGAACATTAATTCATTTTTCAGTAATATTAACAACACCTCAAATTCAGCACAAATTTTGAGTTCGCTGAAACAGTATGCACCACAGGTGGGCTACTTTACACCGGTACAGCAAAATGCTATCGCTTCGGCTGGTACTATTGCCCAAATGCAAACCGCTTTGAATTTTGATGTAACCAATAATGAATTGGCGTACAGAGGACAGGAAAGAAGTGACTATAATATGAGTGTAGGTCAGTCTGAATTAGCATCTGGACAATTATATTACAATACAAAGTATCCGTTAACTGAAACGACTTCATTGTATTCATTTGGAGGTTTGTCTTATAGAAATGGTAGATCGTATGCTTTTAACAGACTTCCAAACGGTTCAGGAACTTTTACACAGGTATATCAAAATGGATTTTTACCGGAAATAGAATCTTCGATCTTAGATGCTTCTGCGGCAGTTGGAGCTACGACAGAATTATTCGGTTTTGACACCGATATCAGTACAAACCTCGGAACAAACTCTTTTAAATATGATGTGAACAATACTATTAATGCTACTTTGGGAACCAATTCGGCGTCGAGTTTTTATGCTGGTAAAGTTTCGTTTTTGCAAAGTACAACCAATCTGGATTTAAGTAAAAAATACGATGTTTTAAACGGATTGAATGTTGCCTTTGGTGGAGAATTCAGATATGAAAATTATCAGATTCAACAGGGAGAAGAAGCTTCTTACGGATTGTACGATACCAACGGAAATTTGGTTCCTGGAATTTTACCAAGCAATTCACCTTTAATCGTAACCGACTTTTTCGGGAATAAGCGTGGAGCCGGAGCACAAGGATTCTCAGGGTTTCAGCCTTCAGATGCTAAAATTAAAGATAGAAAAAGTGGTGCGGCTTATGTAGATTTAGAATTAAATGCAACAGAAAACTGGCTTCTAAACGGAGCAGCGCGTTACGAGAACTATTCTGATTTTGGAAGTACCGTTACCTTTAAACTGGCGTCTCTTTTGAAATTAACAGACAATATCAACTGGAGGATTTCAGGACAAACAGGTTTTAGAGCACCTTCCTTACAGCAGAAATATTTTGAAAGCAGTTCAACTCAGTTCATAAACGGTTCACCTTATCAGGTTGGATATTTTACAAATGATTCACAGGCTGCCAAAAGTATTGGGGTTGAAAATTTAAAACCGGAGAAATCAAAAAGTATCAGTACAGGGTTTACTTTCAAGATTCCTGAAGCAAACATTACCATTGCAACAGATGCTTATTTTACCAGAATCGACGACAGAGTGGTATTAACCGGGCAGTATGCAAGACCAACAGATGCACAGATCAATGCAGCAACATCTCCGGAACAAAAAGATGCCTTAACTTTATTTCAACAGGCGTTTGATTTAAAAGGTGTGGAAAGAGCTTCGTTCTGGACCAACGGAATCAACTCTGAAACAAAAGGTATTGATGTTGTAATTTCACATAAATACAATGTTATTCCGGATTTCACGATCAGAAATGATTTTGCGTTGAGCTACAATACCACCAAAAGAGTAGGAGAATTAAATGTTCCTCAATCGATCATCAATGCAGGTGGAGAGCCTTTTAAGTATTCATTCTTTCCGGAGTCAAGCCGAATTTATTTAGAAGAAGCTATTCCAAAATTGAAAGCCAATTTGATGACTACCTTTAGTATTAAAAAACTGGACATTTATTTAAGAAACAGTTATTTCGGAGCAGTGACAGACCCAGGAGCAACGGATGTAAATTTAGACGGATCATCTTCTGTTTACGAACATCCTGAATACAGCGCTAAATTGGTTACCGATTTGTCTTTTGGATATCAAATTAATGAGAAATTCAGATTCACCGTTGGGTTTAATAATATAGGAGATGTTTATCCGGACCGAAATAATCCTGCAACACCAGCCTTTACCAATACAACGCCAACCTTATCGCCTGCGCCAAGTACAGATTTAAGCAACGCCAATCAGTTTGCTTATTCCAGAGCAGTATCACAATTTGGATTAAACGGAAGATTTGGTTTTGCACGTTTAAGTTTCAAATTCTAAAATGTAACAATTGAGATTGGCCACAGATTATATTGATTAAACGGATTAACACAGTTTTGTTTTATTCTTTGATTTGTGGCTAATTTTTTTAACAGATACGGATGATTCTATGGCGCGTAGCTTCGGTAGTAAGCTGAACAAGGAAATAAAAACCTGCGTTAATCCGTTTAATACGTGATGTCTGAGGCTGTTTTTTCTAGCGTAAGACCTGTATTTACAAGGAGTAATAAAAATTTTACATTAAATATTGATATTTAATTTGGTAGTTAAGAAAATACTTATTACATTTACTCTATAGAATTAGTCGAATTAAAAAATACATTAATTTTAAATCAAATAAAAATGAAAACAATAGCAAATAGTATGATGATGTGTTGTGAGATGATGCAAATGTGCATCCCAAATTGCTATTACCAAAAGTGAAAGAGTGAATCTTTGTTATAGTTAGAACTATAAGCCCTTTTGGTCGCCATCCGAAAGGGCTTTTTTTAATTCTGAAACTAAAACGAATATCATGAAAACACTACATATTATATTAAGAGAGATTGTATACCGATTGAAAACAGATTTTAAACGATTTGTAGGTATACTTAAAAACAAAAAAGCAAATGCAGTTAAAATAAAAGGAGAGCTGTATTCGAGTGAATCAAACTCCCTGCTTTTTCAAATGTATTTACACGAAGAAGAAGATCTTTTTATATGAGATGAAAAACGACTTAAAAAATTAATAATAAACCAAAAGCTATTAACAATATCTAAAACTAAGAAATCATGAGCACACAAAAATTTGCCACAAACGCACTACACGCAGGACACGACGTTACTAAAAATGCAGGAACCAGAGCAGTTCCAATTTATCAGACATCCTCGTATGTTTTTAACAATTCAGATCACGCAGCCAAATTGTTTGGTCTTGCCGAAGCCGGATTTATTTACACCCGATTAAATAACCCTACAAACGATGTTTTAGAACAGCGTCTTGCAGCGCTTGAAGGCGGAATTGGAGCAGTAGTTACAGCCTCAGGAGCCTCTGCAATTTCCACATCTTTATTGACTTTGCTAAAAGCAGGAGATCATATTGTGGCTTCTAATAGTTTGTACGGAGGGACGTATAATTTATTGAGCGTAACTTTACCGCGTTTAGGGATCACAACTACCTTTGTAGATCCTTCAAAACCCGAAAATTTCACTAAAGCTGCCAAAGAAAACACCCGGGCATTTTTTGTTGAATCTTTAGGGAACCCCAAATTAGATGTGCTCGATCTGAAAGCGATTGCAGTGGAGGCTAAAAAGTTTAAAGTTCCTTTTATTGTAGACAATACAGTAGCTACTCCTTATTTATTAAATCCAATTGAATACGGAGCAGATATTGTCATTCACTCCCTTACCAAATATATTTCAGGAAACGGAACCTCATTAGGAGGAGCCATTATCGACGCCGGAACTTTTGACTGGGCGAATGGTAAATTTCCTGAGTTCACAGAGCCTTCACCGGGTTATCATGGCTTAGTGTATCATGAAGCTTTAGGAAATGCAGCTTTCATTGCTAAAGCAAGAATCGAAGGATTACGTGATTTTGGAGCAGCTTTGAGTCCGTTTAATGCTTTTCAGATCATTCAGGGACTAGAGACTTTACCAATTCGAATTCAAAAACATAGCGAAAATGCTTTGGCTTTGGCTTCCTGGCTAGAAAAACAGGAAGAAGTAGCCTGGGTGAACTATCCGGGCTTAAAAACCAATAAATATTATGACCTGTCACAGCAGTACTTGCCAAAAGGGCAAAGTGGTGTCGTTACCTTTGGATTAAAAGGAGGTTTTGAAGCAGCCAAAAAAGTGGTAGATGAAACCAAACTTTTCTCGCTTCTGGCCAACATTGGTGATACAAAGTCATTAATCATTCATCCGGCAAGTACAACGCATCAGCAATTGTCTGATGCCGAACAATTAGAAACGGGAGTTTCAAAAGATCTGGTTCGACTTTCTGTTGGATTGGAAGATATAGAAGATTTAATTGCTGACTTGCAAACTGTTTTTGCAAGCGTGACCGAGTCACAATACAGCATTAATAAAAACTAGGTTTTTTTGTTTTTTGTTTGAAAAATTGCCTTTAGCAGCGTGAGTTCTGCTAGAGGTGATTTTTTATAAAAAGCAAATCAGTATAAAAGTTTTAAACCTTATAGGTGTTGAGGTTTAATGTAGAGTTAGAGTGCTACAGTGTACTTAAAATAGGTATAAGGTTTAAAAAATAAAAAAGTAAAATTATGTCAAAGCTTAAAATAAATATCATCCTTTTTGGAATTGGAAATATAGGGAGTACTTTGATCAATCAAATTATTGAAAGTCAGGAGTTTTTTCTCAAAAGTAAGAATATCGATTTTCACTTTCCGATTATCACCAATTCAACTGTTGCTTTTTTCGAGAAAGAAGGCGTAGGATATGCTTGGGAAACCAATTTTCTGGAATTGGCCGTTCCTTTTAAGGTGCAGGATATTATTGAATTTGCCAAAGAAAATGAATTTGAAAATTTAATCGCTGTAGATGCCACTGCGAGCGATGAATTAATACATCACTACAACACATTAATCGAAAACGGGTTTAATATTGTAGCGGTAAATAAAAAAGCCAACACGTTACCGATTGATTTGTACAAAGAGATCAGGTCAAACCTTAAAAAGTACGACAAAGAGTTTTTGTATGAAACCTCAGTAGACACCGGATTCCCGGTTTTACAAACTTTGAGAGACTTGTATTATTCAGGCGAAAAAATCACAAAGATTCGTGGTGTTTTTTCAGATAATCTGAGTTATGTTTTTAATCGCTTTGCTGCCGAAGAAACAACCTTCTCTTCTTTATTAAAAGATGCAAGTTTACTCGGTTTAATGCGTTCCACCTTTAAAGAGGATTTATCCGGAAATGATACAGCCCGAAAATTACTGATTCTCACGAGAGAAATTGGAAAAGATTTTGAGCTGTCAGATATAAAAATTAATTCCCTTATCAATGAAGAGCATCTGGAACAAAACGGCATTCTGAATAAAGAAGCAATTGATCGATCGTTTAAGATCGCTAAAATTAGTCAGGCGGATGATCATGTACTGCGATACGTGGGCGAATTTGATGTTCTAAAAAATACATTAGAGGTCAAACTGGTTTCAGAACCTATTACTTCAGCAATAGGTCAGTTGAAAGGATCAGATACCATTTTCGAAATTTATACACAATCGTATGCAGCTGTTCCAATTGTGATTCAAAGTGCTTCGGCCTGTAAGCAAGCCATTTCAAGGGGTGTAATTACAGATATTTTAAAAGTAGCCGAAAAGATCAAAAATAAAGAAGCAGTCTGGTTGTAAGTGGTTTCGAAATACTAGTAAGTTGTTCTTTGATATAATGAAACAGGAAAGTTTTTTAAGTTATTTTTTGTAAGATTTATCTTTTAAATATTGATATGTTAATTTTGTAAGATGTTTTTTAACCTAAAAAGGTCGCTTTTTAACGTTTTTTGGGATTAATTTATTGAGAGTCACTTGCATAATTGATAAAATATTCGCAAATTTGTAAGACTTCAAAGCTAAAGAAGAAATAATTTAGTATTCTGAATGAAAGTTACCTCAATTGAAGCAAAAGTTTTGTCCTCTGTTGATTTAAAAAAGAATAAATTAGAAATATTTCTAAAGTTTAAAGAAGTTTATTAAAATAGAAAAAATGCAAGAATTTTTTAAAATAGCAATTAAGTCCCAAATGAATAAGTCCCTACAGATGAACAAGATGTTTAACGTCGCACGTATTTGTGTATGCGTCTGTTGATACTAAAAGTATATATAAGTTGTAAAAAACTTGAACCCTTTTGGTATTAAAAATCCAAAAGGGTTTTTTTATTCCATTTGGTTACGATAACAAAGAAATAAACATAAAATAAAGATAATAACACGCAAACTAACATAAACTTAAATGTCATGAGCACAATAAACTACCTAACAAAGACTTTTTCAACATTGAAAAACATCAGAGCTAAAAGAAACAATGCACCGCCAACAAATGAATTGACCGATTCAAGATTCGGGGTGACTGAAACAAATAAAAAAACGGAGAAAAAAAATCCGGATTCATTATTATTTTTGATGTATTCAAAAGAAAATGAAACGCTTTTTATTTAAATCTAAAAGCATCATAAAATAGAGGGAAACCTGCTTAATTTTACTGGGCAAATTGTTCGGTAATTTTTTGCGTACACTAGTTTTTGTTTGAATTATGTTTAAGAAATTGAGGAATCAGTTTCGATAAAATTTGTTTGTTTGAGAAATTAGTAGTTAATTTGCACCTTTAAGTTCAAAAACGTATTGAAATGTTATAAAGAAAGGACGAGGGATTAGACCCGATGAATCCTTAGCAACCCTTCGTTAAATCGAAGAAGGTGCTGCATTCTACCACGCCTAAACGTGGAAAGATAACAACAAGAAATTTTCTGGTTTCACTCTAGACTTTCTTTCTAATATTTCCACATACAAATCAAAATTAAATAGATTTGAAATTGGAAAATATACCAAGTCCCATTATAATTCAGGAATTCATCACCGAAAGTGGTGTGTCCTACTCATCATTACCCTTAAGTTTTACACTTTCCGGTTTACCATTGTATAGTGCGCCTATTGTTCTCGTTAATCATGCTTTGACAGGGAATGCAGAGGTCACCGGAGCAAACGGCTGGTGGAATGACCTTATTGGGGAAGAGAAAACAATCGATACTCATAAATTTACTGTACTGGCTTTTAATGTGCCGGGAAATGGGAATGATTCCTTTATCATCGAAAATTACCAGGATTTCACTACCAGAGATATTGCCCGTATTTTTATAAAAGGTTTAGAACTTCTAAATATTAGCCAACTTCACACCATTATTGGTGGTTCTGTTGGAGGAGGCATCGCATGGGAAATCCTTGCATTAGAACCTAATATTACTCAAAACCTAATTCCTATCGCAACGGATTGGAAGTCGACCGACTGGATGATCGCCAATTGCTATTTACAAGAGCAAATTTTGAACAATTCTTCAAAACCTATCGAAGATGCCAGAATTCATGCTATGTTGTGTTACAGGTCTCCGGAATCATTCAAAGAGAAATTTCAACGTACCATTAATGCCAATCGTCCTGTTTTTAATATCGAAAGCTGGCTGGCACATCACGGCGAAAAACTGCAAAAAAGATACCAATTGGCTTCTTATAAACTCATGAACCAATTGCTAAAAACCATAGACATCACCAGAAACAGAGAAGATTTCGAGACTTTGTTATCTAAAACAGACGCCGCGATTCACATTATCGGAATCAATTCGGATTTGTTTTTTATACCCAAAGAAAATCGGGAGACTTATCAGGAATTAAAAAAGTTCAAAGACAATGTTTTTTACAGCGAAATAGATTCTGTTCACGGACATGACGCTTTTTTAATCGAGTACAAACAATTAGATCATTTACTTGCCGATATTTTTAAGGCAGAAACAATAGAAAAATAAAATGAAAATATTAAAATTTGGCGGTAAATCGTTATCAAACGGAGAAGGACTTAATAAAGTAGTTTCAATTATTACGGATAAAGTACAGCAGAATGAAAAAATAGCTGTTGTGGTTTCGGCCCGCGGAAATGCAACAGACGAGTTAGAGTACATTTTAAAAATTGCTGCGAAAAATGGGGATTATAAACCATTATTTGAAAATTTTAAAGCGTATCAGGTTTCAGATTATCCTCAGGTTGATTTATCTGAAGAATTTAATGTGCTCGAGAAACTTTTTGAAGGAGTAAGTCTGATTGGTGATTACAGCAATAAAATTAAAGATCAGATTTTATCAAAAGGAGAATTACTTTCGGCTAAATTGCTGACAGCTATTCTAATCGGAAAAGGAGTTCCGGCAAATTTTGTCGATTCAAGAGAATTGTTGAAAACCGATTCTAAATTTGGTGATGCACAGCCTTTGGAACAGCTTTCTAAGAAAAATGTGATCAATTATTTTAAAGAACACAACGGTTCAACAGTTAACATCGTAACTGGTTTTATTGGATCTAACAATAACAACGATACAACCACTTTAGGAAGAAACGGAAGTAACTATACCGCGTCGCTAATTGCAAACTACCTGAATGCCGAAGAATTGCAGAATTTTACGCATGTTGACGGAATTTACACCGCAAACCCTGATTTGGTTGCCGATGCTAAAAAGATAGAATTCCTGTCGTTTAATGAGGCGAACGAATTAGCCAATTTTGGCGCTACCATTTTGCATGCTAAGACTATTATTCCATTATTGGAAAAAAATATCCCGCTTCGTATTTTAAATACTTTTAATCATGAAAATCGCGGGACTTTAATTACCTCTGATTCAGCTAAAGAAGGAATAAAAACACTTTCTGTTTTAGAGAATGTGTCTTTGGTGAATCTGGAAGGCCGCGGATTACTTGGGAAAGCAGGTGTAGATGCCCGAATTTTTAAAGTAATGGGCGATCACAACATCAGTGTGAGTATTATTTCGCAAGGTTCTTCAGAGCGAGGTATTGGTCTTGTGGTGGCGACCGACAAGGCTACATTGGCAATGGTTGAATTAGAAAAAGAGTTCGAAAATGACTTCTATTCTAAAGATGTAAATCAAATTACGGTAACCGATAATGTTTCGGTAATTTCGATTATCGGTCAGGATTTGAGTACTTTTCATAAACCATACACGGCATTAATTAAAAATAAAATTGTTCCAATTTTGTTCAATAACACCGTTACGGGTAAAAACGTGAGTTTGGTTGTTAAAAAATCTGAACTACATAAAGCCTTGAACGTAATTCACGGAGAGATTTTTGGAGTTTCCAAAAAAATCAATATTGCGATTATTGGTCACGGATTAGTGGGAGGAACTTTAATCAATCAGATTTTAGAATCGACTGACGCTATCGAGAAAAGAAAAGATGTGAGACTGAATGTTTTTGCAATTGCCAATTCTAAAAAAGTACTTTTAGATAAAAACGGAGTAAGTTCGAACTGGAAAACAGACATTGAAAAGGAAGGACTTGCCTATACCATTCAGGATATTATTGCTTATGCGAATCAGCATCATTTAGAAAACCTGATTGCGATTGATAACACCGCCAGTGCAAAATTTGTTGAGAATTATATTCCGCTGGTGGAGAGCAGTTTTGATTTAATCTCTTCTAACAAAGTAGCCAATACACTCAGTTACGGCTTTTACAAAGAATTGAGAAAATCTTTAGCCGAAAATCAGAAGAATTATTTATACGAAACCAATGTTGGTGCCGGATTGCCATTAATTGATACGATTAAATTATTACACCTTTCAGGAGAAAACATCACAAAGATAAAAGGGGTATTCTCCGGAACACTAAGTTATTTATTCAATAATTTTTCGGCAAAAGATGTTCCGTTTAGTGAGATTTTGCAGGAAGCAATTGATAACGGATACACAGAACCGGATCCTCGTGAGGATTTATGCGGAAATGATGTGGGAAGAAAATTATTGATTCTGGCAAGAGAATTAGACTTGCAGAATGAATTTGAAGAAATCTCGATTCAGAATTTAATTCCGGAACATTTGCGTGAAGGCAACGTTGGAGATTTCTTAACGAAATTGAAAGAGTTCGATCCAATTTATGAAAAAATCAAAGCCGATCAAAAGCCAAATCACGTATTGAGATACATTGGTGAATTGTCAGGAGATTTACAAAACGATAAAGGGATTTTGGAAGTAAAGCTAGTTTCCGTGCCTTCTGACACCGCTTTGGGCGGATTAAAAGGATCTGATTCTTTCTTCGAAATTTATACCGAATCTTACGGAGACCGTCCAATCGTAATCCAGGGAGCTGGTGCAGGCTCTGCGGTAACAGCGAGAGGAGTGTTTGGTGATATTTTGAGATTATCAGATAAAGGGTAAGGGGTTTTAAATTTTAAATTGCAGATTTTAGATTTTGGATTTCTGATTTGTCATTTTGACGTAAGGAGACTTGAGCGATAGCGAACAGACGAAGTAAATCACACAAGGAACTCCGCAACGAAGAATTCTAATCTTTGTCAACAATCTAATGTGATTTTTCCTTACGTCGAAAGGATAAGATTGCAAAGAATAAAAAATAAAAAAATAACAACACAATGAAAGTAACTTTGAACAGAGTAAATGACGCGTTTCATTTTAAACTTAAAAACGAACGTGGTCATGTAGTGGATGTTGACAGCAGAGCCGAATTTGGCGGAAGCGATTTAGGTGCAAGTCCAATGGAATTAGTATTAATGGGGGTTGCGGGATGCAGCGCCATTGATATGATTTCGATCTTAAAAAAACAACGTCAGGAAATCACTTCATTTAATGCTGAGGTAGAAGGAGAGCGTGTGCAAGTTGGTGAAGCAAAACCTTTTAAAGAAATCTATGTGGTTTTTTATTTAGAAGGAGACATTAACCCTGAAAAAGCACAACGTGCAGCCCAGCTTTCTTTTGAGAAATATTGCTCGGTTTCTAAAACAATTGAGCCAACTGCTACTATAAAATATAAAGTGGTTCTGAACAACGAAGAATTAAAATAATTAGATAATTAGTCAATTAGATAATTTTTTGATTTTTAATCACACAATGAAAATTCATATTAAACTCCAGGCGAAACACTGCGTTTTGCTTTGTGAATCTTTGTGAAATTTTATAAAAAGCGAATTTGTGCTAATCGGTGCAATTCGTGTTTTAGTCAATTTGAGAATTAGATAATTTTCGAAATGAATATTAATTAATAACGCTATACCGTTTAAATTTTAAGTTTTTGTTTTAAACAATGCCGAAACTTGAAACTTGAAACAAGAAAAACAAAAAAAATGAACACAGAAGAATTTGGTTTTGAAACCCAGGCCATTAGAACGCAATTAGAAAGAAGTCAGTATCTAGAGCATTCGGTGCCATTATACTTATCATCAAGTTTTGTATTTGAAGATGCCGAAGACATGAGAGCTTCTTTTACAGAAGAAAAAGAAAGAAACATTTACAGCCGTTTCAGCAATCCGAATACCACAGAGTTTGTGGACAAAATTTGTAAAATGGAAGGCGCAGAGGCAGGCTATGCTTTTGCAACCGGAATGGCAGCGGTATATTCTACTTTTGCGGCCTTATTAAATTCAGGAGATCATATCGTGTCTGCGAGCAGTGTTTTTGGCTCGACACATGCTTTGTTTATGACGTATTTTCCAAAATGGAATATCGAAACTTCTTATTTTGATATTAGCAAGCCGGAAACCATTGAAGGATTTATTAAACCGAATACAAAAATTTTATACGCAGAGTCGCCTACAAATCCGGGTGTTGATGTGATCGATTTACAATTGTTAGGTGATCTTGCTAAAAAACACAACCTGATTTTAATTATCGATAACTGTTTTGCCACGCCTTACCTTCAACAACCTATAAAGTTTGGAGCGCATCTGGTCGTACATTCAGCAACTAAATTGATTGACGGTCAGGGAAGAGTTTTAGGCGGAGTTACGGTTGGAAGCGAAGATTTAATCAGACAGATTTACTTGTTCTCCAGAAATACAGGACCGGCTTTGTCTCCGTTTAATGCATGGGTTTTGTCAAAAAGTTTAGAGACATTGGCAGTTCGCGTTGAAAAACACTGTGAAAATGCTTTAAAAGTAGCAGAGTTTTTAGAGGCACATCCAAATGTGAATAGTATAAAATATCCATTCCTGAAATCACATCCACAATATGAAATTGCCAAAAAGCAAATGAAATTGGGTGGAAATATTATCGCTTTTGAAATTAAAGGCGGAATTGAAGCAGGAAGAAAATTTTTAGATAAAATAAAACTTTGCTCGCTATCTGCAAATATTGGCGATACGAGATCGATTGTGACGCATCCTGCTTCAACAACACACAGTAAGCTGTCTGAAGAAGATCAGCTGGCAGTCGGAATTACACAAGGTCTTGTGCGTGTTTCTGTAGGTTTAGAAACCGTAGAAGATGTAATTGCTGATTTGAAACAAGCGCTTTCTTAAGATAATTTTAGATTTCTGATTTTAGATATTAGATTTTATGCTGATATCTAAAATCTTATCTTTACACTATGATAAAACCAAGATTACTTATTTTATCAGATTTATTTGGAGGTAAAGATCCGGAGTGGATAAAAATCTATTCAGAATTATTAAGGTCTGAATTTGAGATTCAGTATTATGATGTTCTGGAATTGGCTGATATTAATTCTGATAACCTTATTGAAAGCGATATTCATAATCAATTTTTAAACGGCGGTATTGATCGTGCAGTTCAAAAAATACTTCAATTAGAAACAGAAAAAATAGTTGTTTTAGGATTTAGCATTGGAGGAACTATTGGTTGGAAAGCTTCTTTGCGAGGATTAAATACTACTCATCTGTTTGCTGTTTCGTCAACAAGATTAAGATACGAAGCTGAAGTTCCAAATTGTGGTATAAAATTATACTTTGGAGAAGAAGATCCAAACAAACCGGACTCACAATGGTTTTTTGAATTGAATGTGGTCCATAAAATGATTAAAAAAGAGAATCATCAGCTATACAGAACGGAAAATAATGCGTCCTTGGTTTGCAATGATATTTTGAAAATTTTATTAAGATGACGGCTTTTAACGAAAAAAAAACAGTTAAAGGCCGTTTTTTATTGGGTTTTATTTAAACTATACTGATTTAGTAGAATTTAAATTTTTGTTCTATTACTATTCTCATTTAAAAAGTTTATTTTTGTGGCAGAAAAACAAGACGATTGTTGTTTTGGGTCAGAGGCCTAAAATTGGCAATAGCAATTAAAATAGATATAACGTGCTTTCAAAGAAAACTAAATACGGAATCAAAGCTTTAACTTACCTGGCCAGACGTGAAAACAATGAGCCGGTACAAATTGCTGAAATTGCGAAAAGTGAACATATTTCGATTAAATTTTTGGAAAGTATTTTGCTGTTGCTTAGAAACTCAGGATTTCTGGGGGCTAAAAAAGGAAAAGGCGGAGGTTATTATCTGATAAAAGACCCAAAAGACATTAGTATGGCCAAAGTCTATCGCATTCTCGAAGGGCCTATTGCATTGCTTCCCTGTGCAAGTCATAATTTTTACGAAAGATGTGATGATTGTGATGATGAATCTACCTGTGCTGCAAGACGTTTAATGACCGAAGTGAGAGATAATACACTTAAAATTCTGGAGAGTAACTCGTTAGCAGATATTGCATTTTAAGCAGATCTCTATTCTGGGATTTCCTATAAAAAAGACCATTTCAATATTTTTAATGAAATGGTCTTTTCTTTTTAGATTCAGATTATATTTTAAAGAGTAGTAATACGTTAGAAAATCAATTTATATCCTGCCATAAAAAGCATTACGGCAATCGCATTTCTAAGGAATTGATCTGGAACTTTTCCGCTCAGCATACTTCCCATATAAATTCCCGGAAGCGAGCCCATCAATAATTGCCCTAATAAAGCAAGATCTAAATTTCCCATTGAGGCGTGTCCGATTCCCGCAACTAATGTCAAAGGAACGGCATGTGCAATTTCAGTTCCTACTAAACGAGGGGTCGGCAGTAGCGGATAAAGAAAAAATAAAGTGACAGTTCCTAAAGCTCCCGCACCAATTGAAGTTAGAGTTACAGTAGCACCTAATAGAACACCTATGGCGATAGTTAGTGTGTTTTGAGTGGTACTTTCGCTGTGAAATTTATCTCCGGCATGTTTTTGAGAGAATTCTAAAAGTCTTTTTTTAAAGATAATAGCAACCGAAGTAAATAACAATGCCCAGCCTAAGCTGTATTTGATAACATGATTTATAGTTTCAATGTCGGTTTTGATACTGTTCAGAATCCATAAGGTGACCAAAGCGGCAGGAACACTCCCTAAAGTCAGCCAGCCTGTGATTTTCCAGTTGATGTTGCCTTTTTTGTTGTGAACGAACACCCCTCCGGCTTTAGTAAAAGCAGCATAAAGTAAATCGGTACCAACTGCTGTTGTTGGGGGGATACCAAACCATAATAAAATTGGAGTCATCAAAGAACCGCCTCCAACACCTGTTAACCCCACTATAAAACCTACTGCTAAACCTGCAATTATAAGACCTATTTGGAAATCCATGGATAAATATTTGCTGTAAAAATAACAACATTTTTATAATTATCCTATGGATGTTGTAGACTTTAAAAATACTATTTAAAAAATGATGAAATTTTTACTGTTATAGTTCTGTAATACAGTTTTATATGTTTTTTTTGAGCCGTTTGACGATTGATGGATATTGTTATGGATTCCTTTTTGTTATTATTAAGATAAGGAGGATGTAAAAAAATCAAATATTGTTTTGATATTTAGAAATAAGTAGTAATTTTGCCATTCAATCTACTAACCCGATAGGGTAATAGATTTTAAAGCAAAAACAAGTCACAGGAATGGAAAAGGAACTTAAAATAAATACCGCAGCAGTTAAGGCTGATGCCACAATTAAAGAAAGATTGTGGGTTTTGGTACCGGCAGCTTTACTGATAGGTTTGTTGACGACTTTGATCTACAATCACCATGCGGAATTTTCATGGAATGCATTTGTTGACGGTTTTAATCAGGAATTTTTAGTATTTTTTGCGATTGGAGTTTTTGCACAATTGGTGGATGGAACTTTAGGAATGGGATATGGAGCAACTTCTACATCATTTTTATTAGCATACGGGGTTCCGCCGGTTATTAGCAGTACGGCAGTTCACGTTTCTGAAATGTTTACCACTGGAGCATCGGCACTTTCTCACCACCGATTTGGAAATATCAATAAAAAATTGGTAAAACATTTATTAATTCCGGGGTTTTAGGTTCCATTACAGGTGCTTATTTATTATCGGATGTTATTAACGGAGATATTATAAAGCCTTTTATTGCAGTTTATATGATTGTTTTGGCTATTATAATTATTAGAAAAGCTTTAGTTAAAAAAATCATCAAGAAGAAAACTAAAAAACTTGGAGCTTTGGCTGTTTTTGGAGGTTTTATGGACTCAGTTGGAGGCGGAGGCTGGGGGCCGATTGTAACTTCAACCTTGTTAGGAAGAGGCAGAAATCCGAGATACACTATAGGTTCTGTAAATGCAGCCGAGTTTGCAATTTCATTTGCAAGTGGTTTAACTTTCATGCTTTTTGGCGGAATCCATGGCTGGCAGGTTATTATAGGTTTGATTTTGGGAGGTGTAATTGCAGCACCATTGGGAGCTTATCTTTTAAATAAAATCAGAAGAAAACCAATGATGATTGCGGTTGGTATTTTAATTATATTATTAAGTTTAAAAACATTATCTAAATTATTGTAATATTTTTTAGAAGGAAAGAGAGAGAATATGAGTGCGACTATTATACAATCATTATTAGATAAAACGAAAGACTTTTCACTTGACGAAACATTGGCTTTCTTAGCAAATGAATACCCAGGAAAAGTAATCTTCTCAACATCTTTTGGACAGGAAGATCAGGTTATAACTGATTTTATTGCAAAAAGCAATCAGGATATAGCCATTTTTACACTTGATACCGGAAGGTTATTTCAGGAAACGTATGATGTTTTTCATAAAACATTAAAAAAATACAAAAAGCCAATTGAGGTTTATTTCCCGGAAGCGGCAGCCATAGAGAGTTTACTTCAGTCAAAAGGGCCGAATAGTTTTTATGATTCGGTTGAGAACAGAAAAGAATGCTGTTTTATTCGAAAAGTAGTTCCGTTACGAAAAGCTTTAGCAGGAAATTCGGTCTGGATTACAGGTTTAAGGGCAGAACAATCCGAGAATAGAAACGATTTACAATTGTTTGAATACGACGGAGGTTTTGAAATTATAAAGTTCAATCCCTTGTTGAAGTGGACATTAGAAGAGGTTGAAACTTATTTGTCCGAAAACAATGTTCCTCAAAATGCTTTGCACAAACAAGGTTTTGTAAGCATCGGATGCGCACCCTGTACGAGAGCAATTTTTCCGGGTGAAGATATCAGAGCCGGAAGATGGTGGTGGGAATCCAGTCATAAAGAATGTGGATTGCATAGTGCTAAGAAAGAGTAGGTAGAAGAAAGAAGCTAGAGGCAAGAGAATAGATTAAAGAATTAAAGAATATAGATTTTTGAGTTCCGAAGGAATGACCGATATCGTAGCGTCGGGTTTCAACCCGATGAAGATGAAGGAACGACCCATATTGTAGCGTCGGATTTTAATCCGATGGGAATGCAAGAAGAAGATTTATAATATATCGTCGGAGTTTAACCCGATGAAGAGTAAAGAAAGTAAAGAATAATAGTAGAAAGTTTTAGGAAACTCACAATAAACAACAACCTGAAACTTTAAACTTGAAACAAAAAAACAAAATGAGTTCAGTATTAAAAACAAACGCTTTAGAGAGCGAAGCAATATATATTTTCAGAGAAGTAATTTCACAGTTTGATAAACCGGTTTTACTTTTTTCTGGAGGAAAAGATTCGATAACATTAGTGCGTTTGGCACAAAAAGCATTCTTCCCTGCCAAAATCCCGTTTCCTCTTTTGCATGTTGATACCGGACATAATTTTCCGGAAACTATTGCTTTCAGAGACAAATTGGTAGAAGAGTTAGGGTTAGAACTAATTGTACGTAATGTTCAGGATGCTATCGACGAAGGAAAAGTGGTAGAAGAAACCGGTAAATATTCCAGTAGAAACAGTTTACAGACGACTACACTTTTAGATGCAATTGAAGAATTTAAGTTTGATGCCTGTATCGGAGGAGCGCGTCGTGATGAGGAGAAGGCAAGAGCGAAAGAGCGTATTTTTTCAGTTCGTGACGATTTTGGTCAATGGGATGAAAAAAACCAACGTCCGGAATTATTTGACATTTTAAACGGAAAAATAGAGAATGGTCAAAACGTTCGTGTTTTCCCAATTTCAAACTGGACAGAATTAGATGTATGGAGTTATATCGAGAAAGAACATATCGAAATTCCATCTATTTATTTCTCACATAAAAGAAAAGTTTTTTTGAGAGACGGTTTGATCTGGTCACATTCTCCTTTTGTGTACCAGGAAGAAGACGAACAAATCGAAGAAAGAATTGTTCGTTTTAGAACCGTTGGAGATATGAGCTGTACAGCAGCTGTTGAATCTTATGCAGCAACCATCGAAGAAGTAGTAGGAGAAATCAGAAGCTCTACGATTTCTGAAAGAGGAGCCAGAATTGACGATAAACGTTCTGAAGCGGCAATGGAAAAGAGAAAACAACAAGGGTATTTTTAATTGATAATTGATAATTGACAATTGATAATTAAAAAGTAGAATCAAGAAAACAAAAAAAACATACAGCTTGAAACTTTAGTTCAAAGGAAATCAACTTGAAACCTGAAACTAAATTTTTAAACCTGAAACAAAATAAAATAGAATGGACGTTTTAAAAATAGCAACAGCAGGAAGTGTAGATGACGGGAAAAGTACTTTGATCGGAAGATTACTGTACGATACAAAATCATTGACGACAGATAAAATCGAAGCGATCGAGAAAAGCAGTAAACAAAAAGGATACGATTATCTTGATTTTTCACTGGCAACTGACGGATTAGTGGCGGAGAGAGAACAAGGAATCACAATTGATGTGGCTCATATTTATTTCTCGACTGCAAAGAAAAGTTACATTATTGCCGATACTCCGGGACACGTAGAATATACCAGAAACATGGTAACGGGAGCTTCGACTTCTCAGGTCTCCATTATCTTAATTGATGCGAGAAAAGGCGTAATCGAGCAAACGTACCGTCATTTTTTTATCAATAATTTATTGAGAGTAAAAGAGGTGATTGTGGCGATCAACAAAATGGATTTAGTTGATTATTCAGAAGAAGTTTTCAATAAAATCAAAGCCGATTTCCAGGCTTTGAATGCTAAAAGCACTTTCAAAGAACAAAACGTAAGTTACATTCCGTTAAGTGCCATCAACGGAGGAAATGTTGTGGACAAATCAGAAAACATGAAGTGGTACGATGGACAAACGGTGCTGGAGCATTTAGAAGGATTGCATTCTCATGATGTTTACGAGCAGGGGAAAGCACGTTTTCCGGTTCAGACCGTTATTCGTCCTAAAACGGAAGAATACCATGACTTTAGAGGTTATGCCGGGAAATTATACGGAAACTCAATAAAAGTAGGAGACGCTGTAACAGTACTGCCTTCATTGACAGAATCAAAAGTTTCAAAAATTCACTTTTTCGACAAACAATTTGATGAAGCCGTTGCAGGTTCTTCGATTACCATCGAATTAGAAAATGATATCAATGTGACAAGAGGTGATATGATTGTAAAATCGTCAGAACTTCCAAAAATTGAAAAAGAAATACACACAACAGTTTGCTGGATGGACAGTAAAAAACTGGTTCCGGGTACCAAATATATTGTTCAGCACAACACCAATTCGGTTTTGGCAAAAGTAGAAAGTATTAAAAATACAATTGCAACAGATTACTCAGGAACAACACCGGCATCGCAGTTAGCAATTAACGAGATAGGAGAAGTAAGCATTAAATTAAGCAAGCCGTTATATTTTGACGCCTATAATGACAATAAATCAAACGGTGCATTCATCTTAATTGATACTGCAACGAATACAACAGCAGGAGTAGGATTCATCAGGTAAACCTGCTATAAGCAATAAGCTTTAGGCTGTAAGCTTTAAGCGAAAATGTATAACAAGGTATTTTAAAAAGCTTATAGCCTAAAGCTTAAAGCTAAAAAAAAGCCTAAAGCGAAATAAAAATGGAAAGTTTTAGAACAGAAATAGAAAATCCGGTAGTTCAGAAAGAGATTATCGAGTTAGAAAAAAAGATTCATTTGTTCCGTGGAGGAAAAATTGATGATGAGCGTTTTCGTAGTCTTCGTTTAGCACGTGGAATCTATGGACAACGCCAGGAAGGTGTTCAAATGATTCGTATTAAACTGCCTTATGGTAAAGTAACCAGCGAACAATTGATTCGTATTACAAAAGTTTCTGATGAATATTCTACAGGGCGTTTGCACATTACAACACGTCAGGACATTCAGATTCACTATGTAAGTCTGGACAGAACTCCGGAACTTTGGGCAAATCTGGCCAAAGATGATGTTACTTTGCGTGAAGCTTGTGGTAACACTGTTCGAAATATTACAGGAAGCGAATTGGCAGGTGTGGATGTAAACGAACCATTTGACGTTTCGCCTTATGCACATGCCTTATTTCAATATCTTTTAAGAAATCCTATCTGTCAGGAAATGGGACGTAAATTTAAAATTTCGTTCTCGTCCTCTGATGAAGATACTGCTTTAAGTTATTTACATGATTTAGGATTTATTCCAAAAATTGTAAATGGTGAGCGTGGTTTCAAAATCATGTTTGGTGGAGGCTTAGGTTCTCAGCCTGCTCATGCCGAATTACTTTCCGAATTCGTTCCGGCAAATCAGATCATTCCAACAGCAGAAGGAATCGTTCGTATTTTTGATCGATACGGTGAACGTGCTAAGAGAATGAAAGCTCGTATGAAATTCCTGATCAAAGAAATGGGAAGAGATGTTTTCCTTGATTTGGTTGAAAAAGAGAAAAAAGCAATCGCTTTTGAAACGTACGAAATTGACACCACAGCTTTTGACGGACCAATTCCGGAACCGTTATTAGAAGTGCCACAAGTTACCATTGAAGATACAGAAGCATACGAAGCCTGGAAAAAATCTAATGTAATTGCTCAAAAGCAAGAAGGTTATTACGCTATTGGAATCAAAGTTTTATTAGGAGACTTTTACACCGATAAAGCCCGATTATTAGCCGATTTAATTAAAAATTACGCCGCAAATGAACTTCGTTTTTCATTGCGTCAGAATATTGTAATACGTCATGTGAAAGAAGCGAGTTTGCCTTTCTTCTATCAGGAATTGGCCAAACTGAACTTTGTTCATTTAGGATATAATTCAACGGCAGATATTACAGCTTGTCCGGGTACAGATACTTGCAATTTGGGGATTGCAAGTAGTACCGGAATTGCAGAAGAATTAGAAAAAGTATTAAATGCTGAATATCCTCAGTATTTAAACAACCGCGAAATTGAAATCAAAATCAGTGGTTGTATGAATGCTTGCGGACAGCACAATATGTCGGCAATTGGATTTCAGGGAATGTCAATCAATTCCGGAAAACTGGTAGCTCCGGCTTTACAGGTTTTGTTAGGCGGAGGAAGATTAGGAAACGGAGTAGGTCGTTTTGCCGATAAAGTAATTAAAGTACCTAGTCGTAGAGGACCGGATGCGTTGCGTACGATCTTAAATGATTTTGATACCAATGGAAGCGGACAAAAGTTTCTTGATTATTATGATTCAAAAGGAGAGAAGTATTTCTATGAAATCTTAAAACCTTACGCTGATGTAACCAATTTAACTGAAGCTGATTTCGTAGATTGGGGTAATGCAGATAATTATGTAAAAGCAGTAGGAGTTGGAGAATGTGCCGGAGTGGTAATTGATTTGGTGGCGACCTTATTGTTAGAAGCCAAAGACAAATTAACATTCGCACAGGAATCTTTCGACGAAAATAAATGGTCAGATGCGATTTACCATGCTTATGCCGGATTTGTAAATGGTGCAAAAGCTTTATTGCTTTCTGAAAATGAAAAAACAAACAATCATGCAGGAATCGTTGATTTGTTTGATACCGTTTTCATTGCGACCGGTAAAATTGAACTGGCAACATCATTTAGAGAATTAGTGTATCAAATCAATGCAATACAACCTTCAGAAGCATTTGCAAAACAATACATTCAGGAAGGAATTGCATTTTTTGATACGATAGAAAAATATAGAGCTCAACAATTAGAAAATGCTTAATATCAAACCAAAAGTAACTTTAGTTGGTGCGGGTCCCGGCGATCCGGATTTGCTTACGCTGAAAGCTGTAAAAGCACTTGCTGGAGCGAATGTGGTTTTGTACGATGCATTGGCCAATGAAGAGATATTAGCACACGCCCCTAAAAATGCGATTCGGATTTTTGTTGGAAAAAAAATAGGCAATCATGCATACACGCAGGATCAGATTAATCAGCTTATTGTGGATAATGCTTTGACCTACGGAAATGTAGTCCGTTTAAAAGGTGGTGATCCGTTTATTTTTGGACGTGGAAGTGAAGAAATTGAATTCATCGAAAGTTTTGGAATCGAGACGTTAGTGGTTCCCGGAATATCTTCGGTAGTGGCAGTTCCGGCAAGCCAAGGCATATCAATCACCAAAAGAGGTGTCTCCGAAAGTTTTTGGGCCATTACTGGTACAACTTCTGACAGGAAATTATCTTCAGACGTTGCTTTGGCTGCACAGTCATCAGCAACAGTCGTAATTTTGATGGGAATGCACAAATTGCCTCAGATTATTGATTTGTTTCAAAAAGAAAACAAAGGAAATTTGCCCGTTGCGATCATTCAAAATGGAACAATGCCCGATGAAAAAGTAGGTGTAGGAACCGTAAATTCGATTCTGGAAATTGTAAAAGAGAAGAAACTGAGTTCACCAGCAATTATTGTGCTTGGAGAAGTTGTTCGCGAAAGCAATAAACTAAAAGGATTTTACGAAGAATTTCTCTCAAAAGAAATGGTGAGATAAAGTGCCGTAAAAATGATTCCTATCATAACGGTGATTTTCAGTCCGTAAAATGTCTTGGGTATAAAATTGGATTTTTAACCTGATGAAAGCAAAAAATCATCTAATTTTGATTGGATGAAATTGAATTAAAATGGAACAAAACGAATTATATCCTGTATTCCTGAAGCTTCACAATCTAAATGTTCTTATTGTTGGCGGAGGAAATGTAGGATTGGAAAAGCTCTCTTTTTTATTAAAGTCGAGTCCCAATGCAAATGTTGAGGTAGTCGCTCCAAATTTTCATTTGGAAATAAAGGTTTTGGCTGAGAAACATCCTTCGATTACATTAACAAAATCGAAGTTTAAAAAGAGAATGCTTAAAAGACGCCATATGGTAATTGCCTGTACGGATAATCTAAAAGTCAATAAAAAGATATATGAATTATCCCGAAAGCGTTATTTGATTTGCAATATTGCAGACACACCGGATTTATGTGATTATTATTTAGGTGGAATCGTAACCAAAGGCAATGTAAAAATTGCCATTTCGACCAACGGAAAATCGCCAACAACAGCCAAAAGACTTCGTGAGTTTTTTGAAGAGGTAATTCCGGAGGATATAAATAAAATGGTTGAAAACCTCAATGAATATCGAAAGACATTGAAAGGTAATTTTGAAGAGAAAGTGAAAAGAATGAACGAAATCACAGCTTCATTGAAAAATAAGGAATAGTAATAGTTCCGTAAGAACAGTTCCTATTGTAGCGTCGGGTTTTAACCCGATGGATGAACGAAATAACCGCTTCATTAAAAAATAAAGAGTAAAAAATTCCGCAAGGAAATCAATGACAAAAATCATTGAAATTAGAATAAATTATTCGTTCCTTTGCATTATTAAGAATGATTATAAACAACAACATAATGATTAAAACAGATATACTTATAATTGGAGCAGGCCCAACAGGATTATTTGCCGTTTTCGAGGCAGGATTATTAAAATTAAAATGTCATATTTTAGATGCTTTACCACAAGCAGGAGGACAACTTTCGGAATTGTATCCAAAAAAACCTATTTATGATATTCCTGGATTCCCTGAAGTATTGGCAGGAGATTTAATCGACGGACTGATGGAGCAAATCAAACAATTTGAGCCTGGTTTTACGTTAGGAGAGCGTGCGGAAACGATTGAGAAGCAAGAAGACGGAAGTTTTATTGTAACTTCAAATAAGGGAACTAAATTTCACGCACCGGTTATTGCTATTGCAGGAGGTTTGGGAAGTTTTGAGCCACGTAAACCACTTATTGAAGATATCGAGTTTTATGAGGATAAAGGAGTTAAATATTTCATTAAAAATCCGGAGAAATTCAGAAACAAAAAGGTTGTAATCGCCGGAGGAGGAGATTCGGCTTTAGACTGGAGTATCTTTTTAGCGAATGTAGCTTCAGAAGTTACTTTAATTCACCGTAGAAATGAATTTAGAGGAGCTTTAGATTCAGTAGAAAAAGTACAGGAATTGAAGACAGCCGGAAAAATTAAATTAATCACACCGGCAGAAGTGATCGGAATCAATGGTGCTGAGCATGTTGAATCATTAGATATCGAAGAAAACGGAGCGCACCGTAAAATTGAAACAGACTATTTTATTCCGCTTTTCGGATTAACACCTAAATTAGGACCAATCGGAGACTGGGGATTAGAAATCGAGAAAAATGCCATTAAAGTAAATAATGCATTAGATTACCAAACTAATATTCCGGGAATCTTCGCTATTGGAGACGTAAACACTTACCCAGGAAAATTAAAACTGATTCTTTGTGGATTCCACGAAGCTACTTTAATGTGTCAGGCCGCTTATCAAATCATCAATCCGGGTAAAAAATACGTTTTAAAATATACTACTGTTTCAGGTGTAGATGGTTTCGACGGAACTCGTAAAGAAGCTCCAAAAGCAGTTGTTAAGGCGATAGTTTAATTCTAAGGTGCTGAGGTATTGAGGTGCTAAGGTTCTAAGATTTTATATAGAGAAAGCTCAAACTTTTAGTTTGGGCTTTTTTTGTTAAATCCCGGCGGGATGCCGTATATTTTGAGGTGCTGAGGTACTGAGGTGCTAAGGTTCTAAGATTTTATATATAGAAAGCTCAAACTTTTAGTTTGAGTTTTTTTAATCCCAGCGGGATGCCATATTTATAGAATTAACGGTGTTTGAAAAAAAAGCCCCCGAGGGGCGATACATAGATAGAGGAAAGAAAGATAATGCCGCTCCGTTGGAGCTTTCATGTGTATGGAGATAGTTTTGTTATAAATATTATGCTCCTCTGGAGCTAAACTATTTTAAACTTTTTGTTAAATCCCGTAGGGATGATATATTTATAGAATTGACGGTGTTTGTAAAAAAGCCCCAGCGGGGCGGCATATAATTAAAAACCAGAATGGCAATGTTGCTCCGTTGGAGCTTAAAGACATTTGGTAAAATAGTAGGAAAGCACAAAGTAATTTCAAACTTAGCATCTCAGTTTCTTGGCCTCTTAAAAAAAGAAACTTAGAACCTCAGAACCTTAGCATCTCAGAAACTTTAAAAAACACTTGCAATTGTTGAGACTATGTCTTTACTTTGCACTGTTCTTAAAATTATTGAAAGTTATCACGAAAGGCGGAGGGAAAGACCCAATGAAACCTTAGCAACCCTTTATCATAAAGAAGGTGCTACATTCTACTTAATACAACATCTTTGTATTCAAGATAGATAACACAAATACATTACACGTATTTCTCAAACTTTTCCTGACAACCTTACAATATTATTTTACTGAATTCAGTATCATGAGCGAATCATTAACGCATTTTTTTGTGCTTAATCTTTCCCGCTTTTTGTTACAAACCTTTTAGATCTGACAGAATTTTTTAACTGTTGGATTTAAAGCGAAAATAGAATTAATAAAAAACTTAGCGCCTAAGAACCTCAGTGTCTTAGTGGCTAAAAGAATAAAAATATGTCAATAACAATTCAGGAAGCAATAAAAAAAAATATCCTAATCCTTGATGGAGCAATGGGAACGATGTTGCAGCGTTATAATTTCTCGGAAGAAGACTTTAGAGGAGAGCGTTTCAAAGATTTTCCGCATCCGTTAAAAGGAAACAACGATTTACTATCCATAACACAACCACAAGCAATCCGCGATGTTCACGCCGCTTATTTTGAAGCTGGTGCAGACATCGTAGAAACCAATACTTTTTCAGGAACTACGATCGGTATGGCTGACTATTTCCTGGAAGATTTGGTTTATGAACTGAACTATGAATCGGCGAAAATTGCCCGTGAAGTAGCGGATGAATTCACCGCTAAAAATCCGGATAAGCCACGTTTCGTAGCGGGTTCTATCGGACCAACAAACCGTACGGCAAGTATGTCACCGGACGTAAACGACCCGGGGTACAGAGCTGTAACGTTTGATGATTTGCGAATTGCCTACAAACAACAGGCGGAAGCCTTAATGGATGGTGGATGTGATCTATTATTAGTAGAAACGATTTTCGACACCTTAAATGCAAAAGCAGCACTTTTTGCCATCGAAGAAGTAAAAGAAGAACGCAATCTGGATATTCCAATCATGGTTTCAGGAACGATTACAGATGCTTCAGGAAGAACACTTTCAGGACAGACGGTTGAAGCATTCCTGATTTCAGTATCACATATTCCGTTATTGAGTGTAGGGTTCAATTGTGCTTTAGGAGCCGATTTGCTAAAACCATACCTGAAAACATTATCACAACATACGCAGTTTAATGTTTCGGCACATCCAAATGCAGGATTGCCAAATGCTTTCGGACAATACGACGAAACTCCGGAACAGACACAAGCCTTAATCAAAGAATACTTAGACGATAACTTAATCAATATTATTGGAGGCTGTTGCGGAACCACTCCGGATCATATTCGATTAATTGCTGAGGTGGCGAAGGATTATAAACCGAGAGTGGCGCCTGTCTTGACTTAATCGTTATGGGTGAAAGAAATGATGCGAAAGTAAATTATTTGGCAGTAGCTGGTTTTATAATAGCAATAATGCTAATGATTCTTTTTAGTCGTAAAAATGCTGATGAATCTGAAAAGTATGGAAAGACTTTTAAAGGAGAAACTATTGGATTTACAACTAGAATTGAACATGAAGGGAAAAGAGATTATTTAAAATATTATTTCTATTCAGATAGAAAAATTTTGTCCGCGGTTTTAAGTAGAGATTATGATCTTGTTAATAAGTTTTACAAGGTAAAATATGACTTAAATAATCCAGAAGAAAACTATATAGTCTTGGAAGAAGAATTAAAACCGGATTCACTTTCGCTTGTTAAAGCGGGCTTTGTAAAAACTAAATATTATTTCTATGATGCAGGTGTAACCTGCAAATACATAGAAAAATCAAAATGGAAGTAAAAGTTCCGTAGGAACGACATATTTTGTAGCAACGGGATTTATTCCGTTGAAAAAGGTATCATCCAAAGCAAGAGTTCCGTAGGAACGAAACATTATATATGTTGCGGTTGTAACAGACCAATATATACAAAAAAACAAAATAGAAATAAATGTTCCGTTAGGAACAACATATCGGTAAAACATAAAACATAAATACCTGTAAGGTTTTAAAATCTTACAGTTACAGAAATATAGAATAAAAAAACTCAGAACCTAAGAACCTTAGGAACTTAGTACCTTAAGAAAAATGGCAGAAAATAGAAGAGACCTTGTATTATCAGGATTAGAACCGTTAATTATTACACCTACCAGTGTTTTTGTTAACGTTGGAGAACGTACAAACGTTACCGGTTCGAGAAAATTCCTGCGTTTAATCAAGGAAGAGAAATATGACGAGGCACTTGATATTGCAAGGCAGCAGGTAGAAGGAGGGGCGCAAATCATCGATATTAATATGGATGAGGGAATGCTTGATGGCGTTCAGGCAATGACTAAATTTTTGAATTTAATTGCATCAGAACCAGACATTTCGAGAGTACCTATTATGATCGACAGCTCGAAATGGGAAATCATTGAAGCGGGTCTTAAAGTAGTACAGGGAAAAAGTGTTGTAAACTCGATTTCATTAAAAGAAGGAGAAGAAGCCTTTATTCATCACGCTAAATTAATCAAACGTTATGGAGCGGCAGCCATTATTATGGCTTTTGATGAAGTAGGTCAGGCTGATAATTATGACCGAAGAGTGGAAATTTGTCAGCGTTCGTATGATATATTAGTCAACAAAGTTGATTTTCCGCCTCAGGATATCATTTTTGATTTGAATATTTTTCCGGTTGCAACCGGAATGGAAGAACACCGTTTGAATGCTCTGGATTTTTTCAGAGGAACAAAATGGGTTCGCGATAATTTGCCTCATGCGCACATCAGTGGTGGGGTAAGTAATGTTTCGTTTTCTTTCAGAGGAAACGATACCGTTCGTGAAGCGATGCACTCGGTATTTTTGTACCATGCAATCAAGAACGGAATGACGATGGGAATCGTGAATCCGGAAATGCTTTCGATTTACGATGACATCCCAAAAGATTTATTGGAGCACGTTGAGGACGTAATTCTGGACAGACGTGACGATGCAACAGAACGACTTTTAGATTTTGCCGAGAACGTAAAAGGAGAAGTAAAATCAGATGAAAAAGCGGTTCAGGAATGGCGTTTAGGTACGGTTCAGGAACGTATTACACACTCACTGGTTAAAGGAGTGGATGCTTTTATTGAAGAAGATGTAGAAGAAGCACGTTTGGCTGCTACAAAACCAATTGAAGTTATCGAAATCAATTTGATGACTGGAATGAATGTCGTAGGAGATTTGTTCGGAAGCGGAAAAATGTTCCTGCCGCAGGTCGTAAAATCGGCACGTGTGATGAAAAAAGCGGTAGCTTATTTATTGCCTTATATCGAAGCCAGTAAACAGGCCGGAGACAAACAAGGAAACGGAAAAATCCTGATGGCTACTGTAAAAGGGGACGTTCACGATATTGGTAAAAACATTGTTTCGGTGGTTTTAGCCTGTAACAATTACGAGATTGTAGATCTTGGTGTTATGGTGCCTCCGGAGAAAATTATTGCTGCTGCGATAGAACACAATGTAGATATCATTGGTCTAAGCGGATTGATTACGCCTTCGCTTGACGAAATGGTGTATCTGGCCAAAGAATTAGACAAACAAGGAATTAAAATTCCGATTATGATTGGTGGAGCAACCACTTCGCGTGCGCATACCGCTGTGAAAATTGCACCTCAATACAGAGAAACGGTTATTCACGTAAACGATGCTTCGAGAGCTGTTACTGTTGCCGGAAATCTGTTAGATCATAACCGTAAAATATATGCAAGCGATATTCGTGCAGAGTACGATTCTTTTAGAGAAACATTTTTGAATCGTTCGAGAGATAAGAATTTTTTAAGTATTGAAGACGCGCGTAAAAACAAATTACAATTGGATTGGGAAAATTTCAATCCGGTGAAGCCAAATATTATTGGTGAACAAATTGTTGAAGTCGATTTGGATGTTTTGGTTCCGTATATCGACTGGACACCGTTTTTCAGAACTTGGGAATTGTTTGGAAAATTCCCGGCAATATTAACAGATGAGGTTGTAGGGAAAGAAGCGACTTCTGTTTATGCGGATGCGCAGGCGATGCTGAAAGTAATTTTAGCAGAGAAAAAACTATCAGCAAAAGGGATCTACGGAATATTTCCGGCCAATCAGATCAACGATGATGATATCGAATTGACAGATGAAAACGGAAAACCGTTACAGACATTTTTGACTTTGCGTCAGCAATCGCAAAAAACAAAAGGAGCTCCTAATATTGCATTAGCCGATTTTATCGCTCCGAAAGAAAGCGGGAAAGTGGATTATATGGGAGCATTTTGTGTAACAACCGGTTTTGGTGTTGATGAATGGGCAGCTGAATTTGAGAAAGATCTGGACGATTACAATTCGATTATGGTGAAAGCATTAGCGGATCGTTTTGCCGAGGCTTTCGCTGAATATCTTCATGAAAAAATACGTAAAGAAATCTGGGGATATTCATCAGATGAGAACTTAACTAACGAAGAAATGATTTCTGAAGAGTACAAAGGAATCCGTCCTGCTCCGGGTTATCCGGCATGTCCTGACCATTTGGAGAAACCAACAATCTGGAAACTTTTAAATGTAGAAAAAGAAATAGGCGTAACATTAACTGAAAGCATGGCAATGTGGCCGGCTTCATCCGTTTCAGGGTACTATTTTGGAAATCCGGAAAGTAAATATTTCGGACTGGGGAAAATAAAAGAGGATCAGGTAGTCGACTATGCCAAACGACGCAATGTTTCAACCGACTATGCCATGAAATGGTTGAACCCAAATATAGCAGATTAACTAAAAGTTTCAGGTTTTAAGTTTCAGGTTTTCTACGGCAACTTGAAACTTGAAACTTGAAACAACCAATATTTGATTTATGTTTTTTGATTCAGATTTTTTACACCATTTTTCAAAACTCATAATTCATAACTCATAATTAAAAGAATGAAAGTAACAGAACATATAGAAAACGCGAAAGGAAATACATTATTCTCGTTTGAACTTATTCCGCCTCAAAAAGGGAAGAGCATTCAGGAATTGTATGATAATATTGATCCGTTGATGGAGTTTAAACCGCCATTTATTGATGTAACCACTTCGCGTGAAGAATATATCTATATTGATAAAGGAAACGGACTTTTAGATAAAAAGCTAACACGTATGCGTCCGGGAACGCTTGGAATTTGTGCTTCTATAAAACATAAATACAATGTTGATACGGTGCCACATTTGCTTTGCGGAGGATTTACGCAGGAAGAAACGGAATACATGCTGGTAGATTGCCAGTATTTAGGAATCAATAATGTAATGGCACTTCGCGGTGACGCTATGAAAGACGAGCAATCTTTTGTGCCAAAAGCGGGTGGGAATAGTTACGCTATTGATTTGGTGCGTCAGATCAACAACTTAAACAGCGGAAAATATCTTCATGAATTAATGGACGCTGATAATAAGGCCGATTTTTGTATAGGTGTTGCGGGTTATCCGGAAAAACACCTGGAATCTCCTTCTTTGCAATCTGATCTAAAAAGATTGAAAGAGAAAGTAGATGCGGGAGCCGATTATGTGGTGACCCAAATGTTTTTTGATAATGCTAAATATTTTGCCTTTGTAGAAAAAGCAAGAGAAATTGGTATCACAATTCCGATTATTCCGGGAATTAAGCCCATTGCCGTTCAAAGACATTTACAGATTTTACCTCAGATTTTTAGAATCGATTTGCCGGAGGATTTAATTGATGCTGTAGATAAATGTAAAAACAATGCCGAAATCAAGCAAGTCGGAATCGAGTGGGCTGTTCAGCAATCATTAGAATTAAAAGCTGCCGGAGTTCCTGTTTTACATTATTATTCAATGGGGAAATCAGAGAATATCCGCCAGATTGCGCGTCAGGTTTTCTAAGATTTTATGCATAAATTTTGTCATTTCGATGTAGTAGAAATGACAAAATTTTACCGATAATTGCTTTTTAGGATTAATTTTGAATTTATTTTAAAGATGATGAAAAAAGAAGAATTACAGGCAATAGCCTCTCAGCTAAAGCATCCTACAGGAGAAAAAGGAATAGAAATGGCGAATATGATGCATGAAATCAACATCAATATGACGCGCCATTCCGTTCAAAATCTGCACGTAATATCGGGAAATGCAATTTTAGAATTAGGCCACGGAAATGCCGGACATTTAGAGTATGTACTAGAGCAAGCCCAGGATCTGACTTACTACGGACTTGAAATGTCGGAGTTAATGTGTCAGGAAGCGCAACAAATTAATATTGCTTTTGTAGCTAAAAAGCAGGCTCACTTTTCTCTTTATGGTGGAACCGATATTCCATTTGAAGAAGCCTCTTTTGATAAAATATTTACGGTAAACACCATTTACTTTTGGCAGGAACCGGAGAAGCTGCTCTCAGAAATTTACAGAGTTTTAAAACCGGAGGGTACTTTTTGCATCACCTTTGCCGAAGAAAGTTTTATGAAACAACTGCCTTTTACTCAGTTTGAATTCAATCTTTACAGTACTGAAAAAGCGGAAAGTTTAATTGAGAAAACAGCTTTCCAAGTCGTGCATAAAGAAACGCTGACTGAAAGTGTAAAAAGTAAACTGGGCGAATGGGTAGACAGAGATTTTACCACTTTGGTATTAGGAAAACGTTGATCCCCTGATTTTCTTCACCGTATTTTTTTTGCATATTTTCATAGATTCCGAAGTAATTTGACTCTTTGGAATTAAAAAAATGATACCGTTAATTTTAGTACTCCTTTTTTGAGTAATTTAATTGGCTTTATTTTATGTTGCTATTTCTGAATGTAATCCTTTAAAATTATGGAGATTAAAAAGATCGATTTTCTAAAAAGTTACAGCAGTATTCTATTGCTTTTAGGCGGAATCTTGCTTGGAAGTATTTTGGGATTAGTTTTCAAGGAAAAAGTTGAGGTCATAAAACCATTGGGAGATATTTTCCTCAATCTGCTCTTTACGGCTATTATCCCTTTAATTTTCTTTACCATTGCGTCTTCAATTGCCAGTCTGGAAAGAACAGAGAAATTAGGAAAACTGTTTGTAATCATGGTTTTGGTTTTTTTAAGCACCATTTTAATTTCGGCAATTGTAATGATTTTGGCAGTATATCTTTTTCCAATTCATCAGAATATTATATTATCTAAAGTCCCGATAGAAAACATCCAATCAGGAAGTATTGGTGAGCAAATAGCACAGCTGGTTACCGTAAATGATTTCTTTGAATTACTGTCCCGAAAAAGTATGCTGGCGCTTATTATTTTTTCTTTTCTAATTGGTTTTGCCAGTCTGCAATCCGGAGAAAAAGGAAGCGCTTTCAGAAGTTTTCTTGATTCAGGTAACGAAGTCATGAAGCAGCTTTTGAACCTTATTATGAAATTGGCTCCAATTGGTTTGGGGGCTTATTTTGCGTATCAGGTTGGAGTTTTTGGTCCGCAATTGTTTGGTGTTTATGCCAAGCCTTTAGGGGTTTATTATGCGGCCTGTATATTCTATTTCTTTGTATTTTTCAGTTTGTACGCCTTAGTGGCCGGAGGGAAAAGAGCTTTTGTGGTATTTTGGAGCAATAATATTACGCCGGCTTTAACGGCGGTTGGAACCTGCAGCAGTATTGCCACCATCCCTGCGAATCTGGAAGCCGCTGAGAAGATGAATATTCCTAAACACGTTCGCAATTTGGTCATTCCGCTTGGAGCGCCCTTGCATAAAGACGGTTCAAGTATGTCCTCTATCCTTAAAATAACCGTTCTTTTTGCCATGTTTGGAAAAGATTTCACGGCACCTTCGACCATACTTTTGGCGCTCGGAATTACCGTAATCGTTTCAATTGTAGAAGGTGGAATTCCAAATGGAGGTTATATCGGAGAAGTTCTGGCCATTACAGTTTACGGCCTGCCAATGGAACAAGCCCTGCCGGTCGCTATGATTTTAGGAACTCTGGTCGACCCGATAGCGACTTTGCTAAATGTCAATGGCGATCTCATTTGTTCGATGGTGGTCTCGAGGTTTTCCGAAAAAACGAAGTGGTAGCTTCAGTCTTTCAAAACAAATAAATCTAATACTAAAATCAGCGTTAATCTGCTTAACCTGTAAAATCCGTGTGCTAATTTTTAGCAGTAAAGAAGTTTTACAGCCAGGCATAAAAAGTAGTTTACAATGAATTCAATACTTCAAAATGATCTGAACGATCTTGAAAACATTCTGGAAAAAGCAAAACAGCACGGAATAGCGTTTTTGGACAATCTTGAAAACGTTCCAACTTCCAGTAAAAACACAATTGATCCAACCCGAAAGCTAGACGAGACAGGCTTAGGGTCATTAGGGGCTTTGGAAGAATTTAAGGAGAGATTGGCACCATTGATGGTAGCTTCTCCGGGGCCAAGGTATTTAGGTTTTGTAACCGGAGGATCAACGCCAGCTTCTATTGTGGGCGACTGGTTGTCTACAATTTACGATCAGAATACTCAGGCGGTTAAGGCGCAAGGAGGAACTTCGGCTCTAATCGAGTTTGAGACCATTCATTTATTGCGACAGTTATTAGAGCTTCCCGAATCTTTTTTAGGGGGATTTGTGACTGGAGCGACCATGTCAAATTTTACCTGTTTAGGAGTGGCAAGACAGTGGATTGGTGCCCAGTCAGGAAAAGATTTTGCTAAAAACGGAGTATCCGGGCCCATACCTATCTTAACTGCAACACCTCATTCGTCATCCATAAAAACATTATCGATGCTGGGGATTGGAAGTAACAATTATACGGTGCTTAAAACTGCAGAAGGCAATAGAGAAGCTATTGATATCGGCGACCTGCAGAAGAATATAGAAAGTTTAAATGGAGAGCCGTTTATCCTGATTTCGAGCGCTGGAACCGTGAATACAGCCGATTTTGATGATTTTGTGGCTATTGCAAAACTTAGAGAAAAATACAATTTCTGGTGGCATATTGATGCCGCTTTTGGTGGTTTTGCAGCAGTTTCTGAAAAATTCAAACATCTTACAGAAGGCTGGGAAGGTGCAGACAGTATTACAATTGATTGTCACAAATGGTTAAACGTGCCTTATGAAAGTGCTTTTTATTTAATTAAAAAAGAGCATGTTGGACTGCAAATCGAGACGTTCCAAAATTCTAACGCACCTTATTTAGGGAATCCTCTGGAGAATTTTAATTACCTGAATGTGCTGCCTGAAAATTCACGCCGATTAAGAGCTTTACCGGTTTGGTTCTCTTTACTGGCCTACGGAAAAGAAGGATTTAAAGATATCGTAGAGAAAAGTACGGCATTGGCACTGCATTTTGCAAACGCCCTTATCGAAGAAGAGAATTTCGAACTGTTGGCTCCAATCCGACTGAATAACGTTTGTTTTACATTAAAAGGAGACCATAATCAGGACAATGTAAGTACGTTTTTGATGCATTTAAATGACACAGGAAAGGTGTTTATGACGCCAACCGTTTATCAAAACCGAAAAGGAATTAGAGCGTCTTTTGTCAATTGGCGCACTACTGAAAATGATATCAAAATAATTATTGAAGAGATAAAAAAGACCATTTCTGAATTGGATTTTTAATTCGATAGTCTAAATTTTTAAAGCCCGATTAGATTCTAGTCGGGCTTTTTTTTGCCCTTTTTTGAAAATTTGAGGAGCGGTCAGCCTGGATTTTTTAATTTTTATCTCATGATTTCTTAAGGAAAGTTTAAGTAAAATTTAATTATTCTTTAAGTATTGATCTGTTTGTTATGTTTTCTGTTATTTAAAAGTTAATCACTATTCTTATTTAGAATAATTAAAAATAACTTGGAAAAAACCTTTTGAGAGCCTAATTTTGTTGCTAATTTAATTTTCAAACCAAAATTTATTAGATGCAAATAAGTAGATTAATGCTCTTGATCGCCATTTTTTTTATTTCACTTCAAGGGTACTCACAAAAGGACAAAGTAAATTTAACAGGAGTTATTGTTAATCATCTTGGGAAAACTGCCGAAGGAGTTTCGGTAGCTTTAAAAGGAACAGAATACAGTACACTGACGAATAATAAAGGGGAGTATAAAATTAGTGCCAAGCCGGGAAATTATGTTTTGCTGGTTACACATGTGGGTTATAAAACCACAGAAACGGCAATTTTTCTGAAGCTGGGAGGAAAGCCTACTCAGAATGTTACGATGGAAGAAGATATGGCAGCTTTAAACGAAGTTGCAGTAACGGGAAAGTCCAAAGTTCAAAGGGTACGGGAACAGGCGTATAATATTACAGCAATAGATTTAAAGAAAACCTACAATACGTCAGCCGATTTAAATCAGGTGTTGAATAAAACCACCGGAGTCCGCATTCGGGAATATGGAGGATTGGGATCGGCTTTTAATTTTTCACTGAATGGTTTCTCCGGGAATCAGGTTAGATTCTTTTTGGACGGTGTACCGATGGACAGTTATGGTTCAGCTCTTACGCTGAATAATATTCCGGTAAATATGGCTGAGAGAATTGATGTGTACAAAGGAGTTGTTCCTATAGAGTTAGGAGCAGATGCACTTGGAGGAGCTGTTAATATTGTAACCAATAAAAATGTAAACCGTTACATCGATGCTTCTTATAGTTACGGATCGTTTAACACTCACAGAGCAGCAATAAATACGAGATTCTCCGGTCGGGATGGTTTTATTGCCAACATTAACGCTTTTGCAAATTATGCCGACAATGATTATAAGGTAGATGTAAGTGTGGTGGATAAAAATACCTCGAAGTTTTTACCGGAACAAAAATACAAGCATTTTCATGATGCCTATAAATCAGGAACTATAATGGCAGAAGCAGGATTTAAAAACAAGAGTTTTGCCGATTATCTGCTTGTTGGTTTTGCCGTTGCGGGCAATAAAAAAGAAATTCAGCAGGGAAGAACAATGCAAAAAGTAGTAGGGCAGGCTTTTACAGATAGTCAAAGTTTTATTACCTCTTTGAAATTCAAAAAAAGTGATCTTTTTACTAAAGGATTGTCCCTCAGTATTAACTCCACTTATGCTTTAGTAAACAACCGCTCGATAGATACTTCTTCGCGAGTGTATGACTGGACAGGGAATTATGTGTACAGACAATTTGCCGGAGCAAATGATAAAGGTGAATTAGGAAACAAAACAATATACGTTTACGACGAGGCTAATGCACAGGTGACAACAAACTTAAAATACCAGTTAGATGAGCAGCATTCGCTAGCGGTAAATTACTCTTATTTGGGCTACAAACGTAAAGAAACAAATGAGTATTTAAAAGTTGTACAACTGGGAGAACCTACTATTGACAAAAATATTCTGGGGTTAAGTTATAATTTTAGCGGTCTCGATAATCGACTGGCTGTTTCAGGCTTTGGTAAAATGTTTGATTTAGCAACTCAAATGATCGCCAATAACATAACGCAATCTTCTTCATCAACAAATTATGGTTATGGCGCTACTTCAGCATACCATTTGACAGATAAATTTCAAATTAAAGGTTCTTATGAACATGCGTATCGTTTGCCTTCTGCTACAGAAATGCTGGGCGACGGACTTACGGTAAACAGCAACATCGGATTAAAACCTGAAAGTAGTGATAATGCAAATCTGGGACTGGCTTTTAATACTCAGAACAGCAAAAATCATTTTAATGTTGAGACGAGTATCATTTACAGAGAAGCAAAAGATTTTATCAGAGAAAAGCAGGAGGGAGACAAAACGGTTTTTGAAAATCTTCAAAACGTGCAAATAACAGGTATTGACGGCGTTTTTAGATACGGGTACAAAGACTTAATAAATTTTGAAGTAAACGGAACGTATCAAAAGAGCCTTAACAAAAACAAATACAAAGCAGGAACAACCAGTCCTGATGCCTTGTATGATGCACAATTGCCTAACGTTCCGATCTTCTACGGAAACGCTGATCTGACTTTTAACTTTAAAAACATCAGACATCAGGACGATAGACTTTCTTTAAATGTAAGCGCCAATTATATAGATGCTTTTTATCTGACCTGGCCGGTACTGGGAAGTCTGGAAACCAAAAAAGCTATTCCGGAACAATTTACTCAGAATGCTATGGTTGCCTATTCTTTTTTAAACGGCAAATACAATTTGGCTTTCGAGTGTAGAAATATTACCGATATAAAGGTTTACGACTACTTTAAGGTTCAAAAACCGGGACGTGCTTTTTCGGTGAAGTTCAGATACTTTCTACAGTAATTTAAATAATAATCCTAAATAATAATTAATCATGTTTGTAAACAAATTCGCAAAATGCTTTGCATTGGCTTTTCTGTCATGCTCTATCTTTTCATGCAGCAGTGATGATTCCTCTAAAGATGAAACACCAACTGTAAACGGAACTAAATATGTAGCATCTTACTGGCTGGCCGATTATACGCAGTATATATTAGATTTTAATTCTACTGATCAGTTAATGACCGGAGAAATTAGTGCAAAAGGAGTTGGAATTGAGCAGGGAGGAAGTTGTTTTCCTGTGAACAATACATTTTTTGCCTTAAGTACAGAAGACGAAGGGTCAGTATCGTTTCGTCTGAACAATTCCGGAAAGCTGGGAGCGGGAGATAAAATTTCTTTCGAGTCATCTTATGCTGTAGGTTACACGGATGATAAAAAACTGATCAATATTGGTGCTACCTGGGACGGTAGTTCATCCGATTACGAATTGATGATTTACAATCCTGCTACTGTTTCCATCGATGCCCGTAAGTTCAACGATTTTAGTGTGAATCCGGCCAATAAAAAAATATTATACTGGCCAACAGGAGCGGCAGTTTCAGGAGATAAACTTTTTGTTCCGGTGTATACCAAAGATGTAAGCGACGGAACCAATAAAGTATTATCATCTGATGCTACTATGAGAGTGTACAAATATCCTTCTTTAGAATATGTAAGCACCATAAAAGATGCCAGAACAACTGCAATTGGTCTTTATTATACCAATACCGGAATTGTTCAGACAGAATCAGGGGATATTTATACGTTCTCCTCTAATGCACGTGCAGGAGGTTATCCGGTTACGGGTGTTTCATCAGGAGTTTTACGTGTTAGAAAAGGTGATGCTAAGTTTGATCCGGGGTACTTTTTCGATCTTCAGTCAAGTACGTTAAAAGGTAAAGTTCTTGCCGCTTATCCTTTAGGAGGAGAGAAAGTTTTCATCTCCTATATCCCTACCGAAGTTGATGCTGCCAATTCTGTGTACAGCTTCCTTAACACAAAAACAATTTTCAAATCGGCAATATTGGATTTATCTGCCAAAACAATTTTAGCAGTTACAGGATTACCGGATCATGGCGGAGATGAATTCTTCGGATTGGGAAGTATGTTTGTAGAGAACGGAAAAGCATACAAAAGTTTTGTAACAGGCGATCAGGCTCGTGTGTACCAAATTGATATTGCAACCGGTACTGCAAAAGCGGGTGCACTTATTAAAGAAGGTCTTTATTTGCCTTCAATTGGTAAACTTACCTACTAAATTACTACAGTTTTAAGCGGCTTGAGGATTGCTAAAAATCCTCAAGCCGTTTTATTTATAAATTTTGTCTTAGTTATAAATTACTATTTTAATGAATATTATTAAAAACCGCACAGGTAAACCACCCAATAAAGGAAAATCACGCTTTAGTAAAATCAATGCCTGGCTGCACTTATGGCTGGGACTCGCTTCCGGAATAATTGTATTCATCATGGCAATTACCGGTTGTATTTTGGTTTTTGAACAAGAAATCAAAGAGTTTACCTCTCCCTGGCTCAATGTCGAGGCTCAAAGTCCTGAGCACTTATTACCTCCTTCTCAAATTTATGCAGCAGTTCAAAAAGTACTGCCCAATAAAGAAATTCATGGTTTCTGGTATAATGGTTTAGACAAATCAGTTAAAGTCGATATCGAATCGGATTCGTTGATTTATGTAAACCCCTATAACGGGAAAATTACCGGGATGGTTGATCATGAAGATTTCTTTCACATAATCGATGAAGGACATCGAAATCTTTGGCTGGAGCGGGATATTGGAGCGCAGATAACTGCCTGGGCAACCTTTATTTTCTTCTTTTTATTGATTAGCGGACTACTATTGTGGTTTCCGAAAAAGTGGAACAAAACAACCATTAACAGTAGTTTTAAAATAAAGTGGGAGGCTAAGTTCAAACGCCTCAACTACGATTTGCACAATGTAATGGGTTTTTATGTGCTCATTTTGGCATTATTGATTTCTTTTACCGGATTGTTAATGAGTTTTCATTGGCTAAGGGAAAGTACGTATTGGATTAGTGGTGGATGGGCAGAGGTAAAGGAGCAGACGGTTTCGGTTAAAAAAGAGCCCTTGTCCAAAGAGCAATTAGACAAACTGACTGCTGTCGATTTTATTTGGAAAAAGGTTCGGACGGAAATTGCCAAAGAAAACAAAGAAGCGGTTATCATCCATTTTCCCGATGATCCGAAAGAAGATTTTTATGCCTGTACGGACATGTACAAAGGCATTTGGAGAGATCTGTATTTTGACTCCCAAACGCTTGAATTACTTCCAAAATCAGAAAAATATATTGGTAATGAACGTTTTTCAGATTGGTTGATGCGATCCAATTACAGCCTTCATATTGGTGCAATAGGAGGATTGTCGACCAAAATAATTTATTTCATCGGGAGTTTAATCTGCGCCAGTTTGCCAATTACCGGATTTTACATCTGGTGGGGCAGAAAGAAAAAGCAAAAATCAAAAGCTTAGTGTTGATTTGATTTTAGCAGTTTTGTATTAGTTAGTTTCCTTAAAGTCTTTTGTGCGAAGTAAAATTCCTCAAAAGACTTTTTTTGGCTTTGTGGGACTTCGACTTCGCTCAGTCTGACACGTCGGGCAAAGCGAAGTCGATTTTTTGTATGCAGGACTACTTTTTTTGGGGGGACTTCGACTTCGCTCAGTCTGACCAAGTTTTCAATATCATTTTCAAGGTCTTTTTACTTGTGGCGGTGTGCTGCAGGATAAATAATCTCAACAAGACAAAGCACTGGAAAATGATTTAAGATTTTTGATTAACGATTTTTGATTTTTGATCTCTTGTTATTCAATAGTGAAATTGTCAATTTTGTACAACTCCAAACATCTGAAATCAAGAATCGTTAATCTTCATTCTAAAATCTCTTAATTTAATCACATTGACCGAAGCTCTGGAATTGCGTCTTTGCGAGCAAAAATGCCATACTTGCTTTGCAGTTAACCCCACAAACAAAAAGAGCCTGCTAACTACAAACAGGCTCTTTCATTCAAAAAAAAAACAAAAACAAGGAAACTAAAGATCCAAATATTAAATTCTGTACGTAAACGCTATAGTAGCAATACGGTTGTCCAGATCATATCTTTTATTGATGCTCGTTTGAGCTATGACTGAATTGATGTGAAAATTATTGGTATTAAAAATGTCCGTAATATTAAATTTGATACTTCCTTTCTTTGCCAGTACCTGTTTCGAGATTCCAATACTAAAATCAAAAAAAGCATCTCTTTCATAAATACCAAGATTCGATTTGGACTGATATTGTGCGTTAGCTTCAGCTTTTAGGCTCTCGCTGATCGTAAAGGAGTTCTGTACACTAAGGTTTAAAGTAACAATAGGAACAATTTTATCCGTATTCACTACATTCCCCATGAACTTATTCTCGAAAATGTTGAATAGCGTATTAACAGACCACCATTTGTAAATTTCGGCTGTGTTGGTAATATTTACGCCATAATTAAAGGATTTGCTCACGTTAATTTGGGAAGTTACAGTAGTGTTGTTGGCGGGATTGTAATCGTAAACCTCTGTAAAAACATCTTTGGTTTTACTGAAATACAACGAAGCCATAAAAGCACTTTTCCAGGCGTATCCAATTTCTGACGAATGAGTAATCTCCGGAACCAAATTCGGATTTCCCTGTGAATAATTAAAAGAATCATCGTAAAAACGAAACGGATTCAAATCAAACTGACTCGGTCTGTTGATTCTTTTACTGTAGGAGGCGTGCAAAGAATGGTCGTTGCTTAGCTCATATTTCAAAGAAACACTTGGAAACCATTTTAAATAATCGTCTTTATGAGTTTGATTTAAGGTTTTTTGTAATATCTCAATCGCAGTGTATTCCGTTCTTAACCCTCCCTGGATATTTAAATTTTCCAGTTGGTATTTGTAATTAGCATAGGCAGCATAAATTTGTTCTTTGTACTCAAAATGATTGGTTGAGTTAGGATCAACGATCCATTGATTATTGTCGTAATACTCGTAAACAGATGGATTGTCATTGTTTTTCACGCTGGCTTTGACTCCCCATTCGATAGACTGCTTTTCCTTTAACGGATTGACGAAATCAATTTTTCCTGTAAAAACACTCAATTGCGACGGAATAAACCCCCTGCGATCATTAATGTTAGCTGCAATAGCGGGATCTATATTTTTTGCACTCTGAAACTGATTCGATCTGAATTTTGACGTTTCATACTCAAAATCAAAAGACATGTTTTTGCCCTCGGTATTAAATTTATGCACTCCTGAAAAGCCATACGTATAATCATTCCACTTTTCTTTACTGTCGTTGAAGGTCAAAGCATCAAATTGCACCTGATTTGAAGCATTTAGCAATGTATTTCTACCGTTAGCGATGTTTTCGTAACGCCCCAGTTTGGCATCAATATACACTTCTAAATTCGTTTTAGGAGAAACTTCGTAGGTAGTCCCAATTTTAAAATTATTAGAAGTCAGCGGTTCGTCTGTAACCGAGGTCTGATGGTTTTTTGTTGAAATAGTTTGACGTGTGTTGTCAGTATATTGAATCTGATCGAATTCTTTACGTTCTTCTTCACCTCTAAAGGTATAACTGTAGTTTCCGTAAACGCCAAATTTATCTTTGTTGTAGCTTAAATTAACACCTGAATTGGTTCTGTTCTTACGGGCTCTTCCGTAATTGGTGAATACCGTTCCTTTAAGTCCGCCCGCATTAGGTTTCTTTAAAATAATATTAATAATTCCGGCTTTACCGGTCGCATCATATTTAGAAGAAGGATTAGTAATCACTTCAATTTGTTTGATATTGGATGAGGTAGTTGACTTTAAATAATTGGCTAGTTCCTTTTGTGAAAGCTGTGTTAACTTACCATTAATCATCACTCCGACACCTTGTTGTCCGCGGATCGATAATTCGCCGTCCTGAGAAACGACAACGCCCGGAGCACGTGATAAAACATCTAAAGCAGTGCCGCCTTCAGAAACAATGCTGTTTTCTACATTAAAAACCAGTCGATCTGATTTCTGAGTATATAAAACCTTCTTTTTTGTGATTACAATTTCATCTAAAGCATTAATCGAAGTTTCGACAATGCTGTCTCTTCCTTTTTCGGTCTGCGAATATCCGTAGACTGAAAAGGCAAGTACAATAGATGTTATAATATTCTTCATGGTATTTTGGAATGATGAGGGTAAAGTAATTTTTGATTTTGGGCGGATAAGTAACAAATTGATATTTTCCGAAAACTATATTCTACTGAAGAACGAGTTGCTCGAGTTTGTCAGAAAGTGTATTTTGAAGAAGGACTAATCGGTTCGAGAACTTATATAGGGAGGCTTTTATAGGAGTGAGTATTGAAAACATGAGTGATTATTTGAAGTTTCAGTTGTCAAATATAACACTATTTATAATAAGTCTAAATAAATATAGTTAAAATTTACAACAAATAATGTAAAGCATTGATATTGAGTGATTCCTATTTTTAAAGAAAAGTATAAAATCTGTGAAAACACTAAAAATTTAAGAAAAATGCCTGTAAAGACAAGACATCACAGAGTTTGAGAAAATGAAAAATGAGGAGAGGAATAAAAGCAGAAAAACCAACTTATTCTATAATAGAACAAATTGGTTTTTATTTTAAAATGAAGTAAGGCTGGAACCTCTACTTTGTAATTTCTCTGAAAACTGCTTCGAGGTTTTTATTTTTCTGGTTCAGTTGTAATGTTTTTAAACCATTTTCATTGGCAAAATCAAAAATAGCCGGACGCATGTCTTTTTCAGAAACAAAAGTCAGTTCCCAGGTCATATCGTGTGTGTTCTTGTAGGCCGTAATATTTTCAAGTTTAGCCAGAAGCTGTTCTTCTACCTGATAATCGAATTCTACCTCGATCACTTGCTCCGCATTTTCAGATACCAGATGGTCTAGTTTTTTGTCGGCAACAATTTGTCCTTTGTCAATAATAATGACACGATCGCAAATGGCTTCCACTTCCTGCATGATATGAGTAGACAGAAAAACAGTTTTATCTTTCCCTACATTTTTGATAACATTTCGAATTTCCATTAACTGGTTAGGGTCCAGTCCGGTAGTGGGTTCGTCCAGAATTAAAACCTCCGGATTGTGCAGTAAAGCATTGGCAAGTCCCACACGCTGACGGTATCCTTTAGAGAGCTGTCCTATTTTTTTATGACTTTCACCTGACAGTCCTGTCAGTTGTATGACTTCTTCAATTCTTGTTTTCGGAACCTGATAAACATCGGCATTAAAAGCCAAATATTCACGAACATACAAATCCAGATACAACGGATTATGTTCCGGTAAATAGCCAATAGAACGTTGAACTGCCTTTGCATCCGTCATGACATCATGACCGTTTACAAGGGCTGAGCCGTTATCTGCCAGCAAATAGGTTGTCAAAATTTTCATTAATGTAGATTTTCCGGCTCCGTTTGGACCCAAAAATCCGACGATTTCTCCTTTTTCAATAGAGAATGAAATTTCATTTAGCGCTTTTTGCGTTCCGTAACTTTTTGATATATTGTTTACTGCTATCGACATGACTTTTTATTTGCTACAAAAGTAAACAGAAATACGCTCGATTACTACATTTTTGTCTTTTAAAGAAATCATAAAAAAAATATAAAAGTCAGTCGTTACGGCATCGTTCTTGTTAAAGGGATATCAAATTTAAAATAATTTATAATGAAAAAAATGTTGGTGGTTCTTGCATTAGCTATGGTTAGCTTTGCAAACGCACAAAAAGGAACAATCTTAGTTGGTGGTGGTATTGGTTACACTTCTCAAACTACAACTTTAGGGAACAACGAGGTTAAAACGAATGAATTTGATTTTTCTCCAAAAGTTGGTTACCAATTTCACGACAACTGGACTGTAGGGGGTGAGGCTTCTTTTGGTTCAAGCAGAGACGAGCGTGGAGTAAACGAAGTGAAAAACAACACTACTAAATTAGGTGCATTTTTACGTTACACTATGCCATTGAACCAAACTTTCGCTTTCTTTGCTGAGTTAGGAACAGGTTTCCAAAGTGCAAAACAAAAAACGTACACAGGGCCAATGACTTCAACTGCTAAAGCTGACGGTATGTACATTGGTGTAACACCAGCTCTTTTCATCGATATGAAAAAAGGTTTTGGTTTAAACTTTAACATTGGTGGTTTAGGGTACAACACTTTAAACTATGATAACAATGGACCAGAAGTTAAAAACTTTGATTTTAATTTTGGTAGAACATTTAACATTGGAGTTTCTAAAAACTTCTAATCTTAAATAGTATTCAATTTCAGAAAAGCATCCGCCACGGCGGGTGCTTTTTTTGTTTATAGACTATCCTTATGAAAACTAAAATTTGTCGTTTAGCCCCGATAGAAGTGATATCCTTTTGTGGCGGGGTTCGCCATAAAAGATATAACGGATAGCGGGACTGAAGGTCTTTTGAAAAAAAAACTTGTGCTGCTAAAAAAAATGCCAACGGGCGAAGTCGAAAAGAAATCATAACTACAAGAACTTCGACTTCGCCCGTTGGCACTAAAAAAAACAAAATATATTTACACTAAAAACGCGTTGCGTGAAATTATCTAAACACATAGAAACATAGTCTTTGTAAACTTAAATAAGGCGTTTCACTTGTTTAAAAACAGATAGACTGTTATGTGAAAGAAATGTATTTCTTTTGATTTCCTTTATTCTTCGGTTAGTATCTATGTTTCTATGTGTTTAGATAATATCTTGCCACAGATTTCACTAATTATTGCGTTTAGATTAATTCGTGAATTCGTGGCGAATAAAGTATTTAATCTTTTATTCAAATTAATCTGTGGCCTCTTTTATTCCATTAAATCCTAAAATAAAACGTATTTTTGGCGTTTAGATCAAAAAGTCTAAAATCTAAAATTTAAAATTGAAAATGAACTGGGAACAACTTTTATCACTCAAACGCCAAGGCGATACCAGCAAAAGATTACGTGTAGAACAGGACGATACCCGCTTGGGTTTTGAAGTTGATTATGACAGAATAATCTTTTCGGCGGCATTTCGCTCTTTACAGGATAAGACACAAGTTATTCCGCTTTCGAAAACCGATTTTGTGCATACCAGATTGACACACAGTTTAGAAGTTTCGGTGGTCGGACGTTCGCTAGGGCGTTTGGTTGGGAAAAAAATCATCGAAAAATATCCTCATCTAAAAGAAGTTCACGGGTATCACATGAACGATTTTGGCGCTATAGTAGCTGCGGCTTCTCTGGCGCATGATATAGGAAATCCTCCCTTTGGACACTCAGGAGAGAAAGCAATTGGAGAGTATTTTTCGATCGGAAACGGTTTAAAATACAAAGACCAGTTAACCCCAAAACAGTGGCAGGATTTGATTGATTTTGAAGGAAATGCCAATGGATTTTCGGTGCTTACAGCAAGCCGTCCCGGAATTGAGGGAGGACTTCGAATTTCCTATGCTACGCTTGGCGCTTTTATGAAATATCCAAAAGAAAGTTTGCCTAAAAAGCCTACCCAGAATATCGCTGACAAAAAATACGGTTTCTTTCAGACTGACAAATCTTTTTTTGAAGAAGTGGCCAACGATATGGGCATGATTGTCAATAAAACGGGAGATGATATTGGTTTCGAAAGACATCCTTTAGCCTATTTGGTTGAAGCAGCCGATGATATCTGCTATACCATTATTGATTTTGAAGACGGTATAAATCTGGGATTGGTTTCAGAAGATTATGCCCTAGAATACTTAATCAAACTGGTAAAAGACAATATCGGAGTAGCCAAATACAAGACTTTAACAACAAAAGAAGACCGAATTAGCTATTTACGTGCTTTGGCTATCGGGACATTGATAAATGACGCTGTAAATGTTTTTGTTGAAAATGAAGAAGCTATTTTGGATGGAAAATTTCCTTTTGCTTTAACAGATAAGAGCAAATACAAAGCGCAAATGGATGATATTATCAAACTAAGTGTCGATAAAATCTACCAAAGCCGCGAGGTGGTTGAAAAAGAAATTGTAGGGTATCAGATTATTCAAACCCTGTTGGATAAATTTATAACTGCTTTTAACAACAAATATGAAGGAACTGCTTCAAACTACGACAAATTGCTTTTGAAAATGCTGCCTGAAAAACATCACTTAGATAAAACCAATTTATACGAACGTTTGCTGCATATTTGTCATTACGTTTCTTTGCTAACAGACGGGAATGCCCTTGAATTGTTTGAAACCATCAACGGCAGAAAAAACAATTAATACACTAAGTTGTAGCGTGTAATTGACAAGAAAATGATTGAGATTTAAATATAAAATAAAAGGTCTTTTTTATCGACACAGAACCTATGCCACTATGTGTTAAAATGAATTACTTCAACGTTTAATATTTTATTGAAAAGCATATACCAGACCCACGCCTAAGACTTGTCTTAGCTGGGCTCTTGGTCCGTTGTTAACTTGCGAAGTCGCTCCGGTAGCAGGATCCCAAACGTCTTTTTTGGTTTTGATATCATCATCGTACACCAGGTGTACACCAATATTTGCTTTTACATAAGCATTTACTACAAGATCCAGGCGGGTATCATAATCTACGTCGACGTTTCCAAATTTGTTTAGATAATCGGTATACAAACTCAATCGGTTTTCGTAGAAGATGTTTTTGTAAATCTCGGTTTTCATGTATCCGGTAAGCAGAATACCAAATTCGGCTTTTACCTTCTGTCCGTTTTCAACTAAAATTTTAGAACTTGGGTCCATTGGATCCACTATGTAAGTCGCTTTTCGCACACCAAAAGCTCCCTGATTGGCTAAAGTCTGATCTAGAACCAAGGTGGTTTTTAGGGTTATTGGAGAGAAATATAAGGTTCGGTTTTTCTTTTTGTCTGAATTTTCAGCTCCGGCTCCAAGGAAGACATAAGCCGGTGCAAAAGGTCTGGAGATGGCAATATCCTTGTTCGGATAATTGTATCCATCAGTAAATTGAGTATTGAAGTTGAATTTCGCCGAGTAGTACCAATTTGAGAGCGTATCTTTTCTAAAACCATAGGTTGAATTGAATAGAAAAGCATCATCGGTTTTTCGCAATTCTGTACCGTCCTGCTGGTTTAAACCGTATTTTATAATAAGTTCATTGGCCCATTTGTGGTTTCCTTTAATGTAAGTTCGGTTGAACTCACCTTTAAAAAGTCCCGAGATCGAGCTTGTTCCCCCCGCGCTCCAGTTTACAAAAGCAATTTCGGAAATGTCAAAGCCCAGTTGATTTTTTTTGGTCCAGTTTGATGGAGGTGCAGGTAATTCACCAGGATCCAAAGTCGTTTGTATAATTTGAGCAAAGTTATTTGAAGTACACAAAAGCAGCAAAAGCAAAAGGGTAGAACGCAATAATTTCATTGTGATTTTATTTTTTGACAGCGCAAAATAATTATTTTGTATCGTTTGAAAAAAGATTTATTAAACTTTTAACGTCAATTTTACACAATTGTTGTAACTGATTAACTGTTCCATGCTCGATAAACGTGTCCGGAATACCCAAAACCTCGATGGTATTTTTGAAATTATGTGAGGCTGCAAACTCTAAAATGGCACTTCCAAAACCACCATTTACAGTACCGTCTTCGACCGTAATTATCCTTTCGAAACTTGAAAAAACACCGATTAAGGTATTGGTGTCTAGTGGTTTAATAAAAGGGAGGTCGTAATGAGCAATGGCCTCTGGATTCTGAGATTTGTTTATTGCTTCGATCACATTATTTCCAATTGTTCCGGTAGACAAAACGGCGATTTTTGTCCCCTCTTTTAAACAGTTTGCTGTGCCAATTTCAATTTTTTTATAATGTCCGAAATTTTCTACTTCCCAATTTGGGATGACGCCGCGGCCTCTTGGATATCGAATGGCGATGGGATGATTTAATCCCAATTGTGCCGTATATAAAATATTCTGTAAGTCAATTTCGTTGAGAGGAGCATAAATAATCAGGTTCGGAATCGCACGTAAATAGGCAATATCAAAAACACCATGATGTGTTGCACCATCTTCGCCTACTAACCCGGCACGGTCAAGACAAAAAATAACAGGCAAGTTTTGCAGTGCGACATCGTGGATGACCTGATCGTAAGCGCGCTGTAAAAAAGTCGAATAAATATTGCAGTAGACCGTCATTCCCTGTGTAACCATTCCCGCAGCAAGTGTTACTGCATGCTGTTCGGCTATTCCAACGTCAAAAGCGCGTTCGGGAATCTCATCCATCATAAATTTAAGAGAACTTCCGGATGGCATTGCCGGAGTGATTCCGATGATTTTTTCGTTCTTTTTGGCTAAATCTAAGATCGTAAGACCAAAAACGTCCTGATATTTAGGAGGTAAATTTTCTTCTGATTTGGAATAAAGTTCTCCGGTGGAAGCATCAAATTTTCCCGGAGCATGATATTTTACCTGATTTTCTTCAGCCTGCTGTAAACCCTTTCCTTTTGTGGTTACAATATGTAGAAATTTAGGGCCTTTTATCTTCTTTAAACGATTAAGCTCTTTGATTAAGGCAGGAAGGTCATGACCGTCAATTGGCCCTGAATAATCAAAGTTTAACGACTTGATGATGTTATTCTGTTTCGGATTTTTCCCGTTTTTAACCGCTGTTAAATATTTTTTCAAAGCCCCTACACTTGGGTCAATCCCGATAGCATTATCGTTTAGAATGACCAAAAGATTAGCATCTGTAACCCCGGCATGATTCAAACCTTCAAAAGCCATTCCTGAAGCAATCGAAGCATCACCAATTACGGCTATATGCTGTTTGTCGAAATCACCTTTTAGTTTTGAAGCAATGGCCATTCCAAGCGCCGCTGAAATAGAAGTAGAGGAATGTCCTACGCCAAATGTGTCATAAATACTTTCGGTTCTTTTTGGAAAACCGGAAATACCTTCAAGCTGTCTGTTCGTATGAAAAATTTCCCTTCTTTCCGTCAAAATTTTATGCCCGTAAGCCTGATGTCCAACATCCCAAACCAATAAATCGTCAGGAGTATTAAACACATAATGAAGTGCAATGGTCAATTCGATTACACCCAGACTGGAGCCTAAATGCCCTTCTTTAACCGAAACAACATCAATAATAAAATCGCGTAATTCCTGTGCAACCTGAGAAAGCTGCGCTTCGGTTAATAAGCGTAAATCAGCGGGATTGTATATGTTGGAGAGTAAGTTACTTTTCATTGTAAGGTAAAAAGCAAATTTACGGTTTTAAATTTAATTATTGTTTTTTGAGTTTTTAACAGGAACTTTAAATAGGGGAGTTTTATAGAAATGAGACAATTAATAGCGTTAATTGCCTCAAAAAAACGCTATTTATGAGGCGATTAATTTTATTGAACTAAGTTCTACAGAAAAAGCTAAGTTTTGATTAGCGCTTTCCTGACGTTAACTCAGGAGAAATTATTTCAAAAAAACTATTTTTGCACTTATGATAAATCCCTTCACCGACGAATACTTCATGAAAAAAGCTTTGCAGGAAGCTGAAATGGCTTTTGATAAAGGCGAAATTCCTGTTGGAGCAATCATTGTAGTTGCCGATAAAATTATTGCAAGAAGCCATAATTTAACCGAATTGCTTAATGATGTTACGGCTCATGCCGAAATGCAGGCGATAACCGCTGCTGCCAATTTCTTAGGTGGAAAATACCTCAAAGACTGCACATTGTATGTTACCCTCGAACCTTGCCAGATGTGTGCAGGGGCTTTGTATTGGAGTCAGATTTCAAAAATTGTTTTTGGTGCTCGCGATGAACAACGCGGTTTTATGACCATGGGAACCAAATTACACCCAAAAACAACTGTGGTTTCCGGAGTGATGGCCAATGAAGCTGCCGATTTGATGAAACGCTTTTTTGTAGAGAGACGGAAATAATTAGAATAAATATCCCCCCAGATAGACACATATAAATATCATAAAGCAATTAAAGCAGATGATATTATAAAATGTATTTTCTGAAAAGCCTTTTTTTGAAAGTAATATTTTTGTACTTATTCCTATTGAAATAAGGAGAATAAGACAAGTGTAAAATTGAATCCCATTAATACTTAAGTCGCTTGAAAGAAGATTGGTGTAATTTCTTGTTTTGGATTTTATTTTTGTCACAAACTTAAATAATAAAGAAGTTTCAATTTCAATATTATCTTCTTCAATGCCTTCTTTTGCAGTAGAAAAAGTAAATCCCGTTCGTGTAAAATAATGATAAGAAACTTTTTGTTTGGATTTTCCTGAAGTTCGAATAAGGTACCGGGTTATTGTATCATTAGTTCTCGAAGAGGGTAAAACATAATAGTCTGCAAAAGCAACTAAAATCAGAAATGAAATTACCCCCAGCAGATATACAATGGTATTTTTGTTTTTAACGATAAATTCATTTTCTGTAGAATAGTTGTTGGCGTTGCGGGACATTTTTTGCATATTAAGATATACGAAATATACTGTTTTTGTAATAACCTTTTTTGAATTTTCAACAAAAGTTAAATAATTCAATCTACTGAATTTTCCTCTTAAAAGATTTAGAAAAATACATTATATTTATGCAATATAATTGACACACCACTAGTTTATTTATATAGCGGTAGAAGCTAAAGTAAACTGTCAATTTCCAAATTCGTAAACCTGTAATTCTAAATAAAAGTGAAAGTAAAAGGACTATTTCTCGTGTTTTGTACGTTTTTTATTTTTCAATCCTGTGGCCGCAAATCAGCAGCCGATTTCAATTCCGATTTTTCATTATTCAAAGAGTACATTGTCAGTTTTACAGGAGGCATCGTCTCTTCGGAATCTGATATTAGAGTTGTTTTGGCTTTTGATAAAAAAGAATGGAAAGTTAATCAGGAATTAGACGACGATTTATTTGATATCTCGCCAAATGTACGCGGAAAACTAGTAGCACTCTCAACCAATACGATTGCTTTTATTCCGGAGAAAAAACTGGAAGCAGGAACAGAATATCAGGTGACTTTAAACTTAGATAAGCTTATCACTATTCCGAAAGAGAAAGAAGCAACACTTTCAAAGTTCAATTTTACCGTTAAAACCATCAAACAGGATTTTACTATCAATACTGAGGATATTCAATCTTATAGTAAAGATTACCAATATCTGAACTGCGTATTAAAAACGGCTGATAATATGGATGTCGAAACAGCTAAAAAATTAGTTACAGCCAATCAGAACGGGAAAGAGGTTAAAATTAAATTTGAAAAACAAACGGGAACAGCTAAAGAGTTCCGTTTCAAAATTGATAGTATTCAGCGGTTTTTAGAAGCTTCAAATTTGGAAATCGCATACGATGGAAGTGATTTTGATATTGAGCAGAAAGGGCAATTGGATTATCCAATTACAGGTGTGAATGAATTTAAAATTGTAAAAGTCGATATTCCGGAAGGGAACAATCAGTCGATTTTAATTAATTTCTCGGAACCTTTAGAAAAAGGGCAGGATTTTAAAGGATTGGTCTCTATTCAGAATACAAACAATTTAAAATTTTCGACTCAGGGGAATGTGCTGAAAGTATATTTTAGCAATACAGCCCCGGAGAAAAAAGAAGTTCCGGCAGTGGTAGAAGAAAGTGCAGACTTAGCAGTTGATTCGTCAGCTGTCATTGTCGATTCAGCAGCGGTTGCAACGGATAGTGCTGTGGTAGTGGTTCAGAATGAAGAAGTGACTGAGGAACCGGAGGCGGTTTTATCGGGAGAATTGTTACTTGAAGTTTTTGAGGGAATTGAAAGTCAGTACGGCAAAAAGATGGACGCCAATTATACCGAGAAAATCAATTTTGACCAAATAAAACCTAACGTTCGATTGGTTAAAAATGGAACGATTCTGCCAAGTTCAAACAACCTGAAATTGAATTTTGAAGCAGTCAATCTAAGTGCGGTTGATGTAAAGGTGTATAAAATTTACAAGAACAATATTCTTCAGTTTTTGCAGTATAATGAACTGAACGGAAGTCAGAATCTCAAGAAAGTGGCACAACCCATAGCCAAAACCACACTGAATTTAGTCGAAAGCAAACTGATAAATCCGGCTAAGTGGAACACCTTTGCTCTCGATTTATCTAAAATCATTACGCCGGAACCAGGTGCAATTTACCGTGTAGAATTTGTTTACAAAAAGAAATATTCCCTTTATAAATGTGAAACCTCCGAAGAAAGTTCGGAGGAAGAGGAGGAGGAAGTAGATGAAAATGATGTTAACTACAGTGGCAATTCATACGACGATTACTATTATGACGATTACGACTGGAGAGAAAGTCAGGATCCTTGTACAGGATCATACTACTATAATGCCAGAATTGCGACAAATATCTTAGCAACCGATTTAGGGGTTATAGCCAAAAGAGGCGAAAATAAATCGTATCTCTTTGCAGTCAATAATATCGTAACCACAGAGCCGGTTTCGAATGCGAGAGTGGACCTGTACACCTTTCAACAGCAAAAAATTGCAACTGCCGCAACAAGTAGCGAAGGAATTGCTACGTTTCAGCTCAATAAGTTTGCTTACTTTGCTATTGTTACTTTAGGAGACCAGTCCACTTATGTGAAGTTGGATGATGGCTATTCGTTATCGGTAAGTAATTTTGATGTTGCGGGTGAAACTTTGCAAAAAGGCTTAAAAGGATTTATCTACGGCGAGCGTGGTGTTTGGCGTCCGGGAGATAATTTGTATCTGTCCTTTCTCTTAAACGATGCGTCGAATAAACTTCCAAAATCACACCCGATTAAATTTAGATTAAATGATCCGAATGGTAAAACAACTTATCAGACGATTCAGAAAACAAACGACCTGAATCATTACAGTTTTATCGTTCCAACAAGTGCCGACGCGCCAACAGGAAATTGGGAAGCAATGATAAGTGTGGGTGGTGCCAAGTTTTACAAAAGCATTAAAATCGAAACGATTAAACCGAATCGTTTAAAAATTAAAAATAATTTCTCCAGAAAAACATTATCATCCTCTTATCCAAATACCAGTACACTTGAAGTGACCTGGCTTCATGGTGCCATTGCAAAAAATCTGAATGTAGAAATGCAGGCAAAATTTTCGCAGCAGACTACCACATTTAAAGGATATGAGAAGTTTAATTTTGACGATTTGGTGCGCCAGTTTAGTTCAGAAGAAATTAATATTTTCTCCGGAAAATTAAATGAGAACGGAAAAGCATCGGTTGATATCCACCCAAAGCTACAAGGGCAGGCTCCCGGTATGTTGCGTGCCGCCTTCATCACAAAAGTATATGAAGAAGGAGGTGATTTTAGTACGGATGTTATTTCGACGACTTATTCACCCTACAAAACTTATGTTGGGATAAAAGCACCGGAACCTAACAAATATGGAATGCTGGAAACCAGAACAAACAACCGTTTTGATATTGTTACGGTGGATGAAAATGGAAGGCCAAAATCAGTGAGAAATCTGGAGGTAAAAGTGTATAAAGTAGATTGGCGCTGGTGGTGGGACGCTTCCAGTGATAATCTTTCAAATTACAACTCATCAGATGCAACCACTTCTTATAAATCTTTTGTGATCAATACAGATTCCAGCGGAAAAGGAAGTATTCAGTTTTCTTTAACCGATGAAGAATGGGGGCGCTATTTGATACGTGTTGCCGATCACACAGACGGACACGCAACTGCTTTAACCGTAAATATTGACTGGCCAATCTGGTCTGGAAAAACCCGTAACAGAGATGCATCTACAGCCAATATGCTGGTATTCTCTACCGATAAGAAGAATTATGCTGTAGGCGAAAAAGCACAGATATCTTTTCCTTCCAGTGAAGGAGGCCGCGCTTTGATTTCGATCGAAAACGGTTCAAAAGTGGTGCAGACCATCTGGGCCAAAACAAAACAGGGAGAAACTAAAGTTGAAATTCCGATTACGGCAGCAATGGCACCAAACGTGTATTTTAACATCACACTCTTGCAGCCACACGCTTCAACTAAAAACGATTCACCTATTCGTATGTATGGAATCGTTCCGATAGAAGTGGTGGATAAAAACACCATTTTAGCGCCAACGCTCTCTATGCCGGATGTTTTAAAACCGGAGCAGACTTTTACCGTAAAAGTGGGAGAGAAAACCGGAAAAGAAATGACATACACTATTGCAGTTGTAGATGAAGGACTTTTAGATTTAACCCGTTTTAAAACACCAAATGCCTGGGACAGTTTTTATGTACGTGAAGCCTTAGGAGTTAAAACCTGGGATATTTATGATGATGTGATCGGAGCATACGGAGGAAAAATAAATCAAATCTTCAGTATTGGTGGAGATCAGGATTTAGGTGGCGGTAAAGCCAAAAAAGCCAACCGATTTAAACCAGTAGTGTTGTACTACGGACCATTCAAATTAGAAAAAGGTCAAACGAAAGCACATCAGTTGAAATTGCCTAAATACATAGGTTCTGTTCGTACGATGGTCGTTGCTGGTGACGCCAGTACAAGTGCTTACGGAAGTGTCGAAAAAGCAACACCGGTTAAAAGTCCGTTGATGGTACTGGCTTCATTGCCTCGAAAAATATCGCCTTCAGAAAAAGTAACTATTCCGGTAACCGTTTTTGCTACCGAAAAGAATATTAAAAAGGTAACGATTCAGCTTAGAACAAGCGGCGGATTAAAAGTAATGGGAAGTGCTGCTCAAAGTCTGAGTTTTGCCCAACCTGACGAAAAAATGGCCTACTTTAATCTGGTAGTAGGTTCTGCTACCGGAATTGGAAAAGTGCAGGTAATTGCGACATCAGGAAAAGAGAAATCAGTATATGATGTAGAGATCGATATGACCAATCCTAATCCGGTTACAAATACATATACCGATGTTGTTTTACCTCCAAACAGCAGCAAAACTATTACCTGGAAGACCTTTGGAGTTTCCGGAAGCAATAAAGCCAGACTGGAAGTTTCATCAATGCCAACGATTAATCTCAATGGAAGACTGCAATATCTTATTCAGTATCCGCATGGCTGTGTAGAGCAAACTACTTCGTCTGTTTTTCCACAGTTGTTCTTAAGTGATATTGTTGATTTGGACAATACCCGAAAAGGAATCATTCAAAAGAATATAACGGCCGGAATTAGCAAGTTGGGAAGTTTTCAATTGCCATCAGGAGGCTTAACTTATTGGCAGGGAAGCACCACTGCCGATGATTGGGGGTCTTCTTATGCTGGACATTTCCTGATTGAAGCAGAGAAAAAAGGTTATGTTTTACCGATTAACTTTAAATCAAAATGGATTTCTTATCAGCAAAGAGAAGCCAAACAATGGCGTTTTGAACCTAAGTACGGTAATGATCTTGCTCAGGCTTACCGATTGTATACGCTGGCGCTGGCTGGCAATGCAGATTTGTCGTCGATGAACAGATTGCGCGAAACAAAAGGCATCTCAAACGAAAGTATGCTTCGTCTGGCCGCTGCCTATGTTTTGGCCGGACAAAAATCGGCAGGGCAAAATTTATTATTGCGCACCAGTATTGATAACGAGTCCAGCGAGTACAATTATTACTATTATGGATCAAGCGAGAGAAACAGAGCGATGGCTTTAGAAACGATGCTGCTTTTAGGACAAAAACAAAAAGCATTCACTATGGCTTCTAAATTGGCTAAAGAAATGTCGACCAACCAATGGATGAGCACGCAAACAACTGCTTATTGCCTGTATGCCATGTCTAAATTTGCTGCGGGCAATGGACCTAAAGGAATTAATCTTCAATTCAGTAAAAATGGAAAAGGGGAAACTATAAATACACAAAAAACAATTGCCGACAGAAGTTTAACAGTTCAGACAGGTGCTAATAGTGTTGTCCTGAAGAATCTTAAAAATAACACGGTTTACGTTAGAGTTTTAAATACCGGAATATTACCAATCGGACAGGAAAATGCGATTCAGAGTGATGTTTCTGCTACTATTGTTTTCAAAAACAGAAAAGGTGGTGTTATTAATGTTTCGAAAATCAGTCAGGGAACTGAATTTGTTGCCGAAGTTACGGTTAGAAACCAAAGAAATGAAAGCGTTCAGAATGTGGCATTGTCACAAATCTTGCCTTCAGGATTTGAAATCGTTAATACCCGTTTTACAGACTACGGTGATGCAGTCAATAATATTGCGGACTATATTGATATTCGCGACGACAGAACCAACTTCTATTTTGGAATGAAATCCAGAGAAACCAAAGTATTCAGAATTCTGTTGAATGCATCCTATTTAGGGAATTATTATTTACCGGGATTGCAGTGCGAAGCGATGTACGACAACACCTTCCTGGCCCGAACAAAAGGATTCTGGGTTGAGGTTGTGAAATAAATTATTGGTCATGATTTTTCGTCACGACTCGAGCGATAGCGAAGAGGCAAAGCAATTCTCGAATCTAAATTATTATAAATTAATTCGAGAATTCGTGGCAAAAAAATCGGTGTTAATCTGTACAATCTGTGGTTAATAAACTTTGTGTACTTTGTCGTAAAATATAGTTTCACACAGATTTTGCAGATCAGGCAGATAAAATAAAATCTGCCAAATCTGCGGAATCTGCGAGCAAAAAAACTTTGCGGACTTAGCGAATAACGTAGCGACTTCGCGGTTAAATAAATATTACGTTGAAAAAGAAACTTATCGCGTTTTCACAACGCATTATAAACTGGATTAAAAAGAACAAAATAAAATCAGCAATTGCATTTGTGCTCTTGCTGATTTATTATTTCTCCATTCCCCGAACATTGTTTAAAGAGCCGTACTCAACGGTTATCGAAAGTAAAGAAGGAGAGCTGTTAGGAGCAAAAATCGCTCCTGACGGACAATGGCGTTTTCCGGCGCAGGACAGTGTACCGGATAAATTCAAGAAATGTATTGTTTATTTTGAAGACGAGTATTTCTATAAACACCCCGGTTTTAATCCGGTTGCGATGGTAAATGCCATCAAACAGAACCAAAAAGCAGGAAAAGTAGTTCGCGGCGGAAGCACACTGACGCAACAAGTCATCCGATTGTCCCGAAAAGGAAAAGGAAGAACCTATTTTGAAAAATTGATCGAAATGATTCTCGCCACGCGATTGGAATTGGGATATTCTAAAGATGAAATTCTCGAGTTATATGCGGCCCATGCTCCATTTGGAGGAAATGTTGTCGGGCTCGAAATGGCTTCGTGGCGTTATTTTGGCGTGCAGTCTAATCAATTGTCGTGGGCAGAAAATGCTACACTGGCGGTTTTACCTAATGCACCGAGTCTGATTTATCCCGGAAAAAATCAAATCAAATTATTAAACAAGCGAAACCGACTCCTTCTTAAACTGCATAAAGAGGGCGTAATTGATCAGCAAACGTATGAACTTGCCATTGAAGAACCGTTGCCTCAAAAACCGTACGATTTACCTCAGATAGCACCTCATTTATTGCAAAGAGCCGCTAAAGATCAGAAAGGAACAAGGGTAAAGACAACGATTGATTATGCGCTGCAAAACAGAGTTAATCAAATCGCGAGATATTATTACAATCAATACAAGCAGAATGAAGTACACAATCTGGCGATTTTGGTCATTGATGTTTCCAATCGAAATGTAATCAGTTACGTGGGGAATGCTCCAACCGATAAAGACCATCAAAAAGATGTTGATATTATCGAAGCACCCAGAAGTACGGGGAGTATTTTGAAACCTCTTTTATATGCAGGTATGCTGGACGATGGTGAATTACTGCCGAATACTTTAGTTGCCGATATTCCAACGCAGATTGCAGGGTATACCCCGCAAAATTTCAATCTGACCTTTGACGGAGCGGTTCCGGCACATCGGGCTCTGTCGCGCTCTCTCAATATCCCTTCGGTTTTGATGCTGCAGGAGTTTGGCGTGAATAAATTTTATGAGGAATTGCAAAAGTTTAAATTGAAGGATATCAATAAAACACCCGATCATTATGGATTGTCTCTTATTTTAGGAGGGGCCGAAAGTAATTTGTGGGATTTATGCCGAACGTATGCAAATCTGTCTTCCACATTAAATTATTATGTTAAGAATCAGGCACAATACCGAACGAATGAATTTACGGAATTAAATTATAAGAGCAATTTTGAACCCGATTTTGGTTCCGAAAGTGATCAGAAGAACATCTTGGGTGCCGGATCAATTTGGTCAGCTTACAATGCCATGGAAGAGGTCAACAGACCGGAAGGAGATGAAGCCTGGAAGTTTTACGACAGCTCTCTTAAAATTGCGTGGAAAACCGGAACCAGTTTTGGTAATCGCGATGCTTGGGCAATTGGTACAAATTCAAGATATGTGGTGGGAATCTGGGTTGGGAATGCAACAGGCGAGGGCAGGCCTACTTTAACAGGAGTTACAAGTGCCGCACCGATTTTATTTGATGTTTTTAATTTACTGCCAAGACAAAGATGGTTTCAAACGCCTTATAAAGATTTAGCAGAAGTTGAGGTGTGTCGTTTAAGCGGCTATTTGGCCAAAGACGGCTGTCCGAAAATAAAGCAATGGGTTCCCAAAAAAGGGAAATCGACCAGTGTTTGTCCGTATCACAAAACGGTTCATCTCAATTCAACCGGACAGTTTCAGGTAAACAGCAGTTGTGAGAGTATTGATAATATTGTGACAAAAAACTGGTTTGTTTTACCTCCGGTTATGGCATGGTATTACAAGAGTCAGCATATTGAGTACTTGCCTTTGCCTCCGTTTAAAGAAGGCTGTCAGGGTACACAAACCACAACAATGGATTTTATTTATCCCAAAACCAATGGTAAAATTTATTTAACCAAAGATTTTAATAGCAAAGTTCAGCCCGTGATTTTAAAAGTAGCCTATTCCGAAAGAGAAAAAGAGCTTTTTTGGTACGTGGATGACGTTTATAAAGCCACCACAAAAACTTTTCACGAATTGCCGGTTACGCCAACTTCGGGAACGCATTATATCACAGTGGTAGATGCTTCTGGCAATGAAATCAGACGAAAAATTGAAATAGTGAGGGAATAAGATTTTTATAAAGAATATAATTCTGGTCCTAAAAGTGTTTTTTGATTTATATCAAACTTTATACTTTTGGGTTTATACACCTTTGTGTTCAATTAATATTAAATAAATTTTAAAATGAACAAAAAGTATTTTAAGTACATCAACACATTGTTTGTTGTAATTCCAATGACATTAATTATGGCATTTGTAGGGTTAATGCGCAATTATGGATTTGGAGAAGATTGGTTTTTAAAGTTTTTGAAAGCTTGGAGTGTGATGCTGCCTGTTGCCTATATTGCAGCCTTTATCATTATTCCAAATGCCAGAAAACTAGCAGAAAAGACAACTACAGGGTCCTAATCTGTAGTATGTTTTTAGGTTTACAATTAGAAGAAATTAAGAAATGAAAGAGCAACTCGCAAATTATATCAAAAGTATTATAACGGTTACCGAGGAAGAGCTGGTTGTAATTCTTTCTTACTTTAAATCTTCAACCGCAGAGAAGAATGAACTATTAGTGGTTCATGGGCAAACCAACCAACGAAGTTTTTTTGTTGGTTCCGGTTGTTTGCGAATCTATTTTATTACTGAAGATGGACAGGAAGCGACACGATATTTAGCGTTCGAAAATAATTTTGCAACAGCATTATGCAGTTTTATTTCAAACGAGCCGTCTTTAGAATTTATTCAGGCGTTAGAGCCAACGGAACTGTTATACATTTCGAGTAGCGATTTTTATTATCTATTGGAAGTTATTCCGGCTTGGGAGAAGTTCTATCGTTATTATTTAGAAAAAGCATATGTAAATAATACCAATAGACTCATGTCTTTTCTTACTCTTGATGCAACAGAAAGATACAAACAGCTAATGAGTATAAATCCCCAAATTATTCAGCGTTTATCCAATCGAATAGTAGCAACTTACCTGAATATTTCACAAGAAACATTAAGTAGACTAAAATCTAAGCGTTACTAAATTTTTACAAGATTATTGTGTGTGCGTGTCCGGCTGAGCGAAGTCGAAGCCCTTCTTTAATGAGAAAGCCTTCGACTCCGCTCAGGCTGACTGTCGTATCCAAAATGTTTTTTTGGGAATACGTAAAAAAGCGCACAAAAAAACCGCCAGTCTTTCGAAAGGCGGTTTTTGTTTTTTATTCTGAAATAACATTTCCTTTTTTATCATAGAAATGGTATTCTAAGTACGTGTAAGCGTCACGAGGTATGATTTTCACCCATTTCTTATGTTCAAAAAACCATTTTGAACGTAATGATGGAAAACCTTTACTGAGGTATGCAGCCACAAACGGATGTACATTAAGCACAACTTTTTTGTGGGTTTTTAGAATTCTATCTAAATCAGATGAGATTTTATCAATGATTAAAATTGGCGCTTCAATTTCGCCATGTTCATTGTTTGGATCTTCTTCTCTGGTTTTAATATTAACTTCTGGTCTTACGCGTTGTCTGGTAATCTGAACTAATCCAAATTTACTAGGCGGTAAGATTTTATGCTTTGCTTTATCGTCGCTCATTTCTTCTCGCAAGAAGTCGAACAAAACCTTCCTGTTTTCTGGATTAGACATATCGATAAAATCAACTACGATTATTCCGCCCATATCACGCAAACGAAGTTGTCTGGCAATTTCGGCGGCGGCAATCATATTCACTTCCATGGCAGTGTCTTCCTGGTTGGTTGCTTTATTTGAACGATTTCCGCTGTTTACGTCTATAACGTGAAGAGCTTCAGTGTGTTCGATAATAAGATAAGCACCTTTACTCATGGAGACGGTTCTTCCAAAAGAAGTTTTGATTTGTCTCTCTATATTGTATTTCTCAAAAATTGGAGTGTCATTTGATTGATAAAACTTAACAATCGATTGTTTTGAAGGTGCAATTTCTTGCAGATATTCCTTCGTTTGATGGTACAACTCTTCATCATCTATTTGAATACCACTAAAGGTATCGTTGAAAACGTCTCTTAATATTGAAGAAGCTCTGTTGAGTTCTCCTAATACTTTTGAGGGATGATGAGCAGTTGGTAATTTTTTACACATTGCAGTCCATCTGCCAAGCAGGTTCTGCAAATCTTTTTCTAATTCGGCTACGTTTTTGCCTTCGGCTACTGTGCGAACAATAACACCAAATCCTTTAGGTTTGATCGATAGAACAAGTTTTTTTAGACGATCCTTTTCCTTTTTATCTTCTATTTTTTGAGAAATAGAAACACGGTCAGAAAACGGAACGAGAACAATAAATCTTCCTGCCAGTGAAAGCTCAGCGCTTATCCTTGGGCCTTTGGTCGATATAGGTTCTTTTACAACTTGAACTAAAACAGATTGATTGGCACTTAAAATATCAGTAATGATGCCATCTTTGTCAATCTCTTTTTCAAACTGAAAGGTTTTTAGGGAGAAATCTTTTATTTTACCTGCGCTTACAAGTTTTATGAATTTCAGTTGGGAAGCTAAGTTTGGACCTAAGTCGTGATAATGTAAAAAAGCGTCTTTTTCGAAGCCTACATTTACAAAAGCAGCATTAAGTCCGGCAACTGGTTTTCGGATTTTAGCAATAAAAATATCACCAACCTGAAAGTTGCTTTTCTCTTCTTCTTTGTGTAATTCAATTAGTTTTCCATCTTTTAATAAGGCAAAATCTACGGCTTCAGAACTAGATCTAATGATTAATTCTTTATTCACACTGTAAATTTTTATCTGTTTTTTCAGAAAATAGAGTATAGAGAAAAGAGCATAGACTTTAAGAAAAATCTAAAATCTAAAATCTAAGATCTAAAATCTTATTTACAGATGGATTAAACAATATTTTTAACAGGTATTGAACCCGGGGGAATTTTTGTAAGCAGTTAGCAGTAGCAGTTAACAGTTTTAGGCTGCAAACTGTGACTGTTTACTGAGACTCAATTCCAATTTCAATGAACGTTTAAAAAGAAAAAAGTAGTTTAAAACTACTTTTTCTTCTTGTGACGGTTAGCTCTCGCTCTTTTTTTACGTTTGTGAGTAGCTACCTTATGTCTCTTTCTTTTTTTACCACTTGGCATATCGTGTCGATTTTATAATTAATTAATAGTATTACTTTGCTTCGTTATTTGTTTTTACTCCTTCTACAAAAACTTTTGCAGGTTTAAACGCAGGAATATTGTGTGCTGGAATTTTGATAGTGGTGTTCTTAGAAATGTTTCTACCAGTTTTTTCAGCTCTTGTTTTTACAATAAAACTTCCAAAACCTCTTAGGTAAACATTGTCTCCAGTTTCTAGTGAAGTTTTAACTTCTTCCATAAAAGTTTCAACTGTTGCTTGAACATCTCCTTTTTCAAGACCTAGTTTCTCCGAAATTTTCGCTACGATATCTGCTTTCGTCATTTTCTTTCCTATTTTATTTTATAAATGGTGTACTATTTTTTTGAGTTTGCAAATATAAGAATTAAAAAAATAATTAATCAAGCTAAATCGTTAAATTTTAATTACATAAACATTTACTTTTGTATTCTAAGTATTTTGCAATGAATTTTTCTAACGTGTTGATAAAATGGTATTTACAAAACAAACGTGATTTGCCATGGCGTAAAACGACCAATCCATACCATATTTGGCTCTCAGAAATTATGTTGCAACAGACTCGAGTTGCGCAAGGAACACCTTACTTTTTTGCTTTTACGAAGGAATTTCCTACTGTATTTGATTTGGCAAATGCTTCAGAAGAGCAGGTTTTAAAACTTTGGCAGGGGTTAGGGTATTATTCACGTGCCCGAAATTTGCATAAAACAGCTCAATATGTTGCCAACGAGCTCAACGGTGTTTTTCCTCCTAACTATAAAGAACTTTTAAAATTAAAGGGTGTTGGAGAATATACAGCCGCAGCGATTGCCTCCTTTTCTTATAATGAGACTGTTCCTGTAGTTGATGGAAATGTATTCAGAGTGCTTTCTCGTTATTTTGATATTGAATCTGATATTGCTTCGCCTGCAACTAAAAAAGAGTTTACAGAACTGGCTTATGAATTAATGCCAAAGGATAACCCGGCTATTTTTAATCAGGCGATAATGGAGTTCGGAGCTTTACAATGCGTGCCTAAAAGCCCTGATTGTACGATATGTGACTTTAATGATAGCTGTGCGGCATTGCAAAAGAAAAAGGTAGCCGTTTTGCCGGTTAAGTCTAAGAAAGTTAAGGTAACTAATCGTTTCTTTAATTATCTCATTGTAGAAGACGCTTTAGGGAATACCATACTTCAAAAAAGAACGGCAAAAGGAATCTGGCACAATCTGTATGAATTTCCGCTTTTGGAAACGGATAAAATTGTAGACTTTGATGTGGTTTCGAAAGCAGTCATAGACACTGTTTTTTCATCGTATACAATTATAGGTATAGAAGATTATGCAGAAAGTACTGTTATTCATAAACTTTCGCACCAACATCTGCACATACAGTTCTGGAAGGTTAAAATTGAGGGTTTAATAGAAAACGGCTTGAAATCCAGTGATTTAAATGTTTTTCCTTTTCCAATTGTGATTCATAATTTTCTGGAAAAGCAGGAAATAATTTGCTAAAATAATGTATCTTTGGGATAAATACCACTAACAAACTATGAACGGAACATTAAATAAAGTGATGTTAATCGGCCATTTAGGCGACGATGTAAAAATGCATTATTTTGAGGGAGGAAACTGCATCGGGCGTTTTCAATTGGCTACAAACGAAGTTTATATCAATAAAACGACCAATGAAAAAATAACTTCAACCGAATGGCACAATTTAGTTGTGCGTAATAAAGCGGCCGAAATTTGCGAAAAATATTTGTCGAAAGGAGACAAGATATTTATTGAAGGACGTATAAAATCACGTCAATGGCAAGCCGAAGATGGTACTACAAAATATACCACAGAAATTCAGGTGACTGAGTTTACTTTCTTGAATACCAAAAAAGAAACCGGAAATCATAAACCTAATCAAGACAGTGAGTCACCAAAAAACACTAACTTTGACGCAGCAAATGAAGGCTTACCTATAAATGATTTGCCTTTTTGAATGTATAACTAATTCTTTTTAATTTGGACCCGGAGCCCAGTTTGTTTCTTAATACGACAGTAGACATCAATTTGATAATTGGTTTTGTCGGAATATTTATTTTGCTGTTTTTATCAGCGATAGTTTCAGGTGCCGAAGTGGCACTTTTCTCTTTGTCTCAAAAAGATATCGACGATACCTTGCAGGAGAATCATTCAAAAGGAAAAATTATCTCCAGACTTTTAGACAGGCCTAAGAAACTTCTCGCGACTTTATTAGTTGCCAATAATCTTTTTAATATCGCGACTGTTATTCTGTTTTCCTTTACAGGCCGGAATATTTTTGGAGCCATAGAGTCTCCGGCTCTTAAGTTTATTCTCGAGATTGTTTTGGTTACTTCGCTAATCTTGCTGTTCGGGGAAGTACTCCCTAAAGTTTATGCGAGCCGTAACAATGTAAAATTTGCAAAACGTACCGCCTATCCATTGGCAGTATTAGATAAATTACTCACACCAATCAGTTTGCCGATGCGGAGTGTTACGCTATATTTGCATCATAAATTAGGGAAGCAGAAGAATAGTTTTTCTGTAAATCAGCTTTCTCAAGCCTTGGAATTGACAGATTCAGAAGGTACATCAACAGAAGAGCAAAAAATACTGGAAGGGATCGTGTCTTTTGGTAATACTGATACCAAGCAGGTAATGAGCCCGAGAATTGATATTTTTGCTTTAGAAATGTCAGAACCTTTTTCCGGGATTTGTCCTAAAATAATAGAAAAAGGCTTTTCGAGAATTCCGGTGTATCGCGACAATATAGACCAGATAGAAGGCGTTTTGTTTGTCAAGGATTTGTTGCCGCATATTGATAAGGAAGAATTTGACTGGACCTCTTTAATCAGAAAAGCATTTTTTGTTCCGGAGAACAAGAAACTGGATAATTTACTGAAGGATTTTCAGAGCCTTAAAAGCCATTTAGCGATAGTGGTGGATGAATATGGCGGAACGTCAGGATTAGTTTCTCTGGAAGACGTTATTGAGGAGATTGTAGGGGATATCAGTGACGAGTTTGACGACGAGAATCTGAATTTCTCTCAGATAGATGAAAAGAATTTTCTTTTTGAAGGAAAAATTAATCTCAAGGATTTTTACAGAATCGTAGAGGTTAATGAAGAAATCTTTGAATCTCATAAAGGTGAAGCCGAGACATTGGCCGGATTCATTTTAGAGATTTTGGGGAATTTCCCTAAAAAAGATCAAAAAGTAGCGTTCGAAAACTGTGTTTTTACTATAGAAACAGTTGATAAGAAGCGTATAAAACAAATAAAAGTAACAATAGATTAAGAATGCTAAAAAAGACCATTTCACTAGCAACAATTTTACTGACATTGACTGTTTTAAGTTGTAAAGATGATGTAGTGCCAAAACCTGCCGGTTTCCTTCGTTTGGACTATCCTGAAGCCAAATATGTAGGTTTTGAAAACAATTGCCCTTTTACTTTTGAAATGAATGAAGCGGCCGTAATCAAAGGAGAGAAAAATTGCGGATTTGCAATTACCTATCCAAAAATGAAAGCTACGATTTACCTTACTTATAAACCGGTACATGGAGATATAGTGAAATTGCTCAAAGATGCTCAGAAGTTAACCTACGAGCATGTTATTAAGGCAGATGATATTTTAGAACAGCCCTATTTAAACCCTCAAAAAAAGGTTTACGGAATGTTTTACCGCGTAGACGGAAATGCCGCTACAAACTCACAATTTTACGTTACAGACAGTACAAAACACTTTATTACAGGATCGGTTTATTTTTATGCGAAGCCTAATTTCGATTCGGTTATGCCGGCCGCAAGTTACATCAGAAATGATATGCAAAGGCTAATGGAAACGTTAAAGTGGAAATAAAAGATACACTCAATTTTATACTGCCCTCAAAAAGTTGGACGCTATTTGGGGGCATTTTATTTGAAAACCTTTTTTGGGTTTTTAAAGATCGAATTTTGGATCAATCCGTAAACCTGTGAACTGAGAAAATTTACGATCAGGTATAAAAATTGCGGATGAAGCGGGCTGAAAGCCCAAAAGAAAAACGAGCATAGTGCAACGCACTATGAACTAAATAAATTGGGAGTATTGCCCTGAAGGGGCAAAAGCAGATTTATGCGATATTGATTTCAAATTTTATTTTCCACAACTCAGGAAGCTGAAAAAGCATCATTTATAAACTGTTGAAGTCCTGCTTCTTCGAGGATCTCAATCGAGAATTCTCCAAAACGTTTCGGAAGCCATATAATTCTAACGCCACTTGGAGAGTTAAGGCTTTCTCGTGACAGCGCATTTCCGTTTTCATCCTCTGGCTGTACGCCTGAATTGATCAATTCATCAAAAGCGGCTTCGATATCGGGAGTGGAATAGCAGTGACGATAAATTGTTCCTTCGCCTTTTGTCTCCAGTAAATTTTTTAGATTTCCGGAAAAAGGCTGTACCAGCATAAACCGTTCCTGACCAATTCTTACAACGGCATATACAACGTGTAACTCATCTCTCTCCCAGGTGAATTTTTTTGAGATCTCTGCTCCGAGGATCTTCGCGTAATAGTCGCAGGCTGATTGCAGATCGTTAACTAAAATGTCTATGTGGCTAAATTTAAGTTCCATTGTTTTTTAGGGCTGTATTGAAATGATTCATAAAAAAAAAACAGTAGCAAGCCTGAGTTTACTACTGTTAAATATTTTTTTTGTCAGTCTTTTTAGAACTGAACAATCGTCAAATTACGATTTAATATCTAAAACTTTATAGGTTTTGCCGTCTCCGGTTGCCTGAACTGTCTTGGTTAAATTTTCCTGGTTTTGAACCGTTTTGTCAAATACAACAGTAGCTGTTTTTTTCTCAAAATCAACCGTTGCTTTTTCTACACCGTCAAGATTCGATAATTCTTTTTCGATTGTTTTGGCACATCCCATTGCACAAGTCATTCCTTCGATTTTAAAACTTGAAGTCTGTACATTTTCAGCAGCAATTGCTTTGTGTTCTTTTGGAGCTGATTCTATATTTTTTATGTTAGCCAGGTTTTTATCTTCTTCTTTTTTGCAGCTTACCAGTACTAAACCTGCAATAGCAATTGAAGCTATGATTCTTGTAAATTTCATATTTTTAAGATTTTAATTTGCGAAAAAATGTTCTTTGCAAAATTAGTAAAAAGGAAGAGGTCAATTCGTAAAATTATTACAAATTTGCACTAAAATACGTTTTATGGATGCAAAACAATTAAAGTGGGCCTATTTATTGGTGCTTTCACTAATCTGGGGAAGTTCTTTTATCCTCATCAAAAGAGGTTTGGTTGGACTCACAGCAGTTCAGGTAGGTTCGTTCCGGATTATTTTTGCAGCCTTGTTTTTATTGATTGTTGGATTCAGAAGTTTAAAAAAAATCTCCCGCCGTCAATGGAAATTTGTCGCCATAACGTCTTTCTTCGGAACTTTTATACCGGCTTTTCTTTTTGCTATTGCCGAAACTGAAGTTGACAGTTCAATCGTAGCCATTATGAACTCGCTTACCCCTTTAAACACATTGGTTTTAGGGATACTTATTTTCGGAATTCAATTTCAAAAAAGACAAGTTTTAGGCGTTTTTATTGGTTTGGTGGGGTGTTTATTGCTGGTTTTAAGCGGAGCATCTTCGCATCCGGGACAAAATTACTATTATGTGATTCTGGTGGTTATCGCAACGCTTAGTTATGCAATAAATGTCAACTTAATTAAAAAATACTTATCCGATTTAAATTCGCTCAGCATCACAACCGGAAATTTTGCGGTATTGCTTATTCCTGCTTTGCTCATTCTGAGTACGACCGATTTTCCGCAAAGAATGAACCTTGAAGTTACACAACATTCTATTTTGTTTGTCATGATTTTAGGGGTTCTTGGAACCGGAATCGCGAATGTTTTGTTTTTTAAATTAATCCAAATTTCATCACCTGTATTTGCAACTTCGGTAACGTATTTAATTCCGATTGTGGCATTTTTCTGGGGACTTTTGGATAACGAAATGCTGACACCAATTCAGTTTTTTGGTGCTTTTATAATTTTGATTGGAGTATATTTATCGGCTAAGAAGTAACCCTGGCTGTGAAATGTTGTTTGTAAGAGGTTAAATGTAATTTGACTTTATGCAAATGTTATCCTGAGCGAAATCGAAGGGTCTGTCAATTGGGAAGGGGCTTCGACTTCGCTCAGCCGGACAAAGCTTTGACTTCGTTTGATCTGACAAAGCTTTGACTCCGTTTGGTCTGACAAAGCTTTGGCTTCGTGCGGACTGACAAAGGCTTGTCTCAAAGTTGTCATTTCGACGGAGGAGAAATCTTTGTAAGTAACTCCGTAACAAGAATCTAATGAAAACGATTGTCGCTCTGAGCGAAGTCGAAGAGCGTGTCAATTTAAGTGGGCTTCGACTTCGCTCAGCCGGACAAAGCTTTGACTTCGCTGTGTTTAGCAAAAAAAGAAAAGGCTTAGTCAAAGTTTTAAACTTTGACTAAGCCTCAAAAAATCTTAGTACCTCAGTACCTTAGTGCCTTATATTCTAAGCATCTTACAAGAAATCTGCTTCAGAAACTCCTTCGTTAATCTTAATATCAGACATTTTGATATCTAACTCAAAACCTACATTCTGAACGATATTGAAAGGGATTTTAACTCCTTTTACGTCTTTATAATCGTTGAAGTTGGTAATTTGCGTTGCTGATTTTCCGCCTTGTTCACGAACTTTTGATTCAGCAAGTTTCAATCCTGATGCAACGTCATAGAAATAAGTTGTTTTACCGTCTTTGATAGCGTAGGCATCTTTACCGTTTATTGGTTCGATACTTTCTACTTTTAAATCGGTTCTTTTTACAAGTTGAAGTTCTTCAAATGGAGCAGCGCTGGCTTTCATTTCGGCAAGATCATTCCCTTCAAGGTTTTTACGTTGCCCTTGTTGCTCGATATAAGCGCCTTTATCATTTACAACCTGTTTCATTAAATTCATTGGTCCCATCGCAAGAGATACCATCATTTTTCCTTTTGAATCTAATTTAGAAATAAAAGTCAATGGGGAAGGAGCTTGAGGAATAGTAGTAGATCCTGTCATCGAAAGTGTTTTTACGGTAGCAACTACTTTTTCTCCACCAATTGCTTTAAGGTAGTTTTCGAAAACAGTTTTGGCAGTAATTCCCGCTGGAACTTCTTTTTTAGTTACTGGTTTTTCAACTGGATTTCCGTATTTATCGAAATAGAAAATCGGAATTTGAAGTTTTTCTAAACCTGTTAGTACATCAGATCCTTTTCCGGCAATTACGATTCGCATATTGTCCAGCATGAAATATTTGTTGGCAACACGATAAATATCATCGGCAGTAACGCTGTTGATTGTTTGAATGTATTTTTCGTAGAAATCGGCCGGAAGTTTTTCTGTTTCAATGTTTAAAGCATATCGTGCAACAGTTTGTGGTTTTTCAACCTGCATTACAAAACGTCCAATATATCCCGCTTTTACATTTTTTAAAATATCTTCAGAAACTTTTTCAGTTCTGATTCTTTTGATTTCTTTTACGAATTCTACCACTGCACTATCAGTAACCGTGTTTCTAACGGCAGAAGATGCTTTAAATTTGGTTACATATTTCCCTCCGTCGATACTTGATCTTGCGCCATACGTCCAACCGTGTTTTTCACGTAAATTCATGTTCAGGTAACTGTTGAAATCACCACCTAAAATTTGATTTGCAATCACAGCAGGGAAGAAATCAGGATCGCTCATTCTCAAATTCACCGTATTCACCAATGAAATTTCAGATTGAACGGCATTTGGAACGTCAACAAAATCAATTTGAAGTTTAGCAGCATTTTCAGGAGCCGGATAGGTGTTTTTTGGTGTAGCTTGTTTTTTCCAGCCGCTAAAAAGTTTTTCTACAGCCGCTTTCGTTTCTTTAAATTTAACATCACCTATGATTACCAAATAAGCATTTTCAGGAACAAAATAGGTAGTATAATTAGACTGAACATCAGCAAGAGTCACATTTTTCACTGTTCCTTCTGAAAGATATTCTCCAAATGGGTGGTTTTTTCCAAACGCCAAAACGTCAACAACTCTGCTGGCAATTGCCGGAACACTTTTTTCGTCGGCTTTAAGTCCTTCGATTAATTTTGCTTTTTCTTTATCAAATTCTGATTGTGTGAAATTGGGCTGTAAAGCTCCTTCAGCTAAAAGCTCCAGAACACGTCCTGAATATTTGGAAAGTGAACTTCCGGAAGCTCCTGAAGAAGAAAAATTAATATTTGCTCCGTAAAAGTCGATTTCTTCGTTAAAAGCTTCTTTTGTTATTTTTTTTGTTCCGTTACCAATTAAGGCACTAGTTAATTCGTCAACCCCTTTTTTGTTTCCTTCGGCAAAAGGAGCGTTGTCAAGGGTTAGAGTAAAACTTACTCTTGGTAATTTATGATTTTCAACCACCAAAACTTTCATCCCGTTCGCCAAAACAAAAGTTTGTGGCTTTTTGATGTTGACTACAGGAGAATTGCCTGGTTTTGGTTGTGGACGGTCTTGTGCTTGCATAATTCCAGTTAGGAATAAAAGTATTAAAAATGTATGTATTTTTTTCATGATTCGATGACTTAGTTTTGAGCTTTAGTTGAAGGGATATAGTCTAAAATTAAACGCTGGTTAGGGTTTAGGTATTTTTTTGCTACTTCTCTGATCTCTTCTCTGGTGATAGAGTGATAAAGGTCGATCTCAGTATTTATCAAATTAACATCTCCGTAAAGCAGATAGAAAGAAGCCAGATTTTCAGCTATTCCTTCTACTGTTGAATTGGCATTCACAAAATTATTATCGAATTTGTTTTGTAATTTTTGATAATCTTTTTCAGAAATTAAGTCCGTTTGAATTTTTACAATTTCTTCGTCCATTTCTTTTAAGATGTCGGCTGTTGTATTAGGAGCCATTGGCAAGCCGTATAAAATGTACATTCCGTAATCTTCCTGACTAAATCCTACTGCTCCAATCTGAAGCGCCATTTTCTTGTCGTCTACAATTTTTTTGTACAGTTTAGAGCTTTTTCCATCACTTAAGTAAGAAGAAATCAAATCCAGAACTCTCGCATCTCTGGTTTTCATCGATGGTGTTCTGTACGAAGCAACTACCATTGGAATCTGAATGTTCGGATCTTCGTAAGTGGCTTTTATGGTCTGATTGATTGGTTCTTCTACGTAAGTTTGTTTTTTTAATTCTTCTCCTTTTGGAATTGGAGCAAAATATTTCTGAATCCATTCTTTCGTTTTTGCTTTGTCAAAATCACCTGCCACCACTAAAACAGCATTGTTTGGGGTGTAGAATTTTTTATTAAAAGCCTGAAATTCTTCAAGAGTTGCGGCATCCAGATCCTTCATGGAACCAATAGTGGTCCAGCGGTACGGGTGTTTTTTGAACATGTTCTCTTTTACAACCGGCAAGATGTTTCCATATGGCTGATTGTCATAACGCAGTCTTTTTTCTTCCTTAACCACTTCGTTTTGAGTGTCAACTCCAATTTTATTGATAATCGGATGCATTAATCTTTCCGATTCCATCCATAAGCCAAGTTCTAAGTTGTTTGAAGGTAAAACTTCATAGTAATAGGTTCTGTCGTCAGTAGTGTTGGCGTTGTTTACACCTCCATTAGCAGTAACGATCTTCATCCATTCACCACGTTTAATATTTTTAGTTCCTTCAAATAATAAATGTTCAAAGAAATGTGCAAAACCTGTTCGGTCCGGACGTTCGTCTTTTGATCCTACATGGTACATAACCGAGGTAATCACAACCGGAGCAGAAGGATCATTGTGTAAAATGACGTGCATACCGTTGTCTAAATTGTATTCTTCAAAAGCTACCTTTTGAGCATGAGCCACTCCGCCGAGCATTAGTGCCGCACTTAACATAATGATTGAATTTTTCATAAAGATTAATAAATTTATATTACCTAATAAATAGGTAGTCAAGAGTTGATTATCGTTACACCAAAAATAGTTTTTTTTAGCCAGCATTTAGGAATACGAGGGGAAAATGATTAAGTTTTAACAGTATTTTACTTCTAAATAGCTTTTTTGGGGTGCAGAAATGTCTTGAAAAACAGACGTAAAGCCGAAATAAATATTTTTGAAGTAAGGGATTGCACAGTAAATTATTAGTTGTATATTTGCAACCTTAAAAATCAATAAATCAATTTGGTATGTATGCAATCGTAGAGATAGCAGGGCAACAATTTAAAGTAAGCAAAGACTTAAAGGTTTATGTTCACCGTTTGGCTAACGAAGAAGGTTCAAAAGTTTCTTTTGACAAAGTTCTTTTATTAGACGATAATGGAAATGTAACTTTAGGCGCCCCAGCTATAGAAGGTGCTTCAGTAGAAGCTAAAGTGTTACAACACTTAAAAGGAGACAAAGTTATCGTTTTCAAAAAGAAAAGAAGAAAAGGATACAAAAAGAGAAATGGTCACAGACAATATCTTACTCAAATTGTAATTGAAGGTATTACTGCAGCTGGTGGAACTAAAAAAGCAGCAGCTAAAAAAGCGGTTGTAGCTGAAGAAGTATCTGCTGAAGCAGAAGCTCCAAAAGCAAAAAAAGCAGCTCCAAAAGCAAAAAAAGAAGCTACTAAAGAATAATAACAATATTTAAACTCATACGTCATGGCTCACAAGAAAGGTGTCGGTAGTTCGAAGAATGGTAGAGAATCAGAATCAAAACGTCTAGGCGTTAAGATTTTTGGTGGTCAAGCTGCTATTGCTGGGAACATCATCGTTAGACAAAGAGGTTCAAAACACAATCCAGGTGAAAATGTTTACATCAGTAAAGATCACACACTACACGCAAGAGTAGCAGGAGTTGTTAAGTTCCAAAAGAAAAAAGATAACAAATCTTATGTATCTATCCTTCCATTCGAAGCATAATCATTAGATTACTTATTACAAAAACCCGTTCATCTTTGGTGAACGGGTTTTTTTGTGGGATGATGAAAGGTTAAGTTTCAGGTTTCAGGTTCCAAGTTCCAAGTTTCAAGTTTCAAGTTTCAGGTTTTGAGTTCCAAGTTCCAAGTTTCAGGTTTCAGGTTTTGAGTTTTAGATTTAAGTCTAAGATTTATAATTGACATCACGATGTCCGGCTGAGCGAAGTCGAAGCCCTTGCTCAGTCGGACTCGGATCTGTTTTTTAGAGCAACTACTTTTGTTTATTTGATAGTATTGCGGGTAAAATATAATCTTGTACAATGGTATTAGCTTGTGCGTGCCCATAAGGTTTGTTGTATGCTTTTGAGGTAATGATTACTACAAGCGGAAGATTTTTGAAAATCATAAACTCATTTCCTCCATTACCAGCGCAATAATAGGTTTCGTAAGGAGTATTTTTAAAAGTGAAAGTTTTGTTCCAAAATAAGTAACCATAGAATTCATTTTGTCTTTCCGGAATTTGAATTTGGTGCGTAAGGGTTTTTTGAACCCAATCGGCAGTTAAGATTTGTTTGTCCTTCCAGAGACCGTTATTTTGATACAACTGTGCATATTTTGCGTAATCCAGAGAAGTCATTTGAAGGCTTCCGGCGGTATTCGCTACTTTTTGAGGAGTATATTGCCATTGGTAATGAGTAATGTTTAAAGGCTTAAAAAGTTTTTCATCGGCATATTTTTCTAATCCGTCCGGAACGGATTTATGGATTATATCGCCTAATAAAACAACTCCGGCTGTAAAATAATCCCATTGACCGCCATTGGTTTTGGATTTGTCCATAGGTAAGTCTAAAGTGAATTTTACCCAATTATCGCTAGGATACATGTTTTCTTCGTTCCCGGGAGAATCACTATTTTGATCGGATCCTTCAAAAGCAGCACTCATGGTGAGTAAATCTTTTATTTTTACATTGTCTTTTTTGGAATCGTAATTTGCAAAACTCTTTAAATCATAGAATTGGTCTAATGTCTGATTTTCGTTTTTAAGATAGCCGTCGTTTATGGCAATTCCGACTAAGGTTGATGCAAAAGATTTTCCTGCCGATCGGGTGTCGTGCAATGTGTTTCTGTTAGATTCATTAAAATATTCTTCAAGCAGTAGTTTTTTATCGTAGACGACAACGATACTTGTGATTTCCTTCAAATTGTAGCTGGCAATAGCAGCATTGAGTTTTTCAATTTTCTTCTTGTCAAAAGTAAAATTCGAAACTTCCCAGTCACTGTTAGGTTGGATAGGCTGAACTTCGATTTGTTTGGCGGTTAGCTTTGGAGCTTTTAGGATAAGCTGAACTTCTCCCTTTGCAATTAAATCGCCAGTTTTAATCTCATTATTTTTATCGGATTTAAGGTAAGGGCGAATTTCTATTTTTAGTTTGTGCTTGCCGTTGGTTAGGGCTTTTTCTCCGCCATTAAGTTTGAATCTTTCCCATAAATAAATAGACCACCAGTCTTCTTTTTTAGTACTGGTTAAAGGGACTCTAAAGGTTGTCGAAGTGTTTTTACTGCCTGCTGATCCAAAACTGCATCCGTAGTTAAGGTTTTCGGTGTAGAGGAGTTTATTATCGATGTAAAAGGCAAACTGAAGGTTTCCGGTTGTTAAAAGTTGATCTGCGGATAATTCAGGATTTAATTGGTGCAGGTAGTTGATGACGGAGTTGTTCATAAAAACTCTGATGTTCAGATCAGATTTGTAGGTTAGCTCAAAAGATTTCAGAATATCAGATTCTTTATACTGCTCCAGAGGAATGTTGCCCTTCATAAAAGTAACTTTACCAATGTTGTTTTTATGCAGTTCGGTTGTAATCTCATCGGGTTTGAACAGATTATTGTTTTGTGCCGAAACTATGCCGTTGCAAAATAGCAGGGCAAGTAAAAGAAAGTGTTTTGTCATTTGATTGATTATAAGATTGAAAGGCAAAGTTAGTCTGCAATAAATTCTAAAAATTGTACAGGATTAACATCTGACTCATTTTTGGAACAGTATTTTTTTGTGTTCGGAAGGATTCAGACCGTTAATTTCTCTAAAGGATCGGGTCAGGTGACTTTGGTCAGAGAAGCCACATTCGTACGCGATTTCGGTTAAGGACTTGCTTTGAAGGGCAATGAGTGAGAGTGCTTTTTCTACTTTTAATTTTCGCATGTACTCTCCCAGGTTGCAATGAAAATACTTTGAAAAATCTCTTGAAAGGTGAATAGGGTGAATGCCTAATATTTTAGATAAATAATCAAGTGTAATGGTTTCGGTAAGCTGATCGTGAAGGATTTCATCAATCATTGTGACCCATTTCGGATTTTTATGTTTGATGGATTCAAAATCACCATTTAGTTTTGATAAGATTTCAATTAACAGGGTTTGTGTAGAAAGGTCAAAATGAAAATCATCAATTTTAGTCGCTCTGAAAATTTTATACATCAAAAGTTTGATGTCGGGGTTTAAGACAGTTGTGCTTCCTTGGAGGTTGTTGCTGTTTAAGGTGAGGTCGTCAAACCATTTTTTTTCAATTTCAAGATGAAAACCTCTGGTAAAGCCTTCCGGTTTAATGTTGTAGTGAGGTTCTTGCCAGTTATGAAACAAGAGGCTTCCAGGAGCGCAATTGTAAATCTCTTTTTTATTCCCTTCAATTACATTGCCCTGCAGGATAAAGGTAAAATAAGCATGCTCATGATAATGCCAGTCTACTGTAGGGTGTGTATATACGGTATCAGTCAACGTTATTCCTTCAAGAGAAATCGTTTTGTTGGTCTGGCCGTAAAACTCTCCTTTTTTAGATTGTTTCATGAGTGCGTTGGTTGCTGTTCAAAACTATAAATATAATTTGATTTAAAACAAAAAAACCTGCTCATTATGAACAGGTTTTCTGGTTTTATTCTTCAGTATCTTTTGTTTCTTCTAAATTTTGAGATTTTCTTCCCACTTTTATTTTTGGATTATCCTGAGTTCCGGTAATGGTTAACGGAATTCCAAAAATTCCTAACGGCGGAAGACCCAGACGCATTTTCAGGTTTAGTTTTCCGTCCAGACTTGTGGTACCTTCGATTCTTGGACGGAAGCCTGCAAACTTAAACTTAAAGCGTTCTACCGTCATGATGTTGTTTTTGATGGTAGTTTTAATGTCCACCTTCGACAGATCCGGATTTTTGATCGACTCTGTATTGGTTTGTTTGCTTACTGCGCTAAACATTTTCAATCCGCGAACTTTTACATCTTTTATCGAAAGTGTTCCTCCGCCTGCAAGCGATGGATAAACCGGTTCCATTTTACTGTTTAAACGGCCTTTTAATTGGTAGTCTAAAGAAACAATTCCTTGTGCTTTTTCGGCAGCGCTTGCCATTTTTCTAAAAACTTCAATTTCGTTGTAGGCTTTTTTGATGTCAAAGTCAGAGGCTTTAATCGCATAGTCAAAATTGGCTTTTTTAGGAGTTATTGCCTGATAATTAGCATTCATGCTAACATCGCAGCCAATTAGATTGAAACCGGTATTCTGCATGTTCAGTTTGCCTTTGTTCATGCTTAGATTTCCAACAGCATTTAAAAGATTCAATTTGTCAAAATTTACTTTTTGAGCGTTGGCTGTAAACTGCAGATTCAAATTGGCCGGAATAATAATTACACCGGTTTGAGCTGGCTGAGCCTGAGGCTTGGTCTCTGTTGTGGTTGCTGTAGCAGCAGTATTTGTTGTAGTACTCGACATAAATTCGTCCACATTGATATATCGTGAAGTCGATTTAAATGAGCCTTTTAAAACACCGGTATTGGTAGTAGCATAATTGAAAACGTTCTGCAGGTAACCATTTAACCTGAAGTCAGATTGACCGTAGGCTGCCAAAAAGTTATTGAAGGACATTTTATCCTGATTGATTTTGAAAATACCTTCTTTGATGATGAATTTCTTCGGAAGATATTCAGAAGTTATTCCAATATTTCTAAGTTCAAGTGTTCCTTTGTTGTACAGCTTACGATAATTTCCTTTCTCGGCATCGCTTTGTTTTCCTTTTAAAACCAAATCGGCTTTTACGAAACCGTCCAGGTCAAGTCCTTGCTGAGAGAAAACTTTGTAGATTTTGTTCACGTCCAGTTCTCCTTTGGCTTTGATGTTGTAAGCCAAATCATTAAAATTGCTAAGATCGGCTTCTACAAAAACAGGTTTTCCTTCAAAAGTAAACTGAGCAGGTTTTAGGTTTATTTTTAAATCACCAAAAGTCCCTTTAGGGTTCTCAATCTTAGATTTGATGGTGATGTCTGTGATCGGATTTGGGTAATAAGGTGTTTTTAGGTAACCGTTTACCAAGTCAATAGTTCCGTTGGTAACGGGAAGAAGTTTGTTTTTTAAGTCAAATTTCCCATTAGCTTTTACGTCTCCTGCCAGATTTCCTTTTAAAACGATATTCGGAATTCCAAGTGCCTGCATTAATTTTCCAAGATCAATTTTGGCCTTAAAATCAGCATTAATATCCGGAGTGTTTATGCCTTTGACGTAGAATTTTGATTTCAGATAGTCCTGCTTGATGTTTAAAGACAGATTTTTGGCATCAACAATTAGCAGATCCGGATTTAAAGACGGAACTTTTGTTTTGATTTCTAAATTTAAATTGGAAACCGGAAAAGCACTTTTGTTATAATTGACAAATCCGCTGTCTATTTTTACATCCAGATTAAGATCCGGTGCAATGTTCTGTGCGGCAATATAGTCTCCTTTTAAAGTTAAAAGCAGGTTGGTATTCCCTTTTAATTCTGTTTTCGACAGCCAGGTAATGTATTTTGGAGGGAAGGCGGTAAAAACATCGTGTAAATCACTGTTGTCTGATTTGATCACAAAATCCATATTATAGCCGTCTTTCAGGAAGTCGAATTTCCCTATAAAGTCGACCACAAGATCATTTATTTTAAGGTTATTCTGTTGGAAATAAAAAGACAGGGAGTTGACGTTGACTTTTGTAATCAGATCAGCGTTCACTTTTTTATTCATTAAATAAGGTTCATTTTCATAAACAATATTCAATTTTTCAATTTTTGCTTTCGAATACAAATCGAAAACGGCTTTGTTCAAATCTCCTTTTCCTAAATAATCAAATCCGAACGCATCAAAATGGATTTTGGTTGATTTGTCATCGTAAACAATTTTACTGTTTAAGATTTCAATTCGTTCCAGTTTTAAAGCGGTTTCAGTACTGTCTTTAGGAGTTTCAGTCTGAGAATTCGACTTGTAAATATTGTAATTGGCTTCTCCTTCTTCATTTACTTTTACATTGATAAAGGAATCTGACAAATAAATCTGATCGATTTTTACCTCTTTGCTGAAAACCAGACTGGCTACATTGATACCAAAAGAAACTTCTTTTGCAGTGATGAATTTTTCTTTTGTATAAGGAGCTGATCCGTTAAGGTGTAAATCGCTTAAGGTTAAAGTAAGCGAGGGGAAATGTTGAAAAAACGAAACCGAAACATCAGAATAATTCAATTCTGCACTCAGCTTTTCGTTAGCGGTTTTTTTAATTTGTTCCTTGATTTGATCTTCAAAAATAATGGGAGTAAGGAATAGTAGTCCTATAATGACAACAAAGGTAATCCCAAGGTATTTGGCCGTTTTTAGTAAAATGGTCTTTATTTTATTTGTAGACATAACAAGTTGTGGTATTTATAGGTAAAAAATGAAAATCGAGTTTAAAAGAATATTATCCGTGTACGGTTTCACTTTTTCCGTAGTTGGTAATAATTGAACCTTCAAATTCAATCCATTCTTTCCAGCGTTTATCAATATCGATATTGTCGGTATATTTTCGTGCAAAACCTAAAAATGTGGTATAATGACCGGCTTCTGAAATCATTAAGTCACGATAGAATTTAGCCAGTTCTTCGTCTTTTATGTTTTCAGAAAGTACTTTAAAACGCTCACAGCTTCTGGCTTCTATCATAGCCGAAAACAACAGGCGGTCGCAAAGAGCGTCTCTGCGGCTTCCGTCTTTTTTCATAAATTTAAAAAGCTCATTTACATAGTGATCTTTTCGTTCACGCCCTAAGGTTAAGCCTCTTTTTTTGATAATATCATGCACCATTTGTAAGTGCTCGAGCTCTTCTCTGGCGATTACAAGCATTTCGGTAACCAATTCTTCCAGTTCAGAATTGTAAGTCACTAAGCTGATGGCATTTGAAGCTGCTTTTTGCTCGCACCACGCATGATCCGTCAAAATCTCTTCGATATTTGATTCTACTATATTTACCCAGCGTGGGTCTGTGGCTAATTTTAATCCTAACATAATTGATTCCGAAATTTGTATTCTGCAAAATTACTCATTTTTATGACCAAAAAACAGGAAATACGATGTGAATACGCTCAAAAAAGCATTATTTTGTAGCTTGAATGGAATGTAAATGAATCAAGTGAAAAAACTTTTAATTATCGGTTCCGTTTGGCCCGAGCCAAATTCGTCTGCTGCCGGAGGAAGAATGATGCAGTTAATTTCTATTTTTAAACAGAATGAATTTGACATCACATTCGTTAGTGCGGCATTAGACAGCGATTTTATGGTTGATTTGTCTGAGTATGGAGTAGCGAAAAAAAGCATTGAGCTCAATTCGGCCAGTTTTGATGATTTTGTAAAGGAACTAAATCCACAAGTTGTTCTTTTTGATCGTTTTATGATTGAGGAACAGTTTGGATGGCGAGTGTCAGAAAACTGTCCTGAAGCGATTCGGATTCTCGATACCGAAGATTTGCATTGTTTACGCGCTGCCAGACAAAAAGCTTTTAAAGAAAATCGAAAGTTTGAAGTGGCAGATCTTTTTTCTGAAGAAGTAGCAAAACGAGAAATTGCGAGTATTTTAAGATGTGATTTGTCTTTGATTATTTCGACGTTTGAAATGGATGTTCTAAAAGACAAGTTCAGAATCAGTGCCGATTTGCTTTTGTATCTTCCTTTTTTGACAGATTCGATGTCTGAAGATGATCTTTTGAAACTACCATCATTTGAAGAAAGGAATAAGTTTGTTTTTATTGGGAATTTCTTTCATGAGCCCAATTGGAATACGGTTCAGTATTTAAGAGAAGTAATTTGGCCTTTGATCAAAAAAGATTTTCCTACAGCTGTTTTGGAAATTTACGGCGCTTATCCGTCACAAAAGGTATTGCAGATCCATCAGCCTAAGAATGGATTTTATATCATGGGAAGGGCAGTGGATGCTGTCGAAATCGTCAAAAATGCGAGAGTTGTACTGGCGCCAATTCGTTTTGGAGCAGGTTTAAAAGGGAAATTGTTAGAAGCTATGCAATGCGGAACTCCAAGTGTGACCACTGCAATTGGTTCTGAAGCGATGCATGCTAATTTGCCCTGGAATGGTTTTATAGAAGATGATGCAGCTGAATTTGCTATAAAAGCGATTAAACTTTATCAGGATGAGAATCTTTGGAAGGAAGCTCAGAAAAAGGGAATTGCAATTATCAACGAGTGTTACTTGAAAGACAGGTATTCGGATGGATTCATGTCTGTGGTAAATTCATTGCTAATGGATTCTACAAGTCATCGTCTGCATAATTTTATGGGTAGTTTATTGCAGCATCATGCTTATAAAAGTACGATGTACATGTCAAAGTGGATTGAAGCGAAGAATAAGTAAGTATTCAGTTGGCAGTTTTCAGTCCCAGTTACTGTAAACTGAGACTGAGAACTGAAAACTGCGACTGCAAACTGAATACTGAATACTATTTCAAAATGCCTTCAACAGCCTGAATAGTTGTCGCATGGTAACCTGATTTTGCTTTTTCGAAAATCTGTTTAGCCCACACTTTTCCTTCAGGAGTTTTAACCATTTCTTTGTATAACATCATTACAGATCCGGTTCGGCTTATTCCAATTAGAAATTGCTCAATAGCAGGATTGGCTGTTTTGTATTGATGTTCAATGGCCTGAACAAACCACTGACGTTTGATAATGAAATTACCACCTTTTGTAAAGTTGAATTCTTTGTCAATAGCTTCCATCTCTTTTACTGTAATATCAGTTGGAAGATGATCTATAAAATGCTGTTTTTCGGCAGTTGTTGTAATTTTTTTACTTAGGCCTGTTACGCCTGTCTCTCTCCATGTTTTTTGGATTTTATCAATCGCATCAAAATCAGGAGAACTTACCGGAAGGATGTTTGACGGAATTCCCGGTTTGTAAATCCATTCGTCTAGTTTTATTTTATCTGCCAGCGCTTTGTCGTCTTTAATAAGATTTTCTTTAATGTATTTTACGAAGTCTTCCGTTGTGATCGATTGGAAAGCATGTGAGTCGAAATAATTTTTAATAAATGGATCGAATTTTTCACGACCAACAGCATTCTCGATAACTCTTAAAAATGCATACCCTTTTACGTATGGTATTTGACTGATTCCATCATCAGGATTTCTTCCGGTAAGACTAACTTTTAATCTTGTGTCCGGATTGGTGTCTCCGTATTCAGCTACATTATCGACTAATTCTTTGTTTGTGATAACGTTTTGCATTTCAAATTCTTTCTTTCCAAAGATGGCTTCTCCAATTCTGTGTTCTACGTAAGTCGTAAATCCTTCGTTTAACCAAATATCATCCCAGGTGGCATTAGTTACTAAATTTCCGCTCCAGCTGTGTCCTAATTCATGTGCTAAAAGACTTGTTAGAGAGCGGTCTCCGGCAATAACGCCCGGAGTAAGGAAAGTTAAGTTTGGGTTTTCCATTCCGCCATAAGGAAAGCTTGGAGGTAAAACCAGTACGTCGTAACGTCCCCAACGGTATGGTCCGTATAGTTTTTCGGCAGCACCAACCATGTTGCCTAATTCGGCAAATTCCCACGCTGCTTTTTTTAGCAAAGAAGGTTCTGCGTAAACTCCGGTTCTTTTGTCGATAGATTGAAATTCAAGATCTCCAACAGCGATAGCCATTAGATAAGAAGGAATTGCTTTGTCTTGTTTGAAGGTGTAAACTCCGGTGTCATTTTTCTTTTGCGGATTAACAGCGCTCATTAAGGCTATTAAATCTTTAGGAACCGTAACTTTTGCATTGTACGTAAAACGAACGCTCGGTGAGTCCTGACATGGGATCCAGGTACGGGACCAAACACTTTCGCCCTGAGAGAAAAGAAATGGTTTCTTTTTGTCTGCCGTTTGCTCCGGAGTTAGCCATTGTAGCGCCACAGCGTTTTTAGTAGTGCTGTAGTAAATGTTAACTTTAGTAGTGTTGGGTTCGATGGTAATGTGAAGTGGTTTTCCGTGAAATTCTACGTCGGTGCCAAGTTTGAATTTCGTTTCTTTTTCTTCGTCTCCTAAGGTTACTTTAGTAATGTTAAGGGTGTTTTCGTCGAAGATAATTTCGTTTCCTTTACTGATGTTGTCAATTTGCCAGGAAGCTTTTCCGGTGATGGTTTGGGTGTTGAAATCGACTTTAATGTCAAGATCGAGGTGTTTAACGACGGCGAGTTCAGGTTTAGAATAGCTGTGTTCGTCAATGACAGCTGTTTTTTTTTCAGTTTGTTCTTTCTTCTGGCAGGCGAGAGCTGCTAAGAATAAAGCTACAAGAGTTATTTTTTTCATTTTTATATGTTTTGGATTTGAGGATGAAAATTAAACAAAAAATCCCGTCCCGAAAAACTTCGGGACGGGATTTTATTATAGGGGGTCTTCGACTTCGCTCAGACGGACATTCGACTTCGCTCAGATAGACATTCGGCTTTGCTTAGTCATTTTATATAACTTCGCTCAGACGAACATGGCATAGAAATTATGCTAACATGGTCACCGGGCTTTCGATGTATTGTTTTAATGTTTGTAAAAACTGAGCTCCGGTTGCACCGTCGATTGTTCTGTGGTCACATGCTAATGAAAGCATCATGGTGTTTCCAACTACAATCTGACCATTTTTTACTACCGGTTTTTCTACAATTGCTCCTACAGAAAGGATTGCAGAGTTTGGTTGGTTGATGATTGAATTGAATTCAGTAATACCAAACATTCCAAGGTTAGAAACGGTAAAGGTGCTTCCTTCCATTTCCTGTGGACCCAGTTTTTTGTTTTTCGCTCTTCCGGCAAGATCTCTTACGCTTGCACCAATTTGAGATAAACTCATAGCGTCTGTAAATTTCAATACAGGAACTACTAATCCGTCTTCAACCGCTACAGCAACACCAATGTTTACGTGGTGGTTGATGATGATTGCATCTTCTTTCCACTGAGAGTTGATTTTTGGATGTTTTTTCAAGGCTAAAGCACAAGCTTTAATTACCATATCGTTAAAAGATACTTTTGTATCCGGAACTGTATTGATTGTTGCTCTTGCGCCCATAGCTTCGTCCATGCTTACTTCAATCACTAAGTTGTAGTGAGGTGCTGTAAATAAAGATTCTGCCAAACGTTTTGCGATAATTTTACGCATTTGAGAGTTTTTAATCTCTTCTGTGAAAACTTCTCCGGCAGGAACAAATACTTTTGGTGCAGCAGGTGCAGCTTCTTGTGGTTTAGCAGCAGAAGTTGTAGTTGCAGCAACCGCAGCAGGTGTTTGTGCAGCAGGAGTAAAGTTCTCGATATCGCTTTTCACGATACGTCCGTTTTCTCCTGAACCTTTAACCTGATTTAATGAAATTCCTTTATCAGAAGCGATTTTCTTCGCTAATGGCGAAGCTAGAATTCTTCCTCCGTTTGAAGTTTCGGCTACTGTTTCTGTTGCTTTTTCAGCAGCAGGAGCAGCTTTAGTTTCTTCAGTTGCAGGAGCGCTTACAGCACCTCCGGCAGTATAGTTTGCAGAAATTCCCGAAACATCAGTTCCGGCAGGTCCGATGATAGCTAATAAACTATCAACAGGAGCTGTATTTCCTTCCTGAATTCCAATATATAATAAGGTACCGGCATTGAAAGACTCAAACTCCATAGTAGCTTTGTCTGTTTCAATTTCTGCTAAGATATCTCCTTCAGCAACAGTATCACCTACTTTTTTCAACCAGGTAGCTACTGTTCCTTCAGTCATCGTGTCGCTCAAACGTGGCATAGTAACCACTACAACACCTTTTGGTAATTCAGTGGCTGCTTTTGCAGGAGCAGCAGTTTCTGTTTTTGTTTCCGCAGCAGGGGCAGCTTCCGCTTTTGGCGCTTCTGCAGCAGGGGCAGCACCACCGGCTAAAAGAGCAGAAATGTCTTCTCCTTCGTTTCCAATGATTGCTAATAAAGAGTCAACAGGAGCAGTTTCTCCCGCTGGTATTCCGATATGTAAAAGAGTTCCTTCGTTGAAAGACTCAAATTCCATTGTTGCTTTGTCTGTTTCAATCTCAGCTAAGATATCTCCTTCGCTAATTTTGTCGCCTACTTTTTTAAGCCAAGTCGCTACCGTTCCTTCCGTCATAGTATCGCTCAAACGAGGCATTGTAATAATTGTTGCCATTGATTTATAGTTTATGAGGTGTGAATGGATAGTCTTCTTGTGCGTATACTACATCATACAATTGTTGTAATTCAGGATATGGAGATTCTTCAGCGAATTTCACACATTCTTCAACCAGGTCTTTTACTCTTTGGTCGATTACTTCAATTTCTTCTTCTGTAGCGTATTTTTGATCCATAATTACATCTAAAACCTGAGTAATAGGGTCAATTTTTTTGTATTCTTCTACCTCTTCTTTAGAGCGGTACAATTGTGCGTCAGACATAGAGTGTCCTCTGTAACGGTACGTTTTCATTTCAAGGAAAGTTGGTCCGTCACCACGACGTGCTCTGTCGATTGCTTCTGTCATTGCTTCAGCAACTTTTACCGGGTTCATTCCGTCAACAGGTCCACAAGGCATTTCGTATCCTAATCCAAGTTTCCAGATGTCGGTGTGGTTTGCCGTTCTTTCAACAGAAGTTCCCATCGCATAACCGTTGTTTTCAACGATAAATACAACCGGTAATTTCCATAACATTGCCATGTTGAAAGCTTCGTGTAAAGAACCTTGTCTCGCAGCTCCATCACCAAAATAGGTCATAGTAACTCCACCAGTGTTGAAATATTTATCAGCAAAAGCTAAACCAGCTCCTACCGGAATTTGTCCACCTACGATTCCGTGTCCTCCGTAAAAACGGTGTTCTTTAGAGAAAATGTGCATAGAACCTCCCATACCTTTAGAGGTACCGGTTGCTTTTCCTAAAAGTTCTGCCATTACGTTTCTAGGATCAACTCCCATACCAATTGGCTGTACGTGGTTTCTGTAAGCAGTAATCATTTTGTCTTTGGTCAGGTCCATAGCGTGCAAAGCTCCTGCTAATACAGCTTCCTGACCATTATATAGGTGTAGAAAACCTCTAACTTTTTGTTGAATGTATAATGCTGCAAGTTTATCTTCAAACTTCCTCCAAAGTAGCATGTCTTCGTACCACTTTAAATATACCTCTTTTGTAACTTCTTTCATCTGAATTCTTTCTTTTGCTAAAGTTTATTTGTGTTATCAATTGTTGCCTGTAACGCAAAATAGTTTCCTCCCACAAATTTGCGCCCGAAAGGTCGGGATGCAAAAATAAGACATTCCTAGTAAGAAGTAAAATTTAAAAGCTACTTTTTGGCTTTTTTTTACAAGAACTTTTTATCAAACATAAACGGCAGTAAGTTTTTTAGAGATGCCGATTTGTAAACTTCGCCGATTTCTCCCATAAAAAAGATTTCAATAGGGGTATCCTGTCTGATCTCGTATTCTGCAATAGATTGGCGGCACGATCCACAAGGAGGAATCGGTGCTGTGGTCTGATTAGTGTCTGAAGCTGCTGTAATGGCCATTTTTAGAATTTTGGCTTCCGGATATACACTTCCGGCATGATAAATGGCAACGCGTTCAGCACATAATCCCGAAGGATATGCCGCATTTTCCTGATTAGATCCTACCACTATTTTTCCATTGTCTAAAAGTAAAGCAGCTCCAACCCGAAATTGAGAATAAGGCGCATATGCTTTTTTGCGAACTTCGACCGCCTGACTCATTAACTCCTGAATGTCTTTTGGGAGTTCTTCAAGGTTATTGTAAATGTTGAAGGATGATGTAATGCTTATTTCTTTCATTTCTGTTTAAGGGAAAAAAAATCCAAATTCCTGAAGAAACAGGAATTTGGATTGTTATTAATTTTTTATTTTCTGGTTTTAATATACTTCGTATTTGTCGCCAAAGTTAAAGGTTAAAGAAAAACGAAGTGTATTTTCTAACGGATTTTTAACTTTTGATGTTGAAAATAAATACGAAACGTCAACTTTTACTACATTGTATTTGAATCCCGCTCCTAAAGAGAAGAATTGTCTGGCTCCTTTTACAGGACTTTCATGAAAATATCCTGCTCGTATGGCAAAGGCATCCTGATACATATATTCTGCACCTACACTATAAGTGATTTCTTTTAATTCTTCGCTGAAACCACCCGGAGCATCTCCGAAAGATTTAAAAATTCCGGATACCCAGCCAATGTCTTTGTAGGTTTTGTATTTTGCTGCGTCAGCTTGCGCCTGAGAAATGTCTCCCGGATCTGTAAAATCACCGTCGCCATTTGCATCTACAGGTGTTCCTGGTCCCGGAGGTGTTGGAACTAAAAGTTTGGTAAATTCAACGCTAAGGCCTAGTTTGTTGTAATCGTCTAAGATGAAGTCAAAACCTCCTCCTAATCTAAGGTTGGCAGGTAAAAAGTTGGAACTGATATCGTCGTTATCGTAGCTTATTTTTTTTCCAAGGTTTTGCAGGTTGAAACCACCTCTCCATCTTCCGTTAAAATCAGCATAAGCAATTTCTTCTGATTGGTAGAATCCGGCAACGTCTATCGCAAAAGTGCTTGAAGCTGATGCATCGATTTCTTCAGAAGCAATTTTCAGATTAGAACGAATGTATCTTGCGGCTACTGCCATTGAGAATTTCTCGCTTAATTTCAAAGAGTAAGAACCGTCTAAGGCAAACTCATTTGGAGAAACGATTCTTGCGGCTTCATTTGGGTCTCCGGTTGTTCTTAATTCGATGTCTCCAAAGCCAAAATAACGGAAGCTTCCTGCAAAGGCACTTCGTTCGTTAATTTTGTTGTAATACGTTGCCTGACCTAATGAAATATCATTGGCTAAGTCTGTCAAGTAAGGGGTGTAGCTGATAGAAAATCCTTGCTTGTCTACTGAGAAAGCATATTTTGCAGGGTTCCATTGTTGTGAATAAGCGTCGGCTGATGTAGCGACCCCCTGATCGGCTAAACCGGCTGCTCTGGCGTCAGCTGCGACAAGTAAAAAAGGTACTCCAGTAGTAATAGGGCGTTCAATGTTTTGAGCTTTTGCGTACGGAATAATTAAAAGGCAAATTAATAGAAGCGATATTTTTTTCATTTATGTTAGGTATGGTGTTGGTGATACAAATATATAGAATATTATAAAATGACAAGCTTTTCGTATTTTTCTGCTTTTTTATTTGTTAAATTAGATTTGACAGTGAGTTTGTAAATGTATACGCCTTTCCCGATTCGATCGCCAAAATCATCTTTCCCGTCCCAGGTTATATCTCTCGATAAAAAACCTTCTGTGGTGACGATTTGGTTTTTTGTCCAGACTACTTTTCCTGTTATAGTCATGACCTGAACTTGTACATCCAGAGGTTCATAAGGTCTGTTGTGTGAAAACCAAAATTGCGTATAGGTTGAAAATGGGTTAGGATAATTAAGAACGTGTGTTAGAGTCAGCGATTCATTTCCGACAACTATAAATTGTATTTCACTGGTTACGGGATTGTTGTAAACGTCCCATGCAGTAAATGTTATCGTGTGCATTCCGGCAGCGAGATTTCGCAATGGAAAACGTAAATTTCCATTGGTGTAATCGTCAAGTTTTGTCTGATAATAATCATTTAGAACAAAAGGATTGCTTACGTCGCCGTCCAGCACTGCTGTAATATCGTGCCCGATTCCGCTTGCTGTATTGATTCCGTTTTCATCTTCAAGAAACGCCAGTAAAAAGGGCGATTCGTTTGTAATTCCTCCCGATACAAAAGTTTCATCGTTCATATATAACTTCACTTTTGGACTTATATTGTCCTGTGGAGCATTTTCATTTATTCCTCCAATTTTTATAGTGGCGTTGTAACCTGATTGATTTTCAAGTGTTTGATTTTTCTTGGCGTAAAAACTAATTCGGCCATAATCAACAGGAACACGGATGTCTCGGGGTACAACAAAGCTGAATTCAAACTGGCCGTTGGTTACCGAAGCATTTCCTCTGAAAATAGTTTCTCCTAGTATTTTGAATGACATTGCAGGGCTATATCCATCATTATTTAGGGTGCTGGTCGTGATTAACTTGTCAAAGATGGCGGTTGTCAGTTCGCCGTTGTAATTGCTTAACAGTGTGTTGTTTTCGTCTGTTATTTCTCCTGTGATTTTAATTTTTGACAAAGATTTGAAATCAGGAATAGGCTGAGAAATCGCAATGTCATTTATTTTTGTTAAATTGATTTTTGGTTTCGGAATGGCCAGCATCAAAGCAGGGTCGCCAATGTAAAAAATGACATTACTGGATGAGCTTGGATTTTCATTTTTAGAAATTCGAAGCGCTTCGGCGATGCTCGTGTATGGGGTGGATCCGTATGAAAACAGGTTTTTGTTCAGGCTGTCATTAAAGTTTTCCGCATTGTATTGTCCTATGGCGCGAATGGTGGTTAACATGGAGATGGCGCCTCCTTTTGGATTCCAAAAAGTATATTCTCCTGCGGTTGGTCTTGTTGGGTCATCAAATCTAGAAAACTCGCAGGTTATCGTAATGAATAAGGGGTATTTGTATTGATTGTTCAGGTTTTGACCGTCTGATTTTTCCCAGATTCTTTCGGCTGCGAGACCGTCTTCGCCGCCATGTCCAAGATAGTTAAAGACTAAAGCGCCTTTTTCAAAAGCATTAAACATATCGGTTCTTGCCTTCGGGTATCTCGATCCTCCTGCGGAAGCTTCCTGAGTGTAGGCGTCGAGGAAAATCTTTTCTACATTTAAAAATGGTTTTTGGGTAGAGATTGCATCGGCCAGGGTGTTCTGGCGCGATTGTAAGCTTGCGTCTGAGCTTCGGTCAGAGTCATCGCTTACCATAACGACATTGTTGCGCCAGTTTCCAAATGATTTTTGGTCGTGGTATTCTAAAACTTTGTTGACCATTTCTGCTGCCTGGGCATTGTCAGAAATTAACATTCTGCCTACTGCGATATCAATTCCTCCAAAAGGGAAAACGACAACGCCTTCATTAGGATCCATAAGTCCGTAAAAATCATCTGAGGCAAATGAGGCTTCTCCGGTAGAGTTGCTGATAACAGATTGATATACAGGTACGACGTTGGTATTGTTTGTAATTCGGTCTTTGTAGTCAAATGAAGCGTCTCCGAACAGATTTATATATTTAAGTCTTTTGTCGGAAGCAGAGGCGTTGCTGTACAAGTATCGAATGCAGTTTCTAATGGCTGCCACATCTTGCTTTCCTGAAGAGAATTCCTGATAGATGTTCTCCAGTGCAATTACTTTTACATTTAAATTAGAATTTATCCGGTGGAAAGTGGCTAGTTTTTCAGCTTGAGAAACAAGCGTTTTTGGCGTCACGATTATATAGTCGATGTCTTGAAAACTGTTTTGAGCATTCCTGAAAAGTGTTCCTTTTAGATTTTGATTGGCGACTTTTGATTGGCTTTCTTTTAAAGGAGCGTAATAATCAGCAGGGTCAAGGGCGATGTATGTTCGGATTTCGCCCAACGATGCCTTAAAGCTAAAGTTGGGTTGATTGGTGCTTTCTATTTTTAAAGTATTAGTAGGGTCAGTAACGTCCCAAATCTGAGAAATGGCAGCAGCATTTCCGATGGTGTAATTGGCTATTCCGGGAGTTGTACCTGCTAAATTGTATTGAAATTTAAATTGTTTTCCGATGCCCAAAAGCTTTCTTTTGGCAGTCAGATTAATGAAGTCAAGATATCCTTTTGACCCCGGAACACCATTGTTGTTGTAGGTAAGTTTTATTTTTACATTTTCAGCTCCGGTAAAAGCTGCGTTGGATGGTAATTCCTGATTGTAATATTTGATATCGGAGTTTAGTGCCAAGGCCTGAAAATTAAGATTGCCTACATTTTGTCCGTTGGCAGAAATGGTAAACGAAGTAGGAGTATAGGCTGCTGAGGCTGCTTTGAGTTCTATTTTTACGGGTACTGAAGTGTCGATGTTGGGGAAGTTAAAGCTGAATTCTTGTTCCTGAGTAATGTCAAAAGATTCTCCGCACCACTGGCGCCCCAGATGGGCGATGTTTATTTTGTCGATCTCATGAAATTGATAATCGTCGAAAGTATTGAGCTCTAAAGTGCTGTTGCCGGTGGGTTGATTTAGAGGGGCGATTCGTTTTCCATCACCGCCTGTAGTGGTAATGTAATAATAGGATTTGGTGTCGTACAGGTTCAGGTTGGTTTGACTTTCTGTGTTCCAGTTTTCAACGCCTTCACCATAAAAAAGAATGTAATCTTCGTTGTTGAATACGCCGTCTGTTTCACCAACGATCTGAATCGCATTTTCTGCCAGATCTTCCGGATAATAAGCGTTGTTGGCAAGAGGAAGCATTTTTCCTCCATTTCCATAAATTTTGATTCTCCTCGGGTCTGTTTTTCCGGGGTCAAATCCCAGGCTTTGAAGGAAAGATCTCGAGATTTTGTAGACGCCCGATTTTTCAATGTAAAAACGATACCAGTCTCCTGTAGCTAATACAGAATTGTAAATCGTATTTGCTTTTTGAAAAGAAGAAGTGTTGCCGTTTTTTGAAGTGTTATCCGAGGTTTTTTTGTAAGAAAAAGATCGGATTCGTTTGAAGCTGTTTCCTTCTTTTATGATAGGCGATAATGATAAAAATACCTGCTTTAGGTCTCTTGAGGTAGTTGTTTTGAGAGTCTCATTTGGTTTTTCAGGGATATTTTCGAGCGAGAGGTCACCCAGATCGGCAGTTGAAACGGATTCGTAAATGACGTTGAAAATTTGAATCGAATTGTAGTTTGAATAACCGGATTCGGTCAGATTGAGCAGTAATATTATGCTTTTTTTAGTAGTATCGTACCGAAAACTGTTTCCGGAAAAATACGGTATTTTTAATTTTGAGTCGCCAAAACTCATCTCTTTTTTGTTTTGCCAATCTAGCGTAAAGTCACCATTTATCTGGGAAAATGAGATAAATGGAAGGAGAAAAAGATATAAGATCAGGACTTGTTTCATTAGCGAATAAAACGGTTTTTAATTAAAAATATTTTAGTAGGTAAAAATATAGTATTTCATGTTATAGTAAATAATAAAAAGTATATTTTTGCGTTCGTAACAATAGGTTATTTTCTGGTAAAAAACAGCGAAATAAAATTATTAGAACAGATGTTGCCAATTAAATGTTAATTATTATATTGCAGCACCTAAATTTATCACCTAAGAATGAGTATGAAAGTAAACAAAATTGTAGTCTTGCAATTAATGATGTCAATGGTATTGATGTTAGGCACGGCTAGTTGTAGCAAAAAATCGAGTTCCAGTCATGCCTCCAGGGCAACTGGTTGGGACGTAGACAGTCAGAATGGAACTGCTGCCAGAAATGCAGGAAAAAAACAACAGGCTGGTCCTGGTTTAGTTTTTGTTGAGGGAGGTACATTTACGATGGGTAAAGTACAAGATGATGTTATGCACGATTGGAATAACACACCAACTCAACAACACGTTCAGTCATTCTATATGGATGAAACTGAAGTTACGAACGGTATGTACTTAGAGTACCTGGAATGGTTAAAGAAAGTTTTCCCACCAACAGAAGAAAATTACAAGAATATTTACGAAGGAGCATCTCCTGATACTTTAGTATGGAGAAATCGTTTAGGATACAACGAAACGATGACAAACAACTACTTAAGACACCCATCTTACGCAAACTACCCGGTAGTAGGTGTAAATTGGATTCAGGCTGTTGAATTTGCTAAATGGAGAACTGATCGTGTGAACGAAGCAGTTTTAGAGAAAAACGGTTACCTTAAAAGAGGAGCAAAAACTCAGGACGTTAGCGCTGAAAGTTTATTTAATACAGAAGGTTATGTTGCTTCACCAAGTACAACTTATGGAGGTAATGAAGAACTTGTGTTAAAGAAAAACCCTAGCGGAAGAAAAAAACCTAAAACAGGTAAAGACGGTGTTGTTCAGGAAGAGAAAAATGTTTATGCACAACGTTCTTCAGGACTTATCTTGCCGGAATACAGACTTCCTACCGAAGCGGAGTGGGAATATGCTGCTGCTGCTGATGTTGGACAAAGAGAATACAATATCTATAAAGGACAAAAGAAATATCCTTGGTCTGGTGATTACACACGTTCTTCAAAACGTAAAAACAAAGGAGATCAATTGGCTAACTTTAAACAAGGAAACGGTGATTACGGTGGAATTGCAGGTTGGTCTGATGATGGTGCAGATATTACAAACTCTGTAAAAAGTTACGCTCCTAACGATTTTGGATTGTATGATATGGCAGGAAACGTTGCCGAATGGGTTGCTGACGTTTACAGACCTATTATCGATAACGAAGCAAATGATTTCAACTACTTTAGAGGAAATCAATATGCTAAAAACAAAATCGGGAAAGATGGTAAAATTGAAATTATTACTAAAGATAATATTCAATACAAAACATTAAGTAACGGTAAAAAAATAGCAACAAATTTACCTGGAGAAATCGCTCAGGTTCCTGTTGATGAGAATGAAACTTACTTAAGAACGAACTTCGATACAAGTAACAATATCAACTACAGAGACGGAGACAAGCAATCTTCTAAATATTTTGATTTCGGAGATTCTGAATCAGGATCAAAAGCAGATCAGGCGATGTACAACTCACCTAAACACAATATCACAACAGATAGTTTAGGTCAGATGGTTAAGAAATATGATAACTCAAGTAAACGTACAACATTAATCGATGATAATGTAAGAGTTTACAAAGGAGGTTCATGGAGAGACAGAGCTTATTGGTTGGATCCGGGTCAAAGAAGATATTTCCCTCAGGATATGGCAACTGATTACATCGGATTTAGATGTGCAATGTCTAGAGTAGGTGCTAAATCTGAGAAAAGAAAATCACCTAGAAACTAAAATCTAGAATATTCAATAAAAAAAATTCCAAATTCCAACTGATTTACGCAGCTTTTGGAATTTGGAATTTTTTTATTGCTTATTTTTAATATGTAAAAATTTTTATAAATGAATATTCAGGACCTTCATAATTTGTTTTTAAAATGTAAATCAGTTTCAATTGATACGAGGAAAATTGAAAAGGATTCTATGTTTTTTGCGATAAAAGGAGAAAACTTTGATGCCAATACGTTTGCTTCGCGGGCGATAGAACTGGGAGCCTTATTTGTTGTTATTGATAATGCCGCTTACGCTATTGACGACAGAACAATTTTGGTAGAAAACAGCTTAGAAACATTGCAGGAACTGGCAAAGTATCACAGAGCATATTTGAAACTTCCTATTATTGCTTTAACAGGAAGTAACGGAAAAACAACTACTAAGGAATTAATCAATGTAGTTTTGTCTCAGAAGTTTAAAACCAAAGCAACTGTTGGGAACTTAAATAATCATATTGGGGTTCCGCTTACTTTGTTGTCTTTTACAAAAGAGACAGAAATCGGAATCGTTGAAATGGGGGCAAATCACAAGAAAGAGATAGCGTTCTTGTGTGAGATTGCGCAGCCTGATTTTGGCTATATTACCAATTTCGGAAAAGCACATTTAGAAGGTTTTGGCGGTGTTGAAGGAGTAATTATTGGTAAAAGCGAGATGTACCAATATCTGGCGAAAAACAATAAGATCGCTTTTGTAAATCTCGAAGATCCAATCCAGATTGAAAAATCAGCCGGAATTGAATCTTTTACTTTTGGAGTGAATAATGTTCAGGCAAACCTGAAAATCAATAGTATTCAGGCAAATCCATTTGTGGTGATCGGGTACGATAACTTTAGCGTAGAATCGCATTTAATAGGGCTTTACAACGCAAATAATATCAATGCAGCTGTAGCAATGGGAGCTTATTTTAAGGTTGACGATACGGCAGTAAAACAGGCTATCGAAAATTACATACCGGAGAACAACAGATCTCAATTATTAAAGAAGGGATCGAATGAGATTATTCTGGATGCTTATAATGCTAATCCAAGCAGTATGGCTGTGGCTATTACTAATTTCCTGCAATTGGAAAATTCGAATAAAGTAATGATCTTAGGAGATATGTTTGAACTTGGCGACGAAAGCCTGCAGGAACACAAACAAATTGTAGATTCATTGTCCAATCAAAATCAATCCGTTTGTTATTTGATTGGGAAGCACTTTTACGAAACAAAAGTGGTCAGCGACAAACTTCAGTTTTTTGAAACTTTTGATGTTTTTGCTGAGTTTTTGAAGACAATACATTTTAAAGAAAATACGATTCTGATAAAAGGATCCAGAGGTATGGCTTTGGAACGTACATTGGAATTTATAAACTAACAAAAAGGCATTCTCTACAGAATGCCTTTTTGTTTTTAGATGCTCATCAGAAATCCAATCAGGTTTTCTTTTTTGTTTAAACCTAGTTTTTTCCGGAGTCGATAGCGTGCCAATTCGACTCCGCCAGTCGAAATATTCATAATTTCGGCTATTTCTTTAGTAGACATATTCATCAATAAATAAGTGGATAAGTCCAGTTCACGAGGAGAAATTGTTGGGTATTTTTCTTTTAAGCGTTTTAAGAATTCAAAATGTACGTTTTTGATGTGCTTCTCAAGGTCTTTCCAGCTCTTGTCTGTGTTGACCTCTTTTACAATGCTTTTATTTAGCTTGCTCACCTGAAATTTTGTCGATTCGTCAAGAGCATCGTTGTCGATTTCTTTTAGTTTGTGAATGATGCCATTTAAGACTTTGTTTTTCTTTACAACCTGAAGGGAATTGCTCACCAGTTCTTTGTCTTTGGCGAGGATTTTTATCTGGAGTTTGTCGCTTTTTAGACGTTCAATCTCTTTCTCCAGTTCGTGTTGCTCGTGTCTGATCTTAGATTCCTTTTCGAGATACAGTCTTCTTTGCTCTATCGTTTCATAATATTTGTTTTTTCTGATTTTGAGTTTAATTCTGTTTGAAACAATATAAATTCCCGCCAGAAGTAATAAAAAGTAGGTGAGATAAGCCAGAAAATGTCTGTACCAGGGCGGAGAGATGGTGAAATTGATTTCAGATACACCAGACTCTCTGCCGTAGCTGTTTTTTGCTTTGATTTTCATGGTGTATTTGCCCTCTCTCAGATTGGTGTATTCTTTTATGGAAGTGGTCGACCAATTGCGCCAGTTTTCTTCAAATGGTTCTAATTTATAGGAATAGGTTACATTCTCCTGATTTTCGAAAGTAGGAGATGAGAACGTAAATTTGACGTGATTGGACTGATAAGGAATTAAAAGGTCTGTTAGTGGTTTTTCAAGATTACCTGTCATAATAGTATCGCTGGTAGAGGAGAAACTTTCAAAAAAGACCTTAGGTTTTGTGATGAATTTATTTGAAATTTGAGAATCATAATGTGCAAGTCCATCAGTTAGTCCTATAAAAATGTTCTTCGGATCGATTGTATTGACCGAAACATATTTGTTTACCAGATTACCGGTTAAATTGGAAAATGGAGCTTCTGTGCGGATGTATTTTCCATTGGAACCTTTTATTAAAACGCCAAGTGATTCATTGTAGGAATACCATAAATTGTTGTATTTGTCTTCTATTATAGTGTTTACAGTCGGAATTTTTTCGAATAAAGCTGTGATCTTTTTGTCTTCAAAAAAGTCTTCCTGTTCGTCACTGTATCTGTAAAAGTGATTTTTGGTTTGAAAGTAAACTTTATTGTTGATCAATTGAAGACTTCCTATTCCTTTTTTCGATGCTGAAATGTGAGAGTGTTTTTTTACAAGGTCAAATCTTTTTAAATCTTCAGACAATCTCATCTGATACAGGTAAGGATCCTTTTTTAGCCACAAATAATTGTTGTCAAGCTCGATTTCAAATGTATTTGTCGTCTCGTCAAATCCCGCCATCTGATTAACATAACTGATTTCGTTTGCTGAGTTTTTAAAGATAGAAAAACCACTATAGCTTTCTCCAATAATGTAACCGGGGTGGTTTGGAATGGTTTTGAAGCCAAAATAACCTCTATTGTCCAGTGTTTTTGAAACTCTGTTTTGATCAATTACCAAGGCACCGCTATTGCTTGCACACAAAAGTGTATTGTTGATAACCTGAATGTTCCAGGCTTGTGCAATGGTGCCCTCGACGCGGTTGAATGGTTCGTCTTTAAAAGGAGCGTTCCAGGAATGATAAAACAAACCCTGGTTGGTGGCAACATATAGGTTTTTGTTGAAAATCACAGAAGCATAAACAGTACCTATATTATAACTATAGTCAAAAAAGGTAAAAGGAGAGTTTTGGTTTATAAAGGCGATTCCGTTATCCAGTCCTAGCCATAGATTGTTTTTATTGTCAACAAAAGAGGTCAGTACCGTATTGTTTTGGAGTCCTTTTTGTCGGTTTAGATGCTGAAGGATTTTTCCATTCAGGTCGCAAATGACTGCGCCATTGAGAACCGAATTGAGTACGATGAATTTGTTTCCGATAATTGCTCCACCTAAAGAGGTATTCTTTTTTATAAAACTATTGGCTTCGGTTTCCCAGGGAGTAATGCTATTATAGTCATAAGTAAAAAGCCCTTTTTCTAAGGTTGCAAAAAGTAATTTGTTGTTGGGTAGCGGAAACATCGCCCAGATCTCTTTGTCGTTCAAGGCAGTAGTTCCTTTTAAAGGAGTTAGTTTCTGGTTCTTATACTCTAAAATTCCCAGAACTTTATCCTGAAAATAAAGATGTTCCTTTATTAGAAAAGAGAATTGAAACCTTCTCGGGGCATTGATAAGGCGTAATTTATTGTTTTTGTAAAAGAAGACCTTGGTGAAAGATTGAAATACGACTTCTCCTTTATAAAGATGTATTCTCCAGATCAGGTTAATATTTCTGCTGTCCTTTTTACTGATTAACGCAGAAAGGGAATGGTATTGTAATCTGCCTTTTGCATCACTCTTAAAATAACCAAATTCATTATTTCCGCCAACGTATATTCTTCCGGACTGGCTGTCTATTTTTAAGCTTCTGATTGCAGTATTGTTGGGAAGCGGGTATTTGTTCCAGGTTGATCCGTCAAACTGGATTAAGCCGTTATTGTTTGCGAAATAGATATTGCCATTTTTATCCTGATCAATATTCCAATTTTGAGTGCCTCCTTTATAATCGGATCGCTTATAGTTTTTGATTGCGGGTAATCCAATGTTTTTTACTTGGGAAAAAATAGTAAAAGGCAGGATAAAAAGGATAAAAATCGAAATAGAAGCATTTGCGAATTTCATAATTTTAGATCAGGGTTTTTATTAGTAATGTTCTGTAATCCTCTTTTTTTGGATTATTGCAATCGGAATATTGTATTTTTCTGTGGAAATTTTCCATAAAATCGAAAATAATTCATTTTTAGTAAATGTAGTGTTTATTTTATTTAATTAACAATTCTATAACAATATAAAGTTGATTTTAAAATTTTGAAAATCAATGGATTATTTTTAATTTGATGTGTTTTTGTAATGTGTAAATTTATAGTTTGATGTGTTTTTGTAGGGAATTTTAATTACACATACTGAAATTTTAAATTTATTATTGCATCGAATTACTAATTAATTAACCAAAATTTTTAGAAAAATGAAATTAACAAAATTACTTATTTTTTGTTTTTCGTTTCTGTTGTTTTCAGTTGTCACAATGGCGCAGGATGTTACAGTAAGCGGAATCATAAATGATGAAAATGGAATGCCAGTTCCGGGTGCGTCTATTTTAATAAAAGGCACAAATAAGGCGACAGCATCTGATTTCGATGGAAAATTTCAGATCAGTGTTCCTGCAAACGGTACTTTAACATTTAGTTTTGTAGGTTATAATACTGTACAGGAAGCTGTAAACGGAAGAACTAAAATTGATGTTAAGTTAAAAGCGGAATCTCAGGCCTTAAATGAAGTTGTAGTAGTAGGATATGGTACACAAAAGAAAAGTGTCGTTACAGGTTCTATTTCCAGTGTTAAGGCAAAAGACTTGGAGAGTCTCCCTATAACAAGGGTAGAACAAGCTTTACAAGGCAGAGTGTCCGGGGTTTCTATAGCAGCAAATGCAGGACAGCCGGGATCAGCTTCTACCATACGTATTCGAGGTTTTACTACATTAAACAATAATGATCCTTTATGGGTTGTTGATGGTGTGATCGTCGATAATGGAGGTATTGGTTACTTAAATCAATCGGATATCGAATCTATTGAGGTACTTAAAGATGGTGCTTCAGGAGCAATTTACGGTTCGCGTGCTGCTGCAGGGGTTATCCTTGTAACGACTAAAAAAGGTAAAGCTGGAAGAATCTCCGTTAGCTATACGGGCTTTGCAGGAACATCTCAGGCGGCTAAAAAATTAGATTTGTTAGATGCTAATCAGTACGTAACGATTATGAATGAAGCTAACGTAAATGGCGGAACTCCTAATAGATATACCGTTCCTGCCAATGTTGGAAACGGAACAGACTGGCAGAATGTAATTTTTAATAACCATGCACAACGTTCTTCTCATGAACTAAGCTTTAGCGGTGGTAATGATACGTCAACTTTTTACATGTCTTTTGGATTAACAGATCAGGAAGGTATTGTAAACTCTGATATTTCTAATTACAACAGAAAAAATATCCGTTTGAACTCTAACCATAAATTAGGGAAGTATATTAAAATTGGTCAGACTTTAGGATATTCTCACGAAAAAACAATTGGTGTTGGAAATACGAATGATGAGTTTGGTGGACCTTTATCATCAGCGATCAACTTAGACCCACTAACCCCCGTACTTGTTGCTCCTGGAGCTGCAACTGGTGCAGGTACTCCATACGAGAATAAAAATGCACTTAGAGATGCAAATGGAAACTACTACGGTATTTCAACAATCGTAACTCAGGAAACCTCAAATCCATTAGCCTATACACAAACGAGATTAGGAAACAATGACTTCGCTGATAATTTTGTTGGAAACATTTTCGCGGAAGCGGAAATTTTACCGGGATTAAAATTCAAATCTACTGCAGGTGGAAAATTAGCGTATTACGGATCAGATAACTTTACACCAGTTTATTATTTAAATGGAGCTACCAAAAAAGATGTAAACGAATTGTTCCGATCGTACAAAAAATCTTTCAGCTGGAACTGGGAGAATACTTTAAACTACGATAAGAAAATTGGAAATCACCATTTTGGTATTTTAATTGGAAAAGGTACTTATGTTGATAATATTACTTCCGGTAATGATATCACGTACAGAGGTGTGCCAGCTACGACACATGCTGAAGCTTCTTTTAATGTCGACATTCCAATTTCTGATAAAATAGCAAACGCTTACAATGCACAAGCTTTAGAACACAGAGTAGAGTCCTTGTTTTCCAGATTAAACTACGATTATAAAGAAAAATATATTTTTACCGGTATTCTTCGTCGTGATGGTTCTACTCGTTTCGGACCAAATCATAAGTACGGAACTTTCCCGTCAGTATCTTTAGGCTGGGTTCCTTCCAAAGAAAATTTCTGGGGAGAAAATAAAATCGTGAATACTTTAAAAATAAGAGGAGGTTATGGGGTTACAGGTAATGATTCCTCTCCTGATTTCTTATACATTTCTACAGTTGGAATTCAAAGAAACTATACTATCGGTGGAGTAATTGTTAACGGACAAAGTCCAAATGCGATTCCAAACCCTGATTTGAAATGGGAAGAAACCAAACAACTTAACATTGGTTTTGAAACTACGTTATTACATGACTTCAATTTAAGTGTGGATCTTTTCAACAAAAAAACAGAAGGTATTTTAATGAAAGTACCGATTCCGGGTTATGTTGGAGCCACAGGTAATACTTATGCAAACTTAGCAGATATGGAAAACCGCGGTGTAGATATTGAATTAGGCTACCATAAGAAAATTGGAGAATTGAACCTGTCTGTTAATGGAAACTTCTCTTACATCAAAAATGAAATTACTTATATAGACAAAGGAGTTAATTTCTTAGTTGGAGACGAAACGGTACAGTCCAGTTCTTACGAAATCAACAGAACAGAAGTAGGTCATGCGTATAACTCCTTCTACGGATTTAAAACAAATGGTATTTTCCAGACTCAGGCCGACATTGATTCGTACAAAAATGCGGCAGGTAAAGTAATTCAACCTAATGCTAAACCGGGAGATTTCCGTTGGCAGGATTTGGATGGAGACGGTGTAATTGGAGCTAACGACCGAACTTTCTTAGGAACTTCATTGCCTAAATTCACTTATGGATTTACGATGAACTTAGCTTACAAGGGGTTTGATATGTTAGTTTTCGGTCAGGGTGCAGGAGGAAATATGATCTATCAGGGATTGAGAAGACTTGATATTTCTACAGCAAATTATCAAACAGAAGTTATGGGACGTTGGACAGGACCGGGATCAACAAACAGTTATCCTAGAGTTACTACAAACGACACCAACAAAAACTTTACGAATCCATCAGATTTTAATTTGCAAAAAGGAGATTTCTTCCGATTCAAAACAATCCAACTTGGATATTCATTTCCAAAAGAATGGATAGAAAGCATCTCATTGCAAAAAGTAAGATTGTATGTAACAGGAGAAAATTTATGGACGATTACCAAATATACTGGTTATGATCCTGAAATTGGAGGCCCTACTACAGCAGGGATGAACAACGTACAAGGTGTTGACAGAGGGTACTATCCTCAGGCAAAATCGTATATGTTAGGAGTTAATTTGCAATTTTAAATTTTAAAAAAAGATATTATGAAACTTATAAGTTTTAAACAATCATTATTCGCTTTAGGAGTGTTGCTGACACTTGGATCGTGTGATACCGATGAAAAATTAGAAGTAAAAGGGGATGGTGTAGTACTGGAAGATAATTTTTACAGAAACGAAACCGAGGCTTATTCAGGTCTGGTAGCAGCATACGATAAACTAGGAAAGTTTGCAGGAGCAATGGAGAATGCACCCTTATTATTCTTAAATTCTGCGTCAGATGATTTTTATGCAGGAGGTGGTGGTTCAGATGACCAGCCAGGACTTCAGGTGGCATCGAACTATTCTGTTAGTCCGGCGAATATTCCGCCGGCAATTTGGGCAGATTATTACAAAGGCGTGGCAAGATGTAACATCATGCTGGTAAAACTTCCGAATGTCCCTATGGATGCCGCTAAGAAAGCAAGATTTGCTGCAGAAGTAAAAGCATTACGTGCTTATTACTATTTTGATTTGGTGAGAATGTTTAAAAATATTCCTTTGATCCTGAAACCGTTAACGAAAAATGAAATTCCTTTAGTTGTGCAGGCTAAGCCTGACGAGGTTTATGCACAAATTGAAAAAGATTTGAACGAAGCAATTCCTGATCTACCGATGACCTTACCTGAACCGGAGTTAGGAAGATTCTCTAAAGGAGCTGCAACAGCACTTTTAGGAAAAGTATATTTATACGATAACAAAAAGCCACAAGCAGCGGCTGAATTAGCAAAAGTTAATGGAACTCCCGGAGGAACAAGTAGTTTTGGCTATAAGTTGATGGATACTTTCGCTTCTTTATGGGATCATACCAAAAAATTCAATTCAGAATCTATCTTTGAAATTACCTACACCGATAAATCCAATGCAGATTGGGGGAATTTTGAAAGAGGTGATGATGAAGGAAACGTTGCCGCTCAGTTGATGGGAATCAGAGATTATTCCAGAACAAAATATGGAAAAGCTGCACTTTTGCCAGATTATATTAATGGATGGGGTTTTTGTGTTGTTACCGCAGATCTGGCAAATACGATGAAAAGCGATCCACGTTTCGCGTCTACTATTTTTGATGCAAAGACCGCAAGAGCTACAGGAGATCCGGATAAAGATCCGAACACTTTGATTACTTACAAAGACAGTTATCAGGAGACTGGATATCATTTTATTAAATATGCACCAGTTAATGCCGATATCAAAGCAAGTAACCCTTTCTTAAATTTTGGAATCAATACCTACGTTATTCGTTTGGCAGATACTTATTTATTAGAGGCTGAAGCTTTAGGAGGAACAGGAGCAAGAGCTCAGGCACTATTAGATGCTGTTAGAGTAAGAGCCGGATTAACACCGGTACCGGTTTCTATTCCGGCTATTTTAGACGAAAGAAGATTAGAACTTGCAGGTGAAGGTCATCGTTGGTTTGATTTGGTGAGAACAGGTCAGGCTGCTGCCAAACTTGCTTTCAAAGGATTTCAGGCCAATAAAAATGAAGCATTCCCAATTCCATATAGTGAATTTAATAACACTAAAATGGTTCAAAATCAGGGATATCCACAATAATGAAGTAAGTTAAGTTTAAGTTTAAGGTTGGTTGTAAATAGCCCATTCTCATAATGATTATGGGCTATTTTTAAATCAAACCGGAAATCATTTGACTTAGAAATTTGATCAAAGTCTTAATTATTAAAACATACTCAATGAGAAAGATTGGCTATATTATTACTTGTTTATGTTTTTCTTTATCTGTTTTTCCACAACAGAAAAACCAAAAACAGCAACAAAAATTTACCACTACCAATAAAAAAATAACGGTTTATACCACAGCAGCAAATACACAATTAAGATTAACACCAACAGATCATTTAAATTTTACCGCATCCAGACAGCCTATAGAAACAGAGTTGTCCGTTTTTGTTGAACCATCCAAACGTTTCCAGAGTTTTCTGGGGATTGGCGGTGCCATTACCGATGCAAGTGCCGAAATTTTTGCCCAATTATCAAAAGAAAAACAGACGGAATTTTTAAACGCTTACTACGATACCCAAAAAGGAATCGGTTATTCATTGCTAAGAACAACTATTCAAAGTTCTGATTTTAGCAGCGGAAGTTATTCTTATATCGAAGAAGGCGACAAAGATTTAAAAACATTTTCGATTGATCATGACCGCAAATACCGTTTACCCATGATTAAAGCGGTCCTAAAAAAGGCTGGCGGAAAAATGATTACTTATGCTACTCCGTGGTCACCAAATGCTTTTATGAAAAGCAATAAGAATGTACTCAAAGGCGGAACATTACTCCCGGAATTTTATCAACCGTGGGCAAACTTCTATGCAAAATTTATAAAAGCATACGAAAAAGAAGGAATTCCAATTTGGGCAACATCCGTTCAGAATGAACCCATGGCCACCCAAACCTGGGAATCCTGTTTGTACACTGCCGAACAGGAAAGAGATTTCCTGAAGAATTACCTTGGACCAACCTTAAAAAAAGAAGGTTTGGGAAAGGTAAAAATTATTGCCTGGGATCACAATCGTGATTTAATGGTACAGAGAGCCAATGTTATTTTCTCAGACCCGGAAGCTTCTAAATATGTTTGGGGAATGGGTTTTCATTGGTACGAAACCTGGACAGGAGCTCAGCCGATGTTTGACAATGTCGCAAGAGTACATGAAGCATATCCGGACAAAAAACTCATTTTTACAGAAGGTTGTGTCGAGAAATTTGACGCTGCAAAATACCAATTCTGGCCAAACGCAGAGCGATACGGCACTTCTATGATCAATGATTTTAACAACGGAACCGTGGGCTGGACAGACTGGAATATACTTTTGGACCAATTTGGAGGACCAAATCACGTAGGCAATTTTTGCTTCGCACCCATACATGCAGATACCACTACAGGGGAACTCATTTACACCCCATCGTATTATTATATCGGGCATTTTTCAAAATTCATTCGTCCTAATGCCGTTCGTGTAAGTACTTCGGTAAGCCGCAGTTATTTGTCAAGTACCTCTTTTTTGAATACTGATGGGAAAATGGCAACCGTAGTGATGAACAATACCGACAATGCTATTACCTATAATTTTATTATTGCAACAGAACAGACCATTGTAAAAATTCCTGCACACGCGATACAAACGCTGGTCTATTAAAATTTTGTGAGTTAGTTAGAGGGGCAATCTGATTCGTCCGTTTCGCCCCTTGCTTTTTAATAATAATGAAATCGTTTTGAGTGTACCATGAAAGCCATAAATAGCGTTTTAATCGCCCCATTACTAGTGCTGCAATTCGTTGCTTCTTCAAAAGTTGGAGCGCAGTCTGCAGCACCCTCATTTAAATCAAACCCAAAAATACAAGTATATACTACTGCCGAAAACACCAAATTAAGATTGTCATTATCCAATGATTTCATTTTAAATCCAGCTTCACAGCAAACAAAAACAGCCGTTTCAATTACGATCGATCCTTCAAAAACAGACCAGACTTTTTTAGGAATTGGCGGAGCCATTACCGATGCCAGTGCAGAAGTTTTTGCTAAACTGTCATCCAAAAAACAACAGGAATTTCTAACCGCTTACTATGATAAAAATAAAGGAATAGGGTTTTCTTTGGCCAGAACCAATATGCATAGCTGTGATTTTAGCAGCGAAAGTTATACCTATATTCAGGAAGGTGACAAAGAGCTAAAAACCTTTACTATTGATCACGATAAAAAATACCGAATCCCATTACTCAAAAAAGCAATTGAAACAGCCGGCGGGAAATTAACGTTATTTGTTAGTCCCTGGAGTCCTCCGGCTTTTATGAAAGACAATAAGGATATTTTGCACGGCGGAGTTTTATTGCCGGAGTTTGCACAATCATGGGCCAATTATTATGCTAAATTTATAAAAGCATACGAAAAAGAAGGAATTCCGGTCTGGGGACTGACGATTCAAAATGAACCAATGGCAAGTCAGAGATGGGAGTCTTGCATTTACACCCCGGAAGCCGAAAGAGATTTTTTGAAAAACTTTCTGGGGCCTACTTTAGAAAAAGAAGGATTGGGATCTAAAAAGATCATTATTTGGGACCACAACCGCGGAGAGATGCTAGAGAAAAGAGCTAATTTAGTTTTTTCTGATCCTGAAGTTTCCAAATACGCCTGGGGAATTGGATTCCACTGGTACGAAACCTGGAACGGAGGCAGTCCGAAATTTGAATCCGTGGGGAAAGTACATGAAGCTTTTCCGAACAAAAATCTGCTTTTTACCGAAGGCTGTATTGAAAAATTTGACGCTTCGAAATTCCAGTTTTGGGGTAATGCCGAACGATACGGAATCAATATGATCCATGATTTTAACAACGGAACGGTAGGTTGGACAGACTGGAACATTTTGCTGGATCAAAACGGAGGCCCCAATTATGTTGGTAATTTTTGTTTTGCCCCAATTCATGCCGATACCACAAAAGATGAATTGATCTACACACCGATGTACTATTATATTGGACATTTTTCAAAATTCATCCAACCGGGAGCGAAAAGAATTAGAAATGTAATAAGCGACAAAAGTGTATTAAGCACTTCTTTTCTAAATACAAACGGAAAAATTGCCACCGTTGTAATGAATCAGTCAGACAAAGAAGTGGTGTACGAAATAGCAATCAATTCGGTGAAAAAAACGCTTACTATACCGGCTCATGCCATACAAACGTTAGTGTACTAGCCTCTTTTAGCAGCATATTAATTTAAAGAAATACAATGAAAAACACGAAGTTTATAGTAGTTGCTCTATTTTTTTGTGGAGCAGTATGGAGTCAGGAAGCCAGGAAAACGAGAGCAGATATAGATGCCAAGGTTTCAGAGTTGTTATCAAAGATGACATTGGAAGAAAAAGTAGGGCAAATGACGCAGATAACAGTTACTGTTTTTGAAGATGCTCAAAAACCGGGTTATTTTGATGCCGCCAAACTAAAAAAAGGCATTCAGGAGTACCATATCGGTTCTATTCTGAATGTGCCTAATCCGGGAGCACCAACGCTTCAGAGATGGCAGGAGACCATGGCTGCCATTACTAATGAAGCCAACAAATCGAGACTTAAAATTCCGGTATTGTATGGTATAGATGCCATACACGGAGCGAGTTATACCGCCGGAGCCACCTTATTTCCACAACAAATTGGTCTGGCAGCAACGTTTAATACAGAGCTGGTAAAACGCGGGGCTGAAATTTCGGCTTACGAAACCAGAGCCTCCTCCATTCCATGGGTATTCTCTCCAGATTTGGATTTTCCGAGAAACCCGGCCTGGTCCAGAATGTGGGAATCTTTTGGAGAAGATGCCTATCTGTCTTCCAAAATGGCGGTCGCTTTGGTAGATGGTTTTGAAGGAAACAATGTAGGATCAAAATATAGCGTAGCCTCCTGTATGAAACATTATATTGGTTATGGCAGCACCACAACCGGAAAAGACAGAACACCAAGTATTATTCCCGAGCGCATTCTAAGACAATATGATTTAACCATATATCAGGCTGCCATAAAAGCCGGAGCAAAAAGCGTAATGGTAAGTTCCGGAGAAATCAACGGAACTCCGGTGCATTCGAGCAAACATCTGATTACGGACATTCTTAAAAAAGAATTAGGTTTTGAAGGAGTGGTAGTAACCGATTGGAAAGATATCATTTACCTGAACACCAGACATAAAATTGCAGCAACCAAAAGAGATGCGGTTCGTATCGCAGTTATGGCCGGAATAGACATGAGCATGGTACCCGAAGAATTTACTTTTTACACAGACCTTGTAGACTTAGTTCAAAAAGGAGAAGTGCCAATGTCCCGTATTGATGATGCAGTAACCAGAATTCTAAGAATGAAATTCGAGTTAAACCTGTTCCAGAATACGGTTGCAAATCTAAAGGATTATCCAAAATTTGGTTCAGCCGAACACATTCAGGAAGCTTATAAAACGGCTGCGGAATCCATTACATTGTTAAAAAATAACGATGCAGTTTTACCTTTAAACAAAGAGGAAAAAATCCTGGTAACCGGAGCAACGGCAAACAGCATGAAAAACCTGAACGGAGGCTGGTCGTACACCTGGCAGGGTGAAAATGCAGATACTTACGCTGCTGACAAATTAACCATTCTGGAAGCTTTTCAGGCTAAATTAGGAAAAGAGAATGTGCTCTATACCGCCGGCGCAGATATTGAAAAAGAAGATGATGCCGAAATTCAAAAAGCGGTTGAACTGGCTCAAAAGGCATCGAAAATTGTATTGTGTCTTGGAGAGAAAAACTACACCGAAACTCCGGGAGATATCAGTAATCTTTATATGAGTAAATCTCAGGTAAAATTAGCCCTCGCCTTAGCCAAAGTAAACAAACCAATTATTCTGATTTTAAACGAAGGAAGACCAAGACTGATTAGTGATTTTGAAGATAAAATGAGTGCCGTTGTACAATGTTATTTACCAGGAAATGAAGGAGGAAGAGCATTGGTTGATATACTGTACGGAGAGGTAAATCCAAGTGGGAGATTGCCTTACAACTATCCGAGATACCCTAATTCATTAGAAAAATACAACAGAAAACATACAGAGAGTTTAGCAGACGAAGAACAAAATAATGATGCTAAATACGAGAAAAGCTATTCCCCTCAGTTTGAATTTGGAACAGGATTATCCTATACCACCTTTACTTATTCGAATTTAAAAATCGACAAAGCAGAAATTACGAATACCGATGAAATAAAGGTGACCGTTGAGGTTACCAATTCCGGGAAAAGAGCCGGAAAAGAATCGGTTTTATTGTACCTGTCAGATAATTATGCTTCTATAACTCCTGAAGTAAAAGCGCTAAAAAGATTCGAAAAGATTAGTTTAGAGCCTAACGAAACCAAAACGGTGAAATTTACTTTAAACCAAAAAGATTTGCAATTCGTAAACGAAGATCTGAAATGGATTTCCGAAAAAGGAACTTTTACGATTCAGATCGCAAATCTTAAAAAGGACTTTTTATTACAGTAAATAAACCAAACATCGTTATTTCCGAAAAGATATTTGGTGTTTGAATGTCAAAAGAAAATTAGCTATTTCATATTATAAAGACATGAAAAAAATAATTATTACCCTACCGTTACTACTTTCCTTTGCCGCTTTCGCTCAGGATTTTTTACATAGAGACGGACAAAAAATTGTAGACGGAACCGGAAAGAATATCATTTTAAGAGGTCTCGGAACAGGAGGCTGGATGGTTCAGGAAGGCTATATGTTACAGACACAACCTTTTGCAAGTCCACAGTATGTTATCAGGCAGAAGATTCAGGATGTTATTGGAGAAGAAGCAACCAAAGAATTTTACGCTGCCTACAAAGCAAACGGAATCACCAAAAGAGATGTAGATTCATTAGCCGCCTGGGGATTCAATTCGATCCGCCTGCCAATGCATTACAATTTATACACACCACCAATCGAAGCCGAAAAAAAGGATGAAATCTCCTGGATTGAAGAAGGCTTTACCATGACCGATAATTTGCTGAAATGGTGCGCCGAAAATAAAATGTATCTTATTTTAGACTTACATGCCGCTCCCGGAGGCCAGGGAAACGATGCTGCAATTTCAGATTATGATACCACAAAACCCTCCTTGTGGGAGAGCGAAGCCAATCAGAAAAAAATGATTGCCTTATGGAAAAAACTGGCTTCACGTTACAGAGATAGTCCGTGGATAGGGGCCTATGACATTATCAACGAACCCAATTGGAATTTTACCGGAACCAATAAAAATGGCTGTGATGAAAACTCAAACGGTCCTTTAAGAGATCTGATGGTTCGGGTTACAAAAGCCATTCGGGAAGTCGATACCAATCATTTAATTTTTATTGAAGGAAACTGCTGGGGAAACAATTACAACGGAATTTTTCCTTTATGGGATGAAAATATGGCATTGAGTTTTCACAAATACTGGAACTACAATACCACAGCCTCCATTCAGAAAATGCTGGACTACAGAACACAATACAATGTGCCGATCTGGTTGGGTGAAAGCGGGGAAAATTCGAACGTATGGTTCAAAGAGACATTGACATTGGTCGAAAACAACAATATAGGCTGGGCATTCTGGCCCATGAAAAAAATCGAGAATATTGCGGGAGTGACCTCCGTTACAAAGATTCCCGAATATGATGTTTTATTAAAGTACTGGAAAGACGGCGGCGAGAAACCAAAGCCTGATTTTGCCAAAAAAACTTTAATGAAAATCGCCGACAATTACAAAATGGAAAATGTAACCGTAAAACCGGACGTGATCGATGCCATGTTCAGACAAGTGCAGACCAACGATACCAAACCTTATAAACGACATTTGATTCCCGGAAAAATTGCAGCAGCACAGTATGATTTAGGAACAAATGAAAAGGCTTATTCAGACAAAGATTTTATAAACTACAGAGTCGAAACCGGAAAATTTGACGAATGGAACAAAGGAAATACGATGCGAAATGATGGCGTTGATATTTTACCGTGTAAAGATGCCGGATCAAACGGATTTCAGGTTTCATTTATTGAGGATGGAGAATGGTTGCAGTTTACAGCTGAAGTAAAAAAGCAAAATACATATAAAGTAGCGATTCGATATTCGGCTGAAAATTCAGAAGGGAAAATACACCTCGAAGCAGAAAATGGAAAAAGATCCCAAATCGTTACATTACCTGCAACAGGAGGAAATGATAAGTGGAAAACGGTTGTGTTGTCCGGAGTGGTGTTAAATGCCGGAACGCAAAAAATTAAAGTTGTTTTCGAAAAAGGAGGTTTCAACCTGAATTACTTAGATTTTTCAGAATAGAAAAAATAAAGGCAGAACGAGGTATTTATAAGAGAATAGGTATTTAAATGAAGTGAAACGTCTTTTTTATGCGTGCAGCACCTATGTGTTTAGATAACCGCCACAGATTAAAAGGATTTAAAAAAAATCTGCATAATCTGCGAGATCTGCGAGAAAAAATAGATGTGTGAAATGTGAAATGTGAAATGTGCCTGAAAACTTTCTATGTGTTTAAATAAATCCAACGGGTTAAATTAACATTATTTTGAAGCTTATATTTTTCTTTAGGGCTAATGAAATGGTAGCTTTACGAATTCAATTTTTTTACTATGAAAAAGACAAATACAATTGTTCTCGTAATGTTTCTGATTTTTGTCAGTACTCCATTTTATGCTCAGAGTGTAAAAATGATGACGTATAATATTCGTTTAGATGTTGCTTCTGACGGAGAAAATGCCTGGCCAAACCGGAAAGACTTTTTTAATTCTCAAATCAGATTTTACAGTCCGGATATTCTTGGAATTCAGGAGGCATTGCCTAATCAGGTGGCTGAGATTGCTTCGGCCTTACCGGAGTACCATAAATTTGGAATAGGCAGAGAAGAAAAAGGAACCGGAGAAGCCTGTACGATTTACTATAAAAAAGACCGTTTTCAGGTAGAACATACAAACACATTTTGGCTGTCTGAAACACCGGAAAAAGTATCAAGGGGCTGGGATGCTGCCTGTAACAGAGTTTGTACTTACGGATTGTTTAAAGATTTAAAAACAAAAAAAAGGATTTGGGTTTTTAACCTTCACCTGGATCATGTTGGAGAGGTAGCCCGCGTAAAAGGAGTCGAGTTAGTTCTCTCAAAAATAAAGGAAATAAACACTAAAAATTATCCCGTGTTTTTAATGGGAGACTTTAATTCAGTACCGGACACGAAACAAATTGTCGAGATCAAAAAGGTGATGGACGATACCAGGGATGTTTCGATAGAAAAACCTTTTGGTCCTTCAGGAACCTTTAATGAATTCAAACACAATGAACCTGTGAATTTGTTACTGGATTATATTTTTGTATCAAAAAATAGCGGATTAAAAATTCAAAAACATGCAGTCTTAAGTGATTCAAAAGATTTAAAATATCCATCCGATCATTTGCCTGTTTTGATCCAAATAAATTAATTATGAAAAAAATAACCACATTTACCCTGTTGATGGTATCGCTTTTTGCGACCGCTCAGCAAGAAACAATAGATCAAAAAGTAAATGCTCTGTTGAAAAAAATGACTCTTGAGGAAAAAATCGGTCAGCTAAATCAGTATACGGGCGACAATGCAGCAACGGGACCTATTACCATAAATGCCAACAAACAAGCCGAAATAAAGGCAGGATTAATAGGTTCGATGTTAAACGTAACCGGAACAAAATACACCCGACAATATCAGGAACTGGCCATGCAGTCCCGTTTGAAAATCCCCCTGTTATTTGGTCAGGATGTCATCCATGGCTACAAAACGACTTTTCCAATTCCGTTAGCCGAAGCAGCGAGCTGGGACTTAGCAGCTATTGAATTGGCAGCAAGAGTTGCAGCTACAGAGGCTTCAGCAAGTGGGATTCACTGGACATTTGCTCCAATGGTCGACATAGGCCGTGATCCGCGTTGGGGGAGAGTGATGGAAGGAGCAGGAGAAGATACCTGGCTGGGTTCTAAAATTGCCTATGCCAGAGTTAAAGGTTTTCAGGGAAATAAACTCGGAGATCTGAACTCGGTTATGGCCTGTGTAAAACATTTTGCCGCTTATGGTGCAGCTGTGGGCGGGAGAGATTACAACTCCGTAGACATGAGTGAACGCATGCTTTTAGAAACCTATCTGCCTCCTTTTAAAGCAGCTCTTGATGCCGGTGCAGCCACTTTTATGAATTCCTTTAATGACTTAAACGGAATTCCGGCTACCGCAAATGTGCATTTGCAGCGTGATATCTTAAAAGGAAAATGGAACTTTCAGGGATTCGTAGTTTCAGACTGGGGATCGATTGGGGAAATGGTAGCACACGGATATTCTAAAGATTTAAAAGCTGCAGCACTTGCCGCGATTACAGCGGGAAGTGATATGGATATGGAAAGTAATGCCTACCGATATCATTTGGCAGAATTAGTGAAAGAAGGCAAAGTACCGGTTGATTTGATTGATGATGCCGTGAAACGTATTTTACGCAAGAAATATGAATTGGGTTTATTTGATGATCCTTACCGATATTCAGATCAAAAAAGAGCTGATAAAGCTTTAAACAATCCGGAAAACAGAATGGCAGCTCTTGAAGTAGCTAAGAAAAGTATCGTTTTATTAAAGAACGACAACGAAACATTACCACTGTCTAAAAACCTGAAAACAATTGCATTCATTGGCCCAATGGTGAAAGAGTACAAAGAAAATATGGGGTTTTGGTCTGTAGAATTACCCGAGGTTGATTACAATAAATGGATCGTCTCACAATGGGATGGTTTGCAGAACAAAGTGGGTAAAAACACAAAACTGCTTTATGCCAAAGGCTGTGAAGTAGACGGAGATCACAAAGACGGTTTTGCAGAAGCAGTGGCAACGGCCCAACAGGCAGATGTGGTGATTTTGAGTATTGGTGAAAGACGTGACATGAGCGGTGAAGCAAAAAGCCGAAGCGATCTTCATTTGCCTGGTGTTCAGGAAGATTTGGTAAAAGCGATTCAGGCAACAGGAAAACCGGTAATAGTTCTGGTAAATGCAGGAAGGCCTCTTATATTTAACTGGACGGCAGATCATGTTCCGGCAATTGTTTACACCTGGTGGTTGGGAACTGAAGCAGGTAATGCTATCGCCGATGTTTTATTTGGAGATTACAATCCATCGGGGAAATTGCCCATGACTTTCCCAAGAGAAGTGGGGCAGATCCCAATTTATTACAATCATTTCAGTACAGGAAGACCTGCTAAAGATGAAGATGCCAAAAACTATGTTTCGGCCTACATTGATCTGAAAAACTCCCCTAAATTTCCTTTTGGATATGGATTGAGTTATACAAAATTCAATTATTCCGATTTGAAATTGTCAGCAGTAAAAATGAAAAGCAACGAAACTATTAAAGTTTCTTTTCAATTATCAAATGTTGGAAAAGTAGCAGGAGAAGAAGTGGTTCAATTGTATTTAAAAGACAAATTCGGATCGGTGGTAAGACCCGTTTTAGAATTGAGAGATTTTCAAAAAGTAAAACTAAATGCAGGAGAATCTAAAACAATTGAGTTTACTATTGACAAAGAGAAACTTTCTTTCTACAATAATAAATTAGAATGGACAGCAGAACCGGGAGACTTCGAAGTCATGATCGGAGCTTCATCAGCTGACCTCAAATTAAAAGCGAATTTTGAATTGCTTTAACTTTTTTAACCAAACAGAAATATAGATTACTGTTATAAAAAATAACACGAATTGCACGAATTGTCACTAATTTGTTTGTGGAATTAATTTCACAAACAAAGTTAAACGATTAAAATTTGTGCAAATTCGTGTAATTTGTGTTTAGATAAAGGCTATAATTCCTTCTTTTTTTGTGTTATTTATTTTACCACATAGATACATAGGTGCTGCATCCTCTTTTGGCAATAGAAATCTATGTTTCTATATGTTTAAAATTTTGAGCGTTCCAATTATCAAAACATAGATTACAGCTTACCGTGTCGACATAAGTATAAAAAATAACACGAATTGCACGAATTGTCACTAATTTGTTGGTGTAATTAATTTCACAAACAAAGTTAAGGGATTAAAATTTGTGCAAATTCGTGTAATTTGTGTTTAGATAAAGGCTATAATTCCTTCTTTTTTTGTGTCATTTATTTTACCACATAGATACATAGGTGCTGCATCCTCTTTTGGCAATAGAAATCTATGTTTCTATATGTTTAAAATTTTGAGCGTTCCAATCATCAAAACATAGATTACAGCGTACCGTGTCGACATAAGTATAAAAAGTAACACGAATTGCACGAATTGTCACTAATTTGTTGGTGTAATTAATTTCACAAACAAAGTTAAGGGATTAAAATTTGTGCAAATTCGTGTAATTTGTGTTTAGATAAAGGCTATAATTCCTTCTTTTTTTTTGTCATTTATTTTACCACATAGATACATAGGTGCTGCATCCTCTTTTGGCAATAGAAATCTATGTTTCTATATGTTTAAAATTTTGAGCGTTCCAATCATCAAAACATAGATTACAGCGTACCGTGTCGACACAAGTATAAAAAGTAACACGAATTGCACAAATTGTCACTAATTTGTTGGTGTAATTAATTTCACAAACAAAGTTAAGGGATTAAAATTTGTGCAAATTCGTGTAATTTGTGTTGAGACAGTAGGCTACAATTAACCTCCTTTTAGGATGATTATTTTACTAATTTTTTGAAATTGAATTTCAGCTTGTTCAATAAACCATCTTCTATAATGTCGACTCCAATTCCAAAATTACTGTCGGCGACCTCGTTATGGGCTTCTCTGAAATCTTCAAAATCCTCTTCAGGAATTTCTAAGTTAATCAGCGGTTTATAGTCGATGTAAATAGTTCCTCCGTTTTTGTTGATCTTTTTACGGCTCACATAATCAAAGTAGGCATTGTTGATCGTACTTTCCTGTATCGTAAACTTTTCGCTAACGTCAATTTTTTGATCCGTTACAAGAGTGATTTCATATCGCTCATTGTCAAAATTGTGCCAGAAAGAGATGTCTTTATGCATAAAATCCCTTGCTCTGTTTTTCACAATATTGGAGTCAAAATACATCAGGAAACGATTGTTTTTCCCGTCTGAAAAATACGGGTTTTCAATAGTAGTCTGATATTCAATTTTAAATTCATTCAGCTTTTTATCATCACTGACAATTTCGATTGCGGCATCTTTAAAAATCTTTCGAAGATCAGTTCCGTTTCTGTCATTCGTATAATTTAAGGTATAAAAAAAGAAATTGTTCCAGCTGTCAATGATCTCTCTTTTGTTGGTGTTTTTGAAATACCTGCGCATGCTGTTGGCGCGATTTCCTTTGTATACTGTCGTTAGTTTCAGTTTACCAACATTGTTCTCCGCAACAAGCTCTGATTTTTCATCAAGCGCATAATAAGGGAAACGATAAGGAGGTTTATGTTGTAATTCCAAATTAGGCTTCACTTCCAGATAGTGCAGGAAGAAAATAAAACCACGATTTTCAATCAGTCCAAATTCATCACGCAATGTGGCATCAACGAAGTAGCTTTCACCCTTGTAATTGATCTTTACAATTACGTGATTAAAAGTCAGTAACGACGGTAAGTAATGCTTGATATAAAAATCAGTACCGAAATTGACCAGAATAATCGAAGAGTCAATACCAATATAATCTAAAATAACTTTTAGTAAAACCGATTTAGCCTTGCAGTCGCCTTGTTTGTTAGTAAACGTTACAGCAGGCTCCTGCGGCTTGTGGCCGTTCATTTCATCGGCATTGTAAATATAATTGATATGGTTTTGAACATATTCTATCGCAAATTGCAACTGATCGTCTTTAGAACCTATTTTGTCCAGTTTTTCAACCAGTTCCGGAGCAAATTCTGCCAGAGAAGATTTTTCGAAAATAGTCTCATAAATAGGAGAGATGTAATTGGACAATTCTTTCCAGTCGGCGGTCGTGGCAAAATCTATAAACGAAGAAACCTCACGGTTTGAATCTACAAAATTGATGTAATTCTCTTCTTCTCGTACATATTTTTCCCCCTTTTGCAAATAAGCGGTCTGTGGTTCCAGCACATTTCCGTCTTCATCTCTAAAGAACGATTTTTTGTAAGCAACTGCCTTTTCGCGATCGTTTATAAAAGTGAATTTGTACTTTCCGTATGCCCAGTAACTGTCAGGACCTACCCAGACATATCTGGCGAATTCTTTGCGTAGAAAATCACGCTCGGTAAAAATTTTAATTCTGGAATCTTCCATAATCAAAATATCATACAAACGAAGATCCTTTATCGTAATATTAATCTTTTTGTTACTGCTCAAAATACCACCACCGCTTTGATTTTCGCTGTCCAGTATTTTAACTTTAGTATCGGGAATTTTGTCTACTAAAACACCATCTCTTAAAACACTGATTCGGTGTATCACATAAGTTTCACTTTCTTCCAATACAACATCCACAGCAGAAGCTTTCTCCAAATTGGCAGGCTCATTTAAGGTATAGGCCACACAGGCATATTCGCTGTTTTCGTTATCATTGGTATAATAAATCTTATCTAAAAAATAACAATAGTCACGTCCCTCGTCTGCTTGTTTTTGAGAGAATTCAGATTCTTTGATATAATCTATAAGCTGGTTGTCATTAAGGTCACTTGCCCACGGTTCAGGCTTTTGAATTTTGTAAATTTCTAACTGTATATCTTGTTCCATAATAAGGCTTTTAATTGAAGTAGGTAAAATCTTCGGTTTATAACAAAAATATAGCTTTTTGTCTATATCTAAAAAGACCGAATGTATTATTAGGATAAGTTCAGTTTTCTTACAATAAATAAATTTATTATTTGATTTTGAAGAAATTTCACCTTAAATAATTTAAAAAAGGTCTGAAAGAATTTAGGAAATTATAGGAAACACTACTTTTTTTTAGTGATGTTTTCTTGTTTAGTACCCGCAAGATGATTTCCGTACTTTTTAAAAATACCGGTAATTACTTGTACTTGTCCACTTATTACCTCTTTTATGTACATGTTACTTTTAATATTGAGAGTGTTTTTGTTTGTAAGATATTTGCTTAAAAAAAAGTAAGAATAAAAAAACTGCAAAAAAACATTATTTTTTTGAAAGAAAATTCACTTACAAGTAGTTTAGGTGCTATACTGTCAAATAACAAAGGAAGAATGATTTCTGAAGTTCCTTATAAGCAGTAATTGATAAACCTTGACATATAAAATTTAATAAGATAACTCAAAAAAAAATTAACAGACTATGATTATTTTTAGTTTTAATCGGTCTCTTACAAGACTACTTTCGTTTTTCGAAAAAAACAGGATTTTTTTTGCCTGGATATGGATTTTAATTGGATGTTCCTTCTCTGGAATAGCACAGAAACCGGGTGGTGTAGGTACCGGACTTAAGTTGTGGCTAGATACCAGCAACGGGGTTACGGCATCGGGAAATAATTTAACAGCCTGGTCAGACAGAGCAGGGGTTAATACCTTTACGGTAAGCGCCACACGGCCAACAGTAAACAATAATGCCATTAATTTTAATCCCACTGTTGCATTTAATAACACGACAGCTAATACATCATATCCTGCCACACAGAATTTGATCGGTAATACCAGTATTACAGCCAAAGATGGGTACGCGGTTTTTAAAATAGATACCAATAATGGAGGTACCGTTATAGGCGGCACTTTACCCGGAGCTAATTACGGAACTGCCTTTTTTGGACAGGAATTTTCTTATATGAAAGTGGGAAATGGGGCTAGTTATTCTTCTTTTCCAATGTCAGACTATGCCAATTATCATCTGTATAATATGGATGTGAGCGGAAGTCCTGTTACAGGTACATTTGATGGTGCCAACCAAGCGGTATCAATAAAAGGAACCTCCTTTTCCGGTTATTCCTTTATACCTGCTGTTGGTACTACCAATAATAAAAATAATAGTGATGGTTGGTACCATCTGCGAGGACAAATAGCCGAAGTTATTTTGTATGATCAAACAACAGCCTCACGAAGAATAAATATAGAATCTTATCTGTCCTTAAAGTATGGTATTCATAAAGCCGGTAATTATGTTGACAGTAATAATAATATACTCTGGAATGCCACGACTAACGCAGCTTATCATAATGATGTATTCGGAATCGGAATGGACAATTTATCCGGATTAAACCAGCCTAAATCCAATAGTATGAATACGGGTAGCGGTGATGGTACCGGGCAAAGTGCAAAAGGGAATATTGTAATTAGTAATCCTTCTTCATTAGCCAACAACGGATTTTTAATAATCGGGCATGATACCGGAGCACTCACAGAACTAACGGAGACATTTGGCACCAATAACAGTAGTGCTAGAAGAAGAATACAAAGAACCTGGAAAGTTCAAAGCACAGGCAATCCCGGAACCGTAACCTTAAGTTATGATATAACCGGTTTAACGTATTCCGCAAAGAGCAGCAGTGATTATGTGCTTTTGGTTGACCCGACAGGTGCCGGCAGTTTCACCGGAACAGGAATCGTGAGCTATTCCCCAACACTCACGGGTAATATACTTTCTTTTGCTAATGTTGATTTACCAACGGGTGCTGTATTTACTTTTCAAACCTTGCTAGCCCCTACTGTTCAGGCAACAAACGTAACTTTTACGAATACAAAAGCGACAACAACTACGGTTGGATGGACAAATGGTAACGGTTCTTCAAGAGCTGTATTTATGTTTGCCGGATCAAGCGGAAGCCCGGTTCCTGTTAACGGAACAACCTATACGGCAAATACTGTTTTCGGTACAGGAACCCAGATTGGTACCGGTGGTTGGTATTGTATTTATAACGGTACGGGTTCAACAGTAGATGTAACGGGGTTAGCTCCGCAGGCCACTTATCAGGTTATGGTTCTTGAGTACAACGATAACGGTTCATCTGGTAACCAGTTATATTTATCTACCACGGCTACAGGTAATCCCGCCGGGGTAACCACTCCCTATGCACAGAAACCGGGTGGTGTAGGTACCGGACTTAAGTTGTGGCTGGATACCAGCAACGGGGTTACGGCATCGGGAAATAATTTAACAGCCTGGTCAGACAGAGCAGGGGTTAACACCTTTACGGTAAGCGCCACACAGCCAACGGTAAACAATAATGCTATTAATTTTCATCCTACTGTTGGATTTAATAACAACGATGGCATGGGAGTATACCCTGCGACACAGAATTTGATTGGTAATACTGCTATTACAGCCAGAGACGGATACGGGGTTTTTAAAATGGGGACTGGTACCATTATAGGCAGTGCATTATCCGGGACAAGTTATGGAGGAGCTTTTTTCGGAGCAGAAAGCCCTCGCATATATGTATCACGTGGGGTTGGAAGTACTCATTCAGGTTTTCTAATGGCAACAGATAGCAATTATCATATGTACAATATGGATATTAGCGGGAGCACTGTTACAGGTAAATTTGACGGTACTGGCCAAACAGTGACAACAGTAGGAACAACCTTCCAAAGTTATACTTTTACTCCTACTGTGGGTACTACCAATAATAAGAATGGTAATGCGCCCCTAAATGGTTGGGATCATTTGAAGGGAGAAATAGCCGAAGTTATTTTGTATGATCAAACAACAGCCTCACAAAGAATAAATATAGAATCTTATCTGTCCTTAAAGTATGGTATTCATAAAGCCGGTAATTATGTTGACAGTAATAATAATATACTCTGGAATGCCACGACTAACGCAGCTTATCATAATGATGTATTCGGAATCGGAATGGACAATTTATCCGGATTAAACCAGCCTAAATCCAATAGTATGAATACGGGTAGCGGTGATGGTACCGGGCAAAGTGCAAAAGGGAATATTGTAATTAGTAATCCTTCTTCATTAGCCAACAACGGATTTTTAATAATCGGGCATGATACCGGAGCACTCACAGAACTAACGGAGACATTTGGCACCAATAACAGTAGTGCTAGAAGAAGAATACAAAGAACCTGGAAAGTTCAAAGCACAGGCAATCCCGGAACCGTAACCTTAAGTTATGATATAACCGGTTTAACGTATTCCGCAAAGAGCAGCAGTGATTATGTGCTTTTGGTTGACCCGACAGGTGCCGGCAGTTTCACCGGAACAGGAATCGTGAGCTATTCCCCAACACTCACGGGTAATATACTTTCTTTTGCTAATGTTGATTTACCAACGGGTGCTGTATTTACTTTTCAAACCTTGATAGCCCCTACTGTTCAGGCAACAAAGGTAACTTTTACGAATACAAAAGCGACAACAACTACGGTTGGATGGACAAATGGTAACGGTTCTTCAAGAGCTGTATTTATGTTTGCCGGATCAAGCGGAAGCCCGGTTCCTGTTAACGGAACAACCTATACGGCAAATACTGTTTTCGGTACAGGAACCCAGATTGGTACCGGTGGTTGGTATTGTATTTATAACGGTACGGGTTCAACAGTAGATGTAACGGGATTAAATCCAAAGACAACTTATCAGGTTATGGTTCTTGAGTACAACGGTTCATCGGATAACCAGTTATATTTATCTACGACCGATACAGGTAATCCTGCCGGGGTAACCACTCTAAATAATGTAGCAACGCTAACCAATTTAAGTATCAATAAGGGTACATTGTCTCCGGATTTTGCAAGCGGTACTATAAGTTACAATGCCAAGGTAGATTATGCAACTAAAAGTATAACCTTAACGCCTACCGTCACGGACAGTAATGCCACGGTAAAAATAAATGGAGTAACGGTAACAAGCGGGAGTGCTTCGGGGGCAATAGATTTGAAAGTTGGTTCGAATGATATTACAACAGTGGTAACGGCTGAGGATGGTACTACAACGAAAACTTATACAACCACAATAGACAGGACGGCACAATCGACAATTTCAACGTCTGGTACATTAGCCGCGTTGACTACGACTTATGGTACCCCATCAGCCTCAACAACGTTTAGTGTTTCCGGGACCAATATGCTCGAAGGGATTTTAATTACGTCACCCTCAGGATTTGAAGTCAGCAGTGATGGTACTACCTTTACGAATTCAATTACAGTTGGTGCGGCCGGAACTATCACATCAAAATCGGTTTATATAAGGTTAAAAGGAACGATTTCGATAGGAAATTATTCCGGAGATATTGTTTTAACCAGTAACACTGCCGAAAACGTCAATGTGGCTACGGCTTCCAGTACGGTCAATAAAGCAGCCTTAACCATCACGGCAGTAGATAAAAGCAAAACTTACGGATCAGCAAATCCGACATTAACGGCTAGTTATAGTGGTTTTGTAAACGGAGACAGCGAAAGCATTTTAACCACTGCACCAAACATCAGCACGACAGCTCAGACAGGAAGTGCGGTTGGAAGCTATGATATAACAGCCGATGGAGCAGCTGCATCCAATTATTCAATCAGTTACACTAAGGGTAGTCTGACGGTCAATAAAGCAGTCTTAACGATCACGGCAGTAGATAAAAGCAAAACTTGCGGATCGGCGAATCCTGTATTAACGGCTGCTTACAGCGGTTTTGTAAACGGAGAAGACCAAAGCAGTTTAACTACTGCGCCGAACCTTACTACCACAGCCGTAACAGAAAGTCCTGTTGGAACATACACTATAACAGCCGGTGGAGCAGTTGCATCCAATTATACCATTAGTTATGCTGATGGAACCCTTACTATAATCGGGACAATTAAATCTACCGATGATTTAGGAGCTCCTGTAAATGGTTATGAAGGAGGTATTGTTGTAAATGTTTTAGACAATGATTTGCTGAATTGTGCAGCGGCAGCAGCAGGTAAAGTGAAAATTGCTTTGGCAAGTACATTACCGTCAGGAATAAATTTTGACACTGCTACGGGTAAAGTAAGTGTAAATCCGCATACGCCATCAGGAACCTATACATTTGATTATACGATTTGTGATCTTTTGAACATTTTAAATTGTAGTACATCTACAGTTACAATAGAGGTTGAAGCTTCGAAAATAGAAACTTCAACTCAAACGCCACCCTTTACTATTGTGGCTACAGGAGGTACTACGCCTTCAGTAGTATCAGATGTTAAAATAAACGGTCAGCCGGTAGTGATCGGGACAAAGCCGGGAGAAGTAACCCTTACAGGTACAAAAGTGCCACCAGGGTTTACGCTAAACCCTGACGGAACGGTTACAGTTCCGCCAAACACACCGGGAGGAAGTTATAAGGTAGAGTATCAGATATGTGAAGTGAGCAACCCTACAAATTGTAGTACATCTACAGTTACAATAGAGGTTGAAGCTTCGAAAATAGAAACTTCAACTCAAACGCCACCCTTTACTATTGGGGCTACAGGAGGTACTACGCCTTCAGTAGTATCAGATGTTAAAATAAACGGTCAGCCGGTAGTGATCGGGACAAAGCCGGGAGAAGTAACCCTTACAGGTACAAAAGTGCCACCAGGGTTTACGCTAAACCCTGACGGAACGGTTACAGTTCCGCCAAACACACCGGGAGGAAGTTATAAGGTAGAGTATCAGATATGTGAAGTGAGCAACCCTACAAATTGTAGTACATCTACAGTTACAATAGAGGTTGAAGCTTCGAAAATAGAAAGTCCAACTCAAACGCCACCCTTTACTATTGGGGCTACAGGAGGTACTACGCCTTCAGCAGTATCAGATGTTAAAATAAACGGTCAGCCGGTAGTGATCGGGACAAAGCCGGGAGAAGTAACCCTTACAGGTACAAAAGTGCCACCAGGGTTTACGCTAAACCCTGACGGAACGGTTACAGTTCCGCCAAACACACCGGGAGGAAGTTATAAGGTAGAGTATCAGATATGTGAAGTGAGCAACCCTACAAATTGTAGTACATCTACAGTTACAATAGAGGTTGAAGCTTCGAAAATAGAAAGTCCAACTCAAACGCCATTCTTTAGTATTGGGGCTACAGGAGGTACTACGCCTTCAGTAGTATCAGATGTTAAAATAAACGGTAAGCCAGTAGTGATTGGGACAAAGCCGGGAGAAGTAATCCTTACAGGTACAAAAGTCCCATCAGGATTTACGCTAAACCCGGACGGTACGGTTACCGTTCCTCCGAATACACCAGGAGGAAGTTATACGGTAGAATATCAGGTATGCGAAGTGACCAACCCTACAAACTGTAGTACAGGTACAGTTAAAATAGAAGTTGAAGAACCGACAAAAGACTGTGTGATTAAGGTATTCAATGCCTTTTCTCCAAATGGAGATTCCCAGAATGATCGTTTCTATATCCAGGGTCTGGAATGTTATCCGGATAATAAGGTAGAAATCTACAATCGCTGGGGCAGGTTGATATTTGAATGTGAGCACTACAATAATGAAGATCGTGTCTTTAAAGGAGGAAATGGTGAATTGACAGGAACCTATTATTATGTCTTAAAATACAGTGATAACAAGTCTCAAACTCATGAAAAAGCTAGCTACCTGTATATCAGTAAATAATAATCAAACAAAAAAAGGCTCAGTCAACAAAAACTGAGCCTTTCTTAAAAGAAAGGATATGAGAAAATTATTTTTATTTTTTATAATTTATTCCACAATTGGATTTGCACAGCAAGATTCACAGTTTACACAATATATGTACAATACTCTTATTATAAACCCTGCTTACGCAGGCTCAAAAGGGACAATGAGTATCTTCGGCTTGTACCGTACCCAATGGGTTGGACTCGAAGGAGCTCCAAAAACAGGTAGTTTTTCTTTGCATACGCCGCTGAACGATAGTAAGTTGGGAATAGGGGGGTCGTTGGTAAACGATAAAATAGGGCCAACAGATGAGAGTATATTATCTGTCGATTTATCTTACACAATACCCACATCGGCCTCCTTTAATCTTTCTTTTGGGATTAGGGGAACAGGCAATTTGTTCAGTTTGGACCAGAATAAACTAAGTCCTGAACTACAGGGAGATCTACAGTTTCAAAATTTAAAAAGTGTGTTTACGCCCAATATGGGAGTCGGGTTATATTGGTATTCCGATAAGGCTTACATTGGTTTGTCGATCCCTAATTTTATCGAAAATAATCGATACAACGATAATAATATATCCATTTTCAAGAATAAAATATGTTACTATTTGATAGGCGGTTACGTATTTGATTTGTCTCCTTCAATTAAATTCAAACCTGCAGTACTTACCAAAATGAGCACAGGATCCTCCTTGCAGATAGACCTTTCGGCAAACTTCATGTACAACGAGAAATTTGTATTTGGAGCTGGTTATCGATCAAATGCTGCAGTAAGTGCTCTGGCTGGGTTTCAGATTACAGAAGGTCTATTCTTAGGATATGCATACGATTTTGACACCACTGCATTGCGGAATTACAATTCAGGTTCACATGAGATATTCCTGCGATTCGAATTGTTCAATAATAGTAATAATAAGGGATTAATGTCACCCAGATTCTTCTAAATTAATAAAGATAGAAACCAGATGGCGAAGGCCCTCTGGTTTTTATAACAAAATAGAACAATAATGTAAGCTGTGATTTTTTTGGAGCAATGTCTGACTAAGAATTATTTTAAAACAGTGTTGATAAAATCCATTACACCAATTCCTTTGTAAGAAGCATATAACGCCTTGTCATAAGCTTCGCTTTTTGCTTTTTTATCTTTGGATTCCGTTTCAACAATCATTTCGTTGAAGATTCTTTCCTGCTCTTCACTATATTTTAAAGAAGCTTCAAGAAGATAAGTCTTAGAAACAAATCCGAACGAAGTCCAGATTTTATTTCTGATTTTTTTGTTTATGCCTTTTAACGGATTGGTAATCATATCTCCGGCATTAAATTTCTACATTCATGTTGGATTAAAAATTGTAAATAGTATACTGATTTACAGTGTGTTTTTGTTGTAAAAACCACAAATCGTTTTTTGAATGTGTTATTATGACGCAATGTAATTGTTTTTTTAATTCGATTTTCATTTTAAGTAAAAATTGTGATAGTTATACCGGGAGTTTTTCTGGAAGAATTCTTATTGAAACAGAAGCTCATTTTTGTAAAAATGTTCCTGATTTATAAAAATGCATTAAATTGCAGGTATATTAAAGGACAGCATGCTGATTTAAGAAACGTTAAATGCCAAAAAAGATAATAGAAAATAGCGAAAACTACCAGCCCGGACTTTCAATTGACTGTGTCATTTTTGGATTTCATGACAATCAGCTAAAAGTTTTACTCATTAAAACTCCATTTGATGAAAAATGGTCTTTACCCGGAGGATTTATACCCATTGAGGAAGATATTGACACTGCAGCCGTAACCGTTTTAAAGGAACGTACCGGAATGCAGGGTATTTTTTTAAGACAGTTTGCCACTTTTGGCCGCGTCAAACGAAACGATCTGGATTTTGGGAATGCCGTACTGGATCACTATAATATTTCCAGAGAAGATGGAAAATGGTTCACTCAGCGTTTTATAACCATTGGATATTATGCCTTAATTGATTTTTTAAAAGCAGTTCCGCAAAAAGAAAACAGTCAGGAAATTATAGAATGGATCGATCACAAAGAAGTTCCCGAGCTTATCCTGGATCATAGAGAAATTCTGGATAGAGCCCTGAATACTCTTAGGATCGAGTTGAATTTAATGCCGGTGGGTTACAATTTGTTGCCCGAAAAATTTACAATTCCACAGCTGCAAAAGCTGTATGAAACGATTTTGGACCGAAAATTAGACAGACGAAACTTTCTGCGTAAAATCACCAATATCGGAATTCTGAACAAACTGGACGAAAAGAAAAACAATGTGGCACACAAAGCCCCAAACTTATATACTTTTGATACTGATAAATACAAAGAGGTCCTAAAAAACGGACTGAATCAGGGATGGTGAAAAACAGGTTTTAAAAAGTAAGATCTTAAAAGACGAGGTAAATATGATTGCAATAGAAACATTTAGAACCCTTGCGTTGTCATTTCCGGACGCCACAGAAGAACCTCATTTTGCGGAAACTTCTTTCCGTATTAACAAAAAAATATTCGCCACTTTTGATGAAAAGAACAATACAGCCGTTTTAAAATTGAACGAAATCGATCAGTCCGTTTTTTGCGCTTCAAGTGAATTGATTTTTTATCCGGTTCCCAATAAGTGGGGCAAACAGGGCTGGACGGTTGTGGAGCTTTCAAAAGTAAGACCAGAAATGTTTGAAGATGCTTTGATTCTTTCTTATCAAAATGTAGCCTTTAAAAAAAAGTGAAAAGTAAGAAGTAAGAAGTAAGAAGTAAGAAGTAAGAAGTAAGAAGTAAGAAGTAAGAAGTAAGAAGTAAGAAGTAAGAAGTAAGAATGTGCTGTTAAGTTACGATAGTTCTGAACGTCAGATTTACTCTGGGTTTTGAAGTCGTTTTTGTGGGAGGTAAACGATGCAGCCAATTCGTTTGGGTAGCATCTTTCATAACCAGTAAACTTCCGTGTTCTAAAATTAAAGAAACAGTTTCTTTGGTTTCCTTGTGTTTGAAGGCAAATTTTCGTTCAGCGCCAAAGCTAACGGAGGCAATGGCACCGTTCTTTTTTAAATCTTTTTCTGCATCACTGTGCCAGGCCATTCCTTCCTCACCGGAATGATATAAATTGAGCAAACAGGAATTAAATGTCTCTCCCGTTTTTTCTTCTATCACCGCTTTTAGTTCCAGTAATTCCGGAGTCCACGCAAGCGCTTTTTTGGTTGTATTGGAATACGTATATTCAAAACCTGAATCGCCATACCACGCCACTTTTCGTTTGGTTAAAATCAATTTACCAAAGATAACAGCTTCATCATTTTTCCATTCAATGGTATTTAAAAGAACCTCCAGATAATGATTGGAGTCTTCCCTCGAAAACAACTTTCCGTAATAATTAACCGTTCCGTCTTTAGGAAGCAGATTCGTTGTTTCGTCTGTATGCGGATTAAATAAGTCCATTTTTCCAGTTTTGATATTCAGTTTTCATGCAATGTCCGCAAGGCCGAAAATTGTTTTCTTTGGCTTCGTTCCCGGTTGAAAAGAAAACCCTGTTTTCGCGTTTCATTCTTTTCCCGGATTTGCATTTTAGCGTTCCGTAGATTTTTAGTTTTCGGTTTCCACCAAAGCAAATTTCTTCATTTTTAATTTTACTTCGTAAATCCGAATCGGAAATTTTTGAGTGTAGAAGCATTTTTTTTAAGTTAAAAAGGTTCAGAGAGGCAAAGGTTCAAAGTTTTTTTGCCTCTGAATCTTTGCCTTCTTAATTTAAAATATTGAGTTGTTTTTTTGAAAGCTTAGAGATTCAAAGTTATTTAGATTCAAGGACTTTGAGCCTCTGTACCTTTGGAACTTTGAACCTTAGAATCTTAGCACTTTAGAACCTCAAGATAAATGACTTTGTGTTTTTTTGTAAATCTGAATCTGGAATTGTAACGCATTGATTGTTAAGATATCAGTTTTTAAGTTGCAAAGGCTTAGAACCTTAGTACCTCAGTACCTTAGAACCTCAAGATAATGCATCATGAAAAATAATCCCCAAGGTGTGCCGTTCGCCCGAATGTATTTCGCTTACACCATGTTTCATATTGACCCGATAATATCCTTTTGTACCTTTTACGGGTCTGAAATTGGTGGTAAAAACTAAAACGTCTCCTTTTTTAGGTTTCAGCACAATAGCTTTGGATTGCGCCCGAGGTGTTTGCTGTGTCAGTACAAATTCTCCACCTGTAAAATCTTCATCGGGTTCGTTCAGGAAGAGAACGATTTGAATTGGAAAATAAACATCTCCATACAAATCCTGATGCAGTGTATTGAAACCGCTTTTACCATATTTTAAAATCAGAACAGTTGCTTTTAATTGATGATTGGCATGGCATTGTTCCAGTAATTCCTGATGCGTATCCGGAAAAACGGTCTGAATATTAAGTGCTTTCATCCAGGCGTTTGCGATAGGAGCGAGTTTAGGATAAATAGAAGTACGAATGTTCTGAATCAGATCGGGTAAGGGATAAGCGAAGTATTTGTATTCCCCTAAACCAAAGCGGTAGCGTTCCATGACCACCGTTTTTCGGTATAATTCAGGCGTTGAATAATCGGCTTTTAGAGCTTCACATTGTTGGTTGTCTAACAGATTTGGAATAACGGCAAATCCGTTTTCGTGCATAGATTCGGTGATGCTGTCCCAATGAAGGGAAGCAATTTTTGATTGTATATTTTGCATAATGATTTTAAGTTGAGGTTTTTTGCCATGGACCGAGCGATAGCGAACGGGAGAAGTAATTCACGAATTATAGCAATTCTGCCGGCAAAGATTTAAAAAAAATAATTCGTGAATTTGTGACAGAAAATTATGGATTTATCTGTGCGCCTTCCCACCCAATAATGGCCGTTTTACGGGTGTTTCCCCACATGTATCCACCAAAGGTTCCGGTGGATTGAATTACACGGTGACAGGGAATTAAAAAAGCTACAGGGTTACTTCCGATCGCGGTACCAACAGCACGGGAAGCATTGGGCTTCTCAATTTGCTGTGCGATTGAACCATAAGTAGAAAGTTGTCCCATTGGGATTTTTAAAAGAGTTTCCCAAACTTTCAATTGAAAATCGGTACCTTTTAAATGCAGTTTAATTTCGGCTAATTTGCTCCAGTCATTTTGAAAAATAAACAGTGCATTTTGTTGTATTAAGTCCAGTTTTCGGCAAAATGTGGCGTTAGGGAATTTATGTTTTAAGTCTTCAAAGCCCTTTTCTTCGTTTTCGGCAAAAGCCATAAAACAAACTCCTTTAGGTGTTGAAGCCACAATGATATTTCCAAACGGACTTTCGGCAAAACTGAAGTTAATTTCTAAGTTCTTTCCCCCATTTTTATACTCGGCAGGCGTCATTCCTTCGATGTTTACAAACAAGTCATGCAAACGGCTGGTTCCCGAAAGACCGGTATCAAAAGCGGCATCAAATAAAGTAGCCTGACGGTCTTCCTGAAGTATTTTCTTGGCGTGTTCGACGCTAATATATTGTAAAAACTTCTTCGGACTTGTGCCTGCCCATTCGGTAAACAAACGCTGAAAGTGAAAAGGACTTAAATGCACTTTTTCGGCAACTTCATCAAGATTGGGCTGCGCTTTAAAATTGGCTTTGATATAATCAATCGCTTCAGCAATTCGATTATAATTAATGTTTTCCTGTGTGTTCATCTTCGTTTCATTTTATAAGGCAAATATCGACACGTTTTTGCGGGCATAAAATCCGAAACTTGCGGAAGTAATAGTTTGTTTCAAGTTTCAGGTTTCATGTTCTGCTAAAATTTGAAACCTGAAACTTGAAACCTGAAACCTGAAACCTGAAACAATTACAGCTGCAATTCTTTCTCCATTTTGTAATTAATCAACTCAACACCGGACCGAATGTTTATCTGCTCGGCTTTTACAACAAAACCGCTTTTTTCAAAAAAAGGTCTGGCCGTAATACTGATGTCTGATGTTATGATTTTTGAATGTTGTCTTTTGGCTTCAAGTTCTAATTCGGTTAAAAGCTTATGGGCGATTCCCTGTTTTTGATAGTCTTTGTGGATATAAAAGAAATCAATATAATTTCCGTTCTTCAAGGTTCCAAAACCAACCGTTTTAGTTGCTATGATAGCCAGTAAAACAAATTGTGTTTGAATAACGTCTAACCAACGTTCGGTATTTTGCACACCCGAAATCCAGACTTCAATTTGCTTTGGATCATAATCGTTTTTACAGACCGATTGTATGGTTTCGGTGTACAATTGCTGCATTTCCGCTAAGTCTGAAATTGTTGCTTTTTTGAAATTCATTAAATTTCTGATTTATAGTGTAAGGAGTGTTTTTATAATATCATTTGATAGTATCAATGATTGATTTAAAATACCTTAATGCGTGGTAGTTTTAGAAAAAACATTAATGACAATAACACCTGCCATAATCAATGTTAATCCAATTATCGCTGGTACATCAGGGATTTGTTTGAAGAAAACAGCGCCAATAATCGTGATCAGTACAATCCCAACTCCCGACCAGATGGCATAAGCAATTCCGACCGGAATGGTTCTGATGGCAAAACTTAAAAAATAGAAAGCGGCAAAATACCCCAAAATGGTAATAATACTTGGGATTAGTCGGGTAAATTCTTCAGATTTTTTTAGGGCCGAAGTAGCAATGATTTCAAAGATTATAGCAATGCCTAAAAAGAAAAAGTTTTTCATATCACGTTTTTTACAAAGATAGTTTTATTAAAAGAAGAACTTTATTTGAGATCGTCTTTTGCGACGGAAACACTAATGAGCTTGTAACCCTTTTCGGTTCGAAGAAATTCAAAATGATCCTGTTTAAAATCGGCTTTATTTTTTGAATTAATAATAATGTTTTTGACCGGGTACCTCCATTCTTCAGGTTCATTACAGTTATTAAAGTACGCATTATATTCACTCGTTTCAAAAATAAAAGGATTCAGCCCATCAGACGAAATAAAATAATCCGTTCCGGAAGCTTTAAGTTGCTGAAGTTTTAATTTTAACAGAGCATAATTTTCTTCAATAAATTTTGTCTTTGATTCGCTTTTCCATCCATTTGGTTCTTTCCAGTAAGTGATTTTATTAAAGGAGATCTTCATTAAATTTTCTTTGGATAAATCAGAAAGCAAATTGTTTTTTAACCACAATTTAAATTCCTTATCGTAATTAATAAAAGAATAATATTCACCATCAACGCCGGCAAAATTCTCTCTTATTTCTTCTTTATTAAGGACTTTTGATTTTTGTAACGAATAAAAGTTAAGATCAGTATTGTCTTTGAAATCCTCAATTAAGATTTTGTTGTTAAGGTCTATCAGGTACCTTTTTCCACCCGTCCAGAAAAAATGTTCACCGTCCTGCTTTTTTACAGCGTCTTTTAGTGCTGTAATCATTCCGTTTTGAACTTTTGATAAAACATTATAATCAGCAGGAATTGCAATTTTGCCTTGACTATTAAACATTCCGGTTTTATCTGTTTTTCGGTCCGTAAATCTGATGTAACCTTCATTTTCACAATCCGGGCCGTTATCAAAAATATAGAGGCTGTCACGTCCCACTACTTTACCGGATTTGGTCAGATAATAGCTCTTCCAGTTTTTACCAGTTTCTTCGGTTACGGCAATAATTTTGTCAAATTTACGGGCAGTAGTGAATCCCATAAACTTTGGTGTTATTTTGATAGTTCCGTTTATGTCTTTAAATCCAATATGTGTGGTGTCTTTATCCCAAAATGAAATCCAGAGGTCTTTTTTTTGTGCGAGTATAACACAATTAGTAAAGAAGTACAGGCAAAAAACTAGAAATCGTTTCATAAAGGCAAATTTCCAGTAAAGATAAGAATAACATTTTCTAAAAATAGACCTTGGATATTTGGGAGGAAAAGCAGTACTTTTCGAGAAAAAATAGATGAATAGAATTGTATTGATTTTGATGGGCTTTAGCCTTTCCGTGTTTTCTCAAAAAAAACAACCAAGTAAAGAAGAGAAAGACATGATTTATGAAATGACTTATAACATAAATAAAGAAATTTTTAAGACTCCTGACTTTCCGTTTAAAAAAGTAAATAGAAAAATGGATGAAATTCAGAAGAAAGCAATTCAATCTGCTGAGGTGATAAATTCTTCTATAGATACAATTATTTCTCGAGGAGTGTTGAAATTGGAGAAATCTACTTATGGATACGATTTGTTGTTTAATTCCCGTTTTCCTTCCTATTTTAAAGAAAATGATGAAACTACTATTGTCGATTTTCACCCCGTAACAAGCAAACTGTTTAATTCGAAAAAAGAGTTGATTGAAATTCAGCATGTCGGTGGGACTTCTTTTGGAATAGAGGTTTTGTACAAATACAAGAACGGAAAAGAGGTTAATTTGAATTTTACGACGTTGCGGAAGCAGGATCAGATCAACAATGCCATAAATTTTAAAAACAATAATGAACTTTCTGAAATTAAAGGAAGTGTAGTTTACAATATTAAATTCATTACGGATTATTCTCAGGTAAAGCTTTCTCAAAAAAACATAGGAAGTACGTTTAAGCTGAATAATAAGGAGTACAAGTTAGTAGAGGTTATAAACAATGTGATTTTGATTGAGGCTGTCGATCCGAATAGCGATCAGGAAAATAAGATGCGCATGGTGAATTATGATGCGCATGGCAATGTATTGGTTAGCTACAGTGACAAGGAAATGGCAGAATTAAAGAAGAAAAATAAAAAAATCAATGATGAAAGAGCTGGTTTTGGTGATATAAGAGGTAATATAAGTAAACGTGTTTTTGAGGTTTTTAAGGCTAATCCTAAAATGAGTTTTGAAGAATTTAAAAAAATATTTACGATAGAGGATATAATAAATGAAAAAAAGAATTACCTCTTTATTCAGACTATTGCGCCAATAAAAAATGATTTCGTTCTTTATGAGCCTGTTTATGGTATAGACAGGTCTTTTGAGATGATTCCGAATCTGAAAGAGCCAGAGTCAAAAAAAATGAGGGCAGAAGATTATAATGCTCCACAATTATCTGCAAATTGGGATGAGAAGCTATTCGGAGATATTAAAGAATACACAGAGAACTTTTACTATGCAACAAAAAAGAACGGCAAGTATGTAAAAGGTAAAATGCAAAATTATACCACTTATAAAAAGAATGCAAACGGAGAATTTGTAAAAGATGATATGTTCCCTGAAAAATCGGATTATCCGGAGAACAAGTATAATAATTTGAAGCAAAAGACAGAATCTATAAGTTATGACGATGATGAAAAGGTGAGTGGAAGAACGATTTATAGTTACGGACCCGACAAAAAAATAGTAGAAGAGAAAAATTATTTTTCGGATAATGATACTTTAAGAAGTTTGGTGAAATATAAATACGATAAAAATCAAGTTATAAAAACAAACTTTTCTTATGATTATCAGGGAGGAGAAACTCAAATTACAGAATCTGAAGAAGTATTCGTATATGATGAAAGAGGAAATCTGATAGAAGAACATTCGAAATTTAACAAAGAAGATTCCGGCTATTTAGATGAATTGGTGGTTTTTAGTAAATACGATGTTAATAATAGAAAAATTGAACAATCAAGTAAAGATTCACAATTGGGCAGGAATGGTAAAATTGAGTTGGATACAAGATGGCAGTATCTTAAAATAGACAATCAAAAAAACTGGACCGAAATGTTTTTTGAGGGAGGACTAAGTTCAGAAAAACAAGAGGCAAATTTTGTTGAGAGAATATTTGTCTATGAATAGTAAGTAGTGCTAAAAACTATACCCGACAGGTTTTTAAAACCTGTCGGGTATAAAAGATATTTTTTTAATTTTCCTATGGATTAAGCGACAATCCGACGCTGAAAAACAGTCTGACTTTGTCGATATTATTGATCCAGGAAGTATCAAAATGAATTGGGCCTAAAATAGACTGATAGGAAATGGCTGCTCCTCCGGATAATACAAGGCTGGTTTCGAAATTATGATCCCAATTTCCTTTTGGCTTAAATGCCTGGTCGATGAAATTGCCAAAACTGTCAAAACCTACAGAGGCAATATTAACATGAGGGGTCAGATAGATTTTTCCGGTAAGATTTATTTGCGAGGCGAGTTTAAGCCCCATATATTGTGTAACATTGAGTTCGTCTTCATGCAGACCCGGGAATGAAAAGCGATTACTGCCGGAACTTGGGATAATACCACCAAGAAAATATCTTGTTGCATAACCAAAATCGAAAAACGAAATTTGATTGTTTTTGAGCTGATCCTGAAAAATAAAACAAGCATCAAATCCTACGATTCCTGTGATTTTCTTTTTTAAGGGCAACCTCTTTTCAAAGCTTAAACCAAATTTCGTATAATTATTTGTTGAGCCGGAAAGATGCAGGACATCTGGGGCGGAAATGGAGGCGTTGACATTGCTAAGGAGTGATCGCGTTATATTTGATTTTATAATGGTTCCGTTTGTAGCAAAGAAAACTTTATCCATATCATTATAGGAATAATGCATGTTGAATTCGATATTATTAGAGCTGTAGTTGTTTAGTGAAACTGCGTTCGGATTGTATTCCCGGTCATATTTTGGTTTGAAGTAGGTGTAGTGATAGTTTAAACCAAAACCAAAATAGCTTTTCAGCGAATTTAAATTTCTGTTTACCTCATTGTTAAATTCAAATGTATTATAAAGGATATTATCTGAGGCTTTGCCATTAAGGTAAATTTCCTGTGTTAGGAAAGCTCCGTAAAGTTCCGTACCCCACCACCATTCTCTGCGTCCTCCAAAATTTTTCTGAAAATTGATTCTGCCTTTTGGTTGTTCTGCTATATCGGCAGTAACCAAAAGTCGGGAAGCATCGGCAAGGACGTTTCTGGCGGTGTAGTTAAAAATAACACCAACACCTCTATAAGTGTCATAATGTACGGAGGTATTTAGCTGATTTTTGGCACGCTCAAATCCAAATAATGTAATTCCGGATTTGTCGCCGTCTTTGACAAAATGACTATAGGTAATCTCATCAAAAAGATTGGTGCCCATAGCCCTGTTTATACCAGCAATTAAATCTTTGGAGGTGTATTTTACATGGGTTTTAAGATTTGCTCTTCCAACTACTAAAGGAAGATTTTCCGGGCTTATTTTTTTATAAACTATAGTGTCAAGAACAAATTCTTTAGGCATGTAGGGCAATTTGTGAATTCGTTGCGGAAATCCCTTTAATTTTTCCGATAAAGCAATTAGAGCCGGAAGATTTTGATTTGCGGCTATTTTACCGTCTTTATAGATTTCGTTACTGGCTGCAAAATCAGCTGTTGAGAAACGCAGGTTGGGCATGTGGTCAACTAATATGGTACACAGATCACGGTTTGCAGGGTTTTTAAGATTACTCGGAAACATACTGGTCTGCATCAATACCGTCATAATATTGTTTAATTTGCCCATAGGCTGCATTCCTCCACCTACATCGCTGCCAATAATAATGTCGGCACCCATTTGTTTGGCAACATCAGTAGGGAAATTGTTTAATACACCTCCGTCTACTAATAAGGTTTTTTCATAAGGCATTGGTTTGAAAATAGCAGGCAAAGACATACTGGCCCGCATGGCATAAGCTAAATTGCCTTTGCTTAAAATAACTTCTTTCCCTTCTCCTAAGTCGGTAGCCATAGCTCTAAAGGGGATAGGGAGACTGTCAAAATCTCTGATATTATATACAGGAAAAGTTAATTCAGAAAGAGATTCTCTTAGATTTTGATCATTTAAAAGAGAACCAACGCTATTGAGTTTTCCATCTTTAATCCCTATTCCGACCAAGTATCTTTGGAATTCTCTTTTTTCTTCTGCACTTACAGATTGCAAGGATTGGCCTCCGCCAAGGAGTTTATTCCAATAAATATTTTTAGTGATTTTTTCGATACTATCACCGGAATATCCCATAGCATATAGTCCGCCAATAATACTCCCCATACTATTTCCAACAATAAGATCAGGTACAATGTGTAGAGAATCCAGTTTTTGTAACAGCGGAATATGTGCAATTCCCTTTGCTCCGCCACCACTTAATACTAAAACAACTTTAGGTTTTTTTTCCTGAGAAAAAAGGATGTGCGGAAGACCTAATAAAAACAAGAAGACGAATAAACAAGATGTTTTTTTCAAGAGTGCTTTGTTTTTGTAGTTGAGAAGTAGTGGCTTATTTGAATTCTTAAAATTAAAAAGTTATTCTGAAAAAAACTTTTTTTGACAGATTTTTTTTTCTTAGAAATAGATCTGTCCTTTATTTATGAAAACCTATTAAAAACAAAACCCGACAGATTTTTAAAATCTGTCGGGTTTTAATATGCAATTGAAGAAATCTAAAAATCAGAAATCTGCAATCTAAAATATTAATATCTGTAGTATTCCGGTTTGAATGGACCTTGAACTTCAACACCAATATAAGCAGCCTGATCTTCGCGAAGAACTTCAAGTTCAACTCCTAATTTAGCTAAGTGTAAAGCAGCTACTTTTTCATCTAAATGTTTTGGTAACATATAAACGTCATTGTTGTAAGCAGCGCTGTTGTTCCATAATTCGATTTGAGCCAAAGTCTGGTTGGTAAATGAGTTACTCATTACAAAACTTGGGTGACCTGTAGCACAACCAAGGTTTACCAAACGACCTTCAGCCAGGATGATGATATCTTTTCCTGCGATAGTATATTTGTCAACTTGTGGTTTGATTTCGATTTTAGAAGCACCGTGGTTTTTGTTCAACCAAGCCATATCGATTTCGTTATCGAAGTGTCCGATGTTACAAACAACAGTTTTATCTTTCATTTGCTCGAAGTGCTCTCCAAGAACGATATCTTTATTTCCTGTAGTAGTAATGATGATGTCAGCATTAGCAATTACAGTGTTTAATTTTTTAACTTCATAACCGTCCATTGCAGCTTGTAAAGCACAAATTGGGTCAATTTCAGTAACAGTTACAATAGATCCGGCACCTCTGAAAGAAGCAGCAGTTCCTTTTCCAACGTCACCATATCCACAAACTACAACTCTTTTTCCAGCCAACATTAAGTCAGTTGCACGACGAACAGCATCCACTGCAGATTCTTTACAACCGTATTTATTGTCAAATTTAGATTTAGTAACAGAGTCGTTAATGTTAATTGCAGGCATTGGTAAAGTTCCGGCTTTTACTCTTTCGTAAAGTCTGTGAACACCAGTAGTAGTTTCTTCAGATAATCCTTTAATTCCAGGAACCAATTCAGGGAAACGGTCAATAACCATGTTAGTTAAATCTCCACCATCATCAAGGATCATGTTCAATGGTTTTCTGTCTTCACCAAAGAATAAAGTTTGCTCAATACACCAGTCAAATGATTGCTCATCAAGACCTTTCCAGGCATAAACCTGAATTCCTGCAGCAGCAATAGCAGCAGCAGCCTGATCCTGAGTGGAGAAAATGTTACAAGAAGACCAGGTAACTTCAGCACCAAGAGCAATTAAAGTTTCGATCAAAACAGCAGTTTGAATCGTCATGTGTAAACATCCAGCAATACGAGCACCTTTTAAAGGTTGTTCGTCTTTATATTCAGCACGAAGCGCCATTAAACCTGGCATTTCAGCTTCAGCCAATTCAATTTCTTTTCTTCCCCAAGCCGCTAGAGAGATGTCTTTTACTTTGAAAGCCACAAAAGGCGTAGTTGTAGTACTCATTTATAGTATATTTGTAATTGTAAAATTTTTGCAAATTTACGGAATAGGTTTTTAATTTAGACTACTTTCTGTCAGAATTGTGAAATGTTTAATTTCTTAATCTTTAGAATATTAGTTGATTACTGCGGTGGTTATATGGAGTGTAGTCGAAATAAGAAGCTAATCCTGCTGTACACTATATCTTTTGCAGTCTCGTAAAAAAAACGAGACTGCAAAAGGATGCCGTTCCCATCAGGGCTAAAAGACGAGACGTTAAATAAGAAATTTCGTTTTCAAATCAGGAAAACAACTCATAACTAAAAACTCATAATTAAAAAAGAATGCCTTTATTTGAAACCATACAATTCAACGAAACGACTAAAATCTTAGTTTGGCACATAACAGAATCTTTTGAGGAGTTAGTGAGCAATATAGTTTTAAAAGAGAAAACACAGTTAAGGTTGAACGGAATGAAATCGCAAATGCATCAGCGTGCCTTTTTGAGCGTTCGCATGCTGATTCAGGAAATGGGTTTTACAGATCAGGATTTGCATTACGACGAATTTGGGAAGCCATATTTCAATTGCGAAAATCATATCTCCATCACACATTCATATGATTTTGCAGCTATTATAATTAGTGATAAAACAGTAGGAATTGATATGGAGTTGCAACGCGAAAAGATTCTTCGCATCGCCGACAAATTTGTAGAAACCGAAAATACCTATTTGAATACCCAAAACACACCGGACTACATCAGGGAACTGACGGTAATCTGGGGAGCCAAAGAAGCAATCTTTAAAATCAGAAACGAAAAAGGAATCAGTTTTAAAGATCATATCAGCGTAAATGCGTTTTCGTTAGATAAAAGCCAAACGAAGGCAAGCCTTGATTTTAATGAACTGGCAGTGGATTTTGAGGTGCATTACAAAGAAATTAAATCGAATACTTCAGGGCAGAATTTTACCTTGGTTTATGCTTTTGAGAGATAAAGACTTAATAAAAACTCCAAATTCCAAGGTTTGACTCCAATTTTATCATTTCGACCGCAGGGAGAAATCAAACAGGCGAAGCAAATCACACATGGAAGTCCACAAAGCTTGGCGACTTACTTAGCGGAGTTTCTGTTGTGATTTTTTTTTCTCGAAATAACAAAAAGCAATTTATTCAGCACTAGCTTCCGCTATTTTTTTTCGATTTTCAAACATACTCAGAAACAAAAAAGTTCCCATTTTACGCGCGCGTCGTTTTAGCGTCTCGGCATTTTCACCTTCAAAATGTTCTTCTAAAGTCTGAAACCAATAATTCAGCCAGATTCCAAACTCATTAGAGGTGATTCTTCCTTCAAAACGCGAATCGACCTCGTTGTGTACGGCAAGCGGATTACCATTGTATTTTCTTACGGCAAATAAGTTAGTTTCCCAAAAATCGGTTAGCTTCTCTAAATGCGCATCCCAATCTTTGATCATAGAGTTAAAATAAAAGCCGATTTCTGCATCGGCTCTTATTTTAGCGTAAAACTGATGGACTAAAAATTTGACATCTTCTCGATTCTCTATTTGTTTTCTCATAGAATAAAACTATTTAAAAGAATAAAAAACACACTTAAAAGTGCACTTGCAATAATAAAATTAAAAACCGTTTTGTGCTTCATCTGTGCCAATATAGATGTGTTTGCAAAAACACAAGCCAAAACAATAATGGCAAGTTGGATCATTTGTGGTATTGAGGTTCCGTTAGCCAGAACGTACATGGCCGCAGCACCACCTAAACAGCTTTGACCAATTACAGCCATTGCAGCTGAACCCATGTAGTTTTTATTGAAATTTTCGAATGTTGTTTGATATAGTGTCATGATATTGAGATTTTTATACTACAAAGGTACAGGCACTATAGGGTTGCGTTTTATGATTTAAATCATATAAACGGAACTATTTTATCGGTATACTTTTCTGTTTATAATTTTTAAAAGACCTTTTTTCTCCAGAGTTTTTATCGTTCTGATGACCGTTTCAACACGTAAACCCGTTAGGTCTCCAATCTGTTGTCTTGTAAAATTGATGAGATATCCATTTGCGTCTTTTTTAAAATTGAAATAGACAATTCCGTGATCGATTAATTTTAAAATACGATGCTCCGGCTCCTGAGTAGACATCTCTGCCGCCATAACCGATTTGTAATACAGTCGCTGCGCCAGATTTTCGATTATTTTAAGACTGATGTCCGGATTTTCCCCCAGCAGTTTCATGAAACTATTTCTGTCAAGAAGAAAAATTTCCGAATCTTCAACAGCAATGGCATTTGCCGGATATTTTTGATTTAAAAATAAAGGAGGTTCTCCAAAAGGCTGTTCTTTGTAAAAAATACCCTGAATAAATTCACGTCCGTCATCGTTATAATTACTCATTTTTACTTCTCCGGAAACAATCTGACAATAGTATGCTGGCAGCTTGTTTTCTTCAAAAATAATTTCATTTTTGTCGAAAGACTTTTTCAGAGCGCCATATTTTTCCAACAGATCAATTGCAATCATAATTTTGTTTAACTATAACACAAATATAATTCATTCAAAATAGTTCTTCTACATCAAAAAACTTTTACTTTTACGCCCATTATGAGACAAAAATTACTCACTATACGGCAAGAAATTTTGGAAGCTAAAAGGAATGGGCAAAAATTACTGGCTATTCTGTTAGATCCCGATAAGATTGTTTGGGAAAATTTAGATCATTTATTGTTTAAAATAAATCAATCTCCCGCAACACATATTTTTGTAGGAGGAAGTATTGTACAGGCAACAATTTTAGAAGATTTAATTTCAAAATTAAAACAAGATACAAATTTACCCGTTGTTATATTTCCGGGTGACCCTTCTCAGATTTCACCTCAGGCAGACGCAATTTTGTTCTTATCTTTATTATCGGGCCGAAACCCGGATTATTTGATAGAGTATCAGGTTCAGGCAGCTCCAATTTTAAAAAAGACAAATCTGGAAGTTATTTCGACAGGTTATATTTTGATTGAAAGCGGCAATGAAACAGCTGTAGCACGTGTAAGTAAAACGAAACCTCTTGACAGGGATAACTTTGATCTGGTGCTGGCAACAGCGCAGGCGGGGGAAATGTTAGGAAACCAATTGATTTATCTGGAGGCGGGGAGCGGTGCAAAAAAAGCAGTTCCGTTAGAAATGATACAGCTAATTGCTCAAAATGTTGAGATTCCTATAATTGTTGGTGGAGGAATTGTAGATTTGCATGGAATTCAAAAGGCTTATAATGCCGGTGCTGATTTAGTGGTTATCGGAACCGCTTTTGAAAATGACAGTCATTTTTTTGAATCATAAATAAAATTCCAATCCAAATTAACCTACTCCATTATGATTGATTTTTTTCTGGACAGTTATAAAAACACTCCGTTATGGCATATTGCCCTGGAGTTTTTAGTTTTTATCTGTGGGATTTTGAGTGTGTGGTTTGCGAAAAAAGAAAATATCTGGGTTTATCCAACCGGTTTGATTGCCACCGTTATATCAGTTTATCTGTTGTATGTTGCAGGTTATATCGGAGATATGATTATCAATGGATATTTTTCGATTATGAGTATATATGGGTGGTATGTATGGGCCAAAGGAGGAACGGTTGAGGACAATCTGCCTATAACACGAACGAATAGTAATGAAAAAATAATTGGAATACTATTGTTTTTCATAACTGTTTTTGTAGTTTTCGGCATTTATAAATACTTTGATTACGAAATTAGAAACGACAATTATGTCGATATGATTTCATCTGGAATATTTTTTGCAGGAATGTGGTACATGGCGAAGAAAAAGATTGAGAACTGGACGCTTTGGATCATTGGTGATATTATTGTGGTGCCCCTTTATGCCTATCGCGGTTTAGGGATGTTATCACTTCAGTATTTAATTTTTACAATTTTGGCTATTTCAGCTTATTTAGAATGGAGAAAAATCTTAGACAGCAAAAAACAGCTATCATAAAAATTGCCTTATTTGGTCCTGAAAGTACAGGAAAAACTACCTTGGCAAAACAACTTGCAGAATATTATGAAACCGAATGGGTTCCTGAGTTCGCACGCGATTATTTGCAGGAAAAATGGGAAGAGAACCAGCACATTTGTGTAGCCGATGATATGATGCCTATCGCATTTGGGCAAGTAGCTCTTGAAAATCAAAAGCTGGCTTTGTCCGGAAAGTACCTGTTTTGTGATACCAATTTAATGGTGACAAAGGTTTTCTCTGAAATGTATTATGGATTTTGTGACCCGCTTTTAAACGAAGCAGCATTAGAGCATGAATACGATTTGTTTTTTCTGACTGATATTGATGTTCCCTGGGAAAAAGATGATATTAGAGATACTCCTAAAGGTCGTGAAACAGTCTTTTCAGTTTTTAAACAGACTCTTATTGATACTAAAAAACCTTTTATTACCCTTTCCGGAGATAAAGAAAGTCGTTTGACTAAAGCAATAGCGATCATAGAGCAATTAGCTGACGCAAAACAGCATGGTATCTCATCTGAAGATTTTGTTCAGATATACGAACATGGAATTTCTTTTGAGAAGATTTTACAACAGCTGCAAATTTTTAAAAACGGAATATCAAAATCTAATTTAGTTGGTCCGGCTACAATTTCAAATGGTATATTAAGTTTGTCAGAAGTAGAATTTGAAGAGAAAGCGGCCTTTTTTGATCTTCAAAAATCAGAAGTCAAATTGAAAAAGTTTGTTCCGGCTTCGGGTGCAGCCAGCAGAATGTTTAAATTTTTAAGCGCTTTTCTGAACGATTTTGACATGCAGAAAGAAACTATCAATGCTTATATCAACCGTAAAAATGACAAAGAGCTATCTATTTTTATAGTGGCTATGGAGAAATTTGCGTTTTTTAAAGAAGTTGATAAAAAGTTAAAAGAAATCTATCCGGATTTTGAAAGGCTTGACCGTGATCATAAAAATTATTATTTTATAAAAACATTGTTGTCTGTCGATCACTTTGATTTTGCAAATAAGCCAAAGGCAGTTTTACCTTTTCACCAATACAAAAGACATATTGCAAATCCAATTGAAGAACATTTGAACGAATGTGTTCACTATGCTTCTTCGAATCAGATTTCGAATTTGCATTTTACCGTTTCAGAAGCCCATCAGAATTTGTTTGAACATGAAGTTGAGGTTCTTAAAGAAAAAGTTGAAGTGGATTCAGAGGTTAAAATAAATATCTCTTATTCCTATCAAAGTAAAAGTACCGATTCGATTTGTGTAGATGCTAAAAATAGTCCAATTCGGGATAAGAATAATAAATTAGTTTTTAGACCCGGCGGGCATGGTGCGTTAATTGAGAATTTAAATGAACTCGATGCGGATGTTATTTTTGTCAAAAATATTGACAATGTAATTCAAAATCATATGGATCAGATTGCATTGTATAAAAAAGCATTAGCAGGGATTTTGATTAAAATACAGCAACAAGTTTTTGGCTATTTAAATGCCATTGAAAAAGAAGAGATACGAGAGGAAGATCTTGAAGAAATCGTTGTCTTTTTATCAAAAAAGCTTAATGTTGAGTTGAATAGTGACTATAGTAAGTTTACTTTCGAAAATAAAATCAGTAAGATAAAGAGCTTATTAAACAGGCCAATTCGTGTTTGCGGAATGGTGAAAAATGAAGGAGAACCCGGAGGTGGCCCATTCTGGGTAATGAGTCCAAAAGGATCAGTTTCATTGCAGATTGTAGAGGCTTCGCAAATCGATCTGACAAATAAAAGACAACAGGAAATCTTGGCTTCAGCAACTCATTTTAATCCTGTGGATTTAGTTTGCGGAATCAAAAATTATAAAAATGAAAAGTTTGATTTATTACAATTTGTAGATCAAAAAACGGGTTTTATCGTCGAGAAAAGTGTGGATGGCAAACTAGTAAAGAGTTACGAGCTTCCGGGACTCTGGAACGGGGCAATGGCCAATTGGCTTACTATTTTTGTGGCAGTACCATTAATCACCTTTAATCCGGTGAAAACAGTAAACGATTTATTAAAAGCTGCACATCAGCCACAATAATGGATATCGAAAAAATCATATCAGAGTTAAGTTTTAAAGCCGTACGAAGCAGTGGTGCGGGCGGACAAAACGTAAACAAAGTGTCATCAAAAGTGGTGTTGACTTTTGATTTGAATGTATCTCAGGCACTGTCTGAAGAAGAAAAACTGCTTTTACAAAAGAATATAGCAACCCGTTTAACCACAGAAAATATATTGATTTTAAATTGTGATGAAGACAGAAGTCAGCTTAAAAACAAAGATATTGTTATAAAACGTTTTTTAGAGGTAATTAAAAAAGGGCTGTATGTTCCTAAAGTTCGTAAAGCCACTAAAGTTCCTAAATCGGTAATTAAAAAGCGTATTAAGGATAAAAAGAACGTTTCGGAAATAAAACAATCCAGAAAGAAACCTAATTTAGATTAAATACCAACTCTTTAAATTCCAATTATAGCCTTTAGATTTCGTTGTCAAAAATTGGAATTTGGAATTTGAAAATTGGATTTTTTAACATTACATTTGCACTGTCTCAAAGGGGTGCTCTAAATAACGAGCTGAGATCATACCCAAAGAACCTGAGCGAGTAATGTCGCTAAGGGAAAGACGACAATTTTAGCGAATACACTATACTTTGTCGTGAAACATTTATTAATTTAACAAAAAGAATAATTCCCCCTTTTACTCGTAATTATTTACGGATGAAAACTATTTTTAAAGGTGCTGAGGTGCTAAGTTACAAAGGTTCTAAGATTCAAAAGTCGACCAGAACCAAATCTATTTTCTTATTTCTTTTTTCTATTTTCTTTTCTCAATTTTCTTTCGCGCAAGACCAGGATTCTACGAAAGTTAATAAACTGGATGATGTTTTAGTTTCAGCAGTTCGTGTTACTGCTAAAACTCCGGTAAGTTTCAGTAATCTTGATAAAAAGGATATTAAATTTAGAAATCTGGGACAGGATATTCCAATTTTAATGAATTATCTGCCATCGGTGGTGACTACTTCTGATGCAGGAGGAGGAATAGGCTACACCGGGATCAGAGTGCGTGGTAGTGATGCTACAAGAGTAAACGTAACGATTAACGGAATTCCTTATAATGATGCTGAAAGTCAGGGAACTTTTTGGGTAAATATGCCTGATTTTGCTTCTTCTGTTGAGAGTTTACAATTGCAAAGAGGTGTTGGAACATCTACTAATGGTTCCTCTGCTTTTGGAGCCAGTTTGAATATGCTGACGGATAATTATGCTACGAAAGCGACCGGAGAAATTTCAAGCTCTTACGGAAGTTTCAATTCAAATAAAAATACTGTAAAATTCAGTACAGGTTTACTGAACGATCATTTTGAGCTGGCAGGGCGTTTGTCTACCATTAAATCAGATGGATATGTAGATCGTGCAAGTTCTGATTTAAAATCGTATTTTCTTCAGGGGACTTATATTGGTAAAACAACTTTAATTAAGGCGCTGGTTTTTGGTGGGACCGAAAGAACATACCAGTCCTGGAACGGAATTGATGCTGAAAAGCTAAATTCAGACCGTACTTATAATTCAGCAGGAAAATATAAAGATGAAGCAGGAAATGTTCATTTTTACGATAATGAAACCGATAATTACAAACAAAACCATTATCAATTGCATTGGAGTGAATCCATTTCTGATAAATGGAGCAGCAATTTAGCGCTTCATTATACTAAAGGGCAAGGATACTATGAAAACTTCAAATATAATGAGCCAGTTAAAGGTTATGGGCCAATTCAGCCTACTAAAATGGTAGAAAATGACCTTGGAGAATTAGTTCCGGGAACTGATTTAATTCGTCAGAAATGGTTAGACAATGATTTTTACGGCACAACTTTTTCGGTAAAATACAAAGAAGAGAAATTAGACATAATCGTAGGTGGTGGCTGGAATAAATATGAGGGAGCTCATTTTGGTAAAGTAATCTGGGCCAGAAATTCTTCTCAGGCGCTGCCGGGAGATCATTACTATGATGATTTTTCAACCAAAACAGATGGAAATATCTTTGCAAAAGCCAATTATCAGTTAACAGAAAAACTTAGTTTTTATGGTGATTTGCAATACAGAAATGTAACGTACAAGGCCAACGGAAAAGACACTGGATTAGTAGACGATAACTTCAATTTCTTTAATCCGAAAGCAGGTTTAAATTACGCAATCAATTCAAACAACACCCTTTATTTTTCATATGCAAGAGCCAATCGTGAGCCTAACAGAACCGATTATGAAGGGGGAAATGTAAAACCTGAAAAACTAAATGATTTTGAATTGGGCTGGAGATTCAATTCAGATAAATTTCAGTTGAATTCGAATGTCTATTATATGGCTTACAAAGATCAGTTAATTTTAACCGGAAGACTGGATGATGTTGGAGCTCCAATTCGTGCTAACACAGAGAAAAGCTACCGTTTAGGTTTAGAAGTTGATGCCACAATACAACTTTCTGAAAAGTTTATTCTGAGACCAAACTTTACTTTAAGTAGTAATAAGAATATTGATTTGGCCGTTGAAGGCGAGCATTACGGAACAACCAATATCGCTTATTCACCGTCAGTTATTGCCGGAAATATTATCGTATACAGTCCGATTCAAAGTTTACACATTTCGTTATTGCAAAAATTCGTAGGCGAACAATACATGAACAATATTGAATTGCCCGCAGCAAAATTAGCGGACTATTTCGTAAATGATTTGAATGTGTCTTACGAAATCAAACCAAAATCAGTTTTCAAGTCGATCTTAATTACTGGTCTGGTGAACAATTTTCTGGATAAAAAATATGTTTCAAACGGAGCAATGTGGGATGTTTATCCTTACTACTATCCTCAGGCAGGAATTAATTTCTTAGCCGGATTGACATTGAAATTCTAAAAAAGTAAGAAGTCAAACGTAAAATTTAAAAAGCCTGAAAAGTTATTTTTTCAGGCTTTTTTTATTTTTAATTGTAGACGTGAATGATCGTTCCGGTAAATTCTACGCGATATTGTTTTAAGGGATAATCTTTACCTCCCAATCCGGTAAATAAACTATAGGCTGTTTTGTCGCAGGAACAAACCGCATTTATACCTTCAATTGTCATGGCGGTGCAGGAAGTTACGGGCTGATTTGGACAGGCGGCATCAAATGCATTATAACCACTTCCGGTATTAAAAATGATAATCCCTTTTGCTCCGTAATTTGGAACAATCACGCCATTACTTACAAATTTAAGATTGGAATAAGCAGGCAGATTGGTATCAATAGACAGGTTAACTGCATAACTAGGAATGTAAGGGTTTTTGTCGCGTCTACTATTTTCACTGCAAGAGAAAAGCACAGAGACAAAGACAATTAAGTACCAGAATTTTTTCATTATTTTAATAAGAATTAGTGAAACAAAAATAAATTATTTACATTTGGATTCTATATGATTAACATATAATTATGTACTATTAAAAATAATAGTATATTTGTAATTAAGAAATCCCGTCCCGATGGGATTTTTTGTATTTATATAAACGACGAAGTTATGAGTAAAGTATCTTATTATACAGCAGAAGGATTAAAAAAATTAAAAGATGAGTTGGAGCATTTAAAAAGTGTAATGCGTCCAAAGGCATCTCAAGATATAGCAGAAGCAAGAGATAAAGGAGATTTGTCTGAAAATGCGGAGTATGATGCAGCAAAAGAAGCACAAGGTTTATTAGAAATGAGAATTGCTAAACTGGAAGAAGTGTATTCTAATGCAAGATTAATTGACGAATCACAACTGGATGTTTCGAAAGCACTGGTTCTTTCTAATGTTAAAATTAAGAATCAAAGCAATGGAATGGAAATGAAATATACGCTTGTTGCTGAAAGTGAAGCAGATTTAAAAACAGGAAAAATCTCTGTAACGTCTCCTATTGGAAAAGGGTTACTGGGAAAATCTGTCGGAGAAGTAGCTGAAATTACAGTTCCAAACGGAGTTTTGAAATTTGAAATTCTTGAAATTACCAGAGACTAATTTTTTACGTTTAACTGTTTAATCGTAAAATCGATTAGACAATTCATCCAATAAACAAAGAAACAATGCCATCAATATTTACCAAAATAGTAAACGGAGAAATTCCTGCTTATAAAATTGCTGAGGATGATAATTATCTGGCTTTTTTAGATGTAAACCCAAATGCAAAAGGACATACACTTTGTATTCCGAAACAAGAAATCGACAAGATTTTTGATATGGAAGAGGAGTTGTATTTAGGATTAATGAAGTTTTCTAAGAAAATTGCAGCAGCACTCGAAAAAACGGTTCCTTGCAAAAGAGTTGGAGTGGCAGTTGTTGGTCTTGAAGTGCCTCACGCACACGTGCACTTGATTCCGTTAAACGAAATGGATGAAATGCGTTTTCAAAATAAAGTTTCACTTTCTAAAGAAGAATTTGAGGTTTTGGCCAAAGATATTCAGGCTAATTTATAAATAAAAAATATTAAGTTTTAAGTAAGAAATCACAATTTTAATTGTGATTTTTTTTTAAGCAAAAATTTTAATCATGAAAAGATATATAGTTTTAGTGGTCATACTTTATTCGATCATAGCTAAAGGACAAGTTAAAAATAATTATGAAGTTGTAGATAAGCAAATTTCTAAAATTGAAGCTAGTTCAACTAAATCGACCAAGGATATTGCAAATTATATAAAAGATAATTTTAAAACAGATGATGATAAAATAAGAGCGGTTTATTATTGGACAGCTTCTACTATTAGCTATGATGTTGAAAATATGTTTGCAGTAAATTTTAACGAAAGCAAAGAAGATAAAATAAATAAAACACTTATAAGTAAAAAAGGAGTTTGTGTTAATTATGCTGAGGTTTTTAATGATATTGCAAATAAAGTAGGGATTGAATCTGTAGTTGTAGAAGGATATACGAAGCAAAATGGTTTTACAGACTATATATCTCATGCTTGGTGTGGAGCAAAAATAGAAGGGAAATGGTACGCTTTTGATCCAACCTGGGGATCGGGATTTATTGTGAAAGGTAAATTCGTTAAGAAAATAAATAATTATTATTTTAAAACTGATCCATCAAAAATCATTACATCACATATGCCCTTTGATTATCTGTGGCAGTTTTTGGATTACCCAATAACAAATGAGGCGTTTTATAAAGGTAATTTTGCAGTAAATAAATCGAAAGTAAAAATTGATTATGTAAGAGAAATTGAAAAATATAATTCTTTATCCGAGATTGAAAAACTAATAAGTTCGGCAGATCGAATGGAGAAAAATGGAGTTAAAAATGCAATGATTTTTGATAGATTGGCTTATAAAAGGAGTGAAGTTGAAGTTTTGAAAGTGAATAGAATTGTAAGTCTCTTTAATGAAGGGGTTAGCGAATTAAATACATTTATTATTTTTAGAAATAATCAATTTAAACCAAAAGTTTCGGATGATGAAATAAGGAAAATGATTACTTCGCCTAAGGATAAACTTGTAAAAAGTAAGGAATTGATTGATAGTATAGGTGTCATTTCTAAAAATAATCAAGCCAATGTAACCTCTTTGTTAAATGGAATAAATCAGACTCTTACCCAATCTGAAGAGCATTTTTTGTTTGTTGAGAAGTATTTGAGCAAATCAAAGTTGGCTAGAAAAACAATGTTCACAAAAGTAAGCTGGTTTGGTGTTCCTATAAATTAGACTTTTTTATTTAGTAAAATCTGAAATGTAGTTCCTTTTCCAATTTCAGACTGTAGAACTTTTATCTTTCCGTTATGATATTCTTCAACGATCCTTTTGGTTAAGGAAAGTCCAAGTCCCCAGCCGCGTTTTTTGGTCGTAAAACCGGGTTCGAAAATAGTTTTAAACTGCTTTTTAGAAATTCCCGTTCCGGAGTCTTTTACATTAATTTTTACATGATGAGTATCTTCTTCAATTTGAAGATCCAGCATTCCTTTTCCTTTCATCGCATCAATAGCATTTTTAACTAAATTTTCAATAGTCCAGCTGTGCAGTGTTGGATTTATCATTGCCTGTATACTTTGTTGAGGTGCTTGATAAGAGAAAGTAACCTGCTTCGAAAAACGGGATTGTAAATAATGGTAAGTATTCAAAGTTTCGGTAACAATATCTCTCTCCTCTAAAACAGGAACCGACCCAATTTTAGAAAAACGGTCTGTGATCGTCTGTAAACGTTCAATATCTTTTTCAATTTCAAAAGTTATAGACGAATCGATTTCTTCTGTCTTTAAAATCTCTACCCAGCCAATTAAAGAGGATAAAGGTGTTCCGATTTGATGCGCCGTTTCTTTTGCCATTCCTGCCCAGAGTTTATTTTGGGTAGCCATTTTGGTACTTCTGTAAAAATTATAAATCAAAGCTCCAAACAAAAAGATAATCAGCAATAAGGCGATGGGATAATATTTCAGTTTATTAATCAATGCCGAATTCCCATAATACAATTCCTGATGTTTTCCGGGCGCATATTCAATAACGATAGGCTCATTCTCATTTTTCAGATTTTTGAGATAAGATAAGGTGCTTTTTTCATTTTGCAGGACTTCTTCCGGAACATTCACAGAACTAATCACCTTATCATACATGGTAAGCATAACGGGAACCGAGGTATTATTGTTGATGATTTCAAGCGGTAAATCTAAATCTGTATTTTCATCTGCATTGACCAGTGTCTTTTGTGCATTGGCCCAAAGATTCATCTTTAAGCGTTCTTCGTTTTTAAAGATTTGGAAAAAAGTATAAGTGTTCCAGAGAATCAGGGAAATGATTAAAAAGGAAATGGTAATAATGATCCAACGGGTTGTATTTCTTCTCTCGGAAAAAGACATAAATATTTTTTTGTGGTATAAATATAACGAAATATACACATTTAATATTTTGTGTAACGATAAAGATTTTTTTGTTTTAAAGTCTGAAACTATTTCTTTGGATTAAACGATTTTTCTATTTTTGTAGCTACGGAAATGAGATTCCTTTAAAAAGAAAAATATGATTAGTATTGATCCAAAAGAAATACCAACGGCCAAATTGCAAGGCTATTTACAAAGTGCTGTGGGGCCTAGGCCAATTGCATTTGCAAGTACAATTAGTGCTAAGGGAATACCCAATTTGTCACCTTTTAGTTTCTTTAATGTGTTCAGTGCCAATCCGCCAATTTTGGTTTTTTCACCAGCACGACGCGTACGCGACAATACAATAAAACATACTTTAATTAACGCTGAGGAAACCCGCGAAGTAGTTATAAATGTTGTGAATTATGATTTGGTGCAACAGACATCATTAGCCAGTACCGAATATGGTGATGGCGTAAATGAATTTATAAAAGCCGGATTGACACAAGTCCCGTCCGATTTTGTAAAGCCTTATCGTGTAAAAGAGTCTCCGGTACAGTTTGAATGTAAAGTCACTCAGATTATTCCGTTGGGAGATCAGGGAGGTGCAGGAAATCTGATTCTTTGTGAAGTGGTTAAGCTTCATATCAGCGAAGCTGTTTTAGATGAAAACGGAGCCATTGATCAGTATAAAATAGATCTGGTTTCAAGATTGGGCAGTAATTGGTATTCCCGATCGAATCAGGGGCTTTTTGAAGTGCCTAAACCCTTGACTACTCTTGGGGTAGGAGTAGATGTAATTCCTGATTTTATTAAAGAAAGCCCTGTTTTTGATGGGAATGATCTTGGAAAATTAGGGAACATTGAAGCCTTGCCTACCACAGAAGAAGTTAGTATATTTGTGAAAGAAAATTTTTCGGTAAAAGGAGTTTTAAGCTCTGACGATCTCGAAAAAGTACATTTGGAAGCCAAAAAATATCTCAATAAAGATGATATTTCATCGGCCTGGAAAGTACTTTTAGCAAAGCAATAAGAATAGAAACAATAATTAATATAGAAAGAAGATGGAAGTTACAGGTAAAGTAAAAGTGGTGAACCCAGAGCAACAAGTTAGTGCTGCATTCAAAAAAAGAGAGTTGGTTGTTACCACAGATGAGCAATATCCACAGCATATTTTGATCGAATTTACACAAGATAAATGCGATTTATTAAGTAGCTACAAACAAGGTGAGGCAGTAAAAGTTTCTATCAATTTAAGAGGAAGAGAATGGGTTAATCCACAAGGAGAAACCAGATATTTCAATAGTATTCAAGGTTGGAGAATCGAAAGACTGGCACCAGAAGGTCCTGGACAAACGCCTCCAATGCCGGCTGCAGAAGCTTTTGCACCTGCAACTAATTTAAACGAAGACGAACCGGACGATTTACCGTTCTAAGAAAGTTTAAACTTCAAAAAATAAATTCCAAATTCCAATTCATAAAATGTGTAATTGGGATTTGGAATTTGTTTTTAGCCTCGGTTTTTGTCAAAGTTCAAGGCTGTAATAAACTTTAATATTACACAAAATGATCCTAATAATTGTCATTTCGACGAAGGAGAAATCCTCGCGAGTAGCTCGACAAAGATTGGGTTTTCGTTGCGGAGTTTCTTACGGAGATTTCTCCTTCGTCGAAATGACAACATTGCGGGAATTTGGAATTTAAGTCTTAGTGATAGCGGAGAGGCGAAGCCATTTCAGTATTGAAATTTCCCAATGGGAATTTGGAATTTAAAAATTTTGGAATTTAAAAAATGTATTACGTATTTAACGATTTGTTTTTTCCACCCGTTTCAGAAGCCGATGAAGAAGGAATTCTTGCCATTGGCGGAGACTTAGATCCGGAAAGACTGAAATTAGCTTATCAAAGCGGGATTTTCCCGTGGTTTAATGAAGGAGAGCCTATTCTTTGGTGGTCACCGGACCCCAGAATGGTTTTGTTTTTGGAGGAATTGATTGTGTCAAAAAGCATGCGTAATGTTCTGAATAGAAAACAATTCACGGTTACTTTTAATGAAAGTTTTAGAGAGGTGATTTCGAATTGTCAAAAAATAAAACGTGAAGGACAAGACGGAACTTGGATTTCAAACGAAATGATTGATGCCTATTGTAAACTTAACGAGCAGGGAATTGCAAAATCTGTCGAGGTTTGGCAGGATGACGTTCTCGTTGGAGGTTTGTATGGGATCGATTTGGGTCATGTTTTCTGTGGAGAAAGTATGTTTTCGAAAGTATCGAATGCATCAAAAGTAGCTTTCATAGCTTTGGTAAATTATTTAAAAGAAGGAAATTACAAACTTTTGGATTGTCAGGTTTACAATTCCCATTTAGAAAGTTTAGGCTGTCGTGAGATTGATCGCGAGGAGTTTATAGCTATCTTAAAAAAGGAATGAAAGAATCTACTTCAACTTATGTAAAGGATTTTATGAGGACGAGAGGGTTGGTTAGAAATTAAGTTTGGTAAAATTCCAGTTTATCGTATTAAAAAGTACCAGTTCATTGTTTAAAGTTGGTAATTCTAAAATTATTTTGAGCGTTTCATGCGCCATCATCGTGCCAATAATTCCGGGTAATGTTCCTAAAACACCATTGAGATTGCAATTCGGAACATCCTTCGGATCCGGCATCTCGGGAAATAAATCACGTAAATTTTTACTGCCCTTATGGTTAAAAACGGCAATTTGCCCTTCAAACTTTAAGATACTACCGTAGACCAAAGTTTTTTGCAGCGCCACACAGGTATCATTTACCAAATAACGTGTTGTGAAATTATCCGAACCATCGACTACAATATCGTATTGTTCAATAACCTGTCGGGCATTTTCCGGAGTTAATTTTTCGACTATGGCTTCGACTTTTATTAATGGATTGAGTTCCGAAACCTCTTCTTTTGCAACAACAGCTTTAAGTTGACCAAGTTCTTTTTCGGTATATAAAATTTGTCGGTGAAGATTATGGATTTCGATAGTGTCAAAGTCCATAATACCAATAAAACCAACTCCCGCTGTGGCGATATACTGTAAAATGGGACACCCTAAACCGCCGGCACCAATTACTAAAACTCTGGCCTTTTTGAGTTTCTCCTGACCTTCGTCACCAATTTCGGGAAGAATGGTTTGCCTGTTATAACGTAGAAATTCCTGTATAATACTCATTTATTGTGAAATGTGATTTGTGATTTGTAAAATGTGGTTTGTAAAACCTGAAACTTGAAACCTGAAACCTGAAACCTGAAACCTGAAACTTGAAACTTGAAACTTGAAACTTGAAACTTGAAACTTGAAACTTGAAACTTTAAATTTGTAGACTAAAACTTTTGTCCCAGTCTTTCCAGACGGGTTCGTAGCCTGAATTTGTTATAATTTGCGCAATTTCTTTGGCAGAACGTTCGTCGCTGATTTCGAATTGCTCCAGAGATTGCGGATCAACAACATAACCACCGGGATTGGTTTTCGAGCCTGCACTCATACTGGTCACACCGATAGGGATAATATTGTTTCTGAATTTCTCATTTTCACGTGTCGAGATTGAGATTTCCAAATCCTCATTCCACAAACGATAGGCGCAAATGAGCTGTGTCAAATCCTTATCGTCCATAATAAAATTAGGTTCAATAATGCCTTCTGCCGGGCGGAGTCTTGGAAAGGAAACCGAATATTTAGTCTGCCAGTATTTTTTTTGAAGATAATCCAGGTGTAACGCATTAAAAAAGCTGTCGGTTCGCCAGTCTTCCAGCCCCAGTAAAACCCCCAATCCCATCTTATGAATTCCAGCTGTACCAATACGATCGGGAGTTTCGAGTCTATAATCAAAATTTGATTTTTTGCCTTTCGTATGGTATTTTTTATATACTTCCTGATGGTAGGTCTCCTGATATACCAAAACCGAATAAACACCAGCCTGATGCAAACGTTCATAATCTTCGGTTGAAAGTGGCTGGACTTCCACAGAAATAATGGAGAATTCTTTTCGTATTAAGGCAATTGCATTTAGGAAGTAATTAATGTTTACGGTATAATTCGCCTCACCAGTCACCAATAAAACATGGTCAAAACCAATCTCTTTTAAAGCTTCTACTTCAATTTTTATCTCAGCATCAGAGAGGGTTTTTCGTTTGATTTTATTGTCTAAACTAAATCCGCAATACGTGCAGATGTTTTGGCATTCGTTGCTGAGATATAAAGGAGCATACATTTGTATGGTTTTGCCAAACCGTTTTTTGGTAATTTCATGGCATTTTTGAGCCATCTGCTCCAGATAGTTTTGTGCGGCAGGAGAAATCAGAGCTAAAAAATCATCGAGATTTCGTTTGGTTTTAAACAAAGAGTGTTCTACATCTTTTGATGTGGTTTGATATATTTTAGATTGAATAGTATTCCAATCATAATTCTCAAAAACCGATTTGAATGTTTTCATTGGATTGTGTTTTGTTTCACGCAGATTTTAGGAGATTTAAGCAGATAAAAAATGATTTATGTTTTGTTATTTTTATCTACAGACGTTTCTTTATATTTTATTCGCAATTCTTTTGATATCATTAAGAATGTTTAAAGTATTGAAATTTACTAGTAATCCTAGTTTCTTATTTGTTAGCCTTAGATAAGTATTAAGTTGTTTATGGTGTATTGGAGCTAAATCTTCAACTGATTTCAGCTCAATTATTACTTTGTCTTCTACTAATAAATCGATTCTAAAAGCTGGATCTAATATCATTTCATCATATGTGATTTTTATTTCAATTTGTTTCTGGACTTTCAAGTCTAATTTTTCTAATTCGTAAAATAAAGCACTTTCATAAACAGATTCAAACAATCCAGGACCCAACTTATTATATACTTTAAAAATTGCTCCTCTTATTAAGTATGAGATTTCATTTTCATTCATTATTCTATTAATTTAAAAACGATTCAAAAATAAAGAATTTTCTCTCTTTTTTATGTTTGTTTTTCAAATCAATTTAAGACAGTGACGAACAAAAAAATAATCATTTTTTATCTGCTTAAATCTCCTAAAATCTGCGTGAAATATTTTTATTCATATAAAAAAGAGGTCAAAGGACTTGAAGCCATGGCATAATTTTGTTGAGGAGCAATTTTAGCTTCAAAGGCTTTTCGGCCTGCAATGACAGCCTCTTTAAAGGCTTCGGCCATTAATGTCGGATTTCCTGCAACCGCAATTGCCGTATTAACCAAAACTGCATCTGCTCCCATTTCCATGGCTTTTGCAGCATCAGACGGAGCCCCAATTCCGGCATCGACGATTACGGGAACATTACTTTGTTCGATAATAATCTCCAAAAAATCAATCGTTTTTAGACCCTTGTTACTTCCAATTGGGGAGCCTAAGGGCATAACAGCGGTGGTTCCGGCACTCTCAAGATGTTTGCATAAAACGGGATCGGCATGGATGTATGGCAGGATAAAAAAACCAAGTTTAGCGAGTTCCTCTGTCGCTTTTAAAGTTTCTATCGGATCGGGCATAAGATATTTCGGATCAGGATGAATTTCAAGTTTCAGCCAATTCGTTTCTAATGCTTCTCTCGCTAATTGTGCAGCGAAAACAGCCTCTTTGGCGTTTCGTGCTCCCGATGTATTGGGTAATAAATGAATGTTTGGATGATTTAAGTGCGTTAGAATAGCATCAGTTTCGGTTTCGAGATCGATACGTTTCAGTGCTACAGTGACCAACTCACTTTCTGATGCCAAAATAGCATTCTCCATTTCCAGATTCGAACCAAATTTTCCTGTTCCTAAAAATAGACGGGAGGTTAAGGTTTTGTCTCCGATGTTAAACAATGACGTTTGCATATAACTTTTCGTTTAATTGTTGAATGAGTTTTTCTTTTTGATTACTTTCTGTAAGCATTCCGGAGATCGCAATTCCATGAATCCCGGTTTCCATTAAGGGAGCGACATCGTTCAGAGTGATTCCCCCAATGGCATAAACAGGAATCTCCAGTTTATTGCGTTTTAACTCTTGAATAATTTTAAAATAACCCGACAATCCCAGAATTGGACTTAGTTTTTCTTTGGTTGCTGTAAAGCGAAAGGGGCCCAAACCAATATAATCGCAGCCATTTTTGATATGATTTTCAATGTCTTCATAAGTGTTGGCTGTTGCCCCTATGATTTTGGTATTTCCGAGTATTGCCCTTGCTTCGTCAATTTTCATATCCGATAGTCCGAGATGAACTCCGTCTGCAGCGATTTGCTGAGCGAGATATAGGTTGTCGTTCACAATAAAATTAGCGAGATACTCTTCACATAAAAATTTTACAGCTTCCGCCAGAGTAAAAGTGTCTTTTTCAGTTTGATTTTTAAAACGGAGCTGCACCCAATCGCATCCGGCATCTAAAGCCTGATGGATATTATACAGCTGTTCTTCTATTGTTTTTCCCTGCGAGATATATTGTAATTTATGATACATAATGATGTCCGATTAAGGTTGGGGTGGAATTCAGGTATTTTTCTATGTAGTTTTTCGCATTCCTGCAAGCTTCTTCCAAAGATTGATTCCGTGCAAGATTTGCAGCTATTGCAGCCGATAATACACAGCCTGAGCCATGTTTTGCGAAGCATTTTTTATCAGAAGGCAGAAGATCGATGATTTCGTCTTTCAGGAACAAACGATCAGTTCCGGTTGCCGAAGAATTGTGCCCGCCTTTTAATAGAATGTTTGTTGGAAATTTATTCTGAAACTCAAGTTGATTGATAATAAACCCCGGAAACAATATTTCAATTTCGTTGTAATTAGGAGTAATTAAATCAATTTTTGACAACGTTTGATTTAATTCTAAACGATCTTTAATGCTCATAAATTCAAATTGTGTTGACGATTTTAAAACCGGATCCCAGACGATTAAAGTGCTTGGGGATATTCGTTTTATAGCCGAAAGAATGTGGTTCAGATAATTTAAAGAAGGAACAATTCCAATTTTGACGGTACTGATTTTATAACGCTCAAAAAAGGTTTCAATTGACGAAATCACAAAACTCAAATCAGTCCATTGAATTTCAATAAATCGATCTTCCGTTTGAAGGGTATTAGCGGTTAAAATGCCAAATCCAGTGACCTGATGCTGTTCAAATGTTTTGACATCTGCCAAAACACCGGCACCGCCCGAAGGATCAAAACCTGCTATTGAAAGTGCGATTGGACGATTTGCTGACATAATTTGAATTGTTTTATAGGGTTTTCATTTTTCCAGATTGCTCCCAGAAGAGCCATGCCGTCAAAACCATTTTCTAGTGTTTTTTTGATGTTTTTAGCATCAATTCCTCCTAAAGCGATAACTTTAGTGATGTGATTTGTTCTTGAGTTTAAAGCTTCAAAAAGATTCGTCTCCGGATGATAGTTCTCTTTGGAAATGCTTTTGTAAACCGGACTTAAAAAAGCATAGTCAAACTCTGGCGGTAAGGAATTAAAATCTTCTATTGAATGGGTTGCTGTCGAAAATGATTTTCCTTCTGAAGAAATTAAAGTGTTATTTTTTCTTTCTTTTTCCGAAAAATGAATTCTGTTAATTCCAAAGTCTTCCGCCAAAACGTGATGACTGTGTAAGACTAAATGGCTTCGATATTCAGGTTTTATCTGCTGAATGAATCGAGCCATTTCAATTTCAGAAAAATCAGGCTTCCGAATATGAAGTAAAGCCAATCCTTCTTCAAATAGAGAATGAACGATATTTGTTTCATTTTTAATTGGGGAAGGATTGGTAATTACGATCATATATTTTCTTCACTAACTATATTAAATATAAATCTCTTTCCCCTGCTCGATAAACTCTTCTGATTTTTCTTGCATGCCTTTTTCGGCTGCAGCTACATCACGAATTTCCTGAGAGATCTTCATGGAGCAGAATTTAGGACCGCACATCGAACAAAAGTGAGCGACTTTCGCACCATCGGCAGGAAGGGTTTCATCGTGAAACTCTCTAGCCGTATCAGGGTCAAGGGCTAAATTGAACTGATCTTCCCAACGGAATTCAAAACGGGCTTTACTTAAAGCATTGTCGCGGTATTGTGCTCCCGGGTGACCTTTGGCAAGATCGGCAGCATGTGCCGAAATTTTATACGTGATTACACCATCTTTCACATCTTTTTTGTTAGGCAAGCCAAGATGTTCCTTTGGAGTAACATAACACAACATCGCACAGCCATACCAGCCAATCATCGCTGCTCCAATAGCAGAAGTTATGTGATCATAACCTGGTGCAATGTCCGTCGTTAGTGGACCTAAAGTATAAAAAGGAGCTTCATGACAATGTTCCAGTTGTTTGTCCATGTTTTCTTTAATCATGTGCATCGGAACGTGACCGGGACCTTCAATGAAAACCTGAACATCGTGTTTCCAGGCAATTTTAGTTAATTCTCCTAGGGTTTCCAGTTCTGCAAATTGTGCTGCATCGTTGGCATCTGCAATAGAACCCGGACGTAAACCGTCTCCAAGAGAAAAAGCCACGTCATATTGTTTCATGATTTCGCAGATTTCCTCAAAATGAGTGTACAAAAAGTTTTCTTTATGATGAAACAAGCACCATTTGGCCATGATAGATCCTCCACGCGAAACAATTCCGGTAACGCGATTGGCAGTCAAATGAATATAACGCAACAGTACTCCGGCATGAATCGTAAAATAAGAAACACCTTGCTCTGCCTGTTCAATTAAAGTGTCACGAAAAACTTCCCAGGTTAAATCTTCGGCAATTCCTTTTACTTTTTCTAAAGCCTGATAGATCGGAACCGTACCAATTGGAACAGGAGAGTTACGGATAATCCACTCTCTGGTTTCGTGAATGTTTTTGCCTGTTGATAAGTCCATAATCGTATCAGCACCCCAACGACAAGCCCAGACTGCTTTTTCTACTTCTTCTTCAATACTCGAAGTCACGGCGCTATTGCCAATGTTAGCGTTTATCTTAACCAAAAAGTTGCGGCCAACGATCATAGGCTCACTTTCAGGATGATTAATGTTGTTGGGGATAATGGCTCTTCCGCAAGCTACTTCGCTGCGGACAAATTCGGGAGTGATTTTACTTTTAGGGGTATTAGCTCCAAAACTATGACCACCGTGCTGACATTGCATCGCTTTGGTTTGTTCGTTTAAAAGCTCTATTCGCTGGTTCTCACGAATAGCAATATATTCCATCTCAGGAGTAATAATACCTTGTTTGGCGTAATATAATTGTGAAACATTAGCGCCTTTTTTAGCTCTTTTAGGCTGATGTAAATATTCAAATCGAAGATGATTTAAGCTCTCATCGCGCAATCGGCTTTGTCCGTAATCTGAAGTGATTTCATTCAGAATTTCGACATCATTACGGTCTAAAATCCATTGTTCTCTTAGTCTTGGAAGACCTTTTCTAATATCGATTTCAATATTAGGATCGGTATAGGGACCTGAGGTATCATAAACCGTTACGGGAGGATTTTTTTCAATTCCACCGTTTGAAAGTTTGGTGTCGCTAAGATGTATCTCGCGCATGGCCACTTTGATGGGGTGTATTTCTCCGTTGATGTAAACTTTTTTGGAATTAGGAAACGGGGTTCTGGAAATTTGTTCTTCTGTAGTCATAGCTTGTAGTTGTATTTTGTGAAATGTGAAATGTAAGATGTGAAATGTAATTGTCGATTGTAGAGGTACACGGCAGTGCATCTACTTCTTGCTTGACAATTGGAATTTGGAATTTAAAAAATTGGAATTTTATCCTCCCTGAGTAGCAGAAATAATTAGAATTTCGTCAGTTTCGGATACAAGTTGTTGGTTCCAGTTGGATTTTGGAACAACAGTATTGTTGATAGCAACGGCAATTCCGTTTTGTTTGTTGGGAATTTCGAGATCGAGCAATGACTGAATGCTTAACGATTCAGCATCGAATTTTTTGATTTGTTGGTTGATTTTTAGTTCCATTCCTTTAAGTTTAGTATGTAGTTATACTTTAGGAATGGCTACAATCGCACATAGAAATGCGCGCAGAAGTCATCTTACTTTTCCCTACGCTAGTGTGAACTAGATCAGGTTCAGAGGGTAAAATCTCAGCCTGCAAAATTGCAGACACCCCTAAAGTGTGAAGCAAATGTAATAAAATTTTATTGGAGAGCTGAAAAAAGTTTCAGGTTTCAAGTTTCAGGTTTTTGGAAAACTGAAAACTGAGACTGAAAACTGCGACTATTTCTTTCTCGTCCAGCAGTCCTCAACATGATCATTGACCATACCGGTAGCCTGCATATGAGCATAAATCACGGTTGATCCGACAAACTTGAAGCCTCTTTTTTTTAAATCTTTACTAATTTCGTCCGAAATTGGAGTAGTAGCAGGGACATCTTTTAATGTTTTTGGATTGTTGTCGATCGGTTTTCCGTTGACAAATTTCCAAATATAGTCAGAGAAAGTGCCAAATTCTTCCTGTACTTTCAGGAATGCCTGTGCATTTGAAACGGTAGCACGAATTTTAAGTTTGTTGCGAACAATTCCCGTATCCTGTAGTAAGGACTCTATTTTTTCTTCGGGATATTGGGCGATTTTTTTATAATCGAAATGATCAAAAGCGGCTCTGAAATTCTCTCTTTTATTCAGAATGGTAATCCAGCTTAAACCTGCCTGAAAAGTTTCCAGAATTAAAAATTCGAATATCGACGGGTCATCATAAATGGCAACACCCCATTCTTCGTCGTGGTATTTTTTATATAAATCGCTGGAAGAACACCAGCCGCAGCGTACTAGATTTTTATTCTCCATTGTTTAGGTGTTTGGATTTTTCGTGAGCAGGATCTTTGTCTAAGTATTTTTTAATCAAATGATGACCTCCATAAATAGCCGGTGTTAGTAAAACAGCTACGGATAATTTGAAAATGTAACCTGTTAATCCTGATGAAATAAAAGTATCGAAATCAATTTTTCCGGGTAACCAAAAGGCAATTCCAAGTACAATAAAAGAATCAAACAATTGTGAGATTACAGTTGATCCTGTTGTTCTGAGCCATATTTTTCGCTCTCCGGTACGTCTTTTGAAAAACCAGAAGATCCAGACATCAATCAACTGAGAAGCCATAAAGGCAATTAAACTACCCACGATGATCCACATACTTTGTCCAAAAACCGCCTTAAATTGTTCGTCATTAACAGGACTAATTCCTTTGGCCGCGGGTATCACGATAGCCATAAATAAGATCAGAAAAGCATAAGCAATTAGACAGGCTGTTATAAAGGACAGTTTTTTGACTCCTTTCTCGCCAAAATATTCATTGATTAAATCGGTTGTTAGAAAGACAATCGGCCAGGGTAAAATACCAATGCTCATGACAAATGGGCCAATCTGAATTAATTTTCCTCCAATAAGCTCGGCTACAACAGCATTGGTTATAAAGATGCCAGCCAGAATTACAAAAACAATTTCTCTACGGGTTTTAAACATGTGGTTCGGTTAATGATGTTTCAAATTTAAACTATTTCTCTATAACTTTTTAGCGGAATATTTAAATTAAAGGGTAGTTTTTAGAGGATTCCAAAGTTAAAATTTTCAAATGAATACTGATTTTTAGTTACATTTGGAACAATAACCTATTTTAAAACAAATCAACGATAATGAAAAAATTAATGACAATTTTTCTCATGGGAACAACCTTATTTGCGGCTAACGCACAGACCATTCCGGATAATCCGCTGGTTCAAAAATGGACAGGTCCCTATGGTGGTGTCCCTGCTTTTAATGAGTACAAGGTTTCGCAGTTTAAACCTGCATTTCAGTTTGCAATTCAGGAAAAACTAAGCGAAATTGATGCTATTACGAACAATCCTAAAGCACCAACTTTTGAAAATACGATCGCAGCTTTAGAGCGTTCAGGTAAAACAATTGCCAGAATTTATAGTGTTTATGGAATTTATGGCTCTACTTTGAGTACATCTGACTTCGACGAAGTTGAAACAGAAATGTCTCCGAAATTATCTGAGTTTGCAGATAAAATCGTTCAGAACAAAAAGCTATTCGCCAGAATTGAAGCTTTGTATAATTCTAAAGAAAGCAAAAAACTGACTAGTGAGCAACAACGTTTAATTTGGCTGTATTACACAGATTTTGTTCGTGAAGGAGCTAAATTGAATGAAGGCGATAAAGAAAAAGTAGCAAAAATCAACCAGGAACTGGCGAGTCTTTTTACTAAATTCAGTCAGAATCTATTGGCAGAAGAGCACAATCAATATGTAGCTTTAAAAACGGAAAGTGATTTTGACGGTTTGCCTACAGAAGTAAAAAATGCTGCTATTGCTGAGGCAAAAAGCAGAAAGTTAGATGTATTGGGATGTGTTGCAAATACACGCTCGTCTATTGAACCGTTTTTGACTTTCTCAACCCGCAGAGATTTAAGAGAAAAGGCATTTAATATTTTTGTAAAACGTGGCGATAATGGCAATGCAAACGATAACAATTCGACTTTAGTTGCTATTTTACAATTGCGTACCAAGAAAGCCAACTTGTTAGGTTTTCCAACTTTTGCCGATTGGAGTTTGTCTAATAAAATGGCAAAAGATCCTAAGAAAACTTTAGCTTTAATGGAATCTGTATGGAAACCTGCAGTAGATAAAGTACATCAGGATGTTGCCGAAATGCAGAAAATTGTTGATGCAGAAGGTGGGAAATTTAAAATACAGCCTTGGGATTACCGTTATTATGCTGAAAAAGTCAGAAAAGCGAAATACGATTTAGATCAAAATGAGGTGAAGCCTTATCTACAATTAGAAAACTTACGTGAAGGAATGTTCTGGGTTGCCGGAGAATTATTCAATTTAAGTTTCAAACAAATTACAAATGTTCCGGTATATCACCCTGATGTACGTGTTTGGGAGGTGAGTAATAAAGTTACGGGTAAAGTAGTTGGGTTATGGTATTTTGATCCGTATGCACGTGCAGGAAAACGCTCAGGAGCATGGATGAATGCATATCGTGATCAACAGCGAATGGACGGTGAAGTTTTGACCATCGTGTCTAATAACTGTAACTTCATTAAAGGAGCTGAAAATGAGCCAATTTTAATTTCCTGGGAAGATGCGACGACTTTGTTTCATGAATTTGGACACGCTCTTCACGGATTGTGTTCTAATGTGACTTATCCAACTTTGTCAGGTACAAATGTAGCCAGAGATTATGTTGAGTTCCCATCCCAATTGTTAGAGCACTGGTTAGCTACACCTGAAGTATTGAATAAGTTTGCTTTGAATTACAAAACCAATCAGCCATTGCCTCAAACGTTAGTAGACAGAATCGAAAAAGCGGCTAATTTCAATGAAGGTTTTTCAACTGTAGAAACGATTTCAAGTTCTTTAATAGATATGAAACTTCACTTGGCAACAAAAACTATTGATCCTCATAAATTTGAGAAAGAGACTTTAGATGCGCTTCACATGCCGTCAGAAATTGTAATGCGTCATAGAATTCCACAATTCGGACACATTTTCTCAGGGGATGGATATTCGGCAGGATATTACAGTTATTTGTGGGCTGATGTGATTAATGCAGATGCTTATGAAGCTTTTACAGAAGGAAAAGGACCTTATGATAAAGTAGTAGCAAAACGTCTTTATGAGACTATTTTCAGTGTTGGAAATACAATAGATCAGGAGAAAGCGTATGAAAACTTTAGAGGAAGAGCTCCGAAATCAGATGCTTTAATGAGAGCCAGAAATTTTCCGATCAAGAAGTAAATAGTTAGAAGTGAAATGTGAGATGTAAAATGTGAGATGGAATTAGAGGAAAACTTGAGATTTACGAAATAATCGAGTTGCTCTGAAGATGAAATAGATTCAAGGCACTATTCTTAAAAGTTACGATTCTAACTTTTTCACATTTTACATCTCACATTTCACAAATAAACATTCCGCATAAAAAAAGCCCGAATAAATTAATATTCGGGCTTTTTAAATATTGAAATAATATATTAACCTAAAGTAACTCTTTTGAAACCTGTGATCTCAACGTTGAATCCTTTAACGTAATCACCAACTTTTTTACTGTCATCTTTGATGAAGTTTTGATCTAGTAATGCTTTTTCTTGATCTAAAGTAGTGTTGTCAGAAATGAAACGTTGAATTTTTCCAGGAATAATTTTATCCCAAATTTGTTCTGGTTTACCTTCAGCTTTTAATTCAGCTTTAGCATCTTCTTCCGCCTGTTTGATAACTTCTTCAGTTAATTGAGAGAAAGAGATGTATTTAGGAACATTTTTTAAAGTTTTTCCTAAACGTTTTGCTTCTTCATTATCTTTTTCGATTACAGCAATACGAGCAGCAAGTTCAGATTCAACGAAAGCAGGATCAAAATCTTTGTAAGATAATGTGTCAGCTCCCATAGAAGCAACTTGCATAGATACGTCTTTTGTTAAAGTCTCAGCGTTAGCGATTGGAGCAGAAATAGCTGTTAAAGCAGCAATTTTGTTAACGTGAACATAAGATCCAACGAAAGCACCTTCTAAAATTTCAAAACCACCGATTTCGATTTTCTCACCGATAACACCAGTTTGCTCAATTAATTTTTCAGCAACAGTAATTCCATTGAAATCTGAAGCTAAAAATTCTTCTTTAGAAGAGAAGTTGATCGCTTTTTCAACTAAATCTTTAGCTAAAGTTACGAAAGCTTCATTTTTACCTACGAAGTCAGTTTCACAGTTTAAAGTGATGATAGCTCCTTTAGTGTTGTCTGCATTGATAAAAGAAACAGCAGCTCCTTCAGAAGACTCACGGTCAGAACGGTTAGCAGCAACTTTTTGTCCTTTTTCTCTAAGGATTTGTATAGCTTTATCGAAATCTCCTTCAGCTTCAACTAAAGCTTTTTTACAGTCCATCATTCCGGCACCTGTAGATTGTCTTAATTTATTTACGTCTGCAGCAGTAATTGTTGCCATAATATTTTGAATTTTAATGTTAAAAGTAAAAATTCCATCTTCTAAATCCCAAACTCCAATTTTATTAAATTATCAACATAACGTTTTTAATTTTGTATTTGGAATTTGGAATTTAAAATTTGGAATTTAAAATTTGATTTATTCTTCAGTTGCAGGAGCAGCCTCAGCCTCAGCAGCAGGAGCAGCTTCTTCAGCTACTTCAACTTCTTTTTCAGAACCTCTGTCAGAAAGACCTTCGATTACTGCAGTAGTCACTAAAGATAAAATTTTGTCAATTGATTTAGAAGCATCATCATTTGCTGGAATTACGTAATCAACCTCTCTTGGGTCAGAATTCGTATCAACCATTGCGAAAACTGGAATGTTTAATTTTTGTGCTTCTTTTATTGCGATATGTTCAGCTTTGATATCTACTACGAACAATGCTGCAGGTAGTCTAGACATATCAGCGATTGAACCTAAGTTTTTCTCTAATTTAGCACGTAAACGATCAACTTGCAAACGCTCTTTTTTAGATAACGTCATGAAAGTACCATCTTTCTTCATTTTATCGATAGAAGACATTTTTTTAACTGCCTTTCTGATAGTTACGAAGTTAGTTAGCATTCCACCTGGCCATCTTTCAGTGATGTAAGGCATGTTTGCAGCTTTTGCTTTATCAGCAACGATGTCTTTTGCTTGTTTTTTGGTAGCTACGAATAAGATTTTTCTACCTGATGCAGCGATTTTTTTCAAAGCTTCGTTAGCTTCTTCAATTTTAGCTGCAGTTTTATATAGATTGATAATGTGAATACCATTACGCTCCATATAAATGTAAGGAGCCATGTTTGGATCCCATTTTCTAGTCATGTGTCCGAAGTGAACACCTGCTTCTAGTAATTCTTTTACTTCTATTTTGTTTGCCATTTTTGTACTAGTTTACGTTCTGTTGATTAGCAATGTGTCTTTTTGGATTTTAGATTTTAGATTTTAGATTTTTAGATTTTTCAATCTTTTAATCTTTTTAATCTTTCAATCTTTATAATCGCTTAACCCATTTAGATGCTAAACTATTTCCTACCTCGATAGGAGAGCAACAACAACTGTGTTTTTTAATTTCAATAAATAATTGATAGTGTCCTGCACCAAATGTACAAGACAGGTAATATTAACGTTTAGAGAATTGGAATCTCTTACGAGCTTTCTTCTGACCGAATTTCTTACGTTCAACCATTCTTGGATCTCTTGTTAATAAACCTTCTGGTTTCAAGATAGCTCTGTTTTCGATGTTCACTTCACACATTACACGTGCTAATGCCATTCTTACAGCTTCTGCCTGACCAGTTGAACCACCTCCGTAAACGTTTACTTTTACATCAAAGTTACTAGCATTTTCTGTCATAGATAATGGTTGTAAAACTTTGTATTGTAAAGTTGCAGTTGGAAAGTAAGTTGCGAATTCTTTTTTGTTTACAGTGATTTTTCCTGTTCCTTCAGAAACATATACACGTGCAACAGCGGTTTTTCTTCTACCGATTTTGTGAATAACTCCCATTACTTAAGATCGTTTAGGTTAACAGTTCTAGGTTTTTGAGCTCCGTGAGTATGCTCAGCACCTACAACAACATTTAGATTTCTAAAAAGTTCAGCTCCTAATTTGTTTTTAGGTAACATTCCTTTTACAGCTTTTTCTACTAATAATGCAGGATTCTTAGATTGCAATACTTTAGCAGTTAAAGTTCTTTGTCCTCCTGGGTAACCTGTATGACGCATGTAAATTTTGTCATTCATTTTTGTACCTGTAAGGTTAATTTTTTCTGAGTTGATAACAATTACGTTATCTCCACAGTCAACGTGCGGTGTGTAACTTGGTTTGTACTTACCTCTTAAGATCATTGCAACCTTTGAAGCAAGACGTCCTAAGTTATGACCTTCAGCGTCAACAACAATCCACTCTTTAGTTACAGTGGCTTTGTTAGCTGAAACCGTTTTGTAGCTTAATGCGTCCATAATATTATTTTAATTAAACATTCCATCCCCAATAAAGGGGATGCAAAAGTACAATTAATTATTTTAAAACCAAATACCTGAAAAGAATATTTTATCTGCTGAAAATCAGGACATCAGTTTTCGATTTTAAACTATAAAAAAAAACCACCTTCACAAGTAGTGTAAAGATGGTTCAATATTTAGAATTGTTTGGACTAAACAATAAATAGATTTGCAATATCAACGACCTGTTGTGTCGTAAGTGGCTCATCATAAGCTTCTGATCCTGCAGAAGCTCCAAAGGCAGCTGCGGTGTTGAATCCTGCCTGTATGGTAACGCCTTCGCCGTCATAGACCGCTTGTGTTGCGGCAGGCATTCCTGCACCTCTCTCACTGTTAGAAATCCATCCTTTCAATCCTCTTAAACGTCGTACTTCAGAGGCATGACGGGCTTCTACTGAGTGAATTTGTAATGCGGCAGTCAATAAATCAGGTGTAGTGATTAAATTTGCTGCCTGACCTTTGTAGGCTCTAACACCTGTATCTTCAAAGGCTTGTGCCAGTGCCAAAAAGGTTGGATAGTCATGAAACGGGTCAAAAGCTCCTCCAACGGTAAAGTCAAAAGTAGGTTTAGCGACAAAGTTTGCACTTGCTGGTCCGCCCAGTCCCGCAATCAAAAACTTAACGTGATCGGACTCGTGTGCTGCTATTTGTTCAAAAACTTTTCGATCTCTTCCTCCATTTTCTGATGCCGGAATTACACCGGAATCTAACGCCATGGCATAAAATTCGTTTTCCAGATATTCTAAAGTTAAGGCAAATTGTAGCGCTCCAATCGGAGTTGCAGGTGTTGCGGTAATGTCTTTTGCCAATGCTTTATTGGCCATTGCAGATAATCCGAAAGGGATTGATGCATAGGCTAATGTTTTTCCAATACTTCCAAACTGATTAAAACTGTCTCTTCTTGAACCAGTGCTTCTCATCAAGCTATCATCAGTAAACGTTTCTATAAATTTTAAAATATTCATAATTTCTATGTTTTAGCTTGTTAAGATTAAGGTAAATATTTGGCTGTGAATTTTGTGGTAATGAAGCCTCCCGCAATTGGTAGAATTTTTGAAGGGTCCTGAGCAACATCCAAACCGGTGCTTACATTTACAATATCATCGCCGGCAAAATCCTTAGAGTTAGGATTGATCAAGCTTCTGATAGCTGAGGCGTGTCTGGCTTCTACCGAAACAATTTTTCCGGCTAAAAGTAAATAATCAGCACTTTTAATTAGTTTTCCTGCTCCGTTATAAGCAGCAACTCCGGTATCTTCAAGAGCTTTTGCTGTAGCAAGAACCTCAGTACGGCTGTTGAAATTTAAAGAGCCATAATTAAAAGCCAAGGAGGGAAGCAGTTGTGAACTTGGGTCAGGAAGTGCTCCGGTTAAAGCGGCCTTAAAAAAATCCCTGTGAATTACTTCGTGATGATACAAATCTGTTAATACCTGACGTTCGATAGGATTAAAAGTGACATTAAAGCTTGTTGAGTTTACCACTTTAGTATAAAAATCGGCTTCCAGCTGTTCCAGAGCATACGCGTAGGTCAGTACTCCAAAATCACCGGACCCTAAATCAAAAACTCCATTTCTGATTCCGGGCAGCGTAGTGTCCTCCATATCATCGTCATTGTCATTATCGCTGCACCCAGCCATAAGAAGGCCTGCACCAACTAATGTAAGGCCGCTGAGCTTAAGAAAGCTCCTTCTGTTGTTCAATGAAGGGTCAACTTCATGAATTTTAACTTCGTTTTTCATAATCAAGGATTTTAAAAGGTTAAAAGCATGTATTCAGGTATTAACGAAATTTTAAGGCTTGCGGTTTTGAAAAAGAAGTTAATTTTAAAAAACACTCTGAAATTTTAAATGGGATAACGTGTTTTTTGTTTTATTTTAGGTAATTCTACTATATTTGTATTAATTACATAAAATTTATTTTTAAATGAAAGCTAAAGCAACTCTAAAGCAAATTGCGAAGGAACTGGGTGTTTCTGTATCGACTGTTTCTAAGGCGTTAAATGATAGCCCGGAGATCAGTGAGCAAACAAAGGTGAAGATTAAGGAGTATGCCAAACTCAAAAACTATAAACCGAATGTTATTGGTTTGAATTTAAAGAATCGTAAAACCAAAACAATAGGTGTAATTATACCTAATATACTTAACTCCTTTTTTGCAAAGGTTTTTAGTGGTATCGAAAAAGTAGCCGATAAAAAAGGATATAATGTAATTACTTGTATTTCGAACGAATCTCTGGAAAAAGAAGTTCATACGCTTGAAATGTTAAGCAACGGAACGATTGACGGATTTATATTGTCAGTATCTGAAGAAGCACAAAAATTGGAAGATTATGGTCACTTTTCGGCGATCATTGCTGATGGAACACCTATTGTGATGTTTGACAGAATAGCCGATGGAGTAGAATGTGACAAAGTAATAGTAGACGATTTTGATTCTGCTTTAAATTCAACACAACATTTAATTGATTTAGGATGTAAAAATATTGCTCTGATTTCATCAGTAGACAATTTGAGTGTTGGGAAATTAAGAGCCGACGGTTATTTAAAAGCATTAGCAGACAATAATATTCCGGTAAATGAAAATATAATTCTTCGTACCGATTCGGAAGAAGATATGAAAGCTAAGATTGATGGCATTTTCGAACATAAAATTGATGCGATTTTTGCTTTGGATGAGAATGATTCGGTGGCCGCTTTACGAGTAAGTCTGAAAAAAGGATATAAGGTTCCGGAAGATATTTCAATCATAGGTTTTGCGGATGGAATTTTAGCTTCAAGACGTTTGTCGCCAAGTTTAACAACAGTAAGTCAGCATGGAGTAGAAATAGGTGAGGTCGCAGCCAGACAGTTAATTAAACGTTTAGAGGAGGAATCTGAAGAAGAAACATCAGATTATGAAACAATCGTCATCAAAACAAAACTGAAAGAACGAGAGTCTACAAGAAAGAAATAAGCATAAAAAAACATCCGCCATGGCGGATGTTTTTTTTATTCAATTATTTTACGGACTCTTCATTTATTATTTGTGGGCTATGTAAATTAGGACCATCCCAAATTGTGTATGTCTTTAGATATTCTAATATAATTTTTTGTGTTTTAAAATCATACTTTTTTAAATAGGTTACAAGTGAACCAGAGTCTTTTTCGCTATAATAGAAAAGATATTTGTTGCTTTTTTCGAGAATTCCCCAATAATTATTAGCTCCTGATCCTAGAGAATAAAATCGAACTAAGAGTATGTTTTTATTTTTTTCATTTGGAAAAATATCAATACATTTCTTAACCCCGATTGCATTCTGGTAGTGTTTAATTGGTAAGGCTTCTTTCTTTATTCCAAATTGATTGTAATCAATTAAAAATTGAATTATTTCTTTTTGGTATTTCTTTATCCTATAATCTTTATCTACTCCAAATCCTTTTTGACTGTAGGTATTAAATGAGGAAATGAAGAACAAAAAGCTTAAAATTAATTTAAAATTGAACATAAAAGAACCCTGAAATAAATTAATGGGCTGCCAGCCAGTCTTTGCCCATTCCAAGTTCAACTTCTAGAGGAACTGCCATCGTAAAGGCGTTTTCCATTTCGTGTTTGATCATAGGCTGAATTTTTTCGAGTTCATCATTGTGAACATCGAACACAAGCTCATCATGTACCTGAAGCAGCATTTTAGATTTCCAGTTTTCGTCTTTTAGTTTTTTATGAATGTTGATCATCGCGATTTTAATCACATCGGCAGCACTTCCCTGAATGGGTGCATTTACAGCATTTCGTTCAGCGGCACTTCTCACCACTGCATTTGCCGAGTTGATGTCTTTTAAATAACGGCGACGGCCTAAAATGGTCTGCACATATCCTTTTTCACGCGCAAATTCAATTTGTTCGGAAATATACGATTTCAGTCTCGGATATGTTTTGTAATACGCTTCGATCAAAGCGGCGCTTTCACTACGGGATAAAGAAGTCTGATTGCTCAGTCCGAAAGCAGAAACACCGTAGATAATTCCAAAGTTAACCGTTTTTGCATTGCTTCTTTGTTCGCGGGAAACTTCCTCCAAAGGCACATCAAAAACTTTGGCTGCAGTTGCTCTGTGAATGTCTTCTCCGTTTTTAAAAGCGGCAATCATATTTTCTTCACCACTTAATGCGGCAATAATTCTTAATTCTATCTGCGAGTAATCGGCAGAAATTAAAGTATAGTTTTCATCACGTGCGACAAAAGCTTTACGAATCTGACGTCCTCTTTCGGTACGAATCGGGATATTTTGTAAATTCGGATTGTTAGAACTCAAACGGCCTGTTGCGGCAACAGTCTGCATATAATCCGTATGAACGCGTTGTGTCTTTTTGTCCACCTGTTCCGGTAAAGCCAGAATGTAAGTGCTTTGTAATTTCACCATTTGACGCCAATCCAGAATTTCTTTTACAATTGGATTGTCGTTGGCCAAATAAGTTAAAACTTCCTCGCCGGTTGCATACTGACCGGTTTTGGTTTTCTTTTGTTTTGCTCCGCCAATTTTAAGTTTGTCAAACAAAATGTCGCCCAGCTGTTTAGGAGAAGCCAGGTTGAATTTCTCTCCGGCAGTTTCGTATATCTTCTGTTCTAGCGATTTGATTTCAACATCCATTTCTTTTGACATCGCCTTTAAAAACTCAACATCCAGACGAATTCCTTCTGTTTCCATGGCTGCTAAAACGCTTACTAGCGGAATCTCAATTTCGTCAAACAGTTTTTTAGTCTCGGTTTTGTCTAATTCTGTAGTGAAGATTTCTTTCAGCTGTAAAGTGATATCAGCATCTTCGGCAGCATATTCCTTAATATCTTCAAGAGCTACATCGCGCATTGAAATCTGATTTTTTCCTTTTTTGCCAATCAATTCCTCAATTGGTTTTGGAGCATATTTCAAATAAGTTTCCGATAAAATATCCATGTTATGACGCATATCCGGATTGATCAGGTAGTGTGCAATCATGGTATCAAAAAGTTTTCCTTTTACCGTTATGCCATAATTAGAAAGGATTTTTAAATCGTATTTTAAATTCTGACCTATTTTTTCAATGTTTTCATTCTCAAAGAAAGGTCTGAATTTTTCAATTAAAACATGAGCTTCTTCCTGACTTTCCGGAAATGGAACATAAAAAGCTTTTCCTTTTTCGTAAGAGAATGCAATACCAACCAATTCGGCATGCAAAGCATCTAATCCGGTAGTTTCGGTATCAAAACAAACAGAAGTCTGGTTTTGCAGATTCTGTAAAAGTAATTTTATTCCCAAATCCCCTTGAATCGCCTGATAGGAGTGAGGAGTATTTTCTAAAGTATTGTAAAAGGAAGTTCGGGCTGTTTCTGTATTTTCCTCGCTGGAGCCTCCTCCAAAGAGATCAAACTGATCTTCGTTTTTAGGCTGTGGTTTTTTATACAATTTAGCGTCAGAAACCGGAGCTGAAGTTGTTTCATTCTCGCCTCCTGTTTTAAATAAATTATCAAATTGTTCCGCCATTCGTCTGAATTCCAATTCCTGAAAAATAGCTTCGGTTTTTTCAATATCGGGACGTGTTAACTCATAATCGTTTTCATCAAAAGTTACCGGGCAGTCTAATAAAATGGTTGCCAATTTTTTAGATAACAATCCTTTCTCTTTATTGGCCTCAATATTCTCCTTCATTTTTCCTTTCAGCTTGTCTGTATTCGCTAATAGGTTTTCCATTGTTCCAAATTCCTTAAGAAGCTTTTTGGCAGTTACCTCACCAACTCCCGGAAGTCCCGGAATATTATCGGCAGCATCACCCATCATTCCAAGAAAATCGATCACCTGTTCCGGACGTTCGATTTCGAATTTGGCTAAAACTTCAGGAACTCCCCAAATCTCAATCCCATTCCCCATACGGGCAGGCTTGTACATGAAGATATTCTCAGAAACCAATTGGGCAAAATCCTTATCGGGAGTTACCATAAAAACTTTATAATTCTGTTTTTCTGCTTGCTTGGCGATAGTTCCAATTAAATCGTCAGCTTCAAAACCTGATTCTTCGATAATCGGAATGTGCATGGCTTTTAATAATTCACATATATAAGGAACTGCAATTTTTATGGCTTCCGGTGTTACATCACGATTGGCTTTGTATTCCGGGAATATTTCGTTACGCAATGCGCTTCCGCCTTTATCAAAAGCTACAGCCAGATGATCCGGTTTTTCACGTTTGATAACATCCAAAAGCGAATTCATGAATCCCATGATTGCCGATGTATCCATTCCTTTAGAGTTAATCCTTGGGTTTTTTATGAAGGCGTAATAGCCACGAAATATTAAAGCGTAAGCATCAAGTAGAAAAAGGCGTTTTTGTGACGACATAAGTACAATTTATCAATTCAATTTTCAAAGTTACGAATATCACTATAATATTAGGGAAGAAAATGCTTTGTTATTTGTTTTTCAGAAATACCGGAAGATTTGACAGCTATTTTCTGAAAACTTTGAAAAATTGCAAACCAAAAGATTTTTTTTGCCGTAAGTGAATAAAAAACAATGTGTTATGAGAGAAAATTTATTTACACCGCGATCACTTTTTTTGATGGGATTAATGTCATTTTTAGGTGCATGTTCTAATGATGACGACAGAACTCCAATTCCACAGCCAGAACCAGAACCAATGCCTAGTACTGCCCCTCCGGTAGACTTCACCGCATTAAGCAATGATAACAAAGTTTTTTACTTTAATGCCAAAGATTTAAAAACTCCTGTTCGTTCTTATTCTATAACAGGATTACAATCAGGCGAGAGTATCATTAGTATTGACTACAGACCTGCTACAGGTCAATTATATGGATTGGGCTCTACCAGCAGATTATATACCATAAATGAAAGTTCGGGATTAGCAACAGCTTTAGGAACAGCATCTTTCTCTCCGGCAATTGAAGGAACATCGTCTTCTATAGATTTTAACCCCACGGTTGACAGGGTACGGCTAGTGTCTAATAACGGAAAAAATCTGAGATTGCATCCCGAACTCGGAACTGTAGCTGCAACCGACGGAAATATTAACGGGATAGCGAATGCTCAGGTAGGAGCGATTGCTTATACCAATAGTCTTTCAGGAAGTACGACGACACAGCTTTTTGATATTGATTATGCTACGGATAAATTGTACCTGCAAAATCCTCCAAATGATGGAACCCTTCAGGAAGTAGGGAGCTTAAAAGTTGATTTTTCAGGAGTTGGAGGTTTTGATATACAGCCCGATTCGAATTTAGGAATAGCAGTAAATAATAAAAATAGCGAATCAAGATTATATACGATTAATTTAACGAATGGAGAAGCAACCTGGGTCGGGGTTTTTACACAGCAGATTGTTGAAGTAGCTTTTAAGACAAAACCTATCGCTTTCGCAACGTCCGAAACAAACATTTTGTATCGATTTAATCCGGTTACAGGAACTTCAAATTCAGTTGCTCTGATGGGGATGAATTCAAGTGAGCAGGTGGTTGGTTTGGACTTCAGGCCAGCAAACGGAGCGCTTTATGCCCTAACCAATCAAAACAGACTGTTAACGATTAATTCTTCAAACGGACAGGTGACCGCTGTTGGTGCTGGATTGTCTCCAACATTGTCAGGACAGAATTTTGGTTTTGATTTTAATCCAACGGTTGACAGAATACGTGTGGTAAGCAATACAGGACAAAATCTCCGACTGCACCCGGATACAGGGGTTGTTGCTGCTGCAGATCTCAGTCTTAATCCGGGGACACCATCCGTTACAGCTGCCGCTTACACGAATAATTTTGCACAAGCTTCGACTACACAGTTATTTGTTATCGATTCCGGTACTAATAGCTTGTATCTGCAAAATCCTCCAAACAACGGAACTTTAGTATTAGTAGGCAGTCTTGGAGTGGCAGCCACAGGAATGAATGGTTTTGACATAGGAGGTAACAGTAATGAAGCTTTTGCAGTATTAACAGTTAGTGGTGTACAGTCTGTTTATAAGATTAATCTAACCACCGGTACAGCAACAAAAACAGTTGATTTTTCTCCGGCAGTTACTTCGATGACTTTAGGATTGGGCTTTTAAAAGATAGAATAAAATATACATGCGATAAAGCGACAGGATATTCCGGTCGCTTTTTTTATAAATTAAAGTTAAAATTTTAATAGGATATCATTTCTTCATTTTGTCTTCATATTACGAGGGTAATTTTGATCTGTAAAATAAAAGGTATTAATATAAAAAATGTAGAAATCATGAGAAATTTATTGATGTTAGTAGTAGCAGTTTTAGGAACAAGCGTTATGGTGCATGCATTTCCTGCCAAAGATGTTAAACCGGCTCCTGCAAAAGAAGTAAAAGCAACCAAACATCCTAAACACAAAGCGGATAAAAAAGTAAAATCAGCAAAAACGGCAGTTCCAAAAACAGAAGCTCCAAAAGCAAAAAAATAAGACTATAAAAGGATAAAAAAGATAAATCAATTAAAATTAAAAGTTATGAAAAATCTAGTAATGTTACTCGTGGCAGTTTTAGGAACAAGTGTAATGGTTAGCGCACAAACAGCTCCGGCACAGACAGCTCCTGCAAAAGAAGTGAAAGCAACTAAACATCACAAAAACAAAGCCGATAAAAAAATGAAATCGCAAAAAAGCGAAGCTCCAAAAGCAGAAACAACCAAAATGAAATAGGAAAAATTGTTTTCGTTTTGCTTTCAAAGAATTGTAGATGGGGCAAAACAGAAGTAATGATTATGAGAATGCGGTTGAAGAGAGCCGGTAAAGAAATTTACTGGCTTTTTTTATTCGTTAATTTTTTTAATAATGCGCAGCAATACTTTTTATAATTGCTTAAATTTAGTTGCGCTTAAAAGCTATACTATGAATATTTTGATTGTTGAAGATACAAAAGAACTTGCAGCAGAAGTTTATGATTTTCTGTGTAATGCAGGCTACATCTGTAAAATAGTTCACAACTGCAGTGATGCTTTGGAGGAGGTAAACAGTAATGATTATGATGCTATGCTGCTGGATCTTGGTCTGCCAGACGGAGATGGATTTGAAGTATTGAAAACAGTTCGCAAAACGAAATCGAAAATGGCCGTTATTGTACTTACAGCCCGTGGAGAACTGGATGACAGGATAAACGGTTTGCATCTGGGCGCCGATGATTATCTGACCAAACCGTTTGCTCTCACAGAACTTAGTGCGCGATTGTTTGCGGTTATTCGCAGGATGCATGGTTTTACTTTGAATAATTTAAGCATTCATGGTTTTTTATTGCAACTTCAGGATTATAAGGTAAGTTATAATGAAACGCCCATTAATCTAACCAAAAAGGAATTTGATATTTTTCAGTATTTAGTCCTTAATAAAAACAGAGTAATTACAAGGTTGCAATTGACAGAACATATTTGGGGAGACATTCTCGAGGTCAATTCCGACTCTAATTTTATTGACGTCCATGTTAGAAATCTTCGAAAAAAATTAGACAAGCATACAGAAATTGATTGGTTTGAAACCGTTAGAAATGTAGGATATCGTATAAACGAATAAATAATACAGGCTGTGAAGATAAAACATCAATTGGCTATTTTTAATGCGCTGACAAGACTGTTGGTTATTTTTATTTTATGGCTGATGCTGCCTATTTTGGTAGAAAATGTGGTGTACAGACATATCAATAACGGACTGCTCGAAAAGAAACAGAAGTTTATTGAACATCTGAATCAGAATGAAATTGATGACTTTATTGAAAATTCAGGTGATTCGACCGAAACCTATTCACAGTTTTCAACCCTTCATAGTGAGTTTTTGGTGCTCTCAAAATCTTCTCTAAAACACGACCAGAAAAAACCTGTTTTTAGTAATGACTACCGAATTATTGAAGGAGAAGAAAACGAATACAGAATCTTGCAGTATCATTTTACCTTCGGAAATCAGGGATATCAACTCGAAATAGGAAGCAGTTTGGGAGAAGTAAAAGACCTTACTTTTATCATTCGGTTTTTTATTATTATCGTTTTTGTGGTGATATTATTGATTACTTTTTTGGCAGATACTTTTTATATCGAATACTTGTTAAAGCCTTTTTATAAAATTATTGATACCAAGATAAGGCGGGTCAATGAGCCTGAAGCTTTTGATCATACTCCAATCAAAGTCAGGTCTCATGATTTTAGAGAACTCGATTCTGTTTTAAATCAAATGATGGATCGTATTGCGGAGCTTTTTAAAAAGGAAAAACAGTTCATCTCAAATGTTTCCCACGAGCTGCTAACGCCAATTGCATTGCTCAAAAGTAAATTTGAGAACTTATTGCAAAATGAATCTTTAGATGATAATGCCATTGATAAAATTGCAGGATCATTGAAAACATTAGATATGCTCAAAAAAATCATCAATAATTTATTGTTGATTTCCAGAATCGAAAACAACCAGTATGAAGCCAACGAGAATATAAATTTTCATGAAATGGTTACCGATTTGCAGGAAGACTTACAGGATCGTATCGATGACAGAGAAATTCAGTTTTGGAATAAAATGCAGCATCATTATGTTTTTACGGGAAACAAAACGCTGATTCATATTCTAATTTATAATTTGGTGACCAATGCCATAAAATACAATAAGCCTCAGGGCAGTATAATTGTTACGGATGGTTTTGAGGATCATAAGTATTTTATTTCAATAGCCGATTCAGGAGTTGGGATGAATGATTTTCAGATAGAACAGATATTCAACAGATTTGCCAGACTTAGTTCAGATCAGGAAGGGCAGGGGTTAGGGCTTGCTATTGCGGAGAGTATTGCTTCTTTTCATCATATCGAGATTAAGGTCGCGTCTGAGACTGATAAAGGAACCATCTTTACATTATTGTTTCCGGAGGTCGTAAAACATAATTAAAAGTTAAATTTTTCAGATAGGCCTAATCTTCATTTTATCTTCATTTTGTGAGAATATCTTTGGGGTATAATAAATGAAGATAATAATAATCATAAAAACTAAAATCATGAGAAAATTAGTAATGTTAGCTGTAGCTGTTTTAGGAACAGTTGCTATGGTAAACGCTCAAACAACCCCAGCTCAATCAGCCCCTGTAAAAGAAGCAAAAGCTCCTAAAAAAGAGAAAAAAGCGGATAAAAAAGCGAAAAAAGAAGCGGCCGCTAAACCGGAAGCAGCAAAAACACAAAAATAAAAAGGTATAGTTTACTTCGGTAAACACATGTTGTGGATTTTAAAAGGTTTTAAAAATTTGGTAGAAAAAAGCTGATAGAGTAATCTGTCAGCTTTTGTCATTAACAGCGTTAAATTTATGATAATAAAAAGCCATAAGATTTTCATTCTTTGTTACTTTGCTTAAAAACTAAAAAATAATGATCCTTAAGTTTGTAATTGTTTGTGCTCTTCTTTTGTTTATTGAGTTCTATTCTTACCAGGCCTTTCGAGCCTTGATCAAGTTAAGATGGGTTCTGATTAGTTATCAGGTCATAAGTTTATTAATTCTGTTTTTCATCATTTATTCTTTCTCGCAAATTGAACGATCTGTTGGGCAAACCAAACAATTTATGACTGCAACAGGATTAATGCTGTTGGTTTATGTGCCAAAAATTGTTCTTACGCTTTTTATGTTTAGTGAGGATATTTTTAGAATAGGAGCAAGTATCGTCAATTACTTTGTGTATAATGTTCCGAAAAAGGAAATGATGCCCGAAAGAAGAAAATTTGTAAGTCAGATCGCTTTAGGATTGGCTGCAGTTCCTTTTCTATCCTTGATTTATGGAATATTTGAAGGGAAATACAATTTTAAGGTAATCAAACAAACGGTCTTTTTTCCGGATCTTCCGGATGCTTTTGATGGATTTAAAATTACTCAGATATCTGATGTTCACAGCGGAAGCTTTGACAATCCCGATAAAATAAATTATGCTATTGATTTGATTAATGCTCAGGAATCTGATTTGATTTTGTTTACAGGAGATATTGTCAATACACATGCTAAAGAAATGCATCCCTGGCTGGAGACTTTTAAGAGAATAAAAAACTACAAATACGGAAAGTTTTCTGTTTTAGGCAACCATGATTATGGCGAATATGTAACCTGGCCTTCTGAAAAAGAAAAAAAGGAAAATTTCGAAGAAATTAAAAGCCTTTACGGGCAAATTGGATTCGAACTTCTGTTAAACGAACACCGATACATTCAAAAAGGAGATGACAAAATTGCACTGATTGGTGTAGAAAACTGGGGAAAGGATTTTGCGAAGTACGGAGATGTAGATAAAGCCTCTCAGAATGTGTCTCAGGAGGATTTTAAAGTGGTCATGAGCCATGATCCGACGCATTGGGAATATGTCATTAAAAATCATCCGAAAAATTTTCATTTAACCTTGTCAGGTCATACGCATGGCATGCAATTTGGAATAGAAATTCCGGGTTATTTTAAATGGAGCCTGGCACAATATATGTATAAACAATGGGCAGGCTTATATGAAAATGCAAGTCGCTACGTTTATGTAAATCGTGGATTTGGTTTCCACGCATATCCGGGGCGTGTAGGGATTATGCCTGAAATAACCGTGATTGAACTAAAAAAGGGGAACAATGTGGCTTAATTCGTTAAAAATGCTACATTTGTATATAATTACCTCTTTTTAAAAGATTAAAAAAGAATTAAATTTTTGGTTTTATGTCAAAATTTGGAGAACTTATAAATGCACAAGTTCCAGTGTTGATTGATTTTTACACCGATTGGAACGAATCATCTGTATCAATGCATCCTGTAATTAAGGATGTTGCGGCTGCACTTGGCGATAAAGCCAAGGTGATCAAAATTGATGTGGATAAAAATCAGGAATTAGCAGAAGCACTACGTATTAAGGGACTTCCTACTTTAATGATTTATAAAGAAGGGCAGATGATTTGGAGACAATCCGGCGAACTGGATGCGAATACAATTATAGGAATTGTTCAGGAACAATTTAATTTATAGAATACTACTTCTTAAGGATGTTATTTAGTGAATAATATCAAATGTATACCCATTTTCTTTTAAAAAGTGTAAGGTTTTAGGCAAGGCAAATTTTAAATTTGGCGAGGCTTTTATGCTGTCGTGAAATACAATTACGCTTCCTGATTTTACATTTTTAGTTACGTTTTCAAGGCATTTCTCAGGAGTGATACTCTGGTCAAAATCGGCGCTTAAAACGTCCCACATGATAATTTTATACCCTAATTTTCGAAGGATTTTAGACTGTGCCTTTTTGATTTTTCCATAAGGCGGACGAAAGATAAGGTTGCATGTTTTCTCTTCTTCCAAAACAGCGGCACAATTTTGTACGTTTTTAATATAATCATCAGTGTGGCTTTTCCAGCCATTAACGTGATTCATGGTATGGTTACCAATAGAATGTCCTTCTTTGATTAGTTTTTCAAACAAAGAAAGGTTGGCTTTTATGTTTTTTCCAATACAGAAGAAAGTGGCTTTTGCATCAAATTTTTTCAATTCAGACAGGACCCAGTCTGTAATCTCGGGAGTTGGGCCATCATCAAAGGTGAGGTATATTTTCTTTTCGTTGTTTGGAATGTCCCAACAATATTTAGAAAACACCTTCTTGATGAATGAATTTGTTTTTACCCAATAAAAGCTCATTTTGTTTTGGTTTACAGATATGTAAAATTAAAAAATGCAGCGCTACTAATCAAGCGGCGCTGCATTTTTTTAATTGCTATGTTTTTCGTATCTTATTATTCTTTTTCTCTTCCAAAACGTTCGAAAACATTTACATAAGTATTAAACGTTACTTTGTGTTTTTCGTAAAAAGTAAGATCGTTATTTTCTTTCATCACTTGTAATAGGCTTCTGTAGCGTTCGATGTCGGTAATGATGTCAATCGCTAAGTCAGTTTGATCACCAGGAGTCAGAGTGGCATAATAGTTTAGTTCCTCTTTGTATTTCTGAACCAGTTGGTTTAGTAAATTATGCGCTTTGGCAGTTTCTCCAACTTTGTAGTATCCTCCTGCAAAAGGTTCTACCAATGAGTAGTAGCCAAATTTATCTACTGGCATTTTTGTCATTGCCAGTTCGATCACTTTTTTAGCTTTATCTGTTTTGCCTTCAGCAATTAACTGATCCATTAAACGGGATAAATTAGTACGGTAGGTAATGCTGTTTCTTCTGGTTTCAGGATCGTGATAAATATTACCATTGCTATTACCCCAGTCCCATTTCATTACAATATCGTACGATTTGTCAGCGTCCATTTGTCCCATATCCATAGGTCCTCCGTCTTTTGAAGGTACATTTTTAATAGGAACTAATTTGTAAACCATTCCGTCCAATTGCAGATAGTTTTTCAGCCATAAGTAATCTTCGTCGTCAAAAGCTCCTCCGCTAAAATAAATTGGTCTTTTCCAGTTATTGTTGGCCAGAATGTCCAGCATCATTAAGCGATTTTTGTATAAAGCACTTCCTTTGATGTCGATATCCATATAAGGAACAATAGAGTCGTTGTATTTCGGATTAACTACTTTGTTTTTGATAATCACATTTTTGTCAATAGGAACTCTGATTTTGTTCGTAGGATAGAAATGGATCGTTTGTCCGTTTTGTAAGCCTACAGTTGATTTAGGATTTTTAATAAAATCAATAAAATCTTTAATGTTCCAGCGTGTCTCAATTTTAGGGATGTGAGCTACATAATCCAGTTTGTCCCCCACATATTCATCATGGGTAAAGGATATTGGTAACGGATCAGATTCGTAAGCTTTTGCTTTCATTTGATCAATGTACCAGTCGGTCATAAATAAGCTGGTGTTTACGATTTTAACATCGGTTCTGATGCCTTCAATCTCCTGAGCATACCAAAGCGGGAAGGTGTCATTGTCTCCAATAGTAAATAAAATAGCATCTTTATCGCACGAATTTAGATATGCTTTTGCCATTGCCACTGCAGTATATCTTCCGGATCTGTCATGATCGTCCCAGTTTTGAGAAGCCATTAAAACCGGTGCAGCCAATAAACTTGCGGCAATAATAACCGGACCTGCAATTTTAGGGGCAATATATTTTTGAATGCTTTCGTAAAGTGAATAAACACCAAAACCAATCCAGATGGCAAATACATAAAATGATCCTACCAGGGCATAATCTCTTTCGCGAGGCTCAAAAGGTCTTTCGTTTAAGTATATTTTTAAAGCAATTCCGGTAAATAAGAATAAGGCCAATAGTACATAAAAGCTTTTTAAGTCCTTATTAGCATGATACATTAAACCGATAAGGCCAAGAATAAATGGCAGGAAATAATAAACATTTCTTCCTTTATTATTGATAACATCAGAAGGTAAATTATCTTGTGAACCAAGGTGTAAGGAATCAAGTGCTTTGATTCCGCTAATCCAGTTTCCGTCAATATTATCGTATTTTCCCTGAACATCACTCTGGCGTCCAACGAAGTTCCACATCAAATATCTCCAGTACATATATCCGAATTGGTATTCAAACATGAAACTGAAATTGTCTACAGCAGATGGTTTTTCGATAATCAGGTAATCGCCATAGCTTTTTAGGAATTTCACATAACCTTCGTTATCAATTTGTTTTTGAGCATAAGCTTTTCTGAATTCTGAAATTGTTTTTTCAACTTCATTTCGCAATTGAGCTGTAGCTTTGTTGTATTCTTCTTCAGTTAACTGACTGGCGTCAATTCCGTATTTTCCTAAATCCTGCTCGTAGTCATAATTAGGGTTTATTCTGAAGTTAGGCGGAGTTGTAAAGTTGATATAGTTCTGAATGTGCCCCATTTCGGTACTCCACATTCTTGGAAGAATCGTTTTTTGGTTATCGTCAGAGTTTTGCTGAGCGTTTTTGAAATTATTGGTAATGATGTATTTACCTGTTTTGTAATCTCTTTCGTAGTTAGGAGCTTTGTCTGAATAAGGATTTTTTGCATCAAGACCTGCGAAATACTCCGTGTACTGAGGTCCATAAAAAAGAGGATTTACTCCATATTGTTCACGATTGTAGTACGCCAGTACTTCCGCGGCATCCGAAGGTTTGTTTTCGTTGATTACGGTGTTGGCATTGGCACGTACAGGCAGCATGATCCAGGTAGAGAATCCAATAAATATAAAAAGAACACAAAGAATAATAGTGTTGTAAAAAATCAATCCTTTTTGTTTGGTATATTTTAATCCAAAATAGAAGAAGGCAATTAGAAGCAGCGTTACGAAAATCGTTCCCGAGTTAAATGGTAATCCAAAACTATTTACCATAAAAACTTCAGTATCAGCGAAGGCTTCCATTGTTAAAGGTAAAAGCAATTTGAAGATGAAGAGAAGAACACCAATTACAACAACATTGGCAATAAGAAAATTTTTGATGGTAACTTTTTCGTAATGTTTAAAGTAGTACAGAAAACCAATAGAAGGAATGGTTAACAAAGCCATAAAGTGAACTCCAAACGATAGTCCGATAACAAGAGAAATGATCAATAACCATTTGTTTCCTTTTGGTTTGTCCATGTCCTGTTCCCAGCGTAAACCAAGCCAGAAAAGCAAGGCGATTAAAAGAGAGGCCATGGCGTAAACTTCCGCTTCAACGGCATTAAACCAAAAACTGTCTGAGAAAGTATAGGCAAGGGCTCCAACAAAAGAACTTCCTAAAATAACAATTGAATTGTTTTGGTCGATTTCGGCAAAACGTGCTACAATTTTTTTCAAAATCATAGAAGAAGACCAAAACATAAATAGAATAGTAAAGGCACTTGAAAAAACCGACATCATATTAACCATTACCGCTACATGTTGTGCATCTGTCGCAAACATCGCGAAAAAAGCCCCCATCATTTGAAATAAAGGAGCTCCGGGAGGGTGTCCTACTTCCAGTTTAGCGGCTGTAGCTATATATTCTCCACAGTCCCAAAAACTCATTGTAGGTTCAACAGTTAAGGTATAAGTAATTAAAGCGATTGCAAATGCAAACCAACCAATAATAGTATTCCATTTATTGAAATTGAATTGTGCCATATTTAGGTGTTAAAATTTCGTATTTTTTATATCCTACAAAGAAAATGTTTTTTTGCGGAAAGAAACGAGCATTAACAAAAAAATCTGTAAAAGTATTTGGTTGTATTAAGGTGTTGTCTGTGAAATACTTGTGGATTTACTAGTGATTTTGAAGAGAAAAAAACAGTAAAAAATGATTTTTTTTGCTCAAAAAGTTTGCACAAACTAAATAAAGCTCTAAATTTGCACTCGCTTAACAGCACTGCTGGTCTATGGTGTAATGGTAACACAACTGTTTTTGGTGCAGTCTTTCTAGGTTCGAGTCCTAGTAGACCAACATAAGAAGCCTCTCAATCGAGAGGCTTTTTTTATGCGCTGATGTTTCGGTTAGCATAAGATTTTGTTGGGGTTTTAAGATTTTGTTGGATTGACCGGGTAGGGGGTGGTTAAGTGTATTTAGGCTTTAAGGTAAAAAATATAGTACTTACTGAGTGTTATTTGTAGGTTTTTGTGTATATTTGATGGTAGAATAAGTTTTTTGTTATAGCTAATTAATAATTCTAAAAAATTAAAATTATGAAAACTATTAAAGAAATGAATTTTACAGAGTTAGATTCTACTCAAATGAAACAGGTAAAAGGCGGAGGCCTTTTGAGTGATGCTTTAGCCTTGCTGAATGAGGGTAAGACAATATGGGAGGTAGCACGAATTCTAGGTGTAACTGTTCAGCAATTACTTGCTGTACTTGTCTAGTTTTGTGAAAAAAAAGAAACGTTGTTGAATTTTTAAGTTCAAAAATGTTTGAAAATAAAAAGAGAAAGTTTTGCGTTGTGAAACTTTCTCTTTTTTTTGATTTTTTTTGATTTTTGGTCTTTATGAATGGGTGTTGTTCAAATGGGGTATCTGCTGAGAAAAAAAAATACTGGGGTGTGTGAAAAAAAATCAAAAAATTTGTGCTTCGTTTTTTTTGGAGTTAATAACTGGTTTTGTGAGGTTTGTGTGGTGTTTTAGGGTTGGGAAAACGGTTTGAGGGTAGGGAGGCTGGGGGGTTACGATTTATTAATTCTGAAATATTGATATTTTTGTTGAGAAAAAGTTTGTGTAAACTAAAAAAAGTTTTAAATTTGCACTCGCTTAACAGCACTGCTGGTCTATGGTGTAATGGTAACACAACTGTTTTTGGTGCAGTCTTTCTAGGTTCGAGTCCTAGTAGACCAACGTAAAAAGCCTCTCAATCGAGAGGCTTTTTTTATGCGTTTATTTTTTTTAAATTTTAAAAGTAAGTACCGGTCTGATGGCATGATTTACAAGTCCTTCGCTGATACTGCCGTTGAAAAAATGAGCAAAGCCAGTTCTTCCGTGTGTGCACATTCCTATAATGTCGGCATTGATGCTGTTGGAGAAGTTGAGGATTCCTTTTTCGATATTGGTGTCGTTGTAGATGTGGGTAGAGTAATGGGTCAGGTTAAATTCGGTTACAAAAGAGTCTATTGTTTTCTGTAATTCGTGAGTTGGTTTAAAGCTGTTGGGGGTGCAGATGGTGACCAGGTGTATTTTTGAGTCAAAAACCGGGGTTAATTTTAGGAATTTTTTGAAAGGTTTTTTGGCTTCTTCCGAGAAGTCTGAGGCGAAAACAATAGTGGAAGCATTGAAATTTACAGTGTCTTTTTTGATCACTAAAACCGGGATTTCTGAATTTCGAACTACTTTTTCGGTATTGGATCCTATTAATAGTTCTTCTACGCCGGATGATCCGTGTGATCCCATTACGATTAAATCAATTTCATATTCTTTGCTTACCTGAGTGATGCCGTGTATGGGTTTGTCTATTTTTACAATTTCCGTAATTGAAATTCCGTCCAGATAAGGTCTTGATGAAACCTGATCCAGCATTTCGTTGGCTTTTTTCATGAAAAGCATTGTTTCGGGGATGCTTGCGCCTCCTAAAACAGCATCGTTCATTTGGCTGGGTAATTCGAGCATGTGTAAAATGATTATCTCAGAATTGTTTTTCTTTGCAATTTGAGAGGCGACTTTTAAAGCGTTCTCTGCGTGTTCGGAGAAATCAGTAGGTACTAGGATTCTTTTCATGGTGTTTTGGGGCTTGAATAGTTAAAAAATCGATCGTTTTGATGCTATTATAAAGATAAGAAATATTTTTAGGTTAATCTATTTATTTTGATTTATAAAAAAAACACTATATTTGCACCGTTATTTATTAAAATCTAAATAATGAGGGGACTAAGTGTCCCCTCTTTTTATAAAATTATGACATTTAAAGAAAAAGTAAACGGATTAATTACAGAAGCTCTTCTGGAGAAGCCATCGATCTTTTTGATTGATCTGGCTGTGTCAGACTCTTTTAAGATTAGTGTTGGTTTAGATGGTGATAATGGAGTGGCGCTGCAGGATTGTATTGACATAAGTCGTGCAATCGAGAATAATCTGGATCGTGAAGAGCAGGATTTTTCGCTTGAAGTAGCATCTGTTGGAGTAGGGTCACCTTTGAAAATGACAAGACAATACATTAAAAATATTGGTAGAACGTTGATTGTTACTACAAATACTGAAAAAATTGAGGCAGAATTGGTGGAAGCTAACGATGTTTTTATAATTTTGTCTTGGAAAGCAAGAGAACCGAAAAAAGTAGGAAAAGGAAAAGAAACAGTTCAAAAAGAGCAACAAATACCTTATACAGAAATTAAAGAGGCAATTGTTACAGTAACATTTTAATTAAAGAATTCGCATGGAAAATTTAGCATTAATCGATTCATTCTCAGAGTTTAAAGATAATAAACTTATTGATCGTGTAACGCTTATGGCAATTTTAGAGGACGTGTTTAGAAATGCATTAAAGAAAAAATACGGTTCTGATGATAACTTTGACATCATTATAAATCCTGATAAAGGAGATATGGAGATCTGGAGAAGAAGAGTAATTGTTGCTGATGAAGATCTGGATTTTGAAAACGAAGAGATTACTTTGACGGAAGCAAGAATGATTGAAGCTGATTTTGAAATCGGTGAAGAGGTTTCTGAAGAGGTAAAATTGATTGATTTAGGAAGAAGAGCTATTTTGGCTTTGCGTCAAAACTTAATATCTAAAATTCACGAACACGATAATACAAATCTTTACAAACAATTTAAAGATATTATCGGTGATATTTATACTGCCGAAGTGCACCATGTACGTCCAAGAGTTGTAATTTTGGTCGATGATGAAGGAAATGAAATTGTACTTCCAAAAGAAAAACAAATTCCGTCTGACTTTTTCCGTAAAGGAGATAATGTACGCGGAATTATTGAAAGCGTTGAATTAAAAGGAAACAAACCTCAGATCATTATGTCCAGAACTTCTGAGAAGTTTTTGGAGAAATTGTTTGAACAGGAAATTCCTGAGGTGTTCGACGGTTTGATTACTGTTAAAAATGTAGTGCGTATTCCTGGAGAAAAAGCAAAAGTAGCGGTAGATTCTTATGATGACAGAATTGATCCTGTTGGAGCTTGTGTAGGGATGAAAGGATCTCGTATTCACGGAATCGTTCGTGAGTTAGGAAACGAGAATATCGATGTAATTAATTATACAAACAATATTCAATTGTTTATTACAAGAGCTTTAAGCCCCGCAAAAGTTTCGTCTATTAAAATCGACGAAGAAAACAAAAGAGCTGAAGTTTTCTTGAAATTAGAAGAAGTTTCTAAAGCAATTGGTAGAGGGGGTCACAATATTAAATTAGCAGGTCAGTTAACAGGTTACGAGTTAGATGTTATTCGTGAAGGAGATGTTGCTGGAGCAACGGCGGATGAGGATGATGTTGAATTAACAGAATTCTCAGATGAAATCGAAGGCTGGGTAATTGAAGAATTTGCTAAAATTGGTTTGGATACAGCAAAAAGTATTCTGAAGCAAGAAGTAGAAGATTTAGTAAGAAGAACAGATTTAGAAGAGGAAACTATTCTTGATGTTATGAAAATACTAAAAGAAGAGTTTGACAGTTAGTTGTCGGCTCTAACAACACAACGAAAAAGGTAATAATAAAAAGGTTATATGTCTGAAGAGAGAGTAATAAGAATAAACAAGGTTTTAAGGGAATTAAATATTTCGTTAGAAAGAGCTGTTGATTATCTAAAAGATAAGGGTATTGCTATTGATGCAAATCCAAATGCGAAAATTTCTGATAGCGAATTTAATATCCTACAAAGCCAATTTGCGGGCGATAAGGGGAATAAGGAAGCTTCTAAAGAGGTAGGAGAAGAGAAAAGAAAAGAGAAAGAAGCATTACGTGTTGAACGTGAGAAAGAAATTGAAGACAAACGCAGACAAGACGAAGAGCGCCAAAAACAACAAGAAGTTATAAAAGCGAGAGCTGTTGTAACAGGACCTGTTCAAGTAGGTAAAATTGATTTAAACCCGAAGAAGCCTGCAATTGTTTCTACTCCTGTTGAGGAACCAGTGAAAGCTGAAGAACCAAAAGTAGTTGTTACTCCAACTCAGCCAGAAAAACCTGTTCAGAAAGAAATTGTACAGCCAGAGCCGGTAGTTGCTCCTGTAGTTTCTGAAGAGAAAAAGGTAGAAAAACCTATTATTACAGAGAAGAAAGAAGTAAAAGTGGAGTCTCCAAAAGTAGCGCAGGAACCGATTGTTTCGACTGATCCTACAACTGCTGAAGAGATAATTACGACGCAATATCAAAAATTATCAGGAACTACTCTTACCGGGCAGACAATTGACTTATCTCAGTTTAATAAGCCTAAGAAAAAGAAAGAAGATCCAAAGATAACTCCTAATAAACCGGGAGCTCCGGGAGCCGGAAATAACGCTAATAAAAACAAGCGTAAAAGAATCGCTCCTAAACCGGGAACTCCGGGTGCGCCAAAACCTGCAACAGGTAATGCGCCGGGAACTCCAAATCCTAATAAAATTACACCAAATACTGGTGGTGGAGGTTTTAATGCGAACAGAAGTGCAAGACCTGGTTTTGTAAAAGGAAACCGTCCTGCAATTGTTGCAAAAGTAGAGCCTACTGAAGAGGAAGTAAAAAACCAAATTAGAGAGACTCTTGAAAAACTTCAGGGTAAAGGTGGGAAATCTAAAGCTGCTAAATACAGAAGAGATAAAAGAGAAACACACCGTCAGAAATCAGATGACGAGCAAAGAGCGCTTGACGAAGGAAGTAAAACAATTAAAGTTACGGAGTTTGTTACAGTAGGTGAAATTGCAATCATGATGGATGTGCCAATTACAAAAGTAATTGGAACGTGTATGTCGCTTGGTATCATGGTTACCATGAACCAGCGTTTAGATGCTGAAACTTTAACAATTGTAGCGGATGAGTTTGGTTACGAAGTAGAGTTTATCACAGTTGATATCGAAGAAGCTATCGAGGTAGTGGAAGATAAAGAAGAAGACTTAGTGGTTAGAGCACCGATTGTTACGGTAATGGGTCACGTGGATCACGGTAAAACCTCTTTATTGGATTATATCCGTAAGGAAAATGTTATTGCCGGAGAGTCTGGAGGTATTACACAGCACATTGGAGCCTATGGTGTGACTTTAGATAATGGTCAGAAAATAGCATTCTTAGATACTCCGGGTCACGAGGCGTTTACCGCGATGCGTGCACGTGGAGCTCAAGTTACCGATATTGCTATTATTGTAGTTGCGGCGGATGATGATATCATGCCACAAACCAAAGAAGCGATTTCTCACGCACAAGCTGCGGGAGTGCCAATTATATTTGCAATCAATAAAATTGATAAACCAAATGCGAATGTTGAGAAAATCAAAGAGCGTTTGGCTAGCATGAATTTACTTGTTGAAGACTGGGGTGGAAAAATTCAATCTCATGATATTTCTGCAAAAGTAGGAACAGGGGTAAAAGAGTTATTGGAAAAAGTATTATTAGAGGCTGAGATTTTGGATTTAAAATCAAACCCTAATAAAGCAGCGCAGGGAACTGTTGTTGAGGCGTTCTTAGATAAAGGAAAAGGATATGTTTCTACAATCTTAGTTCAACACGGAACTTTAAAAGTTGGAGATTATATGTTGGCTGGTAAACATCATGGTAAAATTAAAGCTATGCATGATGAACGCGGACATATTGTTAAAGAAGCTGGACCTTCGACTCCGGTATCTGTTTTAGGTCTTGACGGAGCTGCAACTGCAGGTGATAAGTTTAATGTTTTTGAAGACGAAAAAGAAGCGAAACAAATTGCCTCTAAACGTTCTCAATTAATGCGTGAACAGTCTGTACGTACACAACGTCATATTACACTTGATGAGATTGGACGTCGTATTGCTCTTGGTCAGTTTAAAGAATTGAACGTAATCCTTAAAGGAGACGTGGATGGATCTGTTGAAGCGTTATCAGATTCGTTCTCTAAATTGTCTACAGAAGAAATTCAAATTAATATCATTCATAAAGGTGTTGGAGCAATTACTGAAACTGACGTTATGTTGGCTTCTGCATCTGATGCGATTATTATCGGATTTAACGTTCGTCCTGCTGGAAATGCAAGACAGCTTGCTGATAAAGAAGAAATTGATATCCGTTACTATTCTATTATCTACGCTGCAATCGATGACTTGAAAGATGCAATGGAAGGAATGTTAGCTCCTGAGATGAAAGAAGAAATTTTAGGAACTGCTGAAATTCGTGAGATTTTCAAAATTTCTAAAGTGGGTTCAATCGCTGGTTGTATGGTGATGGACGGTAAGATTATGAGGTCTTCTAAAATTAGAGTAATCAGAGATGGAGTAGTGGTGCATACGGGAGAGCTTGTGGCATTGAAACGTTTCAAAGACGATGTTAAAGAAGTTTCTAAAGGATACGATTGTGGTATTCAGATCAAAGGTTACAATGATATCGAAGAAAGAGATGTTATTGAGGCTTACCATGAAGTGGCAATCAAAAAGAAATTGAAATAATAGTCAATATTTATATCAAAAGTCCCAACGAGAGTTGGGACTTTTTTTGTGGGAATATTTAAACGAAGATTGTGGTGTTTAAAAAAATGAGGTAAGATTAATATTTTCGTTTATTTCAATTTTAATGCTATTTTTGATTAAAAAATATTTAATTATGAGAAAATTTATATATGCAATCGTTCTTTCTGTGAGTTTTTCTTCAGTGTCTTTTTCGCAGGAAGCAGTTGAAAAGAGTGCTCCTCCGGCAGGAAATGCTGTAGTGGGAGATCATTACGGTGCCGATGTTTCGAAAATTTCAGAAAGCAAAGCGATCACGGTTGAGAAGTTAAAAAGTGAATTAGAAAAGACTAGTAAAGCTGAAAATATTTCGGTAAAAGGAGTAGTGACGGATGTATGTCCAAAAAAGGGATGCTGGGTTACTGTTAAAACAGAAGACGGTTCTCCTTTTTTTGTAAAAATGAAAGATTATGCTTTTTTTGTGCCAACAGCATTAAAAGGTAAAAGTGTGGTGCTGGAAGGTACTGCTGAGAAAAAAATAACGTCTGTAGAAGAGTTGAAGCATTATGCTAAAGATGCTAAAAAATCAAGAGCTGAAATTGATGCAATCACCAAGCCGAAAGAAGAAATACGGTTTATGGCGGATGGAATTAAAGTGGTCAATTAAAAAGTCTTTTCGATTTACAATTCGTATTTAAAATTTAAAGTCTCAGCTAAAGTTGGGACTTTTTTATTGGAGTAATTCTCAAACGGAAATTACAGATCAGGATGAAGTGGTTCGGCAGGAAATTTTAGAGATTAGGTGTTATTTTGTTTTTATTGATAAAATGAAGTAGTATGCTGGAATATTTAGGAGGGTTCTGTTTGGTGGAATTGATTTCTTTGTAGGATTATTTTTTGTTTTAGTGATGTTGAATATAGCTGTATTGATTGTATATTTTGTGTGGGACCGAAACTATTTCATATGATGACTGGTTTTTTGGGTAAAAGATTCAAGTCTGGGAGGGTTATGCACAAGTTTACAAATGTGGAAGGGATGAGAATGGTAATGCCGGATTTGCTGTACGGTTGTCTTTCTGATGAAGAATTACTAAATGGTTTACTGCTGTTGATTCCACCTCGCGAACCGGCTTCTGATATTTTTATGTTTGATTTGGAGTATGCTAGAAGAGTGTCGGAATCTAAAGATCAGGTTCGTTTTTTACAGGCAGTTAGTGATGCTAGTTTGTCTTTTCTGCATGCGGTTCGATCGTTTGAGACTACTTTGGAAATTGAGATCAATGAGGCATTTACGCTTAAGTTGTATACGCTTATGCGTCGGGTGATGACAGGTGCAGGATTGTCAGTGTATACGGCGAAGAATTTTTACAATCATGAACGACCATTTGTGTTTAATAAGAAAAAAAACTGTGCTCCCGAGTAGGAGGAAGTACTGCGTAAAGTTGGCTCTTTTCCGTCTGGACATGCTGCTGTAGGTTGGGCATGGGCTTTGGTGTTTAGTGAAATCTTGCCGGATAGAGAAGAAGTGATTTTTAAGAGAGTACATGATTTTGGTAAAAGCCGGGTGATTTGCAATGCGCGCTGGTATAGTGATGTCGTGAAGGGCAGGGAAATGGGGGGGGGTACTGTTGTGAGTTGTCTTCGCGTCAATTTTGCTTCCAATGCCAGTTTAATGCAGGCTAAGGAGGAGGTATTTTTGCTCTTGAAATCAATTAGTAAAAAGAGCTTGAGTCGACTTGTTTTAGGACGGGACGATCAAAAAAAAGGCAACTTCGATTGTGAAGTTGCCTTTTTTTTGTGTTGTTTTAGGGATTACTTCCCGGGTTTTAATAGAAATACGCTTTTATGTCTCTTTTTAATCTCTGCCAGATTTCTCTCGGCTTCTATTCTGGTCTTAAAATTTCCCACAATCACTTTGTAGTTTGGGGTATTGAAGATTATAGTTCCATCGATGTTGCTGTATTCTCTTTTGAAATCCGATAACGTTTTCTTTGCCTCTTCGCTTTTACCACTGAAGATTTGAATTTTATAGGTATCGTTTGTACTTATTGATGTGTTAATTTTGCGTTTGTCATTCAATAATTGCTCAAATTTTGGATCTTGATTTAGTGTTAAATTTTGATCCTGAGCCTGAATGTTATAAGCTAAAGTAATCATTGTTAGCGTGAAGAAAACTCGTTTAGAAGGGGTTAAAATTCTCATAATGTGGTGGTTTTTGAGCAAAAATACTATTTAAAATTTGTATGCGAAAATTTGATATTATTTAGAATTGATATAAATTGATATTTAAGACTATTTTAAGGTTTTGAGAATAACACATAAGTCGTATTTTTGTGCAAGTTTTAAAAGAAGGTATTAGTTTTTTGTTGATTTACTACAGAAAAAATCATACCAAAAATTAGTAGATAATTATTATACTATATGAAAAAGGTGGGTAACCATAATTCGATCTCAAGAAAATTGCTGCTTAGCTTATCGCTAACGCTGATTTTCTCCCTAACTTCATTTGCTCAAGATCCAGCTGCTCCTGCAGCGCCTGAAGCTGCTGCTGCTCCGGCTGCAACTGCTGGTGGCGATCCGGTAAAAGGGAAAGAACTTTTTAATGCAAATTGCGCTGCATGTCACAAATTAGATGCCAAATCAACAGGTCCTGCTTTAAGAGGAGTTGCTGGAAAGCATGATATTGCTTGGATCTACAAATGGGTTCACAACAGTTCTGACATGATTAAGTCAGGTGATCCTGTAGCAGTAAAACTTTTTGAAGAAAACAACAAGTCAGTAATGACTTCTTTTCCTCAATTATCGACAGGAGATATTGATAATATTATCGCGTATACTTCTGAAGTAAAAGCTGAGCCGGCTGTTGCTGCTGGTGGGGCTGCAACTCCTCCCGGAACTAATGTTGACGGTGGTGGAATTTCAAACAATATTATTTTAGGTGCACTTGCACTTGTAATGGCTATCCTGGTTGTGATGTTGTTCATGGTGAACAAAGTATTGACTAAAGTAGCTAGTAATAACGGAATTGTAGTTGCTCCTAAAGAAGCTACGACTCCTATCTGGAAAGCATTCGCCAGAAACCAGTTCTTGGTATTAGTTACTGCAATATTCTTGCTATTGGCAAGTGGATATTTTGTATACGGATACTTAATGCAAGTTGGTGTGGATCAGAATTATGAGCCAATTCAGCCAATTCACTATTCTCATAAAATTCACGCTGGTGATAACGAAATCAATTGTAAATATTGTCACTCTGCTGCTCGTGTAAGTAAGACTGCTGGTATTCCATCTTTAAATGTTTGTATGAACTGTCATAAAAACATCTCTGAAGTTGCTGAAACTACTGCTACTCCTGAGTACAGCAAAGCATTTTACGACGCTCAGATCCAAAAATTATATGATGCAGTTGGTTGGGATAAGGCAAAACAAGCTTATACCGGAAAAACGCAGCCTGTAAAATGGGTTCGTATTCACAACTTACCTGATTTTGTTTACTTCAACCACTCTCAACACGTTACTGTTGGAGGTATCGAATGTCAAACTTGTCACGGTCCTGTGGAAGAATTTGAAATCATGAAGCAATACTCAAAATTAACAATGGGATGGTGTGTTGATTGCCATAGAAAAACTGATGTTAAGATGGAAGGAAATGCATACTATGATAAAATTCATGCTGAACTTTCTAAAAAATACGGTGTAGAGAAATTAACTGCAGCGCAAATGGGAGGTTTAGAATGCGGTAAATGCCACTATTAATCGAATTATTAAGATTTTAATATTTATATACAATGTCATCAAACAAAAAATACTGGAAAAGTGTTGAAGAACTAGAAAATAGTTCTATTGTTGAGGCGCTTAGAAATAACGAGTTTGTTGAAGAGATTCCTACAGATGAATTCTTAGGGAATGCAGATGCTTTAGCTTCATCTGGAACTTCACGTCGTGACTTTTTAAAGTACGTAGGATTTAGTACTGCGGCAGTTACACTTGCTGCATGTGAAGGTCCTGTGCACAAGTCTATCCCTTATGTTTTACAACCAGAGCAAATCATTCCTGGTGTTGCAGATTATTATGCAACTACTGTATTTGATGGTTTTGATTTTGCTAATCTTTTGGTAAAAACTCGTGAGGGTCGTCCAATTAAAATTGAAAACAATGCAATCGCTGGTGCTAAATTTGCAGCCAATGCAAGAATTCACGCATCTATCTTAGGATTGTATGATAGCGCTCGTTTAAAAGAGCCAAAAGTAGATGGTAAACAAACTACTTGGTCAGCTGTTGATTTAAAAATTAAATCAAGTTTAGCTGAAGCAAAAGCTAAAAACCAACAGGTTGTATTATTAACAAATACACTTGCAAGTCCATCTACTGAAAAATTAATCGCTGAATTTATTGCTAAAAATCCAAATGCTAAGCATGTTGTTTATGATGCAGTTTCTTCATCTGAGGCTTTAGATGCTTTCCAGGCTGTTTACGGTCAAAGAGCTTTAGTTGATTATGATTTTTCAAAATCTAATTTAATTGTATCTGTTGGTGCTGATTTCTTAGGAGACTGGCAAGGTGGTGGGTACGATAGTGGATATGCAAAAGGACGTATTCCTCAAAACGGAACAATGTCTCGTCATTTCCAATTCGAATCAAATATGACATTATCCGGAGCCGCTGCTGATAAGCGTGTTCCAATGACTACTGCTGTTCAAAAACAGGCTTTAGTTCAAATATATAACATTATTGCAGGTGCTTCTGTTCCTGTTACTTTAGATGCTGCTTATAAAGCTGAAGTAGTGAAAGCTGCTCAGCAATTAAAAGCTGCCGGATCTAAAGGGGTTCTGGTATCCGGAATTGAAGATAAAAATGCTCAGTTATTAGTTTTGGCTATCAATCAAATATTGGCGAGTGAAGCTTATACTACCGCAGGAGCAAGACAAATTAGAAAAGGATCGAATGCTGTTGTTTCTCAATTAATTAAAGATCTGAATGCTGGAAGTGTTCATACTTTAATTATGAGTGGAGTTAATCCTGTTTACACTTTAGCTGATTCAGCTGCTTTTGTTTCAGGATTGAAAAAAGTTAAAACATCTGTTGCTTTTTCATTAAAAGAAGATGAAACTGCTTCAATTGTTACTGTTGCTGCTCCGGCTCCTCATTATTTAGAGTCTTGGGGAGATTTAGAAATAACAAGCGGAACTTATAGCTTAACGCAACCAACGATTCGCCCTATTTTTAATACCAAACAATTTCAGGATGTTTTATTGTCATTAAATGGTGCCGGTGGTGCTTTTTATGATTATTTAAAAGTTAATTCTTCAGCATTTACTGCAGGATCTTCTTGGAACAAGGTATTACATGATGGTGTTGCAGTAGTTGGATCTTCTGCATTGTCTGGAGGTGCTGTTGATGCTGCTACCGCTGCAAATGCACTTGCAAAATCTAAAGCTGCCGGTGATTTCGAATTGGTATTATATACTAAAACCGGTTTAGGAGATGGACAACATGCTAATAACCCTTGGTTACAAGAGTTCCCGGATCCAATTACAAGAGTTTCATGGGATAATTACGTTACCGTTTCAAATGCTGATGCTAAAAAATTAGGATTATCAAATGAAATCGTTGCTAACGGTGGTTTGAACGGAAGTTATGCTACTATTACTACTGCTGACGGTGCTAAATTAGAAAATGTACCGGTAATTGTTCAGCCAGGACAAGCTGTTGGTACAGTTGGTTTAGCAGTTGGTTACGGTCGTAAGGCAGCGTTAAAAGAAGAAATGCAGGTAGGTTTAAATGCTTACGCTTTATATAAAAATTTCAATAGTGTTCAGTCTGTTTCTATTGCGAAAGCAAATGGAGAGCATGAGTTTGCTTGTGTTCAGGGACAAAAAACATTAATGGGTAGAGGAGATATCATTAAAGAAACTACCCTTGATGTATTTAACAAAGAAAATGCTGAACATTGGAATCCACAGCCAATGGTATCTTTAGATCACCAAGAGGTTAAAGCTACAACAGTAGATTTATGGGAATCATTTGATCGTTCTACAGGACATCACTTTAACCTTTCTATCGACTTAAATGCTTGTACAGGATGTGGAGCTTGTGTTATTGCTTGTCACGCTGAAAACAACGTTCCTGTTGTTGGTAAAGCAGAGGTAAGAAGAAGCCGTGATATGCACTGGTTACGTATCGACAGATACTATTCTTCTGAAAGCACTTTTGAAGGTGATAACGAAAGAAAAGAGGGAATTGCAGGTTTATCAAGTTCATTATCTACATTTAATGAAATGGAAAAACCAGGAGACAATCCGCAGGTTGCGTTCCAACCAGTAATGTGTCAGCACTGTAACCACGCTCCTTGTGAAACAGTTTGTCCGGTTGCAGCAACATCTCACGGTCGTCAAGGTCAAAACCACATGGCATACAACAGATGTGTTGGTACTCGTTACTGTGCAAACAACTGTCCATACAAAGTACGTCGTTTCAACTGGTTCTTGTACAACAAAAACAGTGAATTCGATTATCACATGAATGATGATTTAGGTCGTATGGTATTAAACCCAGACGTAAACGTTCGTTCTCGTGGAGTTATGGAAAAATGTTCATTCTGTATTCAAAGTACACAAGCTGTTATTCTTCAGGCAAAACGTGAAGGAAGAGTTGTGGCGAAAGATGAATTCAACAATGCTTGCGCGTGTTCTGCAGCTTGTTCTTCTGGAGCTATGGTGTTTGGAGATGTAAATGATAAAGAAAGCGAAGTTGCTAAGTTAGCAGAAAGCGAAAGAATGTATCATTTATTAGAGCATGTTGGTACAAAACCGAACGTTTTCTATCATGTAAAAGTTAGAAATACTTAGTAAAATTATTAATTAGAAACAATATAAAGGATTATGTCGTCTCACTACGAAGCACCCATTAGAAAACCTTTAGTTATAGGTGATAAATCTTATCACGATGTAACAGTAGATGTAGCTGCACCTGTTGAGGGGCCTGCAAACAAACAATGGTGGATTGTATTTTCAATCGCATTAATAGCCTTCCTTTGGGGATTAGGTTGTATAATTTACACTGTATCTACAGGTATCGGAACATGGGGATTAAATAAAACAGTTGGTTGGGCTTGGGATATCACGAACTTCGTTTGGTGGGTTGGTATTGGTCACGCCGGAACATTAATTTCTGCGGTATTATTACTTTTCCGTCAGCGTTGGAGAATGGCTATTAACCGTTCTGCTGAAGCGATGACTATCTTCTCAGTAGTTCAGGCAGGTTTATTTCCAATTATTCACATGGGTCGTCCATGGTTGGCTTACTGGGTTTTACCTATTCCAAATCAATTTGGATCTTTATGGGTAAACTTTAACTCGCCATTACTTTGGGACGTATTTGCAATTTCAACGTATCTTTCGGTATCATTAGTTTTCTGGTGGACTGGTTTATTGCCTGACTTTGCGATGCTACGTGATAGAGCAATAACACCTTTCAATAAAAGAGTATATTCTATCCTAAGTTTTGGATGGAGCGGTAGAGCAAAAGACTGGCAGCGTTTTGAAGAAGTATCTTTAGTACTTGCAGGTTTAGCTACTCCACTTGTACTTTCTGTACACACGATTGTATCGATGGACTTTGCTACTTCTGTAATCCCAGGATGGCATACCACGATTTTCCCTCCTTACTTCGTTGCAGGAGCGGTATTCTCAGGATTTGCAATGGTAAATACCTTGTTGATCGTTATGAGAAAAGTTTCTAACCTTGAAGCTTACATTACACTACAACATATCGAATTGATGAACATTATTATCATGATCACTGGTTCTATCGTAGGTGTTGCTTACATCACTGAGTTATTCGTAGCTTGGTATTCAGGTGTAGAGTATGAGCAATATGCATTCTTAAACAGAGCTACCGGACCTTACTGGTGGGCATATTGGTCGATGATGACTTGTAACGTTTTCTCTCCACAGTTCATGTGGTTCAAAAAACTAAGAACAAGTATCATGTTCTCATTCATTATTTCGATTGTAGTAAACATCGGAATGTGGTTTGAAAGATTCGTAATTATTGTTACTTCTTTACATAGAGATTACCTTCCATCTTCTTGGACAATGTTCTCACCAACATTCGTTGATATTGGAATTTTCATCGGAACAATTGGTTTCTTCTTCGTATTGTTTTTATTATACTCCAGAACATTCCCTGTAATTGCTCAGGCGGAGGTGAAAACAATTTTGAAAGGAACAGGAGATAATTATATTAGAGAAAGAGCAGCAAATAAAGATTCACACCATGAGTAATAAAGTAATATACGCCATTTATAATGACGATGATATTTTGATGGATGCAGTAAAGAAAACCAGAGCTGCTCATCATCATATTGAAGAGGTTTTTACTCCATTCCCAGTTCACGGATTGGATAAAGCTATGGGCTTAGCACCAACAAGATTAGCAATTTGTGCATTTTTATACGGATGTGTTGGTATTTCTGTTGCAACATTCATGATGAGTTATATCATGATTCATGACTGGCCTCAGGATATTGGTGGAAAACCAAGTTTTAGTTTCATTCAGAATATGCCTTCTTTTGTGCCAATTATGTTTGAGATGACTGTATTTTTTGCTGCCCACTTAATGGTGATCACTTTTTACATGAGAAGTAGATTGTGGCCATTCAAACAAGCTGAAAATCCTGATGTAAGAACAACAGACGACCATTTCTTAATGGAAGTTGCTGTAAATGATAACGAAGCAGAATTGGTTTCTTTTTTCGAAGGAACAGGAGCTGTTGAAGTTAAAGTAATTGAAAAGAATTAATTGTAGCTATGAAAAGGATATATAAAATAACACTTTTAGTTGGTATAACTATTTTAGTTTCATCTTGCCACAATAATTCGGCACCAAACTATCAGTATTTCCCAAATATGTATGAATCTGTTGCTTACGAGCCATATACAGAAGCAAAAATATTTAAAGGAGGAAAAGAAGGACAGCTTCCTGTAGAAGGAACTATCAATAGAGGTTTTGAACCTTATGAGTATGAGAATTCAACGGCTGGTTATGAATTAGCGAAAGCAAATTTAAAATCACCTTTGACTGAAGCTGAAAAAAGTTCTGAAAAAGGAAAAGAACTTTTCGAAATTTACTGTATCAGCTGCCATGGTGCAACTGGAAACGGTAAAGGTAAATTGGTTGAAAGAGAAAAATTTCTTGGAGTACCTAGCTATAAAGACAGAGTTATCACTGAAGGAAGTATCTTTCACGTTGAGACTTATGGTTTAAATGCAATGGGTTCACATGCAAATCAATTAAGTGCCCACGAACGTTGGTTAGTTGCTGACTATGTTCTAAAACTAAAAAGCCAATTATAATTGTTGAACAAACTGATCGTAATAGATATGTATACATTTTCAAGTAAATTAAAAACTTTTTCTATCGTCCTAATGGTTCTTGGCCTATTAGGGATTGGGTATGGTTTTTTAAATGCACCTAAAGATATTCAAGAAGTTGAAAAAATACTAGCTGCAGATGCTCATGGTTCTCATGGAGCTGCACATGGTGAAGCTGCTGAAGCTTCTCATGAAACTGCAGGTCATGAAGCTACTGAAGCTTCACATGAAGGTGCTGCACATGCAGAAGCTCCGGCAGCTTCTCATGAAAAAGCAGAAGCTTCACATGATTCACTTAAAGGTGCAGCGCACGAAGAAACTCCAGCAGTTTCTCATGAAGCTGCAAAAGTTTCACATGACTCACACGAAGGTGGTGAGCATGCGAAAGTTGATGCCGCAGGTGAACATGAAAAACATTTAGAACACGTATTACACCAATTGCAAAACAAGCCTTGGTCAGCATTATATGTTGCCTCTATTTTCTTCTTGTTGCTTTCTATGGGAGTATTAGCTTTTTATGCTATTCAACAAGTGGCTCAAGCAGGATGGTCTCCGGTTTTATTCAGAGTAATGCAGGGAATCACAGCTTACTTACCAGCTGGTTCTGTAATATTCTTTATTATTCTGGTACTTTGCGGATTGCATTTTAATCACATATTTGTATGGTTAGGAGAAGGAGTTACAGATCCAAAACATGCAAACTACGATGCAATCATTGCTGGAAAATCAGGTTATTTAAACTTTCCTTTCTGGATCGTTAGAGCAGCAATCTTTTTATTAGGATGGAACATTTACCGTCACTATTCCAGAAAGAACTGTTTAGCTCAGGACGAAGCTAATGATGATCTTTACTACAAAAAGAACTTCAAAATCTCTGCGGGATTCTTAGTATTCTTTATTGTTTCTGAGTCTATCATGGCGTGGGATTGGATTATGTCATTTGACCCACACTGGTTCAGTACTTTATTTGCATGGTATGTTTTTGCTTCTTTCTTTGTAAGCGGTATTACTACAATAGCATTGGTTACTATTTACTTAAAATCTAAAGGATATTTAGAATATGTAAATACAAGTCACATTCACGATTTAGCTAAATTTATGTTTGGTATCAGTGTATTCTGGACATACTTATGGTTCTCACAATTCATGTTGATCTGGTACGCAAACATTCCGGAAGAGGTTACTTATTTTGTAACTAGAATTCAATTATACAACTTGCCATTTTTTGGAGCTGTAGTTATGAACTTTTTGTTCCCATTATTAATATTGATCAATACAGACTTCAAACGTCTTAACTGGGTTATTGTAATGGCTGGTGTAGTGATCTTGTTAGGACACTATGTTGATTTCTTTAATATGATTATGCCTGCTACAGTTGGAGATAAATGGTTTATTGGAGTTTCTGAAATTGCATCTATTCTTTTCTTCTTAGGTTTATTTATTTTTGTTGTATTTACTGCATTAACTAAAGCTCCTTTGTTAGCAAAAAGAAATCCTTTCATTGAAGAAAGTAAACATTTTCATTATTAATATTTAAAGAAGTAAACAGATGACAAGTTTGTTGGTAATTATAGTTTTAGTTTTATTAGCAGTTGCATTGTGGCAATTGACCAAGATATTCGATCTTACGCAAGTGGGATCCGCTTCTTCGGACGATTCGCAAGTGGCATCCGATAATGATAATAATGTTCAGGGGTATATCATGTTTGGCTTCTTAGCTTTCATTTATATCTTTACGATTTACGGTTTATTGAAATGGGGTAATTTAGCACTTCATACACCGGCTTCAGAGCACGGGCTTTTAGTAGATAACTTAATGAACATTACATGGGTATTAATATTCACAGTTCAGGTTATTACACAAGGATTATTATACTGGTTCTCTTTTAAAAACAGAGGACATAAAGATAAAAAAGCTTTATTCTTTGCTGATAGTAATAAATTAGAAGCAATTTGGAGTATCATTCCATCTGTAGTTTTAGCTTGTTTAATCCTTTACGGATTGTACGCTTGGAACAACATTATGTTTGTTGATAAAGACGAGGATGTAATTGAAATTGAATTATACGCTCAACAATTTAAATGGACAGCAAGATATGCTGGTCAGGACAATGTTTTAGGAAAAGCAAACGTTCGTTTAATTGAAGGTGTAAATACTTTAGGAGTAGACATGTCTGATCCTAATGCTCAGGATGATATCGTAGTTAGTGAATTGCATATTCCAAAAGGTAAAAAAGTACATTTCAAAATGCGTTCTCAAGACGTATTACACTCTGCTTACATGCCACACTTTAGAGCACAGATGAACTGTGTTCCTGGAATGGTGACTGAATTTGCTTTTATTCCAACTTACACAACTTCTGAATACAGAGAGTTACCGTTTATGGTGGAGAAAGTTGCACACATCAACAAACTTAGAGCTGAAAAAAGCGTTGAGTTAGTAGCTAAAGGTGGAACAGCTTTAGATCCTTATACATTTGACTATTTATTATTATGTAATAAAATTTGTGGAGCTTCTCACTACAACATGCAAATGAAAGTAGTTGTTGACACTCCGGAAGATTATAAAAAATGGTTAAGCGAAAAAACTACATTAGCTCAGGATATTAAAGCTGCCGCTGCTGCAGATGCTGAAAAAAAGGCTGGTGAAGAAGCAAAAGCGAGCACAGATAGCACTGCTAAAGATACTGTGAAAGCAGTTATCGATACGGTTAAGGCAGTTGTAGCTAAAGTGGCTATGAGATAATATTTATTAAGAAAATTTAAAGTACACATATATGTCAGCAGAAGCGCACGGTCACGATCACGGACACGATCACGAGCACGAACATCATCATAAAGACACGTTCATTACTAAATATATCTTTAGTATTGATCACAAAATGATTGCTAAGCAATACTTACTTACAGGTATTGTAATGGGAGTAATTGGTATTGCAATGTCGTTGCTTTTCAGAATGCAATTGGCTTGGCCAGAAGAGTCTTTTAAAATTTTTAATGTTTTATTAGGAGATAAATTTGCACCTGATGGTGTAATGGCAAATGATATTTATCTGGCTTTGGTTACCATTCACGGTACCATCATGGTATTCTTTGTACTGACGGCCGGTTTGAGCGGAACCTTTAGTAACTTATTGATTCCACTTCAAATTGGAGCGCGAGATATGGCTTCCGGATTTATGAATATGATTTCATACTGGTTGTTCTTCTTATCTGCTGTAGTAATGTTATGTTCCTTATTTGTTGAAGCTGGACCTGCATCTGCAGGTTGGACAATTTACCCTCCATTAAGTGCTTTACCACAAGCAATCCCAGGTTCTGGAACAGGTATGACTTTATGGTTAGTTTCAATGGCTATCTTTATTGCATCTTCTTTGATGGGATCTTTGAACTACATTGTAACGGTTATCAACCTTAGAACAAAAGGAATGTCTATGACAAGACTTCCATTGACAATCTGGACATTTTTTGTAACAGCTATTATTGGTGTTATTTCGTTCCCTGTACTATTGTCAGCTGCTTTATTATTGATCTTTGACAGAAGTTTTGGTACTTCATTCTTCTTATCTGATATCTATATTGCCGGAGAAGTTTTACACTACCAAGGTGGTTCTCCTGTATTGTTCGAACACTTATTCTGGTTTTTAGGACACCCTGAGGTTTACATCGTAATCTTACCAGCAATGGGTCTTGTTTCTGAAATTATGGCTACAAACTCTCGTAAACCAATCTTTGGTTACAGAGCGATGATTATGTCAGTTCTTGCAATTGCATTCTTATCTACAATTGTTTGGGGTCACCATATGTTTATTTCAGGTATGAATCCTTTCTTAGGATCTGTATTTACTTTCACAACTTTATTGATTGCAATTCCATCTGCTGTAAAAGCGTTCAACTGGATCACAACTTTATGGAAAGGTAACTTACAATTCAATCCTGCAATGTTATTCTCTATCGGAATGGTTTCTACTTTCATCACTGGAGGTTTAACAGGAATCATTTTAGGAGACAGTACTTTAGATATTAACGTTCACGATACTTACTTCGTAATTGCTCACTTTCACTTAGTAATGGGTATCTCTGCACTTTACGGAATGTTTGCTGGTATTTACCACTGGTTCCCTAAAATGTACGGTAGAATGTTGAATAAAAACTTAGGTTACATTCACTTTTGGGTAACGGCAGTTTGTGCTTATGGAGTATTCTTCCCAATGCACTTTATTGGATTAGCTGGTTTACCAAGACGTTATTATACAAACACAAACTTCCCATTATTTGATGATTTGCAAAATGTGAATGTTTTAATTACAACATTCGCTCTTGTAGGAGGTGCGTTCCAATTAGTATTCTTATACAATTTCTTCGTTAGTATTTTCTACGGTAAGAAAGCTGTTCAGAATCCATGGAAATCAACAACATTAGAGTGGACTACTCCTGTAGAACATATCCACGGTAACTGGCCAGGTGAAATTCCTCACGTATACCGTTGGCCGTATGACTACAGTAACCCAAATCACGATGTAGATTTTGTACCACAAAATGTACCGATGAAAGAAGGTGAAGAAGTTTTACACCACTAAAAATACTTTAAAAGACTGTCTGCAAAGACAGTCTTTTTTGTTTTTATAAACTGCGCGTTTAGAATGTGAATCGGATTATTTCATTTGCATAGGAAAACATTTGAATCCGGATTTCAATTGTGACAGGAGCACTATTGAAATCCGGATTTGCTTTGAAGGGCTATGGCAAAAGCCTGATCGCAAAGAAAAGTATGCGGCATATTTTGTGTGAGATTCTCTATGAGTGTTATTTTTTTATCAGAATTTGTTGGAGTTGAAAAGTGCTTTTGCCCATTCAGGGTAATTCTACACCTTAATCTAAATTATAGCGCTTCGCACTATGCCCGAGCTTTTCAGGCTTTTAGCCTTTTTCTCGCCAACTTTTGTTCTTGATCTAAAAAAGGTAATTAGATGTAGTCATAATTACCCTTAGTTTGGTATAGTTTGTAAAAGTGAGAAAAATAGCAAACTAAATAATTGACAGATAGATAATTATTGTATATTTATATAGAAACAGGTTTCATTTTTCATAAGTAAATTATTCGCTGGTAATATGAAGACACAAGTGATTTCCAATACAATTTTTAGTTTTTTTAAAGACAGAAAGGGAGTCTCTTTTTTACGTGAGAATGATAAAATTATCAGACAGTTTGTATTTACTATTTTTTTTATCGGAATTGGAATCTGGTTTATCAAACACGAACGTTCGGAATTAGTTGAAGTTAATACTGTAATTACCAATGCCAGCTTTTTTTGGGTTTCGTGCGGAATTGCTCTTGCTTTCTTGTATGTATCTCTTCAGGCGTTAATGTATTTTGCCTCTTTTAAAGCTGTTCAAAGCGGGATATCTTTTAAACAGGCCATTATTTTATTTCTCAAACGAAATTTTGTAAGCGTTTTTTTGCCGGCGGGTGGAATTTCTTCTTTAGCTTTTTTTACAAAATCCATTGAAAAGAGCGGTGTAAAACCAACTCAAATTCATTTTGCTTCTGTAGTTTATGGTTTTGTCGGGATACTCTCGGTTATTATTGTGGCAATACCGGCGTTAATCTACTCTTTATTGGAGGGAACTGCGGGATCTGGTGAAGGATATGCCTTGGGAGCGGTTGTGATCTTGGCTCTATTTCTTTTTCTGATTTATGATTCGATATTAAAAAAAGGGGCTCTGTACCGTCTCATTATAAAACTTCTTCCTTCTGCAGTTGTCTTTTTGGATGATTTACAGCAAAACAGAATCTTAAAAAAGAAATTTCTGCAAGTTGTTTTTTATTCCGTGCTCATCGAGTTTGCCGGAATAGCACATTTGTATATTGCGATGATCGCTTTGGGATTTGAGCCGTCATTGCCTGCCGCTGTAATAGGGTATATTGTTTCGGTTATTTTTTTAATCGTTTCTCCGTTTCTGCGGGGGTTAGGAGCTATAGAAATCTCAATGAGTTTTATATTAATACAATTCGGGTTTGATAATGTTAGTGCTATCGCCATCACTTTTTTGTATCGTTTCTTCGAATTTTGGATTCCATTAGTTGCAGGGGCATTCCTCTTTTTGTTTAATGCGAATACCTTATTGATGCGGGTTGTGCCTTCGTTTTTACTTTTTGTCCTTGGGTTAATAAACATAGTGTCTGTATTAACTCCGGCTATTTCAGAACGATTGCACATCCTGAGAAACATTATTCCCGTCTCGGCTATTAAAGCATCAAATGATTTTGTGATAACCGCGGGTTTATTCATGTTGGTAAATGCGACATTTATGCTCAAAGGTTTGCGAAATGCGTGGTGGTCTGCCATTTTCTTAAGTGGTATTTCTGTGATCGGACACCTCACAAAGGCAATTGATTATGAAGAAGCGGTAATCGCTCTGATTGTTTTTATCAGTTTGATTATTACCAGAAAAGAATATTATATCAAGAGCAATGCGCACCTGCAGAGTATCGGATTAAAAACAGTTTTAATCACTATGGCAGCTGTTTTAATATACAGCATTCTGGGATTCTACTTTTTGGATAAGAAACATTTTGGCATCGATTTTCACTGGCAGCAATCTATTAGATATGGGCTCCAAAATTATTTTTTGGTGGGGAGCTCTGATTTGGTTCCCCTCGACAGATTTGCAAGGCGCTTTTTACTTTCCATCAACATTAGTGGTTTTTTATCCATAGGCTTTTTGATCTTTGCCTTAATCCGTCCCTATACCATAAAAAAGGAAGCAGTAGAAGATGATTTTTTATCTGCTAATGATCTTCTGAATCAGTATGGAACTTCTGCTTTAGATTATTTTAAAACGTATGACGATAAAAATATTTTTATAGCTAAAAGTAAAAAGTCTTTTTTAGCTTATCGTGTGGGGGATAGTTTTGCGGTGGTTTTAGAAAACCCCGTGGCAGCATCGGAGGATGAATTTAAACAGTGCATTATCGAGTTTGACGAGTATTGTTACGAGAATGGCTTGCGAAGTATTTATTATCGTGTTCCCGAAGAAAATTTAGAACTCTTTGTCTCACTGCACAAAAAGAATTTGTTTATAGGGCAGGAAGCTGTTGTGGATTTATCGGTATTTACGATGGAAGGAGGTGCTAAAAAATCATTGCGTAATGCGATAAGCAAAGTCAAAGAAAAGGGTTTTAAGACTACCATTCATACCGCACCGGTTAAGGATGGATTACTGCAAAAAGTTAAAGCGGTAAGTGATGAATGGCTTGCGGGTACCGGAAGAACTGAAATCATTTTTTCGCAAGGTAAATTTGATTGGGAAGAACTCAAACAGCAAACCATCATAACAGTGGAAAATGCTGAAGAGAAAATTGTGGCTTTTTTAAATGTGATTCCGGATTATGCTAAAGGAGAAGGAACATACGATTTGATTCGGAAAACCAATGATGCGCCAAATGGCATCATCGATTTTATCCTTTTAGAACTTTTTGCTTATTTGAAAACTCAGGGCTGTACCTCAGTCAATTTAGGATTAGCTGCGATGAGTGGAATTGAAGAACCGGACACTTTTTCGGAAAAGTCAATGAAGTTTGCGTATGAAAGAATTAAGTATTTTTCACATTATAAAGGATTGCGTGATTTTAAAGAAAAATTTTCCCCGGTTTGGTATAATAAATACTTAGTGTATACACATGATTATGATTTGCTACAGGCCCCGTTAGTTTTAAATAAAGTTGTAAAACCATAATTAAGAAGATGAAGGCCGGGAAAACAGTACCGTTCAATTGGGTTAGAGTCTCAGCAGTAATCTGTATAATTACCTGTATTTCTGATTTTGTAGTACTGTTTGTCTTAGGAAGGTGTTATCAGGAGTATAGTCAGCTGCAGAACACCATTAGTTCTTTGGGAGCAACTATTAGTCCGGTATCCAAATTAATTTCTGCCTGGTGGATTTTAATTGGAATCGTATTTATTTTTTTTGGAGTCCTTTTCAGAAAAGCCTTTGATAAAGACGGGCGATATGTAAAAGTTGCTTCTTTGTTGATTATGATGTATGGATTAGGAGAAGGGATAGGCTCCGGTTTGTTTAAAGCGGATATCATAAACGGTAAAAGGACTTTCTCTTTTCTTTTACATGATATTGCAGGAGGTGTCGGAATTATTGCTGCAGTATTGTTGCCTTTAGTAATGTGCAGAGTGATTTCAAAAGGAAACAATCCCGGGTTTTACCGTTTTTCATGGATCATTTTTATCATTGGCGGTATTACACTGTTGTGCTTTGGGATTCGTTTTCCTTCTGAGGCAGGTGATTTTATTGCTTTATGCAAAGGATTATGGCAAAGGCTTTTTCTGCTGAATCTGTATGTTTATTTTATTGCAATTTCGGTCATAATGTATAATAGGAAAACTATAATTTAAGATTTCGTAATGTTAAAAAACAATCAAGATGAACAAAGTCGTAACACTTCTTCTGTCGGTTTTTATTTTTGGGACTAATGTTTATGCCGTAACAACAGATACTTTAAGGGTTGGAGCATTTGGAAAAATTATGATATACAAGCCTGGTACAGCACCAACAGCAGTTGTTTTGTTCGTTTCGGGTGATGGTGGATGGAACAGCGGTGTGGTCGATATGGCTAAAAATATTGCCGACCAGGGAGCTGTGGTTGCGGGGATTGATATTCAGCATTATTTTAAGGAAATCAAAAAAGAAAAATCTAAATGTTATTATCCTGCCGGAGACTTTGAAGAGCTTAGTCTGCTGCTGCAAAAAAAGATAAAGATGAAGCAATATCTAAAGCCAATATTGGCCGGATATTCTTCGGGTGCAACCCTAATCTATGGTATGCTGGCTCAGGCTCCCGCGAATACTTTTGGCGGAGCCATCGCTTTAGGTTTTTGTCCCGATATAGAAACTGACAGGACTTTATGTGACGGTTCCGGACTGACTTCACATGTTTTGAAAGAAGGAAAAGCTTATTTTCTGGAAAAAACCGAAAAATTATCGGCTCCTTTTATCGTCTTGCAAGGAATCACCGATCAGGTTTGTAATTATGCTGACACTAAAAAATACATGGAAGGCATGAAGCAGGGAAAACTAATAACACTGCCCAAAGTGGGACATGGTTTTTCGGTTACTAAAAACTGGCTGCCACAATTTACAGCTGCCTTCAGGGAGATTTTGAATACCCCAAATTATAGTCAGCAGAAATCAGAACAAAATCTTTTGCTTCAAGAACAGCACCTTGCACCTTTGCCTTTTGAAATGCCTTTAATTTTAATTCCGACAAAAAGTAAAAATGAATCTTTGCCTGTCGCTTTTTTAATTTCAGGTGATGGAGGATGGACCAGTTTTGATCAATCTGTCGGGGAAACTTTGGCAGAGAAAGGAATTGCCGTAATAGGATTGGATTCGCAGAAATATTTTTGGAACGCAAAAACTCCTGTCGAGACTTCGAATGCAATAGTCAAAGCGGTTGAACATTATTTACAGCAATGGAATCGAAAAACATTCCTACTTGCCGGTTATTCATTTGGTGCTTCTGTAATTCCGTTTGTAGCAGGTAATTTTCCGGAATCCCTGAAAGAAAAATTAAAAGGATTGTATTTGCTGTCTCCGGATGCAAAAGCCGATTTTGAAATTCATATTGCAGACATGCTGAGTATGGAAAGTTCGAAGGACACTTTTGATGTGATTTCCGAAATAAAAAAAATCAAGTCCTACAATCCAATTTGTTTTTTTGGAGATGAAGAAGACGCCGCAACCCGCAATCGTTTTTCAGAAGCCGGAATCAAAACTATTGCTTTGCCCGGGTCACATCACTACAACAATGACTATAATAAAATAGCTGAGAGTATTCTGAAAGAGATTAAATAACTAAAATAGCTGCGTTATTCCGTTTTTTTACGCAACAAAAACACGCGTGAAGTACCGCAGATTATGGGTTTATAATTTATTTTGAAAAAAAGTATTTTTTGAGGTAACAAATAGTATGGCACTGCATCAAAAGAGAAACTTTAAAAAATAACATTATGAAAACTAAATCAATTTTACTGATCGCATTGATGCTTCTTATTTCAAAATCTGTTTTTTCGCAAACCGCTTTTAAGGTCGACGTAAAAGGAAAAGGAGCACCTGTTTTATTATTTCCGGGTTTTGGCTGTACTGGAGAAGTGTGGAACGAAACCGTAGCTGAACTTTCTAAAAATTACGAATGCCACATTTTTACTTTTGCAGGGTTTGGAAATGTTCCTCCAATTGAAGGCCCTTGGTTGTCTACAATAAAAAATCAGGTTGTCTCTTATGTAAAGACCAAAAAACTAAAGAAAGCCACATTAATGGGGCACAGTTTAGGAGGAACTCTAAGTTTGTGGCTGGCAGCCGAAGAAACCAATTTGTTCAAAAAAGTAATCCTTGTGGACGCTTTACCTGCAAGTGCAGCTTTAATGATTCCGAACTACAAAGGAGAAGTCATTCCTTATGACAATCCGCAAAGCAAAATGATGCTGGGAATGGACCAAAAGGCTTTCAATGCGATGAATTCTCAGGCAACATCTTATATGTGTCTCAACAAAGAAAAGCAAAAAACAATCAACGAATGGATGAGTGTGGCCGACAGGAAAACCTATGTATACGGTTATATCGATATGCTTAATTTAGATTTGCGCAAAGAAATTGCCAAAATTAAAATCCCGGTAGTAATTTTAGCGGCCACAAATCCCGATCTTGCTACCGTACAAAATACTTATAAAGCGCAATATGAAAATCTGCCATCCGTTAAAATTTATTATGCAGCAAATTCAGCACATTTTGTAATGTACGATCAACCGGAGTGGTTCATGGAAAAAGTAAAATCAGAAATACGTTAAGGTGAATAAAAAAGAACAATTTAACGAGATCTATAACAAACATTATAATAAAGTGTTTCGTTTGTGCAAAGGTTATTTTTGTGGAGATATTGCATTGGCTTCTGATGCAGTTCAGGAAGTTTTCATCAAGGTTTGGGAGCATTTAGATACCTTTCGGAATGAATCGAGCATCAGCACGTGGATTTACAGGATCACCGTTAATACCTGTCTTCTTTATTTACGAAAATCATCTGTGAGAAAAGAAGTCAGAACTGATATACTGCCTAAGGTTGCTTCGGAAACTTATTCGGATGAAAAAGAAGAACAGCTTCAGCAAATGTATCAGTGCATACAAAAGCTCGAAGAAACCAATAAAATGATCATTCTGATGATCTTAGATGGTATCGAATATCCGGAAATATCAGAAGTAATCGGAATCACTGAAGAAGCACTTCGGGTTAGAATTCATCGAATTAAAAAAAGTTTAATGCAATGTGTACAAAATGAAAACATTTGAAGATTTACAAAACATTTGGGATCAGCAAGCAGCATCCAATATAAAACCAGCCGCCAATGATGTCATTGAAAAGGCAGAAGCACATACTAAAAAAATAAAGCGCAATCATCTTTGGACCAGAATAATTCTGAGTCTGACGGCAATCATACTCATCGCCTATTACATTTGGGTGGGAGCCTACAAACAAACGGTATTCAGTTTCGGATTGGGAATTATGATTACCATGCTGGTGGTTCGTATCGCTCTGGAGTGGAGGAGCGCAAGAAAATTTGAGAATTTAAAAACAGATGTTCCCTTAATCGAATACAGTAAGCAGGCTCAACGGTTTTATCAATGGAGAAAAAAAATACATTACATTTTTACGCCCATAATTTATCTGACTTATATTGTCGGATTTACCTTGCTTTTGCCCGTTTTTAAAGAAAATTTCTCCAAAGGGTTTTATCTCTATATCCTTGTCAGCGGATTTGGTTTTTTACTGTTTTTTGGAGTAATGCTGGTAAGAATCATTAAGAGGGAAGTAAAGCTCTTAGACTTCTTAAAAAACATTTCCTAAAAAGAGTATCGCAATTCAAATGGCGGATAACGAAGGGTTGTTCCGCCATTACCCCGCAAAGGAATGATTTAGAACTTGAAACCTGAAACCTGAAACCTGAAACCTGAAACTTGAAACTCGAAACTCGAAACCTGAAACTCGAAACCTGAAACTTGAAACTTGGAATTTGAAATAGAACTGTTTTACAAACTAATTTCTTTGTCTATCTTTGTAAAATGAATGAAAACTTAGATCCCACTACAAAAGGGTACAATCCGGAAGAATTAGATCTTGAAAAAAGATTGCGTCCACTGTCATTTGATGATTTTGCAGGACAAGATCAGGTTTTAGAGAACCTAAAGATTTTCGTTGCTGCCGCTAATCAGCGTGGTGAAGCACTTGATCACGCTCTTTTTCACGGACCTCCGGGATTGGGTAAAACTACTTTGGCGAACATTCTGGCCAATGAGCTTGAAGTGGGGATCAAAATTACTTCAGGTCCTGTTTTGGACAAACCGGGAGATTTGGCAGGTTTATTGACCAATCTTGACGAAAGAGACGTTTTATTCATTGATGAGATTCACCGTTTGAGTCCTATTGTCGAAGAGTATTTGTACTCGGCTATGGAGGATTTCAAAATCGATATTATGATTGAATCCGGACCAAATGCCAGAACGGTACAAATCAATCTGAATCCTTTTACGCTGATAGGAGCTACAACGCGTTCCGGATTGTTGACAGCTCCGATGAGAGCTCGTTTTGGAATCTCATCCCGTTTACAATACTACACCACTGAACTTTTGACCACGATTGTTGAAAGAAGTTCTTCTATACTTAAAATGCCAATTTCATTGGATGCCGCTATCGAAATAGCCGGCAGAAGCCGTGGAACACCTCGTATTGCCAATGCATTATTGCGAAGAGTTCGCGATTTTGCACAAATAAAAGGAAATGGAACCATCGACATCGAAATTGCACGTTATGCCTTAAAAGCATTAAATGTAGACGCGCATGGATTGGATGAAATGGATAATAAAATTTTACTGACCATTATTAATAAATTCAAAGGTGGCCCCGTAGGACTTTCGACTTTGGCAACTGCTGTATCAGAAAGCAGTGAAACCATTGAAGAAGTTTACGAACCCTTTTTGATTCAGGAAGGTTTTATTATGCGTACACCACGTGGACGTGAGGTTACGGATAAGGCCTATAAACATTTAGGAAAAATAAACACCAACATTCAGGGCGGATTGTTTTAATCCTGTTAAGCATGTCTGAAAATAAAAAATACAAGTACCCGAACAAGCTTTCGATCGTAAGGTTCTTTTTAGATGCCGAAGGAGTGCGCAGAAACCCTATTCCTTATCATAAAAGATATTTTGATCAGTTTGGGGATTCTTTTTCGCTTCAGATAGGACGTTCGAAACACTTGATTTTATCGCGTGATAATGAGATTGCCCAGCATATTTTACAGAAAAATCAAAGGAACTATCACAAATCTAAATTTCAGTCCGTTTATCTTTCAAAATACTTGGGAAAAGGACTTTTGACCGTTGACGGTGATTTTTGGCTGAAACAAAGACGACTCATTCAGCCCGCGTTTCATAAACAGAAAATGAATCAGCTGGTTGAGAATATGAATGAGACAATCGTTTCAGAATTAAAGGAATTGGAGGAAGAAAAGTGCATTGATCTCTTTCCGGTTATGAGTCAGCTTGCATTTAATGTAGTGGCGAAATCACTGTTTCATCTTTCGATTTCGGAAGAGAAATTAAATCGGATCAAATACATCATCGAAGAAGTTCAGAATTTTTTGATCAAAGAAATTCGGCTTCCCCATAAAGCATGGTGGTTTTCTGTGAGTGGTCAGGTGGCAAAACATTTGGAACTGGCCGAAGAGAACAACCGAATCATTCAGGAAATTATTGACGAGCGAACCACTTCGGGAGAGCCCGTAAACGATTTGCTTCAGCTGCTTTTAGAAACACGTTACGAAGATACCGGTGAAGGAATGTCGGTCAAACAACTGATCGATGAAATTAAAATTCTTTTTATTGCCGGACATGAAACCAGTGCCAATGCCTTAACTTTTACACTATACCTTTTGGGAAGAAATCCGGAGATACAGCAGAAAGTATTGGATGAAATTCTGGAAATCGAAGCACAAACAGAGAATGTAGTAGAACAATTGCAAAAGATGACCTATTTGAATGCCGTTATCAATGAAACGATGCGACTGTATCCGCCAGCCTGGATTACAGACCGGCAAAATGTTGAAGACGATACCATTGGATCGTATCATTTAAAAAAAGGAACATTAATTGGAGTTTCTTTTTATGAGTTGCATCGAAATCCTAAATACTGGGAAAACCCCGAAGAGTTTATCCCGGAGCGTTTTCTTGGAGAACAAAAGAAACACTCGATGCAATATTTTTATCCTTTCGGAGCCGGACCAAGAATGTGTATCGGAGCCGGATTTGCGATCTATGAAATGTGCCTTACTGTGGCTCATATTGTGAAAAAATATGTAATTAAATCGGAGACTGATACGGTTCAATTCAATCCGTTAATTACTTTAAAACCTGTTGGAATAGAAGTTTTATTCTCTAAAAGATGACAATCAATTCTAAAGAGACCTATTCAAAATTTATAAAAGCTGAAGCCAAGAGGCTTGGTTTTCTTTCTTGTGGAATATCCAAAGCAGGATTTCTGGAAGAGGAGGCGCCGCGTCTTGAAAAATGGTTAAACAACAACCATCATGGGCAGATGGGGTATATGGAGAACTATTTTGACAAACGTCTGGATCCTACTTTATTAGTAGATGATGCCAAGAGTGTAGTGTCGCTTTTACTAAATTATTACCCAACAGAAACCCAGACCGACGAAAGTTTTAAAATTTCGAAATATGCCTACGGTCAGGATTATCATTTTGTGATTAAAGAAAAATTAAAAGAATTTTTACACTCGATTCAGGAAAATATAGGAGAAGTATCAGGCCGCGCTTTTGTAGATTCGGCACCCGTTTTAGATCGGGCCTGGGCAGCAAAAAGCGGACTGGGCTGGATTGGTAAAAGCGGTAACCTGCTAACTCAAAAAGTAGGATCCTTTTATTTCATAGCCGAACTTATTCTGGATTTAGATTTAGAGTACGACCATGCTACAACAGATCATTGCGGATCATGTACCGCCTGTATTGATGCCTGTCCCACACAGGCAATAGTGGCTCCTCACGTAGTCGACGGCAGTAAATGTATTTCGTATTACACGATCGAACTCAAAGAAAACATACCTCATGAAATGAAGGGAAAGTTTGATGAATGGATGTTTGGCTGTGATACCTGTCAGGATGTTTGTCCGTGGAATCGGTTCTCAAAGCCGCATTCCGAACCTTTATTCAATCCTAATCCGGAACTACTTTCCTTTTCTAAAAAGGATTGGATCGAAATTACCGAGGAAACTTTTCGGTTAGTTTTTAAAAATTCCCCTATCAAAAGAACCAAATTTGATGGCTTAAAACGCAATATTCTCTTTCTTGAATAAAACTAAAAACAGGATGTAGTTTGTCTTGTTTTTTTGGTTTTTTAATGATTTTAGGAGCTCTAATTTAATTTTTTCATACAAATAAAATCTTTCGACAAGTGTAATTTGCTGATAATCAGTTAGTTGTGTTTTTTAATTGCTTTTGCTTTGTAACTGCTTAATAATCAGTGTATTTATTGACTTGATAAGCTTTTTTTTATTAAATTTGTGTTAAGCCGCCCCAACGTTTTTACTGTTATTTCTTTGTTTTTAATTCAAAAATTTAAATTTATGAAATTAAATTACTCTGATAAATTACATAAAGGACTAAATAAAACGCTTTTCTTTTTTTTATTTGTACTTCCCGTTTATACTTTTTCGCAGAATTGTACTGTAAATGCAAATGCAGACAGAACAATTTGTCCGGGTGGAGCAACATCTTTACCACCAGATCAGTTTTATTTACTGGGGACAGCCAATACGGCACCGGGGACTAATTTTATGGATGCTCCGAAATGGAGTCAGATAGGAGGACCAGCGTTACAAATCGATGATCCGAATGCATTGCAGACCTTAATTAAGGGAGCGGTTCCCGGAAATAGTTATACTTTTAGATTAACGGCTAAATGTGGTGACGATTCAACCATATTTGATGATGTTGTGGTGACGGTTTCGCCACTTACAAATGCAAATGCAGGGTCGGATCAAACCTATTGTCAGGGGACATATCCACTTAACGGAAACGCAGTAGGAGGAACAGAAACAGGAACCTGGAGTATTGTAGGAAATAATAGTGCCGGAGTTACAATTAACAATCCAAATTCTCCCACTAGTACTATTACCGTTTCCGGAAATAGCTCCGGTTCGACTACGCTAAGATGGACCATAACAAATGCATCCTGTACTTCAACGGATGATGTAGTTATTTCAAGCTTGGGCGGAAGAATGCCTGTTACTGCAGGATCTGACATCACGCTTTCAAACTGTTATTCTGCTACTCAGACCGTTACTCTTAATGGGAGTTTTGGCGGAAATACACCGGGACAGCAGCAAGGTACCTGGACAGTTGTTTCAGGACCAAGTATTCCAACTTTTACGAATGCCAATCAAAACAATACAACCGTAACAGGCCTGCTTGAAGGCACCTATGTTTTTAGATGGACTGTTGCCGGAACCTGTGCCAATGGAGTGGATGAAGTAACGGTAGTAGTTCCGCCGCCAACAGCCGATGTTACTAATGTTAGTGGTTCTACAGCTTTTTTTTGTGACGGACGAACCTCAACAATCCTTCAGGGAACAATACCAAGATACGTAAATGAAAGTGTGCAGTGGACACAAACCGGAGGCCCAACAGCAGTAATTCAAAATCCGACTTCTCCGGCCACAGCAGTATCAGGAATGACCACATTAGGAACCTATACTTTTTTGTACACCCTGACGAACAGCGTAACAAATTGTGTGACGACGGCTAATTATGTGGTAGTCTTAGAAGATATAATATCCATTTCAGGAGGTCCGGATCAGGTTCTGGGCTGTAATGATTCTGAAGCTATAATTCCGGTAACTTTTACAGGTAATGGGCAAATGAGCTGGCAGATCGTATCAGGACCAAGTATCAACCCCATTCTGAATCCGCCCTATCCTTCGTTCCCGACATCTCCGGTGAATTTTTCAGGAAACAGTCTTACAATTAGTCAATTGACTTTTTCAGGAACTTACGTTGTTCGGTTAATTAAGGCGCCAAATCAGGGGAGTCAGTGCGAAACCGTTTATGATAATGTGACATTGGTGGTATCTGCAACTCCTACCACCTCGAGTGCGGGAACGATGCAGATAGTACCTTGTAATTCAACTTCCGGAACATTGGCGGGAAATCTGGTCGTTCGGGGGAAAGGAAAATGGTCACAGATTTCAGGGCCCAGTACTGTCACCTTTTCTGATGTCAATAGCCCCACTACAACAGTATCTCCCTTAATTAACGGGGCATATAAATTTAGATGGACCATTTCCGGTGGAGAAGCCTGTGAAGTATCTCAAAGTACTTCTGAGGTTTTGGTATCCAGTGTCGCCCCTACAGATGCTAATGCGGGACCTGATCAGGCTGTTTGTTTCGGTGCAAAAGTTCAATTACAGGGAAATGCCATACAGAACAGCGAAAATGGTACCTGGACAGTTTCTCCCAGTGCCGGTGTCATTATTAGCGATCCGGGTGATCCAAATACCAAAGTAAGCGGATTGGCTGCCAATACAACTTATACTTTTACCTGGACTATTGCAAACGGCTGCGGTACGTCGGCAGATACAGTTGATGTTGTTACCAATGGTACAGAAGGAGCGGATGCCGATGCAGGAGCTGCTCAATGTTTTCCGACAGGTACCAGCACGATTACCTTAAACGGAAATGATCCTACTCCCGGAACTGGTCTTTGGACTCAGACAGCGGGAACATCGGTAACCATTACAAATCCAACGCAATATAATACTACGGTAACAGGATTAAGTGACGGAGATTATACTTTCAAGTGGACCGTTAGTAATGTGGGCTGTGCTGATGGCGAAGATAGTGTAGGTATAACTATAGCACCCGATATTACTGTAGCTCAGGCAGGTCCTGGTCAAAGACTATGTGCCAATAATACAACAGTAACGGGAAATGCACCAGCTTCCGGAGAAAGCGGCCTATGGGAATTGGTTAGTGGAGGAGACGGACCTGTTATTACAAATCCGACTAGTCCCACTACTACAATCACGGGACTAACTCCAGGTTCATGGGTGTTCAAATGGACCATTTCACGAGGATTCTGTGCGAGTACATCAGATACCGTACAGCTTAATGTTGACGAAGGTCCTTCACCGGCAATCGCAGGAGCAGATCAAACGGTTTGTAATCAAAATTCGGTTACTCTCGGAGCAACTCCTCCGGTGATTGGCAATGGAATATGGTCGTTGGTCAGCGGACCAAATTCACCTGTATTTTCAGATGCAAGAGCTGCCAATTCAACTTTATCCGGACTTATAACGGGAGAATATATTTTAGAATGGAGCACTTCTACAGGAATAAATTGTCCGACAAATCAAGATCAGATGACTGTAAAAGTAACGGAAGTTGCTGCTGCGGGGTCTGATTATGCCACCTGCTTAGAGGGACCATTATATTTAACGGGTAATCCCAACAGTACAGGAACCTGGTCCTATGTTTCCGGAGGAGCAGGAGCGCCAATCATTACAACAACCAGTAACAATAGCGCAGCGGTAACCAATTTAATACCGGGTGTTTACGTGTTTCGATATACTATTGCGGCACAAGGCCTTTGTCCTGAAACGTCAGATGATATTCAGGTAACGGTAAACGGTCAGATTACAACACCTCCAAATGCGGGGCCTAATCAGGAATTTTGCGATGTAGGTGCAGGGGGATTTCAGCTGGCAGCTTCGACACCTGATCCCGGAACAACAGGAAAATGGACGGTATTATTCGGCCCGGGAACAGGATCTTTTGTAAATGATACCGATCCTAATACGATGTTTATAAATCCGGGTTATGGCTTTTATGTGTTTAACTGGACGGTTAGTTCAGGAACCTGTAGTGAGTCGGATCAAATTAGGATTGAGAATTCAGAACCGCCTTCACCGGCAATTGCGGGTGGTGATCAAAGTATTTGCGGATCTGTGACAGATTTAACGGCAATTCCACCACTGGCAGGAGTGGGAAAATGGGCTCAGGTTTCCGGACCAACTACAGCGGTATTTAGTTCAGATATTATGCCTACTACAACGGTTAGCAATCTGACACAAACAGGAGGGGTATATATTTTTAGCTGGACCGTTAGCAATGGAGCACTTTGTCCGTCTACAACAGATTCGGTTCAAATTACGGTGACTGCAGATTTAACAGTTCCTAATGCCGGACCTGATCAGACGATTTGTGAATCTGATAGTGCAACTTTAGCTGCCAATGTCATTACTGTTGGAATGGGACAATGGTCAAAAACCAGTGGACCGGCAGGAGTTTTTTCTGATGCTTCGAGTCCGACTTCTACATTTACACCAAGTACTTCGGGAACTTATGTTTTGAGATGGACGGCCACAAATCTGAGCTGTCAATTTTTTGATGAGATGACTTTAACGGTTAACCCTCTGCCATCCACTTCAAATGCAGGAACTCCAATTAGTATCTGTGAATTTCAAACACTTACTCTGGCAGCAAATACACCAATAATTGGAACGGGTTTATGGACACAAGTTTCAGGGCCGGTAACAGTAGGTTTTACAGATGCCACTTCGCCAACAACAACTGTTCTGGGAACACAGGCAGGTAATTATGTTTTTAGATGGACGATTACAAGTGGAGTTTGTGCATCAAGTTCCAGTACTGTTTCGGTAACCGTAAATGCATTGCCGCCTTTAGCAAATGCAGGAGCCGATCAGACGATTTGTAATACGGGAACCGCAACCTTAAATGGAAACAATCCGATAACGGGAACAGGTGTCTGGACTTTTGTAACGAATCCCGGAGGTACGGCAGTAATCACCAATGCCAATGCTTTTAATACTACGGTAACGAATATATCAGTAGGGACAACTCGATTAAAATGGACAATTAGTAATGGTTCTTGTAATTCGTATGCAGATGAAGTCAATATAATACGACCTTCTGACTTAGCCCTTGCGGCATTAACAAGTGACACTACCATTTGCGAGGGAGGTACCACAACTTTTACGGCTAGCCCAACCGGAAGCATAACTCCTTATACCTATCAATGGCAAACTTCTGCCAATGGCGTAACGGGCTGGGCCAATATTTCAGGACAAACGAATGCTTCTTTTTCCACTAATAATGCTTTAACAAGTGGAGATTATTATTATCGAGTAATTGTTTCGAGTACTTGTACACAGGTTACGAGTAATGTGGCAAAGCTCACGATTATTGCAGACCCTGTTGTCTCCATTCAGCCCATAGGAAGTACAATTTGTTCAGGGAACACCCATACGATGACGGTCACTGCGACAACTACCAATACAGCTGCAGGAACGATTGCGTATCAATGGCAAAGTTCGGTGAATGGAACTTCGGGCTGGACTAATGTTTCAGGAGGAAGCGGAGCCAATACTGCAACTTATACTACAGCAGCCTTAACATCGAATTTGTATTTTAGAGCACAAATTACACAATCGGGAAGTGGCTGTGAAACCTTCTCAAATGCGGCATTGGTTAATGTTGCACGAATTACAACACAACCGGCCACTCCGGCAGCTATTTGCGTAGGCGGAATTGTAAGCATTACTATTGCTGCAACTTTAGACGGAGGAGCAGGAGCATTAAGTTATCAATGGCAAAGTAATTCAGGTGCAGGTTTTGTAAATGAAACCAATGGGACGGCAACAACCGCTAATTTTACGTCTGATGCTTTAAATGTTACCACTCAGTTCAGATGTCTGATAACTTCATCAACAACCAATTGTGTATTGACTTCAAATACGGTTACAGCCACTGTAGTCGCTGATCCTGCCATATCAGTTCCGCCAACAGGAGGAATTGTCTGCTCAGGCGGAGCATTTACCTTATCGGTTACAGGAACAGGCGGAACTCCATCTTTAAATTATCAATGGTACAGCAGTTCGGATAATATAAGTTTTGCGCAAATATCCGGTGCGACTTCCAGTACTTATACCACTCCGGCATTAACACAGGATACTTATTATCGTGTAGATGTTTCGGCTACCGGAAACGGTTGTGGTCTGGTATCTTCCAATAGTGTATTAGTAGATGTAATTCCTGATCCGGTTGTAAACCAGCAGCCTGTTGGAAATACAATCTGTTCCGGTGCGACACATACCATGACAGTTGCAGCTTCGGGAGATCCTTTGGGAGGAGCTTTGCTTTATCAATGGGAAAGATCGGCAAACGGTACAACAGGCTGGGCCAATACAACAGGAGGAAGCGGTGCCACAACAGCCTCTTACACCACCGGAGCATTAACTTCTACTTTTTATTACAGAGTCAGAGTGACACAAACGCCTAATGGCTGCGAAGTTTATTCGAATGCAGTACCGGTATTTGTGGCAACAATCACGACTCAGCCAGCCACTCCGGCAGCTATTTGCGTGGGAGGAATTGTAAGCATCAGTATTTCGGCTTCATTAAACGGAGGCACAGGATCACTTAGTTATCAATGGCAAAGTAATTCGGGTTCAGGTTTTGTGAATGAAACCAACACAACGGCAACTACAGCTAATTTTACTTCAGATGTATTGAATGCTACAACCCAATTCAGATGTTTAGTGACCTCATCGACAACCAATTGTATCTTAACCTCCAATACCGTTACGGCAACAGTGGTTCCGGATCCGTCCATTACCGTTCAGCCAGCAGGAGCGACAATTTGTTCGGGAGGAAATCATACTTTATCGGTAACAGGAGCAAATGGAACTCCGGCCTTAACTTATCAATGGTATAGCAGTACAAACAATGCTACTTTTACAGCCATAGGCGGGGCAACGGCAGCAACTTATGCAACTCCTGCTTTAACACAGACGACTTATTATAAAGTAGATGTTTCGGCCAGCGGAAGCGGATGTAATACCATTACTTCAAACGTAGCGACCGTGACCGTTTTGTCGGCCATTACAATAGTGACACAGCCGGTATTTAAAACAAACATCTGCAGTGGTTCAAACGCAACTTTAAATGTAGTAGTGGCAGGAGGTTCCGGAAATTATGCGTACCAATGGAAAAGCTCTGCTGCTTTAGCGGGTCCCTTTACTGATATTTCGGGTGCAAATTCGGCATCTTATACGACTCCAAACTTAACAGTGACTACTTTTTATCAGGTAGCCATTTCTGATCCTACTCAGGGATGTATACCAATTTTATCGAGTATTGCCTCAGTAATTATTCCAAGTATTACGACTCAGCCTGTTAATCCGAATACCGTTTGTGTGGGAGGAACAGTATTGATGTCAACAGCGGCTTCTGCTAACAATGGGTCGGCTTCGTTTACCTATCAATGGCAGCGTTCTCCTGACGGGGTTAATGGCTGGGCTGATATTACCGGAGAGATCAGGGCGCAAAATCCGAATTATTTGACAGGACCGCTTTCTGTTACAACTTATTATCGTTGTGTAATCACTTCGTCAAATCCAAACTGTACTCTTATTACCAATGTTGTAGTAGCAAATGTTATTCCGGATCCAACGATAGCAGTACAGCCTGTGGGAGGAAACATTTGTGAAGGAGGTGTATTTACAATGACATCCAGTGCACAAAATGGTTCCGGAAACTTTACCTATCAGTGGCAAAAATCCTTGGATGGAACAACAGGGTGGGCAAACGTAACGGATGGTTCGGGAGCTAATACAACAACTTATACGACCGGTTTTGTAAATGCAGATGCGTATTACAGATTGCATGTGACGGATTCTGGTGTTGGATGTGGAACAATAAATTCTAATCCGGCGAAAGTAGATGTTTTTGAGATTCCAATAATTACTACACAACCAAAAGATGGGGAAGCCTGTATTAATGAGACTCATACTTTCACCGTTGTGGCAACAGGAAATATTTCCGGAAGCCCAATATTGTATCAATGGCAAAGTGCTGCTGCTCTGGCAGGGCCTTATACAGACGTAACAGCTGGAGTTGGCGGTACAACAGCTTCTTATACAACACCGGCTTATGCTACAGCAGGAAACCGATATTTCAGAGTGAACATTTCTCAGGCAGAGTCCGGTTGCCGTACCCTTTCCAATCAGGTAACTTTAAAGGTTTTTGATTTGCCTGCGGCCCCGGTTGGTTCAGTAACAGAACAGCCTTCCTGTACCAGTGCTACAGGTACCATTAATATCACGAATCCGGATTTGGGTACGGGATATGAGTACAGCAGTAATGGAACAACCTTTCAGGCTAGCAACGTTTTTGCAGGTTTGCCTTCCGGAAATGTAACCATTTATGTCAGACGTGTAGGGCTGAATACTTGTATCTCATCCGGAACGACCTTTACTATTTCTAACAGAATTTGTGCAGTTTCAGAAAATTTTGCCTCCATATCAGGAGATACAGGAGGTAATACCGGAGCACAAACGATTTTAGACAGTGATACCCTAAACGGGGTCATTTTGAACCCTTCGTCAGTAAATGTTACGATCAACTCTATTTCCAGTTTCTTAACCTTTAATCCTGCGAACAATACTATTTCTGTAGCACCGGGAACTCCTCCGGGAGATTATACCTTAACTTATACGATATGTGAAATTGTAAATCCGGGAACTCCATCAGATCCTGCGAATTTTAAAAATTGTTCGACAGCAACAGAATCCATTAGTGTAACTACTGCGGGAATTGATGCCCGAATCGATATAGTGAAATATCTGGTAAACGGATACACAGGAGCTAACAATGTCATTAATGCTTTAACCAATGACAGACTGGCCAGTGCACAGGCAACCTTGTCTAATGTAACCCTTTCGGTAGTAAATCCGGCACAGCCTATTAATTCGGCCATAACAACCGTTCCGTATCTGGATATCACCACCGGAAATGTAAATGTACCGCCGGGGACCGTTAAAGGACTGTATGAAATTGAATATAGGATTTGCGAAATCGGAGCGCCTACCAATTGTGATACCGCAAGTATTCTGGTTCCGGTTGGAAATGCCGAAATTATTGCAAATGATGATCGAATAGAAAACATAAATGGCTATGTAGGACAGCTGAATGCTGGGAATGCCCTGACCAATGACACCTTAAACGGAGTACCGATAACAGGAGCAAATTTTGATGAAATAACAATTTCTCAAAATATTGCGGCGACACCTTTGTACCCTGGAGCTAATGTTCCGGTTTTTAGTGCGGCCACAGGAAGCATCAGCATTCCCGAAGGAACTCCGGCCGATACCTATTATATAACCTATACGATTTGTGAAAAATTAAACCCGACAAATTGTGCAAACGGAAGCATTGCCATTGTGGTAGATGCCGCTCCGATAATTGCAAATGACGATCAGGTCAATAATATCAATGGTTATGAAGGTGGGGTAGATGTCATTAATGTGTACACCAATGCAGCCGGAGCTGATACTTTTAACGGTCAGATTATTAATATCAATTTGGCAGATGTATTGACTCCGTCAGTGCTAACTCCGGCACAGCCTAAAACTCCGGGAGCTCCGGTTCCGGAATTGGATGTTTCGACAGGTTTTGTGACTGTTCCGTCGGGAACTCCGGCAGGTCAATATCAAATAAAGTATCAGATCTGTGAAGACCTTAATCCGGGTAATTGTGATGATGCGACTGTAATTATTAATGTAGTTGTACCAATTATTGAAGCGATTGACGATACGGTTTTAAATGTAAATGGTTATGAGGGAGCAGATGATATCATCAATATTTATGATAACGATTTACTGAACGGAGGAATGCTGGACCTTCCGGATATTACGACAACCGTTATATCAACTCCAGCCGCTATAAATGGCGGTCCGGTTCCGACACTCGACAGCGTTACCGGTTTAGTAGACGTTCCCCCGGGTACGCCAGCCGGAGAATATAAATTTGTATATAAAATCTGTGAAAATCTAAATCCAACGAATTGTGATCAGGCAGTGGTTACCATCATGGTTGTTCCGGCACCAATTGATGCTGTAGATGATGCTAATTTTGCACCAATTAATGGGTTTGTTGGAGATCCAAATGCTTTAAATGCTTTAAACAACGATACCTTAAATGGTTTGGCTGTAATTCCTTCGGAAGTAACTATTACTAATATTATACCTGCTACACCAATTAACGGAGGTTTGGTTCCGGTACTCAACGCGATAACAGGAAACGTAAGTGTACCACCAGGAACTGCAGCAGGAATTTACCTGATAGGGTATCAGCTGAATGAAAAGCTGAACTTGTCTAATAATGATTTTGCTTTTATAACTGTTGAGGTTTCGGCTCCGTTAATTGTAGCCAATGATGATACAATTGCTAATATAAACGGATATGTAACTACCAACAATGCAATTGATGTTTTATTGAATGACACCCTTAACGGAACTGCTGCTAACATCTCAAAAGTTAATATTACCGTTGATGCTGCCGCAACACCAATAAACGGAGGTCCGGTTCCGGTATTAGAACCGCTAACCGGATTTGTAAGTATTCCGGCTGGAACTCCGGCAGGGAATTATGAAATTAAATACCATATTTGCGAGAAAATAAATCCGCTGAATTGTGATAATGCTACAGTTTTCATTAATGTGACAGGAGCTCAAATAGATGCAGTGAATGATTCCGCAGCCAATATTAATGGATTTACCGGAGCAACGAATGTAGTGAATGCTTTATCAAATGATACTCTAAACGGAGCAGCGGTTATTCCTTCTCAGGTAACCATCAGTAATATAGTTCCGGCAACACCAATTAATGGCGGAGCGGTACCTGTTCTAAATCCTTCAAACGGAAATGTAAATGTACCGGCAGGAACCGCAGCAGGAACTTACACCATTCAATATCGTTTGAGAGAGAACTTAAATCCAGCCAATTTTGATACGGCAACTATAACTATTGAGGTTATAGCGCCAACTATCATCGCCAATGCAGATAATGCAGGTACGATTAATGGCTATACAGGCGGAACGAACATCATAAATGCCATTACAAATGACAGATTGAACGGTTCGGATATTCAATTGGTTAACATTGATATTACTTCCATAAGTGGAATAACTCCGACAGGATATATCTCAGGAAACCCGGTTCCGGTATTGAATACTGTTACAGGAAATGTCGATGTACCGGCAGGAACTTCAGCAGGAGTTTATGTCATTCATTATCGTATTTGCGAAAAATTAAATCCGTTAAATTGCAGTGAGGCAGATATCACCATAAATGTTATTGCCCCAATTATTGATGCTAATAATGATTTTGCCAATGCTATTAACGGATATGTTGGTGCAAACAATGTGGTAAATGCTCTAACCAATGATAGCCTTAACGGAGTAACAGCACAAGCCACTCTGATTAATATCAGTGTTTTGAGTACTACGCCACCACCAACATCAACAAACGGAATTGTTCCCGTATTGAATACCGCTACAGGAAATGTCGATGTACCGCCAGGAACCTCTGCAGGGACTTATTTCATCCAATATCAAATTTGTGAAAAACTAAATCCGACGAATTGTGATCAGGCAACGATTATCATAATTGTAAACGCACCTCCGATAGTTGCGGAAGATGATACCATCACAAACGCAAATGGCTTATCAGGAATAAATAATGTACTGAATGCTTTTACAAACAATGATACGTACAACGGAGTTCTTCTAACAGATGTGAGTTTAATTAACCCAACAATTATCAGTGGGGCAACTTCTATAAATGGCGGACTGGTTCCTACCTTAGATCTGGCGACTGGTTTTGTTAGCATTCCGGCAGGTACACCGGTGGGAACTTATCAGATTAGATATAGAATCTGCGACAAATTAAACCCAACGAATTGTGATGATGCCATTATTACTATTGTAGTAGCCGTTCCGACAATTGTTGCGAATGATGATGCCGCTGACAATATTAATGGATTAACCGGAGCAAGTAATGTTTTAAATGCGTACGCCAACGATACTTTAAACGGAACAACAATTCTGCAGACTAATATTAATAGTACGCTTATTACTGCGGCAAACTCCATAAACGGAGCAGCAGTTCCTGTTTTAAATATTCTTACCGGTGCTGTAGATGTTCCTGCGGGTACGGCTGCGGGAGTATATTCTATTGTATATAAAATTTGTGACAAATTAAATCCGTCAAATTGCGATGAAGCAGTTATCAAAATAACGGTAGCACAACCTTCCATTCAATTGCTTAAACAAGGTGTTTTCGTTGATTCCAATGGTGATGGGTATGCACAGCCGGGAGAGCAGATTCGTTATTCCTTCGTTATTACCAATACCGGAACTTTAGATTTAAATAATGTGGTAGTAACCGATCCAAAAGCAAACATTACAGGCACACCAATCGCAGTATTGGGAGTTGGGCAATCCAATACAACAAGTTATAAAGGAACCTATGTGCTGACTCAGGCAGATATTAATCTGGGGTATGTCGAAAATCAGGCTTTGGTTACAGCGCAGCCGTCTAGCGGATCAGCCATTCAGGATTTGTCAGACAGTAATGATCTTACCTTAATTGGACCTAATGATCCTACGATTACTCCTGTACCACAACATAAAGAATTGACCTTGATAAAAGGAGGAGTATTAACAGGCAATGGCGGAGTAGGTTCGATCATCAATTACAGTTTTAAAGTTAAGAATACCGGAAATGTAGTACTCACCAATTTGGTTGTAACAGATCCGATGTTAACAGCGACAACCATTGCTGTTTCCCCTAATGTACTGGCACCGGGTGCAACAGGAACGGCCACAGCATCCTATACCGTAAATATTGCAGACGTTGCCAAAGGGGTAGTAATCAATTCGGCACTTGCAATTGGAGATGACCCTCAGGGAAATCCGGTTACCGATATCTCTGATAGCGATGATCCTACTTTAACCGGTGATGATGATCCAACAGTTGTTAATTTAAGTCTTAAACCTTCTATTGCACTTATAAAAACGGCTACTTTTAATGATGAAAATAAAAATGGATATGCTGAGGTAGGGGAAACGGTTACGTATCGCTTTAGCATAACCAATACGGGAAATATTATACTTGTAAATGTTGTAGTTAAAGATCCTAAACCAGGCGTAACTATTACCGGTGATCCGGTGATTTTAAAACAAGGAGAGACAAATTCTAATAACTTTGTTGGAACCTATGTTTTAACAGCTGCTGATCTCGAGGCCGGAGCTGTCGTAAATCAGGCTGAGGTGAGTGCTGTCAGCCCGGACGGACAAATTGCAAAAGACTTGTCTGACGGAAACTCGATTTTAGGAGACAATCCTACCGTACTGCCAATAGACGCTTGTAAAATTACAGTTCACAATGCATTTTCACCTAATGGTGACGGGATGAATGAAGTTTTCAAAATCGATGGGGTCGAATGTTATCCTGATGTATATGTAGAAATTTATGACCGTTGGGGAGTTCTGGTTTATGATGCTCATGGTTATAATAATACCTCCGTAGTCTTTACAGGAATTTCAGAAGGAAGGGCAACGCTCAATAAACAAAAAGGATTACCGGTTGGTACTTATTTTTACGTGATTACGTATAAAACGTATTTAAATGAGCCGATAAGTTTAATGGGGTATTTATATTTTTCAAGATAATGTAAAATATTGTTTTTCAGATAATTAAATAAAAAAAGCGCAACATTGTTGCGCTTTTTTTATTGATTTTTTGTCACTATATTCTTTAAAACAGTAATATATGTACAATATACCTGCCAATTTTTACCACTTCGTTATCAAATAGTCATTTTTTTTGTAGTCAAAAGTGTATTATGGTCGATTGAAAAACGTCATTCATCGTTAATCTGGGTAGTTTATCGAAAAATATAGCTGATAGCCAGTTGATTGCATATTTTCGCGGCTCCAAAAACTACTAATTTAACCGAAAGACATTTTGTGTCTTGAACCTATATACCTATGGTCCAAACGCTGCCCTTTTTTGATAAAGCTTTTAAAAAGCACTTTTTAAGACTTCAAAAAACCATTTCCATTATTTTATCGTATCTGTTTTGTGTGCTGAATACCACGGTTGTTTTCTCAGCATCTGATATTTCCATTTCTAAATTCCCCATTGTTTATGTATAACTTTACTTTTAGCAAGTTTAATTTTTTAAAACAAATCTTTTTTGTTTTGTTCTTTGGACTAGTGTCATTACCTGCTTTTTCACAAGTTTGTGGAACACCCGGAGGAGATGGACCTGTTACCGTATCAAGTTCTGTAAATACTTATTTTCCTATTTCGGGAAATATAACACTGAATGCAGGAACTCAATCGATAGTTTTAGGAGGAGTACCTCCTACAGATCAGTATTCTAATAATTTTGGGACAACTGCGATATCAGTAGGAGATCTGATTTTGATTATTCAAATGCAGGATGCTACAATTGACTATACCAATACAACCAGCTATGGTTCAGGAACCTCAAATAGTGGTCCGGATAATTTAGGAGGTACCGGATTTACATCTTTGGGCAACACCGGAGTTTTTGAATATGTTATTGCAACGAATAATGTCCCACTGACTGGTGGGAATTTAACGTTTAAAGGAACGGGTGCCAATGGTGGAACCCTGAATAGTTTTTATAATGCAGATGCTACAACGACAAGAGGAAAAAGAACTTTTCAGATTGTAAGAGTACCCCAATATTCCAATTTAACACTTACTTCTTCTATAACAACACCTCCTTTTAATGGTGTTGCAGGAGGAGTTATTGCTTTTAATGTTTCCGGTACATTCAATTTTGCCGGATTTTCTATTGATGGAAATGCCCGCGGTTTTAGAGGAGGTTATAGTCCAAAAGCGGATTCTAATTTAAATGACTCCAAAACTTATGTAGGACTTTCATCCAACAACACGGTCTCAGGAAAAGGAGAAGGAATAGCGGGAACACCCCGTTATATGTGGGATGGATTTAATCAGGTTGATAATCTGGTAGAAGGAATGCCTGGAGGATCTGCAGGAAGAGGAGCCCCTGCCAACGCTGGTGGAGGTGGTAATGACCACAACTCCGGAGGTGGAGGTGGAGGTAATGGCGGATTTGGTGGCTTAGGTGGTGCCGGATGGCAAGGTGGAGGCGGTGATGTTCTTCCATTAACAGGAGGAGGAAGACCGGGTTTCAGATCTTATCTTACTGCAACTGCCTTTCCACGATTAGTTATGGGAGGTGGTGGTGGTGCCGGAGATGCCAATAATGCCTCATCTGGTGTTAAAGGTGGTGTCGGTGGTGCCATTATTCTTATCAATGCAGGGACCGTTCAGGGAACAGGTAATATTTATGCCAATGGAGGAAAAGGAGCACCAGGTGCTTTCTCAGGTTCACCGGATGGAGCAGGTGGTGGTGGAGCAGGAGGAACTGTATTATTGAATATCTCAAATAGTAGTACCGCTACGATCAGAATAGAAGCAGCAGGAGGAGCAGGAGGAAATACTGAAAACGATAATAATAATTCACACGGACCTGGTGGTGGTGGTGGTGGTGGAATAATCAGACACAACCTTACCGGTACTGTAACCTTAACGACTACTGTAGCAGGAGGTATTTCAGGAAAGTCTAATGCCGGTGCGGGAATCAGAAACGGTGCGGTAGATGGAACAGCAGGTAGTGCGTCAACTTTTACAGCACAGGATGTACCGCCAAATTTGCAGGTAAATTCTAATTGTTTTCCTGTTTTGGAAACAAAAGTAAAAGCACTTTCAACCGCATCAGCTTGTAATTCGATTGGAGAAAAGGTTTCTTATGAAATTCAGATCAAAAATACAGGAGTAGGGAATGCTGCAGGAGTATTTTTAGATTTTCTTTTTCCAACAGGTATCGAGTTCGATTCCGCGACAGCGACTTATTCTGCAGAAGCAACAGGACCTTCAGGGGCATTAACAAACACTGCTACGGCAGGTAATCCTGTATTTGGAGGCTTTAATATTGCACAAAATGGAGTGGTTACGATAACCTTAACAGGAAAGGTAGCGGCGTCTATGGCGGCAGGAACCTACAGTTCTAGTGCACAGGCTCTGTATCTTGATCCAACACGTACAACTGCTAATCCAAATAGAAGAATTACAGCCTTTACGAATGCTTATGGTTCTGCCAATAAAACCTATGAAGGAGCCAGTCAGGCAAATGTTCCCGGCACAAATTTTAAAGGTAGTGCAGAAACGGTAGATGATATTACGATTTTGGCGTTACCGGCAACTCCAACAGCTACTGTAACACAAGGGAATTGTCTTACACCAACAGGAGCAATAACAGTAAACACTCCTGCTCCTGGAGCAGGAATAAGTTATACCTTAAGAGGAACAAATCCGGTAACGGCACCAGTAAACAATACAAATGGTATTTTCTCTGGTTTAGTACCGAACAGCTACGTACTGACTACAACTAATGCTCAGGGATGTACTTCGGCTCCTACTGCAAGTATGACAATCAATCCAGTTGCGGGAGCACCGACAACTACAGGAGTTTCTATTTGTCAGGGAGGTAACGGAGCATTAACGGCTACTTCTACATGTTCAAATTCGGGGACTATACAATGGTACACGTCGTCTACAAGTTTATCACCAATATTTACAGGTTCTTCTTTTAATCCTGTAGGTGTTGCGGGGTCAGGCTTGACAAATACAAATACGCCAGGGACCACAACATATTATGCAGCTTGCTCAGGTATTGGAAGTTGTAGAACAGCTACAAATTTTGTGATCAATGCAATACCAACGATAACAGCAACAACACCTGCTTCGCGATGTGATGCAGGATCGGTAACATTAGGAGCTACAGCTTCTTCAGGAACAATTAACTGGTATGCTGCAGCTACAGGTGGTACATCATTGGCAACCGGAACCAGTTTTATTACACCAAATTTATCAACCGCCACGACGTATTATGTAGATGCAACCGGAAATAGTTGTACTACAGGAACAAGAACGGCAGTTGTAGCAACAATAAATACAAGACCAACAATAGATTCAACAACACAAGACTCCAGATGTGGTGCAGGAACATTAACATTAAATGCAACAGCATCGGCAGGAGCAACTATTAACTGGTATGCGGCTTCAACAGGTGGTACATCATTAAAAACAGGAGCGAGTTATACTACACCAAGTTTATCAACTACCACAACTTATTATGTAGAGGCTACTTCACCAGAAGGTTGTACTTCGGCATCAAGAGTTGCAGTTGCAGCAGTTGTAAACACAGCTTCTACGATTGTATTTACCAGTGGTACACAAAACCCAGCAATTTGTAATGGAACAGCTATTCCAAGTACTGTTTATACTTTTGGAGGAAGTGCAACCAATGCTACAGCATCAAATTTACCGGCTGGTTTATCGGTTTCAGTTGATTCTAGTGCAAAAACAATAACTGTTTCAGGAACACCAACAGCAAGTGGTACTTACACCATAACAACAGTTGGTCACACAGCACCGTGTACGGCGGCTACAATAAATGGGACAGTGACTGTAACTACTGCATCAAATGCAGGTACTTTATCAGGTGCCCAAAACATTTGTGTTGGGGGGACTACTACATTCACTACAAACGGAAATTCAAATGGAAGCTGGTCAAGTGGTGCTGCAGGAGTTGCAACAGTAAATGCTTCAACAGGAGTAATCATTGGAGTTGCAGCAGGTACTGCAACGATATCTTATACAGTAACCGGAACAGGCGGTTGTGGCAATGCTACAGCTACCAGAACGGTAACGGTAACAGCAGCGCCAAATGCTGGCACTTTATCAGGTACACAAAATATTTGTGTTGCTCAAAAAACAACATTTACCTCCAATGGAGCAAGTGGCGGAAGCTGGTCAAGTAATAATACAACAGTTGCTACAGTAGATGCGGCAGGAGAAATTACAGGAGTAGCGGCAGGAACCGCCACGATATCTTATACAGTAACCGGAACAGGCGGTTGTGGCAATGCTACAGCTACCAGAACGATAACGGTAACTGCTGCGCCAAATGCAGGCACTTTATCAGGAACTCAAAATATTTGTGTTGCTCAAAAAACAACATTTACCTCCAATGGAGCAAGTGGCGGAAGCTGGTCAAGCAATAATACAACAGTTGCTACAGTAGATGCGGCAGGAGAAATTACAGGAGTAGCGGCAGGAACCGCAACAATATCTTATACAGTAACCGGAACAGGAGGTTGTGGCAATGTTACAGCTACCAGAACGGTAACGGTAACAGCAGCGCCAAATGCAGGCACTTTATCAGGAACTCAAAATATTTGTGTTGCTCAAAAAACAACATTTACCTCCAATGGAGCAAGTGGCGGAAGCTGGTCAAGTAATAATACAACAGTTGCTACAGTAGATGCGGCAGGAGAAATTACAGGAGTAGCGGCAGGAACCGCCACGATATCTTATACAGTAACCGGAACAGGCGGTTGTGGCAATGCTACAGCTACCAGAACGATAACGGTAACTGCTGCGCCAAATGCAGGCATTTTATCAGGAACTCAAAATATTTGTGTTGCTCAAAAAACAACATTTACCTCTAACGGAGCAAGTGGCGGAAGCTGGTCAAGCAATAATACAACAGTTGCTACAGTAGATGCGGCAGGAGAAATTACAGGACTAGCAGCAGGAACAGCCACGATATCTTATACGGTAACTGGAACAGGCGGTTGTGGCAATGCCACAGCTACCAGAACGATAACGGTAACTGCTGCGCCAAATGCAGGCATTTTATCAGGAACTCAAAATATTTGTGTTGCTCAAAAAACAACATTTACCTCCAATGGAGCAAGTGGCGGAAGCTGGTCAAGCAATAATACAACAGTTGCTACAGTAGATGCGGCAGGAGAAATTACAGGAGTAGTGGCAGGAACCGCGACGATATCTTATACAGTAACCGGAACAGGCGGTTGTGGCAATGCCACAGCTACCAGAACGATAACGGTAACTGCTGCGCCAAATGCAGGCACTTTATCAGGAACTCAAAATATTTGTGTTGCTCAAAAAACAACATTTACCTCCAATGGAGCAAGTGGCGGAAGCTGGTCAAGCAATAATACAACAGTTGCTACAGTAGATGCGGCAGGAGAAATTACAGGAGTAGCGGCAGGAACCGCAACAATATCTTATACAGTAACCGGAACAGGCGGTTGTGGCAATGCCACAGCTACCAGAACGATAACGGTAACTGCTGCGCCAAATGCAGGCACTTTATCAGGAACTCAAAATATTTGTGTTGCTCAAAAAACAACATTTACCTCTAACGGAGCAAGTGGCGGAAGCTGGTCAAGCAATAATACAACAGTTGCTACAGTAGATGCGGCAGGAGAAATTACAGGACTAGCAGCAGGAACAGCCACGATATCTTATACGGTAACTGGAACAGGCGGTTGTGGAAATGCCACAGCTACCAGAACGATAACGGTAACAGCAGCACCAAATGCAGGCACTTTATCAGGAACACAAGAAATCTGTCCTGGAGCTACAACAACATTTACCTCAAACGGAACGAGTGGAGGAAGCTGGTCAAGTAGTGATACCGCAATTGCTACAGTTGATGCCGCTGGAATAATTAAAGGAAAAAAAATTGGAACAGCAACAATAACTTATACCGTAACAGGAGCGGGAGGTTGTGCTGATGCAGTTGCTACAAGAACTGTAACGGTAAAAGACACTCAGAAACCGACCAAACCAGTTCTGGCCGATGTAACAGGCGAGTGCAGTGCTACAGCCACAGCGCCTACTACGACAGATACTTGTTCAGGAACCATTACAGGAACGACTACAGATCCATTAACCTACAACACTCAGGGAACACATACGATCACCTGGAGTTTTGATGATGGAAACGGTAATGTAGAAACAGCCGTTCAAAAAGTTATTGTAAAAGACACTCAGAAACCAACAAAACCAGTTCTGGCCGATGTAACAGGCGAGTGCAGTGCTACAGCCACAGCGCCTACTACGACAGATACTTGTTCAGGAACCATTACAGGAACGACTACAGATCCATTAACCTATAATACTCAGGGAACACATACGATCACCTGGAGTTTTGATGACGGAAACGGTAATGTAGAAACAGCCGTTCAAAAAGTTATCGTAAAAGACACTCAGAAACCAACAAAACCAGTTCTGGCCGATGTAACAGGTGAGTGTAGTGCTACAGCCACAGCGCCTACTACGACAGATACTTGTTCAGGAACCATTACAGGAACGACTACAGATCCATTAACTTACAACACTCAGGGAACACATACGATCACCTGGAGTTTTGACGATGGAAACGGTAATGTAGAAACAGCCGTTCAAAAAGTTATCGTAAAAGACACTCAGAAACCAACAAAGCCAGTTCTGGCCGATGTAACAGGCGAGTGCAGTGCTACAGCCACAGCGCCTACTACGACAGATACTTGTTCAGGAACCATTACAGGAACGACTACAGATCCATTAACCTATAATACTCAGGGAACACATACGATCACCTGGAGTTTTGATGATGGAAACGGTAATGTCGAAACAGCCGTTCAAAAAGTTATCGTAAAAGACACTCAGAAACCAACAAAACCAGTTCTGGCCGATGTAACAGGTGAGTGCAGTGCTACAGCCACAGCGCCTACTACGACAGATACTTGTTCAGGAACCATTACAGGAACGACTACAGATCCATTAACTTACAACACTCAGGGAACACATACGATCACCTGGAGTTTTGACGATGGAAACGGTAATGTAGAAACAGCCGTTCAAAAAGTTATCGTAAAAGACACTCAGAAACCAACAAAGCCAGTTCTGGCCGATGTAACAGGCGAGTGCAGTGCTACAGCCACAGCGCCTACTACGACAGATACTTGTTCAGGAACCATTACAGGAACGACTACAGATCCATTAACCTATAATACTCAGGGAACACATACGATTACCTGGAGTTTTGATGACGGAAACGGTAATGTAGAAACAGCCGTTCAAAAAGTTATTGTAAAAGACACTCAGAAACCAACAAAACCAGTTCTGGCCGATGTAACAGGCGAGTGCAGTGCTACAGCCACAGCGCCTACTACGACAGATACTTGTTCAGGAACCATTACAGGAACGACTACAGATCCTTTAACCTATAATACTCAGGGAACACATACGATTACCTGGAGTTTTGATGACGGAAACGGTAATGTAGAAACAGCCGTTCAAAAAGTTATTGTAAAAGACACTCAGAAACCAACAAAACCAGTTCTGGCCGATGTAACAGGCGAGTGCAGTGCTACAGCCACAGCGCCTATTACGACAGATACTTGTTCAGGAACCATTACAGGAACGACTACAGATCCATTAACCTACAACACTCAGGGAACACATACGATCACCTGGAGTTTTGACGATGGAAACGGTAATGTAGAAACAGCCGTTCAAAAAGTTATTGTAAAAGACACTCAGAAACCAACAAAACCAGTTCTGGCCGATGTAACAGGCGAGTGCAGTGCTACAGCCACAGCGCCTACTACGACAGATACTTGTTCAGGAACCATTACAGGAACGACTACAGATCCATTAACCTACAACACTCAGGGAACACATACGATTACCTGGAGTTTTGATGACGGAAACGGTAATGTAGAAACAGCCGTTCAAAAAGTTATCGTAAAAGACACTCAGAAACCAACAAAACCAGTTCTGGCCGATGTAACAGGCGAGTGCAGTGCTACAGCCACAGCGCCTATTACGACAGATACTTGTTCAGGAACCATTACAGGAACGACTACAGATCCATTAACTTACAACACTCAGGGAACACATACGATCACCTGGAGTTTTGACGATGGAAACGGTAATGTAGAAACAGCCGTTCAAAAAGTTATCGTAAAAGACACTCAGAAACCAACAAAGCCAGTTCTGGCCGATGTAACAGGCGAGTGCAGTGCTACAGCCACAGCGCCTACTACGACAGATACTTGTTCAGGAACCATTACAGGAACGACTACAGATCCATTAACCTATAATACTCAGGGAACACATACGATCACTTGGAGTTTTGACGATGGAAACGGTAATGTAGAAACAGCCGTTCAAAAAGTTATTGTAAAAGACACTCAGAAACCGACTATTACCTGTCCAACTAATGTGACTGTTTTGGCGGATGCTGGTTCATGCATGGCTACCGGAGTTGCTTTAGGAACTCCAACAACAAGTGATAACTGTTCAGTAACGGTCACTAATGACGCGCCATCAAGCTTCCCAATCGGAACCACTATGGTAACCTGGACAGCTACTGATGCTGCCGGAAATACTCAGACGTGTACACAAACGGTGAAAGTAATTGGACCAATCAAAGCTATTGAAGATCGTGTAACATCTTTTAATGGAGTTTTGGGCGGAATCGCAGTTTCAAGTGTTTTGGATAATGACTCTCTGAACTGTAAAAATGTAGTGGCTAATGAAGTTATAATTACTTCGACTACAACTTTACCTTCAAATTTAAGTTTTGATACTAATACAGGAGCTGTTACAGTTCAGCCAAATACACCATCTGGAACTTATACTTTTGATTATCAGATTTGCGAAGTTGCAAATCCAACAGCAAATTGTGCAACTGCTACAGTTACTATTATTGTACAAAACCCAATCGTAGCCAATGATGACAACAGCTATCCAGTACAAACACCGGGTACAACAACAGCGACCACAGTTGGAAACGTAACGATCAACGACACCCTAAACGGACAGCCGGTAACCGCAGCCAATACCAATGTAACCCCAATCAAAACAGGTCCATTGAGCATTGATGCCAACGGAGTATTAACCTTAGATCCAAACACTGTAACAGGAACCTACCAAATCACTTATGAAATCTGTGAAGAAGGAGCAACCCCTGCCAACTGTGCAAGTGCTACGGCTACCGTTGAAGTTAAAAACCCAATCGTAGCCAATGATGACAACAGCTACCCAGTACAAACACCGGGTACAACAACAGCGACCACAGTTGGAAACGTAACGATCAACGACACCCTAAACGGACAGCCGGTAACCGCAGCCAATACCAATGTAACCCCAATCAAAACAGGTCCATTGAGCATTGATGCCAACGGAGTATTAACCTTAGATCCAAACACTGTAACAGGAACCTACCAAATCACTTATGAAATCTGTGAAGAAGGAGCAACCCCTGCCAACTGTGCAAGTGCTACGGCTACCGTTGAAGTTAAAAACCCAATCGTAGCCAATGATGACAACAGCTACCCAGTACAAACACCGGGTACAACAACAGCGACCACAGTTGGAAACGTAACGATCAACGACACCCTAAACGGACAGCCGGTAACCGCAGCCAATACCAATGTAACCCCAATCAAAACAGGTCCATTGAGCATTGATGCCAACGGAGTACTAACCTTAGATCCAAACACCGTATCGGGTACGTATCAAATCACTTATGAAATCTGTGAAGACGGAGCAACGCCTCCAAACTGTACTACTGCTACGGCCACCGTTGAAGTTAAAAAACCAATCGTAGCCAATGATGACAACAGCTACCCAGTTCAAACACCGGGTACAACAACAGCGACCACAATTGGAAACGTAACGATCAACGACACCCTAAACGGACAGCCGGTAACCGCAGCCAATACCAATGTAACCCCAATCAAAACAGGTCCATTGAGCATTGATGCCAACGGAGTACTAACCTTAGATCCAAACACCGTATCGGGTACGTATCAAATCACTTATGAAATCTGTGAAGACGGAGCAACCCCTGCCAACTGTGCAAGTGCTACGGCTACCGTTGAAGTTAAAAACCCAATCGTAGCCAATGATGACAACAGCTACCCAGTACAAACACCGGGTACAACAACAGCGACCACAGTTGGAAACGTAACGATCAACGACACCCTAAACGGACAGCCGGTAACCGCAGCCAATACCAATGTAACCCCAATCAAAACAGGTCCATTGAGCATTGATGCCAACGGAGTATTAACCTTAGATCCAAACACCGTATCGGGTACGTATCAAATCACTTATGAAATCTGTGAAGAAGGAGCAACCCCTGCCAACTGTGCAAGTGCTACGGCTACCGTTGAAGTTAAAAACCCAATCGTAGCCAATGATGACAACAGCTACCCAGTACAAACACCGGGTACAACAACAGCGACCACAGTTGGAAACGTAACGATCAACGACACCCTAAACGGACAGCCGGTAACCGCAGCCAATACCAATGTAACCCCAATCAAAACAGGTCCATTGAGCATTGATGCCAACGGAGTACTAACCTTAGATCCAAACACCGTATCGGGTACGTATCAAATCACTTATGAAATCTGTGAAGACGGAGCAACGCCTCCAAACTGTACTACTGCTACGGCCACCGTTGAAGTTAAAAAACCAATCGTAGCCAATGATGACAACAGCTACCCAGTTCAAACACCGGGTACAACAACAGCGACCACAATTGGAAACGTAACGATCAACGACACCCTAAACGGACAGCCGGTAACCGCAGCCAATACCAATGTAACCCCAATCAAAACAGGTCCATTGAGCATTGATGCCAACGGAGTACTAACCTTAGATCCAAACACCGTATCGGGTACGTATCAAATCACTTATGAAATCTGTGAAGACGGAGCAACCCCTGCCAACTGTGCAAGTGCTACGGCTACCGTTGAAGTTAAAAACCCAATCGTAGCCAATGATGACAACAGCTACCCAGTACAAACACCGGGTACAACAACAGCGACCACAATTGGAAACGTAACGATCAACGACACCCTAAACGGACAGCCGGTAACCGCAGCCAATACCAATGTAACCCCAATCAAAACAGGTCCATTGAGCATTGATGCCAACGGAGTACTAACCTTAGATCCAAACACCGTATCGGGTACGTATCAAATCACTTATGAAATCTGTGAAGACGGAGCAACCCCTGCCAACTGTGCAAGTGCTACGGCTACCGTTGAAGTTAAAAAACCAATCGTAGCCAATGATGATAACAGCTACTCAGTACAAACACCGGGTACAACAACAGCGACCACAGTTGGAAACGTAACGATCAACGACACCCTAAACGGACAGCCGGTAACCGCAGCCAATACCAATGTAACCCCAATCAAAACAGGTCCATTGAGCATTGATGCCAACGGAGTATTAACCTTAGATCCAAACACTGTAACAGGAACCTACCAAATCACTTATGAAATTTGTGAAGAAGGAGCAACCCCTGCCAACTGTGCAAGTGCTACGGCCACCGTTGAAGTTAAAAACCCAATCGTAGCCAACGTTGACAATACCTACCCAGTACAAACACCGGGTACAACAACAGCGACCACAGTTGGAAACGTAACGATCAACGACACCCTAAACGGACAGCCGGTAACCGCAGCCAATACCAATGTAACCCCAATCAAAACAGGTCCATTGAGCATTGATGCCAACGGAGTACTAACCTTAGATCCAAACACCGTATCGGGTACGTATCAAATCACTTATGAAATCTGTGAAGACGGAGCAACGCCTCCAAACTGTACTACTGCTACGGCCACCGTTGAAGTTAAAAAACCAATCGTAGCCAATGATGACAATACGTATCCAGTACAAACACCGGGTACAACAACAGCGACCACAGTTGGAAACGTAACGATCAACGACACCCTAAACGGACAGCCGGTAACCGCAGCCAATACCAATGTAACCCCAATCAAAACAGGACCATTGAGCATTGATGCCAACGGAGTACTAACCTTAGATCCAAACACCGTATCGGGTACGTATCAAATCACTTATGAAATCTGTGAAGAAGGAGCAACCCCTGCCAACTGTACTACTGCTACGGCCACCGTTGAAGTTAAAAACCCAATCGTAGCCAATGATGACAACAGCTACCCAGTACAAACACCGGGTACAACAACAGCAACCACAATTGGAAACGTAACGATCAACGACACCTTAAACGGACAGCCGGTAACCGCAGCCAATACCAATGTAACCCCAATCAAAACAGGACCATTGAGCATTGACGCCAACGGAGTATTAACCTTAGATCCAAACACTGTATCGGGTACGTATCAAATCACTTATGAAATTTGTGAAGAAGGAGCAACCCCTGCCAACTGTGCAAGTGCTACGGCCACCGTTGAAGTTAAAAACCCAATCGTAGCCAACGTTGACAATACCTACCCAGTACAAACACCGGGTACAACAACAGCAACGACAGTTGGAAACGTAACGATCAACGACACCCTAAACGGACAGCCGGTAACCGCAGCCAATACCAATGTAACCCCAATCAAAACAGGACCATTGAGCATTGATGCCAACGGAGTACTAACCTTAGATCCAAACACCGTATCGGGTACGTATCAAATCACTTATGAAATCTGTGAAGAAGGAGCAACCCCTGCCAACTGTACTACTGCTACGGCCACCGTTGAAGTTAAAAACCCAATCGTAGCCAATGATGACAACAGCTACCCAGTACAAACACCGGGTACAACAACAGCAACCACAATTGGAAACGTAACGATCAACGACACCTTAAACGGACAGCCGGTAACCGCAGCCAATACCAATGTAACCCCAATCAAAACAGGACCATTGAGCATTGACGCCAACGGAGTATTAACCTTAGATCCAAACACTGTATCGGGTACGTATCAAATCACTTATGAAATTTGTGAAGAAGGAGCAACCCCTGCCAACTGTGCAAGTGCTACGGCCACCGTTGAAGTTAAAAACCCAATCGTAGCCAACGTTGACAATACCTACCCAGTACAAACACCGGGTACAACAACAGCAACGACAGTTGGAAACGTAACGATCAACGACACCCTAAACGGACAGCCGGTAACCGCAGCCAATACCAATGTAACCCCAATCAAAACAGGTCCATTGAGCATTGATGCCAACGGAGTACTAACCTTAGATCCAAACACTGTATCGGGTACGTACCAAATCACTTATACTATTTGTGAAGACGGAGCAACGCCTCCAAACTGTACTACTGCTACGGCCACCGTTGAAGTTGGAAAAGCGGTGATTAATGCAGTGACAGAAGAAACCCTTTCCATAAACGGAAGTATTGGCGGAACTACAGCTTCATTGATTACTAATGATACTTTGAATGGAAACCCGGCAGTAATTAAAAATAGTGTTGGAGGAGTAATCTTAAAAGCAATAAATGTTCCAACAGGATTGACTTTAAATGCGGACGGAACGGTAACGGTAAAAGCCGGAACACCAATAGGCAGATACGAAGTAGAGTACAGTATTTGTGAATATCTGAATCCTACGAATTGTTCTACTGTAAAAAGTTATGTTCCGGTAACAGGAGCGGTGATAAAAGCGAATAACGATAATGCCGGAACTGTTGACAGTAGTAAAGGACAAAGTTCTCCAACAAGTATTTTCCAGAATGATACTTTAAACGGAGTATTACTGACTCCTTCAAGCGTTATCTTAACGACGATTGTGCCAAATCCGAATTTAACTTTAAAATCTGATGGTAGAATTGAAGTAAAATCGGGAACGCCTTCCGGAACTTATGAATTAACGTATCAAATTTGTGAAGCTTTAAATCCGTCTAATTGCAGTCAGGCAGTAGCGAAGATTACGGTAATCAATATAATAGACCCGGATCCTCCAGTACCTTTAGTGAAAATTGTAGTTACAAATGATGGAATTGTAAATGTAGACGGTATAAATGGTTCTCTTGAATTCATAAATGTTTTCAACAATGATTTACTGAAAGGTTTACCAATTAATCCTTCGGAAGTTATATTTACCGATCTGTCAAAAAGCCCTTATTTTGAGTTTAATTCAGACGGAACCGTAAATGTGAAACCAAACACACCGGGTGGAACTTATGCCTTAAATTATCAGCTGTGTGAAAAAGCTAATCCAACCAATTGTGGTACCGCGACATTAACTGTTTTTGTTGAAGTTCCTGCTATTGCAGTAATTAAAACAGCAGTATTTAATGACGAAAACGGAAGCGGATTTGCCAATGCAGGCGAAACCATTACGTACAGATTTAAAGTAACCAATACCGGAAACGTTCCATTAAAAGGAATCACCATTTCAGATCCTTTACCGGGAGTTGTCGTTTCAGGACAGGCAATTGATTTAGGTGTTAACGAATCTGACGAATATAATTTTAAAGCCATTTATAAAATCACGCAAAGTGATATCAATAAAGGTAGCGTAAGCAATCAGGCAAGCGTTCAGGGACGAAGTGATAAAGGAGTTGTGGTAGATGACATTTCAGATGATGAAAGTGTTCTGGAAGACAAACCAACCGTATTGGATTTAAAGGGCTGTGTTATCAAAGTCTTTAATGCGTTTTCACCAAATGGAGATGATAAAAATAGCAGATTCTATATTCAGGGCTTAGAATGTTATCCAAGTAACACGGTTGAAATATACAATCGTTGGGGAGTTCTGGTTTTCGAAAAAGATAACTACAATAACGAAGATCGTGTTTTTAAAGGTTTCTCAGAAGGACGTACTACTATAAAACAATCCGAAGGATTACCGGTAGGAACTTACTTCTACATCTTAAAGTACAAAGACAACGAATCGAATTCGCATGAACAATCAGGTTATTTATATATCAACAAGTAAAAATTACGGCGGCCTGGTAATCCCGGGCCGCTTCTTAAAAGCCATTCAAATGAAAAAAATAATTGTAATGTTCCTGTTTTTTACGGTGGTGTGTTCGGCGCAGCAAGATGCACAATACACACAATACATGTATAATACCATGGCAATAAATCCGGCTTATGCGGGTTCCCGTGGTGCGCTAAGTGTTTTCGGATTGTACCGTACACAATGGGTCGGACTGGACGGAGCACCCGAAACCAGTACCTTTGCTATAAACACACCTTTAAATAACAGCAATTTAGGATTGGGAGTTTCTTTGGTAAACGATAAAATTGGTCCAACCAACGAGAATACTTTATCAGCCGATTTGTCGTATAGTGTTCCAACCTCTGAAACCTTTAAACTTTCCTTCGGGATAAAAGCCACGGCAAATCTTTTTAATCTGGATGTAAATAAATTGAATCCTGAAAATCAGGGAGACCCGCAGTTTCAGAATCTAAACAATCGAATCACACCCAATATTGGAGCGGGGGTTTATTGGCATTCTGACAAAGCATATTTGGGATTATCAATTCCGAATTTTATCGAAACCAATCGATTCAATGATGATGATACCGCTATTTTTAAGGATAAAATCAACTACTATTTAATGGCAGGTTACGTTTTTGATCTGGATTATTACATCAAATTCAAGCCGGCATTGTTGACCAAGATGGTTCAGGGAGCCCCTTTACAGGTTGATGTTTCAGGGAATTTTATGTTCAATGATAAGTTTGTAATCGGACTGGCTTATCGTTGGAGCGCATCGGTTAGTGCAATGGCAGGTTTTCAGATTACAGATGGTTTATATGTGGGTTATGGTTACGATCATGAAACTACTAATTTAAGAAGATACAATTCGGGGTCGCATGAAGTTTTCCTGCGTTTTGAGTTCCTTAATAATTACAATAGAATTACCTCACCAAGATTCTTCTAAAAAATCCCTCCATGAAAAGCCAAAAACTACACTATACCATATTTTTTTTATTCCTCTTATTTAATGCAATTGCACAAACCGGCAGTATAAAGTATGCCGATACCAAATATGAGAAGTACGCCTATATTGATGCTATAAAAATCTATGAAAATGTAGCTGAGAAAGGATACAAAGATGAAAAAATGTTCCAGCGTCTGGGGAATTCCTATTATTTTAATGGAGAGTTGGTAAAAGCTTTAAAATGGTACGATGAATTGTTTTCCATGAATAAAGAACAAGAGTCTGAGTATTTGTACCGATACGCACAATGTCTTAAAGCTTCTGGAAATTACACCAAAGCAGATGCAATCTTAGAAAAATTCAATCAAAAACAGGCAACAGATAAAAGAGGGATCTTATTCGAATCCAATAAAAATTATTTGAACGAGATAAAAGCAAATTCAGGACGATTTGAAATTGCCGATGCCGGAATAAATTCTAAGTATTCAGATTATGGAAGTACTATTTTTGATAATAAACTAGTTTTTACATCTGCACGAGATACTGGCGGAGTCGCAAAGAAAAATTTCAAGTGGACCAACCGATCCTTTACCAATTTATACACTGCCGAATTGTTACCGGATGGAAGTTTAGGAACACCGCAGCGTTTTCAGAAGAAAGTAAATACAAAATTCAATGAATCGACACCCGTTTTTACAAAAGATGGCCGAACAGTGTATTTTACAAGAAACAATTTCTTAAACGGTAAAAGAGGCAGGGACGAGAATAAAGTCACCTTATTAAAGTTGTACAAAGCAAATTTCGTAGAAGGAGAATGGAAAAATATCGAAGCACTTCCGTTTAACAGTGATCAGTATAGTGTAGCGCATCCTACCTTAAGTGTAGACGAAAAAACGCTCTATTTTGCTTCAGATATGCCGGGAACTTTAGGGCAATCCGACTTGTTTAAAGTAGCCATAAAGGAAGATGGGACCTTTGGAAAACCTCAAAATTTGGGAGCAGCAATCAATACCGAAGGACGAGAAACATTTCCTTTTATTTCCGATGATAATGAACTTTATTTCGCAACAGACGGAAGACCCGGATTGGGCGGACTTGATGTATTTGTGACAAAAATAAAGGATCAGGGCACCTTTGAAGAAATACAAAATATTGGAGAACCAATTAACAGCCCGCAGGACGATTTTGCTTTTATAATCAATAGTAAAGACAGAAACGGATTTTTTTCTTCCAACCGCGATAAGGGACATGGATTTGATGATGTTTATCGATTTACCGAAAGACGAAAGCTAAATTGTGAACAACAATTAATAGGTACTGTCACCGATTCAGAAACCAATGTCATACTTTCAAATGCGAATGTGGCATTGTTTGATGAAAATTTCCAAACCGTTGCAGAAGTCATCACTGATGAGAAGGGGAATTATATTTTTCCGAATGTAAAATGTGGAAGAAACTATTTCGTACGAACGTCGAAAACAGATTATGAGAGCAAGGAAGTACCGGTAGCAATTAAAAGAAATTCCGGAAAAACGACTTTATTGATTCAGCTTGAAAAGAGAATTAAACCCATTGAAGTGGGAACAGATCTGGCAAAAACGCTCGATATTCCGATCATCTATTTTGATCTCGATAAAGCCACTATTAAAAAGGAATCCGCTTATCAGTTAGAGAAAATTGTCGAAATTCTAAAACAATACCCAGCGTTAAAATTGGATATCCGTTCGCATACAGACAGTCGACAAACCCAGCAGTACAATCTGGTTTTATCTGAGAAGAGAGCCAAATCAACCCGAAATTGGCTGATTCAAAAAGGAGTAGCCCCAGCCCGATTAACGGCAAAAGGATACGGCGAAACTCAATTGGTAAACCAATGTTCTGATGGTGTAAAATGTACCGATGAAGAACATGAACGCAACCGAAGAAGCGAATTTGTAATCACCAATTTGTAAATAAAAAGTAATAGTTTAAGGCCCTTTTCTAAATTTTAGAAAAGGGCTTTTTTCGTTGTTATCAAATTATTCGCAATCTTGTCATCCCGAGGAACGAGGGATCACATTAGTAATTCGACAAAGATTGGTGGCATTTGGAATGGAGTTTCGAATGTATTTACTTCGTCAGTCGTTATCGCTCGAGTTTCCTTCATTGCAAGGACAAAACGATGTGTAAAACACACATTGACAGTAACAGTCAACAATAAAAAACTTTGCGCCTTAGCGTCTTTGCGAGTAAAAAAATAGTGATTTATTCATTGGCAGGATGAGAACTAGTAGCAACCATCTGGCTAATTTCACTTAAAAACTCAAATTCATCCACAGGAAATATCTGGAGAACCATTTCTAAAATGAGACCTACATTAATGCCAGTCTCTGAATTTTCATATCAATTCTGATTCAACGCGAGAACGCATAATTTAAGCATGTCGGTAATTACACTGCCTAACTCAGAATAATTTGCAAACTTAATTTGAGTCCTATTGGCTTCTCCATTTTCATTGGCTGATTTTGAAGTGTGGAAATATCGGGCGGTTAGTTTTTGTAGTTGCTCTAGATTTTTAAATTCATTTGTTTCCATGATAGCATCTATGATATATTAAGTTCTGTTTTTTTACTAAATAAATGTATTAAACTAAAGGCGTAAATAGCACGACATTTATGTCGTGTTAATAAAATATTGTACTCTTTCTACTCTTAAGTAAGTTGGGTCTATTATTTGTTTTTTAGGTTTTTTCTTGTAAAAATTAATTAGATTTGCGATTGTAAACAGTTAGAAGTTAAAAAAGGGGCTGAAAGTCCAAAAGCATTAGCATAGTGCGTAGCGCTATGAAATTAGCGTAGTGCGATTAATTAGACAATGAGTGCCGCCCTGAAAGGGCAAAAGCAAAAGACAACAGTAAATAAAAGAACATTATGCCACAATCATTATCAAAAGTATATGTTCATTTGGTATTTAGTACTAAAAGACGTTATCCCTTTATTGACAATGTCATACAAGAGCGTTTATGGGAATATCTTGGCGGAATTTGTAAAGGATTAGAATGCAATCCAATTCAGATAGGTGGCTATCAAGATCATGTACATGTATTATGTTTATTATCTAAAAAAGTCACCCAAATGAAATTGGTCGAAGAAGTAAAAAAGCAATCCTCAAAATGGATAAAAACAATAGACGATCGTTACGCGAAATTCTATTGGCAGGATGGTTATGGTATATTTTCTGTCAATCCATCAGAACTAGAGAGAGTAATACAATACATTAAGAATCAGGAAGAACATCATAAAAAGCGTAGCTTCAGAGAAGAGTTGGTGGCATTTTTAAATAAATATCAGGTAGCTTATGATGAGCGTTTTCTATGGGATTAGTGCTTTCGCCCTTTCAGGGCTTAGGTTACAATCGTTTTTATATTCGTAGTGCGGTTCACTACGCTATTGCTAAAGCTCTTTCAGAGCATGTTCGGAACGCTTATGATTTGAAGTTCCTTTATTATAAAAACAAAATATATTTAATTGATTATTCATAATGATAGATTTATAATAATAAGTACTCAAAGCCTTTAAAAAACAGGACTGAAAGCCAAAAAAAACATTAGCTTTCAGGGCTTAAGGTAGGAGTCATTTTTTATTCGTAATGGTACATTGCGCTGTTACTAAGCCTCGTTTATTATAAAACAAAACACATTTAATTGATTTATTCATAACCATAGAGATTTATAATGATGAGTACTTAAAGTCTGTAAAAAGGGGCTGAAGGCCCAAAAGCATTAACATAGTGCGTAGCGCTATGAAATTAGCATAGTGCACCGCACTACGATTAAATAGACAATGAGTACCGCCCTGAAAGGGCAAAAGCAAATCTTCAACAGATTTTTTTATTTAGAATAAATCTGACAATCAAAAAAAACAATGCGCTTTTCGTAAAAAAAGATTAGAATTCATTCCATTCTTTAAACTAAAATTTATAAAACACAAAATATTAGTTATTTTACTTAAAATGAATGTTTTATGGTTTTAAAAAACTGTTTTTCATTGTGGTGTATCTACATTTTTTTCTAACTTTATAAATCTAAAATTTTTCAGCTATGACGGTAGAACAAATATTAAACACAAAAGGAAAAAATGTTTATTCAGTTCTTTCAACCACAACGGTTTATGAAGCCTTAAAGGTAATGGGAGAGAAAAACATAGGTGCCATTCTGGTTATTGATGGTTCCGATTTAAAAGGAATATTGTCTGAGAGGGATTATGCTCGAAAAATTGTTTTGAAAGATAAATCATCAAAAGAAACTTTTGTGCATGAAATTATGGAAAGCAATATTTTCTCGGTAAAACTTTCAAATAAAATTGAAGATTGTATGGAACTGATGAGTACTAAAAGAATCAGACATTTACCGGTTCTGGAAGATGGAATTGTAGTAGGAATAATATCTATAAGTGATGTAGTTAAGGCCATTATAGAAATTCAGAAAGATACTATTAATCATTTAAACTCTTATATTTCGCAATAAAACAACCAAAAAATAAAACATATCAAAAAAATAGTCCAAATTATTTTGGGCTATTTTTTTTTCGCTCCGAATTTATTTTTAGGAAAAGAAAGTAGCAAAAATAGGCCATTTTAAAACAAGACTTATATCTTTGTAAGCTAGAATAAAAGCTAAAAATAAATGAACAAAGAGAGTAAAAGAAGAGAAGCGTTACTGTATCATTCAGAACCAACTCCAGGAAAAATTCAGGTAGTTCCAACAAAAAAATATGCAACCCAAAGAGATTTATCTTTGGCTTATTCGCCAGGCGTTGCAGAGCCATGTTTAGACATTGCAGCAAACGTAGAAGACGTTTACAAATATACAGCAAAAGGAAATTTAGTTGCCGTGATCTCAAACGGTACAGCAGTTTTAGGACTCGGGGACATTGGTCCGGAGGCTTCTAAGCCAGTAATGGAAGGAAAAGGATTGTTGTTTAAAATATTCTCTGATATTGATGTTTTTGATATCGAAATCGGTACAAAAGATATCGAAGAATTCATTCAGACCGTAAAAAATATTGCTCCAACTTTTGGAGGGATAAATCTGGAAGACATTAAAGCACCAGAATCTTTTGAAATCGAAAGACGATTGGTAGAAGAATTAGACATTCCGGTAATGCACGACGATCAGCACGGTACTGCAATTATCTCGTCGGCAGCTTTAATTAATGCCCTTGAATTAGCAGGAAAAAAAGCAGAAGATGTAAAAGTAGTAGTTTCGGGTGCAGGTTCTGCAGCGATTGCTTGTACTGATTTATATGTTTTGTTAGGAGTTCAGGTTAAGAACATCAAGATGTTTAACAGTAAAGGACTTTTAACAAAAGATAATTCTTCACTATCAGAATTGCAGTTGAAATATGCAGTTGACGGAGCTAAAATTGATTTAGCAGAAGCAGTGAAAGGAGCAGATGTTTTCATCGGATTATCTTCAGGAGGTATTTTGTCACCTGAAATGTTATTGACAATGAACGAGAATCCAATTGTTTTTGCAATGGCAAATCCAAATCCGGAAATCGATTATAACTTAGCAACAGAAACTCGTAAAGACATTATTATGGCTACGGGGCGTTCAGATTTTCCTAATCAGGTAAATAACGTTCTTGGATTTCCATATATTTTTAGAGGAGCATTAGACGTACGTGCTACAAAAATTAACGAAGCGATGAAAATGGCTGCTGTAAAAGCATTAGCTATTTTGGCAAAAGAGCCAGTACCGGAGCAGGTTAACGTAGCATACGGAGCAACAAAATTAGGTTTCGGACAAGAGTATATCATTCCTAAACCATTTGATCCTAGATTGATTACCGTGGTTGCACCTGCAGTTGCAAGAGCAGCAATGGAATCCGGAGTAGCAAAAAATCCTATTACAGACTGGGCAGCATACGAAGATGTGCTTCGCGAGCGTATGGGGAACGACAATAAAATGGTACGTTTGATTACCAACCGTGCTAAAGTAAGTCCAAAAAGAATTGTTTTTGCAGAAGCAGATCAGTTAAACGTACTTAAAGCAGCACAGATTGTACACGAAGATGGAATTGGTCATCCAATTTTATTAGGAAACAAAGAAGTCATTTTAGAACTTAAGGAAGAATTAGGTTTTGATGCTGAACTTGAGATTATTGATCCTAAAACCAATGAAGAAGAAGGAAGACGTAACCGATTTGCTAATTCTTATTGGGAAACAAGAGGAAGAAGAGGAGTTTCGTTATTAGATTCACAAAAATTCATGCGCGAAAGAAACTATTTTGCCGCAATGATGGTGAACGAAGGAGAAGCAGATGCTTTGGTAACAGGTCATACAAGAAGTTATCCGACTGTTGTGAAACCAATGCTACAATTGATTGAAAAGGCACCGGGAGCTTCATTAGTAGCTACAGCCAATATGATGTTGACTTCTCGTGGACCAATGTTCTTGTCAGACACAGCAATCAACATCAATCCTTCAACAGAAGATTTGATTAACATTGCGATCATGACAGCTAAAACGGCTAAAATGTTTGGTGTAGAGCCTGTTATTGCAATGGTTTCTTATTCAAATTTCGGGTCTTCAACAAGTCCAAGTGCTTCAAAAGTGAGAGAAGCAGTAGCTTACTTGCATAAAAACCATCCGGAAATGATTGTTGACGGAGAAATTCAGGCAGATTTTGCTTTAAATCAGGAAATGCTTGCAGAAAAATTCCCTTTCTCAAAATTAGCAGGTAAGAAAGTGAATACCTTGATTTTCCCTAATTTAGATTCAGCTAACATTACTTATAAATTGCTAAAAGAACTTTATAAAGTAAATTCTATTGGACCAATTATGATGGGAATGGGTAAACCGGTTCACATTTTCCAATTAGGAGCAAGCGTTGAAGAAATGGTAAATATGGCTGCAATTGCAGTTATTGACGCTCAGGAAAAAGAAAGTAAAAAGATTAAATTAGCGAAATAGTAGAAATAATTAAGGTCAAATAATAATGTCGTATTTTTAATGCATTTTTGTTATATTTGACCTTAATAAATTATACTATGATAGCACATTTACAGGGGAAATTAGTAGAGAAAAATCCAACAGATGTCGTAATTGAGTGTGGCGGAGTGGGGTACCAGGTAAACATTTCTTTGCATACCTTTTCATTAATTCCCAATGTAGAAAATATAAAATTGTATACGCATCTTCAAATTAAAGAAGATGCGCATACATTATTTGGTTTTGTAGAAAAATCAGAGCGCGAAATATTCAGAATGTTATTGTCGGTTTCAGGAATTGGTGCAAACATTGCCAGAACCATGTTGTCATCAATAGAACCAAGACAAATTATCAATGCTATCGCCTCAGGAGACGTAGGCGTAATCCAGTCCATAAAAGGAATTGGGAACAAAACAGCACAAAGAGTTATACTAGATTTAAAAGAAAAAGTGTTAAAATTGTACGATTTGGACGAAGTTTCGGTTGTTCAAAACAATACAAATCGAGATGAAGCGTTATCTGCTTTGGAGGTTTTAGGTTTTGTTCGTAAAACTTCTGAAAAAGTAGTAGAGAAAATCGTAAAAGAAGACCCGGAAGCTACGGTGGAAACCATCATCAAAAAAGCATTAAAAAGCCTATAAAACCAATTTATTTAAACCAACTAGTATGCGTAAAATTTGTATTTTTTTACTGTTTTTATTTTGCGGTAATGTTTTGCGTGCGCAAGTAAATCCTACAGTTCAAGATACAACTAAAACACAATTCTCCGTTGGTAAAGTAGAAATAGGAAATCCGCCAAGCATACTTTCGGCCTATCGGTATGATCCTATAACCGATCGCTACATTTACACCAGTTCAGTAGACGGTTTTAATATCAATTACCCAATTGTATTAACGCCTAAGGAATACGAAGATTTAGTTTTGAAAGAATCCAGAAGGGATTATTTCAGAAAAAAAGCAGATGCTATTGATGGTAAAAAGTCAGGAAGTGAAGCCGCTAAAAAGAATTTATTACCGCGATATTATATCAATTCAGGACTTTTCGAAAGTATCTTCGGAAGTAATACCATAGACGTAAAGCCAACAGGGTCAGTAGAAATGGACTTGGGGATCCGATATACCAAACAGGATAATCCGGCTTTTTCACCAAGAAACAGATCCAGCCTTACTTTTGATTTCGATCAGCGAATCAGTATGAGTTTGCTGGGGAAAGTAGGAACCAGATTAGAGGTAAATGCTAATTATGATACCCAGTCTACTTTTGCCTTTCAAAATTTATTTAAACTTGCCTATACGCCTTCAGAAGATGATATTGTTCAGAAAGTGGAAGTAGGTAACGTGAGTATGCCTTTAAACAGTACCCTTATTCGAGGTGCCCAAAGTTTGTTCGGAGTTAAAACAGTCTTGCAATTTGGTAAGACAACCGTTACCGGAGTTTTCTCAGAACAGAAATCGCAAACCAAGAGTATAGTTGCAGAAGGTGGCGGTACCGTTCAGAATTTTGATTTGTATGCGCTGGATTATGATAATGACCGACATTTCTTCTTATCACAATACTTTAGAAACATATATGACGAATCATTAAGGGGTTATCCATTAATCAAAAGCCGTGTTCAGGTAACAAGAATAGAAGTTTGGGTAACCAACAAACAAAACAGAGTAGCAACCAACAACAATAACTTACGTAACATTATCGCGCTTCAGGATTTAGGTGAAGCTCAAATTACTGGCATACCTGATAATCAAGTTGTAGTTATAAGCAATTCTGTAGGTTTTTTTAATGCTAGTATTGATGCACCAACAAGAAATGATAACAATAAATACGATCCGGCTACTATTGGAAAACCAGGAGCCTACCTAAACTCTAATATTAGAGAAATCGTAACTGCAAAATCAGGATTTAATAACGCAAATACCAGCGAAGGAACAGATTATTCTGTATTAGAAAACGCCAGAAAATTAACCGCAAACGAATTTACTTTCAATCCACAATTGGGATACATTTCCTTACAGCAGCGTTTGGCCAATGACGAAATTTTAGCAGTAGCATTTGAATACACTGTTGGAGGAAAAGTATATCAGGTCGGAGAGTTTGGAAGTGATGGAGTTGACGGAACCGTAGTGACCGGAAACAACAATGCCAATAAAGCGATCATCACTCAGAGTTTAGTGTTGAAAATGCTGAAGAGTAATTTGACGAACGTTCAGAATCCGGTTTGGAATCTGATGATGAAAAACGTATACCAAATTCCTCAGGCGTATCAAATCAAACAAGACGATTTCAGACTAAACATACTTTATACAGATCCTTCTCCAATCAATTATATTTCACCGGTACCAGGAACAACATTCCCTGCAAATCCTACTGCAGATAATAAAGTAGAGCTGACGCCTTTGTTGAATGTCTTTAATCTGGACCGATTAAATTATAACAATGATCCGCAAGCCGGAGGAGATGGTTTCTTTGATTATATTCCGGGAATTACAGTAGACGTTCAGAATGCTCGAATTATTTTTAGTACCAAAGAGCCTTTTGGAGAGTTGTTATTTAAAAAGTTACAAAATACAGGTTCGGTTGAGAACTACGACGATCCAACGACCTATAATGCCAATCAGAAAAGATATGTGTTCAGAAACATGTACCGAAACACACAGTCCGGAGCTTTGCAGGACAGTGATAAGAATAAATTTTTACTAAGAGGAAAATACAAATCATCAGGAAGCAATGGTATTCCAATCGGAGCGTTTAATGTTCCGCAGGGATCTGTTGTGGTTATGGCTGCCGGAAGAAGACTGGTAGAAGGGATCGATTATAGTGTAGATTACCAATTAGGACGTGTTCAGATTTTAGATCCTTCACTTCAGGCTTCCAATACACCAATTGAGGTGTCATTGGAGAACAACTCAATTTTCGGACAACAGACCCGAAGATTTATAGGTTTCAATGTTGAACATAAAATTTCAGATAAATTTATTGTAGGAGGAACTTATTTGAAAATGAACGAAAGACCGTTTACTCAAAAATCAAGTTACGGTCAGGAATCTGTAAACAATACGATCTTTGGATTCAATGGGAATTACTCCACCGAAGTTCCTTTCTTCACCAGATTAGTTAACAAATTACCAAACATAGATACAGATGTTCCTTCCAATCTTTCGATAAGAGGAGAAGTAGCTTTCTTAAAACCGGATGCTCCAAAAGCCAGTGATTTCGAAGGTGAGGCAACCATTTATATTGATGACTTCGAAGGTTCTCAGTCTACCATCGACATGCGATCAGCGTATGCGTGGAGTTTGGCTTCGACACCATTTGTAAATTCTATCAATGACAATACTTTTAATGCCAATTCAACTACATTAGAATATGGCTTTAAACGTGCAAAATTGTCCTGGTATACTATCGACCCTGTCTTTTACGCTTCAAAACCATCGGGTATTTCAAATGATGATTTGTCATTAAATACCACGAGACGTATTTATAGCCGGGAATTATATCCAAATACAGATATTGCTCAGGGACAGATTCAGGTAGTGAATACACTAGACTTAACGTATTATCCGTCTAACCGCGGACCTTATAACAATAATCCGAATTTTGGTGCAAGTCCCGCCAGTTCTAATTTTGGAGGAATCATGCGTGCTCTAAATTCGACCAACTTCGAACAGGGGAATGTCGAGTACATCCAGTTTTGGGTGATGGACCCTTATGTAGGTAACGGAGAAGCAGCAGTTAATAATACCGGAAAAATTTATTTCAACTTAGGAGAAATCTCAGAAGACGTATTAAAAGACGGAAGAAAACAATATGAAAACGGATTAGGCCCGGATCAGATCATGGTAAACCCTAGACCGCTTTGGGGAGATGTTCCGGCATCACAATCTTTAATTTATGCCTTTGATAACAATGCAGGGAATCGTAGCAATCAGGATGTTGGTTTAGACGGTTTACCCAATGCGAAAGAAGCTCAAATATATACAAATTATGGTGGAGAGACAGATCCGGCCGGAGACGATTATACCTATTATCTAAATACTGATGGAGGCGTTTTAGAACGTTATAAAAATTACAATGGTACAGAAGGAAACTCTCCCGTAAGTATCGATTCCCCAAACCGTGGATCAACAACTTTACCGGATGTTGAAGATATCAACCGTGACAATACCATGAGTACAATTAATGCGTATTATGAATATAGCATCGATGTAAAACCGGGAATGCAGGTAGGGCAGAATTTCGTTACGGACATTCGTGAAGTAAGCAATGTTGAATTGCCAAACGGATCAACGACAACAGCAAGATGGATTCAGTTTAAAATTCCCGTTGCCCAACCGCAAAATACTATCGGAAATATTACCGATTTCAGATCGATTCGTTTCATGCGTATGTTCATGACTGGTTTTAGTAATCAGATGACTGTTCGTTTTGGAGCTTTGGATTTAGTGAGGGGAGAATGGAGAAGATTTACCGGTACACTTGATGCCAACGATACGAATCCGGCTGACGACGGAACGGAGTTTGATGTTGCAGCAGTAAACATTCAGGAGAATGGTACAAAATGCCCTGTGAATTATGTGGTACCGCCGGGTGTTCGTAGAGAGCAGCTGTATAATAACAATACCATTATCAATCAAAATGAGCAAGCCCTAGCGGTTAGAGTTAGCGGTTCAGGATTACAGTATCAGGATTCAAGAGCTGTTTTTAAGAATGTAAGTGTAGACATGCGTCAGTACAAAAAACTGAAAATGTTTTTACATGCTGAATCATTGCCAAACGAAAACACGTTACTCGATGATGAAATGGTAGGTTTTATCCGTTTTGGAAATGACTTTACACAAAACTTCTATCAGGTCGAGGTTCCTTTAAAAGTGACCAGAACCGGAGGGTCCTGTAGCATAAGTCCGGATCAGGTTTGGCTGGAAGAGAACAATATTGATTTAGCACTGGAGTTATTGACCCGAATGAAAATTAAGGGGATGACTATTGATATTAATTCTGATAAAAGAGATGTTAACGGGATTTATTATCCCGACGACGATCTAAGTGTTGGCGGAGGTGATGGAGACGGCAGATTAAGATTAGGAATCAAAGGAAATCCTAATTTTGGTTTAGTCCGAACTTTGATGGTGGGAGTTAAGAGTAGGGCAGATCATAAAACCATTAAAGGAGAGATTTGGTTCAACGAACTTCGAATGGCCGATCTGGAGAACAAAGGCGGTATGGCAGCAATTTTAAATATCGACACCAATATGGCAGATTTTGCTACCGTATCGGCTACCGGTAAAAAGAGTACCATTGGTTTTGGATCTTTAGAACAAGGAGCAAACGAGAGAAGCCGTGAAGATCTACAGCAGTATAATATTGTTACCAATTTGAATTTAGGGAAATTATTGCCACACAGATGGGGAATCAATTTGCCATTTAATTACGCAATTGGAGAAGAAGTTATCACACCGGAATACGACCCGTTCAATCAGGATATAAAATTAAAACAGCTGATTAAAGAAACGACTGATGAGGCAGAGAAAGAAAACATCAGAACCAGAGCTGTTGATTACACCAAAAGAAGAAGTATCAACTTTATCGGCGTAAGAAAAGACAGAGCACCGGAACAGAAACCGCATGTTTATGATGTTGAAAATTTCACCTTTTCACAATCGTACAATCAGGTAGAACGTCACGATTATGAAGTGGCAGATTACGTAGACGAGCAGTCGAATAGTGCCGTGAATTATGCGTACACCTTCCAGCCTAAAGAAGTGGTTCCGTTCAAGAAGACTAAGTTTATGAAGAAAAGTGAGTATTGGAAAATGCTGAGCGATTTTAATTTTAATTATTTGCCTTCAAATGTTTCCTTTAACACAAATATTTTGAGACAAAGTAACCGTCAGCAATTTAGAGAAGTGGAAGTACAGGGAATTGGTCTTGATCCGTTGTACAGACGAAACTTTGCCTTTAATTATCAGTACGGTTTTGGTTTCAATTTAACGAAATCTTTAAAAATTAACTATACAGCTGCATCCAATAATATCGTAAGGAATTTTCTAAATGATGACAATACACCAAAACAGGATTTTAATATCTGGGACGATTATTTTGATATTGGAACGCCAAATCAGCACGTACAGCAGTTAGTGTTGAATTATGATATTCCAATTCACAAAATTCCGGTACTAAGCTTCATCAAAGCAAATTATTCGTATACTGCCGATTATAGCTGGCAGCGTGCGTCGACTGCATTATCTGAATATGTGGATCCTGTCACTGGAAGTACGGTTGATTTAGGAAACACTATTCAGAATGCCAATTCGAATACGCTAACGACAACGCTTAACATGAACATGCTGTACAAGTATTTAGGATTAACTCCGGGGTCAAAAACAGGAGCAAAACCTAAAGCTGCTGCACCGCCAAAACCGGGAGAGAAAATTGTAAATACGGCAAAACCGGCTACCACTAGCAGTCCGTTTTATGACGGTATGATTGGTATTCTGACCAGTATAAAAAACGTTCAGGTCAATTATACCGTGAATAGTGGAACCGTTTTACCAGGGTATACACCGGGTATTGGTTTCTTCGGAACATCGAGGCCTACTCTAGGATTCGTTTTCGGAAGTCAGGACGACATTCGTTTTGAAGCGGCGAAAAGAGGATGGCTAACCACTTATCAGGAATTTAATCAAAGTTTTACTCAGGTAACCAATAAGCTCCTGAAAGTAACGGCGAATATCGATTTATTGCCTGATTTGAAAATTGACCTGAACATGGATCGTAATTATTCTGAGAATAATTCAGAGCAGTATAGTGTTGTTAAAAATAATGTGACAGGAGATTTAGATTATAAGGCTTTGTCACCTTATAATTATGGAATGTTCTCTATTTCGACAGTGCTTATAAAAACAGCATTTTCGACCAGCACCGCAACAGAGTCTGCCGCATTTGATGATTTTAGAAACAACCGTATGATTATAGCAAACCGTTTGGCAGAGGAGCGTTATGGTGCAGGAGCACCAATTCCGAGATACGGCGATGCCAATAATCCAATTCCGGCTCCGACAGATCCGAATTATAAAGTATATACTGCTAACGAAGGGTATCCGATAGGATTTACCAAAAGCAATCAGGCAGTTTTATTGCCAGCATTTTTAGCGGCCTATACGGGAAGTAGTGCATCAAGCAGTTCAACAGATATTTTCAGAAATTTCCCAATTCCAAACTGGAGTGTTAAGTACAACGGTTTAATGCGTTATAAATATTTCAAAGACAAATTCAAGCGTTTTTCTTTACAGCATAATTACAGAGCATCGTATACCATTAACCAGTTCAGATCGAATTTTGACTATATAGAGAAGCCTAACGGACAGGATGTCAATACTAATTTCTTTAACAAAACCATCATGTCTAATATTAACCTCGTAGAGCAGTTCAGTCCGTTAATCCGAATGGATTTTGAATTGAAAAGTTCATTACGTGTATTGACAGAGATTAAAAAAGACAGAGCTTTGTCTATGAGTTTTGATAATAATTTGTTGACCGAAGTAAAAGGAATGGAATATGTTGTGGGTCTGGGCTATCGTTTTAAAGATGTAATTTTCTCCTCAAGACTTGCCGATTCACCAACAGGAATTATAAAAAGTGATATCAATATTAAGTGTGACTTCTCGTATCGAAATAATGAAACCTTAGTGCGCTATTTAGATTATGACAACAACCAATTAGCCGCAGGACAAAATATATGGTCGTTAAAACTTACGGCAGATTATGCATTCAGTAAAAACCTGACTGCAATATTCTACTACGATCATTCGTTTTCGAAAGCTGTAATCTCGACAGCATTCCCTTTAACGAATATTAGATCAGGATTTACACTTCGATATAATTTTGGGAATTAATTTTTAATTTCTAAAGGGGATTTTATTAGAAGATTATTACATTTGTGCCTCAATTATTAAACTATCAATTTTCAAACACACAACTATTATGAGCATACCAGCAAATTTAAAGTACACAAAAGATCACGAATGGGTTAGCATCGAAGGAGATGTTGCAACAGTAGGAATTACTCATTTTGCACAAAAAGAGTTAGGAGATATCGTGTATGTTGAAGTAGAAACTTTAGATCAGAAACTTGACAGAGATGAGGTTTTTGGAACAGTTGAAGCTGTAAAGACAGTATCAGATTTGTTTTTACCATTAACAGGAGAAATCATTGCCTTCAATGAAAACCTTGAAAGCGAACCTGAAACTGTGAATTCTGATCCTTACGGAGATGGATGGATGATTAAAATTAAAATTGCTGATGCATCAGAAATTGATTCTTTATTGTCTGCTGATGCTTATAAAGAACTTATAGGTGCCTAAACAATTGCTCTTAATCTGGGCAATTATCTGCTCAGGAATCATTACTTATTTTTGTTTGACAGATTCCAGTAATATTCCGGCGATAAATTTTCCGAGTATAGATAAGATTGTCCATTTTTGTTTTCATTTTGGATTTACAATTTCCTGGATTTTGTTTTTCAAAAAAGAGCTGAAAGGAAAAGCACCGGACGATTACAAGGCCTATTTAATTTCATTTATATTTTCTGTTTTTTTCGGAATTACAATCGAAATTCTGCAAAGTGTTTTAACGGTTACACGAGCATCAGATGTAACAGATGTTTTAGCCAATGCACTTGGAGCTATTTTTGGCATCTTTGCCGCTATAGTTTTTAAAAAACAAATCGATAAAATTTAAGAATATAAAACCCACTTTGGTGGGTTTTTTTGTGCTCTAATCTTAACGCTTTCAAGGTTGGTCAGAACTTTGTGGCTTCGCGACTTTGCGAGCAATGTTATTTAGTCAGGAAAAAATGGATAAAAAGATTTCAGATTTTTGATTAACGATTTTTGATTTCAGATGTTTGAGAGGGTATAAAATTGATAATTGAACTATTGAGAAGCATTAAATCAAAAATCAGCAATCGTTAATTTTTATTCTAAAATCATCTAATTTAATGATGTTCCTTTGTTTTAGAGGAAACCTTCGTTGGCTTTACGTAAATCTTCTCAGCCTTTGTGGTTCATTCTAATTTTAAATGTATTTTTGCAGAATTCTCAGAACACGCACAAATCATGAATGTTAAGCAATATCTGGACTCTACTTATTTAAAAACAGCCTCCCAGGCAGGACTTTCGGAAGCAGAAAATACCCTTGTGGTTAAAAATGCTATTGAAGAGGCAATTCGCGAAGGTTTTAAACTCATCATGATTCGGCCCGAACAGGTGGTTTTGGCAAAAGAAATGATTCATAAAGCCAATTCGACTTTACTGATAGGTACCGTTATAGACTTTCCTGAAGGAGACTCAGATTTAGAATCTAAATTAAAAGAAGCCAACAAAGCAATAGAAGACGGAGCAGATGATCTGGATTTTGTTTGCAATTATAAGGCATTCAAAGAAGGGGATGTTGACCTGGTTAAACAAGAGATTTTAGTGGGAACACAAATTGGTCTTGCAAGCAATAAAACAGTGAAATGGATTATTGAAGTTGCCGCCTTAAATGATACACAGATAATTCAGCTTTCGGCATTGATTAAAAATGTAGTGATGTCTCATTTTAAAGAAGAAAACTATGGTTCAGTTTTCGTGAAGTCATCCACAGGATTTTATAAAACCGAAAACGATTTACCAAACGGAGCAACCCTTCCAACAATTATAATGATGCTGGAAAACGCATCGCCTTTGCCTGTTAAAGCTGCCGGAGGAGTTCGGTCTTATCAGGATGCCATAGAAATGATTCGATTAGGTGTAAAACGAATCGGAACCTCTGCTGCAAAAACAATTGCGGATGGAGGGAATACCTCAAATCAATATTAAATAAAAACCTAAATTTACGTGAATAAGATTGCCCTGTCTTTTATTTTAACCTTAACCGCTTTGTTTGCTTTTTCGCAGGAAAGTAACAATACTTCAATCAAGCCCGGTTTTACTGCAGAACAGTTTCCGGTTTTTCCAAACTGTGAAAATCTTCAATCCAAACAACTTGAAAATTGTTTTTATAAAGAAGTGCAGGATTTTGTATTTCAGAATTATCAGGTGCCTGAAAATCTAAAACAAGCCAACTATAAAGGAGAAGTAAAAGTGCTATTCGAAGTAGATGCAAATGGCGAGTTCAAAGTAATTTATGTAAACGCGTTAAACGATGCGTTATCAGAAGAAGCTAAACGTGTTTTTAAGAAGTTTCCCAAAATAAAGCCTTCGACCTATAACGGAAAAGCAACTTACTCCAAGTACACCATTTCGATCGATATTCCTTTGAAAAGTGCCGATCAGATTGCTCAGGAAGCATTGGCCGCTGCCCAAATTTTAAAGCCTATCGAAAAACCAATGACAGAATTGGATAGTATTGTGTATAAAAAATACAACAATCCGGAATTTGAAAGTCATTTGAGTATTCCGTTTTCACACAGTTATTATGCACAGTTTGATAAAGCAATGAATCAGGTGGGAAGTAATAATCATACCGCATCAAAGCCTTATACGTATGCTGAAGTTTCAAAATATTATAATTTAAAAGCAGTAAATCAATCCCTTCAAAAAAATGTTTCCACTTGGTTGGGAAGAAAATTCTGGAATGAAAATATGGTTCAGATTCAGGGAGAAGACTATTGGCTGTCCTTAAATCCTATTGTGGATTTACAAATGGGAAAAGCCTCAGATCTGGATGCTTCCTACACCTACGTAAATACACGTGCCTTAAATTTCAGAGGAGGATTAGGAAAACAAATCAATTTTACCACAACGATCTTTGAAAGTCAGGGACGATTTGCGGGTTATTATAATGATTTTGCCGAAAGCTTAAAACCGTCAGGAGGAAATCCGGCCATTCTTCCGGGAATGGGGATTGCGAAACGATTCAAAACAGATGCTTATGATTTCCCTTTAGCAGAAGCAAATATTACCTACGCACCAAGTAAATTTTTTGATCTGCAATTGGGTTATGGAAGGAATTTTATTGGTGATGGATACCGCTCATTACTTGAAAGTGACGGAGCAAGTCCGTATCCGTATTTTAAAATCAATACGACCTTCTGGAAAATAAAATACACGAATACTTACATGTGGCTCAAAGATGTTCGTCCGGATGTGACCTTGGAGAGAACTTATGCCACAAAATTCATGGCCAATCATTACCTAAGCTGGAACGTATCTAACAAACTGAACTTAGGTTTTTTTGAATCAGTAGTCTGGACCGATACAAATAATAGAGGTTTTGATATTAATTTTGTGAATCCAATTATTTTCTACCGTTCTGTTGAGTTTGCATCATCATCAAGAAGTGGAAATGCATTATTGGGAGTAACGTCTAAATACAAGTGGAGCAATAATATTAATTTGTATGCTCAGTTTTTATTGGATGAATTCTCACTAGGAGATATGAAAAGCGGAGACGGTAGTTGGAAAAATAAATTTGGATACCAGTTTGGAGCAAAATATTTCAATGCATTTGAAGTAAAAGATTTGCTGCTGCAGCTGGAATACAATCATGTGCGTCCGTATGTGTATGCACACAGTGCGGTGATCACTAATTACGGGCACAACAATCAGAGTATAGGGCACCAATGGGGAGGTAATTTTTCGGAACTGGTTGCAATCGGACGTTACCATAAAGGACGTTATTTTGCTGATGCGAAATTTACCGTTGGAAAAAGAGGTTTAGACTTTGATACCGCTGAAGATAGTTTTAATTACGGAAGTAACATTTATAAAAATTATGATGAGAAACGACCGTATGATAAAGGTGTAAAAGTAGGGCAGGGAAATAAAACAAACGTTTTTATAGCAGATATACAAGGGGGATACCTGATAAACCCGATGACTAATCTGAAACTGTTCGGAAGTTTTTTATATCGAAATTTTGATCCTACGAAAAATACACCCACAACTTTTAAGCAAAGTACCACCTGGTTTTCTATTGGATTGCGTTCCGATATCTTCAATTGGTATTTTGATTACTAGTGTTTTTAATAAGATTTTTTGATATAATAGTGTTAAAGATTTGCAAGTCCTTATTTTGTAAAGGTTTTATTGAAAAAAATCTAATTTTATAGGTCTAAATTCTACAATCTAATTTGTACATTTGCACCACTCAAAAAAAAACATACAAATAATTACTGTATTGAACACGACTAAAAATACATTTTCACTAAAATCAATATTTACCGATTTCAAAGAGATTACCAAAGCTGGTTTAGCAATCAGTGTATTGTTCTCTTCTGTAGCCGGATATTTATTGGGAGTTAATGAGGAACATCCTTTTAAATGGAGTGTTTTGGCAGTTTTGGCAATCGGTGGATATTGCATGGTTGGAGCTTCGAATGCATTTAATCAGGTGATCGAAAAAGATATCGATGCTTTAATGGACCGAACCAAAAATCGTCCGGTTCCTTCAGGGCGCATGTCTCCAAAAATGGCTTTGTTTGTGGCAAGTTTGCTTACTATTATTGGTATTGCCTTGCTTTACACCATAAATGCTAAGTCGGCTATGTTTGCCGCAATCTCCATATTCTTATACACCAGTATTTATACCCCTTTGAAAACGGTAACTTCATTGTCTGTTTTTGTAGGTGCTTTTCCGGGAGCAATTCCTTTCATGTTAGGGTGGGTTGCAGCTACGGGAGAATTTGGTATAGAAGCCGGAACACTGTTTTTGATTCAGTTTTTCTGGCAATTTCCTCATTTTTGGGCAATTGGCTGGTTTTTGTATGAAGATTATGAGAAAGCCGGAATCTTCATGTTGCCAACAGGAAAAAAAGATAAAGGAACCGCTTTGCAGGTTATTTTATATACAGTTTGGTTGATTGTTGCTTCGTTATTACCGGTTTTAGGATATACAGGGCAATTGTTTATCTCGCCAATAGCAGCAATTTTAGTGTTTTTGTTAGGTTTATGGATGTTGTTTTATGCAGTACGTCTGTATCAGTTAAGAACACCAAAAGCAGCGAGAACTTTAATGCTGGTAAGTGTTTCGTATATCTCGTTACTGCAAATCGTATTTATAGTAGATAAATTTTTAAGATAGTTATGGAAATGACAATGACAAAAACAGAAACGGCGGCTGAAGAGAAGCTAAGGGAAGCCAAATCGGCAAAACTTATCCTCTTGTTTGCAATGGTAAGTATGACCATGATGTTTGCCGGACTTACAAGTGCTTTTGTGGTAAGTAAATCAAGAGCCGACTGGTTGAAGAACTTTGAATTGCCAACGGCATTTTATTATAGTACAGCGGTTATTTTGGCTTGCAGCGTTACTTTTTACCTGGCTAAAAAAGCCATTCAGAAAGACAATAGAAGTGCTGTTACAGCTTTACTTTTGGGAACTTTAGCTTTAGGGATTTTGTTCGTGGTACTGCAATTTGCAGGTTTTGGACAAATCGTTGAAAGCGGGTATTATTTTACAGGAGAAGGTAGCTCAATTACTACAACATTTTTGTATGTAGTAACCGTGACACACTTGTTACACTTGGCTGGAGGATTAATTTCACTTTTAATTATAATTTATAATCATTTTAAACAAAAATACAATTCGACTCAAACTCTTGGTATAGAACTAGGTGCGATGTATTGGCACTTTTTGGATTTATTATGGTTGTATTTATTTTTATTTTTATATTTCTTTAAATAAGAAAAAAACGTAAATTTGGGAACTTTTTAACGAATATCTTTTATGGGAGCGACAGTAACTACTGCAAACAACGACGAAAAAACTTGGGGAGGCGGTCATGAGATCCAGCCATTAGGAGCAAGTTATGGTAAAATGATGATGTGGTTTTTTATCGTATCAGATGCCTTAACATTCTCTGGATTCCTTGCTGCTTATGGTTTTTCAAGATTTAAATTTATTGAAACCTGGCCTTTGGCTGATGAAGTGTTTACTCACTTTCCTTTTATGCATGGCGTTGCGGCACCAATGTATTATGTAGCCTTAATGACTTTTATTTTGATTTTCTCATCTGTAACAATGGTTTTGGCTGTTGATGCAGGTCACCAATTGAAAAAAACAAAGGTTGCAATTTATATGTTCTTAACTATTATTGGAGGTTTAATCTTCGTAGGTTCTCAAGCCTGGGAGTGGAAAAACTTCATTAAAGGAGAGTACGGAGCAGTTGAAACAGCAGGTGGAAGTTTATTACAGTTTGTTGATAAAGATGGTAAAAGAGTTGCTCTTGCTGATTTTGCGGTTAAATTACCGGAACAAAGAGAAGCTTTAACAAGAAGTCATTCAACATGGTTTATGGAAGATGCTCAGGCACAGCCAACCTATACAGTTGCAGAAATTCAGGCAGGTTTTAAAGCTCATCCTGAAGTTTTAATCAGAACAGAGCATCTTACAGACAAAAAGAAAAAAACAGTTTTATCAAGAGAAGAGTCTGAAGCTCGTTTAGCAAGTGCTAAATATGTTGTAGAAGGTGCTAATTTGATTAGAAACGAATACGGAAATAAATTATTTGCTGATTTCTTTTTCTTCATCACAGGATTCCACGGATTCCACGTATTTTCAGGAGTTATCATTAATATCATTATCTTCTTTAATGTATTATTAGGTACTTACGAGAAAAGAAGAAGCTACGAAATGGTAGAGAAAGTTGGTCTATACTGGCACTTTGTCGATTTAGTTTGGGTATTTGTATTTACAGTTTTCTACTTAGTTTAATTTTAGATTTTAATTATTATGTCACACGAGCACGTATCAAATACAAAAAGAATCTGGTTTGTTTTTGCATTACTATCAGTAGTAACTACAGTAGAGGTTATTTTAGGTATCTACAAACCTGCATCATTAGAGTTTAATCATTTTGTTGGCTTGAATTTATTGAACTGGATTTTTTACATCCTTACAATATTCAAAGCATATTATATAGTATGGGCATTTATGCACATGGAAGGTGAAAAAAGCAGCCTTAGATGGTCTGTTGTAGCACCGGTTATTTTCCTGGTATTATATTTATTGTTTATTCTGTTAACAGAAGGACATTATATTTATGGGGTTTTTAAAGATTCTACTATTAAATGGAATTTTTAACATGATATTAATTCGAAAAGAGTCCCGATAACATCGGGATTTTTTTATTTTTGTACCTCAATAACTTGTACAGATATAATGAAAAAAAATATAGTTCTTTTTGCTCTTTTTGTTTTGCCAATTGTAGCCTATTTGTTTTTTGCTTCAGGTGTCAACAGCTTTACTACACTTCCTGTTATAACGCCAAAAATTAAAGATTTCGGTGATTGGAAATCGCTGAACGGTAAGAAAGTTTTGCTGGATAAAAAGATTACGGTTCTTGGTTTTTCAGGATCTGAAATTTTAAGCAATCGGGGGAATTATTTTAACTTAAACGAAAAAATTTACAAACGCTATAACGGTTTTGAAGATCTTCAGTTTGTAATACTTTGCCCGTTGGGAACTGAAGCCGATGCTCAAAAAGTAGTAGATGCTCTTAAACCTTTTACAGACGTGAAAGGCTGGAACTTTGTTTTCGCTTCACCTGAAGAAATTCAAACATTCTACAATCAGCTAAAGTTAAAAGGAAAATTAGATCAGAATCTTGGAACTCCGAATGTTTTTATTGTCGATAAAGAAAGAAATCTTAGAGGAAGAAAAGATGCAGCTGAATATAAAGAAGGGTATGACACTTTTCATCCTTCAGAGTTAAGCAATGAAATGCTGGATGATTTTAAAATCATTTTATACGAATATCGTGCTGCTCTAAAAAAGAATCACAACGCAACAAAACAACTTTAATCTTTCTATCATGTTTAAGAATAAATCATATATCGGTATTTCGTTTATCATTTTAATTTTTGGAATTTATGCCGTTCCTAAAATTGTTGACAGAGTTAAAAACGGCGACATTGTAAAAGGGAACCGTCTGGACAATGTAGGATTGAAAACTTCAAAATCGGATGGTAAATTGATGAAAATTGGACCAGCGCCAAAATTTGAATTAACCAATCAGGACAATGCTAAAGTTTCGAATGATACTTACAAAGGAAAAGTGTATGTGTTAGAATTTTTCTTCACCACTTGCCCGTCAATTTGCCCGAAAATGAATTTAAGCATGCTGGAGATTGAAAAGACTTTTTTCGGAAATCCAAATTTCGGAATCGTATCCATCACAATCGATCCTAAACATGATACACCACAGGTTTTAAAAGAACATGCGAAGTTATTAGGCGTAAAATCTTCTACCTGGAATTTCTTAACGGGGGATAAAAATACGATCATGGAATTGTCTAATAAAGGATTCAATTTATATGCCGGAGAGAATGAAAAAGTGAGCGGTGGTTTTGAACATTCAGGTTTGTTCGCTTTAATTGATAAAGAAGGAAATATTCGTTGCAGAAAAGATGAATTTGGAAACCCAAATATCTATTATGACGGATTAGATAAAAAAGGAGTTAGAGACATACAGGAAGATATTAAAATATTATTAGAAGAGTAGAAATGGAAGATCATTCATTAGAGAAAAAATTCAGTAAGTTTATTGTTGCGGTTTCAATTGTAATTCCACTTGTGGTAGCCATTTTATTTGGAGTAAAATTGAAGGACTTAGGAATTGAAGTAGAACCGCTTTCGTTTCTGCCTCCAATTTACGCAACAACAAATGGTATTACCGCTGTAGTTTTAGTTTGGGCAGTACTGGCGATTAAAAATGGAAAACGTAAGCTTCATGAGCGCCTAATGACTTTTGCGATTGGACTTTCGGTAGCTTTTTTAGTAATGTATGTAGCGTATCACATGACCTCTGATTCTACTAAATTTGGTGGTGAAGGAGCAATTCGTTATATCTATTTCTTTATTTTGGTGACTCATATTTTATTGTCTATAGCCATTATTCCATTGGTATTGATTACGTACGTACGAGCATTAGCGAAACGCTTTGACAGGCATAAAAAAATTGCTAAAATAACATTCCCGCTCTGGTTGTATGTTGCGGTTACCGGTGTTGTAGTTTACTTAATGATTTCTCCTTACTATGCTTAAAATGGAAAATAGATTAAAGAATAAAGAAAATAGAAAAGCAAATAGAAGTAGGTTTGTGAATTTTTTATCAACGAAATACTTCTATATTCTGGTGTCTATTCTCTTTTCTTTGAGCGCAAATGCTCAATGTGCGATGTGTCGTGCAGCGCTTGGTGGAGATTCAAATGTTAAAAAAGCAGAAGCAGTAAATAATGGAATCGTATATTTAATGGTTATTCCGTATTTACTGGTGGCAGTAATAGGTGTTCTGATTTACAGAATGTACCAGTCAAAAAAGAAAAAAACAGATAATTAGTCAATTAGAAAATTAGATAATGTGGCAATTCTTTCATTATCTAATTTTCTAATTATCTCATTACCTAATTATTATTTCAAACCGTTAACTGAGACATTCACTGTACCGTTTATTTTGATAAAGGCAATAATGGCCTGATTGGTCAGCTGAATTTTATCAAACTGGATGTCTTCCATTTTTCCATTGACAAAAACACCCGGCATTGGAGAATAGTTTTTAAGATAAGCCGCCATGTTTTTCTTACCTTCCTCTAGATTGGGTTGTATCGAATAACGGCAACTCTCTTCCATTTTTCTTAAAACATATCCTTGACCCAGCCAGCTTGCAGTGCGCATTAACCTGCTTTTGGTATCTAAAACATAATCCAGTTTTTCAAAGTAAATTTCTTTAGTCTGAGGATTGTATTGAGGAAATCCGTTTAAATAAAGCGTTCCGTTTACAGAGCCTAAAACATCAAGAGCAATAACCATCTTTCCGTTTTTATGCCAGATGGATACATTTTTTACCGTCACTTTTTTGCTGCCCGAACCAAATTCCTGACCTGCAAAATTCTTCGTCATAATCTTTGAAGCATCAACATAGGTAGATATGGCAGCAATGTTTGCTGAAATCTGATTAGGAATTTTAGCGACAGGTTTCAATATGATTTTATTGGCACTGAATTTCGATTCAGGTTGTTTGCCTACGATGGTTTCCATGTTGCATTTCATTCCCATGTCCAGTAAAAACTGATCATTTTTTAATTTGGCATTTGTTGAATACACTTCAACAGGAACAATCCTAAGCCAGCTTTCATAAGTGTCACTCAGTTGAAAGGGAGTGCATATTTTCTCTAAAGCAGTTAAAACATTTGGTTTAAAATCCATCGATTTTTCGATAGCCTCATCTATTTTCTTTTCGATTTTTGATTTAAAAATAGAAATTGCCGGGTTTATCAGATAAGTAATAGGCATGCTTTTGCCAAAAACCTGCATGGTCGGACTTTCGCTCCAGTCTAATGATTTAAACTCCGTTTTAGTGTTTAATTTCCAATTTGTCAGCGCCACTTCACTGGAAAGGGTGATTATACCATTCAGATTAAACTCTCTGGTATCGTAAAGTTCAACACCTAGTCTTTTGGTACCGATTCGATATTTAATAGTGGCTTTTAAAGGCAGGATTGTTTTTATTTTCTTGTCTGGATTTGCGGGGTCATTTTGAATTTTTATAGGAGCCTGCTTCCAGATTTTCATTTCGATATCGTCGTCGTCGATCGTATTGTCTTCATAAATCAATCCGTTTAAAAGGGTATTGGTTTGATTTTCAATATCGCTAAGTTTTACTGTAATTGGTAAATTGATAAAGGAGGGATTTGCTTCGTAAACTAACGGACTTGCGTCATCCGGCTCCGGTTTTAGAGTTTCCAGTTTTTGGGCTGTAGAGCAGCCTGCAAGTACGGCAAGTAGCGTGAATAAGGAGATAATGGAAGAAAACTTCATCGTTATGATTTTTTTTTAGTCTGACAAAATTAAGAAAACAATTATATTATTGTAAAAATGTGTAACAATTAGCAAAGGTGTGAGTCTTATTCAGAGAAGTAGAGATAATTATTAACGTTTTCTTACCATAAAAAAGTTAAGAAAAATGTTATTATTGTTCTAAAATTTAACAAATTTTACCATGATCGAGATTAAAGATTTGCACAAATCCTATAAAATGGGTAGTTCGGAGTTACACGTGTTAAAGGGAATTAATTTTAATATTGAAGAAGGTGAGCTGGTTGCAATTATGGGATCATCAGGATCAGGGAAATCGACACTTTTGAATATTTTAGGAATTCTGGACGAGGCTGATTCCGGTAGTTATATTTTAGATAAAACCCCGATCAAAAAGTTAAACGAAACAATAGCGTCTAAATACCGCAATAAATTTTTGGGATTTGTATTTCAGTCTTTCAATCTGATCAATTATAAAACCGCTCTCGATAACGTTGCAATGCCGTTGTATTATCAGGGAATCAAAAGAAAAGAGCGTTACGACATCGCTATGAAATATTTAGAGAAAGTTGGACTTGGTTCGCATTCTCATCATTTACCCAATGAACTTTCAGGAGGTCAGAAACAGCGTGTTGCCATTGCAAGAGCTCTGGCTTCAAATCCAAAAGTTTTATTGGCAGATGAGCCAACAGGAGCATTAGACACTAAGACGTCTTATGAGGTTATGGAACTGATTCAGGGGATTAACGATGAAGGAAAAACAATCCTGATCGTAACTCACGAACCTGATATTGCCGCAATGTGCAAAAGAAATGTGGTCCTGAAAGATGGATTAATTATCGATGATAAAAAGGTAGAACAAGTTAGAGCTTCATCTTATGTTTAATATTGAGCGTTGGCAGGAAATATTCGAGGCAATCTCTAAAAACCGGTTGAGAACATTTCTTACCGGAGTTTCTGTAGCGTCGGGGATTTTTATTTTGGTGATTTTGCTCGGAGCAGGTAAAGGGCTTCAGAACGGAATCGAGAAACAATTTGAAAATGACGCAAAAGGAATAATTGAAGTCTGGTCTGAAGCAACAACTAAAGAATATAAAGGACTAAACCCGGGAAGGCAAATTCAGTTAAGAAATAGCGATTATGACCTTCCGGTTAAAAAGTTTGGTGATGAGATTGATAAAAAATCACCTGTTCGTAGTACCTGGGGTGGGATTGTGAGTTACGGGAAAGAATCAGGAAATTATCTGTTTAGAGGGATTAGTTCGGATTATGTCTATCTTGAAAATGCAACTATTATTAAAGGACGCTTCATTAATAATAGTGATATGATACATAACGCGAAAGTGGCGGCTATTGGTTTGAAGGTAGAGCAAGATCTGTTTAAAGGGCAAGATGCGATAGGAAAAGAGATTTTAGTCAATAATATTAATTTTAAAGTGATTGGGGTTTTTACAGATCCTTCAGGAGAGCGTGAAGAATCAAGGGTTTATATGCCTATGACGACGAATCAGCGCACTTATGGAGCCGGTGATAAAATAGACGCAATGCAGTTTGTTTTAAATAAAAAAATGAATTACGATGAGGCACTGGCGCAATCAAGAAAATTCACAGCAGATATAAAGGCCTTATTGAAAAGTAAAAATGTTATTGCGCCTGAAGATAATAGCGGCATAGGTGTTTATAATTCAGTGGAAGAGGCGAAACAGTTTTATGATTTAAATCTTTATATCAGATTGTTCTTTTGGTGGGTTGGTATTTGTACCATCATTGCCGGAGTTGTGGGAGTAAGTAACATTATGCTGATCATTGTAAAAGAAAGAACAAAAGAAATTGGAATACGAAAAGCACTTGGAGCCTCTCCGTTTTCAATCATTTCGATGATTCTTCATGAGTCTATTTTTATTACCACTATTGCTGGATTTACAGGCTTACTGGCTAGTTTAGCGTTATTGGAATTTGTTGGACCGCTGGTGCAAAGTGAATATTTTAGAAATCCGGAAGTCGATTTTAGTGTGGCGTTAACTACACTGGCGCTGCTCATATTTGCAGGCGCCCTAGCAGGTTTTTTTCCAGCTTATCATGCAGCCAAAATTAGACCTATTGTAGCACTTAGAGACGAATAATTATGTTTAAGAAAGATAATTGGGACGAGATTTTACAGGCTTTAACAGCCAATGTTTTTAGAACGGTGTTAACGGCGTTTGGTGTATTTTGGGGTATCTTTATTTTGGTGATATTGCTGGCTGCCGGAAACGGTTTAGAGAACGGAGTTAAGAAAGGTTTTGACGGAATTGCCACAAACACCATGTTTATGTGGAGTCAGACCACAACAAAAGCCTACAAAGGTTTGCCTAAAATACGCCGTTATGATTTCAGAAATAGCGATGTTGCAGCATTAAAAGAAGCTTTACCGGATTTAGTGTACGTCTCCCCCCGAAATCAGCTGGGTGATTTTAACGGAACCAATAATGTAGTTCGTGGTACCAAAACTTCAGCATTTACCATTTATGGAGATTATCCGGAGCTGATCAAGCAGCAGCCGATGGATATTCTTAAAGGACGATTTGTCAATCAGCAGGACATTCTCGAAAGACGAAAAGTTGCGGTAATTGGTAAAGGAGTGATCAATGAACTTTATGGAAAAGAAGAAGAAGCGATTGGAACGTATGTGAAAATCAACGGGATCAATTTCATGGTCGTGGGTGTCTATAAATCAAAACAGCAGGGAGGGAATGCAGAGCAGGAGCAGAAAAATATATTTATTCCGTTTACTACTTTTCAGCAGGCTTTTAATTTTGGAGATAAAGTAGGCTGGATGGCACTAACCGCAAAAGACGGAACATCTATTACCGATTTAAAACCAAAAATTTTAGAAAAAATAAAAGCACTTCACTCAATTAATCCTGCTGATGAAAGAGCGGTTGGGAATTTTGATTTATACGAACAGTACAATAAAGTGCAAAGTTTATTTAACATCTTAAAAATCATTGCCTATTTTGTGGGGACATTGGTTTTGATTTCGGGAGTAATTGGTATTTCAAATATCATGCTCATTGTAGTGAAAGAGCGTACCAAAGAAATAGGTATCAGAAGAGCCTTAGGAGCAACTCCTGCAGCGATTCGTGGGCAAATTTTATCGGAATCTATATTTTTAACGATTATTTCGGGAATGCTGGGCATTGCTGTAGCGACCGGAATTATCGCGCTCTTAAACATGGCTTTAGCTTCGATGCCGCCAGATAGTAATACGATGTTTGCTAATCCAAGTGTCGATTTAAGAGTCGTATTTGTAGCTTTAATAATATTAGTAGGATCTGGTTTGCTGGCAGGGTTTATTCCGGCACAAACCGCAATTAATGTGAAGCCTGTAGATGCTTTACGAACAGAATAAATTATCAATCAGAATATAATCGAATTAAACTGAAAACACAATGAAAAAAGGAGTAACCGTAACCATTTTAATCTTTATTGCTATCGTTTTCTTTGGCGCACTATATTACCTGTACGCTAAGAATCAAGAGTCTCCAATTGTATTTAAAACGGAGAAAGCAGAGATTAAAACCATCGTTAAGAATACCATTGCAACCGGTAATATTCAGCCTAATGAAGAGGTCCTAATCAAACCAAACATCTCAGGTATTATCGAAGAAGTGTATATCAAAGCGGGAGAGAAAATTAAAGCCGGCGATATGATTGCCAAAATTAGAGTTGTAGCCAATGTTTCTAACGTAAGCAGTACCCAGAATCAGGTACAGACTGCCAAAATTGCTTTAGACAATCAGGAAAAAATATATCAAAGACAAAAAACATTGTTCGATAAAGACGTAATTTCAGCAAATGATTTTGATGCAGCACAATTAGCCTACAAACAAGCCAAGCAAAACTATCTGGCAGCAAAGCAAAGTTTAGATATTGTTAAAACAGGAACAACAACTTCATTTGGAAATTATGCCAATACGTTAATCCGTGCAACAGTAAGCGGAATGGTACTGGCAGTTCCGGTTAAAGTAGGAAATCAGGTTATTGAGAGTAATAACTTTAATGAAGGAACTACTATTGCGAGCGTAGCAGATGTGGGAAGAATGATTTTTATTGGAAAAATTGACGAATCTGAAGTAGGGAAAATCAAAGTAAAAATGCCAATTGAAATCACCGTTGGAGCGATCGAGAATAAAAAATTTGAAGCTGCTCTGACCGATATTGCGCCTAAAGGAGTTGTAGAAAACGGAGCAATTCAGTTTGAAATTAAAGCAGCTTTAGTGAACAGAGATGCTACTTTTATCAGAGCAGGTTTAAGTGCAAACGCTTCAATTATCTTAGAAAAAGCAGATAAAGTTTTGGCAATAAAAGAAGCATTGGTACAGTTTGATAAAAAGACACAAAAGCCTTATGTTGAGATTGAAACTAACCCTCAGAAATTTCAAAGAAGAGATTTAGTATTAGGAGTAAGCGACGGAATTTACGTTCAGGTGAAAAGCGGAATCAAAGCTTCGGATAAAATTAAAATCTGGAATCAGGGTTTGATCAGTGAAGAAGAAAAGAAGTAATTTGAGCAAATAAAGAATTTTTGGTTTTTAAAAAATGTTAAATTTGCGTAGTAGGGTTACTATGCTTTCATTCAAAATATATGAAGATAAATAAATATAATAGTCTGGTTTTTGCGGTGTTATTCGGGTTTGGCTTGTCTGGTCAGGCGCAAACAAAGAAATGGACTTTGGAAGAATGTGTTCGTTATGCATTAGAAAATAATATCACGATAAAGTTGTCAGAACTGGATGTTCAAAATGCAGCGATTGACAAAAGGGCTGCCTTTGGAAGTTATCTGCCGTCAGTAAGCGGCAATGCATCACATTCCTGGAACATTGGTTTGAATCAGGATCTTACAACCGGTCTTTTGCGTAATCAGACAACACAGTACTCTTCTGTAGGTTTAAGTGCGGGAGTCGATATTTATAAAGGTTTGCAAATTCAAAATACGTATAGAAGAACAAAACTTGCGATCATAGCTTCACAGTATCAATTGCTGAAAATGCAGGAAGATATTTCGTTGAATGTAGCCAACGCGTTTTTGCAGATCCTTTCGAATAAAGAAGATTTAAAAATAAAAAAAGAACAGCTAACGATTGATGAAAAACGTTTGGCTCGTTCAGAAGAAATGGTTAATGCCGGGACTATTCCGAGAGGTGATTTGTTTGATTTAAAAGCAACTGTCGCGACTGATAAACAAAATATCACCGTTTCAGAAAATAATTTCTTAATCTCAAAATTGAGTTTGGCCCAACTTTTACAACTAAAAGAATTTACAGATTTTGATGTGGTAGATGATACTAACGCAAAAGATGAAAATAATATTATGGCTCAAACTCCGGATGAGATTTACAATAAAGCAAAAGAAACAAGAACTGAACTAAAACTGGCGCAAACCAATCTTGAAATTGCACAGAAAAGTGTTACCATTGCAAAAGGAGCTTATCAGCCAACATTAAGAGGATTCTATGGATTCGATACCAGAGCGAGTTACAGTGACCGAACCAGACTGGATGAAAATAATAAACCCTATTCTGTAGGGCCGGATCCGATATTTAAACAGTTCAGTGATAATAAAGGACATAACTTTGGTTTTCGTTTAGATGTGCCAATCTTTAATGGTTTTTCAATTCGAAATAATGTAGAGCGTAGTAAAGTAAGTTTAGAAAAATCTAAAATAGATTTAGAGCAAAAAAGTTTAGATTTGCAACGTAATGTTTATACCGCTTTTACAAATGCAAAAGGAGCTTTAAATACTTACGAATCGTCTACAGTAACATTAGAAGCAAGACAGCAGGCCTATAACTATGCGAAAGAAAAGTATGATGTAGGTTTAATGAATTCTTTTGATTTTACTCAGGCGCAAACATTGTTAACCAATGCGCAGTCCGATGTGATCAGAACAAAATACGATTACATGTTTAAAATAAAAATATTAGAATTCTACTTTGGAATTCCAATTGTTCCAATTGTTACAAAATAATTTATTATGTCTAAAAAAACGATTTATCTTTTAGTAGGTGGCGCAGTAGCACTTATTGCAGTTTTAGTTGGTCTTTCGAAAGCAGGAGTTATTGGGAATAAGGATGAAGGAACAGAAGTAGAAATTTCAAAAGTAATAGCTTCAACAATTGTTGAAACAGTTTCGGCAACAGGAAAAATCCAGCCTGAAATTGAAGTGAAGCTTTCGTCAATGGTTTCGGGAGAAATTATTGCGTTAAATGTAAAAGAAGGCCAGGTGGTTAAAAAAGGAGATTTATTGGTCAAAATAAATCCTGATTTGTACACCTCCGGTTTAGATCGTTCTGTGGCTAATCTGTCAGGAACTAAGGCTGGTTTAACACAGTCTGAGGCCAGTTATAATGAAGCAAAAGCAAATTACGACCGTAACAAAACGTTATACGAAAAAGGAGTAATTTCAAAATCAGATTGGGATAAGGCAATTTCGACTTATGAAGTAGCCAAGGCCACCAAGCAAAATGCATATTACAATGTTAAAAGTGCTTCGGCATCGGTTACAGAGGCCAGAGACAACTTAGGGCGTACGTTAATTTATGCTCCTGCTGACGGAACCATTTCGGTTTTAAATGTAGAACTGGGAGAGCGTGTCTTAGGAACGCAGCAAATGGCGGGAACAGAACTTTTGCGTGTAGCCAACTTAAACAATATGGAAGTGGAAGTTGACGTAAACGAAAATGACATCGTTAAGGTAAAAATTGGTGACGAAGCAAACGTTGAAGTTGATGCTTATCTGAAAAAGAAATTTAAAGGTATTGTAACCAGTATCTCTAATTCGGCCAGTACAGCACTGACTTCTGATCAGGTAACAAATTTTAAAGTTAAAGTACGTATCCTGAAAGAATCTTATCAGGATTTACTGGAAGGACAACCAAGTACTTATTCTCCTTTCAGACCTGGAATGACGGCTACAGTTGATATTCGTACCAAAACTAAAAACAATGTTTTGGCGGTGCCAATCAGTTCAGTTGTGGTTAAGTCAGATACTGCTGCAGTAAAAGACTTTAAGGTAGAAGATCCAAACGAAGATAAAAAAGCAGCTCCGAAAAGCGATAAAAAGTTTGAGTGCGTTTTTGTGAAAGTAGGAAACAAAGCCAAAATTAAAATTATCAAAACAGGTATACAGGACGATACGAATATCGAAGTAATGTCAGGATTGAAAACAGGAGATGTTGTCATCACAGGTCCTTATACCACCGTCTCTAAAGATTTGAATTCCGGAGATAAAGTAAAACTCAAAAAAGCAGATACTTCTAAGAAATAATTTGCGTCATAATAAAAATTTAAAATTACATACATTGTCTTTTATCCTCAATATTGAAACCGCTACCAAAAATTGCTCCGTATCCATTGCTAAAAACGGAGAAACCATTATATGCAGGGAAATTGCCGAAGAAGGTTATTCACATGCCGAAAAACTGCATGTTTTTATCGAAGAGGTAATTGCCGAAGCAGGTATAGCAGTTGAGGATTTAGTGGCTGTTGCCGTGAGTCAGGGACCAGGTTCTTATACGGGTCTGCGCATTGGGGTTTCGGCCGCTAAAGGATTGTGTTTTGCCTTAAATATTCCTTTGATTGCAGTTGATACTTTACAAACATTAGCTTCACAGGCTAAGGTTTCCGGTGGGAAAATTATTCCAATGCTGGATGCCAGAAGAATGGAAGTGTATAGCGAAGTATTTACAGCCGATTTAAAAGTGGAAAGAACGATTCAGGCTGAAATTATTACGGAGGATTCTTTTAAAGAGTATACAGAGACTGTGTATTTTGTAGGGGATTGTGCCGAAAAATGTAAAACAGTTTTAACCCAATCAAATTTTGTGTTTTTGGAAGAGATCAAATATCCTTCGGCTGCTGCAATGAGTACAATCAGTTATGATAAATATCAAAAAAGCGACACTGTTGATGTCGCTTATTTTGAACCTTATTATTTAAAAGATTTTATGATGGCTCCTCCATCAAAAAAAGTATAAATCTTTTTATTTTTGAAGTGTATAGGGTTGAACCGAAATTCCGGCTTCATCTAATGCTGCTTTGCAATTCTCTAAAGTCTCAGAAAAAACAGCTCCATAATTAGCGTTTTTTGCCCATGGACGTACGGCAAACTCGACAGAACTTGCGGTTAAGTTTTTTACAAAAACTTCAGGAGCAGGTTTTTTAAGTACTTTTGGATTGTTGTTTAAAACGTTCAAAAGAATGTCTTTTGCCTTTTTTATATCAGAATCATACGAAACCGCAAAAGTCAGATCGGCTCTTCGTTCTCCCTGCATCGAATAATTGATAATGGTACCGTTTGATAAAGCTCCGTTAGGAACAAAAACAGTTTGATTGTTAGCGGTTAACATCTTCGTTACAAAAATCTGAATTTCTACAACTGTTGCAATAACTCCACCCGCGGTTTCAATCGTATCGCCTACTTTGAAAGGTTTGAAAACGATAATCAGCATTCCTCCTGCAAAATTGGATAGAGACCCTTGTAAAGACAAACCTACGGCAAGACCCATTGCTCCTAATATGGCAACAAAGGATGATGTTTCGATACCCAATTTTGAAATAAAAGTCACAAATAATAAAATTCGGAGCGCCCAAATCAAGATGTCAGAGAGGAATCGGGTCAATGTGGGATCCAGATTTCTTTGAATCATTATTTTTGTGATGATTCTGCTGATTAAACGGATGGCATAGATTCCGACAAATAAAATGATGAATGCCGAGATTAATTTTGGAGAATAATCAATTAATACGTTAATAAATTTAGTAGCATAATTGCTAATCTGTTCTGAATTGTACATATTTTTAGAATAAAAAAACCTTCCCAAAGAGAAGGTATATTAGTTGTGCAAATATAAAAATATTTCCCGGGATAAGAAAAAGGAGTTTTATTCCTTGTCGGTAGTCTCATCAATAACATCATCAGCTTTAGCGACCGTTTTTTCGCTGCTATCAGTTACGGTTTCTGAAACAATTGCTTTAGTTTCTCCGGTTAGTTCGCTGGTTTTTTCTTTTACAGAATCAATTACATCACTTATAGAATCGGATGCTTTTTCAACATATTCGCTAACAATATCTTTCGCCTGATGTGCGTAATCCGTTGCCGTTTCAATCAGCGGTTCTGATGCTTCTTTGGCTTTTGCGAAAGTTTCCTCGGCGAAGGTTTCTGCTTTATCAATATAAGGAGCAGCGGCCTCTTTGGCTTGTTCAAAAGTAGTTTCGGCCTGGTGTGCCAGATCAGTAGCAGAATCTTTGGCTGTGCCAAATAAGTTCTTAAAGAATGAAGATAATCCCATAGTCTTGATATTGATTGGTTTAGAATACAATATTAACTATTTTTAAAATAGTACAACGCTATTTGGTTAATAATTTGCTGATAATTAGTGAGATATGTGTTTAAATTAAAAAAGCGCCTGCCCCAATGGCAGACGCTTTCTGTATTTTATAAAGGATAAAAAATTAAGCGTTTACAGCCTCTACTTTAATGGCTTCGTCGTTTAACATGCTTTTTAGCATATTTTCGATTCCGCTTTTTAAAGTAAAAGTGGAGGATGGGCAACCGCTACAAGCTCCTTGTAGAATTACTTTTACTGTTTTGTCCTCTTCATTATAAGAGTCAAAAGCAATATTTCCACCGTCAGCAGCAACAGCCGGTTTTACGTATTCTTCAAGAATGTTAATGATTTGTTGCGAAGTAACATCCAGTTTGTCAAATGCTTCGTCTTTTGTAATGTCATTTTTAGTAGTTGTTTCAATTAGGCTTTCATCTAAAACAGTTCCTCCGTTTTCAATAAATTGTTTGATAAAAGTTCGTACTTCAAGTGTGATTTCCTGCCAGTCATTGATGTCATATTTGGTTACCGAAATGTAGTTTTCATCAATAAAAACTTCTTTCACATAAGGAAATTTGAATAATTCTTTGGCTAATGGAGAAGAAGCAGTCTGATCGATATTTTTATACTCAACAGCATTTCTTGTCAGCATTCTGCTCACCACAAATTTTAGAGCTGCAGGATTTGGAGTGGTTTCTCCATAAACCGTAATAGGTTGTTTTTTAGCTTGGGTTTCTTCAACTTTAATGATTACGCCTCCATTATCTACAAATGAAGTAATTTGTTCCGCAACCGCATCTTTCACATCATCCCATTCTACAATACTATATCTTTCGATTGCGATAAAGTTTCCTGAAATATAAACGGTTTTTACAAACGGTAAATAGAATAATTGTTGTGCTAATGGAGAGGCTTGTGCTTCGTCAATATTTTTGAATTCGAAACTTTGATTCTGAGTAATGAAATCTTCAAATTCAAACTTTAATATCGTTGGATTTTGAGTTTCTTTTATGGTGATTTTTGTCATGATTTGTAATTTTTTACAAATTTAGTAAAGTTATTTTCTACTAATACCTATATTTGATTTTTTAATAAAATAATTAAGACTCTTTTCAAATTAATCGTATTAAATTAGAGGAGTTTAAAATATAGTCGTTCAATATTGTCTTTATGAAATTTAGAATCAGGGTTTTATTGTTTTTTCTAATTGTATCCGCTTATTCTTATTCACAAGAGGGGATACCGGTTTACTCTGATTATTTGTCTGATAATTATTACCTGATTCATCCATCGATGGCGGGAGCAGCGAATTGTGCCAAGATAAGACTGACTGCCAGAAAACAATGGTTTGGCCAGGAGGATGCTCCGTCTTTGCAAACGTTGACTTTTAATGGCAGAATAGGAGAGCGGTCAGGAGCCGGAATTATTGTTTTTAATGATAAAAACGGTTACCATTCTCAAAAAGGATTGAAACTTACCTATGCACATCATATCTTGTTTTCCAGAGATGAACTCGATTTAAATCAGCTTTCATTTGGTATTAGCGGGGGAGTGATTCAGAGTCAATTGGATGAAACTAAATTTGGAACCACTTTTGATCCTATCGTTTTCGGCTCTATACAAAAAGATTCTTATTTTAATGTTGATGTCGGGGCGTCCTACAATTACCTTGATTTTTATGCCCATGCAACCGTTCAGGGTTTGCTGGAAACCCGAAGAGAATTGTACACCGAATATGAAAGTAATAACTTGAGAAAGTTTCTTTTAAGCGCAGGATATGTTTTTGGAAAAAGAAGTAAAGTTACCTGGGAGCCATCTGTATTGTTTCAGGTGTTTGATAAAACCAAAGAAAAGACTATCGATTTAAACCTTAAAGCGTATAAAAATATGGATTTTGGAAGTCTTTGGGCTGCCTTGTCTTATCGAAAAGGTTTTAATGGTACCCAGTACGGCACTAATAGTGGAGTAGCTGCGCAAAAACTACAGTATATTACGCCAATCGTTGGGGTGAACTATAAAAATTTCATGTTTGCTTATACCTATTCTCAGGTTACGGGTGATGTGAAATTTGATACAGGGGGGTATCACCAAATTACCCTCGGAATTAATTTATTTTGTAAAAAGGAACGTTACGATTGTAACTGTCCTGCCATTAATTAAAAACTTATTATGCTGATTAAATCTGTAAACGGAAAAGCACCTTTGATTCCAGAAGATTGTTATGTGGCCGAAAATGCTACCATTGTGGGCGATGTGACCTTTGGAGATTCCTGCAGTGTTTGGTTCAATGCGGTTATTCGTGGTGATGTTAACTTTATTACTATTGGAAATAAGGTCAACATTCAGGACGGTGCCATCATCCATTGTACGTATCAAAAACACCCTACTATTATAGGCAGCAATGTTTCGATAGGACACAATGCTATTGTTCACGGCTGCACGATTCACGATAATGTTCTGATTGGTATGGGCGCTATTGTTATGGATAATTGTGTGGTTGAAAGCAACTCGATTATTGCAGCAGGTGCTGTTGTTACTCAGAATACGGTCATAACTTCAGGAAGTATTTATGCGGGTGTCCCGGCTAAAAAAGTAAAAGACATTGATCAGTCTGATTTTGCGGGCGAAATTGAGCGTATTTCGAACAATTACGTAATGTATTCCGGCTGGTTTAAAAACGAAGAATAAGCATAAAAAATCAAAAAATAGAAATTCCAAATTCCAAGGTTCGACACTTTTGGAATTTGGAATTTCTATTTTTGAAATTGAATCTAAAGGTTGATTCTTTCGAAGAAAGAAGTCTTATAGCTTTCACTAATAGGAATGCGTTTATCGCTAATTAAAACTTTATTCTTCTGAATGGATTTCACGTGTTTTATATTGATGATATAAGAACGGTGAATTCGGGAGAATCCTTTGTTCGAAAGCAGATTTTCAAGCTTAATTAAACTGATTAGTGTGAGAGTAAATTTGTTATCAATAGTATAAATTTTTACGTAATCTTTTAGTCCTTCAATAAATAGAATATCAGAGAAATTCATTTTTACATTTTCGTACTCCGCTCTTACGAACATAAAATCCTGTTCCAGTTCCGGCGCAGTAGTGTGTTCTGAAATAGCCTGAACCGTTGTGGTCGGATTTAATACCTGTTGTGCCCGTACGACCGATTTCAAAAACCGGTGAAACGGAATGGGTTTAACCAAATAATCAACTGCTCCGAGGTTAAAACCTTCAACGGCATAATCAGAAAAAGCAGTGGTAAAAATAACTAATGGTTTTTTCTCGATCGTATTTAAGAAATCGATTCCTGAGAAATGCGGCATCTGGATGTCCAGAAAAATCAAATCAACATTGTTCTGATTGATGAAAGAAATGGCATCAATGGCATTGTTAAAAGTATGGATCAATTCGAGAGCATCTACTTTTTGAACAAAATCTCCCAGTAATTCAACTGCTAAAGGTTCATCGTCTATAATTACACATTTCATCTGTTGAAGTTTTAATTTTAAAGTTTTGTTTAGCGCCAAAAGTACTTTTAAACCAATAAAATAAGTTTTAAAATTATCATAAAATACGTAGAAGAACTTTTTGGCTTTTATAGTAAAGTAACCTTAGGTAAAGAGGTCTAATCTAGCGCGGTTTGAATTTTATCCAATTCCAAATTCAAATGAACACGAAAGAACTCATCATCTTGTGTGATATCAAGTTTATGCGCATTGGGATAAAGTAAATCCAGTCGGTTTTGAATGTTGACCAGTCCAATTCCTGAGTTATCAGGATCTTTACTATAGTCTTCAATCGTATTTTCAATCCAGAAATCCAGACTGCTGTTTAGAATGAATATCTTAATTTTTACATGAGCGGCACCTTTGTAATCGGTTCCGTACTTGAATGCATTTTCGACAAACGAAATCAATAATAAAGGTTCGATAAACTTATTTCTGGTGTCTCCATGAACATTGATTACGATGTCTTCAATATTGTTTAATCTCAGTTTTTGCAATTCAATATAATTCTGGATGTAATTGATTTCTTTTTCTAAATCGACCGTTTTGTTATCGGTTTCGTACAGCATATAGCGCATCAATTCTGATAAGGTTACGATCGCATCCGGAACTAAATCTGATTTTTTGTGTGCCAGTGAATAAATACTGTTTAAGGAATTGAATAAAAAATGTGGATTGGTTTGTTTGCGCAGATAGATCAGCTCTGTATTGGTTCGGTGTGTTTCGGCGATTAATTTGTTTTGCTGATTGTTGTAAAATTCGGTCAGTGTTCGGATAACCGCACTAATAGTAATGATCAAAATATAAAAAAAAGAGGGGCCGATTTTAAAGAATAATGGCTGTTTTGTAGCCACAAAAGTCTTCAGTCTCCCACCTTTAGGGATCAATTTAAGAACTTCCGGCGGAGGTAAAGCTTTTACTACTCGTGTCTGCGCAAAATCAGGAATAAAATAATTGAGTCTGACAACCATAAAAAGTAAGATCAGGGTAGATACAAACACAAAATACAGCCAGTATTTTTTTTCCAAAAGCAAAACAGGAACCAGATAAAAATAGTTCAGATAAAACAAAACAATTCCGGTACCCCACTGCACATAAAAATCAGGACTAACTTTAAACGGACTTTCATAAAATTGAATTAATGAAGTCAGAATAAAGAAAATCCAAATGATACCGTGAAATAAAATCTTGTTTGAACTGGTATTTTTGATCGTATCTAATGTCATTTATAATTTTATTTTTAATAAAATTAAGTCATTTTTGGTTATTGTGGGCGATCTATTTTGATGGAGTCTGGTTACTACCAGCTGAGCCACTTTTAGAGCGTCATTTTTTGTACTAAAGCTTTTAGAGTCGTTTATGACCGGAATAATAGCCTGCTTGATAATGATTTTGTTCTTTAAAGCAATCGAATAACCCCAACCTGACGTAGTTTTGAAGGCTTCGATCGTAAAGGTTTCATTTTTCGCACAGGCTAAAAATTGTAAAATAAGTACGACAAGCAAGATATTCTTCCGGATGTTAGCCCGGAAGAATGGCTTTTTTATTTTAGTTGTCATTACTTGTTTGTGCTTCTAACGGTTTAAACTCCCACGCATCATCAAAATAGGTTGAACCCGTTCTTCCCAGCATGTAAAAGCCGCGATTGTTGATGGCAAAGCCAACTGCGTCTGTTCTGGTCGCACCTTCCATAGGTGTTTTTTCTGACCATAAATCGGTGGCGGGGTTATATTCCCAGATGGTTTTGATGTTATCTCCTCCCACAACATATCCCAAACCATTCATGGCAAAAGCAGAGGCATTTGAACGAACAACAGCATAATCATCATTGTAGGAGCTGTCGTCTTCGGTATCTTTATCAATGTCTCGTTTTCTCGTCCATACCTCAGTTGCGGGATCAAATTCCCAAAAATCCTCCTGATATACTCCGTTATTAATTCCCGTTCCCAAATAAACTTTATTGGCAATTACAAAAGCAGTGGCATTACGTCTTTTATTTCCGCTAAAACCATTTACAAGGGTCCAGCTATTGGCTTGATCGTTGTACTGATAGAAATCTTTTAGGTAATTTCCATCATAACCGGTTCCAAAATAGGCTTTTCCACCCGCCTGAAAACCTACCGCTGCGTAGCGGCCTGTTCCGGCAAAATCAGTCTTTTGGGCCCAGGTATTGCTGCTCGGATCGTACTGATAAAAATCTTTTAATTTATTAGTTCCATCATAACCCAAACCAATATATCCTTTTTGATTTAAGGCAAAAGCCGAGGCAGAACTTCTTCCGATACCCGGAAGATCAGCTTTTTGCTCCCAGTAATCTCCCGTTGAATTATACGACCATAGATCTTTCAAATAAACATCTCCGGTATAACCTGTTGCGACATAAGCATAATCGCCAATAACAAAACTGGTCGCGCTGGATCTTGCTGGTCCGTCGAATGCCGATTTTTTAACCCAGTTTCCTATTAGCTCCTCGCTGCTGTCATTGCTACAGCTTATAAAAAAGAGACCTGAAAACAGCGTCGCGAATAGTATTCCTTTTTTTAAATTATTCATAATATATTGAGTTTATTTATTGTTTGTATTTGATGTCAATTCCTAAGACATAGCTGTTACCGGTATTAAAATCATAAACTTTATGATTGTTTTGCATCATCCAGATGATAAAAATTACTGTTGAAACTATTGGTCAGATTGAAAGTGTTACGAATATTATTGAAAAACGAAATCAAAAAAACCGAACGAATTAGTATCCTTATTTTCATTACTTATTTATTGGTTCAAAAGTAGGAGGCTAGTGGTTTTAAAAAAAAGAAGATATATGTATGGTGATTTTTGATAGACTAAACAGCCGATTTCAAAGTCGAACGGGGTATTTGATGATGTAGATCTGTCATAGATGTTTTTTGGCTGTTTATAGTGTAAAAATGCATGACGGTATATGTTATGATGTGGCGCGAAAGAGTGCCATTTATATTTGTTCAAAAAATTAGAATATGCACAAGTATATAGGAATGTTATTTTTGGCGATGACCCTGTTTTCATGCGGAACCGACTCAGATGCAGGTGAGTTTGTGGTGGGGTCTGATTATCTGGCCGTGGGTAATAAAGTTATTTTGATTGATACGATGACTGTGGAGATGTCAACCATAAATTTTGACTCTTTGATTACCTCTGGAAAAAACCGTATTTTAATTGGAAATTATGAAGATCCTATTTATGGAAAAGTGAAATCGAAGAGTTATTTTCAGTTGGCTTCCGATTCTTATTCTTTAAAAAATGACGGTTCTGATACAGAAACCACCAATTATGTTTTTGATTCTATTTCGATGATTCTGAAATATGATAAATATTATTACGGAGATACCACGAAAGTTCAGACATTTGATATTCATCGCTTAACAGAGAAAGTAAAACCGAATACTAATGATAAAAACTTCTACAATAATTCGGTTTTAAATTATAGTGATGAGAGCCTGGGTACTATTTCGTACAGCCCCAGGCCGGCCGGGAAGGATTCTGTTACTATTAAGATGAGCCGTACTTTTGGGGCAGCTCTCTTTCAGAAACTCAAAAAAAGAGAGATCACAGATTTTGACAGTTTTAGTGAATATTTAAAAGGGCTTGTTCTGGTTCCTTCTGCTTCAAATTCGGCAAACGTTATTGGTTTTCATGTTGCGTCGAGTAAGGTACGGCTGTATTATTCCAAATATCAGGCAAATACCGAAGAAGTTCCGTATATCATAGATTTCAAGATTTCGGATGCCCAAAAGCAATTTAATTCCATCTCATTGGATAAGACAGGAACCATAATTCAAAATCTGCCCGCTTCGAATAGTAAGCTGCCAAGTGCGTTAACCAATCAGCAGGGGTTTATTCAGTCTGGTACCGGTGTTGCCTGTCGGATTGATTTCCCGAACATCAAACAACTGAAGCGTATTTCAGCTAATGGTGCAATTGTAGACGCGCAATTGTTTTTAAAACCGGTAAACAATACGTACGCAGAAAAGTATCCTCTGGAAGATTCTCTAAAAGTTTATGTAAGCGATAATTTAAACCGAATCAGTACTTCGTTGGTCAATTCGGCCGGAACTGCAGTATTTGGGATTCTCAACAAGAAGAAGGATGAATTCAATGAAAATGTTGGATACTCAGTACCGATTGGTTATTTTTTGCAGAAAGAAATGCTGAAACAATCTAGTTCCAGATCTTCTCTTATCCTCACTTTGCCGGGGATTTCTAAGACAGTTAACCGGATTGTTTTAGGCGATCAGAAACATTTGAACAATAAACTCCAGCTTAAAATTTATTATATCTCTTATTAAATGAAAAGTAAAATTGCCTGTTTAAGCTGCCTCATTTTGATGTCGCTAACGTCGTTTTCTCAAAGCATTTCAAGTTCTCCTTACTCGCTGTATGGTTTAGGAAGTGTGTATGATTCTGATTTTGGAAACATTCCTTCTATTGGATCTTCAGGAATTGCTTTGCCTTCTGCCACTTTTATCAACAATCTGAATCCGGCATCACTGGGATATTTGCCGCAGAATCATTTTATGTTTGATGTTGGAGGAAAATCCATTTCGACTGCATATCAAAGCAGTTCAAGAAGTGAAAACCGTAATAATTTTCAGTTTTCGCATTTAGCATTTGCCTTTCCGGTTACTAAGAATTCAGGATTTAGTATAGCGATTCGCCCTTATTCGAGTGCCACTTTTAAAATCTCGAATTTAAAATTACCTATCGAAAACAGCCAGGATTTTTACTATTTAACGGCGACTGGTTCCGGAGGATTAAATAATCTGGATTTGTCTTACGGCTACCGATTTGGTAAGAAATGGTCTGTTGGAGCTTCAGCATCTGTGTTGTTTGGAAATACAAAAGACAACAGAAGCTTCTTAATTATGAATTCCATTACAAGTATTCAGAAAAAGACACATTACAATGGTCTTCGGGCAACATTGGGTGCGCAGTACCAAGTTGATTCTACTCTTACCGTTGCGACAACATTTAAAGTGCCGACCCGGATTAAAGCATCCAAGGTACAAACCGTTCAAACTATTGCCGATGATGTTGTGACAACTATAGAGTCTGATGTAGCTTCAGATACAGACGATTATTATATGCCTTTAGAGATGGGGATCGGGATTAGTAAACGCTTTAAGAACAATCTAAACATGACACTGGATTACGAAAAAAGCTTGTGGGGTAGTACCAATCAATCTGAATTGTATGGCAATTTCGTAAATCAGGATCGGTTTGCCCTGGGATTTACATACAGAGGAAGGAAAAATATTCGTAAATATTGGGATAGGGTTCAGTATGCCGCAGGTGCAAACTTTGACACCGGTTATCTGGAAATTGATGGTAAAAGAATCCATAATGCCGCAATTTCAATAGGACTTAATTTGCCTCTTGAAAACACCTATTCGTCTTTAAATATTTCCTATTCGTACGGACAAAGAGGAAGGGTTTCGGATAACCTGATCAAAGAGAATTACCATAAAATATCCCTTAATTTATCCTTGGACGGAATTTGGTTCGTCAAGCGAAAATTTGAGTAACGAATTAAAAATCCTTCTCGATAACAGGATATTTATGGTCTAAAATTGATTTTAAAACTTCGGGATTTGAATTGACATAAAATACAGGTTCGCTTTTGGGATTGGCAGTAAAACCAACGGTTTCTCGCAGGATGTTTTGCGTTTGTCTGGCAACCGCTTCTCCTGAATCGATAATATGAATGTGTTCCGGAAGAATCTTTTTGATTTGCGGAATCAGATAAGGGTAATGACTGCATCCCAGAACAAGATAGTCGATATTGGCATCAATCATAGGTCGCAAATAGGATTCCAGTAACTGAGTCATTTCCGGAGAATATAAGTTCCCGTCTTCAATAAGCTGAACGAGCCCGTGACCTACTTGTTCGATAATAGTGGTATGCTGAAACATTTCGGCAGTTTTATTGAACAGTTCACTGTTCAGCGTTCCTTGCGTGGCCAATATTCCAATAACCTGCGTTTTCGAATTGTTGGCAGCCGGTTTAATCGCCGGTTCAATTCCGATAAAGGGAATATCATAATCAGCGCGAAGCTCACGAATCGCATTGGTCGTAGCAGTATTGCAGGCAACCACGATCAGTTTGCAGTTTTGTTCCAGTAAAAAATCTACATTTTTTTTACTTAGAGCAACAATCTCTTCTTTTGTTCTTTGACCGTAAGGCGCATTTTTGCTGTCGGCTAAATAAATAGTCTTCTCGTTAGGAAGCAGATCATGAATGGCGTTCCAGATGGAAGTCCCTCCAATACCGGAATCAAAAACGCCTATAGGATTGTTGTTTGTCATAGGACAAATTTAATGTTTTTTGATATAAATGTATATCCCAATTGAAAGGAAATCTTTGAATGTTTTTGTTTTTTAACGGCATTTTAACTCAGATAAAATTTTAGAGATTTAACCGCAAAGAACGCAAAGATTCCGACAAGGGGCGCTATGTTTTTGTGGATTGGGAGTTAGATATTGGAGTGATTGAAAGAGAAGTTTTCCAGAATCCTTTTTAAAAAGCATTTGGTTTACGGTTTGACTCTCAAATTAAATTATTCGAAACTCATTGCTCTGAAAGAGCCTCAGCAATAGCATAGTGCAACGCACTATCAATAAGAATAATCATTGTAAAGCCCTGAAAGGGCGAAAGTCTGATCTCTAAAGAGAAGTATTTATGCAGTTCTAGTGAAATGCATAAAAAAACGGTCCGTACTTTAAAGTGTATGGACCGTTTTTTTGTGTAAGGAATTTGTTTATTAGAATCCTAAATCTTTTTTTACATCAGCAGTAATGTTTGGACCATCAGCTAATAATAAAGTAGAACCGTCTAAAATGTATTGGAAACCTTTAGCTTTTCCAACTTTTTGGATAGAAGCTTTTACTTTTTCCATTAATGGTTTTACGATGTCAGTTTCTTTTTGTTGTAATTCTTTTTGAGCGTTGTCTCTGTAGTCAACAATTCTTTTTTGCATGTCCTGAACTTCTTTAGAACGTTCTCCGTTTACAGCATCAGTTACAGTTGCAGCTTCACCTTCGTATTTTTTGATTTTTACTTGATATTCGTCAACCATTTTTTTGTATTCAGCATCATATGTACCACTTAATTTTTGCAGTTGGTTTTGAGCGTCTAGCATTGCAGGCATTTTCGACATAATCTCGCTAACATCAACGTGAGCTACTTTAGCTTGCGCGTTCATCGTGTTACTTGCTCCTAAAACTAGTATTGCAGCAATTAGTAAAGTTTTGATTTGTTTCATCATTTTTAAAAATATTAATTAATTATTGGTCGTATTTGTTTTTTGTGTTTCGGCTTCTTTTGCTTTTTTCGCCGCTTCTCTCTCTTCTAAAATTTTCTTTCTTCTGTCTTCTAATTCTTTTTTACGCTGTTCGTAAAGCTTTTGTCTTTCTTCAGCTTTATTTACAGCAGGCTGAGCCGGTGCTGTTCCTTCGGTTGGGCTAACATTGGTAGCCGGTTTTGCTGTTGTGCCATCCGTTTTAGCAGGCTCTGTTTTGGCTCCTTCTGTTTTGACAGGTTCAGAAACCGTGCCATTTTTTTTGGCATCCCTTTCGGCGGCTAATGCTTTTCTTCTGTCTTCGTATTCTTTTTTCTTGGCTTCCTGCTCAAGTCTTCTGTCCTCAATTAATTTTGCTCTGGCGGCTTTTTTATCATCAAGAGCTTTTTGTCGGTCTGCCATGGCTGGATTCTCATCAATAGCATTTTCCAGTTTTTCTTTGGCTTCCTGATCTTTTAATTGTTTTTTAGTCAGTTGTTCACGTTTGTCCGTACGGTTTAAAATTCGGATTACCTGATCGCTGATGTCAAATTTCTTATTGCTAAAAAGCATCGTTAAATCAGATGATTTGTCAAAGACAAAGTCATAATTTTTTGCTTCAGCAATATCCTGAACCGCGGTAAAAACCTGATCTTGTATAGGCTTTGCCAAACCTGCTTTCTGATGCATCAGATTTCCATCGACACCAAATTGCTTTTGCTGATAATCCATCATTTCGGTTTCGAGAAATTTAATCTCGGTTTCTTTCTCGTCAATAAGCTCTTTTGTCAATAAAGCTCTTTCGGCTTTAAGGCTTTCTTTAAGATTATTGATGTCCAGTTTTTTGGTCTCTATTTCCTGTTTCCACTTTTGAGCTTTGAGCTCTAATTGAGCTTTAGCTTCTTTGTAATCGGAAACATTTTCCAAAATATACTCCATATCGATGTAGCCAATCCTTGTCGTTCTTGTTTGAGCCTGACTTGTATTTGCTACAATCAGGGCTAAAAATATAAATAAAAATTGTCTTCTCATAACATTACTTTATTTGAAAATTTTTAACCAACTATTGTTTTTTTAGAATTGTTGTCCGATGATAAAGTGAATTTCTTTACCATGCGCCTTAGTCTCTCCCGGTTGAGGATCGAAACCGTAACCCCAGTCAATACCCAATAATCCAAATGCCGGCATGAATACACGTAAACCAACACCCGCAGAACGGTTCAGGTCAAATGGGTTATAATCTTTAAAAGTTGGAAATGATGAACCTCCTTCTAAAAACGCCAATGCATAAATCGATGCAGAAGCTTTTAATGTAATCGGATAACGTAACTCCATAGAGAATTTGTTATAAATTGTGGCCCCAATTTGTTGGTTAAGTGCATTTGTAGGAGTTAAAGAGTTGTTTTCATAACCTCTCAACTGTACCGTTTCTCTACCATCCATCGAGTAGTTTGCCATTCCGTCTCCACCTAAATAAAAACGCTCAAACGGTACCACTCCTCTTGCCTGATCGTATGCTCCCAGGAATCCAAATTCTGTTAAAGTTCGCAGTACTAATTTACCATAAAGTTTGGTATACCACTCACCTTTGAATTTAATTTTGTAATATTCCAGCCAATTGTATCTTTTTTGATCTACTTTCCCTTGATCAGTATCTGCGCTCGCGTAATCAGAACCAACACTTACGACTGCCGGTGTTCCGTTAATGGTTTCCATTTTGGTGTAATCTCCAGTGTTCAATGGTTTACCATCTGCACCAGAAGTTGGAGCTCCTGTATATTGTGTTTTATATTCTTTTTGATTTTTTAGATCTCCATAATCAATTCCGTTAAACAAGGAATATGGAGGAGTTACTTTTGCAGAAATACTAAAGTCTGAACCATAGGTTGGGAATATTGGGTTAACCCCTTTATTACTTCTTGAAAGACCAATAGTATATGCTAAGTTTCTCGACGCTCCGTTACCAAAGGTAAACAATCCTGTGTTATAATTGTTCAAGTCATAGTGCTGGTAACTAATAGATTGTGATAATACGAAGTAATCGTCCGGCACAGTAAGTCTTTTCGCTAAACCAACTTGTAAAGTCAGGATGTTAAAACTCTTGCTTTTATCTACACGTCTGGTAGCAAAGTCGTTTAAGAATTGTTTACTGTAAGAAATAGAAGAACTAAATTGTACCGGTTTTTTTCCTCCAAACCATGGTTCTGAAAATGACACGCTATAGGTTTGGAAATAAGTACTTCCTTGTAAACGAAGTGCTACTTTTTGACCGTCACCCATTGGTAATGGCTTGTACGATTCTTTATTGAACAGGTTTCTTGCTGAGAAGTTGTTAAATGATAATCCAAGGGTTCCAATGAAACCACCACCACCGTAACCTCCCTGAAGTTCTACCTGGCTGGATCCTTTTTCTACAACATGGTACTCAATGTCAACAGTTCCTGCTGCAGCATCAACATTTTTGAATTTTGGATCAATGGCTTCAGGATCAAAGAATCCTAATTGTCCAATTTCACGAATTGTTCGAACTAACTGCTCTTTACTGTATTTTTCTCCTGGTTTAGTTCTTAATTCACGATAAATTACGTGGTCGTTTGTTTTATCATTTCCAACAACCGATATTTTATTGAAGTATGCTATAGGACCTTCTGTAACTCTGATCTCAAAATCGATGGTGTCGTTTACTGTTTTTACCTCTACAGCATTGATGTTAGAGAATAAATAACCATTGTTTTGGTATAAGTTTGTAATGTCTTCAGCGTCCGGTTTTGTCTTGTCGGCAATACGTTTTTCCAATAAAACTCCGTTGTAAGTTTCACCTTTTTTGATCCCTAAATAACGGTTTAATAGCTGATCTGAGTAGACTGTATTTCCTAAGAATTTAATATTTCCGAAGTAGTATTTGTTTCCTTCTTCTACATTAATTTTGATGGCAAGCATGTTTTTTTTCTTGTCGTATTTAACAGAATCAGAAATAATACGGGCATCACGATATCCTTTTTCTTTATAGGCAGCAACGACTTTCTCTAAGTCGGTTTTGTATTTTTCAGGAATGAATTTAGAAGATTTTAAGATACGGAGTATGTTCTTTTGTTTGGTATCTTTCATAGCAGCTCGCAGCTGATTTCCGCTAAGCTGTTTGTTTCCTGTGAAATCGATACCGCTAATCTTCACCTTATCTCCTTTATCTACCCGTACAAGCATGTTTACATGATTGCCTGCAGTACTGTCGGGAGTATTGGTAATGGTAACTTTAGTGTTGTAAAACCCTTCTTTTTTATATTTATTTTCAATATAATTCTTAGTTGTCGTGATTAAGTTCTCATTGACAATTTTGTTTTTGGTCAGATTGTTGTCTTTAATTAACCCTTCGATTTTATTTTTCTTAATACCAACAAATTTAACTTCGTTTAATTTTGGGAGTTCGACAATGTTCAGATCCAGATAGATACTGTCGTTGTCGATTTTGTTAACATAAAAAGAGATTTCATCAAAAAGGCCAAGTTTGCCTAATTTTTTAATAGCACCACTAATTTCTTCACCCGGAACGGCAATTTCCTGTCCTTTTTGAAGACCGGAAAAAGTAACAACTGTTTGTTCGTTAAAGCTTATTTTACCAACAACAGAAACTTTGGCAAGAATATATTTTTTCCCCTGATCAAAAGGAACTCTTTCTTGCGCTTTAATTTGTGAAAAACTACCCAAAAGAAGCAGGGTAAAGACTATTTGTATTCTTTTTTGCAACACTAAAAAATTATTTAATTTGTTCACTGGTTTTTCCAAATCTACGTTCTCTTTTTTGATAACTAATAATAGCCTCATATAAATCTTGGTCTTTAAAGTCTGGCCATAAGACATTAGTAAAATATAGTTCTGCATAGGCGATCTGCCATAGCAAAAAATTACTTATTCTATGCTCTCCACTTGTTCTTATTAATAAATCTACGTCAGGTAAATTTTGCGTGTAAAGATGCTCATTTATAATTGAATCGTCAATAGAGTCTATTGAAATTATATTATTTTTAACTTTATCACTGATGGTTCTAACTGCTTGTACCAATTCTTCTCTTGATCCGTAACTTAATGCTAAAGTTAAGGTCATTCGAGTATTATTTTTGGTCTTTTCTATTACATCCAACAGCTCTTTTTGAGCCGATTTTGGTAATTTTTCGAGGTTCCCGATAGCATTAAGTTTGATGTTGTTTTTTTGCAGTGTATCAAGTTCTTTTTTTAAGGAATTGATCAAAATTTTCATCAGTGCTTCGACTTCCAGTTTCGGACGATTCCAGTTTTCTGTCGAAAAAGCGTATAGTGTCAGGTATTCAATACCAAGTTTGGCACATGTTTTTATGGTGTTTTTTACAGATTTTGTTCCGTTTTCGTGACCAAATGCTCTTAAAAAACCTTGTTGTTTTGCCCAACGGCCATTCCCGTCCATAATAATGGCCAGGTGTTGAGGTAGGTTTGTATTATCTATTGATTCTAGTAAATTCATTTTTATTATTCTGCGCAATAGCAAGGTTTTTCTCCAAAGGTATAAGTTAAAGTAATACCAGAGAAGACATACCAATCATTATTATTTAAATTTCCAAACTGTAATATGTTTGTGTTTTTTGTATTTGGATTACTGGAATCCATAGCATCTGTAAAAGTATATCGTGCTCCAACTTCGGCTCCTAAAACAATACTTGGAGTTATGTTTGATTTTATTCCTAATATAATTGGTATAGCAAACGAACTTGAACTTAAAGATTGTGTTACGGTTGGACTTGATGTAAAGCGATACAATTTGTCGTACATAAAAAAGTTAAGCCCGGAGAAGATATACGGAGTTACTTTTCTGTGATAATCATGCAGATTAAAGTCGAAAAAATTGAATTCCAGACCAGCCGAAAGTTCTTTTACATTATTTTTAAAGCTATAGCCTCTTCTGTTTCTTCCTGTTTCAGATGAATCGAAATCGTTTCCTGTAACGGTTGATTGTGTATACGAGAAACGATAGGAGTGACGCGGACTTTTATTCCATTTGTACAAGACACCAAAAGCCAGTTTTTCCGGTGCAATATAGGTGGTTTTACCTACATCTCCTACAAAGTTACTTCCACCTAAAAAAACACCAATCTCATTGATTTGAGCATTTAGTGTGATAAAGGGGAAAAAACATAACAATAAATTAAAATTTTTTTTCATTTAATTCAAAATTGCGTGCAAATATAATAATTATCGATTCGAATCAAAGTTTGTTTAGCTAAATGTGCTTTTTTTTCAATTTACAATATGATTTTGAGCTATTTGATGATGATTCGCTATAGGCAGAACGGGAAAATGTAGTATTATCGTATAGTGGTAATTCAGAAAAGCGTTTAATTTCTCTTGTCTTCCCCCCAGAGCAGTTTTTTTCTCAGTGTTTTTAAGAAAGTTTCGCCCGGTATTTCCACCATTTTTATTTTGAAATCGGTTTTTTTAATTTTTAGAACAGAATCATTTTTTACAGAGGTGATTCTGGAATCTAAAGAAACTAAATACTGGTCTTCTCTTCCGGTAACGCGAAGTTTGATTTCGGTATTGTCCGGGATAACCAATGGCCTTGCGTTTAAATTGTGCGGCGCAATAGGAGTGATCACTAAGCTTTCAACATTAGGGGTCAGAATCGGGCCGCCACAGCTTAAGGAGTAGCCCGTCGAGCCTGTTGGCGTTGAAATTATAAGACCGTCTGCCCAGTATGAATTTAAGTATTCGTTGTTTAAATATGTTTCAACTGTAATCATAGACGTGGTGTCTTTTCGGCTGACGGTGACCTCATTCATTGCAAAGTTTAAGTCGTCTTCGATAGCTTCATTTTTAGGATCACAGGTTAAGCTTAATAAAGTTCTTTCGGAGATTGTGTAATTTTTGTCGATGATGTATTGTAAAAAATTATCGATACTTTCTCTGGGAACTGTTGCTAGAAACCCTAATCTTCCGGCATTAATGCCTAGTATTGGAATTCCTGAGTTGCGAACCAGCGTTGCAGCTCTTAAAATAGTTCCGTCACCACCGATACTAATGAGCATTTCATAACTATCGTCCAACGAAGTAGAGGAAGAAAAGGTTTTATATTCCTTTTTAACGAGTTCTTTTTCGTAGAGCATTTTCAGGAAGTCTTCTTCAATTACCATTTCGACATTATTGGAATTGAAAAAAATAAAGATGTCTTTAATAATGGGGCCTGTACTATTTTGATAATACTGTCCGTAAATGGCTACTTTCATTCGTTAATTAGATAATTTGTCAATGTGTTAATCAGATAATTTGTCAATGCGAAGATTATCTAATCAACTAATTTGCTTATTGACACATTAATAATTTATATGTTAAGGTATTTGTCCAGGTAATCAGAACGTTCTTTTAAGCTGTTGATATAAGCGTCTTCCTGGTGTTCGGATATGATTTCGTAATTGTATCGTCTAAAAGTCTGGATGATTTCATTCATAGGTCCTACACCAATTTTTATGGTGATCTGAACATTTTCTAAATCAGCTTCAGAGACAAAACAGCCTAGGATTTTACCGTTATTACTTTCTATAATTTGAGTGACTTGGCCCATAGAGTAGTCCAAAAGTCCTTTTTGGACAATGATAATACCGCCTTGTTCTTTTAAGAAAGGAGTTTCCTGAAAAAATTTCATGATGTCCTCCATTTCATAATAACCAATATAGGTGTTGTTTTCGTCAAGAACCGGGATTATATTGGTATGATTTTTAGCAAATACTTCGAGAACGTCAAGCCAAATCATAGATTTTCGGGCAAAAAAACGCTCCAGAGTATATTTGTAGTCAATGGCTTTTTTGTCTGTATCAAAAGTTTCGACATCATCGACGGCGATACTTCCAATAAAAATTCCATTTTCCAAAACCGGAAAATGTGAAAAGTTCAAATCAGCAAAAAAGTCCTGAACCGATGCTATCGTTTCCTGACTATCAATCGCTCTGAGATCATTGGTGATATAGTTTGTAATTTCTGTCATAAATCTATTGAAGATATTTCATGCAAAATAATCAAAAAATAGCAAAAAACGCTACGTTTTACTTTGTATTTTTGTCGTAACAAATATAGTGTTACCAGAATTAATTATCTATTTATATGACAAAGTTAAGTGTAAATATCAATAAAATTGCAACGTTGCGAAATGCACGCGGTGGAAATGTTCCTGATTTATTAAAAGTTGCGACCGACATTCAGAATTTCGGAGGCCAGGGAATCACAATCCATCCGCGTCCGGATGAGCGCCATATTCGCTATCAGGATGCACGCGATTTAAAAGCAATTGTACATACTGAATATAACATTGAAGGGAATCCGCAGCATAATTTTATCGATTTGGTTTTAGAATGTAAACCAACACAGGTGACCTTAGTTCCGGATGCAATTGGAGCGATTACCTCGTCTGCAGGCTGGGATACTGTAGCCAATCAATCGTATCTGACGGAAGTGATTCAGGAGTTTCAACGAAACGGAATCAGAACATCGATTTTTGTCGATCCGGTGCTGGAAGTTATAGAAGGAGCAAAAAAAACAGGAACAGATCGCATTGAATTGTACACGGAAGCTTTTGCGCATCAATACGGTTTAGGAAATAAAAACGGAATCGATCCTTATGTTGAAGCGGCAAAACTGGCTAATGAGTTGGATTTAGGAATTAATGCAGGTCACGATTTAAGTTTGGATAATATTCAGTTTTTCAAACAAAACATTCCGGGATTGTTAGAAGTGTCTATTGGTCATGCTTTGATTTCGGAAGCTCTATATTTGGGCTTGGATAACGTAGTAAATATGTATCTGAATAAATTGAAGTAATTGAGATTATAATTCGTGACTGATCGTAAATATTAGTCACGAGTTTTAGATAAGAAGACTGCTTGTGAAGGAGCAGGTTGAAAATGAGGGCAAATGATTTAAATTCGACCGAAAAAAAGTAACTCCCAATAGGAAATAAAATCACGCATACTCTCAAAAAACACTTTATAATTGTTTATTTTCGCACTTTTCTTATTAAAATCAAGTGCCAAAACCAATCATCCTCTTTTTTTTACTCTGTTTTTCCAGTGTATTTTCGCAATCTAAAGTCAGTATAAGCGGAAATCTAAAATCTTCTGAACGCGAGAATCTCGTTGGAGCAAGTATCTCTCTAAAAACAGAGATTCAACAGTATTATAAGTTATCTGACTCTGTTGGTAATTTCTCGCAACAGCTGCTGCCTGGGCGTGTAGCAATAACAATCAGCCAATTAGGTTATCTTACGAAAATCATTAATCTTAACTTCGAAAAAGATACGGTGCTTTCAATAGTGCTGGATAAAGATGTTTCTCATCTGAAAGAAGTTATAGTGAATAATGATAAAAAAAGCCCGATAACGACTTTGTCAGGGGGAAAACTAGCCTTTAATTTAAAAGAATTGTCCTTAGTTCCGACCGTTTTAGGGACTACAGATATTATAAAACTTTTGCAGCTGACACCCGGCGTACAAAATTCAGGAGACGCAAACGGATATTTGTATGTTAGAGGTGGAGATCCGGGGCATAATGCCATTTTGTACGATGGAACTCCTGTATATGGAATGTCGCACTTGTTGGGGATTTTTCCTTTTTATAATACCGATCATATTAAAGGTGTCGAGTTTGATAAATCAAGTTCGAATGCAAAATATGGAGGACGTTTGAGTTCAACGACACTTTTGATTCCGAATAAAAAAATACCTTCAGAATTAGGTATTCAGGGGAATGTTGGAATTTTAGCTTCACAGCTGACATTAACTGCTCCTGTGGGTAAAAACTCAGGCTTGTATATTTCAGGAAGGAAAACCTATATTGATGAGATTGTTGCGCCATTATTGCGTTCCGGTTCAAAAAACAATGATGTTCAGAATATGAAATATGGTTTCTCAGATGGAAATTTGACTTTTATTTCTCAGCTTTCTAAAAATAACCTGCTTTCTGTCGATGCTTTTGTTAGTGGTGATGAGTTGAAGATCGAGGACGGAAATCTTGCTTTGAATACTAGTTTAAAGTGGAGTAACGTCACCATTTCTCCTACTTTGGTTACTGCAATTTCTCCAAATGTAAACATGTCAAATGCGCTATATTTTAGTCAATATTCTAATGAACTGAATATGGAACAGGCAACCATTGAGTTTGGAGTTTCGTCATATGTAAAAGATTTTGGATTTAATAATGCTTTTAGATATCAGATAAAAAATGTTCCTGTAGAATCCGGAATACAATATGTACATCATAATTTGCAGCCACAAAAAGTAAATGTCGAGAATTTGACAGATGCTAATAATGCTTTTCAAAATAGCACAATCGATGCCAATGAGGCGGCTGTTTTTACGACTATAAAACCGAGGTTTACGAATCGTTTAAGTGCCGAATTGGGTATTCGGGTTAATTATTATGCTTCAGGTTCTCGTGACTCCTATTTGCATTTTCAGCCTAGAGTTTTATTGAATTATCAGTTAAACGAAAAATATTCTTTTTATGGATCTTATAACAGACAATATCAATACCTAAGTCTGATAACTACTTCAAGTGTTGGAATTCCTACTGATTTTTGGATCGCCAGTTCAGACGGCATAAAACCGCAATCGTCAGACGAGTTTTCGATTGGTTCGAACCAGAATATTTCGAAAAATTTTAGTACTTCTCTGGGAGGTTTTTATCGTTCGATGAAAAATTTGCTTGAATATCCGTACGGAATCACACAGTTTAATGAAGTAACCACATTCAAAAACGATTTGTTAGTAGGAAAAGGAAAAGCATACGGACTAGAAGTAATGCTTCGTAAGAGCAATGGAAAGTTTACCGGTTGGCTGAGCTATACACTAAGCTGGTCAGATCGTAATTTTGAGGAGCTTAACAATGGAAAAACGTATTTTGCCAAGTACGACAGACGACATAATCTGTCGATTGTTGGAATGTACGATCTGAATGCCAAATGGAATTTCGGGGTTACTCAGTTGTTTGGTTCAGGTAATCGCTTTACCATGCCAACATCGTGGTATTTCATTAACAATAATCCGGTCAAAGAGTATTCAGGTTATAACAATGCACAAATGCCCAATTATATCCGAACCGATCTTTCCGTAAATTATTTCTTTGTGAAAACGAATAAAAAAGAAAGTGCACTGAATTTTTCAATTTACAACACATTCAATATCAAAAATCCGATTTATGTGGTACTGAGTGTTAAAGAGAATAAGGATAAAAACAGTGTCACTGTAAAACAGGAAGAAAAGGTTTTGTATCGCATATTGCCTTCTGTGAGCTGGAGGTTTAAATTTTAAAAAAAAGATGAAAAAATATTTATTACTGATTGCTGTCCTGATAGTGACAAGCTGTTCCAAAGATGATTTTGGTCAGTCAGGTACAGAGTCTAAAATTGTAGTAGAAGGCTGGATTGAAGAAGGAGACTACGCTCAGGTTTTGCTATCGAGCAGTATTCCGGTTACCAATACAATTGATTCGACTAATGTGTTAAATCATGTGATACGTTCTGCAAAAATTACCATTTCAGATGGTACGACCTCAGAGGTTTTAAGGGTAAAGAATGATAAAAACAGAGTGCCTCCATTTGTGTATTATGGTACAACTCTAATGGGAGAGGCAGGGAAAGAATATTCGTTGAAAATAGAGTATCTGAACCGGGTGGTTGAAGCGACAACCAAGATTCCAAAAACAGTAGCCATAAAAAGTGCAGAATACATAAAGAAGGTCAGCACTGATACGACAGGTTACGTTTTTGTGAAATTTGATGATCCGGTAAACGAAAAAAACTATTATCAGATTGCAACCAGAATAGAAGGAGAGGAGCCTGTTTTTGTTCCTGCGTTTTATGGCAATTTAGACGATAAAAATTTTACTACCGCCGCCGTATCCGTCCAAATTAACAGAGGTATTTTACTTTTTCCTAAAACCAAGTTCACGCCTTATTTTGCAGATGGAGATTTAATACTGGTAAAATTAAGAACTCAAAATAAAGAAGCCTTAGATTTTTGGAACAGCTGGCAAAACGAAATCGTAAACAGTAGGAATCCTATTTATCCCGCAAACACAAGTTTAAAATCAAATATTAAAGGCGGAATAGGAATCTGGGCAGGCTATGGTCAAAGTATGGTTGTTGTAAAGACCGCGGAAAAAATAAAGCCGTTTTGAAACTAGTTTCAAAACGGCTTTAAGTTTATACTTTAAGATGCTTATTTTCTCTCAAAAGCTTTGATGAAATCTTGAAATTTGGCATCAAGTTTTTCGAATCCTATAGAGAAGTAAGTACTGAAAGAAACTTCAGTATTGTCATTGAATTTTAAATAATATTCTTCTTCATAGTAAGTTCTTGTAAATGATTCTCCTGTACCATTGTGTGACCAGTAAGAATTTTTGGTATCCCAAACAGGTAAAGTAGTAGCGTAATCATAGTCTGATTTTTCTGAACGCTGAACAATATCTGCAATTTTAGTTCCGTCTTTCTTAGAAACTAAAACTAATTTTATGTTTTTATTGAAAATAGTAGCTGTACCTTCAGAGTATTTTTTGTTATATGCATTTACTGCAGTGTAATATTCTTTATAGTTAGCTTTAGGGTCGTTTGAGTTTGGGTAAGTAGGGTATACCATACTTTTCTCTAATGCAGCGTCATCAGCAGCTTCAGTAGCTAAATCAGTTTCAGCAACAATAATAAAATTGTCCATTAATTTTATCAGTCCGTTTGCTTTGCCTCTGTATTGAATAAGTTTATCGTCATTGATAAGAGCATCAATATTAGCAGAGCTTCCTGCGCTGAAGTCAAGTAAAGTTTTCCCGTTGTAGGTAAAAAGGGCTTTTGAAGTATTCTCAGTTCCTTTTTTACCATTCATTTCCCAGGTATAACCATCATTTAAAACCATTTTGTAAGCAAACTCATCCGGAGATTGGTTTTTAGATGAATATTTGGCAGTTTGGGTAAAAGTAGCTGCTGTTGTATTATCGATGGTTAAGATAGCATCTGTAGATGTTGGTAAAAAGAAATAATCATATACAGATGGGCTTTGAATATATTGTTGTTTTACAGCGTCATAAGTCCATTTTCCGTAAGTATCGATACTTTTTACTTTTACATCAGAAGCAACGGCTTTTACTGAAAGAACCGCATTGTTTGTCGTTTGTGTTTTTTTAGCTGGGAAAACAAATTTTAGTTCTGTTGTAGAGGCTGTTTTAACCCAAGTTTTTGCCGTATTGTCCCAAGTATAGATACCGTAAACTCCGGAAACGTTTAAAATGTCTTCTACTTTATTGCTGTTTTTTCCGTTAGTAATGTCAACTTCACTAATCTCTAATAATCTGTTTAAGTTTTGTGTTGCTTCAATAGCACCGGAATTTTTAGATTTGTCTAATTGAACCAGAATTTCATTCGCTTCTGCCTCTAATTTTATCTTTTGATCAGCAGGAGTTAATTTAGAATAAGGCTGTTTTAAAATATCTGCAATTTGTTCATCACGAGTTTGTTCCGTTGGAGTTTCTTCTTTACTGTCATCGCTAGAACATGAAACCATAAGTTGAGAAGCAACTAAGGATACTAAGAATAATTTTTTAATCATGGTTGAGATTTAAATTAAATAAAAATTTTATTTTGATTTTTGAAGGCGCAAGTTACAGTTTGTATTTGTGCTTTCTTTACGGAAAGCCGTAAAGACGCGAAGTTTTTTTAAATAAAGCAGCTTTGTCGAGGTTAATTAGTTTAAGAATTGGTGCATAACTTTTTTTACCTTTGTGAGCAGTTTTTAAAACCCAATACAAATGTTATATTCGAAAATAGAAGGAGAAGGAAAGCCTTTCGTAATCATGCACGGATTTTTAGGAATGTCAGACAACTGGAAAACACTTGCAGGTCAATATGTAGAAGCGGGGTTTCAGGTTCATCTTCTGGATTTAAGAAATCACGGACGTAGCTTTCATTCAGACGAATGGTCCTATGAAGCAATGGTACAGGACGTGTTTGAATATTGTCAGGCCAATCAGTTAAATAAAATAGATCTGTTAGGACATTCGATGGGAGGGAAAGTGGCTATGCTTTTTGCTGCTACACATCCCGAAATAGTCGATAAATTAATTGTAGCCGATATTGGCCCTCGATTTTACAAACAGCACCATCAGGATATTTTGGCAGGATTAAATGCCGTTGATTTTTCGGTAAAACCAAGTCGAAATGATGTTGAAGCAATTGTTGCGCAATATGTTCCCGATTTTGGTACAAGACAATTTTTATTGAAGAATTTATATTGGGCAACACCGGGACAGCTGGCTTTCAGATTTAATCTGGCAGTTTTTAATGACAATCTGGATGCTATCGGAAAAGCGCTGGCAGAAGGTTTGGTTTTTGATAAAGATACCTTGTTTATAAGAGGAGGGGATTCCGGCTATATTTTAGACGCAGATTTTGATGCAATACGCAAGCATTTCCCTAAAGCTAAATTTGAAACCATTCCCAATGCAGGGCACTGGCTTCATGCCGAAAATCCAAAAATGTTTTTTGAACTGACAGCAGGATTTTTAAAAGAGTAAGGTTTGATTTAAAAGGACTAATTCTATTTAGTTTAAAAGATGAAAGTTTTAATAGTATTGGGATCACCAAATTCAGAAACAGGAGATTTAGGGCAAGTAGCTCTGGACAGGTTAAAGTACTGTTTAGATATTTTTGAATCAAAGGACAATTGCATTATTTGTACAGGAGGTTTTGGAGCGCATTTTAATACAGCGCCGCTTCCACATGCCGACTATGCCATGAAATATTTAAAAGAGAATGGACTTAGTGCTGAAAATTTTCTGGAGTCTGCCTTGTCTGCCAATACTGTCGAAGATGCAGTTTTATCAAAAAAGATAGCACGCAATCACAATTTAAACTCTGTTGTGATCATTACGTCTGATTATCATGTTGAAAGAGTGAAACTTATTTTTGATGAAATTTTAGGATTTGATCAGATGGAATATGTCGGAGTAAAACATAATATTTCTGAAGAGGAAATGGAGAAACTACTGGAGCATGAAAAAAAAGCAATCAATGCAATTTTGAGCAAAGGTTTATATTATTAAATTTTAGTACTTTTAAATAAATTTTTAAAACATACCATTATGAATTTACTACTCAGACTTCTTGTTACGGCAGGTTTAGTTTTGTTAATTGCTCACTTTTTACCTGGTGTTCATGTTGCCAGTTTTACGACCGCAGTAATTGTTGCGGTAGTTTTGGGGTTGTTAAATCTTTTTGTAAAACCAATATTGGTAATTTTAACGTTACCGGTTACACTGATTACTTTAGGCTTATTCCTGTTGGTGATTAATGCAATCATTATTTTGTTCTGTACAAATATTGTCGGAGGTTTTAAAGTAGATTCCTTTTGGACAGCATTGTTTTTTAGTGTTATATTGTCTGTTCTGCAGTCCATCACCTATAAAATTATAGGAGACGATAAATAAAACAAATAGAGAAAGCGTGATTAAAACGTATTCAAATACAATAGATTAAAAACTTGGTTGGGTTGCAAAAATTTTATAATTTTGCGACCCAATTTTATTATGTAAATTAAAGAAGAAAATGGATATTAAAAGAGTAGCAATAGACGCTGTGAATGAAACAATTGTAATGACAGTTGTTCACATGGATTATAAAGGTCAGGTAGCAAAAAGGATAAACGAAAAAATGCCATTGGCTACTGTAAAAGGTTTTAGAAAAGGACAGGTTCCTAAAGACCTGGTTGAAAAACAATACGGAAAAGCAATTAAGCAGGAAGAAGTTAAAAAAGTAGTTGATTTGGCTTTAGAGCGTTTTGTTCAAGCTGAAAGATTAAATCTTTTAGGAACTCCACTAGCTAAAGTAAACGAAAACTTTGACTGGGATGCTGAAGAATTGACATTCGAGTACGAAATTGGTTTAGTACCAAACTTCGAAATTGATTTAGAAGCTAAAAACAATATCGTAAAATACATCGTGACTGCTGATGATAAATTAATCGACGGTCAGGTAGAGCGTATCCAAAAACAATTTGGAAAAGCAATTCCACAAGAAGTGGTAGTAGCTGATTCAGATTTGACTGGAACTTTCGCTAACGAAGAAAACGGAATCAACAATACAACTACAATTGCTGTAGGTACTTTCAGCAAAGCTGCCGGAGATAAATTCATCGGTAAAAAAGTTGGAGATGTTGTAACAGTAAGCACAAAAGGTTTATTTGAAGACGATCACCAATTAATGGATTACTTAAAAGTAGGTCATGATAATGTTCACGGTTTAGATATCGAAGTAAACTTTACTATCGAGGCTATCAACGGAGCTGAATTGGCTGAATTGAACCAAGAGTTATTTGATAAACTTTTTGGTGAAGGAAAAGTAGCTTCTTTAGAAGATTTGAAATCTAAAATTAAAGAAGATGCTGAAGCTCAATTCGCGCAGCAAGCAGATCAAAAATTATTGTTAGACGTTCAGGACTTCCTGATCGAAAGCACAAAATTTGATTTACCAGCTGAATTCCTTAAAAAATGGTTGCAAACTGTTGGAGAGAAAAAACTTTCTGCAGAAGAAGCTGAAGTTGAATACGCAAGATCTGAAAAAGGATTACGTTTTCAATTAATCGAAGGAAAAGCTTTAGCTCAAAGCAACATCCAGATTAATTTTGAAGATTTGAAAGCTTTTACAACAAACGCTATCAAACAACAAATGGCTCAATTTGGACAGTTAAATCCTTCTGATGAAGAAGTTCAGACAATTGTAGCAAGAGTTTTATCAAACCAGGAAGAAGTGAAAAGACTTTCTGAGCAGGTAGTAGCGGAGAAGTTATTGGAAATCTTTAAAGAAAAAGCAAATCCAACTACAAAAGAAGTAACTTACGAAGAATTTATTGCCGCTTCATACGGAGAATAATTTCTAAAAAAATAAGTATATTTGAGCGTCAGGAGATTTTTCTGACGCTCTTTTTTGTTTTAAGTTTGTTTTGTTTCAGATTTCAGGTTTACGTTTGATCGGACTATAAGTAATCTGAAACTTGAAACCTGAAACAAAAAAGTAAGACAAATTGACATTATTGTATAAAAAGGTACGAACTTTGTTTTTACCTGCTTAAGTCGCTTAAAGACTTTAGATTTTCAAACTTTAAACTAAAAATATGAACTACGGTAAAGAATTCAAAAAATTTGCTACAAAGCACCAGGGAGTAAATGCCATGTACTATGACAAAATTATAGCGGCAATGAACCCAACGAATATGACTCCATATATTATTGAAGAACGTCAGTTGAATATTTCTCAATTAGATGTTTTTTCCAGATTAATGATGGACAGAATTATCTTTTTAGGAACAGGTATCGACGACCAGATCGCGAACATTGTTCAGGCACAGTTATTATTTTTAGAAAGTGCTGATGCTTCAAAAGACATTCAGATTTATCTGAATTCTCCTGGAGGAAGTGTTTATGCAGGATTAGGAATTTATGATACCATGCAATATATCAAACCGGATGTAGCGACAATTTGTACAGGTATGGCAGCCTCTATGGGAGCGGTACTATTATGTGCAGGAGCAGCAGGAAAACGTTCGGCTTTACCACATTCAAGAGTAATGATTCACCAGCCATCAGGGGGAGCTCAGGGAGTTGCAACAGATATGGAAATCAACTTACGTGAAATGTTGAAATTGAAAGATGAATTGTATCATATTATTTCTCAACATTCAGGACAAACTTTTGATAAAGTGCACAAAGACAGTGAGCGTGATTACTGGATGATTGCAGATGAAGCAAAAGAATACGGAATGATTGACGAAGTATTAAGAAGAAGCTAATTTTTTTTAAAGCTTCTAAGTCGCTAAGACGCTAAGATTTTAAGTGTTCTTTGTGATTTAAAATTTTAAATAAAAAAATAAAAATATTAGAGCCTGTTTAAAATTTAAACAGGCTCTTAAGCTGTAAGGAGTTAAGTTTTAAAGTTTTAGTTGAAAAACTTAGAAACTTAGTATCTTTGCAGCTTAGTAACTTAAATAAAGAATGGCAAAAGTAGTATTAGAATGTTCGTTTTGTGGAAGAAAAAAGCCAGAAACTAATTTATTGATTGCAGGTATCAATGCACATATCTGTGATAAGTGTATCGAACAGGCACATGGAATTGTATTAGAAGAATTAAAATCTAGTGGAAGCGCAAAACTTGTTGGGGATTTAATTTTAAAGAAACCAAAAGAAATCAGAGCTTTCTTAGATCAATATGTTATTGGCCAGGATCAGACTAAAAAAGTAATGTCGGTTGCCGTTTACAATCACTACAAACGTTTAATGCAACAGCAATTAGACGATGAAGTTGAGATTGAAAAAAGTAACATCATCATGGTGGGACAAACCGGAACAGGAAAAACGCTGGTAGCAAAAACAATTGCTAAAATGTTAGATGTTCCTTTGGCTATCGTTGATGCGACCGTACTTACTGAGGCAGGTTATGTAGGAGAAGATGTTGAAAGTATTTTAACACGTTTGTTGCAAGCTGCCGATTATGATGTAACCAAAGCCGAAAGAGGAATCGTTTTTATTGACGAGATTGATAAAATTGCCCGTAAGAGCGATAATCCGTCTATTACGCGTGACGTTTCCGGTGAAGGAGTGCAACAGGCTTTATTGAAACTGCTTGAAGGAACAGTTGTAAACGTGCCGCCAAAAGGAGGACGTAAACACCCAGACCAGAAATTTGTGGAAGTAAATACTCAAAACATCCTGTTTATTGCTGGAGGTGCTTTTGATGGTGTTGAGCGTATCATTTCTAAACGTTTGAACCGTCAGGCAGTTGGATATTCGACTTCTAAAAATGTAGACAATATCGATAAAGACAATTTATTGCAATACATTATTCCAAAAGATATTAAAGATTTTGGATTGATTCCTGAGATTATTGGACGTTTACCGGTTTTAACGCACATGGATCCTTTAGACAAAGAAACCTTGCGTGCAATTTTGACACAGCCTAAAAATGCTTTGGTAAAACAATACCAAAAGTTATTCTTAATGGATGAAGTTGAATTCACCATTACAGATGAGGCATTAGATTTTATTGTAGACAAAGCATTAGAGTACAAATTAGGAGCACGTGGATTGCGTTCGTTATGCGAAGCAATCTTAACTGATGCGATGTACGAATTGCCAAGTTCAGACGATAAAGTTTTAAGTATTGATAAAGATTATGCAAAACATACTTTGAATAAAAATCTATTGAAACGTATGGAAATCGCTTCGTAAGTTTCTGTAATAAGATTTAATAATTTAGAAAAAACCTGCTCGTTAGTTCGAGCAGGTTTTTTTTTGTAAAATAAAACTTATATTTAAAGTCGTTTATAAGTTGTTAATATAATATTTTTCTTATATTTATAGAAATATATTTGTATGAAAAATATTAAAAAAATGGCAATCCTCTTAATGGTTTTAGGAGTTGCAGTGTTAACAGGTTGTTGTGCTTCAGAAGAAGCAGGAAGCGAACAAAAAATAGAGCAATCTATTAAGGTTAGTCAAGCGAGGGTTTGGTTTGAACAGTATCAATCAAAAGTAAAAATTGATTCGTCGTTTAAAAGTCAGGTTTATAATTGGGATAGTGCAATCACGGAAACTTTTGAAAATAGGACTGAGGCAATTGTAGTTCCCGTTAGAGATAATAATCTGAGTGATGCTTATATAGGACAGAAAGTATTGTATTTATACCCTTTAGAAAATAAAAAGGAATTTTCGGCTACATTATATGAGATACTCCCTTTATCAGAATCTTTAGAAAAAATAAAAACTTCAGCGGATTTAGTTAACTTTAATGGGTATATCATTGTCTGGGATTTAGAAAAGGGATTTGTAAATGGGGCAAAATTTGAAAACTCCAATACGACAGCAGCGCTAACAGGACTTAGGGTAATCTCTTCGGAGGAGTCAGAACGGCTCAATAAATCGACTGCTAAGTCAGATTCAGATCCTTTTGAATTGGATGAAGTGATCATTCGCAGAGAAAAATCCGAGAATAAGCAGGAATATGGAGGAGGAGCTTATGGAGGAAGTCTAAAATCAGGATCGAAAGGTAATAGTCCAAAGGGATATGTAAAGTCTCCCGGAGGTGGAGGAAGTAGTAGTTCTACAGGATCAACGGTAACTAAAGTTATTCCGCCTAGCTGTGAGAGTTTTAATTTTACGTCGAAAAAAGGGGCTAATTGGCAAGTAGCGATGGTCAAAAATATTAATTTTAGAGTTATAGGATTGAGCCCAAAAGGAATTGAAATATTGCATGTTCTTAGTTATCCACAAGCAATATATTTTGGTACGCCAACAAATATACAGGTGGGTAATACAGATATGACACCTGGAATTGCGGCAAATGTTTCTGCTCGGGCACTTCAACAATCAATGCAGGACGTAATAGATAAATATGGAGGAACAGACGTGTCAGATTTGATACTTGATCGATATTTTAGAGAGAGATTAGTACACAATTATCCTCTTTACGTTAGTGGAGGCAGGGTAAATTTTAATTCAACTGAAAAACTTCCCGCGACTAATTATAAAACAAATACATGGACTTCAGGAAACTGTAATTAACTATTTAAATCGATTAATATGATTGAAAAGGTTTTAAAAAATGTAGTTTATTTATTCTATCCGCGAAATATATGTGCCTTTACAGAAAAAGACATTTATTTTATTTCCGAGGAGTATAAGAGATTATTTCAAACAATAAATGATTTTAATAGTGAAGAGGGTAAAGTTTTTAGGAAGAGAATTGTTGCAGAGTTTGAACACGATTACACATTAAATAAATTAAATGATCACACCTTGTTTGATTTAGGGGATAGATGCATGACTTTTAATGTGAGTATAATCGAGGATGGTGAGTTATATACAATATCATTATTTATTAGTATTATAGTCCCATATTATGTAATTAAAGTTCAAAAAAATATAATTGACTTGTATTTCTCCAAATCAGAAATAACTAATTTAGAAGAAAAAAATATAGAAAGAAGAACTATAAATGAATTAGTTATGGATATTGAAACAGTAATTGAGGATAAATTTTTGTACAAAAAATTTCCAAAAGAAATACTTAATTCAGTTGTTGAAGATATTAGTTTTCAAGATACAGAGTTTGGCTGTTTTACGATGTTTATTGCTTTTTTTAATAATGTAATTATCAAAGAAAATGAAAAGTGATTTTTTAATATTTCTGACAATTACCGGCTTATTGTTAATTTTTCTTTACTTCTTCGAGTACAATTTTAATTTTTGTATTTCCAATACATTTTATCTTGTAAGTTATTTTTTCCCTGTTTTATTAGTGTTTCTATTAGGGTTTGTATATTATTTGATAAAGTTTATAAAAAAGAAGAGAAAGTAAAAAAACAAATTTAAAAATACGAGAGCATACTTCATTTTTTTGTTTTTCTCTTTATTCGCCAATGTTGCTACTGGTCAAACAAGCAGCAAAGTTGATAACGAAGATTATGAGGTAATAAATCAAATAACAAATAGTTTAATAGAGGGTAGAAAACAGTTATATGTAAAGGATAACGATACAGCTGTAGGTCTTTATGCAAAGAGTCTGGTATTTAAAGATCAAAAAAGATTCTTCACTAAAAAAGCTTTTGAAGAGTACTTTTATACACCAATAGATTCTGTAAAAATAAAAAAGTTAATTAAATCAATGAACTTTGAATACTTAGCCAATCAAAAGAGAAAAGAAGTAAATTGGAATTTAAGTAAATTCAAATATCCTTTTATAAAATATAGTGAATCGACACCTTATGAAACTATTAGGTTTAGTGCCTCACCTCCAATCTATTCCAAAGACAAAAAAGTGGTTTTTATTTTTTTTAGTAGCGCCTGTAATTATGACGGATGTGGCGCCACTACAGTAAAAGTTTATAAGAAAGTCCATAATAAATGGGTTTGGTATCTAAACTTTCCAATTACTTTAAGTTAATATTTTTAAGTATTGGTAAAATTTTTATAAAACATACTTTGAATAAAAATCTATTGAAACGTATGGAAATTGCTTCGTAAGTTTCTATAGTAAGATTTAATAATTTAGAAAAAACCTGTTCGTTAGTTCGAGCAGGTTTTTTTATGCAGGATAACAACTTCATAACTTAGTCTGTCTTGGGTTTTTTCTTACATTTAAAAAAGTATATTTGTATGAAATGGATACGCTGGTTAGATTAATTGGCGATTGTGTTAATTACTAGTTATAATTGAGAACTATTTGATTGACATTGTCCTGAAAATATCATCTTAATTAAACATAACCGACTATGAGTAAAGTACTAATTATTTTAATCGTTTTTTTTACGGTGAGATTTGTATCGCTTGCAATATCTCTTGCAAATGAGAAAAGATTAAAAGCTGAGGGAGCAATACAATTTGGAAGACTAAACTCCTTTTTTCTATCAGTAACCCACTTTCTGTTTTACGTGTTTTCATTTTATGAAGCTTATATACAGAAAATAACGTTCAATACTTATAGTAAATACGGACTTTGTCTTATGATCTTTGGGTATACAATGCTTTTTTTTATTATGTATCAGTTAAGAGCAATATGGACTGTGAAAATATACATTGCTCCTAATCACAAAGTAGTCCGATCATTTTTGTTTCGAACGATACGACATCCAAATTACTTTTTAAACATCATTCCTGAGCTTGTGGGAGTTGCCTTATTGTGTAATGCATGGAAGACATTAACATACATTTTTCCTTTATATCTGGTCATTTTAGTGATTCGGATTATTCAGGAAGAAGCTGCGATGAAAAGAATAAATAAAGACAATTTGTAAATGGATCAGATTTATATCCTTTTTATTTATTCTTATAAAAAGGATTAAAGAGTGTAAAATTTGTTTGTTGTAATAAATGATAACTAAAGGTTTAAAAAAATTTAGCGTATTTACATTGTCCTGTTTTTTTGGTGTTTTGAAAAATGAACCTTCTATAATAGCCCTGATCGAAACAGCATCCTTTTGCTCTGGGGTTTAGAGCAAAAGATACAGTGAAGAGCAGGACTGGAGGTTCTTTTGAAAATGAAAGTTGCTGCTCCTGAAAAAATCACTGCACCCTAAACTTCTCCCGATACTCAATAGGTTTCATGCCTACCATTTTATAAAAAACTTTCCTAAAGGCTTTCGGATCATTATAGCCCGTTTTCTCAATAATTTCAGAAATCGAAAGCTGTGTTTGTTCCAGATATTTCTTTGAGCTTTCGACTCTTATATTTTGCAGGTATTCAATAGGCGGGATGCCGGTGACCTGTTTGAAGCGTCGCGTCATATTACGGGTACTGGTAGGAATGTCTTTGGTGATTTCTTCCAGTTTTTCGATCGTATGGTACTGACTTTCTATTTTTTGCTGCAGCATGGCGACCAAAGTATCATTGTGCAAATGGTTGGGTCTAAAGGTGCTGAAATAACTCTGCTTGTATCGGTTTAGGTCGATCGAAAAAATCTTTGCAATCTGAACTGCAATCTCATTTCCACAGTATTTCTGAACCAAAAGAATCAACAGGTGAAACGTTGAGGTAGAGCCTCCACTTGTATATAAACTACCGTCGGCCGTTAAAGTTTCTTCAGGCTTCAATTTTACGAGCGGGAACGCTTTGGTAAAAGCACTGCAGGCATCGACATGAGTTGTGGCCAACTTTTCGTTAAGCAAACCGGAGGCGGCAAATAAAAAGGCACCCGTACAAAAACTGGCCAGTTCGGCACCGGATTGATGGTGCTTTTTCAGCCAGGGAATAAAGTTTTTGTTTTTTGCGATCATTTCGCTCATATTATCCGTAGTAAAAGCCGGAATCAGAATAAGTTCAAGGGGGACTATAGAATCTTCAATCGGATTTACTTTATAACCGAACAAATTTGCTTCTTTGATCTGTTCTGCCAATTGAAATACCATAATCTCAAAAGGCTTTTCGTCGTCTTTAGCAAGTTTGTTGGCGGTTTCAAAAACTTCTAAAATAGCAGCTATACTTAGTAATTTATAGTCGTGCGGAACAATTAATCCTACTTTCTTAGTCATGATTGCATTGGTTTTTGGAAAAATGATAGGTTACAAAAGTAAGTATTTTGTCTTAAATGACCCTAAAAATGACTTTTAATGTAACTTAAAGCTAATCTTAAAAAATTAAATTTGCTTTAAATAATTTGTAATTTTATAAAGAAAGATCTTTGATTTTAATAAATAAACAATGATAACGGTACAAAACACAATTAACGCAGCTGTAAACAAAGTCTGGGAGTTTTGGACAGCGCCGGAACATATAGTAAAATGGAGTTTTGGTTCTCCGGACTGGTACACTCCTTATGTCGAAAATGATTTGAAGGCTGGAGGTAAATTCAAATATACGATGGCTGCGAAAGACGGAACTGCCTCTTTTGATTTTGAAGGAGTTTATATCCGGGTAGAAACTTTTGAATTAATAGAGTATAAACTATCCGATAACAGAACAGGAAGTGTTCTCTTTGAAGAAAGTGGTGAAAAAGTAATTCTCACAGAAGTATTTCAACCCGAAACAGAAAACCCTGAAAACATGCAGCAGCAATGGTGCCAGGCCGTGATTGACTGTTTTAAAGAGTATGTCGAAAATAACTAGACAAAAAACAAAACAAGAACCAATTTTAAAAATATAATTAAAAACAGAAACAAAATGATAACAGTACAAAACACAATTAACGCATCAGTAGACAAAGTTTGGGAATTTTGGACGGCACCGGAACACATTACAAAATGGAATTTTGCTTCACCGGACTGGCATACGCCTTACGCGGAAAATGATTTAAGAGAAGGAGGAAAATTTACATCGACTATGGCTGCAAAAGACGGCAGTATGAGTTTTGATTTTGGAGGGGAGTACACTTTGGTAGAAAAAAATAAAGCTATTGAATACATTTTAGACGATGGAAGAAAAGTTGAAATTACTTTTAAAGAAACGCCAAGCGGAGTTGAGGTAATTGAAAAATTTGATCCCGAAACAGAAAATCCTGAAGAAATGCAGCGTGGAGGTTGGCAAGCCATCATGGATAATTTTAAAAGTTATGCCGAAAGCAATTAATTTCTTTTAAGGTTTAGAGCAGCAAAGGGAACAGATTTTGGTAATTTTTGAAGGGATGCTATAAACTTAAAGAAACTTTGTATGGCGGTGTCTCTCAGTAAATAATAAGCTTAATTTAAATCACACGGATAGAATTTAATTTTAAAAAAAGTTAGGATGACAAAGCAAGTATGGCTGAATTTGCCGGTAAAAGAGGTGGCAAAATCAAAAGCTTTTTTTTCGGAAATAGGATTCTCTTTTAATGAAGAACACGACACACCAAAGTCAACTTGTATGGTGATTGGAGAAGGAAAATTTGTAGTAATGCTTTTTGAAGAAAAATTGTTTGTCAGTTTTTCTCATAATCAATTGACAGATACTAAAACAAGTACGGAATTTCTGATCTCGATTGATGCTGAAAGTGTTGCGGAAGTAGATGAACTGGCAAGGAAAGTCAAAGAAGCGGGAGGAACTATTTTTGCTCCGCCGTCAGAAAGTCAGGGATGGATGTACGGCTGTGGATTTGCAGATTTAGACGGTCATCGCTGGAATGTTCTATTTATGGATTTTAGTAAACTATCATGAGTATGGAAACATTAGAATTTAAAATCAGAATTAAAGCCCCGGTACAAAAAGTCTGGGCAGTTTTATGGGATGAAGAAACGTATAAGAAGTGGACAGGATCTTTTTGCGAAGGTTCATACGCCGTAAGTGAATGGAAGCAGGGCGATAAAATACATTTCTTGTCTCCAAACGGAGAAGGAATGAATAGTGTCATTGAAACGAAAATTCCAAATGAGTATATGGCTTTTAAGCATATAGGCGAAATCAAAAACTTTAAAGAATTGCCTCTTGACGAAGAAACCAAAAAGTGGACAGGTGCCATGGAAACGTATCGGTTGACTGCCGATGACGAATTTACTGATTTGGTAGCCCAGGTAGATGTAGTCGAAAAATACATCGATTATTTTAAAGAAGCATTTCCTAAAGGATTGGAGACCGCTAAAGAACTTTCAGAAAAATAAAAAACAAACAACAAACAAAAAAACAAATATCATGGCAACAGCAGTAAACCCTTATTTAATTTTTAACGGAAATTGCGAAGAAGCATTTCTGTTTTATCAATCCGTCTTTGGAGGAGAATTTCCGTTTCTTGGAAGATTTAGTGAAATGCCGGAAGGTGAGGAAGGATGCGGTGCTCCGGTATCTGAAAAAGATGCTAACCGAATCATGCACGTCTCCTTGCCAATTGGAAACACCATCCTGATGGGAAGCGATAGCAGTGAGCAATCCGGAGACGTAACCTTTGGCGGGAATTTCTCTATCTCTATAAATGTAGACAGTGCAGCAGAAGGGGACCGTATTTTCAACGGACTCTCAGCAGGAGGAACCGTTTTTATGCCAATGGCGAAAACCTTTTGGGGAGCCTATTTTGGAATGTTCAAAGATAAGTTTGATGTAAGCTGGATGGTAAACTTTGATGAAAACCAGGCAGGCTAAAAACAACTTTTTATATTTTATCACAATACAAAAGATTTCAGGGATTCACCATTTTAATCCTTGAAATCTGTGATAAAAAAAACAATTCAGAGATCGAAAAAGTTAGGTAATTCCGATCCCTGAACATTATTGTTAAATTACTCCAAAAAGCACAGTATTAGGTGCTTTTTCTCTTTAAAAAACAAGCAATATCCTTTTTTATCAACATTAGATTGCCGATTTTTGTCGCTTCGTAAAATCAATAAACATAAAATGGCAACAGAAGATAAAGAGATTATTTTATTAAAAGTTTCAGGACATGATAAAATAGGAGTAACAGCAGGTTTAACCGCTGTATTGGCAACTTATGATGCAAATATTTTAGATATTGGTCAGGCCGATATTCATGATACGCTTTCTCTGGGAATTTTATTCGAAATTCAGGCAGGTTCCTCTTCCGGCCCCGTTTTAAAAGATTTATTGTTCAAAGCTTATGAATTGGAAATTAAAGTGAAATTTATTCCAATTTCTATCGACGATTACGAAAAGTGGGTAAAATCACAATCTAAACAACGTTATATCATCAATATTTTGGGCGAAAAACTAGCTGCTTCTCAATTGGCTGCTGTGACCAAAATAATGTCAGCCCAAAATCTGAATATTGATTCTATTATAAGATTAACAGGAAGAACTTCTATTGTAGATCTGGAAGAATACCCTCGTTCCTGCATACAATTGTCTGTGACCGGAGAGATCGTTAATAAGATTGACATGACGGCAAGTTTTATGGAAATTTCCAGAACGTTAAATGTAGATATATCCTTTCAGGAAGACAATATTTACAGACGAAACAGGCGTTTGGTATGTTTCGATATGGATTCTACTTTAATTCAGACCGAGGTAATCGACGAACTGGCTGAGCTGAACGGAGTAGGAGATCAGGTTAGAGCTATCACAGAATCTGCAATGAATGGTGAGATTGACTTCAACGAAAGTTTCAAACAGCGTATGGCATTGCTCGAAGGATTGAGTGAAGATGTTCTGCAGAATGTAGCAGTCAATTTACCGATTACAAAAGGAGCGCATCGCTTAATGAAAGCCCTGAAATATTATGGATACAAAACCGCAATTTTGTCTGGAGGATTCACCTATTTTGGAGAATATCTGCAAAAAGAATTGGGTATCGATTACGTTCATGCCAATAAATTAGAGATAAAAGACGGTAAACTTACCGGTAAATATATAGGCGATATTGTAGACGGCCAAAAGAAAGCCGAATACCTAAAAGCAATCGCCGACAAAGAAGGAATTCACATCAACCAGACGATTGCGGTTGGAGATGGTGCCAATGATTTGCCAATGATCAATTTAGCAGGTCTGGGAATCGCCTTTCATGCCAAACCAAAAGTAAAGGAAAATGCAGCAACGTCAATTTCAAGTCTGGGTCTTGACGGAGTTTTATACCTTTTAGGATATCACGACAGGTATATCGATATGATGTAAATCTATTGTCGGGCTGAGCGAAGTCGAAGCCCTGTAATGCTAAAAAGAACTTTGATTTCGCTCATTTTAGTCAAGCTGAGTGAAGTCGAAGCTATGGGCATGTCCCGCTGAAAAAGCGGGTCGGGCTATCCGTTGTAATCTTTTGTGTCCGCCACGGCGGACACAAAAGGATTTCCACTTCTATCCCTCATGCAATTCGGCGATAGTATTGGTGCTTATTTTTCTCTGGACTTCAATTCCTCTTTAATGTCTTTTAAAGTTTTGAAATTTAAAAGAAGTAAAGGTAATAGAGCAATAGGGACAATCTGAGAAGCACTAAATCCTTTTTTAAAAACAAGATAGATGTTCACAATGAATAATAAAAGTAAGATTACGGCAAATGCATACGCCGCTGTTTTTGATATTTGTTGGCTTTTAAGCAGCTCTTCGGTGGTCATTTTACTAAATTTTTCGTTTTTCATTTTATTATGGTTTTGGTTAATTTGATGTTTTATGACAAGTTATCAGCTTGTAGATTTGTTTAATTTCCAGCCTTTTTCAATTAAGTATTTTTTGCATTTGAAACAAAAATCAGTTTCTTCGTCCAGATGATTTTTTCCTTCAGCATCCCTCATTAAACAGTTTTTGGTTGCACAATGAGCTAATCCTTCAGTATGGCCTAACTCATGTAAAACAACTTTATAGAATTGTATTTCTTTGTTTCTTTTGCTCAGCCTAAAATCAGAAACAACACAGGATTTACCTGGATGATACCCCAGTCCCATAACGCCCCAATCCCTGATCTTGCCTTTTGTAACGCTAATGTCGCTGTTGGATAAACCCACAATTACAGAATCTTTGCCAACATTATCCTTGATGGTTTTAATAATACTATCAGCCCTATATCTGTTTCTGGGTTTGTAGAAAGAGTTTTTTGGAAAAGGTATATTTTCCCTTAAAACAACATTTGGGTTAATAGCTTTAATTTTAGTGTGAACATTTCTCGCCTGCTCAGCTTTGAAATTTCCCAAAGGCTGAATTACAATAATTCTCTGATACTCCTTTTGTGCGTTTGTGCAGGAAATTAAAATCAAACTTAAGATAAAAAGATATTTGCTCATTTTATAAAAACCGATTGGATTTGAATTCTGCTACATTAAAGGAATAAAATTTTTCAGTAGAAGATGACATGATGCTGAAAATTTAAACTCTACATCTCCTTCAACTGCTCCAAATAATCCCTCTGATTCGAAAGTCTTGGAATTTTATGCTGTCCGCCTAATTTGTCCCGTTCTTTTAACCAATCGTAAAACAGGTTCTCACGAGCCACATTAATCACCAGAGGATTTAAAGTCATATTGTTGTGACGTTTGGCTTCGTAGTCTGAATTCAAAGTCTGTAACGTTTCATCGAGCACTTTTTGAAAAAGTCCCACATCAGCAGGTTTTTTCTTAAACTCAATCATCCATTCGTGAGCTCCTTTTTCCTTGTCCTGCATAAAAATAGGCGCAACGGTATAATCGATCACTTCAGTATGAGTGAGCTGGCAGGCCTTGGCAATCGCCTGATCGGTATTTTCGACCATTAATTCCTCTCCAAACACATTAATATGATGTTTTGTTCTGCCTGTTACTCTGATTCTGTATGGATTTAGAGAAGTAAAACGAACCGTATCCCCAATCAAGTAACGCCATAAACCCGAATTGGTCGTAATGACAATCGCATAGTTTTTGTTTAATTCAACATCAGCCAGACGAATTACTTTTTGGTTTGGAGTGCCAAACGTATCCATCGATATGAATTCATAGAAAATGCCATAATCCAGCATCAGCAATAAATCACTTGAATTGTTTAAATCCTGAATAGCAAAAAAACCTTCAGAAGCATTGTATATTTCGTAGTACCTGAAATCTTTGCTAGGTAAAATATTTTTGTATTGCTCTTTATAAGGAGAGAAGCTTACACCTCCATGGAAATACACTTCCAGATTAGGCCAGATATCAAGAAGACTTTCTTTCCCCGTATTTTCTAAAACTTTATTCATTAAAACCAGCATCCATGACGGAACGCCCGCAAAACTGGTTACATTTTCGTTTTTTGTTTCATTTATAATCGCAGCAATTTTAGATTCCCATTCGCTCATCAGAGAAGTTTTACTGCTCGGAGTACTGCTAAACTCGGCCCAGATAGGCATGTTTTCAATCAGAATAGCAGATAAATCTCCAAAGAACGTATTGTTGTTCTCGTAGATCTGAGAACTTCCGCCCAGACGAAGACTTTTACCCAGAAACAATTCCGAATCCTCATTGTTGTTGAGGTAGAGACAAAGCAAATCTTTACTTCCTTTATAATGACAATCCTCGAGGGCCTCATTACTCACTGGGATGAATTTACTTTTGGCATTCGTAGTTCCGCTTGATTTAGCAAACCATTTTATTGGTGTTTCCCAAAATACATTCTGTTCCCCCTGACGCGTACGTTCAATCAATGGCTGAAGCTCCTCATAAGTAGCAATCGGTACCCTTTCAGCAAAAGTCTGATAAGAATTAATCGATCCAAAATCATACTGTTTCCCTATAATAGTATTTTCTGAAGCGGTCAGCAAATTGTGCAACAGTTCCTCCTGAACTTCATTCGGATATTTTAGAAAAAGTTCTATTTGATGTATCCTTTGTTTTAGGACCCACGAAGCGAAAGAGTTGATTATTGATAAGGGCATGGGTGAAATTTATATTTTAGATTGCTGATTGTAGATTTTAGATTTTACAATTCGCGTAAAATCAGGAACCTTAAAATTTGAATATCGAAAGACAAATAGTAACTTTGCCGTTGTATCAAAAATAGTGTTTTTTTGTAAAAAATAACATGCTATTTTCATTAAACATTCCGGTTCAGCGGAATTTTAACTCTTAAAATTCAGAATTCTGACCGACAAATCTAAAATCTACAATCAGCAATCTAAATTCTAATGACATATCAAGGCGTACTTACAAAAATGCAAACTGAAATAGGGGCTCCGATTCAGTATTATTTGGTATTTGAAGACAGTTTTTTAAACATGAACCAATTACTGAACAAAGAAATTGAGATCAATTTCGTCGGATTTGAATGCTTGAATTGTCATAAAAAGAAAAAGATCTACCGCCAGGGATTTTGTTATGAGTGCTTTTACTCAAGCCCTGCTGTTGGTGATTGGATTATGCGACCGGAACTCAGTACCGCACACTTAGGAATTGCAGACCGTGATTTGGAATACGAACAGAAAGTACAGCTTCAGCCTCATGTTGTATATCTGGCTTTGGCAAGTGAAGTAAAAGTTGGAGTAACGCGTAAAACTCAGGTTCCAACACGTTGGATCGATCAGGGAGCTACACAGGCTATTGCGATTGTTGAGGTTCCAAACCGATATTTAGCCGGAATTACTGAGGTGGCATTAAAAGACCATTATACGGATAAAACAAACTGGAGAAAAATGCTTCAAAATACAGGTGAAAGTTTCGACCTGGTGACAGAAAAGGCAAAAGTGGAAAGTTTGATTCCGGCAGAAGTACAGGAATATTTTTATACCCAAAAAAATGATCTGTATGAATTGCAGTATCCCGTTTTAAATTATCCAACTAAAGTAACCAGTCTGAATCTGGATAAAACCCCATCATTTCAGGGGAAATTAACCGGAATCAAAGGACAATATTTAATCTTTGAGAACGGAACCGTTTTTAATGTCAGAGGTTCGGAAGGTTATGTAGTTAGTATTGCAGTTTAACATCTATAAAAAAATATGTAAGATATTAGCTGTTAATTTTTTTTATTATATTTGTAGCACAATTTTTAGCAAGTTGTATTCTGAATCCTGAAAGATTTGATTACAATTTTATAATAATCATTTGTTAAAAGATTTTAATTTTTAGTCTTAAGAGAACTTAGTTTAGTAAAAAGGTAAACGGAAGTTTTTTTTAATTTCTAAAGATAAATGTTTAATAAATAAATTAGTTAAAAGATGAGTGCTTTAAAAAGAATAAATGTGATCAGGCGCAGCGTAATGCACCGTCTCACTAAGAACATTGGAAAACCAAGATCAGAGCAGCATATTGTTTTAGTGGATAAAACAGAAATTAGGCGGGTCCTGATCTGCAGGCCAAATGCCAGACTCGGAAACTTATTATTGATTACGCCGCTGGTTCAGGAAGTCAACGATATGTTTCCAAATTGTAAAGTCGATTTGTTTGTTAAGGGAGCTTTAGCTCCAGTAATTTTTGGAAATTATCAAAACATCAATAAGGTAATTGGTTTGCCTAAAAAACCGTTCAAAAGCTTGTTGGAATATCTGAATGTCTGGATTTCAATAAAAACACAAAAATACGATGTCGCGATCAACGTAGATCAAAACTCTTCTTCAGGACGTTTAGCAGTCCAATTCTCTAATGCTAAATATAAATTTTACGGAGATTTAAATGATGAATCTCAACTTGTAAAAAAAGACTACGAACATATTGCGAAATATCCCGTTTATAACTTCCGAAATTATTTGACGAAACTTGGATTAGCAAAAAGCAACAAAATAATAGCCCCGATTGACCTTAAACTATCTTCTGCCGAAATAGCTAACGGAAAGAAAATTTTGAAAGACTTAGTGCCTAATTCTAAAAGAACCATCTGTATTTTTACGTATGCGACTGGAGCAAAATGCTTGTCGGAACAATGGTGGGAGAACTTTTATAGGCAACTTAAAGAGGAATATAAAGACTATAATATTATTGAGATTCTGCCTGTAGAAAATGTTTCGCAAATCGCATTTCAGGCACCTACATTTTACAGTAAAGATATCCGCGAAATAGGGTCGGTAATTGCCAATACTGATTTGTTTATTGGTGCTGATAGTGGAATCATGCATTTAGCCAGTGCCGTTCAGACTCCAACGATTGGGCTTTTTTCGGTTTCAAACCTTAAAAAATACGAACCTTACGACAATTGCAGCATCGGAATAGATATTAATTTGCATACTAAAAAGGATTATGTAAAAATCATAAACTCCATCCTGAACAATGGAAAGCTTAATACTATAGGACAAGCAATTTAAATTATAAGAAACAAAAAAAGGCATCCGTAGATGCCCTTTTTTTTGTTTAGTTTTTCTTCTTAAACAAGCCATTGATTAAGTCACTGGCTTTTTTAGTAACCTCCTGAGTTTTTTGCTCTTTTTCAGTAGCAGCAGCTTTAGTGGTATCTTTAGCTTTCGTATTTTTATTGATAAAATCATTAAGAGCCGAAGTTCCTTTTTGAGTCAGTTTATCTCTTTGCTGATTCGCAACCTGCGCAGCCAGACTGGTCACGGCACTTTTCATATCCGTTGATACTTTTGGATGTGAAAAATTACCTGTAAGTACCGCATTTATTGGAATGTTTTGCAGTTTTGCAGCATCTGCCGGAGACATTTTAGCAAGGAAGGCATTGGCTTCATTTCCTAAGTATTTTGCCGGAACATCTAATTTTAAATTATAGTTCATCGTTTGATCGAAACCATGAGTTCCGCCAATTGTAATTTTAATGTCCTGATATTTGATGTCAAATGGTTTTACGCTCACTTTTCCGTTATCAAATGTTAGAGCCGCTTTAATATCATTCAGATTTATTTTATTAGGATCAATAAATTTCAGGTTAGAAGTTAAGGCGTTTATAACAGTTGAATTCTTAGAATTTACAGTAGTTGAAAGCAGCTGTCCTAAAAGATCTCCTGAGATTGATTTTAGATCCGGAGTCAATTCCTTATCGTCTAAGTTTCCGTTTAATTTTATAGTCGAGTTTAATTTTCCGTTGATGATTCCTGCCAAAGGAGCAATTTTTTTCATCATTTCTAATTGCGTAAAAGTTTGCGCAATATCCACCTGATTGAAACCTAAATTCATGTCAAAAGTTGGTACTTTTGTTTTGGTAGAAACAGCTCCGTTAAGGCCAATTGTTCCTCCAAAAATAGAGGTTTTAAAGTTTTCTAAAGTAGCTTTTTCGTCCTTAACGATTAATCTTCCCGAAACGTCTTTTAGTTTCAGATTGTCGTATAAAACGGTAGCAGCCTTAGCATTTAAAGTACAATTTAAGAACGCGGGGATCTTCATCGCTTCAGTAGGTTTTGCAGCTGCTTTTTCTGTAGCAGGAGTTCCTGAAGTCATAAAATCATCCACTGCCAGCTGATTTGAACTCATGTTGAAGTTTCCTCTCAGCTCTTGTTTTTTGAACATGAAACCATAGAAATTTTCCAGTACTCCGTTAATGCTTAAGTCGCTTTTTTCTGTTGTGGCATCAAATTTCTTCAGGTTTATGGTACTCGGATTAAACTCTACCAATGCCGTACTGATGTTCATCGATTTATTGTTTTCGTCTGTATATTTAAATCCGGACAGACTCATGGTTCCGGCATTTTTGATATTCTGGTATTGGCTCTTTTCAACAGAAGCCATATCAAATTGTGTAGTCACATCAGCTTTTAAAATACCGGCAAGAGGTTTGTCCATTTTAATTGGATAAGCCTTAGAAAGATTCGCCAGATTGATGGTTCCTTTCAAAGCGGCATTCACTATAGGATTTTGCGTGATGTTTTTGATATTAGCTTTGGCGTTAAAAACATCCTGATCGATTCGGAAGGAAAGTTTATCCAAATTAACATAAGTGTCATTCAGGATTCCCGTTTCATTGATGATTTTCGTGTCAATCACAATATTTTGAACCGATTTTGGAAGGTTTGGATATTGAAACGAAGCATTGTTAGAAGCAATTGCCACATTAAACTTAGGAACAGTAGTCTCGGTTAATTCACCTTTAGCAAAACCGGCTACAGTAAAATCTCCGGTAGTTTTTACACCTTCCAGACTTGAAGCATAAGCAGAAGGAATCAGTCCTAAGAAATTCGTAAAAGATGAGGTGGGAGTCTTAAACTTCAGGTCATAAATTTGTCCGGCATCCACCATCTGAATAAACCCGTCAAATTCCAAAGGCAATTGATTGATTAAAGCTTTATTCTCTTTAAAGGTATATTTGCTTTTTTCAAGGTCAATTCCCAATACAGCGTCTAAAGTCAGTTTTACATTTTTCATGTAATTAATCTTATCCATATCCAAAGAAACATTAGCAACAGATTTTGTTGTTAAATCTAATTTTGAATTGGTAAAATCGCCCGTTCCTTCATGGTTCAAACTGTCAATGACCATTTTTATTTTAGATCCCTGATCGATGTATCTGAAAGTGAAATTTTCGATTTTATAATTTTGAATTTTCAGTGAAAGCGGTTTGCTTTTGTCGTCTTTCACGTCCTTTTCTTTGTCTTTTAGGGCAATATCAAAATTACCAACACCGTCTTTGTTGAAAATAATATTCACCAGACCATTTGTAGAGCTGATTCCCTGTATGTTTAAAGGCTCTTCTTTTCCTTTGAAAAGTTCCTTAATACTCATTTTTAAATTCAGCTCGCCTAATGAAACCAAAGTATCTCCTTCAAATGGAGCTTTATTGATGATCACCAGTTTTTCGATTCCCACGGTGGCATTTGGAAAGTTTTTAAACAAACTTAAATCGGCATCTGTAAAACTTACCTTGGCATCAACACTTTTGTTGATGGCTTCTGAAATTTTGGCTTTTATTTGATCTTTAAAGAAATACGGAATGGCAAATAAGGCTGCTACAAGGACTACAAGAACTATAGCTGTTATTTTTAAAATTTTCTTTACCATATAAATAAATTTGAGGGGTTAAATTGCTAACTGATTGTTGCAAAAATAGTTTTTTTTGATGGAGTTCATAAATAAAGTTTTTGTTAAACCTAAGAATATACTTCTGTTTGTCCCAAATAAAAATCCGCCTGAATATAAGTTCAAACGGATTTTTAATGTTTTTATGATTGCAGATTATTTTTTAATGAAAGAAATAATCTTATTGACCATGATTTCTGAGATAGGCAGATTCTCTTTTTTATAGCTTTCCAGGTTGGCCTGATGATCTCCGTCGATGATTTTCATGATATGATTCATTTTATCAACGATCAAAAGTTCAGCATTTTTATTGGCCTTCGATAAGAGTTCAGCATCTTTTACGGTCACTTGTAAATCCTGATTTCCCTGAACGATCAAAATAGGAACATTTAGTTTTTTGATTTCGTTTTGCGGATTGTATTTGAACCAGGAAATTAAATACGGCTGAATGCTTGGTCTGAAAAGAGCATTAAGCATTGGGTCTACTTTCTTTACTGTAAATCCGCTTTTCAGGCTATCAATAATCGGGAAGGTTAATTCCTCTACTTGTTTGTTTTGTTTGGAAGCAATTTGCGATTTAATCAATTGGTCGGCAGACTCTCCTGCGCCTGCGATTGAGATAAACTTACTGGCTTTTGCTCCGGCAATCATTCCAATCAGAGAACCTTCGCTATGACCAATTACAACTACTTCAGAGAAACGTCTGTCTTGTTTTAACAGATTGATCCAGCTTTTGGCATCTTCGGTGTAATTCTCAAATACAAGAGTATGTTCTGAAATAGCAGCCGGTTTACTTTCTGCAATTCCTCTTTTGTCGTACCGTAATGATGCAATTCCGTTTTTTGCCAGCGCTTCTGCCAGCATTTTCAGAGAATTGTTTTTCATCATCGGATTATTTCCGTTGCGATCCGTAGGCCCTGAACCTGAAATTAGTAAAGCTACCGGGTACCTTTTTTCTAAATTCGGAGTGGTCAACGTACCAAAAAGCTGATCGATGTTGATTTTTAAAACAATGGGAGTTTCTGTAAAAGCAACTTCGGTTTTATTCTGAGCATTCACAAAACTCAGCAACAGAATAGCAGCAAGGGCAAATAAATTCTTCATTTTTAAAAGGAAACTATTTAATGTTTATTCCAAATGGAAGCATGGCCTGAACTCCTTTTTGTTTTTGAAGTCTTTTTACCTGCTCAATAAGCATATAATTTTCTTCTCCAATTTCTTCTTTAATAAAAGCTTCTTTTGATTGAGCAAAAGGCAGCGTAGAAAGAAGGTCGTTGAATGTTTTTTCGTATTCAGGATAGTTTTGTGTACTGTACGTTTTGATTTTTGCAATTTTTGCAGCTTCAGCAATAGCATCATTCAATCCTCCAATCTGATCTACTAATCCAATTTTTAAGGCTTCGCTTCCTGACCAGACTCTTCCTTGTGCGATCGAATCTACCTGTGTAAAAGTCATTTTTCGGCCTTCCGCAACATGCGTTACAAAGGTTTTGTAAATATGTTCTACCCCTTCTAAAGTAAAGGCTTTAAATTTTTCGTCAACAGGTACAAACGGACTATAATTTGCAGAGTTCTCATGTGTTTTTACCTGCTCAGTGTTGATTCCCAATTTATGGGCTAAAGGAGTGAAGTTAGGCAGTACTCCAAAAACACCTATAGAACCTGTAATCGTATTGCTTTCTGCAAAAATTTTGTTGGCGTTGCAGGCAATGTAGTAACCACCTGATGCGGCATAATTCCCCATAGAAACCACAACCGGTTTTACTTTTTTGGTTATCTCGATTTCTCTCCAGATCAGGTCAGAAGTTAAAGCACTTCCGCCCGGACTGTCTATTCTTAGAACGATTGCTTTTACATCTTCATTTTTGCGCGCCTCTTGTAAAGAACGTCGCATAGAACCTTCACCAATTACAGTAACATCTCCTTCGCCACCTTGTATTTCACCCTGTGCATAAATAATAGCAATTTGGTCAGTAGCAGTATTGGTCAGGGCAGTTGTAATGTTATTTTGAGTATAATCTAAAATCGAAATTTTATTGTAATCGTCATCTCCCGTTACTTTTAGCGCTTTTTTAATCGCGTTATGGTAAACATCTTCATAAGCAATAACATCTACCAGATTTTGTGCTTTTGCCATTTCCGGAGTTCTGGCCAGTAATCCATTGGCGATTTCATTTAGTTTCGGCAGTGGAATATTTCTGCTTTTTGAAATATCAGTCGTAACCGTAGTCCAGATTGAGTTTAAAAGAGCGGTTACCTGCTCTCTGTTGGCATCACTCATTTTATTTTCCAGAAAAGGTTCAACAGCACTTTTGTACTTTCCGTGGCGAATCACTTCCATGTGAATGCCCGATTTTTCCTGAAAATCTTTGAAGAACATCACCTCAGACGAAAGACCTTTAAAATCTAAATCACCAACAGGATTCAAATAAATAGTATTGGCTACAGAATTCAGATAATATTCTTTTTGCGAGTATGTATTGGCATAAGCCCAAACAAACTTTCCTGATTTTTTGAAACTTTCAAGCGCATTTCTCAAATCTTTGTATTGTGCCAGACCTAAAGAAGACTCATCATTTAAAATAGAGATTCCTTTAATGTTGTCATCTGTTTTCGCCGCTTCAATAGCATTGATTACATCTGTTAAACCGATGCCTTTTTTATCCGAAAAAACAGTTACCCACGGGTCTTTGTATTTTCCCGCATAATCGTTTTGAATTTGTTTTAAATTTAATTCAATAACAGAATCACTTTTCACAGAAACAGCATCGTCTCCTCCAAAAATTGCTCCAATAAGAATGACCCCAAAAAAGAAGAGGATAATAAATACAAAAATACCAATAACGGTGGCAATTACATTTCCTAAAAACTTCATAAGTGTATTTTTTTTAATAAGTATCGAAAAAGGTTGGTTTGTTACAAAAGTAATCTAAAAACAAATTAATTCGAATATGAGATTGGATGAAATGGTTATAGCTTTTGCTTTTTTAACGCATTAAATTAAAGATAAGATATTTTGTAAGATAAATATAGTTTGAGTCCCGAATATTTTATATTTGAGGAAACCAAATGCTTAAATATGAAAGATAAAATAATTCTGTGGAGTCTTTTTTTCTTTGGCTTTTATGCCGGGGCTCAAAAAATACAAACTAAAAAAGTGGTAGTCGATAAACTGACAAAGCTTCCGCTGGAAAAAGTAAATATTTACAATCAAAAGGACAATTCACTAACAAATGAGGAAGGTGTTTTTTCTTTTATTTCCGATCAGGATGAGTTGAATTTTAGTTTGATTGGATATGAAAATCTGAAACTCAGCTTTGAAGAAATAAACAAACAGGATACAATCTTTTTGCAAAGTAAAACCATTGAACTTGATGAAGTAGTGGTGGGAGAAGAAATGGCTATAATGAAAAAAGTATATGCCAAAATGAAAGAGAATTATATATTCGAGCCTTACAATGAAAACTTCTTCTTGAGATGTGTCTTGAAACGAAATGATGAATTGGAAAGATTACAGGATATTTATGGTAAAGTATCGCGAAAAAGCATTTTTAAAACCAAAACACAACCCGACAATAAATGTGAAGTTGAGATTTTGAATATGAGGAAAGTTGGGATAAAGGACAAGGTAGATTTTGTGTATTTCGAATTTCAGAGTTTCGAAAAATTATTTGATATAAATGCTATGATCTCTATCAAAATGGAAGATTTCGAACTTACTAAGGAAAAAAATGTAGCAGGTGATTTTTTTAAAATTAGTTTTATCAAAAAGTCAGAAAATACGATTGAACAAAAAACCAGTGGTTATTTTATAATCAATAAGAATGACTATGCTATTGTAGAAACTTATTTTGATCTTTATGATAACGGAGAAAAAGTACCGTTTCAAAAAAAGGACAAAGTAGAATATCGAACCACGAGTTTTAAAACCACTTCAAATTATAAGAAGAGTGCCAGCACCAATAAGTATTATTTGAATAATGCAAAATCGGATGTTAGGGTAGAATTACTTGTAAGTGAAAAAAATATAAAAGCGTTTTACGATTATTCGACCAATTTTTTTGTAACCAATAGTTTTATTGCCGAAAAAGCAAAGTCAAATTTGTCGATGGATAAGGATATTTTTAAAGTGAAATTTCCTTACTCAGAACAATTTTGGAAAAGCCAGAACCAACTCCCTTTAACAAGCGATTTAACTGCATTTTTGAAGAGGGTTTCAGAAAACAAAGAGAAGAAGAAAGAGTTTGAAATAGTTGGAAACTTCTAACTCTTGGATCAAATAATGTAGTTAATTCTAAAATAGTTTTAGTTAATTTGCATTAATTATGAAGTCACAGCATCAAATCGTTTTATCAATAGGCAGCAATCAGGGAAACAGGTTAACAAACATCGAAACGTGTATCGATTTGATACATAAAGAAGTGGGGACTGTAATCAGGGTTTCAAAACTGTATGAAACTCCTGCCTGGGGGTTTGAAAGTGATGCTTTTTATAATTGCGCATTGGTTTTGCATACCTATTTATCGGCGCAAAAAGTATTAAGTCAGGTTCTGAAAGTAGAAAAAAAACTAGGCCGAATCAGATCGGAGCAGCAAGGGTATCAGTCCCGAATTATCGACATTGATCTGATTACTTATGATGATGAAGTTATTGAGTCCGAAAAATTGCAGATCCCACATCCGTTAATGCAAAACAGAAAGTTTGTTCTGCTTCCTATGCAGGATTTAGATTTAGACTGGAAACACCCTGTTTTTCAAAAATCCATTACAGAATTAATTGCAGTCTCGCCAGACGATAGTGTTTGTGAAGTAGTTCAGGAATTGAAAAATCCGATACGGGAAATTGCATTGGAGAACTTCAACTACATTGCTTTTGAAGGAAATATTGGGGCAGGGAAAACCACTTTGGTGCAAAAAATAGCGGAAGATTTTAATGCAAAAATGGTTTTAGAACGTTTTGCCGATAATCCTTTTTTACCAAAATTTTACAAAGATCAGAACAGGTACGCTTTTCCGTTGGAGATGTCTTTTTTGGCAGATCGTTATCAGCAGTTATCAGATGATCTGGCACAATTTGATTTGTTTAAAGATTTTATTGTAGCCGATTATCATATCTTTAAATCTTTGATTTTTGCTAAGATTACCCTTGCCGAAGATGAGTATCGATTGTATCGAAACTTGTTTGATATTATCTATAAAGAAATGCCCAAACCTGATTTGTATGTTTATTTGTATCAGAATTCTGAAAGGCTGCTGCAAAACATCAAGAAACGCGGACGCAACTACGAGCAGAATATTGAGGCAGGTTATCTGGATAAGATCAATAATGGCTATTTAGAATATATTAAATCCCAAACTGATTTAAACGTGCTGATTATTGATGTTTCCGATCGCGATTTCGTGAAAAATCATAAAGATTACCTTTTTATCCTGGACGAAATCCAAAAGAAGATTTTAATTCGATAATTCGATAATTCGTTAATGTGTCAATTAGACAATGTGATAATTACTTAATTGCCTTATTTTCTAATTATCAAATTGCCACATTGTCTATTTTGGCCAGTTTAATTTTTGAAATAAATCCCAAACAACAATTCCGGCGCTTACCGCAATATTTAAAGAGTGTTTGGTGCCTAATTGTGGGATTTCAATACAGCCATCACAAAGCGCAACGGCTTCCTGAGCAACTCCGTAAACCTCATTGCCAAAAACCAATGCATACTTCTGATTTTTCTCCGTTTTAAAATCCTGAAGGAAAATAGAGCTTTCCACCTGTTCGATGGCAAGCGTCATGATATTTTCTTTTTTAAGATTTTCGATTACTTCCAATACATTTTCGTGATGTTCCCAGGCTACAGTTTCAGTAGCGCCAAGAGCTGTTTTGTGGATTTCTTTATTAGGTGGAGTGGCGGTAATACCGCACAGGATTATTTTTTCGATTAAAAATGCATCAGCGGTCCTGAACACAGATCCAATATTGTGCAGACTGCGAATATCGTCTAAGACTAAAATTAAAGGAGTTTTGTCTGATTTTTTAAAATCTTCTATCGATTTACGGTCCAGTTCGCTATTTTCAAGTTTTCTCATAGGTTTGTATTCAGGTCATAAAAAAAGCTTCCAAAGTTAAGGAAGCTTTTTGAATTATTCTATTTTACTTTTCAGATTAGCTTTTTACCGGATCTGGTAAAACAGTACCTTTAATAGTAAGCACTTTTGTTGGTTGTCCTTCAGCATTAGAAGTTACAGTTACAGTTTTTGTAAAAGCACCAACTCTGTCAGTAGCATATTTTACACCAATAATACCTTTAGCACCCGGAGCGATTGGCTCTTTTGGAGTTGTTGGTACAGTACAACCGCAAGATCCGGTTGTGTTTGTGATGATAAGAGGTTTAGTTCCATTGTTGACAAAAACAAACTCACGTTTTCCATCTGCATTATGAGCAATAGTTCCATAATCAATGGTTTCCGTTTCGAAAGCCATTCCTGCACCTTCAACTTTGGCAATTTTACCTTTTTTATTGCTTTGAGCATTAGAAGCTGTAATTCCAACTACAGCTAACATAGCGATTAAAATTATTTTTTTCATCTTTTAGAGTCTTTTTTAATTATGACAAATCTATGTAAAATTCTTATATCTCAGCTTAAAAAAAGCTTAAAATATTTTAATTTTTGCACCACTTCGTTATTCCTTCAAAATGTCATAAATTCGCTGTCTTAATTTTTTCATTTAAAATACAATAATTTGGCAGCGAAAGAGAAAGTGGTTAAAGAGACACCTTTAATGAAACAATACAATGAAATCAAGAGAAAATATCCTGATGCCTGTTTGCTTTTTAGAGTAGGAGACTTTTATGAAACCTTTGGAGAAGATGCTATTAGAGCCTCAAAAATTCTGGGAATAACATTAACCAAAAGAGGCGCCGGTTCTGATACAGAAACTGCTTTGGCCGGTTTTCCACATCACTCTGTAAATACCTATTTGCCAAAATTAGTCAAAGCCGGACTTCGTGTAGCTATCTGTGATCAGCTGGAGGATCCAAAAATGACTAAAACTATTGTGAAACGAGGTGTTACTGAATTGGTAACTCCCGGAGTTTCTTTAAACGACGAAGTTTTACAATCCAAATCAAATAACTTTTTAGCATCAGTTTATTTTGCTAACAAAAATATCGGAGTTTCCTTTCTGGATGTTTCTACAGGAGAGTTTTTAACGGCTCAGGGAAATGCAGAGTACATCGACAAATTGCTGCAAAACTTCAACCCGAGTGAGGTTTTGGTTCCGAAACAGAATAAAAGTGACTTTAAAGATGCTTTTGGAGATGATTTTCATAGCTTTTATTTAGAAGACTGGATTTATAAGGAAGATTATGCTCTGGAAACGCTGACGAAACATTTTCAGACGGTTTCTTTAAAAGGTTTTGGAGTAGAAGAATTAAAAGAAGGAATTATTGCTTCCGGAGCAATTTTGTATTACCTATCGGAAACGCAGCACAATCGTGTGCAGCATATTACAGCGATTCAGCGTATTGCCGAAGATGCTTATGTCTGGATGGATCGTTTTACCATTAGAAACTTAGAATTGTATCACAGTTATAATCCAAATGCGGTTACCCTTTTGGATGTGATTGACAGAACGCTTTCGCCAATGGGAGGGCGTTTGTTGAAACGCTGGCTGGCTTTGCCTTTGAAAGACAGTGCCAGAATAAAAAGCCGTCATGATGTGGTTTCTTATTTAAGGGCCAATTCGGAGGTTTTGCAAAGTATTCAATATCAAATCAAACAAATCTCAGATTTAGAGCGTTTGATTTCTAAAATAGCAACAGGAAAAGTCTCGCCACGTGAGATTGTATATCTGAAAGAATCATTGGATGCGATTATTCCAATTAAAACCCTGGCACTTGAAAGTCCGCAGGAAGCGGTAAAGGTGATAGGAGATAGTCTGCATGCCTGTGATTTGTTAAGAGAAAAGATTAAAAATACTTTAAATCAGGATGCGCCTGTTGCGGTGGCTAAAGGAAATGCTATTGCAAAAGGAATCAGTGAAGAGCTGGATGACTTGCGTGCTATTTCTACTTCCGGAAAAGAATATCTGGAGGGAATTGAAAAAAGAGAATCGGAGCGTACCGGAATCTCTTCGCTTAAGATCTCGTTTAATAATGTTTTTGGTTATTATATTGAAGTTAGAAATACACACAAAGATAAAGTTCCTGAAGAGTGGATTCGCAAACAGACGTTGGTTAATGCAGAGCGATACATTACTGAGGAATTAAAAGAATATGAAACTAAAATTCTGGGAGCAGAAGAGAAGATTTACAAGATAGAAACAGAGCTTTTTGAGCAATTGGTGATCTGGATTGGAACTTATATCAAGCCAGTACAGATGAATGCTAATTTGGTGGCACAGCTGGACTGTTTGTGTTCGTTTACACAATTGGCTATAGAGAATCAATATGTATGTCCTGAAATTGATGAAACGTTTGAGTTAGAGATCAAAAACGGACGTCATCCAGTTATTGAAAAGCAATTACCGGTTGGAACACCTTATATTGCTAATGATGTTTATTTAGACAGAGAGACGCAGCAGCTGATTATGATTACAGGTCCTAACATGTCCGGTAAGTCTGCTATTTTGAGACAAACGGCTTTAATTGTATTGTTAGCTCAAATGGGAAGTTTTGTTCCTGCTGATAGTGTAAGAATGGGAATTGTAGATAAGATTTTTACCAGAGTAGGTGCTTCGGATAATATTTCGATGGGAGAATCTACTTTTATGGTAGAGATGAATGAGACCGCTTCTATTTTGAATAACATCTCAGATCGCAGTTTGGTACTTCTGGATGAAATTGGAAGAGGAACCAGTACATATGACGGGATTTCGATTGCCTGGGCGATTGCCGAATTTTTACACGAACACCCGGGAAGACCTAAAACCTTGTTTGCAACGCATTATCATGAATTGAATGAAATGACAGAATCGTTGCCAAGAATTCAAAATTATAATGTTGCGGTAAAAGAGTTAAAAGACAATGTGCTTTTTATTCGTAAACTGGTAAAAGGAGGAAGTGCTCATAGTTTTGGAATTCATGTGGCGAAAATGGCCGGAATGCCTCAGATTGTAATTTTGAAGGCGCAAAAGATGTTGAAAAAACTGGAGAAAAACCACTCAAGTGAAGCGTTAAATGGTGTGAAGTCTGAAAATGATGAAATGCAGATGAGTTTCTTTAATTTAGACGATCCTTTGCTGGAGGAGATAAAAGAAGAAATTTTGGGGCTTGATATTAATGCGATCACACCGGTTGAAGCGTTGATGAAACTCAATGAGATTAAAAGAATGTTGGTACGAAAATAAATTTCATATTTAAAGTTTAGGTTATCAGAAAGTTATAAAATAAGTAGATTTTTTTTTCAAAAAACGCTTGTGTAATTGAATAAATGTCCTAAATTTGCACTCGCAATACAGAACAAATCAAGTGTTGCAGTTCTTAATTAGAATTTGAAATGCGAAAATAGCTCAGTTGGTAGAGCGCGACCTTGCCAAGGTCGAGGTCGCGGGTTCGAGCCCCGTTTTTCGCTCTATATCATCTAATGCTCGGATGGTGAAATTGGTAGACACGCTGGACTTAAAATCCAGTGAACAGCAATGTTCGTGCGGGTTCAAGTCCCGCTCTGAGTACTAAAGCCTCTTCTTTTGAAGAGGCTTTTTTTATGGTGTAAATCCAGGAGTTCTAAAATAAATTTGCTTCGCAAATTTATTTTAGAGAATCTAAGAATCTAAGAATCTAAGAATCTAAGAATCTAAAATCAGTAATCTAAAATCAGTAATCTAAAATCTAAAATAATAATATGGGTGCCTTTGTAATTAGTAAGCGGTTTAATGATGAATATAAATTCGTATTTACTTCGAGGAAGGGCAAGGTGATATTTACGAGTCTTAGTTATGAGTTGAGGTTTGAGTGTGAAGAGGATATTGAGAAGTTTAAGGTGAATATAGAGATGGCTCGGTTTTTAAAATTTAAAGGGGCTGGGGGGAGGTATTTTTTTAAATTGATGTTGGGAGAGCTTCATTTTGCTACGAGTCGAAAATACACAACGGAATTGCTTTTGCAGAAAGGAATCAAAGAAATTGTTACTTATGCTTCTAGAGCTGAGATTTTGGATTTTTCCTCAAGTGAATCTATTTTTGAAGATGAAGTTGTGGGTGAGGAAGTGGAAGTAGAGGATTAGAAAATAAAAGAGTGTCTTTTGTTTTCTAAGTTTTGGTAATTGTATAAAAGGCCTGGTGAGTTTTGAAGACTTATCAGGTTTTTTTATAGTGTGTGTTGTGGTTAGGAAAGGTATTGTAGTTTTGTTGGGTATAAAGCATAAAAAAAAGCTATCTGCAAAGAGATAGCTTTTTATTTTTTTGAGTAATTTAGAATTACTTTTTAGCAGGAGCAGCAGCTTCTTCAACTTTTGCAGCAGCAGAGTCAACTTTTGCAGCAGCAGAATCAACAGTTGCAGCAGCAGAATCAACTACAGCAGCAGCAGAATCAACAGCAACAGCAGTAGAATCTACAGCTTCAGTAGCTGCAGCGTCAGCTTTTTTACAAGATACAACAGTTAAAACAGCAACAACAGCTAAACTTAAAAATACTTTTTTCATCTTACTTTATTATAAAAGGTTAATTATTAATTCGTGGCAAAGATATAAATTTTTTAATATGTAAAATATTTTTTTATTTTTTTTTTAAAATATTTTCATTGCTCACGATTATCTTGTTTATCAAACAATGTGCCAAATTAATAATAATATGTTAAATTATGGTATATTTTGTCTGAATTATTTTTTATTGAAGATTCAATAAGAGAATTGGGGGTTTTTATGCTCTTAGTTGCAGTTTGTTTTGTCTTTTTTAGAATATTAGGTAGCGCTATGAAAAAACAAAAGAGCTTAAATAAGCCCTTTTGTGTGTAATGTTGTTTCTGAATCACGTGCGATTCGTATAAAAAGGTTACGAGACGATATTCATGATGCTGTTTGTAGCTCCTTTATTGTTCTGAATATACGATTTACAAATCTGACTCTTTTCTTCTAAAAACGCCTTGTCCTGAAGCAAACGGTCAAGATTTTGCTTTAATTCCTGACTGTTTGAGATTGCAAGACATCCTTTGAGTGCTACCAGTTCAACTGCTTCGGCAAAATTCGAGTAGTTGGGACCAATTACAATCGGGATTCCAAAAGTAGCCGGTTCTAATATATTATGGATTCCCGGGTTTCCAAATCCGCCGCCAACATAAGCAATTGTTCCGTAACTGTAAATTTTAGTCAGTAATCCAATAGTATCTATAATAAAGACATTGTAATTAGATAAGTCAGCATTTTCTTTTTCGGAAAATAATATTGTTGATTTAGTAATTTGCGCCTTCAGGCTTGCGATCTGATCACTTTTAATGTTGTGAGGTGCAATGATGAATTTTACATCTTCAGATGCCTGGTTGATGTATTCTGCTAATAATGTTTCATCTTTAGGCCAAGAGCTGCCTATAATGATGGTTGGAGTGTTGTTTTTGAATTTTTCGATAAAATCCAAAGTGTTATCTCTTTCTAAAATAGCATTTACACGATCAAAACGAGTGTCTCCGGAAACAATAACATTGTCAAAGCCAAGACTTTTTATTTTTTCTTTCGAATTTTCGTTCTGAACAAAAAAGTAAGTGAATGCTTTTAATGCTTTTCTGTAAAAACCGCCGTACCATTTAAAAAACATCTGATTGTCTCTGAAAATTCCGGAAATTAAATAGGTCGGGGTTTGGCTTTTTTCTAATTCATTTAAGTAATTCAGCCAAAATTCATATTTTATGAAAAATGCCAATTCAGGATGAGCAAGCTTTAAGAATTTCTTCGCATTACTTTTAGTGTCCAGTGGAAGGTACAGTGTAACATCTGCAGTAGTATTGTTTTTTCGGACTTCGTAGCCTGAGGGAGAGAAAAAGGTAACGATGATTTTGTGCGCAGGATATTTTTCTTTGATTTTTTCGATTACCGGCAGGCCTTGTTCATATTCACCAAGTGAGGCCGAATGAAACCAGATGGTTTTATCTGAAGGTTTTATCTTTTCTTCAAGAATAGCGAAAACATTTTTACGGCCTTCGACAAAAAGCTTAATTTTCGGACTAAAAAGTGCTACAATTTTCAGAAAAAAGCCAGCAATAGAAATAACTAAATTATAGAGAAAAAGCATCTGTTTGTTTTTGTGGCTAAATTACGGTTCTTTCGATTATTTTCATTGGTTTGAAGGTATTAAATAACTATTTTTGTTCCTCCTTTTAGAGACGCTGAATGAAATGCAAGTCTTTAATTTTAAAATATATTGAAAATGAAAAAAATTCAAATGGTTGACCTAAAAAGTCAATACGAAAAAATAAAAACTACAGTTGATGCCTCTATTCAGGAGGTCTTGGATACCAATACTTACATAAACGGCCCTTTAGTACACGAGTTTCAAAAAAATCTGGAAGACTATCTGGGGGCAAAACATGTGATTCCGTGTGCAAACGGAACCGATGCTTTGCAAATTGCAATGATGGGATTGGATTTGAAACCGGGCGATGAGGTAATTACTGCCGATTTTACTTTTGCAGCTACTGTTGAGGTAATTGCTTTGTTGCAATTGACGCCGGTTTTAGTGGATGTTGATGTCGTAAATATGAACATCGATATTGAAGCCCTTAAAAATGCGATTACACCAAAAACAAAAGCAATTGTTCCGGTACATTTATTTGGACGTGCAGCAAACATGGATGCTATTATGGAAATTGCTGCCGAACATAATTTATATGTAATCGAAGACAATGCACAGGCAATTGGAGCAGATTATATTTCTAAATCAGGAGCAAAAAGCAAAGTTGGGGTAATTGGTCATGTAGCGGCAACTTCATTTTTTCCGTCTAAAAATTTAGGCTGTTATGGAGATGGAGGAGCAATTTTTACCAACGATGATAAATTAGCGCACATCATTCGCGGGATCGTAAATCACGGAATGTATGAGCGTTACCACCATGATGTTGTGGGAGTGAATTCACGTTTGGATAGTATTCAGGCCGGAGTTCTAAATGCAAAATTACCATTGTTAGACGAGTACAATGCAGCACGCCGTTTAGCGGCAACAAAGTACAATGCAGCTTTTGCCGGAAATGCACATATTATTACACCGGAATTTGATGCAAGTCAAAATGATCATGTTTTTCATCAATATGTGTTGAGAATTATTGATGCAGATCGTAATGCTTTGATGCAGCATTTATTGGATAAGGGAATTCCGTGTGCGATTTATTATCCGATTCCGTTGCATTCGCAAAAAGCTTATGCTGATTCTCGTTACAAAGAAGAGCAGTTTCCGGCGACCAACCAATTGGTGAAAGAAGTAATTGCTTTGCCAATGCATACAGAACTGGATGATGAGCAAATCAAATTTATAACCGATTCTGTTTTGGAATTTTTGAATAAATAATAAAGATTAAACCAAATAAACAACAGCACAAAATAACCACAAAATGAAAGTATTAGTAACAGGAGGATTAGGATTTATTGGTTCTCACACCGTTGTAGAATTGCAAAATGAAGGTTTTGAAGTAGTCATTATTGACAACCTTTCCAATTCTACGGAAAACGTTTTAAAAGGGATTACGTCCATTACAGGAAAAACACCTTTGTTCGAAAAATTAGATTTAAGAGAAAAAGCGTCGGTTCGGGAATTTTTTAAAAAGCATGACGATGTTACCGGAGTAATTCATTTTGCGGCTTCAAAGGCGGTTGGTGAAAGTGTTGAAAATCCATTGTTGTATTACGAAAACAATATTGCTTCATTGGTGTATTTATTACAGGAATTGCAGCAAAAGCCTGAAGCGAGTTTTATTTTTAGCTCGTCTTGTACCGTTTATGGTCAGGCCGAAAAAATGCCAATTACTGAAGATGCTCCGGTACAGGCGGCGATTTCTCCTTATGGAAATACGAAACAGATAGGTGAAGAAATTATTACGGATACCGCTAAAGTAACTAATATCAGTGCCATTTTATTGCGTTATTTTAACCCGGTTGGAGCTCATGCAACGACTGAAATTGGCGAATTACCAATTGGAGTTCCTCAAAATTTAGTGCCTTTCATTACACAAACTGGAGCAGGATTGCGTCAGGAATTATCGGTTTTCGGAGATGATTATCCAACTCCTGATGGTACGGCAGTTCGTGATTATATTCACGTAGTAGATCTGGCAAAAGCGCACGTAATTGCCTTACAGCGTTTGTTGGCTAAAAAGAATTTACAAAAAGTAGAAACTTTCAATCTAGGAACCGGAAAAGGAAGTTCGGTTTTAGAAGTGATTCATAGTTTTGAAAAAGTAAGCGATAAAAAATTACCTTATAAAATTATGCCGCGTCGTGAAGGCGATATTACAGAAGCTTATGCAAATACAGATAAAGCTAATAATGTTTTAGGCTGGAAAGCAGAATTAAGCTTAGACGAAGCCATGGCAAGTGCCTGGAAATGGGAACAGAAAGTTCGTTCTTAATTTTTTTCAGACGAAAATAAAATATAAGAAAAACCCTAAATAATCTAAGATTTATTTGGGGTTTTTATTTTTGGCTTAATTTATTTTTGTAAATTTGTAAGAATAAATTGTAGGAATTATGAAAAAGAAAAAAGAAGAAGTTAGAGCTAGCAAGGTGGAAGAGCCTGCTGTAGAATATGAAGTTCAAAAATCTAAATTTAAAGGAATTGATCAGGAAACTTTTGATTTTGATGCCGAGTTTGCAAAAGGACTAACTCCAGAGGAATTTAAAGCTGAAATGTTTAAGAGAATTCAAGCTTATCCGTGGAAAAAGTAATTTTTGAAAAAGAAGTTCTTGACTATTTTGATGATTTAGTTTTTGCACTTTTTAAAGAGGAGTATTTTGGTTTTCCTGAATCAGCTCAGAATTATGTAGATAAGATAGTTGTTTTTATTATTTCAGATATTTCGAGTTTTCCTCACAAGAAAACACCAAAATTACTCCAATATTTAGGTTCAAATTATATTTTTTACAAACCCAATGCCAAAACAACCTGGTATATCTTCTTTGAAAAAAGAAATCAAAATTATTTGATAACCGGAATTGTAAATAATTACAGTGCAGAAGCAAAAGGGTTATAAAAAACAAAATCCTCATAAACAATCTTGTTCATGAGGATTTTTTTTATGTAGTGAGTAACTGAAAACTGTTACTGAGACTAAATACTAACTATGCATTCGCAGTAACCGCTTCTTTGTCAATTTTATTGATCAAACCTGCTAACACTTTTCCCGGACCAACTTCAGTGAATAAAGTAGCGCCGTCAGCGATCATTTGCTGAACAGATTGTGTCCATTTTACCGGAGCGGTCAATTGTATGATTAAGTTCTTTTTGATTTCGTTTGCATCCGAAACAGCATTTGCGGTTACGTTTTGGTAAACCGGACAAACAGGAGTTGAGAATGTAGTGGCTTCAATTGCAGCAGCTAATTCCTCTCTTGCTGGTTCCATCATCGGAGAGTGGAATGCTCCTCCAACAGGTAAAATTAAAGCACGTTTTGCACCGGCAGCTTTCATAGCTTCACAAGCTTTTTCAACAGCCGAAGTTTCTCCTGAAATTACCAATTGTCCCGGACAGTTATAGTTTGCCGCAACAACGATTCCGTCAATAGAAGCACAAACTTCTTCTACAATATTATCAGCCAAACCTAAAACCGCAGCCATTGTTGATGGAGTGATTTCGCAAGCTTTTTGCATAGCTAAAGCACGTTGAGAAACTAATTTAAGACCGTCTTCAAAAGACAAAGTTCCATTGGCAACCAAAGCTGAAAATTCTCCTAAAGAATGTCCTGCGACCATTTCTGGTTTAAAATCGTCTCCTAAAGTTTTAGCTAGAATAACGGAGTGTAAAAATACCGCTGGCTGTGTAACTTTAGTTTCTTTTAGTTCTTCGGCAGTACCTTCGAACATGATATCTGTAATTCTAAAACCTAAAATTTCATTGGCTTTTTCGAACAATTCTTTGGCTAAAGCCGATGTTTCATATAAGTCCTTGCCCATTCCTGTAAATTGTGCGCCCTGACCCGGAAATACGTATGCTTTCATTTGTCTAATTTAAAGATTGAATTTTTTTGAATTGAAAATTAGTTTCAATTGAAAGGCAAAAATAACATTTTTTTACTTCGTATAATCCTTAAACATGTAAATCCATGCTAATCTTGAAAATCGAAGATTGAAAGAAGTCAGCAGAGTAATGACGACAGCGATAATCGGAATGATTCTTAAATCGAAATTCTTTTCGAAGAAAAATTGTGCAATACAATAAGTTGCAATCCCTTGAGCTACTGTTAATCCGTAGTTTACATACATAGCGCCAAAGAAATAACCAGGCTCTTTTTGAAATTTATAATTACAGTGACTGCAAAATTCGTTCATCTTTGGAAGGCCAAAAGTGAAAAAAATATTTTTATCTGTAAAAACTTTTCCTTTATGACAAATAGGACATTCGTTCCTTAAAATATGAGTTAATGCACTTGACATGATCTTGTTGTTTTTTATTTATACAAAGGTAATCCAGAGCAGGATTAAAGTCTTTTTTATATCTTCGCTACTTATAGCACAATAAAGACATTTATTGTGACATCGCCTATCTTAAACGAATTTGTAAACGAAAAACAGGATTGGGCGATCGCATATATGATCAGTAAAAAATAAATTCTACTTATATGAAAAAATACCCGGTTTATAGTGTTCAGAATTTTAGCTGTAATGATATTCATCGTGATTTTTATGTCAATACATTCAAAGAACATTTAAAAAGTCACAGTTTTGTAGAAGAACCACACCGGCATGATTCGTATTTGATGGTGTTTTTTACGAAAGGTTCGGGACAGCACGAAGTTGATTTTGATCAGTTTGAAATTAAAAAGGGAAGCTTGTTTGTGCTGCAGCCCGGACAAATGCATCATTGGAATTTATCTGAAGATGTTGAAGGTTTTGTGATTATTTTTTCGCAGGAATTGTATAATCTATATTTTGGACAGAAAAAGATCAACGAATATAATTTTTACCATTCGATTCACAATCGGCCGGAAATGGTTTTTGAAGAAAAAGGAATCACTAAAATCCGACCTTATTTTGATTTATTAATTCAGGAAAGTACTCTGGAGGGGCGATATCAACTAGATAAAATGTTGAATCTGCTGGATTGTATTCATATTGAAATAGCCCGTAAATACAACGAAACTTATTCGCATCAGGCGCATTCGTATAACATAAAAATTGACAAGTTCGAAATGCTTTTGGAGTACTACTTTAAACAAGAAAAATTACCCTCTTTTTATGCTGAAAAGTTAAGTATTACTTTAAAGCATTTGAACCGTATCTGCAATGAAATTCTGCAAAAAACGGCCACAGAAGTGATTACGGACCGAGTGATTCTTGAAATTAAAAGAATGTTGATTGACAAACAATTAGCGGTTAATGAAGTGGCATTTAAAGTGGGCTACGAAGATTATTCGTATTTCTCCAGATTCTTCAAAAAACAAACTGGAATGTCGCCTACAGAATTTCGGAATAAGAAGTAAAAAAGAGGGAGCTTCGACTTCGCTCAGCCTGACATTTGGTAACTTTAAAGCTCAAGTGTCAGGCTGAGCGAAGCCGAAGCCTCGTCCCTACAAACAAAGCCCTGCAGATGCAGGGCTTAATAACCAATCAATTAAATTCTGAGATATTGAATTAAGCTTGTTTTGCAAATTGTAATTCAATGTTCAAACGAACTTCTTCTCCAACCAGAACACCTCCGGTTTCAAGAGCTGAGTTCCAGTTGAGTCCCCAATCTTTACGGTTTATTTTTCCTTCGATATTTAATCCGACTTTCGTATTTCCCCACGGATCAGTCATGGTTCCGCTAAACTCTACCGGAAAAGTTACTGATTTTGAGGTGCCTTTGATGTTTAGATCTCCGGTTAATTCATAGCTCCCTTCATTGATTTTTTTGAAAGAAGAACCTTTGAAAGTTAGTTTTGGATGATTCTCAGCATCAAAAAAATCACCACTTCTTAAGTGATTGTCTCTGTCTGTATTTGCAGTGTCAATAGAAGTAATGTCGCCTGAGAATTCGATTGCAGCATTCTCGAAATTGTCTCCGTCTGTGCTAATGGTTGCATCGTAAGTTCCAAATTTACCTGAAACATTTGTAAACATCATGTGTTTAACTTTAAAACCAATTTCTGAATGTGTTGGGTCAATTGACCATTTTGTAGTTGCCATAATTTTATCTTTTAAATAATTAATTTCATTTTGATAGGACAAAGTTACGGTGGTAGTGAGCGTAAGGGACTTAACCTAGATTAAGAAATAAAAAATGCGATGACTTTTTGAGTATCGCATCTTTTATTGTTGCTCTGAGGCCTCCCGGTTAGAGGGAAGAGTCTTAGTTTTTTGCCACGGATTAAAGGATTTTTATGGATTGGTATGTTTCAATTCAGAAAAAAACTTTTTAATCCAGGTAATCTGCGGCAAGAAAATCAGCTTTTGTCATTCATGTAAAAGCTCAATGCTCCTGAAGGGCATTTGTGAATGGTTGAAATAATTTTTTCTGTTGTAGAGCGTTCAGGAATGATCCATGGTTTTTCTTTTGGGTGAAAAACATCGGGATTGTTTTTTACACAATTGGCAGAATGAATGCATTTTCCGGACTGCCATACAATGGTTACTTCTCCATTGCTATATTCTTTCGTAAGGTCATTTGGATTCATGATTGAAAATTTTAGCAGTTAATTTTAATTTTAAATTCAGACCAATTTTCTATTAATAAATTTAATACTTCTTTTTGGTTTTTTTTGTGATTTGAGAAAAAAAAAGAAACGATAACATACTGTGATTCAGTATGATTATCGTTTCTTTTGAAGTGTATGTGAGGTGTCTTACAAATTAGTAATTCATAGGAATTTCCATTAGCAGGAATTCGGTCTCAGTGTTGGCTTTGATGTTTAAAGTTTCAAAATCAGAGATTCCGATAGCATCACGAGTGTTTAATTCCTGACCGTTAATCGTTACATTTCCTTTTAAGATAAAAACGTAGACTCCGTTTCCTTCTTTTTTTAATTTATAAGTTGTAGCGATTCCGGAATCGAAATTTCCCATATGAAACCAAGCGTCCTGGTGGATCCAGACTCCTTCATCATCAGCATTTGGAGATAAAACCTGAGACAGTTTGTTGTGTCTGTCGGCAACATCTAAAGTGATTTGCTGGTAACGCGGAGTTACATTTCTTTGGTTAGGAAACAACCAGATTTGTAACAACTTAGTTTGCTGATCTGCATTTGGATTGAACTCACTGTGCTGAATTCCGGTTCCGGCACTCATGACCTGAATGTCACCATTTTTAATGATTTCGGTATTCCCCATGCTGTCTTTGTGTGCTAAATCACCTTCTAACGGAATGGTAATGATTTCCATATTATCGTGAGGATGAGTTCCAAAACCCATTCCGCCCGCAATAGTATCGTCATTCAGAACACGAAGCGCTCCAAACTGAATTCTTTCCGGGTTGTACCAGCTCGCAAAGCTAAAACTGTGATAGGCATTAAGCCATCCGTGATTTGCATTTCCTCTTGTTTCTGCTTTGTGTATTACTATATTTTCCATGATGCTAATTGTTTTGTTATTTTTTATAGTACAAATTTACGATCAACATGCCTGAAAAGCACTTAATGTAGATTAAGAAAAGGTTCTGAAGTTCTGAGCTGCTAAGTTTTTTAGGTACAAAGGTTCAGAGGTTCAGAGGTTTTTGCGGCGTCTGATATTGGCTTGATTTTCGTGTTTATGACCTAAACATTCTAAGAATCGAATAGTCCAATAATCCAATAATCTGAGGATCTAACAATCCAAAGATCTAAGGAGTCTAAAAATCTAAGAAGTCTAAGAGAGTCTAACTGTATTGCGTAATAAACTGCTGAACAACGGCATCTGTATTCTCGTGGCGTTTTTTCTTTTCCAATGCGATTGGAGGAGCGGCTCTTTCGAGGCAGTCTTTTACATCGCAGGTTTCGCAGGTGACCCCTACAATTCGTTTGACAAGTGGTTTTCCTTCAATGAATTTGAATTTCTTTTTCATTGTCGGATTGATTAAAATACCAACTGAGATACTTCTGATGTTGTCTTTGATGAAAGGATCTTTTGTGGCCGATGAAAAAACCAGATATTCATTTCCGCTATGAACATAACTCGAAATCTGTGCGTCAAAAAAGTGTGGTTTGTTTTGTTTGATAGCCTCGTCTATGGTTTTTACCGAAACCCATCTCCTGCAATAGTGCTCGTTGGTTTCGTTTGCGTGCGGTTCCTGTTGATTGGTAATGTGTAATTCCTTTTTGATTTGGTAAACGTCAGAACCAATTTTATGCGACATTCTTAAAAAGAATAAATTTTTCAGATGGAAATCTTTAGGGAGTAAATTGGTTAATCTCTGATAAAAAGATTCCGGTGAAACTTCAAAACTTTCGATCAGCGTTACGAATTCTTCCGGATTTGGCTTTTCGTTATTTAAAAAGTCATTGATTCTGTTTACTAACAACTGTCTAGGCAGTAATAAAGCACCTGCGAAATAAGAAGCATAGAAATTATGCAATACCTGGTCAAAGTTTTCAAACTTGATCCAGCTGAAAGTCAGTAAACGATCCGATAAGTTCAGATAATTATAGGCGATTTCTTTGGCCAGAATAAAAGCCTTTTGTGGATCGTCGATTTCTGTTGAAAGTAAGAGGGTTTTACTTTTTGGTACGTAGATGGAACGCAGATCTTCTAAGGCTTCCTGATCAGTGAAGGCGATTTCTTTGATAGTATAGTCAAATTCCTCTTTAAGAATAGCTTCCAGTTCTTTAATAGTGATTTTTGAATCTAAATTAATTTGAAAGGACTTAGAAAAAGCAATGACCTTCTCTTCCAGATCTTCAAAATAATTACTGTGCGCCTCCTGATACGAGCGTAATGCCGCCAGGAAAAAACTCTCCCTGCTCAGATTGTAATGCTGGGCAATTTCGATAATGGTGCTGATAAACGCATTGACTTTGGCAGGTGCGTTGGCAATAATGTCAATCAAATCTGCTTCCTGAATACCAAAAAGCTCCAGAGGAATCTCTTTTAAAATTCCTGATTTTAAGATTTCTCCAATCGGAGCGAGGTTGTTGTCCAGTTTTAAAGAAACCATTTGGTCGTACGTAACATCCAAATGTTCACATAAAAGCAAGATTTTATCTGTTTTTGGATATTTCTTTCCTTTTTCAATCTCGTTCAAATACGATTTTGAAAGATTGGTCAGTTTAGCCAAACCAAAGAGAGAGAGGTTTTTCTGAGTTCGAACTTGCTTGAGTTTTAGCCCAAAAATCAGCTTTATATAGTCTTTTTCGATATCCATAATATCAAATGTAAGTAATCTAAAAATAATCGCCAAAAAAGTTTTTTGTAAATTTAGCGAACGTTCGCTTGTTTTGTAAAAAACTTTTTTCTAATATTGTGGTGTAGAAAATATTAACGGTCAGATTGTTATAATAGAAAATAATTTTTATTAGCAAAAAATGACGAATAATGGAGAACTAATCAAAAGCAACAGCGATGAAAAACCAATTAGAGATTACCGAGACGGCTATGGAGTTTTTGGCCGAAAAGAAGCTTTCTTATCCAAAGATCTGGACAGAAGAGGCAATTGTTTTTATAACCGAACTGCATCGGAAATTCGATTCGCAACGAAAATTATTGTTACTGCAACGCGAACAAAAACAAACCGCTTTTGATCAGGGTGTCATGCCGTCTTTTCCTTCCGAAACCAAAACCGTCAGAGAAAATAATTGGGTGGCAGGAGAAATTCCAAAAGATTTACAGGATCGCAGAGTTGAGATTACGGGACCGGTTGATCGCAAAATGATTATCAATGCGTTGAATTCGGGAGCGAAAACTTTTATGGCGGATTTTGAAGACAGTACTTCTCCGACCTGGAAAAATTTAATGGACGGACAAGTGAATTTGATTGATGCGGTTAACAAGACGATTTCTTATACCGATTTGATTAAGCATAAATCGTATCACCTGAATGAAAAGATTGCGACATTGATTGTGCGTCCACGTGGATTGCATTTACCGGAAAAACATCTTTCGATTGATGGGAATGCGGTTTCAGGTTCTTTGGTAGATTTTGGATTGTATGTTTTTCATAATCATAAGAGACTTTTAGAAAACAACTCAGGACCGTATTTCTATATTCCAAAATTGGAACATTATCTGGAAGCGCGCTGGTGGAATACCGTAATTGATTTTACTGAAGATTATTTGAAGTTAGAAAGAGGGACGATAAAGGTTACTGTTTTAATTGAAACTATCACAGCAAGTTTTCAGCTGGACGAAATTATTTTTGAATTGAAGGAACATATTGTGGGATTGAACTGCGGGCGTTGGGATTATATTTTCTCTTACATTAAAAAATTCCGCAAGCATTCCAAGTTTATTGTTCCGGATCGCGATCAGGTCAATATGACTTCGCCTTTTATGAACGCTTACTCGAATTTGGTAATTCAAAGGTGTCATAAACGAGGTATTCATGCTATCGGAGGGATGGCCGCTCAAATTCCGATTAAAAATAATGAGGAGGCAAATGCAATTGCTTTCGCAAAGGTAAAAACCGATAAAGAACGCGAAGTGAAAAATGGTCACGATGGAACGTGGGTAGCGCATCCGGATTTGGTTGCTCTGGCTAAAAATGTTTTTGATGCCGGAATGCCAACTCCCAATCAAATTCATGTTAAAAAAGAATATCGCAAAATAACAGAAGCAGATTTGATAGAGCCGCCAATTGGAATTATAACAGAAAATGGGGTTCGTAAAAATATTAATGTTGGGGTTTTGTATTTGGCTTCATGGCTGAACGGACAAGGCGCCGCAGCCTTGCACAATCTGATGGAGGATGCTGCTACGGCAGAGATTTCAAGATCGCAATTGTGGCAGTGGCTTCAGAATAAGGTGACTTTGGATAACGGACAAATACTGAATCTGGCGTATTATCATGAGTTGGCTTTAGATGAATTCAAAAAAATTAAAGACGAGCTGGGAGAGGAAAATTACGAAGACCGTCAATTCCCGTTAGCGGAGAAAGTTTTGGAAAGACTGGTTGTAAATCCCGATTTCGTTGATTTTTTAACCCTTCCATGTTACAAATATTTATGAAAAACGCTGCGCTGATCATTAAAAATCTGCGTGAAAAATAAACCTTTTACAAGTCACAGTCAGAACTGTAAACTGCGACTGCAAACTATTTACTTACTAACCAACTTAACTTATATTTTTATGAAAACAACAGAAGACAGAATTCAGGAATTGATTAACGATTGGATCACAAACCCAAGATGGAAAGGTGTTGAACGTCCGTATACCGCTACTGAGGTGGTGACGCTTCAGGGCTCTTATCATATCGAGCATTCTATTGCTAAAATGGGGGCGGAGAAATTATGGAGAAAGTTAAAAAGTCAGGATTATGTTGCTGGTTTAGGTGCTTTAACAGGAAATCAGGCGATTCAGGAAGTTGATGCTGGTTTAGAAGCGATTTATTTGAGTGGCTGGCAAGTGGCCGCCGATGCAAATCTGGCAGGAGAAATGTATCCTGACCAATCGCTTTATCCGGTAAATAGCGTGCCAATGGTGGTAAAAAAAATTAATAGTGCCTTGTTGAGAGCTGATCAGATTCAGGTGGTAAACCAGGTTGAAGATAAAAAAGATTATTTGGTTCCGATTGTAGCCGATGCAGAAGCCGGTTTTGGCGGAAATTTAAACGCTTTCGAATTGATGAAATCGATGATTGAAGCGGGTGCTTCAGGTGTTCATTTTGAAGATCAGTTGAGTTCTGCTAAAAAATGCGGACATTTAGGCGGGAAGGTTTTAGTACCTACCCAGGAAGCGATCAACAAACTGATTGCGGCTCGTTTGGCTGCTGATGTTATGGGAGTTTCGACATTAATTGTAGCCAGAACAGATGCTGATGCAGCTAATTTGCTAACCAGTGATGCAGATCCAAGAGATGCAAAATTTATTACCGGTGAAAAAACCAATGAAGGCTTTTTCTATGTAAACAGCGGAATCGATCAGGGAATTGCAAGAGGTTTGAGTTACGCTCCTTATGCTGATTTGATCTGGATGGAAACCAGTAATCCTGATTTGGTTTATGCTAAGAAGTTTGCAGACGCAATGAAAAAAGAGTTTCCGGGTAAAATGCTGGCGTACAATTGTTCTCCTTCTTTCAACTGGGCTGCAAAATTATCAGTGGCAGAGATGGAAACTTTCAGAGAGGATCTGGCGGCAATGGGGTATAAATTTCAGTTTATTACTCTGGCAGGATTCCATGCTTTGAATACCAGTATGTTCGAATTGTCTAAAGCATATAAAGAACGCGGTATGGCAGGATATTCTGAATTGCAGGAAAGAGAATTTGCTTTGCAGCAAAACGGATTCAGAGCAGTAAAACATCAGGCTTTTGTAGGGACTTCTTATTTTGATGCGGTTCAAAATACAGTAACGATCGGAAGGTCTTCAACTACTGCAATGAAACACTCAACAGAGGTTGAGCAGTTTTAATTCTTTGTTTTTACCATTAAGATATTAAGAAAGTTAAGCTTTATGTTCTTAAAAAATAAGAAAGATTAAGTCTAGCTTAATGTATCTTAATATCTTAATGGTTTAATTTTACTTTTTTAAAAGCCTTGCTTTCATTTTGCTGAAAAATTCAGGAGTAACTCCAATAAAAGAAGCAATTTGTTTTTGAGGTACTTTATGAACTAATGTGCCGTATTTTGCACAAAATTTTTCAAAGCGTTCTTCTGCCGGCAGGCTTAAATTATCCATTAAGCGCTGTTGATTGGCGACCAGAGAATTTTCAATTAAAATTCGGAAAAAACGTTCTAATTTAGGGATGTCAAGATACAATTGCTCCTGATTTTCTTTGGATAAAGAAACGACTTCCGCATCTTCTAAGACTTCTATAAAAAGTTCTCCCGGTTTCTGTGAAAAATAGCTGTACATGTCACTCATCCACCAGCCCTGACAAGCAAATGCGAGAACATGTTCGACAATATTATCATTGATGTTGAAGCTTCTTAGAATTCCCGAATTTACAAAATAAGAATGGGTACACACTTCACCAGCATTTAGTAAAATGGTTTTCGCCTTGTAAAAATGGGTTTCTGTTTTGGATAAAAAATGAGCCTGCTCTTCAGGAGTCAATGAAACGTGTTTGGCTATATTTTCAAGAATTAATGCCATTATTTTTCTTTTATCAGTGTGAAAGAGCTTACTTTAAAGCGATCATTCTCTACTTTTCCGATAACTGAAGCTTTGCGAATAGCATTGCAAAAACCATCTTCTGCATGTGCGTCACCATGCTCGTCAATTGTTGTTCCGTCTACAAAATACGTTTTACCGTCAATGCGAACGGCTAAATCACAGCTTTTGCCTTTCATTCCAAATTGACATTCGCCACAAGCGGTTTCTACAATTACAGGTTTCTCATTTGTTTTCTTATCCTGAGCCTGAGCTGAAATTCCGGCAAGCAGGAACAGTGCAAATAATGCGTTTTTCATTTTTTAAGAGTTTACGGTTATTAGTTTTGAAGTTGTTTTGGCACGTTCTGTAATTTCGTCGATTGGTGTTGTGAGAGTGTCATGACTTAACACAACTCCCATTCGACGATAAGGTCTTGAAGTTGGCTTTCCAAAAATTCTGAAATCAGTTTTAGGTAAAGCAGCTACTTTTTCAATTCCGGTAAAAGTTGGATTTGTCGAGTCTTCTGAGGCCAGAATCACGGCACTCGCACCGGCTTTTTCAAGAGTGATTTCGAAGATTGGCAAGCTTAAAATAGCTCGTAAATGCAATTCGAATTCATTAAAATTTTGTGTTCCGGCAAGAGTTACCATTCCGGTATCGTGTGGGCGTGGGGAGAGTTCTGAGAAATAAACACCGTCGTTGGTTAAGAAAAATTCAACACCAAAAAGACCTGCGCCTCCCAGAGCTTCGGTAATTTTTTCGGCCATGTCCTGCGCTTCGTATAGATCGGCATCAGAAATTTTTGCGGGCTGCCAGCTCTCCTGATAATCCCCGCGTTCCTGGCGGTGTCCGATTGGAGCGCAAAAAAGTGTCGGATTGTTATTTTGAGTAATGGTTAAAAGTGTAATCTCAGAATTGAAATCTACAAAAGCTTCCACGATAACTTCGATGACATCACCACGTGAACCTGCAACGGCATATTGCCAGGCTTTTTCAATATCGCCTTCCGTTTTGATAGTAGATTGTCCTTTTCCGGAAGAAGACATTAAAGGTTTTACTACGCAGGGAATTCCAACTTCCTGAACGGCTTTTTGAAGTTCTTCTGCCGAAGTTGCATATTGGTATTTTGCGGTTTTTAATCCCAGTTCTTTCGAAGCGAGATCGCGAATCGCTTTTCGATTCATGGTAAAGTTGGCTGCTTTCGCAGATGGAACAACGGTAATGCCTTGTTTTTCGTAATCGTAAAAACGTTCTGTTCGGATAGCTTCTATTTCAGGAACGATAAAGTCGGGCTGGTGTTTGGCTACGATTCGGTCCAGTGCTTCGCCGTCGAGCATGTTGATGACTTCAAAGCTGTGTGCTACCTGCATGGCCGGAGCATTTTCGTAATTATCGACAGCAATTACAGTTTGTCCGATTCGTTGAGCGGCAATGACAAATTCTTTGCCCAGTTCACCCGAACCAAGGAGTAGTATTTTCATTTTGGATTAATTGTGTTGTTGGAGAAGTAAAAGTAGCGAAAAAAGAGTTTAACCACAAAGTTCGCAAAGAATTACGCAAAGAGCGCTAAGTTTTTGTCTTTTAGATAAAGTAACCGTGTAGTTTGTCATTTCGATCGAATGGAGAAGTCACACTCGTAATTCGACAAAGATTGACGACAATTGGGATTGAGTTTCTTGTGTGATTTCTTTTTATGTCTGAATGATAAAACGGAGAAATAACGGGTGAATTTAACTACAAAATCCGCAAGGAATTACGATAAGAACGCAATTTTTTTGATGTTCAGTTAAAAGAAAAGGTTCGCAAAGATTAATTAATCTTTGCGAACCTTAGCGTATATCTTTGCACTCTTTGCGGTTAAAATTCTAATGAAAATGATCTTCTTCTATTTCGAATTCAGCATCTTTTTCCCAGATTTCCATTTCACAAGGTTTGCAGTTGAATTTCAGTTTGTATTCTAATTCGCCTTGTTTTAAAACCAGAGGTTCTTTTACCTTAACACCTGCTATATCTTTTTGGTGTATTGGGCATTTCTTCAATTCGTATTTGATGCAATATTTAGTGGTCATCACACGAGATTTTCCCGGATCCCATTGTAGTTCGAATGCTTTTTCAATTTCGGTAACGCCATGACGCTCGTAGAATTTACGGGCCGTTTTGTTGGAAACATTGTACATGAAATCCAATTTAGTTTCCGGATAAGGATGTGATGTTTTAACTAATTGGTGTTCTTCACGTTTGTAATTTGCTAGACGAATTTCAGTCAGCTGATCGTAAACGGTTCTTCGCATTTCGTTGATTTTTGAAATAGGAAGGAACCAGTTTTGAGAGAACATAATATTGATTTCATCGGCTGTGTAAGGTGTGAAACCTGTTTTTGCCAATTGAGTTTTAATATTCTCTTCGATAGATTCACCGGTTTTAGTCTGCTCTTTTGCATGTTCTAAGGTAACAGTGCTTACATTCCCGTCTTCATCAGTAGCGATTAGTTCGAAACCTGTTGCAGTTTCTGTAAGTAATAAAGTGGTGCTCAATTTACGAACAGCACTATCTTCTCTTTCTACAATTTTGATAAAAGCGGCGTCATTATTTCTGTAAATAAAAGTTCCGTCTTTTACTTCTTTTAAAACGTTTGGATAAATTTTCCCATTTTCGGCTTTGTTTACATAAATTCCGTCAGCTTCATTGTTTTCGTTGATGAAACAAAGTCCGTCACCGTTGTTTAGTAATTCGCCATTTTCGATTTCGTAAGCGTTTCCAACCGTTCTGATTAATTTACCAATATATTGACCTTTTGATTTTGGGCTTTCCCAGGAACCAATGGAGCTGTGTCTTTCGTTTACGAAATAATCCGTATAACCACGATTGAAAGTTCTGCTTAAAGAAGAATCAAAAGTATAGGTACATGTTCCTGATGATGCTTTCATATACTTATCACTTCCTGCGCCTTCTAAAAAGCTGTCTAGTTTTTGACGTAAATAAGAAACGTTGTTTTTAACGTAAACGACATCTTTTAAACGGCCTTCGATTTTGAAAGAAACGATTCCGGCTTCAATTAGATTCGGAATCTGATCTGAAATATCTAAATCTTTGATCGAAAGCAAGTGACTGTTTCTAATTAGGGTTTCTCCGTTTCCGTCGATTAAGTTGTAAGGTAAACGGCAGTTTTGTGCACAAGAACCGCGATTGGCGCTGCGTTCTCCGTTAGCTACACTCATGTAACAGTTTCCGCTAAAGGATACACATAATGCACCGGTTACGAAAAATTCTAATTCAACATCAGCTTCGTCGTATATCGTTTTAATTTGATGCAGGTTCAATTCACGGGCTAAAACCACACGTTTGATTCCGGCATCTTTAAGGAATTTAATTTTATCAGCATCACGATTATTGGCTTGTGTGCTGGCGTGAAGTACGATAGGAGGTAAGTCCATTTCCATGATTGCCATATCCTGAATAATCAGGGCATCCACACCAATGTCGTACAATTCCCAGATCATTGAACGGCAAGTTTCGAGTTCGTTGTCGTACAAAATGGTGTTCATAACCACAAAAACCTGTGCATTAAACAGGTGTGCATATTGTACCAGTGCGGCTACATCCTCGATAGAATTGTTGGCGTTTGAACGTGCTCCAAATTGTGGTGCACCAATATAAACGGCATCGGCGCCACTGTTTATGGCTGCCATTCCTCCAATTAAATCTCTGGCAGGAGCTAATATTTCAATCTTCTTCTTCATTTTAAGTACTTTAGGCTTTTGTGATATTCACGGAAAAAAGTTTGCAAAGTTCTTATAAATATTTCGAGTTTGCTAATGCTGAAGTGACTTTTTTTGAAATAGTTAGGTTATATGGAATGATGATAAATGGACTTTTTATTTAACGGGTTCGTAAATAAGCTGTATTACACCCGATTTAAAGATATTGGTGGTCAGTAACTTTAATTCTAATCTTTCTTTTAAGTCTTCAAATAGTGGTTTTCCGCTTCCCAGAGCTATTGGATGAACTGATATTCTATAGGTATCAATAAGATTGAATTGAATAAAAGTTTTAATAAGGCTCGCTCCACCATATAACCAGATATCTTTTCCCGATTGTTTTTTGATTTCGTTTGCCTTAGTTACGATGTCAGAATTGATAAAAGAGGCATTGTCGTCTTCTCTGTTTTGACTGGAAAAAACATATTTGTTTTTTGCATGTAGTGCTTTCCAAAGTGACTTTTCAGCAGGACTTGCATTTTCATCGGGTTGATAATTTCCCCACATATCATAGCTCACTCTGCCATAAAAAATGGTGTCTATACTGGATAAGAATCCATCAAAATTCATATCATCATCCATGATACACCAATCTGTTTCTCCGTTGGGACCTTCAATAAAACCATCTAAAGTTACAGCCAGATCTAAAATTATTTTTTTCATTTGGGAATTTTGTTTAGTATATTTTGACATAAAAATAAAGTTATTCTTGGATGAACCTAATCGTTTGTGTGTTAAAATGCTTTTTATAGTGACAACAGTTTTAAATTTTTATTATTTACCTTTTAGGTTGTTGTTTAATTTTAATGCCCATAGCTAATGACTCGGGTAATTTTCCAGCCTGTAGGGGTGTTTTTCCAGATATGAGTAAATTTATAGGTACCACAGTTGATGAGCTCTCCCTTTTCAAGTCGGCAGAATTTATGCAATCCGGTTTGTATGGCTCCATAATCTTTAATGGGGTAAACTTCAATGCTTCCTTCTACCAGAACTCTTCTTGTATATCCATAATTGGTGAAAATTCGTCGGAAGTTTTCCATTGTTTTTGTATAGTCGTCTAGTCCTCCTGTATCATGAAAGAATTCAAGGTCTTCTGCGAATAAAGTTTTTAATTTTTCTAAATCACCTTTGTTAGCAGCTTCAAAAACAACTCCGTCCATTTTTACAATGGTATCAAATAGTTCTTTAGATATCGGTGTATAGGGATTTGATTCGGTTATGGTTATTTTTTTTGTTACGATACAGGATGTTGCTAATATTCCTATTGTGAGCAGTAATACGATTGTAGCAATTATATTTTTCATGTTTTTTATTTTAAGGTTAACCTTGTAAAAAGCAGATCCAATACTTTTTGTATTGATTTGTTAAAAATACTAATAAAATGATTTAAAAAGACAAGGTCATAGGGAGTTGTAAAATGTAATTTGTTCTGCTACAGCTTTTTGAGGTTAGGGATAAGAGCGACATCCTTTTGCTTTTTTTTTTTAAAGCAAAAGATACAGCGGATAGCCCGGCCGGAGGAAACCCTATAAATTCTAATAATATACCTTCTGTAACCTTTAGCTGATGGAAGTCGTCAAAGCTCTTATCAATCAGACTAAATAATCACAAAATGAAAACCTTGTTAAAATCGTTTATTGTTCTGTTTCTAATTGCCTGTTCGGGGCTGTCGGCTCAGAGTTTAGAAACAAAAATAGATCAATTAATTGCCTCAAAGTTTAAACCTGAAAACCCGGGGGCTGTTTTTCTGTCTGTTAAAAAAGGAAAAGTAGTGTATCGAAAAGCTTTTGGAATGGCCAATTTAGAAATGGATGTTCAAATGAAACCCGAGTCTGTTTTTGAAATCGGATCCATGACCAAGCAATTTACGGCTGTTGCTGTTTTGATGCTTGCAGAGCAGGGAAAGCTTAAACTTGATGATGAAATCACGAAGTTTATTCCCGATTATCCAACCAATGGAAATAAGATTACCCTGCATCATTTGTTAACACATACTTCCGGAATTAAGGATTTTACCGGTATGAAAGCGATAAAAGATATCGCCCGACGAGATTTGTCGCCAAAAGAATTAGTTGATTTCTTTAAGAATGAACCGGTTGATTTTAAACCCGGGGAACAGTATAAGTATTGCAATTCCGGCTATGTTCTTTTGGGGTATATCATTGAAATTGTATCAGGTCAGACGTATGAAGAATTTGTAACGCAACATATTTTTAAGAAAATAGTGATGGAAAATACCTATTACGCGAGCCATGATAAGATTATTAAAAGCAGGGTTTCCGGTTATCGAAATAGGGATGGTTTTATTAATGCCAATTATATCAGTTTCTCTATTCCATATGCTTCGGGATCGATTATGTCAAATGTTGATGATTTATGGAAGTGGCAAAATGCAGTAAGGAGTAATACGTTATTGAGCCCCGCTTTCACGTTAAAAGCTTTTACCAATTATCAGTTGAATAACAAAACGAATATAGATTACGGCTACGGCTGGCATTTAGAAAAAGTAAAAAATAAAATGGTGTATGAACACGGTGGAAGCATTTTTGGCTTTAAATCGATGGGGATTTACGAACCTACAGAACAAATTTATGTAGTAGGATTAAGTAATTGCGATTACAATTCACCAACTGCAATTACAAAAGAGATCGCTTCACTTTTAATCGACTAGATAAAAAAAGGGTATTTTCGGAAAGAAAACACCCTTTTGATTATTGTTTGTATGGCATTATGCAGTCAAAGCTTCTTTGATTCTGCGTAAAGCTTCTTTTAAAATATCGTCGCTTGTAGCATAAGAGAAACGGATACAATTTGGATTTCCAAAAGCATCACCTGTTACCGTTGCTACATTGGCTTCAGCTAACAAATACATAGAAACATCATTTGCATCTTTAATTTCTGTTCCTCTTAATGTTTTTCCAAAGAAAGAAGATACATCAGGGAAAACGTAGAAAGCTCCTTCCGGAACGTTGATTTTTACACCTGGAATTTCTTTAAGCAATCCAACAACTAAATCTCTACGGGTATGGAAAGCCTGAACCATGTGGTTTAATACACTTGGATCGGCTTCTACAGCTGTAATTGTGGCACGCTGTGCTACAGAGTTTGCTCCGGAAGTTACTTGTCCCTGAATTTTTACGCATGCTTTTGCAATGAATTCAGGAGCTCCGATGTAACCAATTCTGTATCCTGTCATAGCGAAGGCCTTTGCAACTCCGTTTACAGTGATCGTTTTTTCTAACATTCCCGGAATTGATCCGATGCTGCAGAAAGTTCCTGAGAAATTAATGTGCTCATAAATTTCGTCTGAAACTACATAAATATTTGGGTGTTTTTCCAGTACTTTTGCAAGCGCTGTTAACTCTTCACGGCTGTATACAGATCCGGATGGGTTGCAAGGAGAAGAGAACCACATCATTTTTGTTTTTGGTGTGATGGCAGCTTCTAATTGCTCAGGCGTCATTTTGAAATCAGTATCTACAGAAGTAGGAACTTCAACAGGAACTCCGCCTGAAAGTTTTACGATTTCAAAGTAAGAAACCCAGTAAGGTGCTGGTAAAATAACCTCGTCACCATCGTTTAACATTACTTGGGCAATATTGTATAAAGATTGTTTTGCACCTGTAGAAACCACAATTTGAGATGGTTTGTATTCTAATGCATTGTCTCTTTTAAATTTTTTGCAGATTGCTTCTCTCAATTCTAAATAACCTTCTACCGGAGAATAAGTACTGTAGTTTTCGTCTACTGCTTTTTTAACTGCTTCTTTAATGAAATCCGGCGTATTGAAATCCGGTTCTCCTAAACTTAAACTGATAATGTCTTTTCCCTGTGCTTTTAATTCGCGTGCTAAAGCAGCCATTGCTAAAGTTTGTGATGTCGCTAAGTTGTTGATTCTGTCTGAAAGAATATGATTCATTATAAAATTTTTGAATGTCTTTAATTTCAACTTTAATTAAAGACGGTTAATGATTAATAGTTTCTTATTTTATGCTAGCTCGGGTTTTATTCCAAGATCTCTTAAGTGTCTGTAGTGTGCTAATACAGCTCCTCTCATCGTTTTGAATTCATGATAAGGCAAGTTGCATTCGATGGCCGTTTGTTTTACGATTTCGGCGATTTTTCCGTAGTGAATATGACTGATATTTGGAAAAATGTGATGCTCGATTTGGTGGTTTAACCCTCCTGTGAACCAGTTGACAACTTTGTTTTTTGGTGCAAAATTAGCGGTTGTGTATAACTGATGAATGGCCCAGGTGTTTTCTATCTCTCCATCTTCATTCGGAACAGGATTTGAAGTTTCTTCTACTACGTGTGCCAATTGAAAAACGATACTTAAAATTAATCCGGCTGTGTAATGCATTACGAAAAACCCGATCACGACTTTCCACCATATTACCCCCAAAATCATTGGTAAAGCGATCCAGATTAAAATGTAGATTATTTTTGTGATTACGAGAACGGTCCATAATTTGGTTGGACTTTGCGGTGCTCCGTAAGATAATTTTCTTTTAATATAGTCTTTCATTTGCTTGAAATCGGTTGTTAAGGCCCAATTAAAAGTTAGTAATCCGTATAAGAAAAAAGAATAGTAATGTTGAAATTTATGAAAACGACGCCATTCTGCGTTTTGTGTAAAGCGGATAATTCTTCCGGCATCCAGGTCTTCATCATGACCGTGAATGTTCGTATACGTATGGTGAAGCACGTTATGCTGAACCTGCCAGTTGTGAACATTTCCGGCTAGAACATAAATACTTCCTCCCATGATTTTATTGATCCATGATTTAGAAGAGTAGGAACCGTGATTTCCATCGTGCATGACATTCATTCCAATTCCGGCCATACCAACTCCCATAAGAATATTTAGGAGTAATTGTGCCCAGAAAGGCATGTTAAGCGTTAGTATTAAAAAGTATGGTGTTAAGAAAACGGCAAAAAGAATAATGGCTTTTAAATGCAGCCTCCAGTTTCCGGTTTTCTGAATATTGTTCTCTTTGAAGTAATTGTTTACTCGTGAGTTAAGCGTTCTGAAGAACTTCAGATTGTCTTGCTTCGCAAATGTAGGCGCAGTGTTATTCATAATTATTTTAAATAGGTTTCAAAGGTAATTATTATAAATTTTCAATTTGCAAAATTGAGTTAAATATTTCAATCGTAAAGTACTACTTTTGTTAAAAAAATTAGAGCAATGGATGAGATATTGAAATATTTTCCGGATTTGACTGAACTTCAAATCGAACAATTTCAAAAGTTAGACTTTTTATACCACGACTGGAATGAAAAAATCAATGTTATTTCGAGAAAAGACATTGATGCCTTATATACAAAACACATTTTACACTCGCTTGGAATTGCTAAAATTATGAAGTTTGAACCGGGTGCAACTGTTTTGGATGTTGGTACCGGAGGTGGATTTCCAGGAATTCCGTTGGCAATTCTTTTTCCTGAAACCCGTTTTTATCTGATTGATGTCATAGCAAAAAAAATTAAGGTGGTTCAGGGAGTTGTGGATGCATTAGAATTGAAAAATGTTAAAGCAGAACAAAAGCGTGCTGAATTGGTAAAAGGTGATTTTGATTTTATTGTAAGTCGTGCCGTAACCAATATGCCGGATTTTGTTTCGTGGGTAAAAGGTAAAATAAAGAAGCAGCATAAGCACACTTTGAAAAACGGAATTCTATATTTAAAGGGAGGAGACTTAACAGAAGAATTGGCAGCTTTTCCAAAAGCTACTTTATATGATTTGTCGACTATTTTTGAAGACGAATTTTTCGAAACTAAAAAAGTGGTCCACTTGCCTTTAAAATTCACTGTTTAGAAGCTATAAAAGACCCAATAATGTTTGTTTGTTTTCAGAGCATTATTGGGTTTTGTATTTAAAATAGTATTAGTAAATCATAATTAGGAAACTTTTTGTGATAGTTGAAGGAACGGATTACTCTTTTGATCTGAATTTTGGATGTATTTATTCACCGCTTTTTCTGATGCCATAATGGTATATCGAAATTTAGGATTAAAGAAAAAATCGCGACAGATTACCGATTCGTTATGAGAATCGTATACCTTTTCATCCGTTTCATCAAGATCTTCATTTGCATATGGACACGGATACAAATAAGTTAATTGTATAATGATATTGTTGAACCAATTGTCAAAAACGTTTTTCTTAGGCGTTATATGACGGGCAAGCAGTACCAGTCCTAAAATTTCATTTTGTAAAAAGTAAGATCCTTTTCTATATCTTACATCGATCATTCTCACGGTCATATGTGCTACCCATAATGGACCGTTTATAGGGCCTGAAGCCGGGATGTCAAAATTAGTATCAAATAATAAAGGGCTTGATAACTCCGGATCTTTAATTGAGTACCAAAGTGCTTCGATGCGTTTTTCGGTATCAGTGATACTTGTATTATGGCCTAAAAAACGCCAGTAGATCCACTCCAGTAAAGCAGCACTAAGTCCTACCGTTGCTTTATGATTAATATTTAACAATTTAGTTTCGAGTTCTTTGTATTCATCCAGAGGATCTAAGAACTTTTCCATTTTCGTTTTATTCCATTTAAAATCAATTGGATGCCCAATATGTTTTGAGTTTAGAATAATTTGCGGAGCATTTTTTAAGCTTTTCATAAGTCAATTGTTGATTTTTTTAGTTGATTTCCTTTGTTGAAACTGGATTGTATAGTAATTGTTTATGAAGTTTATTTCTCGGTTTTTTGTGGTTAAGATTTATGTCGCTTTTTGAGGTTATACTGCAAATTTATGTTGGGTTTTTCTTTTTTCGTGTAACGATAGGACATATAAATAACATGATAAGACAGAATTCTTATTTGTAATGATTCTGAAATTTGTTGAAAGAAAAAACGTACATAATAAAACGTACTCGATTTATTTATGTAAGTAAAAGCGTATTTTTTTTAATTCCTTGCTGAGTTAAAAAAAACAAGATAAAAGTCAGGTTTGATTTAAGATCCGGTTTCTGTGTGTTTTATGTGTTAATTCAGGAAAGAACTTCACTCGTCCGCAGTTATCTTTCGCTTGTGTACTTTTATTTGCTCAATCTCTGTTAGTGGGATATCTTTACTACAGCATAATAATTTTTGGCTTGAGAATAATGGTAAAATTATCTACATATTGGAAAATTCAGCTCATTGGATGGATGGCAACTTCCTTGTATTGGGGAGTTTCGGCTTTTTTTGGCAGTAGTTTTATGTGGACAATTGGCATAGCCGATTTTGTATTAGATGTGTTTATCGGTATTTCATTGACGCATCTTTACAGAAATTTTGCTTTGAAAAGAGGTTGGAATAAGCTCAGTCTGAAAAAACTAGTTCCAAAGATAGTGTTGAGTGTTCTTATACTTTCTGTGCTGTACATGTTTTTGATTGTGGGGAAACTTTACCTTGTGCGGCTATTTGTTTTAAAAAACACTTCAATTTCATTTATTTCGTTTTTACAATCCACGCAGCTGCAGGTTTTTATTACAGGTACCAGACTAATGTCTATTTGGGTGCTGGCTTATCATCTGTATCATTATTCAAGATTAGAGCTTGAAACCGTAAAAGAAAACGCCAGATTGTCTGTTATACTAAAAGAAGCACAATTGAATAATCTGAGCACACAGCTTAATCCGCATTTCTTTTTTAATTCACTGAACAGTATTAAATTTTTGGTCTTAGAAGATCCGCATTCGGCGCGACGGGCGATTGACCTTTTATCTGATCTGCTTCGGAATTCTTTAAATAATAATATAGGGAATTTAGTAACCTTAAACGATGAAATCAGTCTGGTTAGGGATTATTTGGAGTTGGAAAAAATACGATTTGAAGAACGTTTGCAGGTGCAGATTGAAGTAGATAGAAATTTGTCTGACCACTTAGTTTTACCTTTAAGTATTCAGACACTGGTGGAGAATGCGATAAAACATGGAATTGAAAAAAGAAAAGAAGGAGGAGCTGTTACCGTAAAAATAGAGCAGGTAGACAATTTTATAAAAAGCAGTGTTCAAAATTCGGGGAAGCTTAATAAAGAGATTAAAGATTTTTCAGGTATTGGATTGAGTAATCTGAAAGAGAGATTGCTGTTGCAATACAAAGGAAGAGCTTCTTTTGAAATTAAAGAAATGGAGAGCGAAACCGTTTTGGTAACTATTTTATTCCCATCAGAATGAGAAAGATAAAAGTTATAATAGTAGACGATGAACGTTTGTCCAGAGAAGAATTAAAAAGGGCGCTAAAACCGCATGAAGATTTTGTTCTTGTTGGAGAAGCGGGAAATGCTGATGAAGCCAAAGGTCTGATTGAAGCTAAAATGCCAGATCTGATCTTTTTGGACATTCAGATGCCTGAAAAATCCGGTTTCGATTTACTGGAATCTCTCGATAATGCACCGGCAGTACTTTTTACAACAGCTTATAATGAATATGCTGTGCGGGCTTTCGAAGTAAATGCTTTAGATTATTTAATGAAACCGATAAGGGAAGAACGTTTTGCAAAAGCAATTGAAAAAATAAGAAATACTTTATCCGGAAAGTATTCTTTGGGAGATGTTGCAGTAAAAGACCGTAAGATTTTCATTAAAGATGGGGAGAAAAGATTCTTTATTCAGCTGGATGAAATTTATTTGATTGAATCTCTTGAAAATTATACCAGACTTTTTTTTCAGGATAAAAAAGCCCTTCAGAGACGCTCCCTCCGTCAATGGGAAGAAATGCTGGATGTGAATGTTTTTTTTAGAATAAACAGAACCGAAATTATAAACCTTAATCACATCCGCGAAGTTAACAGAACCGCTAGCGGTAAACTGGAAGTAAAGTTAAAAACGGGTGAACTCTTAGAAGTTTCAAACCGTCAGGCCGTGAAATTTAAAAATCTTAATGGGATTTAATTTCAAAAAAAGAAAAACTCATTCTTTTTAAATCGCTATAGCAAAAGAAGAGGTAATACAAATGAAGCCGTTTTTAGAGGTACTGAAAACGGCGGGACGCAGTGTGTTGTTTTTGGATTAAAATTCCGGAAAAATAAAACCCAGATCTGACATGACTGATTTGTTTAAAACTACAATAGAACCACTTAAATCAAACAACTCAATGAGACTAATTTTAAAATTGGTGTTTTTTATTTTTTCAGTAATCAACACCTATGCACAACAGACGAGTGTGACAAGATCGAAGGATCTGGAAAGCGCTTATGACATTCAGGACAGTGTAATGATTAAAACCAGAGATGGTGCTTTAATATCAGCAATGGTTGTTCGGAAAAAAGGAAATTTAACTCCTAAGCCGGTCATCTATCAGCATACCATTTATGCCAGAGAAAAAAGCAGAGATCTCAAATCTTTAAAAACAGCGGCAGATAAGGATTATATAGGAGTCATGTCGTATTCACGCGGGAAACGATTTAGTCCTGATGAAATAACGCCTTATGAAAACGAGACTAATGATACTTATGATGTTATCGACTGGATTAGTAAACAGGAGTGGTGCAACGGAAGTGTTGGGATGTATGGAGGAAGTTATAACGGGTTTACGCAATGGGCAGCGTGTAAAAAAATGCATCCTGCACTTAAAACGATAGTTCCGTATGTTGCTTCCAGACCAGGAATGGGGTTGCCGATGGAGAATAATGTTTTTATAAACCCTAATTACGAATGGGCATTTTACGTTGGAAATAACAAATATCTGGATACGGTTGCGGGAAATGACAGGCAGCGTTTCAGGAATATGCAGTTTAAGTGGTGGGAAACCGGTGCGGCTTATAAAAAAATGGATAGTATTGACGGCAGTCCGAACCAATTCTTTCAAAAGTGGATCAAACACCCGTCATTTGATGAATACTGGCAGAAAATGGCGCCGTACGGAAAAGAATTTTCACAGATAAATATTCCGGTTTTAGCCATTGACGGTTACTATAATGATTCTCAAAATTCAGGATTGTACTATTTGAGAGAATTGGAGAAATACAACCCTAAAGCCGACTCTTATTTAATCATTGGCCCGTACGGTCATTTTGGTGCGCAAGTAGGGGGTGATGCTGTTCTGAATGGTTACAAAGTAGATGAGGTGGCTCTAATTAATACCTATAAAATAACCTATCAATGGTTTGATTATATTTTGAAGGGCAAACCCAAACCGGCAATCTTAAAAGACAGAATCAATTATGAGGTAATGGGAGCTAATGAGTGGAGAAGCGCCCCATCTATTGCTAAAATGAGTAATAGTTTGTTAACGTTGTATCTTACCAATGATCCGTTAGAAAAAGGGAAGTTTTATTCGTTGAATGCTGCAAAACCTAATAAAAAAAGTTATTTGCCACAGGAAGTTGATTTTGCAGACCGACAAACTATTAACAACGATTATTATCCTGATCCCATTATTGATAATGAAGTAGATACGTCTAATGGTTATGTTTTTATAAGCGAACCTTTTAGTCAGCCGATAGTGGTAAATGGAGCATTTTTGGGAGAAATAAAAGCCAGCATCAATAAAAAAGATATGGATATTGGAGTTACTTTGTTTGAAGTAACGCCGGATGGAACGTATTTTGAGCTGTCTTATTTTATAGGCAGAGCAAGTTATGCGAAGGATATTACAAAAAGAAATTTGCTTCAGCCCAATAAAATAGAAAGTATTCCTTTTTCGAATACCCGTTTGGTGAGTAAACAATTGCATAAAGGAAGTAGATTGTTAATCACTTTGAATGTAAATAAAAATGCTTTTTCGGAATTGAATTATGGAACGGGGAAGGAGGTTAGCAGCGAAACAATTAAAGATGCCAAAGTGCCTTTAAAAATAAAATGGTACAACGATAGTTTTGTACAGATTCCGATTTGGAAATAAAAAATCCTGTAAAATGCAAAAGAAGAAGCCATCTCAGAACTCAAAAAACGAAAAAAATCACTGTTAATTTTTCAATAAAAAAAGTTATATTTTCAATTTTAGATATTAGAAAGGAAGTCTCATCGTATTGAGACTTCCTTTTTTCTTTACTTAAAAGAAATAAAATTAGGCCGGTCTTGTTTTTTAAAACAGCTGGCGGTTTTGAAAAAAGTAGGATATTTTGAATATTTTTATATATATTTGTAATATAAATCTTAAAAATAAAAAAAATAAGTTGCTATTTGCAAAGAGCTAAGGTTTTTAGAACAGGGGAAAAGCTTTCCTGAACAATATCAAGGTAACAATGGATAACCCTCAGTGGGTTTATTGATAAAAGTAGTAACAACACCTTAATTTTACAGTTGCTTCAAGTCAAGAAAAGTAATCAATCATAAAAAGTATACGTAGTCAATTTAAACTAAAATGTTTTTTCTAGTGATATTTTTTCAAATAAAATAACCTTTTAAATAAATTTAATATGAGAACAATGAACTTTAAAGAAGAGTTGTTATCGAGAATTGAGAGATACAAAGATCTTAATTTGATCAACAAAAAGCCCGTAGTTAAAGATTCTACAAGTGCGTCAGCTGTTTTGCCTTTTAAACTTCAAAGAGGGGCGATCACAAATAACGGTGCTACACCATGGTATATTCTGGCTATAATTGGAACTAATTCAGTCAGTCCACAAATTTTTAAATTCATGATGGATACTGGAACTATTGACACATGGATTACTGCAAAAACATGTACAACGAATGAATGCAAGGCTCATGCTTCATTTGACGCCACTTCATCCTCCTCATTTGTTTGGGTTGATCAAGCATTAGACACAATTAATTTTGGGCCATGGGGTTCAATGAAGGTTAATCTTGGGATTGATTTTTGGTCATTAACTGATATCAATAATGTTAAATCGTCAGTTAGTTCTGATTTTTGGCTTAGTCAACTATACAGTGGTATTCGATTTGAGGAACTTGTGCAAGATGGATTTATTGCTTGTGGCCCTTCTGGAAATTCATCAAGATCAAATTTATTATTCAACTTAATGTGGGATTCTGGTTTGCTTTTACAACCCTTTATGGCTTATTGGGTAGATTACACTATCGATGGAAAAAATGTAGATTCAGGGGAAATAATATTTGGAGGAGGAAATAGTTCAAAATATGACCCAGCTACGATAATTACCTTAGACATTATTAAAGATATATATTGGACTTCTCCATGTGATTCTATTGTTATTAATTCAAAACCAGTATTGGAAGATGTCTTTCTGATTATGGATACAGGGGCATCTGAAATCAAAGGGGAACAGGCAGAAATTGATATTTTAATAGCGGCAGTAACTCTTAATGGTGCTTTGCCTATTCAGCCTGAAAATGATCCTGATGATTATAATTACCCGGATTTAGTTTTTAATTTTGGAAAAACGAGTAGTGGTGGAGTTGGACAATTAGTTTTTAAACCTAGACAATATTTCAATTATATAGAAAATGGTCCTGATATGGGGACTTGGCAGATTGCTTTTACTGTTTTAGCAGGTTTAGGAGATCGTAATTTAACCTTTGGAACAAATCTGTTAGATACATTGTATTCTGAATGGGAGTATGACACATCAGGAGAATTTCTTTCGGCTAAATCGATAAGACTTGCAAAAAGATTGTAATTTATTTCTCAGATAAAATAAGATTGATTTTAGAATAAAAACAGAAAAAGAGGCTGTCCTTACTTTTTGGACAGCCTCTTTTTTATAGGGACAAAGTTTCTAACTTGAAACTTTGAAACTTGCAACAAATTAACCTAAGAAAGGATATCTGTAATCTTCAGGAGTTACAAACGTTTCTTTGATAGTTCTTGGAGATGCCCAACGCAACAAGTTCAATGCAGAACCCGCTTTATCGTTAGTTCCTGAAGCTCTTGCTCCACCAAACGGCTGCATTCCTACAACGGCTCCTGTTGGTTTGTCATTGATGTAGAAGTTACCGGCAGCATTTTGCAATTTCACTGTAGCTACTTCAATAGCATAACGATCCTGGCTAAATACTGCTCCTGTTAAAGCGTACTCAGAAGTAGTATCTACTAATTCTAAAGTCTCTTCCCATTTAGCATCTTCATAAACATAAATCGTGATTACCGGTCCGAATAATTCGGTTTCCATTGTAGTATATTTTGGGTTTGTAGTTACGATAACCGTCGGCTCAATAAAGTATCCAACTGATTTATCGTAATTTCCTCCAACGATGATTTCAGCATCAGCATCTTTTTTAGCCTGGTCGATGTAGCTCGCCAATTTATCAAAAGAACCTTCGTGGATAACCGCTGTAATAAAGTTTCCAAAATCTTCCGGAGAACCCATTTTCATTGATTTTACATCGGCAACTAATTGTTCTTTTACAGCTGGCCATAAACTTTGCGGAATATAAGCTCTTGAAGCTGCAGAACATTTTTGCCCTTGAAATTCAAATGCACCACGGGCAATTCCTGTAGCCACTTGTTTTACGTTAGCACTTGGGTGTGCAATGATAAAATCTTTACCACCAGTTTCTCCAACGATTCTAGGGTATGTTTTGTAGTGGTGAATGTTAGCACCAATTTTAGCCCAGATGTCTTTAAATACATGAGTTGATCCTGTAAAGTGAACTCCTGCAAAATCACGGCTTGCTAAAACAGTATCGGTAATCATTAAAGCATCACCAAAAACAACATTGATAACTCCATCAGGAACACCTGCTTCTTTGAAAATATCGATAATGATTTTTGCAGAGAAAACCTGACTGTCGCTTGGTTTCCAAACCACAACATTACCCATCATAGCAGCACTTGCAGGAAGATTAGCAGCGATAGCAGTAAAGTTGAAAGGAGTAATAGCGTAAACAAAACCTTCAAGAGGTCTGTATTCTAAACGGTTCCATGTAGAAGAATCTGATTTTGGCTGATCTCCGTAAATCTGAGTCATGAATTCCACGTTGTAACGTAAAAAGTCGATTAGCTCACAAGCAGCATCAATTTCTGCCTGGTGAATATTTTTTGACTGACCGATCATTGTTGCTGCATTAATGCGGGCTCTGTATGGTCCTGCAATAAGCTCAGCTGCTTTTAAAAAAATAGCAGCACGTTGTTCCCATGCCATATTTGCCCATGCTTTTCTTGATTCAAGAGCGTTGGCAATCGCTTTTTCGATATGTTGTTTTTCAGCTAAGTGGTAGGTTCCTACGATATGTTTATGATCGTGAGGAGCTGATATTGTTCTTGTATTTCCGGTTCTGATTTCTTCGCTTCCGATGTATAACGGCACGTCGATTTTAGAGTTCCATAAAGTAGTGTAAGCGGCTTGAACTGCTGCTTTTTCTGGTGAGTTAGGTGCGTATCCTTTTACCGGTTCGTTTACCGCTTTTGGTACGTGAAAGAATCCTTTTAGCATGTTATTTAAAATTAGATAATTAGACAATTTAAGGGTTAGACGATTTGATTGTTACGAATAATCTAAAGCCGTACAAAAGTACAAAGGATAAATTAATAATTTGATAATTTTGTGATTAAGATAACGATAAAATAAGGCATTCATGAAGAAAGTAAGTGAAGATCCGTTAGAAACAGCAATCAGGAGTTGAAATAAGGTGCTGTCATTTTTCGGTTTTAGGATTTCATTTTTAATTGATCCGTAGGTTTAAACAAATAAAAAAAACAACACCTGAGAATCTTCAAGAGTTTCGGTCTCTCTGACTTCTTCCTTATGGATGTAGATTAAATCTCCTGCATTCATTTCTACTTTTGCTCCATTTTGTGTATAAACGAGTAATTTTCCCGATAGTAATAAAGCAAATTCGTGTGAATCCAGGGTTTTAAACGGAAGGATTTCTCCTTTTTTGAGAAACACAGATCCACAAGATGCCTGAACATTATTTTCGCTTTTCTCAAAAATATATTTCAAATAATACTCTCCGGTTTTTGGGAAAGTTAGTTTTTTTACTTCCATAATCAATTGTTTTTATGCCGATTCAATTTTAGTGAATCTGTTCTGTTTTTTACTTGTAATTATAATACGCAGAAGCCTGCTCTTTGGTAATGTATCCGTTTTTTAGATCTTTTTCGATTTTTTGAACCGATCTGTTTTCCGGAGCACCATATCCTCCACCAGTTGCGGTAACCAATTTTACCCTGTCGCCTTTGTTGAGTTTTACGTTGGTCACAATATTGTAATCTTCTATGGTTCCGTCTGTTCTAATTACGGTGAAATAATTGTAACTTCCTTCTTTTCCTCCATTTAAGCCCCAGGTGGGAATAGAATATCCTAAAAAAGCACCGGTTAAAAATGCTTCGTCGGATAAAACTTTAAAGGTAAGATACTGTCCGTTTCCTCCTTGAAATTCACCATAACCACCACCTTCGTTATGAAAAGTATATTCTTCAACCATAATGCCATATTTGCGTTCTCTGGTTTCTGCCGGAATATTATAAGATTCTCCGTGGGCATAAGAAAACTGACCTTTGTTGCCATCATGAAAAGCGCTTGCTCCCCATCCGCCCGAAAGCGACTCGGCTTGTACATAAAATTCATTGGTTACTGGATGAAAACCTGAAATGTAGGTAACACATACCGATCTAAAATGTCCCGCCGGTAGTTTATCGGGAGCTATGGGACCTAATGTTTTTAAAAGTAAATCAATGGCAGCCAGAAATATTTCGTAATAAACCGAAGTTGCGGCCGGAGTACTTGCACTTACCATTGTATCGTCCGGACAGATTAGTTTTACATGCGAAAAAGAACCATTATTTGCCGGTAGAGTAGGTGTTGTAATAGATTTGAATGCTGCTCTGACAGCGGTTTCCAGACCTGTTCGGGACAAATTTAAAGGGCCTTTTAATTGTTTGTGTGAGCCTGTAAAGTCGCAAATCATACAGGAGTCTGTAATTTCTATTTTTAATTTTAGAGGAAAAGGACCATTTCCGAAACCATCATTTTCTATCCAGCCCGTATTTTCATAAATGCCATTCGGAATTTTTTGCAACTCTAGTAAACTTATTCTTTCACCATATTCCATAAATTCAACAGCGGCTTTTTCATAAGCTTCCAGACCATATTTTTCGATAAGCCTGATAATGTTGTTTCCTCCAACATCATTGGCAGCAATACCGGAATAGAGGTCACCCAAAGTGCTTTTTGGAAGTCTGACATTTACTTCTAACATTTTGATTAAACCTTCATTTAGAACCCCTTGGTCTTTTATTTTTACAAAAGGAAAATGTAATCCTTCCTGATAAATTTCGGTAGAAACAGTAGAAACAGATCCCGGGTTTGTGCCTCCAATATCAGTCCAGTGCGATTTGTTTACGGTAAACGCAACCCTTTTTCCCTGATAAAAAATAGGAGTAATGATCGCAATGTCCGACAAATGAGTTCCGCCGCCAACATAGGGAGTATTAGCGATGATAACATCTCCTTCTTTTAAGGGGTTGTCTTTATATTGTTTTAATGTTTCTTCGACAACAAGACTCATGGCAGCAAGGAAAGTAATAACTCCGTTTCCCTGAGCCAAAAGTTTTCCGTCGCCATCTGTAATACCAACAGCATAATCTAAAGCCTCATATATAATTGGGCTCATACTTGTTCTTTGAATCGTTTCAAACATAGATTCGCCAATCGCTATTAAGGAATCCTGAATGATGTCGGATGTGAATTTATCTAAGCTCATTTGTATTTTTTTTAGAGATAATAATATTGGCGTAAGAATCAATTCTGCCTTCACAATTGGGAGGGATTACAGTTGAGGTTGAGCTTTCAACAATAATTGCGGGGCCTTGAATAACCCAATTTGGGTTTAGTTTTTCGCGCTCGTAAAAATGACTTAGGAAGATACCCTGCTGGTCAAAATCTACCTTTTCTGTTGTGATTAAAGCATCTTCAACAGAGGTGTTTTTTGCTTCAACTTTTCCAATGAGAGGTTTGTTTACTTTTACTTCAGCAACCAAATGATAATTTACAATTTCGATAATAGTATCGTCAAGTTTAAAAGTGTATCTTTTTTTATGTAAGAGATGAAAAGCATCCTCGATTTCTTTAAGGTTTAGCTTTTTTACATCATTCAGTTTTAGTTTAACAGAATGCTCCTGACCATTATACCTTAAGTCTAAATAATATTCAAAATGAATGACTTCTTTTTCATATTTATCTTTTTCGTAAGCATGGATAGATTCCTTTTCCATTTCGTCAAAAACCTTTTGAAGCGTGTTCAGGTTGTTTTGTTTTAAATCTAAGACATCTGTACGAATGTAATCTCTTCTCAGGTCGGACATTAACATACCAAATGCTGAAAATACACCTGCATTTAGGGGGATAATTACTTCTGGTATTTGCAATTCTTCGGCTAAGTAAGCGCCATGCATAGGGCCTCCGCCTCCAATAACAACCAAAGAAAAGTCTCTGGGGTCGTATCCTTTATTGACTGAAACGCTCTTTAAAGCATTAACCATATTCGAATTTGCAATACGAATGATACCTCGCGCAATTTCGACAGTAGACATTTCTAATTCTTTTCGAAGCGGTTCTGCTGCTTTTTCTATACTGTCAAAATCGGGTTTTAATTCACCACCAAGGAAATAGTCTTTGTGAATCCTGTTGCAAATCACATTGGCATCTGTTGTAGTTAGCGAAGTTCCTCCTTTTCCATACGAAGAAGGTCCCGGACTTGCACCTGTACTATGAGGGCCAACCCGCATTTTTCCACCAGAATCTATCCAGGCAATACTGCCGCCTCCATTTCCTATTTCGACAATATCGATGACAGGGGTTAGGATAGGAAATCCGGCCTGTGTTTTTGTTTTCTCGATAGTATAAGTCGTTACAATTTTTGGGACCCCATTTTCAATCAAAGAACATTTTGCTGTTGTACCGCCAATGTCCAAAATAATTAAGTTTTGTTTGTTTATTGTTCTTCCTAGTACAACGCCACCTAACATACCGCTTGCAGGACCCGATTCGATAAGGGTTATAGGGTTTGCTTTTACATCATCAACCGTTGTTATGCCACCGTTGGATTGCATGATATACAAGTTATGATGGTATCCTTTTTTTTGAAGGTTATGGGTTAGATTATTCAAATATTTCGTAGCGATAGGTTTAACATAAGCAGATAGCACAGTTGTGCTGGTTCTCTCATATTCCCGCCACTCTCTTGTAACTTCGTGTGATGCAATAACCTGAATTTGCGGGTATTTTTGTTTTATAATTTCGCACAGTTTTTTTTCATGAATAGGGTTTTTGTAGGCATGTAACAAGCAAATTGCTATCGATTCGACACCTTCATCAATAAAATAGTGCAGTAAATCATCCAGGTTGTCTGTGTTTAGCGGAGTTACAATTTCGCCCAGGTAATTAATGCGTTCCTGTATTTCCTGACGCAGGTAACGTTCTACAAAAGGAGCTTCTTTTTTGAAATTGAAGTTGTATAAATCAGGTCGTGTCCCTCTTCCTATTTCCAGAACATCCCTAAATCCTTGTGTTGTAATTAAGGCCGTTTTAGAACCTTTTCGTTCTGTAATGGCATTAATTACCACGGTTGTACCATGAGCAAAAAATTCGATAGTACGTAAATCCAGATCGATTTTTTTGATAGCGTTTAGTATTCCTTTTTCAAACTCGCCAGGAGTTGTGCTTGCTTTTGATACTTTTACAGTGGTAACTTCTTTGTTTGTTTTATCATAGTCAAAGAAAACTAAATCGGTAAAAGTTCCTCCTATGTCTGTTGCAACTCTCATATGTCTGGTATTGGGTTTTTATAAAATGATTTTTGGTTCTGATTAGAATTTATAGGATAGATCTAAGCCCAAAGTACATGGAGTGCTTGGAAATCTTAAATTGTTAAACCCAAACTCGGCCGTAGGAAAAAATTCGGGATTGTATTTAGTATTAAAAATATTATTTGCCCAAAGCGTTAATCCAAAATGACTTAGGTTTAAATTTACTCTGGCGTTGACAAGGGTAAAAGGTTCCTGTTTGTATTGTTCACGAGAATCCCAAAACTGTTCTCCTCTGTGATCTGCATTTACATAAAATCCTAAAGTTGATTTTTCGCTCAGGGCAAAATTCGCATTACCACCAACCTGAAGGGTATTTTTTATAGTATAGGGAGAGGTGTTGCCGCTAATGTCAATTGTTTTATAAGTCTTATAATCAAAAGCGGCGGCATTCGTTAACTGGTTGTAACTTCCTTTTTCAATTTTGCCGTTATTAAAGCCTAAACCGGCAAAAAAGTCTAAATTATTAGTGGCTTTAAATTTTATTTCAGATTCAAATCCGGATATTTTTACTTTGTCCAGATTGTAAATGCCCAGTACAGAAGGGGTAAGGGGAATAAAGGTATATTGTTGCTGATTTTTGAAATCGATTTGATAAAAAGCATTATTAAAAATAATTCGGTTGTTCCAAAAGCTGGTTTTAATACCAATTTCGTAATTATTTGTAAATTCAGGTTGGTACTCTTTCTCAAATTTTATCGTTTTGGCCGAGTTAAATCCGCCACTTCTGTATCCTTTTCCATAATTTACATAGCCTAAAACAGTTTCAGAAAATTGATAAGCTAAGGAAAGTTTAGGCTGCCAAACGGTTATATTAGTTTTTGAAAACGTATGAGAAATATGTGCTTTGTTTTCCAATTGGTCATTATCCGCACGCACTCCGGCTGATGCGGTTAACTTTGAAGTTATTTTGTAATCACCAAAAACAAATGCAGCAATTGTTCTTATCGTATTATCGTCATTGTTGCCAACCAATGGCTTGGTGTCGTACTTGGCATTTGCGGCGGAAGCGTCTGTATAACCGCCTTCGTAAAACGTTTTATTCAAAAAAGTCGACGTGTTTAAGTAGCGTTTGCTGTTTTGGAATAAGGTTCCAACGGTATAATTAAATTTAGAGTCTTTTGAATCTTTAGAAGTAAGCCTGAATTCCTGACTAAAAGTATCAGAGTCAGAGTCCTGAGACACCTTGCTGAAGGCATATTGCGAATAATCATTTTCTCCAATATAGTATCTTTTGGTAGCATTAAAAGAAGTCACAGATTGAAATCTTACTTTACTTAAATTACCTTCAATTTTTAAACTGCTTAAAGAATTGGATAATTGGGAGTCTCCCATAATATCACCAAAAGGTTCATGAGAATAATCATTGTCTGCAAGAGGAGGAATCGAAGCGTTAAAGATGTCTGTTTTGGTAACATAATAATTTCCGCCAGCTTTAATTTTAAAATTGTCCTGAACAAAGGTTGCAGACCATTGCAAGTTGAACACATATTTTAATTTTGCCCGAATATTGTATTCTTTGGAAAAATCTACTTTTTTATTTAAAAAAGTGTTGTTTATTAGTCCGTCAAACGATTTATAACCTCCCGATACACTGTAGTAAAACTTGTTTTTTGCAAGTGGCCCCGAAGAGGAAAATCTGGCACCAAGTAAACCTCCGTTTCCCGTAGAGAGCGTAATTTTATTTTTGTACTTATTTGTAGGGTCTTTGGTTGTGATATTAATAGCGCCGGCGATGGCATTTTTCCCGTATAAAGTTCCTTGCGGACCCTTCACAAATTCCAATAATTCTAAATCATACAGGGACATGTTCATAGCACTTGCATCGGGTAAAGTCATTCCGTCGATCACAACGGCAACAGGAGATTCTCCATTTCGTATTTGCGAAATCCCCCTTACGGTAAGAAAGTTAACTCCGGGCTGTTGCGCCTGATTGAAAGTTACATTCGAAATTTGAGAGGTAAAGGTTTGGATATTATTGATCCCATTGGCTTCAATAGTCTGGGCATTTACGGCAACCGTCGTTTCCGGTAAACTTTGTATCGATTGCAGTCTTACTCTGGCTCTACTTGCCAAAGAGCCAAATCCTTTAATCGTGACTTCCTTCAGTTCATTTTCATTTTGTTCTAAAGAGACATTTACGATAGTGCCTTCTACAGCAACTACTTTGCTCTTGAATCCTGTTGAAGAGATTTCTAATTCTTTTGAGTTTTCGTCTAATTGTAAAATAAAAGACCCATCAAAATCAGTAATGGTTCCATTTTTAGGATTTAATTTCTCCATTACAGAAGCGCCCGAAACAGGAGAACCTAAATCATCGGTTATGCGGCCTCCAATACTTCTTTTCTCTTGGCTCAAAACGATTTGACCACAACATAAAATGATTAATAGTAAAAGTTTCATTTGAATAGCGGGTAAGGTTAGTAAATATTTATTTGTTAAAAGTATTGATATTCCTATTTCAAAATAATTATTCCTGTTTATTTTAGGTTACTTTTTTTAAATTGGAATTAAACTGGAATGTTGTATTTTTGATTTATTAATGTAATTGTCAATAAGAATGAGTGTCAGAGGAATTAATTTGTCGAATGAATTTTTACTAAGCCTTCATAAGGAAATATTAATTTCGTTTTCAGCGTACTATGAAATCGAAATAAAGACACTTAGCGTTTTTCAACTTTATGGGTTTGGAAAATACAATGAGGCAATGCCCAATCTTAAAAAGTTTATAATTGATAAAACGGGAAATTGGATTAATGGAAAATATCTTTATAATAAAATAAAAGATATTGAGAAAGGACATGATAAAGACATTAAATTGAGAAGAGAATACCTGTCGTTACTGATCGCTGCGGCAGGATATAAAAGTTATGAGGATTATTTGAAAAACTCTCCGCACATCACTAATGAATTAAGACAATTAGAAGAAATTAATTATAATAGTATCGCCGTCAAGGACGAAACTTTATATTATGTGGGCTATTATGTAGAAGATAAGCAATACTATATTAAATCGAAGTTTACGATTTATAAAATGAAAACAGCCTCATGGGAGATTCTCTACTGGGAGAAAGAATTTGAACCTTCTTTTTATAATTATTATGGTAAATGTGTTTCAAGCGGAGAAAATGCGCTCTCTTTTTATTTTGGCAAAGAAAATTCGAATTTAAACAAAGAGTGTTTTGTAAATCTGTTTTATGGAAATAACATGATGACAAAACCAGTCTTGTTGGGAGCTTACTGCGGATTTGCAAGGCACAATAATCCTGTAGTTGGGAAAATAATTTTTGAATTGGTTGAGAATCTGGAATCACAAAATGAAAAAGTAAGAAGCAAAGAAATTAACCCGGATTTCTATTACTACCTTCATTCTCAAAGAATGGAAGTAGAAGGGATTTTACCTCAAAAAATGTCCGATCTGTCTGTCTCTTTAAGTAGGGCCAAAATCATTAAGTTTTTAATTGGAGATTATCTCGGTTTTTTTAGGGATCAGAACAATTATCTTGTTTCGATTTCTTTTCAGGTTTTAAATAAATTAGGGGAGCTAAAGCTTAAAGTAAACAATAAAAATTTTAAAGGAATTGGAAGAATCAGCAATGCAGAGAATCACCTGATAGCCGAATTTGTAGAAAAAAACAATTCCTATTCTCAATTCTCCATTCAGATAAAGCCTTTAGAAAAAGACTTGTTTTTAGGAAATATGCTCGTGTATACGGGAGCTGACACTTTAAATGGGAGAGTTTTACTTTGGAAAGAAAATAGCAATCTAAAAGAGTTTATGGCGCATAATAAAGACTTTTATCTAAACACACAAAGTTTAGATACTTCAATAACCGAAAAACTTAAGAAGTATTTTATTCTAACTTAGTTTAAAGCAAAAGGAGCACACATTCTGAAAGTAGGAACAATTACTTTGAATGTTTTGGTAGTGGTAAAGTTGATCATATTAAAATGACCTTTCATCGCACCATAAGGAGATGACAATAAACAGCCTGAACTATAAGTGTGATTTTCGCCGGGTTTTAAAACCGGTTTTTTCCCAATAACACCTTCACCGTCAACAATCTCAAGGTCGTTCAAAGAGTCGAAAATTTCCCAGTGACGGGAAGTTAACTGAACAGAATCTTTGCTGTGATTTTCGATTGTAACGACATAGCTAAAAGCAAAGTGAATCTTATAGTTCTTGAAGTAAGTACCTTCAAAACTAGTCAAAACAGATATTTTTATGCCTCTTGTTATCTGAGAAACCATACTAAAGTAGTATATATGTGTGCGTTATAGGTGCAAAGCTACGAAAAAAAATCTTTCTGCCTAAATCCTTAACAATGTTTTAATTTATGATGTTTATCGAGTTTGCATTTCCTTTGCCAATCACTCTCTGGTATCGATCTGTGCTTTCTCTGTAATACACCAGGATGGTATATTCATTCTCAGTCTGATAAAAGTTTCCGTCTATGGCATTTTCATAATCAATCACTCCTTTTTTATCGGCAACCGTGTATTGAAAAGCAGTAAACCCCTGTTTGATCACAATTGCTTTTTCAAAAATACCTTTCTCTGAATTATAATCCATCTTATATTCTGGAGCTAAGCTGTAATTGTTGAACATCCCACTGATATAAATATCCTTATTCGAGGCTCTGAAAGTTGGAGCGGACAGGCTGAAATATACCCAGGCATAGTCAGCTTCAATTTCATTGTTGGAAGCATTGATATTTTTCACTACGAAATTTCCGTTTACATCCTGATTGTTCGAGTAAATCTGATTGGCTCTTGCCAGATTGGTAAACAAATAAGAGTTATAAATGTCGCCACTGGTTCCTACCTTGGCTACATTGGTGCTAGCTGCGCGGATGTCTTTGTTTTCAAAATACAAAAACTCATTACCACCCCAAAACTGAGTTTCTTTATCGTATTTGTACACCAGCTGATTCCCAATGGTGTATTGCGGCACAATATTTTTAATAGAAGTGTTAAAGTTGCCATTTTGTAACAGTAGTACTTTTATATTTTGCAGCGGAGTCTGAAAAACAATATCATTAGAGCTGATATTAAAATCCAGATTTTGTTTGTGTTCTATGTTAGACAAATCCCGGCTTCTTTTTACCTGAGTCGCTACAGTACAGTGATTTTCGTATAAGATAAACTTTCTGGATAGCACAACTTCTTTGTCCTCATTTAAAATACGAAGCATATAGTTGCCGGAAATACGCAGCTGACTGGTAAACTGATTCGGGAAAGGAAGTCGGTAATGCGAATAGATTTGAAGTGTATTAAACGAATTCGAATAATCGGTAATTCGCTGATTGTCAAAACCGCTGATGTAGTCTGTTTTCGGAATATCAGACGGTTTCCAGTTGTAATCGCAGTGTATCACTTCAAAATAATAATTGGCTTCATTGCCAAATAAATCGTCAAATTGAAATTGAAAAGCTTCCCCCAATTCGAAGATTGGAACGACATTACTACCGTTCTGAATAAAAGAGACCGTTTTAATATTGTAAGGCGGATTTACTTCAGTTTGTATTTCCTGAGCAGTAGCCGAAGCAAAAATGAAAAATATAAAGAGGTTTCTAAACAATTTTTTTGGCATCTTATTAAGTTGTAAGATTGTAAATATAACAATTTTATAGAACCTAATAAGATGCTGTTTTAGAGGTTTTGAAAACAATTTATCAGGAACCCAGCAGGTATTCGAGATTAGCTTCAATTTCGTCGCTGATATGACTTTCTTCCAAAAGTGAATCCGAGAGTAGTTTTTTGTTTTCCTGTAATTTGATGATTTTTTCTTCGACTGTGTTTTTTGAAATGAAACGAACTACGTTTACTTTGTTCAATTGTCCTATACGATGTGCTCTTCCCACTCCCTGTTTCTCTGCAAAAGGATTCCACCATGGATCTAGGAATAAGACATAAGAAGCCATGGTAATGTTGAGACCAACACCACCCGCCTTAAGGGAAATAAAGAATAATAACGGGTTTTCTTTTTCCTGAAATCGTTTTACCTGCTGCTCTCTTTTTTGTGACGGAGTTTCACCAGTAATCTCGCAATATTCTATTTTGTTTTCTTTACACCAATCAGTATAAAAATTCAAATTGGTCACAAAGGAGCTAAAAATGATTACTTTTTGTTTTCCCTTGACTAAGTTTTTCAGGTAATTCGTAACGGCAATGTATTTTCCAGAATCAACTTCAGAATCCTGATCGACCATTTTGGGATGATTGCTCAGCTGTCTCAACTTCATTAAAGTGTTGATAATACTAATTTTATCAGGACCTGATCCATCCGTTTTTAGTAAAAAGTTACGTGCTTTTGATTTCTCTTTTTCGTATAGTTTTTCTTGTTCAGCATCCATATTGCAGTAATAGACCTGCTCTGTCAATTCAGGTAAATCTTTTAAAACCTGTTCTTTGGTTCTTCTTAAAATATAAGGCTGGATCAGGTTTTTTAATTCATTTAAAACTTCTTCGTTCTGTTTTTTCTCAATAGGATTTTTGAAATTTTCCATGAAAAAAGCATAACTCCCCAAAATATCCGGATTTATAAACTGCATCTGCGACCATAAATCGTCAAGTGAATTTTCGATTGGTGTACCACTCAAAGCAATTTTATGTCCCGTACTAATTTTATTGATGGCTTTGAAAATTTTAGAATCTTTGTTTTTAATGTATTGACTTTCATCAAGAATTAAATAGCGGAAATCATATTTTTCTAAAATAGAAATATCACGATGAACAATGCTGTAACTCGTAAAAATTAAATCGGTTGAATTTAATCTGCTTGCCAGCAATTTTCGGTCATTGCCCACATATTGCATTTTCGAAAAATGAGGCGTAAACTTTCCGGCTTCATTGTACCAGTTAAAAACCAAAGAAGAAGGGAGAACGATCAAGGCCTTCAGGGGTTCTCTTTCGATAGTCGTATCGTTTGAGAATAAATCAAAATTGGTCGTTTTGGTCGTAAAGCCCAGTTGCTCCTGTACCGCAACTAAAACCGCTAAAGTCTGCAGCGTTTTTCCAAGTCCCATATCATCGGCCAGACACGCGCCAAGATTGGCATTAAAGTGACCTAAAAGCCATTTTACACCGTCAATCTGATACGGTCTCAGGGTTGCTTTTAGTAAATCTGAAGCTGTAAATTCAGCTTTATGAATCTGGTCCGGATCATTGGCGATTTCTGAAATACTGTCTAAAGCTGTAAAATTGCTTTTACGCAACAAAACAGCTCCGTTTTCTGTCTTTGCCAATTTTGCCAGAGAGCCGTATTTACTAAACCATTCCAGCGGAATCAAAAAGTAATTTCCGTCAGGTAACATAAAGAGTCTTTCTTTGCTTTTTATGTTTGGAATTATTTCGCTGAAATTGATTTTATAAGGACCAATTGTAATGATTATTTTAATGTCGAACCAATCGGCTTTTGTTTCTTTTGCAATTGAAATGGTGTTGCTTTCGGTGATGATTTCTTTGCTTTCGAGTTTGAGATTCTGAATTGTAAAACCCAGACTTTCGAGTGGTTCTTTATGGTCAATAATGAATTGAATATTGACATACGGATCAGAAGTCTCAGCATCTGAACTCAATCCAAACAATTCATTTTTGATTTTTGTTAAACCAAGACTGAGTAATTTGTCTGTATAGGAAATCTCATCAGCGCTTCGTTTGAACTGAATAATTTTAGGTTCGTTTGCAACACTAAAATCCACAAAAGAGTGTGTTTTTTTAGTTTTACCCGCATCAAACGAATAGCCGTTATAGTCAAAAAAAAGGTTGAGGTAATAACAGTTTTTAAAGAAATCAAAAACAGGCTGAACCGTGCAGGAGATGATGGTGTCACGAAGCTCAATTTCAAAGCCGGTAGATTCGATGTCGATTTTTTTTGCTATTTCCGGAATGAAATTCTTGAAGTAATTGTCAACTAGTTTTGATGGTATTTCGATTGATTTCTTCTTTAAAAATGGCAGCAGTTTTTTAGAATTAAGTTCTTTTAACTGCCCAAGTTTTTTGTCGATAATCAACCAGCTTGGTTCGTCCAAAAGAATATCCACACTTTTATCCATTGGTAAAAATGTGGTTTCGCCTTCTTTTAAAGATAAAGTATAAGTAATGCCTTCAGCGTGTTTGTCAAATTGAATCTGAGGTTCAAATTCTAACGGATTTGTATCGACTCTCCAGCGATAAAAATCCTTTTCGGCACTCATGTTAGCAGAGAATGGAAATTGTTCTTTTACAATTAGATTGTAAAAGGATTCTAAGTTAAATTTTAAATGCTGACGAATGGCAAATTCAATTTTGGAATCTTTTTGTAAATCAGCAATTGTTTTAGCCGATTTGATTTTGGCGCTGAATTTCTTGAAAATAAAATCAGGTTTTAAAGAGTCGCAAGCCGTCAGTATTTTTTTTGTATTGGAATCTAAATTTTCAAAAAGAACTCCAAAACTTTCAAGTACATCTGTACTCGCTTTTTTGTCTAGATATTTAATATCATCGGTATTCTCAATGATATAAGCTGTTGGGAGGTAGACATTCAGGTTTTTTTCAAAACTGATGTCAAAGCAAAACTGAAATGATTTTGTAGGTTCCAAGATTTAGGGATTTGGCTGGCTTATAATTTAGAGATTGGGCAAAAAAATAAAGAGTTTTCAAAATATCAATAATTTGAAAACTCTTTTTAAATGAACTTGTATCACTTATATGGTGAAAGAATTAGTTTTCCTGTTTGAAGCAAAGCGGGATGATTTCGCCTTTTGCCAGACAATATTTTTCTACCAGTTCCGGAGCAATTTTATGGGTGTAGTCTTCTTCGATTACGATAAAACCGATGCTTCTTAACTTGTCAAAATAATCACGGCCATAAATACGCACGTGGTCGTACTGACCAAATATTCTGGCACGTTCTTTTTGATCGGTGATGGTATCGTCAGCAAAAGTAACCGCTCTTGATAAGTCCTGCGGGATTTGAAGAATCGCCATTCCGCCTGGTTTTAAAACACGATATAATTCACGCATCGCTTTTGTGTCATCCGGAATATGTTCTAGAACGTGGTTGCATAAAATAACATCGTATTCATTGTCTTTGAAAGGCAAATTACAGATATCTGCTTTTACATCTGCCAAAGGCGAGAACAAATCGGTTGTAGTATAATCCAGGTTTTTCTGCTTGCGGAATCTTTTGTAAAAAGCCTGTTCCGGAGCAAAATGCAATACTTTTTTAGGTGCTGTAAAAAAATCAGTCTGATCGTTTAAATACAGCCACAGCAAACGATGTCTCTCTAATGAAAGTGTACTTGGCGAAAGCACATTGTTACGTTGTTTCCCGTATCCATAAGGTAAAAAACTTCTAAAACTTTTTCCGTCAATCGGATCGGTATATTTGCTTCCTCTTAATGATAAAGCTAAAACAGGACGCGCCACATAACTTAAACGAATTAATATTGGACGGGGAATGGTGTTAAGTACGAGTTTAAAAAGTTTCTTCATGAGTAGTTTCACAGAGTTTCACAAAGGAGGCGCAAAGCTTCACAAAGTGTTTATAAATCTTTTGATGTTGTTTTTTAAAATTTTTGAATGAAAATTAATAAGAAGGCCTAATGGGTAATTGCCAAGTTTTAAATAGGTTAAGATTTGAGCAACATGTACATCTGTAAAAGCTTCAACAGTTTTTAATTCAATTACAATTTTATTTTCAATTAATAAATCAATTCTATAGCCATGATCCAGTTGTATATCTTTATAGATTATGGGCAGTGCTTTTTGCTTTTCGACAATCAAACCGGAATTTACAATTTCATAGTACAAACATTCCTGATAAGCTGATTCCAATAAACCAGGTCCAAGCTGTTTGTGAACTTCAATAGCAAGTCCGATTATTTTATAGCTAATTGCATCTAATTTTTCGCGAGATTCTGTGTTTTCTTCATACATCTTCCAAAGGCTTATAATAAATGAATTTTGTGAATCTTGGCGTATATCTTTGTGAATCTCTGCGGAATAACTGTTACAGAATCAACGGCACTTTTCGGAATTCATCTTCCTCATTGCTTTCGATTCCAAGTGCTTTATAGATGTATTGAAAAGTCGATAAAATTTCTGGTTTACCATCCACTAAAGCGACATCATGTTCGAAATGAGCACTTGCTTTTCCGTCTGCGGTAGTAATGGTCCAGCCGTCTTTGTGTTGTTTGATGTTTCGGGTTCCAAGATTGATCATAGGCTCGATTGCTACAACCATTCCTTCCACAAACAGTTTTCCGCGACCGCGTTTTCCGTAGTTTGGCATTTCAGGTTCTTCGTGCATTTTCTGCCCTAAACCGTGTCCTACCAACTCGCGAACTACTCCGTATCCGTGAGCTTCTGTATATTTTTGGATCGCATTTCCAACATCTTCCACGCGATTTCCGGCTTTAAATTCTCTGATTCCTACGTAAAGAGATTCTTTAGTTACTTTCAAAAGTTTTTTAACTTCAGGAGCAACTTCTCCAATTTCGAAACTATAGGCGTGATCACCGTGATATCCATTTTTGAATGCACCGCAATCTACCGAAATAACGTCACCGTTTTTCAAAGGTGTATTGTTCGGAATTCCGTGTACAACCTGAGAGTTTGGACTCATACAAAGTGAATTCGGGAAATCATACAGACCTAAGAAGCTTGGAACTGCACCGTGATCACGGATAAATTCTTCAGCCAGTTTGTCCAGGTATAATGTAGTTACTCCTTCTTTAATTTCAGAAGCAATCATTCCTAATGTTTTAGATACGATCAAAGCACTTTCGCGCATTAATTCGATTTCTTCACGTGATTTTACAATAATCATAATTTCGGATTTTCAGTTCGCAAAAGTACAAATTTTAATATTATCTTTTTATGTAAAAATTTTTCGCCACGAATTCACGAATTGAGATCAATTAGATTGTACTTGACTATTAAGATTTAACGTATCAATGTTTATACAAAGATTACAAAGAAAAATTCGTGAATTCATGGCAAACGGACAATGAAGAGGAATTATTAGTTCACAGAAAAAACGTAAATTAGTAATCATTGAAATGAATTAAATTATGGAAACGTCTGTAGATCATGAAAATATAGTAAAGAAGAAAGCCCTGAAGCGGATGAAAAATAATGCATTGGGACTCTTAGGTATCGCAGTGCTTTTGTTTGTAATAGCGGTTTATTTTAAGATTCCGATGCTTCAGGCTTTTAGTGAAGCGGCGATGGTGGGTGGTATCGCCGACTGGTTTGCAGTGGTGGCCTTATTTCGTCATCCGTTAGGAATTCCGATTTGGCATACGGCCATTATTCCGACTAAGAAAAATGAAATTGGTGAAAACTTAGGGAATTTTGTTTCGGAAGAATTTCTGAATCGGGAGAAACTGGAAATAAAACTCGAAGAATTTAATTTTGCTACAAAAGCAGCTGATTGGCTTTCGCAGGAGGAGAATGCCAATAAAATTGCCAGTGTTGTGGCGGTTAATATCATTCCCGGAGTTTTAAAAACGATAAAAGATGAAGATGTAAAGCGATTCATTCAGGTTCAGTTCAAAGAAAAACTGGAAGCAATCAACTTTGGCGATTGGGTAGCGTTGGCGTTAGAGCCTTTGCAGAAAGGGAACGTGAAAGAGGAACTGCTGACAAATGTTTTGAATGTCATGAGTGCAGAGCTTGCTAATAATAAAGACCTGATTCGGAAAAAAGTGAAAGCATCGACACCATTTTTAAGTTTTGGTTTGGCAGATAAAAGCATTACAGAGGGGGTTTTTAATGGGCTTGCTGATTTTTTAAACGAAGCAAAACAGCCCGGAAGTGCAATCCGAATTAAGATAGACGAGTATGTGCATAATTTTCTGGACAAAGTAAAGCATTCAGAAGAGATGCGGGAAAAGATTAATACTGTGATACTAAGTTTTGCCGGAAAAAAAGAGGTTCAGGATTATGTCAACGGAATTTGGGATGAAATAAAAAGATCGATTTCAGCTGATTTGGAAAAGGGTGAAGAATCGTCAATTAAGAAAAATATTTCGGGTTTGATTCAGGGGTTCGGAAACGGATTAAAAGAAGATACCGTTATGATCGACAAGATCAATAATTTCATCAAGAACGATTTGCTTTCGATGCTGCTAAACAATAAAAAAGTAATTGGAGATTTGATTTCGTCTACTGTGAAAAGCTGGGATGGGAAGGAGGTTTCGGAAAAATTAGAACTGGAGATCGGAAAAGATCTGCAGTACATCCGAATCAACGGAACTTTGGTAGGAGGTCTCATTGGACTCGTGATTTATGCCGTCGAGTGGACGTATCATTATTTGGCTTAATCCATCAGCAAAAAAACAATTTAACACATAGAGACATAGATTGAATGCGCAAAAAAGAACGCAAAAAGAAATATGTTTCTATGTGTTAAAATAGATTTTAAACTTTAATCCGGATTGGCCATGATTTTGAACAACTCTGAATTTGAGATGTAAAATCGGTTGTCCAGAGCAATTGAGGCTAGTTTTGCGCTAACCAGATTGTTTTCGCGTGTATTGATCAGAAATAATGAGCTTTCTCCGAAAGAGAACAATCGTTCTTCTGAGGTTAACATCGCGGCATTATTTTCTACTAAATTTTTTGCCAGTTTCTTTTGTCTAATCAGCGAATTGATTTCTACTTTCTGTGCACTTATTTTGTTGGTCAGCTGTGTTCGTTCCAGAGCAAGAGCAAATTCATTTTCCTGAAGTTTGTATTTGGCCAGTTTCAGACTTCCACGTTCTTTTCGAAGAAACAAAGGGAAGTAAAATTCTAAACCAATTTTGTAATCGTCAAATTTATAATTGTCAATATATCTCGGATCAGATAAATAAGAATACCCAACGTTTATTTTAGGCAGCAGCATGTTTTGCTTCAGGTCTTTTTCAACCTTGAGTATGTCTATTTTATTTTGCAGAGCATTCAATTTCGGATGTGTTTCTAAGTTGGTATCGCCTTGCAGTAGATCGTTTGTTTTCAGCGTTTCTTGTAAAGTCGATTCAAGCGCTGTTTCCGGCACTAGCTCATCCGAAATTTCCAACGGAATGTTATTCTCCAGCCACATATAATTCGATAATTCGAGTTTGGCTTTGGTTAATTTTAATTTAGAATCTTCCAGGCTTAAGGCTCTGTTTCTTACAATAATTCCGGCTTCAATACTGTCTATTGCCGGTTTGTCGCCCTGTTCGATGAGCGATTTGATTCCTTTCAGACGAATTTCAGCATTGTTGTTGTACATTTCATAAAGCTTCATTTCCTCGAAGTTTTTCTTCCAGTTGAAATAAGCCAGTGAGGCATCATACAAAATGCCAACCGCCTGAAGTTTTCTTTCAGCCTGACTTAGTTTCATCTGAATTTTAGCTTTTCGTACATCTGCCATTCTCTGGTTGATGAACAATCCCTGCCCAATTGGAACACTGATACCAAAAGAAGTTAATCCCTGATTGGGAGTAGTGTTTTCCGGATTAAGGTAAACTCCTTCATTATTGTCGAATCCGGCTTTCAGTTCAATTCCGTACCAGGTCGGGATCTTAAAACTGCTGTTTAGAATCGAATAATATTCTTTGTCTTTAAATTTTTTCTGGCTGAAATCAACTTCAATTTTTGGGTCAAAACCACCACGTGCCATCATCAGATTGGCTTGTGCTTTGCTGACTTCCAAATTGGCATTTTTAACCAATGGATGGTATTTTTTTACATACCCCAAAAACTCATTGTAGGTGAGTTCTTTTGAGAAGGGCTGCTGGCCAAAAACGGTACAGCCCAGAAAAAGAAAAGCGATAAGTATTGGTTTCATTATTTTTTTTCTTTAGTTACTTTTTGGGTACTTTTATAATAATTAGGAGGGAATCCGTTTAGGGTTCTCCAGATTTCAAACCAAATTGGCACCGTGTCTAATAGGGCAATAGTTTGAGCGCCCGATCCAATGCTTAATTGTTTTGGCCATTTCGTCTCATCCGGGTCCGGAGCAATTAAGATTCTGTATTTACCATTATCACTGATAAAGTTTTCTATCGCTACCACCGTTCCTCCAAAAGTTCCGTAAGACATATCCGGCCATCCTGAAAACACAATGGTAGGCCATCCGTCAAACCAAACGCGTACTTTTTCTCCTTTTCTGATCAAAGGGAGGTCAATTGGACTGATATAAGTTTCTACTGCGATATCATAATGAGAAGGCATTATCGTTACAATTGGTGTACCTTCTTTAATTGTTTCACCTAAACCTGCCTGCAAAGCGCGGTTGATGTAACCGTCCTGTACTGCTCTGATGTAGTACATGCCATTACGTAAGCTGTAATTGGCATATTGATTCTCCAATTTGCTCACTTGTGCTTCCGTATCAAATTTATTGCTCAGGGTGGTAAACTGATCACTTCTTGCTTTGGCTACTTTTTCACCGTACTCCGCCGTAATTCTGTTAATCTCTACTCTGGCATTGATGTATTCATTTTTACTGGTGAGGTATTTGTTTTCCTGCGTGATGATTTTAGCATCTACATCTTGCAGTTTCAGACGTTTTTCTTCGACATCGGTAAGTGGTTTCAAACCTTCTTTGTTTAATTGCACCGAACGATTGTACTGTGTATTGGCAATTCGCAACTGTGTTTTTACGGCTACAAGATCGATACTGTCACTTTTTATTTTTAAAAGCGATTGTTTGACTTTATTTCTGGCTTGTTCCAGTTTTAGTTTTCGCTCGTTTTCGATGGCCTGAATCTGACCGGAAAGTGTGGTTACTTTTTCGCCATAAGATTCTAAGGAATTTTTCTTCGCATCGACCTGATTTTTGGTGTTTTCAACTAAATTAGGATCCATATAATCTTCCTTGATCTCAGAAATAAACAGAATCGTGTCTCCTTTTTTAACAAAGTCACCTTCCTGCACGTACCATTTTTCAATACGTCCTGAAATCACACTCTGAATCGATTGTGGCCTTTGGTTGGGTTTTAAAGTGGTTACCGCTCCCGAACCCGAAATATTCTGAGTCCAAGGCAATAAAAGTGCAATAATTCCCAGAATGGAAGATGCGATTATAATTCGGTTTAAAATTTTATAATGTGGCCTGTTGCTTAGGTTTCTTACAGTCTCATAGCGATCAAGCGGCTGTAATTTTGTTTTATTGTCAGAGATATTTAACATGGCTTATTGTTTTTTTTGATCCAGTATAATTTGACCGTTTTGCATTGTAATTTTTCGCGTCGATTTGGTTTTCCAATATGGATTTTTGGAAGAAACGATAATCGTCCATTTGTTCTTATCCGAAGTAATAAAATCTATAATTTCATTCGCCACTTTTTCGTCCATAGTGTCTGTTGGATCTTCGTAAAAGAGCACTTTTGGCTTGTGGATAATACTTCTGGCCAACAGGATTTTTTGAGCATTAGAAGACGATAACTGTTTTCCTTCCGGGTGAATATGAGTATTCAGGCCTTTAGGCAATAATTTAATCAGCGGACTAAGCTGAACTCCGTCCAGTGCCCATTTCAAATCTTCGGTACTGATCATTGGATCATTAAAAGTGATGTTCTCTAAAATAGTGCCCTCAAATGGTGTTTCGTTGTGAATGATGCTGCCAATTTGTGAGCGGTATTGTTTTAGATTTATTTTTCTGAAAGTATCATCGTTGATGTAAAAAGCTCCCGAACTTTGTCTTAATAAGCCTGATAACAATCGAATAAGCGTTGTTTTTCCTGATCCGTTTTCACCTTCAATAACAATTTTTTCACCCTGATCGATTTTTAACGTAATGGAATCTAAGGCGTTGGTTGGAGAATCCGGGAATTTGAATTTTAAATTCTCTGTTTCTAAAGAGATGCTGTTGTAGCAGTGATCGTTTAGGGAATCAGACTCGGAGTTTTCCTCTAAAGCTAAGTCCGTTACCTGTCCGATTTTTTCAACAGAAGTTAAAACATCATAGAAGCTTTCAAGTCCCAGAATGATTTTTTCTACCGATGTAATCACAAGTAAAATGATGATCTCTGCAGCAACAAACTGCCCGATGTTCATTTCCTGGCTTAGTACCAGATACCCTCCGATAGACAATAAACTGGCGGTAATAATGACTTTGAAAATAATCAATTGTGTAAACTGTTTTTTGATTACGCTAAAGTGTTTCTCTCTGTAGTTCAGATAACCCGCTACGATCGAATTGTTTTTTTGAAGCGCAAAATCATAATTCAGTTCATTACGGAAACTAAAATTATTACGGGCCATTTCCTGTAACCATCCCGCCACTTTGTATTTGAATTTGGATTCTTTTAAACTTGTTTCTAAACCTGATTTATACGAAAATTTAAAAATAAAGTACAAAAGAAGGAACAGTAAGAGTCCGAACACAATAAAATAGGGATGATATAAAGACAACAGAATAATTCCGAAAGTAATCTGCAATAATGCAGCAGAAAAATCGGTTAATAATTTTGAAGTTCCTTTTTGAATGGTTAGGGTATCAAAAAATCGGTTCGTTAGTTCCGGTGGGTAAGTGCCATACAATTCTTCTGATTTTATTTTAGGCAGACGGGCTGCAAATTCAAAAGAAGCACGAACAAATATTTTTTGCTGTAAGTTCTCTGTGATGCGCAGCTGCATAAACGAAAGCACTCCAACAAGAGCCACACCACCCACTACAAGTATAATAAGTACAATCCAGGAAACACTAACTCTTCCGGATTGTATAAAAGTAATGATGGCCTGAATTCCCAGTGGAAGCGATAAACTGACTAATCCGGCAAAAATGGCATAGAAAAAAATCTGGTAAATGTCTTTTTTGTCCAGTTCAAGTAAATGGTAAAATCTTTTTAAAGGAGTCATACTGTTTTTGTTATAATTAGCGCAAAACGTTTTCTGCAAGGTTTAGGTAAAATTGAGTTGTCGTAACCGTCTCATTACAATCTGTAATTGTTTTTAAATGATCCGTTAGAAAATGCTGATGTAAACTTCCTTCAACAATGGTTGAAACCAGTGATTTGGCGTAAGGATAATCGGGATTTACTTCTTTTACAATCTCAACAATTCGATTAATCATTCTTTTGTAAATTAAGAAAAAGCCCTCTTTGTTTTCCTGATCCACTTCTTTGGTATGAAGTGTTTTGGTGAACTCGGCAATTATAATCTTATTTAAAATAGACTCATTAATATGATCTGTATAAATATCGTCAGATATTTTTTCGGTTACAATCGTAATGGCTTTTTTAAGCTTTTCTTTTTTATCGGTGATGTTAGTGGTATTAAAAACTAATTTATACTCGATCCAGCTCCAGTACCAGGAAGATAAATAAACCAAAAGCTTGTGCTTGTTTTCGAAATAACGGTAAACGGAACTTTCGTTTGAGCCTATTTTTTCACCTAACTTTTTAAAGGTAAAATTATCAAAACCAATATCGTCAATTAGAAGAATACTCTGCTCAATTATTTTTTTTCCCAACGCAGATGTTTCCGGATCTTTTACATAGATCTTTTCGTTGATCTGCATTTTTATATTTGATAGTATAATTTGCATGAAAAAACATTTTTTTTTGCAAAGATAATAGTAAAGCTATTAATTAAGAAATTTTAACTATTATTTATGTTTGTTTTTTTTATTCCCGGTCCCGTTTTAAAACAGCAAACCCGACAGGTTTTAAAAAAAAACTGTCGGGTTTAATTATTTTGAGGATTTAATACTATCGCGACTCAGACTGAAAACTGCGACCGAATACTGCGACTAAAAAACTAAATACTACAACAACGAATGGCAAGTCATCGCATTTGGCTGAGGCACACCCATTAATTCCAGAATAGTAGGAGCAATGTCACCCAGAACACCATCCTGAATATTTTTCAACTCTTTATCTACTAAAATAATTGGCACCGGATTGGTTGTGTGTGCTGTATTTGGGCTTCCGTCAGGGTTAATCATCGTTTCGCAATTTCCGTGATCTGCAATAACAATCGTGGTGTAGTCGTTGGCAAGAGCCGCTTCGATTACTTCTTTTACGCAGGTATCTACTGCTTCACAGGCTTTAATTGCAGCACTCATGATTCCGGTATGACCCACCATGTCACCATTGGCAAAATTAAGACAGACAAAATCTACTTCGCCTTTGTTTAATTCAGGAACCAAAGCGTCTTTTAATTCATAGGCACTCATTTCCGGCTGTAAATCGTAAGTAGCAACTTTTGGGGAGTTTCTTAAAATACGTGATTCTCCTTCAAATGGAGTTTCTCTTCCTCCGGAAAAGAAAAAGGTCACGTGTGGATATTTCTCTGTTTCGGCAATACGAATTTGTTTTTTACCTGCTTTTTCTAAAACCTCACCTAGAGTTTCAGTAATATTATCTTTGTTGTAAACGACTTTTACATTTTGGTACGTTTCGTCGTAGTTGGTAAGCGTTACATAATACAAGTTTAATTTGTGCATGTTCTGCTCGTGGAAGTCTTGCTGCGAAAGTGCTTCTGTAAGTTCACGGCCTCTGTCGGTTCTGAAGTTGAAAAAGATAACTACATCATCCTCAGTGATGGTTGCCAATGGTTTTTCCTGCTCGTCAACCATTACGATTGGAGCGATAAACTCATCGGTTACATCGTGTGCATAACTGTCAAGAATGCTTGAAACCGCATTTTTAGACGGAGTTCCGATACCGTTTACTACTAAATCATAAGCAAGTTTTACACGCTCCCATCGTTTGTCACGATCCATTGCATAATAGCGCCCAACGATTGAAGCAATTTTTACAGGAGTATTTTTGATGTGCTCTTCTAAATCCTGAATGTATTTTGCTCCCGATTTAGGATCAACATCACGACCGTCTGTAAACGCATGAACAAAAACATTTTCAAGTCCGTATTCCTGAGAAGCATCAATTAATCCGCGTAAGTGCGAAGTATGAGAGTGAACACCTCCATCGGAAACTAACCCTAAAAAGTGAACTTTTTTATTGTTTTCTTTAGCATAAGTAAAAGCATCAATAAGGACTTGTTCTTTGGCAAGTGTTTGATGTGCTACGGCTAAGTTTATTTTGGCTAAATCCTGATATACAATTCTTCCGGCACCAAGATTCATGTGACCCACTTCACTGTTTCCCATCTGACCTTCAGGCAAACCAACGTTTAATCCGTCAGTACGAAGCTGAGCGCTTGGGTAATTTTTGTAAAGGCTGTCTATAAAAGGAACATTTGCATTGTCTATTGCAGATACTTTAGGGTCAGGAGATTTTCCCCAACCGTCTAAAATCATAAGGATTACTTTCTTGTTCATTAGTTTTCGTTTTTTACAAAGATAAGTCATTTCTAAAGTCGACAAAAAAGCGCGGTGACAATTATGTTTAATAAAATGAAGCGTAGTAAAAAATACTAATTTGGTTGCAGAACCCTAAAAATTTTAAAATTAATTCACGCTAGGCTCTCCTTCTGATCTTATTTTTGACCCCATTATAGTCTATAAAATATTTCACACTTACTGAAAAGATATGTTTTAAGGCCTGATTGTTCAGTAAATCGGTGATGTTGTGTTTAAAGTCCTTGTTGATAATGCGTTCAAAATTAACGCCATTATTGCGATATAAAACGGAAAGCTGACTACCCGGAGCAAACCACCAGGAATAAGACAAATCAGTGTTCCAGGAATAAAAGCTTGAGTTTTTATTTTTAGTGTATTGCGAATAAGGCGTTAAAGTTCCGTTTTGCTGAAGCTCGAGGATATCCTTGTTTTCGGCGTAAGACCAATATTGTCTTACAGCCAGATTAATTGTCATCGCACTGTTTATGGCGTATTTTCCGTTTAAAGTGTTCGAATAAGTAATAACATTTCGATTCGCAAAAATGATCGTATCGGGAGTGTTATCATTAGTATCATCGTCAAAATCGTCAATATAACCTTTGTTGTTGTTTCTTCGAAGAAAACTAAAAGCATAGGTTAGTAAAAGCTTATCGCTAAAGCGGTATCGTGGTCCAACATCAACGCCATAGGCCATTCTTCCTGCTTCGTCCGCAAAGATTACAAATGGATTTAAGTCCAAAGCAAATTTCTTGTTGTAATTAGTCGAAACGCTTCCCCAGATTTCTATTTTTCTTGGAATGATAACATAGCGGTTGTCGGCTCTTGGCTCGTAATAATCGTGTGAATTTAGAGGGAAAAGATCAATCCCGGCACCGTAAAAATTGTTTTTCAGAGTAGAAAGATTGACTTCTGTGCTAATTCGGTTGTCCTGTACTTTTCCGGATTCTTTATTGAATTCGGTATACATATCATAGTCAACCCTGAAGGTATTAAAGAGCTTTGTAGGGTTTAGAATGCGGTAATTACCATTTCCGTAAAGATTGTAATAATTGGTGTAAAAATTAATTCCCATATCGTTGGGGGCAAAATCTTTAGAAACAAAATCGGAGCCAATACTATAGCGATAATTTCCGCTGGTTTCTGCAAAACGAATGGTACTGAAAACACCATTTTTGTCTTCAGTATCGTTAATCAAACTGTATTTTACATTACCGGATAAGCTGTAGGTGTTGGCTTTCGTTCTTAAATCCCAGGCCAGTGCCGTTACGTTGGCATCCCTGTAATGCCCATTTCGGGTAACATTGGTGTTGATAAGAGTCACGGAAGAATTTTTGCGAAAGCGCTGATCTAAAATCAATACATTATAATTGGTTAGAGGTTCAGCGACCACACGTCTTGTTTCGCCTGAAAGAGTGTCTTTTATTGTGGCAAACGTTTTTTCAGTAACCGCATTTAAAATCCCGATTCCTAATCCTTTTTGAGTTCTTCCTGAAATTTTTAAAGCGTTGATGAGGTTCACATTCTGAACTTCTTCAATTATTTTTTCATTGTCATTTAAAGTAATGTCTATGGAAGGTTTGCCTCCAATTCTTCTCGAATAAAACAAACCTCCCTTGTTGAATAAATCAGTTCCTTCTGTAAAAAAGGCCCTGTTTTCGTTGAATTGCTGCTCAAACGGACCTAAATTTAAAATCTGATCGTCGTATTTGGTTTGTCCGAAATCAGGAATCAGAATCGCGTCAAGAGTAAAAGCATCGTTAATACCGTACTTAATATCCATACCGCCTTTCAGTGTTCCATATGTTTTTTGACTGTCTGAAGCATTTAAATAATAAGAAGCGTAAGGCATAAAAAACAATCGGGTAGGAGGTTTTATATTGACGATTCCCTCCAGGTTACCATTTTGCTGTGTGAATGTTCCAATTTTGGTGTCGATTAAATTCCAGGTATACTTTTTACGTTCCCTTCTGATCTCTCTGAAAAAATTAATCCCCCAGGTTTGTTTGTCTCCGCCTGAAAAGCGCAAGGCAGCATAGGGAATTTTGATTTCCACGGCCCATCCTTTGTCATTCAACACCGCTTTACTGAGCCATACTGCATCCCAGGAATAATCTTCGCCATTGGCATCTGTCATGATGCAGTCGCCCTGTACATCTGCTGCCGATACAAAAAACTGAAAATTTTGCTGGCCATCGTTAAAGCCGTTGATAAAAACACCAAACATATCAGAAGTTCCGAAATTGTCACGCTGCGAAATTTCTTTTAAAATTTTGGAAGGGTCATCGTGCAACGTTGCGGCAATATAGATCGCATCATTGTTGTATAAAACCCTTACCTCGGTTTTTTGATTGTCCGGAATAGGTTTACCGTTATCAGGCTGATACATTACAAAATCTGTAGCAGGAGAAACATTTTTCCAGGCTGGTTCGTCCAGTTTCCCATCAATTAAAATGTTCTCCTTAGTCAGTTCAGCCTGCAGTGTTTTCTTTTGGGCATGACACCAAAAAGTAAAGAAGAGAAAGCTGATAAAAACTAATTTTTTCATAGTATTTTAAAAAATAGAAGAATGGATATAGCGCTTTGATTAATAGACCTTGCTTTTTTTTAAATGTTACAGTTTTAGTTGAAATAAATGATTTTTCTGTATTTTTTGCAAGAAAAGTACGAAAAATCAATTTTTTCTTCATCATTGAGTAAACCTCTTACAAAAATATTTGTTTTTTGAACTAAATACTAATTTGTTAAGCTGATTCTGTTAAAGTTTCACCAAAAAAGGGCTGATTTACAGTCTTAAATTTTGCCAGGTATATTTTTTTTATACTTTTGCCAAACCCAAACCTCTGTTTAACCTAAAGAAATTCAATGATTTACAAGATTTATCCATTACTGGTGTTTTTGCTGTTATCTTTTGGTAAAGATTCAAACAACACCTCCGAAGTTAAAAAAGCAGCTGTAAGAACTATTGCTAAAATAGAAACGCTTACAGTTGATTCGAAAATTGAGAGTATTTACAATACCTTAAATTCCAATCACTTTTCACTACCTGAGCTTAGAACTTTCTCTGAAGCCTTAAAAGGGTTTTACTTGTTGAAAGAAAGAGGCGTAATCCAAAAAGACATCCTGACACTTATCGATTTTAGCCTGTCGTCAAATACCAAACGTTTGTGGGTAATTGACTTGGCTACCAATACTGTTTTATTTAATTCTTTAGTAGCTCATGGTAGAAATACCGGAGAAGAATTTGCATCTAATTTTTCAAATGCCAATTCCTCTTTCAAAAGCAGTCTGGGATTTTATGCTACAGGCGAAGTATATAAAGGTAAACATGGTGTTTCTTTACGCTTAGACGGACTGGAGAACGGAGTGAATGACAATGCACGAGAACGTGGAGTTGTCATGCATGGAGCTGATTATGTTTCAGAATCGTTTATCAGAAACAACAAACGATTAGGAAGAAGTCAGGGATGTCCGGCAATTCCAATGGGATTAACTAATGAAATTATCGAGATCATAAAAGACAAATCGCTTTTGTATATCTACCATCCATCCAGAAGTTTCGCGATGGAAGAGAGGCTAATTTCTTAATTTAGCATACAAATCCGAATCCAGATTATAAATGTCAGCTCTGAAAATGAGCTGATTTTTTTTGCTCCATGCCGTCCAATACCATTGGTATAAGGCGTATTTTTTTGTGATTCGAATACTCGTTGTCTTTTTGGAAGCGATGATGGTGTCAATTTTATCTTTAGACCAATTTGTTGAATCTCCCAAAATATGTTCAGCCAGTTCCAGCGGATTTTCTACACGCACACAACCTGAACTTAAGGAACGGTTGTTTCTTCCGAAATTATTTCGATGGTTCGTATCGTGCAGGTAAACACTATGATTGTTTGGAAATAAAATTTTCATTAATCCCAAAGCGTTATTGTAACCCGGACTTTGTACATAACGGTAATTTCCCGGTTTATTTTCGTTCCAGGCAGCAGGGGAGACTTCCTTTCCGGCAGTATCATAAATAGTAATATTTTTATTCGCCAGATAATTTCGATTGCGTTTCATTGCCGGAACCACATCTTCCTTTAAAATAGTTGGCGGTACAGTCCAGGTTGGATTAAAAACCACCGTTCTTAATTTTGAAGTAATGATTGGAGTTTTTCTCTTACTTGTTCCTACGACAACATTACGGACCAGGGTTGTATCCTGACTTTCGACAACGTTTAATTTGTAATCAGGGATGTTGATAATAAAGTAGTCTTCGGCCAAATCAGTAGTATACCATCTCCAGCGTTCTAAGTTGGCGATAATTTGATGTTTTCTTTTCTCTTTAGAAAAATTAAGGGCACTTATCGTTCCAACTCCAATAACACCATCGGCAGCTAAGCCATGTCTTTCCTGGAATTTTTTAACCGATTCGAAAGTTTTGTGGTCATAAATAGAAGTAAGACTGTCCTTTCCGGTCATGTCTTTCCAGAACAAGAGTCTTTTTTTGATGTTGATCAAAGCGGTGTTAGTGTCATTCAAGGTGATTTTGGTAGCCGATTCAATAGGTTGGATATCGTCATCCGGAAAAGTATTGATGATTTCCAGTGCTTTTAAAAGTTGTTTGTAAGGAGACGCCTTCGATTGAATGCCGTCTACAATGCTGTCCAGTTTGTTTTTGTTGAATGCTTTTATCAGGACATTGTTTACATCAAATGTTTTTTCTTCAAGATCCCAATCGGTGTATAGTTTTTTAGGGTCTAGTTTTCCTTTGTAAAGATGGTTGAGGTATTTTTCAAAATTATAAGTCAGTAAAACATCGTAGGTGGCCAGATCAGAATCACTTAACGAACTGATTTTACTTTCGAATTTTTGTAGCCTCGAAGCTTTGTAATCCTCAGGATCCAGACCCAATTGCTCGGCATCGGCCAATTGCGACAAAACATAAGTTCTTTTTTTTAGATTTCCCCAAACGGTCATGTTCTCTGATGAGTTGTAGAACAGTTTAAGTGTTTCGCTCTTAAAAGTACCAATCAGAGCGGTATCAATTGAAACCTTTCTTTCGTCAGTAAGTATAATAGCCGGGGCGGCTTTTTTTACCACCGGAATAACTTTTGGTGCTTCTTTTTTGCAGCTAATGAGTAAGCATATTATAAATAAAAAGTAAAAATTCTTCATTCAATATTCTTTTAAATATAAAACAATACACGCTACAGTTTTTAATTCGAACTAAATTACCCGGAGATGGAAGTTTGTTCTTTTCGTAAACGTACAATAGCGTTTTGATGTTAAATCAAATTGGCTTTGTCTACGTTGCAGTAGGTTTTACTGCGTTAGATTGCGGCCTTTTCAGATTCTTTACTCTTTTGAAGCTTTTCTGCAAAGATTTTCCGGATTTAAATTTGATTTTCTCGGCAAATATAGGTCTGATTTTCTCAAATAATGAAATAATTCTTATTAATTTTTCATTATTAAAATAAGACCGGTTAAGTTGGCCGTTTTCTAAACTTTTCCTTCAAAGATACAACTTTCGGCTGATTTTTCCTTTCGAAGCTGGCATTGATAATCGGAATAAATTTCTTTTGCTGTAGTTTCTTTTATACGAACTCCATTTTATGAGAAATAATTGATTTTATAACTTTTTAATTTTAAATAAGTTATCATTAAATGTGATTTTTTATTGAATTTTTTTACCAAAAAGCTTAGATTTAACTGAATTTATGCCTTATCTTTGCACCGCAGTAATGCGAAAGTAGCTCAGTTGGTAGAGCTCCAGCCTTCCAAGCTGGTTGTCGCGAGTTCGAGCCTCGTCTTTCGCTCTAAAAAAAACCGGGATTTAATCGTTTCGGTCTTTTTAGCAAAAATAAAAAATTATTAATTTTTGTTTTTTTAATGATTTAATTTTTTATATTTGCACCCTGTTAATGCGAAAGTAGCTCAGTTGGTAGAGCTCCAGCCTTCCAAGCTGGTTGTCGCGAGTTCGAGCCTCGTCTTTCGCTCTAAAAAAAACTGAGATTTAATTGTTTCGGTCTTTTTAGCAAAAATAAAAAATTATTAATTTTTATTTTTTTAATGATTTAATTTTTTATATTTGCACCCTGTTAATGCGAAAGTAGCTCAGTTGGTAGAGCTCCAGCCTTCCAAGCTGGTTGTCGCGAGTTCGAGCCTCGTCTTTCGCTCTTAAAAAAATCCTCAAACATATTTGTTTGAGGATTTTTTCGTTTTTGCCTGTATTCAAGCGTATTCATGTAAAAAATCCAAATTCCAAATTTGATTGATAAACTGGAATTTGGAATTTAAAAAGATTGGATTTTTATTTCAGATTGCTCAGATCGCTGCCTGTCTCCAGTTCCGTCGGAGTTTCGTTTTGCAGAAACAAACGCGCCTGCAGGTTTCCTTTCAAAGTGATTTTATCGCCTTTTACTTCCAGCCAGCTGCCTTCTCTTAAACCTAAGACCGGGATTGTGTTGAAAGCATGGAATTCTTTAATTCTGGTCTCCCTCGTTTCACCCATATGTTTAGATTGTAAGTCAGGATCCAGATAATGTGGGTTCAGGTTAAAAGGAATCAGCCCTAAGGTTTGAAAACTTGGAGGGTAGATGATTGGCATATCGTTAGTGGTTTGCATAGAAAGACCACAAATGTTACTTCCGGCACTTGTTCCTAAATAGGGAGTTCCGTTTTTTACAGTCTCAGAAAGAAGCTGCATAATATTGTGTTTGTAAAGCTGTGTAACCAGTAAAAAGGTATTTCCGCCTCCGGTAAATATTCCTTCCGCATTTTTTATGGCGTCTGCTGCATTCTCAAATTCGTGAATTCCTTTAACAGAGATATCAATCGAAGCAAAAGCTTCCGAAACCTTTGTAGTGTAATCGTCATGCGAAATGCCTCCGGGTCTGGCAAACGGAATAAATAAAATGCTTTTGCAGTCTTTAAAATGAGATTGTAAAGTAGGGAGTAAATACTCTAAATAGCTGCCTTCGTGAAGAGTAGAAGTGCTGGCAATGATGATGCTTTTCATATAATTTAAACTCAGGTTGAACCGGTTAAAGGTATTAAAAAACTCTCTTTGGAATACTTCTTTATGGGGTTTAATTAACATATTTTTACCAACTCCTTAGTATTAAATTTGGAGAACATTAAGATATTTTTACAGCTTTAAGAAAATCTTTAAAATTTTGTCGTCATGCACAGGTTCGTATGTTTTCTGATTCTTGCTTTAGGGCAGACCGCTTGGTCTCAGGCTCAGGACCAGACCGTTTTAAACGGGCGAATAAGTGCGAATGTCAATGATCTGGAAGGGGTTTATGTGATCAATGCGCGGACAGAGGGAATGACAACAACCAATTCCTCAGGTACATTTTCTATTGGCGCAAAAGCAGGTGATGAGCTTGTTTTTTCTTCGATACAATTCAAAGAAAACAGGGTTGTGTTAACAGCTGAAAATTTCTCAGATATCAACTTTACTGTAAAACTTAATGTCGTAATGCACCAGCTGCAGGAAGTTATTATTAAAAATTACAATAATGTGAATGCTGTTTCTTTGGGGATTATCCCCAGCGGGCAAAAAACATACACAGAAGCCGAACGGAAATTACGTACCGCGACAGATCTAAATGCAAAGGCAAATGCCGGAGGTATGGTTGGTGGTTCTGTTTCTGCTGATCCGTTGTTGAATTTTTTTTCAGGACGCACAGCTATGCTTAAAAAAGAGGCGGTGGTAGAGAAAAAAGAGGCTTTTATGAAGCTGTTAGAAAAAATGTTTACGTTGGAGCATTTTGTAGAGCAATTGAAGATTCCTTTAGAATATGTAAAAGGATTTGAGTATTACGCCGTAGATAATGATAGATTTACAGTGATTTTAAATTCTAAAAATAAGACTTCGACAGAATTTTTGCTGGCGGAATTAGCGGTTAGGTATAAAGAAATAATTGCAAGTGAAAATAAATAGATTTATAAAAACTAGTTTACTGTTGTTGTTAGTCCAGTTGGGATTTACGCAAAATAAGGTTTCAAAAGAAATTTCGGGACAGATTTTTGAGCAGTCTACTTCAGTTGAGTCCGTTAATATAATTAATAATACGACTCAGGTAACGGCTGTTTCAGATGCAAACGGAGGGTTTACGATTGTAGCAAAAGAAGGAGATGTTTTGATGTTTTCGGCTGTAAATCTGGAAGGATATAAGAGACGAATCACAGCTGAAGATATGAATGCAGGTCGGCTTCAGATTAAAATGACAGCCAAAGAAGTGGAGTTGAAAGAAGTGGTGGTGAATGAAAATGCCAATATAACAGCTGAGAATTTAGGGATAATTCCGTACGGACAGAAAAAATATACCCCTGCAGAACGAAAAGTGTATACTGCGACTTCAACCTCGGTAGACAAGTTGCTTAACAAAATTTCCGGAAGAACAGCCATGCTTAAAAAAGAGGTTAATGTAGAGAAGAAAGAGGCGCTCTTTAGAAAAATGGAATATCTTTTTGAGGAAAATTATTACACAGAAAGATTACGGATACCTGTAGCAGATATTAAAGGATTTCAGTTATATTGTGTGGATGATGCTGATTTTGCCGTATCTTTGAATACTAAAAACAAAACAATGAGTATGTTTTTGTTAACCGATCTAGCCAGAAAATATCTAATAATTCTCGAAAATGAAAAATAGCCTAACCTTATTGCTTATAAGCCTGATTTGTCAAATTACACTAGGACAAAATTCAAGAAAACCCCTCCACGGACAAGTTACCAATAAATCGCTCGCCGTTGAAAGCGGTTTTGTAATGAATGTAAATGCCAATGTAAGAACCTTTATTGGTTCAGGCGGATTATTTGATATCATGGCAAAACCTAAGGATACCTTGCTGTTTACAGGATTGGCGTTTCAGTCCAAAAAAATTGTGCTGACAGAAAAAGACTGTGCCGGGGTTCTGTTTTCCGTACCATTAGATTTAATAAGTAACGAGCTGAAAGAAGTTTTGATACATAAAGATCTAAAAGTAAAATCACTTGGCGGAGGTTCACAACAATATGTTGACATGCAGTTTGAAGATGATAAGCAGTCGACAGCTAAAAATATTACAATGTATTCTGATCAGACGATTAAATATGGTATGAACTTTGTCAGAATTTTTAAAGATGTTAAAAAGCTACTTTCTAAAGATGATGATGATGATAAGGAAGAAGTCATTACGGATCTTGCTTTTATTGAATATTCCAGATCCAATTTTAAACCGAATTTCTTTACGGGTACTTTGGGATTAAAAGAAGATGATATAGAATTGTTTCTAATGTATTGTTCGAATGATCCGGAATCCAGAAAGCATCTGGGGCCGGACCAGAAATTTGAATTGATTGATTTCCTGGTTAATAAAAATAAGGAATTTAAAAAAGTGAAAGTTTCTCAGTAATGAAAAATAAGGTAATCTATCCTTTAATAGGAATATTGTTTTTATCGCTTTCTGCTTTCGCATTCCATAAGTTTTATGTGGGTGTTTTTCAGGTCAATTATGCCGCCGAGAAAAAGATGATTCAGATTACTTCCCGAATTTTTATTGATGACCTTAATAATGGTATGGAGAAAAAATACCATAAGAAAACATTCGTAGGAACCGATAAAGAAACCGAAGCAGATGTAGAGTTGTTAAAAAAATACCTTGCAGAAAACTTTATCATTAAAATAAACGGTCAGTCCAAGCCCATCACCTTTTTGTCTAAAGAGATAGAAGCCGCTGATGTTTTGGTTTGTTATTCGCGAATAAAAGACATCGATAAATTTAAAACTATTGAAATCTCTAATACGATTTTAGTAGATTGGAATGCTGAGCAACAGAATATTACACACGTTACAGCATTTGGCAGTAAGAAAAGTATTCTCTTTACTGAATCTTCCAGGAAAGAATTGTTAAAGTACTAAAGAATGAATAAAATTATTGATTTAATTGTTATTTTCACACCCTGACAAAATTACCATTACTATTTTATGAAAAAACTTTCATTATTGTTGATTTTTCCTGCGATGCTTATCGCTCAGGAAAAAACAGTTGCTCCAAAGCAACAAGGGAAGTACGATACAAACAAATTCAGCCAGATGTATGATCTGTTGGCTACTCCAAATATGTTTCGTACAGCTTCGGGAGCACCGGGACCTGCTTATTACCAACAACAGGCCGATTATAAAATCGATATTGAATTAGACGATAAAAAATCAAGAATAGATGGTTCTGAAATCATAACCTATTCGAATAATTCTCCTGATGTTCTGGAGTATTTATGGATACAGTTAGATCAGAATCAGGCCAGAGCCAAAACGCAAACCTCTTTGGCGGAAAGTGAAAAAATAAGCCCTGTTTTGCCTTTGGATGGATTCTCAAGTAAATATTTGAAAAAAGATTTAGAGCGCGGTTTTAATATTGAACAGGTAAAAGACATAAAAGGAAATCCAATGTCGTATACCATCAATGAAACCATGATGCGTATTAATTTGGCAACACCATTAAAACCGGGTGAAAAAATCTCACTGGCCATAAAATGGTGGTACAACATTAACAACTACAGAAAAGAAGGGGGCGGACGTTCCGGTTATGAATCATTTGATAAAGACGGAAATAAATTATACGTAATTGCTCAGTTTTACCCAAGAATGGCCGTATACAATGATGTGGAAGGCTGGCAGAACATGCAGTTTTGGGGAAGTGGAGAGTTTGCATTGCCTTTCGGTAATTTTGATGTAAACATTACAGTTCCTGCAGATCACATCATTGATGCTACCGGAGAACTGACCAACAGAGCCGAAGTTTTTACGCCGGAACAAGTAAAACGTTACGAACAGGCTCAGAAATCATTTGATAAACCAGTTGTAATTGTAACACAAGCTGAGGCAGAAGCAGCAGAAAAAGGATTTTCGGAAAAGAAAAAAACATGGAGATTCAGTGCCAAAAATGTACGTGACTTCGGAATTGCTTCTTCGAGAAAATTCATTTACGATGCAATGGCTGTAAAAATTGGAAACAGAGTAGTGATGGCCGAATCTGTTTATCCGAAAGAATCAAATCCGTTATGGGGAGAAACCTCCACAATGGTAGTAGCACATACTTTAAAAAGCTATTCAGCGCATACTTTTGATTATCCTTATCCAAAAGCAGTATCAGTTTCAGCAGAAGATCAGGGGATGGAATACCCAATGATTTGCTGGAATTATGGCCGTCCGGATGAAAATGGGGTGACCAGTAAAGAGGTTAAAAACGGAATGATCGGTGTGGTAATTCACGAAGTGGGACATACCTTTTTTCCAATGATTGTAAATTCAGACGAACGTCAATGGAGCTGGATGGATGAAGGTTTGAACTCTTTTTTACAATACATGGCAGAGCAGGAACTGGATTCGAACTTTCCTTCAAGACGCGGGCCTGCAAAAAATATTGTTCCGTATATGAGTGGAGATCAGAAGTTTTTAGAGCCTATTATGTCGAACTCTGAAACCATTCACCAATTTGGAAATAATGCATACGGAAAACCGGCTACAGGACTTAATATTCTGAGAGAAGTCGTAATGGGGAGAGAATTGTTTGACTATGCTTTTAAAACCTATGCCAACAGATGGAAATTTAAACATCCAACCCCTGAAGATTTCTTTAGAACGATGGAAGATGCTTCGGCAGTTGATTTAGACTGGTTTTTCAGAGGATGGTTTTATTCTACAGATTTTGTAGATATCGGAATCAAAGAGGTAAAACAATATTATGTTTCCGAAACCCCAACTGCAGATATCAAAGATATTAAAGTTAAAAAAGGACGTTTTGGATTTGAAAAAGGACCTTTCGTGTATTTAGTTGCTGGTGATAATGCCGAGGTAAATGCTTCGACTAAAAAACCATTAAAAGTAGAAGACGTAAAACTATTGTCAGATTACGTGAGTCAAACCTTTACAGCGGAAGAAAAAGCAAGTCTGAAATCACCTAAATATTTCTATGAAGTAGAGTTTAGTAAACCGGGAGGAATGATCATGCCAATTTTGGTTGAGATTACTTACGAAGACGGAACAAAAGAGAATTACAAGTATCCGGCCCAGATCTGGAGAAAGAATAACGATACGGCTAAGAAAGTTTATGCAACCGAAAAAGTAATTAAAAGCATTCAGATAGATCCGAAATTAATGACCGCCGATATTGATGTAACCAATAACAGCTGGCCAAAAGTAGAAGAAAAATCAAAATTTGATTAAAAATAAACCTGAAAATAGGGCTGTCTCAAAAATGAGACAGCCCTATTTTTTTATAAATTGAAATCTTTCGTAAAAGAACTATTTTCTTTTTCTGAAATTGTTCCATCGGAGCAAAATGTTTATAGCAAATACAATTTACCAGTTTTAAGAAGCTCCAGCGGAGCGTAATTCTTTTGAGGCAGTTCCTTTTTTTTAAGTAAATTTTAAAACCGTCCGTTGTAAAATTTAATATCTTTGTCAACACAAAAATAAAAGATATGTTTGGTATAGGAGGAGGAGAATTAGTTTTTATACTGTTTATAGTGCTAATGCTTTTTGGTTCAGATAAAGTGCCTGAAATTGCTCGCACAATGGGTAAAGCCATGGCGCAGTTAAAAAATGCTACTAACGATATTAAAAGTGAAATTCAAAAAGGAGCTGAGGCCAATGGTCTTGACTCAAAATCACTTACAGATATAACGGGTAACATCAATGCACAAATTAATGACGCCAAAAGCAATCTGATGGGAGACTCCGCTAATTTATTAGGAGACACTGCTACAGAAATAGACAAAGTAAAAGAAGATATCGATTCAATCTCAGGACCTGTAAAACGCCAAAGATAATATGCTTGAAAAAATACAAAAATTAGACACCGAGTTATTGGTGTACCTTAACGGTTTAGGTTCTGAAACATACGATAAACTTTGGCTGATTATTACCAGTCAGTTAAATTGGACCCCTCTTTTTCTGTTGTTTTTTTATTTGATGTATAAAAAGATAGGGGGAAAACAAACTTTGTATGTGATCCTTTTTATTGCCGTGCTAATCACATTTACAGATCAGGTTACTAATTTGGTAAAGTATACCGTTCAACGACTACGACCATGTAATAATCCTGATATCAACACCATTATTCGTGTCGTACAGGTCAGAAAATCATTTAGTTTTTTCTCCGGACATGCAGCCAACACTATGGCGGTAGCGACCTTTTTATATTTCGTTTTGAGACGTCGTATTAAGTTTTTAGGATTTATATTCTTATGGCCTTTAATCTTCGCCTATAGCCGAATTTACTTAGGATTGCACTATCCGGGAGACATCCTGACCGGTTATTTTGTAGGAGCACTTTTCGGATCCTTACTTTATTTGGTATATCGCAGATTAAAACCACAATACTTTCCAGGATAGTTTTTGAAGGTTCTGAGGGATTAAGATACTGAGGTTCTAAGTTTTTTTGTTAGAGAAAACTTAGAACCTTATTTGTTTAGTGTTTTAATTATTTTGGAGAACTATATTTTAAGAAATGCAAAGATGCTTTAGCCAAAATATCTTCCGGTTTAATTTGGCTAAAGCCTTTTTTCAATGCTATCCTTCAGCTCAATTCAATCAACCAAAAAAAACTTAGCACCTTAGTACCTCAGAACCTTCCTCAAAACACCCCAAAAGAACTTTGGCACTAACGTCATTCGGATGAACCGGTTCCAGTATTTTTCCACTTCGCAAAACATTATCCGATAAAATAATACCGCCTTTGTTCATTTTTGGAACAATCATTTCCTAATAATTGATGTAGTTTTCTTTATCGGTATGAATGAAAACCAACTAATTCTTCTTTGGTGTCAGTTGTATGAACTTATCCGTTTTTCTGTATTTTTCACACAAACCCAGAGCAGTATAACCGGTATAAGTGCCAATTTCATAAGTATTTAGTTGAAAATTATTTTGTATAATATTTTTTGACGGGATTTTGAAAATACACACTCGTCATTTGTAGGAAAAGAAAGGTTTTTTTGAGGGATTTCTTGATAAATATATGGTAGAGAGAGGGTAATAGGTCTGGTGATGAGGCAAAATTACCTGTTATTTGATCAAAATGATAATGATTTAAAATAGTGGAATTGTTGTGTAACAAGTTGATTTAGTGTTGAATGCTTTTTTTTTTTGATATTGTTTTAGGTGTGGTTATAATTTACAAGATAAAAATTAGTACCGTGTAAGTTAATTTTTGTTAATTTTAATAAAAGTATAAGTTAAAGATTGTTTAACGGATAAAACGATAGACAATTTATAGAAAGATGTTTAATTAAAATTAAGATGATTATGAAAAATGTAAATTATGTATTAGGAAATTGTAAAAAACTGTCAGGGATCAAATTTATTCTTTCCATGATGGTATTGTTATCGGTTAATTTTGGTTACAGCCAGAGTCAATATTATAGCTATTATACATTATTTAGAGATGCTAAAGATGACTATACAAAATCAGATAGCTGGGTTTTCTCGATTGATGATGACGTTTCGAGTCCAAATAAACCCGGAGCTTTTAGCTGGTTTTCAAATGGAGGCAGAAATCTTGATGATTTAATGATGACTCTTACTAAGCGTTGGCCAGAGATAAATAGATTTGAACTAAGGATGCAGGGCTCTGTTGTGGTGCAAAATTTCAATAATAAAGATGCTCATTGGGATAATCTGACTATGTGGGCAGATAACACTAAATCGTATATACAGAGTAATGGAGATGATGACGGTTTATTAATTTCTTCCAATACAGGCAATAAAATATCTCTGGGAGATGGAAATGATGAGGTGGCAATTAATTCTAAGAAGCTCATTCTGGATTACGGCGGAACTAATGATTTGGCACAGGTTGCCATAAATGCTGGTAATCCGGTAAATGGAGCCGCTTTAACAGTGGGGGGAATGACGTACATTGGCAACTCCAAAAGTATTGAATCTAACCCCGGAATATCAAATGATCTTAAAGAGGATTGCTCTTTGTTTGTCGAAAAACAAATTTTGGCATCAGATTTAAATATTATTCCTAAGCAATACTGGATGGACTCTGTTTTTGAAAGTGATTATAAGAAAATGGATTTAGATACTTTGGAGGGTTATGTTAAAGAGAACAAACACCTTCCGGGTATAGTTTCGGAGAAAGAAGTAAATGAAAAAGGATATAAAATACATGATTTTAATGTAGGTCTTCTACAAAATGTTGAAGAGCTGCTACTTCATATCATTGACCAAAATAAAAAAAATGAAGCATTGAGTAAAAAAATTGAAGTATTGACTAGAAAGATAGAAGTTTTGGAAAGCCAGAGTAGTCAGCATAAATAATATACATTTTCTTCACGATTCAATTTTTATCCTGAATAGTGAAAATCTCGTTCAATTCGTATAGATTTTAAAATTTAACAAGAGATAATTATGAAAAAAAAGTATATTATTTTGAATTTTATATCTTGTCTTTCGGGTTTTATGCATGCTCAGCAAACAGAAGGCAGTGGTGTTGTCAGCTATCCTGATAATAACGTAAAGGTAGTTGGAGAAAAAATTTTCTGGTCTGCAAATCCCAAAACAGACAATAGCAGTGAGTCTGATTTACTGACCACATATTACAAAGGACTTTACAACCGTCGTAACAACTATCTGAGCGGTATTAAGGGAACCATAGATAAACCCGGAGGTTACATCAAAATCGAGGTGCATGCTTACGACAGCAAGAGAGCGGGAGGGTTGCAGTTATTGACAGATGATGAGAAGACATTTGTAACCAGGCCTATCTATGGAGTTGAGATTACTCAAAGCTCTCCAAATGCATTTTCGAAAACAACAAAAGAGCTGAATTATGAATATTGGGATCATGGCCTTCAGCGTGGTAAGATTTCTTCTGATGATATAAAAACACTGGGTGCTAAATCATTGAATGCAGTTGCAGTGAATTGTGGAAACTGGGCATGGAACTGGCTCCGGGCTTTCAGCCTAGTAAGTTCTTCCTGTTCTTTGGAAATAGATGAGGATAAACTGATACAGTTAGAAAACCAGCCAGTAGTGGTAAAAATTTCGATGAAAGATGCGACTTTGATAGACACGCGTGTTCCTGCTTTAGCCAATAATGATAACCTAAAGAGAATTGTAAAAAATGAGTTTCCCTATCTTGTTATCAATAAGGTAAATGTAGAGATCTTAGAAGCTCCCGACGATAATAATCCGGTTAGTTTTTACAAGGATATGGTAACAAAATCATTCGATTGGGCTAATAAGGTCTATACAGCCAGGACAGGTAAGACCTTACCGGAAGCAGCGGTAAAAGAAGGAGCAAAAATCGGTAATCCGAGAGTGGTGTTCAAAGATATCAATGTTGTTATCCGCAAAGGGTCACAGAAAGCATATAGAATGCCTTCAATAGAATTTGGAGGAGAAGACGGAGATATAGACCTCAAAGCCGTTCGCGACGATGGTGTACTATACATCAAATATGCACATACATTTTATGGCAATGATCCAGAAGAAGATTATGCAATGGGGAAAACAATTTCAAAATTTAACGTTGAGAGCCGTTTTAAAAAATCTTTGATTTTAATAAGCTACAGAGAATATCTTACTCCTGATTTTGTAAGTAGGAATGTTGGTGTTCCGGCACATGAGTTGGGACATTATTTTAGATTGAAGCATACTTTTGAATACGGATGCAGAGAACCAAATGATGGAATTAGTGATACTCCTCCAGCAGAAATATTATTCAAGATGCCGGATTATAAAAATTGTATTGCTCCCGTTCAATGTGATGGTAAGAGAAGATTAATAGAGAATATTATGGATTATAGTTGGGACTGTTCATTTATGTTCACTCCAGGACAGGCCGAAGTAATGAGAAATTCAATTTGGAAAGACTACCCTAATTTGAATACTACTCAGATATCATCGGATGAGAGGATCAATATAGTCCCTAACATTACCGTGAGTGATTTGAGAGTTGGTCCCATGAAGAGATCTGGTACAGAGAATAAGGAAGATATTACAGAACAAAAAGTAGAAAAATCTCAAAACATTGGTATATATCCCAATCCTGTGAAAGACAAATTAAATGTCGCCAATGTCGAAAACGAAGACTATGTAATTTTCAGCATTAATGGGCAGCAGATATTATCCGGCAGAACTCAGAAAGGACAGATTGATGTTGGAACTTTACCAGAAGGAATGTATATTATCAAAATAAAAAATACTAACAAACGTTTTATTAAAGAGTAATGAAATGACAATGGGGCTATTGCTTATTGCTAAAATAGCCTCATTGTTTTTTAAAAGTTCGCTGTCAACTGTTTTGCCAGAACTAGATCCAAAGCTCAGAGAGCTAAAAAAGTAAACTAAAGAACACGGCTCACAGTCAGTCCATCACGGATAGGCAGTAAAACCGTTTCGACTCTGGGGTCATTTTTCAAGAGTAGATTGTACTCCAAAAGGACTTTGGTGCTAACGTCATTTGGATGAACCGGTTCCAGTATTTTTCCGCTCCACAAAACATTATCCGATAAAATAATACCGCCTTTGTTCATCTTTGGAACGATCATTTCCCAATAATTGATATAATTTTCTTTATCGGCATCGATAAAAACTAAATCAAACTTGACGTCTAAAGTTGGAATGATTTCGACAGCTTCTCCTAAATGCTGGAAAATTTGTTTTCCCCAAGGTGATGCATCAAAATATTTACGTTGAAAATCGACTAATTCTTCTTTAATGTCAATGGTGTGCAGTTGCCCGTTTTCCTGCATTCCCTCACACAGACATAAAGCTGCATAACCGGTATAAGTTCCAATTTCGAGAATGTTCACAGGACGAATCAATTTCGAGAGCATGCTTAAAACACGCCCCTGAAAATGCCCGCTAAGCATTCTTGGCAGTAATATTTTTTGGTATGTTTCCTTATTTAGTTTAGCCAACAATTCCGGTTCGTTTTCAGAATGTTGCTCGATATAATCTTCCAGGTCTTGTGAAATAAAATGCATCTTGTCGTATCTTCTAATTTTGAGTGTAAAAATACTAAAAATTGTGGTTCCTTTTTTGGCATAAAAAAACCATTCGTTGTAACGAATGGTCTTAGTTTCATAAATTGAAGAGACTATTTTTTCAAAGCCTCATTAACTTCCTTAGCTGTTTTCACCGTACCGTCTTTAGCAGCTTTAGCAGCATTTTCTACTTTTTCAGCGCCTTTTTTAGTAGCGTCTTTTACATCTTCTGCTGCTTTTTTGGTAGCTTCTTTTACATCCTCGGCAGCATTTTCAGTTTTGCTCACAGCACTATCCTTTACTTCTTTAATATCAGTAGTTAAAGAGTCAACTTTGTTGCCAAGAGTTAGTTCTTCCTCTGCAGGTTTTGGTTCCTTCTTTTCGCAAGATTGTACAGCGAATGCTAATAGAGCGATAACAGCCAGACTTAAGATTTGTTTTTTCATAAGAAATTGATTTTTTTAGATTGATTAAATTTAAAAGTTATAAAGCTGAAAAATAAAGATACACATTTTAAAATGATTGAGCTCTTTGTAAGATTATTTTCCTTTTGAGTGCAAGACAATTCTCGTGCCAAAGTTTTGAGTTTTGAAATGCTGAGCATTTTTTTTTATTCATTTTTAGAATAGAAAAGTATTTATTGTTCCATATTTTTATTTCGCTGCTTTTAAATCGTTATTTAATCACTAATATATTCTCATTTTTTGCAAAATCAGTCAAAGTGATGTTGAAGATCACTGTTAATTCTTTCCCGGCTCTAACAACTCCAAGTGCTGCTGACGGGGTTGTCATTTCAAAATCACTAAAAGTCATTCGGTTAGAGCCTTGCAGCGCAAAAGTGCCGTCTTTATAGGCTGTTACTCTGATCTGGGTTTTATAATCTTTACTAACACCCGCTATAGTGTAAGTTCCGATAAGATTCCAGGTGTTTTCGTTTACTTTTTCGGCAGATTTTAGAGCGTATTTAATGTTTTTGTAATCTTCGGTTTCCAAAGCTTTATAAGCAACATCGTCCATGCTGCCTTTGCCGCTTTTTAAGCTTTCAGCTGATAAGGAAACGGTCAGGTTTTTTATATCTGTAATTTTCGAATCTGTAACAGTTAAGAAAGCACTTCCCACTCCATCTGAAGATTTCATCGTCCAATCGTGTATATTGGAAGTTCCTGCAACTTCAAAGGCCGATTTTGATAAGCTATATCTCTTTTGTGAGTTTACTTGTAAAGATAACATCAGTACTGCTGCTAATAAAATAGATTGGATCGTTTTCATCTGTATAGGTATTTGTTAAATTTTAAGATCAGTGTGTGGTTCAGTTGGTTTTTGATAATGAGTTACTGTCTTTTTCTTATGTCAAATTTATTACGAACGAATAGTAAAAGACCTGATAAAAATCATGGTTAGGTTTTTATTTAAAGCGTATAATAGAGAGAAAATACATTTTCTGAGAAATGTTTTAAAAAGTGATTAACTTTGCAGCATGCAAATGGAGAAAAAAGATATAAGAGCCTTAACAAAAGATCAGCTTCGCGATTTTTTTGTCGCTAATAATGATAAAGCCTTTCGTGGAAATCAAGTCTACGAATGGTTATGGAGTAAAGGAGCACACAGTTTTGAAGACATGACTAATGTTGCCAAAACAACTCGCACGATGCTGGAGGAAAATTTTGTAATCAATCATATCAAGGTAGATACCATGCAGCGCAGCAGTGACGGAACTGTAAAAAATGCCGTTCGTTTGCATGATGGTTTAGTGGTAGAGTCAGTATTGATTCCAACAGAAACCAGAACAACAGCCTGCGTTTCAAGTCAGGTTGGGTGCAGTCTGGATTGTAATTTCTGTGCTACTTCACGATTGAAGAGAATGCGAAACCTGGAACCTGGAGAAATCTACGATCAGATTATTGCAATAGACAAAGAGAGTCGATTGTATCACAATCATCCGCTTTCGAATATTGTTTTTATGGGAATGGGTGAGCCTTTGATGAATTACAACAACGTCATCAAAGCTATTGATATGGTTACCTCGCCGGAAGGATTAGGGATGTCACCAAAACGTATTATGGTTTCGACTTCCGGAATTCCGAAGATGATTAAAAAAATGGCCGATGATGATGTAAAATTCAAACTGGCAGTTTCTCTGCATTCGGCTATTGATGATGTACGTGCGCGAATCATGCCTTTCAGTAAAAATTTTCCGTTAAAAGATTTGCGTGAAGCTTTGGAATACTGGTACAGAAAAACCAAAAGTAAAATCTCTTACGAATATGTAGTCTGGAAAGGAATCAATGACGACAAAGCTTCGATTGATGCTTTGGTAAAGTTTTGTAAATATGTTCCGTGTAAAGTCAATTTAATTGAATACAATCCAATTGATGACGGCGAGTTTCAACAAGCTTCAGAAGAATCAATTCTGGCTTATATAAAAGCATTGGAAAATATCGGAGTAGTTGTAAAAGTACGCCGAAGCCGAGGAAAGGATATTGATGCTGCTTGCGGACAATTGGCCAATAAAGAAGGATAAATAATGTTTTGCGGTTTTGTACTGCAAACAAACAGCTTAATAATTTTTTAAAGATGCCTTGTTCTTCAAGGCATTTTTTATAGAGCATTGCCTGAGAGCGTACACTTTTGTTGATAACGAATTCAAATTGAGACAGAAGAAAATTTTTGGTTCGTTTTTTTACATTAGCATTTAAATTATTGATATACTAATGTAAAATACACTGTATTTTTTTATTTAAAATAGTATATTTGGGATCGAAATGAATATTACTTCTCAAATAAAACAGCCCATCTTTAACGAGATGGAACTTTTTGAAAAAAAGTTCCATGAATCGATGACCTCAAAGGTGGCTTTATTGAATCGTATTACCTATTATATCGTAAACCGAAAAGGAAAACAAATGCGTCCCATGTTTGTTTTTCTAACCGCTAAAATGGTTTCTGAAGGTATTGTAAACGAAAGAACCTATCGCGGAGCTTCTGTAATTGAACTTATTCATACCGCTACTTTGGTACACGATGACGTGGTAGACGATAGCAATCGCCGTCGTGGATTTTTCTCAATCAATGCACTTTGGAAAAATAAGATTGCCGTTTTGGTAGGAGACTATTTGTTGTCAAAAGGACTCTTGCTCTCTATAGATAATGGCGATTTTGATTTATTGAGAATCATTTCTGTCGCTGTTCGCGAAATGAGCGAAGGTGAATTGCTTCAAATTGAGAAAGCAAGAAGACTGGATATCACCGAAGAAGTATATTACGAAATCATCCGAAAGAAAACAGCGACACTTATTGCCGCCTGCTGCGCGCTTGGTGCAAAATCAGTAATTGAAGATGATGCTCATGTCGAAAACATGAGAAAATTTGGCGAACTTATCGGAATGGCTTTTCAAATCAAAGATGATTTATTTGATTACAGCGAAGAAGCTATCGGTAAACCAACCGGAATCGATATTAAAGAGCAAAAAATGACTTTGCCTTTAATTCATGTTTTAAATACTTGTACCCCGCAAGAAAAAAAGTGGTTGATAAACTCCATCAAAAACCACAATAAAGACAAAAAACGCGTCAAAGAAGTTATTGCTTTCGTAAAAAGTAATAATGGATTGGCTTATGCCGAACAGAAAATGGTACAATTTCAGCAGGAAGCACTTTTGTTACTGGATAATTTTTCAGATTCTGAATTTAAAGATGCCCTTGTTTTAATGGTAAATTACGTTATTGAAAGAAAGAAATAGTTTTTTTTAATTAGATAATTAGAAAATTTTGTTAATTAGATAATTGGTTTACTTTGTTGTAAATGAATGGTTTGATTGTGTGTTTTTGGAATTTGTAATTTTTTTATTGATTTTTTTCCATTCTCATGCAACCATTTCAAAACGTTATGCGTCTATGCTAATAGAAGTCTGTTACTAAACCAAAACTAACCGCTTATTAATGAAAATTATTCATTTACATCAGGAAGAAACCGAAATTATAAAGTTGGCTGTCGAGAATAACCGGCAAGCGCAGCAACAGATTTACAGTCGGTTTTCTTCAAAAATGTTAAGTGTTTGTCGACAGTATATAAAAGACATTCAATTGGCTGAAGATGTGATGATAACTGCCTTTATGAAAGTGTTTACCAATTTAAGCAGATTTGAGCACAAAGGAAGTTTTGAAGGTTGGGTCAGGCGGATTATGGTGAATGAATGTATTTCTTATTTAAGAGTTCATAAAAAAGTAAAGTTTAGTGAAGAAGAAATTTATATCGAAGAGAGTTTCAATGCCATTGACAGTCAGTTTTCGATCGATCAGATTCAGTTCTTAATTGATGCTTTACCGGAAGGTTATAAAATGGTTTTTAATTTATACGCCATAGAAGGATACAAACACAATGAAATTGCCAAGATGTTAGGGATTAACGAAGGAACATCAAAATCGCAATTATCGCATGCCAGAAAAATGCTGCAAACACAAATTAATAGTCTAAAAAAACAAGATAATGGAACCGAATAATTTTGAAAAGGATTTCCGTGAAAAACTAAATCAACGTAAAATTGAACCAAGTGATAAAGCCTGGGATCGATTGGATGCCATGTTGAGCGTTGCTGAAGAAAAGAAAACAACGGTTGCTTTTAGTTCACGAAGAAATGCGGCTAAAAAATGGCTCTATGTTGCTGCAAGTATTGTTGGTTTTTTATTGGTTGGAACGTTCTTTTTTAACCATAAGAAAAATACAGACGTAACATCAAAAGACATCATAGTGGTTAAGGAAGATGTAAAGAAAGATTCGGTTGTAAAGCCAACTTTAGAGACTAATATAGCTGTTAAAGAAGCAGTAGTAGTTTCAGAAGAGAAAACAATTAAAAAGTCAGTTCAACAAGAAAACCATCAGGAATCAAAATCGAATAAAATCATTACAAATAAATCCAATTCAATAGCGGAGTCTTCAATCATCATCAAAAACAATCCTGAAAAACAATCAATCAATCCACAGCCTTTAATGGCTAAAAATCCTGAAAAAGAAACGGTAGATCAGTTGCTGGGAACAGCTGAAAAAGTAATCGTCGCTGAAAATGCTGTTAAGCCAAAATCAAAAGTAAAAATCAATGCCAGTGATTTGCTTCAACAGGTCGATGGTGAATTAGAGCTGTCGTTTCGAGAAAAGGTAATTACAAAAGTCAATAAGAATTACCAAACGGTAAAAGTGGCTTTGGCAAATCGAAATCAGCAGGAATAAAGTTTCAACTCCAATCAGGAACGTGCTGTTGGAGAAAATCAAAAATTAAAGATCAAAAAAATAATTCCGATAGTTGTCGGGCAGACTTTTAGTGCCAATTTTTAATCCAATTAAAAATTGAGAATTAAAAAATAATCGTTTGCCATTCACATCTCACATTTTACAATTAGAAAAAAAACATCAATCAACAATCAAATTTTAAAAAAAAACAGTCATGAAAAATTTTACCATTCACTTCGTTATCCTTGTCTTTTTATTTGTAAGTAAAGTTATGGGACAAGAAATTTTTGAATCAAAAGCGAGAAAAATTGCCAACAAAATAGAGAAAGTTACGAAAGAGGAAAAAGAAGCTTTGAAAGAAGAAATTGAAGCAATTAATGTTCAGTTGTCTGAAGGGACAATCACTCAGGAACAAGCAGACAAGCGTAAAAAAGAATTAGCAGAAGCCAGAGCGATTATTATCGAAGAAAAAGTAACACTGGCGCAAAATGAGTTAAATGATTTAGTACAGCAAAAAGTGGACGGAAAAATCAAGGAAGGAAATTATAAAAGTGGACGTGCTTTGATTGTTCATTGGAATGACATAGAGTGGAAGGATGATAATAAAAAAAGAAAAGATTCTATACGTGGCGAAAGAAGAACCACATCGCAGTTTGTATTTGCGGCAGGTTTGAATAATATGATGGTTGATGGTAAATTGCAGGATTCTAAATATAGGTTTACAGGATCGCATTTTTACGAATGGGGATTTACCTATAACACCAGATTAATGAAAAACGATAATTTATTACATGCTAAATATGGATTGTCTTTAATGTATAATAATATTCGTCCGAGAGATAATAAATATTTTGTAGTCAATGGAAACCAGACAGAATTGCAAACCAATGCGATCCATTTAGATGAATCCCGTTTTAGAAATGTGTACATCGCAGTGCCAATTCATTTAGAGTTTGACTTTTCAAGACCAAAAGTGAGTAACGGAAAAACGTACTTTAGAACACATAATAGTTTTCGCTTTGGAGTTGGAGGTTACGCAGGAGTCAATGTAAAATCCAAACAAATTCTAAAATATGATCAGGATGACTTAGATTATAAAACAACTATAAAAGGAGATTATAATGTAAATAATTTTATTTACGGATTGAGTTCTTACATTGGTTATAAAGAAATGAGTTTGTATTTGAAATACGATTTAAACCCATTGTTTAGGAATAATACTGTAAAAGAAAATAATATTTCATTGGGATTAAGATTCGATTTTAATTAAGAATACATTGATTAGTTAGTGGAAAGAGCGCTTCGAAAGAGGTGCTTTTTTTTATTTAAAATTGCCCGATTTCATGGGGGATTTATGTAATTTTACATCCTTCAAATTTTATAAATATTTTACGTTTTGATTTCACAAAGTACGATTGATGCTGTTTTTGATGCTGCTCGAGTAGAGGAGGTTATTGGTGATTTTGTTAATTTAAAACGAGCCGGAAGTAACTTTAAAGGATTAAGTCCGTTCTCAGATGAACGCTCTCCATCGTTCATGGTTTCGCCTGCAAAGGGAATCTGGAAAGATTTTAGTACGGGAAAAGGAGGTAATTCAGTTAAGTTTCTGATTGAACATTCACAGTTTACCTATCCGGAAGCCATTCGATATCTGGCTAGAAAATACAATATAGAGATCGAAGAAACAGAACAGACGGATGCTGAAAAAGCAATGACAGATGTTCGTGAAAGTATGTATCTGGTCTCGGAATTTGCGAAAGACTATTTTCATAAAACACTTTTAAATTCAGAAGAAGGAAAAGCAATAGGACTTTCTTATTTTAAGGAAAGAGGTTTTACCAATGAAACCATCAAAAAATTTAGTTTAGGATATTCACCTGAAACCTGGGATGCTCTTACCAAAGAAGCCCTGGGTAAAGGATATAAGCTGGAGTTTCTGGAAAGTACCGGTTTGACCATTCCAAGAGAAGATCGTCCGTTTGACCGTTTCAAGGGACGTGTGATGTTTCCCATAGAAAGTATGTCCGGACGTGTTTTGGGTTTTGGAGGACGTATTCTAACCAATGATAAAAAAGCCGCTAAATACTTAAACTCGCCAGAGAGTGATATCTACCATAAAAGTAAAGTGCTTTATGGAATTTTTCAGGCCAAACAAGCGATTGCGAAACAAAACAACTGTTATTTGGTTGAAGGATATACGGATGTGATTCAGTTCCATCAGGCCGGAATCGAGAATGTGGTAGCTTCATCAGGAACCGCTTTAACACCGGATCAGATTCGTCTGATCAACCGATTAACTAGGAATATAACCGTTTTATTTGACGGAGATGCAGCGGGATTACGTGCTTCTGTTCGAGGAATCGATTTGATTCTGGAAGAAGGAATGAATGTAAGAGTTTGTGCTTTTCCTGATGGAGAAGATCCGGACAGTTTTGCACGAAAAAATTCGCACGATGATCTGGTTGCTTATTTAGAAGAAAACAGTAAAGATTTTATACAGTTTAAAGCCTCTCTCTTAATGAAAGAAGCGAAAAACGATCCTATAAAAAAGGCCGACTTGATTCGGGATATGGTCAATAGTATCTCGAAGATTCCGGATCGTATCCAGCGCGAAATTTACACTCAGGAATGTGCCCGAATCATGGATATTTCAGAGCAGGTATTGGTGAGTACTCTGGCGCAATTAATTCAAAAAGATCTTGCAGAAGCAGGCAAAAAGCAAAAGCAGGAGCAAAGACCCTTTGAAGTGCACAGGAATCAGCCTGCAAAACAAACCGGTTATTCAGGAGGCGATCCCGAAGATCCAAGGACAGGTCCGCCTGAGGATTATTATCCGGGAGAACCGGCGTATGCACAAGAGCCGACAGAGAAAGTTGATATTTTATACCGTTTAGAACGAAAAGTAATTGAAATCCTGCTGCTTTATGGTGATAAGCTGGAGGAGTTTGAGGATGTACTTTTAAAAACGAATGAAGAGGGCGAAGTAATAATGGTCTCTGAAATGAGAAATTATAAAGTCTATCAGCGTATTTATTTGAGTTTGCAGGAAGATGAGGTAGAACTTTCTAATAATTTGTTCCGCGATATCTTTACAGACTTAATCGGGTTTTACAATCAGCATGAAAAGTTCAGTCTTGAGCAATATTTAATGCGTCTGCAGCCTGATTTTGCTCAGGAAGTTACGGATATTTTAATGGAAGATGAAAGATTGACTCTTCACGATTGGGAAGGACAGAATATCTTTTCAAAAATGAAGCATGAAACGATTGCGCAATACGTTACTGAAACGATTATGTCAATGCGTTGGTTTCTGGTAGGCAAAATCATTGATGAATTAAAAAGCTCTATAAAACCTGATAATTCAGATAATACAGAGCTTTTGTCTATGGTTGTCGATTACTCAAAATTAGTTAATTCATTCGCGAAAAAACTGGGAAGAGTAATGTCACGATACCATTAAATAATTTCTAAAGTCTTAGCTTTGTTTACTAAGTCAACTAAATTAGTAACATTTAATTTAGTCAATAATCTTAATTTGTAAGTACTGATTGTTTTTTCGTTCAGGTTTAAGATTTTAGAGATTTCATTGTTCTTTTTACCATCGCTTAAATAACGTAAAACTTCGATCTCACGATTTGAAAGTTTTCTGTACAAACGCTCACTTTTGCTTTGTTTAGCAATAAGAGCCATGTTTTTACGTACGGTTTCGTTGATGATAATTTTTCCTTCATGTACCTTAATAATAGAAATACCTAAAGTTTCAAGTTTTTCTGTTTTGTGTACATAACCGGAAACTCCTGCTTTAATAGCATTTGGAGCATACATTTGTTCAGCGAGGTCACTAAAAATTACAATTTTTGTTTTTGGGAAATTCTTCAGGATGGATTTTACTTCGAAGATACTTGAAAGTCCTTCCAGTTCTAGGTCTAGAATCAGGATGTCGATTTCTTTCGTCTGAAGGATATCTCTAACCATTGAAAAATTGCCTACGTTGGCAACAATTGAAATTTGATCGTGGTCTTTAAAATAAGACTTAACGCCAAAGTGAGTCACAGGATGATTGTCTGCAAGACATACTTTAATCATAATTTTTACCTTTTTTAGAATTGTTCATGTTTTTGGAACTGTAAAATTAATAAATAAATTCTGTAATTAATTGCAGACAAATGTTAAAAAGTATTATTTTAACGTTTTTGGTATAATACAAACCGGAATTGGATCCATTTTATGCTTGTTGCTGGTGTTTAAACGGTTATAAATTTCGAAGACAATTTTCTCTCTCTCATTAAAGTCAACCCCCGTATTTCCTGACTCCGAGGCTAGCATTGCCCATTCAAGTTCGTCATAACTGGCGCCTAATTGATCCTCATCGGTACGATTATCGCCAAATAATCCATCTGTAGGTGCAGCGCTTAAAATTGACTCTGGAATTGTTAAAAATGCTCCTAAAGCGTATACATCTGATTTCATTAGGTCGGCAATCGGACTTAAATCGACACCTCCGTCTCCATATTTGGTGTAAAATCCTACTCCAAAATCTTCTACTTTATTTCCTGTTCCCGCTACAAGCAAACCATGAATTCCTGCTAAATAATATAAAGAGGTCATTCTTAAGCGGGCACGTGTATTGGCCAGTGATAAATTTACTTTTGCTTCATCATCCGTTTGTGGTACAGCGCTTTTGAAAGCTTCAAAAGTGGCGGTTAAATCCGTTTCTACGCTTGAAACATTTGGAAAACGTTTCTTTAACTGCTCAATATGTTCTCTTCCTCTTGAAACCTGATTTGCAGCCTGATGAATTGGCATTTCAACACATAAAACGGTTAAGCCGGTTTGTGCACACAAGGTAGAAGTCACTGCAGAGTCAACTCCGCCTGAAATCCCAATTACAAAACCATTAACTTTTGCTCGGGTTGCATAATTTTTTAACCACTCTACAATGTGGGCGTTTACTTTTTCTGTCTGAATAGTGCTTTTTTTAGCCATAATAGTTCAAGATTTAAGATACAGGGATGTATATTTGCACAAATATTTTTAAGCATAGTTTGTTTAAAATATGAGCAACACAAATCTAATTAAAATAAAATGAAAATATATCGCTTAGCAGTGGTTCTGTGCTTGTTTTTTTTGTCTTGTGACCAGAAAACTAAAGTCGAAAAAGCAGTAGAAGAAATTCCGGTCGACATTAAAGTAGAGCGTTTTGATAAGGTGTTTTTTGAGACCAAACCGGAGGATTTGGCCAAAGTAAAAAAACAGTATCCTTTCTTTTTTCCGGCAGGAAATGATGATAATGTCTGGCTTAAGAAAATGCAGGATCCGATCTGGAAAGAAGTCTACACCGAGGTTCAGAAGAAATACAGTAATTTTGAGCCTGTACGTGAAGAATTCAATGCGCTTTTTCAGCATGTAAAATATTACTTCCCTAAAACTAAAACGCCAAAAGTTATCACTGTAATTGGGGAAATGGATTATAATGCCAAGGCTATATATGCAGACACTCTGGTAATTGTAGCATTGGAATTGTATTTGGGGAAAGAGCATAAATTTTATGAATTCCCAAATTATCTAAAACAAAATTTTGAAGAGAAACAAATTATGCCCGACGTGGTTTCGAGTTTCGCTTATCGAAATATCCCGGCATTTCCGGATAAAAACTTAGTTTCTCAAATGATTTTTGAAGGGAAACAATTGTATGCGAAAGATTTGTTGTTGCCCAATTATACCGATGCTGAAAAAATAGGTTATACACCTGAACAGATAAAATGGAGTCAGGAAAATGAAGCCTATATGTGGCGCTATTTTATTGAAAGCGAAATGCTGTACAGCGATGATCCGAAACTAACTACCCGATTTATAGTGCCTGCTCCGTTTTCTAAATTCTACTTAGAAATTGACAACGATTCTCCGGGAAGAATAGGGGCCTGGTTAGGATGGCAAATTGTACGGTCGTATATGAAGAATAATAACGTAACTTTGCCGGAATTATTAAAAACAGAAGCAAAGGTAATCTTTGAAAAGTCAAAATATAAACCTAAGAAATAATGTCAAATACAATAAAATCAGAAATTAAATTCAATATAGAATTAGACGAAAACCGTGTTCCGGAAAGGCTATCATGGACGGCAAAGGATGGTGGAGTGGAAGCAGAAGAAGCAAAAGCAATTATGTTGTCAATTTGGGACAGTAAAGCTAAAGAAAGCATGCGTATTGATTTGTGGACAAAAGATATGCCAGTGGACGAAATGAAAATTTTCTTTCACCAGACTTTGGTGGCTATGGCGGATACTTTTAAACGTGCCACTGACGATGAGAAAATGTCAGATACGATGAAAGACTTTTGCGATTATTTTGCAGAGAAACTGGAGCTGACAAAATAGTAGTTAAAATTCCAATATAAAAAATCCCAAATTACAATTGTAAGATTGTAATTTGGGATTTTTTTATTGTTTATTTTGGAATTTGGAATTCCTCTATTGTTAAAATTCCGAGTTGTTTTTAAAAACCTCCTGATTTACTTCATCAATATAGGCTAAAAGCTCTTCTTTTCCTGTGGCTTCAGTAGAAGAAGTTACAAAGTATTGAGGCATTTCAGACCAGTTATTGGCAAACATTTGTTTTTTGTAAGCTGCGACGTGAGAATCGATTTTTACTTTACTGATTTTATCTGCTTTGGTAAAAATGATGCAAAACGGTATTTCGCTTTCTCCCATGTAAGACATAAATTCAATGTCGATTTTTTGTGCTTCATGGCGAATGTCAATTAAAACAAAAGCGCAGACTAATTGCTCTCGGGTTTCAAAATAATCCGTGATGAATTGCTGAAAGACCGATTTGGTTTTCTTAGATACTTTAGCATAACCATAACCCGGTAAATCGACCAGAAACCAATTGTTATTAATCTTAAAATGATTGATTAACTGTGTTTTTCCAGGTCGTCCTGATGTTTTTGCTAAATTCTTATGATTGGTAAGCATGTTGATCAAAGAGGATTTACCTACGTTTGATCTTCCGATAAAAGCATATTCCGGTAAAAAATCCTTCGGGCATTTTGATACTTCGGAATTACTTACAATGAATTCGGCGGTATTAATTTTCATGTTTTTTATTTTTAAAACCTCCTAAAAGTCGAAAGTTAGATGCTATAAATTCTTTTTAACGAGCCATTCTTCCAGGATTTTGTTGAATTCCTGAGGATGTTCCATCATAGCAGCGTGTCCACATTTGTCTATCCAGTACAAAGTTGAATTAGGCAATAATTTATCAAATTCTTCGGCAACATTTGGGGGAGTAACAGCATCATTTTTACCCCAGATAATACAGGTTTCTGTAGTCATCTTTGGTAAATCTTTGGCCATATTATGACGAATAGCACTTTTGGCAATTGTCAAAGTTTTGATGAGTTTGATACGGTCATTAACGGTCGCGTACACTTCGTCAATAAGCTCCGGTGTAGCAATTGCAGGATCGTAAAAAACATCTTCAGCTTTCTTTTTGATGTATTCGTAATCGCCTCTTTTTGGGTAGCTGTCACCCATTGCGCTTTCATAAAGACCTGAGCTTCCTGTAATTACCAGTCCGGCAACTTTTTCAGGATATAGCTTTGTGTGGTACAGTGCAATGTGGCCGCCTAAAGAGTTACCTAGTAGTATAACCTGATCAAATCCTTTAAAAGTGATAAAGTCTTTTACATACTTGGCAAAGCTTTTTACGTTTGTTTTTAAAATGCTTTGAGTATAGATTGGCAAATCCGGGATCACAACTTTGTATCCTTTTGTTGGAAAATATTCGGCTACAGCATCAAAGTTACTAAGGCCTCCCATTAAGCCATGTAAAATAACGATAGGAGTTCCTTCTCCAGCTTCATAATAGCTGTATTTGCCTTCTTTTTTGTAGTGTTTGTCCATTTAATTTAATGCCAATTTCAATTTGGACAAATATAGGGTTTAATAAATAAAAAAGGATTTTTGCTGTCGTTTTTTAACTAGATAATTTTAGTATAATTTCTAAGTGATTAAAAATCAGAGCGAAGTGGTGTTTTTTGTGGGTTTTTTAAATGTTAAGAAATCGGCAGAATAGCTAAATTTTTAAGAAAAATAGCGCGTAATTTTTTTGAATGATTAGTGTTATTGATAATTCGTTAATAATTAGTTAATGTATTGATATTCTACCGATTATGAGAAGTGGGGCGTAAGTGGTTAAACTTATTAACAAAGTGGTACATTGTGGTAAAATGTGGTAATATTTTTTATATTTTTGTCCTATAACATATTAATGAATTTTCTTGAACACAATTGTCGGAACATATGAGTGTAAAGTCGATGCTAAAGGGAGGCTGATGTTGCCTGCACCTTTGAAAAAGCAATTGACTTCCTCTCTTCAGAACGGATTTGTTTTGAAGCGTTCGGTTTTTCAACAGTGTTTAGAATTGTATCCAATGAGCGAGTGGGATCTGATGATGCAAAAAATCAACAAGCTGAATCGTTTTGTAAAAAAGAACAATGATTTCATTCGAAGGTTTACTGCAGGTGTGAAAGTGGTAGAGATTGATGCATTGGGACGATTACTGGTTCCGAAAGATTTGGTGACCTTTTCGGGTATTTCTAAAGATGTGGTTTTTTCATCTGCGGTTAATATTGTGGAGATTTGGGATAAGGATTTATATGAAAAATCAATAAGCGGCGAAGATATGGATTTTGCAGATTTAGCCGAAGAAGTAATGGGAAATATTAATGACGACGACAATGGAATATCATAATCCGGTTTTGCTTCATCCTACAGTTGATGGTTTAAATATTAAACCTGACGGTATTTATGTAGATGTTACGTTTGGCGGTGGGGGGCATTCAAAAGAAATTTTGAGACGATTAGGACCAAACGGAAAATTATTTGCTTTTGATCAGGACGAAGATGCGCTTGCAAATGCATTGCCGGATGAACGGTTTACCTTAATTAATGAGAATTTCAGATTCATAAAAAGGTTTTTGCGTTTTCATGGTGTTAAAGGAGTAGATGGAATTTTGGCCGACCTGGGTGTTTCATCACATCAGTTTGACGTTCCGGAGAGAGGTTTCTCTACAAGATTTGATGCCGGACTGGATATGCGGATGAGTCAGAAAAATGATTTAAATGCTTATCGGGTGGTTAACGAATATGAAGAACAGGATTTACGTCGTGTTTTTTTTGATTATGGGGAGTTGAAGAACGCACCGGTTTTAGCAAGAACAATTGTAGAAGCTAGACAAGGTTATCCAATCAAAACGACAGACGAACTGAAAGAAGTTCTGGCAAAATATTTACCGGAAAGAGTTCGCAACAAAATATTGGCTCAGATTTATCAGGCGATCCGAATTGAGGTAAATCAGGAAATGGATGTTTTGAAAGAGTTTATCGAACAGTCGTTAGAAATTTTAAATCCGGGTGGAAGATTTTCTGTAATCTCTTACCATTCTTTAGAAGACAGGCTGGTTAAAAGATTTATCAAAAACGGAATGTTTGAAGGAGAGCCAGAAAGAGATTTTTACGGAAACTTTTCAGTTCCGTTTAAAACGATAGGAAAACTGATTGTTCCGGATGAAGCTGAGATTAAAATCAACAACAGAGCAAGAAGTGCTAAATTAAGAATTGCTGAGAAGATATAGTTTGTGAGATGTTGGTTGTGAAATGTGAAATGTGAGTTTGATCATAAGCAGTTAAAGGGGGGGGACGATTCAGCAATTAAACAGACTAGTATAATATATATAGGTAGAAAAAATGAAAAGTGGTGTATTTGATATATTAAAAGCAAGGTTTCTGATCAACGATGATGCAGTAAAAAACTGGCGTTTCATTGTTTTTATTATTCTGCTTGCCATTTTGATGATCGCCAATACACAGCGTTACGAACAGAAGGTTTTTGAAATCGCAAAATTGAACAATGAAGTAAAAGAATTGCGATCTGAATTTGTAGATCGCCGTTCAGATTTAATGAAGTTAAAAATGGAATCGACGATATCGGATAAAATGCTGGAGAAGAAAATTTTCCCATCCACAGTTCCTCCGATTAAAATAGAAGTAAAAAAAGAAGAAGAAAAAAGTTTCTTTAAAAGAATATGGCAGTAGAAGATAAACATATATCCTACAGAATTTACCTCGTAGCAGTTTTCATCTTTGTGATGGCAATTGCTATTGTTGTTAAGTTAACCAATATTCAATGGGTTGAAGGAGATTATTACAGAAAACTGGCGAAACAGCGTACCGTTAGAAATTTTGTAATTCCGGCAAACAAAGGAAATATCTATTCGGCTGATGGAAGTTTATTGGCTACATCGATTCCGAATTATGAAATTCGTTTTGATGCTAAAGCACCGAAAACGGAGACTTTTGAAAAGTACGTAAAAGCGTTATCCGATTCATTGGCTACTGTTTTAGACAGACCGGCAGGTTATTATCAGCAGGAATTAAGAAAAGCCAGAGCTAATAAAAATCGTTATTATCTGATTGCTCGCAATTTGAGTTATACCGAATATGTGAAAATTAAAGGTTTTCCTTTGTTCAGTTTAGGCGCTTTTAAAGGAGGGATAATTGTTGAGCAGGAAACCGTTAGAAAACATCCGATAGGTAAAATTGCAGAACGAACCATTGGTTATGACCGAATTGACCCTGCAACCGGAATCGAAGTTGGTAAAGGAATCGAATGGGCCTATAAAAGTTATCTGAACGGGAAAGACGGAAAAATTTTAAAGCAAAAAATTGCAAAAGGACAATGGAAGCCTATTCGGGATTTAAATGAAGTAGATCCTGTAGACGGTTATGATGTGATTTCGACTATTGATGTTTTTATTCAGGATATTGCGCATCATGCTTTATTAAAGCAATTAGAAGATTACGAAGCCGATCATGGTTGTGTAGTGGTAATGGAGACCGAAACGGGGCATGTAAAAGCGATTTCAAATCTGGGAAGATCAGAAGACGGATCGTACTATGAAACTACAAATTACGCTATAGCCGAGTCTCATGAGCCGGGATCGACTTTTAAATTGGTCGATTTAATGGCAATTTTAGAAGATAAAGTAGCCGATACAAGTACGGTTTTTGACAGTCATGGAGGAGAAATGAGGTATTACGGACGTGCAGTTCGTGATTCGCACAGAGGAGGTTACGGGAAAATTTCGCTGGCTCGTGGTTTCGAACTTTCGTCTAATACCGTAATGGTTCAGGCGGTTTATGACAATTACAAAAGCAATCCGTCAAAGTTTGTAAATCATATTAATTCGTACGGATTAAATAAAACATTGGGATTGCATTTTAAAGGAGAAGGAAGGCCATATATTCCACAACCCGGAGATAAACATTGGTCAGGAGTTTCGCTTCCGTGGATGGCTTTTGGTTATGGGGTTTCGGTGACGCCAATGCAAACGCTGGCGCTTTATAATGCCGTTGCAAACAATGGAGTTATGGTTAAACCACAGTTTGTTTCGGAAATTAAAGAATGGAACAAAACGATTAAGAAGTTTGATGTAGAAGTAATCAATTCAAAAGTATGTTCGCAGGAAACCATCGACAAAGTAAGAGCAGTATTGCTTAATGTGGTAAAAAAGGGAACGGGCTCTAAACTGTATTCGAAAGATTTTTCGATGGCAGGGAAAACCGGAACAGCGCAGGTTAATTATGGTGGAAAAGAAGGGAAATCAGGTTTGTATTATGCCTCTTCATTTGTAGGGTATTTTCCGGCTGAACATCCTAAATATTCTTGTATAGTAGTAGTGCATAAGCCTAATACATCAAAAAACAATTATTACGGAGCAGATGTTGCCGGGCCGGTTTTTAAAAGAATCGCTCAAAAAATATTTACAGATGCACCGTCAACCAATAGAATAAAAAAACTGGACTCAAGAATTCCAAAACAAGATGATAGTTATAATAAATATACGGCAGAAGCCAATAAAAAAATAAATCAGGTTCCTAATTTAAAAGGTATGCCGGGTATGGATGCAGTAGCATTGTTAGAAAACCTTGATTTAAAAGTGAGAGTTATCGGAGTAGGAAAGGTTAAAAAACAATCTATTCAGCCCGGACAAAATATTAGTAAAAACACAATCATAGTATTAGAATTATCGTGAAAATACTGAAAGACATATTATACAAAGTAGCGATTGAGTCTGTAACAGGTTCAACGGAAATCGATATACATAAAATTGATTTTGACTCGAGAAAAATTGAGGAAAATGATGTTTTCGTGGCTATTCGCGGATCACTTTCAGATGGTCATGATTATATTGAAAAAGCAATCAAATTAGGTGCAATTGCGATTATTTGCGATACGTTGCCTGAAAATATTGAAAAAGGAATAACCTACATAAAAGTAAAAGATACTAATGCCGCTCTGGCTTTTATGGCGGCCAATTACTTCGGAAATCCATCTGAAAAGTTAAAATTGGTTGGAGTTACCGGTACAAACGGAAAGACTACAATTGCATCATTGTTGTTTCAGTTGTTTCAAAAAGCAGGTTTTAAAGTTGGTTTATTGTCAACCGTAAAAATTAGGATCGATGAAACTGAATTTCCTGCAACACATACCACTCCGGATTCGATTACGATCAATTATTATCTGAACGAAATGATCGAAGCGGGTGTTACGCATTGTTTTATGGAAGTGAGTTCACACGGAATTCACCAAAAACGAACAGAGGCACTACATTTTGTTGGAGGGATTTTTACGAATTTGTCACACGACCATTTAGATTATCACCCAACTTTTGCGGAATACAGAGATGTGAAAAAATCGTTTTTTGATTCTTTGCCGAAAACGGCCTTCGTTTTATCCAACATCGATGATAAAAACGGATCGGTAATGCTGCAAAATACAGTTGCCAGAAAGTTTACCTACGCTTTAAAAACCTATGCCGATTTTAAAGCACAGATACTGGAGAGTCAGTTGTCGGGTTTGTTATTGAAAGTTAATGACAATGAAGTTTGGGTAAAGCTAATCGGAACGTTTAATGCTTACAATGTTTTAGCGATTTACGGAACGGCTGTAGAGTTAGGAATGGATAGTCTTGAAGCGTTGCGCTTACTGTCTGATTTAGAAAGTGTTTCGGGGCGTTTTCAGTATATTGTTTCAGAAGGAAACATTACAGCAATAGTTGATTATGCACATACTCCGGATGCTTTAGATAATGTTTTAAAAACGATTAATGATATCCGTACCAAAAACGAGCAGCTGTTAACAGTTGTTGGTTGCGGTGGAAACAGAGATAAAACCAAGAGGCCTATAATGGCAAAAATTGCTACAGATTTAAGTGATAAGGCCATTTTAACCTCGGATAATCCAAGAAATGAAGATCCTGAAGTGATTTTAGATGAAATGGAGAAAGGCGTTGAAGCTCATAATTACAAAAAGATATTGAGAATTTCAGATAGAAAACAAGCGATTAAAACGGCTTGTCAATTGGCTCAGCCCAATGATATCATCCTAATTGCAGGGAAAGGGCATGAAACATATCAGGAGATTAATGGAGTACGTCATCATTTTGACGATATGGAAACGGTAAAGGAAATTTTAGAACAATTAGGAAAATAAAAGTTTAACCGGTGAATTGATTATTCGTTTAATCGAATAATTATTAAATCAAGAATAAACGAATAAACAAATCAACGATTAACCAAATAAACAAAGATATATGCTATACTATTTATTTGAATATTTAGACAAAACATTAGATGTACCGGGAACGGGAGTTTTTCAGTACATCACTTTCAGATCGGCTTTGGCATTTATGCTTTCGTTGCTTTTGTCAACGATTTACGGAAAAAGAATTATAAACTTTTTACGCAATCAGCAAGTTGGTGAAACCGTTCGTGAGTTAGGTCTTGCAGGTCAAAATGAAAAAGCAGGAACTCCAACAATGGGAGGACTGATTATCATTTTTGCAACGCTGGTACCGGTTTTGTTATTCGCTCGTTTGCATAACATCTATATTGTACTGCTTATTGTAACGACGCTTTGGATGGGGAGTATTGGTTTTGTGGACGATTATATCAAAATATTCAAAAAGGACAAACAAGGACTTAAAGGAATTTTTAAAGTGATCGGACAGGTTGGTCTTGGAATCATTGTGGGATCTGTACTTTATTTTAATCCTGCGGTAACTGTTCGAACTGATACAGGAAGAACTGATGTTTTTAAAACAGCAACAAACAATTCGACTATAGTTTTGCCGGCACCGGTAGAAGAAAAATCTACAGCAACGACAATTCCTTTCGTAAAAAATAATGAATTTGATTATGCTGAAGTTTTAGCCTGGACAGGTGAAGGGTATGAAAAATGGGCCTGGCTGGTTTTTATTCCGGTGGTTATTTTTATCATCACAGCGGTTTCAAACGGAGCTAATTTAACGGATGGTATTGACGGACTCGCGGCCGGAACTTCGGCGGTTTCTGTACTCGCACTCGGGATATTTACATTCGTTTCCGGGAATATTATTTTCTCAAATTATCTCAATATAATGTACATCCCCAATTCGGGAGAAATGACCGTGTTTATATCCGCATTTGTGGGAGCTTTAATTGGATTTCTTTGGTACAATTCATTTCCTGCTTCTGTATTTATGGGAGATACAGGAAGTTTGACCATTGGTGGAATTATTGCCGTCTTAGCCATTGCCGTTCGTAAAGAAATATTGATTGTTTTATTCTGCGGAATTTTCCTTGCCGAAAGTGCTTCCGTAATTATTCAGGTCACTTATTTTAAATATACGAAAAAGCGTTTCGGAGAGGGACGAAGAATTTTCCTGATGTCACCGCTGCATCATCATTATCAGAAAAAGGGATATCATGAAAGTAAGATTGTGACCCGTTTCTGGATTGTTGCTGTAATGTTAGCCATATTGTCAATTGTTACTTTAAAGCTAAGATAGTTTTGAATTAAAAATTGAGAATTAAAAATTAAAAGTTCTTAGAAATGAAAGAAAATATTATTCAGGATAAATCCTTTCTTTTCGCGGTTAGAATTATCAATTTATATAAATATCTAACGGCTGAAAAAAAAGAGTTTGTTTTGAGTAAGCAGATTCTAAGATGTGGGACTTCTATTGGAGCAAACATCGAAGAATCAATCGGAGGACGTTCTGATAGGGAGTTTCTGTTTAAACTGGAAATCTCATATAAAGAAGCAAGAGAAACAATTTATTGGTTAAAACTCTTGAAAGCAACGGATTATATTTCTGCAGTTGAATTCGAAAGTATTCATAAGGAAGCAGAGGAAATATGTAAAATATTAGCGAAAATTATATTAACCTTAAAAGGGAAAAATGCAAATAATTAGAGGTCTTGAGTATAGCAGATTTTTAATTTTTAATTCTCAATTTTTAATTTTATAAAGTATGAGGTTAGTGGTTTTAGGCGGAGGAGAAAGCGGCGTAGGTACTGCTATTCTCGGAAAGAAAAAAGGATACGATGTTTTTGTGTCAGATTTTGGAAAGATAAAAGAGAGTTACAAAGAAGTTCTTATCATTAATAAAATTCCCTGGGAAGAAGAACAGCATACCGAAGATCTGATCTTAAATGCTGATGTGGTTATGAAGAGTCCGGGGATTCCTGAAAAGTCACCAATTGTAAAGAAATTGGTAGCAGCGGGAGTAAAAGTGATTTCGGAAATAGAATTTGCAAAACCTTTTACAGAAGCATTGACTATTGGAATTACAGGTAGTAACGGAAAAACGACTACCACTATGCTGACACATTATTTATTAAAATCAGCAGGTTTGAATGTAGGTTTGGGAGGGAATATAGGAAAGAGTTTTGCCTGGCAGGTAGCCGAAAATAAATACGATGCATACGTTCTTGAATTAAGCAGTTTTCAGTTAGACGGAATAATAGATTACAGACCCGATATTGCGATCATCACCAATATCAGTCCCGATCACCTCGATAGATATGAATATAAATATGAAAATTATATCGATTCGAAATTTCGAATAACGATGAACCAGACTGAAAGTGATTATCTCATTTACGATGCAGATGATGAAGCAAGTGCAGAATGGTTAAAAAACAACAAAACAAAAGCAAAATTAATTCCTTTCTCATTGACGAAATCATTCGATGAAGGAGCTTCTATAAATAACAACAAAATGGAAATAAAGATCAACCAAGAAGAGTTTACAATGGACACAGAACACATTGCGTTAGAAGGAAAACATAACATGAAAAACGCAATGGCAGCAAGCTCTGTAGCGAAATTGATGCAAATTAGAAATGCAACAATTCGCGAAAGTTTATCTAATTTTCAGGGTGTTGAACACCGTTTAGAAAAAGTACTTAAAATTCAGAATGTACAATATATTAACGATTCAAAAGCAACAAATGTTAATGCGACTTTCTTTGCTTTAGACAGTATGAACGTTCCAACAGTCTGGATTGTTGGTGGAGTGGATAAAGGAAACGATTACAACGAACTGATGTCATTAGTTCGCGAAAAAGTAAAAGCTATTATTTGCCTTGGAATTGATAATCATAAAATAATCAGCGCCTTCGGAAATGTGGTTGATATCATGGTCGAAGTAAATAATATGAACGACGCTGTTAAAACAGCACAGCGTTTAACAGAAAAAGGTGATGCTGTTTTATTGTCTCCGGCCTGCGCAAGTTTCGATTTATTCGAAAGCTACGAAGATAGAGGAAGACAGTTTAAGCAAGCCGTTCATAACTTGTAGAAAATAGTTTAAAGTTTCATGTTTCAAGTTTGAAGCTTGAAACTTGTAACATGAAACCTGAAATAAAAGAAACCTGAAACAAAAGATTATGAAAGAGCTGGTGAACAAATTAAAAGGAGACAGAGTAATATGGTCATTCGTGGCTTTATTGGCATTGTTTTCGTTTATGCCTGTTTTTAGTGCGAGTAGTAATCTGGCCTATATAGGTCATGGAACCGGAAATACATTAGGTTATTTAGTGAAACATTTGGCTCACGTTTGTATTGGTTTCCTAATTATTTACTGGGTACATCGCGTGCCGTATCACTATTTCAGGGCGATTTCGAAAATTGCACTGCCTATTGTGTGGTTTTTGCTGCTTTATACCTTGTTGAAAGGAACTGTTATTGCAGGTGCAAATGCGAGCCGTTGGATTCAGGTTCCTTTTATCGGAATTACGTTTCAAACGTCGACCTTGGCGGCCAGTATATTATTCATATTTGTGGCGCGTTATCTGTCGAAAACGAAAGAAGAAAATGAACCTTTTCAGGTATCGCTGATACAGCTTTGGCTGCCGGTTTTTATAACACTGGCGCTTATTTTACCAGCGAACTTCTCAACCACAGCGTTGATTTTTGCAATGGTAATTATGTTGACGTTTATTGGCAGGTATCCATTAAAATATATTGGTTTTATCATCGGTTCCGGAATTGCAATGTTTGCGTTTTTCCTTTTGGTTGCAAAAGCATTCCCGGATTCCAGATTCTTTAGCAGGGTTAGTACCTGGGGAAGTCGTATAGAAAACTTTACCACCGATAAACCGGATGAAGATGATTATCAGATTGAGAAAGCAAAAATTGCAATCGCATCAGGAAGATTAGGAGGAGTAGGTCCGGGAAAAAGCGTTCAGAAAAACTTTTTGCCACAGTCTTCTTCCGATTTTATTTATGCAATTATTGTAGAAGAATACGGTTTAGTAGGTGGAGTAGCAATATTGATTTTGTACTTATTATTATTGTTCCGATTTGTGATCGCTTCACACAAGGCAAATACCTTATTTGGAAAGCTCGTCGTCGTCGGACTCGGGTTTCCGATGATCTTTCAGGCAATGATCAATATGGCTGTTGCAGTGGAGTTGCTTCCGGTAACTGGGCAAACACTTCCGTTGATCAGTAGTGGAGGTAGTTCGATTTGGATGACTTGTTTCTCCCTTGGAATCATCATCAGTGTGACGAAAAAAGAAGAGGAAGTTGCTGAAGAACAGGAGGAAAAAGAAAGGCGAAGAGAAGCCCTTCAAAGATTAATTGATAAAGAATTAGCAGAAGAAGATCTGCCTGCTGATGAAAAGATATACGAAGAAGAGGGAATGTATTCCATTGAAGACAATTCCAGAAATCCGATGAATGCAGTTTTAAATAAGTAAGTATAGAACTGAGAGAATAGAAGAAAGAGAATAGAAGAAAGAGGGTAGAGAAATAGGCTGATAAGTTATGAGAGAACTCACAATTCATAACTCACAACTCATAACTAAAAAAAACATGGCAAAATATAAATTCATATTAAGTGGTGGTGGTACAGGAGGGCATATCTATCCTGCAATTGCTATTGCAAATGAATTAAAATTACAATTCCCTGATGCTGAATTCCTTTTTGTAGGAGCCAAAGATAAAATGGAAATGCAGAAAGTGCCTCAGGCAGGTTATGAAATCAAAGGACTTTGGATTGCAGGTTTGCAAAGAAAACTTACGTTGCAAAATTTAATGTTTCCGTTAAAATTGGCAAAAAGTTTGCTGGAGTCACGACGAATCATAAAACAATTTAAGCCAAATGTTGTAATTGGTACCGGAGGTTTTGCCAGTGGACCTTTATTACAAGCGGCAGGTTCGGCCGGAATTCCAACAGTGATTCAGGAACAGAATTCGTTTCCGGGAATTACAAATAAATTGCTAAGCAAAAAAGCCAATGCAATTTGTGTAGCTTATGATCATCTGGAGCGTTTTTTTCCAAAAGAGAAAATTGTTTTAACCGGAAATCCGGTTCGCCAAGATCTTATTGATATTGATAGTAAGCATGACGAAGCGGTTGCTTTTTATGGTTTAGATCCAAATAAAAAAACATTGTTGGTTTTAGGAGGGAGTTTAGGAGCGAGAAGAATCAATCAGTTAATCGAAAAAGAATTGCAAAATTTTCTTTCGCAGGACGTTCAGATAATTTGGCAATGTGGGAAGTTGTATTTTGAAGAATATAAAAAATACAATCAGCAAAATGTTAAGGTGGTTGATTTTATTGAAAGAATGGATTTTGTATACGCGGCTGCCAATGTGATTATTTCACGTGCTGGAGCCTCGTCGGTTTCCGAATTGTGTATTGTAGGGAAACCGGTTATATTTATTCCGTCGCCTAATGTTGCTGAAGATCATCAGACTAAAAATGCGCAGGCAATCGTAGATGCAAAAGGAGCTATTTTACTGAAGGAATCAGAATTAGATAATGAATTTAGTATTGTTTTTGAAGCCTTACTTAAAGATGAAGGGAAGCAAAAACAATTAAGTGCAAATATTAAAAAACTGGCAAAACCAAAAGCAACAAAGGATATTGTAGCTGAGATTGTAAAGCTTATTCAGCGATAAGCTGTAAGCTGTAGGCAATAAGCTAATAGCTAAAGCCTAAAGTGAAAGAAAGAATAAATAATAAAGACAAAAGTGGAAGGCTTATAGTCTAAAGCGTAATGCTTAAAGCAAAAAAAAGCAAAAAAAGAAATGAATTTAAATCAAATACATAACGTTTATTTTATTGGTATTGGAGGCATCGGAATGAGTGCCATGGCCCGCTATTTTAAAAATATTGGGAAACAGGTTTCCGGTTACGATAAGACGCCATCTATGCTGACAAGCGAGTTGATTGAAAGCGGTATTGATATTCATTTTGAAGATAATATAGGTTTGATTCCTAAGGACTATTATATTGAGAATACACTGGTGATTATTACACCGGCTGTACCCAAAACACATTCTGAATGGAATTATTTTACAGAAAGAGATTATGTGGTTAAAAAACGTGCTGAAGTTTTAGGGATTATCACTAAAGATACGTTTTGTTTTGCTGTGGCAGGAACACATGGAAAAACCACAACCTCAAGTATTTTGGGGCATATTTTGTATGAAAGCGGAGCAGATGTAACCGCCTTTGTGGGAGGGATTGTGGAGAATTACAATTCGAATTTAATTGGAGAAGGAAAAACAGTTACCGTAGTGGAAGCAGATGAATTTGACCGTTCGTTTTTGCACTTGCATCCTAATATTGCCTGTGTCACTTCAATGGATGCAGATCATCTGGATATTTACGGAACCAGTGATGCAATTGAGGCTTCGTTTGTGGAATTTGCTTCAAAAGTAGAAGACAAAGATAAGTTGTTTATAACCAAAGAATTACCTCTTGAAGGTGTTCAGTGCGCTATAAACGAAGAGGCTGTATATAAGGCTTTTAATGTTCGTATTGACAACGGAAGTTATGTTTTTGATGTGCAGACGCCATCAGAAGTGATGACAGACCTGCGTTTCGGATTGCCTGGAAAACACAATTTAATGAATGGACTGATGGCTATTGCGATGGCTAAAACGTTCGGCACCCCGACCGACTCCATTGCAAAGGCCATTGCTTCATTCAACGGAATCAGAAGACGTTTTTCTTATCAGATTAAATCTGAAAATTTAGTTTATATAGATGATTATGCACATCATCCGACAGAAATAAATGCAGTACATCAGGCGGTTACTGAATTGTATCCCGGACGTAAAGTACTGGCTATTTTTCAGCCGCATTTGTTCAGCAGAACCAGAGATTTTGCTGATGGATTTGCCGAAAGTCTGTCTCAGTTTGATGAAGTGTTTTTAATGGATATTTATCCGGCACGTGAATTACCGATGGAAGGGATTACATCGGAATGGCTGTTGGGAAAAATGACAAATTTGAACAAAAAAATTGTTGCAAAAAATGATTTATTAGCGGAGATCAAAGCCAGTGATGCGCCAATAATTGTAACAATAGGAGCTGGTGATCTTGGTGAGATGGTTCCTTCAATTAAAAAAATGCTGAATGAAAATATTTAATTGGACAAATATTCGTTTGATACTTATTTTAGGGCTGGTTATTTTTTTATATTCCTTTGCTCAACATCGAAATGGAGATCGAAAATTAAAAAAATCCATGGTTGTTTTTGTAGGAGAAAATACGCTTTTTGTGAAGCCTGAAACGGTTAATAAATTGTTGATAGAAAATAAAAGAGACGCTTCCAGTATTAGAAAAGATGAGTTAGATTTGAATAAGATAGAGAAAACCCTCAACGAGCAAGACATGATTGAAAAGTCGGATGTTTTTGTAAGTATCGATGGCGTTCTAAAAGCAGTAGTAAAACAGAAGACACCAATAGCAAGAGTTTATGATGGTGATCGATCTTTTTATATTGACTATGAGGGTAATAAAATGCCTTTGTCGGACAATTATACTGCGAGAGTTCCTCTTGTTTCGGGGGCAATTAATAAAAAAAATAACGAAGATTTAGCTGCTTTATTTCGCACAATTTATGACGATGCGTTTTTGAAAAAAAACATCATTGCAATACAAATTATGCCTAATGGTAGCTTAAAAATGTTTAATAGAAATTATAATTACTTCATCGATTTTGGCAGAACGATGAATGTTGATAAGAAATTTAATAACTATAAAGCCTTTTTTCAAAAAGCGGTTTTAGATAGTTCGTTATACAAATACAATAAAATTGACCTTAGGTTTACGGAACAAGTAGTTTGCACAAAATAATAGAAAATGGAAAAAGATAACATTGCAGTAGGTCTAGATATTGGAACAACCAAAATAGTTGCCATGATAGGCAAGAAAAATGAGTATGGTAAACTGGAAATTTTAGGGATTGGTAAATCCAAAAGTTTAGGAGTTGCGAGAGGAGTTGTAAACAACATTACGCAAACCATTCAGTCCATTCAGCAAGCAATACTTGAGGCAGAAAATAATTCAGGTTATAAAATTAAAGATGTGGTGGTAGGGATTGCCGGACAGCACATCAGAAGTATACAGCATACCGATTACATCAGCCGTAATAATCCGGAAGAAGTAATTGGCGAAAAAGATATTCAGCTTTTGATCGATCAGGTAAATAAACTGGCGATGTTACCGGGAGAAGAAATTATTCATGTTTTGCCACAAGAATTTAAAATCGACGGGCAGTCTGAGATTAAAGAGCCAATCGGAATGTATGGCGGAAGATTAGAATCCAGTTTTCACGTTGTAGTGGGGCAGGCTTCTTCAATCAGAAATGTGGGAAGATGTATTCAGAGTTCAGGAATCGAATTGTCTGGATTAACTTTAGAGCCTTTAGCTTCTGCTGATGCGGTTTTAAGTCAGGAAGAAAAAGAAGCCGGAGTAGCGTTGATTGATATTGGTGGTGGGACAACAGATTTAGCTATTTTTAAAGATGGTATTATCCGTCACACAGCAGTGATTCCTTTTGGAGGAAATGTAATTACAGATGATATTAAGGAAGGCTGTTCGATTATCGAAAAACAAGCAGAGCTTTTAAAAATAAAATTCGGATCGGCCTGGCCGGGAGAAAATAAAGACAATGAAATTGTTTCTATTCCGGGATTAAGAGGAAGAGAGCCAAAAGAAATTTCGCTTAAAAACTTATCTAAAATTATTCATGCCCGTGTGGTGGAGATTGTAGAGCAGGTTTTTGCAGAAATCAAGGCTTACGGACACGAGGATCCGCGTAAAAAATTAATTGCCGGTATCGTGCTTACAGGTGGAGGTGCGCAACTAAAACACATCAAGCAGTTAGTAGAGTACATTACAGGAATGGATACGAGAATTGGATATCCAAACGAGCACCTGGCAGGAAATTCCAGCGAAGAAATCTCCAGTCCGTTATTTGCAACCGCAGTTGGTTTAGTAATGAACAGTATCGAAAATAGTACGCAAAGTGCTGTTAGAATGGAGATTGTAAACGATCAGCCAAAAGTGGTTTACAGAAATGTACCGCCGCCGATACAACAGCCGGTGCAACAGCGATACGAAGTTGAAGAAAACTACGTTGAAAGAGTAGAAACTATCGAAGAAACCAGAGAAGTTAGAAACAGCGTCTCTAAGGAAGAATCTACAGAAACAAAAATCAGAAGATCATTTTTTGACCGATATGTCGATAAAATCAAGGATTTTTTAGACAACGCTGAATAAGATAATAAAAGAAAAGGATTACTTTATTGGCCCCAAGTCAAGAAGTAAAAAATGTATTAAATAAGAATTTCAAAAACCAAAAAGATGATGAGCAACTCAGAATTTGGAAGTATTTCATTTGATTTACCAAAAAACCAATCAAATGTAATCAAAGTAATAGGTGTAGGTGGAGGTGGTAGTAATGCTATCAACCATATGTTTAAACAAGGTATTAAAGGCGTAGATTTTATCGTTTGTAATACCGATTCACAGGCACTGCAGAACAGTTCGGTTCCTAATAAGATTCAGTTAGGGATGAACTTAACGGAAGGTCTTGGTGCAGGAGCAAATCCTGATGTAGGGCAGCAATCCGCTATAGAAAGTATCGCTGATATCGAAAAAATGTTAGACCGTGGTACTAAGATGGTATTTATTACCGCTGGTATGGGGGGTGGAACAGGTACAGGTGCAGCTCCGGTAATTGCACAATTAGCTAAAGAAAGAGAGATTCTGACCGTTGGTATTGTGACTATTCCTTTTCAGTTTGAAGGGAAAGTACGTCAGGAGCAGGCACTTTTAGGAATTGAGAAATTGCGTAAGCAGGTCGATTCATTAATCGTGATCAACAATAATAAGTTAAGAGAAGTATACGGAAATCTTGGCTTTAAAGCCGGATTCTCTAAAGCGGATGAAGTTTTGGCAACGGCCTCAAGAGGTATTGCTGAAGTAATTACGCACCACTATACTCAAAATATCGATTTACGTGACGCTAAAACTGTTCTTTCGAATAGTGGAACAGCGATCATGGGATCTTCTGTTGCAGAAGGCGAGAACAGAGCTAAGGAAGCTATTATTGCTGCATTGGACTCTCCGTTGCTAAATGATAATAAAATTACAGGAGCCAAAAACGTATTGTTGCTTATCGTTTCTGGATCTAATGAAATTACTTTGGATGAAATTGGGGAAATCAACGATCATATTCAGGCTGAAGCAGGTTACAATGCCAATATTATCATGGGAGTTGGTGAAGACGAGACTCTTGGTGAGGCTATTGCCGTAACTATTATTGCGACAGGTTTTGATGTTGAACAGCAAAATGATATCGTTAATACAGAGCCTAAAAAAATCATTCATACCTTAGAAGATGAGCAAAGAAGTGTTCATAATCTAACCAATAAATCGGTTACTTCTTTTGATTTAACAATTGATACACCAACTAGTAAATCAGAAGAAAAAATTGTTTTTGATTTAATGGACGATGAAGACACGGTTGCTCCCGTAACTCCTGCTCCGGTTGTACCAGTTGCAGCTACACCATTTGAAGTTGCTCCGGTGGCAGCTACTCCAACCATGAATCAGGAAGAATTGGTAGTGATGTCTGAGTTTATCAAAAATCTGGATGTTACGTTTGAAATTGTTTCGCCTATAACCGATATCGATTTTACGATTACGACTCCGCAAGCCGAAGCTTTTCAGGATATAAAACCTGTTCAGCAAGTGCAGCAAAGAACATTCGAAAGAGAAGAACAAACGACATTCTCCTTTGATTTACCAATTTTCAGATCTGAGCCAGAAGTTAGGAAAGAGCCGGTTGTTGAAGAAACTAAAGTTTTATTCGAATTAACAAATGAAACTCGTAATATTAAAGTAAATGATCCGGTTTCATTTGTACCGGTAACCGAACTTTCTGATAAAGGAGTTATCAAGTATTCTTTAGAGGAATACATGGAAGTTGAAAACGATTTAATGACGTCAAAACCGGTTGAAAAAGTGGTAGAAGAAGTAATTCCGGCGGAATTAAATATCACCATGAAACCAAGACCTGATTTCGCTGTTGAACCGGATTACTCCACAACGGCAAATGTGTCTCCAATGGAATTGACAATTGAAGAGACTTTACGTTTAAGAGCTGAAGAAAGAAGAAAAAAATTAAAAGAATTTAATTATAAATTCCATAATAATGTGTCCAGAATTGATGAATTGGAGAAAGAACCTGCTTACAAAAGATTAGGTATCGATTTGTCTAATTCGCAAGCAAACAACACAAATTCAAGAATTTCGGTTGGAACAGACAGTAACAACGATTTGCAATTGCGTTCAAACAATTCGTTTTTGCACGACAACGTAGACTAGTTTTAAAATCATAATAATTGGATAACCCGAAAATTGGATTTAATTTTCGGGTTATTTTTTTTATCTTCGCACAGAATTTAAAATTTGACTTCATAAATAGGTTTTTAAAGTGAATCTTATTGGTCAGTTTATGCGAAGGAGAAAATATAATTTTAAATGTAATCGATCAATCTATAAGCCTTGGCTTATTTAAATAAAATTAGAAAATGAGTTTACAAACACTAATCATGGACGAGATTAAAACCGCCATGAAAGCAAAAGATACAGTAAGTTTAGAAGCACTAAGAGCTATTAAGTCTGAAATGTTATTGGCTGCAACGGCTTCAGGTTCTAAAGAAGAATTAACGGAAGACGATGAAATTAAATTGCTTCAGAGATTGGTGAAAACCCGTAAAGAAAGCGCCAGAATTTTTACAGAGCAAAATCGTCCTGATTTAGCAGAGCCTGAATTGGCTCAGGTAGCTGTAATTGAGAAGTTTTTACCGGCTCAGTTAAGTGAAGAAGAAGTAGAAGCAGTAGTAGCAAAAATCATTGCTGAAACTGGAGCTTCGGGAATTGCTTCAATGGGTAAAGTAATGGGATTGGCTTCTGCACAATTGGGCGGAACAGCTGAAGGGAAAACCATTTCTACAATTGTAAAGAAATTATTATCTTAAAAATTCCAATATTTAAATTCCAAATTCCGGCCTTATACCTGGAATTTGGAATTTAAAAAAATGGAATAGTAAACAATATTGACCTCGTAGTTCAACTGGATAGAATATCAGATTTCGGCTCTGAGGGTTGGGGGTTCGAACCCCTCCGGGGTCACTATAAATTTTAAAAGCCTAGGAATGTAGATTCTTAGGCTTTTTTTGTGGTTCGATTTTTTTTTTAGATTTTATTCTAGTTTTATAAATGCCTATACTCTAAGGAGATTTCGGTTCGAACCTTTATCATCCAAATTCGTTGTAGGAGCTGTTATGTGGCGTTTTTTATTAATTCTTCTATTTCAGAATCCGTTTTTATATTTTTTCCTTTTAATGTAAATTGATATAAAAGAGGCTCCATCGAAATATTTTCAATATACCTTTTCTCCAAAAGTAAATTTAGGTATCTAACAACCTCCTTTTTAGAATTACTCGTCATTTTTGACACTTCGAATATTAAATTACTCATATTTTGTATTTGCTCCGAACAATTGTTTGATTGTAACCAAAGCATTTCAAGCAGACTTTTCATTGTTTTAAAACGCAAATGATCACTTTCCAATTCTTCAATCATATTGTAAGTTTCGTCTAAGAATTTTTTATATTCAGACTTTGAAATACCAAATAACCATCCTATTTTAGGTTTGTTTTCAATTCTATAAAATAGAGCCCGTATCTTATAATCATTCTCAAAATTTGGGAAGTTATCAAACAAGTTATATATTGATATTTCTCCGTTAAAATATTTTCGAACAAGAGAAGCTGCTAATTGTCTATCTTCTTTATTGATATAGTCTGTCATAAATAACCTTATACTACTAACCTTTGTCTATTCTCAAATATATATAGGCGCATTATTTTAGTAATACTACAATTGTAAAACCATTTACACACCTACAATTACCTTAAAATCGCTCAATTCTAATTGTATTGGAGTTTCATATCTTTTATTATTCAGGTCTGCGGTAAAAGATTTTTTGGGTTTTAAAGTTATCAAACCCTTTGCAATACTAATTGTATCAATCAAGGTATAAATATCCTCATAGAATTGAAGCTTATAGTTCATTGAACCGCAAAAATTATTCTTCTTGTCTTTGTATTCAATCACAGCCATTGTTCCAATTTCTTTGACTTCAATTTGATAATAAATATCAATTTTAAAGGACTTGGTTTCTTTTGTTTTAAAATGAATTTTTATTTCTGTATCCAACTCAGAAATAAGCTTCTCAGTTTGATCCACTAATGCCAAATTTAAATCATTACTTATTTTTCTCAGCGCTTGGAATGTTATTGATTTAATTAGACTGTTTTTTTCACTATCGGAAAGTGATTGTAATTTTTCAACGTTAATTCCAAAATCTAAATATTTAATTCTTTTGTCAACGTTTCTATTCGAAACTACAATTTCATTTTCCTTTAATACGGTTGTTAAATTGATGTATATATGATCAAATTCTCCATAAGTGAATTTTAGTTCGTTTAATTTTCTGGCAATTCGTTGTCCTATAAAATTTGTATCTTTTGTTGGTACGAAAAGCTTACCTAGTTGTCGAGGAATGCTTTGCCCTTCAATATTTTGCTTTTCACTTTCATAAAAGCGTATGTCTTTTAATATTCTGTCACTCATTTTTTCATCTTTATTGTTGGATAAATGTATTAATAATTTTGCTTCAGAAAAGGACTTTAAAAGAATAAAAAAATGTCTAATACATCCATAACTTTGTCTCAATATTAGTTTGCATTTGTAAATGATATTTAACATATATACTATAGATTAAAAACATGACAAAGGAAGAGTCTATTAAAGAGTATTATTTTAGAATCAATAAAAGTATAGATTACATTAAGGAAAATCTTCATGAAGAGCTTTCTTTAGAAAAACTGGCTGCTCTTTCCAGCTTTTCAAAGTTTCATTTTCATAGAATTTTTAAGTCTGTTACAGGAAAAACAATCAATGAATTTATTAAAAATGCAAAGATAGAGAGGGCTCTGTTTTTCCTGATGAATAATCCGTCAAAGACAATTAGTGAAATAGCTAATGATTGTGGTTTTTTGAGCGTTTCCTCTTTTTCAAGGAGTTTTCGTGAAGTAAAACAGATGACACCAAGCGAATGGCGGGAACAGTATAAAAATAGCAATATTCGTATAATAGATAGCAATATTGGAAAAATGCAGTCTGAAATCGAAAACTACCTTGCACTCAAATTAAATAATTTAAAAAATATTGAAATGAGTGAAATTAAGAAACTTGATTTTGAAGTTAAAAATCTTGAGGCATTTAATGTTATTTACATCAGAAATCTCAATATCCACAGTCATGATAGTGAAACATTTGAAGAGATGTTTAAAAAGCTTTTTAGCTGGGCTACTCCAAGAAATTTAGTAAATTTTCCTGAAACCAAAGCATTAACCGTTTACAGAAGTAATGCAAATTTATCAGGAATGCTTCAGGCTGATGTTTGTTTGTCTGTTCCTGAGAAAATAGTAGGAGAGGGGATAGTGGGTAATACAATAATTAGTGGAGGGTTATATGCTATTTTCCATAAAGAAGGACCAATGTCAGAATGCTTTAAAACCTGGAATTACATATACGAAGTTTGGTTTGAAGAGAATGGTTACCAGCCCGATAATAGAAATTTCTTTTTAAGTCATTTAAATGATCCTAAACTGCATCCCGAAAACCTTCATATTATCGATATCTATATACCAATAAAATTACTATAGGATTAATAACTTCTAAATTCGAATTTATGAAACTGTCATTTATTGTCACATTTTCTGTTACAGGTAATGGTCTTCAATTTAATTTTAGAATAAATTATTTCTAAAAAAGTAAATGAGGGTATTTGAAATAAGGCCTTGCCGGAATAGAATAGAGACATTAAATAAATATTTTATTTTTTTTTGATCTTCTGGCAATTGGTTTAAATTTCATACCGTTATGATGCTATAGAAAAAGCCTGAGAATTTATATTCTCAGGCTTTTTTTTAATAATTCATTCGAAAACGATCTGATATCTGAGGCACGAAATTTTATCTCCGTTATTTTGCAGATCCCTTTTTTGCATTTTTGATCAAAACGAAAATAGAGAATAAAAACACGATGATATAAAGTGCTGCTAAAGTCGGTTTTTCGAAAGTTAGTTTTTCAAAGTCAAATTGTTTGTACAAAGTTGTTCCTATGATGATTGCAATAATTGCAAAAATAAATGATGATGCTTTTTTGTTTTCCATTTTTTTAATGTTTTATAAGTAAGCCAATTAGTGTTCCTATTAAAGTGAGAACTATTTTGCGTTTTTCAATTTATTTTCTGGAAAATAAATTCTCGACTACCCAGGCCGGACCAATCATTAGAAATTGTAAATCTTTCAAAAAAGAAGGTTTTTTTCCTTCAATATTATGTCCGTAGAATTGACCGATCCAGGCAACTGCAAATACGCCAACAGAAAACATCCATAATGGTAAAACTTGTCCGATATAGTAATTTACAATCAAACAAATTGCCGAAAAAACAGCAATTTTCAAAGCCATCGTTACCGACAGACGAATGTAAAAAAGAAGTACAAAAATTAAAACAACAGCAGCCCAGTTTTCCAGAACAGGAGCGTTCAGTTTTAAGGTATTGGAGATGAAATCACTTGGAATACTCATTAACAGTCCAACTATCGAAAAGTAGATCGCTGGTACACAAATATAATGTATCGCCTTATTCTTTGGGTTCTGATGACTCACGGCGTATTCATCAAACCATTGTTCTAATGTTCTCATTGTTTTGGGTTTAGTGTCGTAAATCTACTAAAAAAACATTTAGTTTTATCAGTTTCGACTATTCTTAAAAATATATAATCTTAGTTTTTAAGAAGGCACAGAGATGAAATTTGAATTAAAAACGCTGCAGATCTGCTTTTAATCTGGCACTAAAGAAGTACTTCGTTTTCGAGAAAAAATAATGAAAAAATGATAAATTTTAGATTAAATACGTAAAAAACGGGGGTATTTGTCTTATTATGATAGTTTTAGAGCTTTATTAAGTGTGCCGTCTTTTTTTTCATTTCTAATTTTGTCAATAATTAAATAACTTATTAAACAAATAGTTATGTATCAAATAGAAAACAAAGAAGAGGAGATTGTAAAGATTTATGTAATCAATCATGGAAAAGAAAATGATGGTCAAACAATGGTAGATGGTTTACAGCTATGCAATCATACATGGATTCAAAATGATTTATCAGAAAATCGAGTTGAAATTGCAAAACTAATTTTTAGTATACTTCTTCTCCTTGCTTTTTTCTTCTCATTTATAGCATTGTTGATTATTAAATTCTGTAATTAATTGCATTCAGAAGCTTCTACTTTTTGATTGTAGTCAAAAACATTATCCCATAATGCATCAATGGTTCTCAATGCCTGATTTAATGGCACCACACTCCATTTACCATTCGATTCAGTAGCTAACGCCATAGTTTTTAATTTCAATAAAGCATCCTGTACATCAAAGTCCAGATTTGTATTCAGTGCTGCTGTAAACCAGGACTCAATTTGATTGTCGAGTTCTTCGGCGGTAATGGGATATTCGGTTTTGTATAAAAAGGTATAAGCCAGAATAGTTTCTTTCAGTACTTCTTCTTCAGAGGAATTTAGCAGTGAATAGAAAGCGCCACTATTGTTTCCGAGATTTTTAAAGTAAAGACTGTCCGAAAGGATTTTAGAGTATTTAATTTTTTTATTGACAAAGTTACTGTATTGACGGAACAAATAAAGGGATAAAATACCCAGTGCAATTAAACCCTGATTTAAAGAGGCTTTGCTGTTTAATAAATCAATAGCTTCTCCCGATTGATACGCGCCATACATACCAATCAAAGCAGGAATTACAGTTGTACTTAAAAGTGAAATTCCGCCTCCAATTCCCGGAACCCAAAAGAACAACTTATCTTTGGCAGACATTCTCGGAATAGCATTTGGGAATATAGTTTCGAGATCATTTTTTGTAACACGTTTAAAGATCTTTAAAGCAACCGAACCCGGTTCGATAGGCATTTTCCCCAGTTTTACTTTTTTTTCTTTAATATAGTCGGCTTCGCTGTAATGAAGATAAATCAGAACACGATCGTAATATTCAATTTCAATTTCTTTCTTCCAAAAAAAATATTTTCGAATTTTTTCTTTTGCTTTGTGATGTCCCCGAACGTATAATTCGTAGTCTTTAAAGGCATTGAAATCAATTGAAAGCTTCAAACCGATTAAGTCTGAATCCTCAAAGGCTTTATTCAGTGTTTCCTGATCTATTCTACGATAATTCCCCTGTTCTAATACCGTAAGTAATGTTTCTTTGAAAACGTTGAAATCACTTTTACCTATAAAATTTTCACGTTCTTTCAGACTTAAATCAGGATCAAACAAAGCGTAGTTTTGCTTCAGATTTCGATTAAGATTAAAAGCTTCGTAATGGAAGTAGTGTTCGATGATATCAAATAATTTTCTGAAATCATCCGTTTTCTTCGAGTCTTCGGCAAAGGCAGTTAGCTGTTGTTCCAATAGAAATTCCTTGTTGAAGGGAATATGGTGTTCTCGTGTCATAGAGATATTTAGGGGCTTATTTTTTAAGGCTCAAAGATACAAAGATACAAAGTGATTTTGTTTATTATAACAGGCTTTTAAAATTTGTTCGATGATCATCAAGAAAGAAATCTTTTCGGATGTTTTCGCCAGAAAGTAAGGAGCGTTTTCTTGTCAATTGAAAACTGTGATAAAAAAAAGCGAGACTTTTAATCGTTGGCATCGATTAAAAAGCTCACTTAATTGTTCCAAAAAAAATGACAATATTTTATAATTTTCTCTTAAGAAAACTACAGTTTAAAATAAAAATTATTTGCGGCAAAACTACCACTTAAGAAAGTTTTAGCAACACGTATTTATACCTGTTTTTTGCGTTTTTTGTCTAAAAGAATCAAAGATTAAAAATATATTTCTCTTTAATGTTATTGCTTTAAGGTCATTTTTTTCAATTTGTTTGCTCTGGTGTATTTAAAGCAGCATTTGTTGAGAATTAACTCAGTTTAGAATTTTTTAATTCTATTATTTTTTGAATGTATTGTATCAGATTTTCTTTTTCTACCGAAAATGGTGCTTTTTCATCTTCCGTACTCAGGTACAAATCTGCAATACTTTGCGCATCCATATTTTTATTCACGTAATGGTATTCGGTATATTTAATAATGCTTTCCACAAAAAGTTCTCGCAGTTTGCCTTTTTCAATAGTTTCTTCGTCACCATTTTTTATTTTTTCTATTTCAGATTCCGGTAAATCAATAGTGAGGTAAGTCGTATCTACAGCCACATTCGAAAGCATTTCTGGGGTAGCTTTTCCTGAAGCGTTACAATAAGCACAAGGACCCGGTGCCCATTTTAATTGTTTGTTTAAACGCCGTATGTCTTCCCAGTCTACAAAACCTTTCCCAAGACATCTTGGGCATCCTGAATTTGATTTTTTAAATAGAAAACTAAAAAAAGGCATTTTTCCGAAAATTTAGGTTAAAGTTGTTTGGTCTTGCGAAGATAATTTTTTTATGTAAGAAAATTATTTTTAAAGCAGATTGTTTTTTTGAGAATTTGAGGGAATTTTATAGAGAGAAAACATTTGTTTTTTAGCGTATAAATGTAAAATGCCTTTCTGTATCAGATATTTGACCAGAATCTCGTTTAGCGGCTTTGTTTTTTTATTTTTTTATGAAAAAAGAATAATTTCTTCGGGTGCAGAATCTGATTCAGAAAGTTTTTGCTTACATTTAGGCACCTCAAATCTCAAGAGAATCTACAAGTTAAGGCAATCGGATTTTAAACCTGAAATTGCCTGAAAAGAGAGCATTATGTCTCAGTTATTCGTTTTTTATGCGTTAGAGTTTATAAAATTTAGATCTACGTGTAACAGAAATTAAGAACGAACGTCTAAGTTATTTGTAATTATCAGGAAGCTCCCGAATTATTTAGATTGGGGATTTTCCATGATTCATTTTATAACAGGTTTATAATTCAGCTTGATTCCGTAATTCGTTGATCATTTTATGTGTCATTAAAGTAGAAAGATATGGTTGTTGAAGTTTTTAAAACAAATGTGCAAAAAGAGGCAGATAAAAATTATGTCATTGCCGTTATTCAAAGCCAGTTTCCGGATTATAAAATCAACTTTGACTTAGAAGATTGTGATAAAATATTGCGTATAGAAGGCATTGATTTAGAGCCTGAGAATATTATCGATTATGTGAATTGTTTAGGATATACTTGTGTAAAATTAGAATAATTAGAATATGATAAATTTTATTGTTTTTTGTTTTTTACTGTTGGTAAAACAGTTTTTAAATTAAGTTTTGGTATAGGAAAGCTTTCTTTAAGTATGTGCACATTATTTTTTAAATTTGTGTGCTTATGAAAAAAAGGACTCCTCTTTTTGACTTTACTCAAAAGGTCAATTATAAAAACGAAATTTTAGCGGGATTAACAGTTGCGATGACAATGATTCCAGAATCGTTATCGTTTGCAATTTTGGCTGGTTTTCCACCTTTGGTTGGTTTATATGCTGCTTTTATTGCGGGTTTGATTACCTCGGTTTTTGGAGGCAGACCCGGGATGATTTCGGGTGGAGCGGGAGCCACTGTTATTGTTTTAATTGCTTTAATGAAATCGCACGGTATCGAATATGTTTTTGCAGCCGTGGCGCTTGGAGGCATCGTCCAGATTTGTATCGGACTTTTTAAACTCGGAAAATTTATCAGATTGGTGCCGCAGCCTGTTATGTATGGCTTTGTAAACGGACTCGCTGTGGTTATTTTTATGTCGCAGCTGGAGCAATTTAAAATTGTCCTGAATGGGCAAACCACTTGGTTGCAAGGATCTCAATTGTATATTATGCTGGCCTTAGTTGCGCTTACAATTGGTATTGTATTGCTTTTTTCAAAGATCACAAAAGCTGTTCCGGCCTCTTTGGTCGCAATTATAGTTGTATTTGCCATCGTATTGTTATTTAATATTGACACAAAAACCGTTCAGGATATTGCCTCTGTTCAGGGGGGATTTCCGCCCTTTCATATTCCAAATATCCCGTTGTCTTTTGAAACAATTAAAATCATATTTCCATATTCGGTAATTGTTGCGGCAGTGGGCTTAACAGAAGGTTTACTAACGTTGAATCTTGTTGATGAAATAACGGGCACAAGAGGCAATAGCAACAGAGAATGTATTGCTCAGGGGAGTTCAAATATTTTGAATGGTTTCTTTTTTGGAATGGGGGGATGTCCAATGATTGCACAAACACTGGTTAATCTCTCTGCCGGTTCGAGAGGACGACTTTCGGGAATAATCGCTTCTTTAACGATTTTATTGATTATCCTTTTTGGAGCTCCTGTAATTGGTAAATTGCCAATGGCTGCTTTAGTAGGAGTCATGATGATGGTTGCGATTACGACCTTTGAATGGGCGAGTTTCAGGATTATTAACAAAATGCCGGCGCATGATATTTTTGTGGGTGTTTTGGTGGCAGTTGTTACTATTTTACTGCACAATCTGGCGTTAGCGGTTCTGATTGGAGTAATTATTTCTGCCTTGGTTTTTGCTTGGGAAAGTGCCAAAAGAATTCGTGCCAGACATTATATTGATGAAAAAGGGACAAAACATTACGAAATCTATGGACCATTATTTTTTGGATCTACTGCTGCTTTTATAGAAAAATTCGATCCTGTAAACGATCCCAATCATGTGATTATTGATTTTAAAGAAAGCCGCATCGCAGATATGTCAGCTATCGAAGCATTGAATAATTTGACGAAAAAATACAGTCAGTTAAACAAAGTAATTGAACTGAAACATTTAAGCAAAGACTGTATTGTTTTACTTAAAAATGCGGAAGCTGTTATTGCCGTAAATGTAATTGGAGATCCAACGTACAAAGTTGTTTCTTAGTAGCTTAATTTGTCAATTAGATAATTGCTGTACGTTACGCATAGAAATTATCTAATTATCTAATTGCCACATTATCTAATTATTTAAGCATACTGCTAACCTCGCTAAACTTTCCGTCTACTTCGTCAATTTGCAAGCCAAGAATATGAGCTATTAAAGGGTATACCGAAACATTCTGAAACGATCCGACCGTTTTATTTACTTTAAAAGCGGGGCCTTTAGCATAAAAAATAGCCTGCATGTCTTTTTCTTTGTTGTCGTATCCGTGTGTGCCTCCGCTTACATGTACCGATTTTTCTTTTATTAAACTATATCCTTTTTTGGCCTCAATAACAAAATCATGAACTCTCGGATTAGTTCCGAAGTGTAATCTTTTAGGAACCTCTTTGGATTTCCAGAATTTAATATGCGGTACTTTCTTTAAAGCATTTGCAATCGAATCCTGAAAGCCGGGTTTTGCCTGAAGACTCATGATTGGATTAATTACAGCACTATAACCAAGCCATTCGGGTTTTAGGTAATCCAGAACGGCTACTTTTTTATCATCGCTAATGTTTGCCATTCCATGATCTGAAACGATAATTAAATTGATTTGTTTTCCAATGGATAATTGATTCAGTTTAGAAGATAACCGCCCCATAAGAGTATCCATTCTTCGGATTACTTTTTCGTTTTCAGGAGAAAGGGGACCGAATGAATGACCGGTATGATCAGGCTCATCAAAATAAAGTGTGATAAAATGCGGACGCTGTTTTTCGGGAAGCTGAAGCCATTTGATTACGGTATCAATTCGGGTTTCGTAAGGAATTTTGTTGTCGTACTCTTTATAAATACCAGGTCTTTTTTGATCCGTATCTGATCCGGGCCAGAAAAAAGAAGCGGCTTTTACGCCCTGTTGTTCAGCAACGTTCCAAATAGGATTTCCACCATAAAAACGGGAATCATTTTTGGCATTTGAAGACAAGGAAAAGGATTCGTTTAATGCCGCATCGTAAAAAACATTATTAATGATTCCATGATGATCAGGGTAGAGCCCGGTAACGATGGCATAGTGGTTAGGGAAGGTTTTGCTGGGATAAGAAGGCCGCATTGATTTGGCATGGACACCTTCTTTTGCTATTTGAGCGAGATTTTGAAGTTTGAAATGTTTAGCATAATCCCAACGAAATCCATCCATTGAAACCAGAACCACATAAGCGTCTTTTTGGGTTTGTGCATTGGAAAGAATCGCAAGAAATAAGAATGTAAAAGATAGAAGGTGAATGGTAAATTTTCTCATTTTGAAATTTTAAGCAGAACTGTAAAGATATTAATAACAGTATTTTTAATGAAAAAGAGAATGTTAAACAATTTTAAAATAAAAAGTATTTGCTAAAGATTAAAAGATTTTCACGGATTTTAATTCTTTTCATCTGTGGCTGAAAAATGATAATTCGTGCTCTTTGTAATAAAAAAACCATCTGACAGAATTTTCTGTTAGACGGTTTATGCGTTGAGATAGAGAAGTATTTTGAATGTAATCTATGTCTCTGTATTAGCTTTTGTCTATCTTTTAATAAAACTACTTCGCTAATGCTCTGCCAAGAATTTCTCCTTTGTCAAACATATATGCACAAACTATCATAATAATAAAAATGGCAAGCAGAATATAATAAGAGTTGTTTTTTGAAGATTCCATATTAAATGTTTTGCGGGTTAAAGAATAGTTTGATGCGAATTTAATTAATCCCTGTCAATTATTAGTCATAAAGAATAAGAAAACAGGTGTAAATTCTTTCAATTATTGGTAAAAAAAACCGTCCGGTAGAAAACTCTACCGGACGGTTTATAGTATAAGAAATAAAGAGTGATTACATCATTCCTGGCATACCGCCTCCCATTGGCATACCGCCAGCGTTTTCTTCTTTAATATCGATTAAGGCACACTCAGTAGTTAAGATCATTCCTGAAACCGAAGCAGCATTTTCTAATGCTACACGAGTTACTTTTTTAGGATCGATAATACCTGCTTTAAGCATGTCTACGTATTCGTCAGTTTTAGCATTGTAACCAAAGTCTCCAGAACCTTCACCCACTTTTGCTACTACTACAGAACCTTCAAGACCTGCATTTTCAACAATAGTTCTTAATGGTGATTCAACAGCACGAGATACAATTTGAATTCCGGTTGCTTCGTCAGCATTATCAGCTTTAAGCTCAGCCAAAGCAGCTTTAGCTCTTAATAAAGCAACACCACCACCTGCAACGATTCCTTCTTCAACAGCAGCACGTGTTGCATGTAATGCATCGTCAACTCTGTCTTTTTTCTCTTTCATTTCTACTTCAGAAGCAGCACCAACATAAAGAACAGCAACACCACCGGCTAATTTAGCCAAACGCTCTTGTAATTTTTCTTTATCATAATCAGAAGTTGTAGCTTCCATCTGACCTTTAATTTGGTTTACTCTGTTTTTGATGATATCTGCTTCACCTGCACCGCTTACAATTGTAGTATTGTCTTTGTCGATAGAAACTCTTTTTGCCGTTCCTAACATTTCGATAGTTGTATTTTCTAGTGTATAACCTCTTTCTTCAGAGATTACAGTTCCACCAGTCAAAATAGCGATATCTTCTAACATTGCTTTTCTTCTGTCTCCAAAACCAGGTGCTTTAACGGCAGCGATTTTTAATGCTCCACGTAGTTTGTTCACTACTAATGTAGATAAAGCTTCACCGTCAACATCTTCAGCAATAATCAATAATGGTTTTCCTGATTGAGCAACTGGCTCTAAAACAGGTAGTAACTCTTTTAAAGAAGATACTTTTTTGTCGTATAATAAGATGTATGGAGAGTCTAATTCAACTTCCATTTTCTCAGGGTTTGTTACGAAGTAAGGAGAAAGATATCCTCTGTCAAACTGCATACCTTCAACAACGTCTACGAATGTATCAGTTCCTTTAGCTTCTTCAACAGTAATAACACCTTCTTTACCTACTTTTGCAAATGCAGTAGCGATTAGTTCTCCAATCACTTCGTCATTGTTTGCAGAGATAGAAGCAATTTGTTTGATTTTATCAGAATCACTTCCAACTACTTTTGCTTGTTTCGCAAGGTCAGCAACGATAGCTTCAACCGCTTTGTCGATACCGCGTTTTAAATCCATTGGATTTGCTCCTGCAGCAACGTTTTTCAAACCTTCTTTTACGATTGCCTGAGCTAAAACTGTAGCAGTTGTAGTTCCGTCACCCGCTAAATCATTAGTTTTAGAAGCTACTTCTTTAACCATTTGCGCACCCATATTTTCTAATGGGTCTTTTAATTCGATTTCTTTTGCAACCGAAACACCATCTTTAGTAACCGTTGGTCCACCAAATGATTTTCCGATAATTACGTTACGACCTTTTGGTCCAAGAGTTACTTTTACAGCATTTGCCAATGCATCAACACCACGTTTTAATCCGTCACGTGCTTCAATATCAAATTTTATATCTTTTGCCATTTTTTATTATTGCTTTAGGCAGTAGGCTTTAAGCTTTATGCTCTCTCTACTGACAGGATTAGTATTTATTTTATTATTGCTTTAAGCTTTCTGAAAAGCCTACAGCTTAAAGCTTATAGCCTACGGCTTAATTAGTACTTGCTTCAATTTGTAAATTTTGCTTTTTATATTATTGATTTTCTCGATTAGATTTTCTGCAACTTCATTGTTCAGATATTGCAGGTCTTTAATTAAAATCAAAAGATATTCGGTTTCATTTGCAGAACCCAAAGCTATGTTGAGAAATTGATTGAACTCTTTGTCGCTATTTCTTCCACACCCTTTACTAAATATTAGTTGGAATTGATGAAGAGGCTCTTCTTATTTGACTTGTTAATCCATAAAATTCTTCTTTTGGAAAAGTAGAAGTTATTTTATAAATCTCTAAGGTGAAAGAATGGCTTAGCTGCCAAATGTCATATTTTTTAAAATCTCTCATTTTTTGTAGCTTTAAGCTTTAGGCAATATGCTTTAAGCTTTCTGAAAAGCCTACAGCTTAAAGCTTATAGCTTATAGCCATTTTTAGATAATCGCAAGGATATCATCTTCACGCATGATCAAATAATCGGTCCCTTCCAGTTTTAATTCTGTTCCTGCATATTTACCGTATAGAACAGTGTCGCCCACTTTTACAGTCATAGTATGATCTTTAGATCCGTTTCCTACTGCAACTACAGTTCCTTTTTGTGGTTTCTCTTTGGCAGTATCTGGAATAAAGATTCCTGATGCAGTTTTAGTTTCAGCTGCAACAGGCTCAATAAGTACGCGGTCTGAAAGCGGTTTTATGTTTAAAGCCATGATTTATTATATTATTAGGTTATACGTTTTTTTAATGTTCTTGAAACTTTCAGAAACTGTGCCATGCTGGTAAAACTGACATTATTTCTTAAAAAAAATGCCAGCTTTTGACAGGCTGGCATTTTATATTGATATCGAAATGTATTATTTAGCTGCAGGTGTTGCCGGAGCAGGTGTTTGTTGCGCAGGAGCAGCTGGTGTAGCAGCAGGCGCTTCCGTTTTTTCAATGATTTTAGAGTCACTGTCGCTTAATGATCCTGTAAAGCTTAAGCTTGAAAGTAAAATTAATGCAATTAAAATAGTAGCCAATGTCCAAGTACTTTTGTCTAAAAAGTCAGTTGTTTTTTGTACTCCACCTAACATTTGAGTTCCGCTGATTGTAGAAGACAATCCGCCTCCTTTAGGGTTTTGAACCATGATTACTACGATCAATAGAAAACAAACTATTGTGATTAAAACTAAGAAAATTGAAAATGTACTCATTGTTTAAATATTATTGTTATTTTGTTGTAAAATCTTTATATCCGAAATACGGTCTGCAAAGAAACTAATTTTTTCTGGATATTTCAAAATTAATATTTCATATGCTTGTATTGCTTTGGTGTATTTTTTTTGTTCCAAATATACTCTGGCCAAAGTTTCTGTCATTAAGTAAGAATTATCTTCTTTACTTAGGTCTGATTGTACGGTCTGCGTTATTGCAGTTTGTTTGATAGGAGAGATCTTCGGATTGGTTTCGATGAATTTATCGATCAATTCTGCTTTTTTCTTTTTCTCTTCCTCAATTGATTCCGTTACTGTTGGAGATTCCGTTACTTTTTCGGGCTCTTTTATTTCGGGTGAAGTTTCTTCGCTTCTGTCAATTGGTTCCGTTCTTGCTAATTGCAGCCATTCCTGAAAAGAATGTTTTTCGTTAACAGAAAAATCCAAAGGCTGTCCTATTTCCAGATTTTCTTCTGCTGTTTTTACACTCTCAGAAACTTCGGCTTCTTTTGGTTCCTCGATTAATTCAGGTTGTTCGGAAACAACCGTTGTAGCTTCTTTTATAGAATTTAATATCGATTGCTCAACAGGGGTAACTTTTACTTCTTTAACCTCTGGTTTTATTTCCTGAATTTCTTCCTCAACGATTTCATCAAAGAAAGTTGGTGTCGGCTCTTTGGTTGGAGGTAATACAGGCTGTTGTTCCGTTAACTCAGTTTCCGTCTGTTCGATTTTTGCAGGTTCTTCCAAAATGATCGGAGCAACTTCTACAGGTTCGGCAGCAATAAATTGTTCTGAAACAGATTCAACAGCTTTTTCTATTGTTTTTACCGGCTCTTCAAAAGTTACAGCTGCTGCTTCTTGTGCAGAATCTAGTATTGATTGTTCAATAAATTGATTAACAGGTTTTTCTTCTGCTTTTACAGGTTCTTCAAAAGTTACTGTTGCTGCTTCTTTTATAGAATCCAAAATAGATTGCTCGATTGGATTAACACGTACTTCCGGTGCTTTTTTGACTTCTTCAAAGGATACGATCTCACTGTCAAAAACTTTAATTTCCATAAGGTCCCTAAGTTTCTTATCGTAATATTCGCTTTGAATCGAAGTGAAAGATTCAGAAGTAATAAAATCAAATAAAACGGTACGATCCGTAGTATGAGCTGCTGTGACTTTTAACGCATAATTATACTTAAAACTGTTTTGATCGTAAAGTCCTTTTAAGCGCAAGGCTCTTGCACTTTGAAAATAAGGAAATTCATTCAAAACGCTTCCCAATGCTTCTGCCTGCTTTTCGGTAATAGCATCAGGCTTGTTCATTAAGTAGGTATAATCGGTTACATTCATTTATTCTTTTGTTTAATCGTTTTTATTGGTTTAATCGCTTATTTGTTTCACTGTTTAATCGATTAAACGCTTAAAAGTTTTAATGATTCGACAGAAAAGCAAATTACCATTTTGCTAGTGACTCGTTAAAAATATCTTGTGTGATTCTTTCAAAAATAACCTGAATAGCTGTATTTAGCGTAGCTCCGGTAGGTAGCCCCTGTCCTGGGAAATCATAGTAAAATTCAAATGTTTTTTCGAAATCGTCTTTTTCCTTCTTTTTATTGGTAAATCTCACATGTACACGAATACTCAAACGGTTTTGAAAAGCTCCCTGATCGGCTGTGGCCGTCATTGGTGTGGTTCTGTAATCTACAATTTCTCCTTCGTAAACTAAATCACCACTATTACTTACCAGGTTTAAATTGGTTTGATTTTGAATTAAGTCTTGTAGGGTCAATGTAAAAGTTCGGTCAATTCCCGGTTCAATTAAATCAGCATTATTTTGAAAAAAGTTAACCTGAAAAGTTTTGGCATCGATGTTTCCTGTTCCTGTAAAGTTGTAAACAGAACAACCGCTTAGCAGGAACAAGCTCATTAAGGCTAGTAAAGAATATATTTTTTTCATAATATCAATTGGGGGTAAATTCCAAATCTTAAATTCCAAATTCCAAGTTTTTAGGGAATCCCATTTTTTTTCAAATATAACAATTTGGATTTGAGTGCTGGTGAACCGGCGAATCAATTTGGATTTTATTTTTTTGTCTCAGCTTTTAAATCAGGAATTTAAAATTTGAGAATTATTTATTTTTATAAATCGAATTGTTTAATTTTTCTATATAAAGTTCGTTCGGAGATGCCTAATTCGTCTGCAGCAGCTTTTCGTTTTCCTTTATTTTTTTCTAGTGACTTTTTGATCATCTCGATTTCTTTCTGTTCTAAACGAAGCACCTCTTCTTCTTCAATAGTTTCTGCAAACAGATAATTGTCGTCCTGCATCTGATAATTGTCCTCGCGTGGAGTAGGTGTCATTACAGCAGTTCTTGGTTCTTCTTCAAAGTCTATTTCGCTTTCATTTTCCTGAGAGCCATATATTTTCTGAATTAAATTCGGATTGATGTCCTGCACTTTGGTGCCATTTTTCATCAGTTCTAAAGTGAGTTTTTTCAAATCGTTCAGATCGCTTTTCATATCAAAAAGCACTTTGTATAAGATGTCTCTTTCGGTGCTGAAATCACTTTCTTTTTTACTGTCGTTAATAACAGAAGGCAGACTGCTTCCTTCAGTAGGTAAATACGATTGTAAAGTAGCTGATGAAATATCGCGATTGGTTTCCAGAACCGAGATCTGTTCGGCCACATTTCGCAATTGACGAATGTTTCCGTTCCATCTGAATTTCTGAAGAAGCTGTACCGCATCATCGTCTAATTTTAATGGAGGCATTTTGTATTTGTGCGCAAAGTCGGCTACGAATTTTCGGAACAACAAATGAATGTCGTCGTTTCTTTCACGCAATGGCGGTAAAGTAATTTCGACAGTCGTTAAACGATAATATAAATCTTCACGGAATTTTCCTTTTTCGATTGCATTGAACAGGTTCACGTTGGTAGCTGCCACGATTCTAACATTCGTTTTCTGAACTTGCGACGAACCTACTTTAATAAACTCACCATTTTCAAGTACACGAAGCAAACGAACCTGAGTAGTTAAAGGTAATTCTCCCACTTCATCCAGAAAAATGGTTCCTCCGTCAGCTACTTCAAAATACCCTTCACGAGTGCTTGTTGCTCCTGTAAAGGCCCCTTTTTCGTGTCCGAAAAGTTCACTGTCAATAGTTCCTTCAGGAATGGCTCCGCAGTTTACTGCAATATATTTACCATGCTTTCTGTGTGAAAGCGAATGAATAATTCTTGGAATGTTTTCTTTACCAACACCACTTTCCCCGGTTACCATAACCGAAATATCCGTTGGAGCAACCTGAATGGCTTTTTCAATGGCACGATTTAATTTTGGGTCATTACCAATAATCTCAAATCGTTGTTTTATTGCTTGAACTGTTTCCATGTGTGTTTTTGTTTCAAGTTTTGTTTGTTTCAGGTTTCAGGTTTCAAATTACGCAAAGAACTTGAAACCTGAAACCTGAAACTTGAATAACTCTTTAATTCATTTCAGAATATCCAACAGCTTCGCCTTTCAGCGTTCCGCTAGTACAGCTAGTGATTTTTACGTTTACGAAATCACCAATTTTGTAATTTTCTTTTGGGAAAACTACCGTTATGCTTTGAGAGTTTCTTCCTGAGAATTCTTCTTTTGATTTTTTTGAAACTTTCTCTACCAGAACTTCTACAACCTGTCCAACAAATTCTTCGCTTCTAAACCAGGCATGTTTTTGCTGTAGGTCAACAATTTCCTGTAATCTTCTGGCTTTGGTTTCTTCAGTAACATCATCTTCCATTTTTCTTCCTGCCAAAGTTCCGGGACGCTCAGAGTACGAATACATATAACCGAAATTATATTTCACATATTCCATTAAACTCATAGTATCCTGATGATCTTGTTCGGTTTCTGTTGGAAAACCGGCAATCATATCTTGTGAAATCGATGCATTCGGAATAATTGCTCTGATTTTATCAATCAAAGTCATGTATTCTTCACGAGTGTGCAGACGATTCATTTCTTTTAAAATTCTGTTGCTTCCCGACTGAACCGGTAAGTGAATGTGTTTGCAGATATTAGGATGTTTGGCAATAACGTGCAATACACTCTCATGCATATCCTGTGGATTTGAAGTCGAAAAACGAATGCGCATTTTTGGAAAACCAACGGCAACCATTTCCAGCAACTGATCGAAATCAACGGCTGTTGCTTTTTGCATTTCAGAAGCATTTACAAAATCCTTTTTTAATCCGCCTCCGTACCAAAGGTAACTGTCGACATTTTGACCTAAAAGTGTAATTTCTTTAAAGCCTTTGCTCCATAAATCCTGAATTTCATTCATGATACTTTGTGGCTCACGGCTGCGTTCACGTCCGCGTGTAAAAGGTACAACGCAAAAGGTACACATGTTATCACAGCCTCGGGTAATCGAAACCAGAGCAGTAATACCGTTACTCATCAAACGAACCGGTGAAATATCTCCGTAAGTTTCTTCTTTTGATAAAATTACATTGATGGCATCGCGTCCTTCTTCAACTTCTGCTAATAAATTCGGCAGATCTTTGTAAGCATCAGGTCCAACAACAAGATCGACTATTTTCTCTTCCTCCAAAAACTGACTTTTCAAACGTTCGGCCATACAGCCCAGAACGCCCACTTTCATTTTCGGATTGATGCGCTTTACAGCATTATATTTTTCCAGACGTTTGCGAATAGTCTGTTCTGCCTTGTCTCGAATCGAGCAGGTGTTTACCAGAACTAAATCGGCGTCTTCAAGAGTTTGTGTGGTGTTAAATCCGTTTTCAGATAAAATGGAAGCTACAATTTCGCTGTCCGAAAAATTCATCGCACAACCGTAACTTTCAATAAAAAGTTTTTTAGTATTCTCAGGTTTGTTTTCCAAAACGAGACTTTCGCCTTGTTTACTTTCCTCAATAATCTTTTCCATTGTATAATTTCAAAGTGCAAAGATAATGTAAATGGGGAGAATGTGACAAGATGGCAGAGAAAAGATTTTTGATTTTTGATTTTAGATTTTAGAATAACGGTTGCTGATTTTGTAATTCTGTAAAATGTGATCTGAAATCAAAAATCAGCATCTGCAATCCAAAAAGTTATACCTATATATGTATGAAGAGGGATTACAGATAAATCTGCAATTTTAGGAAACATAATACTAAAATAACTCAAAAATGAGTTCGCGGAGTAGATATTTAAAAAAAATAGATACTTTTGTTGCAGAAAAATAGAGCAATGGCAAAGAATTTAGTAATAGTGGAGTCCCCTGCAAAGGCGAAAACGATCGAGAAATTTTTAGGAAGTGATTTTCAGGTAGAGTCGAGTTACGGTCACATAGCGGACTTACCATCAAAGGAAATAGGAGTAGATGTTGAGAATGGTTTTAAGCCTAAATATGAAGTTTCTTCGGATAAAAAAGCCCTGGTAAGCAAGCTGAAAACACTATCTAAGAATGCCGATATGGTTTGGTTAGCGAGCGATGAGGACCGCGAGGGGGAGGCTATTTCCTGGCACCTGGCGGAAGAATTGAAACTGGATACTAAAAAAACCAAAAGAATTGTTTTTCATGAAATTACAAAGACTGCGATTCTTAAAGCAATTGACAATCCAAGAGAAATAGATTATAATCTGGTAAACGCACAACAGGCACGTCGTGTTCTGGATCGTTTAGTAGGTTACGAATTGTCTCCGGTATTGTGGAGAAAAATTAAAGGAGGTTTGTCTGCCGGTCGTGTACAATCCGTTTCTGTTCGTTTGATTGTAGAACGTGAACGTGAAATTCAGAACTTTAATGCAGTGGCAACTTACTCCATTGTTGCAGAATTTGTAAATGAGGCAGGGAAAGCTTTTAAAGCAAAATTGCCAAAGAATTTTAATACTAAAAAAGAAGCCGAAGATTTTTTAAATAAAAATATCGGATCTCAATATCAGGTAGCCGATTTAGAAACGAAGCCTACCAAGAAATCACCAACAGCACCTTTTACCACTTCGACCCTACAACAGGAAGCGGCGAGAAAATTGTATTTGCCGGTTGGAATCACCATGCAGTTAGCACAACGTTTGTACGAGGCCGGATTGATTACCTATATGAGAACGGATAGTGTGAATCTTTCTGCAGAGGCTATGAGTGCTGCTGAAGCTGAAATTATAAAATCATACGGGAAAGAATTTTCTAAGCCGAGAACTTTTGCCAACAAAAACAAAGGAGCTCAGGAAGCGCACGAGGCAATTCGTCCTACCGATATGTCTCGTCATACGGTGAACATCGACCGCGATCAGGCTCGTTTGTATGATTTGATCTGGAAAAGAACTTTGGCTTCACAAATGAGTGATGCACAATTGGAAAGAACCAATGTAAAAATCGAAGCAAACAATCATGATGAGATTTTTACAGCTTCAGGAGAAGTTTTGCTTTTTGAAGGATTCTTAAAAGTGTACTTAGAAGGACATGATGATGATGAGGAAGAACAAGAGGGAATGTTGCCTGCTTTGAAAGTAAACGAAAAATTAGCAAACAATTATATTACAGCAACCGAAAGGTATTCAAGACCTCCGGCACGATATACAGAGGCATCTCTGGTGAAGAAATTAGAAGAATTAGGAATCGGGCGTCCGTCAACCTATGCGCCAACAATTTCTACTATTATCAACAGAAACTATGTTGAAAAGGGAACTCTGGAAGGACAGGAACGTAATTATACGCAACTGACTTTGCAAAATAGTAAAGTGGGAGAGAAGCTGTTAAAAGAAAATACAGGTTCAGACAAAGGGAAACTGGTTCCGACAGATATCGGAACAATCGTTACTGATTTCTTGGTGAAGAATTTTGGAAATATTCTGGACTATAACTTTACAGCAAAAGTAGAACAGGATTTTGATGAAATTGCCGAAGGAAATATTGACTGGGCAACCATGATGCAGGAATTCTACAATAAATTCCATCCAAATGTAAAAGAAGTTGAGGCAAATGCTGAGCGTGAAAGCGGAGAGAGAATTTTAGGAAAAGATGCTGACGGAAGACAAGTTTCAGTTCGTTTAGGAAAATTTGGACCAATGGCTCAGATTGGAGAAGCGGATGATGAAGATAAAAAATTCGCCAGTTTAATGGCCGATCAGAATATAGGAAGTATTACACTGGAAGATGCTTTGAATTTGTTTTTACTTCCTAAAAGCTTAGGAGAATACAAAGGAGAAGAAGTGGAAGTGAATAACGGTCGTTACGGTCCATACGTACGTCATGGAAGTGTTTTTATTTCGTTGCCAAGAGGAGAAGATCCTTTAAGTGTTTCGAAAGAAAGAGCGCAGGAGCTTATCGATGAAAAAGCACTTGCAGATGCGCCGATTGCTACATATAAAGGCGAACCGGTTCAAAAAGGAGTGGGACGTTTTGGTCCGTTTATTAAATGGAATGGTCTTTTTGTGAACGTAAGCAAGAAGTATAATTTTGATAATTTATCGCAGGCAGATGTTGAGGAATTAATTGAAGATAAATTACAGAAGAACATTGATAAAGTGCTTCACAACTGGGAAGAAGAAGGTATTTTGGTTGAAAAGGCACGTTGGGGCCGTTCTGTAATCACAAAAGGAAAAATCAAAATTGAACTGAGTAAAGAGGTTGATGCTACGAAATTAACATTGGAAGAAGTTCAGGAAATGATTGCCAAAAAAACTCCGGCTAAAAAAGCACCGGCTAAAAAAGCTGCAACCACAAAGAAAGCTACAACTGCAAAAAAAGCACCTGCTAAAAAACCAGCTGCAAAAAAGAAATAAAGAATGGAATTTGATTTTTTAGAGCCACTTAACGACGGGATTTTAAAATTTATTAGTTCCTTGTCTTCGCAGGAGTTAGGAAGTAAGATAGTTTTGCACACAGAGGATCAGTTTCCGGATATCAGTAAAATTAATATTGCGATTATTGGTGTTTTAGAAGATCGTCGTAATGAAGATTCAATCAACACTGTTAATCTGAATGCCGTTCGTAAAAAACTTTACGGTATGTTTCCGGGAAACTGGGATGCTTCGATTGCTGATTTGGGAGATATTCTCGCAGGAAATTCTGTAGAAGATACCTATTTTGCTTTAAAGCGAGTGACATCTACTTTAATTAAGAACAAAGTGATTCCTATAGTTCTTGGGGGTTCGCAGGATTTAACCTATGCGTTATATCGTGCCTATGACGATTTAGAGCAAATGGTGAATATGGTTGCTGTGGATAATAAGTTTGATTTTGGTAAAGAGAATGAAACGGTTTCGGCTAATTCTTATTTGACTAAAATTATTATCGACGAGCCTAATAATCTTTTTAATTACTGCAACATTGGTTATCAGACTTATTACAATTCACAAGAAGAAATTGATCTGATTGAAAAATTGTTTTTTGATGCCTATCGTTTAGGAGAAATCTCCAATAAGATTGCATTGGCGGAACCGGTTTTTAGAGATGCTGATTTGGTTAGTATCGATTTGAACTCGGTAAAATCTTCAGCTTCAGGAAATATGGTTTCGTTTGAGCCAAACGGTTTCAATGGAAAAGAAATATGTTCACTGGCAAGGTATGCCGGAATCAGTGATAAAGTTTCCAGTTTTGGAATTTTTAATCACAATAGCACAGCACCCGAAGCTGGTATCATTGCACAAATCGTATGGTATTTTATCGAAGGATATCATTACAGATCGAAGGAATATCCATTTGGTAGTAGAGCAACGTACTTGAAATATATTGTTCCTCTTGAAGACGAAGAATTGATCTTTTATAAAAGTGATAAAACAGACCGTTGGTGGATTGAAATTCCGTTTGAATCAAACGGTCACAATAAATTAAAGAGAAATACGTTATTACCGTGTTCTTACGACGAGTATTTGAGTGCTTGTAATCAGGAATTGCCTGAAAGATGGTGGAAAGCACAACGAAAAAATGCTTTGTAAAATGAAATTTTAGCAGAAATTTAATTTTTTCTGCGTTTCTGAAATACTGTTAAATAATATTAGTAAGACAAGTCGTACAGTAACTGATAAATAACGTCTTACGTCGATTTTTTGTGTTAGTTTATCGATGAAATATTTTTTTTTTATTTTATTTAACATTATTTTTGACCGATAAAATAAATTTCGCAACTAGTATTGTTTTTTAGATAAATAATAAATACGTTTACGGACTTATAATAATGAATAGATAATCCCAAATTTATATGAAGAAGTTTATTGCATTTGCAACAATGTTAACACTGGTAATTGGCTGTGGTAAGTCAGGTGACAAAGGTGAGTTGGTAGGTGTTACAGGAGGTAAATGGCATCCTGAGAAGCCTTATGGAATGACATTAGTTCCTGGTGGATCTTTTATTATGGGTAAATCAGATGCTGATTTAGCTAATGTGGAGGATGCTCCTACTAGAACGGTGACAGTTCGTTCATTTTATATGGATGAAACAGAGATTACCAATAGTGAGTACCGTCAATTTGTAGAGTGGGTAAAAGACTCTACAATGAGAGTTCGTTTGGCTATTTTAGCTGATGAAACAGGTCAGAAACCTGCCGGTGATTCTAAAGGTAAAAAAGGCGGAAGTATTGCTGATTTTGCATTTAATGATTCAGATCCGGAAAAAATGACTGCATATGATAAGTATATGTATGATAACTACTACAGTGTAGGAACAAAAGATGATCCTTATGCAGGTAGAAAATTAAATAAAAAAGTAAAGTTAATTAAAGATACAAAAGCTTACCCGGATGAGTATTATACTGAGGTAATGGATTCTATGTATTTACCAATCGAAGAGTCTTATAATGGTTTAAGAACAATTGATGTAAACAAATTGAAATTCCGTTATTCTTGGATGGATATTCAGGCTGCAGCGAAAGCTAAAGTTGGAAAAAGAAAAGACTTCGTTAAAACGGAACAAGTAAGTGTTTATCCTGATACAACGGTTTGGATTAAAGATTTTGCTTATTCTTACAATGAGCCAATGCATAACGATTATTTCTGGCATAAAGCTTATGGAGATTATCCTGTAGTGGGTGTAACCTGGAAACAGGCAAAAGCATTCTGTGCATGGAGAACTTTGAACAAAAACGGTTATATCAAATCTAAGAAAAAAGGACGTGACTTAGTAAATGCTTTCAGATTGCCAACAGAGGCAGAGTGGGAGTATGCTGCAAGAGGAGGTCTGGAATCAGCTACTTACCCTTGGGGAGGTCCTTATACGAAAAGCGACAGAGGTTGTTTCTTAGCAAACTTCAAACCAAGCAGAGGAGATTATGCTGCTGACGAAGCATTATACACTGTTGAAGCTAAATCTTATGAAGTTAACGGTTATGGTTTGTATAACATGGCAGGAAACGTTTCTGAGTGGACCGATTCAGCTTATAACCCAAATGCATACGAGTATGTTTCTACAATGAACCCTAACGTAATTGATGGAAACAATCAAAGAAAAGTAGTTCGTGGAGGTTCTTGGAAAGACGTTGCTTATTTCCTACAGGTAAGCACACGTGATCACGAATATGCTGATTCTGCTAGAAGTTATATTGGTTTCAGAACTGTACAAGATTACATGGGAACTCAATCAACTGGAGGCGGTAAGAAGAAAAAGTAAGCATCTAATTAATTAAAATCAAATAAGTAAACCAAATCAACAAATCTATTTTAAATTAAAACCTAAAAAAAAGTATTATGGCATTATTAAGTAAAAAAGCAATGAATTTCGCTTATGGTATGGGAGCGGCAGTAGTAATTATTGGAGCATTATTCAAAATTACTCACTTTGAGATTGGACCATTAACAGGGACTGTTATGTTATCGATTGGATTGGTAACTGAGGCGTTAATCTTTGCTCTTTCTGCTTTCGAACCAGTTGAAGACGAATTAGACTGGACTCTTGTTTACCCTGAATTAGCGAATGGTCAGGCTAGAAAAAAAGCTGACAAAGTTGAGGCACCATCTGACGCCCAAGGATTATTGTCTCAAAAATTAGATGCAATGTTAAAAGATGCTAAAATTGACGGAGAGTTAATGGCAAGCTTAGGAAACAGCATTAAAAACTTCGAAGGAGCTGCTAAAGCTATTTCTCCAACAGTTGATTCAATTGCAGGACAAAAGAAATATGCTGAAGAAATGTCTATGGCTGCTGCACAAATGGAATCATTAAACAGTTTATACAAAGTTCAATTAGAAAGTGCTTCTAGAAACGCACAAGCAAACAGCGAAATTGCTGAAAATGCTTCTAAATTAAAAGAACAAATGCAATCTATGACTGCAAACATTGCTTCATTAAACAGTGTTTACGGTGGTATGCTTTCTGCAATGAGTAACAAAGGATAATTAGTTTTTGACTATTATATTAAATTTATTAATAAGAACTAATTAGAAAAAATGGCAGGAGGAAAATTAACCCCTAGACAGAAGATGATTAACCTGATGTATCTGGTTTTCATCGCAATGTTAGCAATGAACGTATCAAAAGAAGTTATATCTGCTTTTGGTTTGATGAATGAAAAATTTGAAGATGCAAATACTTCTTCAGTTACTACAAATGCTGGTTTATTGACAGCTTTAGATCAGAAAGCTGCTGAAGCAAAAGGAGAATTCGCTATCGCTGCGGGAACTGCTCATAAAGTGGAAGCAATTACAAAAGATTTTTATAGTTTTATTGGAGGTCTGAAAACTCAGGCTGTAAAAGGATTTGAAGTAGATAAAGAAACTGGAAAAATGCCTTACGAGTCTATGGACAGAGGTGATAACATCGACGACTGGTTTACAGGAGACGGTTACACTAAAAAAGGAAATGAAATTATCGCTAAAATCGAGAAATACAAATCAGATATTAAAGCTGCTTTAGGTACAGATAAAAAATATGCTGATATTATTGCAGAGGTAGAGAAAAAATTTAATGTTTCTGATGTAAAAAACAAAGAAGGTATAAAAGAAAAATACTTAGCATACCACTTCAAAGGATTTCCAGCAATTGCTTCAGCTGCAAAACTTTCGGCTTGGCAAAATGATGTTCAAAAACTTGAAGCTGACGTTTACAACCGTGCTTTAGGAAAAGCGGCTGTTGCTGCTGCTTCTTACAGCAATTATCAAGCGATTGTTGTTTTAGACAAAAACGCTTACTTCCAAGGAGAGAAAGTTACTGGTAAGGTAGTTTTAGGTCGTTATGACGAAAACACAAAGCCAACTTCATTCCAAGGTCCTGGACAAATTGTTAACGGACAAGCGGTTATTTCGTTAACTGCAGGAGGTGTTGGAGAGCAAAATATTAATGGACAATTTACATTCTTAGAAGACGGTAAAAACATTCCACTTAAATTTGCCGGAAAATATGTTGTAGTACCAAGACCAAACTCTGCTACAATTTCTGCTGATAAAATGAACGTAGTATATAGAGGAGTTGTGAATCCAATCTCTGTATCGTTCGCTGGTGTTGATGCAAACAAAATTGTTGCAAGTGCTCCAGGATTAGTATCTGCTGGAAAACCTGGAAAATATAACATGAACCCGGGTTCAGGTACTGAAGCTACTATTTCTGTTACTGGTACATTGCCAAACGGAGATAAAGTTACAGATAAGAAAACATTCAGAATTAAAGGTATTCCTGGACCAACTGGTACAATTAGAGGAGAAATGGGTGTTGTTAAAGGACCTAAATCTAACTTAGAAATTGCTACAATTGGTGCTAAATTACTTGATTTTGATTTCGAAGTTGGTTTAGATGTTGTTGGATTTAATTTGAAAATTGCAGGACAACCTACAGTGGTTGTTAATGGTAACAGATTAAATGCACAATGTAAATCAGTTCTTGCAAGAGCTGGTAAAGGAGACCAGGTTACTATTTCTGAAATTAAAACTAAACTTGTTGGAGCTGGTAGTTATTTATTGCCAAGAACTGCTCCGGTAATTTACGAAATACAATAATATAGTAGGTAAAACTACTTCAATATCTTATAATGATATCATGATGAAAGTAAGAAATTTTTTAATAGCTATTGTTTCTATCGCTGGAGGATTTTCTTCCTATGCGCAATCGAATTTGCTTAATGCAAAAACACCGGCTCAGATAGGTCTTAAGACCCCTGCGCAACTTATTTCTGATAACGATAAGCCTTTAGCTTATGGTTATGTAGATGATAGAGATATCTTAATGGGAAAAACTACTTGGGAGATCATTGATTTAAATGAAAAAATCAATTTTCCAATGTACTTTCCGGTTGATACGGCTAATATTGGTTCTGACAGACGTTCACTTTATGATGTTTTGACGAAAGCTGTTAAAAGCGGCAAAATAACTGAAGTATACAGCGACAGTTATTTCAATACTAAAAAATCTTTGAAAGATATTCAGGGTGCATTATCACGTATTGATACAACAGATGCAGGTAGAGAATTAATCAACCAATATCCGGACGACTACAAAACACGTGTTGTGAAGAAAAAAGTTGTAACTGGTACTGGTAAGAAAAAAGTAGTTTCTTATGTTGATGAAACTGTTGGTCCAACAAGAACGGTTCCAGCTGAGTATATTCTGAAACAAGATTTAACTGCTGCAGATGTTACACAATATAAAATTAAAGGATACTGGTATTTTGACAAACGTCAAAGTGAATTGAAATATCGTTTGCTTGGAATTTGTCCAGTAACTCCGGATGTTTACACAATGAATAGTGACGAAAAAGATTATATAGAGTTGTTTTGGGTTTTCTTCCCTAACGCCAGAGAGGCGCTACACGAAGCAAAAGCATTCAACGATAATAATTCTGCGCTTCCAATTTCATTCGATCAGATTTTGAATTCAAGACGTTTTAATGCGGTTGTCTATAAAGAAGAAAACTTGTACGGAGATCGTGAGATTAAAGATTACATGAAAGATAACGCACAAAATCAATTGTTAGAATCTGAAAGAGTAAAAGAGAAGATTCGTAACTTCGAACAAGATATGTGGAACTACTAAGTATCTGAATAACAATATATCAAAAACTCTTACTACATTTGTAGTAAGAGTTTTTTTTTTGCTCATTATCTTGAGAATCAGTTTTATCAGTGAATTTGTTCCGTTTTTTAGGGGTAATTTCGATTAGAGTTGTTGTTATTATAGTGTTTTTAAGATGTGTGAGAAAAAACACAATATATACGGTGTATTTACGTTCAATAGGTTTTAATTGTAGTATCATGAAAGTAAAGATTTTTTTTATTGTTATTATTTTTGTTATTGGTAACCTTAGTATTAAAGCTCAATCTAATTTGCTTAATGCGAAAACAGCAGATCAAATCGGGTTTAAAAATCCTGGTCAGTTGCGTGCTGATAACGATAAGCCTATGGCTTATGGTTATGTAGATGACAGGGATGTTTTGATGGGAAAAACGACCTGGGAAATTATTGATTTGAATGAAAAAATCAATTTTCCGCTGTATTTTCCGGTTGATACTGCCAATATTGGTTCGGATAGACGTTCTCTTTATGATGTTTTGATTAAAGGAATAAAACAGGGAAGAATTACAGAAGTGTATGCTGACAGTTATTTTAATACCAAAAAATCGTTGAAAGACATTCAGGGCGGATTGTCCCGTATTGATACAACAGATGCCGGTAGAGAATTAATTAATCAATATCCGGACGATTATAAAACGCGTGTGGTGAAGAAAAAAGTAGTGACCGGTACAGGCAAGAAAAAAGTGGTTACGTATGTAGATGAAACAGTTGGTCCGACCAGAACGGTGCCAGCTGAGTACATTTTAAAACAAGATTTAACGGCAGCGGATGTTACACAATACAAACTTAAAGGATATTGGTATTTTGATAAGAGAGAGAGTGAACTGAAGTATCGATTGCTCGGAATTTGTCCTGTAACCCCGGATGTTTATACCATGAATAGTGATGAAAAAGATTATATAGAACTCTTTTGGGTGTTTTTCCCCAATGCAAGGGAAGTGCTAAATGAAGCAAAAGCTTTTAATGATGCTAATTCGGCACGTTCTATTTCTTTCGATCAGATATTAAATTCGAGACGTTTTAATTCAATTATTTATAAGGAAGAAAACGTTTATGGAGATCGTGAAATCAAGGACTATATGAAGGACAATGCACAGAAGCAGCTGTTAGAATCTGAAAGAGTAAAAGAGAAGATTCGCGACTTCGAACAAGATATGTGGACCTACTAAGAAATTAGTAACATTATACCAAAAACTCTTATTACATTTGTGGTAAGAGTTTTTTATTTTACCCCTTTACACATGTTGGATTATATAATTGTCGGATCTGGATTGGCCGGAATTTCATTTGCTGAAATTGCGCTAAAAAACAACAAGTCTATATTAGTTATAAATGATGAATCGCAAAATTCATCAAAGGTTGCGGGAGGGTTGTACAATCCCGTAATTTTAAAGCGCTTTAGTGAAGTTTGGAAAGCAGAAGAGCAATTGATTATAATGGATGAATTCTATAAAACAATTGAAAGTAAATTACAAACCAAGGTAAATTTTAGGCTTCCTATTTTAAGAAAATTTTTCTCGATAGAAGAACAGAACAATTGGTTTTCCGCTTCTGATAAACCACTTCTGGCACCATTTCTTTCTACCAAATTAATCTTTAAAAAATACAATGGTATCGATTCTCCGTTTGATTATGGAGAGGTTTTACATACCGGTTATGTTGATACGGCTTTATTGTTGGATAAATACCACGAGTATTTACTTCAAAACAAATTATTGCTTCAGGAGTCGTTTGATTATGCTAAACTGATTATTGATGAAGATTTTGTTCGGTATAAAGAATATCAGGCTAAGCATATTATTTTTGCAGAAGGTTTCGGACTGCATGCCAATCCGTTTTTTCAGGATTTGCCATTGGATGGAACTAAGGGGGAACTTTTTATTATCAAGGCACCTGATCTGGATCTGGATGTGATTGTGAATACAAGCGTGTTCATTTTGCCTTTGGGAAATGATTTGTTTAAAGTGGGAGCAACCTACAATTGGAAAGATAAAACTGATACGCCAACGGAAGAAGGAAGAACAGAGTTAATCGATCGTATAGAGGAAATTATCAATTGTGATTTTGAAGTTGTTTCGCATTTTGGCGGGGTGAGGCCAACCGTACGCGATCGTAGACCAATTATTGGTACGCACAATCGATACCGTTCGCTACATCTTTTAAACGGATTAGGGACGCGTGGTGTAATGCTTGGTCCCGCCATGGCTAAAGATTTATATGAGTATATTGAAGACCAAAAACCTTTAGATCCAACAATTGATATTCATCGTTTCTACAAGAAAAGAAAATAGCTTTATTTCGATCCTGCTTCTGGATCGTAAGAAACAAACATGTTGATGTACAGGTTTCTCGAAAGTCTTAAGACAAATGGGAATAATAGAATCAGCGTTGCAACAATGATCAGAAAAGACTCTTCGACTGACGTTTTGAAAAATACAAACGAAACGATAAAAGCCGCAATTCCAACTGCAACATTTAAACCATAACTAACATACATGGCACCATAAAAAAACGATGGTTCAATCTGGTATTTTAACCCACAGTGACTGCAATTTTCGTTCATTTTAAGAACCTTGGTCAAATGAAGCGGGTTTCGATCAGAGTACATGCTTTCTTTGTGACATCTTGGGCAGCTTCCTGTTAGTATACTGTATAGTTTAGATCCTTTTTTTAACATGGTTGCAATTCAATTAATGGTTGACATTGTAGAGAATCAATTTTCGTTTTAGAGTAAAACATTTTGATTCTGATAAAAATATTTAAAATTTATCTTACGGAGAAGAGTAGAACAAAGATACTATTTTAGTTTGTATTTTTTGTTGAAAGAATATCCGTAGTTCTTGTGTTTTCTCCTTGTTCTTTTAGTTGGTTAGTCGTAATATTGCGCGAAATGAAAATGGACTTCAGAGCAAGGATATATTTTCCGTAAAAGAAGCAGGAAGAGTTGTTATGCTGAAATGAGTCTCTAGAAAAACTAACATAGTAATATTCAAAAATGAATCAGCACCCTATTTTTTCAGAACATCCGGGATTAATAATCGTCTTTGCCATTGCAGTAGTGATCATGCTATTGTTGGATTTGGGAATTTTCAACAAAAAAAGCCATGTCGTAAGTAATAAAGAAGCAGTAACCTGGTCATTAGTATGGATTAGTTTAGCGATGATTTTTAGTGGTTTGGTTTATTATTTCGCCGGGTCGGCAAAATTTTATGAATTTCAATCGGCTTACTGGATTGAAAAAGCACTTTCAGTTGACAATCTTTTTGTATTTATATTGGTATTCAAGTTTTTTGACGTAGCCAATCACAACAAACATAAAGTTTTATTTTGGGGAATTATTGGAGCATTGGTTTTAAGAGCTATTTTTATTTTTTCAGGAGCGTTTCTTATCGAACTGACTTATTTAAACAAGCTTTTAAGTTTGGTTGGAGTAGAAGGTTTCAAATACGATATCAATTTAATCATGACAGCTTTCGGATTATTCCTGGTATATGCAGGAATTAAATCATGGTCTGCTGGTGATGAGGACGATGAAGAAGATTACAATAACACCAGAGGAGCAAGATTAATCAGAAAGTTTTTCAGTGTTAGTGATAAATACGACGGTGATAAATTCTTTACCATCGAAAACGGAAAAAAACTGGCGACACCACTTTTGGTAGTAGTGGCTGTAATTGAGTTTACGGATTTATTATTCGCAGTCGATTCTATACCGGCAATTTTCGCAATTTCTAGTGATCCTTTTATTCTTTATACCTCTAACATTTTTGCAATTTTAGGACTTAGGGCTTTATTTTTCCTATTGGATAACTTCATTCACTTGTTCAGTAAATTACAGTATGGCTTAGCTATTATTCTTTCGTTTATTGGAGTTAAGATGATTATTTCTCCATTTTATCATATTGAATCTATGTATTCATTGCTTGTAATTGGAGGGATTCTGGCAATTTCTGTATTGGCCTCAGTGATGCTTCCGGAGCCAAAAGAAGCATAAAACGTAAAATATAAATTTATTAAAGTGGATAGCAGTCTAAAGATTGCTATCCCTTTTTTTATGATTTTCGTGATTGGAATAAAGAAACTGAAGGACTAAAACTAATTTCTAGTGTAAAAAAGCCTTCTATTATTTGTTTTTAAAACGACAGTCGAAACTTAAATTAATTGTCATACTTTTGCACTTTCAAAAAGTAAAGTAAATAAGGCACTTAAAGCCTTTACTCCTTGTTATAATAGTTACAAATTATGCTTAATATACACAATCTTTCGGTTTCTTTTGGAGGAACATATTTATTTGAAGAAGTTACCTTTCGTTTAGGTGCCGGTGACCGCGTAGGTCTTGTGGGTAAAAACGGAGCGGGTAAATCTACAATGCTTAAAATGTTAGCAAGAGATTTTGCTCCTGATTCCGGGGTTATCTCTCAGGAGAAAGATATCCGAATGGGGTTTTTGCGTCAGGATATTGATTTTGAGCGTGGAAGAACGGTGTTGGAGGAAGCTTATGAGGCTTTTACTGAAATTAAAATTGTTGAGAAAAAACTAGAAGAAATCAATCATCAGCTGGTGACCAGAACCGATTATGAAAGTGAAGAATACGGTCAGATCATTGAAGATTTATCTGATTATACCCATCGTTTTGATCTTCTTGGAGGTTACAATTATGTAGGGGATACAGAAAAGATTCTTTTAGGATTAGGTTTCAAAAGAGAAGTTTTCAATAATCAGACTGAAACATTTTCAGGAGGTTGGAGAATGCGTATCGAGTTAGCAAAACTGTTATTGCAATCTAATGATGTATTACTTCTGGATGAGCCAACGAATCACCTGGATATTGAGAGTATCATTTGGTTAGAAAGTTTCCTTCGTAACTATCCCGGAGTTGTGGTAATCGTTTCGCACGATAAAATGTTTTTGGATAATGTGACCAACCGTACCATCGAAATTTCTTTAGGAAAGGCGTATGACTTTAATAAGCCATATTCTCAGTATTTAGAATTGCGTCACGAGATTCGTGAAAAACAATTGGCGACTCAGAAGAATCAGGCAAAGAAAATAGAAGAGACAGAAAAATTAATTGAAAAGTTCCGTGCAAAAGCTTCAAAAGCTTCGATGGCGCAATCGTTAATTAAAAAGTTAGATAAAGTAGAAAGAATCGAAGTAGATGAAGACGATAATTCTGTTATGAATATTTCGTTTCCGGTTTCAAAAGAACCTGGAAAAGTAGTAATCGAAGCTGAAAACGTTACCAAAGCTTACGGAGATAAAACGATTCTGAAAGATATTAGTTTATTGGTAGAAAGAGGAAGTAAAATTGCCTTTGTGGGACAAAACGGACAAGGAAAATCGACTTTCATTAAAGCTCTTGTAAACGAATTTGAGTACCAGGGGAACATCAAATTAGGACATAATGTTCAGTTAGGATATTTTGCTCAAAATCAGGCTGAATATTTAGATGGAGAAATTACGTTGCTTCAAACTATGGAAGATGCTGCTACAGACACAAACCGTATGAAAGTTCGTGATATGTTAGGATCATTTTTGTTTCGTGGAGACGATGTTGAGAAAAAGGTAAAAGTACTTTCAGGAGGTGAACGTAACCGTTTGGCACTTTGTAAACTGTTGCTACAGCCAATCAATGTTTTGCTGATGGATGAGCCTACAAATCACCTGGATATTAAATCGAAGAACGTCTTAAAAGCTGCCCTTCAAAAATTTGGCGGCACTTTATTGTTGGTTTCTCACGATAGAGATTTCCTTCAGGGAATGTCAAATATCGTTTATGAGTTCAAAGACCAAAAGATCAGAGAGTATTTAGGAGATATTAACTACTTTTTAGAGCAGCGTAATCTTGAAAACATGCGTGAGGTAGAGAAAAAAGATGTCGTAAAAGAAGCCGCTCCAAAAGAATCTAAGAAAACGTCATACGAAGATCAGAAAAAAGGAAAAGCACTTCAAAACCGATTGAGTAAAGTAGAGAGTCAAATCAAACAATTGGAAAAAGACATTCAGCACGATGATAAAATGCTGGCTTCTAATTACGATAAACATATCGAAGATGCTTCGTTTTTTACCGCATACAACAAAAAGAAAGAAGATTTAGACCAATTGTTGCTGGACTGGGAAATTGTTCAGGAAGAGATTGATAATTTTAATGCTTAGATAGTTTTCAGTTGCTGTCACAGTCTTCGGTCTCAGTGTCAGTTTTGAAATGAATATAAAACTTTGTCAAAGGCTTGAACTTTGGCAAAGTTTTTTTTTATCTATGAAGTTTACCATCCCTTGTAAAAAATAGAAGACACACTACATTTACTCCATGCATTTCACAAGTCACATTTCACGAGATAAGACCAATAGATTTAGAGTGCATAATGGCTTCGCTGCTGTCTTTATAATAACAAACGGAAACTTCTAAATTTTCAAGGTTTTTCATAATCTTTTTAGTGGCTTCTTTTTTGTGTTTGCCAGTCTGTCTGATGTAAACTGCCTTTACCGTAACCGGAAAGATTTTACAGATTCGCTCGTACAAAATGGGGTCGTGTTGCGAATCGTCTCCTAGCAAAACATACTTAAGATTGGGATAAAATTCTAAAACGTGTTTTATTTTGTCGAACTTATGATCGTGATTTCCACGTCCGCTCATGAAAAAATCAGGGATTCCTCTTTTGATGTCTTTCAATAGAATTACGGCTCTTGGCAGATGATGTATTTTGGTAAATTTGACGATGAATCGATACAAATTCCATTCGCTGCTCGACACATAAAAAAAGGCATTTTCTTCTTCCTTATTATTTCGTCCGGCTGAACTTAAAGCTTGGTAATGCGGTACAACACCTTTAAAAACTTTACGGTCGTTGACATTTTTAAATAAAAGGACATATATTTTCCGGAAGAAATTTCCGGTATGCGAAATCAAAAAAGTATCGTCAATATCGGAGATGATGCCTAGTTTGCCTTTATGAGGTCTTATGAAACTGCCTTTTTCAGTTATTGTTTCAGTCTTATGCTTTATGCTGACTTCATATTCAATCCATCCAAAGGGAGTTTCTTTTTCCAGTGGAATACAAAATTTGAAATAGCCGTCGTCCAGAGTTTTGGTGTGAATTTCCTGGTTTCCGCATTTTAGATAAACATCAAAATTTTTAATCGTTTTTATTCTGAACTGATTGATGATCGAAGTGGCATTTTTGAAGTTTTTTTTCTGATAATCATATTCATACGTTCTTCTGAAAACATGTCCCATTACAATCAATTCTTCTTCATTGGCATAACCTCGATATAATTGTAAAATTGGTTTCATTAATTGTGTATATTTATGGATGATGTAAATTAATTATTTTAATTGATTTTAAAAATAAAACTTTGAAAAAGAATATCTTATTTGTTGTAAATCCTATTTCGGGAGATCTGGATAAATCCGATTTAATAGAGGCTGTACAGGAGTTTTCTGTTGCTCATCATTTTGATCTGGAAGTTTATGAAACCACCGGGCAGCATGATCAAAAAGAAATACAGGCCATTTACAATCAGTATCATCCTGAGCGTATTGTGGTAGCCGGTGGAGACGGAACCATAAAAATGGTTGCTGAAGCGATGGAGCAGTTTGATATCGTTATTGGTATTTTGCCTGCCGGTTCAGCCAATGGATTGTCGGTCGATCTAAATTTGCCGAATACACTCGAGGAGAATCTGAAAATTGCTTTTTTGAATCATTATATCGAAATGGATATGATTTCTATCAATGGTAAAAAAAGTATTCATTTGAGTGATATTGGCGTAAACGCAAATCTGGTAAAAAATTATGAAGAGAGTAATTTACGCGGTTTGTGGGGATATGCCGTACAAGCGTATTCGGCTTTAAAAGAATCGGAAGAACCTTTTGTGGCTACAATCTCGGCTAATAACGAAACGGTGGAGCATACCGCAAGAATGATTGTGATTGCTAATTCTCAGAAATACGGAACCGGTGTTGTAATAAATCCAAATGGCGCAATGAACGACGGGAAGTTCGAATTGGTTATTTTAAAAAGCCTTGATTTACTGCTGATCGGCAAAATTATCACCGGAAACATGCCTATTGATTCTGATGATATTGTAATTATTTCCACAGATAAAGCGATGATAAAAACAGACTATCCTGTAAATTTTCAAATTGATGGGGAGTATTGTGGGGCACAAACGGATTTGGAAATCCATATTCTGCACAAACAGATGAAAATTGCAATTCCGTAGTTGGTAGGAGGTATGAATCCGATTGTGAAATGTCATTGAGTTAAGGAAAAACAGCTAAAAGGATTGCTGATTTTTGATTAACGATTTTCGATTTCAGATTTTGAGGGCTGGGTAAAACGGATTGTGAAATGTATCGCCCCGATGGGGCTAAAACCGATGTTTGAATTTATTTCTATAGATATTCCACTCCTAGCGGAGTTGCCTTCAAAATTCCGTAGGAATGTATATGTTGTAGCAACGGATTTTAATCCGTTGAAAATAGCGGTGGTGTTTTAATGAGTTCCATAGGAACGATCTGTATAATCGCTTTCGATTTTTGATTTCAGATGTATAAGACCTGTAAAAAATAGATGGTGTTTACTATCGACCAATAGCAAATCAGAAATCTGCAGTCGGTAATCTTCAATCTAAAATCAGTATTTATTTAAACGGATTTCGCTCTTGCCAGTCGGTTTTGGGTTCCAGATAGCTAAATAGTCGGCCAATATTGTGGTTGATCAGAGTATTGCTGTGCGTTATTAATCCATACATTTTGACCGGTTTTGCTCCGACAGAGCTTTTGATTTCAAGAGCGGTTCTGGCAAATACCACTTCTTTAAAACCATGATTGATAGAGTAGGCAATCATGTCGTAAAGCATATTTAAATACAGCATTTTTTCACGTTGAATGGTCTCGTCGTACCCTAAAAAGTACGTGTCCATCGCACTTCCGTTTTTAATTAAGGTATTGAATCCGATTAGTTTTTCTTCTAAAAAATAGCCGTAAAACAGAAAATCATCTTTCATAATTTCTTTGAAAAAACTAAAGTGATTTCGGGCTAAGAAAAAAGTATTAAAAGGGGCGTTTTTAGCCACATGAAAATACAAATCATAAATAACATCTTCATATTTTTTAATGTCGGGCAAGGACATTTTTTGCTTTACAATTCCGTCTGCTTTTTTTCGTGCCCGTTTGTACTGATCCCGATATTTTTTTGATAAAGCGTCAATATAATCCTGTTCAGATGCCCAGTCTTTATGGATTTCAAAAACCATATTAGGCTGAGTTGAAAACGTGTAATTGTTTTTAAACTCGTTTTGTAAAGGAATAATTTCGGTAGCTGTAAAATCTTTTATACTGGTAATGTGAACTTTTTTTCCGCTTGCTTTCAGGTTTTTTTTAAGCTGATTAATAGCTTTGTGCAGTGTTTTTAGAGCAATTGATTGTTTGATGTCGGAGGCAAGTATAAATGCATTTTGTCCGGTAAGCATATTGTTTCCGACAAATAATACATGAGAGGCAAAATTCTTAAAAGCAAAATTTCGCACCGAAGTTTTCAAACATTGATCGCGTTCACCGAATGATTCCAGTTTCTCTGTAAATAGAAATTGGGTCAGAACAATTCCGACCAGTTTACTATCGTTGAAAATTCCAATAAAATGGCATATCATATTTACCGGACAGGAGTTTTCGAGGACTTCCAGATATTCTTTGGTTAAAAAAATATTAGCTGCCGCCAGAGAATTCCATTCCAAGGGCAGTAGTGATGCGCTATTGTATATTTCGAAAGAATAAGTTGTAGTCAAAAGAGGGAGCTAATTTCTTCAAAATTAGAGAATATTTATAAGAACTCAACTGGTTTAAGTTATTATTAAGAAAACCCGTTTGAGATTTAATTTCAAACGGGTTTGTATTTTTTGGAGTTAGGCAAATGCACAGATAATTCCGCCCATCAAAGTAAGGCAAACCGCCCAGTAACCCGCATGAATAAAGATATATTTCCATGATTTTCTTTCGAATAGGCCGTTGATTCCAATTATAGGAAAGACAAAAAAGAGTGCTGACATAAATCCGTGAAGAGTTCCGTGTTTGAATGTGCGGTATGCTGTTCCATAGTCATTCATAAAAGCAGCAAATGATGGTTTAGCACTGGCTACTAAAGGAGGTCCGCCCACCATTCCCAAAGCACCTGTTTGATGAATGGTAAGTGACATTAAAATTACGGTAATCATTAACGAGAAAAGATACGTGAGACCGAATATTTTCAGCATATTTCCTTTTTGTAAGTCTTCCGGAGTGAGATTGTTCTCTCTCATCCAGATGGTTCCGAACACTTTAGGGTTGTACCAGATAAAACCAACAGCCAGTGTTACGATTGCTGATAAGAATAATGCAACAGGGTTAAATTCCATAATATGAGGTTTTTAGGATTAGTTACTCAAATTTAAACAAAAAATCTCACAAATTGCATTTTTGAATAAAGTAGTAAAATTTTGATTAAATTAAATTTTATCAACACTTTATCGACATTATGCGCTTTATAACTATGAAATGTATAATTTTATGGCATCAATAAATCCCCAATCTTGTAATGAAAAGCTTAGTCCTATTTTTTCTGGCTTTTATTTTCTCGCCTGCTATTTTTGCTGATACCGTTTCAGATAAAGAGAAAGAGGCGCTTATCAAATTGTATGAGGCAACAAACGGATCGGAATGGAAGGTAAAGTGGGATTTATCACTTTCGGTAGCTACCTGGTATGGCGTAAAAGTTGAAAATGGTAAAGTCGTCGGACTTCATTTGGCAAATAATAATTTGCAGGGAAATCTGCCAGTAGAATTGTTGACTTTGGTTAATTTGATTACCATCGATTTACACGACAATAAAATTCAGGGACAGCTTCCTTTGGAGATTGGAAAATTAAGCCAATTAGAAACTCTCGCTTTGTTTAATAATGAAATTCAGGGGCAGTTGCCGGGGTCAATTTATAAGATAAAAACTTTGAAAGTTTTGCTTTTAAATCAGAACAAATTGTCAGGGAGTTTGAGTAAAGAAGTAAGCAACTTTAGTGCTTTGGAAAACCTGAGTTTGTTTGATAATAATTTTGAAGGGGAAATTCCAAATGAATTAGAAAAACTAGGTCATTTGTCTGAGTTAAACCTCTCTTATAATAAATTTAAAGGAGGCGTTTCGAAAAATCTGATTTTGTTGGACGCTCTAAATATGACGATGTTTGATGAAGGAGGAAATCCTTTTTTATTAGAAATTGCCGCTAGAAAAGAAACCACAATGGTCACCAGAAATTAATCGTGCTTATGAATGAATTTTACACTCGTTAAAAAGTTGATTAAATATATTTAGTTAATTGTTTAAAAACCGTAATCCGTTACGGTTTTTTTACGTCCGGTTTTTACTTTTTTGGAATGAAAAGGAACATTTTTTTTAGTCCATTACTTTTTTTTCATAACTTTAATTCTTCAATTTGCAGAAGAAAAAAAATCAGAGTACAATAAGATAATCTAACCTCTTTAATTATAAAATTATGGTAGTACAGTATCAAGGAGAACAATACGGAAAAGCAACAATATTTACAATAAGAATTATAGGAAACAATCTGTCTAAAAGCAGTTCAAATTACCAGATTGATTTATTAGTTGGAGATAAAAAACTGCCAACTTTTACTACGGGAATTCACCAGAGTTTGTCAAACTGTTTAAAAGAGATTTATTTATTCAGAAAGCACCATGGAATTACATTTGAAGCTTCGTCAGAAAAAGTAGCACCGCTTTTAGTTCCGTATGATCTGGTTTTATACAATTACAATAAATATGCATTGTTTATGGCATAGGCCGGACTTTGCTTATCGCAACAATTTAGAAAGACTGCTTTTATAGGCAGTCTTTTTTTTTGTACGACTAAACTTTATCTTTTTTGTTCAAGTCATTAGTTTTTTCGGTTTTTTCAATTAAAGTTTTATATTTTTTTCTTTCAGGTATTTCTGTTTCATAAATTTTATTATGTTTGCTAAATCGATTTAGCAATACTCAGAACCCTTTTGTTTATGAAGAAAATTCTTTTTACCTGCTTTTTTATTATTGTTTCGAATGCATGGATCAATGCTCAGGAACTGAAGTCTCCCGATGGGAACTTGGTATTGACATTCAATTTAAATGCAGAGGGGGCTCCGATTTATGCTTTGGCCTACAAGAAAAAAGGAGTCATCAAAGAAAGCAAATTGGGCTTTATTTTAAAGTCGGATATCAAAATGAATAAAGGTTTTCAGATTGTTGGTACACAAAAACAATCAGAAGACAATTTTTGGGAACCGGTATTGGGAGAGCAGAAAAAAATCAGAAATCAGTACAATGAATTGAAGGCTGATTTGATACAGGAAAAAAGCAAGCGAAAAATAACGATTTATTTCCGTCTGTTTAATGATGGTTTGGGATTTCGATATGAGTTTCCGGTACAGGATAATCTGCGTCATTTTGTGATTCAGGAAGAAACTACCGAGTTTAATTTAACGGGGGATCATAAACTTTTTTGGATTCCGGGGGATTATGATACAAACGAGTACAGCTATACCACTTCAAAAATTTCAGAGATGCAGTCTTTGATGTATAATGCTGCTCACGTTTCGATGGCAGCACAAACCACGATTAAAAATCTGGCTGCGCAAACGCCTTTGATGATGAAGACTAATGACGGATTGTATATTAATATTCACGAAGCAGCTTTAAAAAATTATCCGGCAATGTGTCTTAATGTTGATGATAAGACTTATTCGCTGAGTTCGCATTTGGTTCCTGATGCTGTTGGAAATAAAGGATACATTCAAACCGGAAGTCTTACGCCCTGGAGAACGATTGTGGTGAGTGATGATGCGCGAAATATTCTGGCTTCAAAAATGATTTTAAATCTGAATGAACCCTGTGCTTTCGAAGATACTTCATGGATTAAACCGGTTAAATATATTGGGGTTTGGTGGGAATACTTTACAGGAGGAGGATCTACCTGGGCGTATTCAGATAATCAGGATGTAGTAATTGGAGCTACTGATTTTTCTAAACTGAAACCTAATGCAACACATGGAGCCAATACTAAACACGTAAAAGAATATATTGATTTTGCTTCGGTAAATGGTTTCGACGCTGTTCTGGTGGAGGGATGGAATGAAGGCTGGGAAGATAATACCGCTTTTAAAAAAGAACGTATTTATAGTTTTACCAAACCTTATCCGGATTTTGATGTGAAAGATTTAAGTGTGTATGCCAAGCAGAAAGGAGTGAAAATCATCATGCACCATGAAACGACATCTTCAGCTTCAGAATATGAAAGACAACTTCCAGATGCCTTAAAGTTTATGGTCGATAATAACTATAATGCTGTAAAAACGGGCTATGTAGGACCAATTATTCCAAGAGGAGAACACCATGACGGACAGCAAATGGTCAATCATTATACGTATGTAGCCAAAGAGGCAGCAAAGCATAAAATCATGGTAGATTCTCATGAAGCAGTTCGCCCGACCGGATTGCATCGTACCTATCCCAACTGGTTTGCTCAGGAATCGGCCAGAGGAACTGAGTTTGAAGCTATGGAAGGAATTCATCCCGACCACACTACGATTTTACCATTTACACGTCTTATGGGTGGGCCGATGGATTATACACCGGGAATTTTTCAGGGAGACTTATCAGTATACGGCTCAAAGAAAAACAAGTTGAGTACAACACTGGCGAAGCAATTGGCGCTTTATGTAACGATGTACAGTCCGTTGCAAATGGCTGCCGATTTGCCTGAAAACTATATGCGTTTCAAAGATGCTTTTCAGTTTATAAAAGATGTTGCACTGGACTGGGATGACAGTTATATTCTCGAAGCAGAGCCGGGAGATTATATCACAATAGCCAGAAAAACTAAAGGAAAACAAGAATGGTTTGTAGGTGGAATTACGGATGAAAATCCACGTACAGCTCTTATTGATTTTAGTTTTTTGCCTGAAGGGAAAACCTATAGTGCAACAATTTATGAAGACGGAAAAACAGCCGATTATAAGAGTAATCCACAATCGTACAACATAAGAAAAATGACCGTAAACAGTAAAACGAAGCTAAAACAAAAACTGGCTGCAAGTGGCGGTTTTGCCATTTCTGTAAAGTAGAAAAGTGTTAGAAATGAGGCACAGATGAGGCCGATTTTTTTTCGGATATTTGCGAATAAGAAAACGGTCTAACCTGCGCGCGAAAAAGATTAGTCACAGATGAAAAGGATTTTAACGATTTAAAAAAAAAGAGGCATAAACTAATCTTTTTTTAATCCTTTTCATTTGTAGCAAAAAATAACCGGAGTGCGAGATTAATTCGTTCTTCTCAAAGACATAAAATAATGAGCATGAAAATTTATCCATTACAATTTGATCCAATCTTAAAAGAAAGAATCTGGGGAGGTGAAAAGCTAAAAACAATTCTGAATAAACCAATTACATCAAAAATTACCGGAGAAAGCTGGGAATTGTCTACTGTAGAAGGAGATGTAAGTGTTGTTGCAAACGGAGTATTAAAAGGACAATCCTTAACAGATTTAATAGATCAATCGCCAAATGAGATTTTAGGAACAGCAGTTTACGAACGATTTGGGAATCAGTTTCCTTTGCTTTTTAAATATTTGGATGCAAGAGAAGATCTATCGATACAAGTTCATCCAAACGATGAGTTAGCCAGAGAACGTCATAATTCTTTTGGTAAAACTGAAATGTGGTACGTGATGCAGGCAGATGCAGATGCGAGAATTATTGTTGGTTTTAAAGAAAATTCCAGTAAAGAAGAATATTTAGAGAACTTAAGTAATAACACCTTAGTTTCAATATTGGATGATGTAAAAGCCAAAGCGGGGGATGTTTTCTTTTTAGAAACCGGAACAGTTCATGCGATAGGTGCCGGTTTGGTTGTGGCAGAAATTCAGCAGACATCAGACATTACCTATCGTTTGTATGATTTTGACAGAGTCGATGCTCAGGGCAACAAAAGGGAACTGCATGTTGATTTAGCATTGGATGCTATCAATTATAAGAAAGTTGATACACAGAAAAAGTACGAAACGGCTTTAAATCAATCAAATGTGGTGGTCAATTGTCCTTATTTTACCACTAATTTCCTTCCGCTTGACGGAATTCTTGAAGTAAGTAAAAAAGGAGAAAGCTTTACGGTTTATATGTGCACGGAAGGTAATTTTGAAATTGCCTATCAAAACGTAAATTATCAATACAAACAAGGTGATACTGTATTGATTCCTGCAGGAATGCACAGTTATAGCTTAAAAGGAACTGCTTCAATTTTAGAAGTTTATATCTCATAAAGAAAGTGATGGAGACTATTTTAGTCACGTTACAGGTATTTAATTAGAATTCATGAAAATTTTATCGCTTTGAAAAATGGAGAATTGAAGAGAATTCATATTAAAAACAATAGCGATGATCAGGAACAGAAAAAATGATTAATAGAGAAAATACCTGTAAATACTGATAATTATATGTTTAATTAACTTTAAAATAATGATTTGTATAAAAAAAAGAATTACAAAATCGTTTTAGTAACTGTTTTTATATATATTTGTGATATAATTAATAACTGCTTAATAAAAAATTAACTCATTGATGAAAAAGATTACTATTAAGGATATTGCTACAGAGGCTCAGGTATCCATATCTACTGTATCTTTTGTTATCAATGGTAAAGGGGAGAAAATGGGCATTAGTCCGGCAGTGATCAAAAAGGTACAGGAAGTGGCCGAAAAGCTTAACTACAGACCTAGTATGATTGCTACCAGTCTTAGAACCGGGAAAACCAGGTCTATCGGGCTTATTGTTGAAGATATTTCGAATCAGTTTTTTGCTGATCTTGCCAGAGTTATTGAAGATGAAGCGAAGAGTATTGATTACAGGGTTTTTTACTGCAGTACAGGAGGAGATGATGAACGTTCTGAAGAGTTAATACATAGTTTATTACAGGCCAATGTGGATGGTTTTATTGTAACGCCAACTCAGAATCTGGAAAACAGTATTGATCTTCTTTTAAAGTTAAAAAAGCCAGTTGTATTGATCGACAGGTATTTTCCGGGACAAAGAGTGAGTCATGTGGTAATGGACAATTATGAAGCCTCGAATTCGGCTGCAAAATTCCTGATCAGTAAAGGGCGCAAAAATATTGCAGTGGTAAACAATACATCCGAGATGATTCAGATGAAGCTGCGTGAAGATGGATACAGAGATGCATTGAAGGAAGCAGAAATGTACAATCCGTCACTTGTTCTTCACATGGATTACCATACTAATGAAGAGGCGAGAATTTCGGGTATAATAGATTTTTTTAAAAGAATCCTGATATTGATGCCGTTTTGTTTTTGGCCAATTATATGGGACTTGCGGGACTTCAGGCTTTCCGAAGAATGGGAATCAAAATTCCTGAAGATATTTCGGTAATTAGTTTTGATGATCATGACAGTTTTAAACTCCATACGCCAACCATTAGTGTTATTGAACAGCCAATAGAAGATATTGCTGTAAAATCCATACAATTGTTAATGAGTCAGATGACTGATATGGAGAAGTTTGAAGTAGAAAAAAGTCTTAAAAAAGGAAAATTGATTATTAGAGAATCGGTTTAAAATTTTGAGAAAAAGATAAAAATAAAAAAGAAACGGTTCGTTTTTTTTTAACCGTTTTACTAAATCGTTTTAGTAAATTTTAGATCCATTAAATTGAAAATGAGTTATGTTTCTGATCAGTTTACGATATCGATTTCTTAGTGGAGTGCTTATAAACATGACTATAAATAAGGCCGGGATATTTATAAGGTGAAAGCCTTATAAGTATCCTAATTAAAAAGAAGTTCAAAATTTTTATTAATTATTTAAAACAATCAAATTAGAAACAATCACAAAAATCAAAACAAACAAATAACCAAAAAAAAATGCTTATGAAACGAATATTGGCAGTGTTAGGAATGGTGCTGTTAAGCAGCTTAGGAGCTGTGGCGCAAAACCGATTGATAACAGGCATAGTAGCTGATGCAGAGAACAAGGGAATTGTTGCTGCATCGATTGAGGTTCAGGGAAAACCGTATAGTGCAATCACTGATGCGGAAGGCCGATTTAAAATGAATGTGCCCGAAGGGCCGGTTACTTTAAAGGTGTCCTCTATAGGTTTTAATCCGCAATCAGTAGTGTTGCAGCAAAACCAAAACAAAATTTCAGTGGTATTAGTTGGAAATACTCAGGAATTAAAAGATGTGGTAGTAACTTCATTTGGAGTTAAGAAACAAAAGAGAAGTTTAGGTTATGCGGTTGGAGAGTTAAAAGGCGAAGACCTGACTAAAAATAAAGAAATTAATTTAGGAAACGCCCTTCAGGGAAAAATTGCCGGAGTTAACGTTTCTGCACCCGTTTCCGGACCATCCGGTTCCAGTCGTGTAATTATTCGCGGGGCAACTTCTGCCAATGGTAATAACCAGCCACTATATGTAGTAGACGGTATTCCAATTGATAATACGCAGCAGGGAAATTCTAATATGTGGGGAGGAGCAGATTTAGGAGACGGTATGTCTTCTTTTAATCCTGAAGATATTGCTTCTATGTCTGTGCTAAAAGGGAGTGCAGCATCTGCACTTTATGGTTTCAGAGGGTCAAACGGGGTAATCCTGATAACGACTAAAAAAGGAAAAGGAGGTACAGGACTTGGAGTAGATTTTAGTACAAATGCTACTTTCAATACGCCTATCAATCTCCTAAAATGGCAGACAGAATACGGTCATGGAGAACCAGCAGCTAACAGCAATTTTAATGGCGCTCCTACAAGATATACAACTCTGGATCAAATGAAGAATCGTGGAGTTCATTGGGCTTGGGGAGAGCGATACGACGGAGTACCTTCTATGTCTTTAGACGGACAAATCAGACCTTATCAGGCCTATGGAAAGAACAATATAAACAATTTTTACAGAACAGGATTTTCTACCAATAATACTTTGGCAATATCAGGAGGTAGTGAGACTACAAATTTCAGATTGTCGTTCGGAAACACCAAAGACGAATCGATCCTGCCGGGAACCAATTTTGGAAGAGACAATATTGCTTTGAGTTTGAATACTAAGCCAAACGAAAAAATAACTATAGAAGCCAATGCACAGTATATGTCTGAGAAAAGCCATAACAGACCTTATCTAAATGATGGTCCCAGAAACGCAGCTTTTCTTGTTTCGTATTTAAGTCCATCAACAGACATCAGATGGTTGAAAAATGGTTATGATACAGAGGGCGGAGAGGCAGATTATTATAACAATGTCTATACTACTAATCCGTACTTTGCCACAGAGGAGACCCTGAATGAAGATTCAAGAAAACGTTTTATAGGTTCTACTAAAGTTACCTATAATTTTACGGACAAAATATACGCCAAAGGAGTTATTGGTATAGATGATATTAACTATGAATATACTGAAATCGAACCTACCGGAATTAATTATAACAGAGGAGGATCGTTTAAAAACATAATGGAAAGCCGTTCAGAGGTGAATGCTTCTGGTTATCTGGGATACAGAGGAAATCTGACTCAGGATTTTTCGCTGGATGCTTTTGTGGGTGCAAACCGTCAGCATAACAAGAGAAGTGCCAACAGACTAGGAGGCAGTGGTTTTATTATTCCTTTCGAATATTTCTTCGGAAACCTTGCGACGCCTGGTGATTTAAGAAAAGAATATGCAGAAAGTGAGGTAAACTCTCTTTTCTATTCGGCTGATTTAGACTATAAAAACTTTTTATATGTTACTCTGACAGGGCGTCAAGACTGGTTTTCAACCCTGGATCCAAAACACAATACTATTTTTTATCCGTCTGTAAGTACCAGTTTGGTATATTCTGAAATTATAAAATTACCGGAATGGATGTCTTACGGTAAATTGAGAGCCGGTTGGGGTAATGTAGGAGGAGGTTTGACAGACCCTTATAAGCTGGTGTTAGATTACGGTACACCAAGCGGTCTCCCAACAATAGGAGGACAACCAATTTTAGGGATTAATGGAGAAACAGTTCCAAACAGAACCTTGCAGCCTTATAATGTAAGTACAATTGAATTTGGTTTTGAAAATACCTTTTTTAACAACAGGCTAAGCACTGATCTTACTTTCTATAGCAAAAGAACTACTAACGATATTGCCGATGCAAATATTTCAATAGGTTCGGGATATAAAAATACTAGAATTAATGTGGGGGAGATTCTAAACAAAGGAGTTGAGTTTGCTGTAAATTTAAAAGCTGTAAACACGGCTAACTTTAGTTGGGGAGTAGGATACAATTTTGCTTACAACGATAGTAAAGTAGTTCGTTTGTCTGATGGTATGCCTGAAAAAATTCTGGAGCAAGGTAGAGATATGAGTGCGTGGGTGATTTTACAGGAAGGACAGCCTTTTGGGATGATTAAAGCCTATGACTATAAGAGAGACGCCAATGGAAATGCGATTCTAGGTACTAATGGCAGATTTCAAAGAGGAGACCTCGTTCTTGCCGGACGTGGGGTAGCTCCTACCACCATGGGATTATCAAATGATTTTACGTACAAAAATTTTAAGCTGTCTGTACTTGTGGACGGTAAGTTCGGAGGGAATATCTATTCTGCAACAAATGCAATAGGAACATCTTACGGACTGACAGAGCAGACTCTTGAAGGACGTGAAGGAGGTGTTGCGGTAAATAATGTAGTAGATAGTAATGGAAATCCGGTAAACAATTTATCCGTTTTCAATTATTGGTACGGTCACAGTCAGATATCGAAAAATTATGTTTATAAATCTGATTTTGTCAAATTGAGAGCAGTTTCTTTAGCTTACAATTTTCCGAAAAGCTATCTTAAAAGTTCACCGTTCCAGGCTATTAATTTAGTGTTCTCTGCTCATAATTTGGTGACACTTTACAGTCTGACTCCTAATGTGGATCCGGAATCTAATTATACTAACGGTAACGAACAGGGACTTGAGAGAGCATCGTTGCCTTTGACGAGAAGTTATGCTTTGACGCTTAATGTTAAATTCTAATTACGAAACGAAAGATGAAAAATAAATATATAAAACTGTTTTGTACCGCAATTTTTGCGGCCGTAACTCTAACTTCCTGTGATAAAGGATTCGAAGAGTTGAACCAGAATCCGAATACGACTACAGTTCCACAATTAAAATCGATGTTTACGCTGGCAGAGGTTTATACCAATGGACAGGACTATTCTAATACCAGAGGGAATATTATCTATGCCGAACAAATGATACAACATTTTGTTTCTCCGGGATCATCAGGTACTATTTACAGTCTCAACAATGCAGCTTCAGGAGCTTTATTTGACGAAGCATACGGTAAATTCGGTTTGGGTCATATTTTTCAGTTGATGTCTGTTATGCCAAATACTCCGGAAAACAGCAACATGATTCAGGCATGCAGAATTATGAAGGTAATTTTGTTTCAGAAATTGACTGATACTTATGGAGACGTTCCCTATTTTGATGCCGGTAAAGGATATACAGATAAGCTCTTTTTCCCTAAATACGATACCCAGCAAGCCATTTACAACGATATGTTAAAAGAACTGGATGAAGCAGGAGATGCGTTGGATGCTGCTAAGCCTTTTGTAGGTAATGCCGATTTGTATTACAAGAGCGATGTGACAAAATGGAAAAAATTTGCCAACTCTCTGATGTTAAGAGTAGCAATGCGTTTGTCTAAGATCGATCCGGCGAAAGCAAAGCAATTTGTAGAAAAGGCTTATGCCAAAGGAGTTTTTAGTGCAAATGATGACAGTGCGGTATTGAATTATGACTTGGCTGCCAGTAGTAATGTTACAACAAATCCTATTACGTCTACCTGGGTTGTGACTAATTTAGATGCTGGTAAAGGATTGACTAAATTCAGTAAAACGTTTATCGATTTATTGCAAAACACAAACGATCCGCGTTTAAGAATTTATGCAAAAATCGAAGCTACAGGAAATAATAATCCTGCGAGTCAGAAAGGGGTTGCTCCTGATGCAACCGGATTTGGAACCGGTGGAGCTACGAGTTTCTCAGATCCTAATACCTCTACAGTATTACGTATAAATGCCCCGGCTATCATTATGTCTTATGCTGAGATACAATTTATATTGGCAGAAGCAGCTGCAAAAGGCTGGAATGTTGGAGGAACAGCACAAAAATATTATGAAGGCGGAGTAAAAGCGGCTATGGATATTCTGAAAATTTTCGGAGACAAAGTACCTGCGGTAACAACTACTGAATACGATGCTTATATGGCAGCAAATCCATTTAAAGTTGCGGGAACAGAAGCCCAAAAAATAGAACAGATTATTACTCAGAAATGGATTGTATTGTTATTTAACGGTTTTGAAGCTTTTGCTGAATATAGAAGAACAGGGTATCCTGCTTTGGTACCGGTGAATGCAGTTGGAGGAGAAACCCAGGGTACTATACCAAGAAGATTTATTTACAGCATGTCAGAACCAATTAGCAATACGGTTAATTATCAGGAAGCGGTAAAACGCCAGGGACCTGATTTGTTGACAACCAGAATCTGGTGGGACAAGCAATAATTTTATGCGTTAGGTGAGTTAGTTGAGTTAAGCCGGGTAGGGATACCTGTACCTCCCGGCTTATTTTTAATTTCTGATTGATTTTCATTACATTAGAGGAACTGTATCCAAAAAAGTTCGATAAATTTTAATCCCTTTTTTTCGCAAAAGAAAATAGCTTCTGCTGAAAAAGATGGAATTATCATCCAAAGAACATCACAATTAGGACAGACTTTTAAGAAATCGAAAATCAGAAATCGGGAGTTTAAAATCAACGATCTAAAATGAATTAAAGCTTGGCAGCCGTAAAAAAAAGGAAATGATTTCAGAATATTTTGTTAGTTGCTTTTATTCCGTAATAAAAACCTAAAGCGAGAAGGAAATAATTGAAAAAGATTTATCCTTCTCCAACTGCCGGCGACAGCATTGAAAAAATATAATAATTTATTATTCAGCTAATACCGATTATGTATTCAAGATAGTCTCATAAAAATTCGACTATTTTCATACTATATCGGCATTATACCAGAAACCAGAAGACTAGATACATAATTATAATTGGTATAAAATGGAGTATAAAAAAAGATTTTATTGGTTTGTCGGCGTTTGTCTCGCCAATTTTTCGTTGGCGGCAAATGCCCAAAATAAAGATTTAAAAACCGGCTGGCAGTATCGGGAGACTAAAACCGAAAAATGGTATCCTGCGACAGTTCCGGGAGAAATACATACCGATTTGCTGAACAATAAAACCATACCGGATCCATTTTACCGGGACAATGAAAAAAAACTGACCTGGATCGAAAAGAAAGACTGGGAGTATAAAACCACTTTTCAGGTAAGCCCGGCAACACTCGCTAAAAAACATACAGAACTGGTTTTTGACGGACTGGATACATATGCCACCGTTTATTTGAACAATCAGGTAGTTTTGAAAGCCGACAATATGTTCCTGCAATGGCGTGTAGATGTAAAAAAAGTACTGAAATCAGGAAATAACGATTTGGTTATTGTGTTTAAATCGGCGCAAAATGTAGTGGATTCCCTGGCCAAGAAAGATTTACCTTTTGTAATTCCGGACAATCCACGTGCGTATGTACGTAAAGCACAATACCATTTTGGATGGGACTGGGGACCCAAATTCACCACTTGCGGAATTTGGAAAACCCCGCGTTTAGAAGCTTACGACAAAAAAGAAGCTGAGAAACCTTATGTGTTAGACCGTAAAATTGAATTGGTTCAGGAACCGGATAAGGTGGGTAAAACATTCTATTTTAAAATCGATGGAAAACCGGTTTATATGAAAGGAGCCAATTATATTCCGTCGGATGCGTTTCTTTCCAGAGTGACCAAAAAAGAATATGAAAAAGTAATTGGTATGGCCAAAGATGCCAATATGAATATGCTTCGCGTATGGGGAGGTGGTATTTATGAAGACGATTATTTCTACGATTTATGCGATAAAAACGGCATCTATGTCTGGCAGGATTTCATGTTTGCTGGAACAATGGTACCGGGAGATGATGCTTTTTTCGCCAATGTAAAAAAAGAAGTTCAGTATCAGGTAAAACGTTTACGTCATCACAAGAGTATTGTTTTATGGTGTGGCAATAACGAAATCGACGAAGCTTTTAAAGATTGGGGATGGCAAAAAAGTATGAAAATGCCCAAACAGGATTCTATTCGTTTATGGAAAGATTACGTTCGTTTGTTTCAGGACAGTATCCCAAAATGGGTAAAAGAAGTAGATGATAAACGACCATATATTAGTTCTTCACCATCATTTCATTGGTCGAAAGCAAAAAGTTTAACCGAAGGCGACAGCCATTATTGGGGAACCTGGTGGGGATTGGAAGATGTTGAAGCTGTGCAAAATAAAACAGGACGTTTTGTGAGCGAATACGGTATGCAGGCGATGCCCAATTATTCTTCAATCGAAAGATTTACAAATCCTGAAGATCGATATTTATATTCCGATATTTTACAGGCACATCAAAAAGCCGGAAAAGGATTTATGAAATTAGATTCGTACCTGAACCGATATTTTATTGATTCGACCAAAATTAAGAAAATGAATGTCGAGGATTATACGTATCTCACACAGTGTTTACAATATTATTCCCTTAAAAATATTATTGGCATCCATCGTTCAAAAGCACCGTACAATATGGGAACATTGGTTTGGCAGCTTAACGATTGCTGGCCGGTAGCAAGCTGGAGCGTTACCGATTATTACGACAGACAGCCCAAAGCTGCATGGTACGCCATGAAAGAAGCCTATCGTGATGATAAAACACCGGAAATTGATTTAACCCGTCCGATCAATCTAAAATTGGAAGACCCAAAAATCACCTGGCAGGTAAAAGGAAATAAGGTGATTCTCAAAGCTTCAAAATTTGCCAAATATGTCAACGTTTCTATAAAAGGTTATACCGGAAAATGGAGCGACAACTATTTCGATTTGAAAGTCGGAGAAGAGAAAACCATTACGTTTGAAGGTGCGATAGCAAAGCCGATTATTAGAGTTTACTCCCTATATGATGTTCTTAGTAGGTACTAAGGTACTGAGAGGCTGAGGTTCTGAGTTTTTTTTAGTTACAAAGGTTCAAAGGTTCAAAGGTTCAAAGCGACAAAGGTTTTTAACAGAGATGGAGTGCTTTTGCTTGGCGGACTTTGCGTAAAACCTTGCGCACTTTGCGGTTAAATTTTTAGGTTCAAAATTAAAAAATATATGTTTAATCAGTGTCATCCGTGGCCTGTTACGCAAGTCAAATAAAATAATGTATGTTTACAAAATATAACAAAATAGCTTTTAGCGGCATCTTAGCTTTAAATCTATTTTTTGCCAATCCGGTTGTCTCACAGCAAAAGAAGGCAAAACAAACCAATTTAGATTATACACAATATGTGAATCCATTTATAGGTTCTGCGGGTCACGGACATGTATTTGTGGGGGCTAATGTTCCTTTTGGAGCAGTGCAATTAGGCCCGGTAAATGTTTTTGAAGGCTGGGATTGGTGCAGTGGATACAACTACGCCAGCAACACCATTTTAGGTTTCACACATACCCATTTGAGCGGAACGGGAATTGGAGATCTTAACGATATCCTTTTATTGCCTGTATCCGGAAAAGTGCCGCTTACCAAAGGAACAAAAGAAGACATGACAACAGGTTACGGCTCTTATTTCTCACACCAGAATGAAGTGAGTAAAGCAGGATATTACAGCGTTTTCTTAGACAAATATAAAATTAAAGCAGAACTGACAGCCAGCGAAAGAGTTGGTTTTCATAAGTATACTTTTAATTCCACTACTGATAATCATATTTTACTGGATCTTGCAGACGGAATTGGCTGGGACAAACCGGTAAAAACGTTTATCAAAAAAATTAATGAAACCACTCTTGTAGGCTATCGTTATTCTGCAGGTTGGGCTGCCGATCAGCGTATTTTTTTCACAATGGAATTTTCCGAGCCAATATCTAATATGGCATTGTATGACAGCACCACTGCGGTTGCAGGAAACGAAGGAGAAGCACTAAAAATGAAAGCTGTTTTGGATTTTAAAACATTAAAAAACAAACAGATTTTAGTAAAAGTCGGAATATCTCCGGTAAGTTATGAGAATGCTTCAGCAAATATCAAAGCCGAGATTCCGGGTTGGAATTTTGAGGCTGTAGCCAAAGAAGCAACTTCAAAATGGAACAAAGAACTGAACAAAATTCAGATCAAAGCAGATGATAAAACCATGAAGGTTTTTTACACTGCGATGTACCACACCATGTTTGCGCCTTCCATCTTTAATGATGTCAACGGAGATTATAGAGGTACCGACAAAAAAGTGTACGAAAAAGCAAATTTTACCAACTATACCACCTTCTCACTTTGGGATACGTATCGCGGACTGCATCCACTGTACACCCTTACACAGCCCGATAAAATCAATGATATTGTGAAGTCGTTCCTGGCCATTTACGAGCAGCAGGGAAGATTACCGGTTTGGCATTTAATGGGGAACGAAACCAATACCATGAACGGAAATCACTCCATAGCGGTTATCGTAGATGCCTACATGAAAGGATACCGGGGATATGATGTTGCCTTGGCTTATGAAGCCATCAAAAAAACGGCAATGCAGACCCGTGAAGGAATGGATTATGTACAAAAACTGCAATACATCCCTGCAGATAAAATGCTCGAATCTGTTGGAAACGCTTTAGAATATGCTATCGATGATTACTGCGTAGCCCTAATGGCAAAAGACCTGAACAAAACCGACGATTATAACTATTTCTCGAAAAGAGCCAATTTATACAAGCTTTACTTTGATAAAGAAACTACTTTTATGAGAGGTAAGTTGACGGATGGAAATTGGAGAACACCATTCAATCCGCTTTCATCAGCACACCGAAAAGATGATTATGTAGAAGGAAATGCCTGGCAGTACACCTGGTTAGTGCCACAGGATCCTTATGGTTTGATTGATTTGTTTGGAAGTGAAGATAAATTTCTGGCCAAATTAGATTCTCTTTTCTTAATCACAGACAAAGTAGAAGGCGAGGAAATCTCTCCGGATATTAGCGGTTTAATTGGTCAGTACGCACAAGGGAACGAACCGAATCACCATATTCCATACCTGTACGCTTACGCAGGACAGCCTTGGAAAACGGCAAAAATAATCCGTGAAATCGATGAGAAATTCTATTCGACGAAACCGGATGGATTATGCGGAAATGAAGATTTGGGACAAATGTCGGCTTGGTATGTTTTCTCTTCCATGGGATTCTACTCGGTTAATCCGGCCAACGGAATTTATGTATTAGGAAGTCCGTTAGTCAATACGGCAACGATACATCACAAGGAAGGCATTTCGTTTACCCTGAAAGCTGTCGATAATAACAAAACAAATATTTATATCCAAAAAGCGGAGTACAACGGGAAACCTTACACAAAATCATACATTACACACGATATGATCGTAAAAGGAGGAGAGCTTAAATTGTTTATGGGAAGCAAACCGTCGATAACTTTTGGAGTGAAAAAAGAGGATAGACCGCTTTAGAATTGCAGATTTTAGAACAAAGAACAAAGAATAAAGAATAAAGAATAAAGAATAAAGAATAAAGAATAAAGAGTATAGATTTTAGATTTTTGGAAGAGATCAGTTACCGTTTTTAGCTTATAGCCTATCGCTTAAAGCCTAAAGCAAAAAAATAAAAACATGAAAATAAAGAGTTTACTTTTTTTAGGACTATTGCAATGCTTCGGTTTTGTCAATGCACAGATCAAAGCAGTAGATGCTGTAGAGTATGTAAATCCGTTAATGGGAACACAATCTTTACACAGTCTTTCGAATGGAAATACTTATCCGGCGATTTGCAGACCCTGGGGAATGAATTTCTGGACACCACAAACCGGAAAAATGGGTGACGGCTGGGCTTATATTTATACTGCCGAGAAGATCAGAGGATTCAAACAAACGCATCAGCCTTCACCTTGGATGAACGATTACGGACAGTTTTCGATCATGCCGGTAACCGGTAAATTGGCTTTTACCGAAGACGAAAGAGCAAGCTGGTTCAGTCACAAAGCAGAAGTTTCAAAACCCTATTATTACAGTGTTTACCTAGCCGATTACGATGTAACAACAGAAATCACCACTACCGAAAGAGCGGCGCATTTTCAGATTACATTTCCGGAAAACGAACAGTCTTCTATCGTAATCGATGCTTTTGACAAAGGATCTTACATCAAAATAATTCCGTCAGAAAATAAAATTATCGGTTATACCACACGCAATAGTGGTGGAGTTCCGGAGAATTTCAAAAACTATTTTGTACTGCAATTCGATAAGCCTTTTGCCACTACTGCTGCCTGGCACGGGAAGGTTTTGGAAAAAGACAAACTCGAATTAAAAGACAATCATGTAGGTGCTGTTATTGGATTTAAAACTAAAAAAGGAGAAATCGTAAACGTAAAAGTTTCCTCTTCATTTATTAGTTTCGAACAGGCCGAATTGAATTTAAAGAACGAATTAGGTACAGCATCATTTACCGAAACCGTAGCACAATCCAAACAGGAATGGAATAAAGTTTTAGGAAAATTAAATGCCGAAGGCGGAAGCGAAGAACAATTAAAAACGTTTTACTCCTGCCTGTACCGCACCGTTTGTTTTCCGCAAAAACAGTATGAGATCAACGCAAAAGGAGAGACTGTGCATTATAGTCCATATAATGGTAAAGTATTGCCGGGTTATATGTACGCAGGAACAGGTTTTTGGGATACGTTCCGTGCCTTGTATCCTTTGTTGAATTTAGTTTATCCTTCGGTTAATAAAGAAATGCAGGAAGGATTAATCAACGATTATAAAGAAGGAGGCTTTTTGCCGGAATGGTCAAGCCCGGGATTCAGAGATGTGATGGTAGGAAACAACTCCGCTTCGGTAGTTTCAGATGCTTATATGAAAGGATTACGCGGTTATGACATCAATAAATTGTACGAAGCCTTAGTACACGGAGCGAATAACGAAGGACCTTTAGAAGCAGTAGGTCGAAAAGGAGTATCGTATTACAATACTTTAGGATACGTTCCTTATGATGTGAAAATTAATGAAAATGCAGCAAGAACCTTAGAATATGCCTACGATGATTTTGCGATTTGGAAATTAGCGAAAGCATTAAACCGTCCGAAAAAAGAAATCGATTTGTTTGAAAAAAGAATGATGAATTATAAGAATCTTTATAACCCTGAAATCGGATGGATGAGTGGCAGAAATAAAGATGGAAGCTTTCCGAAAAACTTTAATCCGCTTAAATGGGGAGATGCCTTTACAGAAGGAAATGCTTTGCATTACAGCTGGAGTGTATTTCATGATGTACACGGTTTGATTGATTTAATGGGAGGGGAGAAAAAATTCACCGCCAAGTTAGATGCAGTTTTTACAACTCCTCCGGTTTTTGATGACAGTTATTACGGAGCTGTTATTCATGAAATTCGCGAAATGCAAATTATGAATATGGGGCAATATGCCCATGGGAATCAGCCGATTCAGCACATGATTTACTTGTATAATTATGCCGGAGAGCCCTGGAAAACGCAATATTGGTCAAGAGAAGTGATGAACCGTTTGTACAAATCCACTCCTGACGGTTATTGCGGAGACGAGGATAACGGACAAACTTCGGCCTGGTATATTTTCTCGGCTATGGGATTCTATCCGGTTTGCCCGGGAACGGACGAGTATGTGCTTGGAGCGCCTTTGTTCAAAAAAATTACGCTCGAACTTGAAAATGGAAAACAATTGGTCATCAATGCTCCAAACAATTCAGCAGACAACAAATATGTTCAGGAATTAAAATGGAACAACACCATCCATACCAAAAACTTCATCAATCATTTTGAGGTATTAAAAGGTGGGGAATTCAATTTCGACATGAGCAGTAAACCAAATTTACAAAGAGGAACTTCTTCAAGTGCCTATCCATATTCTTATTCAACTTCAAAATAATACTATGCAGTCACGTAGAAAATTTATAAAAAATGCAGGGATTTTTTCAGCAGGATTATTGGCGCTTCAAACGGATGTTTTCGGAATGCAGTCGGATGCATTTCATTTTTCGGTCAAAGATTTTGTGAGCAAAAGACCTCCGTTGGCCGAGCGAAAATTTACCAGTAAAGCAATTGAAGCTGCCATTGTAAGAATCAAAAAACAAATCGCCAATCCCGAACTCGCCTGGTTGTTTGAAAACTGTTTTCCAAACACCTTAGATACCACTGTCGATTTTGAAATTATCGATGGAAAACCAGATACTTATGTCATTACAGGAGATATCGATGCTATGTGGCTGCGTGACAGTACAGCACAGATCTGGCCTTATATTCCATTTGTAAAAGAGGATAAAAAACTGGCTGAACTGGTAAAAGGAGTCATCAACCGTCAGACGAAATGCATTTTGCTTGATCCGTATGCGAACGCTTTCTACAAAGATTTTGCGCAAGTGAGCGAGTGGAAAAATGACATGACCAAGATGCAGCCCGGTATTCACGAGCGTAAATGGGAGATCGACAGTTTATGTTACCCCATACGACTGGCACATGGCTACTGGAAGGAAACAGGAGATATTAGTTTATTCGACAGCAAGTGGAAAGAAGCGATGCTTTTAGTATTGCAGACTTTCAAAGAACAACAAAGAATGCACGATAAAGGGCCTTACAATTTTCAGAGAGTTACAGCCTGGGCCACAGACGGAGTGCCTTTAAGCGGTTACGGTTATCCGGTAAAACCATGCGGATTAATCGTTTCGACTTTCAGACCTAGCGACGACAGTACTTTATTTGGTTATTTAATTCCGAGTAATATGTTCGCCATCGAAGTACTGGGTTATCTGATTGAAATTTTCTCTTTACCGGCTTTAAAAGACAATAATTTGGTTGGAAAAGCCAAAGAATTGCGCGGACAAGTTCAAAAAGGACTGGAAGAAAACGGAATCATCGAACATCCGAAATTCGGAAAAATTATCGCTTTTGAAGTCAACGGTTACGGCAGTTTCCACATGATGGACGATGCGAATGTTCCTTCTTTATTGTCGTTACCGTATTTAGGCGCAATAGCACCCGACAGTCCGTTATATCTGAATACCCGAAAAGTAGTACTTTCAGAAAACAATCCGTTTTTCTACAAAGGAAAAGCAGGAGAAGGAATTGGCGGCCCGCATACCGGGACAGACACCATTTGGCCAATGAGTATTGTTTTGAGAGCCATTACCAGCGTAGACGAGCAGGAAATAAAACAATGTATCAGCAACCTGATCAGAACAAATGCCGATACCGGTTTCATGCACGAGTCTTTCCATAAAGATGATGTAGCCAAATTTACCCGAAAATGGTTTGCATGGGCCAATACCCTATTTGGAGAAATGATTGTACATACCAGCATTCATTATCCTCAAATCTTAAAAGACAAAAACATTTAAACTAAAATATTTACCATTAAGGAATTCGTAAAACTAGAGATAAGAATATTCATGATTAAGAAATTGAGAAAAATTAAGCAGTTAGACTTAATAAACTTAATTTCTTAATGGTGAAAAAAATAAAACTAAATTTTTCTAATCCCGATATTGGTTCAAATCCAAAATACAAAAGAATGAATAAAGAATATGCCGTTGGATTAGACATTGGAGGTACACATATCACCGCAGCGATTATTGATATTGTAGACATGAAAGTGATCGATTTTTCACTGCACAAAGAATCTTTCGATTCGAATTTGCCTGTAGAAGAAGTAATGACCATCTGGGAAAAAGCAATTCGCACCGCGATAGAAAATTCAAAAGTAGAAAATACTACAGGATTGGCCGTTTGCATGCCAGGGCCGTTTGACTATACGAATGGTGTTTGTTGGATAAAAGGGCAATCGAAATACGAGCATTTTTACGGACTCAATGTTCGTGATCTGTTTCAGAATCAATTGAAGCTGTCGGGTGATTTTCCGATATTGTTTGAAAACGATGCCGTTTGTTTTGGTAAAGGAGAAGTATTTAAAGATGCCGAAAATCTTTCTAAAAAAGTAATGGCTATCACATTAGGTACCGGACTTGGTGCCTGTTTTATAGACAAAGGAACATCTGTAAATACAGGAAATGCGGTACCAAAAGACGGTGAAATCTATGACCTTCCCTACAAAGAAGGTATAGCGGAAGACTATGTTTCAGTACGCGGACTTTTGGGAGGGTATTTCGCTTTAAGCGGAAAAAAACTCAATAATGGACTGGAACTTTTTAATCTGGCAACAGCAGGAGATGCAATGGCCGTAAAAGCATTTGAGCAGTTAGGAGAAGATTTGGCTGCCATTGTAGCGCCATGGTTAGAAAAATTCGACGCGGATAGTTTCATCATTGGTGGGAAAATTGCCAATGCAAGTGAATTTTTTCTTCCGGTTTTCAACAAAAAAATAAAAGAAGCAGGAAGTACTATCAGTGTTGCTGTTTCTACAGACAACGAAAAAGCAGCTTTATTAGGAGCAACAAGTTTGCTTTACACAGCATAGTTTTGATTATATTAGATGCCACAGATTAAAAAGATTTACACAGAATAAGAAATCCTTTAATCTGTGGCAAAAAAATGATCAGTGGTTCATAAAACATTAGATATGACAAATTCAAATCGCAGGAATTTTATAAAAACGGCAGCTATTGCTTCAGTAGCGGTAGCCTTGCAGTCTTTTCAATCCAATTCGGAAGAAGAAGAAAAAAGCATAGTTTCTAAAAAAGGAAAAAAGCCGATTGTGCTTTCCACCTGGAGATTTGGTATTCAGGCCAATGAAGCCGCCTGGGAAGTTTTAAAAAGTAAGGGAACCGCTTTAGACGCTGTCGAAGCCGGAGTTAAAATTCCCGAAGGCGATCCTAAAGAAAGAAGTGTAGGCTACGGCGGACGCCCGGACAGAGATGGACGTGTAACGTTAGATGCCTGTATTATGGACGAAAATGCCAATATAGGATCGGTTGCTGCTTTAGAATATATCAAACATCCCATATCGGTTGCAAGAGCAGTCATGGAAAAAACACCTCATGTAATGCTGGTAGGTGATGGAGCCTTGCAATTTGCAGTAGCACAAGGTTTCAAAAAAGAAAACCTGCTGACAGAAGAATCTGAAAAAGAATGGAAAGAATGGCTCAAAGACAGCAAATACAAACCCATTGCCAATATCGAGAACCACGACACCATTGGAATGATCGCTTTGGACGCCAATGGTAATCTTTCCGGAGCCTGTACCACAAGCGGAATGGCATTTAAAATGCACGGACGTGTTGGCGATTCCCCAATTATCGGAGCCGGTTTATATGTCGACAATGAAATAGGAGCTGCGACTGCTACCGGACATGGTGAAGAAGTCATCCGGATTTCAGGCTGTCATCTTGTGGTGGAATTAATGCGACAAGGCAAATCACCTCAAAAAGCCTGTGAAGAAGCTGTTGCCCGCATCGTAAAATTAACCAAAAACAGAAACAAAGATTTAAAAGACATTCAGGTAGGTTTTATCGCTCTCAACAAAGCTGGAGAATACGGTTCCTATTGCATTCAGGGAGGTTTTAACTATGCCGTTTATGACGACACCGGAAACCGTTTAATCGATGCCGATTTTTTTCTGAAGTAGGATGCCGCTTTGTATATAAAAGTAAGAGACAGATTATCTTTAACATAAAAAGCAAAAGCTTCGGATTTCTCCGAAGCTTTTGCTTTTTATAATTTTAAAGAGAAATCTTAAAAAAGGAACCCGTCTAAATCTGCGTCTTTGCTTTAGCGAATCTGTCAGATCCGTGTATAATACTCACAGCTTTTTAGGCTGGTCCCAAATTAATTTTAGAATTTATTCCTCTAATGCAGTTTCAAACTCCATATGGTCAATAACTTCTGCGGCTGCTTGTGCAGGTTTAGATGCTTTTAGTCTATTGAATCTTTCCAATTGCTCCGCTTCTCCTTCTTCACCGCTGAAATAAGGGAAAACATCCATAATAGGTGACTCAGAAACGGCCGGGATAGAATATTCTCCCATAGTGCTTTGCATCACATGCAGTGTGTTGTCGTAAGCTTCTCTCACATCATTGGCCTGAACCAGCATGTACATATTTGACTTTCTTTCTTTACCGCTTTCTTCATCATAAGCCAATAAAGAGACTTTGGATTTAAACCAACGGTCTGTATTTTCAAAAGGGTGGATTTCGGCGTAATTGGCCACTTTTATATTGGTGATTTTAAATTCTTCACTGATATAAGCCGACATCTCTTCATTAATTCTTCTTTCGGCTTCTGTATAAGACAAAGCATCTACCAAATAAGGCTCTGTTAAAACTTTTTGCCCTCCGGTTTCGTCCGTTTTTCTATATTTTACCTTGCATTCGTACCAAGTTGCGCTCATCTTTATTATTTTTTAAGGATGCCAAAGATAGATTTTACCGAAAAAAAATCTCCTAAAATTGTGAAATAGATATTCACAATTTTAGGAGATTTTAGTTAAGTTTTTGATTGTTAGTGTTTAATCTTAAAAGTTGGAATTGATCCGAATCGTTGCTTTTATTAAAGCTAATCCTTCAACATTTTTAAGGAGAACATCCTTCGATTCATATCGACTGTTTTCACTGACCAGTTTAATCCAATCCTCTCCTTTGTCTGATTTTTGTACCCGTCGGATCAGGAGAAATTCTTCCGGTTCATCGGTTATTACAGAAATCAAATACATTTCTCCCCAGATAATATGTTCGATCCTGCTGCTCATTTTTTTATAAATGATAAGATCACCGCTCTTTAAAAAAGGATACATTCGATCTCCACTTACGTAAATAGCACCATCGCATTTGGGTAAGTTCGGAACCGAGACATAGTCAATTGGTTTTTCTTCAGATTCTTTAAATAGAGAAACCACTCCGTCGACAGTTTCAACATCATAGACCGGTACAAATTGCTTCTTAAGTGTTTTTGTAGTAGTGACTTCGTAAACAGTAGAAGGTTCTTCAATTTCACTCATTTTAATTCCCCATTCATACTCAAAAAAGGCAGCGTTTTCAAGCATATGCCCTTTTCCTGTCAGGAGCCACTCCGGATTAATTTCAGGATAGATGCGAAGTATCTGCTCTATTTTTGATGCACCAACATCTTTAACCTTATCCAAAAAGCCGTTAGAAAGTCCCGTTTCGATATAAAATTTTCTTCTATTAATTCCTTTATATTCAATAATTTGTAAGATTCTGTTTACGATCATTGCAATTATCTTTAGATTATAACATATTTTTATTGCTGTTTATAGAATAAAATCTATATATTTGTAAGTAAAAAAGCACAAAATCATGTTTTGAACAAACGTACGAAAAAAAACATAAAATACACTACTTAAGAGTAAGGTAGTTAAAATTTCAGAAGAAAAATAAAGCTATTATTCTCAGGCGTTCTTTAAGTTATAAAATGAAAGTAAAGGGGAGATAGGTCGGTGAGGTTTAACATAAAAAGAATAAAAGATGAATTATATACTCAGAATAGATCCGAAAAACCCATATAAAGAACGATTAGAAAAGGCCATTGTAAATTTATTTCCGTTTGTTGGTGCAGAAGCCGTTTATCTGTCTTTTAATAAAAGCAATAAAGTAACGGTCATCACTTTTATCCTAAAAAAAGAGACCGATAAGGATGAAAAGATTTTAGAGGAGGTACAGGAGAAAGTAGTAAGTATCTATCCCGAGTTTATTTTTAAGTTTATAGATTCTGACTGTGCTAAAAAGGGTTTTAAAAATGGAAAACCTTACTTTGTTCAGCATTGTACCTTAAAAGAATTAATTTATTTTGAACCGGGAGCTAAAGTTTTTTACCCTCGGGAAGACACCTCTAAAAAGCTGCTTAAAAAAGCAAAAAAAAGATTCTCTCTTGATATGGAAGCTGCAGTGGTATCTTTTAGAAATGTATCTGTTTACAACGGAAAAAATAAAAATGAAGAAGCTGTATTTGCCTTGTATCAGACCTTAAGGTACATTTATATCTGTGCCTCAGAATTTTTCACCGCTGTATTTATTAGTAGTACTTGTTTGTTTCAGCAATATGATTACATCATCAAATATGCGCCTTCACTTAAAAGAGTACTCAATAAGAATACGGCACTTCATAATGAGATAGTTACAATGCTTAATAAAGCTTATTCCTGTGCCATGAAAAACGAGGGGATGGGTGATATAGATCCGGAGCTGATAATTAAGGCAAAAACAAAAGTGGAGTTAATGCAGAAAGAATTGAACAGATTGTTTTTGGAATATAAAGTATTATGCAAGGAAAAGATGCAGAAACTGAGCAGGCAGGAATGTACCGGGAAGTATATTTTTAATGAAAAGATTCCATCCAATTATTTTGTTGAAGATGCTTTAAAAAGTATTAACGATTTGATGGTAACTAATTCAAACATAAGATGTGTCTACTGTTTTGGTTACACCATACTTCACAATCAGGAAAGTAAGTCCCAAAATTACTCTGCAAAACTTCCTGAGTATCATTTTTATTTGCTGATCATCAATCTGGATCAAACTCAATATGAAATCGCCCCAATGGAGGAACTTATTCTGGAAAAATTTGAGGGCAGGTATCAGGTAACCATTCTTAGCCATTCGGCAGAATTGATCCGTAAGAAAAAGACATACAAGAAGTATTTTTTCGATTATGTCAAAACCCATGGGCTCTTAATTTACAATGCCGCTTATTATTTTGTTTATCTTAAAAAATATCTTCCCAACTGGGAGCGTGAATTCAAAGAAAAATATGAGAAAGAAAAGGTTTTAACAGCAGAACAGTTTTTTGTTGATGCAGAGTATTATTTGAGTGATAATCATGTTACCGTTAAAAGGATGCTCTTTAGAAAAGTGATTGAGCAAGTTGGTTTAGGACTTATCTATTTGCATTTGGGATATCTTTCAGATAAATTATCAATAAACAGTTTGTTCTCATTATTAAAATACATTCAGGAAGTCGAACTTCCTTTTGATCCTGAAAATGAAAAAGATGCTAAGATTTTGCAATATTTGTTTGAAACAGCCGTAGTATCTATAAATAAAGAAGCGCAAGATAACAATAACGATTATGATAAATTGATCGAAAACAGATGTATTTTATTTTTAAAACATGCAAAAGATCAGGTTGCGAAAGAAGCCGGAAAGTTAGATTTTAAGAAATCAAGATATTTTTAGTTGATTACTGAACTTGGTAAAGAGTTCGATTAAAAATTGCACAAAGTCTTTTTGACTTGGTGCAATTTTTTTGTTTTATAAAAAGGAACTTTTTGATGGTATCCTATGCTTTTTGAAATAAGTAGGAGATAAAAATATATAATTTGAGAATCAGATAACTTTTAAAATCTGACTCATATTATCCCGGCCTGATAGTATCTTATCCGATACGCTTCTTGTGGTACTTTTTTTATAAAAATAGTTGAATTGAGCTTTTTTATTTTGTTTTATTTGCGCCAAATTTTGCCTTTCTAAGGTGAGAATTTAACCGCTATCATTACTTATTATCAGAATGAAAAAAATATTAATTCTATTATTCATTATAAATTCATTTTTGGTTTTTTCTCAGGAAATAGTTAAAAATGAATGGGTCGACTCTTCAAAAGTTGAAACCCTTAAAGAGATAAAAATTATTAAAAATAAGAGAAAAGCAGGAGTTTATAAACTTTATATGCCCAAAGAAATTTTGAAAAATGAAAACATGGGTAAAACCTTGCGACGACTGGAGAATATTACTTTGGATAATAGCAAGACAGTTTATTTTAAAGGCAAAAAAATCAAAAACTATATTTATAATGATAAAGTAATCACTCAGGAAGAATTTTTCAAGTTATTGTCTGAGAACATTGTTTCTTTTCAAATTGTCGAGAATTATTTTAATTTGTCCAATGGCGAGACCGAACTTGTTATAAAAGTAAAGGACAATAATGGAAATGTGGATAATATAAAAGGTACGGTTGATGGAACGGTTGGTCTCTTGCAGGAGTTCAATTTTTTAGGGTTGAATTTGTTTTATAAAAAGAATAAATTTTCAACAATTTTGAATATTTCTAATCTTAAAAATGTTTCCGATAACAGTTCAGAAGAAACTTTCAATGACAGAACTTTAAACTATTCCAATCATAGGGTTTTGTATCAGCCAAATTTTTCAATGCTTACTATTTTTGAGATCGATAAGTCAAGCAGTCTTTCATTGCGAAACAAATACGCCATAGTAGATGAAAACAGAAGGAGTATTTTTCCGGATTTATCAGAGGTATCTTATTTTTTTCTTATTCGGGATTATAATACAAATTTGAGGTACGAGAAGAAGACAGAAAATAATTTAGAGTATAAACTCAATTTAGATTATGTAAGTAATAATAATAAAATTGAGAATAAGTCCAATAAGTCGAATCAAAAATTTACAGAATGGACGTTTAGTTCTTCGGTCTCAAAGTCAATGGATAAACTTTATATTCAATCGGCATTGGTATTGACCTATCGCAATTATCTTTTTGACAATGTGGCGGACAGGAGTGAGGTGAAGCAAAATATTGTTACCCCTTTTATCAGTTTTAGTTATGATTTAAACCCTAATAATTCATTATTATTTGGGAATAGATTTCAGTTCTCTCAGGATAAAGTAAACAATAAAGCTGTTTTTGATCATAATTTTTACCTGCCCAATATCACTTATTTTTCGAAATTTGATTCGATAGTAGATTTGGAGTTCAATTATAAGCGGTACGTTGTCAGACCAAGTATAAGATCAATTTCTAATTTCACGTATCAGGATTTTAATAATAATTCAGTTGTCAATCCTTCTTACATAAAGCCGGAAATCAATAATTCATTTTCTCTCGATTTGGTCAGGAATATAAAGAAAGTAGATTTAACTCTAAACTTCGGTTACTTAACATCGTCTAACAATATTTCTGTTGTTAATGAACTAAATGACTACAAAATGATCTCTGAAAATACAAATCTGGATGCTTATAGCAGTAGTTCTGTTGGTACTTCAGTCTCATTTAAATTCTATAAAGAATCCAGATTTAATTTGAACTATAGTTATACCAAATTAAAAATGAAGAAAGAGAATGAGATGTATGAAGGTTTTGTAAATTATCTTGATTTATCGGTTAGCGGAAATATAGATAAAAGAACGATGTATACTATTAACTCCTATTATATTGACAGGTTTTACGATTTTAATTTGTATCGTTCAGTGAAGCCGGATATCTCGTTCAGTGTATCCCGAAATTTTTTAAAAGACAGATTAAATATCAATCTGGAGTATAGAAATATCTTGAATACTGATGCAAACAGAATGTTGCGATTTACAAATAATACCAATTATTATAGGTTAGACAACAGAAATACATCTCATATGATTTTAATAAATGCATCCTATAATTTCGGAAAAACATTTAAAGTAAATCGCAAATACATTCGGAATATTAGCTCGGATATGAAGCTATAAACTAGTGTAGAGCTTCATATTTCTTTTAATTTTTTAGGTGTTTTAAAAAAAAAAGCTTCAGAGAAATCTGAAGCTTTTTTTGATGATGAGGTTCTTAAAAATTGGTATTTACTTTTTTAGAACGGTCCTCAATATAAGGAGATAAGTTGTGTGTATTACTATTTCAGGGTGGATAATAAGAAAACCAATCTGGAAAATATGATCGATTAGTATAAAAATATTGTTAGTAAAACTATCATCCTACTTTTGGAAATGCATTTTTACAAGAAAAATATTTCAATAAAAATGATTTATATTGTTTTTTGTAGTAAATTTACTTCAATTTAAAAAAAAAACAATATGCTTAAAGCAAGTGTAAAATTAGGACTATGTTCTTTTATTTTTTTATTGTTTAGTTGCTCTAACGATAGTGATTATATGAATATTGAGCATCAGGAATCAAAAGTATTGACAAGAACGAAAAGTTGGTTAACTTTAGAGTACCATATTCAGGAAAATGATTTAAATTGGTCTTCTGCTGTAGTTTATCAGAAGGATTTAGCAGAATCTTATACGGCGTTAATTCCTGTGAGAACAGTAAATGATTTTAATCTTCAGAGAATTATTGTCGAAATAAATCCGTATAATATAACCGCTAAATTATGGGATTTTAAATTTAGAGAATCTCAGCCTATTAATGAGTTACAAAAATTACCGACGCATAAAATAATGGAAAATTTTACAGGGGATTTAAAAATTCTAAATTTAGAAAGTGGGGAAGTAAAAAAAACATTATACATTGCAGGACATACAGATAATATGTTTCTAACATCAAAAGCATCCGGAATGGGAGTTTGTGATAACTGTCATGGTATAGCAGGAGCAATTAATTTGGATCCGGTTGTTGTCACAGGTCCTGCTGGAGATCCATGGCCAAATCCTGTTACAATTTCGAAAGCGCCTATTTTAGTAAGTAGTGGTGGAGCCGATTCAATATCAAGTAGCGGCTTAACAATGCCTCCTCCTCCTGATAATGCAATTAATAATATAAAAAAATTCTTAGAATGCTTTAGTATATCCAATTCGGCAAATCTTACTATTTATGCAGAAAGAATGGGAGGAGGTAATGGTGTAGGGCATGCATTTATAGGTATATCACAAGGTAATAATTCTGCTGTTTATGGTTATTATCCTAAAACTTCTTTAGGTTCATTAAGCGGGCAAGGAATTATGGGAGAAAATGGGGGACATCATTACGATGTATCAGCTAGTATGACAATTACTGGTGCACAATTGAATCAAATCATAGCTTTGTCGCAAGTTTATCAGTCAAACTGGTACGACTTAAGCTTTAACAATTGTTCTGATTTTGCTACCGATGTATTAAATATTGCTGGTGTTTCTACTTCAGGATGGATTGATACTCCGAATACCGTTGCAAATATATTAAGCGGTCTTGTAAATCATACTACGGGATCAAATAACGCTCCTAAATCAAACAAATCATGTCAATAGATATACGATCTACAAAATTAATCGCAGTGCTGTCTTTTCTATTAATTAGTGGCGTCCAGCAGAATGGAGTTCCGAACTTTGCCTTACTCTTAATATATTTATTTCAATTTTTAAATGATGTATTTAGCAGTATTTCTAAAGTATTCTGGGAAGGGCTAATAGCAATTCCAATATTCAGTTTACTTATTTTGTTTTTGATAAGTAAAAATTACAGAGTTTTGTTGATCTGCTTTTTTATGCTGTTTGTTGCTCTTACTTATATTACAGGGATTATAGGCAATCTTCATAGAATAGGTTTTACTTTTGTGATTCCAACTTTAATTTTTCTTGTGTCATCCATTTATGTAATATTATCACTAAAAAGAAGAAACAATTTACTTTAAACGGATTAAAAAAAGTGCTCCTTTCGCTGGCCTGACGTGAGTGTCTTGTTCATGAACACAAAGTTGTTTTAAAGGAGCCTAAAAACAAAAAAAGCTTCAGATTTCTCTGAAGCTTTTTTTGATGATGAGGTTCTTAAAAATTGGTATTTACTTTTTTAGAACGGTCTGCAATGTAAGAGATAAGCCAGGTTATCGGGCCTTCTTTTACAAAATATATTTTTTTCTTCTCTAAATTAGGAATACTCTCTACGCAGGCCTGTAGTATGTTATTTGCCGAAATAAGGTATTTCTGGTCGTATATGTTTAATACTCTCGCAGCTTCAGTGTTGGTTTTAGCAAGGGTGTTAAACTTGTTGAAATTATTCTTTAAAACCGCATCGTAATCGATAACATCTTCCAATTTTATTGGCAGATAATGGTCTTTGGTATTTTCATTGTAATACAATGTTGTAAAAGCCCATACAGCTCCACCGGATAGATAGATTTTTTCCTTTTTTAATAAAAGCGGATTTGCATCAAGCATATCTTTTATCTTTTTACGAACAATCGGATTAAAATCAAAAGATTTTTCCTGATATACAGACATATCGCTGGCCTGACTTTGGTTTGCAACCGTTTTTTTTACGGCATCAGTAAGTGACATTGTACCAAAATCAAGTTCTAAAGGAATAAACTCTAATTTACCATCCTGCAGTTCGTCAATGTATCCGCCTTTAGTACTTGCAGCACCAATATCAAGATGCAGAGCATTAGAATAATCAACAGGTGGTATAGAACCTTTAACGAGTATTTTAGCTTCCTCATCAACATTGATAATATCAAGCTCTTTGTTGGTTAACGTACTAATTTTGTTTTTTAAAGCATCAACATTACGTGCAGATCCAAAAACTGAAGAAGCTACTAAAAAGATGTTTTCTTCCGGAATCTTAAATTGTGCTCTTATTTTTGTCAATTGAGTAAAAACGATAAGACCGGCTTTATTGATATCTTCCTGAGTAAGTTCGCCGGTAGCAGTGATATGTTTGGCGAAACTCAAACCTTCGTCATTCGAATAGTAGATAATTTTGTAATCAGCTTTTTTAATATTACTTACATCGAGAACAGAAACTTTTATCGTTCTGCGGCCGATTTCAATTCCGGCGTAAATATTTTTTTGAGCAAGAGAACTAATGGAGAAAAATAAACTGAAAAGTATGAAAATTAGAACTTTGGGGCTGTGTTTTTTAAGCATTGTATTTAGTTATGATTGTAATATAATTTATTGTTGATAAAGACTGTAGGTTGTTGTTGTTGTTGTTGTTGTTGTTGTTGTTGTTGTTGTTGTTGTTGTTGTTGTTGTTGTTGTTGTTGTTGTTGTTTGAAAATTAAATAGTTAAGTCGTAAATAACGGTTTTGATGTAAAAAAGAAAAACCGAAAAATGAATTTTTAAGAGTGATTAAGAGGTTTTTGGAATCACTTTAAAAAGTAAAAGGGGCTTCATAATTGTTAATGTGTAAATGACTAAATTAATGGGTAATTGTTTATCAGGCCTGAAATACAGCGAGCTAAAAAAACTACTAAATATTTTAGGACGCAAATTTATAAAAACAATTACGAATACAAACCCAGTTATTAAGAAAACATATTATTTAATTGTTAAGCGGTATGGGCATTTTGAGCGGGTATGCATAATTTTCTTAAGTTTTGTACTTTTGTGTATTCCACTTTTAGTACAAAATGATGAGATTGATAGAGATAAGATATTCGTTGTTGTATTATTTAGGTTTAATAAAAAAGAGTAAGAGATGAAACAAAATATTTACGATGATATTGATTTTTTTGAGAACTATGGTAAAATGCCACGTTCGATAGAAGGTCTAAACGCAGCAGGAGAGTGGCATGTTTTAAAAAATATGCTGCCTGATTTTCGGGGCAAAAATGTTCTGGATCTGGGTTGCGGTTATGGCTGGCATTGTATTTATGCAAAAGAACAAGGAGCAGAGAATGTAATTGGAGTTGATTTGTCAAAAAAAATGATTGATAAAGCAAAGGAAAATTCGAAAGGGCTATCAATAGAATATTATCAAAAACCAGTTGAAGATATTGAATTTGAAAAGGAGCAGTTTGATATTATTTTCAGTTCGCTTACGTTTCATTACATACAAGATTTGGAGGTTCTTTTCGGTAAAATAAATCAATATTTAAAGAGAGGAGGGAGCTTCGTTTTTTCTATGGAACATCCCGTTTTTACAGCAAAAGCGGAGCAGGATTGGTATAAAGATGAAAATGAAAACCGACTGCATTGGCCAGTTGACGATTACCAGAACGAAGGAGTGCGGCAAACCAATTTCTTAGGTCATAAAGTAGTGAAATATCATCGAACTGTAGCAAGTATTCTAAATACTGTCGTTAATTCAGGTTTTAACATCACACAAATATCCGAGCCTAAGCCGTCAGAAGAAATCATTGAAAAATATCCGGAAATGACAGACGAATTAAGAAGGCCTATTTTTATTATGATTGCTGCCGGTAAATCATAAACGAATGATTCTATAGTAACGATAAAGAGCGACTTATAATTCTGATTTTTTTAAGGAGTAATTCAAATAAGAGCTTTAGAATTAAAAACTGAATTCGTATATTGTTCTGCTAAAATTAAATATGTCAGTCCTATACATTTTAGAATACCTGCATTCAAACGTTTTTCAGTTCATTTTAATAGAAATTATTTAGATTATGAAAAAAACAGTAGCGCTTTTCGTTGCGTTCTTAGCTTTTACAGCATGCTCCAAACATCAAGGGAAAAAAAATATTGCGATCACTGGAATAGATTCCACATTGCGGCCTGGAGATGACTTTTTTAAATATGTAAATGGCAAATGGTATGATTCGGTATCAATACCAGCATCTCAAGCCGGAGTTGGTGTTTATATGTTTATGAATTATCCACAGCGAATGCGTCTGCAGGGAATATTGGACAGTATTTCAAAAAGCAAGAATTCAGCAGGAAGTATAGCGCAGAAAGTAGGAGATTTTTATGCATCCGGTATGGATACGGTAACCATTGACAAACGTGGTTATACGCCTATCAAACCCCTGCTTGCTAAAATTGAAGCCATTAGCGATTTACCGTCTTTAATGAACTTTGTAGTGAACGAAGTAAAAGTAGGCAATTCTTCTATTATAGCTTTTGGAGTGTCAACGGATGATAAAAACAGCAGTATGAACATTGCTCAAATCTATCAAACGGGTATCGGTTTGCCTGACAGGGACTATTATTTCAAATCAGATGCACCAACTGTTGCCATACAGGAAGCGTACAAAAAATATCTTGTTACATTATTTCAACAAACAGGCAGCAATGCCGATGAGGCCAAAAAGAATGCTGATTTGGTTTATGATATTGACAAACAGCTAGCAGGTTCGCATAAAACAAAAGTTGAACTTCGCGATGTGCAGGCCAATTATAATAAAATGGCTGTGACAGATCTTGTAAAAAGACATCCCAACATCGACTGGACTACTTTCTTAAATAATTTAGGAGCTAAAACCGATTTCATTAATGTAGGCCAACCTGCCTATTATGATGCTCTAAATAAGCTTTTAAAAACCATCCCTATTAATAATTGGAAAATTTACCTGAAAGCAAATTCTTTAGAAAGATATGCCGATGATTTAAGCAAACCTTTTGTTGATGCTTCATTTGAGTATACCAAAGTGCTTTCTGGTCAGGCGGTTCAAAAATCACGCGGCGAAAAAATGGCGAGTGTTCTGGATACTTACTTAGGCGATGCGTTGGGCGAATTGTATGTAAAGAAATATTTTTCGGAAGAGGCTAAAAAACGGATGTTGATCCTCGTAAATAATTTGCAAAAAGCCTATGCCATAAGAATTGATAAATTGGAATGGATGAGTCCGGTTACAAAGCAAAAAGCGAAAGAAAAATTGGCTGCCATGACTAAGAAAATAGGCTATCCGGATAAATGGAGAGACTATAGCAAAGTACATATTGCCAGAGATGCTTATTTTGAGAACATGGTTTCGGCCGCTACAGTTGCCTATCAATTTCAATTGGCAAAATTGGGTAAACCGGTTGATAAATCAGAATGGTATACGACAGTTCCAACTGTTACGGCCTATAATAACCCTACAGCAAACGAAATTGTTTTTCCTGCAGGTATTTTACAAGCGCCTTATTTTGATAATAATGCTGATGATGCCCTTAATTATGGAGGTATCGGGATGGTGATTGGTCACGAAATAACCCATACTTTTGACGATCAGGGTGCTCAATATGACAAGGATGGTAACTTGAAAAACTGGTGGACAAAAGAGGATTATGCACAGTTCAAGTCAAGAATACAACAGGTGATCAATTTGTACAGCACCTATACCGTTTTGGGTGATCTACACGTTAATGGCGCCATGACAGTTGGCGAAAATACAGCAGATATTGCAGGATTAGCAGTTGCCTATGATGCTTTTAAAATGACCGAACAAGGAAAAGGGAACACAAAAATAGACGGTTTTACTCCGGACCAACGTTTCTTTATTTCTTTAGCCAAAATATGGAGAGTAAAAATGAAAGACGAGTTCCTGCGTTTGTGGATTAATAATAACCCACATTCTCCACCAATTTGGCGTGTGAATGGTACCTTAATGAATACTACACCTTTTTACGAAGCATTCAATGTACAGCCTAAAGATAAAATGTTTTTACCGAAGAAAGACAGAATAACAATTTGGTAATATCCTTGTTTTCTGAAGTATTTTTATAAAAAGCTGCGCAAAGGTCTCTGTGAACTTTGCGCAGTTTTTTTTTGCTTTTTAGAGATTGTAAAATTTATAAAAGTTTCCTAACTTATTACATTTTGACTTAAAACAAAAAAGCTTCAGATTTCTCCGAAGTTTTTTCTTAGTAGTAGGAAGCATTCAGATATCTAACTATTTTATGGAAGATTATTTTTTGGTTATAGAATATGAATCGTAATATAACTTGATGTTTTCTACAACTTTTCTGAATATTTGTATATTATTTCAAAACTACGCAAAATAACTGCGTAGTGCATCAGTACCTTTGAATGACTAATAAGTAAAATTCTTCCTTAATAAATAATCAAGCATGAATATTAATAAATTACTCAGAAAGAATATTGAATTTAGAATTGAATCTTTATTTGAATACAACTTATTTATAGAATCAAATATTGAAAGGGAATTATCAAATATTCAAAAAAATTATGATGAAATTGAAAAGAAATATGAAGAATTTAAAAAGAAAAAAACAGAAATAAATGAAGAGGAAAATGATTACTACATTGATGTCTATGATGATTTAAGTGACAGTCATCGAAAAATTCAAGATGATATACTATTAAAACACCGAAACTCTTTTGTCTTTCTGATCTTCGGTTTTATTGAAAATGAGTTCTATTCTTTTGCGAAAAACAGTCTCCTTGTAACAAATATATCTTCCATAGATGATTTAAAAGGAAATTCAACTTTTCAAAAATTTAAAAATTACATCTCTAAAACAGACCCTCCTTTATATGAATCAATTAAAGACGAATTACTTTTTTTTGACAATTTAAGACTTGTTCGTAATTTTATTACTCATCATAATAATGTTATAAGATCAAACAGCGCTCATTATAGAAGAGTAAAAGAATTCTCAAATGAGCTTTTTGAGTTGAGACAACTAGGATATGTTTATAATACTGAGATCATTGCTTTTTACATAATATTAAACAATAAAAAAATTATTGATATAATATTAGAAAAACTAAATGTTATATTCGACAAAATGTATCTTAGAAATTGACGCTTTAAGGTAGTTAGTAATTATTAAATTGAATTTTATGCCTACATTCAAAAATAGACAAATTGCAATTGAAAAAACACTTTTTGTAGAGTCGTTAACCTCCAAGCTTATCAAACATATGATGGGTCTTGATTTAGATGGCAATACAAAAGCACTTGATAATAAATCTTCATCTCTCAGTTTGCGTGCTAAGATTGATTTGCTTACCGATTGCGGTAAAATTGATAAATTGACATATACTAATTTGTTGCATATTATTAGTATTAGAAATCAGTTTGCACACAATTTTGAGTGCGATAATTTTGAAGATTTGCCTAAATTCATTGATGGAATTGACAAGCCATTACTCAAATGTTGTCCAAACTTAAGTACCTCGAAGGAAGAAAATTTAAAAATGGGATTTTTAAATATGGTTGATCAAGCATTTAAATTTCTTTTAAATGAGTTCAGAGGAGTTAATAATGAATATCAAATTGATGCAGAGAAATTAAAAATACGTATCACAAAGGATGAGCAAAAATTATTAGATCAATTTGGAATAGAAGGATCAAAAAATAGAGCGCTAGTTTTAAATAAAATCAGAGAACTTCTCAAAGAAGATGGTCACGAAGAATTGGATTCGAAAATAAATAATGAAATTCTCAAATTTAGAAGAGAAAATCCTGATCCGCTCCGTAAGAGTTCCTCATGAAAAGCTACGCAAATGTCTCTGACTTTGCGTAATTTTTTATAATTTTAAATGCAAAACACCTCAAAAGTCTCTGACTTTTTTCGAGATATCTTTGAATGTATTTATTTGAAGGAGTGAAGTTTATGCTTACAGATTTCAGAATTGAATTGAGGAAATAGTTTTGAAATTACTTATTGATTAATTTCTCTAAAACCTTAATCTGCTCATCTTTTGCTTTCAAAAGTTCTAAATTTAACCTCTTAATTTCTTCCAAAGCTTCTAACCATTTTTCTATTGGATTTACATTAAAAGTTGGATAATAATTGTATCCGTTAGATTGATCATTAAAAGTATTGGATATAAAATTTATTGCTTGTTCTTCATCAAAATTCTGAAAAGCTTCCACTGGAATTCTTAATGAGTTTGAGATTTGTTTCAATAGGTTATCTTCAATAACATCTTTCTGCTCCAGCATTGAAATTTTCTTCTGGTTCCAGTCTTCTCCCAGATCATAAGCAAGTGCTTCCTGTTTGATACCAAGCATTTCTCTAAAACGTTTTACGTTTCTTCCCTGATGAATTTTCTGTTCCAGAATGAATGTTATTTTTCTGAAGGTTCAAAGATAAAGTTATCCGGACTAAAAGCCTTAATTTCAAAGATAAAAAAACATCTCATAGAAATGTCTTTTTTGTCAGATATTATATTCAAATTAGAAAGGGATTTCAAGTTTATATCCTTTGCCGCGTACAACAACTATTTTGATGTTCGGATCATTTTCCAGTTTTTTTCTAAGTTTTGATATGAACATATCCAGACTACGGCCCACAATAACGCCTTCATCTTCCCATATCTCTTTTTGCAGTCGGCTTCTCTCTATGGTTTTGTTGGGTGACAATGCAAAAATGAGCAATACACGAGTTTCTGTAACGGTCAGGTCTATTGTCTTTTCATTGATGATAAGCTTGCGATCATTTGCATTGAACAACACTGAACCTAAAGTGAATATAGTGCTGTGCTGACTTTCGGGTATATGTTTTCGAGGTTTAACTGATTTCAAAAAAATAAATCCAACAAATGTTAAAAATGAAAGTCCCCCGATAAGATATCCGTTTTTTGCCGTAATAATGCCTGTTGGTTTAAATTTAATATTAATCCTGTAACAGGCTTTGGGTTGTTTTCTCCCGATGCAGGCTACAATATCATCTTTCTTATTTTTTGAGATAGCGTATCCATAAGTTACGCTACCATTGTCACAATTAAGAACATTAACAATATAATTACTTGAGCCGGGAGCTTTGTCTAAAAAACGGCTGGTAATATTTAGTAGAGAATCTGGCTGAAAAGTAAAGTCATTTTCAAAATTGATTTGATATTCATTTTCGGCAATCTTTTTTACGGGAAGCACCCTTGATGTATTGTCACCCGATTGTAAAAGTAGTTCATGACCGATCCTGCGGAGTAAAACTTCTCTTCTGGAAATATCAAAATCATTACCATCTCCCATATCCAAAGCCACACAGATTACAGAGATAGACAAGAATACTATTAGTGTAAACAGGTATCTGCGTTTTCCATAAAGAAGTTTTTGGCTATTAAGCATATTGTCAATGTTTTATTTACAAAGTTTACATTTTTATTTACAATTTAAATCTATTAAACCGAAAAATGTCAAAGTAATTTAGCCGTATAAACTTTAAAGAGAGAGATAACTATGTTATTAATTAAACCAAAAAGAACATGAAAAAAATCATTTATGCGCTGATCTTATCGCTGGTTGTGGTAAGCGGACTGGTATTTGCGAATCGTGAAAACAAAAGTGAAACTTCTAAAGAATTAACTCAAAAACCAATCTCTATTGCTGAGAGACAAATTGCATTGGAGAAATGGAAGACTACCCCAGATGGTATTGTATTTAAAAAATGGGAAGAGTCTCCCGCAGGTAAAAAAGTGTATGCTAGTGAAGCTAAAATAAGAAAGTCCATTAATGATTATACCAAAATGGATGGAATTATAACCTCACTTTCTCTTCCGCCTGACTCAAAATTAGGTTTCGGGATAATGGTAAGGATTAAAGGGGATGATTATATACTTAGTTTTGGGCCAGAAAACTTTAATGACGATGGATTTTGGCAATTACATGGTCTAAAAGTTAACGACAGAATAATTATAAAAAGCCATAGCGTATCGCATGCTCCTAAGTATTCTTACCCAATACTATCGGGGGATTATGTAGAACGAGATGGTAAGGTAATTTATAAACGTGTAATTTCTAAAGACGGTTGCTAGTAAATAAATTACGAAAGACATTCAAAATTTACGCTTTGTTGTGAGGGTCAATTTGAGAAATAAAAGCTTCAGAGAACTCTGAAGCTTTTGTCTTAGTACTTGAAAGCATTCAAATAACTATCCAGCTTATAGGTGATTTTTATAGAGTTGTTTGTGTTTCTTTTGTCAATCGGTCTAATTCTTTTAATAAGGTAGGGAATCTAAATTCTCCAGCCATACTTTCAACTTTTGTAAATGCATCGTTTAAGTCAATACCAATTGAAGTAATAAAAAGTGGTTTTTTACTATCGCCTCTAAATAAGCTTTTTTTGTCTTTGTTTAGCGATGCGAAATTAGTTTTGGCTACACCAATTATTGGAATTTTCTCGTTTAGTTTTTCATATAGATATCCTCCTAAACCATATTTTTTATCATCATCCAGATAAATATATCCATCAACAATAATAGCGTCAATATTTTCCAGATTCATCTTTTGTAGAAGACTTAAAATACATGGTAATTCTCTTCGATAAAATTCCCCTGGGATATAGTCTTCGATATTGTCAATTATTTCTGAATGTACTTTATAATCTTTGTCTTGATTCCATTGATTAAATTCAATACAAACGGTTTTGGCTTTTCCGTCATAATAATAAGTGTCAAATGCTAAAAGCACAAAATTTTCTATCATAATTCTATTGGTTTTATTGTATCAAAGGTATTTAATATGTGCGGTAATATTGGACTAATAAAATTTAAGCTATTGTTTTCTTGTATTTCTAAAGTGTAAAATTCCCCCGTTGGCGTGAGTGTTCCGCTTGTGAACACAACGAGATGTTGACAAAGAGGGCTTAATTTAGTCTCAAAAAAAAAACCTGTAGTACCGGAACGTTGGGTACAGGTCATAAATATTTATTGAGGTTTTGAGAATAGGGGTATTCGTAAATTGAAAAGCACTAATCATTACAATACACTGCTCCCTTGTTTTTATATCATTTTAGGATAATATGATATACATTAAAGATAATACAATATTACAACAAGAGATAAAAACATGAGATATTTGCTACATTAATAGTTATAAAAAACATTTAAATTATGAAAAAATTAAGTTTAAAAAATGCTAAAAGTATGCTTTCTAGAAGTGAGATGAAAGCTATTAATGGTGGAGGACCTATTGGTCAGAAAGGTTGTGGCGCCTGTTATAGTGCATATGATTGTGGATCAGGTTGTGATGCGTGCGATGGACGTTCCTGTTTTACCTTTAAATAGTTTTTAGTACTTCTTATGCAATAAATTAGACTTAAAAGCAGGGAATCTTATTGAATTAAGATTTCTTGTTTTTTTATTAAAATTTTAAAATTAGTGCACATGAAATTAAAACTTTCAATTTTCTTTTTAGTTCTTCCATTTATAATGCTAGCACAGCATAGTTTTGTGCTAAATGGCGTCTGCTTCAAAAAAGCTAACAAGAAAAAAATTTATTTAACATATAAGATCAACGGCAAGAGTATTACTAAATCTTCAGAGATCTATAACAATAAATTTTTATTTAAAGGAGAAATTGATTTACCAGTTAAAGCAATTATTTGTACTGATTCTAGATTTTATATGACAAACTTAAATTCAAAAATATTTTATTTGGAGCCGTCTTCAATGAATGTTAAACTCGATATTGATGATTTGAATACTATAGTAATAAATGGTTCTAAAACGAACGATGAATTTTATGCATTACAAAATACAACGGAAAAGGAAAAAATTCGCAAAAAAATTGATTCTATCAGAGAATTGAGTAGATTTTATTCTGTTAAAATGACTGCAACAAATGATAATTCTTTAAAAATTCAATCTCAAAAGAGTTTAGATTCGCTGGATCAACAGTTGGATCAGTGGGTGGATCAAAATATAAAAATAAATAGGCAATCGGATTTTGAATTTATAAAAAAAAAGCCAAATTCATTTATAACACCTGACTTATTAGAGCACATATTAGCAGAAGAGGATAATCAAATTCCATATGATACAATTAAAAATTTATACGATAAATTAGGACCGGAAGTAAAAAAATCTTACAGCGGAAAACAATTGGCTGAAAAATTAAATTATTTTAAAAATAGTAGAATTGGAAGCTTAGCCCCTGATTTTAAAGTAAATGATCTGAATGATAACTTGTTGCAACTTAGCTCATATAAAAACAACAAATATGTGCTTCTTGATTTTTGGGCAAGTTGGTGTGGCCCTTGCAGAGAAGATTTTCCTTTTCTAAAAGAAATGTACTCTAAATATCAAGACAAAGGCTTTGAAATTATAAGTGTTGCAAAGGATGAAAAACTAGATTTGTGGAGAGCTACAATACAAAAAGAAAATGTTGAAAAATGGAAACATTTTTCAATCAAAGAAAACAAAAGTACAATTGAAAATACCTATGCAGTAACTGGAATTCCAGTAAAAATCTTAATCAATAAAGATGGGAATATCATCGGCAGATGGACAGGTAGCAGTGTAGAAATCAAAGCAGAAATTGAAAATATGATTACTGAAATATTTCACAATTAATAGATAGTATATACCAGATAATACCTTAAGATAATAAACAGTCACAAGCAAACTCTATTCATTTCTTATGCAAGAAATGATTTATTGAGAATTAAAACAATGTTCAAATATTCTTTATCAAACCTTAGTTAAATTATAAGATTTTTTATAAAGAAAACAATGAATGCAGAAGCTGTATAATAAGAGGAAATGTCGATGAGGACAATGTTCTTCAGCTTTTCTTTTAGTTATCCTCATATTTTGTACTTGACAGGAATAAAAAAATCATCGAAAAATTTAATAGTTGAGATAAATACCTTTATTTAAAATTTTAATAAAAAAATGACCAACAAATTTAACTACCTATTCCAATACCTCGAAAAAGAAAACATCAATATTGACAAAGAAGAGTTTTTGTTTCAAAATCAATCGCATCCTGATTATCCTTCGGCTTTGGCAATTGTCGATACATTGAGTTTTTTTAATATTCAAAACGGTATGATTCGGGTTGAATTTGAAGATTTAGAATTGCTTCCAGAGCGTTTTATTGCCGAATTAATAGTAGAAAACAATAAGCCAACTCTAGAAACTACTTTTGTGCTTTTTGAGAAAAAAGAAACCGATTATTATTATACTGCTGAGAAAAAAGCTGTACCAATTACACAATCAGAATTAGAAAAAAGATGGAGAGGCATTGTACTTCTAGCTGAAAAATCAGAAACTACAGAAAAATCAAGAACTAAAAAGAAAAAGCTAACTTGGCTACTGCCTTTGTTTACCGCCATTTTGTTTCTAGTGTTTGTTTTTCGCACTCAAAATAGTTGGTTTGAATCGATGTTTTTCATTTTCCCTGTTTTAGGTATCTTGTTTTCGGTTGCCGCACTTAAAGACTTGTTTGGTACAAAAAGCGAAATGCTCAATAATTTTTGCAATCTTACCGCAACCACCAGTTGTAGCAGTGTAATCGATTCGAAAAAATGGAATTTGTTCAGCTATATCGATTTAAGTAGTTTGAGTATTGTTTTCTATACAACTCAACTGGTCGCCTTTTTTAGTTTTGTTTTGACCAATGCTACAGTTTCCTTTTTCAGTATCCAAAAAATCTTACTTTTCTGTGCTATTCCTGTAATTGTAATTTCCGTTTACTATCAAAAACAAATTGAGAAAAAATGGTGTCCAGTTTGTCTTGCCATCAGTACTATTTTGATGGCGGAATTGGGTTATTTGCATTTGTTTGTAGCAACTAATTTTAATTTTACATTATCATCAATTTTACTTTTGGGGTTTATTTTTACTTTGATAGCATTTGTTTGGGTACAATTAAAAAACACATTGTTAAAACATAAAGAGTTGAAAGAATTCCAGCTAAAAGGGAATCGGTTTATGAGAAACTATACCATTTTCAAAAACTCATTGGTTTCGAAAGCGAGTGTTTCTTTGCCAGATACCCCAATCATTTTAGGAAATAAAGACAGCAAAACCGAGATTTCAATAATCAGCAGTCCCTTTTGTGGTCATTGCGAAAAAGCGCATGATTTATTAGAAGAAATAATTGCAACAAATTTAAATGATTTGAAAGTGAAAGTGTATTTCAATGCCGATTTTGAATGGATGGACGAAGAACGGAAAAGGTTTCTTAGACGATTAATGACAATATATCTACAAGATGGTTCACAATCATTTGTAATAGCATTAGATACTTGGTTTAAAACAAAAGATTTACAGTCTTGGTTTCAATTGTATGGAAAAGATAGCGATGCTATTAAACTTGACCCAATATTCAACTTAAAAAATCAATGGTGCAAAGCCAATGCTTACACTTTTACCCCAAATATTTTTGTTAACGGTTTTGAATTTCCAAAATCATACGACCGAGAAAGTTTGCCCTATTTTATAAATGAATTAATTGAAGATGAAGAATTTGTGTTTGATTAATTGTGGTTTAAACGGATTCCCTGCTGGCTTGAGCGTCCCGCTCATGAACACTACGAGATGTTGACAAAGAGGGGTGAAACAAAAAAGCTTCAGATTTCTCTGAAGCTTTGTCTTAGTAGCGGGAACAGGACTCGAACCTGTGTCCGCCACGGCGGATATGAGTCCGACGAGTTATAAGTTTAAGATAATATTTTTAATGAATTCTCTCCCTATTCCAGTTTTTAAATATTTCTCTCTTTTCATTGCCTCCGATTTAGAATTAAAAAAATCTGTTTTTGAAAACAAATAAACACTGACATTTCCCAGAAATATATACAAGTTAGTGGTTATTGTAGCGCTACACTCCAAAACAAACATACAAATGAGCCAAAAGTTGATTCTAAAAATTTTGTCATAAAATTTGGTTTGTATTGCAAACTACATTATATTTACAGAGTAAATTAATATCTTTTTTATGGAAAAGGAAATCAAGTTGACACCACAACAGAGTTTGAAACTTATTACAGAAGTAATTAATCAAACAAAAGAAAACATCAAATCACATAGCTTTATATTTTTGCTTTGGGGTTGGACTTTGGCTACGGCAAGTATTCTTCAATTTTTGATTCAAACGAAAACTGATTTTGAATACTATTTTTTGCCATTCCCTATTTTGGTTGCTATTGCGTTACTAGTAACAATTAATTACAACCGAAATAAAACATCAGAAACTCATTTGAGTTTTTTCCTTAAAAAACTTTGGATGGCTTTGGCTTTTGGATTTATTACCATAGTATTTGTAAGTGTATATCAAAAAATTGAACCCTTTACTTATACATTGATATTAGCTGCAATTGGCACAATAGTTTCGGGAATGGCAATGAAATTTAAACCGTTAATGTTTGGTGGTGTTTGTTTTCTTATTGCATCTGTTTGTTGTGTTTTTATTACAGACGAATTCAAAGTTTTGCTTCACGGTTTTGCAATTATTGCAGGTTATTTAATTCCGGGATACATACTTAAAAATTCAAAATCATAATCGAATGGCGGAGACTTTTGAGGAACTAGATCCTGTTTTGAATGCACCTGTACGTTTGGCTATTGTTTCTGCTCTTGTAAAAATGAAACAAGCTGATTTTGGTTATCTTCAAGAGATAACTAAAACAACACAAGGCAATTTAAGCCATCAGATAAAGAAACTAAATGAAGCAAAATATATTGAAGTAGAAAAAACATTTAAAGGAAACTATCCGCAAACAATTTGTAAACTAACAAAAACAGGGAAAAATGCCTTTGAAAATTACGTAGAAACAATAAAAAAATATTTGCATCTCTAATTTTTTTGCTTTTTTAGTTTGTGTTGCAAACTAAAATTATTTACAAACTAAAAATGTTTAATTATTATGAAAACAATAAATAAAGTATTTCTCACGCTGCTCTTTTTAAATGGTATAGGAAACGTAAACGCACAAGAAAAAATAACTAATAAAATGGAAACAAAAAAAATAGCATACGCAGATAAAATATTGCTTCATATGCACCCGGAAAAGTTCTTGAATTTTTTGCCAAACTTAAAGGATGAGCAAATTGCACAGCTATACGGTATGTCAATAGAAGAATATCAATTAGCTAAAAAAGTTTATGATGACCAGGCTCAAAATACAGCATCAGAACTTTTGACAAATTCAGACTTTACATTTAAAATTGATAAACTCCCTTTCAAGAAAAATCAGACTGTTTTAGTAATTGGCGAAAGTACAGCAGATGCTTTAAACTCCTGGGTTTATATTTTGCAATATCTTTTAAATCAAAGACGGCCACAAGACAATATTCGCATAATTAATGCTGCGGTTTCAGGACAAACTACAACGGAAGCACTTCGTAAAATAACAGCACAAGTAAAATTAAGCCCCGATTGGGTAATTTGTCATTTGGGTACAAATGATTGTATCCGTTATGGAAACCAAAAAACATGCGTTTCTTTAACAGAGACGATTGCAAACCTCAATGCTATAAAGGAAATAATTAATAAAGACACAAAAGCAAATATTGTTTGGCTTACACCAGCATCAATTGACGAGAAAAAATCGGAAAATTTTCAGCCATTCAAAACGCAACAATTGAGCTTGAAAAATTCAGATTTAAATGAAATTAGTAAATATTTGAAAGCCCAGCCAGAACCTGTAATTGATTTAACAGAAGAATTCGGAAATCCTGTAAATCCAGAATTTGTTCAGTATGATGGTATACATCTTACAATTGATGGACAAAAAGCAATAGCAAAATCTTTAATCAATAAATTATCAAACACAAAATAGTATGAAAACGAAATTGACGAACCCGATTTTAATTGCCTGCATTATCTTTTTAAGTATAAGTGCATCTGCAGGGCTTTATGAACATTTATTTGGCATTCCGGAAATGCTAAAAAGTCCATCAACAATGATAACCAGAAGTAATAATAACTTGGGGCAAGCCATAAAATTTTGGATACCCGTTCATCTTTTGATCTTATTTACAATCGTGTTATCATTAATTTTTAATTGGAAAATTCCAACTCGAAAAAAATTAGTCCTATCGGCATTCATCTGTTATATGTATATCACAGTAATAAGCATATTCTTTGCGAAAAAATTGGAAATATTTAAAAGTATGACAGATAGTATTGACTTTCAACAGCAGACTAGTCTTTGGATAACAGTTTCTTGGCATAGACCAATTTTGATGATAATAATTGAAATACTATTGCTTATAGCACTTTCACGTCCTGTATTATACAGACAAATATGAGAGGGAAACAAAAAGCAACGAACCGCTAACGAGGGTTTTGTAAAATGGGGACACAAGTACTAAATTTGAACATTAGTAATTCTAATTCACATTGGTAGTTTATTGAAAATTTTTTACCTGAAAGGCTACTTTTCTAAGAGTTATTAAGGAAAACTGTGCGAATGTCTCCTGACTTCGCATCCGTAATTTTTAATAGCTTAACACTATAATAAACAAAAAAAAGCTTCAGATTTCTCTAAGGCTTTTGTTTTAGTAGCTCACCGTGGCGAAGACTAGAACCTGTGTCCGCCGCGGCGGATATGAGTCCGACAGCTTGATTTTTGAAACAAAAAAAAACACCACTTGTTGAAGTGGTTTTTACTTAGTAGCGGGAACAGGACTCGAACCTGTGTCCGCCGCGGCGGATGTGAGTCCGACCGCTTAATTTTTGAAACAAAAAAAAACACCACTTGTTGAAGTGGTGTTTACTTAGTAGCGGGAACAGGACTCGAACCTGTGACCTTCGGGTTATGAGCCCGACGAGCTGCCTACTGCTCTATCCCGCGATGTTTCGGGTGCAAAGATACACAGTAAATACGGTTATGCAAGCAAAAAATGAAAATATTTTTAAATACTTTAGTTTTTGATGTAAATTATTGATGTATAGCTTGTTGTGTTTTGTTGAAAAAAGGTTTAAATTTTATATTTCAGTAATTCAGCATATGGATCTCCATTTAGACCTAATAAAAATGCAAAAGCAGGCTCGGTTTTGTACCCCTTTTGTTTCAGTTTGATGATCTCAGATCGGAAAGTTTCACCTTTCGATTGCAGAATTTCATACTCGATAACCATGTGGCGATAAGCGTTCTGCTCTTTGGTTGGAATATTTTGTCCAAAGATTTCAAATTCAAAAAGGTCTATTTTAAAATTCGCTATAATTGATTCTCTGTTATCAATTACTGTTTCCCGAATGGTATAATTGTCTTTGTCTCCGAAAGTAACGTGGAGTTTCTCGATAAATTCAGTTTTGTTTTTCCAGTAACAAATAATGTCCAGATCACTATTTTCAATATCGATCGCAATGGGGATTGTGCCTGCTAAAATAGGTTCAAATTCAATAATATCAGACAAAATATGATGCTGAGTCAGGATTTTATAAGCCTGAATTTGTCTGTTGTTTCCGTTTTTCAGATAGCCGATAGTGGTAAAATCAATCATTTACTATAATCCGTTTCTTCTTTAATTTCAGCTTTGAGTCTTTTGTTGATGTCGATTTTGGCATTGATAAAAACAAAAATAGTGGCTCCATACTCTCTTGCATATTTGTTGGTGATTTCACCTGCAATACGGGAAGATTGAAAGAAAGGACTGGTTTCCTCAAGTTCGGCAGTTCTTTCCCAAGAGTTTTTAACTCTGATGACGTTTTTGTAGGGTGCATCAAGAACAAACCAATTGAGATAATCGGCATTAAAAGACACCGCTTTGATTCCTTTTTTAGAGTAATAGTTTATGGCTCCGGCCTGTCCGTAATTATCGCAGAGTACCAGAGTGGTTTCGGGATTTGGAATTTGGGCATAAACAGAATCTGTTTTTTGGGCGAGTTCTTTCCAACCCAGCATATCGGTAAAATCCTGTGGCAGTTCGTGGTCTTTTCCATCTTCCCAACGCAGCATGCCAAGTTTTTTATAAGCCTCCGGATTTTTTACGATGTACTCCGGACTTTTATTAGGGAAGGCTAAGTTGTACATGGGAATAAAAAATAACAACGGAAGGATGATGAAAACAGGTTTTAGATAACGTTTCCAGCCTGTTTGGAGTATTTGAGAAAGAAAAACAGCTCCAAAAGCAATATAAACAGGGTACAAACCGATGGCATAATAAGCTTTGGCTTTGAAATACAGAAAAACGGCCAGTGTAAAAACCATCGAAGCAAAAAAGAATCGGTATTTTTCGAAGGGCTTGTAGAAAAGCAATGCATACAAAGCCGCCAGTAGAACAAAGAACGAACCGATAAAAAATAACAATTGCTTTTTCAAAAATTCCATTCGATCTACATTAACAAGCTGCGTTTCGGCCAATTCTTTCATGTGATGTACAATGGGGAAATGATTGTTGTATTGCCATAAAATATTTGGTAAAATCAGAACTAGCCCTAAAAGCAATGCCCAATAGAGTTTTTTTTCTGTAAATATCTTCCTTTGATCCGATAGGAGAAGAGCAGGCAAGAGTCCAATGATTAGAAACAGGATATTGTATTTGTTCAGAAAGCCAAAAGCAAAGACAACGGCACCAATGTAAAACCATTTTTTATTTTCGGTGGTCATGTACTGCACAATCACATAATAAAAAGAGGTCCAGCATAAGATGTCCAACGAGTTAGGCTGATATAAGATATTGATTCGTAACAAGGTCGAAAATAAGATACAGGTTGCACCTAAAATCAGAGCGTATAAGTTTCCTTTTAAAGCTTCAATCGTTTTCCAAACCATCAAAAGCGTTAGGGCTCCAAAAAGGGCAGGGAAAAACTTTACCCAGAAAACGGAATTTCCAAGTAAAAGGATAAGGTAAGAAATCCAGGAAGTAACTGGTGGAACCGATAAATATCCCCATGCCAAATGATGCGCCTGATCCAGATGCAGGTATTCGTCGCGCTGCAAATCATATTCGGGGCTTATTAAAAGGTACTGTAAAAGAAATTTTAAAGCGATAAATCCTAGTAGAATGGCAGTTTTTTTGGACATGGTGTTTTTTGGTTTTGGAGCGGTCGTTTTTGGTAATAGTTTAAATTTAAAGCTAATATAAGTTTATTTTGGGTTTTGTGATAAGATTTGTTTTATTATAGTCTTTCTGAAGTTGAATAAAATTACCCGATAATGGTATAAGATTACACTTACAAATAAGTTAACTTGCATCAATCAATTATTTATAAACTAAAATGCTATTAATTATGGAACTGGAAAGTTTGAAACTAGACAAGTTTAAGGACTGTACTTTAAAAAGAGAACAGTTGTTTGTGCTAAATGGTGATGGCGTTAAAAGCCCTGCAGGAACTATTTGTGACTGGCATGGCGGTAAGCTACAAAAATTCGATTATGGTTATGATAGTGAGAGAGGGGGATATCTTACATTTCATAACAGAAGTAATGTACGTGAATGTGATCCAGTTCTTACAAAGACCGGAGAGGATTTTTATGCATTGCCATGATTTTCTTTCGATAAAATGAATTCTGTATCTGAACAAGTCTGAATCTTTTAAGTACAATTCAGGCTCGTTTTGATACGTGCAAAATGGTTTAATTTAGTAAAGTATTATTTTGAGAAAAGCAGTTTTAGTATCCTTAATTATTCTGATAAATATTGTTTTTATCAATGTGACGTTGGGACAAAACCAGATAAAATATAAAACGTATAATCAAGGCAATTTTGAAAAGAATAAAGTATTTGAGGAAGTCTATAACTTATGTAATTATAAAGATTATAGATGTTTTTCAAACGTAAAAGATACTGTTACTTATTTTGTAGATGACCGAAATTATAAAGGGATTATCAATTATGGAGTAACCTTTCGCAGCAAGAATTATAGAAATTTTAATTTTGTAGAACATTTGTCCATGTGTTTTTTAAAGGTGGAGGTGATGAAGTGTGATTATAATCCAAAAGATAATGTATTAAGTATTGAAGGTTTTGTCAGTGGGAATGATGATTGGGGTTGGAATGTATTCCTAAAAGGTAAAAAAGAAAAAAAGTATGTCGATATATTTCTTGGAGAAAAATCAGATACGATAAATACTCGTTATTTGGGAAAACTGGTTAATAAGGACTCTATAGAAGTAAAACTGAACAACAAAGAAACAAATGAATTTACAGTTCTGGACAAGTTTCCTGCTTTTTATTTTAAAAAATATTCACATGATCGAACGATTCTCGGAAACAGATTTCCTTTTAAAATAAGTGGGAAAGTTACATCCAAGACACTGCTCGTTTTTGGTTCAGGTGAAACTTATTCTGAGATTTTTGATCTGGGAGCTATGATTTTTGATCCGAAAAAGAATGATTGGAGAAAAATATTAAAAAAAGAAGAATTGGATTGCAGACCTTTAATTCATGCTAATAAATTGATAGCTGACATTGAGAGGGAAAAAGTCCAAAAGCAAGAAATTAACTATTATACTTATACGCAGAATGCGGAGAATTTTATTTTGGCTAGGCAGTATGGTAGAGCCAAAGAACAGTACAATTTGCTCGCTCAAAAATATCCCGTACTATTTGCGAGAGATATTCATAATGCAATTCGTTGTGCCATACTGTCAAGAGATTATAAAAATGCCTTTTGGTGGGGTGAAAAACTGGCTTTGAAAGGTATTGAATTGCCGTATTTTAATTCTAAAATTTTTGCTGTTATGAGGAAAAATCCGGAATGGAAAAGTTTTAGTGTCAAATACGATTCCGTTTCTAAAAACACGCAGCATAAATGGAACTTAAATCTAAAAAAGGAATTAACAAATTTACTTAACGAAGATCAGGCGGAGTATGGATTGGAGAACCGAAAAAGTGCAAGAATATTGCATGAAACCACTGAAAGGGTTACCGGTAAGTTGATCGATTTATTAAAAAAAGAGGGCTACCCTTCCGAAGAAAAGATTGGCAGTCTTGTAGTAAGGGATACTGTTTTAGTCCCTTTTCCTTCTTTTAATGTTTTGATTATACATGCTTTACAACAAAAGCCGGATAATCTTTCCATCTTAAATGAACTCCTTGATAAAAGCAGTAATGCTCTTGAATATGATGGTAAGAGGCGTGTTAAGAATATGCTTGGAGAGGGTTCTTGCCTTCGTATCTACAAAGGCAATCTTTATAATTCGAAATCGTGTGGGGGTAATGAGTTGGAAATTAGAAAAATAAGTTTCATGTTTAGTAATCCAAAGGGTTTTATCATGGATTATGGAAATTTTGTAATTGAAGCACACGATTCAAAATATCCAAAGGAAGTAGATGATTATTACGAACAGAAATACAATTTAATCATGAAACTTACGGATGACTGGGAGTTTTATGAGAAATATTAATATTTATGATTTTGATATACAGTAAAGATGTAGATGATTTTGTAAACAATGTAATTGATTGTTTGGATCAGAATTTTGTAAGAATAGGAGAATCTGATAAAACTGTAATTGAAAGCATGAATTTTAGTAATGAAAAAAGTTCTTATACTTTAAAAACGCCTTATTTAGAAAGTATAGAATTAGAAGAAGTTCAAAGCATCTGGTTTAATGGTGGATGCATTATTTCCGGGGAGAGCGACTACGAAAATAAATGTTATGAAGTTCTCAATGATGCTTTCGTTTTGCAAAAGCCGGTTAAAAAAATTGGAAAAAGAATAGCTGATTTTGAAACCAATCGTCTTGATATCATGCTCGAAGCGAAAGGACAAGGGCTTAGAATTCCGCATACTTTGATAACCGGAAACAAAGAAAAACTAAAAGACTTTTATGTTGTATTTAACGTTAAAAATGGTATAATTTCGAAAAGAATTCTAGACACACTTTATTATCAGGACGAAGAGTTTTTGTATAATTTTAATCTAACCTTTCAAATAACAGCTGAAATTCTGGACAAAACACCTGATGAATTTGCGATCTCATTTTTTCAGGAAAGGATTATGGCCGATTTTGAAATCAGAGTCATTTACATAGATGGAAACTTTTATTCTACAGCAATTCACAATTTTGATTACGCTATAGACATCAGGACTAAATTTGTAGAAATGGATAATATTAGAATGGTTCCATTTAAATTGCCTGCGGACATTGAAGAAAAACTTGCAAAGGTTTTTGAAAAATTCAATCTAAATTATGGTTCTGCCGATCTGATGTATTGTAAAGATGAATACTATTTTCTTGAAATAAACCCAACAGGACAGGTAAGTTTTATCAATAATGCCTGTAACTATTACTTAGAAAACAAACTAGCAGATATTTTGAAGAATGAAAAATAAAAAGCCTATCAATATTTTTAACGGTTTAAAATCGAAAGTCGAGAGAGAAACTCAACCTCCAACGGAGCCTAAAAACAATCTGATTATTATTCAGACTTACCAAAACTCCAAAAATATCTCTAAACCTTTTGTCAAGCCGATCTCTAAAATAATCTAATTTGAAACCCATTAATTTTGTTCTTTTTGCAGATTGTATTCCTGTCAAAGGAAGTAGCAGAAGCATTATTTGTGACACTAAGAATAATAACTTTTATTTTATTCCAAATGGTTTATATGATATTTTGGAAACCTATAATGGTAAAACGATTGAAGAGATAAAAAACGATTTTAAACATCAATATGATGAAATAATTGACGATTATTTTGATTTTTTGATTGCTAACAAACTTATCTTTTTTAGTTCAAATCCGGACTTATTTCCTAAAATGAGTACCTGTTGGGATTCTCCTTCTCTTATAACCAATATCATTATAGATTATGATGACATTATTCATGACTTTAATACTCTGGTTCCTCAATTTGAAACTTTAAAATGTTCTTATATTCAGCTGCGATTCTATAAAAATATAGGTCTTGCGTATATAAAAAGTATCGCGGAAATCTTAAAAAAGGAAAAATCTCGAATTGTTTCAATTGACTTCATATTGCCCTATTGTGAAAGTTTTGATTTCAGTGAAGTAAACAAAATACTATTAGAAAATAGAAGAATACATTCTATTATCATTTTTAATTCACCATACAATAAAAGTTATAATTCTCTGAATCAAAAAATGGGTTATTTAACGCTGGTAAAAAGAAATGTGATAGATGAAAAACATTGCGGAATAATAAATAAAGAATATTTCTATTCAAACATTAAACTTTTTAGCGAATCACAACACTATAACACCTGCTTAAACAGAAAACTTTCTATCGATAAAGATGGTAACATAAAAAATTGTCCCTCAATGTTATTAAGCTTTGGTAATATAAAAGACACAATGTTAGAGAAAGCATTAAGTCATGAAAATTTTAAAAAATACTGGAATATTACCAAAGACCAAATAACAGTTTGTAAAGATTGTGAATTTAGGCATATTTGTACAGATTGTCGTGCCTATATCGAAGAACCTGATGATATGTACTCAAAACCTTTAAAGTGTGGTTATGATCCTTACAGCAATAAATGGTCGGAGTGGAGTACCAATCCTTTAAAACGAAAAGGGATTGAATTTTATGGTATGGAAGTAATCCGTTAGCCTAAGTGTATTTTTAGTTTGCAAACTATAATACAAAGCCTCAGATTGCTCCGAAGCTTTGTATTCAATTAAAAAGACCGATTAGTTTGCTCTGCTTCTTTCTTCTTCATTACCAAAATCGCGTTGTTTTGATTTGATACTTTGGTTTCCGAATTTATAACTCAATGAAATTCTGAAACCTCTTGTGTCGGAATAGCTTTTTACATTGGTTTTAATATGGTTGGAATCATAAGAAATTAATGGTTTTTGTGCGTTCAGTAAATCCTCGCCAATGATGGTAACCGAAAGATTTTTATTGAACGTTAACAGCTTAACAGAAATGTCAAGAATATTCAAAGTCGAGATATTAAAAATTTGATAACGGCCAGGCAGTTGTAAACCATAATTTAAACCAAGAAATAAGGTTTTGTTGCTGTTGATGGTAAAATCATTATTGCTGTAAAGGTATCCGTTGTACCCATCGATTGACTGAATAAAAGCAGTTTTTGATTTTACATTCTGATAGTTTAAATTGAATCCGGTAAAGCTGTTCCACCATGACCATTTGTTGAAATTATAAGAAGTCGAAAGTCCAATTTGGTAAGTGTTAGCATAGTTTAAAGGCGTGTTTCTGGTAATGTTTGTACTCGGATCAATAATCGATAACTCCTGTCCAAAATCGGAAACCTGAGAGAAATAAACGGAACTTACCCATTTTTGATTTCGGATAAATGAAAACTCAAAATTATCAATCAATGAAGGCTTTAAATATGGATTGCCTTCGGAATAATAATACGGACTTGTTTTAATGACAAAAGGATTCAAATAATCAAAATCTGGTCTGCGGATTCTTCTGCTGTAGTTTAAGGAGAAAGAATTACTTTCATTAGGAACATAAGTCAGGTAAGCTGTTGGGAATAATTTGATGTAATTGTTAGTGTTGGTTTGATTCAGATTTTCAGAATACCCTTTGGTTTGTGTTGCTTCGATTCGTAATCCAATTTGAGTTTCCCATTTTGAATTTATTTTTTTACTTCCTGAGAAATATAAAGCCTGATTGTACTCTTTATAATTAAAAACATTGGACTGATTGGTGTTGAAAACGGGAGTTCCGGTTTCGTTATCGTACACGATCAGATTGTTGTTTGTATTGGTATGGAACGTTTTGGCTCCAAAACTAAGATTTGCCCAGTCGTAGGGTAAAGAAACATCAATATTGGCGGAGTAATTTTTGATGGTATTGACATTGGAATTCGTTGAAGAGAAAAAACCTCCGGGAATCTTATTTTTACTACTGTCTAATTCATTCCCTGAAAAGAAACGGAAGTCATTTTTGTTATAAGCAAAATAATCCAGATCCATTGAGATGTTTTTTCCTAAGCTGTCTATTGCAATCGAATTATGAAAGTTAACGGCATTCATTTTTGGGTTATTTTTAGCATTGGCATTCGAAGTGATATAGGAATCCGCCATTCCGTTTGCATTATCATAAATAGTGGTAAAAGGATTGTTTGCATTTACTTTATTCGTAAAACTGCCAAGGTATTTAAGTCCGGTACTCCATTTTTCGGTTACTTTATAATCAAGACCAAGGCCTAAACTTAAAACATCGGCTGTCGATTTGTTTTTAACTTCCTGTTTCCAGGTTTCGTCTTTGTAAAAAATAGTACTTTCAGAAGTCGTCAGTAATTTTTGTTTTCCTTTGCTTACCGAAGCCTGAGCAGAGAGTTTATCATGATTGTACGTAAACAACCCGTTTGCATTTCCGCCTGCGTATGTTTTTTGGGTGTAAGAGGTTCCAAGATTAGCATTCCATGAGTTTGCTTTTGCTGTTTTCAGTTTAATATTAATAAGACCGCTATTGCCTTCTGCATCATATTTTGCAGGGGGAGTAGTAATTACTTCAATGCTTTTAATATTATCAGACGGAATTGATTTCAGGAATGCTGCCAGATCTTCCTGAGGCATTCTTTGCAAACGATCGTCAATCATTACTAGGATCTCACCTTTGCCCACAATCGAAACAACCTCATTTTGAACCCTTACGGTAGGTGTTGCTTTTAAAGCATCTAAAGCGGTTCCTCCGGTGGCTGTTACAGAATTTTCGACGTTAAAAACAAGTCGGTCCACTTTTTGTTCGATTAGTTTTTTTCTTGATTTCAGCGTTACACCTTCCAGTTGCACCGATTCTTTAATTTCAATGATACCCAGATCCGTATTGTGATCAATTGTAATTTCGCGGTTCATATATTCTGTGCCAAATTGTTCCAATATCAAACGGTAATTTCCCTTTGGAATTTTCAGAACAAAACTCCCCAAACTGTCGGTTGAAGCCTGAGCGGTCAAAGTTTTTTGAGGATTGAACAAACTGCCGATGATAAACTCAACAGCTGCTTTATTTTGATTGATCACTTTTCCCTTAAGTTCATATTGCTGAGCAAAAGAATACGTTTGAAATAAAAAGGCAAATATTAAAAGACTACTATTTTTCATGGTTTTTAGATTAATTACGCTGCAAAACTGCGCTGAAAAAATGCCTAAAACTACTTTTATCGACAAACCCCCGCGATTAATCTACAAACCCTATTTTGGACTTTTTTATGAATGCATATCTTTGAAAAAAACAAAAAGATGTATAAAGGAACACTATCAAAAAAAGTAGAAGTATTCATTCACCTCATATATTGGCTTTTGATGGGGTATTTCACCTTTGTTAAAAATCTAATCCAGGCCAAAAATTACACTCCGGATCTGTTCCTGTCTACGTATATGATTGTGTTTGTATCAACCTTCTATTTTCATTATTTTGTGGTGATGAGATTGGTTTTTAAATCCTTTCAGTGGAAGAGATTTTTTGCCGGAGTATTGGTTTCGTACCTGTTTTTTACGGCCTTGCGATGGCTGTTGGAGCAGGAGATAAGTAACGTTTTATTTCATAGAATCAATTATACCAATCCAACCTTTTTTAATTATATGGAAGACAATCTGCATTACAGCAGCATGACTGTTATTCTTAGTTCATTGCTTTGGTTTGTTATTTATTTTATCCGTTTGCTGGAGTACAATCAGATTATTCTGGAAGAAAGCAAAAACACCGAAATCAAATTTTTGAAAGCACAAATCAATCCGCATTTTATCTTTAATACCCTGAACAACATCTATTCGATGGTGTATTTTCAATCCGACAAATCGTTGATGGCAATCGAAAAATTAAGTCAGATCATGCGTTTTACCACTTATGAATCTCAAAAAGAAAAGATAAAACTGGCCGATGAAATCGATTATATAAAAGCCTATATTGAGCTCGAAGAATTAAGACATCAGGACAGTGCTTTTATTGATTTCAGAATTGAAACTCAAAATATTTCTGAAGAAATTCCGCCTTATATTCTGTCGCCTTTAATTGAAAATGCTTTAAAACATGGAGTAACCTCCAATGAAAAACCAATTGTAATTGATTTACGCTTAAAAGATAAGAAGCTCAATTTTAAAGTAGTCAATGATATTGCGGTGCAAAAGAAAGACAAGCTGGGGGGTATTGGATTAAGTAATTTGAAAATGAGACTGGAAATTCATTATCCGCAGAAACATCAGATAAAAGTAGTCAATCAAAACAACCAGTTTACAGCTGAACTTGAAATAGAATTAAAATGAAAAAAATAAATTGTATCATATTAGACGATGAACCTTTTGCAGTAAAACTAATGGCAGACTATGCTTCTAAGGTCCCGAGATTAAATGTTTTATACGCTGATTCAGATGTTTTTAAAGCCATTGAAATCTTAAATAATGAAGTGGTTGATTTGGTGTTTATCGACATTCAGATGCCACAATTAACGGGAATTGAATTGATGCAGATGTTCAATCAGAAACATAATTTCATCATCACCTCTGCGTATCCGGATTATGCTTTAGATGTTTTTCAGTTTCATGTTATAGATTATTTACTCAAGCCAATTGTTTTTAATCGTTTTTATCAAAGTGTTGAGAAATTTATCCGTTGGCAGGAAACCATGCAAAACCAGCAAACCGATGATTTTCTGTTTGTAAAAGCCGACAGAAAGCATCATAAAATAGCTACCGAAAATATTCTTTACATTGAAGGACTTAAAGACTACATCAGGATTCACACCAAAGGCGAAAAAATTATGGTTTTGGAAAACATGAAAGATATACTCGAAAAACTTCCCCTAAATCAATTTGTTCGTATTCATCGTTCGTACATTATTCCAAAAAGTAAAATAAAAGTGATCGAAGGCAATCAGATACAATTGACTGGAGGAGAACAGCTTCCTATTGGTGAAACTTATCGAAAACTGGTGAGTGACTGGCTGAGTTAACCGCTTAAAATTGAAAATAAATAAGAAAGCTTCGGAGAAATCTGAAGTTTTTTTGTGATTGAAATTGTTGAAGGTGAAAATGAAGTGATGTGATGTTTTAATAAAGTGGTTTGGATTGTCAGAAGGATTCGAATTGCAGTCTGAAAGTTTAAGGCGATCATTTGACAGAGACATGTTAAGCTCATGTTTTACTGTAATGTTTTGTTTATTAACGGGTTTTATATAGTTTAAGACCGTTGTTTTTTTAGACCTGTTAAAAAAGTTAAAATTTGATTTTTATAAATATTTTTTTTCTTAGATAAATAATCATTGATACTAGAGATAAAGTGTTATTTTTGCATTTTTTAACATGGAAATAACTACACATATTAATGCCGGTAAATAAATTTTTTCTTTTCTTCTTGTTCTTTATATCAATTTGTAATTCTCAAAGTAAAAAAGTTCTGGTGATGGTCAACGCTAGAGCTCAAAAAGATAAAATTTTGATTCGCTGGGCCGTTAATTCGCCATCTGAATGGCAGAAAGCAAATAAAAAAGGCTTTATAATTACCAGAACTACTGTATTACGAGACGGCAATGTCCTGTTAAAACCGGAAAAAACATATCTGACTCCTAAGCCATTAACACCGGAACCTGTTGATTCCTGGATTGATTTGGCACAAAAAGATAATAACGCAGCTATTATTGCGCAAGCTATTTATGGTGAAAGCTTTGAAGTTACCGATGCTAAAGAAGGAGCTTTGTCTAAAATAGTAAATATGGCAGATGAACTCAATCAGCGTTTTACTTTTGCATTATATGCAGCCGATATGAGTTTTGCCGGAGCAGTCAAAGCCGGTTGGGGATTTGTGGATACCAATGTAAAGGAAAACGAGGTTTATGCCTATCAGGTTAAAGTTTTTGAAAGTTCAAATGTCAAAGAATCCTCTTATATGATTGGATTGAAGGACTATAGTGTGCTTCCTGCTCCAACTGATTTTACTGCCGTTCCTGATGATAAAAAAGTAATGCTTTCGTGGGATTATGAGAGCTTCAAGAGAATTTATACCTCTTATATGGTAGAGAAATCTTCTGACGGAATCAATTTTGCTCCCATAACCACCACGCCAATAGTCAACCTGAATGATAAAGAAGAGCATCCTTCTAAAAGCATTTATTATATTGATACCCTTAGCGTAAACGATAAAACCTATCAGTACAGATTATATGGTATAACCCCATTTGGAGAAAAAGGCGAATTTACAAAACCAATTACAGCAACAGGAGTTGAAGCCCTAGTTACCCCGGCCAGACTTGTGGATTATAACATTATAAATTCAAACGAAGTCCTTTTGGAATGGGACTATCCAAAAGAAGCGGAAGGCTTTATTCAGGGGTACGAAATTAATCTGGCCGATAACGATAAAGGCCCGTATAAAGTGGTCTCTAAAATTATTCCCCCATCGGAAAGAAAGCTCAATTATAAAGAAAATTTATTTCCGTCTAATTATTTTACCATTTCGGTAGTAGGTAAAAACAATCAAAAACTAACTTCTCAAAGTATGCTGGTACAACCGGTAGATTCTATCCCGCCAGCTAAACCAATAGGGCTTGAAGGGGTGATTGACAGTCTCGGAGTCGTTCGGTTGAAATGGAAATCCAATCTGGAAAAAGACCTGCGCGGTTATAGAATTTTAAAAGCGAATAACAAAGGGGAAGAGTTTGTAGACATTTACCATCAATCGTACGTAGGGAATGAGTATAAGGACAGTGTGAGTCTGAAAATGACTAATAGTAAGGTGTATTATAGAATTGCTGCCGAAGATATGCGTTTTAATATCTCGGAACCTTCTGATATATTAGTTTTAGACAAACCCGATAAGATTCCGCCGGCTGCGCCTATTTTTAAAGATTATGACAATAAAGAGGGTAAAGTGTATCTAAAATGGATACGCAGTTACAGTGAAGATGTAGTAGGATATAGTCTTAGAAGGAGAGAGAAAGGACAGGAGACCTGGATGGAGATTAAACAAATAAATGATACCATTCAGGAATTTACGGACGATAAGGTAGAGAACAGGAAAATTTATCAATATGCCATTCTGGCTAAGGATAAAAGCAATCTCTGGTCGTCATTGGATCATTCTGTCATAACGGTTAATGTGTTGAATTTTACACCGGTTAAAGTAATTACCTTTTTGCAGGGAACAGCAGACAGAGAAAATAAAAAAATTATGCTCTCTTGGGATTATACAAAAAACAAAGGTAAGGTTACCGGACTTAGTATTTATAAAAATGTAAAAGGAACTCCGCCAACTTTATGGAAAGAGCTGGATGGTACCATTTTTAGCTTAGAAGATAAAAATTTAAAAATTAATCAGGAATACGAGTATCATTTTATTCCCAGTTTAGAAAATGACAGCCCGGCAAAAACCGAAAATGTAACAGTTGTGTATTAAGAGTATGAAAAAGATTTATTTGTTATTGATTTTATTGGTGTCCGGATTTGGATTTGGACAGGTTAATTTAACCGGAAGTGCTAATTATCACGCAATAGTGACTGCTACTATTGGAGATGCTACAGGAGATGGATGCTGCTGCGGAGGTTTAGGATCTTTAAATCTGGATGGAATTGGGAGTGCGAGTGTTTTAAAAAAAAGTGATGACTCCTTTTGGGAAAATACATCTAATAGTTTTGAAAGGGATTATACCGATAGTAATTTGGCAACGAGTATTTCTTTGTATTCAAGAAGAAGAACAAGAAGTAACGGGTGTAGGGTTACGCAAGAAAAAGATGTTACAGTTTTAGTAGGGAGAAATCAGGATATTACTTATAAAGACTGGGATGACGCCAATGTTACGGGGGTTTTTGCTCCTTATGTTTATGGTACACTAAGAGTTCAAACTTATCCTGTAATTAATTTAGTGAATCCGAATGTCCTGAACAATATGATTGGTAGCGATAGCAAGATTAATATACCTGAAATTACAGGTGTTAAGGAAGAATATTTCAATTGGATGTATCATATTGAAGGTGAGCAGGAGCGTGTTAGACGTGGCTTGTCATGGCGGTGGGTAGACAAGTGGAGAAGTTTGCCGGCGGCATATCAGGCTATAAATAAATTAAATATCCAATGTAAAGATTTTTTGCCTTATGAAGCAATTGGTAAAAAGATTACATTGAGAGCGAATGTGATCGGAAGCAGAGTCGAATTACTTTATGTAAAATCTGCTCCACATATTTTATCAGTAGAAACTATTAAGACAAGTTGTTTTGATACCAATGATGGAAAAGTAAAGATAAATTTTAGCAGACCTTTGGATGTTGGGGAAACCTTATCACTTGATTTTGATGGAATGAATGGTGATGATGTCTATAATATTACCAAAGATGGAATTTTTGATGGAAAAAAGTTAGATAATGATAATTCATTTACAGTTAAAAAATTAAACAAAGGTTTAACAACCCTTAAATTAATAGGATTTTTTAACCAAGGTGTTTTTAAGGCTAATACGTATGTAATGGATCCGCAACATCAAACGAGTTTTACTATTACTTCACCTGAGCCGGTAGATTTTAGCTTAAGTTCTACAAATGTTAATTGTTACAATGGTAAAGACGGTACGCTAACCATCAATGTATCCGGAGGAACCGAAGAAGGCTACGAATATTCATTAGATAGTGGAGTTAATTGGACTCCTTTTAAGGATCCAAAAAGTTCAAAAGAAATTTTAACAGGCCTGTTTCCTGTTACAAAACCATCAATTACTTATAGTATAATAGTGAGGGACAAGAATGGCTGTGTAGCAAAAGTTAAAGATAAAGTCAAAGTTTTAACCGAAACGATATCAGAACCTTTAGCGCCATTATCATTAATTTATACCTACAAACAAGATCCCACATTTTCAGGAGCTTTCAACGGTAAAATTACAGCCTCTATAAGCGGTGGAACTATAAAAGACGATAAATCGTATGATTACAAATGGCTAAAAAAAACGGGAGAAGAGTTCAAAGTAACTGCTCAATATAATTCGACAAATAAAAGTTATACTATTTCACTGGAAAATGCACCTGCAGGAGCATATAAGTTAACCGTAACAGATAAAAATTATACGGATGGTATCAATAAAGCAGGATGTTCAATTATAGAATCAGTAAATACACTGGTTGAGCCTAAACCAATAAAAATAAAGTTAAAAGTAAGGCGAAACATATCCTGTAATTCGGCAAACTTAGGCGATGAAGGAAATTTAAACGAAAAATTAAGAGCAGACGGAGCTTTAGTAGCTTTAGTAGAAGGAGGAAAAGTATTAGAGCCGAACAAAAATATCGGTTTGCCGTATTATTTTTATTGGAAGAAATTAAATGCTAAAGGGGAATGGGATGATTTAGCCATAAACGATTCTATAGCACCTGACCTATCAAAGGGGACTTATTCTGTAAATGTTAAAGATGCTAACGGAATAATGCACGGCACGTATACTCCAACGGAGGAAACACCCAAAGCAGTCGAACAGGCAATTGCAGAACCTGGTGCAATGAAAGTGGTATTCAGTTCAGGAAATGTTTCTTGTTTTCAAGGGAAAAATGGCTGGGCAAAAGCCAGTATTAAAGACGGAAAATCTACCTATGCTTATACATGGTATGGACCAGATCATAATGGAATTAAAACGGATGAGTTATCCAATTTAGTTGCCGGAACGTATTATATTGAAGTTACGGATAAAGTTAAAGGTTGTTTTGTAAAAGGGAGTGTTGTAATAACAGAGCCAACTGAAGAAGTAAAAATTGAATACAAAGAAATTGAGACACCCACTTTTTCGGGGGCAACCAATGGAAGAATAGTAGCAAAAATTACCGGAGGAACCCCACTTGATGCCCCATTAAATAACGGTAATTTATATCATTATGAGTGGAAGAATTCGAAAGGCACAGTACAAAATGCAACAGCTCAGATTGTTGACGGAGTTTACACCATCACCTTAAAGAATGTACCGGCAGATTCTTATTTTCTAACGATAAAAGATAAAAATTATAATGAGGCTACAGGTCAAACGGTTAATTGCTCGGTAGTAGAATCGGAAGTAAAACTAACAGAACCGGATCCTTTAAAAGTAGTTTTTGAAATCGTTCGTACGATTTCATGTAATGCAAATAATGAGTTTGGAGATGCTACGGATACTACTCCGAAAGACGGTCGTCGTGACGAATCGCAAGATGGGATTTTAGTGGCTCATGTTACGGGAGGAACCCCTTTAGAACCGTCTGTAAATAATGGACTGCCTTATTATTACTATTGGAAAAAACAGCAGGCAGATGGCTCATGGCTTGCTTTAACAGATAGCAAGGGAGAAACGGCATCCAATCTTTCTCATGGGAATTATGCCTTAAACATAGAAGATAAAAAAGGAATCAGACTTGGTACTTATGTAAACAACATACTTACACAGGAAATAGATGTTACCCAATTTATGCAGGAACCTCCAAAACTGGCGGTAACCATAACGAAAGGGGATGTTTTTTGCAATGGAGGAAATGACGGCTGGGCTGCAGCAAACGTTACAGGCGGGACACCTCCATACCAATACAAATGGTCTAATGACGTTGAAAGCGATAAAAATACCGTTTTAAAAGCGGGTGAATATTGGGTGTTTGTTACAGATGCGAAAGGCTGTACGACACAGGAGAGTGTTACAATTTTAGAACCCAAAGCACCTTTGGCAGTGAAATTTACAGAGGTTTTAAATCCTACCTTTTATAAAGCGACCAACGGAAAAATTGTAACAGAGGTTACAGGAGGAACTATTGCAAATAACAATTCATACGGATACGAATGGAAAAATAGTAAAGGAATTGTACAAACGACCACAACGGCCAGTTTTAATAATGGCGTTTATACCATTACATTGTACGGACTTCCTGAAGAATTGTATAGTTTGACTGTTCGTGATGCCAATTATGATGCGGCAACAAATAAAAAAGGCTGTACGGTAGTAAATGCTCTCACAGCATTAGACGATCCGGAACCGCTTGAAGTTTCTTTTGAAGTAATCCGTACTATTTCCTGTAATGTAAGCAATGAATTTGGAAATGAAACAAACAATAATCCGTTGGACAATCAAAGAGACGAATCTCAGGACGGGATTTTGAAAGTTCACGCCAAAGGCGGAATTCAGCTAAAAGCAGATAAGAATAACGGATTACCCTATTTTTATACTTGGAAGAAAAAACAAAAAGACGGTTCGTGGGTGCTTTGGAACGACCAGGATGAAACCGCAGAAAATTTATCCGAAGGAACTTATGCTCTTAACATAGAAGATGCCAACGGTATAAAACTGGGAACATACAGCAATACTGCTCTTATAAGTGAAGAGGATGCAAAACAATATGTGCCTCAGCCAACGCAGCTCAAACTGGAATTAACCAAGTTGAATGCCAGCTGTAATAATGGAAGTGATGGCTGGGCCGAAGCGTACGTAACAGGCGGAACTCCCCCTTATACTTATGCATGGACGAATGGAGAAACGACCTCAAAAATAGAAAACATTACTACAAATAATTATTTTGTAATTGTAACTGATGCCAAAGGATGTATCGTTCAGGGAAGTATTTTTGTGGGTGATCCTAAAGGAATCCTTACTACCGAAACAGTCAAAGACCCGATTTGTTACAAAGGAAACGATGGTTCAATAGTACTTAATGTCACAGGTGGAAATTTACCGTACAGTTACATTTGGAATACCGGTGCAACTACTAAGGACTTAGGCAATCTTACGGCAGGAAATTACGAAGTAACCATCAATTGTCTGGACTGTTGTGTGTATAAAAAGAGATTTGTTTTAAAAGACCCGCAGCCGGTTGTTGTGAATATAGGTCCGGACAGAACATTATGTATAGATCAAAATTTAGATTTAGAGGCTACAATTGCAGATCAAAAGGCACAATACCACTGGACTTCGACAAACGGATTTAGTTCCAACGAAGCAAAAATAAACGTATCAAAAGCCGGAACCTATAAGGTAAAAGTAACGTCCGGTCTAGGCTGTATTGGCGAGGATGAAGTGGTGATAAAAACAAGTCAGACCCCAATTGGTGCTGAGTTTTTGCTAAGTTCGCAAGCCTATTTAGACGAAGAAGTAATTTTAGTCAACACCAGTAATCCTTTTGGTGACAGTACCAAATGGGTAATTCCGAGTGGCGTAAAAGTGGTAGAACAAAAAGAAAAATACATCACCTTAAAGTTTGACGCAGCAGGTTTTTACACCATTGGTTTGCAGCAGACTCAAGGAGAATGTTTTGCTACATTCAATAAAAATATTGCAGTAGAGAAAAGAAGTACCTTGCCCAATGGAGTAACTGCTTCACAATTTATTGTCGATTTTATCGTAACGCCAAACCCTACCAATGGAAACTTCAAAGCCATTGTAAGTTTAGAAAACACCGGCGCCATCAATTTAAGGCTGTTCTCGACAAGCGGACAAAACACGATCATCCAGAAAAAAGAATCCGGTAAAAAGAAGTATGAAATAGATTTCGAAACTTCATTAGAATCCGGAATGTATGTTTTAGTCTTAGAAACAGGACAGCAGACATTGGTTAAAAAAATTATCATCTATTAAGAAAATGAAGAATCTTTTTCGTCACCTTTATTTATTTGTTCTATTGCTGCTTTTTAGCACAATTGGACACGCACAATTATATCCCGTTCAGTTAACTTCTGTTTTTACTAGTCCGTATAGTGTCAAAATATCCGATTATGCTACCAGCATGGATACTAAATTACAACTGTTCGTCAATCCTACAGATGTTACCATGTCGCAGAGACAGGTACGATTGAAACTGTACATACAAGGTAACGGACTCCATGTACAAAGCAGCGATTTTATACAAGGACAGCGCCCCATTTTTATAAACGGAGGCGAATTACAAACCCTTACCAATGTAGATATTGCCCCACTTTTTAGGTTAGAAAATCTACAAGGAATTTCACCACAGCAATACGCTAATGGACTACCGGAAGGAATGTACAATTTCTGTTTTGAGATGTACGATTTGGTGACCAATCAAAAAATATCGCAAAAAAGCTGTACGAGTTTGTATCTGATATTAAACGATCCACCAATCTTAAATACACCACAGCGCAACGAACAAATTGCTTCGACAGAATTTCCGAATATATTATTTACCTGGACTCCGCGCCAGAGAAATGCCACAAACGTTTCGTATAAATTTGAGTTAAAACAGCTTCTGGATCCAACCTTAGATCCTCAGATAGCGTTTCAAATGTCGCCTGTTTTGTATGAGGAAACACTTTTTGGAACCGCTTTGCTGTACAATTTAAGCATGCCCATTCTGACACCAGGCCTGCGTTATGCCTGGCGGGTAAAAGCTATTTCAACTACAGGACTTTCAGAGAATGCCATTTTTAAAAATGACGGATACAGCGAAATATATTCCTTTAAATATACTGCTGCCTGTGCCGCTCCAACCTTTTTATTGAGTGAAACCCAAAGTTCGAAAAGTGTAAAAATAACCTGGGAAGGAGTACCCGAACATACCCGTTATCAGGTACAGTACAAAAAACAAGGCGTTCGTAATGCACAGTGGTTTTCGTCGAACAGTTTAAACAAACAAAGTTTAATCACCAATTTAGAACCCGGACTTACCTACGAGTTTAGAGTAGGTTCGAGCTGTGATCCCGCCGAAGATGGGGTGCAGTCGTTTACCTATTCCGGAATAAACACCTTTACAACAGCTGCCCAAACCAACAGTGTAGCGGCTTATAATTGCGGAATTGTTCCCCAAATTAATATTCAGAACCAAAAACCGCTGACCAATTTAATACAAAGCGAAACCTTTAAAGCAGGCGATTTTCCAGTCACGATTCTGGAACTCAAAGGCGAAAACAGTCCTTACTCAGGGCGAGGGTATATCGTAGTACCTTATTTAGCCGATACTAAAATAGCAGTTGAATTCAACAATATCGTTATCAATACCGATTATCAGCTGATCAGTGGTGTGGTGGAGACGAGTTACAATCCGGATTGGAAAAATGTAACAGGTTCAAATCAAAAAACACCCGTTGAAGAAATTTTAGAGACACAGGGGGAAACAGACATTATAGATAATAATGATAAGATAATTACTGGGATTGAGAATAAGCCTACATTAAGCGAAGATGGAACGGATTTAGAGACAAGATCTGATAAAGATATAGTAACAGTACCTATAACTAATTCTGATTCCAGTAATCTTGAAGATTCCAATGCGAAAGTAGATACGCCATCTGAAAATCCTATAGTAAATGATTCAGATCACAATAAAGGCAATTCAGAGATAACTAATAATAGTTATTTTATAGAATTTAAGGGGAAAAAATATAAGGATGGTGAAAAAATACAGATTCCTTATAATAGAAATTATCTAGGTCATAATAGGTTTAAAATGAGTGAACTGGACAAAGGGGTAAATGTAAAATATGAATTAGCATATCAAAGTGAAAATGGTGTTAAACTTGAAAAAATAGGAGGAAATAATTATTTGAAGAAAATGGAATCAAAGACAGAAGCAGATTTTGATTTTAGTTTTGATAGTACTTTAAAGTATCAATTAAAATCTGTTGCAGATATTGATAAAAAACCTAGTTTATCAAATGAAATTATTTTAATTGTTAAACCTGTTAAATTAAATTCTTTAAAAGCAATTGATAATTCTAATAAAGATAATGATAAAAGAGTTGCTAATGCGACACAAACCCTATATTATGTCGATAAAGATCCGAGCTCTAAGGATAATAAAAGAACTAAATTCTTAATTGGTTTGAGTATTCCAACAGACGAGATTGGGAAACAAAATATAAAATGGAAATTTAATGAAGTTAATCAATTAGATTATGAGGGACTAGATGTGCTTAATAACGTTTATATATATGATTATGTAAAGAATTTCAAGGTAACATCAATAGTAGGGGGTGCAACTGAAAGTACTAAAAATGTTGATATTAAGTGGATTGACAAACATGCAGTTGCTTGGTCTTTTGTGCCTCCAGGAATTAGTCAGGCTATTAATAGCACTTTTAAAGAAGTAGATGGAAATTTAACGAAATTAGATAGATTTGTAAAAATTAGTAAATTTTTAAAACTTAAAGTTGATAAAGTTAAGATAAATGGGTCAAAATATAATGAGGAAGATACAGAATCAAGACTCTATAAAAAAATGGAAGTAGGATCTGTTTCAGGTGGATTTGGAGTTGAAACTCCTGAAAAGGTAATTCCAATACCTGCATTAGCGATGCTGTCAAGAGCTGGAATAGTTGATGTTGGGTTATATTTTAAGGCGTCGTTTGGAGTTGAGGTTGAGGGAGGGGTTGAAAGATATATATTAGCAGAACAAACAAAATATATAAACAAAAAAAAGGCATTTTTTAAGATTGGTCCAAAGGGTAGTATTACCGCAGGTGTAAAAGCAGAATTACTAGTAGCAAAAGATCAGGTAATTTTTGATGTGCGTGGTGGAACCGAAGTAAGTTTAAAAGGGGAAATAAATTATAATTTTGCGGATAAAAAATTGACAGGAGAAATTTACTTTCCTCCTGTAATTTTCTTTGCAAATATTCAAATAGAAACAAAAGGGTTTATAGAGTTTGAGTTGGTTGATTATCAAGGTTCTATAGAAGTAACGGATAAATTTACACTTTATGAGTACAACAAACAGTTTTAGCGATAGTTTTAAAGGAATTATTTTATTAGCCTTTATATCTTTTTCAACATTTTTTATTTTCTTGGTTTCATTTGAATTTTATGATAATTACAAAATTTTGTGGCATAAAAGTGAGATGAAAAAAATAAAAGTTAAAATAGATTCATTAGAAGTTTCGAGTACAAGAAGTGGGAAATCATCATCAAGTTCAATATCAAGGAATTATTATTTTAATAAGGGGGTAATTTTTCCAGTACCGGAAACGAAAGGATTTTTACTTAAATATGAAAATCCTACAGAACAAATAAACGACTATATGCAACATCATAATGATTCTTTGAATTTATGGGTTTTAGAAAAGACTCCAATAAAATATGCTAATGAGAATGAAAAAGATATTGATGTGTCGTTAGAGAAAAGTAATAATAGGATGATTATTTTTTATTTTGTCCTTTATATAATTTCAATGTTAATTATAAAATTTAAATTCTAAAATGAATAAGCAAATTGTAGTACTTATTATATTGATTGTTTTTTGCAAAAGAGCATATGCACAAAATGATTCAAATCTTATCCTTGGAATTGAAGAAAAGTCAGAACTTTCTTTTCAAGTGTACGACTCCTTAATTATAAAAAGAGATTATGTTAAACTTGAAGAGGTTAAAAATGATACTCCCGAAAATTTAATGAAATCAATACTTTCAGCAAATAGCCAAGAATGGATTGATTATAATACATTAGGAGGGAGCTTCAAATCTACCAAAAGAAAGGAGGATTATTTTGTAAAAATTAAGCAGATGAATATTGATAAGAACTACATTAAATTAGTCCATAAAATCTCTTTTTTTATTAATAATAGACCAACTGAAATAATTAAGTTTTACTTTAAACAGGAAAATACTAAAGAAGTATCTGGCTGCTATGTTTTACAAAAAATGGATAATCGTTGGTATAAAGCTTCGAATAGTACAACATCAAATCTTTCGATAATTATAATGAGATTAAAAACAGATGTACTTACTGAGCTGTTTTCAGGGAAAGCATCGAATGTTTTAACTAAAGAATTATATAATGAAGTTAGCTCAAATGGATATATAGACCTAAGTAAGCTAGAAAGTACTTTTTTTTCATGGTACAGTCCAATTAAAAAAAATGAAAAACTTAATTTATTCATAGATTCTAAAACCTGGTAAAATGAAAAATATTCTAGTCTTAATTATTCTACTAATTTTTGAAAAATCAATTAGCCAAAATAAAGTTGTAACAAAAGCGAAATTTTTAAATGTTTTTGACCTTACAAATGCTTATGATTACACAAAAGAAGAAAATGATACATTGATGGATAGCAAATTAATAGATAAGTTACCTGAAAAGCTATTACAATCAGGAAAGCAAGTTTCAATAAAACTATTGACAAAAATTAAGATAGTTTATAATAATGAGGAACACATTTATATTAAATATTACGAAAAAACTGGAAATGTATCTAATTTAAAAATAGTTGATATTCTATCGCGTAATGGTGCATTCACAAGGAATGAAGCTAGTAATACAATTTTAGATCCGATAAAAAGAATAATGAATTCGGTAAATGCGAATATCATGTTTGAATTTTATAACAAGGAGGATGATATTCTATATCCTGAAATAAATAAACTCAAGCCCTTTGTGAAATCATCAAATGGAATTCTTGATGTTAATAAACTTGCAGATGTAGTTGACAAGAACAAAATAGTTTTATCTAAGTATCTATCTAAATAGGGTAAAAAAAATTTTTTCTATGATGACTTTTTCAAAAATACAATTCGATTGTGAAGAGATAATCTTGAAATCTTTGCTTCCTATTTTACCACTTATCCCCAGCTCTGTAAAGTATCGCGACTTCGTAGCGATATCGATGGCAAAGAATACGAATAGATTCTTAAATATATTGAAGCGATAAGAAGTTGAGAGAATTTGTACAGTATAAATGTCAAAAGATACTATTTCCAGTTAAATGGGAATACGTTCATTGAAATAAAAAGTAAATAGCAGTTTGAAATTTTCCGATTTTGTAGAAATAACAATGGAAAAGTACGCTTAAAGTATATTGAAGTGGGTACGAAGTCGGTAGACTTCACACAGCGGGGGACTTCGCGCAGCAGGGTGCAAAAAAATTGGCAGAAGAAATGTTAGTTAGTGGGAAGTTGCCTGAAAGAATAATGGGCGTAACTAGAGCAAACCAAATTGTCGATGGTTTACCAAAAACAAGTTTAGAATTGTCGCAAAAATTTTATGAAAAAGCTTTAAAATACAATTTAAAAAAATGAAATCTATAGATACTGACGAAGTTTGGGCTAGTAGGATACTATATGAAAAGCCTTACACCATTTTATACGATGAAACAGATGAAAGAGGTTTAAATAAAATATTAACAGTTAACCCTCTTTTTAAAATTCCTGAAAATACAATTCTATTAGATATTACTGGATGTTATCAAGATATACCAATAAATTATTCCTACGATTTTATTTTTAGAAGTGATAATATTGAAGATTGTGATAGTACAATAGCAATCATTAAGAAAGTATATGCGTTTGGAGCTAAAGAAATTGACCAAATACCATCAAAATGGAGTGTTATAGCACTAATTGAGTTTCCAAACGGGATTCCTTCACTAATTAAAAACAAAAAAATAAATGATCCTTTATATCTCTGTTCAAAAAATTTATGGAAAGATTTGGTAAAAATTATTCCATAATATAAAAAAAAATATTCCTCTGGGTAATTCAGCAAAGGAAATCACGAAAATTATGACACATTTTACTTTTGAACAATCTTACGAGTTCTATAAAAGAGCAATTAAGTATAATGGACTATGAAAAAATTTGGAGATATTGAAACGAAACTCTATTCTAATGGGTATTTAAAAAAATATCCTACTTTATTTTTGCAAGATATTCCTAGAGAGAAAGATTTACAAAAAGGCAATTTACCTAAGGTTGAAAATACCAATCAGATCTTTTTATTCGCAAGAGCTTATGATTTAGATATAAAAGTCAATGAAACATTTGATCTTATATTGACATATAATAATATTGATCAATGGCTAAAAACAAAATGTATTCTAAAGTATGTTTCTGTTAATCCTAGTTATGAAATAGATTATATACCAATGAACTATTCAGCCCTTTGTTTATTTGAGTTCGAAAACGGTAAACCTGAGATAATAAATAAGCTTAAATATTATATGGAAGAAAAGGGGCCTGATCATGATAGTTTAATCATAAGTCAAATGCCTTTATATTTTAAGGTACTAGAAATATTAAATAATGATAAATAGTTTGTCTGCCTCTTGTATTCCCAATCATCTTAACCGTGAACATAAAGAGTGATATTTAAACTCCAGCTACAAGTTTAGAAAAATCATTTCAGTTTTATCAAAAGGCTCTAAAATATAATTTAAAATATTAAAATAATGATAGTTAGACAAAGGGTATATGCACCGGCAGCAGTTAGACAGTTAATTTATAAATTTAATGTCCAAAATTCTACTTTTATAGAACAAAAAACAGAATACTTGGATGGTACTTCATTTAGCATTATTAATTTTAAGGATACGGAACCTAGCTTAATTTTTGATTTTGCTTATAAATTAGGAGGTATTCAAGAGTATTTATCAAAAGTGAATCAGAGCTGGTTACCCATAGCAGATTATCCATTTCCTCCTAGTGAAAAATAATTGATAATTCGTATTTCGAAGCAATTATCTCCTCTGCCAGCGTGAGCATCTTGTTCGTGAACGCAAAGGTGATAAAAGATATACAAGGTTTATTGAAGTAAAATAAATACAGTTTTGCAATAGATCGGAGAGAGTTCGAAGTCGGGAGACTTTGCACTGCAGGGTAAATATGTCTCGTCCTGAAAAAAAATTACAAGAATCCAAATTTTAAAACCATGCAGGGTAAAAATATAAAAACAAATAAGTTTAAATAGTTGCTAAACACAGTAATTATTAATAGTTTTTTACTTACTTTCGCGACCTGGTTTCAGCAAACTGAAATGTAAGTAATGTCCCATTGAGAAATAACAGAATGAATAGGTTGAAAATGAGTTTTTTAACTCCCCATATCCCCACGAATCCTTTAGTGTGGAAACACACAAATCAAAATCTGGTTTTTTTAAGTTCAATATCCTAAAAATGAATTGATGATATAAAATTCATAACAAAAAGGATTCATACAGGAAGTTATAGGCTCACAGTAAGGTCTGCTTGAAAAAACAATAATACCACACTTTAAAAACAAAGAAGTAAGTAACTGGCTATCGATAAAGACAGCTAGGGTTATTTTCTATGATAATAATTAATTAAAATAAAGTATTTACACATGAAGCAAAAGTTCTTAATCCTGTTATTAATATTATTTACTGTTGGTAGTTTTGCCCAAAAAATAAAAATTGATAAAGGAGAACTAAAATTAGACGATAAAACAATAGGTTTCATAGAAGGTAAAAAACCAGTTTTTAAAATATATGGTTTAGATAAAAGTTCTTCTATTACGGCAGAATTAAAAAGTGTTCCTAATGCTGATTCAATGACGCTTCCGTGGATAGAAATTAAAAACGAAACGACAGGGAAAACGAATGAGTTAGAATTTAAGAATAAGAGCAGAAAATTTAGTGCCTTTAATTATGACAGAAGTATTATCTATGAATTAATGGATAGAGGTTACTTCTCTGTTGATGGTTTAAATGTGGAAGCAATAGAAAGTTTTCTAAACGGAGAATCGGCCGGTATTTCTGCAAAACGTTTGGGGGCTCAGGGTGAGATCGATAACGCTAATAAAGTTGCAGATACCTACCAATTAGCAATTGATGATGCCGGAGTTATTTACAGTATAAAAGCGCAAAACCAGGATCCTCAGGACAAAAGAATTGGATATATCAGGATGACATCGCCATCTAATAATGGGGAACTAAAATACGAAGTGATGGATTTAGATAATTATCTAATAGCGACCTGGTTTGCAAAAGCAGGAATGATTTCAGGATATGATAAATTCCTGAATCAAGAGCTTATTACTTTTGATAAAAAGGTTTTTAAAGCTGCTTTTGATAATAGAGGTAATCCAACAGGATATAAAATGAGCAAAGATATAACAGCAATGAATATTGTGAGAACCTTAGTAGGTAATGGCTATGTTTTAGGGAGCAAGATTTTAAGAAATAAATAATAATTGCAGAGTAATATATATAAAATTAGAATGAAAAAGAGAATTTTGGCAGTAGCTGTATTGCAGTTTTTTATGGTGTTAGGTGGTTGTAGTTCAGATTCAGGAAACGATTCAATTCCGGAACCGCCTGTTGTGGTGGTAAAAACACCAAAAATAACATCGTATTCTAAAAATTCCGGTGAAAGCGGGGAAACAATTAGTATATATGGTGAAAATTTTTCAGAAACAGTAAACGATATTAAAATTACGTTTGATGGTGTTGCTGCTACGATTGTTTCGACTTCGGCTACCGAAATTAAAGTTGTTTTACCGCAAACAGAAAGTGTGCTCCCTAAAGTTGTTTTTACTATTTCGGGTAAAAAGATCAATAATGAAGTTCGTAATAATTATTCTGGAAGTATAGGGATTGTACCAACATCATCTAAGACGGCTTGGTTTACTATGGAAAATGTTTTAAAATCAGATAAAGCTATAAAACGTGCCCGTATGTTAAGCAGTGAAATTTCTTATATTACTTATGGTAGCTATGTTTACAGAACTTTAGACGGGGGAATAACATGGAATTATTGGGCCTATAATTATAACAGCGAAGGAGATTTCTACGCTACTAAAAAAGGAGAAGGATTGTGTTATACAAGTTTTGGTGCTTCAAGTCCGTATGTTCGTGGTTTAATTGTAATACCGGAAAATGGCGATACACATTCTGAAACTACCTTATGGAAAGAAATGGGAGGAGCTTATCCGGGTATTCCATTGGTTTATATTGATGAAAACATGCAAAATGGTACTATAGTTTCGCAAAGAGGAGTTGTTTATACGAATACTAAAGGGGGAATGTTTGAAATGGTTTATGACTCTCAAGTTCAAAATAGTGATTCTAATATGAGTAGAATATTTATGGGAGCACAAATAGATAATGATCATATTTGGGCTGTTGGTGAAAAGAAAGAAGGAGAGGCAACTTATCCAGTTATCTTATTTAAGAATAATGAGACAGACGGCTGGAAACAGAACTTATTAAAAAAAGAACCAGGTACGTATGTTAGTGAAGTGTCTTTTCCGGATAAAGAAAATGGTTTTCTTTTAATTAAAAATGCAGCTAATACGATCTTTTATAAAAGTATAAATGGTGGAGATACTTGGACTAAGGTTTATACTGGAGAAAAATTTACAAAATTTGCGTTTAAAGATGGTAATACGGGCTGGGCAATTTTAGAAAACAAAATCTATAAAACTGCTGATGGAGGAGTTACATGGACACTTGACTATACTCATGACCAGGTTATTAGAACTATTATTTGTAAAGACAATGTTGTTTGGGCGATTTCTACCGATAAGATCATCAAACGCTATTTGTAATTTTTAAGCAGCAGAAAATTCTATATAATGAAAAAAGACTGTAGCTTTTTACAAACTACAGTGTTTTAAAATAAACTGAATGAAGAAAACTTTACTCTTACTTTTATTCTTCGCCATTGCTTCTTGTTATCAGGAAACTGTGATAGCTGTAGAAGGTGATTTTGTAACCTCGTATGTAAAAGATGATGAATCAATCCCCGTTATCATTAAAATAGATAATAAAATTACGGGAGCGGACAAATATGAATGGACATTTGAGGGAGGAAATCCTGCAAGTTCCTCTCAAAAAAATCCAGGTGAAATATTATACAATAAACAAGGTACTTATACCATCAAAGTGGTCGCTACAAATGTAGATGGGGAGAGTAAAGAATTTAGTAAAACAGTCATAATAAAAGAAGGTATTGATATTGAGTTTACGCATGAAATTATAAAAAGCAATTATTCTCCGATAGAAGTAGTTCTAAAAAACACCACTATTGGAGAAGGATTGACTTTTAAATGGGATTTTCAGGACGGAGCGCCTGCAGCTTTTACAGGTAAAACACCGCCAAATGTGGTTTTTACAACTCCGGGAGATCACACCATAACCTTAACTGTTTCTAATGGTTTTGAATCAGAGAAACAAACCAAAACTATAACGGTTGCACCTTATTTAGTGAGCTTGTTTTCGTATGAACCCAATTTCGAAGATGACGATTATCAGGCACCGATAACGATTAATTTTACCAATAAATCGATTAGTGCGAAGAACTATAAATGGACGTTCGAAGGAGGAAACCCTGCCGTTTCAACAGAAGAAAACCCAAAAGTTACTTTTGCAGCCGCGGGCAGTCATGAAGTAACTCTTGAAGCTTTTAATGATAAAACTAGTCAGGTTTTTAAATCAACTGTTACGGTATTACCGGATACAAACTTACGCATCTTGACTAATGTTAAACTAGGGATCAATTCAGCGCATAATGGGAACAATATTGGAGCAATGTTTTCCACTGCAACAAGACAGGTATACAAAGCAAATGAAATTAATGATCAGAATAGCCGCTTAATAGATATTGTTTTTCAGGGCCTGAACAGCAATTTCACCAATAACAGATTTATAGCACCGGATCAATCTAATAATTATGGTTTTTCAGTATTGAAAAATGCGCAGAGTACTATTTTTATAAACTCTCAAAATATGTGCAATTGCGGGTTAAACTTCACAGAAGCACAATTTGATGCCATGACCGATGATAGCCTGATAAAATCTTTAAATATAAACTACAGCTCATCCGGATCACAGGAATTTGGTTTTACTTATCCGAGAATCATTTTGTTTAAAACACAGGACGGGAGAAAAGGAGTGATCAAGATTAGAGACATGATAAAGAATGGATCAGGTTCATATATCGTATGCGATATCAAAGTGCAAAAGCAATAAACAATAAATGAAGATAGAAAATAAGAAGATCTTATTTTGGTTCTGTATCGTTTTGGTCTGTTGTATGTGCAGGAAAGGATATGCCCAGGATGTTGATTTAGAGAATTTTTACAAGCCAAATTTTAAAGTTACAGGTAATGTTAATGCAAACATGATGTATTATAATTCTAATAGTAATACTAATGCTCCAAATGCAAGAGAACCTTTTACCTATTTGCTTTCGGGAAATTTGAATATTAGTGCTTTCAATTTTAGTGTTCCGCTGTTTTACAGTATTACGAATCAAGGAAAAAATTTAGGTTATACAGCTCCATTTGATTTTAACCGCTTAAGTATTATGCCTAAATATAAATGGGTAAAAGCTTATATTGGTAATGTAAGCATGACATTTTCTCCCTATACTTTAAGTGGTTTTCCGTTTAAAGGAGTTGGTTTAGAGCTCACCCCAAGAAGTCCGTTTAAAATAAGTTTAATGGGAGGACAATTACTTAAAGCTGTTTCAGCAGAGGAAGCAATGGGAGGAATTCCGGTATATCAACGTGTTGGTTACGGAGCAAAAATAAGCTTCGAGCAGCCGCAGTATAAACTTGGGTGGATTGGTTTTTATGCCAAAGACAATGTTAATTCGCTAAAAATCGGTGATGATAAAGGCGTAACTCCAAAACAGAATTTTGTAAATAGTTTGATTTTTAATACTTCTCTGGTGAAGAATTTAAATTTTAATGTAGAGTATGCGCTATCGGTTCTTACTGATGATATTCGCAGCAGAAGTTTTTCAGGAAGGAACTTTAGAGATAAATTATTTTCAGGCAGAGAAAGTACAAGTTACAGGAATGCTTTAAACGTAAATTTTGATTATAACATTCAGAAAAGCATTATTGGATTAACCTATGAACGTATTGATCCGAATTACAATACATTGGGAGCATTATATTTTAATAATGATTTAGAGAATATCGCATTGCGTTTTTCCCGACCCTTCTATCACGATAAAATCACAGTATCTACCAGTTTAGGATATCAGAAAGATGATTTGGCAAAAGTAAAAAAACAAGATACTAAAAGAGTTGTGGGCTCCATAAACATGAACTACAGAGCTACAGATCAACTTAATATTACGGGTAGTTATTCGAATTTTGCGACTTATACCAATAAAAAACTGGATCAGTTTGAACTAATAAACAATCCGAATACTGTGCAGTCTGATACTTTAGATTACAGACAGTTATCGCAAAATGCCAATGTGAATATGTCATACGTTTTTGGAAAAAAGAAAAATCAAAATTTAAATTTTAATTATAGTATTGCGGGTCAGGCTAATGAACAGGGCGGAGTAATACGAAAAGGCCAGGCAAGCCTTGTTCAGAATTATAATTTGTCGCATTCGATAGGCTTTATAGGGACTAAAATGGCCTTAAACAGTTCCCTTAACTATACCAGTAATGAAGTAGGGAGGACGGATAATTCTTCGGTTGGAGCTTCGATTGGAGCTTCTAAAAAGTTATTAAAAGATAAGCTAAATACCAATTTCGGAATCTTGTACAATAATTCCACCTCAAGTATGAATTCATCTTCTGTATTTGGAGTGAAATTCAACAATACTTATATGCTGATGGAAAGACACAATTTTAATATGAGCATTATTTCAATGTTTCGAAGTAGTTCTAATGCCAGAAAATTTAATGATTTAACAGCTACAATAAACTATTCTTATTCGCTGGATAAAATAAAATTACCGGCTCAAAAAGAATCAAAATCGGAAGCAAAAATAACCTCAGATCCTATTTTGAAGATAAAACATAAAGACAAAACTTACGAAGGGACCCGAAATGAAATTATCAAACAGCTGCAGGACCTTCAACTGGCATTACGCTCAATGCCAAAAGAAGATTCAGATGAATTACAGCACTTGCTTACCCTGACAACTTTGACTCCTGATGAGGACAGTTTTAAAGAAAAAGCACTGAATTATCTAAAAGCATTTGATTTAAACAACGATATTTTAGACCGATATAACAAATACATTCTTGAAACGGTAAAAAGTTTAAAAGAAGAAATGATTCGTAAAGATGAAGGGTTTGAGAGCGATTATGTTATGGCATTAGGAAGAGTGAATAAACATAAGTTGCATGGCGTAAACGAACAAGATGTAACCAATAAAACAAGCTACAAATCGTATTTAAAATTAGTCGAACGAAAGAATAAAAAGCTACAGCCTTTATTAGTTCATCGATGGATGATAAATGAGATTTCGATACTTGCGAGTACTTCTGCAGATGAAGTTCACCAAAACCAGAACCTATCAAGTTTTAATAAACAAGAGTTAAGTCACTTCTTTAAAATGATGAAAGAGAAAAAAGCAGAAGTAGAAATAATAGAAGAATTAAAGATCAAATTAATTCCTTTTTATCATGATTTAGCGCTTAAGAATGTTAAAGATGATGAAATTGAGTTTAAACATCTGAAAAACAATTAACGATCATAAAAGATAAAATCTTTGAAATAGAAGGGGGTATAGAGATCATTAGAAAAGATTTGGATAGAATATTAAAGAAGTTACAATGCTTTATTTTACAAAAAAACAGGATTATTTGCTCATGGAAAAGTTTTGCAAAATACATTTATCAGTATTATTTATCATGCTTTCGGTTGTTTTTTCTTATGGACAGGAATTTACTCCTCCAAAAGAAATAAGCGCAGCTTCGGGGTCGATTCAAAAAATAGAAGCCGCAGACCGTTGGGTAGATAAATTCTCAAATCAGGATTTGGTAGAATTGCCTGTAGGAATTCGAAATACAGTCAATAACGTTCAGTATTCTATCGGAATTACAAAGGCTGTTTTTTCGCCGGAGTACACGACTTTAACTGTTTTTTGTCGTGTGGATATTCCGCAGAAGGATAAGAACGGACAGCCTATGCAATTGTTTTTTGGTGCCGATAATGTAAAATTATCGCATCAGGGAGGTATAATAGGAGAAGCAAAATTGGTATTGCTGGGTAATGTTGATATTCCGTTTAGTGATAATAAGTGGCAGGTATCATTGTATGGTGGTTTTGATATGGCAACAGGAGCTGTTAAAGATTTAACCTATGTAACAATTGACTGCGACGGTTTTAAAGAAATGAAAATTTTCGGAGCAGTAGAGTTTTCAAGAAATTTAATACTGCCAATTGATCCGATAAGTCAAACTGTAGATGAAGCTAGAACAACCATTCCTAAAACCTATTACAATGGAAAAACGGTTCAGATACCCAATAGAGTAAGAGGCGAATTTAGTTTTTTAGCCAGCAGCTGGAATGATATTTTGGTCAACGTAAGTTTGCAGCCTTTTACCCTAAAAGACAAACGAAACGGAAAAGATTTTGATGGTAATTTTCAGTTTTTGGTCAGTAATGCAGTTTTGGATTTAAGTGATTTGAAAAATGATCCAACAGTTGTATTTCCGGAGTATTATGCGAAGAATGCTCTTTTGATGCCAAGTCGGGAGGCCTGGAAAGGAGTATTCATTCAGACTTTCGATGTGGGATTACCAAAAGAGTTCCAAACCACAGATACAGCATCAGGTAAAGAGAGGCTTTATGTAGGAGCTCAAAATCTTATTGTGGACAAATATGGAGTTTCGGGAACTTTCTATGCAGATAATGTTTTTCCATTAGACAGAGGTATCACCAGTAAAGAGAAGTCATGGGCCTATTCTCTGGATCATATTGATGTTACGATTGCTGCCAATACATTTGTAAAAGCAAATTTAAATGGTCAGATACTTTTACCGATCAGTAAAGCGGCGGCAAAGAAAAAGGAAGAAGCTGCTACACCTGCTGCATCCGCTAAATCATCTCAAACCTCTAAAGCAGGTTTATTTTACAGCGGTTTTATATCGATGCAGGAGCAACAGCTCGTAGTCGTTACCAAAGATTCTATTGCCTTTGATATCTGGAAAGCCAAAGCCTTGTTGTTACCCAATAGTTCTGTTGAGTTAAAACTGGTTAATGGACGATTTCTGCCGAAGGCAAATTTAAACGGTACCATTTCTTTCGGTACCAATAAAGGAGCGACAGATGATAAGGAGGTAGAAGGAAAACGTACCGTTGATTTTAAAGGTATTTCTTTTGAAAATTTACAGCTGCAGACCGTTTCTCCTGTCATTTCTGTTCGAAATATGGGCTATAAAGGTACAGTTGCTTTTGGTAATTTTCCTGTTTCAATTGGCAATATAAATGTTGGTATTAATGGAGATAATTCCCGAATTGATTTTGATTTAGGGATTAATCTAATGGATGCTGTTGGAGCCGGGGCTACAGCCAGAATCGGAATAAAGGGGAAAATGTACGATGATGGCTATCGACAGCGAAGTCGATACGATGGCTTAGATTTATCAGCTATAAGCATCGATTGTAAATTTAGTTCCCTAACAATAAAAGGGAGTCTTATTTTAATGGAGAAGGATCCTGTTTACGGTAATGGATTTAATGCAGATTTAGAAGTAGATGTAGCCGGAAAAGTTAATGTAAAAGCAAAAGCTATTTTTGGGCGTACGACTTTTAGATATTGGTATTTTGATGCAGCTGTTAAATGGCCACCTACACCATCCCCCTTCATGATTAATGGTTTTGGAGGAGGAGCCTATTATAAAATGCGCCGGAATCAGGATATAGCCATTGGAGAGTTTTCTCCTTCAGGGCTGAGTTATACACCGGATGAAAAAATAAATCTGGGTGTTAAAGCTTTAATTTATTTCCATATCGGATCTGAAACGATATGCGATGGTGAAGCCGGATTTGAAATAGCCTTTAACTCAAAAGGAGGAGTAAACAGATTAGCTATTTTTGGGAAAGCCAATGTTATGGCAAAAATACCAGGAATGAAAAAAATCAATGATTTGATTGCAAAGGTAGCTGCAGATGCTACAGCAAAAACAAGCTTTTTAGGTATTAGTGAGTCAGATCTTAAAGGATCTTTCGCCAGTAAATATATCCCGGAAGCTACTAAAGCTGTTCCTGGGCCATTATCAGCTGAAGTTGGGATAAGAATGGCTGCCGCAATAGAGTTCGATTTTCAGAATAATTCGATGCATGCTACAACAGACGTTTACATTAATACACCTGGAAATTTCCTCTCAGGAACAGGACCGGGAGGACGAGCCGTTTGGGGAGTTTTTCATAAAGATCCAAAAGACTGGTACATGTACATGGGAACACCCAAAGACAGATGTGGGATCAAAATTGGAGTTGCCGGAATATATTTGACGACAACAAGTTATTTTATGGCAGGAACATTGCTTCCGGGAAGTCCACCGCCGCCACAGCAAGTCGCCGATATTTTAGGTGTAGATGCAAAAGAATTAGATTATATGCGTGACGAAAATGCATTGTCAAATGGAGGAGGTATGGCTTTTGGTGCCAGTTTAGATTTTGATACGGGCGACTTAAGCTTCTTACTCTTTTATGCCCGTTTTCAGGCAGGAATGGGCTTTGATATTATGCTAAAAGATTATCAGGAAGCCAGATGTTCCAACACAGGAAAACCGGTTGGTATAAACGGCTGGTATGCTAACGGGCAGTCGTATGCTTACTTACAAGGAGAATTGGGAATAAGAATTAAATTATCCTTTTTAAGATTAAAAGTTCCAATTATCTCAGGAGGAGCGGCCGTTTTATTACAGGCAAAATTACCAAATCCGGTGTGGATGCGTGGTTATGTAGCCGGGAATATGAATGTTTTGGGAGGATTGATCAAAGGAAAATTCCGCTTTAAGTTTGAGATAGGAGAAGAATGTCAATTTGAGAATGCATCACCATTAGGAGGAATTAAATTAATAACTGATGTAACTCCAAAACAAAGTACATCAGACGTAGATGTTTTTGCTGTACCACAGGCAGCTTTCTCTATGAAAGTCAATGAAGCTTTTGTAATTCCCGAAGATGCAGGCGATGTAACCTATAAAGTGATATTAGAAAAGTTTAAAGTACTGGATGGAGCAAAAGAAATACCCGGAGTTTTAGAATGGAGTTCGATGAAAGACAGAGCAAGTTTTGTTTCAACAGACATTCTGCCTCCGCATAAAGAACTTAAAGTTCAGGTAGAAGTTAGTTTTCAAAAGATGATCAATGGTTCGTTCCAACCTATAAAAGTTGACGGAAAAGTGGCTACTGAATTTGAGGAAAGGTCATTTACGACAGGAGGAGCTCCCAATTATATTCCGCTTGTTAACATAAAATATTCTTATCCGGTTGTAGATCAGAAGTACTTCTTTGAAAAAGAGTATCCAAAAGGATATATTCAGCTTAGACGCGGTCAGGATTATTTGTTTGAGGATTCCAGTTGGGAGACCAGTATTAAAATGGATCAGGAAGGAGCTTCTAATTCAAAGGCGGTAGCATTTAATTATGATACCACTGCGAATGAAGTATACTATGATTTGCCCAACGTTAATCAGGAAAAGAAATATAATTTTTCAATAGTCAGCAGCCTGAAACAAAATTTATCAAAAAAATCAGAATCAAATACACGTACAAGTACGATTGGTAATGAAGGGAATGATATACAAATTAAGGAAAACCAGGCAGACGCGCTTTCAAAAGCAGAAGGTAGTATTGATCGTTTAAATTACTCGTTCTCTACAAGTAAATACAAAGACTTTACCTCTAAAATGAATGCGATAAATGTCCGAAGTTATAATTTTGGAGTTTTATACTCTGACGTTATATTTTTAACCAATACTATTTCAAGCGAGGAAGCATTTGATATAGTTGATCTGAGAGGAGTGACTTATAGTGATAACAAAGCAATCATAAGCGCAGAATCTAAATTAAATGACAGATATTTCGTTGAAGATATTTTCCCATATCTCTATAAAGACTATCCTTTAGCTGGTATTTTTTCTATAGATAACAGAGATACAAATGAATTAGGAATTGTTCCTGCTAAAGCGATTCCACTCAATGCACAATACATGGCCAGCATCGAAAATGATGTTGATCAATCGTGGACTAAAGCAAATTTTCCATTTAAATATAACATGCCATTATTGTATAAACAGGATTGGGTTGATTTAAATAATCAAATAATAAATTCTTATGTTAATGGGGAAACTGCTGTGACTTCAATAGTCCAACGTTTTAAAAAGAGTTACTTCCAGTTTATGAGATATGGAGATTATGAAGTAGTGCTAAAGTATAATTTACCAGGAAACAAACAGTCTAAGGAGTATACATATAAATACAGAAATAACAATAATTTCAGATAAGCATTTGTTAAAGAATGTGTCTTTAAACAGCATAAGACAGAGGCGGCCAATTTGGCCGCCTCTTCTGTTTTTAGGAGAAATTAAGGATCTCAGAAATACTTTGTAGAAGCTCGCTTGTAGAGAATGGAATAATAATTAGTTTAAAAAATTGTTTTGATTACAATAAAAATAAAGCATTTCCTTAGAATTCCATTATCAATGTATTAAAAGCAATGTTGTTGTTTTATACTATTATTTGTAGGAATACACCGGTTGTTTCTTAAAGAATACCAGTTGTTGATTTCGTAGTTGAGAAGTGGATTTCGTGCTATAAATTTGGAATAGTCTCAAAATAAATAGTTATGAAAAGAAGATTACACTAGCCTTATTTTTACCCGTTTTCCCTCATAAATAGAACATTCTTATATGGTTGTTAAATAGTGTTCTATAAGATAATCAGTTGTGATATTATAACGGTACATCAATACTTCAAATGTAATTTTCTTGTAGTTTTTGTTTTAGGATAATGAGAAGAAAGAACTTAAATCGTCTTTTATTCTTATACGATCGATTTTTCCGGATAACCGAAACCATTAACTGTAAATAGTATGAAGAAAATGACCATAATGAAAGCCCGAGCGGCATCTCTTTTTTATTTAAAACGATCTTTGAAGGTTCAACTAACTGCATTTTTTATTGTAGTTTCAATACTTGATGCTCACTCTGAAAATTATGATCAAAAGCGTAAAAATTCAAAAGAATCTCTTCTTAACCTTACAGTTAAAAGTACAGATCAGAAGAAAGTTCAGGGTGTAGTAAAAGACGATAAAGGCATGCCTTTGACTGGAGTGACAATTTCAGTAAATGGCGGTAAACAGGGAACAGTTACTAATTTTGACGGTAAATATGAAATTGCTGTAAATGAAGGCGATGTAGTGAGTTTTAGTTTTATAGGTTTTGAAACTAAAATCATTAAAATTACCAATCAGGTTTTACTTAACGTTACGCTTGTGGCCAGCATTAATAAACTGGACGACTTGGTTTTGGTAGGGTATGGAAAAATGTCCCGCGACAAAATTACAGGAGCAGTAACAAAATTGGATACCAAAGTACTACAAAACACACAAAATGTCTCTTTTGCAGATGCTTTGATCGGAGTGGTCCCGGGTTTATTTGTTCAGGAGAGCTTTACGTCTCCAGATGCACCTCCTTCTATTTTACTTAGAGGTATTGGCTCCATAAGTGCCAGTACAGATCCTCTGATAGTCGTGGATGGTGTGCAAATGCCCCGATCAGGATTAGGCGCTTTCGCTTTAAATGCTGCCGATATTCAGGATATCAGTGTCTTAAAAGATGCCGCATCAACCTCTATTTACGGATCCAAAGGAACCAACGGAGTAATAATGATTACTACCAAAAGAGGAAACCGAAATACAAAAATGAAGGTGACCTTTAACACCAGACTTGGAATGAAAATGGCAGATCAATCATTCACTAACGATTTAATGAAAGGTTCTCAAAAATTAGATTTTGAAGAATCATTAGGATTCTACAAATCTAACCCGGCATTACTTCAAAGCAGAAGAGCAGCAGGTAATAATGTAAATTGGGCAGATTTGCTTTTAAAGAATGAAATAAATCGCGAAAATGACATTTCTTTTTCTGGAGGTTCAGACAAAGCAAACTATTACACTTCTATAACGTACAATAATGTCAATAATATTTTTGATGGTCAGTATAAAAGATATACGGTAGCAACACGTGTTGACTTTGATTTAGGAAAAAAAATAAAAGTGGGATTTTCAGGAAACTTTAGTAATGTAAATGAACAAGACGGACGTACTGTTGGGTCTCCTTTTATAAATTCATTCTTATTAAACCCGTGGTTAACTGTTTTTGACGATAAAGGAAATCCATTAAGACTTCTGGATATTGCCAGTTCTTCGGGAGCTCCTTACAACCCTCTGTTTATAAGAGAAAATACAAATGCAAACGCCAATCGAAAAAATATTGGCGGAAGTGTAAATTTAACTTATACACCTTTCAAATGGCTGAGTCTGAATGGGGTTTTAGGGGCTAACTATAACAACTCAAAGAACAGCAATTATGAAAATGTAATTGTAAAAGGAGGAACATTAACGGTTAATAATAGTGATAATAACAATTATACAGGAACGTTAACGGCTACTATAGCAAAGAAGTTTCAAAAGCATAATTTTGATTTGGTATTGGGTAATGAAGTTAATGAATATGAAACGAATAGCCTTAATGTACTGGCAAATACTTTTAACTCAGATGCCATACAAATAGTAAGTGCAGCAAAAACGATCACTTCAGTTACGCAACAAAAATCACAGGCGGGTTCATTATCTTATTTTTCACGATTGAATTATAACTTTGATAACACTTATAACCTGTCATTATCCTTTAGAAGAGACGGTTCTTCCCGTTTTGGAGATAATAACAAATATGCTAATTTCTGGTCTGTAGGAACTTCATGGAATGTTCATAGAGATTTGTTTAAAGATAATAAAACGATAAGTTCTTTAAAATTCCGTGCCAGTATTGGTACTTCCGGAAATGACTTTATTGGGGATTTTGCTTCTCAATCCTTATATGGGTACAAGAGTCAAATGACTTATGCAGGGAGTACGGTGCCTTATCTGACAAGGGGAGAAAATCCAAATTTAACGTGGGAGAAGAATTATAATAAAAATTTTGGGATAGATTACGGATTCTTTAATAATCGTATTTCAGGAACTGTTGATTATTACATTAGAGATACTAAAGATTTACTGAACAATAAACCGATTCCTTTAACTTCCGGTTTTTCAGAGCTGATTTCTAACATTGGAAATTTTAGAAATGAAGGTGTTGAGATTGGTCTTCATACTGTAAATTTAAAAGGTAAAGATTTTAACTGGACTACTGATTTTAATATTGCTTTCAACAAGGGAACAGTTATAGCCTTATCAGACAAAAAGGATATTCTTTTTAATTCGGGATCTACCGTGTTCCAGGAAGGAAGTGCAATACGATCTTTTTATATTGCAGATTGGGCTGGTGTTAATCCGGTCACAGGTTTTAACCAGTACAGAAAACAGGATGGAACGCTAGTAGATTATAATACCAATAAAACGACAACCAATGCAACTGAAATTAGTAATCTGAGACAGGTTAGCAACAAAACCGCTATGCCTAAATATTATGGAGGTTTAACCAATACGTTCAGATACAAACAACTTGACCTGTCGGTTTTGGTATCTTATGCAGGAGGTCATTATGTTTTGAATGAAGGAATCTATAACTTATATAACAATCCGGGCTACAATCAAAGTACAGCTGTGCTTAAAGCGTGGAAAAATCCCGGTGATCAGTCAAATTTAGCTGTAAGACAGGTGAATACAACTAACCCCAATGCATTTCTGGAGTCAGATTACAAATCCTCTACTCAGTTTTTAGAGAATGCCAGTTATATTAAATTGAAGAACGTTGCCCTGGGATATACACTTCAGAGAAGTATTTTAGAGAAAACGGGAATTGAAAGCCTTAGAATTTATGTTCAGGGACAAAATCTTTTTACCAAAACAGCTGTTAGCTATATTGATCCGGAATATGCTACTGCAGCCGGAGGCATTGGACTTTCTTCATCTATTGTCAGAGCGTATTCTTTAGGCCTGAATGCCAGCTTTTAATATACAACAAATTACAAAATTCTACTTGTTAATGGGATATCAATTAATAAGGGACATAAAAGAGTTTTATTCGACAGAAAAAATAAAGAGCGACATATGAAAACAAATATAAAATTATTCTTTACGGCAGTAGTGGTTACTTTATTTAGCAGCTGCTCTGATGATATTATCAACAAAGAACCTTTGGATCAATTGGCTCCCGAAACACTCTTTCAGACAGAAGGCGGTTTCAGAAGTGCTTTGGATGGTGTTTATGCTGTTATGAAACAAGATTTTTACGGGTATTACTTTGGAATTTACACCATTCCGGAAGCTATTAGTGATGATCTTTTAAGTTCAACAAATTCAAAAGACTTTTCTTTCGATAACAGCTCTGGAAACATATATCCACTGGGCTACAGTAGCGCAACCGGTAATGTAGAGGGATTCTGGAGGATTTCGTATCAGGCGATTAATCATGTGAATACGATTATTAAGATGGCAAGGATAAGTTCTTTACCCAATAAAGATGCTTTTTTGGGAGAAGCCTTAGGTATAAGAGCACTGCTATATTATAATTTATACCGCTTTTATTCACCTGCTTATATTATTGATAAAAAAGCGTTATCGGTCCCCTATCGATTCGAAACAGACAAGTTGTTAGATATAAAACAAAGAAATACGACAGCTGAAGTGATTCAGTTTATTCAGGCAGATTTGAATGAAGCAGCAGCTTTAGCCACCAATACGGTTAATTCGTACAGGATTTCTAAGACGGCTATTTATGCATTGTCAGCCCGTGTATGTCATGAGACAGCCGATTACAAAAATGCAATTGTATACAGTAATTTAGCCTTAACAGATGCCAGATATAAATTAGATAATACGCTGGCTGCTCTGCAAAAGGAATGGGATAAGGATGATTCTGGTGAAATTATTTTCAGAATACGTTTTGAAAATACCGAAATGGGACAGAATGCAGCACTTTTGGCTATACCTGTGCTTTCGAGTTATCCCTATTTGGTATCGACTGATTTAATCAATCTTTACGATAAGACGAAAGATTTTAGATTTACAGTATATTTTAAAAATCATCCTACTATCGCAAACAGTTATTATCCTAAAAAACAAGCAGGTACCCGAACTACAAACGCTTCGGCATCAGATCCAGGTAATATAGATTTAAAATTAATGAGAGTACCTGAATTGTATTTAATACTGGCAGAATCTTACTTCCAGGGAAGTGATAATGCCTCAGCATTAATTAACCTCAATAAATTAAGAAATGCCAGAGGTATAGGGAATTATACAGGGACCGATCTGGGTAAAGAAATTTTAAATGAGAGAAGAAGAGAATTGGCCTTTGAAGGCTTTAGATTTACCGATCTTAAAAGACTTGGATTAGGTTTTAACAGGGCAGATGGTACTGGTTTGACAGCGAATGCCAATCGATTTGCCTTACCTATTCCACAGACTGAAATTGATCGTTCTGGCATTGCACAAAATCCGGGATATTAAATCTGTTTTCAAATACTATAAAACGCTCTGATATGAAAAAAAAATTGGCTCTAATCTTTTTGTTTTCGCTATTTAACCTAATAACCGGATACTCACAAAAGAAGGTAGACATAAAAGTAACCATACTAAAGAACGGATTTATTTTTGATGATACATTTGATTTAAAGACAGGCAGTATCATCATTAAGGGCAATCAAATTGCTGATATTTTGTATACTGATAATTTTAGTGCGTATCCGGGAGCAGCAGTAATCGATATCACCGGAAAATATGTTTTACCCGGATTGATAGACACACATGTTCATCTGGCAACAGTTCCGAATCTCAATAGAGAGGAAAATAATAAATATATGGAGGACCAGCTTTCTAAAATGATCTATGCCGGGATAACAACAGTCAGAGACATGGTAGGAAATGCTATTATTCTTGCAGATTATAAACGAGCAAGCAAACTGAATCAATTGCCGGCTCCTTCCATTTTTTACGCAGCTCAATTTGCAGGACCAGAATATTTTAATGAAGTGAGAAAGTATACTAAAGAAAAAGATACTCCCTGGGAACGTACTATTACAGACACGACAAATATTAAAATGGTTGTAGCTGAAGCAAAAGGAGCTGGTGTAACCGGAATAAAAATATACTCAGATTTAAGTGTTAAGCTGATCAAAAAAATTGTGAAAGAAGCAAAGAAGCAAGGATTACAGAGTTGGAGCCATGCGGCAGTATTTCCTGCTACACCAACGGATGCTGCTGATGCGAAAGTAAATTCTATGTCGCATGCGTTCGATATTCCATATGATTTTTCAGTAGGAAAGATGGATCATCACAAAAGACCACCAGCCATCGACAATATAAAAATGGACAAGTTGTTACTCCTGATGAAAGCAAACAATGTGATACTGGATGCAACCAATTACATGGGAAACAACAATAAACTTTTTGATGGGATGAAAATAACTAAAAGAGCCCATGAGCTTGGTGTTAAGGTGTCTACAGGGACAGATTGGCCTTATTTATTCGAAAAAGATAATGTTGTTCCATTATTCAAAGAGATAAAAATATTGACTGACAACTGTGGCTTTACCAACAAAGATGTTCTGATAAGTGCTACACGAATTGGGGCAGAAAGTATTGGAATACAAGACAGAGGGATTATAGCTATTGGCAAACGCGCAGATCTTTATATAACCAATTCAGATCCTGTACAAAATATTGAAAATCTAAAAGACGGTTTTATGACCGTGAAGTCCGGAATTATTTATAAGAAAGAATAATTTCCGGAACTCCGCAAAAAAAGTAATGCATAATAAAATTTAAAAGAGAAATCTAATGAAGAAATGGTATTGTTTAAGAATTATAGTTCTTATTCTTAGTTTAAATTGCTTTGCACAGAAAAGCACAAAAGACTATGTACGTTTGTCCGGAAAAATTACAGATAAAAATTCAGATTCTTTGCTCGTTTTTATAAATAGAAAACCGCTTAAAAGAATTAACATTAAGACAGATGGGACCTTTTCTGATACACTTCGTGTAAAAGAAGGAGTTTATGGCATATTTGATGGAAAAGAACAAGGCTTTTTTTACCTTAAAAATGGTTATAATCTTAAAATTACTTTCGATACGAAACAATGGGATGAGACAATGGCTTTTACAGGTGAGGGCGCTATACCTAACAAATATTTATTTAAGAAAGCCTTGTATACTGAAAAAGCAACTTCAGATAAATCAATTTTTCAACTGGGGAAAGATGAATTTCTGGCAAGAATAGATAAAATTGTAGCAGGTTATCAAAAGCTGCTTTCCGAAACAAAAGGTCTGGAAATGCCTTTTGTTCAATCTGAAAATAAAAATTTTGATGATTTTAAGAAAAGCTGCGTGGCCCGATATGATAAAACTACAGGATTAAAAAAACATCAGGAAGAAGTTTTGCCTAAAGGAAAAGTTTCACCAAAATTTTCTAATTACGAGAATTTTGATGGTAGCAAAACCTCTTTAGATGACTTTAAGGGTAAGTTTGTTTATATTGATTTATGGGCAACCTGGTGCGGACCGTGTAAAAAAGAAATTCCATTTCTTAAAGCCTGTGAGAAAGAATTTCATGATAAAAATATTGTTTTTGTGAGCATCTCTACAGATCGTGTAAAAGATCATGACAAATGGAAAAAAATGGTGACGGATCTTGGATTGACAGGAGTTCAATTATTTGCTAATGGAGATACTTCCTTTGAGACTGCTTATGAAGTGATCGGTATTCCACGATTCATTTTAATCGATCCGCAAGGTAATATTGTGGATCCGAATGCACCCAGACCATCTGAAGATCGATTAAAAGTGTTGTTTAAAGAATCTGGTGTTCAGTAGTTTATTTTGTAAATAGAGAAGGTTAGGTTACATCATTTTGCCCTCTTTTGCATACTCTTTTTTAATTCCTTGAAGAAGATGATGAAGTTTGATACTTTCGTTTTCGTCTTCGAGTGTTTTCAGACAGGCATATTGAATGATGTTCACAATATTGGCTCCGGTAATGTCGTATTTTTTTGAAAGTTCGTTAAGATTTACATCTTCAGCGATTCTAATTCCTTTGGGCAGGTTGTTCTCCCAAAGCTGTAAGCGTTCACGGGAAGAAGGTACCTCAAATTCAATTATGGATTGAAATCTTCGGGTAAAAGCGGTGTCAATATTTGCTTTAAAATTAGAAGCCAGTATAACCAGTCCGGGATGATTCTCGATACGCTGCAGCAGGTAGGACACTTCCTGATTGGCGTATTTATCATGAGCATCTCTTACGTTAGTTCTTTTTCCGAAAATGGCATCAGCTTCATCGAAAAAAAGAATCCAGTCTTTATCGGCGGCTTTGTCAAAAAGAGCTGACAGATTTTTTTCGGTTTCGCCAATGTATTTCGAAATTACCATAGACAAGTCAATTCGGTAAACATCTCTTTGCGTATATTTTCCAAGAAGTGAGGCCGTAAGGGTTTTTCCGGTTCCCGGCGCACCATAAAACATCACTCTGAAACCTGGTTTAATTTTAGCTTTCATGTTCCATTCGTGAAGCAGAATCTCATTAAATTTAAGCCAGGTTTCTATTTCTTTAATCTGATTTAAAGTTGAAGAATTGAGCACCAGATCGTCCCAGTCTAATGCGGTCTCAATTAGCTGAGCAGGGAAAATACTGCTAAGCTGAGGTTTTAAGATTTTTCCGGTGATGAATTTTTCGATGTATTCGTCTTCAAGAATCAGTAAACCACTCAGTTTAGGTTCACCATTTGGAACAGATTCTATTTTAATGATTCTTTTTTGATACAAAAAAGATTGATTGTGCAGGTAATTATAGAATGAAATCCGGTTATCGAGATCATTCCCTGCAACTAAAAATTGAGCCGTTTCGCCTGTTGGTAAAATGCCGCGGTGGTTCTTTGATTTCACACCTCCAAATTCAGGTAATTCTCCTCCGTTAGGTAAATATTCTGCAATAATTGAACTTAAAAAGTCAGGTTTGATATGATGCACAAGAGCTAATCCCAATAAGAGAGTATCTGTTTCGGTGAGGTTATTTTCAATGATAAATTCGTTAATAAACCCGCTGGAATCCAGTTGATTTAAAACAGGTTTTCCGGTTGGGTTTTCGGCTTGAAAAAGTCTGTCAAGCTGAAAGATAAATTGGCTTTTCAGGTAAGTGAATATATTTTCCATTTTGTTATATCATTTTTATCCGGGTTCTTATTGTTGCATTATTTGAATTCTTAATCCTTCAACATTTGACCATAAAGAAAGGCTGTATTTTTCTCTGGTGTAGGTGACTTGTTCTTTTCCTTGTCGTAGTGATTTTTTATCGGGTTTGCCTAACTTCTCAATAATAGACAAGAACAGTTCATGAATAAAATTAGTATAGGAAACGGTAAATCGGCCCATTTTATAATAATCAAAATGAATACGGATTGTTTCTAACGGTTCATAATGAAAAAACCAAAAAAGAGCATTCAATTTATGATGGTCTCTTTTTCCTTCTGTCGGATGATCTACCATGGCATTGTAAATTATTGTTTGCTGTTGTTCACTTTTTGAATTGAGCGTATCAGGTTCTCCAAGTATATCGGTTACTTTTTTAAAATCGGTTTTTAAGGCAATCTGCATGAACGAAAAACCATTACTTTCATCGTAATTAATTTGATCGATCAAAAAAGCTTTAATTTCATCCAAATCTTTAAATTCATTAATCCACATGATCTTTCTTTTTAATTAAACTATTTATCATTTGAAAAGCCATATCTGCATAGTCATTTTCAGATTGTGTTAAATCGGTCAGGATTTTTTCTCCTTCAGCGGATGTACTCTTTTCTTCCAGATAGAGCAATGCTTTGTAATAGAGTGCTTTTGCGTTTTTTGAATCAAAATGGAGTACGTATGCAAGTTCGTTTATCGCTTGTTCGAGTTCTTTTTTGCTAATGAGAAGCAGGCTCTTGTTGATTCTTACAATATGATTCATTGGGTTGATTTCCAGTATTCTATTCCAATAGTTTACAGCTGTTTCATTATCAGATAAACTCAGGGCTATTGTTGCTCCGAGCTCAAGAGATAATTCCCGGAAAGGATTATAACGTAAACTGCTTTCGACAGCTGTTTTTGCCAGACCTAAATTTTGATTTTTGAAATGTGTAAATGCGATGTAATATAAAACTTCAGACTCGGTGCCTTTTTCATCCAGTGAGTTGTGCAATAGGTCCAGCGCTTCCTTATATTTTTCAGTTTTGATTAAGATTTTTGAAAGTCTTATTTTATAGGTGACGTGATGATTCAGAGTAAGAATTATGGTTTGTAAAGTATCTGTTGCTTTTTGAAATTGTCCGGTATATTCATAAAGTGAAACCAAACTTTCCCAGGACTGTAAATTGGTTTTTTTGATATCGATACTTTTTAGATAGTATTTCTCGGCTTCTTCAAACTGATTTTGATTGGTCAGGCTGTGTCCAAGATTTAAGGCATAGGTTTCATTCTCTGAGACCGTAAATGCTTTTCGGAACAAGGCTTCTGCTTCTTTATTCTTTTTTTCATGAAGATATAAAAGACCTAAATTATTTAAAGCAGTCGTATTGTTGGCATCTAAAGAGAGTGCTTCCATATATTTATTTTTCGCCTCGGCAAAATTGTTATTCAGAAAGTATGCGACTCCTTGATTGTTGATTTCTTTAGGGTCTGTTTTCATAATAAATCATTTTAAGCGTTAATCAAAAATATCATCTTTGACATCGGAAGCCAGGTCTTTAGCCATATCAATTACATCCAGTTCAGGATAAATTACTTCAATATCATCGAAAGAGATGTCAAAAGGTTCGCCTTCTCTATAATGAATTGGGAATACCAAACCAAACTGAATGTCCGGCCCCCAACTAAAAGATGCCAGATTATATCGCCAGGTTTCAGAAATAGAGAACCATCCGATTCCGAGACTTGCACGGGCAAAGGCATTGATGTCAAATGTAAATTTGGGATTTACCGTTATATGACCTTCGGCGTCTAATGCGAGTCCGGTTTGAGGACTCCAGTTCACATCGACAGAAGCTCCGGCTTCCCCTTCAAGTCCTAATGTTCCGGCGAGTTCAATTCCACCCGATAAACTGGCAATTCCGATACTTAGGCCTAATCCTAAATCACCGTGTAGGGTTAAACCGGCATCGGCAGGAATTGCAAATTCGCCATGTCCGGCCACTGTTGTCAATTCTTCGTGTTCCGGATTGTATGTAATTTCGGCAGACAAGTTTCGTAACTGGCCCGGACCAAATCCTGCAGTGAAATCGAGACCACCACTGGCCTGGGCAACCAATCCAAGACTTCTCGGACCCAGTGGTATGGCAAACAGTGGAATTTCAATTGTTGGAACGGTGAATAAATTTCGGTCAAATTGTTTGCGGGGGAATACATCATAAGTGTCGGTTGCCAATCTGGCGGTCACTTCCATTTCGCCATTTGGTAAAAATTTAACGCCAGCGGTGGCGGCAAGCCATGGAGTTAACTGAAGCGTTAAGGTTCCTCCTCCGTAAACTCGCATGGTATCATCAGGTTCACCAGTGGGTTGGCCATCTTCGCCGATCGTTCGGTTGGTCGCTCCTACGGTCACAGAACCGCTTAGCATTCCTCTTGAGTAATCGGCAGATCCGGTAAGTGTTAGCGCGCCATTCTCATAGGTAACGGTTAAAGAAGAATTGATCCCCGGGATCTTAGGCTGTGCCGTACCTGAAACGCTTACATTGTACTCTTCCGCTCCGTTTTGTTTGGCAATGGAAGCCGAAACACTTCCTCCTCTAATTCCCGGAATGTCATCTCTTAATTGAAACTGACCACCAATTGAGAATCCGTCATCGCTGTAGGTCGCCTGCATGGTTCCGCTTCTGATTCCCGGAATGTCAAGTTCCGCTTCTCCTGATGCCGTAAAGGTATTTTCGCTGTATCGGGCTTCTATTGTGGCACTTTTTACCCCTCTGATAGTTCCTTGTGTAATACCAATTCTTCCGCCTATAGTCCAAATATTATCTTTATATTCCACATTGATCTCGGCAGGATTAAATAAGGTACTGTCAAAATTAAAGGCTCCTTCGAGGGCAAATCCGTTGGCCATGGAAGCTGCTGCCTGTATGTGTCCGCTTCCTACGTTATTGATTCCAAAATCGACCCTTCCGGCAATTCCCAATCCGTTTGTTCCGAACGAGACTTCGAGTGAAGCATTTTCGATAACGAATGGGGAAGGGAAATGAAATTCATCTGCCGTGAATAATTTTCTTAAGCGAACACCATCTCCATCGATTACAATATCAATATCGGCATCGCTTATTAAAGGAACGGTAGGTAATACTTTTCCGCTTCCGGCAAATCCGGCAGGAGTAAGGTCCATCTGGTCGATTTGAATCGGACTCATTCCGGGTAAACGCAAACTTTGGAAAACACCTCCGGTACCGGTTACGGCATTATCTATAGTGGATTGTTTGTCTACATAAAAGATATAGGTATTTGGAATTTTCTTTAAATTCCAGGTCATATCCGGATAAGAGGCCGATATTTTGTTGGTATTTCTCAGGTCTGCTGATTTGTAGGCATCGACTTTCAGAGTCAGATTTTGAAAATCGGGACGCTCTTTTAAATCGACTCTTGGAAGCCACCCTTCGACAGGATATCGGTTACCTTGAGGAATTGTTAGCCGCTCGCCTCCATTTGGAGAGATGAATAAGGCAGGATCGTCTTCAGTACCCATTCTCCTCATTTCATCTCCTGTTAGCGACTCAATTTCATTCAAATGAAGTCCTCGATTAATCTCATCGAAAGACCAGTATCGATCGGGCATTCCGGTTTGTGTGCGTAGTGCAAAATTAAAATCTAAAAAGGAAATGTTATAGCCGATGTCTTTGAAAAGATTGACATATTGATTTCCTCTGCCTGGCCGTGCGGGTAAAACGGGTTTGTCTGTTTTAGTCTGATAATAAGGCGACATAAACACATCATAGGCATCTTTTATTTTACGGTTCATTTCCCAGGCAATAGAAGAACCTGAACTTCCATTTGCTGAAGCTTCCAATAATTCGTAATTGGCAACAGTGTCATTACCTCCTAATTGATGTTCGACAATATGGTCGATTTGAAAAGTAGTTGCGTTTTTCTCTCTATCCCATATTGGTAATTTCGCCAGTGGCAGTAATTCTGCTCGTGTTCCGAAAATATTTAATTCAGGTTTATTTTTTCCTTTAAAGAAATAGACCCGTTCGTTTTCATTTTCGGCCCTGCTATAACCTCCGCTTTGAGTTGCTTCGGTTATTTTAGTGTCTAAATTATGGTTTGCCTGTACCGCTGTTCCTGCATCCCAGTTTTGGGGCTGCTGTGTATTACGTCCGGGAGGCGGCATGACCAGAGGTCTTGTGAACAGGCTTGTATTTCTAACTTTGAAATCAGAAATGCTTATCAGGGGAAGTGTCAAAGCCAGTGATGAGCTTGTACTAATGCGATAGGTAAGACCACCTTTTTCATAACTGAATTGACCATTTGCCTCGTCGCGGGGTGTAACGCCAGTTGGAGGTGTTACAGCACTGCCGCCGGTAGATGGAGTTGTCGTTTTCTGGATCATTTTAGGCTGAACAGCACTGGCTCCTTGTTGAACGGTATGAGTTAGTTCATGTGCCAGAAGGTGTTTTCCTCCCTGTGACCCCGGATTGTATTTGCCTTCGTTAAAGTAGATGTCGTTGCCGCTGGCAAAGGCCTGTGAACCCAGCTCTTTGTTCATTTGAACGGCGTTTGAATCGTTATGAATTCTTACATTGCTAAAATCAGCCCCAAAACCGGATTCCATCTCCGTTTTAGTGTTTTTAGAAAGTGGAGCACCACCACCTCTGCTATGGTTTAAATTGCTTTCCAGATTAGAATCATCGGAAGGATTTGCATTGGCACCGGCACTCATTTGAAGCTCTTTTTCGTCTTCTTTGGATTGGATTTCTTCTTCCTCTTTAGTTTGAACCTCTTCTTCTGTTTTCTTTTGCTGAACAATTGGTTTTGGAACAGAAATGGTTTCAGTGGTTTTGACCGTTTCGTTTTGAGGAACTTCGGTTTTATTCTGAGGAGTTTCTTCGACAGTTGCTTTTTCAGGAACAATGGTTTCCTTTTCTTCTTTTTCTGATTTTAACTGAACAATGGGAGAGAGGTTTTCCGCTATTGATTTTTGAGGAGCGGCTTCCTCCTTTTTCTGTACCTCCTCTAATTTATTTTGAACGATGGGTGATGGACTAAAAAACGGTTCAGAATTATTTTTAGGAGTCTTAGCGACTATCTGATCTGCAGTTTTGTCGGCTTCCGCTTCATATTTATCGTTTGATTTGCCGATGCTGAGTTTTGCCTGTAAACCAAAAAAAGGGCTGCTGCCTCGCTCATTCGTTGAGGTAGTCTGATTGGAGGAATGAGCTGTTTTTTTAGCAAGAGCACCCATAATTAAGTCATATTTTACCGTTTTAAAATTTAAAAAGAACTATTGATCTCCATTAGAACAATTTCTTTAGGCCCAACCAGGGATATCAGTAACTTATCGTAGTTCGGAATATTGAAATAACGGCTTTGTCCAATTTTCCATCGATAAGGCAATATGGTTTTTTCGTACACTTTTTCATCAATATGGTTTGTTTCTTGTGCCTTTTTATCTTTTTTACTGAATTCACCAGAGCTGTTCAAATGATAACCGAAATAGGAATCTCCTTTTTCAAAAACAATGGGTAGAATGTAACTTTTAGCATCTTCGGGAACATCCCATTCTTTTGATATAGTATTGGTTTTTAAGTAGGTTTTTTTGTTTTCGGTATAAGAAATAAATACCTCTCCATTATTTAAAACACCCGCAGACTGAAGTGCTATTTTTCTTTTCAGAACAGATTTCTCATACCATCTGAAAGTAGAACCTTCAAGGGTAATATATTTACTGCCCCAGAAGCCGGCGAGCTTTTCAAAGGGACCGAAATTTTGTACGGTTTTCTCATTGGTAACCATACCTTTTGTATCCAAAGAAACAATTGCGCTTTTAGAATTATCGATGCAATAGAGCGCATTTTGATAAGAAACAGTATGAATACCGCCGAACCATTCAAGGACTTTGATTTTTGTATAATCACCCTCAATCAGCCACGCATTACTGATCCCAATTACCCAAATGTCTTTGTTTTCTGAAAGAATAATTTTCATTCCTTTTAAAGGATGCTGAATTTTGACATTATCTTTTTTTACGATATACAGGATGTCAGAAGTTAACTTCAGAAAATCACCATTTGCAGTAACAGCCACATCAATAACATCCGAATCGGAATGGTAGTCAAAGGAATCATTGAGGATGGAGAAAAAATGATTGTCCCGTGTGCCATTCTCAGAAACATATCGACCAATTAATGCCTCTGAAGTTCCATACAATTCCATATATTTTCCAGGAAATGAAAGTTCAGGGTTTGGGATGTCTATACGGGAATATTCGTGTCCGTTTTTACCGATTGTAGGATACTTTGATAAAGCAGGTACGGAATCTATCGATTGTTTATAGACAATTTTAAAAGTAAGGTCATGTTTGTTTTCGGGATTCATTTTAGAAACGTTTTGACAATTGGTAAATACTAAAATTAATAATAAAGATAAAGCCTTTTTCATATCGGATTGCATAATTTACCAAGGAGGATTAGAAATTTGAATTACTCCCGAAAACACGTTAATATTGACACGCTGTATAAAAAAGTCATTATTAGGCTGCGACCAAAGACTGATGGCATGCGTTCCGTCGATTGCCATCGCAACGTGCCCCGGATAAGGTCTGCCAGATTCGGTATAAAAAATTAACTGTCCGACCGTTGGCGTCGTACCCGGATAGACAGGCAAACCGCTGTTCCATCCCAATTGACTCCATATCAAAATATTTGGATCTCCGCCGGAACTAAATGCATTATTATAGAAGGTCTGAATCCAGGAAGCATTAATTTTGTTAGACAGATAAGCGGCGTACATGATACTTTCCCAGCAATTCATAGTGGCAGCAGCCGGAAGTGTTCCGGAACCGCCATTGGTCACAAAATAGGCAAAGAAATCATTATTAGGAGGGTTTCTCCAATACATTGAACCCAATAACAGATGAGAGAAAATAGCAACAGAAACCGGAGCCGTCAGTTTTGAATTGATTAAGCTTCTGATGCTTGTATCTGCCAATGCAGCTTGTCTGTCGCCGGGAGAGGCACTTAAGATTTCATTTCGAATGACATCATAATCGGTACTGTGATTCAGAAGCCAGGTAAGTTTCGGAATGAAATCTGAACCTTCATAATTAATCCATTCTAATTGTGTTACAATGTCAAAATTGAGATCGGTTACAGCTTCGACCATGGTCGTATTATCACAAACCGCGCTAAAAAAATCTTTCCAGAGAGGTGTTTTTAAAGCGTCTTTTTGTGCCTGGTCTGTACTGGAATGTATGATCCATGGTTTTATAGTAGCATAATCGAGTTCGAATCTCGTTACGAACATTTCGGCGTTCAGCCAGGTCAATTTAGTAGTTAAATCAAACTGCAGATCGTTTAAGGCTTCAATCATAGTGATGTTGTCGCAAACGTCTACAAAGAAATTCATGCCTACATCGGTATGTACTTTTAGGGCATCTCTTTCAGTTTGATTGGTGCTGGCACTTGTAATCCAGGGTTTTATCTCTGAATAGCTGATTGACCAACTGGCTGAATAGACCTCTGCTTTAAGCCATATTAATTTTGTTATTAAATCAAATTGTAAATCGTCGAGAGCTTCAATCATATTGGCATTCGTACAAACGCCAACAAAAAAGCTTTTCCAGACATCGGTTTTTAAAACATCTCTTTGCGGTTGATCGGCAGCGGTCACCATTCCTTTGATTTCGCTGTACGCCATGAAAAATGTTCCAAAGGTAGCGGCGGCATTTACCCATTCCAGTTTTGTATTTAGAGGAGCTCCCAAATTATTAACTGCTCTGATCATTTCGGCTACATTAAGTGCTGCAGCCATTCTGGTTTTGTAGCTGCTATTGCCTAAAACAGTTGCTTTTTCAGTATCGTTAAGCTGAGAACACATTAAAATGACTTCATCTTCAGGAACATTCCAGCTGTCGAGCATTTCGTTTAGACTGTCTAAATTGCTTGGCGTATCTTGTTTTTGAATGTTGGGTTTATTGCCTTGCTGTATCGTGTGCGTAAGTTCGTGTGCTAACAGATGTTTTCCGTCCTGAGAATCGGGATTGTATTTTCCTTCGTTAAAATAGACGTCATTGCCATTGGCAAAAGCCTGAGAACCCAGTTCCTTGTTCATCTGAACAGCATTAGAATCATTGTGGATTCTCACCTTGCTGAAATTGGCTCCAAAACCGGATTCCATTTGGTTTTGAGTGGCATTGGCCATAGGAGAACCACCACCTTTACTGCTCTGAAGTTTGCTTTCCAGCGATGCTGTATTTGTTGGACTTGTTTCAGTGTCAGCACTTTTTTGAATTTCCTGTTCCTCTTCTTTGGTCTGAACTTCCTCTTCGGTTTTTTTCTGCTGAATCAGTGGTTTTGAAATCGGATTTTTTTCGACTGTCTTAGGAGCTTCAATGGCAGCCGTTTCCGTTTTGTTTTGAAGTGTTTCTTCCTGTTCCGTTTTTAATTGCGTAACAGGCGTACTTCGTTCTGCTAATGATTTTTTTTGAACTACAGGAGACGGACTAAAAAAAGATTCCGATTTGGCATTTTGTTTTTGAGAAACGATTTGATCAGCTGCTTTGTCGGCTTCAACTTCATATTTGTCATTCGATTTTCCGATACTGAGTTTTGTCTGTACGCCAAAAAAATCCTCACCCTGCCTTGAATTAAAGGCGGATGGTCCGGAAGGATTGGATTTTGATTTTTGGTTAAAGGCTCCCATGTGTCGTTAACGGTACTTGATTTTATTAATGTCTGTGTTTTGATCCCACACCTTTAAAAGCATTCTCTCCACAGGAAGCCGGAGTTCCAATGATCAAGCTGAACTTGCCTGCAGTTGGGGCGGTGAAATTAATCGGAACTGTACCGCCAATTTTGAACGAGGTTGGTTTCATTAAACTTTTCCCTGTGGAATCGATAATTTCGACGCTGTAACTTGAACAGGGGTTCTCATTTTTATTTCTTGTCGTTGTTAATGAGATAGAAAATGATTTACAATCACCATTTGTTTCTAATGTTTCAATATGAACCGGATCTGAGGAGAAGTGAAATATATTCGTTATATCGCAGGTCTTTTTGTCTTTTTTCTTTGGTGGTTTTTTCTTTTTGTCTTTGCCCGGGCCTGGGCCTTTTCCAACATAAATATCATCTAAACGGCCAATCGTTTGTACGCCAACAACACCATCGTAGCTCAGACCGTTATCGGATTGAAATTTGAATACAGCTGCTCGTGTTTCACTGCCAAAATCACCATCGGCACCGAATTTAGGAAGTTGATAACCCAAATCCATTAAACCCGATTGTACTTTTTGTACCGGCTCTCCCTTACATCCGGTAGCGAGATAATCTAAATCATCGTGCGTTTGCTCTAATTTGTAATCTCCTTTAAAACGAGGAGATTCTAAATCTTCAGCTGCAGTTGCAGAAGGATCGACTGATTTTTGCACCGCTCCGGTTTGCTGAATGGTATGGGTTAACTCATGTGCCAGCAAATGTTTCCCTTCCCGGGAATCCGGATTGTATTTTCCTTTGTTAAAATAGACATCGTTGCCATTGGTGAAAGCTTGTGCTCCCAATTCCTGACTCATTTGAACAGCATTAGTATCCGTGTGAATTTTTACATCGCTGAAATCTGCACCAAAACCCGATTCCATCTCTTTTTTGGTTTTTTTGTCTAGGCCGTTTCCACCACCTTTTGAGTGGTCCAGTTTTCCTTCGAGCTCATTATTCTCGATTTCGGCATCGGGATTTTGCTCTTTCTTTTGTACGGCCTTGTCTTCTTCTTTTTGATCTTTAGACTGTACTTTTTCTTCTTTTTCACAATCGGCGCATTTCTTTTGTACCGGTTTCTCTTCTTCCTTCTGGTCTGATTTTTTCTGTACCGGTTTTTCCTCTTCTTTTTTATCGGATTTCTTCTGAACTGGCTTTTCTTCTTCTTTGTCGGATTTTTTCTGAACAGGTTTCTCTTCCTCTTTCTTGTCCGATTTCTTTTGTACCGGTTTTTCCTCTTCTTTCTTATCGGATTTTTTCTGTACGGGCTCCTCTTGTTTGATTTCCTTACTCTGAACAGAAGAGATAGTCTTTGCAATTTGTTTTTGTTGTACGTTTTCTTTCGACTGCAGAAGACTTCCTCCGGATGAATTATTATTTACTACTTTATCAGCAACCCGTTCTGCCTCAACCTCAAACTGGTCACCGACTGTTCCGGTTTTCAGTTTTTTCTGGATTTTAGGTCCAAAAAAAGCAGAAGAGGAGGAGTGCGTAATTGGTTTTTTATTTTCTAGCGTTCTCATCACTTCATTGTTTTATTATTTGAAATAAAAAAAATATTTCTTTACCCTTTACGGGATCAATTTTCCGGAATAAAGGGGGCTACGATGCGAGCATCGTTGGAGAGCTGATTTCTTCTTTTGGTATGATCTGATGCTTTTCCAGCTCGATCTTTATTTGTGCGTACCAGTACGGAAATATTTTAAACAATCGAAATTCAATTTCTTCCGTAATGTCTTTTTTGTACTTTTTAATACCAAAGAGATGACTGTAGCTTATTTCATTGGCATATTTACTCTGTTCTGTTATATTTTTTCCTTTAAGAAGCAGGGTAGGCGTAATATTGTTATAGTCTAATACAGAAGCCAGATTGTATTGTTCTATGACAATACAGGGCTCAAACCCCTGTTGTTTTAATGGCTCGAATTCCTTACGGTTTGTGGTATAGATTTTTTCCAGATCATAATAGGCATTTATAAATTTATCGCGCAGTGTCAGGTCATTAAATCCCAGTATGCCACAGCTGTAGGAAAGTCCTAAATCAGGATGCCAGTAAGGTAAATTTTGTGTGTATTGATTAAAAAAATCGATTTGCTTTTTATAGTGCGCTTCATAACCGCATTCTCTGCGTTCGAGAATAATGGAGTCGAAATTGAAATTGATTTTCTTTTTTATAAATACATCTGTATCGAGGTGAACAAACGGTTTAGTTTGCTTTTCGATGGCATGAATTTTTGATTTCATCCACAATTCTTTATTGTGTTCCTGATCCATTTTTGTGATTCTGCAGGGCAGCATATACAAAAAGTTATAGGCAGTTTCGTCTGCATAAAGCTCAATGTCTTTGTACCAAAGATGACTGTACAAAATACTCAAAGCGGTCATGTAAACGGTTTCCTTAAGTTTATTGCCCATTTGCCAACGATTATTGATCAGAGGAAAAGCGTTCAGGCTGTATATTATTCTTGGTTCTTCCATAAAATATCGCTTAAGGTTTGCAGCTGTTGTTTTTCATCCAGATAGCAGACGTTGTTGTATAACGAAGCTTTTTTACTGTGTTTATAGAGCCTTTTCCATTCGTATTTTTCACCCGTTGCGTCTGAGGTCAATTTCGGAATCTGGTCATTATGAAATGTTTTCATTTCATCAAAGGTGGCGTGCCATACCATTTCACCTAATAAATAGGACTGTGTCAAGCCTATTTTAGAGAAATCTCTTTTGTAATAATCCGTATGGACATTTTTATCGTTGATCAGGTATTCTGAAACCAAAACTTCCCCCTGCAGATCATAAAAGCGGTTGAAAAAACGGGTGATCCCTTCATTTTTTTTAATGAGTGATAAATCGTCTTCATTTTCATAAATAATATCAATATCATTTATGGGCATATCATAATAAGCACGGAGGTTAATGTAATCCGCAATTCCGCCTACAAAGGCAATCTTTGTGATATCGAGGTTTTCAAAAATATTTTTGAGAGCTTGTTTTTGCTCGTAGAAAATATTTTGTTCATCCTCTTTTAGAAATGTGTTTTTTTCGGTTTCCATGTTTTATATCGTATTACCAGTCCACAAAAATGATCTTGTCTTTCCATGCGAGTTTTACAATTCCCAGATTCCAGTTAATTTTATCTAATAGGATGTCCTGTGTTTTTCTTTCGACAATGACTTTGGGATTGTCTTCGTTAAGAATTATTTTGCCGGGTCTTTGTAAATACTCATTTTGTAATAGGGCTATAGAAGAGTTTTTCATAATCGGCCAGTTGTCTAAAACGGCTTGCAGCATTTCTTTGCCTTGATCTTTTAACTCTTCCGAGAGTATAATGTTTCGGTTTATAGGTCGGTTTATGGGGATGTTGCACAACACTTTTTCGAACAGCATTTGAGATTCGTAATCCTGCTCCCGCTCTGTCGCGATATAATGTAGCAGATGGGCGGCAGTTTCAGGATCGTTTATCGTATGGTCTTTACGGAGTAAACCGCAATTTCTAAAAAGATGTTTCAAAAAAGGATGCACCAGTATTAGTCCCGCATTGTTTACATAGTGTGAAGAAGGAACATCCGAAGTTGCTCCGTCAGCAGGGAATAATGCCGAATGCCAGTCTTCCAGATCTTTGGTTTCTTCATTTTTACCTTCGATTTCCTTGTTACGATTCAAAAGAGCATTGATCTCTGCCGTTTCTTTAGCATCGGTTTCCGGGGATTTTGAAGAAAGATTCCGATTTTCTTCGGTTTTCTTCTTTTTATCAGGATCACCAACGGTATGATTTTTTTTCTCTTCCTTATTTCCAGATTCTAGATCTCGAGCTTCCATTTTAGTATCAGGCTGAGGTTCGTTAGCAACTTCAGGAGATCTGTCAGTTTCTGAAAATTTTAATTTTAAGAATTCTTCTTTATCGCTTTCCGGAAGAACGTCGGAAGCGATTTGTTCAGAAAGAGTTTTTATAGCCGCTATTTCGGGAGTAAGATTGCTTAGTATCAAGAGGACTGATTTATCGGATACATTTTGCCTGATTTGTTCCAAAATGATTTTCAGGTTTTCCTGAGTTATAGAAACAAAAGAAGCAATTAACTGCACTAATTTTTCTTTTATCAGAGCCTCATCATGCTGTAATAATTGCGAAAAGACGATCTCCCAAATTAAATTGCGCTGATGTAAGCCCTGTTTCGATTTCGAAACAAGTTTGCGCATATTGCGATGGATCTTCTCAATTATTTTGGTAGCTGTTTCTTTATCATCGGCGGCTAAAAGAAGTGTTTTTTTAAGGATATCATAAATCTGTGCGTCTGATAATTGTTTGATGAAACGGGTTCTGATTTGGGAGTTTTTCAATGCATTTCGCAATTTTGAACCGAAAGTTTTGTCTCCAATATTTTTTTGTAATTGAGGGTCCTCTTCCGGACCAAGGGGAGTATTACCATTAACATTGCTCTTACCATATTTATTGTCACTGGTAATCACCCACCAGGGACTGGTTCCCGTTTCCAGAAAAACGAAGAATTCATCACTATTTTTTTCTTCGCGGTTCATTAATTTGTAACGCTCCGTATCGGGAAAACCTTTTTGAATCTGATCGTCAATCTGTTTTTGAATCTGATTTAAAATTTCCAGCTTTAGGGCATTAAAATTAAGTTCAGGAGCGACAGAAAGGTTCAGGTCTAATTTTTCGATCTGAATACTGTACAGTGGTATTTGGGTATGGAGCGTATCAAAATAGGTTTCTAAAAGAGGAAGGAGTTCTTCTTTTAGAAACGTATCGAGATGATCTTTGAGGTAATACGCCTTCTCTTTAGATTGGGTATTGACCTCCAGAAACAGCTTGTTGATGATATGGCTCCCAAGGTGCTGCACTTAGTTTAAACTTTTTAGTTGTGATTCGATGGCTTCCAGAATAAATTTGATGTCCTTAAACGGAATCTTCTGATCGGTTAAGAAAGCTTTTAAGGTTCCTTTAGGATCGGTCTTATACTGATTTTTTACAAAACCTTGTAACAAGCTGTCTATACGTGCCGTAATGGTTGTAAATGGTTTTTCGAATTTGTTTATGAGTTCTGCGGGCTGACATTTTATGATGGTATAGAAAAGCGAGATATGACTTTCGGTAAGGAAACTCAGTACCGTTTTTTCCTCTTCCATTCTTGCATTTTTTGAACCCAGTAATAAATTACTGTAAATGCTGTCTGTAAACATCTCGATTAATGCAGTATTAAAATCACCATTGATATAAGCACTGGTTTCTTTTTCAACACTTGCAAATTGTTTCTGAATTTCAGTAATCAGCGAAAGAGTTTCTTTACTGAATTTTTGTAATTCAGGCTGTTGGTTGATTTTTTCAAAAGTCAGGTTCGTTTTTTTGACGAATTCTACTGCATTAGTCAGACAGGGGTTTTCAGTCGGTTTTTCACGAATTCGGATATCTCTTGGTCCGTCGACAGATTCGCCGCATCTTTTGTTGAGTGCAGAAAGCGACACTTTGATCACGTCGTTTTTGTACAGCGAAGTTGGTCGTATGATGGCTTCTGTAGCATCGGTTTCGATTACCTCTTCTTCGATGTTCCAGATGTATTTTAAAGCATCCGTAGATTTGTTGCTAAAGGCAATCTGATTATTTCTGATTGCATAGCTAAACAAAGCTACAGGCGGATTCTGCATTATAATGGTGAGGTTCGAAGGTTTACCGTTTATTAGTACAACCACCTGATCTACATCTTTAGGAACATTATTGCCGATAAAAATGTATTGACCTGCATCATTTTGGGAAACTCCGGGACCAGATAAAACCGTTTTTTTGCTATTTGGTTCAATAGTTAAAACATGCGGTTTAAGGTCGTTTCTGCAGATATTTCTGGTGTCGATACCTACGACTACAGGCACTTCAAAAGTCACTGGATGCTGTGCCTGAGCATTACAGTTTCCGTTTTCACCTGTAACTTTTACCTGAAAGCTATAGCTTTCTTTAGCGGGTACTTCATAGGCATAAATATGCTGAATTTTTGTTTCTGTAGTGGCAACAGGCTCACTGCCATCTCCAAAATCCCAAGCATATTTCATGTCTTTCTGATTCTCACCGCTAATACTAAAATCAACCACAACTCCATCTTTATTAAGTGATTTCGGGAAGACAAAAGTGAAATCAAATTTTGGTTTTCTGAAAATGGTTATTTGACAGTTGGTTTCAAAATTATTCACTGTAAAAGTTATCGGTTTTCCGATGAGTTCTTCACTGACCAATTTTGGATCAAAAACAAATTCTCCATACTGATTTTTGGTGACTCCGCCATTCAAATCTTCGTCTACATCGGCTTTTACAAAGCCTCCGGTTGGTGTTACGTGAAAGGGGAAGTAAGGCGTTGTTTCATCAAAGCAGATATGGTTTACAGGTAAGGACAACGTGATGAAATTATCATCGCAGCATAAATACGGCAAGGTAAAATCGGCTATTACCGGATTTATCACAATAGATTCTCCGGGTTCTTTTTTATCGCCTTCTTTTTCAAAATCACCTGCGAGAGAATTTCCACGCGGATATTCGTACGGATAACCATAACCGTAATAATAAGGATATTGACTGTACTCACCTTCAATATAAATCATGACAAATGTGCCGCCGGGTGCTACACCGGATTTGTGTTCGTATCCGTGATTTTTGTTCAGATAGTAAGAGGTATAATTTTCAACTATTTTTTTGGCTTCAGAGGCTTTTACTCCAAGTACAACAACATTGAATCCTAAACCATACTGACGTCTGATGGCCTGAATCGTTTTTAGTGCTTTTTTGTAGTCTGTACCCTGATGGCCTTCGATTCTGTAGAAGTTGTGATCTGAGACCATTTCGTTAGGCCATTTTGTATTCAATAAGTTATCGTGATAACTTCTGTTATTGCGCTGCTGTCCGATAGTGGTTTTTTCGTAATCCCAAAGTTCAATAAGATGATCGCCCACGTTATTGTAAAATGGAATTGCTTTTTTACCAAGTGAACCCAATTCAAAACTGGGAGTGATTTTGATATAAGTATAGTTTACATTGTAATTCGCTAATAATTGTACGCAGCGTTTTATCAGACTGTACAATTGCTGTAAATCTGTATTTTTCCCATAACAGATTGTAATTTCTTTACCTTCTAAATCGACAATAAATTCGTTAATGGTGTCTTTCTTCCCGGGTTCGTTAAGCGTGTCAAAAGGCAGACAATCGTTACAGGTACTAAGGTTTTGTCCTGTGAGCAGCGGTGATTTGTAAAAAGAATGTCGGTATTCAAAACAAGGACCGCTTTTTTGCACTTCTCCCAGCATTAAGTGTTTGGGAAATGATTTGATGTCGGGAAAGCAAAAATCATAGTCCATATTTGATAATAAAAGTCTGATCTCATTGTAAGTATCAATTAAATCATTGAGCAGATCGTATCGATACTGAAAATCAGGAGGGACATTTTTTTCGTCAAAACTGTACAGAGCGGCCAGATTCTTTTTTATAGAATCCAGTATCGTTGGCATTTTTAATGGGGTCAATAGGATCTCAAAAGCGTCTTGCAATCTGGCCACTACATTGTTTCGGAACAGACCATTGGTGAATTTTCTCTTGATTTCATAATAACTGCTAAAATCTTCGGGCTGTAATACAATGCGGTTAGAAACCAGTTCCGGAAGTTTGTAATACAGGTTAGAGAATTTGATTTTGCTAATAATCTTATCATGAGTGTTTATCTGCGCTGCAACGGTTTTGCTTACCAATAAGGCTTTATGATTGCCGATGATTTCCAGTCCCTGATTGTCGCAGGAGAGACTGACACAGAGATCGGAATCTTTTTCATAAGATTCGATATACAAAAGAACGACAGCATCGGTTACCTCTAATCCGGTATTTTTTTTAAGATAATGTATCGGATAAGTATTGGCACTTTCGGTAAGCTGCTGTTCGGCAGTTAAAAGTTCGAAGATCTCAAGCTGTTTTGAACCATCGTAAAAATAAGGTTTATAAGCCGCTTTTTTGTTGTCGTATACTTTATAATGCGTGTATTGTTTACTTTCAAAATCAATAATTTTTCCGCCGTTTGGAGTAGACTTGTACAACTGTATAAGGTCACCGTCGGTTGTGATACCGCTGCCTTGTGTTATGGTAATGTCTTTTGAAACGGGGCTGTATGAAACCTTAAATCCGCAAATGATGCCGACACCACTAAGACCAATTCTGGAAATACGATCCTGATCATCAAAATAATCTACAATCTCGTTAAGATGTCCTTCTGTTAGTACCTGATTTTTAGTGAATCTTCGGTACAGCGTTGTTATGGTTGAAAGTTTTACTAACATTTTGAATGGTATTTATAGTGATCCTAAATTTGTTTTTCCCAGTATTATTTTCTCGAATTGATTTTCGTTTTCGTCGTTGCAGTCAAATAATCTTCCTGTAGGATATAAATTGCTGAGGTTCGATAGAGAGGTGATAAGCTTTATGAGTTCTGTCTCCGGCTGATCCTGATTCAATAGAGTTTTGGCAAATAAATAATCCTTGTAAGAGTTCTCAAACCGCAAAAGTTCGTTTTCTGCCGGATTTTGAATTTCATTTTTCCGATGTCCGATCCAGCAGATTTTTGCCAGCACATGCGCCGGTAATTCTTCCTTAATTACTTTTTCGATATAATTTCTGAAATCGATGTTGGCAAAACGTAAAGTATATCCAGGCAGAATAATACTTACGCGATAGGAGTAAGGGTCGAGAGGCTCACAGCTCTTGCACTCATCGGTGCAGACCGGTAAAAATGTTGCCGGATTTACAATAGTTTGATTCACATCCGGGCGAAGCATCATGTGTTCTACAATAAACAAACCTTCCTCTGTAAACACTTCTTTCATAAAATGTATCAAGTCGAGAATAGACTGCTTCACTTTAGCCAAAGAACTGTAATACGTATATCGTTTGGCAATGATTCTGTCCTTATGGTGTACGTCTTCAATCAACGGATTAATGATGTCATACGAATACTTTCCGGAAGGAGACCGGTGTATCTGAATGTTATCGATGACCTGCGGATCTGTGATTCCTTTTTTAAAAGCCTCTTCGACATTGTATTCGCGGGTTTGAATGATTTGTAAAATAGCAAAATACATTTCCCGATTGGCAATAGAGGTGTCGTAATACTCTGTTGTGGCAGAGAGCACGATTTTGTTTTTATCATCCCTGATTCTCCATCGGTATACCAGCTGATTGTCGGAATCAATAAAATGATAGAGATCAACAAATGAATCCGAAAGATGTCTTCTGTTGTAGTTTTTAATCCCCAAAAGCCTTGCAATTCTCTTTTTTACCCCCGAGACATTATCAGTATCCCACAGATTGCTATTGGGTTGTCGGTAATAGTTAAAAGAACTGCCGCGGTTTTTGCTTACGATTTTATAATCTTTCAAAAAGTCTTCTTTGTTTTTCAGTACCACCTCATCCGTAGCACTGCCGTAGATACTTTTGTTAATGAAAACATATTCAGAGAAACGTTCTGCGAACCGTCCTAAAAGATGGTCCAGAATAGAATTTCGTCTTTCAATATTATTGTCCAGCTCTTTAAAAAGAATTTCGGTCAGATAATCATCATTGTTTTCAGGATAGTCCTCTACCAGTTCGCTAAAGCCCTTAATGTCTTTTACCGCCTGAGTAAAAAATGTTTTAGTGAGATTGCCGCTTACCGAAAGTATTTCGTTAACCTTTCCCAAATGTTTAAAATAACTGGCCAGAATCTGATCAAAGAATAAAAGATAGGCTTTAAGCTGTTTGGCCTGCGATTGTCGGGCTACTGTGGCTCCTGACGGTAAACCGACTTCTCCGATTCCGTACGTATCTGGAAAATCGTTCTGTATGGTGGTATAACTGTTTGGGTTTAAGTAAGTGCCTTTTGGTATTTTCAGTTCTTTGTGCTGGCTGGAATAATTGGTCGCTTTATCTTTTACGTCATTAATTTCCTTCAGATAAAGATCCACCTGGGTTTTATTGATGTTCAGAGGCAGTACTCCTTTATTGTAGTTGAAAACACTTTTATTACAGATTACCGGTTTTTGGTATTCTTTGAGGCAAAGCAGCCACTGATTCGCCACCGCTTCATCATCGCCGCAATTCCCAAGAGAGATATCTTTAATGGTCAGTACTCCGGGCACATTCATAATCAGTTTGATAATATCCGATAATCGCACCTCACTGGTCAGTTCGGCTTCGATTAATTCTTTGGTATCAATAAAACCATGTTCCAAAACCGGCCCGTCGAAAATTTCTAAGGAAGTGTACCCCTTATCAAGCATTTGTTTAACGGAATAAAAATTAACGGTGGTTGATAAATAACCATCCAATGCGGTTAACACCAGGGCATGAACCATTTCTTCGTCGGCCTGAGTATCGATCTCAATACTGGCGCATATTTTTATAGGATATTCATCGACTTTTATAATGTTAATCAGATCTTCACACAGATTTCTGTTGGCATGGAATTTTTTTCTGATGAGGTCTTTGACGCTGTTAATGTCAGAAAGTTTATTACTCTCGAAATCTACATAAAGATCGTACAAGCCTTTGAGCTGAAATTGCTTTTTAAGGCGGCTTGGGAGTTCGCTAAAATCCTGATAATTATAGGATAGTTGTTCGTCTTTGCAATTTATGTAAACGGTTTTGTAGTGCTTTGCCGGCCAGCAGTTTTTAACGCCGTCGATATCGATAAACAGTTTTCTGTAATCCAGTGCGGTAACCGGACTTGTAGTCAATACTTCCGAAGCCTTAAAAAATTGGTTGGGAATATCTTTTTCTTTTACGTCAGAAGCAAGGAGGTTTTCGATCGGCAAATCGGTTCTCATGCCGAGGTCGGTTATAGCATAACAAAGCATCTCCAGCATCGTGATACCGGGATCATGCGAATTAAAATCAGTCCATAATTTGCCACCCAGCTGTTCGATATACTCAATGCCTTTTTTTCTGAGATAGAAAAAATCCAGGTCATCTTCGGTCGCAACCTTTTTAGGAATTGTATTATGTGGATTTAGTATTGACATGACTCTTCGGATTGGAAATTAGGTGTTGTACAACTGTTGATTTTTGTAGAAATGATATGATTTTTTACTGATACCAGTATGCGTTTTGGGTTAGACGGTGACAGTACCGGCAAGAAATCCAGTGTTGCCTGATAAGTAATATCGTTCGGATTTTCTGATTCGGTATTGTCTTTGAGTTTCGCCATTTCTAACTCTGCTAAATAGTCGACATAGTATAATTTTTCGATATAGTCAATGATCGTACTCCGGTGTAATTCAATTCCGAAAAGAATGTCCTGAGTGGTGTCAAATGCCCATGGCGACAAGAATTTGGTGATATCTTCATTGAGCTGTTTTTTATAGAAGTTCTCATCGTATTGGGCATAAAACCGCACATTGAGTTTGATGATCACTTTCTCGTATTCCGGATTAATTACAGCGACTTCGACATGCATACTGTTGAGATTGCTGATGTAATTTCGAATTTTATTTAAGGTAGCCGTATTTACTCTTGGCTCATAAAGATCAAATACATTTTTGTTTATGATATCCGGAACTACTATAAGAGTAATATCTCCGGGTGAAAGAAAGGATTCCTTTTCATTATTGGTATGGTTCAGGCATTTTACTCTGAAAACTTCCGGAAATTCCTGAAGAATAAGATGCTCATAATCCCATAGCGTTATCGCTCTGTTTTTGTGACGAAGACGTTCACTTACCCGTTTGTAATAGGTCTCGTCTGATTCCTGTGCTTTTCCGTTAAAAGAATTAAAAGGCTGTGCTACACTTTTCACCTGTGTGATGCGGGTAATGAGCTTAGAAATCGTTTCAGCAGGCAATCCTTTTTCTAAATGAGACAATTCGTTATTGTGGTTGTAAAATTCGGCTGTAACCACTTGTGTTTTTATATCGATTACTTTGCAGACAGCATCATAAGCTTTATGCATTTTTGCTCTTACCCAGATGAGGTTGTCCGGAAATAAGGTGTTTGTTTTGGTAGCCTGTTTTGGAATCGCAAATTTCAGAATCCCCGACTTTAAAAAATTATCGGTTGAATTGGCTAAAATTTCATTCTCGATATTTTTCCATTGATTGTCACAAAGAATAAACCATTCTATTTTTTGTCTTCCGACGAAAGAGTCCACCTGTGGATTTTCGCTTCCTTCGAGTATCTGAACCAATAAAGCAACCTGCTGTAAAGTTTCGGCTTCCTCAAGACCGATGTAAAATTCGCCTCCTTTGCAATAATCAGGAACAAGACGGCTTGTAAGCGCGCTATTAGCATCCAAAACCCCTTTTTGTCTGGCAACATTTTTTAAATAAGAATGTTCTTCGCTCTGTCCAAATGGAGCTTCATGAAATAATCGGATTCGTTCTGCCTGGTATTCGACTTCGGTTTGATGGGTAAAATTGACAGTTTCCTCCACCGTATAATCTAAACTAATGGTTTCGACAAATGGCGTATAAGCTTCATTCGGAATCAGGGTATCCGCAATTTTACTCATAATGGCAAGCGTATAAATTTTTGGGTACAAAGAGTGCAGCAACGATTGGTTTAGAGTCAATCGGATCGGGCCGCTCTTGTCAATGTCGTAACCGTCTCCTGTTAAAGGAAATTCGGTTACATAAACCCCGTCTTTTAGCGTAAACAAAGTAGTGTCTGTAATTTTGGTTTCCCAGTTTTCTTTATTTAAGAGGGATACATTACCTTTAAAATAAGCATCTGATTCTACAATAAGATCGGTGTCGACTGTGTTCAGAACCAAATTACTTTTTTCCGGAATATTTATGGCAACAGCATCTATTTTAGGCTGAGGATCTTCCGGCTGATTTACAGCTTTGTCTTTTATAATTTCTTCCAGAAACATTCCGTTAAAGAAAAGAGTCTGACTTATGGTGGTATCCTGATATTTCTTTTTGTAGGCCTGATAATGCGTTTTAAAAGATTTGGGCGTGTTTTTCCATTTTATAGAGACGTTGATATTCTTCCATTTTTTTGAAAACATTTCCGGATAATCAATAAGAAATGACGAGCCGCTGGTAGGCTGTGTGGTAAAAGGATAGAAAGGTTTTTCGGCATTTAGTAAACCCGTGTCGCTTTCCAGTAATAGTGATTTTACATCTTTTACGTCTACTTTAACACCGATGCTGCTGATGGTTTTGGTAACCAGATTTCTAAATAAATAATGCCCTTTTTTGTCTTCTGTACGAATTAAGAATCGGATAACAGGTTCTGTAGTTGAGAAATGTTCACCTAGTTTCTTTTGATTATAGTTTACAATAGAGGGGGTATCTTTTGAAATTTGAAACATCAATCGCAATTGCTTTCCCGCAATACCGGAAGTAGCAGCTGTTCCTATAAGTTTAAAAGGACCAAGCCATTCTTTTTCACCACTGCAGAAAATGCTGATATTATCAACAAGATCATTGACGGTAATTGGTTCCTTAAATGGTTCGTTATCAAAAGTAAAGGCCTCATTGAAGGCAATGGTAATATCGATATTTCTTTCGCCTTCTTTTAATTGCAATAAGGGTGAAGCGATGGTAAAGCCAAGTCTGGCGGCTTCCAGTTCAGTATATTTTTCTTCATCAGAAGTATATCCAAATGGCAACCAGTACTTTGATCCTTCTTTAAGACTTTCTCCTTTTCCATCGAGAGAGTTGGCCACCTGACTGCATTTTATTTCCCCTAGGGTAGTATCGTTATAAACACTTTTAAGCGCCGTAATTTGAGCTTTGTTGGCAACTAATTCTTCAGTTGTTTTATAGATAAGTTTGTTGCCTAAAGCATCTTTTCCGGCATCTAATTGTGTTTGCGCTTCGATTCGTTCTTCGGTACTTTTTTTAGCCAGCTCGAAAATAACATGTACCTGATCCGGTTTTGCAGCAAGTTTTTCGATTTGTAAAATATCTTTATAAAAGAAATCGAGATGTTTTTTGGTAATTTTATTAAAGCGCTCTTTAGACAGTTCCAATAATTTCAGGAAACAGATAAAAAGGGTCATGTGAGGCGTTAACGTGCCTTCGAATTCAATATCCCGAAGTGTTTCCGAAATATTTTGTTTCAGAAGCGTATAATCTTTGTCTTTTCTGTTTGGAATGTCTTTTTTCGAATAGCCAAAATGATCAAAAATTTCCTGCCAGTTTCCGGAAGCTTTTTTGCTGTTGGTGGTGTCAAAAAAGTTAACCTGTTTAGCAAAATTATAGGTAAAAAGAAACCAGTCTTCCCTATCAAAGTCATGGAGCTCCAAATTGTGGGGATCGAGAATACTATTCACACGGTCGCCCTGATCTGTGCCATTTCTTTTAAATAAGGTATCGTTGGTATGGTCGCTGTTGTTACACATAATGCTTTTTATATCAATTTTACTTATCTTTTAGTCCAATGCTTTCTGATATAATGCCGATGTAATTTGAAAATAGTACAATGCAATTGGACTATATTGAATATACAATCGGTATTAAATATTAGTTCCTTCTTGTTTGTAGAAAGGATATACCACATTAGTTCTGGAATTGGTCGCTCTGATTCTGTAATCTAAAGCCACTAACAATTCCCCATTTAAATCATCTCCCTGGCTGATGTCGATTTTCTCCACATCAATTCGTGGTTCATGGTATAAAATGGCGGTTCTGATGAGTTCAGACACATACGTTTTTAAGGTTCTGGTTAACGGTTCAAAAAGAAGTTCGTCTACATTACAGCCGTATTTAGGGACCATAATACGTTCTCCTATTTTGGTTGACAATAGAATCTCCAGACTGCTTTTAATGTCTTCTTCATCAGAAATCATTACAGTAGCTCTGGTTGTTTTCTTAAATTCGGGAGGAAAACTCCATCCGGTTCCTAAAAAAGCTTGTTCTGTTTCCATAATTAACCAATTAAAACGGTTGCTAATCCGGCTACTATTGTGCCTCCATGTGCGGTGGAATCCCCCATACGTGCTGCGGGTTTTCCTCCAATTAAAACGGTTGCCGAACCTGCGGCGATGGTATCAGGAGGTCCCGTGCAGGTAGCCATATCTCCAACACATGCGGCTGGAACTCCTCCAATTAATACGGTTGGCGAACCGGCAGGTAAAATTGGCCCTCCCACATGCGGAACGGTTGCAGTAACCATTGGGCAAACGTGCATATCTGTAATTCTGGCGGCTGGTGCTCCCATAATTTTAATTTATTTGTACGATACTTCCTTTTACAATAGCCACTGCGCTTGAGGACATTTCAGCCCCCGCACTTCCTTCGGCTTTAAACTGCGCTTTGGCTTTTAAGGATACGTTGGTTCCTTCAATTTTAACGTCACCTGATGCGACTATCTCAATGTTTCCGGCGCTTTCCATTTTTATACCATTACTGTCTATGGTAATGACATTCGAATTTTCATCTTCAATAACAATTACCCCCTGGTCTTCGTCGAGTGTTATTTTCTTGCCCGCCGGAGTTTCAATTCCTATCGATTTTTTCTCGTCGTCAAACATGACCTTCATTTCACTTCGGGTTACGATTCCTTTTTGATGATTATCGTCTGAAGCTGTAATAGGAGCAGGCTTCCCACTGCTGTGAAGCATGCCTAAAACAATGGCGTTGTTAGGGTCTTCGTTGACAAAGCCAATAATTACTTCATCTTCTATTTCAGGTCTGAAAAAAATGCCTCTGTTTTCTCCTGCATCGGGCGAAGCGACACGGCACCAAATACCCTGTTCTTCATTGTTGATGATGGGGATTTTGACCAGAATGCGGTCTTCACCATTAGGGTCGCCTTCCAGTTGTGTTACGATTCCGGCATGAAGCCCTTTTATGGCAGGAATGATTCCGGAACCTGTTGGCGTGTGAATGTCATAGGTTTCAGAGAACCACTCAGGATTTAATCCGAATTGGGCATCGATGGTCCAATTTCCCTCTGTTAGTTCGTGAAAAACTCCCGTGATGTAAGCACTTCCGTTGAATCGGTCGCCTACGCCTTCCAGTGTAATGATGGTGTTGGGCTTTACGGCAGGGATTCCTTGAAATTTTACTTTTCCGCGAACTTTGGATAATTGCTGAAACAGTAATTTGGCGTCGGCCCAATCCTGTAATTCTGTTTCGGTAATGGTACCACCGTGACGCAGTTCCAAATTTTCGAGTTCGATAGTTTCAGACAAATCAGAAGCCGATAAATTTCCATTGAGACTTACACCGGGATCACTGGCTTCAATTTCCACTAATTCCTGATTGGTATAATCCCAGCTGTACGAAGACACTTTGGCAAATTGATTTCGTGCATCAATTTCGGCATCAAAATCGAGCAAAGTTGCTCCGAAAGTAATGGTTTCAACAGATGCTGAACTCAGATCCGGTTTGCTGATGGTAATTTTACCATTTTCTACAAAGCAGAGTTTTCCGTTAGCCTGTGCTCTTGAAACGATAAAATCCCAGTCGGAAGTATTGTACTGAACCAGTTCTTTATGACTAAAATTAGTGGCTTCAACGTCTTTTTCCAATCCGTATGTGCCTATAATTTCCTCAAAAGCATCACTGTCTTTTACATCATAAAAATACTTGCTCTTTCTGCCGATCGTTAGTTTTACTGCTTCGTCTTTACATTCAATAATCAACAAAGAAGCACCGCTCTTTATTTTAATCGAATGTTTGATAATGATTCCTTTGTAAATGGCTTCCTCATCATTGTGATAACCGGCATTGATTTCAAGTTTTTTCCCCGGAATCAATAAATCCTCATTACTCAGTTTAAAATCTCTTTCAGAAGCTTCTCCGTCTGTGAGAACAATTTGAGCCATAGGAATCCGGTTCACCTCATTTTGCACTACAATACTTTTTACCTGATAGGTTTTAGACAATTCTTCCCCTTCAATTAAAATTTTGTACGTTACTAAATCGGCACTTTGACTGGTTTGTATGACTCCGCTGTTGTTCATCAGGATTGTTTTTGTAAGGGTGGGAAAAATAGTTTTTGCCCTGTTTTTAATTTTCTGAAATTGATAATGTTATTGACTTTTGCAACTTCGAGATAATACTTAGAATCACCGTAAATATGATAGGTCATCAAGGGTAAAGTATCGCCTTCTTTTACAATTCTGTAATGCGTTAAATCCGGCGATTTATTATTTTCTCTGGCTGCTCTGAGGTTGTCTTCAACAAAACCCTGAAATTTCGCTTTTGCAATAGCTCTGATCGGAGTTCCGTCCGGATTAAAGAGTTTGAATTCGATATCCATTTCGGTTAGAGCCCCTTTAAAAAGCAAGGTTCCCCATGAAATCATGAGATAGTTGGGTTTGTGTTCGTCACCGTTGTAATCCAGAATGACCTTTTTAAACTTCTCAATGTCGTCTATAATACCATTACTCGAACTTTTGTAGCCGTTGATCACTCCCGATCGGTCGAAAACAAAATCAAGTTCCAGATTCTCCGGTAGTTTTTTGTTGAACTTGGGAGATACCGTACTCGTTCCTGAGGCCTGAGTGTCATCAGTCTCAATTTTATAGTGATAGGTATATTTCTCCGGATTCATAAGCGTAGAAAACTTACCATCGGCAATTTTGTTATTAAACTGCGGGTCACTATAAGCTACGATTTTCAGTTTTTCTAATTCTCCAGCCATGATTAACGTTCTTTTTTACGTTCGATAATTTTCATTACCTGGTCTACGCATTCGGCAACGGGCTCTTCTCCTTTACTTTTCGGAGAATTTGGAGAAGCAGCCGGTTTCGATCCTTCGCTCACATTTATTTTAATGTGAAGCTCTTTTATTTCTATTGGCATAACTAACTTTTCATTAGGGTGAAATAATTATAAGTAAGCTCAATGTTTTCGACGACGAGCTTGCTTTCTTCGGCATTAAAGTCTTCAACCGACCATTTTACAGGGTAGGCGTGAACCACATTCCAGGAAACCAAAGGCTGATGCTCCTGGTTGAGTAGTTTGACAGTCAGGTTTACAGGTTCAAAAGAAAAATTTTCAATAGCTTTTCTGCACCAGTCAATAACATCAGAATCAATCAGTATTCCTCTCTTTAAAGTCAGGTTTGGATATTTTGTCTTTACCGGGAGTTTGTGTTTGAATCTGTTTTCTCCACCCTCGGCAATTTCTTCTGTCTCGATATCAACAGACAGGCCGGAAACCGATTGGAACTGATGGTCTTTTTCTTTCGTACCAAGACCTTGAAATTCTACTAAAAAGTGAAATCCGACAGGTGGATAATAATTAGCCATGATTAGTCATTTTGGATCGATAAACCTTCGTGAACCAATTCCATAGATTCGATAGCGACTTCGTTTCCGTCAGCTTTTAAATCAGTGGATTGAATTTTGGTAGGCCATGCATTTTTTACTTTCCAGATGGCCACAGGATTGTGTTCTTCGTCCAATAACTTGATGGTAATATCCCTTCTTTCTATGGTATTTAATTTTACCGTATTCCACCAGGCATAATACTCATTATCACTTTTAAAAGTTCCTCTTTTCAGTGTGATGTTAGAGAATTTTTGCATGCCCGGCATTTTGATCTTGCTGTATTCAGGACTTGCTCCGTGACGGTATTCAATAACCTCAGTTTCGACATCCAATCCCGAAACTTCTGTAAAACCTATTTTTGTTCCACCCCAGTCAACTGAGAAATGAAACTTTGATAGCGGATAGCTCATGATCTGTATTTTTTAATGTTAGTGTTTTAGTTAAGATTCCTGCATTTTGTGAGAGAAGCGAAGTATGATAAATTCCGCCGGACGAACTACTGCCATTCCAATTTCGACAATTAAGCGGCCTTCGAGAATGTCTATAGCCGACATGGTTTGCCCCAATCCGATTCTGACATAAAAAGCCTGTTCGGGTTTAGCTCCTGCCAATGCTCCGGCTCTCCATTGCAGAATCAGGAAATTTTCTATCATGGCTCGCACACGTATCCAGGTGTTGGCATCGTTAGGTTCAAATACAAATTGTTCAGTCGCTTTTTTGATGGATTCTTCGGCCATATTAAAGAAACGTCTCACTGGTACATAGCGCCATTCGTTATCGTTTCCGGCTAATGTTCGGGAGCCCCAAACCAAAGTTCCTTTACCGGTGAAACTTCTGATGGCATTGATCGATTTACCGGCAACTGTATCAACATTTAAACCGTCCTGAATGTTGTTGGTAATTTTTACGGTAGGTTTTATGACATAGTTCAGACTTACATTTGCAGGCGCTTTCCAAACCCCTCTGTCTTTGTCAACTCTGGCGTAGATTCCTGCAATAGCAGAGCTCGGCGGAAGTGTTATAGGAAGGTTGTAAATTTCGGTAAGGATTTTATTGTAAGTAGCATTGTCAACTGCTTCCAGAGCACTTAATTTTCTTCCGTTTAATTCTCCATTATTTAAATCTTTTCCGCTAACCGATTTAATAGCATTTAAAAGCGCGGTAAGGGCAGCGGCGATACCTGAAAAATTATTCACCAGTCCGGTAATTCCTGTTTGAGCATTCAGGGGAGTATAAGTTACCAGTTTTTTTATTTCTGTGTCAAAATTTAAAGTGTCGGTTAGTAGAATTTTTTTCAGTTTAGGATCTGTGTTTTCATCCTGTATTTTTTTCTTTAACGCTTTTAAATTTTTATAGACAGCATCGATTTTACCCGGAGCCGTAAATATTAAATTGAAAGTATTCAGAGTGGAGGTGATTGTGTTTGCAATTCCCGGATCTTCGTCTGAGATGGTACTGATGGCAGCATTGGCTTCGTCGTTTAACGAACTCTTTAATATGGACAAAGTTTCCAAAGTAGTCAGTAAAGGGTTCAGTTTATTTAAGAAAGCCGTTTTTTTGGCAGGGCTGCTTGCAAAGGTTCCGCCTAAATCAAAACCAGTGGCATTATTACTATACATCTGTAACAACAGATCACTAATCTGTCCGGCAATATCGCCAGCTACTGGTTCGTTTACCAATTTGGTTACCGTAGCAGCTATTCCGGTTGCAGGGTCTTCAATAGGTACTAATCCCACCGCAATTTGATCATAAGCTTTTGCCGTATAAGAATAGTGTTTTAAGACAATTTTACTCGCATCAAAAGCATAATCAAGTATGGTTTCTAAATGTGGATAATAAGCGGCTCCGTATTTAATAGTATCTTTTTCAGAACTCACTTTATTTCTTAAATCGTCTATATTTGTATCTGTAGGGCTTGATCCATCATAATTCAGTGTATCGATCAGCGTAAATCTGTCCTGAAGATTTTGGCATTGGGTCAGCGCATCGTTGTACAATCCATAGTAATCCGTAATCGTGATTCCTGATACTTTTGTGGCGTCCGGAAACAATAACAAAGTCGGTTCATCTACTTTTTCTATTTCTGCTAATCCGCTTTTTAGTGCATTACTGTTGTTGATCGCAGTAACAGCAGAATCTGCGTCATCTAAATCATTGCCATAACGGCCTACTGAAACAATGTAGCATGGACCACCGCCATTTGCAAAAAACAATTGCAGCGAATAATACATCAAAAAGGGCTGCTTTGAAGTAGGCTGATCTACAATAATAGATCTAACGTCACCATTATCAGTAGAAACATCATTGATGGTAACACTAATGGTTGTTTCCGGTTTTGCGAAGCCGAAAAAACGTTCGTACTCTAAGAGAGAGGTTATTCGGGTTGGCTTTAATTTCAAATCTCCATTAATCTTGTTTGTAGCTTTTTCAGTATAGCCAATAAAAGCCGGAATTGCTGTTTCTACCTGGGCAACAGAAGGAGGGAATTTTACGATTTCCTCAACATATACCCCGGGTGTTTTGTAAGTTGTTGCCATGATTAATTGTTTTTAATTATTAAATAAATATTTCAGAATAGTAATCACCATTGTCTCTTGTTATTGCTTTTACAGATGGATTAGGATAGCTGCTGCTCACCGGCTGCGGTACATCAAAATCGGTTAGCGGGTCAATTTCAACAAAGCCGGAACGTGTTAAGGGTTTTGTTGTATTGGTTTCAATTTCGGTGGCAGCTTTCCGGTTGATGTATTTCCAAAGCGTTTTTCGATTGTCAAAATGAATTTTGAAGTTTGGACTGTTTATTTTACCATCATCGTCTATACTGTTTTCAGGACTATTATCGCCTTGCAGCGTCAGTGAAATAATCCCAAAGATGTCTTGTGTTTCTGACGAATGTAGTGTTGAAATTAGATCAGTTGTGGTTTCTTCAGATACTAAATATGCACTTGATATTAACTTGTTGTCATTAATTTTAGGCAGGTATTTGAAGGTAACCGGTTCTTTAGGAGGTTTCACATTACTGAACAGAAAGACCCGGTTAGGCGTAAATTCTAAATTGGTATAATTTTCAAATTGATAGTCATGGATAGTGATTAGAAAGTTCAGGTTCAAATCGGCAGGAACTTTGATAAACGGATCTGTTTCGTCATCTTCTTTGACTTTAATGTAAATCCTGAAACCTGTTTTACTTTCTTTGAACACCATTTTATAGTTTTGGAGTATTGTGCGGGTCTCCAGAGTTGGTGTGATCGTGGTGAAAACATCAGTATTGAACTTTTGCAGCATCTTTTCTTTATCGTCATTCGACATACTTGCAAAGGTTTCTTCGCCATTATTCAGGAAATAATTATGCAAAATGGTTACCTCCAATAACAATCCGTATGTGATACTGTAACTCATGATTGTTTTCTTGTTTTCGTTATACCTTTAATTCTGCTGATAAGTGGTCCTTCGCTTTGAGCAATATTGCGTTCAATTTGTATCATGCTCACCTTGTACAAAGCCGATGGAAGCTGTTTACCACCCAGAGTTCCCCAGATATAGTTCAATTCTTCAAAAGTGGGCGTGTAAAGCTCAATGGTAAATCTGAAGTTGTCGATATTGGCCATGGCCACATTATTTCGGTCGTAAATAGTATCAGATTGCGTAAAAAGTTTTTTCCCCTGAAAAAAAGTAATGATTTTCGAAATATCATTTAAAGAGTTGATGTATATGGTTCTGTTGGCGCTAAAGAGCAGGTACAGATTTAAGTTGATGACACTGTTTTTATAGATCGTTTTATTGCCCTGAACAATGTGATTGGGAAAGTTTTTCAAAGTCGCCTCTTCATCCAGATTGATAAGAGTAAGTGCTACCTTATCTTCCAGATTTCCGGATACCGTTTCATTTTGCGACTCCAGAAAAGCAATGTTTTCAGGCACAACAGTTTTTTCTAACCCAATTTCATCGAGGTAGTTGTTGACTTGTTCTGTAATTATCTGAATAACTTCAAAAATCATCTGATGAAAAGTTTTAATATTCTGATATTCTTTAAGAAAAGGCAATTCAAATCTCTGCCTTTTTTAAAGCAGTGGGTGTATTTTAGGCTTGTTTTTGTGATATTCTGCTTGTAGCAATACGATGTAAATAGGCTAAAAAGAAGTAGCTCTAAGGCGCAGATTCAAAAATAAAAAGAAGTATTTCCAGGCTTAAATTTGGATTTGTAATAAAAACTTGGGCTTATAGAATATCTAAATTAGAAAAACTTAGGGATATCAGGACAGCGTAAAAATACCCTTTTTTAAATAATCTTCAAGTTTGTAAATTATTAATTTTCAGTTACTTAAGTGTTAATTGGTATTTTTAGTTTTTATTTTTAGAAAAAAATAACGTCAGAATTTCCGCATAACATCAAAATTCTAATACGGAAAAGCGTAAAATGGTTGTTTTTTTAGGTCTATTTAATTGTTATACAGATTAGTATGTTTTTGTTTGTCAATTGTGGAGTCATTTTTGGCCTTAAAAAAAGAAAAGGACCATGATAAAGAGACCAACCTTTGTTTTAAATGTGAAAACTGATCTCATGCTGTTATTTGGGTTTCTCATGGATAAAAATTCGGCACTCATGTCTTTTTTTTAATTTGTGTTTTGGCAGACTGGTAATTTTATAATGAAATACAAATCAGAAGATTACTTTAAAAGAATACTTGCTGAAGAGATCTGCTGTCCAAAACAAACAAGACTCCTAATTTAGAACCACCAAACAATGAAACCTACAAAAGAATTTACAGTTGCAGATTATCTGCTCACCCGACTCAAACAATTAAATGTTACCGAGGTCTTTCAGATCCCGGGCGATTATGTAAAACATTTTACACAAGCTCTCGAAGACTTTAACGGAATTAAAACCATTGGAACATCAAATGAATTAGATGCTTCGTATGCAGCAGACGCCTATGCCCGTACCCGAGGTTTAGGAGCGGTATCTTTGCAATATGGTGTAAGTACTTACAGCGCATTGAATGCTATTGCCGGAGCTTATGTAGAACGCAGTCCTGTGGTTGTAATTAGTGCTACACCAGGAGCTGACGCAAGGCAAATTGGAAATATGTACAATGTACTTTATCACCATTCTATAGGCAATCTCAATGCAGATCAGGAAATTTTTGAAAGAGTAACCGTTGCGGCCGAAACCCTAAGCAGTTCTGTAGATGCTCCCGAAAAAATTGATAACTTAATTATTGCAGCACTAACACATCAGCGTCCGGTTTATATAGCCTGTTACAAAGAGGTGTGGGGGGAACCTTGCCCTAAACCTTCCAATAAAAAATTAGAACCTCAGATCATAAAAAGCGAAGCAGCGGAATTGGAGAATGCAGTTTCGCAAGCCTGGACACAAATCAGTCAGTCAAAAAAACCGTTGATTTTTGCAGGAGTAGAGCTTTTACGACACAATTTATCAAAGCAGTTAGAAGAGCTTATTAAAGTAAGTGGAATGTTGTACACTACAACGTCACTCGGAAAAACAGTTCTTGATGAGAAAGGAGATAAGTTTATAGGAACTTATTCTGACCAGGCTTCGATACCCGAAGTGATTAAAATAGTGGAAGCTTCAGACTGTATTTTATCTTTAGGAACGATTATTACCGATGATTATTTATGGCTGGTAGAAAATAAATTTTCAGCTATGATTCAGGCAACCACGCAGGAAATGCGTGTAGGTTATTTTACTTATGAAAATGTAACCTTAAAAGATTTCATCGAAGCCCTGATCGAACGTTTCAAAAAAGCTGCAGGATATCCCTTAAAAGCAGTAGCTCCCGCTCAGCCGAAATTTCCCGAGCCATGGCGATCCAACTCCGATCCGAAATATGATAAATTTCCCGAAATAATAACCTTTAACCGCTTTTTTGAGAGAGCCACTTATTTTCTGGAAAAACAAAAAATGCTGGACGATATCGTGTTCACTTTTGGAGTCAGTTCGTCCATGTACGTAGCCACCAATATGTACGGATTAGCGAAGAATGCCTTTATTTCTTCCGCTGCCTGGCAGTGTATCGGTTTTGAAACCGGTGCTACTTCCGGAGCTCAGTTAGGAAGTGGTAAACAAGCCTGGACTATTGCGGGTGACGGTGGTTTTATGATGGTGGCACAATCACTTTCGACCCTGGTAAAATACAACATCAACTCTGTAATGTTTGTGATGAGCAATGGGGTATATGCCATAGAACAGGTATATGTAGACATGGACTCGTTTAAAGCAGGTCCGTCTCATAAGTTTGATGAATTTGATATTCTGCCAAAATGGGATTATCAGGCACTTGCCAAAGCATTCGGAGCAAAGAGCTACCGTGCTGAAACCGTTAAAGAATTAGACGAAGTACTTCTTAAACTAAAAGAAAAAACAGATCTGCCCACTTTGGTAGAAATTGTAATCCCTCAAAAAGATCTGGCACAGCAGATGGAAAGACTGGGAAATGAGTAAAACAACTACTAAAAAGCAATAAAAAAAGTAAAAACATAAAATCATGAGCAAGAAAACATACTCTATTTTTGGAGCCGGTGCAGCCGGACTCTATACCGCGTGGAGACTACTTGATGGAAAATCCAAACGCGACAAAAATGAAAAAATGCTGGTTAAAGGTGATGTATTAGAACTCTACGACTGGGGGAAATATGATTTTTCTAAAAAAAATCAAGGAACCAGAGAAGCGGGAGCACGCGTTTGTACGTGGCATTATAAAGACAACAAAGACAATTCGTATCTGGAATTGGGTGGTATGCGATATTCATATTGGGACGGCACTCCACAAGGAGCAGGACATCGTGTAGTCACAAAAACGATAGAGAAACTTGATTTGAAGAAAGATTCAGTTGAATTTAACGAATCTGCGGATCCTTTAATGTCTTTGCGTACCAAGAACATGTATGTCTCAGATGTTAATTCGAATCAGCCGGCTCCTTATTTTACTAATAATTATGGCGAAGATGCTCCGCCGGATGATGGATTCACCACCATACAATCTGTAGCAATCACAGCCACATCAGGTCCTGTTACCCGTAGAGAGTGGTGTAAGTTTTATGAAGAAGGAAAAATCAATATTGACATGCCGGACAGTTCCATCTTTCAAAGAGGAGACCTACTAAAGGATATTGGATATTGGAATCTTGCCTATGACAGACTTGGACAAGAAGGATTTGGTTATCTGGCAGATGGTAACGGCTATAGCTCCAATGTAGTAAACAGTCATAGTGCCCAGTCGTTTAATGTTAACGACGAGTTTACGCCGGGAACAGAATATAAAACGCTGGTAAAAGGATACTCCAGCTTATTTGTTGCCTTATTCGATGAAGTTGAAAAACTGGCCAAGCAAAAAGGAATTACGCTGAATTATTTTCCGGATACCCGATTGCGTTCGATTCTGCATACTAAGGCAGGGATTCGTTTTACTACTGCAAAACGCGAAACTCCGGATAAACTTGACGAAAGTAAAATATGTGATGCTGCATTTTTGGCTATGCCTCGCGCATCTATTGAACTGGTAGCTCAGGCAACACGTTATACAGATGATGAGGGGCAGGACATATTAAACCACGAAGAAGTACAGCTCTATCTGGAATCTGTAATTATGGAACCTTCCTATAAAATTGGGATGTTTTTCACTACACCATGGTGGAGAACAACCGAAGCCGGAGGTCCAACTTATCCTGCCAAACTAACCAGTTACTTTTTAACGCAGGAAGGAATTGCTAAACTGAAAAAAGAAAAATTTCCTTCTAATTATCTGAAAGCAATAGAATCAGCAAAAAATCCGGTTATTATCGCTACATCGTTTAACGATAAGGCCAGTTTTATAGCTGCGGTAGAAAATGCGATTCAGGAACGTCTGACTTTTAAAGAAGAAAAGCAAATCTCAGCTATAGCCGAATTAGATACCATTGGTCCAAGTATTACCGATATGCCAATCCGACAAGTGGTATATTTTGGTGATAACGCCCTTAATCAGAAAGGGGAAAAAGTGTATGGTATTTTGGCCAGTTATGACGATATCCAGTATACCACATTTTGGAAAGCTTTAGAACTTGGCCCTCATGGAACACGTGAAATTCCGGAGTCCAGAGATTGCCAGACGCTCGAAGGGCCTCGTTTAGCCACTCCGGTGATGGTCAAAATGCTTCGCTCGCAACTGGCAGCATTACATTTCGGACCACAAACTGATTATTCGGCCGTACCAGAACCTTTAGAAACGAGATATATGGACTGGTCATTGCCTCCTTTTAATGCAGGATATCATGCCTATAAATCCCACTATAATCTGGGTGATGTACAACGAAAAATTAGAAAACCTTCACAACTCGTTCCAAAAGCAGACTGCGATATTTTTATTGTTGGTGAAACCTATTCAAACGATCAGGCCTGGGTAGAAGGCGCCTTCTGTACAGCCGAATCGGTTTTGAATGATTTCTTTGGAATCGAACCTATTATAGACGAAAAATATTATCCGTTCATTAGTCCGGAATAATAGTTTTTGTGCTGTTTTTTAACCGCTAAGATCGCAAAGGTTTACGCAAAGTAGGCAGGAATCGTAACCGGAAGGCTGCATAAAAAATCTGCCAATCAATGTGTTAAAGAGGGTACAATTAAGATAAACAACAAAACAGGCGATTGTATTGGAGTGGCGAACTCCAATACAATCGCCTGTTTACTTATTCGAATAAATCAGCACTTTTAACAATGAGTATTGCTATTGAAAAAACGATATGCTTATCTACTAAAAATAAAAAAAATCTGTATTAATCCGCGTTTTGGCCCTAGTGAATCCGTCTCATCTGCGTACGATATCAAGCTTCTATTTATTTTGCAATCAACTTAAGAACAAATTCCATTTGAGTGTCCTTTTGCTGAAAAAAGTCGTCTAAAGTAGGCCATACTTCATAGTCCGGCATAATACCATGACCTTCAGGCTGGTTCGCTTTTTTAGGAGCATCCTGTACAACATTTACAATTGAAAATTGTGTTTTTACTTTTGAGTTCGGAAGTTCGTAAACCAATGGTGAATGTCCGTTGTGAACATAATAGCCTCCAACGGTTTCCACGCCTACTATGGTAACATTATTTACATACGCTTTTACCAAAGAAGCAAAATGGGAAGCAGCCGATGCCACATTTTCATTAATCAAAAGATAAAGTTTACCTTTAAAGAGCGGCGATTTAGGATGATAAACCGGATTGTATTTCTGATCCTGAATACTGATGTTGTTTTTGAATACCGGATACAGTGATTTCAGGTATTCTTTTCCCGCTTTTAGAGCAGTACTATCCATTCGTTCTGAAGTCGAAGTACCCCAGAAATACTTTTCGAGAGGTAAAACACTAGGATCGAATAGGATGACAGCCTTTTCATTTTCCTTGAAGGGTTTATCGGTAAGGTACATTACAGGCTGTTCGAAGTTAGGATCACTTCCTCCCGGATTATTTCTAACATCAATGATCAGATTAGCAACCTTGTTTTTGTCCAGTTGGGTAAAAATGCTATCCAAAAAACGAACATACGGTTTAAACTTAGGATCGTCTGATCCATAGGCCATACCAAAAAATCTTAGATTCAACAAACCAGTAGCAGAGTTAATCATACGAAAGCTATACGGAGACTGTTTTTTATAATCCAGTAAATCAGTAACCGGAGCACTAAATCTGTTTTTAAGGTTGGCTGTTCTTTCCTTCAGCGTTACTGCACGAAGCACTGTTTTTTGAAGAGCCTCCGATTTTGGTACGCTGTATTCTACAATAAATTCATCACAAAGACCATATTCGAGCAGGTAGTTTAATCCAAACGATTTATTGACACTGGCCGATAATTTTTGGGTAACATGATGACCATCTGTTGTATAATATTTGTAGAAAGAGCGCATTAATTGTGCATCATTTATACCGTTTATACTTTTTATTCTTGAGCCGGGAGGTATATCCGATGATTGACCGTCAAAAATAATTTGTCCGTTAATATACACCAGAGGAAAAGGGAAAAAGGACTTTTGTCTGTTCAGAAAATTGATTAAACCGGTATCAGGAATGGTGTAATTGTGTAAACTTCCTTCATAATCGGACAGACGAAGCATTATTTTGTAAAAGTCGATAACCCTCATCGGTTTTTGAATGCTCTTAAAAGCACTGTTGTAAATACTGTCTACCTGTTTTTTAGAATGATATTGGTACAAACCCGAATTTGCTTTATCATTTATTGTCCGAAGTATTTTAAGATCCTCCTGTAACTCTTTTTTCGAAAGCATTTTATTGTAAAACGCTAAACTATCCTTCATAGTTTTCTGAAGGCTTTGCGCCTGAACTGTAGCAGAAAAAAGAATCAGGAATAAGAACGTAAAGATCGATGACAGGGTTTTGTTATTCATAAATTAGGTTGGTTATGGTTGATAAAAACAGAATTACAGGGTATTAATAGAGGTGTAATGAATACTTCTGTTATTTTTAGACGATTAACAGTTTATGATGTTATGAAGCTAGTATTAGAGGATACTATTCAAAACAACATTTTGCAATTAAACCGGTGTATTTAAGACAGTCGTTGTTTATTGTTTTTACTACTTAGAAAAAAGAGTACTTGGTCTACTTTTTTAGAGTTTTGTCCAAAGTCCGTCAAATTGTTAAAATCTATTTTTAAGAACTCATCGTTGTTAAAGTATAGTTTTAACCTGTCGGCTCCGCGACCATTGAAAAACTTCCAACTTTTAATCTCGGATAAAAAAATGACCTGATTTTCAATTTTAGTATAGATTGGTTTTTTATCCCACTCTAATGTAAGTGTGTCTTTGTCGCTGTTGCAATCGATAATTAATGTACCGGTGAATAGGTATATTAAAAAAATGAAGAAAATAAAATGAGAAAACAAGAGGAGAAGATAGTGTGTTTTAACTCCTATAATTGCCCAGAAAAATGCTTGAAGTGGGATAGAAATTAAATATGCGATTACCATAAAGGTAACATTTAAGGTTTTAATTTTCATAATGTAAAATTTGATGATTTTACCGGTGTCAGTCTTTAAAAAAATCTTTAATTTTTATTTTTCGAATATAGTAATATATCACAGAAATTCCTTTCAAATAAGATGTTTTTCTCAAACTTAGGGGATGCGTTTGTTTTGGGCGGTAATAATTATCTTTGCAATAGTTATTTACAGACTTCTTGCTTTTGTGAAAGACACAATGTTGCCATTGTAAATATCAGAATAATGCGTTTGAATTTTTTAAAGAACACTCAGGTGAACTGAAAACTAAATAATTATTGATTTATGTATGAGAGAAAAATAGAAAAAGAGTACTCCTGTGGTTTAGAGATTACAAGCGAAATTATTGGCGGGAAATGGAAACCTACTTTGATCAATCTTATTCATGAAGGTGTTATTAGACCAAGTGACCTGCAACGAGCCATGCCGGCGGCATCAAGACGTGCGCTCAATATTCAATTAAATGAACTTCAGGAACATGGTATTATAGAGAAAAAAATATACCCAGTTTTACCGCTTAAGGTCGAATACTCCCTTACAAAATTTGGAACCTGTTTGCTTCCAATAACCCTCGCAATGGAAGAATGGGGAAATAAATATCGCGAGCATTTCCAAAAACTTCTTGAGTTAAAAAAAGAAACAGCTAATAAATAAATAGCACAGTTGTAGGGAATAAGTATGCCGTATTTGAATCGTTATGCCGTTATTGTGGCAGCTTTTTTTTGGTGCTAAATTTGCAAAAAAAAAAGTTATGATTCATTTAAGCATATTAGATTATTCTCCTATTGATGAGAAGAGTAATTCAAGAGAAGCCTTAATTGCAACCACAAAACTAGCTCAATTTGCGGATAAATTAGGTTTCAGACGATTTTGGGTTTCTGAGCATCATGGAATGCAGACTTTAGCCGGAAGTAATCCTGAAATGTTAATGATGCACCTTGCAGCCAATACACAAAATATACGTATCGGTTCAGGAGGAGTAATGCTGCAACATTATAGTGCATACAAAGTAGCAGAAGGTATAAAGATTATGGAAGCTTTGTATCCCGGCAGGATTGATCTTGGTATAGGAAGAGCTCCGGGAGGAGATAAAATCACGCATTCAGCATTAAACATTGGAAAGACTAGAATTTCATCCTATGAACAGCAGGTTAAGGATTTGAAGGCTTATCTAAGTGGTCAGGAAGAAATAAATTCTTCGTTTCCGGGTTTAGTTCCATCACCTGTTGTAGCTACAGTACCGCAATTGTGGTCTTTGGGAGCAGGAAGTAACGGAGGATTACTCGCTGCCAAGGAAGGGACGTCTTATATATTTGCACATTTCATTAATCCCGCTGGAACAGGACTACAGGCTACAGAAGATTATTTCGCTAATTTCAGTCCTTCGGTAATAACCCCTAAACCTCAAAATATGGTTGCAGTTTTCGCAGCAGTTGCCGAAACAGAAGAAACTGCCGAAGAGCTTGCTAAAGGATTTGATCACTGGATGTTAATGATAGAGTCAGGACGTGAAACTCCTTATTATATGAACTTTGAAAGTATTAAAGATTATCCTTATACGCTAGAAGAAAAAGAAATTATCAGGAACAACAGAAGAAGGATTATTGTTGGAAATTCTGATAATGCAAAGCAACAAATGGAGCAGCTCGCCGCCGAATACCAAACGAATGAAATCATGGTATTACCTCAGGTTTTTGGTAAAGAAAACAGGATGAAAGCCATCGCATTATTGTCGGAAGTATTCAAGCTGAATTAGTTACGTCACTTAATAGAGAAGCAACAAAAAATTAGCAGGCTTCTTACCCTCTAAACAACACTGAAAAAGAGACATGAAAGGGAATTTTTCCTCTTTCATGAAGGGATTCTATTGCTTGCTATTTAATTAAAAAATTCAAATAACTGCGATAAGCATAAAACGAAAAAGTCATGCCATTCATAAAAATTGAGATTACGCGAGAAAGCGTAACCAAAGAACAAAAACAAATCCTTATAAAAGGAGTAACCGATTTAATTACAGAGACTTTAAACAAAGACCCACATTTAACCCATGTCGTAATTCAGGAAGTAGATCTTGATAATTGGGGATATGCAGGAGAACAAGGATCAGTAATAAGAGAAAGAGCTTTACAGTCAATAGAAAAATAATAAATTCAATAAATAATAAAAACAATGAAAAAACAAACAATAGTAGTTACTGGTGCAGCATCAGGAATAGGAAAAGGAATTGCAAAATATTTTTTAGACCGAGGCGATAATGTAGTCATTAATTCATTGCTGCCAAGCACACTTGAAGATACATTCAATGAATTAGGAGCAGGGAATAATCTCGCAATGGTTGCCGGAGATGTAAGCGATAAACAAACCGGTGAACAATTAGTAAGTGTAGCACTTGAAAAGTTTGGGGCAATAGATGTATTGATTAATAATGCAGGGATTTTTGACAGCAAGCCTTTTTTAGAAGTAGATGAAGCTTATCTGGATAAATTTTTGAATACCAATTTTAAAGGTACTTATTTCACCACACAAGCCGTAATTCCTCAAATGTTGCAACAACAGGATGGGGTTGTTATTAATATTGGGACACCGCTAGTTAATCATGGTTTTGGAGGGTTGCCTGCTACTGCACCTATTTCAAGCAAAGGAGCTATCCATGCCTTAACGATTCAATTAGCAGCCGAATTTGGGAAACAAAATATTCGCTTCAATACCATTGCGCCTGGTATCATACGTACCCCAATGCATGGAGGTCATGCAGATCAAAGTGCCGGGTTACATTTACTAAACCGCGTAGGAGAGATTGATGATATTGCCGAAATGGCGTATACGGTTGCAAAAAGCAGTTTTATTACAGGGTCAATTATCAATGTTGATGGAGGTAAAGGAGCCGGACGCAACTTAAACTAAGGATTAAATCATTCTAATTTGTTTTTATGCGCTATACATTTCAAGACATCTAAAAACAAAAAAAGATGGAATTAGCGGATCAAGAACAAAAGTTGGGGAGAAAAGGCTGAAAGCCAGAAAAGCAGGAGTATAGTGCGAAGCGCTATAAATTAGATTAAGGTGTAAGATTGCCCTGAAAGGGCAAAAGCAATTTTTCTCCCTACAGAATCCCAATAAAAAAAGCTTCAGATTTCTCTGAAGCTTTTGTCTTGATAAGTAGTCCGTGGGGGAATCGAACCCCCCTTACCAGGATGAAAACCTGGCGTCCTAACCGATAGACGAACGGACCTGCTTTGTTCTTGCGGGTGCAAAAATACAACTGTTTTTAGAATACACAATAGCTTTTTTGATTTTTTTTTTCGGGCTTCTTTTGATAATAATGCCTTTAGAAATAACCAATCACAAAGGAATTAAAGTTAGTGTAATTGTACTTAATTGATTCAGAATTGGTTGTTTTTGTTGTAGAAAATATAAAATAAGATTTTTCTTTTGTTTTATTGAAATGATGCCTTTCAAAAAAAATGAAAATTATTTTTGGAATTATTTATTTTGAAAGAAAATTCATGTGTTTTATTCGGAGGTTTTAGGGGGTTTTTCAAGAAAAGTCGGTATCAGATAAAACTTAAAAGTATATTGTGAGGATGTATTTTGGTTTCGCACTTGCAATCTGAATCAAATCATAAATTAATGCAGAACATAAAAACAAAAATATTACCAGCTTTTTTAGGAATGAATTGGAATTATATTAGGGATAAGTTTCTTAAAAAAAAACGTTAGAGGAAATCAATAAAAATGGATAAAAAATATATTTTTAGTGCTTGGAAAAATTAACAATTTAAACTTCAACTACCACCATGAAAATTATATTTAAGATAGTATTAATTTGCTTTTTATTATTCTCCTGCAAGGAAAGGAAAAAAGAGTTAAACGAAAGATTAAATAAGAAAGAGGTTTTAGTAGAACAGGAAGAAGATTTAGTAACAGCTAAAAAAGAGAATGTAGATAATAATATGAAAGTTAAATTTTCCGACTTAACCATTTTAGTAAAAGATTTGATAAAAGAGGTTGAAATGGATTGGCGTAAGGAATCAGATCAGGATGATTATACTTATAGAGCAGAAAAAGATACTGTTTATTTTAATCTTATTCCTGGTGAGTGGATGTTTGACAAAGCATTTAAGATTGAACAAACTGAGTTTGAAGAGATAGAATTGTATGGACAAATTGAAGTAAAAATAGGAATTGATACAGAACGAGAAATTGAAGTTCCATTTTGTGTTATTGACAATTGGAAAAGTTACAGGTCAGAATGGAGAAAGTTTAAAATCAATCAAGAAGATTTAAAATTTATATATTTTGATGAAAGTAAGGATCCTCCAATAAAATTTACGATTGACGAACTCAAACTTGCAGTAGAAAAAAATTGTGGAGCTGAATGGTTTGATGATATCAAGAATATTAAATCTCTTGAAAAAATACACACTAGTTTTTTTACAACTAAATACATTTACAAAATAAGAGCAAAGAATAGTAAAACAAATCAAATAGTAGAAAAGTATTTTATATTTAATACACCTACAAGCTGCTAAAATTAGTAAATAGTATAGCTCTTCGAAATCTTCATAAACGTTGCACAGATGCTCTCACTTACAGGAGAGTGCTACTTTTGGTGTCTAAAGTTAGAATTATCAAGTTTGTGAGTTGCAACTAACGTTAAAGATTATCTTGTTCTTTAATTTTAACATATTTGTTTACTGTGTAAAAAGAAAATTGTTTGAGATATGACAAGAGTAGAACGGCGAAGATTGTTGTTATAGGTGTTTTTTTTACTGTAGAATGGATTCAAAAGCTATTAAATCTGGTTGTTATGATGAGTAGGATAAGACGGTAATAGAGTTTTACAACTACTCTACTAAAGTGCCTAATTGAACATTTGTATGTATATTTGATGTCGGTGTTTTTAATTTAGCATTTGAGCTTCTAACTCCAAAACATTTTGTCCCATTTCAGAGAGAACGTATGCACATTGAACAAATAATAGAGACTATAAGCAGGAACTACGTTACGTTAACAGATGAGTGCAAAGAGGATCTTAAAAAAGGATCAAAGATCTTGACACTTGACAAAGACACTATCCTTGTAAAAGAAGGTCAATTTGCCGATAAACTTTATTTTATAATTAATGGCAGTGCAAGAGCTTATTACACAAAAAACGGTAAGGATATTACAGATTGGTTTGCGTTTGAGAATGATTTTGTAAGTGCCATTGATAGCTTTTTCCGAGGCGGTCCAACGATGTACAATATCGAATTGCTTGAACCCACAACTTTATTGCAAATTTCAAGAGAAACAGTATTAGCCTTGAGCGATAAACATCATTGTTTTGAGAAATTAGGAAGAATGGCAGTAACCAAAACAATGCTTAAATTGCGGGAAAGAGTTGTTTCGATACAATTTGAGAGTGCTTCGCAGAAATATAAAAGTCTATTAGATACGCGCCCCGATATTATTCAACGCGTTCAGTTAACACACATTGCTTCCTATATTGGTGTGACGCTTGAAACTTTGAGCCGGATTCGCAACCCAAAATATCGAATTTGATTTAGATCAAATGGATTTTGAATAAGTTGATTGAACTTTGCAGAAATCAAATGAGATGATACGAATTCATTATATCTCCGGACTAACCATCACAGTTTTTATAGGTCTGCATCTATTCAATCATTTTTGCAGCATTTTTGGTATGGCGACCCACATTGCAATAATGGATACTTTACGATTGTTTTATCGCAATACTTTTGTTGAGACAATTTTATTAGTTTCAGTTTTTATTCAAATCGTATCAGGAATCAATCTTTTTAAGAAAAGCAGAAAAACAGCAACATCCCACTTTGAGAAACTACATATTTGGACGGGACTTTACCTGGCTTTTTTTCTAATTGTTCATGTGAGTGCTGTTTTCATCGCCCGCCTCTTTTTACATCTCGATACCAATTTTTATTTTGGAGTGGCAGGGCTTAATACCTTTCCTTTTTATTGGTTTTTTGTTCCGTATTATGGACTTGCAATTCTTTCTTTCTTCGGGCACATTGCTTCGGTTCATAATAAAAAGATGAAAAGCAATGTTCTGAGTTTAACTCCGAAGCAACAAGCAGAATCAATTCTTATATTCGGATTTGTGTTAACAGTCATCCTATTTTATGGACTAACCAACCATTTTGAGGGAGTAATATTACCACATGAATACAAAATAATAATAGAAAAAATAAAGAAAGTATGATTGAGAAAAGAAATAGGTTCTGGGTATTTGCCGGAATAATCAATTTGTTTAGGAACTAAAAAAAAAATAAAATTATGCTAAAACTAGGAGGATATATCAATATTGTAATTGCAATAGGGCACATTCTTGGATTAATTTGGGCCGACCAAATGTTTGAAATTACAGGGATTGGAAAAGAAATGGCAACACTTGCTCAAAAGCATAGTACTTTGCCTTATTTGCTGACCATTGTTGTGGCTATTGTGTTTTTTATTTTCGGTCTTTACGGTCTTTCGGCAGCTAATAAGTTTAGAAAGCTGCCATTACTAAAGACTGTTATCTTTTTAATTGCCGGAATATATCTGCTGCGTGGAGCTGGAGAGTTAATTGCCGATACAATACAGGGAACAAACTCAATAGCAGAAACAATATATTCTTTAGTGGCTATAATAATCGGGCTTTTGTTTTTAATTGGCGGGTTGCAAAAATGGAGAGCAGAAAACACCATTTCGTTATGAAAGTAATCAATCTGCATACAAGAATAATTAATCAGCCTAAACACAAAATCGAAGAATTGTTTAGAACCTTATCGTCTGGAAACGACATGATGCTGGCAACAGACAAATGGCCGCCAATGCGATTAGATAACGGATTAAGTATAGGTTCAAAGGGTGGACACGGGCCAATACGATATACCGTTCAGGATTATGAGCCGGACCATTATATTCAATTTCAATTTACAACACCAAAAGGATTTAATGGATTTCATAAGTTTGAAATTACGGAATTAGATGTTCATGTAACCGAGCTCAAACATTCTATTGATATGAATACAACAGGTTTGGCCACCTTAAAATGGGTGTTTGCAATTCGCTGGCTCCACGATTCCTATATTGAAGATGCATTTGACAAGGTTGAAAACCATTTTACAAATGGGACAAAAAACAGTAAATGGACCATTTGGGTAAAGTTTTTAAGAAGAATTTTAAAGCCCAAAAAGAAAAAAAATTAAGAAGATTCCATTTTGCTCTAAGAAGGATTTCCTATGAAAAGCGGTATGAAAATCCAATTTTATAAATTAAAGGCGAAATCATTCTTTATTTCTTCCATCACAAAAGAACTTTGCACATTTGAAATCCCTTTGATAACCGATAATTTATCGATCACAAATTTTTGGTATTCGTTCATATCATTGACAGCCACTTTCAGCAGAAAATCATAATTCCCGGATACGTGAAAACAGCCTGTTATTTCGGGTAATACCAGAATATGCTGTTTAAAGTCATCAATCAATTCGCGTGAGTGCACCGCCAAAGTAACCTGACAGTATACACTGATTGATTTTCCAATTTTTTCGGCATCCAGCAAAGCAACATAATTCTTGATGTACTGCTTTTGTTCCAGTTTTTTGATTCTCTCAAAAGTGGGAGAGACTGATAAACCTATTTTTTCGGCAATTTCTTTCGTATTTTGCTTCGCATCTTGCTGTAAAAGCATCAATATTTTTTTGTCTATGGCATCCATTTCAGAATAATTATATGGTTTCAGAAAAAAGAAATAGTAAATTCAATAGTAAAAAACTTAATTATAGGGCAAATTTAGAATTATATTTCAAGTTTTATTGTTAATGAAGAATATTAAACCATAAAAAGTACATTTACAGAAAAAATAAATGTTATGACACTGATCTCAGAATCATTATCCATACAAGACAATCAACGTTTAGTCGATTTGAACCAATACATCGAAAATGCCAGAGATAATTTCTTAGGCTATCCTGTATCCAAAGATTTTGATTATTCGGAAATCAATCATTTTTTAAAATATCCGATCAATAATCTTGGGGATCCTTTTGAAGATTGTACCTACAAAGTGCAAACACACGAACTGGAAAGAGAAGTGGTTGGCTTTTTTGCCAAATTATTCCGCGCCAATCCAAAAGATTATTGGGGTTATGTAACCAATGGCGGTTCCGAAAGTAATTTATACGGATTGTATCTCGCAAGAGAATTATATCCAAAAGCAATGGTTTATTATTCGGAATCAACCCATTACAGTGTGCGTAAAAACATTCACTTGCTCAACATTCCGAGTATTGTTATTCGTTCGCAGGAAAATGGTGAAATCGATTATGAAGATTTTGAAAACACGTTAAAACTGAATCGTCATAAACCGGCTATTGTACTGACTACTTTTGGTACCACCATGAAAGAAGCCAAAGACGACGTATCAAAAATTAAGAATATTCTAAAAACATTGGCCATACAAGATAGCTACATCCATTGTGATGCTGCCTTATCCGGAAGTTATGGTGCTTTTATGGAGCCACGGTTTCCCTTTGATTTTATGGATGGCGCGGACAGCATTTCCATCAGCGGACACAAATTTATTGGTTCGCCTATTCCAACCGGTGTTATTATCACGAAGCGTTCTAATAGAGACAGAATCTCGAAAGGAATCTCGTATATTGGTTCCTTAGACACCACAATCACGGGGTCCAGAAATGGACATTCTCCGTTGTTTTTATGGTTTACCCTGAAAAAACTAGGTATTGAAGGTTTAAAAAAACGTTATTTACACAGCTTAGAAGTCGCGGAATATTGTGAGCAGAGACTGAAAAACATGGGAATTGCGGCCTGGAGAAATCCAAATTCGATTACCGTTGTTTTTCCAAAAATAGCCGAAGAAGTGAAGTCAAAATGGCAACTAGCCACGGAGGGCGATATCTCCCATATTATCTGTATGCCAAACGTGACCAAAGGACAAATCGATCTGTTTATCAACGACGTAGAAAATTGCATTGAAGTCCCGGAAGAAATGGCAGAATTTAGTTGGTAGTGTTTTGGAATAGTATTGATAATTCTGTTCTGTAAAGGAGCTTATGAAAAAAGCGCAAATGTCTCTGACTTTGCGCTTTTTTTTATGATATTGTAAATAGTAGGTTTTTTAAAAATTTCAATTATAAATGTTTTGAATGCTAAATTATTTGATCAATAGAATCTATATTAAACTTGAGGTAAAGTTAGAGGCTTTATGATGTTTTCGTTTTTTTGTGCTAGATTTGTTTTTTAGAGGAGACGCAAAGGCAGAGACATTTGCGTAGCACTCATGAGAACACTTCGAAGAGTGGAGGGACTTGGCCAAGCGCGGGATATACTATTGACAGAGCAACACTTTAAAAAAAATAACATTATGAATGATGGTTATAATTTGATTCAGCTCAAGTTGTTGATAAATGAAGTCTTTGGGGTAGATAATATCAATTTGGACATGGAAGTAAATAAGCTCCAAACAGTATCCGAAGATAATGATCGTTTTATGGGTTTATTTAAAACAAAATTTAACATAGATATGAATGCTTTTGATTATTATGAATATTTTGATGAAGATGAATTTATATTGATTTCAATTTTTAGAAGAGTCTTTCGAACTAAAAAAGAAAAGAAATTATTAACTGTGGGACATTTGTTATCAATTATAAATAAGAGGGAATGGTTTGAGCCTGATCCTGATCCCCGATCTGCAAAGAGCCTCTTGTGAAAAGCTGCGGAAATGTCTCTAACTTTACTCCCTGCGTAATCTACAATAAAAAAAAGCTCCAGATTTCTCTGAAGCTTTTTTTTATTGTAGTTCGCCGCGGCGAAAACTCGAACCTGTATAATGTTATTTTAATTGAGTAGTATTGACTCTTGTAGGGGTATCTTTTCCACTAATAATCGAAGAAGAACTTAATGCAATTGATTTTATGATTTGGGTCATGTTATCAATATCTAAGGTTTCAAATTCATCATCGGCAGTGTGATACGTAGGCTCATTATCCATTTTTGAAGTAGAAATGGTGTGAGCAGGAACTCCAAGTCTGGCTAAAGTAGCGTTGTCTGAGCGGTAAAATAATTGTTGGTCCGGATAAGGGTCTGCATAAAAGTTAAAGCTAGTTCCGGTTAAATTAGTTTGTAAAATCTGTCCCATGTTCGACTTTTCGAAGCCTGTAATGTAAGCAGAGTTTTTACCCCATTTAGATTCTGTTCCTATCATTTCAATATTGAACATCGCAATCACTTGTTCTGGCGCAAGCTGTTTAGAAAAATATTTGGCTCCATAACCACCTAATTCTTCCGCTGTAAATGTGGTAAAAATAATAGTACGCTCGTTGTTGTTTTGTTTTTTAAAATATTTTGCAAGCATAATTACTGCTGTTGTTCCGGCGGCATCATCATTAGCACCATTGTAAATAGAATCTGTTGCAGGATGTGGAGCGCCTTCTTCAGGAGTGCCTGTTCCTATGTGATCATAATGCCCTGAAAAAATTACATATTCATTTGGTTTGGTTTTTCCGGGTAATATTCCAACAATATTATTCAATGCTTTTTTGGAGATTGTATTCGTCAATTCAACAGAAAAAGTGGTTGCTTCTGTAGTGCCAAAAACAAACATAACTGTATTGTTTCCAGGATTAGAAGTTATTCGATCAATATGTTGAATATTTGGTAAAATCTTATCAAATGAAGGGTCAACCAGTACCAAAATATTTTTTGGACTTTTATAATATTCATTAAATTTCTCGCCAAAGTTGTCCCCTTTATTGATTTTTACAATAGAAGCATCGCTTTTTTCGGTTAAAGAAACCTGAGGAAGGTAGGAGAAGGTTACAACCTGATTGTTATTGATCTCTTTACCGTCAATGGTGATTTTTGAAGAAACGGCTTTAGAGGCAGTCATTGAGAATTCTTGTCTGTAATTCGCTGCTGCATTGAAAGTTTGCAAGCCAATTTTTTTAAACTCTGATTCTATAAAAGCGGATGCTTTTTCAATACCGGGAGTAAAAGTTCTTCTGCCCTGCATATCATCAGCCGAAAGTATTTTCTCTATGCGAGTTACTTCCTTATTCGTAATAATTTTATCTATCGATTGTCCATGTACATTAAAACATTGACTTAGAACAAACATACTTACAATAATTTTTCTCATACTTTAGTTTTATAAATAAGGTTTTAGTTAATTCAAAAGTATGTTATTTATTTGCAAAACTTAGCGCTGGTAAGAATTTTTAATTAAAAAAAACTGACAACATTACTAAATTAGATTAGTGAAAATGGAGATCATAAAGCCACAATATAATTTTTGCTTAAAATTTGATTGACAGCATTTTTAATTGTTTTCTGGTTGTCCCACTATACGAAGTATTCATCTGTAACGCTGTGCAAATGTCTCTGACTTTGCCCCCGCAAAGTGATTGAGTTTTCTTCCAGAAGATATAATTTGGAAACGACTATTAATGTAAAGAGAATTCCGCCACAGCGGATATGAGTTTGAGGAGTATTACATAGGTATATATTTGTAAAATTAATAGGAATATGGGTTGCTATGAAATTTATTTTAAAAGAGGACTGTTGATTTTGTAAGGAATAATCTATTTTTGGTAAAAAAACTTTTTCAATAAATTAAAAACCTCAAGAAGAATGATTAAACTAGGAATGTTAACTTTTTTGATAACCTTTTTTTTAGCACCAAGTGGTTTTGCCCAAAATTGTTTTCCATCGGGAATTACATTCCGTAATCAGTCTCAAATAGACAATTTTTCCAAAAATTATCCAGGTTGTACTATTATTGATGGGAATGTATCAATAGAAAACGTTTCTAATCTTTTGGGGTTATCACAAATCAAATATATAGCAGGAAGTCTTGTTCTTAGATCGTCAATTAAAGATCTAAACGGACTAAATAATTTAACTTCTGTAGGTGGTGACTTAACCATTACTAATAATTTTTTGATAACTGATTTTAATGGACTAAATGGATTAAATTCGATTGGGGGAAATTTATTGATAAAAACTAATAATATTTTAGATAATGTTAATGGACTTGAAAGCCTTAAATCAATTGGAGGAGATTTAATTATAAATGATAATTATGTATTAAATAATATCGATGGTATTAAAAATGTTGCAACTATTGGAAAAAACCTAGTAATCAGTGCGAATAATAAACTTCTAAATATTAATGGCTTACTAAGCGTTACTGAATTAAATAATGATCTAGTAATCGAGTCAAATCCAATTTTGACTTCTTTGGGTGGTTTAAATAATTTAAAGACCGTAAAAAGAGATTTGAAAGTTAGGTTGAATAATAGTTTAAAAGATTTTCAAGGTCTAAATGGGTTGTCGTCAACAGGGCGTTTTTTTGATATCGAACTAAATAATAATCTTTCTACTCTAGCTGGTTTGGAGAATCTAAATACTATATATAGGTTATTTGTTTTTGATAATGATAATTTAATCAATTTTGAGGGGTTGAATAATCTTAAATTTATAAACGAAAATTTAACTTTATTTGGAAATGATAAATTGGTTTCATTAAATGGTTTAGAAAATGTTACATCAATAGAGGGAATGCTACAGATAAAAGCCTGCAATGAATTAGTAAATTTAACAGGATTGGCTGCTTTATCCAAAGTAGGAATTGCTTTTGAAATTTCAAATAACTTTGGTATGACAAGTCTGCAGGGTGTAAATAGTTTAGTTTCAACGGGAAATATTTCTATATCTGGTTGTAGATATCTTGAAAATTTAATGGGGCTGGAAAGTGTTAAGAATATGAACAATCGTTCTTTTGCAGTTAGTTATTGTGATAAGTTAACAAGCTTAAAAGGTGTTGAAAATATTGATCACAAGACAATTGGATTTGTAACTATTGAGTTAAATCCATTATTGTCAACTTGCGCAATCGAAAGTATTTGTAATTATTTGGCAAACATAGAGAAAAGCGTAACTATACGTTCAAATAAGTCAGGTTGTAATAGTAGAGATCAAGTTACAGCAATGTGTAAATCGATTCTTTCTGTTGATAAAAATGACCCATTATTATCGACAACATTATATCCTAATCCTACAGTTGACAAAGTAAATATAGATACAAAATCTGAATGTAAAATGTACATTTATAATAATATTGGACAGCAATTAAAAGAGTTAAATTTAGTCGTTGGGTATAATGAAGTAAATCTTGATTTTTTGCCATCTGGAACATATTTTTTAAGAACAGAAAATGGAAGCACTCTAAAAATTTTAAAAAAATAAATCGCTATGCGAAGTGTTCATCTGCAACGCTGTGCGAATGTCTCTGACTTCGCACCCGCAAAATGATTAAGTTTTCTTGTAGAAGATGTAATTTGGAAATAACTATTAATATAAATAGAATTCAGAAAAGTCGGGAGACTTATACAGGTTTAAGGTTTATGAGAACTAAAGGTTAAAAACGCAAAGTCAGGAGACTTTGCGTAGCGGGAAGAAATTTACACCGATGTTAGTACGAGAAGTATTCAACAGGTAAAAAGCCCATTTGATTATTTATGAAATAAAAAGCCTATTTTTGAGAACAAATAAGAACTGATATTTATCAGACATTGGCCTAATTTAGGGTAGATAAGATGGATATCGTAAGAGATATATACAAGTTAGTGGTAGGTTACAGAAGAATAAATAATCAAACACAATTTTTTTAACACAGGAATGAAAACAATAAAATTCAGAAATTGGGAACTTATTGTAAATAACGAATTGACTAAATCAACTTATGAAAAGGTTGAAATTGGCAATGCTGACAGCTGTGTTTGTAATGAATGTAAAAACTATTCAAATTATCGTAAAAATGTCTTTCCCGAAGAAATTAAAAATCTGTTTATAGAAATTGGAATTGACTATAGAAAAGAAAGTGAAGTAACTAGATATTGTAAGCAGAATAACGGATTACATCTTTATGGTGGTTGGTTTCATTTTAAAGGAGAATTTATCGGTAAAAACTGCAAAGTTCCTGTACGAGAAAATAGCTTTACATTTGAGTTAACTAAAATTGAAGAAAATTTTAGTATTGGATTTCGCAACGATAATGCTTTGTCATTTTTTGAAGATGGAAAAAATCTTGTGCAAATTGAATTTGAAACTGAAATTCCTTGGACAATTGATAAAGAATTAGAAACGGATTTAATGTGAATAGAAAGCCCAGCCACTAACAGCTACTATAACAGATTTGGGCAATAGGCTTAATGGAAAGTTGGTTTTGTATTTGAAATGATTTGGCAAATCTGAAAATAGGACTTAATTTAGTTCCAACCCCCCTGTAGTAGTGGGACGTTAGGCGACATTCACACGTATTCACTTAAGAAAGAAATTGGACAATTCAAACAAAAAATTAGTAACTCCAGAAGAAGTTGAAGTAAATCAAGTTTTCTTTGAGAAATGTGCTTTAGAGCATCGAGAACTTGCGACCCAATTAATCTTTGAGTTAGCAGGGCTTTTAAAGATTGACATTTCGAATGAACTTCCCTATTTAGCTTTTGTCAAATATTGGCAGAAAAATGGACAAAGTGGAAAAATGAATAACTGGAAATTCTTTTTTCATGGTTTTCACTGTAGCTTTGAAAATGTTGTTACAAATCAATATATTGAAGTTCCTATTGTCTTTGGATTAGAATTTGGTGACCTAGATCCTTATTTCTTCACTCAATATATAAAATCAACTTCTGGATATTTTCCAATGCCACTAGTGATAAATGATAACTACAAAGATGGTAAAACAATACTAGAGACAATGTTATCCCTTGGTAAGTTTGAGAAAATTAATTCAAATTGGCCAAATCATTACGGAACTGTAGTAAAAAATAGACCCGATAAAGTTGAAATAATCACATTTGAAAACCCATTAGAAAAGTCAAACGACAAAATAAAAGTTGAAAAAAAGGGAAAGTTTGATCTCTGGAAACTTTTAAAATTAAAATAAAACGCCCCTCTATGCGAAGTTTTCATCTGCAACGCTGTGCATGTCTCTGACTTCACACCCGCAAAGTGATTGAGTTTTCTTCCAGAAGATGTAATTTTGAAACGACTATTAATGTAAAGAGAATTCAGGAAAGTCGGGAGATTTTGCGTAGCGGAGATTATAATCTTTCTATCTTAAAATAGGCCAGCTCTTCTTCATTTCTTATCAGATTATTTAATCGCTCAAATCCGGCTTTTTGCAGTACATTTTGTGATCCGGTGTTATGGAGATCTGTTACGGCTACAACTTCTTTTGTATTTGTATTTGCAAAACTATATTGTGTTATTGCTTTGCACACTTCTGTAGCAATGCCTTTCCCCCAATACTCCCTACTGAGTACATACCCAATTTCTATTTGGTTTGTGTTATGTATAAAAACACGAGCAACACACATTCCTATGAAATTATTATTTGTAGTATCAAATATTGCCCATCGACTAAGATTTTTCTTTTCATAATTTTCAAGCAATTCATTAAACATTTCTACATATCTTTCTGGTGAAGTATCAGGAAGGTATTGTGTAACTTGATTGTCTTTAAAAAGATTTAAAAATGTTTGTTGCTCTTGAGATAAAAATTCGCGAATAATGATTCTTGGGCTTTGATAAAGAGTAGACATTGGTTATAGTAAGAGAATTAATTTAGAAGTTGTTTGCTAAAAGTATTAGCAGATTTGTTTTTGTACATACAGTCAAATTTACAGAAAATAAATAGAGAAAACTTCTCGCTTTTTAAAATGTTTTGAATGCTAAATCATTTACCAATAGAATGGATATTAAATTTGAGACAAAGTCAGAGATTTTATGGTGTTTTCGTTTTTTGTACTAGATTTGTTTTTAGAGGAGACACTGAGTCGGAGGTATTGGTATAACATTCATAAGAGTACCTTAGAGAGCGAGGTGAAATAGTATAAAAACGATGAAAAATATAATAATTTTATTGATGACTCTTTTTTTAGGAGCTTGCTCATCTGAAGAAAGTTATATTTACTACAGTTATAAGAAAACTACAATAACCAGGGTGGATAGAGGGAATAGGATTTCTTTTTATTATGGTAAATATAAAAAAGAGGAAGCTTTGCCACAATCATACATTGAGGAGACCTATTCGGGTTTTGATGGAGGTATGGATGCTTTTTTAATTGTTAAAGATGATGGGAAGGTGGAGATAGTGCCTGTAGGAGGGCTTTTTAAAACGATAAATTCAAAAGACAATTTATTCTTAAATGAGTTTAAAAGTAATCTAGGCTATATTAATTGGGAAAAGAGTATTAAGGGGAATTATTTAAATGTTTGTAGGGTGTCAAATGTATTAAAGGTTGAAATTCGGCTGAATAGAGAAAATAATTCAAAAGTGAAAGCTGTCTATCCTTAGCCCTCTGCTACGATGAGATTTCGACTCCCGCTCTCCGAAAAGTTCCTTATGAGAAGCTGTGCGAATGTCTCTGACTTCGCACCCGCAAAGTGATTAAGTTTTCTTGTAGAAGATGTAATTTGGAAATAACTATTAATATAAATAGAATTCAGAAAAGTCGGGAGACTTATATAGATTTAAGGTTTATGAGAACTAAAGGTTAAAAACGCAAAGTCAGGAGACTTTGCGTAGAGGGGAAAAATAAATAGACCTTTCTATAATAAACTTCAATACTGGTGAAGAAATAAAATCATTTAGTCTTACTTTAGATAAAAATAACTGGATTTTGAATTAGTCCTGTCATATCAAAATCAATTAAAATGAAACAAATCCTTTACATAATATATTGCTTTTCATTAATCTTTGTGTCGTGCTCTTCTCCGAAAGAATCAAAATTTAGCACTAAAATAGTGAAAGGTATTGTAATTGACGAAGATGGCATTCCGCTTCCCGGCGCTAACATAGTAGTAAAAGGTGCAAAACAAGGAACAATGTCAGATATTGATGGCAAATTTGAAATTGAACTAAGGAAAAAAGAAATTATGATTGTCAGTTTTGTAGGTTTAGAAAATACAGAAACCAAGATTGACTCCAAAGATTTTTATAAAATTATTATGCAAAAATATAATCCGCCGATGAGTAGGAAAATGAAGCGATATGTTAGAAAGCACGGTGGTGTAGTTCCCGAATTTTAAAAAAAAAACAGCACACAACAGCCGTTACACGAGATTTGGGCGTCTGGCTGAATTTAAAGATGGTTTTGTACTTGAGAAATTTGTGCATAAAAATCTCATATCTTTAATCCTAAACCCCACGCTCTGCGAAGTGTTCATCTGGAACGCTGTGCGAATGTCTCTGACTTCGCACCCGCAAAGTGATTAAGTTTTCTTGTAGAAGATGTAATTTGGAAATAACTATTAATATAAATAGAACTCAGAAAAGTCGGGAGACTTATACGGGTTTAAGGTTTATGAGAACTAAAGGTTAAAAACGTAAAGTCAGGAGACTTTGCGTAGCGGGTATTGTAAACAAAATGTTATCTGCTTTTAAAATTTAAATAATTCAATATAATCAATTTGTAATGCGTCACATACTTTTTCTAGAGTAGAAAGTGTCGCATTAGAATTTCCGTTTTCCAATCTGGACATATTACTTTTCTCAAAATTGCATTTTGAGGCTAATTCCTGTTGAGAAATATTTTTCTCAATTCTAATTTCCTGAATTCGTTTTCCGACTTTTTGTTGTAAAGAATGTTTCAAAGTAAATTATCTTTTATGATAATTCAAATTTTGTTATATATTTGCGTAAACAGGTTATCATATATGATAACTTTGGAAACTTAACAAAAAAATGTACGATGAAAACAAATGAAAATAAAGATTTAGAGTATATCAAAAGATTAGCAGATGGTTATTTAAATACATTAAAACCAACGAATGGCAAAACAGGGTATTATACTGCTGAAATTAAAGTGCTGAATTACTCTGAATTGGGTTGTGTTATTGCAAACATGCTTAAATTATGCGTTTTGGCACTGAATCAGGATGAGTGTAAAATTTCAGAAACGGTTAAACCATCGGCTATAGATGTGGGTATTGTTTTAGAAGTGGCTTTGCAACTTTTTCCTAATGATGAATTTGATTTGTTGAGTGAAATCAATGAAGTTTTTATTTCTGAATAAGATTAAAGCGTAAAAGTGTAATAAAAGTTACGGAATGAAAAGATGAGTAAGTGTGTAAAACAAAAAAAGCTTCAGAGAAATCTGAAGCTTTTTCTTAGTAGCGGGAACAGGACTCGAACCTGTGACCTTCGGGTTATGAGCCCGACGAGCTGCCTACTGCTCTATCCCGCGATGTTTCGGGTGCAAAGATACGCCGTTTTTTGAGAAATCCAACGAAAACATTAAAAAATGTTTTATTTTCTGTATTGAGTTGATATGACTACCTTTGCACCCGAGACCCTTGGGTCAAATGGTCCTCAGTACAATTAAATCATACACAAATGTCACATAAAGCAGGTTTTGTAAACATCATCGGGAATCCAAACGTTGGAAAATCAACATTGATGAACGCCTTCGTTGGAGAAAGATTATCGATCATTACTTCAAAAGCACAAACAACACGTCATAGAATCTTAGGAATTGTAAATGGTGAAGATTTTCAGTTGGTACTTTCAGATACGCCCGGAATTATAAAACCGGCTTATGAAATGCAGGAGTCGATGATGAACTTTGTAAAATCGGCTTTTGAAGATGCAGATATTTTGATTTATATGGTCGAAATAGGAGAGCAGGACTTAAAAGACGAAGCTTTCTTTAATAAAATCATCTATGCTAAAATTCCGGTTTTGTTATTGTTGAATAAAATCGACAATTCCAATCAGGAACAATTAGAAGAGCAGGTTGCTTTTTGGAAAGAGAAAGTGCCAAACGCTGAAATTTTCCCAATCTCGGCTTTACAGAATTTTAATGTACCGGAAGTTTTTAGCCGAATCATCGAATTGTTACCGGAATCACCTGCCTATTATCCGAAAGATCAATTGACAGACAAACCGGAACGTTTTTTCGTGAACGAGACTATTCGTGAGAAAATCTTATTGAACTATAGCAAAGAGATTCCGTATGCGGTTGAAATCGTAACAGAAGAATTTTTTGAAGATGAAAAAATTATCCGTATCCGTTCGGTAATTATGGTAGAGCGTGATACACAAAAAGGAATCATCATTGGACATAAAGGAGCCGCTTTGAAAAAAGTGGGAATGGATGCCAGAATAGATTTAGAGAAATTCTTCGGAAAACAAATTCATATCGAACTTTACGTGAAAGTGAACAAAAACTGGAGAAGTAATGCCAATATGCTGAAACGATTCGGGTATAATCAGTAAATGTTTAATCGGTTAATTGTTTAATCGTTGATTTGTTTCAGGTTTCAAGTTCCGATATAGAACCTGAAACTTGAAACCTGAAACAAAGAGTATAAAAAGAACAAAAAACTTAGGTACTTAGAAACTTAGCCTCTTAGCAACTTTTTTTAACTACCTTTGCAAAAAATTAAAATAAAGCATTTTGTATTTATAAGGGATAGCATTTTAGGAAACTAAAAAGCTAAAATCTAAAGTCCAAAATCTAAAATTCAAAAAAAATGAATAACATTGTTGCGATAGTAGGAAGACCTAATGTAGGGAAATCAACCCTGTTTAATAGGCTGATACAAAGAAGAGAAGCTATTGTAGATTCAGTATCTGGGGTTACCCGTGATAGAAACTATGGTAAAAGCGAGTGGAACGGAAAAGAGTTTTCTGTAATTGATACGGGTGGATACGTTCGCGGATCTGATGACGTATTTGAAGGTGAAATCCGTAAACAAGTAGAACTGGCTATCGACGAAGCCGATGTTATTATTTTTGTTGTGGATGTTGAAGAAGGTATTACACCAATGGATGAAACGGTGGCTAAATTGTTGCGTAAAGTAACAAAGCCTGTTTTATTGGCTGTAAATAAGGTTGATAATGCCATGCGTGAAAAAGATGCAGTTGAGTTTTATAACCTTGGTTTAGGTGAATATTTTACTTTCGCCAGTATTTCTGGAAGTGGAACAGGAGATCTTTTAGATGCTTTAATTGATGCTTTTCCAGAGAAACCGGAAGTTGAGGTTAAAGAAGATTTGCCTCGTTTTGCTGTTGTAGGACGTCCAAATGCTGGAAAATCCAGTTTTATCAACGCTTTAATTGGTAAAGACCGTTATATTGTTACAGATATTGCAGGAACTACCCGTGATGCCATTGATACTAAATTTGACCGTTTTGGTTTTGAATTTAACTTAGTTGATACTGCGGGAATCCGTCGTAAAGCTAAAGTAAAGGAAGATTTAGAATTTTATTCTGTAATGCGTTCGGTTCGTGCTATCGAGCATGCAGATATCTGTATATTGGTTATCGACGCAACCCGTGGATTTGAAGGGCAGGATCAGAGTATTTTCTGGCTGGCTGAGAAAAACCGTAAAGGAGTTGTAATCTTAGTAAACAAGTGGGATTTGGTAGAAAAAGATACCATGTCGACACGTGATTACGAAGAGAAAATCAAAAAAGAATTAATGCCTTTTACTGATGTGCCAATCTTATTCGTTTCGGCTTTAACGAAACAACGTTTATTGAAAGCATTGGAGGCTACAGTTCAGGTTTTTGAAAACAGAAAACAAAGAATTGCTACTTCAAAATTTAACGAATACATGCTGAAAGTAATTGAAGCTTATCCGCCACCAGCAACAAAAGGGAAGTATGTGAAAATTAAATACTGTATGCAGTTGCCAACTCAAACGCCTCAGTTTGTATTTTTTGCTAACATGCCACAATACGTTAAAGAACCTTACAAACGTTACCTGGAAAATAAGATCAGAGAAAATTGGGATTTCGCAGGAGTGCCAATTGATATTTATATCAGAGAGAAGTAAAAGTAAAAGTCCTCCAAAAGAGGACTTTTTTTATGCCTTGTTGTTAATTCAAACTATTTTTGCAATCATACTGTTTGACCGAATGTTTCGTTCACAATAAACCTTTTAGCTCTTATGGAGTCTTACTGTCTCAAACGAACCATTTTCATGACCAAATATTTATATTTCCTGATTACTTTTCTTTTTTGTTATACGGCCAACGCGCAGAATGATATTGTTATTAAAGGAACCATACTAGATATCAATACGCAATTGCCGCTTGAGCTGGCAACGGTTTATTTTACCACGGTTAAAGATTCTACCGTAATCGAATATGCAACAACTGATAAAAATGGAGCTTTTAGCATTACCACTAAAAAGTATGATAAACCTGTTTTTCTGAAGGTTAATTATATGGGATATCAGCCTTATTTTGAAGAAGAAAAGAGCATTCAGGAGAGTAAGGATTTCGGGAAGTTGTATTTGCTTGAAAATGTAAACGCCTTAAAAAATGTGGTGATAAAAAGTGAAGCACCACCAATTACCATTAAAAAAGACACTTTAGAATTTAATGCGGCTTCCTATAAAGTCCGTCCGGACTCCAATGTAGAGACTTTATTGAAACAGTTACCAGGTTTTGATGTAGGAACCGACGGAAAAGTGACCGTAAATGGAAGAGAGGTTAATCAGGTCTTAGTTAACGGGAAAACTTTTTTTGGTAAAGACGGCGCGATTGCCTTAAAAAATCTGCCCGCAGAAATAATCAAAAAAGTTCAGGTGTCTGATTTTAAAACGAAGAAAGAAGAGCTCTCCAAACAGGAATCGACTTCAGATTTTTCAAGCATCAACATTACGATCGACGAAAAGAAAAACAAAGGGTACTTTGGGAAAATATTGGGAGGTTATGGTTCCGACGATCGCTATGAAAGCAGTCTGATTCTGAATTTTTTCAATAACAAACAGAAAATAAGTCTTTTGGCCTCTTCCAACAATATTAATTCCACGAGTTTTGCAATGGACGAGGTTTTTGATACGATGGGAGGCGGACGAAACAGTAAGGGAAACACTAGTTCAGGTAGTGGTAAAGGAATCACACAGTCGAATTTAGTCGGACTTAATTACTCCGATGACTGGTCGAAAAGCTGGTCGGGAATGGGAAGTTATAATTTCTCGAATTCGGTTAATACTAATGATAGCAAGTCAGATCAGGTGAGTTTTTTGCCCACCGGAAATATTGCCACTTCGGCCGATTCTAAAACCAGAAATGAAAATACCGGAAACAATGCGAATTTTGAACTGGAATATAAAATTGATCCCACAAGCCGATTGGTCATAACGCCAAAAGTGAATCAATCCCGTTCGAATAATAACTCGTCTTCATCAAGTTTTTCGGAAGATGAAAATGGAAATCCTTTAAATGAAAGTAGCGCTAAATCCTACTCGGAAAGTACCAATACGAGTTTGGGGAATACCATCAATTTTAATAAAGCTTTCAAGAAGGATTATCGTAATTTTAATCTTTCTTTTGACAGTAATAACACCAGTACAGATAGCGAGGCTCGAAATCTTTCGCAAACTATTTTTTATCAGGACAACAAACCTAATGACGATAGAAATCAAAAAAGCCTAAACAACAACAAAAGTGATGTTTATTCGCTTGAACTTGAGTATACCGAACCGGTGACAGATTCACTAAGGTTAAGATTTGGATCTAATTTTGACTGGAATAAAGAGATCAAAGATGCAAAAACATTCGATTTCGATAACGCAACACAATCGTATTCGGATTTGAATGAGTCTTTAACCAATTATACCACTTCAAAGCAAAATTCCTTCAGTCCGAAAGTTGGATTAACCTGGCAAAAGCGAAAATTTACGGTTAATTTAAACAGTAGAACTGCAATTGTAACGTTCGACAATCATTCTTTATACCTGAACAATGCTACCGATTTGAACAAACGATATGCTTTGCCTTATGGTGATTTTCAGGTTCGATACAAATTTAGCCGTTCGAAAAATTTGTCATTCAAATACGATTATTCCAATGCGCTTCCTACGGCCGTTCAATTGATGCCGGTTTTAAATTTAACGAATCCGTTGAATACGATTACCGGAAATCCTGATTTGAATCCTATTGAGAAAAACAGTGCTAATATTAGCTTTAGAAACTATGATTTCCGCACGCGTTCCGGTTACAGTTTGTTTGTAAAAGGAGATTATTATAACAACGATGTGGTTTCGACTTCAATTTATGATGATAGTGGAAAGAGAACCACTACTTATGTCAATATTTCGGGAACCTACACGACCTCGATTGGTGGAAACTGGAATCAGTCGGTAAAAAGAGATGCTCACCTTTTTAGATATGGTTTGGGATTAAATGGAAGTTATTCTTTTGATAAAGGATTTACCAATGCTGTATTGTACAATGCAAAATCAACAGCAATTACTCCAAAGCTTAATTTTACCTATGAATATGGTGAGCTGTTAATCATTTCTCCATCCTACAGTTTGTCTTATAATGAAACCAGGTACGAGAATTCTTCAAGAGATGCGAGTTCAAATGTGGTGCACAGGATCAATTTGCAGACCACAAGTTATTGGCCAGAAAATCTGATTTTTGGAAATGATTTTGGCTACACTTATAATTCGAGCATTTCGGGTAATTTCAAAAAAGATTTTTATTTGTGGAATACCAGTTTGTCTTACGGTTTCTTTGATAAAAAAGTATATGCCAAAGTAAAAGTTTACGACGTTCTAAATCAGAATCAAAGTGCGACGACGTCGATTTCGGCGACATCAATCCGTGATGAAGAAAATACTGTTTTAAAGCGTTATATCATGTTCTCAGTAAGTTACAAGATAGGGAATTTTGCTGCTGAAAAAGGGAAAAAGAAGAGGCAAAGAGAAGAGTTTTAATTTTCAGACGGAACAAGATAATAGTGGTTTTTATTTGAAAAACAGCTAGGATACTGGATTTTTGGAATTTAGATTTTTAAATTTTAGAAATAAAAAAAAACGAGGCAAGTTTAAAAAACCGACCTCGTTTAGAGTATAAAATTAACTAACTGGTTATAATGAATATTTTAAAGTGATACCATAAGTTCTTTGATCACCAAGTACAGCGGCATATTGTCCGGCATTTCCACCGGCAGGCAGCAATTGCTCATAGTAATCTTTGTTTAATAGGTTACGACCCCAGAACTGAACAGATAGTCCGTCTGATGCGCGGAATCCTAAACGAGCGTTAAAAATAGCATATCCCGGAACCACTAGGTATTTTGAAGCAGAAGGACTTGATGAAAATTCAGAACGTGCATAAGAATCAACCGCTAAGAAGATTTTTCCTTTGTTTCCGAAGAATTTTGCATGGTCAGAAAGCTCACCTCCTAAAGATCCTGCCCATTTTGAAGCACCCGGTAATTCTGTTCCGGAAACATCTTTAAAAGCTACAGGAGCTCCTGTTTCTTCTAATGGAAGTGGTGCATTGGTAAACTTAACATATTTTGCATCTGTATAAGTAGCGGCTGCATTTACAGTCAAGTGCTGGCTAAAAACAAAACTGGCATCAAGTTCAGCACCTCTTACACGTACTTTATCCGCATTGGCAAGATAACCACGGTTTACACCAAGTTCGGCAGCCTGAACATTGGTTTGAAAATCTTTGATTTCCGTATTAAAGAAAGTCAGATTAAATATGGAATTTTTGAACGGAGAAGTTTTTACCCCAACTTCATAATGATTTACTTTTTCAGGTTTGATTACCGCTAGATCCAATAATGGTAGTCCTTTTGAATCTGTTGGAAGTCCTGCAACATTCACACCCACGGGTTTGTAACTTTTAGCGTAAGTCGCGTAAGCATTGATTTTGTCAGATGCTTTATAAGATACCGTTATGTTTCCTGAGAAATCGGTATTGTCTGTATTCGATGCAAAAGACTGATCTGAGTAAACCGATTTTTTAAGCGCCAGTAATGCCGGATCAGTAGTTTGAAGACCACCGTAAGTAGTACGGCTGTATTGAGCATCTTTTTTGTCGAAGTTATATCTCACACCCGGTAATACATGTAAACGATCGGTAATTGCCCAGTCAACCTGACCAAAAACAGCAGCACTCGAAGCTCTAATTCTGGCATCTGTTTTAATTCCGTATCCTTCAAAAAGTCCAGGAGTTTTCCATAGCGGACTGGTACTGCTTTGAGAGAATCTCCATTGAGCATTACCGGATTCTTCCGTTCCGTCTGTTTGCGAAGTTTGATCAATAAAGAAGGCACCAACAACACCACTAAGTTTAGAAGTTAGCTGACCTGCGTAACGCACTTCTTGTGTAAATTGAGTCTGTCTGGTTGGGTTTTGAGACTTAGCCAAAACTTGTAATCCTGTAAAGTCCCTGTCATTTGATGGATCCCAGTTCCAAAAACGCCATGCAGTAGTGGAAGTAAGTGTTCCTGTTCCAATTTTAGTATCAATGTTAAGAGAAATACCTCCCATGTCCTGTCCTGAACGCCATGGTGTATCATGATCGATTTTTCGATCAAAAGCATTTTGGCTTGGTAGCTGATAGTTTAAATCTTTAATGATAGCATTAAACTGTCTGTAACCAGCTCTTTGCGTAGGTGCGACACCTGCCACAACCTGTGCGTATCCATCCGGACGCTGCGTTGTGATATCGGCTGCCAGAATAATGTTAGTATTTTCTGACGGAGTAAAAAGCAATTGCCCTCTAATTCCCTGATTGTTTAAGCTGTTTGTAGGTCTTCCTGTGGCCACATTGTCGATCAAACCATCGCGTTGTGTACCTGAAAAGGAGATACGACCGGCTACTTTTTTACCCAATGCTCCTGTAACTGATGCTTTTGCCTGAAGAAAAGCATAATTACCATAACTCACTTCAAAATCAGCACCAGAAGTAAAACTTGGTTTACGGGTTGTAATGTTAAAGGCTCCGGAGGTAGTATTTTTACCAAACAAAGATCCTTGTGGTCCGCGTAATACTTCAATTTGTTCTACGTCAATAAAATCAAGAGTAGTGGCTGCCGGACGGGCATAATAAACCCCATCTACATAAAAACCAACACCCGGATCGATACCATCGTTAGTAAGTCCGAAAGGAGAACCAAGGCTACGAATGTTGATTCCTGTATTTCTTGGATTTGAAGAGTATAATTGTACAGAAGGAACAAGTTCTTTAATTCGGTTTACATTAAATGCTCCGGTTTGTTCTGCCTGTTTACCGGTAATTACCGATACGGCGATTGGTACGTCCTGAACTTTTTCGATTCTGCGTCGTGAAGAAACCACTACTTCAATAAGTTCGTTTTCTTCTTTAATGGTTATTTGTAGCGGAGCTATAGGCAAATCGGTAAGTTCAATTTCAGTGGTTTTATAGCCTACATATTGAACTAATAAGGTTAGCGGAAGTTTTCCTCTGCTGTCGATGCTGAATTTACCATTTTGATCGGAAGTAGTATTTGAGGTTGTCCCTTTTATAACAATGTTTGCTGCTTCTAAAGGGATGTTTTCGCTTGTTTTAACAACACCTTCAATGTTTTGTGCAAATGATATAGAGAAGGTTAAAAAAGATAAGATTGTAAGTATATTTTTTGTCGAATTTTTCATTTTTACATTAAGTATATGTGATTAGTAGAATTTAAAATAAATTTTTTTTACCAACACATACACATTGTAGAAGAATAGTTTTTCACAGTTGTGAATGGAATAATATAATTTCTTTGCAAAAGATTTTTCGATACATCGATTGATTGTGAATGTACTCTCATAGTTAAAACTTTAGTAAATGATTTGTTAATTATTTTTTGCAAATATATATATAAATTCTATCGATTTACTAGGAATTAGGAAATATTTTTTTATTTCTTGATGAGAGAGGCTATTGTGATGCCTTGCATGGCCTTAAGAGTCTCATCACGAATGATCATTAAACCATGTCTTAAGCTGCATTCTTCCTCGGTTTTACAATCAGAGCATGGTTCGTAAAAGTTTAATGATGCACAAGGCAATAAGGCAATTGCACCGTCAAATAAACGGTGAATTTCTGCCAGAGTGATGTCGTTTTTGGAGCGTATCAGATAATATCCGCCAAATTTTCCCTGCTTACTGCTTACCAAACGTCCTCGTTTCAGGTCTAATAAAATCTGTTCCAGGAACTTTTTAGGAATATTGGCTCCATCAGCGATTTCAATAGTTCTTGAAATGTGATTTTCTTCTTGTTCTGCTAAATAAAGTAAGGCCTTAAGGGCGTATTTTGCTTTATGTGATAACATCTTTGTTTTAATTATGAATTATAAATTGTGAGTTGTAAGTTGTGGGTAGTTAAACTTAAATTTTATTTTAAAATTTAAGTTTAAGGGGAAACCTGAAACCTGAAACCTGAAACCTGAAACCTGAAACCTGAAACCTGAAACCTGAAACCTGAAACCTGAAACCTGAAACCTGAAACCTGAAACCTGAAACCTGAAACCTGAAACCTGAAACCTGAAACCTGAAACCTGAAACCTGAAACTGTTTACCAGCCCCCGCTAGAACCTCCTCCAGAGAAGCCTCCTCCGCCAAAACCTCCGCCAAAGCCACCTCCGCCTCCGGATGATCCTCCGCCGAAGCCTCCAAATCCTCCTCCGCCGCTTCTTCCAAGATTGCTTAGAATGATGACATCGAGCAGGCTAGGGCCGCCGCCTCCGCTATTATTGCCTGAATTGCCTCCGCCACCTCTTTTATTTCGGGACAGTAAAATTAATACAATTACGACAATTATAATAAAAGGCAGGATTGGAAAATCTTTTCCTTTGGTTTGTTTGCGCTCGCCTTTGAATTTTCCTTTAAAAACATCAATGATCGCATCTGTTCCTTTGTCAAGTCCGTTGTAAAAACTTCCGGCTTTGAATTCCGGAATAATTATATTTCGGATGATTGTTCCGCCAATTCCGGCAGTCAATCGGTCTTCGAGACCATAACCGGGATTTATGGCAATTTTTTTCTCCTTTTTTGCCAGCAGGATAATAACACCATTATCGTCTTTTGCAGTTCCTCCAATTCCCCAGGTTTGCCCCCATTTGGTTGCTAACTGACTTACATCTTCACCTTTTAAACTTTCGATTGTAATTACTACAATTTGAGTAGTAGTGGAGTCAGAATAACGAATTAGTTTTTGTTCCAGCTGAGATTTTTCAGATGCATTTAAGATGTTGGCATAATCGTAAACCGAAGTTTGTAAACTTGGTTTTTCAGGTATTGTAAATTGTGCAAAAATACTGTTGCAGGTAACAAGCGCGATAAACAAAAGAGTAAACTGAAAAATTCTGTTGGAATTTGAGATTTTGTATTTGGAAATTTTCATTATTTATCCTTTTGATATTTCGTTTGATAATTCATTGCTGTCTCCTTCAGACCACGGAAAGTATTTTTTCAATTGTTCGCCGGCATTCAAAATACCGTCGACAATACCTTGTTTAAAATTTCCGGATTTAAATTGTTGAATTAGGGCATCTTTGGTGCAGTCCCAAAAATCAGGAGTAACCACATCATTTATACCTTTGTCTCCGCAGATTGCAAAAGTTTTATCAGCAACGGCAAAGTAAAACAAAACCCCATTTTGAAGCTGGGTTTCGTGCATTTTTAATTCATGAAAAACTTCTAAAGCCCTTTCAAAAGGGACTTTAGAAGTACTTTGTTCTATATGTACTCTAATTTCGCCAGAAGTATTTTTCTCGGCCACGCGAATTGCTTCTACAATTTCCAGCTCTTCTTCTTTGGATAAAAAATCTTCTACTTTTGACATTGAAATAATTTTAGAGTTTAGATTGTTGATTTTAGATTATGATCTAAAAAACGGTTTTAGAATTTTACTTCAACCGGTTTGTCTGCACCTTCAACTGCATTAAAGTATGCTTTTTCTTTAAATCCAAACATACCTGCAAATAAACTATTTGGGAATGTTTTGATGTGGTTGTTGTATGGTTTTACCGCTTCGTTGAAACGTGTTCTTGCCGTTAAAATCTGATTTTCAGTACTAGCCAGTTCGTCTTGTAGTTTCAAGAAGTTTTCGTTTGCTTTTAATGTTGGATATTGCTCAACAGAAACCAATAATCTTGATAAAGAAGAAGATACGCCGCTTTGAGCTTTGTTGAATTCAGCAAGTTGTTCCGGTGTAATATTAGTAGGATCTACGGTTACACTTGTTGCTTTTGCACGAGCTTCGATAACAGCTGTTAAAGTTGATTTTTCGAAATCGGCAGCACCTTTTACAGTGTTTACTAAATTTCCAATAAGGTCATTACGTCTTTGGTAAGCTGTTTGAACATCTCCCCAGGATTGCTCTACAGTTTGGTTTAATGTTACCGCAGTATTGTTAATCCCTTTAACCCAGCTGTAAATTCCTATAAGTACAACTGCTCCAATAATCCAAGGCAAAAATCTTTTCATGTGTATTTAATTTAAGTTTGTTTCTGATTTAATTAATATCTTATAATTCGTTCTTAATATCGATTAATTGTGTTTTGATGGTCTCTAATTTACGTATTATTTCGAATTTATCTAATGTTTTCTTTTGTCCTTCTTTCAAATGTGTTTTGGCTCCTTCAAGTGTAAAACCTCTTTCTTTAACCAAATGATAGATCAATTGTAAGTTGGTAATATCTTCGGGCGTAAACATTCGATTGCCTTTGGCATTCTTTTTTGGTTTCAAAATGTCAAATTCGCTGTCCCAAAACCGAATCAATGATGCATTGACATTAAAAGCTTTGGCTACTTCGCCAATGCTGTAATATCGTTTATCTTTTGAAAGCTCAATATGCATGTTTCTTAATTTTCTATATTTATTCCAAAAATACTACTTTTTGCAGTATTAATCTAATGACTGATTTTCCTGGTTTGCCATTTGTGAAATGGCCACATATTCGACTGCCGAAATATTGCCGTAATAGAAGTTCAGCGGATTTACGACTTTACCGTCTTTGTGTACTTCATAGTGACAATGCGGTCCTTCAGATCTTCCTGTGCTTCCCACGTAACCAATAACATCGCCTCGTTTTACACGTTGTCCGGGTCTGCAATTGTATTTGCTTAAATGCGCATACAAACTTTCGTAGCCAAAACCATGCCTGATGACCACATGATTCCCAAATCCGGATGCCGAATTATCGGCTCGTTCGATAACGCCATCTCCTGTAGCATAAACGGGAGCACCTGTTTTGGCGGTGAAATCCATTCCGTTATGCATTTTTCGTACTTTCGTGAACGGGTCGGTTCTGTATCCAAAACCGGAAGCCATGCGTATTAAATTCTCATTTCGTACAGGCTGAATGGCCGGAATTGCCAGCAATAAAGTGCCTTTTGTACTGGCTAATTTTAAAATTTCATCTAACGATCGAGACTGAATCGCTAATTCTTTAGAGAGACGATCTATTCGTTTTGTGGTATTTAAAACCAGTTGAGAATTGTTGTAACCTTCTAAATCTTTATATTTTCGGGAATCTCTGAAACCTGCTTTTCGAATAGAATCCGGAATTTCGGCTTTGTTAAAATAGACTCTGTAAATGTTATTGTCTCTGTTTTCTAATGTCTCGGCTACGGCATCGATTTCATCCATTTTTCTGTTTAGAATGGCATATTGTAATTTCAGATTTTCAATTTCTCGTGCCTGTAAACGATCTTTTGGCGTTTCAAAATAGGGAGTATTGATTAAAAGTATAAAAACTAAAAAGCCAAATAATGCCGAAGCCAATAAAAACAGTAATGCATAGCCAACTTTAGCCCTTTTTCGGGTCTTTATTTTTGTATAAGCCAGATTTTCTGAGTCGTAATAATATTTTACTTTCGCCATATTTTAAAATACCCTATTTTTGCAGCTTGTAAAATAAGTTAGTCGAACAAATTTAGTAAATGTTTCAGATGTTCACAGCTTTTTTCAAGAATAAAACAATTTAGATAATGTGTCAATTTGATAATTAGATAATGTCTTAAATGCGAAATTTATTGTTTGGAACTTTAAATTTTGTATTAAAAAGAGGTAAGTATCACATTTTCAGATTAACATGTTTCTAATTAATTATCACATTTTCAAATTGACACATTTTCTAATTTTAATATGAAATCACAAGACGTACGTAAACAATTTTTAGATTTTTTTGAGAGTAAAGGACACACTATTGTTCCTTCAGCTCCTATTGTACTTAAAGACGACCCAACCTTAATGTTCAACAACTCGGGAATGGCCCAGTTTAAAGAATATTTTTTAGGAAACGGAACGCCAAAAAGTCCAAGAATTGCCGATACACAAAAATGTCTTCGTGTTTCAGGAAAGCATAATGATCTTGAAGAAGTAGGTATCGATACTTATCACCACACGATGTTTGAGATGCTGGGGAACTGGTCTTTTGGAGATTATTTCAAAAAAGAGGCTATCAACTGGGCTTGGGAATTATTGACAGAAGTGTACAAAATTCCAAAAGAAAATCTTTACGTTTCGGTTTTCGAAGGAAGTAAAGAAGATAATGTGCCGTTTGATCAGGAGGCTTGGGATATCTGGAAAGAATTAATTGATGAAGATCGCATTATTCTGGGGAATAAAAAAGACAACTTCTGGGAGATGGGAGATCAGGGACCATGCGGACCTTGTTCTGAAATTCACGTTGATTTGCGTACTCCGGAAGAAAAAGCAGCCGTTTCAGGAAAAAGTTTAGTAAACAACGATCATCCTCAGGTGGTTGAAATCTGGAATAATGTATTCATGGAATTCAATCGTAAAGCTGATGGGTCGTTGGAAAAACTTCCTGCGCAACACGTTGATACCGGAATGGGATTTGAGCGTTTGTGTATGGCATTACAAGGAAAAACATCCAATTACGATACCGATGTTTTCATGCCTTTGATTAGAGAAATTGAAACTATCACCGGGGCAAATTATACTGTTAAAGCATCAAACGAAGCGGAAGAAAAAGTAAATATTGCGATTCGTGTAATTGCAGACCACGTTCGTGCGGTAGCTTTTGCTATTGCTGATGGACAGTTGCCGTCAAATACCGGTGCAGGTTATGTAATTCGTCGTATTTTGCGTCGTGCTATTCGTTATGGATTTACTTTCTTAAATATAAAAGAAGCTTTCATCTACAAGTTAGTAGAAACTTTAAGTGAACAAATGGGAGATTCTTTCCCGGAAATCAGAACTCAAAAAGCACTTTGCTCGAATGTGATTCGCGAGGAGGAAAACTCTTTCTTACGTACTCTTGATCAGGGATTGGTACTTTTAGATGCTGTGATTCTGAACAATTCAGGAGATACCATCGATGGTAAAAAAGCTTTTGAATTGTATGATACTTACGGTTTTCCGATCGATTTAACAGCTTTGATTCTTTCTGAAAAAGGCTTGAAATTAGACGAAAAAGGATTTCAGGAGCAATTGCAATTGCAAAAAGAACGTTCCCGTGCCGCTTCAAAAGTTACTGCAGGGGACTGGAATGTTTTGGTAGAAGATGATATTCAGGAGTTTGTAGGCTACGACAGATTATCGCATCAGGTAAAAATTACGAAGTACCGCAGAGTGGATAGCGTGAAAGACGGAGAAATTTATCAATTGGTTTTCAATGCAACTCCATTTTATGGTGAAAGCGGAGGACAAACAGGAGATAAAGGATATCTGGAAGCTCAAAATGGTGATATCGTTTATATCATTGATACTAAAAAAGAAAACAATCAAACAATCCACCTGGCAAAATCGTTGCCTGAAAATTTAACAGGAACATTTAACGCGGTTGTGGATGCGCTTCAGAGAGCAAAAACATCATCAAATCACTCGGCTACGCATTTATTGCACCAGGGATTGCGTAAAATATTAGGAACACACATTGAGCAAAAAGGATCTATGGTTCGAAATACTTCTTTGCGTTTTGACTTCTCTCACTTCTCAAAAGTATCCGATGAGGAATTAAAAGAAGTAGAAAATTTTGTGAATGCAAGAATTCGTGAAAGTTTGCCTTTAATCGAAAAAAGAGCTATTCCGAAAGATCAGGCTCTCGAAGAAGGAGCAATTGCTTTGTTTGGAGAGAAGTATGGTGACTTGGTTCGTATGATTAAATTTGGTGATTCTGTCGAATTATGTGGTGGAACTCACGTAGCAAATACTGCTGATATCTGGCATTTCAAAATTATTTCAGAAGGAGCTGTAGCGGCAGGAATCAGAAGGATTGAAGCAATTACGAGTGAAGCTGCAAAAGATTATTTTGAGTCTCAATTGCTTTCTTATGATGAAATTAGAGAGACCTTGAAAAATGCTCAGGATCCTGTGAAAGCGATTCAGTCTTTACAGGAAGAAAACATTCAGTTGAAAAAACAATTGGAAATCTTGTTGAAAGATAAAGCCAAAAACATGAAAGGTGATTTGGCTAAAGAATTGCAGGAAATCAATGGCGTTCAGTTCTTAGCAAAACAAGTAGATTTAAATCCGGAAGGAGCAAAAGATTTGGCTTATGAATTGGGTAATTCTTATAATAATCTGTTTGTAGTTTTCGCAACTGCACAGGAAGGAAAACCAATGCTGACTTGCTATATCTCTAAAGAAATTGTAGCAGAGAAAAACCTAAACGCCGGACAAGTAGTTCGTGAATTAGGAAAATATATCCAGGGAGGAGGAGGAGGACAGCCTTTCTTCGCCACTGCAGGAGGTAAAAATGTTGATGGAATTGCTGAGGCTTTGGCTAAAGCAGTTGATTTCGTGAAGTAATTTTTTAGTCTCGCAAAGACTCAGAGTCGCAAAGTTTTTTTTAAGCTTTGCGGCTTTTTTTTTAGCTAATTAATTCAATATAGGTTTTTTCTTTAGTTTTGTAAGAAGATAAAATGACAGAGAATGAAATTTCAGCGATCGTAGTCGATTCGATGTCTGTTATAAAATACATGTAAAACTTGGACCAGGATTATTAGAATCTGTTTATGAAGCAATTTTGTATCATGAATTAACGAAGAGGGGTTTACGTGTAGAAAGACAAAAGCCCTTGCCCGTAATTTGGGATCAAATTAAATTAGACATCGGATTTAGAGCTGATTTAATAGTAGAAAACAAAGTGATTTTAGAAATTAAATCAATTGCACAAATTACAGATGTTCATGCAAAACAAGTTTTGACTTATCTAAAAGTTACCAAAAATGAAATTAGGATTATTAGTTAATTTTAATGTCCCAATCATTAAATATGGCATTAAAAGAGTAGTGAGTAATCTGTGATAAAAAGCTTTAAAAAACTTTGCGACTCCGCGTCTTTGCTAGATGAGCAAATTCAGAAGTAACGAGTTTTTTTATAGATAAAAGAGATAGGTTTTTAAGTTTTGTTTTGTTTTATTTGTAGGATTATTAAATAAATAAATTTACCAAACATGAAAAGAATTCTATGTTTCTTTAGTATTTTATCACTTATTTTAGCTTCTTGCTCCAGTAATGTTGAAAGTGCTGTCAATGCAGAAAATGTGCTTTTGCCCATGACAGAAAAATACACAAATGCCTCTTATCCGGAAGATAGCAGTACTGTGACTTATGCTTATGATGGAAACAAAATTACCAGTTTAACATACGACAATGGATCTGCAGTTGTATTTACGTATACCGGTAATTTAATAACAAAAGCAGTATATACAGAAACTTACGAAGGTACAACTCATACAAGTACTACTACTTTTACATATGAAAATGATAAACTTAAATCTACATTAAAAGTTAACTCGGGAAATTCTTTGCATAAAAAAAGAACTTATACCTACAATGCAGACGGAACAATTTCGACGATTACACTTCTAATTAATCCACAAACCCTTGAAGAAACTGAAGATTCATCCACTATTCTTACTCTGGATGTTAATGGTAATATTATTAAAGAAGAATCGGATGGTTTTACGACTGTAGTAGAATATGATACTAAAAACAGCCCTTTCAAAAGTATATTAGGATATAGCTCATTGCTGGACTCCGATGTTTTTGATCAGGACGCTAACTCTTCAAATAACCTGATAAAAGTGACTGATATATCTGGCGATGGTAGTCAGGATATAAACACTTATGTGAATACATACAATAGTGATAATTATTTGACTAAATCGGTAAATGGTGTTGAAACAAAAGAGTATACCTATTAAAAAAAAACAATTAGAAAAATAGAAGTACTCTCAAAAGCTTATTTGAAAACAAACTAGCTCCGGTAAGAAAAATGTAAATCCGACAAGTTTTTAAAACCTGTCGGATTTTATATTTTATCGTATTTCAATCAAAGGGAGAAATCTTTGTTCGAAATGACAAATAGTGCTTTTCGATTGATTATTCAAGAAAACTCAGAACCTTAGCAGCTTAGCCTCTTAACTATTTTCGTTCCCCAATCTGCTGGCGCCACATTGCGTAGTAAAGTCCTTTCTCAAAAATTAAATCTTCGTGTTTTCCTTGTTCGATGATTTTTCCTTGCTCCAGTACAAATATTTTGTCGGCGTGCATTACGGTTGATAAACGGTGCGCAATCAGAACCGTGATTCTGTTTTTATCGGATATATTACGAATAGTAGTATTGATTTCTTCTTCGGTAATAGAATCCAGGGCAGAAGTAGCTTCATCAAAAATCAATAAATTCGGATTTCTTAAAATAGCACGGGCAATCGACAAACGTTGTTTTTCACCACCGGAGACTTTAATTCCGCCTTCACCAATTGTAGTGTTTAAACCGTCTTCAGCACGTTGCAGCAGTTTTTCACAGCTTGCTCTTTTTAAGGCATCGTATAAGTCTTCATCGGTAGCGCTAGGTCTTACGAACAATAAATTCTCGCGAATTGTTCCTGAGAATAACTGAGCGTCCTGAGTAACGAATCCTAATTGTTTTCTTAAATCCAGTAAGTCAATTTCTGTAGAGTCGATGTCGTTGTAAAATACCTGACCTTCGGCTGGGGTGTACAATCCAACGAGTAATTTGACCAAAGTTGTTTTTCCTGATCCTGACGGGCCCACAAATGCAACTGTCTGTCCCTGTTTAATTTCGAAATTGATATTTTCAACCGCTTTAAATTTAGCGGTTTTATGCTGAAAACTTACATTTGAAAAGAGTAAAGACTGAATCGCTCCAACATGCTTTGGGTTTTTTGGACGAAATTCTTTCGGAGCACTCAATAAGGTCTTAAAATTCTCCATCGAAACTTTAGTTTCATTTAAGGCAATAATGAAATTTCCAAGTTCCTGAAGCGGTCCGAAAATGAAAAAAGTAAAGAAAACCATCGTTAGTAAATCACCCACAATAATTTTTCCTCCAAATAAGAAATAATATAAAGTGAAAACCACACAAGTTCTCAAAAAATGTACGGTTGTGCCCTGAATAAAACTCAAACTCCTGATGAAACGGATTTTTTCAAGTTCAAGTTGCAGGATTTTAAAGGTGTTCAGGTTTAGACGTTTTTCTTCCTGATACGTCAATCCAAGACTTTTTACAAGTTCAATGTTTCTTAAACTTTCGGTGGTGGAACCAGCCAAAGCATTGGTTTGATTTACGATTTTTTTAGAGACAATTTTGATTTTTTTACCCAGGTACGAACTAACCAGAGCAATTATTGGTGCTGTGATCAAAAAGATAATCGAAATACGATAATCGATTCGGGCGACATAAACAATTACAAATACAAAGCCAATCACCGTCTGGAAGATTAAAGAAATAGATAGTGTGATTAATTTCTCAGAATCAGAGCGTACTTTGGTGAGTTTACTTAACGTTTCACCGCTTCGTTGGTCTTCAAATTCGGCAAACGGCAGGTCCAGTGATTTTTTAATTCCGTCCGTGTACATCTGTGCTCCGGTACGCTGAATGACAACATTGGTAAAATAGTCCTGAAAGTTTTTGGTAATTCTCGATACCATAGCAGCACCAAGTGAAAGTCCTAACCAAAATGCTAATGATTTGATAAAACCGACTGCGTTTCCATCGTATTTATGTAAACCAACACCGCAATCCTGCATTAATTTACCGGTAATAATAGAGTCTGATAAACTGAAACAAATGTTGATCGAAGCCATAATCAAAGCAAAAAATAGTAACATTTTATGTTTGATTATATAAGAATACAGTAATTTCATAAGTGAGTTTGAATTTATGGAAGGTGTAAAAGTAGTGAATTGTTTAACACTGTTAAATGGATTTTTGTTATTAAAAATGTAATTTTTTTGCAAAATGATTTAAGTGCAGGTGATGTGTTATTTTAATTCAGAACCCGTATTCCATTTTTTTAATCCGTAAGCAATAAGTAAATACAAGAAAATAGCTAGGTATTTATACGGTTTTTTGTTTTTTAGTTATTTTTTTTCTAAAATTTTTTTTAGCGTATATTGTTCATTATTAGTGCCTTAGGTTTGTTTTGGATTGAGTTCTGTGTTTTCGATGTGGAATCCCGTAAGGTTTTGATTCTGAGGTGTATTACGTTTGTAATGCTAAAAATAATGCTGGTAAAAATATTTTAGGATTTGATAAAATTTCTTTTGTGGATGGAGAAGGAAGCGGAGTTTTTGACAATGAAATTGCAGATACTTTAGGAAAGAATATATGTTCTATCTATAAGTTAGGCGTATAATACAGCCGGATATCCTGAAAAAAGCATTGATAATGCTGAAGGATTAAAATATACATCTGAATATTTCTATTAGTAGAAAGTTTAAAATTTGGGGGCGAAAAGTCGGGGGCATTTTGTTTTCGGCTTTTTTGTTTGTGAAAAATAACCGAAATTTACACAAAACAACTTCATGCAATTCAGAACCCAGATTCCAGTTTCAAAAAGCAATAATCCAATCGATTATCATTCGAAGATCATTTCTATGGGATCTTGTTTTGCGGAAAACATGGCAGAGAAATTTGATTATTTTAAGCTTCAGAACGAAACCAATCCATTTGGAATTATCTTCAATCCTGTTTCTATTGAGAAAGTGATTCAGAGAGTAGTTACACAGGAGTTTTTTACGGAGAAAGATGTTTTTTTTCATAACGAACGCTGGCATTGTTTTGAAGTTCATTCAGATTTGAGTCATTCCGATCGACAGGAGTTGTTGCAAACACTTAATGAAGCAATTAGTAAAACAAACAAACAAATTAAAGAGGCGACTCACATCATAATAACTTATGGAACTTCGTGGATTTACAGAAATATTGAAAGTAACGAAGTAGTCGCTAATTGTCATAAAGTACCGCAAAAACAATTCACGAAAGAATTATTGACGGTTGATGCAATTCAGAAAAGCATTCAAAATACCATCCGTTTAATTCATGGCTTAAACCCCAATATAAATTTCATTTTTACCATTTCACCAGTGCGTCATATCAAAGACGGTTTTGTAGAAAATCAATTGAGTAAGTCACATTTATTTACGGGACTTCACCAGAATCTGCAATCTAAAATTGAGAATCAGCAATTAGAATATTTTCCTTCTTACGAAATTATGATGGACGAACTTCGTGATTATCGTTTTTATGCCGAAGATATGCTGCATCCGAATGCTGTAGCAATTGACTATATCTGGCAGAGATTCAGTGAAAATTATATTGCAGAGAATAGCATTCTGACCTTGCAGGAAGTGGGCGAAATTCAAAAAAGTCTGCACCATCGAAGCTTTAATCCGGAATCTGAACAGCATCAGAAATTTTTAGTCAAGCTTCGTCAGAAAATAAAAACGGTAGAAGAAAAATGGCCGCATATTAAGTTCTAAAACCTTCTGTACTTTTAAGATATTTTGATATTCAGTGCATTGCGGGTATTTGCTAAAATTTAAAATATCAATTTCAACAGAGCAGAATTCTTTATGTTTCCACTCGGTAATCACAATAGCAAACGTAAGAAAATAATTATTTGTTGCTAAATTTTAGAATAATTACAGGTAATTATGTAAATTGTTTGAGTTTAAATTTTACAAATTTGTTTTTGCAGATTTGTCTAAATCAAACTTTAATCTAAATGTGTTTTATTGACGTATGAATAAGAAAACCATTCATTTTCTAAAAAAAACACTTCGTGTACTGCTTTGGTGCATGGCTTCTGTAATTACACTTTTGTTGCTTCTTATTGTATTAATTCAGGTTCCTTCCGTCCAGAATTTCGTAAAAGATAAGGCCATTACTTATCTGCATAAAAAGATAAAAACCAAAGTTTCGTTAGATCATATTTCGATAAAATTTCCGAAAGACATTGTTTTGGAAGGATTTTACTTTGAAGATCAAAAAAAGGATACTCTCTTAAGCGGAAAACGTCTGGAGTTGGATGTTGATTTGTTTAAATTGATCAACAGTGAATTGGAGATTAATTCGGTTTCACTGCAAAATACCACAGCCCGTATTTCAAGGGACAAAAAAGGAGCTTTTAATTTTGATTATATTATTAAAGCGTTTGAGTCGAAAGAACCAAAGGTTGAAGATCCGAACAGCCAGCCTTTTAAAATTTCGATTGTAAAAATAAATCTGGATAACGTCAGGTTTGATTTTAAAGATGATTTTTCTAAAAACGACACTCGTGTAAAACTCACGCATTTTGATACCAAATTCCGGGAATTCGATTTAGATAAAATGAATTTCAACATTCCGGATATCAATCTAAGCGGATTAAAGGTAGTTTTGAATCAGGATGTGGTCGAAAAGATCGCTAAAGCATCAGTGCAAACGATAGATACCGTCTCGAAAAGAGTAGATTTCAATTTGAAGTTAGGAAACATCAGATTAGCAAAAATTGATATTGTTTACGACAACAAAGATTCCAAATTAGATTCCGGAATACAACTGGATCGGTTGAATGTAGCCGTAAACAAAATTGATCTGAACCGTCAATTATTGGATTTCGAAGCTTTCGAACTTAAAAATTTAAAAGGGAATTTACGGTTGGGCGCAAAAGACAAACAGCTTCAAACTCCCGATTTAGATACTACTGCCATAAAACAGGCAGGATGGAAAGTAAAGTTGAATGTTATAGACATCCAAAATATAGCGTTCAAATTTGATGATATGCAGTCAAAACCAATTTCGAAAGGAGTTGATTACAGTCATATGGATCTTAGTAAGGTTAATTTTAAAGCAGAAGAATTGTATTATGGGAACGATACAATTTCAGGAAATATAAAAACGCTGACCTTAAACGATAAAAGCGGCTTGCAGCTTCAGGCTTTAAAAACCAATTTCTTTTATGGACCAAAGAACGCTTACCTGAACAATTTGTATTTAAAAACACCCCAAACGCTTTTTCAGAATAGTATAAAAGTGAGTTATCCTTCTATCGCTTCTGTTTCCAAAGATTTGGGTAATCTTACTTTAGAGGCCAATTTAAATCAGTCCAAAATCGGTTTTAAAGATGTCCTGCTTTTCGCTCCCGATTTACAGAAAACCAATCCGTTTAAGAGTAATCCAAATGCCGTTTTGAAGGTCAATGCACGTTTGAGTGGGAAGATAAAAGATCTGAATATTGCACAGTTCGAAATGAGCGGAATCGGAGCTACAAAAGTTGCTGTTTCAGGAAAGATAAAAGGGATGCCTGATGCACAAAAAGCGGATTACGATTTAGACATCAGAAAACTTTCAAGCACATCAAAAGATATTTATTCGTTTGTACCTGCGGGAACTGTTCCAAAGAATATTCAATTGCCTTCACAGCTGAATTTACAAGGAAAGTTCAAAGGTTCTGTTGCCAATTTTAAAACCAAGCTGGCTTTCAGCAGCAGTTTCGGAAATGCAAAAGTGGATGCCTTGTTCGATCAGCGAGTGAAGAAAAAAGAAAAGTATGATGCGACCGTTTATTTGCTGAATTTTGATTTAGGTAAATTGATTAAAAACGATTCAATAGGAAGAATTACGCTTAAAGCGAAAGTAAAAGGCAAGGGATTAGATCCAAAAACAGCGCAGGCAGAATTTGACGGATTGGTTCAGAAGGCCGTTTTTAATCAATATACTTATAAAGATCTGGCTTTAAAAGGTAGTATCGAGAAAGGATCTTTTGTCATAAACTCCGGAATGAAAGACCCGAACCTGCATTTCGGTTTAACGGCCAGTGGAAATACTGAAGAGAAATACCCTTCCATTCAGTTAAAATTAAACCTGGATATTGCCGATTTGGAAAAATTAAATCTGCATGCCGGTCCAATGAAGCTGCGTGGAAATGTTGACGCTGATATTGCCAACAGTAATCCTGATTTTTTGAACGGAAAAGTATTTCTTTCAAACATTCAGATTGCACAGACAGCAGAACCTATCGTTCTCGATTCGATCAGGCTGATTGCTTTTGCCGATCAAAATAGAAACAATATCAAAGTTTCTTCTCAGTTTTTAAATGCGGAGGTTGATGGGAAATACAAACTGACGACTTTGACAGCAGCATTAAAAAAATCACTGTCAAAGTACATCGATTTAAAAAGTCCAAAAGTAAAAGGAGAAACGGATGAGCAGCGACTGGCTTTTACGGTGAAGATTGATAACGATCCCGTGTTACTGAAACTGCTTCCTGAATTAACGGGGTTGGAACCTGTTACTTTATCAGGAAAATACAACAATGTAATCGATTCTCTGGAAATAAAAGGAAGTATTCCGAGAATTGTATATGCCGCTAATACCATTGCCGATGGGAAAATCAATATCGAAGCCAAAGAAAATGGTTTAGAATACAATGCTTCTTTTGGAACAATTGAGAGCGGTTCTTTAAAAATTCCATTTACAAGCTTATCCGGAAAAATTGAAAATAATGTTTTGGATTATGCCCTTGAAGTAAAAGATGTCAAAGAGAAACAACAGTATTTTATTGCGGGAGACTTAAAGCACGACGGTTCAAAAAACAGTTTCAGAATTGATGCTCAAAATTTTATTCTGAATTATGATAAATGGAATATAGATCCGGAGAATTTGGTGGAGTTTGGAGGTAAAAGGTTGTTTGTCAATAAATTTTATTTAGAAAATTCAGGAAACGAATTAAAAGTTCAATCGCAGGGAGATCAGGATAATGCACCACTACAAGTTGATTTTGCAAATTTCAAAATAGAGACGATTATGAACATCGTCAAAAAAGACCAATTGTTAATGCAGGGTCTGATTAATGGACATGCACTGGTTGAAAATGTAATGACAAAACCCACTTTTACTTCGGACATAAAAGTAGATCAATTTGCTTTCAAAGGAGAGCCTGTTGGAGATATTACAGTAAAAGTAGACAATAAAACCCATAATTTGCTGGCAGCCAATATTACACTTAGTGGAGAAGGAAATGAGGTGAACCTGACCGGAAATTATAAAATTGACGATGGAAATCTAGATTTTAATCTGGATCTGAACAAATTATACATCAAAAGTATTCAGGGGTTCAGCATGGGCAATCTGACTGAGGGAACTGGATTTTTAGCAGGAAATTTCAAAATTACCGGAAATGCTGCTGCGCCAAAAGTAAACGGAGTACTGGAATTTAAAGAGACAGGTTTCAGAGTAACAAAATTTAATTCCTACTACAAAACAGAAGACGAAAAAATAACACTTCAGGATGACATTATCACTTTTGATACCTTTACTTTTCATGATGAAAACGACAATGAACTGATTGTAAACGGAACCATTAAAGCAACAGATTATACCAAATTTGACTTTGGCTTAACTGTAGTTGCAGATAATTTCAGAGCGATACATTCAGAAGAAAAAGACAATGATTTGTTTTATGGAGATTTGGTGTTAGACAGCAAGCTGAATATCAAAGGAACACTCGAAAATCCTGTAGTTGGCGGCAATATTAAAATAAATAAAGACACTAAATTTACAGTTGTGATGCCGCAATCAGATCCTTCAATCGCCGATCGGGAAGGGATAGTTGAATTTGTAGACGAAGACAATCAATATCTGAAACAAACTGTTGCAATGGAGCAAAAACTCAATCAGTCGCGGTTAGTGGGTATGGACGTTAGTGTGGCTATTGCCATCGACAAAGAGGCAGAACTTACTTTGGTTATCGATAAAGGGAACGGTGATTATCTGAATCTAAAAGGAGAGGCAGAACTTACAGGCGGAATCGATCCGTCCGGTAAAACAACGCTGACCGGTAAGTATGAATTCTCAGGTGGGGCGTATGAGATGAATTTCAATATGATCCGACGAAAATTTGATATTCAGAAAGGAAGTTATATCATATGGAATGGGGAACCGACTATGGCTAATTTGAACATTACGGCTATTTATAAAGTAAACGCCGCACCAATAGATTTGGTAGGAAGTCAATTGCCAACGGATAATTCTACTCAGAGAAACACTTACAAACAGAAAATTCCGTTCGAAACTCTCTTGAAAATGAATGGTGAACTTTTGAAACCGGAAATCACTTTTGATATTGTACTTCCGGAGGGGAATAATGATGTTTCCGGAGATGTTGTAACGCGTACGAAAACAAAACTCCAGCAGTTAAGACAAGAACCAGCGGAATTGAACAAACAGGTTTTTGCTCTTTTATTGTTGAATCGATTTATAGGTGAAAATCCATTTGCAAGTGAAAGCGGCGGAACGAGTGCAGAGTCTATGGCACGACAAAGTGTGAGCAAAATTTTATCACAGCAGTTAAATGATCTTGCCGGAGAGTTAATTACGGGAGTTCAACTGGAATTTGATCTGGAGTCGACAGACGATTATACCTCAGGAACAAGAGAAAACAGAACCGACCTGAACGTCGGGGTTTCTAAAAAGTTGTTAAACGATCGATTAAAAGTTACCGTAGGGAGCAGTTTTGCCGTTGAGGGTCAGGAACGTGCCAACGAGCAAAGTGCCAATATTGCGGGAGATGTAGCATTGGATTATCAATTAACCAAAGATGGCCGTTATATGGTTCGGGCTTACCGAAAAAATGAATATCAGGTGGCGGTCGAAGGTCAGGTAGTTGAAACCGGTGTTGCTTTTATCATCACCATGAGTTACAATAAATTCCGTGAACTTTTTCATCGAAGTGCAGCCGAAAAAGAAATGATTAGAGAAGAAAAATTGCGCAACGAAAAAAAGAAAAAGAAAGAGGAGGAGCAAAAAAAGGAAAATCAAATAGAAGGGAATGAGCAAAAAACTTAGCAATATAAGAATGAAATATGTCAGATATTTTGTTGTGCTGTCCTTATTTTTTGTTTTTGGATGCAGTAACACAAAATATTTGCTGGAGGGAGATTTATTATACACAGGAGGTTCGGTAACCGTAAAAGATTCAATTCTTAAAAAGAAAGAACGAAAAGAACTGGAAAATGAACTGAATGATTTACTGCGCCCTAAACCCAACAAACAATTTCTGGGATTACGTCCTAAGTTATGGTTTTATAATATCGCCGGAGAACCTAAAAAACAAAAAGGAATCCGATATTGGCTGCGTACCAAAGTAGGAGAGCCTCCCGTGCTTTTTAGTAAAGTTGATTTAGAGTACAATGCATCCGTCCTTCGCAATTTTACCGAAAACAGAGGGTATTTTAAAACCCGCGTCAGTGCCGATTCTACTGTTAACGACAAAAGAGTTACGGCAGAATACACACTGATACCGAAAAAACGATACACCATAAAAAGTGTGGCTTTTCCTGACGATTCCTTGGCGATGTCCAGAATAATAGGAAGGTCAAGCCGAAGAAGTCTCTTAAAGGTTGGGCAGCCGTATGATTTGGATGTTATTAAAGCCGAACGGGAACGTATCGATGCCAGACTTAAAGAAAAAGGGTATTATTATTTTAATCCGGATTATCTTTTAGCGCAGGTAGACAGCAGTAAAGGGGATCATGAAGTAAAAATTAAATTGATCATTAAAGCCGATACTCCGCCAAAGGCCCTTACAGCCTATAAGATTAATAAAATTGTCGTCTATCCTAATTTTACTCTTTCAAAAGACAGTGTAAAATACCAGCCGAAAGACGTTACTCAATATAAAGATTTTACGATTATTGATACCGCTAATACTTTTAAACCAAGAGTTTTTGACCGTGCGATCCGCTTCAAAAAAGGAGATCTTTACAATCGCAAAGACCACAATCTGACTCTAAATCGTTTTGTGAATCTTGGTACATTTAGTTTTGTGAAAAATGAGTTTAAACCTTCAGACAGTTTAGATAATGTACTGGATTCGTATTATTACCTGACGCTTTTGCCTAAAAAGTTTATTCGGGTAGAAGTTTTAGGGAAAACAAATTCGGCCAGTTATACCGGTAGCGAAATTAATATAAACTGGAACAATCGAAACTTGTTTAGAGGAGCAGAATTACTCACCGTATCTGTTTTTGGCGGAGCCGATTTTCAGCTGTCAGGAGCCAATAACGGAAAGAATATTTATAAACTTGGAACTGAAACCAGTCTGACCTGGCCAAGACTCATAACACCATTTCACATCGAAGGGCCTATTGAATTTGTTCCCAGAACGAAAGCAACCTTGAGATACGAGTATCAAAACAGAACGCAGTTGTATGCCCTGAATTCTTTTAAAACATCATTTGGTTATTTGTGGAAAGAAAACATTCGCAAAGAGCATCAGTTAAACGTTGTGGATATTACTTACGTGAGCCCGAATCACGTGACGGCTGAATATTTAGCAGATATTGAAAAAGATAAGTCTTTGGAAAAAGTAATTGAAAAACAATTGATTTTCGGACCAACTTATACGTATACCTACACCAATACCATGCAAAAACGTAAGAAGAGTACGTTTTACTTTAGTGGTGATCTCGATCTGGCGGGTAATATTACAGGCCTGGTTACCGGAGCTAATGTCAAAAAGAACGATACTATTAAAATATTTAACGTTCCGTTCAGTCAGTTCGTAAAAATGAGAGGTGATTTTAGGCATTACTTAAAATTGGGTAAAGAGAGTGAATTGGCCAGCAGAATTATTTTAGGAATAGGGATTCCGTATGGAAATTCAGGGGCTTTACCAACGTCTAAACAATTTGTGGTAGGAGGAACCAACAGTATTCGAGCCTTCAGAGCCAGATCGCTGGGGCCGGGAAGCTATCTCAATACACAAACGACCAATGATTTTCTTCCCGATCAGTCAGGCGATTTGAAGTTGGAGTTTAGTACCGAATACCGGGCAAAACTTTTTAGTATTGTTCGCGGAGCGTTATTTGTAGATGCCGGAAACGTTTGGCTTTTAAATGCCGATCCCAATAAGTCCGGTGGAGAAATTACCAAAGATTTTATGAAAGATATTGCCGTAGGAGCCGGAGCCGGATTGCGTTTTGATTTGTCTTTTTTAGTTTTAAGAACCGATTTAGCATTTCCGTTGAGGAAGCCCTATTTACCGCAAGGTCAGAGATGGGTAATCGATGATATTAATTTCGGAAGTGGTCCCTGGAGAAAAGAGAACTTGATTTTAAACATCGCCATTGGATATCCGTTCTGATTTTATGTTTTTGAAACAGACAGAATAAAATAAACCGCAGGAATAGAAAGCTTACTTTAAACTTCTATTCCTGCGGTTTAGGAGAGTTATTTTTACAATCCGGAAATAATAAATTCGCTTCTCCTATTCATTTGATGCTCTTCTTCTGTGCAATTTTCATTATCAGAGCAATGGTTTACAAGCTGTGTTTCACCATAACCTTTGCCGGTTAATCTGTTTTTATCAACACCATGTTTAATAAGCCAGTCTATAGTCGATTTAGCCCTTCTATCAGACAACAGCTGATTGTATTTATGCGTCTGACGGCTGTCTGTATGAGAACGAATATCCAATTTCATTTTAGGATACAAGTTCAGTACATCCAGAATTTTTTCGAGGTCTAAAGCAGCTTCTTTACCAATATTGGATTTGTCCAAATCAAAGTAAATCATTTTGATACCAAAAACTTTACCTAAATTATCTCCAATGGTTACCTGGTAGCTGGATTTTTCAAGAGGAATCGGTAAATAAGCTTTTGAACGATCTTTTGACACCAGTATTTTTTGTTCCCAGGTGGTGTAGTTTTCTTTTTCGGCCCTGATATAATAGGGAGTTTCAGGATCTAAAATGAAACTATAATTTCCTTTCTCATCGGAGAAGGTGGAATCTTTTACATTCATGCCCTGATCATACAAGGTGATTTTGGAATTTGGTAAAATTTCATTACTGTCCAGATCAGTCACAACTCCATATAATTGGTAGTCAGTATTTATTTTTTGTGTCTCTAAAAATTTATAAATATCATCTGATCCTTGTCCGCCTTTTCTGTTCGATGAAAAAAAGCCTCTTCGGGATTTGATGTCAATAATATAAGCAAAATCATCATTAGGAGAATTGACATCTGCTCCTAAATTTTGAATATTACTAACTCCGGCATCATTTATTTTTCCAACAAAAACATCAAGACCACCAAGTCCCGGATGCCCGTCTGAAGCAAAGTAAATTTCATTTTCATCGGTTACAAAAGGAAATGTTTCTTTTCCTTCGGTGTTGATTCCGGGGCCTAAATTTTGAGGGGAGCTGTATCCTCCGGTACTCAGGATTTTGACCTTGTAGATATCAGATTGTCCTATTGTTCCGGGCATATCTGAGGCAAAATATAAAGTCTTTTCATCCGGGCTGAGAACAGGATGTGCCGTACTGTAATCATTACTGTTAAAAGGTAATTCTACGATATTATCCCACTCCTTCTTTTGATTAAGAGTGGCTTTGTATATTTTTATAAAGGTAGTTTTTTGTTCGTTTTTCCCTTTTTTACCATCCATATAATTATTGCGAGTAAAATAAACAGTTGTTCCGTCTTTTGTAAAAGTGGGAGTGGATTCGTGAAACTTACTATTGATTTTTGATTTTATTTTTTTAGGTGCGCTTGGATTGAAATTTTCATCCAGGACAGCCTCATAAAGGTTGGTGAAACTTTCACCTGTCCATTTATGTCTTTGTTGTCCCAGTCCTCCCGTATCTCTTGCAGTGGTGAAAACAATTTTATTTTGGAAAAACGTTGTTCCGTAATCCGAATACTTACTGTTTATTCCTGAATCTTCAATCGTATAGCGTCCGGAATTAGCTTTAATCAAATCCAGATAGTTTTCATTTTTTTTGTAGAGTTTCCCCCTTGTATCATTTTTTGAATGCTGAAAGAATAAATCAAGCATTTGATTGGCTTTCTCTGTGCGATTTGTCGATTTTAACGATTGTGCATATCGGTAATAATATTCGGGTTCCACATCGTTAGTCATGGCAAATAGCTCGTCATACCATTTTGCAGCTTTATCAAATTCAGCATTAAAGTAAAAAGAGTTACCCAGTTTTTTGAACATATCTGCAGACTTGTAGCCTTTTGAAGCTACTCTTTCATAGGTTTCAATTGCATTAACATAAGCGTAGTTGGCATATTGTCTGTCTGCCGTAGCTATTTTATTCTTTTGAGAATAAGTATGAAGTGAAAAAAAACTTAGTATTAATAGATAAAATGGTATATAATTCTTCATAGTAAATAATTTTAAAAGAAACGAGGGGTTGTCATTCTGCTTTGTTTTCTGATAAACTCAAAACGCAGGAATACTTCATGCGAACCATTACTGTAATTGTTTAGTTTTGAGGATTCAAGATCATAACCGTAACCAATGTACATACCATCTGTAAGCTGAAAACCGGCCATGGTACTGAAAGCGGCATCCCATCGGTAGGCGATTCCAACCATAAATTTATCATTGAACATAAAATTACCTGAGACATCCACTTGCAACGGCGCACCTTGTGCTATTTTTGTAAGTAATGCGGGTTTGAATTTTATATTATTGTAAGCACTCAAATTGAAAACATATCCTCCCATTAAGTAGTAGTTAATTTTGTTTTTGAATATGGCTACTTCATTATTGTCATAATAGTTGGTCACTATAAAATCCGGTGCCGATAAACCGATGTAAGCTTTGTCAGAATGCCAATAAACCCCGGCTCCTATATTTGGAGATATGACATTATTTAAATTTTGTAAATGAGGATCGTCCAAATCTGCGGGATTGAGCCTACTGGTGTCCAGATTAAAAAGACTAACAGTTCCTTTAAGCCCGAATGAAAGTTTAAAATTATCTGAAGTTTGAACCGTATAAGAAAAGTCAGTCGATAAAGAGCTTTTATCAGAAGCACCAATTTTGTCATTTACAAGAGAAACACCGATACCTAAATTACTGTCGTTTATAGGGGTATTAACTGAAAAAGCGCTGGTTTTCGGAGCTCCTTCAAGGCCTACCCACTGTGCGCGATACAATCCAAAAATACTCATCGTACCTCTTGATCCGGCATAAGCAGGATTAATATTTATGGTATTGTACATGTATTGTGTGTATTGAGCATTTTGCTGAGCCGCGATATTTATTACATTGAAAAGCAATAAGAACCTTAAAAAAATTAAACTCTTTTTCATTTGTATATTTATTTTTAATGAAACTTCTGTGTGAAAAGATTGTGAAATTCCCTGTGTTTTTATCTAAAAGTAAGATGTAAGTATCCGCTTTTTTCGGTCATGAGCGCACCGTTTCCATAGGAAAGCACATAGAAATAGGTTCCTGGCGGTAATCCTACACTTTGGTTTACGGTTGCTCTGCCTTCAGAAATCCCACGAAAGAAATTATTGTTTGTGCCATAATTGTTAGTTTCGAATACTTTGACTCCCCAGGAATTATATATGGTTACCGAATTATTTGGAAACCGTTCCAGACCTCTAATTTCGAAGTAATCATTTTTGCCGTCTCCATTTGGAGAAACCATATTAAAAACAATTACCTCCGGATTTGTAATACCGGCCTGCGCTTTATTATTAAGCGGATTATAATCTTCCGGAGTTGAATTTTCCAGAAAAGCAATGTTAAGGTAATCCCCTGTTGCTTTTACTTTGGCTGTTATGGTCAATGTTTCTGTTTGATGGGCTAACAGTTCTGGTAAATTCCAGATTCCGGTTGTTATATTATAATCTCCGGACGAAGTTTTAGATGAGGTATACAGATATCCTGATGGAAGTATATCTCTAATTTGAACATCGTTGAAATTATTTCCTCCCAGATTTTCAGCAGATATGGTAAATGCAATCTGTTGACCGATGTTTGCAACGGGATTATTTATTGTTTTTCTTATCTCAATATCACTATCCTCATTGGGCTTTAAACATGCTTGAACCTGTATAGGAAAATTAATGCTTACAAGAGGATTGCATTTAGCTTCATCAATATAATTGACTTCGATAGTCCCTTTTCCGACATTATTCCACAAAACTGTTACAAAATCGTCTGATTGCTGTCCTCCATTTACGATAGTGCCTTCATTTGAAACAAGCCAATTGTAAGAGGACATTCCGGCAACAGTAGTGTAGGTTACTTTTTCTGAAATACAGACCGACGTAAGCCAATCAGGATCTTTATTAAGGACATCATTTTTAACAATTACGGTTACAGCTAAGCGATTTGTACTCTCACATGTACCCGCTTTTGCCGTTCCGTAATAAGTTTTACCATCAATTAATAGTGTTGCGGACGGAATTATATTCCCTCCTGTAAGTGCATCGTACCAGGTAATACCGGTTCCGGAAGCTGCTAAGTCTGCTACTGTAGCTTTTGTTGCTGCACAGAATTGTTGTGTAGCAGCACCGGTTGGCGTTTTTGGATCACTAATGCTAACGGTTACAGCTAAACGGTTTGTACTCTCACATGTACTTGTCTTTGCTGCTGCATAATAAGTTTTACCATCAATTAATAGTGTTGCGGACGGAATTATATTTCCTCCTGTAAGTGCATCGTACCAGATAACACCGGTTCCGGAAGCTGCTAAGTCTGCTACTGTAGCCTTGGTAGCTCCACAGAATTGTTGTGTAGCAGCACCGGTTGGCGTTTTTGGATCACTAATGCTAACGGTTACAGCTAAACGATTTGTACTCTCACATGTACTTGTCTTTGCTGCTGCATAATAAGTCTTACCATCAATTAATAGTGTTGAGGACGGAATTATATTTCCTCCTGTAAGGGCATCGTACCAGATAATACCGGTTCCGGAAGCTGCTAAGTCTGCTACTGTAGCCTTGGTTGCTGCACAGAATTGTTGTGTAGCAGCACCGGTTGGTGTTTTTGGATCACTAATGCTAACGGTTACAGCTAAACGGTTTGTACTTTCACATGTACCCGCTTTTGCCGTTCCGTAATAAGTTTTACCATCAATTAATAGTGTTGAGGATGGAATTATATTTCCTCCTGTAAGTGCATCGTACCAGATAACACCGGTTCCGGAAGCTGCTAAGTCTGCTACTGTAGCCTTAGTAGCTGCACAGAATTGTTGTGTAGCAGCGCCGGTTGGCGTTTTTGGATCACTAATGCTAACGGTTACAGCTAAACGATTTGTACTCTCACATGTACCCGCTTTTGCCGTTCCGTAATAAGTTTTACCATCAATTAATAATGTTGAGGATGGAATTATATTTCCTCCTGTAAGTGCATCGTACCAGATAACACCAGTTCCGGAAGCTGCTAAGTCTGCTACTGTAGCCTTAGTAGCTGCACAGAATTGTTGTGTAGCAGCGCCGGTTGGTGTTTTTGGATCACTAATGCTAACGGTTACAGCTAAACGATTTGTACTCTCACATGTACTTGTCTTTGCTGCTGCATAATAAGTTTTACCATCAATTAATAGTGTTGAGGATGGAATTATATTTCCTCCTGTAAGTGCATCGTACCAGATAACACCAGTTCCGGAAGCTGCTAAGTCTGCTACTGTAGCCTTAGTAGCTGCACAGAATTGTTGTGTAGCAGCGCCGGTTGGCGTTTTTGGATCACTAATGCTAACGGTTACAGCTAAACGGTTTGTACTTTCACATGTACCCGCTTTTGCCGTTCCGTAATAAGTTTTACCATCAATTAATAGTGTTGAGGATGGAATTATATTTCCTCCTGTAAGTGCATCGTACCAGATAACACCAGTTCCGGAAGCTGCTAAGTCTGCTACTGTAGCCTTAGTAGCTGCACAGAATTGTTGTGTAGCAGCGCCGGTTGGTGTTTTTGGATCACTAATGCTAACGGTTACAGCTAAACGATTTGTACTCTCACATGTACTTGTCTTTGCTGCTGCATAATAAGTTTTACCATCAATTAATAGTGTTGAGGACGGAATTATATTTCCAATTATAGCTGCATCATACCAGACAACATCAGTTTCAGAGGTAATTAAATCAGCTACTGTAGCCTTAGCAGCAGCACAGAATTGCTGGGTAGCGTTTCCTGTTGGGGTTGACAAACCTCCAAGTGAAATGTTGACAGATTCTGTAAAATAACATCCTCCGAAAGAATTAATTTCTACTTTGTAAGTACCAATTTGTGCAGCCGTTATATTATTGATATTTAATTCAGGGGCACTAATTTGCGTACCATCAGGCAATGTCCATTTTATCGAATTTACCGGCCCCATTTGTATTATAGACAATTTGATATCACTTCCGATACAAACAGTTCTGTCTCCACCATTTATTAATTGTGAAAATGAACTTCTTAAAATCAGAGGCTGTAAGACTTCATAGCAGGCTGTTTTTGCTTTTACGATATAATTTCCTGCAGTCAGTCCTTTAAATACAGGACTTGATTGTCCTGTTGTTGGGAAATCGGAATCTGTTTCTTTTTTTATAAAGTAAGTAATACTTTCTGAAACATTGTCTACTTTGGTATGAAGATCCCCTGTTGTATTTCCTGAACAGACAATTCCGCCAGATTCAGATAAATCAAACGTAGGGAAATTAGGTTGAACATCTACAAAAGCAGTTTGGGTGTTCTCAATTAATTCGGTTTGCAAGAGAGGCCTTCCACTTATAAATTTTCGGGTTATCCCTATTTCATATTTTCCTGCTATATCCTGAAAAAAAGAAAAATTACTGATTCCCTCTTTTAAAGTATTAGACCCCAGAATGGCATTAAAAGATCCCATGCCTGCAGGTCCACTGACAATCCCGGGGAAAATTTGGTTGTTTCCATAAAAATTAGCCAATGTGCTGTTTATTGCACCTGTACCGACAGCTGATACTTTTACAGTTATATTTTTGTTGTAACGATCACATCTTGAGGCGTCTGGACTAAAACTAACGTTGGTGATTTCAATTTTTGTAAAATAACTGTCTAAAACCACTTGAAATTCCTCATCGAAACAAGCCGAATCTTTTATTCTTATGGTATAAGTTCCTGGAAGTAATTCATTTCCTAATCCAAAAATAGGCTCGTTATAGGTTACTGCCAATGGTGACGGACCGTTTACAAGGTTTACGGTAACTTTACCTTGCAAGCCTACATAACCGGGAGTGGCCATAGGAGGATATACCGCCAGTGCACATTTACCAAAAAACGTAGCACTTGGTCCTGTGAAAAATTGTATTTTACCTTTGATGTCTTTATCAGGAGCAAAATAATTGGGATCAATAAAAACATTTTTAGGATCAGTAATAACAGGTTTTTGAGAAAAAGTGTTTGAGGTATTGTTCGTAAAATAGTAAGTTGTTATTGAGATTCCTGTATTATCCGTGACTTTTATAGTGTAGCTTTTGCCAATATTTAGTTTACAAATTTCCAAACTGTTTATACCTGTAACAGTATAAGTATTTTTGATACCTGTACCGTTGTCTGTTACTTCTACGGTATAAGGCAAACAGCCCCCCTGATCTTTAGGTACGTTTTTTAGCAAAACTTGTCCCGTGTCATTGCAATTGGTGTTCAAAGGGTCATCTTCGATACTAAATTCAAAATCAGTAAAAGGTTTAACAATCCCTATAGCAGATGCTCCATAATTCAGTTCAACAGTTTTTGTTATGTTACAATAGGTTGCGCTCAAACGGACAATACCCCATTTGGAGCGATCTGAAGGCATTGAATATTTCTTTCTTACATCAGTAAGAGTGAGATTGTCATAAACATCCCAGCCTGATCCCTTCTGAATCTCTAATTTGTAAATAAAATTCGGGACCCCATAAAGAGGAGGGAGAGCATTAAAATAAGCGCCACCATTACTTACAGCTAATAATCCGTTTGGAAGGGTAGCACTGCTAATACCGGAACAGACATCATTTGGAGTATTATAAATTAGATCAACAGCATTAATGGTTCCTTTATCAAGGTTAAAATTTTTCAGAACTTCATTTGGCGGAAGATTCAATACGGTTACAGGTGAAATTAAAGTACCACAATTATCTGTAGCCGAAACTTTATAATTGCCACTTGGTATACCATTAAGTCTGACGATACCGGTTGTTGTTTGTACGCTTCTTACAACGGTACCATCTGAAGCATTTAACAAGTTAACGGTATAGGGAGGGTTTCCTTTTTCGGCGTTAATAGCAATATCCCCCAGAGGATCAGGATCTGATGCACAGTAAGTATAATTTTTTGCGGTAAAAAGTCCAATAGTGGGAGAAATAGAAGAATAGGTGCTGCCTACCTTTATGGTAGTTGCAGCTTTTATAAAAGTATTGTTTTCGTAATACCCATAGAAATAATCTCCTGCCTCTAAGTGCGTAATTAGAGAAGCTGAAGATGCAATAATATTTGCCGGATCATAAGGAGATTTTGCAACAGCATAGACTACAGGTTCAGAAACATTTTTAACAGTGATCGTAATTGTACCATCTGCTCTACCATCGCCGGTACAGGAGGCATCTGTGGCAACAGCAGAAATTTCTGTCTGGGCAATTGCGGCTAAAGGCAGTATATAGAAAAGTGCAACTAGTAATTTTGAAAATTTCATAATGAGTCCGTTAAATTGTGTTTTTGGATTGTGGTATAGTTAAGTTTAGAAGGATGACAATTCAGAAGAAAGCACTAAAATTTCGTTTAACTCAATAATGAAATATATAGTGCCTTCAAAGCTGAATTGATGGGTGCCATCTTTTATCTTCATCTTAACTTAATGCAAAGGTATTTAGGACAATTGAGACAAATAATTCAGATTTAATAATCGGATTATCAATGGTATAACTGGTTGTTTTAAGTAACAGTTGATCAGCTAAAAGGTTCCAGGTTTTAGATTTTGGCAGGAACAAAAAATAAAATATAAGGTAAAGATTACAAAATAATGGGTCTAAAAATGGTAAGTGTGAAGTTTTGCGTTTTTAAAGTTTATACGAAATCAAAAAAAAGTCACTTCTGTTACATGAAGAGATAGATTCATGCCTAAAATTCTTTGAGGAAGATAGAAGCCGAATGCAAAATAAAAGCTGTAAAGAGCGCTGAAACCTAAAGCAAAAAATGATTTACTTTTCAGAAATTAGTTTTCGGAAATATTGCATCGATAAATACATCAGAAGAAAAAAACCTTACCCAAATAGGATGCTTTTGTGAAAAAAAGAAGTAATTTGGTTTAATAAATGGATAGAATGCAAAATCTAATAAAGAGAATAATAGTTTTAGCTGTAGCTGTACTTGTCATAGTGCTGGCTTTCAAATATTGTGAATTCAAAAAAGATGACGATTCAACTATTGATTATAATACCAATCTCATTCAGCAGCAAATCTTAAATGTTGGAAAACTGGTCGTTACCGAAGGTCATTTTTCGGAAGTCATTACTTATAAAAACCAGCAGAAGTATTTAATGGACATGGTTTCTTTTGAGAAAAAAGCACTTGTAGTTGTAAACGCAAATGTTACTGTAGCTTACGATTTACACAAAGTGAAATATGATATCGATGAAAAGAACAAGACGATTACCATTTTAAATATTCCAAAAGAAGAAATCACCATCAACCCTGATATACAGTTTTATGATGTTGAACAAAGTAAATTGAATCCATTTACGGGTGACGATTACAACAAGATCAACAAATCGGTAAAAGCAAATCTGGCCAAAAAAATAGAGAAATCTACCTTAAAAACAAATGCTCAAAACCGATTGATCAGTGAATTATCAAAGATTTTAATTCTAACCAATTCAATGGGCTGGAAACTGCAATACAACGGAAAAACAATCCAGTCTGAAAAAGAGTTTAGCGAGGACTTGAAGCTTTAGTTTTTTGAAGTGCTAAGACGCTGAGGTTCTGAGGTTTTTTTCAATATTGTCATTTCGGGCGGAAGGAGAAATCTTCGTAAGAAGCTTGACAAAGGTTGGATTTCTCTCTTCGCTCTAAATATTATAAAAGCACAAAATCCGACAGGTTTTTAAAACCTGTCGGATTTAATATAATTGTTTTAAAAACTTAGCGCCTTAGTACCTCAGAACCTTAGTACCCCAAAAAACTTAAACCGCTTCCTTGTCAAAAATCAGATCTAAGCCTCCAGAAATCAAATGTGCTACTTCAGGGCGTTTCAGCTTCAACTGATCCAGATGAACCAGAACTTCCTGTAAAAGCTGTTTCTCATTAGAGTGCTCCAAAAGCTCGACGATTTCCACAGCCAATAACCAATCATTAGGATGAGATTCTTTCAGTTTATGAAATACAGTGTGTAACTCAGTTGCAGCACTTTTATTTTCTCTGGTTAAGCGAACGGTTTGATAAAGGATTTCCAGATCATCACGTTCGGCAGTATGTTGTGCTTTTATAGTAGTTGTTTTGGGTACGGTATTGATCAGATCAAAACTATTCACATCAGCCGGACCGGAAAAAGCCGAAACGACTTTTTTACCAATTGACATATCATAATTTCCCCATTCAGGCTGAAACAAAATGGTTTCGCCGTGAGTTACAGTACAATTTCTGAAACTGATTAAAATGATTTCACCGTGTAAATTTCTTGAACCCGTAATGATTTCGCCTTCTACAATAACATCGCCTTCAAATTCTAACCTAACAGTTTCATTTTCTACGATAGAATAAGCCTGTAAATCTTTTGGACTCATGTCTTCGATTGCTAAATTGAAGCCTTTTAGTTTTCCAATTGGACTTCCAAATCCATGTGGATGTGTTAGTGTTCCATGACCAACCAATTCTTTTTCACGGTAGGATAAAGCCGTTTTTCCGGTAGTCTGAATATAGATAGGTTTTCCTTCATCTTCCAGAACATTGGTAAAAACACCCGAAATCTGTAAACCAGTACTCAACTCAATTGTTCCTAAAGCATTGGAGTGAATTAGTTTTTGTATACCGGAAAGACCTCCTGTTCTCAAAGCCATTTTATTGGCAAATTCTTCTAAAACCAAACTCAAATAGGAAAAATTTGGTGTTACAAAAAGTTGAGGCTGTAATTGTGTAATATCAAAGTTTTGATTGGCAGCAGAGATGTTATAAGGGATTTTCTTTACATTATCCGTCATGCACCAGGCACTCTCCCCAATAGAGGATAGTAAGCCCGCGCCATATATTTTCGGATTTTCAACGGTTCCGATTAAACCATACTCAACCGTCCACCAATGCAGGTTTCGAATTTGTGCCATTTCAGACAATTCACCCATATTGTTTTGTAAATCGGCAACTGCCTTCTCAGCTTCGTCTATTTTTTCCTGAGGCGTATCTTCCGCTTCTTTCAAAATAGAAAGTAGTCGAATCGCTTCATACATCTGGTAATCTTTATGAGATGAAATAGCTTTACAGCCAATTTCTCCAAAACGTCTTAAGTACTCCGCATATTCAGGATTAGCGATAATAGGAGCATGTCCTGCGCCTTCATGAATAATATCCGGTGCCGGAGTATATTCGATATGTTCCAGTTGACGAATATCTGAAGCAATAACCAAAACGTTATACGCCTGAAATTCCATAAAAGCGTTTGGCGGAATAAACCCGTCCACCGCAACAGCCGCCCAACCAATTTCAGTCAGAATTCTATTCATTCCGTACATACTTGGAATAGAGTCAATTTCGATTCCGGTTTTTTTCAAACCATCCAGATAAGAATGATGCGCAACTTTTGAAAGATAATCTACATTTTTACGCATTACATAGCGCCAAACAGCTTGATTAATTGGTGTATAATCACCATAATCCTGAGGTTTAATAAATTGCTTTAAATGTTTAGGCAATCGTTCTAGTAACGGGTTTGTTTCAATACTTGCATTCATTTCGAAAACGTTGTAGATTAGAATGTAAAATTACGGATTTACAGTGCTAATTTTTGCTATTTAGATCAATTTTTTTATCCGAAATGATTTTTAATTGCATTTTTCGTGACTTTTCCCAATAAGAAATGGAAGCTTATCTTTTAACAATCATTGTTTTCGTAATTAACTTTCTCCAGTTTTTTTTCGTACGATTCAATGTCTTTTTTAGACATACTGGCTTCTTTTAGTACCACTTTTAATTGCTTTTTAGTGTCAGGACTTATCCATAAGCCACTAAAATTGGTGCCTTCTTTCGTTAAAATCATCATGCCTGAGAATCCATGTTCTACAAGGGCGAACTGATTTTCGTTTTTTGTGTTTTGCGTAATATTCAGCTGAATCCAACCTCCTGATTTGTCATAACGATAGATTGAAGTGTACATGAGGTCGGCTGTACAGGGATTCTCTTCCGCTTTTATATAGAAAGTGACATTTATTTTTCCGTCAATTGTTCCTTTGTATAAAGTGTTTTTTGAGGATTGTGCTTTAGTAAAATTTAAAAATAAAAGAGAGAACAAAAAAGAAAGTAATATTTTTTTCATGTGTAAACGCAATAGTAGGTTGGGTTAGGATAATTTTATTTGGGTTTAAAAGTACGGTATATTTTAGTTAAGGCAAACCGTAAAATCAGCTAATTATCAATTAAAAAATTAGTGATTCTCAGGATTTCTGAAATAGTCAATTTTATAATTGAACATATAAGCCATGTTGGCTGCTCTCATTTTTGCTTCTTCGGTAATAGTTCCTGAGAAAAGCGCATCGATAGAAGTGTTAAAAAGCAGTACCCAACGATCGAAATGGGTTTTATCTACCGGTAGTTGTTTGTGTGGTGGAAAAGGACTTCCTGAATAGGCGCGTACATCAAATAAAATAGTTTGCCAGAAACCGTACATTTTTTCTAAATGCTCCGGCCAGCGATCCTGGAGTTTCTCATTGAAAATAGGGCCCAGTAAATCATCTTCTCTCACCTTCCCATAAAAGGTGTCGACCATTAATTTTATGTCTTCTATGTTTGAAATGTCTTTAAGCGTTGCCATGTTTTTTACTATAAATGAAAGACAAAAGTACGATTAACTAATTTGTGATCGCTGATATTTATCATTTTCAGTTAGTTTGTCATTTCCGTCGGAAGGATCGCTTTTATGACATTTCTTTACATAATTCTAATGGTTTTTACTATAAATTAAAACAGGGTTTTTTCTTAAATTGGTTGAACATGTCTTTTTCTTAAACATTATTTTACTTTTTGTTAAAATGTTAAATTTTGCATTTAGAATTAAAATATTGTGAATTTTCATGAGTTAACAAGATAAAACTTGTATTTTTAAAAAATATATGCAGGTTTGGTTTGTATTTACTTAATGACAAAATCACTTCAAAAACAATATGATAAGATTAATAGAAAAATTACTTGAATTAAATAATTATGACAAACTAAAAAATGAATTCGAAGAAATTTTTCTCTCACATCCAAATTACCCAAGTTTATTTGCCTTAACCGATACATTAGATTTGCTAGCGATAGAAAACATTGCTGCAAATGTTCCAAAAGATCAATTGTTAGAGCTGCCGGAATCTTTTTTAGCTCTTTGTAAAGAAAAGGTGGTATTGGTGTTTAAAAGCGAAAAAAATATAAAAATTGTTGACCAGGACGAAGTTAAACAAACACTTTCATTTGATGAATTTTCTTCAGACTGGAACGGGATAATTGTTGCAATAGAACCAAATGAAAGTAAAATAATAAAAGATAAAAAATATGATCTGAATGGACTAAAGTACATATTTCCTTTATTGTCCTTGGTTTTGTTGTCTGTTTTTATGAATGACTATACTTTATTTGATTTTATTTTTCTGGGAACTACAATAGCAGGATTAATAGTAAGTGTTTTTATTGTTCGGGAAAATTTTGGAATAAAAAATACAGTTGTTTCTAAGTGGTGTACTATAGGGGCAAATGTTTCCTGTGATTCGGTTATAAAATCAGAAAAAAACAATTTTATTAAAGGAATTAATTTTCCTGAGTTACCATTGATTTTCTTTAGTACAAGTTTACTTTCTGTATTACTTCAGCCTTCAATGTCGAGTGTTTTTCTCGGTTTTTTAAGCGTGCTCTCATTTCCGGTACTGCTGTTTTCATTTTGGATTCAAAAATTTCAAATTAAAAAATGGTGTGTTTTATGTTTGATAATTTCATTTTTAATAACAATTCAAGGAGTTGTATGGCTCTCTCAAAATGGATTTTCGTTAAGCTTTACTTCTGGTATTTTTGTTTTATTCTTCGTTTTGTTAGTCTCCATTTATTCTATTTGGAAATTGATAAAACCATTTATCAAAGACAGTATCGAAACCGGGTATGGTTTAAAGCAGATGAAGAAATTTAAACGAAACTATTCCCTCTTTAATTTTCTATCAAAAGAGGTTCCTGTATTAGATGGTTTCGAAGATCTAAAAAGTTTAAACTTTGGGAATAAAGATGCGGAGTTGCATTTGTCGATAATTGTTAGTCCAAGTTGTGGACATTGTCATAAGGCATTTCAGGAATCTCTAGCTTTAGTTTCTAAATTCCCCGAGCGCGTATTTTTGCGAGTTTTATTTAATATAAATCCAGAAAACAATGATAATCCATATAAAGTTGTTGTCGAAAGATTGTTGATGATCAACAAAACCGAACCGTCTAAAATCACTGAAGCAATTTCGGATTGGCACATTAAAAACTTGGATTTAAAACAATGGACAGAAAAGTGGAATGTCAATTTGGTCACAATGATGGTAAATTATGAGATTCAGAAACAGTACGATTGGTGTTTGAAAAATGAATTTAATTATACTCCGGTTAAAATTGTAAACGGCAGGTTGCATCCAAATGAGTACGATATAAGTGAACTAAAATATTTCCTGAATGAATTTGCAGAAGAAAGCGAAAATTTAGAAAAAATAATAGGTCCTCAAAATATTCTTGCGCAAGAGTAGACAGAAGCTTCAACTGTCTTAAAACGATTGAAGTATTAACTATATCAAAAAAAACAACTATGAAAAAATTAAAAGATCTAAAAGGAATCGAAATTTTAGATAAAAACCAGCAGAAAATAATTAATGGAGGAGAAGTAAGATGTGGTGGTTGGGATAGCCGAAGATGTGATTACGGATTACAATGTATAAATGGGTTTTGTACAGAAAATATAAAAACCTAATAAACTACTTCAAATGAGTAGGTAAACTTAGAGCCTGTCTAGATTTTAAGCAGGTTCTAAGTCTTTAAAAATAATAATTAGCAGCTATTTCCTGCTGTCCGCTGTATCTTTTAAGGCAGAGAATTTAGGTAAAGCAAGAATTTTTTCGATTGCCTAAAAAGGATGCCGCTTCCATCAGGGCTAGGAACTCTGCTTTCAAAAACATCAAATGCAGTTTTTTGAATTGCGGATATAGAGACTTTAGCAATTATAATCATTGGTTTATCCAATCAGCTGTGTAAACAAATCCTGACGGTCATTTAAATATTGAAACTCAAATCCGTTTTTGGTCATATTCATTTTAATCGCCAGTATGTCCTTCTTGTTTTTTAGTTCTAAACCAACGACTACTGAACCCACTTCGCGGCTGTTTTTCTTAGCAAATTGGAAATAAGTAATATCATCATCAGGGCCTAAAATATTGTTTACAAATTCTTTTAAAGCACCCGGGCGCTGTGGAAACTGAATCATAAAATAATGCATCAGACCTTCGTATAATAAAGAGCGCTCTTTTATTTCGGCTGTTCTTTCAATGTCATTGTTGCTGCCACTCACCACGCACACTACTTTTTTGCCTTTTATTTTATCCTTATAAAAATCTAAAGCGGCAATAGTCAAAGCTCCTGCTGGTTCTACGACCATGGCTTCTTCATTATACAAACGCAAAATCGTTGTACAGACTTTTCCTTCCGGAACCAGAATAATATCGTCTAAATTAGTTCGGCAGATTTCAAAAGTTTTGTCACCCACTTGTTTTACGGCAGCACCATCCACAAATTTGTCAATTGTTTTTAAAGCCGTGTTTTTATTTGCTTCGATAGAGGTTTTCATCGAAGGGGCGCCTTTAGGTTCGACGCCAATAATCTTTGTATTTGGACTCAGTTGTTTAAAAACTTCAGACAAGCCGGAAGCCAGTCCACCTCCACCAATGGGAACAAAAACATAATCAATAGGTTCTTTGCAACTGTCTAAAATCTCTAATCCTACAGTTCCCTGACCGGCAATAACTTTGTCATCGTCAAAAGGATGGATGAACGTTTTTTGATTTTCGGTTGCATCTGCTGTAGCTGAAGCATAGGCATCATCGAAAGTATCTCCGGTAAGTACAATTTCAACGAATGATTTTCCGAACAATTGTACCTGTTTGACTTTTTGTTTTGGAGTGGTTTTGGGCATGTAGATTTTGCCTTTTATTTGCAGAAGATGACAGGAGTAAGCTACGCCCTGTGCATGATTTCCCGCGCTGGCACATACAATTCCGCTTGCTTTTTCGGTTTCGGTTAACGAAGAAATCTTGTTGTAAGCTCCTCTGATTTTATACGATCGGACAATTTGTAAATCTTCTCTTTTTAATAAAATAGTAGATTTAAACTCTTCCGAAAGGTTTAAATTTTGTGTGAGTGGAGTAGCGGCAACCACATTTTCAAGTTGCTTTTGAGCAGCAAGTACTTCGTTAAATAAATTCATATTGTTTGTTTTATTTTTTGCGCAGATTCAGAAGATCTAAAAAGATTTTTATTCTGCAGCAAATAATTTAAAATAAAAAAACCTCCCGATTTGGGAGGTTTTATAAATTGTATTTTGTTTACTTATTTACACATTACCTCGCCATTATTGCTGAATTGCAATAATAGTAATAGAGATAATAATGTTATTTAAGTTTTTCATTTCAGATAATTGAATCGCAAATGTATTAATTATTTTGAGAAGATTTCAATAACTTTTTTTAGTTTTTGTAAAAAACTGAAAACAGAGACTGAAAACTACTTTTTAACCGGAGGGTATTGTGCCAGAATTTTAGATACAAACTCGGCAACCTTTTCGTCTTTTTTAGCCACGTTTTTGGTTAGCGTTCCAACACCTTCTCCTTGCCAGATCATTTCTTTTTTCTTAGCATCAATCAAATCAATGAATAAAGTTCCTTCGGTAGAAGTAGAAACGGTAGTTTGGTTTCCTCCGTACATCATGTAAGGATTCCATCCCCATCCCCAACCGTAACCCCAGCCGGCACTAAATTGATTTACATTGACTTGTTCTCTTGCTTTAGTGAAAATATTAACTAATAAATCGGGGTTTTCGCTTTTGGTAAAACCTTTGGCTTGCATTTGATCATCGATGGCACGTAAAATACGTCTTTTATCCAAATCAGATATTTCAACCTTGTCAATTCCGGGCTTGAAGAAAGCATACGTTTTGTAAGAGGCAAAATTTACGTTTTTGTCGTAATCAGAGTAAACGCTAACTGTGCTGCATGACGCTAGTATTAAAAGCAAAAAAACGGGTACTAATTTGAATGTTTTCATATGTTAAAAATTTAATGTTCTCTTTGATCTGTCAAACTGAGCGCAGCCCGTTAGACTGAGCATAGCTCTGTCAAACTGAGCGGAGTCGAAGTCTTTTTTTTCAACTCCGCTCAGCTTGACATTATTATCTAAAATAGATTTTCATCTACAATATTAGGCAAAGTAACTTTTAATAAAGGCTGAACTTCCATTGCTCTTTTGATAGCAAAAATAGCTTCGTCATTTCTGGCCCAGCTTCTTCTTGAAATTCCGTTGTTAACATCCCAAAAAAGCATTGAGGCTAAACGTTTTGAAGCCTCTTTAGATCCATCAAGAACCATACCAAAGCCACCATTTATAACCTCTCCCCAGCCAACTCCGCCGCCATTATGTATAGAAACCCAGGTTGCTCCTCTAAAGCTGTCTCCAATCACGTTTTGGATGGCCATATCAGCTGTAAAGCGTGATCCGTCGTAAATGTTAGAGGTTTCTCTGTATGGAGAATCTGTTCCCGAAACATCATGATGATCGCGACCTAAAACAACGGCTCCAATTTCACCTTTGGCAATCGCCTGATTGAAAGCCTCGGCAATTTTAATTCGGCCTTCGGCATCGGCATATAGAATTCTGGCTTGTGAACCCACAACCAGTTTGTTCTCCTGTGCGCCTTTGATCCATTTGATATTGTCCTGCATTTGCTGCTGGATTTCATTTGGAGCTGTTTGCGCCATTTCTTCTAAAACCTGACTGGCAATAGCATCTGTTTTCTGTAAATCTTCCGGTTTTCCCGAAGTACAAACCCATCTAAACGGACCAAAACCGTAATCAAAACACATTGGCCCCATGATGTCCTGAACATAACTTGGGTATTTAAAATCGATATTATTTTCGGCCATTACATCAGCACCTGCACGTGAAGCTTCTAATAAAAAGGCATTTCCGTAATCAAAAAAGTAAGTCCCTTTTGCGGTGTGTTGGTTGATCGCTTTCGCCTGACGACGTAATGATTCCTGTACTTTTTCTTTGAACAATTCAGGGTTATTGGCCATCATTTCGTTAGCTTCTTCAAAAGAAATTCCAACAGGATAATAACCTCCTGCCCAAGGATTGTGAAGAGAAGTCTGGTCTGAGCCCAAATCAATTTTGATGTTTTCTTTATCGAAGCATTCCCAAACGTCTACTACATTTCCTAAGTAAGCGATAGATACCACTTCTTTATTGGCTTTTGCTGTAAGGACTCTTTTTACCAGTTCTTCTGTCGAAGTTACGATTTCATTTATCCAGCCCTGCTCGTGACGAATCTTGGTGATTTTTGGATTTACTTCTGCACAAACTGTGATACAGCCAGCAATATTTCCGGCTTTTGGCTGTGCACCCGACATTCCGCCAAGTCCTGAAGTTACAAAAAGATTTCCTTCCGGATTTTGTTTGATTTTTCTAAAACCGTTCAAAACAGTAATCGTTGTTCCGTGTACAATTCCTTGTGGTCCTATGTACATATAACTTCCTGCAGTCATTTGTCCGTATTGCGAAACACCTAAGGCATTCATTTTCTCCCAATCATCCGGTTTTGAATAATTTGGGATAACCATTCCGTTTGTTACGACAACTCTTGGAGCTTCTGCATGCGACGGGAACAATCCCATCGGATGACCTGAGTACATGGTCAAAGTTTGCTCGTCTGTCATTTCAGACAGGTATTGCATCGTGAGTAAATATTGTGCCCAGTTTTGAAAAACAGCTCCATTTCCACCGTATGTAATCAGTTCGTGCGGATGTTGTGCTACAGCATAATCCAGATTGTTCTGAATCATGTGCATGATGGCTTTTGCCTGCAATGATTTTCCCGGATATTCGTCAATTGGTCGGGCATACATTCTGTACTCCGGACGAAAACGGTACATGTAAATGCGTCCGTAAGTTTCTAATTCTTCTGAAAACTCCTGAATTAATTCGGCATGGTGTTTGGCATCAAAATAACGTAATGCATTTTTTAAAGCCAGTTTTTTTTCTTCTGCTGATAGGATTTCTTTTCGCTTTGGCGCATGGTTAATCGCTAAATCGTATGTTGCCTTTGGTGGTAATATGGTAGGTATTCCTTGTTGTATTTGTTCTTTGAAAGTCATTTTTTTAAGGTACTAAGTTGCTAAGATTCTCAGCTGCTAAGGTTTTGATCTAAGCAAGCAATAATCTGCGATTTATTAAATAGGTTATAAGCTCCACCGGAGCGACGTGCCAATTGAAGAAAAAAAATAATGATCTCATTTTCAAATTGTCACATTTTCTAGTTTAAAAAAAAGCTAAGGATAACGGATATCCGACCTGTGATAGGATTTGTGGATGGTAATCCTAAATTTTCGAAACAGAATATCCATAAATAGATTTTTAGATTTTAGATCGTTAGACTTCTTAGATTTTCTATAAATACTGAAGTCGTGATTGTGTGATTTTACAATTGTTATTTTAAAGATTGGTTGAAGTTAGCCTACTCAGATGAAAAAAGATCTAATAATCTAAGAAGTCTAACATTCTGGCAATCTACTTTTTTCTTATTTCCCCTGTTCGCTTGTCAAACCCATACGGACAATGACGACAGCCGCTTTTACAGCAATAACCACGTTTTAGGTGGTGTTTTTCAGTAAAGCATTTATAACCTTCCGGAGTATAGTAAAAATCTTCCCCTTCGATTAATTTATTTTCATTACTTTGCTCCTTCATAAATCTGCATTGCGTTCGTGTTCTCCTTTTCTAAAATCAAAAATAATTAATTGATTGTGACTTTAATGAAATTGAACAATTTTCATCTACAAATTTATAAATTTTACAGCTAATGTTTCTGATTGTTGCTAAATATTTAATTCCAAAAGGATATCGGGGAATGGCTTTATTTCCGTTTGTGATTTTGAAGTATGATGCAGATAAAGCAAACGCTGTTTTTGTCAATCATGAAAAAATTCATCTTCGGCAACAATTGGAATTATTGATTCTTCCGTTTTATATTTTTTATGTTTTTGAATATGCAATTCGGCTGATACAATATAAAGACAAAGAGCTGGCCTATCGGAATATAAGCTTTGAGAGAGAAGCTTACGCCAATGAAACTCATCTAAATTATTTGAAAAGCCGATCTTTTTTTGGCTTTTTGAATTACTTAACTTTAAAACACGATTAGATTTTGAATCAGGAAATTCACATGGCCTTTCCGAAGGGTATTTCGTTGACTATAAAACGGGAAGATTTGATTCATCCCTTTGTTTCGGGAAATAAATTCAGGAAATTGAAATACAATTTGCTTCAGGCAAAAGCAGAACATCAAGAGACTCTGTTGACTTTTGGCGGAGCTTTTTCCAATCACATTGCTGCAGTTGCTTATGCCGGAAAAGAACAGGGTTTTAGAACAATTGGAGTGATTAGAGGGGAGGAGCTTTTTGATAAAATAGAAGAAAATCCGACATTAAAATTTGCTCAGGAAAACGGAATGCAGTTTGAGTTTGTGACGCGGGATGCGTATCGGAATAAGAATGAAGATTTCTTTATAGGAAAACTGAAAGATAAATTTGGTGATTTCTATTTAGTACCCGAAGGCGGGACAAATGAATTGGCTGTAAAAGGATGCGAAGAGATTTTAACCGAAGAAGATGCCATTTTTGATTTTGTTTGTTGTGCGGTAGGAACGGGCGGAACAATATCAGGATTGATTAATAGTGCGTTGCCACATCAGAAAATTTTAGGATTTCCGGCGTTAAAAGGTGACTTTTTAACCGATGAAATTCGTATTTTTGCAAAGAAAGATAACTGGGATTTAATTTCTGACTATCATTTTGGAGGTTATGGGAAGGTAAATTTGGAATTGATTGAATTTATCAATGCTTTTTTTGAAGAAAATAAAGTCCCTTTGGATCCAATTTATACGGGAAAGATGATTTTTGGCGTTATAGACTTAATACATAAAAATTACTTTCCTGAACATTCAAGAATTTTACTCATTCACACCGGCGGACTGCAGGGAATTGAAGGGATGAATATTAAATTGAAGCAGAAAAAATTACCAATACTTAAAAGCAATGGTTAAAAAAATATTAGCACTTTTAATTCTGGCAACTGTAGTGGGCTGCTCCTCAAGTAAACCTACTATCGCGACGACCAAAAAAGCGGCGGCAGTCCAGAGGCCCAGAGTGGCAACAACCAAAAAGCCAACTTACACCAAACCAATTGGCAAAAAATATCCTTCTACAAATAATACAACTGAGGTTATTCAGTCTACTTCAAAAACAGTTGTAACCAGCGATTTAATCAATAATTATATTTTACAGTACAAAGATATTGCAATAGGCAATATGCAGAAATATGGCATTCCTGCAAGTATCATTCTGGCACAGGGAATTTTAGAATCCGGTGCAGGAAAAGGAGATTTGGCCCTGGAAGCCAACAATCATTTTGGAATTAAATGTCACAAAGACTGGCTGGGAGAGAGCGTTCGTCATGATGATGATTCTGCTCAGGAATGTTTCCGAAAATATACAGAAGCTGCAGAATCTTATAGAGATCATGCTTTATTTTTGGTTGGCAAAAATAGATATGCGACTTTATTTACTTACGAAAAAGACGACTATAAAGCATGGGCAAAAGGATTAAGAGCTGCAGGTTATGCTACAGATCCCAACTATCCGGATAAATTAATTAGCTATATCGAACGATACAATTTGCATCAGTACGATTGTCAGGTTACCGGAAAAAGCTATAAACCTTTTGAAAAATCAACTCCGGTAAGAAGTTCTTCTGTTTCTTCTACCGCTCCTTCCTCTTCTAATTCAAATGATCCGAATCTATATGAAGTTCAGAAAGGAGATACCTTGTATTCGATTTCAAAAAAATTCAATGTATTGGTGGATGATTTAAAACAGAAAAATAATCTTTCGGATAATGCGATTTCGATCGGACAGAAGTTGAGAGTGAAATAATTATCAATTGTCAATTGTTAATTATTAATTTTCTATAAAGTTGTTTATGAAAAAGAAAGTCAAAATTGGAATTTTTACTTTTGCTATAATTTTAAGCACGAGACTTTTTTGTGGGGTTTATGATCATGATGAATTTGCAGAAAGTCATTTTTTTATAAAACACCGCCCAATCTGGAAATGGAACTTTTATTCGCCAATTGGAATGTCTGATAAAAAAAATGAAGAACTTACCCAAGAGGAACAAATCGAACAAAAATATTTTAATACGTTTATTAAAGATCAAGGCTTAAGCCGATAAATAAATCTAAAATCTAAAATCATAATGATTTATAAAAGAAGTAGTCAGCTTTTTGCTGAAGCAGAAAAAGTAATTCCGGGAGGAGTAAATTCACCGGTAAGAGCATTTAAAGCGGTTGGTGGAACTCCAATTTTTGTAAAGAGTGCCAAGGGTGCTTATTTGTATGACGAAGACGAAAATAAATTAATCGATTATATCAATTCATGGGGGCCAATGGTCTTAGGGCATGCTTTTCAGCCAGTTGTGGATGCGGTAATCGAAAAAGCAAAACTGGGAACTTCATTTGGTATGCCAACGGAATTAGAAACGGAGATTGCTGCTTTAGCGGTTTCTATGGTTCCGAATATTGATAAAATAAGATTTGTAAATTCAGGTACAGAGGCTTGTATGAGTGCCATTCGTCTGGCTCGAGGATTTACAAAAAGAGATAAAATCATAAAATTTGCAGGCTGTTATCACGGGCATTCTGATTCATTTTTGATTCAGGCGGGAAGTGGTGCCGTGACATTCGGATCACCAAACAGCCCTGGAGTTACGGAAGGAACTGCCAAAGATACTTTATTGGCAAAATACAATGATTTAGAGAATGTAAAAACTTTAATCGAAGCTAATAAAGGCGAAATTGCTGCCATTATTATCGAAGCTGTTGCAGGAAATATGGGTTGTATCCCGCCTCAAAAAGGTTTTCTGGAAGGCCTAAGAGAATTGTGTACGGCAAACGGAATTTTACTGATTTTTGATGAGGTAATGACAGGCTTCCGTCTGGCCCGCGGCGGAGTTCAGGAATTGTACAACATCAATGCAGATATCGTGACTTTCGGAAAAGTAATCGGTGGAGGTTTACCCGTAGGTGCTTTTGCAGCCCGTGAAGAAATCATGAATTATTTGGCACCGCTTGGTCCGGTATATCAGGCTGGAACATTATCAGGTAATCCGCTGGCAATGGCTGCAGGTTTGGCAATGTTACAGGCACTAAATAATGATCCGGCAATCTTTACTCGTTTAGAAGAAAAAACAGCTTATTTAGAAGCAGGAATCGAGAGGGTTTTAAAAGCCAATAATGTTGTTTTTACCATCAATAGAGTAGGATCTATGATTTCTGTTCACTTTGATGCAAATCCGGTTGTTGATTTTCAAACTGCTGCGAAAGGTGATAATGAAACGTTTAAGAAATTCTTCCATGGCTTGTTACAGGAAGGTGTTTATATTGCCCCATCGGCTTATGAAACCTGGTTTATTACAGATGCGTTAACTTATGAAGATCTGGATTTTACAATCAATGCGATCGATAAAGTTTCGAAGACTTTTTAAATCTTAAAAATTAAAGTATACATTTTTTTTCAATTGAAGGCTCAGTTTTTTTAGTAAAGCTGGGTCTTTTTTTATTGTTGTATTCAGTCGCAGTTTTCGGTCACGGTTTACAGTTTACATTTCACAATATACATTTCACAATATACATTTCACAATATTCGGCCTCATTTTGCAGCTTAAACATTAAAATCACAAAGTAGTTAATGAAAAGTTAATAAAAAGGTTTTCCGTCGTATATTCAGGATAAAAATTATTTTTGTTTATTAAGTAACCATTAAACCTGCAATAAATGAAGAAATTTCTCATTTTAACTACAATAGCGGCATTTGTGCTATTTCCCACTTCTCAATTTGCACAATCAAATAAGAAAAAATCTAAAAAAGACGAATCGGCAGCTGCCCCGCCGGAGAAAAAACCGGAGTCAGCAATTAAAGACTACAGCAAGGTAATCACCAAAGACGCTATCTCTGATGACGGACTTTTTAAAGTGCACAAAGTCGATAAAAAATACTATTTCGAGATTCCGAATAAATACCTGAACAAAGACATGCTTTTAGTCAGCAGGTTGTCGAAATTGCCTTCTAATTTGGGTGGTGGTTATGTAAATGCAGGATCAGAAACCAACGAGCAACTAATTGTTTGGCAGCGTTTTCAGGATAAAATTCTCATCAAATCAAAATCATACAATGCAGTTGCCAATGATACTTTGCCGATTAGTATTTCGGTAAAATCAAATAACTACGAACCTACATTATTCGCTTTTGATATTGTAGCTTTTAGTAAAGATTCGGCCAACACTGTTGTGGATGTTACCAAATTTTACAGTACTGATGTTAAGGCTATCAGCGGAATATCGGCAGAAATGCGTGAAGTGTATAAAGTAAAAGGACTTGATGATTCGAGAAGTTTTATTAACACCATCAAGAGTTTTCCGATGAATATCGAGGTAATTCAGGATATGACCTATAATGCTTCAAAGCCATCGATGCTGGAAGATACAGAATCGATTAGTATTCAGATGAACCAGTCGATGATTTTATTGCCTGAAGTGCCAATGAAACCAAGGTTGGCAGATCCAAGAGTAGGCTGGTTTACCGTAAGTCAGTACGATTATGGAAGTAATGAATTAAAATCTGATCTTAAAACTTACATTCGTCGTTGGAGATTGGAACCAAAAGATCCGGAAGCCTATGCAAGAGGAGAACTGGTTGAACCGGTAAAACCTATCGTTTATTATTTGGATCCTGCGACTCCTGAAAAACTGCGCAAGTATATCAAACAAGGAATAGAAGAATGGCAAAAGCCTTTTGAAACAGCAGGATTTAAGAATGCAATTATCGCAAAAGATGCTCCGACAAAAGAAGAAGATCCTGATTTTAGTCCGGAAGATGTTCGATATTCAGTTGTTCGTTATGTTGCAAGTACCACGCGAAATGCAGTTGGTCCGAGTGTTTCAGATCCTAGAAGCGGTGAAATAATCGAAAGCGATGTGATTTGGTACCACAATCATTTACGTTCGTACAGAAACCGATATTTACTAGAAACCGGAGCAGCAAACCCATCAGCCAGAACTTTGCAAACCGGAGACGAAGAAATGGGAGAGATGATGCGTATGGTAATTGCTCATGAGGTAGGTCACGCTTTAGGTTTTCCGCATAATATGGGGGCAAGCTGTGCCTATGACGTAGAAAGTTACCGAAATGGTGATTTTACCCAGCAAAACGGAATTTCTGCCAGTATAATGGACTATGCGAGATACAATTATATCGCGCAGCCGGGAGATAAAAATATTCGTTTTATTCGTAAAATGGGGGCTTACGATCACTATGCTTTAAACTGGGGATACAGAGTGATTCCAAATGCAAAATCTCCTAAGGATGAAAAAGCAACTCTGGACAAATGGATTTTGGACAAAGCCGGAAATCCTTTGTATAAATTTGGAAAACAAAGCAGTGCTTTTGACCCTACTTCGCAAACCGAAGATATTGGAAATAATTCAATGAAAGCGAGTACTTATGGACTTAAAAACCTGGAATATGTAGCAGCCCATTTAAATGAATGGACGAGTAATGTGACCAATAATTATGAAGATCTGGACGAATTGTATAAAGAAATGCTGGACGTTTGGAGCCGATATGTAGGTCATGTGGTGACGAATGTTGGTGGAGTTTATGAAAATACTAAAAATCCAAATCAGGCAGGAAGTGTTTATGAAGTAGTACCGAAAGCGAAACAAATTGAAGCAATGAACTGGCTTCAGACCAATGCTTTTGCATCACCAACATGGATCGTAAATGTGGCGACTTTAAAGAATACTGATTTTGCTGGTTATGCAGAGAAATTCAGAAGCTTACAGGTGAGACAGCTGAATAGTTTGCTTAGTATTGGACGTATCGGCAGATTGGTTGACAATGAAATTCTTGGAGCAGACACTTATAAAGCATTGGATTTATTAAGAGATACACGAAAAGGAATCTGGAAAGAGGCCGCAACACCAGGAAATGTTACGATTTACAGAAGAAACCTGCAACGTGGCTATATTGATCGAATGGGAGCTTTAATGACAGAAGAAATAAAGCCATCTGACAGATCAACAGTGTATTATAATGTGGGACAATCTGATGTCAGAGCCCTGGTTCGCGGAGAATTGAATGCATTAAGAAGTACACTTTTAGCAGCAAAAGCAAGACCTGTAAATGCAGAAACCAAATACCATTATGAGGATTGCATTAAGAGAATTGACTTAATTCTTAATCCGAAATAAGAACTTATAAAAAAAAGAGGCTTTTGAGCCTCTTTTTTTATGAATGATATTAGTTATTTGCCTTTTTGTATTCTCTCACTTTCTCTTTTGCTTTCTCTCTTTTTTCGTCTTGTATAGAGGTCCATTTTTTGTACTGGTCAGCATTCAGTATCGATTTCATTTTGGCGTCGTTAGCTGCTTTTTCATCCATTATTTGTTTTTTAAAAGCAGCCTTTTCTTCTGTTGTTGGTTTTGTACCGCTGTCTTTTCTGTTTTTACGGTCTTCTCTAAATTTTTCAGCGTTAGCACTTCTGTCAGCCAGAAGCTGTTTTATCTGACTTTGCTGATTGGCATCCAGATTTAGTTCAGAAGTAAGTTTCTTTAACTGTTTGTCATTGCGTTGTTCCGGAGTTAGTCGCTCTCTTTGTGGTTGAACAGTCTGATCCGCTTCTTGTGCAAAACTCGCTATTCCAACGAATAAGAAAGCTGCAATAATTAATTTTTTCATGAGGTACGTTTTTTAATTGTTTATAGCATTTAGACTTTATCGGATGAAAGAGGTTTAACGAGCTTGTCGTAATTATAGTTTATTTAACAAAATCAGATATGAAAAAGGTTTATGTATTTGGTTTTTAGTGTTTTAATGATGGTTTTGTCAGTCTATGTTTTTTATCATGTTTTTATAAGAAAAGGTTAATTAAATTTGTTTTCATAATAGAAAGAAGAGACACTTATCATCAGAATCAAAAAATGGAAGAATTATTTAGTAAAAAAAATAAAAACCGGGTTTTAAAAGCGGTAAACGGAGAGATGTCCTATCAGAAGTTAACTGCAGCAGAATGGCATCAGTTTGTTCAAAACTGGAATTATGATGATGGGATCGAACCTTTTGAGTGGATTGTCAAACAAAAAACACTTGATAAGGGAACAGTTCTTTGTTTGTATTGGCTGCTGCAGCCCGATTATTTTTGCAGGTTTAAAAGTGAAGATGAGGCAAGAGAAGATTTGTATTTCGATCAATATAAATTATTGAAAGAAATCGAAGGAAGGTATACAACAGGTTTTTATCAGGACGAGAATTTTTCTTTTAATCCCAAAGAAAGTTTTGTAGATGAAAATTCCAATCTCGAAGGTATTCCGTCTGAAATGTTGACTAAGACAAAAGGAGTAGTTTTCGAACGACAGGATATTGAATTTGCTTTTTTAAGAAATCCGAACGAAAAAGAGCTGAAAACGATTGCCAGCCGCATAGCAGATGCCATAAAGATTATTCAGATTTCAAAATCCGATTTTGTTTACGATAATACAGATATAGCAATAAGCACTATTGTGGAAAGTGTCGAATACTGGAAAACCAATGAACTGGGGAAGATCAAAATTAAAAATTTGTCTTATTTATGGATGGATTGTATGCATAAAAAGCACAATTGGGAGTGGATTGTCTGGGATTGGGAAACCGGAAATAATCTGGGAGTCACAAATACCACTAAAGAATTGACCTGTTTGGCAGATACGATTATCAATCATACCATAGACGGATTTCAGGCAGTTTCGATTATTAGTGATTTGTACAAAGATTTGGAAGGAGTGAATAATTTTTATGATTTAAAGAGAGATCCTTACAGTGGAATTGGGTTGCTTTTTAGCACCGATCATATGAAATTTAGAGAGTAGTAATCATGGTGTTGAGAAAAATTAAGGTTGAGGATAATGGCTATTTGTATAAATGCGAATCTGGATTTGGAATTAATACAGAAATAGCAACATTTGAGATAACAATATTTTTAGAGAATTATAAGCAGACACCTCTAAAAATTAATTTCATTACCTGGGAAGATTTATATGCTGGAAACCCATTAAAAACGGGTGTGGCTTTGAAAAAAATAGCTACTCAAACAGAAGAATTTGTTAACTTAAACCGACCTAAATATATTAGAGAATTTATTTTATATGGCTTGAAATTGGGTTGGAATGGTCAAAACAAACTTGAATCTATTGATGGTTTAAGAATATTGAGGAGTTTAGATTTTGATGTTTCTTCTTTATATCCAAAAGAGGGATTTTTTGTGGGACACGGCAGAGAATATTTAAAATAAATTGATTTTTCCTGATTGGAAATTTACTTCAAAAATTAACTACTTTAGGAAGACCATAATTTAAAACAAACTATTATGAGTTTAAAGGATACAAAAAACAGGAATAAAATAGCTTTTTTTTCAACACAGCCTTACGACAAAAGCTTCTTTAATAAATATAATGATCCGTTTGGTTTTGAATTGGATTTCTTTGAGACACAATTGAATCCTCAAACAGCTGCATTGATTGAAAACGCTTCGATTGTTTGTGTTTTTGTAAACGATATTGTCAACGAGGCCGTATTGAAGCAATTGGCTGAAAAAGGAGTACAAATTATTGCTTTGCGTTGTGCGGGTTTTAATAATGTTGATTTGGATGCTGCTAAAAAGTACAATTTGAAAGTTTGCCGCGTTCCGGCTTACTCGCCTCAGGCTGTTGCAGAGCATGCAATGGCGATGATTTTAACGCTGAACAGAAAGATGCATAAAGCTTACAATAGAGTTCGGGAACAAAATTTTTCACTAAACGGATTACTAGGCTTCGATTTGTTTGGAAAGACAGTCGGAATCATTGGAACGGGAAATATTGGAAAAGCTTTTGCAAAGATTGCGATAGGATTTGGCTGTAAAGTTCTTGCGTATGATATAGTAACAAGCGCGGAAATGGAAAAAGACGGTGTTCGGTTTGTTTCGTTGGAAGAAATCTTCAAATCCAGTGATATTATCTCCTTACATTGTCCTTTAAACGATCAGACGAAACATATTGTTAATAAGGAGTCTATTATTTTAATGAAAGACAGCGTGATGATCATCAATACCAGCCGTGGAGCTTTGATTGAAACAGCGGCTGTTATTGAAGGTTTGAAAGAAGGTAAAATAGGCTATTTAGGAATTGATGTTTACGAACAGGAAGAGAAATTGTTCTTTAGGGATCTTTCGGCTGATATTATTCAGGACGACGCGATTCAGCGTTTAATGAGTTTTCCAAATGTACTGGTGACAGCGCATCAGGCCTTTTTTACGAATGAAGCTTTAACGCAGATCGCCTTGGTGACCTTTGACAACATCAAGTCTTTGCTGGAGCAGAATGATATTGAAAATAAAGCAGCTTTGTTGGTTTAAATGGAATCACAAACCCGGCAGATTTTTAAAACCTGTCGGGTTTAGAAACGGAATCGTAAAAATTTAAAAAAAGAGAAAATATGAAAAGAAAAATTTTAATGGCATTTGTAATTTTAGGAATGATTTCGTGCCAGAATAAAGAAAAAACGGAAAAAGAAAATGTGGTCGAAGCCATTGCAACCGATACTATAACAAAAACAGCAGTCGGAACTGCGGATGTAAGTGATGTTCCTGTAAAAGACGATAAAACGGTAGAGTTAATCAGAAAGCAGCTTCTGGTTTTGCTAAAAAAGGATTTACCGGCTTTGACAAAAGACGATCGGTTTTTTTATTATGATGCATTTGATTTAAATAATGATCAGAAAGAGGAGTATTTTGTAGGCTTCTCTAATTCCTATTTTTGTGGAAGTGGTGGCTGCTCCGGATACATTTTAAATAATGACGGAAGTCTGATTAATTCTTTTACAGTAACTGATTTCCCAATTTATGTAACCACTTCAGTATCTGAAAAATTTTATAATCTAATAGCTGTAAGTGGAGGGAAATTTCATCTTCTAAAACTGAAAAACGGAAAATATCCGTCAAATCCATCTGTTCAGGAAGTTGTCAAAGAGGAGGCTACAAGAGAAAGTGCAAAGGTTTTGGATATTGATGGGAAGAAGTTGGAGAAGTACTCGTTTTAATCAAATTGTATTAAAAAATAAACCCGACAGGTTTTTAAAACCTGTCGGGTTTGAATATTAAGATGCCAATTATAGAATTTTGAATTCCCAGAATTGACTTTTTTATAAAATTATCCTACCAATTCCACAAATTTAAACTCACCTTCAACCGCTACTTTAGTCAGGCCATGTTTAGATAAGTTTTTCATAGAAGCATCCCATTTTTTACCGCTTAAATTTGCAGTAATTTTTAGTTGCTGAAGATCCATTTTATTTTCATTTCCTTTCAATAAGTCTACGATAAATTTCTCTTCGTCTGATAATTCGACAGTCTGTTTTTTCTCCGGACGCATTTGCGGGAATAATAAAACTTCTTGAATCGATGCGTTATTCGTTAAATACATAATCAAACGGTCCATTCCAATTCCCATTCCTGATGTTGGAGGCATACCGTATTCTAAAGCTCTTAAGAAATCCTCATCGATAATTCCGTTCGCTTCATCATCACCTTTTGCAGCCAGACGCATTTGATCTTCAAAACGCTCGCGTTGGTCAATTGGGTCGTTTAATTCTGAGTAAGCATTTGCAATTTCTTTACCACAAACCATTAGTTCAAAACGTTCGGTTAAGTCTGGATTGTCGCGGTGTTCTTTACATAACGGAGACATTTCTTTTGGATAATCCGTAATGAAAGTAGGCTGGATGTAGTTTCCTTCGCATTTCGCGCCAAAAATTTCATCGATTAGTTTTCCTTTCCCCATTGTTTTATCGACGTCTATTCCCATTCCTTTTGCAGCGTCATATAATTCCTCTTCGCTTTTTCCGGAAATATCAAAACCGGTAAAATGTTTGATCGAATCCGTCATTGTAACACGGGCATAAGGCGCTTTAAAGTTAATTTTGTGCTCGCCAAAAGTAACTTCGCTTGTTCCGTTTACCGCAATCGCACAATGCTCAAGAAGACCTTCAGCAAATTCCATCATCCAGTTGTAGTCTTTGTAGGCTACATATATTTCCATTGCAGTAAATTCAGGATTATGTGTTCTGTCCATTCCTTCATTTCTAAAGTTTTTAGAGAACTCATAAACACCTTCAAATCCACCAACAATTAATCTTTTTAAATACAATTCGTTTGCAATACGCATGTAAAGCGGAATGTCAAGCGAATTATGGTGCGTAATAAACGGACGCGCTGCTGCACCACCTGCAATTGGTTGTAAAACCGGAGTTTCAACTTCAAGATATCCAGCATCGTTAAAATAACCACGCATAGCGGTAAATAACTTGGTACGTTTGATGAAAGTCTCTTTAACATCCGGATTTACCGTTAGATCTACATAACGCATTCTATAACGCAATTCAGCATCATTAAAAGCATCGTGTACATTTCCTTCTTCATCCACTTTTGGTAAAGGAAGCGGACGTAATGTTTTACTCAAAAAAGTAAAACCGCTCACACGAATACATTTTGCTCCAACCTGAGTCGTAAACAATTCTCCTTCAATACCAATAAAGTCACCTAAATCGGTTAATTTTTTAAATACCTGATTGTATAACGTTTTATCATCACCTTCGCACAAAACATCGCGATTAACGTACAATTGTAAACGTCCTTCACTATCCTGCAACTCAGCAAAACAAGCTTTTCCCTGATCTCTCACACTCATCAAACGTCCGGCAACAATAACCTTCTTACCTTCCTCAAAAGATTCCTTTATCTGCTTTGAAGTGTGATTTACAGGAAAAAGATTAGCCGGATAAGGATTGATTCCTAAGTTGCGTAAGTTTTGAAGTTTTTCTCTTCGGATGATTTCTTGTTCTGATAATGCCATTTTGTGCTCTTTTTTAAGTGTGCAAAGATAAAGAAAAGAATGTAGATTTCAGAATGCTGATTTTAGATTTTTTGAAGCAGTAATTTTCAGGTTTTCAAGGTAGTTTTGTCCCGCTTTTCACTTGTGTCTTTTCTAAGGTTCTAAGATTCTGAGTTTCTAACAATCTAAAAATCCAAGAATCCAAGAATCCAACAATCCGATTAAACAATCCACGAAACTTCGTATCTTTGAGAAAAAATTAACCAAGATGAAATTATATAAGTTACTCAGTTTTTCTTTTTTATTCGCCACTCTGACAAGCTGTACTTTTACCGAAAATATTTATGTAAGCGATAACGGAACCGGAAAATTTTCTTTAGATATGGATGGCTCTGCTTTAATGGCAATGGCAGGAGATCAGATTGGTGATCAATTGGGAGCGAATAACAAAAAAAATATGGATTCTACTTTTACCTTCAAACAGCTGTTGGCAGATAAAGGTGAAAGCATTTCAAAATTATCTCCGGAAGTTCAAAGTGAAATAAAAAAATTGGAAGACCTTGTGGTTAATATTAAAGTGAATGATGAGAAGAAAGAATTTCTGATGATATTCTCGGAAGATTTTAAGAAAGTAAATGACTTACATGATATATTACAATCGGTGAATACACTTCAAAAGCTGGTTGGAGGAGCAGATGCTTCAACACCTTTTGCAGGAGGTTTGGGAGACAACAACAGTAAAGTAAGTTTTAATTACGACGGAAAGAAATTTACCCGTAAAGCGACAATTGACAAACAAAAACAAGCTGAGAAAGTGAAAGATACGACAGCCGAAATGTCAAAAATGGTTTTTGCATCTTCTACTTATGTTTTAAAATACCATTTTCCAAAACGCATTAAAAAAGTATCAAATCCGACTGCTTTGTTTAGTGAAGACCGAAAAACAATTACAATTCAATACCCTTTCACGGATTATATGGAGAATCCTGACAAACTTAACTTTGATGTTGAGTTTGAAAAATAATTAAGATGAATAAAAAAATCCAACTTCAGGATTTAGGAAGCAGAGACTATAAATCGACCTGGGAATATCAGGAAGAACTGTTCAAAGATATAGTCGACCTAAAAATCAGAAACAGAAGAGAAGAGCTCGATCTGGAAACTCCCAATTATTTGTTGTTTGTAGAGCATCCGCACGTCTACACATTAGGCAAAAGCGGGGATTTTGAAAATTTACTCTTGAACGAAAAACAGCTTGAGGCCAAAGGAGCTACCTTTTACAAAATCAATCGTGGTGGTGATATTACCTATCACGGACCGGGACAAATTGTAGGGTATCCAATTTTGGATTTGGAGAATTTTTTTACCGATATTCATAAGTACCTGCGTTTTCTGGAGGAATCTATTATTCTGACTTTGGAAGAATATGGTTTAAAGTCCGGACGAAGTGACGGTGAAACAGGAGTCTGGCTAGACGTTGGAACCCCGTTTGCCAGAAAAATTTGTGCGCTTGGTGTTCGTGCGTCACGCTGGGTAACCATGCATGGATTTGCTTTAAATGTAAATGTCGATTTGGGTTACTTTGATAACATTATCCCATGCGGAATCCGTGGTAAAGGAGTTACTTCTTTGCAGGTAGAGCTTGGCGTCGAAAAAGTTGATGAAGAAGAAGTAAAAGCGAAAATCATCAAACATTTAACTCATTTGTTTGAAGCGGAGTTTGTTTAAAAAAAAGAGCTTTTGAAATATAAAATAGTATGATATATGCTGAAGAAAATAACAATTATAGAATTGCTGTTCCTTCAGCATTTGATACTGTTTTTTCGCATTTTTATTTTGCAGAGAATAAAGGCAATATTCCTGTAACGAAAACATTATTGCCCACTTTTCAGACCATTCTGGTTTTTATTTTTGGAGAAGGTGCTTCTTTAAAATCACAGCAAAATACAACTCTTGAAGTGCAGAAATGTGTTGTTTTAGGCCCAATAAAACAAGCTTTTGAATACACTTTAAATCCTGATTCGGAGATTTTAGTTGCCAATTTTAAAGAAGATGCATTTTATAGATTTTTTGGAAACGCACTTCTTACTCATTCTTTACCTGTTGATCCCGATACTTTGATTGCCGAAAATTGTTTTTCCCTTTTATGGGAAGAACTTAATGAACGCTCTGATCCAAAAGAACGTGTTGACCATGTTTTAGAATTTTGCAAACCTTATTTGCGAGAACAGCATGTCATGACTTCTCTTTTGACCGATTTTAGAGAAAAAAACATAGACCCTATAAAAGCAGTCGCATCTGAAACAAATCAATCAGAGCGAAATGTTCAGCTCAATCAAAAGAAGTTTTTTGGCTATACAATTAAAGAAATTAGTCGGTACGAGCGTTTTTTAAAAGCGGTCGAAGTAATTCAGAAAGATATTTTACGGGATTCTAAAACAGACTGGCTTGCTATTGTAGAGCAATGCGGTTATTACGATCAGAGTCAGTTGATACATGATTTCAAACATTACATGAATATCTCTCCAACCAAATTTTTGAAATTTCAAAGCGATATTTGTAGTTCAAAGAAGCTTTAGAAGTCTGCTTTTCGTTTTCTTACAATTGTCATGAGGTCCTTGGATTTACATTTGTCATGTTCAATCTTAAAAAACAGAAAACATGAAAAATTTAATCGTTTACGCACATCCAAACACAGGAAGTTTAAATCACTTTTTCAAACAAATTATCATGGAAAATCTTGAAAAATCAGGGCAGGAAGTTATCGTGAGAGATTTAAACGCAATCAACTTTAATCCCGTTTTATCTCTGGCAGATATGAAGGGTCAGAGAGTAGGCGAAATTGCGGAGGAAGTTAAAACCGAACAGGATTTCATCTCATGGGCTGACCGCATTGTTTTTATTTATCCGATTTGGTGGACAGGAATGCCCGCGATCATGAAAGGTTATATTGACCGTGTTTTTAGTTATGGATTTGCGTATCGATACGATCAGGGCATTCAGAAAGGTTTATTGACAGGGAAACAGACCATCATAATCAATTCACACGGAAAATCGAGTGCAGAATACGAATCAATTGGAATGGATAAAGCATTAGCGCTAACGTCAGATATCGGAATTTTTAATTATTGCGGACTGGAGGTTCAGAAGCATTTTTATTTTGATAAAGCAGACAGAGTTTCTGACGAAAATATTTTAGAATGGAGCACTCAGATTAAAGAAGTGTTTCAGGAAAAGGTTTTATGTGTCTAATTTGTTATATTTCTGTTTTATAGCTGTTTAAGGCAATTTTTTTGAATTGTTAAAGTTATTTATAAAACCACTTTTTTCTAAAACCTAACCAATCATGCAAAACGTAATAACAGACCTGTCGCGATTTATGCAATTTAATGAAGCGGAAAGTATGGCTTTTAAAAACATACTGAGGCTAAAGAAAATCAAAAAAAACGAGCATCTTTTAGTCGAAGGAGAGGTTTGTAATTTCGGAGTTTTTATTGCGGAAGGCTGTATTCGTTACTATTACTCGCTTGATGGAGTAGAATCTACCGGAAACTTCTTCTTTGAAAATGACTGGTATTCTGATTTTGAGAGTTTTCTTTACGGAAAGCCTTCATTGCTCAATATAGAAGCTTTGGAAGATTGTGTGTTGTATCTGGCGTACAAGCATGATTTTGAAAAACTGGTTGCTGAATACCCTGTATTTAATTCCTTTTTGCGAATTATGATGGAAAGAACCATAAAAGGTCTAACCGGCAGAAATATGGCAATGTCTTTATTGTCACATGAAGAACGCTATTTACGATTTTTAAAGTACTGTCCCAAAGTGGTCGAAAGGGTTTCGTTAAAATACATTGCCAGTTATCTGGGAATCCAACCCGAAAGTTTAAGCCGAATTAGAACCAGAATTACATTGAACAGTAAATCTTAACTCAAGTCAATTTTTAAGAAAATTCGACTCTTTATTTTTGCTTCTATAACTGTAAAGCAAAATAAAAATGAAAAGAATATTCTTGATTATTATAAGTCTTTTTGGGTGGATTACCTATGCTCAAACGGGTACCGTAAAAGGAAAAATAATTGACAAACAATCTGAAAAACCACTTATCGGAGTTGCTATAGTATTAATTGGCGACGAGAAGAAAAATGCCATTTCAGATGCTGAGGGTAATTTTAAATTAACCAATATTCCGGTTGGTAGACAGAGTTTGAGTTTTAGTTTTGAGGGTTATGAAAATACTTCTGTTTCTGACCTGGATGTTACTACAGGAAAAGACAATCTTCTTACGGTTTCGATGATGGAGAAGTTTAACACACTGGATGAAATTGTAGTGACTTCGGGTTTAAGTAAAGCCAAACCCATTAATAAAATGGCGTTGGTATCGACTAAACAATTTACGACAGAAGAAGTCAATCGATATGCAGGAGGAAGGAGTGACGTGGCACGTTTGGTTTCTAATTTTGCGGGAGTTTCTACCGGAGATGACAGTCGAAACGATATTGTGGTACGTGGAAATTCACCATCCGGAATGTTGTGGAGAATAGAAGGAATGCCGGTTCCGAGTCCCAATCATTTTTCGACATTGGGAACGACAGGAGGTCCAATTTCGGCTCTGAATCCTAATCTTCTGGCTAATTCTGACTTTTTAACATCTGCTTTTCCGGCGGAATATGGAAATGCAATTGGAGGTGTTTTTGATCTGAGTTTCCGAAAAGGAAATCCCGATGATTATGAGTATATGATTAGTGCCGGAGCTTATCCGGGTGTCGAATTTATGGCCGAAGGCCCGCTTGGTAAAAAAGGAGGTTCCTTTGTAGCATCGGCAAGATATGGCTTTGTCGGGGTTTTAGGCTTGGCGGGTACAGATGCACAGCCTAATTACAGAGATATTAGTTTTAATGTAGATTTAGGAAAAAGTAAAATGGGTAATTTCTCGCTTTTTGGAATCTACGGAACATCGGATATTGATTTTTTAGGAGATAAAATAGATAAGGAAGATCCTTTTGCTGCACAGGATGAAGATGCCTATGTTAAATCAGGGTTTGCCTCTTTTGGATTAAAACACAATTTGGAAATTGGAACAAAATCATATTTGAAAACAATTGTCGGTTTTTCAAATTCGAGCAACTCTTATGAGAATTTCCGCTATTATAATTTCAATACACCCGCAGTAAATCGTTTGCCCTTTACTGATATTAGTAACAATGAAAATAGATTTACTTTCTTGACTTTGTTCAATTCTAAAATCAATAAAAAAGCAACTTTCAGAGCAGGTTTACTTTTTGAGAATTATACGCTCGATGCTAAAATGGCTACCCGCGACAGACAGCAGGACAATAACGGAGATGGTTATCCGGACTTTGTACAGCTCATAAACAATAACGGGAATTACAATATTATTCAGCCCTTTGCTCAGGGACAATTTCGTCTGACCGAAAAACTAACATTTAATGCCGGTATTCACGGACAGTATTTTTCGATCAACAAAGAGTTTGCTTTTGAACCCAGAGCAGCTTTGGCTTATGCAGTAAATCAAAGAAATACCATTAGTTTTGGTTATGGATTGCATCATCAAAGTGTTGCGGCTCCAATATTATTTCTGAATGAGTGGGTAAATGGAAATCAGGTTCAGACTAACAAGAATCTCGATTTAGTTCAAAGCCAGCATTATGTTTTGGGGTATGATGTGCGATTGGCCAGAAAATGGAGAGGAAAAGTAGAAATTTACTATCAGGATATTAGTAAGGCAGGAGTTCAGTCCTTTCCAAGCAGTTATTCTACCTTAACAGAAGGTGCTGATTTTGGTTATTCAATTGATAAAACGTCTTTAATAAGTAAGGGAAGCGGATACAATCAGGGAATTGAATTTACAGTTGATAAATTCTTTAGCGAAGGATATTATGCTTTGTTTACTACTTCGCTTTTTGAAAGTAAGTATAAAGGAAGCGACGGTATAGAACGTAATTCACCTTTTAATAATGGATATGTCATCAATCTGTTAGGAGGGAAAGAATTTAGAATAGGAAAAGCAAAGAAAAATGTCTTTTCTATTGATACTAAATTTACAACTGCAGGAGGGCGTTATTACACGCCGGTTGATTTGGCTGCTTCGAACGATGCGGGTTATGAGATTAGGGATGATGCCAATGCCTTTAGCAAACAGTATGATCCTTATTTAAGGTTGGATGTGAAGTTTGGAATTAAATTTAACAGTAAAACAAAAAAGAGGTTTCATCAGTTTTATATCGATTTCCAAAATGTAACCAACCATACCAATATCTTTACGAAGGAGTATAATCGTTTAACGAATAGTGTAAATCAGAAGGATCAGATTGGATTCTCTCCTGATTTTGGATATAAATTTCAGTTTTAAAATTATTAAGAGTTTAGCTTACAGAACAAATGCAGACAAAAGATCATCTCTTGTCTGCATTTTCGATATTTAAGATTCATTGCGGATTTAAGCGGGGATCTGTATTATAATTTTACAATTTCCACCCTGCGATTTTTTGCTTTATTTTCTTCGCTTGTATTTTCAACAATGGGTTTATCAGAACCCCAGCCTTTTGTTTGTAGTCTTGAGGAGTCTATTCCTTTAGAAGTTAGTGCCGCTTTTACAGCATTTGCTCTCTGTTCTGAAAGTTTTTTATTGTGGGCTGCGTCGCCACTATTGTCTGTATGACCTTCAATAGCGATTTTAAGATTAGGATTGGCCGTTAGCAATTTCTGAATCTCATCAATTATAGGTGCAGATTCTGTTTTTATAGTAGCCTTATCGGTATCGAAATTAATATACAAAGCGATGTGTCCTTTAGTATCAAGTTCTTTTTTTATGGCATCCGCTTTGATAAGAGAGGCGGTCATCTTAAAAGGTTTTGTTTCCAAAACCATCCATCCCGCCGAAACAGCATCATCATAAGGAGTAAGCTGAATCCAGATATTTCTGTCTGCACGTCGAATCAAATAGGTAGTGGTAATGGCATTTGCCATGAAACCGTAACCATTCATATATTTTACACGATTGTTGTCTGGAATTGTATGTGACGAATCTGCAGGAACTTTCATTTCAGAGATTTTTACTCCGTCTACACTTTTAATCAATTCATCTAAATTTCGTGCTACTTCGAGATCGCTATAAGATTTTCCTTCTTTTGCTTTAATTCTGGAATAGAAAATTTTTCCTTCCGGTTTTTCAAAATGATCTTTTACCCAAAAATAAGCAACGTCATAATCAGCAATAGTGTTCTTGGAAGTGTCTTCGTAATTTTCAGGTAGATTAAAATAAGGGAATGTGCCAAGTGTTTTGTCTGAAATTGGTACAGAATTGAGATCAAATTTTTTAGCCGACGATGGTCCGGAAGTGGTTTCGGCAGCAGGGGGTGTTACAAGAGAATCTGTGGTATCCGTCACATCATTCTGCTTTTTATTAGAATTACATGCTGCGATCATGCATGTAATTAGAAGTAATGTTAAAGTTTTGATTTTCATGCGGTTAGTTTTTTAGAGAATCAAAGATAACAAAGCAAAAAGATTTTAACAAAGAAAAAGATTCAATTTGATTGATTTTTTTTGAGTGTAATGTTTTGAAAAAGTGATGGTTATTATTGTTTGGATTCTGTGTTTTGTGACATGTTATTTGCCTTGCATTTTATATGAAAACAATTTGTCTGTCGCTATTTTATTTTTTTTAGAAAAGCTCCAATTGAGTAGGAAGTAGCTTAAAAGACATTCGATGGTATTTTGTTGTGCCATATTTTTTAATGGCTTCGCGGTGTTCCGTTGTTGGATAACCTTTGTTTTTTTTCCAATTATACATTGGGAACTCTTCATGAATTTTATCCATGTATTCATCGCGATAAGTTTTAGCAAGAACCGAAGCAGCTGCAATACTTAAAAATTTAGCATCACCTTTTATGATACTTTGATTAGGGATTGATTTTAGTAATTCGATTTCCGTTGAAGAGAATTGTTTTCCGACGGTATTCTTTAATCCTAGTTTAGCGTTCAGCGATCGGTTCCCGTCAACAATAATAAATTCAGGTAGGGTGTTTAACTTTAATACACATTCCTGCATTCCTTTCATCGAAGCATTCAGGATGTTTATCTCGTCAATTTCATCAGGCAGTAAATGTGTAACCGCAAAACTGATGGCCTGCTCTTCTATAATAGGTCTTAGTAAGAATCGTGCTTTTTCAGATAATTGCTTACTGTCGTTTAAAATTTGGTTTTCAAAATTGGCAGGCAAAATTACGGCTGCTGCAGTTACCGGACCGGCAAGACATCCTCGGCCCGCTTCATCAGTTCCGGTTTCTAAAAGATATCCTGAGAAGTTTTTTTGAAGCATTTTCTGGGTTTTTATATTCAAGGTCACAAATATTGTAATTTTTTTTAAGAGTGCTAAAAAACTTTTTTAATTAATAGCTTGGATTTACGAAAAAGAAAATAAAAGATTCAATTTTTACGAGGTTCATAAAAGGGGGTGTTGTTTTTTAAGATGCTTGCTTTTTCGCGGGCTCAACTGTTAAAACCATGTTAAGTGTTAAATTTACATAAATCTATGTTTTTAGCATAAATTAAGGAATATTGCTACTAAAAAGAATGGAATCCAAATAAATTATGATAGATATTGTTATATGTTTAAGTATTTAGGCTAAAAATAAGTTAAAAAATTTTGGTGTTTTAAGAAATAATTAAGATGTTTGCGACATACTAATTCAAAATAAATTAAAATGAAATTAAAATTTAAATGGATTTTTACGCTGGTTGTGGCGTTATCTATGCAGTTTTCTTTTGCTCAGGAGAGAACTGTAACCGGAAAGGTCTCTGATAAAACAGGGGTAATTCCGGGAGTAAATGTTCTTGTGAAGGGGTCTAAGGCCAGTACTCAAACTGATTTTGACGGAAGTTATTCTGTTAAAGCAAAAACTGGTGATGTGTTAATCTTTTCATATGTTGGTATGAATAATAAACAAGTAACTGTTGGTTCTTCAAACTCATTAAATGTAGTGCTGGAATCAGAAGCACAATTAATGAACGAGGTCGTAGTTGTTGGTTACGGTGTACAAAAGAGAAAGGAAGTAACTGGTTCGATCTCTAAAATACAAGGAGCGGACATCGCTAATTTAGTAACTCCAAGTTTTGAAGGAGTTTTGGCTGGTAGAGCAGCTGGGGTTCAGGTTTTAACGAACACCGGTATTATTGGTGTTGCTCCAAAAATCAGAGTTAGAGGAGTATCTACGATCTCTGGACTTACAGAACCATTGGTTGTGGTTGACGGAATGCCAATTGTAACAGGAGACGTTGGTGGTTTAGCAGCTGCTAATGGTTTAGGAGATATTAATCCTGCTGATATTGAGTCTTTTGAGGTTTTGAAAGATGGTGCGGCAACAGCAATTTATGGATCTCGTGCTGCAAATGGAGTTATTTTGATTACTACAAAAAGTGGTAAAAAAGGAGCTCTAAAGGTTAATTTTAGTACTGTAATGGGTGTTGCTAGTGTTTATAAAAAATATGACGTTTTACAAACACCAGATTTTATAACTATATCTAATGAGAAAAGGGCTAATCTAGTTCCTGCTGTTGGTCCATGGGCTGCAGGTAATCAATATAATACTGACTGGCAAGGTGCTATATTTAGAAATGCACCACAATTAACTACTAATCTTTCGTTCAGTGGAGGTTCTGATAAAACTAAATATTTCTTGTCTCTAGGAGTAACAGATCAGGAAGGTATCAATCTTTCTAATGATATGAAAAGATACTCGATAAGAGCAAATATTGATCAGGATATCAATAAATGGTTAAGTATTGGTACGAATTTAAATGTTGTTAGGACGGAATACAACGGTTTGTCTACTGCTACAAGTGCGCTTTCAGGGAATATTTTTAATGCAATCAGACAGTTGCCTAACACACCAATTTATGATGCAAGTAATCCAACAGGATATAATATGACTGCCGCGACTGTAGGTCAGTGGGATAACTTAGCTCCTGTAGGAGATAATATTACTAATATTGTTTATGTTTTAAAGGAAAATAAATTTACTTCAACAGTAAATAGAGTGTTAGCAAATGTTTTCGCAAACGCAAAAATAACATCTGATTTATCTTATAGATTACAGGTTAGTGCTGATAACACTAATACAGGAGGATTTAGATATCAAAACCCAATCCAGGGAGACGGTCGTAATTCTAATGGAACTTTAGTAAATGATCATACAGAATATTTAAGATGGAACTGGCAAAATATCATTAATTACAAGAAGACATTTGCTGAAAATCATAATATAGGTATAACAGCTGTGGCTGAATATCAAAAACAAAGATACCAGTACTTCTTCGGATCAGGGTCAAATTTACTAAGTGAATTTTATAATAAAAATTTAGTTACAAATTCATATGCGACTAAAGATTCTGGAGGGTCAGTGACTGAAAATGGTATTATTTCTTATTTAGCTCGTGCAAATTATAACTACAAAGAGAAATATTTTATTCAAGGATCTATTAGACGTGATGGTCTTTCTAAATTTGGAAAAGACACAAGATACAATAACTTTCCTGGTGTATCTGCTGGTTGGACAGTTTCTAAAGAAAACTTTATGCAACCAATTAGTAACACTTTATCTGAGTTTAAATTAAGAGCTTCTTACTCAGAGGTTGGAAATACAGATATCTTAGGTGGTTCAAATTATCCAAGTAAAGGGCTTACTATCAGTTCTCCTTATGGGACTTTAAATGGAATAGGATACTCTCAATTTGGTAATGATTTACTTCAATGGGAAACCAGTGCTAAAACTGATTTTGGAATTGACTTAGGTTTCTTTAACAATAGATTAAACTTAACATTTGACTATTACAAGAATGATATTAATGGAATTGTGTTAGCTGCGCCGGTTTCACCTTCTTTAGGTATTCCTTTTAATACAATTAATTCAAATATCGGAAGCATGTTAAGTGATGGATATGAGTTCTCTGCAAATTTTAAAGCAGTTAATAATGCAAATTTCACATGGGATGTGTCTGCTAACTTAACATTGGCTAAAAATAAAGTAACTGGTTTATATGGAGGTCAGGATATTGTAGGGGGTACTTCTTCTGATACTAATATTTCTCCAAACCTTATCTTAAGACAAGGAGAATCTTTGAATTCTTTATATGGTTACCAATATTATGGTGTAAATAAAGCAAATGGAAACCCAGTATATTATAAAGCTGATGGTACAATGGTACAAACGAAATTACCAGGACAAACTTTTGCGGTGTATGACCCAGCTAATCCAGCTGATGTTTCAAAAACAGGAACCCTTACAACTTCTGATAAAGTAATTTTAGGAAATACATTACCTACTTATTATGGATCATTTACTTCTAATATGACTTATAAAAACTTAGATTTCGGATTTATGTTCAGATTTAGTGGAGGTAATAAAATTTTCAACTACACAAGAAGAGAGTTAATGAATCAAAACTTTAACAATAATGGAACAGAGATTTTAGGAAGATGGCAAAGTGTTGATAATCCTGGTGACGGATGGACACCTAGATTATATGCTGGAGCTAATAATGGTGTTAACTTTTCAGGAAATGCAACTTCGCGTTTTGTTGAAAACGGAGATTTTATATCACTTGACAATATTAGTTTAGGGTATTCTTTGTCAAAATCATTATTGGATAAAATTAAGGTAGATAGCTTCAGACTTTTTGTTCAGGCTCAAAATGTTTGGTTAATTAGTGATTACAAAGGAATTAATCCTGAGATGGAAACAAATGGTGTAGATATTAATACGACACCTCGTTCCAAAGTGATATCAATGGGGATTAATGTAAGTTTATAAAAAATATGAAAAATTTAGTAAAAATACTTCTTATTTCTGTCTTAGCATTCGGGATGAATTCATGTACAGAAGAAAAAATATTGGACTTAGAGCCAATAAATAATATTGGTGAAGGTGACGCTTTTTCTACACCATCATTAATTGAAGCTTATATGAACGGTGTATATAATGCTGCTTCTATTGGTACGTATAATAGTGGAACTTCAAATGGAGGTAGAGGTTATATTTGGGGGGCAGCTTTTGTTGAGCAGGGAGATGTTAGAGGAGAGGATTTAGTTAATACGGCTACTTTCTACGAGTTAACATACAAAGCTCAAATTGATGCTGTATCACCAAATGCAGTGTACTATTGGGTTGATGGTTATAGATTAATCAACAGATGTAATTTAATGATAGAAGGTGTTACTGGTGCTGTTGCGAAAGGGATAATCACTAAAGCTGTTGGAGATGATTATATTGGTCAGGCTAAGTTTTTAAGAGCAATTACTCATCTTGAGTTACTGACATTCTTTGCAAAACCTTACAACTTTACGTCGGGAGCTACTCATCCAGGAGTAATTTACAGAGAAGTTGGTGTGAACACTCAATCAGAAATTAGTTCGGAAATAGGTAAGCCTAGAAATTCAGTTGCAGAATGTTATACAAAAATTATAGCAGATTTAAATGATGCTGAAGCTCTAATCACAACTGGTAATGGTACTACACTTGCAGGAAGAAATATTGCGAAAGCATCTAAATGGTCAGCAATTGCTTTTAAAACCAGGCTTTATTTACAAAAAAGAGATTGGGCAAATGTTATCACTGAAGGGACTAAATTAAATGGGGTATTTAGTTTGACTGCAACGCCAAGTGCGCCATTTGCTTCAACGGCCGCTAATTTAAATAACTCAGAGTCTATTCTGTCAATGCAGCATTCACCTACTTCGAACCCTAATACAAATGCAGCTTTAGCTAGTATCTTTAAATCTAGAACTTTGGTGGCAATTAGCCCAATTATTTGGAGAGATCCAAATTGGAAAGTAAATGATAAAAGAAGAGAAGAAGGTGTAATGGTAGTTACTGTTAATGGTAGAAAATATACTAACAAGTATAAAGATATTACAGATTTAACAGATGCAGCTCCTGTAATTAGATATGCTGAAGTTGTACTAAATATGGCTGAAGCTCAAGCTCGTTTGTCTGCAGCAAATTTGCCTGCTGCTATAACATTATTAAATTCTGTGAGAGATAGATCTTTAGCTTCACCGACAACAGAAAGATATACATCTGTAACTCTTCCTACACAAGTAGACGTTGTAAAAGCTATTTTAGCAGAAAGAAGAATTGAATTCTTAGCTGAAGGACGCAGATGGACTGATATTCACAGATTGCAAGGAGATGATTTAGCACCTATTGCTGGTATTCCTGCAAAATATGATAACATTCCTCCAGTTCCTGCTGATTATGCATTAGGGACTCCATACACAGGTTCTCGCCCAATCGAAGCTATACCATATACTGATAGACGATTCTTATGGCCAATACCACAAATTGAAACAAATACCAACCCAGGACTTGAACAAAATACAGGTTGGTAGAATTAAGATAAATATTTTGATTTTTTTTGAAAGCCCCCAATCATTTTTTTGATTGGGGGTTTTTGTTTTAACAATTTGGTTTGAAAAATAATCCGGATAACAATGATTTGTTTTTTTATACGTTTTTATCTTTTACCTTTGTCTGATAAATTTTATCCAAATAATTACCTATAAAACAATCAAATGAGAATATTCATTTTTCTATATCTTTTAGTTGTACCAACTTTAATCTTTTCTCAGGAAAAAACTACTTCTAAAAATAGTTTAGACATGAATACTAAATATTCAAGTATAACGGATACAGTAAAAAAGAAAAAAGCTAAGATCGCCACCATAGATCAATATCAAATTATCACATTGGAACACGATACGACATATGTAGATACTTCGTTAACTTTAAAAAGTGCTTACAGACAAAATCACCTTAGAAAAGACGATTTCGGACTTTTGGCCTTCTCCAATATTGGGCAAACATTTAATACATTACAGTACAGTCTGACCAGTTTTTCTCCTTATCCTGAAATTGGCTTTAGTGGTAAACATTTTAATTATATGCAAGCCGATCAGATTAATTATTATTCGGCAGCCACACCTTTGACAGAATTGTTCTTTAATACTACCATTAATAAAGGACAAAACGTAGACTCCTTTATCACTTTAAACACCTCAAAAAATCTCAATTTTTCGATTGCTTATAAAGGGTTGCGTTCAGAAGGAGATTATATTAATCAGCTGGTAAGTGCCGGAAATTTTAGGTTTACAACGAGTTACGCTACAACGGATAAAAGATATGCTATAAATGCACACTATACGTATCAGGATATTTCTAATGAAGAGAATGGCGGGATTACTACACCTACAGATTTTGAAAGTGATAACAAGGATTATAAAAACCGTCAGCGATTACAAGTGTATCTTACTGATGCAAAATCCTTTTTAAAAGGAAGACGCCTGTTTTTTGATCATGCGTTCAGAGTAAACCCCAAGAATGGGAACAACAATTTATATGTAACACATCAGTTTAACTACGAAAATAAACTTTTTGAATATAATCAGGCAACACTAGGTTCAAACATTGGTAATGGGACGGCGTTTCAACGCTTTGGAGATTCGTATGTTACAAGTGGTATTAACGATAAAACGAAATACGAAAGACTCTATAATAAGGCTGGACTTGCTTACGAAAACTCCCTTTTAGGAAAGTTTAATTTTTTTGTAGACGATTACCGATCCAATTACGAGTACGGGAGAATTATTATTAGGAAAGACAAAACGGTTGTACCGGATAATTTATTTGTACAAATTAATAATTTCGGAGGTCAGTACGAATACCAAAAGAATAAATGGAACGGTCGTTTTTTATATTCAAGATCGATTACAAATCAGTCGCTTTCTAACTTAGATGCGAAACTGAGATACGATCTGAATGATAAAATTCAGTTTGATTTCAGATATCGTAACATCAATAAATTGCCAAACAACAACTTTAATTTATACCAAAGCAGTTACACCGAGTACAACTGGTCGAATAATTTTAAAAATGAAAAAATTAACTCGCTTAGTGCCAATGTTTCTACACCTTGGTTAAATGCAGAAGTTCAGTATACCGTTTTAAATGATCATCTTTATTTTAGAGATAAATCTACTGATGCTCAGGCAGCGGCACATATTCAAATTATTGAACCGGCTCAATACGGGAATGCAATTAATTATCTGGAAATTAAAGCAAGCCGTGAGTTTAAATTTGGTCGATTTGCTTTAGACAACACACTTTTGTATCAAAAGGTAAGTCAGTCAGATTTGATTCTTAATGTACCTGATTTTGTGACCAGAAACACCTTCTATTATTCCGGTTACTTTTTTAAGAAAGCATTGTACATGCAATCTGGAGTTGTATTCAATTATTTTACAAAGTATTACGGAAATGACTATAATCCGGTTGTAGGAGAGTTTTTTGTTCAGAATAATAAAAAGATTGGCGGTTATCCGTTATTCGATCTTTTTCTGAACGCCAGAATTCGTCAGACCCGCTTTTATTTTAAAGCAGAACACATAAACGCTTTATTCTCAAAAAGCGATTATTATTCAGCACCTAATAATCCCTATCGTGATTTTGTAATCCGATTTGGTTTGGTTTGGAATTTCTTCCAATAAGATTAGGCGCTTCATAGATTAAAAACCAAATATTAAAATTCAAATAGAAATGGACTTTTCAAAAAACATTTTAGAAACAATAGGTAATACACCATTGGTAAAACTCAACAAAATTGTTGCTGAAATAGATGCACTGGTATTGGCAAAAGTCGAAACATTTAATCCCGGAAATTCTGTTAAAGACAGAATGGCTGTGAAAATGATTGAAGATGCAGAGGCAGATGGCCGATTAAAACCGGGAGGAACTATTATTGAAGGGACTTCAGGAAATACGGGAATGGGATTAGCACTTGTAGCGATTATTAAAGGTTACAAATTGATCTGTGTAATGTCTGACAAACAGTCGAAAGAAAAAATGGATATCTTACGTGCAGTAGGAGCTAAGGTGGTAGTTTGTCCTACCGATGTTGAGCCTACCGATCCACGTTCTTACTACTCGGTTTCAAAACGTCTGGCTAGTGAAACGCCAAATTCATGGTATGTAAATCAATACGATAACATGTCTAATGCATTGGCACATTATGAGCAAACCGGACCGGAAATCTGGAAACAGACAGAGGGAAAGATTACTCATTTTGTAGTGGGAGTAGGAACAGGGGGAACTATTTCGGGAGTTGGAAAATATTTAAAAGAACAAAATCCAAATATTAAGATCTGGGGAATTGATACCTATGGTTCTGTTTTTAAAAAATACCATGAAACCGGAATTTTCGACGAAAATGAAATCTATTCTTATATCACAGAAGGAATTGGGGAAGATATTTTACCTAAAAATGTCGACTTCTCTTTAATTGACGGATTCACCAAAGTAACAGACAAAGATGCGGCAGTTTACACCAGAAAAATTGCTTTAGAAGAAGCTATTTTTGTTGGGAATTCGGCAGGAGCTTGTATAAAAGGGTTGTTACAGTTAAAAGAGCATTTCAAACCGGATGACGTTGTAGTAGTGCTATTTCATGACTCAGGAAGCCGTTATGTAGGTAAAATGTTTAATGACGACTGGATGCGCGAACGTGGTTTTCTGGAAGAAAATGTAACAAAAGCAGAAGACGTTATTAAAGATCATATCGATAAACAATTAATTGTCGTTCGTACCGAAGAATTAGTTTCTCATGCAATCGAACGTATGCGTAAGTATAAAATTTCGCAAATTCCGGTTGTAGATATCAATGGATTTGTTGGTTCTGTTGACGAAACGGATTTATTCAGAAGTTACGTTGCTGATAAAAACGTTGCCGAAAAACCGATTAAAGAAGTAATGGGTAAACCATTTCCAATCGTAAAATTAGGAACTCCAATTGAAGAAGTTTCTAAGCTGTTTACAAAAGAAAATGATGCCGTTTTAGTAGATCTTGGAAACGGAAGTCATCATATTATTACAAAATATGATATCATCGGGTCAATAAAATAAGATCCTTTTTATACACTTTTAAATCCATAAATCTAGTTTTAAGCGACTAGATTTATGGATTTTTTGTATAAATATAAATCAGGTTAATTTTTGTAGTATAGATTTTAAGCAGATGAAAAATAAATTTTGTAAGAATATTAGTAAAATTTATTAATTTAGGACTGTCTAATCATTGTATAAGCCTGAATTATGAAAGAAGATTTTCTTCATTATCTGTGGAGATTCAAAAAGTTTGAAACTCTGGATCTTAGAACTACTCAAAATGAACCGCTCATCATTATTAAAACGGGTGATTATCTGGAACTTTCCGGGCCGGATTTCTTTAATGCTCAAATTAAAATAGGAAATCAAAAATGGGCAGGTAATATCGAAATACATCTCAAGTCGTCAGATTGGTATGTACACGGTCACGAAAAGGATACCGCCTATGACAATGTAATTCTACACGTGGTCTGGGAACATGATACAGCAATTTTTAGAAAGAATAATACCGAGATCCCGGTTTTGGTTTTAAAAGAGTATACTTCTAAAGAAATACTCACTAATTATAATGCCCTTATAACACCAAAATCATGGATATTCTGCGAAAAAAGCATCACTGAAATTGAGGAGTTTGTTTTTAAAAACTGGCAGGAAAGATTATTCTTTGAGCGTTTAGAACGTAAAGCAACATTCATTTACGATTTGTTAGAGGAATATCAACAGGACTGGGAAGCGGTTTTATTTTCATTGTTTGCAAGGAATTTTGGATTGAATACCAATGGAAATTCTTTTCTGCAAATGGCAAAATCCCTTCCGTTTTCAATGGTTAGAAAGGAAAGCTTTGAAGTTGAAAATCTCGAAGCGTTGTTTTTTGGCACCATTGGGTTGTTAGACGCTGATAAAGAAGATGTGTATTTTGCCGACTTAAAAATTAGGTATTATTATCTGTTGAACAAATACCAGCTAAAAAAGCGCCATATAGATCCGATCCAGTTTTATAAGCATCGTCCGGATAATTTCCCCACCATTCGACTCTCGCAACTTGCTAATTTATATCAAAAACAAAACCTGTTTTCAAAAATAGTTGCTGTAAAATCAGTTGAAGAAGTGCGCCAACTGTTGATCGTGTCGGCAAATCCATATTGGCAGAACCATTATCAGTTTGATAAAGAAAGTTCCAGGAAACCAAAGGCTTTATCTGTCGCATTTATAGATTTACTCATTATAAATACGATCATCCCGATTCAGTTCGCCTATGCGGCTGCAAGAGATGAATCAATTTCTGAGAAGTTAATTTCTTTTATGAATCAGGTAGTACCAGAAAGCAATGCGATTATTAGTAAATTTGAGTTCTTTGGAATAAAAGCTAAAAATGCTTTTGAAACTCAAGCGCTTTTAGAACTTAAAAAAGAATATTGCAATCAGAAAGCCTGTTTAAGATGTGCATTGGGAGTTGAGCTGCTTAAGAATAATTAGAAAATTAGATAATGAGGTAATGTGATAATTTTTTATTTTAGGGAAATGCTCACTTCAAAAATCTACAATGTGTAATTAGAAAACGAGACAATGTGATAATTTTGTACTTTTGTAGAAATAGACAAATCAAAAATCTACAATCAAAAATCAATAAAATGTCGGCTATTTTAAAACTTAAATTCTTTTTTGAAAAATATGGTTTTCACGTATCTTCAAGATTAGCTGATAAACTTGGAATGCGCGTGACAAGTGTGAGGTTGTTTTTTATTTACATTTCATTTGTTACCGCCGGGCTTGGATTCGGAATTTACCTTACTCTGGCTTTTTGGATTCGTTTAAAAGATCTGATTCGCGCCAAACGAACTTCAGTATTTGATTTATAAAAAAAGCTCCAAATTTTATTTGGAGCTTTTTTAGTTTTTTATTCTTCGATTTCGTTATTGTTAAGTCTTGATCTCTTCTTACTGTATCCAAAATAAACCAGAATACCAACTGCCAGCCAACCAAGCGAAAGTAGTTGAGCATCATGGCTTAAATTGATCATTAAGTAAGTATTGATAGCGATACCTAAAACAGCAATGATTGGTAAAGCAGGAACCTTGAAAGTTCTCGTTAATCCAGGTTGTTTTACCCTTAAAATCCAAACGGCGATACAAACCATTGTAAAGGCAAACAAAGTTCCAAAACTCGTCATATCGGCTAGTTTATTAATAGGTGTAAAAGCAGCAACTGTAGCAATGATACCACCTAAGATGATTAGATTCGTTTTTGGAGTTCCTGAAAGCGGGTTTACTTTAGAAAACACAGCAGGAATTAATCCATCTTTCGACATACCAAGGAAAATTCTGGATTGCCCCATGATCATTACCATTAATACAGAAACAAGACCTATTGTTGCAGCAATTGTAATAATAAAACCAGCCCATCCTTGTCCGGCAATATCAAATGCATACGCAACAGGAGCTTTAATAGCATCAGGATATTTTCCTAGTGGATTAAAATCTTTATAGTTCATCATTCCTGTTAGTACTAAAGAAACAAGAATATATAAGGTAGTACAAATTAATAAGGAAGCAATGATCGCAAACGGAACATCTTTTTTAGGGTTTACTGCTTCTCCGGCCTGAGTCGAAACAGCATCGAAACCTACATAAGCAAAGAAAATTGCAGCAGCACCGGAAACAATTCCTCCAATACCGTAAGCATTGTGAGTAGTTTCTTTTTCAATAATTTGAGTAGCTGCCGGAATAAACGGACTCCAGTTTGCAGTATTGATAAAGAAAAGACCAGCGATAATTACAAATATTACAGCTGAAACTTTAAGAATAACAATGAAATTGTTTGCTTTTGCAGCACTTTTAGTTCCTTTAATAAGTAAAGAAATCACCAAAACAACAATTAAAAAAGCCGGAAGATTCATAGAAAAACCCTCTCCAGAGTAACTGGCAGGGTCTGTTGTGAGCCATTCGGGCAAATGGATGTGAAACATTTTAAGCAATTTGTTAAAATATCCGGACCAGGAAACGGCGACGGTCATCGATCCCATTGCATATTCGAGGATAAGTCCCCAACCGATAATCCAGGCGAAAATTTCTCCAATTGTTCCATATGCGTAAGCATAAGCAGAACCTTCAACAGGCAAAATAGAGGCAAACTCAGAATAACAAAGAGCTGCGAAAACACAGGCAATCCCTGCAATGATGAAGGAAACAGCTAAGGCCGGACCAGCGTGGTAATAGGCTCCGGTACCTGTAAGTACAAAAATTCCTCCTCCAATAATGGCACCAACACCAATGGCTGTAAGGCTCCATTTTCCTAAAACTCTTTTTAAATCACTTTTTTTCATATCGGCCTCAAAGGCTGATATAGGTTTAACTCTCCAAATTGACATATATTATATTGGTTTATTTGTTACTAAGCTCCAAATGTATCGTTTTTTGTAAAAAATAAAAACAATTATCTCATTTTTAGTTGTAAAATATTAAATATTTTGACAAAACCTCCGTTTATCAATCTTTCCGGGCTGAGATTCATTAAATTAATTAGTCATAAATAATGAAAAATGTAATTTTTTAAAACGCAACATTTTTGCTAATTTTCTTAATAAAGCTTTAAGTTTTTCTTATTTTAGCAATTTACAAAATGAAGGAAAATTTTTATTAAAAATGAATTTAAGGCGTTTTGATGTTCTTTTGAAGTTTACTCGAGAACAGCGTAAAGGAGTTTTTTTGCTTTTTATTATTATAGCTGTATTGCAGGCAGTTTACTTTCTCGTTGATTTTGATATTTCGGAGAAGATTGATCCTGAAGAAAAGCAGTGGATGGCTTTGCAATCCGAAATAGATTCTTTAAAGCTTTTAAAGTCTGGAGAGAAAAGAAAGGTCTATACTTTTAATCCAAATTTCATTACCGATTACAAAGCGTATAAATTAGGAATGTCTGTTCAGGAGATCGATCGTTTGTTGGCGTTTCGAAAAGAGAACAAATATGTAAATTCAGCAAAAGAATTTCAGGAAGTCACAAAAATCTCAGATTCTTTACTGAGAGTGATTTCTCCACTCTTTAAATTTCCGGACTGGGTTAAGAATAAATCAAGTCATAAGATGAAAAGAATCGAGTTTGTAAAAGAACCTGTTTGTAAAAAAGAGAAAATTATAGTGCTGGATATTAACAGTGCTGGTCAGGAAGATTTAGTCAAGATATATGGTATAGGGGAAGCTTTATCATTAAGGATACTTAAGCAAAGAGAAGTTTTGGGAGGTTTTGTTTCAATGGAACAAATGAATGAGGTTTGGGGGCTTTCATCAGAGGTCGTAAAAGAATTGACAGCGCATTTTAAAGTGGTAATTCCTTCCTCTTTAAAAAAAATCTCCATAAACGAAGCTTCTTTAAAAGAGTTGGCAAAGTTTCCTTACTTCCGTTATGCATTGGCTAAAGAAATTGTAACGTATCGAAGTATGAATGGAAATATTAATAATATTGAGGATTTGTCAAAAATTAAAGGTTTTCCTATTGAAAAAGCAAAAATAATTAGTTTATATTTGGAGTTCTAAAAAAAAACAGAATTACAATGGATTTTCAATATAATGAAACGCAATTGATGATTGCGCAATCAATAAAAGATTTTGCTGAGAAAAATATCCGACCAAATATCATGGAATGGGATGAATCTCAAATTTTTCCGGTTTCCCTGTTCAAGCAATTGGGAGAAATGGGGTTTATGGGAGTTTTGGTTCCTGAAGAGTATGGAGGTTCCGGTTTAGGGTACCACGAATATATCACCGTTGTAGAAGAGATTGCAAAAGTCGATCCTTCAATTGGTTTATCTGTTGCAGCTCATAATTCATTATGCACGAATCATATTTTGACTTTCGGTAACGAAGAACAAAAGAAAAAATGGCTGCCAAAACTGGCAACAGCGGAACATATTGGAGCTTGGGGACTAACCGAGCACAATACCGGTTCAGATGCGGGTGGAATGAATACGACCGCAGTTAAAGAGGGAGATGAATGGATTATAAACGGCGCGAAAAATTTCATTACACATGCTATCTCCGGAGATATTGCAGTAGTAATTGTTCGTACCGGTGAAAAAGGAGACTCAAAAGGAATGACGGCTTTTGTTTTGGAGAAAGGAATGAAAGGATTTAGCTCAGGAAAGAAAGAAAATAAATTAGGAATGCGTGCCAGTGAAACTGCCGAGTTGGTTTTTGACGGCTGTCGTGTTCCGGATGCAAACAGATTGGGAGAAGTAGGACAAGGATTTGTTCAGGCGATGAAAATATTAGACGGTGGGCGAATTTCAATCGGAGCTTTATCTTTGGGAATTTCAAAAGGAGCTTATGAAGCAGCTTTGAAATATTCAAAAGAGAGATACCAATTTGGTCAGCCAATCAGCAATTTTCAAGGCATATCTTTCAAATTAGCAGATATGGCTACCGAAATAGAAGCCTCGGAGTTGTTATTGCATAAAGCAGCTTATTTAAAACAACAGCATAAGCCGGTTACAACATTAGGAGCTATGGCGAAGATGTATGCTTCCGAAGCTTGTGTGAAAATTGCCAACGAGGCGGTTCAGATTCATGGAGGCTACGGTTATACAAAAGATTTTCCGGTAGAGAAATTTTACAGAGATTCTAAATTGTGTACGATTGGAGAAGGAACAACTGAAATTCAAAAAGTAGTTATTTCCAGAAATTTGTTGAAAGAGTAAGGAATATAGAGTAAAGAGAACAGAACAAAGAGTATAGAGTAAAGAATGCAGGGTACATAGTACTGAAGTCTTTATTCTTTACTCTATATTCTATTTTCTAAAAAAAAATCACAATTTATAACTCATAATTCATAATTAATATATACTTTTGCAGCCTTAACGAGAGGAGGTGTCAATATTATGTTAATTATACCAATTAAAGACGGAGAAAATATCGATAGAGCATTAAAGCGCTATAAAAGAAAATTTGATAAAACAGGAACTGTTCGTCAATTAAGAGCACGTACTGCTTTTATTAAGCCTTCTGTTATCAAAAGAGCTCAAATTCAAAAAGCGGCTTACATCCAAACATTGAAAGATAGTTTAGAGAGTTAGTAGTAGCTTTTTTAGAAAATAATTACCGTTAGTTATCAAAAAGAATTAATTTTGATACTAACGGTTTTTTTGTGTTTAATTTTAAGCAGGGTTGTTTTTCTTTTTATTGGGCTAATAGGTGTTGTAAGAATTGTGTTTTTATGAAATCAAATATAGAGGCGTTTCGTGATTATCTGGAGTTGGAGAAGAAGTATTCGGTTCATACGGTTACGGCTTATTTGAATGATGTTTTTTCTTTTAAGGAATTTAATAGAGTTAATTTTGAGCAAGAGGGAATTGAGGGGGTGAATTATGGTCAAATTAGAAGTTGGATTGTTTTTTTAGTGGATGAAGGAGTTTCGAATGTTTCTGTTAATCGAAAAATGTCGTCTTTGAAAGCGTTTTATCGGTTTCTTTTGAAAACAAAACAAATTGAGGTGAATCCGATGTTGAAACATAAAGCATTGAAAACGCCTAAGATTGTTCAGATTCCTTTTTCTGAAAAAGAGCTGACTGATTTGTTGTTGGAAGTTGGTGATCCTTGTGGGTTCGAGGAGGTTCGTGACAGGCTTATTGTGGATTTGTTTTATGCTACCGGGATAAGGAGGGCTGAGTTGATTCATTTAATGAAGCGTGATGTTGATTTGTCTTCTGGTTTGTTGAAGGTTTTGGGAAAGAGAAATAAAGAGCGTATTGTTCCGATATTGCCAATAATTGCGGGGCAGATGAAATTGTATTTGCAGGAAAGGGCTTTGATTGAAAAGGTAGTAGATGAAGATTATTTTTTTATTTCAGGCAAAGGGTTAAAATTGAGTGAATCTTTTGTGTATCGATTAATAAATTCTTACTTTAGTAAAGTCTCTGAAAAGGTAAAAAAGAGTCCGCATGTGCTTCGGCATACTTTTGCGACTCATTTATTAAATAACGGGGCAGATTTAAATTCAGTTAAGGAATTATTGGGGCATTCGAGTTTAGCGTCTACACAGGTTTATACTCACAATAGTTTAGCGGAGCTTAAAAAAGTGTATGCAAATGCGCATCCTAGGAATAAACAATAGTTCTGAAATGTTTAACCCTAAAATTTGTATTATGAAGGTAGATGTTCATGCAGTTAACTTTACTGTTGACAGAAAATTGGTAGATTTTATTCAGGAAAGAATGGATAAATTGGAGAAATATTATGATCGTGTTGTTTCGGCGGATGTTTTTTTAAAAGTTGAAAGAACAAGTGATAAGGAGAATAAAGCAGTAGAGATTAAGATTAATGTACCGGGGGATGATTTTTTGGTTAAAAAGCAGTGTAAGACATTTGAAGAGGCGGTTGAGCTTTCGGCAGAATCTTTAGAAAGATTACTTGTTAAAAGGAAAGAAAAAATAAGAGCACATATATAATTGAAATTTTTTTTCAAAAAATGTTTTGATTCAAAGATAAAATAGCTACATTTGCAGTCCGTTAGAAATAGCGGACTTTTTTAATGTAATTGCCGATGTAGCTCAGCTGGCTAGAGCAGCTGATTTGTAATCAGCAGGTCGTGGGTTCGAGTCCCTCTATCGGCTCAAAAATGTTTCAAATGCGATTTGAAATTGGTTCTTAAAAATTATTGAAAAAGGTTTGTGGTTAGGAGGGTGAAGTTTTGGATTAGATCTAAAATCAGGATTCTGAAATCATAAATTATTAAGGGGAGATACTCAAGCGGCCAACGAGGGCAGACTGTAAATCTGCTGTGTGAACTTCGCAGGTTCGAATCCTGCTCTCCCCACAAATAAAGAAGAAGTTAAGGTTTTGGGCTATCGGTTTCGGATTTTTAAAATCGGAGATCTAAATCTAAAAGTCAGAACTCTCTGCCGACTTAGCTCAGGGGTAGAGTGCTTCCTTGGTAAGGAAGAGGTCACGGGTTCAATTCCCGTAGTTGGCTCAAGTAAGTAGGAAATTGAAAATTAATATATAACTAAGATTAAAAATTAAGTAAAATGGCAAAGGAGAATTTTAATCGTTCCAAACCGCACTTAAACATAGGTACAATTGGACACGTGGATCACGGAAAAACTACATTAACTGCAGCAATTACAAAAGTATTGTCTGATGCTGGTTACTGTCAAGCAAAATCGTTTGATCAAATCGATAACGCTCCAGAGGAGAAAGAAAGAGGTATTACTATTAATACATCACACGTAGAGTATGAAACAGCTAACCGTCACTACGCTCACGTTGACTGTCCAGGTCACGCGGATTACGTAAAGAACATGGTTACTGGAGCAGCTCAAATGGACGGAGCTATCTTAGTAGTTGCTGCTACAGATGGTCCAATGCCACAAACTCGTGAGCACATCCTTTTAGGTCGTCAGGTTGGTATTCCAAGAATCGTTGTTTTCATGAACAAAGTGGATATGGTTGATGATGCTGAGTTGTTAGAGCTTGTTGAAATGGAAATTAGAGATTTATTATCTTTCTACGAATATGATGGAGATAATGGTCCTGTAGTTCAAGGTTCTGCTTTAGGAGGATTGAATAATGATCCTGCTTGGGTACCAAAAATCATTGAATTAATGGATGCTGTTGATGCTTGGATCGAAGAGCCAGTGCGTGACGTAGCAAAACCATTCTTGATGCCGGTTGAAGACGTATTTACAATTACTGGTCGTGGAACTGTTGCTACAGGTCGTATCGAAACAGGTATTGCTAATACAGGAGATCCAGTTGAAATCATTGGTATGGGAGCTGATAAATTAACTTCTACTATTACAGGAGTTGAGATGTTCCGTAAAATCCTTGACAGAGGTGAAGCTGGAGATAACGTAGGTTTATTGTTAAGAGGTATTGATAAAGAATCTATCAAAAGAGGAATGGTTATCATTAAGCCGGGATCAGTAAAACCACACGCTACTTTCAAAGCAGAGGTTTATATCTTGAAAAAAGAAGAAGGTGGACGTCATACTCCATTCCATAATAACTACCGTCCACAGTTCTACGTACGTACAACTGACGTAACAGGAGTTATTACTTTACCAGAAGGAGTAGAGATGGTAATGCCAGGAGATAACTTGACTATCAATGTTGCTTTATTAAGCCCAATCGCTATGAGTGTTGGTTTACGTTTCGCTATCCGTGAAGGTGGTAGAACTGTAGGAGCAGGTCAGGTAACTGAAATCGTAGGATAATCCTATAAAAAATAAAAAAAAGCCAGCTGATTTTCTTAATTGAAATCACTGGCTTTTAATTACGGGCGTAGTTCAAGGGTAGAATAGCGGTCTCCAAAACCGTTGATGGGGGTTCGAATCCCTCCGCCCGTGCAATAAAAAAATATATCAAATGACAAAAGTTACTAATTATTTATCAGAGGCTTTCGAAGAGTTAAAGTCAAATGTTACTTGGCCAGCTTGGGCTGAGGTTCAAAAATTGACAATTGTTGTGGCTGTATTTTCGATTCTGTTCGCTTTGGCAACATGGGGAGTAGACGAATTTTTTGCAAAAGCTTTGGCTGGATTTTTTAACTGGTTAAAAGGATAATTTTTTTTGTGATGGCAGATAATAATGTGAAAAAATGGTATGTGGTTAGAGCTGTAAGCGGGCAAGAAAATAAAGTCAAAGCTTACATCGAAACCGAGATTGCCAGATTAGGTATGGGCGATTATGTTTCCCAAGTTTTAGTACCTACAGAAAAAGTAGTTACTGTAAAAGAAGGAAAGAAAATGTCTAAGGATAAAGTTTATTTCCCTGGATATGTTATGATCGAAGCCAATTTAGTTGGTGAGATACCTCATATTATTAAGTCAATTACTAGTGTAATTGGGTTTTTAGGTGAGATCAAAGGCGGGGAACCGGTTCCTTTGAGACTTTCTGAAGTAAATAGAATGTTAGGTAAAGTGGATGAGTTGGCTGTTAATACAGATACTCGTGCTATTCCTTTCAGCCTGGGTGAAACGGTAAAAGTGATCGATGGTCCTTTTAACGGCTTTAACGGTTCGGTTGAAAAAATCAATGAAGAAAAGCGTAAACTTGAAGTTATGGTTAAGATTTTCGGAAGAAAAACTCCATTAGAATTGAGCTTTATGCAAGTTGAAAAAGTATAATTTTTTGTTACACTATAATAAACCATTGTAATCGCTTCCATTGATTACAGTGATAAATTTTTTAAAAATGGCTAAAGAAATTAGTAAGGTAGTTAAACTACAAGTTAAGGGAGGTGCTGCGAACCCGTCGCCACCGGTTGGACCTGCTTTAGGAGCTGCTGGGGTTAACATCATGGAGTTCTGTAAGCAATTTAATGCTAGAACTCAGGATAAACCTGGCAAAATTTGCCCAGTGCAAATCACTGTGTATAAAGACAAATCATTTGATTTTGTCGTTAAGACTCCTCCAGCAGCAGTTCAGTTAATGGAAGCTGCAAAGCTAAAATCTGGTTCTGGTGAGCCTAATCGTAAAAAAGTAGCTAGCGTTACTTGGGAACAAATTAGAACTATTGCTGAAGACAAAATGCCGGACTTAAACGCTTTCACAATTGAGAAAGCTATGAGTATGGTTGCTGGAACAGCTAGATCTATGGGTATAACTGTATCAGGAGATGCTCCTTTTTAATTAAGAAAAAGACATGGCAAAATTAACAAAAAAGCAAAAAGAGGCTGCTTCAAAAATTGAAAAGAACAAATTATACTCTCTAAAAGATGCTGCGGCATTATTGAAAGTTGTTGCTTCTGCAAAATTTGATGAGTCTGTTGATATCGCAGTTCGTTTGGGTGTAGATCCTAGAAAAGCGAATCAAATGGTAAGAGGTGTGGTTACATTGCCTCACGGAACAGGTAAAGATGTTAAAGTATTAGCATTAGTTACTCCAGATAAAGAAGCGGAAGCTAAAGAAGCTGGTGCAGACTATGTTGGTCTTGATGACTATTTACAAAAAATTAAAGACGGTTGGACAGATGTTGATGTAATCATCACTATGCCAGCTGTTATGGGTAAATTAGGTCCATTAGGTCGTATTTTAGGACCTAGAGGTTTAATGCCAAACCCTAAAACAGGTACTGTAACTATGGATGTTGCAAAAGCTGTTGCAGAGGTTAAAGCTGGTAAAATTGACTTTAAAGTTGATAAAACTGGTATCGTTCACGCAGGAATTGGTAAAGTTTCTTTTGGAGCTGAGCAAATTGTTGACAACGCACACGAAATTATTCAAACATTAATAAAACTTAAACCAACTGCTGCTAAAGGTACCTACATTAAAGGTATTCACCTTACAAGCACTATGAGTCCTGCTATTGCATTAGACCCAAAAGCAGTATAATTGGTAGTTAAAAATTTTTAGTATGACTAGAGAAGAAAAATCAATCGCGATTGAAAATTTAACTGCGCAGTTAGCTGGTACAAATATCATTTATGTATCTGATATTTCTGGTTTAAACGCAGAGACAACTTCAAATTTACGTAGAGCTTGTTTTAAAGCTGGAATCAAATTAGAAGTTGTAAAGAACACTTTGCTTGCAAAAGCAATGGAAGCTTCTGCTAATGATTATGGTGATTTGCCAACAGTTTTAACTGGTAACAGTGCTATATTTATTTCTGATGTAGCTAATGCTCCTGGAAAAATTATCAAAGATTTCCGTAAGAAATCTGATAAACCAGTTTTAAAAGGTGCTTTCATTAATAATGAAATTTACATAGGAGATAATCAATTAGATGCATTAGCAACTATTAAGTCTAAAGAAGAACTTCTTGGAGAACTTATCGGATTATTACAATCACCAGCTCAAAGAATTATTTCTGCTTTACAAAACAAATTCGCAGGTAGCGAAGAAGAAACTGAAGCATAATAATTATCGCAGGGAGTTTATTCTCCTTGCTGCTTAAATAGCGCACAATAAACAAAATATAATTTTACAAATCATTTTAAACGATAGAAAAAATGGCAGATTTGAAACAATTCGCAGAACAATTAGTTAACTTAACAGTTAAAGAAGTTAACGAATTAGCAACAATATTAAAAGACGAGTATGGTATCGAGCCTGCTGCTGCAGCTGTAGTAGTTGCTGCTGGTGGTGGAGAAGGTGCTGCTGAAGAAGCACAAACTGAATTTACAGTTGTATTAAAAGAAGCTGGAGCTTCTAAATTAGCAGTTGTGAAATTAGTAAAAGAACTTACAGGTTTAGGTCTTAAAGAAGCTAAAGATGTAGTTGACGGTGCTCCAAGTAACGTTAAAGAAGGTGTTTCTAAAGAAGAGGCTGAAGGTCTTAAAAAATCATTAGAAGAAGCTGGAGCTGTAGTTGAGCTTAAATAATTTAACTCAGTTTTAAGAACTAGGTTTAGGTCCTGAGTTAACACTCAAAGGCCTAAACCATTTTTCGTATAATAAAATACATTAAATTTTATTATCAAATAGTTTAAAATACGGAAGAGTTTTTGATCAATACGAAGAAAAAAAATGGCGCTTGGTTTATCCGGTTTATTTTTAAAGATGTATTGATTCTAAAAAGAAAGTATAAACTAAACAATGTGTTTTACACAAAAAACTACTTTTTTTTAATCAAAATTTTGTTCATTGATGATAACAAATCAGACTGAAAGATTGAATTTTGCCTCTACAAAAAATATTCCTGACTATCCAGATTTTCTAGATGTTCAGGTTAAATCTTTTAAAGATTTTTTTCAATTAGAAACTAAATCTGACGAAAGAGGCAACGAAGGTCTATACAACACCTTCATGGAAAACTTTCCAATTACAGATACAAGAAACAACTTTGTATTGGAGTTCCTGGATTATTTTGTAGACCCACCACGTTATACAATTCAAGAATGTATAGAGAGAGGACTTACTTATAGTGTGCCTTTAAAAGCCAGGTTAAAACTATACTGTACAGACCCAGAACACGAAGATTTTGAAACTATTGTACAAGATGTTTATCTTGGAACAATTCCTTACATGACTCCAAGTGGTACCTTTGTAATTAATGGTGCCGAGCGTGTAGTAGTATCTCAGCTACACCGTTCTCCTGGTGTTTTCTTTGGACAATCATTCCACGCAAATGGAACAAAATTATATTCTGCCAGAGTAATTCCTTTTAAAGGATCCTGGATAGAATTTTCTACAGATATTAACAGCGTTATGTACGCGTATATCGATAGAAAGAAAAAATTACCGGTAACCACTTTATTCCGTGCTATTGGTTTCGAAAGAGATAAGGACATCCTTGAAATTTTCGACTTAGCTGAAGAAATTAAAGTTTCTAAAACAGGTATCAAAAAGTATATTGGAAGAAGACTTGCTGCGCGTGTATTGAACACTTGGCACGAGGATTTCGTTGATGAAGATACCGGAGAGGTAGTTTCTATCGAACGTAACGAAATCATCCTTGATCGTGATACGATTATCGACAAAGATAATGTGGAAGAGATCATCGATTCTAACGTTAAATCTATTTTGTTACACAAAGAGGATAATAACCAAGCAGATTATGCTATTATCCACAACACGTTACAAAAAGATCCAACAAACTCTGAAAAAGAAGCTGTTGAGCATATCTACAGACAATTGCGTAATGCAGAACCGCCTGATGAAGAAACTGCTCGTGGTATTATTGATAAATTGTTCTTCTCTGATCAACGTTATAACTTAGGTGAAGTTGGTCGTTACAGAATGAACAAAAAGTTAGATTTAGATATCCCTATGGACAAGCAAGTGCTTACCAAAGAAGATATCATTACAATCGTGAAATATTTGATCGAATTGATCAACTCAAAAGCTGAGATTGATGATATTGATCACTTATCAAACCGTCGTGTTAGAACAGTTGGAGAACAATTGTCTCAGCAATTCGGTGTTGGTTTAGCACGTATGGCGAGAACTATTCGTGAGAGAATGAACGTTAGAGATAACGAGGTGTTTACACCAATTGATTTGATCAATGCTAAAACATTATCATCAGTTATCAACTCTTTCTTTGGTACAAACCAGTTGTCTCAATTTATGGATCAAACGAATCCATTAGCTGAGATTACACACAAGAGAAGACTTTCTGCACTTGGACCAGGTGGACTTTCGAGAGAAAGAGCTGGTTTCGAGGTTCGTGACGTTCACTATACACACTATGGTCGTTTATGTCCGATTGAAACTCCTGAGGGACCAAACATTGGTTTGATTTCATCTCTTGGAGTTTATGCAAAAGTAAACGGAATGGGATTCATCGAAACTCCATACCGTAAAGTAACTAATGGTGTAGTTGATTTAGAAAGTACTCCAATTTACTTAAGCGCTGAAGAAGAAGAAGGAAAAATGATTGCTCAGGCAAACATTGAAATGGATGAGACTGGTAAAATTACGGCAACTAATGTTATTGCTCGTGAGGAGGGTGACTTCCCGGTTGTTGAACCTTCAGTTGTACATTATACAGACGTTGCACCTAACCAGATTGCTTCGATTTCGGCTTCGTTAATTCCTTTCTTGGAACATGATGATGCGAACCGTGCGTTGATGGGATCTAACATGATGCGTCAGGCGGTTCCTTTGATCCGTCCGGAAGCACCAATCGTTGGTACAGGTTTAGAGCGTCAGGTAGCTTCAGATTCTAGAGTATTAATTAATGCTGAAGGAGATGGAACTGTAGAATATGTTGATGCAAATATCATTACTATTAAATACGACCGTACTGAAGATGAAAGAATGGTTAGTTTTGATGCTGATGAGAAAACATACAACTTAATTAAATTTAGAAAAACCAATCAGGGAACAAGTATTAACCTGAAACCAATCGTAAGAAAAGGTGACAGAGTTGTTCTTGGACAAGTATTATCAGAAGGATATGCTACTCAAAATGGTGAATTAGCTTTAGGTAGAAACTTAAAAGTTGCGTTCATGCCATGGAAAGGGTATAACTTTGAGGATGCGATTGTAATTTCTGAAAAAGTAGTTCGTGATGATATTTTTACTTCTATCCACGTTGATGATTATTCATTAGAGGTTAGAGATACTAAGTTAGGAAACGAAGAGTTAACAAACGATATTCCTAACGTTTCGGAAGAAGCTACTAAAGATTTAGATGAAAACGGTATGATCAGAATTGGAGCAGAGGTTAAGCCTGGCGACATTTTGATCGGAAAAATTACACCAAAAGGAGAATCAGATCCTACTCCGGAAGAGAAATTGCTTCGTGCAATCTTCGGGGATAAAGCAGGTGATGTAAAAGATGCTTCATTGAAAGCTTCTCCATCTTTACATGGTGTAGTTCTTGACAAAAAATTATTTGCAAGAGCCGTTAAAGATAAACGTAAACGTACTCAGGATAAAGATGCTTTAGGCGCTTTAGAAATGGAATTCGAAACTAAATTTGTTGAATTAAAAGACAGATTAGTAGAGAAATTATTCCTGATCGTTAATGGAAAAACATCTCAGGGTGTAATGAACGATTTGGGTGAAGAAGTTTTACCAAAAGGTAAAAAATATACTCAAAAAATGCTTTACGCAGTAGAGGATTTTGCTCACTTAAGCAAAGGTCAATGGGTTGCTGATGACGCTACAAATAAAATGGTTAATGATTTAATTCATAACTATAAAATTAAGCTGAACGACTTACAAGGATCTTTAAGAAGAGAGAAATTCACCATTACAGTTGGAGATGAATTGCCATCTGGAATCTTGAAATTGGCTAAAATCTATATCGCTAAAAAACGTAAGTTAAAAGTAGGTGATAAAATGGCGGGACGTCACGGTAACAAAGGTATTGTTGCAAGAATCGTTCGTCATGAGGATATGCCATTCTTAGAAGACGGAACACCGGTAGATATCGTATTGAATCCACTTGGGGTACCTTCTCGTATGAACATTGGTCAGATTTATGAGACTGTTCTTGGATGGGCCGGTATGAACTTGGGTAGAAAATTTGCTACTCCAATTTTTGACGGTGCTTCTTTAGATCAAATCAATGCTTTGACTGATGAGGCTAACGTACCACGTTTCGGACATACTTACCTTTATGATGGTGGAACTGGAGAGCGTTTTGCACAAAAAGCGACTGTGGGTGTAATTTACATGCTTAAATTAGGACACATGGTTGATGATAAGATGCACGCACGTTCTATCGGACCATACTCATTGATTACGCAACAGCCACTTGGAGGTAAAGCTCAATTTGGAGGTCAGCGTTTCGGAGAGATGGAGGTTTGGGCACTTGAGGCTTATGGAGCTTCTAGTACACTACGTGAAATCTTAACTGTTAAGTCTGATGACGTTATTGGTAGAGCTAAAACTTACGAGGCTATCGTTAAGGGTGAAACTATGCCAGAACCAGGTTTACCAGAATCGTTCAATGTATTAATGCACGAATTGAAAGGTCTAGGTTTAGATCTTCGTTTGGAAGAATAATAAATGTTTTCAGTTACGGTCTCAGTATTCAGTTTAACACTGAATTCTGGGACTTTAGCTGTTTACTAAATGTTAGAAGTTTTTAAAGATTTATACCCGTAACCCGTTCCGATTTTTTATAGTAATGCTAGGCATTCTATAACTAGCGCTTCAAATTAAATTTTGAAGTTTAGAGAAGTAACCCGAGGTAGTGTTTTAAGTCAAAAGTTTGAAAGTCCAAAGTCTAAAGTCGTTCCTGACTTTAAAACTTTATGACGTTTGACTTTAGACTAGACTAAGAATCAATTTTTTAATTGCAAAATAAATCAATAGTAAAAACTATGATGAATAACAGAAACAATAAAGACAAAAATCCGGTAAAAAGATTTAACAAAATTTCTATTGGATTGGCTTCACCAGAATCTATCCTGAAAGAATCAAGAGGAGAGGTTTTAAAGCCAGAAACAATTAACTACAGAACTCACAAACCAGAGCGTGACGGACTTTTCTGCGAAAGAATCTTCGGACCAGTAAAAGATTTCGAATGTGCTTGTGGTAAGTATAAAAGAATTCGTTACAAAGGTATCATCTGCGACCGTTGTGGTGTTGAAGTTACAGAGAAAAAAGTACGTCGTGACAGAGTAGGACACATCAATCTTGTTGTGCCAATTGCTCACATCTGGTATTTCCGTTCTCTTCCAAACAAAATTGGTTATATCCTTGGTCTTCCATCTAAAAAATTAGATATGATCATTTACTACGAAAGATACGTAGTAATTCAAGCTGGTATTGCTAAAAATGCAGATGGAGAATCTTTACAAAGATTAGATTTCTTAACTGAAGAAGAATACTTAAACATTTTAGATACTCTTCCACAAGAGAATCAATATTTAGATGATTTAGATCCAAACAAATTCGTTGCTAAAATGGGAGCGGAATGTATCATGGATTTATTAGCTCGTATTGACCTGGATGCTTTATCTTATGAATTAAGACACAGCGCTAACAACGAGACTTCTAAACAAAGAAAAACGGAGGCTTTAAAAAGATTACAAGTTGTGGAATCTTTCCGTGAGTCTAACGAAAACCGTGAAAACCGTCCGGAATGGATGATCATGAAAGTGGTTCCAGTTATTCCGCCGGAATTACGTCCGCTTGTGCCACTTGATGGAGGTCGTTTTGCAACTTCAGATTTGAACGATTTATATCGTCGTGTAATCATCCGTAACAACCGTTTGAAAAGATTAATGGAGATTAAAGCTCCAGAAGTGATCTTAAGAAACGAGAAACGTATGTTACAGGAATCTGTAGATTCATTATTTGATAACACTCGTAAAGCATCTGCTGTTAAAACAGAATCAAACAGACCATTAAAATCATTATCTGACTCTTTAAAAGGTAAACAAGGACGTTTCCGTCAAAACCTTTTAGGAAAACGTGTGGATTATTCTGCTCGTTCGGTAATCGTCGTTGGTCCTGAGTTAAAATTATACGAATGCGGATTGCCAAAAGATATGGCTTCTGAATTATACAAACCTTTCGTTATCCGTAAATTGATCGAAAGAGGTATTGTAAAAACAGTAAAATCTGCTAAGAAAATAATCGATAAAAAAGAGCCGGTAGTTTGGGATATCCTTGAAAACGTAATTAAAGGACACCCGGTATTACTAAACCGTGCTCCTACTTTGCACAGATTAGGTATCCAGGCATTCCAGCCAAAATTAATTGAAGGAAAAGCGATCCAGTTACACCCATTAGTATGTACGGCGTTTAACGCGGATTTTGATGGTGACCAGATGGCGGTTCACTTACCATTAGGACCAGAGGCTATTTTAGAGGCACAATTATTAATGTTGGCTTCTCACAATATCCTTAACCCTGCAAATGGTGCTCCAATTACTGTACCTTCTCAGGACATGGTCTTGGGTCTATACTATATGACCAAAGAGCGTATTTCTACAGAAGATCACAAAATTATCGGTCAGGATTTGACTTTCTATTCTGCTGAAGAAGTAAATATTGCATTAAACGAAGGAAGATTAGAATTGAATGCTCGTGTGAAAATTAGAGCTAAAGATTTTAATGACGCCGGAGAATTAGTGTTCCAAATTATTCAAACAACTGCTGGACGTGTATTATTTAATGAAGTAGTACCTGAGGCAGCCGGATATATCAACGACGTATTAACTAAGAAAAACCTTAGAGATATTATCGGACACATTTTAAGTGTGACTGATGTACCTACAACGGCAGCTTTCTTGGATAATATGAAAGATATGGGTTATAAATTTGCATTTAGAGGAGGTTTATCATTCTCTTTAGGTGATATTAGAATCCCAGAACAAAAAACGAAGTTAATTGCAGATGCCAGAGAGCAAGTTGAGGGTATCTCAACTAACTATAACATGGGTCTTATTACCAATAACGAGCGTTACAACCAGGTTATTGACGTATGGACTTCTGCGAATGCTCAGTTAACAGAGTTAGCAATGAAAAATATTAGAGAAGACCAACAAGGTTTCAACTCTGTATATATGATGCTTGACTCTGGGGCGAGGGGTTCTAAGGAGCAGATTCGTCAGTTAACAGGTATGCGTGGTTTGATGGCTAAGCCTAAAAAATCTACTGCCGGTGGTGGTGAGATTATTGAAAATCCGATTCTTTCTAACTTTAAGGAAGGTCTTTCGATTCTTGAGTACTTCATTTCTACTCACGGTGCTCGTAAAGGTCTTGCGGATACCGCTCTTAAAACGGCGGATGCTGGTTACTTAACAAGAAGGCTTCATGACGTTTCTCAGGATGTTATTGTTAACATCGAGGATTGTGGAACTTTAAGAGGTGTTGAAGTTTCTGCATTGAAGAAAAATGAGGAAATCGTTGAATCATTAGGAGAAAGAATTTTAGGACGTGTTGCATTGCAAGATGTTATTAATCCTTTAACTAATGAAGTATTAGTTCAATCAGGTCACCAGATTACGGAGGCTATTATGAAGACTATCGAAGCTTCTCCTATTGAAAGAGTAGAAGTTAGATCTCCATTAACTTGTGAGGCTTTAAAAGGTATTTGTGCTAAATGTTACGGTAGAAACTTAGCTACCGGTAAAATGACACAAAGAGGTGAAGCTGTCGGAGTTATTGCAGCTCAGTCTATTGGAGAGCCTGGTACACAGTTAACACTTCGTACGTTCCACGTTGGAGGGGTTGCAGGAGGTATCTCTGAGGAGTCTAGTATTGTTACAAGATTTGCAGGTAGACTTGAGATTGAAGATTTAAAAACTGTTAAAGGTGAGGACAGCGAAGGTAATGCGGTAGATATCGTAGTATCACGTTCAACTGAATTAAAATTAGTTGATGAGAAAACTGGAATCGTTTTAAATACACATAATATTCCTTACGGTTCTAGTATCTTTGTTCAAGATGGTGAAGCTGTAGCTAAAGGAACTGTAATCTGTAAGTGGGATCCATATAACGGTGTAATTGTTTCTGAATTTACTGGTAAAATTGCTTACGAAGATTTAGAGCAAGGACAATCGTACATGGTTGAAATTGATGAGCAAACTGGATTCCAGGAGAAAGTAATTTCTGAGGCGAGAAACAAAAAATTAATCCCAACTTTATTGGTTTACGGTAAAGAAGGTGAATTGATTCGTTCGTACAACTTACCGGTAGGTGCACACTTAATGGTTGAGAATGGTGAGAAAATTAAAGCAGGTAAAGTATTAGTGAAAATCCCTCGTCGTTCTTCTAAAGCGGGCGATATTACAGGAGGTCTTCCAAGAATTACCGAGTTGCTTGAGGCTCGTAACCCTTCAAACCCGGCAGTTGTTTCTGAAATCGACGGTGTTGTTTCTTTCGGTAAAATCAAAAGAGGTAACCGTGAGATCGTTATCGAATCTAAATTTGGTGAGATTAAAAAGTATTTAGTTAAACTTTCAAGCCAGATCTTAGTTCAGGAAAATGACTTCGTAAGAGCAGGAGTACCATTGTCTGACGGTGCAATTACACCAGATGATATTTTAAGAATTCAAGGACCAGCTGCTGTTCAACAGTACTTGGTAAATGAAATTCAAGAGGTATACCGTCTTCAAGGGGTAAAAATTAATGACAAGCACTTTGAGGTAGTTATTCGTCAAATGATGCGTAAAGTAAGAGTTCAGGATCCGGGTGATACTTTATTCTTAGAGGATCAATTAATTCACACTAAAGATTTCATCGTTCAAAACGATAAATTATACGGTATGAAAGTAGTTGAAGATGCTGGTGATTCTGCGGTATTGAAACCAGGTCAGATCATTACTCCTCGTGAATTACGTGATGAAAACTCATTGTTGAAACGAAATGATAAAAATCTGGTTGTAGCCAGAGATGTAATCACTGCAACTGCAACGCCAGTTTTACAAGGTATTACAAGAGCTTCGCTACAAACTAAATCATTCATTTCTGCGGCTTCATTCCAGGAGACAACGAAAGTACTTAACGAAGCTGCTGTAGCTGGTAAAGTAGATGATTTAGAAGGATTGAAAGAAAATGTAATTGTTGGACACAGAATTCCTGCGGGAACTGGTATGAGAGAATACGATAACACTATCGTAGGATCTAAAGACGATTACAATGAAATGATGGCTAATAAAGAAGAATATATTTATTAATATTAGGAACCTATGAGTAATCCGAACCAACAACAAGAACAGATTAATATCGAGTTAGATGAAACTATTGCAGAAGGAATTTATTCTAATCTGGCGATTATCAATCACTCATCATCAGAATTTGTTTTAGATTTTGTGAGTATTATGCCTGGTATTCCTAAAGCCAAAGTAAAGTCAAGAATTGTCTTGACGCCACAACATGCTAAAAGATTATTAAAAGCAATTGGTGAAAATATTCATCGTTTTGAAGTCGCTCATGGCGAAATCAAAGAGACAGAACAAGCTCCAATACCGCTTAATTTTGGTCCTGCGGGACAAGCATAAACTTTAAAAGCCCCAGTAATGGGGCTTTTTTTATGGAAAAACAAATTTTTAAGGCAAATTTTGGTTCAGTACAAAATGTTGGGAGTTGATAGAAGTTACTCCTTTATTAACGATTTCAGCTCTTTATTTAAGAGTTCATTTTGTTACGGCTGATTTTATAATTAGTGTTCTCTGCCGGTATAAATATTTGAAATATTTAAAAATGGGCTGAAAGCCCAAAAGCATAAAAATAGTGCAGAGCACTATAAATTAAGATAGTGAATCATATTGCCCTGAAAGGGCATAAGCAGTTGCAGGAAAGTCTGGTAAAGAAAGTTTTGATGACTTTTACCACTGTGATAAAACGGACGTGTGTGAATTTTGTCAATCGCTAAAAATCCTTGTGCATTTGCGAGTAAAATAATCAAGAAATGCTGTTCAACGGATTTATTTTTACTTTCGTCGACAAAATTTCTTGTTTTAAATGAATTGTGCTAGCTTGTGACCGCTTATATAAAAAGATATTAATTTTTGGAGTATAAAAACTAATTAAGGTTGGATTAATTCAAATTAAAAAAAAGCGCTAATTGTAAAAAATTAGCGCTTTTTTTATAGTTGAAATTTTGAAATTTCTTAGTCAAATTCCGAAGTGAAGAACAGTTTTACACTTGGGTATTTGCTTTGTGTCATTTGTATCGTGAAGTCAGAATCTGCCAGGAATACCAACTGACCATATTTATCATGTGCAAGGAATTTTTGTTTAATACGTTTAAATTCTTTGAATTCATCATTTTTAGCATCATTAGGTTTTACCCAGCAAGCTTTGTGAACCGGAAAGTTTTCATAAGTACATTTTGCACCATACTCGTGCTCTAAACGATACTGAATTACCTCGTATTGAAGTGCTCCAACAGTACCAATTACTTTACGGTTGTTCATTTCTAAAGTAAACAACTGCGCCACACCTTCATCCATTAACTGGTCCACACCTTTGTCTAATTGCTTAGCTTTCATAGGATCGGCATTGTTAATGTATCGGAAATGTTCAGGAGAGAAACTTGGAATTCCTTTGAAACTCATTATTTCGCCTTCCGTTAAGGTATCCCCAATTTTGAAGTTTCCGGTATCGTGTAGTCCGACAATATCTCCAGGGTAAGAAATGTCTACGATTTCTTTTTTCTCGGCAAAGAAGGCATTCGGGCTCGAGAATTTTAAATTTTTCTTTTGACGAACGTGGTAATAAGGTTTGTTTCTTTCAAAAGTTCCTGAAACAATTTTAATAAAAGCCAAACGGTCTCTGTGTTTAGGATCCATATTCGCGTGGATTTTGAACACAAAACCGGACATTTTTTCTTCTTTCGGGTCAACCAAACGGGTTTCGGAATCTTTTGGTCTTGGAGATGGAGCAATGGTAACGAAACAATCCAACAATTCACGAACTCCGAAATTGTTCAAAGCTGAACCAAAAAATACAGGTTGCAGTTTACCATCTAAATAATCCTGACGATCAAATTTTGGATACACTTCGTCAATCAGTTCTAATTCTTCACGAAGTTTTTCAGCTGCTTTTTGCCCCACAATTTTATCTAATTCCGGATTGTTCTGAACGTCAGAGAAAGCGATTGTCTCTTCGATATTTTTACGACTGTCTCCACTAAAAAGGTTGATGTTTTCTTCCCAAAGATTGTAGATTCCCTGAAAATCATATCCCATACCAATCGGGAAACTTAAAGGTGTAACTGTAAGTCCAAGCTTTTGTTCTACTTCGTCCATCAAATCAAAAGCATCTTTTCCTTCGCGGTCTAATTTGTTGATGAAAACAATCATAGGAATGTTACGCATTCTACAAACTGCGACTAATTTCTCCGTTTGTTCCTCGACCCCTTTGGCAACGTCAATTACAACAATAACACTATCTACAGCAGTTAAAGTTCTAAAAGTATCTTCAGCAAAATCCTTGTGTCCCGGAGTATCAAGAATGTTGATTTTTTTGTCTTTATAATTAAAAGCAAGTACAGAGGTTGAAACCGAAATACCTCTTTGGCGTTCGATTTCCATGAAATCACTCGTTGCTCCTTTTTTAATTTTATTGTTTTTTACAGCTCCCGCTTCCTGAATAGCCCCTCCAAACAACAATAGTTTTTCAGTTAAAGTTGTTTTACCGGCATCAGGATGCGATATAATTCCAAATGTTCTTCTGCGTTGTATTTCTTTTAAAAAGCTCATATTTCGTATAAATAGGTTGCAAAAGTACTATTAATTACGGCTTAATAAAAATATTCACTTCTTAAATTGGGAAGACTTGTGTTTATTGAAGTTACATTGTTAAAAAAAATAAGGCTGTTTTTTTAGAACAGCCTTAGAATTGTAAGTTTTTAAATTATTGATTAATTGACCAAATGGAATATCCTTTTGGAGGGCATTGTATTTTTACCCATTTATCGGCCTGAGTCGTAGGATACCAGCTCGAATTTCCGGTGAAATCTTTAATTTGAGTATTGGCCCAATTGGTCTGAATCCATCTCTCCTGCCAGGTATCAGAGTTGTTAATGTAAACAACCAATCCGGGATTTCCGTTATAACCGTTTCTTCTTGCTACGTATTCATCATTGTCGGCGTATAAAATAGAAGTGGTTCCGGTCGCTTTATTGTTATGAATCCAGATCAGATTGTTTAGTTTGTTCTTGTCCAGCCATTCTTCATAATCTCTGTAGAAAATGGTAGGATAACCTTCATGTGTCAGGATATAAGAATAAGCTAATAGTTTACTCCAAATTTCATCGGTATCATGATTGGTCACGAAGGTCACTGCTTTGTACGGATTTCTTTTCCACATCATGTCATCATTCAAAAGGGCCAGATTATTTCCGTCGAAAGCATCATTCATTTTATAGTAACAAGCGAAATCGAATACAGAGCTGTTAGCATTGTTTGCCCAGTCATTCAGAGTATTTACATTAGAATCCCATAATTCACCAACAGAAAACCCGCCTACATTAGCATTCCATGAGTTTACGACCCAAGCGCCAAAACCTTTTACATAATCGAATCTCCAGCCGTCAAATTTCATCGTATTTTTATAATATTTCCCCACTCCGTCGGCTCTCAGCCATAGCCAATCTTGTACATGTGGGTTTGCGTGGCACAAATCAGGGAAACCACCAAATGCGCCTTCATCATTATTACCATAGCTATTTTTGTAAAAATCGTTATAATTACGAGTGAATTTTCCCGAAGCAACTCCGCTAAAATTAGTCCAGGTGTTTGTTCCGGTAAAAGGATTTGCTTCCGATTGTCCACCGCTATTGTGATTGATCACAATGTCTGCGTATACTTTTAAATTCTCGGCATGTGCATTAGTGATTAAGTTAACCAGTTCGGTTTTTGAACCAAAACGGGTTTCGACAGAGCCATTTTGGTTGTAATCTCCAAAATCAAAATAATCTGTCGGGTCATATCCCATGGAGAAGGCACCGTTTTGTGCTTTAGAAGCCGGAGGAAGCCATATCGAACCAATTCCTGCATTAGACCAGGCGGTTACTTTACTGCTCACCGTGTTCCACCAAGTTCCTCCCGAAGGAACATCCCAGTAAAAGGCCTGCATCATAACACCGCCTCCGGGATTGTCTACATATTTTCCGGTCGATGATGAATTAGAAGTTCCGGTACTAAATGGTCTTCCATCGTGATGTGTAACGTTAATAATTTCGAATTGTTCGCTCTGAGCTTTAGAATCTTTTTCAGTGGTTTCATTTTGCGAACATGAACCTAAGAATGCAGTAATCGCTGCAATCAGGTAAAGTTGTAAAATTGGTTTTTTCATGATTTTCGGTTTGGTTTAAAAAGTTAATAAAGTTTGTAATTATAGTTTTAGGAGGTAAAAAGAGTTATTATTCGTAATTTATCTCTCTTTAAATTAGCAATTACATATCTAAAGTATGTGTTTTTTGATTTCATTTGATTTTACGGGAAATTAGTTATCCAACGAAAACGTTGTAGTATGGATAGCTTTTTTAGGGTAGGGGAGTTTAATGGCTTGGGATGTAATAGAGTATCGTTATGCAACCCATTTTTTCAGGGTTTAAGGATGGACATCTGCTGGTTTTTCGGAACCATTGAACAAGACTTAGAAGTTAGTTCCTTTGAAAATTGAGATACATCTCTATAATTTTTTGTTAATAGTATAGCCGATAGTTGTATTATGTAATTGAATTGTTATTTTTGTTCGTTATAAGTCAAGATGAACTAGATCTTAATTGTTTAATATTTCAGGAATTATACGCCTGAGGTATTTTGAAAATGATTTTAGTTTATGACAAATTCTAAAGCAGGATCTTTACATTCAAATTAAATTTTAAATAATGTTATTAAAAAAATTAGCGCTAAAAACAATTGATTTCCGATACGTGTTGACAATGTGTTTTTTATTTTTTTTCAACTCAATTATTTCGGCACAAGAAGTTATTAAGGATACAGTAGTCAGCAAACCTGCCATTACGATGACATCCGGACAGAAGTTGAAAGTTGATGGTATTATTGCTACAGTTGGAGATTATATTGTTTTAGATTCAGATATTGATAAAGCATTTTTAGAAATTTCAGCACAGGGCGGATCTACAAAAGATATTACAAGATGTCAGATGTTAGGGAAGCTTTTAGAAGATAAACTTTACGCACATCAGGCAATTCAGGATAGTATCGTAGTTAGTGATGCCGAAGTAAGAAGCATGATGGACGAACGATTGAATTATATGGTACAGCAAGTAGGTGATATCAATAAAGTTGTAGCCTATTATAAAAAGAATTCTGTAGAGGAATTTAAAACCTATTTTGCAGATATCTTAAAAGAACAAAAATTAGCGTCAGAAATGACAAAGAAAATTGTTGATGCTGTAGAAATAACTCCTGAGGAAGTTCGTAACTTCTTTAAGAAGATTCCTAAAGATGAATTACCGACTTTTGGAGCTGAGATGGAAGTAGCACAGATTGTTGTGGAGCCAAAGGTTTCCAAAGAAGATGAGCAGAAGGTAATCGACAGACTGAATGCGATAAGAAAAGATGTTCTTGAGGGATCCAGTTTTGCGACAAAAGCAGTATTGTATTCACAAGATCCCGGATCTGCACCAACGGGAGGTTTTTATAAAATGACCCGAAAGACTCCTTTTGTGAAAGAATTTAAAGATGTAGCTTTTAGTTTAGCACAGGGAGAGATTTCCGAACCTTTTAAAACTACTTTCGGATACCATATTATCATGGTTGAAAAAATTAAAGGACAGGAAATTGAATTACGACATATTTTGATTCCGCCAACAGTTTCTGAAAATGCATTGAAAGAAGCAAAAGAAAGAATCACTAACGTTAGAAATAAGATTGTAAATAAAGAGATTACTTTCGCAGAAGCTGCAAGAACAGAATCTGATGAAAAAGAGACAAGAGCAAACGGAGGAACACTAGTAAATCCAAATACTCAGGATACCCGTTTTGAACTGACTAAAATGGATCCAACTTTATACGGTCAGGTTTCAAATTTGAAAGACGACGAAATTTCACAGCCACTTTTAAATACAGACGATAAAGGGAAAAAAACATATAAGATAATCACAGTTACAAACAGAATTGAACAACACGTTGCTGATTATGCTAAGGATTATACTAAAATTAAAGAACTGGCATTGAAAGAAAAACAGATCACAACCATCTCGAAATGGTTTGATACTAAAATAAAAGATACTTATATCAAAATTCTTGGAGAGTACAGAGATTGTAAATTTGTCTACAACTGGTTAAAAAAATAATTTTTATTAAATAAAGAAAAAGAGTTAGTTTTATGAATTCATAATACTAACTCTTTTTAATTTTAAAAACATATCTAAATGTCTGACGTAACAGCAATTCATAATTTAGTTCAGAAACGAAACGAATTAAAAAACGAAATAGCAAAAATTATTGTTGGCCAGGATGCCGTAGTAGACCAAATTTTACTGTGTATATTTTCAGGTGGTCATGCTCTTTTGATTGGTGTTCCGGGCTTGGCAAAAACTTTAATGATTAATACTTTGTCTCAGGCTTTAGGTTTAGATTTTAAAAGAATTCAGTTTACACCGGATTTAATGCCTTCAGATATTTTAGGAAGTGAGATTTTGGATGAAAACCGACATTTTAAATTCATTAAAGGACCTATTTTTTCAAATATCATTTTGGCTGACGAGATCAATAGAACTCCGCCAAAAACACAAGCTGCTTTATTGGAAGCCATGCAGGAGAGATCGGTTACCATTGCGGGGCAAAACTATAAGTTGGATTTACCTTATTTTGTATTAGCTACTCAAAACCCAATTGAGCAGGAAGGAACCTATCCGTTACCGGAAGCACAGTTAGACCGTTTTATGTTTGCTATTAAGCTGGAATATCCAACTTTCGAGGAAGAAGTTCAGGTAGTGAAACGCACGACTTCTGATGCTAAGACAGTCATTAACCCATTATTCAGTGCGCAGGAAATTATTGATTTTCAACATTTGATTCGCAGAATTCCCGTAGCCGATAATGTAATTGAATATGCCGTAACTTTAGTAAGCAAAACGCGTCCCGATAATGCTTTGTCAAATGATTTCGTTAAAAATTATTTGGACTGGGGAGCAGGACCAAGAGCTTCTCAAAACTTGATTTTAGCAGCAAAGGCGCATGCCGCTTTCAATGGAAAATTTTCTCCGGATATCGAAGACGTCAAAGCAGTGGCAACCGGAATTTTAAGACACAGAATCATTAAAAATTATAAAGCAGATGCCGAAGGAATAACGGAAGAAGTTATTATTAAGAAATTGATGTAATAGATTCAATAAAAAAGCAGAAACCCAAACTAGTAATGATCTCTGGTTTGGGTTTTTTATTTAATTTGATTTTAAGGTTTCGTTTATTAAAAAAATGGGTTTGCCATAAATCAATTTTATGAGTAAAACTTCAATTAAAGAGCTGTATTTTTTGCCATTAGATTCGTACCACCAATATGATTTATAATTTTGGTTGTCTTTCTCCATTTTATTAAACCATATTTCTTCTTTGTTTACCAGGATTTTCTTCGATTCAATAATTTTGTATCCGGAGCCAGTCCAGCAAACCATCGGATTGTGAGATGGCGTTTTTATATAAGTCAATTTCTCGGCAGTTTCAATTTTGAAAACGTCTTTGTTTACCCAAGAGCCTTTTTTTGTATTATACTCAGCACCAACTTCCTGATGAAAATTAGTTTCTGTTTCATTTTTGATTTTTATACTGGTCACTAAAATGAGTGTAAATGATACCAATACAATAAGTATTTTAGGTTTGATTTTGGTTGAATCATTATGTCCGATTTTTGGTTTTATATATTTGATAATTAGTAGCATCGGTATAATTTGATAAACGGTAAAACAGATTAAACCAATGGCATGATGCAAAAAGTTTTCCTGAGTACAATTGAAAAAAATTAAAGTTACGATTCTAAAATAATTAGAGGTAATATTGAGTGTTATTATAAGTAAGCAGAAAGAGAGTATCTGAAAAACGCTGAAATACTGTTTGAGCCTTCTTTCTTCCAGAGTCATTAAAATTGCGCCAAACAATAATCCTGTCTTAAACATTGACAATCCCATACAGGCAGTGTCGATGGTGATTTTTGCATTATTGATGTAAAAATTAACACCTTCGATTTTATTTATAGGTATGAAATTCTTTAGTGTAAGATAAACTACATAACAAAGACTTTGTTTTATTTCTGAGGTTAAGTGTGCAAAAAAAGCACTAAAAAGAGTCGAAAATAAAACAAGGCAAATGAAAGCAATAAAGGAAAATTTCCCAGTGAAATAATGGAAAACCAAACACAGAAATAATAGTATAGAAAGAAAATGAACCGATTTTGTGTTTAAACGCCAGCTGATGAATTCTAACAATAGAATACTTAGAATTAAAAAATAATTAATTCTGAAATTTGTTTTTCTCCCACCAACGATAAAAAGACAAAGAGAACCTAGGATTCCAAGGAAATCGTTGTTTAGATTTAAAACCAATATCTTGCTGTTTATTGTAAAAAGCAATAAGATTGCAAAAACAGCAAGTATTGGTTTTTTATGTAGAATTAAATCCTTCATTAATTCGTTAATTTTTGCTTTCTGTGATAGAATAAAATGGCAGATAAAACGATGAATAATAGTGCCCATTCGTGCGGTTCAGGTACCGCTCCGTCATTATTGATGGAAGCATTTCCTAAGGTATTAATGTTTTTCTCAATTCCGTTGTTTTTGTAATCTTCATCAGTCTCAAGTACGATTAAAGAAGAAATTGGAGTTACAATATTAGCGTCTTTTGCCAGGTCAACATAGTTGTTTTGTTTTAAGGTATCAGCCTGAATTTCGACCTGATCGTTTAGAACTTTTCCAAAACAGAACATTCTGTATAAATGATTTGAACCAGTATTAGCTGTTTGCTGGATTTCTGAATTTTCATGGATTGAGATTCCGGCAGTTTCTAAATTAATACTGTTTTCATTAGTTTGAAATTTTATAAAATGCTTTTTACTGATAAGGTCTGTACAGGTATTAAGATTTGTTTGTATAAAATTTACATATTTCTGTTCCTTTGCGGTCTGCCAAAACGGATTTATTTCATTCGAAATATTGATAACTTTTAAGTCTTTGTTTTTTGTTCGTTGTCTTATTTTTTCTAAATATTTTGAAGATTCTAATTCTTCAAAGTTTGAAGAAAATGTACCGCATTTTGTGATAATCAAAGTGTTTTCCTGTAAATCAAAAAGTGGCAGAAGTGAATAATTCAATTCATCAAATTGGTTCCAGATACTCTCGTAATTGGAAGCATTGATTTCTTGTTTCGTATTATTAAGAAGGACAAAATATTTGTTTTTCGAGAGATTGAGTATCGATTCAAGTTCTTCTATTTTCCAGTTGTTATTGAGATCAAGAATGATTTCGCTTGGTGTAAAAGCAATTCTTTCTTTAATAAGGGGTTTAATTTCATAGCTTTTATTCTTCCAAACAAATGCACTGCTCAAAGGTTTTTTGTTTAAAGGAAATTCAGCTTCCCATTTGTCCAGGCCTTTAGATTCATTTATGTGGTAATTATCCGCAAAGTCAAAATGTTTTGAAGTCTTAAACTCAGTATTTCCATTAACCTGAAATCTCGAAATAGTCGCAGCATTATTGATGTTTGGACCTTTTATATTTAAACTTTGATAGATCAATTTATCGTCTGTAACTTTTAAAGGTGTTGTAAAACCACATTTAACAGTTCGTGGTAATTCGTTTGTAATTGGAAATACGCGAACTGTAACTCTGTTTCCTTCTTTCCATTGCATTAATGAAGGGTCTCTTGCCTCAATGCCCACAACCTGATGGTATGCTTTTTTTGCTTTTTCTTTGGTAGTCAAAACACCTTTTCTTTCTATTCCATTAACCCATAATGACAAAGAAGTTGCAACAGAGCCTTCTGGTAGCTGGAAGGAATAAATAGCTTCTTTCTGACCTCTGCTTTCTTTTTCGCAGACCACATCCATTGTAATTTCGGTGTAAGCGAGTCTGTCATTTGGATAAATTTTTACATCTTCCTTAATGTTTTTTGTAATAAGATCTCGTCCGCTCCATAATTGCTCTTCGGATTCAAGTCTTTTATCAAAATTAGATTTCAGAATATTGACTTTATCATCATCACTCAAATTGATGTTTTCTGCAAAATGATAAGCGATATTTAAAAAGGGATTGTGAGTCTTTCTTTCGTGATACTGAACATTGCTATTAAATCTGCCAAAGCCATCTAATTCAAAGAAGTCTTCTGATGCAATGTATACAATGTTTTTCTTTAGCAGAATTTCATTAAAAAAATTAGGCTTAAGATTCTGAGAAACTTTAATGTAAGTTGGTAAATCGGTATTTTCTTCAAATGTTTTGGTAATGCCATATTGGTTTATTTTTTGACTTTCAATATTCAACAAAAAAGTGAATATAATAAGGCTGGTTAAGATGATCCCGATGCCTGAGAAGAACGCATAGGTGTTGTTTTTTTGTTCAAAAAGAACCCTAGATAGGATGTAAGTGTGAATTGCAAGTACAATCCCGGGTACTAATCCATAAAAGCCTAGTCCTAAGGCAAGAATTCCTATAATAGAAAACATGCTTATTGGTATCAGGAATACAACATAATATAAGATTAAGAGATAAGAGCAGCCGTTGATGAAATAAGAAATTAAGTTAATGTAGCGATTTGTTATTTCACGATTGTAAATTGCAAAGTTTGAAAAGCAAAACAGAAACGTTGTGCAATACACCCAAATGGGTAAATTTTCGAAAACATTTACATAAACATTGGTAGAGAAACATCCGATAAACCAATTGAGAAATAAGAAAGGAAGTAAATGAAGGTAGTCCTTTTTGTTTCTTAACAGGTTGTAAGTTAGGATAGCGCCGTACGGGAGCAGAATAATGATATTGAGCACAGAAAGCATTTCAAAGCTTTCGTAATCGAATCTACTTCCCAATAAAGAAAGTGTCAGCATTGTTGTGCTGAATAACGTAATAATAAGGCTAATTTTTACTCCAATTTGGTCATTTAAAAAAGAGTTTATTTTGGTTGTATTCATAGAAAGTATTTTTTAATTAAAAGAACTTTGAATTGCAAAGTTATAATAATAATTGGAAAATAAACTTTTTGTTTCGTTTTTTTGATTTAAAGATTTCTTTAAATATTCTTAATGATTTTTTGGTTTTGAAAGAGGCTGATTCGAGAAGACAAATCGGTTACTATAACGTTATAATTGCTTATTTAGAAAGGTTCTTTGTTAAAGTTGGGGTAAAATCTCACTTCATTTATAGTGTCAAATTTCGACTTTGCTAAAGAAAGGATTTTAAAATGGCAATAATTCATTTTTTTAATATAAAATTGAAATTTTGGCAAAAATAAGTAATGAAAATTGTTTTTTAGCAATAATAATGTTTGAAAAGGCGAGTTCTGTTATATTTTTTTTAATTCTCGGCTTTAATAGCTAAATTTGCAAACAAAAAATAAAAAGACTTCTATAATATTATGAATACTTATCAAGATTACATTAAAGAAATCGAGGAAAGAAAAGGCCAAGGTCTTCATCCAAAGCCAATCGATGGTGCAGAATTAGCAAGCGAAATCATTTCACAGATTAAGGATGTTAACAATCCGTATCGAGAAGATTCTCTTAAATTTTTTATTTATAATACTTTGCCGGGTACTACAAGTGCTGCAGGTGAAAAAGCTGAGTTTTTAAAAGAAATTATTCTTGGAGAAGCTGTAGTAAGTGAAATTACTCCTGCTTTTGCGTTTGAATTGTTATCTCACATGAAAGGTGGTCCTTCTATCAAGGTACTGCTTGATTTAGCTTTGGGTAATGATGTTGCCATTGCAAAAGATGCAGCAAAAGTTCTTAAAACACAGGTTTTCCTTTACGAAGCAGATACAGATCGTTTAGTAGAGGCATTCAAAAATAATAATGAAGTTGCGAAAGAAATTCTGGAAAGCTATGCACAAGCAGAATTCTTCACGAAACTTCCGGAAGTAGCAGACGAAATTAAAGTAGTTACTTTTATCGCAGGAGAAGGAGATATCTCAACAGATTTACTTTCTCCGGGTAATCAGGCGCATTCGCGTTCAGATCGTGAACTTCACGGACAGTGTATGATTACACCACAAGCACAGCAGGAAATTAGAGCTTTACAGGCACAACATCCTGATAAAAGCATAATGTTAATTGCTGAAAAAGGAACAATGGGAGTTGGTTCTTCAAGAATGTCAGGTGTGAATAACGTAGCGCTTTGGACAGGAAAACAATCAAGTCCATACATTCCATTCGTAAATATTGCTCCAATTGTTGGAGGTACAAATGGTATCTCTCCAATTTTCTTAACTACGGTTGATGTTACCGGTGGTATTGGTCTTGACCTTAAAAACTGGGTTAAAAAGGTGGATGCAGCAGGTAATGTTGTGCGTAATGAAAATGACGAACCAATTTTAGAGCAAACTTATTCTGTAGCTACAGGAACTGTTTTAACAATTAATATTAAAGAGAGAAAACTTTACAATGGAGATCAGGAACTGATCGATATTTCTAAAGCATTTACTCCTCAAAAAATGGAATTTATCAAAGCTGGTGGTTCATATGCTATCGTATTTGGTAAAAAACTTCAAACATTCGCTGCAAAAACTTTAGGGGTTACAGCTCCGGTTGTATTTGCTCCTTCAAAAGAAATTTCTCATGACGGACAAGGTCTTACAGCAGTAGAAAAAATCTTTAACAGAAATGCTGTAGGTTCGACACCAGGAAAAGTGTTACACGCTGGTTCTGATGTTCGTGTTGAAGTAAATATTGTAGGTTCTCAGGATACGACTGGTCTTATGACAGCTCAGGAATTAGAATCTATGGCGGCAACTGTAATTTCACCAATCGTTGATGGTGCTTATCAGTCAGGATGTCACACTGCTTCAGTTTGGGATAAAAAAGCGCAGGCAAATATTCCTAAGTTGATGAAATTTATGAATGATTTCGGTTTAATCACAGCTCGTGATCCGAAAGGTGTTTACCATTCAATGACAGACGTAATCCACAAAGTATTAAATGATATCACTATTGATGAGTGGGCGATCATTATTGGTGGTGACTCACATACAAGGATGTCAAAAGGGGTTGCTTTTGGTGCGGATTCAGGAACTGTTGCTTTGGCATTAGCGACAGGAGAGGCTTCTATGCCAATCCCGGAATCTGTAAAAGTAACTTTCAAAGGAGATATGAAAGGATATATGGATTTCCGTGATGTGGTTCATGCTACACAAGCTCAGATGTTGCATCAGTTTGGTGGAGAGAATGTATTCCAGGGTAGAATTATTGAGGTTCATATCGGTACGTTAAATGCAGATCAGGCGTTTACATTTACAGACTGGACTGCAGAGATGAAAGCAAAAGCTTCTATCTGTATTTCTGAGGATGATACTTTGATCGAATCATTGGAGATTGCTAAAGGCAGAATCCAGATTATGATCGACAAAGGAATGGATAATGACAAACACGTTCTTCAGGGATTAATCAATAAAGCCAATAAGAGAATTGAAGAAGTGAGAACTTCTGAGAAACCAGCTTTAACGCCGGATTCAAATGCGAAATATTATGCTGAAGTTATAGTTGATTTGGATCAGATTTCTGAACCAATGATTGCCGATCCGGACGTAAACAATGCTGATGTTTCTAAACGATATACTCACGATACGATCAGACCATTATCTTTTTATGGAGGAGAGAAAAAAGTAGATCTTGGATTTATCGGATCTTGTATGGTTCACAAAGGTGATATGAAAATCCTTGCTCAAATGTTGAAAAACGTGGAAGCGCAAAAAGGAAAAGTTGAATTTAATGCGCCTTTGGTTGTTGCTCCGCCTACCTACAATATCGTAGACGAATTAAAAGCAGAAGGTGACTGGGAAGTTTTACAAAAATACTCTGGTTTTGAGTTTAACGATAGCGCTCCAAAAGGTGCAGCACGTACAGAATACGAAAACATGTTGTACTTAGAGCGTCCGGGATGTAACCTTTGTATGGGGAACCAGGAAAAAGCAGCAAAAGGAGATACCGTAATGGCAACTTCTACACGTCTTTTCCAGGGAAGAGTTGTAGAGGATACTGAAGGTAAAAAAGGAGAGTCTTTACTTTCTTCTACACCGGTTGTGGTATTGTCTACAATTTTGGGTAGAACTCCAACACTAGAAGAGTATACCACTGCAGTTGAAGGAATTAATTTAACTAAGTTTGCACCTTCAAACAAACAGTTAGTAATGTAATTTACGATTAGTTATAATCATTATATATAAAGAGCCCGAGTGATAAACTCGGGCTTTTTCTTTAATAACTCCTCTATTTTTTGTAACTTGGGATGTTCAAAAAAAAACACAAAAACAATTATACTTATGGCTTTTGATATTGAAATGATTAAAAAAGTGTATGAGAACATGCCCGGTCGTGTTGATAAAGCACGAGAGCTTGTTGGTCGCCCACTTACGTTAACAGAGAAAATTTTATACAATCATCTTTGGGACGGAGCACCGTCTCAGGTGTTTAAAAGAGGAGTAGATTATGTTGATTTTGCACCGGATCGTGTAGCCTGTCAGGATGCAACAGCACAAATGGCATTATTGCAGTTTATGCATGCCGGAAAATCTAAAGTAGCAGTACCTACAACAGTACATTGCGATCACCTGATTCAGGCAAAAGTAGATGCTGCAACCGATTTGGCAAGAGCAAAAACACAAAGTAACGAGGTTTTTGACTTCCTTTCATCGGTTTCAAATAAATACGGAATTGGCTTCTGGAAACCGGGAGCGGGAATTATTCATCAGGTTGTACTTGAAAATTACGCTTTCCCCGGCGGAATGATGATCGGTACCGATTCTCACACCGTAAATGCAGGTGGTTTAGGAATGGTTGCGATTGGTGTTGGTGGAGCTGATGCTGTAGACGTGATGTCAGGTATGGCTTGGGAGTTGAAGTTTCCGAAGTTAATAGGAGTAAAACTAACCGGTAAGTTATCAGGTTGGACAGCTCCTAAGGATGTTATTCTTAAAGTAGCCGGTATACTTACGGTAAAAGGTGGTACAGGAGCTATTGTTGAGTATTTTGGCGAAGGAGCAACTTCTATGTCCTGTACCGGAAAAGGTACTATTTGTAACATGGGCGCCGAAATTGGAGCGACCACTTCAACTTTTGGATATGATGCTTCTATGGGGCGTTACCTGCGCTCTACAAACCGAGCCGATGTTGCCGATGCTGCCGATAAAGTGGCTTCTTATTTAACAGGAGATCCGGAAGTATATGCTAACCCGGAACAATATTTTGATCAGGTGATCGAAATTAATTTATCTGAATTAGAACCGCATTTAAATGGTCCTTTCACACCGGATTTGGCGACTCCAATTTCTAAAATGAAAGAAGAGGCAATCAAGAACAACTGGCCGTTACAAATTCAGGTAGGGTTAATAGGTTCTTGTACCAATTCTTCTTACGAAGATATTTCCCGAGCAGCTTCTTTAGCCCGACAGGTAAGTGCGAAAAACTTAAAAACAAAATCTCAATTTACAATAACGCCGGGTTCTGAAGTAGTTCGTTATACTATCGAGCGTGATGGATTTATTGATACCTTTCATAAAATTGGAGCGACTGTTTTTGCTAATGCCTGCGGACCTTGTATTGGTATGTGGGACAGAGATGGAGCAGAGAAAGAAGAAAGAAACACCATTGTGCACTCTTTCAATCGTAACTTTTCTAAACGTGCAGATGGTAATCCAAATACTCTAGCCTTCGTAGGTTCGCCCGAATTGGTAACTGCTATGGCTATTGCAGGAGATTTAAGTTTTAATCCGCTTACAGATACTTTAATCAATGAAGATGGAGAAGAAGTAATGTTAGAGGAACCTACAGGAGACGAATTGCCTCCAAAAGGATTTGATGTTAAAGATCCGGGATTCCAGTCCCCGGCTGAAGACGGTTCAGGGGTTCAGGTGGTGGTAAGTCCAACATCTGAACGTTTGCAATTATTAGCGCCTTTTGATGCTTGGGACGGTAAAAATATTACGGGTGCTAAATTGTTGATCAAAGCATTCGGAAAATGTACTACCGACCACATTTCTATGGCAGGACCATGGTTGCGTTTCCGTGGACATCTGGATAATATTTCGAACAATATGCTGATTGGTGCCGTAAATGCCTTCAATCAAAAAACAAATTCGGTTAAAAATCAATTAACAGGGCAATATGATGCTGTTCCTGCTGTGGCACGTGCCTACAAAGCTGCCGGAGTTCCATCTATTGTTGTGGGAGATCATAACTACGGAGAAGGTTCTTCGCGCGAGCATGCCGCTATGGAGCCTCGCTTTTTAGGAGTTAAAGCGGTGTTGGTAAAATCTTTTGCCCGTATCCACGAAACCAATCTTAAAAAACAAGGTCTTTTAGGATTGACTTTTGCTAATGAAACCGATTACGATAAAATCAAAGAAGATGATACCATCAATTTTACTGATTTAACCCAGTTTGCTCCCGGAAAACCATTAACATTAGAGTTCGTTCACGCCGATGGCACTAAAGATATTATTCTCGCAAACCATACTTATAACCAAGGTCAGATTGGCTGGTTTGTTGCAGGTTCAGCTTTGAATTTAATTGCAGCCGGAAAAGCCTAATCTTTAAGATTCATTCATATTAAAAATGCTCTGTGAAAACAGAGCATTTTTTTATGCAGATTTTCAAAATTCACACTAATAAACACATTTGCAGTATTCAATAAGTTTATTAGAAAGTTGCTTCTGAGATATGATTTTAGTTTTAATCGGCTTAAAAATGATACTTCTTATAAAAAGCATTATTTCAGGGGTTTGGATCAATTTTTATGCCGCGTTTGTTAATTTCAATAAAATAAGTTGTTAAAAAAGGTGCTTTTTTTACTTTAAAAAGTTAAATTCGCTTATCGGGTAAAATAATTACTTTTTTGGAGCATAAATTTCCGAAAGTAATTGCATTCAGAGCGTATAATAATAGATGTAAATGTAACAGATAATGGTTTTCAGGTTAATAGCAATTTTGTTTTTTTTCAGTGTTGGTGCTTTCTCACAAGAAAAGTATATTAAGCATAAAATCTCACAAGGAGAAAATCTTACTGTAATTGCTAAAAAGTACGGAGTAAAACCAAAAGATATTACAGCAGCAAATCCTAATGCACCCAAAGTTCTAAAGTTAAATTCGGTTTTGTTAATCCCAAATCGCAATAAAACAGTTGCTAAAGCAGCTGCCAAAAAGACTGAAGAAATTATTGCAAATGTTACTCCGCAAACTACTCCCGGATCCCATGAAGTTGCTGCCAAAGAAACACTTTGGGGAATTTCCAAAAAATACAATGTTTCAGTTGATGACTTAAAAAAAGCCAATCCACTTCTGGAAAGTGAAGGTTTAAAAATCGGACAGCAAATTAATATTCCGTCTAATACAGCTACAACAGCTGTAGCAGCTGTACCTGTAATCGAAAATGTTCAGGAGCCTGAAATGGTTGAGGTAACCAGGGAAGTTTTGTCAAAAGAAACGAAATATGCGATAGCAAAGGAGTTTGGGATAACCGTAAAAGAACTGGAAAAACAAAATCCTGCAATTAAAAAGAGGTTAAAAGTGGGGTACCTGCTTAAGATTAATGTTTCTCCGGAAAAAGCGGCAGCCTTACAAGAAGTAAAACCTATCGAAACCACGACATCGACACCATCCATACAAATTGCTGAGGAAACTGTTGTGAAAAAAGATTCCACATTTGTTAGAGGAATAAACAATAATTCGGAACTTATTGAGCAATTGATTGTAAATGCAACAGAGAATATTGGAACGCGTTACCGGTCAGGCGGAACTACAAAAGCTGGTTTTGACTGCTCAGGATTAATGATTTGTACCTTTAATAATTTTGACATTAAACTGCCTAGAAGTTCGATAGAACAATCCAGAATTGGAGTTAGAGTTGACACTGATGCCGCACAAAAAGGAGATTTAATTTTCTTTAAAACTAACGGAAGACGCCGTATCAATCATGTTGGAATGGTTGTCGAAGTGACCGAAGGAGAGATTAAGTTTGTACATTCTTCTACACACGGCGGGGTAATGATTTCATCCACAAAAGAACCTTATTACCAAAGAAGTTTTTCTCAGGTAAACCGTGTTCTTCAATAGTTTTTAATAGTTAAGCAGTATTGTTTTAAATTCATCTATTGGAAACGGCTTGTTTAAAAAAGCACTCACATACTTATTTGCTGTAATTGCAGCAATTTCGTCAGGATCTAAAGTCGATGAAAGTATGTAAATTTGAATTCCTTTTTTTATTCCTTTTTTTAATTTATGAAATTCCTCTAAGAATTCAAAACCATTCATTATTGGCATTTGAATATCCAGTAAAATGATAAGCGGGTGGTCATTGTTTTTAGTAACAAGCCACTGAATTCCTTCTCTGCCATTATTCGCAATGATGATCTGATCGATATCAAGGACTTTTGTCAGTAGTTGTTTGATGACAAGCTGATCAATCAAATTGTCTTCAATGACCAGGAATATGGGCTTAATTTCCATGATAATTTGGAATTGCTACAATAAATTTACTTCCGATAGTGTTTTCAGAGAAAACAGAAATACTTCCTTTGATGTTTTCTACAGCTTCTTTTACAATGTAAAGACCTAATCCCGAACCTTTGTTTTTGTTCGTACCAAAATACATTTCAAAAATATTGTTTTTAAATTCATCTTTAATTCCAATACCGTTATCTGTTATTTCAATTTTGTTGTACCCCTCTTCCGTATAAGTTTTAATTGAAATAAACATTTCCTCCTTATTAATATCGGCATATTTTATAGCATTTGAGAGTAAATTCGAGATAATGATTCTCAGACGCAAGTCATCGCTTTGAATGGTATCGATTAATAGTTCTTTTGTGAATTTTATTTTATTGGCATTTTCGATATGCATCAACTGCGAAATAGATTCGTCTAATAATTCCTTTAAACTCACAGGCTCTATGATGATTTGTTTGCGTTTATTTTTAGAGTAATCTATAATATCAACTATAAACTGATCTTGTCTGACAAGGCTTTTGTGCATGAGTGTTAAATAGTCTCTGACTTGTTCAATATCATCCTCTAGTTGGGTAATTTCGATCAACCCTTTTAGTGATGTTATAGGTGACCTTAAATCATGTGATGCACTATAGACAAATCGGTCCAGTTCATGATTTACATGGATTAGATTTTCATTTTTTTCTTCAATTTCTTTTTTGGAGATGACTAAACGTTTTACCATAATCGAATAATAAGTGCATACGCTTATTACAATGATCAGAATAAAAATAATATTGGTAATGATCAGAAGACTTTTGATTTTTCGTGTTCCTTCTCCCAGAGTATTCAGGAAGTTACGTTCGTTAATAGTGAGTTTATCGCTGATAGTACTAATTTCGTTAAGAAATTTTTGCTGACTGGCCGGAGTCAGCAGATTTTGTTTGATCTGGGCATCGACTTGCTGACCCAACTTGGATAATTTAGCGATTAATTCGTCACCCTGACCCCATTCGTGAATCGCTTTTGCCAAAAAAGATACATCTTTGAAGTTTACAAACAGCCAGACAATGTCATCCAGGTCATCTTTATGATTTCGTCCTGTTAGAAAACCTCTTCGGGCAATTTCGTTGTCTCCATATTTCAAAAGCGATCTTCTGGCAATACCATCACCCTGAGGGACTTTTAATTCCTGAGAAAAGAGCTTCCATTGGTTTGTATCTTTAGTGAAAAGGTACATAATGAGATATCGTGCAGCATCCTTTTGTCCTTTTGAATAATGTGATTCACCATGAACATAAGCTCTGTTTGCGGAAAGTATTTTTATTGTAAAAAAGTTGATACAGATAAGTAAAGCGCAGGAAATAAATACAATTATCAATAGAATGAAAACATTCGGGAAGCGTATATTTTTAAAAAACGGACTCTTAGACATAGTTTTCAGATTTGGAGGTTAATACTGCTTTTTCTGTTAAGAGCGCTTATTGTTGAAGGAGTCCTTTAAAAAAAATCAGGTTACTGAGAGTGTTGTCTTTTGACGGTTTTAAAATAAACAATTGTTAATAAAAGATTGATTTTTCAAAATTGTTTTATGCATGCATAAATTTAGTAAAAAAAGAACAGAATTTTAGAATTAGTGTTTTTTTTCTTACGGGATAATTAATTTTTGTTCCTGTTTTGTTGTAAATAAATAAAATGTATTCTGTGAAGGCTCTTGTTTTAAATTAGTAAGAGTAAGAAAAGGAAAACAATTTTAAAATTTAATATATAAGAACAAACTGAAAAGGGTTAAACAGAAAAGTTTTTGTTTAACAATTCATTGATGAATTAAAAAAATCTTCTCGCTTAGTGAATAGGATTTACTCCGTCTAAGGATTATAAATTAGAATCTAAAATCAACACTCTAAAATCTTAAATTTCAGAAAAAAGTATATCTTTAACCAACCGAAAAACTAAAATTATGCAAGAAAACGACCAGGAACATTTTAAAAGAGAACTTGGATTATTAGACGGAACCATGCTTGTGGTAGGTTCTATGATTGGATCAGGAATATTTATTGTGAGTGCCGATATCGCCAGACAGGTAGGTTCGGCAGGATGGCTAACTCTAATTTGGCTGCTCTCCGGACTGATTACGGTTATAGCCGCAGTGAGTTATGGAGAACTTAGCGCGATGTTTCCAAAAGCGGGAGGACAGTACGTGTATTTAAAGGAAGCTTACAATAAGCTAATTGCCTTTTTGTACGGATGGAGCTTTTTTGCTGTAATTCAGACCGGAACAATTGCTGCGGTAGGAGTTGCTTTTTCAAAATTTGCGGCTTATTTGTACGAACCATTGAGCGATGAAAATATACTTTATGAATTAGGTTTCTTTAAACTCAACGCCGCTCAGTTGGTTTCGATTTTTACAATTATTGTATTGACGTTTATTAATAGTAGAGGGGTGAAAAACGGAAAAATTCTGCAAACCGTTCTAACTATCATCAAAATTTTGTCATTGCTGGGATTAATTGTTTTTGGCTTAACCTTAGGTGCAAAAGCTTCAATATGGGATGCCAATTGGACTGATGGCTGGGTGACCCGTAGCTATAATGCCGAAAGTGGTTCATGGCTGCCTATTAGTGGAACCACTTTGATTACCGGAATTTCTGCCGCAATGGTAGGGTCATTATTTTCCAGTGATGCCTGGAATGGAGTTACCTTTATTGCAGGAGAAATAAAAAATCCAAAACGAAATGTAGGTCTAAGTTTGTTTTTAGGAACTTTTATAGTAACGATTATCTATGTGCTGACCAATTTGATGTATTTGGCGGTAGTTCCGTTTGAAGAGATTGCTACAGCTAAATCAGACAGAGTAGCGGTAGTGGCTTCACATTACATTTTTGGCAATATGGGTACATTGATTATAGCAATAATGATTATGATTTCGACTTTTGCCTGCAACAACGGATTAATTATGGCAGGTGCGAGAGTGTATTATACGATGGCAAAAGACGGTGTTTTCTTTAAAAAAGCAGCTGTTTTAAACGAGTCCAGTGTTCCTGGATGGGCTTTGTGGGCACAGTGTTTCTGGGCTTCGGCTTTGTGTTTGACAGGAAAGTATGGAGATCTGCTGGATTTTGTAATCATCATTGTATTGATTTTCTATATTTTAACGATTTACGGTATTTTTATTTTGAGAAAAAAAATGCCGAATATTGAAAGACCTTACAAAGCTTTTGGATATCCGTTTTTGCCTATGCTGTATATTGTAATTGCAAGTGCAATCTGTATTTCGCTGTTAATTACCAAATTCTCAACCTGTGGATGGGGAGTTTTAATTATGTTGACCGGAATACCGGTGTACTACCTGAATAAACCGAAAGAAGAATAACATAAGGTTGTAAAGGTTCAGAGAGGCAAAGGTTCAAAGGTTAAGTTTGTTTACAAGTTTTATGTACCAAATGGGTGCCTGCAATTTTTTAACTTTGATGTTTACTTCAAAATATAGATGCCTTGTCTTTGACAAGGCATTTTTTTAGTCATAAAATTTAGTGTTTCCGGAAATTTGACAGATCTGCATGCAAAAAAAGAGATTTTCTTAGGTGGTTAGTCTGGCTGAGTGAAGTCGAAGCTCCTTTTTTATATGAAATTTTTCTTAAAAGAGACTACAGATAGGTGTGTTCTGAAATTGCTCCAAGGGATCAAAATATTTATAAAGTATGTGATTTCGCAAGATCAAAAGTTCCAACGGAGCGCAACAGAAATCTTTGAGAGAGTCCTTTTTTGGTGCTCTGTCCTGATAATAAAAAAAAACACTACTTATACGCAAAAGCAAAAAGTAGTGTTTTAAATGTAAATAATCCTGGAAGCGAGCTTGTGTAAATTAAGCGATTTCGGCTTCAACAGTTGATTCTATCGTTGAATTAATAATAGATAAAGTAAGAGGATCTGTTTCTCCAGAGAAAAAAGCATCCAAAATTTCCTGAAATACAGGATTTGTATTTTCTACCAAAGAGAAAAGCGTCATAGACGAACGTAATTTACGGGCGTCTAAATCTCCTAAAATTCCATCGGCTGATTTTCTTTTAAAAGTTAAAAACAGTTCAGAAATTTCGATAAGATGTTTTCCTAAAATAGGGTGTTCTAAAAACTCGGTTGCTTCTTTTAGATCGTTAATGGCGTAATAATTTGCTGTATCGCTCTTACCCAATCCTTTTATCTGAGGAAAAATGAACCACATCCAGTGTGTCTCCTTTTTTCCTTTTTTGATTTCGGAAAGAGCAGTAAGATAAAGTTTGTTTTGTGCATCTAAAAAACGCATTAAATCATTGTTTGAATAAGCCATTGTGGTAATGTATATGTAAAAAAAGGTTGCAAAAGTAGTAAAAAAGATAGGGTTTTCCTAGTAAAAGGTTCATACACTGAGGATTTTAACTTTTTGAGGAGGAATTTTCTACACTATTTTAGAATAGAAATAACGCCTTTTCAGTTATTATATTTCAGTACAAGTTTTAGAAAATCAGCTTTTTCTGTTCGTTCTTCTAAAGGTTAAGTTGATTCTGGGTAAAACATCTCGTGCCGTTTTTGGAACCTGATGCTGCCAAAAACTATTGGTCGTTCCTGACATTAACAGAAAGGAACCATGATGGAGCGGAATTTCCACTTGTGGGATTTCTTTCCGGAATTTATGACGCAATCGGAACATTCTAGTTTCTCCAAAAGTGACCGAAGCAATAATGGGGTCCGGTCCGGAGTTATGTTCTTTATCGCTGTGCCAGGAAACACCATCATTGCCATTTCGATATAAATTAAGCAGGAGACTATTAAATTCAAGCTGGGTTTCTCTTTCGACACGGCCTCTGATCGTTAATAATTCATAAGTCCAGTCAGGACCATTTGGATCTGCTCCAACATTATCTTTATCTTCGTACCATGAAATCATTCGGGGAGCTGTAACAATTTTATCATACATTTCCATTTCATATTCTCTCCATTTAGTTTGATGAAGTATTTTTTCATAAAAACGATCGGATTCTTCTTTGGTAAAAAAGTTGTCGATCAAAATAAGTTCTGCATCAGGCAAATCAAATATTTTTTTTCCTTTCAAACCTGTGGCAAATAATTCGGTATCGCTAAATAGTGTCATAAGTCAATACTTTAAGTTTATAGCTCTATTTTAAAAATTAGATTAGTTTTATATTCTTGATGTCAGCAAATTTTTGTTGAAAAAAACTTTTCGGGGATTCTTCTCTGCATAAGCAAAAATCAACTGTACAATGTATTGATTGCTTTTATAAGGCGTTGCATAATTTTTTACTTCTGAAGGATCCGTAATCGCAACATCCAACGGAATATATCCCATACCATAAAAATGACCATTTTCTATCCAAATGCAACTGCGTTCGTGTGCTGTTCTTCCTTTTTCTATAATGGCAAAAGTGGGTCTGTTATTTAGTAAAAAATCAATAGCATTGTCGACTTGCTCATTGTGGAGGAAGGTATCCGGAAAATCTGTTACATCATTATTTTGAAATAGTTCTCCTTCTTCAGGTTTTGAATATTTGCAAAATCTATAATCAATTTCAAATCGTTCTGCTAAACCCCGCAGTATATTTGTTGCTTCGTGTAAACTACTGAAGTGTTCAATACACGACTGAAATTTATTGAGTTTTCCGATAGCCAGATACTTATATCCATTACGGGCTTCATATTGGTACAATCCAAATTTTGGTTCAAATCGTTTTAAAGCTCTATTGTAAGTTGGCCAAAGATGTTTGATTTCAGTACATTCTAACAGAAGTGCCATCAACTCGTTGCCACAAATTTCATAGGAAATGGAATAAATATCCCGTAAGAAATGTTGCCTTTGCGGATTGATATTATGACCGCTGAAATGAGAGGCAACGCGTTTTTTTATATTGACCGCTTTTCCCACGTAGATTACTTTTTTTACCTCATTATAAAAATAATATACACCTGGTTTTTCCGGTAAATTATTAAAATCTTCCGGCGGAAGGTTAGGAGGTAAGCGCTGATCCTGTGCCGTGTTCTTGATCATTTGTTCGATATGACCTTCGTCGTCCCATTCGAGTAATCGCGAAAATAATATAGCAGTAGCTTCTGCGTCGCCTCCGGCACGGTGCCTGTTTTCTAAAGGGATGTCGAGCGAATTGCAAAGTTTTCCTAAACTATAGGAGGCAAAACCCGGTCTGATTTTTCTGGCTGCGCGAACGGTACATAACTTTCTGGCTGTCCATTTGAATCCGGATGCCTCAAGCTGGTGGCGAACAAACGAATAATCGAAATTGACATTATGAGCAACAAAGATCCGGTCGTTTAGCAATTCCATTACTTTTTCGGCAATATCATCAAAAATAGGAGCATTGGCTACCATTTCATTATTAATACCCGTTAAGGCAAAAATGGGAAGCGGTATTTCCTTCTGCGGATTTACGAGCGTCTCAAAGCGTTCTATTACTTTTTTGCCATCGTGAATGACAATGGCAATTTCTGTAATGCAGCTGCCACTGGCGTTACCACCTGTGGTTTCAATATCGACTATGGCATATTCCTGCTTTTTCATCTTATTTGTATAACGTCTAACTTATTTCTTTTTAGTTTTCAGTCTCAGGGTACACTTTTTTAATGACTGTTTATTTGGCTGAAAACGGTGTCGACTGCGATTGAAAACTAAAACTTCATTCGGTGTCGGGGTAAATTAATTTCATGTCCTTGCGGATAAGGCTCCCGATGTGTTGGACTGACATCTTCCTTAATCTGGCGCTGTGTTTTAAACTGATCTTTGGCGTCCATATAACGCGGATCGGGAATAAAAGGCATTTTGGCCATTTTGGTTATGGTAATGGTTGGAAAATGATAATCGACTTCGACATTTCCCAGCAAAAGATAACATCCGCCACCCTGAAAAGGATAGTTTGTCAGACTGTCCGGAAAATGTGCGGTGTCAAAATATGTGCCTTCATGATCGATCCAGGTGCCAAAATACATGGTTCCTTTTTTGGTTGGAACCTGTTTTCTTGAAATCAGATAAGCAAGCATACGAACCTGTTTTTTATGGCAGGCTGTTAAATCCCGGGCCATAATATCACCACGATATTTGGTTTGCAAAAGATCAAAAACGGTACAGGATACAGGAAAACTCAAGAGCTCAATCTCATCAAAGGCATCTTCGTATAAAGAACGTTCTAAAGTTGGGAGTTTGTATTCTTTTACCGGTTCCTGTATCAGCCTCAGATTTCTGTTTTCGGGTTTGAAATTGTTTAAAAGCAAACTGGCAACAACTAAAAGCTGATTTTTGGTTTTTCCTGTAAAACGAAAAGCATCTATAAAAATTAGAATTTTCATGTTTTCAATCCCGATAGGAATTCTGTTGATAAAATCCTCCAAAGAAAGAAAGTCACCATTTTTCTCCCGCTCCGATTCGATCAAATGAGCTGTTTTGGATTCCAGACTCTGCACATGCATAAAGCCCAGATAAATGTCTGTACCGTATAAAGTAGTCTGATATTCGCTTTTATTCACACAGGGGTTGTGTATGCTTCCGCCAGACATACGTGCTTCGTGTACATAAACCTCAGTTCGGTAAAATCCGCCCTGATTGTTGATTACCGCCGTCATAAATTCTACAGGATAATAAACTTTGAGGTACAAACTCTGATAACTTTCTACAGCATAAGAAGCCGAGTGTGCTTTGCAGAACGAATATCCCGCAAAAGATTCAATTTGGCGGTAGATCTCCTGACTCAGTATTTCGGGATGTCCTTTTTGAGCACAGCAGGTAAAAAAGTTGTCTTTTACTTTTTGCAAGGCTTCGAGAGATCTTCCTTTTCCGGACATCGCTCTACGCAGGATATCGCCATCTGCAGCGGGTAGTCCTCCATAATGCTGTGCGATTTTGATCACATCTTCCTGATAGACCATAATGCCGTAAGTTTCGCCAAGCTGTTCCTTAAAAACGTCATGGAAATACTGAAACTGATTGGGGTTATTATGGCGAAAAATATATTCTTTCATCATTCCGGATTGTGCTACACCAGGGCGAATGATAGAGGAGGCTGCTACCAGAATTTTATAATTGTCGCAATTCAGCCGGCGTAGTAAACCGCGCATGGCAGGGCTTTCGATATAAAAACAGCCAATAGTGCGACCCTGAGCCAGATAAATGTTGCATAAAGCCTCGTCTTTAGAAATCGAAGTATTGCGAATATCAACTTTTATCCCTCTGTTTTTCTCGATGAGTTTTACACTGTCATCAATATGACCAATACCACGCTGACTTAAAATATCGAATTTTTCAAAACCGATTTCTTCGGCAATGTGCATGTCGAAAAGCGCGATAGGAAAGCCTTTTGGGGGCATTTCTAATGGCGTATAATTCGTAATGGGTTCTTCGGAAATCAAAATACCACAGGCGTGCATACTGCGTTGATTGGGGTATTTGCTGAGCATCTGACCATAATACTGAACCTGTTTTACAATTTTATTTGTTTCATGAAGCTCCTCGGGATTTTTGGCGAGCATATCCAGTTCTTCTTTCGGAAGACCAAATACTTTTCCCACTTCTCTATAAATAGAACGGTATTTAAATTCGACATTGGTACCGCAAAAAGCCACATGATCTTTGCCGTATTTTCCGAAGATATATTCCAGAATTATATTGCGTTCCTGCCAGCTCCAGTCAATATCAAAATCGGGAGGAGTTTTGCGGTTGAGGTTTAAAAACCGTTCAAAATATAAATCCAGTTCAATAGGGCAGATATCGGTGATTCCGAGACAATAGGCAATAATGCTGTTGGCACCGCTTCCGCGGCCAATATGCATAAACCCCTGACTGTTGCTGTACTGAATAATGTCCCAGGTGATTAAGAAATAGCCGCTGAATTCTAATTCATCAATAACTTTCAGTTCTTTTTCGACACGTTTTTTGGCTTCCTGATTTTCGCTTTCATAACGGTTTTTGAATCCTTTCCAAGCCAGATCAGTCAGTTTTTCTAAATCTTCCTGACGACTATTAGTATAGAATTTTTTGTTTTTCGGAACTCCAAAATCATATTCAAAATTACAGGAATCAATGATTTTCTGAGTATTGGATATAATTTGAGGATATTTTTCATAAAAAGGCAAAAGAGATTCCAAGGATTGCAGAATTTCAGAATTTTTGCAGTAATCAGATTCAGTTAGTTTAGATAGAATAACATTAGTATCAATTGCCCGGAGAATTTTATGCAGATTGTGTTCTGTTTTAGTCCTAAAAGTAACAGGCTGTAAAACGACCATCTGATTCATTTTATTTTTGTGTTCGGATGTAAGAAGTCTGGACACTTCTTCAGGACGAATCCCGATGAATTCATTTTCGCGAAGAACTTCCGGAGCATTTTCTAAAGTATAAATCACGAAAACGGATTTAAATTCAGGTGCAATTGAAGGCAAAATTTCTCCGCTGAAATTATGATGAGTTAAGAAGCGGTTCATTTCGCCCAAACCTTCTGCATTCTGTGCCAGACCAATATATCTGAATTGATGACGGCATCGAAATTCTATTCCTACTAAAGGTTTAATCTCTTTTTCCTGACAGGCTTTTATAAAATCATAAATTCCGGTAACGGTATTAATATCTGTAAGCGCCATTGCTTTTACCCCACAAGAGACGGCCTGGCTAACCAATTCTTTAAGCGGAATTGTGCCATATCGTAATGAATGGAAGGAATGACAATTAAGATGCATTATTTGGTACGTTTTAAAATTTCGTCTTTACTATTTGGCTTAAAAGAAGCCCCTGCACAACGCATTACAGCATCATAGCCATAACGGTTTTTTATTCGGTCCATAGCGGCGTAGAGGGATAACATTTCCTGAGTATCTTCAAAAAGATCAATTTGGTAGGTTCCCCGCACAAGCCCGCTAAAGCGAATACCAATTAAGCGAAGCCGCATTCGGCGTTGGTAGACTTTATCAAATAATTCTGTTACATTTTTGGTCAGAATATGATCTGCTGAGGTATAGGCAATTTTAGATTGTTTGGTCTCGGTATCAAAATTGGCGTAACGTATTTTAACCGTAATGGTTGAGGTCAGCCATTGTTCGGCGCGAAGCTGGAAAGCCAGTTTTTCGACCATTCCTAAAAGTATTCTTTTGAGTTTTGCAATGTCAATCGTATCCTGAGAAAAAGTAGTTTCGGTAGATATTGATTTTCTTTCCGTATAAGGTTCAACAGGAGTGTGGTCGATTCCGTGTGCTTTTTTCCAGAGCTCCAGACCGTTTTTACCAATCATTTGCTGTAAAACCTCGGCAGGCATTTCGGCCAGCGTCTGAATTTTGCGAATGCCAATTCTGGACAAAAGCTGAAAAGTAACTGCTCCGACCATTGGAATTTTCTGAATCGATAAAGGATTTAAAAAGTCCTGTACCTTCTGTTCCTGAATTTCAAGATTTCCTACCGGTTTGCCTTCTCCGGTTGCAATTTTAGAAACCGTTTTATTAATCGATAATGAAAAACTAATAGGCAGTCCGGTTTCTTTCATTACAGATTGGGCCAGCTCATTGGTCCATTTATAACTGCCGTGAAATTTATCCATTCCGGTAATGTCGAGATAAAATTCATCGATACTTGCTTTTTCTAAAACAGGTGCTTTTTCCTGAAGAATTTGTGTAACATCATGCGATAATTGCGAATACAATTCCATATCGCCTTTCATTACTTTTGCATCAGGACAGAGTTTTAATGCCATACGAATGGGCATAGCAGAACGGACTCCAAATTTACGGGCTTCATAAGAACAAGAGGCAACAACGCCACGATCACCACCTCCAATAATTAGAGGTAATCCTTTTAATTGTGAGTTGGTTAACCTTTCACAGGATACAAAAAAAGTATCCAGATCCATGTGTACAATTGCCCTTGCCATTTTCTTGTTTTTTGGAATAAACAAAATTAGCACAGATAATAACATTTTTCATATATTTGCTGTTCCAAATTATAACAAATTAATTATGTCCTTATTTTCAGACAACATCAGAGCATTAAGGGTTAAGCATAAAATATCGCAGGAGAAATTAGCTGAAAACCTGAGTATTACAAGAGGAAGATACGTGAAATATGAAGACGGAACTTCGGAAGCACCGTATGATATTTTAAAGAAAATCGCCTTGTATTTTCATACCAGTATCGATTTATTATTGTCAGTCGATATTCGGAAAATAAACATCGAAAATTTGATAAAACTCGAAGGGAATCGGCTTATTCTACCTATTCAGGTTGATAATTTTGGAGAGAATTATATCGAAATTGTATCCCAAAGAGCAAAAGCAGGTTATCTGAATGGATATGCCGATCCGGAATATATTGAAAGTCTACAGCAGGTTTCTCTTCCGTTTTTAGGTCCTGGGAAACATCGCGGATTTCCGGTAGAAGGTGATTCGATGCCACCACACGAAGACGGATCGATTATTATTGGACGTTATGTGGAAAGGCTGGGAGAGGTGATGGACGGTAAAACGTATATCCTGATTACCAAAAATGAAGGAATGGTGTACAAGCGTCTGAACAAAAACAAAAAAAATAGTCTGGTTTTAGAATCGGATAATAGTTTTTACCCCAATTATGAAGTGAAAGCTTCTGATATTTTGGAGATTTGGGAATACGAGTGCAACATTGGCCGTTCGGACAAAAAGCAGCAATTGTCTGAAACTGAAAGCATGAAAGAACTGCTTCTTCAGGTTAAAAGAGAGGTGATGGAGATTAAGAATAATACTTCGAATACATAAGATTTTAGAATGAAGATTAACGATTTTTGATCTAAACCCGATTTATAATTGATATCCGTTTGTCGGTCTGAGCGGAGTCGAAGACCTTTTGTGCCAGGAAGCCCTTCGACTCCGCTCAGGAAGCCCTTCGACTCCGCTCAGGGAGACTATAGTCAATAAAAAAACTAAAAAACCTTCACAAAACCCAATCCATATTGTTTACCATTATAAAACGGCATTACCATAGAAGTGGATTTGTTTTCGGAAGAGGATTTAAAAAGTTTTTTGGTGATGTACGGATTCAGCCAATAGGCAATTTTAGTACTCAAAATTCCAATTCCGGCTCCGGCAGCAACATCCGTTAGCCAATGACGGTTGTTGTATATTCTGAAAAGGCCCGTTCCGGTGGCTACGGCATAACCCGCAATTCCGTACCAAATTGATTTGTCTTTGTATTCCTGCCATAAAAATTCCGCTCCGGCAAAAGCAGTTGCTGTATGACCTGAAGGGAAAGAGTTTTTTGAACTTCCATCAGGCCTCTCTTCATGGGTAATCGATTTTAAACCCAAAACAGTTGAAGCCATAATAACGTATGAAGTTACAAAAATAACAGAGCGGTCACGTATATTATTTTTTCCCTTTACACCAAAAGCATTCAGGGCATAAACCGAGGCTGCAGGCGCGTATTGCGAGAAATCATCAATAGTGATTTTTTTGTCAATGTCTTCAGTAACTTCGTTTTTAATTTGCGAATTGAAACTCAGCAACTGATCACTTTCAAGCCCAATAACTCCGTAGCCAATTAAAACGCCTGGAATGATTAGCTGCTTGTAATTGAATTTTAATTGTTGTGAAGTACTGTCAACTTTCGTGATCGAATCATTTTGCTGTGCGTGAGCACCCAAAAAAACAAATAAAAATACCAGAGAAATCGTTTTGTAAAACATCTTTCGTTATTGTTAAAAGTTGCAATATTAACGTATGTATACACGAAGTATTTTTGGTTTAACTGAACCTTAAGCGAATATTAACCTGCTGGCTTTAAAATAAATAATTGAATTAAGATTGACTAAATATTATGCCGCTTTGGATGGTCACCTGAGCGAAGTCGAAGGATCTTGTAGTAGAAAAGGTCTTCGACTTCGCTCAGACTGACGAATGTCATAAAATTGAATTTGGCTGTCCGCTAAACAGATGAATAACACAGATGAGGCAGATTTTCACCGAATAGAAATAAAAAAATCCGTTTTTATCGGTTTAAATCCGTGTCATCCGTGTGCCATTTTAAAATTAGCACAAGTAACAGATCGTTATCAAATTGAATTTATCTAAACCTTCAGTGAAAACCAAAACGTACTTCCCAGGCCTAAATTACTCTCGACACCAATTGTTCCGTTTTGAGCTTCGATAAATTCTTTACTGATGGCGAGCCCCAATCCGGTTCCTGATTTCTGACTTCCCGGAATCTGAAAATATTTATCAAAAACTTTGTCTTTGTAGCGTGCATCAATTCCTTTTCCGGTATCGATAACCTGAAACGTAATTTGATCGTTTTCTTCTTTTAAGCGGATGATAATTGTACTTTTTTCAGACGAGTAGGTGATCGCATTCGATAAATAATTAATCAAAACCCATCCTGTTTTTTCACTGTCGGCTTTTACATTTTGCAGATGTTCATTGGCCTCAACGATGAGTTTAATTTGTTTTTGCTCTGCCTGAATTTTTACCGCTTCGGTTGCATAATTTACAATGGTGTACGGATTGCTTTTCTCGATGTTTAACTGAATATTACCAGTTTCTAATTGAGATAAATTAAGCAATTCACCCGTAATTTTCAATAAACGCTGACTGTCTTCTTTGATGCTTTCGACGAGTTGTTTCTGGTCGTCGTTCATCTCTCCCGTTTTATTATTCTGAAGCAATTGAAGGCTCAGTTTTATAGACGCAATCGGTGTTTTTAATTCGTGTGAAACAGTTGCAATAAAATTAGTTTTTGCAAAATCGAGTTCTTTAAATAAGGTAATATTTCGAAGGATGATAACATCTCCAATATTAATTTCTTTTTCTTCGCCTGTTGGAGTTATGGTAATATTGATCGTTTCTTTATCAAAATAACTTTCTTTTCCGTGGGCAAAAATCTTCATCGGCTGTTTTTTCTGAGAATCATTTGCCGGTTCTTTCAGAATCAAAGAGCGAATCAAATCATTGGAAACTGCCAAAGCAGAAGCAGATTGACCAATAACATCTTCCAGTTTCATTCCGATAATTTTCAGAGCTTCGTCATTCACAAACAAAATAACACCTTCATGGTCTAAGCCAATAATGGGATCGTGCATGTTATTGATTAAAGTTTCCAGACGTTTTTTCTCAAAGAATAATTTGTACAAGTTACTATTGTTGTATTCCTGAAGTTTTTGCGCCATTGTATTAAAGGATTTTGCCAAATCACCATATTCATTGTGATTGGTAAAATGCACCCGTTCTGAATAATTTTTATTGGCAATTTCTTTAATACTCTGGGTCAGTTCCTTAATCGGATTGGCGATATTATTGGGCAGATTAATCAGTAAATTAAAGGCGATTAAAAAGCAGAGCGTTCCTACAATAGCAATCCACAGATTGGCATTTTCGGCGGTATGTTTGGCAATATCGCTTTTTTGTTTGATGGCATCCAGATTGAGTTTCATAATCGAAAAAATATCCTGCCTGATTTGCGCTTTCACCGTTTCGTTAGAACCGTTTTTTTCTAAAAGGGCAAAGTCATTTTCCAGTTTGGCAGTGGCTTCTTTTTCTCCGGGTTCTGTAACATTGCGGGTCTGTTTCTCCAGATATTCCTTAAAAGTATGAATCGTACTATCACTATTCACTTTGATTTCATCTAGTGACAAAATCATATTTCTGGAATATTCCAGCGTATTGTAATTTGCTTTCAGAATATTTTCGGTATCTGCTTTTATCAAAAACACAGCATATCCGCTCACTAATGAGAGTATAATAATCATTAAAAATAACAATCCGACTCCCAGATTCAATTTGGTTTTAATTCTCATATTTTATTTTTTCTAGTAAAAAGTTAGTTGTGAAATGTAAAATGTATTTCACAAAAACATCTCACATCTCACATTTTACATAAAACATTTCACGATAATATAACAAGATCCACATTTGATAAAGACAGACTATTTAACAAACGTCTGAAAATGGTTGTAGACAAAATTACTTTAAATAAATTTAAATGTGGTTTTCCAATACAAACCGTTGTGATTTGTTTTTCTTCAACAGTCATTAAAATAGCATCTGCGATGTTTTTATTCTCTACTTTAATCACTTCGGCGCCCAGCTGTACAGCCAGTTTAAAATTATTGATCAGATAACGTTGTTTGTCTAATGCAATTTTGGTGCTGCTTTCTTTGGGAGTTTCTACATACAAAACATACCAGGAACCGTTGTAATAACTAGCCAGACGCGCCGCTTTTCTGATTACAATTTTGGCTGTTTTATCGTTGCTGCTAATACAGGCCAGTAATTTTTCGTGTCTTAAAGCATGTAGTTGAGGTACTTCGTTCTCTACTTTTCGAACGACCTGACTGGCTACTTCTTTCAAAGCCAATTCGCGCAGTTGTAAAATTTGTTCCGATTTGAAAAAATTAGACAAAGCGGTCTGAATTTTATCTGCTGTATAAATTTTTCCTTCTTTTAGACGTGCAATCAAATCTTCAGAAGTCAAATCGATGTTTACGACCTCGTCGGCCAATCGTAAAACATTGTCCGGAATACGTTCCTGAACATCAATGCTTGTGATGCGTTTAACGTCTTCATTTAAACTTTCAATATGTTGAATATTTACTGCCGATATCACATTGATTCCGGCTTCGAGAATTTCCAAAACATCCTGCCAGCGTTTTTCATTTTTGCTTCCTTCAACGTTGGTGTGTGCGAGTTCATCTACAATTACAACTTCGGGTCTAAGGTTGATAATTGCCTGTACATCGAGTTCTTCCAGCTCTTTCCCTTTATAGAAAATGGTTCGCCGTGGAATCACAGGCAAACCAGATAAAAGCTCATGCGTTTCTTTTCGCATGTGCGTTTCGATGTAACCAATTTTTACATCAATTCCATTTCTTAAAAGTGAATGTGCTTCCTGCAGCATCCGATAGGTTTTACCCACACCGGCACTCATTCCGATATAGATTTTGAATTTTCCCTTTCGTGATTTCTGAATTAAATCGAGAAAGTGCTGTGCATTATTTTCTTTTTCCATATTTTTTTGCTTTAAGCAATAAGCAGTAGGCAATAAGCAGTAGCACGAAAGCTTACTGCTTATTGCCTATAGCCTAAAGCTAAAAAGAAATCGCCAGCGAAGTCGTTACAAACGCGTTCGTATTCGTTGGAAGATTGTTCTTTGTAAATATTTCGTCTTTACTGGAAAGATTTCTTGCTTCTATTCTAAACATTACATTGTCAGTCACTAAGTAATCAAAGTTAGCTGAAAATCCGTAAGTTTTAAAACCATTTGGAGTTTCTGTGGTAATAATTACTCCTTTTTCATCACTATAATATTCACCTCGGGCTGCCAGCTGGATTTTATCAGTAGGTTTGTATTGAACAATCAAAATCGGAGAAAACCAGGTGTCGTATTTGTTACTGTTTTTAGCCGACTGTTGTGTTCCAATATCAAAACCGGCTGTAATATTTGTTTTATCCGTTACTTTAAATTGTCCGTAGAAATTATTAAAGTAACGCCATTTTTTGTTGATATCCGGTTGTTCATTTCCAACATAAGTACTCCAGTTTAAAACCACTTTGTCCGTTGGTTTGTAAGTGACCTGAGTTCCAAAAGCAGGAGTTTGATTGCCTTCTACTTTTTGGATACGCTGCCAGCCGTTCAAATACATACCGGCTAAATACCATTCTCCGGACTCCGAAGTGTAGCCAATTTTAACCCCCGTTTCATAATAAGGAGAGTTTTCAGCCAAGATGCTTCTGGTTAGATTTTGACAATCTTTTCCAATAGCACTTTCAAAACCAAGATGCGAAGGCATAATTCCCGCATCGACCCATAAATTATGAGAAGAAGAAATCTTCACTCCCACATTTGCTTCATATACATTTTTTAATAAACCTTGCTCGGCAGCCAGGTTGTATTCGGCATAAGTTCCGGCCATCAGCGCAAAATTTCCGCGAACATTGCCTTTGCTGTAGTTTACTTTTGCCAATCCTAAATTAATGTTCATTTCATTACTTCTATTGTAGTTGTAAATAAATCCCGGACGAGTATGATTATCCGGTTTTGCGAAATCATAGCTGTAATAAACGTCTACATATCCTGAAAATGTAAACGGACTTTTAGATTCTTCCTGAGCGTGTAAATTGCTAAAACCAAAAGCGATTAAAGCAGTAAGTATTGTTTTTTTCATTTTTGTGGTATTCAATTATTTATTTAGTAGATTTTTTAGGAGCTAATCCCGCTATCCACTGCAATCTTTTGTGTCCTCCGCGGTGGACACAAAAGGATTTCCGTTTCTATCGGGGCTAGGGTATTTGGGGCAAAAAGGGGTTTTGTATTATAATTGATTTTATATCCTAACAGGTTTCTAAAACCTGTTAGGTATTTTTTAAAATTATTTTCTATTCTGATTTTACGTTCTGTTTGTCATTTCGACGGAGGAGAAATTTTCACAAGAAACTCCGTAATAAATATCAATCTTTGTCGATTCAGCAACGAAGATTTCTTCTCCGTCGAAATGACAAGAATACGCTGGTAAAATCTCTGAATCTTTGTTACTTTGAATCTTTGAGCCTTATTTTAAAGCATCCAAAGCCACATTCAGTTCCAGAACATTAACCGTTGCTGGTCCCACAACAGCGGTATTGATTTTAGATTCTACCAAAGCTTTCACTTTAGCCTCGTCTAGTTTTCTTTCTTTGGCAATGCGCTTTACCTGAATCAAAGCACCTTGTGGTGAAACATTCGGATCTAAACCGCTTCCCGAAGCTGTAACCATATCTGCAGGAATCTCAGATTTTTTCAGGTAGGGATGAACGATTAAGAAAGTATCCACTCTTTTTTGAACTAAAGCCAGATATTCCGCATTGCTTGGTCCTTTATTGCTTCCCGCACTTCCGGCAGCATTATAATCTACTGCCGAAGGTCTTCCCCAGAAATAATTGGGTTTATCGAATTTCTGACCAATTTTTTGGTACCCTACCACTTTTCCGTTAACCGAGATTGTTTCTCCTTTTCCTTGATTTGGAGCAAATTGAGCGATTCCGTAGATTGCTAGAGGATAAATAACGGCAAACAGAATTACGGTGATCAGTGTAAGTTTTAATAGTGAAAGTATATTTTTCATTTTTTTTATTTTTTAAGTTTCTGAGGCGCTAAGTCTCTAAGATGCTAAGGGAAAAACTCAGAATCTTAGCAGCTTAGTCCCTTAGTAACTTCATATTTACATAAATAGAGCAACAACTATATCAATTAACTTAATTCCGATAAAAGGCACAAGCAAACCGCCTAAACCATAGATCAATAAGTTTCTTTTTAAGATCGCACTTGCTCCGATTGGTTTATAATCGACACCTCTTAAGGCTAATGGAATCAATATAGGAATAATCACCGCGTTAAAAATTACAGCCGATAAAATCGCACTTTCCGGACTGTGCAGACGCATGATATTTAAACCTTCCAATGCCGGGATTGCCGTGATGAAAAGAGCAGGAACAATAGCAAAATATTTCGCTACGTCATTGGCAATGGAGAAAGTAGTCAGCGTGCCACGAGTCATTAATAATTGCTTACCAATTTCGATGATCTCGATTAATTTTGTTGGATCATTGTCAAGATCCACCATGTTTCCGGCTTCTTTAGCAGCCTGTGTTCCACTGTTCATGGCAACACCCACGTTAGCTTGCGCAAGAGCAGGAGCATCGTTGGTTCCGTCACCCATCATGGCTACCAGTTTACCCAGATTTTGCTCGTTTTTAATGTAGTTCATTTTATCCTCAGGTTTTGCTTCGGCGATAAAATCATCCACACCGGCAGCCTCGGCAATAAACTTAGCAGTAAGCGGATTATCTCCGGTTACCATCACCGTTTTAACGCCCATTTTTCTCAAACGGTCAAAACGTTCTTTCATTCCCGTTTTAATGATATCCTGTAATTCGATAACACCTTGTACCTCATTGTTTTTAATGACAACTAATGGCGTTCCTCCTTTAGAAGAAATATCAATAACCTTTTGAGCAATATCTTCCGGGAAAGAGTTTCCAGCCTGAAGTGCTATGTTTTTTGCAGCATCCTGAGCTCCTTTTCTAATATTGGTTCCGTCTTTTAAAACAACTCCGGAAGTTCGGGTTTCTGCGGTAAATTTGATTAAAGTAGCACCTTCAATAGATAATTTACTGGCAATATCTGCTCCTGCCAATTCTACGATACTTTTCCCTTCCGGAGTGTCATCTGCCAATGAACTTAGCACGGCCGATTTTATAAAGTCTTCCTGAGTAACTCCTTTTGCAGGATAAAAATTAGTTGCTTTTCTGTTTCCTATTGTAATGGTTCCGGTTTTATCTAAAAGTAAAACGTCGATATCTCCGGCAGTTTCAACTGCTTTTCCTGATTTTGTAATAACGTTAGCACGCAACGCTCTGTCCATACCCGCGATACCAATAGCTGAAAGCAAACCACCAATTGTAGTTGGAATTAAACAGACAAATAAAGAGATGAAAGCCGCAATTGTGATAGGTGCATTTGCATAATCTGCGAATGGTTTTAAAGTCACACAAACAATTACGAAGATCAAAGTAAAGGCAGCCAGTAAAATCGTCAAAGCAATTTCGTTTGGTGTTTTCTGACGGCTTGCACCTTCTACCAGAGCAATCATTTTGTCCAAAAAGCTTTCACCAGGTTCGGAAGTTACAATTACTTTGATTTTGTCTGATAATACTTTTGTTCCACCGGTTACAGAGGATTTATCACCTCCGGCTTCTCTAATTACAGGGGCACTTTCTCCTGTAATGGCACTTTCGTCAATGGTAGCCAATCCTTCGATAATTTCACCGTCAGTGGCAATTAAATCACCTGATTCACAAATGAAGATATCTCCTTTTTTCAATTCAGAAGAACTGATGTTTTTGATTTCTCCGTTAGGTAAAATTTGTCGGGCCGGAGTTTCTTCACGTGTTTTTCTTAAACTGTCGGCTTGTGCTTTTCCTCTGGCTTCAGCAATAGCTTCAGCAAAATTAGCAAACAATAAAGTGGCCAGTAAAATTAAAAATACAATTAAGTTGTAAATAAAACTACCCTGATCTGCAGCTCCCATTAAAATGGAAACACAAACAGCAAACATAATGGCGGTTCCTATTTCTACGGTAAACATTACCGGATTTTTGATCATCAATTTTGGATTAAGCTTTACAAAAGACTGCACCAAGGCTTCTTTTACCTGTTTGCTTTCAAACAATGATGTGGATTTATTATGAGTCATTTTTCTTTGTGTAAAATGTTATTTGTGAAATGTTATTTGTGAGATGTAAGATGTAAAATGATAATTGTGAATACGATTTCATTTCACACCTTATATGTCACATTTTTTACATTGTAAAGTATTCTGCCAATGGACCTAGAGCCAACGCTGGGAAGAATGATAAAGCAGCAATAATTGCGATTACGGCAAAAACCATTATTCCAAAAATTGTAGTATCCGTTTTTAAAGTTCCTGCACTTTCCGGAATGTATTTTTTACCTGCCAGTAAACCTGCGATAGCCAATGGGCCAACGATTGGAATAAAACGGCTTAACAATAAAACAATTCCTGTAGTGATATTCCAAAACGGATTATTATCTCCCAAACCTTCAAAACCCGAACCATTGTTGGCTGCACTTGAAGTATACTCGTATAACATTTCTGAGAATCCGTGATGTCCCGGATTGTTAAGCCAGCCTGTTGCGTTTCCGCTAAACCACCATCCCATTGCAGTGTCATTGGCTGCAAAATAAGAAGCTAAAGCAGTTCCGGATAAGATCAATAATGGGTGTAGAATCGCAATAAAAGCAGCGATCTTAACTTCGCGGGCTTCGATTTTCTTTCCTAAAAATTCAGGAGTTCGTCCTACCATCAATCCCGAGATAAATACAGCAAGAATAATGAAGATATAGAAGTTCAGAATACCAACACCACAACCACCGTAGAAGGCATTTACCATCATGGCAAGCAATTCCATAGCTCCTGAAACCGGCATCGAACTGTCGTGCATGCTATTTACAGAACCTGTAGAAATTACTGTTGTAGCAATACTCCAGAAACCTGAAATGGCTGGTCCTAAACGAACCTCTTTTCCTTCCATTGCTCCGGTTGTCTGAGCGATTCCCATTTTTTCGATGGCTGGATTTCCGTTTATTTCGCTCATTACTGTTGGGATAACAAGCAAGAGGAATCCCACCGTCATAACGCCAAAAATAACATAAGATAATTTTCTTTTTTTCAGATAAAAACCTAAAGCAAAAATCATGGCAAACGGAACAATCAATTGTGCCCATAACTCAACCGCATTACTAAAATAGGTTGGGTTTTCCAGCGGATGTGATGAATTGGCTCCAAAGAATCCACCACCGTTTGTACCAATATGTTTAATCGCAATAAAGGCAGCAGCAGGTCCGCGGGAAACTTCTACCTGGTCACCTTGTAAAGTTGTAATAGCATCTTTTCCTTCAAACGTCATAGGAGTTCCACTAAACAATAGAGCAACTGCTACAATAGCCGAAAGAGGCAATAAAATACGCGTACAGCTTTTGATGAAATAATTATAAAAGTTACCCAGTTTTTCAGTTGTTCTTTCCTTCATTGCAGTGAAAACCATTGCAGCTGCGGCCAGTCCTACACCCGCAGAGACAAATTGAAGAAACATTAGGAACATTTGTGACAGATAAGAAACACCGCTCTCTCCTGAATAATGCTGTAAATTACAATTGACAACAAATGAAATGGCAGTATTAAAAGCCAGATCCGGACTCATCGACGGGTTGTTATCGGGATTTAAAAATAATGATCCCTGGAACAATAAAATAAAGAAGCAAAGAAAGAACCAAATCATGTTAATACCTAAAAGAGCTTTTAAGTGTTGTTTCCAGTTCATTTCTTCAGTGGAATTGATACCACTAATTTTAAAGATAATTTTTTCAATTGGATTGAAAATCGGGTCAAAAAGTGTTTTGTCACCTAAATAAACTTTAGCAATATATTTTCCTATTGGAATGGCTAAAACTATCGTGATGATAAAAATACCAATGACACCTAATAATTCTGTATTCATATTTTGTTTGTTAGAAATTAAATAAAGTTTAAGCTTTTACAAATACATGATGAGTATGATAAAGGCTAATGTCCAAGCCATGTAAACAGATACCAGAAATATTTTTTTGGATTGTGACTTTTTCATTTTTTTAGAATTTTTCGGGTTTAATTAATACGTAAACCAAATAGCCAAAAACGGCGATCGAAATAATAAATAGTGCTGTCATGATTTAGATTTTTTCAAAAAATTCAACAGATTTGAAACAGATGCCAAAGAGCAGGGAACCCAGTGCGAGTAAAAGAAAGGTGATTAACATAGATTATTGGATTATTAGATTTGTTATTTGTGATATGTGAAATGTTAGTTGCAAGTATGATTTCATTTTACAGTTCACATCTTACTTTTTACATTTTGCTGAAATCAGACTCCTGAAGTATTAATTTGTCTGATATATTCTGCTCTAAGCGTTTGTGGAAAAAGATGTGAAATATTGCAGTGACGCATTTCCATAAAAGAAGAAACAGAGAAAACATACACATTTGAAATGGCGTTTTTAGTTTCGAAACTTCCGCTGATGAATAGGCGTTCAGCAAGTGCAAGACATTTTTTTGCCCGAACAATATTGCCGGATATAATTGATTTTTTGGTTATCTCAGCAAAGCGTTCTGCTTGTTTGTAGATTGAAGTGACTTGATTTTTCATGAGAATGAATTTTTGTGTTCTTCCCACTTATGCCAAAAGTCAGACCTAAATTGTAAAGGAATAGGTAAGGTGTTGCTGATAAACGAATTGCGGGTTTGTGCCAAAAATGAGGCATAAAAAAAGCCTATCAAAATGATAAGCTTTTATTGAAATGATAAGGAAATTTTAAGTTGCTTGTGAAGTGTGAAAAGTAAAAAGTAAGATGTGAAAGGTAAAAGGTGAAATAGGATATTTAAAAAGTAAAAGGTCAGAATTTCACAAATCGCATTTCACATTATCACATTGTCACATTACTACTGAATCCCATACTCGTCTAATTTTCGGTACAAAGTTGCAATGCCAATTTCGAGTAAACGGGCAGTTTCGGCCTTATTCCCTTTGGTATAATTTAAAACCTTCTGAATGTGCAGTTTTTCAATACTCTGCATCGAAAAGGCCGACATTTGCTTAGTGTTTTTCTCTGTTTCCTGCTGCATTTCGTATGGTAAAACAGCTGAGGTCAGTGTATCGTTACTGCTTAGAATAACCGACCTTTCGATAATGTTCTTAAGTTCACGAATATTTCCCGGCCAGGAATAATGTTCTAATTTTTGGATAAAATCATCACTTATTTGTAGTGTCTTTTTATTCGTTTTCTCAGAGAATTGTTTGACAAAAGTATGTGTTAAAAGCGCAATATCTTTTATTCTTTCACGCAAAGGTGGAAGTGTAATCTCAAAAATGTTTAGACGGAAATACAAATCCGAACGAAAACGGTGTTCTTCGCTTTCTGCTTTTAAATCTCTGTTTGTTGCGGCAATCAGTCTGAAATTTGATTTCTTTGGAGTGGTATCTCCAAGCGGAATGTACTCGCTGGTTTCTAAAACACGTAATAATTTGGCCTGCAGTTCAATAGGCATTTCCCCAATCTCATCCAAAAATAAAGTACCGCCATTGGCCTCTTCGATAAAACCTTTTTTATCTTTTAAGGCTCCCGTAAAAGCACCTTGTTTATGTCCGAAGAGCTCACTTTCGAGAATTTCTTTGCTGAAAGTACTGCAGTTTAGAGCCACAAAAGATTTACCTGTACGATTACTGTTTTCGTGAATAGCTTGCGCAAAAACCTCTTTTCCTGTGCCGGTTTCTCCGGTTAGCAAAACAGTCGAGTCTGTTTTAGCTACTTTTTTGGCTAAATCGATCACCTGTTCAATTCCTTTCGATTTTCCTATGATGGTACTGAAAGAGTATTTATCTCCGATGCGTTTTTCAAGCTGTTTTACCTTTTTTTGCAAATGTACTTTTTCGACAGCTTTATAGAGTAGTGGAATAATTTTATCATTATCGTCACCCTTTACAATATAATCGAAAGCGCCATTTTTCATGGCCTGAACACCATCCGGAATATTCCCGAAAGCGGTAAGTAAAATCACTTCAATTAAAGGAAAGCTGGTTTTTATATTTTGCAAAAAGTCAACGCCATTTCCGTCAGGCAATTTTACATCACATAAAACGACATCAATATCAGTTTGTTCGAGTTTTTTAAAACCCGATTTTAAATCTTTGGCTTCAATCACTTCAAATCCTTCCGATTTAATAATGCGTGCAAGCAGACTTCTTAGTTTTTCTTCGTCGTCTATAATTAAAATTTTATGTGTCATTTGGGGATATTGTTAAAGCGGGGAGTTAATTTCGAGATACAAATTTACTCTTTAAATCTTTTGGCTTACGTATTGTGGGATAAATTTGAAGAAAAAATGGAGGGTTAAATTTAGGTTTAAAAAGTAAAGCGTCCTGTTTTTTCTGAAATTGCTCCGGCAGAGCAAAATGTTTTTAGCAAATGTAAATTTCAGGTATTAAAAGCTCCAGAGGAGCGAAATATAAATCTTTTGTGATATTCCTGTATGAAGTGAAATGTTTTTTATAAATATAGAATCTATGTCTCTATTAGTTAAAAGCAATTATGCTAAGAGATTATTGAAAATTGTATTTATTATAGTGTTCTGTTCTTACGAAAGAAATATTATAAATCTATTAACAACAGAAAGCAAAAGGTATCCATGTAAATGAAGTAGTTTTGTATTCTAGCATTTTTTTATATGAAAAACCCAATTTCAGTCTCATTATTAGAGCTCGCTATCATCACTCAGGATAGCAATGCCAAAGAAACATTTCAAAAAACAAAAGAAATAGCGCAACTAGCAGATAATTTAGGATACAAGCGATTCTGGCTTGCAGAACATCACAATATGTCACATGTTGCCAGTTCGGCTACGGTGGTATTAATTGGTTACATTGCCAGTCAGACTCAAAATATTCGGGTAGGTTCCGGTGGAATCATGCTGCCCAATCATTCTCCTTTAATAGTAGCAGAGCAATTCGGAACCTTGGAAATACTTTATCCGGGTAGAATCGATTTAGGCTTAGGAAGAGCGCCCGGTACAGATCAACCAACAGCTGAAGCTATTCGAAAAGATTTCTTTGAACAGGCACAGCGGTTTCCGCAAAACGTAACCAAACTTCAGGATTACTTCTCGGTAGAAAATGCAACAGCAAAAGTACGAGCATTCCCGGCCGAAGGAACAAATGTTCCTATCTGGATTTTAGGTTCAAGTATGGATAGTGCTGCCCTGGCTGCTGCTTACGGATTGCCTTATGCGTTTGCCGGGCATTTTGCTCCGCGACAAATGATACAGGCATTTGAATTCTATCGTGAAAATTTTCAGGCATCAGATACGTTGGATAAACCCAAAACCATGGCGTGTGTCAATATCGTTGCCGCAGATACCAACGAAGAAGCCGAAAGATTGTCTACAAGTCTCTATCAGATGTTTTTAAATTTAATTCGAAACGACCGCAAAGGATTACAGCCACCTGTAGATTCCCTTGATGATATTATGAGTGAAGAAGAACGCTTCCATGTGAATCAAATGACAGCTTGTACTTTTACAGGAGATCAAATACAGCTGGAGGCAGATCTTAAAAAGTTTATCAATTATGCACAGATCGACGAGTTAATGGTAACCAGTCCGATATTCGATCGTCAGGCTAAACTTAAAAGTATTCAAATTACAAAGGAAGTTATCGATAGCCTAAATAAATAACTATATATATGTAATAGTAGATTTGTTTATTGTGTCTATATAGTTTACAACCCGACAGATTTTCAGAACCTGTCGGGTTTGTTTTTTACTACCTATATATTAAGGATTGCTTCTGTTTGGCTGAGCGAAAATGCAAGAAAAGTAGTTTCTGTCCAGCTGAGCGAAGTCGAAGCTTTCAGGTTTTGAATTTTGAATTTGAGATTCTATACTATATATAAGAGTAGTTTTTCTGTCCAGCTGAGCGAAAATGCAAGAAAAGCAGTTTCTGTCCAGCTGAGCGAAGTCGAAGCTTTATCCCGCTATCCGCTGCAATCTTTTGCTTTTTAAAGGAAAAATCAAAAGGATTTCCACTTCTATCGGGGCTAGGGCATGGGTTTTCAAAGGAAAGATCGGTCATAAAGCAAAAACTTCGCGTCTTGGCATCTTTGCGAGAGTGGTAAAATAGGGATGTTTCAAGGGTAGTTGTAGTATTGAATCTAATTCATTAAAGAAAAATCTTTCAAATACAGAAATAGTTTAATTTGTAAAAGAGGTGTTGTCAGAGTGTTAAGAAAAAGTTTTAAAAAAGATTAAAAATAAGTTTAGAAAAAGCTTGTGAAAGCGGATAAAGTGACTACTTTTGCACCCGCAACAGCGATAAACGTTCACAGAAATACTGACAAGCTAAAGGAATCAAAATGAAAATTTATTTTCAAAAAAGATTAAAAAAAGCTTGTGAGTAAAGAAAGAAAGTTTTAAGTTTGCACCCCGCAAAACAAGGGAAGTTCATTGAAAGATTGGTAAGGAGAGGAGTTAAAAAAGAAAAGAAATTTTCTAAAAAAAAAACTTCAAAAAACTCTTGCCGATTAGAAATAAGTTTTCTACTTTTGCACCCGCTTTGAGAAACAAGCGAGATTAAGAAAAAAGAATACGTTCGTAGACATATTGAATTGACAGCCGTTTCGATGAAAATCGGAACAAAAGAATAAGAGTAATAGAATCGTAAGATTCGAAAAGAACCGATAGATATTCATCGCAATATAATATAAAAAATATACGATGAAGAGTTTGATCCTGGCTCAGGATGAACGCTAGCGGCAGGCTTAACACATGCAAGTCGAGGGGTATATGTCTTCGGATATAGAGACCGGCGCACGGGTGCGTAACGCGTATGCAATCTACCTTTTACAGAGGGATAGCCCAGAGAAATTTGGATTAATACCTCATAGTATAGTGACTCGGCATCGAGATACTATTAAAGTCACAACGGTAAAAGATGAGCATGCGTCCCATTAGCTAGTTGGTAAGGTAACGGCTTACCAAGGCTACGATGGGTAGGGGTCCTGAGAGGGAGATCCCCCACACTGGTACTGAGACACGGACCAGACTCCTACGGGAGGCAGCAGTGAGGAATATTGGACAATGGGCGCAAGCCTGATCCAGCCATGCCGCGTGCAGGATGACGGTCCTATGGATTGTAAACTGCTTTTGTACGAGAAGAAACACTCCTTCGTGAAGGAGCTTGACGGTATCGTAAGAATAAGGATCGGCTAACTCCGTGCCAGCAGCCGCGGTAATACGGAGGATCCAAGCGTTATCCGGAATCATTGGGTTTAAAGGGTCCGTAGGCGGTTTAGTAAGTCAGTGGTGAAAGCCCATCGCTCAACGGTGGAACGGCCATTGATACTGCTAAACTTGAATTATTAGGAAGTAACTAGAATATGTAGTGTAGCGGTGAAATGCTTAGAGATTACATGGAATACCAATTGCGAAGGCAGGTTACTACTAATGGATTGACGCTGATGGACGAAAGCGTGGGTAGCGAACAGGATTAGATACCCTGGTAGTCCACGCCGTAAACGATGGATACTAGCTGTTGGGCGCAAGTTCAGTGGCTAAGCGAAAGTGATAAGTATCCCACCTGGGGAGTACGTTCGCAAGAATGAAACTCAAAGGAATTGACGGGGGCCCGCACAAGCGGTGGAGCATGTGGTTTAATTCGATGATACGCGAGGAACCTTACCAAGGCTTAAATGTAGTTTGACCGGTTTGGAAACAGATCTTTCGCAAGACAAATTACAAGGTGCTGCATGGTTGTCGTCAGCTCGTGCCGTGAGGTGTCAGGTTAAGTCCTATAACGAGCGCAACCCCTGTTGTTAGTTGCCAGCGAGTCAAGTCGGGAACTCTAACAAGACTGCCAGTGCAAACTGTGAGGAAGGTGGGGATGACGTCAAATCATCACGGCCCTTACGCCTTGGGCTACACACGTGCTACAATGGCCGGTACAGAGAGCAGCCACTGGGCGACCAGGAGCGAATCTATAAAACCGGTCACAGTTCGGATCGGAGTCTGCAACTCGACTCCGTGAAGCTGGAATCGCTAGTAATCGGATATCAGCCATGATCCGGTGAATACGTTCCCGGGCCTTGTACACACCGCCCGTCAAGCCATGGAAGCTGGGGGTGCCTGAAGTCGGTGACCGCAAGGAGCTGCCTAGGGTAAAACTGGTAACTAGGGCTAAGTCGTAACAAGGTAGCCGTACCGGAAGGTGCGGCTGGAACACCTCCTTTCTAGAGCCTTAATGTTAGCCTAGTGCACGTTAAGGAAAAAAGATGACTATTTATGGGTCTCTGAATTGGAGATTGTATTACTCTTGCTGTTAATTTAAAAAAATGAAAGAATTAAGTAAAAACAGAGTCTCGTAGCTCAGCTGGTTAGAGTACTACACTGATAATGTAGGGGTCGGCAGTTCGAGTCTGCCCGGGACTACTTTTTTAGAGTTTTGAATTATGAGTTATAAATTATAAGTTATAAAAAGAAAGATCAACTAAGAAAGACTGAAAGCTTAATTTACAAGGAAATTTTAGAGGTTGAGAGCTTATGAGCATAACTCATAACTAATAACTCATCACTAAAGAAATGGGGGATTAGCTCAGCTGGCTAGAGCGCCTGCCTTGCACGCAGGAGGTCAACGGTTCGACTCCGTTATTCTCCACTGGTTAATTAGATAATTAGCCAATTAGAATATGAGATAATTAATTATCAAATTGACTAATTACTGTATTATCTAATTGATAAAAGTTCATTGACATATTGAGATAAGAAAATAATAAGAAAGTAGAAAGCGTTTTTTATTAGTAATAATAAAAGACAAAAAAAAACGGTCTTGTTTTAATTAACAAGATTGGTACAATAAGCAAAATAAGGGCGTATGGGGGATGCCTAGGCTCTCAGAGGCGAAGAAGGACGTGATAAGCTGCGAAAAGCTACGGGGACGAGCACACATCGATTGATCCGTAGATATCCGAATGGGGCAACCCACTATGTTGAAGACATAGTACACCGATAGGTGGGCAAACCCGCTGAACTGAAACATCTAAGTAGGCGGAGGAGAAGAAAACAAAAGTGATTCCGTAAGTAGTGGCGAGCGAACGCGGATTAGCCCAAACCAATGATGTTACGGCATTGTTGGGGTTGTAGGACCACGATATTTTATGTACAAGGAACCAGAATCGACTGGAAAGTCGAGCCAAAGAGAGTGATAGCCTCGTATGGGTAACAAGTATAATAGATAGTGGTATCCTGAGTAGGGCGGGGCACGTGAAACCCTGTCTGAATTTGGCGGGACCATCCGCTAAGGCTAAATACTCCTGAGAGACCGATAGTGAACCAGTACCGTGAGGGAAAGGTGAAAAGAACCGTGAATAACGGAGTGAAATAGATCCTGAAACCATACGCTTACAAGCGGTCGGAGCCCTTAAGTGGGGTGACGGCGTGCCTTTTGCATAATGAGCCTACGAGTTAACGTTGCTGGCAAGGTTAAGTGATTAAGTCACGGATCCGTAGCGAAAGCGAGTCTGAATAGGGCGCTTTAGTCAGTAGTGTTAGACGCGAAACCGTGTGATCTACCCATGGGCAGGATGAAGCGCTGGTAACACAGTGTGGAGGTCCGAACCGGTTGACGTTGAAAAGTCTTCGGATGACCTGTGGGTAGGGGTGAAAGGCCAATCAAACTCGGAAATAGCTCGTACTCCCCGAAATGCATTTAGGTGCAGCGTTATTTTAGTTATATAGAGGTAGAGCTACTGATTGGATGCGGGGGCTTCACCGCCTACCAATTCCTGACAAACTCCGAATGCTATATAATGATTGATAACAGTGAGGGCTTGGGTGCTAAGGTCCAAGTCCGAGAGGGAAAGAACCCAGACCATCAGCTAAGGTCCCCAAATATATGCTAAGTTGAAAGAACGAGGTTTGTCTGCCCAGACAGCTAGGATGTTGGCTTGGAAGCAGCCATTCATTTAAAGAGTGCGTAACAGCTCACTAGTCGAGCGGACGAGCATGGATAATAATCGGGCATAAGCATATTACCGAAGCTATGGATTTTGTAGTAATACAAAGTGGTAGGGGAGCATTCCAGCAGGGTTGAAGGTGTATCGTAAGGTATGCTGGACTGGCTGGAAAAGAAAATGTAGGCATAAGTAACGATAATGCGGGCGAGAAACCCGCACACCGAAAAACTAAGGTTTCCACAGCTATGCTAATCAGCTGTGGGTTAGTCTGGTCCTAAGGCGAACCCGAAAGGGACAGTCGATGGCCAACGGGTTAATATTCCCGTACTACTAATTACTGTGATGGGGTGACGGAGTGATGAAAGCGCCGCGAACTGACGGAATAGTTCGTTGAAGTACCTAGCTATATTCTCTATAGGCAAATCCGTAGAGAATGGTGAAATACGATAGTACTCGGAGTCTTCGGACAAAGAGATAGTGCGCCTAAGGGCTTCCAAGAAAAACCTCTAAACTTCAGGTAATTAGTACCAGTACCGTAAACCGACACAGGTAGTTGAGGAGAGAATCCTAAGGTGCTCGAGAGATTCATGGCTAAGGAATTAGGCAAAATAGACCTGTAACTTCGGGAGAAAGGTCGCCCCCAGCAATGGGGGCCGCAGTGAAGAGGTCCAGGCGACTGTTTATCAAAAACACAGGGCTCTGCAAAATCGTAAGATGAAGTATAGGGCCTGACACCTGCCCGGTGCTGGAAGGTTAAGAGGAGATGTTATCTTCGGAGAAGCATTGAATTGAAGCCCCAGTAAACGGCGGCCGTAACTATAACGGTCCTAAGGTAGCGAAATTCCTTGTCGGGTAAGTTCCGACCTGCACGAATGGTGTAACGATCTGGACACTGTCTCAGCCATGAGCTCGGTGAAATTGTAGTAACGGTGAAGATGCCGTTTACCCGCAGTGGGACGAAAAGACCCTGTGCACCTTTACTATAGCTTAGTATTGACCTTGGATAAATGATGTGTAGGATAGGTTGGAGACTTTGAAGTGGCGTCGCCAGGCGTTGTGGAGTCATTGTTGAAATACAACCCTTTGTTTATCTGAGGCCTAACTCTTCGATGAAGAGGACAGTGCTTGGTGGGTAGTTTGACTGGGGTGGTCGCCTCCAAAAGAGTAACGGAGGCTTCTAAAGGTTCCCTCAGTACGCTTGGTAACCGTGCGTAGAGTGCAATGGCATAAGGGAGCTTGACTGAGAGACATACAGGTCGATCAGGTACGAAAGTAGAGCATAGTGATCCGGTGGTTCCGCATGGAAGGGCCATCGCTCAAAGGATAAAAGGTACGCCGGGGATAACAGGCTGATCTCCCCCAAGAGCTCATATCGACGGGGGGGTTTGGCACCTCGATGTCGGCTCGTCACATCCTGGGGCTGGAGAAGGTCCCAAGGGTTGGGCTGTTCGCCCATTAAAGTGGCACGCGAGCTGGGTTCAGAACGTCGTGAGACAGTTCGGTCTCTATCTACTGTGGGCGTTAGAAATTTGAGTGGATCTGATTCTAGTACGAGAGGACCGAATTGGACAAACCTCTAGTGTATCTGTTGTCCCGCCAGGGGCACCGCAGAGTAGCTACGTTTGGAAGGGATAAGCGCTGAAAGCATATAAGCGCGAAACCCACCACAAGATGAGATTTCTTTTAAGGATCGTGGAAGATGACCACGTTGATAGGCTATAGATGTAAAGGCAGTAATGTCATAGTCGAGTAGTACTAATAATCCGTAAGCTTATGTACACCCTTTTCCCTCTCGTCCCAGACGAGAGGGAGGAAACTTTCTTAACAAAAAAACTTATTTGTTTCTTTATCTCAGTATGTTAAAATATTAGCTCGACGCGAGCAGTCTTTAAGTCGAAAGATTAAAGTCATAAAGTTGAAAGACTTTAAAACTTTAAGACTTGTGACTTTAGACTAAAAACCTTAAGGTGGTTATTGCGGCGGGGCTCACCTCTTCCCATCCCGAACAGAGAAGTTAAGCCCGCCTGCGCAGATGGTACTGCAGTTATGTGGGAGAGTATGTCGTCGCCTTTCTTTTAAGAACCCTATCCAAATCGGATAGGGTTTTTTGTTGTATAACGTTTTTTAAATCCTTACGTGCTTTGCGTTTAAAAAAAATTTACACGGATGATACGGATTGGCTAAGCGAAAACGCGGATTAGAACGGATTTTTTATTGGCTGTAGGTGGCTTTTGCCCTTTCAGGGCGATGTTTGCTGTTTATTTTGTGGCATAGTGCTTCGCACCATGCTTTTGCTTTTCGGGCTTTCAGCCTTTTTTCCTTGCGTGCTTTGCGTATACCTTTGCAGACTTTGCGGTTAAAAAATAGCTCAAGGATGATTGGTCCTTTTTTCTTTAAATATTCTTTTTATTGCACGCTGCGTTAGGGATGGAAGCGGTATCCTTTTGCGATGACCGTTCATTTAAAAAATCCCTGAAACTTCTATCGCAAAAGATTTAGCGGACAGCCCGACCCGAAGGGGAACGCCATAATAATTGTTATTTTTAATAGATTGATGTTTTTGTTACTGAAAAACTTTGTTGTCGACATCGTTTATAAACTGAATTACTCCATTCATGAAGATTTTTTGATCGTCCCACATGGCGAGATGACTTCCGTTTGGGCAGTAGAGATAACGTCCTTTTTTGACTAATTTGCTTTGTTCTTCCATAGCTTTTGGGTCCATTGTATCGTATTTTGCGCCAATCATTAAGGTTGGAATTGTAATTTCATGCAAGCGATTTTTAATATCCCATTTGGCTAAACGACCACTGATACCAAATTCGCTCGGGCCTTGCATTAGCGTATAAATTTCACCATTGATATGTTTGCTGGCACGATTGAGGCCGTCCGGCCATTCTTTTAGTCTGCATAAGTGTTTCTGATAAAAATTAGGAATAAGTAATTCCATATATCGTGGGTTGCTGAAATCTTTTTTGGCTTCAAGGGCTCTGATTTCTGCTAATATTTCCGGTTTCATTTGTTTTGAAAGTACTTCAGCTGCATATTTTCCGTAATCGGGGGCACTGGCCATCATGTTGGATACGAGTAGACCTTTCATGTTTTGTTGATACTTTAGGGCGTATTCCATGGCTAAAATTCCACCCCATGAGTTTCCAAGGACGTAAAAATTGTTGTGATCGGCACCGATTGCTTTGCGTACTTGTTCTACTTCTTCTACAAAACGCTTTGTAGTCCATAAGCTGCTGTCTTTTGGCTGATCGCTATAATATGATCCTAACTGATCGTATTCGTAGAACTCAAATCCTTCGCGCTGAAAGAATGTTTCAAAACATTCCATATACTCGTGCGTCATTGCGGGGCCTCCGTGAAGTAACAGTATTTTTATTTTTGGATTGTTTCCAAAACGTTTTGTCCAGACTTTAAATTCTCCAACTGGGGTTTTTATAGGTATCATCCTGACGCCAGCCGATTCTACATCTGATTCCTTATTGTAGGTAAAGTAGTTGGATAATGAATCGGTTTTAGATTCGTTTTTGCAAGAAATCAGCAGTAAAAAGGTAAGAATGGCAATACTATAACGCATAATTTTAGAATTAGTGATTTAGAACATTCGTTTCTGATTAAAAATACGAATTTATTTTTGATTGGGCTCAAGGAGTAATTGGTATATGATTGATTGAGAATTTACTAAAAAACTCTTAAATCAGTAGAGGAATGAAAGTGTAGAAAAAGTTTATATTTACATCTTGTTTATAATTGCCGTAAGAATTCAAATTTGCTATCTGCAAATGATAAAGAATTAGTTAACCGTGCGATTAAAATTCAATTCTTTTTTTGTTACTATGAATGTACTAACGCTTCCTGACGAGTTAAATTTTGATCAATCAAGATTGATTAACGTCTATGATTATACTAGTTCGAAGAGGATCTCCAAACAGCAAATTATTCTGAATCAAAATGTATTTAGTTTTTTAATAGAAGGGACAAAGGAAGTTGTTTTTGATAATTCGGCTGTATCGATCGATGCGACGAAGTTTCTTATTATGAAATCGGGACATTGTTTAATGACAGAAAAGCTTTCGGATTTGTCTAACTATAGAAGTGTAGTTTTATTTTTTTCGAATGAGATCCTGTTGCGATTTATTAGAAAAATGGAATGGAGAAAGGGGGAAGTTGAAGAATGTAAGTCTGTCCGCGCTTTTGAATATGATTTGTTTCTTAAACGGTTTGTAGATAGTTTGGTAGATATTTCAAAACTTTCGACTGAGATTAAAAGTAAGTTGCTGGAAGTTAAGTTTGAAGAGTTAATGCTTTATTTGGTGGGGATGTACGGTACAGAGTTTTTGTATTCTTTAACAGTAAACAGCGATGATTCTTCACAGAAGTTTTTTCAGATTATTGAAAGTAGTTATCTTAGTAGGTTGTCCTTAAAAGAGTTATCTTTTTTATGTAATATGAGTGTTTCAACTTTTAAAAGGGAATTTGAAAAGCACTATTTGGAATCACCCATTAAATGGTTTCAGCATAAAAGATTAGAGTTTGCTCATTATTTACTTCATCAGGAGCGAAGAAGTCCTTCAGAAGTTTGTTTTGAAGCAGGTTACGAAAGCTTATCAAGTTTTACTCAGGCTTATAAGTCAAAATATGGAGTGACGCCAAAACAGGCACAGAAAAAATGAGCTTTTGGCTATAGTTTTTGAGCCTTTGTCTTCATTTACTTTTTATTTTCAAGATTAAATTTGTTTAAAATCTTAAACTATAAAAGAATGAAAAAAGTAAATGCAATTTTGATAATGTCCTTAATTTTTACCACAACAATTTTCGGACAGAAGACTTTTACACTAACCAGTAAAGATTTGGGAGGTGAGCTTACTAAAGTACAGGAGTTTAAAGGATTTGGCTGTACCGGAGAGAATCAATCTCCTCAGTTGCTTTGGAAGAATGCGCCAGCCGGAACAAAAAGTTTCGCTGTGACCATGTATGATCCTGATGCACCAACGGGAAGTGGATTTTGGCATTGGATTGTATTTGATATTCCTTCAGATGTAAACGAACTGGTAACTAATGCGGGCGCTAAAGATAAATTTTCGATAAAAGGTGCTGTTCAAAGCATTACAGATTATGGAATAAAAGGATTTGGGGGCCCTTGTCCGCCGGAAGGCCATGGATTTCATCAATATATCATTACTGTTTATGCGCTTAAAACGGATAAATTAGGGCTTGATGAAAATACTAATCCGGCTATCGTAGGGTTTAATTTATGGAATCAGACTTTGGCAAAAGCAAGTATTGTTGCTTATTATAAAAGGTAATTTTCTGTTTAAGAAAAAGTAAAGGGAATCTCTAACGATGAGATTCCCTTTTTTCTTTAAGATATTGCAGCCAGTTTTGATGTTTGGGCAGCTTTGTTATGACGTTTATATTTCATCTTTTATGCATAAGTGACAGGGATTTAATTATGTGGTAATATCTGCTAATAACAAGGTGAATGGAATTTGTAATATGGGTACATAACTATCGGTTACGGAATAAGCCGTCAGCATGAAAGCAAAGGTTCCTGCATTGGTTTGAGGATTATTGGTTTGCATCCAGCTGTTTATTCCTTCCGTGATCATATCGGCTATATCTTTTCCATGATCGGCAACGGTTAGTGTGGTTGGGGTCACCAATAAGACTGGTACATCTATTGGGAAAGTGGTTCCCGGAATAATGTAGGTATAGTCACATTGCATCTTAATGGTAAATTCTGTAATAGCACTGTTTATATTTTCGGTTAATGCATCAAACAATGCCAATAACTGAACGTTAAGGGTACGGGTTGGCTGTACCGGATAAGTTGCTGTTCCGATGGTATTAATATCTATTGCGCTGTTTGCATTTAGTAACGGAATCAGCTTGTTGTAGAACATTACCTGTGGGGTCTGGTAGATAAATAGCGGATTGGTGGTTTGCCAGGTTCCGTCCTCATTTTCTAATAGTTCTTCGTTTCTGATTACTGCTACACTGCTCCAGGCATTTTGTGCGCTTAAAATATCTAAACCATTGAGCAGAACCGTTCTTGATGGATCATTATTTCGGTCTTCATACGGCAGATAGACGCGATTTCCGTCATTGTCCACATAATAGTATAAGTACTCATTTGTTTTGTTCTCAATAAGTTCACTGGTATAACCGGTAATAGAAACATCAATGGTCACATTAGCCGATTGCTGGTTAGTAGAATCAATAGTTACAATTAAGTATTCGGTGGTCTCTTGCGGACTTTCGGTGATGGTATAAGCCAACGTAAATGGCGGAGCCGGCGCGGCATCGAAAGCTCTTGCATTAAAGGTTACCTTTCTCGGATTAACCTGATTGGTTATCGACCATTGTGTCGCTACCTCATTAACAATATCAATAAAGGCAAGCATGGCATAACGGGCATTAATAGCCAAAGTGGAATCGGCTTTTAGAGTTGTGGGAGTTAGCATGGCAAGGCAATTATCGAAATCGGCATTGATTAGCGGATAGGAATCGATGAATTGAGCAAAAGCCTGATAAAGCCCTAAATTAGGGGTATTGGCATTGGCGTTGTAACTTTGATTTTCGTCGGTAACGTTAAATTGGATTTCGGTTACAACAGTATCCTGAGCTGCAGAAGGATTTTGGTACGTATAGTAATACTCCCATATACGGGCCTCCTGTATGGTAATTGGCTGCTGCTGGCTGGTATCATTTACCGGATAATCAAAGTTCTGTGCCGATATCGACGGTGGTGTCGGATAGGCGCGCAACGGTACCGGTATGGTGGTTTTACCAACATCACTCATGCCAGCAAGTGGGCTCTCTTTATGATCTATTTCGGCATCCAGAGGTACAATAAAGGTAAGCCATGAAGAAGCAAGATAATCTGCTAAATCAGGTACTTGTGTAATGTCAAATTCCAGATGGCTCACTTTGTATTCCATATCGCCAAAAGAGAAGCTACGGCTGTCGGCAGCATCTTTGGCTTCAAACATATAAGTTAACCAGGAATTGCCATTAGCCGTTGGAACTTTTGCGGTAGATAAAGAGTACTCGGTCGATTTCAGAATGGTATCGGAACCGTCAGCAACCGGATCAATACCTAACATTTTTCCATATAAATTCGGAACATAAGGCTGCTGCGGAGGTACATTGTTGGAATTTGCATATTCAGTGCCTTTATAAGCCGAACTTATACTCGCCGTGGTCTGTACAGAAGCGATATAACGATAAGCATTCGCCAACTGAATGAGAATTTGCTGTTTCCATTTTTCCTGTGCATTACCAATATTCGAAGGGCCTTTTCCGGCATTAGGTTCAATAATAAAGTCGATGGTTCCTTCAATCGCTTCGGCCAGTTTTTGCTTGGCATCCAATATCAATTGCAGGTAATCCGGATCTCCAGAAAATACTTCATCTGCGGTCAGTAAAAATGCAGGAACTGAATAGGTAGGGCTTAGGAATTTATCAACGGCTTGTAAAAACTGCAAGCCCCAACTGTCCATATCAATACTGGTGTAATTTTTAGTTACACCACTATCAGTCGGATAAGGTTTACCTTGCTGATAGGTGTTTATTTTAGCAGAGAACGATTGTAAGCTGGTTGCCAACGGAATCGGAGCGAAATAGTATACCTGCTGATTATTGAATCCGAATTTAAGACCATTTGCTCCGGTGCTGTCAAAACGAACCATCCAGAGCGGTGCATTTGCGGTGGTATCACTATTGCCTTTGGTGAGATTGGCTCCGGTCGCAGCTTTAAGTACGATGCCCGTGTTAGGCTGATTGATAAAAGCAGCTTCAAATTGTTCTGCAAAATAGGTCAGTGCCAGCATACCGTTCACACCGTTTTCTGATAGAGGCTGTATAACTGTATTGGATGAAGCGACTCCCGCAACATTGGCAAAATTAGGATCTAAGTTTGCGATACGTTTCATGGTTAAACTTGTAGCAACCAATGAAATTTCGGCCAAAGTCGTAATATTAGCAGTGTTTACTACTGCATTTATGGTATAGGTTTGAATCGCTGCAGGCTGCTGTCCTGCAATGATTGCATTTAAATATACGATGATAGGATTGATAAAATTGGTCAGTAAGTCGATATTGGCAATACTATGGTCTGTTGGAGTAATTACCCCTTGTGCATTGGACTGATCTTCTACGGTCGTGGTGTAATGAATAACCATATCACTGCTGCTAAGCTGATAATAGAGATTCATAAACGTAATAATATCGATCTGAGCATTATTCTGAGCTCCGTCACCCACATAGCGAACAGTATTAAAATTAAAGTTTAGACTGATGTTGGGTTTACCGCTTACCGGACTGAATAAATACGATACCGATACCGATGGCCATTGACTGAGCGCAATAATGGCATCAGAATATAGCAGCTGCATAGACGCATTCAGCGGAGTTGTACCGCTTGGAGGGATATTTCCGAACATGTCCTGCCAGTTCATTACCATTTGTACTGTAGTTCCAATACCGGCATATGGGTTTGGGTATTTAGGATCAGTGCCCTGCTGTTGTACATATTTGTAATATGGTACAACGGCGCTGTAGTTCCAGTCTTCAACATCATCATTGGCCGAAGCGTTTCCGTTTTTGGTATTTTGAATAGCCTCGTCGTCCATAGAATCTACTGGTCCTGCCGGTGTCGGGTTGATATAAGCCGGAATGGCCGGTACCGTTAATCCGATAAGGTTGAACTGAGTCTGCAGGTATATTTGATCTTCGGCTAATGTTGGTACAGGCTGCGTAGGGATATAATCTCCCGGATTTTTGCGGGAAACTTCGTAACCAACTGTTCCCGGTAATAAAGTAGCAACACGTGTAGTATATTGCTGAGCCACAGGAGCGGTGTCCGGAGACTGTACATAAACAGAGGTATTTGTAGTGTCAATTGTATCGCCAATCACAACGCTGTTTACAAACGGACTTAAGATCAAATTGTCATAAGTTATGACTAATGCGATATTTGCCATTCCGGTACCTGCAAATAGTGTATCCGGCAAGCCTTTATTCTCGCTGTTGTTGTAATAGAAGTAGAAACCACCACTGCGAACAATACTGCACTCCCACAATAATTTAATAAAATCTCCTGCATTGTTTAGGGTATTGTAATCTCGTTCGGGAGTTTCAAGGACAAAACTTCTTGCCAGCATTCCTTCTACAGGATTCGTTTCTGTAGACAAATTGGCTTGTACAATGGCGGTTTTATAGCCTCCGTTGGCATCTGAAATATAACCTCCTTCTGAGTTTTGAGTCGGATCAGGCTGATACAGAATCTGAATTTGCTGTATGGTTTTGGTTCCGTCGCTGTCACCATGTGTGTTCAGGTAGGTCAGTAATTCCTCTAAATAAACAGTTCCTGCATCGTCGGCACCTACCAGATTGTACATGTTGTTTGACAGAGGAGTAACCTGACCGTCGACTGCTGTTATTTTTTGTAAAGAGAAATTAACAACTGTACCCCAGGTATAATTTTTTACCGTTGCCTTAGTGGTCCCTGTACTGGTTGTGGTTAAAGTTTTAACGTCAAACTGCCAGTTTCCTTCCTCTGTAAAAATGGTAGTTAAGTTAGACGGTAATTTCCAGATGACCGGTTTGTTGGTAATACCGGAATAATAATCCCCCGGATATTGCCATAATGCAGGAGCTCCTAATGAGAAGGTCTGCGGAGTATCATTATAATTGATAAGCGCGGTTGGACCATAAGTAAGAGTTGGTGATAAGCTAATCGATGCCACATCATGTATGTGCTGAATTTCACTGTCGTCAATCGTTATGGTTAAAGTATTATTGGTACCTGATACCATCGTAATCCAGTTTGCATTAGGATTTTGTAACAGTACAGAATATTTATCACCTGCTTTTAAAGTCGAAGGAATTGCAATCTGCTGACCTGTTAAAACATATAATGGTTGTGTTGTTCCTTTGGATGCATCCGGTGGCTGCGGCAATCTCAGACCATGAAGCATAAAACGCGATGCCATACCGCCAATTCCCTGTACGCTGTCTGTAACTGCATTAGAAACCACATCGCTTACTTTGGCGGAAAGTGTTTCCTGCTTGTCCAGATAATCTGCCGCCGCCTGTAGCGCTTGTTTAGCCAGTAACGCTACAAAATCGGTAAACATAAATGTAGGGAACGATAAGTTTGGCTGATCTTCATACGTTGGATCACTTACATTGCTGCAATCAGTAGAATCGTAATATTCTGCTGTAATGCTGGATTGATACTCTACTGCAGATGAGGCAAGTAATACGGTGATGTCGCTAATATAATTTTGAGTTCCCGTCATGCTCTGGGTCGCAAAATTAATCGGGGTTCCCGCAGTACCATTGAGATCAGTGTTTAAAATCAATTCAGGAACTACAGGGAAAACAGCTGCGTCCATACTTCCGTTTTGCGAAGCATCAACGGCACGAATGTTTAACTGGAAGTAAGTACTGAAAAAGGTTCTGATATCATTGTTCGACGTATTGCTATAGTTGAATGGCGCTACATGATTAGGTCTTGTATTGAAGTAGCAAAGCAGTGTACTGATTTGATCGGCAGTCAGGGCTTGCTCTTTCAGCCAGTTCAGACCGGTATTTTCGCTTGTATTTCCAATTAAGGCATTAATAGCCCAATAGAGCACTCCTTCGGTTAGAGCCGCAAGACTGTTATCGTTAGGATCTGTGTTGATATACAACATCGAGGCATATTGCGGTCCTGCTGATGATACGGTTAATTGTGGGAAGAACAGTAAATCCAAAGGTACTTTTGTAGCAGGCTGTATTGGCTGCCATTTTAAATATACCGGTGCGGCGTTAAGGCTCATCATACTTAGATTGCTGCTGGTCATATCCAATGCTGCTCGTTGTCCCGATCCTTTTACCGGACAATAGTTCCATGGTGCAAGAGCCGAGGTATCGCTGCCAATGATAAACGAAGCGGTGATTGTAGCGCTAAAGTGTAATGATACTTTAATAGAGAAGAATCCTAAGTTGATTTTTACAGTTAGTTTTACCGAAACACCGGCTTCAAAAGTAATCGGTATTGGTTTGTAACTTTCGATGATCATGGTGATATAGGCATAGGCCATAATATCAAGTCGGGCCGAGATAATCGCAAAATTGATCTCGCCGTAAATGTGTCCGGTTAAACCAAAAGTTCCCTGAATTTTAAAGTACGTTTCATCGTGCGTACTCAGAGAAGTATTGGCGCTGAAAAAGCCGAGAACTCCCTGAAAGATCCCCACAGCAGTCAGGGAAAGTCCTGCTTTTAAAATACCCTGATCGACAGTTTTACCTACTCCTAAGGAAAGGCCTAAACCAAATTCGATCACCGGATTAAACACACCACAAGTGGTAGTCGGAACACTACTGGACGTGGCTCCGCTTAGGTAGCCGAAATAGAATCCTCCGAAACCTACAAACGGAAATACCTGTACCGAGAAGGAACGGGAGAAATCAGTAATGCTGGCCGGGAATCCAAAATCCAGAAAGAAGTTTCCATTGGTGTATATTTTTACACCAATAATCGGAAGGGTAATTGAAACGGCTCCAAATTCTAAATGTCTGAACTGATCCGGCAATTGCAGATCAATCTGATACATTCCGATAGAGTCGTTTATTTTTTTATATAAAATTTCAAATTGAAGGTTCTTGAATGCACCTGCTTCCTTACTTACTCCAACCAACAATCCATACATATTAGGGTCGTTGAATACAGCTGCGATACGATAAAATTTAGCCACCGTAAAGTCAGTTCCGATTAACCAGTTGCTGTCCTGATCAAAAACAAGTGTTCCCGGCTTGGTGGTGGAGGTTGCTGCCGGTACGGGTATCGCAGTGGAACTTTCATCGGACGAGCTGGTAAATGCGGTAGATAATGCTGTGATGGCGGCATCTACGGAGTCCAGACTTGGAACGTCGTACATCGTAACATGCTGTCCCATAGCGAGTAGTTTCAGGTCGAAAAACTCGCTTCCCATTCCCGGTACAGCAGGCATTTTAGTGGCATCGCTTCCTTTACCGTCTTTTTGTAATGGAGAATCACTTTCGATAGGCAATCCTAAGAAAGTACCGTCAATATAGATATAAACGCCACTATTGGCAATCGATTCATCTTTGGTGATTTTGAGTGCTTTTATATTAATGAAACCTAAATCTACCTTTATCGGAATACTGGCTACAATTGTACTTTTAGCTGAATCTTTGTAACGGGTGTATTTAAACTCGAAACCGGAAAGATCGATACTATCCAGTAAATTCCATGGAGCCGATAAACTGAAACCGGGGCTAAAAGTTCCAACCAGTGTTGTGATAATTTCACCCAGTGATATTTTATCAAATCTAATATCGATAATATCGTAATTGATATTACTGGTGTAAGTAATGGTACTGGAAAATTCCGGAATTTTTAAATATACTTCGGTGTCGGGTGTACCAAATTTGTATCCGACTATAAAGGTCAGTCCGAGCATTTGTCGGGCATCGGCTGTACCGGTAATGGTTCCCGATGTTTTTCCATCGGTGTAAGTAATGTCAACATTGGCGCTCAAATCCAGATTGAAAGAGCTGTATTGTAAATGCCAGGCGACATCACCTTTTATGTTGTAGATCGAAGATTTTGCTTTATCATTAGGCAGAACATCTTTAAAACTCACATTGCTGATGCTCGGCAAATTGTCTTTTACCCAACTCGGAATGGTATCGTAACCCATACCAAAGGCCTGCAGAAAAGTAACCGCAATATCACTTAAAGAAATTACCTGATCGGTTCCGGTACTGGCACCAAAAGTCCAGGCTTCTGCATCATAGTTGGCATATATGTTTAAGTCAACTCCTGAATCGGGAGTGGAAGGACCTATATGAAAGGTTCCGTTAATCTGACCTGTTGCGGTTCCCTGTAAACTGCTTATTTCAAAACCTAAGCCGGTCATGGTAAAACTTAGGTCAGGACTTTGTATGCTAAAGAAAGTCCAATCAGCAACAATATCACAACTTAATAAATATTCTTTTGAGGTTGGCTCAATATCCATTTGAAATGCTGTAATTTCCGATTTCAAATCAATCTGTACACTAGGGAGAAACATGGTAAGTAAATCTCCCAATTGAATGGTCCCTTCTATTAATTGTACGCCCATTGCAAAAGGAGCGTAGTAGGCTGATGCTTTTATGGTATTAGGATAGTCACCTGTTGTCGGATCTTTTTCACCAATATTAAAATAACCATCGATCTGCACATTAGTATCGCGCAATGAGGAGTCTCCGGGATAGGAAACAGAGAGCCCTATTTCGAGATTATTTAAAGTCAGATTGCTCAATAATAACCAGGGTTCATTGGTTTTTGCGGTTAATCCTATAGAAGAGATAATACTCTCACCAGCATCATACACCATGCTGATCTGACTAATTCCGATATCTGTAAAAGCATTTAACGGAGCGGGTAGTACACTCGAAATATTGATACCGCCTATCAGTTGTGAAAAATAGGATATACTAGGATAATCCGTTTCAAAATCAGCGTTAAGTACCCATTCGTTAAGAGTGATAGGTAAATCCATTGCCAGTTTTAAAGGAATACCAATATTAATTTCCCCCCCCATACTTCCGGTTACTGGTGTTTGATCGTTAGCAGCATTTACCAGTATAAAAGGTTTACCAATGGAAAACCAGCTTACTCCCGCAATATCCCATGTTCCGTCGATCAATAATCCATTTAATACAGATATTAAAAAATTATTAGGTTCGGTAAAATCCATTTCAACCGGAAAGTTAACAATACCTAATATTGATGCTGTTCCATTTTTGATAGAAACGGTTTTTCCATCAGCTGATTTTTCAACAGTACCATTATTGATTATGAAAGGCTGATTGGCAGTAAGTTTTAAATAAAAATCAGCAATTGGACCACTGGAAAGGACTCCCGGTACCAGGTTTAAGTGTCCGGATGAATTGGCATTTACCAGTTCTGTATATAGTTCATCAAGTGTCATTGGTCTGCTGTTAAGGATTAATAATGTTACTGTTCAGGTATATCAGGGCATCTAATAATTTGTCATATTTTTCATCATGAAAATATTTTTCTATTTTTTTAAAGTACTTAGTTTGTTTATTATCAGGATTAGGTATTAAAGTATCGTAGGCATACTTACCAAGAACATAAGCAGGGCTTAATTGATTGATTCTTTGAGGTCTGGCTTCTAAACTATCTTGGGCAGTAAGTTTCGTTTTTGTATCGACTGTCCAACGTGAGGGAAAGGTGCTTAGTTTAGAAGATATCATAGTGGCAATCTCTCCATTTAGGTTATTACTGGAACCATTGCCGACAGGCACGTTTGGAAATAGAATTTTATTAAAATATGCTCCCGGTGTTGTTAATTGCAGGTAGGCTCTGCCAAAGTTCATCGCCAGTGTAGCCGTGTTTTGCCCTTCAAAAACAAAGGGCAAATTGGCCATATAATAGGTATAATTGAATATAGGAGCCGGTACGGGACCAATTTGAACCACTAGTATCTGTTTGTCCTTTAATCCGTTTATTAAATCACTCAACTCTTGTGGATTTGTACCGCTGTAATATTGTACTCTTGTTGCTAATTGCGAAGAAGTAAGATAGTTCAAACAATTGGTTGTTGCATCATAAAAACCACCTTTGCCAGGATATTTACCAGTATCAATTAACCCTTTTAAAGTAGTTAAATTAACATTGTTGTCTTGTCCCGGCTGACTTACTGGCGAGAAGCTAACAATTACAGCCTTTCTTGCGTCCCCTCCACTTTGTTGATAAGAGATTCCACAACACATATTAAAAAGAGCAAGTATGGGGTCTATTGATCCTGTATTGATTCCGTACATTGGGGCCAGTAAAAATTTTTTGTCCGTTCCGTATAAGTTCAATAAAGTTGTGGTTAGATTTACTGTAGTATTCCATGAAGGTAATGCTGCCGGGAATTGCGCCCAAAAGGCATCGTTTCTGGTTGGGTTCTCAATATAGAAAGCTTGTTTATTAAAATTATTAATTTCTACATCTAAATCTACAGTAGCTCCATTAGAGTTAACATAAATGGCATTTTGACCCAGTTTCCAATCGTAAGGTTGTAATTCTATAATATATTTTGCATTTAGCCCCGATAATGTCACGACACCATTATCGTACCCCCCGGTTAAAGCCAAATCACAATCTGCCTGTGGTTTGGTAAAAGACAGAAAAGTTACAAGTATATCCCCGGTATCGGTTGAATTTCTAAAAGTAAGCGGCTGGGGGTTAGCAGGATCAATAGGCAAGAGGACTTTTAGTTTATTAAGAGCATCCTGATCCTGATAAACTATTATAAAATTAGCGTTACAGCCTAATCTTATCATGTTAAACAATATATTAATCGATGAAGACTGATGCCCGAAGTTTCGACTGGTAGCAATAAAAATCTTTACTGTATTCAATGTTTGCAGATAGAGTTGTACCTCTGCTTTGGCTAAAGGAAAACGTTGATCGTTTTCGTCGCTGACAGATTTTATTAGTTCATTAAGATTGAGTACCATATTTATTTAACTTTTTACGTATGATCCGTACCAGCCTAAACTCTCAGGTTTTGCATTGGCGGCTGGGTTGCCAAATAGCATAAAACATATATTTCCTCCCGGTGGAAAAGATAAACTGAATACCTCTAAAGCAATATTATTAATCTTCATCAGATAAGCAGTAGTCTCTGTACCGGTTGCTTTTTGCAGCATAATGGAGCCAATATTTAACTTTAATACACCCTGCAGACTAAAAGAAGGAGCCTGCGGATTAACTCCCGGTAATTTTACTCCTGCCCAGGCACCTTTTGCACCTACACACCAGGCCATCATAAAGGTTGAGGTAAATCCGGCAGAGCTTGCCAGTGATCCCAGTGTTCCCATGTTAAGGTTAAATACCAATGCATACCATTGACCGCTTACACTTTGCTGTTGCTGCAAAGAGGGAATGGCTACATTCAGATAGCCCTGAGAAGTTGGACTATTGGTGGCATCTCCATTGGTTATACCTGACAATTGTAAAGGAAAATGAGAATATAAACTGTCTTTTCGTGGAGTACTTTGCCCCACATCAAATGACATCTGACTGATATCAAATACAAAAGTTTTGGTCGTTGGAGTTTCTAACTGAAAGGTAAGGTCAACATACATATTAGAATAAGACAATCCTCTGAAATTGTTTGTGGTACTCTCGGGTTCCGTTCCGAAAGAGAATAAATCAAAACCTTCCAGATCATTGTAATTGATAAAACCCCAGAAAGAGAATTTAGCATTAACCGTATCACTCGTCACATCGTTTTGAGATACAACTGTAATAAAAGCAGTTTTTATAAACTCAATATCCGTTATGATATTGGTATTTACAGGATTCAGAACATTATCGGAGGTATTGGTAAAAGCATACGACGGAACTCCATTATTGTTTTCGTAAGTGCCTGTGAGTACAATTAAATTGGCACGGTTGGTGGCATCAATGGTTTCTCCAAAGAGTTTGTTAACCGTTAGTGCCAGATAACTGTTGTAGTTGTATATTTTGCTGTTGGTAAATACAATTTTTAATTGCAGTACCACAAAATCATAATCTACCGTACCGTTGATTGGAGCCGTATTTTTGTAAGTCACAGGATCTGAGCCCATACCTTCAAAAGTAGGATCTTCGTAATCGATTAAGGCAAACATCGAACTGGTAGGCTGCATAGAGACGTTACCTTTGTCATTGTTAACAATACTGATGTCAACCCCAAAATGATGCGCATAAAAATTATCTAAATCGATACCGGCAAGGAGCCCTTGTAGTTCTTTTGGGAAATCCTGTACACTGATATCAACTCCCAATGAGATAATTCCCTGCCAGTTAGGATTGGTCGCAATGTTGTAAAAATTTAGATAATCATTATCGTGCTGCACCGTATACTTGTCCATTCCACTTTGGATGTATTGTTCTAACCACATACTCAGGTTAGGCAGCCCATTACTGCTGGTATCATTAAAAGTATCCGGAGAATTCCAGCCCTGAATATTTTTTACTTTATCGGTTAGTTTTCCGGTACAGAATTTAAAGATGATGACATTTTTGTATTTGCCATTCATGGGGTCTTTCGGGACATTCAATACAAAAGGCCATTCTGTAATCTCCATTTCATTGCTGAAATTATCCAGGACATAAGTTCCGTCGCTCAGTTTTTGATTGTATGAAATCACCAAAAACAGCTGATTGGACTGTAAGGCGGTTTGTAATGTTGAACTTGGCGGTGTAAATTGTAAGTTAAATATTTTAGAAAGAGTGCCGTTTGATGTCAAAAATTGATTGCTGGCCAATTGTAACGTATTCCATTTGCCATCGTTAGGATTTACATTTACATAAAATCCTTGCGGACTGGTCGAGGATATCCCACTTTCGTTATCGTTTACGCTTGCTCTGGCATTCAATAATCGGCTGGCAGTAGGTGGAAGATTTTCAGTACTTACTACATTGGCGATAATTGCTTTTCTTGTTGGGTTAAGTATTTGTTTTTCGAACAAGGAGAAATCAACATTTTTAGATGGAGTAGCCGTTACAGCTCCGTAGGGTACTAAAGGAAAAAATATAGTTTCTTTAGCAGCAGATAAGACGCCTGATCCGGTTGTCAGGTGACTGAACAATGGAGATTGTGCATCTTTATCAGGAGAGAATAGAGGAGACCCTTGAGGCTGGGCATGGTAAACGACCGGTGTTTGTTCAGAATTGGCCAAAACTACACCATTCCATGCTGTAATATAGCTGTTCGCCAGCCATTCCTGAGTGGTATTACTGCCTACAACATTTTGAGTAGCCTGAATAGGGAACTGTGGCGCAAATGCATTCTGATTGGTCTGGTAGTAGAGCCAGTCTCCCGCTCCGGTAATGGTATTGTTGACATCGATAAACTGAGGCGTAAAACTGATGGTTTCTGTAGAACCCAGTCCGCACATCAATTGTACCTGATTGTTAGCGTCTACATTGCTTTGATACGAAATGTCAAGTGTTAGAGATGATGCGCCTTGAGGCGTCATGTACCAAACGGCATTCGGGTCGTTCGGAGTCTGCTCGCTAAAAACCAGCATCGAACTGTTTTGTGTTGGGTAATTTAGGGAAACGCCATTGTTTGTGAAATTCGTATAGGGAATTAAAATGAGCGGATATCCAAAATTAGTCAGATAATAAGAAGAAAGCGTTGAAAGTCTGCTTTGTTGAGTAAAGGTATTGTAAGTTAATCCCAAATAAGCAAAATAAGTATTTACACCGGACTTATTCAGTAAATCACAAGGGAAAATACTACTCTGCATGGTGATCAAATCGTTCAGACTTCCAGCTTCGATCAAGGCGAAAGTAACCCTTGTTAATACGCCGCTGTTTGCATTATTATTAAAACTATATTGATTGCTTACATTAAAACCGATAAAGTCTGAAGCGGCATCAAAACCAAGTACAAACCTGATGTGACCTTGGCCGACACCGGTAAGAGGTATTTCGATGGTACTTTGAATCTGACTTGAAGAAGCAATATTATTGGGTCTGAAACTATAGTTGGCCGATCCTTGCTGACCGGATATTGTCATCGTGTTATTGGTAGTATCGAGTGTTAGTAAGACATTGTTATTGCTTATAAAAAGCGTTGCAAAATCATTCCCGAAACTGTAGTTAAACCCTGTTAGAACAGAATAGATCCCATTGGTGCCTCCTGTTAAAATTAGTTGGGTAGTATTGCTTGCAGTCAGTGCTGTATTGGGATTTTCAAACCAAACAACCGATGCTGACTGATAAGTTTGCAGCGGACCAAGAAATGAATATACATTATTTACAAACGTATTGATGTCAATGGTGGGGGCATTTAAAGAAAATAAAAAGTAACCGTTGTAACCGGAAAGTTCATCCAGACCTATTGAACCACTTGCAGGTCCTGTAACTCCATTTGCCAGTAAATAGGCACACCAACTGTTATCTTTTGCTGCCAGATACAAGGAAGAATTGCCTGACGAAGTATTTGTGAATTGTAAGGTTGCCATATCTTTTTTGTCTAAAGGTCAAAGGTTGAAAGTTTTTTAATTTCAAGTTTCAAGTTTCAGGTTTCAAGTGAGACTGCGACTGAAAACTGCGATTTCTGTTTATAGTTCCATTTCACAACTCAAATTTCACATCCCACAACTGGTTACTCATAAACATACCATCCTACTAAGTCACCCTTAAAGGGAAAACTGGTATTATTTTCTTTGACCGTATAGGTCAAATCTGCTTTCAGGGTTGAAACTAACGGAGAGAAATTCAGATAAATACTGAGGCTTCCGCTGGTAGCACTTGCTCCTGATTTCAGATCAAACTGATAAATTGGATTAGTGGGAGTTAAAGATTCTACTCCTACCAAAACGGTGGATAAATATAAAGTACAGACTACAATTTTGCCCGTGGGATCAATAGCGTAATGTATTAATAAATCACCAAAATAACGTTCTCCTGTAGTTCCGCTTGCGACTATAGGCGGAGCTATTTTTTCAAGAGGTACCGGTAGGGTATCCTGAGCCAAAGCAGCTATAGGTAATGTGACAAACATCAGAATAAATATCACTTTTAAAAGGATATTTTTATTACAAATGGAATAGCTATAGACTGTTTTTGATTTCATAAATACAATTGACTCCAGAGGGATTTGTCTTCTGATTTTAGTTAAGACCAGGCCGCGATTTGTTTGGCGAAAGGAACTTCGTTTTCACCGTTCAAGTCAGTGGCTTTTCCATGACAAGTCACCTGTCCGGTATCTAATCCAAATTGCGCCCGGAAAGAGATGAGGTCTATTTGTAGTTTTTGAGGTCCAATGGTAAAGCTCATGTTTACTGCTTTTGACTGTACAGGAGAAAGGGTCACCGATCCTAAAATCCCGTTTTGTATCACAGGTCCGGGACCTAAAGGAGGACCTACAGTTGAAGCTTCGCCTCCCAGTGCAGAAGTAAAGGTTGTTGTTGATACTTCCATGCCATCAATAACTGAAACAACGGTGGATGCTTTGATGCTGTTTACTAATATCGCATCTTCTGAGTAAGGATAAGTTGCCATAATTTTAATACCAATTTTATTTCTATTGTAGTCCAATGTTTTCTGGTATAATGCCGATGTAATATGAAAATAGTGCAATGAAATTGGACTATATTGAATATACAATCGGTATAAGTAGGATAAAAGGAGATTTCCTGGGCTAACGAATAGTTAGGAAGTATGGGATAAACCAGTAAAGACTGTTATCGATATAATATTTATAGTGTAGATTGGGGTCTATACAAGCAGTTTCCTACTTCATAAATATAATTTTATCCCAGGAAAATATCCTGGTTGTTTTTAATTAAGACCAACTTGCGATTTGTTTCGCAAAAGCAGTTTCGTTGTTCCCGTCCTGATCTGTTGCACGCCCGCTTGCTGTAACCTGACCACTGTCAAGACCGAATTGTGCTCTGAAACTGATAAGGTCAATTTGTAGCTTTTGCGCCCCAGCTTTAAACTCTACATTTGTAGCTGTTGGCTGTACAGGTGAAAGGGTGATTTTTCCTAAATCTCCTGCTGGTGAAGTAAAAGTAGTAACCGATACTTGCATTCCTGACACAATAGAAACTACTGTCGTTGCTTTGATACTGTTCACTAAAAGTGCTTCTTGTGAATACGGGTAAGTTGCCATAATTTATTTGTTTGTTTGTGTTTCCTACTCATAAGGCTTTTCGGAATCCGCCTCGTTTTTTTGTAAGTGGGTTCTGACTCCACTGTTTTTGGTACATACAATATTAGATAAAATATGGTTTTTTAAAACGCGTATAAATACTTGTTTTTAAATTGATTACAATTTTTTAACAAGACAATGCTTTATTGTTTGAATTGCCGATAGTGCCCAATAGATCTGGGTGAAACTAACGGTGTAATTTTGGCAGAATAGATTTTAAGAGATGTGAAAAGAGTAAAGAGTAAAGAGTAAAGAGTAAAGAGTAAAGAGTGTCTCATAGAAACACATTCCTCTATTATAATGCTCTGCGTTTTATTAAAAGTGAAACGCCTTATTTTAGGCTGTAAAAGTCTATGTTTCTATGTGTTTAAACCATAGCCACAGAAAAAATCTGCGTGAAAATACTCCACGCATTGAAACATAGTTTTTATAAGAAGAAAAGAATATTAAATCAGTTTATTACTGGTGGCATAAGCAATGGCCTCAGCAATATTTCCCACCCCCAGCTTGGTGAATAATTTTCTCTTGTGAAACTTAATAGTATCAGCCGATACAAACATGCTATCAGCCATGTTGGCAATGGTAAAACCCCTGATAGAATACTGTAAAACTTCCTTCTCACGGCTGGTTAGTTCTATCTTTTTCAGCACCTTCCAGAAACTCCCCTCAAGGTCATAACTGTAGATCTTATTTTCTCCTTTTTTATAAATTTTAATATTCCCCGACTGCAATTCAGAAGAAAGCGAGATAATGCAAATCGATTTCCAGATTTTACCGTCATTGGTCAGGAAAACAGGAGTCAGTTTTTGATTCACCAAAAAAGTCTTTCCATTGGGATTTTTCAATCTAAAGTCATAGGAGATGGTATGATTCAGGCGTTCTTCTACAGGAATGTTTTGATAAAAATCAAAACCTATAGTGTTGATTTTTAGTAATAAATCCAGGTCTTCTTTGACCACATACTTAAAATAAAAGGCATATCCAAGTTCCTGAACCTCTGCCGGAGTGTGATCACATAAGAATAATGGATTTTCGGACACATACTCAAACCCCTTTTTTTCGTAATCAATAATATAAATACTGCTGTAAGTTGTTCTGGCAAATGCTTTGACCAGTTCTAAATAATTTCCAAGTTTGTCTTTTTCATCTTCAGAGATCTTCTGAACGGTGTTGTTTGTGGAAAAAAAGTCGTTTTCAATTACCATATTTTAATAGTTTTTTAACAGGTTGTGAATATAGGAAAAATTGGAGATATGATGTTAAATTAATTTTATTTCTATACGAATTTAACTTCATTTCAATAAAAATGATATTTGGGTTTTTGGCCGTTTTTTTTCTTCTAAAGTCCATTTTTAAAAACTACACTTAAGGGTAGTTTTTGATTAAAATACTGTAAACTAGTATTTTGTGTAATATGAAGCGTAAATTGTGGTGATAGTTTTGGAGAAAACAAACACTATGAAACTCGCCAAAAACAACCACACCGCAATTAGTCGGAATGACATCTTCCGTATGTCAAAATTTGTAGTCACAGAAAACTTCAATCACCACTCTAATGAAGTTTTTCCGGGCCACTATCAAAAAGATATTGATGCCGTTTACAAAGAAGAAATGAAGTTCCTTGAAAACTCCAAAATATTCGCCTTCAAAAACGAATTGGGAGACTTTACCGGCACGATCAGAGTTCTAAAATGGGATTTTATTACTCCACTTCCTATTCAAAAAATGTTTGGGATCAACCCTTTTTTATGTGCAGAAGGAGATGCCATCAATGAAATCTGGCACATTGGACGTTTTGCCATTAAAAAAGGTGTTCGTGATGTTAACCTGCTAAAAAAACTATTGGTTTGTGCCATTGCACCGGTTTGCAAACACAAAGACAATATGGCCTTTGCCGAAATCGATGCCAAACTGCTTCGCGTACTAACCCTAATGGGCATCAAAGCAAAAATTGTGGGCAAATCAATCGAATACCTGGGATCAGAAACGATACCTGTATCGATGTCTTATAATGGTCTTATTACTTTTTACAACGAGAACAAACATTTAGTTACACCGGAAGATTTTGAGCTTTCTTCTGTAAAGGATAAACTACCCAATAAGGTAGTATTTAACGCTAACCAATTGAACTACACTTTGGTGTAGTAGCATTTGAAAACCTATATTGTAAATTTACTTCAGTAAAAATAAGTAGTTGGATTAGCAACTTTCAGATTTTTACAACACACTCAAAAGGAATCAAAATTTACCTTGAGAGTTCCAACAAAAACATCATTACCAAAATTACTTTAGAGTAAAAAAGGTAAAGCTATTAAACCAAAAAACGTATCTAAAAAAAATAACCATGTGACTGGTAATAGCGCAGCTATGTCCGGTGACGAAAAAAACCAAATAATATGGATCGAAAACAAGGTTGGCATGTCCTTTATGTAAAGTACAGACATGAGAGTAAAGTCTACAAAGAATTAATGGAAAAAAAATTAGAAGCTTTTTTGCCTATGGCCACCAGCATTAGACAATGGAGTGACCGAACCAAGAAAATTGAAATTCCGTTATTTCCCAGTTATGTTTTTGTAAACATTAAAAACAACAAAGACTTTCATGATGCTTTAAATGTAGAGAGCGGTTGTTCCTACTTGTCTTTCGGCAAAGAATACGGCAAAGTTTCCGAAGAAGAAATCGCTTATATCAAACTCTTTACCCAGGGAAAAGAGATCACCGATGTTCAAGTCGAATCGGCACTGCCAAAAATAGGCGATAAACTTAAAATCGAGCATGGTGAACTATCAGGTTTGGAATGCGAAGTTTTCAGAGTCGACAATCAGCACAGAATCAGTGTAAGATTAAGTTCATTGCGCCAGAATATATCAGCGATAATACCTTTGTCGTATTTATCCAATCCCGAAGAAAACGTCTTTGCAAAGGCGTAGTTTTTAGACACCTCATTTCCTTATTTTCAAAGGAAAACACCCTATAAATCTTACTATACTATCAATTACCCTCTGTAGTGAAATCAGGGGGTGGTTGTTTTTTACCCATACTACAAATCAAAATGGTACGATAACCTTACGTTTTCAGTATTTATTCAAATTATAAAAAGCAGACTTATGAAAAATAATGTCACAAATGTTCAGAAATATATCTGGCTTGATCAGATACTTGACAATGAATCACCAAAATACAATATTGGCGGTTATGCATTTATTAACGGAAGTGTTGATGTGGAGCGTTTTAAAACAGCATTCAATATTCTGATTAAAGAGAACGATATTTTTTCTTTTGTTTTTGAAGAAAAGAGTGGTTTTCCTGTATATACACTTCAGGAAACAAACAGTGATTTGGCATTAACCTGCATAGAAGAGTCAGATGAATTAAAAGCGATTCAAATGATAGAGAAAGATTTTATAGTGCCTTTTGATATAGAGAAGGATAAACAGCTTTATAAAATGTGGCTGATTCAAACAGCTCCTGAAACGTATATCTGGTATTCGAAACTTCATCACATTATAGCAGATGGATTTTCGTTTCAGTTGTTGTTTAACAAAGTGAAAAGAATCTATGAACAATTAGGCACAGCCGCTGTATATGATGAGGTATGTATAGAGAAAAACAAAATGTCTTATGAGTCTTTTATAGCATTAGACAGTGTTTACAGAGCTTCAGATGATTTTTCGAATGACAGAAAATTTTGGTTAGGACGTTATGAAAATTTACCTTCTTTGATTTATACCGGTACCAATAAATCGGCAAGTCACAGTAATATTGAAATGGTACTTACCGAAGCAGAAAATGAAGCTTTATGGGCATTTGTAAAAGCAGAAAGACTAAGCATTTTTCACTTGTTGATCGGGTGTTTCTCTATCGTATTGTCTAAATATTACAACAGAGAAGAAATTAATTTGGGGATGCCTATTTTAAACCGAAAAAATGCTGCCGAAAAAAATACATTCGGGCCATTTCTTAGCATGTTGCCATTAAAACTTTCTTTGGAAACAACAGCAACCGTAAGTGATTTTATCAAAGAGATTAAAAGCACGCTTTTTATGTGCTACAGACATCAGCGTTTTCAGCAGGCCGACATCCTGCGAAATCTGCCACAGGAAACCTCAAAGCTTTATGATGTACGATTGTCATACGAGCGCATGCAATACGAATCTGAATTTTCGGGGAATAAAGCGAGCATACATCCATTGTCTAATGACAGTGAAGAAGATCCTATTTCTATTCACGTTTTTGAAGGGATCAATGGAGATCTTAGTTTTAGATTTGATATCAATGAAAAATATGTGTCAAAATTTGAAGCCAATCAGCTGATTGCTTCTTTCAGAAAAGTATTGACAGAATTACAGGAGACCAATCATACTGTTATAGCCGAGATTGAAATTTCGAGCAAAGAACAGTTAGAAGAAATACAAGCAATTTCAAAAGGACCTGTTGTAAAAAGACCGGAACAGACTTTCTTAAATCTTTGGAATGCTGCTGTAGCGGGCTATAGTTCAAAAACAGCGGTTTCTTGTCAAACTAATTTTTTAACTTATGAAACCCTTGATGCACGAGCTACTATTATAGCTTCCTATTTACAGTCCAGCGGCGTTAAAAAAGGAGATAAGGTAGGAGTGATGCTTTCGAGATCTGAAAAAAGTATTATTGGAATTTTGGCAGCCTTAAAAACGGGAGCTGTTTATGTACCTATTGATAATGCATATCCGGAGGAAAGAAAACACTATATTATAAAAGATGCCGGCTTAGGTTTTATCTTAACAGATTCATTTTCCAATTCTATTTCAGAAGACAAAGAATACAATATAGATCGTATTCCGGAAGAGCATAAAATAGCGAAAAACTATATTCCTGTTGCTTTGAAACCTGAAGATGAGGCTTATATTATTTATACTTCCGGTTCAACAGGAGACGCTAAAGGTGTTGTTATCAATCATGCTTCTTTATACGATTATGTGCTTACATTTGGCACTTATTTTAATCTTACTGAAGAAGATATTGTACTACAGCAGGCTTCTACTGCTTTTGATACTTCTGTAGAAGAAATTTTCCCGATTTTATCAGTAGGAGGGAATTTAGTGATTGCTCCTGATACAAAAGATTTTAATGAATTACTGAAAGATTGTGAGCGTTTCAGAATTACTTTATTGAGTACGAATCCTTTTGTACTGCAATACCTTAATGACAATCATAAAAATTACAATTTTAATTTTAAAAACATTATTAGCGGAGGCGATACACTAAAACCACACCAGGTAGATCAGCTTACCGCTAGTTATGATATCTACAATACCTATGGCCCTACAGAAAGTACAGTCTGTGCGACCTATTATAAAGTGAATGAAACAGACACTTCATTTCCTATCGGGAAACCAATTACCAATAGAGGAGTATACCTATTAGACGGAACAAAAATATTACCAAAAGGAGCCATTGGAGAAATTGGACTTTCCGGTTTAGGTTTGGCAGTTTCTTATCTCAATAAAAAAGAATTGACAGCTAATGCTTTTGTCCATATAAATGGAGAACGTATCTACAAAACCGGAGATTTAGGAAAGTGGAGCATAGACAATAATTTGATTTTTTATGGCAGAAAAGACAGTCAGCTTAGTTACAAAGGATATCGTATTGAAGTAGGAGAAATCGAACAGGCCATACAAAAAGTAAATGCATACGTGGTAGACAGTTATGTGTGTATTAACGAAGTGGGAGGAATGCCAATTTTGATTGCTTATTTAGTAGCAAACGAGTCTTTTATAAATATATCTTCTTTAGTAATTGATTTAAAAACTCATTTGCCGGAATTTATGATTCCGACGCATTTTGTAATCTTAGATGCTATTCCTTTAATTCCTAACGGAAAAATTGATATTAAGAGTTTACCGGAACCTAAAACCGTAAACATCGCAGAAGCTGTTCAATTGCCGGTAACACCCGAAGAAAAAGAGATCGCCTCAATCTGGCAGGAATTATTACGCCTTGATCAGGTTGATGTAAACGTGAGTTTTTTCGAATTAGGAGGACACTCTTTATTGGCCAATCAGTTTATAAGCAGTTTACGTGATCAAAAAGGAATTGAATTGTCGTTAAGAGATTTTTACAAATCTCCTACTATCAAAGAAATCAGTGAACTGGTTCCTACTTTAAACAAAAAAGAAGTTCAAAATATTAAAGCTCCTGAGCAAGAGTTGTACCCGTTGTCTTTTTCACAAGAAAGATTATGGTTTTTAAATCAGCTGAATACTGCCGATACTTCTTATCACGTATCAAGAGCAATGAAATTAAAAGGTTTTGTTGAGGTTGCCGCACTCGAAGAAACGTTTGCAAAACTGATCAAAAAACATGAGATTTTAAGAACTGTTTTTGTGAATCAGGAAGGTAAGCCTTATCAAAAAATACTACCTCCATTTGGATATACCATTCCAGTTGTAGATTATACCGGAATAAAAAATAAAGAAAATAAAGAGAAAGTAATTGCCGATAGTCTGGAAAGAATAGAGAGCCGTGCTTTTGAAATTGAAGAAGGACCGCTTTTTAGAATAGAATTATTAAAGTTCTCCGATCAGGAAAGTGTACTCGTATTTTGTGAGCACCATTTAATTTTAGACGGATGGACTCAGGGAATCTTATTTAGAGATTTCGTTGATATTTATAATGAATTAAAAAGAGATCCTGATTTTGAGGCAGAGAAGCCTGAAGTTACTTTTAAAGATTATGCTTATTGGGAAAGAAATAGTCTGAACGAAAGTGTTATCAGCGAAAAATTGAATTATTGGGAAAACAAATTTGAAGGTTTTTCTAACGGATTGTTGTTGCCTTTAGATTTCGAAAGAGAGGAAACTGCCGTGAAAAAAGGAGGTACGATAGAGCACGTATTTTCATTAGATTTTTCCGAAAAACTACGTCAGTTTTCCGAAAAACAAGACGTATCGTTGTTTATCACAATGCTCGCAGCTTTTAAAATAGTGCTGCATAAATTTAGCAATCAAACCGATATTTCTGTGGGGACAGCTGTTGCCAACAGACGTTATAAAGAATTTCAGGAAGTTTTAGGTATGATTGTAAATACGATTGCATTACGTACTACGTTTAGCAATGAAAATTCCTTAACGGAGGTACTTAACGAGGTGAAAGAAACCTGTCTGGATGCTTATTCTTATGATGATACCCCTTTTGGAAAAGTGGTAGAAAGAATAAATCCGGAAAGGAGTTTAAATCTGCATCCGTTATTTCAATACATGTTTAGTTTTGTGAACGTTCCGGTACAAAGCATGTCTTTGCTGGATGCAGACATCGAAATTTTGAACGGGCACAATAAAACATCCCGATTTGATATTAGTGTAGTTATCAATACCGTATACGAGCAAATCGATTCTTTAACAGATAATAAACCGGACAGAAGAATTTCGGTCGAATGGGATTACAATGCAGGGATCTTTAAGCATGCCACAATGAAACGTGTCCTGAAAGCATACCTTAAAGTTTTAGAGGCTCTTGTTGAAAACCCTGCGCAATCACTGGCAAGTTTGGATTACATTTCAAGTTCAGAGAAAGCGATCCTTCTGGAAGATTTTAGTACTTCAAAAACGGAAGAGGCAGTAGCAATTACAGCCGTTGAAATGTTCGAACAGCAAGTGGTGCAAACCCCTGATGCTGTAGCAGTAGTTTTTGAGAACAGATCGCTGACTTACAAAGAACTCCATGAGCTTTCCAGCCAGTTGGCACATTATTTATTGAATGAGTATGAGATAAAAACAGAAGACCTTATTGCTGTAAAATTAGAGCGCAGCGAGTGGATTTACACCTCTCTTTTGGCCGTATTGAAGACCGGCGGTGTTTATGTTCCTATAGATCCGGGTTATCCGGAGCAAAGAATTGCTTATATCGAGCAAGACAGTAAATGTAAAGTTGTTATTGACGAGAAGTTATTGGCGAATTTCATCTCCCGTCAGGACAATTATCCAACCACATTACCTGTTATTTCTTTGACTCCGGAGAACCTCATGTATGTCATTTATACCTCAGGTTCCACAGGACAGCCCAAAGGAGTAATGATCGAGCACAAAAGTTTGGTGAATTATATCCTAAACCAAAAAGAAGAATTCGGGTTTGATGCGTCCGATCGTATCGTACAATTCTCCAACAACGCTTTTGATGCGTCAATGGAACAGATCTTTTTAGCTTTTTTTAGCGGAGCCACCCTGATAGGCGCTTCCAAAGAGCGTATTATTGATCTGACCGACTTTATAAACCTATTGAAAGAACATAGTGTAACCCACCTGCATGCCACCCCGGGTTATTTGTCACATTTAGAGCATCTTTCTGCCTGCAAGACCCTAAAAAGAATCGTTGCAGCAGGAGAAGTATGTCCAAAAAATCTGGCCGAAAAAATGATCAAAATAGCCGACTTCTACAACAAGTACGGCCCAACAGAAACCACCATTAGTGCTGTTATGGGAAGAGTAGAGCAGAGCGATCTGCAAAGAAATCTCATTCCAATTGGTAAACCCTTAAAAGACAGCCAGATCTATATCCTGTCCGATAACCTGGAATTACAGCCCATTGGTGTATTTGGAGAACTGTGCATCTCCGGAAACAGCCTGTCCAGAGGATACCTGAACAACCCTGAACTCACCGAAGAAAAATTCATCGCCCATCCCTTCATTGCAGGGGCCAGACTCTACAAAACAGGCGATCTGGGCCGATGGCTACCTGACGGCAGCATCGAACTCACAGGTAGAAAAGACCAGCAGGTAAAAGTAAGAGGCCACCGAATAGAACTTGGTGAAATCGAACATGCCTTATTAACACAAGACAGTATCAGTCAGTGTGTTGTGGCCGTACAAAACATAGAGGCAGAACCCGCAATAGTAGCCTATGTGGTAGGAGAAAAAGAGCTTGACAAACAAGAACTTCGTGCCCAATTGAGCCAATATTTACCCGATTATATGCTTCCGGGTTACTATGTCCAATTAGACGCCATTGCATTAACCTCCCATGGTAAAGTGGATCTAAAAGCATTGCCTAAAGTGGATGTAAACGACAAGATTCAGCAAGAATATACCGCTCCGGAGACCGTTTTAGAGAAACAACTCGCTGCAATCTGGGAAGAAATATTGGGCATAAATACCATTGGAACCACAGACAATTTCTTCGAATTGGGCGGACACAGCCTGAAAGTAATTTTAGTAGCCAATAAAATCAACCGACAATTAGGCTATCAGATCAGCGTAAAAGACGTCTTTTTGAACCCAACCATCTCAGGAATCATCAGCAAACTTGAAGAAGGAACCTTCACGGCCATACCCAAAGCAGAGCAGCAGGAAAGCTACGTTTTAAGCTCCTCTCAGCACCGATTATGGATCCTGAGCCAGTTTGAAGGCGGGAGTCAGGCCTACAACATCCCCGGTTCGTTTGAAGTAGACGGGAATTTAAACACAGCTCAATTAGCAGAAGCTTTCAACCTTCTTATAGCCAGACATGAAACCCTAAGAACCTATTTCAAAAGAGACGATCAGGGAGAAGTGCGTCAATTTGTAATCGATGCCAAAGACATTGACTTCAAAGTAGATTATGAAGACTTCAGCACAATCGAAAATCAAGAAGAAGCCCTGGAACACAGCGTTGCCCAAAGTTATGGATGTCAATTTGATTTAGAGAAAGCCCCTTTGGTAAACCTGAAACTCATCAGACAATCAGAAAACAAACACCTGTTACTTTTCAACATGCACCATATTATCAGTGATGGCTGGTCCATGGGGATTTTAAGCCAGGAACTCATCACCATTTACGATCATCTCATACAAAACAAAAACATCAGTCTTCCGGAGCTAAGCATACAATATAAAGACTATGCCACCTGGATGAGAAGTGAAGAACAAATCACCAAACTAAAAAAATCAGAAGCATACTGGCTGGACACCTTTAGCGGTAATCTGCCCGTATTAGAACTTCCGACAGAGAAAATACGACCAAGAATAAAAACGTATGCAGGAGATTCCATCACCCATAACTTTACCAAAGATGCAAGTGCTACCCTGAAAACATTCTCAGAGCAACACAACAGCAGTCTTTTCATGACCCTGATGGCAGCAATCAACGGATTACTCTCGAGATACACCAACACCAGAGACCTTATTTTAGGAACACCAATTGCCGGAAGAGAACACAGTGATCTGGAAAATCAAATAGGACTTTATCTCAATACCCTAGCCATTCGAACTCGTTTTGAAGAAAACACCAGTTTTGAAGAACTATTAACCATACAAAAAGAAACCCTGCTTGATGCCTATTCCCATCAGGAATATCCACTGGACAATATGGTAGAACAATTAGGTTTAGGTAGAGATACAAGCCGATCAGCACTTTTTGATGTACTGGTAGTTTTGCAAAATCAACAAGATTTATTTGACTCAAATGCAGAACAAATAGAAAGTTTAACCTTAAAACCTTATAAAGCCAATCCGAGAAAAGTAAGTCAATTCGATTTAAGTTTCGTCTTCTCCGAACAACAAGGAGAGTTGAACCTTCACATCGAATACAATACTGATATTTACGAACCAGAATTTGTGGCACGACTAGCGGCTCATTTAGAGAACTTTTTAACCAAAGCCATCCAAAATCCGGAGCAAAAAGTAGCTACACTCAGCTACCTGAGCGAAGCCGAGACCACACAATTGTTACAGGATTTTAACGACACAGCAGTAGCGTATCCTAAGGATCATACAATGGTTGACTTATTTGTAGCCCAGGCGAAGAAAACCCCGGAACAGATTGCTTTAGTAACCGATACAAAAAGTTTTACCTATCAAGAACTCGATGAAATCTCTAATGAATTATCACACTACCTGTTAAGTAATTACAACTTAGCCGTAGAAGATTTGGTAGGAGTAAAACTCGGTCGCAGTGAGTGGCTGCCTATTGCTTTATTGGCGGTTTTAAAATCAGGATGTGCTTACGTTCCGATCGATCCCAACTATCCGACACAGCGTATCGAATACATCGAGCAAGACAGTAAATGTAAAGTTACCATAGACGATAACTTTATAACAACTTTCAAACAAGCAGAATCCATATCAAAATCATTGCCGCAGATCACTTTCAGTTCGCAGCATCTGGGCTACATCATCTACACCTCAGGATCCACAGGAAAACCAAAAGGAGTTATGATCACCCATCAGAACGCTGTGGCCATGTTATGCTGGTCGCAAAGAGAATTTAGCGATACCGATTTTGATATTTTATACGCCGTAACCTCACACTGTTTTGATCTGTCCGTTTACGAATTTTTCTATCCTTTAAGTATCGGAAAACAAATACGTTTACTGGCCAATGGATTATCGATAGGAGATTACATTCAGAACGACAAAAACGTACTGATCAATACCGTTCCATCGGTAATTCATACTCTGATTGAGAAAGGAACTACCTTTGAGAATACTGTTGGTATCAATCTTGCAGGAGAGGCATTCCCAGTGAGTATCGCCAACCATTTTACCAACTCCGGCATCGCTATTAGAAATCTGTACGGTCCTTCAGAAGACACTACTTACAGCAGTTATTACCGAGTAGAAGGGGCTTATGAAAATTCTGTACCTATTGGAAAAGCACTGGACAATACCCAGTTTTATGTACTCTCAGAAGACTTGGCCTTACAGCCTGTGGGGGTAATTGGAGAAATCTGTATCTCAGGAGACGGTTTGTCCAGAGGATATTTGTATCAGCCTGAATTAACCGCAGAAAAGTTTATTACAAATCCATTTAACGATACTACTAAACTTTATAAAACAGGTGATCTGGGCAAATGGTTGCCTGATGGCAACATCGCTTACATAGGCCGAAAAGACAGTCAGGTTAAAATCAGAGGGCATCGTATCGAGCTCGGAGAAATCGAGCAGGTACTACAATCTCAGGAAGATATTGATCAGTGTGTGGTCATCACAGCAACTGTAAATGGAGATCCTGTCATTGTCAGTTATCTGGTGAGTACCGCAACTATTGACAAACAACAGCTTCGTCAATCACTTTCGAGAGAATTACCAGAGTATATGCTGCCAAGTTATTATGTGTTCCTGGATAAATTTCCACTAACACCCAACGGCAAGATCGACAAAAAAGCATTGCCATCGGTAAGTACAGAGGATGTTATCCAACAGGAATATGTGGCTCCAACCAATGAAATCGAAAAAAAATTAGTAGCCATATGGCAGGACATTCTAAAACTGGAGAAAATTGGTATTACTGATAATTTCTTTGAATTGGGAGGAAACAGTTTAAAAGCTACTGTTTTAATCAACAGAATAAACCGGGCTTTTGATACAAGGCTTTCTATTCAGGATTTATACAAAACTCAGGACATCACAGGAGTTTCCAGGAAATTAAAATTTATACTGTTTCAAAATGAATTAGCTGTAGAGACAGCTGATGACCTGGATGAGATATTGATATAATTTATGGTGTTTACTATTTTTTACCCCAACCGTTTAATATAAAATTTAATCGCGAGTTTCATTTTATATCATAAGCATGGCTATACTTTAATAGCCATGCTTTTTTTGCAACATCTAATACGCTCAATTTTTGAGTGTAATTCACAGTATTACTATATCCGTTTTAAGGACGTAGATTTTTTCCAGAAAAAAGAGTGTTTCTATTTTTTAAAATTAATTATGGTCAGCAGGTAGGTGCATTTAGCTGCCAACTATTGAGATAGATAGTGCCATGGTTTTAAAAAATCATATAAGCATTCCAACCTACTTTAAAAATCATATCATGATAAAGAATCTAATACAAACGTTACAATCGTTAAATATCAGACTTCGGATAGAAAATGGAGATCTGAAAATTAATGCTCCGAAAGGTGCTTTGACTCCTGAAATTATTGAAAGCATTAAAGCCTGTAAAAAGGAGTTGATCAAACTACTTTCATCTTCAGAGTCTATCCCAAAAGCTGCGATAAAAGAATCATATGCACTTACTTCGCCCCAACAGCAGCTATGGACTTTAAGTCAGTTTGAAGGAGGTAATTCGGCTTATAATATTTTTGATGCCTATGAATTTAAAGGCGCGTTAAATTTTGAAAAGCTGAATCAGACTTTTAAGATTTTAATGGAACGACATGAGAGTCTGCGTACCGTTTTTAAAGAAGATGAACAAGGAATTTTGGGACAGTATATCATCCCTTTTGCCCAATACAGTGGGGTTTTACAATTTACAGATTTAAATAATGCTACGGCTGAAGTCCTGAGCAATCATGCTAATGCACTTCAAAGGCATACTTTTGACTTAGAAAAAGGACCACTTTTTTTAGGAGAGATTGTAAAGACAGCCACAGATCATCATATTTTGATGCTTAACATGCATCATATTATAGGCGATGGCTGGTCGATGGGAATATTGAGTAAAGAGTTTATGGCCATTTACAATGAACTGGCCATAGGAAACGAGATCATATTACCCGATTTGCCTATTCAGTATAAAGATTATTCAGAATGGCAAAACAGCCCGTCCAGACAAGCAGTACTGCAAAAATCTAAAGCTGCATGGCTAGAGACATTCTCGGGAGATTTACCGGTTTTAGAATTACCATCTGACAGGACAAGGCCTAATTTTAAAACTTATAACGGTTCAGGAGTATATCATTTTTTTTCAAAAGAGAGTACCACTGCGCTTAATGCCTATGCCCAGCAAAATGGCGTGACCCTTTTTATGCTTTTAATGGCTGGAATAAACGGATTACTTTCCAGATATGCCAATACCAGAGATATTATTTTAGGAACTCCGGTAGCAGGAAGAAAACACGGTGATCTCGAAAATCAGGTTGGGTTGTATTTGAATACGCTGGCCATTCGAACCACTTTTGAAGAAACAGTAAGTTTTGAAGAATTACTAACGGTACAAAAAGAAACCTTATTAAAAGCTTATTCCCATCAGGACTATCCTTTCGACAGTTTGGTAGAAGCGCTTAATCTTAAAAGAGACTTAAGCCGATCAGTTTTGTTTGATGTTTTAGTGGTATTTCAAAACCAGGAAGAGTTATTAACATCACAGGGGCTAGTACTAAATGGTCTTGAAATAACACCTTATAAAAATCAGGAAAAGTCATTTAGTAAGTTTGATTTGAACTTTTCTTTTTCAGAAAAACAAGGTGAATTGTCTTTGGTTATAGATTACAATACTGATATTTACGAATTGGATTTTATAACACGCCTGGCTTCTCATTTGGATAGTTTTTTAAGGAAAGGAATCCAAAATCCGGATCAAAAAGTAGCCAGTATTGATTACATTTCAAGTTCAGAGAAAGCGATCCTTTTGGAAGATTTTAGCACTTCAAAAACGGAAGAGGCAGTAGCCATTACAGCCGTTGAAATGTTCGAACAGCAAGTGGTGCAAACCCCTGATGCTGTAGCAGTAGTTTTTGAACACAGATCTCTGACTTACAGAGAACTCCATGAGCTTTCCAGCCAGTTGGCACATTATTTATTGACTCATTATGAGATAAAAACAGGAGACCTTATTGCTGTAAAATTAGAGCGCAGCGAGTGGATTTACACCTCCCTTTTGGCCGTATTGAAAACCGGCGGTGTTTATGTTCCTATAGATCCGGGTTATCCGGAGCAAAGAATTGCTTATATCGAGCAAGACAGTAAATGTAAAGTTGTTATTGACGAGAAGTTATTGGCGAATTTCATCTCCCGTCAGGACAATTATCCAACCACATTACCTGTTATTTCTTTGACTCCGGAGAACCTCATGTATGTCATTTATACCTCAGGTTCCACAGGACAGCCCAAAGGCGTAATGATCGAGCACAAAAGTTTGGTGAATTATATCCTAAACCAAAAAGAAGAATTCGGGTTTGATGCGTCCGATCGTATCGTACAATTCTCCAACAACGCTTTTGATGCGTCAATGGAACAGATCTTTTTAGCTTTTTTTAGCGGAGCCACCCTGATAGGCGCTTCCAAAGAACGTATTATTGATCCGACCGACTTTATAAACCTATTGAAAGAACATAGTGTAACCCACCTGCATGCCACCCCGGGTTATTTGTCACATTTAGAGCATCTTTCTGCCTGCAAGACCCTAAAAAGAATCGTTGCAGCAGGAGAAGTATGTCCAAAAAATCTGGCCGAAAAAATGATCAAAATAGCCGACTTCTACAACAAGTACGGCCCAACAGAAGCCACCATTAGCGCTGCCATGGGAAGAGTAGAGCAGAGCGATCTGCAAAGAAATCTCATTCCAATTGGTAAACCCTTAAAAGACAGCCAGATCTATATCCTGTCCGATAACCTGGAATTGCAGCCCATTGGTGTATTTGGAGAACTCTGTATCTCAGGAAACAGCCTGTCCAGAGGATACCTGAACAACCCCGAACTCACCGAAGAAAAATTCATCGCCCATCCCTTCATTGCAGGAGCCAGACTCTATAAAACAGGCGATCTGGGCCGATGGCTGTCCGATGGCAGCATCGAACTCACAGGTAGAAAAGACCAGCAGGTAAAAGTAAGAGGCCACCGAATAGAACTTGGTGAAATCGAACATGCCTTATTAACACAAGACAGTATTAGTCAGTGTGTTGTAACCGTACAAAACATAGAGACAGAACCCGCAATAGTAGCCTATGTGGTAGGAGAAAAAGAGCTTGACAAACAAGAACTTCGTGCCCAATTGAGCCAATATTTACCCGATTATATGCTTCCGGGTTACTATGTACAATTAGACGCCATTGCATTAACCTCCCACGGTAAAGTGGATCTAAAAGCACTGCCTAAAGTGGATGTAAACGACAAGATTCAGCAAGAATATACCGCTCCGGAGACCGTTTTAGAGAAACAACTCGCTGCAATCTGGGAAGAAATATTGGGCATAAATACCATTGGAACCACAGACAATTTCTTCGAATTGGGCGGACACAGCCTGAAAGTAATTTTAGTAGCCAATAAAATCAACCGACAATTAGGCTATCAGATCAGCGTAAAAGACGTCTTTTTGAACCCAACCATCTCAGGAATCATCAGCAAACTTGAAGAAGGAACCTTCACGGCCATACCCAAAGCAGAGCAGCAGGAAAGCTACGTTTTAAGCTCCTCTCAGCACCGATTATGGATCCTGAGCCAGTTTGAAGGCGGGAGTCAGGCCTACAACATCCCCGGTTCGTTTGAAGTAGACGGGAATTTAAACACAGCTCAATTAGCAGAAGCTTTCAACCTTCTTATAGCCAGACATGAAACCCTAAGAACCTATTTCAAAAGAGACGATCAGGGAGAAGTGCGTCAATTTGTAATCGATGCCAAAGACATTGACTTCAAAGTAGATTATGAAGACTTCAGCACAATCGAAAATCAAGAAGAAGCCCTGGAACACAGCGTTGCCCAAAGTTATGGATGTCAATTTGATTTAGAGAAAGCCCCTTTGGTAAACCTGAAACTCATCAGACAATCAGAAAACAAACACCTGTTACTTTTCAACATGCACCATATTATCAGTGATGGCTGGTCCATGGGGATTTTAAGCCAGGAACTCATCACCATTTACGATCATCTCATACAAAACAAAAACATCAGTCTTCCGGAGCTAAGCATACAATATAAAGACTATGCCACCTGGATGAGAAGTGAAGAACAAATCACCAAACTAAAAAAATCAGAAGCATACTGGCTGGACACCTTTAGCGGTAATCTGCCCGTATTAGAACTTCCGACAGAGAAAATACGACCAAGAATAAAAACGTATGCAGGAGATTCCATCACCCATAACTTTACCAAAGATGCAAGTGCTACCCTGAAAACATTCTCAGAGCAACACAACAGCAGTCTTTTCATGACCCTGATGGCAGCAATCAACGGATTACTCTCGAGATACACCAACACCAGAGACCTTATTTTAGGGACACCAATTGCTGGAAGAGAACACAGTGATCTGGAAAATCAAATAGGACTTTATCTCAATACCCTGGCCATTCGAACCCGTTTTGAAGAAAACACCAGTTTTGAAGAACTATTAACCATACAAAAAGAAACCCTGCTCGATGCCTATTCCCATCAGGAATATCCGCTGGACAATCTGGTAGAACAACTAGGTTTAGGTAGAGATACAAGCCGATCAGCACTTTTTGATGTACTGGTAGTGTTGCAAAATCAACAGGATTTATTTGACTCAAATGCAGAACAAATAGAAAGTTTAACCTTAAAACCTTATAAAGCCAATCCGAGAAAAGTAAGTCAATTCGATTTAAGTTTCGTCTTCTCAGAACAACAAGGAGAGCTGAACCTTCACATCGAATACAATACTGATATTTATGAATCAGAATTTGTAGCGCGACTAGCAAATCATTTAGAAAACTTTTTAACCAAAGCCATCCAGAATCCGGAGCAAAAAGTAGCTACACTCAACTATCTGAGCGAAGCCGAGACCACACAATTGTTACAGGATTTTAACGACACAGCAGTAGCGTATCCTAAGGACAATACAATGGTTGACTTATTTGTCAATCAGGCGAAGAAAACCCCGGAACAGATCGCTTTAGTAACCGATACAAAAAGTTTTACCTATCAAGAACTCGATGAGATTTCTAACGAGCTTTCACACTACCTGTTAAGTAATTATAACTTAACTGTAGAAGATTTAGTAGGAGTAAAACTCGGTCGCAGCGAGTGGCTGCCTATTGCTTTATTGGCGGTTTTAAAATCAGGATGTGCTTACGTTCCGATCGATCCCAACTATCCGACACAGCGTATCGAATACATCGAGCAAGACAGTAAATGTAAAGTTACCATAGACGATAACTTTATAACAACTTTCAAACAAGCAGAATCCATATCAAAATCATTGCCGCAGATCACTTTCAGTTCGCAGCATCTGGGCTACATCATTTACACCTCAGGATCTACAGGAAAACCAAAAGGCGTTATGATCACCCATCAGAATGCTGTGGCCATGTTGTGCTGGTCGCAAAGAGAATTTAGCGATACCGATTTTGATATTTTATACGCGGTAACCTCACACTGTTTTGATCTGTCCGTTTACGAATTTTTCTATCCTTTAAGTATCGGAAAACAAATACGTTTACTAGCCAACGGATTATCGATAGGAGATTATATTCAGAACGACAAAAACGTACTGATCAATACCGTTCCATCGGTAATTCATACCCTGATTGAGAAAGGAACTACCTTTGAGAATGCTGTTGGAATCAACCTTGCCGGAGAAGCCTTTCCGGTAAGTATCGCCAACCATTTTACAGACTCCGGCATTGCCATTAGAAATCTGTACGGTCCTTCAGAAGACACCACTTACAGCAGTTATTACAGAGTAGAAGGAACTTATGAAAATTCCGTACCTATTGGAAAAGCACTGGACAACACTCAGTTTTATGTACTCTCAGAAGAATTAGCCTTGCAGCCTGTAGGTGTAATTGGAGAAATCTGTATCTCAGGTGATGGTTTGTCCAGAGGGTATTTGTACCAACCGGAACTCACAGCAGAAAAGTTTATTACTAACCCTTTTAGCAAGAACACAAAGCTCTACAAAACAGGCGATTTGGGCAAATGGTTACCCGACGGTACCATCGCTTACATTGGTAGAAAAGACAGTCAGGTTAAAATCAGAGGGCATCGTATCGAGCTCGGAGAAATCGAGCAGGTACTACAATCTCAGGAAGATATCGATCAGTGTGTGGTTATCACAGCAACTGTAAACGGAGATCCGGTCATTGTCAGTTATCTGGTGAGTACTGCAACCATAGACAAACAACAGCTTCGTCAATCACTATCGAGAGAATTACCAGAGTATATGCTGCCAAGTTATTATGTGTTCCTGGATAAATTTCCACTAACACCCAACGGCAAGATCGACAAAAAAGCATTGCCATCGGTAAGTACAGAGGATGTTATCCAGCAGGAATATGTGGCTCCAACCAACGAAATCGAAGAAAAACTGGTAGCCATATGGCAGGAAATTCTAAAACGAGAGAAAATAGGAATCACCAATAATTTCTTTGAATTAGGAGGAAACAGTTTAAAAGCTACTGTTTTAATCAACAGAATAAACCGGGCTTTTGATACGAGATTCTCTATTCAGGATTTATATGAAACTCAGGATGTTATTGGAATTTCTAAAAAGCTAAAATTTGTTCTTTTTCAAAATGAATTAGCCGTAGAAACAGCTGATGATTTGGATGAGATACTAATCTAAAATTGGACTGAGAGTTTCATTTTAATTTTGAACACCACTATCACTTACAGTTATGTTGCATTGTGAAATGTGAAATGTGAAATGTGAAATGTGAAATGAATCCGCTTACAGCATAAAATAAATAATTTGATACCACCACTTTACTAATACAATTGTGTCGCTCTTCTAAAAATTGCAGACGCACTCAAAGTTTACTTAAAAAAAATATCATGATAGAGAATTTAATAAATACACTAGAATCTTTAAATATAAGACTTCGGGTAGAAAATGGGGATTTGAAAATTAATGCTCCGAAAGGAACTTTAACACCCGAAATTATTGAAGACATTAAAGCGCATAAAAGTAGATTGCTTAGCCTGTTGTCATCGTCGGAATCAATTCCTAAAGCCGAGGCCAAAGATTTTTATACACTTACGTCTTCACAATATCGTTTGTGGACTTTGAGTCAGTTTGAGAGCGGTAATTCGGCCTATAACTTATTTGCTGCATTTGAATTTAAAGGAGTTTTAGAATTTGAGAAATTAGCCGAAGCCTTTCAAATTTTAGTGGAAAGACATGAGAGCTTGCGTACCGTTTTTAAAGAAGACGAACAGGGTGATTTGGGGCAGTATATTGTTCCGGCAGCCCAATACAGCGGGACTTTACAGTTTAGAGATTTAAGTAATGCCACAGCTGAAGTCCTGAGCAATCATGCTAATACACTTCAAAGACATGCTTTTGACTTAGAAAAAGGACCTCTTTTTATAGGAGAGATCGTAAAGACAACTGCAGATCATCATATTCTAATGCTTAACATGCATCATATTATTGGCGATGGCTGGTCAATGGGAGTATTGAGTAGAGAATTTATAACAATTTATAATGAATTGGTGATAGGAAATGAGATCGTATTACCGGACTTGCCTATTCAGTACAAAGATTATTCAGAATGGCAAAATAGTCCATCCAGACAAGCAGTGCTGGAAAAATCCAAAGCTTTATGGTTAGAGACATTCTCGGGAGATTTGCCGGTTTTAGAACTGCCTTCCAATAAAGTAAGACCTAAACTTAAGACCTATAACGGTTCAGGGATAAAACATTCTTTCTCAAAAAAGAGCAACACTGCCCTTAACACCTATGCACAGCAGAATGGGGTAACTCCTTTTATGGTTTTAATGGCCGGAATAAACGGATTACTTTCCAGATATACCAACAGCAGCGACCTTATTTTAGGGACTCCTGTGGCCGGAAGAGAACACAGTGATCTGGAAAATCAGGTTGGATTGTATTTAAACACACTGGCGATTCGAACCACATTTGAAAAAACAGTAAGTTTTCAGGACCTGCTTCAAACACAAAAAGAAACCTTATTAAAAGCCTATTCGCATCAGGACTATCCTTTAGACAGTTTGGTAGAAGCGCTTGATCTTAAAAGAGACACAAGCCGATCGGTTTTGTTTGATGTTTTAGTGGTTTTTCAAAATCAACAGGAATTATTAGCATCTGAAAGCCTAAGAATAAGCGGCGTAGAAATAACACCGTATAAAAATCTGAAAAAGTCATTTAGTAAATTTGATTTAACCTTTGCTTTTGCAGAATTTCAGGGAGAGCTGACTTTAGACATCGAATACAATACCGATATTTATGAATCAGAATTTGTAGCGCGTTTGGCTTCCCACTTAGAAACCTTTTTAACAGAAGCGATTCAAAATCCGGAGCAAAAAGTAGCTACACTCAACTATCTTAGCGAAGCCGAGACCACACAATTGTTACAGGATTTTAACGACACAGCAGTAGCGTATCCTAAGGATGATACCATGGTTGACTTATTTGTGGCCCAGGCGAAGAAAACCCCGGAACAGATTGCTTTAGTAACCGATACAAAAAGCTTTACCTACCAAGAACTCGATGAAATCTCTAATGAATTATCACACTACCTGTTAAGCAATTACAACTTAGCCGTAGAAGATTTGGTAGGCGTAAAACTCGGTCGTAGCGAGTGGCTGCCTATTGCCTTATTGGCGGTTTTAAAATCAGGATGTGCTTATGTTCCGATCGATCCCAACTATCCGGCGCAAAGAATTGAATACATCGAACAAGACAGTAAATGTAAAATCACCATAGACGACAGTTTTTTAGAAACCTTTAAAGAAGCAGAATCCATATCAAAATTCCTTCCAGAGGTATCTTTTAATTCGGATAATCTGGCTTACATCATCTACACCTCAGGATCCACAGGAAAACCAAAAGGAGTCATGATCACCCATCAGAATGCCGTGGCCATGTTATGCTGGTCGCAAAGAGAATTTAGCGATACTGATTTTGATATTTTATACGCCGTAACCTCACACTGTTTTGATCTGTCCGTTTACGAATTTTTCTATCCTTTAAGTATTGGAAAACAAATACGTTTACTGGCCAATGGATTATCGATAGGAGATTATATCCAGAGCGACAAAAACGTACTGATCAATACTGTTCCTTCCGTAATTCATACCCTGATCGAAAAAGGAACCACCTTTGAGAATGCCGTTGGAATCAACCTTGCAGGAGAGGCCTTTCCGGTGAGCATTGCCAACCATTTTACCAACTCTGGCATCGCCATTAGAAATCTGTATGGACCATCAGAAGACACCACTTACAGCAGTTACTACAGAGTAGAAGGAACTTATGAAAACGCAGTGCCTATTGGAAAAGCACTGGACAACACTCAGTTTTATGTACTCTCAGAAGAATTGGCCTTGCAGCCTGTAGGTGTAATTGGAGAAATTTGTATCTCAGGTGATGGTTTATCCAGAGGGTATTTGTACCAACCGGAACTAACCGCAGAAAAGTTTATTACTAACCCTTTTAACGAGAACACAAAGCTCTACAAAACAGGCGATCTGGGCAAATGGCTGCCTGACGGTACCATCGCTTACATAGGCCGAAAAGACAGTCAGGTTAAAATCAGAGGACATCGTATCGAGCTCGGAGAAATTGAGCAGGTACTACAATCTCAGGAAGATATTGATCAGTGTGTAGTAGTTACTGCAACTGTAAATGGAGATCCTGTCATTGTCAGTTATCTGGTGAGTATTGCAACTATTGACAAACAACAGCTTCGTCAATCACTATCGAGAGAATTACCGGAATATATGCTGCCAAGTTATTATGTGTTCCTGGATAAATTCCCTCTAACACCCAACGGTAAGATCGATAAAAAAGCATTGCCATCGGTAAGCACAGAGGATGTTATCCAACAGGAATATGTGGCTCCAACCAATGAAATTGAAGAAAAACTGGTAGCCATATGGCAAGACATTCTAAAACTGGAGAAAATTGGTATTACGGATAATTTCTTTGAATTAGGAGGAAACAGTTTAAAAGCTACTGTTTTAATCAACAGAATCAACAAGGCTTTTGATACGAGATTTTCTATTGAGGATTTGTATGAAACTCAGAATGTTATTGGAGTTTCGGAAAAACTGAAATTTATTGTGTTTCAGAATGAATTGGCCGGAGAGTCGGTTGATGATTTGGATGAAATTATGATATAAAGTTATCTCAATTCAGCCGATAGTATTTTTTGATGCTAACTAGTGAAATGAGAATATAATGATTCTGAAAAACAGAGATGCTTTTTAATTTATTTAAAAAATGATATCGTGATAAAAAATTTACTACATACGTTACAATCCTTGAATATCAGACTTCGGGTAGAAAATGGGGATTTGAAAATTAATGCTCCGAAGGGGACTTTAACTACCGAAATTATTGAAGAGATTAAAGCACATAAAAACGAACTGACCAAATTACTTTCCTCTTCAGAATCAATTCCCAAAGCGGCAATAAAAGAATCTTATGCGCTTACTTCGTCTCAGCACCGTTTGTGGACTTTAAGTCAGTTTGAGACGGGTAATTCAGCCTATAATCTATTTAATGCTTTTGAGTTTAAAGGAGTGTTGGAATTTGAAAAGTTAGCCGAAGCCTTTCAAATTTTAGTGAAGAGACATGAGAGCTTGCGTACCATTTTTAAAGAAGATGATCAGGGTAATTTGGGACAGTATATTGTTCCGGTGGCTCAATACAGTGGAGCTTTACAGTTTACAGATTTAAGTAATGCCACAGCTGAAGTCCTGAGCAATCATGCTAATACACTTCAAAGGCATGCTTTTGACTTAGAAAAAGGACCTCTTTTTATAGGAGAGATCGTAAAGACAACTGCAGATCATCATATTCTAATGCTCAATATGCATCACATTATTGGCGATGGCTGGTCGATGGGGATATTGAGTAAAGAATTTATAACGATTTATAATGAATTGGTTGTAGGGAATGAGATCCTATTATCGGACTTGCCTATTCAGTATAAAGATTATTCAGAATGGCAAAACAGTCCGTCCAGGCTAGCCATGTTGGAAAAATCTAAAGCGGTATGGCTAGAGACATTCTCGGGAGATTTGCCGGTTTTGGAACTGCCTTCCGATAAAACAAGACCGAAGCTTAAAACCTATAACGGTTCGGGACTGAAGCATTCTTTTTCAAAAGAAATTACCACTCAGTTTAACACTCATGCACAGCAAAAAGGGGTAACACTTTTTATGCTTTTAATGGCCGGTATAAACGGAGTACTGTCCAGATATACGAACAACAGAGACATCATTTTGGGAACACCGATAGCGGGAAGAAAACACAGTGATCTGGAAAATCAGGTTGGGTTGTATTTAAATACGCTGGCTATTCGAACCGCTTTTGAGGAAAAAACAAGTTTTGAAGAATTACTGAAGATACAAAAAGAAACCTTATTAAAAGCCTATTCTCATGAGGATTATCCTTTTGATAGTCTGGTAGAAGCGCTTGATCTTAAAAGAGATTTAAGCCGTTCGGTTTTGTTTGATGTTTTAGTGGTATTTCAAAATCAACGGGAAATATTAGCGTCTGAAAACCTAACCATAAACGGTGTTGAAATAACATCCTACAAGCAGTTGAAAAGACCCTTCAGTAAATTTGATTTAACCTTTGCTTTCGCAGAGTATCAAGGAGAACTAAGCTTACATATCGAATACAACACTGATATTTACGAACCGGAATTTGTAGCACGATTGGCGGCTCATTTAGATACTTTTTTAACGAAAGCCATCCAATATCCGGAGCAAAAAGTAGCTACACTCAACTACCTGAGCGAAGCCGAGACCACACAATTGTTACAGGATTTTAACGACACAGCAGTAGCGTATCCTAAGGACAATACAATGGTTGACTTATTTGTAGCCCAGGCGAAGAAAACCCCGGAACAGATCGCTTTAGTAACCGATACAAAAAGTTTTACCTACCAAGAACTCGATGAAATCTCTAATGAATTATCACACTACCTGTTAAGTAATTACAACTTAGCCGTAGAAGATTTAGTAGGAGTAAAACTCGGTCGCAGCGAGTGGCTGCCTATTGCTTTATTGGCGGTTTTAAAATCAGGATGTGCTTACGTTCCGATCGATCCCAACTATCCGACACAGCGTATCGAATACATCGAGCAAGACAGTAAATGTAAAGTTACCATAGACGATAACTTTATAACAACTTTCAAACAAGCAGAATCCATATCAAAATCATTGCCGCAGATCACTTTTAGTTCGCAGCATCTGGGCTACATCATTTACACCTCAGGATCCACAGGGAAACCAAAAGGTGTTATGATCACCCATCAGAACGCTGTGGCCATGTTATGCTGGTCACAAAGAGAATTTAGCGATACTAATTTTGATATTTTATACGCCGTAACCTCACACTGTTTTGATCTGTCCGTTTACGAATTTTTCTATCCTTTAAGTATCGGAAAACAAATACGTTTACTGGCCAATGGATTATCGATAGGAGATTATATTCAGAGCGACAAAAACGTACTGATCAATACCGTGCCTTCTGTAATTCATACCCTGATAGAGAAAGGAACCACCTTTGAGAATGCCGTTGGAATCAACCTTGCCGGAGAGGCATTCCCGGTGAGTATTGCCAACCATTTTACCAACTCCGGCATCGCTATTCGAAATCTGTACGGTCCTTCAGAAGACACCACTTACAGCAGTTATTACCGAGTAGAAGGAACTTATGAAAATTCCGTGCCTATTGGAAAAGCCTTAGACAATACCCAGTTTTATGTGCTCTCAGAAGAATTGGCCTTGCAGCCTGTAGGTGTAATTGGAGAAATCTGTATCTCAGGTGATGGCTTGTCCAGAGGGTATTTGTACCAACCGGAACTAACCGCCGAAAAGTTTATCGTCAATCCATACAAAGAAGACAGCAAACTCTACAAAACAGGCGATTTGGGCAAATGGTTACCTGATGGCACCATCGCTTACATTGGTAGAAAAGACAGTCAGGTTAAAATCAGAGGACATCGTATCGAGCTCGGAGAAATCGAGCAGGTACTACAATCTCAGGAAGATATCGATCAGTGTGTGGTCATCACAGCAACTGTAAACGGAGATCCGGTCATTGTCAGTTATCTGGTGAGTACCGCAACTATTGACAAACAACAGCTTCGTCAATCACTATCGAGAGAATTACCAGAGTATATGCTGCCAAGTTATTATGTGTTCCTGGATAAATTTCCACTAACACCCAACGGCAAGATCGACAAAAAAGCATTGCCATCGGTAAGTACAGAGGATGTTATCCAACAAGAATATGTGGCTCCAGCCAATGAAATAGAAGAAAAGCTCGTTGCCATCTGGGAGGAAGTTTTACAAAAAACGAAAATAGGAGTAAGTGATATCTTTTTTGCGCTTGGTGGACACAGTCTGAAAGCCACTCAGGTAATTTCTAAGATTCAGAAAGAATTTAATATTAAAATTGAACTTAAGGAATTGTACAAAGAGCCAACAATCACCAATTTGGCCGGTTACATAGAATCCATACAAATTTTAAACAAACAACAGTTGATTCCTTCTGTTGTTGGGGAAGAATTGGTTTTTTAGAGCTATAGTTCATCTAAAAAAAAAGAGTATAAAAAAACAGTTACAGGAGTATTCTTGTAACTGTTTTTTTGTTTTACAGATATTGTAATTTGCTGTATTTCAGTTGTTTTTTGACTGAAGTGATTTATTTGTTTTTTCTGTTTTGCGTCTAGTGTGTTGATTTACAGTTTGTAATGGTTTTTAAGGTGGTTAAATCAGTGATACTGGGGGTTCAAACGGTAAAAACTACCCTTTAGGTTAAAAGGGTACTGGTTGTTTCTGTTTAATTTTGAATAAAAAAATAATACTATGGATGATCGTTATTCAAAGAATAAACTTTATCTAAGCGATGAAGAGCAAGAGATTATAAAAGATTTTCCAATTTTGCTGGCAGGAAGCGGTATTGGAAGCGTAATTGCGGAATGTGCGCTGCGTTTTGGTTTTGAAAAAATCACTATTGTAGATGGGGATCAGGTAGAGCGGTCTAATTTGAGCAGACAGAACTATACAGAAGATGATATCGATTCTAACAAAGTAGATGCTTTGGCAAGACGATTGAAATCAATCAATAAAAATGCAGAAATCAATTGTATTGATTTTTTCCTGACTGTCGAAAACATAGGGGATCATATTAAAGGTCACAAAGCGGCAATTAATACGCTGGACTTTTCTTCTCCGGTACCGCTGATATTCGATACCGCTTGTCAAAAGTTAGACATTCCGGTGCTGCATCCTTATAATATTGGATGGGGAAGTCTGGTAACTGTTATTGCCAGAGATGGCCTTCTTTTAAATGCGCTGGCAAATGGAGAAGAAGAATTCAATGAATCGACTATGATGGATTACGCTTCAAGTTATTTGAGATTTTGGGGAAATCCGCAAAAATGGATGGACAGTATTATTGAAAAATACAAAATCGAAAAGGGCTGTCAGTCACCGCCACAAATGGCCATTGCATCTTGGTCGGTAGCAGCTCTGTGTACTCATTTGCTTTTTAATATTGCGACCGGTAAAAAGTTCAAAAAATTCCCTGAGTTTTATTTATCCGCAATCATAGATGAAGATTTATAGAATCCCTTTTTGGGCTTTTAGCAATGATAATTTACTGTGTAGGACATAGATTTTATGGAGTGTTAGATGTGAAATATAAAATGTGAAACGTCTTAATTTTATCCGGAGAATCTATGTTTCTATGTGTTTAAGACATAGCCACAATTATAAGGATTTCAAAAATTTGCACAATCTGCCAAATCTGAGTGAAAAATATTCAACACATAGAAACATAGATTTTAAGAGATGTGAAAAGAGTAAAGAGTGTCTCATAGAAACACATTCCTCTATTATAACGCTCTGCGTTTTATTAAAAGTGAAACGCCTTATTTTAGGCTGTAAAAGACCATGTTCCTATGTGTTTAAACCATAGCCACAGAAAAAATCCAACAGAAAAAATCTGCGTGAAAATATTCCACGCATTGAAACATAGTTTTTATAAGGGAGAAAAGAATATTAAATCAGTTTATTACTGGTGGCATAAGCAATGGCCTCAGCAATATTTCCCACCCCCAGTTTGGTGAACAATTTTCTCTTGTGAAACTTAATGGTATCCGCAGATACAAACATACTATCAGCCATGTTGGCAATGGTAAAACCCCTGATAGAATACTGCAAAACTTCCTTCTCACGGCTGGTTAGTTCTATCTTTTTCAGCACCTTCCAGAAACTCCCCTCAAGATCATAACTGTAGATCTTATTTTCTCCTTTTTTATAAATTTTAATATTCCCCGACTGCAATTCAGAAGAAAGCGAGATAATGCAAATCGATTTCCAGATTTTACCGTCATTGGTCAGGAAAACAGGAGTCAGTTTTTGATTCACCAAAAAAGTCTTTCCATTGGGATTTTTCAATCGGAAATCATAAGAGATGGTATGATTCAGGCGTTCTTCTACAGGAATGTTTTGATAAAAATCAAAACCTATAGTATTGATTTTTAGTAATAAATCCAGATCTTCTTTGACCACATACTTAAAATAAAAGGCATATCCGAGTTCCTGAACCTCTGCCGGAGTGTGATCACATAAGAATAATGGATTTTCGGACACATACTCAAACCCCTTTTTTTCGTAATCAATAATATAAATACTGCTGTAAGTTGTTCTGGCAAATGCTTTGACCAGTTCTAAATAATTTCCAAGTCTGCCTTTTTCATCTTCAGAGATCTTCTGAACGGTGTTGTTTGTGGAAAAAAAGTCGTTTTCAATTACCATATTTAAGATTTTTTTAACAGGATGTGAATATAGGAAAATTGGAGATATAATCTTAAAATTTTTAATACTTAACTTATAAAATTTTAATATAGAGTAGAGCAGATATATTTTTTTTAATGTCTTTTTTTTTCTTCTAAAGTTCATTTTTAAAAACTACACTTAAGGGTAGTTTTTAATTAAAATACTGTAAACTAGTATTTTGTGTAATATGAAGCGTAAATTGTGGTGATAGTTTTGGAGAAAACAAACACTATGAAACTCGCCAAAAACAACCACACCGAAATTAGTCAGAATGACATCTTCCGTATGTCAAAATTTGTAGTCACAGAAAACTTCAATCACCACTCTAATGAAGTTTTTCCGGGCCACTATCAAAAAGATATTGATGCCGTTTACAAAGAAGAAATGAACTTCCTTGAAAACTCCAAAATATTCGCATTCAAAAACGAATTGGGAGACTTTACCGGTACCATCAGAGTTCTAAAATGGGATTTTATTACTCCACTTCCTATTCAAAAAATGTTTGGGATCAACCCTTTTTTATGTGCAGAAGGAGATGCCATCAATGAAATCTGGCACATTGGACGTTTTGCCATTAAAAAAGGTGTTCGTGATGTTAACCTGCTAAAAAAACTATTGGTTTGTGCCATTGCACCGGTTTGCAAACACAAAGACAATATGGCCTTTGCCGAAATCGATGCCAAACTGCTTCGCGTACTAACCCTAATGGGCATCAAAGCAAAAATTGTGGGCAAATCAATCGAATACCTGGGATCAGAAACGATACCTGTATCGATGTCTTATAATGGTCTTATTACTTTTTACAACGAGAACAAACATTTAGTTACACCGGAAGATTTTGAGCTTTCTTCTGTAAAGGATAAACTACCCAATAAGGTAGTATTTAACGCTAACCAATTGAACTACACTTTGGTGTAGTAGCATTTGAAAACCTATATTGTAAATTTACTTCAGTAAAAATAAGTAGTTGGATTAGCAACTTTCAGATTTTTACAACACACTCAAAAGGAATCAAAATTTACCTTGAGAGTTCCAACAAAAACATCATTACCAAAATTACTTTAGAGTAAAAAAGGTAAAGCTATTAAACCAAAAAACGTATCTAAAAAAAATAACCATGTGACTGGTAATAGCGCAGCTATGTCCGGTGACGAAAAAAACCAAATAATATGGATCGAAAACAAGGTTGGCATGTCCTTTATGTAAAGTACAGACATGAGAGTAAAGTCTACAAAGAATTAATGGAAAAAAAATTAGAAGCTTTTTTGCCTATGGCCACCAGCATTAGACAATGGAGTGACCGAACCAAGAAAATTGAAATTCCGTTATTTCCCAGTTATGTTTTTGTAAACATTAAAAACAACAAAGACTTTCATGATGCTTTAAATGTAGAGAGCGGTTGTTCCTACTTGTCTTTCGGCAAAGAATACGGCAAAGTTTCCGAAGAAGAAATTGCTTATATCAAACTCTTTACCCAGGGAAAAGAGATCACCGATGTTCAAGTCGAATCGGCACTGCCAAAAATAGGCGATAAACTTAAAATCGAGCATGGTGAACTATCAGGTTTGGAATGTGAAGTTTTCAGAGTCGACAATCAGCACAGAATCAGCGTACGATTAAGTTCATTGCGTCAGAATATATCAGCCATAATACCTTTGTCGTATTTATCCAATCCGGAAGAAAACGTATTTGCAAAGGCATAGTTTTTAGATTTTCTTTTCAGTTAGATTATCGCCTCCTACATAATGGAGCGAATCATTAAAGTGATTTTTGTACTTGTTATAAAGTGTAAAAGATCTCTTATCTCAATCCTTTTTTACCACATCAAAATTTAGTTTTTACTACCTGGTAAATCATCACAACACATTGTCTTTTAGAACAATGTGTTTGGTGTTGTACATAGGTTATTTTAAATATATCAGTTACTAATTCAAAAATAAAGCATTTAGAAAACACTATTACGATGAAAGATATCAAATCAATAATTACCGGCTTATCCCATAAAGAAGTACAAATTTTTCTTGATGATTCAGAAGAAAATTTAAGAGTAACAGGAAATACAGCAGCTCTTACTGCGGAGGATAAAAATGATATTTCAACCAATAAAGATCGTCTTATCGCCTTACTTAAAAGCAGTAAAAACAATGCAAAATTTAATTTTGAGTCAATTTCTGCAGTTTCTGAATCTGAAAGTTACGAAGTATCGGCCGGACAGCGCCGTCTTTGGACTTTAAGCCAGTTTGAAGGAGGGTCTGAGGTGTACAATATGCCTATGCGTACCATTTTAAAAGGTAATTATGATATCGGATACTTTCAAAAAGCGATAATCGCTACTATAGAGCGTCACGAGATCTTACGTACTACTTTCAAAATGGATGAAAACGGTGATGTGAGACAGTACGTGCAGCCAACAACAGACGTAAACTTCGGGTTGTCTTATGTTGATTTCAGAAATGTTGCAGATAAAGATGCCAGTGTATCCGGTTATATCAAAGAAGATTCATTCGTTCCGTTTGATTTAGAAAAAGGGCCATTATTTCGTCTAAGTTTATTACAGACTGAAGAGGATACTTATGTTTTTTATTACAACATGCACCACATTATAGGTGATGGCTGGTCAATGAATGTATTATCAAAAGATGTATTTGCATTTTATGAGTCTTTTGTAAAAGGGAATGCTCCTGATCTTGCACCTCTTGCCATTCAATATAAAGATTATGCAAACTGGCAGGCAGTACAGATCAATTCAGCGGTTTCTACTAAGGATAAAGCTTATTGGATGGAAAGTCTTTCAGGAGAGTTACCAATCCTGGATCTTCCTTCAGAAAAACGACGTCCTTCTGTGAAAACACATAAAGGAAGAAGTTTAAGAGCTTATATTTCTAAGGAAACAACAGCGATGCTTCAGCATTTTACAAAAGAGAACAATGGCAGTACTTTTATTAGTTTACTAACCACGATCAATGTTCTGTTTCATAAATATACCTCAGATACAGATATTATTATAGGTAGCCCGGTAGCAGGACGTGACCATGCAGATTTAGCCAATCAGATTGGTTTTTATGTAAATACTCTTGCCTTGCGCAATACTGTAGGGGCCGAGGAGAATTTTACTTCAATTTACAAGCGAATTAAAGAGCAGACACTTGAGGCGTTTAACCATCAAATGTATCCTTTTGACAGTTTAGTAGAAAACTTAAACATCAAAAGAGATGCAGGAAGAAGCAGTGTGTTTGATGTTTTGTTAGTACTTCAGAATACAGCGGTAAATGAGGAGACGATTGAAATACCAACATCAAAAACCGATGCAATTCTTGATTTGGGAGAAACAGTTTCAAAGTTTGATGTAGAGCTTAATTTCACAGAAGCCGGAGAGCACCTGGTTTTAGATGTTGCTTATAATACCGAGGTGTACGAACATCAAATGATCGAAGGATTAATACGACACTATAAACAAATCCTGGAAGAAGTATTATTTCAACCGGAAACTCCTATTGGAAAACTAACTTACATCAGTCAGGAAGAAGAAAAAGAATTAGTACAGGATTTTAATGCTACGGCAACGAATTATCCGGTTGATATTACGCTTATAGACCTCATTGAAGAACAAGTTGTTAATAATCCGCAAGGAGTTGCTTTGGCTTTTGAAGGAGAAGAAATGACCTATGCAGCTTTAAATGAAAAAGCCAATCAGGTGGCTCATTATTTACGCAGTATCAATGTTACAACAGAATCTATAGTAGGATTGTGTATGGAGCGTTCTTTCGAAATGGTTATTGGAATGTTGGGTATTATGAAATCCGGAGGAGCTTATGCACCTATTGATCCTCATTACCCGATTGAAAGAATAGAGTACATTGTAAAAGACACTAAGGCAGAAGTTGTATTGGCAAATAACAACAGTATCAACAAAGTTAATTTTCTGGAAGGTACTACGATACTTAATCTTGATCAACAGGATTCCGTACTTGTCAATCAGTCCGGAACTAATCCTGCTGTAGTAATACCTGTTACAAATGCGGCTTATGTAATTTACACTTCAGGATCTACAGGAAATCCTAAAGGAGTTGTGAACGAACAAAAAGGTTTGGTGAACCGTCTGTTATGGGCGAAGGAGTACTATAATTTAACGGCTAACGATGTATTGATACAAAAAACTACTTTCTGTTTTGATGTATCGGTTTGGGAATTCTTTCTTCCATTATTGGCAGGGTGTAAATTAGTAATTCCAAAACCGGAAGGACATAAAGACAGCGATTATTTAAGAGAATTGATCTCAGCACACGGGGTAACAATGATTCACTTTGTACCTTCTATGTTAAGTGCATTTTTATTGGACATTGATGTTTCTAAATGCAGCAGTCTGAAAAATGTGGTATGTAGTGGGGAGGCTTTAAAAATAAGCCAGGTAGAAGATTTTCAAAAAGTATTGCCAAATGTTGTTTTGAGCAATTTATACGGACCTACAGAGGCTTCGATCGATGTGACAAGCTGGATTGTTCCTTTTAATGCGGTAGATTTAAAACGTGTTACGATAGGAGTTCCCGTGGCAAACACTCAGATTTATATTCTGGATAGCGAAATGAACATACAGCCTAAAGGTGTTACAGGAGAACTGTACATAGGTGGTGTTCAGGTAGCCAGAGAGTACATCAATCTTCCTGAACTTAATGCTTACCGATTTGTGCAAAATCCTTTTGGGGAAGGAAAATTATACAGAACGGGTGATAATGCAAAGTGGCTTCAGGATGGTACTATAGAATACTTGGGAAGAGAAGACAGCCAGGTAAAAATCAGAGGGTACAGAATTGAATTGGGAGAATTGGATACCGTTATCAACAGCTGTCCGTTTGTACATCAGGGAGTTGTTATCGCCAAAGAAGATGCTTACGGAGTAAATGAATTGGTAGCCTATGTAGTTTTTAAAGAAAATAAAACAAAAGAAGATCTTATTGCTTATCTAAAAGAACATATTCCGGGGTATATGATTCCGGGAATAATGGTACAACTGGATGAAATTCCATTGACATCAAATGGTAAAGTAAACAGAAAAGCATTACCGGATCCAACATTCAGCAGGGAATATGAATATGTAGCGCCAGGAACAAAAACAGAAGAGGAATTGGTTGCCATTTGGCAGAATCTGCTAAATGTAGAGCAAGTTGGTATTACCGATAATTTCTTTGAACTGGGAGGACATTCCTTATTAGCAGTACGTTTAATATCGGCAATAAAGAAAGTAATGAACGTTGGCGTTACCATTACAAACGTATTTGGTAATCCGACGATCTCAGATCTGGCTTCTTTTATAGAAAAACAAGATACTGCCTCAACATTTTCTTTGGTAAGTAAACAAGACTTACCCGCAGATATTCCATTGTCTTATGCTCAGGAACGTTTATGGTTTATAGATAAATTAAAAGGCAGTGAACATTATCATATGCCTACGGTATTAACACTAAAAGGAACTCTTAATACTGATTATCTTTCACAAGCTTTAAAAACAATTGTAGAACGTCATGAGGCACTCCGTACTATATTTATAGAAAAAGAAGGTGTTGCTTATCAGGTGGTACAATCCTCAGACCGTTGGGAGTTGAATGTTGTTTCGGGAGTCGCAGATTATAAAGAATTTACAGCCGAAGAGATAAACAATCCATTTGATTTATCTAAAGATTATATGTTACGTGCTACGATTATCAAGGTATCAGATGCAGAACATATTTTAGTATTGGTACGCCATCATATTGCAACAGACGGATGGTCTGAATCTATAATCGTTAAAGAATTCAAAGAATTATACGCTTCCTATGCAACAGGAAAAGAAGCTAATTTACCAGTGCTAAATTTTCAATATACGGATTATTCCGTTTGGCAGCGTACTGAGTTGTCTGAAGAGGTATTAGCAGAAAAATTAGAGTATTGGGAATCTAAATTAACAGGAGTAGCACCTTCTGCACTTCCAACAGATTATGCAAGACCAGCTGTTCAAAGCAGTCGCGGGAACCATATCAATTTAAAGTTAGACAGTGATCAAAGTGAGGCTTTACGAGCTTATGCGAAAGAGCAGGGTGTAACCTTATTCATGCTATTGTCGAGTGTTTACAAAGTATTATTATACCGTTACAGTGGTCAGTCTGATATTTGTATCGGAACCACCGTTGCCAATCGTCCGCAGCAGGAATTAGAATCGATGATTGGATTCTTTGTCAATGCTTTAGCCCTTCGTACTGATTTATCCGGTAATCCAACATTTAATGAAGTTCTGAAATCGGTAAAACAAACCACTTTAGAAGCGTACAATCATATCGCAGTTCCGTTTGAAAAAGTAGTCGATCGTGTAGAGAAAGCCAGAGACAAAAGCAGAAGTTCTTTATTCCAGGTATTGTTTGTTTTAAACAACAACCCTGAGGCAAAAGTTGCTGAATTTAGTGATATTACCATCGAACCAATGGCAATGAATTATAATATTGCCAAATACGATCTGACCATTTTTGCAGAAGACAGCACGGAAGGAATCTCTTTTTCATTCAACTATTGTACAGATCTTTTCAGTGCTGCAACTGTATCAGGTTTAAGATCACATTATGAGAATTTATTGACTGCTATCTTAGAAAACGGTACCTCATCAATAGGAAATCTGGCCATGCTTAGCGCCGAAGAAGAACAGGCACTTTTAGTAGAGTATAACACACCTGAGTATGCATTATCAGGAAAAGGAACTGTATTATCTCACTTTGAAGCGCAGGTAGCCCAAACTCCGGATGCAATTGCATTTGTTTATAATGATAGCCGTATGACGTACAAGGAGCTGGATGAAGCTGCTACCAAATTGGCGTATTACTATCAACAAACGTATGATTTAAAACAGGGTGATTTGATCGCCATGATGATGGATACTTCAAACTGGTCTTTACTGGCGATGGTATCTATTTTAAAATCAGGAGCAGGTTATGTTCCAATTGATCTTTCGTTACCAAAAGAGCGTCAGTTGTACATGGTACAGGAAGCTAATGTGAAGTGTTTGCTTATTGAATCTTCGAGCTTATTTGATGTAATTGATTTTTCAGTTCCAATATTCTCTATCGATATTCAGTATGCCGATATCCAGGCACTTCCGCAGGAGGTTACCTTCTCAACATTGGCAACAGAAGATACTACAGCTTATGTGGTGTACACTTCAGGAACCACAGGTCAGCCAAAAGGAGTTCAGGTAAGTCACAAGAATTTGGTAGATTATTACGAAGGTTTAGAAGCTAAGATTTCGATCAGTGCCAACAAAAGTTTCGGCTTAATGTCTTCACTTTCTGCCGATTTAGGAAATACTGTGTTGTATGGTTCTTTATTAAGCGGAGGATGTTTGCACTTATTCAATAAAGATACTTTAATGGATGGGGTTAAATTACAAGCGTATTTTAACGCCAACCCAATTGATTGTATCAAAATAGTACCAAGTCACTGGCAGGCGTTGAGCATAAATAACAAGTTATTATTGCCGGCACGTACTTTAATATTTGGAGGAGACGTACTTCAGGTGTCTTATGTAAAAGAGATCGCAGCACAAGATTCAAATGTGATGATTGTAAACCATTACGGCCCTACCGAGAGCACGATTGGAAAATTATTGCACCAGGTAGATCCTGCTTTTGATTACGTTACCATTCCGGTTGGTAAGTTATTCTCAGACAGTGAAGCTTATATTGTAAGCAGCGATATGTCGTTATGTCCAATTGGAGTCTCAGGAGAATTATTATTGGGAGGTAAAGGAATCTCGAAAGGTTATCTGAATCGTGAAGACTTAACTCAGGAGAAATTTATTGCCAACCCATTCGCAACAGCTAAGAGCACAGTTTTATACCGAACGGGAGACTTAGTTCGCAGAAATTCATTAGGCGAGATTGAATTTTTAGGCCGTGTAGACGATCAGGTGAAGATTCGTGGATATCGTGTAGAGTTAAAAGAAATCAGTCGTGTAATTCAGGGGTATTCCGGAATTGTACAGAATGAGGTTTTATTCAAAGAAGATGCTACAGGAGTTAAGCGTTTAGTAAGTTATTTGGTTGTTGAAGAAGGGTATGCAGAATCTGATTTGAAATCGTATCTTTCAGGAGTTGTTCCGGATTATATGGTTCCTCAGGTGTATGTTGTACTGGATCAGATGCCGCTTACTTCAAACGGAAAGATCGACAGAAAAGCATTGCCGGAGCCTACAGTTACAGAAGGACGTGTATATGTTGCAGCTGAAACTGAAACCGAAAAAGGTCTGGTTGCGATCTGGCAGGATTTATTGAATGTAGAACAGATAGGAGTTACGGATGATTTCTTTGAATTGGGAGGACATTCTTTGCTTGCCGTTCGTTTACTATCAGCGATTAAAACAACACTTAATGTTGCCATCAATATTACCGATATATTCGATCATACTAATATTGCTGCTTTGGCTTCTTTTATCGAAAGTCAGGACAATACGCTTGCACTTCCGTTGGTTGTCAAACAAGACTTGCCTGCAGACATTCCATTGTCTTATGCTCAGGAACGTTTATGGTTTATTGATAAATTAAAAGGAAGTGAGAATTATCACGTACCGGTATTATTAAACTTAAAAGGAGCTCTGAATACAGACTATCTATCACAAGCTTTAAAAACAATTGTAGAGCGTCATGAGGCATTGCGTACTATTTATTTAGAAAAAGAAGGAATAGCGTATCAAAAAGTTCAGCCTTCAGAGCATTGGAATCTTACTGTTCTTACTTCTGTAGCCGATCAGAAAGCTTTTATCAAAGACGAAATAAGCCGTTCTTTTGATCTGTCTAAAGATTATATGTTACGTGCTACAATTATCAGGGTATCAGAGGAAGAGCATATTTTATTATTGGTTCGTCATCATATCGCAACAGACGGATGGTCGACATCACTTATCGTTAATGAATTTAAAACATTATATGCTTCCTATGCAGAAGGAAAAGAGGCGGTATTACCAGCTCTTAGTTTCCAATACACCGACTATTCAGTCTGGCAGCGTTCTGAGGTTTCCGGAGATTATCTGGCGGAGAAATTAGAGTACTGGGAGTCTAAATTAACAGGAGTAGCACCTTCTGCACTTCCAACAGATTATGCAAGACCAGCTGTTCAAAGCAGTATAGGAGACTACATAAACTTTAAATTAGATCGCGATCGCAGTGAGGCTTTACGTGCTTATGCCAAAGAAGAGGGCGTAACTTTATTCATGTTATTGCTGAGTGTTTACAAAGTAGCGCTGTACCGTTACAGCGGTCAGTCTGATATCTGTGTTGGAACTACGGTAGCCAATCGTCCGCAGCAGGAATTAGAATCGATGATTGGATTTTTTGTCAACACTTTGGCACTACGTACTGATTTATCCGGTAATCCAACATTTAATGAAGTGCTGAAATCGGTAAAACAAACCACTTTAGAAGCGTACAATCATATCGCAGTTCCGTTTGAAAAAGTAGTCGATCGTGTAGAGAAAGCCAGAGACAAAAGCAGAAGTTCTTTATTCCAGGTATTGTTTGTTTTAAACAACAACCCAGAGGCTAAAATTGCTGAATTTAGTAATATAACGATTGAGTCTGTGCCAATGGATTACGACATTTCGAAGTTCGATCTGACCATTTTTGCAGAAGACAGTCCGGAAGGAATCTCTTTCTCATTCAACTATTGCAGCGCACTTTTCAATTCGTCTACGATTACAGGATTCCGATCTCATTACGAGAATTTGCTGGACACTATTTTAGCAGACGATACTTCATCAATAGGAAATCTGGCCATGCTTAGCGCCGAAGAAGAGCAGGCACTTTTAGTAGATTATAACACACCTGAGTATACATTATCAGGAAAAGGAACTGTATTATCTCACTTTGAAGCGCAGGTAGCCCAAACTCCGGATGCAATTGCATTTGTTTATAATGATAGCCGTATGACGTACAGGGAGCTGGATGAAGCTGCTACCAAATTGGCGTATTACTATCAACAAACGTATGATTTAAAACAGGGTGATTTGATTGCCATGATGATGGATACTTCAAACTGGTCTTTATTGGCTATGGTATCTATTTTAAAATCAGGAGCAGGTTATGTTCCGATTGATCTTTCATTACCAAAAGAGCGTCAGTTGTACATGGTACAGGAAGCCAATGTGAAGTGTTTGCTGATTGAATCTTCGAGCTTATTTGATGTAATTGATTTTTCAGTTCCAATATTTTCTATCGATATTCAGTATGCCGATATCCAGGCACTTCCGCAGGAGGTTACTTTCTCAACATTGGCAACAGAAGATACGACTGCTTATGTTGTGTACACATCAGGAACCACAGGTCAGCCAAAAGGAGTTCAGGTAAGTCACAAGAATTTGGTAGACTATTACGAAGGATTAGAAGCTAAGATTTCGATCAGTGCCAATAAAAGCTTCGGATTAATGTCTTCACTTTCTGCCGATTTAGGAAATACTGTATTGTACGGTTCTTTATTAAGCGGAGGATGTTTGCACTTATTCAATAAAGATACTTTAATGGATGGGGTTAAATTACAAGCGTATTTTAATGCTAACCCAATTGATTGTATCAAAATAGTACCAAGTCACTGGCAGGCTTTACGCATCGATACTGATTTGTTATTGCCGGCACGTACTTTAATATTTGGAGGAGACGTACTTCAGGTGTCTTATGTAAAAGAGATCGCAGCACAAGATTCAAATGTGATGATTGTAAACCATTACGGTCCTACCGAGAGTACGATTGGAAAATTGCTTCACAAAGTAGATCCTGCTTTTGATTATGTAACCATTCCGGTTGGGAAGTTATTCTCAGACAGTGAAGCTTATATCGTAAGCAGTGATATGTCGTTATGTCCAATTGGAGTTTCAGGAGAATTATTATTGGGAGGTAAAGGAATTTCGAAAGGTTATCTGAATCGTGAAGACTTAACTCAGGAGAAATTTATTGCCAACCCATTTGCAGCAGGTAAAAGCGCTGTTTTATACAGAACGGGAGACTTAGTTCGTAGAAATTCATTAGGCGAGATTGAATTTTTAGGCCGTGTAGACGATCAGGTGAAGATTCGTGGATACCGTGTAGAGTTAAAAGAAATCAGTCGTGTGATACAAGGGTATCCTGGTGTTGTACAGAATGAGGTTTCTTTTAGAGAAGACGCTACAGGAGTTAAGCGATTGGTAAGTTATCTGGTTGTTGAAGAAGGGTATGCAGAGGCTGATTTGAAATCGTATCTTTCAGGAGTTGTTCCGGATTATATGGTTCCTCAGGTCTATGTTGTACTGGATCAGATGCCGCTTACTTCAAACGGAAAAATCGACAGAAAAGCATTGCCGGAGCCTACAGCTGCAACGGGACGTACTTATGTCGCACCAACCACAAAAGCAGAAGAGGATTTGGTTACTATTTGGCAAAATCTGCTTAATGTTGACGAAATAGGAGTAACAGATAATTTCTTTGAACTCGGAGGTGATTCTATCATTGTCATTCAGGTAGTAAGCCGTGCCAAGAAAAAAGGCTATCAGGTTCAGGTTCAGGATTTATTTGACTATCAAACGATCGCAGAACTGGCGGTTGCTGCAGAACGAAATAGCAAGGAGTTTAGTACCGCCGAGCAGGGAATTTTAGAAGGAGAAGTACCTCTATCTCCAATTCAACAATGGTTTTTTGAAAGAAATGAAGCTGTATTGTCACATTTCAATCAGGCGGTTTTATTGAGCATCGATAAAAAGATCCCGAAAGAAAAACTCGAAAAAACAGTTGAATTAATAGCCAAACGCCATGATTCACTTCGATCAAAATACCAAAAAGAGACTGTTCAGGGACAGGAAGAATGGAAACAGTTTTACGGAGAATCGGTTAATTTCTATCGAACAGAAACGATCGATGACGAAAAGAATGTTGCAGAAGCGGTGACGGCAATTTGTACAAAATACCAACAATCATTGGATATTGAAAAAGGAGATTTAGCGCGTTTTGTTCTTATCGAAATGCCGGACGCTGTACCCTACAACCGATTTTTCATGGTATCGCATCACTTAGCGGTAGACGGAGTTTCCTGGAGGTTTATCATCGATGATCTGGAAACACTGCTGACAGAAGAAACAACAGACGAAAAGCTGTATCTGGAAAATAAAAACAATTCGTTCAGAGACTGGATCAATAAGTTGAAAAACTTTGCAGAGACCGAAGAAATAGAATCTCAGTTAGAGTACTGGCAGCAAATTAATAGCGACTATACGCCGCTTCCAACCGATTTTTCGGCCAATAAACCTACCAGACAAACGAAGAAAACTCAGATCGGAATTCTAAATCAGGAATATACCAAACACCTGTTGAAAGATGCCAATTCAGCTTATAATACAGAAATTAACGATTTGATGTTAAGCGCACTTCAAATGACTTTTGAAGATGTTCTGGGAACAAAACGACTGGCATTAGGATTTGAAGGCCACGGAAGAGAAAATGTACTGAAAGACATTGATGTTAGCGGTACTACAGGATGGTTTACCAATAAATATCCGGTGATCCTGTCAAAAGAAAATGCCGAAACGGAAGGCGATATTGTTAAATCGGTAAAAGAAGCATTGCGCAGGATTCCAACCAAAGGAATGGGGTACGGTTGTTTACGTTATTTGCACTCGTCTGAAGAAATACGCCATTCGTTAAAAGATTGCGGATGGGATGTTGTCTTTAATTATTTGGGACAGATCGATAATGTGCTGAATCAAAGTGCTGTATTTTCATCAGCTCCGGAATACGGAGGAGATCATATTAGTCCAACTTCTATACTCGAGGAAAAATTTATTGTAAAAGCAATTATTGTGGCCAATGAACTTAGAATTTCCTGGGATTACTCCGAAGCACAATACCAATCAGAAACCGTTCAAAATCTGGCAGATAAGTATATAGAATATTTAACCCAGCTTATCGAACACTGTATTAGTAAAGAAGACAGAGAACTAACCCCTTCTGATTTTGGATTAAGCGATTCATTAGATTTTAAAGAGTTTGATGCCTTGTTTGAATCTGAAGTTGCCGAAGAATCTCAGGATGAAAGTGTACTAAGATTCTAAACTCATAACGAACCCTAATAACTATCACTATTTAATACCATAACATATGAAATTACCTGTATCCTATCACCAGCAAAGGATGTGGTTCATCGACCATTTCGAAAGAGATTATCTCTACGAAGGAGGACCAGTTTACCATAATATACCATTGAGTTTTACAATAGAAAAAGAGGTAAGTACTGAAGAAATTTATCGTGCCTTTACACAATTGATCAACCGTCATGATGTTTTAAGAACCAAAATCGTAAGAGAAGGCGATCAGATTTTTCAAGTCATTACAACTCCTGAAGAAACCGAAATAAAAAAGCTGCTTAAAGAACAGCTTAATCTGAAAGAAAATCAGGAAGAATTACGCAAAATATCTTTTGATTTTGAAAATGGAGTATTGGTAAAAGCCTATTTCGAACGTTTGGAGGATCAGATCAGGATACTATTTGTACTTCATCATGTAGTGGCAGACCGTTTTAGTCTTAAGATTCTCAAAGAAGATTTTTTAAGTTTCGTTTCGCATCCCGACGATTCATTAGGATTTACCATGCAATACAAAGATTTTTCAGAATGGGAACAAGCTGTTGATCCTTACGAAACAGAGACGTTGGTTGCTTTTTGGAGAAAACAGTTAACCGATAATCAGGTGCTGTATCTTCCTACCGATTCAGAACGCGTACCGGTTCATATTTATCAAACTGCAACACGTGCTTTTTCTTTTAGTAAAGACAGTCTGCAATCCTTCGCAGCCGTTAATGGCACTAGTCCGCAAATGGTGACTTTGGCCGCCTATAAGATGGCTTTGGCTCAGTTTTCAGGGCTTTCGGATATCGTGATAGGTACCTTGATGAACATGCGCAACCATCTTACAGAATCAACCGTAGGACCCATAGAAAATCTGGTAGTGTTGCGATCTGTACTGGACAGAAATGGAACACTTGAAGATGCCTGTACAGTGGTTGCCAATACCTGGCAGACAGCATACAACAATAAAGAAATTCCATTTGACAAGCTGGTTGTAGAAATCAATCCCAAAAAGGATATGAGCAGGACAGCGCTGTTTGATGTTTTGTATTTGTACGACAGGTACGATGCCGTTACCGAAAAAGAAGGAGAACCGTCTGAGTATAAAAATCAGGGACTCGGAAAATACGACCTTAATCTTTTAGTACAGGAAAGAGAAAACAGTTTTGACTTTATACTCACTTACAATGACCTTTATTTTAAAGCTGAAACCATCACTTCCTTTTTAGAAAGTATCGAAAGTATCCTTACAACGGCTACGGAATACGAGGATACCTTAAGAGGAATTGCTGTATTCTGATTACCATTCGATAACGCACCGTATTATTTCATATTAACAGTAAAGAGTGACTACGCTACAAGAAAACATTTTTAAAATCATGGAAAAATTCATAAAAAAATTAAAAGACCTTGGATTTCAGCTTAAAATTAACGGGCAGGATTTAGTTTTATTAGGAAAAGAAGGAAAACTTACACCTTCTGATATTAAGATTATCACCGAACGTCAGGACATAACTTCGTTTATTAAAGAAAACAAAGCCGACCTTGTTGCTTATTTAAAGAAAGAAGATTTTAAACTGGACCGAAAAAACATTTCTTCTATGTACGGATTAAGCCCTGTTCAGGAAGGGATTTTATTTCACAGTACCTATTTGTACAGTACCGGAGCAAAAGAAAACACCACTTATCATACCCAGTTTGACGTTACTTTTTCGTCTAAACTGGATGTAGTTCGCTTTAAAAAAGCCTGGCAGCATGTCATTAACAATCATACCATCCTGAGAACCGGTTTTATTTATGATAAAGTAAATATTCCGATTCAGTTTGTAAACAAAGAAGTAGAAGTTCCGTTGCGATTGGTTGATTTAACGGGCAGTACCGATCAGGAAAAAGACATAACATTTAAAAAACTAAAAGACGAAGACCGATTTGAAGATTTTAGTTTTACAAATCCGCCTTTAATGCGTATCACGCTGGCTAAGTTTGGAGAGAGTACTTATAAAATGATCTGGACGAAACATCACGTATTATGGGACGGATGGTCCGGGCAAGTGATCATTCAGGAAGTGATACGTGCATACACCAACCTAATGCACGGTGTAGAACCTGAGGCACAGGAAGAAGACCGATACGAAGATTTTATCAATTATATTAAAGCGATAGACGCCTTTGAAGAAAAAGAATTCTGGCAGACTTATATGCAGGATTTTAACGAACCTTCATTACTGCCTTTCTGTAAAGCATTACACGAACGTAACAAAGGAAAAGGAAAATACGAGCGTATTACCATTGATTTTGATGCCGAATTAACGCAAAAAATAAATGATTTTTCTAAAGCACAGCATGTTACACCTAATACTTTAACACAGGCTGTCTGGGCCATTTTATTGTCAAAATACACTGGCTTTAAAGATATTGTGTACGGTGTTACCGTTTCCGGACGTCCGGCAGAACTCAATTACGACAGCAAAGTAGGATTGTATATCAATACCATTCCGTTAAGAGCAAAAATAGATCAGAATCAAACGATTACTGATTTCCTGGCCATGCTTCAGAAAACGTCTGTAACGGCAAGGAATTTTCAACATACCTCTCTTAATAAAATTCAGCAATGGAACGAAATAAAAGGAGATTGTTTTGATACTTTATTATCGTTTACCAACTATCCGTCGAAAAGCAATGACAGCAAGCAGAAACCGGTTTTAGAAATAGAGAGTGTAAATGTAAAAGAAAACAATAACTATTTGCTTTCGATTCAGCCTATGCTGAAAGACAGACTGGTGATCGATTTTACCTTCAACAGTTCGATAATGGAAGCTGCTTTTGTTCAGATGATTACCGAACATTTCAGAACAGCCTTGTGTCAAATGGCCGAAGAGCAGTTTACTACAATAGGAGATTTCAATATGCTGGGTGCAGCAGAAATCGAAGTGCTTACTAAAGCTTACAACGCCTCTGAAGTAAATTATCCGGCAGATCAGAATATGGTGGAGATTTTTGAAGAAAAAGCGGCAAAAACTCCGGATGCCGTTGCCTTGACTATAGAGGGTAAACACATGACCTATAAAGTATTGAACGAAAAAGCAAATCAGCTTTCCAGATACTTACAAGAGCAGGGTGTAGGTCCGGAAGTCATGGTAGGAATGTGTATCAACCGTTCTTTTGAGATGATCATCGGAATACTTGGAATCTTAAAAGCGGGCGGGGCGTATGTGCCTATTGATCCTGAATACCCGACGGAGCGTATCAGTTTTATACTAAATGACAGTAAGTCAAATATTGTATTGGTAAGCACAAAAAGCAGTGAAACCGTAAAACTGGATATCCCTGTTCAGCTGGTAAATTTAGATCACGCAGCTGCATTTCTTTCCGCTTATGAAACGACCAATTTAGAGTTGGATTTACCTTTAGACAACCTGGCTTATGTAATCTATACTTCAGGAACTACCGGAGTGCCTAAAGGGGTAATGATTGAACATGGCAACGTGGTGCGACTTTTCTTTACGGAAAAACCTTTGTTTGATTTTGATGAAAAAGACGTATGGTGCCTGTTCCATTCTTATAGTTTTGACTTTTCGGTTTGGGAAATATTTGGTGCCTTGTTATACGGAGGCAGACTGGTGATAGTTCCTGAACTGGTTGCAAAAGATACAGAAGCATTTGCAGATCTTTTAGCAGAGCAGGAAGTAACCGTATTGAATCAGACCCCTTCTGCATTCAATGCTTTACAGGAGCAGGTAATCGACAAAAAACATCCTTTGAAAGTACGCTACGTAATATTTGGAGGTGAGGCACTTACACCGGGAGTTCTTAAACCATGGGCGGCTCAATATCCGGATTGTGCTCTGATCAACATGTACGGTATTACCGAAACAACGGTTCACGTAACCTTTAAAGAGATCGGGATACGTGAAATTAATCTTAATGTAAGCGATATCGGAAGACCTATCCCAACAATGAGCTGCTATATTCTGGATGAAAATATGGAATTAGTACCCATGGGAGTTGCCGGAGAATTGTTTGTTTCAGGAGCCGGAGTTTCAAGAGGGTATTTAAATCGTCCTGAACTTTCAAAAGAACGATTCATGACCAATCCGTTCAATCCGGGAGAACGTCTCTATAAAACCGGAGACGTTGCCAAACGACTTTCAAGTGGAGATATAGAATATTTGGGAAGAAACGATAAACAAATCAAAATCAGAGGATTCAGAATTGAACTTGGCGAAGTAGAAGCAGCTTTAAACATCTGCCCGTATGCGAATCATGCCGCAGTTATTGTACATGAAGATCAGTTTTATTCGAAAGAATTAGTCGCTTATGTAGTACTTAAAGACCATTATACACTTGATGATTTTAAAGGATATCTTTTAGAAAGTCTTCCTAAATATATGGTGCCAACTTTGTGCATCCCTCTGGATGAAATGCCACTTACTTCTAATGGAAAAGTAAATAAAAAAGCTTTGCCAAAACTGGCATCACAAGGAACAGATGCAAGTGGTTATGTTGCTCCGCGCAATACTAATGAAGAGCAGTTGGTAACCATCTGGAAAGAAATTTTAGACAGAGAACGTATAGGAGTTACCGATAATTTCTTCGAGTTTGGAGGACACAGTTTAAAACTGACAAGACTTATTACCCGATACCATAAAGAGTACAGAATCAAGTTAGAACTTAGAGATTTATTTGTCAACAAAACAATCGAGGAACATTGTCCACTATTATTTGGTGCTTCAGCTGAAAGCAATGAAATCGAAAAAATTAGCCCTGTTGCGAAACAAGCGAATTATCCGCTTTCAAGCGGTCAGTATCGCATGTGGGTGTTGAGTCAGTCGGGAGAAAATAATACTTCCTATAATATGCCTGCGCAGCTTACTTTGGAAGGATATGATATTCCGCTTTTAAAGAAAGCCATTGATGCTGTTATCGAGCGTCACGAAACATTGCGTACCGTATTTAAAGAAGGAGAAAATACTGAGGTCAGACAATGGATCATTACTCCTTCAGAAATTGACTTTACCATTCAGGAACAGGATTTCAGAGGAGAGGCAAATATTGAAAATGCTGTAGCAGATTATATACTGCAGGATACTTTACAGCCTTTTAATCTTGCAGAAGGACCTTTGTTAAGAATTGCATTACTGCAGGTATCAGATCAGAAATATGTTTTTTATTATAACATGCATCACATTATCGGAGACGGAGTTTCCATAAACATCTTAAAGAGAGACGTACTGGCATTTTACAATGCATTCAAAAATAACACGGAGCCTTCGCTTCCGGTTCTGTCTATCCAGTACAAAGATTTTGCGGTATGGCAAAAGCAGCAATTGGAAAACAATGCTTTTGATCCCCACAAAAAATACTGGCTGCAAACGCTTTCCGGAGACAGAGGAGTATTAGATTTTCCTAGTCAGAAAGCAAGACCAAAAGTGATGACCAATAATGGACAAACGTTAAGAACATTTCTTTCTGATACCGTTACCAGAAAATTTGAAACTTACTGTAAAACAAAAGGAGGAACCTTATTTACAGGAGTAGTAGCGGTTTGGAACATATTGTTTTACAGATATACCAATCAGAAAGATATTAGCATAGGGTCACCGGTTATGGGCAGAGATCATGTAGATCTTGAAAATCAAATCGGACTTTACTTTAACAATATTGTGATCCGCAATCAAATCAATCCGGAGGACAATTTTGACCAGATATTTGATCAGGTAAAAGAAGCCATGTTTGAGAATATGAAACATCAAATGTATCCGTTCGATAACTTGCTGGACGATTTAACCATAAAAGGAGATACCAGCCGTAATCCTTTGTATGATATTATGATATCCTATCACAATACGGGAGCAGCAGAAAATAATAAAGATTTACTGCTTACACAGGAAGAGACGGATCAGATTGTGGTTCAGGATCAAAAAGGATCAAAACTGGACATGCTTATTAATGTTAAAGAAATAGGAAATCACCTGTACTATAACATTAATTACAACACCGATTTGTACAATCAAAGTTTTATCGAAATCCTGATGAACGACTTTAAGTATTTATTGTCACAGCTTTTAGAAAACAAAGCAGAAAGGATTGATGATATTGATTTCCAAAAAGAAACCAAGCAAATCCTAAGAAGCCTTAATGCCAATAAATTTAAGCTGGTAAAAAAGTAACCCCTTCAGATTATCATATCCGCAAGGATAAAAATTCTTTTTCAAATTAGAGTACAGAGCAGCAAATCAGGTTGGATCATTTTTGGTCGAACCTGATTTGTAAAGCTCTGAATCTTAATAACTAAATATTTTGATTACAAACACTACAGTCAAAAGCTGTATTCTAAAAAATAAGATTATGATCAATAGTATACAAAAATTAAAAGGGATTAAAGCACAAAAAGTAACCGATATTGCACAGGTTGACTATTCGGTATGGCCGGGTCATGCAGGATTTCCATTGGTGGTTAAACCATCGGCAGTCGGAATGCAGTTAAACGACTGGGTGGCTCAAAACAGAGCCGAATTTCAGGAGAAAGTAAATACTTACGGTGCCCTACTTTTTAGAGGATTTCACATTAACACCGTTGAAAAATTTGAGAACTTCAGCAAATTATATGCTGATACTCCTCTTGAATATAATTTAAGATCATCACCTCGCTATTCCGTTGGAAAGAACGTGTACCATACGACAACTTATCCTAAAGAATATTCGATCGAAATGCACAGCGAAAGCTCGTATGCTCCTGTTCATCCAAGTAATATTGTATTCTGTTGTATCGATCCAGCCGACAAACAAGGCGAAACTCCGATAGCCGATAACAAAAAAGTACTAGAGTATTTAAGTGAAAAAACAAGAACTAAGTTTTTGGAAAAAGGAGTGAAATATGTGAGAAACCTCAACGAAGCTTATGGTTTGTCCTGGAAAGAAGTTTTTCAGACCGAAGACCAAAAAGAAGTAGAGAAAACCTGCAACGAACAAGGCATTTCATTTGAATGGAAAAGCGATACCAACTTAGTTTTAACATGGACTAAAAAAGCAATTTGGGAACACCCGGCTACAGGAGATTCAGTTTGGTTCAATCACGCTTACTTTTTTAACAAATATGCATTGGAAGCCTCCTTTTTTGATCTGGTAAATTCAGAAGACCAGCTTCCAAATAATACCTTCTACGGAGACGGAACCGAAATCTCGAAAGAAGAAATCGAAGAAATCAGAGAAGCGTATCAAAAAGCTACCGTTTTATTTCCGTGGGAAAAAGGAGATGTACTGTTCTTAGACAACATGTTGATGTCACACGGAAGAAGCCCTTATGAAGGCAGCAGACAAATTATAGCCTCCTTATTTTAATTTCTAAACATACCTAATCCAAAAACAAAGTACTGTTCGCGTTCTGCCGGAACAGTTTGAATACCTAATTAATCAGATACTAAAATCATGGAAAAAGAAACAATAAATAACGTTGAAGGATATCAGCTTTCAATAAATCAAATGAACTTATGGAGTGTAGCTGAAAAAAACATACAAGACTATTTTAATCAGGTAGTTATTGATCTGAAAAGTGAGGTGACTCTAGAAAAGTTAAAACGCGGATTAGCACTCGTAATAAGTAAAAATGAAACCTTATTGTTTAAAATGAACGAGGCGCCAAATGTTGGTTTCCCGGTTCAGGCAGTATCTGAAATAAAACAAACAGAAATAGTAGAAAGAACGGTTCAGTCATTGGATCAGGTTACTATTACGACGACTGTTCAGGAAAGTTTAGGATACGGGTACGACCCTTTAAAAGATAGTGCGATACGTTTTTGTCTGCTGAAAGATTCACAAGGAAATCAGGTATTGGCAGTGCGTTTGTTTTCACTTTGGGCAGACAGTTACAGTACCGCCTTTTTATGCAGCGAACTATCCAAAGCCATCATCGACGAAACCTCGTATGAAAAAGAAGAGAGAGAAGTTGTAGAATATCAGGATTTTTCGGCCTGGCAGCAACAGTTGTTTAGTGATCCGGAAGAAGAAGGAGTTAATTTTTGGAAAAACTATCCGACAGATTTAACCAAAGACATTGTACCGTTTAAGAATCGCAATAATCAGACGTTCAGTCCTCAAAGAAAATCCATCTGCATTATTGACGGAGATGCTTATACCGAACTAAAAGCTAAAATGGCTCAGGAGGATAGTTCTGCCGAACATTTGTTATTATCTCAGTTCGCGGCTTATCTGTCAAAATTTGACGAGGACTCCTTTACAATCGGATATCTTCCGTTTAAAAGATATTATAACGAACTTGAAAATACATTTGGTTTAGTAGCAAAAACACTTCCGGTTGGCCTGAACGAATTTGCATCACTATCAGAAAAAGAAGCCATTGCATTTATCAAAAAATCAGTTGCAGAAATCGGAATGTGGTCTGATTATTTTTATGTAAACAGAATTCATGATAAGGAAGCCACTGCAGCCACAATCTTCAACTATGTGTTTGAGTATGCAGAGCTGAATGACAACTATTCTTCAGATATTTTAAAAATAAGAGACCTGTTTAGTGTAACGGATGTTTTTGAAGTAAAGGTTAGCGCTGTAGATTATGGCGACAGCTTAACCATAGATTTGTATTACGATACCGCTTTTTACTCCGATGCCGCAGCAGCTTTAATGGCTTCTCAGCTTAAGGGAGTTTTTACCAATCAGAATGATGTTTTAGCAGGTCAGGCCATTATAGAGGCATCGAATGATACTGCTAAAGAATATGCATCATTTGATTCTATTTTGGCAATCTTTAACGAGCAGGCAGTAGTACAAGGAAATAACACGGCTCTGTCTTATGATGATGTTACTATTTCTTATAAAGAGTTAGACGAAAAATCAAATCAATTCGCTCAATATTTAATTCAGAATTGTGGCATTCAAAAAGCAGACCCTGTTGCGGTTTTACTGGATCGTTCGCCTTATTTTATGATTAGTGTTTTAGGAATTCTTAAAGCCGGAGCCTACTATATTCCAATGGACACCGCTTATCCTAAAGACCGAATTCAATTTGTTTTGGAAGATGCAGCCTGTAAGCTTCTCATCAGTACACCGGCTGTAATTGGGACAGAAATTTATGCTGATTTAACCGTTCTTGATCCGTCTAAAGAAGAAATATTTCAAACACAGGTCAATACGTCACTATTTAATAAAGCCAATCCGGAAGATATTGCCTATTGCATCTACACTTCAGGGTCTACCGGAAATCCAAAAGGTTGTCTAATCACTCATGCCAATCTTTTAAACTATATACAATGGTCGAATGACTATTATTTTACGGATGCGGAAACAGGAAACTGGGGATTGATTACTTCTATTTCGTTTGATCTTACCATAACTTCCCTTTTTACAAGTTTAACCAGAGGGAAACAATTGTGGATCGGATCGGATGAAAAGTCAATTAACGAATTGCTTATAGAAAGTTTTACCAACCCAAATATTGATACCTTAAAATTAACGCCTTCGCACCTTTCGTTACTGAAAGAGCTGCGTATAGATAAAACCAAGGTTAAAATCATTATTTGCGGCGGTGAACAATTAACTCAGAATCAATTGCAGAATGTGTGGGACATCGACAAAAACATCCGCATATTTAATGAATACGGACCAACTGAAACGACTGTAGGCTGTATCGTAAAAGAAATGACAAGCGATCAGGCTGAGGTACGCATTGGGAAACCTATTGCCAATACCACCATAGCGATTGTAGATCAGCAGGGTAATCCTTGCGATATTGGAATGTACGGTGAAATTATAATTTCGGGTGCAGGAGTTGCAAAAGGATATCTAAACCGTCCGGAACTTAATGCAGAACGTTTTATCGCAACAGAAAAGGGTTCATTATCTTATAAAACAGGAGACATTGCCAGATGGATGGATAATGGAGAGATCATTTACAAACAACGAAGAGACGATCAGGTCAAAGTAAGAGGTTATCGAATAGAATTAAGTGAAATCGAACAACAGTTGCTGCAGCATCCCGGGATCCAGCAGGCAGTTGTATTAGTAGACAGTAAAAAGGAGAACGAAAAAGAGATTATTGCTTTTATTGTTTGTTCTCAAAAAGAAGAATCAAAAGAGATCAAAAGATATCTGGAGCGCAAATTACCAGTGTATATGGTACCCTCTGTGATTATAGAAACAGACGCCATTCCGTTAACTGTAAATGGAAAAGTAGACAAAAAATATTTACTGACATTAAATAAAGGCCGATCATCAAGTGTAGCGTATGTGGCTCCGGTAAATGAACTTGAAACACAAATTACAGCCATTTGGCAGGAAGTACTTCAATTAGATACGGTAGGAACTGAAGATGACTTTTTTGAACTGGGAGGCCACAGTCTTAAAGCGACACAACTGATCAACCAATATCATAAAGTTTTTGAAGTAAAACTGGGATTAAAAGAAGTATTCTCAAGTACGACCATCAAGGCACATGCTAATTTGATTGGAAACTCGGAAGTAAAAAAGCATCTCTCCATACAAAAAGTTCAGGATGCCGAAGATTATCCGGTTTCAGCAGGACAACGCAGATTATGGGTGTTGAGTCAGTTTACAGGAAGTGCCGGAGTATACAACATGCCTTTTCACCTAGCTTTAAAAGGAGCGTATGACGTAAAATGTTTTTCAAAAGCAATAGAAGCTACTATAAGCAGACACGAAGCTTTGCGAACCGTATTTAAAATCAATAATGAGGGAGAGGTAAGACAGCTAGTCAAAACGACAAAGGAACTGGGGTTCAGTGTAAATTATATGGATTACACGACCGATCTGCATCAGGACACAAACGTAGCCCAGTATATAAAAGAAGATACTTATGCAGCATTTGACCTGACCAACGGACCGTTGGTAAGAGCCAGTATATTACAGCTTTCAGATGATGATTATATATTTTACTATAACATACATCATATTGTTTGCGACGGCTGGTCAATGAATGTTCTGGCAAAAGATGTCCTGGCACTATACAAACAGCTTCTGGAAGAGAAAGAACCGGAATTACCGGCACTAAAAATCCAGTACAGAGATTATGCCGTCTGGCAGCAGGAACAATTGCAGCAGGAGCAAAACAATGCTCATAAAGAATATTGGTTAAAAACACTGACTGGAGAACTTCCTACTTTAGATCTGCCATATCAAAAAGCAAGACCAACCGTTAAGACTTATGCGGGGAATAGCCTAAGAACTTATATTACACCGGAAGTTACAAACGGACTTAAAAAGTACGGACAAAACCAGGGAGGGAGTTTATTTATAGGATTGCTGGCCGCCTGGAATGTCCTGTTTCACAAATATACCGCTGAAAAGGATATCATTATCGGAACGCCTGTTGCAGGTAGAGAACATGCCGATTTAAGTGATCAGATAGGTTTTTATATCAATACACTTCCGTTGCGAAATGCAGTAGATCCGGAGCAGAGTTTTGATTCTTTTTATCAAACAGTAAAAGAAAATACCCTCTCGTCTTATGAACATCAGATGTATCCTTTCGATAATTTGGCAGACGACCTAGATCTCCGAAACGATACCAGCAGAAGTGCCGTGTTTGACGTGATGCTTATGTTACAAAACATGAGAGAGGTTGCTGAAAACAAAAACCTGGATCAGACAGCTTTTTATACGATAGAAGATAAGGGATATAAAGTATCTAAGTTTGATATGGACATTGCGTTTCAGGAACAGGGAGATTATCTCGCTTTTAACATCACTTACAATACCGACCTGTATTCGCAGGAAGCGGTATCACGTATCATAAACCATTACAAACAATTGCTGGAAGTACTGGTACAAGATCCAAAGCAGCAGATAAAAAACATAGATTACCTATCGAAAGAAGAACAACAAGAGCTTATCGTTGATTTTAATACCAATGCAGTATCCTATCCGACTGATAAAACCTTAATCGATTTGTTTACACTTCAGGCTGCCAAAACTCCGGGAAATACAGCATTATCATTTAAAAATCAAAAGTATACTTATCAGGAACTGGACCATCTTTCGAACCGTTTGGCGAATTGTTTAAGACAGGATCACCATATTGTAAAAGGAGATTTTATAGGAGTACAGTTAGAAAGAGATGCATCTGTAATTATTTCGATTTTAGGAATTATGAAAGCAGGAGCTGTTTATATTCCGATAGACACAGCACATCCGGAATCCCGAAAAGCATACATCTATGACGATACTAACATAAAGTTACTCCTTGCAGATAAGTCTCATATAACGATCAGCGATGATTTTAAAGGGACCTTGCTTGATATGGTTACCGATTTTGAACCGAATAATTATAGTGAAGATTTAGAAGATGTAAAACTTACAACGGATGATTTAGCCTATATCATTTATACTTCGGGTTCTACCGGAAATCCTAAAGGAGTAATGATTGAGCATAAAGGGATTGTAAACACTATTCTCGCTCAAATCGAACTTTTCGATATTACAAATAATGATAACGGATTGCAGTTTGCTTCATTCTCATTTGATGCTTCAATATCCGAAATATTCACAGCACTTTTATCAGGAGCGTGTTTATGTGTAATCGACAGAGAACACCGTGAGGATCCAAAAATGCTGGAAAAATATATTATCGAGAACAAAATCGCTGTAGCTACCATACCGCCTTCTTATTTGAGTCTGATGGATGTAAATTCTTTAAGAAGATTAAAAACTTTAATCACAGCAGGTGAAGCTCCTGTTTATAGTAAGGTAAAAGAATATTTGGAGTTAGGGAATTATTATAACGCTTATGGTCCCACAGAAACCAGTATTTGTTCTGCGATGTACGGCTTGCTTAAAGGAGATGATTTGCTATTAGGAAATATACCAATAGGAAAACCTATAGCCAATACCCAAACCTTTATTCTGGACAAGGATCACAAAATAGTACCTGTTGGAGTTATTGGAGAAATATGCATAGGAGGAGCCGGATTGGCCAAAGGTTATTTAAACAGACCGGAACTTACAGCAGAGAAATTTATTGAACATCCGTATGCAGAGAACGAACGTCTGTACAAAACAGGAGATTTAGGAAAATGGCTGCCGGACGGTAATATCGAATTTCTGGGAAGAAAAGATGACCAGGTTAAAATTTCGGGATATCGAATTGAACTCGGAGAAGTAGAGCAGGCTTTACTGGCTCACAATCAAATTGACGAAGCTGTTGTAATGGTAGAGATCAATCAATTTAATATCAAAAGTTTAATTGCCTATATAGTAGTATCCGATGATACATTGTCGTTAGAACAGCTAAGATCATTCCTTAAAAACTTAATTCCGCATTATAGCATTCCTTCAGAGTTTATAGCCTTAGAACAATTGCCGATTACTATAAACGGAAAGATCGATAAAAAAGAATTGGGGAATACACCGGGAACTAAAATAGCCAGCGAAAAACAATACGTAGCACCCGAAACCGAAAAGGAGAGACTGATCATACAAATCATAGCCGAAGTATTAGGAAAAGACGCCAGCATGGTAAGCGTACAGGATAACTTCTTTGATCTGGGAGCAAATTCTATAAAAATGGTCAAAATGCTCAATGAAATTAACCGACAGTTAGGGACTGATATTAAAGTGGTATCACTGTTTGAAAATCCGAATATAGAAGAGTTTGTTCAGTATTTAGATACAATCGATTCTCAGGAAAAAAACAATCTGGAAGAGCCGGAAGATATATCAGAGGCTTTTGATGAATTTATAAGCTTAATGTAATACAGTACAATTTAATTACTATGGAAAATAAAACTAGAAAAAAGGATATTGCTATTGTTGGAGTTTCAGGCAAATATCCTAAATCAGATACCATTAATGAGTTTTGGGAGCATTTAAAAAATGGCGAAGAATTAGTCCATTTTTATACCGATGATGAATTAAGAGCTGTTGGAGTAAGCGAAAAAGACCTGGCAAACCCAAGTTTAATAAAAGCACAAGCGTCTCTGGATGATCCTAATAGTTTTGATTATTCTTTTTTTGGATACACCAAACAGGAAGCGATCTCTATGGATCCTCAAATACGCATGATGCACGAACAGGTTTGGCTGGGATTGGAAGATGCAGGTTACAATCCGAGGACTTACAAAGATAAAATAGGCTTGTACTTATCGGCATCTGATAATATGAACTGGAGAGCCTATACGATGATTGCCAACAATGACAATGTCAACTCATTTTTCCTGAATCAGATCTCTAACAAAAACTTTATCAGTACATTGATCTCTTACAATCTGAACCTGAGAGGACCAAGTTATTATGTAGATACAGCCTGTTCAAGTTCGTTGGTAGCGGTACATCAGGCTTGTCGTTCTTTGCTCATGCGAGAATGTTCGATAGCAATAGCGGGAGGGATACGAATCTATTCAAAACCATACCGAGGACATTCCTACCAGGAAGGAATGACCAATTCTAAAGACGGTCACTGTAAAGCCTTTGATGAAGATTCATCCGGAATTGTATCCGGAGAAGGCGCAGGAGTAGTCATTTTAAAAAGATTAGAAGATGCCATAGCCGATAACGATCAAATCTACGCCGTAATTCGATCTTCAGTAGTAAATAATGATGGAAACAGAAAAGTAGGTTACACTGCTCCAAGTATAAACGGACAATATGAGTGTATCAAACAAGCCCATCAAATGGCAGAAGTAACACCGGAGTCGATAACCTATATCGAGGCGCATGGTACAGGAACAAAGTTAGGAGATCCTATTGAAGTAGAAGCACTAAATAAATCGTTTGGCTACAACGCCAATCATCACTGTGCTTTAGGATCGGTTAAAACCAATATTGGACATCTCGATGCTGCAGCGGGAATTACAGGTTTTTTGAAGGCCACATTGTCGTTAAAAAATAAAATGATTCCGCCGTCCCTGCATTTTAAAAATCCCAATCCCGAAATTAATTTTAAATCAGGGCCTTTTAAAGTACAAACCGAGTTAGCAGCCTGGCATTCGGTTAACAACCAGCCTTTAAGAGCAGGAGTAAGCAGCTTTGGTATCGGAGGAAATAATGCCCATGTCATTTTAGAAGAAGCTCCGAAGAAAGCAGAAACGATAGCGGATAATTCGTATCAACTGCTGCGTTTTTCGGCACAATCGCTGGGATCTTTAAATGCCTATCAGGAAAAACTAATCTCGTTTCTGGAAAACAAGGAGAACGATAGTTTTCGGGATATGGCCTATACCCTTCAAACCGGTAGAAACCAATTTAAGTACAACCGTTTTTTAGTAAGCAATTCTAAAGAAAATGCTTTAGAAATTTTAAAAGATCCTTTAAGCACAGCACTCTATTCGGCAAAACTGGATCAAAAGCGTAAAATAGTTTTTATGTGTACCGGTTCAGGAGCACAGTATCTTAATATGGGAAAAGACCTTTATGAAAATGAGCCCTATTTTAAACAGCTTATGGATGAAGGTTTTTCAATTATTAAAGAACTGACTGGGGTCGACGTTCAAAAGGTTTTGTACAAAGAAGATACAGCCACAGGAGGTTTTGATGTTAATAAAAACGAATTTACGCAACCTATAGTATTTGTTTTTGAATATGCTTTGGCCAAACAATTAATGCGTTGGGGAATTCAGCCTGATAAATTGATAGGACATAGTACGGGCGAATTTGTTGCCGCCTGTTTAAGTGGTGTTTTTTCTTTTGAAACAGGATTGAAGCTGGTTGCAAAACGTGCTTTATTGATGAATAAATCGTCTAAAGGCAGCATGTTGAGTGTATCGCTTTCGGAAGAAAAAATAAAAAAATACTTAAACAGCCAGATCGCTTTGGCGGTGGTTAACTCTCCGGAATCTTGTGTTTTATCGGGCACCGAAGATGCAATAGAGACCCTTATAGAAATATTTGAAGCCGAAGAAATTTTATGTTCTAAATTAAAGATCTCCTTAGGAGGACATTCCTTTTTAATGGATCCGGTATTGGAGGAATTTAGACAGGAACTGAAAAATGTAGAATTTTCGAGGCTTAAAATTCCATTTGTATCCAACTTAACAGGAGCATTAATAACTCCCGAAGAAGCCATGTCTTCTCAATATTGGATCGATCATTTGAGAAGCACAGTACGATTTTCGGACGGTTTAACCACCTTGTTAAAAGAGCCTAATACCATTTTTATCGAAGTAGGTCCGGGAAACACATTAACAACCCTTTTCCAACAGCAAAAACACGATCCGACTTCTAACAATACGGTCGTAAATCTGATTAGACATCCGAAACAGGAAATCAACGACCAGGAACATCTTCTGAAAAAAATAGGAGAATTATGGACCAACGGCATCGATATCGATTGGGAAGCTTATTACGGGGAACAAAAGCCATATAAAGTAGCAATGCCGGGTTATGCTTTCAACAAAACAAAGCTTCCTGTAAAAGTAAACCCGTTTGAGTTTATTAATTTCTCAGGAGCTGAAACGTCGACTGCGGCAACAATTCCTTTTGCACTGGAACATTTTGACGACAATGAAGCATTTCAGGAAGATCAGGATGAGAATGCAGTTTCTTTTATCAATTATGTTGAACCAACCAACGAAACAGAAAGAAAACTGGTCGAAATGTGGAAAACATTTTTCAGTAAAGAGGAGATAGGAATTCTGCATGACTTCTTTGCTTTAGGAGGCAATTCTTTAAAAGGAGTTACCATGCTCAAACTGATTCAGAAAGTATTTGATATAGACATAAAAATTAAAGATTTCTATCAAAAATCTACCATCAAAGAACTGGCTGCAGAGATCGATATGGGATTAAAATTCACAACGCTTCAGGAAGAAAATACCTATAAATCGGTAATGACAATCTAAAAGACACCTGATTTTTTCTTTTGTATGAACCAGACAAAAGAAGAGAACCACACAATTTATTATTTGTAAACAAAACATCATGTAAAACCAAAAACGAAATGAAATGGTCAATTTATTAAATGAGATATATGAAAATAATATTACAATATCATTAGATGGTACGGATCTTAAACTTGGTTTTAAGAATGACGTTATAGATGAGGTGCTTATTAAAAAGATAAAAGAAAACAAACAGGAAATTGTCTCGTATCTTACCAAATATTCGTCAGTAAATAAACACAACAGTATTCCTAAAGCAGAGCAACAAAACAGTTACGAAGTATCGTCCAGTCAGCTTAGATTGTTATCTTCTGTACTTATAGATACGGATGAAAAAGGATTCAATTATGCGGTTCCAAATTCGGTTTACCTCAAACAGGACATTAACGTTGTAAATTTTAAACGCGCAGTTTACAGCACCATTGAGCGACACGAATCATTGCGTACCGTATTCAGAATTAATGAAGAAGGGCAAATCAGACAGCATATTTTAGAAAAGGAAGAGATCGATTTTTCAATTGAGTTTTTTGACTTTAGAAATTTAGATAAAGGAAAAGAAGATGTAAGGGCTTTTGTCAAAGAAGACGTTAATGAGCCATTTGATATGGAGAATGGTCCTTTGATCAGAGTATATTTGTTTCAACTGGCCGAAAGTGAATTTGTTTTTTACTGTAATATACATCACGTAATAAGCGATTCGTGGTCTCTGGAAGTATTATTTAAAGATATCTTTGCGTTCTATACCTCTTTTGAACTGGGACTTCCGCACGAACTTCCGGAACTGAATATTCAGTACAAAGACTATGCGGTTTGGCAAAATGAACAGCTTGCCAGTGGTTTCTTTAAAAATCAGGAAGCTTATTTTAAAGACACATTTTCAGGAGAATTGCCCATCATTAACTTTACAAATAATAAAAGCAGACCGGCCATTAAAGCAGTCAACGGTTTTGCACTTAAAAGTTACCTTTCGAAACAAACAACAGCAGAATTTAAAAAGCTGTGTTCAGATAAAAAAGGAAGTATATTTATGGGATTGCTTGCAGTATGGAATGTACTGGTTTATAAATATACCAATAGCAGGGATATTATTATTGGCACAGCAGTCGGCGGACGCGATCATGCCGATTTAAAAGGACAGATAGGATGTTACATCAACTCCTTACCACTGCGCAATCAGATCGATCCTGAACAGACATTCAGTGCATTTTTTGATACAGTAAAAGAAAATACATTATCGGCCCTAGATTGTCAGTTCTATCCTTTTGATCATCTATTGAAGCTTATCAATTACAACAAAAACATGTCAAGATCGCCTCTGTTTGATGTGATGATCTTGTTGCAGAACGCAATTGATAACAGCCCGCAGTTTAATGTAGATGATAGTCAGATTGACACCATAAAACAGCTGGGAGCAACTTCTGTACTGACCGATTTAGATATCAATTTTACGGAAGAAGGGGATTATTTATGTTGCCATCTGGTGTACGATACAGACGTTTTTGAAGCTGAGTTTGTAACAGGTTTAATGACACACTTTAAGCAATTACTGGAAAAAATTGTTTTGCAGCCTAATATTCCTGTTCAGGAAATTGATTATCTGTCTGCCGAAGAAAGAAAAGAGCTGGTATTGGATTTTAATGATATAACACTAGCTTATGCTAAAGAAGAAACCCTATTATCATTATTTGAAAAACAAGTAAAACGAACTCCCGATGGAGTGGCTCTTTTGACCAATGAAAATAAGTTTACCTATGCAGCCTTAGATAAAGCTTCCGATGATTTGGCACGTTACATTCACAAGCATTATCAAATAAAAAAAGGAAAACTTATAGGAATACAGTTAGATCGGAATGAATGGAACATCATTGCTATACTTGCGATCTTAAAACAGGGATGCGCTTATGTTCCGATCGCTCCTGAAATGCCCAACCAGGTAAAGGAGCACATCATTGCCGATACGCAGTTGGAATTACTGATCACGACAGCATCTTACAGGTTTGATCTGGAGTTTTACACCGGAGCCGCAATAGAAGTAGATTTAGGTTTTGATGTAAGTGACTGCGATTCGATAGCAATTGAGATAACTCCTTCTGATTTGGCCTATGTAATTTACACTTCCGGATCAACAGGACTTCCTAAAGGAGTCATGATAGAACACGGTCAGATCGTAAATACCATCCTCTCGCAAATTGATTATTTTAATCTGGATGAGCATAAAAGAGGATTGCAGTTTGCCCCTTTCTCTTTCGATGCATCGGTATGGGAAACATTTATGATTCTATTGTCAGGAGGAAGTCTTCACATGGCAAATGAAGAACAGCGAAAAGATGCCAACACGCTGGCCAGTTTCATAAAAGAAAATAAAATTAATATTGCGACATTACCACCTTCTTATATCGCATTGGTTGATATTGATGATCTAAAAACATTAGAAATACTCATTACGGCAGGAGAGGCTCCCGATTATGAAATCATAAAGCCATACTTTAAATACGGAACATATTACAATGCTTATGGTCCAACAGAAGCCAGTGTTTGCGGAACCGTTTTTAAAATGCCGGAAAGCAATACAGAGGCCTATCGCAATATTCCAATTGGAAAACCAATTTCGAATGCTAAAATACATATTCTGGATCACTACAACAATTTGGTTCCGGTAGGAGTAGTAGGAGAAATATGCATAGGAGGAACAGGAGTTGCCAGAGGATATTTAAACCGCGAAGAATTAACGAAAAGCAAGTTTATTAAAAACCCGTTTGCGGAGAAAGGGAATCTGTACAGAACAGGAGATTTAGGCAAGTGGACGAAAGAGGGGAATATTATTTATGAAGGGCGAAATGATGAGCAAGTAAAAATAAGAGGCTATCGCATCGAACTTTCGGCCATAGAACAGCAGCTGCTTACCAATGAACATATACTGGAAGCTGTTGTTGGCGCAGAAGAAGGGTATGGGGGCGCAAAGGAACTTGTTGCTTATATTGTGGCATCAGAAACCATTAATTCCGGAAACATAAGATCTTTCCTTTCCAAAATTCTTCCCGAATATATGCTGCCTCAAAAGTATGTACAGCTGGAACAAATGCCACTGACAATTAACGGAAAGATCGATAAAAAGGCCTTGCCGGCAATGCATACAAATGTAATGTTCGATGATAATCATACGTTTGTGGCCGCCACAACTTTTGAAGAAAAACTATTGGTAAGTATTTGGGAAGAAGTGCTAAAGAAAGAAGGTATCGGAATTAAGGATAATTTCTTTACCGTTGGGGGAGATTCAATTAAATCAATTCAGATTGTCTCAAAACTCAAACAGCACGGATTTGCACTTAAAGCGGGAGATATCATCGCCAATCCTAAATTAGAAGATCTTGTACCTCTGTTACAAAAAAATGATCAGATTCTCGATCAGTCAGAAGTGACGGGAGAAGTAGTTTTAGCCCCTATTCAGGAATTCTTTTTCAGTAAAGTGAGAAGTAAAATCTTTAATGCGCCGGAGTACTATAATCACACCGTTTTACTTCAGACAGAAGATCAGGTAGATCCTCAGGTTTTAAAAGCATGTATCGATCAGCTGGTACAACACCATGATGTACTGAGAATGAAATTTCCGGTAGAAAATAATATCAGAAAACAATACAATAAAAGCAGTAAGGAAGAAAGTTATACGATACATTTTTATGATCTAAGGGAAGATGATGATTATTTAACAACCATTAGAAATACCGGAATAGCACTTCAGTCTTCTTTTGATCTGGCTACAGGGCCTTTAGTAAGAATAGGTCATTTTAGATTAAAAGACGGTGATCGTATCGCTTTTATTATTCATCACTTAGTAGTAGATGGAGTTTCCTGGAGGATTTTATTACAGGATTTTGCCGATTTGTATGCGAATATTAAAGAAGGAAACCAATATAAGCTTCCTTACAAAACCAGTTCGTATCAAACGTGGGCAAAAGAGTTGAAAGCACATGCTCAAGAGCTAAAAACAACCGAAGAACTTTCTTATTGGCAGGAAATATGTATGCAGCGTGGTACACCTTTATATACATTGAGCGAAAATGAAGCCTATAAGTTAAATTGCGATACCACTACAGCTATGGTTCTGGATAAGGAAGCGACAACGCTTTTACAAACCTCAGCCCATGCCTTGCTGAACACACAAATCGATGATATAATCTTAACCTGTCTTGGACTGGCGATTAAAGATACCTTGCATAAAGACAGCGTGACCATACAGATGGAAGGTCATGGAAGAGAAGAAATCATCGATACTGTAGACATAAGCCGAACCGTTGGATACTTCACATCGTTTTATCCATTTGTATTAAATGTATCAAAAAATGATGCATTGGAAAATTTAGTTAAAGTAAAAGAAGACTTGTTGAAAATTCCGAACAAAGGTATAGGATACAGTGTTTTACATTTTCTAAATGACGACGTTGACCTTAGTACTACCTTTGATCTTGAGTACAATTATCTGGGTGATTTTGGATATGATGTTTCATCTGAAAATGATTCTGTATTCAGATACGGACGCGAAAGCATGGGAGGAAATTCAAGTGCAGCTAATTATAATAATCTTGGGTTTAGCGTTGTAGGGATGATTTCATTGGGAGAACTCAAAATGAACATTGGATATTCTTCTTTGTTATTTGAAAAAGAAACAATGGATGAGTTATCAGGCGCATTTAAAAACCATTTGGTCACACTTGTAAATCATTTAACGCTGCTAAGCGAAAGTCAGGCGCATCAAAATGAGGATGTCACAATGAATACGGCGGCGGATTTTCAGGTAACACCAAATCAGGAATTTATACTGGGAAAGACAATGTCTCAGGGAATAATCGGTCCTGCAGTCGGGCGCAAATTTGACTCAAAAGAGGATTTCGTAAAAGAGTTTAAATCGTTCTTGGAGTTGTTTCCAATTTTGAGAACTCAATTTTACAAAAAAGGCGAACTGATAAAACAGCGTATGTTACCTTCTTCAGAAGTTCCGCTTGTAGTTCACTATGAAACAGAAATAAATCAGGGTCAGATTACCGCTTTATTGTCGGAACCTTTTGATGTGATGGGAGGGGCATTAGTGAAAGTACTTCTGATACAGAATGTGGATAACCCGTCAGATCAGAATTCTTATATCTTTTTAAGTATACATCATGCACTTACAGACACTTTTACCAATACGATTTTGCTAAAAAACCTGAAGGCGTATTTCAATAATCAGCCTTTAGAAGTAAATCATACTTTATATTACGAATTTGCAGTTTGGCAAAAAGCATATTTGCACTCACCGGAAGCAAATGAATATAGGAAATACTGGCTGGAAACGTTAAAGGATGCCGTAAGAAAAGATCAGACAGGGGAAAGCTCGAACGGATTGAGAGACTGTGTACAACAAACAGCCTGGATAACAGGAGAAGCCTTTAAAGATTTTTCAAAAATAGTAAGCAAGACCGGCTTAACTTTCTCTGCTTTCTTTACAGCATTGCATCAACTAACTCTGAACAAGTATACAGATAAAGCTTTGCAGCTGATTTTGGTACAGGCAAGAGAATTAGGAACCAATGATATTGAAAGCCATAAAGTACTGGGTGTAGTAAATAATTTTCTGCCTTTACCAATTTTGAAACCTTCAGAAACCACAAAAGGCAGTTATGTAAAAGAAGTGTACAGTCGCTATCTGGAAGCTCTTACGCATCAGCAGATTCCATATGAGGTAATCTGCGAAGATGCACAACGAATCTATGAAGTTTCAGTAAAAAGTGAAGTAGGAGGTCTGTTAAACTTTATTATCAGTGAAAACGAAAAGCAATTCGATACCACTGTAACAGAAAATAAAACGACCTATTCGACAAATGATTTTACTCAGGGCATAGATTTAATTTGCAACAGCTATCCAAATGCAGTTGAAGTCAGTATGTCTTGTTCGTTAGAGAAATACAATCATTTATTTTCTAAAAACTTCGACTTTAAAACTTATTTGTTTGAGATTTCGCAAGAGCTGGCTCCGGAAAATCTGGAAAAACTTAAGTAATCCAAACCATACTTTCAGCCAAAACAATAACAGAGGACTGATACCCTAATTTTTTACGGGAATATATAGCATACGGGGTCAATAGGATATCGTATGTCAAATGCCTTATGCGTTTTATTCAATTCTCTAATAACAACAAAAAGTAATATTTAAATCAATAAAATTCAGAAAAAATGGAAATACAAAATGGTGACTTAGTATACATTAAAAGAAATTTAGCTATCGAACCTTTAGTAGACAACTGGTATGCATGGCCTCATTTAATATCACCGGCTACGGCGGCAATGAACATTAAAGACAGACATTTGAAAATTATGACTTCCTATGTTCAGAACCCGATGATTCATGCCGCGGCAGTTAAAACCCCTAAAATGTTAGGCGGACCTTTTATCGATTATGATGGAAAAAGAGTAGATGAAATCAAAGGACTTATTGATAATACTAATGAACAGTGTGCGAATCTTTTAAAATTTAGAGAGGATATATTTGCGCTTAACGATACCCTTAAAAAAGAGGCCAAAGGATATGCTCTTACTGAATTATACAACAAAGTACCGGAGAGTTTACAAGGACTTGTAGAGCTGGTTTACGATATCAATAACAATCCGTCTTTCCGTTTTTTCGAATCGTTATTGTATGAAACAGAATTTTACAAGGAATCGCTTCAGAGTTTCAACCTGTTTTTAGTACACGATGATGATTCGAGATCCTTTGTACTGAGTACACCAAAATTACCGGGCGATGACATCTTGCGTGTAAACTTACCTTTTAAAAGCGAAAAAATTGACCAGTTGTTTGAAATGGAAGACCATCCAAAAACGTTCAGGGAAATTGCAGAAATATTTGAAATTCAGCCGGAAGATATTCCTTTGTTTAAATCATTTTTTACCAAAGAAAAATCTAAAAAATACGAACGTTATGCCGGAGACGGCGTTCTTACAAGATATTTCGGACATGCTTGTATCCTTACGGAAACCAAAAGCACAACAATCCTTGCCGATCCTTTAGTAAGTTATGGTTACGAGTCGGATATATCACGTTACTCTTATGACGATTTGCCTGAATCTATCGATTATGTATTGGTAACACACAACCATCAGGATCACATTCTTTTTGAAACTTTATTACGTTTAAGACGCAAAATCAAAAACATCATAGTTCCCAAAAGCAACGGAGGTTTCCTTCAGGATCCAAACCTGAAATTAATGTTTGAAAGAATCGGATTCAAAAACATTATAGAGCTGGGAGAGATGGAAACCATTCATTTTGAGGATTGTTCTATTACAGGATTGCCATTTGTCGGAGAGCATTGCGATCTGGATGTAAGAAGTAAATTGTGCCATCACGTTGCTTACAAAGACGGATTAAAAGTATTGTTTGCTGCAGATTCCTGTAACGTATCGCCAAAATTATACGAGCGCATTCATAAAGTAATGGGAGATATTAACATCATCTTCTTGGGAATGGAATGCGAGGGAGCACCTTTAACCTGGCTGTACGGCCCATTAATGCCGGAAAATTTAGCAAGAGATAAAGATGAATCCCGAAGATTAGCGGGTTGTAATTTCGAACAGGCCAAAGCACTTGTAGATGTTTTTAAACCTAGCGAAGTCTTTGTATATGCAATGGGAATGGAGCCTTGGCTTAAATACATCAGCTCAATCAAATACACCGATGAGTCTATTCCAATTGTAGAGTCAAACAAACTGTTAGAATATTGTTTGGCCAATAATATAGAGCCTGAAAGACTTTATGGAGAGAAAATTGTCGAATACAAAAATGATCTTGTCCTGAGCTAAAAATCAGGGAAGCTTAATAAAAGCTCTAATATCAACAAACCAAATAATAATTTAATATCATGATAAAATCAATATTCCTATATGCATTAGTATTGTTATGTATGTCTTCTGTATCTGCCCAATCTTTGACTCAAGTATCAGGAACACTAACAGGTGATGATCCCAACGAAAAACTGGCCTATGCCTCAGTTATCTTAAAACAGGATGCATCGGCGGCGGCGATAGAAACGGTAATTACCAATGATAAAGGAGAATTTAAAATTGAAGGGATCAAAACAGGAAAGTACACCGTCGAATTTCAATTTTTAAGTTTCGAAAGTACTACAGTAGCACTAAATGTAGACGGTTCTAAATCCAATATTAATCTTGGAACGATTAAGATGAAATCGAATGTAACCTCACTCAATGAAGTTGTTGTTACAGCCGAAACTTCTCAACTGGCATTAAAACTCGATAAAAAAGTATTTGATGTAGGTAAAGATCTGATTTCAAAAGGAGGTTCCGCAACACAAGTACTGGATAATGTACCCTCGGTTAGAGTAGACCCTTCCGGTAGCGTAAGCTTAAGAGGCAATAGTAATGTACTTATTCTGATTAACGGAAGAAAATCGGGACTAACGTCGATTCAGGGATTAGAACAAATTCCGGCCGAAACGATAAAATCGATCGAGTTAATTACCAATCCTTCATCACGTTATGATGCAGCAGGCTCGGCCGGAATCATAAATATTGTTCTGAAAAAGAATAATAAACAAGACCTGAGCGGTAGCATGACTTTGTCAACAGGGATACCAGCTGATCATCGAGTATTAGGAAGTATCAACTATAAAAAAGGAAAATTTAATTTGTTTTCTAATTTTGGAGTTCGCTATTCCGATTACGTAGGACTTAACACCAGAGATCAGGTGACTACAGCAGACGGAAAGAATCTTTTCTTAAGCCAGCGCGAAGATCAGGACAGACATGATGATGGTGGATTGGTCTATTTGGGACTTGATTATGCTATAAATGACAACAATTCGATTACAGGAGCATTTTACCGAAATCAGACCAAAGATAAAGATACCAATACTTTTAACTATTATCTTTCAGGAGACGGAGTTGGTAATTCACACATTCAAACCATCGCTGATTCGCAGGAAAAAAGAAGTTACAATCAGTTGGAATTTAACTATACCAAAACTTTTAAAAAGCCCGGTAAGAAATTCACCATAGATGCTCAATATGATTTTTGGAATAGTACAAAAGACTTTAACATTGAAAGAAGAACGATTACCCCTAATAACGGAGACCGATCTCTCATCAATACAAAATCCAACAGAGGAAATGATGATATTGTAATCCAATCTGATTTTGTAACCCCTTTAAGCGAAACCGCAAATCTTGAAGCAGGAGTAAAAGTAGAACACCGATTAATTACTACAGACTTTGCCGCTGATGAAGAGGTTAACGGAACTTTAGAGCCAATAGATGGTTTTAATAATGGATTAGACTACAAAGAACAAATTCTGGGGGCCTATGTGCAGTATGGAAATAAGATAAACAAATTCAGTTATCAGTTAGGCTTAAGAACAGAGTATACCAGTATCGAAATTAAAGATCAAAACACAAGAAATATTCTTATAGACAGTACCTATACAAGACTATTTCCATCTGTAAATTTAAGCTATGCCCTTTCTGAAAAAACAACAGCTCAGTTAAATTACAGCCAGCGTATCAACAGGCCTAATTTATTTCAGTTAAATCCTTTTCCGGAACTTCAGGACTTTAACTCCCGTATTTTTGGAAACATCAGACTTGTACCTTCTATAACAGATGGTATCGAATTAGGTCTTTTAAGCAAAACAAAAAAATGGGTACTTAATCCATCCTTGTATTACTCCAAAACCAGAAATAACTTTCAATACTTTACCTCTCAAAATGAGGACAGTGTTTTTGAAACCGTTTTAATCAATCTTGATGAAGAATCGCGATTTGGAGTAGAGCTTTCAGCACAGTATGCTCCGGCAAAATGGCTGTCTTTAAATGCCGTAATTAATGCCTATAGTTTTGATCAGAAAGGAAGTATGGGAACAACGAATCTGGATTATTCTAATGAGACCTGGACTGCAACTTTATTAAGCCAGGTTAAGTTTCCTAAAAACTTTACATTTCAAAGTAAATTCGAATATCAGGCACCTGTAAGTGATGCTCAGACAAGAACCAAGTCATTTTACTATATGAATATGGCTTTAGGAAAGTCGCTGTTTAAAAATAATGGAACATTAACACTGGGAGTAAGTAATATTTTTAATACCCGAAAAACAAGAGAAACAACCATTGGAAGTGATTTTGTTGTAAACCAGATGACCAATTTTAATGCAGCGAGATGGAACCTTAATTTCAACTATAGATTTAATAAAGCTAAAAATAGAAAAGAACATAAAAGTAACAGAGAATAACACGCTACATCTTAAAAAAACAAACTATGTATTCAAATCAAAAAATACAGATATTTTTACTGCATTTTGCAGGAGGAAGTTGCTACTCTTTTGATTTCCTAAAGAACTATATTCAGAATAGTTTTGAATATCATGCCTTAGAACTTCCGGGCAGAGGAAAAAGAAATCTCGAAAGACATCTTCATAAAAAGACAGATGCCGTAGATGATTATGTGGCTCAAATTAAAAGATTGAGAAATAGTAACCAACCCTATATTATCTATGGTCATAGTATGGGGGCAACCTTAGGATTATCGGTGACAAAAAAAATGGAAGAACAGCTGGATTCGCCCCATATATTAATTGTTTCAGGTAATCCGGGACCCGGTGCTTCCTACAATGATAAAGTGAGACATACTCTAATCGATTCTGAATTTAAAGAAGAACTGAGATCCCTTGGGGGAGTTCCGGAGGAAATACTCGAAGATGAAGATCTCTACAATTATTTCAGTCCTATCATGAGAGCCGATTTTGAAATTTTAGAAAAAAACAAACTTTCTGAAGTAGGCCTTGTAATTAACACTCCAATTTTTGCCGTGATGGGAGATCAGGAAGAAACAGTCAAAGACATTCAGAACTGGGAATTATATACCAGTGCAAAATTTGACTATCAGGTACTGCCCGGAAATCATTTCTTTATTCACAATCAGGTAAAAACACTGGCAAAAATTATTAGTGAATGTGCCGCTTATTCAGCAGTGTGTACCTAACAGTAACAAGGTAAAAACGATATGATCAGTGTGTATTTGTAGTTTTCAGAAGAGAATATACACGTATTGTTCTGTTTTCGCGAAAGCAAAATCATCCCACCGGAAACTAAATCAGTAAAATAGAAACTCCTGCGTAGTGGGGCCGGGGACTATTTACAATTTTATTAAAAAACAGCTATGAAAAACAACATATCAGAAATTAGCGACTTTAAACTCATACCTTTAAAACCCTTGATAGGATACTCTTTACTGGCTATAGTTTCAGGATTGTCGGGATTTGCATTTATCACCATAATTAATAAAATTATAAGCACCTCTATCACTTCGACTGAACCGGTATCCATGCAAAATTATCTGTATCTTTTTGCAGGAACAATTGCTGTCTTTTTTGTTTCGCGCAGATGGCTGGCAGAAGGAATTATTCGATTGTCTCAGAAAATATACTGGGACATTAGAAAAGATGTAATCAAATTGATTCTTAAAGCACCATACAGAAAGCTTCAGGAATACAAGGAAGAAGTATACACGACATTGACGACAGACGTAAATCATATTTCAAACGCCTCCTTAATGATTATTACTTTTTTCTCTTCGATTATTCTTATACTGGCCTGTTTAGGATATATGGCTTTTTTATCCCTAAAACTATTCGCTGTTAGTCTTGCCGTCATAACCGTAGGAGTATGCATATATGCGGTAAGGGCCAAAACCAGTAACGGACAAATAAAAGAAGTGCGGGAATTAGAAAAAGTTTTTGTAGGAATTTTCAACAGCATCCTGAACGGAGCAAAAGAAATTAACATCAACAGCGATAAAGGAACTCAGATTTACGACCAGAAAGTAATAAAAATTGCCACAAACGGAGAAGACAAATATGTTACGGCACTTTTAAAATACCTCAATAGTGAAATTATAAGTCAGTTATTATTTTATAGTCTCATTACATTTATTCTGGTATATGCAGGATCAGTTTTTCATACCCCTACAGTAATTAAAATAAACTTCATTTTTGTTTTACTCTACCTTATGGGCCCTATTGTAAGTGTAATGTCAATTATTCCGGTAATGAACAGAGCGTTAGTATCCCTTAAAAAAATGGAAAAACTAAAAAAAGAACTTACAGAACTTGAAAAATTGAAAGAAGTTGATAACAAAGAAGAATACAAAGATTTTTCAAATTTAAAAATACGAAACTATGCCTTTTCTTTCGGAGAAAATCAATTCTCAGTCGGACCAATTAACTTTGACATTAAAAGAAACGAGATCGTTTTTGTTTACGGAGGTAACGGAGAAGGAAAAACAACTTTTATTAATACCGTTTTAAATCTCTACGATTTAGATAATGGAGAAGCTTATATCGATGGAGAATTAGTTCCGTTAAAAGAGCTGGAAAAAATAAAAAACCTTTTTGCACCGGTTTTTAGTGATTTTTATTTATTTGATGAATTCTACGGAATAACCAATGTCGATTATGATAAAATAAATAAATATTTGAAATTGTTTGAGTTAGAAGGGAAGGTACACATAAAAGACGGTTATTTTTCAACTACCCATTTGTCTACAGGACAGCGCAAACGAATCGCTTTAATCAATACACTTTTAGAAGACCGACCTATAATTGTGCTTGACGAGTGGGCCGCAGATCAGGATCCGCATTTCAGACATAAATTTTATACCGAAATTATTGCCACACTGGTTCGCGATGAAGATAAAACAATTATTGCCATCACCCATGATGACAAATATTACAATACCGCAGATACCTTACTTAAAATGGAGTACGGTAAATTAGAAAAAACAAACATTTCCGAGCTCGTCGAAATCTTTTAAAACAGCTTAAAAATACCCTGATACAATCTCTTAATGGCTCCGCACAGCTCTCTTTTTACTCCCGGGTAAAAAGAGCGGGGCTTTATATGCTCTGCCAAATAGAGAAATTAGGACATAAACTCAATAACTGTAAAAAATCTATTGTTTAAAGATATAATCTCAATAAAAATGAAAAGAAACAAAACAATTAAAGTAGTATTTTTTGTGTTACTATCCCTGAGCTGGATATTTATCACAACCTTTAATTTGGGGCCATTTGGCTCCCTGGGAAAATTAACAACCTATAAAACAGGTTTGTTGTCTGTGCCTTTACAAAGTGACGGAATACAGAAGATACAAAGTGATCAAAAATTAGACATCTATGTAGACAATGTTGGAATTCCACATATTTATGGAGCTACAAAAACAGCAGCGGCTTACGGACTGGGGTACATGCATGCCAAAGACAGGTATTTTCAGATGGAGATGATCTCAAGAATTGTACAGGGAAGACTGTCAGAATTTTTATGGGCGGGAGCCCTAAAATCAGATAAATTCTGGAAGCCTTATGAGTTCGAGAGAAAATCAGAAGAAATACTGGCAAGCTATAAAAAAGAAAATCCGGAATTTTATGCTTACCTGCAGGCCTATTCCAACGGAGTAAACGCTTATCTTAACAACAACGAAAATACAGATCCTTTGTACAAAGCATTAGGAACAGCGCCAAGAAAATGGAAAACAGAATATTCGTTGTTATTCACCTGGTATATGAGTTATACCCTGACTTACTTTGATCACCACATCGAGCAGCAGGAAATTCTTGAAAAACTACCGGGACAGGAAATTACTTATTTTTATCCGCTACAGCCAAAAGGAATAAACACCATCTTACCTTCCGGTTTACTACCTTCAAATGTTAACCTGCCTAACCTAGGAGAGCATAATTTGGGAACAGCTTCTGTAGAAAACACTCCGGAAGAATCGTCATTATTTGATTTCGGAGCTAAATTAATGACAAACCATAAATTCTATCAGGGTGTAGGAAGTAACAACTGGGTCATAAACAATACCAGAACAAAGAACAAAAATAACATTTTGGCAAACGACCCGCACTTGTATTTAACCCTTCCTGAGGCTTTTTATGAAGCCCATATTGTAACAGGTAGTTTTAAAACATACGGTTTCACGATACCGGGTGTTCCGGTGATAGTAAGCGGTCATAATGATAAAATTTCGTGGGGAATTACTAATGGAGAATGGGATTTGGTGGACCGATACAAACTGCAGGTTAAGAATGACAGTCTTTATCTTTATGAAGGAAAATGGATTCCTTTTCAGATTAAAAACTATACCATTAAAGTTAAAGGAAAATCGGACCACATAGAAAAGTACAGAAGTACGGTACAAGGTAAAGTTATCAAAGAAGAAAATGGCCAGTATTATGCACAACACTGGTATGCTGCCGAAAAAAGCAACTCTGTAAAAGCAATGTATGAAGTCATGAAAAGTAAAAATTGGGACGGCTTCTCAACAGCTTTAAAAGACTACAGTTATCCTCCGCAAAACTTTGCTTACAGCGATGTTGACAATAATATTGGAATTGTATGCGCGGGCGAATTACCAGCAAGAAGCAGCGATTATATAGGTCAGGTATTAGACGGTAGTAAAAAATACACTCCGGTAAAAGCTTTAGATGCTTTTTGGTCGGCTTATAATCCGGATAAAGGATTTTTGTTTTCTGCAAACCAACAGCCTATCCAAAACAATGTTTACTTCGGAGCACACGGTTCTAAAGACGATTACAGAGCCAAACGTATTTACTCGGTGTTAGAAGAAAAGAAAGACTGGTCGGTTCGTGAAATTCAGAAAATGCAAAGTGATGTTGTTGATATTTCCCTTGCAGATTTTAAAACATTAATAAAGAACTATCCACAAAAGGAAAAATACAATAACATTGTAAAAGAACTGAAAAACTGGGACGGAAATATGAACGGTGACGGAAATCAGGGACTTGTTTTTGAAATGCTGCGAAAAGTTTCTATAAAAGAAGCGAAGCAATTTGCAAAGACCAGATTACAGGTAAAACAAGAGCCGTCATTACAGAACTTCTTAAAGTATTTAAATGATAAAAAATACACTCTTCCGGGAGGTGATGACAAGCAAAAAATTGTAGATGCTATTTTCAAGAGAACACTCGACACCCTAACACAAAGTTATGGCGATCAATGGAAAAAAGTGACCTACAAAAAGATATCTAAGTTTGATATCAACAACATGCTCTTCATTCCTGGACTGGGAGAAAAAATTGACAACATAGGAGGTAATGTCAATACCATTAATATCAATACAGAAAAGTTTCATCCGGTCTTCCGTGCAGTATATGAAGTGAAAGACGGAAACATACAGGCACATACAATTTTGGCCGGAGGTCAGAGCGGTTTGATAAATTCTACACACTACAAAGATCAAATCGAATCCTGGAGAAAAGGCGAATACAAAAAAAGCCAATTTGTTGCGAATCCTGCTAAACTGGAAAAAATTATAACCACTATAAAATTTAACTAATGAAAAATATACTGAATTACTTGCCTTATATAGTTGTATTACTAGCACAATTTTTAATAAACAACTATACTGTTATACTACTAATTACAATTTTAACCGGCTTTATTGCCGCTTTTAAAATGGAACATCAAAGAGTTTTTTTTAAGAGCTTTATAATCGGACTGGTAGTATTTACCATTATATTTCTTATCTACCAATCGCGTGTAGAATACGTAAAAGACCTCCTTGTAAATCTTGGGTTACCGAGTCTTTTCATATATGTGTTTTTCCCATTGTTTAGTGCTTTAAATACTGCAATTCTCTTCTTTATTGGTTATAAAACGGGTAGGCTGATTTTAGAAAGAAAACTGGTAAGAGCCAGTCAGGTATAGGTTTTCAAAGAAAGCTGTAGAATGTTGGTAGCCTGTTCGGATATAACCATGGGCGATCTTTTATTTATGATTACAATCCTAATAAACGCTGGTCGTTTCTTTCTAAAAGCGACGGCCAGATAAAGGATTGTGAACTTTCAGATCTCAAAGCCCAGTCTGTTACAGACAAAACCTGCCACTTATTCTTTAAAAATACTATTGATAACGTAAAACGCTAAAAAGATGAAAGATCGTAAACCGAAATGCAACTGCGCTAAAAGTGGCGTAATGTGCGCACTAAAATTAAGTTTAATCAAAAAGGGAGTGTCAGTATCTGACGCTGCTGAAAAAAATAAGGCAGTTTGTCCTTTAAAAGCAGTCGTATTCAGTAATGTTTCTTAAACAGCAAGAAGAACCTCTAAAAATATAATTCAAAGTAAATAAATCGGCCATGACCAATCTTTTGAGATTTATGAGGCTTGATTTAATCCGATCCGTAGATATTCCGTGAGAATATGAAACAGTTAAAAAATAATGGCATTGTTGCAAGTAAACACCGATGGCATTGTAAGCAGTACTGAGAGCAGTATTCAATTATATGAATGTATGATTGAAATTAAAAAAATATAAAATATTGGTAAAGTCTAATGCAAAATATACGGTGAGAAACTTCATTGTAAATTTTTATACACATTAATAGTATGATGCAAAATTCGACACATTACTTAGCCTTTAATGATTTTGAATCCATTCCTAAAATAGATTTAAAAGAAGATGAATATTACTTATTTCAGTATTCAAGTGATAGTAATCTTGATCAGGGTATTTTAAAATACTATCTGGAATTTTTACCTCAAAAGTTTAGACAGGAAGTACTTAAATACAGAAGATGGGATGACAGATACAACTGTTTGTTTGGAAAACTAATGATTTGTATGGGATCTCACCTACTGGGAAACAACACATTTGAATTCGATAAAATTGTGAAAGACATTTATGGGAAACCTTATATGTTAGACAGCAGTTTTAATTTTAATATTTCACATAGCGGCAATACAGTTGTATGTGTTTTTAGCAAACAGGAAATAGGAGTTGATATTGAAGAAATCAATGAAATAAATTATTCCTTATTCGAAAATGTATTTTCCTCTCAGGAATTTGCAGAAATCAATCGTGATGGATTGGATAAGTTTTATGAATTCTGGACCAGAAAAGAATCAGTAATCAAGGCAATAGGAAAAGGAATGTCTATTCCGCTTACGGAGATTGAAATCAATAAAGATTGTGTAAACTACGGTGAAGATACATGGTACACAAAGAGCTTTAAAATTGATAACAAGTTTTGTTCGATTACCACAAAGTACGATCAAATAAAATCCAGACAAACCCACATCCTTTTTTAGCAGCCTTTAAAGAGAATTGACCTTCTGCGTACTGATGATAGTCATCGCAGAAGGAATTTAAGGTTGCGCAGCTACTACAGGAAGAAAATAATTAAAAATAAAAATCGAACCTAATTATGGAAAAATTATTACTTGAACTTGAAAGAGAAGTACTCCTGAAAGAATTATATGAAATGGATGAATGTCCACCATTAGGACATACTCCTGCTTTAATGCATGCCTATGTCATCCGACCGGAAAATCATGGAACCCCTTATCAGGCGTTTCAGCAAGAAGTGGTTAAAACCCCTAAATTGGGATTTAATGAAGTTCTCGTTAAAGTGATGGCTGCCGGAGTAAATTACAATGGCCTTTGGGCCGGATTAGGGGAACCAGCTTCGCCAACGGCATTTCACGGCAAGGATTTCCATATTGCAGGAAGTGATGCATCCGGAATAGTATGGGAAATCGGAGAAGGACTAAAGAATAATCCGGAATTTAAATTTAAAGTTGGAGATGAAGTCATCGTACACTGCGGACAAACCTGTGGCATATGTCAGGAATGTAACGGAGGTAATCCGATGTTATGCGAATCTCAGAAGATATGGGGCTACGAAACCCCTTATGGTTCCTTTGCACAGTATACCAAAGTTCGTGCACAACAATTACTTCAAAAACCCCAACACTTAACCTGGGCAGAAGCAGGAGGATATATGCTGACTTACGCCACCGTTTGGAGAATGCTTTACGGATTTGCTCCAAACGATTTGAAACCCGGAACCAATGTACTGGTATGGGGTGGAAGTGGAGGTTTGGGAGCTTCCGCTATTCAGTTAATTAAATTGGCAGGAGCAAATGCGGTTGCCGTTACTTCAAGCGATGAACGCGGAGAAAAATGCCTCGAGCTTGGAGCTGTCGGTTATATTAATCGGAAAAAGTTCAATTGCTGGGGAGCTTTACCTGACATTGGTAATAAAGAAGAATACAAAGAATACTTAAAAGAAGTCAGGAAATTTGGAAGCGCCATTTGGGACATATTAGGAAAAAAAGTCAATCCAGATATTGTTATCGACCACATTGGCTCACAAACCCTTCCCGTAAGTACCTATGTTGTAAAATCAGGAGGTATGGTTGTTTTCTGCGGAGCTACATCAGGATTTAATATGTCTTTTGATGCCTCATTCGTCTGGATGCGACAAAAAAGAATACAAGGCTCTCATTTTGCATCCCTGTCTGAATTGTATCATGCGAATCAACTGATCTTGCAGAAAAAATTTCATCCTGTTATATCCGATGTGTTTACCTGGGACGAACTGCCTTTAGCACATCAAAAAATGCTTGATAATAGTGTTGAATATGGAAACATTGTCATTAATCTTGCTTCGTAATAAAACGGCACGAAGTTATTTTTATACCAAAACAAACATCTAAAACAAAATAAATCGAAACCTCCAAAATCGTATGATTCTGGAGGTTTTTTTATGCGCAGTAACGATTTTTTGGACGTGATCTGTTTTATTCGGAAGCGGTTACAGCAACAGTAATTGTTTAGAACAGAAAAGAGTTTTCAAGAACATTCAAAAGACATAATATGCAAAAAATAGTACCTCTTTTAAATTGTCGGTTTTTACTGCGATTGCATTTTTTCTTCACAAAAAAACTTTATCTTGGCAGAGAAAATAGAGTCTTTTTCTTCTGTAAATCCGGCTGATAACAGAGCCTGAAGGTATTTATTAGAATCAGAGATTATAAAACAATAAACCGTACCAAAAAACAGATAAGAATGTTATCATCACATGAATTGTTATTCTTTTTTAGTGCCTTAGGAGCTTTTAATGGTTTCCTGCTTTCCTTATATTTTGCGGTAAATGCCAAAAAGAAAATTTTTGCAAACTATTTTTTATCCTTACTGTTATTGGTATTAAGTATCAGAATTATAAAATCGGTTTTCTTTTATTTTAATCCTCACTTATCGAATACTTTTATTCAAATCGGACTTTCGGCCTGCATTCTTATTGGCCCTTTTTTATTTTTATATCTCAGATCCTACCGTCCCTATTCCAAATCAGTCTGGATTACACATACAATACCTTATTTGGTGATCATGGCAATTCTGGGAAGTTTTTATTCTTATGTAGAGCATCCTCAAATCTGGCGTATGTGGATTGTAAAAGCCATTTATCTTCAATGGCTGGTTTATATCAGTTTCTCTTTTAAATACATTCAGCCAATCCTTCAGAAAATCAAAGAGAAGGAGAGTTTAAAGAAGTTAGAAGTATGGTTCCTTAGCATCTATTTTGGAGTAGCTCTGGTTTGGGCAGCCTATACTTTCGCAGCATACACTTCTTATATCGTTGGATCATTATCCTTTACCTTTATTTTATACCTGATCATTTTACTTTTAATTTACGGAAATAGCCAGGAAACTACCTTCTTTCAGGAAAAAGAGAGATACAAAAACAAAAGCATTGATAAAGAGACATTAGATCTGATTGGTCAAAAATTTTCTGTTATAGTAGAAAAAGAACTTTTTTTAAATTCCAATTTCACTTTAGAAGAAGCCGCAAAAGAATTGAAAGTAACCAAACATATTTTATCACAATATGTAAATGAAGTAGTAGGTAAATCCTTCTCCAGTCTCATTAAAGAATACAGAATCGAGAAAGCAAAAGAGTTATTAGAAACCGAAAAAAACTATACCATTGAAAGTTTAGGTTATGATAGCGGTTTCAATTCTAAATCAACTTTTTTCACCGCCTTTAAGAAACAAACCGGATTAACCCCCACCGAATATCAAAAACTGCATTCCAAATGAGTTCTAATTTATAGATTGAGACTTCAGTTTTATAATCTAAACCCTGTAAACTAAGACGATACCGGACATTTGCATTCATTATTAATAACCTAAAAAATTAAAAATGAAAAAAGTGTTTTTGTTTATCGGATTAAGTCTGTTGTTTTTTAAATCAAATGCCCAAAGTCAAAATACTACTGATGACTGGAGTTTGATTCAAAAAACACTAAATCTCTACATAGATGGTCAGGCCACTGGCGACTCTGTTAAAGTAGGTCAGTCATTTCACAGTTCCTGGCAGCTGAAAGGCTTCAGAGAAAAAGAATTCATAGTTGTTCCCAAATCGAAGTATCTGGTAGGATATAAAAAACGTGATGTTAAACCGGATAATTGGTCAGGCCGCATCGTTTCTATTGATTTTACCAATAATGCTGCCAGCGCCAAAGTAGAGATCAGCACTGCAAAACTATTGTTTGTAGATTATTTCAATCTTCTGAAAACAGATCAGGGCTGGTTTATTGTAGATAAAATTTCAACCCGTACTCCTCACAAAATGGTTGAACCAGAAGTAAAACCAAAAGGATAATCCAGTGCTTTTGTTCAAACTAAAACCGATAATCTCCAGAAAAATGTTAAAAATAATCGTTTTATCATTAGTTTTTACGGGGCTGTATCCTCAAAGTATTCACGCGCAAAAAAATATACTATTTGTCACCTCAAATCAGGATTTTTATGGCAATACGAAAATAAGCACATCCAATCACTTTGAAGAAATAGTAATTCCTTACGACATATTCACAAAAGCAGGCTATAAGGTTGATTTTATAAGTCCGAAAGGTGGAGCAATTCCTATTGGATATATTAACACTTCGGACAGTATTCAAAAAAAATATTTATACGACAGTTGGTTTATGAGCAAATTGAAACATACCGGAAAACCTGAAGAAGTTACGGCTAATGATTATTCCGCAATATTCTATACGGGTGGAGGTGCCGCAATGTTTGGTGTAGCCGAAAACCAGACCATTCAGAAATTGGCAGGAGCAATCTATAAAAAAAATGGAATTATCTCCACGATTTGCCACGGAACAGCGGGAATTGCTTATTTGAAAGACGAGAACGGAGTTTCACTTTATGCGGGACGAAAAATCACCGGTTTTCCCGATGAATTTGAAAGTAAAGAGATGGCCTATTACAAAACATTTCCTTTCTCTATCAATAAAGCAATCATAGGTAATAAAGGAAACTTTGTTTATTCAGAAAAAGGAAGAGATGCTTTTTATATAACAGATGGCAGGTTTGTAACCGGGCAGGATCCTACTTCAGGTACCAAAGTGGCCAATGAAGTAGTAAGATTAATCAGGGAAAACGATAAGGAGACAGGAAAAAATATGGTAAAAAGCGACTTTGATCAAATCACCGATGTCCTTTTTGACTACATTGAAGGTACGGCAGAAGGACAGCCCGAAAGACTGCGAAAAGCCTTCCATCCCAATTTTAATTTGTACACAGTAACCAATGATACGCTGTGGACACGTTCCGGTAAACAATACATCGCTAACATAAAAACAGGGGAAAAATTAAACCGAATCGGACGCATTCTTGATATTGATATGGAGAAAGATGTCGCAATTGCGAAAGTAGAAATTAAAGTACCCAATTGGCGCACTTTTACAGATTACTTTCTAATTCTTAAATACGAAGGAAACTGGAGAATAGTACATAAAAGCTACAGTTGGAGAGCTATTCCTAAAAAAGAATAAACCATAAAAAACATCCGCTAACCGCAGTTTGATCAAATAAGGTAATCAAAAAAACAGGATTTTTTTCGATTAAATATATTGGGGTAAATTAAAAAGTTAAATATCCTGAAAACCGATATTTTGGCAAACTGCAACTAGTGGGAGTATTACGTATTAACAGAGATGAGGTCTCCGAAAATAGTTCAAAAACGAACTAAAAACAATCAGATCCTATGATAAATAGATTTTTATTGATCCTAATTTTAAGTTCATTTTGGGCAATAAATTTAGAGGCACAAGTTAAAAACAACAAAAAAATTGACGCATATATAGAAGAAATTAAAAAGCAGTACAAGATTCCGGGCTTGGCTTTGGCTGTAGTAAAGAATGGAGTACTGATTCACAAAAGAAATTACGGACTGGCAAATATCGAAATGAGGGTTCCGGTAACCGATAAAACGCTATTTCCCTTATTTTCGACCACAAAAGTAATGTCAGTTGTAGCAGTTTATCAATTAATCGAACAAAATAAGCTGTCATTGGAGAACACTATTTCAGATTTTGTAGAAGATTTACCCGAGAGCTGGAAGAAGGTGAAAATTAAAAATCTCCTAACACATTCATCGGGATTGCCCGACATCGTCGGATACACGGACAGTAAAGAAGAGGATGCAAAACAAAAAGTATATGACGATACCATAAAGTTCAGCCCGGGAAAACAATTTGATTACAACCAAACCAACTTTTGGCTTTTAAATCGCATAGTTCAAAAAGTAACCCGAAAAAAGTTAAGTGAATATATCCTAGAAACTCAGTTTCCTTTATCACAAAAAGAATCCGTCTTTGAAGGTAATAATTTAAAAGTCGTTGAAAATTTAACCTATGGCTATGTCAATACAGCAAATAGTAGACAGATTTTAAAAAGAAACTGGAACTTTCCGGAATATGAATACGGAGCTGCTGCCCTTAATTTAACGCTTGATGCATTTGTAGAATGGAATAGGAAACTGGACAGCAACGAATTTATCTCAGAGCAAACGAAAGTTCAATTGTTAAAACCCTTTGATTACGAAGTTAAAAGGGATTTTACTTATGGACTAGACTTCATAAAAGTTAAAGGAGAAGTATCGTATGGTTTTTCTGGTGGCGTGTCCACAGCTTTCAGGAAATTCCCCGACAAAAAACTAACTATAATTCTTCTGGCAAACGGGATGTTTATACCCACCGACAAATTAAATGGAATAAACGAAGTGGTAAACAATATTGCAAGTATTGCCTCTCCATAACTTTGATGTTTTTACCGTTTAGGGATTTGTTTTACTCAGGTTGAGATTTTTTTTGGAAAAGTAATTTAATCCTTCCATTTTGGATGGATGATCGTATCATTTTGAGAGGCATTGGTAAGTGGAGAAATATGCTTTTTATTTTAGTTGTTTGTTAGTCAGTGTTTTGCTTTTTTTAAAAGTGTTTTGGCATATCAATTGTTTTTAAAATGCAAATCGGAATACCGATACTAACAGGTGTAAAACAATATAAATTAGCGAAGCCATGAATGAAGATAAAATAAGAAAGAAAAAAATAAAGAAATTAGGCATATCAAATAAAGCGATTCGGCAAAAAGACAGAGTTATCAATTTAATGGTCTTTACTACGATTTTTTTTATTGCACTTTTAATGATTTCACAAATAGTGTAAGTGCCATTTAATTTGGAGATAAAAAAGTAAAATTTTCAGTAATTGAGAGTTTTACTTTTTTTGTTTTTAAATAGAACGCAGATCAAAAAGATCTTTATAGTTGTTGTCTCAAAATGATAAAAAACAGATCATTTTGAGACGTTTTTTTTGCGTTCAAAAAATACTCTTGCATTATAACATCTAAGATTTACAGGGGTTTGATACCAATTGGAAATTATAAAGAATTATTGGTATACAAGTTGGATGTAACGATTTGTATTTCTATCCTTTTTGAGGAATAAAAACAGTAACAAATAAGATCTATACTAAACGATTATGAGAACCTTAACCTATAAAATAGAACCTATTAAAAGACATTTTACGTTTTCAACCCTGGTAAAAAAACAACAAGCATCTTTACTCCTTAAAGAAGCGGTAGAAATTCCCGATTTTAGTATTGAAAAAGCCAGACCTGTGCATACTTTTTGGATAAAAGAAATTTGTGAAGTAACACTTGCATCAGCCATAGCTCGCGGAACCGGGATTTCCGGTCGTTCTCCCGAGTTTCTTGAAACCAAAATGAAAAAGGGAGAGGCAGTCATAGCCTTCACCTCAGACGGAAGGTGGGCGGGGTTTTCATTTATCTCCTCCTGGGAAAATGGAAAGTATGTTTCTAATTCCGGATTGATCGTCGCTCCTGAGTTCAGACACACCGGACTTGCTAAAAGAATTAAAACAAAAATTTTTGAACTCAGCCGCGAGAAATACCCCAATGCCCGTATATTCAGCCTGAGTACAGGCCTTGCTGTCATGAAAATGAACCATGAACTCGGTTTTGAACCGGTCACTTATTCAGAACTGACTACCGACGAAATGTTTTGGGAAAATTGTAAATCCTGCGTAAACTGCCCAATACTGATAAACAAGGACAAGAAAAATTGTTTATGTACAGCCATGCTTTACGATCCAAAGAAAAATGAAATGACGACAGATTAAATACAAAATTTAGAAGTCATGTAATAATCAATAAATTGTGATACAAGTAGTACAGATATTGCCTGCAGTTTTAACCGTGGGAGCACAAACAATTTTCAAGATGCATTTTTTTGGTAAAGCATTATAAAAGACAAAAAAAAACCCGAAGGCTATTTTTAATTTCTCAACGACAATAGTATAAATCGCTGATTTCTATGGAAATGTTAGATGGAATAATTAACCAGCAACACATCTGATACATTACCCATTGTAGTCAGGTAATCGGGAAAAAATGTCAAGACCTCCATCTCCCATAATTAGAAAATAATTTTCTGACTTTGAGAATCCTAAATATTTATTCCCCTCATAACTATTTTGTTGCAACTCTAAAAAATATTTTTTTCCATTCTTATAATTTAAGAGGCTAGGAACCTTGATATTCCAAGCAATATCAACAACTTCTATCTTCCATGTATTATCTTTAGTTAATAAATTTCCACCTCCACCTCTTAATCCAAAAATAAATACAGTTTCAGACTTACTTTGAACAAAAAAAGTCAAATTATCATCAGATATATTTTTTTTTAAATGAATTCTCATAATCATTAAATGTAATATTCTTTTTAAGAATATCATAAATAAAAACTCCATCTGTATTAATCAATAAAATATTATCATCTGAGAGCCATCCACTTGCTATTATTCCATTTAGGCGAATAGCTGTATAGTACTCCCATTCAGCTGCTTTCCCGGCTAAATTTTCGTCTGATAGTTCATTAAAAACATTGACTTCATATTTGTTTTTTAACTCTTGTAATCTCATATCTATGGGGTTATAATTTTACCACTGCCAGAAATTTGCCACTTCAGAAAACCGTTTATTTTATTGGAATGAACCCTATTCTATAAAACCCTCCCGTAACATGAGTATTTGAAGCAGATATACTTTTCAATCCTAATGATTGCGGATGTTTTAGTCTCAATATAATCTTGCACATTTTCGAAATTCTCTATGCGTCACAAATATGAGGCAAGGATTTTGTTCGATTTTATAAATGTTAAAAAGTGGTATAAAAAAGCAACCCTGTATACCGTTTGATTTGCAGGGTTTACCGTGAATTTTAGCCTTTTTTGTAAACTTTGAAAAGTCTCCTTTTAAGCCTTCAGCGGAGAAAGAGGCTCCGCCACCTGTATCGTAAGCACCAGCAAACACTGGGTGTCATGTTATGTCAAAAAGAGTTGGGCACTAATAGGGCACTCTTGAAATTCTTGGGTTTATTAACCTCTGTAAATGTAGGAAAAAAAATCGAGAAAATGGCGGAGAAATTTCAATAATTTGGGTCTGATGATTTGATTCTGGAGAATTGGAGCGCGCTTTAACATTTTTTATCATGTCTTGATAGTTTGTGAGCAAGTATAATAAAATTTACTTTAACTCTTTTTTTAATTCTGTCAAGACAATCTTTAAATTGTTTTTCAAGGATCCAAATTCACCTGAATAATCGCTTGAATTATTAATTTCATTTCTGTTTGATATTTTCTGCTTGACAGTATTAATGTTTTCTTGTGCTCCATAAGCATCATAACATAAATTTAAAAATTCTTGCGATTCAAAATTAAAAGAGAATAAATGCCCATATAATAATGGATAGCTAGATACGAAGTGAAGAAATCCATTATAGAAAATTTGATTTTCACTCATATTATCCATACATTTATCCATGAACAATTTGTTTGGGATTTTTGGAGAATTTGAATAATGCACCAATTCAATGAGTTCGTCTTTTATCTTTAAATTGTAATTTTGAATGTCTGGATAATAAATTGCAAGTGCATCATAAGCATCTATTCTTTTCAGCAATAGCCCCATGTTTTTGTTTTCTTCGCTCGAATTTTTCCCAATATAATAGGTTAGATATCCTAATACAACTAAACTAAGCAATGTTATGAGGGTGTTGACAGTGCCTCCTATGTAATCGGCAAAAGTTGCCCAATCATGAGCATCGCTTGAAATGGGTTTTTTCCAAAAATTGAACATGAAAATGCCGACAGGTAAAAATAAAATTACTAACAATATAATAGTGGTTGCAATTACGGCTTTTGATGGTTTATTTATTTTCATGATTTTAGATAAGAAATTAATTCTAATTATTAAATACGCATTTAAGTTAATACTAGATTTCGATAAAGTTATATAAAATTAAGAGTTTCAAATGTTAAGCCTGCTTCTCTTGAAAGATATTATTTGGTTGCATGATAAAACAAAGGGAATATTGCTGAAGAATGATTATGAAATTGTTTAAAATATATGTTTTATAGATCAAGTTTTTGGTGATTATTATATGTATTTGAATATAAAAATGTCTATAAATATTTAAATATATGCTTTTACATATAAATTGTATGTTTGGCTCTTAATTATAAGTATTATGGTACAATAAGTCAGATTTTAAGAATGAGACTCTGGAAAATAATATGATTTTTTAATGTGAACAGAAAACCAAAATCAATGTAAATATTTAATATTACTATGATAAAATTTTATAAATTGTAACGCAAGCAAATTCATTAGAATTATAATGAATATACTGATCAATACATTTATTTCTTTCAAAAATGAGAATTAATGCTCTTTGAAAAAGCAAAAAAACTGTTACAAGACTTTGAATTAGGCAAAAAAGATAAACAGCAGAAACAGCAAAATTCAATTAAATTCAAATAAAAACTGTAATATAAATTAATGAAAATATAAATTTATGGTAAACTGTTATTGCGAGTACTGCGGTACTAAGACTTCAAGCATCCAATCATTGACTGCGAACTCGTGTTTCCGTCACCCACTGGGGCCAGGTAAAGGAAAACACAAATTATACGAGGGAAGCGAAAAATCGCAATACAGCTGTAAATATTGCGGGACTTCTTCTTCGCAAATTACATCATTAACGGCAAATTCTTGCCATCGTCACCCAAATGGAAGTGGGAAAGGCAAACATGCGCCAGCTTTGTAACGAGTAATTTGAAATTAAATAGATACTAATATAAGGCTTTACAGAAATGTATAACAACTATTGTAAACAATAAAGAACTATGACAACAAGTGAATGGACAGAACGTGGTGATGATAAATACGATTTAAAAGACTACGTTGGTGCAATAGCAGACTACACAAAGGCAATTCAGGAAAAATCAACGAATGATACGGCTTACTTTAAAAGAGGATGGGCCAAATTTGAAATAAATGATTATGAAGGCGCATTAGCCGATTATACAAAAGCGGCCGACTTGTCTCCATTGGATTGGTCGTATCATTATCGCAGTGGAGTAGCAAAAAGTTATCTAAATGACCATGAAGGGGTTCTGTTGGATTTTGAACAAGCAATAAAATTAGACAAGGATATCGTATTAATTCCAGATTTTTTACAGCATAGAGGAGAATCCAAAGTCGAAACAGGTGATTATAGTGGTGCAATAGCTGATTTTACATTGGCTATAAAAGATAATCCCGAGGATGATCTTGCATTTTTTCTTAGAGGATGGGTGAAGTTAACTTTTTTGCAGGACTATTTAGGAGCAATAGCTGATTATACAAAAACGATAGAATTGGATTCGGAAAACCGCATGTTTTATTATGCCAGAGGGACTGCTAAGTATAACATACAAGATTATGAGGGGGCGATTAATGATTTTACTGCAGCAATTGATATAGATCCAGATTATTTGGAAGCATTAAATGATAGAGGCTATGCAAAAGCATTATTGCATGACTATGAAGGTGCAATTGATGATTGTACAAGAGCGATACTAATAAACGCGGAATTCCAACATGCTTATGAGAGCAGAGGGTTTGCAAAATTAGGTCTGAAAGATTATCTCGGAGCAATAGCAGATTTTACAAAAGCAATTGAGATCGATCCAGACTATGATTCAGCTTTTTATTTTAGAGGGGTATCGAAATATTTTTTGGAAGACCACAAAGAGGCATTGGTCGATTTGGCAAAAGCTGTTGAAATGAATCCAAACCATAAGGAAGCGTATGAACGCATGGCTTTGATTTATGCTGAATTTGGAAATATTAGCGAAGCTGTCACGAATTATAAAAAAGCATATTGCTTAACTATTGATTATTCAGAGCAAAAGAAAATAAGGCAAGAACTTGATAAGCTTATCCCGGATTATAATAATCAATTTGTTGATCTGCCTTACCAGCAAAGAAAGATAATTGCGGTAGATAATGAGTATACAACGTCTTCAACGAATGCATTTGTGGTGCTTGATAAATCTAATTTGCCATCGGCTGTAAACTTCCCTGTCGGGCACCCGATTGAACAGGAATTGTATATTGTACATCCTTTTACGAAAAACTCCTATATGCCCTATGCAGATTATGAGGACTCATTGTTTGTGGACAGGTATGACGAATTCAAATTCTTTATACAATGTCTTGGAGCAAAATCAATGACAGTAGAAGTGGTTAAGGGAAGCGAAAAGAGTTCTTCTATTATAAACAGGCGTTCTTCTGATAACAATGATTCAAGATCAGGGAGCGTTTCAGTAGGTTTTAAAGTTTATAGTGGAACAGTAAATGGAAATTCTAACAATTCTTCGACTTCAAATTATGACGGTAATAAAGGTGCGGCTGAAGATCTGCAAGCAACCCGTACAACAACACAGAGGTATAATCCAACGAAAAAACCATATTTACCCCACAATCTTATTTGGTTTAATAATGAACCTTCCTGGCAAAGATTATATGAACAGAGAATAACAGGAAGTTTACTTCAACATTCTGAAACATGGAGTCTAAAAAGCAATCATTCTATTTCTGAAAAAGAAGAGATAAGTCTGAAGTCTGCATTTAAAGATTTCCTTGGGGGAAGTATTGGTATCAATATGTTCAGCGTAAGCGGTGAAATGAGTTCGGAAAACACTAGAAGTATTGAAGAACTGGTAGAAAAAACATTCAATAAAAGTGAATCAATTGAATGGAGTATCAAAATAGAGTTTGAACCAGTCGAAAATCTTTTGGAAGAGAATATGGGATCAGTAAGTGAAACCAATAAAGCAGAAGTATCTTTGGTTTCAAATAAAGACGAGCAAGAATATATGGAGGAGGTGAAATTCATGCTTGAATATGATGGTGCTATTGAAGATAAAGGAAGAGCTATTCTGGAGAGATTAAGAACAAGAAAAGGAATTTCTAAAGAAAGATCTGCCGAGTTGGAAAGGAATCTGCTCTCTTATGGAGTCCTCTCAGAAAATGAAAAAGAATATTTCGAAGAGTTTAAGGCGATATTAAATGATGGAGAAATCACTGAAAAAGAGAGGCGAATTTTAAGTAGAATGGCAAATCGATTAGGCATTTCAGAGGAAAGGGTTGAGGAATTGGAAAAATTGATTTAAAAAAAATTTATAGACTTCTGATCTGCGAAGTTTAAGGTTTCGGCTCTGAAAGCCGAAACCTTTTTTTTGTTTTATATGATTAAGCATCTGGGATGTAGCCCATTTTGATATTCTCTAATCAAAGGTGATTATTAAAAAAAAATAATAGATAAAGACGCTAAATCGTTGTCGTCAGCGAAGGGATGCGATTTGTATCCATATCAGTATGCTCCGCCAAGTAGCACTGGATGATGACAAGGCTATCCCCAACGATAAGGACTGGATTTATGAGCATCCTCGAAATGCGCTTATTTTCAGCAAGACTTCCCTTGTATGGAACCAGCTCAAGAAGGTTTACAGCTCTTCGTTCAGGGAAATGGTGACGGGCCATTTTCCTGAAGAAAATGATATTCTGGAATCGCTGCTGTTTCTCTCAGAGCGGATACAAAGAATGGAATGGGGGATAAAAAAATAAAAGAAGCGCTTTGTTCTGCTCTAAGTATCATGAAGGCTACTTAAGTATAATATCGGCATCTTTTATTTCTCCGTTTGTTCCACTGGTAAAGGTCTGGGCTTTGATGTCATAATGATTACTAATTTCCAGCAGTCCTATTTTGCCTTTAGCATTCACATAATACGTCGTATTTGCTGCTAAATCCGTAAGAAGAATGATTCCTTTGCTGTTAGTTGACAGGTATTTGATGCTTCCGCCGCAATTTGGAAAGTTGGCAGTATAAAAATTCAGGTTGTTATAAAGGCAGACTTTTGCATTTGAAAGAAGATTACCCTTCTCGTCTTTTGCTTTCAGTCTAAGGCCTGTTGTTTCAGGTTTTAGTTCTGAATTTAGCTCAATTTTTGAATCCCTAACAATTTCAAAATTATTGGAATAGGAATAAGGAATGTATCCAAGCTCGTCTACTCTCAAAGAATCGGCATCCAGATCTGTTACAAGCGATGAGTTGAACTGAATGATAGTGTCGGTCTGCTTCACCATAATTTTATATTTGCCTATTGCAGGAGTCTTATAAGCGAAGATGCCTGAAGCCGTAGTTTTCCCTGTATAGATCGGGGTTGATGCATCATTGTAAAAGATGCTTATACTGGCTCCTTTTCGGACGTCTTCTTTCAAGCCTGTTGCGGCATTGAGATATTGGAGATTGATTGTCGATAATACATCTCCCACATACTCTGCTTCATTTTCCTTGTCGCAGCTCAAAAGAAGGACAAAACTGAAAATTGCAATACTAGTTAAAAGATAATTTTTCTTCATATTTTTTTCTGTTTTCATTTTGATTTGTTCGCCCAAGCAGCTGTATTTTAAAATTCTCATATTTTTCAATATCTTTTGGTTCTACCTGCATTGTCTTTTTATGGGTATTTGAAAAACTTTCTGTTAAATGGATATATTCCTTGGCTATTTTGCCGCGTTTGACCGCGCTGCTTTCATTGGAGAGTATTGTTTCGTAAATGTTTTTCAAACGCAGTTTCGCTTTTTGGATATGAGCTTTAGACTCGCTCAGCTCGATTTCTTTTTTCCAAACGGATGCCATTATCCAGCAGACGGGCAAAAGCAGATTTGAATCAGTGAAGGTTTCGTCTTTGAAATGTTTGCCGCATTCACGGATGAGCTGAGTCTTATTATAAGCGCTACCTGTTAAAAATTGACGCATATTTTTACTGTATATCTTGTAGCGAAGATTTTCGGTTTTCAATTGAGGTTCATTTACAGTCAGTTCTGTGAGATCTGAACTGTACCATGTATTTTTAGTTTTGAATTTCTTGATTGTGCATCGGATTTTATAAATGCCTGATTCCTCAAAAATGTAGCCTTTGGAATTGCAGTGCAGATTTAGCGAGACATACTTTTTTGATCCCGGATCCAGAAATGAATATCTGCTATTGAAACCGCAGCCTTTTTTAAAATCCAGTTCCAAGGATGCGCCGCTTGGGGCATACAGTTCGATGCAGAGGTTTCTTGAATACTGCCCCAGAGGCAGAGGAAGCTTTATTCTTTTTAGTGTGTTATTGGAAATTATGACGCTCAGGGCAATAATATCCCCTTTTAAAAAGTTCAGGTCCCCGGTGAAGCTGAAGCTATCAAATTGGATATTCAATTTATCGTTTATCCTTTTGGCTTTATAATCATCCGAAGTTGAATATTCCCTTAATCTGCCTCCAGGTTTTGCCAAGTTTGGATATCTGGTTACATAATCGATATTTCCCGAGTTAAAATCAAATCTAATATTCTGTGGCCATTTTGGATGTAAAGGAGATTCGATTAAAAGGTTAGTCTGGGACATCATAAAAAGATCACTCTCATGCACAAGGTTAAGGCAGTGTCCGATCTCATGCAGAATGGTTTTCCCCATCAAGGTCTGCACAGGTATTGCGTATTGGCCTGTAATTTTTATAATTTCTGATTCAAAGACAGCGCAGCCATTACGCGTGTTTGTTGCGACGGTATGATCATACATTTTTCCTAAAACCTGGTCGATATGCAAGGTTGCTATAGTCAGTAGGATATACGATTGGTTTTGCTGCACCGCTGCCTTTCTTATTGAAGAGCTCAGCTTTACTTGGCGCAGAAGATTTTGCAGATCGCTGTCATTTGTGGCATCCCTTAGTGAACCTGAATTTAATTGGCTCGGACTGATGTAGGTATAGGCGGTAATGCCTAATGGCAAAAGCCTGTCCGCCAATAGATTTTCGATCCAGCTATATTTTTCAGGATCGCCAATTCGATAATTCACTTCCACATGTAAGATCATCTTGTATCGGGTTATAGTTCAAACAATGATTTGTTGCTGCCGAATTTGAAGAGGTTGACAAAAAAAGCGCCATCGACCAAAATAGATATGCCGCTTCCTGCTACCCATTTATGTTCGATTTGGCTAGGCACATTTCCTGATCCGGTCAGAACTTCGGATCTCCCGACATGCAGTATATAGGCAACAGAAACACCGCTGAATATTTCCAGTCCGACACCTGGGTAGAAACTTTCGGTGATATCCTTCATGGAAAAGCCTGTATAAAGGAAAGGTGATACTTTTCCTTTCCAGACATTGATATCCCTGATGTCTGTTTTGCAGAAAAAGATCTGAACGCCAAAAGTGCCGTCTATTCCAGCCCGGTCTTCCGTTAGACTGAACGAATTGTCTGAATTTTTTGTGTAGTCCTTGATTTTTAGATTACTGAAGACCATTCCCGCCTTGAAGCGTACGTTATAGAGCTTGTTGACCCTGAAATTTCCTTTGAATACTTCTACAGGGGCATCTTTAGTTCCCGTGCTTAAGGTGTAATCAAGGCGTTGCGGCGCGTCAAAGACTGTATTGTAGTTTAAATTCTCAGTCTTATAGATTGGTGAAGCGCTTTTGGCAAACAGTACAGGCAGTTTGGGCTCAACTTTTAACGATTGCAAAAATTCGATTTTTTTTTCAAACAGCTGATAATTTTTCAGGAAAAGCAATAGCTCCGGATTTTGAGGTGCAGTTCCCTGGTCATTAAAAGAAAAGGTCGGTTCGATTTCTTCTGTTATTTGTCCATCATCGGACGTAATAGCAGTAGGAATTACCTGAATTTTGGTCGGATCCCCTTCTTTTTTGTTTTGGGTGAAAATTGAGACTTGGTCTTTTTCAGTTACTTCCTTTAAAGGATCAGTCATTAGGAGATAGTTTTCTGCAGCATCATGCGATATCATATAGTTATTCTGCTTCTCGCCGGTGATCTTTACTATTCCGCTGTACCAATAGGTGTCAGAGCTGTTGGTTGCAGGAATTGCTTTACTTTCTGCTTTCAGTCTTGCCTTTATGCCTGAAATGACTTCCAGATCCTTGTCCAAGCTGCCGCTCAAGGATGTCAGCTTAAAAGCCTCCTTTGCGACCATGGCGTCAAATGTCTCCACTAATGCTTTTTCCTTTTCGGTCACTTTTGCCGGTTCAGCATTGGAAGAGCCCGCAATTAGGGGCTGCGCCTGATAATCAAATGGATTTGTGGTTGGCAGCCCTTTAGTAAGCCACATCCAATCAAGAAACCAGGATTTGATATTTTCGGACCGCAATTCATTCAGCATATCTTCTGCCATTTGGTTAAGGTCTCCAAGAGATTTGTTGCTTGCTAGTATCCACTGGTTGTCTACTGGATTTGCGGTTGGATCCTTGAAGAATAGTGCTCCATGATCCGCTCTCACCTTCAGCCTGGCAAGATCAGCGATAAACTGCGGATTCATTTTGTCCTTTATAATTTTCAGGGCTTTTTTAAGCTCAGACTGCTGGTAGTTGATTTCTGGCCTTTTCAGCTGCTCCTGAATTTTCGCATTTATAGAATTCTTTTCTCTAAGCTCAAACTTTACAGTTTCGTAACCGTTTGCCATAGTTGTTTCAATGATATTGATTTTCAGGCTCTTGTTTAAACTATCTAATGAGGCTTTGAAATTCAGTGTTTCTGGTTTCAGCTCATGCCCGAGCTTGTCGTAGTATCTGATATCGAGGCTGAATGCCGGCAGAATCAAGTTTTTTAAGGGCGGGACTATAGTAGTGTCTTTTAATGATTTCAACATATCGTCCGTTTTGCAGGTCTGGTCATAATCTAAAAAAATAAGCCGCTCTTCTATGATTGCCTTGTCGCCATCCGAAAGGTAATCAAGTACGGACGTGATTTCCTTGCCCATTGCGCATCGCACCTTAAAGATCTGCGTATTATCCTCATCAATGATTTGATATGTCTTGCTATTCTGGATGTTTCCCATTGCAACAAGATAAACTTCAATGGCATCTTTGATTCTTTTTTGCAAATAGTCCTGTGAACAGTTTATCTTGAAGGCAAGCTTTTCATCATCTTTTACTATTTGCGGGGGAGGCGAAGTCAAAATCCCGCTTCCGGTGAATTCTATAGTATGGGTAGTGGTCTTGGTCTGGCCAAAAGCATTGTGGAAAAAAAATAATGGTAGGATAATCAATCTGAAAATTTTGGAGGTGACGTTAATCATATTGCAAGTGGTTACGTTAAAATTATTTTTAATTTATTAATGATTAAAATAAGGATTTACGCTAAAATGATGGTCATATATTGGAGCATGAATGAATATGGCATGTAGTATTTCTCCATAGAGGCTTTAGAGGCATGATTATATATTCCGATAATAATATGCTCTTTAAGGATTTCTTTTAAAATGATTTAAAGATATACGTTCCAGCACTATCAGCAATAGGTGGAAATACCTGTTTTTATTCTTGAAAATTCAATGTTGTTTTTTTTGTTGGAAATTTTTAATTGATTACCAGTATTTTGAGTTTGACTTTTGGCAAACTGCATTAGTATTTGCCGATGTGCCATTTTTAGCTTTTAATGCTTTATGAATATTAGCTTTTAGTGTCGTTTGTTCAGTTTTCTTTTTGTTGCCATAATTGTTAAAGTACTATAAAAGGCTGTCAGATATTTTGCAAATAATTATATTTGATACATTATATCTTCGCTGAATATTCAGCATTCAAATCTTTTTTATGGAAAAAGCAATACGACTAAAAGTGAAGAAAGATTTGGGTCCACGCGAGCAGGCCAATATCATTAAGCTGAAGGGAAGCCTGATTTCTAGAGGTTACACGGAGATTATCCATATCTCGGATCAGGATGAGGAATATCATATCAATACGTTTGAGACTTCTGGGGAGCGGCTCAATGAGGTGCATCAGTTTATTTCGGCATTCATAAGCAGGGAAAATCTCTCAGATACTCTTTTTATTAATTAGAAGCTCTATAAGAAGGAGGATAAATGTGGCTTGCATGGAGAGAAAACCACTCGATTTGTAATTTTTCACACCAATGGTTACTATAACTTACTTTTAAAATATTAGCCAGATAGATAATTAAATCGATTCTTTTCTGGAAATAGGATCCATGATCATATAGTTTATCTTTACTGGCAGCACCAATACTAAATTATGAATGATTTCAAATTAATTGCCATAATTCCCCTTAGCGGTTGCAACAGCGCTTTTTCCAAAAGCCTTACTCTGGGAACTCCATTTCAATTTTATCAGCATTACGATATTTTAACGGAAGCAAATGAAAAAATCACAAATGTAACTGCAATTGAAAAACTCCACAGCGTAAAGGATTTATATAAATTAAGCAATGGCATCAAGCTTAATATTTCTGCAGTTGCAGGTAAGAACGGTTCTGGAAAGAGCACCATTTTTGAACTGTTTTATTACGCTATATATCTGACTGCAACAAGACCATCAGAAGGAGAAGAGCCCCTTCTCAATAAAGCTTTTGGGTATCTGCAATATCAGAAAAATACTGCTGAACAGCACCGCAGATCACTCATTCATGCGGCCAAGCTTCCAGGGTTTGAAAAATTAGACGCAGAAAAAACAAAGAAAATTGATAATCTTGAAGTGTATATCTTCGAAATTATAAGGGAGAACGAACTAAAGATCAATGCGTCGCGTTTTTCTTCTCTCCCTCAAATTTACGAACATGTATCAGCGCAGCTTCAGAACAGAATCTCTGATTTGGACTTTGAGATTGAGCAGGAAAAAGCAAAGGAATCTCTTCTTGACGAGTCATTTAATGTTTCGGTGCTTTATGAAACAGGGGGAGAAATCAGGGAGCTGCTCTGCAGGGGAGGAGAGGTGGAACATTCCAGATTTGACCAGAAATTGGACGGGGCAAAATTTCCACTGGAGAATTTCAGTCTGAATGACTTTTTTTATACTATAAGCCTTAACTACTCGCACCACAGCCTGAATTCAAAAAACCTTGGGCATTGGATCAACAAGCTCTTTCATAAAAACGATGGCTACAGGACTCCTGTTGTGATCAATCCTATGCGCCATGAGGGGAATTTCAATATCAACGACGAGCTAAAGCTTTCCCGTGAGCGCCTACTTTCAAACTTGGCTTATAATTTGATCAATAGCGATGATAATCTGCTTCTTGACAGATACAAGGTTACCAGATTTATTTTTACGCCAAAGCTTGGCCCTGGATTAAAAGATATCGATCAGCTTACGTTAAGGGTTGCAAAGGAAAGAAGTGGCCTAAATCTTAGACAAGCCAAGGGAGCCTACTCTGATGTGGCGTTTGAATATCTTAATAAGAAAATTTCAAAAATTTCTGATAGCTATGGTTTTTTAAAAGATAATGGTGAGGAGGACTGGATTTTTGAAAGAAATATTTTTACCGACAAAAGCCATATAATGAGAAAGATTGACGGGACGCTTAATTATCTGAAGTTTGTCAATACCGATTCGCATAATAAAATCTGGGGCAATGGTAACGCATATGGGCCAATTTCAGTTGCCTCAGAGAAATTCAAGAGATACCTGCAGCTCTTTGGTAAAGAAGCTGAGCAGGCCAAGCCTGAGGACATCATCAAGTTTGCGCTTCCTGGTTTTTTTAATATTGACTTCGAATTTGTGGACACCAAAAACAAAAGTACTAAAATCAAACTCAGTGATATGAGCTCGGGAGAGCAGCAATCGATTTTCAATATAAACACGATCCTATACCACTTGTATAATATACAGTCGATACATCCTAAAGATAAAGATGTTAAGAAAAAAGGCGCTTCCTCGAAAAGGGCTGCCTATTCCAACGTAAACATCGTGCTGGATGAAGTGGAACTGTATTATCATCCTCAGATGCAGCGCGCTTTGGTCAAGAGCATGGTCAGCTCGCTTGAGAATCTAAAAGGGTCAAGTGGTATAAAATCTATAAATATCTGCATCCTGACCCACTCGCCTTTCATACTTTCGGACATACCTGCATGCAATGTACTTCTTTTGGAGCGCGGCAAAAAAGGAAATTCAGTGGTGAAGCCCAGCACAGGAGAAAGTTTCGCAGCCAACATAAACGATCTGCTTGCAGACAGCTTCTTTTTGGAGGATACCCTGATGGGGGATTTTGCATCACAGGAAATCACCTCCCTCATTGAAAGAATAGACAGCGGAAACTCTGCAGAGCAGGATGATTATTTCATCGAGATGATAGGTGACCCTTATCTAAAAACGAGTCTTAGAACCTTTAAAAAATCCCATGATAAAGATAGTAATTGATAAAGCTTCTGTTCGAGAAAAAGAATATACTACAGTAATGGTGGGCCCGCTGCAAAGAAGAATAGGCCATCTTAAATTGTCTCTCGAGCATCTGTTGGGGCACTCAAGGGATATAAAAAATAATGGAATAGAAAGCTACAAGCACACTACAAAGAGAATAATCCTTCTGATAGAGAAAAAAAAGAAGCACGGCAAAAAAGAAGCTTTTCATACGCCGCATTATATGGACACTATCGACAAATACCGCAATGGCAATAATAAATTAAAACAATTTAACCTCCAGGGACTGCTGGATTATCTGGATGATCTTGAGAAGTATGATTCAAAAGGGCTTAAAGAGATGCTTTTATGGCCTGCCAGCGACCTATACGACCAGAATAAATCTCTCACAAACAGGTTTAATGAATGTGAGATCACAATTCTGACTTATGCAATTTCCTATGATTATGGAGAGCTTGCAAACGTGGCAAAAAAATTTTTCAGGACCCATAATTTTGTCCATTCCTGCCCTTACTGCAATCTAGAGAACGCTAAATATGAGAAAGGAAATAGGGGAACTGCAAGAGGGCATGTGCTCGACCACTTTTTCTGCCAGGCAAAATTTCCAATGCTGGTGTTGTGTATGTACAATCTTGTGCCGTGCGGCACTGACTGCAATGGCACCGATAATAAGGGACAGATTCCTTTTACCAAAGAATTCCATCTGAATCCCTATGTGGCGGGGTTCAATGAAAAGATGTTTTTCAGCCCCGTAAAGAAAGGCAGGAAGGTCATTGGGATAGAAGTGCAGCACAATTCTGGTTGTGCTCCGGGGACAGTTCACTACAAGCAGATTTTTGGAGACTCTACTGATGCAACCGATGAAAGATTCAAAAAGGGCAATATGAATGTATTTGAATTGGAACGCAAATACGTTGATAAAATTTTCAAGGCGCAGAAGGTGCTCAATACAATAGACAAACGAGTAAACGGTCTTGGCGCAATCAAAAAGTTTTTGGATATGATCAAAGGCAGAGACGCAGGCAAAGATCATAAAAACTGGTACTTAGAAGAAATGGAGGCAAGTTTTGATCCGGAGGAATTCCGATTCCACGATATGTCAAAATTTATCAGAGACATTCATGACTCTTATATTCTCGAGAGCCGCCAAAGCAAGACAGATTTTATAAAGGCAATGATCAAGTATTGATATTTGAGTTTTTGCGAATCTCTGCCAAATGGCAGGAGCTCTATCAGCTTTGTTAATTGAGGAGGAAAAACAAGAAAACCCTAAATTGCAGTTTTAACAAATTACAGCCAAATGAGCCAGAAAAATAACGGTGCAGAAACAAAGGATATAATAATTGAAAATGCGGCGCAGCTTTGGACATTTCTAAAACAGAGCGGAGGCATCGACATAAAATATTACGACAAGGAAATCTTCAATTCAAAGGATACAGATCTTAATCTCTATTCTCTCTTGGGTATAGGAAGCAATCACGGAAGCATCGAGGAAAATCTTGCGGCAGGCGGGGTCGGTTTGGAAACTTTTCTCCAGGTCCTGCTTCAGGCATTCCATCCCTACAGCCTGATGATGGTGGAGATTTGCGCTTTTTTTGAGAAGTATGAGGCAAAGTATGCGAAGGAGAATATCAAGATCAAGTTTGATTTTGGCCAGCAGTCTGGTAATATCGGGTTTGATCTGCAAAATTTCCGAGAGAGGCTGAAGCAGTTCCAAATTATGGAGAGGCAGGTGACAGTTTATGAAATTACTATCAATCAGCTCAGCGGTCTGTATGCTATTTTTAAGCAGGAAGGCAGGCCTGCTATAGAAGATGCTTCGGCTAGAGGCTGGATCGAGGCATACCGTCCCGACGGCAGGGAGGCGTTTTTCAATAAGCCGGATATTGACGCTCCTGTCACCGGGCATGATGATCTGGACCATTATCTAGCCATCCTGATGGATATTTGGAGGTCTTTTGTGAATTCCTGCCGCAAATATGGAAAGACGCTTACAGAACTGAAAAACAGTTCCTTGAGCAACGGTGGTTTTGACCGCGACAGGAATGTTTTGGAGGATCAGGAGCTGCTGCGTCAGGTGGCTCTTGACCATTGGCCCGCATTTTTTCTGGAAAGGCTCTTCGGCACGATCCAGGAAATTCAGAAGATGCAGGAAATCCAGCGCAATATGAGATTCGTGGGACTTTGTGCTGAACTGAGGAAATTTATCTCGACTCTGAACAAGAACATTGCCACTATTGCAGAAGAAAAGCTGGTGGAAGAGCTTCTTAATATTTTGAGCCTTCCTCTCTGGAAGCATCGCTATGAACTGTATGCTACTTGGATTCTGGCCAGAATCGATAGGGCCTTTGATGGGTGTGAGGTTGAGCTGCACCATAAAGAGGGTATCCTTGCTCTAAGTTTCAAAGATACACACATCGCTACGATAAAAACCAGAGACGATGTGCTTGAGCTTTGGTCGGAAGTCAGAAGTCTGCTTGCAAATCCTAGCAGTGCGAAAAGAAAAGCAGCCATCCAGCCTGATTACAGGATCCTCCCCGCTGGAACACTTAGCTCACCTGAAAGGCATATTGCCGCTATTGAGGTGAAACAGCATAAATCCACAAGCAGAAGGAATTTTATGGAGGCGTTGAACGATTATGCGGCCGCGTTGCCAAATGCGCTTGTCGTTTTGGTGAATTACGGTCCAGTGAGCAAAAATATGCCGTTAGCATTTCCCGAACGAAGCATTTATATGGGCCAGATCATGCCCGACGGCGATAACGCCTATAAGCTGACAGAACAGCTTTCAGCCTTGATAGCAAAACCCAATCAGGGCAAAGGTGCTGCGAAAGATAATCTGGATTCAAGAGAACAGGCCCTGTTTTATGCACAGGAAATAGAAGCAGTATATGTTGATGTCTCGGGATCCCTCAATACCCCTCAATACAAGATGTTTTTGGAGGCCATGCTGTACAGGCTGGTTGGTCCAGTCGGGGTAAAAAAGATAGCGGCTGTGGATACTGAACTGAGAAAAGAATGGGAAAACCCAGATCTCGGTTCATTAGCGGAGCTTACAGCAATGCAGTTCAAGGGTGATACTGATTTTAAGGAGCTTTTGCCTGATGAGAGCAAAAAGACGTTGGTCATAACAGATCCGCAGGGCTATACCCGCTGCGTAAAAAAGGCGCTCACTGCAGGATGCTGTCTGATTTATGATAAGGGCAAGACTAAATTTTTAAAAATAGAATAGTATGCAGCATCAATGGCCGGGTCTTTTGATCATCCGCAAAGCCGGGTTGCGCTTTGGCTTTGAAATGCATTTGCTGAAAGCTGGATCTCGAAGATGAATTTTCAGCGGAGCTTTTTGAAAAGCGCCATCAAATAATTATAAAGCTCGCTGTCAACCTCTTCAATGGAGCCTATGGCATCTGAATCGAAAAACTTATACATTCCTCCTCCGGCTCCGCCATGTTCGAACTCTTCGTAAAGGCCTATGGACTTCAGCTTTTCAGATACATTGTGCTTCTGGGTTTGGTGATCCTGGCCCGGATTCCAGAAATCAATCTGCGCATTTCCGCCTGATAGCAGCTGCACATCAATTTTGTAAAGAATATCATTGTCATAATATCTCTCGAAGAGCTGATGGTTTGGGCGGTATCGGTATATTTTTTTAAAGGGGGCGTAGTCTCCGTTTATTTTTTCAAGCAGAAGATCCGTGCGGTACTCGTCTAATCCTGCAACCAGTGCGGCTACAGCTTTTGCTTTTTGATAACCGCTGTCTGTGCTTATGATCTTATAAAAATCTTCTTTGATCTCTCTGTCCATGCCTTGCTGGGATAAATGTTTAATTAGTTTTAAATATTGGAAAATAAATGAGCGCGAGTGCTCGTCTTTGGATATTTCGTAGCATTTTTGAAGCCATCCCCGGCATAAATCGTCATTGTTTTTAAAGGCTGTGAGGTTCAAAATTTTTGCGTTGAGCTCCAGGTTGTCTGTCCATGGAGCATTCTTGTTGCCATGCAGGGTAAGATATATGATGCTATCAACCTGGAAACCGCAGCTCTGGGCATAATTGTAATAATTTTCAAGCTGGTTTTCCATATCTCCTGCATTGTTTATTTTATTTTCAATTATGATTGTTTTTTTTGAGGTGCTGTCGGTGATCCAGATATCAATTTTTCCTTTTTCTCTTGTGACCTGGCAGAGCCCGTAGTGGCTTTTGTCTATCTGGGCGCCCAAAAAAATCAGATAATCTAGAAATAGGTCTAAAAAGGCATTGTGGTGCCCATGACGTTCCTGAGGATCCAGCAGGAGCTTGATCACGTCGCTGTGAAAATTTTCAAGATAGGCATTGTAGGAGGAAATGGTAAAGAGATTAAACCGGTTGAGCTCCATCTGCTGTTGCACATCGCCGATTCTTTTCTCTATGCCGTCAAATTCCTTTAATGCCAGAAACGAAGCAATATCCATATTGTTTTTTTTATAATTTATAATAGACTCTGCCGTTGAGGTACGTGTCTCGGTGGTCCTTTGAGATGAGAATTGCGGCAGTGCGCGAATCCCATTTTTTGACCTCGGGAACATTATGCCTGAAATCTTTCAAGGATTGGACATTATTGTAGAATCCGTTTATTATGCCATCGAGATATTGGCAGCATAGCTCGGGATAGAGCACAGCCTGCTCTTCGGCAAACCGTACGACGACCCAGCCATTCTTGGTAAAAAACGCATTACGGGCGCGGTCGTCAAGATGAATGGGACTTTTGCTGTCAGAATCATAAGGCTCGTCAATCTCTATGTCGATCCTTAAATTGATATAGGGGTCGATATAGGCAAAATCGGTAACATAGGGCCTTGATACTGCGCTGTAATAAGGTTTGTAGCCGGTGTCTTCAATGGAGACGCTTTCCATAATTTTTGAGCCGAAAGACCGGTACAGGAAACTTTTGAAATAATCATGCGCTTTTCCCTTTTTGTAGTCCCTTGCGGGAGAATGCAGGGCAGCCCTGCTAAGTATGATGCCATTTTCAATGTTTCTTTTATACTCCTGGTAGTTTTGGGCATCAACCTTCAAAATTTCCATCTCGTCATTGTACTGCTGAAGCAGTTTTGGGTAGGCGGAAGCTGCTTTGTCATACTGACTTAATTCATTGTCGTATTTCTTTTTTTCCGAGCTGGAAAACAGCAAATAAATCAAAATTGAGGGAAGGATAAAAAGCATTCCCATGTAGACATGCTTTGCATAAACCATTAAGGATCCAATGCAGATCACAGGCAGCACCATTTTTATCAGTTCAAACGTTGAAGGCTTTTGGGGAGCTATCGGTCTTGAGGGTTTCATCGGATGCGGGAAGATCTTGTCGATATTACGTAAAAAATCGTGCGGCAGATACAGCTGGGGATAGTTCATTGATCTGATATATAATTTTAACTGTAAGGGTTTTGGGTTTTATAGAAAGTTTTTTCGAAAGTAAGAATTTTATTGGATATCTGCAGCAGAAATTATATTGCGCATTAAAGTATGTTTCATAAAAAAAGAAGGCTATAAATGCCTGCGGGATTTACTGCATGGAAATGTTTTCTGGCAGTACTGCAGCCCGCCGGCCGCAGGCAGGCGGGCTTTTTATCATTTTGGGACGCATCTTTAAAATGCAAAAAACCGGCAGGAAGCCGGTTTCATGCAAGTTCAGGTCTTTGACTGTTTTTTTTCACCCGCGCCTTTATCTGATTGAGATTCCTGCTTACAAGATCCATAATCCGTTTGTGATGTTCGGAAGAATTGTTTTTCATGCCTCTGCACTGGATTATCTCCAAAGTTTTGAGCGAAACTTCAATAGTTTCAACCGAATGCCCGTCCACCTTTGCAGAAAGGATAAGCGAGTTTTTTTTCTTATGGTATTCATTGGTAAAAAGGCAATGATGCAGGGTATCGCCCTCGTCCATGAAATCCTGCACATTTTCAATCACTGAAATAGCCAGATTTTTGTCTTTGAAACACAATCCAAAAAAAGCTTTTTTCTCCTCCATGTATAATTTCTGGGCCTGCAGGGTCTCAGAACGCATCTGCAGGAGGTGTTCTCTCTTTTGGATTGCTCTTTTTCGGATGATCAGCCTGTGGTGGGCTTCCCACAGATTTTCGGGGCAGACGTACAGCGGACAGCTCAGGTCTTTTTTGAACCATCTCAGCAGGGCTATGTAATCCTCCCAAATAGGATAATCATTGATTAAATAGTTTTTTTTAAGGCAGACTTTCAATGCCTGCCAGTTCTGTTTTATATGCTGTTCTGAAGAGTGCAGATAATAGTGGAGCAGAGAAGACTGCGAGGTTTTCAAAAGCGTTTCTGCAATGGGATCCCTCAGCAGGGCTGGAAAAAGGATCTGCGGTGCGATATTGTAGAATGCCTCTTTAAATCCGTTTCTTTTAAGAGCGTCTGCCACTTTCATTTTTGGGTAGATTCCGAAAGGCGCAATGCGGAATTTTGGAGAGTTCTGGAAATTTTTTGGACGCATTTCCAGTTCTGAGTAATATTTCCATGCGTCATAGGCCTGCGAAAACACGTTGCAGCTCAGCGACATGGTTCTCACTTCCCCTTTCGGATTTATCCAGTGCTGCATCACTTCCTTGTGCCAGTAGACGGGCAGACGTTTTTTTTTTCATTTTTTTATGCGAGCAGATGATTCGCACGATCTGATAGGAGCTTTTGGTGTCCAAAACCGCAGAGTACTCAATTTTCCTGAAGTCAGGCTGATTGCGCCCGAACATTTTAAGTGCTCCCCTGCAGGCTTTGCATTTGGTGAATTTGTCGCAAGAAGGGTCTTTTGGGTCTGGTTTCCAAGATTGGGCGCAGTCCAGGCAGTGGAACCTGCCTTTTGAGAGCACGCCCCATTTAAGGAATATATTTTTTTCCGCCCATGCCTGCATCTGCGGGGTCAAGGGTGCGAGAGACTGGCTTAGTTCGGCAATCTCTTTTTCGATTATAGTCTTAGGTGTCATAAGTCAAAAAGTGTCAGGGCGGTCTGTGCCGTTTTTGGGATTTCCTTAAGTGCTGGGACAGCAAGGCGAGTTTCTTGGGAGGGAATTTTCTCTGCAGCATTTTCTGCCACAGGGGAAGGAACGGAGAACAAATCGGCCTGCTTGGGCTGATCTGTCACGACTCTGCATTTTATTTCTGGCGGTGTGCCGATAGTATCATCCGTATAATATTTTACTGTCATGTCAAAAATCTCGCTGTCGTCAAAAGCGCAGAGGCCTGTTTTTTTGACTTCTGCAATAATGTATGTAAGGCAGCTTTCGAGATTTTTTGAGGGTTTCTCCAGCATGGGAGAGAATAGGGCATCCGATAGGGCTTTCTCTTTAAGGAAAACCTCTATTCTTGTTTTGAATTTTTCTGAACCGTTCATAACTCAGGGATTTTAGGCTGATGCGTTATCTTTCGAAAGTGTTTGTGTAAATGTCAAAGCAGTATTCCTCAAAGCATAGCCAGCACATAAAGGTATAGTGGGGCAGGCGGTGGCAGTTTTTTACAACCACTCCTACAGAGTCCTCGATTTCTTTGCGGATGTTTTCCAGATCGTCAAGATGCTCGATATAGAATTTTCTGCAGTCAGCGTGATAGATGAACTCGCTGATCATTCCGCTCATGCATCCGCCTCTCTGCAGGTCTTCCAGAAAGGATTTCAGTTGTTCTTTTTTCTTCCCTTGATAGGAATCCAGATCAGAGAGAATGATTTTATTGAATACCCTGATTACAGGGTATTCGGCGTATAAAGATTTTTCAAAGGCTTTCATAACTCGTTTTTTTTAGGCTTATACATTTGCAATTGTTCTTAAAAAGGAAGATCGTCGGGTTCTTTCCCAGATGGCTGCTCTAGGACAGCGCCAGTGGCATTTGTTGATTTTTGGGCATCACCGACAAAAGCGATTATCTTGATATTGCTGGTGTGAAAGGTCAGACTTCCATGTGCCTGGGAATCGTTTCCGATATACACGTTGAGCCCGATGCGCCCGAAAAGCTCGACGGCTGTGCCTTTCTTGAGATACTGCGCCACTCCTGTCGAAAGCCAATAGGAGCATTCGATGTAGGTTACAATTCTTACACGCGCGGTGCTGTTTTTGGTTCTGTAGCTGTCGTTGACGGCAATTGAGAAATTGACCACCTGTCTTTCTTTTCCCGCTTTTGCCACTACGGCATCTTTTGTGAGTCTTCCAATGATTTCCATGATTCCAAAATTTTAAGGGTTGCTGTTATCCGATTATCTTTCCCTTTCCCAAAATTATTTTCAAAAGAAAAAACGGGAAAAAAGAAAGCAAGAATCAAGTGGGCCGCTAAAGGATGCGGAGTGCTATAAGTCCCGAAGGGCGGGAGCGAGGCTGAGCCGTTATGCGTATGCAGCATCCGGGGCACACTATCTTGGCTGCCCTTTTAACCGTTTCGCATGGAAACAGCCTATGTGTGTCCCCTCTGCTGTGACTTTGAAAGGAAAATGAAAATGAACGAAGAGCTAGAAGGCAAAAGATGGAAGGAAAGTTTATTTCTGCATTGCCTTAAAGAAACGTAAAAGACAAGGAATGTAAGGAATGTAAAGAACAGACAGGGGCAAATAAGCGTCTGAAGATAGGGGGCAAATTGGGAAGAAGCATCAGCAGGACTAAAGACTGCTTAAAATTCGAAGAATGATTGTATGATCCATGCATTATTTTCTATAGGAAAGAACAAGACTCTTTGCAGAACATAAATCGACGGAATTGAATAAAAGGAAAAAGGAGGGACTTGAGCGCGGAACTGTGGATGCAGATCTTATTTTGTGGGGCATAAAGATAGGATTGACCCAATCTTGTAGAGAAAGTCAATCCTAATTGAAGGAACTGTTTTAAGCAGCAGTTGTTTAAGGGGCGAGCCCACCGCTCTCTTCGATATATTTTATCTTTTCCTGTTTTGGTTTGATGGAGACAAATTCAATATAATTATCAGCGGACATGTAAATTTTGGTGTTTTCCTGTATTTCGGTGTTCTGATAATCGAAAGCCGCGTGGCCCGAATCCAGTGCAATAAGCTTGTCAATGATTCTGGACACCCAGTAATCGATGTTTTCCTCCAATATATCTATCTTCAGGTAGAATTCTTCCTGAAAAATGAATGAAGCAGCCTTGAATTTATTGGAATAGGAAACCGCAGAAGGAAATCTCCCGCCAAGCTCTATGTCCGTTATTTTGACAATGAGCTGAGGGGCGTGGCTCTGATGCGGAAAATCTCCTGATGCGGATGATGACACATTCGCATCCACTTTTTTCTTCATCATTTTAGATTTTGAAAAATCATAAAGCAGCGCGGATGAATGTCCTGTTATTTCAAGAAGCCTGTAGAAGGCAAGGAATTCCTTCACGGACTCAAGACCGTGGTCTTGATGAGATGCCACGAATCTAATAAAATCGGACTTGCTTCCAAAAATTTCCGTAGCAAAGCTTGAAATCTTGAAAACCGTATACAAAGCTGATTCCAGATCTGTCATCAGCATGCATAAAAATTCTATATTTTTCCCCTGCCAGAAATCTTTAAACGTTTCGTTGGCCTCTTCCCGGGCAATATCCTTAACTTGGTTATAAGCATGATATATGTTGTTTATATTGTTGTCATATGTAGCGGGTATGGTATAAGAGGCCATATAATTTTTATAGATCTTTGCAGCAATGGAGGCAAACTGCGGCTGATCAAAATGCCACAATTCTTCAATGTGTCTGTTTCTCCATATAGCCTCTACCAGGTTCAGGAGCATTTCGGGCTTGAGGGATTTGTTGGTGAATATTGCTTCATTTATCCAGTCTTTGTATTGCTGCTTATCCTCTGAAAGTTTGTGAAGTTCTTCGGTAAATTTATTGATCAGCCTGAAGATTTCGTTATCATATCTGCCCTTCAAGGCACTGTTTTCATATAACAGGACTGAATACTCAATGGTTCTTTTAAGTTTTTCGGGATCTTTGGACGCAAAGTATTTCAGGCGGTCTAGCAGCTGCGGCGTCTTTCCATCTTTTTCGATCTGTCCAAGCTCAGGCTTCAGGAGCTCATAGCCGATTGCGTGCAACTTTTCAAATTCTGCCTGTTTGAAGTAATTGGAAAAAATGCGCTGCTGTGCGAGCATTTGGAAATTATTAATATATCTTATGGAATCCTGGGATTCAATATGGTTTTCTTCCCCAAATAAAAAGGCGAGAGTTTTGATGAGCAGTTTTTTGTCGCTTCTGTTTATTTTGAGTCCAAGCTTGTTGTTTTTCTTTCTGCCGCCTAGAATCTTCTGGTATATTATATATTTTTTCAGTTCTTTTATATTAGCGATCTCTTCCGTAAAAAGAGTGTCAGAAATCTGGGCATTAATTTGCTCAGGGGTGAGGTTTTCTGCGGCCGGCTCATTTTTGATCAGTCTGTAGACACCTTCTTGTGATTTGTCAATTTCCAAATAGTCACCCATATTGTCATTGAGCTGCTTTAAGACACTAGGGAATTTGAGTTTCATAAAAGTGAAGTTTATGAAGTCCTTGAGATTGAGGTATGCGAAGTCTTCCTTGTAAAGGGAAAGGTCATACCTGATCTGATTTACAGCTCTTTTGGCATCCCTGAAGTTTTTCACATAATGTTCGAACAGGATAAGTGGGCTCGAAAGGGCCTCATCAAGAAGCTGCGTAAAATTATCTGGTGAAGGACTCAGTGGATTGGCTTTGAGAAGCTCTTCAATAAAATAATTTTTTAAGACTGTATTATCAATTTCAGGCAGGTATACCTCAAGCTGAAAAAATTTGTCTACAAACCTTGTGTCCAAGATGTTTCCCTTTTCTCTTAGCCTTTTGACTACGTATTCCTTGTCCATTGCAACGATGAAAAAAGTGTTTCTAAAGTTTGCGGTATTTCGAATGAGTTTGAGAGTTTGCAGGATTTCAGTCGGGCTCAGGCGGTCGAGATCATCCACGAAGATTATTATTTTTTTGTCGATTCTGCCGAGAGTTTCATCTATATCGCTGTAAAGAGTACTAGCTGATAGCTTAGAGAAATTGGCAACCTGGTTTTCCAGAAAACTGGTTATGCTTTTATTCTGATACAGGTCCGTGAGTTTTTGTGAATAGTCAAGAAGCTGGCTGGAAAGCCTTCCGCTGTAGGGTGCAATCTCATTACTCAGTGTAGTAAAGAATTCATTGATGATGTCGTTTTCATTGTGATTTAGATACGGCAGGAACTGAATCGAGATTATTTCTCCGCCTTTATGGGGATCGCTTGACTCAATGCTGCTTTTTATCATCTGCATGACGCTGGATTTTCCGTTTCCCCAAGGACCGACAAGGCCTATGGTTATTGATTTTGGATGCTGTTCATTAAGCAGTATCTCGGTAAGCCTGCCAACAGTTGAAGCATGGTCGAGCCTGTCCTCTTCTTGTTTTGAAAGAGGATCATCTCCTACAAGGAAATTCACAGAAGACTGCTTTTTTTTGGTAGCCAGCAAGGCGTTTAATATGCAGGAAAGATAAAAGGCAGTAATCAGCGCAATGGGCAGGTCCAAATATTTTACATCGTAAAATCCATTCTCAAAAAAAACATGAAGGTTCCAGTCAAGCCCGCTGTAATCTAGGCGGTAGCACCAAAGCACAATATAAGAGATGGCGATAAAAAAATGTTCTGTCTTGGATGGAAGATACTTCGGCTTTATAAGACTAGAATAAAGAATAGTGCACAGGGAGGTGAAAGCTAGGAATACCAGCAGTTTCAAATTCCACTCGTTGTATTTGGGATCGCTCATCAAAAATTTCGTGATCGCTGCATTGAGAGGTTTTTGGAAATAGACGAAGCAGAAAATGACAAATACTGCCAAGGTAAATGTCTTAAAGAATTGGTGTAATTTTTTCGGCATAGAGGGTCGTGGTTTATGGCAGGCATTGCTGTGTAAATATACAATTACTTTTTCAGAAGCAATTTTTTTCAGCTTTAATGCGAAAGCCTGCCTATCAGAAGCCTATTTTAGGGCGTAGCGTGCCGGTTTCATGTTGCTGTAGGTAAGATCGTCGTAGGCTAATGATGAAATCCTCGCGGAGCTGGGTATATACAGTTAAATGTTAGACGGCAGGGAAATCATCAGAAGGAGCTTCCGCAATTCTATGTTCAAAGGAGGTTTCAACGGCATATCCTTCAGCGGGATCATATCCGTCTTTTTGCTGACTTGCATTCTTTTTTAAAATAAGAAGATAAAGGTCTCTTAGGCTCACTATGTCTCACAGCGCTATATATGGCAGTCGTTGTTGATGCCAAATAGCGACTCTTCACAAAAATAATTATTTGTGTCAAGTATCTTTGTACAATCAATTCATTCTATTTTTTTTGTAATTTATTGTTCTGTCAATGGGGTTTTGTTTCTTTGTAATTAATAGGCCGGAAGCTTATTTTTAAATTAAAAGATAGTTGATTTTTGATGACAAATGGGCGAGGGAGAATCACTGAGGAGGCATTCGGATTCTGAATTACTAATCTCAGTAAAATAGGTTTTAATCTGCAGGCAGCTGTGTTCGACTGCTTCATTGATTATGATAGGATTTTCGGGATTATTGATACCACGGCTAAAGCCGTAGCTGTAGAAATCATAGGAGAGCTTCGGGCTGAGAAGCTTTTACATGGAAATCTTTGCTGAGGCTATCTGCCATTCAAGAAGGTTTATGACATCGTTGAAGCAGGTGAAGGTATATTCGGTATATTTCCACTGATCAAATGTTTATATTTTTATGGTAATGAAAAGCAATCTGTTAAATGTCTTGCGTATCAAAAAAAAATAATATTATTAAAAAAGTCAAAGCAAAAAAATGCTGAGGCCGCTTTGTTGTCTTAACTCAATTGTTTTTTTGTAGGAAAAAAGTGTTAACATTAATGCTTTTGTCATTTTTAAAAACCTTAAGGGATTGAGCATAACTTATTAATAACTTTTCCTCATTGGGTAACATCCTCCATTTGAAATTTATTATATTGCACTACTTAATAAAATCAAATGCATATTTTAAAATTTTCGGGGCACGATACCTTTTACTGCAGGCAGCAATGGTTATTGAAAGGAGTTGAACTTATTGGTAATGAGTGTGTTGGTGGGTTTGGTGATCTTGAGGAAGCGATTCTGAATCTTGGTGTCGGAAAAAATATGGTTCAGGCAATACAATATTGGCTGAGAGCTTTTGCTCTTGTAGACGATGAAAAAAGATTGTCAACAATAGCCAATTTAATTTTTTCCGAACAAAATGGTTATGACAGATACTTGGAAGACGAGGGGACATTGTGGCTTCTGCAATATCTGATATGTAAAACTAGGACAGCGAGCATTTTTAATTTAATTTTCTCGGATTATGCCAAAGAGCGAATCAGCAATGAATTCGATGAAAAACAGATATTGAATTTTATCAAGATAAAAATTGCAGAAACAACGAATAGAGAAACAAGTGATAATACTTTGAGCTCTGATTTTAAGGTTTTTATACAGAGCTATTTCTCAGGAGTTAGAGTTGCAAAGACTTTGGAAGACGATTTCAATTCTCCTTTGATTGAATTAAATCTTATTTCGTCGATCAATAGGGAAAATGGTGTCGTGACTTATAAATTGAACAAAGAAAACCGCATTGATTTTCCTTTAGAAATTTTCGGCTTTTGCCTGTTGGAGCAATATGGTAATAAAGGATCCGTTCAGTTTAAGGAGATCAGAGAAACTTTAGGCTCTTATTTTGTCTTGACCAATGAGGGGCTTGAAATCATACTTGAAAAATTATGTTCGAAATATATTGAATTTGTTTTTAATGATGATGCGGGTATCAGACAGATACAATTGAAGGGAGATGACGATAATTTTAAAATGGAATTACTAGAAAACTACTACCATGGGGTTTAATATATCAACAAACATATTAAGAGATCAATCTAAAGATCTGAACTATGTAGTAACTCCAAATGCTACAAAGATCTTCGAAAGAATTTTTAGCGCTGAAGGCAGTTCGAATAAATCCTTTACTGTAATAGGCAATTATGGTACAGGAAAATCTACTTTCTTGTGGGCATTGGAGAAAAATCTTTTAAAAGAAAAGTTTTTCTTTACTACTAAGCTTAATGAGAAATATCAGTCTTATAAGTTTTTAAAAATAATAGGAGACGCTACAAGTTTAACTTATGCATTTCAGAAGGTTTTAGGGCTAAGCACTGAGGCAACTTCACGAGATATTATCGAAGAACTGGAAAGCAGGAGAACTGCTGCTGCCAGAAAGAAAAGTGGCTATGTTATTTTAATTGATGAGTTTGGGAAGTTCCTGGAGTACATCAGTAAAAACAAATTAAGTAACGATTTATATTTGTTGCAATTGGTTTCTGAGTGGGCAAATGATGCAGATAAAAATGCCTATTTCATAATTACCCTGCATCAGAATTTTATTTTCTATTCATCGACATTAGATTCAATCGATAGACAGGAATGGGAAAAGATAAAAGGCAGATTTGTTGAGTTGCTGTTTAATGAGCCAGTTGAGCAGTTATTGTTTTTTGCCAGCAAGCAGCTTGAAAAAATAGTTCTTCCCAAAGAATTGAAAATAGAGTTTAAGAAACTCAATGCAGATATAATCGAATCTAATCTGGTTAATTTCAGCCAAAATACCAACTCTTCACTGTCTGAGAAGCTGTTTCCACTAGACTGGCTGTCTGCAAATATTTTAGTCCAGGCATTGCAACGCTATGGACAGAACGAGAGATCATTATTTACATTTTTAAATGAATTTGACAAAGCGAAAAAGAATAATGTAAATTCATATTTTAGTGTGAATTCGGTGTATGATTACCTGATACAAACTTTGTCTAGCGATATACAAAACTATAATAACCCTCACAGACCGCAGTGGCTTTCTTCGATGAGAGCTTTGGAAAGAGCGGAGCTTAATTTTTCAGAGGATTATCCGGTTGCTTCCCAGATTATCAAAACTATCTGCTTGGTTAATGTTTTTGGTAAGGCAGGAGGGAAATTCAATAAAGAGTTGGCGATAAAGTATATAAAAGCCACAACTGTTTTTGAAACTGATATTATTGAAAAATCTGTCGATACATTAGAAAAGGCAGGCATCATAAGATTCTATAAGCACAGCAACAAACTTAATTTTCTAGAAGGCACTGACATTGATATTGAACAGGAATTGACCAATGTCACAAAAGAAATTGAAGCTGATTTTTCAATTGCCGATGAGCTGGCAAAATTGATTACTTTTCCGGTAGAAAATGTAAAAAGACACTCATTCGAGACAGGCACGCCAAGGTATTTTGAATATAGAATCCTTAATGATTTGAAAGATATTAAATACGCAGAGGGTTCTATTGACGGCTACGTAAATTTAGTCTTTAATGCAAAAATAAAAGACAAGGAACTTAAAAGTGCGTCGAAGAGCGCTGAGGGCAATCTCTTTGTTATTTATAAAAACTCGACTGATATCTACAATGAAATATTCACAATCAATAAGTACAAACTACTGCTGAATAAATTTGGGTCAGATGTGAATGCTATTAAGCTGTTAAACGAAGAGCTGCAATATCATGTCAATAAGCTGAATTGGTTTGTTTTACAGAATCTGTATTCCAATACTAAAGAAAACCTATGGTTTTATCTTGGACAGCCAAAGATTGTTGAATCTAAAAAGCATCTGAATAGTTTGTTGTCTGAAATATGTGATAGAGAATTTAACAGAACTCCAAAAATAAAAAATGAATTGTTTAATAGGGAGAACTTAAGTCCTCAAATAAATACTGCCCGCAAATTTTTAATGCGCAAGGTATTGGAATTTGAGAATGATCATCTATTGGGATTTGAAGCTTCTAAATTTCCACCTGAAAAATCAATTTATCTTAGTCTGCTCAAACATACGGGTATACATAGATTAGATACTAATGGAATTTATAGCTATCAAGCACCGAAAATAGAATCATTTTTGCCTTTATGGGAGGAATGCGTTGATTTTTTAAGTTCTGCCAAATCTTCAAAAAGAAATCTATTTGAATTATATGAAGTTCTTAAAAGCAAGCCATTCAAATTAAAAAAGGGATTTGTTGAATTTTGGATTCCATTATTTTTGATTATTAAAAAAGAGGACTTTGCCTTGTTTCATGAAGCCAACGGTTTTGTACCTTATATTTCAGAAGATGTCTTAGATTTGATTCATAAATCACCTCAGAATTATTCAATCAAGAGTTATGACGTTTCTGGTTTGAACATGAATTTGTTGGAGGGCTATAAGGAGTTGGTAAATGTAGGCGAGGAAGAAAAAGGTATGAAAAGCACATTTCTTTCTATTTTTGGAAATTTTCTTCGTTTTTACAGAAGCCTGAATGATTACTCTTCCAATACTAAAAAATTATCAGATAAGGCTGTCAAGCTTCGTGAAGCAATCAAGAATGCAAAAGATCCTGAAGATGCCTTGTTTAATCAGTTTCCAGCAGCTTTGGGTTTTCACAGCCTTTCAATAAAAAACGATGAGGAGGTACTAAAAAATTACACACTGCACATTCAGGATGCAATCCGGGAATTGAGAAGCTGCTTTGATGATCTGATAGACAGGATTGAAAATATGATATTGGAGTCTACCGACAGCAAGGGGAATGATTTTGCTGAATACAAGAAGATCATTACGTCCAAATTACAGAGCATAAATCCGAACTTTTTGAGTGCAGAGCAGTCTGTTTTTTTTAAAAGAATATTCTCGCCATTGGATGACAGGGTTTCCTGGCTGAAATCAATTGCGGATGCAGCACTTGGAAAGTCGATAGATAAGATGATTGATGAAGAGGAGCTGCTGATGCTTAATAATATAAAATCATTCATAACAGGATTGATCAAATCTGCTGAAATACACGAATTCAACAAAGTCAGTAATGATAAACTTGTTGCTTTCGAATTTGTATCAGAAAGGGGAGACTTGATAAAAAATAAAATAGTTTTAGATTCAAAAGTCAACGGCGTCTATTCGGGGGTAAAGAAGGAATTGAAGGAAAAATTGACTACATTGGATATGGAGAAGAGAAAGCAGCTGCTATTTGAATTATTAACGCAAGAGTTGAGCTTTAAGGAATAATTATGGGTAAAATCAAACACGTTTTAGGGATATCAGGAGGAAAGGATAGTGCGGCCTTGGCTATCTACATGAGCCAGAAACATCCAGATATAGATGTAGAATACTATACTTGCGATACCGGAAAGGAATTGACAGAAACGTATGATCTGATATCGAAGCTTAATTCAGTATTAGGTAAGAATATTAGGCTTTATAAGTCAATAGACGAGGCCAATTCGCCAGAAAAGAATCCGTTTGACCATTTTTTGGCGATGTATGGAGGATATCTACCTTCTGCTACCGCGAGATGGTGTACTGGCAAGATGAAGCTTGAGCCATTCGAGAATGAGATAGCCGATACTCCGACTATTTCATATGTAGGAATTCGCGGTGACGAAAATCGTGAAGGCTACATATCAAAACGTGAAAACATACAATCGATATTTCCATTCAGAAAAAATATTTGGAGTGAGGATGTCATTAAGAAGTTTTTGAATAATAGTAATTTGGATTTTATTGGCGCTAATTACTCAAAATTAAATCCAGTCAATCTTGCCCTGATCTTAAACTATGTTTCGCAGCCTATTTCAATGCGATTTACGCAAAAGCAGAAATTAAATGCTTTATTAGATGCAGACGCTAAATTATTTAATAAAGTAGTATTTGAATGGCTTAAAACAACTGATTACCCAGTGGGAAAATTAGAATCGTTTTCACTTATAGATAATGATGAGAATCTGGGTATTGATGATATTTTTAGGATATTGGAAGAAAGTGGTGTAGGAATACCGGCATATTATAAGCCAATTGACTATTCGGTTGAAATTGATGGAGAAATAAAACAGGGTACATACTCCCGCAGCCGTTCTGGCTGTTTTTTCTGTTTTTATCAGCAGAAAATAGAATGGGTATGGCTTTTAGAACAACATCCTAACTTGTATGAAGCAGCAATTACGTATGAGAAAGAAGGATATACATGGATGGAAGAGCCGCTTGTTGAATTGAAGAAACCTGAAAGAGTCAATGCTATAAAAAGAGAGCATTACATCAGAATGAATCGTAATAAATTGAATACTAAAACGGCTACAAGTTGGCAAGATGAAATATTGCAGTCTGAAGGAGAAGGATGTGCTAGTTGTTTTATTTAAATGTAGATTATGGAGGATGCATTAAAGTCGGTTAAAGAGTTTATTTGGGATGTAGTAGGTTATCTTATTCCTGGATTTTTATTGATTATAGTTCTTAATTTGATATTGCTGCCTAAAATTGCAGTTGATGATAAATTTTTGTTTGATTGGAAAGTTATTCAGAATTATATGGTAGTTGTAGTTTCTTATGTTTTAGGTTATGTTATTTATAGTTTGACAATTTTTAAAATTAAAACTCAAGATTTTGTAATTGATATGATACGTAATTTTTCTAGCTACATTAATAATACAAGATTTAATTATTTAACTTCAAATAGATTGTCAAAATATTTTGTAGATAAGATTATTATTGGTAAGCATAGTGAAACATGGAAAGACAAAGCAATTAATTCTTCGAGTTTTAAAGCTGCAAAAGATTTTTTGAAAGCTAATAATGTGTCATATGTTGACAATATGCAATTTAATGAAATTAGAAACATTTTAATGTCAAGAAATCCAGACATGGATCAAAAAGTTTACACATTTATGTTTCGATCATCTTTATTTGATCATATTTCTACAATTGCAATTATTGTATGTTTATTAGTTTCTTTACAATTGTTAGTATCTGATTATAAGTTTATAAAAACGGATTTAATATTTAAGGTATTTTACTGTCTCTTAGTTATGTTTATACCTCTATTGGGAAATAGTAAAAGAATGTTTTATTCTATTGCGCAAAGACTTCCTATCTCAAATTTAAAATAAAAAATGAAAACAAGAATTTATTTAGCCGGGGGATTTAAAGGTGGCTGGCATAATCAAGTAACTCAAGAACTAGGGGATAATTTTATTTTCTTTAACCCTCAAAAACATGATTTGAATGATGTTGATAAATACACATCATGGGACTTATACCATGTTGAAAAATGTGACATACTTTTGGGGTATATGTCAAAAAGCAATCCTTCAGGTTATGGATTAGCTTTGGAGATTGGATATGCAAAAGCTATGAATAAATTAATAATTCTAGTTGATGAACGGTCTAAATTTGATAGTGAGTTTAAAAGATATTTTTCTATTTGTCAAGAATCATCTAACGTTTCGTTTGATTCATTAGCAGATGCTATAGGTTATATAAAAAGTTTTGTCATTTAATTTTTGGCCGTATGTATTAAAATTTAATAATATGTTATTTTGCTTTGTAAAAAATTACTTCGCTTCTATTTCCTGGAATATACCAATCGTAATCTTCATCAAAATAGCAAATCCAAGTGTATAAAGTGTTGACTAATTGCTGTTCCTTTATTTCCCAGTTTCTTGGCGTAGGCACCGTAGTTGTATTTTCTCTAATCCACTGTACAGCTTTGCCATAGTTTAAGGATTTTGAATTTTGCCTTTTTATATGATTTTTCAAAGCCATAACAAATGGGTGCGAATTGAATTTGATATTCAACTCTGATTGGAAGATGGAGTATTCCTGGACTATGTCAATTTCATATAAAGCTATATCGTGCGCAGCACAATTTAGCTCTAAGTTATTATATTCATCAGGCTTTGTGGCAATATCATATAAATCGTCTGGGGATAAACTCATGGGCAGTTCTGATAATAAAAAGCTATTTGATTCTGTAATTTTTACACTAAAGTCGGGATAAATTGTTTTTATGACGACTGTTTCATCTACTAATTTTTTCAGCTGTTTGTAATATTCATCATTTATCAGAATACTCGATTTCAAAATATTATTTAAGTAGATTTTGTCTTGAAAAGAAATATTGTCAACAAGACCATTCAGCTCATAATTAAAATTCGAACTTTCTCCAATTCCTTTATTAGTATAATTAGCGGAACCGAACAATAATTTTGAATCAAAATTCCATGCAGCTTTTAAGTGTATTCTTGTATTGCGGAACAATTGAATATTATTTTCTTTACAATATATGTATAAGTCTATATCCGAAACTTTTTTAATCAAATCTTCTATTTCCCATCTAACAACAACCTGTTTGATGTTTTTTTTAGCATTCAGGTGTTTGACAATTTCAGTTTTTATGTACGCTGAAAAAAGGACTACTGTTTCTTCATTTAGGAAGAAATCAGCAGTCTGTGAGAATAAATTTATACCACTTTTATATATCATTTATTTTTTTTTAATCGTCAAAGCGCATAAATTCTGCAGCCATTTTTCCCCAATCCATTCTAGCATCTTTAACACTTTCTTTCAATTTACCATCAGGTTGTTCATCTTCGTATCTTGCCCAAGCCATTAATAATAGTTTCAGACCATTTTTTGCCAAGTGCAATCGTTTAATAAGATCTTCTATATTTGATTCGGTACTAATATCATCATTCAAAATTTCAACAAATTGTTGATATGCTGGATGATTAGTGTTTAATTTTATAATTATTTTGCCTCCAACTGGACTCACTGAGAAGAATGCTCTTGATTCTAGATTAGCGTTTACAAACTGATACAGCACGCTTGAATTAAAAATCTCATTAGCATATTCATTAGCTTCAGGAACATCATCTCCTGTTAATTCAGACAAAATTTCTTCTAATTTTTCATCTGCGCTTTTGCCTTCAGCCTTAGTTTCACTTTCTCCTGTATATCCCTCTTCTTTCCTTTGTTCTGTTACTTCTGTTGCATGCTTTTCTGCTTCATTTTCCTCAGTGTTATGTCTATTCTTTTTGTCGGCTTTTTCTAGTCTTGCCGCTTGGGCAACTAAAATACTTCTAAGAATTTTGATTTGATTCTTTATATCCACAGCAATCTCAATTAAATGAACTTTTGGGTCATTATCATCAATTAGCTCTTGCTTGAATTCTGATATAGTTTGTCCTCTCTCTTTTATTAAATTTTCAATATCTAAACTCCCTAATTCTTTAAAATTATTAGCATATTGTTTATTGTTTGTAACTCCAAAAACGTCATCTAATGCTGGCGGAAAATCAATTTCGACCCCCCACCATCTTTCCCTAGAATCATATCGATTAGTCCAGCTAGTATCTAACTCTAGCTCTCTACCTGCTCTTATTACTGAAACACCAACATTTTCGCGGGCATGGCTACCATGTTTGTTTGAGCCAGCATTTATTCCTCTTCTAGTTTGTTCTGTTGCAATAGAGTATCTAACAAAAACAGTATGTTTTTCGCCTTCTAAATTTATGACATATGATTTTTGATATCCATCTTCGCCCCCATGTTTAATAAACATTGGATCGTTTAGATTTAATTCTTTTAATGCTTGAGAGACACTTGTGTTTTGCATTAAATACATTGGGTCATTTGATAAAAAAGCTTTATTTATCTCAGGCTTTGTCAAATTATTTTCGTTAAGAACAATTGCATTAATGGTGCATTTTCCGGAATTAATAAATTTCCTGTACATTCTGCCTACAATAAACTCGGAGTGATCAATTATAGTTTTTCCAGTTCTCCAAAGACATCTGTCTAATTGAGACCATACCACTAAGGTACCTGAACTTGAAAATTCACCACTTATTTTAGACCATTTTACGGGAACATAAGTCTCTATTGGTTCAGGGACTTCTACTAAAGAGCCATTAATAATTTCGTTAACATCAAGATATGAATAGTATGCCTTTTTGCTGTCTTCTTGCCAGGTCCAAACATCAACTCTCAAAGCTTGAGAAATTGAAGATGAAGGTAGTCCCATACCAAATTTCCCAATACTTGTTTGTGAATTTTTATCTAAGTTTGTGCCATTACCGAATTGAAGTGCTTTTCTAAGCGTATCTTGATCCATTCCGTTCCCGTTGTCAAGCACGGCAATTTCATGAATCCTTGAAACATTTCTAGAGCCAACTAATAAATCTTTTTCAAGACAAATTAAATCCACTTTATTTCCTCCAAATTGTATCGAATTATCTATTAATTCTGCAATGGCATATGCAGTATTTTTATAGCCATTATCGCGCATTGATTTGACTACTAAATTTACAGGTACTATAGAGTTACTCATTTGTTTTTATTTCTATATTTCAATAATTAATTAATTTCGTTCCAAACATCGTCCCAATTTGTAAAAGCATCTGCAACATTCCCAAATCCTGGTAAATCTTGATCTATTACGGTAACAATTTCTGCTTCTTTATTTCCTCCCGATTCTTCACCTCTAATTGCTCTTCCAACCATTTGGCTGTATAGTACTAAAGAATCGGTTGGTCTTGCGATAACAGCGCAACTTGTCTCCGGCGCATCAAACCCCGTTGTCAATATTCCATAATTACAAAGTATCAGTGATTCAGGATTATCTTTTCTTGAAACTTTAAAATTGTCAATTATTTTAACCCTATCATTCGGGTTTGTATCCGATGTAACCACACTTGATTTTAAATCTATTGCAGTCAATAAGCTATTCAATACAATCGCATGAGATTTAGTAATAGCAAAAACAATAATTCTTTGGTGAGATTTTACCAATAGTTTTATTTTACTAATTATAGCCAAATTTCTCAATCGGTCTGTAGAAATCTTCTCTAGAACCTCATTTGATAATACGTAGTTATCTTTAAGATGCTTTAAGTCTATATCAGATAGCTGAATTCCTGAGTTATGTAAAAGTGTTGTATTTTTTGTTTGGGCTATATATTTGTTGGCAACCAAGTAATCTACAGGATTTTCATATCCGTCGATTATAAGCTTAGCTTTTTGTCTAAAGAAAAAATCAGCTAATTTTATATCTTCATCGGGATCATTCCAAGTTCTTCCAGGTGTTGCAGATAATCCAATTAAAGATGCCTTATTCACTATTAATAATGAATCTATTAATAGTGAGTATGTTGGTGCTATAGCCTGATGAGCTTCATCCATTATTACTAACGAGCAATTATTTGAAAATTCACTCATTTTAGCAACATCTTTAAGAAGAGCATTGTATGTTTTATCTAATCCAGCAACTATGAAACAGCCTTTTAATTTTGATAGATCTATCGTAGATTTTCCCCAATATTTTACAACTTTAATTTTTCTATTTCCTAAATGATTCCAAGCTTTAACAAACTCATTATATGCTTGATCTAATAGTTCAACTGTGTTAGCAAACCAAACAACATTTGTACTATCGTTTTCTATAAAATGGTTGCATATATAATTGATAGACGTTCTAGTTTTTCCTGAACCAGTCGGCATATGCAATAAAACTCTATTTTTTTCAGTTGATAGAACTTTTTTTATTTTTTTTAAAACTTCTCTTTGGTAAGGATATAAAGGATAGCTAGGCAAAATGTTTTCTTCTTGTATCCATTGAACAACAATGTCTTCAGATAAAATTTCCCCAAAAAAATCAAGCAGTATTGCCAAGTTTTCGGCCTTATAGTCAACACTTTTTATTCGATTCCAATAATCATTTTTGATGTTTAAATTAAGATTCTGCTGAAGTATTTCAATTTCTTCTTTTCTTAAAGCATCTATTATAAAATTTCTGGAGGTGCTATTTGTCAACAATTCTTCATTTGAAAAGGTGTTTGATAAAATTTTATTTAAACCTTCGGCGTATAAATAATTGGCTCCTAAAAGGCTTAAAGTTCCGATGACTTCTTTTCCTAATATATCCTGATATGCTTCAATATCTAGTCTTGATATTACCTTCTCTAGTTGTATTTCCATTAAAAACTGATTCTGATTATTTTATTTGGCTCTTCAAAAATTTCTTTATAGACGTGTGAAACTTCAATTAGTGCCGAATTGCAGGCAGATCCGTTTGAAGCAATAAATTTTTCCTTGTTTAAGAGAAGGAATTTTTCAGCTTCTTCATTATTCAATTTGATGCAGGAAATATGCGGAGCACGTCTTGAATCTTTAAAACAAACAGAGCCTGTTTTTTGTTCCTCGACAGAGTCTTCAAAGGCTTTTCTTTCTAAAAGTATTTTACTGTTTTTTTCAGAAAGTTCATCAGCAGCTAATTCGCATGCTTTTCCCAAACCAACAATCAGGGGAGTATTGTAGGTTCCGGCTCTGAGTCCATTTTCCTGTCCGCCGCCATGAAGTAATGGGATCAGATCTATATCTTTCTTTTTATAAAGGACGCCAATGCCTTTAGGTCCGTTCAGCTTGTGGCCGCTGAAGCAAAGCATATCGATATTATCTTTGATTACATCAACGGGAATTTTTCCAACTGCCTGTGTAGCATCACAAAAAAACACAATATTACTTTGCTTTGCAATCTTTCCAATCTGCTGAATAGGCTGTATTACTCCTGTTTCGTTATTGACATACATTATTGAGATCAGTGCTGTATCAGGCCTTATTGCATTGCGCAGATTTTCAAGAGATATAAGTCCATCTTTATCGACGTCTAAGTAAGTTACGTCAATCCCTCGTTCTTCTAAATATTCACAAGTAGCTAAAACTGCCTTATGTTCGGTCTTGACTGTTATTATATGGCTTCCTTTTTCGAAGTTGGCTTCCATATATCCCTTGAGCGCTAAGTTTATTGATTCTGTTGCTCCTGAAGTAAACGTAATTTCGGAGCTTGAAGCATTTATAATTGCAGCTGTCTGCTGACGGGCAGCTTCTATGGCTGTTTTTGCCATTTTTCCAAATGAATGGCTGCTAGATGCATTCCCATATATTTCATCAAAGTATGGGAGCATAACTTCAAGAACTCTCCTGTCTACTTGAGTAGTCGAAGCATTATCTAGGTAGACGGTGTAATTTTTATGCATTTCGTTTTTTTGATTGCCCTAAATTACTAATTATATTTTGAACTTTCAGCAGGTAATTTTACGTTATTAATGAGTATAGTTACGTTTATTTGCAGTTCTGCGGCTGTATATTATGTCTTATCAAACTTTTACCGAAAATCTCTTCATGTTTAGAATTATCATTTAGAACTTCAATTATAATAGGTATTGCTTTTTCTGCAAAAACCACTTTATGAGCATTTTTAATTTTATCAAAATTTTCAAGCCATATGTATTCTCTAAATTTTTCAGTGGTTGGATCAGAGGGAGGATTTTCGACTTTAAAGTTTTCTTCTGTAACCCAATTAAGATATTTTAAAAGCACTTTAAGCTGGACACTTGAAATTTTGTATTCTGATTTTTTTAGAACTTCAGCGAGCAGGGTAGAAAGCGATATATGCTCTCTTACGGAAGCTGTTCTTACTTCTCCTACAATTCTGTAAAGAGGCTTGCCCTCATTATCTGAAATTCTTCCAATTTCTCCTGCGGAAATAGCCTGTAGGATAACATTGAAAATGCCTTGGTTCGATTTGTCAATTTCTATCTCGCTGCTTGACAAAGTATTGTCTTGTCCATTGTATCCATATATTTTATTAAACTTCGGATTTATAATTAGAATTTCCCTGGGGTTGATTTCAAACATTTCCGGCAACAATTTAGACCATATTTCCATAAATTCCTTATTTTTTTCATTAGCCTTCATCTGCAGAAAACGGTTGAAGTCTTGAGTTGATGAATTTGCTGTCTCATTTTTGCTTGAAACCCTGTAAATGATATCTCCTTTGCTGATTTTGTAATCTGTGAAATTATTTATCGGAATTAAAATTTGATTCTGCTTTTCTATCAGTATGTAGAAAAATTTTCTTGTCCCGAGCTGGAATGACTGCAGGTCAATGCTTACGCCAATTTTGGCAATTTTTTCAAATTTTTGCGTTATTAAATTAAGGTCTACTTTATTTAATAAATCAATATTCTTTTCGTTCAGTCCTACCTCGTCATATGCACCTTTTTGCTTGTCCTCTTTGATGCCTAAAATAATAATGCCGCCTTCACTGTTGCTAAACGAAAGAATATCTTTAGCAAAATTTCTTGCAAAGATTTCCGTAGGATCCGACAAGCCATAAAAATTCAGCTCTTCCTTGTAATCAAAATGATCATTTTCCTTTGGGAAAATACCGTGATCTTTTATACAGGTAATTGTTTGAGCAATTATTTCCTTAAGTTCTTTTAATGTCATAAATGTCAGATAAGAGATTTACTGAGTTCTTTATTTTAATAATGCAATTTGATTAGTAGAAAAACTGAACTACGTCCAAATGTAAAAGAAATTATAAGATAAATCATAATAATGTTAATTATTGTTTCATCGATTATAAAAAGTAGGTAGTTTTACTCGTTCTTGAAACTTAATAAAGTAAAAGTAATTTAAGGTTTTGCGGATACGATTACAAGCTGCATTTTTTATTCTGTTTTGAATTGAAAATAGTTTGTTTTTTTAGTTTATAGAGGATTATTGCTATCTTAGCTTTTCTAAAAGAATTGTAGAAAAGCAGGAATCTGCTGCAGACGATTATTTCTTCTTTTTGATAACCAAATGAGACAGAGCAGGGTCATGGATAAGACGTTCCATTTCTGAATTGACTATTTCGGATATATCTTCCTTTATCTGCAGATAATTGCGTTCAATCATGGTATTGTTTATAATGCGTACAGGGCTGATTCCCTGATATGAGTTTTCTTCTTTTTTAAGTTGCTCGTGATTATTGATTATTTCCGAATGAAATGTTTTGAGCTCAATTTTACAGTTTGGATTATCGGCTGTAATGCCGACAAATTCACCAGAGCTCAAACAGGAAATCTTAGAAGCAGGTACGGCAGCTTCCAGCTGTTTTGATCTGCTAATTGAGGTATCCGAGCTGTTTATGGAAATGCTCTCACGGTCCTGCATTATTTTTCCAAAGCGTTCGGAGAGTTGTTTTGCAGTATCGCCGTTCACCTGTCCGCTGATGATATTTCCCGTGATATTGAGTATGACGTCCGCCTGCTCACGTCCGTAATCTTTGCGCAGCTGGCTGAAGTCCTGAATTCCCAAACAGGTGCTTACTTTGTTGCTTCTGGCTGTCGCTATCAGGCTGTCCATATTATTGAGATAGATGGTTGGAAACTCATCAAATATGAGACTGCTTTTAATTCTGTCTTTCTGGTTCACCTGCTTGATGAGCCTGCTTACATAAAGCGAGAGAACAGCACCATAGGTTTGAATTTTTAGCGGGTTGTTTCCCATGCAGACTATCTTTGGGGCAGCAGGATTATTAATGTCAAGAGTGAAGTCATTCCCTGAAAGCACATAGTAAAGCTGCGCACTGGAAAGCCTTGCCATAGATATCTTGGCAGAGGCTATCTGCCCCTCCAGCTGCTCCATAACATTTTGAAGATAGGCACGGCTAAAAATTGACTTTAAGAAATCCGAGAGCAATGGAAACTTTAAAATAAATCATTATCATCAAAATTACGGATATGATTTGGAAGCAAGTTTAGCAAAGCACTCTATAAAAGAACTTGAAACGCCCCAATACAAAGAAGATCTTTTAAATTCACTGAAAAAAGGTAATCTTCAGTCAGTAACTTTTGTTGTTAAAGGAGTTGAAAGTAAACAGTATATTGAGGCAAACCCGCAATTTAAAACGGTTAATGTTTACGACAATAATTTACAAAGGATTAATCATCGTGAGAGCAATGAGGAGAAACAAAAAGAAACTCAAGGTAAATCTGCTAGTAAGGACTCTAGCCAGACAAAGGAATCTGTTTCAGATGAGGTAGCTGAAGTAGAAAAAAAAGATCTCAAAGAAAAGACAAAGCTAAATCTTTATAGTTAGATGGAAACTTTAAAACCTTTATCAGATTTCTTTTTAGCAATTGAGAAAGATTTCCGCATAAGCACAACACATATCGCGCTTTATGCAGCTTTACTTCAATATAGAGTTGAGAAAAGTTTTCTTAATCCTATACAGGTCTATAGACATGAGATAGCTCCTTTGGCAAAAATTTTATCAGCTTACACCTATCATAAATGTATTCAGGAGTTGAGTAATTATGGTTATATAAAATACGAACGATCGTTTAAGAAAACACAAGGGAGTAAGATTTTTTTTTTGATTAGTGAAATAAAAAAATAAGGTACTATGAAAAAAAAACTTAATACTGATATTTTACTTTTTTTTGAGACAAGACTTGAGAAGTTGGAGAATTTTATGTTAATTAAGAAGATCGAAAATAAAGCAGACGAAAGTGTAAATGCAGATTTAGAAAAGTGCAAAAGTGCGCTTAACAAGTTTGAAACAGCCAGTCTTTTTTACATTTTTATGGATGAAGGGCTGCTGTATTTTGAGCGTGCTGATAAAAGGAGAAACAGAAGCATTTTTCAAAGTTTTATCTGTTCGCATTTCACTTATGCTGGTGATGAAGGCTGCCAGGCAAAAATTACTTCAATAAATAAGCAATTTTCAGAATGCACTGGATTTACTTATCGCGAGAAACAGATTAGGTTTTTAGAAAGACTGATAGTGATTCTTGCAGAAAGAAAAAACAGGCTGGCGGGATGGTAAGTTTTTGTAAAATATTATTAAAGTTGAACAATAATAGAAGAGCAATGAATAGTAAAGAAAAGAAACTTTCTTTTATGTTGAAAGTGAAAGATCTGATAGAGCCTGTAGTAGCAAGACTGGAAACGATTGATTCGAAAATCAGCCAGGGAAAAGTTTTGAGGCCTGAATATTATAGAAATGAGGATTTAAAAAAGATGTTTGGACTATCCAATAACACCATTATCAAATACAGGCAGACTGGAATTTTGCCCTATACTAAGCTGGGAGATATTTTTTTGTATAATAGTGGCAAGATTGATAAAATATTGAGAAGCAATGAATCATAATTCAGCATTTAAGTTACTCAGACTTTAAAAAAAGAGCCTAAATGGAGTAGGCGACTGAGAGAGGAACCATTTTCCAAGCAGAGTTTTACATACCATTCCAAATAAAAAAGCCTTTAAACACTAGTGTTTAAAGGCTTTTTGTTTTTAAAGTTTCCTTTGAAACTTCATTTGGCGGAGGAAGAGGGATTCGAACCCCCGGACCTGTTACAGTCAACAGTTTTCAAGACTGCCGCATTCGACCGCTCTGCCATTCCTCCAGTAAGACGCAATCATTTTCTCATTGCGGCTGCAAAGGTAAGATGTTTTTTTGATTTAGAAAAATTTTTGGGCACTATTTGTAAAGAAAATAATCTCACCTCAAGTTTTGAGAGATTTGAACGGTAATATTTTGGATAAAGATGGATATTAAAGCAACGGATAACAACGGCAGATTTAAAAATAAAGATTATAATCAAAATCAAAATTGGTACACAGACTATATTATTATCGTAATTATATGAAATGTAATCTATCAAACTCCTCAATTGTTTTATAACCCAGATGTGAATGTCGTCTTTTCTTGTTATACCAATTTTCAATGTATTCGTATACTTTCACTTTCATTTGATTACGCGGTAAGAGTTTATTTCCATTAATTAACTCAGCTTTAAAAGAATTGAAAAAACTTTCAGAAACGGCATTATCATAATGACTTTGTCTCCGACTCATACTACGCCGAACACATTTATAGGAGTCTAATGTACTGGTGAAAATTTTATTGGCATATTGAACACCTCTATCAGAATGGAAAATTAAGTCTTTAGCAATTTTCCTGTTTTTAATCGCCATTTCCCAAGCAGGCAAGGTAGTTCGTTTAGTGCTCAATCGATCGCCTAAACTCCATCCAATGATTTTCCTGTCAAATAAATCCATAACAATGGTAAGGTCTAGAAAGCCGTTCGTTGTTTGTATGTGTGTAATATCGGAAACCCAAGCTTTAGAAGGTTCATTAACTCTAAATTCTCTATTTAATACATTTGGAGACACATAATGATTATGAGTTGAATCAGTTGTGATCTTATATTTTCTTTTGACTTTTCTTCGAAGTCCCAGCATTTTCATATATAGTGATACTCGCGAACTATGTATTTTAATGCCTCTCTTTTCAAGTTCTTTAGTAATTTTTATGCAACCATAAGTATGTTTAAATTCATAAAATATAGCTGTAATTTCTTCTTTTAATAAATTTACTCGAATTTTCGTATTTGTAGGTTCATGTTTTTTTCTCCAGTAATATGTACTTCTCGACACTTCTAACACGGTACATATTTTAAAAATTGAGAATTTAGATTTATTGTTTTCAATGAATTGTTTAATCATTGCTTTTCCTTGAGTAACGTATTTACTTCCACTTTTTAAAATTTCCAGTGTATGTTGTGATTCTTTGAGCTTTTTTTCAAGGTTAGTAATTAAGGCTTGTTCGGGAGTTAATTTTAAGTAACCACCTCCACAAAAACTTCCTTTTCCAAATTTTTCAAAATCTTTCCGCCATCTATTTAAACAACTTCGAGTTATCCCCAGCTCTTTTTCAACATTTTCAATTTGACCCTTTCCTCTGTCATAACTTAATTTAACTGCATATTCTTTGAAAGTTCGCTCGTATTTTTTCATGTTCTGAAGTTTAATTATCTGTAAAAAAGAATATTTTCTTTTTTAATGGGGATTTTCAATATATTCAAATATTTTTTCTTCCATTTGTTTTTTAGTCAGAAGTATATTTAAAGCGGCTAGTTCAGATTTAAGGGAAGTAAAAAAACTTATAGGGATCACATTATCTAAATGATTCCTTGTTCGGCTCATGCTTTGTCTGATTTCTTTACAAGATTTTAATTTATCGGTAAACAACTTATTAGCGTATTGAGGAGATCGATCAGAGTGAAATATTAACCCCTTCTTTATTTTTCGATTATGAACCGCTATTTCCCAAGAGGGCATAGAAGTTTCTTTTATTGTCAGTCCATCACTCAGACTCCATCCAATAATTTTTTTGTCAAATAAATCCATAATAATTGTTAGAAACAAAAAACCGTTCATTGTTTCTACGTTGGTTATTCCCGAAACCCAAATTTGAGAAGGTTCTTCAGCTATAAATTGTCGATTGAGAACATTGGGAAAAACACAAGGATTATAAAATTTACTCGATGTCGCTTTATCTCTTCTTCTAACCTTGCTAGTAAGACCTAGTTTTTTCATGTAGAGAGTAACTCGAGAACGTGATAATTTAAAACCCCGACTTTGTAACTCTGCTGAAATCTTTACATTGCCATATATACCTTTATATTCATGAAATATAGAAGTTATTTCTTCTTGCAATAAAATTGTTTGGCGTTGCCTTGGAGATATTATTTGATTTTTCCATCTATGATACGTATTCTCCCTTATACCTAAAACTTTGCACATTCTCCAAAGCGGATATGTGTCTAAATTGTTTTCAATAAAATGAAAAATCATAGGTTTCCCTTCAGAAATACATTTACTTGCGTTCTTAAAAATTTCAATTTCAATTTCTGTATCCTTAAGCTTTTGCTTAAGTGTTCTTTTAAGTTCGGAAAATCTTTTTTCTTCAGCGGTTCTAAAACGCCCCCTTCCACAAAAACTTTCTTCTTCATATTTTTGGAACTCATTTTTCCATCTATAGATGTTTGTAGCAGCGATGCCAAATTCTTTTGCAACTTTAGAAAAATTTGTTTCGAGCGCTAGTTTTACAATATTTATTTTAAAATTACGGTTATAAATTTTATTCTTCTCCATTTCCTAAAGTTTAGGTTCTATTACGTGAATTTAAGAAATAATGAGGTAGATATATAAAATAATAAAAGATAATGATGCACTTGATATGTCATTATCTTTTATTAAACAACTTCCTAGCTGTATTGAAAATTTATATTTGGTACACAGGGTATATTAATATCATATTTAATATAGTTTTGCCAATTAGATACTTAGCCTGTTACTAGCCAATCACCATTGGTCAAAAAATAACCTCCGCTATATTGGTTTTGGTTTTAGGGAATTCTCCACCTAGGGAAGTAGTGTCAATATCTTTTACCGCAAGCCTGATCTCATGCTCTTCCTGAGAGTATGAAGTATGAGCAACAAGTAAAAGCAGAAGAGTTTTAAGTACTTCGTGTTTTTGAAATTATGAACAGGTTTGTTTATTAAAAATAAGTTGAATTTATTTCTAGCATACGCTATTTTTCATAAAGTTTTCTGTTTGATTATTCACCAAATTTGATAATCTGTGGCTAAATTTTGTAATCTGAAGGTGGGCTGTTGAGACCCGTTGGAAAGTTCTTTAACTTGGTTTGAAACATAACTTTGAATTTCACTTAACATAATGCTTCCATTTTTGTCTAAATCGGCTTCTTTTGAAAGGAGACCATTAATTAAACAGTATGTGAACAACCCATTTTTCCATTTATCACTTTCCAATGCATATTCCAGACCACCTGCAGAAGATATAATAGTGGTTCCATTACCCCTTCGTAAATCAGAAAACAGTTCCTCATTTAAAGTTTTAAGTTGATTTATAGTTTCCTTTTTTACATTTATCGGTTTAGCACCTCTTTTCTCAATTGTCTGGTCAATAGCTATTTCTGTTTCTGTACGTTCAGTCTCTTCAACATCTACTTCGCCGCTATGGCAGGCATCTATAAACATTATTTTTTTAAGAGGTTTTATTTTATCAAGTAAGCTTTCAATGCTTTCGTAGCTAATTCCTTTTTTAATTGGATTATGAAAATCAATGTTATGAGAAGCAATATAGTAGTTAAATTCCTTATCTAAGATTCCATGAGAGGCAATGTAAATTATTACAATGTCATTTATTTTGGCATTTTTTAGAAATTCTACAAGTTTCAATACTTTTTCCTGAGTTACTTCAGTATTAAGTAAGGTTTTAGTATAAACATTAGTATATAAATTAGATTGAGCAAATAAAATTTTAATGTCTGAGGCATCTTTTGCAGCATATTTTAAGTTGTATGCAGAGTTATCAAATTCGCTGACTCCTATAGTAACTAAGTATAAATTTGGATTAGCATTAGTTTGCTTGGAGTTAATATACACTGTTTCTTTCAGACTTTCTAAACCAATCTCATTTAAAACACTTATTTGTATTTTATTATCCCCATCAGCAAGATCAAGCTGGATTAACTTATTTAATTTTTTTGTTTTTAATTTTGATACATCCATTCCATTTTTTCCATAAACAGGGGTATTATTAATCCATATAAGAATGCTTTTTAAACGATATTTCGAATCTTTTATCTGAAGGTTTAGACCAATCTCTTTTGAACTTATGATAGGTTCGATTTTTTCCAATTTTTCAATCTTCAAAGTTGGTAAATCCAAAGAATTGGATGATTGATTTTCTTTATATCCAATTTTATTTAATCGTTTTAGGTATAGATTCTTAAAAAATTGAACCGTGGTCAGGTCGGCATATCCTAATCTTTGCATTACAATATCAGGTCTGTTAAATTTGAGATCAAATTGTTCTGGCCTAAAAATTTTGTCACTATTGGAAAACCATAAGAAGTCAAAAATTTCCCTTGTGGCCATGTAATAATTGTCATCAAAAAAGATAATAAAATTATTATCTTTTAAGAATATAAAGTTAAAATTCACTTTAGATGGATCCTCGTAAGAACCTCTTAGTGCTATTTGATTCTCATTCCATGAGACATTGTATAAATCCGTCGATTTTTTTTTCCAATCATAATAATATGTAATATCAGACAGAGTATAGTTAAAAGGTGAAGTTTTAATATCGTCATCAAATAGGTAATTCATGTTTATTGCTATAAATGTATTACTCGTTTTGCTGTGTTTATTACCTGAAAAATCTCTTTTGAAAGCGCTTGCTTTATTTAGGAAAACTTTATCTTCTAATGTAATCACTGGATTTTTAGAAAATTCGCCACAAAGACCTAATTTCTTTTCTTTGTATAATGACTTAGGATCCAGACTATTTAATGTAAGACTCAAGTTGTCAAATTCATTTGGGTCGTCAGAATCTTCACTTCGAACGCGTTGGGCTCCATTTTCAGCTTTATCAAAAAGTTCAATTTTTATATTTCCATAGTCATCATAACCGTTATTGCTCCAGCTATCAAAATTTCCATTAAATTCTTTAGTGACATAAGAAAGCTCATTTACATAGTTTATACTATAGATACTAACTTTTAGTGTATCTGAGTTCTTAAAATTAGTTGTGTTCGATTTAATAACATTTCTAATGTTTTCTTTATCTGAAACATCAAACTTTAAATAAAAAGGAGGTTTATCATATTTAAAGATATATTTTCGAATTTTATAAGGTATAGAAAATGTTTGCTTTTCCAGATCGATAACAAAGGTTTCAAATCCATTTTTTGAAAACGAGATGGTATTGGCGTTTTGAGTGATTTGAAAATAAAAAAGATCATTTTCACTTTTTGGCTCTTTATTGAAATTGTCAAATTCCATAATTTTGATACTGTTCTTTTTTAAAATCAACAGTCCAGAAGGTTCTTTAAAAATAGAATCTATAATGAGGTAACCATTTTCACATTTATCACAATTTACGTAAGTATTTTTAACTAAATTATCTTTAATCTCTTTAATAAGCTCATATTGATTTTCTTTGTACTTAAAATATAAACTGCTTGGAATGAATTTAATGAATTTGTAGTTTTTACTGTCGTAAACGAAACTACCTTTTTCTCTTACATAACCAACGATTTCTTTTTTATCTTGAGTGTAATAAATTGTACTATAGTTTTGGTTTTCAAAAAGAGGAATTTCTTTTAAAGTTGTAACATCAAATAAAAAATTTTTGATATTTCTTTTTGTTGTAAAGTCTTCACTTAATCTATTGTCTGTCTCAAGCTTTAACCATAGTTTTTCATTTTTGTTGTCTATTTGTAAGTCTTCGAATTTTCCTGTATCAAAAATTTGTACACTATCTAAAACTTTTAAATTCTTTATATCAATTTTATAGAGAAATATATTATCTCGTTTTGCTACTGAAACAATAACCGTTTGATCAAAATGCAAAACACTTTCTATAGATTCATAAGCATTACCAGATTTTGTTATTTTTAAAGAATTATTTTCACCAGTTTTAGTATTAAAGAAACTAATGCTGCCGTTATCAAAACCAGTGATCCAATATGGTCCAGATTTAGCAAAAGAACTGGTCTGTCTTTCAAGTCCTTTTAATAGTTTGTGAAGTTTATACTGAAAGAGGTAACCTGAATAAATGACACTATATTCGGTGGCAAAAATCTGTTCTTTAGATTCATAAAATTCCTGAATACTGCTTCGACCATCTACGCTGATTTTATTAATTATCTTATTTTGTTCTAAATCATAAACTACAATAAGTTCTTTTCCAATACTTCCATCGTTGTTGTCCAGATACAGTAGTTTTTTGCAATCATCAGAAAATCTTACCGAAGTAGGATAGTAGTCTCTATACATAAATTTTGTCGAATCGATAACTTGCCTCGACATAGTTTTAGTATTGAATATGCAAATGCTGTCTGTATAGCTAAGGGCTATATAGTGTTCATCTTTAGAAATAGCAGGTTCGATATTATTAAATTTTTCCGGTTTTTTTACTTTTAAAAGTAATTGGTCATTTGAGGATTGAACTAGATAATTTGTATTGTCCTCAAAAAAACAAACTATATTTTCATTTGTTTTTTCGATATATTTTAAATCAAGTTGATTTTCTTTTAAGTACTTTTTTATTAATTGTTTGGTTTTTGTTTTTAAATTATATTTAAGAATTTCAAATTCATGATAGGTATCGTCTATCAAATAAACTGATTGATAATCACAATAGAATATTTTATTAAATGGATATACTAAATCATTACTTATATTATATTCAGAAATAATGGTATTATTTAAAAAATCATAAATGATTATTTTTTTTGCTTCAGGGAAGAATATTAAAAGTTCATTTGAGTTTGGATTTACATCAATAAAAAAAGTACGAAAGCCAATATTGAAAATACGTTTAGTATCTATAGTGCATACATTTGCTTTATTTTGAATGTCCCAGACTTTGATTTCATTTTGTCTTTGACAACTGGTAAAAAGATATTTTTGATTTGCCGAAACTAAGACACGATCGGTCTGATCTTTTGAGCTTAAATTCACATGCATATTAAATTTTTGCCCCAAAACATTAAGATTTAAAAGGAAACAAAGCAAAAGAGTAGGATATATTTTCATTTAATTTTAATATTTAAGCATGATAAATTAAACCTGGACTATGATTGCGAAATGTGTAAATTAAATTTATTAATTTAAGGCCATTTGTAAAACACTGAAAATCATTTTATAAATAAAAGAAAAGTTATGTTAAAATTAGTTATTTTTGTTAAGATTTTATTTTTTTATAAAAACTATTTTTAAGTAATTGACAATATTTGCAACATGAAAAATAATATTTTGTTACTTATACTTGTTTTAAGTTTACAATTGCAGGCAAAAAAACTAGCACTCATAATTGCAGTTGGAACTTACCCTATTGAATCAGGGTGGGGAAATATCAGTTCTCTCAATGATATACTTCTAATTAAAAACAGCCTTTTGCAAAATGGATTTTTAGAAGAAAATATTACTATTATAACGGATGAAAAGGCAAGTAAAAAAGGTATTTTAGATGCAGTAGCAAAATTGCAGGCTAATGTAAAAAAAGGTGATATTGTAGTACTTCATTATTCGGGCCATGGGCAACAGATTTTTGATGACAATGGAGATGAAATTGATGATAAAGACGAAGCTATTATTCCTTATGATGCTTTTGCCGATTATTCTGATTCTTATAAGGGAGAAAAACATCTTAGAGATGATGAACTTGCAAGAATCATTACTAATTTTAGAAATAAGCTAGGTAAAGCCGGTCAACTGTTAGTCTTATTGGATAGCTGCCATTCAGGTTCAGCTACTCGTGGAGAAAAAACAAGGGGTGGCTATCCTACTTTTGCTCCTTTGGATTGGAAGCCTAAAACCAGTGAAAAAACTAAAGGAAGTGCTATGTTTGAAAAAATGGCGATAGATGAAGATAACTCACCTTTTATAATGATTACTGGTGCTTCTGCTGATGAATTAAATTATGAATATCAGGGTTTTGGTTCGTTAAGTTATGCCTTTTCTAAGGCGATGGCTGATTTGGGAACTGATTTCTCTTATAGGCAATTATTTTGCAAGATTGCTGCAAACATGAACGTGATTACTCCCAAGCAAACTCCAACTATCGAAGGAGATATTGACTACAAATTATTTAAAGGAGATTATTTAGTACAGCAAAGTTATTATGAAATTAGTAAATTTTCAAAACCAGATTTACTTCAGCTTAATGCAGGAAAATTAAATGGATTGTTCGATAAAACTACTGTTTTTGTTCTTCCTGCGGGTACTTTAAAGGTAGATAAATCGAAGGTCATTACTAGTGGAACCATTACAAATGCTAATTTTAATACCGCCATAATAAAATTAGATAAATCTTTACCCGATAGTAATCCAAAAAAGTATTGGATTTTTGTAGATCAATTCGGTTATGGAGATATTACTTTACAAGTTTATATAGAGCCTTCAGACATAGAATCTTCGATTAAGGACGGTGTCAACTGTTTTTTGATTAAAAATAATCTTGGAGAGGTTGTGGAAGATTCTCAGAGGTGCGATATTATTATTTCAGGAGGAAAGTCTGAGTATATATTAAAATCAGCTCATGGAGAAATTATTATAGATCACTTTACGACTACTAGTGAAGCAGATGATTTAGAAATAATTAACGAAAAGTTGTTCAATTACGCACAAGGAAAATATCTTAAGGATTTAAGTTTAAAAAATTATAATTACCAATTTGAATTTAAGTTGATACCTGTGGAATATAATGCAGATAATAATAGAGCGGGAGAATTAAAACCTGAAAATTCCTTTTATGATGAAAGTGGAATATTTAAGGTAAATACAACTGATAATTTTGTGGTATTGCAGGTTACTAATAAAAGTGAAATACCAATTTATTTTAGTATTATCGAAATTAATTCTAAAGGAGAAATAAGCTCTTTTATGCCTAACACTAATTGTGAATTAAATAATAATGAACGAAGATTGGATCCAGGAAAAACGATGCTATTTAAGGACTGTGTTTATTCTTTCAGTCCACCCTTTGAGAGGCTGGTACTGAAAGGATTCGCAACTTCAACCCCCATTAATTTTCAACCTACGGTCCAAACAAAAGGAAGAGGGACTCGCAGGAATAATGCAAATCCTTTGGAAAATTTTATTCAAAAAAGTTATACACACGGAAGGGGAGCAGATGGCAATTCGTCCTCCGAAGAAATCGATGGCTATAGTGCCGAATTTGTATATGAAATTGTGAAATGAAGTGCTAAGATTTTGTTGCTAAATACATAAACTCTATGCTAAAGAAAAGATAAAAGTTTTAATTAAATTTTATTTTATAAGGAAATTATTGTTTTAATTTTCAATTTGTTAAATTTGTTTTGTTAATTATTTGTTAAACAATGGTTTATGCTTTTGCTTTTAAGAGTAAATTATTTTAATTTTTTAATTGTATCACTTATGAGAATTATGAAAATCGCCATTCTTGCAGGATACCTGCTAATTTACATGTCAGGATTTTGTCAATCAAATTTTAAAACAACAATGAAAAGCTTACTTGGAAAAGATTTTCCAAATTACCAGTGGTTAAATGTACCGATAAATAATTATGGAGTAGCTACATGTTATGCAGGAACAAATACAAACACAAAAAAAAATAGTTTTTTATGTGGTACATACTCTTTCTTTGGAATTAAAAAGCTTCCTCAAAGTATAGATTCGTTGTTAATCCCCAATATAATGATTGAAAAAGGATGTAGTCCTTCTATAAATGCTACGATTCAGGTAGAGAAAAAAAGTATCTATAAAGCGATATTACCAAATATTGCGTCTTTATTTGGGCTGAATGCATCCCTTACAGATTCTCTTGCTCAGAATGCAGTAATTGATGAATTAGAAATTTGCGACAGACGTATTCAGGAAGGAGAAGTAAACACTTATATCGAAGATTTTAAAACAGACCCAAAAGAAATAAAGAAAAATTTTAGAAATCAAAGTTTAATACTTGTCGTAAAAGATATTGTTATAACAAAATTAAAAATATCAATAAAGAGTAATGCACAATTGGCAGCAGAGCTAGATTTGAAACTTAAAGGAAAGCTTGTAGAGCATGTTGGGGACAATGCTGAAATTGGAATGTATCTAAAAAAAATAAATAATTCCACTTATACTATGGAAATAAATTCTCCAATGGTAATTGGATTTTTAGCAGTAAAAAAAGGAGATGCAACCAGGGGAGGAAATAAAGGAAACGATAATGATTTTAAGCTTACAGGATGGAAAGGGTATGCAATTACTGAAGTACAATTGGATGATACTAGTTTTATTGCTAATTAGAGAAAGAATCAGCCTTACTGGCTATCAATTTTAAGGTTCTAATCATCTATTGTAAGAGACCGAGAATAGAAAATAAAAAGTAGAAGGATGAAATCATATTAGTAGTATTATTTATAAAGTACCTAAAATTGCAAAAATTTTCGTTAACAAGAATTTGATTTAACATTAATTTCGACTTTTTAGTTACTTGGGATCTATATATGTATTGTCAAATAGTGGAAGTACACCGATAAATTAATACTTTGCTGGATCTTATATTTAATAATTAAAATGGTTTAAACATGGCTTTCTCAAGCTTTATTAAGAAAAGAGTTACCAATAGATACACTCATTATTTAGAACATAAATGACTTAATTTATCAATAACTGTTTTCCATTCATTCAGATGTAATGCACTTTATATATATATCCAAAGAGAAGTTCTAGTTTTGATTAAGACTTTTGTTTGGGCGCTTACACATTCGAACCTAAATTTGTCAGCACTTGTTTCTAAAAGTTTCGAACCGAAGCTTGGCAGACCTTGATTTTGTTATAAGTCTCTTTTTCTAATTATCCGTGTGCCACGATTCTGCCACAAAATGCAGCATACTAAAATTTTCAATTATTTGTAGGGCTTCAGACTACGCAACATAAAGATGATTTGGAGAATTACCTTAATCGATTCAGCAGAAAGACTGGATTTTAAGAAAGCCTGCAGATTTTCTGCAGGCTTTCCGTTTTGTGCTCTATCTGTACCTCATTTTGCTGCAATGCCTGCGGATACTGCTCTGCGATTTTCTTGCACAGAAATTGATTTATTTCTTTTAGACTATTTTTAAAATCATTTTTTGTCTTCTTCGAAATTTGCCAGTTCTTTCTTGACTTCTTCAAGTAGTTGTTCTTCAGTCGGAAGGTATAAATGATACTGGCTTGCAATTATGCTTTTGTTGCTTTCGGGTAATGTGAATTTTACTACTCCGTCATTCTTATCAGCACACAGCAATATTCCTATAGTAGGGTTTTCGTTGTTGTTTTTTTCAATGCGGTCATAATAATTGACATACATCTGCAATTGTCCAATATCCTGATGGGTAAGTTTGTGCGTTTTAATTTCTATCAAAACAAAACACTGAAGTAATCGATTGTACAAAACCATGTCTACAAAAAACTCATCTCCATTAATATGTATTCTTTTTTGTCTGGAAACAAATGAAAATCCATTTCCAATTTCTAACAAGAACTCCTGAAGATGAGTGATAATTGCCTTTTCCAAATCTTTTTCATAGTATGCAGCTTCACGTTTTAAGCCTAAGAATTCTAAATACATTGGATCCTTTATGATTTCTCGGGCATCAGAAGGTAGTTTTTCATTTTGTGCAACTGCCAGTACACTTTCTTGATCACTGCTTATTAGGAGTCGTTCGAATAAACTGCTGTTTATCTGGCGCTCCAGCTGGCGAACTGTCCAATTATTTTTTACTGTTTCTGCAATGTAAAATTCTCTTTTGTTTTGATTATCAATTGCTAATAGTAGTTTGTATTGGCTCCAGCTCAATTGTGTCCACAGTGTAGACACAATTGGAAAAGTCCTGTAAAACTGTCGGTACCAATTTAACTGTCGGTATGAAAACCCACTCCCATATTCAGGTTGCAACTGCTCTGCAAGGTATTTGATTAAGTAAGTTCCGTAATCAGCTCTTTCTTTTCCCTGTTGTTCTTCCTCAAAAATGCGTTTTCCGATGGACCAGTACATCGTAGTTCTTTCATTATCGACGGCTCTAATTGCAAGTTCTTTTGAAGTCTCAATTATTGCTTTTATATCAGGGATTAAGGATTGGTTTTTAAGCATTTTTTTTAAATTTAATAGTTAGGCGTAGTTGATTAAAGTTTTAAAAGTAGGTTTTAAATCAAGAAACCTTTTTTGAAAGTATTTTATCTAAACTTAGATTTCAGTTTCTCCATATCTTCCATAATGTTTACATCCAAAACTTTTGCATAGTGCTGGGTCTGTTTAGTGTTGGTATGTCCCATCATAGCTGATACGTTCTCCAGTCTTACTCCGTTTCCTAAGGTTACGGTAGTCGCAAATGTGTGTCTTGCTACATACCATGTAAGATGTTTGTTTATGCCGCAGACATCAGCGATTTCCTTAAGATAAGCATTCATTTTCTGGTTGGAAATTTTAGGGATAAGACCTTTCTGCTGTTTTTTATATTTAGAAATAATTTTCTCCACGGTAGGCAGTACTGGGACATTGGCTCTAATAGCAGTTTTGGCTCTACTTGTCATAATCCATAAATTTCCATTCGAATCTTCGGATAAGTTTCTTTCAGTCAGTTCCAAGGCATCGACAGGCGCATATCCTGTGTAGCAGCTGAAAAGAAATATGTCCTTAACTTTTTCCAGACGAGGTGTTGAAAATATTTTATTCTCAATTGTGTTTAGTTCCTGCTGGGCCAGGAAAACAGCATCTTTCACGCTGAGCCTACCGTCATAAATGTTGAATGGGTTTTTTATGATCAAATCCATCTTAATGGCGTAATTGCATGCAGTTTTATACATTTTCATATATTTTACCACCGAATTGTTTTTGATGCCTGTCTGCTCTTTAAAACTGCTTTCATACTTAAGGAACTGTTCCAGTTTAAAGACAAATGAGCTGGATAGCTCAGATGCTGGCATATCTTCCTTTTTGTAGTTGCTACTGATGAAGCTTAAAAGCAGATCTTTAGCCCTTTTGTACTTCTGCAGAGAAGCTGGTGCGCGCTCTCCTGAGTTGACTCTTTTTGTGAAAAATAAGTTGTAATTGTCCATAATCTCAATTATGGTTGGGCCTTTAGGTTGATCGATTTTGACTTTTCCTGTGAGTTCAGCTTTTAATAATTGAAGGTTAACCTCAGGATCAATTCTGAAGAGTTCAGTGAATTTTTTGGCTGAATTAAGCTGGAAAAGGTCAAGCAGGTTTTTCATTACTATTTCCTTTTCAATTTTAAGCTGGTTTCTGAGGTTATTTGTGCTTGTCCATCTTTCTTTTGAAATGGCTTGGCCGGTTGACATTAAAATTTGTTTGTCATTGTAGCTCAAACGGGCATAGATTGGAGATTCGCCGTTCTTGTTTACTTTGTCGGATTTCTGGTAAAAAATTACTTTTAACATGTTATCTAGTTTTAAAATTAATAATCAAATTGAATTAAAAATTTTAAGAGAGCCCATTGACAGCAGGGAATTCCCAGGGAATTCTTTTGCTTTAGTTACCATTTTGTGAGAAAAAAGATTCAAAAAAAGAGGGGGTAACTAATAGGGTAACCATTCTTTGATAAAACATGTGCTTTTTGAAAAGTGTGTAAAAAAGAAAAAGCCTTTAAACAGTGATGTTTAAAGGCTTTTGACTTTTAAAGTTTCTTTTGAAACTTCTACTGGCGGAGAAAGAGGGATTCGAACCCCCGGACCTGTTACAGTCAACAGTTTTCAAGACTGCCGCATTCGACCGCTCTGCCATTTCTCCAATATGTTGCGATCATTTGCTGATTGCGAGTGCAAATATAAGATGCTTTTTCGGTTCTCAAAACTTTTTCAGTGCTTTTTTTTGAGCTATTTTTGAAATAATTTTCAAGTGTCTAATTATCAGTATTTCCGAAAAATAGATTTTTGAAAAATTAGTTCAGGTCGTCCAAAATAGGCACCGGTTTTTTGTTTTCATCCACTGCAACAAACGAAAATGTTCCTGAAACTACGGTTTCGCGAAGTTCGGAATACATTTGCTCCATAAAAATATCGACGTGAATTTTACAACTCGTTCTTCCAACGCTGATCACTTTGGCTACTAATTCGATTAAAGTTCCCGCCGGAATGGCTTTTTTAAAATCGATTTGACCAGTTGAAATCGTTACTACTTTTTTTCTGCTGAATCTTGTCGCACAAATAAAAGCAACTTCGTCCATAACATGAAGCGCTGTTCCTCCAAATAAAGTGTCGTAATGGTTTGTTGTACTCGGGAAAACCGCTTTAAAAATGCGTGTTTCCGATTTTATAATTCTTTCTTCTACTGTTCCCATATATTAATAACTTACGTATTCGGTAATTTCAAGTCCATATCCAATCATTCCCACACGTTTTGTTTGTTCCGTGTTAGAAACCAATCTAATTTTTGAAATGTCGATATCGTGTAAAATTTGAGCGCCAATTCCATAATCTTTACTGTCAATGATTACTTTTGGAGCTTTCATTGTTCCTCCCGCCTGTAAAGTTTTAAGTTCGGCAATTCTGTTCAACAAATTTATAGCCGTCATATCCTGATTAATAAATAACACGGCTCCCTTACCATTTTCATTAATCACTTTAAACATATCGTCTAATTGCTGTTCTGCATTATTAGTTAAGGTACCTAGTAAATCATTGTTTACCTGTGAAGAATTGATTCTGGTTAGAATAGCTTCTCCCAGATTCCAGGTTCCTTTTGTTAAGGCAATATGAATTTGTTTGTTGGTGGTTTGCTCGTATGCTCTTAATCTGAAAGTTCCAAAACGAGTCTCAATATCAAAATCCTCTTTTTTTACAATCAGACTGTCGTGTTGCATTCTGTAAGCTACCAGATCTTCAATCGAAACTAATTTTAAATTGAATTTTTTAGCCACTTTTGCCAATTCAGGCAAACGAGACATCGTACCGTCTTCATTCAAAATTTCGCAAATAACGCCAGCGGGTTTAAATCCTGCTAATCGGGCAAAATCTATAGCGGCTTCGGTGTGTCCGGTTCTTCTTAAAACTCCCCCTTGTTTGGCCACTAAAGGGAAAATATGTCCGGGACGTGCCAATTCATGTGGTTTAACATTTGAATCGGTTAATGCTATTACCGTTTTAGAGCGGTCAGCTGCCGAAATTCCTGTCGTTACCCCGTGTCCTTTTAAATCTACAGAAACCGTAAAAGCAGTTTCCATATGATCGGTATTGTTGGTTACCATTGGTCTCAGGTCTAATTCCTTACAACGGCTTTCTGTCAATGGAGCACAAATTAATCCACGTCCGTGAGTAGCCATGAAATTGATCATTTCCGGAGTTACTTTTTCGGCTGCAGCCAGAAAATCACCTTCATTTTCACGATCTTCATCATCCACTACAATGATTACTTTACCCTGACGAATGTCTTCAATAGCTTCCTCAATGGTGTTTAGTTGTATTTTTGTTGTTGACATAGTTATTTTTTATTTTGAGCTGGAAAGAACCGCTCGGAAATTTTTTGAAATAGTTGTGAGATTGGAGTTGTAATTGCATCAAAGTTGATTAATCCGTTGTCGTTAGTAGCACGATACGTTAATAATACAGCTAATGGTAATAGTATAAAAGAGGACATCCATGCTCCTAAAAACGGATTCATTGCGCCTTCCTGTGAAAGTCTTTTTCCGAAGGTATTAATGAAATGGAATGTAATAAAAATTAAAACGGCAAATACAATAGGCAGACCAAGTCCTCCTTTACGAATGATAGCTCCTAATGGTGCGCCAATAAAAAACATTAAGAAACAGGCAAAGGCGATTACAAATTTTTCGTATAAGGCCGTTAAATGTTGATTAATATCTCTTTGTTTTTCTTTTAAATCGTTTTGTGTTGATTCAATAGAATAGACATTGCTTGTAACATTGCTGCTTGCCATTCTTATTACATCAGCCTTCTCTTTATTCGTGTAAAGTGATAAAAGGTTATTAGGCAGATTCTTTTTCTTTTTATTTGTTTTTACAGGAACGGCTGATTTGGTAATACCCACACGCTGATTGATATTTTCCGAAAAAGAGATGATTTCATTATCCAGATTTTTATTCAGGGAATCCAGTGTATAACGGAGTTCGTTGATATTCAACATTCCGTTTGTGTTGCTTATATTTTCTTTATCGTCATCGGTTTTGTTTAATTCGGATAAATCAATATTAATGATCTGTTTTTTGAAAGCACTTTTTATGAAAGGCAGCTTAGCGCGATCTTCGTATTTTTTCGGAGTAACATCCTGGTAGTAATATCCGTCATTTAAAACTAATTTTAAAATACTGGATTTTTCGTTACTCATCAATTCACCATCTTTGGCTTTAATAACGGTTTTGTTTTCGCCGGTATTGGTTGGTTTTTCGTGAATCGTAACACCGGTTAAAATGTTTCCATTTTCACCAGATTTTTTGTTGACTTTAATGTTGTAAAAACCAACATCATTAAACTGTCCTTCGGCAATTGCCATGGCGGGCTTAGCTTGCGCAATGTTTTTTCGGAAATTAATAAATTTATATTCCGCATACGGAATCACATTATTAGCGAACCAGAAAGCGACAATACTTAAAACAAAGATGAATACGATCAAACCTCGCATCGCTCTCTGAAGTGATATTCCTGATGATTTCATCGCTGCGAATTCATAATTCTCAGCCAGATTTCCGAAAGTCATAATAGAGGCCAGTAAAACCGATAGAGGTAAAACCAGCGGTATGATTCGCGGCATGGAGAATAAAAGGAACTTCACAACCAAAATCAAATCGAGATCTTTACCTGCAAGTTCAGAGATAAAGAGCCATACGGTTTGAAGTATGAAGATAAAAAAAAGGATTACAAATACCGTAGTAAATGTAATCAGGAATGTTTTTAGTAAGTATTTGTCTAAAATTTTCAACCTTGTAATTAATCTAATTTATTGATGTAGTATTTTGGATATTTGCTCGCTACAAATGTAAATTGATTTTTTGATAAAGGCTGATTGGTTTTAAAAGAATTAACGGTTAAAGTGGTTTTTGTTCCATTTTTTCCGGTTTCGATCAAATTATAAATGTGTTTGGTCTGAACATCAATACCTAATAGGATCTCTTTTCTTTGGTCTTTAGAGCTTGTAGGAGCTAATTTGATATATTGTATTTTTCTTCCTTTCACATTTTGAACAATATCCATGTTGTATTTGTAGCCCGAATTGAAGAAAGTCAGCATTTTTGAAGGTGTAATAGCAGTATCGTCCTTCTCATTTACTTTAGAAATTGTAACTTCTTCGTCTTCCGGAACGATGGTGTAGGTTTTCTGACCGTCAAATATTTTGGTTACTCCCATAAAATTCAATACATATTGATTGCCTTTCATGGTTACATTTCCTTTACTGTCCTGGTTGATGTTCTCTTTAGTGTTATTCAGTGTGTATTTAAAGTCAATAACAATGTTGTTGTAGCTTTTTATTTTTGAAGTTACTTCATTCAATAAATCTTTGGCTTTTTTATCCTGAGCCTGAATAGAAGTGAAGCTCAAAAGCAATAAAACCGCCATTTGAATGCACTTTTTAGTCATCTTAGTAATAGAATTGTTTTGGATTTCCTGAATTTTTGTTTTCATGATGGGATTAATTTTGTTCATTATTAAAAAATTGATCAAGAGCACTTAAGTCAGTGATGTTTACTGTTCTTGCTTTACTGCCTTCAAACGGACCAACAATACCTGCTGCTTCCAGCTGATCGATCAAGCGACCGGCTCTGTTGTACCCTAATTTTAATTTTCTTTGCAGTAATGAAGCCGAACCTTGTTGTGCATTGACAATAATCTCTGCAGCTTCTCTGAATAAAGTGTCTCTTTCGGAAATATCCACATCAAGATTGATGCCATTTTCTTCTCCAACAAACTCCGGAAGCAAATAAGCTGTAGCATAAGCTTTTTGCGAACCGATAAAATCCGTGATTTTTTCTACCTCAGGAGTGTCTATGAAGGCGCATTGAACACGTATCACATCATTTCCGTTGGTGTATAATAAATCTCCTCGTCCAATTAACTGGTCGGCTCCCTGTGTGTCCAGAATGGTTCGGGAATCAATTTTAGAAGTTACTCTGAAAGCAATTCTCGCAGGGAAATTGGCTTTAATTAAACCTGTAATAACATTCACCGATGGTCTTTGTGTAGCAATAATCAGGTGAATACCAATAGCACGGGCCAATTGAGCCAAACGGGCAATAGGAACTTCAACTTCTTTGCCGGCGGTCATAATTAAATCAGCAAACTCGTCGACTACCAGAACAATGTAAGGTAAAAATCGGTGGCCTGCTTCGGGATTTAGTTTTCGTGCTTTGAATTTTTCGTTATATTCTTTAATGTTACGTACCATCGCGTCTTTTAGTAAAGAGTAGCGATTGTCCATTTCAACACAAAGTGAGTTCAGCGTATTCACTACTTTTGCATTGTCGGTGATGATAGCGTCTTCTGTATCCGGAAGTTTGGCTAAGTAATGTCTTTCAATTTTATTAAAAAGCGTAAGCTCTACTTTTTTCGGATCTACCAGTACAAATTTAACTTCGGCCGGATGTTTCTTGTATAAAAGAGAGGTTAAAACCGCATTCAAACCTACCGATTTTCCTTGCCCGGTTGCCCCAGCCATCAGTAAGTGTGGCATTTTGGCCAGATCGACCACGAAAGTTTCGTTGGAGATTGTTTTTCCTAAAGCAATTGGCAGTTCCATTTCAGCTTCCTGAAATTTAGCAGATCCAATAACGCTTTTCATCGAAACCATTGTAGGGTTTTTGTTCGGAACCTCGATACCAATAGTTCCTTTTCCCGGAATAGGAGCTATGATACGGATTCCTAATGCAGAAAGCGATAATGCGATATCGTCCTCTAAACTTTTAATTTTAGAAATTCTGATTCCGGCTTCCGGTACAATTTCGTATAAGGTTACCGATGGACCAACGGTTGCTTTGATCTGCGCAATTTCAATTTTATAATTGCGAAGTGTATCAACAATTTTGTTTTTATTTTCTTCTAATTCCTCCTGATTGATCGTAATTCCTCCGGTTGAGTATTCTTTCAATATATCTAGCGTAGGGAATTTGTAATTGGATAGGTCTAAAGTAGGGTCGAATAAACCAAAATCAGCTACCAGACGAGAAGCCAGATTCTCTTCGATAATATCTTCCTCTTCTGCTTTTTCAATTACAAATTCTTCGGTATGAGCAGGAGTTTTTACAGTTACCGGATTAACATCCATTTGAACTGGTTTTAAAACCGGATTCAAATCAATTTCTGAGGCGTTTGAAATGGTTGGTTTTAAAGCTTCTTTGTTGATTTCGAATTGGCTGATATCAGATTTTAGATGAATGTTGTCTAATTCCGGATCTTCTTCCTCGATAGCAAATTCTTCTAAATTATAAGCACTTTCTGCTTCCTGAGGTTTTTTTATAGAAGCCAATTCTGAGTTGAATTCCTTTTTAGTAGAATCAAAATACGACTGTATTTTTTCAGGGGATAGTTTGATTTTAAAAATCAGGTACACAATTAATCCGAAAAGTAGCGTAAGCAAAGTTCCGGTTTTTCCGATGTAATCTTGTAAAAACAGATTAAGTTCATATCCAATCGTTCCGCCCAATTCAGGTGCTGAAGTGGCGAAAAATCCAAATAGTACAGAGACAATAATAAGGGCAAAAAGATCCCAAAACCAAGTGTTTTTTAATTTTTTGGTAGAAAGCTCCAAAGCGAGAAACATTCCGGTAAGGAAAAATAAACGGACGAATATAAATGAGGCAATACCAAAACCTCTGTATACAATTAGATCAGCGAGGAATGCCCCGAATTTTCCGAGCCAGTTTTCTACAATTTCGGTACGATCGCCAAGCTGGCTTACCGCACTTTGGTCAGATTGCCATTGTCCGTTGACATAAAAAGAAATAAAGGCAACTAATAGTGCCACAGAAAAGAGTATCAGAAGACATCCCAAAACAAATTTTTGTTGTTTGGATAGATTTCCGTACTTTATCTTTTCAGTCTTTGATTCGTTTTTTTTGTCTAAAGTTTCCTTTTTGGTTGTTTTTGCCATTCTTGCGTTTCCTGTTGCCTATATAAATTTTGGGATGTAAATGATTAAGCCTATTGCTATCGCTGTCATCGCGGCAAAAAATACCGCTCCGGCTGCAATGTCTTTGATAAAACCGATTCGTTTGCTGTAATCAGGGTGAATAAAATCGGCAATTTTTTCTACTGCCGTATTCAAACCTTCAACACTTAAAACGAGGCCTATGGCTAATGTTTGACACAGCCATTCGGTTTGTGAAATATGAAAATAAAACCCGGCAATGGTCATGATAATTCCCAGAGAGAATTGAACCATAATGCTGTGTTCTGTTTTGATTAATTTTACCGCTCCGTTAAAAGCATAGGTCATACTTTTTAGTCGGCCGGTAACAAAGGTATTGTCTTTTTGAAATTCCATTTAAAGATCTTATAGTGCTGCTAAAGCTGCTTCGTAATTTGGTTCGTTCGCAATTTCAGCTACTTGTTCAGTGTGAGTTACTTTTCCATTAGCATCAACTACAATGATTACTCTTGAATGTAAACCAGCCAAAGGTCCGTCAACAATTTCTAAACCGTTTGTTTTTCCAAAATCTCCTGCCTGGAAATCGGATAAGTTAACTACATTTTCTAATCCTTCAGCACCACAAAAACGTTTTTGCGCAAATGGTAAATCTCTTGAAATACACAATACAGTTGTGTTTTCTAAGTTGCTGGCACTTTCGTTGAATTTTCTAACAGATGTAGCACAAGTTCCGGTATCGATACTTGGAAAAATGTTTAAAACCAGTTTTTTCCCGGCAAAATTGCTTAAAGAAACAACTGATAAATCGTTTTGTACTAATTTGAAATCAGCTAGTTGTGATCCAACTGTTGGTAATTCGCCTGAAGTATGAATAGGATTTCCTCCCAATGTTATTGAAGCCATGATTTTTATTTAAATTAATGAGGTTCAAAAGTAAGGATTAATATTCGAATCTAAAAGTATTTGTTGATGGGTTTAAGGAGAGATTAAGAATGGTTTTTGGGGTGGTAAGAATTAACGAATTATTTTGGATTTATCACAAAGTATGTCATTTCGATGAAGGAGAAATCGCATTAGGGAATCGATAAAGAATGGCGATTTTGATTGTGGAGTTTCTTGTGTGATCTGCTTCGTCTATTTGCTATGGCTCCGGTCTCCTTCGACTTCGCTCAGGAGGACACTCGTGGTTTAAACTGAGAGTGTGACTGCAAACTTTGGCCACGACAGAAAACTGAAAACTAAAAAAAAGCGTCTCAAAATTGAAACGCTTTCTCTTGTCATGTTTTTTTTATTTGTATGCTCGATTATTTATCGATGGAACCTAAAACACGTTTCATAAACGCATTTAGAGCTTCTTTTTTATCAGTGCCCTGAACTACCATTTTGTGTACTTCAAGCGCACCATACATATTCGAAATTAATTCGCCAATTACATCTAATTCTTCATCCTTTAAAGATGGAATTTCGGTCATCGCTTCTAAAACTTCGATAGTTTCAATGATATAATCCTGATCGTTTTCTTCGATAAATTGGGTTAACTGCTTTATTACGGGTAATTTCATTTTTCTAGATTTTTAGATTACTCGATTATTGGATTTTTAGATAAGGTTCAAAAAATCTAACCGTCTAAAAATCTAACAATCTATTTACGCGATCGCGTTTACCAAGTCGATTAAAACTTCTTGTTTGTTGGTTTGAGTTTCTCCAACCAATTGCCCGTTTACAAAGGTTGCGAACGTAGGCAGATTGCTTACATTGGCTAATTTTCTTGATTCCGGTGAATTTTCAGCATCAACCAAAACAAAAGTGATAGCTTCGTTTTCTGTGGCTAATTTTTTGAATTTTGGTTTCATAATACGGCAATTTCCACACCATGAAGCTGAATATTGCACTACTACTTTTTCGTTTTTAGCAACTAAATCTGCTAACGTATCTTCGTTTAAGTCGATTAACATCTGTTTATATTTTAAGGTTCAAAGTGGCAAAGGTGCAGAGGAACAAAGTTTTGAAAACTTTGTTTAATATCACAACAAATATCTTTCGTTGTTTAATCTTTGCCGTATGTTTTTAGGAGAATTAAAGTGACAAAGGTCCATGGGATTGAAGTTTTAAACTGTATTCATTGTGACAAAAACACTTTGCCACTCTGTACCTATGAACCTTTGTAACTTTTAAAAATTAGTTTGCGCTCAAATACTCAGCAGTACTTAATCTGTCAGCAGACATTGCTTCTTTTCCGGCTTCCCAGTTTGCAGGACAAACTTCACCTTTAGTTTGAATGTGAGTGTAAGCATCCACCATTCTTAAATATTCGTTTACGTTACGTCCTAATGGCATATCGTTAACACTTTCGTGGAAGATTTTTCCAGTTTCGTCAATTAAGTAAGTAGCTCTGTATGGTACGTTTGAACCTTCGATGATAACTGAATCAGTTTCTTCGCTGTAGCTTGTAGCTTCGATGTCAAGAATACCTAAAATGTTAGCTAAGTTACGGTTTGTATCTGCTAAGATTGGGTAAGTAACACCTTCGATTCCACCGTTGTTTTTTGGTGTGTTTAACCATGCAAAGTGTACTTCGTTTGTATCACATGAAGCTCCGATTACGATAGTATTTCTTTTTTCAAATTCTGGTAAAGCAGCTTGGAAGGCGTGTAATTCAGTTGGGCAAACAAAAGTGAAATCTTTTGGGTACCAAAACAATAATACTTTTTTGTTGTTGTTTACTGCTTCTTCAAAAATGTTGATTTTTAAATTATCACCCATTTCAGAGATAGCATCAACTGCAATACTTGGGAATTTTTTTCCTACTAAAGACATATTTTTCGTTTTAAAGTTAAAAATTTATTTCTGGTGCAAAAGTAGGGCATAAGTGCGTATTCTTACAATAAGAAGTAATTATTAATATTTATTAGGTGATAGTTTTTGGTTATAATTTACTGTTTTGTTTTTGTAAGTTATTGGATTTCAATATTTACAGGTAGGTTTCCTTTGCAGATATTATTTTCAAGAAATTGAATTCCTGCATTTTTTTGAAATTCTTCGAAATCCTGATACACCTGAATAATTCGGGAAGCTTTAGAAAGATTCGGAATTATTGGCAAAACATAAGGATTTCCGAAAACGTAAAGGAGGCACTTTCTGGTTTGAAGAAGGTCGGAAAGTAATTCTAAAACTTCATCATCGATTTCGAAATTATTCATTGGTTTTGCTTTAGGGACAAACAAAGAAATAATAACGGTTTCGAATGGCTCGAGACTTTTTTTGATTTCTGAAATGGATGAATCTCCTGCATTCTCAAAAGCAAATTCTGCTGAATTTAGTACGGTATTTAAAGTCTGAAAAAACGGATTTTTTGTGTTTTTATATAAACTTAATTTGGCTAACTGGTTGTTTTTTTGTGCTTCAAAAACCTGTTCGATGGTGAAATTATCAATGATTTTTGTGATGGAATTTTGAGCAATTTCAAGGTTTAAAGACGAGGCTCTTTCGAAATTTAGTTCACCTGAAGTAAAGTGATTTTCAGCTAGAATTCCAACTTTTTGCTTGGCTTTGATGATTCGGTTGAAACTTTCTTCAATACGTTCCGGAGAAGCATTTTTAAGAATGGCTTCGATTCCTTCGGGTACATTTTCGGCGAAACATAAAACATCATTGCCCGCATTAAAGGCTTCCCATTCCAATTCTCCTTTGGTTTCGTATAATTTAGAAACACTATGCATGTTCAGCGCATCAGAAATGACCAGACCATCGTAACCCAGTTTTTCTCGTAAAAGTGTTTCAATAATAGGTTTTGATAAAGTTGCCGAAGTATTTTTTCCTTCATTCAAACTTGGAACTGCTAAATGCCCAATCATAATCGAATCGACATTGTGTTCAATTCCTTTAATAAAAGGGTACAGCTCGTTTTCAAGTAATTCTTCTAAGGTCTCGCTTAAAACCGGTAACCCCAGATGCGAATCGACATTGGTATTACCATGTCCGGGAAAGTGTTTCAGACAGCCTAAAATCCCAACTTCTGACATGCCTTTTAAATATTCTACAGTAAAATGGGCTACTTTTTCTTTGTTTTCACCAAAAGAGCGATAACCAATTACGGGGTTGTTCGGGTTGTTGTTGATGTCGGCCAAAGGAGATAGATTGTAATGAATTCCGGCCGCTTTTAAATCTAAACCAATTTGTTTCCCCACTTCATAAACCAGATTCGATTTATTTTCCGGTAAGGCGCCTAACGTAATCGCATACGGATACTGCGGTGTTTTTTCAATGCGCATGGCCAAGCCCCATTCTGCATCAATGCTGATTAGGAGGGGGGTAGTGGCAGCGTTTTGATAACGGACAATCAGGGCTTTTATTTTTTGATAGCTGTCGTCATTGAATTCGACTTTTTTCTTGCTTTCGTAGTTTGTTGCAGCACTGGCACGGCTGTGGAAAAAGGTTAGTCCGCCAATGTTGTGATCTTTTATTAAACGTTCGGTTTCCTGAATGTTTTCTTCGGTATCGTTTATAAAAACTGCAGGAAAAAAGAATTGTCCCACTTTTTGTCTTAATGCTTGTGCTGTCATTTTCATTATTATAAAGTCATTTTCATACAAACACTATTGTCCATTTTCTCGTAAGGAGGATAGTTTGGAATGATAGTGTAGCCTAATTTTTGGTATAAGCTGATGGCTTCCGGCTGATTTTTACCGGTTTCTAAAATCGTATAACGGTATTCAATTTCCTTAGCCCATTGTTCCAGTTCTGCCAGTACCTGAGAAGCAATTCCTCTTTTTCGGAAATCGGGGTGCACAAACATGCGTTTGATTTCGACCGTATCTTTTTCTTTTTCCCTGAAAGCACCACAACCAACTGCTATATTATTTTCATAAAAAACGACAACATGTTTGATGAGATCGGTTTTGTTAAACTGATTGTAAAAGTCATGGTCGTCTCCATCTCTGATTTTTAAATCCTGATCCAGTAAAACTACCAGGTTTCTAAAATCAGTGTCGTCAGAGTTTGTTCGTTTTAAACTAATCATGATATTAAATTTATTTTCGTTTTTGAAAAAAGGATCTTTATAATATAGTGTTTTGGCTAAAATGAAATTTATTACTCAGGATTAAAAGTTTGCATTTTCGTAAAAATGCTCTTTAAAGCTGTTTTTTATTCATAACCTTTCCCAGTAAACCAATCATAACCTTCAATTATTTTATATTCATTAGGCATTGAACTCAGTAGCACGGTTTCTTTTTTGTTATTGTTATAAGGTTTGTTTTTTGAGATAATCAATTTACCAGTTTTCTTGTCTTCTCTGTCTTTTTCATAGTAGACATATTCCAGAGTGTCAATTGTTTCGCCATTCCATTTATATTTATACATCTCAGTTTCTCCGGGATGGCCATATTGTACGCCTCTTATTATTTTTTCTTTAGGAAAGAAAGTCGGATTAATAAATTCAAAACTATTTGAAAAAGTTTTTTGGTCTTCTCTGAGTAAGTAAATATTACTGAAAGCTTTTAAGCAACATCCGGTAGCACCATACCAATTTAAAACGAAATCTTTTAATCCATCTCCATTAATATCTCTAATAGTGTCATTTCTATAAGTCATACTCCATTCTTTATGAGAGACCACCTTTTTAAATTTATTCTTAACTTTTAAATAGATGTCGATGTATACATCGTCTATTCCGTATCGGTGAATAATTAAATGAGGATGCTTTTTTGTGAAATGATTATCGAAATTTATATCCACATCAATTGCAGTATCCACTTTATATTCCTTGTGAAATTTGTTCTTGTCACTATTTTGTGTTGCAATTTTTATTGCATCTGTTAGAATCTGGTCAAATCTTAAGCTATCAATTCTATTTTGCTGTTCTAATTTTTTTCTTTTTTCTAAACGTTCTCTTTCCTTTTGTAAAAACGTTGCCGAAACCGAATCTTTTCTAACTGCGGATTTTTTTTTCTTTTCGTTTGATTGTCCGCATGAAAATAATGACAGTATGATTACTACTATTGCTAATATGTTTGGTTTTGTCTTCATACGGTTACGAAAACTTAGAAAATGACAATTTGTTCTTATTTCAGTTTGCTTTTCTTTTGTTTGGTAAGTTGTGTTTTGGTATGTAATGCTTTTTCTAGTCGGTTTTTAAAGCGGAAAAGTTTTGGTAAGCCTTCAATTCTGTCTTCGATTGTAATTTCTTCGTAAACGATTATGGCTTTTTCTAAAACTCTAATTTCATTTTCAATATTATTTTCGTTTTTGTAGATCGTTGCTAATCGATCATAAGGATGATTTCCTTTAAAGCTTTCCTTGACATTTTCCTCATATAGCTCAATTGCTTTTTCTAAATTTCCTGTTTTCTCGAACTCAGCTCCTTTTAAGTTGCGTTCGGCTTGCAAATTTTCATTGATTTCCATAGGTAAGATGTTTGATTTGGGGGTTAAACTTCTTCAGATTTTTTCCCAAAATCTTTCGGGAAAATTAAAAAACGTGATAAAATAAGACCTGGGATTGTGGCGATTACTACCCAGATAAAGAAGTTTTCATAACCTAGATATTTTTGTATAAATCCACTTAACATCCCCGGAAGCATCATTCCTAATGCCATAAAACCGGTTGCAAGCGCATAATGTGCCGTTTTTGATTCTCCTTCTGCAACATGAATTAAATACATCATAAACCCTGTGAAACCAAAACCGTATCCAAATTGTTCCAGAATAACAGTAATACAGGTATAGAGATTTAAAGGAGAGTTAATTTCGAAAAAATACAAATTGATATGAAGATGGAAAATATCTTGCGGCTGAAAATGAGCCAGTCCGATAAAACCAAGAATAGGGAGATGCATGGTCAAAAACATAGGAAACATCCATTTGGTAAGACCATGTTTTGAAAGTGCGATTCCGCCTAAAATTCCTCCAACAGTCAAAGCAAAAATCCCCAGAGTTCCATAGATTATTCCAACTGCTTCGGTATCTAATCCCATTCCGCCTAATTCCCTTCCGTCCAATAAAAAAGGGCTTAACATTTTAAGTAATTGAGATTCACCAAGTCTGAAAACAAGGATAAAAGCGAGAATTATTCCAATTTGTTTTTTCTGAAAGAAACTTATAAATATAGTTGCAAAGTTTTGATGATGCGTTTTATCTGTACTTTCTAAAGCGTTTATCTCTTCTTTTGGCGTAAAAATGAAATTGTAAAGGGTAATAAATGTCATTAATAAACCAACAATAATCATGGTATAGGACCAGGCTTTGGTATTGTCGCCATATTTATGTTCTAAATAACCGGCAAGCAAAACAATTAATCCATTTCCGGCAAGCATCGAAAGTCTGTAAAAGGTACTTCTGATTCCTAAGAAAAAAGATTGCTGCTCTTTGGGTAAAACCAATAAATAAAAACCATCACTGGCAATATCATTGGAGGCTGATGCAAAAGCAGCAACCCAGAATATGGCTAAAGTCATCATGAAAAAACCACTTGTTGGAATGGTGAATCCAACGATCAAAAAAGCAATGGAGATGAGCAATTGCATCGATAAAAACCATTTTCTCTTAGTTCCTGTCAGCTCAATAAAAGGGCTCCAAAGTGGTTTTATCACCCAAGGCAGGTATAATAAACTGGTGTAGACGCCAATATCTTCGTTTGATATTCCCAGATTTTTGTACATAATTACCGAAACAGAGATAATTATGGCATAAGGCAATCCAGATGCGAAATTTAGAAACGGAATCCAGAACCATGGTTTATTATCTGTTTTCATTTGGCTGGGCAGGGGTATAAGGTTTAAAAGGTTTTTTTAGGTCGATAGCTGCGGGCGTACTTTCATTGGCATAATAATCAATAAAGGTTACGGCGCAGGCTTTGTACTGATTTATCTTTTCGGCAGGAATGCTGAATGAAATTACTCCGTTCGCTTCGTACACGGTAATTTTATCGATAATTTTTGTAGCGTCATTAATGTCCACTTTCGAAACATGATCTCCGCCATAAATTACGATGTAGCGCACTTTTGTATTCAGCGCACTTTTGATCGTGAACGTGTATTTACTGCTGTCTTTTGAATACTCACTGAAAACCGGTGTATCGATTATAATGTGCTTTAAATTGGGTACTGCAGCCGGAAGTGCCGGGTATTTATATTGATTTTCTTCTAAAAGACGAACAATGTCAAAGTTTTTGTTCATGAACCATTTAGAACTGAAATACGCGCTTCCGCTTACTTTTTTGAAGCTTCTCGCATAATCAATCTGATTTGGAATTTCACTGGCAAAATTCCAGCTTTTGTCATTGTCTCCTCTGATTTTATAAGAGGCATGTCCGATATAAAGTGCAGTATTATTAGAGTTCTCTGACCACCATTTGACTAATTTTGAATAAGAAGCTCTTGGGTTGTTCATACTCCAATACAATTGAGGCAGGATGTAATCGATCCATTTTTGGTCCATCCATAGAACAGGATCTGCGTACAAATCGTCGTAATTGGACGTGGACTGGGTTTCAGAACCCTTTGGATCCTGAGATTTATTGCGCCATACCCCAAACGGACTGATTCCGAATTGTACCCATGGTTTACTGGTTTTGATCATGGTCGAAATCGTGTGTACAAAGTTGCTCACATTTGCACGACGCCAATCACCAAGACTTAAGCCGGCTCCGTATTTTTTGTAGGAAGCGGTATCGTTAAAGGTTTTTCCGGGAACAGTATAAGGATAAAAATAATCGTCAAAATGAATGGCGTCGATATCGTATTTGTCGACTACTTCTTTTACCACTTTGGTTAGATGTTCCTGAACCTCAGGTAATGCGGGATCGTAATATATTTTTCCGGCGTATTCAATCATCCATTCCGGATGTTTAAAAATGTCGTGATCGGGACTTAACTGTTGTTTGTTCAGGTCGAAAGTAGCGCGATAAGGATTCAGCCAGGCATGAAATTCAAACCCTCTTTTATGGGCTTCCTCTATCATCCAGGCCAAGGTATCGTAATACGGATTGGGTGCCTGTCCTTCTTTCCCTGTCAGGAAACGGGACCATGGTGCGAGTTCAGTTGGATATAAAGCATCTCCAACGCTTCGAATCTGAACTATTACGGCGTTGTAGTTTAATTTTTTATAAGCTTCTAAAATCTCAAGATAGTCCGCTTTTTCTTTTTCTACGCTGTCTTTAGCCGTTTTAGGCCAGTCGATGTTGACCACAGTTGCAATCCAGACCCCTCTAAATTCGTTTTTAGGGTAAAGTGTTTTTTCCTGTGCGTCGGATTTCCATCCGAAGAAAAATAAAAATAGAATAGAGAATAATAGTTGCTGATTTTTATGCATTTCAATCTTTTTTAACAGAAACCAAAAATAGTTTTTTTAGATGAGTATAAGAAATTATAATTTTAGAATAGTAATTAAGGGGAATGCTTAATTGTTTAATCGTTTATTTGTTTAATTGCGGGTCAATTTGATTGTTCATGGTTTATCGTTTATAGTTTGCAAATCAAAATCAAAAGCGTCAGTCTGGAGCGGAGTCAAAATTGTCTGTCTGAGCGGAGTTGAAGACAGACAATTTTGATTCTGCTCAGCTGGACATTAGTTTTAACTTTGTAAATCAACAATCGTTAATCAAAAAAACTAAATCTTAAATCAATAGGATTTATACCTTAAAAATGAGCCTTTTTTTGTAAAAATATCCTAAAACACAACTCCATAATAGTACATACAGTACAGAATAGGTAAGGGACGATAACAATTGATTTTCAAAAAGAGGACTGATCCAGTACTGGTATGCATAGTCTCTAACGTTTATAGTCTCGGAAATATTTTGAGGATTCTGAATTTTAATCATCGCAAGTGCACGAGGCAGTATGCCGGAAACAAAAAATACAATCATTGGATTTACGCCCCAGCTGAGTAAAAAGGTTGTCCATTTTTTGTGATTGAGTATATCTACTACATAATAGATCAGAGTGAGGAGAATTAAACCAATCCCGGCAGTTAATAAAACATACGAGCTGCTCCAAAGTGCTTTATTTATAGGGAAAAATAGAGACCACAGTAATCCTGAGATAATCAGCGCAACACTAAGGATTCCCATTTTTTTTGCAATTTCGGTTTTAGTTACGGGTTTTAGAAGCAATTGTCCTATTAGTAGTCCGATCAATCCGTTTGCTATAGTGGGTACGGTGCTTAAAATGCCTTCCGGATCCCAGGTTTTCGTAGCGATGTACATGTGATCTTTGAGTAAAATACTATCGAGCCATGACGCTAAATTGGTACCCGGTTCCAGATTTGCGGGACCAATTCCGGGAACCGGAACCAGTGTCATGATCGCCCAATAGCCCAATAAAATAAGAACACTCAGAATGATTTGGGTTTTTACGTTTGTTTTTAAATAGACGAGTGAAACCAGCAGATAAACAACTCCGATGCGCTGTAGTACACCGGGAAGTCTGACATCGCTGAAATTTTCGTGTCCGCCATAAGCTAAAGCGAGAAAAATAATGAAAAGACCAACGGCTAAAATGGTTTTAATTTTAAGGTTGAAGTTTCCAATTAAAGCATATCCAACTAAAGCGGTGAGAATTAAACGTACGAGAAGAAGCGGAAATCCGTCAAGTCCCAGAAAATAAATACTGTTGAAAAAATACAGAAAAAATCCAAGGCAAATGATGCGCAGGGAACGGGTGATTATTTTTAAGATGTTTTCGGGTTTGTCCTGTTTAATGGGCATGGCCAAAGGAATTGCGATTCCGACAACAAGTATAAAAAACGGAAAAACGAGATCGGCTAAGGTACAGCCGTTCCATTTTGCGTGATCGAGAATGGGGAAAACATAATCCCAGCTTCCCGGATTGTTTACAACGGTCATTAATAAGACGGTAAGGCCTCTTAAAACATCAACTGAAATGATACGATCTTTCATTTTTTGGTCTATTATTTAATCAGGTAACGAGATTTTTCCCATGGTTACGGATGGAATTCCTTTGTGTGAACCAAAATTAAAATTTTCCCCAGCTATAGTTTCATTAGCCAAAATAGCAAACAAAACGGCTTCTTTGGCATCGCCTGAAATGCCCAGTTCATCTGTTTTGTGAAAATCGCAAGGCAACAACTCTTTGAGCCATTGCACCAGTAAAGGATTGTGCATGCCACCGCCGGACAGGTAAATTTTGAAATCTTCCAGTTTATCGGCGGAGCTGTTTACAGCATAATGAATGGCTTCGGCAATCGTTTCGGCACTAAAACGGGTTAAAGTGGCCAGTAAATTGGGAGCAGAAATGTTTTCAGAGAAACTTCTGGCCAAAGCTGCTTTTACGTATTCGGCACTAAAAAGTTCGGGGCCGATTGTTTTTGGGAATTCCTGACGGAAAAAAGCATCGTCTTTTAAATGATCGAGCAATAACTGATTTACAGTTCCTTTTCGGGCTATTTCAGCATCTTTGTCGTAACTTTTTTCAGGGTAATACTGTTTCGTAAAAAGATCGATCAGTGTATTTCCGGTTCCGGTATCGGTTACGAAAGTTTCTTCGGGATTTAATGAAGCGGGTAAGAAGGTAAAATTAGCAATACCGCCCATATTGAGCATGATGCGATTTTCGCCCTTTTTTCCAAATAAAAAATAATCCCCGTAAACAGCTAACGGAGCGCCTTCGCCACCTGCTGCAATGTGTTTTTGCCTGAAATCTGAAAGAGTAATGATGCCTGTTTTTACGGCTATGTGGTCGCCATCGCCAATTTGTAAAGTGGCGTTTGGAAATTTTTCCTGCTGGTGTAAAAACTTAGGAGCGTGCAAAACCGTTTGTCCGTGTGAAGCAATCAAATCGATTTGGGTGGCAGGAATATTTCGTTTTTTGAGAAAATTATTGATCATTTCGGCATGAAGCAAACCAATCCATTCGTTGAGCATCACCAAATGCTGAAAATCAATTTCTTTCTTCGCAAAAACTTTACGGATTTCGATTTTAATTTCTTCCGAATAATCTATGGTTTCAAATTGAGCGATTCTGACAGCAGTACTCTGACCTGAACCTGAAATTTCGCATAAGGCAATATCAAGCCCGTCAAGGGAAGTACCCGACATTAGTCCGATAATGCTGCGGGTTTCTTTTTGAGCAATTTGGTACAGTGCATTTATATTTTTATTCATGAAAATTAAATTTTATGAAGACGATTTTGAATTATAAAAGTGCAAAAAAAATAAGTTGTTGGATATAATTTATCTTAACGCATAGATTTGTTTTCCGTCACGAATTCACGAATTTTTGCTTTATAATAATTCGTGAATTCGTGGCGAAATTTTTTATTCACGAATCATATGTAAAAGATGTATCATTTATTTGTTAACGGGTTAAAATTAGAGTATTTTGGCATTAATCGGCTTAAAAGTATATTTTTTCGTCGGTTTTTTTACTGGTAAAATAAAGGCCTGTATAGGTAATCAGTGCATTTATAAGGATCAATTCATTGTCAAAGACATAACCGAAAAGGGCTTTCGAATTTTCGCTTAGTACATAAGTTAAAATAGGAGCTACGATACAAAACCAAGGTACCAGTTTGTCGGTTACAATTCGGTTTTTCTGAAGTAATCCAAAAGCATACAAGCCCAGCAGCGGCCCATAAGTATAGGAAGCTGCTTTGAAAACTAAAGCCACAACTGAACTGTCATTAAAAGAATTCAGAACTATAATGACCAAAAAGAACAGGAACGAAAAGGAGAGGTGTACTAGATGTCTTCGTTTTATATTTTTAGGATTTGAAATGTTTTCGCTTTTGTCCATTCCCAGAAAGTCAACGCAAAATGAAGTGGTCAGGGCCGTTAAAGCAGAGTCGGTTGTAGCAAAAGTGGCTGCAATGATTCCTAACAAAAATACCAGAGCGGGAACAGTTGCCAAATGATTCAGTGCAATCTCTGGAAAAAGAAGATCCGTTCTGGGTTTGTTGGTTACTAAATCCAGGGGTACGGAAATGTTGTTTTTTGCAGCATACATATACAGTAAAGCCCCAAGACTTAAAAAAAGAAGACTGATCGTAACAAAAATAACGGTAAAAGTGTACATGTTTTTTTGCGCTTCTTTAATGTTTTTGCAACTGATGTTTTTTTGCATTAAATCCTGATCCAAACCCACCATTGCAATCATGATCAATAACCCTCCTAAAAATTGCTTGGCAAAATGATATTTATTGGTTAGGAAATCATCAAAGAAAAAAGTTTTAGAATAATTACTGTTTCGAATTGCTGAAACCGATTCGAAAACGGTTAAGCCTAAACTGTTTAACACAAAATATATGGTGATAAAAACAGAGGACACCAAAAAGAAAGTCTGTAAAGTGTCTGTGATAATAATAGCTTTTAAGCCGCTTCGGTAAGTATATAAAAAAACAAAGGTCAGACCTAAAAATACGGTGAGCGGAAACGGAATGTGATAGTAGTCAAAAACATAACGCTGTAGTACCAGAATAACTAAATAAAAGCGTAAAGCAGAACCGATGGTACGACTTACCAGAAAAATAGAGGCGGCCGTTTTGTAACTGTTGGCTCCCATTCTTTTTTCGATATAGCTGTATATCGAGGTAAGGTTCATTCTGTAATACAAAGGGAGCAGTACTTTTGCAATAATGATAAGCCCTACGGCCTGTCCCAATATAAACTGGAAGTATTTGAACTGCTCTCCGTTTGGTGATCCCACCTCACCCGGAACGGAGATAAACGTTAGTCCGGACAGCGAAGTGCCAATCATTCCAAAAGCTACTAAATACCATTTGGAGTTTTTATTGGCTTTGAAAAACGAATCGTTGTCTTGTCCTTTTTTGCTGATGATTTGAGAAATCAGTAATAGTATGCCAAAATATACGATGATGAAGATTAAGATGGTGCTTGAAGACATTTTGGTTTTGGATTAGTGATGAGATTATTTTTTAATTTGTATGATGTGCTTGACAAAAGGTTAATTAAACATAATATTGTCATTTCGACCGAAGGGAGAAATCACACACGAAACTCCACATAGAAAGTCGTCAATCTTTGTCGAATTACTAGTGTGATTTACTTCGTCTGTTCGCTATCGCTCGAGTCTCGTTCTTCGAAATGACAGTTACTTTGCGGGAAACGGGCTTTATTTCTTAGCGTTGTTTGCCTGTAACACGGCTCTGACGCTTTTGTGTTTTTCCAACAGTTCGGCAGCCTGATCGTGTTCAATTTGAAGCTCTTCTACTATCATTTTAATGGCTCTTTTTACTAATTTTTCGTTAGACAATTGCATGTCGACCATTTTGTTGCCTTTGATTCTTCCCAATTTGATCATAACCGAAGTTGAAATCATATTTAGAGTTAGTTTTTGTGCTGTTCCGGCTTTCATGCGGGTACTTCCGGTTAGGAATTCGGGGCCAACCACCACTTCGATCGGATAATCGGCGACTTCGGCAATCAGTCCTTTACTGATACAGGAAATACTTCCGGTTTTAATATTGTTTTCTTTGGCTTTTTGGAGTCCGCCCAATACATACGGAGTGTTTCCGGAAGCGGCTATTCCGATAACAAAATCCAGACTAGAGATCTGATGTTTCGATAAATCTTTCCAGGCCTGCTCGGTATCGTCTTCGGCATTTTCTACGGCTTTTCGAATGGCGGTATCGCCTCCTGCAATAATTCCGATAATCATATCATGGGATACTCCAAAAGTAGGAGGGCATTCAGAAGCATCTAAAATTCCAATACGCCCTGAAGTTCCGGCACCAATATAAAATAATCGTCCGCCCAACTGCATTTTTTTTACGATGGCTTTGACCAGTTTTTCAATTTTCGGAATTTGCTTTTCAACAATATGAGGTACCTTTTGATCTTCTGTATTCATGTTGATCAGCAGTTCTTTGGTGCTCATCTGATCCAGATTTTTATAAAGGGATTCTTGTTCGGTTTCGGGAATTTTATTTTTCATAATACATAGCTGTAGTATTGTTTAATCGTTTATTTGTTTAACCGTTAAGCTGTTTATTGTTTATGGTTTATTGTTTATGGTTTATGGTTTGTTGTTTGTTGTTTGTTGTTTGGAAAGCAAAAAATAATAATCAGAGAATGTCAGTCTTCGACTTCGCTCAGACTGACAGACTCAATTTATAAATCAAAAAATAATAATCACAGAATGTCATTCTGATCAGAGTTAAAATTGTCAGTCTGAGCGAAGTCGAAGACCGACAATTTTTAAATAGCCGGATCAGCAGGGGTATTGGTATTGTTGTTTCGTTCAGAATCCGGATAAGGGTACCAGTTACGGTTTCTTTCGGCTCCGGCTGTTCCTGCTGCCGGACGGTCAAATCTTCTGCTGTCTTCCAGTTTTAGGCTCGACATGTACATTTCGATACAGCGGTTGCGGTAAATTTCGGTTAAGATAGCCGGTTTGGTTACAGCTCCTGCATATGGCGGAAGATTAGCACCAATGCCATAAGTATCTGCTCCGGCTGTTTTAGTTAAAACCTTATTGAGCTCGATAAGTGCTTGCGGTAAATTGTCTTTTCGGGCATAACTTTCGGCTTTAATCAGGATCATCTCACCCGGTAAATACAGTGGAATCGATTTGGTATTCGAATCAAAGAATCCTGTGGCAACAGTTGGGTTTGAACCCGGTTTGATGTAAAAATTCAGCCTTCCGTCTGAGTTTGAAGGAGCTAAAGCAGCAGGTAATCCCAAAGTCAGATCAACAGGCTGAAAAACATTGTTGGTTGTAATTGAGATATAAGCAATCGGGTTGGCACTAATCTGGTCAAAAGCAAAAACCGATTTTACCGAGAGGTCAACCATACCGGCATAGGTAATGGCGTTGTCGTAATCTCCGGTCATCAGATACGTTCTGGCTAATAAAGCATAAACGGTATTTTTGTAATTGATGCTAGTAACCAAACCCGTTACTCCGGTAGCTTTGTCCAGCAATGGTTCTGCTTGTTTTAAAATTTTGATGGCTTCGGCCAATACATCAGCTCTGGAATCAAAAGTGGCATTTTTAGCTGTTTTTAACGGTACGCTTTGAAAATACTGAACAAGAGTGGTAAGCGCCATTGCCTTAAAAATAGAGGCGTGAACCAAAATGCTTGCTTTTTCGGTATCTGAAGTTAATACGCCAACATTATCGATTACTTTTTGCGATTCAGATTTAATTACAAGGCATTGTGACCACAGATTGTTTACGACCTGATTTTTGGTCGAAAGTACGCCGCCACCCACAGAAAGTTCACCTTCGTCGACATTTCCGGCGTTTAGTAATCGCAGTTCTTTTGTGGTAAATCCGTTTCCGGTAATGGTATTGTAAACGGGGCTTGTTCGGTCAACGCTCCAAAGAAGCTGTAGTCCGTTGGCAGCACCAATAACTCCCTCTCGGGTTCCAAAAACTAATTCCTGAGAGGGCTTGGTAGGGTCTAGATAATCTTCGTTACAGCTTGTTAAAAGCATTGTAAGGGCTACTATAGGGATGAATATTTTTTTCATGATGTTTTAATTTGGTTAGAATTGAACTTTTACCGCCAAGGAATAAGAACTTGGAATTGGCACCGTTCCAAAATTGTATTTCGCAACAGAAGACTGTCCGCCCGAGTTGGTTTCCGGATCGAAACTGGTAAAATTATCCCAGGAGATCAGGTTTCTTCCACTGGCTGTAACAGTCAGATCGTCAAAGAATTTGTTTAATTTTCCGAAAGAATAATTAAGTGAAACTTCTCTTAATTTCAGGTAACTTCCGTCTACCACTCTAAATTCTTCCACATTGTAAACAGACCAAATGTATCCACGAGGTAACTCTCCATTAAGCTCCTGAGTCACAATTTTTCCTGATCCTACCCCTTGTCTGGTTCTGTAATCGGCATCAAAAACATCTACGCCCTGAACGCCGTCAAACAATACCGAAAGACCAAATTTTTTGTAATTCAAATTCGCTCCGAAAGCGATGATATAATCCGGGTTTGGATTCCCGATTTGTTTGTTCAAAATGGTTCCGGTTGGTTGTCCTGAAGCATCCCTTTGTGGTGCTCCGGTATTGACATCTCCTTTTTCAGTTTGTGGATATCCGCTTGGAGTTAACAATAAACTACCATCAGGATTTCGGGCAAAATAAGTTCCGTAGAATATTCCGATAGGTTTGTCCATCTCTACAAAAACAGGAGCTCCTGCTAAGTTACTGTCCAGTTTGAAACGGGTTTGTGGTAATCCTGTCACTTTGTTTCTGTTACTGCTGTAGTTCACAAATACATCAAGGTGGAGGTTTTCTTTTTTGATCAAATCGTATTTCAAATTGATTTCGAACCCTTTGTTGTTCATTTGTCCGATGTTTTTAATCGTATTCGTTGCGCCTTCAGAAGCCGCCAACTGAACCGGCAATAATAAATCATCAATATCAGCATTGTAATAGCTGAAAGATAAATTCAGACGGTCTTTGATGAAACCGAAATCACCTCCAATTTCATACGTAACACTTTGTTCCGGTCTTAAATCTAAATTTCCTTGCTTGAATCCTTCGATCGTAAAAGCACTGTTTCCTAAAAGCGTTCCCGTAGAATAATTGGTAAAACGTGCATAAGGTTTAATCGCGGTTAAACTTCCTGATTTTCCCCATGAAGCTCTAAAACGTACAGAACTTACGGCATCGTGAATGTTTTGCATGAAGGGTTCATCTGAAAACACATAACTCACACTCGCTTTTGGATAAAACTGAGAGCGGTTGGCGCTCGAAAAGATAGTCGAAGCATCCTGTCTTCCGGCAACTGTAAGGTATAATTTGTCTTTGTAGCCAACGGTTTCCTGAAGGTAATACCCCCATAAATTATATTTGGACTGACTGGAACTTGGCGAACCCGGAATCAAAGTATTAAAAGCATTGATGGTTTCGATAAACGGTTTTAAGTTACGTCCTTCAACTGCTGCAAAATTATCGCGATACGTCTGCACATTGTAACCTCCGTAAGTAGTAGCTTTCCATTTGTCGTTAATGTTCCAAAGGTATCTTAAGTTCAAATCGTTGTTGAATTGTACCACTCTGTTGGTCGCTTCAGAAACGTAACCGTCATTGTAGTAAGCCGGATTCACGACATACGGATATCTTGGAATGAAGACATTTCCTCTCTGATTGTAGTTGTCAATACCAAAAATCAAATCGGCATTGAAATTTTTAAACGGTGTGTAGTTCAATTGCAAATCAGAAATAATACGGTCTGTATTTTGTTTGATTTTGAAAGTTTCGATAATCGAAAGCGGATTCACCCTGTTGGGATCAACAGCTAGCAGATTGCCATTTACGTCTCTTTGATTGATGTCGTAGATATTATTGGTAATGTTGATCGCATTAATCGGACTCCAGAAGACGTTTCCATCCGGTTTTTCATTCGAACTGGAGTTTACATAATTTAATCCCACCGTGGCGGATAGTTTTGAGTTGAAGTCATGTTTCAATCTCACTTTAGCACCGGCTCTTTTAAAATCGGTATTTTTTATAATTCCTTCGTTTACCAGATAACCAAGAGAAGCAAAGTATTTCGTTTTCTCGTCTCCACCCTGTAGGGAGAAATAAGTATCGGTTCCAACACCGGTATTGAAAATATCATCCTGATAGTCGTGTCGCTGTACGTTAGTCGTTCTCGTTTCAAGGTTTCGGCCTAAAACCGTTACTGTGGTTGGGCTTGCAGGATTTCCCTGAATTGGGAACAGGGCAGGTGAAGTACTTACGAACTGCTTGTCAGACATATTCATATCCAGTTTTTTGCGAATTTGGTTAGAAGTCACGCTGGTTGAAAATGTATATCTTGTTTCGCCGGCAACACCTTTTTTAGTCGTAATCAAAACCACACCGTTGGCCGCTCTCGATCCGTAAATGGCTGCGGCAGCACCTCCGTTTAAGACTTCAACGCTTTGAATATCGTTAGGGTTAATGTCCGCAGATCTGTTCTGACCAATTTGCATGTTAGAGTTTCCGGTAGTCACGTTTAGGTTGGTTACGTTGGTAGTGGCGTTGTTTAAGACCACACCATCAATAACATATAAAGGATCTGAAGAACCTAATATCGAAGAAGTTCCTCTCAGTTTGATGCTGAAGCCTCCCGCAGGATCACCCGAGTTTTGAGAAACCTGAGCACCGGCAATTTTTCCCTGCAGCGCCGTAGAAAGACCTCCGGGCTGTGCTTTAACTAAATCTTCTCCTTTTAAACTGGTTACGGCATTCCCGAGTTCTTTACGGGTGGCACGTACGGTGGAACCCAGTACAACCACTTCAGAAAGAGCGTTTGTTTCTTCGGTCATTTTTAGGTTGATTGTAGTCGTGTTTGCTGAGACCTTGATTTTCTTCGAAGCAAATCCTACAAAACTAAAAACGAGTGTTTCGTTTTCATTTGCAGTGATGCTGAATTTTCCGTCCAGATCAGTTGTAGTGCTTTTAGAAGTACCCTCAATCAAAACGGATACTCCCGGTAGAGAAAGTCCGTCGGTAGTACTGGTAATGGTACCGGTTACGGTTTTTGACTGCGCAAAAATGGGCTGCGCAAACAAAATAATTCCAAATAAAAAGAATAGTTTTTTCATTTTTAAAATATTTGTTTGGTTAGAGATTCTAAATATAGGAATTAATTTTAATAAATGCGATTTAATGCAAACTTTTTATAAAATTTGTTATAAAACGCATAATAATGCAGTTTTTGTTTTAATTTTTAGCGTTATAACGCTTGTGTAGGATAATTTGTAAATTATAGCAGGTAAATAGTGCATAATAACGCATTATAATTTATATTTGTTCAAAAAAGTTAAAATGCTTAAGAAAGAAAGGCATCAGTTTATCCTGGATAAATTTAAGGATGTCGAAAAAATACATACGATCGATCTTGCCGCAGAGCTCAGCATCTCTGAGGATACCATACGCAGAGATTTTAATGAGTTGCACAATAAAGGATTGATCAATAAGGTATACGGTGCTGCTTTTCCGGTAAAGGAAAAATCCAATAACGTTTTTGATATCCATATAATCAATGAAGACAAAAAGAGAATAGTAGGGCAGAAAGCCTTATCGTTTTTAAATGAAGGTCAGGTGATTATCATGACGGGAGGAACCACTAATTTGTCTTTTTGCAAACTCATTCCAATCGATTTTTCGGCTACCATATATACGTATAGTCTTCCGATAGCCATGCAATTGTCTCAGCATCCCAATATCGAACTGATTTTTATTGGTGGAAAACTGCAGAAAAAAGCCATGGTAACTGTGGGCATCGACGTGGTTCAGGTGTTGTCTAAAATCAAAGCCGATGTTTGCTTCTTGGGGGTGAGTAGTTTAGATGTCAATCAAGGACTTACCGAAATGGGTTACGAAGTTTCAATCATCAAAAAAGAAATGATTAAAGCTTCCGATAAGGTAATTGTGCTCGCGACGTCTGATAAAATTAATGGTAAAATGCCACATCAGGTCTGTGGTCTCGATAAAGTAGATGCTATCGTGACTGATCTCAATTCTAAAAGTACCAAAATCAAAGGTTTTATAGAAGCAGGAGTACGGATGGTTTAATGGAATTGCGTTTTTGTGCGGGATTTTGTTTGAAATAAGAATCCAAAATATATGTTAATGAGAAGTTTTTTTAGATGACAAATCTTTCAAATATTTAATATTTGTAGGTTTTTTCTTTTTTAAATAGTAGGTTTGTTTTTTAACTATAAACCAAGAGTATATAAAAATGAAAAGTCATGTAAAAATAATAATGCTATTTTGTACCTCATTATTGATGTTTAATTGTCAGAACGAAGAGAATTCGTCAGATCAGTTGCAAAATGAGATTGAGACGGTACCTATTGATGAGGCAAGAAGTTTTCTGATGCATTCAAAAAATAGTTCTTCATCAAAATCCGTAAATAGAGAATTAGAGAACCTCGAATTCGATAAAATTACACAAGAAAAAATAATGGGTAGCGATCAGTTGTTGACTGTAATTCCTTTTGCAACTAATAATGATGTTGAAAATAATAGAATTTTGCTGTTGAAAATTGATAACGATATTGAAAGTGTCGTTTTTAGTATGTATGCGGATGAGCATTCTGTAAAAGGAAGTTTTTCTGGAGAGTTGTTTGTTTATTCTTTAGCAGGTGATTTTATTAATGGATTCAGAGCTAAGGATGGAATTATTGTAAGTCGATTTGTTGAAACGAATATCGAGAATGGAAAAACATCTAAATCAACAGGAAGAGCCATACAATTAAAAGAAGTTGTTGTACGTGGCAAAACGGTACATGCTTTAGATATGTTTGGAAGTACCGGAGGTATGTATGGAGATGGTCTTTTTGGTGGAGGAATAGGTAACTCCGGTGGCGGTGGATATTCCTGGGATGCTGGCGGCGGTATTTCAGCGCCTACGTCAGAGGAAATTGCAACAGCGTTAGAAAAGCAAATCAATGGTTCTCAGTTGGATCCATGTACAAAAGCAGTTTTAGAAAAACTTAAAAATTTGAAACAAGGTGATATTGCCAATATGATTGCTCGTTTTGCTCCGGCTGGGTCTATTTTTAATATAAATATGTCCATTGGACAAGTGCAAAACAATGATCCTAGTACTTGGGCACAAACGACTTCTGTTTCAGGTTCGAATACTGATATTAATATGATTTTTAATCAGGATTATATTAATGGTAAAGATAATCCAACTCGTCCTACCGATTTATCGGTGGCCGCAACAATGGCACATGAGGTTATTCATGCTTATTTAATTAGTCTGTTGAATGAAAATAAAACTCTGGGAGCTTCAGTAATTTATGACTTTCCAACTGTATATGAGGCTTATGTGCAGCAGCAAATCATAAAAAATCCTAATATACTCCCTGATGCACACCATGAATTAATTGCAGAAAAGTATATTGATGCTATAGCGGCAACCATACAGGAATTTCATACAGGGCAACCTGTTAATTCAAATTTCCCGTATCAAGTTTATCGAGATATGGCTTGGGGAGGTCTTCAAGACACATATATATTTAATAAAAACTTTCCAAATGATCCTACTCATATAAACTATAAAGAAAGAGAAAGAATTTTTGCCAGAATAAATACAGAAAAAAAAGGAGAGAAATATGGTATTAATTTACCTATCGGAACACCTTGCAAAAAATAAAAAGATGAAACAAGTAAAAAAAATATTAGGAACAATTCCTTTTTTCTTTTTGTCATGTGTCAGTGCACAATACATTGATAATTATGAGCCTATCAATGTCTTTTTAGAAACTCAAAAAATAGATAAAAATAAAAAATACATTTTACAGGCGGATAAAGAACCCAATGCTATAGCATTACGAATTTTTAATGGTGGTGAGGGAGTAGAACATATTGTAACTCAAACAGATTATACAGATGGTTTGTTTGTAGAAAGACATTGGAAAAAAATCTATAACACTTATGTAAATGATACAATTAAAAAATATTGGAAGAAAGAGAATTTTCCAAAGTATGATTTTATATTAGAAAAAGGTCGAGGGTTATTAATGAAATCTGCCTTTCTTGATAAGTATGTCAATAATTTAAATTATGAGATTATATTAATTTCTGAACCAATGTACTATATGGATCAAGAATACATCATGTTTTATTTTAATGTTTTAAATTTTGGACATAGTCAAAAGCCTCGAACTGTGATTATGAAAAAGGAAAAAGATAAATGGGTTGTTGTTCGAGTTATTGGAGATTATATTTACTATTAAATAGAATACCCTCTCGCAATTTGAATTAATTATGAAAATACAAATTATATTATTTATACGAGCTTTTTTCTTAATAACTATTTTGACAGCCCAAGAAAAATCAAAAGATACACTTTTTTTCAAATTAGATAATCAATATATTTATGAATCAAAATATAGTCCTAAGAGTTATTTGCTTAAGGATAGTGACAGTAATGAAACTTTCTTTTTTGAAGAAATAGAGATGATGAATAATTTAAGACCTAAAAAAGTTCTTAATATTAAAAAATTTGTTGTTTCCTCAGCTTTTTATCATAAAAAAAGGAAAGTGAAATTGAGTGCTTATGGGCTTTGGGAGTATCTTAATGGTTATGTTGTGGTTTTAGTTAAAGATGATAATGAAAATAAAAAATATATTAAAGTCAAACCAAATATCCAACTTGAATAAAGTTAACCTTAAGCTGTTGATTTCATTATATAGATTCAAAGTCAAATAAGGAATTATTCTTACTTAAAGATGATACAGCTATAATAAACAATACCGAGAATGGAAAAACATCTAAGTCAACAGGAAGAGCCATACAATTAAAAGAAGTTGTCGTACGTGGCAAAACGGTACTGCTTTAGATATGTTTGGAAGTACTGGAGGTATGTATGGTGATGGTCTTTTTGAAGGTGGAATAGGTAACTCCCCATTGTACGAGGTCTCCCGACTTCGTACCCGTTCCAATAATCCAGACGTTTTTTGAATTTGTTCGATCATTGTTGTTGCTACGAAGTCGGGAGACTTCGCAGAGCGCGGGGATATGGTGCTGATTCCAATGGCGGAACATCTGGAAACCAGATTGCGATTGGAAAACCTTGTAAAATTTAGAAGTATGAAGAAAAGGATTATTTTATATTTATTCATCATTTGTTTTGTTAGTTGTGTTTCTGCTAAGAATACAAATAAGATAGATAATTTAGAGACAACTGAAGATGTGGTTAAATTTGCGAAATCGATAAACCCTGATTTTGCAAGAGAGAATTTTGGAGAATTACAGATAAAGACCAATAAGTCAATTATCACCGCATTAAATAATTGTGATCTTTATAAAAGTTGGGGAATTAAAAATTGGCAAAAAATTGATGTTAATAATGATGGAAAAACAGACTTGCTTTTTACTGCTTATTGGTATAGTGTTTATTCTCAATATGCTATACTTGAGTCGGAATTTGGTGATTATGAATTGTTTAACCTCTCGCAAAATTTAGATTATGCTTGTAAAGTTTTAAAACCAATAGTAATAAATAATAAAAATGAGCTGTTGGTTAACAATTATAAAACGGATGCTGAAACTGTATCTAAAGGAGAAACTATTCACTTTATAGATACGCTCACGTACAAATTTAATTCTTTTATAGAAATAAATAAGAAAGTTGTGAATTATGACATAGAACATGTAAAATTTATCTTGAACAATAATTTTGAAATTGAGATTGACAATAACAAAAATGCTCACTACAATTGCTTAGATACTTTGAATGCTTCAAATAGGAAAGGTAATTTTTATAAAATGGAATCTAGAAAAAAAATTGCCCCGATTTATTTTGATGAAATTGAGAAAATTCTTGAATATATCTGTGTTAAAGATTTGCCAGATGAATATACATTAGATGGGTATGATTTTCCTACAGTTTGGCTTGAGATTGAATTTAAAGACGGAAGTATTAAGAAAATAAAAGATTATGGTTATCAAGGAACTTATGGATTAAATACTATATATGATAAAATGAAAAAGATAGCATTAGAAATAGACTGGAAATAGTAACTGAAAACTCAAACTAATATTAAAAACTCTTTTGCTATGAATATAAAAATTTCACTTATTATTTTATCTTTTTTTTCGATGACCGTTGTAAAAGCTCAAGAGAAAGTTAAAGACACGCTTTTTTTTAAATTAGACAATTATTTATATCAGTTTAAATTTGATTCTAAGCAGTATATTGTAAAAGACAATTATGATATAAAAGATGGAGCAATTTATTTTGAAACATTTAAAATTATTAATACTGCTAAACCGAAAGAAATTCTATGTTTTAGAAAATATGCAAAAACTGCAAATCTTTATATGATTAATAATCCGAAGAAGCTGAATGATGTTAAGGTGACTAAATTATTTGACAATTACATAATAATCTTAGTTAATAAAAAAAATAAACAAACAACATATACTGAAGTTGGACCTGTTTTTGCGATCGAATAATGTGTCGTTTTTTATTTCGTTACTAACATAAAATTTTGAAAACCTGCTGATTGGCAGGTTTTCTAGTTTGTTATTGATTTTAAAAACGGGGTGATAAAATCTTACTCCTCACCCAAATAAGGATTTAAAACTTCTGCTAATTCATTGAGCCAATAAAAGCTATTTTCGAGATTGCTTACTTCATTTTTAAACGTTTCATGTTCTCTTAAAACGCCTAAGGCAAGGATATAATTGACTTGTCTTATGGCTTTCGCCATTTCTTTTGGGGCAATAGTGTTGTTGAAGAAATTGGTTAGTCTGGTTTCGGTTTCTTGTGAAAGATTGGTTGTACTCATAATCTAAAATTTTGGGGAAATATGCATGATTGCAACTTCCGTTATTGAGTTATGTTTAATTAGTTGAATACAAATATATAAAATAAACAGTTGAATACAACCGATTGTTTTCAATCATATAAAAACAATCTGTTACTTGTAAATTCATTCCCATGAAAAGGACAAGAAAAAGTGAAGTTCCAGAAGTTGTCAAACAATTAGGAATCAGGATAAAAGATGTCATAGAAGAGCAACAGTTGAAACAAAGGGAGGTTGCTCATGATGCTGAAATGGATGTGGAGAATTTGAGGAAATACATCAAAGGCTCTCAGGAAATGAAGATAAGTACTTTGTTTAAAATTGCTCAATCTTTAAAAGTAAATCCAGGTGATTTGATTAAAGATTTGTAGACTTTGTTATCTGTTAAAACGTTGGTAATTGGTGATAAAAGGTTCTAATTAGTATTATAAAAATGGAAACAACAATCAGAGAATATTTAAGCAGTGACTATAATGATTGTATAGAAGCCTTTAAAAGTAATGTTCCGGATTATTTTGCAAGTAAGGAAGTACAGGATTTTGAAAATTTTTTAGAGCGTATTGAAAAAGGGAAAGATAATGTTCGGTTTTTTGTTGTTCAGTACAATCAAAAAGTAATTGGCTGTGGAGGATTTGCAGACATGAATGATGATAGCCTTTTCGCATTGGCATGGGGACTTATTCACAAAGACTTTCATGGAAGAGGATTTGGTGAAAAGCTTTTACAGCATAGAATTGAACAAATCAGACAAATCAACCCTGAATTTTCTTTAATTATTGATACTACACAATATGTAAAAGGTTTTTTTGAAAAACACGGGTTTCGAACCACAAAAGTAACGAATGATTATTACACCATTGGAATGCACAGACACGATATGATATTACAATTTTAATTTACTAATTGTGATTGCAAAATGAAAATTTTACTTTTTATTTGAGTTTAGATTTCATAAGCCTTCGACTCCGCTCAGGGTGAACATTGGGGCGAAATTCTAAGTCAAAAAAATCAAATTCCAATTCAAAAAGACGTAATCAAAGAAAAAACTTAGAACCTTAGCCTCTTAGAGTCTTAGAGCCTCAAAGTTTCATAAACCTTCGACTCCGCTCAGGGTGACCATTGGGGTGAAATTCTAAGTCAAAAAAATCAAATTCCAATTCAAAAACACGTAATCAAAGAAAAAACTTAGAACCTTAGCCTCTTAGAGTCTTAGAGCCTCAAAGTTTCATAAACCTTCGACTCCGCTCAGGGTGACCATTGGGGCGAAATTCTAAGTCAAAAAAATCAAATTCCAATTCAAAAAGACGTAATCAAAGAAAAAAAATGAGCACCTTAGAACCTCAAAAAGTTTCATTAACCTCTGACTACGCTTAGGGGGGCAATTGGGTTGAAAGAAATTTATTTCTTTTTGAATTTGTATTCTCGGTTTTTGCTTTTTGGGTTGAGGTCGACAAATTCGTATTCTTCAAAATCTTCAAAATTAGTTTTAAAGAAATCTGCAGCTTTTTCGTGCGACCAGGATTTAGGATAATAGAAACCATCGAATTCAGTATTGTGAAGAAGAAGTTCAAAATCATGTCTAAATTCGTCGGCTCCGGAATAGGTTAAAGCAATTTTTCCAGTCCATTCAATATCATATTTGTTTTGAGCTGTGGGAGTAATTTTTATTCTATGATTGGCACAGGTATCGTGTCCTAATAAATAAATTCCGAATGCAATTTCGTCATAATCAAAATCATCATCAAGGGGAAAAGTGTCTGCCAATAAATCCTCTTTTATAAAATCATTGAAAACAGTTTTTTGTGAAGTTTTATTGATTTTAATTCCATAATCTCCCCAATGTGTTGAAGACATTGTACATTGATGAAAATTGCCCCAGACTCCTTTGGAATGCCAGTCACCTTTATATTCTTCATCGTCGTCTTCGGATTGATCTTCAGCATAATAATCATCTGTTTTTAAATGAAAATCAAACCAAATCGATTCATCTTCGTTGATTCTTCCGTTCCATTTAAATTGTTCTAAAGTGTGACCTTTTGGATATGGATTTCCTAAAAAATAGATTCTGTTTGGCTGGTTCATATATTGGAGATTTGTAACTCAAATGTAAATTTCAATTTTTGAAATTCCAAATTTCAAAAGGTTGTATTGAAATAGTGGTTTTAAGTCTTCCACAACGGTCTGGGTGACCATTGAGGTGAATTTCTAACTCAAAAATTCCAAATTCCAATTCAAAAAGACACAATCAAAGAAAAAAACTTAGAACCGTAGTCTCTTAGCCTCTCAGGGCCTCAAAAAGTTTCATAAGCCTTTAACTACGCTTAGGGTTGCACATTGGGGTAAATTCCGATAAAAAATCTCAAATTCGAGCTCAGAAAAGCCAAAGAAAAGAAAATCTTAGAACCTTTGTTCCTTTGTATCTCTGAACCTTAAAAAAAACTATTTTTGTAATTCACTGAATTCGTTTTAGGCCATAAATCAAGTTATAATGTCAATAATTAAAGAGTTAGAACAATTAGCAGCATCATTAGAAGGAACCCTTTTGTATGATGATCTTCATAAAACGCTTTATTCGACCGATGCTTCTGTGTATCGAATTAAACCCAATGCGGTGGCGATCCCCAAAACAATTGAAGATATTGCCAAGCTGATAAAATTTGCAGGACAGCATCAGCTGTCGATTACGCCAAGAACGGCCGGAACTTCGTTGGCAGGACAAGCAGTAGGAGACGGATTGGTCGTTGATGTGTCGAAGCATTTTACGAAAATTATTTCGTACAATGCAGAAAAGAAAACCGTAACGGTTCAGCCTGGAGTAATTCGCGACGAGCTGAATCTGTTTTTAAAACCGCACGGTGTATTTTTTGCTCCAATTACATCAACATCAAACCGTGCAATGATTGGCGGTATGGTGGGGAATAACTCTTCAGGAACAACTTCGATTCGATATGGAGTGACACGCGATAAAATTGCTGAGGTAAAAGCTCTTTTAAGCGACGGTTCGGAAGTAGTTTTTAAAGATCTGACTTCTGCTGAATTTATCGAAAAAACCAAAGGGGATACTTTAGAAAATAAAATATACAAAACCATTTACGAGGAGCTTTCTGTTTCCGCTACTCAGGAAGAAATTGTAAAAGAATTTCCGAAACCCGAGATTCACCGAAGAAATACAGGTTATGCTGTTGATATTCTGTTGAAATCGGATTTGTTTGGCGGAACTGAACCCACTATCAATTTAGGCAAACTGCTTTGCGGAAGCGAAGGAACACTGGCTTTTACAACCGAAGTGACGCTGAAAGTAGACGACCTGCCTCCACCTCACAGCATTATGGTTGTGGGACATTATCACACGATTCAGGAATCATTAGAATCTGTTGTTGTAGCGATGAAGCATCATTTGTACACGGCAGAAATGATTGATGATACGATTTTAGATTGTACCAAAACGAATCGGGAACATATTAAAAACCGTTTCTTTTTGGTGGGAGAGCCCAAAGCCATTATGTTGTTTGAAGTGGCGTCGCATACTTTAGAAGATGCCGAAAAACAAGCGGATGCTTTGATTGCTGATTTGGAAAAAAACAATTTTGGTTATGCACGAGTAAAAATTTACGGGAATGATATTGACAAAGCCAATGAACTGAGAAAAGCCGGTCTGGGTCTTTTAGGAAGTATCGTTGGTGACAATAAAGCAGCCGATTCAATCGAAGATACTGCGGTTGAATTGAGTGATTTGCCGGCTTATATTGCTGAATTTTCGGCCATGATGAAAAGTCACGGACAAGAGGCAATTTATTACGCACATGCGGGAGCAGGAGAACTGCATTTGCGTCCGGTTTTGAATTTGAAAAAAACATCCGATTTAAAACTTTTTAGAACCATTGCAACCGATGTGGCTGTTTTGGTTAAAAAATACAGAGGATCTCTGAGTGGAGAACATGGCGACGGAATTGTGCGTGGTGAATTTATTCCTTATATGATTGGGGAATCCAATTATGAATTATTGAAAAGAATCAAGCTGGCGTTTGATCCGAACTCGGCTTTGAATATTGGTAAGATTGTGAATGCCTTAAAAATGGACGAGAATCATCGTGTTGTTTCGGGCAGAGTTGAACCGGATATTAAGACATTTCAGGATTTCTCGGATAGTTTGGGGATTTTACGTGCTGCCGAAAAATGCAACGGTTCGGGCGATTGCAGAAAATTGCCGTCAGCAGGAGGAGCAATGTGTCCGAGTTACCGAGCTACCAAAAATGAAAAAGAAACCACGCGTGCCAGGGCGAATGCCTTACGCGAATATTTGACCTATTCAGAGAAAGAAAACAAATTTGATCAGAAAGAACTTTACGAAGTTTTTGAATTGTGTGTGAGTTGTAAAGCCTGTGCCAGCGAATGTCCGAGTAATGTAGACGTAGCCACGCTGAAAGCTGAATTTTTATACCAATATCAGAAAGCAAACGGATTTTCGACCCGAAACAAAATCTTTGCACACAACGCCAAACTGAATAAGATGGGAAGTTTGTTTCCGTCGATTACGAATTTTATTTCCAATCAGTCTCTCGTGAAAAAAAGCATGGGAATTGCTCCGGAAAGGCAAGTTCCGTTATTGGCAAAAAAGACGTTCAGAAAATGGTACGAAAATCATAAACCACAGCAAAATAATTTCCCCAACGGACAAGTGTATCTGTTTAATGATGAATTTACCAATTATTACGATGTTAATATCGGTATAGATGCTTTTGAACTATTGACAAAATTAGGTTACGAAGTTTTAATCGTCGATCATGAAGAAAGCGGAAGAACGTATTTGTCCAAAGGATTTCTCGAAGAAGCCAAGAAAATTGCAGATATCAATGTGACTATTTTTAAGGATTTAGTTTCTGCAAATACACCTTTAATCGGAATTGAACCTTCGGCAATATTAACGTTCAGAGACGAATATCTGCGTCTTGCAACGAACAAAGAAGCCGCTGAAAAAGTTGCTAAAAATGCTTTTACGATAGAAGAATTCTTTAAAAGAGAAATTGTCGATGGTAAGATCACAGCTGATTCTTTTTCGGCAGAAAAGAAAGAAATTAAAATTCACGGACACTGCCATCAGAAATCATTGAGTTCTGTTGAAGTGACATTTGCTATGCTGAATTTACCAACGAATAATGTGGTTACCATTTATAATTCAGGTTGTTGTGGAATGGCGGGATCATTTGGTTACGAAAAAGAGCATTATCAGGTGAGCATGCAAATGGGAGAAGATACCTTATTTCCAAAAGTAAGAGCCACCGCCCAAGAGGTAAAAATCGCTGCAGCCGGAACCAGCTGCCGTCACCAGATTTACGATGGAACAAGCAGAGAAGCCCAGCATCCGGTAAGTATTTTAAGAAACTGCCTGAAGTAAAGTGTGTTAGACTCGAATTTCACGAATTAGCACGAATTTTTTTGTTTCACGCAGATTTTGCTGATCAAAGGGGATTAAAGTAGATTAGAATAAATAAAATCTGTGGGCATCTGCTTAAATCTTTTTAAAATCTGCGTGAAAGTAATAAGCAAAGATTTGAAATACTAAAAAAGTTTTCTCGCAGATTCTGCAGATAAGAATAAGTAAAATCTGCGCGCATCTGCTTAGATCTTTTTAAAATCTGCGTGAAAAAAATAAACCAGTGTGACTCTGTTTAATCCGTAACAATCAGTGGGCAAAATAATTCATCACAAAAAGCGATGCAAAACAAAATCGTTTTATATATTTGAAATCAGGATAATTTTTGCATTATTTGCAAAATAAAACCACAAAGACCGAATTAAATTAATTTTAAAAGCATAATTACATATGGCATTATCAGGTTTATTCCGAAAAAAAACGGTACAAGATATTCTGAAGCAGGTTGCAAAAAACGATGCAGACGGTCATAATGCATTAGGAAAACACTTAACTGCCAAAGATTTAACTGCCTTTGGAATCGCTGCTATTGTTGGTGCCGGAATTTTTAGTACGATCGGAAAAGCCAGTGCAGACGGTGGTCCAGCCGTTATATTTTTGTTTTTATTTACGGCGGTAGCTTGTAGTTTTGCCGCTTTTGCCTATGCAGAATTTGCTTCAATGGTGCCTGTTTCAGGAAGTGCTTATACTTATTCTTATGTTGCTTTTGGAGAAATTATAGCCTGGGTAATTGGCTGGGCTTTGATCATGGAATACTCCGTTGGAAATATAACCGTTGCCATATCGTGGAGTGATTATTTTACGGGGCTTCTCGCCAGTGGAGGGATTCATCTCCCGCAGTGGGTTCAGATGGATTACTTAACCGCTTCAAACGGATTTAATAACGCAACAGCTTTGATGCATAGTGGAAAAGCCTTTGAAAATTTAGAACCTGCTCTGCAGTCTGCTTATACGGCCTGGACAACTTCTCCGGTTTTATTTGGCTCGTTTCATTTTGTTGCCGACCTTCCGGCTTTATTAATTATCATCTTGATTACTGCATTGATTTACCGCGGAATGAAAGAATCCCGTAATGCCAGTAATATTATGGTGGTAGTAAAACTTTGTATTGTACTTTTGGTAATTGCGGTAGGGATATTTTACGTAGATACAGCCAATTGGGACCCGTTTGCACCAAATGGAGTAAGTGGCGTCTTAAAAGGAGTTTCTGCAGTATTTTTCGCTTACATTGGTTTTGATGCCATTTCAACTACAGCCGAAGAATGTAAAAATCCGCAAAGAGATTTACCACGCGGAATGATGTGGGCAATTATTATTTGTACGCTTTTGTATATCGCCATTGCCTTGGTTTTAACCGGAATGGTGCGTTATAACGAATTAAATGTAGGTGATCCGCTAGCATTTGTATTTGAAAAATTAGATTTAAAATGGATGTCCGGAATCATTGCCGTAAGTGCTGTAGTAGCGATGGCCAGTGTTTTGCTGGTTTTTCAAATGGGACAGCCTCGTATCTGGATGAGTATGAGCCGTGACGGATTGTTGCCAAAACGTTTCTCCAGAGTACATCCAAAATTTAAAACGCCTTCTTATGCAACTATCGTAACCGGTTTTGTGGTTGCAGTACCCGCGTTATTCTTAAATCTTACCATGGTAACGGATTTATGCAGTATCGGAACTTTATTTGCATTTGTATTGGTTTGTGCCGGAGTTTTGGTATTGCAAAATAAGCCGGAGATCCCAAGAGGAAAGTTTAAAACGCCTTACATCAATTCAAAATATATAATGCCTGCTTTGTTAATTATAGGGTTGGTTTTTGCCTTTGGTTACAATAAAAAGGCTACGATGAGTTTTATTACCAATGAGACCCAGGTGAATAGCCCGGCAGATATTATTACGTCATTGGATAAAACCGATTCTGAAAAAGTTTTCAATTATTTAAAAAGTATCGACGTTCAGAATAAAACTTCAGAAACATCCGATTTAGAGCATTTATTAAGCCAGTATCAGGATGATGAAGCAAAGTATGTTGAGGTTGTAAAAGGTTTACCAATTAAAGACACTGCAAAATTTGAAAGCGGATTGAGTTTATTCAAGCATAAAATTCCAATGTGGATCTTCTTATTGGTATTGGTTGGTTTAACGGTTTGGGCTTTCAAACAGAATTTATCCTTAATTCCGCTTCTAGGCTTAATCTGTTGTTTGTATATGATGGCCGAATTAAGTGTTTGGAATTGGATTTATTTCACAGTTTGGTTGCTTATCGGTCTTTGTATCTATTTTGGCTTCAGCCGAAAAAACAGTAAGCTAAACGCGGAGAGTGTTATAAGTTAAACATTATAAGAGTTCCATCGGAACGAAATATATTGTAGGGATGGATTTTAATCCGTCCCCATTGGACAACAAAATGTGTTGCAGAGATGGATTTTAATTCGTGCTCTATTGAAACGAAATGAATTGAGGATTGATTTTAATCCGTCCATTGAAATATAAAAAAAATAATAGATGATAAGCCGTTCTGAGAATCTTAGAACGGCTTATTTTTTTGTTGTCGCGAATTGCTCGAGTTTTCGGCAATTAAAACCTAATGAATTTACAGTAAAGAAAATCGGTGTGATCTGCCACACGAGTGATAGCAAACTGGCGAGGCAAATCTGCAGGCAAAAAAAATAAACATTTCGAACAGGAATAAAAAAATCCGCCAAAAGAAAAACCTTCAGCGGATTTAAACAAACTAAAAAAAAATCGTGCAAATTTATTTATAAAGAATTGTTTTATTTTGCAAGATGCCAAGCTCTGTCATACAGGCTTTCATCATTTTGTAGGTACGTTCAATGTCATTGTCCAGACCGATAGAGAAACGGATTAAACCATCCGTCAGTCCCATTTCGGCTTGTTCTTCTAACGGAATTTCACTTGAAGTTGAAGTCCCCGGTGCGCTGAATAATGTTTTATAAAACCCTAAACTCACCGCCAGATAACCTAAATTTCGGGTTTGCATCAATTCCATTAACTCGTTGGCTTTTTCCAGCGAACCCACATCTATGGTGAGCATTCCTCCAAAACCATATTCCGGATTAATCATTGTTTTGTACAATTCATGACTTGGATGGCTTTTTAATCCCGGATAAACCGTTTTTAAACCGTCTTTCTCAAATTTGTCGGCCAGAACGTGCGCATTATGACTGTGCTGCTTGATACGAATATGAAGCGTACGAAGGTTTTTCATCACAGAAGCGGAACGCAGACTGTCCATTGTAGGACCTAATAACATACTGGCGCCTGAATTTACATTTTTCAGCGAATTGATAAACTCTTTCGAAGCACAGGTTACACCACCAACAGTATCACTGCTTCCGTTTATATATTTGGTTAAACTGTGAATCACAATGTCTGCTCCTAATTTTGCAGGAGAAACCGATAAAGGTGAAAACGTATTGTCTACCACCAATTTTAGATTATGTTTTTTGGCAATTTTAGCCAGGCCGGCGATATCAGCTACTTCTAGCAATGGATTGCTAACGGTTTCACAGTATAGAACCTTGGTTTTAGAGGTGATCGCAGCTTCTACAATGTCAAGTTTGGTAATGTCCACAAAGCTCGTTTCGATTCCAAAGCGAGGAATGAAATTCTTTAGGAAGGCATACGTTCCGCCATAAATCGTTCTACTTGAAACAATATGATCACCCGCACTACAAAGTTGTAAAAGAGTAGGAGTGATAGCCCCCATTCCGGAAGCCGAAACATTGGCGGTTTCTGTTCCTTCCATCGCTGCGAGTGCCTGATCCAAATACAAGTTGCTTGGAGAAGAATGACGCGAATAGAGATAACAGCCCTCCATATTTCCTTCAAAAGTATCGAACATGGTTTTGGCTGAAAGAAAAGTATAAGTAGAAGAATCGGAAATCGATGGATTTACACCGCCAAATTCACCAAAGTATTGCAAATCCTGAATTTTGTCTGCCGGGTTAAAGTGGTTCATGGTTGGAAGTTTATAGTTTGTGGTTGGTAGTTTTTTGAGACTGCTATTTTGATTTTTACTTCTAATAAGAACCTCGTATATTCTTTTTTGAAAGAAATCTTTTTCAAAATAAGAGCTAATTGGAAAATTAATCAATCACGAAATGAATAATTAGATTTTAAAACTACAAAAATGTATTTATCCTGATTTTTAATCTACATTTGATGAATATAAGATCAGTTAGTAGATTTTCTTTCATTTTACAGCAACAATAAACTACCAACCACAAACTATAAACTGCAGCCATGACTTTAGATGCCACAGATAAAAAACTCCTGGTTTTATTACAAACCGACAGTAAAAAAACAAATAAAGAATTATCCTTAAAACTCAATCTCTCTGTGACGGCGGTTTATGAGAGAATTAAAAAACTAGAGCGTGAAGGCATCATAAAAAACTACGTCGCTCTGGTGAATAAATCTAAAATCGAAAAGGGATTTGTGGTTTTCTGTCATTTAAAACTGATTCAGCATACTAAGGAATTTCTAACCAAATTCGAAAGTGAAGTCACCAAGTTAAACGAAGTGCTGGAATGCCACCACGTAAGCGGCGATTATGATTATATCTTAAAAGTTTTGGTAAAAGACATGGAGGCTTATCGTGAATTCCTGGTCACAAAATTGACTTCGCTTCAACATATTGGCAGCACACAAAGTATGTTTATGATTAGTGAAGTGAAGAACTCAACAGTGATTTCTTTTTAAGGGACTAAGATTCTGAGAGGCTAAGTTTTTGGATTGTGATTCAAATTCAAAAGCGAAAAAAGCTTAAATTTGAATCAAATAGATTTTAGCATGGAAACAAGAGAATTAAGACTTAGACTTATAAAAGATTTTGGGAAATTCATAAAAGATGATTCTAAATTAGAAATTCTGGAAAGTGTTTTTGATGCGATAAGTCATGATGAAAAAGAATCACTTGTTCCTGATTCTCATTATGATTTTGTTGCTGAAGAAAGAGAAAAGTATCTTTCACAGGAGAATGAAGCGAGTTCCTGGGAAGAAGTAGAACAACGTTTGAATGCTAAGTATGGTTTTTAAAATTAAAATTTTACCCTTAGCTGAAAATGAAATTGATAAAACTATTGAATTCTATGAAAGTAGGAGTAAAGGTTTAGGAAAGCAATTTCTATCCTACTTAAAAACATATTTACAGGTTTTAAAAACACATCCGGAATTATTTCAAATAAAAAAAGAACCTGGTTACCGTGAATTGACTTTGGTGAAATTTCCATTTGTAATTATTTATGAAATTATTGGAAATGAAATAATCGTTTACTCTGTTTTCCACACTTCCAGAAATCCTAAGAAAAAACCTTAATTCGGCATCTAAATTTTCAGCGGGATAAAGGTTTTTTTAAAAGTGCTAAGAATCTAAGTTGCTAAGTTTCTGAGTTTTTGGTGTAAAGATTCAAAGGAATAAAGGTTTTTCTTAAAAATGTACAGCTGTGCGTTAAAAACGCGATAAATCTTTGCTTTTTTCGCGATTTTATAAGAATTAAAAATAGTCTCGGAGATCTGCAAAATCTGCGAGAGACAAAAATATTTCGAGAGAATTTGTGTAATCTTGGTCACAAAATTGACTTCGCTTCAACATATTGGTAGCACACAAAGTATGTTTATGATTAGTGAAGTGAAGAACTCAACGGTGATTTCTTTTTAAGGGGCTAAGTTTTTTTAATAGTTTGATTTAAAGTAATTATCGCTCTGAAATTTCTTTTAGTTTATTTAATGCCGTTGGATAGGTACTTTTAAAATAATCTAAATATTCGTCTACGGTATCCAGATCTACAGTGACAGTAGTTATACCGTTATTTTCCTGATAGGAATAATTTTCATGTCCGCCAGTCCATTTTTCAACTTGTTCCCCCGTAGTAACTTCAGTTTCGCCATCCAGGAAACCGTAATGCCTTATAGATATAAATTTGGCTGGTTGGTTTTCTACAATTTCAGAAACCATTCCGCCCTTTTTTCCGTTTTCATCCAGGCCTACAAAATAAATTTTACCGCCTTTTTCCCAGCTTCCTTCATAGGTAGAAGTTGGATTAAATGCTGCTGTCCAATGTTCATAGGTGTTTTTGTCTTTCAAACCCAGCATCGCCTCATAAACTTTTTGAGCCGTTGCATTTATCTCTATTTTGAATTGTAGTTTTTCCATTTTTAATTAGCATTGATTAGATTTCAAATTTACATTTTATTTTTTTTTTTTTTTTGCTTATGTTTTTTGTTGTCTGATTATCAGTGCTTTTTGTTTTTGTGTGTCTTTATAATATATAAAAATAAGATTTATCACAAACCAAAAAATAGCGAATCTCTGCGAACTTAGCATAAATCTTAGTGCTCTTAGCGGTTAAAACTCCATCTAAAATTTCACCCAAAAAACATTGAAAATTAAACTTCAAACAAAACTTTATTCCTTAATTTTGTAACGCTAAAAATAAAATAGACAAACTATGAGTTCATTTGACGTAGTCATTATAGGTTCAGGTCCTGGCGGATATGTATCAGCAATTCGTTGCGCACAATTGGGATTTAAAACTGCAATTGTAGAAAAGTATAACTCTTTAGGCGGAACTTGCCTTAACGTAGGTTGTATTCCTTCAAAAGCATTGTTATCGTCTTCTCATCATTATGCGGAAATTGCACATTTTGCAGATCACGGAATCGAAGTTTCAGGTGATGTGAAAATCAATTTAGAGAAAATGATCGCGCGCAAGCAAGCTGTTGTAGATCAAACTGCTGGTGGAGTTAACTACTTAATGGATAAAAATAAAGTTACTGTTTTTAATGGTTTAGGTTCTTTTGTAGATGCAACGCACATTGCTGTGACAAAAGCTGACGGAACATCCGAAACTATTGAAGCAAAATATACTATAATTGCTACAGGTTCAAAACCATCTTCTTTGCCTTTCATTAAAATTGACAAAGAAAGAATCATCACTTCTACTGAGGCTTTAGCTTTAAAAGAAGTTCCAAAACACTTAGTAATTATTGGTGGTGGAGTAATCGGAATTGAGCTTGGACAAGTTTACCTTCGTTTAGGTGCTCAGGTTTCTGTAGTAGAATTCATGGACAGAATTATTCCGGGAATGGATAGTTCTTTGTCTAAAGAATTGACTAAAGTATTGAAAAAACAAGGAATGAAATTCTACGTTTCTCACAAAGTAAAATCAGTAGAAAGAAACGGTGATGCTGTTGTGGTTCAGGCTGAAAATGCAAAAGGAGAAACAATCACTTTAGAAGGAGATTATTCATTAGTTTCTGTTGGACGTCGTCCGTATACAGACGGATTGAACGCTGACAAAGCAGGAGTAAAAATTTCTGACAGAGGACAAGTGGAAGTAAACGATCATTTGCAAACTAGCGTTCCAAATATCTATGCTATCGGTGACGTTGTTCGTGGAGCAATGTTGGCACACAAAGCAGAAGAAGAAGGAACTATGGTTGCTGAAATCTTAGCAGGTCAAAAACCACATATCGATTACAACTTAATCCCTGGTGTTGTATACACCTGGCCAGAAGTTGCGGCAGTTGGACAAACAGAAGAGCAATTGAAAGCTGCAGGAGTTAAATACAAATCAGGAAGTTTCCCATTCAAAGCTTTAGGACGTGCGAGAGCAAGTGCTGACTTAGATGGATTCGTAAAAATCCTTGCTGATGAAAAAACAGATGAGGTTTTAGGTGTTCACATGATTGGAGCCCGTACAGCAGATTTAATCGCCGAAGCTGTTACAGCTATGGAATTTAAAGCTTCTGCTGAAGATATCTCAAGAATGAGCCATGCGCATCCAACTTTTGCTGAAGCAATAAAAGAAGCGGCTTTGGCAGCTACTGATAACAGAGCATTACACGTATAATTTACGTAAAATATATCTTAAAAGCCCGTCAGAATTATTTTTGACGGGTTTTTTATTGTCTTAGTATGTTAAAAATATAGTAAGTTTCTTTATTTTTTAAATAGACATTATAAGTTCCATTTTCTTCTTTATACAAATGGTACAAATATTTGTCGCCTTTAATACTTAAATTTTTTCGTGACAGATTGTTACTTTCAATAAATTCCAGCTCAAATTCACAACTGCCTTTTTTTCTGTAATGTAATTTTGAGAATGTACCATCACTAAAGCTTTCTGTCCATAAATGATCGCTTAAAGTTACGGCTACTTTAGCACCGCTATTTTCTACATAATAGTATTTTGAAGATTCATCAAAATGATTGCATTCCTCTCTGGATATTTCATCAAGAGGCTTTTCATTTTGCATGGACCAGCTGCTTTTCTCGGATTCGTTTGGAAAAAGAGCTACAAATTCGTTACAGTTTTTATGCAACCTGAAAAATAACTGCTCAAATACTCTTCTTTGAACAATACTATCCTTAAATTTTGTCAGGTAAGGAGTGATATGAGAATTATTGATTGTATTAATTCTGATTTCATTGTCTAAAGCCTGATTTTGAACCAATGATTTACAGATTTCGGTCGTTAGCGAATCTATAGATTTTATAGATTGTGATCTGGAAAAATGAACAAACAATAATAAGAAGGCGAGTAAATATTTTTTCATGTAAAATGGAAATTTTCATCAAATATAATTGTTTAGTAAAAGTATTCGGAGAATTGAATTTTATTCTTGTAATATTTGAGTCTAAAAATGAAAAAGTTCAGGAAAAATTTCGTAAATTAGAGGTATGATTCTGAGGTTGTATTTGCAGATTTTAAGGGTTTAATTGTTTGATAATTAAGCTTGTAGTTTTGTTTTTGCAGAAGCCGAAAAATGGTAGAGATACTATGTTTTAAGAGCACTGAAGAATTCAAAAAAAAGGTAGTTTTGAACTGCTAAATTTTTTTAGTAAATAAATTAAAGTTATCAGAGCAGATTCTAAATGACGGTTGTTATTATTCTTTTAAGTAGTAATATAGAGATAAAGGTAAATAACAGGGGCTATAATGTCATAAAAGACGAGTGAGAGGAAAGTATCGGGAAAAGCCAGCTTTATCAGAAAAGATAATATTGGTATGCTTAAGGTCTCATTTTTTGGTCCTTTTTATTCTGATTGTAAAGCAAAATAGTGTAAGTATTAAAAAAAGCAAACCCGACAGGTTTTTAAATCTGTCGGGTTTGCTTTTTAAGTCTAAAGTGAAAAATTGATTATCTGGTGAAAACGCTTTTGTAATTATCCCAATATCTGTAAATTAAGAACAAGTTGCCCAGGAATAGTAATACAGCAAGCGGCAATCCTTGTGGTGCCAGAAAGTAGTTGATAAACAAAATGTTCACCGTAATGGGTAAGATCAGTATATTGGCTAGTGTTACATATCGTCCTGTTACAAACGCAATTCCGCAAAGTAGTTCGATTGATTTTGCTAATGGCAATAAATATGTTGAGGCAACAAGTCCCATATTAAAAGCTTTAAAATCACCGGTAGTTTCTGGTTCCGGAGCCAGTTTGAAGAAAAAACTAAGAGAAGCGAATAATAACAGAAGGCCAATTAAAACACGGACAATAATGGTAGCAATTTTCATAATATTTAAGATTTTTAATGGGTTAAAAAAGTCTAATTTATTTTTGGAAAACGTTATAATCTGAACTCACCAATGATAAAAAGTAATTTTTATGACTTTTATATTGAGAATTTGACAGTCATTATCGTTCTATTTTGAGATAAATAGAATGCTATATCAAATATAACGATTTTTTTCTTATGAAATTGTTGTTTTTTAACACTTTTCTTATTTCTTAAAGTATTTTTTGTAAAGGAAAAATCCTCCAAAACCAATCAAAAGAAATGGCCACAAATTAATTAGAAAAACAAAGATCGTTTCAAGAATGTACCAGCCATTTTTTAGCGAATCGATGATTTGAATTCCCAGATTAGGTTTGTAAGCATCGCTGTCTTTTTCACTGGCTATTATCTCCTGTTTTATCGTTTCGTTTTGATACAGCTGTAAAGTTATAGTACTGAAGTTGATTTGATCCTCTAAAGATAAATTCTCAATAATGTTGTTATCATTGGCTTCTTTCTGGTTCGCCAGCGCATTTTCGGCTTCCATAACATCATTGATTTTTTTGCCTTTAGCATCAATTGCTTTTTCGACCCTTTTTTGTGTAACAGTGTTCCTTTTTTGTGAAAGCTGATTGGATAATAACTTCAATGAAACATCATCGGCTTTGATAAGTCTGAAGTCCAGAAAATCAATTTGTTTGGCTATGATTTTAATAACAGTATCGAGCTGCGTATTGGGAACACGGATTGTAATGTCGTTTTGTACCGTATATTTAGTGGTTTCAAGTGTGCTGTCGGGACTAATTTTGGTTTTAACCTGATCACGAATGGTACTTTGTAAGTTGGTGTAGGTTACAAAACCTCCAAATTTCTGAGTGGCGTTTTCAATTGCATAAGTAGATTTAACGACATTTTTTACCTTAAATTTAATGTCGGCAGTGCGAATAAATTTTTGCTTACCGTCTTTTTTTTCCACTGCTGCTGATGAAGAAACTGCAGTGCTGTCTGTTGCTGTTTGTTGATCTGTAATGTTTTCTGATGTAGCGGGATCGAATTTTTTGCAGGAAAAGAATAAGATGATAAGCACTAAGGAAGTCAATCCAAGGTTGGCAATTGTTTTCATAAATTTTTTTAGATTTAATGGGTTGAGTAATAATTTAGAGAATCCGTTTTTCAGGAGGAGACTAGGAAGATTCTTATCGATTTTTTGGTATAACGAATTCAATCTGTGTTAGTCTTTAGTGGCTGTGTTTTTTAGAAGTGTATTTTATCAATAGGCAAAAAAAGGTTTGAGTATTCTTGTTAATTCGATATACTAAAAAGTGTGCCAATATTTTTTGTTTAATATTTTATTGAAGGATTTTTTTTGTTGTAATTTTGAGGCCTAAAATTTACCTATTTTTGAGAGTTACCATTTACAAAGACATTTCAGATCCAGAGCATTTTAAACAGCAGCTTTTAAGCTGGTCACAACAATTTCGAGAGGTAATTTTTTTGGATAGTAATTCGTATCCACAGGAATATTCAAGCTTTGATTTTGTTTTGGCGGTGGATGCTTTTACCTCTTTAAAAACAGATTTTCATAATGCTTTTGAAGATCTGAAGCAATATCAGCAAACGACTAAAGACTGGCTTTTTGGATATCTTTCCTATGATTTAAAAAATGATACGGAAAACCTCTCATCATCAAATTTTGACGGTTTAGATTTTCCGGATTTGTTTTTCTTTCAGCCTAAAAAGATTTTTACGTTAAAAGAGAATAAACTTGAGATACAATATTTATTGCTTTGCGATGATGAGTTGGAAGAGGACTATGAAGAAATCGTTAATAATGAATATGATGCCTTTGAAACGGTTAGCACGATTGAAGTCAAACAACGTATTTCAAAAGAAGCTTATGTTGAAAAAGTCAACAAAATGCTGGAGCACATTCATGTAGGTGATATGTATGAAGCTAATTTTTGCATGGAATTTTTTGCTGAGACTGCCGAAATTAACCCCTTAGAGAAATTTCAGAAGTTAAATGCGATATCACAGGCTCCGTTTTCGGTATTTTTTAAGAATCATAAACAATATTTGCTTTCGGCTTCTCCGGAGCGATATCTGAAAAAAGTTGGCGAAACTTTGATTTCTCAACCGATAAAAGGAACTTCAAAACGATCTTCAGATCCGGTTGAAGATGAAAAATCAAAGCAGTTTTTAGCATCAGATCCTAAAGAACGTGCTGAAAACATTATGATTACCGATTTGGTACGAAATGATTTGTCGCATACGGCACAGAAAGGTTCTGTTGAAGTAACGGAACTTTGTAAAATTTACTCATTTTTGCAGGTGCACCAAATGATTTCAACCATCACTTCAAAAATAGATCCGCAGTATTCACCAATAGATGTTTTAAGGACTACTTTTCCAATGGGAAGCATGACGGGAGCACCAAAAATTTCGGTCATGAAGATTATTGAAGATGTGGAAGAAACCAAACGAGGTCTGTACAGTGGTGCGGTTGGTTATTTCACGCCTGAAGGTGATTTCGATTTTAATGTGGTGATAAGAAGTATCCTGTACAATCAGGAAAATAAGTATATATCGTTTTCAGTTGGAAGTGCGATTACTTCTCAATCGATTCCTGAAAAAGAGTACGAAGAATGTTTGTTAAAGGCAAAAGCAATGCACGAAGTTTTGCAATAACAACTATATTTTCGATTGATGAATTGCATGTAGGAATGTTAAATTAAATAAAATTCGTACAATTTTATTTGCAGTTTCGAAATATAGTGTAAATTCGCACAATTCTGAGATTTAAAAAACTTTCTCAATTATATAGAATTAAATTTTTACATTTATAAATGCTTTCAAAATTTCAAAATCATCTCGCTTTAAGATTTCCATTTCTGGAGGATAAAAAGTTGTTTCTGGCAGTAAGCGGAGGATTGGATAGCATGGTCTTGCTGCATTTGTTTCAGCAATTACCGTTTGAGATCACCGTTTTGCACTGTAATTTTCAATTGCGTGGATTAGAAAGTTTTGGAGATCAGGATTTTATTCAAAAGTACTGTGACGAGAATGGTATTTCGATTTTTAGTACTCAATTTGATACTGAGGCTTTTGCCAAAGATTATAAATTATCCACTCAGGTGGCGGCCCGGGAACTGCGCTATAACTGGTTTTACGAACTTCTCGAAACCGAAAATTTCGACTATATTGTAACGGCACATCATGCCGACGATAATCTCGAAACGTTTATAATCAATCTAACCCGGGGGACAGGATTAGATGGGTTGACTGGGATTCCGGAGCAAAATGATAAAATTGTTCGTCCGCTTTTACCTTTTTCCAGAGCCGAAATTTTAGAGTATGCAAAGCAAAACAATATACTGTGGCGGGAAGACAGTAGTAATGCATCTAATAAATACCTTCGAAATAAAATTCGCCATGATCTTGTTCCGATCTTGAAAGAAATCAATCCAAATTTTTTAAATGCCTTTCAAAAAACGCAAGAATATTTACAGGAATCACAAGAAATGGTTGAAGATGCTTCGATCATGATTTACCAGCAAGTAGCGAAAGAGGAGGGAGAAGATATTCACTTTGATTTGAACCAGCTTAAAAAGCTTCCTAATTATAAATCGTATTTGTATCAGTGGTTAAATGAATTTGGTTTCGCGGCCTGGAATGATATTTATGATTTGGTAGAGGGGCAATCCGGTAAACAGGTTTTTTCGGCTGATTTTCGATTGTTGAAAAACAGAGATACTTTGATTTTGAGTCCAATTTCTGAATTAGAAGAAAATGAAGTATTCGAAATTGGAGCAGAGGAGAAAGACGTTAATTTTCCCTTAAAATTGAGGCTTTGTCAGGTAGACGACATTACAATAGATTCAAATAAAGCTATATTTGTGGACGCTGAAAAAATCCGTTTTCCACTTATTTTGCGTAAATGGAAGGAGGGAGATGTTTTTCATCCTTTTGGAATGAAAGGAAAATCTAAAAAGTTAAGCAAACTTTTTAAAGATGAAAAAATATCGCTGATTGAAAAAGAGAAAATTTGGATTTTATGCTCAGATAATCAGATTGTGTGGGTGATAGGAATCAGACAGGATGAACGTTTTAAAATCGAGAATACAACAAACAAAATAATTAAAATAGAATTATTATAATGAACCCTAACTACTACCAACAAACGATAATGTCGAAAAGTGTCTGGAATAAATCCATTGTTTTTTTATTGTTTTTTCTTTTTGCATTTGCAAAGGGGAATGCTCAAATTCTCGAACCGGTAAAATGGACTTCAAAAATCGAAAAGAGAGCCGGAAATAATGCTGTTTTGATTTTTGACGGAACAATTGAAAAAGAGTGGCACATGTATTCGCAGTTTACACCTGAAGGCGGGCCACTTGCTTTGGAAATTACCTTTAAAAATCAGAAAGGAAATTACAATTTGGTTGGAAAGGCTAAAGAAGGAAAAACCAAAACAGCTTTTAATGATGTTTTTGGTGTAAATGAAACTTTCTTTGAAGGCAAAGCGCATATCGAGCAGGAAATCACCATTATCAATCCGAACTTAAAAACGGTTGAGGTTGATTTTGACTTTCAGGTTTGTAAAGAAGTTTGTATCAATTCCAGTAAAAAGTTTTCTATTGCGATTCCATCAAATTTTAAAATGGATGCTGTTGCGGCAGTATCTGAATCTAAATTAGATGAAACAAAAGTGGAGGGGATAGCAGTTGATACAGTAAAAAAAGTAGCCGCTTCAGCCGTAGAGCAAGTTATAAAAACAGATAAGGCTTTGGCAGAAGCAAGTGAAGAAATTCCAGCGTCGACGCCATCAAGAAGTTTATGGTCGATCTTTTTTATCGCTTTTATTTCAGGATTTGCAGCTTTGTTGACTCCTTGTGTTTTCCCGATGATCCCAATGACGGTAAGTTTTTTTACCAAACAAAGTAAAAGCAGGGCAAAAGGAATTAGAAATGCAATCATTTATGGTTTTTCTATTATTGCTATTTACGTAATATTAGGATTAATTGTTACCAAAATTTTTGGGGCAGATGCCTTGAATGCACTGTCTACAGATGTTTGGTTTAACCTGATTTTCTTTGTGATCCTGATCATTTTTGCTACTTCATTTTTGGGAGCTTTCGAAATTATGCTACCTAATTCATGGGCGAATAAAGCAGATCAGCAAGCAGACAGAGGAGGTTTAATTGGTATATTGTTTATGGCTTTAGCTTTGGCTATTGTGTCGTTTTCTTGTACCGGACCTATTGTTGGAACCTTATTAGTGGAAGCTGCTTCGAATGGTGGAATTGCTCCAATTGTTGGAATGTTAGGATTTTCATTAGCGTTAGCACTGCCATTTATGTTCTTTGCTATGTTCCCGGGCTGGCTAAATTCGTTGCCAAAATCCGGTGGATGGCTGAACACTGTGAAAGTAGTTTTAGGATTCTTAGAATTGGCTTTAGCGTTTAAATTTTTATCCAATGCTGATTTGGTACTTCAGTTGCATTTTCTGGAAAGAGAAGTATTCATTGCAATCTGGATCGCTATTTTTGCAGCTTTGACGTTATATTTATTCGGAAAAATTACATTGCCTCACGATAGTCCTTTAAATCATATTTCGGTTGGAAGATTGTATTTAGGATTGCTTACTTTAGTGTTCACGGTTTATTTAATTCCGGGACTTTGGGGAGCGCCATTAAAATTAATCAGCGCATTCCCGCCGCCACCGCAATATAGCGAAAGCCCGTTTGGGGTAGGAGGGTCTGCAAATTCAAATAGCGGCAGTACTGAAACTGTTTCGGGTTTACCGGCAGGAGCTGAGCTAGGCCCTCATGGTATTATGGTTTTTCATGACTATGAAGATGGTTTAGCGTATGCAAAATCAATCAACAAACCAATCATGCTTGACTTTACAGGTTATGCCTGTGTCAATTGCAGAAAAATGGAAAACAATGTATGGTCGGAACCAATGATTTTACCAATCCTGAAAAATGATGTCGTTTTGATTTCACTTTATGTGGATGATAAACGTGACTTGCCAAAAGAAGAGCAGTATGTTACGGCAAAAGGAGATAAAATCGAAACGGTGGGTGATAAATGGACCGATTTTATGATTTCAAAATATAAAACCAATACACAGCCATTATATGTGATTACAGATTTGGAAGGGAAGAATTTAAACCCTTCAAAACCTACTATCAGTTATGTAAGTGCCGAAGAATATTTGCAATGGCTGAAAGAAGGAATTTCAAATTTTAAGTAGTTTTTTTTTCTAGAACATAGAGAATAGAGTGAAGAATATAGAGTAAAGAGTACAATTTAAAATCTGTAATCTACAATCAACAATCTGAAATCTGCAATCTACAATCTAAAGTCTACAATCTACAATCTACAATCTATAATCTATAATCTATAATAAACAAAGGTGAAGTTAATTCAAAACAAAAATCCCTCTAAGGTCAGACTTAGAGGGATTTTTTATAGGCAAAGGCGGAAATTTATTTTTATAAGAATTCTCCGTGTTGAGAAATATCTAATCCTAATTCTTCTTTCTCTTCAGTAACTCTTAGTGGGGTAATTTTGTTTACGACAAAGAATAAAGCATAAGAACCTACAAATGCAAATATAGAAACGATTACCAAAGCAGTTAATTGATTGATAAATAATGTTGGAGTTCCAAAAATTAAACCTTGATTGTCTCCAACAGCGGGGTTGATTGCTTTCGAGGCAAAAACACCAGTTAACAGCATTCCTACCATACCACCAACACCATGACAGGCGAAAACGTCTAACGCATCATCGATTTTTCCTTTAGGAAATTTGCTTACTACCAGATTACTAACGATGGCAGAGAATGCTCCAATGAAAATAGCGTGAGAGATGCTTACAAAACCTGCGGCAGGAGTAATGGCAACCAGTCCTACGACCGCTCCGATACAGGCACCCAGAGCTGATAATTTGTGACCTAAGATTTTATCCAGGAAAACCCATGCCATAGCAGCAGCTGCGGCAGCAACAGTTGTAGTTCCTAAAGCCTGAACAGCTAATCCGTTAGCTCCTAATGCAGAACCGGCATTGAATCCAAACCATCCAAACCATAACAAACCTGTTCCCAATAAAACATAAGTAATTCTGGCCGGATTTACTTTTTGAATTTTTCTTTTTCCTAAGAATATTGCTCCTGCTAAAGCGGCCCATCCGGCACTCATGTGCACTACTGTTCCTCCCGCGAAATCTAATACTCCCATTTTAAAGAATACTCCTTCAGGATGCCATGTCATATGTGCTAAAGGAGAATAGATGAATAGGATGAATAAAACCATGAATAACAAATAAGCCCAAAAACGCACACGTTCTGCAAATGCACCAGTGATTAATGCAGGTGTAATAATGGCGAATTTTGCCTGAAACAATGCGAATAACATAAATGGTATTGTTGGGGCAAGGCTCCAGGCAGTGCTGGTACCTACATTCTGAAAGAATAAATTGGAAGTTGGGTTTCCAATGATTCCGCCAATAGTAGGGCCAAATGCTAATCCGAAAGCGACAATAACCCATAAGATCGTAACAATTACCATTGCCATAAAACTTTGCAGCATGGTACTAATAACGTTTTTCTTACCTACCATTCCTCCGTAGAAAAATCCTAATCCGGGTGTCATAAGCAAAACAAAAGCAGTGGCTACGATCATCCAGGCTGTATCTCCTGTGTCAAACTTTACAGTTTCTGCCGGAATTGGATTATCGGTTAGTATAAAGTTGGATAAAAAGGTGAGTACTAAAATCGTGATAAGAATCACACTTAAAATAATTTTTCGCATAGTTATTTGGTTTTAAATTTTTTTATAAATGTATAAAATTGAGCAATAACCATGTAAAAAATAGGGGTATGTTCTTTATTTTTATTAATTTTTTATTTTGACCCCCTGTATTTTGTGTCAACTGAATAATATTAACTTTAAATTTATGATTTGGTAAAATGTGTTTGTGTTTTTGTTAGTATATTAACTGAAAAACAATGTTTTGTAGGGGTGTTTTTGGTGTTTTTTTGAATTAATATCTGTATATTTTGGTTTGTTGTTGTGAATTGTAAATAAAAAAGGCGTCAGATGAATTTTCAAATGACGCCTTTTATTGTAAAATTTATTGCTTATTTCTGATTGAACTTTGCTTTGAATTTGTCATTCAGTTTGGTTTGAAAAGTTTCTAAGTTAATCTTTCTTCCCTGAATGAAAGCAGATGTTAACTTATTCGTTCTCATGTCAAGTGCATCACCTTCAGAGATAAATAGAGTGGCATCTTTACCCGTTTCCAGAGTTCCGCAAGTAGCATCAATACCTAATAATTTTGCCGTATTTGAAGTGATAAGCTGTAATGCTTTTTCTCTGTCTAAGCCATATGCTGCACAGGTTCCTGCTAAAAACGGCAGGTTTCTTACGCTCATACGCTCGTGATCACCACTGTTTTCAAGTCCTACCACAATACCTTTATCGGTAAGTATTTTGGCCATTTTATAAGGCAGATTTACATCTTCGTCATCACTTGTTGGCATGTCATGTACACGTCTTAAGAATACACCAACATTATATTTTTGCAATACATCGGCAGCTTTATAAGCTTCAAAACCTCCTACAATAACTATTTTCTTGATCTGATTGCTTGCCGCTAACTGAATAGCATCAACGATTTGTTTTTCTTCATCAGCATGGATGTATAGCGTCTGAGTTCCATCAAAAAGCCCTTTTGTAGCTTCAAAAACGATGTTTCTTTCTTTTGAAACAGCCTGATTGTAAGCCTTTGCGTTAGCCCAGAACGCTGCGATTTCTTCCACTTGTTTTGGATAATCTTTGTTGGCTTCAATAACTCCCGGTTCAAACCATGTTCCTGATCTTCTGAAATTAGAAGGGAAGTCAAGATGAATTCCGTCATTTTCCTTTATAATCGCATCTTTCCAGCTCCAGGCATCCAATTGTACCACAGATGAAGTTCCGGAAATTCTACCCCCACGAGGAGTGATCTGAGCCATTAAAATCCCATTCGGACGAACAGTTTCTACCACTTTCGATTCAGAATTGTAGGCGATAATACTTCTTACGTTTGGATTAAAAGTTCCAATTTCTTCCTGATCGTCTGACGATTTCACGGCATCAATTTCTACCAAACCTAATGTTGCATTAGCTACGATAAATCCCGGGTAAATGTGTTTTCCGCTGGCGTCAATGGTTGTGTCATACGCATCGGCAGCAAGTCTCACGGTCGTTGCATCTGCTACCAGGGTTAATTTTCCGTCTTTAAATCCAACGGCACTGTTCTGAATAACACTTCCGTTACCTAAATGTGCAGTAGCATTTAAAATCAAAACCGATTTGGTTTGTTGTGGTGCCGGTATTTGCTGTGCTTTTATTTGCAATGATGCACAAAAGGCAAGCAGACCTATATATATGTTTTTATTAATCATGTTATCTGTTTTTATCTTTATGAATTTTATAAAGCCGTTATTATTGTTCTAAAGTATCACAGTGATATTCTTTCTTCTCTTTTTTGGTTGGTGGCTGTGTGCTCATTCCTTTGTTTTTTTCCTGCAACATCTGCCCAATCAATAAACTTCTTTCTTTCGAAATAGCCTGTTGTTTTTCAGCATCTTTTTCAAGATCAAAATACACTACACCTTCAATCATTGTTTTTTCGACTTTAGCATAAATAGACAACGGATTTTCGCTCCATAATACAACGTCAGCATCTTTACCTACTTTTACACTTCCTACCTTATCGTCAATGTGTAATAATTTGGCAGGGTTTAAGGTTACAAATTTCCAAGCCTCTTCTTCAGAGATGTTTCCGTATTTCACCGCTTTTGCAGCCTCCTGATTTAATCTTCTTGACATTTCGGCATCATCTGAATTGTAAGCAACCACTAATCCCTGATTGTGCATAATTGGTCCGTTAAACGGAATCGCGTCATTTACTTCAAATTTGTAAGCCCACCAGTCAGAGAATGTAGATGCTCCAACACCGTGTTCTTTCATCTTATCTGCCACTTTATATCCTTCCAGAATGTGCGTAAAAGTATTCACTTTGAAATTGAACTTCTCCGTAACATTCATCAACATTAAGATCTCAGATTCTACATAAGAGTGACACGTAATAAAACGCTCTTTGTTTAGAATTTCAGCGATCGTTTGCATTTCTAAATCAACTCTTGGCGCTTTTCCTTTTTTAGAACCTGCGTTGAATTTTTTCCAGTTTTCATCGTATTCTTTTGCACGTTGGAAATAATCCGTAAAAACTTGTTCAACTCCCATTCTGGTTTGTGGAAAACGGGTAGGATTGTCAATTCCCCAATTCGCTTGTTTTACATTTTCTCCCAAAGCAAATTTGATGAACTTTGGCTGGTTTTTGTATAACATTTCGTCTGGTGCAGCACCCCATTTCCATTTTACAATGGCAGAACGTCCTCCAATTGGGTTTGCAGATCCGTGTAATAATTGCGAAGTGGTTACACCTCCAGCTAAGTCTCTGTAGATATTAATGTCTTCAGAGTTTACAACATCCTGAATTGTAACTTCGGCAGTCGAGTTATGTCCCATTTCGTTCACCCCTTTTGAAATGGCGATGTGGGAGTGTTCGTCAATAATTCCGCTCGTGATATGTTTACCTTTAGCATCAATAACTGTAGCAGAAGCATCGGAAAGATTTTTACCTACAGCAGCAATTTTTCCGTTTTTAATTAAAACGTCAGTTTCAGTTAAAATACCTTCCTTTTCGTTGGTCCAAACCGTAGCATTTTTGAATAGTAAAGTTTGAGCAGTTAATCTTTTTGAGTCACCAAAAGCAATATTTGGATACGTTGTCGGGATAATCGGATTTAGTTTTTCAACTTTAGTTGAATCTTTTACCGCTACAAATGGGCTTGTTCTAGTAGCAGTCCAGAACAATTCTGTTCCGTTTGCCAATACCGCTTTTCCAGATAAGTTTTCCGGTTTTTCGATCAATCCGGTCAAACGTGAAAAATTAGATTTGATTGAATCGGTTGGTTTAATTAAAAGAGAGATCCAGTTTTTAGAAACAGCAAAAGTACTGCTCACTTTCTTTGCATCTGCAGTTGTAACTTCAGATTTTGGAGCATCAACTGTTCCTTCGATTTTCCATTTGTAGGTATCTTTTCCAACCGTTAAGTCGTAGTTACCACGAATGTCTTTTGCGTTAACATCGTTTACAACGTATTTAGTTCCTTGTACCCAGTTTTCATATAAAACCGTTTTTTCGTCAAAAATTTCACCTGAAGTAATGATGAAGTTGGCAAAAGCACCAGCTTTCAAACTTCCTACTTCATTACTTTTTCCTAAAATAGCTGCAGGAACTGTGGTTAGAGCTTCAAGAGCCTTTGTTTTATCAAAACCATATTTAATGGCTTTTAGTAAATTAGTTTTAAAATCTTCGGTCTTTTTTAATTTGTCTGTTGTTAAAGCAAAAACAACTCCATTGTCCGAAAGAACTTTTAAGTTGGTAGGCGCCTGGTTCCAGAAACGCATATCAGCCAATTCGATTTGATTGGACAAATAAGGGTTAGAAACATCATACGCCTCAGGGAAACTGATTGGGATGATATATTTGGCATTGGTACCTTTAATTTCTTCAATTCTTTCAAACTCATTTCCGCTTCCTTTCAGAACATAGTTTAATCCAAATTCTTTGGCAATTTTCGCTGCTCTTAAACTGTTTAACTTGTCTTCTGTAGCAAAAATCTGAACCAGTTTTTCGTTATCAGCTAAAGCCTCTAATGACAAATCTTTGGTTTCTGAATTTCCTTTTTTGTACCAGTCTAAGTCCAGATACATTTGGCGTAACAAAGCTGTCATACCCATTAATGAACTTGGATAAGCCTGATTCGTCAGAGCACTTCTTGTAAAAGCAAAATGGTTGGTTACTTTATTTGCAATAATTTGTTTGCTGTTTTCGGTATTGTTCAGTGCTACTAAAATTCCGGTTCCCTGAGCAACTCCGTCAGCAATATGGGTTCCTACTACTCCAAAACCGGCTTTTAGTAATTCTTCCGCTTTCGGCTGATCGTATTTAAAAGTTTCATAAGTATTTACTTCGGGACGAACACTTTCGTTCCAATAGTAACCTACTTTTTTAGTGTCGTATAAAGGGCTGCGATCACGTCCACGTCCGGCAGGGGCCTTAGGTTTTTCAACCCCAAAGCTGGTGTAGATATCAATAAACGAAGGATAAATAGTTTTTCCTGCAAGATCAATAGCAACGCTATTTTTAGGAATGGTGATGTTGTTTCCAACACCAACCACTTTGCCATCCTGAATGAGTAAAGTTCCTTTTTCGATTTTTTGTGTTGGGGTTACATAAATCGTGGCATTGGTAAAAACAGTGTAATTGTTGTTTTTGTTGTGGACACTTTCATTAACGGGAAAGTAATCTTGAGCATACGTTTTTGTTAAAAAAACACTCAAAAACAGTAGTAGTAGTTTTCTTTTCATGGATAATTAATAAAATTTTCATTAAAAATAGGAAATATTAATATTTGAGCAAGTTTTAATGAAAATTAATTTTTTATATTCCGCGTTAAGTACCAAAAACGATTTAGTAATTCTTCTGATTTTGATGATTTGCACTGTTTTTTGAGTGCTGCTTTTAAGAATGTCTTTTTATTTTAGGATCTTCTCATATCGGTTTTTTATCCCTTCCAGATAGGGAGCTTTGATTTCTGTGGCAAGCTCTACCGCTTTTTTTAAGACCGCCGTTGCAGTATCTTTTTTTCCGTTTTGCTCCAAAAGATCACCATATTTTAAAAAGGCTATCGGAGATTTTGGATGTAATTCTGCATTGCTTTTTAAAATTGATTCTGCAATAAATGATTTTGTAGGAGTATAATCGGATGAAAGGTTAGTAATGTCCTCTTCTGTAAACCAATCAGATTCAATTAGCTTTTTGACGACTGTTTGAATTTGCTGATCCATTTTTGCTAAATCAGCTTCGTTTAATGGTTTTGTTTGCTGGTCAACAGTAGATTGCAATTCCAGATAAAGTCTTTTTGATTCAGCTGCAATTTTACTTCGGTAGTCCTCTGCTGCTTTTTTTGCCAATTCTATGGTTTTGTCGTAAGCCAGTTCCTGGGTTGTTTTGTACTCAGGGATTACGCCAATTCCTTCCCAGTTTGTTTTAGTGATTGGATTTATCGGAGTTCCGGTAGGAATGAAAATTTCTAAAAGAGGGTTAATTTCAAGAATTTCACCGGGATTGGCTCCACCACCAGTCACTTCACCAACTAAGGTTGCTCTTTTTTGCGCTTGCATGTTATAACTGAATTCTTCTGCACCCGAAAAACTTCTGGCACCTGTGATAATAAATAGGGGAACATCGATTCTTTTTTTACCGTTAACTTCTGTAACTCTTAATTCTTCCGTATAATTGTCTTTTCTAAAATATAAGGTATTGAGCAATAGTGGTTCTTTTAAAAAATAACTGCACAGGTACTGCACGGTTTTAGGACTTCCACCTCCGTTAGTGCTTAAATCAATAACAATGGCGTCCGTTTTAGAAAGCAATTGCATATAAGAATCAATAGTGGGTTTAGTTTCGTGTATGAAATATTTAAAATTGAGGTAACCGATATTACCGTCAAGGATCTTAACCTCTCTGAAACCATCGGCGAGTTTGCGATTGTCGGTTAAATTATGAAGATAAATTTCGTAGGAATCTTTAGCTGCATTTGTGTTTTTATTATCCGGAACAAATTTAGGCTTGACTCTAAGATGTTTGTCGTTGTTGACCAAACGAATTTCTTTCGTTAGAGCTACAGCGAAAGAATCCAGTAGATCGTATTTTTTGAATTTATTTTCTTTATAACTCTTTTTTAAATGAGCCGCGATCAGTTTTGCCTGATCAGGAAATATGTACTCCTTTTGAATGAGGGAATCTATTTTTAGAATAGTCTCTTTTTTAAATTTCTCCGTTATTTTCTTTTGCTGACCATTTGCGTTAGGAAGAATCAGACAGGTGAGCGCGAATAAAAAAACGAATTTGTTGCTAAAAATAAAAATCTGTTGTAAAAATGGTTTGGTGAGATATTTCATAATGTTTTTGATTTTTATTCATAACGCTAATTTAGGGTTTTATGATAAATTCTGATGAAAATATTTATTAGGTGTGTTGTTTAGTTGTTTTTCGTTAATAGAAATTGCGATTACTTGCGACTTTTTAATAATGAATTTGGAAAGATAGAATTGAATTCAAAAGGAAGTAGGAAGGAACGTGTATTTAATTGTAATAAAAAAGCTACTTTTGTACATCTCGTTAGATTTGAATCCATTTATTAGGAATAGGAATTATGTTAGTAAAAGTTTACGGAAGTGCCGTTTTTGGAGTAGAAGCAACAACGATTACGATCGAAGTTCATATGGATAAAGGAATTGGTTATCATTTAGTGGGATTGCCGGATAATGCCATAAAGGAAAGCAGTTATCGAATTGCCGCCGCACTTAAGAACAATGGATTAATTTTTCCGGGTAAGAAAATAACAATTAATATGGCACCGGCTGACTTACGAAAGGAGGGTTCCGCATACGATTTAACTTTGGCGATGGGAATTTTGGTGGCTTCAGATCAGATAAAAGCACCGGAGATTGAAAAATATATTATCATGGGAGAGCTTTCTTTAGACGGCAGTTTACAACCGATTCGGGGAGCATTACCGATCGCAGTCAAAGCAAAGGAGGAAGGTTATAAAGGTTTCTTCCTGCCTATTCAGAATGTGAAAGAAGCTGCAATAGTGACTGGATTAGACACTTACGGAGTTCAGAATCTTCAGGATGTTATTGATTTTTTTAAGGGGAAAGGAACTCTTGAGCCTACAACTATTGATACGAAAGCTGAATTTTATAAAAGCTTAGATTTTCCGGAATTTGACTTTTCAGATGTCCGCGGACAGGAAAGTATAAAACGTTGTATGGAAATTGCGGCTGCGGGAGGTCATAACATCATTTTAATTGGTCCGCCCGGAGCGGGGAAAACGATGTTGGCTAAACGTGTTCCGAGTATTTTACCGCCAATGACTTTGCGTGAAGCTCTTGAAACGACTAAAATTCACAGTGTTGCCGGAAAGTTGAAAGAAGTTGGATTAATGAACCAGCGACCTTTTAGAAGCCCTCATCATACCATTTCTAATGTTGCCTTGGTTGGAGGAGGAAGTTATCCTCAGCCCGGAGAAATTTCGATGGCTCACAATGGTGTTTTGTTTTTAGACGAATTACCGGAGTTCAAGCGCGATGTTCTTGAAGTGATGCGCCAGCCGCTGGAAGATCGGGAAGTTACTATTTCAAGGGCTAAATTTACAGTAACTTACCCTTCCTCGTTTATGCTTGTGGCGAGTATGAATCCCAGCCCGAGTGGTTTTTTTAACGATCCTGCTATGCCTAATACATCTTCGCCACATGAGATGCAGCGCTATTTGAGCAAAATATCAGGACCTTTACTGGATCGGATTGACATTCATATCGAAGTCACACCAGTTCCTTTTGAAAAATTGGCCGATGATCGAAAAGCCGAGAGTAGTGTTGAAATCCGCAAACGGGTTACCGCTGCACGAGAAATTCAGACCAGACGTTTCGAAACAATTGAAAATGTACATTACAATGCACAAATGAGCAGTAAACTTATTCGGGAGTTTTGTATTCTTGACGATCCGTCAAAAGAATTGCTTAAAACGGCTATGGAACGATTGAATCTGTCTGCGAGAGCCTACGACAGAATCCTGAATGACAAACTTTTTTATATATAGTTCATTTTTTGGTTTTAAATTATTGTAAGTTAGTTTTTTATGTTCTAAATATTGTTGTTTGATTGTTACAATTATTTATGTTAATTAGTGATATTTTTTCTTTATGCGTGATTTTTCTTAAATTCACGTAATTGTACCTAAACTTTAGGAAATGGAGAAGCATAAAATTTACGACCGTGATTTTAAAGTGAACGCAGTCAAATTAGCACTTAAAACAAATCGTTTCCAAGCAGCAAAAGAACTTGGCGTAGGAACTACAAATATCTACAGATGGCAAGCCGAATTTCAAAAATATGGTGAAGCAGATAGCTTTTGCAAAGGCCATTTTAGAAACCCCGAGCAAAAAAGGTTTGTGATACTTAAAATTACACTTACAAAAAGGCTACAAAAAGTAGAACGTCAAGTTGAAATTTTTAAGAGCGCAAGCCACTATATCCTGCAAGGAAAACCAATGATTTTTTATTTTATCGAAAACAATTTAGATAAATATTCAATTTGTAGTATGTGTGAAGTTTTAGGTATAAGAGAAACGACTTATTATCGATGGAGAGATAAAATAGTTTCTCCAAGAAAGCGTGAAACAATCTTCTTAGAAGAAGAAATAACGTCTATATTTTACGAATATAAAGCGAGATATGGTAATATCAAAATTTCAGCAGAATTGAGAAGCCGAGGCATTATATTATCACCTCCTTCGGTAACTCGTTACATGAATAGACTAGGTCTTGTCAGTAAGCTTAGCAGTAGACATAAATTGAAATCTGGTTCGCATTTTGTTCCCCATAATCCTTGTATTTTTCCTAATATTCTTAATCGTCAGTTTAAAGCTGACAAACCTTCACAGATTTGGGTATCGGGTATAACAAACTTAGAAACAGAGAAAGGTCTTTTATCACTAACAATTATTATGGATTTATTTGACAATAAAATTATTGGATGGAATTTGAGTACAGGTGCGACAATAATGGAAACTTCAATGCCAGCTTGGGAAATGGCTATCCTAAATCGTAAACCTAAGAAAGGATTAATATTTCATTCTGATAGATCACCTCAATACGCTAATAAGATGTTTACTCGTAAATTGAACTCATATAAACATATTAAACGAAGTATGAGCAGGAATGGGAATCATTTAGATAATGTTGTGCCCAAAAGATTTTTTATCGCCCTTAAATCTGAACTAGCTTCTTTAAATGAACTTTCTATTAAAAAAGAAATTGAAGAAAAAATACCTGAATATCTTGAACAAACATCAAACGTTTTTAAGCACATATTAATATAAACTTACTGTTATGAAAAATTACGATCGTACGTTTAAAATGAATGCAGTCAAATTAAGCTATAAGAGAGGTAAAGGACAAATTGCGAGTATTGAAAGGGAGTTAGGAATAACTGCTAGTTGTTTATATCGATGGCGACAAGACTTCGAAAAATTTGGAGCAGGAAGTTTTTGCGGAACAGGCTACTTAAAATTAACTCTCGATCAAAGTACAATTACTAATCTTGAAAAGAAAGTAAAAGATTCAGAACTTACACTTGAAATTTTGAAAAGAGGAAGTAAACATGTTGCACTGGGAAAAATAATGACTAAAGATTTTATTGAGGATAACAAAAATAAATTTTCAATTTTAAAAATGTGCAGTGCATTAGGAGTTTCAAGAACCACATATTATAGAAGAAAAAAACAAGAACTTTCAAATACTGAAATTCGAATAAATATTTTGAAAGAGGAAATTACATCTATATTTTATGAATTTAAGCAAATATGTGGCTGTAGAAAAATTGCTAAAGAACTTGAAAAGAGAGGGTTTAAAATAACAGACTCACATGTCGCATCTTATATGAAAGTTCTGGGGCTTTATCGAAAAGCCAAAAGAAAATACAAAGCAACAACAGATTCACTTCATAATCACTATGTGTTTCCAAATGTTTTAAATAGAGAGTTTAAAGTTACTGACCCTTCCCAAGTTTGGGTTTCGGACATTACATACATACAGACTATGAGAGGCTTTCTATACCTCACTATAATTATGGATTTATTTGATAGAAAAATCATAGGATGGAGCTTAAGTGACACAATGAGTACCAAAGCAACAACTCTACCAGCTTGGGAAATGGCGGTTAACAATAGAAAAATTACCAAAGAGTTAATTTTCCATTCAGATAGAGGTACTCAATATGCTAATAAAATTTTCACTAAATCTTTAGACTCATACAAATATGTTAGAAGAAGTATGAGTCGTAAGCAAAATCACAATGATAATGCTGTTTCTGAAAGCTTTTTTAGCATATTTAAACGAGAATTAATTCACAGGGATAAACTTTTATCAAGAAAACAGTTGAGAATAGAAGTTTATGAATACATTGAAAACTGGTATAATAAGAAAAGAAGACATGGATTTTTAGGCTATAAGACAATTGAGGAATTTGATAGAATTAATAAACTAAGCTAAATTTAACTAGAGCTTATGATTGAGCTGTTTTTCATGTAATCTCTATTTGCTTAAGTCTTAATTGAAAATAATAAACTTTTAAATATATAGTTCATTTTTTTTGAAATTAGCCTTCTAAAAATAGATTAAGTTAATGACTTGTTTTTATGTATTTAAAAGTTTATTAATTCATCAGAAGTGGTCAATAGCTAAAGGCTTAAGCATCGAGAATCAATTAGAAAAGGTATGTAAGCAATCGATATATTAAAAAGGGGATTATATAAGTTGCTATTAATAGATACTAAAGATTAATTTTGACAATTCTTAGACTATTCATTGATTCAATCCGATTAAATAATTTTAATACATCCTTAATTTATAATAACTAATTAATTAAACTGAGTGTTTTAATGTTTTAAAAACTCGATTTTTGTTTAAAAAATAATCAGAATAGCTCTGAAAAAATAGGTTTTTAGGGTCTTGTTGATTAATGCTCAGATTGTACATCACAATTAAGATTTTTTAAGGACACATAATGAATAATATTATAGATATAAATATTATAGATATAAATATTATAGAAGTAATAAATAGTAATAAAAAAAAATCGCATGTTTGATATTAATGAAGAATTTGATTATTTTAATGAAAAAGATTGTAATTACAAAGAATTTTTGAATTCTCAAAAATTATTAACAGATGTTAATACTCTTACAGTACCAAAACGTTCAGTTAGATTGTTAAATGCAAAAAAAAATGAAAAAAGATTACTGGAAATTAGTCCTGATAAGCTTTTGGCTGTAGAATATTGTTTGGTTTTCTTGTCAAATCTCGTAAATGTACAATTCAATGGCAATAATGATAAGTGGAAGTCTTTGTCTAGTAGGGTTTTAAGAGAGCAGATTCCAGGATCTGACGGAACATATAAAAGGGTTATAGAATTTTTACTTGAGCCAATATTTTCATTTAATTCTTTAATAGAAGTTAAACTAAATGACAGGGAGACCGAAACTTACGAAGTAAGGACAAGGTCAAAACAGTATAGACTCTCAAGCTTGCTTTTAAATAATAAAGTTGAAATATATAAAATATCAAATTCCTATCATAAGAAAAGGAGATTAGATATCTATCGCATAAAAATTATAGAATCGAAGAATAATTTGATTGTAACAAATCTATTGGCTATATATCCCAAATTAGCCCTTCCTGTAGAAAATGAAATATTAGCAGAAGCTAGAAGATTAGTAAAAATCAAATATAGGAATGGTAAAGGCAAAAAACTGACTATTTTAAATGGCAGAAAAAAAACCGATCTTGTGGATCAGAAGCGATTTTATTTAGAAGATAGTTTAAAATTATTTAAATATTTAACAGAGAATGGATTTAAATATCCCTCAATATCTGGAGAAAGATCTGGAGGTAGGGTGTATGATTCAATAAATATGATGCCTAAATTCATTCGAAACCTAATTAAAATAGACAATGAGAAAACTATTGATATTGATTTCAGATGTTTACATCCAAATTTAGCTGTAAAATTATACGGAGGTACTACAAAATATATTACTCATGAGTTGATAAAGGATAAGTTAGAAATGGAGCTTCATATTGTAAAAGAAGAACATTTAAGTTTTTTTAATAAGAAGGCTCAACAGATGAGAATGAGTCTATTGTACCCTTATTATGAAACAAATGAACCCACGATGTTAAAAAAAATTATATCTGACAAGAATAAAAATAATTACAAAATTACCAGTCAAAAAATGTTTGATTTAGAAGTCAAAATAATGACGGAGTGTATTAGGAGGTTAAATAACATCGGAATTAATGTTTTATATGTCTTTGATGCTCTTTTGGTTAAATGTAGTAATCAAAGAGCTGTCGAAAATATAATGAATCAAGTCGTTTCCGAAATGGGAATTTATACTAATGTTGGTTAAAAAAATAGTCTTTGTTTTATAAGTGATTGGTATTAAGTGTTTTGGGTTTATTTTGCTTTTTACAGAAATAGTGGTTAGTAAAGGTTTGCCAAGCAATGACCTATTTATTGTTTGATCTAGAGTGTGTTGTAAGATTTTAGATTTTACCTTTTTTTCGGCTCTATTTTGTATTTCTTAAGAAAAAAGCTGGAACGACTTTTTTTGTTTCGCTTTTTATTGGTAAAAATAGTACAAAAATATTTTTTTTGTAAGTATTATTTGTAATATATTTGAAGGAATCAGTTTGTTTGTTACCCGATTAACAAGTGACAATAGGAATACCACTTAAGCAACATCTAATTTAATTATGTTATTAACCGATAACCATTTAACCATAGTCGTGGGTATTGACATCCACTTTACTACTTTACCACCATTCAATCCTTTTCATCCTTATATTGGTATTGTTATTGATCCTGCGGATTACATTCCTTTTTTAGGTACTTCGGTACATGTAAATGGTTTTAAACGTGGGAATTCTGATACAGGAGGTATTATTATTCCATTACAGCATATTCCACTTTTTACGCCACCTTGGCTAATGATGCCCATTATTGGGCACGAGAGTATGAACTTTTTTGCTTCACAAACTGTATTTTCAGATGGTACGCGAATGAGTCCCAAAGGGCATATGCTAATGACTTGTAATGATATTGGAATTCCGCTCTCGATGTCTCTAGGGAAAACCAAAGTGGGTAAAAAAATGTTACCGTTTGCTCCAACGCTTTTTGCTCCAACCTCATTTTCATTGCCTATTCCTACCGGGAAACCCGTAATGGTAGGTGGACCTTATCCGCCCGATTGGGGAGGAATGATTACCGGACTGGTTGCTAGTATTGGCTTTAGCACGCTATTGAAGAAAACGAGAGGTCTTATTAAAAAATTTAATACAAGTGGAAAAAGTCCAAAAGGTCTTAAAAGAATCTTGTGCCGGTTTGGCTTTGAACCTATAAACTTAATTAATGGTGCTGTAATTTATGAAGGGAGCGATTTTGATATTGCTAGTCCAATTTCTTTAAACTGGCAACGTAGTTGGTACTCCGATTCTGATTATGTAGGCTGGTTGGGTCATGGTGTACATTGTGTATATGACAGAGCGGTAGAATTATACCCTGAAGACGATGCAGTAGGACTTCGTATGGAGGATGGAAGATTGGTTGCTTTTCCTGCTTTAATACCGGAAGAAGAATTTTATCTCCGTGAAGAAAAAACAACCCTGAAAAAAACTCAGGACGGTTATCAGGCTTACGATCATACAAAGAAACTGTTTTATGATTTCACCCTTTTTAACGGCAAGAAATACCAGCTCACTCAAATTACCAATTCTGCTGGGCTTTCTGTTATTTTTGAATTTAAAGGATATATCCTGAACAGGATCATCGATTCGGCAGGCAGAGCCATCAAAGTAAGCACTAAAGACGGATTCATTCAAAAGCTAGAACTTGTTGGACCTGAACAAGAGGAACTTTTAGTTGCGTACGAGTACGATCAGGAAGGCAATATAAGCTCCATTATTGATGCACTTCAAAAACCAACAACCATTGAATATGAAAATCATTTGATGGTCAAAAAAACAGATCGTAACGGTCAGACTTTTTATTGGGAGTATGATACTCAAAACAAATGTATTCACACGTGGGGTGATGGTGGTTGGCAGGAAGGCTGGATGGATTACCATACGGAAGAAGGTTATAACTTAGTTACTGACGCCAACGGAGCTGTAACCACTTATTATTACGAGCCAAGTCAGTTGGTCACGCAGGTAAAAGACCCAATGGGCAACAGCACCTTTTATGATTATACCGAGTTTATGGAACTCTACCGGGAGATTGATCCCGAAGGACGTATACTAGGCTATAATTATGATGAAAGAGGAAACAAAACCAGTACAGTTTACCCCGATGGTACAGAAGAAATCATGATTTATGATGAGGAAAATCGTCCATCAATTGCCATAGATCCCGAAGGCAATAAAACCGTTTACCTGTACAAAGAAGATAAAGAGAATCAGCTAAAAACAATTATAGCTCCTGATAAAACCACTACCCATTTTAGTTATCACAATAATGGATTATTGGCAACAGTGGCCAAAAACAACAACAAACTCGAACTGATTTATGACGACCAATTCAACCTTATAGAGTGGCGTGAGAATAATGAAAAGTTAAAGTCATGGGAGTATGACCATCGTGGGCGCGTACAGGCGATCTATACCCCAATGCAAATGGCGGATTACTTTAGTTACGATGCACTGGACAGAGTAAGACAGATTGTAGAAAAAGACAGCAATGTTATACAGTTTACCTACAACAATTATGATGAAGTAATAGGTTTAAAAGACAATAAGAACAGTATTAAGTTCAGTTATACCCCGATGGGAAGTCTTGCTACACGAGAGCAAAACGGAGTAAAAGTGCGTTTTGATTACGACAAGATGGAGCAGTTGCAAGGCATCAAAAACGAAGACAATGAAGTCTACTATTTTGACAGAAATAAAGCAGGACATATAATAAAAGAAGTTGCTTTTGACGGTATGGTGAAAAAGTACCAGCGTAATTTGGCAGGTGAAGTGACCAGAATAGATCATGGCAACGGAAAATTTACAGAATACGAACAAGATGCACTGGGACGCATTACCAGAGCGGATTATCACGACGGTACTTGGGAAACGTACGGTTACAACAAAAATGGACAGCTCATTGAAGCTACTAACCAAAACGTTAGCATTTATTTTGAACGTGATGCAGTAGGACGTATCATACAAGAAACTCAAAAACAACAGCTCGATGCCACCCAAAACGGCATAACACTCTTATCAACTTATAATGCTTTAGGACAACGTACCAACATTACTTCCAGCCTTGGAGCCGATATCAATACTCATTACAACCAAAAGGGACAGCTGGAGCGAATAGAAGCCCAAAGTAAGGAACTTAAAGAACAGCATCAAAAGTGGGAAACCACCCTGAAACGAGATGAATTAGGACGTGAAATAGAGCGCTTTACCACAGGAGGACTACATGTTAAAACCGGTTACAACAACAGCGGGAAACAAAAAGAGCAGGAAGTATTTGCCAATGGCAAACGTACAGGTTCGCGTTTTTACAACTGGGACACCAACCAGCAATTGCGCAGTGCGGTGAACCAAATGACTTCAAGTATTACTTACTTTGATTATGATGACTTTGGCAATCTGGCCAAGAGTTATAATGGCAATGAAGAACTATATAAAACTCCCGATGCAGTAGGTAACTTGTACAAAACTCCCGATCGCAGCGATCGTAAATACGGTAAAGGCGGTAAACTGCTACAGGATGAAAAGTATTATTACAGATACGATGAGTTGGGTAATCTGATACACAAAAGTATAAGAAACATCAATGAAGAACTAAAGTTTGAAGAGCCAACCAATTGGATCGACAAACTGGCAGGCAACAAAAGCGAAGAAAAGAGATTACAGCAGGAACATCGGCAATGGCAAGATGGAGACACTACCTATAAATGGCTGGCTAATGGCATGCTCGAGAGTATCACCAACCCCGATGGAAAAACTGTACAGTTTGAATACGATGCCTTAGGAAGACGCACCGCAAAAATTGCAAACCAAAGAATAAATCGTTATGTTTGGGATGCAAATGTTCTTATTCATGAATGGTATTATGATTTAAAAGATCGACCTAAATTAATAGCTACTGAGGATGATTTAGTCTACGACAAACCAGAGCCTATCGAGAATCTTATAACTTGGATCTACGAAGAAGGTTCTTTTGTTCCAAGTGCTAAGATCGTTGGAGAAGAAATGGTCTCTATTATTAATGATTATATTGGTAGGCCCATACAGGCTTACAATGAAATTGGCGAGTTAGTTTGGGAAACCGATTATGATATTTATGGTGATTTACGTAATCTAAAAGGTGATAGAAGTTTTATCCCTTTTAGACAGTTAGGGCAGTATGAGGATATAGAGACGGCTTTATTCTATAATAGGTTTAGGTATTATAATCCAGAGACGGGAGGATATATTTCACAGGACCCGATTGGATTACATGGAAATAACCCAAATTTTTACGCTTATACTTGTAATAGTAATAGATTTGTAGATGTGTTCGGATTAGCTCCGTGGGAAACGGGGAAATTTAGTGAATGGTTTAATAATGCTTCTGTTCAGGATATTGTAGATAATAAGGATATAGTTTCAGATGCTTTAAGAGCGCCTGGTGGGAAACATGAAATGTTTCCTGTTTCAATTGCTTCAAAGGCTAAAGAGCTTGGATTTACAGCTGAAGATATAAAAAGTATGAGTATTGATACAGACAAAATTACTTTCTCAGGAGTTACGGATAGTGATGGTAATTTACTTCCTGACGGCCCACATCATAATAGTAGAGCAGGAAGGCATTTTCACAATAAGTTAATAAAAGAATTGAAAGATGCAACTTCAAAACAAGATGCTTTAGATATCATTAAGAGACATCATGATGCACATATGAGAATAAAATGTAACTAAAATATTGGAAATTATGGATTATTTAGATAAGATTTTTTTATGGTTAGGTGTGACAAGTAAAAGTCAAGAGCAATTTGATGAATATTTTGAATTAGATTATTCAGAAGATATTGACAATAGAAAGATATGCGGTTTTTGTAAAGACATAGGTAAAAAATGGTATGATGAAGATTTCATAGGCTACCTAAGATTTAATGAAGAATTAACGGTTTTGGCAATTTTGAAAGAAGTGCCAATAAGTGAAAATGATAAAAATAAAGTACTGGATAATTGTAAAGATTTAGGTATTGAATTTGTTAATTCAGTTTACTGGTATTCTGGAGAGATAGAAGTTCCTTCAAAGGATAAAAAATACAATGAACTATTTTATATTGGAGAATATAGTTTAGATTAACTTATTGTAAGAAAATTTCTTTTTGTCATACTTAAGATTAGGAAAAGAATGTTTTTCTAGATGAACAGATAGAAGTTTTCCGGTTAGCGTTGTTATCTTGCTTATGAATGTAATGAAACTTGACAAAGAATAGAGAAGCTACCTCCATGTTGAGGTAGTTTTTTGTTTGTAGATGTTATGACTTTTTACATGAAATATTTTAAAAAAAAATATTGTGAAGATGCAAAGTTAAAAGGTTTTAATTTTATAGCGCAAGGGTATTCTATGTTATGCAGATTTGTAAATTAAATTGCAAAGAGTATTTCTTGTTTCTTCGTCTAAATTTTGAATGTCTTTCATGTATTCAATTATTTTTCTCAAAAGTTACATTGTGCCCTTCCCCATTGAGCGTGTCTTTTAATAATAAATAAAGAAAGAGATGTGTCCTTTTTAGAGTATACCTTAGCTTTAATACTATTTCAATTAAAATCTAAACAGTTTTATTGGTTTTGCAGTGTATTAAAAATAACCACTCTAAAATTAATACATTAAAATGAAAAGTATTATCTTTGTTTCAACAAAAGCAAAGAGCTATGAAAACTGCAAAATACATTAGAGTTAGTACGACAGAACAAAACATTGATAGACAATCGACAACTAATCATAAAATGTACATTGACAAATGCAGTGGTTCAATTCCATTCAACGAACGCCCAAACGCGATAAAATTATTGAACGATATAGCAAGCAAAAAAATTGATACGTTAATTGTGCATTCAATTGATAGATTAGGAAGAAATGCTTTTGATATCCAAACAACATTAAATACATTAAGCAATCTTAACATTAATGTATACGTAGAGAATATTGGTTTATATTCTATGATTGACAACAAACCCAATTCTATCTTCAAAATGATAACTGATGTTTTAAGTAATGTTGCAGAAATGGAAAGAGCATCATTGTTGGAAAGACAAAAAGAAGGTATCATGATTGCGAAAGCAAAAGGAACATACAAAGGAAGACAGTTAAATACAACTGAAACACCTCAGCAATTTTTGTCAAAGTATAACCAATCTCACGTAGAATTGATTAAAGACAAAAACTATTCAATAAGAAAACTGGCAACAATTACCAATTTATCAAATAATACTATTGTCAAGATTAGAAAAATATTGACATAGCATATTATAGAGTAAAAAAGAACTAACTAATTCACAAAATTATTAACATGAATATCTTTATATTTGTTTCCTAGTAAACTAAATATAAAAGAAATAGAAATGAAATTTTCTCAACGAATTGGCAAAGTGGCAGTTTCAAAACAAATGCAGATTGATTCTTTAGATGATGAGCTAAAAAATGGTCTATAGAATGGTATAAAATTATTTTTAATTGACACATTATCCAAAAACAATAGTTATGGAGTATCAAAATTTGACAATTTCTGTTCGCTACTTTGGCACAATCATTTTAAATTAGCAATTGACAAAATCCCTAGTTCCGATTACCAATCTGAGCAATATATCAGAGATAGTTTTTACAAAGGAGAGTGGTATGAATCATATGATTTATTAGAGTTCTTAGCAAATTTAAAATCAAACTCATTTTATATTGAAAATGAAGAATTCATGTTCTTTTGTAATGAAATTTTAGAAAGGGAATTTTCTGGTTATCGATTCATTGATAACCAAATTTCACCAATAACTAATAGAAACGAAATTGAAGAAATCGAAAATGCAATAAGTCAATCAGGCGAATTTACAGCTTTAAGAGGTGTAAATATTCATTTAAAATCTGCTTTAGAAAAACTTTCTGACAAAAAATCTCCAGATTATCGAAATTCTATAAAAGAATCTATTTCTGCAATTGAATCAGTAGCAAAAGCAATTTCTGAAAATCCTAAAGATAGCTTAGGAGGAGCACTTGATAAAATTAAAGGAAAAATTAAACTTCATGCTTCACTAGAAAGAGGTTTTAAACAATTATATGGATATACCAGTGATAGCGATGGAATACGTCATGCCTTAATGGACGACCATAACTGTGATTTTGAGGATGCAAAGTATATGCTTGTTTCAAGTAGCTCATTCATAAATTATCTAATCGTTAAAGCTAACAAAGCAGGAGTTTCTTTAGAATAAAACAGAATAATCTTAGAAAAATATTAAGTCATCGTAAACGTAAAAGTTTTTATTTAGAGAAATGATAGAGAAAAAACTAAAAGAAATCTTATCCTTAAACGGTATATCAATTTTAATTGGAATAGTTGGAGGTATTTTAGGCATTATATCGATTTTCATTGATTGGAACACTCAACTAAGTATAAAATGGGTTGCAGGTTTATGTATCATATTTTCATTTTTTTTGATTATATCTTTAAAACTAACTTTTGACATTTACATGTTACATAAATTAAGAACTACTAGAAATAATAAAGTCATACAATTTTCAAGTACTGATTCGTTATTACTAGTAGAGAACAATAACAACCTTGAATATTCCCAGAGTGTTTCCATTTTTTTCATAAAAAACAATTTTCAATTATTGTTAGCGAGTGGATATGTACAAAATATACAAGATAAATTTGTTCAAGTAAAAATTATAAATTTTGATGATGGCTTTATCAATTCCTATAGAGATGATTATGAAAGAATTCTTAATAATGACAATAATGCCTTGATATCAATATTAATTAAAAATTACATAAGTTATAATGGATAAAGAAATAACAGATATAGTAGTAGCTAGTAAAATAGATGATTATACAATTGTCATTAATAAAGGTCTTAAGGATTTTATTAATAGCAATATGAGATTTTTAGTTTATCAAGAGGGAAATGAAATTATTGACCCATCAACAAATAATAGCTTGGGCAAGCTTGAAATTCCTAAAGGTTTTTTTAAAGTTCTGCATATTCAAGACAGCATGACAATACTAGTTTCAGAATTAAAAAAGGAAAAAAGCATGTTTCAAGTATTGAATAATGTATACAAAGAGATAGATATAGAACAAGATTTACTAAGCAAAATAACACTTGGAGATAAAGTGAAAATAGTCAACAAATTGTAATTTCGCTTTGATTTTTAAAGAATGCTTCTAAAAACGAATTTCATGGAAATACAAGAAATATATTTAACTATAGTAACAACCTTTGTCGCTATTTTTGGATTATTATTTACATGGCTCCAGTTTATTCTTGCCAAGAAAAAGCGCAAAGATGACCTTTTTAATTTAAGATATGAATTTTACAAAGATATATCTAATATATGGACTTCAACATGTAATCCAGAAATGCCTCCATTGGATATTGTAGACTTAATACCATTAGCTGAAAAAGGAAATTTCTTATTTGGAAAAGATATTTCCTCATACATAATTTCTTTAGAGAATAAGACTGCAAACCGTCCTTTCTTTCCAGATGAAGATTTCACTAAACCTTTCGTTAAATATTTAAAACTATAATTAATTTGGTACAATTTAAGAGCATTTATATGTCTTTACCGTCCGAAAATATTAATGTTCTAATACAACTTAGCTAAGGTAATTTTACCACTTTAATAGTAGAAAAGAGTGACGAAAAGAAGTGACTAAAACGGGTAAGATCGCATCAAAACGGAATTATGCTTTTAAAAGTTTTAGTACTAAACATAGTATAAACAATTGGCTTGTCTAGTATTAGGATTCATAATCCTAAGGTTATGAGTTCAATACCCTGACTACAAATGAAAAGCCACTCTATAAAGAGTGGCTTTATTTGCGATTGAGGTATCTTCTTAATATTACTACTTCGATTGGTCATTAAAGAGTTTTTTAGTCTGTTTTTGAGTTAAATACATTCCTAATGAAACTACATTGTTTTTTGATATTGCAATATATAGAGACTTAGTTCCCATAGATTTTTTAAAGTTTGCATGAACTGCTGTTCCTTCTTTAGTTTGAAAAATAAATCCTTCATTATCTTTATATTCATCTTTATTAAAGCGATTTTTAACCTCGCTGTAAAAAGAATCTATCTCTTCTGGGGTCATTATAAATTTAGCTTGAACATTTAAAATTTGATATTTAGAATCTTGAAATATAAATGAAGTATAATTATCATACCAGTTAGCTTCTATCAGTGTAGCTCCCATTATTGATGCTTTTGTAATCAATTTTGGTTCTAATGTTTTATTGTCAATAATTTGGGCGTCAACTAAAGATGTGCATAATAAGGTAACTAATAGTAATGATAATTTTTTCATTTTTTTTGATTTGGTTAATATTTAGTGATTTAAATTTAAGTATTTAAATGTCTTACATCATAGTTTATATTTTGAGTTGACATATGTGTTTACTTTTGAAACAAATATATGAAGTATTATTGACAATCATGTCAACAGAGTCAATAAAAAAAATCAATTTTTTCGTTAAGCAATTCGGAATCAATTTGAAGGAAATCAGACAATCAAAAAATATGACCCAGCTCGATCTAGCAACTGCGATGAATGATATGAGTTCTGAGTCGTTTATTGATAAGACAACAATTTCTAGAATTGAAAATGGGCGAACAAATATAACCTTAACTACTTCTATAAAGCTTTCTTTAGCACTTGAAGTAGATTTAAAGGTGCTTTTTGATTTTAAATTATAATATTAAAAGTAGATGTTAAATATTTAAATAGTTCTAATTAAAAACATTTTCAATAGGTTCTTTAATATTGATTAATTCTGAAGCACTGTAAGAAAAGCTTACAGTGTTAATTGGGGGAATTATTAGACAGATAGTCATCAACCATCATTTCTAAATCTTCATCGCTAATAGGATGTCGTGACGGAAGTTCTTCATTAAGATATCTCTCATTTAATGGTTTTCTTGCTTCCCAGCCGAGTTTGGTAGGATTGGGTTTGTTGAGGTCGTATTCTTGCCATCCAAATATGTTTATTAGAACTCGCTTTTTATCTATAATGACGTAATTAATAATTTCTTTAATTTCATTTTTAAATAATTCAAGATCTTCACTGAAATATTGAATATCTATTTTTAGTGCATTTTCAGCTGTTTTAATAACATCTTTGAGTTTGTTGTTAGTTCTGTTGTATTCTTCTATTTTGGTGGCTATTTCGGCTTTAATTTCATTGTATTCTTCATTTGTGAATTCCGAATCAAGATATAGATCTCTTACTTTTTTTTGTCTGTTTTTAAGTTTTTCAACTTCCTTACTATTTAAATCAATTTTAGCTTTAAAAGATAATATTTGTAGTTTGAAGTTTTCACGAATTTGTTCCTCTTTTGTTTTCTGCGCATGCTTTATTACTGCTTTACGTATCATTCTAAATAACCAAGGTCTATTAATTGAATTTTTACATTTTTCATCTTTACAGATAAAACAATCAATTCCTCCTTGTACGATTACTTTTTGATGCATTACATTTCCACAGACACAAGTGATTTTTCCATGAATGATATTAGTATGTACATATGTTCTGCTTCCAAATTTGCTTCTAGTATCGATAGAATCATTTGCTTTTTGCCATAATTCTCCTGAAACAATTGCCGGAACATTGAGATCCAGATTATTATATTTTCTTTCTCCTTTATGGAAGGTATTTCTTATTATGCCACTGAGTGTTCCAATAGCTATTTTTCGCCCAAATTCAGATTCAATCAATGCGGATATATTTCGCATACCAAGGTCTTTTGACGCAAGTTCGAATATCTTTCTAATCATTGGCGCTTCTGTCTCATCAATTGCAGGGGTACCATCTTCTCCTTTTTTATATCCAATAATTTTCCCACCAAAAGCTAAATTTTTTTTTGCTCTTGACATTTTTCCCGAACTTATTCTTGAACCAAGTAATCGTCCTTCATTAGATGACATTACACCCAACATTGAAATAATCATTTCCGAAGCAAAAGATCTTTTACCGTAGTCGTCAAGAGTTGATACATTTAAGTCTTTAATGTGAATGCTAATCCCTTTTTCTATATACTCCTCAACTATATTTTGGATATCATTATTTTTTCGCCCAAGCCTAGAAATTTCTAAAACTAAAATATTTCTAACATCTTCGTTTAGCTCGAGGTATTTTTTCATTTGATTAAATCCAATTCTCTCGTCAGATTTTGTTTTTGTACCACTTATTTTGTCTTCAAATATTTTTACCAGAGTTAAGCTTTTTTTAGAAGCAAAACTTTCAATATCATCATACTGTCTTTCTAGGGATTGTTCTTGAGTACTCACTCTGAGATATGCAACTGCTTTCATTTACACGAGTTTTTCTGTAAAAGTATAAAAGAATATTGAACTATATGTTGTAATTAATTATTAAAGTTGCCCGAACAATCAGTGATTTGGATCATTCAGAAAATATTATTTCGTCTCATATTGCCGAAGCCATTCAGTACAGAAGTTTGGATCGCGATGGCTGGTTGGGGTAGTTATCTGAGATTCGGAATGACAAAAAATGAGAGAGAATGAGTAGTAAATTTATTCGAATTTTAAACTTGAGCTTTTTGACATTAGGTAGGAGGTGAGTTTTTTAATTTTGCCTTTTTCCATTTCAAAAACATCACAGAAAACAGCATCCAGTTTATTGCCATTTTTCATATTTCCCTGTACGGCACCTTCGGCAATAACGATGTCATTTTCTTCAATCATCTTGATGATCTGAATCGTGGGACTGCCTGTAAAATTGTCGTTTTCAATTTCTTTATCAAAAGCTTTTTTACCAACATGCTGATAAATTCCGGGCATTTCCCAAATTACATCATCAGTAAGGCAATCTAAAATTCGTTTATGATCGCTTACTCTAAAAGCTTCCATATATTCGGTTACGGTTTGTTTATTTGCTGTCATAATGATTGCGGAATTTTTATACTTTATAAATTTAAGAATTTAAAGTGATTATTGTAATCTGTTAATGCTTAATTGGTATGTATTAAAAATTAGAGGCTTATTTTAAGCCGCCATTTCATTGTATTTATTTTGTCAAGTTCTAACTCTGACAAACTCTGATTTTCAATTTTAGACAAGGAATTTTTCACAGCTTCAATACCATAATTATCTTTTAGCCAAAAGGGGAATTCTTCGACACTTTTATTCCAATTTTTTAAAATTCTTTTAAGAATTATTTCAGTGTCTATCACTGTTTTTGGTTGAAGCGCTTTTAGAACTAAGCCCGCGTATTTTTGGTCTGTATAAATGGTTTGATCCCTGTCTTCATTTTCAAGAATTAAGATGACACCTTCAATAATTATTTCATCATTAACTTTTGGTAAAAGCTGGATAAATTGGCGGACTCGTAAATCTCCAATTTGGTTGATAAGATCGATCGATTTTAGTAATTCGTTTTTAAAGCCTTCTGCTGTTGTTGGAATTTTCATTTTTTAAATTGTGGTCTAATGAAAAAATCAAAGATGAATATATACTTATTGTTTTTTAGAAACATTCCAAAAGCTGATTTTTCGTCTCGTTACAAAACCTAGTTTTTCATATAAGCTAATGGCACCAATATTATTTTCGGCAACATGTAAAAAAGGAGTTTTACTTTCGTCTAAAATGCTATTGACAACATGCGAAATCAATTGTTTGGCGTAACCTTTTCTGGTGTGATCGGGATGTGTGATAATAGCACTCACTTCTGTAAAGTCAGTCATTTTCATGCGTTCGCCTGCGACAGCTATCAATTGGGCGTCTTTAAATATTCCGTAATAATTTCCTAATAAAGGGGTTTTGGTTTTAAAATATCCCGGCTGTACCAAATTAACCAGTTGTAATAATTCGGCATTATGACTTTCAGTAAGTTTGACAATTTCAGTATCAATCGCAAGTTGAATTTTGTCCTGAACAACCATTTGCAGACAAACCAATTCTTTGGTGATTGTCAAAGAATCTTCTATTTCGGGTTTTTCACCCACTATAAAAAAAGAATCTGTTAACAACGCATATTGCTTTGTGGCCGTTAAATTGCTTTCCGGGAGTATAAAACTTCCAAAAGGACAATACTCCGGATTGTAAAATTTAGTACCATCATAATCAAGGACAAATGCGGAATGGTTTTCGGATAATGCATACCAAACCGGATTATCTAGTTTATGTTCTTCTTTAATTGTCATTATTTTAAAAATAATTTTTTGGGATCGTACTATATTCGGTTTTTATTCTTTCTCTTTTACAGGATAGAAAAAACGAAATGAATTCGAAGCCGCGGGATGTAGAATCGTACCGTGATTTTCAAGCGGAAAATAATCGAAATAAACTTTTATGTTTTTGCTTTTTGAGGCTTTAATTTTTTCAGCAAGTAAATTGGCATCTACTTCCATTACCCTTGGAATTTCGGTTGGCGTAAGTCCTTCTTTACCAACGGCAATGTAAATGTCTGTTTGCTGACTGAAATTTTCCTGAAAAATGGAGCTGTCTAGATTTAGTATAGAACCATTATTCCACCAAATGCTTGGGCTTACAATAACATATTTATTAAAAAGGGTTGGTTTTGTCAGTAGAATTTCGGTCCCTAGTAATCCTCCTAATGATTGTCCCATAAGGGTTTTAGAGTCATTGGTTTTGTATTTTTTTTCGATAAAAGGCTGCAATTCTTTTTCGATAAAAGCAATGAATTTATCAGAATGACCGGAAGTTGAAAACCTTTTTTGATCTTTTTCGATAGTTGTCGGGAATGTAAAATCTCTTCTTCTGTCGACAGTAGCAATTCCCACAACAATTGATTTAGGAACCTGATTGATCCATTCAAAACTATTAAATTGTACCAGACCGGCGATATGAATAAAATCTTCATCAGCCGAACCGTCTAATAAATAAATGACCGGATATTTTGTTGCCTCTTCTGCTTTGTAACCTTCGGGAAGATAAATATTCAGAATCCTTTTTTCTCCTAATTCTTTCGATTGAATTTCATCGATAACTCCTAATACAAATGGTTTTGCAGTTTCTGTTGGTTTGGATTTATTGGTTTGACAAAAGACAAAAGAGGTAGAAAGGAATAGGAGGGCAATGATAAAAAATTTGTTCATTATTATGGTATTAAGTAGTAATAAAGGTTAAATGTTATAGAATGAAACAGGAAAATTATGCAGAACGAAAATACAAAATTTCGGCATTCTAAAATCTTAATTAGGAAGGAAAACATTCGTAAATAGCGACTATAAAGTAAATCCCTTTCATCAAACAATGAAAGGGATTTATTGAGAGTTTAAAACTATTGGGATTTTTTAAAAAAAGGAGTATCCTACTATTAAAGAAACTGTTGCGAATTTGGAATCATAGGCGAGATAATCTTTTAGAATTGTTCTGCCAAACAGATATCTAAATTCGATACTGTATTTGTCACGAAATTTCCCTCCAACTCCCAACGCCATGGTACTGCGGGAACCAACGTCAAGATTATTTAATTCAGAACCGTCCTTTCTAACAAGTTCTATTTTTGACTTTGAATTAATGTCAAATAGTAGTGATGCATTGACAAAAATCTTGGATTGATTTTTAAGAAAAAAGTAATGTCTAATTCCTATTGGTAGTTCAATAGATTTGTAATCTACTTTTGCAGTCACTTCTCCGCCTAATACATTATTCGTTTTATTTGTTTTTTCGGAATTGTAATATTGATAAGTTGGTTCTACAATAAGCGCCCATTTATTTTTATTAAAAGGGAAAATAAACTCTGCCTCAAGGCCTATGCTTAAATTTAGTTTAGAATCAAATTTGGTATCATAAGTACTAAAATTGGAATTGTTCATAGATAAAGAACTAGAGTTTAGTCTTGGTCTAATGGTTAAATTAAACAAGTCCTTCTTTTCTTTAGTTTCAAAGGTGGCAAAATTAGTATCACTGCATTTGTTGTACTTGATGAAAAATTTTAGCAGTTTATTGTAGTTGTAGTCTAAAATTTCATACTCTCTTTGAAGAATATTATCACATTTAAGGTCAATAAATAACTGCTCTCTAAAGTAGTTGTTTTTAGCAATTGAATAATTTTCGTTTACCAGATAGGTTTTATAAATCAACTGTTTTATCTCGGTATTATCCATTTTATAGAAGAAACGTCTTAAGTTTCCATCGTCATACAAATAAAGAGATGCTTTTCCTTCAATAAGTACTTTCAGGAAGAGAGTTTCTTCTTTAAGATCAGGATTTTTATCCGTACTCATATTTTCTATGTTCTTGGAGGAGCGGTCTATTTTTACTAAAGATCTGATGTACTTACTTTGTCCAGTGATGGCAAATTCTTTTACAGTTTTTATATCCGCAGTAATGATATTCGTATTGTCAGGGAGTTGGTATCTGAAGCTGGTAGGAGTGTTTTTCCAGTCTTGATTTTCGATTTGACACTCTATTTTTTGATCATTTTGGTTAATAATGTAACCGTGTTCGAAAACTATTTGAGAATAACTGTTAATGCTTATTATAAGAGTTAATACAAGAAATAAGGCTTGTTTTTTCATTAAAATTAGGTTGTTGGTTAGTATTGGTTTTAGTTATTTAATGTTAGTTAGATAAATCCTTGAATAAAAAAATAGCAGCATTATTTTTTGCGTGTAAATGTAATGTACGAAATCGGTATTACATTACGTAAAACCGTAAAGCTTTCGATTTGTTATTAGGAAAATTTAGTAGTGGTATTTGTCTTGTCGTTTGTAAATGTATACGTTAGGACAAGTGAAGCAGATTTTTAGCAGATTTTTGTTTTTATCAATTAAATTAATTGCCCTCAAAAGTTTAAAATAGATAACGGAAATTATTTCACTTCCGTTCCTTCAAACTTTATTCTGCTGTCATTTACGTGAACTAATTCATCAAGTTCGTAGATATTTTTATAGCCATACCCATAAAGGTTAATATGTGTAGGAATGTTCAGAGCCAGCATAACAGGTTTTCTGTTGGCTAAAATCTGAGACTCGGGCGCATTTTTAGGAAGTGCCATTTTTGAAGCGAAATCTATCGGATCGCCATTAAAATTGTTATTACAGTAAATCAGTATTCTGGTGTTAGGATCTGGAATTAATTGATGAAGATTTTCCTGTGTAAAATCGGTAAAATCAAGATGAATAGCCCCTTTTAAGTGTTTTCGGTTGTAACGAAAATCAGAGCGTGTGTCCAGAATAACAGTATTCTCTTCATGACTCATTTTAAGAAAAAGATCGAGATTCACTAAATGAGTTGCTCTTGCTTTTTCGACTTCGGTAACGAGGTTTTTAAAATCATCGTAATCGACTAGTGCTTTTGGATATTGTTGCTGGTTTGTCATTGCGGTATAGGTTTTGGCCGTTTGAGACTGTGTAACACAGCCTGTGAAACAAAATGATACTAAAAATAGAAGGGTTATCTTTTTCATTTGAAATGAGGTTTATAGTTCAATATGTTTATCAGCCGGACTCTACCGCTTTTAATAAAGTGTTAGATTTATCTCCTGAATTTGTTTCTGACAATAATATCTTTTAGTCTCTCTTTTAAGTCTTCTCCTGTATCAAACACCATTTGTTCATTGTTCGGGAACGGAACTGCACGTTTGTTGAAGTAGTTGATATAACTGTCTTCACAGGCACTTCTGTCTCCTTTGTAGGTAGAGTAAATATTCTCAAAAATAAATTCACTGCTTACCGGAAAAGATTGTAGTAACTGATTGGTTTTTAAATCAACATAATCCACTTTTGCTGTGATCTGGCAGGATTTAAATTGTCTGAATTCGTATACGTTTGCACGGAGCATTCTGTAATTGTCTACTTTTATTTCTCTACCCAGACTGTCTTTAACCGGTCTTCCTCTGCTGTCGAGAAGCGTTTTGACACCGTCTTTTATCTGTCTTTCTTTAATGAATTCCTTCTCTTTGATTTGCTCTGGTGAAATATTGATCTGCACGAAGTTTACAATCAGGCTATAATCGTAAACGATGCCTTTTTGTCTAAGACTGTGATAAACCGTCCATTTATCGTTTAGTCCATAGGTTTTAAAATCGAGTAAGTCATCCTGAAGTGGTTTCGGAATGACCATATTGGTTTCGTTTTTAGCATAAACATCTACAAAATCGGTTCCTTTAAACTGTGCATCGTCCATCAATTTTTTGGTGTTTTTGTAGTTTGGACTAATGCTTTCCAAATAGAAAAAATCATCGTAGGCTTTTCTAAAATCCAGTTTGTTATTTGATTTTAAAAGTGCAGAAGCATTTTCATACAAATATCTAGACAGTGCAATTTTACTGCTTATGATCTGATTGGTATAATTATCAAACTGGAATGTAGCGGTTCTTCCTTGTTTCAATAGTTGCAGAGGCAATAAAGGTCTGATTTTTTCCTGACGATTGTTCAACTGCATGTAGGTATTGTAAGTGCGTTCTGCATTTACCGGATTTGCTTCTTTTATCATTAATTCCAGACTACGCAAATCTCTGTCTTTGGCTTTTGCGAAAGCCTCTTCCAGCAAATACACGTAATCTTGTTTTCCTTTAGAATCTTTTTTCGTTCTTAAAGCTTCAACGGCGCGGTCTATCGCTCCATCGTAATTTCCATCGCTTAGCATGGATTGGGTAGTTTTTACACCACAAGACGACAGTGCTAAAAATAATATTGAAAACAGGATTGTAATTTTTTTCATTCTAAAGACCAATTGATTTTAAAGGAGCAAAGATATCTGTTTTTAGATAAACTAGAAGTTGTGATTTTAATTTAAGAAGGTGAAATTTTTGTAAAGTGTTTTATTTCAGATCTATTCCTGCTGAATCCATTCATATTTTCCACCTTTAAGGTAAATAATCCCGCCTCCGCAGCTTTCTTCGGCATGAATAAAGATTCCGTCATTTGGTAGTTTTATTTTGTCTTCTTCTTTTATTTCTGCGTCGCCCAAGATTTCTCCCTGATCGTTTACATTGTTCCAGACAACCTCCCCCTTTGGAGCTTTTTCGAATATTCCGGCCCAGTCGATTTCTTCAAAACCCTGATTGAGAATAGTATTTCCCATTCCGAAATAATCCGTTCGGTTTCCATCTCCGAAAACGATTCGCAAACCGCTTTTATTGCTTTTTGTACTTCTTACAATTTCAACCGTTTCATTTTTTCCGTCCCCATCCAGATCACATACGATTTTATTTGTTTTGTGTTGGGCCGAAATCACAATAGTATCGGAGCTATTTTGAGTTTCTTTTTTGTCAGTTACTACCAAAGAGTCTTTTGGAGTAATTCTAGGAGTTTCTGTTTTTGTTTCTTTTTTGCAAGAAATAGCAAGTACCGATAAAAGGAGTAGAGTTGTAATTCTCATATTTGGCATAGATGAAATTTTAAAGTGCTAATGTAAAAAAAAATATGTACGAAAATTTTTGGTTTTACTGATTACTGAAGATTTTGTTTATTCTCGATATCGTTCTTATTATGTTCAATTTTGAGAACCCAGAAAGCAAATTTTGAATATTCGATTTCTATAGTGTCGTTAACATTTATAAGACCATAATTTCTTTTGGTAACCTCATATTTAGGAATATCTTTCGAATCAAATATAATAATGTAGCTGCTGTTTCTTCTTTGAGTATAGTATTTATCAATCACTTTAAAAGTGTCTACAATTTTAATTTTTGCTTTAAGGTCCTTTTTGGTTACTCTTAATCTTTTTAAGGCATAGGCAAAGACGATTAGGACTATGGTATCAAAAACGAGAATGAAGATATTCAATATCGTGAAATAAGAGTCTGAATCGCATAAACCCCAAGACCAAAGGATAATAAAGAAAAGAAATACAAATAAGAAGATTTTCGTTTTCTCTACTTTTCTTTTTATGGTTTTGATGTCTTGATCTGTTATTGGGGCTTCGATTTGATTCATTTTGGAGAGGCTGGGTTTGTTTTTAGAGATCTAACAAATTGCATCCAGCTTTAGTTGGAGATACAGTATTGATATAAAAAAGGTTTTAAAAGAAAAAGCGATTAGGCTAAAGCTCTTTTGAGACTTTTTATTTACCTCCAGGTAAAGCCGGAGGCGGTATAAGAATTACTGTTTTCTTATCTTAATTTGATATACAATTTCCCAAAAGAGGATTGATAGAATAGCATTGGTGAATATGGCGGTTTTAACTAAATAAGGATCATATTTGGTCAGCAAATGTAAGTTGGCGAACTGTACGGCTAAAAATAGAGACAAAGCTGCAATTGCAACAGAGCAGATCACATTCAGTACAGGTTTCCACTTTAAACCTAAGAAAGAATAAATAATGTTCAAAATAGCAAAACCACAACCCAAAGTAATATAGGGATCTGTTCCTAATTTCTCCCCCAATTGCAGTAAAAGAGAAGTTGAGGTAAGATATAAAAAGAAAAGGATTGCATAAAAGAGGATTCGTGTTTGAATTTTCATTTTGATATTTTTTAAATAAAACGGAAAAGAGGTTTTATAGGTTTAGATTTGTTCTCAATTTTAAATTATTCCTTTTGGCTCATGTGTAATGCGATTCTGTTTCCTTCACAGTCTTTAAATTCAGCTACCCAGCCAAATTCGCCGTTTGAGGTTATGGGAAATAAAATCTCGGCACCATTTTTTACGGCCAGATTTATAGTTTCTTCAATATCTTCGGTATTCAAATAAACAAGAGTTCCATCTATCGTAGGCTTGTAAATTTCTCCTTGGGCTAAGGCTCCCGAAATACCATTGTTGCCTTCGATAAGCGGAAAGAATGCCATTTCATTATCATGAATGCGATCACGTTCAAATTCAAAACCAAAAACCGCCGAATAGAATTGTATGGCTCTTTCTATGTTGGTTACCGGAATTTCAAAATAAACAACAGGATTTGATTTTGTTTTCATTTTGTTTGAGGCTATTTTTTATTGTAAGCGAAGTTAGAGAAAATTCTAGTTCAATTGACTGTATTTTATTTTTTCAATTTGTCGTTTGTGCCGAAGAATATGTACAATGGCATGTTCTGTAAGTTGTTCGATGTCGTACAATTGTCCCCAGCCTGTTTTTATTTTTAGTGAATCGTCAAATTGTTCTAATTCATCGTCTTTAATTTCTCTGAAAACACTTTCAGTAAAAAGAAAAACATTCGTTAAATCTTTCAGATATTCGACAATGGTGACATGAAAAATTTTGTCAGGTCGCTGTATATTGTGCCCTTTAAGATTATGAATACTGATCGCATAACTATAACCTGAACTTACAACGTGCGAAAGAATAGCTTGTATGGATTTGCAATCTTCGTTTGTTGTTTTTTCGTCTGTGATGTTGGTCAAAACATTATCCGGAATACTTTTGATAACGTTTTTAAGATCTAAAATTGCCTGTTCGTAAATGTCAAGCAATGCTCCAACGGCTCCTGGTCTGTTCATTTTTGAATTTGTTGGTTATTTTTTATTGTAAAAGCGCCTCGATCTTAGTCTCTGATTTTTCTTTAATTGCACTGTTAGGATGAAAATTCCAGATAATCAGAAATTTTCCTTTTGCAAGATATTCTTCAGGACGTTCGTCAGTTGGCTGACCGTCTTTTCCCCAAAGTAATCCTTGCAGAAATCGATCGCCCTTAAAAGTGTGTTCAAATTCAAAATACATTACGGATCCACGATCCGTTTTACTTTTAAAATTTTGAATTGATTTACTTTTTAAGGTTCCCACAATACTAGCGTAGGTTTCAATATCATTATAAAAAGTACAGGCTTGCGGAGTAATACAAATATTTCCATCGTTTAAAGTGTAGCCTTTGGGAATTTCTTTGGGTTTTAGTTTTAAATCGGCAATTGTCTGACCGAATAAAGTAGTAGTAAGTAATAAAAATAATACCGACAGGGGAATCGTAATTTTCATGGATTTTGGGGTTTGATTTGCTACGCTAAAGTAGTTTTTTATTTTTTTCTTACTTTGACTGTTTTGTCTTTTTCGTCAAAATATAAAAAATCTTTGTTTTTCTCAAACCAAGACCTCCACTTTTTTATAGTTTTATCAGGTGGGAATACAGGCATATCAAATGGTTTTTCCATTTTATAAGTAATGCCGGTGATGTCTATCAAAAACTTTCGAGCTTCGTAAACTTTGTTTAGGCTTATAGACTCATTTTCATTTTTAGATAATCTTTCAAATGATTCGAGGTTGTCTAGAAAAATTGCCTGAGCATTTTGTGCATTTACTTTGTTTGTAAAGGAAAGTAAAATCAGAAATAAAAGAATGGTTAGTTTTTTCATAGGTTAGTTTATAAAAAAAGCACAAAATAAAAAGATATTTGTGCTTTTGTAAAATTAATATTTGTGAGGAATTATTTTCCTTTGTATAATTTTTCTAAATATTCGTTTTTGTCTTTTTCAGCCTGTACCAAACGTTCGTAAAGCTCCACCACTTTATCAAGGGGGTTAAAATTACAGGAATTATTGGTTATAAAACTGCCAGTAACAGATTCGTGAAAAGTATTGAAGTAATTGATAACGTTCTCTTCTGAAAAATTCTCAATAGCTTCAACGGTAACGCCAAGCACTTTTGCAATTTCTGCAAGTTTTGCGGCTTCAATCGTTTCACTTGCTTCTAAATTAGAAACAGATTGCTGACTTACGCCAATCGCAATCGCCAGTGCTTCTTGTTTCATACCTTTAAGCTCTCTGATTCGGCTGATGTTTCTGCCAATGTGTTTTGATTTTGTTGCTGTGCTCATAATTCAAAGGTATTTAAAATTCTTTTATAAAGATTACTGTTGGTAAAAAACATGTTTTTTTGGATAGAAAACGGTTTTTTAGTTTTTAATAAACTTTTTCACCTGAACTTTTTCACCATTCTCTAACTTTATAAAATATACGTTTTTATTTAAATTCATTACGTTTACTGAAAAGTCATTTCCAACAAAATTCTCTTTATGAATAACCTTTCCCAGAGCATCTATTATTGAAACTTTAGTATCGTTAGCCCCTTCAAGATGAACATTTATAAAATCAGTTGTTGGATTAGGAAAGATTTTGAGTTGAGATTTAATTAAATCGGCGATTCCTAAATTTTTGTCATATTCAAAGGTTGAACGAAATGAATTCCCCCATGATTTGGATGAATTATCCCATATTTCTGTAAGATTTTGTTTAACTGTTCCGTTTGGATTATTAGTGTAAGTCGTTTGCTCCTCATTTACCAAAGCAGCCGTAGTTCTATCCCGATCCTGACGTAAATGATTTGTTAAAAAACCATTTGTGTCGTATGAATTTGTATAGACGCCTCTTTCGATCCACTTATTGTTTTCCCAAAGATTCATTGTTTCTATTGAAACCTTTTTTGAGCTATTGTAAGTATAAGTTGATTGCGAAAAATTTTCCCATTTAGAACTGGAATTATTCCATTTTTGTCGAGTTATTTGAGTAACTAATCCATCAGAATTATTTGAATAATCATCGAATTGGCTGTCTTTCCAAGTATTTTGACTCCACATTTGTATAAAATTAGATATTATATTTCCTTTTGAATCATAGGTTGAATTAACTTTAACGGAGTTTTCCCAAGTGTTATTTATCCACCTTTCATGAATTGCTACGTCTATTCTTTTTTCATTGTTATAGTTGAAAGAACTTCTTTGAAAGAACACGAATAAATTTGAAGCATTATTCCATGATTTGGTAATCATTTTATCTACTACATTATTCGTATTATATTCATAATTTGCTGAATTAAAATTTTTCCAGGTATTAGAATTCAAATCCCATAGTTGAACTAAATCATCTATGATGTTGTTGTTTTTGTTGTAATTTTTTATAACATAAGTAGAATTTACCCAATTGTTGTTTCTCCAACTTTCGGTTTTGACACTTTTAAGATTCTGACTGTAAACGGAGGAAGTTAAGATAATAGTAAATAGTAGGTAAAGTGTTCTTTTCATTTTTTAGAATATAATTGAATAGCTTTTTAGTGGGTTTTATAAGGTAAAAATAGTATTAAAAAATGGAAAAGAGTTATTGGTTTTTATCAAATGTTATACAATTTGCTTTCTTTTCGGTTTAGGGGCTGGCCACTAACCTTCTAATGGCTTTTTTATACATTGCTATTTTAATAATCGTAAATAGTTCAATTCATCGGTTGATTTTTTTTTTAGCTAATTTTTCGAAGCGTTATACTAATTCTTCCTTCTTCAGTATTTGATTGCGGAATTGAATGTTGCCAAATTTTTTGAACTTCCTGCGTCATATAAATTAAACTTCCTGCTGTTAATTCGAAACTTTGAAATAACTCAGGATTTAATATATTTCTAAATTTGAGAGTTCGAACTGCTCCAATCGAAATAATCGCAACTCCGGTTAGCGGTTCTAAAATATCAATTTGGTCGGAATGATAACCCATTTTTGATTTCCCGTCTAAGTAATAATTTATAAGACAATTGTTGGGTTCAAAACCAATTATTGCAGAAACTTTTTGATTAATTTCTTTTAGCTCTGGCAAGAATTCCTGAAATGGATATTCGATTTGAGAGTAGTTGTATGCTTTTCCGAAACTTGCCGTTTTTCTGGCAGTCATTCTTCCGTCCCAAATTACATTTGTTTTTAAATTTTCAAATAGTTCGTTTGGATTTTCGATAAAATTTTCGATACATGTAATTCCTTCCATTTTTTTTCTTTATATCAAATGTATTTGTTTTTTCTTATAAATTGTCTCATGAAAATGTTTTTGCGTCAGGGATTGAGGCGGTATCCTTTTGTGAAGTGAAACGGAGCAAAAGATATAGCCGAAAGCCCGGCCCGCTTTTTTCGGCGGGAGACGCCCAAGGGATTAAATTCTAATTTCATTTTCAAGTTCCAATTATCCACAATCTTGTCTTTTCGAGGAACGAGAAATCTTCGCAAGAAACTCCGCAAAGAGAAAGAAATTAACGCAGAAATGAGATTGCAAATCAGGAGAATAAATCATCTAAAAAATCCAAATCTGGGTTAATTGTTTTTATTAATTCTATTTTCTTTTCCCTACGCCAGTCTTTAACTTCTTTTTCGCGAGCAATTGCTTGCTGAATCCAGGTAAACCTTTCATAATACAACAAGTATATTACATTATATTTTGACGCAAATGTTTTCTTCCCGCTTGCATTGTTTTCTTTATGTTGGCTTAAACGAACGGTTAAATTATTTGTAACTCCGGTATAAAAAACAGTTTTTGATTTGTTTGTTATGATGTACACGTAGTAAGTATGATAACCCTCTTGAAGTTGCATTTTACTTTTTTTGTAAAAATAAGTTTTTTTAAAGAATTTTCTTTCTTTTTCTTTAAATAATTCATATTCTAATCTTTGTAGAGTTTCTTGTGAAGATTTCTCATTCTTCGAAATGACAAGATTGGCGATAAACTATATGCATAGATAAACTTTGTGTGGGCCTCGGCTTCGCTCAGCCAGGCAAACGCTTGAAATCTGCAATAAAAAAACCGTCATAATCCGTGTTTTCGCAAAGCGAATCCGCGTCATCCGTGTGCTATATTGACGACTATTTTTGTCGATCAAGTAGTATGATTTACTTCGTCAGTCGCTATCGCTCGAGTCTTCTCTGTCGAAATGACAAGATTGGGGTGAGGCTTCGACTTCGCTCAGCCTGACGAATGGTTGCATCCTGAAACAAAAAAATCCCGCCTCAATGAAGAAACGGGATGCAATAGATATTCTCTTTTTTTTTATTTTTAAACTGTTGCAGCAACTTCCTGTGGCAACGGAATTTGATTTTTAAGTAAATCTTCGAATGTTTCGTGAGCACGAATCAGGATTCCTTGACCGTTCATCCATAAAACTTCAGCTGGTTTGTATCTTGAATTGTAGTTCGAAGACATCGAGAAGCAATAAGCTCCTGCATTTCTGAACGCTAAGATATCACCTTCTGTAATCTCTGAAATTCTGCGGTTGTTGGCAAAAGTATCCGTTTCGCAGATGTAACCAACTACCGAGTAAAAACGCTCTTTTCCTTTTGGGTTGGAGATGTTTTCAATATGGTGCTGTGAACCGTAAAACATCGGACGGATTAAGTGATTGAAACCACTGTCAACCCCTGCGAAAACTGTCGAAGTAGTTTGTTTTACTACGTTTACTTTGGCTAAGAAGAAACCAGCTTCGCTCACCAGGAATTTTCCGGGCTCGAAAATCAACGTTAAATCTCTACCGTATTCTGTACAGAAAGAATTGAATCTTTTAGATAATTTTTTACCTAATTCTTCAATATCCGTTTCGATATCGTCTTTTTTGTAAGGTACTTTGAATCCGCTTCCGAAATCTAAGAATTGTAATTCTTTGAAATGTTTAGCCGTATCAAATAAGATTTCAGCGGCATACAAGAATACTTCGATATCTAAAATATCTGATCCTGTGTGCATGTGAATCCCCACAATATGCATTTTCGTATTTTCAACAATTCGTAAAATATGTGGTATCTGGTGAACAGAGATTCCGAATTTACTATCGATATGTCCAACGGAAATATTAGCATTTCCACCCGCCATTACGTGTGGATTGATACGAATACATACCGGTATATTAGGATGTTTGGTTCCGAATTGCTCTAAAATAGATAAATTGTCAATGTTGATCTGTACACCCATTGCGGCCACTTCTTCGATTTCTTCTAAAGAAACTCCGTTTGGTGTAAAGAAAATTTTGTCAGGATCATAGCCGGCATGAAGTCCTAATTGAACTTCCTGAATAGATACAGTATCCAGGCCAGACCCCATGTTCTTTAATAGCTGAAGAATGGCAACGTTAGACAATGCCTTCATGGCATAATTAACTCTTAAGTTTTCTACCTTAGAGAAAGCTTTAGTTAACCTGTTGTACTGAGATTGGATTTTTTCGGCATCATATACATATAATGGACTTCCAAATTGGTCTGCTAACTGCAGTAAATCTTTTGCTTGCATCTGTAAACTATTTTCAGCAAACTTATTACTCTTTTACCGATTGACAAATTTTAAATTGAAAAATAACAAATTGTAACAAATTGTTATAAAATAAACATTTAAAGTTTTTTTTAACTTTTAATGGTTTCTAATTCTTATTTAGAGTGAATAAAAATTATATTTGCCCCAAAATTACATTATTAGAGATTATTTATGAAAAAGATTATTACATTTTGCTTGATTATCCTTACGGTTTTGATAGGATTTGCTCAGGAAAAATCAAAAGACAGTTTGCAGACCAATAATTTAGATGATATTATTGTAACTGCAAGCCGAAAAAAAGAGAGTATAAAAGAAGTTGTTTCTTCTATTACGATTGTTGGAGCTAAAAAAATCCAAAGTCAGACTATGGTGAATTCAAATATCGGTAATATTTTGCAATATACGGTTCCGGGTTTAGCGACCGCGAGTAACCAAACTTCAAATTTCGGTCAGACTTTAAGAGGAAGACCATTTTTGGTTATGATTGATGGAATACCGCAGTCTACGCCTTTGCGAAATGGAGGTAGAGACCTTCAGGTAATTGAACCTTCGTCTATCGAAAGAGTGGAAGTTATTAAAGGTGCAACTTCAATTTATGGGAATGGTGCCGATGGAGGGATCATCAATTATATTACAAAGAAAAACCATTCTGAAGAAAAAATTAGCGGTTCGGTACAACTGGGTTTGATCACACAACCCAAAACTTTTGCAGAATCATTTGGTTACAGAGCTTCACTTTCATTGGCTGGAAAGCTGAAGAAACTGGATTATGTAGTTGGATTTACACAAGAAAGATCAGGAGTTTCTAAAGATGCCAACGGAGTAAACCTTTCGCCATTTTATAGTTTGTCGAATTTAAATACGTACAACGGATTGTTTAAAATAGGATACGCACTAACTGATACCCAAAGGTTGGAGTTCTCTTACATGGGGTATGCTTCAAAATCATTTTTAGATCAGGATGTTAAGATTGGTAAATGGGGAGAAATCCCAACGATTGGAGTGGAAGCCGGTGGACGTTTGGGAACGCCTGAAGGAACTCCTAGAAATCATAATTTTAGAGTAGCGTATTCGAATTCGGAGATTTGGAACAATACTTCTTTGGATGTTAATGTTTATGCACAGGATTTCAGAACGGTTTATTCGTATGACAGAGATCAGTTTTTAAACGGAGGTCAATCGAATGTGGCTTCGCAAAAGAAAGGGCTTCGTGTTAATTTTGATTCTCGTCTTTTTGCCAATGATAGGTATAAAGTGGAGATCATTTACGGTCTGGATTTGCTTCAGGATAAAACAGTTCAAAAGTTAGAGGACGGTCGTTTTTGGACTCCTCAAATGAAAATGCTGAATACTGCGCCTTTTGCATTGATTAAATTTGATGCCTGGGGTAAATTTACCTTAAAAGCAGGTGCCAGATATGAAAATATTAAGGTTAAAGCGGATGATTTTAATACATTGCCGGTATTGAATGCTAAAAACAATACGTACACCAAAAGTATTTTTGTTCAGGGAGGCGAGTTAGATTACAATGCTCTTGTTGGAAACATCGGATTAAGATATAACATTATGCCGGAAGTAAATGTTTTTACAAGTTATTCTCAGTCCTTTTCGATCAATGAGGTAGGGCGTATTTTAAGAACGTCTACTGAAAGTGTGATCTCAAAATTACCAACTGATCCTATTATTGTAAACAATTACGAAATGGGTGTGGCCGGAGCGATAAAAAAATGGTTCAATTATGAGGTAACCAGTTTTTGGAGTACCTCAGAATTGGGGGCTACATCAATTCAGTCAGCTGATGGTTCTTTTGCCATGCAGCGTGCTCCCGAGAATATCTGGGGGTATGAGGCCGTTGTGGGCTTTAATCCAATAGAGTTTTTAAGTTTTGGTGGTGCTTTTGCCTGGATAGAAGGAAAGGTCGATAATGACAATAACGGATCGTACGAAAAATATATTAACGGATCCCGAATAATGGCTCCAAAGCTTACTACTTATGTTCAGATTCGTCCGTTGAAAAATTTAGATATTGAACTAAGTTCTTTGCATAACTTCAAAAGAGACCGATTTGACCCAAATCCAACAACAAACTTGTATAGTTTTAATGAAGGTCCGGTAAAAAAATATACGGTCTTTAATTTAAGCAGTTCTTATCTCATCAATAAATCATTCCGATTAGGATTGGGAGTTGAGAATTTGTTTAATAAAGATTACGCTCCAAATATTGCCTGGTGGCAGGCCAGAGATAAAGATTTTGTAAATGCTCCGGGAAGACGTGCTACTTTACAAATTCAGTATAATTTTTAATACTTTCTTTATTCAGAATAACAATTCTCATTTCAGAACTAAAGAATTAAAGCCCCTTTTTTAAATATAAAAAAAGGGGCTTTTGTTTTGTAAAAGGGATATTTAAAATCTATAAACTTGGCAAATCTCCATTTCCTTTGGTTGGTAAATTGGTATAACCCATCAGGAACAAATCGACTTCTCTTGCCGCTTCACGGCCTTCTGAAATGGCCCATACAATTAAGGACTGCCCTCTTCGCATATCACCGGCAGTGAAAATGTGCGGAACATTCGTCTGATAATTTTTGGCTTTATAGTTGTTTCTCATATCGATTTCCAGACCTAATTGCTCGCTTAAAGTTTTCTCAGGACCTGTAAATCCTAAAGCCAATAAAGCTAAATCACAGGGCCATATTTTCTCTGAACCTTCTTTTTCGATTAGTTCAGGACGTTGCCCCGGAGTCATTTTCCATTGTACTTCAACGGTTTTTAATCCTACCAGTTCTCCTTTGTCGTTAGATAAGAATTCTTTGGTATTGATTAGCCAGTTCCTGTCGCAGCCTTCTTCGTGAGACGATGAGGTTTTTAACTGGAGCGGCCAGAAAGGCCAAGGAGTTGTTTCGCTTCTTCCAACGGGAGGTTTTGGTAAAATCTCAAAATTGGTTACCGATTTTGCACCATGCCTGTTCGAGGTTCCGATACAATCAGAACCGGTGTCTCCACCGCCAATTACGATTACATCTTTACCGGTAGCCATAACCTGATCTTGAATTGATTCTCCAAACAAAACTTTAGTCTGCTGTGTTAAGAAATCCATTGCCTGAACAACGCCTTTGCTTTCGATACCTTTGGTTGGTAAACTTCTTCTTTCGGTTGCTCCGCCGCACAATACGATAGAATCGAAAGAATTTAATTCGGCTACGCTATAGTTTACGCCAACATTTACATTGGTTTTAAAAGTGATTCCTTCTGCTTCAAGAATCGCAACACGTCTGTCGATGATTGCTTTTTCCAGTTTAAAATTTGGAATTCCGTAGCGTAGTAGACCGCCAATAGCATTGTCTCTTTCGAAAACGGTGACGGTGTGACCGGCTCTGTTTAATTGTTGAGCGGCAGCCAACCCTGCAGGACCTGAACCAATAACAGCAACCGTTTTTCCGGTTCTGGTTTTTGGCGCCTGTGGCTTGATCCAGCCTTCGGCAAAACCTCTTTCGATGATGTTTTTTTCGATGTTTTCGATGGCAACAGGCTCTTTGATGATCCCTAATACACATGATTTCTCACATGGAGCAGGGCATAAGCGGCCTGTGAATTCCGGAAAGTTATTGGTAGACTGTAAAATCTCTAAAGCACTTTGCCATTCTTCCTGATGTACCATATCGTTGAAATCAGGAATTAAATTCCCTAACGGACAGGAACTGTGGCAAAAAGGAATTCCACAATCCATACATCTCGAACCTTGTTCTTTTATTTTATCTTTTGCTAACGGAATTGTAAATTCGTTGTAGTTCGTAACACGTTCTGCAACCGCTATATTACTTTCGTCGGCTCTGTTATATTCTTTAAATCCGCCTATTTTACCCATGACATTTTTATTAAAATTACAATTTCCTAAAAATCCAAATTTCAATTCTTCGACTTCGCTTCCTTCGACTTCGCTCAGGAAGACATTGTCATTGAAATTGATTTTTGATTTTTGAAATTGATGTTTTATCCCGCTATTAATTCTTCTATTTTTTTCTCTTCTGCAATTCGTTGTAGTGCTTTTTTGTAATCTGTTGGCATTACTTTTACGAAATTTTGCTGTTCATTTTCCCAGTCTGCTAAAATTCTTTTGGCTAATGGACTGTTGGTGTACAGAGAGTGGTTTTTGATCAGTTTTCTTAGTTTTCTCACGTCTTCGTCTTCGATAGGATCAAAAGCAACCATTTCCATGTTGCATACCCTTGCATCGAATTGTTGATTCGGATCGTACACATAAGCAACACCACCACTCATACCTGCGGCGAAGTTTCGTCCTGTTTTTCCTAAAACAACTACTGTACCTCCCGTCATGTACTCGCATCCGTGATCTCCAATTCCTTCGACAACCGCAGTTGCTCCGGAATTTCTAACACAGAAACGCTCTCCGGCAATTCCATTAATATAAGCCTCTCCGGTAATAGCTCCGTAAAGGGCAACGTTCCCGATAATGATATTTTCTTCAGGCTTGAAAGTGGCAGTAGGAGGGACTTTTACAATTAATTTTCCTCCCGAAAGTCCTTTTCCTAAGTAATCATTACAGTTTCCGTGAATTTTAAACGACAATCCGTTGGTGGCAAAAGCACCAAAACTTTGTCCGGCAGAGCCTTCAAAATCAACTAAAATAGTATCATCAGGTAATCCTTGTGCGCCATAAATTTTTGAGATTTCATTACTCAAAATAGCACCTACAGAACGGTCTGTATTTTTAATTTTAAAGGTAACTCTGGTTTTTTCTTTTCTGTAAATAGACGGAATTGCTTCTTTAATGATATCAAAATCCAATACATTTTCAAGCTGGTGATCTTGTTGTGTTGTGTTGTGATTTGGAACCGTTTTGGCTTTTTCCGGTTTGTATAGAATTGATGACAAGTCTAAACCATTGGCTTTGTAATGTTGGATCGCTTTGTTTACATTTAATTTTTGCGACTGCCCCACCATTTCTTTTAAAGTTCTGAAACCTAATTGAGCCATAATTTCTCTTAGCTCTTCGGCAATAAAATACATGAAGTTGATGACGTGCTCCGGAGTTCCTTTGAAGTTTTTTCTCAATTCAGGATCCTGAGTAGCAATACCAACCGGACAGGTATTCAAATGACAAGCTCTCATCATAATACATCCGGAAGCTACAAGCGGAGCCGTTGCAAAACCAAATTCCTCAGCTCCTAACAATGCAGCGATGGCAACGTCACGACCCGTTTTTAGCTGTCCGTCACATTCCAGAACCACACGGCTTCTTAAATCGTTTAAGATTAGAGTTTGCTGGGCTTCGGCTAAACCAAGTTCCCACGGAATACCTGTATGTTGTAAAGAGGTTAAGGGTGCAGCACCGGTTCCTCCGTCGTAACCTGAAATTAAGATCACGTCAGCTTTTGCTTTGGCAACACCGGCAGCGATCGTTCCAACTCCAACTTCGGAAACTAATTTTACGTTTACACGTGCTTCACGATTGGCATTTTTTAAATCGTAAATCAACTGAGATAAATCTTCAATAGAGTAAATGTCATGGTGTGGCGGAGGCGAAATCAAACCTACATAAGGGGTTGAATTTCTGGTTTCGGCAATCCATGGCACTACTTTTTCTCCGGGTAATTGTCCACCTTCACCAGGTTTCGCTCCCTGAGCCATTTTAATCTGGATTTCTTTGGCGTTGGTCAAATAGTTGATCGAAACACCAAAACGTCCCGATGCCACTTGTTTGATCGCACTGTTTCTCGAATCTCCGTTAATTTCTTTTTGGAAACGTTTTGGATCTTCTCCTCCTTCTCCGGAATTACTTTTTCCGCCAATTCGGTTCATGGCAATCGCTAAATTCTCATGCGCTTCTCTACTGATGGATCCGTAAGACATGGCTCCGGTTTTGAATTTCTTCACAATTTCAGTCCAAGATTCTACTTCATCAATAGAAATTGGATCTAAATTGTTGAATTCAAATAAACCTCTGATGGTCATTAGGTTTGAGCTTTGCTCATTGACCATATTCGAGTATTCTTTATAGCTTTCAGGGCTGTTTAAACGAACGGCCTGTTGTAATTTAGAAATAGTGGTCGGGTTGAACATGTGTTTCTCTCCACCGCGTCTCCATCTGTAAATACCTCCAATTTCAAGAGAAAGTAAGTTGGCAATTTTTGAATTTGGGAATGCTTTCTGGAAACGTTTCTTCACTTCTTTTTCGACTTCCATCAAACCAATTCCTTCAATTCGTGATGGGGTGTAAGGGAAATACTTTGAAGTAAAAGTTTTGTTCAGTCCTAAAATCTCGAAAATTTGTGCAGCTCTGTACGAATGTAAAGTAGAGATACCAATTTTGTTCATGATTTTAACGATTCCTTTTGCAATGGCTTTGTTGTAATTTACAATGGCATAATCTGCTTTTACCCCTTTTATAAAGCCCTGATTCACCTGATCGTGAATGATTTCATTGACCATGTAAGGATTGATTGCACTAGCACCGTATCCGAACAATAAAGCAAAATGATGAGGTTCGCGAGGCTCGGCAGATTCGATTATGATTCCGAATTTTGAACGAACCTGCAAAATGTTCAAAGAGTGATGAATGTATGAACAAGCCAGTAACATTGGTATTGGAGCCAGTTCTTCACTTACGCCTCGGTCTGATAAAATAATGACGTTGCATCCGTCAGAAACGGCTTTAAAAGTTGCCTCAACACATTTTTCAAGTGCGCGCTCTAAGCCATTTACTCCTTTTTCTATTTTATATAAGGTAGAAATAGTAGCCGATTTGAAATCGACATGATCGATGTTTCTTATTTTATCTAAATCCTCATTGGAAATAACTGGATTTTGGATTTTTAGTTTTTTACATTGTTTGGATTCAATTTCAAAAATATTGAAATCACCGCCAATGGCTAAACTGATATCAGTAATAATTTCTTCACGAATACCGTCTAAAGGCGGGTTAGTCACCTGAGCAAACAATTGTTTGAAATAGTTGTACAACAATTGAGGCTGGTCTGATAAAACGGCCAGAGGTGTATCGTTACCCATAGAACTGATGGCTTCAGCTCCCTGACCTCCCATTGGGTTAATGATGGTTTTTAAATCTTCAATCGTATAGCCAAATAATTTTTGTCTGGTTAAGAAATCCAGTTTCTCAACCGGAGTTGGGTTATTCGTATACGGTATTTTAGATAAAGGTAATAAGTTAGCGTCGATCCATTCTTTGTAAGGACGTTTGGTAACGATGGATTTTTTTACCTCGTCGTCTTCAATAATACGGCCTTCGTTCATGTCTACCAGGAACATTTTTCCAGGCTCTAAACGACCGTGTTGAATCACATCTTCAGGATCGATATCCAAAACACCAATTTCTGATGACATGATTACAAAACCGCTTTTGGTTAAGGTATAACGAGAAGGGCGTAATCCGTTACGATCTAATAGTGCACCAATTACGTTACCGTCAGTAAACGGAATAGAGGCAGGGCCATCCCAAGGCTCCATAATACAAGCGTTAAACTCGTAGAAGGCTTTTTTCTCAGGAGACATGGTCTGGTGTTTTTCCCAGGCTTCCGGAACCACCATCATCATGGCTTCCGGTAAGGAACGTCCTGTCATTAATAGAAGTTCTACTACCATATCCATAGAAGCAGAATCTGATTTTCCTTCTAAGATAATTGGGAATAATTTTTTGATATCATCACCAAAGATTTTGCTTTGCATCAATTCTTCACGGGCACGCATACGACTTACGTTTCCGCGAAGCGTATTGATTTCACCGTTGTGACACATGTATCTAAACGGCTGTGCTAAATCCCAGGATGGGAATGTATTGGTAGAGAAACGCTGGTGTACTAACGCCAAACGAGTCACTAAATCGGGATCTTTTAAGTCAACATAATAACGGCTGATGTCTTCCGGCATCAAGAGACCTTTATATATTATGGTAGTTGTCGATAAACTAGAGAAATAAAACATATGGCTTTCAGAGGTTTTAGATCCTCTAATGGCATGTTCAGCAATTTTTCTAGCTGCAAAAAGTTTTGCATTAAATTCATTTTCAGTTAAATCCTGACCGTTTTTGCTAACAAAAACCTGTTTAACTGTTGGTTCTTTTTCTGCGGCGATTTGCCCTAAATTTTCTACTTCAACCGGTACATCTCTCCAACCCAGAATCTTTAAATTTTGATCCTTAATAGTCGATTCGAAAGCGTTCATACAAAAAGAAACCTGGTTTTTGCTTTTTGGTAAAAAAACCATTCCTACTGCATACTCACGTGTTTCAGGGATTTCAAAATCACATACTTTTTTAAAAAAATCATGTGGGATGTCGAATAAAATTCCAGCTCCGTCTCCAGTTCTTCCATCAGAACTAACTGCACCACGATGTTCCAATTTTATTAAGATATCCAATGCTTTGTGAATAATATCATTTGATTTAATACCATTCAAATTACAAATAAATCCTGCACCACAATTGTCGTGTTCAAATTCAGGCAAATAAAGCCCTTGTTCTTTAACTTTCATTCTTGATATTTTTTTTACAAAAATAGAGATTTCGTTAAATATAATGTATTGAAATAGCTGTTTTGCTTTTATTTTTGTTGTAATATTAGAAAAAGACTTCTTAATTGATAATAATGTTTTTTTAGCCATTGCGAATTATTAAAATGACAATACAGACTAAAATATAGTATGAAAAATCGCTGTAAGGCTAACAAATACGGTGGTCTTTTTGTTAAATATCAAACGTTTTAGTGGTTTCTAGTTAATATTAACAAATTATTTATTTAACCATTTCTTTGCTTTCAAAAAGAATAAACGTTTCGTGCATATCACTCTCGTTTTTTAATTGAAAAAGATTTTACTATTAAGTTGATTTTTGCTACTTTTGTCGCACTTTTATTCTGAAATAAATTCAGAACCAGACAAATTCTATATTATGAACATACACGAATATCAAGGAAAAGAAATTTTAGCAAGTTACGGAGTACGCATTCAACGCGGAATTGTGGCTAACAATGCGGTTGAAGCTGTGGCTGCTGCAAAACAATTAACTGCCGAAACTGGTACAGGATGGCATGTGATAAAAGCACAAATTCACGCAGGTGGACGTGGAAAAGGTGGTGGAGTGAAGTTGGCTAAAAACTTGCAACAAGTTGAAGAAATTGCTGAACAAATCATCGGAATGCAATTGATTACTCCTCAAACTTCTGCTGAGGGTAAAAAAGTAAACAAAGTTTTAGTTGCTGAAGATGTTTACTATCCTGGTGAAAGCGAAACTTCTGAGTTTTATGTTTCTGTTTTATTGAATAGAGGTACAGGACGTAACATGATTATGTATTCTACTGAAGGTGGAATGGATATCGAAGAAGTTGCTGAGCATACACCACACTTAATCTTTACAGAAGAAATTGATCCAACTGTTGGATTACAAGGTTTTCAGGCAAGAAGAATTGCTTTTAACTTAGGTGTTACTGGAAATGCTTTTAAAGAAATGGTGAAATTCATCGATGCTTTATACAACGCTTACGTTGGTTCTGATGCATCTATGTTCGAAATCAACCCGGTTTTGAAAACTTCAGATAACAAAATTCTTGCTGTTGACGCTAAAGTAAATATCGACGATAATGCTTTATACAGACAACCAAAATATGCTGAGATGAGAGATATCCGTGAGGAGAATCCAATCGAGGTTGAAGCTAAAGAAGTAGGATTGAACTATGTAGATCTTGACGGTACTGTAGGTTGTATGGTAAACGGAGCTGGTCTTGCAATGGCAACTATGGATTTAATTAAATATGCTGGTTTTGAGCCTGCTAACTTCTTAGATGTTGGTGGAACTGCTGATGCTAAACGTGTTGAAACAGCTTTCCGTATTATCTTAAAAGATCCAAACGTAAAAGCTATTTTGATCAATATCTTCGGAGGAATCGTTCGTTGTGACCGTGTTGCTCAAGGTGTTGTTGATGCTTACAAAAACATGGGTGATGCTATCAATGTGCCAATTATCGTTCGTTTGCAAGGAACAAATGCTGAAATTGCAAAAGAATTAATTGACAACTCAGGTATGCCAATTTTATCAGCTGTTCAATTTCAGGAAGCTGCTGACCAAGTTAAAGCTGCTCTTTCTTAATTCAATAAGAAATCAATTTATATAGAAAATCCATTCCGAAAGGAGTGGATTTTTTTTTGTTTTTATAACCGCAAAGCACGCAAAGTTTTTTAGCCCCGAATTCACGAATTATTTTTTATAATCTTAGAGAATAAAAATTCGTGAATTCGTGGCTTTTTTAAACGAATAGCTTTGTGAACTTTGCGTTTCTATTGGCAATACTAAGTTAAATTCTTAACGCCCTTTGCGGTTAAATGATCTCTGACCTATTTTAAAACTGTTGCCAATTCTACAATTTCAAATTCAGGATTGTGTTCTACAAATTCCCTGATCATAGCGGTATGTCCGGCACCTAATAAAACCATTATTTTGTTGTCTTTACTTTCGGTTAGTTTTTGAATTAAAGCATACATATAAAGGTTTCTTCTGTACCATTCCGAAACTAAGTAAGCCCCAACAAAATCGTCCGTTTTGCCTCCTTTAGTAGCTGTTTCAACATACCAGCCAATATTGTCTTCATTCGATTTTTTGGTATTGATGTCTAACAGCAGTTCAGTCAGTGAATATTTGGCAATTTTTTCATTTTGACTCTTTTCATAATATTTCATAGTTTCTTCATTCTTTTTGATTAGATCAAACTGACCGGCGGCTGTCATTCCTTTTACCAGACTGTCATATGGAAAATCGGTGTTGTTGTAATCAATACCATATAACTTTTTATGACCTAGTTTTTTAGCTGATCTTAATGCTACCTGTACAATTTCATCTGATTGTTTATGAAGTAAACTGTCCGTATTTCTATTATAGAATTTGTCCAGTTTGTCCTGTTTTTGGTAATTCCATTCGACAAAGATTTTATCCGGACCAAATTTTTTAATTTTATTGGCGATGTTCTCCAGTTCCTTTTGGCTTCTGTCTGACATCACATTAAAGCTGTTGATTTTAGCAACGTCGAGTCCCGGGTTTTCAAAATGGAAGGTTCCAAGTAAAAGTATTTGTTTTTTCTTTGACTGTCCGGAAACGGTATTAAATGTGATAACAGCAAGTAATAGTAAGATGATTTTTTTCATGATGATTGGTTTTTAAATTCAGGACAAATGTAGCATAGCTTTTCAGGTGAAATTTTAGTTTTTGATGAACGTCAAATTTCAATTTGTAAACTCGTGGAATTTAAGGTTTAAAAATTTGGTGTATCGTTTTTGATGGTTCGTCACCCAAAAGAGAGGTTTTGTATAAATATAGTATCCATATGAAGTCATAGTTGTATTTTTGAAAGGACAACAACATTATTATGAAGCTGAAAATACCATTGTCTTATCATATCTTTCTTTTTCTGGGATTGTATATCACCTCTAATCTTTGGGAAATTGGGATAAACAATCGGGATTTGGATCTTGTATTCAACAGGATTTCCTTTATGTTTAACATTAGTTTTATAGTGGTAATCTTTATTGTCTACTTTTTGAATTTTCACACTTTTTGTAAATGGTTTTTAAACAAAAAGAAAATTCTTTTGTTTGTGATTAGCATTCCTGTCTCCTTGTTGATTTTTGCTGCGATACGTTATTTTGTTCAGGAAGTGATACTATATGAGCTCACAGGAATTCATAATTATGCAAAAGAAACCAGAGAGATCAGCTATTATATTAAGGACAATTTTTTCTTTGGCCTGCCTGCTGTTGTTTTAAGCAGTCTGGCTTATCTGTTTTTTCATTTTCAGGAAACGCAAAAACAAAATCAGGAATTAGTATTAGAAAATAAAAAGGCAGAACTTCAAATGTTGAAATCGCAGGTGAGTCCGCATTTTTTGTTTAACACCTTAAATTCCTTTTACAGTCAGCTGGTTTTGAAAGAGGATGAAATGGCTTCGGATATTTTGGTACTTTCGGATTTGCTGCGTTATGTGATTACAGAAACGGAGAAAGATGAGGTATTGCTTTCTAAAGAAATTCAATTTGTAGAAAACTACATTCATTTGCAGAAAAAAAGATTTGAAGATCAGCTTTACCTGGATTTTGTAATTGAAGGAAATTATTCAACAGAAAAGATTCTTCCGTCGGTGCTGGTACATTTTATGGAGAACGTTTTCAAACATGGAAAATTGAATAAAGAAGAGGAGAAAGCGGTTATTGCTATCGTAATAAAAGAAAATTTTTTAGAGCTGTCAACCTTTAACTATAATGGTGCAGGTGAAAATTATTCTTCAACCGGAATCGGTTTTGATAATCTTTGCAAACGCTTGGAGCATGCTTATAAAGGTGAGTTTACACTCGAGAAAATAGCAGAAAAGAATACCTTTAAAACTTATTTAAAAATACCATTAAAAAAGTAATATGAAATTGAAGTGTATCATTGTTGATGATGAACCGCCCGCAACGCGTATTCTGGAAAATTATATCGGGAAAGTATCTTTTTTGGAAAAAACAGCTGTTTTCAATGATGCGTTGAAAGCATTGGAATTTCTAAATACACATAGTGTTGATGTTATTTTTCTGGATATTCAGATGCCGCAGCTAACGGGTTTGCAGCTTTCGAGAATCATTTCTAAAGAGATAAAAGTAATTTTTACAACGGCTTATCCCGATTTTGCTTTAGAGGGATTTGAATTGAATGCTGTAGATTATTTACTAAAACCAATCGCTTTCGAAAGGTTTTATCAGGCGGTTTCCAAACTAAATGGGAATTCAAAAACAGAAGTGGTATCGAATAACAATTCGGCTGAATTTATTTTTATTAAAACTGATGGAAAAAATAAATTTGTAAAGTTGTTTTTAGAGGAGATTTTATATGTAGAAAGTCTTCAGAATTATGTTTGCATTCATACTGGCAACCAACAAATTATTACGCATTCGTCCCTGAAGAATGTTGTTGAATCACTGCCCGAAAAAGGTTTTGTCCAAATTCATAAATCGTATGTGGTAGCTTTAAAACATATTGAGTCAACAGATAGTTTCTCTGTTTTTATAAATGGCAAAGAACTCCCGATTGGGGCTACTTTTAAAGATGCTTTCTTCGAACTAATTGACCAAAATAAGATATAAAAAAACATTCACGATAAGAATAGATTTTTTTAACTACTGATTTTAGATCCGGGTTTAGAGCCGTTCATTTATTGGCGTATTTTAACTAATACTTAGAAATATAAGACAATAGCTTTTAGATTGGTTTTTATTTCTAGGTTGTCATTGGTTTAAAATAAAAGCATTTTTAGTTTCTGGTCAGACAAGCTTCTTCATACTCATTGGGGAGCTTCGATTAAATTAAAAAACAGCCATTTATTACGTCAATTCTTACATTTATTACATTTCTGCTATAATAGTTAATGAAACTTTATATTATTGCTAATATATTTTTTTTTGATTTTAAATAGCTTATGAAATTCCCAAGAGCTTATTCCTTAGGTGAGATTGCAGATTTGCTTGATTGTAAATTTATTGGTGACCAAAATTTTCAGGTTTTAGGAATGAATGAAATTCATGTTATTACGCCAGGAGATATTGTTTTTGTTGACCACCCAAAATATTATAAAAAAGCACTAGACTCGGCTGCAACAATTATTCTGATTAATAAGGCTGTCGATTGTCCCGAAGGAAAAGCACTGCTAATTTCTGATAATCCATTTAAAGATTTTAATAAACTAACGAAGCATTTTAGACCATTTCAGGCAGCACAGGCAGCAATAGCATCTTCTTCGACTATTGGGGAAGGAACCGTAATTATATCCAATTGTTTTGTAGGGAATCACGTGACTATTGGGGGTAATTGTTTACTCTATCCGAATGTTGTTCTTTATGATCATACGGTAATTGGCGATAACGTTACTATTCAGGCCGGAACAGTTTTGGGATCGGATGCTTTTTATTATAAAAAAGGCGCGGATGGTTTTGATCAGTTACTATCCGGCGGAAGAGTTGTGATACAAGACAATGTCAACATTGGAGCGCTTTGTACGATTGACAGAGGAGTTTCAGGAGATACCATAATTGGAGAAGGAACTAAGCTGGATGATCAAATTCATATAGGGCATGATACCGTCATAGGGAAAATGTGCCTGATTGCTTCACAGACCGGTATTGCGGGTTGTGTGCGTATTGAATATGAAGTTACGATCTGGGGACAAGTGGGGATTATAAGCGGGGTTACAATAGGAAAGAAAGCTATACTATTGGCACAATCGGGAGTTGGTAAATCTTTAGAAGGTGGCAAATCTTATTTAGGATCACCAGCAATTGAATCCCGAAAAATGATAAAGCAATTAGTCACTTATAATAAACTTTCTGAAACTATAAGTAAACAAAATACAGAATCAGATATATAATAATTTCTGGAGCTGACGAAGTGTGGTTTAGGATGTCAGTTTCCCAGTTTGAATTTTCTCATAAAAAAATAAAAGGATGAAATCGTATTCTATTCAGGAATTGAGTGAGGTTGTTAATGGGATTATCTGGGGCACAGCCTTGTTGTCGCAGAGAATTAATGGTGTGGAGCAATTAGATAAAGCTATCAATACAGAAATATCATTTATTGGAAGTAAAAAATATGAAAAGGAATGGAAGAATTCCAAAGCAGTTGTAGCTGTTGTTAACGAAGATATTTCGATAGATCCCGGAGAAGACCGTGTATTTATAAAAGTCGGGAATGCCGATTTGGCAATGGCACAAATATTAGGTCTTTTTGCCCCTTCTGCTCCAATATTTCGCAATAATATTCATGTTACTGCTGTTGTGGATGAATCCGCAATTATAGGTAAAAATGTTCGTATTGGAGCAGGATGTTATATCGGATTCGGAGTAAAACTGAGTGATAATGTAACTATTTACCCCAATGTAACTATTTTTGACGCATGTGAGATCGGAGAAAATACTATTATTTGGTCTGGAACCGTAATGCGGGAACGCTGTTATATTGGCAGTGATTGTGTCATTTATCCTAATGTGACTATCGGAGCAGATGGTTTTGGTTACCGCCCCTGTAAAGAAAAAGGATTGGTTAAAATTCCTCAGATCGGAAATGTAATTATCGGAAATGAAGTAGAGATTGGCGCTAACACCTGTATTGATCGGGCAAAATTTAGTTCCACTGTTATTGGAGATGGCTGTAAAATTGATAATTTGGTCCAGATAGGTCACAACTGTAAACTGGGTAAGTTTTGCATTATAGCAGGAAGTACTGCTTTAGGAGGTTCCGTAACTTTAGGAAACGGTGTAATCCTTGCAGGAGGAGTTGGTGTAAAAGATCATGTTACTATTGGCGATGGAGCCGTAATTGGAGTAAGGTCGGTAGTTATCAGTAATGTTGCCTTTGGAAAAACAGTGTTAGGTTATCCAGCCATAGAATCACGTAAAGCTTTAAAACAATGGGGGTTGTTAAAAACAATGGTTTCAGAGGGATAGGGAAATTACTGTTTCGACTTTTTACGTATCTAAAAATGTCATTTTTGAGTTATTTTTATCTGCTGTAATTTTAATTTATGTCAGTCATAATTTTAAGGTAGAATAAAGTAAATCTTTCCATTTAGATGTTGAAAAAGAAACGGTTTAAAATAAAAACTAAGTATATGATTATAGGGTCAACAAATCATAAATATTAGATATTTATATTTAAAAATATACTTAAATTGTTGTCTGAAAGAAGTTTGTTCAGATGCATAAAATTTATGTGGTGGTTTTAAAACAAATAGAATCTTATAGACAAGATAGTTTCTCCGTTTTTATAAATGGCAAAGAACTCCCGATTGGGGCAACTTTTAAAGATGCTTTTTTTGAAAAAATAGAAGGGAATAAAATTTAACCGCAAAGGGCGCAAAGTTTTTTCTTAGATTGCGCTTAGTAACCGCAAGGAGCGCAAAGTTTTTTTCTTAGATTGTGCTTAATAAACGCAAAGTTCGCATAGCTTTATCCATTATAGCTTTGCGAACTTTGCGTTTGTATAGATTCTTATAGTTAAAAATCCTTGCGCTCTTTGCGGTTAAACAAACAGTGCTATTTTTTATTCTTACCGTTTTTATATACTACTTTCTCTACCACTACTGGTTTTCCATTGCCTTTTGGAAACTCTTTCTTCTTAGGTCTTTTATCAGCTGAACTTGATTTTGATGGACTTTGATCGCCTCTTGCTCTTTCAGAATCTTTAGGAGCGGCTTTAAATTCAGGTCTGTCCTTTGTGCTGTCTTTCTTTGGAATCTGAGCTTTGTGCTTGGCTAAAACATCATTCGGGTTTTTCGGGTTTTCTTTCGTTCCTCTTAAATGAATTACCAGTCCGTTTAAGAAATTACGTAAAACCTGATCACCACATTCCATATAATTTGGGTGATCTTCGGCTCTAAAAAAAGCGCCCAATTCTGATTTTGAAATTCTGAAATCTACTAATTCTAAAATTTCTACTATTTGGTCGTCACGAAGCATCAAAGCCACGCGAAGTTTTTTTAGGATATCGTTGTTTGTCATTTTTTGTTTTTTAGTTTCAAGTTTGTTTTAAGTTTCAAGTTCCCATAATCTTCGTCGGAATCACAAACTATACACTTAATTTTTTACAAAGGTACATTTTAAAAGTAATTATTATGATACAGGGTGTTTTAATTTTTTTTACAACGAATCGTAAGAATTAAAATTGGAACGCAATATAGCTAGTGAAAATTCATGTATTCGCGGCAGGTTCTTTCGCTTTTATTTAAAATTACAATTGTTTAAGATATTTATTAATTGATCTAAATCGGATTTTAAGTGTTGGGCTGTAATTACAATTCGATTACTATCTCTCGAATTTTTTTGATACCTGAAATTGGCAATAATAATTTTATTTGCTTTTAATGTTTCGATTGGATTTTCATCTTTTAAATAAAGCAAAATATATTTATAAGAAATATCTTTAAATTTTGATGTAAAAACGAATTTTAGTAAAATAAAGTCTGTAAATTACAGGTCTAACAAACCAAATTATTAACCATTATTAACTAAAATTTATGAAACAAAAGAATTTCACCTTTTCCTTCGTTTTGTTCTTACTCGCTTCAGGCATGCTGTTTGCACAAAAAATAACGGTAAAAGGAAGCGCAACAGATGAGAGGGGTGTTTCAATGCCAGGTGTAAATATCCAGGAAAAAGGAACATCCAATACTACTACTTCAGGTTTAGACGGGGATTTTGCCATTAGCGTAAATAAAGGATCAGTCTTGTTATTTTCGTTCGTTGGGTACAAAATGAATGAAGCTACTGTAACCCGAAGTATTTTGAACGTAAAAATGAATCCGGATTCTAAAGAGTTGGATGCAGTGACGGTAACCGCTTTTGGCATAAAAAATAAAACAAAATCTTTGGGTTATGCCAGCCAGACTTTGAAGGCCTCAGATATAGAAAGACCGGGCCAATTAAATGCTCTTGAAAGTTTGCAGGGAGGAGTAGCAGGAGTAACCATAAGTAAAACTTCCGGAGGAGTTGGTGCTGGTATAGACATTGTTATTCGCGGTGTCTCTTCTTTGGATCCGTCTAATAATAATCAGCCTTTGATTATTATTGATGGTAACCCTGTAAATAACGCTACAGCTATAGGAAATGTAGCTCCCTCAAAAGGTTCTAATTCTGTGAGTAGCGGAGAACAGTTTTCATTTTCCAACAGAGCAATAGATATCAATCCGGAAGATATAGAAAGCTACACTGTTCTTAAAGGAGCCGGTGCTACAGCATTGTATGGTATTTTGGCTGGTAATGGTGTGATTATTATCACTACCAAAAGAGGGAAAGAAGGAAAACCAAAAATTAATATCAATTCCAGTATTACTTTTAGTGAGGTAAATCATTATCCGGAGCTGCAATCCAAATACAGAGAAGGTCTAAACGGAGCTTCTTATGTAAAAAGTACCGTATCGGATAGCGCTAGTGGTTTTGAATGGGTAAATCCTGCAAGCCCGGGAGGGTTCTGGAGTTTTGGACCGGAATATTCCAGTTCAGATGGTGCAGGAATTAAATACAGAAATTTTTATAAGGATTTCTTTAAAACTGGTGTGACTCAAAACTTAGGCGTGAGTGTAAGCGGAGGAACAGAGAAAATCAATTATTTTGTGTCTGCTTCTACCAGTAAAGACGAAGGCATTGTACCAAACACTTCTTACCAAAGAAAAACTTTCAAAGCAAATGGAGGGTATCAGATTTCTGAAAAATTTAAAATTGGGTCCTCTTTTGCTTATACAAAATCCGGAGGTATAAGATCTAATAATGGAGACAAATCGGTTATGAGTTCTCTGGCATATTGGTCACCCTCTATTGATGTAAATGATTATCTTACCGCTGCCGGTAAAGAAAAAGATTATACAAATGGTATTATCGATCAGCCAAGATATTTTACCTCTGTAAGTAATTTAAAAGATGATGTAAATCGTATTATTGCTTCGGCCGATTTTAATTATCAGGCAACTTCATGGTTAAACTTTGTTTATAGAGCTAGTGTGGATAATTATTCTGAAACGAGAAACCGATATGTTCCTGCTAATCTCGATGTGGGAACAGCAGTAAATGGTTTTATTCTGGATGAAAATATTGGTTTTACGGGACTCAATTCTAGTTTTGTGATCACTGCCAATAAAAAATTTGGAAATTTTAATACTACCCTTACCTTAGGAAATCAAATTTTGGACACCAAAAATACGTATTCAAATGTGAGAGGGGAAGGAATTTTTATTACAGATTTTAATAATATTTCTAATGCGACCAATTTGTTTGCTTATAATACGGGTGAAGAGCGTGTAAGAAACGTGGGTAACTTTTTTGAAGCAAAAGCAGATTATAAAGAAATTATTTACCTTGGGGTTACGGGGCGATACGATCAGGTGTCTACTTTGCCGGTAAAGAATAATAAATTTGATTATTATTCTGCTAATTTGTCTTTTCTTTTTGGAGACCTGATCGATCAAAACAAATCTATTTTGTCTTATGGAAAATTAAGGACCTCCTGGGCACAAAGCGGAAAAACGCCCCCGTTTGCGATCTTTAGAAAAAATATAAAAGATGTAAATTTTCCATTCAACGGAGTTGGAGGAGTATCTGCCACATCTGTGGATGCCAATCCAAATTTGAAAGCCGAAATTATATCGACTTGGGAAATAGGTACGGATTTGCGTTTTTTTAGAGACAGGATCCGATTGGAATACACTTATTTTAACAGAGTTAGTGAGGATCAGATTATTCAAAGAATTGTGCCACAATCCTCTTCAATTACGGCATTCTGGGACAACGGCGGATCTTTAAAAACAACTGGAAACGAATTGACTTTAGGTGTAGATTGGTTTAAAAATCCAAAGTTCAGCTGGACCTCTACGCTAAATTTTACACAATACAAAACTAAAGTTACAGCATTGCCTTTTGAAAATATTATTTTCGGATATGACTCTCAGGCTACCAATATAACTTCACAAGTACGTTTGGGCGATGCAGCGGGAACACTTTATGGCCAGTCCTGGCAACGAGTAGACGGTAAAGTAGTGATTGGTGGAAACGGATTGCCTGTTTTTAATAAAACAAGTACGGGAGCCATAGCAATAGGTAAGATTGGTGAGGCTTTTCCGGACTGGGTAGCTACGCTAAACAATACCTTTAAAATTAAAAATTTTGATATCGGTTTTTTGCTGGAATATAAAAAAGGCGGAGACGCGTATGATACAGCCAGAAGAAACGGAATTAGAAATGGTGTTTTGGGAGTTACTGCTGACAGAAGCGAAACTGCTGTTTTAGACGGTGTAAAATCGGATGGAGCAGGAGGATATGTACCTAACGACATCCCTATAAATAAATCGTTACGAAACAATTATTATAACAATACGATTTACAATACAGCGGCGGATGCTCTTATTCAGGATGCCTCCTGGTTTAAGCTTAGAAATGTGTCGGTTACTTATAATATGACCAAAGAAGCATTAAAAATCATTGGTGTTTCTAATTTGTCTTTTACGGTATCGGGGAGTAATTTCCTGATTTGGACACCCTTTGATGGTTTTGATCCGGAAGGTTCCAGTTACAGTGCCGGTACCAATGTTTACGGATTTACGGGTTTGACGACTCCGCTTACACAATCATATTCATTTAGTATTAATCTAGGATTTTAATTTATAAAAGATGAAAAATATACTCAAAATATTCTTGATCATAATCATTGCCCTGACAACTTATAGCTGTAGCGATGATTATTTTGATGTAAATACACCAGGAAATGTAATACCTGATGCTAATAAGAATCTAAAAGATTTATTGGGCCCTGCAATTTACTACACATTTGATGCTCAGTACTCGGCCGCGACCAGAGTTTCTTTACTAACGCAATATACTTCCTCTGCACTTAATTCGTCAGTAGGGGTAGACAATCATTACGAAGAATCCTTAGATAGTTATTGGTCTTCTGCGTATGTAAAAGCTTTAGGAAACCTGAAAGAAGTAGCCGATAAAGCCGATGAAACAAAATCATCACATTACAAGGGCATTGTTCAAATTTTACAAGCAGTAAATTTTGGATTACTGGCGGATCTGTACGGAGATATACCTTTTTCGCAGGCGTCGTTGGCATCACAGAATTTTAAGCCGGAATATGACAGTCAGGAAGAGGTCTACAAAGGTATAAACAACCTATTAGATCAGGCAATTGCCAATTTATCAGCTCCTAACACATCCTCTTTTGCTCCGGGAAAAGAAGACCTTGTTTATGGCGGAGATGTAAAAAAATGGATAAAAGCCGCCTATACCTTTAAAGCGAGATATGCGCTGCACTTATCAAAAATTAATGCGACAACTGCTGCCAGTACGGTAGTTTCTTATTTAGCAAAAGGAATAACATCTAATGCTGATGACTTTCAATTGATTTACAATAAAGTACAGACAAATCCGTGGTATAATAATCAATTAGGACTTAATACCGGAAATGCATCTTATTTGATAACCAAGCAATTTATTGGTTTTATGAACGGAAACACGTTTGCTTTTAAAACGGTAACGATGGATCCCAGAATGCCATTACTGATTGATCTTAGAAGTTATCCTGTAACAGATGGGGTTGTGAATCCTAAAGATCCAAATCCTAATGTTCCGGGGAATTATATTGGTGGAGAACCTGGCCAGGGATCAAAAGGAACACCGGCACCTAATGCTAAAATAGGGCTGTATTCTTATTATTCAAAAGTAGATTCGCCAGTTGTTATTTTATCCTTTTCTGAAGTTAAACTAATGCAGGCTGAAGCACAATTTATTTTAAATGGAGGTAATGCGACAAGTACCGGAACAAATGCAATAGGGTATAGCGCCTATATGGATGCTATTGGTGCAAATATGGATAAATTGGGAGTTTCCGCTCCGGATAAAAATGCTTATTTGGGAGATGCTTCTATAAACAAAGGTGCCGCCAGTTTGCAGTTGAAAGATATTATGAGGCAAAAAAATATAGTACTTTATTTGAACTGCGAAACATTTAATGATTACAGAAGGTATGATTTTTCTACAAACGTTTTTCCGGGATTAGCCCTGCCAAAAGCTGCTGATCCTGCTAATGGAGGAAAATGGATAAGAAGATTTATTTATTCAACCAACGAAAGAAACGCGAATAAAGCAAATTATGAATTAAACTTTAAATCAATGGTCACACCGGTTTGGTGGGATAAATAAAAACTAGAACGGCTCTGATTTTTTGATCAGAGCTGTTTTTTTATACACTTTTGCTTTGATTCAAAATTTCAATTACCTGGTCTAAATCATCTTTAGTGTGATTGGCTGTAATTACAATTCGATTAATATCTCTCGAATTTTTTTGATACCTGAAATTGGCGATAATAATTTTATTTGCATTCAGAATATCCGTTATACGTTCCATTTCAATGTAAATCAAAGGATACGTTTTATCAAATTTTATATGCTCACTTTTGATAAGTTTTGTATCCAGATAATGTAGATTCTCCATTAATTTTTGATGCTGAACACGATAAATATCCGATGCATCGGCCAGTGTCTGAACAAAAGCGGGATTCATTCCGGCAGCCGATATAAAAGTATCCGTGTTTTTTATCTGATCGATGAAAGAAGTATCACTGCCAATAACACCGCCATTTAAGCCGAACGCTTTTCCTAGAGACGAAACCATAATTTTACGCTTAATGGGAAGGTTGATCTGTGAATAAATTCCACAGCCATTTTCTCCTAAAATTCCAAACGAATGGGATTCATCGATAACTAAAGTGACTTCTTTATGACTTGGGATTTCCTTTAAAACTAACAAATCAACAGCTTTGGTTTGATAGGAAGGGACTCCATCAGTAAGAATCGTAATTTTCTCTGCTTTAGAATCTGTCAGACGTGGATGTATTTGATGGTTCAAAAATATTGGTAAACTGTTTGGTGTTTTAATTGCGGTATGCAAATCTGAAAAATGAAAGAAACAATCGGTGGTTTTAGTCAATTGTTCTGTAACTAATTTTCCGGCCAGCATTCCTGAAGACACTGTAACGGCATTTTCGGCCTGTATGTGACGGGCGAGAAAAGCCTCACCATTTTCATAAGCCGTTAGTTTTATATTGGCATTGCGGGAGCTTCCGTAAGTAGTTCCCCATTTTCGTATATTTTGAATGACCAATTCCTGAAAAGCCTTATTGGTGGGCAATCCCAAATAAGCAGTTCCGCCAAAATACAAGTATTGCTTCTGATTGATTTCAATAGTTCTGTCCGGAAATTGATCTACGTTCATAAAAATTAGATTAAGGTTACTCCCGTGCCGTTAAGATCAGAATAATGAATTACACCCTTTTTTATGGTTACTCCGGTGGCAATATCCTGGGCTAGAAGTAAGGCTCCGTCCATATCCACATAATCCAGCTGAGGGAGCAAATGGGCAATAGCCGAGATTCCCACAGTCGATTCGGTCATGCAGCCCACCATCGTTTTGAGTCCTAATTTTTTGGCTTCTTCGATCATACGTTTCCCCGGAGTCAGACCTCCGCATTTTACAAGTTTTACATTTACACCATGAAAATGATTGAAACATTTTGCGACATCTTCTTCAATAATGCAGCTTTCGTCGGCTATTACAGGTAAGACAGAATGTTTAAAAACTTCCTTATGGGCTTCCCAGTCATCGGCTTTCATGGGCTGCTCGAGAAATTCTACACCTAGTTTTTTGAGCTCAATGGCGTTGTTTATGGTTTCTTCAACATCCCAGCCGCAATTGGCATCGATTCTGAAAATGGCATCGGTATGTTTTCGAAGTTCTTTGACAATAGCAATATCTTCTTTGGTGCCCAGTTTAATTTTGTAAATAGGCCACGGAAGTTCCTGCATTTTTGAAACCATTTTTTCGATAGAAGCAATACCAATGGTGTAATCCGTAAGCGGATTTTTTTCGGTGGAGTAATTCCATAATTCATATAGTTTCTTGCCTTTTTTGCGTGCGTACAAGTCATTATAAGCCATGTCTAAAGCGCATAAAGCAAACATGTCCTCTTTTAAATACGGATAGATTTTGGACCAGAAAATTTCGGGAGTTTCAGTGGTTGTACTTTCGATAAGGCTTCTAATTTTTTCTAAATCCTGAATCATTACCGGAACAGTTGTTTTGTAATACGGATTTGAAGTGGCTTCTCCAAAACCTGAAAAACCATCGCTTTTAAGTTCCACAATCAATGAAGGCTGAAAATCAATTGATTCTCTGGAAATGGTAAAAGTATGTTTGAGCTTTAAATTGTATTCTCTTAAAATTAATTCCATAAGTCTGTTTTTTTATTTAATAACCCAGCCAGATTATTGCTTTTGCAAAACCATCACGCCAAAGTTTTTCATTATGTTCGCCTCCTTTTACAATTTTAGATTTGGTGAGATGAAGGCAATAGCAGCGCTTAGTGTCCAGAAGACGTTCCATTTTTGTCATATCTCTTACCATATCGTCACTTTCTTTGTCTCCGCATAAAAAGTAAATTTTAGTTTTGACTTTAGGAGTTTGTTCCGTCAAAGTATAAATGTTGTTTGAAAACCAGAAAGATGGCGAGAATACACCTGCTTTTCCGAAGATTTCGGGATATTTTAACACGGCATAATACGAAACCAATCCGCCAAGTGAACTTCCCATAATCAGGGTGTTTTTTGCCTTAGTTTTGGTTCTGTAATTTTGGTCGATATAAGGTTTTAGCGTTTTTACAATAAAATCAAGATAATTATCGGCATCACCCCCGCCGTATTTTTCATTTTTATAGGGAGTTAATTCGTTTAAACGTTTGTCATTTCCATGTTCAATGCCTACTACGATTACGGGTGCTTTCAGACTGTCCAGTTTTTCATCTACATTCCATTCGCCCGCGTACGAGGTTTTGCCATCAAACAAATTTTGGGCATCGTGCATGTAAATCACGCTGTATCTCTTTTTGGCCGAAGCGGCATATCCGTCAGGAAGATATATCCATATTTTTTTAGTTGTTTTTAGCTGAGGAGCTTCGATTGTAAAGGCAGATACGTTTTTTGAAGCAGTACTCTCTTGTGCGCTTGCGACAGCGGTTACCCATAAGAAAATAAAAAAGAAAAATCTCCTAATCATGAGTACTGTTGCGTTTTAGAGTTAAAAACAATATTTTAGCTAAAAATAATAAATTGATGAATACCGAAGCCGAAAAGATAAGTTTACTTTTAGAAATGATTGCTTTCTCTACCGTTGACGGACAGTTGCATAAAAGAGAGTATGAGTTTTTGTGGCTGGTGGCTCAGGAACTAAATATTAGTCCCGATGTTTTTCGTGATTTATTTCATCAGGAAAGTGCCGGATCAGTTATAAAATCGGAGTTTCAGCGCATTCAGCAATTTTATCGACTGGCACTGATTATGTATTGCGATGGTATCTTGCATGAAAAAGAAGCCAAAGCCATACAGCAAATTGCGATCGAAATGGGTTTGAATCCCATTGCAACCCGACGTGTTCTCGATTTAATGAAAAAAGCGCCCAATGCTATAATCGATCCTAAGCTTTTACTGAAAGTATTTCAGGAACAGCACAATTAACGGTATAAGATTTTGATCAATTAATTACCTTTTTTTAATCGACATTTTTAAACCAATACCGGTTTGAAAATCAGGTGCATTGTCCAGATTTAAATCTTCTCTGAAATAGACAAAGTAAGAAAAACGTTTGGTGGAGTAGGTGCAGATAAAATTCCATCCCTCTAAGTCTTCGTATAAATGTGAAATCGTTTTTTGCCAATGCGTCTTGATTCTTTGTCCGGTCAGAACGGTATGATCTTTTTCTGTTTTCTTATTGTAAGAGCTTTGAAAATTGTAATTGATCGCATACGAAATACGGTTGTTGTTCTTCAGTTTTACCTTATAATCAATAAGACCTTCAAGACTATATAAGAAATCCCGGCTGCTGATATTTACGCGATCTCCATATTCTAAAAAATGCTGACGTAAAACTCCTGCACTGGCACCAAAAGTGAGAATGTTTTTGTTTTTAATGATCTTCTTTTTTAGAATAGAAGAAGAAATCCCAAAATCGGCCACAGGATTGTATTGCGAAGTATTGATACCGAGCTGTGTTCCAAAATTCAAATAGATATGATGTTTTTCATTCATTTCTAATTTGGGATAATAGTTGTAATTGATGTCAATTCCGGGAATGGTAAAATTACCGTTATGCATTGTGAGAACCCTGTCATTTTCATCTTTATAAGATATTCCGGCTTTATTTAAACCATAGTAACGTCTTGAGAAAGGATCTTCTCCTCCGGCAATGTTACTGTGAAACCATTCGATTGTTTCATCAGAAGTAAAAATAGAGTAGGGATATTTTCCTCCATCCAGCGAATTTATACGTAAACCGAAATTAAGTTCGTGATGAACCGTGATAGGCAATGTAAAAGTAAATCGATACGATCGAATCACACCATCGGCGGTGAACTCTTTAGTATTGTGTGGAACTTTATTTAAGTCAAAAGCATACTCCCGAGCATGCCAGGGCATATTTTCTGCCGTCTTTTGATCGTTGGGATCTGTTAATTCATATGATTTTACATAAGGAAGAGCGACATTGCCGCTCGAGAATTCAAATGAAAAAGAGTATTTGTCGGGAGAACGAACATTGAAATTATGATTTAATCTGGAAATATAAATTCCTAACGGGTGATTGGAAAGAATATTCGGTTTGATGATATCCGAAGAATTTTCTATTTCTTTATTCCAAAAATCGTTATTTTCAGATTGTGCGACAGCGTGAGCGTTGAAAACAAAAAAAACAAAAAGGAAGAGGTGGTATTTCATCTTGGAGTTTGAAAATTTTGTTAAAACTAATCAATTTGAAATTCCGTATAAAATATTTCTTAAATAATTTTAAGTATAAATTCCTCCTTTGTTTTTTAGGTTCGTTATTTTAAAATGATGTATTTAAGATAGTTGCTCCTGCAGTTTTTTAATGTCGTCACGCAGTTTTGCAGCCTGTAAAAAGTCCAGTTCTTTTGCCGCTTTCTCCATTGATTTTCGTTTTTCACGAATCATTTTTTCCAATTCCGTTTTCGATAAATAAGCCGTTTCCGGTTCTGCTGCAGCTGCCGGTAAAGTATGTCCTAATTCGTATTCAACCAGAGGATTTTTAGTAAAGGCACTATCGATTTTTTTATTTAAGGCCTGAGGAGTGATATTGTTTTGAGTATTATAATTGATTTGTTTGGTTCTGCGATAACTGGTCTCATCGATTGTTTTTTGCATACTGGCGGTGATCTTATCAGCATACATAATAGCTTTCCCGTTAAGATTCCTTGCGGCACGGCCAATAGTTTGTGTCAATGATCTGTGGTTTCTTAAAAAACCTTCTTTATCGGCATCTAAAATAGCAACAAGCGAAACTTCAGGTAAGTCCAAACCTTCACGCAGTAAGTTTACCCCGATCAAAACATCAAAAATTCCTTTGCGTAAGTCCTGCATAATTTCGATACGCTCCAGTGTATCCACGTCGGAATGAATATAACGACAACGAATGTTGACTTTGGTCAAATATTTGGCTAGTTCCTCGGCCATTCTTTTGGTCAGAGTGGTTACCAGAACTCTTTCGTCTAATTCGCAGCGAACCTGAATTTCTTCGATCAAATCATCAATCTGATTCAAACTTGGGCGGATCTCAATAATGGGGTCTAATAATCCTGTCGGACGAATGATCTGCTCTACATAAACCCCGTCTGTTTTCTGAAGTTCATAATCAGCGGGTGTTGCAGACACGTAAATAACCTGATTTTGCATGGCTTCAAACTCCTCAAATTTCAGAGGTCGGTTGTCCATTGCGGCAGGCAGACGGAAACCATATTCTACCAGATTTTCTTTTCGGCTGCGATCGCCTCCGTACATGGCATGAACCTGCGAAACCGTCACGTGACTCTCGTCTACTACCATCAAATAATCCTTTGGAAAATAGTCCAATAAACAGAAAGGACGGGTTCCGGCATCTCTGCCGTCAAGATATCTCGAATAATTTTCAATTCCGGAACAATATCCTAATTCGCGAATCATTTCTAAATCAAAATTTGTACGCTCTTCCAGACGTTTTGCTTCCAGATGTTTACCGATTTCTTTAAAATAATCGACTTGTTTGACTAAATCCTGCTGGATTTCCCAAATAGCACCTTGTAAAACATCAGGTGAAGTCACAAACATATTGGCAGGATAAATGGTTAGTCTGGTGAATTTTTCAATGACTTGTGAGGTTTTGGCATCAAAGGACTCTATTTCTTCTATTTCATCACCAAAAAAGTGAATTCTATAGGCGTCATCGGCATAACTTGGGTATACTTCAACCGTATCTCCTTTGATTCTGAAGTTTCCGGGAGTAAAATCTGCTTCCGTTCGGGAATATAAACTCTGAACCAGGCTGTGTAGTAATTTCGTTCGGGAAATGACCTGATCTCTTGCTATTTCGATGACATTTTTCTGAAATTCAACAGGATTTCCGATACCATACAAACAGGAAACCGAAGCGACAACCAATACATCACGACGCCCTGAAAGCAGGGAAGAAGTAGTGCTCAGACGCATTTTTTCCAGTTCTTCATTGATGGATAAATCCTTTTCGATAAATACTCCGGTAACCGGCATAAAAGCTTCCGGTTGGTAATAGTCGTAGTAAGAAACGAAGTATTCCACAGCATTATTTGGAAAAAATTGTTTAAACTCAGAATACAATTGTGCCGCGAGCGTTTTGTTGTGCGCCAAAACCAAAGTAGGTCTCTGTACTTCCTGAATAACATTGGCTACCGTAAAAGTTTTTCCGGAACCGGTAACTCCTAATAAAGTTTGGTATTTTTCACCGTCTATAATGCCTTGTGAAAGTTTTTCTATTGCTTGTGGCTGATCACCTTTTGGACTGTATTCAGAGGATACCTGGAAATTCATTTTTGGATGATGAAAGATTAGTGTTGTAAAGATACGAGTTTGATTTCTTTTTTTGCTCAAAGGGGAATTCAAAAAAATGCACTGTCCAAAAAGCCAGAAACTATTTGAGCAGTGCATTTTTTATCAATTAAAAAGTCAATTACTACTTCATTCAGAGCTTGATACGGATCAATACTTGGATTGATTGGATGGATGCAATCTGTTTACGGCTCAAACTTCAATTTTCGAATATAATCTCCCCGTACAGGTATTCCAGGTAATAAAGTAATGATAGGTTTGATTTTGAAAATCTTTAAAACTAATTATGTCTGTCTAAACCTATCTAGCAACGGTTTTGAATTAGTCGAGGGTGTACAGAAGGAAATGGAATATTACAGCATTACAACACATTATATAACTAAACAAAAATTGAATAACAATACAATGAAAAATTATTGATAAGAGTGACTTAATTAATACTTAAAACATACTGAAGTTTAACTTAAAAACAAAACCAATTGATCTAAGAAATAGAGCATATTACACTTTTGAGAGTGTTTTTCTAATTATAAATATAGACATATTACTCTTTAATAAATCTTTTTGTAAAGTTTCCGCCATCTGTTTCCACATTTAATAAGTAAGTGGCGGCCGCCAGATTTTTAACATTAATCTTGTCCCCTTCCAGCTTAACATTAATCTTCTTGCCTGAAATCTCATAAACTTTAATGGATTTAATTTTTGTTGGTGATTTAATATTGATATAATCTGTAGTTGGATTTGGATAAACGGATATGTCAGAATATTTTAAAAATTCTTGCACAGATAATTTACTTTCATTATTAATCTTAATGTTATCGATATAGGCACTACCGGAAGAATTTGGACTTTGTCCAAATGCCATTCCTGTTATCTCCGAAGTTTTATTTGTGTCTTTTATTAATGTTCCATTCAAATAATAGCTAATTTTCGATGCTGTTCTTTCAACTTTTACCCTATACCACGTATTTGTAGTCCATGTTGCCGTCGCGTTTGTAAAATTTCCAGTGTAATCAGTAAAATTTCCATCGTTATTAAATATCAGTATATCATACCCACGATTAGTAGGGGAATCAATACCGAAAAAAAAAGAGGAGGAAGTTGGTGATTGCTCAGTTATTTTAATATCAAAAGATATTGTAAAATTACCTGGGAAAGCTATAGGAAGATCTTTGTAAGCCCCTATATATGGAGTATAAGGTTTACCTAAATTAGGGTCATTTGTTATTTTTAAAGCATTATTTCCATCAGTTTGATTTCCCTGAGTAATAATCTGATTTTGTCCTACTGTTGTCCATCCATTTTGTCGATTTATATCACCAAGCGTAAAACCTTCTGCGTTTTCAAAAGAAATTGTTTGTTGCGAGAAACTCAATGTCGAAATTAGCAACGAAATAAATAAATAAACCTTCTTCATAATGTAAAAAATATATTGTTAAATATTTTGTGAATTTACAAAACAAAGTATTGTCTTACAAAAAAAAGCACTTATAATTTAAAAGGTGTCAATAAAAGGAAAAGAATTAAGAAGATCATTCCCTTCATAAGTTTATAGTTAAACATTCAGGAGACTGGTTGCCGAAGAATCTGAATAGGGTTTATTTCTTAAGACGGAACTTCGTCGACGTTATAGAGTACCGGACACCTAATAAAGTTTGGTATTTTTCACCGTCTATAATGCCTTGTGAAAGTTTTTTAATGGATCACCTTTTGGACAGTATTCCGAGGTATCTGGAAATTTATTTTTAGACGATGAAAGATTAGTTTGTACTTCTAACGACGATTTTTTATGTGTCGTTATTTCAGAACTAGACTTATGATTCAAGAAAAAACCGTCAACAAATTTAATGTTGACGGTCTTTTTTATAGTTGAGAATGATTTAGAAGCTAAGGCTTAATCTTGCAAAAACAAAACGTCCGTTTTGACCAAATTGCGATACATTTCTGGAATACACAAATTGATTTTGGTTGGATAAATCAATAGCAGTTGGAGTAGCGGCATAGGTTATATTTCCATTTGCGTCAACGCCATTGGCTCTTCTTGCTGTTTGCGGTCCCAGGTTTTTGTCCGGATAAATATCAAAAACATTGTTAGCACCGATTATAATTTTAGCGATAGGACTAATTTTAAAACCTACAGACATATCGGTAATCACTCTTCCTCCCCAAACAGGATGTTCGTTTTCCACCGCTTTTCCATTTACAATAGTGGCGCCTATAAAACCATCACCGTTTACGTCAGCAACGTTTGGATCTGTTACATCTCCAAAGTAAACGTTTCTTAAGAAGAAATCGAACTTTTTGTAAGTAAGGCCGTTTGTCAGATTTACTTTTACTCGCGGTACTGCTTCTTCTAAATAAATTCTTGAAGATTCTGAAAAATAAGTATTTACCTGACCTGCCGCTTCCAGTATAGGAGAGGCATGGATGTTTCCTATTTTACGTGTTTTTGAAAAGGTACCGGACAAGTCATTTTTTAAAGTCAGATTTTCATTTAGGTTCATTTTGTTGGTAAGTACCACATCAATTCCTTTAGATTCGGTATCAATTGCATTGGCGAAGAAAGTTGCCGCATTTGCGCCAGCCTGATCATATAAAGGCTGAGTCAGAGGAGTTGGCGTAAACTGATCGGTAAGTACTACTCTGTCGTTTATTTTGATGTAATAAGCGTCTGCAGTTATGGTAAGGTTGGCTGATGGAATTTTAGCTGTAAATCCGGCACTAACACTGGTTGACTCTTCTTGTTTTAATTTCGGAATTCCAAGTAATTTTGCGATTTCAGAATCATTGCTAAAAGTTCCTACTTCAAAAGGGACTCCTCCTGTAAATTGTGTTGCAGTGGATTCATAATAAATTTGATGTAAGGATGGAGCTCTGAATCCTGTTGAGAAAGCACCCCGTAAATTGATGTTGTCTGTAAGTTTATAGCGGGTTGCAATTTTAAAATTAGTAGTGCTTCCAAAATCGGAATAATTTTCAAAGCGGACAGCTCCGTTTAATAACCATTTTTCGGTTACATCTAACTCTAAATCTGTATAGAGAGCCACACTGTTTCTTTTTTCGGTTTTTGCATTTTCTGCTCTGTAACCCGGAAAAACCTGTGCTCCACCTGGTCTGGCGGCGCCATAAAAATCCGTTACTCTTATGTTGGCAGGTGTTGTGCCGGTAACTACATTTCCGTTGATATCGTATTGGCTGTAAGAATCAGGAACTCCGGCATTGATACCGTACTGTTCGTAGCGATATTCGGCACCAAAAGCGACATTCAGGGTATTGATTTTTTTGCTCATATCAAAATTTGTTGTGTTTTGAGCAAAACGTAAACCTCCTGCATCAAATTCAGTAGGGGAACCTTCTCTTAAAGTAGCATTTACAGTATTTTCGATGTTATAATCAAAGGAATTTCGGCCATATGTATTGCTCAAATCAAAATGCCAGTCTTTGAAAATGGTCCCCCTAAGTCCTGTTGCAGCAGAAAGGTCATTAATGGTCGAATGAATTTCGGGTAAAAAGCCATTTAAGTATAAACCGGTGTAAGATCTCGATTGATTAGGTCTTCTGAAAAAACCAGCAGATTCACCATTTCTATAACTGGTTCCACCAAAAACGTAAACTTCTAATTTATCATTTATGGGATAGGCGGCATTCAAAAAGAACTGAACACTTTTAAATTCAGATTGTCCTATTCTCATATTAAAGTTCCTTCTTTCAAGTTTTCGGTAAGCCAGTTCTCCGTCCGTAGCATCAAAATTTAAGGCCGTTTGTAATTGCGAAATAGTTGTGGCATTACTGATATTCGTTTGTTGTGCCCCGGTAAAATAACTTACTTTGGGAGCATAGTTTTTTATTAAACTTACAATTTGAGCAGAATTAGGAGTATTGGTAATGTTTCCGTACAGAGAATTTATATTTATTCCGTCTTCTGAAGCTCTTTGCTCAATCGCATTATAAGCGTTATAGATGGTACCTGTGGCATCATTAGCCCTGCTTGTAGCATCTCTTAATTGCAAGCTTCCCGTTAAATTAATAAAACTTTTTTCTTTGCCTAAATTTGTTCCGTAATTAACATCCATTTGGTAATTGTTACCATCATTTCCTCCCCTGTGATCGTTAGCATTTCGTGAAAAATTACTTCCTGAAAAGAGATTAATATCTATTTTTTTAGTGTCTTTTTTTACGTTAAGATTAATTACCCCTGCTATAGCGTCTGAGCCATATTGAGCAGAAGCACCATCTCGCAGTACTTCTATTTTTTCAAGAGCGAAAGCGGGAATTGCATTCAAATCGGTTCCTACTGATCCTCTTCCCGGGGTTCCGTTTATGTTAACTAAAGAGGAGGTATGCCTTCTTTTACCATTTACCAAAACCAATACCTGATCAGGGCCTAAACCTCTTAATTGCGCCGGATCAAGGTGATCCGTTCCGTCAGCTACCGTTTGGGTATTTGAGGTAAAGGAAGGTGCCACCATGTTCAAAATCTGGTTCAGGTTGGTTTGTGCGCCTTGTGTTGCAATATCCTTCATTGCAATAACATCTATAGGAACAGCTGATTCTGTAACAGTTCGGGTAGGGTTACGCGAACCAATGATCACTACATTCTCCAGGCTTTCACCACTGCCTCCCGACAGCGTAACATTTACAGTTGATCCGTTAACTGTTACAGTTTTGGTTTGTAACCCTACGTATGAAAATTGCAGAACGTCACCAACTTTGGCCTCAATAGTATAGTTCCCGTCAATATCGGTAACGGCTCCTTTTTTGGTACTGATGACCAAAACAGTAACTCCCGGTAAAGAGGCTCCTGTGTCATCGACAACTTTTCCTTTGACAAGATCGATTTGTTTGTTTTGATTGGTCTGAATGGTATTTTTTCGGTTTTTCGTATTTTCAGCAGCAGTAAGATTGTTGCCGTTCGCTAAAAGAATAGTGAATGCAAAAGGTGTGAGTAACACTTTTTGGAGTCGTAAATACATTTGGTTTTTGAATAGATTCTTCTTCATAATTCTGGTTTATATTAGTTTGGTTTAAATTAATATGAAAGCAAAAAAATAAATAGCAAGCCGGTCTACTATAAATTATTTTGAAATTGAATTTGTTTTGGAATTTTTATTCAATAAATCTCTGAACCATATGGTTATTGTCACTTTTTTAATTTAGGACTGGTCCAGTAGATTGAGGGGGATGGTTCGCTCTATTTTGACGATTTTTTAAAATAGTTTTGCTGTAATTGTAAATATATATAATTTTAAGTTAAAACTATTGATTAGTTTATTTTAAAAGTTATTTTTTAAGTTTTTAATATTTAATTCGTATTTACGTTGCGAAAAATATTTTTCTTTAAGGGTTTGAGTTTGTTTTCTTAGGATTTAAAAACTCAATTATTTCTTCATTTACAGCTTTAGATTGATCTATGCTTAAAAAATGACCCGCATCATGAATCGTTTTTGTTTTACCGTTTACTAAAAGTTTCTGAGCTCTTTCGAGGGTTTCTTGTGAATTGATAATGTCTTGATCTCCAATTAAAACCAGAACCGGATTGGTGATGGATTTCAGTTCATCATCTGAGAAAGGACGCATTTTCAGCATGCTTGAATTTGACTTTGCATATTTGTTGGCCAAATAGAATTGTCTTTTGTAAACCGGACTGATTTTTTCAGGATGAATAGAAAAAATTTTTAATGTTCTTTCGAATTTCTTTTCATTGGGGAAAAGTTTCAACATCAAAGCAGGAGTCATCTTTCTTACTTTGTCTATAGATTTAAAGGTTTGTGCTGGGCTTAACAGCACTATTTTATCAATTGAATTTTCTTTTTGAGCGGCTAGTAATGTTGCGATCCAGCCACCGCGGGAGGCTCCTATAAGATCAATTTTTTTTAATTTGTAATGATTGAAAATTTCATTGTGCAAACGGACTATTTCTTCTGAAGAGAGCGGTTTAGAAGTCAAAGTAGATTTTCCGGGTTCCATTATAAAATCAATGGCATAAATGCGGTGTGTTTTGGAGAGTGCTTTTATGTTGGGATACCACATGGTCGAACTTGCATCCATTCCGTGAAGCAGAACCAGGTCTTTGCCATCTCTTAAACCGGTAACAATTACGTGGGCAGTTCCGTAAGTGGTTTGTATGTTTTCTTCCGTATAAGGAATGTCCCAAAGTTTCAACGCCTGATCGTATGAATCGATATAAGCTTGTTTTTCGCTTTTTGTTTTAAAAACATAATCGTCAAATTTTGCCTTTTTTGAAGAGGCACAACCTGCAAGCAAAAAAAATAATACTACTATAAAGATTTTTTTTGGCATAGGAATAAAATTCAAATTACTTTAAAGGTACAAAAAATGTAAACCCTAAGATTATCAGGATTTAATTTTAAAGTATTAGAATTTCAATGTTAGACGTTTTCAGACTTCCAGGCCTTTTGCTGTGCCTCACTTAAAAAAGTCCAGGCTACAATTCGGCTTGTTTTTTGTCCCTGAGCCATATCGATTGTTTTGATAGAAGCAGCATTTACTTTGTTTAATGTTTTATAAATGCTGGAAAGATTGTCTCTTTTTGAAACCAGAGTGGTAAACCATAAGCACTGCATGGCATATCTGGCGCTTTCATAAATCATTTGAGTTACAAAACCAATTTCACCTCCATCGCACCATAATTCGGCATTTTGACCTCCGAAGTTTAAAACGGGATTTGTTTTTTTCTTTTCCTTCGGATTTAAATTCGAAACTTTGCGAACGGTACTCTGGTTGGCCTCTTCGGCAGAAGAATGAAAAGGAGGGTTACACATCATAAAAGTAAAACGATCTTCGGGTGTGATGATATTTTTAAAAATGAAACGTGATTCTGTTTGCCGCTGAAGGCTTATGGCTTCAATCAGTTTTGGATTGGCTTCAATAATTTTGCTGCAATTTGCAATCGCTTTTTCGTCGATATCTGTTCCTACGAAACTCCAATCGTAAATTGCATTTCCTAAAATAGGGTAGATACAGTTAGCCCCTGTTCCGATATCCAAACCTAATACTGATGCCCCCTGAGGAATATTTCCATCGTTGGTTTCGGCTAGTAAATCGGCCAGATAATGAATGTAATCTGTTCTTCCGGGAATAGGCGGACAAAGATAGTTTTTAGGAATATCCCAGTTTTGTATGTCGTAATAAGTTTGTAGTAAAGCCTTGTTCAGCAGTTTTACTGAAAGAGGATTACTGAAATCAATAGTTTCAATTCCGTGAATGTTTATGGCAACCTGTGCTTTTAACTCAGGACAATTCGCGATAAGAAGTTCGAAATCATAACGCGAGCGATGTAGATTTCGAGGATGTAAATTGTTTTTTTCGGAATTGTCTGTTGTTTTCATTTTTGTAAATTTCCGTGCAAAGATAGGCATTCCTTTTTTAGGAAACGTCTTGTAAAATTAATCCATGCATTCCATCAACAGCAAATCACCGTTGGTGTGGGCGATTGTCACTAAACCATCCTGAAGAACTGAATTGCTGCTTCCGGTTCTGTAGCCAATGGTTAAGGTATCGTTTTCCAGAGGATATTGTAAATTGGTTGAGTAAATTCCGTTAACCACCCCAATCGGAATCAAGGAGATAGGAGTTTTTGCGGTGTACCACTTCTCGAATTTGCGAGGCAGTAAGAATACTTTTGAATGATCGTCGAGAATAACAATTTTAAGCAAATCGCGGTAACGGGCAATATTGGTGATATTGGTTATGGTATGGTCTGCACGTTTTCCGGTGGCCCAGAGAACATTTACAGCAGGTATTTTGCGATCGATTAAATAATCAAAAGCTTTCTCTAAATCGGTTTTGTCCTGATCGGGAGTATGAACGATCTCGATAGGATATTGTGTTGTCTTGTAAATTTCAGGATCAAAACCACGGTCGAAATCGCCCAGAAGGACATCGACTTTGATGCCCAATTCAATTACTCTTTCAATGGCCGAATCAAGTACGATAACCAGAGGAGACCATTCCAGTAATTGTCCTAATAATTCCGGATTACATGCTGCTCCGTTGGCTATAATTAAAGCAGGTTCCTGGTCGTCGCGTACGATATGGTGTGAAGACATTTAGTTTTTTAATTTGAAATGTGCTGCAAATGTACAAAAGTTAGTGTTTAGTCGCAGTATTCAGTTTACAGTCTCAGTTTACAGTATTTCGAAAACCGTTACTGCGACTGAAACTGAACACTGTGACTGTAAACTGCGACTGAGAACTGAGACCGAACACAACGACTGTAAACTTAAAAAACTAATCTTCTATGGTAATTGATTTGCCCTAAATGATACGCTAAATGGGTAGAAAGATGCACTAAAAAGAAACCGGTTGTCATTTCTTTTTCGAAAACAATTTGCGGATAGATAAGCTCTAAATCGGCTTCGGTTAAGCTGTCAAGGGTATTGTTTACCACCAAAATAGTACGTTCAATTTTGCTGATGAGCTCTGATCTCGGAATATCTTTCAGGGAAAATTCCAATGGACGATCACGAACATAATCTGTTTTTCCTAATTCGGCACCAATATAGGTATTTATATTTCCTATCAGATGCAAACAAAGATTTCCGGCTGAATTGGAAATGTCAGGTGCAATTGTCCAAATCAGAGCCTTGTTTTGATAGGATTCGATTTCAACTTTTAATTTGTTCAGGTCTCTGTTAAAAAGAATTTTTAAGGTATCGATCAACATAGTTTTTAAGCTTTTTGGGTTATCGGAATCCAGATTTCTTCTTCCGAATCCGGATCTTCTTTTTTGTATTTTTCACCCATTACGGCAAAGTGCGGTCTTTCATCAACCGTATACGCTGAATTGGGGAGCCAATCTACAAAAATTTCACGATACGTTTTGTGGCCTTCGCTTTGAGGGCCTTTATGAACAAAAACAGCATACAATCCTTCAGGAATTACCAAAGATTCCATTTCCTGTGGTACTTCATCAAATGCAGAGACTTCGACTGCAGCCCATTTCTCGAAGGTATTTCCGGGATCAAAATTGTCAAAATGTGCCGTTGGAAAAACTTCCAGAGAATACAAGTTGGCATCGATCATGTTCTTAATTTCTTTTCGTTTCGGCATAAACGAACTCCATAATTCATGGGTTTTGTTTTCCAAAAATGACATTATTACGTATTTACCAATTAGTTTTTTTCCGGATAAAATCTGAATTCTGGCTTCCATTCTTTATTGAATTTTGTATTTTTTGTAATCGGTTTCACTAAGCGAAAAATAACCTAACGGAAAATTAGCCTTATCGGCCGTATTGATAATATTTCCTCTTACGGTTGCGGGAGGAGACTGAAAAGGTCCGCCAACATTGTTTCCGGCAATACTCACCAGAATACTCATATAATTGTAATATTGTTTAGAGATGCCGTAATGTGTCATTTCGACTTCATTTCCAACTTTTAAATCGTCATCATCAGAAGTGCTGAAATATTCATTTCCCTGAAAAAATTTGTCTTCAGTAACGTAATAAGTTGAAGTAATTTTCGTCGAATATACATATTTAAAAAGATAAAAATTATCGGCATTGGCAGGATCGTTAAAATAAGCACGGGTTTCCACTTTTTTTCCTGAAAAACCGCCCTGATTGTTTTGTTCCACCCGGGTTATGGGAGTGACTGATTTCATAGATTCAGTGGCAGTATAAGTAATTCCGCCGGAAACTACCGTTAAGGTATAGATTTCGTCAATTACCGGAATGAAATTCGAGCAAACATAACGTCCGGTTTTCGGAACTTCACTAAAATTGAACTTTATATTCTGGCTGTTCGTGATAAATACGGTTGCGCCTGAAACAATTGGAATAACATTTTGAAAATAACCTGTAGTGGTGGTCAGTTTTATGGTTTGTTGCTTTCCTGTAGTTCCTTTTTGCCAGTTTATAGCCGCTTCAATAACTAATTTTGGCGGGGCAGTATCCAGATTAACATCCACAACTTCTTCACAGCCAGTGAAGAAAATCGATATAAAAAGGACAATTAAAAGAGTTGCTTTTTTCATGATCTGTTTTTTATTTTCTTTGGAGGGAAGGTTGGTCTTAAAATTTAAAATTATAGCTAACGGCCGGAACAATTCCGAAAATTGAAGTTTTTACGGCTTCATTTGCAGCGGTATCGGTATTTTGGCGGAAATTAATCGAGGCCGCATTCTGGCGGTTGTATAAATTGTAAATACTAAAAACCCATTCTGCTTTCCACTTCCTGTCTTTGTTTTTTCGGGGTGTCAAAGTTGCCGAAACATCTAAATGGTGATAGGCCGGCAAACGATTGTCGTTTCTTAAACCATAACTAGGCACCGTAATTCCTAAATACTGATATTGTCCATTTGGATAGGTAACAGGCTGTCCTGACTGAAGCGCAAAATTAGCTCCAAATGACCATTTCTCGTTCAGGTTATAAGCTGATGTCACGGCTAAATTATGCGTTTTATCATAGGCAGAACTGTACCATTGTCCGTTGTTGATACCGGTCTCTTCAGGAGTTCTTCCCGGAGTCTGCTGTTGTGATTTGGATAAAGTATAGGAAATCCATCCGTTGAATTTGCCTTCATTTTTCTTAAGCATAAATTCGACACCATAAGCTCTCATTCTTCCGTTCAGAACTATTTGTTCGATCGCATTATTCGCAATCAAATCGGCACCATCGATATAATCAAGTCGGTTTTGAATCTTTTTGTAATATGTTTCTACTTCAACGGTATAGGCGCCATTATTAATATTTCTAAAATAGCCCAAAGCAACCTGATCTGCAATCTGGGGTTTGATGTAGTTATCACTAGGCATCCACACATCAAGCGGAGTAGGTGATGAGGTATTCGAAATCAATTGAAGATACTGCGCCATGCGGTTATAGCTTGCTTTAATAGCCTGATCGTCGTTTAACTGATAAGAAACCGAAAGCCGCGGTTCGAAATTGTTGTAATCCTGAATGACCTTGTTTTTACCGAAGTATTTTGTTGAGACAGGGATTCCTTTTTCGTAAATCTGCATATTATTATTGAAGGTAACGGCTTCGTTATTGTTGTAATAATTAATAGTAGAAGTACCTAAGCGATAGAAAAGACTGTAGCGCAAGCCGTAAGCTAGTGTGAGTTTTTTTGAAAGCTGATTCTCGGCTTCGATATAAACAGAAGGTTCAAAAGCATATTTTTTGTCCAGTTGGTCCGGATTAATTCCGGATTTTTCATTACTTGGTTTAATGGTTCCGGGATTAAATTCATAGTAAATTCCGTTTAAACCGTAGTTCAGTTTGAATTTATCTGAGATATAGTTTTTGAAATCGTATTTGATGTTATAATTTTTAATTCCGGAGTCCCATTTAAAGCCTACAAAATCTAAGTCAAGACCGTAATAGTAATCGCTGTAAATCAGAGATAAATTGGCAAATAATTTATCGGAATATAGGTGATTCCAGCGCAGGTTTAGGGTCGAATTTCCGTAAATATTGGTAAAGCTCTTGTTCAGACTAAATACGTCACGGCCAAAATAACCCGATAAATACAAGCTGTTGTTTTCGTTTAGCTTATAACTCAATTTAGTATTCAAATCATAGAAATAAGCAGCGTTGTTTTTTTGATCTTCGGATAACTTTAGAAATAAATGAGCGTAAGAAGCTCTTCCTCCAATAAGGAATGAACCTTTGTCTTTCACTAGCGGGCCTTCGGCTAAAATTCGACTTGAAATTAATCCAATTCCACCATTGACATGAAATTCTTTGCTGTTTCCGTCTTTTTGATAAATGTCTAAAACAGAAGAGGCTCTTCCGCCATAGCGGGCCGGAATTCCGCCCTTATATAATTTTAAATCTTTGATGGCATCCGGATTAAAAACGGAGAAAAAACCAAATACATGAGAAGAATTAAAGATAGTAGCTTCGTCTAGCAAAATCAAATTCTGATCGGCACCCCCGCCACGTACATTGAACCCCGAAGCTCCTTCACCTGCGTTGGTAACTCCCGGGAGTAGTAAAATTGATTTTAAGACATCGACTTCACCTAAAACAACCGGCATTCTTTTAATCGTGGCAATGGAGAGCTTATTGGCACTCATTTCAGGCGATTTGATGTTGATTTTACCTTTATTATCAGTAATTATGACCTCCTTAAGCTCTTCACCACTTTCGATAATGGCAAAATTATTTTTTGTGTTTTGATTTAAAATAATGGTCTTTTGAAGAGTCTGATAACCAACATAACTAATTTCAATTTGATATTCGCCCTGTGGAACAGTTAGAGAATAAAAGCCATATTCATTGGTGGTAGTACCCATTTTCAAGGCCGGAATATAGAGGTTTACACCAATTAAAGTTTCATTGTTTTTAAAGTCGGTGATGGTACCGCTCAGTGTGAATTTTTCCTGAGAAAATGATGTTAAAATGGTAAATAGAAAAAACAAAAAAGTGGTATTTTTTTTGGTGGTCATTGTCTTGGTTTTGAGTCACATAGTTAGTGATTCTTGTTAAATATTTCTGCAGAACGTTTGTTAAAGATTAGTTAAGAATGGCTCTTTTTCTGAGGTTCAAAGGTGTAGGGGTTCAAAGGTTCAGAGTTTTTTTAGTTTGACTCATAAAAAAAGACAACTGTTGAAAGTTGTCTTTTTAGGGGAGATACGTTTTATATCTCTATCATTTCATTATACTATTTTATTTGGGCGATAATGGAGTTGAATGTTTCGCTTGGTCGCATTGCTTTGCTTACTAACTCCGGAGTTGGTTGGTAATAACCACCAATCGTTTGAGGCTTTCCTTGTGCACCAATTAATTCAGCATCGATTTTAGCTTCGTTAGCTTCAAATTCAGCAGCAATTGGAGTGAAGATCGCTTTTAATTCAGCATCTTTGTTTTGAGCAGCCAAAGCCTGAGCCCAGTAGTATGCAAGGTAAAAATGAGAACCACGGTTGTCAATCTGACCTACTTTACGAGCTGGAGATTTATCATTGGCAAGGAATTTATCATTTGCCTGGTCTAAAGTTTCAGACAGAACAATTGCTTTAGAATTGTCTAAAGTTTGTCCTAAATGCTCTAAAGAAGCTCCAAGGGCTAAAAATTCTCCTAATGAATCCCAACGTAAATATCCTTCTTCTGTAAATTGCTCTACGTGTTTTGGCGCTGAACCTCCTGCACCCGTTTCAAACAATCCACCGCCGTTCATTAACGGAACGATAGATAACATTTTAGCCGAAGTTCCTAATTCCAGAATTGGAAACAAATCGGTTAAATAATCACGTAAAACGTTTCCGGTTACCGAGATGGTGTCTAAACCTTTGATGATTCTGTCTAAAGTAAATTCAGTAGCAGCAACTGGGTTTAAGATGCGAATATCCAGATTTACGGTATTGTGATCTTTTAAATATTTTTGAACTTTTGTGATCAATTCTCTGTCATGCGCTCTGTTTTCGTCTAACCAGAAAACGGCAGGAGTATCAGATAAACGTGCTCTGTTTACAGCTAGTTTAACCCAGTCCTGAATTGGAGCGTCTTTGGCCTGACACATTCTGAAAATATCATTAGTTTCAACGCTTTGTTCCATTAAAACAGTTCCTTTGTTGTCTGTTACACGAACAACTCCGTCAGCTTTTATTTGGAATGTTTTGTCATGAGATCCGTATTCTTCTGCTTTTTGAGCCATCAAACCTACGTTAGGAACACTTCCCATTGTTTTAGGATCAAAAGCACCGTGTTTTTTACAGAAATCGATAGTAGCCGTGTAAATTCCAGCGTAAGAGCGATCCGGAATAACTGCAATAGTATCTTGTTGTTTTCCTTCTTTATTGTACATCTGCCCTGAAGTACGAATCATTGCTGGCATAGATGCATCAACAATTACATCCGAAGGTACGTGTAAGTTTGTAATTCCTTTATCAGAATTCACCATTGCCAAAGCAGGACCGTTTTCGATTGCTTTAGTAATGTCAGCTTCCACTTCCGCTTGTTCAGGTCTTCCTGCAATTTTTGCATAGATGTCACCTAAACCATTTCTGGTGTCAATGTTTAATTCTGCAAATAAAGTTTCATATTTTTTGAAAAGATCAGCAAAGTATACTTCAACGATAGCACCAAAGATAATTGGATCTGATACTTTCATCATGGTCGCTTTTAAGTGTACCGAAAGTAAAACACCTTCTTTTTTAGCATCAGCGATAGCATCAGCAGCAAAAGCTTTTAATTTTTTTACACTTAAAACAGAACTGTCAATGATCTCACCTGCTTTAAGCGGAGTACTGGCTTTTAATACAGTAGTTGTACCGTCTTTTGCAACGAATTCAATTTTTACATCATTAGCTTCTGCAACTGTAAGCGATTTTTCACTTCCGTAGAAATCACCGTTTGACATTGAAGCTACTTTTGTTTTAGAATCAGCAGACCATGCACCCATGGAGTGTGGATTTGATTTTGCAAAGTTCTTTACTGCTCTTGGTGCTCTACGATCTGAGTTTCCTTCACGTAAAACCGGGTTTACAGCAGAACCTAAAACTTTAGCATATTTTGCTTTAATTTCCTTTTCAGCATCATTTTGCGGATCTTCAGGATAATTTGGAATTCCGTAACCATGTGACTGTAACTCAGCAATAGCCGCTTTTAATTGCGGTACCGATGCAGAAATGTTTGGTAATTTGATGATGTTAGCATCAGGCTGTGTTGCCAACTGACCTAATTCAGCCAAGGCATCTCCGGTTTTTTGAGCAGCTGTTAGAAGCTCAGGAAAATTAGATAAAATTCTGCCAGCCAAAGAGATGTCTCTGGTTTCAATAGCGATACCAGCAGTACCCGTAAATGCTTGAACAATAGGTAAAAAAGAATAAGTCGCTAACAAGGGCGCCTCATCAGTTAAGGTGTAATAGATTTTCGAATTCTGTGTCATTTTTTTTTTTTTTATAATCGTATCGCCAGAGAATGGCAATGTAAAAGGTATAGTCGGCTCAGAATGAGCGGAGCAAATATAATAAAAACAGTCCGAAAACGGTGTAGTTTTCAGGAGAAATGCCGAAATTATCAGATTGTTATTTCGAGGTCTTTAAATTGTCAAATCGGCGATTTTGGTATTAAAAAATTACGGTTTTGATGGATCACTAAGAAAAGTGGGCGATTTCGAAACAGAGAAACCTTTCCAGTTGTATAAAATCATTTTAGTGCTGTCCTTTTGTCTGAAAAATTGTATTTTTGGTTTAATGAATGAATGAGCGACAAAGGGTAAGTTACATTGTTTAATATGTTTTTTACCAGTTGCTTGTTATTAAACTTAATCATTATCTTTGAATTATGAGCACACTAACAAAACCAAGCCATATAGGTCGAAAAATTAGCCGTATCCGTGAACTTCGAGATATGAAACAGGAAGCTTTGGCGCAAGCTTTAGGCACAAGCCAACAAACAGTTTCAGCGATTGAAAATAGTGAAACAATAGATGATGAAAGACTTGCTGAAGTTGCAAAAGCGCTTGGCGTAACCGTAGAAGCAATCAAAAATTTCTCGGAAGACAATATGATTAATTATTTTAATAGTTTTCATGATAACAGTTTTACAAATGGAGCATTCAATGCAAATCATTGTACTTTTAATCCATTGGATAAATTAATTGAAACTTTCCATGAAAAAGAAAAGCTTTACGAGCGTTTGCTACAAGCAGAAAAAGATAAAATCGAGTATTTAGAAAAAGTATTAAAAGGAAAGTAATAGTCTCGAAAGAGAATTTTTATAGTAAGAATGCGCAAATGTCTTTTGGAGACTTTTGCGCATTTTTGCTTTTATCAAATGATTTTTTTGCATTTACACGAGCGTGGGAGCCTTTTTTATTTTTGTGGCAAATTTTATTTTTATTTTTGTTTTGCCACAAAAGCTGTAACAATTTTTAATTTATTTTCATTTTGTTACAGAAAGTGTGACAAAATAATTTTTTGTTTTCATTTTGCCACAGTAAAAAATTCCTTGTAAATCTTTTTAGGATGAAGTATAAATAGGTAAACTTTTTTCAGGAATAGAAAAGGAAAAAAAACGCAAAGCTTGAAAAGATTTTCTTTTCTCATTTTATGTCATTTCGACGAAGGAGAAATCACACGCGGGATTTGGCAAAGATTGACGATTTTGATTGCGTCCCGAAGCTCAACAGTAATCCGTATAGTTTGTCATTTCGAGGAACGAGAAATCTTCGCAAGAAACTCTACAAAGATTGGCGGCTTTAGGAAAGGAGTTTCTTGCGGAGATTTACTTCGTCTGTTCGATATCGCTCGGGTCTCGTTCCTCGAAATGACAAGATTAAGCTGATGAAATCCGTTTTAATCTGTGTTTACGCTTTAGCGAATCAGTAAAATCAGTGTCTAATTTTGACGCGGATGAAACAGATTTACTTCGTAAAAACGCAGATAAAAACGGATTTTAATCCGTTGAAATGATGTATGTCGCGCAATCTTAAAAACCCGACAGGTTTTTAAAACCCGGGTTTGGCGTAAACTAAAAGCTCTTATGCAAATGATTGTCTTAGCCCCGATAGCAGTGGAAATCCTTTTGCTTTTTTTTTTTAAAGCAAAAGATTGAAACGAATAGCGGGATTAGCTCCTGAAAATTTTAAAAAACAGGCAAAAAAAAACCCGTTTCAAATGAAACGAGTTCTTTATAACCAATAGATAAATGATTATCTTCTTTTATCTTTAATCTTAGCTTTTTTACCAGTAAGTTCTCTGAAGTAGAAAATTCTAGCTCTACGTACAGCTCCTTTTTTGTTGATTTCAATTTTTTGTAAAGCTGGCAAGTTCACTGGGAAGATACGCTCAACTCCAATAGCTCCAGACATTTTACGAATAGTGAAAGTTTCTGTGTTACCAGAACCTCTTCTTTGAATAACAACTCCTTTAAAAAACTGAGTTCTTGTTTTTTCACCCTCTTTAATTTCGTAGTAAACTGTGATAGTATCTCCAGCTCCGAAAACAGGGAAATCTTTTTTAGCAACGAATTCGTTTTGAACGAACTTTAATAAATCTGCCATGATAATTTTTATTATTGTTTATTTAGAGTAACATTCACGTATTTCGCCAGAGGTTAGTCTAATTCGGGTGCAAATGTAAAAAATAATTGTAAATTATGAATTATAAATTGTAAATTATTTTAAGTTGCTGATAAATTGAAGGTTAAGAGTTTCAGGTTTCAAGTTTCAAGTTTCAGGTTTCAAGTTTTGATTGCGGATCATAAGAACCTGAAACTTGAAACTTGAAACAAAAGAAACTTTTTATTTTGGCTGCTGCTGCGTCACACAGTGGATCATTCCTCCATTAGCATACAAATTACGAACGTCGATACCAATTACCTTTCTGTTAGGATACAAGCTTTGAATCAATTGATTGGCAACAGCATCATTAGGGTCATTGTAATTAGGAACCAATACAACTGTGTTTCCAATGTAGTAATTAACATATGAGCCTTTGTAGCCTAATTTTTTTCCATAGGTCGTTACCACTTTGTTTTGAGTCAAAGGCAGTTTTAGGAAATTGTATTTTTTACCTTTTAAATCTTTTGAATTGTACAAAGTAGGAATGTCTCCTTCTGGTACTTCCCAGTACAGTAAATCATCTTCGCTCATCGTCACGATGGTGTTGTCATTACCAAATCGTGCAAACCCGTCAATGTGCATGTCAGTAATTTCTTTTCCTGCTTTTCCGTTCAGCCAGATGAAGTTAGACACTCCTAAATATTTTTTAAAAATGGCTTCAGCTTGTGCCTGACTCATTCCGGGATTACGATTTGAGTTCAGAATAGAGCTTTTAGTAGCTAATAAGGTTCCTTTTCCATCTATTTCTACAGCTCCTCCTTCGTTGATCATGATCGCATTTAAATCTACAACTGTTGTACTTTGATCTGCGGCAATTTGTGCAGGTATGGTGTTGCAGTTTTTAAAATCAGCTTTTTCTCCCCAGCCATTAAAGCCCCAGTCCTGAATTACCAATTGGTTGTTTTTGTCTTTTACATAAATAGGACCATTATCTCGTACCCAAACATCATCTGTTTTATAGATTTTAAAATCGATGGAAGAAAGAGAAACTCCTGCATTTTGTAATAAAGTTGTAATTCTGTTCTTTTCGTTGGTATTGTAAGCAACGATATGCACCTTTTCACTTGTCGACAATGATTTTGTCATGGCAACCCATGTAGCGTCCAGATCATCTCTATAGTTTATACCGTATTGATATTGGTGTGGCCATTGCAGCCAGGTTCCTTCATGCGGAGCAGATTCTTCAGGCATGGTATACATAATCTCGCTTTTAATGGATTCAGTTGGTTCGTTTGGTGTTGCAGACATTCCGTCTTCCTGGCAGGAAGTGAACAAAGGAAGTAGTACTATTGGTAAAAATAATTTTTTCATCTTAATTTGAGTTTGTTGTGGATTAACTTGTTTAGTGTCATTGTGTTACTAGTGTTTTGACGATGCAAAGATAGTATCAAGCGATAAACGGTTAGTTGTCCAAAATGGACAAATCAAATAAGCGGAATAAAAATCGCTGTGAGATAGTCAGATTCGTTATCACAATTGTCGCTGGTTTTTAGATATTGTTCAATAACAGGCAAATGTGAAAGTTCAAAATCATGGGTTAGAAACCAGCCACCAAAGATTTGATTATACGTTTCTTCAAGGGTGTTGTAGCTTCCATGGTGAAAAAAGCGAGCATATTTGCCTCCAAAAATTTGCTTCTTTGGAAGATTTTTAAGAACAGCAGTTGTAGCAATGCAGGCTTCGTAAGTGCAGTTTATTTTTTCGGTAATTAAAATATCATCCGTTATAACTCCGAAGAAATGAGCATCAGTTTGAGGGAATTCATTTTTTAAAAGAGTGTCCCAAAGATTTTCTATTTCGGGATTAATATAATGCGTTTTGGAGCTAAGATAATAAACAGCTGTTTCCGGAATTACAAGTATTTCAGGCTTTAAAAAGGAGGTAAAAGATTGAAGAATACCCGTATCGTTTAATAAAAGTTCTTTTTGATTGCGGGCTAGTGAAGGAGCGCAGTCGAAATGTTTTTTGAAGGTTTTTGAAAAAGACTGTACATCGGCAAAACCTACTTCAAGCGCAATTTCTGAGATTTGTTTGTTCGAATAGATTAGTTTTTTGTACCCGTTTTCTACTTTCAATCGGGTTTGATAAGCGCCGATGGTTTCATTGAATAAAGAATAAAAAATGCGTTGCAAATTCCTGTAGGAGTAACAGGAAATACGCTCCAGAGAATTTATTGAGATGATTTGATTGTAATTCATCTCAATATAATTCCGTGTATTGTAAATATGTTTCAGATTAAAATCGCTCATTTTTTAGCTTTTAGAAAGAAGTAACAAAAAAGGATAACGATAATTACAGCTTTCAAGTATGATGGAGAAGAATCACTAAAAAGAAATGAGGAGGGAATATTTTTTATTTTTCTTCCAATAAATCCGGACGTCTGTTTTTAGTATGTTCGTAGGCCATATCCTCTCGCCATTTGTCAATTTTAGCAAAATGTCCGCTCGTTAATACTTCGGGAACTTTCCAGCCTTTATAATCTGCAGGTCTTGTGTATATAGGTCCCGAAAGCAAATTGTCCTGAAAACTGTCAGTCAATGCTGAAGTTTCGTCGCTCAAAACACCAGGAATCAGTCGGATTAAAGCATCAGATAATACTAAAGCGCCTAATTCTCCACCGGATAATACATAATCGCCAATTGAAATTTCTTTGGTAATAAAATGATCACGTACACGTTGATCTACCCCTTTATAATGTCCGCAGAGAATGATAATGTTTTCATACATCGACATCGTATTGGCCATTTTTTGATTTAGAGTTTCTCCATCAGGTGACATATATATAATTTCATCGTACTCGCGCTGGCTTTTTAAATGCGTGATACAGTCATCAATAGGCTGAACCGTCATTACCATTCCGGCACCTCCGCCAAACGGATAATCGTCAACACTTTTTTGCCTATTTGTGGTATAATCACGCAAATTATGAAAATGAACTTCTACTAAACCTTTGTCTATGGCACGTTTCATAATCGAAGCCTCAAACGGACTCTTTAATAATTCAGGTAAAATCGTAATAATGTCAATTCGCATTTTTTTTCTTCAATAGTTCTAAGATGCAAAGATACAAAGTTAATTTTTGTGAATTTTCAAGATTTGAAAATGAGAGAAAATAATTAAGAGGCTGGTAAGAATGAGTTGCTAACCAGCGTGTTATTTAGTGAATTGTGTTTAAGTATATGTTTTACAGTTGAATAGATGATGATTATATAACATTGAACTACTAAAATGTAAAAAAAAGATGTCTAATTTTAAGTAATATTACAATTCAATTATTCCACTGTGTACAAGATACTTAAAAAAAAAACTCATGAAAAAGCTACTCTTACTAACAATTATATTGATTTTACAGGCATGTGCAACAGCTAAAAATCCAAACGATCAATGGATTGGTCAGTCTAAAAAAAATCTTATAAAGGCGTGGGGACCTCCCATACGTACTATAAACAATCAGGATCATGGCGAAATATTAATTTATGCAGATCAGGTATATGCAAATACAGATACAAGTGAAGGTACCAGAATTGCCGGTCCAAATTATTGGAACTATACCTATATATACACCCATAAAGACGGGAAAATTTATTTGTATAAAACCGATAAACAACAGCAGCCACCACAAACGATTGCTGTAAAATAAATGGATTGATTGTTTTTTATCAGAAAATAGCGCTGATTTATCACTTCGGTGAAAATCATTTGAGTATATTTATACTGATCTTAAGTAACTTAAAATGATAAATCATGAGAAAAATAGCAATACTAATGGTGTTTTTTCTAATTATTTCCTGTAACAATCAAAATCAATCAAAACCTATGGATGCCACAAAAAATGAACAATTAATCAAACAGTATTTTGAGCATTTTAACAACCACGATTGGAAGAAGATGTCAGAAATGTACACGGATACCGCTGATTTTAAAGACCCTTCGTTAGGGCCGGGAATTGTAAAACAAACCCGCAAACAAATTGCAGATAAGTATGCGGAGCTAAATGCTGCATTTCCGGATCTGCACGATAAAGTGATTCAGGTTTACCCGTCGGGAGACAAACATATTATTGTAGAATTTGTTTCAACAGGTACAGCACCTGATAATTCAAAATTTGAACTGCCAATCTGCACTATTTTTACCATTGAAAACGGATTGATAACCAAAGATTTTACCTATTTCGATAATTTTGAAGAAGAAGAAAACTAAGGGCAGCTGCTAACTGTAAAAAGAGGTGTTGTCCCTACGGGACAGTGTTGACGATGGATTACCGATATTTTGCTCCTGACGGAGCATTTTTTTTGCTAATAAGTAAAATAAATTGAGGGAAGTAATATTTAATGATAAAATATTTGTAGCTTTATTCTTTCATTTTAAATGATCTAAAATTATTCCGTCAGGAATTAAATTTGGCTATCAAAAAAATATGTTTTACACATCACAAATTATTCCGTCAGGAATTAAATATTGGTAGTAGAATCAAAAAAAATATGTTTTACACATCGCAAATTATTCCGTCAGGAATTACATATCGGTAATGGCAAACACATACACCCAAATACATATTCATTTTGTTTTCGCAGTAAAATTCAGACGGGCGTTAATAGACAAGGAATGGAAAGCCGAATTATATCAATATATAGCGGGAATTATAAAAAATAATGAGCATAAGCTTCTGGCGATAAATGGCGTATCGGACCATATTCATATTTTGATCGGGATCAGACCTGCGCAATCAATTTCCGATTTGATGAAAAATATTAAACAGGATTCTTCAAAATGGATTAATAGTAATAAATTGTCTAAGAGTCATTTTCAGTGGCAGGAAGGTTATGGAGCGTTTTCATACAGTAAATCTCAACTGAGTACTGTAATCAGGTATATTGAAAACCAGGAAGCGCACCACAAAAAGAAAACTCTGAGAGAGGAGTATATTCACTTTTTGCAAAAGTCTGAAGTCGATTATGATGAAAAGTTTATTTTTAAAGAATTAATTTAGAAGTAAGCGATAAGAAAACAGATTGGCTTAAATTTGATAAAAATAGCCGGAATGAAAAGACGTTAGCCGGTTAATGGAATTGGCAAGAAACGAAAAGTTAATTAAACACAGAGAAAATGCAGCATCTAAAAACAAGCAAAGAATTTATAAAAGGAGATGAAATCGAATGGGAGATCGTAGGAGAAGGAATCAAACGTAAAATTCTGGCTTTCGATGAAAGAGTGATGTTGGTAAATGTACATTTTGAGAAAGGCGGAATCGGAGTTTTACACGAGCACTATCATTCTCAGGTAACGTATGTTTCCAGTGGGAAATTTGATGTTACCATTAACGGCGTCACCCAAACGCTAAAAGAAGGAGACAGTTTTTACATTCCGCCTCATGCTATTCATGGAGTAGTTTGTCTGGAAAGCGGACTTCTGACAGATGTTTTTAGTCCAATGCGAGAAGATTTTATACAATCGTAAGAGTTTAAAATCCATTAAAAGCGATAAAATAAGAACCGGATTGGCTTTGAAACCTTTAAAAATTATAATTTTTTTAAAGTTTTGGTAATAATTAGATTGGTATTTTTGCAAAATGAATTTATCCAAAACGAATGTCTTATTTATGGCAGCTTGCACCGGACTTATAGTTGCAAATCTGTATTACTGCCAGCCTTTAATTGTTTTAATTGCCAACGAATTTAAAATTCCTGAAGCCAGTGCGGGAACAATAACCTATCTAACCCAAGCGGGTTATGCTATAGGGCTGTTTTTCATGGTTCCACTAGGAGATAAAATCGAACGTAAAAAGCAAATTTTAATCACCACTTTTGCTTCTGTAATTGCCTTGATTGTGGCAGCTACAGCAAAAAGCTTCTTCCTTTTGCAGATAGCTTCTTTGTTAATCGGAATTACTTCAATTGTACCCCAGTTAATTTTACCATTGGCAGCATCTTTAAGTGCGCCGGAACAACGTGGAAAAGTAGTCGGAACCATAATGAGCGGTTTACTTGTGGGGATATTGCTTTCCAGAACTTTAAGCGGATTTATCGGTCAGTTGCTAGGTTGGAGGTCTATGTTTTATATTGCTGCAGGTATTTGTTTACTGATCTTTTTTGTGATTCAGAATAAATTCCCGGTGAATAAACCACAGTTTGAAGGAACTTACGGACAGCTGATTCAATCCCTTTTTACACTTATAAAAACACAGCCGGTTTTGCGTGAAGCGACATTGATAAATGTATTTAGTTTTGCACAATTCGGAGCTTTTTGGACCACTATGGTTTTGCTGCTTTCGGGAGAGCCATTCGGTTTTAACAGTGCTACAATTGGACTATTTGGAATCGTGGGAGCTTCAGGAGCTTTGGCAGCGCCGTTAGTAGGAAAAATGGGAGACAAAGGAAATTCAAGAATTGCAGTAGGTTATGGCTGTTTATTGATTTTAATTAGTTTTCTGGTTTTTTATTTTTCAATAGAAAGTGTGATCGGAATTGCGATTGGAATTGTATTTATTGATATCGGAATTCAGGGAGTTCATATTTCAAATCAAACCCGCGTGTATTCCTTACTTCCGGAAGCCAGAAACCGATTGAATACCGTCTTTATGTCTTTTAGTTTTTTAGGAACAGCAGCGGGATCGGCTTACGGATTGTTGTTATGGAAACTGGGCGGATGGCACGCAGTAACCATTGGATGTGTTGGATTATCGGCACTGGCATTTACGGTTTATGGCCTTACTTACAAATCAAAGTCTAAAAAACAGAAAGCATAAATTGATATAAAATTAATTTGTAAATTTGCAATCAAATAAAAAATAACAACCATGGAAAACGGAATATACGCTAAATTCAACACTAGTAAAGGTTCGATTTTAGTAAAACTTACACATGATTTAACACCTGGGACCGTAGGGAATTTTGTAGCTCTTGCAGAAGGAAATATGGAAAATAAAGTAAAACCTCAAGGACAAAAATTCTATGACGGATTAACTTTTCACAGAGTAATTCCTGATTTTATGATTCAGGGAGGATGTCCAAAAGGAACCGGAACCGGAGATCCTGGATACAAATTTGATGATGAGTTTCACCCAAGCTTGAAACACGATCGTCCGGGAGTTTTAGCAATGGCAAATTCAGGTCCGGCAAGTAACGGTTCTCAATTTTACATTACTCACGTTCCAACTTCATGGTTAGATGGAAAACATACCGTTTTTGGTCATGTAATCGAAGGACAGGATGTTGTTGATGCTGTAGCTCAGGGTGATAATCTTGATGCAGTAGAAATCATCAGAGTAGGTGAAGAAGCTCAAAAATGGAATGCAATCGAGGCTTTTATCTCTTTAAAAGGAGCTCGTTTGAAGCGTGATGCTGCTTTAAAAGCTGAATCAGAAGCAAAGATGGAGCAATTGGCTGCAGGTTTTGATAAAACAGAGAGTGGATTGCGTTATAAAATGATTCAAAAAGGAGAAGGTAAAAAAGCGGAAGCAGGTAAAACTGTTGCAGTACATTACGAAGGTTCTTTAGAAAACGGAAAAGTATTTGATTCCTCTTACCCACGTAAAAAACCAATCGAATTTAGATTAGGTCAGGGTCAGGTTATCGAAGGATGGGACGAAGGTATTGCTTTATTACAAGTAGGTGACAAAGCTCGTTTTGTAATTCCATCTGATTTAGCTTATGGAGCTTCAGGTGCAGGAGGAGTTATTCCGCCACACGCAACTTTGATTTTTGACGTTGAATTAATGGACGTAAAATAAGACTTTACAGCAATTTAGTATTGTTTTAAATAGCAATCCCATTCGCGAGCCGAATGGGATTTTTTTTATATTTACTTAAAAAAACAAGAACAATGAAATTAAGGATCCTAACTTTAACCGCTGCGACATTGCTTTTGATTTCGTGCGGTACAAAAAAAGCTGCTCCGGTTGCAACAGCCACTCCGGCTGCAACTGAGACGGCAAAAACTACAGAGCTAACTCCTGCATTGGCAGAAGGTAAAAACTTGTACGAAAACAGTTGTGCAAGATGTCATAAATTGTACGATCCGAAGAAATTTAGTCAGGAAGACTGGAAACCAATTCTGGTAAGAATGCAGAAAAAAGCGAAGGTAGACGATACTCAAATTGCTTTAATATCAAACTATATAACTTCTCAATTGTAAGGAGTAGCAATTTAAAAAGCATAAAAACTATTCATATTATTTTTGAATAGTTTTTTTTTTTGCTCCAAACTGAGCATAAAAAAACACCTTCACGCGGGAGGTGTTTAGAAAATTAAGAAGCGTTTTCAGAAGAATTGTCAACCGCTGCTATTTTTAAAGTTTTTATTCCGGCCGGTAATTCCCAATCGACAACATCGTCTTTTTTAAAGCCAATTATGGCAACACTTAGTGGTGCTAATATTGATATTTTGCCCTCTTTTACGTCTGCAAATGAAGGAAGGACAATTTGAATTTTCATTTGTTTTTTTGCTTTTACATCTTCAATAATAACATGCGAATTAATGCGTATAGTGCTGCTGTCTAATTCACTTTCTTTACGGATAACAGCACGGTCCAGTTCGTGTGAAAGCTGCCCGATTTCTTTGGCATTGGTTGCGTTTTTACTTTTTAGGATCAATTCTCTTAAAAATTGATAATCTGACTTACAGAATGTAGGTGTTGGTTTCATATCTATTCTAATTTATTGTGGGTTGACTGTGTAGAATTTTCAGAAACAAATTATAGCTACGGTCATTTCTGGCGGTCTGTAAATAAAGACTGCTGCAGAAAACTGAAGATTGTAAACTGAAAATTTTAAAAAAAAATAATCCTCCGTCTGAGAGAAGAAATTGAAATAGACGGAGGCCTAATTGATAAAGGCCTTACTATGTGAAATAAATACAGTCGGGTACGCTCTTCTCGTCAGAAAATGCGATACCGGAGAAACTGTAAATAGATTTATAGTAGTCACTGTGGAAATAATTAATTTGATTTGTAAAGATAAGCAAACTTTTTGAAAACACTAAAGTGATGTTTTCCATTTGATGTTGCAGCCAATACTTGGTTTTTGAGGATCTTTCAGACTTCTGTTATAGATAAGAGCATCAATTGCACTGCGAAGATCACTTCCGCTTAACGGAATTCCGTTTCCGGGTCTTGAATCGTCCAATTGGCCACGGTAAAACAATCGATCCTGATTGTCAAATAAATAAAAATCAGGAGTGCAAGCCGCTTCGTAAGCTTTGGCTACTTCCTGGCTTTCGTCGTACAAATACGGGAAATCGATTTTGTTCTGAAAAGCAAATTCAGTCATTAACTCAGGAGCATCTTGCGGATACTTTTCAATATCGTTGCTTGAAATGGCAATTACACCAATTCCCTGTACGCGATAATCATTGGCAATCATAACAACCTCTTTGATAACATGAAGTACAAATGGGCAATGGTTGCAGATAAACATAATCAACGTACCTTTTGAGCCCCTCAAATCGTCCAATGAATACTCATTATTCGAATTGGTATCTCTTAATTTGAAATCTGGAGCAATTGTTCCAAGAGGAATCATATTAGAAGGAGTTCGTGCCATTTTTGTAGAAATAAGTTCCTCAAAAATAACTTTAAATTTCTGTAAAAGAAAGGATATAGACTTGTTTTTGATTTTTGGAGTATATTTTCTTTTTTGAGATCAGAACAACAATATGATTTCTAAAATGAGGAAAACAACTCAAAAAATAGTTATGAAATTGGCGGTTATAATGGTAAAATTAATAGGTTTGTAAAACATCAAACAGTAAAACAAAAATGGATTTAACCTGGAGTGAATTTGAAAGAACTGATATGCGTGTCGGAACAATTATAGAAGTAAATGATTTTCCTGAAGCCAGAAAACCGGCCTACCAGCTTACCATTGATTTTGGTTCCGAAATAGGAATGCGTAAATCATCAGCCCAAATAACGACACATTATAAAAAAGAGGATTTGCTAAACCGACAAATTATATCAGTCGTAAACTTCCCCCGAAAACAAATAGGGAAATTTATGAGTGAATGCCTGGTTCTTGGTGCCATAGGCAAGGAGGGAGATGTTATTTTACTGGCTCCTGATTTTAAAATCGAAAATGGGCTGCGTATAGGTTAGTTTACAGTCTTCAGTCACAGTCTTCAGTCACAGTTTACGGTCTCAGTTTTCAGTATGTAGGCTGTGACTGAAGACTGCGACTGAAAACTATTTTATTTTCTCGATCAATTGTTCCAAAATCAATTGTCCTTCTTCCCAATATTTTAAATCCGAATCGGAGTTGATGTGTCCTCTTTGTCCCACATTGACAAGATCGCTTCCCCACATTTCGGCAAAGTATTTTTTTCGCTCAAAAGTCGCATAAGGATCGTTTTCGCTCGCTACGACAATAGAAGGAAAAGGCAGTTTTGAGGTTGGCATGGGTGAAAAGTTCCGAATAGATTCCGGTGTGTGTGCAGGTGAATCTACATCGGCAGGTGCAACCAGTAAGGCACCCACTATGTTTGGATTGTTATTTTTCTGTGCCCAATGCAGAACAAGTGAAACAGCTAAGCTGTGTGCTACTAGTATTGTTGGACCATTAAGTCTGGAGATTTCTTCTTCTAAACGCTCAAGCCATTCTGCGCGAATAGGCTCCTCCCATTCATCGTGAACGATGCGGGTTGAGTTTTTAAATTTCTCATGCCAAAATGTTTGCCAGTGTTTGTCTCCCGAATTTCCAAGACCTGGCAGAATCAATAGTTGTATTTCCATTGTTGCTTTTTTATCAAGATAGCTGAATTACTTATTTTAAAGCACAAATAAATATTCTACCAAATTGGTAGAGTTTATGTGTTAAAAAAAAGTCCAAAATGCAAAACACTATGGACTTATACTTTTAAAAAAGTCTTCCGTCGACTAAATATCGTCAAAATCTATATCAGTAAAACTGGTTCTTTGTCCTTCAGGTTTATCAGAACCATATTCTTTTTTGAAATCTTTTTGATGTCTTTCAGAGATTACTTCTTCGCCCTTGTGGTTCAGGACATAGGAAGTCATTTCTTCAAGTATTTCGGCAAAAGCACTAAAGTCTTCTTTGTACAAGTAGATCTTGTGTTTCTTAAAATGAAAGGAACCATCCTCCTCAGTAAATTTTTTACTTTCGGTAATTGTGATATAATAATCATCAGCTTTAGTAGCTCTCACATCAAAGAAATAAGTTCTTCTTCCTGCTCGTAATACTTTAGAAAAAATCTCTTCTTTTTCTAACATGTCATTTTCTCTCATAATACGTTCTATCATTTTTGGAATTAATAGTACTCAAAAATCATAAAAAATTATCGATTACGCAACAATTAAAGTAATTCTTTTTCCGAAAGTTGTTTTAAATATAACGATGCATAATAGCCTTCCTGATTTATTAATTGATTATGAGAGCCTTGTTGAATGATCTTCCCGTCTTCCAGAATGATTATTTTATCGGCATTTTTTGCCGATGACACCCTGTGACTCACTATTATTGTAGTTTTATCCTTACAAATTTCAAATAAATTGCTAAGAATCGTTTCCTCAGTTTCTGTGTCTACTGCCGACAAACAATCGTCGAAAAGTAAAATCGCCGGATTTTTAATAATGGCGCGCGCAATAGAGACACGCTGCTTTTGTCCGCCTGAGAGAGTGATTCCTCTTTCTCCTAATACAGTATCGTATTGTTTGTTAAAAGCGATAATATTATCATGAACTACCGCATTTTTGGCCGCTTCGATTACTTCTTCATCTGTAGCGTTCTGATTGCCGAATTTTATATTATTTTTAATAGTGTCCGAGAATAGAAAAGCGTCCTGTGGTACAATTCCAACATTATTACGCAAATCATATAGATTCAGACCACTAATTTCGTTCTGATCAATAGTGATTTTCCCTTTGGTTACATCATATAAACGGGAGATTAATGATAATATTGTGGACTTCCCGGAACCGGTTTTTCCTAAAATGGCCAGTGTCTCTCCTTTTTTGACAGTAAAAGTTACATTTTTAAGCGCTTCGATATTGGTGTCTTCATAGGTATAGCTTACATTTTCAAAAGAAATTGTGCCTTCGATATTGGAATGATTCTCGTTATTGTTTTTTATTTCAGGTTCGATTTTTAAAAATTCATTCAAACGTTTCTGAGAAGCTTCGGCCTCCTGTACCATTGATGAAACCCATCCCAATGAAGCTACCGGCCAGGTCAGCATATTTACATATAAAATAAACTCGGCAATCGTTCCAATATTCGGAATAGTTCCGTTGATGTACATGACACCTCCAAAATAAATGACTACAAGGTTACTGATTCCGATTAAAGCAATCATCAAAGGACCAAATAAGGATTGTACTTTGGCTAAATCTAAGCTCTTTTTTTTGCTTTCGTCAGCCAGAGCGACCATGTTGTTTTGATGCTGATTTTCCAGTGAGTTGGCTTTTATAACACGGATACCGGAAAAGATTTCCTGTGTAAAGCTGGAAACTTTAGATAAATATTGCTGAAAAGTGGTACTTCTTTTATTGATTTCTGAGCTTAGTTTGAAAATACAATAAGAAAGAATTGGTAAAGGTAAAATAGTATACAGTGTCAATAGTGGTGAGACATTGTACATATATATAATGACAATGGCAAAACGAATAAAAGTATTGATCGTATACATTACGGCAGGCCCCACATACATACGAACTTTTGAAACATCTTCGCTAATGCGGTTCATTAAATCTCCGGTGCGGTTTTGTTTGTAAAAATTTTGTGAGAGTCTTTCGTATTGTTTGAAAACCTCATTTTTTAAATCAAACTCGATATGACGCGACATTACAATCAAAGTTTGACGCATTAAGAAGGTTAAGAATCCTGCTACAATGGTAGTGGCTATGATTAACAGTACGTTATGGATTAATCCTTCGCGGTACGAATCAATGACGATTTGTGAAGATTGATCGGCTTTTGGCAGTTTGTCAAACTTTTCGATAGCGTTTAACGACTTGCTAATAAGCTTTGGAGTAAACAGAGAGAATATTTGTGCGATTATGGTGATTAAAATACCTAAAGAGAAACTATATTTATATTTGATGAAATATTTGTTTAAATAACTTAATTCTTTCATTTTTTTAAGAGATTCAATGTTAAAATGCTTTGATTTGATGAAATATTATGAATAAAAATTAATGCAATATATAATTTTATCAAAACAAAACGATTGTTAGATTGTTATTTTAAAGATAATAAATTAGCACATGTATATTTTTTATATAAATTTGAGAAGTCTTTTTGACATATTCATAATTTTAACAAAATAATATAGTAGCGCTATGGATGCAACTTTCGCAACTGGAAAAGAACTTCAGAAAATGGATCCTGTTTTTGGTCAATTGTCTTTTGACGATCACGAACAAATTGTATTTTGCAATGACAAAGATACAGGTTTAAAAGCAATTATTGGTATTCATAATTCGGTTATGGGGCCAGCTTTAGGAGGTACTAGAATGTGGAATTACAATACTGAATGGGAAGCATTAAACGATGTTTTGCGTCTTTCAAGAGGTATGACCTATAAATCAGCCATTACCGGATTGAATATCGGTGGAGGTAAAGCAGTAATTATTGGTGATGCTAAAACGCAAAAAACACCTGAATTAATGCGTAAGTTTGGTGAATTTGTTCACTCTTTAGGCGGTAGATATATTACAGCTGAGGATGTTGGAATGGAAACAAAAGACATGGACACTGTTAGAGACGTAACGCCTTATGTTACGGGTATCTCTGAAGAAAGAGGTGGTTCAGGAAATCCTTCTCCAATAACTGCTTACGGTGTTTATTTAGGAATGAAAGCTGCTGCTAAAAGTCAGTTTGGTACTGATGTTTTAGAAGGTAAAAAAGTTTTAGTTCAGGGAATTGGCCACGTAGGTGAGGCTTTGGTTGAGTATTTAACTAAAGAAGGAGCAATCGTTACAATTACTGATATCAATGAAGAGAAATTGTTTCAGGTAGCTTCAAAATACAATGCTTCAATCTATTCTGGTGAAGATTTGTATACAGCTGATGTTGATATTTATGCACCATGTGCAATGGGAGCAATCATCAATGATGCAACTGTAGATAAAATTAAAGCTAAAGTTATTGCCGGAGCAGCTAACAATCAGTTGGCTGATGAGAATGTTCACGGAGCAAGATTACAGGAAAGAGGGATTTTATATGCTCCGGATTTCTTAATCAACGCTGGTGGAATTATCAACGTATATGCTGAATTAGAGCATTACGGTAAAGCTGAAATCATGTCAAAAACCGAAAATATCTATAACACAACTTTAGAGATTATCGATTATGCTGTGAAAAACGGAATGACAACGCACAAAGCGGCTTTGACAATTGCTCAAAATCGTATCGATTTGAGAAAAATTGAAAACGCTGCTAAGAAGTAATTTTTAGTTTACGCACTTAAAATAAGTCTAAATCCCGGTGTTCAGTCGCAGTTTTCATATGAAACTAAGATTGAACACCGGGATTTTTTTTACAGTTTAAATAATACTGAGTACCACGACTGAGAACTGTGACTGAGAACTGCGACTTTTTTTATCGTTTTAATTTTATTATAAAGAGTTAAATACTTACTTTTGCAGACTAATTTTTAAATGTTCTTACAAGGTGGTAAATAGAAGACACATACGCGTTAAAGTAATGCAATCCATTTATGCAATGCATCAAAGCGGTTCTGATAATATGGAAAAAGAAGAGAAGTTTCTTTTTTACAGTATTGATAATATTCAGGATCTATATCTTATAATGCTTTCTTCATTGATTGAAATTTGCAAAAAAGAGTCCGTTTTTTTACATCTTTCAAGTAAAAAACATCTTGCAACCGCTGCAGAACGTAATCCGAATGAAAAATTCATTAAGAACAAAATTTTTCAACTCCTAGCCGAAAGCAATTCACTTAGTATTGCTTTAGAAAATCGTAAAATCAACAACTGGAACCTAAATGACGATTATATCATTTTACTTTTAAATGATATCAAGTCAAGTGCTTTGTATGCGAAATACATGAGTACTACAACCAATACTTTTGAAGAGGACAGACAATTTGTAATTGATTTGTTTGCTGAAGTAATTGTTCCAAATGAAAAATTGTATGAGTATTTAGAGGATGATAAATTAACCTGGGTGGATGATATTCCGGTTGTAAATACGCATATCATCAAACAGTTAAAAGCGATCAAAACAGAAGATCCGGACGATTTTAGAGTGCCTAGATTGTATAAAGACGTTGAGGATAAAGATTTTGCTAAAGATTTGTTCAGAAGAACAGTTTTAAACGAATCGGTTTTGGCAAAAGAATACGATGATAAAACACCAAACTGGGACAGCGAAAGGATTGCAGAAATTGATACTATTATTTTAAAAATGGCTATCTGCGAATTCTTAAAATTCCCTTCTATTCCGGTAAAAGTAACTCTTAACGAATATTTAGAAATTGCAAAAGAGTATTCTACACCAAAAAGTAGTATTTTTATCAACGGAATTTTAGATAATCTGGTTAAAGAGCTTACAGCGAATAAAAAGATGATTAAAGTGGGAAGAGGGTTGATGTAATTCGACTTGACTCTATAAATAAAATTCAAACTCCGGTTCATGTTATATCACTCTAAGTGAAATTCAGGAACCCAAAGCACGAATATTAATAACAAAAATAAAAACTGAATACTATGCAAGATTTAATGAAATTTGCGCCTTATTTACTAATGTTTGTCGTGTTGTATTTCTTTATGATCCGACCACAACAAAAAAGAGTAAAAAACGAAAAAGAATTTGAAAGCAGCCTAAAAGTAGGTGATAAAATAATTACTAAAAGTGGTTTTCATGGTAAAATTGTTGAGCTTGCTGACACTAGTGCAGTAATCGAAACAATGTCTGGAAAATTGAAAATTGAGCGTTCAGCAATTTCTATGGAAATGAGTGCTGCTTTGAATAAAAAAGCTTAATTTTTTTTCGCAGAAAAAATAAATTTCAAAATTGTAAATCCCAAATTCCAAAAGGAGTTTGGGATTTTTTTTAATTGTCATTTCAGTCGAAATGACAATTCTTTGTGTAAAGAAAAAACCTTTATCAAAGTTATAAACTTTGATAAAGGTTTTGTGTAGCTTGGAATTTGGAGCTTAAAAAAAATGAAATTTAAGCCTATCTGTATTTGTCATTCAATCCGATGTTTTCCAGTATCATCGGAATTACTTTTTCGATTCTCGAAAGTTTGGTTTTGTCTTGCTTGGCAGTTTCAATGTACTCCAGAAATTCATATTGCTTGTAAGGACTGAATTTTTGAAATGCCTCCGCGAGAGCGGGGTTCTGATCCAGTTCTTTCTGAAAAAGCTCAGAAACAATAGCTTCTTTCTTTGAAGGTTTGATGACTTTTCCTTGTTTTTCGTTCTCAATGGCTTCTGAGATGTAGGCTAAAACTTCTGCCTCGTTTACCTGATCTTTTGAAGTAAAACGCCATTGGCGGAGAGATTTTGTTTTATCTTCCTGAGCATTGATGAGTTTCTTTTTCTCATCTTTCAGGAAAACCCCGTTGAAGAACCAAATCGTAAAATACTCTTTGAAACCACCTATGCCGATAACGTTTTTTTTGTTGTATACATAAACGGGACCGCCCCATTTTACGGTTTCAACCAGTTCGGTTTTGTCAATAATAGCTTTTAGGAAAAGAAGTTCTTCTTCCCAATTGTTGACTTTATCCCAAACGTGTTTTTTATCGGACATACTTTTTGGTTTATTTTTTTCTTTTAGGTTTCTCGGGAACGTCAAAAATACCTGGAATTGCTGTTAATTCGGCAATCTTTACAATAACATCAGTCGCTTTTTGCATACTTTCGGCAGGAACATACTCGTATTTTCCGTGAAAGTTATGACCACCGGCAAATATATTCGGACAAGGAAGTCCCATGAAAGAAAGTTGCGACCCGTCCGTTCCACCGCGAATAGGCTTGATGATAGGTTTGATACCTAATTCTTTCATTGCTTTTTCGGCAATATCAACGATATGTTTAACAGGAAGTACTTTTTCTTTCATATTATAGTACTGGTCTTTTACTTCAGCAATTACAATATCTTCTCCGAATTTTTTCGCAAATTTCTTATTGATTTTTTTGGCAATTTTGGCAATTAAATCTTTGCGTTTTTCGAATTTTTTCTTGTTGTGATCACGAATAATCAATTCTAAAACAGTTTCTTCAATACTTCCGGTAAGATGATGTACATGGAAGAAACCTTCGTAGCCTTTCGTTTCCTGAGGAGTTTCTCCTTTTGGAAGTTCGTTGATGAAATCGTTGGCAATCAACATTGAATTGATCATTTTTCCTTTGGCGTAACCCGGGTGAACGCTCTTTCCTTTGAAAGTGATTTTTGCTCCGGCTGCATTGAAGTTTTCGTATTCTAATTCGCCAATTTGGCTTCCGTCCATAGTATAAGCCCAGGCTGCGTCGAATTTTTTTACATCAAAATGATGTGCACCACGGCCAATTTCTTCGTCAGGAGTAAAACCAATTCTAATTTTTCCGTGTTTAATTTCCGGATGCTGAATTAAGTATTCCATAGCGGAGACAATTTCGGTAATTCCTGCTTTGTCATCGGCTCCTAATAAGGTTGTTCCATCAGTTGTAATAATGGTTTGTCCTTTATATTGTAATAAATCTTTAAAATAGTTGGGTGATAAAACGATGTTTTTCTCGGCATTCAAAACGATATCCTTCCCGTCATAGTTCTCAACGATCTGAGGCTTTACATTTGCTCCGCTAAAATCAGGAGAAGTGTCAAAATGAGATACAAAACCAATAGTCGGAACTTCATGATCGACATTAGAAGGCAATGTGGCCATAATGTAAGCTTTGTCATCTATGGTAACATCTGATAAACCAATTGTCTTTAATTCTTCGACTAATTTATTGGCAAGATTCCATTGTTTTTCTGTACTTGGAGTTGTTTTTGAATTTGGATCTGACTCAGTGTCAATAGTTACATAACTAACAAAACGATCTATGATATGTTGCATTTTTTTATTTTATTTTTAGGCAAATATAAGTAAATAGTTAGGCGTTGTAAAGCTGTAGATTATGAAAACTATAAATTAGGCTGAAAAAAGTTTGTCCCACATTTTACTGATTTGTAGTAATTATAGAAAGATAAAATCCAATTTCACAAATTTAAATTGGTGAAATTGGATTTGTAAGCACTATGACAAAGATTTTAATTTGTGTTCGTAGGGACTAAAAAAATCTTATTGAACACATCTAAAACCAATATGATTGGCGGGTGATTTGTAATCTCCTTTTCCTCTGGTGCCTACCATATAACGGGTACAATACTGATCGGTACATAAAAAGGATCCGCCACGCTGTACTTTTTTGGGTAGTCCGGGTTCTGAAGGATCGTAAGAAGATTCAGGACCCTGAGGGTTTTTAACAACCTGATCCTTTTTGCTGGTTATTTTGTAATAGTCTGCAGTATACCAGTCATTGGTCCATTCCCACACATTTCCGCCAATATCATAAAGACCATAAGAATTAGGGGCAAATTTAGCGGTCGGTGCAATGCCAATATAGCCGTCTTCGCCGGTGTCTCCTTTTTCCAGAGGGAAGTGTCCCTGATAAATGTTGGCTTGAAATTTCCCTTTTGGTTTTAAGGTATTTCCCCAGGCATATAATTCCCCTGATTTTCCGCCACGGGCAGCAAATTCCCATTCAGCTTCTGTTGGTAGTCTTTTTCCGGCCCATTTGGCGTAAGCGGCGGCATCATCATAGGAAATTTGAACAACAGGGTAGTTGCCTTTTCCTTTTATTGAGCTTCCGGCTCCTTCCGGATGTCTCCAGTCAGCACCATGCACATAAGTCCACCATTGCATATAATTGTTTAAATCAACCTGGGCAGGGGTAGGAGTAAACACGGCCGATCCGGCAACGAGATTTTCCAAAGGAGCATCGGGATATTCCTCATGAGTGGGTTTTATCTCTGCTAAAGTAACATAACCTGTTGCTTTTACAAAAGTTTCAAATTGGTCGTTTGTAACTTCGGTTTTGTCCATGTAAAATCCATCCACATAAACGCGGTGTATTGGGGCGGCATCTTTGGTAACACCTTTTATACTGCACAAACTTTCGTCCTCAATATTACTTCCCATAGAGAATTCCCCACCCGGAATCCATACCATCCCTGCAGGAGTTTTACCGACAGGTTTGTTTTTATTTTCAATTGTTGGTTTGAACAATGCCTCTTCAGTTGTATTTGGAACCTCGTCACAATTCATCGCCGTTAACTTTTGTTTCGGTGCTATAAGTTTTGTATAGCCGTAAGTAATTGTAATAGCAGATAGGATTAGAATGGTAAAAATCCAATACTTTTTATTTTTCATGACGAATGTTTTTATCGAATAGTAGTTGCGGGTAAATTTAAGAATAAAGTTGATAAAGTATTCTTTTTAAGTTCTATTTATTTTGTAAAGTTAATAGTGTTTTATTGCTGTTTTGTTAAAGTATTGATATGGTTGTGGTTAGTTTTATGGTTGTGGTGTTTGAGGATTTTGTTTTCTGTTTCCAATGTTGTAATGCAATTATGAAAAAGAGTACTTTTGATTGCAGTAAAGATCATTTGAACAGAGAAATATAGGGGCAAAACCCGATGTAATTTGTTTTAGCAAAAAGAAGACGTTTTCAAAGTATTATAGTTAAATTTGCACCCGAAAAAACAACAACAACACACTACTATGTATAAATCGATAATTCGCCCGATACTTTTTGGGTTTGATCCTGAAGAAGTCCATTACTTTACTTTTTCATTTGTTAAATTCATTTCAAAAATCCCTGGAGTTTCATCAATTATCAGATCAGTATACGAAGTAAAAGACAGTCGCCTGGAACGTGAAGTTTTTGGAATTAAATTTAAAAACCCGGTAGGTTTAGCGGCAGGATTTGACAAAGATGCCAAACTGTATAAAGAATTATCGGATTTCGGATTCGGATTTATCGAAATTGGGACCGTAACTCCTGTTGGACAGGAAGGGAATCCTAAAAAACGTTTGTTTCGATTAAAAGAAGACCAGGCAATTGTAAACCGAATGGGATTCAACAATGGTGGGGTTCTGGAAGCTGTAGAGCGTTTGAAAAAGAATTCCGGAGTTTTGATTGGTGGTAATATCGGAAAGAACAAGGTGACTCCAAACGAAAATGCGGTAGACGATTATATTATTTGTTTTGATGCTTTGTTTGATCACGTAGATTATTTTGTAGTCAATGTAAGTTCGCCAAATACGCCAAATTTACGCGCATTACAAGACAAAGAACCTTTGACGGCTCTGTTGCAAACGCTTCAGAACAGAAATACAGAGAAACAAAAAACAAGCACGCAAAAGGTAAAACCAATTTTGTTAAAAATTGCTCCGGACCTTACAGACGAGCAGTTATTAGATATTATTGATATTGTAAAAACAACTCAGATTGCGGGTGTGATAGCTACCAATACGACGATTTCACGTGACGGATTGCAATCTGCCAATAAGATAGAAACAGGTGGATTGTCAGGAAAACCACTAACAAAACGTTCGACAGAGGTGATTCGTTTTCTTTCGGAAAAAAGCAACAAAGCTTTCCCGATTATTGGAGTAGGAGGAATTCATACTGCCGATGACGCGATCGAGAAATTGAATGCAGGAGCCAGCTTGGTACAATTGTATACCGGTTTTATTTATGAAGGACCGGCTTTGATCAAAGCAATTAATAAAAAGGTTTTAAAGCAATTGTAAAAGCAGTACCTGAACGATTAGTCCGGTAGCAATAGCACTTCCAAAACTGATCAGCGTACCAATTAAAACATATTCGGTTAGTTTTCGGTCTTTGGCTTCTTTTAAATCGCCAAATCTAAAAATAGATTTTGCGGCTAATAGGAAACCAATGGCCTCGAAATGTCCCGTTAGAATAAAACAGAAGACAAATAATCTTTCTAATATGCCAATATAGTTTCCGGCTTTGGAAAGTGAGTTTTCATTGTGGCTGGTTTGACTTTCAGGATTCCAGATCGATATAATGGTTCTAATCAGGACAGAAGTTGGTTTTGTGATGAATAAAACTCCTGTAGCTAAAATCCAAAATTGATTGTTGAGCCATAGAAAATGAACGGTTTTACCATTGTAGAGAAAAACAACGCCAATCAAAACTAAAAGGTGCAGTGCCTGATCTGCTATAAACCAACTGCGTTTTGTTTTGTTTTTCTGAAAATAGAGTTTGATCAGGTCGATAACGCCATGAGATACGGCAATTAGCAAAGCGTAAGGAAGGAATTGAATTTCTCCAACTAAAACGGCTGCTAAAATGCCATGTAAAAGAATATGAAGATACAAATAAATACTTTTGTGTTTTTTGGCTTCTTTATCGACTACCCAGGAGTTGGGTTGTGCTGTGAAATCGCCCAGTAAATGCGCTAAAAGTAGTTTTATGAATAAAATCATAGCGTTGTAAGTTGTTTTATTTGTGTTCTGAAATAGCGGTCTAAACTCAATATTAAATCAAACTGTGCCCGTTTTTGTCTTCGGCTTACGGCAGCTCTTTTGATTCCTAATTTAGGGGCTAATTCTTCTTGTGATAAGCTTGGATTTTCTATCGCAATTGCAACAAATTCCGCAGATTGAGCGGGCCAATTATCCATAAAAGTAAGAGCAAGCTGAAGCATTAAATTCATTTTTTCATCGATAGCGGGATCGCCGGTTCGCAAGGCTAAATTTACTTTTAGTTTCTTTAAAGTCTCAAAAAGTTCACCTGAGTGTATAAAGGCAGAACCATTGCTTTCAGAAACTTTCTCAGCATTGTGTGTTTTATCTCCAATACCAATACTCATTCGGGCATTAAGTTTTAAAGCTTTTAAATGTGCTTTAATGAGGATGGCTGCCAATAAAGCTTCTTCGGGATTTTTTATTTCAATTTGAAATTCGTCCCCTCTGTAAATTTCCCATTGAAGAGGCGTATCTCCAAAAGGAGCCAAGATTTCCTTTAAAGATTCTACCCAGTCTTTTGATTTTTGCTTTCTGGAATCGATTATATCCCCCGTAATTACACTAGTCATAGTTTCAAATATAAATAAAAAGAATAATAATAGTATTACAAATGTAGCTAATATTTTTTAATGTTACGTTTTTGTGTAACATTGCTAATTGTTACGTTTTTGTGTAACATATTAAAGTGTTACCATATCATGTAATACAATTAAAGAAAATTATAACTTTTATTTCTTTAAAAAAGAAACTAACTTAGCCTGCATAAAAGAGTAAGCTTTGAATAAAGAAATCAAGATTATCGAATGTCCACGTGATGCTATGCAAGGCATCAAAACTTTTATACCTACTAAAAATAAGGTTTCCTATATACAGTCTTTATTGAGAGTGGGGTTTGATACTATCGATTTTGGAAGTTTTGTGTCTCCAAAAGCAATTCCTCAAATGCAGGATACTGCCGAAGTTCTGGCTCAGCTTGATTTGTCGCAAACAACGAGCAAATTGTTAGCGATTATTGCCAATACACAAGGGGCAGCGCTAGCCGCAGCACATGAACCTATTCAATATTTGGGATTTCCTTTTTCGATATCTGAAAATTTTCAGATGCGAAACACACATAAAACAATCGCTGAATCTTTAATCACGCTAGAAGAAATTCTTGAAATCGCCGATCAGAAAAATAAAGAAGTAGTTACCTATCTTTCTATGGGGTTTGGAAATCCTTACGGTGATCCTTGGAATGTAGAGATCGTGGGTGAATGGACGGAAAAACTTGCGGGAATGGGAGTTAAAATATTATCGCTTTCGGATACCGTTGGTAGTTCTACACCGGAAGTAATCACATATCTTTTTTCCAATTTAATTCCGAAATACCCTCAAATTGAATTCGGAGCGCACCTGCATACCACGCCAAACAGTTGGTTTGAGAAAATAGAGGCAGCTTCGAATGCAGGCTGTACTCGTTTTGACGGTGCTATTCAGGGGTTTGGAGGCTGTCCGATGGCAACAGATAAGCTCACTGGTAATATGCCTACTGAAAAGTTGATTTCGTATTTTACATCCAATAAAAAAGTGACAGGTTTGAACTCTTTAAGTTTTGAGAGTGCTTACAATGAAGCATCAAAATTGTTTGGAAAATTTCATTAGAAAATAATTATATTTACTTATGAAAGTAAAATAATAACTAGTATCAAAGTATCGTTGTTAATCTTTAGATATGTAAAGCCATGAAACCAAATTTCATAAAGAGAATCTCTCAGATACTATTTTTATCTGTTCTATTTTCATCATGTTCCAGTGATCTGGATTTTGATCAGACTAAAGATTTTAAGCTGGAACCTGCTTTTGTAGCGAATTTGGCTTATTTTAATGTTCCGGCAACTTCCTTTGTCGATAACGGTACAGAACAGCAAATAGGATTTGATGTTCAGGAATTTGATGTTTTCAAAGAAAAATACTTCAACGATCATCTCGTTAAAGCCGAATTTAATTTTGAAATGGAGAATACTATAAACAGGGCTTTTACCCTGAATGTATTACTTCTGAATGATAATAATCAAATTCTTCAAACCATAACACTGGCAGTTCCTGCTTACTCAGGAGGAACAAATGTTATAAAATATCCTACCGAAGTATTCGAAAATCAACGATTAGATTTATTGAAACAGACCCGTAAACTTGGCTTTGTAGTGGTTATGGCGCCAGGTCCGCCTTTAAACGGAAGCAGTACAGGCAGTTTAAAATTACGCTCAAGTGCAACCGCTTATATGGTAATTCAATGAGAAAATTATACTTAGTTCTGATAGTCGTGTTTCAGCTTTCTTGTTTTGGTCAAAATAAAGAATTACTGTATAATTTTACCGCCATTCCGCAATCTTCCCTTGTGAATCCGGGAGCAGATGTTGCTTATAAATTCTATTTTGGAGTTCCTGTTTTATCCGGAATTTCAGCAAATTTAGGATCAAGCAGCTTTTCGGCCTATGATTTATTTGCGAATAACGGGGTGAATTTCAATGATAAAATCCGAAACGTGATTAATAAGTCATCCAGTAGAGATAAAACGCAGATCAATCAGCAGCTGGAACTGTTTTCAGGTGGTTTCAGAGTGGGAGGAAAAGACAGTCAGTCGTATCTTTCGTTTGGTGCTTATCAGGAATTTGATTTTTTAATGTACGTTCCGAAGGATCCCGCTATATTGGCATTAGATGGAAATAAAGATTACATTGGAAAGTCATTCAACTTGTCCGACTTAAATTTAAGAGCCGAAATACTCTCTGTATTTCATGTCGGATTTCATAAAAAAGTAAGTGAGAAACTGGTTCTGGGAGGTCGCGCCAAAATCTATTCGAGCGGAGCAAATGCAACATCAACCCGAAATTCAGGATATATTTATACCGGCCAGGCTGCGGGAACTCCTAATTTATATACCCAAACGATTTCGTCTAATTTAGAAATAAAGACTTCTGGTATTGCCGCATTTACAAAAGACGAGTACGAAGGGAGTATTCCAAGTGATATCGCACACAACACTTTTTTTAACGGAAGTTTAGGTTTAGGACTTGATGCGGGTTTCACTTATTATTTTAAAGATAATCTTCAGCTTACCGCAAGTATTGTTGATCTGGGTTTTGTGAGACAGTCTAAAGATATCGAAACCTTAACCTATAAAGGAACGTATCACTATGAGGGTGTGAATCCGAATTTTGATAATTCAAATGAACCGAAGAATATCTTTGATGATTTTGATAAAGCCATACCACGCGATACACTTTATAACAAATACACCACCCTCAGACCAACAAAACTTTATTCTTCCCTTCAGTATTCCTTTGGCGAATCACGTTCTGATGAAGATTGTAATTGCCATGGTAAAGTCACCCGAAAATATGTCAACGGTGTAGGAGGACAGCTGTTTGCAATGTCTATGCCTGTAGAACCTTTTGTGGCGTTAACCGCTTTTTACAGACGCAGTATTTTCGAAAAATTAGATGTAAAAGCTACTTATACAGTTGATTCTTATTCAAGTAAAAATATTGGTTTAGGACTTGCAGGTACACTCGGAAAACTGAATATGTATGTTCTGGTCAATAACCTCTTAGAATTAAAAGATGTTTCAAAAGCCAACAGTATGGCATTTCAGTTCGGATTTAATTTTGTATTTAATGATAATCCGGAAGAATAATGTTTTTAAAAAATCCAAATTTCAAGTTTCAGGTTTCAAGTTTCAGGTTTCAGGTTCTAACAATTGGAATTTATTATACTGTTCATTTGTAAGATTAATTCCTTAACTATAAATTTAAGAATAACTTAGCATCCAAGTTATCAATTTTTTTACTATATTTGCACGCAATTCAACTAGAAATTGCACCATGATAGCACACAACTCCAAGATTATCGGCGAAGGTTTAACTTACGACGATGTATTATTAGTACCTAACTACTCGAATGTGCTTCCCCGCGAAGTGAGTATTAAATCAAAGTTTTCACGAAATATAACGCTAAATGTTCCAATAGTATCAGCTGCTATGGATACCGTTACTGAAAGTTCTATGGCAATTGCTATGGCTCAGGAAGGCGGAATTGGTGTTTTGCATAAAAACATGACGATCGAGCAGCAAGCTGCGAAAGTTAGAAGAGTAAAACGTGCAGAGTCCGGAATGATTATCGACCCGGTAACTTTACCTACAAATTCAACTATTGCAGATGCTAAAAATGCAATGAAAGAATTCGGAATTGGTGGTATTCCAATCGTTGACGAGAATAAAATACTTAAAGGAATCGTTACCAACCGTGATTTACGTTTTGAGAAAAACGGAGCAAGACCAATCGCTGAGGTAATGACCAGTACAAACTTAGTGACTGTTGCTGAAGGAACTTCATTAGAGCAGGCTGAAGTAGTTTTACAAGGACATAAAATCGAAAAATTACCGGTGGTAAATGCTAATAATGAATTAGTAGGTTTAATCACTTTTAGAGATATCACAAAACTGACTCAAAAACCAATCGCTAACAAAGATGTTTACGGACGTTTGAGAGTTGCAGCGGCAATTGGAGTAACCGGAGATGCTGTTCAAAGAGCGGAAGCTTTAGTGGCTGCGGGTGTTGATGCAATTATCATCGATACTGCCCACGGACATACTGAAGGTGTCGTAAATGTGTTAAAAGAAGTAAAATCAAAATTCCCACAAATAGATGTAGTAGTTGGAAACATTGCTACTCCCGAAGCGGCTAAATATTTAGTAGAAAGCGGTGCTGACGGTGTAAAAGTGGGTATCGGACCTGGTTCTATCTGTACAACCCGTATCGTTGCCGGTGTTGGTTTTCCTCAATTCTCAGCAGTTCTTGAAGTAGCTGCGGCTATCAAAGGAAGCGGTGTTCCGGTAATTGCCGATGGTGGAATTCGTTACACAGGAGATATTCCTAAAGCGATCGCTGCAGGAGCTGATTGTGTAATGTTAGGTTCATTACTGGCAGGAACAAAAGAATCTCCGGGAGAAACAATTATCTTCGAAGGAAGAAAATTCAAATCGTATCGCGGAATGGGGTCTGTTGAAGCTATGCAAGGTGGGTCTAAAGACCGTTACTTCCAGGATGTTGAAGACGACGTTAAAAAATTAGTTCCGGAAGGAATTGTAGGGCGTGTTCCTTATAAAGGAGAATTAAACGAAAGTATGCTTCAGTTCATTGGTGGTCTTCGCGCCGGAATGGGATACTGTGGTTCAAAAGATATTCCAACTTTACAAGAGTCAGGACGTTTTGTTAGAATTACTTCAAGCGGAATCACTGAAAGTCACCCGCATAACGTAACCATTACAAAAGAAGCTCCAAATTATTCAAGATAATTTTTAGTTTTCAATATAAAAATAAAAGGCATAAGATTTAGTTTCTTATGCCTTTTCTTATTTTAATTACTCGATCTTTAAACCAATCCTGCTATTTAAAATGTCTTCCGTTGTGTTGTCAGAGTGTAGTAAAATTTCCATTTTGGAAGTTTCACGCTGTGCTTCTAAAGCGTAGCCAAACATTTTTTGTTCATAGTCATCAATAGCATCCTGAAGGGTGATAAATTTTCCGTTGGTTAAATTTTCGGTTAAATGATAAGCATCAAATAATCCCATATTGACACCTTCACCGGCAAAGGGAGGCATTAAATGAGCTGCATCTCCAACAAGTGTAATGTTGGAGTGCTTTTTCCAGGAATCTTCTAATGAGAACAAACGTAAAGGCAATCCGGAAAAATCAGTTGCAGTATTAAAGAATTTTTTATAATCATCGCTCCAGTTTTTAAAGGTTTCATTCAAAAAAGCTCTTACTGCGGTGAGGTCTTCAAAATCAATTCCATTGTTTGAAATCCAATTTTCATCTGCTTTGAAAGAAACTCCAAAATGTACCGAACCATCACGTAATGTGTGAGTGTAGAACATTTTGTGTTCGCCCATAGCCATTACATTTCCATCACCATATTTAGGTTTGAATTCCGGATAATCACGATCCGGATCGGCAATTTCTCCTTGAATAATATAGGTTCCTGAAAGTTGAGGTTCCAGATCGGTTACAAATTTTCGGGCATTCGATCTTCCGCCGTTAGCTACAATTACAAAATCAGCGGTCGTGGTGGTACCATTCTTGAATTCTAAATGATATTGCGCTCCGGTTTTCTTTATATGGGTTAAATGACTGTCCCAAACTACTGTATTTTCGTTTAGATTCTCCAGCATGATTTTTCGTAAATCATTGCGGTCGATTTCAGGTCTTGAATAGGCATTTTCTTCAGTAGGCATTTCACTCGAAGTAATGTTACCGTGCATGTCGGCCATTTTTTCGCCGGTTGGACGTGCATACTGATAGAATTCGTCCATTAAATCCGCTTTTTCAATTGCTTTTTGGCCTGAATCGGAGTGAATGTCCAATGTCCCGCCCGAAGTTCTGGCTTGAGCGTTTAAATCTCTTTCGTACACCGTTACGTCGGCGCCATTAATTTGTAAAATTCTCGCTGTGGTTAAGCCAACAGGGCCGCCACCAATAATGGTGATCTTTTTGTTTTTTATTAGGGAATTATTCATGTCTTGTTGAATTAGGCAACAAATATATAAATAATAAATGAACGTTTATTCATTTATATGTTAAATAGTTTCAAAGGTTAAAAGGTTAAAAGGTGCAAAGGTACAGAGGCTCAGTGGGGCGTAAATTTTATAAAAAAAAATCAGTCAGAACCTTTTAAGAGATGGTTTTGACTGATTGTAATGATGTTGATTTTTTATAAAATAGAGTTAAGGCGTAGCAGTTGGTTCGGCTTCTCTTAGTTTTTGATTTTCTAGGATCTCCTGTATAAAGGACAGGGTTTGGGGTTTTATTTCTGATTCTGATAGATCCAGTGCTTTAGGATTTTTTACTAATGCATACCAGGGTTTTGGTGCGTCAAAAGGATAATTTCCAAAAACAATGACCGGAGTTCCTTTTACTTTTATGTTTTCGCGGTCTTTTAAGATCCATTCATCAGCCCATTTATAAAGATCTTTGGCGTCGTTTTCCTGTAATCACAAACAGGAATGTGATGCTGGATATCCCGGTAAATCATACTGGTGGAAACCGACTCCTAATTTATTTTCGATATTAAAATTCCATTTTAAGTCCCATTCGTCATTGAAGGTACTGGTTGTTTTTTCGGCTTTCCAATTGGTAAAGAATAATCCGGTTGGGGTAGGATCTTTTTTTCGCCCCATATTAGTTGGGCCTGCGTATATTAATTCTCCATTTTCATAAGCAGCAAACGCCTGTGAAGGGTAAGAAAAAAGAATCACTTTCGAAACTTCTTCTAAAGCGGCCACATGCGTGGGAAACGGAAGGTAATAGACCAAATCACCTGTAAAATCAGTAGGAATAATAACCGAGTCCATTTTGACGAAGTTCTTTTGATCTGTTCGGTTTATGGCATAGGCAATGCGAAGTTTACTGCTATCGGAGGCATTGGTTTTAAGCCATTCTTTGGTGTTTTCAAAATGATAGGAGACCGATTTCGGTTTTTTATACTCGATCTTTTTTTTGGGTTTCACTTTGTCCTTCGTTTCGGTTGTTGCATTCTTTTTACAAGAACTTATTAAAACCAAAACGATCAGTAGTAAAATACTTGAGGGGTATCGTAACTTTCTCATAATTGTATTTTTTATACTAGTAAAGTTATTTGATTACTAGTCAAATCGTTTATACAATTACCTGAATAGTTTGCTGGATTTTCATTTTACTTCTGCTCAATTAATTTCAAAGTATATTCAAAAGGCGTATCCTTATTTTGTACAAAATCATCAATGGTTTGTTTGACTTCATGATCGGGAATTACACCTCTGCCAAAAATCTGATTTGGTTTTTTAGGGGCATCCTGTTCGAGGTTAACGATCGAGAATTGGGTTTTAATTTTAGTATTCGGAAGTTCGTATTGAACGGGTGTGTGTCCGTTATGGCCATAATAACCTCCCATTGTCTCTTCTCCAATAATTATAGCGTTGGTATGGCCTGCGACTAAAGAAGCAAAGAGTGATCCTGCAGAGGCTATTCTGGGGCTTATTAATAGATAAATCTGCCCTTTAAAGCTGTTTTTATCGGGCTGTAACAAACGATTGAATTTAGGATCTTGCAGGTACTGTTGCCCTTTCGGTTCAGGGTATTCTTCTTTAAGTTCAGCTTCAAATTCATGGAGTTCTTCAATCTTTTTTTGTGGTTCAGTTTCTTGATAGACAAAATACTGAGGGTAGGGAACCTTTTGGAAATTAATAAATGCCGATGTGTTTTCCCGATACGGTTTTTGTGTCAGATAAGAAAAAGCGACAAGGTCGTTAGGATCGCTTCCACCGCCATTACTACGAACGTCTACAATTAAGTTTTTAATTTCGGGATGAAGCGAGAGAAACTGAAAGCAGCTGTCCAGATATTTTTTATAGACTAAATGCTCTTTGTCCTCTGCATTCATGCCAATTGCAAAAGTAGGTATAGAAAGTAATGCCGTTTTAGGAGTTGCGAGTTTGAAAGTGTATTTGTTTTTAATTTCTCCATAATACAAACTATCAATAGGTAGAGAATGTCGGTTTTTAAAGTTTTCTTTTCTTGTCTCGTTTGAAACAGCAAGAACTTTTTTGGATTGTTTTTGAGTTTGATCAGGAAGCGAATATTCGACCAAAAAATGATCTTTCGGACCGTATTCCAGTTCGAAATACCTTCCAAATGAAGCGCTGATTCCGATTGATTTCCCAGAAAGATTATAACCGTCCGTCGTGTAATATTTATAGAAACCAGAGATTATTTTCTCGGTTTTAATGCCGTTGATTTTATGAATTTGAGATCCAATTGGAATTTCTGAATTCTTAAAATTGACAATTATTTTATTACCAAGTAGTTTTACAGGATACGGAAAGAAAACTTTTCCTGATGTATATTTTTTTTGAAATTCATCAGGAAGAGAGGTGTTATTGTGTACGCTGCCTTCAAAATCAGTGATTTTGAGGACTATTTTGTAAAAATCCAGTAGCGATTTAGGATTTTTTAATTCTGAAAACGCCCACGAATAAATACTGTCTATTTGTTTCTTTGTACGGTACTTATAAACTCCTGAATTGGCTTTTTCTCTAATCTCTTTAAAGGTGGATAAGTCCTGTTTTAGTTTTGCAGCAGGCCATTTTTCATTTTGTGAAAAGAGCAGGCAAGGAAAAAACAGAATAAGAAAAATTTTAAAATAATGCATTTGATCAATTTTATTTTGTTAAATATATTAAAATAAATCTTACAACAAATTTTTTATTTTGGCATGCTGTAATAATAAAATCGTTTTTGCATCTGTGATTTCGCCGGATTCAATCATGGCATAAGCTTCGTCAAAAGTATATTCCAGAACCTCTATGTTTTCTTGTTCAGCGTCTAGTCCGCCGCCATCGTTTACTTTCATGGTCTCGTCATATTCTCCCACAAAAAGGTATAAAATTTCGGTTACTGATCCCGGTGACATATAGGTTTCGATAACTTTTTCTACTTTCTGCAGACGATATCCGGTTTCTTCTTCAGTTTCGCGAATAATAGCCTGCTCCGGATGATCCTGATCTAAAAGTCCGGCACAGACTTCAATCAGCATTCCGGTTTTATTTCCGTTTAGATAGGTAGGTAAACGAAATTGTCGGGTTAGAATAACGGTTTTTTTAGAGGTATTGTACAATAAAATGGCAGCTCCATTTCCGCGGTCATATACTTCACGGATATGAGATTCTATTTTACCGTCTTTCATTTCGTAATCAAAAGTTACTTTGTTTAGGAGGTACCAATTGTCTGATAATAACTGAGTTTCGGTAACTTTAATTTTTGGATTTTTCATCATAAGAAATGTTTGGTATAAAAAAAACGCTCTGATTATCAGAGCGTTTAGAGGTGTTATTTTGTTATTGTTTGCTTTCTGTCTGGTCCAACCGATACAATTTTGATCGGTACTCCAACTTCTGCTTCAATAAACTCAATATATTCTTTTAGCTCAACCGGTAATTGATCGTAAGTCGTCATTCCTGTTAAATCAGCTTGCCATCCTTTAAACTCTTTATAAACAGGAGTTACGTTTTCAGGCTCGATGTTGTAAGGAAAGTGAGAGATGTTTTCGCCTTTATAGTTGTATGCAGTACAAACTTTTAAAGTTTCAAATCCGGAAAGTACGTCACCTTTCATCATCATTAACTGAGTAACTCCATTTACCTGAACGGCATATTTTAAAGCTACTAAATCTAACCATCCACAACGTCTTTGTCTTCCTGTAACAGATCCAAATTCGTTTCCAACTTTTGCCATTGTTGCACCTACTTCGTCAAAAAGTTCAGTAGGGAATGGTCCGCTACCTACACGTGTAACGTAAGCTTTGAAAATTCCGTATACTTCTTTGATTTTGTTTGGAGCAATTCCTAAACCGGTACAAGCTCCGGCAGCTGTAGTGTTTGAAGAAGTTACAAATGGATAAGTTCCAAAATCAACATCTAATAAAGAACCCTGAGCTCCTTCACATAAGATTGATTTACCTGCTTTTTGAGCCTGGTACATGTATTCTTCACTGTCAATGAAATCTAGTTTTTTTAATTCTTCAATAGCTTCAAAAAACTCTTTTTCAAGTTCAGCCAAATTGTATTGAATCGCTACGTCATAAAAAGCAATCATAGCTTCATGTTTGTCAGCCAATGCTCTGTAACGCTCTTTAAAGTCTTCTAATTCGATGTCTCCAACACGCAATCCGTTTCTTCCGGTTTTGTCCATGTAAGTTGGTCCAATTCCTTTAAGAGTAGATCCGATTTTTGCTTTCCCTTTTGATGCTTCAGATGCAGCGTCTAATAAACGGTGAGTTGGTAAAATTAAATGAGCTTTTCTTGAAATGATCAGTTTGCTTTTGATATCAAGGTTAAATTTCTCTAAACCTTCGATTTCTTTTTGAAAAACCACCGGGTCTATTACAACACCATTACCAATGATGTTTACTGATTTTTTATGAAAAATTCCGGAAGGAATGGTTCTAAGTACGTGTTTAATTCCGTCAAATTCTAATGTATGTCCTGCGTTTGGTCCTCCTTGAAAACGTGCAATAATATCATAATTTGAGGTAAGTACATCTACAATTTTTCCTTTACCTTCATCTCCCCATTGTAATCCTAGTAATAAATCTACGGTCATTCTCTTTTTAATTTGCGTTGAGGCAATCCGTATTGCCCCACTGATTAATGTAGTTAATTTTCTTTTTTATATTTTCTGAATAAGACCTTTCGGAATTATTGTTTTTGCTTTTTGTTTCCGTAGAAATACAACGAATGATTTGTAATTTCAATATCAAATATTTCTTCGATTGTTTTTTTGATGGTCTGAATTCTTGGATCGCAAAATTCAATTACCTCACCAGAATCCGTCATGATAATGTGATCATGCTGTTTATCAAAATATGATTTTTCGTAGTAAGCCTGATTTTGTCCAAATTGATGTTTTCTAACCAAAGCGCAGTCTAACAAAAGCTCAATCGTGTTGTACAATGTAGCTCTACTCACACGATAGTTCTTGTTTTTCATTTTGATGTATAGGTTTTCTATGTCAAAATGTTCTTCGCTATCGTAAATTTCCTGAAGTATAGCATAACGCTCAGGAGTTTTGCGATGCCCTTTTTGCTCAAGATACAGTGTAAAAACATTTTTTACAATTTCTTGATTTCTAGTGTTGTCAGTTGAAATGAGTGTCATATCCGGCAAAGATAATTTTTTATTTTTAATGAATAAAAGTTTCGGGTTTAAAGTTTAGTTATAAAACCCTTATAGATAGGTTAAAAAAGTTATGCGTTGTGAGTTTTAGGTTTTAGGTTTCAAGTTTCAAGTTCTGGATATTAAACTCCGAGAGTCCGAAACCTGAAACTTGAAACAACAAACCGTAAACAATTAAATCATTCCTAAGTTCTGTACTCTCTTGTTACTTTATCAACTCCGTCGATTTTTTTAATGGCATTGATCATTTTCTTCAAAATGGTGTTGTTTTGAACGATGACAGCAATTTGTCCGTGAAAAATTCCGGCATCAGTGCTTAACGAAATGCTCTGAATGTTTACACTCATGTTGTTTGAAATGACTCTGGTCAATTGATTGGTAAGTCCTAAAACGTCCATTCCTGTTATGTTGATGATGGCTTTGAATTCTTCCTGAGAAGAGTCAATCCATTTGGCACTCATGATACGGTAAGCATAATTAGACTGCATGCCAATCGCATTCGGACAGTCTTTTTTGTGAACTTTGATTCCTTCATTGATGGTTACAAATCCAAAAACATCATCTCCCGGAATCGGGTTACAGCATGGGGAGAGTTTATAATCGAGTTTGTCATGTTCCGTTCCAAAAACCAGCATGTCGTAGTTGCTGCTGATGATTGGTTTGTGAATGTCTTCTGAAGCAGTGTTGTCTTTGTTTCGCTTAATTTTATTTTTGAAGAAATTGATAAACGTATTGCTTTTTTGCGCCGCATAATCTTTTAATTGTTGATTTTCGATCGCACCAATACCCACTCTGTAAAATAAATCTAAACTGGTTTTAAGTTTGAAAAAGTTAACCAATTCATTGATAACTTGTTCGTTAATGGTGATTTTAAGATGTTTTAATTTTCGGGTAAGGAGCTCTTTTCCTTCTTCGGCGATTTTTTTGGTGTTCTCGTTCAGAACATTTTTAATTTTGGTTTTTGCACGCGAAGTTGTTACGTATTCCAACCAGTTTATAGTTGGTTTTTGATTGGCAGAGGTTATAACTTCAACCTGATCGCCACTTTTTAATTCGTGATTTAAAGGCACTAATCGTCCATTGACGCGTGTTCCTCGGGTTTTAATTCCAATTTCAGAGTGTATGCTGAAAGCAAAATCAAGCGATGTGGCTCCTTTTGGCAGTGATTTGATTTCTCCTTTTGGTGTAAAGACAAAGATTTCTTTGGAATACAAATTCATTTTGAAATCTTCAACAAAATCTACTGCATTGGTTTCCTGATTTTCCAGTGCTTCACGAAGTAAATTCAGCCATACGTCCAGACCGCTTTCTTCGGTTGCACCATTTTTGTATTTGTAATGTGCGGCATATCCTTTTTCGGCAATTTCATCCATACGTTCGCTTCGAACCTGAACTTCAACCCAACGGCCTTTTGGTCCCATAACCGTAATGTGCAGGGCTTCGTAACCGGTTGATTTTGGAGAGGAAATCCAGTCACGCAAACGACTCGGGCTCGGTCTGTAATGATCTGTAACGATGGAATAGATTTTCCAGGCTACGAATTTTTCATCATGCTGATCTGATTTGTAAACAATTCTTAAGGCGAATTTATCGTACACTTCGTCAAAACTTACATTTTGAGCACGCATTTTTCGACGAATGGAGTAAATAGATTTTGGACGTCCTTTAATGACATAATCGACACCTTCACTGTCTAAAGATTTCTTTAAAACATCTGAAATGTCTTTGATATAAGCATCCTGTTCTTCTTTTGTCTCTCTGATTTTGCTTACAATGTCGTTGTATACATTTGGTTCTGTGTATTTAAGTCCTAAATCTTCCAGTTTGGTTTTGATATTGTACAATCCCAAACGGTGGGCAAGAGGGGCATAAATATAAAGTGTTTCTGAGGCGATTTTAGTTTGTTTGTATTCCGCCATCGAATCCATAGTTTGCATATTGTGCAAACGATCGGCCAGTTTGATCAGAATAACACGAACGTCATCGTTCAGTGTCAGGATCATTTTTCGGAAATTTTCGGCCTGCATGGAGGCATTCAGATCTCTCTGAACCAATGATATTTTGGTTAAACCTTCTACCAATTGTGCAACTTTCGGATTGAACAAACGCTCTATATCTTCTACTGTCAGAGGAGTATCTTCAACAACATCATGCAAAAGGGCCGCAGCGATAGAGGTCGCTCCCAAACCAATTTCGGAGGCAACAATTTTCGCAACTGCAATAGGATGAAAGATATACGCTTCTCCGGATTTACGTCTTTGTTCTTTATGCGCATCAACTGCAACATCAAATGCTTTACGGATAAGTTTTTTGTCGGTTGGACTTAAAGTCTGGTAACTGATTCGAAGTAACTCTTTATACTCTTGTGCAATTGCTTTATTTTCTTTTTCAATATCTATTTCTATCATAACGGCATAGTTCAAGTACTAAAAATAAGAATAAGTTTGAATATACGCAAGGGAATGGAGGGTTGATTTCAGATTTTAGATTTTAGATTTTAGAGGGGAGATTTTGGTCTGCGAAATCGAGCGGAGCAGGTGTTTTTTAGGGTAAAAAGGACTTCGACTCCGCTCAGTCTGACATCGACTCCGCTCAGTCTGACATCGAACAGAATGTATTAATTGTTAAAAGAATAAATGTAAATATTTTAATTTTTCAGTAAAGTTATTTCACAAACGCCTAAATTTCAATCTAAGAATCTAAGAATCTAAGAATCTAAAAATCTAAGAGTTATTCTTTCGAAAAATCCAAATCCTGAAAATCGTAACTAAAGTCAGTTAATTCAGAAATTGGAAGCATTTTTAAGTTAAGGACTTTGCCACTTTCGTCGTATTTGAAAAGCAGATGTGCATCGGCATGAAAGAAAGCATTGTTCCATTTCACGACGTAATTTCCGTCTTTATAGAAAAATACCTCACCAGCCAGTTGCGGAGAGCGTTTGGAAGCAAAATATACTTTTCCTTTTTTCTCGGTAATGGTTATTTCGCCAAACCAGTTGTCTTTGTAAGTTCCGATAATTTTAGAAAAGTCAGTTTTTAGTTTGTCTTTTTTGTTTTTAGCAACAGTTGCCCAAACTTCATCGGTTACTTTATCGGCCGATGCTTCGCTGTCTTTCATTCGGCTGCTGTAAATCGTTACATAGTCATCTGATTTAATACCCAGGTAACTGTCTTTTATCGTATTGGTAATGGCACTAAAAGCTGCTCCCGATTGCTGATTGGTTAAAACAATAATCCCTAATCCTAATTCCGGAATCAAAGTGGTTTGAGTTACATTTCCTTCCAGTCCTCCTGTATGTGAAACCTGCTTGTATCCTTTTACATCACTCAGGAACCAGCCTAAACCATAACCGGAGAAATGAGTGTTATACGGCGGTTTTGTTTTTGTTGGAATGATGGTTTGTAATTGCCACATTTCATTGTGTTCTTTTTCTGAAAACAGTGGTTTGTTATCGCCATATTTTCCGTTGTTGAGTTGTAGTAGAACCCATTTGCTCAAATCGTTTACACTGGAATAAATTCCGGCTGCTCCATCAAAAAGCGGGTTTTCATAACGTTTTATGGTTTTGAGCTTTCCGTCAACCGGAACATGAGGTGTGATAACATTTGTGGTGTCTTTTAAACGTTTCACTGAAGCTACACTATTGCTCATTTCCAAAGGTTTCATGATGCGTTCTTCTACAAATTCCGCCCAGGTTTTACCGCTTACTACATGTACAATTTCACCTGCAACGATATAGAGCAGGTTGTCATAATCGTATTTGGTTCTAAAATCAGAAACAGGTTTTAAATACCTTAGATTATGAACAATATCCTGTGCTTTAAAATCACTTCCATCGGGCCAGATCATCAAATCACCGGCTCCAAGTCCAAGTCCGCTTCTGTGGGTTAACAGGTCACGAATTGTGAATTCGCGGGTTACATAATCGTCGTACATTTTAAAATCAGGAAGGTATTTTACCACTCTGTCGTCCCATTTTATTTTACCTTCGTCCACCAGCATTGCAAGTGCTCCTGAGGTAAAAGCTTTACTGTTGGAAGCAATCCCGAACAGCGTATTGGCATCTACTTTTTGCTGTGTTGCAATTGATTTTACACCATAACCTTTTGCCAAAACTACTTTTCCGTCTTTTACAATGGCAACAGCAATTCCGGGCACATCAAATGCTTTTAGGGTGCGGTTGACCAGATCATCTACTTCCGGATTGGTTATTTGTGCTGAAATAGTAAAGCTAAATAAGAAGGCTAAAAGTGATAATTTGTAGTTCATGACGGTATGTTTTGGTTTAGTTAAATCCGCGTTGACGCTTGGCTTCGAAAATTAAAATTGCGGCAGCCACCGAGACATTCATGCTGTCGATTTCGCCCTGCATGGGAATGATGATATTCTGAGTAGCAGCATCTCGCCAGTCCTGCGTTAAGCCGGTAGCCTCTGTACCCACAACCAATGCGGTGGGAGTGGTGAAATCCTGTGTATGATACGAAGTGGAATTTTGAAGTGTAGCACAGTAAAAATCAATCTTCTTTTCTTTTAAAAAGGCTATGATTTCAGCTGTCGTTCCTGTTGCAATCTGATTGGTAAACAAACAGCCAACACTGGAGCGTACAATATTCGGATTGTATAAATCGCTTTTTGGATTGGCAATTAATACGGCATCAAGATTTGCGGCATCGGCAGTACGCAAAAGGGCGCCGATGTTTCCCGGTTTTTCCGGTGCTTCGGCCACTATAATCAATGGATTATCAGATAATTTCAGATCTGATAAAAGCATCGATTTGGTTTTGGCTATGGCCAGAACGCCTTCAGTAGTATCGCGATAAGCTAGTTTCTGATAAACTTCTTTATTGATTTCAATGAGTTGAACCGGACTGTTTACCAATTTATGAATCTGATTTTCAGTAACCAATTCAGGTAAAAATAAAACGGTTTCTATTTCGTAGCCTCCTTTTATTGCGAGTGAAATTTCACGTAAGCCTTCAATCAAAAATGTTCCGGTTTGTTTGCGGGCTTTGGCCTTTTCCTGTAGTAAAACAAGTGATTTTATAAACGGATTTTGTACTGAAGTAATTTGTTTCATTTTTTTTAAAGGGACTAAGGTTCTGAGGGGCTAAGGTACTGAGATTTTTTTAAAAAAGTTGGAAAGTTGGAAAGTTGGAAAGTTGCAGAGGTACAAAGGTTCAAAGGTTCAAAGGTTCAAAGTTGCAGAGGTTCAGAGGGGGAAATAAAGAAAAAATGCCACCAATTTCAGGAATTTCATCAGGAGTAAGTAAAATACTTATTCGTGTAAATTCGTGAAATTCGTGGCAAAAAAATCTTCTTATTTCTGAAGTACTTCTGAAATTTCGTTTGCTACCGGATGTGGAGCGGTGAAGGTGTATCCCATGATTTTTGCAATGGTTTGCGCTATTTGTTTTTGATACAGTTGAGAATCTGTTTTGATTTCTCCTTTTGGTGCGATTTCAGGTCCCATAGCAGCGAACCAAATTTGTGAGGCACCTTCAACATCGGCACCATGGTCTGTCCATTGTGCTTTTGTTTTATCTCCGCGACCGTGATCTACGGTGATTACCAGTGTAGTTTTATTTTTGTATTGAGGATCGTTTTGTACAAAATTCCAGATTTCTCTAATCCATTTGTCGACCTGGTTTGCAGCATCAAGATACGATCTGTAATGACCGGCATGTGCCCATTCGTCGGTTTCTCCGTAGGCGATGTAAAGTACTTTTGGCTTTTTGGTTTTAAGTTCGTTTAAAGCCTGATAGTGTGTAAAAACATCTAAACACTCATCCTGATGAAAAGGTTTAAACGAATTGTTGCGCATTTCATTCAATAACTTTTGAGTTTCTGTAGGTTTGTCTCCTCCCACATTATCGAAGGCAGAAATTACCGGAAAACCGCTTCTTTTCTCGTTTAAAATTCGATCAAAAGCATCCCAGGCTCCAAAAGCGGCAACTTTCCCTTTTAGTTTAGATTGCTGGTTTAAAAACTCCAGGACATTTACATTTGGATTGTTTTTGTAATGATTGGAGTTGATGGCAACATCAACATTTCCGGTCATAATTTCACTATATCCCGGATAACTGAACCAGTAAGGGTTTGAAACATCAACTTTACTTCCTACCTCGCGATTGCCATAAATTTGCCCTTTCGAAGCAATTTCTGACCATAAAAAAGGCATGATTTTTTTTCGGCTTTCTTTGGAGTCAGCATTTGCATAATTCTTGTAAATATAGGTACTGTCTCCCTGATTGAATTTTTTATCATTGGCAATTGCAGAGTCCATTCCTTTAAACACTTCCTGCCATCTAAAGCCGTCTGTGGTGATGATAATAATGTTCTCCGTTTTTTGGGCATGAGACATAAAGTTTGCAAGAACGAATACAAGTACAAGTAGTTTTTTCATTTTCTTAGAAATTACAAAGGTTCAAAAGAACAAAGGTTCAACGATTTTTTGACTAATCTTAATTTTTATAAAGAACTTGATGTTTTAATAATATTTGCAAAAAAACAATTGCAGTCATTTTACTTCTCACAAATCATTTTTCACAAAAAAAGCATTTCTCACTTCTACAAAATCCCTCTGGCTTTAATTTCCAGATATTTATTGATAGCGTCCAAAGTCAGATTTTCGGGCTGTGTTAAAACAGAGTGTATGCCGTATTTTTTGAGTTCGTTAGCAATTAAACGCTTTTCGAACATGAATTTTTCAGCGATCACTTTGTCGTAGATTTCCTGAATAGTGTCTGTTTTTTTGTTGATGATTGCATTTAGTTCGGTATTACTGAAAAAAACAACCACCAATAAATGGTTTTTTGCAATTCCTTTTAAATAAGGTAATTGTCGGTTTAAACCATCCATCGTTTCAAAGTTAGTGTACAAAATGATTAAACTTCTTTGATTGATGTTTTTTTTGATGTCCACATACAAACGGCTGTAGTCACTTTCGAAAAAATCGGTTTTAATATTGTATAAGGTTTCCAGAATTTTTTGCATTTGAGAAGCCCTTTTTTCGGCAAAAACACGGTTTTCTACTTTTTTAGAAAATGAAAAAATTCCTGCTTTGTCCTGCTTTTTCAGAATCACATTCGATAAAACTAAGGCCGAATTTATGGCATAATCCAGTAAACTTAAGCCGTCAAAAGGCATTTGCATGGAGCGGCCTTTATCAATTGCCATGTAAACAGACTGCGATTTTTCGTCCTGAAACTGATTGACCATTAAAGCATTTTTCTTGGCTGTGGCTTTCCAGTTTAAAGTTCGAAGGTCGTCACCCTGAACATACTCTTTAATTTGCTCGAATTCCATCGTATGGCCAATTCTACGGATTTTTTTGATTCCGTATTGGTACAGATTATTCGAAAAAGCCAGTAGATCGTATTTTCGCAGCTGAATATAAGACGGATAGGTGGGAACCATTTTGTCTTTATCGAACGAAAATCTTCTGGAAATTAATCTTAGCGGTGACGAAACATAAACGTTCAGATAACCAAAATAATATTCTCCTCGTTCTGTTGGTCGTAATTCGTAGCCAATTTCTTTTTGTTCAGAAGCTTTAATCGTTTTTGCAATTTTGAAATCACGTACCTGAAACTGAAACGGAATTTCGTCAATTATTTTAACTAAAATTTTAAAGGTATAATGGTTTTTAACGGTGATGGTTACGGGATTCAAATCTCCGTTTGAAAGTTTTTCCGGTGTGGTTCTTTCTGCTTCAATGCCTGTTTTACTGAGATAGAGCAGGAGTACGTCAAGCCCTAAGAAAGTAAATAAAATTAAAACCACAAACCAAACTGCATTATACAAATTTGGGAAAATAAAAGCACAGACAAACAATCCAATCATGCTCAGAAGCACATAGAAGAAGAAGTTATTAAGATAAAGGCTTTTGATGAATTTCAATTTTAATAAAATTAGGGTTAAAGTTTTTTTACTATATTTTAGTAAAGTTTTTATAATCAAAACCGTCTAAGGCGGCTATTTTCCAGATTCCATTTTCTTTAACTGCTGTTACTTTATACTTAGGACTATCTTTCCATTCTGTCCATGTCCAGTAAAATGTCGCTTTGTTATTTTGGATTTTTAAGTCGTTTACTTTTAATGTTTTCCAATAAGATTCCGGATTATCCTGACAATTACACCATGGGTTGCTATCGTTGCCGTATGGAGGTAATTCTCCAACCCAATATTCGATTTTACTGCTTTTAAGATCCTCCCCAATTTTCAGCGCAATTTTGTTATAATTGTCGATAAATTGCTGTGCAAAAAAATTAGAGTTTTTAAGTTCGCTTATTATTTTATGATGTGTTTTTGTATTTAACGCCACATATTTATCTCCCTTTTTATTTTCTATAACATCAAAGTCGCCTTGTGTTTTTTTGGTTTCGATCCATTCATAAGCTTTTTTTATTAACGATTCAATTTGTTGTTTGTCCGTTAAAAAATAAATTGATGTATTGGCAGTATCCGCTTGTTTAATATTCAAAGGTTTAAAACTTACCAATGTGATACCCAGAAGAAACAAAAAGAAAATTTTAGAATATTTCATTTAAAAAAGGTTTGTTATTAAGCATAGTACCGAAAACTGCAACTGAGACTGAAAACTGAGACCAATAACTACCTCGGAATTTCAACAGTCTCAATAATTTGTCTGATGATTTCTGAACTTGTGATGCCTTCCATTTCGCGCTCAGGGGCTACAATTACACGATGCTGTAAAACCGGAATGGCAGCTTCTTTTATATCTTCAGGAGTAACAAAATCACGTCCTCGGATGGCAGCAAAACCTTTGGCGGCATTCAAAATAGCGATTGAAGCACGAGGAGAGGCTCCAAGGTATAAGAACGCATTTTCACGGGTATTGACAACAATTCGTGCAATGTATTCTAACAGATTTTGCTCGACTCTGATTTGTTTTACCAAAGCCTGGTACTCTTTTATTTCGGCAGCAGAAAGTATTGTTTTAACAGCCTCTAATTTTCCGTGATTTTGTAGTAAATGCTCTCTTTGGATAATTAAAATTTCTTCGTCGAGTTTCGGATAATCGATGGTGATTTTGAACAAAAAACGATCCAATTGTGCCTCCGGCAAACGGTAAGTTCCTTCCTGTTCAATCGGGTTTTGAGTGGCAATTACCAGAAATGGAGTTTCTAACTGATAGGCCGATCCGTCAATGGTAATCTGACGTTCTTCCATTACTTCAAAAAGTGCTGCCTGTGTTTTGGCAGGGGCACGATTTATTTCGTCGATTAAGATTAAATTGGAGAAAATTGGACCTTGTTTGAATTCAAATTCAGAGGTTTTTAAATTAAAAATCGAAGTTCCTAAGATATCCGATGGCATTAAATCCGGTGTGAATTGTATACGGCTGAAGCCGATGTTCAGGGTTTTGGATAATAATTTGGCCGTAATCGTTTTGGCAACTCCCGGCACTCCTTCCAGTAAAACGTGTCCGTTTGATAAAATAGCCACCAAAAGCTGATCGACCATTTTGTGCTGTCCGACAATTACGGTTTCAAGTTCTTTTTTGATCGCGCTAACGTGATCTAAAAGAGGAGTTAAATTTATTCTGGTTTCAAAATTCACATTTTCATTTGTGATTTCAGATGTTGTATTGATATCGTCCATGATGGTCTCTTTTTCTTTTGTTGAATTCGGTTGTTTTTTTTAATGTAAAATCTTTTCGATGGCATTGTTTATTCGGATCAGATCTTCTTCAAGACTGCCGTGATAACTCTTTCGATGTTCGTTAATCAAAAATACGAGTTCCTGAATATCCGTTACATTTTTACCCGTTTTATGATGCAATTTTTGAATAAAATGATCGTCCAGTTTTGTGGTATCGATTAAATATTCATTTCTCATTTTCTCTAAAAAGTAAATGATTTTTTTATCAATAATATTAGTGTGATCGCCTTCCTGATAATATAAATTTCCGATAGTCTTTGTAAAATCAACGGTTAAATTGGGCAAAGGCTTTAATATGGGAACAATTCGCTGTTTACGCTTGGCATTAAAAATAATAAAAATCAGCATTCCAAACAGAAAGAAATACCAGGCCCATTTTAAACCGGGCTGACTTAAAATGTATCGCAGAGGCGATTCGGAAATGCGTTCGTTGTTTTGCCCTTTCGTATACCAAAAAATATCTCCCTCAGGCAAACAGGATAAGACGTTCTCTGTGTACTGATAATGGTTTGCTTTCAGTAAGTTGTAGTTTGTAAAAGCGACAGGCTGTGTGTGCAGGAAAAAATACCCCTGATAATATGGTATTTTTATAAAATTGACGTGCTTTTTTGCTTTTTTGATCGAAGAAAGCTGATAGCCCAAAACGGTGACTTTTGCGGTATCAATTTTAGAAAAATAATCTTCCAGTGTCTGTACAAACTTATATTTTTTGTCCTTCAGTTGGGAGTTAGCCAGCCATACGGTGGTGTTACCTGAATTGAGATAATCAGCATTTACTTCAACTTTTAAACTGTCTAATAGGTATTTAGGGAATTCTTTCATGCTCAAAAAAGCATTGTTTCCACGCGATACAAAGTAAAGAAGTTCATTTACAGATTCTTCATCAATGGTATTGGATTCGGAGATGTTTAAAAAAGTTCCTTTTATTTTGTAATTTTCTAGCAGACTGTCATTGTCATATTTTGAGTTCAAATACTCATAAGGAGTTAGGTCTGAAATTCGTTCTACAGTATGATTCTTAAAAAAATCATTGATTTCGTTGTTAAAAACATAGAGCCCGAAAGGAATTTTGTCATTAACAGAATAGGTCGGTGTCCAATCAATAGGTTTTGGCTGTTCCCGATCTGCTATCAGAATTAAAGCCAGAATAAGAACCAGTACAGCAATGTAAATTTTAAGTGTTTTATTCATTGCTAAAGGTTTTTAAGGCATTCTTAAATCGGTTTTCGGCTTTTCTGAAAGTGATTTCATCAATCTCAAACTCCCCGTACCAGATGTAGTTGTACAGATAAGACAAATAAGTAAACTCTTCTTTGTGGGCAGGCTTTTGAAGTTCGTATAAATAATCAGAATTGGTTTTTTCGATGTCCCATTCGATGTAATTATTTTGTGCCATTACTTTCAGAAGCCACAGATAGTAGTATCTAACGGCAGCTCTTTTTTCTCCTGATTGTATACTTTCTTTAATCAGCTTATCAAAATCTAAAAGATGAATGTTCTTTTCGATTTCTGAATAGATGATATTTTTTTTCTTAGCGTTTTTTCCAAAAATCCACTGTCCCTCTTTATTAATGATCGCTTTTACGATCAAATAAATAACAAAAATGATGATGAGAACGGCAAGTACTTTTATTAAAACCGAAACAAAATTAATAGAGCTTTGCGGAGTTTCAAAGTCGAACCAATCACTAAAAACACTGGCCAGCCATTCCTTAAAACGCTGCCATAAACCTTTTTCAGGAGTTTTAAATTCATAAACAAAGCTGGAACCGGTATACTTTTTTTTGAAATTTTTAGAGAAAGTTTTAATTTCTATAGTGCCGGAATCTACCCGAATATCTTTTTCAGTGTATTTTACGGATGTTATTTTGGGAGGTTCGGCTGTAGCCAAAGTATCCTGTGCCTGAACAATGCCGGAGAAAATAAAAAATGATAAAAGGAATAGGAAGATTTTATTCATTATCGGTTCCGATTAAATCAATGTCGCGATTTGAAATTTTTTCTTTTGCTCCCAAACTGTAATACATAATTCCCTGATTGACCATAATCATGTTGTTGAAAATATTACTCAGAGTAAATATGAGGATGAAAATCAGAGTCAGAAATACCAGCAAGAGCGGGGAATCACTCATCGCTTCTGTATTATAATTAGAACTTCCCATAGCGGTCAGGAAGACCATAAATATTCCGACGAAATAGAAAAACATGGTAATCGATCCCTGAATCATCTGAATCATGATGATGACTAAAAAAGTAGCACCAATTGAAGTCCAGAAATCTTCTTTTAGTAAAAGATAAGCATGGTTTAAGGATTGAAAGAAACTTTTATCTTCTGTCAGATACGCATAAAAACTAAAGTTTACCCAGGTAAATAAAGCGGGGATGGCAATTAGCAGAAGGGGAATCCCAACAATTAGAAAGCATAAAAAGAAGAGTATGATGATAACAATTAACAGCACCGGAACAACAAGAAAGGTAAGTCCAATACAAAATTTGATGATTTTCCAGATGTTTTGTCTGAAGATCGTGGTGATATCTTCTGTTTTAAAATCAGTTGTGTTCTTTTTCGCCACCAGTTTTAAGTACAAAATAGGGTAAGTCGAGTTGAAAAGCGATAAAGCAATCACAGCAATAAAAAAGAGGGCAACAAAGCCAATTAAGAGTCCAAAATTATCGTTAAAATAACCGGCAAGATTGTCAGAGCCGGGTTGGTTTAAGCTATCATTAAATACAGCCTGAAAATTACTTTTTAAAAAGAAAAATACCAAAGCCCCTACGATTAGGAGAAAGGCCCCGTTGATGATGAAAAAGATCTTAAAAAAGTGTTTTCCGAAAGTTTTAAAAAAGGAAAAAGTATCGATGATATAATCGCCCAGCTGTCGTTTTTTGTAAAGTTCAAACATTAGGATAAAGTTGTTTTTTTGTGAACAATAAAAGGGTAAATCAAATAATAAAATGAAATTATAGCTAAAGTAAGTAAAATGATAAAACTACTTAGCCAATTGGGCATGTCAATGGAATATCGTGTGATAAAACCTTCCAGAAAACCCGCACTGATGGTAAACGGAAAAGTACTAAGGAATATCTTGAAGCTATTTTTGAAGCCTATTTTAAAAGAATTCATTCTCGAGAAAGTTTTAGGAAACAGGATCGAAGCTCCCAAAATAAAGCCCGCAGTAGTTTCGATTACGATGGCGAAGATTTCCATGGAACCGTGAATCCAGATACCACGTACACTTTTCCAGAAAACGCCCTGTTCGTAAAAAAAGTACTGAAAAGAACCCAGCATGATACAGTTTTGAAGGAAAATGTAAAAAGTACCCAGACCTCCGAAAATCCCGTAAATGTAACATCTCGCACCGACATAAAGGTTGTTCATGGTGATGCCGATAAAACTTCCCCAGTTACTTCCGGAGCCGTATACAGCCATTGGATTTCCTTTTTTGATGTTTTCTAAGGTCATGTTCACATAAGAATCACCCAGAATAAGGCGAACAAAATCCTGATCGTATCGGGCAGAGACAACTCCAATTCCCACTGTCAGAAAAAATAACGCAAACGCATACAGTAAATAGCGTTTGTACTGGTACATAAGCAAGGGAACTTCGGTAACAAAGAATTCCAGAAACTTATTTTTTTCTGTTCGTTTTGTTTTATAAATTTTCTGATAAATTTGTGAAGCGAGATGATTGAGGTAAATAACGGTTTTGCTCTTCGGATAATACGTTTGGGCATACGACAGGTCATTCATCATTTGAATGTACAAATTAGCTAACTCGTCAGGATTTTTTTTAGCTTTACCAAAAATAGCTAGCTCAAATTCCAGCCATTTTTCTTTATTTTGTTTTATGAAGGCAACTTCTCTCATTGCAGGCTAAAATATAAAATATGTCAGAATTATCTATAAATACGACGCAAAATGTCAAAATAAATTTTATCGCCGCAACGATAGGGGAAAGAATAGGTTCTTATTTCATCGATTTGGCTATTAAACTGGCTTATGTGACCGTAATTTCCCTGGTGTTTTTTTACGGATTAAATTTCGATAAAGTGCTGAATACCTTAGATAACTGGTCGAGAATGTCTATACTTTTATTAATGTATTTTCCATTTATCATTTATACCATAACCTTAGAAAGCATTTTTGAAGGACAGACGATTGGCAAGAAATTAGTAAAAATAAAAGTGGTAAAAATTGACGGTTATCAGGCGGGATTCGGCGATTACTTAATGCGATGGTTTTTTAGACTGGTTGATATTTCTATTCTGGGAGGAATCGTGGGGCTGATATCCATAATTTCGAGTCAAAAAGGACAGCGACTGGGTGATATGGTTGCCGGAACAGCTGTGATTACGTTAAAAAATAAAATCAACATCAGCCATACTATTCTGGAGGAAATTGGAGATGCTTATGTTCCTACTTATCCTTTGGTGATTAAATTGTCAGACAATGATATGCGAATTATCAAAGAGACTTTTCAAAGTGCACTTGCCAAAAACGATCACGAAATCATTTATAAACTGGTTGCCAAAATAGAGAGTGTCACCGGAATTAAAAATCAGTCAGGCAATAATAGTGACTTTCTGAGAGTCATTCTCAAAGATTATAATTTTTATACGCAGAATATGTAGCGTTTAAAGGGGTAAAAAAAATGATGATAAATGTCATTTTATAAAGGTCATAATTTTTGTAGTTTTACTAATACTAAAATCAACTTGTGTAGTACTGATTTTTAGATTGCATTAGACAGGTAGTTCTTGATTTTAGAAAGGCGTTACCGAAAAGCTTTAAGAGTAGGATCATTTAAATTATAGAAATTATGAAAATTACAAAGGTTTTTGCAATTTTAATGTTGCTGATTTCCGTTACCAATTTTGCTCAGACCAGTAGCAAAAAACTGGATAAAATTATAAAAAGAGATTATCAGATTATTGAATGTACCATTGCAAAAATGTCAGATAAAACAGTTGAATATTCTTTACCTGGAGAAACACTGCAAATTTCACTTGACGTATCTCAGATTGCCAGAATTGATTTTGCGAGCGGGCGTTCTCAAACTTTTGATGTATCTGCAAATACCGTAGCATCAAACAATACGAGTTCAGGTAATTCAGGACAGGTGATTGCTGCCGCAGAAATGAAACCCAATACCATTGCTGTGCTGCCGGTACCTTATGTAAACTCAGGTACTTTAGAAAGTTCAGAAGAAATGGCAAAATTTGCTCAGAATGATTTGTACAACAAATTACTGGATAAATCGTCGAATATTTTTCCGTTAACGGTTCAGGATTTAAGAGTAACCAACAGTTTATTGCACAAAGCAGGGATAGATTATAAAAATATAGATGAAACCCCAATCGAAGATCTTCAGCAAATTTTAGGAGTGGATAATGTCATCGCAACAAAAGTGTCATATAGCATAACTGAAGGGTCAGTAGCTTCAACTTATAACAGCGGAAACGCTAAAGTGAGTGACAACAATAAAAAGCTGAAAACAAACGATATTTCAACTACAACCTCAAGTACACAAACCTACTACAATTACATGGTTTATTTTGACATGTATAAAAACGGAACGAAAATCTATTCGCAAACTCGTAAGCCATTCTTAAACATAAAAGACAGTTGGATGGATTCTGTTTCTTATCTTTTGAAAAGAAGTCCGATTTATGTAAAAAAATAAATAATCAGAGAGAAGAGGCACTAAAGAATATAAAAAAAAGCTCTAACCTTTGTACCTTTGCGGCTCTGCACCTTTTGCAGCTAAAAAGTATAAAATGTTTCATTTATTAGATATTATTGGTACAATGGCTTTTGCCATGTCGGGTGCTTTGACAGCGATGCATAAAAAGCTGGATCCGTTTGGTGTTTTTATCATTGCTTTTGTTACAGCCGTAGGTGGAGGAACGCTTCGTGATGTGCTGATTGGCAGAACACCTGTAGGATGGATGCTGGATTTGCAATATGTATATGTAATCATCCTGGGGTTTGGATTTGCTATCCTTTTCAGAAAAAAGTTCGACAGACTGCGTACTTCGCTATTCTTGTTTGATACCATCGGATTAGGTGTTTTTACCTTAATTGGACTCGAAAAAGGAATTATGATTGGTTTGCATCCGGTTATTTGTATTGCCTTAGGAACCATGACAGCTTGTTTTGGTGGTGTGATTCGGGACATTTTGTGTAACGAAATTCCAACCATTTTTAGAAGAGAGATTTATGCAACCATCTGTATTTTTGGAGGAATCGTATTTTTTATCCTGAAAAAACTGAATTTAGAAGACGATGTTTTGTATTTAGTAACTTCTGTCGTAATGATTGTTACCCGTTTATTAGCAGTAAAATACAAATGGTATTTACCAGCATTTGAACACAAGTAAGATTTTTAAACGATAGCAGTGTGCTGAAAATTTAAGAGCCGCGAATTCACAAACAGAATTTAAATTTTTGTTAGACAATAAAAATTAAATTTGTGAATTCGCGGCAAACTTTTTTATAAGTTTGTTTCAACAGAATTCAAAAAGAGAACCATAAAATTACTACAGAAAGCGGAATGAAATATACCGTAAGGAATTATCATAAAAACGATTACGAAATATGGAATGCATTTGTGGCGCAGGCTAAAAATGCAACATTCCTTTTCCATCGTGATTTTATGGAATATCATCAGGATCGATTTGAAGATTTCTCACTTTTGGTTTTCAAGGATGATAAGTTAAAAGCAATTTTACCGGCGAACAAAGTTGGAAATTCAGTTTACTCACATCAGGGATTGACTTACGGAGGCTTGGTTTATAGTGAAAAAACAAAACAAGTTGACGTTATTGAAATTTTTCAGGTGGTTTTGTTCTTCCTGAACGAAAATGAGATTCTGAAGCTGCATTATAAAACTCTTCCGTCTATTTATCATATAAAACCTGCAGAAGAAATTTTGTATGCTTTATTTCTGGTTGATGCGAAACCAGTACGTCGTGATTCACTTTCGGTAATCGATTTATCGCAGCAAAATGTCGTATCAAAAATTAGAAAGAGAGGTTTTAAAAAAGGAGTTTGTAATAAGTTGATAATTAAAGAAGAGATTGATTTTGAACCATTTTGGAATGAAGTTTTAATTCCCAATTTGAATAAAAGACATCAAGTGAATCCTATACACACAGCAGAAGAAATATGTTATCTGCAAAAACATTTTCCTCAAAATATTCATCAGTTTAGTGTTTATTTAGAAGATAAAATTGTTGCAGGAACTACAATTTTTGAAACTGAAACTACGGTGCATTGTCAGTATATTTCGAAGAATGAAAAAGGAGATTTGGGAAGCTTAGATTATTTGTATCATTATCTGATTCAGGAGAGATTTGCTCATAAGAGATTCTTTGATTTTGGAATTTCAAACGAAAATCAGGGGAAGTACCTGAATGAAGGTCTATCGTATTGGAAAGAAAGTTTTGGAGCTGGTACCATAGTTCATGATTTCTACGAAGTAGAAACTGCAAATTATAAGAAGTTAAATGGTGTTTTTGTTTAAATAGAAAAAAGAATATGATATCATTTCTGGACCTGAAGAAAATAAACAAACCTTATGAGACCGCTTTTCAGGAAAAACTGAAAACAGTTTTAGAGAGTGGTTGGTACATTTTAGGGAAAGAAGTGGAAACATTTGAAACAGCCTTTGCAAAATATTGCAAAACAGATTACTGTATCGGAACAGGAAACGGTTTGGATGGATTAACTTTGATTTTTAAGGGATATATAGCTTTAGGGAAACTGCAAAAAGGTGATGAAGTAATAGTTCCTGCCAATACTTATATCGCTAGTATTCTGGCCGTTTTACAGGCAGATTTGATTCCGGTTTTAGTAGAGCCAAGATTAGAAACTTACAATATCAATCCCGATTTAATCGAGGAAAAAATCAGTCCGAAAACCAAAGCCATTTTAGCCGTTCATCTTTATGGACAACTAGCTGAAATGGACAAAATAAATGAAATTGCAGACCGTAATAATTTATTAATAGTTGAAGATGCAGCCCAATCGCATGGTGCTTTTAACAATCAACAATCAACAATTAATAATTTATCCTCCGTATCAGCTTACAGTTTTTATCCCGGAAAGAACCTAGGTGCTTTAGGCGATGGAGGTGCCATTACGACAAATGACGCAGAGTTGGCAAAAGTACTTTTTTCGCTTCGCAATTATGGATCTGAGGTAAAATATCACAATGATTATATTGGGGTAAACTCAAGATTAGATGAACTTCAGTCCGCTTTTTTAAGTCTGAAATTGCCTCATTTAGATGCCGATAATGATAGACGACGCAAAATTGCTAAACGGTATTTGAGTGAAATAAAAAATGAAAAAATAGTACTTCCGTTTTGGGATTTTTCAAATAACCATGTTTTTCATTTGTTTGTGATACGAACTTCAGATCGTGAAGGGTTGCAGGCCTACTTATCCCAAAATAAGATACAGACCCTAATACATTATCCAATTCCGCCACACCAGCAAAAGGCACTTCTGGAATGGAATAATTTGTCATTACCTGTTACAGAAAAGATTCATCAGGAAGTTTTAAGCTTGCCTATTAGTCCTGTTTTGACGGAAACTGAGGTTGATTTTATTGTTGAGGTTTTAAATAGATATTAAATTGGGATTTGTAAAAAAAATAACACAAACTAACCTGTTTAAAATTACTTCTTTAAATAGTTTGAGCGTACTATTGAAAATAGGAATAGGATTTATTACTTCAAAATTAATGGCTATTTTTATCGGTCCGACGGGAATGGCTTTGGTAGGTAATCTTAGAAATTTTTCGTCATCATTAGAGAGCATATCTACTTTAGGGTTTACAAATGGAATTGTGAAATATGTAGCTGAAAATAAAGAAAATAAAATTCGTTTACGAGAAATAGTTTCGACAGTATTTATAAGTTTGTTGACAATTACTCTAGTTTTGAGTCTTGTTTTATATTTTTTTGCATCATTTTGGAACAATCAAATCTTTGGAAATAATTTCGATTATGATATAGTTTTTAAAGCCATAGCTTTAGTCTTGCCATGGTATGCTATTTCTATTTTTTTACTGTCGTTGATTAATGGACTAGGGAAATTTAAGTTAGTAATTTGGCTTAATATATTGGGAAATGCAATAGGTTTATTAGTTTCCATTTATATGATTTTAAATTTTAAAACGTTGGGAGCTTTGCTATCGATAGTTATTTCACCAGCGTTATTATTTTTTGCTACATTTTATTTTATCAATAAGGATTTTAATTTTTTTAAAATAATCAGGTTCCGTTATTTTGATGTTAATGTTTTAAAGAACTTATCGTCTTATTCTCTAATGGCTTTGGTCTCTTCAGTTTTAGGGCCATTGGTTTATTTAATAATACGAAAGAATGTAATTGAGACAGTTGGATTAGAACAAGCGGGATTTTGGGAGACAATTGTCAGAATTTCAAATTATTATATGATGTTTGTGACCACAATATTGTCTGTTTATTTCTTGCCAAAATTGGCTGTAGCCAAAAGTAATCAGGAGACAAAGAAAATTTTCTGGAGTTTTTATAGAAATATTTTGCCTCCTTTTGTAATTGCATTAATTGTAATTTATTACACCCGTTTTTTTATTGTTAAATTACTTTTCACAGATGAATTTCTACCGGTTACAACCTTGTTTTTTTGGCAACTAATTGGTGATGTTTTAAGAGCAGCTTCATGGATCTTGGGGTTTCAATTTTTTGCAAAAAAAATTACCAAAACGTTTATAATTTCAGAAATTACGTCTCTTCTTGTCTTATATTTTTTTAGTAGTTATTTAGTTGCTTTATTAGGAATTCAGGGGGTAGTTTTAGCTCAGGCATTAGATAATTTTATTTATTTGATAATTTTGGGGATTTATTTTAGGAAAAGTTTGTTTTAATTTTTTTTGATGAGTAATATAATCATGTAACAATATGAAAATTCTTTTATTAGGTGAATACAGTGCTCTTCATTCTACATTAGCACAAGGGCTAAGAGTATTAGGTCACGATGTTACAGTAACTTCAGATGGGTGCAAATGGATGGAAAATGACAGAGATATTAATTTGTTCCGTTCAGGATATGATTTTTATAACTCGATTAAATATTTAGGAAAAGTTCATCGTGTTTTTAGAAAATTTAAAGGTTATGATGTTGTACAAATTAAAAATCCTTCATTTTTAGATTTAAATATTAAAAGGAACCTTAATTTTTATAGGTATTTATTAAAAAATAATGAGAAAGTTTTTTTAGGTGCGTTTGGAACGGATTATTTTTGGGAGAAGTTATGTATCGAGAATAAAACACTTAGATATACGGATTTATTTGTTGGAGAAAAACCTCTTGATATATATAAATGCGAATGGCTGGGGGCACAATTTCAAGAAGCTAATATTGAAGTTGCAGAAACTTGTAATGGCATAATTTCTTGTTTGTACGAATACTATAAAGCATATGAACCCTATTATAAAAACAAATTAGACTATATTCCGTTGCCTATCAATACCGATTTGCTTTCTTATAAGGAAAAAAGAATTCAGAAGGATAAAATTAAGTTTTTTATTGGTATTCAAAAGCTCAAAACTAAGCTGAAAGGTACAGATTTGCTTCTTGAAGAAGTAATGAAAATCAAGAAAGCTTACCCTCAGGAAGTTTTAGTAAATAAAGTAACTTCTTTACCTTGGAATGAATATGTTAAAACTATGTCGGAATCGGATGTAATATTAGATCAAGTCTATTCATATACCCCCGCGATGAATGGCTTGATTGGCATGGCGCAAGGTTTGGTTTTAATAGGTGGGGGAGAACCTGAAATTTATGAATTGTTAAAGGAAAGTGATAATCATCCAATTGTTAATGTATTTCCTTCAAAGGAGGATATTCACATTAAGTTGGAAGAATTAATACAGAATAGAAAAAGCATTCCTGAAATCTCATATAATAGTAGAAAGTTTGTTGAGCAACATCATAATTATATAAAAGTGGCTCAGCAATATATTGATTTTTGGAATAGTAAATAGTATTTTATCGCTAGAAAGAAAATTTGAAATACTAAATTATTCTAAGATTTTATCCTTTTTATAGATAATAGTTTTTCAAGATCTTTTCCGTTATTCAGTTTTAATTTTGCTATCAAAAAACATTTATATTTGTGAGTATAAAATTAAAAATGATAAAGACTTTTACAGAAAATGATTGTGAGATTTTGGTTTCTACAATGAATCAAATTAGTCTTGATTTTTTACTTCAAATGTTTCCTTTTCAACATTTTTCTAATTATAATATCCTTATAATAAATCAGACTAAAACGAATAAATTATCTTCTGAATTTCCTTCTGTTAGGGTGATTAATAGCTTAGAAATAGGTTTGTCAAAGAGTCGAAACTTAGCAATAGAAAATGCAATTGGAAAAATTTTAATAATTGCAGATGATGATATAACTTATCAAAAGGATTTTATCGAAAAGATCATTGTTGCACATAGTAAATTGTATGAAGCGACGATAGTAAATTTTTGTGCAATCAAAGAAAATGGGGCCTATCTAAAAAAATATCCTACCGACTCAAAACTACAATTAAATACGATGGAAATTTTAAATGTCAGTTCTATTGAAATGACAATAAAGAAAGAAAAATTGGATTCAATAGGAATTAGATTTGATGAGAATTTTGGTTTAGGGAGTAGTTTTGAAATGGGAGAAGAGACTGTTTTTTTGTTTGATCTAAAAAGGAAAAATCAACAAATAGTTTTTGAAAATGAGGTTATTGTAGCCCATTATGGATTGACGTCTTCAGATAAAATAGGAAGTTTGCGAAGATACTATATTTATGGAGGATTAGTAAAAAGAGTTTTAGAGAAGAGTGGTGTGTTTTGGCTTATGGTAAAGATGTTTTTCGATATAAAACAAAAAAAAATGAAAATAAATCTTTTTTTTAAAGCGATTGATAATTTTAATAAAGGGAAACAAAAAATTGAAGCCATAAATTATGAAAAATGATAAGAGTAAAATAAAGTTGATTTCACTTCCTAAAATTGAAGATCGAAGAGGAAATTTATCAGTAATCGAAAAAGATATTATCCCTTTTGAAATCAAAAGAGTTTACTATGTTTATGATATTCCTAGCGGATCAGAAAGGGGAGGACATTCACACAAAGACTTGCAAGAGTTTTTAGTGGCTTTAAGTGGAAGTTTTGATGTTATTTTGAATGATGGAATCTCAGAAAAGACTATAGTATTAAACAAGCCTAATATTGGATTGCTGATTCCAGCAGGTATTTGGCGAGAGTTAAGGAATTTTTCTTCAGGCGCAGTTTGTTTAGTAGTAGCTTCAGAAGTTTATTTAGAAGACGATTACATTAGAGATTTTGATGAATTTATGTGCTCGAAAAAGACTACTGATAAATAGAAAAGTTAAAACCATTTTTTCTTAAAAGTCTTTTTATTTTGAGTAATGGTATTAACACGTATCTGGGCAGGCAGTATATAACTTTAGTTTTAAAAGAAATATTTTCTTTTAGGATGTTTCGAAGCAGTTCTTTCGATTTTTTGTTCTCACCGGCAATTTTATATTGTAAAGCATATTCTATCCTGTAAACGTCAAGATATTTTTTTAAGCTTGGATTGCTTTTTTCTTCTTGTTTATAGTCCTCAAAATTCTTTAATTTTTTTTCCAGTATTGGGGTTTTCGAAAGGCTGTTTTCGATGTAATGAAGGTAAGATGCTGTAACTTTATTGCTCAATACAACCGGATATTTTAAGGCAATTCGAATCCACATATCCACATCCTGGCCACTAGATATAGTGGGCTTAAAATCACCTATTTCTGTAAATATGTTTTTCGGAATTACAATTGAAGATGAGGTAGCAATAGGATAAGGCAAACTGGTTTCAAAGAAATCCGGAATAATGCCTTCAAAAGCAGTAGAGATTCCTTTAAACTTTGGAACATAATTTTTTCCATTACTAAATACTAACTCGTAACGCGAAGCAAAAATACCCGTGTCCGGAAATTTTTCTATTAAAGTTTTTAATGTCTCCAGATGATTAGGTGCCCACAAATCATCCGCATCTAAAAAAGCAATGTAATTACATCTTGCTTTTTCAATCCCGAGATTTCTTGCTATAGAGGCTCCCTGATTTTTTTCATTGTAAAGTTGTATACGGTCATCATTAAACCCTTGGACTTTTGCCATGCTATTGTCTGTAGATCCGTCGTTTATTACAATTACTTCAAAATCTGTAAAAGTTTGATCGAGAATGCTTTTTATCGTATTTTCGATATAATCAGCTTTATTGTATAATGGAATGACGACAGAGAAAAATGCCATGTTACTTGGTTTTTAAAGTGCAATAATAACCTAATTTATAAAAATCCAGTAGGTACAGATTAGGCTTTTTTGATATTAAATTAGCGAGTACCATGTTTTTGCTTTTTTCGTAAATTAACCTTGAAGCTCCTGTTAGATGAAACTTTTTTAAAGAGGCATAAATCCTGCTTAGTTTAATATCTTTTGAATCTATTTTTCGAGAAGAAATCAGGTTGTGAAGATTTTTGACAGCGCTTTCAGTTTTTCTTATAAAATCAATACTATCTTCTTGATTATGATGAATTAATATGTTTTCAATATGAGTAATCGGAACAGAATTTAATCGAAGTTTTTGTATAAAAATAGAATCTTCATAGCCATATTCATTCACGAATTCAGGAAAAGGAAACTGCAAAAGGATTTCTTTTTTTAGAAGTAAGTTCCATGTAAATACAAAATCATAATTGTCTTTAAATCTGTGTTCTAAAGATTTGATTTCCCTATTGATTCCATATTTCCATCGAAGTAATTTTTCTTTGGGAGGAACTGTGTCCGGATATTCAACACCTCCGAAGATTACTTTAGGTGCTTTTGATAATAAATGAATATAATTTTTGAGATAAAACTCATTCTTTGGTAAAGCATCGGCTTCCATAATCAAAACATATTCATATTTTGATTTATGGGCTAAAGAATTGATGTTTTTACCTCTGCCTAAATTTTCTTTATTAACAAAAAATGAGCAGTTTTCTAAGTAATTAATCTGGTTGTTTTCATTAATAAATTTAGTACCGGCATCATCCTGAGCGATAATTTCATATGCAATTCCTAAATTATCAGCCTGATGCTTCAGCTCTAAAACAAGCGGCAAAACATCATAGTTATAAACCGGAATTAAAATAGATAGCACTATACGCTGCGTTGTACCACTTCAAAAATTCTTTCGTCTTCACATTTTAGGGTTTTAGACGGGAATTTCATCAGTAAAGCATAATCGTGGGTCACCATGATCACTGTTTTACCGTTGGCATTGATTTTTTTAAGTACTTCAAGAACCTCTGAGCTGGTTTGCGGATCAAGATTTCCGGTAGGCTCATCGGCTAAGATAAATTCAGGATCGTTTAGTAAGGCTCTTGCAATGGCAACACGCTGCTGTTCACCTCCTGAAAGTTGATGTGGCATCTTGTTTAGGAATTCTTTCATGCCTACCTTATCCAGGACTTCATCGATTTTATGCTCCATGGCTTCTTTTTCAGACCAGCCAGTGGCTTTTAAAACAAAAAGCATATTGTCTTTTACAGAACGGTCCGGAAGTAACTTAAAATCCTGAAACACAATTCCGATTTTACGTCTCAAATAAGGGATTTCACTTTCTTTTAAAGTCGCCAGATCAAATTCAACGATATGTCCTTCACCCTCAGTTAAAGGTAAATCACCATAAAGCGTTTTCATGAAACTACTCTTTCCGGAACCTGTTTTTCCAATTATATAGATAAATTCACCATGCTGAACATCTAAATTAATGTGAGATAAAATTTTCTTTCCTTCCTGATATATAGTGACTTCTTTAAGAGACAGTACGGTTTGCGACATAATAAAATTAATTTGAATGGTAAAAGTAATAAGATAACGCTTGGATTCAAAATAAATTTTAATCATTTCTGTGAGGAATTTCAAAAAAACAGCCACAGATTAAAGAATTAGAATGATTTTATTCCTTTTATTAAAGTTAATTTTTCAATCTGTGAGAAGCTGTGAAATCTATGTCAAACATAACAGAATCGTTATTTTAATTGTAAAACAGAAAAATATTTCTGTAAAGTTTGAGAACCAATCTTTTGGCGTTTACTATGCGGTTTAATAATTACGATTAAAATATTTATTCATAATAAAGTCAAGGAACGTTTCGTTATAAACGGTATAAAATGATACATTTGAATACTAAATATAATTAAAATGCGTAAACTTCCCTGGTTCTTTTTACTCCCAATTATCCTTTTCTCAACCATAGTTTCGGCACAAAAATCAGCTATTTATACTTACGACTTAAAGGATTTTGACAAAGCACTGGCTTTGTACAATGACAAACAATATGCTTCGGCTCAACTTATTTTCGAGTATGTAAAAAATAATGCAACAACTGAGGAAGTTCAATCCGATTGTGCTTATTATATCGCCAATTGCGCTATTCGAACGAATAAAGTAAATGCCGATGCGCTGATGGAGAAATTTGTACACGATTATCCGACAAGTACAAAACAAAATCAGGCGTATATTGAAGTGGCTCAGTATTTTTTTGAGCAGGGAAATTACCCGAAAGCGTTGCAATGGTTTGATAAAGTAGATGAAAGTTACATGAGCAAATCAGACTCGGATAAATTTAATTTTCAGAAAGGATACAGTTATTTCAGTGCTAAAAAGAAAAAGGAAGCGACTACTTATTTTAACAAAGTGGTAAATTCTGCTGATTTTGGTTCTCAGGCCAAATATTACTTGGGATTTATGGCGTATGAAGGAGATGATTATAAAGAAGCAACGAAATATTTTGATGAAGTTTCAGGCGAAGAAAAGTACAAAGAAAAGCTTTCGTATTATCAGGCCGACATGAATTTTAAGTTGGGGAGTTTCCAAAAAGCAATCGATTTGGGGCAAAAAGCCATGAGTAAATCGAATGATTTGGAAAAGTCAGAACTGAACAAAATTATTGGAGAAAGTTATTTCAATTTAAAGCAATATGGTAAAGCGATTCCGTTTTTAGAGCAATATGCCGGTAAAAAAGGGAAGTGGAATAATACCGATTTCTATCAATTGGGATATGCGTATTACGAACAAAAAGAGTATGAAAAAGCAATTTCCCAATTCAATAAAATTATTGAAGGAAAAGATTTTGTCGCTCAAAATGCCTATTATCATTTAGGTTTAGCATATTTAAATACAGGTAAAAAGCAGGAAGCTTTAAATGCGTTTAAAAATGCTTCTGAAATGGATTTCAATGCGCAAATTCAGGAAGACGCAGCGTTAAATTATGCAAAACTGAGTTATGAAATTGGGAATGCCTATCAAACGGTACCAGGAATTTTGCTTGATTTTTTAAAGAAATATCCAAATAATTCAAGCAGATCTGAGGTAGAAAAATTATTGGTTGATTCTTATATTTCTTCTAAAAACTACAAAGAAGCACTTTTGTTATTAGAAAAAAACAGGTCGGCAGAGAATAAAGCGGCTTATCAAAAAGTGCTTTTCTACAGAGGTTTAGAATTGTACAATGAATCTAATTATCCCGAAGCAGGGAAAATGTTTAAAAACGCTGTCAGCGAACAAAAGACTCCTGAATTTACGGCTCGTGCGACTTTTTGGAAAGCCGAGACGGAATATATGACCGATGATTTTCAGAATGCTTTACTAAGCTACAAGCAGTTTGCAGGGTTGGCTGCAGCGAAAACTACTAATGAGTATAAAAACATCAATTATAATATTGGCTATGCTTATTTTAAACAAAAAGAATACGATCAGGCAGGGAATTCTTTTCAGGCACAAATTGACAATTCGAAGGAAGACAAAGTACGTTTGAACGATTCGTATTTGCGTTTGGGCGATTGCCGATTTGTGAGTTCGAAGTACAGTGCGGCAAATGAAGCGTACTCCAAAGCCATTGAAGCAAAAGGTGTTGACGCCGATTATGCACAGTTTCAAAAAGCAATTTCTTACGGATTTATGTCTAAAAATGATAAGAAAGCCGATGAATTGAGTAATTTCCTTCAGATGTATAAAAAGTCGTCTTATCGGGATGATGCTTTATACGAATTAGGGAATACTTATGTAACAGAGAAAAAGAACGATCAGGCACTTAAAACCTACGATCAGCTAATTTCAGAATTTAAAAACGGTTCTTTTACTTCGAAAGCCATTTTAAAGCAAGGATTGATTTATTACAATTCAGATCGTGATGATCAGGCTTTGGTGAAGTTTAAAAAAGTAGCAGCAGAGTTTCCTAAAACTCCCGAAGCTTTAGAAGCCGTTTCGACTGCCAGATTGATTTATGTCGACTCAGGAAAGGTGGATGAATATGCAACCTGGGTACGTACTTTAGATTTTGTTGCGGTTACTGATGCCGAATTGGATAATGATACTTATGATGCGGCTTTCAAACAATATAGTCAGAACAACAGTAAGCAAGCCATAACTGGTTTTACAGGTTATGTGAGTAAATTTCCGAAAGGAATGCATGCGCTGGAAGCTAACTTTTATTTAGCACAATTGTATTTTGCCGAAGGATCGGAAACAAAATCAGTGACAAATTATCAATATGTAATTGATCAGCCAAGAAGTGAATTTACAGAGCAATCGTTGAGCAGACTTGCTCAGATTTTCCTGAAAGCAAAAGATTGTGATCAATCGATCCCGGTTTTAGTACGTTTAGAAAACGAAGCTGATTTTCCTCAGAATAAAAACTTTGCACAGGCCAACCTGATGAAATGTTACTATGACAAAAAAGATTACGACAATTCTGTAGTGTATGCTGATAAAGTATTGCAAAACGCAAAAGCCGATGCAAATGTAAAGGCCGATGCACAAATTATCGTGGCGCGTGCGGCAATGCAAACTGGAAACGAAGACAAAGCCAAAACGGCCTATGCTAAATTATCGGCAACTTCGAAAGGAGAATTAGCAGCGGAAGCATTGTACTATGATGCTTATTTTAAAACTAAAGAAGGAAAATTTGATGCTTCAAATGTTTCAGTACAAAAGCTGGCTAAAAACTATTCGGCTTACAAATATTACGGAGCGAAAAGTTTGGTGCTGATGGCAAAGAATTTTTACGGATTAAAAGACAGTTATCAGGCAACTTATATTTTAGACAACGTCATTAACAATTTTACCGATTATCCGGATGTTGTTGAAGAAGCTAAGAAAGAGTTAAGTGCTATAAAACTAGAAGAGTCGAAAACGAATTCGTCGATCACGAAGTAAGTGTTATAGGGAGAAAGAGAATAGATGTAAGAGTAAAGAGGCAAGAATATAGAATAGAAGTCTTGTATCTTGGTTCTATCATCTAAATAAAAAAAAAAGAAAAAGTTTATGAGTTTACCATTTTATATAGTTGATGTTTTTGCCGATAAAAAATATACCGGAAATCAGTTAGCTGTTTTTACGGAAGCGGGGAATCTAAGTACTGAAGAAATGCAGCAGATAGCATGCGAGATTAATTTTGCAGAAAGCACCTTTATAACAAAGCTTGACAAAGAAAAAAATAAAGCAGAGATCAGAATATTTACCCCTGCTCATGAAATGCAATTTGCGGGACATCCTATAATTGGAACTTCATGGGTTTTAATCAACAAAATATTTGATAATTCCCCTGAGAATATCACATTAGAAGTTCCTATTGGACCAATTCCGATTCATCAGTCTGAAGATTTAATTTGGTTAAAAGCAGCACAGCCTAAGTTTTGGGATATTTATGCAAAGGAAGACTTCACCTTATTCAGCAATCTGAAAAAAGAAGATTTCGAGAATCAATTCCCAATTCAGGAAGTAACGACCGGAAGTGCTTTTGTGATGGTTGGACTGAGCAATAAAAGAGCATTGGAAAATTTGGTTTTAGATAAAGATAAAGCAGATGAATGGATGAAAAACAATTGCAAAACAGCTCACAGAGCCTTGTATTTTTATTATCTGGAAGACTCAAAATTGTTTAGCAGAATGTTGTGTATCGAACACAATCAATTGGTTGAAGATGCAGCAACCGGAAGCGCAAGTACTTGTTTACAGGCTTTTCTTTTAAAATATCATTTACCGCAATTTGAAATGATCAATTATCAGGGAGATTATATCAATCGTCCGTCTCAAATTTATTTTAAAGGGAAATTGACCGAAAATCAATTTGATATCAAAATAGGAGGGAAAGCTCAGTTTGTTGCAAAAGGAGAGTGGGAAGTTTAAGAAAATAGAGTAAAGAGAATAGAATAAAGAAGGTAGAATTATAGAGTAAAAAGAAAATTAAGAAAAGGAGGGAAGTCTGTACTCTTTATTCTATTCTCTTTCCTCTCAAAAAAAAGATATATGAAAATTAATTGCCAGAATAAAATCATCATTTTACTAGTAGTGTTTGTTGTCCAGCTTTCGTTTTCGCAAAAGAAGAATGAAACAATCGGTACAGAGACAGTAAACGTAGTAAAGCCCTATTCGCCAACGATTTCAGATGCTTTCAAAGTAAAAGAAACTCCTTCGCTTGACGATAGCGGAAATCAGCCAAAAGAAACGATAAAGTACAGTATTTTATCTGTTCCTGTCGCCTCTACCTTTACGCCTTCAAAAGGAAAAGCGGAAGGTGTTGAGAAATCTAAAAAAGAAAAATTATTTAACAATTATGCTACGCTAGGAGTAGGGAATTACGGAACTTTAAACGCTGAATTATTTGTCAATCAGGATTTAGGAAACAACGATTATGTGGCAGGTATGTTTCGTCACCATTCTTCTCAGGGAGGAATTAAAGGAGTAGAATTAAACGATGAGTTTTATGATACAGCATTGAATGTAGGATATGGGGTAAACAATCGTGATATGTCATGGAATGTCGATCTGGGTTATCAGAATCAATTGTACAACTGGTACGGTTTACCGGCTGATTTTGGGTCAACTTTAGCAGGACAAATGCGCGATGATTTAATAAGAGGAATTAATCCAAATCATTCGTATAATACCATTTCTTTAGGTGGTAATGTTGCTTTTACGGAAGGTGTTTTCAGTAAGATTTCGACAAAGTTTACGCATTTTTCAGATAGTTTTTCGTCATCAGAAAACCGTTTTTATGTAAAACCTTCTTTTAAGGTAGATATAATGGACCAGGCCATCAATACCAATATTATTGTAGATCACGTAAGCGGATCTTTCGAACATAATTATGCGTATGATAATACGAAGCCTTTGAAATACAGTCTGACTAATTTTGGAATTGAACCAAGTTTTGTAATGTTAGAAAATGATTGGACACTGGAGTTGGGAGCGGGTTTGTTTTATGGTTTGGATTCTGAAAACAGCGGAAACAAATTTTATATTTATCCAAAAGTAAATGCTTCCTATAAGCTGGTAGGAGATTTGATGATTTTTTATACAGGAGTAAATGGAGGTTTAAATCAAAATTCCTATGCTGATTTTGTGACTGAAAATCCGTTTTTATCTCCAACACTTTTAGTGAAACCTACCAATAATCAATATACTGTTTTTGCAGGTTTAAAAGGAAAGTTGGCCAACAATGTCAGTTACAATCTTACCGGTTCTTATTTAAATGAAAAAGATAAAGCACTATACAGAAGCAACGATTACACAGAAGATTTTTCTAATCAAAATTATGGTTTTGGAAACTCTTTTGGAGTGATTTACGATGATATCAGAACCTTCCGTTTTTATGGGGAATTAAAAGCTGATTTTTCTCAAAATGTTTCTTTCGGAATCAATGGAACCTTCAACAGTTACAAATATGATGGTATAGAAGCATGGAATTTGCCTTCTATGAAATTGAGTTCTAATCTGGATGTAAATATCACGAAACAATGGTATGCGGGACTGAATGTTTTCTTTGTGGGAGAACGAAAAGACATGCAGTCGAATGTAAATTTAGGAACCGATCCGGTGATTACAACACTAAAAAGCTATTTTGATGCCAATGCCCATCTGGGTTATAAATACAACGAGCGTTTGACCTGTTTCCTGAAATTGAATAATATAGGGAATCAGGCCTATGAAAAATGGCTGAATTATCCGGTACAAGGATTTCAGGTAGTAGTTGGAGCAAACTACAAATTCGATTTCTAGAAAAGGTTCTGGATACAAGGGCATAAAGTTTTTAAGCCACGAATTCACGAATAGTATTAGTTATTTTTGTGAATTCGTGGCTATTTTTTTTGAGACTGTATAAAAAACCTTTGCATCTTTGCATCTCAGAACCTTAGTGCCTTAAAAAAAATGGAAATTAAACTCAGACAAGAAAATCAAAACGATCACAAAAGTGTTTTTAACCTCATTGAGAAAGCTTTTGAAAAAGAAGAATATAGTGACCATAGAGAACAGTTTTTGGTTGAAAGATTAAGGAAATCGGATGCTTTTATTCCGGAATTATCTATTGTTGCCGAAGTGGAGAATGAAATGGCAGGGCATATTTTATTGACGAAATTAGAAATTAAAAACGATACAGAATCTTTTGAATCTTTGGCATTGGCTCCTGTTTCAGTGTTACCAAAATTTCAAGGAAAGGGAATTGGTTCGAAACTTATCGTGCACGCTCATGAAGTCGCGAAAGAATTAGGATATAAATCAGTGATCTTATTAGGACATCCCGATTATTATCCGAGATTTGGTTATGAACTTTGTGAAAAATACAATATCGAAATGCCTTTCGATGTTCCGGCAGAAAATTGCATGGTGATTCCTTTAACCGAAAATGGATTGTCAGGAGTAAGCGGAAAAGTAGTTTATCCAACGGCTTTCTTTGAATAAAAAATAAAACAAAGAGAAAAAACATTTGCAACTTTGTAACTTAGAAGCTCAGTATCTTTAGTAGTTGGGGTAAACTATAAGTTTAGTTTTTAGGAAAGATTCGAGAGAGAAAATGGTATAAAGTTTTTTAATCTACGTATTCGTGAATATTTTTTTGTGAATTTGTGGCTATCTTTTTTGAGACTGTATAAAACCTTTGCACCTTTGCAACTTAGAACCTCAGTACCTCCAAAAAAACTCATTTCATTAAAAGAGCTGTATAATGACAGAAGTATTTAAAATTCTTGAAACCTATAAAACACAATATAAAAATCCTATTACTCTCGATAAGGGTGAGATTGTAAAATTAGGAGAAGAGGAAACAGAAGAAAAGTGGAAAGGGTGGATTTGGGCAGATAACGGAATTAATGGAGGCTGGGTACCCATTCAGATACTTGAAATTTCTGAGGATAATAAAGAGGCTAAAGTTTTAGAATATTACACTGCAAAAGAGCTCGATGTTGATAAAGACGATGAAATTTTAAAAATTAAAAGTTTAAACGGCTGGACATGGGCAAGAAAAATTATAAGTAATGATGAAGGATGGATTCCTGATGAAATAATAGGTTAAGCGTGTTTTTTTTTCATTTCTAATTTTAACCTTTGCACCTTTGCAACTCAGAACCTAAAAAAAATGACTTTCAAACAAAAAATACACACACATTACCTGCAAATGGTTCAGGATCGAATTGATGTTTTTAGAGATATGATTTCGGCTCTGACCGAAGATTCTAAAAACGATGCAAAGGGGTCTGCCGGAGACAAGCATGAAACCGCTTTGTCTATGATGCATATTGAGCAGGAAAAATTAACGAATAAATTGAAAGAAGCAATAACTCAAAAAGCAGTTTTAGACAAAATTGATGCTTCAAAAACAACCGAAAATATCATTTCGGGAAGTTTGGTAAAAGCCAACGGAATCTTTTTGTATGTAAGTGTGGCACTTCCTAAAATTAATATTGAAGGCACAAATGTTATTGCTCTTTCACCTCAATCTCCTTTAGGCGCCCATTTAATGGGGAATAAAGTTGAATTTCAGTTTGAGATTAATAAGACGCATTATACTATTGAAAGTGTTGAATAATAAACGAAGCTTATTATTGCTTTAATAATGCGATAAGATTTTTATTTAGATTTTTAGTGTCTGAACCTAATATCGAAAAGAATTTTTTATCAAAATTTTCTACAGTTACGATTGCCTTTTTTGCAATTTCTTTGCCTAAATCAGTAAGTACAACAACTTTTGCTCTGGTATCTGTAGCGTGTTCTTGTCTTTTAATGTATTTTTTTTGTTGTAAAGTTCGAAGCACTGTAGAAGTTGTCATTGGATCTATTTTTGTGTGTGACGATAGTATAATTTGTGTCACTTCTTGTTTATGAAGAGTAAGCCAGTGTATACTCGCCATAAGCACAAATTGTGAATGAGTTATTTTGTATTGTTCTAAAGCTTTTTTAATTTCTCGCTGCCATAGATTAGTTACCTGCCACAACAAAAAACCAGAACTATCGTCTGGTTTCTCTACACTAAAAGTGTTATCTGTTGATTTAGTCATTTTAAGTTTTTTATTTTAAATTTATGAAGATCCTCTCATTATAAAATCATTTTTGAAGCTATAAAGTTAAAATCATTTTTATTTATTTCAAAGAAACCGTATCGAAATGGATAACCCCAATGTTTTTTGTACGGGATAAATTCAAGATTTTCAATTATTGGAAGTATAGAAACTTCATTGCATTTTAAGAATTCTATATTTCTTCTAAATGGCTTGAATTGTTCTGTCATTTGAAAGGAATAAATATGATCATCAATGACTTTTCCTATAGCAGTAAACATTTGGTACTTTTTATTTTCTTTCATTGTTATCTTAGAAGAATATATTATGATATAATCATCTTGTTTCATTCTTTTCAAAGGGGCTTCTTTTCCATGACAGACCTGAATGAAATTACCATTAATGGCTAGTTTTACATGTTTTTTTGAAATAGTAGCAATCCAATATCTACTCATTGTTGATTTTTTTTGCACTTTCAATTTGATTTTCAATGTCAGTTGGTAAATGCTTAACAATTCCTTTGGCAACTAATTTTACCCACAAAAATGATAAAATTCCTTTGACAGTCATCGTAACAGAAATTTTAAGTCCGTCTTCAGTATCCTCATAAGTATGCTCTCCATACATTTTGGCAAGCGGGAAAGTGGTTAAATCAGTGAATTTTTTGTATTCAACAATTTCAATAAGTTTTATTTTTATTTTAGGTCCCCCTTTTGGTTTAAGAAGAAAATAATTCCCAATTTTAAATTCTCCTAAAAGTTGAGAATCTTCAACAGTGTCATCCCATTTTTTCCAGTTATTAATATCTGTTGTCAGTTTCCAAATTTGCTCTTTGGTAACTTGTGTTGTAGTTATAGAATACGATTTTGTCCACATATCTTTTGTTTTAATAAGTACAAATATAGTAAGTGTACTTATTAAAAATGAAATTATTTTCTATTTTTTTTCAGAGTTTTTCATTTCGAGAAACGAGAAATCCCCGCAAGTAACTCCGCAATGTATATTGTCAATTTTTGTCGAGCTTCTCGTGGTGATTTCTCGTTTCTCGAAATGAAAATATTGAGTAAATAGTAATTTTTGAAAAGTTTTTGCTATTCTTTTTATGAAACTTTTAACGAATTTGAGTAATCTAAAGACTTAATTCAAAGAATTATGTTAAAATTTCAATTTTAAAGCGTTTTTTGGTTCCATATTGAAAATTTTAAGTTTGAGGCTTTTTTAAAAGCTGAAATTTTATGTTTTATATGTAAAAATGTGTTTTTAGTTTTAAATTGTAATTAAAATAGCTATATGTGTTTTTCAATTATAACTGATATTGCATCTTTGCTTTATCAAAATGAAGTTTAAAAATAAAAATATAGTGTTATGTGTGGAATTGTATGTGCCTTTGATCTAAAGCAAAAAGCCGAAACTTTAAGACCTCAAGTATTAGAGATGTCTAAAATTATCCGTCACCGTGGACCGGACTGGAGCGGAATTTATAGCAATGATAAAGCAATTTTATCACACGAGCGTCTGGCAATTGTAGATCCGGCTTCAGGAAAACAACCTTTGTTTACGGAGGATAAAAAATTGGTTTTGGCTGCAAATGGTGAAATTTACAACCACAGAGAATTACGCAAACAGTTTCAGGGAAAATACAACTTTCAGACCGAAAGTGACTGTGAAGTAATTTTAGCACTTTACAGAGAAAAAGGACCTCATTTTGTAGATGAAATGAATGGAATCTTTGGATTTGCAATCTATGATGTAGAGAAAGATGAGTATTTTATAGCTCGTGATCACATGGGAATTATTCCATTGTACATTGGTTGGGACCAGCACGGAACGTTCTATGTTGCTTCTGAATTAAAAGCCTTGGAAGGGTACTGCACAAAAATCCAATTGTTTCCTCCGGGACACTATATGACTAGTAAAGATGGCGAATTTGTGCAGTGGTACAAAAGAGACTGGACAGAATATGAAGCTGTAAAAGATAATGAAACCAGTATTCCTGAAATCAAAAAAGCGCTTGAAGCAGCAGTTCACAGACAATTAATGAGTGATGTTCCTTACGGAGTTTTACTTTCAGGAGGTTTGGACTCATCTATTACTTCGGCTGTAGCCAAAAAATTTGCACAAAAACGTATCGAGTCAGATGATACAACAGATGCGTGGTATCCGCAATTGCACTCTTTTTCAGTTGGTTTAGAAGGATCACCTGATTTAGCAGCAGCGCAGGTCGTAGCAAAACATATCGGAACCATTCACCATGAAATTAAATTTACCATTCAGGAAGGATTGGACGCTGTTCGTGACGTGATTTACAACTTAGAAACTTATGATGTAACAACCGTTAGAGCCTCGACACCAATGTGGTTAATGGCGAGAGTGATCAAATCAATGGGAATCAAAATGGTATTGTCAGGAGAAGGAGCAGACGAGTTGTTCGGAGGGTATTTGTATTTCCATAAAGCACCAAACGCGAGAGAATTCCACGAAGAAAACGTTCGTAAATTAGGTAAATTACACATGTACGATTGTTTACGTGCCAATAAGAGTTTAGCGGCCTGGGGAATTGAAGGACGTGTTCCGTTTTTGGATAAAGAATTCATGGATGTTGCCATGAGAATCAACCCACAAGATAAAATGATCAACAAAGAGCATCCAATGGAAAAATGGGTAGTTCGTAAAGCATTTGAAGACATGTTGCCTGAAAGTGTTGCCTGGAGACAAAAAGAACAATTTTCAGACGGTGTCGGATACAGCTGGATTGATACTTTGAAAGAAGTGGTAGCCCAAGAAGTTTCAGACGAACAACTGGCCAATGCAAAGTATAAATTCCCATTGCAGACACCAACATCTAAAGAAGAATATTACTATCGTTCTATTTTTGCAGAACATTTTCCAAGTGATGCCGCTGCATTATGCGTACCTCAGGAAGCAAGTGTAGCATGTAGTACAAAAATCGCTTTAGAATGGGATGAGGCTTTCAAAAACATGAATGACCCTTCAGGAAGAGCTGTAGCCAGTGTGCATGATGATGCATACGCTAAAGCATAAAAAGTATTTTTAGAATTAGTATATATATTTTCGAAAGACGTTCTCAGTACTGGGGACGTTTTTCTTGTCTTAGAATGTTAAAATGTATTATTTCAGTTAGTTAATAGTTTTTTTAAGCAATGATCTGATTTTACTTTTTTATATTTGGCATTCGCTGAAATAAAAATGGAAACAACTAAAAATGTAGCTGAATAAGTACATAAAATTCAGAAATAATATTTAGCTTAGCCAAACATTAGAAAAACATTAAATACTGGATTAACGTATTTAATGTATAAAAAAAATAAAGAGAATAATAAAAAATATAGAACAGTATGTCTGGATTATTAGCTGTTATAGGTAAAGGTAAAGACCCACAACTCGTAAAAGAGCTTTCTGCAAGAATGTCGCATCGTGGTCCTGATGAAAGTGATTTGCATATTATGGAAAATGGCAGTATTATTTGCCATGAAAGTTTGTCGATTATTGATTTAAAATCAGGTAAGCAGCCTATTCAGGGAACTAACAAGGCCTGGATGGTACATGATGGAGAGATCTACAATTATCAGGAACTAAAAGATACAGTCTTAAAAGAGCATAGCTTCAGAACAAAATCAGATTCAGAAGTTATCGTGCATTTATATGAAGAATTTGGACATAAGTTTTGTCATATGCTGGATGGTGATTTTGCTTTTGTAATTGTTGATGGAGATAATTATATAGCTGCCAGAGATGCAGTTGGTGTAAAACCGTTGTATTATGGACTGGATGAGAGAGGGAGAATTTATTTTTCATCAGAAATGAAGTCCATTTCAGATCAGTGCAAATCCTTTTCAACTTTTCCTCCGGGGCACTATTATACCGGTAAAACCGGTTTTGTAAAATACTACAATCCCGAATATGAAGACCACTCCAAAGCCAATCAAAAATTAGATTTAGATTTAATTCGTAATACTTTAATTGAAGCAACCCGTAAACGTTTAATGAGCGAAGTTCCTGTGGGAGTATTACTTTCAGGAGGATTAGATTCTTCATTAACATCAGCAATTGCTGCGCGATTATTGAAAGAAAACGGAGAAAAACTGCATTCGTTTTCTATCGGATTAGATGCTGATGCACCTGATAATAAAGCAGCAAGATCTGCGGCAGCATTTTTAGGGACAGAACATCACGAAATCTATTTTACAGTTGAAGAAGGAATCGAGGTTTTAGAAAAAGTAATCTATCATATTGAAACTTACGATATCATCTCGGTGCGATCAGGAGTGCCATTGTATTTGTTGTCAAAGGTAATTGCTGATAAAGGAATTAAAGTAATTCTTTCCGGTGAAGGTGCCGATGAGGTTTTTGGAGGTCATTTGTATTTTAGAAATGCACCATCGGCAGAGGAATTTCAGGATGAAACTATCGAAAGAGTACAAAAATTGTTTACTGCTGATTTGTTGCGTGCCGATAAAATACCAATGGCACATGGACTGGAAGCGAGAATTCCGTTTCTGGACAAAGAATTTTTAGAGGCGTCAATCCGAATTAAAACCATAGAAAAACAACCCAAAACATACGATGGAATTGAAAAATACATTTTAAGAAAAGCTTTTGATACGCCAGACGACCCTTATTTGCCAGAGGAAGTTTTATGGAGACAAAAAGAACAGTTTTCGGATGGAGTGGGGTACAACTGGGTAGATGAATTGATTGAATTCTGCGCCGGACAGGTTTCAGACGAACAGCTTGCAGGAGCAAGTGTCGAATTTCCGTATAATTCACCGACAACTAAGGAAGCTTATCTGTACAGATCAATTTTTCATAAATTCTATCCACAAGTTAGTTCAGCACAAACCGTTAGAAAATGGATACCGAAATGGCAGGAAAATCAGGATCCAAGCGGAAGAGCTAATGAAGCGCACGTCAAAGCAGGTGTTGAAGCTTCGAAAGCAGGAATTATTGCTTAATAAAATATGCAAAGAGTGCTGTTTCTTAATAGATGGAACAAAATTATTATTGAAAATAAATTTTAAAAAAAATCCGGAAAAACATGTCAAATGTAGTTCCGGATTTTTTTTTATGATTTGAAAGAAGAAAAACGTTTAGTTGCCAAAACCTAAAACTTGAAACCTGAAACCTAAAACCTGAAACTTGAAACCTGAAACTTGAAACTTGAAACTTGAAACCTGAAACCTGAAACCTGAAACCTGAAAATTAAGATTTGAATCTTTGAACATTTCTAAAAACTAAGTTAATTATCGCTCACCGTGTTTAGGAAAAATATTATATTTGGTTACCATTAATAACTAACCAATTTAAACTTTACCTATGAGAAACTTATTGCTTAGCAGTGTTTTGTGCTGCTCACTAGCTTCGTTAAGTCCGGTGTACGCACAAAAAACTGACGCGCCAAAATATATTAAAAATGTTGAAGGAGTAAAAGAATATTCTTTGAATAACGGATTGAAAGTGCTCTTGATTCCGGATGCTTCCCAGAGTAATATGGTGGTGAATATTGTCTACAATGTTGGTTCCAGAAACGAAGGTTACGGAGAGAAAGGAATGGCTCACTTATTGGAACACATGCTTTTTAAGAGTACCAAAAACCTTGGAGATATTAAAAAAATGCTTTCTGAAAAAGGAGGGGCTGCTAATGGTACAACCTGGCTGGATCGTACCAATTATTATGAGGTTTTTCCATCGAATGATGAAAATCTGAAATGGAGTATTGAAATGGAAGCAGACCGAATGATCAATGCGACTATTTTACAGACTGATTTAGACAAAGAGTTTTCTGTAGTGAGAAACGAGTTCGAAATAGGAGAGAACAACCCTGACGGTGTTTTGCAGGAAAGAATACTTTCTTCGGCTTATTTGTGGCACAATTACGGGAAAAGTACCATTGGAAGTAAAGAAGATATTGAACGCGTAAAAGCAAACAGACTAAGAGTTTTCTATGAGAAATATTATCAGCCGGATAATTCAACCTTGATAATCGCCGGAAAATTTGATGAGAAAAAAGCACTACAATATGTAGGTCAATATTTTGGAAGCATTGCAAAACCTAAAAGAGTTTTGGATAAAACGTATACAATAGAGCCGGCGCAAGATGGCGAAAAATACGTGGAGCTGAAAAGAGCCGGAGACAGCAAAAATATCGGAGCATTGTATCACACCGCAGCCTATGCAGATAAAGACTATGCAGCAATTGATGCTCTGGGTGAAATTTTAACAGCCGATCCATCTGGTTATTTGTACAAATCACTGGTAGAAACTCAAAAGATTTCCAGTATTTATTATTGGCAGCCAACCACCAGAGATGCCAGTTTTGTGTATTTTGGAGTAGCTGTTCCTAACGATAAAGATGTAGTGTCGACAAAAGAACTGGTAAGAGCCGAACTGGATAAAATTGGATCAACCAAATACACAGATGAAGACGTAAGCAGAGCTAAAGCTAAAATTATCAAGCAAATTGAAGGGATTAAAAATAACACCATTTCTTTTGCCATAAATCTTACCGAAATTATTGGTGCAGGTGATTACAGATTAGGTTTCCTGTATAGAGATGCAATCGAAAAACTTACAAAAGAAGACATACAAAGAGTTGCTGAAAAGTATTTTAAAAGTAACAACAGGACTGTCGGAGTATTTATTCCTTCAAAAGACGAACAAAGAGTTAAGCCGGTTGAATATACTGACGAGCAATTAGCGGCTTTTACTAAAGATTACAAAGGAAAAGCACTTGAAAAAGAAGCAGCTCCGTTTGAAGCTTCTATTAAGAATCTGAAACAAAATTTTGTTGAAGGAAAGCTAAGTAACGGTGCTAAGTATGGCTTGATTAAAAAAGAAATTAAAGGAGGAAAAGTTCAGGCAGCATTTAAATTTCCGGTAAGTAATGAAAAGGATTTATCCGGAAAAGCAGATGTTGGGGCTATTTTAGCTCAATTGTTAAAGACCGGTACAACTACACGTACGAAAGAACAAATTAGTGATCGTTTAGACCTTTTGAAATCAAGTTTGTCATTTGGTTTTTCAGGACAAACATTAACCGTGAATGTTAGTACCTATAAAGAAAGTTTTAAGGAAGTAATGGAGATTTTAGGAGATTTATTGACTAATGCTACCTTTCCGCAAAATGAGTTAACCAAAACAATCAGTGAATATAACACTTATTTAGAATCGAGTTTAAATGATCCTAATTCTGTGGCATTTATCGAGCTTTCCAAACAAACCTCTAAATATTCAAAAGAGAGTATTTTCTACACTGCGACTGTTCAGGAGCAAATTGATGCTTACAAAAAGATAAAACAGCCTGAAATTGTTGATTTCTATAAAAATATTTTAGGAGGAAATAATGGAGTAGGGACTGTAGTGGGAGATTTAGAGGCCAAATCTACGGCTCAGATTTTAGAAAGTGCTTTCGGTAAATGGAATTCCAAATCAAAATATGAAAGAGCAATACCGACATATTTTGAAACTAAAAAAATAGACAAAGATTATATTACTCCAGATAAGGAAAATGCTGTTGCAATGGGGAAAATCAGTTTTAAAATGACTCAGAAAGATGCTGATTATCCTGCTTTTGTGATGGCCAATGAAATGTTAGGAAGCGGAGGTTTTTTAAGTGCAAGAATACCGATGCGATTGAGAGAAAAAGAAGGAATCAGCTATGGAGCAGGATCATTTGTAAACGTACCTGTCACCAATGATGTTTCGTATTGGGCTTATTACGCATTTTTAAATCCAACTAAGAAAAATGCCGTTGAGATTGCTGCAAAAGAAGAAATTGCAAAAGCATTAAAAGAGGGCTTCACAGCAGAAGAGCTAAAATCAAATCTGGTGAGCTGGCTTAATGAAAGAAAAACCCGATTGGGTGATGACGGAACTTTAATGGATTTGACGAATGTTTATCTGCAATACGGAGTTCCTCTGGAAGATTATGATACTCTGGAAGCTAAAGTTAAAGCCTTGAAAATCGAAGAGGTAAATGCGGTTGTGAAAAAGTACTTAAGCTTAGATAAAATGACTTCTATTTATGCGGGAGATTTTAATAAAAAACAATAAAGTTTAGAAAAATCAATTTAAAAAATCCAAATTCCAATTTAAGGAGTTTTAAATTCAAGGAAACCGAAATGCATTTTAGAATGTTATTTCGGTTTTTTTATACGGTTTAAAAAAATGGGCGTTTTGCAATTTAGGCTTTATAAAATCAATTGATTTTTTACTGCATTCTAATTTTTTGGAATTTGGAATTTAAGAAAATTGGAATTTAAGTGTTCTTTTAGGCATATTTTTAGGTTTTTCAGACAATTGTGTTGATAACTTAAGTGCTTTAAATAGTAATTTAACGGATATATAATTTGCGTTTTTATATATTTGCGTGTTAGACAATAAATACATTTTTTAGAATAAATTATATGAGCGAAGAAATCAAGAAGAACAATTATTCAGCAGATAGTATTCAGGCATTAGAAGGAATGGAGCACGTAAGAATGCGTCCATCGATGTATATTGGAGATGTGGGAGTTCGAGGGCTTCATCATTTGGTTTATGAAGTTGTAGATAACTCTATTGATGAGGCGATGGGAGGACATTGTGATACCATTGGTGTTGCAATAAACGAAGATGGATCAGTAACAGTTGAGGATAATGGTCGTGGTATTCCGGTTGATTTACATAAAAAAGAAGGTGTTTCTGCGCTTGAGGTTGTAATGACTAAAATTGGAGCCGGAGGTAAATTTGATAAAGATTCTTATAAGGTTTCCGGAGGTTTGCACGGAGTAGGGGTTTCGGTTGTAAATGCCCTTTCTGTTCACATGAAATCTACCGTTTTTAGAGAAGGAAAAATCTACGAACAAGAGTACGAGAGAGGTAAATCATTATATCCGGTAAAACAAATAGGAGAAACAGAAAAAAGAGGTACACGTCAGACTTTTTACCCTGATAATACTATTTTTACACAAACTACAGAGTTTTCTTATGATACTTTATCCGCTCGTATGCGCGAGCTATCTTTTCTGAACAAAGGAATTACAATCACTTTTACAGATAAAAGGGAAGTAAATGAAAAAGGAGAATTCAGAAGCGAAGTTTTTCATTCTACAGAAGGACTAAAAGAGTATATTCGTTATTTAGACGGTAATCGCGAGCCAATTGTTTCGCATGTAATCAGTATGGATCACGATAAAGGAGAAATTCCGGTTGAAGTGGCACTGATTTACAATACAAGTTATACTGAAAATATTTTCTCTTACGTAAATAACATCAATACACACGAAGGAGGAACGCATTTACAAGGTTTTAGAAGTGGTTTAACAAGAACCCTTAAAAAATATGCTGATGCATCCGGAATGTTGGATAAATTGAAATTCGAAATTGCGGGAGATGATTTCCGTGAGGGATTAACTGCTATTATCTCGGTAAAAGTTGCAGAACCTCAATTTGAAGGTCAGACCAAAACAAAATTAGGAAATAGAGAAGTAGTTTCTCCGGTTTCTCAGGCTGTTGGAGAGATGTTGGAGAATTATTTGGAAGAAAATCCAAATGATGCCCGAGTTATCATTCAAAAAGTAATTTTGGCAGCTCAGGCGCGTCACGCGGCTAAAAAAGCCCGTGAAATGGTACAGCGTAAAACCGTTATGGGCGGTGGTGGATTACCGGGAAAACTTTCAGATTGTTCAGAGCAGGATCCTGCAAGATGTGAGGTTTACCTTGTCGAGGGAGACTCGGCGGGTGGAACTGCTAAACAAGGTCGTGACAGAAACTTTCAGGCAATTTTACCCTTACGTGGTAAGATTTTGAATGTGGAAAAAGCGATGCACCATAAAGTATTCGAAAATGAAGAGATTCGAAATATCTTTACTGCTTTAGGGGTAACAGTTGGTACTGCAGAAGACAGTAAAGCCTTAAATATTGAAAAATTAAGATACCACAAGGTAATCATCATGTGTGATGCGGATGTCGATGGTAGTCACATCTCTACCTTAATATTAACGTTCTTCTTCCGTTTCATGAAAGAGCTGATCGAAGAGGGTCACGTTTATATCGCTGCACCGCCTTTGTACTTAGTTAAAAAAGGAAACAAGAAAGAATATGCATGGAATGATGTTCAGCGCGATCAGGCCAACGAGAGAATGGGTGGAAGCGCCGCAATTCAGCGTTATAAAGGTCTTGGAGAGATGAACGCGGAGCAATTGTGGGAAACAACAATGGATCCGAACTTCAGAACTCTGCGTCAGGTAACCATTGATAGTTTGGCTGAAGCTGACCGAGTTTTCTCTATGTTAATGGGAGATGAGGTGCCGCCACGTCGAGAATTTATCGAGAAAAATGCAGTTTACGCTAATATCGATGCGTAATAAATTTTAATCATCAATTCGTTTAATTGTTTAAATTTACTTAAACGATTAAACGAATTGTCGATTTATCAAACAAACAAATTAATTAATAACCGATAAAGTATAAAATATGAAAGTTACCATTGTAGGAGCAGGAAATGTTGGAGCTACCTGTGCAGATGTTATTTCTTATAGAGGAATTGCAAGCGAAGTAGTGTTGTTGGATATTAAAGAAGGTTTTGCCGAAGGGAAAGCGTTGGATATTATGCAATGTGCCACAAATACAGGTTTTAATACCAAAGTATCTGGGGTGACCAATGATTATTCTAAAACTGCCGGAAGTGATGTAGTAGTTATTACATCTGGAATTCCAAGAAAACCAGGAATGACCCGTGAAGAATTAATAGGTATAAATGCAGGAATTGTAAAAACAGTTGCCGAAAACGTACTGAAATATTCTCCGGACACTATAATAGTTGTAGTTTCTAATCCAATGGATACGATGACGTATTTGGCATTGAAATCTACGGGAGTACCAAAAAACAGAATTATTGGTATGGGTGGAGCGTTAGACAGTTCTCGTTTCAGAACCTATCTTTCATTAGCTTTAGATAAACCGGCAAACGATATCTCGGCAATGGTTATAGGAGGGCATGGTGATACTACTATGATTCCATTAACCCGTCTGGCTTCTTATAACGGAATTCCGGTAACTGAATTTCTTTCGGAAGAAGTATTGCAAAAAGTAGCTGCCGACACTATGGTGGGCGGAGCAACACTTACAGGTCTTTTGGGAACATCAGCATGGTATGCACCCGGAGCTTCTGTAGCTTATCTGGTAGATAGTATTTTGAATGATCAGAAAAAAATGATCGCCTGCTCTGTTTTTGTGGAAGGTGAGTACGGGCAAAATGATATCTGTATAGGTGTACCTTGTATAATTGGTAAAAACGGAGTGGAAGAAATATTAGGCATTCAGTTAAACGATCATGAAAAAGCCTTATTTGCGAAAAGTGCAGATGCGGTGAGAAGCATGAATGACGCTTTAAAATCGATTTTAGTATAACGAATTTCGTAAAAAGAGGAAAAGGCTGCACTTTTGCAGTCTTTTTTTTGAGATTAATTAATAAATAAATTGGTTAATCTTTTCGTTAATTATATATTTGCTCGGGTTAAAAAAAATGTTGTAATTCGTGATCTTGATTTTTTAGTTCTTAAAAATCATATCAGGGCTTATTCTATGGGACTTTAAAACAAAAACAAACAATAAAAAATAATTAATTTTTAGTAATAATGCAGAATAAAGGACTTATTAAATTTTTCGCAATTCTATTTGCATTGGTAAGTATTTACCAACTCTCGTTCACTTTTGTGGCCAATAGTGTCAAAAGTGAAGCTAAAGCTTTTGCAGGAGATAATCCTGATAAAGAATTAAAATACTTAGATTCTATTGGAAAAGAAAAAGTGTTAAACCTTGGTTTTACTGATTTTACTTATAACGAAGTAAAAAACAAGCAACTTAACAAAGGTCTTGACTTAGAAGGAGGAATCAATGTGATTCTTCAAATCTCTGTTAAAGACGTTTTGAAAGGATTAGCAAACAATTCTAAAAATCCGGTATTTAATAAATCATTAGCTGATGCAACTGCAAATTTAGAAGGAAACAAAACCTATTTAAATAAGTTCTTTGAAGCTTTTGAGGCTAACTCAAAAGGATCGGTAAAATTAGCTTCACCTGATATTTTTGCAAACAGAAGTTTGCAAGGAGAAGGTGGTGTAGATTTTCAAATGTCTGATGCGCAAGTTCAAAAAGTAATTAAGAAAAAAGTTGACGAATCTATCGAAAGTGCTTACAAAGTACTTAGAGAGCGTATCGACAAATTTGGTGTTACTCAGCCAAACATCCAAAAATTAGGAGAAACAGGAAGAATCTTAGTAGAGCTTCCAGGTGCTAAGGATGTAGATAGAATTAAGAAATTATTAGGAGGAAAAGCTCAGTTAGAGTTTTGGGAAACTTTTAAAATCGAAGAAATTGGTAATTTCTTAGTAGCTTCTAATGAGGCTTTGAAAAAGACTGAAATCAAAAAAACAGAAACTAAAGCTGTTGTTAAAGATTCATTGAATGCTTTATTAACGGATAATGCTAAAGATTCAGTTGATACTAAAAAAGGAAACAACCCATTATTTGACAAAATGTTAGGTCAGGGTGGTGGACCAGTTTTAGGATATTTTGCTCCTAAAGATACTGCTGCTGTAAATGCTTACTTTAAAAGAGCAGATATCAGAGTTTTATTGGGTGCTGACCAACACAATGCAAAATTTGTTTGGAGTAAACCAACTACAATTAAAGATGCAAAAGGAAAAGATATTGAAGCAGTTGAATTATATGCTTTAAAAGGAAACAGAGATAACGTTCCTGCGATGAGCGGTGGAGTGGTTACAGATGCAAAAGATACTTTTGACCAATTAGGAAAACCAGCTGTTTCTATGCAAATGAACAGCCAGGGAGCTAAAGTTTGGGAAGAATTAACAGGAAGAGCTTTCTCTCAAAAAGGATACATTGCTATCGTTTTAGATAATATTGTTTACTCTGCGCCAGGTGTTACAAGCGGACCAATTGCCGGAGGTAGATCTGAGATCACCGGATCTTTTGATGTTGCTGAAACTAAAGATTTAGCTAACGTATTAAATGCAGGTAAATTACCGGCTTCTGCTGATATTATTCAATCAACAGTTGTAGGACCATCTTTAGGTCAGGCAGCAATTGATGCAGGTACAATTTCTTCTGTATTAGGATTCTTATTGGTTTGTTTATGGATGGTATTCTATTATGGTAAAGCTGGTTGGTATGCTAACCTTGCGTTATTATTAAACTTACTTTTCCTTTTTGGAATTATGGCAAGTTTTGGTTTTGTATTAACATTACCAGGTATTGCAGGTATCGTATTAACATTAGGTACTGCGGTAGATGCGAACATTATTATATTTGAAAGAGCAAAAGAAGAATTACGTGAAGGTAAATCATTGTCTGAAGCGGTTGTAGCTTCTTACGGATGGCACGGAGCAATGCGTTCTATTATTGATGCAAACGTAACGCACGTTTTAACTGGAGCAATCTTGTTTATTTTCGGTACAGGACCAATCAAAGGTTTCGCATTAACATTATTGATTGGTATCGTAACTTCATTGTTTACATCCATCTTTATCGCAAGAATTTTTATTGACAGAAACATTGCTGGAAAAGGAGATTTAACTTTCTCTACAAGTGTTACTAAAAACTGGTTTACAAACTTCCACTTTGACTTTATTAAAATCAAAAAATTCACATACATCTTCTCTTCAATTGTAGTTGTTGTGAGTTTAGTTTCTATCTTTTTCGTAAACGGATTAGATGAGGGTGTTGATTTTGTTGGAGGAAGAACATTCCAGGTGAAATTTGAAAAACCTGTTGATGCTACTGTAGTATCAGATGAATTGTCTGCTGCTTTCGGTACTCCGGTTGAGGCGAAAATTTTAGGTGATGACGATCAGTTGAAAATCACAACTAAATATAAAATTAAAGAAGATGGTGTAGCTATCGATGAAGAAGTGAACCAAATTTTATACAAGTCGTTAACGAAATATTTCCCTAACACTTCTTACGAAAAATTCATCAACTCATTTGATGGTAAAAAGATTGGTGTTGTACAGCAATCTAAAGTTGGAGCTTCTATTTCTGAGGATATCAAAACAAACTCTTACTGGGCTGTATTAGGTGCAATGGCAGTTATTTTCTTATACTTAATGATCTCTTTCCGTAAATGGCAATATTCATTAGGTGCAATTGCAGCGGTAGCGCACGACGTTATCTTTGTATTAGGAATCTACTCTTTATGCTACAAATTTATGCCTTTCCACATGGAAATGGATCAGCACTTTATTGCGGCTATCCTTACCGTAATTGGTTACTCTATGAACGATACTGTAATTGTATTCGACAGAATTAGAGAGTTCATCATCGGAAACCGTAAAGGAAGTTTTGAAGATATCGTAAATGCTTCTATTAATACTACATTATCAAGAACATTGAATACGTCATTAATGATGATCATTGTATTATTAACAATGTTTATCTTTGGTGGAGAATCTATCAGAGGATTTATCTTTGCAATGTTAATTGGTATCGTAGTAGGAACTTATTCATCATTATTTATCGCTACACCAGTATTGGTTGACACGATTTCAAATGATGATAAACATACAATCGAAGACAAACACAATAAAGCATAATCAGATGCTTAAGATATAGAAAAAGATCCGGTGAAAGCCGGATCTTTTTTTTGTGCTATATTTAGGGTAGTAAAAAAAGTATTTATGGGGAGAAAATTACTAGTGATTCTAATTGTTATTTTTAGCACATTTAAAGCCTTAGGACAGACTAAAAACGAAAAGCTGGCCATAGGAATCAATTATGGTTTTGGGAGCGAATTTAACAATAGAAATTTCACGTTTACCAATCATTTTTATAAGATGGAATTGCGCTATCGGGTTAATGAATCAAAGTATTTTAAATATGAGGTTTTGGTACAGCCCGAAGTTAATTTTGGAAGACACCAACTGATGAATTTTTACTTTGTAAAGCCGGACAGACGTGATTATCTTGAAAAGAGGGAAGAGTATACGAAGTTGAAGGATGTGCATGAGTATGTGTTGAATCTTGGCTTTTTGGTCAGGAAACCAATTGGAAAAGTTTTCTCTGTTTATGCTTCAGGAAGTATTGGACCAATGATTACAGATACAGAAACAGAAAGAATGTCTAAAGGTTTTGCTTTTGCAGATGTTTTTGCGATGGGTTTTTCGGTTCAAATGAATCGCTTACAGCTGGATGCCCGTGGTAACGTTCGGCACGTTTCAAATGGAGGGCTAAATGCTGAAAATGCGGGATATAATACCAGAAATATTGAATTAGGTATTTCGTATTTCCTGTAAATAATAACGAATCTATGAAATTGGGATTTGCTCTGAAAGAGCTATGGCAATAGCATAGTGCGTAGCATTATGAATGATGATGGCAATTATGAGTTACGCCCTGAAAGGGCAAAAGCCTGATGGCAAAGAAAATCTTCCAGCATATTTTGTATGAGATTCCCTAAGAATTTGAATGTTTTTTTGTTGAGATTTAGGTGCGAAAATGGCTTTTGCCCTTTCAGAGCAATTTTATATCTTAATCTAACTTATAGTGCTTCGCACTATGCTTATGCTTTTAGGACTTTCGGTTCTATTCTCTCTCAACTTTTGCTCCTGATCCAAAAAAAGTGTCCGATAAATTGAATTATCGGACACTTTTTTTATAGTTTTTTATCGAATGGATTAAGATTCTGCTAAAGGATTTCTTTGTGCTCTAATGATAAAGAAAAGCCCGATAATGATAAACGGAATACTTAACCATTGTCCGGTAGAAAATAGACCTAGTTCGTTTTCAAATCCGCCCTGACTTTCTTTTACAAATTCTACCACAAAACGTACTGCAAATAAAAGTACCAGGAACAGTCCGAACAATAATCCTGATTTTAGTCTTGCGTTCGTTTTCCAGTATAAGAAAAACAAAATCGCAAAAACAAATACATAGCTGATAGCTTCATATAATTGTGTTGGGTGTTTTGCCGGAACCTGAGCCAGTAAATCGGCAAATTTAGGATCTGTTGCGATAGCGGTGTATGCAGCTTTAGGATCTGCAATTTGAGTAGCATTTACAGCTTCGTTTTTACTAAATTGATCGTGTAAAAAACGAATTCCAAAGGCAGATTTTGTTTCATGTCCGATAATCTCAGAATTGAAAAAATTTCCTAGACGAACAAAAATAGCACCACTGGCAACCGGAATTACAACACGGTCTAAAATCCATAATAATGGACGTTTCAAAATCATTTTGCTATAATAATACATGGCAGCAATGATGGCAATAGCTGCGCCATGGCTCGCTAATCCCTGAAATCCGGTAAATTCAAATTTTGGCTCGAATCTAACAGGTAAGAATATCTCAAGTAAATGATTTCTGAAATATTCCCAATCGTAAAATAAAACATGTCCTAATCGGGCACCTATTAACGTCGCTAAAACAGTCCAGACAAATAAAGAATCTAATTTGTCGATAGATTCGTTTTCGCGTTCGAAGATCTTTTTCATTAAAAACCACCCTAGTCCGAAAGCAATTACGAACATTAAACTGTAATAACGAATCATAAAAAATCCTAGATCGATTCCTTCTGAAGGATTCCAAACGATATTTAGGGGCTGTGTCATGTGCTGTTGTTTTTTGTATTTTGTAAAAATAGATATTTAAAGTAGTGTTGCTCTTTATAAAAAGTTAATGTTTGTGTGAACATTTCTTCTCAGGAACGGGGTCGTAACCAGTTCTTCCCCAAGGGTGACAGCTTAAGATTCTTTTCATGCCCAGATAACCTCCATAAAATAAACCATGAGTCTGCAGGGCTTGGATCATGTAAGTGGAGCATGTAGGTTCAAATCTGCAACTCGCCGGAGTAAAAGGCGATATTGCAGATTGATAAAAGCGGACTAATAAAACAAATGGAGTGATTACTTTCATGATTTATTAGGAAATGAGTGATTTATATAGAGAAGCTGGTTCCTTCTTTTCCGTCTTTCAATTGAATTCCCAGACCAATCAATTGATCGCGAATCTGATCTGAAAGAGCGAAGTTTTTATCAGCTCTGGCCTGATTTCTCATAGCGATAAGCATGTTTACAGTTCCTTCCAGTTTGTCGGTATTTCCGTCAGCAGCTTTGTCATTGGCTAAACCTAAAACATCAAAAACAAAAGCATTAATTGCAGTTGTGAAGGTGTTTAAATCTTCTGCTGAGATCGTTTCTTTTCCGTCTTTCAGTAAATTGATATAACGAACCGCTTCAAACAATTGCGCAATCAGAATTGGTGTATTGAAATCATCATTCATGGCATCGTAGCACAATTGTTTCCATGCTGCAATGTCTATAGAACTTGTTGTACCTGCTGAAATTGTAGGTAAAGCATCTACAGCTTCCATTAGTCTTTTATAACCTTTTTCGGCAGCCACAATAGCATCATCAGAAAAATCTAGTATGCTTCGGTAATGTGCCTGTAACATGAAAAAACGGGTTACAGACGCCGAAAAAGCTTTGCTTAGGATGGTATTGTCTCCGCTTAAAATCTCTCCCGGTAAGATGTTGTTTCCGGTTGATTTTGCCATTTTCTTTCCGTTTAAAGTCAGCATATTGGCATGCATCCAGTAGTTTACCGGAGACTGACCTGTGCAGGCTTCGTTTTGTGCGATTTCACATTCGTGATGTGGGAACTTCAAGTCCATTCCACCTCCGTGAATATCGAAATGATTTCCAAGATATTTGGTGCTCATGGCAGTACATTCTAAGTGCCAGCCCGGGAAACCATCACTCCATGGCGATGGCCATCTCATAATGTGTTCTGGTTCTGCTTTTTTCCAAAGCGCAAAATCCTGTGGGTTTCTTTTGTCAGATTGTCCATCAAGATCGCGGGTGTTTGCCAGCATATCTTCGATATTTCTACCGCTTAAAATTCCATAATTATTGGTTTCGTTGTATTTCACAACGTCAAAATAAACCGATCCGTTTGCTTCATAACCAATTCCGGTATCGATAATTTTTTTGATGATTTCGATTTGCTCAATAATGTGCCCGGTAGCAGTTGGCTCAATGCTTGGCGGTAAGAAGTTGAAGGATCTTAATATATTGTGAAAATCAACGGTATAGCGCTGAACAATTTCCATAGGTTCTAACTGCTCCAATCGTGCTTTCTTGGCAATCTTGTCTTCGCCTTCATCTACATCGTCTACAATATGCCCTACATCGGTAATGTTACGCACATAACGCACTTTGTAATCAAGGTGTAAAAAATACCTGAATATCACGTCAAAAGACATGAAAGTTCTAACATTTCCTAAGTGTACATTGCTATAAACCGTAGGTCCGCAAACATACATTCCAACGTTTCCTTCATGTATAGGGTTGAAACTTTCTTTTTCACCCGAAAGTGAATTGTATATTTTTAGATGTTGAGCTGTGTATAAAGGCATTTTTTTGTCGTTTAATCGTTTATTTGTTTAACCGTTTATTTGTTTACTGTTGAATCGCGTAACGTTCTGTAATTACTTAAGTTTTATTCTTTTGAAAGATAGTATTTTTTTAAACTGTTTATCTGATTGCAGATTTTTTCTATTTTTTCTCGGGTTTCAAGATATTCTGTCTCGGAAAGATAGTTTAAATCTCTGGAAATTATCAAATGATTTAAAGTTTCCATCGCTGACGAATAAGAAATAGTTAAAAAATGAGCTTTGTCTTTATTCGTATTTCGCGACGTGCCTTCTGCAATATTTGTTGCAATTGACGATGAACTTCTTTTTATTTGAGAAGTGATTCCAAATAGCTCATTTGGCGGGAACGTATCAGTCAATTTGTAAATGTCTAATATAAACATTCTTGCATTTTGCCAAACTTCTAATTTCTCAAAAGAAAACGTGTACATTCTTTTCTGTTTAATTGTTGATTTGTTTAACCAGTTAATCGAAAGTTTTACTCAAAGAAAAATGGGATTAAACAAATCAACGATTCACCGATTCAACTAGAATTGTGTATCCAGTTTTATATAGTCCAAAAGTTCTCTTTTAATTTGCGGATCTTTAAATCTACCACCAAATTCAGAGGTTACTGTGCTGCTTTCGATATCTTTGATTCCTCTGGAATTTACGCAAAGGTGTTTCGCGTCGATCACGCAGGCTACATCTTCGGTTCCAAGTGCTTTTTGTAATTCCTGAACAATTTGCATGGTTAGACGCTCTTGCACCTGAGGTCTTTTTGCATAATATTCTACAATACGGTTCATTTTGGATAAACCAATAACTCTTCCGTTAGAAATATAAGCCACGTGAGCTCTTCCGATGATTGGCAGTAAATGGTGCTCACAAGTAGAATAAACCGTAATGTTTTTTTCTACCAGCATTTCACCGTATTTGTAGTTGTTGTCAAAAGTAGAAGCTTTTGGCTGTTTTGAAGGATTAAGACCTCCAAAAATTTCTTTTACAAACATTTTGGCTACTCGGTTTGGAGTACCTTTAATGCTGTCATCCGTCAAATCCATTCCCAGAGTTTGAAGGATGTTTTCAACATCTTTTTTTATTTTTTCTATTTTTTCGTCGTCACTTAAGTCAAAAGCATCCGCTCTTAAAGGATTTTTTGCGTTACTGCTAAAGTGATTGTCTCCTATTTCGTCTAAAAAATCTTCGTTATTTATCATTAAAAACTTACTATTAGTATGGGTATTTCTTTTTAAGGCGGTAAAGATAATTAATAAATGGTAAACCTTTTCTATGGTTTTTACTATTTAATTGCGGCTTTTGCTATAAAATTCAAATTGTAGAGAAAATGTGGTTTCTTTTAAATACAAAAGACAATAACACAGCATGTTATTGTCTTTTTAAAATTTTATATTCAGACCTTACTTCTTATTGTAAATCAAAAGAGCTTCTTTTAGAATGTTTACAGCAGTAATTAAATCTTTTTTGTTTAAAACGTACGCAATTCGAACCTGATTCAGTCCCATTCCCGGCGTTGAGTAAAATCCGGCAGCGGGAGCAACCATAACGGTTTCGCCATTCAGATCATAACTTTCTAAAAGCCATTGCGCAAAATCTTCAGAATTGTCAATCGGTAATTGTGCGATACAGTAAAAAGCCCCTTTAGGTTTCGTCACAATAACGCCTTCGATTTTATTTAATTCGGCGATTAAAGTATCACGACGCGTTCTGTATTCGGAAATTACCTCGTCAAAATAACTTTGTGGAGTATCTATTGCCGCTTCACAAGCGATTTGCTCGATTGTAGGAGGGCTCAGACGTGCTTGTGCAAATTTCATTACTGTTGCCAATACTTCTTTATTTTTGGTTACCAGACATCCAATTCTGGCACCACACATACTATAGCGTTTAGAAACCGAATCGACCATGATTACGTTTTGCTGAACATCTTCCAGATTCATTACAGAAAAATGTTTATCGTCTCCATCATATAAAAACTCGCGATAGACTTCGTCAGCAATTAGGTATAAATCGTGTTTTTTGATTAAGCCTGCCAATTGTCTGATTTCTTCTTCAGAATATAAATATCCGGTTGGATTTCCTGGGTTACAAATTAAAATGGCTTTTGTTTTTGTAGTAATAAGTTTTTCAACTTCGTCAATACTTGGTAAAGCAAATGCAGTTTCGATAGTTGAAACTAAAGGAACGACAGTTGCACTTGTTGAAGATGCAAATGCATGGTAATTAGCGTAAAAAGGTTCCGGAATGATAATTTCATCTCCCGGATCTGTAATTGTGGCCAGCGCAAATAGTAAGGCTTCAGAACCACCAGTTGTAACAATGATGTCTTCTGTATTAACGTTTACATTTTGGCGCTGGTAAAATTGAGCTAGTTTTTTTCTATAGCTTTCATATCCGGCTGACGGACTATATTCTATAAGAGTTAAGTCAATATTTTTTACCGCCTCGATGGCCACTTCGGGTGTCTTGATATCCGGTTGACCAATGTTTAAATGATACACTTTGTGTCCTTTTTTCTTTGCTAAATCAGCAAAAGGAGCAAGTTTGCGTATCGGTGATTCGGGCATGTTTCTGCCTTTGTGAGAAATTGTTGGCATAGGTTTTCTTTATTGAAGTGCAAATTTGCATTTTTTTTTCGAATTTAACGTAAACATTACGGGTACTTATTAATTTGTAGTAATTATCGATATTTTTAGTAATTTTATCTTAAAATTTTATCAATGAGAAAACATTTTATATTGTTTTTTGGGCTTTTCACAGCTTTTGCACTTCAGGCGCAAGAAGATTTTCAAATAGAAAAGCGTGCCTCTAAGGTTACCATACCTTTTACATTAATTAATAATCTGGTTTTTATTCCTATAAAGGTAAATGGAGTAGAACTAAATTTTCTGTTGGATTCGGGGGTTGAAGAAACCATTTTGTTCAGTATGGAAGAAAAACAGGAGGTTAGTTTTAAAAATGTTCAGAAAATTAAGCTGAGAGGTTTAGGAAGTGAAGATGAAATTGAAGGTTTGAAATCGACGAATAATGTTTTGGAAACCCATGGTTTAAGATCGAACAATCATTTACTGTATGTCATTCTGGACCAAACTTTTAATTTATCATCACACATTGGAATTCCGGTGAATGGTATTATTGGATATAAATTTTTCAAAAACAACCTCGTTGAGTTAAATTATCAAAAGAAGAAGATTGTAGTTCATCAGAATAATGAAGAAGCTCTTAAGAGACTGAATAAAAAATTTGAAGCAGTTCCGATTACGATTGAAAGATCTAAACCGTATCTGTACACAACCGCATTTGTGGAAAATGTTGCTGTACCCGCAAAAATGTTGATCGATATTGGTAATAGTGATGCTTTTTGGATTTTTAAGAATGATATTATAAAGCTGCCGGGTAAAAATTTTCCTGATTTTCTGGGAAAAGGTTTCAGCGGTGACATTGAAGGACATCGTGCCAAAATTGAAAAGTTTTCTATTGGAGAATTCAATTTTAAAAACCCGATAGTGGCATTTCCGGATTCGAGTTCGATTCGGAATGTAAAGATGGTGCCCGGACGAATAGGTTCTGTTGGTGGAGAAGTTTTAAAACGATTTACTGTCGTGTTAGATTATGCGGATAAAACATTGTATCTTAAGAAAAACAGTAAATTCTCAGAACCTTTTACGTATAATAAAAGTGGAATTACAGTGCAGCATAACGGACTTCAGTGGGTTCAGGAAACGGTTCATCTGGAGACGGTAAAGGTTGTTAATTCAGTTGAAGAAGCAGGTTATGGCACTAAAAAGAATGATGATTTTAGATACAAGTTCTCCTTAAAACCGGTTTACGAAATTGTAAATATTCGTAAAAACTCAGCCGCAGAACGTTGCGGATTGAGAGTGGGGGACATCATTGTTCGTATTAATCACACACTTCCGTATAAATACACTTTACAACAGATCAATTCACTTTTAAAATCTGAAGAAGATGTTTGGATAGATTTAGAAATAGAAAGAAACAGTCTCCTTTTAAAATTCAGATTTAAACTGGAAGATGAACTGTAACGGGGATTAACGCTATTTTTTTGTAGAGGCGTTTTGTAAAGATTTAATTATTAAAGCAAGCTTTAATTGTTTAATATACATTATTATTTCGTTATGTTTGTAAAAAAATAACCGGAAGTCTATGGTGAAAAAATACACTAGTTTCTTGCAATTCGCATTGTTTTTTATTGTTATGCTGGTTTGTGTTTCAAAAGTTCAGGCACAATGTGCGGGGAGCGATGCGCAAAATATAATTTGTGATATTGAAGATCCGGTCAATCAATCAATCTCTTTGTTTTCATTATTAGGAGGTACACCAACTCCTGGGGGAACCTGGACGGATAATAATAATTTAAGAGGTCTGGATTCTGCTACAGGAATGTTAAATGCCCAGCTTATTTCAAGTGGGGGAACTTACCAATACACCTATACCGTAACAACGCCGGGATGTGTTGTAAATAAAGCGACCGTAACCTTAACTATTGGCGCATATTCAGGAATTGGAACTGAAGCTACAATCTGTAATGACAGAGGAGAGTATAATCTTTTTACGGCATTTAATAGTGTTATTATGGGACCGCATTCCAACGGAACCTGGAGGGATAGTAGCGGTAGGATTGTAAGATCTACGTTCACGGTACCAAAGGTACAAGTGAAGACCACTTATAATTTTACTTACACAGTGCCGCCTGTACTGGCATGCGAATCGGTACCACTTACTTCGGCAGTGAAGATAACGGTTGTAAGGAAGCCGGAAGCCGGAGATCCAACAGATAAAGAATTATGCGGTACGACTGATTTGGGACCTTACGCTAATTTTGACCTGCACGACCTGCTTTCAGGGGAAGATATGGGAGGTAAGTGGAGTGGTCCCGGTATTACCGCGTCAACAGGCCATACCGTTAATCTTCAGACATTGTTTGCTACATCCGGAGCGGGAGAGTACTCCTATACTTACACAGTTTTTGCAGTTCCGGATCAGAATATCTGTGAAAATGATATGGAAACGGTAAAAATTACACTGGAAAAGAGATTAGATTTTACCGGCGCGAAGTTAGTTGTAGATTCCGATATTTGCGAAGATAAAATTGCAACGGCATCCTATACCGCAAGAATTAAAGAAGGACCGCAAGCTATCCCGAACGGAGAATATGAGGTTCAATATACTATTACAGGACCTACCGTTGCATCAGCGACGGTAAAGGCTAATTTTACAAATGGGGTACTGGTATTCCCGCTTAGCTCTAATTATTTTAAGCAAATAGGTACATTTAACGTTACAGTAACCAGTATTATAGCTACATCCAGTAAAAAATTATGTACCAATATAATTGGTAATTTATCAGATGACTTAATCATTAGTCCATTGCCGCGTTTAGATGGAGCAGTGTTAACAACTACTCCAATTTGTCAAAATGAGGCAGCAATAATTCAGCTTTCAAATGCTTCGTTATTGGCTAATGGAACTTACAGAATTACGTATAATCTGACGGGAGATAATGTTGTTACCGGTAGAACAGCAAATATTGCAGTTTCCGGCGGCAGTGCAAACTTTGTAATTCCGGCGAGTTTAAATGTAAAAAGCGGATCGTCAGCAATTACGATAACAAGTATCACAAACATTACGAATCCATCTCCCCAATGTTCGAATGTGGCCAATGTAAAAGGGACTCAGATTATCAATCCTTTGCCGGATGCGTCAACTGTTGTCGTACAGGTTGAAAACTTTTGTTTTGGAGAGCCAGTTCTCGTAGCTGTTTCCGGATTAGGGAATCTGACAGATGTTACACTCTCTTACACGCTTTCTGACAGCAACTCTTCTGCATTACAGACAGTTGTTTTAGCAGTTACAAACGGAAAAGCTACTTTTGTTATCCCTGCAGGATTGCTTTTAAATACAGGTTCGACAAGAATTAAGGTTCTTAATGTGAAAAACAATGTGACATCCTGTGATATCGATTTGGTTAATGTGTCGGATATCTTTATGATAAATGTAATTCCTGAAGCTCCACTTGCAGCAAGTCCGCAGATATTTTGTAAAGTGGAGGGAGCGGTAATCACAAATTTAACGCCACGTGGAGCCCAGTACAAATGGTACAGTTCTGTTACGGCAGCTACACCGCTTTTAGACACTTATGTTTTAAAAACAGAGCAGCTTTATGTCAGAGAGATTTCTGCTGCAAATTGTATTTCTGCACCAACTCCCGTTTCGGTTGTGGTAAACGATACGCCGGCTCCAACGCTGAATTCAGGAGGAGAAAATTTTTGCGGGTTAAAAAATCCTACGATTGCAGATTTATCCAAAGCAACCAATGTCTCTTCTACAGTTGCGTGGTATGATGCCGAAAATAACGGTAATTTATTGACTTCAACAACTTTGCTTCGCGATAAGGCAACTTATTATGGTTTTGATCTTTCGGTTGTAACCAGTTGTATTTCTGATAATTATTTAGGAGTTACAGTTTCTTTATTCGATTGTAATCCGGATGAATATGCCTTTTTTATTCCTGACGGATTTTCACCAAATGGAGATAACGTAAATGATACTTTCAGGATTCCGGATATAGAATTTTTATACCCGGATTATACTCTTGAAATCTTCAATAGATATGGAAGTGTAATGTTTAAAGGAAATAGAAATAAACCCAATTGGGACGGAAGAAATTCCGAATCGGCCGGTTTTGGTGACGGAATCGCGCCAAATGGAGTCTATTTTTATGTGGTCAATTTTAATAAAGGCAACAGACGTCCACAGCAGGGCCGACTTTACCTGAACAGATAATTTCCTTTTATAGTATTTAAGATAAGTTTCAAATGAAAAAAGTACTACTTTTTATAAGTTTCCTCTTTTGTATCCTATCAGCCTCGGCCCAACAGGATCCTGAGTACACCCATTATATGTACAACATGAGTGTAGTCAATCCGGCTTATGCGACAGGAGTTCCTGCTATGATGAATTTTGGAGGATTGTACAGAACGCAATGGGTTGGAGCCATTGGAGCACCTAAAACTTTTACCTTTTTCGGACATACAGCTTTAAGTGATAAAATTGAAGTGGGTTTGTCACTGATTTCAGATGATATTGGTGACGGAGCAAAAAAAGAGAATAATTTTTATGCTGATTTTGCCTATGTCTTAAATCTGGGGGGAAAAAATAAACTTTCGCTTGGACTAAAAGCAGGTTATACATCGCTCCAAAGTAATTTCAACGGGTTTAAATTAGAAAGTGGGGATGCGGCCAGTGATTTGGCTTTCGCCGAAAATGTAAACGTCACCAAGCCTAATATTGGAGTGGGGGCCTATTACTTCAGAGATAATTTTTATGTCGGATTGTCTGTACCCAATCTGTTGAGCACGAAACACCTTGAAGAGAAATCTGGAATCAATGCTTACGGATCAGAAGCCATTCATACTTTTTTAACGGCAGGGTACGTTTTTCAACTCAATGATAAGGTTAAATTAAAGCCTGCTTTTATGTCAAAATTTGTTCCGGGGTCGCCGGTTACTTTAGACCTGACAGCCAATGTTTTGTACAATAATAAATTTGAATTGGGGGCAGCCTATAGAGTAAACGATGCTGTAAGTGCTTTAATGAATATAAATGTAACGCCAACTTTAAGAGTGGGCTATGCTTACGATCATAATTTGTCGAATATGGGAAGGTTTAATTCAGGTACACACGAAATTATGCTGCTTTTTGATTTAGACTTATTAGGAAAAGGATACGATAAATCGCCAAGATTCTTTTAAAATGAAAAACAGGAAAAAATTACTCGTTATTGTATTCGTATTTTTAATACAGTTTATACAGGCTCAGGATTTTGAATTGGCCAGAGCCAAACGTTTTTTTGATAAAACGCATTATGCTGAAGCGATTACTTTATATGAAAAATTAGCAGAAAATAAGCCTTCACAGGAAGTGATAAAGAATCTGGCAGACTCGTATTTTTACACTAACGATTTGATAAAAGCGCAGCGTTATTACCGACTTTTGATTCAAAATTATGCTAATGGTTTAGATCGGAATTATTATTTCAGATATGCACAGACTTTAAAAGCAAGCAATAGTTATGACGATGCCAATGCAGCTTTAAAGGAGTATTATTCAAAATCAGATCATAGCGATGCCGTTTCTAATTTTGAAAAAGAGCTAAAAACTCTGGAGAATGTTTCGGCGATCGGGAAACGTTATGAACTTAAAAACCTGGCAATCAATACCCCTAATTCAGAGTTTGGAGCAGTAAAATATAATGAAGATCTGGTTTTTGCAGGAGTAAAATTAAAGCCCGGATTGTTGGATAAAAAATTCAAATGGGACAATGAAACGTATTTGAATCTGGTGTCGATTCCTCTTAAAAACAGCAATTCCGCAGATTCTATAGTGCATTATTTTGCCAAAGAGTTAAAAAGTGGGATGCACGAGGCAAACGCGGTTTTTACAAAAGACGGCAAAACGATTTATTTTACGCGTAACAATTCCAAGAATAAAAGCAAGAAAACAAACGAGCAGAAAATTTCGAATCTTCAGATTTTTAAAGCCGAACTGATGGAGGGCAAATGGAAAAATGTAACGTCACTTCCGTTTAACAGTTCAGAATATTCAGTCGAACATCCCGCTTTGAGTCCGGATGAAAAAGTGTTGTACTTTGCATCAGATATGCCGGGAACTTTGGGGGCGTTTGATATTTATTCGGTAAACATTAATAAAGGAGCATTTGATACCCCCCGAAATTTAGGTCCGACAATTAATACCGATAAAAGAGAGCAGTTTCCCTTTGTTTCAACAGACCAAAAACTCTATTTTTCTTCTGACGGGCATTTAGGTTATGGATCACTTGATGTTTTTGTTTCCGATATTAACGGAAACGAATACAGTAAACCGATGAATGTGGGACAGCCTTTGAATTCAAATGGTGATGATTTCTCTTTTAATATCGATGCTGATACCAAAGAAGGCTATTTTGCTTCCAATAGAGAGGGAGGAAAAGGGAGCGATGATATTTATCAGATTAAAGAAATCAAAGACCTAATCGTAGAAGATTGCAAACAATTCATTGCAGGAATTATTACAGATGTTGATACCAAGCTGCCTTTAGAAAATGCGACAGTGACTTTACAGAATTCAGATCAGAAAGTTTTGAATACAACGATCACCACCACAGATGGGAAGTTTAGTTTTACTGTTGATTGCGAAAGTTCGTTTACTGTTTTAAGTTCCAAAGAAAAGTATACAAGCGAATCGAGAACCGTATCTTCCGGAAAAACCAGAGACGCAAGCCATGACGCCTCGATGGCTTTAAGATCTTTGGAGGTTATAAAACGAGAAGAACTAGAAACTGCTGAAAAGAAAAGGCAGGAAGAACAGCAGCTTGCAGAAAAGAAAAAACAGGAGGAAGAAATTGATAAGAAACGAAGAAAAGAAAAAGAAGCGTTGGCTGTTATTGCTTTAAAAGAAGCAGATAAAAAGGCAAAGGCAGACGAAATTATTGCAAAAGACATTAGAAAGAAAGAAAAAACAGCTCAGATTCTTGCGCAGGAAAAAGATGTGATAAAAGACAATAAAAACCGATTGATTATTAAAACCGATCCGATCTATTTTGATTATAATTTGTGGTACATCCGAAAAGAATCTAAAGTAGTATTAGGACGTGTGGTGGAATTAATGAAGAAATATCCTGACATGGTAATCGAAATTGGATCACATACCGATTCAAGAGGTAATGAAAAGTTCAATGCCAATTTATCTCAAAAAAGGGCTAATTCAACCAGAGACTTTATACTAGAGTCAGGTATTAATGCCAAAAGGGTGACGGCGAAGGGATATGGAGAATCAGTACCTATTGTGAAATGCAACCCCGATGAAGCGTGCTCAGAAGAAGAACACGAACTGAACAGAAGAAGTGAATTTGTAATTAAGGACTTATAATTGCAGTAGTTAAATCGACCCGACAGATTTTTAAAACCTGTCGGGTTTGATGTTTAAAAAATTAGTTTAGAACCCTTTCTTTTAGCTTCTTTTTTATTTAATTTTATAAAATAACAACGATTAAAATAAAAATAATTATGAAAAACCTAGTTGTATCCTGCTTGCTTGTGACCTGTATCGGACTTCAAAGCTGTAAAAACAATGAAAATCAGAAGGCGGCTGAAGCAGCTAAAGCAGATGCTGAGACCATTGTAAGTACAGAATGTTATAAAGCTATATATGAAAAAGATACTATCGATTTAAAAGTAAACACGCTAAAAAATGGAAAAATAAGTGGCAATATGACTATGAAAGTTGCCGCAGCAACAGAAAGAGTGGGAGAACTTGCAGGAGAATTCCGCGGAGACACCTTATTTGCGGACTATACTTTTCAAGAGGTAACCAACAAGAATAAAACTTTTAAAAATCCAATGGCATTCTTAAAGAAAGACAAAAGACTTATTTTAGGCAACGGGACGATGCAGACTACTATGGGAGTTACTTATCTGGTAAAAGACAAACCAATCGATTTCGATCGAGTAAAATATAAATTTGATGCGGTCGAGTGTACGGAGAAATCAAAATAACAACCTCTAAAAAACAAATCCGACAGGTTTTTAAACTGTCGGATTAGATATAAAAAAAGCCGCTTCTTAATTTCTGGAAGCGGCTTTGTTATTTATTAGTTTTTGTGTTTTATAACACTTCACCTTTGATTTTTAAGGCAACTCTACCGTCAGGGTAGTTTACGGCATTAGTTTCAACGGTAATTGTTTTACGAATCGGACCGGAAACCATGTTGTATTTTACATCAATTTTACCTTTTTTTCCCGGCATAATTGCTGCTGCGGGTTTGGTAACAACTATAGAACTTACGGTAGATTCAGCACCAGTAATCAAAAGCGGAGCATCACCCGTATTGGTAAATTCAAAAGAGCGAACTCCGTTGTCACTTTTCGAAATTTTTCCATAATCAATTGTATTGTCTTGGGCTTCAAATTCAATTTTTGGGCCGTTTTGTGCATAACTTATTGTACTAAACAATACGACTGCAATAAAAGAGGCTACATTTTTCATTTCAAATTTTTTTAAATTGTAAGTAAATATACATTCTTTTAATTAACACACAAATTATTAATTCGCTTTTTATAGTGTACTTAATTATTTACTTTTGCTGTCAATAATTAGTACAAAAATTGAACCAGTTTTTCTGTTTAATTGTTTAGACGTGTATCTGCTTCATCGATTGATGATTAGCAAAGACTGTAATTACAGTAACGAAACGATTAAACAAATAAGCAAATTAACGATTAAACAACCCTAGTAAATGACAATTCCAGCACAATTTGACGCTAAGACGATCGAGAACAAATGGTATGATTACTGGATGAAGAACAACTATTTTCATTCAGAACCTGATCACAGAACACCATATACAATTGTAATTCCGCCACCAAACGTCACAGGAGTCCTTCACATGGGGCATATGCTGAACAATACTATTCAGGATGTTTTAATTCGTAGAGCGCGTCTTAAAGGTTTTAACGCCTGTTGGGTTCCGGGAACGGATCATGCTTCTATCGCGACAGAAGCAAAAGTAGTACAGAAATTAAAAGCGGAAGGAATCAATAAGAATGATTTAACCCGTGAGGAATTTTTAGCACACGCCTGGGAATGGACGGATAAATACGGCGGTGTAATTTTAGATCAGCTTAAAAAATTAGGAGCTTCCTGCGATTGGGAAAGAACTAAATTTACTATGGATCCTGATATGTCAGCATCTGTAATTCGCTCGTTTGTAGATTTGTATAATAAAGGATTGATTTACAGAGGATACCGAATGGTAAACTGGGATCCGGAAGCAAAAACAACACTTTCTGACGAAGAAGTAATCTACGAAGAACAGCAAGGAAAATTATTTTTCTTAAAATATAAAATTGAAGGTTCAGAAGATTTTCTGACGATCGCTACGACGCGTCCTGAAACTATTTTTGGAGACACTGCGATCTGTATCAACCCCAATGATGAGCGTTTTGCACATCTAAAAGGGAAAAAAGCTATCGTTCCAATCTGTGGAAGAGTTATTCCGATTATCGAAGACGAATATGTAGATGTTGAATTCGGAACCGGATGTTTGAAAGTGACTCCGGCACACGATATGAATGATAAAACGTTAGGAGAGAAGCACAATCTTGAAATCGTTGATATCTTTAATGAAGATGCTACATTAAATAGTTTCGGATTGCATTATCAGGGCAAAGACCGTTTTGTGGTTCGTACTGAAATTGCAAAAGAACTGGAAGAAATCGGAGCTTTGGCTAAAACCGAAATCCATTTGAATAAAGTGGGAACCTCCGAAAGAACCAAAGCGGTAATCGAACCAAGATTATCTGACCAATGGTTTTTGAAAATGGAAGAGTTGGTAAAACCGGCTATTAAGTCAGTTTTAGAAACGGGAGACATTAAATTGCATCCAAAACGTTTTGAAAATACTTATGCGCATTGGTTAAACAACATCCGTGATTGGAATATCTCACGTCAATTATGGTGGGGACAACAAATTCCGGCTTATTATTATGGAGATGGAAAAGAAGACTTCGTAGTAGCAGAAACTATTGAAGATGCTTTAGTTTTAGCTAAAGAGAGAACATCTAACAACTCACTAACAGCAGCTGACTTAAAACAAGATGTTGACGCTTTAGATACGTGGTTTTCATCATGGCTTTGGCCAATGTCAGTTTTTGGTGGAATTATGGATCCGGAAAGTGCAGATTATAAATATTACTATCCAACAAATGATTTGGTAACAGGTCCGGATATTTTATTCTTCTGGGTAGCCAGAATGATCATTGCAGGTTACGAGTACGCAGGTGAAAAACCATTTACAAATGTGTATTTAACCGGTTTAGTTCGTGATAAACAACGTCGTAAAATGTCTAAATCATTAGGGAATTCACCTGATCCTTTAGATTTAATCGATAAATTTAGTGCGGATGGAGTTCGCGTAGGATTGCTTTTAAGTGCTTCTGCCGGAAACGATATTATGTTTGATGAAGAATTATGTAATCAGGGGAAAGCATTTTCGAATAAAATCTGGAATGCCTTTAAACTAATCAAAGGATGGGAAGTTTCTGAAACGATTCCACAACCTGAGTCTTCAAAAGTAGCCATCGAATGGTACGAAGCAAAATTGCAGCAGACCTTAGTTGATATTGAAGATAATTTCGAAAAATACAGAATTTCAGATTCGTTGATGGCCATTTATAAATTGGTTTGGGATGATTTCTGTTCGTGGTTCTTAGAAATGATTAAACCGGCCTATCAACAGCCAATTGATAAAGCAACGTTGGATAAAGCGATCGAAATGTTAGAAAGCAATCTGAAATTGCTGCATCCGTTTATGCCTTTCTTAACCGAAGAAATTTGGCATTTACTTGCTGACAGAACTCCGGAAGAAGCTTTAATCGTTTCTACCTGGCCGGAATTAAAACCTTTCAACGCCAATTTAATTTCAGATTTTGAAAGTACAATTGAAGTAATTTCAGGAATCCGAACAATTCGTAAGGATAAAAATATTCCGTTTAAAGATGCGATCGAATTGAAAGCAATCAACAGTGAGAATATCACGACGTATTTTGACTCTATTGTTACGAAGTTAGGGAACATTTCAGCTTTCGAGTATGTTACAGCTAAGGTAGACGGAGCATTGTCTTTCCGTGTGAAATCAAATGAATATTTCATTCCGATTTCAGGAAACATCAATGTAGAAGAAGAAATTGCCAAACTGACGGCAGAGCTGGTATACACGCAAGGTTTCTTAAAATCTGTTCAGGCAAAATTATCTAATGAAAAATTTGTTGCCGGAGCACCTGAAAAAGTTTTGGCTAATGAAAAACAAAAAGAAGCTGATGCATTAGCAAAAATTGCTACAATCGAGCAAAGTATTGCCGGATTGAAATAAGCTGCTTTGTAATTAATATTTAACCCGACAGATTTTTATAATCTGTCGGGTTTGTTGTTTTTAATCGTCACGAATTCAAGAATTATTCATTTACTCACAGATAGTAAAAAATAAAATTCGGGAATTCGGGGCTGTTAAAAGTAAGTTATTTTACAGGTTCTCGAAGTATTGTTCTCAATTTTTCAGAAGCTGTTTTCCGAAAGTCTGATAAATAAATTTCATGGTGTAAGCCATTTTGTTCCAGCTGGTGTGCTGTAGAAAACTCCTGTATTTTTTTCAGCGTTTGAGGCTCATTTTCAAAAGGTCCGATATGAAGAACCTGTATCACTTTGCCTTCAGCCATCTCATAAAATTCTATTGATTTCGCTCGTTCGATTTGTTTTTTATTGGCAGTATTTTGAATGGCTTCTTCTGTTTGCTCTTTAGTTACGAAATTCGGCATTCTGATCATAATTCTGTAATCCCATTCACTTCGGGGTATTTTTAGCGGAGCTTCATCCATAGAAATGTCTTTGTATTTTTCAGTATCAAAACTCCATAAGGCTTCTAGTTTTGGAACAACAAAATCGTTATTTACGGCTTTCTGCATAAATTTAATAGCATAAGCAGTGGCATACAAGGCCTGAATATTTTCTGAGAATTTTTGTCCCGAAGGATCACCTTTTCCTGTAATCGATAGGTAATTTGTTTTTTCAATGTAAACTATCTCGGGATTAGTTTTAGCAGTGTAGTATACTTTGTCGGTTTTTGTTAAATCTAGTTTGCTCATCTTTTTAGTTTTATTGCAAATTAAATCACAGAAGGTGACAACAGTATGTCAGCAGAAATATTTTAGATCTTTTTTCTAAAAAAAATAGCCACGAATTCACGAATTGTTTGTTTTTATAGATGGTAAAAATAAAATTCTAGAATTCGTGGCTATTAAAAATAAGCGGTTACTTTTTCTTCTTCAAAAACAAAAATACAGGATAAGAAATCAAAGTGAGAACAACGATTATAGCAAAACCTTTTGGATCGCTGAAAATAAATCCTATTAATAAAGCAATCGAGGCTACAAAGGCAAATATTGTCGTCCACGGATACCAAAAAGAATGATACGGACGAGGTAAATTAGGTTCGGTGGCTCTTAGTTTTAAGAGAGAAAGATAAGCCAGTCCCCAAACGATAATTGAGATAAAGGCTGCAAAAGAAAATAATACTTCAAAAGAGCCAATACAAATTAAAAATAAACTGAAAAGCGATGAAACTAAAAGCGCTACGATTGGTGTTCCTCCTTTATTTACTGTTGTTCCTTGTTTGAAAAAGAACCCGTCACGGCTTAATCCGTAAAGGATTCTTGGTGGAATCATCATAAAAGCATTTAGTATACTGATTAATGAAAAAATGGAAATTACCGTAACAATAATAGCTCCGTTTTCTCCAAAAAGGATCTTAGCAACATCAGCTGCAGCTAAATTTGATTTTGCCAGGGTGCCAATTGGTAAAACATGAAAGAAAGCGGCGTTTACCAAAACATAAATAGCAACAACTAAAAAGACACCGCTGTACAATGATTTGGGAATGTTTTTGTTGGGGTTATCGTTTTCTTCTGCAAAAAAGCAAACACTGTTCCAGCCATTGTAAGTCCCGATGATCAATTGCAATGATTTGAAAAAGCCAAAGATTAGTCCAATTTGAAAGAAAGAATGGTCTGTTTTGATTTTAGGAACTTCAGTACCTGTGTACATAAAACAGGCTATGACCAAGGCTACAAAGCAGATTACTTTTAAGAAACTGGTAATTTGCTGAATGACGCTGCCGTTTTTTACACCACTTAAATGAATGAGTACAAAAGCAAGTAATAAAGAAATTGCCATCACGGTAGAATAGTTCGAGAGTACAGGAAATAAAATAATGATATACTCACTAATTACAATGCAATAAAAAGCCGGCGGTGTAACATTGACGATAAAATCAAACCAGCCGGAAAGAAAGCCGGCATATTCGCCAAATGCTCTTTTAATATAGTTATAGGAGCCACCTGCTTTGGGTAACATTGTGGAAAGTTCTGCATAAGAATTGGCTCCTAGCAAAACATATAAACCTCCAAAGAGCCATGAAGCAATAATGAACCAATAATTATCGAGTAGGGAAGCAATACTGCCAGGTGTACGAAGAATTCCAACGCCAATCGTTCCTCCAATTAATACAGCAATATTAAAACTTAGGCCAAGACTTTTTTGCAATTGATTTTTTTTAGCATCTGACATATATCGGAGTTTTGTTTTGGTGAGAATTTTTGTGGAACAAAAGTAATACAATCGGATTACTTTCTTTAGTGAAAACAAAAAACCTCATCTATTGTAAGATGAGGTTTTCTGTTTAAAACCAAACTTTTTTGTTTTCGGTATTGAAATACGACAAAAGTCTGGAGGGTAAAATCTAATTCAAAATTTAGAATTTATATTTTAAGCTTGTCAAAATTTGACGAGGTGCAATTGGGTTGATACTGTAATTTTCGTGAACAGTATAATTCAACTCATTTGTAATATTAGATAATTTACATAAAACGGAGAATTTTCTCCACTCGTAACCTACAGACGCATCAATAGTAGTGTAACCTTCGATAGGAATATCTCTGTCTCTAATGGTAACAATGTAAGCAGGATCTGGTTTTTGATTGGTAGGTGTAGGTTTAACAGCTGTCCATAGATAATCATCATTCCATCCACCTAAACGGTTACCAATATAATTAGCGATTGCTCCAAATGAAACTCCTCTAAACATTCCTTCCTGTACCTTGTAGTAGAAGCTTAAGTTGGCTGTGTTTTTAGGTGTTCTTACAACCTGATCTCCCGCTACAAAACTTCCACTTGTTCCTGAAGTTTTAGTATAACGCATATCATTATAGCTATAACCGGCAATAATATTAAGTCCTTCAATAGGTGTTGCAGTAACATCAATTTCAACCCCTTTACTTTTAGTAGCTCCACCCAATACTTTTATGTTTGAATTGACATTTGCCGTAACACCATCAGCTTGAAATGGTGCGGTCTGAGCCAAATTGCTGTTTGAGATTTGATAAACAGTTAAGTTTGTACTTAACAAGCCCTCAAAGAATTCTTTTTTAATACCTGCTTCGTATTGGTCAATGATTGATGCTTCAATTGTTTGACCGTCAACAGTAAATCCTGTATTTGGTGTAAACGAGTTTGAATAGCTGGCAAATAATGACATGCTTTTTGTTGGCTGGTAGATAAGACCCACTTTTGGAGAGAAAGCATTGTCTAGTTTTTTAGCTCCAACTTCAGCCTTTGCTTTTTCCGGAGCGACAGTTTGAGTTTCTTTTGCAGTGTCGTAAGTTTCTTTATAATTTGTAGCCTGACCTTCTTGCCAAGACCAACGGATACCTGCCAATACTTTGAATTTTTCTGTAACCGAAATTAAATCCTGAAAGTATGCGCCAAAACGATTGGTTTCTGTTTTTGCAATTTGAGTAGCTCTAGCATTAGGAATATCATTTCTTTGCGTTGAAGGATCAAAGTTGAAAAGATTGATGGTGTCGTAAATATTTGGGTCGTATGTTTTTGGGCTTCCATCAGGGTTTTTGCTTGTTACAAATTTCTTTTCGTTAAAAGCAAAAGTGTATCCTGTGGCAAATGAATTTTCCCAATCAACACCTGTATATACCTGATGTTTTACCGATCCTGTATTGAAATTCCCTTGCAGGCTTAGTTGGTCTCCCAATATTTGTTCCAGGTTTTTAGTTTGAGTTAGCCCTCTGTTCCAGAAACCAGGAGTTGGGTATAATTTAGTATCATCTAAACCTGACATTTGAGCGGTCGATTTTTGACCTCTATCATAGGTTTGGTAAGAGCTATTGAAGTTTAGTTTCCAGTTTTTATTGAAATCATGGTTTAATAAAACCGAAGCACTTGCTGATTTTGTAGTACCATTAGACCAAAGTGATCCGTAGAATGCATTACGAGGTAAGTCCAGAATTTGTTTTCCAATAAGTCCTGTTCCGAAATCCGGGGTCCAGTCTGCTGTTAAGTAATCTCCTTGTACCGTAATTTGTGTTTTAGGACTAACAATAAAAAGCAAAGACGGGTTTACATATACACGTTCGTTTTTTACTACATCTCTGAAACTTTCAGAATTCTCGTATGAACCATTTATTCTAAAAGCAATAGAATTGCTAAGAGGACCATAAAAATCGAAAGAAGGTTTGTAGAAGGCATAACTTCCAATTTGCATCGATACCTCACCGCCCGATTTAAATGAAGGTGTTTTGGTTACCAGGTTTAAGATACCTCCCGGTGCAACGTTTCCGAACAATAAAGCCGAACCTCCTTTTAAGAATTCAACTTTCTCCAGACCCGAAACATCAGGAATGGAACCTGAATTGTAACGAAATCCATTTTTAAACATATTGTTGGCAGACATGTCATATCCTCTTGAGAAAAAAGACTCCTGTGCACCACCACGAGCAGAACTTACGTAAACACCATTAGCGTTTTTAATAACCTCACTTAAACGAATGGCCTGTTGTTGTTCGATTACATCAGAACCAATAACCTGTATGCTTTGTGGATTGTCCATTGGTTTTAATCCCGAACGAACGGCAGTAACCGGTTTAGGCTCTCTATTGGTTTTAATTAATACCTCATTTAGTATTTCTCCTTTTTTGTTTTTTACCGTGTCATTGGCAGTTGAGGCTGCCTCGTCGCTTGAATAGTTCTGGCTGTAAGAAGCAAAACTTATAAAGGATAATGCAAGTAGTAAATTATATTTCATGTTGCTTATTTAGATTTAATAAAAATAAATTTTTGCAAATGTAATATCGAGATGCGGTCTTAACAAAATTTTCAGAGTTTTTCTAGATTAAAATTTCATTAGAATAGTCTTAAGATTAGCTTAAGATTTTGCTTTTTTAAATTTTATTAAGTATAGAAAAGTGTAAAAGAGATTTTAGGTTAAAAAAAGCCTTGCTCATTACGAACAAGGCCTGACTAACTATAAAATGATCAAATAAGGAATGGACTATATTATTTAACGGCAATTAAATAAGTTGCCATCTTCCAGATTTCGTTGTAATTTTTACCATTATGTTCTCCGGCAGTTTTTTCGGTATAAGCAAATTCTACCATATAATTTCCTGACCAAAGTGGCGTAAAAGAGATTTCTCCTTTGTCATTGCTCCACAATTCTTTTTCCCAACCATTTGGAGCAATTACTTTTATTTTTTGTTTTTTAGCCGCTGCGCCTTCATACAACGCATTGATGTTTAGTACTGTTTTTTGTTTAGCCGCTGTCACTTCTTTAGCAAAGACACTAATGATGTTTGTATTTGCGGCAGCATCATTTCCTTTTGCGGCATTGCCAACGGTAACCGTTGCGCTTGAGTTGTAATCTAATTTCATGGTACCGTATACATCTTTTACAGTATGATGCATCACAACTGTATAAACACCATCCTCATCTGGTGTAAAAAAGGCCTGATATTTATTTTCTAAGGCTGTAGCGGTAAGTTTTGTTTCTTTTTTTGACGGGCTAATTACTACCAGTGAAAAATCTTTTAAATCCGAAAACCATTTTGCTGAAGCTGTAATATCATTATCTGAAAATTCTCCAAAGAAAACAGATATTTCCTGAGCTTTTCCTTTAGCTCCCACTGCTTTAGTTTCGATCCACAAGGCATGAGCAAATAGAGTAGGGCTGGCAATTAACATTAAAAGTAAAAATGTTATTGATTTTAAAGTTTTAGATTTCATAATATGCAATTAATGAGTTAATAATTTCGTATCACAAATGTAAAGTTTAATATTAGTCTGACAATATTTATTTAGAATAATTATGAATAATTGCATTTAATAGTCGGATTTGGTTTTGTTTTTTTCTTTTGGCGTCCGTACCAGATTATAAAGCCGGTGACAGGCAAAAACATACAGATCAAACCTACGATTAGAGTAAAAACTTTTCCAATCCAGCCTGCCCAAAAACCGATGTGAAGATTCATCGTCATACCGTCAATTTCTAAACCTTTGATGACTTTTGAAGGTATTTCTATTTCTTTACCGGTGTATTTGTTGATAGAGAAGGTTCTTCCGTTTTCAATTCCTTTAAGTCCTATCTTTTCAGCTGCAACAGCAAAATAGCTGGTAATACTGTCTTTTCCGGCCACAGACAACCGTACTTCCTGAACCGTTTTATCTTTGGCATAAAGATTCTTCAAAATAATATTCAATGGCATTACGGTTTTGGTGGAATCATAATCCGGTTTTATTTTGCTCATCGTCTGGAAAGCATGTGGGGTACCATTAAAAATAGCATGTGTGGCTTTATTTAAAGGAGTATTTACTATAATCAATCCGGTAATTGTGATCATAAGAGCCGGAAGTAAATTGTAAAATCCGGGAACGTTATGCAAGTCATAATTAAGTCTTTTAAAACTGGCCTTTGTTTTTATGGTAAAACTTTGCTGTCTGGTGGTACGATTCCATTTTTTAGGCCACCACAGAATAAGTCCTGTGATGAGTTCGATAAGAAATATCCAGACCGAAATTTCTACAATAAGGTGACCTGCTTTGCCAAAAGGCATTTCGCCACTGTGTACGTGAGCGATGATATAAAAAACATCATAGGCACCTCCGGAATCCAGAATTTTTCCTGTATAAGGATCAATCCATGAAAATTGTAACTCCCTTTTTTTGGTTGCCGATGCGATTTTTATGGTTCGCTTAGGATCGCGATAAGTAACAAAATAAGTTGCTTTGCGCTCCGGTAGCTGTTTTTTGAATGCAGCTAAAACTTCTTCAGGAGTAAGTCTTTTTTCCTTAACCTCTTTTACATACTGTGAATTATAAGCCAGTCCATCGATAATGTCATCACAAAAAATGAACAACACTCCTGTCAGGGCAACAATAAAAACAATTAAACCGGAACCAAGCCCCAGCCATAAATGAAGCCAGTGGTTGAAGACACTCCATTTACTTTTTTGTCTGATTTTCTTCTCTTTGGTTCGAATTGGATTTTTGGTCATGATATACAACAATAAAAACCAAGCCCGCAACTCTTTGTACAATTGTCAGGCCTGGTCATAACTAAATTGAAAAAATTAAATTTTAAAGTTAACCCCAAATAAAAAGGTTAGTGGTTTTTGCGGCTGGCCATAACCATTGTAATATTCTTTATCAAAGAGATTGTCGATTTTCATGCTCAGTCTGTATTTCGGCTGATCGTAGAACAATAAACCGTCAAAAACGGTATAACCATTAGAACTGAAAGTATTGGTATCGTTCATGAAAATTTTACTCACATAGTTACCTCCGAAACCAACCCCAAGACCTTCAACTTTACCTTTTAACACACGGTAACTCATCCAGAAATTGGCCATTTCCTCAGGAGAATAATCTAGGTTGTTACCAATGATTGCCGCATTTGAAGCTTTTACAAATTTTGCGCTGTTTTTAGTGTAACCTGCCACTACGTTGAAACCCGGAAACGGATTGGCAATAATTTCGGCTTCAAAACCTTTACTGCTTTTTTCTGCATCCTGAATGCTGTAGGTATTGGCTCCTTCAATAACATTTCGTAGGCCGTTTTTAATAGCAATTTGGTAATAACTTACCGTGGCTACTAATTTACCTTCAATAAAATTGAGCTTCGTTCCAATTTCCCATTGATTTGCTTCTTCCGGATCAAAGTTTTCTATACCAGTTTTACCTAAAGCAGGGGCAATGTTCGAAAATCCGTTTTGGATGTTTGCAAATACAGAGAATTGATCTACCAGTGGTGCATATACAAAACCGGCCTTCCATGCCATTGTATTTTGGTTGAACCAAGGACTGGTGACAACCCCGTTTGTTTTAATGCTTTTCTGAAAATTGCGGTCAAAACGTAATCCTCCCAGGAAAGTAAATTTTTTGTTGAAAGTGATGGCATCAGACAGGTAAATTCCTAAGTTATTAGTTTCGGTTTGTGTATTAGCAACCGTTGCATTTACCGTTTTTAATTTGGCATCCCAGGCCTCTTCAGTCATTGGAGGTACAACTCCTGTAGTTACGTCAATCTGATCGTATTCGATAAATGGGCCGCGATACAAAGCACGCTGATAATCGTCATACATCGAAGTATAAGTACCACCGACAACAACTTTATTTTCAAATTTTCCAAACGTATGAATGCCTGTAAAATCTTGTTGAATTTGATTTGAACCTGCTTCCCGCGGATGGTATTCGATGAAATTTCTTTGCAGCATTTTATCTGTCATCATCACCAGTCTGATGTATTTTCCATCCGTATCAATAGACGATGAGGTATATCCGGTTTTTGAAGACCAGTGACTGTTAATTTTATAATCGATTAAAGCTCTGAAAGTTCTTGAGAACATTTTGGCAGCCATGTTTCTGCTGTGATAAGAAGTCTTAAAATCCCAGTTTAAATCGTCCCATGAATTGTTTTTGGCAATTAGGGCGGGACTTACCCCTCTGGCAAAAAATAAATTTCGCTCTGTTTTGTACAACTCGGCATCCACCAAAATTGATAAACGGTCGTTTACCTGATAAGAAAAAGAGGGAGCAATTAAATAATTTTTTTGGAAAACTTCCGGTTGGAAACTTTGCTCAGAATGATAGGCTCCATTGATACGAAACAAAGCGGTTCCGTCATCATTTAAAGTAGTATTGTAATCTGCCGTCAGGCGATTTAGGTTCCAGCTTCCGGTGGTGTAACTAAGTTCAGTTTTTTGACCATTAAAAGGACGTTTTACAACACGATTCACAACACCTCCATAATTGGATATATTATTAAAAGAAGAACCAAAAAATACGGCAGATGGTCCTTTGATTACTTCAATTCTTTCAAAGTTTTGCGGATCTATGGGTGCTCGTACATAAGAAACCATTCCGTCACGTAAATAACCGTCAGAACGGAAACCTCTTAAATAAGCAGACACATTTCCGTCATTAGTCTGTACATAACCACCACCCGTAATACTTTTCATTGCTGTTGGAAAATCAGTAACCAATTGCTCTTTTAAAAGTTCCTTAGTAACCACCGTGTACGACTGGGGAGTGTTGATATTGCTTAACGGCAGTCTTGATACAAATTGTGTTTTTTTCTGAGCAAATTGATTTTGACGCTGTGCGGAAACTACCACTTCACGAAGCTGTGAATTACTTTCTTTCATGAAAATATTAGGCAAAACCTGATTAGTCAGTGCTACTTTTACAATTAATTCCTGAGATTCAAGTCCCAAAAAAGAAAAGGTTAGAGTATAGTTTCCAAAGGGAACATTTTTAAATTCGTAATTACCATCCTGATTGGTTTCAACACTCGAATTGAGTCCGCTTAGGGTTACATTGATATGTTCTGAATTCACTCCGTCGGCAGAGGTTACTTTTCCTTTAATCGTTGCATTTTCCTGTGCGACAATTGAATTTGAAAAGAAAAATACCATCAAAAAACTGAGCTGTAAAATCTTACAATAAAGGATATTGTGTTTGTTTTTGGCAAATAACATATTATTCTTATTTAGAATGATTAAAAGTTTGATAATTTTACGCAAAAGTACAGCATAGAAATACCGACAAAAGCCGTAAAAGGGATTAAAATAAACGCAAAAGGAATTATATGAAGAGTCAGTTAAGAAGTGAAATTTATGAAGACGGAGTGCTGGAAATTGATAATCCGATTCCCTTTAGTGAAATCTTAATTGAAGAGAGAAAAGAGCATGATTTTAATGGCATAAAAGGAGTTTTGACCAGTATTACATTAAATGGTGTACAAATCGATTTTAAAGATGTCACGATTGAAAAAGATTTCTATTCGGTAGCTGTAGAGCATGATTTTTCGTTTATAAAACTCCATTTTGAAATAGAAGGAGACAATGAATACTGCCCGGATAATAAAAAGGAGAAAAGAATCTACATTCCGCAAGGGCATTATAATTTTTTTTATTTGCCGATCATCAAAGGAAATCTGAATTTCAGAACCCAGAAAAGAAAAACAGTCGAAATAAGTTTCACAACAGATTATCTGGAACAGCTTTTTCATTCTAATTTAAAAGAAGCTATTCCTTTATTGGCAGAAGCCATCGAAAAAAAAACAGCTTTCCTCATGTGGGACAAAAGCAGAGCGATATCTCCACAATTGCAAAAGATAATAACCGAAATAACAGAATGCAGTTATAGCGGAGTGATTAAAAAAGCTTTCTTAGAATCGAAGGTGGTTGAAATCATTTCGTATTTGTTTACGATAATCAATGAAAACGAAAATAAAGAGGAATCGACAGAATTAAGTTCGTATGATTATTCTAAGATTATAGAGTTAGAAATGATTTTAAAAAATCGGTTTAAAGAGAATCACAGTCTTTCCAGCCTTGCTGCTGATATTGGACTAAACACTTTTAAACTTAAAAAGTATTTCAAGCAAATTTATGGAGTTTCAGTTTTTGCTTATTTGACAAGCATAAGAATGGAGTATGCCAAAAAAGTAATTGTCGAAAAAGGATTTCCTATTGCAATTGTCTCTGAAGAGATTGGTTATAAAAATCCACAGCACTTTACTGTAGCTTTCAAAAAAACGTTTGGATATTTGCCCAGTAAGCTAAAAAAATAAAGAAGAAGTTTCACTTTTGAGATAGTCCGATAAAGTAAATTGTTTTACTTTTAGTGTGGGAAGGTTTAGTAAAAAAGTAAAAAAATAAAAAAGGGTAGAAGTTACACTTTGAAAGCCTTAATTTTGTATCCAAATTGAAACCCTCCTCATGATTTTACCCTTCTTGAAAAAACTGCAGAATTCTCCTAAGGGATTCCGTTTGGCTAATACTGTATTTTTCTTTCTTTCGGGATTTGGATATTCTTCCTGGGTGTCCCGTATTCCGCATATACAGGCACAATTGCATCTGTCTGAAGCTGAGTTTGGAGCTGTTTTATTTGCCTTTCCGATTGGTCTGATGCTGACCATGCCTTTTACAGGAATGCTGTTAAATAAATATAGCAGTCGTTATGTTATGCTGTTGGGAGCCATCATGTTTAATATTGCTCTGGCGTTACCCGGTTTAGCTGCTTTTGTATGGCAGTTGGTCGTTATACTTTTAATTTTTGGAGCTTCGAGAAACATTTTCAATTTATCTATTAATGCACAATCACTAGAGGTTCAGAAATTGTATCCAAAATCAATTATAACCCGTTTTCATGCTGTATGGAGTATCGCTGTTTTTTCGGGAGCAGGCTTGGGTTATGTAATGGTGACACAGCATATTGCACCGGTTCATCATTTACTTGGCGTTAGTGTTTTTATGATGGGACTTACCGCTTGCTTTTATCCGATGAGTATCCACAATGAGCCTGTACCGGTAAAAAAGAAGTTCTTTTCGATGCCGGAAAAAAATCTGATAAAGTTTGCCCTCATTTGTTTTGTGTCTATGGCCTGTGAAAATACCATGTACGATTGGAGTGGTATTTATTTTAAAAATATACTAAAAGCTTCTCCAAAACTAACCAGCGCTGCCTTTGTCTTTTTTGCAACAGCAGTAACCTTAGGACGTCTGTTTGGGGATTATGGTGTAATGAAATTTGGTACAAAACGAATTTTGTTTTACAGCGGAGTTTTAATCACAGCGGGTTTTGCGATTTGTTTTGCCCTGCCATATGCTTATCCAACAATTTTTGGTTATGTCTTGATTGGATTTGGAGTTTCCTGTGTCGTTCCGCTTGTATTTAGTATTGCCGGAAGATCATCCAAATTAAGCAGCGGTTCTGCCTTAACGTCTATCTCTACTATTGGTTATCTTGGATTTTTATTGGTTCCGCCTATGGTTGGTTTTATCTCTGAATATTTAAGTATGAAATGGGCATTTTTGATAATGGCGCTGTTAGGAATACTGATGATTTTTATGGTGAATAAAATCGGGGAGAAGGAGTGATTTTTGTTGAGGGGCTAAGGTTCTAAGTTGCTAAGGTTCTGAGTTTTTTTAAATTCCGTAGGAATGAAATAGGGTTGTAGCAACGGATTTTAATCCGTTGGAATGGAGAAGGAATTAAAGCTCCTTAGGAACGGTCTATTTGGTAATGCAAAGTCGCGAAGCCGCAAAGTTTTTTTAATTGGATTATATTGTAGCAATGGATTTTAATCCGTTGGAATCGAGTAGGTATAACAAATTAAAGTTCCATAAGAACGGCCCATTTAATAACACAAAGTAGCGAAGTCATAAAGGAAATTGTACTTTGTAACTTCGCAACAAAACTATCTGAAAATATTATTTCTTCGTCATTACAAATTTCTCTGAACTTGGTTTACCATTCAAATTCCCTGAAATCTCAGCAGTTAAAGTGTTATTCGCTCCTTTTGTATACGTTATTTTTTGTGGATAATCGTGTTTAGGATTTTCAAAAACCAATTGTTTGTCTGATTCAGCAGTAGATTGAAAAGCCACCGGTTTATCATCATTCTGGCCTTTCACCGTAGCGAAATAGGTTAAGGTTTCTTCTTTTTGAGATAACACGATGTTTTCGAAATGAATAGTATCTTTTTCTTTAATGAAATAAGAGGCAGCACTAAAAGTACTGTCATTTAGTTTTTGCCAATTTTCAGTCAGAATGCCTTCCGGAGATTTGTTTTCCCAGTTTCCTATTAACCAGTCTGCGATTTTGATTTTATCTTTCTCGGCAGAATCTTTCTTCTGACAAGAAACAGCAGCAATTAAAAGCACTGAAAGGGTAATTTTTTGAAACATATCTATAAGTTTTGATGTTAAATGGAAAAGCTAAAGTATGAAAAAGAATGGTTTGTTTTAAAAAGTGAGATGTGAAAAGAAAAATGTAATGTGTAAAAAGTGAAAAGCAAAATGGTAACACATTTCACATTTAACGTCCCACATCTAACATCTTACAATTCACAAAGTATAGAGTACACCAATTCTTTTGTTGGTTTCTGATCTTTTAATTTGGCTCGGACATCGTCAAAAGTAACTTTAAAATCGCAGCCTGATTTGTATTCACTACATCCGTAGGCCGTTTTACCCTTGAGAATTGTTCCCTTTTGACATTTTGGACACGTTAAGGCATCTGATGCTGTTGTCACTGATTTTGCTTTGGCAGTGGTTTTCTTCGTTTCTAATTTAAGTTTGTAATTTTCTTCAAAACGAATCAAACCTTCAACAGTTCCTTCTTCGGTTTTAAACCCCTTTATATTTACGGTAGATCCTTTCTGAACCAATCTTAAATATTGATTTTCTGATATTTTTTTCTCTGCAAAAGTATAAGGCAACAGAAAATCACAGCCCGATTTATAATTACCGCACCCAAAAGCAGATTTTCCTTTTATTAAGGTAGCTTTTTGACATTTTGGACAGGTTTCGGATAAAATCCCCGCGGCTTTCTTTTTCTCTGCTTTTACAACTGGTTTTTCAACCGTTGCTGCATGCGAAATATTAGCATGTCTGGTTTCGCTTCGTACTTCGGTAACCAAAGCTTCTACCATGCGTTTCATGTTTTTAATAAAAGCTCCGGCAGTAAAAGTTCCTTTTTCGATATCTTTCAGTTGCTTTTCCCAGGAACCCGTTAGCTCAGCCGATTTGATAAGTTCGTTCTGAATCGTATCAATAAGCTGAATTCCCGTAGGCGTTGGCAAAACCTGTTTTTTGTTTCGAACAATATACTGACGTTTAAAAAGTGTCTCGATAATATTCGCCCTTGTTGACGGACGACCAATACCGTTTTCCTTCATCAGTTCGCGCAGATCTTCATCATCGACTTGTTTTCCGGCAGTTTCCATAGCACGCAGTAAAGTCGCTTCGGTAAACTGGTTGGGTGGCTTGGTTTCTTTTTGCAGAAAAGAAGGTTCATGTGGCCCTTTTTCTCCCACCACAAAACTGGGTAACAAATCAGCTTCTCTTTCTTTCGCGTTCGGGTCTTCGAATACGATGCGAAATCCTTTTTTTAAGATCTCTTTTCCGGTGGCTCTGAAAGTTACGTCAGCGGCTTTACCAATTACTGTGGTATTGGCTACGAGACAATCATCGTAAAATACAGCAATAAAACGTTTGGTAATAATGTCATAGACCTGCTGCTGGTTGAATTGCAAATGAGCTTCTATTCCGGTTGGGATAATCGCATGGTGATCTGTAACTTTTTTATCGTTGAAAACCTTTGGTGATTTTTTTATTTTTTTCTCTAAAAGCGGTTGAGTTAATTCAGCATATTTCGTTAATTTTTGCAGAATCCCGGATACTTTTGGATAAATATCATTTGGTAAAAAGGTAGTATCTACTCTCGGATACGTGACTACTTTTTGTTCGTATAAAGTTTGTACGATTTTAAGCGTTTCATCTGCCGAAAATCCAAACTTGGTATTGCAGTAGACTTGCAGGCCTGTTAAGTCAAATAGCTTTGGAGCGTATTCGTTTCCGTTCTTTTTTTCAACCGAAACAATTTCGAATTCACTTTCTTTGACTTTGCTGGCCAGAAGTTCTCCGTCTTCTTTTTTAAGGAAACGCCCTTCTTCATAACTAAAAAGAGTTTCTCGGTATAAAGTCTGCAGTTCCCAATACGGCTGAGGTTTAAAATTTTCGATTTCTTTAAATCGGTCTACTACCATGGCCAATGTAGGTGTCTGTACACGTCCGATAGACAACACTTGTTTGTAACCGCCATGTTTTACGGTATACAAACGTGTAGCATTCATTCCGAGTAACCAGTCGCCAATGGCTCTTGAAAATCCGGCATAGAATAAATTATCGTAGTTTTCAGAGGGTTTCAGGTTTTCAAAACCTTCTTTGATAGCTTCGGTGGTTAGGGACGAAATCCACAAACGCTGCACTTCGCCTTTGTAATTCGCCTCGTTCATCACCCATCGCTGAATAAGTTCCCCTTCTTGCCCGGCATCCCCGCAGTTGATGACCACTTCGGCTTTGTCGAACAGACTTTTTACGATTTTAAATTGCTTTTCGATTCCTGAATTTTGAACTACTTTGGTTTCAAATTTCTCAGGAAGCATGGGTAAGTTGTTCAAATCCCAGCTTTTCCAGTGCGGTTTGTAATCGTTGGGTTCTTTTAAGGTACATAAATGTCCGAAAGTGTAGGTTACAGCATAACCATTGCCTTCAAAATAACCATCGTGTTTGGTATTGGCTCCCAAAACGGATGCGATTTCACGTGCGACACTTGGTTTCTCAGCAATACAGACCTTCATTTTTCTCTTTCTTATTCGAAAAGCGAAATTAGCGATTTTTTATAAGAAAGGGGCAAAGGTTCTTGGGAACAAAGCGACAAAGTTTTTAAGGGTTTGTGCTAAATTTAAATACCAACATTAATATAAGACGTTTGTTTTATTTTTTCATTGTTCTGTTTATCATCAAAATCTGGACTTTCGCCTTTGAATGTAAGGGCATTGAGATCTTAATTTTTTTATAGTGTGTCAATACTTCATTACAAAAGTGAAACAGCGCTACATAAAAAAAGCGGCAAAAAAATCTTGCCGCTTTTTAAATTCTCAGTTATCGTTTATTTCGCCTGTTTTAAATGTTTGCCAAGGAATTTTTCCATAGCACCATAAAAATCATAACGATTGTTCTGATTATGGAAACCATGTCCTTCATCATTTTTTACCATATATTCTACGGTAACACCGCGTTTTTTTAAGGCTTCAACCATCTGGTCGCTTTCGGCTTTGTTTACCCTCGGATCGTTAGCTCCCTGTGCTACAAATAATGGGGTTTTTATTTTGTCGGCGTGTAAAGCCGGTGATGTCGACGCAAGCAGTAAGCTGTCTTTTTTAGGATCGCCTACCATTTCGTGAAATTGATCTAAGTAAGGCTTCCAATAAGGCGGAATCGTATTCATAAACGTAAACAGGTTACTTACCCCAACGTAATCTACCGCTGCGGCATACAAATCGGGTGTAAAGGCAACCCCCGCAAGAGTTGCATAACCGCCGTAACTGCCACCATAAATAGCAATTCGTTTTTCATCGGCAATGCCTTCTTTTTTCAGCCATTCCACACCATCGGTAATATCGTCCTGCATTGTTTTTCCCCATTGTTTAAAACTTGCTTCCCAAAATTTCTTTCCGTAGCCTGTACTTCCTCTGAAATTCATTTGTAAAACGGCATACCCGCGATTGGCTAAAAACTGAACCTCAGGATTGTACTGCCAGCTGTCTCTTGCCCAAGGTCCACCATGCGGATTGATGACAACAGGCAGGTTTTTAGGCTCAATTCCAAGTGGAAGCGTTAGATAACCATGAATTTCCAGACCGTCTCTCGATTTATAAGTAACAGGTTTGATGTGGCTCATTTGTTTTTCCTCAATCCAGGGATATGGATTTGCTACTTCTTTAATTTCTGCAGTTTTAAAATCATACAGATAAAATTTCCCGGGAGTTCGGTCGTTTCCTGCCCAGGCAATAGCTTTGGTTCGGGCATCATCATAACTTACAATTTCGGTTTCGTAGCCTTCCAGTTTCTTTTCAAGATTGTTTTGAATTGTTTCCCAGTCTTTGTCAAAAAAGTGTTTTTCCTGTTTTTCTGCTTCCCAGCCAACAGAAGTTAAGACCTGTTTTTTTCTGTCGTAATCAAGAGTATTTAAATCGTAATTAGGGTCAGAGAATAATTCTTTTACATTTTTCTTGCTAATAGGGTCGTATTCAACTAAGATCACTTTGTCTTTTCCGATATTGCTAAGCGCGTAGATGTTTTTATTGTTTTTATCGAAAGAAGCAGGAGTAAAGATATCTTTGAAAGTTGTTGTAACCAAAGGAGTAAAAGGTTCTTTTTCTGAACTTCTGTAGTTCCAGGTAATGTTTACGCCATCGGTTTTTGAAGCCAGACGAATTATACCATTGTTGTCTGTAAACCAGCCATCAAAGTTTTCTTTGTTGTCGTAAAGTAGTGTTAGTGTTCCTGTTTCGACATTAAGAAGATAAGGATCAAAATATTCTTTTACTCTTTTGTTGATCTGTACGATGAGTTCTTTTTCTTTTCCCTTAATATCAATGAGCGCGTCTATAATTTCGCTTCTTACACCCGGGAAAGGAGTTAATGCTTTTAAGTCCTTTCCATCCGCGTTTACCGAAAATAGCTGAAAATTTTCGTCTCCGCCTATGTCTTGCGCATATACAATTCTGTCGCCTTTCCAGAAATAACCTGAAATACTTCGCAAAGTATCGTTGGTAACACGAACTGCCTTTTGATCGCCTACTTTCTGAACAAAAATGTTTGATTTTCCTTTATAATCGGCGCGATAACTAAAATAATTTCCATCGGGCGAAATTCGGAAGGTACTTTTTTCCCCATTTTTGAAAAATGTTTTTACGTCAATCAATGGGGCAGGTGTTTCTTTAGGCTCCTGTTTGCACGAACTTAAAAGAACAGCCAAAACAACTAAAACGGATAATACGTTTTTTTTAATCATAATTTACTTTTTTTGATGATGATGAAATTGTTTTTAAAATCTACATTTTTAAGTATGATATACTGTTGAAAATGTGATTCTTATAAAACCAAAAATAAGAAAAAGTTTGCGATTAGGATCTGAAGAATTAAATTGTTTTAAATAGTGTTTTTGATGGTGAACAGAAGTAGAATTTTTACTAAAGATTTGTGGATTCAGGCAGGAGAATTATTTTTTAGGAGAAAGACCTTGCAGAGTGAGATACTTTTGTCGACGGCTGATCTGGATAAGTCATTTCGAGCGATGAAGTATTCATTTGGTTAATGGATGGGTTTTAAAAGGAAAATAGAATAAATAACAAGATAATTACTTCAAAATATTCCTTTTTTAATGATTAAAATAATTATATTCGCTTGTAACTAATTCAACCAAAGCCAACTACCATGAGTGTGAAACAAGCTGCAACTATAGGTGAAGTCATTCAGCTATTAGATGAAATAATCGAGTTATCAAAAATAGAACAGAGTAATATAGGTTTATTTGCAACGCTATACCGTGAAGTTACGGTGAAGGTAAAAGAAGGTATTCAAAATGGAGCCTTTCAAAACGGGGAGCGAATGGAAAAATTGGATGTCATTTTTGCCAATCGTTATCTAAAGGCCTATTACGAATATAAAGCCAAAGAAAAACCATCAGATTGTTGGGGGTTTGCCTTTGAACAAGCCGAAAAATTCTGGCCAATAGTGCTGCAGCACCTATTACTCGGAATGAATGCTCATATCAACCTGGACTTAGGTATAGCTGCTGCCGAAATTAGTACAGTAGAAGATATAGAGAGTTTAAAAGCTGATTTTGACAAAATAAATACCATTTTAAGCAGTCTCGTAGGAAGCGTAGAAAAATGTTTGATTAAAATTTGGCCAACGCTTACCTGGATATTAAAATTAACAGGCAAAGCAGACACCTTTTTTATTGACTTTAGCATGGAAACCGCCAGAGACGGTGCCTGGAAATTTGCCAATGAATTTGTAGCGGTTCCCGAGGATAAAAGAGAAACCTGTACACATGAAAGAGATGTGAGAATAACAGAAATCGCCCGCTTGGTTTCAAACCCGGGATATTTTGTGAGTGCCGTTTTCAAATTCATTCGTTTGTTTGAAAGAGGTACAGTCGCTCAAAAAATAATCGATATGCAGATTGTTGAACAAAAAAATATGGAGTGTGCTGTTGCATAATATTAATTCCGTTAGGAATGCCTCATTTTGCAGCAACGAATTTTAATCCGTTGAAAAAAAGGATTTCAGTTTTGCAAAGTTCCATAGGAACGACACCTATTTATTGTCTTTATAGGTGTCGAACTGCTGGTTCTTTTTTGTATACGTGATTGTTCAAATTGGATTAAAATGCAATCTACAATATTGGTCAGGCCTATGGCTCTTTACCTTGATGATGTATTTTTTTCTTTTAACCGAATGTTTTCGGTTTTTATAGAATCTTTTGGTTTTATGGTATCTTCCGGCTTAGTTACTTTGGTTTCATTTATTGTGTCATTATCGATTACGGCAGTTTCACCATTTACCATAGCTTTTCCCATACAACTGGTTAGGGAGAAAACTAAACTCAAAGAAAATAAAGCCATTTTTTTAATGGGTTTGATTCTAATTCGGTTAAATCGATTTTTTAAATGATCGTATTTCGTATTTTTTTCAGTTTCTATTTGAGTAGATTTAAAATAGCCACAGATATTTTCTTTACCCGAATTTTCAATAAAATAGTTCTGAATTTCGGTAGTATTCATTTTTGTAAAATCAACTACAGTTTTACTACACGAACCACAAAATCTACCATTTTTATTGGGCGACATTGAGTTCCAGTTTTCATTACAAGGTTTTGGTACAGTTATTTTATTTTCCATGGTTGTTTTAAATTGATTAATTCAATTGGTTAGACAAAAATTATTCCAGAATGAGAATATTTTTCTACCTATTTAGTTTTTTTCTCTTGCGATGTGCACATCTCGCTCTTGCTGTCGTATCAATTTAATTCCGGTAGGAATGAAATATTTTGTAGCAACGGATTTTAATCCGTTGAAAAAAAAGGATTTCCGTTTTACAAAGTTCCATAGGAACGGTACCTATTTATCGTTTTTTATATGTTTCGAACCGCTGGTTCTTTATTGTAACCGCATATATTCAAATTGGATTAAAATCCAATACTGTAATATTGGTCGAGCTTAGGGCTCCTTACCTTGATAAAGTATTTTTAAATTTCTTTGCAGGCACGAGTTTTAGGCCTGTCTTTTTGCATAATTTTAATTCCGCTAGGAATGAAATATTTTGTAGCAACGGATTTTAATCCGTTGAAAAAAAAGGATTTCCGTTTTGCAAAGTTCCATAGGAACGGTACCTATTTATCGTTTTTTATATGTTTCGAACCGCTGGTTCTTTATTGTAACCGCATATATTCAAATTGGATTAAAATCCAACCCTACAATATTGGTCGAGCCTATGGCTCCTTACCTTGATAATGTGTCTTTAAATTTCTTTGCAGGCACGAGTTTTAGGTCTGTCTTTTTGCATAATTTTAATTCCGCTAGGAATGAAATATTTTGTAGCAACGGATTTTAATCCGTTGAAAAAAAGGATTTCCGTTTTACAAAGTTCCATAGGAACGACATCTATTTGCCGTCTTTATAGGTTTCGAACTGTTGGTCTTTTTTGTAAACGTATATATTTAAATTAAGACATTCGAAGGCTACAAATTAATATTTGTTTTGCGAAGACTCTTGACTTTTACGAGTTAAGACTTCGAAGAGCGGAATTTCGTTTATAGAACTTTACACCGTTTCTTCCGACCAATTCAATTCATAGAATTTTATGTAGCTCATCCAGCAATTCCATTTCGTCACTGGGTAAAAGCTGTAATGCGATTTCCAGTAAGTTCATGATATCAATGTCAGTCTCTGATGGATCATTTTTAAGCGTTTGAATACAGGTTCGCAGTAAAGACGAAATAGTCGAATTTAACTCATGGTAACTGGCTATTTTGAAACGAGACACAACCGAATCATTCTGCTGTTCGGGTTTCAGACTTGTAAAAAAGTTCATTTTAGAGACTAGGTTTAAAAATTGGGTTGCTTGTACTGTACGGTCTTCTTTCATGGTGTGGAGCTTTATTTTGATATCATTTATCATTTAAATGTTTAAGTATTAATTGGTCAGGTTTTGACTAATATTATACAAATATAAACAAATTCGACTTATAAGTCGAATTTGTTTTAAGAATTCATGAGGTTACTTCTTTTTCTTTGTTTTATGAAAGCGATTGATAAATTAGAAGCAGAGATAGTCAATAGGATTTATAAGCTTTTCTTAGATAAATATGCAGGAAACAAAAGCAGTTTTGCTAAAGCAAGTAACTGTACCGAAACTACTGTAAGAAGAATTCTAAGAAATGAACAAGGAATTACTATAAATCTTCTGATTAGAATGGCAGATGCACTTGATACAACTTCCAGTGAACTTTTAAAAGATTTACATCTTAAAAATGAGGAATAAATATAATTGAACAGAAAGTTTTTATAATAAAAATGCTCAAATCTCTTTTTTAGACATTTGAGCATTTTTGTTTTGCCACAAAAGCTGTAACAATTTTTAATTTATTTTCATTTTGTTACAGAAAGTGTGACAAAATAATTTTTTGTTTTCATTTTGTCACAGCAAAAAAATCCCTGTAAATCTTTTTAGGATGAAGTGTAAAGAAGCAAACTCTTTTCAAGAGAAGACTAGAAAAGAAAGTACGTAAAGTGTCCAAAGATTTTTTTCTCATTATGTCATTTCGACCGGAGGGAGAAATCTTCGTAAGTAACTCCGCAACGAAAACTTAATCTTTGTCGAGCTCCTCGTGGAGATTTCTCCTCACGTCGAAATGACAAGCTTTGTGTTTATCTCCCAATTTAGTTCAATTATTTAGGCAGATGTGCCACCAATTCAACCTCTAATTTTGCGGTTGGCACGTATAATTGTACGATTTGTACCCATGTAGCCGCAGGAAAGTCACCATTGTAGAATTTTTTTCTAACGTTGTTGTACTTTTTCATGGTCTCAATATCTGTTGTGTATAAATTTTCTTTTACTACATTGGCAAATGTGGCACCATAACTCGCCAGTGAAGCCTTTAAATCGTTATAAACAGTTGTGATTCCAGCCGGAGTTAATTCTGTTGTTACGGCACCCGAAATGTATAGCACATTGTCCACTTTTAAAACCTGAGTATAACCAATAACGGTATCTTGTTTGGGGCCATTGTTCCAATGCCATTTTTCCTTTTTTATTTTGGCTTCTTGTGCAAAATTGTTGTTGATAATAAATAAAAAAGAAAGTAAAAGAAAATGTTTCATGATGGTTTGTTTTTTGATTGGAGTTTGTTTTAAGGGATGGGTATGAAGTCGGGAGACTTCACACAGCAGAGTTTGTTATTAGTTTCATTCATTTAATTTAAGCTGTTTGAAGTAAGAAAACTTCGAATAGTGACGAATTTTACGAAGAAGACTTGGAAGAGGGGGAACTAGTGTTAGGATTGGATTATTTTTACATTTATATGTGTATCTGTTTGGTATAATTTTAAGAAAAAAGTTTTACTTAATCCATTATATATAAATTCACACATATTTAATATATCGTTTCCAATGATTAAGTCGTATTTCATATTTGGCATGTTTACAGTTCTCATTTTTAGAGAAATAAATGAATTCTCAGAGGTCATAGGAAGTCTCACTCCAATAGGAACTTGGACTGATTCAAAAATATTGCTAGCAGAGCCCATTTTTGTTTTTTCAAAATCTTTAATTTCTATTAAATTCGATATAAGACTTTCCTTAATACTTGTATTACTTGCCCCCGTATCTATAAAAGCATTTAGATTTTTGATAATTTCACCTGATTCCTCAATGTGTATATCTACTAATATCTCTGCAAATCCACTATCAGATATTCTACCATAGTGCACCAATTCTAAAATTTTCATCATATTTTATCAATTTTATGTATTGCTAATAATTAATTTGTTGGTTTCTTTTGTAATTTTTAATTAATAAAGTAATTGCTTATCGCACAACTACAAGAGAAAAATGAGTTTTATACATTGATGTTTTAAAAACATTATTTAGTTTTATTTGGAAATATGATATTGTAAAGAAAATGAAACTACTAGAATGATAAAACCAAATATTCCAATCATTCCATTTGCTGTCAGATTTACAATATTCTTTAAAAGTTTTATTATAATTTCAATTAGTAATATTAAAGCTGTCCACATTACAAAAGATCCAAATATTGCAATTAAACAAATCCAATATTCTTCATGAATGTCATCAAGTATTAAATATGTTAAAATCAAACTTGGAATATAAAAAATGATCAGAATTCTTGATAAGAAGCCTATACATCCAATTTTGCTTAAAATATTTCTTTTTTCAGAATCTTCCCATGTAATTTGAGGATTTAAATTCTTATTTGAGTAGTAAAGATATTTTTGAGATCTTACTAAATTATCAAGTTTAATGGCTTCAACAGATAAAAGAAAAGTTCCTAAGATATTTAAAATAAAAATTAAGGTATTCATTTGATATTTAGTTAATTGTGTGTTTTGAAACTGTTTATTTGGAACTACTTTTTCTTTGTTGTATTTGAGCTACTTAGACTTTACTCACTCCTGAGATTTTTAGATTAGTTTTATAAACCACTTTGTTCTTTTAAATCATTGTACAGAGCACTTTGACCAATTCCTCCAGGGACATATTTTTGTCGATTAAAATCTTCTTCCTCTAAAGTAATTAAATCAAAAATACTTTTAAATTCTTCTTTTGTAATTATTTCGTTTGGCTTATTAAAACTCAAATATGCAAGTTTAAAGAACCTCATTAATGCTATAAAACCTGTTGATTTATTTAGAATATTGTTGTTTGCCACTTCATTCCATGCAGTGGGCCATTTGTGTTGTACTGCCCAAAAGTAATTCCACAATATTTGTGCAATTTTTATATCTGATTCATCGTCAATAAATATATTTCGCAAAAAAAGCCTTTCAGCATCTTTTGAATCTACATAGTCAAGTTTTGCATTTTTTTTATTTTTGTTGCGTCTATAAAAGTCACGATCTAGTTGTTTATCTTTAGTTATATATTTTAGTAAAGATTCGACAAATGTGGATTGCGTAATTGTTTCAGAACTAGAATCAGCATTGCCTAATATTTTAATTTTATTATAGAAAGGACTGTTTTCTTTATTGTTTAGTGCTCTTGCAATGTTATGTCCTGTTTTCTGAGGACTCCTTGATTCAGCAAAAGCAAAGAGATCAGTTACTAGCGAGCCACTTACATTTCTTTGCTCTTTATTAATAGTTGCAAAAACTATTGCTTGATCTTCAAGTTCCATATCAATGTATATCGTAACAATAAGTTCAAAAGTTCCTCTTTGATTATTATAGTACTCAAACCCTGCTATTCGATGCTGACCATCAAGAACTTTTGCTATGTCATCCTTATATAAGATCCTTAATATTCCTTCGCTTTCAATATATTGAGCGTTTTCGGAAGAAATAGATAGAATTATACTATTTGGAAATGTAGCATCGACTAAATTTACATATTTACCAATTTCATTTTTTGCTCTTTTAGTATCTAATTTTCTTTGTATGCCAATATAATCTTCAATTTCACGGTTTCCAGAATCCTCTATTAAACGTCTTACATCTGCATAAGTTATTTTTTCAAGATCTTCACTGTCAATTACACCAATAAACATTGGTCCAATAGGTTGCGTTGCTTTAATGCATTTAACGTCTATATATTGTTTATCAATTGTGCTCATTTTTTTTTCAGTTTAAACCTTGTTGTATAGTATTCTGTTCGTCATTTCTGTAGTCTCTTACATCAATTGGATTTGAATTTTTATTGCTTAATACTTGTGCAAAGTAAAAAATTAAAATAGAAATTATAATTGAAGAAATTGAGCAATATTTTATAACTTCTAAATTTGGTGTTTTTACATTTAAAGAAACTGTATATGCAATTGAAGAAAGTAAAATTATAACTAGTGGAAAAAGTCCTCTTTTTTCCTTTGTGGAATGATAGACTAAGAAAGCTGAACCCGAAAAGGAAACTCCATAAAGAAAAAATTCGCCAGATTTATAAAAATCGCTAAATACTTTTGAAGAATCTTTGTCAAAAACTATAGAGAAATACCCGAATATTGTAGGTAAAACAGTAAGTATTAAAATAATAAGGGTTTCCCAAAATGCTGAAATATAAATTTTTTTATTTTGTTGCATTGCTTATAATTATTTCGTTATAATTTGTTCTTTTTGCTCCAGTTCCGCCTATATTACTTGCTCTAGCTAGAATTTTTTTATTTCCGGTTTGATAAAGTTCATCAATACTTTTATGTGATGCATTAGTAAGTATAAAATGAGTTTTTTTTTGTTCTAATACTTTAAGAATTTGGGCTAGTTCAATTTGATTTTTCCATGAAAATAGAGATTGATTATATTGTATAAAACCATTATTTTCGTGTGCAACCGTATACGGTGGATCTAAAAAAATAAAATCATTTTCTTTTGTCTCATAACATTTTTTCTTAAAATCAGTTACTGAAAAATATGTTTTTTCAAACAACTCTGATATTTTTAGAATATTGTCAAATTCGAAAAGGTCTTTTGTTTTTCTATGACCATACGGGACGTTATATTCTCCTTTACTATTAACTCTATAGATACCATTATAAGAAGTTTTATTAAGATATATAAATTTGGAAGCATTTTCGATTTTATTATCAAATAAAGTCCCTCTAATCTTGTAGTAATATTCTTCTGTGTTTTTGAACTTTTGCAGTGATTTGATTAATGCATCTGGATTTGATTTAATTATTCTGTAGGTATTTATTAAATCTTGATTTGAATCAGAAAGATAAGACTTATTTTTAATGTAGTTTTTTGATTTCAAATATAGAAAAATAGCACCACCACCAATAAATGGCTCAAAGTAATTATTAAATTCTGTTGGTAAAAACTCTTCAATATGTTTTGTTAACCACGTTTTTCCTCCCGCCCACCTTAAAAATGGTTTTATTTTACTCATGTATTTTATAAAAAAAATTAAACCTTATAGTTTTTTTGTTGACTTATTACATTAAATCGAGTTTGTCGAATTTATTTAAAATAAGATTTATTATTAAAATTACATTTTTAATATCCTAGGGCATTCAAATATAAAAATTAGCATCCAATAAATTTAGATGTTTCCAAAACTAACTTTTTTCAATTCAATTACTTTACGGAAAAACGTAATATATTATTAGTTCCATAAATATTCATATTTTATAGTTCTCGCTTTGAAGTAAAAAAAATAGAAAACAAACATCGTATTAAATTTAAACTCACCACCACGTAAAAACACCTGATTTTTGATAAAAGTAAATTGTTCTAAGTAACTGATATTACGGAAATCCATAAAAGCTAATCAAAAACACAGATCCCTAGCCCTGATAGTAGCGGCATCCTTTTTAGGCAAACTAAAACGTCTATAATTAAACCATAAACATTCTGCCTAAAAAGATATAGCGGATAGCAGGAACAAGCTCCTAAAAACCATCCTAATTCGACTAAATTTCAGCTTTAAAAAACACAAAAAAACAACACTAGAATTTTCGGTAAAAATTTTGTAATTTTGCCCTCCAATAAAAGGAATTAGAAAATGTTAGATAGACTTCAATATGTAAAGCAGCGTTTTGATGAGATTTCGGATTTGATTATTCAGCCGGATGTTATTGCTGATCAAAAGCGTTATGTGCAACTCAACCAGGAATATAAAAGTATCAAAGCTTTGGTTGAAAAAAGAGAAGAATACATTCTTGTTTTAGCGAATATTGACGAAGCAAACGAAATTATTGCTGACGGAAGCGATGCAGATATGGTTGAAATGGCCAAAATGCAGCTTGACGAAGCAAAAGAACGCTTGCCGCAACTGGAGGAGGAAATCAAATTTATGTTGATTCCTAAAGATCCTGAAGATGCTAAAAATGTCATGGTGGAGATTCGCGCCGGAACGGGTGGGGATGAAGCAAGTATTTTTGCAGGGGATTTATTCAGAATGTATACGAAATACTGCGAGTCACAAGGTTGGAGAACTTCTGTGGTGGATATGAACGAAGGAACTTCGGGAGGTTTCAAAGAGGTTATTTTTGAAGTTACCGGAGAAGATGTATACGGAACCCTGAAATTTGAAGCTGGTGTACACCGTGTACAACGTGTTCCGCAAACAGAAACTCAAGGTCGTGTGCATACTTCGGCAGCAACGGTAATGGTTTTGCCGGAAGCGGAAGAGTTTGATGTACAAATTGATATGAACGATGTTCGTGTAGATTTCTTCTGTTCGTCAGGACCTGGAGGACAGTCGGTAAATACGACGAAATCGGCAGTACGTTTAACGCACATTCCTACGGGATTGGTGGCGCAATGTCAGGATCAGAAATCACAGCATAAAAATAAAGACAAAGCGTTAACGGTTTTACGTTCTCGTTTGTACGAAATGGAATTGGCTAAAAAACAAGAGGAAGACGCTACAAAACGTAGTTCTCAGGTAAGTTCGGGTGACCGTTCGGCTAAGATCCGTACGTACAACTACGCACAAGGTCGTGTAACCGATCACCGTGTGGGATTAACATTATACGATTTAGGAAACATCATGAATGGTGATATTCAGAAAATTGTTGCCGAGCTTCAGTTGGTGAATAATATGGAGAAATTGAAGGAAGCGTCGGAGGTTTTTTAAGTTGCTGAGGTTCTGAGAGTTTAGGCTCAAAGGGGCAGAGGTACAAAGGCTCAAAGGTTTTTTTAAGGGGCTGAGGGTTTAGGCTTAAAGGTTTCTGGAAATAGATATATAAAAAAGGAGTGTTTCATTGTTTGAAACACTCCTTTTTTTATTGTTTATATGGATTACAGCTTGAAAATTGTTGCTGTAAAATGAAATATTCTTGTAGGATTTAGCTGAAAATTTGCTTTTCCAGTCTCTCAGACCTTTTCATAAAGAATGCAAACACATCAAAAAAACTTTGCACCTTTGTACCTCTGTCCCTCTGTCCCTTTGTACCTAAGAACTTCTTGGCTTCGAAACTACATTGGTAACAAAAAGCTGTAATAATGATCCGAAGATGTTTTTGAAAGTCGAGGTGCTTTTGCCTACTACAAATCTTTTGGCCAGATAACCAATTCCTATACTAATAGCTGATTGTGCGAGATCGCTTTTAAATCCGACCGTTTCGTTGATTTCTTCAACAGTGCTTCGAATCAGGTTTAGAGGTTTTAAATGCTCTTTAATGTCATCGATTTCGTCTTTTATGGCGCACCACTCGGCATTTTGCTGGGTTTCTAAAAGCTGAATTTTCCGGTCTAGTGAATCAAGGGTGTAAATAGTTTCCATGACAGTCTTTTTTAGTTTTTTGATGGACCTGAATCACAAGGAACTTCTTGTTTCGTTTCTTTTAAAATGCTCGAAACAATCATGTTTCCGATAGGGGTTTTAATAAGCTTGTGATGCGATTTGTGCAGTACAATGGCAACAATTAAGTAAAACAGGGCCAGTATAAAAAAACCGTAATAGCTTTCTCCAAGTTTTTTTCCGATCCATAAACTGATTCCAATATTAAGGAACAGGGTGAAAAATGCAACAACAGCGCCAACTGCGATCCTGGAGGTCAATGTTGATAAAACATCTGCCGATGCTGATACCGTTTTAAGTTTAATTAATTCTAAACTCGTTTTGGTATAGTTCTCTGCTTTCTCGTAAAGATTTAAGTTCTCGTTTGTTGTTGCATTTGATTCCATAATAAAGGGGGTGTTTAGGATTTAAATTTCACCTTTTAATAGTTCGATTTTACCGCTTTGGCTTCGTCCTTAAGGGTGTTGAAGTCCTCTTTCGCCTGACTGAATTTTACCTTTCCCTCTTCGATAATTTCTTTCCCGTTTGACTTAATGGTACTTACAACTCCGTTGAACTTGGTTTTTATATTATCTCCGTAATCTTTAGACTTGTCTGATATTTTTTTTCTGGTATTTGATCCTTTGTCCGGTGCAAATAAAACTCCTAAAACTGCTCCCGCTGCTGCGGCTCCTAATATTCCTAAAATTGTGCTACTCGTTTTCATAATATTCGATTTAGTAATTAATATATAGTGCTTAATAGTGTTCGTTTATTAAATTTCACGGCCTTTAATGAGCCTCAATAATATGGCAATAACTGCAATGACCAATAAAATATGAATGATACTTCCGAGGCTGTAAACAAAAAAGCCCAATGCCCAAAGAATGACCAGTACCAACGCGATTGTGTATAGTAGATTTGACATGATTTTTGTATTTAGGTTTAATTGAATCGTTTTCTTAGTTTAACTTATACGAAAGGTATAAACTAAGGTTGCTGTTTTTTGCATCCGGAAAAGTGTATGTTGTTCCGGCTACCGTTCTTTCTTTTCCAATAGTAGTTAACCCGTAGTTGTAACGTAATCCGATGCTTATTGGGTCAAAATCGACTCCAACACCTGCTGATAAACCGGCGTCAAACTTGTTCAGATCATCGGTGTCAATTTCTTGTTCGAAGTTAAAATCACCTCTGCCGGTTACTTTTGAGCTTACCAAATAAGAGGCGTAACCACCGGCATGAACATTAAAGTTTCGGGTGATATTTACTCTAACCAATAAAGGAACTTCGATGTAGTTGAGTCTGAATTTTGAATCTCCGCTGGCAAAAGCGTTATTGTATTCCAGTTTGGCTCCTTTTGTAGTGAACAGGATTTCAGGCTGAATGGCAATGAAATCAGAGACAGGTAAAGTGGCGTAAAGACCGGCATTGAAACCGTATAATATGTTTTCGTCATTGGCATCACTAGAGTACAAATTCGACATGTTGAACCCTCCTTTGATTCCATACTCGGGATTCGCATTAGTGTTCTGAGCATGCAGCATTCCAAACGATGCTGTTAAGAAAAGGGTTAAGGCGCATAAAAAATTTGGGTACATTTTCATAGTTAGATAGTTTAGTTAATAATAGCGTATATAGGCGTTTAGATTACTATTCTTGATTTTTGAATTTCTCTGACAAACTCATATTGTTTTGGCAGGTATTGCAGTACCATTTCTAAAATAATCTGATCGTTCGTTTCCTTTGAAATCGATTCAAGCAATCTGATCTGTTCTTCTAAAGAGGCATTCATAGAATCGAGATAAGCCGCATTGAAATTGGTTTCGTTGGCATCGATTAAATCGTATAAATCCCGCTTATGGGTGGCATTGATTTCGGTAATAATGATCAACTTTTTATTGGCCAGAGTTGTGATCTCCTGTAGCAGCTGATTTTGATTGATTTCGATTTGTTTGCTTACTTCCAGTATGTTGTTGTCAGAACTTTTTTGTTGTGCAATTTGACTTTTAGAAATAATGGTTTGACTTGCATTTGCCGCTGCGATAAAAAAAAAGGCTTCAATTTCTTCTTTTTCATTCTTGGTAAAAGCTTCATTTTTTAAAGAAGTTGCTACTGGATAGTTTTTTTTACAGGAGGAAACAAAAACTATTACACACAATAGGAATATTGTTCTTAAAAAAAATGCTTTTACTCGGGGAATTGCTTTCATTATTACTTCATAAAGTATTACTTTACAAAGATGGCGACGAATGGAGGTTTTTGCTTTACACCAAAAAAAAGAAACGTTATATAATTCCCATAAAAGATTTATACAACGTTTGTTATGTGGTTTTTAAGGATTTTTTTGAGGGGTTAATCCGGAAGAAAAATCGTAAAAATTGAACCCTGATCAGGCTGACTGTCGGCCATGATATATCCTTTGTGATTGTCGACAATTTTTTTGCAAATGGCCAGACCAATTCCTGTTCCGGGATAATCTGTTTTAGAATGAAGGCGCTGAAACAATACAAAAATAGTTTCCTTAAACTGAGGGTCAAAGCCCATTCCGTTATCTGTAAAAGTTATTTTGTGGTATTTTTTTACATTCTGATCTAATAGTTCGCGATAATCTACCGAAAATACTTTTTGACTTTCGATGGTAATTTCGGGAGCAACATTCGGACGGTTGTATTTTAAAGAATTCCCGATGAGGTTGATAAAAAGCTGTTCGATTTGATACGGAATGACGGCCAGTTTAGGCAATTTTGTAGACGTAATAACCGCTTTTTTCTCGTCGATCATTTCGGTTAATTCAGCTTCGGCATTTTTAAGTAATTCATTTAAATTTGATTTAATGAATTCTTTTTTGGTGGTATTTGTTCTTGAGAACAACAATAAATCATCAATTAAAACACGCATTCTTTTAGCCGAAATCTCAATTTTGGCAATATAATCATTGGCATTTTGAGACATAACGGCTTTGTCGGCATCTGAAATTCGGGAGATAAAAGTCTGAATTTTTCGAAGAGGTTCTTGTAAATCGTGACTCGCAACATGGTTGAAAGAAGCCAGTTCCTTATTACTGTTTTCAAGTTCGACGTTTCGTGCCTGAAGTTCTATGTTGAGTAAGTGCTCGTCGGTAATATCAAAGTTGATTCCCAGCAAAATTTTGCTTCCCTGTTCGTCAGTCAATAATTTCCCTGTTGTTTTAAAATGTCTTACTTCTTGGGTCGGAAGTACAATTTTATAGTAAACAAAAGGCAGTTGTTTATAGTTTAGGATTCCTTTCATCGACTTTGCTACTATTTCTTTATCATCCGGATGAACAAAGTTTAAAAAGGTGCCTTTTTCGGGAACAAAAGCATTAGGTTCATAGCCCAGCAGGCGATATTGATTGTCGGAATAGTCTATTTTGTTGGTGTCTAAATCCCATTGCCAGGTACTGAATTTACCAATAGCTTCAGATTCAGCCATCAGTTTTCCAGAGATTAAAAGCTGCTTGTTGAAGACTTTCAGTCGTTCGAAATCACGACTAATTTGTCGGTAAGCCAATAGAATAAAGCTTAAAGCAACCAGAAACAGTGAAATAGAAAAAAGCGGACTCAGGGAAATTTCGGCATCGTAGATTTTTAGTCTTTTGGCCAAATCAGTTTTTTCGATATCATTCATTTCGTCTACTTTAAAACGAATGTTTTCCATCAAAATTCGTCCTCCAAACAAATGATTGTCGAGTTTTCGTTTGTCATAGGTTTTGGGATCGCTGTATTTAAGGCAATTTTCAAACGAAACAAAACGCTGAATGATGAGCTTGAATAAGTTTTGAAGATTTTTCTGCTGTCGCGGGTTGTCTTTCGTTAACTTTTTTAAATTAATGAAGGAAGTGTTTACCTTGTCGCGCGAATAAATGTAAGGAGTCAGGAAACGGGCATTGCGGGTTATGATATAGCCGCGCTGCCCCGTTTCGGCATCCTTAATGGCCGACATTAACCGTTCTAACTGAATGTTAATTTCATACGTATGCATCACCAGCTTACTGGACTCATTCAGGTCCTGATTGTGCTTGTGAGCAATAGAAGAAAGAAATAACAGAATGAAAACTGCGATTACAAAAATAACTCTCAGTGAGTTTGAGGAATTAAAATTTGGGATCCACTTCATTGATTTCCTACTATTTTAGTCGCAACAGAAAATTATCACGATTTAACCCTGAGGTATGATAGTGCCAGTTTACCGTAACGACTTCATTAATTATTTTTTTCAGATTGTTAAAATCACTTGGTTTTTTAATATAAATATTGGCGCCCTGAATAAAAGTATCTTCAATGTCTTCTTCAGAAGAGGAAGTAGAGTAGATTGCAATAATGATGTCTTTTAAACGCTCTGTTTTTTTAATCTCGATCAGGCATTCTTTTCCGGTTTTTTTCGGCATGTTCAAATCCAGAAATAAAATATCAGGTAAAGCATTGTCAGGATTCATCAAATGGTCCATTAATTGCATTCCGTCATTCGCAAATTCTACTTTAGTCTGAATCTTTATCTCTTCAAAAGCATCTTTAAAAAAAAGGCGATCGTCCTCATCATCGTCAGCCAATAAAATGTGTAATGCGTTTTTTTGCATTTTAATATAGGTATTTGTATTTTATTTTAAATTCTCTCTTCGTTTCTTAATGATTCGCTGAAAAGCCGATGGTGTAATTCCGGTGGTGTTTTTAAACTGTGTACTCAGGTGTGCTACACTGGAGTAGTTGAGTAAAAAAGCAATTTCGGTCAGGCTCATTTCGTTGATAATAATTAATTGTTTTGCTCTTTCAATTTTTTGTAAAATAATAAAATTCTCGATAGACGAATAGGTTACTTCCGAAAATACATTCGATAGGTACCCATAGCTATGATTGAGTTTTTCGGCCAAAAACACAGAACTTTTGTAATTGTTACTGTCTTCCATAAAGACAAGTTCAATAATAGCATCCTTTATTTTCTGTACCAAAACACTTTTTTGGTTTTCTACCACTTCAAAACCACAAGGGCTCAGTTTCTCTTTTAAAGCCTCGAGTGCCTCAGCATCAAGGTTGTTATTGAGCTCAATTTCACCAAAACCCAAAGTGGTAAAGCTTACATTGTGCTGGTCCAGATTGTGTTTTAAAAAAAGTGAACAAATGGTGTTAATGTCGAACTTTATAAATAGTTTCATTTAATGAAAATTTGGTTAAAGATACTTAATTTAATTTTGGTTATATCGTTTAACAATTGTTAGAAATTTACTAAATATTTAAACTAACTCATTGGGAGTAATCCGGAAAAATACTATTCAACACATCAAAACATAGTTTTTTAGTATAAAAAAATACCGTCTAATATTTATACTAGACGGTATTCCGATTGAGTCAGAAAGGGTTGCGAATCTGAAAGGATCTGATGAAATTCTTCTTTTACTTTTCCCTGCTTTTGCTGAAGTTTACTATCCATTTTAGCTCCGGCAAACATCAAATCATCATGCTTCAGAGTTGCGTATTTTGCTTCAGTATTCTTTCTTAAACTCATTCCACTTTTATGCTATTCCTGCAAAAAACATTAAGCAGTAATAGTAATGTAAAATTGCAAATTATTTGTTGGTTTTCTGTTACATTCATTTAAAGAAGTATTGCATAATTCACATTTTGGACTTTTAAGCGTGATAAAGAAATTTAATAGATGCTGTTATAATTATTTGATTAAAGGGTACTTATGGAAAACAGAAAGAAAGTCTTTAGATTCATCTAAAAAAAATGTTAAAAAAGTTACAGGAATTCAATGTTTACGTAACCTGTTTGTAATTCAAATAGTGTAGTTTTGCCGCCGAATTTACCTAAAACAAAACAAATTTTAATGAAAAAAACTTTACTCAGTTTATTACTTATTGCGATTACTTTTTCAGCCAAATCTCAGTCTTATTTGGGATATACGCATGATAATTATGCAGGTGTTCAAAGCGTTCTTTTTAATCCGGCTTCTATTGCCGATTCTCGTTTTAAAACCGATGTTAATCTGTTTTCAATCAGTGGGACAGTAGCAAATGATCTTTATGGTGTTCGCCTTTTTGACGTGTATAAAAAAGGATATGATTTTGACAAGCAGTCGATCATGACACCGGCTAACTCCAACAATGGTTTGGTTAATTTTGATATTATGGGGCCTTCATTCATGTTTAATATTGCTCCAAAACATACAATTGCTGTTTTTACAAGAGCCAGATCGATTACTAATGCTTATAATGTTAACGGTAGCCTTGTAAATGAGGTGAAAAATGGTTTAGACCATGCCAGCAATTTTAATTTTAATTTAGGCAATCCAAATGCAGTTTCGCATTCATGGGGAGAGCTTGGTGTTTCGTATGCTGCAGTTTTATGGCAAAACGATCAACATTTCTTAAAAGGAGGTTTAACAGCAAAATATCTTCAGGGTGGTGTAAACGGTTATACTCAGGGCAGAGGTGTGAAAGTTGCATTTGTGGAGAACAAAGCCAATCCGAGAGCCAGCACGCTTTTTTCTGAAGGAGAAGTAACCGTAGGAGCAAGCCAGGACTTTGATGCTAATAAAGATTACAAATTTGATGCGAATTCAAATGGTTTCGGTTTTGATTTCGGACTTGTGTACGAATGGAGACCTGAATACAAAAAGTACGATTTAAACAAAGCAACAAGAGCCGACAATAACTTTCGTGATTTGAACAAATACAAAGTACGTTTTGGTTTATCGGTTACCGATATTGGTTCAATCAATTACAAGAATTCAAAATTAGATACCTATAATGTTACCGGAGTGGTAACAGAGAAAATGATCAATGATGCCGATAATTTGTATGATTTCCTGAACGAGCATTATACAAAAGTTTCGACTTCAAAAGGAGTTAGAACCAATTTGCCAACAGCAATTCACGCTGATGCAGATTGGAACATGTACAGAAAATTCTATTTAAATTTAAATGGAGATATCAGTATGGTGAGCGACTCTAAATTAAACGGAAGCAGTATTGCCAATCGTGTTAGTTTAACGCCTCGTTACGAAAGCAGATGGTTTAGCTTTTATGTACCGATGACCTGGATGGAATACAGCGGAATGCAGGTAGGATCAGGAATTCGTTTAGGAGCTTTCTTTATTGGTTCAGGTTCTGTTTTGACGAATCTGGTTTCAAAAGAATCCAAAGCGGTTGATTTTCATCTAGGGGTAAAAATTCCGGTTTATCAGAAGAAATTCAAAGATACAGATGAAGACGGAGTAATCGATAAAGAAGACTCTTGCCGAAAAGTAGCAGGTCCGGAAGAAAATAACGGTTGTCCATGGCCAGATACAGATGGAGACAAAGTTTTTGATAAAGATGATGTTTGCCCAAGTGTTGCAGGTCCTGTAGAAAATAAAGGATGTCCTTGGAAAGATAGTGATGGAGATACTTTATTAGACAATGTAGATGCTTGTCCTGCAGTTGCCGGTCCGGTAGAAAACAAAGGTTGTCCTTGGCCGGATACTGACAAAGACGGAGTTTTAGACAAAGACGACGCTTGTCCGGATGTTGCTGGTCCTGCAGAAAATAAAGGATGCCCTGTTTTAGATGCTGATAAAGACGGAGTTTTGGATAAAGATGACGCTTGCCCGTTAGTGTATGGCCCTGCAGAAAATAATGGTTGTCCTAAAGTTACAAAAGAAACATTAGCACAATTGAAAGTAGAGGCGAAGTCTATCTTTTTTACAACCGGAAAAGCAACTTTAAGTGACGCCAGAAAAGGAGAAACTTCAGGTAGATTAGATGCGATCAAAGAGATCCTGAAAAACTATCCAAATGCTAAGTTTGCAATCAACGGACATACAGATAACATAGGAAATCCAAAAGCCAACAAGAAATTATCTGAGGCAAGAGCAAAAATAGTAATGGATGCTTTGATTGAAAAAGGGGTAAATCCGGCTAACTTAAGTTCACAAGGATTTGGATCTGCAAAACCGGTTCAGTCTAATAAAACGGCTAAAGGAAGAGCAGAAAACAGAAGAACAGAAATTGTATATTTAGGTAATTTGTAAGCCTAAACAGAATATAAAACCAAAAAGCCATTCGTAATTGAATGGCTTTTTTTATTTTTGCATACTTCTAAAATAGAATTATTTCTACTCTGTTTGGAGAACTAAAAAATCAAGAATGACAACACAACAACTACACGAACAAATTCTTTTAAAAAAATCATTTTTATGCGTTGGATTAGATCCTGATCTGACTAAAATTCCGCCACATTTATTAGAAACCGAAGATCCAATTTTTGAGTTCAATAAAGCAATAATTGATGCAACGCACGATTTAGCGGTAGGGTACAAGCCCAACACTGCTTTTTTTGAGGCTTACGGATTAAAAGGATGGCTTTCACTTCAGAAAACCATAAACTACATCAACGAGAATTTTCCGGAAATGTTTACCATTGCCGATGCAAAACGTGGTGATATAGGTAATACATCAAGCATGTATGCCAAAGCTTTTTTTGAAGATTTGAATTTCGACAGTGTAACCGTTGCTCCTTATATGGGGAAAGATTCTGTAGAACCTTTCTTGGCTTTTGAAAACAAACATACGATTATGCTGGCTTTGACTTCAAACGAAGGAGCATTTGATTTTCAAACTTTGACGACAAACGGAAAAGAATTATACAAACAAGTTTTAGAAACGTCTAAAACCTGGAAAAACAGCCACAATCTTATGTATGTGGTAGGCGCTACAAAAGCAGAATACTTTACCGAAATTAGAAAAATTGTTCCGGACAGTTTCTTATTGGTACCGGGAATTGGAGCTCAGGGCGGAAGCTTATCTGAAGTTTGCAAATACGGAATGAACGATCAGGTTGGTTTATTGGTCAATTCAGCGAGAGCAATTATCTACGCCTCAAAAGGAACTGACTTTGCTGAAAAAGCGAGAGAAGAAGCTGTGAAAGTTCAAAAAGAAATGGAAGAGATTATTCGTTTAAAGTTTCAGGTTTAAATAACTTTATAAATAGATTAACCGCAAAGTTCGCAAAGGTTTTTCGCAAGGTTCGCAAAAAAAAGCTTTGCGTTCACAGCGTAATCCTTTGCGAACTTTGCGGTTAAAGAACTTGAAACTTGAAACTTGAAACCTGAAACCTGAAACCTGAAACCTGAAACCTGAAACCTGAAACAAAATAAGCATGAAAGAGTTAACAGATCAAATAGGAAATGTACATACTTTCGAAACAGCTCCAAAACGAATTATTTCGTTAGTTCCTTCACAAACCGAATTGCTATACGATCTAGGTTTAGAAGAAAAAATAGTGGGGATAACAAAGTTCTGCGTGCATCCGTATCATTTTAAGTCGACTAAAAAAATGGTTGGAGGAACGAAGAAGATTCATTTTGAAAAAATAAAACTGCTCCAACCCGATATTATCATTTGCAACAAAGAAGAAAATACGCCCGAAATTGTAACCCAGTTAAGTACTATTTGCCCGGTTTGGGTGACCAATATTGTTTCAATTGAGGATAATTTCCAAATGATTTCTGATTTTGGACAGCTTTTCAATTGCAGAACCGAAGCTCAGAAATGGAACAATAAACTGCTCTTTGCTTTAGACGATTTTAAAAAATACGTTCAGGACATTCCTGAGAAAAAAACGGCTTACTTTATTTGGAAGAACCCTTATATGGTAGCAGGAAATGATACCTATATTAATGAGTTATTAAAACTGAATCATTTTCAGAATATCTATGGGGATAAAGGTCGCTATCCGGAAATTGAACTCAGAAAAATGCGTCTGGAAGGCGATCCTGATTTGGTTTTTCTTTCTTCAGAACCTTATCCGTTTAAAGAAGAAGATGCTTTTGAAATAGGACGTTTTACCCATCATGCCAAAACTATTTTTGTCGATGGCGAAATGTTCTCCTGGCACGGAAGCCGACTGTTAAAGGCTTTTCCATACTTCAAATTACTGCACGAAAGACTTAGAAATTAGTTTCAGGTTTCAGGTTTCAAGTTTCAGTTTTTTTTTGTTTCAAGTTGTTGGAGCGTATATTTTGGCGCAAAAACTTTAGCAAATTTGCGGTTAAACTATGTTCAAAGTGTAGCAACCTGAAACCTGAAACAAAAAAGGTAACAAATTAGCAAAAAAAAATGCCGGCATCTCGAAGACGCCGGCATCATTTAACTAACCAAAACCAAAATAATAAATAACCAGTTTATTACACTACAAAGATCCAACTTATATGGATGTTTTGCTGTTAAGGTTTTGTTATTACTTTGTTGGACATAAGTTAAGATTCTTTAATGTGCTGTTTTGAGCTTTCTGTAGTGTTAAATAATTTTTGGCTATTAAAATATAAAAACAATCAATTTTGTTTATTAATATCGCAAAGATAAGTTTGTATATTTGATAAAGTGTTAGATATCAATGAGGTGTGATTTCTTAAAAAAATTAGCATTTGATATAAAACAGTTAATTCTAATCAAAAAAAACAGAAAACAATGAGTGATTCAAACGAAAGTAAATGTCCTTTCCACAATGGACAAATGAAAGAAACTGCTGGTACAGGAACCTCTAATAAAGATTGGTGGCCAAATCGTTTAAACTTAAATATATTGCGTCAGCATTCTAGTTTGTCGGATCCGATGGAAAAAGATTTTAACTATGCGGAAGCATTTAAAACGTTAGATCTGAATGCGGTTAAAAAAGATCTTTTTGACCTGATGAAAGATTCGCAGGATTGGTGGCCGGCAGATTATGGTCATTATGGCCCTTTATTTATTCGTATGGCTTGGCACAGCGCGGGAACGTATCGTATATCAGACGGTCGTGGAGGTGCAAGTTCGGGGAATCAGCGTTTTGCTCCTCTAAACAGCTGGCCGGACAACGGGAATTTAGATAAAGCACGTTTTTTACTTTGGCCAATCAAACAGAAGTATGGAAACAAAATTTCCTGGGCCGATTTGATGATCTTAACAGGTAACTGCGCTTTAGAATCTATGGGATTTAAGACTTTTGGATTTGCAGGTGGAAGGGAAGATGTTTGGGAACCGGAACAGGATGTGAACTGGGGTTCAGAAATAGAATGGTTGGCTACCAGTGATAAACCATTTAGCAGGTATACCGGTGATAGAAATCTGGAGAATCCACTTGCGGCTGTACAAATGGGATTAATATATGTAAACCCTGAAGGTCCGGATGGTAACCCGGATCCACTAGGTTCCGGTAGAGATATTAGAGAGACTTTTGCAAGAATGGCAATGGATGATGCGGAAACTGTGGCATTAGTTGCGGGAGGTCATACATTCGGAAAAGCGCATGGTGCCGGTGATGCAGCATTAGTCGGAGCGGAGCCTGAAGGTGCCAGCATAGAACAAATGGGAATGGGTTGGAAAAGCAGTTTTGGTAGCGGAGTAGGAGGAGATGCTATTACCAGTGGGATTGAAGGAGCTTGGAAACCAAATCCGACTACCTGGGATAATGGTTTTTTTGAAACTTTGTTTAAGTACGATTGGAAATTAACCAAAAGTCCGGCAGGAGCACATCAGTGGACACCAACAGATGAAAGCGCTGCTACAACTGTAGAAGATGCTCACAATCCGGCCAAACGACATGCTCCGATGATGACGACAGCAGATATGGCGCTGAAATTAGATCCTATTTACGCACCAATTTCAAGAGACTATTTCGAGAATTTTGACAAATTTGCTGATGCTTTTGCAAGAGCATGGTACAAATTGACGCACAGAGATTTGGGGCCTGTTTCACGTTATTTAGGACCTGAAGTTCCAAGTGAAGTATTAATTTGGCAAGACCCGATTCCTGCTGCTAAAGGCGAGTTGAGTTATAATGATATTGCTGCTTTAAAAGATAAAATTCTTTCCAGCGGACTTTCTATTTCAGAATTGGTAAATACGGCTTGGGCATCAGCTTCTACATTTAGAGGTTCGGATAAACGTGGAGGAGCTAATGGCGCCCGTATTCGTTTTGAACCTCAAATTAGCTGGGAAGTTAATGGAGGAGGACAAGTAAAAAAGGTATTGGCTGCTTTAGAAGCCATACAAAATGATTTTGCTAATTCAGGAAAATCAGTATCTATTGCCGATTTAATTGTTTTAGGAGGATCTGCAGCTATTGAAAAAGCAGCGTCAAATGCCGGTTTATCTGTTGATGTTCCTTTTACACAAGGAAGAGGTGATGCTACTTTAGAGCAAACAGATGTACATTCGTTTGAAGTATTAGAGCCAAAAGCAGATGGATTCCGAAACTATAAAAGTGCGAAAACAGGAGCTATTACTGAAGAACTTTTAATAGACAAAGCACAATTGTTAACCTTAACTGTACCTGAAATGACAGTGTTGGTGGGAGGTTTGAGAGTGTTGAACGCTAACTATGACGGTTCTAAACATGGCGTGTTTACCGCAAATAGAGAAACATTAAGTAATGATTTCTTCATAAACCTGTTAGATTTAAGAACGGCCTGGAAAGCCACTGATGAAACCGGTGAAGTTTTTGAAGGACGTAATCGTACTACAGGAGAGGTTAAATGGACCGCAACCCGTGCCGATCTTATATTTGGTTCTAATTCTGAACTTCGTGCTTTAGCTGAGGTATACGCAAGCAGTGATGCCAAAGGGAAATTTGTTAAAGATTTTGTCTCAGCATGGACTAAAGTAATGAATCTGGACCGATTTGATGTACGTTAATAAAAAGGTTCTGAGGTTCTGAGGGACAAAGGTTCTGAGGAGCAAAGTTTCAAAGAGACAAAGGTTCTGAGAGACAAAGGCTCAAAGGGACAAAGTCTGCGTTTTGAACGTATATTTTAAAAAAGTAAACCCGACAGGCTTTTAAAACCTGTCGGGTTTGTTTATTTAAGAGGGAAATCTTTGTCCCTTTGAACCTCTGCTACTTTACCCCTAAGAAAAAACAACTGTTTTATTGCTGTAAACTATTGTTTTTCTTTCGGCATGTAATTTTATCGCTCTGGCTAAAACGATGCGTTCTAAATCGCGCCCTTTCATAATAAAATCTTCAACGGAATGTATGTGTGAAACTCTCGCAATATCCTGTTCAATAATTGGCCCTTCATCCAGTTGTTCCGTCACGTAGTGGCTGGTTGCTCCAATAATTTTTACCCCTCGCTTAAAAGCCGAGTGATAAGGTTTGGCACCCGGGAAGGCCGGTAAAAACGAATGATGAATATTAATGATTTTATTCTCGTAAAGCGAAATCAATTTAGGGGTAACGATCTGCATATAACGCGCCAGGACAATGAAATTAATCTGGTATTTTTTTAACAGTTCAATTTGTTTGGCTTCACCTTCTTCTTTATTGTCTTTTGTAAATGGAACACAGTGAAACGGAATATTAAATCGTTCGGCAACTGATCGCAACTCGTTATGATTACTGATGATGACAGGGATTTCTATATTTAATTCGTTAGCACTGTAACGCCCAAGAATATCAAACAGACAATGATCGTATTTGGAGACAAACAAAGCCATTTTAGGTTTGTGTTCCTGATTGTACAATTCCCACGACATATTAAAGTCGGCTACAATCGTTTTTGAAAAATCTTCTTTTATCGATTCGGCACTCACATGTTGATTGGTGAGTTCACATTCCAGTCGCATAAAAAAGACATTTTGCTCTACATCAACATGCTGATCGATATAGGTAATATTTCCTTCGACTTTAGCAATAAAAGTGGTCACTGCGGCAATGATTCCTTTTTGATCTTTGCAGTGCATCAGAATGGTTATTTTTTGCATTTTGGTTTAGGTTATTGGTTAATCGGTTAATCGTTGATTTGTTCATTCGATTAAACGATTAACAAATCAACAATTTAACAACAAAAGCTATTTTTTGTCCTGCATTGCAAATACTTTCTTCAATAAAGGAGATGTTCTTGCATTGATGTTGGTACGAATGTCTTTTTCTTCTACGGCAATCATTTTAAAAACACCTGCTAAAGCCTGATTTGTGGTATAATCAGTCAAATCCGGGTTTACTTTTCGAACTAATGGAATGGTGTTGTATTTCTTGATTATGTTTGTCCAGATTACATCAGCACCTACTTTTTCAAAAGAAGTTTTGATTACGGGATTGAATTTGCTGTACAAAGCTGTTGTTGTACTGTTTTGTAAATAACTGGTTGCAGCACTTTCGTTCCCCAATAAAATGTTTTTTGCATCGGTAAAAGACATGTTTTTGACCGCAGAAACAAAGATTGGTGTAGCTTCTTTAACGGCATCTTCGGCGGCACGATTCATTGCTTTTATGCCTTCATCGGCAAGAGAGGATAAACCAATTTTTCGTAAGGTAGCGTCAACTCTTTGCAGTTCTTCCGGCATTAAAATTTTTACCGCTTCATTTTTATAAAAACCATCCTCAGCGGTTAATTTGCTTACTTGCTTTGTAATTCCTTTGTTTAGGGCTTCCTTTAATCCCGAGGCAATATCAACATTTCCGGTGCCATTGATCTTTGACGATAATTGAGATAACTGATCTAAAGTTTTTTGTATCTGAGCATTAGAAGTGAAAGAAAATGTAAGCGTAAGTAACAGAAGTAGAATCTTTTTCATTAAAGTGTAATTTTATAAGTTTTCAAAAATACTACTTATTCAAAAATAAAGCCACAATTTTATTTTCGGAGAAGAAACCAATTTGTTGGAGGTTTAACAGTTTTTTTATAAGGTACTTAGGTTCTGAGTTGCTAAGGGGCAAAGGTTTTATTGGAATAGAAAAAAAAACTTTAGGTAGTTTTTTTAGAATTAAAATATTTCTTCTGAAAATAAAACTTAGTGCCTTAGTGACTCAGGATCTCAGAGCCTCAGTGTTTTTTCTAGAAAAAACCTCCATCAAGATTTTTTCGGGATATTTGTTTAATTCCGGTATTGGTATAAGAATAACTTGATGCTTCCGTCCATTTCCAATTGGAATTAGCATCATTATCTATGCCAACTGCCGAGTAGATAATTTTGATGTTATTGTCAGTCGTGGCCATTTTTAGCCAGAGAAAGAATTCTTTATTTTTGGGTGTAGTCTCATTTTTGGAACAATATTGCAGTCTTCCTAAAACTTCAGGATCTTCTTTAAACCATTGTTTTAAAAATCCTAAATGCGTTTCAGAGCATTGATATCCCAAGTTCAGAGCCCATAGAAATTTACATTTTAAGTTGCTCTCGTCTGCTTTTTTATCACTATCCCAGTAGCAGTCATGGTCAACACCAGTAGTAACAAATCCTAGTGCTGCCCGTTGTGGATCGGTTAAGGTTTTGATGTAGTCTTCGTTAAGCTGAAGAACACCTTGCTTATTTAACCAAAGTATTTTGATATAATCAGTTTGGGGCGGAACGGTTTTGTTATCAGGTTTTTGGTTTATATTGTGAGGTTCGTTAGTTTGTGAGAAAACGGAATAATTGAAACTTAAAACTAGGATTAAAAAAAGTAAACGTAGGCTCATAGTGTGATAGTGTAGAAAAGTATAAGAGAGGATAGTATTTTATTTTTTTAGCAAATCAATTTGTTCTTTAGTGTCTTCCACATAAAGACTCATCTCATCGTATTTCCATGTTCCGTTTTTGGTGCCCGAGACAAATAAAGTTCCTCTGCTTTTAGAACCCCTTATTGGAATTTGTAAGTTGCAATGTTCTATACTGTTGCTTGAATTAACGCTGCCGGAGGCAATTCCGTTATCTTCAATTGGACTACCCAATTTCTCCAGCACTATTGCATTATGCTGCGCTTCGTTCATGGCAGATTTATAAGAATCAGATTCTTTGAGCATGGTGGTAACTCCAAAGAAAAGCGCTGCTATAAACAAACCAAACAGCACCACAAGACTTAAACATCCGGTTGGAACAAACCATTTCCAGTTTCTGTCCCACCAGCTTTTTCTAACTTCAGTATAATCGTCTTCCATAAAAAAAGGGTAATTTTTAGATTTGTATTTGAGTTATTAAAGATACTATTATTCTTCCAAACTCTAAATTCAAATCTAAAATTACCCTATTAAAAATTACAGCTTTAATTAATGATCATTTGATGAAGCTAACGAACTAATTGGTTAAATTTTAGTTAGATACTACTCCTGTCTGAGGAGAAACCGTTTTGTTTAATTCAGCATCTCGCTCATAAACATCCTGAAAGAAACCAATTTCTCCATTTTCATTGACCAGCGAAGTAAAATAAGTAATATAAATAGGTACTTTTTTAGTTAGTTTAAAACTGTTTTCTGTTTTACCCGCCATAGCTTTATCTATTTTATCGGGAGTCCATTCAGGATAATCTTTAAGCATGGCAGTAGCTAATTCTTTTGCCATTTTTACGTTTATACAACCATGGCTGAACGTTCTTTTTTCAAAATCGAATAAAGTTTTAGATGGAGTATCATGCATATAGATGTCATCAGGGTTCGGAAACATAAATTTTACTAATCCTAATGAGTTTTCAGGACCCGGTTTTTGTCTCACCTGACCATTTACGATTTCCATATTATGTTTGGCCAAATAATTTTTATCCTCAGCGATTTTACTTTTCAACTCATTGTTTACAATACTTTGCGGCACGGTCCAGTAAGGGCTAAAAACGATTCTCTCAATTTCGCCATTAAAAATGGTTGTTTTAGTTAATGGTGCTCCAACAAAGACACTAGAAGACAGCTGCACCTTCCCATTTTTTACATAAATCAATTCGTACGAAGGAACGTTGACTAAAACATATTCATCGCAACCGGCCATTTGATCCGAAATAGTGCGACATCTTTCCATGTTAAGTTTTAGGGTCTCCATTTTATCGGCAAGAGGAACATTCATTTCTTTAATATGTTCTTCTGCTAAAATATAGTTAGGTTTGAAACCGTTACGAACTTTATATTTCATTACAGCATCCATTAATTCACGGTCGTAAACGTTACTTTTAGAATCCTTTTTTAAATCTCCCAATAAGTATAAACGGGTTCTGACTTGGGCGATAGTATTTGAAACAGCATCCGGACGTAAATCTTTATAAGGTGTTTCTTCCGGAACAATAGGTTTCCATTTATTAGAACGGTCTAGTTTTTTATATTTTTTCAGAACGTCCTGTAATTTATAATATTGATCATAGGTTACTTTAACATTTTCAGTAGTCGAAGTGGTGGCTTCTTCGATTGTACTGTAATTTAAAAAATCTGTCAGCATAGCATCATACGACATTTTTTTCCCGGCATCTGCATTACTTTTTTTGGCGTAAGCAATATATAAAGAACTCAAAAGCATATCTGCATCTGTTTTAGACAGCTTTGTTGCTGAAGAAGAAAAAAGAGCATCGATTTCTTTTTGATAAGGAACAACCAAATCATTCGTTTTTTTAGCTTTTTGATATAATGCAGTACCAAACTCATTGATGGCATCTTCATCAAACCAGATAGTTCCCGGAGTTCTGTTTTTGTATAATGACATGACGTCAGACTTATATTTTTTCAAATCAGAATATCTTTTAAAGAAGTCATTTGAAATTTCGTTTACATTATCAGAACCTGAATTCTTGTAAACGGGCGCGACAGTTGAAGTTTTTTTATAAGAAATGTTCTTATGATCAGTTTTGGCAAAAGAAGAAACAAAAAAACTTAGAACTATAATTAGGCTGAGTGGATATAATGTTTTCATTTTTTAAATTTTTACGGTGTTACTTTTGTAGGTAGTTTTAGGTAAAAATTTGGGGTTTTTATATACTACTAAATTACTTTATGATATTGATTTACAGGTTCTTGTATTTTGTTTAAATATTTCAAGATTTCCATGTTGTTAACATTTTTATAAGACTTATATAGGATAAATCAACTTAGTATTCAAATTGTTACCCCTCTAAAAGAAAAAAGATTCTTTTTTTTGTTAACAAAAAGATATTAGCATGATCAAATGTTGTAATATTTTGTAAATTGCTCCCTTAAAATTATCATATTCATAAAATGGAACAACAAATACCATATATTCCTAAAAATAAAGTAAGAATTGTAACCGCAGCCTCTCTTTTTGACGGACATGATGCAGCGATAAACATTATGCGTCGTATTATTCAGTCAACCGGAGTTGAGGTAATTCACCTTGGGCACGACCGTAGTGTTGAGGAAGTGGTAAATACTGCTATTCAGGAAGACGCGAATGCGATTGCGATGACATCGTATCAGGGAGGACATAATGAATATTTTAAATACATGTATGACTTGCTCAAAGAAAAAGGAGCAGGACACATTAAAATTTTTGGAGGCGGAGGCGGAGTAATCCTTCCAAGCGAAATTTCAGAATTACATGAATATGGTATTACAAGAATTTATTCTCCGGATGATGGTCGTTCTTTAGGTTTACAGGGAATGATTAATGATTTGGTTCAACGTTCAGATTATCCTATTGGAGATCAGTTAAACGGAGAAGTCGATCATATCGAAAATAAAATTCCAACCGCAATTGCACGTTTGATTTCAGCAGCAGAAAATTTCCCTGAAATCGCAAAACCTGTTTTTGATCAGATTCACGAAAGCAACACCGATTCTAAAATTCCGGTTCTTGGAATCACCGGAACGGGTGGAGCCGGAAAATCATCTTTAGTAGATGAACTGGTTCGTCGCTTTTTAATTGATTTCCCTGAGAAAACTATCGGATTGATTTCTGTCGATCCGTCAAAAAGAAAAACAGGAGGAGCGTTACTGGGTGACAGAATCCGTATGAATGCCATCAACAATCCTCGTGTGTATATGCGCTCGCTGGCGACACGTCAGTCGAATTTGGCCTTATCCAAATATGTTGCCGAAGCCATTCAGGTTTTAAAAGCAGCAAAATACGATTTGATCATTCTTGAAACTTCAGGAATCGGACAATCCGACACCGAGATTATGGACCATTCGGATGTATCTTTATATGTAATGACACCGGAATTTGGTGCCGCAACACAATTAGAGAAAATCGACATGCTTGATTTTGCCGATTTGGTCGCTTTAAACAAGTTTGACAAAAGAGGTGCTCTTGACGCCATTCGTGACGTTAAAAAACAATACCAGCGCAATCATAATTTATGGGATAAAAATCCGGATGAAATGCCGGTTTTCGGAACCATTGCTTCTCAGTTTAACGATCCGGGAATGAACACGCTTTATAAAGCGATCATGGACAAGATTGTGGAAAAAACGCAATCAGAATTGAAATCTACTTTTCAGATTACGAAGGAAATGAGCGAGAAAATCTTCGTGATTCCACCACACAGAACCCGTTACTTATCCGAAATTGCAGAGAACAACAGATCTTATGATGAAATAGCAGCTGCGCAGCAAAAAGTAGCACAGAAATTATACGGAATCTTTAAAACCATAGAAACCGTTTCAGGGAAAGTTCCACAAATTAATAAAGCCGGAATTGATGACACTAGTGTCTTCCTGAGCGGAGTCGAAGGAGTGAAAGCAGCCGAAACGCACGACGAAAACAGAATCTTTTTAAACCTGTTACTGAATCAGTTTGATAAAGTAAAAATGGATCTTGATCCGTACAATTGGGAAATTATCCTGAATTGGGACGAGAAAGTAGCCAAATATAAAAATCCGGTGTACAGCTTTAAGGTGCGTGATAAAGAAATTAAAATCGCTACTCATTCAGAAAGCTTGTCGCATTTGCAAATCCCAAAAATTGCTTTGCCTAAATATGAAGCCTGGGGAGATATTTTGCGTTGGAATTTACAGGAAAACGTTCCGGGAGAATTTCCGTTTGCTTCGGGATTGTATCCGTTTAAGCGTGAAGGTGAAGATCCGTCAAGAATGTTTGCAGGAGAGGGAGGACCGGAAAGAACCAACAAACGTTTTCATTATGTGAGTGCGGGATTACCGGCAAAACGACTTTCAACTGCTTTTGATAGTGTGACTTTATACGGAAACGATCCTGATATTCGTCCTGATATTTACGGAAAAATTGGTAATGCCGGAGTTTCGATTTGCTGTTTGGACGATGCTAAAAAACTATATTCAGGTTTTGATCTGGTTCATGCTTTAACCTCGGTGAGTATGACCATCAACGGACCGGCACCTATGCTGTTAGGTTTCTTTATGAACGCGGCTATCGATCAGCAATGTGAGATTTACATTAAAGCCAACGAATTAGAAAAAGAAGTTGAAGCAAAAATCAACAAAATATACAAGGAAAAAGGAACAGAACGTCCAAAATACCAAGGCGATCTGCCGGCAGGAAACAACGGTTTGGGATTAATGCTTTTGGGGGTTACCGGAGATCAGGTTTTACCTTTGGATGTGTATAACGATATCAAAGTAAAAACCTTATCACAGGTTCGTGGTACGGTTCAGGCTGATATTTTGAAAGAAGATCAGGCACAAAACACCTGTATTTTCTCAACGGAATTTGCATTGCGATTAATGGGTGACGTTCAGGAATATTTTATTACTCAAAACGTTCGTAATTTTTACTCCGTTTCGATTTCAGGATATCATATTGCTGAGGCAGGAGCGAACCCAATTACACAGCTGGCTTTTACACTTTCGAATGGTTTCACTTACGTGGAATATTACTTAAGCCGTGGCATGAGCATTAACGATTTTGGACCAAACTTATCGTTCTTCTTCTCAAACGGAGTAGATCCTGAATATTCAGTAATTGGACGTGTGGCACGTAAGATTTGGGCAAAAGCCATGAAAAACAAATACGGAGCCAACGAAAGAGCGCAAATGCTAAAATATCATATTCAAACTTCCGGGCGTTCCTTACACGCACAGGAAATTGATTTCAACGATATTAGAACGACATTACAGGCTTTGTATGCGATTTACGACAACTGTAACTCATTGCATACCAACGCATACGATGAAGCGATTACCACACCAACCGAAGAGTCAGTGCGTAGAGCCATGGCGATTCAGTTGATTATCAATAAAGAATTAGGTCTGGCGAAAAACGAAAACCCAATTCAGGGATCGTTTATCATCGAAGAATTAACCGATTTAGTAGAAGCTGCCGTTTTACAGGAATTTGACCGAATCACAGAACGTGGCGGAGTTTTGGGAGCTATGGAAACCATGTACCAGCGTTCTAAAATTCAGGAAGAAAGTTTGTATTACGAAACCTTAAAACACAACGGAGATTTCCCAATTGTGGGGGTAAACACCTTCCTAAGCTCAAAAGGATCTCCAACGGTAATTCCGGCAGAAGTAATTCGCGCCACCGAAGAAGAAAAACAATATCAAATTACGATGCTGGACAACTTACACCAGTTTCACGAAGCAAAAGTAAACGAGCACCTGCGTCAACTACAGGAAGCCGCCATTAAAAACGAAAACTTATTCGCCCATTTAATGGAAGCGACTAAGGTTTGTTCCTTAGGGCAGATTACTTCGGCCTTGTTTGAAGTAGGCGGCCAGTATAGAAGGAATATGTAATTATTACGATTTTATAAAAACAAAAAACCTTTCAGAAATGAGAGGTTTTTTGTTTTTATAAAATGCTCTAATGGAGTAGCGTACAGTGTTGAAAAAATATGTTTTCTTTCTTTTATTCCCATAAAAAAGGATTTGATTCAAGTATCAAATCTATTTCTTGATGTACATGATTCTTATATTTTTTTGTTAATGATATTTGTAATAAAAATCATTATATATTTGCGCTTATTTAAACAATATTACTAATTAAATTATCATCAATAGTCAATAATGAAAACAAAACTACTTTTATTATTTTTTACTTTCTTAATTGTTAAATCTAATGCTCAGAAGCAAGTTTATAGCTTTTTATCATTCTATCCTACCAGTTCTATTGAGTCTAATTTTGTTCAATTTAACGATAAGATTTTTTTCGAAGCACCTGGAGATGGAACTGGTAGAGAGGTTTGGACAAGTGATGGAACTCCTGATAATACTTTTATGCTTAAAGATATCAATATTGGTAGTGGTAATTCAATTTTTGCCAGCTTAAAACGAAGTTCTGCCATTTTGAATAATAATTTGTATTTTATTGCAAAAGACGCAGATTCTAATGGAGAAATATGGAAAACTGATGGAACAACAAATGGAACGGTAAAATTAACAAATTTTCTTAATGGAAGAGGAGCCAAGTTGACTACTGTGGGAGCTTTTATTTTTTTTACTCTTATAAATGATGATCATACTTTGGAGGTTTGGAAAACTGATGGAACAATAAATGGAACTCTACTAGTAAAAGATAATTTGCCTATAGCGCACATTGTTTCTTTTCAAGGAAAGTGTAATAATACTTTTATATTTACATTTGAATCCCCCGGCACAAATCAATGCAGAGTATGGAGAAGTGATGGAACTTCTTATGGAACATTTCCGATAACAGAAGAAGTTTCTGGAAATGGTTCAGGCTTTGTGACTACCGAAGGTGGTGCTATTGGTGGTGGGCCGATTTTGACACAATATATAGAACATAATGGTAAGTTGTATTTTGTAACGAGTAATTTTTTGTTTGAAACTGATGGAACTTTAAAAAATACTAAAAGTATTGCAAATGTGAAGGGTGATAAGCAAGGAAGCGTATTTCATAGCGATATTATCGAAGCAAATAATAATCTGTATTTAATGTTTTTTAGATTAGAGACGAATAATATTTCAATATTAAAATTTGATCTTGTAAACAATAGCATTAACTCAGTATATGAAAATACAAGTTCTCACTATTTTTCACCATCTAATTTTATGAAAGTAGATGATTCGTTACTGTTTACATCATCGAATTCAACAGGCAATACATCTTTAGTTTTATTAAATCTTGCAAATAATGAGGTGTCAAATATAAAAGATTTAACGTCGGCAGGTGATCTTGTAATTCGTTCAGGATATTTGCCTTACTATATAAGTTCTATTTTTAAAATCAATAAAGATGAATATTTTGTTTACATCGCAAGAGATAAAAATAATAAAAGGAAGGGATGGATATTAAATAATACATTAGGGACGATTGAAAATGTAAGTATCTTAGATAACATCCTGGAACCTATAGTTTATAAAGATTATCTATACTATGCAAAAGATAATAAATTATGGAAATACTCTAATAATTTGAGCACAATCGATGTGACTCATAAAAAGGCGATTGTTTTTTATCCAAATCCGTCATCTGATCTTATGCAGTTAAATGTAGACAATAGTAATGAAGTTGAAAATATAAGTGTTTTTGACTTAAATGGGAAATTACTTCAAACGTTGTCAAATTCCTCTCAAATTGATATTTCTTCTTTATCTAAAGGAATTTATACCGCTCAAATAAAATGGAATGGAACTTTGATTAATAAAAAGATCATTAAAAACTAAAAGTTAAAGAAGTTTCTATAAAAATGAAGATTTAATCATTTAATGGAGGTCTCTGTTAGTGTACATCCCGTTCACGCTAGCGTACGACATTTTATAAAACCAATTCAATAATTTACAAATAATTAAAAAATGGGCAAATTATTTTTATCATTCATTTTATTGCTATTAATCCCAAATAAAACGGAGAATAATATCGCTGCCGATATTGATGGTAATAAATACACAATAATTAAAATCGACAAATATTTAATTTCAAATCAAAATTTAAATGTAAGTCATTTCAGAAATGGTGACGTAATACCTGAAGTAAAAACAATACAAGAATGGAGAAAGTATGGCAAATTAAAAAAGCCAGCTTGGTGTTATCATGAAAGTAATGAAAAGAATAAGAAAAAAATCGGGAAAATTTATAATGGATTCGCTGTCAATGATCCAAGAGGTTTATGTCCCAACGGATTTCATATTCCGACGCATAAAGAATGGAAAGAAATAATTACATCTTTAGGAGGATATGACAATGCAGGATTACATTTAAAATCTAAAAATTGGGATGGAGATAATAGTTCCGAATTTAATGCTGTTCCGGGCGGTTACAGGAGTACTGTAAATGAAATTGATTTTTATCCATTAGACTATTGTGTGTTATTTTGGGGTACAAAAGTACAGGTAAGTAAAAACAGTAATGATTTTATCGGTTTGATGGATGGCGACAATTCAGTTAATGGAGAAGTTACCGCACATACATCAGAGAATGGAATGTATGTTCGATTTATTAAAAATAATTGATAAAAAGTATTTACCAATACGCTCGCGCTCATGGCGGATATGGAAAACCTCTCAGAAATGGGAGGTTTTTTTGTTGATAGATTCGTATTTGAGTTCCATATACTATAAAAACACTTCTGAAATTCTTATATATTTGCCTTCGAAATTTAACTGATCTGAATGAAAACAAAACTACTTTTATTTCTTTTTATTATAATAATTGGAAAAATTGATGCTCAACAGCAGATTTATTCATTTAACTATAATTACCCTGTTCGATATATTGAATATAACGACAATATCTTTTTTTTAGCGGGAAACGAAGATACTGGCCGTGAAATATGGAAAAGCAATGGAACTCCCGAAGGCACATCTCTGGTTAAAGATGTTTATCCAGGAAAAGAGGATGGCGGCATGGATTTATTAAAAGGACGTTCAGCAATTTTAAATAAGACATTGTTTTTTATTGCAAAGGATGAAACTTCTAATGGTGAAATATGGAAAACGGACGGAACAGAAACAGGAACAGTGAAAGTTACAAATTTTCTTAAAGGCAGAGTCTGGACGATAACAGCAGTAGGAAATTCAATTTATTTTTTACTGAAAATCGACGATACATTACAAGTTTGGAAAACAGATGGAACTTCACAAGGGACAATATTAGTTAGAGGTGATTTACCGGCATGGAATAAACCCACTTTTGAAGGGAAGTGTAACGATACTTTTGTTTTCACATTTCAGCCTTTCGGTACTAACAATTCAAGGGTATGGAGAAGTGACGGAACAGCTGATGGAACATTTCCTATAACAGCTGAAATAGATGGTAACGGATCAGGGCCAGGGGGTACATCCGCATTAACTCAGTACATAGAAAGCAATGGTAAACTTTATTTTGTTAGCAGGTACCATTTATTTGAGACCGATGGTACTGTTGGTAATACAAAAATTGTTTCTGATTTATGGAACGCACAAATGAATCTGGTATCTTACAGTACTATGACTAAAGATAGTAATAATCTTTATTTTATGTTTTTTTCTAAAGACAGTTTGAGAATGGAAATTTGGAAATATGATCTGCAGAATAAAAAGGCATCTTTGTCTTATAAAGTTTATGGAAGTAAATATTTTTCCCCATCAAATTTGTTGAAAACGGATGATTCTTTACTTTTCTGCGGGCCTAATAATAGTGGAGGTACTTCGTTATTATCAATGGATTTAGGTACCCAGTTAATATCAGATTTGAAAGAGCTTATGCCAGTTGATACAGCGATTCCTTTTATATTTCCTGATGACTATTCTATTACCTCTATTTATGAGATTAATAAAAATGATTATTTTATTACTACCGGACCGGATGATTTAGAGCATAGAAAAGGATGGATTTTTAATAAAAGTCTGCAGACTACAGAAAATATTAGTGCGCTTGATAACGTAAGGCAGGCGATTGTTTACAAAGGAAGTTTACTCTATGGAAAAGAAAATGTACTGTATAGATATTCCAATGATTTGAGCACGATATCGAATGATAAACAATCATTTTTATCAATATTTCCTAATCCTTCAACAGATTTTGTAAAGCTAAAAACAAATAACGAAGATGGTATTGAAAGCGTTCAGATTTTTGATTTAAATGGAAAGTTGGTAAGTGATAGAACTAATTTTACTACCGATAAGATGGATGTTTCTAAGCTAGATCCTGGGGTTTATATCTTGAAAGCTAAGGTTAATAGAGTTATGGTTTCAAAGAAAATAATAAAAAAATAAAATTCCGTACATTTTGTCATTTCGAGGTACGAGAAATCACACCAGTATTTCCGTAAAGAAAGTTGCCAAGCTTTGTCGAGTTTCGAATGTGATTTACTTCGCCTATTCACTATCGCTCGAGTCTCCTTACGTCGAAATGACAAGATTGTGGTTGTTTTTTAGCGAATTAAGCTTTCTTTTTTACCGGAACTTTTGTTTTTAATTTTTCAATAAGAGCGTCGGCTTCTTGATATAAGGAAATCGATCGCAGTGATTCAGCATAGCGGTAATAATATTCAGGTTCTAAATCGGTAGTAAGAGCAAAAAGTTCGCGGTACCATTTGGCTGCTTTATCCAGATTGCATTTAGCATAGCAGGAATTTCCCAGTTTTTGAAATAAATCAACAGATTTGTAGCCTTTTGCGGCAACCCTTTCATAGGTTTTCATCACATCAACATAGGCATATTTATCGCTTACTTTATCGGTTTGATACAATTTTTCGCTTTGAGCGGAGACACGAATAGAAAACAGAGTCAATAGCATTACAATAGCTAGTTTTTCTTTCATGGAAATAGATTTAAATGGGGACTTGATATTATTTTTATTTTTTTGGAACAATTTAAAAGCAAGAGAATTATTTAATGTTAGCTGATTGTGTTTTTTGCAAATATATATATAAATCAGTAATATAACATGCATTTTGGCGATGTTTTTTTGACTTTATCGATAAAATTAGAGTCGAAAAAAATGGTAAAATCTTGTCTGGTAAATAATTTCTTATGGATATAAAAACGTTTAAGGCTTGAATTTATTTTAGTTGCGCTAAAAAATAATCTAACTTTATAAAGATTTAGAGAGGTAGAGTATGAGAATGGAAGACTATTTAAATAAAATAAATAATTTGCGTCTCGTAGAAAATAGAGTTGGGCTTCCTGTTAATGCTGAGTTGGAAGAGCTTATTTTAAAAACAGCGTTAGAGAGTAGTCAAAGCTATTTCAGGCTGGAGATGCTTTTTCAAAAAGCAGAGAATACTAGTGTGACATTAAATCCTGAAACGGTTCAATTCATTGCAAATGGTTACGGTTTGCTGTTTATGGATGAGAAAGAAACCGGGAATGTTTGTTTTGCGCACAGTCAGGAATTACAACCTGAGTTTAAACAAAGCTTTACGGCAATTGATGTTTTAGATTTAAGTTATGCTATTTTGCATTCGTCACTTTATAGTGAAGATTTAAAAGTAGGCGAACTAAAAATTCCTATACCGCAAGATGTTGCTGTATTTTGGAAACTAGTTCAAATAGGAGAGGAATTGCGAGGGAAAGAAAAGTAATAAACAAAAAAGCATCAAGTGCTGCTTTTGAATTTTAAAGCAAAAGTAAATTTTGAAGTTATAATGAAAATTGTACTAGAAAATAAGGGAATTAAAACAGACACTTATTATGTACCGCCTTTTGTTTTATATGAAGGTGAAATAGCCGTTTTGTTTTTGAGTAACGAAAAATGTCCCTATGATACAGAAATGTATCTTAAAGACATTTTTTGCGGTAAGATAAAACATGAGAATGTTACTTTACATAAAAAAATGACTTTTGTTGATTTCTTTAGGGAATCAAACTTTAGAGGTTATTTTTTTCCCTCGACTGTAAACAGATATATTAAAAGACGGGCAGATCTTACGAATCCTTTTCTTGTAAAATTATTTGAAGATAAATATGTTACTAGAAAAACCAGGATGAATCGTCTGGGAGGAACCCAGCGAAAGCTGTTGAATTTATATGTGACACTTTCTAAGGCAACAGATATAATATTTGATGTAGTAGGGTTGGATCCTCAAGGGTCTGTGTTAACCTTTAAAATGGTAGAGGAAACAGTAAAGAATGGAGGATCAGCAATTTTGTTTGATAGCTTTGCTAATACGAAAGAATATGCTTCAAAGTACATTGAACTAGAATGGAATAATGGTAGTTTACCAACTAAAAAAGAGGTTGAATTTAACTTTTAAACAAAAAAAAAGCATCAGCCACGCTGATGCTTTTCAATTTCAAGTAAAAACAATTAGCGACGGAAAGCAGGGCTTTTATTCACTGATTCGTCCATCTTTACAGTTTTTGATTTCTTAGCAGAAACCGTGATTTCATGTTTGGCAACTTTACCATTTTCTTTTACTTCCAGGATGTAAGTTCCGGCAGGATATGCCTCTAAACTTAAAGTTTTTGACGTTTCTAACTGGTTTGAAGCAGTTTCTCCTGTGTAAACCAAATTATTGTTTTCGTCATAGATAGTAAAAACTGATTTCTCAATGGAGTTTAAAGTAAAACTAACTACTTTTCCATTTCCGGTTTTTATATTCAAAATATAATCCCCTTTTCCATCAAATGCATACGTAAAAATTGTTGTTAAAAATACGGCAACAACTAAGCCCACCTTCGTTAAATTTGTCATGTCTTTTTTAATTGTTTATTACTCATTTTGCAACGCGTAAAACTACAAATAGAAATTTAATTTTATGCAAAAAACTTACTTTTTTCAATGCTTAAATTGCTGAATTAAAGATGTTTCTGTGTTTTACGTGAACTATGTACGTATTTACTGGGATGATGGATGTTTTTATTTTGAGTTTTTTTTATAGTGTGTAAACTACTCTTTTATAATTATTAAGAATATTTTTCTAAAAATATAAAAATCAGTTGTTTGAGATGAGAGAAGAACATAAAAAAACAGCTCAATAACGACAAAGAGCTGTTTAAAACGTACTATTTTCACTAACTAAATAAATTCGCTTTTTTGGGTAAGGGGGTAAAATTTTTAACGTGCAGCGACACTTGTTTTTTTGGCAGAAAAACCTGCTTTATAACTCGATGAAATTGCTTTTCTGGACAATACCGTAGTAGCTTCAGTAATAGTAATTTCATGTCTTACTTTTTTTATGTTATCCTCAACTTCCAGGAAGTAAGTTCCTGCCGGGAGTTCTTCCAGATTAAAAGTTCTCAAAATTCCATCTTTACCTGAAGCATTTTCAGTATAAAGTATGCTACCGTCTTTATCATAAATTGCCAGATTTGCTTTTTGCACTTTGTTAAGGGCAAATGCAATTAGCTTTCCGTTGGCTTTTAATACATGAAGATTAAAATCTTCATTCCCGTCAATTGCATAGGTACTCATTCCAGTGAAAAGTACTGCACATACTAAACTTAATTTTAAAATCTTTTTCATGACTTTTAGTTTTTAGATTAATAATTCTAATTATCTGATGCTAAATTACTTATGAAATAATGGTTTTCTCACAACTCTGTTTTCTTATTTCTATGCTATATTCTCATTTACGAAACCGTTATAGGTTAAAATTTGAATTATTTTGAGTGTTAGTGTTAATTCTACGATTATATTTTAATGTTTTGATAAAGTTAAGGTAGTGTGGTTTTGCCTGTCTTTCTTACAAAATGTGTGTTTTAGGATTTAATCGCAAGGTGCGCGAAGTTTTTTATCACAAATTACGTGTAGTAACCGCAAAGTTCGCAAGGCTTTATCAATAATTAGCTTTGCGAACTTTGCGTTTGTATAAAAAAGATATGAAAAAAAAAACCTTGCGTACCTTGCGGTTAAACCATTAGCTTGTAAGCAAAAAAAACAGCTCAATAACCACAAAGAGCTGTTTTAAAACAATCACGTTTTTACTTTACTAACTATCTAACCTCATTTTTATACTTTATGAAAGCATAAACTTTTTTAACGTACTGCTACGTTTGAATTTTGAGCAGAGAAATCTGCTTTATAGGTCGATGAAATTGCTTTTGCAGATAATATTGATCTGTCATCTGTAATTGTAATTTCATGTCTTATTTTTTTAACGCTGTCTTCTACTTCTAAGAAATAGGTTCCTTCCGGAAATTCTTCTAAACTAAAGGTTCTTAAAATTCCATCTTTACCTGAAGCATTTTCAGTGTAGATTAGTGAACCGTTTTGGTCATAAATACTCAAACTGGCTTTTTGCACCTGGTTTAGAGCAAACGTAATTAGCTTTCCATTACCCTTTAATACGTGAAGGTTAAAATCGTTATTACCATTTCCATTTCCGTCAATTGCATAAGTACTTATTCCTGAAAAGAGTACTGCGCATACTAAACTTAATTTTAAAATGTTTTTCATAGCTTTTCGTTTTAAATGATTAGTTCATTTCTCTGAAGCTAAATTACTTTAGAACCGGATTTTTTTTCGCAACTCTATTTGCCAATTTATGTGCTGTATTCTCATTTACGAAACCGTTATAGGTTAAAATTTGAATTATTAGAGGTGTTTTTGTTAATTGTGTTGTTATTTTTCAATGATTTGAAATTTTAGATAATTTCGAAGCACGCCTATAATTCTTACGTAAATGACGTATACTTATAAAAGGACCTGATTAAATAGGATATATTAAAAAAAAGACTGAAAAAAAAACGACTATAAAAAAAATACAGAAATAATTGTGATTTTGAATTTAGTATTTTTTGTGTTTTTATGATATATTCTCATTTACGAAACCGTTATAGGTTAAAATATGAATTATGTTAGGTGATTTTGTTAAATTCGCTATTATTTTTTAAAAACTTTATCATGAAGACGATTGCCCCTGCTCTTGAAGTGATATCTAATTCTTACGGAAGCTCCTTTACGTATACCAAACATGCGGAAAAAACGAACAGTAAGGCACATTTATGGCATTATCATCCCGAAATTGAGCTGGTTTACATCAATGGGGGAGCAGGTAAAAGGCAAATTGGGAGCCATGTTTCTTATTACACCAATGGCAGTTTACTTTTGATAGGGGCCAATCTGCCACATTGCGGTTTTACGAATGAAATGACGGGGAATACAGACGAAACGGTCATTCATATTAAACCTGAATTTTTGGGCAATGATTTTTTTGTGGCACCCGAAATGAAAAAAGTTCGTAATGTTTTGAATCAGTCAAAAGGAGGAATCGCTTTTGGAGGAGAAACGAAGAAAAATGTAGGTAAAAGAATCGAGATGATGGAGAATCAGCTTCCGTTTGAACGTTTGCTTACGCTTTTAAGTATTTTGGATGAGTTAGATGCATCAGAAGAATATACGGTTCTAAATGCCGATGGTTTTTCATTAGAATTGCAGACTCAGGATAATGACCGAATGAATGTAATTTTTAATTATGTGAAAGATCATTTTCAGGAATCGATTGCTATAGATGAAGTTTCGAGTTTGATCAGTATGACAACACCTTCTTTTTGTCGATACTTTAAAAAAATCTCCAATAAAACGTTTACCGAATTTGTAAACGAATACCGTTTGGTACACGCCTCAAAGCTTTTGGCGGAGAAACCTATAAGTATTAATGAAGTTTGTTATGAAAGCGGATTTAATAATTTTAGTCACTTCAGTAAATCTTTTAAACAGTACACCGGTAAAAGTGCTTCGCAATACCGAAATGAACATAAAATTGTAATTCAGTAAAAGTTTTGTAGTTGCACAGAGACTCGCGAAGAAATCACACAGAGATTCACGAAAAAAACGCAGAGATACACGAAGTTTTTTAATCTTTTGTGTATCTCTGCGTGTCCTTTGTGCTTTTTTGTGGGATTCTGTTGTTTCACAGAGACCCGCGAAGAAATAACACAGAGACCCACGAAGTTTTTTAATCTTTTGCGTATCTCTGCGTGTCCTTTGGGCTTCTTTGTGGAATTCTGTTGTTGCACAGAGACTCGTGAAGAGATCACACAGAGATTCACGAAAAAAAGCACAGAGATACAGGAAGTTTTTTAATCTTTTGTGTATCTCTGCGTGTCCTTTGTGCTTTTTTGTGGGATTCTGTTGTTTCACAGAGACCCACGAAGAAATAGCACAGAGACCCACGAAGTTTTTTAATCTTTTGCGTATCTCTGCGTGTCCTTTGGGCTTCTTTGTGGAATTCTGTTGTTGCACAGAGACTTACGAAGAAATCACACAGAGATTCACGAAAAAAAGCACAGAGATACACGAAGTTTTTTAATCTTTTGTATATCTCTGCGTGTCCTTTGTGCTTCTTTGTGGAATTCTGTTGTTTCACAATGACTCGCGAAGAAATAACACAGAGGTACACAAATATTTTTTTAGCCTTTGTGCCTCTTTGTGTCTCTTTGTGGAATTATGTTGCTTCCTGTAATTGGTGTAAATCAGTGTGATTTGCGAAAGAAAAAACATTAGAGTTTTAAATAAAAAAAATCAAACAAATTCCCCAATTCAGTACCGAAAAAACAATCAGATTTTTCATATGGTTTATGCTGAAAAAGTTATATTTACAAACCTTAATCAGAAAATTTAACTATGAAAAACTTTAAGATTTTAGTGTTTGCTGTTCTTATGGGGATCTCTTCAATGAGTTATGCCGCAAAAGTTGATACCCTTCAAGTTGCGAGTACAGCTATGAGTAAAACTTACAAAGCGGCAGTTGTTTTACCCAATTCGTATGCCAAAAGCAAAGCTTCATTTCCGGTAATGTATTTACTGCATGGTGCTTACGGACATTTTAGCGATTGGTTGAAAAACACGCCCAATAAGAAATTAGTACAAAATTTATCCGATCAGTACAATTTGATCATTGTCATGCCTGAAGGGGAGACTTTTAGTTTTTATTTGGATAGTCCGGTAAACAAAGGAAGTCAGTTCGAAACCTTTATCACACAAGAGGTCGTTCAAAAAGTAGATAAAACATACCGAACCATAAACAACAGGAGCGGAAGGGTAATCACGGGACTTTCTATGGGAGGTCACGGTGCTTTGTATTTGTCGGCCAAGCATCCTGATTTGTTTTGTGCTGCCGGAAGTATGAGTGGTGCAGTAGATATGGGAGTGATGTTACAGAGGGATGCATCGGCACAGGTGGTGAAATTAATGCAACCTGTTTTCGGGGATAAAAGTGACAGTTCTGAAATGTATGCGCAATATGCTGTACTGGGAATGCTGGACAAACTTAAAGCAAATAAACTCCCTTTGATTATAGATTGTGGTGTTGATGATTTTCTGATAGAACCTAACAGAGAATTACACCGAAGATTGGTTTACAACAAAGTAGATCACGATTATACCGAACGTGCGGGAGCGCATACTTGGGAGTATTGGGAGAATTCATTGCCTTATCACGCTTTATTTTTTAACAAAATACTGCTTAAAAATCAGCAGGTTATAAGAAAATAATAGAAAAATCGAATAAGAACGGTATCAAATATTTTTTTTGGTTTGATTTTTGGGATACCTTTATGTATAATTTTAAAAAAACAAATATTATGAAAAAGATACTTACCTTATTTGCAGTTGCAGTCGTTGGACTAATCGGATTTTCAAGTTGTGAAGGACCAGAAGGACCAGTAGGGCCTCCGGGAATAGATGCTGCAATTCCTTATGTTTATGAAGTTAATGCCAATTTTGTTGGACCAAATTATTCTGTTACCAACACACCTTCAGGTATGTTGTCAGGAGATAATATTTTAGTGTATGAATTAGTAAGTACAAGCGGACCGGATAGCTGGGCATTATTACCTCAGGTATACTACTTCAACAATGGTTTGGAAACTGCTCAATATAACTATACTTTTTCGAAAAATAGAGTTACAATCTTTATTACGGGTAGTTTAAGTGATTATTCACAATTGCCGAGTAGTTTTAGATTAGGAAAAGTATTCAGAGTAGTTATTATTCCTGGAGATGATGGAGTAAATGCAAAAACTGGAAAAAAAGTAACAACTGATAATTTAGATTATAACGCGGTTATCAAAAAGTACAATATTGATGATAGTAATGTTAAGAAATTAAACTAATCATTGGGCATAAAATAAAAAAGGAGATCGTTACGATCTCCTTTTTTTATTTTATGCTATTTTTAAATGTTATTCCTTACTTGTATCAGTAAGTTCTTTCTCTGCTCCAAATTTTAAAGAAACCAGAATGCCGGCTAAAAGTGAAAGAGCAATGAAGGCTAAAGACGCCCATTCCGGTACGTGAATGAAGTCGTGAAGCAGCATTTTTAATCCTACGAAACTTAAAATAGCAATAAGACTGTATTCCAGATAGCTGAATTTTGCCAGCATATTGGCTAAGAAAAAGTACATCGAACGTAATCCCAGTATGGCAAAAATATTAGAGCTGAACACTAAAAAAGGATCAGAAGTAATAGCCAGAATTGCCGGTACACTGTCTACGGCAAAAAGCACATCCATGAATTCGATCACAATCAGTGCTACAAATAATGGAGTGGCTGCTTTTTTTGCTGTTTTTGTGGGAATGAAGAATTTTTCTCCCTCCATATGGGAAGTGATCGGAATGATTTTTCCTAATGTTTTATAAATGAAAGAATCTTTCGGCTGAAAATCTTCATCTTCGCCCGTGAACAACATCTTGATTGCGGTGAATAGCAGAAAGGCTCCAAATAAATAAGTAGTCCATGCAAATTTATTGATCAGCATTACACCAAAGAAAATCATTAGTCCACGGAAAACAACAGCTCCCAGGATTCCCCAGAATAAAACACGATGCTGGTATTTTTGTGGTATTTTGAACGATGCAAAAATAATGGCGATCACAAAAATATTATCCACACTTAAAGATAACTCAATCAGATAACCGGTTATAAACTTCATGGAAGCTACGGCAGGTTTCAGATTGTCAGGATTTGCGATGTAATCTGTAGTGTAGAGCCAATAGATAACTCCTGAAAAAAGAAAGGATAGGGTTACCCAGATCAGTGTCCATTTACTTGCTTCTTTGGTGCTGATAATATGTGGGGTTTTGTTGAAAACGCCTAAGTCTAAAGCGAGAATAAGTGCAACTGCTATTAAAAAGAAAATCCAAACCATTAGGGTATTTTTTTAGTGATTCACAAAGATAGTTTTTAAATTATATCAATTATAATTATTTATCCAGTCTGTCTTTTTGGGCGTAACCAGAGCGTTAAGTAATAAAAAGTTACTTGCAAAATTTCAATGTTTACGCAAATTCTGTCTTTTCGACTGAAAGCACAAATAATACTATAAAAAAAGTGCCAACATTACGTTAGCACTTTTGTGTATGTTTTAAATCTGAATTACAATGCTGATTTTACAGTTTTGATAATTCTTGCAGCGATTTTATAAGGATCACCGTTTGAAGCAGGTCTTCTGTCTTCTAGCCAGCCTTTCCATCCTTTTTGTACCGTCATTAATGGAATTCTGATAGAGCATCCTCTGTCTGAAACACCATAAGAGAAATCGTGAATAGAAGCGGTTTCGTGTTTACCGGTTAAACGTTGGTCGTTGTAAGCTCCGTAAACTGCAATGTGCTCTGCAGTAACAGGTCTGAAAGCTTCACAGATTCTTTCGTAAGTTGCCTGGTCTCCACATGTTCTTAGTACTTCGTTAGAGAAGTTAGCATGCATACCTGAACCATTCCAGTCTGTATCTCCAAGTGGTTTTGGGTGGTACTCAATATAGTAACCGTATTTTTCAGTCAAACGATCTAATAAATAACGAGCAACCCAGATTTCGTCTCCGGCTTTTTTAGCACCTTTAGCGAATAATTGAAATTCCCATTGTCCGCAGGCAACTTCCTGGTTGATTCCTTCAAAATTAATTCCGGCTGCGATACAAAGATCAGCATGCTCTTCCACTAATTTTCTTCCGTGAGTATTTTTTCCACCTACTGAGCAGTAGTACATCCCTTGTGGAGCAGGGTAACCTCCAACCGGAAATCCAAGTGGAAGCTGAGTTTTTGTATCCATGATAAAATACTCTTGTTCAAATCCGAACCAAAAATCATCATTATCATCATCAATTGTAGCTCTACCGTTAGAAGGGTGTGGCGTTCCGTCAGCATACATAACTTCTGACATTACTAACCATCCGTTGATACGGGTTGGATCCGGATATATTGCAACAGGAACCAAAAGACAGTCAGAAGATCCACCTTCGGCTTGTTTAGTAGAGGAACCATCAAATGACCAGTTTCCTAGTTCTTCTAATGTTCCTTTGAAATTTTCGTGCTCTTCAACTTTAGTTTTACTTCTAAGATTTTGGGTTGGTTCATATCCGTCTAACCAAATGTATTCTAACTTAATTTTAGCCATAATAATATAAATTAATTTTCTTGTTTCTTTTTTGTTGGGACAAATATAGATTTATTTTTCTACTCCTAAAAATTAGGGGGCTATTTTGTTTGAACTAGTATTATTTTTTGGATAAGATTAATTTGTGAGGGGGTATATTTTGAAAAAAGTAATTTTTAATACCTTAAAAAGGCAAATTCGTAAAAATCAAGGATGTTTTTTAAATTTTTAGTTTAAGGAATTATGAAAAAATGTTTATTTAATGAATAATACTGCGGTGTTTTGTTATATTTCTTCGAATCAAATTCATTATTCTTTGAAAAAACCGCTTAATGTTGAAAAATCATCGAATAAAATTCTCTGGTTTATGTTTCAAACAGGGGTTTTTATTGATTATATTTGTTTCACTTTTTTAATGAAAATAATTACGAATTTTTAAACCTACTATACATGTCAACATTACGTTTCCAAGCTTTACAAGAAGCTTCCAACAGAAAGCCTGTACATTTTGAAGAAATAGACAGAAAGTCAAACATCTTTGGTTCAAATGTGTTTAATGAGAAAGCGATGAAGCAGTTTTTGACTTCGGATGCTTTAAAAGGAGTGAGAGATGCCGTTCAACACGGAACTAAGATAGACAGAAAACTGGCCGATTATATCGCCATGGGGATGAAAGAATGGGCATTATCAAAAGGTGTAACTCATTATACACACTGGTTTCAACCACTTACAGGTACAACAGCAGAAAAGCATGATGCGTTTTTTGAAACTTCTTATGACGGAAGTGACCCTGTAGAGAAATTCGGAGGAGCTCAATTGGTACAGCAGGAGCCTGATGCATCAAGTTTTCCGAATGGAGGAATAAGAAATACATTTGAGGCAAGAGGGTATACCGCGTGGGATCCAACTTCTCCGGCATTTATATATGGTACAACCTTATGTATTCCGACCGTATTTATTGCCTATACAGGAGAAGCGCTCGATAATAAGATTCCATTATTAAGAGCACTGTCTGTTATGGATGAGGCAGCGACGGAAGTATGTAAATATTTCGATAAAAATGTAAAGAAAGTTACCGCTACTTTAGGATGGGAACAGGAATACTTTTTAATTGATAAAGCATTAGCCAATTCACGTCCTGACTTAATGATGACAGGAAGAACCTTACTGGGACATACTTCTGCAAAAGGACAACAATTAGACGATCATTATTTCGGTTCTATTCCAACACGCGCTTTAACGTATATGAGAGATTTAGAGCAGGAATGTATGTTGTTGGGGATTCCGGTAAAAACACGTCACAATGAGGTAGCGCCAAACCAATTCGAATTGGCTCCGATTTTTGAAGAAACCAATCTGGCTGTAGATCATAACTCTTTATTAATGGATGTGATGCAGCGTGTAGCGGAGCGTCATGATTTTAAAGTGTTGTTTCATGAAAAACCTTTTAAAGGAGTAAACGGTTCCGGAAAACACAATAACTGGTCATTGGCAACAGATACAGGAGTTAATTTATTGAGTCCTAGTAAAACGCCAATGAGTAATCTACAGTTTTTAACTTTCTTTATCAATACAATTAAAGCGGTTAACGATTACGAAACTTTATTGAGAGCGTCTATTGCCACGGCTAGCAACGATCATCGTTTGGGGGCTAATGAGGCGCCACCGGCAATTATATCGGTTTTTATTGGAGCACAATTGTCTAAAGTATTAATAGAATTGGAAAGTGTAACCACTGGAAAATTGTCACCTGAAGAAAAAACAGACTTAAAGTTAAATGTAGTTGGAAAAATCCCGGATGTTCTTTTAGACAATACAGATCGTAACCGAACTTCTCCTTTTGCTTTTACCGGAAATAAATTTGAGTTTAGAGCTGTAGGTTCAAATGCCAATTGTTCCAATGCGATGACGACTCTGAATGCTATTGTGGCCAAACAATTAAGAGACTTTAAAACAGAGGTAGACGCTTTGATCGAATCTAAAGACATGAAAAAAGACGATGCAATCTTTAATGTTTTGAGAGAATACATCAAGCAGTCTAAAAAAATACTTTTTGAAGGTGACGGATATAGCGATGCCTGGGAAAAAGAAGCCGCTAAAAGAGGGTTAAGTAATTTTAAAACAACTCCGGAAGCTATTAAGGCTAAGGTTTCAAAACAAGCGTTGGAGTTATTTGACGAATTAGGAATTTTAAATCACGTAGAGGCAGAAGCCCGTTACGAAATTGAATTGGAAGAATACACTAAGAAAATTCAGATTGAAGGAAGAGTATTAGGGGATATTGCCAGAAATCATGTTATTCCGACGGCTATCCGCTATCAAAATACTTTAATTGAAAATGTAAAAGGATTAAAAGAAATTTTTGGTAAGGAATTCGAAACTATTGCAAAAGAGCAAATAGTTCTGATTAAAGAAATTTCAGGACATATTGAAGGAATCAATTCTAAAGTATTGGCTATGACGAGTGAACGAAGAACGGCAAACCAATTGACTGATGCACAAAAAATGGCCGAAGCTTACTGCAATAACGTAAAGCCTTATTTTGAGGACATTCGTAATCATTGTGATAAATTAGAATTATTAGTAGATGATGAAAGCTGGACCCTAACGAAGTACAGAGAACTGTTGTTTACGAAGTAATATTTTAGAATATACCCGATTAAGTCCCGTCTTTATTGAGATGGGATTTTTTTTATGTTTTCGTTAAAATAATGTCATTATGTTTTTATTTTAACAAATGTTTAAATTGAATTGTGATTAAATTATGAAAAGTAGCTTTTTTCTTGCCAAGAAAAAAAGCGTTAAAGTAGTTCATCGAGATAGTTTTACACTTCATCGAAAAGTAATTAAGATATTGGAAAATAGGTATTTATACCTGTTTTGGTTGGCGATAAGTTTTCTAATTTTGATCATGAAAGAAAGAAAATAAGGCTTTGATTTTTATTTTCGAATGGAGATTTTGATTGCATGATTTCCCTAAATCACGCTGACCTACATAATAAAATGTATTAATAACCAATTAAATATATTTATTATGAAAAGAGTAATTTTAAGCATCTCCGCGATGCTGTTTGTGGGAGTCGCAGCTTTTGCGCAAGGTAACATGAGTGATGTGGACCAAACAGGTTTATTAAATGGTGCACTGGTAGTTCAGGTAGGAGCAACTAATAGCTCAGATGTTGACCAAATAGGTATTGCCAACGTTGCAATTGTAGGACAGTACGGAGATGATAACGAGTCTACTGTTGGACAATTAGGAGGAGGAAATGTTGCTATAGTAACACAAATCGGAGATAATAACGATTCTAGTATCACTCAAGGAATTTGGTTCGGTAATCTTGCAGTTACTACTCAAATTGGAGCTTACAACAATTCTGATGTGTTACAGATTGGTAACTTTAATACAGCTACTACTAATCAATTTGGTCTTGCCAATAACGCTTTGACTCTTCAATTCGGATATGACAATACCGCATCTACCGATCAAATAGGACTGTTTAACAATGCAGCTACTCTACAATTAGGCTGGGATAACACCTCTAGTATTCAACAATACGGTGCCGGTAACTTTGCAGCTACTGCACAATTTGGAAATGATCATATGAGCACAGTTACTCAAACAGGTTTCTTAAATGGAAGTGTGGTAATTCAATCTAACTAAGAATAAACCAGGAAAAGGAAGAGCTTGAGCTATTAAGTTCTTCCTTTTTTTAAATTACAATATGTTATGAAACGTTTAGCCACTTTTGTATCCTTACTAATCACCGGGATTTTATTCGCTCAGGTAATTGATGTGAATAGAAGTGACTACTTATTAAATGAAGCATACAATCGCAATCAAAATCAAACGGTAAATCAATATATTAAAAGCAGCAACATAGTGACTGTTGCTCAAATTGGAAATTACAATCAAGCCAATTTAACCATCATAAGTAATAATGCTTATTTTACCGCACAACAGATAGGCAACAACAACTACATGAATGTCTACAAAAATGCTGATGAAATCAATCAGTCCTACACACAAACAGGCAATAACAATTATATAAGTGATTTTTCGATGTATTCACGCGGAATCACTTCCATGGGAATCAATCAGTATGGCAATAATTTATCGGTAATCAGTACTGGTTCAAATTCGATATCTAAAGATTTAATAATTAATCAAACGGGAAACTCGGGGACAATTTACATATTCAATCGCTAGTGTCATGAAAAAGTATTTGAACTTACTAATTGCATTTTTTGCTGTTTTTTTTTCTGAATCAGGATTTTCTCAGGAAGTTCACATAGAAGTAAAAGCCAAAATAGAAGTAAAAGAAATAGAAAATTTACTTGCTATTACGGGAACTGCAGAAAACTTAAAATCGCAGTTTAAAAATATATCTTATAAATTGACTGTATTTAAAAAAAATAAAAAAAACTCGAATAAATCAAATAATGCTCAGGATGGCAGAGTCACATTAGAACCGATTCAAAAAGTTGAACTTTCTAAAACGCAAGTCAATTTTACACCAGAAGATGAGATTATAATATTGCTATTGATTTTTGATGAAAAAAATGAATTGATAGGCAAAGACCGTGTTGTTTTTGGAGAAGATAAAGTATCGGATGCCGGAAAGCCAATTCCTGTAGATGGAATTGAAATGATCGGAATTGTTGCTAATGATACCAAAACAAAACTGGGAAATGATTTTTATGATTTTTTTTATGCACAATATTCAAAGCTAAGAATTAATACAAGTAAAATCGTGACCGTTCAAGAGGAATTGACTTTTGGCCGTACAACAAAAATTACTATTCTGATAGATGGAGAAATAGTGGAAGAATTTATTTCGCGTCCGGATGAAGATTTTTTAAAATACATGGCAGAATCTGCAGCATCAAAAGCATTTAAGTATTTTAAAGACATCGAAAAACAGAATAAAATAATAACTCAGTATTAATAAATAACTCAATATTAATAATCGAGAAGTAATTTTTGTAGAGGAGTTTTTCTTTTTTTTTTTTAATGTAGGAAACTAAATAACAGCAATATGAAAAAATTAATTTCATTCGTATTTGTGTTGGGTTTTTGTTCCGTTTCTTTTGCACAGGATCTTGCTTATAAGCCTATAAATCCGGCTTTTAGCGGTGGTGAAACTTTTAATTACCAATGGATGCTTAGTTCTGCGCAGGCACAAAATGATTATAAAGACACCAGTGCAAATGGAGGATACAAGCAGCCAACAGATCTGGAGCGTTTTAAAAGTACTTTAAATAACCAATTACTCAATAGAATTTCAAATTCATTATTTGATAGTCAATTTGGTTCAGGTACAGGTTCTGGAGGTGGTACTGGAGGCGGTACCGGTGGAGGGCTTACTCCGGGTAATTATGTCTTCGGAACGCTGTCTGTGGATATTTACAATTCTAACTTAGGAATGGTTGTCAATATTCTGGATATTGAAACTGGCGAGCAAACGCAAGTTATTATACCGGGTAAATAGTCTGGTATTCGATTTTTATAAAAAGTAAGTTCATGTTTTATTATTAAAAAATAACTAATTATGAATAAAACTCTCCTTTTTCTACTGTTAATAACCTGCCTACTCTCAGGATGTGGCGCTTATTTTAATCAACCCGTAGGAGTTCAGAAAGCTGTTTTTGGAGAAAACACTTCTGCAACTGAACACTTAGTCGATATGCCAAAACCAAAAGAACAGATTGTGGTAGGGGTATATAAATTTAAAGACCAGACCGGTCAATACAAAGCGACTGAAGTTGGAAGCACATTTAGCACAGCAGTTACTCAGGGTGCTACTTCTATTTTAATAAAAGCACTTCAAGATTCAAAATGGTTTGTTCCTATAGAACGTGAGAATCTCGGAAATTTATTAAACGAACGAAACATTATCCGGTCTACACGTCAGGAATATGAAGCAAAAAAAGAAGGCAGTGAAGCAGTATTGACGCCTTTACTCTTTGCAGGAGTTTTATTAGAAGGTGGTATTATTTCCTATGACACTAATATTATTACCGGAGGTTTTGGAGCCCGATATTTTGGCGCCGGAGGTTCTACACGATACAGACAAGATCGGGTTACGGTATATTTAAGATTGGTTTCCACCTCAAACGGAAAAATACTAAACACTGTTTATGTTTCTAAGACAATCTTATCACAAAGTATAGATGCCAGTTTATTTCGATACGTAAATCTAAATCGACTTTTGGAAGTAGAAACTGGTTTTACCAGAAATGAACCCATTCAGCTGGCAGTTACCGAAGCCATAGAAAAAGCCGTTGAAGGTCTTATTGTAGAAGGAATCAAAGACAAGCTTTGGGAAGTGAATGCGCCTCAAAATCAAATTGATGCTTTTGTGTCAGCCTATGATGCAGAAAAAAGCGAAGCTGATCTGGCACAATTATACGATAGAAATTTAGAAGATAAAAGAGGCCTTTTTGGTATAGAGGTTTCCGGAGGAACAGCCATTATTCAAGGCGATTATAAAAGTCCGGAGCCGGCACCGATGACCAGAGGAGCGGTGAAGTTTTTTTTCACTCCGGCTTTTAATATAAGTGCCTCAGCCAATGCATTCAAACTTGCGAATAAAGGAAGGGACAAATTGGGATATATATCTACAGATCTCAATCTGGAATTCATCATATTGCCTCACGATATTCTGACTCCATTTGTTTTTGGTGGTTACGGATTTGAATTTAATAAGGACTATAAAAATTTCCATAGCAAAGTTCAGTTTGGAGGTGGCTTAGAATATATGGCAACCAGTAGTTTAGGAGTAAAATTATTCGCAGAATATAATATGACCTTTAGCGACAATGTTGATTATATCGTAAGAGGTAAAAGAGATGATTATTACTGGAGACTTGGTTTGGGACTCACTTATTACTTCCCAAAAAGTTCCAAGCACAAGAAATAATAGTTCGCTGGTATAATACTAATACCAAAGAGTGATATTTTTTCAATAACAAATAGAGAAAAAAATCAATATAAGTTTAACAAAATCAAGACCGCAATGAAAATAGGACTAAAAATATTGATATGCTTTATGCTTTTGATTTCTTGTAGTGAAGATCAAATCGATGAAACAGGAACCGGAGCAGTAAAAGGAAGAGTCGTAGATGCGCGAACATATGAAGGAATAGAAAACGCACGTATTTCTTCAAGCCCAACTACGAGTACCGTATTTTCGGATAAAGACGGATATTTCGAGATAGATAATATAACAATGGGGAAATATTCTTTTCAGGCCCAAAAAGATGGTTTTACCGCCAGATTTGAACCTGCCACTGTGGAGAAAGACATAGCAGTTCAGATTATTTTTGAGTTACAAGTCTCTACTGCCAACAACAAACCACCGGATGTTCCCATACTAACCGCACCTACAGACAACGCCACAGGACAAGCGCTAACACTAGATTTAACCTGGACGGCAAAAGATCCGGAATCAGATCCGATGACCTATACCGTTACGGTGAAAAACGGAACAACAGACGAAACTAAAACCTATGCCAATTTAAAAGATACAAAACTTAACATCTCAGGTTTAAGTTTTAGCACAAAATACTATTGGCAGGTAACAGTAGACGATGGAATTAATAAACCAATAAATAGTGTCACAAACTCTTTTACCACTTTAGCATTTCCAAATCCAAGATATCTGTATGTTAAAAAAGTAAAAAATAACAATGTCATTTATACAGCCGATGAAGCCGGAAACGAACTTCAATTATCATCTGCCGAAGTAAACAGCTACAGACCGAGAAAAAATTTAAGCATCAACAGAATTGCTTATATAAGTTCTGACGGATCATTAAATCAAATTTTCACAATGAATCCGGATGGTACTGATGTCAAAAAAATCACAAACTTTATACCTATAGCAGGATTTAATATGGAGTATGTTAGTTATTGCTGGAGCACCAACGGAAGACAAATTATTTATCCGAATTTTGACAGATTGTATCGCATTGATTCTGACGGATCAGGATTGGTTCAATTGTTTAAAACGCCAAACGGAAAATTCATTTCAGAATGTGAATGGAGTCAGGACGGGTCACAAATTGTACTTAAAGTAAATGATATGTCGGGATACAATGTTGAGATATATGTGATCAATACCGCTGGTGATGTATTGTATCAGGTACTTTCCGGTGTAACAGGTGGAGCAAGTGGTATTAGTATTTCTGTAGACAACAGTAAAATTGCCTATACCAGAGATGTTTCAGGATTCGAAAATTCGACTTACAGACGATTAGACTCCAGAATATTTATTTACACCGTTGCGGATAATACTTCAACCGAATTGGCAAGTCAAAAACCAAATGGATTTAATGATCTGGATGTAAAATTCTCTCCAAATGAAGCAGAGCTGATTTATGTCAATACATCAAATGATGGTTTATCGGCCAACACGATACAAAAAGTCACTATTTCCAGCAGCAATAGTAATGGTTCCAGAACAACACTATTTCAGAACGCCTCAATGCCGGATTGGAAGTAAAATACTAAAAACTCAATTTTTGATAACCAATTTTATAGAAAAAAATCGGCAGTGCCTAAAAGCCTGCCGATTTTTTTTGCGAATCAGACATACGAATCAATCAAAGAATTAAAAAAAGGGATTATCTTTGCATCACATCAACACAAACTAAGTTTCATGAGTTCAGATTCTAGCAAAAGGTACGCACAAAGAGGTGTTTCGGCATCGAAAGAAGACGTACACAACGCCATAAAAAATATTGATAAAGGTTTATTCCCACAGGCATTTTGTAAAATTGTACCTGATTATTTAACGCAAGACCAGGAGCACTGTTTGATTATGCATGCCGACGGTGCCGGTACAAAATCATCATTGGCCTATATGTACTGGAAAGAGACCGGTGATATTTCGGTTTGGAAAGGAATTGCTCAGGATGCTTTAATCATGAATATCGATGACTTATTGTGTGTAGGAGCAACCGATAACATTTTGCTTTCTTCAACAATTGGAAGAAACAAAAACTTAATCCCTGCCGAGGTTATTTCAGCAATCATCAACGGTACAGAAGAATTAATCAACGAACTAAAATCGTTTGGAGTAACCATTCATTCAACAGGAGGAGAAACTGCCGATGTTGGTGACGTTGTCCGTACCATTATTGTAGATTCTACGGTAACGGCACGTATGAAACGCAGCGATGTGGTAGATAATGCCAACATAAAAGCCGGTGACGTAATCGTTGGTTTGGCTTCTTTTGGACAGGCAACTTACGAGAAAAGCTATAACGGGGGAATGGGAAGCAACGGATTAACTTCTGCCCGTCACGATGTTTTTGGAAAATACCTGGCAGCAAAATATCCGGAGAGTTATGATGCAGCAGTACCCGAAGAATTAATCTATTCAGGTCAGGTAAATTTAACCGATGCTGTCGAAAATAGTCCAATAAATGCAGGACAGCTGGTGCTTTCGCCAACCAGAACGTATGCACCGATTATCAAGAAAATCTTAGATACCTATACACCAGCTGATATTCACGGAATGGTACATTGCAGTGGAGGAGCTCAGACAAAGATTTTACATTTCGTTCAGAACTTACACATTATAAAAGACAATTTGTTTCCGGTTCCGCCATTGTTCCAATTAATTCAGGAGCAGTCTAAAACCGATTGGAAAGAAATGTATCAGGTTTTCAATTGCGGTCACCGTATGGAGCTTTATGTTCCCGAAAATATTGCACAAGATATTATTGCAATTTCAAAATCATTCAATGTCGATGCACAAATCGTGGGTAGAGTAGAAGCAGCAGATACTAAAAAGCTTACCATTACCAGCGAGTACGGAACATTCGAATATTAATATTTTTTGAGTTACAAAAGTTCAAAGGTTCTGAGTGGCAAAGGTTTTTATACCTAAGTTTACAACAGAACCTTTTTTTATTAATCATTAGCTTTTTTAGGAGCTAATCCCGCTATTCGTTATAATCTTTTGTGTCGAACCCCGTCACAAAAGGATTTTCACTGCTATCGGGGCTAAAAAAAAACATCAAGTTATGTATGAATTACTTTTTTGGAGATATTTAGAAGAGGTTTATCTGAACCATCATGAAGTTTATGAAGCCCTTGTAGAAAAAGAAGGAGTAGACGGTCTTGCAGTACTTCCTGTTGAGGTCATTATGAACAGAATCAATTCCGTTTTCTCCCAATGGGAGCGAGTGGACGAAAACAGTTGGAAAAACAACGCAGGGAAAGGAGCCTTTCAGGTAATTTCAACACCACAAAGCATCAAAATCGATTGTTACGGAACTGAAGGAAAAACTATGAATACACTGGTTTCCCTGATGGAAGAATTCAAATGCCCGTTATACGATCCGCAAGTTCCGGAGCGTTATGACGAAATGAATGAATAGTATTTTTTTACTATAATATGTGAGATGAAAAAAGTATTCGTTTTTATTTGTTGTATTTTCATAAGTGTTGTTATTGCAGTACTTTTTGGTATTTTGCATAATCAGCTCACCTTTACAATTTCAAGCGAATTTTTCACACAGGTATTATTTGAAAGATATGGTTTTGTGGAATATGGATTAACTACTCCAAGAGTGACCGCTTCAATAATTGGAGTTTGGTCTACTTGGTGGATTGGATTAATTGCAGGTTTTATGTTTGGTTTTATTGGTTTATTTTGTTCTAATGCAAAAGCAATGATAAAAAGTATTAGTTATGTTATTCTTGTAATGCTGAGTATAACTGTATTAGTAGGTTTATTAGGGTTGTCTTATGGGTTTTTTGGATTCTCGAACTTAGAATCAACCTGCTGTTTTCCTCTCCAGATTAAGAATGTACAAAATTTTATTGCTGTTTCAGAAATGCATAGTTTTAGTTATGTCGGAGGAGGAATAGGTATTTTAATTGCTGTTTTATTGCAAATTAGAGAAATCAAAAGGACTAGGATTAATTAAAACTTTACGAGATAAAAATCATAAAGAGATAACAAAGAAATTTTTAAAAATATACCACATGGTTCAATCAAATTTTAATTTCTCCCATACTATAATTTTAGAAGATGATTCTGTTTTATTACGCCCTTTGCAAGAATCAGATGTCGATAATTTACTGAAAATCTCTGTTAACGAACCCGAAACCTGGAAATACTCCTTAGTAGGTGCAGACGGAAAAGAAAATTTGATCAATTATATCCAACTGGCGATAAAAGGACGAGAGAATCAAAAAGAATTTCCGTTTATAGTTTTCGATAAAAAAACGCAAAAGTACGCAGGTTCAACACGTTTCTACGATATGAATCTGGAGTATAAAACACTACAGTTGGGATATACCTGGTACGGATCGGCTTTTAGAGGAACCGGACTTAATAAACATTGTAAATTTTTATTGCTGCAATTTGCCTTTGAAACCCTTGGTGTGGAGCGTGTAGAATTTCGTGCCGATAATAATAATGAACGCAGTATTGCCGCCATGAAAAGTATCGGATGTAAGGTTGAAGGTGTTTTACGCAGTCATATGCCTACTGCCAATAGTGATGTACGCCGCGATTCTATTGTGTTGAGCATCCTGCAAAATGAATGGTTTGATGAGGTAAAGGAAGATCTAAAGCGTAAGCTTTAAAAAGAGGCGCTAGCCTCGACCCATATTGTAGGGCCGGATTTTAATCCGGTCAAAACGTCGCAAGAGCAAAAGAAGAACCATAGGTTCGACCAATTTTGTAAAGGTATTGTGTTTTTTTAATGCGTTCAAAAAAATGGCGTTATAATATGTACCGTTCCTACGGAACGTGTCGTATAATTTTTTCAACGAATTGAAATCCGTTGCTATAAATATGTCGTTCCTCCGGAACTTTTGAACGTGTCGTATAATTTTTTTGAACGGATTGAAATTCGTTGCTATAAATATGTCGTTCCTCTGGAACTTTTGAACGTGTCGTATAATTTTTTTGAACGGATTGAAATCCGTTGCTATAAATATGTCGTTCCTCCGGAACTCCTGAACGTGTCGTATAATTTTTTTGAACGGATTGAAATTCGTTGCTATAAATAGGTCGTTCCTACGGAACTTTTGAACGTGTCGTATAATTTTTTGAACGGATTGAAATTCGTTGCTATAAATATGTCGTTCCTCCGGAACTTTTGAATACAACTCATAACTCATAACTCATAACTATCTTCTTACTATCCGTCTTTCAAAAGTAAATTTTGCTCCTTTCTTAATTTTTCCACTAATGAATTAAGGTAGGTTTTTGTTTTTAGAGGAAGTAAATTCCAGGTTGAATCTTTTTTAAAACTTCTGCAATAATCCAGATCGCATTCTACGGCACGAATTGCATATTTTTTGTTTTGGTAGATCGTAATAATTTTAACGCGCCTTATCTCGTTGTATTCCGTTCTCGTACCGTAAACAATCACCGGATCGATAAGTCCATCTCCGTCAAGATCTGTCGTACTGCAGTATTTTGTCCAAAAATAGATCGTAGTTTCTTTAGGTTCACTGTTCTCCAATAAATCATTAATTCTCCATTTTTCAAGAAAACCGCCGTGATCATTCAGTGTATAAATGGCTTGAATCTTAGTGTTTAAGGTGTCTTTTTTTGAAATGTTTTTTTGATTTTCGCAGAGAAGCAATTCATACACACCGCTTTTATCAGAGCATTCGAGTGCTCTGTAAATTGGAAATTCCGAAACACCGTCAAGTTCCCGTTGAGCGATTTCTTTTTGAGTTAGTTTATGACTTTCTGTTTTTTGTGCAAAACCAAATGTGGTATAAAAAAAGATGCAGAATAAAATAGCGTTTTTCATGAATAGTGTGACATTTTATAAAACCAAAGATATTTAAAAGCTTTTGAGATTAGATCATTTTATATTTTTTAAAAGCATATTTTGTTGTATTTTTCGAATCTGAAAGTATTGGTAAATCGATTTAGTAGAATGCCAATTGCTGTTTTTAAGTAAAAAGTAATGAATAAAAGAAAACTAATGAATAGAATAAATTGTAAAAATTTTGTTTTTGGATTATCCTTTTTAATATTCGGTTATACCGCTAATGCTCAGAAAAAAACAATTGAGAAACGAGATCTGATTCAGTATGTTGATCCTATGATTGGTACTGCCAAAATGGGGCATACCTATCCGGGAGCAACAGTTCCGTTTGGGAGTGTACAGTTAAGTCCCGAAACCGATACAATTGCCTACAGTACAAATGGAAAATACAACGGAGACGTCTATAAGTATTGTGCCGGATATCAATACGAAGATAAAACGATCGTAGGTTTTAGTCATACACATTTTAGCGGAACTGGACATTCTGATTTAGGCGACTTTTTAATTATGCCAACAACCGGAAAATTACAATTAAATCCCGGTGTCGCTTCAAAACCATTGTCCGGTTATCGATCAGCATTTTCTCATACTACCGAAAAAGCAGAGCCTGCTTACTACAGTGTACTTTTGGAAGATCATAAAATCAAAGCCGAACTTACTGCGACAACCCGTGTAGGGATGCATCAATACACCTTTCCAAAATCAGATGATGCACATATCATTTTGGATTTGACGTCGGGAATTTACAATTACGATAAAAAGAATGTATGGACATTTGTTCGGGTAGAGAACGATACTTTGATTACCGGATATCGCCAGACCAATGGCTGGGCGAGAACCAGAACCGTATATTTTGCGATGAGTTTTAGCAAACCCATTAAAAATTACGGACAGGCTCCATTGGAAAAAAGTGTGTACAGAGGATTTTGGGGAAGATTCGATCAAACCAAAAACTTTCCCGAAATGGCGGGTCAGAACTTAAAATTGTTCTTTGATTTTAATACAGAAGAAGGAGAGAAAATCAAAATCAAAATGGCTTTATCTCCCGTGAGTACTGCAGGCGCAGTTGAAAACATGAAAAAAGAAGTTCCGGGTTGGGATTTCGAAAAAGTGAAAAAACAAAGTCAGGAAGTCTGGAATAACGAATTGAACAAAATTCAGGTAGAGACCCTTCAGAAAGAAGATTTAGTGAATTTTTATACTGCAATGTACCATGCCTTTTTGGGGCCTACAGAATACATAGATTTAGACGGGAACTACAAAGGTTTGGATATGAATGTTCATAAAGCCGAAAACTTTAAAAATTATACCAGCTACTCCTTATGGGATACTTATCGCGCGTTGCATCCATTATTCAATATAGTACAGCCTTCCCGAAATTCAGATATGATCAGTTCTATGCTGGCTCACTCCGATCAAAGTGTACATAAAATGCTGCCTATCTGGTCGCATTATGCCAATGAAAATTGGTGCATGATCGGATATCATTCCGTTTCGGTAATTGCCGATGCCATTGTAAAAGGCAATACTAATTTTGATCCTGAAAAAGCACTTGAGGCCTGTGTAAAAACAGCAAAAGTGCCTTATTATGACGGATTGGAATATTATATGACAAAAGGTTATGTTCCCGAAGACAAAAATGGCGCTTCGGTTTCAAAAACACTCGAATATGCTTATGATGATTGGGCAATTGCACAGGCTGCAAAGAAATTAGGTAAAACCGAAATCTATAAGGAATTCATCTCAAGATCTAAAAATTATAAAAACGTTTACGATGCGCAAACGGGGTTCATGCGTCCGAAGTTAAACGACGGAACTTTTAAAAAGGAATTTGATCCGTTAGATACACATGGTCAGGGGTTTATTGAAGGAAATTCATGGAATTACAGTTTGTATGTTCCGCAGGATCCTGCTGATATGATTCAAATGATGGGAGGAAATGAGAAATTTAAAGTTCGATTGGATTCCTTATTCAACATGCATTTACCGGATAAATATTTTGAAAATACGGAAGACATCACCAGAGATGGAATCATTGGGAATTATGTTCACGGAAACGAACCTTCACACCATGTCGTTTATTTGTATAACTGGACCAATTCACCGTGGAAAGCTCAGGACAAAATTAGAATGATCCTGAAAAAAATGTACCGAAACGGAGCTGACGGCTTGGGAGGAAATGATGATTTTGGACAAATGAGTGCCTGGTATATTTTTAGCAGTTTAGGTTTTTACCCTGTAGCTCCGGGTTCTGATGAGTATGCATTAGGAAGTCCGTTAGTGAAAAAGGCAGCTTTTAATCTGGAAAATGGAAAGAAATTCGAAGTAGAAACCATCAATCAATCCGATAAAAATGTGTTTGTGAGCAAGGTGATTTTGAATGGAAAACAATTAGACAGACCATTTCTGAAACATGCTGATATAATAAATGGAGGAAAGATCACATTTTATATGAGCGCTAAACCGAATAAGAAACAATATTAATTTTATAGATGTCAGGCTGAGCGAAGTCGAAGCCTGACGTTCAAAAAAAGAACTTGAAAAAGTGTAAGGTTTAAATTCAAGAAAATTTGTGCAATTAATAGTGAAACAATAAAAAACTTCCCGAAATTTGCACTTTAAATAAAAGTAAACATGAAAATAAATCTAAAATCAGGAATTGATAAATTGCTTTTCGGAATGAAGCAGAACGATGTTACAGCTGCTTTAGGAAAGCCTGATAAAAATTATAAAGACGAAGATGATAATGTGATTTTTGTATACAATGCACAAAAGATCAGATTGACGTTTTATCAGGAAGAAGACCAGAAATTAGGTTATTTAGTAGCTTCAAGCAACGATTTGGAAGTTTTTGGATTCAAATTAATCGGCAGAAAAATTGCTGATGTAAAGAAAGATTTAGCAACAAAAGGAATTACAAAATACAATCAGGAAACTTTTGATACTTTCGAGAATTATTTTAATGAAGACAACTGGTTCATCCTTCAAACAGAATTTGACGAAGTGGTGAAGTTTGAAATCGGTGCAATCATCAACGATAAAGACGAATTTGACTGGAAATTTCCAGTGAAGAAGAAGTAGTTAAAAAGATTTATAGCCTAAAGAACAAACAGGTGTCGGACTAAGCGATATCACCGTTTTAGTCTGATAGACCACAATATTAATTATAAAAAAAACCGACAATCTCTTGTCGGTTTTTTTGTGTTTGAGTCGAAAAGAATTATCCTTTCAACCAGGCATTTTTTAGTTTTTCTTTTGAAGCGTCTGTTGCTTTAAAAGTCTCTTTTTCTTCAAACGGAAATTTTACAGTTCCTTTGATAGTCTGCTCAACACCGGCACGTTTTATTTTAATCGTAATTGGATCATTTTCCTTCCAGTTATCACTTTCACCAATTAAATCATAAATGTTATCGAAATTGTACGCCTTATCGTTTACAGCAAGAATGATATCGCCTCCTTTAAGATTTAAATTAGTAAAAAACACATTCAGATCGATATTAGAACGTACGTTTATCGCTTTTGTAGCTTTGTCAACGCCAATATATGGCATTTTGTCTTTGAGGAAAACGGGTGCCGGAACTTTTTCATAAGCTTTGGTTACGCCAACTTTAGCCAGATAGAACTCATAAGGAATAGGAGTTGTTCCTGCCACATATTTATTTAGGAATTCGCCAACCTCAGGATAAGTCAATTCCGTTACTTTAGCAAAAAGTTCGTTATCGTTAAATGGTTTTTCAATACCATATTCATTCGATAATTTGTGCATTAGATCCAGAATTCCTCTTTCTCCATTGCTTTTTTCTCTGATGATAATGTCAATGCACATCCCAATTAAAGCCCCTTTTTGATATACATTTAAGTATTGATCTTTATAAGGCTGATCCAGTACATTTTTACTCATAATGGTAAATGACATGGTATCATTTAAGCCTTTTGCCTGTTCGATTTTATCAGCGATACGCGTGTAAAATTCAGATTCGTTAATTAGCCCCTGATTGATTTGAAACAGGTTGGCAAAATATTCTGTTACTCCCTCGTACATCCATAAATGCTCCGACATTTTTGGAGCATTGTAATCAAAAAACTGTATTTCTTTAGAGTGAATCGTTAACGGAGTTACAATGTGAAAAAATTCATGTGAAACTACATCTTTCATAGATTCCACCAGTTTTTCTTTAGGCATAGATTCCGGTAAAACAACTGTTGTAGCGGTTGGGTGTTCCAATGCTCCAAAACCGTGGGCATCGTCTTTGGCCATACTTGACAGATACAAAAGAACAGTATACTTTTTGTTAGCATTTACTTTGCCTAAAAAGTTCTTTTGTGCCGTCATCATCGTCTTCATTTCAGGAGTAATGCTTTCGGCAGTAAACTTTCCGGTTGGAGAATAAACGGCGATTAAAATATCCATTCCATTTACGTTGAAAGTCGTATAATCGGGTTTAGAGTACATGATCGGATTTTCGACTAAAACAGCATAGCGGGAAGTGGTAAAAACGTCACTTGTTTTGCTTGCATCTTCATCTGTCATTGAAGTGGCTCCCCAAAGTGTTTCAGGATGTGTGACTGTAACTTTATACGGAATTTCTAACTTATCCTGAAAGTAACCTACAAAACCGTGTGTGTTAACTAAGAAATTAACGCCCGCATTGATATTTGTTCCAGCAGGAGAAAATACGTCATCATTTCCAAATCCCGTTCCTTTTTCAGTATCAAAAGTATCTCCTACTAAATAAGTTACTTTTTTTAATTTTTTTGCATCCGAGATAGACCAGGAGTTGTCATCAATTCTTTTTACAGCTAATTCATTTCCTTTGGCGTCAAAGGCTTTAAAATCACCGGAATATTTACCATAATTATCCGTAGAATAAGTTCCGGGAACCGTTTTTGGGATACTGTAAATTACTTCGTCAGTTTTTATTTGCGGAGGGGTTACCGTTACCAGAACTTTGTCGTCTTTTACATCAACAAGATTAATGTTTACGTCTACAATATTGTTTTTTACGGTACTGGAGGAACTCCCTGTTTTACAGCTCCAAAGTGTGACTGCAAGCGCTAAGGTGTAAATTATTTTCTTCATTTCTTCATGATTGGTTATGCCTATTGGACTTATAAAAGGCAAAAAAGTTACACTTAAAGCCTGTTTAAATTTTATTTGTTGACTTTCGTATGATGATTTTCGGCTGCAACATCGTTAAATTTTTATACAATAGCGTTGCTATTCTATAAAATGTGCATGGTTTCGTTTGAAAATCCTTTAAAAATAATCCTTAAATATAAATTTTAAACAGGCTCTTAGATTTAAAACAAAAAAACTCCTGGATTTCAGGAGTTTTATCTTAATCTAGTTTGTTTTTTATATAATATTTGCCATCCAAATCTTCGTCAAAATCGTCTATTTTAACTGGCTTTGGTTTTGGTTTATTTGCAATTGCCTTTTTTTTCCACATCTCAAATTTTTCAAGAGGCATTTTCTTCTTCATGATTTCCAGAATTTCTTTTTCTGCCAATCCAAATTCTTTTTTTATGATTTCAAATGGATTTTTTTCTTCTAAGGCTAACGAAACAATTTTTTCAGTTTGTTCCCAATTCAATTCTTTGCGGTTACTCTTTTTCATCACGTGAAAATTAATTCAAAATAGAGGTTAATGATTAATAGATTGATTTTCAATTTAAGTATCAATATTAATAAAAAAAATAATTAGTTGGTTAGATGAATGCTGTTTTTTTTAATGATTTTAACTGTTTTTTGCGGATCTCGATTTTTGAAACGGTATTTTTAATAGATTTTTCAAATTGTTGTTTTCTTCAACAGCCATGTGGGTATCTACGCCATAAATTATTTTGTCTTTGGGTAAAGTGGTGAAAGTACCAAACAAACGGTCCCAAACCGAAAAAATATTACCATAATTACTGTCTGTATAGGGCAGAACGTAATGATGATGTACTTTGTGCATATTGGGAGAAACGATAAAATAACTTAGTAAAGTGTCTAGTTTTTGAGGCAATGATATATTGGCATGAGTAAACTGCGTAGAAATAACAGACAAGGTTTGGTATAGAAAAACCATCCACATTGGGCTTCCGATGATTAAAACCCCAAGGGTCGTAAAGATAAAACGGATAATGCTTTCACCGGGATGATGCCGATTTGCAGATGTAGTGTCAATCCAGGTATCGGTGTGATGAACGAGATGAAAACGCCATAAAAATTTGAACCTGTGCTGTACATAATGAGGAGTATAGGCACCAATTAAATCTAACAATAGCAAACCCATGATGGTGTAAAGCCAAAGAGGTAAGGCGGGTAACCATTGCAATAGTCCAAAGTGGTTTTCAATCGTCCAGTTTGCTGTTTTAATTAAAATAAAAGCTAAAACAAAATTGACAATTATGGTAGTGAAGGTCAGGAAAAAATTGATTCCCGCATGCTGCCATTTTCGATAGTGCATCCGGAACAGGGGAAAGGTATTTTCGATCATCCAAAAAAAAGTAATTCCGCCAACCAGAATTAAGCTTCTGTGGGAGGACGGAATTGTACTGAAATAGGCGATAATATCATTCATAAGGCTATATTAGAGTGATACAAAATAAGGGTGATTCAGATTGTTGAAGAAAACGAATACAGGTAAGTTCTTCCAAAAAAAGAAAAGAGAAAACCGAATAGAAGTATATTTGATTTTCTCTTTTATGATAGTTATAAGCAAAGATTTATGCTTTCTTGATTAAGCTGATAAGGAACAGTAAGACCCAGGCTCCTCCAACAGCAATTATAATTTGCCAAAGAAGTCCGCCACCGCCAATACCTAATTTACCGGCAATCCAGCCGCCAATAATACCGCCAACAATTCCTACGACGATATTACCTAATAATCCAAAACCTGCGCCTTTCCAGATCTGACCTGCAAGCCATCCTGATATGGCACCAATTAGTAAGAAATATAAAAATTCCATATGATAAATTTTAGAGGTTAAAGAGGAGTTGATTAAGCTTCGGCGTGATTTTGCAGTAAGGTTTTATAAATGAAACCTGCTACAATAGCACCCAGAATAGGAGCTGCCCAAAACAGCCAGATTTGAGAAAGCGGCTCTCCACCAACAAAAATAGCCTGAGATAATGATCTTGCTGGATTTACCGAAGTATTGGTAATTGGAATACTGATTAGGTGTATTAAGGTTAGAGCAAAACCAATTGCAACACCGGCAAATCTTCCGTTGGCAAATTTATCTGTAGCTCCTAAAATTACTAATAAGAAAAACAAGGTTAGTACAAACTCAGCGATAAAAGCAGATTGCAAGGAATATCCGTCAGGAGAGAAGGCTCCAAAACCATTAGAGGCAAAAGCTCCCGCTTTGGTATTATCAATGGCAAAACCAGCTTTTCCTGATGCAATTGTGAATAAAGTTCCTGCGGCTGCAAGAGCACCAACGCATTGTGCAACTATGTAAGGAATTAAGTCTTTTGCAGGAAATCTGCCGCCTGCCCATAAACCAAAAGAAACAGCCGGATTAAAGTGGCCTCCTGAAATATGTCCTACGGCATAAGCCATTGTAAGTACTGTTAAACCAAAAGCCAGTGCAACACCTGCAAATCCGATTCCTAAGTCGGGAATTCCGGCAGCAAAAATTGCGCTTCCACAACCTCCAAAAACCAGCCAAAAAGTTCCAAAAAACTCTGCAAATAATTTTTTCATAATAAATAGTTTTAATTAATAGTTGATTGTTAAAAAGTATATTGGTATGCCCACAAAATCAAGACAATCTGAATGGGCAAGCGTATAAACAAAATCCACTTGGGTAAACCAAAACTTGCCTTTTTATTCTGATACATATAGAGATTGGAAGGGAATGCAGCAATTAAAATAGCTATAATTCCCCATGCCCCAAAATGAGAGGTAACAGGAATCAAGAGGAGTATGCCGAAGATAACCTCGGCAATACCACTTAAAATATTTATTAATTTAGGATTTGAAAAAAAGGGGGGAATGATCTTAATGTACATTCCCGGTTTTCTGAAATGATTTAATCCGGCAATAATATAAAGCGAAGCCATTAAATATAAATGCCAGGGTAAATTCATGATAAATAGGATTGTTTATCACGAATTTATAAAAAAATTAACAATTATTGCACTACAAGAGACTTTTTTTTAGAGTGTTTCTAAATTAGCTGTTCTTGCGTTTGAAATTTACATTCATAATAACAATGGCTAAAATGATTAGAATAATTCCAATCCATTGTGAAAGAATTACTTCTTCATTTAATAAAACGTAGGCCATGGTAACTGAAACTGGCAGTTCAAGGGCAGAAACGATACTTCCAAGACCAATTCCTGTTAATGGAAATCCAAGATTCATTAACATCGGAGGAATGATAGTTCCGAATAAAGCCAATACGATTCCCCATTTTGCAAAAATAGCAAGGTTAAAAGGAGTAACCTGTGTTGCCAAGGCGAATGAAAATACGATAATGGCACCTCCAAACAGCATGTATAAACTACGTTGTGCCGACGAGATTTCGGTCGCAACGCGATTGGCTGTAAACATAGTAGTGGTAAAAGAAGCAGCGGCTAACATTCCCCAGACAAGTCCTCTCCAGTCCAGTTCGATTTCGTTGTGTAGAATATTAGTGGCTAAAACAGTACCGATAAGAACGATAAATACCGAAAAAACTTTTTGTCTGGAAGGTAATTTCTTTTCTAAGATCATTTCCAGTAAAACTCCTATCCAGACCGTTTGCATTAGTAAAACGATACCAATTGAAACAGGGATATATTTTACTGCCAAATAATAAAACAAACTCGTCATTCCTAAGGAAGTACCGGCAAGCATTAAGCTGAATATATTTTTTGGAGTTGCTTTTACAACATTGTCTTTATGTTTTAGTTTTTGGAACGTATTGATTAGTAAAATACCAATGATTCCTAATACAAATTGAGAGGTAGTTACTTCGGCAGTAGTATATCCTTCTGTGTAGGCCATTTTTACGAAAGTGGCTAACATTCCATAAGTTGTAGCTCCTAAGGCTACTAAAAATACTCCTTTTAATACATTGTTTTGTGACATCTTAATCTGTTTATTTTAAAAAATTTAAGCCGGCAAAGGTAAGCTATTTTGTTTAGGATTTAATAGAAAATATTCAGAAACGTTGTGATTGCGTTTATTTCGTTCTTTTCGTGAGGTTTAAAATTGAAGATTTGGCAGGATTATATAAAATAAAAAACCACCACAAAATATATTGTGGTGGTTGATTTTAGGTCCGGTAAGGTACTTTGAATTACTTTACTGGCTGCTCTTTATAAGTTTCAATTTCAAAGATTAAAGTGGCGTTTGGCGGAATTACACCTCCGGCACCTTTTTCTCCGTAAGCTAAATTAGAAGGAAGGAAGAATATAGCTTTTTCTCCATCCGTCATCATGTCTAAAGCTTCTATAAAACCTGGAATCATTCCGTCTTTTTTACCTACAACAAAAGGGAAAGCTTTGTATCCTTTTTGAGCGTCACGGTTGGCATCGTATTTGCCATAAGCTTTTGCTACAGCTGCAATACTACTGTCAAAAAGATTTCCATCTTCAAAATATCCTGCATAGTGGAAGTAGATGTTAGAGCCTTCAGCTCCTTTAACGCCTGTTCCTTTTTGTGTAACAACATATTTTAAACCGGAAGCTGTTGTAGTAGCTTTCGCTTTTGTAGCGGCAAAATAAGCTGCTTTCTCAGTAATCACTTTTTGAGATTCTGCTTTTTTCGCATCTTGTTTTTTCGCATCTTCAGCAAGTACTTTTACAGCATCAAATTTTTTAGCTGCAGCACCTTTACGTGTAATGGTAATTTTTGTCATGATATCGTCCTGAACAATTTTATTTACATTGTCCATTCCTGAAACCACATGACCAAAAATAGTATGTTTACCATTTAACCATGGTGTATCTTTGTGTGTGATAAAAAACTGACTTCCGTTTGTAGCCAGACCAGAGTTAGCCATCGCCAGAACTCCGCCTTTTTCAAATTTTAAATCTTCTACAAATTCATCTTTAAATGCATATCCGGGACCTCCTGTACCATTTCCGTCAGGATCTCCACCCTGAATCATGAAATCATTGATTACTCGGTGAAATTTCAATCCGTCGTAAAAGGGTTTACCTTTAAGTTTTTCCACTTTAACGTTTGGGTTCGTTCCTTCTGCCAACGAGATAAAGTTAGCCACAGTTACCGGTGTTTTTACATATTCTAAAGAAACCACAATATCTCCTTTTGTGGTGGCTATTGTAGCAAAAATACCTTCGCCAGGATTGGCTTTAGGGGCAATTTTTGCTGCTGTCGCTGCTGTTTTTGGCTTTGGTTTAGCAACTGGTTTTTTGGTAGCCTGAGCCTGAATATTTACAACTGCCAGGCAAAATAAAAATAGAAATTTAAACTTCATGTTGTTCCGAATTTAAGTCTATGATGGTTTTTCTTTAAAAAAAATTATTGTGGTTTTTCTAATAATTGAATTTCGAAAATAATATTAGCATTTGGAGGAATTACTCCGCCAGCACCGGTAGCTCCGTAAGCCAGATGTGCAGGAATAAAAAGTACTGCTTTGTCTCCAAATGAAAGTTGTTCAATTCCTTCAATAAAACCGGGAATCATTCCGTCTTTACGACCTGCCTGGAAAGGAATTGGCTGGTATCCGTGTGCTTCGGCTCTTGCAGCATCAAATTTTCCAAAAGCTTTATTGACTTCTTCTACACTTGAATCAAATAAAGTACCGTCTTCTAAAAAGCCTGAGTAATTGATGTACAATTGAGCTCCTGTAGCCGGTTTTTTACCTGTTCCTTTTTCAGTGATTACAAATTCTAAACCTGAATTGGTTTTGGTTGCTTTAGGTTTGATGGAGGCTAAATACGCTACTTTTTCTTTTTGTACGCCTGCATATTTCCCTTTTTCTTTAGCAACTTCAGAGAAATAATCATGAAATACTTTTATAGCATCAAACTTTTTGGCAGCTTCACCGTTTCTGATAATTTTTACCGAAACAATTTTATCGTCTTGTTTGATCTGATTTACAACTTCCTGTCCTTTTTCAACCACATGACCAAAAATAGTATGCTTTCCGTCTAACCATGGAGTCTCAACATGTGTGATGAAGAACTGACTGCTGTTTGTAGCCGGACCATTGTTTGCCATTGCTAAAACACCGGCTTTGTCAAATTTTAAATCGGTGATCTCATCTTTAAATCGGTATCCTGCATCACCTGAACCAGTTCCTTCAGGATCTCCGGTCTGAATCATGAAATTTTCAATGACTCTATGGAATTTCAATCCGTCGTAAAAAGGTTTTCCTTTTAAGTAATCTTTAGTAACAAACTCACTTTTACCTTCGGCTAAAGTTACAAAATTAGCTACTGTAACAGGTGCTTTTTTATAATCCAATTCAACAATAATGTGTCCTTTATTGGTTTCAATATCCGCATATAAACCATCAGGCAGGTTGCTGTGTTCGTCTTTACAAGAAAATAATGAACTAACGGCAAGTAATACTAGTAGAATACTTTTTTTCATTTTTAAAATGTTGTTTTTATGGGTTTAAGGTATCTTTTTTAGTTTGAGCTACAGTTTTAGGAGCTGTTGTTTTAGGGGCTTGTGCAGCTGTAGTGGTTGGATTAGCAGCTGGATCCGGTACAAAGTTACGAAGTGTAACAGTGCACATTAAGGATTGATTTGGCCCTATTTTTTTATTGTCTCCGTGATATCCGTAGGCAATATGCGAAGGGAATAAGAAAGTCACGGTTTCGTTTTTATGCATCATTTTTATACCGTCGCGTAATCCCATCATAATGTCTTGCTTGTCTACATAATAGGTTTGTGGACCAAGATCGGCTTCAGAATAGATTATTTTGCCATTGATATCTTTTACTTCCAGATTAAAATAAGCGATATCCCCTTTTTTAGGAGTCTGGAGATCAGTTTCATTTCGTTCGTCATAATACAGCCAGTATCCTTTTCGGGTGGCATAGTATTTTGTTTTCGGATTGCTTTTGATTATTTTTTTAATAACATCCTCTTCATTGGCTACTAATTTTTTATTTCGATCGGCTGATTTTTTCATAAAAGTACCGGAAGCCTGAGAAATAGGTCTTCTGGCATCTTCATGTTGTTTACAGCTAACCAATAAAACAGCAAAAAGTAGGGCGCAACTGCTTTGTTTTAAGTAGTTCATATTTGGGTTATATTTTTAGTTTGTTTACTAAATCTTCAAATTTTTTCAAAGTTTCTTCCATTGAAGTCTCTGATTTTCCACCTGCTGCATTACTGTGTCCGCCACCATTAAAATGATCTCTGGCAAACTGGTTTACGTCAAAACCTCCTTGCGAACGGAAAGAGATTTTAATGATTTTCTCGTCTTTATTTTCGATAAAAATAGCGGTAAAAACAATACCTTTTATACTTAATCCGTAATTAACAACACCTTCGGTGTCGCCTTTTATATAATTAAATGCGTCCAGTTCGTCCTGAGTAAGCGAAGTATATGAGGTTTTGTGTTCTTCCAAAACTTTCATGTTTTGTAACGCACGTCCTAACAATTGCAAACGGCTGTAAGAACTGTTGTCAAATAACAAAACGGGTATCTGAGTATTTTCGACGCCTAAATCGATTAATTCAGCAATGATACGATGAGTATTTCCTGTTGTTCCCGGAAAACGGAACGAACCGGAATCCGTTAATATTCCGGTGTAGATACAAGTGGCGATGGTTTTGTCTAAATCTTCTTTTTTGCCTAGGAAAGAAATGAAATTATAGACCATTTCACAGGTAGATCCAAAGGAAGTGTCAGAGTAAGTATAAAGCGCATAATTATCCGGTTTCTGATGATGGTCGATCATAACAAACGGAGCGGTTAGCTTCACAAGAGTATGTTCCATTTCACCGGTACGATGAAAAGCATTAAAATCCAGTGTAAAAATAAGCTCGGCTTCTTCTAATATTTTGGTACAGTTTTCAGTATCTTTTTCAAATATTTTAACCGTTTCAGAACCCGGAAGCCAGGCTAAAAAATTAGGAAAATCATTAGGAGCAATCACCGTTGGCTGATGATTGTTTTTTAATAAAAAATGGTATAAACCTAAGGTTGAACCCATAGCATCACCGTCAGGTCCTCTGTGCGGAATGATGGCGATTTTCTTTGGGGTTGCGAGTAACAATTGTATCGCTTGAATATCTTGTATTTTCATAGTGTGCGAATTTACATTTTTTTAATGTAATGTGAAATGATTTTGTTTGGTATTCAATTTTCAGTCGCAGTGTTCAGTGTTCAGTCTCAGTATTGGGTCTTGGTTGTAGTTTTCAGTGCGAGTCTCAGTTTATAGATTGTCATACAAAGACGCAATCACAGTTTTCGATATGCAAAAATCTATCGATTCTCTATAGAAAATAACTATTTTGAAAAGCGAACACCGTAACTGAAAACTGAGACTGAAAACTGTCACTGAGTACCGAAAACTAAATCAAAGCCACTTCTGATACAACTTATATTTAGCTCCTTTTACAATTTGTGATTTGTAAATTCCAACGGAACCGGATGAGAAATAAGCTATAATGCAGGCAATAGTGATGAATAATCCGAGTTGAACTCCAAAAAGTTCCATTCCCATGATAGTACAGGCAATAGGAGTGTGAGTAGCTCCTGAAAACACTGCTACAAATCCCAAACCCGCTAAAAAAGCAATGGGTAATGGAATCACCAGAGACAAAGCACTCCCTAAAGTAGCCCCTACAAAGAACAATGGAGTTACTTCGCCACCTTTAAATCCTGCACCGAGAGTAAATCCGGTGAATAGAATTTTAAGTAGAAAATCGTACCAGGGATTAGCATTTGTAAAGGAATCGACAATTACCGGAACTCCCAGGCCAGAGAATTTTGTAAGTCCGAAACCTGCAAGGACAATAGACAAAACAATTCCCCCGATAAAAGGACGGAGTGGAGGATATTTGATGTTTTTGGAGAAAAGGGAACCCCAGAAATGGGTGCTTCTCGAGAAAAGCAGAGCCGCAAAACCAGACAAGAGACCGATTAAAATGACATAACATAAAGTGGTTAGACTAATTTCAGGAACAACCGGAATGTTGTAATGGGTATGTTTTACCTGCCAGAATTCGACAGTGAAATAAGCAGCATAAGCGACTAAAAAGGAGAGAAGAATACTTTTGAAATTAATTTTACTGAAATACAGAACCTCCACGGCAAAAATCGCTCCTGCAAGCGGAGTTCCAAAAACAGAAGCAAAACCGGCACTGATTCCGAGGATAATCAGCATTTTGCGTTCGGTATTATCTAAATTGAAAAGTTTTGTAAACTGATCGGCGATCGCACCGCCCATTTGTACTGCTGTGCCTTCACGTCCTGCCGAACCTCCAAATAAATGGGTAAGCAAAGTCCCTAGAAGCACAAGAGGAGCCATTTTAAACGGAATGACTTTTTTGGGATTTTCGTATTCTTCGAGTAATAAATTATTGCCTTTTACAACAGATTCTCCCCAGTAATAATAACTAAATCCTACTAATAACCCACCAAAAGGTAACAACCAGATTAGCCAGTTGTGCTGAATTCTAAATTGCGTAACCCATTCTAAAGTAACTAAGAAAAGTGCAGAGGCAGATCCGGACAAAATACCGATCAAAATGCAGATCAAAATCCATTTGAAAGTGGTCAGTAGTAGTTCTTGTAGTCTTTGAGAAGTCATTAGGTATTGTAAGAAAAATTTTCGCACGAATTTCACGAATTTTATCGAATTAAAACATTTTTTAACGTTATAAATTGTTAAAATAGAAAAGTCGTGAAATTCGGGTCAAAAAATTATTGAACAACAGCTGTAAATTCAATTTCAACTAAATATTCCGGAGCAACCAGTTTACTGATTTCATAGAAACCGGTTGTTGGTTTTACATCTTTAAAAAAGGAGGAATGCGCTCTTGCTACTTCTTCAAAAGTCGAAATATCAGTAGTGAAAATTCGAGTTCTGATCACATCTTTCATTCCTACATTTAAATCTTCTAAAACTTTTTCAACACGTTCCAAAATGTTGTAGGTTTGAGCATAAGCATCATTAGCTTTTACTTTTTCACCATCAACAATAGCTACAGTTCCTGAAACTTCGATGATGTTGCCAATTCTTACGGCACGGCAATATCCCATTTTGTCTTCCCAAGGTGATCCTGTTAAGATGTTTTCTCTTTTCATTTCTTTTGGTTTATTGAATTTACTTCTTTGTTTTTAAGGCAAATTCGGGTTTGTTAATAGAGCTGCAATTTATAAAATATGCCAATGAAAAAGAGTACGATTGAATTGAAATCATTTCGGAATTCCTTCTTTTTTGTGATATTTTAAAGCATCAAATTGTTCTTTAGTCGATTTGATGCTGTTCGTAAAGACGAAGTTTATTTTGGGTAGCAGTAAGGTTTTGCTGAAGCCCTTCTATTTTGCTTAATAGATTTGCAATGACATCCAGACCTTCAAGATTAATTTTTAAATCATAATGAAGGCGTATCATTTTCTCAACAGTTGGCAATTGTTCCGGTTGGAAATATTCGTCTTTTTCAAGTATTATAATTTTTACCAAACCGTAATTGTGCAGCTCCGTTATGAAGGTGTTCTCAATTTCGTGATAGAGGCAAAATTGTTTGATATGGATTAAGTTTTTACTGCTCATGATTTCTTAGTTTAGCTAGTTCTTCAAATAATTCTTTTTCTTTTTCAGACAGTTGTGTTGGAGTTTTTATAGTGTAAGTAATGTATAAATCACCAAACTGATTCTCTTTTTTGTATACCGGAAAACCTTTGCCTTTTAATTTTACTTTAGTTCCGGGCTGAGTTTCGGCCGGGACTTTTATTTTTACTTTTCCGTCAAAAGTCTTAACAAAAATTTCTCCACCTAAAATAGCGGTGTATAAATCGAGTTCAACATCGGCATATAAATTATTGCCTTCCCGCTTAAAATCGGAATCATTCTCAATTAAAAAAGTGATGTATAAATCGCCATTTGGACCACCATTTGCACCGGGTGCACCATGATTTGGAATTTTAATAATCTGTCCGTTTTCCACTCCGGCCGGAATGGTGATTCGGATATTTTTGCCATTAACACTTAGATTCTGCTTGTGAGTCGTGTAAGCGGATGCTAAATCTAACTGTAATTCGGCATTAAAATCCTGACCTCTGTATTTTGCCTGACCTCTGGAACTTCTCCCTGAAGAACCGTACATAGAATTGAAGAAATCAGAGAAATCACTTTCGGAAAAGTTTCCGCCACCAAAATCAGTGTAGCTTTGATTGCCTTGCTGTTGTCTGGAATATTGCTGTTGATTAGGATCGTAACCTGCTTTTTCAAACTCGTCGGCATGTTTCCAGTCTTTTCCGTACTTGTCGTATTTTTTACGATTTTCGGGATTACTTAAAACTTCGTTAGCCTCATTTATTTCTTTGAATTTTTTCTCCGCTTCCTTGTCATTGGGGTTTAAATCAGGATGGTATTTTCGCGCCAGTTTTCGATAAGCCTTTTTGATTTCAGCTTCAGTTGCAGATTTTGTGATTTCTAATACTTTGTAATAATCAATATAATCCATGGATTGAAAATTTAATAAATTAGCTATTTCGACAGATGTTTTAAACAACCGGAACAGAGGTGTGTTTTTTGATTTATTATTCTAAATTGAAAAATAATCGAAGTTCCGAGGTGTCCGATTTACGATATGAGTTTAATTTTTAGTATTTCTCTTTGAAAGAATGAAGTTAGGAATAAGTTGTTAATTATCAAAATGATGCTTTTTTTAAATTGAAAAAATAACATTTTCATAGTTTCAGAAGTCTTCCGATTGATTTGGTATTTGGTATTTGGAGTTTCAGTATTTGGAGTTTTAGACTTGAAATTAATTTGGTCCTATTTGCAGTTTTTGGCAGGTTTTTTGATTCCAAAAAAAGGCATAATATAGTGTTATAAAAGTCTTAAAGTTGTAGTGCTTAACTATATTATATTATTTTTGTGATTCCAGATCCCGATTTTAAAGCAAATATAAAAGCCGATTCGATAATACTTTTTCAATGAAACACATTTTATTTTTCATATTATTTTTTACTGCTGTTACTGTATCGGCGCAAAAGGAATTTGGAACTAAATTCAAGCCTATTGCGGCACCTAAATTTGGGGCAAAACCCAAAAAGACTCCAATTCCGGAAATAAAAGATCCTCAGGGTGAAAATCTGGATATGCCGGGGATTAAAACTCCTAATGTTTTTGACAATACCAGTATTACTCCAAAATCTCAATTTCAGATCGGGGCAGAGAAAAGTAAGTTTACCATGTCTACCGAAACTGATTTTGCCAATCCGGGAGATCGTTACGTGCCTAAAATGGAGAAAGATTTAGACAAAGCTTTAAGAGATGCCGGTTTGAAAGAAGGACGTGGAACGCTGGTAAAAAGAAATATCTCTCTGGGGGATTTTAGAACAAAATCACAATATTTCATCATAAAATTAAGAGACTTTGGAGCCATCGATGGCGATTTGGTCAAAGTCTCATCAAATGATGCCGTAATTGCCAGCCAGATACTATTGGGGTCCAATTTTAAAGAAGTAAAAATAAACCTCGCAGCAGGGTTTAATAAATTAGATTTTGAAGCTTTAAATATTGGTACATTGGGCGGAAACACAGCAGAAATCCAAGTCTACGATGATAAAGGACAATTGGTAACCAATGATTACTGGGATAACCTTGCCGCTGGATTTAAGGCTTCGATTGTTGTGACAAAAGAATAGTTTTTTTAAGATACTAAGGGGCTGAGATGCTAAGGTTCTAAGTTTTTCAAAAAATGATAATTAATGATCATTGGGATAATCTTGCAATAGTTTTTTTTAAGATACTTAAGGGGCTGAGATGCTAAGGTTCTAAGTTTCTTAATACATGATAACTACATGGATATTGGGGTAGCCTTACAACAGTTTTTTAAGATACTAAGGGGCAGAGATGTTAAGGTTCTAAGTTTTTTAATTGATGATAACTACATGAATATTGGGGTAACCTTACAATAGTTTTTTAAGATACTAAGGGGCAGAGATGTTAAGGTTCTAAGTTTTTTAATACATGATAACTACGTGATTATTGGGGTAACCTCAAAGCAGTTTTTTTGAGATGCAAAGAGGTTAAGGAACAAAGGTTCTAAGTCTTTCTATAAAAACTCAGAACCTTAGTATCTCAGAACCTCAGAACCTTTTTTCTAAAATGGATCCGCAGTCACTCTAAACTTCATTTCTGCTTTTACGGTTACATCTTTAGTAAGCGTTTCTTTCAAAGTAACTTTTGTTCTGATTTTGTACTTATCTGCTTTAATGTACTGGTCCAGTCTTGCATCGGTACAAATCAAATCGATGCTGTTGGTGGAGGCATTGATATTATCCTGATACGCAAGTTCGATCTCATCAGAATCTGTGGTAGAGATATACAAATGAACCGATTTTAAAAACGTAAATGTTTTATCGGTTGGATTTGTAATCATTAGTTTAAGCGATTTCAGTTTAACATCTTTTACTAAACTGGCTTTGGTTTTATTGTTCTCAAACTCGGCAGAAGAATTTGTAGTGACATCGGGAGTGATAATTTCCGAAGGCAAATTGATAGGAGAAGTACTCTTTATCTGAATAGAAGTTTCGTTTGAAATCGTAAAAGTCAATAAATTATCTACAGCATCACAAGAGCTTAAAAACAAAGACAAAAAGAGAGAAAGGGCAATTAATTTTGATTTCATAGTTAAATTTTAATTGGGTTTTTCGTTACGTACGAAATAAATTGGTTTTTGGATTTCATTTATTTTAGGTCCAAAGATGCAAAGGTTTGAAGGAACAAAGCAAATGTTTTTCTTAATTTTAGTAAACCTTTGAATCTTTGTTGCTTTGAGCCTTTGAGCCTCTAAAATCAGAACGTTGAAAAAAAATATTTATTTTTTCAGCGTTCTGATTTTTCAAATTCGAATATAAAAAGTACTTTTGCGCATGCAACACAACGTACTTATTTTAGATTTCGGATCGCAATATACTCAGCTTATTGCGCGTAGAGTTCGCGAATTAAATATATTCTGCGAAATTTTCCCTTACAATCACTTTCCTAGTGATTTATCACCTTATAAAGCCGTAATTTTGGGAGGAAGCCCTTTTTCTGTTCGTGCAGAAGATGCTCCACATCCTGATTTATCTCAAATTCGAGGCAAGCTTCCAATGTTAGCAGTTTGTTACGGAGCACAATACTTAGCTCATTTTAGTGGAGGTGAAGTAGCAGCTTCGAACACCAGAGAATATGGAAGAGCTAATTTGTCTTATATTAAAGAGAATGAAGTTTTCTTCAACGGAGTTTCTGAAAACAGCCAGGTTTGGATGAGCCATAGCGATAGTATCAAAGCTTTGCCAACTAATGCTGTAAAATTAGCAAGCACACATGATGTAGAATTTGCCGCTTATAAAATTGAAGGTGAAACTACTTATGCTATTCAGTACCATCCTGAAGTTTTTCACTCTACCGATGGGTCAAAAATGCTGAAAAACTTTTTAGTAGATATCGCTGATGTTCCTCAAAACTTTACACCAGGAGCTTTCGTAGAAGAAATGGTGGGAGAATTAAAAGAGAAATTAGGAAATGATAAAGTGGTTTTAGGATTGTCAGGAGGAGTAGATTCTACTGTTGCTGCAGTGCTGTTAAACAAAGCAATTGGGCAAAATTTATATTGCGTTTTTGTTAATAATGGACTTTTGCGTAAAAATGAATTCGAAAATGTATTGAATCAATACAAAGGAATGGGATTGAACGTAAAAGGAGTAGATGCAGGCGATCGTTTTCTGTCAGAATTAGCAGGAATCAGTGATCCTGAAACCAAACGTAAAACAATTGGCCGTGTATTTATCGAAGTTTTTGATGATGAATCACACTTAATCGAAGATGTAAAATGGCTGGCACAGGGAACTATTTATCCTGATGTAATTGAGTCAGTTTCGGTAAAAGGACCATCGGCAACCATTAAATCGCATCATAATGTGGGTGGATTGCCAGATTATATGAAATTACAGATTGTAGAGCCGCTTCGAATGCTGTTCAAAGACGAAGTTCGAAGAGTAGGAGCTACTTTAGGAATAGATCCTGAATTATTAGGAAGACACCCTTTCCCGGGACCAGGATTATCCATTAGAATTTTAGGAGATATTACTCCGGAAAAAGTTCAGATTTTACAAGACGTAGATGCCGTTTTTATCGACGGATTAAAATCATGGGGATTGTATGATAAAGTTTGGCAGGCAGGAGCAATCTTGCTTCCGGTAAACAGCGTTGGTGTAATGGGCGATGAGCGTACTTATGAAAAAGTAGTAGCGCTTAGAGCTGTAGAATCAACAGATGGTATGACAGCCGACTGGGTTCATTTACCGTACGATTTCTTGATGAAAGTGTCTAACGATATTATCAATAAAGTAAAAGGCGTGAATCGTGTGGTTTACGATATCAGCTCAAAACCACCTGCAACAATTGAGTGGGAATAGTACTATTTTTTAAAATTAAGGCGTTACATTTGTAACGCCTTAATTTTTTAAACCTACTATTTATGAGAGAATTTTTAACGATTTCTCTTGTGTTTGTTTTGTCTTTTAACAAAATAACTGCACAAGATTCAATTATTGAGCATCGGATTCAAAAGGGGGAAACTGCTTACTTTATTGCCCAAAAGTACAAGGTTTCAGTAGAAGAAATTTACAAACTCAACCCCGAATCACAAAACGGAATCAAAGACGATCAGATGATCAGGATTCCTGTTCATTCCTCTGAAAAACCAAATTCCAGTCAGCAGATTACTCACGTTGTTGGCGCAAAAGAAACTCTTTTTGGTTTAGCAAAACAGTATAACATTTCGGTGGAAACTCTTCAGAATGCCAATCAGGCGATTCTTACCAACGGACTTCAGATTGGTCAGCAATTAATTATTCCGCAAGGTTCCGGAGACCTTTCTCAAACTGAAAGTACAGTTTCTTCAAAAGTCAGCCATCAGGTTGTGGCCAAAGAATCTTTATTTAGTATTGCGAGACAGTATAATGTTTCGGTTTTGGATTTGGAAAATGGGAATAAAAATCTTCTTCAAAATGGATTACAAGTTGGACAGACTATTGCGATTCCGAATAAACGAAAAACTTTGGACGGACGAGTTCGTGTCATCAATCAGGAAACTGTCTTTCATGTGGTCGAACCTAAAGAAACAAAGTTTTCGATCGCTAAAAAATATGGAATTTCGATTGATCAGCTGGAATCGCAGAATCCTGAAATCGTAAACGGACTGATTGTTGGAAATAAGCTGGCCATTAATACAAAAGGTGTAAAGCCAACAAATGAAAGCGAAGAACTGATGATTGCTCTGGCCGAAAAGCAGGTAGTGGTGGAAAAAACCAAAGCCAAAACAGTGGAATTGGAAGATTTGAAAGACCGTTTGGTTGTTCAGAAAGAAATGAATCAGAAAATTATAAAAATTAATGATTTGAAAATCAATCTGAATGATATGAATGGCTCGAAAGAAAATTCAGTTGAAAAATTGCGATTGGTACTGGAAGCCAATAAAAATGTGCAGGATGTTTTAATGGCGAAACTGGATTCGCTGGTTCGTACTATGAAGGATGATCTGGTCGATTTGAAAAGACTGGATGTTTTAAATGTTGACGAATCAAAAAGACTGGAAAAACAATCTTACGAAAGTATTGGGAAAACGAATGAATTATCGTCTCAGTTAAAAAAAGAGTTGGCAGAAAACCGAAAAGTATATGCCGGTTTAATGAATAAAGTCGAAAAAATCGCTGTAGCCGAAAACCAGGAATACAAGAGAAAAATCCGCGAAAGCGAAAAAAATAATAATCCGGTTTCATTGCAGCAACGTCTTTCATTGGAAGAAATAAAGCAGTACAAAATAGAGCAGGAGCAAGGTGATGCAAAGAATCAGCTTTTGATTGCTAAAATTGACTCACTGGATAATCAGAAGAAGATCGAAGTGAAGAGACATATCAGTAAAGCATCCTATTATAGCATGGAAGCCCGAAATTTTGATGATAAAGTGGCTTTGCTGAAATTGAAAAAGTATCAGGATCAGGCGATTAAAAATCAGAAAAAAAACGGATTAATTGGCGATTCAAAAATGATCTCATCAGAAGAAATGAAGCGTGAGTTAAAAGAAAATCCACTTAGAACAGATAAAACGGTAAAGGTGGAAGTTTATGATAATCTTCGTGAAGTTTCAAACGGCTATTACTTAGTTTTAGGTATATTTACAGACGCAACGCTAAGGGATAAGCTTATTATGAAACTCATTGATTCCGGCGATTTTAACGCCAGTTTCTTTTTTAATATTAATAGTCTTTCGTACTATGTGTACTCCGATAAGTACCAAAATATGGAAGAAGTACTATATCAATGCAAGAAAAAAGAGGAAGATGAGTTATATAAAGAGGTAAGTATTGCTAAGGTCGAGATTGATCTTAGAGAATAAGCAATGCAGAAAAACAAGTGGCAGGGATTTTGTTTTACAGAGAATTTTGTAACTTGTTTTTGAATTAGGAATTAAATTGTTTTAAGCTTTATTATGAAATATTATTCAACATTATTGTCTCTGATTTTTTTTGCAACCAGTTCCGCATTTTCACAAGAAAAGGTGGTAAAATATACGGTTTCAAGCGGAGAAACTATTAACCAGATTGCTGTTAAATTTAAGGTTACGCCTTATGATATTTATTCTCTGAATCCTGATGCCAGAAATGGAGTTAAACCCAATACCGTTTTATTGATTCCGACAAGTGGTGCCAAAACAGCAGTTAAAAATGATGTTGCTCCTGTGAAAAGTTCAAATTCAGGAAAGACGATTACACATGAAGTACAGCCAAAAGAAACTTTGTTTGGAATTGAGAAAAAATATAATGTTACGGATGAAGCTTTAAAAGCAGCTAATCCTTTTTTGGTGAAAGACGGTTTGCAAATTGGACAAACTCTTGAGATCCCGTCAAAAGGAGGTGCGGTGAAAACAACTGTTGCAACTTCAGCGAAACCGAAATCGGCAGCACCGGAAAAGTATATTTACCATGATGTGGTGGCAAAAGAAACTAAATTTTCAATTGCAAAACAATATGGAATGACAGTTGAAGAATTAGAAAAGCGAAATCCTCCAATTGTTTCCAACTTACCGATAGGGTATCGTCTGACGATAAAAGGAACTGCTCCTAAAACAGAAACTTCTGCTCCGCCTGTGGCTGCTGCTGTAAAACCGGCTGAAACAAAAAAAGCAGTGGAAACTTCGAAAAAAGCAACGTCTTATATGGAGTATCAGGTGAAACCCAAAGAAACTTTTTATAGTTTAACGCATACTTTTCATATTACTCAGGAAGAATTAACGGCCTTAAATCCGGCACTTTCTGAAGGAGTAAAAGAGGGAATGGTTTTAAAAGTTCCGGCAGGATATGTGGCATCAACACCAATTATCGTACACCAACAGCCTGCTGAAAAAGAAGTTGAAAAAACGATTGAAAAGACCATTGAAAAACCAGTTGAAAATACGGCAGGAATAAAAGTGGTAGATAAAGTGAAGTCTGAAACCGTTTCCGCGAATCCGGAAGTGGTGGAACTGACTAAAAAAAGAGGGGAGAACGATCGTAAAAAACTGGTTTTATTATTGCCATTCAATTTAGCGAAAATGCAGGGGGATACGATCAGTGCTGCCAGTCGAATTAAGAGTGATAAATTTTTGAATATGACGCTTGACTTTTATTCGGGAGCTTTGATGGCAATCGATTCGGCAAGAACTTTAAAGCTGCCAATTGATGTTGCAATTTATGATTCTCAGGAGACGAAAAATAGTTCCAATGTTTCAGGTTTAATGGCTCAGAATAAATTGCAGGATGCCAATGCTGTAGTGGGGCCTTTTTATCAAAGTAATGCCGAATCTACTGCTAATACATTGCGTTTGTATAATATTCCTGTGATTTCTCCATTATCAAAAGACAAAGCCAACCCAATTGATAATTTGTATCAGACGATTCCATCAAACGATGTGGTGCGAAATGCCGTTTTTGATTATATGAGAGGGAAGAATGGAAACATCGTTGCGGTGGTAGACAAAAAGAAAGAATCAGTTATCAGTTATATCAAACAAAACCAAAAAGGAGTTGTCTTTGCTAATCTGACTGAAACCGGAGCTCTGGATGTGGCCAATTTAAAAAGCTTATTGTTGCCTAACCGAATGAACTATGTAGTAATGGAAACGGCCAATACGGCAATGGTTAGAACGACCATAAAAGCTTTGACAGATGCTCAAAAAACCTGTCAGATACAGTTGGTTGTTTTAGAGCCAAACAATACGCTGGATTCGGATGAGATTAGTTTTGATAGTTTAATTAAGCTGAAATTGATGTATCCGTCAGTTACCCGTGATAGTGATGAATCTTCTGTTTTGATTTTCGAAAAAGAGTACCGATTGAAAAATAAAGTAAATCCAAATACTTACGCTACAAGAGGATTTGATGTTACTTTTGATACCATGATGCGTTTGGTTCAGGGAAAAACCTATCAGGAAACAGCCGATTTAATGACAACAGAACAGGTTGACAATAAATTTCAATTTTATAAAAAAGAGGATGGCGGGCACGCAAACAAAGGTGTTTACATCTTATATTACGATAATGATTTAACTTTAAAAGTAGCAAATTAATGACATCAAAAGTAACCTATTTAGGCGATTTAAGAACAAAATCAATCCATGTGCAATCCGGAAGTGAAATCATTTCGGATGCTCCTGTAGACAATAACGGAAAAGGAGAAGCTTTCTCTCCCACAGATACTGTTGCCAATGCTTTAGCGAGCTGTATGATGACGATTATGGGAATTAAAGCCCGTGATCTGAATGTAAATTTAGTCGATTCAACTGCCGAAGTAACGAAGATTATGAACGCAGAACCGAGACGTATAGGAGCGATTGAAATCGCTTTTGAAATGAAAGGGGATGCCGATGAGAAAAGCAAAACAATCCTGGAACGCGCTGCGATGACCTGTCCGGTATTTTTAAGTCTGAATCCTGAAATCGAAAAGAAAATTACTTTTAACTGGAAGTAATCTGAAGTATTAAAAGTAAAGAACATTTAAAATGCCCCCAAAAAAGTCAAACACTATTTGGGGGCATTTTTATGGTGTGAAAAGTAAAATAACCACCCTTTTTTATTGACTTAAATATAAATACCCGACTTGTTTCGTTGTAAAAGTATCTTTAGTAACGGATAGAATATAAAAATAAGTTCCGTCAGGCAGTCCTTCGTTTTTTAAGAAAACATTTTTGACATTAGCAAATCCATTAAAAACGTTTTCATTGGTGCCATATGCTGTTGTTCGGAATACTTTAATCCCTCTGCTATCGTATATTTCAACTTCATTTTGAGTCCCGTCTAACCCCTCAATTCTTAGATAATCATTCAGTCCGTCTTTATTGGGAGAAACGGCATTATACACTACAAAAGAAACTGTTTTTTTAACTTTAGCAGTAGTAAATATACCATTACCGGATAGATTAACAGGAGAAGAGATCGTTTGATCTTCTTTGTTCACTACTCCGCCTACGTCAATCCAGCTATTTTTAGCACTATCCCAACGCACAATATGGATCTCAGAAGGCGATTCAGTAATACTTGCCGGAGTTACCGATTCATCCCAGCTTAAAGTGAGGATAAGATCTGAAGTGCTTCCTAGTTTTTTAACGGCCCAGTATTCTTTATCATTTACAACCAGAATATTGCTTGTTTTATTCTTAAAAGGATACAAAATACCTGCATCTTTCAGAAAGTATTTTCCACTGAAAGCATCAGTATCCATTTTAAGAGCAGAAATGCCAGCAGAACGGTATTTTAATTGATCTCCAACCGGAAAGGTAAAGTCATTATTTCCATTTTTCATTACTTCACCATCTACAAAACTTTTGTCACTAACATTTACGCAGCCTGAGCCATTTTCAAAAATAACCAGACCTCCAAAAGAATCATCGTCGATAATTCCTTCTTTGAAGTCGGCCATTCCCGAAATACTTAAATAGTTAGAAACCTGAAAAGTTGCATCATTACCATTACTAGTGTTATTAAATTCGACATTATAGAGTTCGATAGGGATATTCCCGGATATATTCTGATACCCTGAGACTCCTCTTAATCGTGTTATGCTTCTGGAATTACCAGGACTAAAACTGATCAAGCCGTCATTGTTTATATGATTGTATAAAAATAATTCACCATCATTAATTAAAACAGCTTTAGATTTATTATCGAAAGCGTTTACAAAACTTACAGGAGTATTGGATGCCACAAAAAGCTCGCCTGTATTGATTATTTGGGAAGTGGCACAATATGGAATCAATAAAAGTACCAGACTGCTTTTTAAATTTAGTATTCTCATCTTAAAAATTGCTATTTTATTTTACTGCTGCTCTATTCCTTCTTTTTGAATAAATTTCAAAGCTATTCACTTATATTTTTCTTCATCCTGATCTGTGATAAGGTAATACTACCCGATGCCAGATGTTCCCAATTTCGTGCAATTTTTGAGAAAGAGATGCCGTTCGAGTACCTAAGCTGTGTATAAATTGAAAATCGGATAAAAACGGTACTGCGAAATAGATTTTCTCTTAGTACCAATCCTAGGGAAAAAATGACAAACAATGTTACTTCATATTTTTAGATTATATAAACGATAAGTAACAGCTGGTCTATATATTGACATTTTTGAAAGTTAGAAGTAATAAGTGGAAAAACTCGTAAGATTTCCGCCGGTGCAATTTATTTGTACATTTAATAGGTAGGTTTAGGCTTTGTATTCTTAAAAAGGCATTTCGCCCATTTTTGTATTACCTTTTATAACCCGTTGGGTGTAATTCAAAAAAAACATTTAACACCTAGTCCCGACGCATTGGTATATGTTTATAAAAGAATCTAAAAAGAAGCCTGTTTCTTACCTATATAGCTGGCTCTGTTTGTTTTAAATAAGTGAAACGCCTTATTGAAGAGCTGTTTAAATCGATCTTTTTCTTCCCAACATTTTGCCTTCCTCTTTTCGGTAACATTCTAACCAAAGCGGTTGTATCTGTCCTTCCTGTCCGGGTACATCTCTGACACAATCGGTCTCAACTTTTTTATCTGATGACGGTCACTGACAACGCTTCATAAGGTCCGATGAAGAATATTAAACCATTTTTTAACTTAATATTCCACATATAACTTCAGATAAACCATTTATTGCTTTTGATTAAATCATTGCTTTTTTTAGGATTAATCTTGCAAAATAAATTAAGCAATTTTGTGGAACTGATATACAAAAAATTAGGATGAGTTACAGATTACTATTTATTTCGATTTTACTACTATTATATGGTGTCTCGTATAGCCAGGTAGGGATAGGGAATTCTAAACCGGATAATTCCGCAATGCTTGATATCGTTTCAACTAATAAAGGGGTTATTATTCCCAGAATCGCATTAACGGGAAGTAAAGACTTAACGACGATTGCAAATGGTAATGTTGAAAGTTTACTGGTTTACAACATCGCCACCGTTTCAGATATTACACCCGGATATTATTATTGGTCGAAAAATAAATGGAATAAAATAGCGATCACGGATGACACTCTATCGGTAACAGCTGGTAACGGTCTGACATTTTCTAACGGCAAGCTGCAATTAGGAGGTGCATTAGAAACCCCCACAACGGTAACCACAACAGCGATAAATACACTTGCCATAAAAGGGCTGGAAGCGGGAGATCTCACAACCGATGAAATTGTAGTCGCAGATAAAAGTACAGGAGCACTGAAAAAAGTCGCAACAACTTCGTTTGTACAGGAAAAACAGGAATTGTATATCGCCAAAGAAGGTCAGGCAGAATTCACAACGGTATCTCCCATTAATGATCCGCAAAAAGTAAATGTATACAGAAATGGTATCAGAGTAGATTTCTCCATAGTGAAACCTGGTACTATAAAATTAGAGCCCAGTGCTATTTGCTATCAAAATGATGAAGTACGGATCGTACTGATTTATTAATACAAAAACGTAAACCATAAATTAAAATTAATAATTAAAACAGAAAAATGATGAAAGCGAAATTTTTAAAATTTGCACTTTGTGCAACAGTTCTTCTTGGAGTTAGCGCAGCAAATGCACAGTCGAAGGCAGACATTAACAGATTTACGAGCGCGGTAAAAGTGGTTGATAATAAAGGTACGATAAAGTATTTTCAATCCAGTAATGGTATTACACAGATTGTAAATAAAACTAATGAGCTCACCACCACCACCTGGCAATTAGGAGGCCAACTGACCGATGATACTTATATAGATGCAACCGGAAAAGTATTTGGTCTTGATGGTCTTGTTTTAGAAACAGGCGCTCCATCTACCGATGCAACAACAGCATCAATACATGGCGGAACAGGTACAGGCTGGACTTTATTAGTAAGAGACGAAGCTACAGGTGCTACCAAAAAAATGAAAGCCGAAAGTTTAGTGAGCGGAATCAGAGTAGAGTATACACAAGTAGCCAATGCGGCCGCAAATGTAGATGTTGCGGTAGTGGGTTTACCGGTTCTGACTGCCGGAACTACAGATGCTAAATTATTTGTTTTTAGAAACGGTATTAAATTAAGATCAGGTACCGATTTTGTTGCAGCAGCGGATAAAGTTACTATTACGTATAGTGAGAGCTTCATACCAATGTATGCCTCTGATGTTATTGAAGTTCAGTATGTTAAATAATCTTTGTAAATAAATCTATATGTTTCTTAAAATCAATATTTTGGCGCTTTTTTTGGCAGTTTGTAGTCTGGGGTATGCACAAAAGATCAAAGTGATTGATAATAAAGGAACTTTGAGAACTATAGAGCAGGGAATAGGGAACGTTGCGGAAACATATCTTGCTACTCCGGTTGTTTCTCAGGTGCTTACGAATAGCTTTTCAAGTATTGGATTTTCTGGTTTTGGAATTTTTGATCTTTCAGATTTTACTGGAACATCAAATATGCTTATCATTATCAAACCTGGTCGTTATGAAATAACCTACAGAGTAAGTACAACGGCTATTAATAATGAAACATCCGGCGGAGAATTCTACCTGGAGGTTGGAGGTACAGAAGCACCGGGCACAAGAGCGTATACCTATTCCAGAAATAGCCTTGTGGATAAAAATTCAGTCGCAGTAACTAAAATAATAGAAACCACAACAGCCAATGTTACGATTATTGTAAAAGGGCGTATATACGCTTCTACTGCTGCTGCTGGTGTTTCGTCACTAACGATGACCAATAACGGGTCTTCCTTACTTGTAAAAAGAATTAAATAGATTTAGGAAAAAATGAAGTTTAAATTTATATTTTTAATACTGCTTTTCAGTAACATTAGCCGTTCTCAAATTAGTACCACTTCGGCATTAGCACCAACGATTACCAATGCCGGACTAGGTAATTTATACAAAACCTCCGATACGAATCAATTGTATATTGGGTTGAGCAATGGTACTCTTTCTTTAATAGGAGGAGGTGCAAATAGCTGGAGTTTAAACGGTAATTCGAATGCAACAGCAACCAGTGTATTAGGAACGACCACTGATACAAAAGTAGCCCTGACCTCTAATACTACTTCTATTCTTGAAGTAGGAAAACGCAGTACATTGGGGTTGGTAACAACAGCTGCAGATTTTAGTGATCCAAATCAATACATGGCCTATCTAAGAGGCAATGGAGTTTCTGCTTTACAATTTGAAGTTCCCGCAGCGAGCTCATTTAAATCTATGTTTTTTTCGAATTCAGATGGAAATTTTAGATGGAAAGGAAGTTCTGCTGGCAATGATTTTTTTGAAATAGGATCTGCAGGTACCAATGATAGTGGTTCTTTAGAAATTATTACCGGGGACAATGGTGATGAGCCTATTATATTTAAAAAGTATCATTTTATCGATGGTACCTTTGAAATGATGCGCATACAAGGACAGGGAACTGGTACAGCGGGTACCGTTAGAGTAGGGATATTTACAAATGGAGCAGTTGCCAATTCTGTTTTGCAGGTAGGCGGGTCAGTTTCTTTACCCATAAGAGCAGTAACAGGCAGTACCACTTTAACCGATACTGATTACACACTTATTTTAAAACCAGGTGTTTATTCAAGTGCAGGAGCGGTTACATTTCCTGCAGCCAGTACCTGTAAAGGAAGAATTTATATTATTAAGAATACGACTGGCGGTAATAAAAATACAACTACATTTTATTTAGACAGAGGAGGATCCAGCACTGCTGTTATGGGTAGTAACAGAATCTATAGTTTCCAAAGTGATGGTACCGATTGGCAATTAATAAGTGATGATTATTAGGTTTGAGGTACGTTCAGTTGTTTTACGATCAAAAAAGGGAAAACGGAATATGATGCAAATAAAATAGTAGATGATAAGAAAGACGGTGAGATCGATTTCAATACTATTACAGATAGAGAAGTATTTGTTAAATTTGTACCTAAGATGAAGACAAGTGGAGTTAATTCTAATATTGTTGGAGAGTTTGCGACAGGAGCTACAATTACAGATAACGGAGAAATCTTTAAAAAAATGATTTTGATGGATTACAATTCACTAAATGTGAATACTCTTACTCATGAATTGGGACATTTTTTTGGATTAAAACACACTTTTATGGGAGGCTGTACCGGTTTAAATGACGGAATTAGCGATACTCCTCCTGCTGAAGATACCTATGAGGACACCTATAAAGATTGCATTGCACCTGTTCAATGCAATGGTCAGAGAAGATTAATAGAAAACATGATGGATTATGGCAACTGTCGTTTTATGTTTACGCCCGGTCAGGCTTTAGTAATAAGAAATACTATTGCTACTAAGTATCCTCATTTATGTACTTTTCAGCTGTTGGCTGATGAAAAGATTGATATAACATCTAATGTAACCGTAACAGATTTGAGGATTCCTAATGGAGGTATGAGAAAGACTTTTATAAAAGAATTGGAAGAACCTCAAGAAATCGAAGTATATCCAAATCCTGTAAAAGAGGTATTAATTGTTAGGAATGCTGAAAAAGAAAAATTTACAATTTTCAATATTACAGGACAGCAGGTATTATCAGGGACTCTCCATTCAGGACAGATTGATGTTAATGCCCTGTCTGCAGGATTATATGTACTTAAAATAAAAAATATTAGTAAGTGTTTTATAAAAGAATAGTACTTTCTGTATCGGTTTTCTAAAATAGATCTTAAGGGCTTTTTTTAATAAATTGGAGACGAAAGGATAAATTAAGAAGTAATTCTCTTGGTATTAAAAAATAAAAAAAATGACCTTTTTTGAATATTAAAAAGGTCATTTTTTTTTCAGCCAATAGTTTTAGGTAATTCTTAAAAAAAAAATTAAAAGTATTTGTAGTTTAAAGAAAATAGTGAGCTGCTGACTTTTTGGCTCGCCCTATGGTTTACTAACCATTTTCGGGTTTTAATTCCTCTAAAATTGGAGTAACCATTGTTTTTATTTCCTTTTGGATTTTTCCGTTTTTCTGTTCAAAGATCAGGATGGTGTTTTTGCCTTTTTTAAGCCAGCAGCCCGGAACATACAGTGTTTGCTGTGGGCCAACGCTCCAGTAACGCCCAATATTGATTCCGTTTACAAAAACAATTCCTTTGCCCCAGTCGCGCATGTCCAGGAAGGTATCTCCGGTTTTACTCAGATTAAAGTTTCCCTGATATACCGTAGGACGATCTGTTTTTGCTGAGTTTTTGTAAGCTGTTACATCCGGTTCCTGTGTCATTGGTAATTTGTACATTTTCCAGTTTCCGGTAATGGTTTCGCCATTAATAACTACGGGACTAATAATTCCTTTGTTATTGGCATTAATTTGAGAGCCGTAATTGATACGTCCCATATTCTCCACCAAAATATCTAGTGTTGCATTAAAAGGAACTTCAATTTCGCAATCGTATTTTTTATAGTATCGGTTCAGTTCTGCTACTTTTTTTCCGTTGACATACACGATGGCATAATCGCGCAATCCTTTTAGTTCCAGCTTCCCGCTAATAGGCTGTGTAAATCTTTTGCTGTACCAAACATAACCGTCTCCCTGATTGAGTTGTTCAAAAGTTAAAGGATTGTCTGCCGTTACGGGAGGGATTTTAGACTTTAAATCGGCTAAGTCAACGACTTTCGTTAAGGCAATATTCGGAATAGTGATCACAGGCATTTTTGCCGGAACAGCCGGAGTTTCATTGGTTTTAAGCAGGGCTCTTAACGCATTGTATTTTGGGGTTGCCCAACCTGCTTCACTAATTGGAGCGTCGTAATCGTAAGAAGTCATGTCGGGTTGAATGTCATGTTCTTTGTCGTAATTGGCTCCGGAAGTAAAGCCGAAGTTAGTCCCGCCATGTACCATGTAATAGTTGAATGAAACCTGATGGTCTAAATATTTTTGTGTTTGGCTAACAGTTTCTTCCGGAGTTTGTGTCGGGAAGGGTTCAGCCCAGTGATCCAGCCAGCCCGGATAAAATTCAGCCACCATATACGGACCTTGTCCGTTGTTGAATTGGTGGACCACATTTTTTAATTTCGCAATATCACTTTCGCCATTTGCTGTTGGGAGTGCACCGGGTAAAGCCCCGCCTTCAAACAACCAGCTTCCGTCTGAAGTAAAAAACGGTACTTCGAAACCAATATCTTTTAACTGCTGAAAAACGGCAGCACTGTATTTTTTATGCTCCTCAAGCGGAATATCTTTGCGTTGCGCTACATAGGATCCAAATTCGTTCTCGCCCTGAACCATAATAATAGGGCCTCCTTTGGTGATTTGTAAATTCTTAACCTGATGGTACAATTCGGTAAAATAAGCTTTAGTTGCGGCCAGATAGGCGGTGTTGTTTCCACGAATGATCATATCAGGAACATTTTGTAAAAACCACGGATAACCTCCAAATTCCCATTCGGCACAAACATAAGGACCCGGGCGTAAAATCACAAATAGACCTTCTTCCTGAGCCGTTTTAATATATTCGGCGAGGTTTTTATTTCCGGTTTTAAAGTCCCAGATTCCGGGTGCCGTTTCATGATAGTTCCAAAATACATAAGTGGCCACAGCATTTAAACCCATTGCTTTCATCATTTTTAAGCGATGACGCCAATAGGGCTGTGGAATGCGCGAGTAGTGCATTTCACCGGAATGAATTTGTATGGGTTTTCCGTTCAACAGGAAATTTCCATTAGCAATAGCAAAACTTTGTTTCTCTTGTGCTGTTGCACAAAGGATAAGAGAAAGAAACAGAAAGGTAAGGTATATTTTTTTCATCTTTAATTTTAATTAGTGTTGACTATAATGAACAAGAGAGCACTATAAATCGCGCCCTCTTGTTTCTACTAACTAACCAATAAATTTTTATTCTGAAAATTCTAATTTTTTCAACTTGTTCCATCCGCCACGTGTGAAATCCGGAATTTCTACAGGAGCTGAACCGTTGTCAAGGGAAATCTCGGTTAATGGACCTAAACAAGACCATTCGGCTAAGTCGTAAACGTCCATATCTAACGGAAGTCCTTTTTGCAGACAGTAAATCAAACGGTAATCCATTACGAAATCCATTCCGCCATGACCACCCACTTTTTTAGCCTGCTCTTCGATGTTTTTTACAATTGGGTGTTTGTATTTTTCCATTAATGCTTTTTTCACCTCTGCCGGAACAAAAGAGTGTGCACTTAATTTTTCGTGATTTGGTTTTACGTCGTCACCTAGTTCTTTGCCGTCTAAAGCATATCCTTCTAGTGGGTATTTGTTAGCAAAACCTTTTGTACCGCTTAATTGGTACATTCTGCTGTACGGACGAGGAGAGGTAACATCGTGCTGAATCTGGATTGTTTTTCCGTTTTCGGTACGAATCATGGTCATGGTGTGATCTCCATTTCTGAAATCTTTGATTTCTTTTCCTGATTTTTCTTTAATGTATGCCGGATTTCCAACTGCTTTAGTATCCATAGAAACTAAAAAGTTCATTTTGTCACCACGGTGAATGTTTAAAGCCTGACAAGCCGGTCCCATACCGTGTGTAGCATAGATGTCACCACGGTGTTTGATGTTGTAATCCATTCTCCAGTTGTTCCAGTATTCTCCCCAGAAAGGCTGAAGTCCGTGGATGTAAGATCCTTCGGCATGAAGAATTTCTCCAAACACACCTTGCTGCGCCATGTTTAATGTTGTAAGTTCGAAGAAGTCGTACACACAGTTTTCAAGCTGCATACAGTGTTTACGGGTTTTCTCGGAAGTATCAATAAGCTGCCAGATTTCTTCCATTGTCATTGCACCGGGAACCTCTATAGCTACGTGTTTACCGTCTTTCATGGCCTGAACGCCAATGATCGCATGGTGTTTCCAATCGGTAGCGATATATACTAAATCCACATTAGGTAAAGCGGTAACTTTTCTCCAGGCATTTTCGTCACCGTAAAACTCCTGAGCTTTAGGAAATCCGGCTTTGGTTAAGGTTTCGTTTGCTTTAGAAGTATTTTCCTGTGTCATATCACATAATGCGACAATTTCTACACCCGGAATATGTGTCATGCGCTCAACTGCTCCGGGACCACGCATTCCAAGACCTATAAAGGCAACACGAACGGTAGGTATTGGTGCTGTTGCCAAACGCAAGACGTCGGTTTGGCCTTTTGCACGGGCAGGTGTTTTGGTTTTAATCATTTGTGCCGATGCGTTTGTTCCTCCAAACAGAATACAGGCGGCTAACATGAATTTTAAAATACTAGTTTTCATAATGTATTATTTTGATTTGAAATGATTGATAATCTAAAATCCGATTATCGGGGATTATTGTTGTGAGGTATTTTATGGTAATGTATTGAAATTGATTTCCGGTTTTTTATTTGTTAATGGTTTTGTAAAAATAGTTTTTGGCGTGGTATAGTCATTAAAAAAGCCTCCATTTTTTAGATAAAAGAAACCATCTTCCGTTCCTCCGGCAAAATCCATTCGGTACTCTTTTACCCCTGTGTTGTCGTTTGTAAAGCGTGCTGAATTAACTTCGAACCAGTTGCCTTTTTCATCACAAACCCATTGATTATTGAACAGGACTTTGCGAGACAGATCTCCTTGTTCCGGGATGAAATTTTCCAGAAAGGAATGAAATCTTTTCAAATAGGTATTGGTTTGAGGACGATTAAAACTGGCAATTAATAACCATTTATTCAATTCGGGAGCGTAAAAGTAAGCGGTGTACGTGGTGGTGTTATTACCGGCAGGCAATCCGCGAAGTAAAAACTTATAGGTGTTTCCGGCTTTCCAGTTGTATTTCAGATAGCTTTGTCCTCCTGAGCCTTCGTTACCAAATTCGCCTGTGTGTACATTTTCGCCTTTTTTCAGTAGTTTAATTTTATGAGTTTCCGGAATACTGTTAGGATCGTCAGTTGTAAACGGGCTCCAAACCGAGAATAAAATTCTTCTTTCGGTGGCTGAGTTTACCTGAATTCCGAAGTAACCTTCGCCAAAACCATTTGCCATAAAGTAAGACCCGATTTTATCTTCGTTTTGAGGAACGGTAATTTCGTTGTAATACCACTCGGTGTTGGTGTTTTCGGGAGTCTGATAGTTTAAATGAACAGAAGGTCCACGACGTCCCCAATGATAAAAGTCACCTTCATTGTTGGGTACATAGGAGATTTTACCGTCAAAATCAGCACTTGCAATCGTTAGACGACTAATAGACGGGAAACGATCGCCGGTTTTACTGATTCCTTTTATTTTAACAGCAATATATCCTTCTTTTTTAAGGTTCCAGGTTCCTGCGATAACAGCCTTTTTTGAAGTGGTGAAGTTTACTTTTTTGGATTCATTATTAATCGAAAATTCCAGTTCTGATTTTCCATAAACTTCGACTGATTCTTCTACGGTAATTTGAAAGGTTCCGGGTTTGGAAATCCTGAAATAGGCGGTGAAAAACTCATTGGAATCCTTCCAGTTCTCGATGCCATTGTCTGTAATTGTATTAGTTTCATCTAAATGTTTAGAACTATACGCATTTCCACCAAGCGGTAGAGAAATTGTCGTTTTTGGATTTTCTATGGTTTCATTTTTCGATGGTACATCATCATTGCTGCCAACGCAGGAAACCGAAACTAGAAAAGAAGCAAAAAACAGGTATACTATTTTTTTCATTTGTTGCGATTAAGTTATTATAAATGTATTCTTCTTTTTTAAAGTAACCTCTCTAATTGACCAAATTAGAGAGGTTTCAAAACAAACAATAAATAAAAAACTATGGGTTTTGTGTTAAAGTTCCAGGGTAAGCATTAACTTCAGATTGCGGGATGTATTGTACCACACGAGGGCTTGTCGCCGGAATGTCATTCATTGGTAAGTGAGGACCCGGGTAACGGCGTGTCATGGTCTGTCCGTTTCTGTAAACGTCATAACCACGGTGTGCTTCAAAAGCCAATTCTAACTGACGTTCTTCATCAATACGCTGTACAGCGTTTGTACTGTTTAAGGATGTATAACCTCCACCAACAATTGATCTTTCACGAATAATGTTCAGGTTAGTCAAAGCATTAGAGTAATCTCCTTTTTTTGCATAAGCTTCGGCCATGTTCAGGTACATTTCGGCTAATCTTGAGATGATAGGCGAGTGTAGGTGTGAATCATTATTTTGTAAAGAACATTTTGTGATATAAAACATTGGATAGACACGGTTTAAAAGCATCATATAATCTTTCTCTCCAGTATAGGTTTTCCCCTGATAAGAGATGGAGTATTGATTTTCGGCTGCATTTACAACGGTAAGGTTGTAGTCTGTAGTTCCAATGGTTATAAAATACGATCCGTCGGCTTTTGTTTTTAAAGGCTGCTGCACATAATTGTATCCGGTTTGTGTACCGCCGGCATTGAAAACATCTGTGATAAAACGGAAAGCTTCTGTTTTATTTCCACTGGCATCTTTGGTGTATTGCGGATCAATAAAGGCCCAACGAGCATCTTTTTTAAGTCCGGCTTTTCTCAATAAATCAAGGTATTCTCCGCTGGCATACATCTCTCCCCATCCTTGTCCCTGAATATTGGCATACATTCCTCCAATTCCATAATAGTGGTCGAAGCCTGAATATTCTGAAGCTACTCTTTTTACTGCAAAAATAGTTTCAGTTTGTTCAGCAGCATCCGGTGCAAAAGTATTGTATTTCATAAAGTTTGCTCGGCTCAACAGGTTGTATCTGCCGCTCATGATTACTTTTTTTGCATAATCAATAGCAAGTGTTGCATACTCCTGATTTGGCGTTTCATAGGTACCACTCATGTACAAATAGACTCTTGAAAGCATAGCCTGAGCCGCTTCTTTGGTAGCATAAGCAGCAGATTTACCAACCGTCATTAAGGCTTCCGCTTTTTTCAAGTCGTTAATTGCCTGGTCGTAAGTGTTTTTTACAGTAGAACGATCCGGAAGTCTCAAATTATAAAGATCTGCCGGTAGACCGTTTACAATCGGCACACCTAAATTAGTCTCAGGTGATTGTGCGTAAGGTCTTCCGTACGTACGGCATAAGTAAAAATAAATCATGCCTCTTAAGTAATAAGCTTCTCCTAATTGTTGGTCGATAGCAGGGCTTTCTCCTTCTTTAATAGATGTTATCAAATCGCTTGATTGTGAAATGATTTTGTAACCATTGTTCCAGAAAGTAGATAATCTGTTATTGTCGGGAACATGCTGATAGGAAATAAAAGAGTAAAAGTGATCTGTAGAAGTTCCTCTAATCATAATGTTGTCTCCCGGATATTCACCAACACGGTGCATCACATCTGACCAGGTTTTTAATTGGGCATAACATCCGTTTAGTAATACTTCTACCGAAGCTTCTTTATCTTGTTGTATTTTATCTTTTGTATAGGAAGAAAAAGGTTCTCTGTCTAACTCACATGAGCTCAGAACACTAATTGCAATACCTAATAGTAATATCTTTTTCATGATTTTGATTTTATAACGTTAAGTTGAGACCTAGTGTAATTTTACGAGTTTGCGGATAAATATCTGAGGCTACGCCCGAAATTACATATTGTTCTGTAGCAGCGTTCCAATTTGGTGACAACTCAGGGGTTACACCTGAAAAATGTGAGATGGTGAATAAGTTTTCTCCGGTTATAAATAATCTTAAGTTGGTAATATGTAAATGTTGTAACGGTATGTTATACCCCAAAGAAAGACTTCTCATTTTTAAATAAGTTCCGGTTTCTAAGAAACGGGAAGAGGATTTCTGAGAGTTGCTCGGGTTGTTGTAAATCGCCTGTGGGTGTGTAGCAATATCACCCGGTTTTTCCCAACGGCTCCATCCGGTTTGCAGATTCATTTGGTTTCTGTCAGAATAGGCACCATCTGAGTCAAATTCTGATCTGGCATAGTTGTAGATTTCACCTCCAACAGAATAACTGAAAATAGCGGCAAAATCAAAGTTTTTATAGTTCAGGCTGGTTGAGAATCCTCCGAAGAAATCGGGAGTGTAGGAACCGATTACTTTTTTAAATTTAGAAGCTTCACCATAACTATAAGTTTTTACACGCTCACCGGCAGTATTTGTTGTGAACCATTGTGGTTTCCCATTCTCCGGATCAACGCCAGCCCATTCCGTAAGGAACCAGCTGTCTACATCGTAACCAGGTTTCCATAATTTATCAGCTGCTCCTGAAATACCACTACCATCAGGGGCGATTATTTCTTGTTTGTCTCCATACAGACGTGTGACTTTGTTCTTGTTAAACCCAATATTGGCATCAAAGGACCAAACCAAATCTTTAGTTTTGATAATGTCTACATTAACCGAGGCTTCGAATCCTCTGTTGTTTACAGCCCCAACATTTCTCCAGATACGGGTTACCCCGATAACTCCCGGAAGTGGAACCTGATACAATAAATCAGAAGTATCTTTATCGTAATAATCTAAAGTAATGTTTACTCTGTTGAAAAGACTTATATCCAGACCCACACCGGTCGTAAATGTTTTTTCCCAGCTTAGATCAGGATTGGCTAATTGTGAAATTAAGGCACCAGGGTTTTCATCATAGCTATAATCAAAAGTATATAGTGGCAAGTGGCCGTATAAGCTGTTTGGACGATTCCCTACAGAACCATAACTCGCTCTTAGTTTTAAGTTGTTCACCCAGTCCGCTTTAAAGAAAGCTTCATTGTGAATGTTCCATCCACCACTAATAGAGAAGAAATTACCGTATTGTGCATTTTTACCAAAATTCGATGCTCCGTCACGTCTGAAAGAAAATTGTGCCAAATAACGATTATCATAGGTATAATTTACATTTGATAGTAAGGATTGTACGGCCCATTGTTTTTTGTTCCCGTTTACAGCTTCAGGTTTTGCAGCGGGGTCTGTTACACTAATTCCAGGAGGAATACCTGTTGCAATTGCCTGTGTTTTTTTGAAATTATATTCATTCCATTCATAACCTGCAACAGCATTCACATTATGTACACCAAACGACTTGTTGAATCTTAATAATTGATTAGTATATAGTTTGTTATAAGTTTCAAATTGGTCTTCTATTCTCCCTTTTACGGCTAAGGCCGAGGAGGATCTAGGATCCGAATAGGCTGTTGAATTGTAATTGTCGAAGATATAATTGTTTACAGAAGAATACGTCAGCCAGCTTGTTAATTTTGCATCGAAATCCATATTGGCACGAACACTATATTTCTCTGATTCAGAATAATTCCATTGTAAATCATACAAATAGTTAGATCCGGTCGTATTTACCCAGGTTGGGTTGGGTGCATTTCCTACCAATGACCCGTCCGGTAAATAAGGACTATCCCAAGGCAGGTTGCGATACATAGCACCTACACTATGTTGTTGATCGTATACTTTTTCGCGGGTTAAATTGATCTGTGGTTTTATAGTCAGCCATGAAATTGGTTTGTATTCAAATTTCATCAAACCGTTGTATCTTTTGTAATCGTAGCCCTTTACAGCTCCGGTTTCATCATAAACTCCTAAGGAAACATAACTTTTGAAGTTTTCTCCACCACCACTAATCGATAAGTTGTAATCCTGAGCAATACCGGTTTTAGTACCATTTTTCCACCAGTCGTAGTTTTTGTTTCTTAATTCAGGAGTCCACCACCAAACATTTTGAAAATCTTGTTTGTTCGCAAAAGAATCATAAAAGTCATATAATTCAGATCCGTTCATCATTTTGAGATTTCCATTGTTTACGGTCGAGATTGCTGTTCTTGAAGAGAAATTAATAGTTGATTTCCCGGCTTTACCGCTTTTTGTGGTGACTACAATTACCCCATTGGCTCCTTGTGAACCATAAACAGCTGTAGAAGCGGCATCTTTAAGAACCGTCAAATTTTCGATGTCAGAAGGATTCATTGGAGGGGAACTGTTTCCCACAATTACACCATCGACTACCCATAGAGGATCCGTACTTCCGTTTACAGTACTTCTACCTCTAATAACTACTTTTGAAGCACCGCCAGGCTGACCTCCACTGGTACTGACGAAAACTCCGGTTGCTTTTCCTGCCAATAAGTTTTCGACATTCGGAGTAGTAACATCCAATAATTTTTTATTATCTAAAGTTTGTAATGATCCGGTTAAACTTTCCTTTTTTACTTTGCTGTATCCTACGATAACAACTTCGTCCATCTGCTGTCCGGCTTCTTTCATCGTGACTTTGATTGTGCCATTTCCAGCTGGGATTTCCTGATCCTGCATTCCTAAAAAGGAGAATACTAAAATGGTGTTGGCATTTGGTATCTCGATGGCAAAGCTACCGTCGATATCCGTTTGAACCCCTGTTTTGGATCCTTTTATAATAACATTTACACCGGGAATTGGAATTCCTTTGTCGTCTACAACTTTACCCTTCACTATTTTTTGGAAGGCCAGTAAACTGGTTTTGTTTAAAGAAATCTCTTTTGAGGGAGCAGCAGTTGTAATTTGAAAAGTTACGGACAACAAGGTACACAATGTTGTTTTTAAACTTTTATCAAGTACTGTCTGCAACTTTAAAATCTTAGGATTTTTTGAAAGTGCTTCTTTCATACTTCTGTTTGGTTTTTGGTTAATGATTGTTTTTTGCGGTTATTTTTTGTTGTAATTATTGTGTTGATTTTTTACTCTTTTGTATCCTAAAAAGACTTTTTAAAGAAGGAAAAATCCTATATGATATTTTAACTACTTGACGAAACTATTGATTATATTTTTATTAACCAAGAAAAAACACAAAAAATGTGCTCGAACACACGAATTTTGTGTTCTCGAGCACATTTTTTTACGGAATCACCTGAAATTGGTTCTGAAAATAGATAAGCTACATAGTGAGTAAAAAATGGAGATTGAAGTGAAAAGTGAGAATTTTACGGGTAATTGTAATTGTTTCTTGTAAAAAGAATTAATTCATTTAAAAACCGGTCTTATTTATGTAAATAATGTTTTTTTGAATTACGGTGCTGTGAAGTGAAAAAACTATAAAATCCCTATTTTTTTAGCTGATTTATAGCAGTGAAATTGGATTTTTTGGAATAGAAAAAATTAGAAGATTTAGAAGAGTTTCGGGTCATAAATAGAGACACCATATTTGGCTACTAAATAACCACTTAAGATAAAAATTATATTTGAGGGTTTTAGATAAAAAAAGCCTCTCTAAGTAAATCAGAGAGGCTATAGAAACAATATTTTTAAGTACTAATTACAAAACCTTGTTTCTTTGTTATTTTAAGTAAGGTTATACCGGTATTGAAGTTTTACCCATTACTTACTTTTGATTGTTAAATTCTTTAATTAAAGGTGTTATGTGATTTTTGGTGTCTTCGTCTAAAGCTGCTTTTATTTTATCTGCTTCTTCCGGGGCATATTTCGACAATCCGAAGATTCCTGCCGCGGCCACATTATACGATTGATTTTTAGTACTTTCAACCATTAAACTTTTGTAAGCAGCATCACCTGTTCCGGCAAGTTTTATAATGGCCGCAGCTCTCGTGCTGGTTTTTTTATCGTTTTGAGCAATGTTCAATAAGGTCTTAAGTGCGGCATCTTTTATAGCATTGTCTCCCAAATCAATTGCCCGGATACTGCGTGTTCTTAAATCGTCTCTCTGATCTTGTAAACCAGCTAAAAGAATCAGCTGTGCCTCATGACTTTTGTCTTTTGCCGCAAATTTTATCGCTTCAATTCGGTTGTAATAAGTAGGAACGTTTTTGTATTGATAGAGATAATCGGATATATTTTTGTTGTCAATGACTTTACCCACTAAAATTTTGTCCGGATCTAGATCGATGAAATCCGGTTTTGAAGGTAAGTCAAAACTGAAATTCTGCTCTCTTTTTTCAATTAAAATATCTTTTCTGACTTTGGTTCCATTAACATAAAAATCTACTTTTAACGGAAGGGTAAAGGTCTGTACCGAACTTTCCTGAACTTGTTTTACTGCCATTGTTGCTTTTCCATCGGCATAACCGTATTCAATATTTAAAATAGGATTTCCACCCTGAAAGTACCATTGGTTAAAATAAGGACTCCAGTCTTTTCCGGTTACTTCTTCCATTGCTAAACGCAATTGGTGACTTTCTCCCGTTTTGAATGCATTGGTCGTTAGATATTTATTTAAAGATTTAAAGAAGGCAGCATCACCCATTTGATTTTTTAAGGCATACAAGATGATAGAACCTTTGGAGTAACTGATGTTGTCAAACATATCTTCTTTGTTGCCATAATGAAAACGTGCCAAAGGCGGACTAACTCCTTCTTTGGATGAACGCAGACAGTTTTGTAGTTTTTCATAACGAGAGCGGTCTTCGGCATCCTGTCCTTCATCATACCCGTGCCAAAGGACTTCACCAAAAGTAGCAAAAGATTCGTTCATGGTTAAGTTCGACCAGGATTCAGCAGTTACATAATCACCAAACCACTGGTGAAAAAGTTCGTGCGCAATAGTACTTTCCTGATTATCATCGAGTAATTCTCTTTCGGTTTTTTGTACGTGCTCACCATGTAAGGTTGCCGAAGTATTTTCCATGGCACCCGAAACGTAGTCTCTTGCTACAATCTGAGCATATTTTCCCCATGGATATTCTACCCCAAGCATTTTGCCGTAAAACTTCATCATATCCGGAGTTTTTCCAAAAATTTGTTTGGCGTAGGGCGCATACTTTGGCTCCAGATAATAACTAACTTCCTGTCCGTTATAAGAATCTTTGTAAATCTTAAAATCACCAACAGCCATCATAAAAAGGTAAGGTGAATGCGGCAGTTCCATTTTCCAGGTATCGGTACGCGTACCATTTTTATTGGCTTTTTGGGAGATTAGTTTTCCATTGGAAAGCGAAGTGTATTTGCTGTCAACAGTCATGGCAATTTCAGAAGTTGTCTTCTGATTGGGTTTGTCAATTGTCGGGAACCATGCTGATGAGGCCTCTGTTTCACCCTGCGTCCAGATTTGAACCGGTTTGTCGCCTTTTCCGTCAGGGTTTATAAAATACAAACCTTTCGCATCCGTTATGGCAAGACTTCCTTTCACTTTAAGTTCGTCCGGTTTTGCGGTATAATCGATGAAAATGGTGTATTTTTCGGTACTTTTATATTTTCTGTTTAAGGTGATAGAAAGCTGTTCATTGTTGTAAGTATATTTTAACGGAATAGTTTTTTTACCATCAACAATAGCTATAGTTTTAAATTCCATTCCTTTAGCGTCCAACGTAAGAGAATCGGTATCATAAAAATGAGGTTTTAAAGTCAGCCATTCCTTTCCGTATAAATAACGTTTTCCATAATCAAAAGATACGTCCAGTTTAGTGTGTACAAGGTCATTTACTTTTAATGGGGTAACCTGATAAACAGATAATGGGTTTTTGGTCTGATCGCTATTTTGGGCCATCGCATTTTGCCCGGCAATAAGGAAAAGACTAAAAAGAGAATACTTTAAAAATTGTTTGTTCATTTGTTGGTTTTTAGAATGAGTATTTTGATTGATTATTATATGTTTTTAGTAAAGCGATTGAAATATAGTTTTTAAGGCTTCAAAAAAGTATTTTATTTGCCATAAAACTCGCATTTTTCTTTCGAAAAATACAATTTTAACCGAAGTATTTTATAGTTTTTCTATAATTCGAACTTCACCATCTTTCTCCTCTTCGGTTAAAATATTGGATTGTTTTTTACGGTACGTTTCAAAAGTCCATTGTACAATTTTATTGTCAGGATATAACTTTGCTTGTTTTTGCAGCCATTCCTCAGCTTTTTGTGCTGAAGAAGTTTTTTCGATTGCCCAGGCTGTAATTAGTTGATTGGCCGGAAGAAAATTCATAACCGTATTGTCTACTTTTGGTTGAAAAGCAATAATATTTTGTAATGCGGTTTTTGCTTTGTCGGTATCGTCCAAGCTCGTGTAACATTGATAATTGAGCCAATTTTCGAGCCTTTCGTCAATATCTTCGTCATAGGGTTTTCCTACTCCTAAATTTTCCGGCCATAATTTAGCATCCGAAATCAATTGTAATGCTTTTTTGTATTGCTTGTTTTTCATTTCGGCCAAAGCCTGCATCAGTTTTGCTTCATGATACAATTGACGTCCTGCAGTAGCGCCTTCAAACGGAAGGATTTCCAGTTTGGTGAGGAAAGCATCTGCAGCAGTGTATTTTTTGTTCAGGAGCAGTGTTTTGGCATATAACATCCCCATTAAATAATTTTGAGGATGTTTTTTATAGAAAGGCTCTGCGGTTGCCAGTGCTTTATCAAATTGTTTTTGGGCAATATAGTATTCGGTTAAAAGTTTAGGATATCTCCAGCTTTGACCGTCTAATGTAATCGCTTGCTGCAGACTGGATAAAATCAGTGACGTGTCATTTTTAAATAACGAAGCTTTGGCCCCATAAAAAGCAGGATCAGCAGGCAGATTGGCACATTGTAAAAACAAGTCTTTTGCTTTTGATACATTATCGCGATTCCATTCGATTAAAGCCAAATGATACTTCAATTGCCACTGATTGTTCGTTTTGATTAATTTCTCCAAAATTTCAGCCGTCTCTCCACGGAAAGGGAAACTAATTTCGGGCTGGATTTTGCTTAGATCAACCACTTTGTTTTCTAAAAAAGCTTTCCAATATACAATTTCAGCATTTGGAAGGGCAAGTGAAAGCACTTTTAAAGCTTCTTCTTTACGACCTATTTGCGTATACCATATTCCTAACTCCAGATACGTTTGCTGTGGCATTTCGTTTTGGATCAAAGCCATAAAATGCTTTTTTGATACCTCTGACAAATCCCAAAGACATTTTTCAAAACCAACAAAATGATTAAGAGGATCAACGTGATTTATCGCATTGAGAATTTCGACTGCTTTACTTTTATTATTTTGCAGACGATACAATACGGCTAGTAATTGCAGACTTTCTAAATTATCCTGATTGTTCGCTAAACTTTTTTCGGCATATTCAGCTGCTTTTGCAAGATCGTTTTCCCTAAAGTAAATTTTGCTTAAGGCGGTATAAGCAGAACTTCGGAATTCAACGCTTGCTGCTGCGATATCAAAACCGTCTTTGGCATCGGTAGTATTGCCTAAATGCAGATTGGCCAGTCCGTAATAATAATTGGCAGCAGGATGATACGTATCAATGGATAAAGCTTTACTTGTTGAATGGACAGCTTCGCGGTATTGAAATTTACGAATTTGTAAAATGGCTAAATCAGCGAGAGCAGGAGTGTAGTTGGGATCTTTTTGAAGACAGGCTGTTAATTTTTCTTCTGCTTTGATATAATCTTTAAAACTAAGATAATTTTTTCCCTGCAGGTACAATCCGTACACCGAGTTATGGTCAAAATCTTTAGGAATTTCCAATGGACGGTTTAGATTTCCATCTTCGGGAGCCGAATTCCACACGAGTTTATTTTCGCCAAGTGTTAGTTTTAATTGGTTTGGATCAACAGCAATCTGAATAGAATCTTTGAAGGATTGTAATGTATTTACCGAAATATCTTTGGAATAGATTTTTTTGCCATTATCAAATACTTCCAGTTTTTCGTTTAGTTTTTGAAGCGGAGAAAAATAGATTTTCAACCAGCCATTTTCATTTTTTACGTTTATTGCGCCATAGTTATTGGCTTTCACAAATCCTTTGGTTTGTTTCACCGGAAACCAGTATTCTGTCCATAAATCCGTTTGATAAGGGGCGAAGGAACGTTGCTTGAAAGGGGTCAAACTACTGCCTTCACTTGCCTGATTGAACAGTCTTCCACTTTGAACTTCTACATATTGACCGTCGGTATCGGTTAATAATTTTTCCCAGATCATTCCTTGCTGAGACAGTCCCCAGATCCATATTTTTTTACCGGGTTTGTCGTCGTGATTGCCATATCTTCCCATTCCGAAATCTTCGTCATGGTAATATCCACCAAAGAAATCGTCGTATTTGCCAAAGACATGATACGATTTGTAACCGCCAAAATTATTGTTTTTATAGAACGAAAGGTCTTTGCCGTTTTCTTTGTCAATGGGCCACGAATTATGCTCGCCATTGTGTCCGATATAACTTTGTCCCGGATAAATAAACTGTAGACTTTCAGCAGCTTTTATGCCGGTATTCATCCAGGTATAATAAGGCTGCTCGGTTTCGGTTGAATTGAACCAGAAGGAATTTGTGGTGAAATACGCTTTGTCTTTGGGTAAATTGATGTCCAGTTTCCAGGACGTTCTCGTTAGCAGATCCAATACGCCAATCACACAACTTATACTTCCGTCTGCTCTGGTTAGCGTGATATAATCAACGGGAGTAGCGCAGTTGGGAGTGTGTCCGATGATACCATAATTACCCTCGACACCACCGCTTGTCCAGGGACCGCGCATGGCAATGTCTCTGAATTTAATCACATGATTGTTGTAAATAAAGTCCTTTCCGGTTGATTTCTCAACAGCCGACCAAACTTTTCCGCCAATTTCAGGAAGAATCATGAGTTTGATGTAATCATTTTCAAGTTCGATTACTTTCCATTCTTTTTGCACAGGTTTATCCGTAAAACCGTCAAATCGAAAATACGGATACACTTTTGTGTCCGGTTTCGGAATGGGATCAGGGTCTGAAAACGGGTAAGTGGTGAATACTTTTTTGTATTCTTTTATGGTCGGTTTATTTTGTGCGTTGACAAACAGGCTTCCAAGGAGTAAAACTGATAAAAAGGGTTTAATTTTCATATGGAGAGCTATTTATGGTTTATGGTTTATGGTTTATGGTTTGTTGTTTATGGTTTGTTGTTTGCGCAATCTTGTCATTCTGAGGAACGAGGAATCACACAGGAAACTCCGTACAGAATGTCGCCAATCTTTGTCGAATTACTACTGTGATTCCTCGTTCCTCGGAATGACAAACAAGATGTATAATTGTCATGAAATTGAAGTCATCTCACATTTTACATTTTACATCTCCCTTATTTAACAATTAATAGCCAGCCTTTTCCTTTTGATACCGGTATTTCGTCTTTTGCTGTGAAGGTTTGTGCCGGTTGGAAATTCAGAATTTCAGGGGCAGTTATAGTTGCTTTTGCCGGATTGATTCCTAATTTTTTCCAGTCGATATTTAGTTTCACTTTTACATCCGTATCGGCCCAGCTTGCGATAGAAATTAAGGCAGTTCCGTTTTTTTTGTAAACTGTTGCGAGTACTTTGTCGTTAGCCGTTTTTACCGGACAGTTTTCGCTCCAGTACCCAATCATTTCAGAACCTTTAATTCCAAAAGTATCCCATAATTTCCAGATAGGTCTTGGGTCGGCATTATGGCTCCATGGCATTCTGTTGGTCATTCCGTAAACCATTCCTCTCCATGGGTTTCCTCCGTCCTGTAGCATTTCACCCATTAACCCGAAAGGAATTCCGCTTACTTCGGTCAGGAAAAAGTCAGGATTGTTTTTTTCGTAATCAAAATATTCTCCAAACCACAGTTTGTTGATGTACGGAAAGTGTTCCATGTACAAATTGGCGCTGTTATTAAATCCATCACTTTTGTTGTATTGATTAGCACTGTGGAGGTCAATAATTCCAGGGTGTCCGTCTTTGGTAAGGACTCTTTTGATTCGTTTCATAGTAATTCTGTCAAAAGCAACATCATCAAGATAAACACCATCGATACCCACATTTTGTGTCAGCCAGTTCATGCCTTCCACATAATAATTGTGCCAACGATTCATTCCGCTGTTTACAATTGCTGCGTCTTTAATTTCAGGTACAAACCAGGCTGCAATATAATCGTCTCCCACATGTTCCTGCAGCCAGGAGAATCCGCCTCCTTTACCCGGAGAGTAAATTTCATGACCTAAACTTCTTAAAGCAAAAGTCTCGTAAGCTTTGTTTGAAACCTCTCTGACGGTATTGTAGATTTTTACTTTTAATCCTTTTTCATGCGCTTCATCGATATAACTTTTCATTTTTTTAAATTCAATGAAAGGATAATTGATGTACGGATTGATGGCATTGGCATGGTGAATATTAATTACTGTTGCTCCTGTTTTTGCAATCGTATCGATATCGCTGTATTTGTGATAAAACTTAGTATCCCACTGAAAATCGGTATTAATGGTGTGGAAAGGCGTGATTAGTAAATTGAAATTATAATACAAAACATCTCCTTTTTTCATGTTTCGGGCGCCGCTGTACGCATTCACCAAAACCGATTTTGGATTGGGAGTGATGGTAATTCCTCCTTTATTTTCGTTCCCCCAGGAAGTGGGAAGCAATAAAGGTTTCTGTAAATAGAAATTGGTGTTTAACGGACGGCTGTATTTCTCGTCGCGTAACGAAAATTGTAATCCTGAATTTACATTTCCAATCCAGGCCCCATCCTGATTTTTGTGCGCAACATCCCATTTCCAGTCGAAATTGGCAGGACGATCGCCTCCTTTTTGACCTAATCCCATCATGTATTTTGCAGAAGAGGGCTGAATTGGCATTTGGAAATTGATATCGTTAAAAACAGCATCTTCAAGTGCCGTAATTTTTACAGTGTACGTTAAAAAGCCATCAAATTCTAGGGAAGCATTCACATCCATTTCAAGTGATTTTGAAGTAGAAGTACTTTCCCAGGAAACGGTTCCGCTTTCTTTTTTCAGAAATTTGAGCCCTGTGTTCTTCCATTGTAACGATTCTTTACCAGAGGCATCCAAAAAATGAAAAGCTAACGGGGCACTTAAAATGTCATTGGCTTTTGAACCAATTGTTGTCATTTCAGGTGTGAAATAAGTTTGAATTTGTATTGGAAAACCATTGGAACCTAAAATTAATTTTCGACCTAATAGAGCGATTTCCGAATCTTTTACAGTTAATGGCGTGTAAGGAGCAATAACCGTATTTTCTTGTGCCAGAGTAGAATTCAGCCATTTCAAACGTGTCATTTTCTCAGGAGAATCGATGCCACCGTTTTTAGTAATTTCATTGGTTACTTTTATCTGAAGCACAATGTCTTTTGATTTTCCATCAGCAATTACGGTAGCTTTACCGCTGTAGGTTCCTGCTGCTGCAGTTTCCGGAACATTGATGCCACACCATAGGGCTTGTACTTTTCCTTTTGAAACCGAAACGGTATTGGTAAAAATAGCTCCATCGTATTTTGTTCCGTCAGTATTGATACAGTTCAGCTCTTTCGCTTCAATTAGGGCTCCGGTAGAACTGATTAAATTCGAAAAGGTAACTTTTACGTTGTCAATATTCTGTAGGGCATAAACGCCCAGTTGAAAGGTCAGATATTCACCTCTTAGCGCCGTATCCGAAAAGGTATTTTGAACGCCTTTTTGAATCCATCTTTGTGGTAAATCATTTTTCATTCGAATAGAATACAAGCGGTCTTCGGGGAAAACCAGGAAAGAACTGCCGCTGTTTTTGGCAATAAGATCTTTAGTTTCGGCCGCAGTTGCGATTACTTCCATCGGATAAAAACTGTTGAACGCATTTACACTCTGAATTTCGGTAACTGTACAATTGTCAGTTAAATTGGATTTGATTTTAGCAAGCCATTGCGCGTCTGCTTTATCTTCTGGTTTAGCGTAAACTCCTTTTGGATAGTTAGCGTCACCTTCGTCAATGTATGGCATGTAATACACATAATACGTTCCTTTGCCTGAAATAGGTTCGAAGAAAATAGTACCGCTTTCTCTGTTAATGTCGGTTGTTTTTATGTTTGAAATGGTTTTGCCTGAAGCATCCTGAACAATGATTTTTTTCAGTTCGGGTTTTTCGTCTCTTCTGCGCCATTCGATCGTAGTTTTGGCTACATTTCCGCTGCCGGTAAAGGCTACTGCAACTCTGTGATTTCCCAATAAGTTAGGGTTCCAGCTGTCGTTGCCGTCCGAGTATTTTATTTGCGCGGTTAACGAAATACTGAAAACGAATAGGCATAGAATGGATAGTCTACTCAAAATGGGTTTGTTTTTTAGGTTTGTTTTCATTGTCTTATTATGTGAGTTGTGGGTTTTGAGTTATTAGTTTTGAGTTATAGAGGATAAGCTACAAACGGTTTATATTTTAGAGTTATAGGTTTCGGACAATAAACAATTAAACGATTAAACAGTTAACCGATTAACCATACTAATATACTGCTTTCCAGCCATTTTTTTTCCAGTAGGCGATAATGGGTTTATAGGGTCCGTATTTGTGTTGTTCTTCTGAGAAGTTATCACTGAAAGGGCTGTGTGCATAATCAATTGGTTTCCCCATTTTATTGGGATAATCGAATGTTTTAGGATTAGGTCTGTCGTGTACGGAATCATCATTTACATAGGCTGCAATATCGAGTGCCTGCAAGTCGGTGAGATACGGTTTTCCCGGACTGACTTTATCGTATGGCATGTTGCTTTTTAACCACTGTGCCTGTTTGATTACTCTGTGCATGCTTGAACCCGGCTGATATCCGTATTGTCCCCAAAGAGGCGGGTAGGTGTAGCCTGATTGGTCGGCATTGTACTGACCTTCTCCGTTGTTTCCGTGGCAGCGGGCGCAATTTTCGATAAACAGGGCTTTTCCTCGTTCAGGGCTTGCGGCTACATCCGGAAATTCAATTTCCAGATTTTTGGCGCCTTTAAAATCTCCATCTTTCGGAACAAATTTGCTGATCCATTTAAAGTAGGATAAAAAAGCGACCATTTCTTTGCTGTCCAGCGGAAGCGGTTTCCCGGAATGTGGACGCATGATACAATTGTTAACCCTTTCGGCCAGAGTAAGGACCTTATTTTCACGTCCGCGATATTGTGGATAATTGTCGTGTGAGGACATTAAATTAAAGGCATAAGGTTTTGTTCCTGCATCCTGGTGGCAGTTGGTACAATTCATTTTGTTGCCTAAATATTTTCCTTTGATGCCGTTTGGACCAATATAATAAGCGGTTTTTAGCATTAACTCTCTTCCATAACGAACGGATTCTCCAAATGGATCGTCCGGAATTTTTGAGGTGTCAATGGTAATATATGAATCATCATCAGCAGTTTTGTTTGCTAAAGTCTGTGAATTAGATGTATTGCACGAATTGAAAACAACAATTGGAAATGCTACAAACAGACCAATAAGGATTATTTTTTTCATGTTTTTTATTTTTTTAATACGTCTTGTTTTGCGATTTCTCCCTTCGGTCGAAATGACAAGGTCGTCTTTAATTCAATAGAAACGGTTTTAAGTTTTCTTGAGGAATGAATTGCACCCGATAAGGCGGAATTTCAGATTCTAATGCCCACAGTAAAACTCCTTTTTTATTGGTCAAAACCGTAATATGTCTTTTGGAACAACAAGCCAAAATGGTTTCGTTATCAATCCTATAAGCACTTCCCATTCGGTCGTTGTAAATGTCTTTTGGCAATAGTATGTGGAAATCCAATTGAACGGATTTACCTTTTTCATCTACTTTTAGTGCAAAAACAGAAGATTGCTTTTTGTCGACTCCGTTGTCAAAAAACATCAGACTGCCTTCGGGATTGATGTGGGCGGCGTGTGCCTGAGAGAAATCGCTGTTTTTAGACATTTTAAGATTTCCTCCCCGTCCTAATTTCCAGAGTACCTTTCCGGTTTTGGCATCTATTTTCCAGATTTGACCGTTGTTGTAAAACGAGATCAGGAAATTACCGTCTTTATCATAGTTTAAACTGTTGGCGTGCATCCAGTCTTTCTTGGTTTTGAGCAGTTTTTTATCTTTCATGGGATCTAAATCATCAAAAACACTCCATTTCCAGAGTTGCTTTCCTTTTTTGTCCAGAATCAGAATTCCGTCCCCATTAATCGTGTCTTTTTGTTTTCCGCCAATAGAACTTAAATCGGTTATTCTTTGATCTACAAATAAAGTCACAATCTCATTGGCCGATTTTTTAATGATTTCGTGATGAATAACCTGTTTTAAATCGCCTTGTCCCTTTTTAATGTGGGTTAGCGTGTCGCCTTGCAAATTGATTTCGAGAATTTCACTTCCATAACTTGTGGGTTCGTCATTTTTTCCCAGAATAGCAATAATGCTTTGTTCTTTGGTAAAATGAGTTACTTTAAATCCGGTTCCTTCAACAGTATGATACCATCTTAAGTTTCCTTTATAATCTACAATATAAGCAACTCCGGGTGTTTCTCTTTTGGCTAAAAGCAGAAAGCCTTTTTTGAAATTCTCTGGTACCAGTTCCGGTTTTGGACAGTTTGCTTTGAATTGTTTTTGTAACCATTCCGGTAATTTTCTCGATTTGAAGGTGTATATTTTACTGCTGTCTTTTTTGGGGCCGTTGCCCGTTATCAATTGAAAACTATATTGAGTTTCAGGAGTAATGTTGCAAAGTACCAAAGAATGAGAGAGGCCTGCTTTTGAAATTGGAGAAGTTATTTTGTTTTTTATTCCTTTTTGATCCGACCAGTATTCCGCATAGACCTGAACATTTTCGTTCGTAGTCACATCGATCTGAATTTTCAATTCGTTGTTGCCATGAATGCCAATATTGATGTTCGTGACAGGAGTTCCCTGTTTTTTAGAACAGCTTACCACAGTTAGCAGTATCCAAATAAAAATTCCTTTTACTATTACATTTTTAATCATCTGAAAGGCTTCTTTTAAGAAACAGGAAAGTTATACCAAGTTTCATTTATATGTTAGTCTAACGTTTTCTGGTATTATACTGTTTTTAGTTAAAAATCAGGAACAGTCAGGTATTTCAAAACCCGCTGTTCCTGATCTGATTTCTGTTATTATCTGTCGGCATTACTCAGGTTTGGATTTAAGTCGACCTGACTTTGCGGATAGGTGTAATATTTGTTTTTAGGCATGGTGATAGGTGCGGTTTCTCCAACTCTCAGATGATAGGCGTTTACCAGAACATCAAACTTATTCATTCGGATTAGGTCCTGACGGCGTTTTCCTTCATAGAACAATTCCCATCCTCTTTCCTGTAAGATAGCATCTCGTAAAGAAGTTTTATTATAATCGGATAAAACCAGCAGTTTGGCATGTGATCTTCCTTTTACCTGATTGATGAGGTCTATCGCTTCGGCAGTCGGGCCGTTTATTTCGTTTAATGCTTCGGCTCTGCTTAACAGGACATCAGCATAACGCAATATGTTTACGCTGTGACCATCATAATAAGTTGTCGTTTCATCGTCGGCATATTTTCGGGTCGATACGTCAGGCATGTAAAATTCTCCTTTTGGTGGCTGTGCTCCTAAAGAAGGTGCTTGTTTGTGAAGCAATTTATCAGTACCCATAAACTCCGGGAAGAAGCATTTTTTTCGATCGTCTTCATTTCCAAAAGTATTGTAGAAGTCCCAGTTTACGGTATAATACTGCCATCTGTTTTCGACAACCGGATGATCGATAGGACCAAAGTGATTCAGAAGTTCCGTTCCGTTTACATTGGCATCGCTAAGAGACGAAAAGATGTTTTCACTGCACCATTTGTTACTTTCTTTAAAAAGTCCTAAATAAGTAGGGAACAGGCTGTATTCGTTGAGGTTCATGACTTGTTGTGTAAGAGTGGCTACTTTTTGCCAGTCATGATTTCGCAAATATAATTTTGCCAATAATGTCAACGCTGCACCTTTTGTAGCACGTCCTACATCATTACTTTCATAAATTGCATTTTTCTTATAGTTCACCGGTAAAACAGCAGCGGCATCATTCAAATCTTTAATTAAAAGAGTTTCTATGGTTTCAACCGGAGAAGGAGGTGTCTGTTCCAAATAGTTTGGATTGTCTAAGTTAGCTTCTGTTACAAGAATAACAGGTCCCCACGCGTCTGTTAAATCCATATAAGCAGAAGCTCTTAAAAATTTAGCCTCGGCTATAAACTGAGTTTTTTCTGCTTCTGTAATACCGCTCATTTTTGAAATATTAAAAATCGCAAAATTGGCGTTGGCTACCAGTTTGTACATGGCATTCCAATCTTCCAGAAGCAGACCGTTGGCAGAATTCCAAAGCCCTAAAGACAATTGTCCCGGGTCACCACCGTACTGGCAATGTCCTAAATCTGTGGCAATATCAGTTAAAGCAAAATGTCTTGTTGCCCAATACGAGAAGTTGTCTCCCACAGAAGGGCCTTTTAGTCTTCCATAAATTGAATTAATAGAAGCGATAGCATCCGATTTGGTTTGAAATCCATTAGTATCGGTCAAACTGCTGTATACGGTAGGATCAAGATCGTCATTGCATGAAAATTGTAAACCTGCCGTCAGTAAGAGGAATATGATTGTATATTTTTTCATTTTAATAAATTTAATGTTACTAAAAAAGCTTTTAGACTAATGAATGGCAACCTTTATCCCCAAAATGATAGTTCGTGAAGCCGGGAATGAATTGAAATCGATTCCGCCACCAAGGTTTTGTTTGGTAGTATCGTTTGTGAAATGTCCGTTTACCTCAGGATCATTTCCCGAATAATTCGTAATCGTCAGTAAGTTTTGTCCAATGGCATACAATCTGATATTGTCTACAAATTTGAGTGGTTTTAAAACACTTTCAGGAATGGTGTATCCGATAGAAAGGTTTTTTAGGCGCAGGTAAGAGGCTTCTTCTACAAATTTTGAATTGACATAACTTCCATAAGTACTTTTGTAATAACCGTCTCTTGGAACATCCGTATTTTCGTTGGTACCCGCTACCCAACGGTTTAAAGCATCGGTACTTGTGGTTGATTCTCCAACCATTCGGGTCATATTGTAAACCGAATAATCAAAAGCTCCCTGAAAAAAGATGTTCAGATCGAAGTTCCCAATTTTGAAATCATTGTTAAACCCAAGAGTATAATGTGGTGTTGAATTGCCTAAATAAGTTCTGTCTTTTACGGTAATTTCGCCGTCTCCGTCTAAGTCTTCGTATTTTGGATCACCCGGTTTAGACAAAGGCTGCGGAGCATATACTTCTCCGGTTTTGATTACTCCGGCATATTTAAAACCATATAAAACGCCCATTTCTTTACCCGGTTCCAGTCTGGTAAATTCTCGTCCCGAAACCGTTCCGCTTGGATTAGAAGTATTTTGGCTGATAATAGCAACATTATCGGCAAGTGAAACGACTTCCTGTTTGTTGTAAGCCACATTTAATGAAGTGGTCCACAAGAAATGATCGTTTCTGAAATTAGTACTGGTAATTCCCAATTCAATGCCTTTATTATCAATCACTCCGGAGTTGATGGTTTGTGTATTAAAACCCCACCATCCGCCAATAGGGACTCTGATAAGGGCATCAGTAGTTCTTTTTTTATACACATCGATTGTTGCGGTTATTCTGTCATTAAAAAATCCCATGTCCAATCCAATATCAGTCTGAGTGGTTTGTTCCCATTTTAAGTCTTTATTGGCTAAATTGGCAGGTTCCGTACCATTAACAAAATTTCCATCTCCAATAGTTACTCCCCAGGCTCTTAAGGTTGGCATGAAGGCATAATCTCCAATACCATCTGCCCCTGTAACACCGTAGCTAACTCTTAACTTAAGGTCAGAGAAAGTTTTGGAGTTTTGCATAAAAGATTCGTTAGATATTTTCCATGCTACCGCTCCTGAAGGGAATATTCCGAAAGAATTATTGCTCCCAAAACGGGAAGAACCGTCTTTTCTTAGGGTGAACGCAGCAAGATATCGATCGCCGAAAGAATAATTTAGCCTTCCGAAATAGGAAGTTAGTTTTGTTTCGATTTTCTCAGTCTCGGGTTTCAAATAAACAGCTGCCGCGTCAAGGTTGTGATAGGTTAATGCATCGTTAGAAAAACCGGTTCCGGCCGCTCTCAAAAACTCATACGTATCTTTTTGATTAGACGTACCAATCATGGCACTCATCGAATGTTCGTTAATATTGAATTTGTAAGTTAGATATTGCTCCGTACTCCATCTAAAATAGGTTTTGTTTTCCTCAGAACCGGATCCCTTTAAAGCTGCTCCCGCAACCAGTGTTCTTGGAGTATATTTTCCTTCGATGTTTTCCTGCCATTCCGCACCTGCACCAAAGTGATAGGTAAGCCCTTTAATGATTTCGTAGTCTAAGAACATATTTCCGTTAACCAATCTGTTGATAATATGATCGGTTGGTTCTAACAAAAGTGCCAAAGCATTGTCTTTTCCCTGAAATTTGTAATAAGAACCGTCGGGATTGTAAATAGGGATCGTAGGGGGAGCGGTCTGAATAGAAAACAACGGGGATAAAATATTATCTCCAAAATCGCTGTTATTTCCCTCACTGGCAGCTCCGTAAATGTTAGTACCTACGTTTAATTTATCATTAAATCTTTTTTCTCCACCCATTCTCACACTGTATCTTTTAAAATCAGTATTTTCGATAGCTCCGGTTTGTTTGATGTAGTTTCCGGAAAGGAAAAATTTAGAGGTTTTGTCGCTTCCGCTAAAAGTAATGGTTCGGTTTATTACTTCTCCGGGACGTGTTGCGGCCTTAAACCAATTGGTATTAGCAACTGGGAAATCGGAAGAAAAAACAGGAGGTCTTCCATTCTCTTTCGCAATAGCATTTTGAATGTCGGCATATTGCTGTCCGTTGATAAGAGAAGGTTCCTTGATAATGCTTTGAAAACCATCTGAGATTTCAGCTTCAATCTGCATCTTACCTGATTTTCCTTTTTTAGTCGTAATCAGGATAACTCCATTTGCACCTCTTGAACCATAAATAGCAGTAGAGGAGGCGTCTTTTAGAATTTGAATATTTTCAATGTCGTTCGGACTGATAGAGGCTCCTGTACTGGTAATGAAACCATCTACAACATACAAAGGCGAATTTGAATTGTTAAGAGAATTTCCTCCTCTGATAACAATTGAAGGATTGGTTCCCGGAGCGTAGCTGTTTTGCTGTACCTGAACTCCCGAAGCGCGCCCTTGCAGAGCCTGACCAACGTTAGAGATAGTACCTCCTAAGTTTAAATTGTCTTTGCCGATAGAACTTACAGAACCCGTAAGGTCTTTTTTCTTAGCTTTTCCGTATCCTATAACTATTTCTTCTAATTTTTGTCCCGCCTCTTTGAGGACAATTTTTAAAGGTGAGTTTCCTACCGTTACTTCCTGATCTTCCATACCAACGTAGGAAATGATAAGTTTCGTTACATTATCAGCAACAATAATGGCAAAACTTCCGTCTGAATCAGTTTGTACTCCTGTGCGGCTTCCTTTTACAACAACATTTGCTCCGGCGATAGGAAGTCCGTTTTGATCTGTTACTTTACCCTTCACTGTTTTTTCAAAAAAGAATGCAATATCAGTTCTGCGATTTATTCTTACGGCTGAGGTTGCTGAAACCTGGACTGTAAAAACGAATACTAAAAAAAGTGTGAGTTTAATCTCTGCACCGGGAAGATTTTTTAGCCTAAAATCTTCGGGTCTTTTTTTGGTTAAAAATTTCATACTTAAAAATTGAGTTTGGTTAATGTTTATTTGTTTTTTTTCGTTTGTAAGCTTTTGGAATTCTTTTATGAGATAATTTTTGATTTATAATTTATCTTCTGACGAAATGGTTTAAAAACAACTGCCGTTCTGTTTTACTCTTTTTGTATGTGGTATTTTTTTAATTTTTCTAATTTTTTAGAGAGCTGAAAAAGGACTTAAAACGCTCTTAATTAACTTAGTTTTAAGATTATGATGAAACGAAGCTATAGATTATATTTTTATAAAACAAGAAAAATGAAGAAAAATGTGCTCGAACACATAAAATTAATGTTCTCGAGCACATTTTTTTAATCAAAACATTTTTTTTTACTTAAATTTGTGTGATTTTAGCGGAATAGGGCAGAGGCGGTATTATTTTTGATTTTGGTGTATTTTTCTGTTAAATGTATTTTTATTGAGGTATTTATTTAGTTTTTGTTAAAATAGGTATTGAATTGTTAATGTGGTCCATTATTTATTGAGAGTTAAAAATGATTTTTATGGTCTGTTTATGATGAGAAATGAGATATTTTATTTTATTAAATTTTAACCTACATTCGTAATCCGAAAAAAATAAAAATCAGACCCTAGTTGAAGCCATTTTCAAAGTTTTAAAATGTTAAAAAATTAACAAAATAAAAATAAAATAGAGTGAAAGAATATCAGGTAGTTTTACAAGATAAAAGTCAGGAAAAAGAAGTGCAAAATTCTATTGTATCATTCTGGGAAAACGCAAATTGCTTAACTGATTTTTGCTCGCCATGGAAAAGTGATCCACTATCAAAAATAGAATTCAGAGCGCTCTGGGATCTTGAAAATTTCTTTTTTAATTTCAGAGTTTTTGATACCCGGATTTATATCGATCAAAAAGACGATAGTTTTGATAGTATTGGAAATTCAGATCGTGTAGAATTGTTTTTTAGAACGAACGAATCCCTCGATCCTTATTATTGTCTGGAAATGGATACTGCCGGGCGTTTAATGGATTTTAGAGCTCGTCCCAACAAGGAATTTGATTTTGACTGGAAATGGCCTAAAACCGATTTCGAGATTAAAACCTCAAAAGGTGAAAATTCTTTTACAGTTGAAGGACGAATCAGTATAAAATCCTTAAAAGAATTGAATTTAATACACAACAATACTATAGAAGCAGGTGTTTTTAGAGCTAAGTTTTTGGAGAATGAAAAGCTACAGTATGAACCCACTTGGATTTCCTGGGTAAATCCTAATACCGAAACTCCTAATTTTCACATTGCTTCTTCTTTTGGGAAATTTATTTTGATGGAATAGGGGGTTACGGGACGAAATGGTTTTTTCGCAAAGATTCGCAAAGTAAGCACAAAGCTTCACAAAGTTTTTTAAAACATTTTTGGTGTATCTCTGTGTAACCTTTGTGTAACTCTGTGGAATTTTTCGACAGTCCAGTGTTATTTAAGAAACGTAGAAAGAAGCATTTTCTACATTAATAATATCTATCGGAAGTAAAATCGTTTCCGGAATATCTTTTCGGAATAAAAAGTGTTCAACTAAAGTGCTCACCCCTAAGTAAGCCTGTCTTTTTTGATTTTGATGAATTAAAAAATGTACCAATCCCTGATTCAGGAAATTCACATTTTTTTCCACTAAATCATAACCGATAATTGCAATCTTTTTATCCTTTACAGTAGACAGTATAGAGGCAATCTGGTACGCTTTTGAGGTCGTGATAAAAATACCTTTCAGATTTGGATTTTCGTCTAAAAACGCAGAAAATTTAGTTTCCACATTCTGATGTTTTAGTTTTAGAGTAGTGAGTGAAAAACCGCTAATCTTTTTCTCGTCAAAGTAACTTTTAAAGCCTTTTTCTTTTTCCTGCATGTGTACCGCATTCTTAAGGCTTTCGTCAATGTGTATGATGGCGATCTGTCCTTCTGTCAAAATCAGATTCATTAGGCTGGCAGCTACACGACCGCTTTTATGCAAATCCTGTCCAACAAAACTTTTTATAGATTCACCTTCAATTTGGTTGTTGAATGTGTTTACAATGATGTTTAAATCGTCATATTGCTTTACAATTTCTACCGTTTCTTTGTGAAACAATGGAGCAATTAAAACAGCATCAGGTGATTTTTGGATAATGATATCATGAGCACTTAAGAACGATTTGGTGCTTTCCGGATTAAAGAAGTGTGTTTCGATAATAACACTATACGCTTTAAATTCGGTTTTAGCATCCTGGATTCCATTAATACAAGGAAGCCAGTACGGGTCGATTTCCGGATCAGGCAGTAAAACACAAATTCTGTAAACTTTGGTGTTCTTTAAATTTCGTGCAATTAAGTTCGGTTCGTAATTAATGACGTTTAAAACTTCATTTATTTTGTCCAGTGCTGTAGGAGAAACTTTTCCTCTGTTATGCAAAACCCTGTCGACAGTCCCTTTCGAAACTCCGGCCATTTTTGCTATATCCTTAATGGTGTACTTTTTATCCATATTGGCAAATATAGAAACTTTGATTTGATTATTTAAAAATCCTGTAAGAATTAATTAGTGTGCTCGAGAACATTTTAATAGTGTGTTCGAGCACATTTTTTTGTTTTTTCTTGTTTTATAAAAATATAATCAATAGTTTCGTAGAATCAAAATCAAAAGAATAAAACCGATTTTTAACCAAGTTTCATTGTAATGTATTGTTTTACAGTGTTTTATTATAAAATTTTCAAGTGAAAAAAATTACCTCATTAGCCCCGGGCAGAACCTGTCTCTTTGGAGATCATCAGGATTATTTAGGATTACCGGTTATCGCCTGTGCAATCGATCGGAATATACAACTAATTGCCGAACAAAATCTGACTCAGACCTTTGTTTTAAATATGATTGATATTAATGAGACCCGTACCATTGATATTGACGCCACTTTCGACAAATTAGAATCCAGAGATTATTTTGCTTCCTCCTTACGCGTATTGCGCAGGTACGGCTGTGTACCAAACGTTGGATACGACATTACTATCACGGGAGATATTCCAATAAACTCCGGAACCTCGAGTTCTTCGGCTTTATTAATGGCATGGATTCGTTTTTTGATCGATGCCTATGGTATTGATCGTGAAGTTACACCTGAGTTTATTTCCAAATTGGGTTATGAATCTGAAGTATTGGAACACGGAGAACCGGGTGGAATGATGGATCATTTTAGCATTGGGGTGGGGAATATTGTGTACATCAATACCAAAGATCCCTTTTCGTATAAAGTTATAGGAACGAGCCTGAAAGGCCTGATAACAGGAGTTTCGGGAGTTCCAAAAGAAACAATCGGTTTGTTGGGAGAATTAAAAGGAAATGCTTTAATTTCTATTGATATCGTAAAGCAAAATTTTCCGGATTTTGATCTGCATGCTTCCAAAATAGAAGACCTGGATCGATACCGAAATTGCTTGCCGGATCGATTGGTTCCTTTCTTCGAAGCCGCATTAAAAAACTATCATTATACCAAAGAAGCTCTGAAAGAGTTTGAAAAACCAGTTTTAGATCTTAAAAAAATAGGCGGATTGATGAACCAGCATCATGAAGTTTTACGTGATTTATTAAAAATTACTGTACCGCGAATTGATGCTATGGTTAATGCTGCTTTGCGCGCGGGTGCTTACGGAGCAAAAATTGTAGGTTCAGGCGGCGGCGGAAGTATTGTGGTTATCGCAAATCCGGAAAAAGAAGATCTGGTGATCGAAGCCATTCTCGAAGCAGGAGCTCAGGAAGCCTATGCCGTAGCTGTTGATCCGGGTGTAAGGGTTATTGAAAATGTTGAGATTTAAGTTGTGAAATGTGAGAGGTGAAATATGAGCAGTGAGTTTTGGGAACCTGAAACGTGAAACATGAAACGTGAAACCTGAAACTTGAAACATGAAACATGAAACATGAAACCTGAAACCTCAAACATGAAAACATGAAACAATTCCAGACCTAATAGATTTAAGGAAATTCAAAATGAAAATATATAAATATGCATAACAATTTAGTTATTCTTGCGGGTGGAGCATCCTCGCGCATGAAAAAAGAAGCCATTTCCAACAATTTATCTGCCGAAGAAATTGCGCAGGCAAATGAAAGAAGTAAAGGGTTAATTGGAGTTGGAGCAAGCGGGAGGCCTTTGCTGGATTATCTTCTGCTGAACGCTAAAAAAGCAGGATATAAAAAAATCTACATCATTATTGGTGAGCAGGGAGAGCTTTTTAAAGAGTTTTACGGCAGTCAGAATACCGATAACGATTTTCACGGGCTTACTATTTCATTTGCTGTACAATATATTCCCGAAGGCAGAGTGAAGCCCTTTGGTACGGCAGATGCTTTGTTTCAGGCGGTAGAGCAGTTTCCGGAATTAAACACACAGCAGTATTCAGTTTGCAACAGTGACAACTTGTATTCGGCAGCAGCGTTATTGGCACTTAGAGAGACCAACAGTCCAAATGCATTTATTGCTTACGATCGTGAAGCTTTGGAATTTCCTTCCGAAAGAATTTCGCGTTTTGCCATTGCTAAATTAGATCAGAACAATCAGTTGTTGGATATTTTAGAAAAACCTTCAGCCGATGTTTTAGCCGACTATAAAGATGTAGAAGGAAAAATCAGAGTAAGTATGAATGCTTTTAAATTCAACGGAAGCACTTTATATACCCATTTGAAGAATTGTCCCGTTCATCCCGAGCGCGACGAAAAAGAGCTGCCTACAGTGCTGTTAAATGCCGTAAAAGAAAATCCAAATACAACGATAGGTATTCCGTTTTCAGAGCATGTTCCTGATCTGACTGCTAAAGAAGATATTGCTGATGTGAAGGAGTATTTGAAGCAATATTATCCGGTTTTAGACTGGAGTATTTAGGAAAAATTAACAAAATATTGATATCTAATTTACAGATAAGTATAACTTATTAGACTACTTTTGTTTTAAAATTGCAAAAAATACGCACTGAATTGCGGGTAAATTGCGATATATTTGCAAAAAGTGTTGATGTTATTTTAGAGGAATCAAACAACTAATCTATTAACAATCAACCATTAAAATTATGTCAAAAATTGAGACTGCAATACATATAGAAAAGAGGAGTTCAATCATTCCGATGATTATTCTTACCGCATTGTTTTTTATATTGGGATTTGTCACCTGGTTAAACGGACCTTTAATTCCTTTTTTTGAATTAGCGTGCGAGTTGTCTTCTTCTCAAGCTTATTTTGTAACTTTTGCTTTTTATATTGCCTATTTTGTAATGGCAGTTCCATCGTCCTGGGTCATTGAAAAGGTAGGGTATAAAAATGGTATTTCTTTAGGATTATTAATCATTGCAGCCGGAGCATTTATGTTTTATCCAGCCGCCGAAAGCCGAACCTTTTTACTGTTTTTAATTGCTTTGTTTGTGATGGGAACCGGTCTGGCAATTTTGCAGACGGCTTCAAATCCCTATGTAGTAGTAATTGGGCCGAGAGAAAGTGCCGCAGCCAGAATTAGTGTGCTGGGTATTGCCAATAAACTGGCAGGTTTTGTGGCGCCATTGATATTAACGGCACTGGTACTGTCTAACATGCAGGGATTTACAGCAGATAAGATTGCGGTTTTAGACGCCGTTTCAAAAACAAATGCTTTAAATTCACTTGCATTACAATTGCAAAGACCCTATCTTTATATGGGATTGATTATAATGGTTTTAGCACTTTTGGTAAAACTGTCTCCACTTCCGGAAATTGATTTGGATGAAGAAGGAAATGTAGCACATCTGAGTATTTTTAAGCAAATTAGAAATGCTTTCAGACGTCCGCAATTGGTTTTAGGAGTAATCACTTTGATGCTGTATTTAGCAGCCGAAGTCCTGGCCGGAGATTCTATTGGAGGATTCGGAAAACAATTAGGCGTATATGGAACTGAAGGGAATTTTTATTTAAAACTAACTTCGTTTACCATGTCGGCAATGGTTGTAGGGTATATATTAGGGATCACATTAATTCCAAAATACCTTTCACAAGTAACAGCTTTGAAAGGATCCGGAGTTTTGGGAGTAATTTTAGTGTTGGCAATAGTATTGATTTCGCCAAAAATAATGATTCAGTTACCCGGGATTCCAAACTTACCGGTGGTGATACTTTTAGTAGCGTTATTAGGCTTGGCCAACGCGCTTTGCTGGCCGGCAATTTGGCCGATGGCATTAGAAGATTTGGGAGGTTATACTAAAATTGGAAGTGCAATTTTGATCATGGGGATCATCGGAGGAGCAATTTTTCCTTTGTTCTACGGAATGATCACTGAAAATATAAATGCAGCAAATACGGCAAATGGTACCGTGGGAGTTTCAAAAAGCGGGAATCAGATTGCTTATTTAATGCTGCTGCCATCCTATTTAATGATCCTTTTTTACGCAGTAAAAGGACATAAATATCGAAAGTGGTAAGAATGTAACGAGTAAAATTAAAAAACTATATCATGTTAAAAAGTAAAATCGACAAAGCAACAGGGTTCGAAAAACGTTTCGAAAACATCAATACGGTCGTTTTTGAAAATTCCGGCGATGCATCAAAAGAAGTAGCTCAGGAAATTGCGGCTTTAATTCAATCCAAACAAAAAGAAAATAAACCTTGTATTTTAGGATTAGCAACAGGTTCTTCTCCAAAAGGGCTTTATGCAGAACTGGTTCGTTTACACAAAGAAGAAGGCTTGAGCTTTAAAAATGTAATTAGTTTTAACCTGGATGAATATTATCCAATGGAACCAAATTCAATCAACAGTTACGTTCGTTTTATGAAAGAATTGCTGTTTGATCATGTCGATATTTTACCTGAAAATTACCACGTTCCGGACGGACTTTTGACCAAAGAACAAATCGCGGATTATTGCCATGATTATGAAGCAAAAATTGAAGCTCTTGGCGGAATCGATTTGCAGATTCTTGGAATTGGAGGTAACGGACATATAGGTTTCAACGAATCAGGATCGTTACAAAACTCTAAAACACGTTTAGTGGCTTTAGATCATATTACCAGAGTTGCGGCAAGTAAAGATTTCTTCGGATTAAGTAATACGCCAAGAACTGCTATAACACTTGGAGTAAAAAAGATTATGGAAGCCAAGCAGGTAATTTTATTGGCTTGGGGAGAAGGAAAATCAAATATTGTAAAGAAATCGGTAGAAGATGAAGTAACCAATCGTGTGCCGGCATCATTCTTACAGGAGCATAACAATGCGGTATTTGTTTTAGACAAAGAAGCTTCTTCAAAACTTACCAGAATCAACAAACCTTGGTTGGTAGAAAAAGTAGTATGGACGGATAAACTGACTCGTAAGGCCGTTTTAGGATTGGCACTTCAGCTTAAAAAACCAATCTTAATGCTTACCGATGCTGATTATATCGAAAACGGAATGAGCGATTTATTAGCCGATTCAGGTCCTGCATACGATATTAACATTAAAATATTCAACAAACTTCAGAATACAATTACAGGATGGCCGGGTGGTAAACCAAATGCGGAAGACACCAACCGTCCGGAAAGAGCAGAACCGGCTAAGAAGAGAGTATTGATTTTTAGTCCGCATCCCGATGATGATATCATCAGTATGGGTGGAACTTTCATGCGTTTGCAAGAGCAGGGACATGAAGTACACGTGGCGTATCAAACCTCTGGGAATATTGCCGTAGCCGATGATGAAGCGTTGCGTTTTGCAAGATTCGTAATTGATTACAATGAAAAATTCGGAATCAAGAGTGAAGAAGCAGACAATATTTACCAAAAAGCGGCAACTTTCTTAACCAATAAAAAGAACAGTGAAATTGATATTCCTGAAGTTCGTTACATCAAAGGATTAATCAGAAAAGGAGAGGCGAGAGCAACCAGCCATTTTGTAGGTTTAACCGATGATCAGATTCATTTTATGGAATTACCATTCTATGAAACCGGAACCATTGAGAAAAAACCAATCGGAAAAGAAGATATTCAGTTGACGATGGATTTGATCGAAAAAATCAAACCGCATCAAATTTACGCAGCAGGTGATTTAGCAGATCCACACGGAACACATAAAGTATGTCTGGACGCTATTTTTGAAGCTGTAAAAGCGCTGAAACCAAAATCATTTATGGACGATTGCTGGTTGTGGTTATACCGTGGAGCATGGCAGGAATGGGGAATTGACGAAGTAGAGATGGCGGTACCAATGAGCCCGGATCAGGTATTGGCAAAACGTCACGGAATCTTCAAGCACCAATCTCAAAAAGACGGTGTTGTTTTCCAGGGAACCGATGCCAGAGAATTTTGGCAAAGAGCCGAAGACAGAAATGCTGAGACAGCTGCGTTGTACCAACAATTAGGTTTGGCGACCTATGCTGCGATGGAAGCTTTCGTGAGATGGCATTACTAAGGTTCAAAGGAGCAAAGGTCCTGAGGTGCTAAGGTTTTTTTAGAGGCTCAAAGACTCAGAGATACTAAGTTTTATATTCGCCACGAATTCACGAATTAATTTAAATATAATTCGTGAATTCGTGGCGAAATCATTTACCGTAATACTGGTCTTACATCAATAGTTAGCTTGGCAACGTATTGTTATATTAAAAAAGGAGTAAGTTTTTAGTTATCAGTCTTAGTTTTCAGTGCCAGTAAGTTTGAGACTATAAATTGAGACTATAAATTAAGACAGAAAACTGAGACAGAAAACTATTTTTTAAGCTGTATTAAAAGAAAAAAATAATAGCTTTGCAACTAATCAGAAGCAAGAGGAAAGAAAATCTTTCTTCTTGCTTCTTTTTTCTTTAAAAAATGGAATCAGACAAAAAACTTCTCATCAAATTAGCTCATACCAAAATGCCTTTCGGAAAATACGAAGGTTATTTTTTAATTGATTTACCCGAATATTATGTCGTTTGGTATCAAAATAAAGGATTCCCAAAAGGAGAATTGGGACAACAGTTGCAACTTATATATGAACTAAAGTTGAATGGACTGGAAGAACTGATCCGAAATATCAAAAAACAATATCCGAAACCTATTAAATAAACAGTAAGAAAAATCTTTGTTTATTTGATTTTTTTACCTAAGTTTGAAATAGAAAATATTATAGTTTCTAAAGACAAATTGATACCACAGAATTCGAGCCTGAATTCAAAAATGTGTACAAGTCAATGTTTTAGAATTATAATATTTTTTTGTACCTAAATCTGCTTCTTTAGTCTTCTGATTTTGAATATATCCATCCTATTTCTTTCTCATTTTTCCTTTTAAAGAATGTGAATCATTCAAAGTATCCGGACTTGTAATCAATTCAATCTTTTGATTTTTAATTTTAGAAAACTATTTCCTGAGTATGATTTAATATTGTGGGTGATTTTTTACATTTACAAATAAAAATAAAAACATGCAAAAGGATGGTAATATGTTAAAATCGGGTCTTGTACTGGGAATTATAGCTTTGATAGCGTCAGTTTTAGCAGGAGCTTCATTAATAATTTATTTCTATACTTTTAATACAGACTTATTTGTTGCCATATTTTTTGGTATGGCAACTTTTTATCTAGGAGCTTTTGCTACGGTTCTAAGCGGAATAGGTATGAATATAGCAAAAAAGAAAAATAGTTCGGTTTTAATTCCTCGGATAAGTTTTATACTTGGTGTTATTAATGTTATCATTGTTATGGGGCATTATTGTGTATTTGCCCTTTCTAATATGCATTTAGGAAAATAAAAGAGATTTTTAAAATTAATAAAAGAACTCTCAAAAAAATCTCTAATAAAAAGTTAAAATTATCGATTACAAAATCAAGTAATCAATCTGTTTAAAAATTTGCAAATTATCTCATTATCGGATGTATAAATTGTCTAATTAAATTTGTACTTTTGCCAAGTTTTTTACACAACTACATACAAACAACAACAGAATGAATCAAACAAAATATATTTTTGTTACAGGCGGTGTGACTTCTTCATTAGGAAAAGGAATTATCGCGGCATCTTTAGCAAAATTGTTACAAGGAAGAGGATACCGTACAACTATTCAAAAATTTGATCCTTATATCAATGTGGATCCGGGTACGTTGAATCCATACGAGCACGGAGAATGTTATGTAACGGATGATGGTGCTGAAACAGATTTAGATTTAGGTCATTACGAGCGTTTCTTGAACGTTCCTACCTCTCAGGCGAATAACGTTACAACCGGAAGAGTGTATCTTTCTGTAATCGAAAAAGAAAGAAGAGGAGAGTTTTTAGGAAAAACCGTTCAGGTAGTTCCTCATATTACCAACGAAATCAAAGACAGAATGCAATTGTTGGGTAAATCCGGCGATTATGATATTGTGATTACTGAAATCGGTGGAACTGTTGGTGATATCGAATCATTACCTTATATAGAGTCTGTTCGTCAGTTGGTTTGGGAGTTAGGAGAAAATAACGGAATTGTTATTCATTTGACATTGGTGCCTTATTTGGCTGCCGCCGGTGAGTTGAAAACAAAACCAACACAACACTCTGTTAAAACATTGATGGAGAGCGGAATCAAAGCAGATATTTTGGTTTGTAGAACCGAGCACGAATTGTCTCAGGAATTGCGTCAGAAACTGGCTTTGTTTTGTAATGTGAAAAAAGAAGCAGTAATTCAGTCTATTGATGCTTCAACGATATATGAAGTTCCAAATTTAATGCTTGAAGAAGGATTAGATGTAGTGGCTTTGAAAAAATTAGATTTGCCTAAAAAAGCATCTCCGGATCTTAAAAACTGGAATACGTTTTTGAAAAGACTGAAAAATCCGAAACATACCGTAAATATTGGTTTGGTAGGTAAATATGTAGAAATGCAGGATTGTTACAAATCTATTTTAGAGGCGTTTATTCATGCAGGTGCAGCAAACGAAACAAAAGTAAATGTAATTTCGATACATTCAGAACATATTAATGCTGAAAATATTGTAGAAAAATTAGGAGGTCTGGATGGAGTTTTAGTAGCTCCTGGTTTCGGAGAAAGAGGTATCGAAGGAAAAATCGAAGCAGTTCGTTATGTACGTGAAAACAACATCCCATTTTTTGGAATTTGTTTAGGAATGCAAATGTCTGTAATCGAATATTCAAGAAATATTTTAGGTTACAAAGAGGCGAACTCTACTGAGATGAACGATAAAACGCCTCATCCTGTAGTGAATTTGATGGAAGAGCAAAAAACAGTAACTGACAAGGGCGGAACGATGCGTTTAGGAGCGTGGAAATGTGATATTAAGCCTGATACTCTGGCGTATAAAATCTACGGACAGAAAACAATTTCAGAGCGTCACCGTCACCGTTACGAATACAATAATAAATATGCTGACGAACTGCAAAATGCAGGTTTGAAAGCTTCAGGGGTAAACCCGGATACAGGTTTGGTAGAAATTGTAGAACTTGAAAATCATCCGTTTTTCATTGGGGTACAATACCATCCGGAATACAAAAGTACAGTAGCAAATCCACATCCGATTTTTGTAAATTTTGTGGCTGCTGCAGTGAATGCGCATAAAAAATAATAATTAATATTCTGAAAAGTGTAACGTTTGAATCTAATTCAGCACTAATACCTTTTTAACGAATAACTTTTTAAACTGTAATGGAAGAAAAAAAAATTGATCTTAATTCAATCATTGGTTTTGTATTGATATTTGGAATTTTGATTTGGATTATGTACCAAAATCAGCCTTCTGATAAAGAGATTGCTGCCGAAAAAGCCAAAAAAGAATTAATTGCCAAGCAAGAAGCACAAGCGAAAGCGGATAAGACTAAAACAGCTGTTTTACCGGTTGCTGCAGCTGCAACTCCGGGTGATACAGTGCAGTTGGCACAATTGCAAAAAACATTAGGAGGTTTTGCTTATTCAGCTACACTGCCTTCTGCTAAAGAAGGTTTTACAACTATTGAAAACGAAAAGATTAAACTTAAAATTGCCAACAAAGGTGGTTACATAGTAGAAGCTACGTTAAAAGAGTTCAAAAAGTTTGAAAAAAATTCAGGACAATTAGTTGAATTGATTAAAGACAATAATGCTAATTTGAACATTCAGTTGCAAACTGCTGATAACAGAACTTTAAACTCTAAAGATTTGTTTTTTGAACCTACGCTAACTAAAAATGGCGCAGATCAAATTTTAACAATGCGTTTGAAAGCCGGAGCAAATGAATACTTAGAATACAAATATGTTCTTAAACCAAATGATTACTTAGTTGGTTTTGATGTTCGTTCTCAGGGATTAAACAAAGTTTTAAATACTGGAAAGCCATTAGATTTACAGTGGGATTTGAAAACGTACAGAAACGAAAAGAGTATTTCGTATGAAAACCGTTATGCTGAAATTTATTATGAGCATGAAGATGGTAAAATAAACTATGCAGGTTTAGGAAAACACGAAGAAGAAACTGTTGAAAAAGTTAGTTTTATAGCTTACAAACAACATTTCTTCACATCTATTTTAGTAACGGATAAACCATTTACAACATCAAAGTTAGAATCAACTAATTTAGTGAATGATGAAAAGATAGATACTGTTTTTACGAAACAGTTTAAAACAAATGTTCCTTTAGCATTCTCTAATGGTGAAATTGATTATAAAATGCAATGGTATTTTGGACCGGCAGATTATAAAGTTCTAAAATCATACGATAAGAATTTCCAAAAAATCATTCCGTTAGGATGGGGGATTTTTGGTTGGATTAACCGATTGATTTTTATTCCGTTGTTTGGATTCTTAAGCTCGACAATTGGATTATCATTAGGAATTGCGATTATTATCTTTACGATTATTATCAAATTGGCTATGTCGCCAATTACCTATAAGTCATTCCTGTCTCAGGCTAAAATGAAAGTTTTACGTCCGGAGATTACAGAATTGGGAGAAAAATTCAAAAAAGACCCAATGAAAAAACAACAGGAAACGATGAAACTGTACAACAAAGCAGGAGTAAACCCAATGGCAGGATGTATTCCGGCATTGATTCAGCTTCCTTTTATGTATGCTTCCTTCCAGTTCTTCCCTTCAGCTTTTGAGCTAAGACAAAAAGGTTTCCTTTGGGCAGACGATTTGTCTTCTTTTGACTCGGTTGTAAAATTGCCATTCCATATTCCGTTATATGGAGATCATATCAGTTTGTTCCCAATTTTGGCAGCAATTGCGATTTTCTTCTACATGAAAATGACATCTGGAGATCAGCAAATGGCAGCGCCTCAGCAAGAAGGTATGCCGGATATGGCAAAAATGATGAAAATCATGATTTATGTTTCGCCACTAATGATGTTAATTTTCTTCAATAGTTATGGTGCCGGATTGAGTTTATATAACTTTATTTCGAACTTAATTACAATCGGAATCATGTATGTAATTAAAAATTACATTGTTGATAGTGATAAGATTCACGCTCAGATTCAGGAAAATAAATTAAAAGAGCCTAAAAAGCAAAGTAAGTTTCAACAACGTCTTCAGGAAGTAATGGAACAACAAGAAGCTGCAAAAGCTCAGAATAAAAAGAAATAATACCAATAAAAAATCTCGATTCTTCGGGATTTTTTTATACCTAAAATATACTTTATCAAAGCCAGAATCGTTAAAGTTTAAAATTGAATTTAAAAGATATGATTTCTAAAAAAATAATAGTCGGATTACTTTTCTTAAGTACCCTTTTTGCAGTAGGGCAAGAGGTTAATAAATCGGATGCCAGCGGGAAAAAAGATGGAGTTTGGAAAGGAATTTATGAAGTTTCTAAACGTCCTCGTTACGAAGGAACTTTTAGTCACGGAAAAGAAACCGGAGTGTTTAAATTTTTTGATGATACTAAAAAAGGAGATGTTGTAGCAACTCGTGATTTTACAGCAAATGACGGAAGTTCGTATACCATTTTTTACGATCAGAATAAAAATAAAGTAAGCGAAGGAAAAGAAATAGGTAAATCGCGTGAAGGCGACTGGAAATACTATCACAAAGCTTCAAAAGCAATTATGACGCTTGAAAAATACAAAGCCGGAAAATTGGAAGGAGTAAGAACTGTTTTTTATGCAGATTCTAAAATTGCTGAGGAAATGACTTATAAAGAAGGTTTGAAAGAGGGTGTTTATAAGAAGTACGGGCAAAACGGAATTCTTTTAGAGCAGAGTACCTTTAAAAATAACGAATACAATGGCGATGCTGTTTTTTACGACTCTGATGGAGTTGTCGCTTCTAAAGGTAAATTTACCAGAGGTAAAAAATCGGGGATGTGGCAGTTTTATTTTAAAGGAAAATTAACCAAGGAAGTAAATATGAGTGATCCTAAAAGTAGTTATCAGGCCGATTCAAAACCTAAGACGGAGTAGTTATTTGAGTGAAAAAACTTGCTTTTTAAAATGACTTTTTTTGAATAATTTGAGTTTTTGTGATCACAGTTGTGGATAGGGAATTGAAGTAGTTTTTGTATTGTTTTTAAATAGAGTGAATTAGGAATGTATTGTTCGATGTTAATGGTTTTTTTGGTGTTTTCACTATGAAAAATAAGCATTACTGATGTTTTTTTTAATCAGTAAATATTTATATTCGCGGTTAAATTTCGATTTTGCTTATTTGCATTTTTAATCAAAGAAGTATCTAATTAGGATGCTTCATACTATAAAAAAGAAGAAATACATGAAAAAAAACTACATTTTTTTATTACTCTTAGTGTTGACTGTTTTTTTTAATAATGTGGCGGTCTCTCAGACTTCCTTAGGGACGTGCAGTAGTTTTATAAAAAAAATAAAAAAGGAGCTTATTGTTTCTACCGGAAGAAGTGAAAAGAAGAGTTTTTTGCTTCAGATTGTGGATTCGAAAAGTTTTGAAGGAGAAATAAATTACAAAGAATCGGATGCTACAAGTGAATTATTGATCGGAGAGATCAAAAATATTTCCGGATCGTCTTTTTACCTCAAAGCAAAGGAGCAATCACTTGAAGGGCATATTATTCTTAAAAAAACAAAAGAGGCATACAAATATTCTTCAGATAATAAGGGAAATGCTTATGTGTCAAAAGTAGATATAAATTCTTTGATCTGTGTAGATTATACTAATATATCGCAGAAAGAAGCTAAAACTGCAAAAAAAAAATCTGCTTTAATTAGTCCCGATATGTTAAAGTTAGAAAGCTTCCCAGGTGCTTCCGGTTGTGTTTTATTAGATTTTGACGGATATTATATGTCTCCTGGAAATCAATGGAATAGTGGTAATGCGATTGATGCAGCTCCGTCAGGAATGAGTGATGCAGATATCTTGAATTTTTTTGAAGTAGTTTCAGAGGATTTCAAACCATTTAATTTGAATATAACAACTAACGAAGCTATATTTAATGGATACTCTACTAAGTTAAGATTGCGTGTTGTAGTAACCCCTACCAATACTGCCGCTCCGGGGACTGGAGGTGTAGCATATTTAGGGTCCTTTGGTTATGATCTTCCAGCCTGGTGTTTTAAGCTTAATAATGGTAAACAAGGTGGAGAAGCTGCGTCACATGAAATAGGACATACTTTTGGTTTACTGCATGATGGACGCATTTCTCCGAGCGAACAATATTTTAGAGGAATAAATGAAACTGCCTGGGCTCCCATTATGGGAGTGGGGTATTATAAATCAGTTGTGCAATGGAGTAAGGGAGAATATGATAGTGCAAATAATACAGAAGATGATGTTGCTTCTATTTCCAGTTTGGAGTATGGTGTAGGGTATAGAGTTGATGATTACGGGAATGATAGAGCTTCAGCATTTAATTTGACTTTTGACAACGAGGGTAATATCAATGAAAAAAAAGGCATAATAGAAAAAGAAAGTGATGCTGATTTTTTTGCTTTTACTACTACAGGAGGAAATGTTTCTATCAAGACCAAGACGATTGCAAGAATTGATAGTGGTAATCTTCATTTGCTAATCAAATTATATGATTCCAGCGGTGCTGAAATTGGTAAATATTGGGATGAGGATCCTTATAAATTAAATGCTTCAATGGATGTAAATCTGTCAGCCGGCAAGTATTTTATTGAAGTTAGAGGGACTGGTGCCGGAGATACAAAAAATGGCGGTTATTCTGCATATGGTTCTATCGGAAGTTATTCTATTTCCGGAACTGTTCCAAATAATAACCTGAATACCTTGTCATTTGATAAAAACTTAAATTTTGTGATATATCCGAATCCAAGTAATAAAATTATAACGATTAAATCGGATCATGATGCAATTCTAAACCTCATTAATGCATTAGGAAAAACTATTAAAACATTTGAAGTGAAGGCTAATGTAGAGGATGTACTAAATGTTGAAAATTTATCCAGTGGTATTTATTTTCTCAGCGAAATGAGAGAAGGCAAATTAATCACGCATAAATTTGTTAGAAAGTAATAAGTTTTATTTACAACGGCATTGTATAAACTAATCAAAAACTACTGCGATTTTCAAAAATAGGGCTTATCTTTGCAGCCTTGTAAAAACATAAACAATTTAGAATGAAACGTGTAGTTGTTGGACTTTCCGGTGGAGTAGATTCAAGTGTTGCGGCCTATTTATTGCAGCAACAGGGATATGAAGTTATTGGCCTTTTTATGAAAAACTGGCACGATGATTCTGTTACGATTTCTAATGAATGTCCGTGGTTGGAAGACAGCAATGATGCTTTATTGGTAGCGGAAAAACTGGGTATACCGTTTCAAACAGTTGATTTAAGTGAAGAATACAAAGAAAAAATCGTTGATTATATGTTCAACGAATACGAAAAAGGAAGAACTCCAAATCCTGACGTGCTTTGTAACCGCGAAATCAAGTTTGATGTTTTTATGAAAATCGCTCTAAGCCTTGGAGCCGATTATGTGGCAACCGGACATTATTGCCAAAAAAGCGAAATCGAAGTGGACGGAAAAACGGTTTATCAGTTGGTTGCCGGAAATGATGTAAACAAAGATCAGTCGTACTTTTTGTGTCAGTTGTCTCAGGAACAATTATCCAAAGCATTGTTTCCAATTGGAGCATTGACTAAACCTGAAGTTCGTGAAATCGCTGCTGAAATGGAATTAGTTACAGCCGAAAAGAAAGATTCTCAAGGACTTTGTTTTATTGGAAAAGTGCGTTTACCCGAATTTTTACAGCAAAAACTACAGCCAAAAGAAGGTCTTATCGTTCAGATTGATAAAAACGATCCAATCTATACGATTGAAAAACCGACAGGAATTTCTCTGGAAGACGAATTGAAAATAGAGTCTCAAAAACTGGATTATCTTCCAACGATGGGTAAAGTGATGGGAAAACATCAGGGAGCACATTATTTTACAAAAGGACAAAGAAAAGGCTTAAATGTTGGAGGTACTACAGATCCGTTATTTGTAATTGCTACGGATGTTGCTACGAATACCATTTATACCGGTTTAACAAGCAATCATCCGGGATTGTTCAAAAAAGCATTGTTTGTAGGTAATTCTGAAGTACACTGGGTTCGCGAAGATTTGAAATTGAAGGAAGGGGAACAGATGGAAGTGATGGCAAGAATTCGTTACCGTCAGCCACTACAGAAAGCAACCTTGTATCAGTTTGAAAACGGAATGTATGTTCGCTTTGAGGAAGCTCAGTCTGCCATTACCGAAGGTCAGTTTGTGGCCTGGTATTTAGAAAATGAATTAGTTGGTTCGGGAGTAATTTCTTAGCTTTATACTTTTTTACGGAGGTTTCACCTTTAAAAAAGTAATCATGAAGCACTATTTTGTCTTTTTGTTGTTGATTTTTTCTTCCGCGCTGTTTTCGCAGGAAGACGCATGGGTATACTTTAAAAACAAACCCAATGCACAGGCATCTCTCAATGCTCCGCTTACAATTTTGACACAGCGTGCCTTAGATAGAAGAGCCAATCAAAATATTGCGTTAGATCTTACCGATGCTCCTGTAGAGGACTCCTATATCAATCAGGTCAGATCGAGTTCGGGAATAACGATTATGGCAAAATCCAAATGGTTAAATGCACTTCATATTAGAGGAACTCAAACCGATATTGAAGCACTTACAGCACTGTCATTTGTCGATAAAGTGTTTTTCGCCAATAAAAATCTGAATACAACTTCTAAAAAAGTAAGGGAGAATAAGATCAGTCAGGTAAAAGACAAACTGAAATCAAAAACGGATTATGCCTACGGAACTTCAGCAGGTCAAATAGAAATGCTGAATGGAAAAGTGCTGCACCAACAGAATAAAACCGGCTCGGGAAAAGTGATTGCTGTTTTAGATGCAGGTTTTCCGGGAGTTAATACTGCTTTACCATTTAAGAAATTAATCGATAATAATCAGATTTTAGGAGGGTACGATTATGTGAATAGAAATGCCAATTTTTATTCAGGAGACAGCCACGGAACAATGGTGCTTTCAACAATGGGCGGTTATAAAGAAAATGCTCTGGTAGGTACTGCTCCTGATGCTTCTTATTATTTATACATCACCGAATATGACCCAACTGAGAATCCGGTTGAAGAATCGTATTGGGTAGAGGCAGCAGAAGAAGCAGACCGTGTAGGAGCTGATATTATTACAACTTCTTTAGGGTATTTTGAATTTGATAATCCAAACTACACGCATACGTATAGCGATATGAACGGGGTGACTAATTTTATCTCCCGTGGTGCCGAAATGGCTTTTAATAAAGGAATAATTGTGGTTGCTTCGGCAGGAAATGAAGGAGCCACAACTGAACCTCATATTGGAGGGCCTGCAGATGCTGTTTCAGTAATTACGGTAGGTGCTGTAACTTCTTCGAAAGTAAGATCAGGTTTTAGCTCTATAGGACCAAGTTATGACGGAAGAATTAAACCGGATGTTATGGCACAAGGTACGGCTGCTGTTGTATCTGATACCGGCGGAAATATTACAACCATAAACGGAACTTCATTTTCTTGTCCAATTATGGCGGGAATGATTGCTTGTTTGTGGCAGGCTTTTCCATCCAAAACGAATAAAGAAATCAGGCAGATGATTCTGCAGTCTTCCGATCGATATACGACACCGAATAATAATTATGGTTACGGAATTCCTAATTTTGGAGCCGCTTTAGGAGTGGAAGACTTCAAGTCTTTAGGAGAAGTTTTTTCTGTTTTTCCAAATCCAACTAAGACAGCGATTTCCTTTTTGTTTGAGAACAGTACCGCTTCTGTTTCTGTGTACTCTGTTCTGGGGCAAAAGCTAATTGAAAAACAAATTACAAATCAAAACCCTATTCTTTCTGTTGAGGGACTAAAAAGCGGATTGTATTTTTATACTTTTGATGCCGATGGTCTTCACAAAACGGGAAAGATAATTAAACAATAACTACATTTTTGAATGAACAGAATTACACAACTTTTTAAGATCAAATATCCAATTATTCAGGGAGGAATGATCTGGAACAGCGGTTATAAATTAGCAGCAGCAGTAAGTAATGCGGGAGGTTTAGGTTTAATTGGAGCAGGTTCTATGTATCCCGAAGTTTTACGTGAACATATTCAGAAATGCCAAAAAGCGACTAGTGAGCCATTTGGAGTTAACATTCCGATGCTGTATCCCAATATCGAAGAAATTATAAATATTGTGGTGGAAGAAGGAGTGAAAATTGTTTTTACTTCCGCCGGAAATCCAAAAACGTGGACTTCGTTTTTAAAAGAAAAAGGAATTACAGTCGTACATGTAGTGAGCAGCAGTGTTTTTGCTTTAAAAGCGCAGGAGGCAGGTGTTGATGCTATCGTGGCCGAAGGATTTGAAGCAGGAGGACACAATGGACGCGACGAAACGACAACCTTGACTTTAATCCCAATGGTGAAAGAGAAAGTTCAGATACCACTTATTGCTGCAGGTGGAATTGCAACAGGCAGAGGAATGCTTGCTGCGATGGTTTTAGGAGCCGATGGCGTTCAGGTAGGAAGCCGTTTTGCAGCTTCGATCGAATCTTCGGCACATGATAATTTTAAAGAAACGATCGTTAAGGTTAAAGAAGGAGATACACAACTGACTTTAAAAGAGCTGGCGCCCGTTCGATTGGTCAAGAACAAATTCTATCAGGATGTTCAGGAATTATATGAAAAATGCCCTTCAAAGGATGATTTGGTACAGCTTTTAGGAAGAGCCAGAGCTAAAAAAGGAATGTTTGAAGGAGATCTTGAAGAGGGAGAGCTTGAAATAGGTCAAATCGCAGGATTAATTCATGAAATTTTGCCGGTAGAGCAAATTGTTCAACAAATGATGTCCGATTTTGAAGCTGCCCGCCAGGAAAAGGCTAAATTTGAGTTCTAAATTACCCCCAAGAAATACAATATGAATCCTACACGCACTTTTATACTTTTACTTTTTTTTGGACTTGGTTTGCAGCAAACTTTTAGTCAGTCTTACCAGTTTAAAACATCTGGTTTTAGTGTTTTGGAAAAAAACGAAAAAGGGAAATGGGGTGAATGGTCTAATCTTGATTTGGTTAACCTTTCGGTAATTCTGGATACCAATAAACACAGAATTGTGGTTTACTCGCAGGAAATACAGCTTTTCAGTATTTTGGATTACATTGAGAGGGAAGAAAACGATACCGATATTGTTTATTCTTTTATGTGTAAAGACAATGATGGTAAAGCCTGCAAGTTATCTATCATCACACGAAAAAAACAGGATTTCCGCAAACAGCTTTACATCAACTACGACGATCATATTATTGTGTATAATATGGTTAGTGTCTGAGTTTTTGAGTTGCAAAGGAGCAGAGGTACAAAGATTCTGAAATGTTGAATCCTAAGATAAAGAGCCCTGAATTGTCAAATTCAGGGCTCTTTATTTCGTTTTATATTGATATTAAGGCTTGCACCTCTGCACCTCTGCACCTTTGTACCTTTGTACCTTTGTACCTTTGTACCTCTATATCTTATAGTACCTTCCCTAAGAATCAATATCCTTAATAAACTCATCATATTCCAGATAAAACATTTCGAGCGCATGCATATTTTCGTTGAAGAAATCAAAAATGGCATCCCAGTTATTACGGTTGCTAAAACCAACACCTAGTTTTTCAACCCAGATTCGACTGATCGTTTTACCACTTTCAAGAGTATAGTTTTTTTCGAAAACCAAATCTTTAATGAATTCTTCCTCCAGAATATTTTTTAATGCTTCAATTTTTTCAAAGTAAGCATTTCGTTTTTCATCGCTTCTTTGTTCGATATCAATTAGAACCTGTGCTTTTTTATTGTCTACATAAAATTTAAAAGAAAAATCTTTAATTTTGGTATCGTAAAGTACCCATTTACGAGGATATTTTTCGGCGAATGCCACCCAGAATTCTCTTTTTATTTTTTGTGATTCTTCTTTACTGTACATTTTTAAGACTTGATTTTAGAAAACTTGTAGAACCGCGTTTTCTGGACTATATTTATATTTTATTTAAAAGTACAAAAATAAACTTTGCTTATGGATTTTCAAGACTTTTTGCAATATGTTCCTAATTTAATTCCGGCAGTATTACCAGCGGAGTTGGCTCATATTAAAATGGCTCCAAAAGAACGCCTTGAAGCCTTGAAGAATCTTGATTTGAAAGATAAGAATCCGCGTATCGCAGCGGTCATGATGTTGTTTTATCCAAAAAAGAATAAAACACATCTCGTATTGATTGTCCGAAATGCGTACAATGGAGTTCATTCATCTCAAATTGCATTCCCCGGAGGAAAATACGAAACGACTGATGCAAATTATGAAGAGACTGCTTTGCGTGAAACACATGAAGAAGTAGGCGTCGCACCCGAAAAAATAGAGCTAATCAAACATTTTACGCCTATGTATATTCCGCCAAGCAACTTCTTAGTGCATCCTTTTTTAGGCATTTCCAAAGAAGAGCTTTTATTTTATCCGGATATCAGAGAAGTAGCGAGTATTATAGAATTACCGCTCTCCGTTTTTTTGAATGACGAAATTGTTATTGAAGTCACATTATCAACTTCTTATGCAAATAATGCTTTAGTTCCCGCATTTAACATACAAAATCATATTGTTTGGGGAGCAACTGCCATGATATTGAGTGAACTGAGAGATGTTTTGAAAACGACTTTTGGCGAAAAAGTATAAAGAATAAAAAATAACAATTTGATATTCATAGTACTACCGGTTTATTTTAGATATTGTTTTAAAGGATCGGTAAAAGAATAATTTTTGTAAGTTTGCGTCCTAATAAAATAATACAATTGACAGCTATGGGATTGTTTAAACGAAATCCTTTCGGACATATATTATTCATCAAGAAATGGTTGATCCGTATTCTGGGAGCCATGACTCACCGAAGATATAGAGGTTTTAACGAATTACAGATCGAAGGATCGGAAATTATTAAAACGCTTCCGGATACAAATGTTTTGTTTATATCGAACCACCAAACCTATTTTGCTGATGTTGTGGCGATGTTTCATGTGTTTAACGCAAGTTTAAGCGGACGTCAGGATACTATTAAGAATATCGGATATTTGTGGCAGCCCAAAATGAATATTTATTATGTTGCTGCCAAAGAAACCATGCAGGCCGGATTATTGCCAAGAATTTTGGCTTATGTTGGAGCAATTACAGTAGAAAGAACCTGGCGTGCAAAAGGTGTTGATGTTACCGAAAAACGCGATGTTAATCCAAACGATACCGAAAATATCAGAATAGCACTCGAAGATGGCTGGGTAATTACATTTCCGCAAGGTACAACCAAGTCATTTAAACCTGTTCGTAAAGGAACAGCGCATATCATAAAACAGCACAAACCTGTAGTAATTCCAATTGTTATTGACGGTTTCCGTCGTTCTTTTGATAAAAAAGGATTACGAATGAAGAAGAAAGGAATTTTACAGTCTTTCATCATTAAAGAACCTCTTGAAATTGATTATGAAAACGATACCATTGAAGAAATTGTTGAAAAGGTAGAATATGCAATCGAACAGCATCCTTCATTTTTAAAAGTTATTCCGGCAGAAGAAATCAAAGTGCAGGAAGAGCTTAATAAAATGAGAAGATGGGATTACTAGTTATTTTATTTAAGATTTCTGATTTTAGATTGTTTTAAAAAAAATTAGGTCCTTAGCAACTTAGAACCTTAGTTCCTTTTTTTTAGAAATCAATTTTCTTCAGCTCCTTATAATTTGCATATAACCTGCGTAACAGCGTTCCGTAAAGTAATCTGTAAATACCCCAGAAGATTCCGAATAGAACCAGTACAAGCAGTACCAATGCGCCGATTGAGAACAGCATTGCTTTTCCATTTAAGGCTAATTTTTCTCTAATAATTGCCATATCCGGATTGTAAACATATCCGATGAAAAAGCTGAGTATAGACGATACGACAAGCATGCCTAAATTGTACCAAACATAATACTGAACCGTTTTTCGGGTTTTTAATATACTTCTCATCAATAGTTTGGTAGAAACAGTAGTTGTGATGGTTTTGTAGTTTTTATAGAAAAAGTAGATAAAAACAAAAATCACGATATAATTAAAATACAATAAAATGTCCATTACCAGAATGATCTCAGGATGGTTCATTTTCTTTAGATCGGCATCTACATTTGAAAAGTAGTTCGAGATGGTCCAAAACAGTACTTCCAAAATGCTGATAATTAAAATCCACTTCACGATGGAAGACGATTTTTTGTGAATCATTTTGTAGATTTCCTTTTCCGATATTTGTTCAAAAGAATCCGAGTTCTTTTTCCAGTCTTTTTTTAATAAATCCAGTTCTTTCATAATAATTTTTAAGGATTTAGTATTTTTTTAAGTTTCCCTTTAATTCTGTTCATTTTCACACGAGCATTCACTTCGCTGATTCCTAAGGTTTCAGCTATTTCTTGATAATCTTTGTCTTCTAAATACATAAAAACTAATGCTTTTTCGATGTCATTAAGCTGATAAACCGCTTTGTACATCAATTTAATCTGTTCTTCTTCTTCATAATTGTAATCAACATCTTTTATAAAATGCTGATGACTTTCATATTCTACGGTTGATACGGTTCGTTTAGTTTTTCGGTATAAGGTAATAGCAGTGTTTAAGGCAACTCGATACGTCCAGGTCGAAAATTTGCTGTCGCCTCTAAATTTTGGATACGCTTTCCAGAGCTGTATGGTGATTTCCTGAAACAAATCTTTGTGAGCATCTTCGCCGGCAGTATACAATCTACATATTTTGTGGATTATATTCTGATTTGCCTGCAATTGCGCAACAAATGACTGTTCTAGATTTTCGCTCATAAAAGTATTAGTAGTATTGAGATCTATTTTGTTACAACATGCCGCTCATTTTTTTGGGTGCCTCAGAATAAAAAGTATTTCAGTGATTTTAATTAGTTTACGCAAGAATCTTTTTAAGCTGTGGTTAAAAACTTCAGTATGGTTTGTGGTAAACTTTTACAATGCTCTGGTTTTGTAATAATTCACCATCAAATCCACAAATTTACTATAACCCTCCAGGCCGTCTTTCTGATGATTTATTTTTAAAAAATTATCATAAAAAGCATGAAAACCTTTATCAATAAAAGTATCATATTGTTTCCAGAAATCCTGGCTTTCCTGATAGTTTTTTAGAATTCCCGGATGTATTTGTTTTTTTAATTGTTTAAATATAGTTTCATTTTTAACCTGCCAAATTCCTAAGCAATAACGTAAAGCAAAGCTGTAACCGGAATATTTATAGTACAAATTATCATTTTTAACCGAAGCCAGCACCCCAATAAAATTACACTCACTTTCGCTGGCAAATCCCATTTGATGTGCCATTTCATGACAGGTCGTTATGGGAAAATTATACATAGGTAATAAATCATTGACCTGCGCTTCATTGGTGAACGGATTCAGATAACCACCAAACCCCATATAAGTTAATGGCAGACTAAAGAGAGATTTTTTAACGCTGGGAATCTCGTAGCTGAAATAAGGATATTCTTTTGCCAGATTTTCATATCCGTTTAAGTTCATTCTAAAAGCTTCCTTTTGAGTGTATGGAAAGACAATTTTAGCACTGTTGTTTTTAGTTATAAGAAGTTGAATCTCGTTCGTTTTTAGGATCAATTTCTTTGTAAAAACTAATAAGTCGGCGTCACTATATTCTTTTGTGATTTCCATTTTTTCAAATAGAGGTTCGCGATAATAATTGAAGGCCCAAAGGAGATGAAAAAAAAAGTAAAAAATTGAAATTTTACCCAGCATCGTTAAAACATGATCTTTCCAATTTGTTTTCCATGTTTTTCTAATCTTCCAAAACCAGCTTATCGCTGATAGAATCAAAATAGCATAAATACAATCGCCTACAGAGAATGAAATTTTACCTAAAAGAGTTCTGGAAAAATGTGAAATTCTAATGTATAAGTTGTTGCTGTAGAGTCCTTCCACAAAATCAGGAAAGAAGGGGAGAATTTTTAAGAGGATAATCTGAACAACAAGAAATAGGGGCAGGATGTATTTCGATTTCACAATTTTAGTTTTGAATTACGTAAATATAAATACAATATTAGAACTAAAAAAAGAGACGTTTTGCGGAATTTGTTTTTTGGCCATCAGATTAATGCTAATTCGTGAAATTTGTGACGAAAAAAGCATTTAAACTTTGTAACTTTGGGGCTCTTAATTGTTAAACTACAAACAAAAATATAATGAGTCAGGAAATTAGAAATCTGGAACCAAAGGCACTATGGAATAAGTTTGCCGATTTAAATGCCGTTCCACGTCCGTCGAAAAAAGAAGAGCGTGTAATTGAATTTATGAAAGACTTTGGAAACAGCTTAGGTTTAGAAACTTTTGAAGACGAAATCCGAAATGTAATCATCAGAAAACCGGCAACTCCGGGAATGGAAAATCGCAAAGCAATTGTAATGCAGGGGCATTTGGATATGGTGCACCAAAAAAATGCAGATACTGTTTTTGATTTCGATACTCAGGGAATCGATATGTATGTTGATGGTGACTGGGTTCGTGCTCGTGGTACAACACTTGGTGCGGATAATGGATTGGGAGTAGCGACAATTATGGCAATTTTGGAAAGCAAAGATATTCCACACCCGGCAATTGAGGCTTTGTTTACGATTGATGAGGAAACTGGAATGACCGGAGCCCTGAACCTTAAAGGAGGTGTTTTACAAGGACAGATTCTTTTGAACTTAGATACAGAAGAAGATGATGAAATTGATATTGGTTGTGCCGGAGGGATTGATGTAACCGCTACAAGAACTTATAATGAAGAAGAGGTACCGGAAGGATCAGTTGGGCATATTATTACCGTAAAAGGGCTTAATGGAGGTCACTCTGGTATGGATATTAATAAAGGATTAGGGAATGCTAATAAGATCATGAACCGTTTGTTGTTTGATGCTTTTGAGAATTTCGGATTACAGGTAGCGGAGATTAATGGAGGAAGTTTAAGAAATGCAATTCCGAGAGAAAGTGTAGCCAAAGTAATTATTTCTGAAATGTTTGATGAGGCATATATTTTTGATATGCAAGAAATCATCAATGATATTAAAGCGGAGTACAAAACGACTGAACCAAACTTATCTATTGAAATCGTAAAATGCGACTTACCGGAGAAAGTAATGGATTTAGGTGTTCAGGAAGGGATTATTCGTTCTATTTATGCGGCTCATAACGGAGTATACAGAATGAGTGCCGATATGGAAGATTTAGTAGAAACGTCAAATAATATTGCGAGAGTAATTGTAAAAGATGGAGAAATAACCATAGGATGTTTAACACGTTCTTCTGTTGAGACTTCGAAATTTGATTTGGCTAATGCTTTGCGTTCTGCTTTTGAATTAGTAGGTTGTGAAGTGGAACTTTCAGGTTCTTACCCAGGTTGGACACCAAACGTAAATTCTGAAATCTTAGATACTTTGGTTAGAATTTATGAGAAACAAAATAACGAGAAACCAAAAGTAGTAGCTTGTCATGCAGGTCTGGAGTGTGGGATTTTAGGAACAAACTATCCGGATATGGATATGATTTCTTTCGGTCCGACTATTCACGGGGCGCATTCTCCTGATGAGAGAGCCAGCATTTCGTCAGCTCAGAAATACTGGAAATTTGTATTGGAAATCCTTTCTAATATACCGGTTAAGCAGTAACTCACAGTTTTCAGTGTACAGTTTTCAGTTTAATAAAAGCTGAAAACTGTGACTGATACTGAAAACAGGATAAGAGTAAAAAAAAAAAATAAAACTAGGATAACTAAGATCTATTATTTACTATTTTGATTTAGTACTTTCCTTAGCTCTGAGTCATTTTGAAAAGAGCCTGTTTTAGTAAATATAATATGTAACGAATTATCAAGTATATAGGTTGTGGGTAATGCTCCTAATTTTGATTTTAAATCGACTTCACTTTTGACAAAGATAAAATCATAACCTTTTTTGGCTTTAAAATTCTGTATTATTTTTGCGTCATGATCTGCTACGAGTATAAAAACATATTTATCTCTTATTTCTTTATCGTTATATACCTTCTGAAAAACGGGCATTTCTTCCATACACGGAGCGCACCATGTAGCCCAGAAATTTATGAATATAGTTTTATCGGAAAATTTAGTTAAGTCTACAGTATTTCCGTTGAGATCTGTTAGTTTTATTTTTAGATCTTTAAAGGTTTTGCTTTTACTCATTTCCTTGCTAAGAGCTGTGTTTTTTTCTGTTATATAATATAAATAACCTAAGAAAGAAAGAGAGAGTAAACTGCCTGCTATTATGCCGATAATAAAACTTTTTTTGAAATAATTTGCCATTTTAAGCTTGTTTAATAGATAGAAAACCAGTGAGATAAGCGATCATTAAAATAATGAAAGCACTAAGAAAAAAGCCACTAAGGATTCCCAATGTAGCAAAGAAAAATTTTTTTATTTTCATATGATTATGTTTTTTAATTATTCTTTGTCAAAGAAATGAATACCAAATAAAACTTTATTACAGTAAGTAAAGATTGGTTAAGTTTAAGTAATATTTGATCGATATATTGGATTATCTGGAAGGAGTATTAGCTTTATTTTCTTGGTTGCTTTTACGATTTTAACAATTTTTAAGTCCTGATCTTTTGTTTTTTCTTTAGATAATGAACTGCTTATAGAAATGAATATAAGGTTTATTTTTACTGTTAGTTATTTTGCTGATATACTTCAACAGAATCTTTGGCAAGTCTTTCTTTTAGCCATAGTTTCATTTTTTGTTTAGTATCTGAATCCATTTTTTTCTTGCTTTGAAAAAGAACTACAGGGATTATTTTCGATTTATTGGGCTCTTCTTCAACATTGTAATTACCAATTTTTAAAGACGTAACAGTAGGGAAAAGTATTTTTGCTTCGTTGTTGATCTGTGCAGTGTTGAATTGGTATAATGCTAATTGATTTCGAAGACTATTGATCAAGAGGTCTTTTTGATCGACTACCGTTTGATTGTTGTTGATCTGATTCATAATATCCTTTCTTAAATTAACGGTATCTTGTCTGATAATCAGTTTAGTATTGGGAAGATCATACTCCGTTAATTTTTTATTAAGATCGATGATTTCATTATCGGTGAATTTTTTGGATAAAAAAGCCAGTTCAATTCTTTTAGGAGCTGTGCTGTATCTGATTTTTTTATAAATAATTGGGTAGTCTTTGTCAAGGAATTCCTTTTGTATAAAGAATTCTGTTCGGGAACTGTAGCTTTTTTGAACGTACAATTGATAGGCAAAAAAGATACTCGGAATAATTAAAAGCAAAATAAGTATAGTAACGCCATATTTTACTCTTTTTTGCTGTTGTAGATCTAGTTGTTTTGTAACGGGGTAATTTAAGAATTTTACGATCACAAAAGTGGCAATACAAATGAATACGCAGTTGATGGTGTAGAGATAAAGGGCACCAAAAAAGTACGCATAATTTCCAAGGGCCAGTCCGTAGCCTGCAGTACAAAGTGGCGGCATAAGAGCGGTTGCAATCGCTACACCCGGAATTGGGTTTCCTTTTTCGACTCTGGTCACGGCAATTACGCCTACTAAACCACCAAAAAAGGCGATAAGAATGTCATAGATGTTTGGAGAAGTTCTGGCCAGTAATTCGGATTGTGCTTCTTTAAACGGACTAATATAGAAATAAATAGCCGAAGTGGTTAAACTTACAACTGTTGCGATCAGCAGATTTTTCATGGACTTTTTCAGAAGTTCAAAATCATACATTCCTAAACCAAAACCGGCACCTACAATAGGTCCCATTAGAGGCGAAATTAGCATGGCACCAATGATAACTGCTGTAGAGTTGACATTTAGTCCTACAGAGGCAATGATAATGGCGCAGGCAAGAATCCAGATGTTTGATCCTCTAAAAGAAACGGCGCTGGTTATATTTTCGATTACCGATTTTTTATTTTCTTCTCCTTTGTGAAGATCGATAAAATTTAAAATTTTCTGAGTAATATCTGTCATGGTATTCACGGTATTATTTTATGTAAACTGGATTTTCAAGAGTAGTAGGATGTCTAATTTAGTCAAAAAAAATGTCAAACAGTATATTTATTATCCTAAGTCTTGAAATGAATAATAAGGTTACGATCTTGTTGTTTCAGAAAAGGGATAAAAAAATCCCCAACCTTGAAGATTGAAGATTTGTGTATTTTTATTGGTTTGCAATGTTATTTTAAAAAATTGCCATCGATTATTAATAGTTCAACTCTGTCAGTAGTTATAGAACGATGAGAGCTTGCATTATCTGAAACAACATAAGTCATTCCTTTAGAAAGTTTAAATTTTTCTCCGTTCTGTAGTTCACTAATTAATTCTCCTTCCAGACAATGTACTATATGTCCCTTTTGACACCAATGGTCGGCAGTATAATTTTCAGAATATGTGATTCTCCGAATGCGTAACCCTTCTAATTGTAATGTCTGCCAATATGCTGTTCCGGTTTCTCCGTTATGTTCTGTTTTAGGAATTAAGCTCCAGTCTATATTTTGATAGGGTATTAAAGGCATGGTTTTTAGTTTTATTTGTTTGATAATGTGATGTAAAGGAATAAAAAAATCCTCAAACTTGCAGGTTGAGGATTTGTATATTTTGATTTAAAAGTAGAGTTTAATTCCTTTTTAATACTTTATATTGTTCATAACATCCGCTGATGGCATCCATAATCTGTAAATCATTTGCGGTTTGTATAAAGGAATCTGAGTAATTACAGCGCTGCAGAATTTCGGGGATTTCGTCTTTGCTGATTCCTAAAAGTACAGAGACAGTTTCACGATCAAATTTCGATTCTAACAGATTACGAACGGTGTCGTCTTTTCGCATTTCCTTCAGTTTCTTGAGTTCTTTTGTGTTTTTACCAAAGAAATTGTAGAGCATATCGGCGGGATTAAAAATAGAACCCAATACTTTTCCAAAAGCATTTGGAGAGTATTCCCCAGCTTCGTAACCTTGTGTAAGACCGGAGATACTATAACGGTAATTTTCTTTGGTTGGAATTAATTTTGAATCGACTTCAAGGTAGCCGGTTAGATTAAAAGGGGCGATAATTACTTCTTCCAGTGCAATTGCTTTTTCGGTAAGCTGAATTCGGGTTACTTTATTTTTAATCCAGTCATTGGTTACTCTGACTCTTAAAGATTGAAAACCTAAAATCGAGAAGTGAATGGTGTCATTAAGCTGAACATCAATTTCAAAATACCCCTTAGCATCAGATTTTGCACCGCGTACTTTGTTTGTGTTGATGATATTTACGTTAGAAAGAGGCTGTTTACTATTGTCGTTGATGATGTAGCCAGAAACTCTTTGCGGAGTAGTAGACTCGGTGTCTTGTGCAAAAGTAACCGCCGAAAGTAAAGTAAAAAAGAAAACTGCGAAATATTTCATATCCTGATTTAAAGCTCTAAAAGTAGTAAATCGGGATTAAATATTTTGCAGTCTTCGAATATAATTATAAGAAAATTAACAAAGGCAACAGTCTGGCTTTCGGTATTTAAATAAAAAGTAATAAGGAGGATTAAATTGCATTGTTGTAGATTGCAAAACTCATTTATAGAGCCTAAGATTTAAAAAAAAATCCCAAATTCCAATGATGTTCGGAATTTGGGATTTTGTATTTTAAGATATTAAAGTATTAATCTCTTCTTGGTCTTCTTGGTCTTGAAGAATCGCCAAAGCTTTCAGAACGTCTTGGAGCTCTGTCTGAACTTCCTTCGCTTCTTGGAGCTGAGCTTCTGAAACCACCTTCTCTTCGTGGAGCAGATGAATTTCTGTCGCTTCTGAAACCACCTTCTCTAGGAGCAGAGTTTCTGTCGCTTCTGAATCCGCCACCTGAACCTTCACGTCTTGGAGCAAAGTTTCCTTCTCTTCTTGGCCCGCCAGAGCTACGTCCGCCACCACTGCGTCCGTTATGGTCACGTCTTCCGCCACCATCATTTTTAGAAATTTCAACATTAATACGACGTCCTTCTAATTGTACGTTGTTTAATACTTCCATTACTTTATCAGTATGCTCAGGATCTGTGTTGAAGAAAGAGAAGCCTTCTTTCACATCTACCTTGAAAACGTCATCACGACCTAAGTCTAATGTTTCTTTCAGGTAATCTTTAAGTGACATCCAGTCGAAGTTGTCTCTTGAACCGATGTTTACAAAATAACGAACTGCTCCGTTGTTGTTGAATTCTCTTGGTTCAGAATCGTTTCTTTCGCGTCTTTCACCTGATTGAGTTGAAATATCTCTGTTCTTTTTGTAATAAGCGATGAAACGGTTAAATTCTACCGATACCATTTTCTTGATCAATTCTTCTTTAGATAAACCTTCAAGAACATTATTGATTGCCGGTAAATAGTTGTCAATTTCGTGATCAACTTCGGTATCTTTAATTTTGTTTGCTAAGTGCAACAATTGAATTTCGCAGATTTCGATTCCGGATGGAATTGATTTTTCTTCGAATTTTTGTTTGATGATTCTTTCGATAGAAGAAATTTTACGCAACTCACTTTTTGTAACAATTACAATAGAAGTTCCTAATTTTCCAGCTCTACCGGTACGACCTGAACGGTGGTTGTACGTTTCGATTTCATCAGGTAATTGGTAGTTTACAACGTGTGTTACGTTATCAACATCAATACCACGTGCAGCAACGTCAGTAGCAACAAGCATCTGAATTTGTCTTCCACGGAACGATTTCATTACACCGTCACGTTGTGCCTGAGATAAATCTCCATGCAACGCAGCAGCGCTATATCCATCTTCAATTAATTTTTCGGCTACAGCCTGAGTATCTCTTTTAGTACGGCAGAAAACCACAGAGAAAATGTCCGGGTTTGCATCGGCTAAACGTTTTAAGGCTTCGTAACGGTCACGTGCATTTACTAAGTAAAATTCGTGAGAAACCGTTGCAGAACCTGAATTTTTAGTTCCAACTGTAATTTCTAATGGTTCGCTCATGAATTGTTTTGCAATTCTGGCAACCTCTTGTGGCATTGTTGCAGAGAACAACCATGTACTTTTTTCGTCTGGAGTATCTGATAAAATAGAGCAGATATCGTCATAAAATCCCATGTTTAACATTTCGTCAGCCTCATCAAGCACACAGTAATCTATGTTTTTAATGTTAACCAATCCTCTGTTAATCATGTCTTGCATTCTTCCCGGAGTAGCCACAATAATTTGTGCTCCTCTTTTTATTTCTCTTGCTTGCTCTGTAATACTAGCCCCGCCGTAAACTGCTACAACATTAATACCTTTCTCGTATTTTGCGTAGTTTTTAAGTTCGTTGGTAATCTGTAAACAAAGTTCTCGTGTTGGCGATAAAACTAATGCCTGTGTATTTCTGTTGTCAGCATCAATTTTTTGAATTAGCGGAAAACCGAAAGCTGCCGTTTTCCCTGTCCCTGTCTGAGCCAACGCAACCATATCTGTGTCTTTTTCCAATAATAGGGGAATCGCCTTTTCCTGTACCTCTGACGGATTTTCAAATCCTAGATCTAAAATCGCCTTCAGTAACGATTCATTCAATCCTAATTGTTCAAATTTATTCATATGTGTATTTAAAATAGGGTGCAAAATTACTGTTAATTATTCAGATAAACTAATGCTCTTTTAAGAATTATGTATTTGTTATGATTTGATTATCAAAAAGTTATGTTTGATGTGGAATCATTTTTATCGAAAATTGAAGAATTCTCTAAAAAAAAACGTCACGAAAAATCAATTTTGTACTCTAAAATGTTGTATTTTAAACAATTATTTGGTTGAATTCAGAAAATCAATTAGTTGCTGAGTTGCTTTTCCGCGATGGCCTATGGAATTTTTTACTTCTCGTGGTAATTCAGCAAATGTTTTGGTGTAATTTTCTGGCTGAAAAATTGGATCGTATCCAAAACCCTGATCTCCTGTTTTTTCCAAAGCGATACTTCCTTTTACAATTCCGGTAAATAAATGCTGTTCTCCTTTTAAGTTTAAAGTAATAACGGTCTTGAACTGGGCGCTGCGGTCCGATTGGTCTTTTAAGGCGTCTAAAAGTTTATTCATGTTGTCATCGTCATTGCGTTGCTTGCCGGCATATCGGGCTGAATATACTCCTGGTTCACCATTTAAAGCAGTTACTTCTAAGCCTGAATCGTCGGCAAAACAATCGTATCCGTATTTTTCCGTTACATAATTGGCTTTCAAAATGGCATTTCCTTCAATAGTGTCTGCTGTTTCTTCTATGTCTTCAAAACAGCCAATTTCTTCAAGACTTACTATTTTTATGCTTTCAGGAAGAATACTTTGAATCTCCTGGATTTTATTTTTGTTGTTTGATGCGAATACGATTTTCATAGGTAGTATAATTTAGTATAATTTTTTCGATGATAAAAGCAGTTGTAATTCCCAATGTATAGGCAAGAAGATCGCTCCATAAAAAGCCTTGTCCCAGAACATATCTGCCAAAAAGGGTTTTCCTAAGCGTAATCATCCAATCTGCCTGATAAAGCTGAAGAAATTCTATTCCGTAGCAAATTATCAATGAAATTATTGCAGTCATGGAGGTTTTTTGGTTAAAAAACAGGATTCTGACTAGTATATACATCATGACGGCATACAGCGCATCTCCAAAATAGAGCGGAATAATTGCAATTTTTCTGGAGAGAATTCCACAGCAAATTACACAAAGAAATGCAAATAGGTAGTAGATTCTTGGTTTTTTCAATTTTAACATGGCATTTTAAGTGAAACAAAGATAAGAATAAGGTGGTAAAATAGTAAGCGTTTGATACAATCGAAAAGTTTAAAGAGGGTTGTTTTCTTCCAGTTTTAAAAATTAGAGAGATTATTAGTATCTTGAGATGCTTTTAGAGCTTAATGAATTGTAAAAAAAAAATAAAAAAACGGGATGAAGAAAATAATACCAACCTTATTTGCTGCGGCCTTAGTAATGTCATTGGTTAGTTGTAAAAATACAAAGCAAAAACTTCAGGAATATGTAGTTACCTATAATAAGAGTACAGCTAAGAGTTTTCATGAAGAAAATATTACGCTTACTACGGCAAGAGGTTATCTTGAAGATGATAAAATTGAATTGAGGTTTGAAACCAATTTAAAAGAAAATGAATCTAATAAATCGGCAGCTGTTTCGTCATTTCCAATTTTGTTGAAAAAGATGATAAAAGAGAATAAAATTCCTCAGGAATTGATTGAAGAAGGTGTGAGGTTTGATACTTACTTTTTGGCTGATGATAATACGGTTTTGGCAAAAGAGGTTATAAATAAAGAAGCCCTTCCGAATTTATTAAAATAATAACATTAGTGGATAGGGCTTTTATTTCTTTATAATTATAAACTTTTGTTTTTAGAGGTACATTAGATATACTCTGATTTTGCTATTGTCATAGTTGTAGGTACCATCTTCGTTTCTTGGGCCAAGAACAGAGGGAAGATTCACTTCAAAGGTCCAGCTTGCTCCAAGTGTTAATCCGTTAACGGCACGAATTTGAGTTCCTCCGGCTCCTAATGCAAAATGAAAGAAGCCACTTGAATTGATACGATAAAAGCCGACGGCAGTTCCGGCAGGAATTGTTTCGCCTGTCCACTCTCTCTGTGTGGTGAATTTCTCCACCCAGTGTTTACCTGTAGTGGTTTCCATTTCACGGAATGAAATTTTTGTGGGATGTAGTAAATATTGAACATATGCAACGGTTTCGTAGCAAACACCATTAATGTATTCTGAAACATTTTTAAATCCGTGAATAAAATCATTTGCCAGATTTTCTTTTTGATGGTGATCAAGCATTTCTATGCGGTATCCTTTGGGTGTTAATAGCATTGATTAAATTGTTTAGTTGATTAAAAGATTAACGATTTGTCTTAGTGGTTAAATAAGTTAATATCTATACAAATGTAATAAAAAAGCTATGTATTGATTTTTATTTTATAGGTATTTTTTTAATGTTTTGTTACATTTGTTAAGTTGTCCGGGAAATAGTTGTCAGATAAATTGCCAAATTCATCACCCCGCATGAAAATATTAATATCGACTTCGCTAAAACTTTTTTTACCCGCTGCCGCTAAAAGTTCGTTGGCAGAATGTAAGGTGTTTTTATGAAAATGATACACACGATCGGATTTGTCGGTTACCACCAGGCCTTTCATGAGCATTTTGTTTTGAGTGGCTACTCCGGTCGGACATTCGTTATTGTGACAACGCAATGCCTGAATACAGCCTAATGAAAACATGAAACCACGCGCGCTATTGCACATATCAGCACCCAAAGCTATTGCATGGAGAATGGAATAGCCGGAAATGATTTTCCCGCTTCCAATAATGCGGATTTTATCGCGAATGTTTAAGCCAACTAGTGTTTTGTTTACAAATATTAGTGCAGGTTCAAACGGCATTCCCACGCCATCGGCAAACTCTAAAGGAGCAGCTCCGGTACCTCCTTCAGCACCATCAACTGTAATAAAGTCAGGGAAAATATTTTCGGTAATCATTTCGTGGCAAATAGCTTCAAATTCTGCAGTATTTCCAATACATAATTTAAAACCGATAGGTTTCCCGTTCGATAGTTCACGCAGTTGTGCTACAAACCGAATAAGACCTTTACTGTCTGAAAATGCGTGATGTCCGGGAGGAGAAAGAATGGTGGTGTGAGCCTTAACACCTCTGATTTTGGCAATTTGTTCAGTGTTTTTTGCTGCCGGAAGTACACCTCCATGCCCTGGTTTTGCTCCTTGTGAAAGCTTAATTTCGATCATTTTTACATTAGGCAGATTGGCTTTTTCGGAGAACTTTTCAGGACTGAAGTTGCCTTCAGCATCCCTGCAGCCAAAATATCCGGTACCAATTTGCCAGGTGATATCGCCGCCGCCTGCAAGATGAAATTCGGTTAAACCGCCTTCTCCTGTATTCTGATAGAAATTTCCTTTTTTTGCACCAATATTTATGGCACGAACAGCATTTTCACTTAGCGAACCGAAACTCATTGCCGAAACATTAAATAGTGAGGCCAGATATGGTTGCTTGCAGTCTTTTCCGCCCACCAGTACACGAGGTAATTCCTCATTAACTTTTGCAGGAAAAATAGAGTGTTTTATTCCTTCGTAACTATCATGATTCAGATTTTGCTGCGTTCCGAAGGGTGTATTTGAATCGATGTTTTTAGCTCTCTGATATACCATAGAGCGCTGGTTTCTGGAGAATGGTTTTCCATCAGTTGATCGTTCAATAAAATACTGTTGGATTTCGGGAGCAATCATTTCAAATAAATATCTGAAATAGCCCAAAACCGGAAAGTTTCTTAAAATCGCATGTTTTTTTTGAGTCGCGTTGTAAATACCTACCACTAATAATATAGGTAGAATAATTACCAGTAAAAAACCTCGTTTTGTGTAAAGATAAATTGCTAAAACAATTAGAAACAATAAGAATCCATAGATGAAGAATTTTTTTCTCATGTTTACAAGTATTTAAAGAGTAATAATTTATAATCAATTGAATCTCAGGCGTACATAAACGTGCTTAATTCCTTTTTTATCCGATTCTCTTTCGTCGATTTCAAGAATATCGGTCAGTGATTTTAGCATAGGGGTAAGTTTCGAAAAGCCATAGTTTCGAGGGTCAAACTCTGGTTTTTTCTTTACAATAAGATTTCCAACATCTCCTAAAAATGCCCAGCCATCGTCGTCTTCAATATCTTCAATGGTAGCTTCGATAAGGTCAATGGTTTGTTTGTCAATTTTATGTAGTGCTTTTTCAGCCGGTTTTTCGGCCGGTTTTTTAGTGTCGGTTGTAGTTGCGACTTTGGGTTTCTTCTTTTGAATGGCTCCGTCCAGAACTTCAATATATATAAATCTGTCGCAGGCCACAATAAAAGAATTAGGGGTTTTCTTTTCGCCAATCCCAATTACTTTCATGCCGGACTCCCTTAATCTTATCGCAAGACGTGTAAAATCACTGTCACTGGAAACAATGCAAAAGCCGTCCAGTTTTCCGGAATAAAGTAAGTCCATTGCATCAATTATAAGGGCAGAATCAGAAGAATTTTTTCCAACGGTATAGCTGTATTGCTGAATAGGGGTAATGGCGTGTTCCAGTAAAACCCCCTTCCAGCCATTTGAGTTTGGTTTTGTCCAGTCGGCATAAATGCGTTTAGTGGTAGGGGTTCCAAACTTTGCAATTTCTTCCATCATTCCTTTTACATTGCTGTAAGGTACATTGTCAGCATCAATAAGAACAGCGAGTTTTAGATCTTTTGAAGTGCTTAAAGCCATTATTTTGGTTTTAGTATTTGTAATTCATTTTTTTAAATGCCCTTTAAAATTAATAAAAATAAAATGATTGAGGTATTTTTGGTTATATTTATAACTGGTATAAATTGCAGTTTTTTCAAGATGTACTATTTTTTGTTAAGAAAAGTAGTGTTTAATTAATGGTTTTGTGGTGAAATTTTATCAAAGAACAATTTTGGTCAGAATCATTTTTAAATTATTATGATAGCACAGAATAAATATTTATTTTTGCACCCTGTATAAAATAAAAATATTACTACACAATATATTATGGTAAAAGATTTATTCGAAAGAATTCAGGACAATAAAGGACCATTAGGAAAATGGGCTTCTCAGGCAGAAGGTTATTATGTTTTCCCAAAGTTAGAAGGAGAGTTGGGTCCTAGAATGACATTTCACGGAAAAAATATTCTAAACTGGAGTTTAAATGATTATTTAGGTTTGGCTAATCATCCTGAGGTTCGTAAGGCAGATACTGATGCAGCAGCTCAATATGGAGCGGCATATCCTATGGGAGCTCGTATGATGTCCGGACACACTACTTATCATGAGCAATTAGAAAATGAATTGGCTTCTTTTGTAATGAAAGAATCGGCTTATTTGTTGAACTTCGGATATCAGGGAATGGTTTCGATCATAGATGCTTTAGTTACTAAAAATGATATTATTGTATACGATGTAGATTCGCACGCTTGTATTATTGATGGTGTTCGTTTACACATGGGAAAACGTTTTACTTACAAGCACAATGATCTTGAAAGCATGGAGAAAAATCTTCAACGTGCTACAAAAATGGCTCAGGAAACGGGTGGAGGTATTTTATTCATTACCGAAGGTGTTTTTGGAATGCGTGGACAACAAGGAAAATTGAAAGAAATTGTTGCCATGAAAGAAAAATACAATTTCCGTTTGTTAGTTGATGATGCACATGGTTTTGGTACACTTGGTAAAACAGGAGCCGGAGCAGGTGAGGAGCAGGGAGTTCAGGATGAAATTGATGTTTACTTCTCTACTTTTGCAAAATCTATGGCTAATATCGGAGCTTTCGTAGCGGCTGATAAAACTGTAATTGATTACTTAAAATATAACTTACGTTCGCAAATGTTTGCTAAAGCATTGCCAATGATCCAAACTATTGGTTCATTGAAACGTTTGGAGTTGTTGCGTAATTCGTCTGAAATTAAAGATAAACTTTGGGAGAATGTAAACGCGTTGCAAAACGGTTTAAAAGAAAAAGGGTTTAATATTGGAGATACTAATACCTGTATTACTCCGGTTTACCTGGAAGGAAGTATTCCTGAAGCAATGGTAATGGTAAACGATTTAAGAGAGAATTATGGTATTTTCCTTTCTATTGTTGTTTATCCGGTAATTCCAAAAGGGATTATTTTGTTGAGAATGATTCCAACAGCTTCTCATACATTAGCTGATATTGATGAAACGTTAACTGCTTTTGAAGCCATTCGTGAAAAATTAGTAAACGGAACTTATAAAGAAATTGCAGAACGCACTACGGTTGATGTTTCGTAAAAACTTAAAGAAATAAATTCCTGATATGGGAATTATATAAAAGAATCCATTCGTTATACGAGTGGATTTTTTTTATTTGGGTTACTTTTATCATTGAAAATCAGTAAAATAAAAGTTATGAAAAAAGTAATAGTTATATTCGCTGTCATGTTCACTGTTTTTATTTCCTGCAAGAAAACAACCAATACCGATCCGGTACAAATTGCACCAAATCCTCCGAAAGAAGCTGAAGCTGCTGAACCGGCAGGAGATCAGTGTTATGCCTCACGAACAAGTAACAGCGTGACCGAGATGAGTTTTAATGTCAATTCTCATCAGGAAGTAAACGGGAAACTAAGTTATAACATATCAGGAAAGGATAAAAACGAAGGAACTTTGATTGGTAATATGAAAGGAGATACGCTAATTGCAGATTATACTTTCATGTCTGAAGGCGTTTCCTCTGTCAGAGAAGTTGCGTTTTTGAAAAAAGACGGAACTTTTATAGAAGGTTATGGAGATGTAGTAGAAGCAAATGGGAAGTTCTCTTTTAAAGATAAAAAGCAGTTGAAATTTGATCAGAAAAATGTCCTGACTAAAGTAGATTGCAAAGCGGAGTAAGCTCTGATTGTATTAAAAAGTAAAAAAATCCATTCGTGTAACGAATGGATTTTTTTATGGGTAAAATTGTTAACTGCAACTGATGCTGAAAACTATTTACAAGTATTTTAAATACGTTTTTCTCTGGCAGTGTACTTTTGGGTCAAAATTCTTCCAAAGTAAATGAATGGCTGTATTGTCAGCTAATTCAGGTGTTCTGATACAATTTTGAATTCCTTTTTCTGAAAATGTCTTGTAATATTCATCAAAAATAATAGCGGTAACTCCTTTATTTTGATAGTCCGGATGAACTCCAATTAGATAGAAAACAACATCTTTACTCTTTTTACGCGCTTTTAGTAAATGAATAAATCCAAAAGGAAATAATTTTCCTTTTGCTTTTTGTAAAGCTTCGGAAAAGCTTGGCATAACAATACTAAAGGCCACCAGATTATCATCTTTGTCCACGACAAATTTGATGTATTCGGGATTGATAAAACTGATATATTTCTTTTTGAAGTATTCTTTTTGAACATCTGAAATGGCAACAAACGAAGCTAATTTGGCGTAAGAATCATTAAACAAATCAAACATTTTGTCGACATGCGGCATAATGTCCTTAGTTTTAGTAAAAGTTAAGGCACGTAAGCCGTATCTTTTTTTGATAAGTTCCTGTGCTTTAAGGAAAAACTCAGGTTTCACATTTGAAAAAGGAAAAATACTTTCGATGTATTCTTTTTCAACCTGAAATCCTAATTGTTCAAAATGTGTTACATAATAAGGATGGTTGTACCATGTAATCATAGTTCCTAATTGATCATAACCAGCTGTAAGAACCCCAACTTTGTCCAGATTTGAGAATCCCATGGGACCTTCAACGTGCTCCAGATTGTGTTTTTTTCCTAATTCGTAAACTTTGTCCAACAAGGCCTTTGTGACTTCGATGTCGTCTATTGCATCAAACCATCCAAATCGAACTTTTCTTTTATGTTGGTCATTTACCTCAGACCAGTTGATGATAGCCGTAATTCGTCCTACTATTTCATTGTTTCTGTAAGCCAGATAAAAATAGGCTTCGGCATTGTCAAAAGCAGGATTTTTAGTTTTGTCAAATGACTCTAATTCATCTGCTACAATAGGGGGAACCCAGTAGGCATTGTCTTTGTAGATTGAAAACGGAAATTTGATATAGTCAGTTAATTCCTTTTTGGTTATGGCTTCTTTAATTGTAATCATTAAGATTTTCTTTGTTAAGAATGTTGCTTTAAATAAGGTGCTACGATTTAAGAAACGAATATAGCTATCTTTGAAGTAACAAAAAAGAATTGTGTAAAAAAAGCCCTGATTAATAAGCTTAGTGGATCATTTGAAAGTGTAGCCGATTCGAAGATGGAGGTCTGCGGTAGTATCTGAAAAATTTTTATCCAGATAAAATCTACGTCCAATTCCAATGCCTGTTTCATAATTGAAATTACTATTTCCAATATTTCGCCTAATTCCCCATTTAGGGATTATAGTAACTTGGTCGTGAATAAAGACATTGTCATGATTAGAAATAACAAACCAATTAGGATGGTAGTCAACCCCTAAAGTAACAAAATTAGCGCTATTATTTGTTTTTTTATTTTTAGCAGTCCGTTTATTGATATTGTAATACCATCTTGGTTCCAGAGTGATTACGGGAGTTAATACATATTCTGTCTTGCAGCCAGAGCATATACAAAAACCACCATCAAAACCAATTTCGGTTCGTAAACTTATTTGATTGAGTAGTCGATGTTCGTGATTGAACCATATTCCCAAAAAGCCGGTTTGTAGGTTGTAAATGTCTTTTTCTACTCCGGTATTTTGGGATTTGGCTGATAAACAGATTAACAGTGATAATAGAAAGGCGTAATTTATCTTTCTCATATTTGAAAAATTGGCGTATAATTTTTCAAATATAATTATTTTCCTACATTTAAGAATATTATAAAGTAATTTTTTTTCTTACTATTTGGATTATTCGTATTTTGATTTACGTTTTCGTTCTTTTGCCTGGTAATCTATTTCTCTTTGCTCCATTTTGTTGTCTTTATTCTTTTTGGCTCTGTCTTCTCGTTTAGTTTGCAGCTGATTTTCTTTATAACGTCCGTCATAACGCCAGGAAACACCAACTCCTCCATATAATATTGAAGGTGTATTCTTGAAGTTTGTACTTATAGATGCATCTACCTGAAGGTTTGGATTAATTAAGTAAGCTGCTCCGCCACGAACAATGGCATCGCTGTAAAAGTCACTTTTATAGCCCTGATTTTCAACAAAACCGGACCATTTATCGTTAAATCCGCGTGTAAGAGTAAGCACATAGCCGTAGCTCGGGTAGTCTGTTGAAATGTAATCGGCAATAATATTAGTTACGAAAACCCATTTTCCACCGCCAAATAGATTTTGAGTGATTAACATTACTTTTGGAGAAATACTCGATTGTGGAGAGAAAGAATAAGGATTGTTTGCACCAACAAAATTTGCACCGGCAAATACTGAAACGGCAGGAATTAGCTCGTGCCAGTTAAAGCTGCGATTGGCTTTGTAGCTATAGATGTTAGCTTCTTTTTTGTAATTTTTATAGGGATCATAAATCAGATATTTGGCTCCTAAAACCGTTTGTCTGAAATTATTTTTTTTATAACTCGTATATGGCGTATCAAAATTTTCCATTTGGTACTGTATGTCCGCAATAAGTTCCAGTTTTTCTAAAAAAGCACCATAACGAATAGTCAGATCTGTACCAAAACCATTGGCGTCATAATCCAGTAAATTGTGTTTTTCTTTGATGCCATATACACCAAGTTCTGCCTGTATAACTGATTTTCCAACAGCATAGGCCGACATCGTTTCACCAGGACGGTTTGAATTGATGACATCAGTGTACTGTGCGAAAAATAATTGAGGTAATAAACAAAGAGCTGCAGTAAAAAAGTTTTTATTTTTTAACATAAACGTGTTTTTGGATTAAAAAGTAATAACGCATTTCAAATGTACTATATTTTATTATTTATTTAAGATTGATATTTTAATTTTAAACGATGGATTTATTAATTTTGAAAAAAAATTATATGATCATGCAAGAAGCATCTTTTGTAAATCTGATTAAAACGATAATGTGGATCGTTGCGTTTTATTATATTTTTAAATTTTTAGCACGAATCTTTTTGCCGGTATTGGTAAAAAAAGCAGTAGAAAAAGCTGGAGAGAATTTTCAAAGACAACAACAATATAGTCAGGATAATACATGGCAAAAAACACGTAATAATAACGATGAAATTATTATTAATACCGCCAATGCAAAAAATCCTCGTGAAACCAAAAAGGTTGGCGATTATGTTGATTACGAAGAAATAGATTAAATTTGTGACCTAATTTATAGGATTCATCATTTAACCCAAACCAGCCTAAATTGAAAATAGTAAATAAGTTCTATCCGCATGCCCTTGTTATCCTGGGCTTTATCCTCGTTTCTTTAATTTATTTTTACCCGGTTTTACAAGGAAAACAAATTTTCCAGTCGGATATTGCTCAATATACCGGAATGGCTAAAGAGCAAAACGATTTTAGAGCTACAGAACATTCTGAACCTTATTGGACAAATTCTGCGTTTGGAGGTATGCCAACTTATCAGCTGGGAGCTAATTATCCAAATGATTTTGTGGGTAAATTAGACGATGCTTTGCGTTTTCTGCCTCGTCCTGCCGATTATTTATTTCTATATTTTTTAGGCTTTTACGGACTATTGTTGGTTTTAAAAACCGATCCTTTAAAAGCATTTATCGGGGCAATTGCCTTCGGTTTCTCGACTTACCTGATTATCATTTTAGGTGTTGGGCATAATGCAAAAGCACATGCTATTGCCTATATGCCGCTTGTTATCGCCGGATTCATACTCGTTTTTCAAAAAAAGTACATTTGGGGAGGTCTGCTCACCATGTTTGCGGTTGCATTAGAGGTTAATGCCAACCACTTTCAAATGACATATTATTTACTGATTTTCTTATTGATACTGTCAGCTTATTTTGCATTTAATTTTATCAAAGAAAAAGAGTATAAATCGCTTTTAACCGCTGTCGGTGTTTTGGCTGTAGCCGGAATTTTTGCTATTGGAGCCAATGCCACTAATTTGTTGGCAACCAGTGAATATGCTAAATTTAGTACCCGTAGCAACAGTGAATTAACTTTTAACCCTGATGGTTCTAAAAAGACTAATGAAAATGCACTAAGCCGTGAATATATTACAGAATACAGTTACGGAATTGCTGAAAGTTTTAACTTGATTGCTCCAAGACTTTTTGGAGGTTCAAATCATGAAAATGTAGGGACTGACAGCCGTATGTATTCTTTTATGATTGAACAGGGAGTACCGTCAGAACAGGCACAGGATTTTGTGTCGGGAATGCCAACGTATTGGGGAGATCAGCCTATAGTAGCAGCTCCGGCTTATATTGGAGTTGTGGTTTTCTTTTTAGCAGTTTTAGCTTTATTTATTGACGATCGAAAAATAAAATATGTGTTTTTTACAGGTGCATTAGTTTCGCTAATACTTTCCTGGGGAAAAAATTTCGCGTTACTGACTGACTTCTTTATCGATTACGTTCCAATGTACGACAAGTTTAGAGCGGTTTCATCGATTCAGGTTATTCTTGAATTGTGTTTTCCTGTTCTGGCTGTTATGGGATTACAATCGTTTTTTAAAGCTAAAGAAGAACCTAAATTACAGCAGAAAGCGCTTGTGCAGACAGGAGTTTTCGGATTAGGCGTTATTTTGATTTTAGTATTCGCTAAAAGCATGTTCCATTTTACAGGCAGCAGTGATAATTATTTTTTAGAAAGTTACGGACCTGCTTTTGTAGATGCCTTGAAAGAAGACAGAAAGAGTTTGTATTCTGCTGATTTATTGCGATCAGGCTTTTTTATCGTGATTACTTTTGGGATCCTTTGGTTGTTTATCAAGAATAAACTGGCTCAGAATACTACTTTGATTATCGTTGGTCTTTTGATGATTTTTGATTTATTTTTTGTTGATAAAAAATATGTATCAGCCAAAGATTTTGTGAGCCCGGTACAAATTGCGGCGCCATTTCAGGAAACACCTTCAGATGCTCAGATTTTAAAAGATACTACACATTACAGAGTTTTTGAAGTAAGCGGAAACATGTCAAGTGCACGTGCTTCTTATTTTCACCATTCTTTAGGCGGATATCATGCCGCAAAACCAAGAAGAATACAACAGCTTTTTGATTATCAGATTGCAAAAAACAATGTCGAAGTTTTAGACATGTTAAATGTAAAATACATCATCCAAACGGATAAAGAAGGAAAAGAATTTCCAACAGTAAATCCAAATGCTAATGGAAATGCATGGTTTGTAACTACTGTAAAATTGGTGAATAAACCGGATGATGTAATGAAAGCATTGGATCATATCGATACTAAAACGGTAGCGGTTTTCAACGTTCGCGAGCATGAAGGTAAATTTAGAAATGCCCGAATGAAAAAACAATGGGATACTACAGGAACTATTCAGGTCGTACAGTACAAGCCTAATTACATTAAATACAAATCAAACAACGGAAAAGATGGCCTGGCTGTTTTTTCTGAGATCTATTATAAAAATGGATGGAATGCCTATATTGATGGTAAACTTACGGATCATTTCCCTGTAGATTATGTTTTAAGAGCTATGGAAATTCCGGGTGGCGAACATACTATCGAATTTAAATTTGAACCGCAGGTTGTTAAAACAGGAAGTGTAATTACATTGGCAAGCTGCATTGGAATGTTACTACTTTTAATTGGTGGAGTTTATTTCGAAAGAAAAAAGGCGAAAGCTTAAAATCGTTTTAAAATATTGTTGAAATAGCATTTTTGTATCTTTGCTGTGTATTAGAAAGAAAGTAAACAATGAAAGATAGCGTGTTAAGTTTTGGTACTCCACAAGAGTTAGAAGCTAAGAGAATAGCGGAAATCAAGAAGCTTTCTTATCTGGAAAGATTAGAGAGACTAATGGCTATTATTGAAGTTTCCTATACGATAAAAACAGCTAGAATAATTAGATCTAAAAAGTAATGAATGAGCAAATAGTAGCTATTTGGCGTAGTTTTTTTGAAAACAAAGTTAAATATATAACTATTGGTGGATTTGCTGTAAATATCTACGGATATAATAGGAATACTGGAGATATTGATATTTATTTAGAAGATACTGTTGAAAATCGAAGTAATTTAAGGAAAGCACTAAAATCAATTAATCTTGGAGATTTTGAGACCATTGAAACTATGCAGTTTATTCCTGGATGGAGTGATTTTACATTAAATTATGGTTTGCGATTAGATATCATGACTGCTGTTAAAGGCCTAGAGGATAAATCTTTTACTTCTTTATTAGAAGATGCTACAGTTGTAATGATAGATGAAACCCCGGTTTATTTTATTGACTATGATAATTTAATTGTTGCTAAAAAAGCCGCTAACAGACCGAAAGATATCTTAGATATTGAGGAGCTTGGAAAATTGAATGACGAAAAAGGAAAAAATATTTAGTTGTATAAACTTACTTCATAGCATAGTATAAATTGGAACAAAAAAAACTCTTAATCATTACCTATTATTTTCCACCGGCTGGAGGACCAGGTGTACAACGTTGGTTAAAATTTGTAAAATATTTACCCGAATTTGGAATACAGCCGATAGTTTATGTTCCTGAAAACCCAACCTACCCAATTGTTGACGAAGGTCTGGTTAATGAGATTTCCGATAAAGTAATTGTTCTTAAAAACAAAATCTGGGAGCCGTATCAGTTGGCTTCCGTTTTCTCAAAGAATAAAACTAAGAAAATTAGTTCGGGAATTTTTCCACATAAGAAGAAACAAACCTTTTTAGACAAAATTTTTCTTTGGGTTCGTGGTAATTTGTTTATTCCGGATGCCCGTGTTTTTTGGGTAAAACCTTCAGTGGCTTATTTAGAAAAGTATATCAAAGAACACAATATTGACACCATTGTCACTTCGGGGCCGCCACACAGTTTGCATTTAATAGGTCTGGAATTGAAAGAAAAATTAAATGTAAAATGGTTTGCTGATTTCCGTGATCCATGGACTACAATTGGATATCACAAAGCTTTGCGTTTATCGGGTTATGCTGCCAAAAAGCATAAAAACCTCGAACATAAAGTACTCAATAGTGCCGATACCATTATTGTTACTAGTAAAACTACAAAAGTGGAGTTTGAGGTCATTACCAATAAACCAATTTCGGTGATTACCAATGGTTATGACATCGAAAATGTAGAGAAACAAACATTAGATACAAAATTTACGTTGGCACATATCGGATCTTTTTTATCCGATCGAAATCCTCGATTTTTATGGGAATGTCTGGTAGAGTTGCTTCAGGAAATTCCTGAGTTTAAATCACATTTGGAAATTAAATTAATTGGAGCAGTAAGTCAGGAAGTATTGGATGCTATCACTGAATTTGAGTTGAAGAATTATTTGAATCTTTTAGGATACGTTTCGCATCATGAAGCAATTGCCCATCAAAAGAAATCGCAGGTTTTGCTTTTAATCGAAATTAATTCCGAGGATACCAAAAGTATAATTCCGGGTAAATTATTCGAATATATGGTGTCCAATCGTCCAATAATAGCCATAGGACCTCAAGGTTCTGATTTTGCCGATATTATAAAAGAGACCAATACAGGAGTATTTTTTGATTATTCTGAAAAAGCGAAGTTAAAAAGCGTAATTTTGGACTTTTATAATCAATTTTTAGAAGGGAAACTACAGGCCAATGGTGTTGGTTTACAACAATATTCCAGAAAGAATCTAACCAAGCAATTAGCACAGTTGATTAACTAAGCTAGTCTGCAATCTAAAATCTAAATTCAGAAATCCAAAAATGGGTATTGTTTTAAATCAGTCTTTCAAAAATACAATTATCACTTATATAGGTTTCGGTATTGGAGCCATTAATACACTTTATTTGTATCCGGTTTTTTTGGGTGCAACTTTTTATGGCTTAACCAATTATGTGACTTCTTGTGCCAATGTGATTATGCCATTATTTGCGATTGGTATGCAAAATACCTTGGTTAAATTTTATTCGCAATATCAAACTGAAGAAGAAAAATCCCGTTTTCTATCCTTTACGGTTTTGTTTCCTTTGCTATTAATAATCCCGCTTTTACTGATAGGTCTTGTTTTTTATGATGAGATTCTGTTCTTTTTGTCAAAAAAGAATGCGATTGTTAGAAGCTATATATGGTTAATACCTTTTATTGGATTGTGTATGGCATATTTTGAGATTTTTTATGCCTGGTTGCGGGTAAATATGCATTCCGTTTTTGGAAATTTTGTAAAGGAAGTGGGCTTGCGATTATTTTCATTATTTCTATTAATAGGTGTCTATTATAATTGGCTTAGCGTTGAAGGTTTTGTGTATGCAACAGCAATTTTATATTTTTTGGCATTCCTGATAACCATGTTATATGCATTTAGTATTCAGAAGCCAACTTTTCAGTTTACAATACCTGCAAATACAAAAGATATACTGGTATATACTTTTTATATTATTTTATCCGGAAGTGTTGCCAATTTGCTTTTGGATGGCGATAAAATGATATTAAATCAATATATGCAGATTGAAAATATTGCTTTTTATTCTGTTGCCACCTATATTGCTTTGGTTATTTCGGTTCCAAGCCGAGCTATGCACCAGATCGTATACCCAATTACGGCTAAATTAATGCACGATAACAAACATGATGAGTTGAATCAGCTCTACAAAAAAACATCAATAAACCTACAGATTGTGGGTGGTTTTGTAATGCTTTGCATATTTGTAAATATCGGTCAGTTATACGAGTTGGTTCCAAAAGAATACAGTGGTGGAATTGCAGTTGTATTTATGATTGGCTTGTCTAAATACTTTGATTTAATTTTAGGAAACAATAATGCGATCATTTTTAATACTAAATATTATCGTATGGTGCTGTATTTAGGATTAATGCTGGTTGCGTTGACCGTAATTTTAAACATGATCTTTATTCCAATTTTTGGAATCTTCGGATCTGCTTTTGCTACTTTATTATCGATTACCCTATATAGTTTGGCAAAACTGCTTTTTGTGGTTAAAAGACTTCATTTGTATCCTTTTACTATTCAGACAATATATTCGATGTTAATTACATTTGCATTGTTTTTATTGTTTTACTTTTGGGAGTTCCCTTTTTATCAATTGGTTAGTATTGCTTTAAAGTCAGTTTTGGTAACCATTTTATATGTTTATTTAAATTATAAATTTGCGATTTCCCCTGATATCAATAAAGTAATAGATACTGTTTTGAAAAAGATAGGATTTAAAATTTAATGCGATTTTGATAGAGAAGCAAAAGTAATTTACAATTGAAGCTGTTTTGTCTTTATATTTGTTAGAAAGGTTAACTAACTTATTGCTGACAGTATATGAAAAATAAAATTGTTTGTTTTTTAGCGCTTTTTATTACTTTGTTTTCTTCTGTGACTTTTGCTCAGAAAGACAGTTCTCAAACATCGAAAACGACTGTTAAAGAAGTAAAAACAAAAGGATATCCTGTAAAACCGTTTAAAGATACGCTTTTTTATGTGTACCATAAAGTAGGTTCTTTTTCGCCCGAAAACAGAGCAAATGCAATTACAGAAAAGATCAGGAAATTATATGAGGATTCATTCTTTATAGCTGATTCGATTTCGGTTGTACCTTCAGATATTTCTCAGGACATTGTTTATAAGAATGATTTTGTCATCATGTCTGTTTTAGATGTAGATGCAAAAGCAGAGAATCAAACAGCAGGTTTCATCGCAAAGCGAAATTTAAACCTGATTAAAAGAGCGATTGTATATCAGAATGACAATTACTCCATGCTTCCAAAAAGATTGGGGTATACAGCATTGCTGGTTTTAATTATTGGATTTGTTTTGTATTTTGTGGGTAAATTATTCAACAGAGTAAAGCTGTACATCCTGAAAAATAGCGACCGACACTTTAAAGGATTCAAGTATAATAATATCAATATCCTCTCACCTCAAAAACAGCAGTTTTTACTCATGCGATTGTATAGTGCTATTAAAGTAATTACGCTTATTTTGATAGTATATCTTTCATTACCATTATTATTCAGTATTTTTCCTGCTACCGAAGCATATACAACTACTTTGCTGCGTTGGATTCTTTCGCCTGCAAAACTTGCGGTAATGGGATTTGTGGGTTTTCTGCCAAGTTTAGTCACTATAGTGGTTATCATTGTCATTTTTAAATATTCGATAAGAGTTATCAAATTCTTTTTTGATGAGATAAAAAAAGAGAATATTAAAATTGATGGTTTTTACAGCGATTGGGCAATGCCCACTTTTAATATCATTCGTTTTCTGATGCTTGCTTTTATGCTGGTGGTTATATTTCCGTATTTGCCAGGATCAGATTCTCCAATATTTAAAGGTGTTTCGGTATTTGTGGGGGTTTTATTTTCTTTGGGTTCTTCTAATGCGATTGCTAATATGGTGGCGGGTCTGGTGATTACCTATATGCGTCCGTTTAAGATTGGTGACTTTATAAAAATTGGCGATGTTAGCGGAGAGGTGATTGAAAAAACGGCTTTGGTTACTCGTGTCAGAACACCTAAATTTGAGGATATTACGATTCCTAATGCAACTGTTTTATCAAGTACTTCAACCAATTATTCAGCGAATACAAAACATGCCAATAATGGTTTATTGATTCATACTACCGTTACGATTGGGTATGATGTTCCGTATAATGACATTTATAAAGCATTGATTGAAGCCGCTCTAAAAACGGAAATGGTCGAGCAGACACCATCTCCTTTCGTTCTGCAAACCAGTCTGGATGACTTTTATGTTTCCTATCAGATCAACGTTTATACCAAAGAGCCTACGAAACAGCCCCGGATTTATTCCTCTTTACATCAAAACATTCAGGATTCGTTTAATGCTGCCGGAATAGAAATCATGTCTCCACATTACGGAGCACTTCGCGATGGTAACGCCACGACAATTCCTGCGAATTATCTGAGTAATGACTATCAGGCACCTCCTTTTAATGTTAAGAATAAAGGATAAAGTGTTGAAAATCTGTATGTAATCTTAAAATTTTAACAGTCTTTTGTTTTGTGGTTTATTTTATAAAAATTAACTTTAGCTAAGAATATGGCAATACTTTTTGTTTTAGGATAAAAATATCTTATGAAAAGCATACAATAAAAGTACATGCTGTAGTGTTTATTTAAATTAGAATGTTTTTTAGAATTTAAAATTGTGAAGTAATTGTAGTAGTATTTAGATTAATTTTTAAGGAATTATTATGAAGAACGGCCAACTCAGTCAGGAACAAAGCTTGCAAGTATTTTCTAATATGATATCAAATAAAGTGCAAAATGGATTTATACTGGAAGAAAGGAACGATGAATTGCTTTTCGCGGTTCTGAGTAAAGGAGGAAAAGTAGTAAATCACAGTTTAAATTTTATAATTTTTTGCCTTACCCTGGGATTGTGGTCGTTTGCATGGCTTTATCTGACAATAGAAGCCACCAAGCAAAAGAAAATATTAGTTGCCATTGACGAAGACGGCTTTCCTTTTGAAGAAAAATGTTTAGTGGCATAGCAGCTTAAATAGGAAGTAAAAAAAAAATCCAAATTTCAATTATAGTATTGAGATTTGGATTTTTTATTGAAATTTTTGCTATGGTTAAAGTTTGTCTTTCAGGTACACTCCGGTAACCGATTCTTTTACTTTTACAATATCTTCGGGAGTTCCTGCAGCTAGCAGATGACCGCCATTTTCACCACCTTCAGGTCCCAGATCAATAATCCAGTCGGCACATTTTATAAGATCAAGATTATGTTCGATGACAATTATAGAATGCCCTTTTTCAATTAAGGCATCAAAGGAAGTCATTAATTTTTTAATGTCGTGAAAATGCAAGCCGGTTGTTGGCTCATCAAAAACAAATAAGGCTTTGTCTTTCGTAGCTCCTTTGACTAAAAAGGAAGCCAGTTTAATACGCTGTGCTTCACCACCCGAAAGAGTAGAAGAGGATTGTCCTAACTGTACATATCCTAACCCCACATCCTGCAAGGGCTGTAGTTTCTGAGTAATTTTGGATTGTTTGTTTTTATCAAAAAAAGCAATTGCATCATCGATAGTCATAGTTAGAATATCGTTAATGTTTTTTTCATCGAAATTAATCTCTAAAATTTCTTTTTTAAAACGTTTTCCTCCACAGGTTTCACACGGTAGCGAAACATCGGCCATAAAGACCATCTCGACGTTTATAGAGCCTTCTCCTTTGCACGTTTCACAACGGCCGCCATCGACGTTAAAAGAGAAGTGTTTGGCCTGATATCCTCTTACTTTAGAGAGTTTTTCTTTAGCATACAAGTCCCGTATATCATCGTAGGCTTTGATATAAGTGACCGGATTGGATCTTGAACTTCTTCCAATTGGGTTCTGATCGACATATTCGATATGTTTGATTTGCGAAAACGAACCTTTTAGTTCACTAAACTGACCTGCTTTTTCAGCAGCACTGTCCAGTTTTTTCTGCATGGCCGGGAACAATATCTTTTTAATCAAGGTACTTTTTCCACTTCCGGAAACTCCGGTAATGACCGTTAAAACGTCTAATGGAAAAGTGACATTAATATTCTTTAAGTTGTTCTCTCTTGCGCCTACAATATCAATATGGTTTTTGAATTTACGTCTTCTTTTAGGAACAGAAATTTCTAAATCACCGTTCAGGTATTGGGCAGTTAGTGAATCTGATTTCAGGATTTCTTTATACGTACCCTGAGCGACCAGTTTTCCACCAAATGTACCCGCTTCGGGACCGATATCAATAATCATATCGGCAGCTTTCATAATATCTTCGTCGTGCTCAACTACAATTACTGTGTTACCCAGATCACGAAGTGACAATAATACTTTAATTAATCTTTCGGAATCTTTTGGGTGCAGACCAATACTGGGCTCATCCAGAATGTACATCGATCCAACTAAGCTGCTTCCCAAAGAAGTAGCGAGATTGATACGTTGTGACTCACCGCCCGAAAGTGTTGCCGAATTTCGATTTAAAGTCAGATAATCTAAACCAACTTCAGTTAAAAAAGACAAACGATTGTTGATTTCGACCATTAATCGTTTTGCAATTTGCTGTTCGTAAACGTTTAGATCGATGTTTTTGAAAAAAGTAACTAAATGTTTGATAGGCAAATCGACTAAATCTGAGACCGTTTTGTCATTTATTTTTACATAAGATGCTTCTTCACGCAAGCGTTTGCCACGACAGGCATGACATTTTGTTTTTCCACGGTAACGGGATAACATTACACGGTTCTGGATTTTATAGTTTTTCTCTTCAAGTTCTTTGAAAAAATCATTTAGACCTTGAAAATATTGGTTTCCTTTCCAGATTAAATCTTTCTGTTCTTCAGAAAGTTCGAAGAAAGGTTTGTGAATAGGAAAATCAAATTTATAAGCGTGTTTTACCAGTTCGTCTTTGTACCAGCTCATACTTTCCCCTCTCCAGGGATAAATGGCGCTTTCGAAAATAGACAGAGAAGTATTTGGGATCACTAAATCAGCATCGATACCAATAATATTTCCGTAGCCTTCACAAACCGGACAGGCTCCGTATGGATTGTTGAAACTGAATAAATGAACGTTAGGCTCTAAAAAAGTAATCCCGTCAAGCTCAAAATTATTAGAGTAAGAGAATTTTTTATCGGAGTTTAATTCTTGTAAATAACAAATGCCTTTTCCTTCAAAAAAAGCGGTCTGTACTGCATCGGCCAGACGATTGTAGAATTCTTCTTCTTCTTTAACCACAATTCTGTCAATAATCAATAGAATATCTTTATTGTCTAATTGATGAAGATCTGTTGGTGAAAAATCATCCAGACGAACCATTTCGTTATGAACCAAAATACGTGCAAAACCTTGTTGAAGCAATACTTTCAGTTTGTCTTCCAGCTGTCTGCCTTCTTCAAGATGAATAGGAGCAAGGAGGAGCCATTTACTGTCTAATTCTAACGTTTTTACATCCGTAATTACATCGGTAACGGTATTTTTTTTGACTTCCTGACCGGAAATTGGAGAATAGGTGCGACCAATTCGGGCATAAAGCAATTTCATATAATCGTAGATCTCTGTTGAAGTCCCTACAGTAGAACGCGCATTGGTTGTGTTTACCTTTTGCTCAATTGCAATGGCAGGCGCAATACCTTTAATGTATTCTACTTTTGGCTTGTCCAGACGTCCCAAAAACTGACGTGCATACGAAGATAAGCTTTCGACATAACGACGCTGTCCTTCGGCATACAAGGTATCGAATGCAAGACTCGACTTACCTGATCCTGAAAGGCCTGTAATAACAACTAGTTTATTTCGGGGTATTGCTACATCTACATTTTTTAAATTATGTACCTGTGCGCCTTTAATGATAATATTATGTTTTGGGTCGAGAGTCGAAAGATCAATTTGCATAAAAAAAGTCAATTTCTACAAAAGTAATCAATTTTGATTTCAATTTTGTTAATCAGATTGTTCCAAATTCTAACAGAATTGTGATTTGGTGATTGGATAGATTAAGAGTTAAAACCGATCAGATCAGTGTGAGAAAAACAAGGAATGTAATTTGAGAAAAAATAGCGGATTGAATTCTTAGTCTAAAATTAAAAACACATGCAAAAAATCCTTCTAAGGTTGTACAAATGCTTGTTTTTCTGCTTTTTAATTGTGTTTTTTCATGTTAAAAGAGTGTTGAATCGGGTTTGAAATAGTCTGAAAAAGGATGAAAATGAAATGTGTCCTGCAATAATTAACAATTTATTGTTAATTATTCGTCTTTTTGTTTGCTTTTTAAAATATTAATTTGTTAAATTTGATCAAAATATTAACACAAGTACCTAACCCAAAAGCCACGCCTATAAAATAAAACTACTTTTTATAAAATTACTCCAAATTTTAAATAGAAACTAAAAAAGTAGTATTATGGCTGATGTGCATATTCCTGACGCTCTATTGGTAAAAAATTATGTTGAAGGCAACGAAAATGCCCTTGCAACATTAATTAAAAGGCACGAGTCTAAGATATATGGATTTATATATTCAAAGATTGCGGATAGAGATATTTCAAATGATATTTTTCAAGACACTTTTATTAAGGTAATCAAAACCTTAAAAAGTAATTCCTATAATGAAGAAGGTAAATTTCTGCCTTGGGTGATGCGTATTTCCCATAATCTGATTGTGGATCACTTTCGTAAAACCAAAAAAATGCCAATGTACAGAGAAACAGAAGAGTTTTCGATATTCTCTGTTATGTCTGATGATTCTTTGACTATTGAGAATAAAATGATTTTTGATCAGGTCGAGGTTGATTTAAAAAGAATCATCGAAGAGTTGCCTGAAGATCAGAAAGAAGTATTGGTGATGCGCATGTATCAGGATATGAGTTTTAAGGAAATTTCAGAGCTTACAGATGTGAGTATCAATACAGCATTAGGAAGAATGCGATATGCTTTGATGAATTTGAGAAAAATAATTGATAAACATCAAATTATTTTAACCAACTAATACTAATTCAGGTATTGCTTCGTTATACTATTATAAAAACGTTTTGATGGTATGGCGAAAATTTACTCTAAAAAGGCATTAGCTTCTAAAGATTTAAAACCTAAAAAAGAAGTTATTTCTTTTTTACTTAGTTATTCACAAGCCTTGAAAGTTGTGAAAATTGAAGATAAGAGTTTTGAAATTATAGCTAATTAAACAGCCCACTACATTTGTCGGATGTTTATTTCGAAAGAAAAACCAGATGGTCGTTCTGGTTGAAAGCTCACTATTTGCATGTAAATGCAGGTAGTGAGTTTTTTTTGCTTCAGTTGGTCTGCGGGAAGGAATTGGAAGAATTCTTTTGTGTTTAAAACCAGTATTTTTTATAAAATTTAACTTGTTATAAGAGTCAGATATTCAAGCTTTAAAGCTTTGTGTTTTGGCTTGTGTTTTTTGATTGATGTAAAAAGAAGCCTTCAGATTTTGGGGCGGTAATTTGTTAAATTTCTGTGTTTTGTTTGAATTTCATTTATTTATTTTATATTTAGCTTTATTATAGTTAAAAAGTGGATTTTTATTCAATGAATTTGCTCTATATAAATGATTTGTGTATTAAAAACCTTTCAATATATAGAAAAGTTCATTTAAGAGGATTCTTTTATAAGTCTAACCAAAAACCAAAAAATTGATGAAGAAAAACTACCCACACTTTGTTTTGTTTGTTGTTTCTCCTGGTATTTTGTAAAGAATAGCAAGAATGATGAGTTTTTGTCAGGTATTTAAGCGGATGTTGTATTGATTTTTACTGCTTTCGTTTGGATGTTTTGATATTACCTCATTGGATTACCCTAAAATCTTTGAAACAACTAAACCAAACCGAAAATGAAAAAGAACCTAAAAATAGTATCATTATTCCTAATGATAAGTATTGGAGCGTTTGCTCAAAAAGAGGAATTAAAAGAGGCGCAATCTTATTATGCTAAAGGGAAAAACCAGGAAGCATTAGCCGTTTTAAAAAAAATAGAATATCAGATATTAAATGCACCGGACGAGGTAAAGACGGATTATTTTTTTACAAAAGGTAATGTTTATAAGGATCTCGCGACTAAAAATGTCGATGCTGCAAGTAATTTTGCATTGGCATCAGCAGCCTATCAGGATGTATTATTGTATGAAAATGAATCCCGAAATTATAAGTATGCTTTTAAAGCGAGTTCGGCATTGAAAGAGATGAAGTCTAAATTGGTGGATGGTGCTTACAGTGATTATAAAATTGGAAAATTTAAAGAAAGTGCCGATAAGAGTTATGAAGTGTATTTGTTTGATAAAAAAGACACTCTAAACTTGTTCAATGCGGCTTCTTCTTCTTTAGCCGGTAAGGATTACAACGCTGCCATAAAGTATTTTGAGGAGCTGAAAAGAATAAACTATTCCGGAAAAGGGATGGTTTTTTATGCTACAAATAAAAAAACAAAACAGGAAGAAGTATTTATTTCGATGAGTGCAAGAGAATCTAGTATTAATGAAGGTTTATATGAAAAACCGAGAAATTTTAATCCGCCTTCTAAGAAAGAAGAAATTCTGGTTTCTTTAGGTTTTTCCTATCTGGAGAGAAATGATTTTCGTAATGCGGAGAAATACTATGAAGATGGATTAAAAGTGAACCAGGATTGTCTTACCTGTTGCTTAAATCTGGCTTATGTTAAGGTGCAGTTTAGAAAAGAAATTCAGGATCAGATGTCGTCATTGGGTACCAGTGCCAATGAAATGAAACAATTTGATAAATTGGATGCTCAAAAGGACGAGGTGGTAAAAAGTGCTATTCCGTATCTTAAAAAAGCACTGGTGATTGAGCCTAAAAATGAAAATGCTGTAAAATCACTCTTAGGTATTTACAGATCGTTGAATATGACCAAAGAATACAATGCTCTTAAAGGTGGCATGTAAAAATAATAGAGAAGCTGCTAAACTTTCTTTTTAGCAGCTTCCTCTAGTATCGATTTTTTACCAACAGTTCTGGTAATAATATCTTTTTCTAAATCCCATCCTCTTGCCGGTGAATATTCACGCCCGTACCAGATAATCTGTAGGTGCAGGTCATTCCATAATTCTTTAGGAAATAATCTTTTAGCATCTTTTTCCGTCTGTACTACATTTTTTCCGTTCGAAAGATTCCATCGGTACATTAATCGGTGAATGTGTGTGTCAACCGGAAAGGCAGGAACACCAAAAGCCTGTGACATTACTACACTTGCTGTTTTATGTCCAACTGCTGGTAAAGCTTCCAAAGCTTCAAAATCTTGTGGGACTTCACCATTGTGTTTGTCGATCAGAATATGTGATAATCCATGAATTCCTTTAGATTTCATTGGAGATAAACCGCAAGGGCGAATGATTTCTTTAATTTCCTCAACCGACATTTTAATCATGTCATAAGGATTATCTGCTTTTGCGAAAAGTATAGGAGTAATTTGGTTTACACGAACGTCAGTGCATTGTGCCGAAAGCAAAACTGCAATTAATAACGTGTAGGGATCTTTATGGTCTAATGGTATAGGTATCGTAGGGTAGAGTTCTTTTAACGTATTTATAACAAATGTTACTCGAGCTTCTTTATTCATTTCCGTAAATTTAATCCCGTAAAAATAGTATTATTTTAATTGTGAATTGTAAAATGTACATTGTAAAATGTGATAGGCGAATAGTTGATTATGGGGGATGAATTGTTTTTAAGTTGCAATCTAACGATCGAATAATCTAAGAAGTTTAATAAGTTTAAGAAGTCTAACAATCTAATAATCTAAATAAATGGTAACATTACAAAAAGGCGATAAAGCACCAAATTTCTCAGGAGTAGATCAGGATGGGAAGGCGCATAAACTGGCAGATTATGCCGGAAAGAAATTGGTCGTTTTCTTTTATCCAAAGGCAAGTACTCCGGGATGTACAGCTGAGGCTTGTGATTTAAGAGATAATTTTGAGCGTTTTAAAGCGAATAATTACGAACTTCTGGGGGTTAGTGCTGACAGCCAGAAAGCACAGTTAAAATTTAAAGATAAGTACGAGTTTCCTTTTCCGTTATTGGCAGACGAAGATAAATCTGTAATCAATGCGTTTGGGGTTTGGGGGCCTAAGAAGTTTATGGGAAAAGAGTATGATGGAATCCATAGAACCACTTTCGTGATAGACGAAAACGGAATTATTGACGAGGTAATCGAAAAAGTAAAAACGAAAGAACACGCTGCACAGATTTTGAAGTAAGTTTTTTTTGTTTCAGGTTTTAAGTTTCAAGTTTCAAGTTTCAGGTTTCAAGTTTCAGGTTTAAAGTTTCAAGTTCTGGATCGAACAAAATTTTACCGCAAAGCACACAAAGCTTTTAAACACAAAGTTCGCAAAGCTTCATACTGAATAAACTTTGCGAACTTTGTGTTTTCTATGCGCAACACACATATCATTTTAGCGTGCTTTGCGGTAAAAAATTCCAAGCCAAAATTTCAACCTAAACCTGAAACTTGAAACCTGAAACTTGAAACCTGAAACAAAAAAACTTAGAAACAAAAAAAAGTCCCAATAAAGGGACTCTTTTTTTAAGTATTTTGCTCTAATTCTTTCTGCGGATGGTATCCAAAAAGATGGTGTTCTTTTATGATTTCGGCAATACCGGTTGGAAGCATGTGTTCCCATCCTGTTTTTCCCTGATTGATCATTTTTAGTACCTCACGAGAGAAAACTTCTAAGTTATGCGGGTCATAATCTGCAATATCAATTACTTTTCCGTTGAATTTAAAGAATTTGTATAATTCTTTCATTCTTGGGTGTACTTTCAAGTTGTTTGAGTTCATTAAAACGCCATTTTCATCCAACATTGGATATAAGAAAACTTTCATATCTCTGTAGAATAGTTTTCCAAAGGCTTCTAATATTCCACCACTTAAATGACGGTAGTATTTCTCGTCAAAAATATCGACTAAATTGTTAACTCCCATCGCTAGTCCCATACGGGCTTTGGTGTAATTAGCAAAATATTCAACTACCTTATAATATTCCTGGAAATTTGAAATCATTACAGTCTGCCCCAGAGAGCAAAGTAATTCGGCTCTGTCCATAAAGTCACGCTCGTCAATTTCACCATCAGAACGTAAATTAGAAAGTGTAATTTCGAAAATAACCAGTGTGTTGTCTTTTTCTACTTTGTTTTCTTCTAAAAACATTTTAAGTGACTTCTCATACATGTCCATGTTTACTTTTGTAACCGGACGGAAACTTCCTCTTAAAGCTAGAAGATTTTTTTTGTATAAAATAGCTGCTGGTAATATGTTTTTTCCTTCCGGATTGAACATTACGGCATCAGTCATTCCGTTTTTAACCAACTGTAAACTCATCAAACGATTATCAACATGAGCAAAACGAGGCCCTGAGAAGTTAATGGTGTCGATTTCGAGTTGGTCTTTGTCTAAGTGATCGTATAAATAACGAAGTAATCGTTTTGGATCGTTGTATTTGTAAAAAGCACCATAAATTAGGTTTACCCCTAAAATTCCAAGTGTTTCCTGTTGTAGTCTCGCATCAGTTTCTTTAAAACGAATGTGCAGAATAATTTCGTTGTATGCTTCATCCGGTTCAATTTGGTAGCGGATTCCTACCCAGCCATGACCTTTAAATTGTTTAGCGAAATCTATGGTAGCAACAGTATTGGCATAACTAAAGAAAAGCTTTGTTGGATGTTTTTCTCTGCTTAATCGTTCTTCGATGATTTGCCCTTCATGGGTAAGCATTTTTTTTAACCGTTCCTCAGTTACATAACGTCCATCGCTTTCAGCTCCATAAACGGCATCACTAAAATCTTTGTCATAGGCAGACATTGCTTTTGCAATTGTTCCCGATGAACCTCCGGATCTGAAAAAATGCCTTACCGTTTCTTGTCCGGCGCCTATTTCAGCAAATGTCCCGTAAATATTCTCGTTTAAATTAATGCGTAGTGCTTTGTCTTTTATAGAAGGAATCTGTTCGATGACCCTGTCACCTTTGAGTTTTATTTCTGTACCCATTTTATTTTAAATAGATTTGTTACAAAGTTAGTAAATTAGCCTTCTAATGAAAGAGAAATAATCCTATTTTTGTAAAAAAATTAAGTTCAATTGAAGGTATATTTTTTAGGTACTGGTACTTCTCAAGGCATTCCGATAATCGGAGTGGATCATCCTGTTTGTAAAAGCACTGATGCTAAGGATAAAAGACTTCGTGTTTCTATTTGGATTACGTGGGACGATCATTCGTATGTGATCGATTGTGGTCCTGATTTCAGACAACAGATGCTTTCCTGTGGCTGCCGAAAGCTCGATGCTATTTTATTTACACACGAACATGCTGATCATACGGCCGGTTTAGATGATATTCGCCCTTATAATTTCAGACAGGGCGAGATTCCTGTGTATGCACATCAGCGTGTAATCGACAACTTAAAACGTCGTTTTGATTATGTTTTTGAAACCGTAAACAAGTACCCGGGTGCACCCAGCGTTAAAACGATTGAGGTAGTGAATGATGTACCTTTTGCCGTTGGCGATAAAACAGCAATTCCAATTAATGTGATGCACGGTGATTTACAGGTTTTTGGATATCGCATCGATGACTTCGCTTATTTGACGGATGTAAAAACAATTGAAAAAGCTGAAGTTGAAAAACTTAAAAATTTGAAAGTGCTGGTCGTAAATGCTTTGCGTTTAGAACCGCACGATACACATTTTAATTTACAGGAAGCATTGGATTTTATCGACTTAGTGAAACCAGAAGTTGCTTATCTAACGCATATTAGTCACGTTTTGGGCTTTCATGAAGAAGTGCAAAAACAATTGCCCGAAAATGTTTTTCTGGCTTATGATAATTTAGAAATTACAATTTAATTATATTACAAAAATGAAAAAATCCTTAATGCTTTACCTTTTTATCCTTGCGATACTAATGAATGTTTTTACCTACATGTTTTACAGCAGCGAAGTAAAATTTGAGCAGGACAGATATGTGAAAACAACCAAAAAGCTGAGAGACAGTATCAGTTTAGTGTCAACAAAATTGGCGGAAGCAGATTATTTTTCTTTAGAGCATAATGAAAATGCACAGAATTATTTTGACAATAGTGCAACCGGAGGAAAAGTTATTTTATATGAAAAACTAATTCCGTTGGTAACAGAGAAACTATTGGACTTAAATGCAAATCCAAACGGGAATCCTTATACCGGACAAGACAAAATTGGTCCAAACAAATTTATCATCAATAAGGTAAAAATTTTAAATCACAGATGGATTATTGCAGATTACAGTAATGGTGAAATGTGGGGAGAAGTGTTGTTGAAGTACTTTGTTAATGACGACGAAAGTATTACTTTTGAAGTAAACCAAACCTGGCTGTATCAAAAGTAAGAAGCTTTTTTCTTATTTCTAAACCGGTTTAACTAAATATTCGACTTATGAAAAAGGTGTTTTTGCTTGCTATTGTTGCAGGACTTTCATTTTCTTGCGGGAAGAAAGTCGCTGAAGAGAATAAAACTTCTGAAAAGAAAGAAGAAGTTAAACCAGCTGTTGTTGGAGGAGATTCGGATGCTCATGGATGTAAACCTTCTGCGGGTTACACCTGGTCGGCTCTTAAAAAGGAATGTGTTCGTCTTTTTGAAGTCGGTACAAAATTAGCTCATGCCGAAGATGGAAAAGCATATTCCACTGTAGCTTATGTTATTTTTGACGGAAACAAAGCGGAACTTTTTCTGGATACTCAAGATGAAGTAATCCTTTTAGAAAGAAAATCAGAAGGAGAGCCTTGGGTAAAGGATGGTTATCAATTAATTGCCTGGAAAGGTTATGTTTTGAAGAAAGACGGTAAGATTCTTTATACGGGAGAATAGTTTAGTGTTCAGTCACAGTCTCAGTATTCAGTCTCAGTTTTAAAGTAAGACTGAAAACTGAGACTGAAAACTAGACAATCCTTTTGATAAATTCGGTAGTAACCACCTGTGCAAATTCTTCATTTAAACTGGCAAGAGCGGTTTGATGAATAATTTCGGCAGAGAATTCCTCTCCGTTTATACCTTTTTTACTGAAAGTTGCCGTAGCATCAGAAATTAGATAAACGTTATAGCCAAAATTTCCCGCCATTCTTGTGGTTGTAGAAACGCAGTGATCTGTTGTTAAGCCAACGATTATAACAGTTTTGATTTTGGCATCGTCAAGTAATTCCTTTAAATTAGTTCCGATAAAAGCGCTATTTACATTCTTCCTGATGATTGTTTCACCTTCTTGCGGCTTTACAATATCCTGAAATTCATTTCCCGGATGGGTTTCATTCAGAATAGAGTTTGGATTAGAAGAACAATGCTGTACATGGAAAATGGGCATCTTTTTGTTTCTCCAGATTTCCAAAAGTTCAGCAGCTCTTTGTTCAGCAGCCGGATTATTTCGTTCTCCTCCCCAGTAAGCGATATCGTCGAATCCTTTCTGAATATCAATTAAAAGTAGCGCCGGGTTATCTAATTTTTTTAAACTCATAAGATTAGTTTTTTAAATTTTGATCATTTTTGGGGATTGAGATTGAATTTCATCTTGAAAGACTACTTTTTGCTAGCCAATTACTAATGTTATAGTGTTATTTCAAATGTAACTTTAGCTTTTAAGGCTGTGAAAACTTTAATTAGCGTTTCTATCGTTACATTTCCGGTGTTATTTTCTAATTTTGAAATTTGCGCTTTTTGAACCCCTATAAGCTTACCCAGATCTTCCTGAGTCAGATTGCGTTCTTTTCTGGTTTGTCTGATAGCATTGGCAATTAAGTCCAGTTGTAAGTCATATTCGAACTTGTCTCTGTTTGGTGTGCCTATTTTTCCAACTAATTCATCTGTTACTACTTCTAATGTATATGTTTTCATTACGGTATAAATTAGATTAATCTTTCTCTTTAAAATAATTCAGTTGTATCTTTTTTGCTTTTAGTATTTCTTTGGAAGCAACTTTACTTTGTTTTTGATGATTTAAATTATAAAGTCTAGACTCTAAAAATACAAATGTTTTTTCACAATTTCTTTTTTTGCAGGAATTGTATTGTTTTTTTTGTAACGGAAAAAGATTTAAGATTCGGTGCTGTAATTGAAAAAGGTAATTATATCGCGAGCCAATTCTTAAAGTCAAAGAAATTTTGCGGAGCTACGCCATGTCCAACCGGATATTCTTTATAGGTAATTGGAATATTTAAATGTTCTAAAATTGCAGGCGTTTTTCTGGCCCACTCGATTGGTATTACCTGATCGACAGTTCCGTGTGAGGCAAAGAATTTTAGGTTTTTAAAGTCATTTTTATCATAACCATCTTTGATGATATCTTCATTAAAATAACCACTCATTGCCACAACACGTTGTACTTTTTCAGGATATGAAAGTGCAACGGAATAACTCAAAATTGATCCCTGACTGAAACCAATCAAAGTTACATTATTAGAATCAATAGGGTAGTTAGCCGTTAATTCATCAATAAAACCGGCAATTACATCACGGGAAGTTTTTGCCTGTTCATTGTCAGAAAATTTATTCTGATCTGCATCAAAGTTAATCGCATACCAGGCGTAAGCGCCATATTGTAAATCATAAGGTGCTCTGGCCGAAATAATGTAATAGTTATCAGGAAGTTCGGTTGCAAACGAGAACAAATCGGCTTCGTTGCTGCCATATCCGTGTAATAAAATTAAAACAGGATTTTTGTCTAAGATAACTTTTGGTTCTTGTATTTTATATTCTAGAGATAGATTCATTTTTAAGTGTAAGATGTGAGTTGTAAAATGTAAGTTGTAGTATGTATTAAGACAAATCTCGTTAGGCTGAGCGAATTCAAATCTCGTTAGGCTGAGCGAATTCGAATCTTGCTAGACTGAGCGAAGATAATGTTTGTCAGGCTGAGCGAAGATAAAACTTGTCAGACTGAGCGAAGTCAAAGTCTGACAAAGAATGTAATTTAAAATTTACCCTATTTTTTGAAACCATTTTTGGAAAAGCTCTCCCACTAACGGAATTGGTTTTGTTTGTCCCTGAATGGCGGTAAAAATGCCGTAAGTCCATAAAATTGAAATACAGATCCACATTGGGAAAGTGATAAAGAAGCTGTCGAAATTGCTGATGATGGCTCCGAATGAAATAAAAGTTAAGGACAATCCCAGTGCCTGACGAATGTGAAATGAAGCAAAGCTGTTTTTGTCTTCAGAGTTCATCGACATTGCAATTAGTACCCCAATAATCAAAATATAACTGGTGATAGCGATTGGTTTTCCCTTTTCAATTGAATTGTTCATTGTGATTATTTAGAGGTAACAAGTTGATTTTGATTGAATATTCCGTAAACAGAACCTTTGATTTCTGCTCCTAAAAAGGCAGAGTTTTTAGATTTGGATAGAATATTTTCTTTTGTAAAAGTTGATTTTCCTTCTGGAGTAAAGAAAGTGAAGTTGGCTTTTGAACCTTCGGCTATGACACTGTTTTCAATTCCGAAAACCGTTTTACCCAACGTTAATTTTTCAATTACAGTTTCTAAAGGCAGCACCGTTAATAAAGCACCAAAAGCACTTTCCAGACCAATTGTTCCATTTTTAGCGGTATCGAATTCCATTTTTTTGAATTCAATATCAATTGGATTATGATCGGAAGTAATCATATCGATAGTCCCGTCTAAAACTGCGTTTAAAAGAGCTTTTCTGTCTGTTTCACTTCGCAGTGGTGGAGTTACTTTAAAACGGGTATCAAATTCTTCCAGTTTTTCATCAGTAAGTACCAAATGATGCACAGCAACACTGCAAGTAACTTGCAAACCTTTTGCTTTTGCTTCTTGAATTAATGCAACAGTTTTTGCAGTAGAGACGGTCGGGATGTGTAATTTTCCACCGGTATATTCTAATAGAAATAAGTTTCTGGCAACTTGTAGTTCTTCTGCCAAAGTTGGGATTCCTTTAAGGCCTAGTCTTGTTGAAACGATTCCTTCATTAGCAACACCGTTTCCTTTTAAATTAGGGTCTTGTGCATAAGTAATCACTAAACCATCAAAATCCTGTACATATTGTAAAGCAATTTTTAGAAGATTGGCGTTGTCGATACTTTTGTTGTAGTCTCCAAAAGCAACAGCTCCGGCATTTTTCATATCGTAAAGTTCTGCCATATCTTTTCCTTCGCTGGCTTTAGTTAAAGCCCCAATTGGGAAAAGTTCAGTAGCAATACCGTTTGCTTTATTTTTTACAAAATTTACCTGTGATTGGTTGTCAATTACAGGGAAGGAGTTGGGTTGAAGAGCAACGGCTGTAAAACCGCTTTTTGCCGCAACATTCAATCCGTTGGCGATCGTTTCTCTGTCTTCGTAACCCGGTTCTCCAAAAGAAACGCTGCTGTCAAACCAACCTTGAGAAAGATGTAAGTGATCAAATTTTACCTCTTTTGCATTATCAATTTCAGGAAGTGAAGTTCCTATTTTTTCAATTAAACCATCTGCAATTAAAAGATCAACGGTCTGATTGTGAAACGGACTCTCTGAATCGATTATTTTGGCGCTTCTGATGATTATTTTCATATGTAGAGAAATTTATTTATTATTTTACAGATTCTCGTTTGTCATTTCGACCTAAGGAGAAATCGCATTTTAATATTCTGTGCAGTGCGTTCTCAGCAAGTGTGATTTCTCCTTACGTCGAAATGACATAGATGCTAAAAGAACTACTTTACAAATTTTATTATTGCCATTTCTAATGCTAAAAATAACAGTGCAAAGATAACAAACCATTTCCAAATTTGGCTGTCTGTTCGCTCCGTTTGTAAGGTGTTAAAAATGGTTGAAATAGTATCCGCTGTTTTAAAATCAGAAATCACATTGGTGTTTACCTGACTCAGATCACTTTCGCTTCTTTTGTAATTAAAACTTAGGTTTTCGACCCACTCTTTTCGGTCAAAAACACTATAATTTCCAGCCGTTTCAGGAAAATTATTAAAGGTGAGTTTAACTTTGTTGTTTAGTATTTGCTGAATGGGAATAAAAGAATCATCATTTCCTTTTACTTCCAAAATAGCATCTTTAGTTAATAATACATCAACAAAATAAGGCTGATTACTGCCTATAATCAAAGCGTTAACCCCGGTTTTTTGATTGTTCTGCCCCATTTTGTAAAATAAGGGAACAATCAAAGGAGATTGCTGGAAGTTTGAATTTGTTGCATTAATAGGTGCCGAAAAGACCGTAATTCCCGAAACCGGATTTTGAATGGCTGTTACAAATACGCTTTGGTCTTCGTAGGATAAAACGGCTGGGTACGGACTTGAAATACCAAAGGAACTGTTTGTTTTTGGATATTGAAAGTTCGTGATTTTGTTCTCAAACACACCGGAGAATAGCGGATGATCAAAATTGATTTTGGTGACTAACTTCGCTTTGTTTTCAAGAGTGGTAAACTGAATTTTTCCGAAATTGCTTAAGAAAGAATTTAAATTAGAAACAGCTGTTTTTTCGGATGGAATCACTACTAAATTACCACCTTTTGCTACAAATGCTTTTAATGTAGTTTGTAACGCTTGAGGAATTTCTGTCAGTTCGTTTAGAATAATGGTGTTTTGTTTATCTAAACTGTTGTAATCCAGGTTGCTGATCGAATAGTTATTGTAGTTGAATTCTGCCGATGTATAAATTCGGGATAAGAAATTACTTTTTTCGGGTTCACCAATACTGATGATGTTTGTTTTCTTTGTTTTCAGGATGCTGAAATAAAGCTTGTTGTCGTACGCTAATCCATTGTCTTCAATAACAACGTAACCATGAAAAGCTTCTTTCGGAATGGTAAAGTCTATTTTCTTTTTCTTTGCATCAAAATGGATAATGGTTTTGGCAATCAGTTTATTTTGATTGTACAAGGCCATCGAAACGGGTTTGAAATCTTCTCCGTAAGCTGATAGATTAACGCTTATCTCGTAGAAATTCTCCAGAGTCTGATTGATAAAGACACTGTCAATGGCAATATTATTTTTCTGTTCCGCTTCCGGAATAATAAAATAAGGTTTCTCTTCGGTGTCAAGGTTTTTTATGTCCTTCCCGGTAAGACCTACCGCATCGGTAATAATGACAATATCTTTTTTATGAGCTGATTTATGCGCTTTGATCTTTGCTATTATCGACGGAAGTTCAAAAGGAGTGGCACTGTATTTTAGGTTTTGCAATGCACTTTTTGATGATTTGATATCGGTATTCCAATAGTTTTCAGTGTTAGTCAGTAGTGAAAAAGAGGCAGTTTCGGGAGTGTTTTCAAGAAGTTCCTGCACGGCACGTTTTAGCAGTTCTCCTTTCTTTCCTTTCGCCTGCATACTAAATGAATTATCGAGAACGATGTACATTTCATTGGCGGCATTTTTACTGTCTTTAGCCTCAAAAAAAGGTTGAGCAAAAGCCAGAATAATACAAGTCAATAGTAGCAAGCGGGTAGCTAATAACAATCGCTTTTTGATTTTGGAACTCTTTCGGGTCTGAACAGAGATCTCTTTCAGGAAGCGGACATTAGTAAAAAAAGAGGTTTTAAAACGTCGTAATTGAAATAAATGAACCAAAATTGGAACAATTAACAAGAACAGAAAGTATAGAATTTCGGGATGTTTAAAATGCATTCGGGCTTCGATTTACTTCACTACGTTTTATTTTTCGCGAAGACACTGGTCAAAAATACAAATTTTTACTCAAACCTTATCAGTTATAGAGCAGATTATGAGCAAACGCCGTTGGCTATTCTTTTTAATGAATTTAGATCGGTTTTTGTTGTAGAAACTGTTTGCATCGTCTGAAAAATCTAACTTTTGTAGGCCCATTTGTAACAAAAAAATGGGATTAGAGAAGATATTATTCGCTATTTTAGCGTATCTAAAACAATTCAAGAATTATGAAAAGATTATATATACTGTTTTTTTCTGCTTTGTCCTGTGCAGGTTTACAGGCTCAGAACAAATTTAATTTACTGGTAGGAACTTACACGAATACTTGTCAGAGTAACGGAATTTACGTTTATGATTTTAATGCCGATTCCGGTGATTTTAAATTGAAAAGTTCCTCAGAAAATGTAGTAAGCCCAAGTTATTTGTCGGTTTCAGCAGACAATAAGTTTGTGTATGCAGTAAACGAAAACGGGACTCACAGTTCTGTTAGTGCTTTTGGCTATGACGCAGGGTCTGGAAAATTAACTTTTCTAAATAAAAATGATGCGTTGGGTGCTGATCCTTGTCATTTGATTAATGATGATAAAAATGTGCTTGTTGCGAATTATTCAGGAGGAAATATTGCTGTTTTTAAGAAGAATGTCGATGGAAGTATTTCTGAAGCACAGCAGTTAGTTCAGCACGAAGGAAAAGGAATTAATGCGGCGCGTCAGGAAAAAGCACACGTACACATGGTGGCTTATTCCCCTGATAAAAAGTTTGTTTTGTCTAATGACTTAGGTCTGGATAAAGTTTTTGTGTATAAATACAATCCGAATTCTAAAAATGAAATCTTAACGCTGAAGGGATCTGTAGACGTAAAACCGGGAAGCGGACCAAGGCATTTGACGTTTAGTAAAGACGGTAAATTTGTGTATCTGGTTCAGGAATTAGACGGTACTCTGACGACTTTTAGTTTTGACCCAAACGGAAATCTGAAAGTAATTGCGGAGACGAGCATTTTGCCAAAAGGATTTACAGGAGGAACCGGAGCAGCAGCCATCAAAATTTCGCCTGACGGAGCATTTTTATATGTTTCAGATTGTGTCGATGCGAATTCTGTTTCCGTTTATAAGATTCAGAAAAATGGAGGGATTGAATTGGTAGAGCAGGTGAGTACGCTGGGAAAAGGTCCAAGAGATTTTGCGATTGATCCTACGGGTAATTTTCTCTTAGTAGGACATCAATATACGAATGACATTATTATTTTTAAAAGAGATAAAACAACCGGGAAATTAACCGATACAGGCAAGAGAATCGGGTTGTGCTCTCCGGTGGGGTTGGTTTTTACGAGGATATAGTTTATTGAGGTACTAAGTTGCTAAGGTTCTAAGCTACTAAGATTGTGGTTCTGGAAAAGTAAAAAAGCTCAAAAAAATAGAATTAAGTAATTCAATTTTTTTGAGCTTTTGTTTTTTGTAACTTAGAACCTCAGCAACTTAGAGGCTTAGTACCTAAAAAAAGACTATTTATCCTTATCCTTTCTCTTCTTATCTCTCGTTTTCAGCATGTTTCGATTGACAGATCCGTGGGTTTTCTTTTTGGTTTTAGACGGACCACCAAGATTGACTTTTTTGTTCTTTTTCGATTTTTCATGAAACGCACCGTCACCCTCAAGTTTTGGTTTTTTCATTAAAAACTTAATAGGCTGCTTGTCTTTTTCAGGTTCGATTAGTTTGGTTGAAATTTCAACTTCTTCAGGGAAATCGGCAATTTCCAGTTCCTGATTCATTAATACTTCAACTTCAATTTTGAATTCTTCTTCACGTGGTGTGATAAAACTAATAGCAGTTCCGGTAGCATCTGCACGACCTGTACGACCAATTCTGTGCATGTATAATTCAGGGAATTCAGGAAGTTCAAAGTTAATAACGTGGGAAATGTTCGAAATGTCTAAACCTCTGGCCATAATATCAGTGGTGATTAATCCGCGAAGATTACCTTCCTGAAATTCTGCCATGGTACTCAAACGGTAATTTTGAGATTTATTAGAGTGAATTACTCCAAACTGACCTTCAAAATCCTCTTCGATTCGGGTATGAAGCATATCCGAAATCTTTTTATTGTTCACGAAAACCAAAACACGTTCCATGCTTTCATTGGTTTCCAGTAAATGTTTCAGCAAATTTACTTTGGTATTGAAATTCGGAACATTATAAGTAATCTGTGTAATTTTTTCCAAAGGTGTTCCCGAAGCGGCAAGTGTTACCTCTTCCGGAAAGTCAAAAAAGTCATTCAGTACAGCATCTACTTCATCGGTCATGGTTGCTGAGAACAGAATGTTTTGACGTTTGGTTTTCATCATCGCCAAAAGAGCAGTCAATTGCGTACGGAAACCTAAATTCAGCATTTCATCAAACTCATCAATAACTAATTTCTGAGTTTCATCAAAACGTACTACCGCATCCAACGCTAAATCCATTGTTCTACCTGGCGTTCCTACCAAAATATCTACACCTTCGTACACCGCTTTTTTCTGTGTATTGATGTTTACTCCACCAAAAATCCCCAGTGTTTTAACCGACATGTATTTGGTTAATTTCTCTACTTCTTCTACTACCTGAACGACTAATTCACGGGTTGGAACCAGAATTACAATTTTAGGTGTATTGGTATTGGTGAATTTGTATAATTTAAGAAGGGGTAATAAGTAAGCAAATGTTTTACCAGTACCGGTTTGTGCAATTCCCATCATGTCACGGCCAGACATAATCACTGAAAAAGATTTTTCCTGAATTGGAGTAGGAGTAACAAAACCTAGTTCGTCGATAGCTTTTTGTACTGATTTAGGGAGATTGAATTTTTCGAAAGTGCTCATTTGCATTAAATTTTGTGCAAATATAGCTATAAATAGCTGAAAATCGATGTTTCTTAGAAATTACAACAGTTTGTGGGCTTCGAATTTCTTAAAAATGCAGTTTAAAAAGCTATAAAAATCGTTTTATTCGCAGTAAAAGTTCATTTGGATTAAAAGGTTTAGCAATAAAATCGTCTACACCTAATTCAAAAGCTTCTTCAACAGTGTTTTCTTCTTCCCCAAGTGAAGAAAGTGCAATAACACGAATATCATTGTAATTTTGCTTGATTTCATTGATAATTTCCAGACCGGATTTAAGAGGTACGGAAATCGTGGTAATCACTAAATCCGGCATAATAACCGGAAGCCGTTCCATGGCATTGATACCATCTTTCGCAATACTTACTTTGAAGCCTTCTTTTTTCAGAATGAATTTTAGAATCTCAACAGTCATATCATCATTATCGATGATCATAATTTTTTTATCGGTAGTATCCATTTTGACTATTTATTTTTTATACAACTCTATTTCGTCCAGCATTATCATTGCTTTTTTGTTTTTTCGCTTTCTCCAGACGGGTAATTCCTTCTGGTTTTCTGCTACGATTTTGATCTTGGTAAAACTACTGAATATTTGATTTTCGACTTCCCATGATTGTGTTGTAATTTCGTAGTCTTCTGTTAAAATGTTGCAAATTTGCTCTTTAATAAGCTCCCATTTCTGATTCTTGAAACCATAGATTTTTATATTTTTTGGTGTAAAAATCCAATGTCTCTGATCGCTTAGGAAATTTAGTTTTAAGGTGTTGAAATCAAGATTTTTGGTTTCGATTTCAATTTCAGGATTCGTATCATACCATCCAATCCAGTTGATATTGAAGTTTTTATAGCCCCTGTTTCCATCCACTAAACCATAACTTCCTTTGCCTTTAAACTCATCAGATGGAGGTGTTAAAAAGGTAACTTTCAGATCCTCGCCTAAATGAGTAGTGGTGTTTTTGCAAATTTCAATCCATTCTTTATAGTAATTATCAGGAGAAATTCCGTCTTCGCTCAATTCATAAACTCCAAATTGATTGCAGGATTGCGAGAATTTTAAAACTCTTTCGGTTAAGCCTGCTTTAACTTCTTTTTCGCCTTTGTTATTTACGACAAACATTCCGTGTTGGTTTTTTCCATAAAATTTGGCCTGTTCAAAATAAACAAATTCTAAAGCCAGTCGTAATTTATGAACACGTGCGCTTAAAATGGAATTATTTTCGACAGCATTATTGGCCTGTTCCAGAAAATGATCGTATTGATCCATAGCTTCAGGGGTCAAGAACGTATTTCGTGCCTGAACAGGACCAGAATAAATATCTAAATAAGCCTTACTTTTGTTTTGATTGGCTTCTATAAGGTCAAGATATTTTGCGACAAAGGGTGCTGCTTTTCCATAAAAACCTCTGAGGAAATCAGCAGTAACAGCTTTAATGTCAATATCAGTATTCCACATTAATTTTGCCAGCAGATATTGTCGTAATTCCGAAAGATCGCCCGGAACATCAGCATATCCCTGTACAAATAGTCCTTTTACTTTGTTTTTTTGAAAGAGCTTATAGTTGCTTTGAAAAGATTCAAAATTAGGAAAGGGGGACATGAAATTAGAGAATTGTACGGTGTAATCCCATAAAAATAACTGTGGTGAAGTCGTGCTCCAGTTTTCAAGGTTTTTGACAAATGATGGGTTACTCTGATTGGTAATGGGTTTGCCACGATCCAGTTCAATCGGGCATAAGATCGTAGAAATGTTTGGAGCTATTTTTAGATTTACAGGAGGTTTGAAGGTGTGAAGATAGGCAAGGCTAGTAATTTTGGTTTTAGGGAAACGAGCCGCAATTTTATTTAAAAAATAATAAAAAGAACCTTGCGGACCGCCATATTTAGTGTTCATGGCTTTGCATTGCGTACATTCGCAATACACGACGTCATCATTCTGGCTTACAGAATAGAATTGCGCATGGGGTGTTTTTGCGATAATTTCAGTCATTTTTTCCTCTACCAGACTCACAACGGTGTCATTGGTCATACACAAAGATTCTGTATTTCGTTCCCCTTCGTACAAAGCAAAAAGTTTAGGATTATTTTTAAAATATTCTTTTGGCGGAACAAGCATGCTAAAAGAATGTCCCCAAAGGCCAAAATCGCCAATATGCCAATCGAGTTTGTGCCAGTCCCTGAAATCTTCGTCATAACAATCAGGGTAAAACAAAGCTCTGTAATCAAAAGAGGGTTGATAAATTTTACTTGTGTTTTTGCGAAAAATAAATTGAGTTACTTTTGGAATATAAGTTTCTGTTGCAGTAAATTTTCTAAATTCCCAGATTTCGAGTAAAGTATAAACGGCATAACGCAGGTGTTTCTGATTTGGAGCCGTGATATAAATTGATTTTGAATCGCTTTTGATACTGAATTCATTTGCTTTGAGTTTTTTGTCATTGGAAATTTCCAGTATGATTTCGGAAGCATCACCCTCTTTTTGACTTTTTGTAGTAATTTCAAATGGTTTCGATACGGATTTCTCCAGATATAATTTTAGTATTCCTGCCGCAGCCTGGGTACTTTCGGCTGTAGCAAAAATTTTGGTTTTATCGGATATTGTAATTTCAGATTGTGCCATCATCTTAAAACTAAGCAGGGTGAGAATAAGTATTTGAAAATAGAGAAGGCGCTTTTTTTTCATACGATTTAAAATTTATATTGCAGTAAAAAAGCGAAATCAAGTTCGTTTTGAAACTTTTTAGGGGTGTATTCCTGTTGGTTGTTGGTGATTAATATTCCGAAAATATAATGGGTTTTGATTAACTTGTAAAAGCCGGCACTCAGTCTGTACGAACTTAAAGAAGCTCTGTTTTCATATTCCGCCGCTCTGGTCTGATCGTCCGGCGAAGTCCCATAACCTGCAATTAGGGTAAGATAATCAAACTTAGTGCCGTAATAGTAGCGGGAGGTAAGGGTAAAGGACGGCCCGTCTTTTTGAATGTAAGATCTTAAATTGAGCCAGTATGCCCCGAAGTATTTTCCTAATCCTACATTTAAAGTTTTTAAATTGCTGTTGTCCTGCATTTCGATGTAGCGGAAGCCTAAATCTGCCTCCCAGCCTTTGGCGAAATTGTAGAAATAGGAATATCCTAATCTCCATTCAGGAAAAGCGATGTCACTGCTGTAGGCGACATCAATGTAGGAATAGTTGTTTTTCTTTCCCGACAGGTAAGATTCGACTTCAAATTGAAGTCCACTGGCCATGACCTGACTGGAAGATCGTCTTTCGGCATAGCTGACTCTTCCAATTAAACTTCCCCAGGTACGTTGATGTGTATAATCGGCACTTGCCAGATGCCACGGACCAACACCGTCGCGATCAATTGTGGTGAAGTTGTAATAAACACCCGCCCGATCCATATTAGTTCTCGAGTACAAGGCAAAAAGACGCTGTTCGATGTCGGCGTCATTAGGATATTTTGTTCTTATCGATTGGAGGTATTTTTCTTCATTTTTAGTGTCATTCTGCAAAGAATAAATCGCAATTCTTTTCAGTCTGAAAGTTTTGTTGTCAGGAAACTGTTCAATTGCTTTATTGGTTAAGACCAGAGCTTCGTTGTAATTTTTTGCCTCTAAATCCATATTGATCAGATAGAGATAGGCATCCTCATAGGCCGGATTTTTATCAATTACATAGTTATAGTAAAAACGGGCACTGTCTTTTGTTTTTGTCAGGTCATAATTTCGCCCCAATACCAGATAGAAATCCAGGTAATCCGGAGCCAGTTTTTTCCCTAACTGAGCTCTCTGGATATTTGCTTTGTAGTCCGGACAGGCATTTTTCATGTCGTGGAGCACAACAGTCAAAAGGCTGTCAGTGTCTATTTTTTTTGACCTTTTGTAGTTTGACAGGTCAATAGAAATAAACAAAAAAGCAGTCTTATTAGAGCTATAGTTCTGTTATGTTTCATAATCAGCTTATTTTTTAGATGGACCTTCATATCCTTTACGGACCATTACGCCCCAGTTTTGTTCTTTTCTTCGAAAGAAGAGCCAATAGCCTTTCAGTGAGGCATAAATCGTTATCGGATGATACGCAAAAGGCTCAAGTGCGGCCATCCCGATAAGAATCATTAATTCTTTATAATTGGCATAACTTTTATACAGTATTTCATCTATCAATATGGATATTATGGTTATGGAGAGATAGAATAGATAGACTAATAGGCTTATAATCAGTAAATGTTGGTAGTCGATCATTCCAAATATAAAACTGAAAATGAGAGTCAGAATACCAATAAATTCAATAATAGGAACTAAAAACTCAAAACTGAAAAAGAAAGGTAATACCAGAAATGCTGTTCGTCCGTATTTTGGATTTAAAAACATTTTTCGATGTAAATATAAGGTTTGAACTAGTCCACGAGCCCAGCGAATGCGCTGTCTTAAGAATATTTTTCGCGTACTTGGAACTTCGGTCCAGCAGAGCGATTCGGGAATGTATTTGATTAAGTATTTTTCTTTAGTATCGTGCATGTATTTTCGCATGCGCGTCACCAGTTCCATATCTTCGCCTAAGGACTGATGCCAGTATCCACCCGCTTTAATTACAATGTCTTTATCAAACATACCGAGACCTCCGGAAACCAAAAGCAGACCGTTTAGCTGACTCCACGCCATTCTTCCAAATAAAAAAGAACGCACGTATTCTAATTCCTGAAAACGCGGATACCATTCTTTAGGATAGTGAACTTTAAACAAAAAGCCTTCCTTGATTTCGCAGGAATTTGAAATCCTGATTCCGGCTCCGCAGGCAATGACACGGGTTTCATTTTCCATAAACGGTTTGGCCAGTTTCAAAATAGTATCTCTTTTTAGAATACAATCTACATCAGTGCATAAAAACAGGGGATATTGCGAAGAGTTTATCCCGGCATTTGCGGCATCAGCTTTACTTTTTCCATTTATTTTGTCGACAATCAGTAATTTCGAATAAACAGGATTCTTTGATTTATAATGTCCGCGAACGGGTTGTGTGACTATTTTCTCCTGATAATAAAAGTCAATTTTAACCAGATCAAATTCGGCAATTAGTTTTTCCAGCGTATCGTCAGAACTTCCGTCATTGACAATAATGATTTCGTATTTCGGATAGGTCAGAGAGAGCAGGGATTTAACATTGTAGACGATATTTACGCCCTCATTAAAAGCAGGAGCCACAATGGAAACGCCCAGTATATGGTTCGAACGAATTAGAACCTCTTCTTCCAGGTATTTTTGATATTTTAAATGTTTTACGATCGCCCAATAAGAAAGAACAGACAGAAAGATGTAGAACAGAATGTACCCGATTGAAAAATGGATTACAAAGACATTGTAACAGTGAATAATATAATGTAGAAAATCAGTCGTCATAGTTGTAATTCTCTAATGTGATTAATCATTTTTTGGGTATCGGAATCCTGTCTTCCTAATACATCTGTACGTAGAGAATCGAGATCGTTTAAAGCGGCTACCATTTTTAATTTAAGATCTTTGATTTCTTCGTTTGGAATTTGATGGTTTAAAAATGAAATTGTTTTTTCTGAGCCTATAATGGCGAGGGCATCCAGAATTTCCAGTTGAAGTTCGATACTCTCCTGCTTAAATTGCAGTAACAGATCCTCTTCGGCTTCATACAGGTACAAGTCGCGAATGGCAATAATCACATCGGTTCTTAGATTTTTATTTTCGTGTTTGAGCAATTTGATAATATCCCCTGATCTGTTCCTGTAATTATAAAATACCATAGTCATCACGGCTAATTTCAGAATAGTAGGATTATCAGATTCTATCCAGAGCTCAATATCGGGTGGAATTGGTATGTTTTGCGAATGCAACACATCCATTATTTTTATAGTAGTACTGATGGATACTTTTACCGGAATCTTATTAACGGCCTGCCAGTCTCCTTTGGTTAAAATCAGGTAAGCAATATTGGCATTTGACCGGATAATTTTATTGGGATGGAACAAATATTTTTTGATTAAAGTAATTCCCGGTTTGTATCCCAAGGCTTGAAAATGATAAATGCCATCACATTTTTTATATTTTCTAAAATCCCGAAGCAAACTTGCCGAATAATGGTTTAAACCCAGTTGGTTGTATATAATAAGAATGTTTTTGGCGGTTTTACCTTTTAAATTGCTTTTCATCCGAATCATATCGTCGATAAGCATTTCTTTACACCAGGTTTTATGGATTGGAATTTCGGATCTGAATTTGGCGATTTTGTATTTCAGAATACTTTCCTCCGGTTTTGAGAGTGTAATCTCTGTAAGGAAAATTTCAGATTTTCTAATAATATGATGCCGGTAAGGAAGAGTGTATTGATAATGAATTCTTTTGAGTATTAAAGCAAGTGCTAAAGCTAAACTTGTAAATACAAATAATGGGATGGCGTAGTGTTTTATATAACCTATAAAATGCTCCATAAATATTGCTTTATAGAGTGAAATTACGAAAAAAAACACAATAAAACTAATGAAAGGTCACTCCTTGGGGGCTAAAAACCTTCAAAAACGCCCAATCCGAAAAGGGCAAAGTCATATTTTACCGGATCGTGAGGATCCATTTTTCTGAGTTTAAGATCGAGTTCGGTTAATGCCTTTCCATCATTTTGTTTTCGGGTTAGGATCCCTAATTTTCGGGCCACATTACCGGAATGTACATCAAGCGGACACGACAATAATGAAGGTGAAATGGTTTTCCAGATACCTAAATCGACACCTTTGGTATCCTGGCGCACCATCCAGCGCAGGTACATGTTGATTCTTTTTGCTGCCGAATTGTTTAGCGGATCTGAAATATGCTTTTGGGTTCGGGGCAAGTGATCAATTTCAAAGAATATTTTTTTGAACTCACTTATGCTTTTCTGTAAGCCGTTGTCTTCTTGATTTTTGGCAAAAACAGCTTCAAGACCCTTGTGATTTTTATAAATGTGCTGTAATCCTTTTATAAAACCGCTAAAGTCTTTTCCGTTAAAAGTACGGTGTACAAAGTTTTCAAGACGCTCCAGATCTTCATCAGTATGTGACATCACAAAATCGTAAGGAGTATTACCCATTAATTCCATCATTTGATGCGAATTTTTGATAATCATCTTGCGATTTCCCCAGGCAATGGTAGCACTCAAAAAACCGGCAATTTCAATGTCTTCTTTCTGAGAAAACAAATGTGGAATTTGCACAGGATCGCTTTCGATAAAATCGAGATTGTTGTATTGGATGACTTTTTCGTCAAGAAATTCTTTGAGTTCTTTTTGTGTCATAATTTAAAGGAAGGAGGTAACCGAATTGTTGAACGTTTTTAATTACTGATTAATCCGTCAACCATTACTAACTTTCTATCCGCCATATTGGCTAATTCTTCATTGTGCGTTACAATTACAAAGGTCTGTCCAAATTCATCACGTAGCTGAAAGAATAACTGATGTAAATTTTCGGCAGAATGGGTGTCCAGATTTCCCGAAGGTTCATCTGCAAAAATAACGTCGGGTTTGTTGATTAGTGCCCTTGCTACAGCAACTCTTTGTTGTTCTCCTCCTGAAAGTTCATTGGGTTTATGATTAATTCTGTGTGAAAGTCCTAAATATTCTAAAAGTTTTTTGGCCTCGGTTTCTACTTCATTATTTTTTTTTCCGGCAATGAAAGCAGGAATACATACATTTTCTAATGCTGTAAATTCCGGTAAAAGCTGATGAAACTGAAAAATAAACCCTAAATTTAGATTTCTGAATTTTGATAATGACTTATCACTCAACTCTAAAACATTCTGACCATTTATGGTTAAAGAAGTTTCGGTTTCTAATCCTGAAGGCTTGTCAAGTGTTCCTAGAATTTGCAAAAGAGTTGTTTTTCCAGCACCGGATGCACCAACAATCGAAACAATTTCACCTTTTTTAATGTGTAGATCGACTCCTTTTAAAACTTCTAATTTGTCGTAGAACTTATGTATATTTTTTGCGTGGATCATTTTGAAACTGTTTCTACAAAGAAACAAAGATTCTTCCGATATCAAAATGCCATCTAACAGAATTTTAAGAACAAGTTTGAAATGACAATATCAATATCAATGTCAATATCAATGTCAATAACAATTGCAGTTTAAATGCAGGTCTTGATTTTAGGAGGGTGAAAAGGGGAGAGGGTGAAAAAAACGGACTGTTGAATAAATCGGTCTGGTTTTTGACAGAAGATGGAGTAGAGATGCTTTTTGGGGGAAGAAAAGTATTGATCAGGTGGGAATTAAGAAATAAATTACCATTAGAAAATAAGTTTGTTTTAAAAAATTCTTTTAAATTCGAATATCTAAATACAATGAAAATGCAGGAAGCCAAAGTAATGAACGACGACAGAACAAAGAAACTCCTTTTGGGTTTGGCATTGGATGCAATTGGAATGCTGACTTACAGTATACCGGGCTTTGCTGAGCCTGCCGATTTGATTTGGGCACCAATAGCAGCTTTTATAATGACCAAAATGTATCAGGGAAGAGTAGGGAAAGTAGCGAGTGTTTTAACTTTTATAGAAGAAATACTTCCGGGAACTGATATTATTCCATCCTTTACCATAACCTGGATTTATACTTACTTTTTTTCAAAAAGGGAGTAAGGAGCAGTTCTGATAAATGATTAACCGCAAAGTTCGCAAAGTTTAATAATTAAGGCTTTGCGAACTTTGCGGTTGTTTTTTATTGATTTGTTAAGGTTGAGGTTTTGAATCTTTAAATAAAAATCCCAGTCCCATATTTTTAAGCATTTTCTTTTCAAAATTCCAAAAGAAACGGAATTGTCCGAATATGGTACCGATACCAACCAGTAAAACCTGATAGATCGGGAAAATAACTAGCAGTCGTATTAGAGTAAACCAGCCTCCGAAATCCTCTTTGGTAATGCCAAGCAAGACGCAAAAAGGTTTAGACAGCCATGCAGATGCCGATCCTGTGATGGCAAAAACAATTAGTATGATTATGGCTTGTACATTTGAGGTGATGCCCCAACGTTTTTTTAGTCTGTTCATTCTTTATTTATAACGATTACAAATATAAGAACATTATCTTATAGGAACATAGCCTGCGAGCTTTTGTTTGTAAGTATTTTGAAAATAAATCATATAGTTATAAATAAGGTAATTTACTTCGTAACCGTAATGAATCGTTGGCTGATAATCAATTCTCATTTCATATAAATTCGGACTATAGCGCTGTGGCTGTAAAACACGATTGTTCCATTCGGTTACATACAGATTATTTTTGTTTTCGAGATAACTTAAAGAGTGATAATTTCGGGGAAGTGCCCTTGAAGCCAGCCAGGTACTAAAACCGTTATCGATAATGATCACTTCGTACTCTAAAGAATCGTTGGCAATTCGTACCGTATCGTTTACTGCAACAGTAGACTTACCGTCTGTATTTGCAGCCACCGTATTTTTTGAAGCTGTTGAACAGGCAATTATGGTAAACAGTAGGCCTAATATAAAGAGGGATTTTTTCATAAATTTTGTTTCAGACTTAAATTTACGAATAAATGAGGAGAGGTTTGAGGTATTTAACAGTTTGTATAGAAAGGTTCTGAGGTACTAAGGTTCAAAGGTTCAAAGTTACAAAGGTGCATAGGTTTAAAAGTTTTGTTGTAACTTAGTTCTATAAAAGAGAAAAGTCTGTTTGCATTCATGCAAACAGACTTTTTATTGTTTTAGTCGAGATCTCTGGACCTTTGTAACTTTAAGCCTTTGTCCCTTAAAAAAAAAACTATTTCCCAAACAATTTCCCCAATAATCCACCTAATCCTCCACTTTTGGTAAGACTCATAGCATCGGCTACATCTACTTTTCCATCATTGTTTTGGTCCAGACCGAATTGCATTCCGTATTTATTAATAGTTTCCATAATACCGGAAGCCTGTCCGCTATTTCCCGAAATTGAGCTTATAATATCTGAAATATTGAAACTACTGTCGTTGGGATCTTTTGCTTTGTTGACTAAAGAATTCAAAACCTGCGGAATCATACTTGAAGCGACACCGGCAGAATCAGTGCTGCTTAATCCGAATTTTTCACCAAGACTTCCGCTCAATTGTTGTGTTATTTGCTGTACAACGGGATTAGAACTGTCCAGTTTAGAAGTTCCGTTAAATAAGCCGGCCAATTGTTCTGCACCTCCTTCTGAAGCAATTTTTTGCAATCCTGAAAATATTGAAGAGCTAGTTTCTTGTATAACCGCTTCATTGTGTTCATTTGGGACAGCAGTGTTGTTTACAACCGCATCGCCTCCGTATTGTTGTACTAATTGTGTTAATTGTTCGAACATGATTTAAAGAATTTAGGTTAGAATTTAAACTCAAATTTAATCAAAAAAAGAAAGGGATTTATTAAACGATGTTAATAAATCCCTTCTAATTAATTTATTTTTAGTTTATTAGCTCAGTAAAGAAATAATTTGTGAAGCTAATTCTGTACCAATTCTGTCTTGTGCTTCTCCTGTGGCAGCCCCAATGTGAGGAGTCAATGAGATTTTAGTATGCATTAAAATAGCCATTTCCGGTTTTGGCTCGCTTTCAAAAACGTCCAATCCTGCAAATGCTACTTTTCCTGAATCTAAAGCTTTTAATAAGGCTACTTCGTCAATAACACCACCGCGAGCACAGTTTACTATTCCAACACCATCTTTCATAATAGCCAGTTCTTTTTCGCCAATGATGTAACCGTCCTGAGCTGGAACGTGTAAGGTAATGAAATCAGCTTCTTTGAACAATGATTCTAAAGATTGAGAAACGATAGTTGTAGTGATCGATTGACCGTCAAAAAACTCAACTTTAACGTCAACAGAAGGAATAAAGCTATCAGCAGCGATTACTCTCATTCCTAAACCTAAAGCCATTTTTGCAGTAGCCTGACCAATACGTCCAATACCAACAATACCAAGAGTTTTACCTCTTAGTTCAGTACCATTAGCATACGCTTTTTTCAAACCGTCAAAGTTTGAATCCCCTTCAAGAGGCATATTTCTGTTTGAATCATGTAAAAAACGAACACCTGAAAATAAGTGTCCAAATACCAACTCGGCAACAGATTCTGATGAAGAAGCCGGAGTATTAATGACATGAATTCCTTTGCTTTTTGCGTAATCAACATCGATGTTGTCCATACCAACACCACCACGGCCAATAATTTTCAATCCCGGGCAGGCATCAATAATGTCTTTACGAACTTTAGTAGCGCTTCGTACTAAAACGACATCTACATTATTTTCATTTACAAAATTAGCTACTTGTTCCTGAGCTACTTTTGTTGTAATAACTTCAAAACCACCTTTTTCTAAAGCAAGAATTCCACTTTTTGAAATTCCGTCGTTTGCTAATACTTTCATCTTAGTTTATGTGTTTATTTGTTTATTTGTTTAATCGTACAGATTAGAAGATAAACATAATATTATAATTTTTTCTTTTTTGTTTAGGAGCTAATCCCGCTATCCGTTGTGATCTTTTTTGTTTTTAAAGAAAAAACAAAAAAGGATCTCCACTTCTATCGGGGCTAGGAATTCTGTGTTCAATTCCTGTTTTTGGCAAACTAAAAACTGCGACTGTAAACTAAACTTTAGTTTCCAAAGCTTTCATTACATCTACTAAAACCTGAACACTTTCGATAGACATCGCATTGTAGATTGAAGCTCTGTAGCCACCAACTGAACGGTGACCCGGTAATCCTGAAATTCCGGCTTCTTTCCATAAAGCGTCAAAAGTAGCAGTATGATCGGCATTGTTTAGTAAGAAAGTAACGTTCATCTTAGAACGGTCTTCAACTGCTGCTGCACCTTTAAACAATGGGTTTCTGTCAATTTCTGCATAAAGTAATTCTGCTTTTGCATTGTTTAGTTTTTCAACTGCAGCAATTCCTCCTTTTTCTTTAATCCATTGTAAAGTTAGTAGCGAAACATATACAGCAAAAACAGGAGGAGTGTTGTACATACTCTCTGCTTTAATATGTTTAGCGTAATCTAGCATACTTGGAATTGTTCTTCCGTTTTTCTCCAGTATTTCTTCTTTAATCACAACCAAAGTGGTTCCGGCAGGTCCCATATTTTTTTGAGCACCTGCGTAGATTAAGTCAAATTTAGAGAAATCCAATTCACGTGAAAAAATATCAGAACTCATATCGCAAACCACAGGAACATTTGTTGCCGGGAATTCTTTCATTTGAGTTCCGAAAATAGTGTTGTTGCTGGTACAGTGAAAGTAATCAGCATCACTTGGTATTTCGTATCCTTTCGGAATATGATTATAATTAGCTTCTTTTGAAGAACCTACGATAACAGTTTCTCCAAAATACTTTGCTTCTTTTATAGCGGCAGTTGCCCAGGTTCCGGAATCCAGATAAGCAGCTTTTCCATTTTCTTTCATTAAATTATATGGAGCCATTAAGAAGGCTGTGCTTGCACCACCTTGTAAAAATAGAGCCTGATACCCTTTTCCCTGAAGTCCCAATAATTCTAAAGCAAGGGATCGAGCTTCCTCCATAACGGCAACGAAATCTTTACTTCGGTGCGAAATTTCAAGAATAGATAGTCCTGAATCATTAAAATCTAAAACGGCTTTTGATGCTTTCTCAAAAACTTCCTGAGGTAAAATACTTGGTCCTGCGCTGTAGTTGTGTTTTTTCATGGTTTTTGTTAATAGTCGAAAAATTTAAAGACGCAAATTTCGGCAATAGGACCTGAAAAAGCGATAAATAATTCGAAATAATTGAACATATTTTTATTTTGTTGTTAACAAAAACGTTATAGTATCTACATTATCTGCATAATCCCACAAACGTGGTTTTTGGGTTTGCCCAAAAGAAATACTGTTTTGAGCTAAATTATTGCTAACGATGCACTGAATTTGTTCAGCATCAGCTTCTAAACGAGTCTGTAAATCTTCGATATTTTCATAAGATTCGTAAAAGACACTCGAAATAGGAGAGGCGTAACTTGGATCTTCTTTTAGAGTTAAAAAGCCATTGTCAAGCAGTTTAAAATTACTCATCAAAAACACCGCTTTGTTATAGTCGTAATTGTTAGCGTATTTTTCGTAATGAATAACATCCTGATATTTGAAAATGGCCTGGAAAAAAGCATCAAAAGAATAATCTTTCGGAACAAAAAGTTTAGATACATTGCGGCATCCCAGACCAAAGTATCTGAAAATATCTTCGCCCAAAGCTTCTAATTCTTCGTGAGTTTCTTTTCCGTTTAAAATCGCAACCGAATTTCTGTTTTTGCGAATGATAGACGGCTTATCTTTAAAGTAATATTCAAAATAACGTGACGTATTGTTGCTTCCGGTTGCTATAACGATATCAAAATTTTCGAGTTTACCTTCCACGAAAGTGATCTTATCTTTTAGATTTTCATCTACAAAAATGAGGTATTTGGCTAAAAACGGCAATAAATGCTGATCGTTTGAAGATGTTTTTATTAAGGCCTTATTTCCAGTGATTAAAACCGATAAAAAGTCATGAAATCCAACTAACGGAATATTTCCGGCAAGGATTAAGGCAACTGTTTTTTCAGTCTTATCTGCTTTCTCGAATTCTGAGCGGTAAGCCGAAAGCCATTTTTCAATGTTTTCTTCCGTCAATGCTTCTGCCCATGAATGTATTGCAAAATGCACCTGTTCAGGAGTGTACCATCCATTGTGTGATTGAGAAAGAGCAATCAGTTTTATGAAATCATCAAAAAACAGATCGTTACCTAAAACCGATTCATTTCGTGTGTTTTCTGCTTCAGAGAACTGACTTAAAAATCGACCTAGTGCTATAAAAGACTGTTTTTTTTCGTTTTGTAACATAAGTAATTTGTTTATGAAAGGTTTTGATTGTAATTTTGCACAAAAATAAGGATAAATAAGTCGAAAGTCAAAAGTCATCAAGTCAAAAGAGAAGGATGTCTTTTTTTTGGCTTTGCAACTTTAAGACTTTTAACTTTAAGACTAAAAAAACAATGGCAATAATTATAACTGACGAATGCATAAACTGTGGGGCTTGCGAACCGGAATGCCCAAATACAGCAATTTATGAAGGAGCTGACGATTGGAGATACAAAGACGGAACCAGTCTTTCAGGAACCATAATTTTACCGGACGGAACTGAGGTTGATGCAGGTGATGCACAAACACCAATTTCTGATGAGGTATATTATATCGTTCCGGGAAAATGTACCGAGTGTAAAGGTTTTCACGATGAACCTCAATGTGCTGCCGTATGTCCAGTTGATTGTTGTGTGCCAGATGATAATCACGTTGAAGACGAAGAAACCTTGTTGAACAGACAAGCGTTTTTACACGGTGAATAATGAAATAATGATGTATTTGATATAAACAAAAAATCCTGAGCGTTAGCTCAGGATTTTTTGTTTAGTCGGATAACAGGTTTTTTTGACCTGTATAATTGCATAAAGTTTCTAACTGCTTAACCTGTTGGCTGTAATTATTTTTAAATACATAGAAACATAGGTTTAATACACTCAAATAAGGCGTTTTACTTATTTTAGGAGCACAGAGGCAGCTATGCGTAAGAAGCATGTTTTTATGTGTTTAATGTTTTTTTTTAACGGGTTAATTACTTAAAAATTAAATCCAAGTCTTGCATAGTAGTATGCTCCGCTGAATCCCATCTGAACAGCATCCCAATAACCTCCTGCTTCAGTATTTCCTGTTTCATCTTGTTTGGTTGGGTAAACATTGAATAAGTTGTTGCTTCCAATGCTTAATTTTAGGTTTTTAGTCAATTGATATCCAACAGTTAAGTCAGTGATCAGTCTTGGATTGTATACATCATTTTCATCAGTGTAATCTACTAAAACTACTTTGCTGAATCTGGTGAATGCGATACCGGCATCAAATTTATTTTTAGCATAGTTAAGGTTTAAACCAAATTTGTTGTCCGGAGCTGATGATAGTAGGAATGCTTTTTCACGTTTCCCAAAGAAAGTACCCTCGTCTAAAGTTCCGTTTTTTACATTGTCAATTTTCATGTCATTAATGTTTCCAACTAAAGTTGCACTAAACAATGATTCTCCGAATTTTTTCTTCCAGGCCAAAACGATATCCAAACCGTGAGTACTGGTGTCTACACCATTCACGAAAAACTGGGCTTTATCTACACCAAGGTTTAAAGGTTTAGCATCAAAATATCCGGTAAGAACAATACGGTCTTTTACTTTGATGTAGTAACCGTCAACTGTTGCAGTGAAATCTCCAAACGTAGCCGTGAATCCCAAAGAGGCATTTACCGCTTTTTCTTCGTTTAGTTTCTGAATCCCAAAAGCCTTGGTAACCGGGCTGTTGTTTGGAGCAAGTAGAACTTCGGTAGCTCCTCCTGCATTAAAATTCGTAAAACGCAGGTTGTAGTAAATTTGCGCCAGTGAAGGAGCACGGAAACCGGTGCTTACAGATCCTCTGAAGTTAACATGCTGTCCGGCTTTTACTCTTGCGGCTAATTTTCCGTTTAACGTACTTCCAAAATCACTATAATTTTCAAAACGAACCGCACCACTCAGTAAAAAAGACTCTGTGATGTCAAGTTCAGCATCAGTGTATAAAGATAAATTCGTACGGCTTTTGTCTACCGTATTTGAAGGGCTGTATCCCGGAAAACCTTGTGAACCTCCAGGTCTTGAAATTGTTGGAGATGAAGTTGGATCTGTAGGATCGTAATCCGGATTTGGAATAGTTGGTGCACTTTGGGTTGTAGGATTGGTTATAGGCCTTCCGTTAGTATCATAAGTTGCATATGAACCTTCTTCTCCTGAAAAAATCGTAAATTTTTCCGTTCTGTATTCCGCTCCAAAAGCAAGGTTTAAACCGCTTAATACCGAATCATAGTTTTTAGAAAAATCAAAATTGGTTGTATTTTGAGTCAGACTGTGTCCTCCTGCATCAAATTCTGTTGGAGATTTCTCTTCTAAGGAAGCATTTATAGTTCCTTTGATGTAGTAATGAAAAAGGTTTTTACCGTAAGTATTGCTAAGATCAATGTTCCATCCGCTGGCCGTTTTAGTTCTAAATCCCGCAGCAAGAGAATTGTCTATAATATTAGAAGTAATTCTAGGAGTGTATCCGCCGGGATAAACAGATTCCACAACTCTTTCTCCTCCGTTTCTCGTAAATGCATAGGCATCTGTATCTCTGTAATTTCGGCCTCCAAATGCATAAAACTGCGTTTTTTCGGATACCGGAAGTGATAAGTTTCCGAATAAGTTAAAACCCTGAATAGAAGCGTCTCCAAAACCTTTTCTGAAATCATAAGCAGGTCTTAGAGTTTTGTTTTTGTTGATGTATTCAGTTGTAAAATTGGCTGAACCTCCTTTGTCACCAATAGCAACTCCATAGTTAGCGGCTACTTTTACAGATCCACCATCGAAAGATTGGTTTTTACCATAAGTATTTCCGTTTCCGTTTTGGTCTAGTCTGAAGTTTTTGGTATTAGGAGTTCCATCCAGAAAATCACCTTTTGCATTGGTATTAAATGCTCCGTAGGTTACAGATCCTGTTAATTCGTCGACATTGTCATTTAGTACAATATTAATAACTCCGGCAATAGCGTCCGAGCCGTATTGGGCAGCAGCACCATCTCTCAGAATCTCAATTCTTTTGATTGCAGTAGCGGGTATGGCATTTAAATCAGTTCCCGTATTTCCACGTCCTCGGGTACCAAATAAATTGATTAATGAAGACTGATGTCTTCTTTTTCCATTAATCAAAACCAAAGTCTGATCCGGTCCCAGACCTCTCAGTGAAGCAGGATCAACGTGATCGGCCCCATCAGATCCGGATTGTTTGTTGGCATTAAATGAAGGAGCAACATATTGTAATAATTGATTGATCTCTATTTTACCGCTTTGTGTCGTGACATCTTTTACACTAATAACATCAATCGGAACGGCCGAATTGACTACGGTTCTTTTGGTATTTCTTGATCCTACGATTACGACATCATTCAGGACCTGACCTCCGTTTTCGTCTAAAGTAACGTCGGTTTTACTATTTGAAGAGGGTTTTTCTACATTTGCATAGCCAACATAGCTAAAAATTAAAATGGCACCTTCTTTTACTTTTATAAGGTAACCTCCTTCAAAATTGGTAGATACACCGTTTGTAGTTCCTTTTTCGAGGATATTAACTCCGGGTAGCGGATTGCCCGATTTATCTCTTACAACTCCTGATATTTCTTTTTGGGCGAATAGAAATGCTGTGTTAAACAGTATTAGTAATAATGCAATCTTTTTCATGGTTAATTGAGTTTGGTTTATTGGTTTTTGTTCGTTTGTTATAAAAGTAACTATTTTTAACAAAAAATTAATAAGAAGTTTATTTTTTTTAATGATGTAGCCTTAAAAAACATTAATCGTCATTTTTACTTCAATTGCGAGCTATTAAATCTTATATTTGCAAAATTTTAAAGCCAAAAAATAATATTTCGGCACAAATACAAAAGGAATACAAGAAATATAACCTGTTAAAAACGACTTTGATATACTGAAAAACCGGTATAAAGAAGACTCGAAAGAAAAAGGTTTACATAAAAAACAAATAGAATCAACAGATGAAAGCAGGAATTGTAGGATTACCAAATGTTGGAAAATCAACATTATTTAATTGTTTGTCTAATGCAAAAGCGCAGAGTGCCAACTTTCCGTTTTGTACAATCGAACCAAATATTGGAGTTGTAAACGTTCCGGATCCAAGAATTAACAAACTGGAAGAATTGGTAAAACCAGAGCGTGTACAAATGGCAACTGTGGATATCGTTGATATCGCAGGTTTGGTAAAAGGTGCTAGTAAAGGAGAAGGTCTTGGAAATCAGTTTTTAGGAAACATTAGAGAGTGTAATGCTATTATTCACGTTTTACGTTGTTTTGATAACGATAACATCGTTCACGTTGACGGTAATGTAAATCCAATTCGTGATAAAGAAACGATTGATATCGAACTTCAGTTGAAAGATTTGGAAACAATCGAGAAACGTTTGGAGAAAGTAAAACGTGCCGCTAAAACCGGAAACAAAGAAGCTCAGACTGAAGAAGCTTTGTTGAACCGTATCAGAGAAGCGTTATTGCAGGCAAAATCAGCAAGAACCATTATTCCTCAAAGCAACGACGAAGAAGTTTTAATGGAAGGTTTTCAATTGATTACCGCTAAACCGGTATTGTACGTTTGTAATGTTGACGAAGGTTCAGCTGTAAACGGAAATAAATATGTTGATCAGGTTCGTGAATTGGTAAAAGACGAAGAAGCTGAAGTTATCATTCTTTCAGTAGGAGCAGAAGCGGATATTACAGAATTGGAAAGCTACGAAGAGCGTCAGGTTTTCCTTGAAGATATGGGATTGACTGAGCCGGGAGCTTCTGTGCTAATTCGTGCAGCATACAAATTATTAAAACAGCAAACTTACTTTACAGCCGGTGTAAAAGAAGTTCGTGCCTGGACCATCAATATTGGAGCTACAGCACCACAAGCTGCCGGAGTTATTCATACTGATTTTGAAAAAGGATTCATTCGTGCGGAGGTAATTTCATACGAAGATTACGTTCAGTACGGTTCTGAAGCAAAAGCAAAAGAAGCTGGGAAATTCAAAGTGGAAGGAAAAGAATATATCGTAAAAGATGGTGATGTAATGCATTTCCGTTTTAACGTTTAATTTTTTTTTAGAGAAAATAGAATAGAGAATAAAGAAGATAGACTAAAAACTGCTGGAGCAATTCAGCAGTTTTTTTATGCACAAAAGTTATTGTTATCTGTATTTTGAGGTTAAAGAAAGTCATCGTCAGGCTGAGCGAAGTCGAAGCTTCGCATAGTTTGTCATTTCGAGTCTCGTTCCTTGAAATAAAAAAAAATGAACTTAAAAATCCGTTTAAATCCGCGCTTTCGCATGCGCGAATCGGTATAATTTGTGTGTAATTTGTAAGAAGCAAAAAAAATGGCTCAAAAATTGGTTACAGAAAAATTAACCAATTATCAATCTAAAAACAACCAATCAAAATGCTAAAAAAATCTTTCAAATTTCTGGGCTGGACACTTTTCGGGATCTTTACTTTTCTTGCTTTATATGTCACAGCCGTATTATTGATTTCCAGAATTACAGTTAACTCCACTATTGACAAAATTGACGAACAAAATGCAATTCCGATTTATATTCTTTCCAATGGAGTGCACACAGATATAGTGGTTCCGATTGTTACCGAAGTCAAAGATTGGAGAAAGGAAATTCAGTTTGATCAGACAGAATCCAACGATACACTGGCAAAATTTGTAGCTTTTGGCTGGGGTGATAAAGGTTTTTATCTCGATACGCCTGAATGGTCAGATTTAAAAGCGAGTACGGCTTTAAAAGCTATATTTGGGGTGAGTTCGTCAGCAATGCACACCACATTTTTTAAGCAATTACGCGAAGGTGAAGATTGCAAACGTATTTTGGTTTCTAAAGAAAACTATCAAAAATTAGTAAACTATATCTCAGAGAGTTTTAATAATCCGGAGAATCCTGAATGGATTGAGGGACATAGTTATGGGAAAAAGGATGCTTTTTATGAGGCAAAAGGAAGTTATAGTCTGTTTTATACGTGTAACACCTGGGCAAACTGCGCATTAAAAGCGGCAAATCAAAAAGCGAGTTTATGGACGATTTATGATAAAGGAATTTTTTATCATTACCAGTAAAAAGAAAAAGACGCCCTTAAGAGTGTTCAGTCGCTAGGGGACAAAAACTTAGGGGGATTGTGGATGTTCCCCGTATTGAATCTCTACAAAACAATTTTTGAGGTTAGATGATAGTGTTATGTAGTTTAAGGAGACAATGACTATGGTTGATTACAAGTGGCAATACCATTTAGGTGCAATAAAATATACTCCGCCAGGAGTAAAATATCGGTAGAAAGAATAAGGCCCCCATTGAAAAAATGTCCGTAGGGATTATATGTGTTTCCAGATGAGATTTTATAGGAAAAAAATATGGCATGGTAAAAATGTAAAAATTATCTGAAATACAGGAATTTAATCTTTTGTTTATTCTTTAAATTTGAAAGAATATCAAAAAACGAATCTTGTGGAAAATCAAAATATTCTGTCGAAAACCTGGTATTTGTTACGAACCACTATTTTAGAGTTCAATGACGATAATGCCATCAAGCTAAGCGCAGCTTTGTCGTATTATACCATATTTGCATTACCGCCTTTATTGATCATTATTATAACCATCTGCGGTTTCTTTTTTGGAGAAGAGGCGGTAACCGGGGAGTTGTACGGGCAAATCAACCGTTTAGTAGGGAACGATGCCGCAATTCAAATTCAGGACGCAATCAAAAATGTGCAATTGTCTGATAGTAATGTTTTTGTAACAATTTTTGGAGTTGTGATGCTTTTAATAGGAGCTTCGGGAGTTTTTGCCGAAATACAAAGTTCAATTAATTTTATCTGGGGGCTGCGCGCGAAACCGAACAAAGGGCTTAAAAAATTCATTCAGAATCGGATTATGTCTTTCTCTATGATTGTTTCTGTTGGATTTCTAATGCTCGTAAGTTTAATGTTAAATGCGGTTTTAGATGTCTTAAATGCGAGATTAAAACTATATTTAGCCGACAGTACAGTGTATTTGTTTTACGTCATAAATTTGATCATTGTTTTAGGTAGTATCACCTTGCTTTTTGCAATTATATTCCGAACTTTACCAGATGGCCTTATAAAGTGGAAAGACGCTTTCATTGGCGCCGGGTGTACCGCAATCCTTTTTATGATAGGTAAATTTGCAATTGGATTTTATTTGGGAAACTCAACAATTGCAAGTGTTTATGGCGCAGCAGGATCAGTAATAATCATTTTGGTTTGGGTGTATTATTCCGCAATTATTTTATATTTTGGAGCCGAGTTTACTAAAGTATATGCTAAAACGTACGGAGGGAAGATTGCTCCGAATGGCTATTCGGTCGAAATTAAAAAAGAGATATTTGAAATTCAAGAACAAACAGAAATTTCATAAGTTTTGATGATTCAGAAATGTAGTTTATGGTTTTATGGAAATACTTAAAACAGGTGAAACGGGTAACAAAAAACAGTAAATTTTAAAATAAAGTATATGAAAATTGTAGCCTTTGGAGGAAGTAACAGTCAGCATTCGATAAACAAACAGCTGGCGACTTATGCGGCAAGTTTATTCGACAATGGAACGGTTGAGGTTTTAGATCTTAATGATTTTGCCATGCCTTTGTTTAGTGTCGATTTAGAAAAAGAAATTGGTCAGCATGAGCTGGCAAAAACATTTTTGCAAAAGATTGAAAATGCAGATCTGTTGGTAATTTCTTTGGCAGAAAACAACGGAAATTACTCTGCGGCTTTCAAGAATTTGTTTGATTGGAGTTCGAGGATCATGAAAGAAATTTTTCAGCAAAAACCAATGCTTTTAATGGCTACTTCGCCGGGAGCAAGAGGAGGAGCTTCGGTTTTGGAAATTGCCAATAACGCTTTACCAAGATATGGAGCACAGATTAAGGCTACTTTTTCATTGCCTGCATTTAACGCGAATTTTGATTTGGAGGAAAATAAAATTTCAAATGAAGAGTTAAATAAAGAATTAAAAGACATTATTAAGTCTAGTTTCTAATTTATGATTCCAAAAAAGATTGTCCTTACTGTTTTCTTCCTGAGTTTTATCTTTCTGTTTCGTGTAAACGCGCAAAAGTACAATACGATTGATAATACGGTATTAAAGTATCCCGCTAATTTTAATTCAGTAGAAAGCCTGGCAGAAAGAATACAAAAAGATTTTACTTCAGATTATGATAAAGCGAGGGCTATTTACAGCTGGATTGCTTTAAACATAAAATACGATTACAAAGCCTATCTGAATCCGCCAAAACCGCTCAGATTTACCTATATTAATGAAGCGGATAAACAAGCGAAAATTGCAGTTTTAAAGGAAAAAACATGGCAGAACACTTTCGAATCCCGAAAAGCGGTTTGTGAAGGTTTTACACTTTTATATCAGGAATTGGCCTATTTAACGGGTTTGAAATGTGAGGTGATCCGAGGAGATTCTAAACGATCGTTGAGTGATATCGGACGTAAAAATTCGTTTTCCAATCATTCCTGGAATTTGGTTGAGGTGGATAGAAAATGGATTTTGGTTGATGTAACCTGGGGACAGGGATACTACGACAGTGACAAAAAAGTGGCTGTGACTCATTTTTCACCCGTTTATTTTGATACCGATCCCAAGTACTTTTTCGCCAAGCATTTTCCGGATTCGGGAACTTATCTGGGTAAAAAATTAAACAAAGAGGATTTTCTGAACGGACCATTACTTTTTGATGCTGCAATTGAAGGCGATCATGAGATTTTGGCGCCGGATTCAGGAATTATTCAGGCAAATGATGGGGATAAAATTCTTTTTAGGATTAAGAATATTGCAAAGACAGATCTGTTTTATTATTTGAAAAATGGAAAACCTGTTCGAATTGAAGATTCTAAGGTCGTAAGAGGAGCTTTAGAATTTGAGGTAATTTATGATAAAAAAATAGGCTCGTATATTACTTTTTTTCTGGATCGTGACGGTATAATGTCATTTAAGATACTTTCAAAGTAAAACGAAGCAGGATCTTTGCTTAAAGAGCTTCCTTCTTTGGTTAAATTGGCGTATCTTAGCCATTACAGTTATAAAATTAATTTAACTGCCGGATTATGGAGACAACTTATTTGAAATCAATTTTAGACAATGATTTCTATAAATTTACAATGCAGCATGCTGTAATCAAACTTTTTCCCAAGGCTCAGGTTCGTTACGGCTTTATCAACAGGGGAAATCATTTTTTTCCGCCTGGATTTGGAGATTTACTTCGAAAATCGGTTGATGCAATGGCAGATCTGCGGTTGACAAAAGAAGAAAAACAATATTTGTGGCAGCATTGTTCTTATCTGGATCCCACTTATTTTGATTTTTTGCAAGGCTATAACTTTGACCCGTCCGAGGTTCAGATTACTCAGACAGGTTCTGAGTTAAAAGTAACTGTTGAGGGCTATTGGTATCGTACCATTTTATGGGAAGTGCCACTGATGGGATTGATTTCTGAGCTGTTTTATAAGACCGGTCAATCCATTCGACTGGAAGATGAAGCTTTAAAAAGAGTAACCAAAGACAAGATTGACAATTACAATAAAATTGGCGTTTCGATTTTAGAGTTTGGAACCCGACGACGCCATTCGTATGAGGTACATGCCCTGGTGAATGAGACACTTCGAAAATTTGGTTCGAATAGTTTTATAGGTACCAGTAATGTTCATTTTGCAATGACTAATAATATGCGGCCATTGGGTACTCATGCGCACGAATGGTTTATGTTTCATGCAGCGCAATACGGTTTTAAAATGGCAAATATGATGGGCTTGGGACATTGGACGCAGGTGTACGATGGCGATCTCGGAATTGCACTGACAGATACCTATACTACAGCAGTGTTTTTTGAACAATTTGATAAAAAGTACTCGAAACTTTTTGACGGAGTACGTCACGATAGCGGAGATCCTATTGAATTTGCAGAAAAAGTAATTTCGCATTATACCCAAATGGGAATTGATCCAAAATCGAAAGTGATCGTTTTTTCGGATTCGTTGAATTACGAGAAGGTGAAAAGAATAGCAGATTTTTGTAAAGATAAAATCAAAATGTCATTTGGTGTCGGAACCAATTTTACCAACGATGCTGGCTTGCCTTCGATGAATATGGTGATAAAACTGACAGAAGTAAAATTGAATAATGACCAGTGGCAAGGTGTTGTAAAACTTTCTGACGAAAAAAATAAAAATACCGGAACGCCCGAAATGATTGCTTTAGCAAAAGAAGTACTGGGAATCAAATAGTATTTTTTACCATAAAGCTGATTTTTTATATTTTTGGTTTGCGGATTGTTTTAAAATCAATGTAAATAGGGTTTAAAGCTGTTATTATTCGTAACAAAAATAAAATACGCTTTCATTTTTTGACTATAAATGGTACATTAGCCAAAAATCCAATTCACTTTATGCTAGAGCAAAATCAATATACCGAAGATAACATTCGATCACTCGATTGGAAAGAACATATCCGTATGCGTCCCGGAATGTATATCGGGAAATTGGGAGACGGATCTTCGCCTGATGATGGTATTTATATTCTTCTAAAAGAGGTACTGGACAACTGTATTGATGAGTTTGTAATGGGCTCAGGAAAAACTATTGAAGTGACTATCAGAGATAAAACGGTTTCGGTTCGTGATTACGGACGTGGAATTCCGTTAGGGAAAGTGGTGGATGTTGTTTCAAAAATGAATACGGGAGGAAAGTACGATTCAAAAGCTTTCCAGAAATCGGTTGGTTTGAATGGTGTCGGAACAAAAGCGGTGAATGCATTGTCGAACTATTTTCGTGTAGAATCGGTTCGTGATGATAAACAAAAAGCAGCAGAGTTTTCAGCGGGAAATCTGGTTCTTGAAGAAGATGTGATTGATACTACCAAGCGAAAAGGAACAAAAGTAACTTTTACGCCGGATGAATCGATTTTTAAAAATTACAAATTCCGTTTAGAATATGTGATCAAAATGGTCAAGAACTATTGTTATCTGAACAATGGACTAACCATTATTTTCAACGGTGAAAAATATTATTCGGAGAACGGACTTCGTGATTTATTAGAAGAAACCATCAATGAAGAAGATTTAGAATACCCTATTATCCATTTAAAAGAGCATGATATTGAAGTAGCGTTAACGCACAGTAAAACGCAATACAGTGAAGAATATCACTCTTTTGTCAACGGACAAAACACTACACAAGGAGGAACGCACTTAGCAGCTTATAGAGAAGCAATTGTAAAAACCATTCGAGAGTTTTACAATAAAAACTTTGAAGCATCTGACGTTCGTAAATCGATTGTGAGTGCGATTAGTATTAAGGTTATGGAGCCGGTTTTTGAGTCTCAGACTAAAACCAAATTAGGTTCTACCGATATGGGTTCTGATGACGGGACACCCCCGGTTTCGGTTCGTACCTTTGTGAACGATTTTATCAAAACCAAGTTAGACAATTACCTGCATAAAAATCCAACGACCGCAGAAGCCTTATTGCGAAAAATTTTGCAGGCCGAACGCGAGCGAAAAGAATTGTCCGGAATTAGAAAACTGGCTACAGATCGTGCTAAAAAGGCCAATCTTCACAATAAGAAATTAAGAGATTGCCGTGCGCATCTTCCGGATACAAAGAATCCAAGAAACCTGGAGAGTACCCTTTTCATTACCGAGGGAGATTCGGCTTCCGGATCGATCACCAAATCGCGTGATGTGAATACACAGGCCGTTTTTAGTTTGCGTGGTAAGCCTCTGAATTCCTATGGAATGAGTAAGAAAATTGTTTATGAAAATGAAGAATTTAATTTATTGCAGGCAGCGCTTGATATCGAAGACGGACTGGAAAAATTGCGTTACAACAATATCGTAATCGCAACCGATGCCGATGTCGACGGTATGCACATTCGTTTGCTGTTGATTACTTTTTTCCTTCAGTTTTTCCCTGAGTTAATTAAAGAAGGCCATTTATATATTTTGCAGACACCGCTTTTCAGGGTTCGTAATAAAAAAGAAACCATCTATTGTTATTCTGAAGAAGAACGAAAAGACGCGATCGAAAAACTAAAACCAAAACCAGAAATCACCCGATTTAAAGGTTTAGGAGAGATTTCTCCGGATGAGTTTAAAAATTTCATCGGAGACACCATTCGCCTTGACCCAATTATGATGGATAAAAATACCTCAATCGAGCAATTATTATCTTTTTACATGGGTAAAAACACACCGGACAGACAAGAGTTTATTATTAAGAATTTGAAGGTGGAACTGGATGCAGTTGAAGAAGAAGTTTAAGATTTAAATAAAAATACTAGACAATGTCTAGTATTTTTTGATTTCAAAAAAACGCAGTCACTGTCTGCGATTTTTAAATTAACTTCTTGAAAACAAATGAATTATAATTACAAGATAATTAGATGAAAGACGAAGAAGACGATAACATCATTCCGGGCGACGACGAGAATAATTCAGAAGAAAACCTGGATAACATTCAGGAAGGAGATGACGATGAAATTATCGATGTAGATGCCAAACATTTTGAAGGAGCACATTTTTACGAAAATCAGGAACAGGAAGGTGAAGACGTAATTACGAAAGTTACCGGAATGTACAAGGACTGGTTTTTGGACTATGCTTCGTACGTAATTCTGGAACGTGCAGTTCCTGCTATCGAGGACGGATTTAAACCCGTTCAGCGTCGTATTATGCATTCTTTGAAAGAGCTGGATGATGGTCGTTATAACAAAGTTGCCAATGTTGTTGGTCACACCATGCAGTATCATCCACACGGAGATGCGAGTATTGGTGATGCTATGGTACAAATTGGACAAAAAGATTTATTGATCGATTGTCAGGGTAACTGGGGTAATATTTTAACAGGTGACGGAGCAGCAGCTTCGCGTTACATTGAGGCACGTTTGTCAAAATTTGCTTTAGAGGTTTTGTATTCTCCAAAAATTACCGATTGGGGTGTTTCCTACGATGGTCGTCGTGCAGAACCGAACAACCTTCCGGTAAAATTCCCGTTGCTTTTGGCACAGGGGGCAGAAGGGATTGCAGTAGGACTTTCGACAAAAGTTTTGCCTCATAACTTCAACGAATTAATTGATGCTTCGATTAAAATCTTAAAAGGAAGAGCTTTTACGCTGTATCCTGATTTTATGACGCAGGGTATTGCCGACGTGTCTAATTATAATGACGGACTTCGTGGCGGACGTGTGCGTGTGCGTGCTAAAATTGCTCAGTTGGATAAAAATACACTGGTAATCACACAAATTCCGTTTTCGACCAATACCTCGAGTTTAATTGACAGTATTTTGAAAGCCAACGAAAAAGGTAAAATCAAAATCAAGAAAATTGAAGACAATACTGCAGCCGATGTTGAGATTTTAATTCATCTTTTTCCGGGAGTTTCTCCGGATAAAACCATAGACGCGCTGTTTGCTTTTACAGCTTGTGAAACTTCTGTGGCACCTTTAGGCTGTGTGATTGAAGACAATAAGCCTTTGTTTATCGGAGTTTCTGAGATGTTGAAAATATCGACTCACAGAACCGTTGATTTACTTCGTCAGGAGTTGGAAATTCAGTTAGAGGAATTAAAAAATAAATGGCACTTCTCGACTTTAGAAAAAATCTTTATCCGCGAAGAAATGTACATTGACTTCAAATTGTATTCAGATAGAGAGTCACTTTACAAATATTTATACGACCGTTTTGAGCCGTTCAAAAAATCATTCGTCAGAGAAATCAACGATGAAGATTTACAACGTTTGACTCAAATACCGATGATTCGTATTACCCGTTTTGACTCTGACAAGGCCGATGATTTCATCGCGAAGTTAGAAGATGAAATGAAGGAGGTAGAGTACAATCTGGAGAATTTAACGGATTTTGCAATTGCCTACTTTACTAAATTAAAAGAGAAATACGGAAAAGGACGCGAGCGTCAGACTGAACTTCGTGTTTTTGATAATGTCGAAGCTACAAAAGTTGTTTTGCGTAATACAAAACTTTTTGTAAACAGAGAAGAAGGTTTCGTAGGAACCAGTTTAAAGAAAGACGAATACGTAGCCGATTGTTCTGATATCGATGATGTTATTGTGTTCCTGCGCGATGGTACAATGATGATTTCAAAAGTAGATGCCAAAACATTTATAGGAAAAGATATTATACACGTCGCTGTTTTTGATAAGAGCGATAAGCGTACGATTTACAACATGATGTATCGTGATGGTAAATCCGGACCTTCCTATATTAAGCGTTTTAATGTTACCGGAGTTACACGTGATAAAGCGTATGATCTGACTAACGGGACAAATGGTTCGCAGGTGGTTTATTTTTCGCATAATCCGAATGGAGAGGCAGAGGTCGTTACTATTTTACTGCGTCAAATTGGAACCATTAAAAAACTGAAATTCGATATTGATTTTGCTAAACTGGCCATCAAAGGACGTGGATCAAAAGGAAATTTGGTTACCAAATATCCAATCAAGAAAATAGAATTAAAAGAAAAAGGAATTTCGACTTTGCTGCCAAGAAAAGTCTGGTTTGATGATACCGTTAAGCGTTTAAATGTTGATGCCCGAGGAGAATTGCTGGGAGAGTTTAAACCAAGCGATAAAATTTTGATCATAAGTCAGGCCGGTAAGTTGAAGGTGATTATTCCGGAATTATCGACTCATTTCGAAGAGGATATGATTGTTTTGGAAAAATGGAAACCTAAAAAACCAATTTCGGCAATCTATTACGATGGAGAAAAAGAACGTTACTTCTTAAAACGTTTCCTTGTGGAAAATGAGGGTAAAGAAGAAAGTTTTATTACAGATCACCCGAACTCGCAATTAGAAATTGTATCAACAGATTACCGTCCGGTAGCCCAGTTGGTTTTTGCAAAAGTAAAAGGAGTTCAGAAAGAAGATTTACATATTGATGTTGAAGATTTTATTGCCGTAAAAGGTTTTAAAGCACTCGGAAATCAACTGACGACTGATAAGCTAAAACAAGTAAATCTGTTAGAACCTCTGCCTTATGAAGAACCGGTTGAAGAAGTTCCGGAGAGGGTAATCGGAGATGATGATGACGCTGTTGAAACAGAATTAGATGATGATGGCCAGATAGGTCTGGTTCTTGAATAATAGAAAATAAAAAAGAGGAAGTTTCAAAATTTTGGAACTTCCTCTTTTTTTATGTGTATAAGGCCATAGTTTTCTCTTGCCGTAAGCATTTTGTTAAAAAAATCAACTTTCGGAACGAAATTAATCAAAACCAATAGCTCAGAAAGGGCTTCAGCAAGAGCATGGTGCGTAGCACTATGAATGATGATAACAATTATGGGTTATGCCCTGAAAGGGCAAAAGCCAGATCGCAACGAAAAGCTCCAGACATATTTTGTGTGAAATCTTATAAGAAGTTGAACATTTTTTATAGGATTGTGTAGGGATCAAAAAATGCTTTTGCCCTTTCAGGGCAACACACCTCATTAATTTAGTTCATAACGCGTTGCGCTATGTTTGTGCTTTCGGGCTTTCAGCCCTTTTCTGTCCAACTGTTGTTTTTAATTCCCAAACGAGAGTTTCAAAATAACTTAATTTGACGAATGTTTTTTTCGGATTCGCATATTGATAAATTCGACAGCAAGCGAAAACGAAATGGCGAAGTACAAATAACCTTTCGGTACCGCTCCAATATGCTCACCTGCAAGTGCCGCATTCGATAAGTGCATGCTTTCCGTAATCAGCATAAAACCGATCAGAATCAAAAATGAAAGCCCCAGTATTTGAATGGATGGATTCTTGTTGACAAAATTTCCAACAGGAACCGCAAACAACATCATAATCAATACCGAAATGACTACCGCTGTAATCATGATCGTTAAAGCACCATGAACACCATTTGTCATACCGACAGCCGTTAAAATCGAGTCTACAGAAAAAATCAAATCGATCAGGAGGATTTGCATAATGACGTTCGAGAATGATTTTTTGGCAGCAGTTTTAAGTGTTTTTTCCTCCTCAGCATGATGGTCCACTTTTTCGCTGATTTCTTTAGTACTCTTATAAATCAGGAACAAACCGCCCAGAAATAAAATGACCGCCTGACCGGTAAAATCTCCTTCGAACCAGCCCCAGTGAATGCTGAAAAGTGTTGCTTTCATGGCAATCAGATACGAAATTCCCATCAACAGGGCGATACGCATAAACATGGCCAAAAACAAACCAATTCGGGTGGCTCTCTTTCGATCTTCTTCAGGTAATTTCCCCGTGACGATGGATATAAAAATAATATTGTCGATCCCCAGGACAATTTCTAGAAAAGTCAATGTCAGTAAGGCAATCCACACATCGGGGTTTAGAAAAACTTCCATACTAAAGGTGTTTTAAAACATTTAAATAGATTATTTACTCAACTCTTACTACTGTGCCACGTTGTTTTTGGTCAGAACCCACCATTCCAAATTCAAAAGTGTAAGAATCCTTAGAAGTGGTTAGAATTTTCATGCTGATGGCTTTTTCTTCAGCCATATTTTTAGGGTGTTTTTTTTGTAAAATGTATTCACAATCACTTACCCATCTGATGGTTGAAGTGTCTGTTTTACCTTCAAAAGTTTCGATTTCGATATTGTCTTTACGTTCAAAAACAGTGGTTTTTTTGACACCATTTACTTCAAATTCAAATTTGAATTTTCCATTTTTAAAATCTTTGCAGTTGTGTTCTGCGTTGTAACATGACATTAAACCTAATAATGGAAGTAAGAATATAATTTTTTTCATAATGTAATTTGTTTTTTTAAGGAGCTGATTCCTGCTGTACGCTATATCTTTTCCGTCAGCTGCGGCAGACATAAAAGGATACCGCTTCCATCAGGGCTAGGGCATTAGTATTTATTAGAGGATTTTTGAAGTACAAAGATTATTTATATTTATAATAACAAAAGGATAAAAATAAAAATAGAACTAAAAAGTTTAAAAAAGTCAGAAAAAACAAGTTCCTTTTTCTGTTTTCAAAACCTTGTTCTGAAGCCAGTTTTGTTTTGCAGAATCGGATGAGAATCCACCAGTATAATCCGCCAAGATCTGCATGAAATTCTATCATTTCAATCGCTTCAATTCATCATCTGTAAAGTTCTTGATTTCTTTTTTTTTGGCAAACTTTTCGGCATTGTAATTTCCGGATTTGTTTTTTGGAATCGATAAGCTGTCCCAGTCGCCCTTCTTTAATTGTTTGGCATAAAAAACAATCTGTCCGATATGATAAGGATAATGTGCCAGCTGTCTGTTGATTGCCTCAATAACGGTATGACCTTCGTTACGGATATAAATGATGTCTGAAAGCTGCTCCGGGTTTAAGCTGTTTAAGGCATTCAGCAAACAATCCCAGCCTTTGTTCCAGATCAGCAGGACTTCTTCTTTAGATTTCAGATCATTTTCAAATTCCGAATCGCGATTGCGCCATTCTTTTTCGCCATCAGACGTTAAAAAATCGGTCCAGCGTGAGAGCATATTGCCTGAAACGTGTTTTACAATCGTAGCAATGCTGTTGGTATCTTCATTGAGAGTAACAAAAAGCTGTTCGGGTTCTAATTGTGCAATGGCTTTTTCCCCCAGCATTTTATAGTACAAAAACTGTTTTTTAACGCTTTCTAAATAGGAATCAGTTGCTTTCATAGTGATACATTTGGTTTAGCGGAAATGAGTTTTTATTTTTTGTCACAAGTTCGTGGCAAAAAAACTATACAATTTTAATATCGTATTTGTCTAATAACCCTACAATACCCTGAGTTGAAAATTGTGCTTTTCGCATAGGGTTAAATTCAGGATCAATTTTATAATTGTAGGCAGTTCTAAAGTCGACGCCTGCCAGCTGTGTATCGTTAAAAATAGCCCCGTCGAGATTGCAATTGTCAAATAAAGAATTGGTTAGATTGCATCCTATAAAAGAAACCTCGCGCAAAGAGCAGTTGATAAATTTAGTTTTAGGCATTTTTTTGTTCGAAAACACAGCGTAATCTAATGTACTTTCTTCAAAATAAACCTGGAATAGAAAATCATCACATTCGTTAAAAGCAATTCCAAGAAGCTTGCAATTTTTGAATGTAGCATTTTTCAGACTGGTACCGGACAAACTTGTCATTGATAAATTGCAATCGATAAACTCGCAGTCTAAAAAGGTATTATAAGCAAAATTGCTATTCGAGAAATCACAATTCTTAAAAACACAATCTTCAAACTCCCGATTGTTTATTTTTTTGTCAATATAGGTAACTTTTTCGAAGGTTTTTTGAATGTGAATTAGACTTTCCATGAGTGTTTTTTAGATTTTCGTGCATTGTGACGTACCCTAAGGATATAAATGATTTCCTCTGTTATTTGATAGGAAACCGAATAATTGTAAACCGAATAAACTCTGAAACTACCATCATTATTGGTTTTTTGAGTGTCGTGTTTATAAATTTCGGGTTGAGTTTTAAGAATTTCGGTACTGTCAAAAAATAGTATTGACAACTTTATCAGCAATTGAAATTGATTTGCTTTCAAAGAAAATGTAAAAATGAATGTCCTCTAATTGATTCAAAGCACTGCTAGACCAAATTATTTTCTTCCCCATTTTTCTGCAATCTCTTTAGCCTGATCTTCCGTATAAAAGTTGCCTTTTTTGATGTTTTCCAGAGCGTCTTCAATGTCTAAATTGTAGGCTTTGTCTGAATCAACTGTACTGTTGTTTACAGACTGTAAAAGATGTTTTAGCTTCTCAACAAACGAAGGGTCTTTTACTTTATCAATTTCCTGATGAATCCACTTTAGTTCTGCTTGAATATCCATAATAAAGAATTTGAGTAAAGATACAAATTAGTCATTAAATAAACCTTTCATAATGACTTTCAATCCGTAAAAGATCAAAAACATAGCGCTTAAACAAGCCACAATTCCAATTCCCAAAACCAGATAATGCCAGTTGGTATGCTGATTCATAAAAGCGTTATAAATTAGCGACGGCCCAATAAACAATAAAGGCAATGAACCCGATAAATATTTAATTCCTTTTCCTAATAATTCTTTATTTGTTGCCATTTTTTTGTTTTAGGTTTTGAGAGTTTCAGGTTTTAATGTTTCAGGTTTTAATGTTTCAGGTTTCAAGTTTCAGGTTTAGTACCTATTGAAATTTACGGCTAGATAGGCATAATCTCATTTTACATCTCATATCTTACCAAAAACATTTTACCAAAAACATTTCACATTAACGATTATAATTGTCCACAGCATTTCGTACGCTGCCATATTTTTTTAATAATTCGCTGGCTTGTTCGTAGGAAACAGGAATTTCTCCCATAATCATTTTTACACCGCGATCTACCAATTTGATGTTACTCAATTGCATATCGACCATTTTATTACCTTTTACTTTTCCAAGCTGAATCATTGCAGCAGTCGAAATCATATTCAGCACTAATTTTTGAGCTGTTCCGGCTTTCATTCGGGAGCTTCCAGTGATAAATTCCGGACCTACAACCACTTCAACCGGAAATTGAGCAGTAAGCGCCAAAGGACTTCCTGCATTGTTAGTAATACAGCCCGTAAGAATATTGTTTTGATTACAGCTTTCTAAACCGCCAATCACATAAGGAGTAGTTCCTGAAGCCGCGATGCCAATTACTACATCGTTTTGATCAATATGATTCGCCTGTAAATCAATCCAGGCTTGAGTTGCATTGTCTTCGGCATTTTCTACGGCACGACGAATGGCAGTATCACCACCGGCAATAATTCCGTTTACTAAATCAAAAGGAACACCAAAAGTTGGAGGACATTCTGAAGCATCAACAACACCTAAGCGTCCGGATGTTCCCGCACCGATATAAAATAATCGACCGCCTAATTTTAGTTTAGAAACTACCTGTGCGACTAAAGTTTCAATTTGCGGAATCGCTTTTTCGACTGCATCAGGAACAGTTTTGTCTTCCTGATTGATGTTAACCAGAAGTTCATGAACTGACATTTTTTCTAAATGTTCGTATTTTGAGGACTGTTCTGTGGTTTTTGTAAAGGCCATTTTTTCATGTTAATTGAACTGGGTCAAAATTAATCTTTTTTCTTGCAATCCCGAAATTTGCGACCTAAAGTCGTGAAGATTTAGATTTTTTTTTGTTGTAATTTCTGATGAAATGATTGCTCTGTTGAGCCTTTATTAAAACAACTAAAACATTATATTTGTTAAATAATTAAAAATTTGGAATGGATATAATTAGCTTTTTAACGAGTATCGCAAAAATATCAGTCTTTGTTTCTTTTTTACTGGCCTTCTTTTTACTCACAGTGCAAACAAAGAATAAATTGACAAACCGGCTGTTTGCTTTCTATTTAATATTTTTTGCCCTTGATAACAGCGGTATTTTTATAGATGATGAGTTTATAAAAGCCCATTTTAACTTAGAATTTTTCAGATGGACAGCTTGTTCTCTGGTTTTGCCTTTTTTCTATCTGTACGTTTTATCTGTTTGTTTCACAGATTTTAGATTGAGATCGAAACATTTACTACACGCAATTCCATTTGTACTCCTGAATGTGTTTTATATGTTCAGACTTTATTTTTTAACGAATGCCGAAAAAATAGTGTTTTACAACCAGCGTGATCAATCGCCGGAGATGTTCTTTTTGTTTCTTGCTCTGGCCTTGCAAATTGTATTTTACAGCATTGGAGTAGCTTTGGTCTTAAAAAAATACAAAGCAATATATGAGGAAAATTATACCAATCCCAGAAGTTCTGTTTTTAAATGGCTGCTTCAGATAGCAGCTATATTCTTTGTTTTGTATTATTTATGTATCATTAAGAATGCTTTAAGATATGTAAATTATGATTCGTTATGGATTTGGACCAATGTAATACTGCAGTTTATGGTTTTGGTAATAACCTGCTGGTTTGTATTAAAAGCACTGAATCATCCGGATCTTTTTCGCGGTATCGATTCTAAACTGCAATTGGCCAAAGATATTCTTCCTAAACAGATTAATAATGTCGGAGAAAAGGAGCATCAAAACGAAGTGATTTCAGATCAAATTGCGACATTGAAGCTTTACATGACCGAAAAAGAGCCTTTTCTGGACCCGTCGCTTACCATTCAGGAACTTTCGAATCAAATCAATATTCCGGTTCGGGATTTATCTGTTTTAATCAATCATCATATCGATCAGCATTTCTTTGATTTTGTAAACGAATATCGCATTCAAAAAGCAATGAATATACTGAAAGATCAGTCCAAAAGTCAGCTTACAGTTTTGGAAATTTTGTATGAAGTAGGTTTTAATTCAAAATCTTCCTTTAATACCTCTTTTAAAAAATATACAAATCTAACCCCTACAGCTTTTCGGAACGCCTCATAATAAGGGCTTTGCATAAAGTACTACTCCGTGACGAAAAAAGTCGAACTCATTTCTGTTGAGAAAATGAGTTCGACTTTTTTTTGTCGGTCGAATTCCGAAAATTTCTGCAACAACTTTGCTTCATAATTAATCGAACAAGTTAAAACCAGAAATCATGAAAAAAGTTTACCTCCTTATTATTTTAGTATTACCGATGTTAGGTTTAGCACAAACAACTGCAAAATTAAAAGGGAAAATAGCCAGTGAAACAACTGCATTAGAATGGGCAGATGTTTCCGTATTCAATTCAGAAGGGAAAATTATTGAAGGAACAACCAGTAAGCCGGACGGCTCTTTTGAACTTAACTTAAAAGAAGGCTTTTATAAAATTGGAATAAGTCTGCTGGGATTTGTAGACTACGAAAAGCAGATCGCGATTAAAAAAGATACCGATTTAGAAATTATAGTCTTGAAAGAGAATACTACTCAGCTGGGAGAAGTGGTAATTAAAACTAAAAAGAATACCATCGAGCAAAAAACAGATCGTTTGGTTTATAATCTCGAAAATAATGTCACAAATGTTGGTGGTGATGCTTTAAGCGCCATCAATACCGCACCTGGTGTTGTGGTTCAAAAAGAGACGATCAGTATATTAGGAAAAGGGACTTCCCGTGTGATGATTGACGGACGTATCGTTGAGTTAACAGGAGAAGAACTAAACAACTATTTAAAATCGATATCGGCGGCAGATATTAAAAGCATTGAGATAATCAGTACTCCTCCCGCAAAATACGAAGCTGAAGGAGCAGGAGGGCTGATTAATATTGTGTTAAAAAAAGGTACCCGAAATTCCTGGAAAAACACTTCCACAGCTACTTATGATCAGAATAAATACGGGGTTTTGACTTTAAGAGATAATTTCTTTTACAACAAAAATAAGTTCAGGTTTTCTGCCAGTATTAATGGCAAGAAAGGACACCGATTTGCCGATGAATTTCTAAACATGTATTTCCCTGATGGACTTTCTGAGATGATTATCAATACAAAATTTACCGATGAAAGTTTGTCCGGAAAATTAGCTTTGGATTATGATTTTTCAGATCGTATAACCGTAGGTTTTCAGGTTTTAAAAGACAGAAGTAATCCGGATTTTAAGTCGGATATCAGAATTAATAATTACAATACTAAAAATGAACTGGACAATTATATCCTGAACAATAGTTTTGTGGATAAACGGTCCGGTAATCAAACTTATCACGGGCATTTGATTGCAAAATTGGATTCTTTAGACAGAAAATTGTCTTTTGATGTGGATTATTTTAATTACAATTCAAAATTCGACCGAAATGCAATCGCCAACAATTACAGACCAGATAATTCATTTGCAGGCATTAATCAGTCGGCAAGAAATGTTTCCGATCAGGATATTGATAACTGGAGCTTTAAGGCAGACATGGAACATCCGCTTACAGCATTCAATTTGTCATATGGTACAAAAATGAGTTTTACAAACAGTAAGAGTTATGTGCTTTACTACAACACGATTACAGGAACACCGGAATTGGATCCCAATCAGTCCAACCGATTCAGGTATACGGAGAACAATCAGGCAGTGTACGTTAACGGAGATAAAAAAATCAATGAGAAATGGAATCTTCAATTGGGATTGCGCCTTGAAAATACTCAAACGAGTGGTTTTTCAGAAACCTTAAACGAGAAAACAAAAAATAATTATTTGAGATTGTTTCCTACGGTTTATGTTTCATACAAAGAAAATGATAGTAATAATTTCAGTTTTAATTATGGAAAAAGAATCAGCCGACCTCAGTTTGATTTGCTGAATCCATTTCGTAACTACATTAACAGCAACAGTTATTCTGAAGGAAATCCGTTTTTAAGACCTTCGTTTAGTGATAATTTTGAGTTTAGTCATTCGTATAAAGGAGTTTTGCGAACCAGTGTTTTCTTGAATGTGATCAATGACGGTTATGGTGTGATTTTTACCTCAATTCCCGAAACCAATACGCAAATTGTAACCAGAGAGAATTATTTCAGAGATCTAAAGTATGGGGTTGGAGAGAGTTATTCGGCTAGTTTTGCAGACTGGTGGCAAAGTGAAAACACGTTATATTTCTTAGGATCAAAAACAAAGTTTGTAAAAAATATCAATGCCACGCCATCCAATAGCTTAGAAGTTAATTTTTCAACTAATAATACATTCTCATTGGGCAAAACGAGTAAACTTCAAATTGATTTTAATTACAATACACCTTCTAAAAGCGGTTTGTACAAAACAGGGTATATGTCGAGTTTTGATATTGGTTTTAAACAGGATATGCTAAATAAATCCCTGCAGATTGCTTTTTTAGCCAATGATATTTTTAATACTTCTTATTTAAAAGATTTAGTTTCGGTTGTAAATGGCGTAAAGCAGGTGTACAGTCAGAATTTTTCAAACCGATTTTTACGTTTATCTGTTATTTACAATTTTGGAAACAAAAAAATAAACGTGAAACAGCGTGATTTTGGAAATCAGGAGGAGAAAAACAGAACAGGAAATTAGGTTTTAGAATGTAAGGTGTGAAATGTGAGAAGCAGAGAAGAAAGTTTTCTGCTTCCCGGGTTTCCAAACTACAATATAAAAGCTAAAAGAATCCCCAGAACAATCATAGAGACTTTGGCAACATTGAATTTATGTCCTTCGCTGCTTTCGAAAATAATGGTTGAGGAAATGTGAAACAGAATTCCGATAACGATGGCTGTAATTTCAGTGTAATATTTGCTTAGAACCGGTAAATATTCAGAGGCAACGGTACCCAATGGGGTCATAACTGCGAATGTAAGCATGAAAGCAAAAATGGCTTTTTTATTCAGCTCTGCATTGATAAAAAAGGTGGTCAGAATTACGGCAATTGGTAAATGATGAATAGCAATTCCAAGAGCCAGACCATGATGATGGCTTACCGGAAAACCTTCCAGAAAAGCATGAATACACAAGCTGGTAAAGAGCAGCCACGGAATCTGTGACATCTTAGCGTGCCCATGAACGTGCCCATGTTCGGCTCCCTTAGAGAAAAACTCCAGTATAATCTGGAATAAAATTCCAAGCATGATGAAGATACCAATATTGTGCTTATGTGTTTCATAAACTTCCGGTAACAGATGCATTACGGTTAAGGACAATAAAAATGAACCGCTAAACGCAAGCAGCAGCTTTAGATTGGTTTTGCTCTTTGGTTTTAAAAACAAAGCCACCATATAACCTAAAAGTACAGAGAATAAGGGGAGTAGATAATTCATTTTTTATGGTTTAACCGTTGATTTGTTTAACCGTTTAATTGTTTTTGTTTAGCGATTAAACGGTTAAACAATTAAAGGATTGCCCAGTTTTATTTAAAAATCATGATTAATCGTTCGCTTTCGGTTTTGTGGAATTTTTTGAGTTTATAATCTCCAAAAATGTCCAACAGGAAAATTCCCGCTTCTGCCATTAGTTCTTCAAAATCTTTTAAAGTTAAGGCTTTTACTTTTTCTGTGAAATGATAATTTCTTCCCTGATCCTCAAAATCTATTTCTTTAAAAATATGTCCGTCCTCCACATATCTTTTGATTTTGAAATCAATTCCGTCTACACTTTTTACCTCTTCAGGTACCAAAGTTTCGATAACCTGAGTAACGTTCATAAAGTCGATTACCGCAAAACCGTATTCAGATAAACTTTCTTTAATGGCCTTAAGGGTAGTTAAATTATCGTCGTCACTTTCAAAATATCCAAAACTGGTAAATAAATTAAAGATGGCATCAAACTTTTCTTCAAAAGGTTCACGCATATCGTGCACTTTAAAATGCAGTGTTTCGTTACTGTTTTTTGTAGCTTCCGTAATACTGTTTTCAGACAAGTCAGCACCTAAAACATTAAATCCCAGTTGATTTAAATAGATAGAGTGACGTCCTTTTCCGCAAGCCAGATCAAGTACTTTTGCTTTTTCAGGCAAATTCAGATAATGGGTCAAATTGTCCATGAAAACCTGAGCTTCGCGATAATTTCGGTCTTTATAAAGAATATGGTAATATGGAGTGTCAAACCATGACGTAAACCAATTTTCGGTATTACGTTCCTGATTTGGTGAGGATGAGTTTGCTGCTTCAGACATTTATTCTATTTCAATTAATTCAAAGTCCGGCAAATTTAGTGTATTTTTGCCGAAAAATAACTATTTCGCAACGATACCTCTATGAATCCTTGCGGAAATGCAGCAGGTGTACGGATATGCAGATGCAGAGATCAACAGCAGTACATTTGAAATAATTCAAAAATAAAGATGGAAGAAAATTTTAGAATGATAGCCAAATGTTTTTTTGGTTTTGAAGAAATATTAGAGAATGAATTGCGCACTCTTGGTGCTCAGGATGTCGAAAAAGGAGTGCGAATGGTAAGCTTTAAAGGAGATAAAGGCTTCATGTACAAAGCTAATTTATCACTTCGTACCGCACTTAAAGTTCTAAAACCTATTTATTCGTTCAGAGCAAATAATGAACAGGCACTGTACAAAGGAATTTCGGGTGTAAACTGGTCTAAATTATTAAATGCCAATCAGACTTTTGTGATTGACGCCACCGTACACTCCACTTATTTCAACCACTCTGAATTTGTTTCTCAAAAATGTAAAGATGCTATCGTAGATCAGTTTAGAGAAAGAACAGGACAGCGTCCGAGTATCGATAAAGCTTTTCCGGATTTAAGAATTAATGTACATATCGATAAAGATCAGGTTTCAGTTGCGTTGGATACTTCAGGGAATTCACTGCATCAGCGTGGTTATCGAACCGCAACGAATATTGCGCCAATCAACGAAGTTTTGGCAGCAGGAGTACTATTGTTATCAGGATGGGAAGGACAGAGTCATTTTGTAGATCCAATGTGTGGTTCCGGAACTTTTCTGGCAGAGGCCGCTATGATTGCCTGCAATATTCCGGCGAATATTAATCGTAAAGAGTTTGCATTCGAAAAATGGAAAGATTGGGATAACGATCTTTTTGATCAGATTGTAAACAGTCTGATGAAAAAAACAAAAGAATTTCATTACACGATAAAAGGGTTTGATAAAGCACCAAGTGCTGTAAACAAAGCCAAAGATAATATCCGAAACGCCAATTTGGAAGATTATGTTACGGTAAGTGAGGATAACTTTTTTGATACTGAAAAAGCAGTGGAAGGAAAGTTACACATGGTTTTCAATCCGCCTTACGATGAACGTCTGGATATTCACATGGAAGAATTCTACAAAAATATCGGAGATACTCTAAAGAAAAGCTACCCGGGTACAAACGCCTGGTTTATTACGGCAAATCTTGAAGCTCTGAAATTCGTAGGTTTAAAACCATCCCGAAAAATTAAACTTTTCAACGGAAGTCTTGAAGCACGTCTGGTAAAATACGAGATGTACGAGGGAAGTAAGAGAACGAAATTTCAGGTCTAAGGTTCTAAGGGGCTAAGTTACTAAGGCGCTAAGAACCTTAGTAACTCAAAAAAGAAAATAATAATAATTTTAAGGTTTTAAAAAAAAGGACAAAGGAATCTACAAAGTATAATCTTAGAACCTTAGCTTCTCAGAACCTTAGTAACTTAAAGAAAATGACAAAACTACAAGTAAGAGCTTTTTTATACCAATTAGGATGTTTCGCGATTCTATTTATTTTAGGGAGATTTTTAGTGGCTTCTTATACCGGCTTAACCGGATTTTGGATTCCAATGACCGCTTTTATTGTCGCTACATTGATTTCGCCTAAATTTCAGTCCGTAAAGACTAAAGATGGAGAAAAGCTTTTCATGAAATGGATTTTTATAAGAGGAATTAGAGAAATTGGATAATTAATGGATTGTATATGAGGATAATTGGACTTATAGGCGGAATTAGCTGGGTTTCTACAGCAGATTATTACAAACTTATAAACGAGGGAATTAATAATAAGCTGGGAGGACTTAATTTCTCGGAGTGTCTGATTTATTCTTTCAATTATGCCGACATTAAAAAGAATAACGATGCCAATGATTGGGATGCGACTTTTAATTTGCTTTTAAAAGGATGTCAGTTTCTTAAGCAGGGCGGGGCAGAAGCTATTGTTTTGTGTGCGAATACCATGCATTTGATTGCTGACCGACTTGAGAAGGCAATTGATTTGCCAATTATTCACATTGCGACTGAAACGGCATTGGCGATTCAGAAGAAAGAAGTGAAAAAAGTAGGTTTGATGGGAACGAAGTTTACCATGGAACTTGATTTTTTCAAAGATAAATTAGCCGAAAGTGGAATCGAGACTATCATCCCTAAAAATGATGCCGACCGTGATTTTATGCACACCACAATCTTTGAAGAATTAGGAAGAGGTTTGGTGACGGAGGCAACTAAAAAACGGTATTTAGAAATTGCCAGTCAATTGATAAAAGAAGGCGCTGAGGGAATTATTTTAGGTTGTACCGAGATTCCCTTGGTGATAAAGCCGGAAGATGTTTCTGTCCCGGTTTTTGATACTACTTTAATTCATTCTATGGCAGCTGTTAAGTTTCAATTGTCCTAAAAAGTTAGATAAAATTCCAATATTTAAAAAAGAAAAATTCCAAATAGTATTATATATATTATTTGGAATTTTTCTTTTTTAGTCTTTTTTGTTTTTTAATCCCGTAGTGCCAGTTTGGTCGAAGTCGAAGCTGTCTGCCTGAGCGAATTAGATTAGAAAGTGTCAGTTTGATCGGAGTCGAAGCTGTTTGTCTGAGCGGAGTCGAAGACAGGTTTTAGGTATAAAAACAAATTCCAAACAGTATCTATTGCACGGTTTGGAATTTGGAATTTTTAAAATTTGGAATTTATTATTTTCTAATGGTTTCCTTTTTTATTAATTCAGGAATGATTGTCTTTTTCTTGTAAAGCGGAATGAAATAAGAAACGGTATAGTTAAAACCAATCCCGAAGCTACCATCATAGGTTCTGTTGAAACCTGGAATATAAAGATTGTCAAATCCTGAAGGTTTTTTATTAGAAGCCAACAGTTTGAGCTGAACGCCAAAACCAACAAATACGTTATTAAAAACCTTTGCTTTTACACCCATTGCCACTTCAAGCCAACCTGCAGTAAGACCATTGTATTTTTGACCGGAAACAATTGCCGGCTGTTCTCCCCAGTATGGGTTTGGGTTGTAAATTTTATAGGTATTCAATTGTTGACTAAAAGTACTGAAACCGCCTCGTAGTCCAATGGTGATTAAATTTTCCATATCCAGCCAGTTTTGATACAAATTGTAATCAAAACCTCCTTTGATGTAAGTTCCGGTAGTGGTAGTGTTTAATCGGTCATCGTCAGTAGTTTTGTCTTCAAAACCAAGTTCGGCAGCCAGATAGTATTTTTTGGTCAGACGAAAATCACCTGTAACTTCAATACCTTTATAATTCTTGTCGTAAAATCCACGGGTTAATTTGTACAAATCTACACCCACACGAAGTCCGTAACGATCCGTTTTGATGCTATCCTGTTTAGTTTCCTTGACAGCAGGTTTAGCTGCTTGGGCTTTTGGTTTTGTTTTAACGATCTCTTTGGGTGCTGCTGTGTCCGATGTTTCCTGAGCCTGACCTAAGAACATTGAAAGCAGTAAGCAAAAACTATAAAAATATTTTGATATGTGTTTCATTTTCAGATTCAATGTGTTTTATGTCTGTAAAAATTTGTTTTATCCAGAATCCATCGCCTGCAGGGTCGGTTAGGTCGTTGGGTTTTAGCGGATCAAGATCGAAGACGGTCTTAAATCCACACGCCCTTGACACGTATACATTCTCACGAGTATAGTAAAATGTTATCCGATCGCTGTTTTTGGTAGCAGGATTGGTGCTCTGAGAGTTATAAACAAAATCATACGTGGTGGTGTTTTTGTCTATTCTCAGAGGTATCGAGATTGTATTCGAATTGGTTACATATCTTAAAGGATTTTCCTCGTCTGTTATGCTTTTGTTGAAAACAATTCCTTTACTTTCTCCCTCTCCAGTTACTTTTAGATTTATTACGTTTTCTTTTACAGTAGGTTCGGCATCTTTATAAAATGTAATTACCAGACGCGGAGTTGTTGGTGTACTGGCATCACAAATATCGTCTTTTTCACAACTGGACAGGCCAAAGGTGAAAATTAGTAAAAGAGAGATTATTTTTTTCATTTAGATAATTTGTTATCGAAGTTCTAAAAGCACAACATTTTCGACATGGTGTGTTTGCGGAAACATATCGACCGGTCTAACACGGGTTACTTTGTATTTTTCGTCCATTAAAGCCAAATCACGTGCCTGAGTTGCTGAATTACAGCTCACATAAACAACTTTTTTAGGAGCAATTTTCAAAATTTGATCAACAACCGCAGCATGCATACCGTCTCTTGGCGGATCTGTAATGATCACATCCGGTTTTCCGTGCTGGGCGATAAAGGCTTCATTGAAAACAACTTTCATGTCACCAACAAAAAACTCACAATTGGTAATATTATTGCGTTCTGCATTTGCTTTAGCGTCTAAAATCGCTTCAGGAACACTTTCTACACCAATTACTTTTTTTGCCTTTTTTGAGACAAATTGCGCTATAGTTCCCGTTCCGGTATACAAGTCATAAACTGTTTCGTTTCCTGTAAGCCCTGCGAAATCACGTGTTATTTTGTACAGCTCGTAGGCCTGATCTGAATTAGTCTGGTAGAAAGATTTAGCGTTGATGCTAAATTTTAAACCTTCCATTTCTTCCAGTATATAGTCTCTTCCTTTGTACAGCTTGATATCCTGATCGTACATAGTATCGTTTTGCTTGGCATTTATCACGTATTGCAACGAAGTAATCTGCGGAAACTTTTCGTAAAGGTGATCCAAAATCAGTTCGCGGTTTTTTTGATCATCTTCAAAAAACTGGATCAAAACCATAATCTCCCCGGTAGATACCGTACGAATCATTACCGTTCTCAACAAACCGGAATGCTCTCTTGGATTGAAGAAGGCCATATTATGCTCGTTGGCAAAAGCTCTGATCTCATTTCTGATGGCATTTGAAGGATCTTCCTGTAAATGACATTTTTGGATGTCCAGAATTTTGTCCCACATTTTCGGGATATGGAATCCTAAAGCATTTCGGTTTCCTAAATCTTCCGTACTTCCAATTTCTTTCTCGGTTAACCAACGACTGTTAGAAAATGAAAATTCCATTTTGTTTCTGTAGAAAAACTGTTTTTCAGAACCTAAAATGGTTTCAAATTCGGGAAGTTCTACTTTTCCGATACGCTGTAAGTGATTTTTTACTTCATTTTGTTTGTAATACAACTGTTGGCTGTATTTCATATTTTGCCATTTGCATCCTCCACAAACACCAAAATGATCGCAGATTGGCTCAATACGATGCTCTGATAATTCGTGAAATTTTACGGCTTTGCCTTCATAATAGGCTTTTCTTTTCTTAAAGGTCTGTACGTCTACTACATCGCCAGGAACGACATTCGGAATAAAGATTACTTTTCCGTCAGGAGCCTTTGCTACTGATACTCCTTTTGCTCCTGCATCAAGAACCTGAATTTGATGAAAGACAATTTTGTCTGTATTTTTTCTTCCCATAGCGCAAAAATAAGGGTTTGTAAACTTTTATAAATTTAATTTTTAAAATATTTTATCAAATTGCCTAATTTAGTGGTTTAATCAAGTTTAAAAGTTAACTTTGTTTATAACAATCGCCCCGAATACTGCATTTTTTATAACCTATTAGTATTGTTGTCCTTTATGAAGTTGTATCATAATCTGTCTCAAATTGGCTTTTTAAAGAAAAGCTATGCTTTCAAATTTTTGTTTGTTGCTTTTATAGGTATACATATCCCTCTGATAGGAATTTTATTTTTTGTACTGTATTATAATCACAGTGTTTCGGCTACCTCAATTTTGATTTTTTCTTTGGTTATGACATTATTGGCGACATTAGTGACGCTTTTGGTTTTAAATCACTTAATAAAGCCCATTTCAATAGCCTCAAAAGCCTTAGACGATTACAGACACAACAGAAGATTGTCTATTTTGCCTACAGAATATAGTGATGAAGCAGGTTTACTTTTGTGCAACATTCAGGAATCGATCTATGAATCAGAAAGTTTTATCAATGAAAAACAGGATTTGATTTATATGCTTTCGCATGATTTGAAAAATTTTGCAGGAAATCCTCAGGGACTGGCGCGATTGATTATAAGTGAAAATCCATCAGAATCAGTTCGTCAATTGGCAGAATTGATTTGCGAATCTACTAATCTACAGTTTCGATATATTGAAAACTTCATTAAACTATTGCAGGAACAAGATCGGGTAGTAAAAGGAAATTTGGAGATCAGAATGATAACCTTTCCTAATATTTTGCCTTTCATCAATGAACAGGTTGAACAGCGTCTGATTGATAAGAATATTAAATTAAGTCTGAATTTAGAGCTTGTTGAGGCAAAACTGAGAATTGACGAAGGTTTATTGGTTCAGGTTTTAGTGAATTTGATTAGCAATGCCGTTAAATTCTCTTATTTTGACAGTGAGGTTAAAGTGAGAATTTATACCGAAGATTCAAAATTCATTGTAACCGTTACGGATAATGGAATTGGTTTTGACAAAAATCAGATTGATGAGCTCTTTAAAAAATTCACAAAAATGAGCCGATTGGGTACCGCTAATGAATCTTCGACCGGAATTGGTCTGTATCTTTGTAAAAAAATAATTGAGAAGAATAAAGGCAAATTAACAGCAACCAGTGAAGGCAGAAATAAAGGGGCTGAATTTAGAATTGAGTTTGAATTGTAGTTTTTGGTTTGTTGTTGAGATTCTAAGATACTGATTAATATTCCTGAATGTAACGCTCCGCTGGAGCTCTTTCTTTTCAGGGGATAATTGTGTTATATTTATTTCGCTCCTTCAGAGCTCAATTTTAAAAGCTTCTTCATAAAATTTTAAAAAAAAATAAATCAGCGTCAATCCGTGTTTTTGCTTTAGCGAATCCGTTTTATCCGCGTGAAAAATTTGAGGCGTTCTTATGCCGAATTTATGATTTATGGTTCTGAACGAATCCTATTTTTGAATAAAAAATCAATTCAGAACCATAAAGTTGTTTTTAGTCAAATAAATCAGAAGATAAATAACGATCACCACGATCACAAATCACGGCAACAATAACTCCCGATTCCAGTTGCTCGGCAATTTTTAAGGCAACAGCTACAGATCCTCCGCTGCTCATGCCGGCAAAGACACCTTCTTCAAGGGCAAGTCTTTTAGTCATCTTTCTGGCTTCTTCTTCGCTTACATCGATGACAGTATCTACTTTCGAGGCGTCAAAAATTTTCGGCAAATATTCCTGCGGCCATTTTCTAATTCCCGGAATTTGAGATCCGTCACTAGGCTGAGCCCCGATGATTTGAATGTTGCTGTTTTTCTCTTTTAAATAGGTCGAAGTCCCAATAATGGTTCCCGTAGTTCCCATTGCCGAAACAAAGTGGGTTACCGTTCCTTCCGTGTCGTTCCAGATTTCCGGACCTGTGGTTTTGTAATGTGCTTTCCAGTTGTCATCGTTTGCAAATTGATTTAGCATCAAATAACCGCCCTGAGCGACCTTTTTGTCGGCATAGTCCCTCGAGCCAATAATTCCTTCACTAGCGGGCGTTAAAATGACTGTGGCACCATAAGCACGCATGGTTTGAGTTCGCTCTTTTGTAGAATCTTCAGGTAAAACCAATTCGATTTCAATTTGAAACAATTGTGCGATCATTGCCAAAGCAATTCCCGTATTTCCGCTGGTGGCTTCAATTAGCTTGTCGCCTTTTTTAATATCGCCTCTCTCAATAGCCGAAGCAATCATGTTGTATGCCGCTCTGTCTTTTACACTTCCTCCGGGATTATTACCTTCAAGTTTCAGTAAAAGTTTTACGTTTTTATTTTTAACCAAATTGACGGTTTCCATTAACGGAGTGTTTCCAATTAGATTAAGCAATTTCTGTGGACCCATTTTATTTTTTTTCTTTTATTTTAACTTCAGTTGTAGTGGTGTTTAAAACGATTGAATCTTCAGGGATAGATTTGGTGATCCATGCATTTCCGCCTACAATACTGTTCTTTCCAATAATGGTTTCACCTCCCAAAATAGTAGCATTGGCATAAATGCAAACGTTTGCTTCTACAGTCGGGTGTCTTTTGGCGTTTTTCATTTCTTTACTAACGCTCAGAGCTCCTAAAGTAACACCCTGATAAATTTTTACATGTTTTTTAATCACAGTAGTTTCTCCAATTACAATTCCTGTAGCGTGATCAATAAAAAAGGGAGAAGCAATCTCAGCTCCCGCATGAATGTCGGTTCCTGTAATTCGATGTGCGTACTCGCTCATCAATCTTGAGAAAAGTAATAGATCCAGACGATACAATTCGTGACTTAGTCGGTAAATGGCGATCGCGTAAAATCCGGGATATCCCAAATAAACTTCATCAATACTGTTCGATGCCGGATCATTTTCAAGGATGTATTCGGCGTCCTGATTTAGTTTTTCCAGAACTCCGGGCAATTTTTCCAAAAAACGATCCCACATTGCATCACACGAATTTTCAGATTTTTTACAGGCCAGAACAGCAATTTCTTTAAAACGAATCTCCAGTTCTTTGATACTTTCGTCTAAAGCCGCATTGGAATCAAAAAGAGTGTAAAAAAGCTTCTCTGTAAAATCTTCTGTTTTGGTTTTGATGCCGTAATTTATGCTTGAATGACTTTTTAAAGCTTTTATATTTTGTATGATGGAATCTTTTGTCAAAATGGTAAAATTGAATGAATACTTAGAAACGCTAAAAGTAAGGTGTTTTTTGTAAATAAAGGCATGAATGCTACAAAGAAATTTTCTTTTAAGAGTGGTAATTTGTGATAAATAGAAGAAATGTAAACTGCTGTTTTTTTATGTAATTCTTAAGTAGTTAAATGTGTAAATTAGCAGTTAAAAATTGTAAAAATGAAAAATAACTCCACTTTTAAAAGCGCTATTTCTGATATTTCCTTTCCTGAAAGCGATAAAATTTATGGAAAATCGATACACGACCCTATTTTAGGACTGATTATTAAAGATCATCCTTCTTTTAGCGACGAGGATTGTATTGCCGTGAAAGAATTGAATGAATACCGTCAGAGGTATATTTCGAACTATTTATCAACTGAAATTGGAGTGCTTTCAGATCTTGAACAAAGTGTTCTTTCTTCGTTAAAAGAAGATAAGTCGATTGTTAGTATTGCTGAAGACGAGCCGGAAACCAGAAATTTAGGTCAGAGAGTTGCAGATCAGGTGGCGGATTTTGGAGGAAGCTGGACGTTTATCATTTCTTTCCTGATTTTTATTATAGTTTGGATTGGAGCGAATGTTTTTATTTTGGTCAACAAAGGTTTTGATCCGTATCCGTTTATTTTACTCAATTTGATTTTGTCCTGTATAGCTGCATTGCAGGCACCGGTAATTATGATGAGTCAGAATCGTCAGGAGGAGAAGGACAGAAACCGAGCCAAAAAAGATTATATGATCAATCTTAAATCGGAATTAGAGATCAGAATGATTCATGATAAAATCGATCATTTGATCATGCATCAGCAACAGGAGTTGATCGAAATTCAAAAAGTTCAAATCGAAATGATGAACGATATTTTGGATAAGATTAAGAAATGATTCTTACAAAAGTAATGTAGGTAAAAGATTCGAAAGGGTTAAAAAGAGCGTTTTCTGGTTGAAGGAATTTAAGGTGTTCAGAGTAGTTGGATTTTGATTTTTTGATGCAAAGGGGGAAATGATTTTAGAAAAAAGGAGTGGCTTTCAGATTGAATTGTATTTTGAATTGTATTGAAAATTTAATGCTAAAAAAGTAAGAATAGAATAGGTTGGGAATTTTTTGAATTCTATTGCAAAAGAAGCGGGATTTAATACACGACAACAACACTGTTTTTTTAAAATTAGGAGGTTTCTTTTTTCTAAAATTGTGCAAGAATTAATAAGAACAGTTGAAGGGGGGGTGTTGCTATTTTAAAGTTTCCTATTTTTGAACTCTCAATACTTATAAAAAAATGAAAGCTTTTAAAATTTTAATAATGATTCTTGCTATTTCGGTTGCGTTATACGAGCAGGTTTCAGCAGAAAAAAACATCTATATTATGGTAATTGCTATTGCGGTTTTCATGTATGGAATGATGCAGTTGAGTGCAAAAACACCGAGTAAAAACCAAGATAAAGAAGAGCAGGATGTTGACTAAAGGAGATAAGGTTTCAGTCTTAGACGAAGCGATAAACGGAACGGTAGTTTCGGTGAAAAACAAGGAAGTTTTGATCGAAACCGAGGATGGTTTTATGATGACATTTTTTGTCAATGAATTACTTAAAATGCAAGAATCCAGTAATTTAATGAATTCTATTAAAAGAATTAATTTAGATGAGATTTCAAAAGAAAAAACAGAGCCAAAACCGCGAAGTTTTGTAAAAGAAAAGAAAGATAAACGTGAAATTTCGGCTCCTGAGTTTGATTTGCATATCGAAAAACTGGTTCCTAATAAACGTGGAATGTCTAATTATGATATTTTGACTTTACAGACCGAAACAGCAAAAAGACATATTGAATTTGCAATCAGAAATCGTATTCCTAAAATTGTTTTTATTCATGGCGTTGGTGAAGGTATTTTGAAAGCAGAACTTGATTTTTTATTAGGTCGTTATGACGGAATAGATTTTCAGGACGCTAATTATCAAAAATACGGTTTAGGTGCAACCGAAGTTTATTTTAGACAAAATCAGAAATAAGATCTTATTTCGATCGTGAAATATTAGATTTAGGGCATAAAAAAACGTCCGTTTTTCTTTCCGGATTTCTAATGAAACCGGTTTAGAAAAACGGACGTTTTTTTGTAGGAATATAAACAGGTGTGAACTTGTTTTTGAAATTACCTTTTATGGTGTAGCCGATACCTCAAGAATTCCGTAATTGTAAATAGTTGGTAATTTAAAACTACTGTTGGCTCTTGTGAGTTTTACCCCTTTAAGAACGATCTTGTGGAAATAAGTACTTCCAACAAGAGTTGTACTGACTTCGATAATTCCACTTACATTTTGTACGCCATTATCTGCGGTCCATATTTCGTTTACAGTTGGAGTAGTCGGTAAAGGCGTAGCGCAAAAATAATCCTGAGTTAGAGAAGTACCATTGTAAGTGCGTAATAAAACTTTATTGGTTGAAGAGCCAATTAAGCCTGTTTTAGGCTGGTTGGAAGGCGTAACAACGTTTTCAAGCAGTTTAGGATCGATGCTGTCAATTGTTAAAGCGCTTGAAGGTGTGAAATTAAATAATTGCTTTGAGGTTGGACATTGTCTGACAACTGTTGGGAAAGCAGTATTTGGGGCATTGTATGTGGTTTTAAAGAGGCCAAATGAATATTCGGCCTCTACTTGTGGGCCTGCCGGTTTTAGAAAAGTAATATTCTGGAAAAGAATATTGTGATTGTAACCTGTAATGGTAGAGCTTCCATCAGTGTTATCGGTTACAGCTGCTGTAATGACATCTACAATTTTTCCGGCAGTGGCCTGCCATTCCTCAGTTACGGCCGGTGTTGTTGGAGGTATTGCTCCGCAAATATTGTCAGCGGTTACCAGGCCGTTATAAGCTCTGTATACTACACGGATTGTAGTATTGTTAATGTCGTAAGTTATAGGTTTTCCTTCCGGGGTTACATCATTTTGGAGTGTATTTTCAGGTAGTTGAATTAATAGTGACTCTTGTTTTTTAAGCTTGTATATAAGGTTGTTTGTTTTAGCATTACAGGTTGTAGCTGTAATACTTTGATCGCTAAAATCAATTGTATCTACCACTAAATCCCCGTCGTCGCATCCGTTTAATAAAAGCGCAAAGAAGAGAAGGCTTGCATATTTTTTCATCGTAATTTTATTTGAGGTCAAAAATAGTGAAAAATTTGGCAAATGATATTCAAGATTTGACAATTGATATTTCATAACTTTGCAGAGATGAAAAAAGTATACCTCGATAACGCCTCTACAACCGCTATACGCCCTGAAGTGATTCAGGAAATGTTGAAAGTAATGACTGAAGATTTTGGAAATCCTTCTTCTACACACAGTTTCGGAAGAAACGGAAAGACCATTTTAGAACTTTCCAGGAAAAGTATTGCGAAATATTTAAATTGTACGGCACAGGAGATTATTTTTACCTCAGGAGGAACTGAGGCTGATAATTGGATTCTTCGTTCGGCGGTGGAAGATCTTAAAGCAGAGCGTATTATTACAACCAGAATTGAGCATCATGCAGTGCTGCATACCGCATTGGTTTTAGAATCTGAATATAACGTTCAGGTGGATTACGTAAATGTAAATCCTGATGGAAGTATAGATTTAACTCATTTATCCAATTTGTTAGCCGAAGACAAAAAGACAATTGTCAGTTTGATGCATGTAAACAACGAAACCGGAGCTGTTTTGGATCTGGAAAGAGTGGGTGTAATTTGTAAGCAGTATAATGCTTTGTTTCATTCGGATACTGTTCAGTCTGTTGGAAAAACGGAGATCGATCTGCAAAAAATCCCTGTTGATTTTATCGTAGCAAGTGCGCATAAATTTCACGGTCCAAAAGGAGTTGGGTTCGCATTTGTTCGAAAAAATTCAGGATTGCAACCTTTGATTTTTGGAGGAGAGCAGGAAAAAGGCTTGCGTGCCGGTACAGAAGCCGTGCATCAGATTGCCGGAATGGCGAAAGCATTGTCTCTTTCGTATGAGAATTTAGATGCTGAAAGAAATTATATTTTAGGCTTGAAAACCTATCTTATTGAGCAATTTGAAGCTCATTTTCCGGGTTTCAGAATCAATGGAAAAAAGGATGATTTTTACAACATCATCAATGTTATTCTGCCTTTCTCAGCAGATAAAACTTCGATGCTTTTGTTTAGTTTAGATATGAAAGGAATTGCTGTTTCCAGAGGCAGTGCCTGTCAGTCGGGGAGTGTAAAACCGTCGCATGTTTTGAAAGAAATGCTTTCAGAGACCGATTTAAAATTACCAAATCTCCGAATTTCATTCAGTCATTTTAATACCAAAGAAGATATTGACTGGTTGGTTGAGAGTTTGAAAAGTGTTTAAAGTTTTAGGTTTCAGGTTTCAAGTTTCAGGTTCTGCACGAAACTTGAAACCTGAAACAAAAAAATTACTTACGAATCACTTTTACCTGTGAATCATTGGTGAGTTTTATAATTGTTGATGGTTTTCCGGCAATCCTGTCGTGATACAGATTTACTACATAGTCAACGCCTTTCACAATTTCCGGATTGATGTCTTTGAAACCAATAGGAGTAGGCTGTCCCGAAATATTAGCTGAAGTCGAAACCAGTGGTTTTTTCATTCGTTCCAATAATTTAAAACAGAACGGTTCCTTTACCAAGCGAACAGCAAGCGAATTGTCCGCAGCTATGATATTTGGAGCGACATTACGTGGCTCATCCAGAATTAAAGTAGTTGGTTTTTCAGATAAATCTAAAATTTGCCAGGCTACTTCAGGGATATTTTTAAATACATTGTACATCATTTTTTCGCCATTCATCAATACAATCATGCTTTGTGTTTCGGCACGTTGTTTGAGTTTGTATATTTTGGCAACAGCCTCAGGATTTGTTGCGTCACAGCCAATTCCCCACACGGTATCAGTAGGATAGAGAATGATTCCTCCTTCTTTTATGACTTCGTACGCTTTGATTATTTCTTCGTTCATTATATAATTAGGGATTATTAGAGGTATTATTTGCAAATATAAAGATTATGATATTTGTAATGTGGTTTTTCCTTAAACTATAGAAATAACTTGTTTTTTGTAAAAATAGGTTTACTTTTGCGGATAAAATTATATTATTAATCTTAATTAAATTAAAAAATGAAAAAAATTTTACTTAGTTTTCTGGTTTTAGGTTCGTTAGTGTCTTGCAGTAATGATGAAGGAAGTGTGATTTCAGATAAAGCTGCAAAAGATAATAAAAATGAACTTTTTATTAGGAGTACAGATGGGAAAATTGTAGAAGAACTTCCGACAGAAGTTTATAATAAAATTATTGATGACCTTCAAAAAGATAATGAGGTAAAAAAAATAGAAGTATTAAATTCTGAATATAAGAATGATAATGGATTGACAAAGCTTGTCTCTACTGTTTCAAAAGCAACTAAAGGAAATTTAACTGGTAAAGCTGAGGGAGCTGTAACTTTTCAGTATAAAGGGCATACTAGTGATTATTATTATAAATACTCTTCAGGTGGTGAGGGTTATTCTGCAGGTGGATGGCAGAATTGGGTTGATTTAGGTAAAGAGGCCGGCACAACAGGGGTAGATGCAAGATTAGAGGCATTGCAATTTACTTCTGGAGTTTATATAAATGATTTTAAAGCTAGGGCATATGTTCAAAATTTAGGTTGGTTGCCTTATGTAGGTTTTGGGGAAGTTGTAGGTACAACTGGTAGAAAATTAAGAATGGAGTCTTTGCAAATATTTGTTCCTGCCAGCTTTGCTACTAATGTTTATTATCAAGTTCACGTTCAAAATTTAGGTTGGCTCCCAGTGGTAGGTAATGGTGAGATTACCGGTACAACTGGTAGATCTCTTAGAATCGAAGCTTTTAAAATGTATATGTTTATCGTTATTTAATCTTTTGGTGATTTTAAATACGTAAAAATACTTAGTTTTAAAAAAAAAGGACAATTTTCAATATGAAAATTGTCCTTTTTTAATGTTTTTTAGCTATGGATATTTTTACAAATCAATTATTTTGTATGATGGAATTCCTTTGATTTTAAACTTATGGTGATACATATAAAGATTGATTAGTCTTTCTGAAATAAAACCAAAAATTCGGGCCTGATAAGCATCTTCCGGGATTGTAACTCTGGATTCAAGTTCAAATAAAATAGAGAAAAGCCAGGCGTAATAGTTGTCGAATTTCTCTTTTGAGCTAACCATCATATTTCCCATGTGGAAAAGGGTTCCTTCATCCAAAAATGAGGTAATACTGTCTTTATATTCCGGATATTTTTCCGAAATGATTTGTTTGGTTAGGTCCCAATCCTCTTTTCGGTGTTCCTCACAGTAGTTATCGGTCAAAGATCCTTTTTTGAACTTATAAGGTCGGCATAGAATTACATCATATTCCGAAAGAATTGAAGCTATTTTTTTCTCTAGTTTTTTAGAAGAGGTATGGAATAGCTTAGTATTTTTGAAATTTTCAGTTGTGATTTTTTTCTGTGCAGAAGGCTTTAAGTTGTACCAGTCGTTGTAAAAGTTAAGGTATCTTCTGTAATGGCAAATGCCCACGTAATCAGCCTTTTTTTCGTTTTTCCAAATCCAGTAAGCAGCTGTCAATTCACAATAGTTGCTGTTTTTGTTTCCGATATTGTCCTGAGTATTGTCTCTTAAGATAGTATCAGTGATTGATGGATTTGTTCCCACCTGAATCGGAACCAGAATATCATTGGATAATACAGGGTTTTCTTTATGAGTTACGATAAAAATCTTAATCATTATTCAGTTCTGTTTTAGATCTTTTTAAAGCTATGGCAATTATCTGATGCATGTCGTAATATCTGTATTCGGATAATCTTCCTCCAAATATTACATTCTTTTCTTCTAAAGACAGTTTTTTGTACTCTTCAAACAAGGCTTGATTTTTAGCATCGTTTATAGGATAAAACGCTTCATTAGACGGGTTCCATTCGCATGGATATTCTTTTGTAATAACCGTTTTGCTTTGTTTGCCAAATTCAAAATGTTTGTGCTCAATTATTCGGGTAAAAGGATAGCTGGCGTCGTTGTAATTAACGACAGCATTTCCTTGAAAATTGTCAGTATCAAGAACTTCGTTGTCAAATTGTAGAGATCTGTATTCCAAAACTCCTAATTTGTAATCGAAATACTCGTCAATCTTTCCGGAATACACAATTTTATCAGCAAGTCCGTCAAATTTTGTTCGGTCTGAAAAGTAATTGGTATTGGTTACCACTTCAATTCCTTCTAATAATTTGTCAATTAATTTATTGTAACCACCAATAGGGATTCCTTGATAAGTGTCGTTGAAATAGTTATTGTCAAATGTGAATCTAACCGGAAGTCTTTTTATGATAAAAGCGGGTAGTTCAGTAGCTTTTCTTCCCCACTGTTTTTCAGTATATTCTTTTATAAAATAATCGTAGATGTCTTTGCCGACAAGGCTTAGCGCTTGTTCTTCAAGATTTTTAGGGTCTTTTACTCCATAAGTAGCTACTTGCTCCTCTATTTTTGCTTTAGCTTCCTGAGGTGTTTTAGTTCCCCAAAGTTGGTAGAAAGTATTCATGTTAAAAGGTAAATTGTACATCTTACCTTTAGAGAGTGACATCGGAGAATTGGTAAAGTTGTTGAATTCAACAAATTGATTTACATAATCCCATATCGCCTTATCGTTGGTATGAAATATATGTGCACCATATTTATGAACATTAATTCCTTCGATATTCTCGCAATATACATTTCCTCCTATATGGTCTCTTTTGTCAATTACCAGGCATTTTTTTCCTGCTTTTTTTGCTTCGTGAGCGAACACGCTGCCATAGAGACCTGATCCAATTATTAAATAGTCATATTGCTTTTTCATGATGCAAAAGTAGAGATTAATTAGTAAATTGCAACAAATTACAAAAGTAAAAATGGCAGGAAAAATACAAGTAGGATATCTGGTTTCGTATGATTATGAGTTGTTAAAAACATCACTTCCAACAGTGTATAACGATGCAGATGCGGTTTTTGTCGCCATTGATAAAAACAGAAATACCTGGAATGGCGGAAGCTTTACGATCGATGATTCTTTTTTTGAATGGATTAAGGATTTTGACGTTGATAAGAAGGTAGTGATTTATGAAGATGATTTTTATGTCCCAGCCCTAACGACAATGGAATGTGAAATCAGAGAGCGAAAAATGCTCGCTGAAAAAATGGGAATTGGGAATTGGATTGTTCAGGTAGATTGTGACGAGTATTTTGTTGACTTTAAAAAGTTTGTTTCAGATTTAAGACGATATGATTCCTATCTAATTAACCCGGAAAAACATCCTATCCAAATATGCGCTTTCTGGGTTATGCTTTATAAATATACAGATCAGGGTATTTTATATGTCGATAAACCGCTGAAAGCAATTTTTGCAACAAACTATCCTAATTATAAAAGCGGACGCAGAATCAAAGAGCGTCAGATTTATACCAATAATATTGTCTTGCATGAATCCTTGTCAAGAACAGAAGCCGATTTGCGTTTTAAGCTTGACAATTGGGGGCATAATGTAGATGTGGATAAGGGGTTTTTGGATAAATGGCTTGTTGTAAATGAAAACAATTATAAAGAGTACAAAGATTTTTACTATTTACAGCCTAAAAGATGGAAGAAATTGGGATTCTTCTCCACTAAAAGTATCCCTCAGATAAAGGAGATTATTGAGAAAGAAAAAAGACTGAATGTACCTAAGTTCAATCTCTATTTTAAAAATTTCGGACAGTGGTTGAAATATTCACTGAAGAAAAAAAAGGCATAGGGGAATTTTTATTTCGTTTTTGCTCTCATAATTGATTTTTCTTAATTATTAAGGTTATTTTTGCTTCCTTCCATTTACCTCTAAGAAATGCAGAATATTGAACTGCTTTTTGATGCTTTGGTTTGAATAAAATAAACGATAGAGCATTGGAAATGGGTAATAAATTAATATCAAAGTTATAGTTAATGATTTCAAAATTTAGATTTTCAACAGCAGTAAAAAGTTCCAGAGACATCCTGTCTTTTATTAAAGATTTTAATACTTCAGGTGAGTTGTTTGGAAATGGAGACCGAAATGTTATTAAGTTGTTTGATCTTGAGGAGAAAAAAATCAACATTAAATCCTTTAAAATTCCGAACTTAATTAATAAAATTGCTTACCGCTATTTTAGAAAATCAAAGGCGAGACGTTCGTACGAATATGCTACAATTTTGTTAGAAAGAGGTATTGGAACTCCACAGCCCATAGCGTTTTTGGAGAACTTTAATTTTGTAGGTCTGAGAGACAGTTATTATGCAAGCGAACATTTAACAACAGATTTAACTTATAGAGAACTTGTAGAAATTCCGGATTACCCTGATCGTGATAATATCTTGAGACAGTTTACCCGATTTAGTTTTGGTCTTCATGAAAAAGGAATCGAATTTTTAGATCACTCACCCGGAAATACATTGATTAAAAAGAAACAGGACGGAAATTATGAATTCTTTTTGGTCGATTTAAACCGAATGGAATTTCATGAATCAATGAGTTTTGAAATGCGTATGAAAAACTTATGCCGTCTGACTCCTTTAAAAGAGATGGTAGCGGTTATGAGTAACGAGTATGCAAAGTTTTATAAAGAAGAATCTGAGCAAAGAATATTTCAAACTTTGTGGAAATATACGGCTGATTTTCAGGAGAAATTTTACAGGAAAAAGCGCTTAAAAAAGAAACTTAAGTTCTGGAAGAAGTAATTCGTGATAGTTCTTTATAGCGGATAAAAACGCTGTAAGCATTTAGATAACATATCGTGATTCCTTTGGCTCCGTCTAAAAAGCCCAAACGAATTAAAAACTGATACAAAAAAGTATAAACAGGATGGAAAATCATCAATAGACGAGATGATTTCTGTCCTTTTTTTTGTTTTTCATTGGCCTTTAAAACCCCGTAACTATACATTTTTGCTTTGTAGTCAGAAAAAGAAGTATAGGAGAAATGAATGATCTTATTCTTTAAAGTTGAAATCGTCCCGTTCACGATCAGTTTTTCATGTACCATTCTGTCCTGATTATACCGACAGTTTGTTTTGTTAAAAAGCCTGAAAATTTTATCCGTTTGCCAGCCGCTAAAATGAAGCTTACGATTTTTGAACATAAAAGTTCTGTAAATGAAATAGGCGCTTGCCGCATCTTTTTGATTGATGGTGGCTGCGATTTCCAGTTTCAGTTCCGGAGTTAATCTTTCATCGGCATCAATGAATAAGATCCAGGAGTTTTTTGCCTGATCAATCGCAAAATTACGTTGTGAAGTGTAATTAACGAAGGGATTCTGGATTACTTTTACGTTTTTAAAAGATTCAATTATGTTCAGCGTCCGATCGGTACTGTACGAGTCTACTACAAGGATTTCATCGGCAAAATCGATATCTTCCAGTAATGATTTTATATGCTGTTCTTCATTAAGCGTAATAATCAAAACGGACAATTTTTCCCTGTCGGTAGTATTCATAAGTTCTTCACTCATTTTCAATTTTTATACTCCTGAAAATAAGTATCCAGTTTTTCAAGCATTAAAGTTAAAGGGTACTCATCGTAGTACTCAAAAGTATGATCTTTTATGTATTGTTCGGTGTGCTGCTTGTATATTTCCGGTTTTAAATCTTTTAAGTGAATGGAGAAGTTTTTGGCTTCATTTTCAAATATTTGCCAGGTCTCTTTTCTAACAGATGGTGTGAATATGGAGAAGGTTGGAATTTCAAGTGCTTTGGCCATATTCACGGCTCCTCCTTCATTTCCAATCAACATTTCGCATTGTGAAAGTAAAGCCAGAAAAGGTCTTAGTTCAGTACAGTACAAATCAAAAACGATGTGTTTTTTAGTTTCGGCACTGCAATGATTGTATACTTCGAGAGCCTGTTCTTTTTGATCCGGAATATAGTTGAAAATAATAGTGGCATTGGTTTTAGCAACTGTAAAATCGATAATTTTAGCCATTCCTTCCAAAGGATATGTCTTGTAAACTTCGCTTCCCAAAATTCCAAACATGATTAATGGCTTTTCCGTATCAACCTGATAGCTTTTCAGAAGCTTTTTGGCATCATCAATTTCAGATTCTTTTAAAAAGATTTTTGGTTTTACATCTGTAATCTTTTCAGAAATGAACGGTTTTAGAAGCATTAAACGATTTTCAATGGCCAATCCGTGTTCTGATTCTACAGCATCTAAGCGTTCATAAGTGTAATTGTAGCATATTTTAGTGTACCATTTACGATACGAAACCTTATATTTTGCACCCGAAAATAACGTAATTAAATTAGTTTCCAGCTTAGAATAAACGTCAATAACAGCATCGTATTTATTGCGTCGGATTTGAAAAATAAATTTAAACAGAGAAGGAGTTGATTTTCTAACCTTGTTGGATAAAGGAATAATGTTATCAATATTCTTGTTCTCTTTTAGTACATCGACAGAATTTGGGTAACACATATAATCGATAATCGAATCCGGGTATTTGGTTTTTAGATTATTACAGATTATGGTGCTCGTTAATACATCTCCAATTCTTTTTTGCTGAATGACTAATATTCTCATTTATATAAAATTCAATTTGTGGGCTAAATTAGTAATAATTTTATAAAGTGTGCAAGCGCACGATTAAGATAAGGTAACTAAAATAAAAAGCCGTATTTTTGTAAAAAACAAATTCCCCCCAAGAAAATGCAGATTAGTGGTCTAGTTATTACTTTCAATGAAGAGAAAAATATCGGTAAATGTATAGATGCTTTACTAAAAGTGTGTGATGAAGTAATTGTAGTAGATTCGTTTAGTAAAGATCGTACTGTTGAAATTGCCAAAGAAAAAGGCGCAATTGTTGTAGAACAAGCTTTTTTAGGTGATGGTCCGCAACGTACACATGGTTTGCCATATTGCAAAAATGATTGGATCTTGAATCTTGATGCCGATGAGTTTTTGGATAAAGATGCAGAGAAATTTATAACAGATAAAAAGTACCTTGAGGGAAATTATGACGCTTTTAGTTTCAGAGTAAAAAACTTTCTGGGCGATAAACTTATTGATTTTTCAGGATGGTATCCGGATCAAAAAGTCCGTTTTTTTAATAAACAAACAGCGCATCCGTCTGATTCTAAGGTGCATCAGAAGATAATTACTCAAAATGAGAAAAAAGTTTCCGTACACCTCTTGCACTATGGTTGGGATTCTTTGGATCAAATTATTGCAAAAAAGAATCAATATTCAGGCTGGCATGCACAACAATTGTTCGATCAGGGGAAAAGAATAACCGCAATTAAGCCAGTTATTAATGGAGCTGTTGCGTTTATCAGATGCTACTTTTTTAAGAAAGGTATTTTTAATGGCATAGACGGGTTGTCAATAGCGATGATTCAGAGTTTCTTTTCTTATATGAAATATGCTAAGCTTTTAAAACTTCAAAAAAAGCTAAAATAGAATTCAGCTAATCTCAATTCAGAGTGTCGGTTTTTTAAAGCACAAACAAGTGTTTTGTGCTATTTTATTACCAGGGTTTATCGATTATTGTACATGTCAGTTGTGTTTTTGCAATGTGGCTGTTGATAGTTTTGTTTCAGAAATTATCAATTATATAGTCTTTTTCTTTCTTTAATGAATAAATACGGCTGATTTTATTTAACATTAATTAGGTTTTTTGTTTTATTTATTTTTTTTTGCTTAAAAATGTTTTTTTTGTGAAAAATAATACTATTAATGATAGCTTTGCTAAAAAAATAGAGAATGTCAAAGCTGCCAATTTTAATGTATCATAACGTTGTTGAAGACGAAGCCAAGTCTGTGGATTTAAGTGTTTCTGTAGCAAAATTAGAATCACAATTTAAATTTTTACATGATAACAATTACACGACATTTCATTTTAAAGATTTAGAAAATTTAAAAGAACTTCCTTCAAAAAGCATTATAATCACTTTTGATGATGTTACCGAGTGCCAGTTGTTGTATGCGGTGCCTTTGCTTGAAAAATACCAATTAAAAGCCTCTTTTTTTATACCATTTTCTTATGTTGGAAATTTTGATTATTGGATAGAAGGAAAAGAAAAAATTATGAGTGTCGAACAGCTAAAAGGGTTGAATCCTGATCTTATTGAGCTGGGGTATCACTCTTTTGAACATAAAAGATACAGTTCGTTGTCTAAAGAAGAGTTAGAGGCTGATTTTGCGAAGTCTAATGCCTTTATTTTGGATAATCAATTAGATATAAAACCTGTCCTGGCGTATCCTTTTGGGAATTATGCCAAGAAACATTCTGAGTTTGCTGTTTTTGAAAATATGATGCGGGATAACGGTATAAAATACGGTTTGAGAATAGGCAACAGAGTGAATAATTTTCCCTTTAAAAATAACTATTTGGTAAAGAGAATAGACATAAAAGGGGAAGATAGTTTGTTTAGATTTAAACTAAAATTGAAAATAGGTAAGCTTAAATTATTTTAAAAAATGCTATGGAAATTAGTGGATTAGTAATAACGTATAATGAAGAAAAAAACATTGGTAAATGTATAGATGCGCTGTTCAGGGTTTGTAACGAAGTAATTGTTGTAGATTCGTTAAGTACAGATAATACAGTGAAAATTGCCGAAGAAAAAGGGGCTAAGGTTGTTTTGCAGAGCTTTTTAGGCGACGGACCTCAGAGAATTCACGGTCTTCCTTATTGTAAAAATGACTGGATTTTAAATTTAGATGCTGATGAGATTTTGGCCGAAGATGCCGAAAAATTTATATTATCAGGCCAATATGAGAAACAGAATTTTGATGTGTATGCCTTCTCTCTGTATAATTATATGGGCTGTAAGCTTATTAATTTCGCAGGTTGGTACCCTGATAAAACTTCACGATTTTTTAACAAACAAACCGCTTCTCCTTCAAAAGATAGTGTACATCAAAAAGTTTTGGGTACTAATAAGACCCACTTAAAAGTTCATATACATCATTATGCCTGGGACTGTTTTGGACAATTTATCAGTAAGAAAAACTTATATTCAACCTGGCATGCCCAGCAGCTTTACGACCAGAATAAAAGAGTCAACAGCTTTAAACCTATATTAAACGGGACAGTTTCTTTTATTAGATGTTATTTTTTTAAAAAAGGCTTTTTACACGGATTAGACGGTTTCACCTTTTCAATGACTCAGGCTTTCTTTTCTTATATGAAATATGCTAAGCTTTTGAAACTTCAAAAACAGAATAAATAATAAAAAAAAGTATAGAAAATAATAAAGCGGAATGAGTAATCATTCCGCTTTATTATTTATAGAGATTATAGGTTAAACAGCAACATCGTATTCACGAAGTGCATTGTTTAATGAAGTTTTTAAATCCGTTGATGGTTTACGAGTACCAATGATTAATGCACATGGTACTTGAAATTCACCTGCAGCGAATTTTTTAGTGTAACTTCCCGGAATCACGACAGAGCGAGCAGGAACAAAACCTTTCATTTCAACAGGTTCATCACCAGTTACATCGATAATTTTTGTGGAAGCAGTCAAACAAACATTAGCACCAAGAACAGCTTCTTTACCTACGTGAACTCCTTCTACTACAATACAACGAGAACCGATAAAAGCACCATCTTCAATAATAACCGGAGCAGCTTGTAATGGCTCTAAAACACCACCGATACCAACACCACCGCTTAAGTGAACATTTTTACCAATTTGAGCACAGCTTCCAACAGTCGCCCATGTATCAACCATGGTACCTTCATCAACATAAGCACCAATGTTTACATAACTTGGCATCAAAATTACACCGCTTGAAATATAAGCTCCGTAGCGGGCTACTGCATTAGGTACTACACGAATTCCTTTTTCAGCATAACCTTTTTTCAGCAACATTTTGTCGTGGTATTCGAAAATACCGGATTCCCATGTTTCCATTTTTTGAATCGGGAAATACATTACAACAGCTTTCTTAACCCATTCGTTTACCTGCCACTTGTCACCAACAGGTTCAGCGCAACGTAATTTTCCTGCATCAATCAATTCAATAACTTCTCTGATAGCATCAGTTGTGGTTGTTTCTTGTAATAAAGCTCTGTTTTCCCAAGCTTGTTCTATTATAGTCTGTAAAGAATTCATAAGTTTTAATTTTTGGCAAAGATAAGGTATTTGCGGAAAAGCAGAAAAGTAAAGCTATCGTAAAATGTTACAAGTGTAACTTTTTGTTTGTATTTTGATAAATAAAACAAGGCTTATGGAAAATGCAAGAATGAGGTTAACCTATAAACGCTTTTTTTTGATGGTAAAACATGATAAAAATCAGATTTTGCGTTTTTACTTCTCATTAATTTCGCGGTATAATTCCCGAAAGATATAGAGAGGAATTGCGAAATACCATTCCAAAACAAAAATATTTAATCAGTAAGAAATGAATCAAGAAAATCAACTCCGAACGCCTGTTGCAGTAATCGATAAAGAAGTCACGTGGGACAAAACACAAGTGATTATGAGTAAAACAAATGCTTTTGGTATTATTGAATATGCCAATGAAGTATTTGTAGATGTATGCGGTTATGAAGATTATGAGTTAATGGGGCAGCCACACAATATTATACGTCATCCGGATATGCCAAAGGTTATTTTTAAAGTGCTTTGGGAGAATCTTAAAAACGGAAAGAACTTTCATGCTATTGTTAAGAATTTAGCGAAGTCAGGACGTTACTATTGGGTTATTACCGATTTTGAGATTGCAAAAGACGAGAACGGAGTTATTGTAAATTATTTTGGAAGACGACAAGCAGTCCCACAAGAAGTAATTGCCTTGCATATTGAACCGCTATACAAAAAACTGTTACAGATCGAGGCTGCAAGCGGTATGGAGTTTAGCGAGAAGTATCTTATTGGATTTCTGGAGGAAAAGAAAAGAACTTATGTTGAATATATTAAGGAGTTAATCTATGAACATGAGAAATCGCAGGCAAAATTTGCTCAATATGAAGTGCAGGAAAATGATGAAGAGGAGGAAAGAGGTTTTTTTAGAAGACTGTTTAACAGATAGAAGTTATTTTTTTTAGGTTTTGAATATTTGGAAAAAATCCGTTTTGAATAAAAGCTCAGAACGGATTTTTTATGAGGTCAAATGTATCTTGATTGTTTTAATTATATTGAGTTTAATGGAATATACAGATAGATGGTTCTGGTGCTCGGTTTTATAAAATACAAAGATTCTCTTTAAATTTGTATGTTTCCTTTCTATCTTTGTTAAAAATTCAAAGATGCCAAGAATTCTTTCTATAGACTACGGACAAAAGCGCACCGGAATTGCTGTTACTGATGAAATGCAGATTATTGCTTCAGGTTTAACAACAATACCAACCAATACCCTTATTGATTTTCTGAAAGATTATTTTGCAAAAGAAAAGGTTGAAGCCGTTTTAATTGGCGAGCCCAAACAAATGAATGGTCAGCCATCAGAGAGTGCTTCGGTTATTAAAGGGTTTGTAACTCATTTTACCAATATTTTTCCTGATATGAAAGTAGTTCGTGTCGACGAACGTTTTACGTCAAAAATGGCCTTTCAAACGATGATCGATAGCGGACTCAGTAAAAAACAGCGCCAGAATAAAGGTTTAATCGATGAAATTTCGGCTACAATTATGCTTCAGGACTATCTCTCGTCAAAACGTTTTTAACACCCAATCTTTTAGCTTTTTATTTTTTAGAAAAACATAACTTTTATCATGCAATTTTAGTTTTTTTTTGCAATTATAAAAAGTACCTTTGCACTTTAAAAATAATACTGTTATGTCTGACAAAACAATACGTTCTAATAGTGAAGTAGTGCTTATTGGAGCGGGAATTATGAGTGCCACTCTTGGAGTAATTTTGAAAGAATTACAACCTGATATAAAAATTGAAATTTACGAAAGATTAGATGTTGCTGCCGCAGAAAGTTCAGATGCATGGAATAATGCAGGAACAGGGCACTCTGCCTTTTGTGAATTAAATTACACTCCTGAAAAGGCTGACGGAAGTATTGATCCGAAAAAAGCGATAAGTATTGCAGAATCTTTTGAGATTTCACGCCAGTTCTGGTCCTATTTAGTAGAGCAGAAAAAGGTACCATCTCCTGACAATTTTATTAAAAGTGTTCCTCATATGAGTTTTGTATGGGGAGATAAAAATGTGGAGTATCTTAAAAAGAGATTTGAAGCATTACAAAATAATCCTATTTTTTCTCAAATGGAATTTAGTTCTGATTTTGAGCAATTGAAAAAATGGATGCCGCTTGTTATGGAAGGCAGAGATGCTAACGAGAAACTGGCAGCTACCCATATGGAAATAGGTACCGATGTGAATTTTGGGGCTTTAACCAGAAGCATGTTCAATTATTTAGCGACACTTGATGGTGTTTCTTTGCACTTTAATCATGAAGTTAAAAAACTAAAACAACGTGAAGATAAATCATGGCGTATCAAAATCACCGATATTGCTACCGGCGATGTAAGAAAAGCTTATACTAAGTTTGTATTTATCGGAGCGGGTGGAGGTTCATTGCCTTTATTAGAAAAAGCAAATGTACCGGAAGGAGATGGTTACGGAGGTTTTCCGGTAAGTGGACAATGGTTAAAATGTACCAATCCTGAAGTAATTGCAAAACATCAGGCAAAAGTTTACGGAAAAGCAAGCGTTGGAGCACCTCCAATGTCTGTACCACATATTGATACCCGTGTAATTGATGGCGAAAAAGCATTGCTTTTTGGTCCGTTTGCAGGGTTTTCAACACGCTTCCTGAAAAATGGTTCTTACTTAGATTTACCATTATCTATAAAACCGAACAACTTAATTCCGATGTTGTCTGCAGGATATCATAATATTCCTTTGACTAAATATTTGATTGAGCAGGTACGTCAGTCTCCTAAAGACAGAATGAAAGCATTACGTGAGTATTTGCCAACAGCACGTTCTAAAGACTGGAAACTGGAAAGAGCCGGACAACGTGTTCAGGTAATTAAAAAAGATGAAAACGGTGGTGGAGTTTTAGAGTTTGGTACTGAGGTGATTAGTACGCACGACGGAAGTCTGGCAGTGTTGTTGGGAGCTTCTCCGGGAGCATCAACTGCAGTGGGTATTATGGTTGATTTGATCAGCAGATGTTTTACCAATCAGATTAAAACACCGGAATGGCAGTCAAAAATGAAAACGATGATTCCTTCTTACGGTCAGACTTTAAATGATAAACCGGAACTTTTAGCCGAGCTTAGAAAACATACTTCTGAAGTTTTAAAACTAAAAAATAGTTAAACTCAGATCCTAGAATAAATAACAAATCCAGATGAATTAATCTGGATTTGTTGCTTTAAATTCCTTTGTAATTTTTAAAATCTTTTCAGCCAGATTGCTCATCCAGATCAATTGCTCGATTACCATTTGAGCTTCCTGCATTTTAGCTTGTCGTGTTTCCTTGTCCAGATCATCATCTGCGGCCAGGCGTTTAAAATTAACACGTTTGAGTTCTTCAAATTGTAAAGTCACATCTTCCTTATCAAAATAAGTGTCGTTTATAATTTTTTCATTTCTTAGAACAGCAATTGCGTGATCGAGATTGGAAAGAATCGTTTTAATGATGTAATTAAAAGATTCCGAAGCAGAAGTGGTTTGGTGTGACTGGATATAAGTTGATAGCGAAGCCAATGCTGATAATATAGAATGGTTTAGCACCACCAGTTTATTAACCAGGGGAAGTGTTTTTTGCTTCGATTTAGGCTCCTGCATCATTCGCTGAAAGGAAGTCATGAGATTCCCAACCTCAACAAAAGCATTTTTTCTGGATAATCGGTATGAAGTAGGAACTTCCCCTTTTTTATTATAGAAATCGGCAATCTCCTTTAGGTAATTCCGGTTGGCCCGAATTGAATTCTCAATATGTATAGGTGTATTGATAAATTCCCAGGCCGGCCATAAAAACTGATTGGCTAAAAATGCTAAAATGGCTCCCGCAAGTGAATCGAGAATTCTAAACTGAATCACTTCAACTACATTTGGAGCTAAAATTCCATAAATAAAAACCACATACATCGTAACAAATGTTGCGCTTATCTTGTAGTTAATCTGTGTAAACGAAATACCAAGAAGCATACAAACAATAGAGAATATACTCAATACAACGTGATTTTGCACCAAAGAAACGATTCCGAATGCTAATAATCCTCCTAAAATAGTACCGAAGATTCGGTTATAGGAGCGCTCTTTTGTTAAGCCGTAACCCGGACGCATGATTACTACAATGGTTAGTAAAATCCAGTAAACGTTTTGAAACGGAAGAAATTTCCCAATCACAAAACCAATTAATATAGTTGTAGTCAGTCGTATGGAATGTCTGAAAATAGAAGAAGAGTAGGATAAATTCTCAATCAAAGTACGCAACGGATAATATTGAGGCGTTAGGAATTTCTCCAGTTCCTTATCCTTGTCTTTTAATTTATAAGATTGCATCGCAAGTGAAAAAGCACGTTGGATGGTTTTGATTTTTCCCACCTGATTTTTAGCATATTTCAGCATATTGGTCAACATCAGCACGCCCTCGGCAGCTTCTTCCTTGCCTAAAGTTTTTTCATAGTCAAAAATGGCAAACTCCAGAGCATCAAGTTCATTCTTTAAATCATTCTTGTCAACATATACACTGATGTTGTGTACATTTTTAGACAGTTTTTTTAAGGTAGAGGCTAATTTATAAGCTACATTTTGATAGGTTCGCAGCACATCCGGATGCGCGGAAAATTTTTCATGAATTTTGTTATGGTCGAATGAGGTGTACAAAGCCAGTTCCTGAATTTCTACCAAAGTGATAAAAACCAGTAACATTTTTCGATTTTGACTGGTAGCTCCCGAAGTATTTTGATTGCCAATAAGCATTTTCCTCAGATCCTCATGAATTAGATTTAGTTCTACCTGAACACTTAATTGCTTTTCGATTATGGCTGTTCGGTTAGCTTCAGGACTCCATAAATCCCCTCTGAGTTTTAAATATTTGGCCGTTAGTTTTATCCCTTCGGCGATTTGAAGTTCGACATATTTGTACGGCTGTACAAAGTGGAAGACCAATGATACAATCAGATATAAAATTCCACCTATAAAAATAAACCCCGAATATTCAAAAGCCTCCCAGCCTTCATGCAAATGACCAAACGATAAGGAAATTGACAACAAAGCAGAAAACGAAACCAGAGTAGCACGCTGACCATATACTGAAATCATTGAACATAAAAACAGTAAGAATCCTAAAAAAGGATAAAACAAAAAAGGATACGGATAAGCAAGATTTACCAGTAAGTTCACTCCCGAAACGATAAAAGAAGCCACTATAAGTCCTTTTATTTTATGGCTTAAAGAACTCGGAATATCACTGGGATACGTATAAAAAGCCCCCAAAGCGATAGTAAAACCGATTTCGAAATGCCCTAGAAAGTTCAAAATTAAGACAGGAACAACTGAAGCAATAGTTACTTTTGAGGCATTTAAAAAAGAAGTACTGTTGGTAAATTTCGAGATACGATCAAACATATATGGAGGTTTACAAACAAAGGTAAGAATTGTACGAATTAATTTGGCATAATTATAGCTGAGTTTTTGGTGAGATTGCAAAAAATGACATATAATAGCCCTTTCGAATTATTCATTGACTATTTTTTACTATTTTTGCCAGCTGAATTAAGAGAATTAAATTCAGTGTTTTTCAGTAGATAATACATTAAAATATTACAAATGATTTTACCAATTGTAGGATATGGTGATCCTGTTTTAAGAAAAGTAGGTGAGGCAATTACGCCAGATTATCCAAACCTAAAAGAAACAATAGCAAACATGTATGAAACCATGTACAACGCTTTAGGGGTTGGACTTGCTGCGCCTCAGGTAGGTGTGCCTATTCGTTTGTTTGTTATTGATACAACTCCTTTTAGCGATGATGAGGATCTGTCTTCAAATGAGCAGGAAAATGTAAAAGGTTTCAAAAAGACTTTTATCAATGCTAAGATTTTGAAAGAAGAAGGTGAGGAGTGGAGTTTTAATGAAGGTTGTTTGAGTATTCCTGACGTTCGCGAAGATGTTTACAGAAAACCTACCGTTACAATCGAATATTGTGAGGAAGATTTCGTAATGAAAACTGAAGTTTTTGACGGGTTGATAGCCAGAGTAATCCAACACGAATACGATCATATTGAAGGCGTTTTGTTTACCGATAAAATCTCTTCACTGAAGAAACGTCTGATCCAGAAAAAACTAAAAAATATTACTGAAGGTAAGACATTTCAGGAGTACAGAATGAAATTTGCTGCCGCAAAAAAAGGAAGATAGTATTCTAAAGTATGAATTTAGAATCAAAGAAATATAATAAATCAAATTCTTAATACTAATTTTAATAAACATGAATTTAGAGAAAATTTTAGCCATTTCTGGGAAACCAGGTTTATATGTATTGAAAGTGCAAACTCGTACAGGTTTTGTGGCAGAATCATTAGCAGATGGAAAAAAAATCACAGTAAACTTAAAAAGTAATGTAAGTTTATTATCAGAGATTTCAATTTATACTTACGAAGGCGAAAAACCACTAACAGAAGTAATGCAACGCATTGCAACTAAAGAAAATAAAGGACAGGCTATTTCGCACAAAGAAGACAATGCTACGTTATTGGCTTACTTTAAAGAAATTTTACCTGAATATGATGAAGAAAGAGTTTATCCTTCAGATATTAAAAAAGTATTAAACTGGTACAATACCCTTCAGTCTAAAGGTTTGGTAACAGATTTAGCTCCTGCTGCGGTTGAAGCTGAAGAAGAAGCTCCGGTTGCTGAAGAAAAACCAAAAAAAGCTCCTGCTGCTAAAAAAGCAAAAGCTAAAAAAGAAGAATAGTAGTTCACAGCATTCTTTTAAGTTTCTAAGTGACTAAGTTCATTTTAGATTGTTAAAAAATGGTTAGGCTCAGCATCTTAGAACCTCTGAATCTTAGAAGCTCAGAACCTAAATACTAAAAAATATATTAATCCTGTTAAGATGTTTTCTTGACAGGATTTTTTACTTTTACACCAATCGTTACAACCCGGATAAAATTTCAAAAATGAGCAAAGAACTTCAACTTAAGGCCTTCGAAAGATTATTAATTATTATGGATGAACTCCGTGAGCAATGTCCGTGGGATAAAAAACAAACTTTGCAAACCCTTAGGCATCTTACCATTGAAGAAACGTATGAGCTGGGTGACGCTATTTTAGACAATGATTTAAATGAAGTAAAAAAAGAACTGGGTGATTTGCTGCTGCATATTGTTTTTTATGCGAAAATAGGCTCTGAAACCAATGATTTTGACATGGCAGATGTGTGTAACGAAATCTGTGATAAACTCATTCATCGTCATCCTCATATTTACAGCGATACCAAAGTTAAAGACGAAGAAGAAGTAAAACAAAACTGGGAAAAATTAAAGCTGAAAGAAGGTAAAAAATCAGTTTTAGAAGGAGTTCCGAGAAGTTTGCCGGCATTAGTAAAAGCCAGTCGAATTCAGGACAAAGTAAAAGGAGTTGGTTTTGACTGGGAAGAATCGCATCAGGTTTGGGACAAAGTTCAGGAAGAACTGGAAGAATTGCAAGTTGAAGTAAAAGCAGGAGATCAGGATAAAATAGAGGCCGAATTTGGTGATGTTTTATTCTCTATGATCAATTATGCCCGTTTTTTAAATGTAAATCCCGAAGATGCTTTGGAACGTACTAATAAAAAATTCATCAAGCGTTTTCAGTATCTGGAAAGCAAAGCGGCAGAGATGGGAAAACCATTGATGGATATGACGTTGGCCGAAATGGATGTTTTTTGGAACGAAGCTAAAAAGCAGTAATTATTCTGCCAGTCTTTTTAAGGCTTTGATGTCCTGAAGTTTGATTTTTTTACCTACCAATTCAATTAAATTCAGTTTGTTAAAATCCGATAACAATCGGATACAGCTTTCTGTGGCCGTACCTATTATACCCGCCAGCTCTTCTCTTGTAAGCTGAACTTTCAGGGTATTATCCTCATTCTCTCCAAAATCGTCATGCAACTGCAGCAAAGTTTCCGCTAAACGCTGTTTTACTGTTTTTTGCACCAATGCAATTTTATCGTTTTCGGATTCTTTTAAATCCTCACAAACCGACTGCATCAAATTCATAGAGAACTGATTGTTGTTATTGAAAAAGTGAAGAATTTCGGCTTTCGGAATAAAACATACTTCCATATCAGCAACTGCTTTGGCTGTTAAGTTAGCAGGTTCATTGCTGATCATAGAACGCTGACCTAAAAGCTCTCCTGATTTTACCAGTTTTACAATTTGATCTTTTCCGTTGGCACTTAATTTAGAGAGTTTTCCAACACCGTCTTTTACACAATAAACCCCATTGGTAACTTCCCCTTCTTCAAAAAGAGCATCTCCTTTTTTAATTGTGTAAGTTGTTTTGCTATTCGCCAGTTTCACAACCTCGTCTTTATTGAGTGCTTTTAGAGAAGAAAGCTGTCTTACGATACATTGGTCACATTTATTCATAGCAAAAATATTTATTACAAAATTAACCAATATTCGCTTTCGCAGCTAGTGTTCGGGCTGAAAAAAAAACAAAAAAATCTGACATCACTGTTTGAAGGATTTATTTCATTAAATTAGAAACGGATTTCTTGGTAGTATGATAAATGTCATATTTAAAGTCACCTCTTATTTTGAATATTTGTAGTATCAAAAAAAAACAAATTATGAGTGAACAAAGTTGTTTTCATTGCGGACTTACGATTCCTAAAAATGAAGTAATCAATTTTGATGAAAAGAAGTTTTGCTGCGCCGGTTGTAAAACGGTTTACGAAATTTTTAGTCTTCATGATTTAACCGGTTATTATGATTTTGAAAATGCACCCGGCGCTACTCCACAGGATATCACAGGTAAATATGACTTTTTAGACAATGAAGCTATTCTTTCGAAAGTATTAGAGTTTCAGGAAGGAAATACCGCCATTGTTTCTTTAAACATTCCTTATATTCATTGCAGTTCCTGCATTTGGATTTTAGAGAATTTAAACAAAATACAGCCCGGCATAAGTCTTTCTCAGGTGAATTTCCCGGAGAAAAGGGTTCGGATTACCTTTAATTCAGATACCGTTTCTTTGAAAACTATCGTTTATATGCTTAGTTCTATAGGCTATGAACCTTATATCAGTCTGGAAAATTATGAAACGGGTAAAAATAATGTCGACAGAAGCTTAACGTATAAATTAGGTGTTGCCTTTTTTTGTTTCGGAAACATCATGTTACTGTCGTTTCCGGAATATTTTGAGATAAAAGAATTCTGGCTGGACAATTACAAACCTTTTTTCAGAATCCTGATTTTTATTTTGGCTTTGCCCAGCTTTTTGTATTCGGCAAGTGGTTATTATGTTTCCGCTTACAAGAGTATCAAATCGGGAATGCTGAATATAGATATTCCAATTGCATTGGGAATTATTGTGATGTTTGTTCGAAGTACTTTTGATATCGTCATGAATTATGGATCAGGTTTCTTTGATAGCTTGACAGGACTGGTTTTTTTCATGTTGCTCGGAAAGATGTTTCAGATTAAAACCTATAGCTTTTTAAGTTTCGAAAGAGACTTCAAGTCCTATTTTCCAATTGCTGTGACCAGAATTAATTCCGATACTTCAGAAGAAAGTATTCCTGTTTACGATGTTTTAAAAGGAAACAGATTGCTCATTCGAAATCAGGAGCTTATTCCTGTTGATGGAATTCTGATTAGTGAAAAAGCAGAGATCGATTATAGTTTTGTAACGGGAGAGGCGGTTCCGATCACTAAGAAATCAGGAGATAAAGTTTTTGCAGGAGGAAAACATATTGGTAAAGTGATCGAAATGGAAGTGTTGCATTCGGTGTCACAAAGTTATCTGACACAATTATGGAGTAATGAAATCTTCCAGAAAAAAGTGCTTCAGAAGCATAAAACAATAACTGATGCGATTAGTAGGTATTTTACACCATTGTTATTATTAATTGCTTTTGCAGGCTTTGGTTATTGGATTTTTATGGATGCCAATACCGCTTTTAATGTCTTTACTGCGGTTCTGATTGTCGCCTGTCCATGTGCATTGGCGCTTACTGCACCGTTTACGTTTGGTAATATACTGCGAATCATGGGGAAACAAAAAATGTACCTCAAAAATGCCTTGGTAATTGAGCAGCTGGCAAAAGTGGATACGATTGTTTTTGACAAAACCGGAACGATCACCACCAATAAGAAATCGAATATTGTGTATGAGGGAAATCCACTCTCTGAAGAAAACTATATACTTATTAAAAATGTTCTTCGTGCTTCTAATCACCCTTTGAGCCGAATGTTGTATGATTTCCTGCCGGATTCAGATAGAATAAAAATTAATGATTTTCAGGAAATTACCGGAAAAGGAATTCAGGCTTCTGCAGAGAATGCTACAATCAAAATTGGATCTGCCGCCTTTGTTGGTAGTCCTGTAACGGAATTATCCGAAATCGAAAAAACAGGTCTTCATATTAGAATCGATGGTACTTATTATGGAAAATTTACATTCCAGAATAAATATAGGGATGGATTAGAAAAACTTTTTTCAACATTGAGTCATGAGTACCAAATAAAGGTGCTTTCAGGTGATAATGATGGAGAGCGCGCTACTTTGGAAGCCATTTTACCTAAAAACACAGAACTGATTTTTAATCAGAAGCCGGAGCAAAAGTTAGAATTTATCAAAAAATTGCAGGACGAAGGTTGTAATGTGATGATGGTTGGAGACGGTTTAAACGATGCAGGTGCTTTGGCACAAAGTAATGTTGGAATTTCGATCTCTGAAAATGTCAATGTTTTCTCTCCTGCCTGTGATGCTATACTGGACGCAAGTGAGTTCTCGAGGCTAAATTATTTTTTAAAATTATCACACAAGTCTATTACAATTATTAAAATGAGTTTTGTCTTGTCACTGTTGTATAATGTTGTTGGGTTATCCTTTGCAATTACAGGAAATCTGTTGCCATTGGTTGCGGCTATTATTATGCCTTTAAGCACAATTACGATTGTAAGTTTTGTTACGATTATGTCTAACTATTTCAGTAATAGTAATTTAAAATCATTATAAATAATTCGGAAGTTATTTTTTATATTTTTAACATAGAACTTCGCCTATGATAATTATCATATTTTACCAGTCAATAACCAAGTAATTTTGTTAGTATAAAACGTAAGGTATGAGTGTTATTTATCTATTAATTTCAGTAAGTATTTTCGTGGCAATTGGATTCTTTGTTGCTTTTATCGTAGCTGTCAAATCAGGACAATACGATGACGATTATACACCCTCAGTCAGAATGCTTTTTGATGATGAGACCAAAATTACCAGCCAAAAGAACAATTCATCAATAAAAGAAAAACAAGTATAATTATGGAAATGGAACAGTTTTATTACGACAACAAAATTGTTAAAAAGTTCATTTACGCTACTATCTTATTTGGAGTAGTGGGGATGTTAGTAGGGCTTACCCTTGCGGTGATGTACCTTTTTCCCAACATAACAGATGGGATCTCCTGGCTTAGTTATGGCCGATTACGGCCTTTGCACACCAATGCGGTGATTTTTGCCTTCGTTGGAAATGCTTTTTTTGCAGGGATGTATTATTCGCTGCAGCGTTTGCTAAAAGCCAGAATGTTCAGCGACTTTTTAAGCAATCTGCATTTTTGGGGCTGGCAGCTTATCATTGTCGCCGCAGCAATCACCTTGCCTTTAGGGTATACTTCTTCAAAAGAATATGCTGAACTAGAATGGCCAATAGATATTGCAATTGCCCTTATTTGGGTAGTAATGGGGATTAATATGATTGGTACCATGCTGCGTCGTAGAGAACGTCATTTATATGTAGCCATTTGGTTTTATCTGGCCACATTTGTTACAGTAGCAGTGTTGCACATTTTCAATAATATTGAGATTCCGGTTTCAGCTTTCAAAAGTTACTCCGTTTACGCAGGGGTTCAGGATGCTTTAGTTCAGTGGTGGTATGGTCACAATGCGGTTGCATTTTTCCTTACAACACCGTTTTTAGGGCTGATGTATTACTTTGTTCCAAAAGTAGCCAATCGTCCGGTATATTCTTATAGATTATCAATTATCCATTTCTGGTCGCTGATTTTTATTTATATCTGGGCAGGTCCACACCACTTATTGTATTCGGCTTTGCCAAACTGGGCACAAAATTTAGGAGTTGCATTTTCAGTAATGCTTATTGCACCGTCTTGGGGTGGTATGATCAACGGACTTCTAACCTTAAGAGGGGCGTGGGACAAAGTTCGTGAAGAACCGGTTTTAAAGTTCTTTGTAGTAGCAATTACCGGTTACGGAATGGCCACTTTTGAAGGACCGATGCTTTCTTTAAAAAATGTAAATGCTATCGCGCACTATACAGACTGGATCGTTGCACACGTACACGTAGGGGCTTTAGCCTGGAATGGTTTCATGTCATTTGGTATTATTTATTGGTTGATTCCGAGAATGACCAAATCGGATTTGTTTTCTAAAAAATTGGCCAATTTTCACTTTTGGATAGGAACTTTAGGAATCATTATTTACACAATTCCATTGTATGTAGCAGGTTTTCAACAAGCTTCAATGTGGAAACAATTTAATCCGGATGGAACTTTAGTTTATGGTAATTTCCTTGAAACGGTTACTGCTATTATGCCAATGTATTGGATGAGAGCCATTGGAGGTAGTTTGTATTTAATTGGAATGCTGACATTGGTGTACAATATTATTATGACCGTAAAAGCAGGTCAGACTATTGAAGACGAATTGGCACAAGCTCCGGCTTTACAAAGAATTAGTAGTGGAAGACTTAATGGAGAGAAATTCCATACCTGGTTGGAGAGAAAACCAATTCAGTTAACCATTTTGGCTACAATCGCTATTTTAATCGGAGGTGTTATTCAGATTGTACCAACTATTATGGTTAAATCTAATATTCCGACCATCTCAAGTGTTAAACCATATACACCATTAGAACTTGAAGGACGTGATTTATATATCAGAGAAGGTTGCGTGGGATGTCATTCACAATCCGTTCGCCCTTTCAGAAGTGAAGTAGAGCGTTACGGACCACAATCAAAAGCAGGAGAGTTTGTATACGATCATCCATTTTTATGGGGATCAAAACGTACGGGTCCCGATTTGTTGAGAGTAGGTGGAAAATATAATGACAACTGGCATTTCAACCATATGTGGAATCCGCAAAGTACTTCAGCAGGTTCAATTATGCCGGGTTACAAATGGCTTTTTGATAACGAAGCGATGGATGTTTCCCTGACTCAGAAGAAAATGAAGGCAATGGTTTCACTTGGTGTTCCTTATACCGAAGAAGAAATCGCAAATGCTACTAAAACATTAAGAGCGCAGGCAATGACAATTGAAAAAAGTCTGGAGAACGATCCTGACTATGTAAAAAGTTATGAGGACAGTAAGAAAAAAGCAATTGCTAAAGGTGAAAAATTCATTCCGATGAATGAGAGAGAAATTGTCGCTTTAATTGCTTACATACAAAGACTTGGAACCGATATCAAAGTAAAGCAACCATCTAAATAACAGCATCATGTTTGAGCAAATAAAACACAATATGGAGAACATTTCGGGTATAGAGATTTACCCGATATTTTCCCTACTGATATTCTTTTTCTTCTTTGTAGGCCTGGGGTTTTGGGTATTCTCCTACAAGAAAGAAAAAATAGAGGAGATGAGTGCGATACCTTTGGATGAAGGGCTTATTATAATTTCAAAAGATAAATAAAAATGAAAAGATTTTTCCCAGTATATGTAAGAGTGCCATTGATTTTTTTCATTGTCTTTGCTCTCATGGAATATTTTATAGATTCCGGTGACAGACCGGCTTTTATTAAGTATCCAATGGTTTCCATTTTTCTCTTTGTTTTTCTGTTTATTCTGATTGCAATCGAAATAACACTGAATGCCGTTAATCGCGTAATGTACGAATTAATGTCACCGGAAGAAAAAGCAAAAGCCGATCATGAAAAGAGTTTAAGTCTGACCGAAAGTACCTGGTACAAAGAGTTGATGCATAAACTAACACAAACAGAACCTATTGAAAGAGAAGGCGATTTGTTGATGGATCATGATTATGACGGTATCAAAGAGTTAGATAATAATTTACCGCCTTGGTGGGTATACCTATTCTACATCTGTATCATATTTGGTGTAATCTATGTGGCCCGTTACGATATTTTTGGAGGAGACGATCAGGAAACTGAGTTGAGAAAAGAAATGGCTCAGGCCAAAATAGATGTCGAGGAATACCTTAAAACAGCTCCCGATTTGATGGATGAAAAAACAGTCGTCTTATTAACAGATGATGCAAGTTTAGCAGCCGGTAAAGAGATCTTCATGACCAATTGTGCAGCCTGTCACAGAGCAGACGGTGGTGGACAAATTGGACCAAACCTGACCGATGATCACTGGATTTTAGGAGGCGGGATTAAAGAAATTTTCCATACGATTACCAATGGAGGACGTGACGGAAAAGGAATGGTTTCCTGGAAAACCAACGGGATGAAGCCAAAGGAAATTCAAAAAGTAGCGAGTTACATTTTGTCTTTACAAGGCAGTAATCCAAAAGATCCAAAAGAACCGGAAGGAGAAGTTTGGGTAGACCAAAGCGCCCCTAAAAAAGGCGACACAGCAGATAAAACAAAAGATAGTACAGAAGTTAAAAAATAATACCATGTCAAATTTACCAGACGAAGCTTTTAGAGATACCATTGGAACCATTGATGAAGGCGGTAAGAGAAAGTTTATTTTTCCCAAAAAACCGTCTGGTAAATTCTACGAATACCGAAAGATCGTCAGCTATGTTTTGTTAGCCATTTTAATTGCGAATCCGTTTATAAAAATAAATGGAAACCAGTTTATGATGTTCAACATTATCGAACGACGTTTCAATATATTCGGGTTTCCATTCTGGCCACAGGATTTTTATCTTTTTGTGATCTCAATGTTGGTGGGTGTTGTATTTATAATCCTATTTACAGTTGTTTTTGGAAGGATTTTTTGCGGATGGATTTGTCCGCAGACTATTTTTCTTGAGATGGTCTTCAGGCGAATTGAATATTGGATCGATGGAGATCGCGGTGCACAAATGCGACTTGCAAAACAGGAATGGAACGCGGAGAAAATCCGAAAAAGAGCCATTAAATGGACTCTCTTTTTCTTAATTTCTTTCGGAATTGCCAATGTGTTTTTGGCCTATCTGGTGGGGAGTGACGAACTTTTCCTGATGGTAGAACAAGGACCGATTCAGCAAGCCAGTAATTTTATTGCGTTGCTTATCTTTACGGGAGTCTTTTATTTTGTGTTTGTCTGGTTCCGCGAGCAGGTATGTATCATTGCCTGTCCTTACGGGCGTTTGCAGGGAGTACTGTTGGATAATAAGTCAATCAATGTGGCGTATGATTTTGTACGTGGAGAAAAGGAGGAAGGTCGAGCCAAATTCAGTAAAAAAGAAGACAGAGCCTTAACCGGAAAAGGAGATTGTATCGATTGTCATCAATGCGTACACGTTTGCCCGATGGGTATCGACATTAGAAACGGAACACAGCTGGAATGTACAAACTGTACAGCCTGTATTGATGAATGTGACTCCATCATGGAAAATGTTGGTTTACCTAAAGGACTTATTCGTTACGCGTCTGAAGACGAGATCGAGAAAAAAGCTCCTTTTAAGTTCACTACAAGAATGAAAGGATATACAGCTGTTTTGTTTATTCTGTTGAGTGTATTTGTTGGAATGTTGTTTTTAAGAACCGATGTTCAGGCTATTATTCTACGTTTACCAGGACAGCTTTTTCAGCACAAAGGAGATAAGATCAGTAATGTATATACCTATAAAATTGTCAATAAGACAATGAAAGATTATAATGATATCCATTTTGAGCTAATCGATCAAAAAGGTGAAATTAAAAATGTGGGAAAAACGCATTTTAAAATAGTTAAAGAAGGCATTTCGCAAGGAACATTGTTCATAGAAATAGATGAAGTACTTCTGGAGAGTGATAAAACGAAAGTTAAAATAGGGGTTTATAATGGTAAAGAGCTGCTGGAAACCACTACCACTAACTTTTTAGGTCCGCGAAGTTTTAATTAAAAAAATACGATCATGAAAATAAATTGGGGTACCGGAATTGTCATTGCATTTGCATTGTTTATGAGTTTCATTTTATATTTTGTTTTTGAAGTACAATCGAATAGTAAATACGACAATGATTTGGTTGTCGAAGAATACTATAAGCATGATTCGCATTTTCAGGAAGAAATGGCACGTATTCAAAACGCTCAGGATTTGCAGCAAAAACCTTCAATTGCCTATCATAAAGATGGAGTTGAAATAGTTTTTCCTGCCGTTTTTGAAAACAATAAAGTCAAAGGTAACATACTCTTATACCGTCCGTCAAATAAGAAATTTGACTTTAATACTCAAATTGCTTTAACAAACTCGGCGTTGTTAATTCCGAAAAACAAACTCGTGAAAGGACGTTGGGATGTCAATATGGAATGGCAGTATGACGGAAAAAAATACCTGTCTAAAGAGGTAATCTATGTAAATTAACAGTATAAAGACCGATCAATTGAAAAGATTCCTTTTCAGTTGATTTTGTCTTTATTCGCACAGCATTTTTACTTAGCAGTAGTAAAGTAGGCTGTATCAAAAAACTAAAAAGATGTTGTATTCCGCTTTCATATTTGGATTAATCAGCAGTTTACACTGTATCGGAATGTGTGGTCCAATTGCCATGATGTTGCCTGTGGACCGACAAAATGAAGCTAAAAAGGTAATTCAAATTAGTACCTATCATTTAGGCCGATTGACTGCGTACGCAACCATTGGACTTATTTTTGGTTTATTAGGAAGAGGATTCTTTTTGGCCGGACTTCAGCAAAAAATGTCCATTTTTATTGGTTTGGCGATGATAGCCATTGTTCTAATTCCAGAAAAAGTCTTTTCCAAATACAACTTTTCCAAACCAGTCTATAAAATGATCTCCCGGGTAAAATCAAGCTTAGGGAATCAATTTAAAGACAGGAGCTATAAATCTCTCTTTACAATCGGACTGTTGAATGGCTTTTTGCCTTGCGGAATGGTTTATGTTGCCTTATTTGGAGCTATAGCCATGCAAAGCGCCAGTTTAGGAGTGCTGTATATGCTATTGTTCGGTTTAGGAACGATACCGTTAATGACGGTTGTTGTGTATGTCAATTCATTAATTAAACTTCCATTCCGAAATAAGATTCAGAAAGCAATTCCTTATGTTGCTGTTATTATCGGAGTATTATTTATCCTAAGAGGATTAGGTCTCGGAATTCCTTACATTTCTCCATCCAATATGAGTTTGTTTGTTCAGTCGACTCCTAATTGTCATTAAAAAGGAATCATGCGAAAACCTCTGTGTAGCATTAAAAGCAGAATAGCAGAAAAAGTTGTAAACTGATAAAAAAATGTGATTATAAAGGTTTACTCCTTAATCTTAAGAGTTATTAATGTCAACTGAAATACCATTTTAGAGGAGTTGATCTTAATTAGAATTTTCTTCCCCGGGTTTAAATGTTTGAAACAGATGTAAAAGGGCTGAAAGCCCAAAAGAATAAGCATAGTGCAACGCACAATGTGTTAGATAAAGATACAGAATTGCCCTGAAAGGGCAAGGCCCTCTGCAAATCATGTTGATTCGAATAAAAATCATACGATTTCTTAGAGGATTTCATAGAAAGCGGGATAGATGTTTTTTGTTGCACTTTAGTTTTTACCCTTTCAGGGTGTAAACAATTATCCCGGTCATTTGCAGTGCTCCGCAGGATACTATTGTTAATGTTCCTTCATAGCAATCTAAACCGTCATAGAAAAGAGGTTTGTTTCCGGAGATTTTCTTTTTAAATGCAGATCGAAAGCCATACAAATATTACGTACAAAAGGTCTTCCTGCTTCGGTAATCTTAATTTTATTTTCTTCAATTACAATTAACTGATCGTTTTCCATTTCTTTTAAATCGGATAAAACCGCTGGGATTTCTTCAAAATATAAAGATTCATCACTCCAGGAAGTTTCAAATTCACAGGTTAAGTTTAAAATATGTTTTCGGATGATTAGATCTTCATCATCGAGAATATGGCCTTTCACCACTGGTAGTTTGTCTGATTCCAACAATTGGTAATATTCTTCCAGAGTTTTGGTATTTTGAGCAAAACTATACCAGCTGTCGCTAATAGAGGAAACGCCTAAGCCTATCATAAGCTGCGTTTTGGAGGCACTATAGCCCATAAAATTTCGGTGTAGTTTTTTATCTTGTGCCGCTTTGTATAAACTGTCGGAGGCGAAGGCGAAATGATCCATTCCAATTTCATGATAACCATTTTGTGCCAGTAATTGTTTACCGACTTCATATAGTTTTCTTTTCTCAGCATCTTTCGGAATGTTTTCATCATTAAATCCACGTTGGCCATTGCCTTTGATCCAGGGCACATGAGCATAACTGTAAAATGCCAGGCGATCCGGTTTTAAGGAGTTCGTTTTTTCAACAGTATCAATAACATTTTCTACCGTTTGAAAAGGTAGACCAAATATAATATCATGACCGATTGAAGTATATCCTATTTCTTTGGCCCAAAAGGTCACTTTCGCCACATTATGAAAAGGCTGAATCCTATGAATCGCTTTTTGAACCTTTTCTGCATAATCCTGAACACCAAAACTTACCCTTCGAAAACCTAAATGATACAACTTTTTAAGCTGTTCGTAAGTGGTATTGTTCGGATGGCCTTCAAAACTAAACTCGTGGTTTTCGGCTTTTCGGGCATTTTTAAAAATACCATTGATAAGCTGTTCCAGATTGTTTACAGAGAAGAAAGTTGGAGTTCCGCCACCCAAATGGATCTCTTTTATAAGGGGCTTTTGCGGAAGTAAATTACAATATAAGCTCCATTCTTTTAAAAGAGCTTTTATATAAGTTTCTTCAACATTATGATTTTTAGTAATTCGTTTGTTGCATCCACAAAAAGTACATAAACTTTCGCAGAAAGGCAGGTGAATGTACAAACTGATTCCGTTTTGAGAATTGCTCTCTGCAAAAGCCCTTTGGAATGATGTAATCCATTTCTGTTCATTAAAATTATTTTCATTCCAATAAGGAACCGTAGGATAACTGGTATATCTTGGACCGGGAACGTTGTATTTTTGCGTTAATGAAATTTTCATAAAAGAGGATTTTGGATCCTCAAAATTAGACCACTGCTGCCGAAAATAAAATGACAAATATCATGTAAAAAAAAAGAGACTCATTTTGAGCTACGGTGTGGACACAAGTGTAAAAAAGTAACACGAATTGCACTAATTGTCACCAATTTGTTGTGAAACTAATTTCACGAACAAGCTTAACGGGGTAAAATTTGTGCAAATTCGTGGAATTTGTGTTCACTTGGTAGCCCATTTTGAGCCTCTTTTAGTTGAATTAAATAACTAACATTTAAATAGAATCCTGAATGATTTTAAGCCATTTTTTCGCAAACACATGATCCTGATAAGCGCTTATTTGTTTAATGCGGTCATCGTCGAAATCATAGAAAGCAATTGTATTTTTTTTTGAAGTTTCTTTGTCCAGAAATTCAAAATCGATTTTTAGTATGGTATCCGAGTTTCCGTCGGTTGTAAGTGTCAATTTGCAGGAAGAGACTTTTTTCAAATCAACATAAGTAGATTCTTCCTGATTGGGGTTGAAATTCATCAGAATGAATTTTTTATTCTTTTGATCAATTGTCAGCGTTTTATTGCTTTGAGATTCGGTTAGATCAAAGTCTTCCGGATGTGTTGGATTGAATCTCTTTTTTATGTTTAGGATTTTAGATTTGTTTGCAGCGTTTGAACGTGCTGAAAAATAAATAGGAATGGCTACTATGATGGCGATCACAATACCAATTATGGTTACACTTGTTTCCATTTGTTTTAAAATTTGATAAATTGATATGAAATAGTAAACAGTTTTCAGGGTGAAAACGGCTTAATAATTGGGAAAAGAAAGATCTTTTCGACTAAAAATTCATAAAGTAATCTACCAGAAAAAATGGAAGGGGTAGAGCATTAAAAGAACTTTTTTGCTCTGAGTGTTAAACTGATTGGCAAAGTTTGAGGCAGTATTTACGGCCTGATGCTGAGGTACAGCGACCAATAAAGAGTCAAACCATTTGATTAAACCGGAAGAATTGGTTTTGATATTCCCTACCAGATGATAACCGGTTTGTGGCTGAATAAAAGCCAATGAGTCGGTATAGTCGATAGAAAAAGTAGTGTCTGTTTTTTTACTTTCACTTTTGTCAACAACAGACTCGCTTGCCTGAGCGGCAAAAAAAGTGATGATCAAAAGTGATATAAAAGTAACAGTCTTACGAATCCAATTCATGGTCGCGAATTTAACTCTTAAAAGACAATTAAAGAAATTTTGCAGCATTAATTAACGTTTCAAAAGGGGCTAATTATTTTATCCTCAACTTTTAATTGGTACAGTTGAGGATAAAACAAAGTTATTGTTGCATTTTGAAATAATAGTCAGCTGAGTGTTTTCCGCTTCCATAGAATAAAAAGAACACACAAACTAATAAAACTACAATTGCAAGAATCAAGCTTTCAGAATGCATGTGTCCCATAAAATTAATCAGAACGGCCCCAAAAAGGATGGGTAATTGAGCAGCTATTGCCCAACGGGTAAGCAGCCCGAAAACGATCATTATACCTCCAATCATGTGGGCTGGTGCGATGTAATGTAATAGAAACATTCCGCCGCCAAATTTATCAATAGGAGAAATTAAATCATGCAGATACTGAACATTCGTTACAAATGAAACTCCTTTCATAAATAAAAAAACACCCAATACAATACGTACTAAATCTACAGGTAAATAAGTGTGCGAATTGGCCCATTTATTTAAGCTTTTTACATTTTCCATGATACTACGTGATTAAAAATTACTCACTAAAGTTACTGATTTTTAATGATATATTTATTTTTAAGTAACTGAAAATAAGTTTTTTACTTTTTATTTAACGCATTTATGGGAATGTCTTAAAACTTAAACCTGAATCACTCCCAAATTAAAAGGTTTTTGAATAGGAGAATGGTTAGCGGCTTCAATCCCCATAGAAATCCAGGTACGGGTGTCAAGAGGATCAATAATAGCATCTGTCCATAATCTTGAAGCAGCGTAGTAAGGAGAGGTTTGTGCATCGTAACGCGCTTTTATTTTGTTGAACAGTTCCGTTTCTTTTTCTTCGTCTACGATTTCTCCTTTTGCTTTTAATGAAGAAGCTTCAATTTGAGCTAATACTTTTGCAGCCTGAGTTCCACCCATAACAGCAAGCTCAGCACTTGGCCACGCGAAAATTAATCTTGGATCATAAGCTTTTCCACACATTGCGTAGTTTCCGGCACCGTAAGAATTTCCAACGATAACGGTAAATTTAGGAACAACCGAATTACTTACAGCATTTACCATTTTAGCACCGTCTTTTATAATTCCGCCATGTTCTGACTTTGATCCGACCATAAAACCGGTAACGTCCTGTAAAAAAACTAAAGGTATTTTCTTCTGATTACAATTGGCAATAAAACGAGTCGCTTTGTCGGCACTATCAGAGTAGATAACCCCTCCAAATTGCATTTCTCCTTTTTTAGTTTTCACTACTTTTCTTTGATTGGCTATAATTCCAACAGCCCAGCCGTCAATTCTGGCATACCCGGTAATTAGAGACTGACCGTAACCTTCTTTGTAAGCTTCAAATTCTGAATTATCAACCAAACGATTGATAATTTCCATCATATCATATTGCTCGTTTCTCGCCTTTGGCAGGATTCCGTAGATATCTTTAGGTTCCAGAGCAGGTTTTTCGGCTTTGATACGGCTATAGCCGGCCTTATCAAAATCACCGATTTTGTCTACGATGTTTTTTATCTTTTCGAGGGCATCTTTATCATCTTTGGCTTTGTAATCGGTAACGCCTGAGATTTCACAGTGCGTTGTAGCACCACCCAAAGTTTCATTGTCGATGGTTTCTCCAATGGCGGCTTTTACCAAATAGCTTCCAGCAAGGAAAATACTTCCCGTTTTGTCTACAATTAAAGCCTCATCACTCATAATAGGCAGGTAGGCACCTCCGGCAACGCAGCTGCCCATTACGGCGGCAATTTGGGTGATTCCCATACTGCTCATTTGTGCATTGTTTCTAAAGATTCTTCCGAAGTGTTCTTTATCAGGGAAAATTTCATCCTGAAGTGGTAAATAAACACCGGCACTGTCTACTAGGTAAATGATCGGTAATCTGTTTTCCATGGCAATTTCCTGCGCACGAAGGTTTTTCTTTCCGGTAATTGGAAACCAGGCACCGGCTTTTACGGTAGCATCATTTGCTACCACTATGCATTGTTTTCCTCTGATGTATCCTATTTTAATGACAACGCCTCCAGACGGACAGCCGCCATGTTCGGCATACATTCCTTCACCAACAAAAGCTCCGATTTCAATACTTTTAGAATTTTCGTCTAACAAGTAGTCAATACGTTCGCGTGCGGTCATTTTGCCTTCGGCATGCAGCTTTTCGATACGTTTTTCGCCTCCTCCTAATTTTACTTTAGCAAATTTTTGTTTTAGTTCAGAAAGTAGTAATTTATTGTGATCTTCGTTTTTATTGAAGTTTAAATCCATAATATTTTAATGTTTTAACAAAATAGTGTTGGCTAATTTACAAAATCAATTGAAACCCACATAATAAATATTGTGCTGTTGTGAAATTAAATTAAGGTTGCGATAGTTAAATTTTTAGTATCTTTTAGCAGAAGTAAAGCGCCTGTTTAAGACATAAAAAAACCGGAAGCGAACTTCCGGTTTTTTATATCATCAATTTTTTATTTTTTAATATCACAAACCATTCGTTTTAGAAGGGCCCATTGTTTTAAAGCATCTCGAGCTTCTACAGCGGGATAACCTAACATGGTTTTTCCGGCAGCAACATCACAAATAACTCCTGAACCTGCTCCAACTACAGCACCATCACCAATTGTTGTATGATCTTTGATGGAAGCGCTTCCTCCAATGATAACGCCATTTCCTAAAGTTACAGAACCGGCTAAACCGCTGTTTCCTGCCATGATGCAAAACTTACCTAGTTTACTATTGTGTCCTATTTGTACCAGATTGTCGATTTTGCAGCCATCACCAAGAATAGTAGAGCTGAATTTTCCGCGGTCTACGCAAGTATTCGCACCAATCTCAACTCCGTTTCCAATAATTACGTTTCCAATTTGCGGAATTTTCACTAATCCTTTCTCGCTGCATGGACGAAATCCAAAACCATCAGCGCCAATTGTTGCATTAGGATGAATGATACAATCGTTGCCAATATGACAACGTTCCCTTACAACTGTTCCGGACCAGATAACAGTATTATTACCAACGGTTGATTCGTCAAGAATAGTTACGTTTGGATAAATAGTGGTATGGGAGCCAATCTCTACTTTTGGTCCAATGTAGCAGCCGGCACCAATTTTGGCGCCTTCACCAATAATGGCTGTTTCATCTACAGTAGCGGTTTTGTGAATATTAGTATGGAATATTGGGGCAGGAGGGGCAAAAAGGGCTAGAATTTGAGACATGGCCAGATCGGCATTTTTTACTTTGATAAAGGCACGATTTTCCCCTGGCTCTATTGAAATATCTTCGTTAACTACTGCAATCGATGCATTTGAAGTTGACCAGTATTTTTCATATTTTTTGTTTCCTATAAATGAAATTTCTGAAGTTGTCGCTTTTTCTAGTTGCTCTGTGGCTGTAATGCTTTGTGAAGTAGTGCCGTAAATTACGCCATTGATTACTTCGTTAATTTCTTGAATTGAATAGGATTTCATTTAATGAATGTAATAGATTATAGGGGTTAATTTTTCCCAAATAAAATCAATTAGATTCTAATTACCTAATGTTATTTTTGAGTTTATTGAAATATATTTAAAATAATAGTTTAAATATTACAAAATTAACATTTTAGCTATTAATTTATTAATGTTTTTTAGTTTGTATTTAAGTTGTTCCTGTTGGTTTTTTGCTGTAAATTAGGTTTTAAATTGATATGAGTTGTGAGTGAAAACAGTCTTTAGTTTATTGATAGGTAGTAACTTACAAAATTATTGAAAACTATTTAAAAGGTTGTAGGATATAAAAAAATCGATTCGCTTTTCATGAAAGGAATCGATTTTTATTTTTTTAATCTTTTATTTTAGAAAGAGAAACTGCATTAATACAATATCGCAGGCCACTAGGTTCGGGACCGTCAGGAAAAACGTGTCCTAAATGGGCATCACAAGTATTGCAAACGACTTCAACCCGAATCATTCCGTATGATTTGTCGGCATGGTATGCAATGGCATTTTCTTTTAAAGGCTGAGTAAATGAAGGCCATCCTGTTCCTGACTCAAACTTCTCTGAAGCATCAAATAATAAAGTTCCACAGCATTTACATTCATAAATTCCGGGATCAAACAAACTGCAAAGTTCAGAACTGAAGGATCTTTCGGTACCTTTTAATCGGGTTACCTGAAATTCTTCGGGAGTCAAAAGCTGTTTCCATTCTTCCTCTGTTTTTTCTACTCTTTTTTCCGGTATCGGATTTCCTTTATTTGTAAAATGAATTACATCTGCCCATTTTATCATAACTTTTTCTTTTAAGTTTTCAGTCTCAGTATTAGGTCTCGGTTGTCAGTCTCAGTGAACTGAAAACTGAGACTGCAAACTGATCACTAATTTATTCTTCCTCTTTCTGTCCCATCATCATTAAGTAGGCTTTTAGGAACGGATCTATATTTCCATTCATAACGCCATCAACATCGCTGGTTTCGTAGCCTGTACGAACGTCTTTTACTAATTTATAAGGCTGCATTACGTAGTTACGTATTTGTGAACCCCATTCGATTTTCATTTTTCCTGCTTCTATATCGGCACGTTGAGCTTGTTGTTTTTTTAACTCAATTTCATACAATTGAGAACGTAACATTTGCATAGCACGTTGTCTGTTGTCCTGTTGAGATCTTGTTTCAGAACATTGAATCTGAATTCCGGTTGGCTTGTGTACTAATTGCACTTTGGTTTCGACCTTATTTACGTTTTGCCCTCCGGCACCACTGGAACGGGAAGTTGTAATTTCGATATCGGCAGGATTAATGTCAATTTCGATACTATCGTCAACAAGCGGATACACATAAACAGATACGAACGAAGTATGACGTTTGGCATTACTGTCAAAAGGAGAGATTCGCACCAAACGATGTACTCCGTTTTCACCCTTTAGATAACCGAAAGAATAATCTCCTTCGAATTCTAAAGTTACGGTTTTAATTCCGGCTACATCACCTTCCTGAAAGTTAAGTTCTTTGATTTTGTAACCGTAACTTTCTCCCCACATCATATACATACGCATTAGCATTCCGGCCCAGTCACAACTTTCAGTTCCTCCGGCTCCGGCTGTAATTTGTACTACGGCACTTAAACTGTCTCCTTCATCTGAAAGCATGTTTTTAAATTCGATGTTTTCAATATGAGCTTGAGTAGTGTTGTAATGCTCGTCTAGCTCTGCTGCAGAAAGTTCGCCTTCTTTATAAAAATCATGCGCAAGTTGCAATTCATCAGTAAGTTCGATTGCTTTGTTGTAATCTTCGATCCATTTTTTCTTGTTTCGAAGGTTTTTTACAATAGCTTCAGCTTCTTTTGCATTGTTCCAAAAATCAGGTGCAAAAGTTTTTTCTTCCTCGTTCGCAATTTCGATTAGTTTGGCATCAACGTCAAAGATACCTCCTCAACGCACCAAGGCGCTCCACAATACCTTTTATTTGTTCGGTCGTTGTCATAAATTAATAGTAGTTTTATATGTTTTTTACAAATATTACGTTAATTTGGTTCTATCGTTATCGGGAAGTTAAAATTTACTGAAACTTACCAAAATTAACTAACAGTAATACGTAATTTTGCTGTACAAAAATAAGATATAGTTTTTAGAATATGGAAATAAATTTAATTAGCGATACCATTACTAAACCAACATATGAAATGTTGCAGTATATGTTTAATGCTCATGTTGGGGATGACGTATACAGGCAAGATCCTACAGTTATCGAATTAGAGACTAGAGTTGCTGAGTTTTTTGGTATGGAAGCCGGGCTTTTTTTTCCGTCTGGAACTATGGCAAATCAAACCGCAATTAAATTACATACACAGCCCGGAGAACAATTGATTGCAGATAAATATGCTCATGTTTATCATTATGAAGGAGGAGGAGTTTCGTTCAACAGCGGTGTATCCTGTTGTTTGTTAGACGGACATCGAGGGATGATAAATGCCAGTCAGGTTGCTGCGGCGATTAATGATCCTGAGTTTTACCACAGTCCGTTAACAAGTTTGGTTTGTGTAGAGAATACGACCAATAAAGGGGGTGGGGCTTGTTATGAATTAGAAGATTTAAGAGAGATAAAAAAAGTTTGCGATGCTAATAATCTGAAATTCCATTTGGATGGAGCGAGAATTTGGAATGCATTGGTGGCAAAAAGACAAAACCCAAAAGAATTTGGAGCAATTTTCGATACAATATCGGTTTGTCTGTCTAAAGGATTAGGTGCTCCAATAGGTTCTGTGTTGCTAGGAACGAAAGAAGATATTCGTAGAGCGTTGAGAATAAGGAAGATACTTGGCGGAGGAATGCGTCAGGTAGGATATTTGGCAGCAGCGGGATTGTTCGCTTTGGCACATAATATTGAAAGACTGGCAGAAGACCACAGAAGAGCTAAAGAAATTGCGGCTGTATTAAGTACAAAATCCTGGGTTTCAGCAATAGAGCCTGTAGAAACGAATATTTTGATTTTTTCTTTGGCAGAAGGATATAGTGATCAGCTTTTGATTGAAAAGCTAAAACAAAAAAATATCTTAATAAGCTCGATGGGGCATAATAAGCTTCGAATCGTGACGCATTTAGATTATAAAGAAGTAATGCATACCTATGTAATTGAAACGTTGCAGAAGTTTTAGTTAAAGTTTCAGGGCTGCAAAGGTTCAAAGGGACAAAGATTAAACAAAAAAGATACACAGATCTGTGTATCTTTTTTGTTTATAGCACTCAAATTTGACAAAGCAAAAGCCCTTGTCCTTTGCTACTCTGAGCCTTTACACCTTGAGTTTTAACCTTATTTAAAAAGATTATCCATTCCCGGAATCATTGGCATATCCATTTTGGCAACAGCATCCAATTCTCTTTCGTTTACGCTTGTTGCTTTTTCTATTGCTTTATTCAGAGTTACAATAAGGTAGTCTTCAAGTTGTTCTTTATCTTCCAATAAAGAATCATCAATGCTGATTGATTTTACTTTTCTATTTGCTGTTAATGTTATTTTTAATAATCCGTCAGCGCTTTGTTCATCAATCAAAACGGTGTCTAAACGTTTTTTTGTATCTTCAATTTTTTGCTGGGTTTCTTTAAGTTTACCCATCATTCCCATTAAATCCATTTTAGTTGATTTTTAAATTATTCCGTACAAAATTAGTATATTGCTGTATGAAAGCAACATATATTTTATGAAAAAATTAATTTGGTTCTGTTGTGTTTATAGTATTTTTGCTGCTTCGTATTTAAAAACTAATGCTCAATCAATGCAAAACGATATAGTGGCCCCAATAGCCAAAGAAGTTCCAAAATCACTAAAAAAACATAAAGAAACCAGAGTCGATAATTATTTCTGGTTAAATGATCGCGAAAACCCTGAGGTAATTGATTATCTGAATCAGGAGAATGCCTATTACGAAAGTATGACTTCACATACAAAAGGGTTTCAGGAAGACTTGTATGAAGAAATGAAAGGAAGAATTAAAGAAGATGATTCCTCTGTTCCTTATTTTTACAATGGGTATTATTACATCACCCGTTTTGAGACAGGTCAGGATTATCCAATTTTTGCCAGAAAAAAAGGAAGTCTCTCTGCTGAAGAAGAAATTTTATTCAATTGCAATGAATTGGCAAAAGGACATGCTTATTTTAAATTAGGAGGTTTAAGTATAAGCCCTGATAATAAATTTGCAAGTTTCGGAGTTGATATTGTAGGAAGAAGAATTTACACGATTCAGTTTAAAAACTTAGAAACGGGAGAAATTTTAAAGGATAAAATCGAAAATGCAACTGGAGGATCGGTTTGGGCCAATGATAATAAAACTGTTTTTTATACCAAACAAGACCAAGTAACGTTAAGAGCGGATAAAATTTTCAGACACAAATTACATACAGATGCAGCAAAGGATGTTTTGGTTTTTAATGAAACGGATGACACCTTTAATGTTTCTGTCAGCAAAGAGAAATCAAGAAAATATATCGTAATTGGTTCCGGAAGTACCTTAACTACAGAATACAGAATTTTGAATTCTGATAACCCGGATGGGGAGTTTGAAGTGTTTCAGACCCGTGTTCGTGGGCTGGAGTACAGTATTTCGCATTATGAAGATTCGTTTTACATTCTAACGAATAAAGACAAGGCAACTAACTTCAAGCTGATGAAAACTCCTGAAAACAAAACAGGAAAAAGGAATTGGGTAGATCTTATTCCGCATCGTGAAGATGTTTTATTGGAAGATATTGAAATTTTTAAGAACTATTTAGTGGTTGAAGAACGCTCAAATGGTTTGAACCACATTCGCATTATGCCATGGAATGGTGAGCCCGATTATTATTTGCCTTTTGGCAGCGAAACGTATAATGCATATACCACAACAAATGTTGATTTTGATACGGATATTTTGCGTTACAGTTACCAATCACTGGCAACACCATCTTCTGTGATCGATTTCAATATGAAGACTAAAACCAAAGAAGTTTTAAAAGAGCAGGAGGTTTTAGGAGGTAAATTCGATAAAGAAAATTATATCGAAGAACGCGTTTGGGCAACAGCCAGGGATGGTGTTAAAGTGCCTATTTCGATGATTTACAGAAAAGGATTGGAAAAAAACGGTAAAAATCCGTTACTTCTTTATGCTTATGGTTCTTACGGAATCACAATGGATACTTATTTTTCTTCTACAAGACTTTCATTACTGGATCGTGGTTTTGTTTATGCAATTGCCCATATCAGAGGAGGAGAAGATTTAGGGAGACAATGGTATGAAGATGGAAAACTGTTAAAAAAGAAAAATACCTTTACAGATTTCATCGATTGCTCTAAATTTGTAATTAACGAAAAATACACTTCTTCTAAACATTTGTACGCAGAAGGAGGATCAGCGGGAGGGCTTTTAATGGGAGTTATCTCGAACGAAGCACCGGAACTGTATAACGGAGTGATTGCTCAGGTGCCTTTTGTAGATGTTATTACCACAATGCTGGACGACAGTATTCCGTTGACCACAGGAGAATATGATGAATGGGGGAATCCCAACAATAAAAAATATTACGATTATATGTTGTCGTACTCGCCGTATGATAATGTAAAAGCTCAAAATTATCCTAATATGTATGTTTCTACCGGATTACACGATTCGCAGGTGCAGTATTGGGAACCTGCCAAATGGGTAGCCAAATTGAGAAATTTAAAAACAAATGGCAATTTATTGTTTTTAGACACTAATATGGATGCCGGACATGGCGGAGCTTCAGGACGTTTTGAGGCTCTAAAAGACTTAGCAAAGGAATTTAGTTTTTTATTAGATTTAGAAAAAATTAAAAGCTAATTAGATTTTTTTTGTTAAATTTGCAACCTATCAAGGTTATTTTAAAATGCCTTTGATTAACTATTTTTTTATGAAAGAAGAAATAAACGCTTATAATAATGTTTTAGAATTAATAGGCAATACCCCCCTTATTAAACTAAATAAAATCACCGAAGAGTTAGAAGGTAATTTCTACGCAAAGGTTGAAGCTTTTAATCCGGGACATTCCTCAAAAGATAGAATAGCGTTATACATTCTTGAAGAGGCCGAAAAAAGAGGTATTCTATCACCAGGTGATACCATTATCGAAACAACATCCGGTAATACAGGTTTTAGTTTGGCTATGGTAAGCATTATAAAAGGCTATAATTGTATTTTGGCAGTAAGTTCAAAATCATCGAAAGATAAAATAGACATGTTGAGGAGTTTAGGTGCAAAAGTTTATGTATGCCCGGCTCACGTTTCAGCAGATGATGAAAGATCATACTATAATGTAGCGAAACGTTTACACGAAGAAACAAAAGGTTCTGTGTACATTAATCAGTACTTTAATCAATTGAATATTGATGCGCATTATAACTCTACCGGACCGGAAATCTGGGAACAGACAAAAGGAAAAATTACGCATCTTATTGCCTGCAGCGGAACAGGAGGAACGATCTCAGGAACTGCAAAATTCTTAAAAGAGAAAAACCCGAATATTAGAATTTTAGGTGTTGATGCTTTTGGATCAGTATTAAAAAAATACCACGAAACGAAAGAGTTCGATAACAAAGAGATTTACCCGTACCGTATTGAAGGTTTAGGTAAAAACTTAATTCCCTCAGCGACAGATTTTGATATCATCGATAAGTTCATGAAAGTGACGGATGAAGAAAGCGCTCACTCTGCAAGGGAGATCACCAGAAAGGAAGGTTTATTCGTAGGATATACTTCAGGAGCTGTAATGCAAGCTATTAAGCAATATGCAGAAGAAGGAGAATTTACAAAAGACAGTAATATTATTGCTATATTTCCGGATCACGGTTCTCGTTATATGAGTAAAGTATTCAGCGATGACTGGATGAACGAACAAGGTTTCTTTGACAGTGTTAATGAAGAAGAAGTTCAAAAAATTGAATTTGTAAAGTAGTACATTAAACTGCTTTTTTAAATATAAGACTCCATTCGTTTTACGGATGGAGTTTTTTTTATCTTAATTTTTTGGAAGCCGCCAATTTTAAATGATTTTCTGTATTTAAACAGGTCAAATATAAAACTAAACCGGTAACATGATTGATGTTACCGGTTATAGAATACGTGTCAGCTTAAAGCAGATTTTTTTCAGATGATTGTCATTTTAGCTTAGCACACTTAGAACAACGAATACAACAACCAAAAGGATTATCGCATATCTGGTGTATTTTGATGTTTTCATTCTTTTATTTTTTTTGTAAATATAGCTGAATTTGGATAAAAACCTGTCTTTTTTAATTCGTAGTGAGACAAAAAAGAAAAATATTTTTTAGTTCTTCCCAACCTTTTCATTTAAAATACACTCTATAGAAGTATAATCGTCTTTTGAACGATTTAAACTAAAAATAGTATCGTATGAAAAAGAAATTCACCTTAGAAATAGCGAATCCTTGTTCTGAAAATTTTGATAATATGATCCCTAATTCAGAAGGGTCATTTTGTAATACCTGTGTTAAGAATGTAATTGATTTAAGCCGAAAAACGAATACTGAAGTGGCCAGATTCATTGCCAATAATAAAGACAAGAATATTTGTGCCCGATTAAAAACAACACAGTTAGAAGAGGAGTTTGTGCACCAGGAGACTTCCAAAATGAATAATCTGAAGTATGCGGCAGTAGCAGCTTCTATTCTGCTGGCTTCAAATGTTGCTGGACAGGAAAAAACTCCGGTTCAGACTGAAATAAATGAATCAGTACCTAAAAGTAATATTCTGGGGAAAATAGCCATTAGTCAAACCGTTCAGGAAGAAATTTCGATAACAATCAAAGGGAAGTTGTTAGATGCAAAAACCAACAGGCCCTTAAGCGGCAAAGTCTATCCGAATTTAACCCTTAGTATCAATGATTCACAGCCTCCTATGAAAATAGATTCAAAAACCGGTGATTTTTCGATTACGTCCTTGGTTTCTAAAAAGGGTGAAGCCCTTATGATTACAATCTCGAGCGGGGATTATTATTTATCCAAAACGATCCCTTTCGACCTTAAAAAAGTGAAAGGAAAGGTTCTTCATCAAAACATAAAGATCAACACTGAGGAGTTGATTAAGGTTTATATTGCCGGAGGACTAGGGATTAACTATAAAGAGAAAAAAGTGATTAAAGAGAATTGATTGATTTGTTGTTTTTTTGAATAGAAAAAGCTCTGGACTTCCAGAGCTTTTTGTGTTTATAGGAGAATTAGTTTTTAAATTTTATTCAACCCCATGGTTTTTTTTTAAGATTGAATTTTTAGGAAGAATAATATCTAATTCTTTTCTTTCTTGAGTCATCCATTGTAAAGTATGTTCATTGAAAATTATTTTTTATACTTCTTTCTTTATGCCATCCAGCCTCTTCATTAATGCATTTGTAAAATCTTCTATGTCATAAGGCATAATAACTATTCAAATTTGATATTAATATTTACTTTTATTTCTTCAACTCCAAAATAATCAAAAAATAGATTACAAATTAAATAAACTGGTTTAATATCTCCAATTTCAACAATTATTTCTCTAGTAGTTTTCTTAACTATAGTCATTGTTTCAAATGCAATTGACCTAGAGTCTTTTATTTATTGCAATTTTCAAGTTAAATCTCTTTTACATAGTTTAATTTCAAATTCAATATTTCCTCTAATAAATTTATATAGTCAGTTTCTGTTATAGATAAACTATATTTTACCCAAGGAGTAATACATTCATTATTAATAACTATATATTTATTTATTAAATCAAGTAGATGTTCTCTATTGGAAATTTCTTCATTTAAATTTTCAATAGAATTAAACTCTTCATAATTGGCTAGTTTATTGTGTAATAATAATAATTGTTTTTTAAAATTGTTTTTTCCAAATAATTCAATGGAAAATTCCAAAAGTGATAGATTTCCTTCGATGTCTGTTTTGAAAATTGGAGTGTATATATTATAAGGTTCTCCCCAATCGAATTTCTCTTCTCTTATATTACAAATTGGATTAGTGTCAAAATCAATATTTTCCATTTTAAAATTATTTTATGTTTTTAATTCCATCTACCAAATTTATTTTCACATTAGGGAACATATTAGCAAAATCCTGTATAACTCCTTGGCAGGAAATACAATATGGTAATTCAGAAGCAATTGTAATTTCACCCTTTACTTTAGGTAGAATAGCTCCTTTTTTGCCACCTAATTTTTGAGCTATCTCACTTAATCCTACATATTCTGTATCAAATTCTCTACTCCATGCGCTATCAGTATTTATATTACTTTGCTTATCAATTTTATATGAATCGAATATTGGTTCTCCATCAAATTTATTTCCACTTATTTTAACATCGGTTGAAGTTATGTATAGATTATCTATTTTACCATCAAAATAAGCTAAATTTCGTTTGTCGAACTTCTGGATTTCTTCTAGTAATTCGTTTCCAGAATATTTTTTTCTTAATTCATAAATATTATTTTCGCGGAATTGTTTAAATCGAGTTTTGGCTTTTAGATAGTCAGATGCGTATCCCCTAAAAATATTTTTGCCTTCGTTTAAAGGAGTTGGAAACTTTTCAACATCTTTTAAATCTTTCCATTTTACATATCCGCCAACATTCTTAATTTCATCTAAATTCTTTGAAACCAGATTAAGCTCTTCTATATTTTTTGTTAGACCTGTTTTCTCATTGTATAAAACTTTCCAAGAATCAAACGCCTTTTGTGGTTCTTTTTCGGCAAATGCTACAAGTTCCTTAGATGTATACATATCATCTTTAAAGAATCTCATAATTGTCTCACATTGTGCATTTACGTTTAAAAATGCGAATAATACAATCCAGAGTGTTAAATAGAATTTTATTCTGTTTTTCATTATTTTATGCCTTTTATTTTTGCAATTATTTCATCTGTTAATAATGGTGACTCCCAGATACCTACTATATAAGTAACGTCTTCTCCTAAGCTATCTTCCGCCGCACTTCTTGGTTGAGCCTCGGATGTCCATCTACTAAATTCTATCCTTAAATATTCTTTTTCATTTTGTTCAATTAGAATGATCTCTCCAGGAGATTTATACATTTTATTTATCCTTAAAATAGTATCATAATAGCCTTTATATTTAAGATCTTCTTGAATTTCAAACCCGTATGTCTTAGATAAAAATGATAATTCACCTATTGTAAAAGATTCTTTCGGATCTATATAAGGATTAGCGATTAATTTTTTTCTATACTCTTTTTTTTCAGAGGAAGTACTACCGCCATATTCGTTTATAATTTTTATACTAGGTCTTATTAATTCAGTTTTTATTGAAGTCATACCTTGGCTAACTTTTTCAGTTCCGTTACCCATGATCTCTGTCTGGATACAATAAAAGTTTTCTATTAGTTTCATTTGCTACAATCAATTTTAGTAATTATTTTATCCATTTTGTATGTCAAGTCTTCAATATCATCTACCCATTTGCCTCCTCTAAAAACAGAACGTTGTACAATATCATAAGTAATTCCTTTTTTGAAGGACGACTCATGGAATTTAGGTTTTGTTCGTATTTGTTTAGCTAGTCCTTGTTGTTTAATCCCATTTTTATTTTTCCATGGAATTGCGTCTCCATAGCTAAATTCTATTCCTGACGCATCTTTTATTTTAAATTTTATATATACCATACCTTCTTGTACATCTTCTAATAAAGCTCTAGAATCATAGGTATATTGAATGTCAATTTTATTATATTCATTTTTGTATACAGGACTTGCAAATCCACCACCTAATTCAGTAACTTCTGTAATTTTTCCATCAGCTTTATCCACTTTTGGATTTTGAAAACGATCAAATATTCCTCCCTCCGCTAGAATTTCTGTGTCTTTTTTTACAGTTTCTATTTTTATGAAGCCGTCAAACGGTGGCCAACCTCCATTAATTTCATTACCTGGATCTGCATGGAAGAAATCATATAGTTCATCCCATTTCTCATCACCCCATAGCTCATACGCTTTTACTCTTTGAGCTATTGTAGAATTACCAACGGTACTTTCAAAAGCTTCAAAAGTTCCTTTCTTTAACTTTTCAATTCTAGAAATAGTAGACAACTCTTCACTGCCTTTGATTCCTTTAGAAGCCCATTTAGACCAATATACTACTAATTTTTCATCTTGTAACTTTCTTAAAGTTGCTAAGTCAGCTTTTGCAAAATCTTTTAGAAAATCTTCTTTAGTAGCAACGCTAAGGCCTTCAACTTCTTTATTAAGTGAACTTAATTCAGATTTTTTAAGTAAAGTTAACAAATCTCTCGTTTCACTAACTCCTTTTTCTGATCTCAATATTAAGATTGCATTGTTTATCAATTCTATTTCTGTGGTAGTAATTGCTTTTGCATTTTTTAAAGCATCTAAATTTTTCTCTAACTGTATAGCAGATAGTTCTTTTGTAGGTTTAGATAATAGTTGAATATTGTTGTTCGTATTTAAAAGCTTAGTTTCAGCAGCAAATTCAATTGATTGATTTTTTATATCAATAGCCTTGTAATTCAATTGTGTTTCGCCAACAATTTCACCAATATTTTTAGCGTCATTAATAGCTTCAAATTCATTAGAAATTTTCAACATATTATTTGGCATAACTAAATCACCAATAGAAACAATACCAGTTGCCAAACTAGCTTTATTAAAAAAGTTCGCAAGTTTTGGGTCTTGTTCTCTAAAAGCAGTTCCTGCCATACTTGCGACAGAACTTATTTTATCTGCATAAAATAAAACTCTTCCTAATTTTGTTAATTGACCGCCTGGTATAGCTAATGTTAAAGCATCAAATGAGGTTTGTATAATATCGGCCTGAGTTTGGCTATCACCAACATCACTTGAATAAAGAGATAAGATTGCCGGTACAGGAATTGCAACTGGTTTTCCGTCCTTATCTTTATTTGCAGTATAATCTGTGAGAAGATTATCTTTTGATAAGTTTTTAAAGAGCATAAAATCAAAAGGAGAATACAATTTTGTACTCATTGATTCATTTTTAAACAAACCTTCTTTTAGGACTTGCTCTACATTGATTTTTTTTGTCTGCTCATCATACTTAGCGTCTATAGATAAAAATTTATGGCTTTTACCATTATAATCATAAAAAAGACCAATAACTGTTGAACTTGATAGATATGACGCAAAATCTGCATATCCTCTGACAAAGATATTTTTATAATCATATGTAACCGCAACTTCAGGTTTTTTAAGATATTCAGTAAGTTCCTTAACAGATTTTAGTTTATAGCTGTCTATAATTTTGTTAATACCATTAGTATATTTTTCGGATCTTAGGAAATGCTGATAGAATACGCTCATCAGCAACTTTCGGTTGTCACCAGAGATTACTAGATTGCTGTCATTTATTTTAAGATATATGATGTACCACAGAGGAAATTCTCTTTTTATTGTTGCCGGGCCCGAACCGCCTCTCGTATTTGGCCAGCTGAAAACTATTTTGTCATTTTCTAATAAATCGATTAGAGTGTTTGAATTAAATTTAGTATAAGCAATTATCTTTACAATAATTTTTTCTTCTTCTTCATCCCATAAATTTCTTTGCATTAGAGTTTTAACTAATGCTATTGCTCTTTCAGAGTTTAAATTTTGATATTCTAGTTCTGTAGCTAACTTTAAACATTTAACTTGTTCTTCATTGATAGTTTTAAGTGTAATATTTGGGTCAAATAAAGATTTAAGACATTCATTATTGTTTTTCACCTGTTCATTAAGAGAGGTATCAAAGTACTGAAAGTATTTTTCGTAATATTTCTGTTTGTCTGAGCTGTTGTATAGTTCATATACAAAATTATATGTGTTTGCTTGTCCTCTCCATCCCGTATGGTCGTTTAAATTAACTCTAAAATTTTCATACCATTTATAAGTGGTTTTTATTGGACCAGTATACACTGTAGCACCTGCACCTGAGTTTTCCGAATATGTATTTGAAAATTTGTCAAAAAAGCCAGGATATACTACTCGCATTTCGGCAATTTTATTTATCCATAGCTGCTCAGGTTTACCAAAATGTTCCTTAAGCATATTCTTTGTGTTTTGGTCATAGCACCACAAACAAGAATTGTTGGATACAGAAATTTCTTTGCTTAAATTATTTAGAAAACGAGAAGAGTAAGGTGCAATTTTATTAATAAATACATCAAGTGTAATTTCTCCTGTTCCACCATTGTATTGAGTTATTTTTTGGTGTTCTGAAATAGGGAATGATAATTTGAAAATTGCATAATTTGAATTAGAATTTAACAATGGATAGATAAAACCATCAACTTTACTAAAATCAGTGACATCTTTATATATTTTTTTATCTTGTAGATCAACATATCCTTTCGAAGGATCATATACATATTCATGTATTGTTTTTCCATCATCTTCAAGTTTTTCAAATCTTTTTAAGGCACCAGTTTTAGTTTTGTTGTTGTATGATTTTGAATCTTCATTCCCACTTATAGATCCATAAATAAATTCATATCTCATTAATTTCTTGTGATTAATAGATACGATTTGACCATCAGGTGTAATGAATGATACTGTTCCTTTTGAATCATCTTTAGAGTCTTTATCTAAGTTAGCAAAAGTGTAAGGGATTTTTTCATATGTTTTAACATTTTCCCCATCACTATCCCCCTGAATAAACGGATACAATTGTAATCCGGGCGCATGAAGTACCTGCCAGTCATTATGGCTTAAAAGTACTCCCGTACCGTAATCCATTAAAAGGTCTGTGGTTGTAGTCGTGTTATACTCTGTAAATGGATGCTTCAATCCAAAGACACCATGACCTAATTCGTGAGCCAATGTACGAACGGTATTGGTTTTGTTGAAAATAAAACCATATTGTCGCTTCAGTGGCATAAAGCCCAGAATGTTTGATTTATCGGAAGGAGCTCCGGTATAAATTACATAATAGGTGTCTTTTTTATAATCGGAACCTAATTTTGCTTTTAGATTATTGGTGATTTGCTGTTGGTCCGGTGTATAGGTGTTCAGCAAGTCGCTGTCACTGGTTTCGATGCTTTCTCCCCAGCTGTTGTCTAAGGTTACATTTATGGTATTAACGTCAAATGTTATTCCGGCTGGTTCATAAATTGCATTCAATTGCTCTTTTGCATTAGCAGGTATTGAAGCATTGTTAACGCTAACCAGTATTACATTTACTTTTTTATTGGTCAAATGCCATAAATCTATCGCTCCGGCAATATCGTATTTCCCGACAGTTTCTTTCGGGTCTTTTGATGCAGCAGGTTTTACGGTTGCAATAACTGTTTCTTTAGCAAAATCTAAAGTTTTTTTCAGGGTTAATGTTGCAACATTATCTTTCCAAACAATTTGAGTACTGTCAATAGCGGTACCATTTTGAGTTTTAAAGACAAGATCTTTTTTGGTTTTTCCGTTTTTAAAGTTGGCGGTTGCGGTTACAATATCCGTTTTATTAGGACTGTTTGAAATAGCTTTCAAATTTACATTGTACGTACCACCACTTTTTTGAGGGATTGTTTCGTAAGTTTTACCTAAGCTTCCGTTTGCTGCTGCAGGGGCATTATCAAAAGCATAAAATCCATTTCCTTTAGAGAAAATTACATTTACATCTGCAGACGAAATTTCAGTCACACTTCCACCAGATCCCATTCCGTTTGTATTCTTGGAATTTGGAATTCCTCCCGGAGCGAGTTGTCCTGTTTTTTCGATATTTCCGGCAGGGGCATTAGCAGGAACGGCATATTGTTTACCGTTTTTATCCGTAATTATAATATCATTTACCGTTTTTGGTAAGTTAACTTTAACATCATCCGGACCTGTTATTGTAATGCTTCCATCCGGATTTTTTACTACTGATTTTATAGGGAACTGGATGTCCTGATTGACCACATTCCCGGCGTCACCAAAGGCGTCATTAATGACACCATCTAAATCTGAGATACCGCTCCAGGTAGGATCATAGGCTGCAATAATTTCTCCTGAAATTAATTTAAAATCGCTGTTAACACCGATGTTGTTAAAGGTTATTCTGATTCGGGTGTTTTCGCTAAGGTTTCCTTTTGAAGCTCCGTTTTCATCTTTTGCACCTAAGGCATCAGCAGCATCAATCAGTTTTCTGAATTTCTCCAGGAAAGGAAGGGTTACATAACCTTCTCCCGAGAAATTACCATTACTTCCGGTTGCTTTTAAAACTACGATAGGAAAATCCCCCGCTGAAACTACATCATTTGAGAAAAGTTCCGGAAGCGGTGTCTGGTTGGCAAGATCTCGGGGATCCGGCTTGATACCGCAACCCTGAAATACAATTTCATCTCTGGCAATGGTAGTGAATTCAAAGATTGAACTTTTAATGTATTTGCCTATATCACAGGATGATCCTACGGTATATTCGTAGGTGGTGTTAGGTTTTAAGTTGCTAAGCGTAATATTTTCTCTTGGTGTGACAGCTTTGTACCATTCCGAACCGGAATTTTTCTCACGATAGTTTACCTGATAGTCAAAGTTGTCGATGTTACCGCTCCAGCTTATTTTGGCCTGATCCTGACTGATACTTTCCGTTTTGATGGCAAGGGGAGAGGTACAGAATACTTCGTAGGTAAAAGCAAAGATTTCGGTATAACCGTTGTTTTTAAATACACCAATTTCTTCGGCTCCTAAAATGGCTTTTGCTTTGATGCGCCAGGCGTATTTTTTACCGGGAATCAGTTGAGGTTCACTCATGCCGTACTGCAGAGTGGTCATTTTGGTGGTTGTGGTATATAGCGGAGGTGAATAAGCGAATGCATTTTGCACCGGGGTGTAGCTGTCCCAGATTTCGACTAATGAAAATTCGTATTCTACATTACTAACGTTGATGCTTCTTGGCGTCCAGCTGAAAACAATGTTCTGCAGGTTTTGCTGCATGATCGAAGCATTGTTTAAAGGCAGGTTTAGGAAGGGCGGTTCATTTTGAAAAATAACAGTAGTTGTACCTGTTTTTCTGGACAGTTTTTTTCCTGTAGCAAAATCATATACCTCTACATAAAAGTTACTAATTCCTTCTGGTAAAGGCTGTGCATATTGATTTGGATTTAATCCCAACAAGTTCTGGTATTGAAAATAGGGAGCCAGATCAACATTGGTTAATTGCAATGGGAATCCTCCTTCGAGGTACAGTGGTTTTGCTCCTGCAACAAAATCGTTGTTGCTGAACGAAATTCCGTTGCCCTGAAAGTAAATTTTTAATCGAACCTGACGGTTGGAGATGGTCAAATCGTTGAGCAGCAACTGGATTTTAATGGGACTGTTTATAGTAGTCGCATCGGCATATTTGCTCAGGTAAATAGGGGATGGCTGCGTAATTTGGGTCGTAACCGAAATCGGGAAGGTTTGTGCAAAGCCCTCAAATCCTACTAGAGAGCAGAGCAGCAGCAGGTACAGGTGTAAGTTTTTCAGCATTTTGGGTAATTGAATTTTATCCATTTTTTGTCAGGTTAGTAAGTAGGTATTGACTCCTTTTATTTTTGAATATGGTTAAGATCGATTTCATCACTGTTTGCATTTTTGAGAGCCAGATCATGATAAAACGGTATCATTTTGATTTCGATAGCGGCTATTATTTCAGGACCGGGTTTTTTATCTTTTATCGATTTAAAAGCTTCTTCAATTTGTTCTGCGCTAAAAACTACTGCAGCGGGATTTTGCTGTATTTCGGCAGCCGGCAGTTTAGTCAATGTCGAAATTTCTTTGAGCATCCATCGGTGACGTGTGAGCTGATCACGATTTTTATTGCTTCTTTCCATTAATTTCTGATAGGATTTGAAAGCTGCTTTATCAGCGTTATTTTCTTCACTCACGCCATGCAGTTTGTGGCTGTTTACCTTTCCTAAGGCCGAAACGTAAGCATTTTCCAGATTTGAATCTTTGTTCTTCATTTCGATCTCCAATTTTTTGGCGGCTTCAAGAAGGTATTCGTTGAATTTTTTTACGCTTTCTGCTTCGATGTTGTAAGCTTCAAGATAATCCAATACTTTCTCTTTAAATTGTTTGTCATCCGGTGTAAGGGAAGCCAGAGTGAGTAAATGCTCTAAATTGGTGCTTTCTTTTTCCGGTAATGGGTTTAGTGCCAATTGCATTTCTTTTAATTGAGCAGTAATCTGATCACGTGTTCCTTCTAAAATTTTTCCGTTGAGGTTTATTTTCAGAATAGAAGTAAGGTTCATGTCCTCGTCGGTTCTTGGTTCTCTTTTCGGACGCATTTTGATTTTGTCGAAAGAATAGGTATAAGACAGGGTAGCGGTCAGATCGTTGTTTTTGCCTGTACCTGTCTTATTGAATAAGGTGATGACACTCATATTGAAATTGTGTTTTTCAAGATAAATGTAAGATCCGTTCAATCTGAAGTTGAAGATGTCGTTTTGCTTCTGACCATTGTTATAACTAGTATTGTAACTGGTCGAGGCAGTCGCATTCAGTTTTTTGTCCAGGAATAATTTGGTGGCTCCGACTGTTGGTCCGATAATAAAATTTGTTCCTCCGTCTGTTTGTCCGTAGGTATTATTTACGGAACCATTGAAGCTTAGTTCTTTTTGCGGATAACTTAGCGAATAGGTAAGGGCTGAGTTGTAATAGGTAGAAGCTCCACCTGCAACTGCTTTTCCTTGTTGTTGGTTTACAGCATCCTGCATCGAGAAATTGGCGCTTATGGCTTTTTTTAGCTGTTTGTCGTTTCTTAATAAATAGTTTACCGTCAGACCTAAATTTTGGTTGACTTGTCTAAAGTTCAAAGTGTCTAAATACTCGTAATTTGAAACCTGATTGATGTAGTCAAACTGATTACGGCTGTTGGTGAACGATTGAAAGTTAGAGTAGTTCAGGTTCAGGCTTAATTTTTGATTGGGTCTCAAATCGACATTAGCAGAGGTTACCAAACGTTTCATCTGGCTTTCTTTCTGCTTTTCTAAATTGTCTTTTTGAAGTCCTAAGTTTAAGGCAAGTGATACTTTATCTTTATACAGATTTTGGGTCGCATTAACGGTTATGTTTTCTAAATCGTTGTTGAAATAATATCCTCCAAAAGTTCTGTAGTTAGGGTCAATTCGTTCGTAACCTAATCCTAAAGTACCTTTTCCGGCCGGGTAAGCCAACTGTCCTTTGAAGGCATTATAGCTGGTTGTTGTGCTGTTTCTACCCAATAGAAGAGAGGAAACTCCTTTTGCTTTTCCACCTGCCACAACTCTTAAATCTTCTGTAATACTGCTGTTGGCATATTCGGTCGAGACTTGCAGTTTTTGAAAAAGCTTAAAGTTAGTTTCAAAACTAATGGCAGCATTTTCCTTTGGAGCAACATCCAGTTCAAAGGGTACAGGGTTGTTTAAAGAATTGATCTGATCTCTTGCTTTGAACAAAGTAAGTCCCAGGTTTATTTTTTCTAAGGAATAAGCGGTTTTAAATCCATATCCGAATCTTTTGTAGGCTGGCAGGATATCCGGATAGGCAGAATTGTATTCGCTGCTTTTTAGCAGTCGTCCGTACATGGCGCTGATTTTAAATTTTCCTTGTGGGGTTAAATCAACTCCAAAACCTGAAAACTGATGACCGCTCAGGGTGTAAGGAGAGAAAGTCATGCTTACGTCTCCAATATGGGCTGTAATCCATTTATAAGACGGATGTATACTCAAACGATTCATTAAAACGGGTTTGTCGTACCCGAATTTTTGATTGGTATAGGAAAAGGAAAGCGGTATGTTGTACAGGTTCGCAATGTTGAAATTGATGTTTCCGTTCAAAAAGTAACTAAAGGGCTCTCTTGTGGCATTACCGGAATAGAATACCGTATTGGCAGATGCACCACCACTGACATTTATGAGTTTGGCTTTGCCTAGTTCCTGTACATTAAAGTTTTGTGAAAAAGCAAAGGTACCGGTGAAAAGCAGTAGTGTACTTAAAATTATTCTTCTTAAAATCATTCTTTATGGGTAATGGAAACCAAGATTGTTTTCTTGATTTCCACTAGTATTTGAAATTTATAATTTTTGCTTGCTGGATAAACTAAAGTTTACTGAATAATGATTTTTCTCAATTTACTTCCTTGCTGCGATTCGAATAACACGAAATATATTCCGGAAGGAAGACCTGTTAAACTAAAGTTGAACAGATAGTTGTCTTTGCCCTCCTGTGTTTTTGAATCTATCAGTAAGTTGTTGTTCAAATTATAAACCTTAACATGTGCAGGCATCACTTTATCCAGTAGTACATCTACAGTAAAAGCTCCTTTTGACGGATTTGGGTAGATTTTCAGATCAAATTTTTTGAAATTCTGATCGTCCGGATTATTTTCTTCATATTCACCTTCAGTCACTAAGATTTGCTTGGTTTGAAAAGCAGTACAGTTTCCTTTTTTGGTGTTTAGTGTGATGTCATATTCACCAGCCTGACTAAAACTGATTTCGGCAAAATCTTTGTTTTTCGATATTACAGTTGCACCGGCAGGAATTATCCATTCGATTTCATCGGCATCCGGATTACTGATGTCAACGATGATGAACTTCTCGTTTTTGAATACCTGACTCGAAACGGCAAATTCGGCACTAATCGCGGTGTTCTGACTTGAAATTTTGATGGTATCAGTAGCCTCACAACCCAATTTGTTAGTGACAACAACGGTATAATTTGCAGGTTCAGAAACGGTAACCATTGCTTTATTGCTCTTGAAACCTTTATCAGAGGTCCAGGAATACGTTGCTTTATCGTCATTAATTGTGGCATTAATGGTTAAAGTCTGATCAAAACATAAAGTCACATCTTCTCCGATATTAATAACATCTTTCGGTGGATTAATAATGGTATAGGTATGATTGATGATACAGCCTTTACTGTCGGTAACTGCAACGGTATATTCTCCTGCCGAGGCATTGCTTAGTATATTTGATGTTTCTCCCGTATTCCAAAAATAGGTGTAAGGGGCAATACCGTTTATAGGAGTTACAGTAATTGTAGCATCAGAACCGGCGTAACAAGTTGGTATTTTAATTATTTCGGATGCTTCCAGATGTGGTGGAGCAACGAGTGTAATTGTTTTCGTGATGGTACAGCCATTAGTATCCGTTACCAATAAAGAATAATTTCCTGGAGGAACATCTACCAGATTAGCAGTTCTGGCACCTGTATTCCACAAGTAAGAGTAGGGAGCAGTACCTTGCAATGCGGCGGAGGTAATTGTCCAATCGTTTCCATCACCACAACGGGTATATTCAGAGGAAAGGGAATTGTCAAGCGGGGTAGGCTCCGTGATTGTAATCGTTTCGCTTTTTATCGATTTTCCAAAAGAATCTGTTGCAATAACATAATAAGTTCCGGCTTTAGCATTCATTAAAGTCTCATTTTCGCTAATGATCAGGGCAGGATTAGTTACATCATACCATTTGTAATAATAACCCGGAAGTCCTCCTGAAGTAATTGCTTTCACACTGGCTGTTGCATCTCCGTAACATTTTACAATGTTAATCTGAGTTAATTTAATAAAGAGAGGATCTACTTTATCTAAGTCTCTTTTATCAATTTTACAACCATTTGCATCAATAATCGTAATAAAATATTGTCCTACATAGATATTATTAATACTATTGGATTCTTTGTCGTTATCAATAAAAATGGAGTTACCATCTTTATCGAACCATTCAAAATTGTAATTTGGAGTACCTCCAACAACAGTAACTTTAATACTTGCATCATCTTGCCCTAAAGCAGATGGGGGTGTTTTTAACACTTGTATTCCCATTGCCTGAGGTTCTGTAATTGTTATTTCCTGATAATCTGTACATAGATTAGCATCTGTTACAGTAACATTGTAGGTTGATGCGAAAAGATCCTTAATTGTATTTTGGTCTGCATTTTTTCCAGTACTCCAAACAATTTTATATGGGGCAGTACCTCCGGTAACATTGATTGTAATTTCGGCATCGTTACCACCATTACAAGAAACATTTTTTTGAGTATAATTAATTTTTAAAAGTTTTGGCTCGATCACAGCTACAGGATTTGAAGTGTAGCTGTTACCAAATCCGTCTGAAACTTCTAAAATATAATCTCCGGCACGTAATGTCTCGGAAGGATTTGTTGTAGAAGCTACTATATTTGGAGTTAATTTATTGTACCATTTATAAAGATATCTTTTATCTGCGTCAGGAACACCAATAGGAGCTCCTCCCGAGATGGTAGCTTTTAGTATGGCTTGTTTATTAGTAAAACACTTTATAGACTGGGTTTCTGTAATGGAAGTGATTAAAAGTTCATCCGGTTGATTAATGATGTAAGATGCCTCTGTTGTACATTTATTTTTATCTGTAACTATAATGCTATACGTACCTAAACCAATGCCATCTAATAGACGGTTTGTTTTACCTGTCATTATTATTTTAGCAGTTCCGGTTCCTTGATACCATTGGTAAGTATATGGAAATGTTCCGTCTGCTGCCGAAACATCGATATGGCCATTTTTTAACAGATAGCCGCTTGCATCAGCTTTTTCAAAAGAAGCTATGGTTAATGGCTTTAGAGGCTCGGTGATTGTAACAATTACAGGCGCTGTTGAATAAGAACAACCATTATCGTCTATAATTGTGAAAGAATAGTCTCCGACAGGAATCCCTGCACGGTCTTTTGTAGTAACACCATCATTCCATAAAACATGATAATCTCCGGTTCCTCCCTGAATATTTAAGGTAATGGTTGCATCGCTGCCGCTAAAGCAATTTACGTTTGTTTGAGTAAAAGTGCAGGTTATAGCAGGTCTTTCCGTTAATTCTGCAATAATAAGCTCTCTTGAAATATTTACATTATCAGTTACTATTACTTTGTAAAAACCGGCGTATAAGTTCTCGATTTTGTTCGTTGTTGTTTCAGTTAGCAAAGTATATTGATCTGCTGCTTTTCGTTTGTAATACCATTTGTAATTGTATTGGTTTAAGTTGTCTGGAGTTCCACCACTTGCAATGACTTGTATACTACCAGTGTTTGCTCCATTACAAGTTACGTCGATTTTATTTACGAAGGCTACAGCCAATGCTTTAAGCGTAACAGTTTCGGGGCCAGAAGTACAGTTGTTACTGTCTTTTGCGATTATTTCGTAAATTCCATCTCCCAGGCCTTTGATTGTATTTGTTGTATAGATAATACCCGTACTAATACCATTTTTCTTTAAGGAATAAGTATACGTTTTTGTTCCTCCATCTGCATTCACAATTATTTCGCCATCATTTGCAGTATTTATGGTAGGTTGTGTTTTAGTGGTATTTGTTATAGTAACAGCTGCATTTTGGGTGATTTCAATATTAATGGGACTATTATAAGTACAGTTATTGCGGTCCGTAACGATATAAGAGTAGATTCCTGCTGTTAATTTTACGGGATCTATTATTTTGGCAGAATTATTAACATCTTTAAAAATAGTTGTGTAAGGGGCTGTTCCTCCTTTTATATCTAACGTAATTGTCCCGTCATTGCCACCATTACAAATTACATTGGTAGAAGTATGGGTTGCTGTAAGAACATCTTGTGGCTCCGAAAGATTAAAGTCTTTATAAATTTCCATTTTATCGTCTTTAAGCCCAACTCTGTAGGTACCTGTAACAAGATTTGCTATAGCAGCAGTAGTTTGTCCGGAAATTTCGGTTTCAATGCCATTTTCTATTTTAAACCAACGATAAAAATAAGTGCCTGTACCTCCGCTTGCCTCTATAGTGATACTACCGGTTGATTCATTTTTACATTTAATGTGTATTTGAGTAAGTGGGGTTATAGTCAGAGCTTTTAGTTCGATTATATTGGTAGTGGCATCACAACCATTTTTATCTGTTACTTTAATCTGGTAGCTGCCATTTCCTAAATCGGTACGGGCATTGGTGTTGGCAGCAAAAGGCTGACCATTTTTAGTCCATGAATACGTATAGTTACCAGCGCCACCAATTACAGAGATTGCTATTGTTCCGTCATTAACAGAGGGAGAGGAGGGCTGTATTTTTGTATCAAGTTTGACTTGCAATAAAGGAGGTGATGGTTTAATCTCTGTTACTACATTATTATTAAATTTACAAGAGTTAGCATCTGTTACAGTATACCAATAGCTGCCTGCTTTTAAACCGGTTCTGTTTGTACTAGTGCTGCCGTCATTCCATAACACGGATAGTGGAGCAATTCCACCCTTTAAGCTTATTTGAATTTCACCATCATCTATTCCAAAACAACTAACATCTTTTTTAGATAGTATTGTTGATTCTATTTGAGGATTCGCTTCTAGTTTAACTACAAATCCAACCGAAGTGGCTCCTTTGCTATCCGTAGCAAAAACTTTATAATAGCCTGCATTTTGCCCTGTAATTGTAGGGGTGGTATTTGGGCCCGAAATTGGATTTGAACCAATAATAGTCCCAAATTCGTCGCAGTTGTACCAGGTGTAAGTGTAAGCTCTGGTTATCGGCGTTGGGCTGTAAGGAAATCCTCCTTCGCCAATAGCTGTTACACTGCCCTTTTCTCCGGGACATTTTATATTAGTTGGTTTTGGGGCACTGACTTTTACTTCTTCAGGTTCATATATTGTAAAATCATGACCATTACTTTGGCATGTTCTGTTTTTGTCCTTTGCATAGATAGTATATTTTCCAGCTGGAATTGAATTCCAATCAAGAGATGTAATTTTTTGTCCATTTTTAAACCAAATATATTCGTAGTCGCCTGTACCTCCCTCAAATTTAATAGAGAGTGAGCCATCGGCTTTGCCATTTTCAGTTGCATTTGTATAACTAGGGGTACCTAAAATTGTAATTGGTTTAGGTGTTGTAATAGTAATGGTTCTGGCTCCGTTAACTGCCTTTTGAGGATCCGCAGTTGTTTGAGAATAGCCCAACAAACTCATAAGAAGAAGCAGTAGTAAGTAGATTTTTTTCATAATTATAGGGTTGTTCGGGAATTTATTGTTCTGCGCAATTGAATTTATCAACGATTTTTACGGTATGAGCTCCATCAGTTGTTATGGGAATCTGATGGGTACCGGAAAACTCTATTTTTTTAGGGACCGTCTGGCCGTTTATGATCTCGGTCTGATTGTCTAAAATGTAGTAGTACGGAATTGTTCCGCCGGTAGCCCTTATTTCGATGGCGCCTTGGTTCGTACTGCAGGCGGGTTGTATTGCCGTTGCCCAAAAAGTTAAAGGATCCTTGTTTTCAATTGTAAATGTATCCGTAACAATAGCACTTGAGCCCACTTTGTCCCCAGTATCAGAAGTACTCTGTGCCTGGTATTTTATTTTATACGTACCCGCTTCTATGCCATTCCAGGTATAGGTATTAGCGGAAACTTCATTTTCGAATGCATCTATACTCCTGATAAAGCCTGTATCGGGAGCAATCGGATTGGCACGAAATAGATTAAGAAGAAGTTTGTTACCTGTTTTTAGTCCCGATTTAAATTTTAAAGTAGCACTTCCTGTTGCTGTATTACTGCATTTAACAGGGGTTGCTTCTGGTTTTTTTTCGCTCAGTTCGGGTGAACAGCCAATAATACTATAAATAACTGTATTTGTAAATTGTTTATCATAGCCTGCCTGAAAGAAAATTTGAGATTTACCATCGTAATCACCAATATCTTTGAGGTTAAAAGTAATGGATCTTTTCCCCTGAAATTGAGCGGGCATTGGTTTCCATCCCGTCGCATCGTATTGATATTGCCAATTCCACCCATTGTTTAAATTAATAACATCGTCACTGCAAACATTATTGGCGGCAGGTTGTGTAAGATGTATTGGCCATACATTTGATCTACCGACACATCCACCTAAAACCGCGTCGCTAAATGTGTTTTTGTTATAAGGAATGGCATATTCTTTTGCACATATTGATTCACCACGACTGTTTAGTTCAAGATCTAAAATAAATAGTCCATCAATATCTCTGACATAAAAAAAATTGTATTGAATCTTTTCGGACCCACTCAAATTAATTATATTATCTGTGCAAAATCGTTTAATGTACTGATCTATAGATCCTGTAGGACCTGTTAAGGCATAATCAGTAACTCCACAAATGGTATGTCTTGTGCTTGATGCGTTTGGATTTTTGGGTTTCATGGTTGATTTTATCAATATTCCATACTCGGTCTGCGCATGAACAAACAGGCTTCCTAAAAAGAATATAAACAAGAGTAATTTTTTCTTCATAATATTAGTTTTCTGTACAGCCAAAACTATCCAGAACGATTACTTTGTGATCGCCATCTGTTGTTATGGGGATGGTGTAGGGATTAGTAAATGCGTGTTTTTGTGCTAAAGGTTCTCCATTTAAAAGATAATAGTACGGAGGTGTTCCGCCAGAGGCCGTTATTAGTATTCCTTTGGGATCTGTACTGCAGTTTGGCATTACCGCTGTTGCTGTAAAAGTTAAAGGTGTTTTCTCTTCTATTGTAAAAACATCAGTAACAATAGCACTTAACCCCACCTTGTCCCCAGTATCAGAAGTACTCTGTGCCTGGTATTTTATAGTGTATGTTCCTGCCGCTATTCCATTCCATGTATAGGTTTTATTTTTAGTTTCCTCTTCTGATGCATCAATACTTTTGATAAAGCCTGTACCCGGTGCCACCGGATTGGCACGAAATAGATTAAAAAGAAATTTATTATCTGTTTTTAGCGGCGACATAAATTTTAAAGTAACACTGCCAGTGGCTGTATTACTACATTCGACAGCAGTTGTAGTTGGTTTTTTTTCTGCCAGCTCAGGTGAACAGCCAATAATAGTATAACTGACTATATTCGTATATTGTTTATACTTTTCATAACCCGCTTTAAAATGAACGTTTGATTGGCTGTTGTAGCCAGGTAAGTCCTTTATTTTAAATGTAATTGATGGTTGTTCCTGAAATTCCGGAGGAAGATTGTCCCAAGCTCCATTATCAAATTTATACTGCCAGTTCCATCCATTATTTAAAGTTATGGGATCTTCCTTGCATTTTGGACTTGAGTCTGGTCGGGTGATATGCAATGACATTATCTCAGCGTTCGCTAAACATCCGGCAAAAGACGAATAAGAAAAAGTCTCTTTATTATAGGGTATAGTTCGTGTTATTTGCCCGCATATTGGAGATCCTCCCAGAGTTTCCATAAACTCGAATTGAGTTGGATTCCCCGTCACATAAAAAAAACAGTATAGATCATCTTTGTAGTTATCAGTCTGAAAAATAATCGAACATGAATTCATCCCCGCAGTAATTTGATGGAGTCCACTATAATCATTATCAGGCCAGACAGAAAGTGAAGTGATCTTAGATTTTATTAATATTGCATAGTCATTTTGTCCTTGTACAAGGAGATTACTTAAAAAGAATATAAGTAAGAGTAATTTTTTTGTCATAATGTTATTTTTCAATGCAATCAAAACGGTCTAAGACTATTACTTTATGTTCTCCATCTGTTGTAATATCTATGATGTCCGGGTTTTTAATAAGTTCTTTTTTTGTCCCATTATCGAGAATGTAGTAGTAAGGAGGTGTTCCTCCACTTACTGAAATCTCAATGCCGCCTTTATCAGTACTGCATTGGGGCTGTATTTCTTTTGCTTTAAAAGTCAATGGAGGCGTTCTGGGAGTGATTGTAAACGTAGTAGCAGTCGACGGAGTAGAAGGCGTATTGTTTCCAAACTGTGTCTGATACTTAAATTCATGTACGCCGGCAGGTATATTTTTCCATTTGTAACTAAGTGCAGATATTTTTTCTACTTCAGGATCATTTGAAGTTGCATCAAAAACATAACCAGTACCTGCAGGCTTGCGATTGAAAAGATATTTTTCTCCTGTTTCCAATGGTCTGCTAAAAGTAAATATCACACTGCCATTGCTATAATTGCAGTCAGTAATGTTTGGATCTGAGGTAGCATCTAATCTTGGAGAGCAGGGTATAATTGCATATGTCACAATATCCGACTCATAGATTTCAATTTTAGAGGTATTTAGATTTTCATATTCAACAACAAATTTAATAAACAGGTTCCCCGTATAATCTTTCAAATCAGGAATATCCTTGAAGTTAAAGTTTAGCCCTTTTTCGGTATATTGTGTACCATAGGTAAAATACTTCCATTGGGTGTCGTTATTTTTTTTGTACTGCCATGAATAATCTGCACCTGACAGTTGTACCTGTTTTTGTATGGTAAAATTATCACAGTTGCCAATTATACCACTTGGCTCCGGCAGATCTAAAAGCAATAAGTTAGTTCGGCCATGACAAGCTCCCATAGATACACTTTTTGGAGAAACTAAAGTAGCCTGATCTTTTTGATTACATTCCGGTCCGCCCATTTGGGTTGGCTTAACAACATAAGAACCGTTAATGACAACTTTAAGAGGATAATTTGATTTATCATACTGTACTAAACTATAGGAAACCTTTACATCATCGTCATTATTATTTAGGTTATAAGCTTTACCAAAAGAGGGAGCTCCGGTAGCAGTAATGTTTACGCTATAAGTATTTGATTTCAGGTCAGGACCATATCTTGTTAACTGAGTTTCAATTAATATTTTACCCGTTTGACCAAAAATCACAGGAGCCGAAAAAAAAGCGACTAGAATCAGAAGGTAAATGGTCTTTGGTAAAATATTCATTTTTTAAATGTTTAGTTTAAAATAGGTACTTTGTTTTTTAAATTATTTTTGCATTTAGTTAAAACGGTCAGGGACTATCGGTTTTGCGTGCTTAGAACTTTACAGTGAAAAAATCCATTTTTGAGGTTCTTCCATCTTTAAAGGTCGCTCTGATGCCGTATTGATAAGTGGTATTAATGGTGATAGTCGGGTCAGGTAAAAATCGGGTGTTTCCGGTCACAATCTGGATCAGTTGCAACGGATCTTTATCTGAAGCTTTGTAAATTTCAAAACCATCTACTTCATTGTTCGCGTAATCCCATGACAAATCGATAGTATTTGTTGTTTTATTTGGCTGAGCGAAAAAACCTTTCACAGCCGGCATAACAGAATATTTAGGTACAAATAAGGTTAATTCCGGTGAAGGATTAGAAACTAAATTGCTCTCATCTTTCGCAAAAACAGCATATCGGTAAGTACTTCCTTCAACGGCAGTTTTATCCTGAAATTTCTCTTCCTTATTTTTGGTTTCCAAAATCAATGTCCAGTCCTTTTGATCATTTTCTTTTCTGTACAATTGGTGTACAGCCACATCTTCACTCTGACTGTTTACCCATTCGAGAAAAATCGATCCTTCTTTAATCTTAAAACTGGTAAAAACAGGTGAAGTAGGGGGGATTACATCCGGTTTTTTAATAATTAAAACATCTGACATATCAGACATATTGTAATGATAATCTACCGCAATAACTTTATAATATACCTTAGGATTCAAACTTTTAATAAGTACTTTGTCCTGGTAAGAGTTAGGTTCGCTGGGGCTTACAGTCAACTGCGTAAGTTCTTCTTCGGCGGTGTTTCCTCTATAGATACGATATCCTAATAAATCTTTTTCTTTATTAGGGTCCCATGTCAGTTTTACAACACCTAGACTATCTATAACCCCTTTTAATCCAATTGGCTTAGAAGGCGGTATAGAATCTACCGGTTGCACAAGCATAGGAAATGAAGTTCTGTTGCTGCCTTGTTTTCCAAGGGCGGTAATTGTAAAATAGTTGGTAGATAAGAGTTTGTTGTACGTCACCGTACGGTTCTTGGCAGGGATGTTTTTTACCACCGTTTTATAGCCATTATCATCCGTATCAGAACGATTTAATTCAAATCCTGTAATATCATCATCGCCTTCTTTCGGAAATTCCCAGGTTAATGTTACTGTATTTTCATCCTTAAATTCTTTCACCGTAAGATGAGGAACATATTTTAATATTTCAGCACCTTTTCCGGTAATAACCTGTGAATAAGGACCTAATTCACCAAAAGGCGAAATCCCCTGAATTCGGTAGCTGTACGGTTTATTGTTCGCAATAGAATCAACATAGAAAATTTGACTGTTGTTGGTGTTTTCCTGATTTAAACTGGTGTAAGGTTTATCAGTAATTCTTTCGAAAGTTTTTTTATCGGTCGAACGTTCTACAAAATAATTGGCGTAGGTATGCGAAAGTATTTTAAAATTCCAACTTAACATCGCACTGCTGTCCGTAAAATGAGCCGTGAAATCCATTGGTTTTGGAAGAGACTGATAATCCTCTAATCCAACGAATATTCCACCATATGAAATAGTAGCTTCTTTTTCAGGAACATTTGAAATTACGCGATAAGCATATTTTTCGTTAGGCTTAACTGTTTTATCTTCAAGTCCCAGGCCCGCTTTTTTGGCAATTTCATAGTCTCTGTCGGCAGTAAGCAAAGCAAACGTAAACCTTTGTTCGTTCTCTTCTGAAAGGTTTACGATGTTTTCTAATTTATCAGTTCCAGTAACCGAAAAATTTTCTCCATAAATGGCTTGTGCTACAACAGCAGCATTGTCATTTTTCTCAATTAGTTTTTCCCATGTTTCCAGGGGTTCAGGTTTTAATGTACTGGCCAGAACCACTTTTTCAGGAGTTGATAGCGTCTTGTTGTTTCGGGTAACAGTGTAACGCTCTACCGTATATCCGTAAGTGTTCAGTTTCTTCCAGGCCATCGCATTCGTGACAGCCCATCGCAACAAAATTCTGTCTTTTTGCACTCGGGCTATAACTTGTATTTCCGATTTTATTTCATTTGGATTCGCTTCTCCTGCGGTATTTTTCTCTTGTGCATAGTTAGTACCAATTGTAATAAAAGTAAGGAGAATTAAAAATTTAAGCTTCATGCTAATTTGTTTTATTGAATGTAAAAATTGAACTGGTACCAGTTTGTCCGCCAGGCAGAATATAATTTAGTCTGACATTGTAAATACCGTTTTTGATCATTGGAAATCTTCCCGTTATGATGTAGTTGTATTTATTAATCATAGCCTGATTCTGACTGTTCAAATATTTATTAACTACTTTATACTGAATTTTTATAAAATCATCATTATAGTAAAAAGGCTGGTTGTAACGATACGGCAACCTCTCTCTTAAATAAGAACTTTTTGGATTATTTGTTAAATCAAAAAGGTAAGTGGGGATAATTTCTACACCTTTAACCGGAGGATTTCCTAAAAGATTTGTATTTCTGTTTAACGTTAAATCGGCTTCTAAAGGATATCCCTGATAGATCAATGGATAAATATCATTTTTAAAGTAACTGTCGTCTAACACAGCTTCAACACTTATCAATGGAATGTTCATTGATTTAGGAGTACCAGCGATTTCAATCTCATCAAAAGCTTCACTTTCAGTGTTTTCTGCATGCAGGGCATGAGTATTAGGTTCAACAATTTCAGTGTAGACCTTACGAGCTTTCTTAGCGGCCATTTTTTCCTGAAAAGTATTATATTGACTGGTATTGAAATTATACTGCAACAATTCAACACCCTGACCACCCGTAAGAGTTTCACCCAGTTTATTACTTTTAACTTCAACATTGGCATTGGAGCCAAGATCTTGCTTGTCAAAATTTTCATTCAGGTTGGTATTCGCATCTTTTACAGTTTCCAGTGTCATTAAGGATAAACTATATGGTTTTACGTTTTCTAAAACGGGCAAACTAACAATTACCTTTTTTAGATCGGCATTGTAGCTTATAGTGCCATTTGCGGTTTTATTTCCGGTTTTATAGTATGCTTTTTGAGATTGTCCCGCTTTCAGATCAAACAAATAGGCTTGTCCGGTTTTTAATACTATGTAGGCATCTTTACTCTCGTTTTGATAAACATATTTTTGATCAAAAACAGGGTAACTATACGCAATATTATTTACCGGAATATTGTTTGGTGCCACACCCGTAGTAAAAGTTCTCGTTTCAGTTTCCATTGCAACCTGTCCCTGGTCTAAAATTGTTTGCCATGAACCGTTTTTATATTCCTGAAAACTTACTTTTACTGTTAAGGTTAAATCTGATTTTTCAGGTAATATTTCAGATGAATTAAAACTTACTAAATCATTTGTTTTGTTCCAGCTTAAAGTACCAATTACAGGAGCTCCAGCTTTTTTGATGGTGTATTCTTCTAGTTTGAGACGATAGGTTTTAACTCCGTCGTCACCTTCAATATTAAAGTTTTTATCGACAGGCATATTAAATCCAACCTGAGGAATGGTAAAGACATCAACATCTTTTGTTCCTTGAGCAGGTGTGATATCTGCAATAGATTTTAAACCTTCTAAAGGGTTCGCGGATATGAATTCGCACTGTTCTCCAAATTCAAGTTTAAAGCGGAAACTACCTTTCACGGCACCACCAAGAAGGCTGAATTCCCCCGCCATATAGCCTCGAATCCATGCCGGATTAGGTAATTTGGCTTGCAATAAAACGGCACCTCCACCTTTTATAATGGATATTTTCTTTCGTATAAAAAATAATTTAATATTAATTCCAAGTTCTCCCTGCATATAGGCATACGACTGACCGTTGGCATACCAACCGTTTATACCAATTTGTCCGGAACCTTTACATTGTGCTTCTCCATAATCTTTAACCATGATGTCAAACCCAAATCCGGCCTGAAAATTCGCATAAAACATTAAGAAACTTAAATTTCCGGTTTTGATACTAAAATCAGAACCAAAGGCAAATCCTTTTCCTGAAGCAATGCTGTTTTCGTCTCTCATATAATTCAGTTTCGAAACGTCAACCTTTAAAAGCTGTGCAACAATATCAGGTGGTGGGGGACTGCCCGGGATATCATCTCCAAGCATAAAGTAACCGCCGGCTTCTACTTCGACAGATCCAATTGCCAGCTTTATACCCAATCGATCCGTAGGAGTACCTGCTCTGATGTACCATTTGTCCGGTCCAAAGTGCAGAACTGCCCAACCCGCTCTGTTGCCAGAAGCACGGCCTTTTATGAAGCCTCCCGGAGTATCAATGTATAAATCGAATGTACCGTGTAATGTTTTTGCTCTAAAATCGTATTCTATTGCTGCAAAAGCATTGATACCCATCGAGTTTTTTACATCGTTTGGATAAAGCTGTTCCGCAGCAGCCGATAAATTATTTGTTTTAAGTACTTCTGAAGCAACTGCACCCATTAGCGATTCATTTTCAGTAACCGTTTTTAGTGCCTTTGTTATTTCTTCTGCTCCCGGAATTTCAAAGGGCTGCATCACGTGACCTTCACCATAAATACTAATTCTATTAAGACCGCCATGTTTATTAAAAGCAATTTCAAATCCGGCACCTCCCCAAAAAGCATTTGCCGTAGCTGTACCCGCAAACTTAATCATCGCTTTAACTCCTAATCCTGAATCTGCATCAGGTACATAATTCGACTTAGAGGCCACAAAAGAGGAACTAAAGCCGTCTTTCTTCATTTGATAATAGGCACCACCACCAAAACCTTTAAAAGTAATAGCCCCGGCAGGAATATTCAAATTGTCTACCATGGCATCCACATACCAATATCTAAAAGTAGTAGATCCAAAAATAGCATTAGCCTCAACCTTGATACCACCTGTAAAATCGGCCGATACACTTCCTTTGAAGCCGTTTCCATAAACCGGATCATTGTCCATTATGGTGATGCTTCCTTTGAATTTTACACCTCCTAAGTCTGCAGCAACTTTTATTTCTTCGAACTTAAGATGGTCGTATTTCCATTTTTGGATTCCTTTCTCCCTGTCGAATTTTCCAACCACATAAAATTTGGTTTGACCGTTAAATTGATTTTGCATAATATTAATGGCAACATCAACTTTCAGACTTGCTGATACATCTGTAGCGACCAAAGCAATTTCGTTAATGGTAACAGGAAAATTACTTACTGCAGCATCTTTTTCCTGAATGTGTTTGTAACCGAAATAATCTGCCGTCAAATAGGGAACAACAGTTTGCAAGGTTAAATTCTGGAAAATAATTCCCTTAAAATTTATGGCTTCTTTTTTCTCGCCTTCCGCATTAGTTGATCCGGATGATTTAGTTGGCGATGCCGCAAGTTCGGCCGCGGTGGTATTTTTATTACTTCCTTTTAAAGCTAAACTTCCGTAAAGAACTGCTTTTGGTAAAAACTTTCCATCCTTTACCTTTAGTTCCAGATAGGAGTTTTTTTCTAAAGATGCAGTTGCCTTAAAAGCCTGAAAACAGATGTTGTTTGTTACATCAGCCTTAAGGATATATTCGTTGTCTACAGGATTTATGATAGCATTGTAAGCTAATCTTCCTCTCGATTTTGGATCACATTGCGTATTTTCTTCCGAAGAAACCGGCAGAACAATTTCACCATTAAAGGCGGCCGCTGTCAATGAGTTGGCTCTAAACTCCATCTCGATATGGTCTAATGAAAACTGCCAGCCTGCAGCACTTCCTTCTTTAAGACTAAAAACATTATCACCGGAGAATTTACCCGAAACCCCCATTCTGTCAATTAAGAGATTGGCGGCTTCAAATTTAACTCTCTTGTTCTCGTCTCTCTTATTGAACTGCTCCGGTAATACGACTTTCAGGGATTTGACATAAAAACCTCTCCATAATTTTTCGTTACCGGGCACCAGATAATCTTTAACATAATCTGCATCCGGCCATTCGATTTTATCAGAGTTTCTAATATCACTTAAATCGATTACAGCATTGTTAAGCTCAAAAGCAGGGCCTTTGCCCTTATATGATGTCAATTGGAATTTAGGTAATGATATTTCAATCAAAATATCATTCCAATTGGATACTATTGTTTTGAATGAGCCTCTAACACGATTAGGAGCGGGAATAAGTTTGTATTCGTCGTCGACGGGTTCGAGATAGGCTCTTGAAAATTCAACGTCTGCAGTAATTCCAAGTTCCTTAAAACCGTTACAGTCGATTGTTACATAGGTCTTTTTTTCAACAAGTCCGGTAGACATTTCCATGCCTCCTTTTAAAATAAGTAACGAATTCTGACCATTAATGTTAATTGGAACATCGCCCAGTAAAACCAAGTTCGTTGCCCCAACTAATCCGCCTTTGTGTGAAAGTTTAATACCGTTGGCACCAAAAAACAACTCTTTCGGTTTCCCAAGTGAATCATGCTGTGGAATTACGATTTTTACAAAAGCAGTAAGCTCCGTATATTGCGGAGTAAATTTGGCACTGCTGATCCCTAACATGTACTGAATTCCTCCAATGGTTTTCTTTATACCAAGAGGCAGCATCGATAATTTTTTGGGCTCTAATAAATCAGTAAGGTTATCGTTTTTGGCAATCTCCTTAAAAACAGAAATGGCCAGATCACGATCTTTATTGGTTTCCTGCGAAACAGGAAAGTTCTTTTTTAGAAACTCATTGGTGAATTCGCTTTTTGGAGTCTGGTAATAACTAAGCGAATTGTTAAGAAGACCAATTTCGTCTTTGGGAAGATTTTTAGAAATAAAAACTTTCTTTGAATTGGTAATGGTATCGGTGTAAGTATTAGAAAAGCAATTGATGCTAACTAAAAATAAAATAATACATACGATAAAAGGAAATAACTTAAGAGTAGTTTTTTTCAAGTCTTAGTAGGTTTGGTTGGTATTAAGCAATATAGTAGCGTGTTAACGGATCTAAAACAACTTATTTTTGGGTATCAAATAGTGGTCGTTTTTTAACAGAAAAAAATAGTTTATTGAGACTATAATTTCTTTTCATAACATTCGATTTCAGGTACAGAGCCGGAGGACAAAAAGGCTCTTTTTATTTGTATTCATTAAGTATCAAATGTTGGTTTTGTTAAATTTTTGCCAAACATAAACAATCTCTGAATTTATTCTTTACGGCTTTCCACATTATGGCAAAAAAAAACCCCGGATTGCTCAGGAGTTTGATTTATAAAATAAAAATGTAAGTTTTTACTCTTCTTTCATTGTATGGTAAACGTTCATCACGTCATCATCTTCTTCGATTTTTTCGATCAGTTTTTCAACATCTGCGATTTGAGCTTCGGTAAGTTCTTTTGTGATTTGCGGAATACGTTCAAAACCTGAAGATAAGATTTCCAGACCTCTGTTTTCCAGTTCTTTTTGTAAAGCACCAAAGCTTCCAAAAGGAGCATAGATTAAGATTCCGTCCTCGTCTTCAAAAACTTCTTCAGCACCAAAATCAATTAGTTCTAATTCTAATTCTTCGGCATCAATCTCACCTTTTGCAATTCTGAAATTACAAGTATGATCAAACATAAATTCAACAGAACCCTGAGTTCCCATTGTTCCGTTACATTTGTTAAAATAGCTTCTGATGTTCGCTACCGTTCTGTTATTGTTGTCAGATGCTGTTTCAATTAAAATTGCAATTCCGTGAGGAGCATATCCTTCAAACAGAATTTCTTTATAGTTGGCAGTATCTTTATTACTTGCATTTTTTATCGCACGCTCCACATTGTCCTTAGGCATGTTAGCGGCTTTTGCATTTTGTATTACAGCTCTTAATCTAGAATTGGCCTCCGGGTTAGGGCCACCTTCTTTAACAGCCATAACAATATCTTTACCAATTCGGGTAAATGTTTTAGCCATTGCTGACCAACGTTTCATTTTTCTTCCTTTTCTAAATTCGAACGCTCTTCCCATTTCTAATTTTTAGTTTTGTGTGGCAAAAATACGGTTATTCCTTATTTTTCCAAAATCAATTGTATTCTTTTTTTAGTGATTGTTAGGAGTTAGAGGTTAAAAGTGAATGCTGTAAACGGAATACTGAATACCGAAAACTACTTCCACGCATTAAATTCATTAATAACATTTACGGCTTCATTTAGATAAGGATTCGTTTTTAAATTGTCAATCTGGTATTGGTTGATCGTTTTGTCATTTGGGTATACGCCCAGTAGAAACTGATTTACGGTAGAATTATACACATCCAGAGGGTTATTTTCATTGTTAAAAGTATTGATTTCGGTCCAAAGTGAGTTCACTACTTTTTTCTGTTTGAAGACAGCATCTAAAGTCATCGGAATTTCCGCTTTTGGAGTATTGATAAGTTTATCAATTTTTTGATTGATTTCTTTTATGTTATTGAAAAAGTAATTGTCTGCCAATCTTGTTGTACTAGTTTGAGCCAGTTTGTCGATTAAGGCTCTTTTTACGTAAGGCTTAAATTTTAAAGACGGTGTAATACTATCATTTTTAATGGCGGTGGGAAAATTGCTTTCTCGTTGATAAACATTTTCATAGAATTCAGGAAGGATTACATCCGGTTTTACTCCGATATATTGATGGCTTTTACCTGTAACCCTGTAAAATTTGTTAATGGTAATCTTTAAAAAATCAGTATTTTTAGTTTCGTCAAGCGAAAGAATCGTCTGCATGGTCGCTTTCCCAAGCGTAGTACTTCCTAATAATAAAGCGCGGTTATAATCCTGCAGTATAGAAGAAAAGAATTCACTTGCCGAGGCAGTATTGCTATTGACCAGAATGACTATCGGACCTTTATAAATCAAACCTTTATAAGGATCATTGATAATCGATTTTCCCTGATTACGATCTACAACTATAGAAAGTGGTCCGTAGTCAATAAACATTCCGGCTAGTTTTATCGCTTCTTCCATCGATCCGCCACCATTGTCAATCAAATCAATTACTAGTCCCTTTATATTGTCTCTTTCCAGTTTTATAACTTCACGTGCTACATCATCGGCACAGCCTTTGCGACTATTGCCTTCTAAGTCGGCATAAAAACTTGGAATTTTGATGTACCCAATTTTACTTTCTTTTCCAACAATAAAGCTAAAAACAGAATTCTCTTCGTCTTTCATCACCTTTTTTTCGATATAAACATCAAAGCTTTTACCCGAGTTTCGTTTTAAAGTTAACGTGATGCTTTTGTTCGATTCCGATAAAATCAAAGTCGAAATGGATTCCAGCGAAGCACAGGAAACCTGCAAAGTTTCTTTTTGATTGGATATTGAAATGATCTGATCGCCTTTTTTGATCTGACCTGTTTGATAAGCAGGACCATTAGGGTCAACTTCGGCTACAATGATTTCATTCTTTTCATTCAAATTGACAGTCATTCCTAAAGATAAATGTTCTTTAGAGAGTGAAGCAACAAAGCTCGTTTTTGAATCGTCACTAAAATAGGCAGAATGCGGATCAAAGTAGGTACAAAAGAAATTATAGAACTTTTCTTCCTGTTTAACATTTGTCTCTAAAAGCGTATTGATTCTACATATCTCATTGGATAAGATGAGTTTCTTTGTTTTGAGCTCTATCGACGGAAAATTGACTTTAATTGAATCTAAATTGTCACTTAGTTCGGCTATCTCATCCAAAATCTGGTAACGAATTTTTTTAAGCCATACTTTTTCAAGGTTTTCTTTTTTAAGGTAAAAAGGAAATGATTTTTTATAAAATCGGATCGTATCTGTTTTGCTGTAATCAATAGGTTCATTTTGAATTTTTTGAAGAACCTTTTTGGTTCTCAAAAGACTTTCTTTGTATTTGGAAGTAATATCAGCCAAAAAACTGCAATTATTACTAAGAATAAAATCGTCCAGGTTTGTGCGGTATTTCTCTGCCATTTCATCGTACTCCGTTTTAAAAAAAATATTTCGGGAAGGATCTAATTCGTTGATCAGATTATCAAAAACAAAAATCGACAAGCTATCATCAACGGGTTTTGGTCGGATGTGCTCTTCCTGAATAACGGCATTTATCTTATTGACTATTTCGCAGGTGGGATCGCCACTTTGACTAAATAGAATATTTGTGGTTAGAATCAATGCCAGTGCTATTTTTTTCATAAATTGGAATCTTCGTTCAGACTAAAATTACGCTTATTTTTTTATAAAATCTTATTCTTTTCTAAAAATTCTTACATTTAGCTGATTTTTATTTTACAGCGTTTTTTGTCACGAATTCACGAATTTGACAGCCTTTTTTATTTACAATCATTCGTGAATTCGTGGCAGAAAAAAAACTATAAAAAAAATGCATCCACTTGTTAAGCAATGCATTTTTAGAATATTTAGGATTAAATATTATTTCTTATAAAAAGGCAATTTAACCACTTTAGCAGCTACATCATTTTTTCTGATTCTGATAAAGATATCGCTGTCAACAGCACTATTATTTACCGTAACATATCCTAATCCAATACCTTTGTTCATAGAAGGTGACATAGTTCCTGACGTAACTACACCAATCACAGCACCTGAAGCATCTACAATCTCGTAGTCATGTCTTGGTACCGCACGTTCCTGCATTTCAAAAGCAATTAGTTTTCTGGTAACACCTTCTTCTTTTTGTTTTTTCAGATTTTCAGAATTGGTAAAATCTTTAGTAAACTTAGTAATCCAGCCTAATCCGGCCTCTAAAGGTGAAGTAGTATCGTTAATATCATTTCCGTACAAACAGAATCCCATTTCAAGACGTAAAGTATCACGAGCAGCTAATCCGATAGGTTTAATTCCGAAAGCGGCACCTGCTTCGAAAACTTTATTCCAGATAGCTTCAGCATCGGCATTTTTACAGTAAATTTCAAATCCGCCAGAACCGGTATAACCAGTCGCAGAAATAATTACATCGTTGAATCCTGCAAAATCAGCCACCTCAAAATGATAATACGTAATAGCTCCTAAGTCGATAGAAGATAAAGACTGCATAGCTTCAACCGCTTTTGGTCCCTGAATGGCCAATAAAGAATAATCATCAGAAATGTTTTTCATTTCAACACCCAAATCATTGTGCGAAGAAATCCAGTTCCAGTCTTTTTCGATATTTGAAGCATTTACAACCAGTAAATATTCTTCTTCTTTCATTTTATATACAATCAAATCATCTACAATTCCACCTTCGTTGTTTGGCAGACAAGAATATTGTGCTCTTCCGATCGTTAAAGTCGAAGCATCATTTGAAGTTACTTTTTGAATCAAAGCCAAAGCATTTGGACCCGTCAACAAAAATTCTCCCATATGCGAAACGTCAAAAACGCCCACACTGTTTCGAACCGTTTCGTGTTCAGCATTTACGCCCTCATAGGTAATAGGCATATTGTATCCGGCAAAAGGCAGCATTTTCGCTCCCAAACTCTCATGTATGTGCGTAAGCGCAGTATTTTTCATTGTGTTGTTTTATAAAATTGTGTCGCAAATTTATTTAAAAAATATCGAAGATTTATATACTAAATTATTAAAATTCGCAATATTCTTGCCCGATTTATGCATACGCAGCAATATCCCGTAGTTTCAATAGTTTTTTGCGTTTTGGTTTTCTAAGGAATGAAAGAAAGATACTAGCGACAACAGAATCTGATTTTAGGATCTTACAAAGTGTCTGTATCTTTATTTTTTATGTAACTTTAAGAGTCTTTTTAAAATTTATTTTTGAGGTTTATTATCAAAGGATTTTCGAGTGAAACAAGGCAAATTTTTATGGAATAGCAGCGCTATTGTATAAAAAATTAAGGAAGTTGTAGCCAAAAATCATCATAAGAAAGCCAATAAATAAATATTAAACAGGCTCTAAATCATTAAATCTGTCCGATGAAAGATCCATTTCTAATTACAAAAGAGGAAGTTTTAAAATTTCTCAAACCGGTAAATCCTATAACTCATAAGGGACTTCAGGGACATGCGGTTATTGTTGCAGGAAGTTACGGAAAAGTAGGGGCGGCAGTTTTAGCATCAAAATCCTGTTTAAAATCGGGTTGCGGACTAGTAACCGTTTTTGTACCAAAATGCGGTTATCAAATTCTGCAAATCTCGATTCCGGAAGTAATGGTAATAACCGATGAAAACACTAATTTCCTGACCGGTATTCATCTTCCATTATTACCTCAGGCCATCGGAATCGGACCCGGAATAGGAGTGGAGCTGGGTACCCAAAAAGCACTTTTTGAGTTTTTAAGAGTGAACAAATCTCCTTTAGTCTTGGATGCCGATGCTCTGAATATTTTGGCAGAAAATTTAACCTGGCTGGAATTAGTTCCTGAAAATACTATTCTGACACCACATCCAAAAGAACTCGAGCGTTTAATAGGTAAGTGGATTTCAGAATCAGAAAAATTCCAAAAAACGATTGCTTTTTCAGAAAAGTACAAAGTAATCATTGTCATGAAAGGCGCACCAACCTACATCATCATTAAGACTGAGATTTACGAAAACACCACGGGAAATGCGGCTTTAGCCACTGCAGGAAGCGGAGATACCCTCACAGGAATCATTACGGGCTTACTGGCTCAGGGCTACGAACCTAAATACGCAGCAAAACTAGGCGTTTTCCTCCACGGACTTACATCCGATATTGCGTTACCAAAAACAGGGTATGAATCTTTTACAGCTTCTACTATTATTAAGTATTTGGGAAAAGCTTTTTTGAGCTTGGTTTAATTTAACCGCAAAGTTTTACGCAAAGACCCGCAAAGATTTTACACAAAGCCTTACGAACCTTTAAGCTTGTTAAGAATCTTAAAGACAAAACTCTTGCGTACTTTGCGGAAAAAAGTCTAAGCAGTCTAAGCAAGTCTAATATTCTAAAAATCCAAGAATCTAAAAATCTAAATTACTAAGTTTGTATTCATGAAAAATAATTTCGATCTCAGAACAGTAAACGTCATGCGTTATATAACGCCATTGCGCGAGGGAGGTTCTTTACCTGCTTTGGCAGAAGCCGATGACGATTTTAAATACGTCTTAAAATTTAGAGGAGCCGGTCACGGTATAAAAGCTTTGATTGCCGAATTGGTGGGTGGACAAATTGCAAAAGCCTTAAAATTGCAGCTTCCGGAATTAGTTTTCGCCAATCTTGACGAGGCTTTTGGAAGAACGGAAGCTGATGAAGAAATTCAGGATTTATTGCAAGGAAGTCAGGGATTAAATCTGGCGCTCCATTTTTTATCGGGAGCCATCACATTCGATCCTGTTGTAACTACCGTTGATGCTAAGCTGGCTTCACAAATTGTTTGGCTGGATGCTTATATTACCAATGTCGACCGTACTTTTAAAAATACAAATATGCTGATCTGGCATAAAGAATTATGGCTGATTGATCACGGAGCATGTTTGTATTTTCATCATTCCTGGAACAATTGGGAACAGCATGCCAAAAGTCCGTTTGCATTAATTAAAGATCATGTTTTATTGCCGCAAGCTTCGCTTTTAAAGGAAGTAGATGCTGAATTTAGAGCACTTTTATCGCACGAAATATTAGAAGAAATTGTAAATACAATTCCACTGGAATGGCTGCAATGGGAAGATACCGACGAAAAGCCGGAAACCCTGCGAAATGTATATTTACAATTTTTACAGACCCGATTAAATCATTCAGAAATCTTTGTAAACCAGGCGCAAAATGCAAGATAATCACTTATATGAGTATGCTGTGATTCGCGTGGTACCAAGGGTAGAACGCGAAGAGTTTCTGAATATCGGAATCATTTTGTTTTGCAAAAAAAAGAAATTCATAAAAGTTCTCTTTCATCTGAATAAAGAAAGAATACAAGCTCTTTCTGCTGACTTTGACATCGAACAGTTAGAATGTAATTTAACATCATTAGAGAAAATTGTTAATGGAGCTAAAGACGGCGGACCGATCGCTGAATTTGAGATTCCGGAACGTTTTAGATGGCTCACAGCCATTAGAAGTTCTGCAATACAAACATCAAGACCTCATCCGGGCTTATGTCAGGACTTAGAAAGAACAATTCAGAGGTTATTTGAAGAATTGGTTCTTTAGAGGAGGTTCAAAGTTGTAGAGAAGCAAAGGTTCAGAGGTTTTTAGTAACAAAGGGTATTACTGTCTGAGATGTTTAAAAAAAATGCAAAGACGCTAAGCCGTAAATAATATAAAGCTTTGTGAATTAGCGTTTTTACGGGACTAAAAAAAGGTTGAATTCTCTTGATTTTGTGGAAAAACTTTCTTTTGTAAATTTCTATAATTCCAATGCTTGTCATCAGACAGTTTTTTGTAGGGAATTGCTAAAAAGAAAATACCTGTGATTGTTTTTAATTTTTTAAGTTTGCTTCAAAAAAAATTGTCCAAATTAAATTTAAATCCCCTTTGTAAACCTACAAAAAGTATGAAGTTTCAAAAATTACCTTTGTTACCATTGGCCTTAATAGTGCTTTCTCTTTACTCCTGTACATCAGAAGATTCCCCAACATCAGGTGAAATAACAGATCCTGTTGTAATTAATCCGGCAGAACAAAAATTAGTTTCAATTGCTTATCCCTCAAGTAGTAATCTGGCTTATATGATGGACAAACAGGAGTTTAAATATGATAATTCTAAACGTATTAATATCATTGGGAGCTATTTATCTGTTTCTTATGTTGGTGACGATTTGATTGAAACCAAAACATTAGGAGATAATGTCTCTAATGCTGACATTGAAAACAAAACCTCGATAGTGTTAAAGAATAAAAATGTTGCCACTATTATTTCTAACACAGTTTTTAAAAGAACTACCGGAGAAACTTACAGTATCGAAAGAGATTCAACTGTTTATAGCTATGCGAATGAATACATCTCTAAGATTTTAAGCTATCATAAGAAATTTGTTGATGGGGATGGAAAGTATCGTTTACAAAGACAATTGGATTTCCAGGTTACAGCAGGAAATATTACACAAGTTAAAGTTGCTGAATATGGTGAAATAGTCGTTAGTAATTATACTTATGATAGTACACCAAATATTTTAATGGGAGATATTGCATATGAAACGCCACTATCTTTAATTAGAGGGCATAACATTTTATTACATGATAAATTAGGAAAAAGAAATGTAAATAATGTTGTTTCAATGGAAAATGTATTTAAAGAAACACCTTTTCAAAAATCTTATAAAACTGTAAATTACAGAAGAAACGTAGATAAATACGGAAGAATTAGCGAAATTGTATTATCCGGAAGTTGTGTAACCAGCAATCCACTCAATACGGCTACCAATTTTACAGATGAAAAAGTAATCTTCGAATACAAATAAAAAATCTCGCAAAGTTGCAGAGATGCAAAGGTTCAGAGGTTTAAAGCGACGAGAGTTAGCTTAATCATAAAGTTCACAAAGATTTAATACAAAGCTTTGTGAACTTTTATATTTCGTAAAATTTTCAACAGATTAAAATCATTGTAGTTTTTGCGTCAAAACCAGAAACCAGAAACCTGAAACTTGAAACTTGAAACTTGAAACCTGAAACAGAAGAAACTTGAAAAAAACCACGAACTACAAAACTGTAATCCGTGGTTTCAAAATAAAACTAACTTGTATTTTTTAACTGTAACGGATTAAAACGATCCGCAGATATTGCCGCCTAAAGTTGCTCCTGCATTGGCAGAGATATCAGCTTTAACAGCAGTTTTGTTCAGTTTTACGATCGAATAGGGTGGAGTAAACGCAGTACCGCTTCCGGCCTGATTTCCGGTTGTATTGGTGAAAACATTGTCCGTTGCTGTAACAGCCGTAAAACCGCTCATTAGATCGATAGGAGTTTTTACACCTTCAAAAACGTTGCTTTCTACATTAAGATTAGCTTCAAAACCTGCCGCAATACATTTATTACTTACCGTACTGTTAAAGAAGTTGTTTACCAGATGTACTTTTCCAAAACGCACTCTAGGCATTCTTTCTTTGCAGCCGGGAGCCCACCAGCAGCGAGCGAAAGTGATTCTTAATTTTCCACGATCGGCAGTTGCACCATCACTGGAACCAATTAAATTAGAATACCTGTGATCGTCAGAACCTCCGGGACCTCCGGCTTTAGGAGCTTTTAAATAACCAAATTTTGTATACGAAACCGTAACAAAATCTGATTTGTTTTTGATGTCGAAGTTTCCGTCAACCCCATCTCTGAATTCACAATGGTCTACCCATACATTCTGACAATCATCTAAAATAGCATTGTCCCACCCATCTGTGTCATAAGCACCCGGACCTTCAAAAATAAGATTTCTGATAATCAGATTGGTACATCTTTTAATGTTGATGATTCCCGAACCGTCTTTTGTTTGGTTGGTCGATACCAGTTTTGCACCATTTGCACCGTAAATCGTTTTGCCACTTTGATCCTGCAGTGATAATCTTGTAGTAACCGTAATTGTACCGCTAACTTTAATCACTTTTACAGCACTGTTTTCAATTGCGGTTTTGAGTTGCTCATAATTGGTTACTACTTGTTCTGCTGATGAACCTCCACCGGTTGTTCCTCCGTTTTGAGAAGCCCATCCTGGAACCTGAGCGCAGTTTCCAATTTTTGCTGTTAGATTACCGGAAGGTGCTGGAGAGGTCTCGATAGTGGCATTTTCGCTACTTTGCAGTGTAGCAATTTCTTCGGTATTACAGGCTGCAAAACCGAAAATCAATGTTAACAGGAACACTGAGATTGTTGATTTAAATTTCATAATAATTAAGTTTGGTTAAATAGTTAATAGTGCAAATCTGCTTATAATTAGGATGAAAAAAGTTGAACAAGTTCAATGTTTTGAAAATAATTTACTGTTAAATGTGTTTTTAATAACCGTTACATTACAAAAAAGTATATTTTTGTGTAATCGATTGCATTATTTTTCATTCATTCACCTACTTACGCCCCTGAGTAAGAATAAAAAGTAAATATCACATGTACAAAGACCTACGATTAAGTATCGAGCGAAAGATTCCGTTAACAGATGAGGAATGGAATTTTGTAGTTGAAAAAGTAAAGTTTATTAAACTTAAGAAAAATGAATTTCTTCAAATTCAGGATTCAAAGAGTTCTTATGAAGGTTTTATTTTGAAAGGTACTTTTAAAACCTATATTTTAAATGACAATGGTACTGAAAGTGTCATTTTCTTCTCTTTCGAAAATGAGTGGATTTGTGACCTCGAAAGCTTCTATCATCAAAAGCCTACGACTTATAATATCAAAGCAATAGAAGAAAGTGAGATCCTGGTGATCAGTAAAAAAAACAAAGCACTTTTGTTCGAACAAGTCCCAAAACTGATTCAGTTTCATATTATAATGGTGGAAAAAGCCAATATTGCCATTCAGCAAAGACTTCTTGATGTCCTGAACAAAACTTCTAAGCAAAGGTATTTGGAGTTTATAAAGCGCTATTCACACAAAGCAAATAAAATCAATAACCGGAATTTATCCTCTTATTTGGGAGTCTCGCACGAGTTTCTATCGAAGATTAAAAGAAGTTGTTAAGATTCTAGGAGGCTGAGTTTTTTTAGTAGTATGCTTTGATAAATAGAAGAAAGAAGCAAGAACAAAGAAGTATAAACTTTGCTTCTTCGCGCCTTTGCGAGCATATGCCGTACCAGCTAAAAAAACTTTGCGAATCTTTGCGTGACCCTTCGCGAACGTTGCGGTTAGATTCATTCCGGGATTAAAAATCCAATACTCCAAAGAGACATTTATTAGAAAAGTGAACTGTGATATCTGCCTTTTCCGGATTTTCAATGACGATTAAATCATAAGGTTTTAAATCGTACGTCTTCTCATCAATTTGAATAACGGTTGTATCTAAAGAAAATAAAAGTACGATTTGAGCATTACAATTTTGACTAGCAGCTGTTATTTTCAGTTGGTGATGGGATATTAAGGTTCTAAAAGGCTAAGGGGCTGAGTTTTTTAGTAGTGTGACTTTGAAAAATAGAAGCAAGAACAAAGAAGTATAAATTTTGCATCTTCGCGTCTTTACGAGCATATGCCGTACCAGCTAAAAAAACTTTGCGAATCTTTGCGTGACCCTTCGCGAACGTTGTGGTTAGATTCATTCCTGAATTAAAAATCCAATACTCCAAAGAGGCATTTATTAGAAAAGAGAACTGTGATATCTGCCTTTTCCGGATTTTCAATGACGATTAAATCATAAGGTTTTAAATCGTACGTCTTCTCATCAATTTGAATAACGGTTGTATCTAAAGAAAATAAAAGTACGATTTGAGCATTACAATTTTGACTAGCAGCTGTTATTTTCAGTTGGTGATGGGATATTTTTTTAGAGACCATCCAATTAAAATCGATGCCTTTTGTATAAGAAGTTACGTCATCATCTGAGTTAAATTCCATGATTTCATATTGCCCGTATACCTTTTTCTCTTGGTTTATTTCAATATTCAGGTCGTTATCAAGCATAACCAGATATCGGTGATAACCTTTAAATTGGGTAAATACCGATGGTTCTTGCTCTATGGTTGCACTGCTTATTCTGAATGCAAAATCTCTATCTGCATAGTTTGCTGTTTTAGGATAAATCAGATATTCATACGTTAATCCACCACTCCAAACAGCGGCATTACAATTTTCTTTAGGTAAAAGGTGTAGGATCATTTTTTTGTGATTGGAGGTTCAGAGGTTCAGAGGTTCAAAGGTTTTTCTGAGGTACTAAGGCTCTAAGGTGCTGAGTTGCTAAGTTTTTTATCATCTTAAAAAATAATTTCGCAAAATCAAAGAAAGTAAAAACTAAAACTTTGCGTCTTAGCGACTTTGCGAGATTAAAAAGAAACCTTTGCGAATCTTTGCGGTGAAACATGAAACTTGAAACCTGAAACTTGAAACTTGAAACAAATAAAACTAAATAATCTTTTCTAAGTAAATAAACTCCAAAGGCTTTTTAGAAATGGTAACACGAATTTCGTTTTCGGGATAAGCTTCTCTTTCTCCTGTATCAACGTAGCCGTGACGTTTGTACCAGGCAACAAGCTCCTCCCGAACCGAGATCACCGTCATAATAATGCTGGATAATCCCAAAGCTTTTGCATGATTTTCGGCTTCAGCCAGCATCTTTTTCCCTATGCCGCTATTTTGCAGTTCCGGTGAAACGGTTAACATTCCGAGATACAATTGCTGTCCTTTCTCAACTAATAAAACCGAACCGATAATGGTATCATTTTCGGTGTATTTCAAAAGAGTGTTTTTTGGATCCAGAAAAATTTCGGTCATTTCTTGCTCGTCAGTTCTTTTCCCTTTTAATAAATTGGCTTCGGTTGTCCAGCCTTTTTTGGAGGTTTCCCCTCTGTAGGCTGAATTGATTAAAGTAGTTAACACCGGAATGTCCTCTAAGGAAGCTTTTGTAATCATGAATTATTGTAGTTGTAATTTTTTCACGCAGATTTAACTGTTTTCTAAGACTATTATAAAATAATCTAAGTAGTCTGCTAAATCTGCGAGAGAAATTTTATTTCTATGTGTTAAATCAATTTTTGTTCATTAAACCCAAGAGGTTCGATTTAGTATTTTGCAGGTTCTCCTGCTTTAGGTAATGATTGTTTAATGAAGGTTCTGATGTCTTCGTTGGCAGCTTCAAGATCAGCTTTTCTTAAATACATCATGTGACCGCTTCTGTAACCTTTCCATGACATTCTATCGGTTAGTTTTCCACTTGGATCCATTTGCCATAAATCGTACTTTGAATTAAAGTAATCACAGGCACCATCATAATATCCGGATTGTACCATGACATGTAAATACGGATTTTGAGCCATAGCTTGTCTCAGGTTTTCCCCAGTTTTATCATTCGATCTGTCCCAAGGATGTACAGAACCAAACATATTGTATTTAAAGTCTGTTTTGTAATTCAAATTGTTGCGCAGGTACATATTGATGGCAGGCGTAAACGAATGCAGCCAGGAAGTAAGTTCGGCATTAAAATCAGGGCTTTCACCTGAATCTTTGCGATCAATCCCTTTGTATCTGGAATCAAGTCTTCCTACCGTATAGCCCTTATCTCTTAACAGTTCTTTCCAAAAATAATCATAAGGAAGGTCTAAATTGTTTTGCTGGATCACTTTCTCCGGAATACCGGAATAACGGGCTATTTTAGCGCCAATTTCTTTTCTTTTTTGTTCATCCAAAGAGCCTCCTTTGGTCAATGCAGGAAGAAGTTCGTTTACGGTAAAATCTTCCACTTCGGGCAACATGTCTGTCAAATCTTTGTTTTGCAGATCAGGAGGAAGCATTTTGTGGTACCAGGCAGTAGCAGCAAAATAAGGCAATTTAAGAGCGGCATCAGAAACTACGCCACGTGTTATTCCTAATTCAGTTGGAGAAACCAAAATCACTCCGTTAAGATACATCCATTGGCTGTTTTGCAGTTGAAGCGCTAATCCCGAAACACGGGTAGTACCATAACTTTCACCAATTAGATATTTAGGGGAAGCCCAGCGATTGGTACGGGTTACAAAACCATTGATCCAGTCGGCGAGGTATTTAATGTCGGCATTTACGCCAAAGAATTTTGTAGTAGGAATGTCTTTGCTTGTAGGTCTGGAATAAGCGGTATTGACAGGGTTTACAAAGACGATATCGGCAACATCCAGAATAGAATACGGATTTTCTTTTATTCCGTAAGGCTGTACAGGATATCCTTCATCATCAATGTTTAAGAGACTCGGTCCTGTGTAAGCAATCTGCATCCAAACCGAAGCAGAGCCCGGACCACCGTTAAAGGAAATAACTAACGGACGCGAAGCCTGATCTTTTACGTCAGAACGCTCATAATACGTATAGAACAATCCCGCAATGGCTTTTCCCTCTTCGTCCCAAACCGGCATCGTACCTGTGGTGGCTTTATAAGGAACTTTTTGTCCTTTTATGGTAACGGAGTGATTGGTGATGACACTAGCATCCGGATTAAAAGTAAGATTAGAAGGCGAATTTTCTTCTTTTGCAGGGGCTTGGGGAGCTTTTGGTTTTGATTCCTGAGCAGATGAAATTAAGGATCCGGCTAAAAGGAATACAAGTAATGTTTTTCTCATAAAAATAGGGTGTTAATAGAAATTAATGCTCTAAACAGGTGGCTGTATTTAGAATTTTTAAAGATATAAAAATAATCATAAGTGAGGATTTTTAATCTCTAAGAGAAGGGAAGTAATTTTATGAAGGTCTACATAGGGTAGGGATGCCCATGATTTTTTGGAATGACCTCCCGCTCAATGTCATTTGGCTAAAGCCCAATTCTTATCTTGAATACAAAACCCCCAGCTGAAGCTGAGGGCAATTGAATTGATTTATTTTAAGGATTATTTTCAGATTTTTTTTTGAATGGCCTCCAGCTTCAGCTGGAGAGAATAAAAAATAGAATAGGAAATGGCTTTAGCCGAAATTTTTTGGGATTTAATTTGTTTGTATTCGCGTTAGTCTTAAAGATTGAGCTTGTTCAAATCAAAATCAAAGTCAAATAGATCTTTTGCATTAACATTCAAACCGTTAGCGCAGATTTGTAATCTGTGCCCACAAAGTTGAGTAAACGCAACAGTTAGTACATTTCAAAATAAGTATAACGAAACAACATCTAAATCATTTTCTAAACCTGAATAATTCCTTGCCGAACTAAAATAATACTCTTCAGCAGAACTGACAGTTTTATCTTTTACAGGATTATTGTGGATGTAATCTATTTTTTGCTTAATAAATTTATTACTGTAAACATGTTCTGCATGGTAGCCATTTTGCCAGACTTTATAAGTCTGAACCTTTTTTAAATGCTCACATTCCTTTTGAAAATATTCCAGCATCCATTCTCTTCTGCTTTCGGGTTCATTTATTATAGTTTGTATTATTTTTTTGGATGTAAATTTTTTAAAATCTCTAATAATATCAGATAAAACAAAACCATTCGTTCCTTTACAAAGCAAATGTATATGACTGCTCATAATACAATAGGCATAGATTTCTAAACCTTTATTTTCCTGACAATATTTTAGAGCATTTATCAAAATAATTTTTTGATTTACTCTTGTAAATATATCTATCCATCCTACAACAGTTATAGTTATAAAATATGCTTCATCAGTTGTTGTTGCTTTGTATTTTGTAGACACGTATTTTTTTTCCTACAAAAATAAAAAATATAATGGAAAATTTTAATTTTTTATTTATGGGTTTTGAAGGAATTACTTTGCGGGCACGGATTGCAAATCCGCGCTATCGTTGCGGAGATAAATCTGCGCGATCAGGAATTTCTTTGAGTTCACGAGCGAAATGCTTACGGTAGCAAAAGAATAATATTATTCAATTATCATACCTGCATTTTTTGCTTCTTCTTTTTCTATAGCTTTCCATTTGTTGTAGTTAACCTCATCTTTCGCTTGTAAATATGCGGCTGCAACCATACCAGCTTGTACGTAAGTTTGTATTTTATCGTCACCATTTTTTGCAATTTCATATTGCTTTTCCGCATCTAAAGCAACCTGATTTTCTATTTTTTGCATATTATTAGACACTTGGGAATCTAAACCACCACCCATAAAATACCATAAAATTCCAATAAAGAATATGACAGAAATAATTGTTTTAGCTGTGCTAGTTTTTTTATTTGTTTCCATAAATAAAGTTTTTTAATCTTACTCTTAAGGATTTTCAGTAACTCCTCGTTTATTTATGTGGTTTCTGAACTCCACTTATAGTAAGCAAAATTCATTTTTGTTTGTTATACTATTTTACGGATTTCCATAATCAATAATAAAAAAGCGAGTAAAAATTACTTTCCACTCGCTTTTTTATTATTACTCTTTCTATTTTCTACCCCAAAAACACCTTCAACTCGTCATAACTAGAAATCTTTACACTAACTTTCTCCCCATTAATTACACTCTCAATCTGAGCAGGAATAGGAAGTGTAATCCCTAAAGCGGGTTCAACCACATCCAAAAACTTAATTGGATGAGCAGTTTCTAAGAAAATACCAATGGTGTTAGGGTGTTTCTCCAATTCTTTCTTCAAACCTAGATAACCGACAGCACCGTGTGGTTCTGCGATGTAACCGTTTGTGTTATAAATATTTTTTAGAGCAACAAGTGTTTCTTCATCGGTATAACTATAAGAAGAGAAGTCTTTTTCGAACGCTTTTAAGTCATTGTTGTACAATTCCTGAATTCGGATAAAGTTACTTGGGTTTCCAACGTCCATGGCGTTAGAGATTGTTGCTTTAGAAGGTTTTGGGTCGTATGTTCCGTTTTCTAAAAATCTTGGTACCGTATCGTTTACGTTGGTGGAGGCTACGAAATGTTCAATAGGTAAACCTAATTTCTTTGCCATAATTCCGGCACAGATATTCCCGAAGTTTCCGCTTGGGCAAGAGAAAACTAAAGGTTTGTTTTGGCTTTTCAAGGCTTTGTAAGCAAAGAAAAAATAAAACATTTGTGGCAACCAGCGCGCAATATTAATCGAATTGGCTGAAGTCAGATTTCTGTGTGCTAAAGTTTCATCTAAAAATGCCTTTTTCACCATATCCTGGCAATCGTCAAAAACACCGTCGACTTCTAGCGCTTTAATGTTTTGTCCTAAAGTAGTCAATTGTTTTTCCTGTATGTCGCTCACTTTTCCTGACGGATATAAAATCACCACATCGACACCGTCAACGCCTAAAAATCCGCTCGCGACCGCTCCGCCTGTATCTCCGGAAGTAGCCACAAGAACAGTGTTTTTAGCTTCTTTATTGTCTCTGTTAAAATACCCCAGACAACGCGACATAAAACGTGCGCCAACGTCTTTAAAAGCCATGGTTGGGCCGTGGAATAATTCTAAGGAGTAGATTCCGTTTTCGACTTTCACCACCGGAAAATCGAAACATAAAGTATCAGCAATGATTTCTTTTAATTTGTCGGTTGGTATTTCATCGCCAACGAATTGTTTGATCGCTTCAAAAGCAATGTGTTCGTGGCTTAAATTTTCAATTTCATCAAAAAAAGAGGAGTCTAAAGGAGTGATGTTTTCCGGGAAATATAATCCTTTATCACTCGCGAGTCCTTGTATTACGGCTTCCTGAAACGAAACCTTTGGGGTATTATGGTTTAAACTGTAGTATTTCATTAGTATGTTATTTGAACACGAATTTCACTGATTGTCACTAATTCTTTGCGTTTAAATTATTGCACAAACTAATTTGTGTAAATTCGTGAAATTTGTGTTATAAAATTCTTACACCATCGGGATTAATCTTCGAAACGTGAATTTCATACGGTAAATTCATTTTTTCGTAAACGTCGCTCATGGCTTTGGCGATTTGGTTTGCGGTTTCTTTTCCACGGCTTAAAGCGAAGATAGAAGGACCGGAACCTGAAATACCGGAGCCTAAGGCGCCATTTTCGTAAGCGGTTTGTTTGATTTGATCGAATCCCGGGATCAAAACACTTCGTAAAGGCTCCACAATTTCGTCGTGAAGCGAACGTCCGATTAAGTCGTAATCTTTGGTGTATAATCCGGCGACTAATCCGCCCACATTTCCCCATTGCATAATGGCACTTTTAAGAGAAACGTTTTGTTTTAGTACCGAACGCGCATCCGAAGTTTTCAATTCGATCTGAGGATGTACCACCGTAGCAAACAATTCTTCGGGGCTGTCAATTCGGATAATATCAAGTGGACTATAACTTCTTACGAGCGTAAAACCTCCTAAAAGGGCAGGAGCGACATTATCAGCATGAGCGTTTCCGCTGGCCAGTTTTTCGCCCTGCATTGCAAATTGTACCAAATCTTTGCGGGAATAAGGTCTCCCAAGCAATTCGTTGATTCCAAAAACCGCTCCGGCAGAACTCGCAGCACTGCTTCCGATTCCGCTTCCGGCTTTGATATGTTTGTAAATTTCGATTTCGAATCCGCAATCTACGTCAAGTGTCTCCAACATGGCCAAAGCTGCAACCCCCGAAACGTTTTTCTCAGTCTCTAAAGGCAAATCGGCTCCCTCAATTTTGGTAATTCGAACTCCTTTTTGAGCTACTTTTCGAACGATCATTTCATCGCCCGCATTGTCTAAGCAAAGCCCTAGTACATCAAATCCACACGAAAGATTCGCGATTGTGGCCGGGCAAAATAGTTTAATTTGTGTCATTTGTTATAGGTTCAAAGTGGCAAAGGTTCAAAGGAACAAAGGTTTTGCCTTTTTTATAGGTTCAGAGAGGCAAAGGTTCATAGGCTCAAAGGTTTTTATCTTTGTCCCTTTGCACCTTTGAGCCTTTGTACCTCATTAAATGTTTCCAATTCTAATTACATCCGCAAAAATTCCCGATGCGGTAACTGCTGCACCCGCTCCGGCACCTTTGATCAATAGTGGCTGATCTACGTAACGATCGGTGTAGAAAAGTACAATGTTGTCTTTTCCTTCCAGGTTGTAAAAAGGATGCTCTTTCGGGATGAATTGCAGACCAACGTTTGCTTTTCCGTTTTCGAATTGTGCTACATATTTTAATCTGGAATCTTTGTTTACTGCTTCGTCATAGATTTTTGAAAAATGAGGAGCATGTTGCGTTAAAGAAGCAAAGAAATCTTCGTTGTTTGTTGTGGCAAGACATTCGGCTGGCAGGAACGATTCGTTGGCAATTGCGTCAATATCCATTTCATAACCGCTTTCGCGAATCAGGATCAGGATTTTACGGGCTACGTCGATTCCGCTTAAGTCAATTTTCGGATCCGGCTCTGTGAAACCTTGTACTCCGGCTTCTTTTACCACATCATGAAAAGAATTGTCTTTATCGAAATTGTTGAATATAAAGTTCAGACTTCCCGATAAAACCGCCTGAATTTTATGCACTTTATCACCTGAGGCAATCAAGTTTTTTACGGTATCAATAATCGGCAATCCCGCTCCAACATTGGTTTCAAATAAAAACGGAGCATTGTATTGACGAGATAAATTCTTTAATTTTTTATAATTGTCATAGGCAGACGAACAGGCAATTTTGTTACAGGTCACCACGGCGACACTCTGTTTTAAGAAATTTTCGTAGGTTTCAGACACGCTTGCATTTGCAGTAATATCAACAAAGATGCTGTTACGCAAGTTTAATTCCTTCGCACGGGCGATGAAAGCTTCTTTATTGGCATTTTCACCTTGATCTAAAGCCGATTGCCAGTCTTTTAGCGAAATTCCGTCCTCGTCAAAAAGCATTTTTCGGGAATTAGACAAAGCGATCACACGAACATTTATTTTCAGGTTGTCTTTTAGAAACTTCCTTTGATTGTGAATTTGCTCGATGAATTTTTCACCTACGTTTCCAACACCCATTACAAATAAATTGAGCTGTTTGGTGTTTTCTTCAAAGAAGTTTTCGTGCAACGTATTCAATGCTTTTTTAACGTCTCTTTCGTTAATTACGGTCGAGATATTACGCTCAGAAGCTCCTTGCGCAATGGCGCGTATGTTGACATTGTTTTTTCCTAAAGTACTAAACATTCTACCGCTTAAACCCTGATGGTTCTTCATATTTTCACCTACCAAAGCGATAATGCACAGGTCTTTTTCGACAATGCAAGGATCGATTTTGTTTTGCGAAATCTCTACTTCAAAGGCTCTGTTGATGGCAGCCTCGGCATTTTCGGCGTCCGAATTCAGAATTCCGATACAGATCGAATGCTCAGAAGAAGCCTGAGTGATAAAAATAACGTTGATTTTTTCCTGAGACAGTACTTCAAACAAACGTTTCGATGAACCTGAAACTCCAATCATTCCGGGACCTTCAAGTGTTACCAGTGAAATATTATCGATATGACTGATTCCTTTTACAACAGTATCTTTTGATAAAACCTGATCTGAAATTAAGGTTCCTTCAGCTTCCGGTTCAAATGTATTTTTGATTAAAATTGGAATGTTTTTTCTTAAGACAGGCTGAATCGTTGGCGGATACAGCACTTTGGCACCAAAATGCGATAATTCCATAGCTTCCTGATAAGAAATCGTAGCAATAGGGTGGGCCTGCTTCACGATTTTAGGATTGGCGGTGAACATTCCGTTCACGTCAGTCCAGATTTCTAATTGTTCTGCTTCAAGTGCTCCGGCAACTATGGCAGCGGTATAATCAGAACCTCCACGGCCTAAGGTAGTAGCGATTCCGTCAAGAGTCTGAGAAATAAATCCCGGAAGAATAGTAATTTTAGACTGATTTTCGGCAAAATATTCTCTGATCAGCTGGTTGGAAACTTCAAAATTTACAACCGCTTTTCCAAAATTATTATTGGTTTTAATCAGTTCGCGGCTGTCTTTGTAAACCGCATTTTTATTGATTTGCTGATATGCCTGTGCAATGATGTAAGACGAAAGCAGCTCTCCAAAACTTAAAATAGTATCGGCAGTTCTGGGAGATAATTCACCCAGTAAGAAACAGCCGTCTAACAAAGTTTCTAAATGATTGATGATTCTTTTTACATGGCTCAGCAAACTGCTTTGTTCGCTAACCGGAATCAATTCTTTTAAAGTGTCAAGGTGTTTTTTCTCGATTTCGGCAACAATTTCTCTGAAGCTTTCGTCATTTGCGGCGGCCTTTGCTGCTGCCAATTGCAGTAAATCAGTGACTTTGCTTAAGGCTGATACTACGACAACCAATTGGTCCTGCTTCGATTTTTGATTTATGATTTCGAGAACTAGTTTTATATTTTGTGCATTGGCAACCGAAGTTCCGCCAAATTTTAATACTTTCATTTTTGATGTTTTTTAATAAGGCGCAAAGATTTTTAGTAACAAAGGTTCAAAGGTTATCAACTGTGAACTGAAACTGAAAACTGCGACTATTTTTTTCTTTGTAAATGTTTTTTATGTATCCAATAACTCTCCTCTTCTTAGAAAAAAGTACTAGGTAACCTGAGTGATATGTAAAATGTATACCCCTAAGGGGTAGTAATTGTTGTAGTTGAAATTGTAATAGCAGCGATTGCAACTCTGGTTTGAGTTGTTAGTGTAGAATGATATTTTACGCTGTTACTTTTCATTTTGGTTTTTCAAAAGTACAGTTTTTTATAAAAGTTAAAAATCTTTCCGGTCTTTTTATGAATATTTTAAAAATTCAAAATTCAGCAAATCAATATTGCGCTTTTTGTCAGAATTGTGTGTGTTAAATTGATGGATTCATATAATTATTGGAACTTATCTTTAAAAGAGATGTGCTTAATAGTCTGATTTTTAATCTCGAAAAACATCTGAAAACGTCATTAGTCTATAAAATCGGTAGGAATTAATTGCTTTTGTCGTTTTCTTGTTAAAAAATAGAGGGACCTTATTATGATAAAAAGATGTCCTTGGTTTTGTCGGATTGCTATTGTGAAAAGAGCAAAATCGGGGAATTCGCGAGAATCATTTTTTAATTATTAGGAATAAATGTTGCTTTTTAATATTGATTTGCTGAATTTTGAAGTCTTAAAATTTAAACAGCATGAAAGAAATCCATTATATCAGCACAGAAACCTTAAGTTTAGAAGCTTTACAGGAAATTATTGTCAACCAGAAAACGCTTGAATTATCAGAAGAAGCAAAAGTAAACGTTCAAAAATGTCGTGATTATCTCGATAAAAAAATGGCTTCACATTCTGAACCTATTTACGGAATCAACACAGGTTTTGGCTCGCTTTGTAATGTGAAAATTTCGAATGAAAACTTATCTCAGCTTCAGGAGAATCTTGTAAAATCGCATGCTTGCGGAACAGGAGAAGAAGTTCCGGCTGAAATTGTAAAATTGATGCTGTTGCTTAAGATCCAATCTTTGAGTTATGGACATTCAGGAGTTCAATTACAAACGTTAGAGCGTTTAGTGGATTTTTACAATAATGATATTCTTCCGGTGATTTATACTCAGGGATCCTTAGGGGCTTCAGGAGATTTAGCACCTTTGGCACATTTATCGTTACCTTTATTAGGTGAGGGTGAAGTTCTTTTTGAAGGTAAAAAAACTGCCGCAGCCGAAGTTTTAAAACACTTTAACTGGGAGCCAATTGTTTTACAGTCTAAAGAAGGTTTGGCTTTGTTAAACGGAACTCAGTTCATGAGTGCTTACGGAGCACATATTTTATTAAAAGCTTATAAATATTCTTATTTGGCAGATTTGATCGGAGCTATTTCATTAGAAGGTTTTGATGGAAGAATTGAGCCTTTTAACGAATTGATCCATTTTATCCGTCCTCACAAAGGACAGATTGTAACGGCACAGCGCCTTACTGAATTTTTAGAAGGAAGTGAGATTATTGCTCAGGAGAAAAAACACGTACAGGATCCGTATTCTTTCCGTTGCATGCCTCAGGTTCACGGTGCTTCAAAAGATGCTATTGATTATGTTAGAAAAGTATTCAAAACCGAAATCAACTCCGTTACCGACAATCCGAATATCTTCATTGAAGCAGATCAGATTATCTCAGGAGGAAACTTCCACGGACAGCCTTTAGCTTTAGCACTGGATTTTATGGCAATTGCTTTGGCAGAATTGGGCAGCATTTCTGAAAGAAGAACGTATCAGTTAATTTCAGGATTGCGCAATCTTCCGGCATTCTTAGTAGATAATCCGGGATTGAATTCAGGATTTATGATTCCGCAATATACAGCGGCAAGTATCGCAAGTCAGAACAAACAATTGGCTACACCTTCGAGTATAGACAGTATTGTTTCAAGTAACGGACAGGAAGATCACGTGAGTATGGGAGCAAACGGAGCTACAAAAGCATTGCGTGTTATGGACAACCTGGAGCGTATTTTAGCCATCGAATTAATGAACGCTTCACAGGCGATTGCTTACAGAGAACCTTTAAAATCAAGTGATTTTATTGAAACATTCTTAAGCAGTTACAGAGAAGTGGTGCCTTTGGTTAAAGAAGACAGAATCCTGCACTATGATATTAAAAAAACAGTTGAATTCCTTGACAGTTTTCAAATTGAAAACGATTTGTTAACAATGGCTTAACATGGCAAAATAATATTGAAGTAATTTTGCACTATCAAAAATATAAAAATGTCAATAAACAGTATTTTCCAATTTTTAGTGCCGAAAGACAAGAAATTCTTTCCACTTTTTGAAGAGGCTTCAAGCAATTTAATTGAGTTAGCTTCTAATTTACACGAAGCTGTAAACCTTCCATTGAAAGAAAGAGAAGTTCTTTTTCAAAAAATAGATGAATTAGAGCAAAAAGGAGAAGACATTACACGTCAAACCAATCTTGAATTGAGTAGAAATTTTATTACTCCATTTGACAGAGAGGATATTCATACATTGATTACTTCAATTGATAACGTTGCCGATTACCTTCATGGTGCGGCAAGCAGAATGAAATTATATCAGGTAGATAAGATTACAAAGTCAATCAGAAAGATGACTGAAATTAACCTTGAAGCTTGTCAGAACATCGATAGTGCTGTAAAAGAGTTAAGTAACTTAAAAAACATGAACATTATCAAAGAAGCTTGTGCCAGAATTAATAAACTGGAGAACAAGTCGGATAACGTTTATAACAAAGCAGTTTTTGAAATTTTTGAAAACGAAACAGACGCAAAGAATATTATTAAGTATAAAGAGGTGTTATCTGTTTTAGAATCAGCAACAGACAAATGTAAGAGTGTTGCGAACATACTGGAATCTATTTCTGTAAAACATTCTTAATTCAATTTATTTCATTCTGAAGTTATAATTTATGACGCTACTTATAATTATTATAGTATTAGCTTTAATTTTTGATTACATCAACGGTTTTCATGATGCGGCAAATGCTATAGCGACTGTTGTTGCGACCAAGGTTCTGACGCCTTTTCAGGCCGTTCTTTGGGCAGCATTTTTTAACTTTCTGGCGTATTGGGTTTTTGGATTTGGTGTTGCCGATACGGTTGCTAAAACAGCGCACACCATGGAAATTAACCTTGTTGTAATCCTCGCAGGAGTTATTGCAGCTATTTGTTGGAATTTATTGACTTGGTGGTTAGGAATTCCTTCGAGTTCTTCTCATACGCTGATTGGTGGTTTTGCCGGAGCGGCAATTGCTCATGCGATCGCTGTACATGGATTCTCAGGATATGTTGGTGAAGACGGAACAACTCATTACTGGTACGAAATCGTAAGCTGGTACAAAGCTGGTAAAGACGGAGGGATGCCTTCGGGAGTTCTTATTATTATTGCTTTTATTGTATTAGCACCATTATTAGGAGCATTGGCTTCTTATCTGATCTCTATTTGGTTGTTGAATGCTTCGCGTAAAAGTATTGGGCCAAAAATATTTACTGTAGCCTTGATGATTGCAACAATCTGGATGGTGAGCAGTTTAATGGTTCCGTATTCGGAGATTGTTGAACATGGAAAACCACGTTTTGAATCTCATTTTTGGAGTGTAGCTTTTGATCCGCATAATATTAAATGGTTTTTAGTTGCTTTCATTATTTTGACTGTAAGTGCTTTTTGTTTAATATTCAGTAGTTTAAATCTTCATCAGGCAGATGCAGCTTTGAAAAAAATGCAATTATTGTCTTCTGCAGCCTTTAGTTTAGGTCACGGAGGGAATGATTCTCAAAAAGTAATGGGTATTATTGCAGCTGCGGTAGCGGTTTATATCAATACTAATCCTGGTGTGCATATGGATTCCTGGTTAGATGTTGTTTTGCCAAACGATGATTTAGGTGTAAAAGGAGTAATGCCGGGATGGATTCCTTTGGCTTGTTATTCTGCAATTGCAGCGGGAACTTTAAGTGGTGGATGGAAAATTGTAAAAACAATGGGTTCTAAAATCACAAAAGTAAGCTCATTCGAAGGAGTTGCAGCTGAAACTGCAGGAGCTTTAACGCTTTATTTTACAGAACACTTAAAAATTCCGGTAAGTACTACACACACGATTACAGGTTCTATCATCGGAGTTGGATTAACAAAACGTGTTTCTGCTGTTCGTTGGGGAGTGACCGTAAGTTTAATCTGGGCGTGGATATTAACCATTCCAATTTCAGCAATATTAGCTGGTTTGGTTTACTTCGTACTAAGTGTATTTATTTAGTGAAATGATTTTTGTAAAATGTGAGAAATAAAATCACATTTTATCTCGATATTTTAAAGCCGATTTCAAATTGAAATCGGCTTTTTTTGTTTTGTGAAGTGTCTGTTTTCAACAATTATAATAATATATTTGATGGAAATTTAAAAGCCGTTATGATCGATCATAAAATTTTAAGCCAGATAGACAGAGTTAAGAAGAAGTTAGTCCTTGCAAAAAGTGCAGATAAGGATTTGAAAGTGTTTGGTGCAGACAGTCATAAATATATTGTAAAAGAAACGGTAAATAAAGATGAAATCTTAGCTTTTGAGAAGGAGTATGATGTACAGCTGCCGGAGGATTATAAAGCATTTTTAATACACATTGGCAACGGAGGAATCTCATATGAGAATTCCGCTGCAGGACCTGGTTACGGGATATTTCCGTTTGGAGAAAATGTCGATGAATTCGTTTCTGAGAATGCAAAGAAATACCTGAAAGAAGATTGTAAGCTGGATCTAATGATGTCTGACTCATTTTGGGAGGATTTAAACAGAGTTATAGAAGAAAATGATGAGATTTCGAATGAAGATTTTTATGCTGAATTAGGAAAGATATTTTCAGGATTATTGCCTATCGGTACTCAAGGATGCACTTATTATTATGCTCTTGTTTTAAACGGTGAATGGAAAGGCCGGGTTGTAAATGTTGACATCGACAGACAGAAACCCTTCTTTGTTTTTGAGTCCAATTTTTTAGACTGGTACGAACGTTGGCTAGATGAAATTATACCCGAAAACAGCATGGCAAATGAACCAGATTTGTTCAGGTACACATTAGGAGGATTGTCAGGTTATATTTTAGAAGTATATTTTTCTACAGAGGATCAAGAAGTTAAAAAGGAGTGTTTGAGCGGAGTTTTAAAAAAGAATACTGTAAGTTCTGAAATTCTTACTGTTTTAGAAGAACAGTATAAGGTAAGCTCAGGCGAAATTCGCGAAACAATACTTCAGGTACTTACTAAGTTTGATTATGAACGTTCAAAACCTTATTTACTTGATTTTGCAAAAGAGAATTTACAGGCTGTTTTTCAGTTTGTATTTTGGTACGCAAAAGACAAAAGTGCAGATTGGTTAGAGTTTATAAAAGCAAATGCTGATACGATTAAAGATGAGGAGACCTTTAGATTTTGTACTTATTTGTTAAAAGAAACGAAGTTGGATTATGGTGCTATTATCATTCCGTTTGCGTCTAATGAAAGTGAAGAAGTAAAAGTGAGTGCTTATTATTCACTGGGACAATTGAAGAACAAAAGCAAGTATCTGGATGTTTTTATTGCAGGTCTGAATGACAGCTCAAACCGGGTTATTCATACCGTTTTACAGGCGTTAGATGGGGTGGAAGACCGAAAACTTTTGAAGCATTATAAAGCGATTGCTGAAAAATTTCCAAAAGAAAAAGACTATATTCTAGCAAATCTAAACCATAGATTAAAAGTATATGGTTTAAACAATAAAAGCATTATAAAAGCAAATGTTGATTTTTAAAGAAGTGATATTAGAATAAATTAATGGTTATTTCAAGAATGTAAAAAGCTAGTTTCAATAAAGAAGCTAGCTTTTTCTATTTCAGTATGGGTTATTCTTTCGTAAATAAATAATCTTTCCCGCCTTGTTTTAGAGTCATTTCTTTCTTTTCAGAATTAAACTCTAGAACAATCCCCGCTGTGTCAAATTTAAATATGTTTACCGCAGCAGCTTCCATAGGAAAAGAGGGCTGACCTGTGGCTTGAGCAATTAGCACATTGTCCTTTTGGGAAATGGTAATTTTTAGCGGAATCTGTGGACTGCCGTAGGTTCCGGAGTATAAATTCAGGGTCGCGGATGTGATTTCAACAGTGCTAAAAACCGGCATTGCAAAAGGTTTATTGAAATACGAATTCAAAGCACATAACATGATGCTGTTGTTGTCATAACCCATTCCGTTTGAAGTTAGCGATAAAGCTAGCTTTTCATTTGGAAAATAACCAGTAACAGATCTAAAACCATCAATTCCTCCGGTATGTCCATAGCTTTTTCTTTCGAAAAAAGGAAACTGAAATAGCCCCATTCCAAATTGATCTTTTATGGTTTTCATTTGATTTAAATGTTCGATAGAAACTACTTTTCCGGCAAAAAGACTTTCAAAAAAAAGATTTAAATCAGTCGGGTTAGAAACAACTGCTCCGGCTCCAATCGGAATAGACATATCTGTTTCGCTCTCTTTTTTCCAATTTTTGTCCAGGGTATAAGAATAAGATTCGTTGTTGGCAATGTTGATTTTACCACCCAGATAAGTGTTTTTTAAATTTAAAGGTTTGGTGATTTTTTGATTTAAAACTTCACCATAAGGTTTTTTGTAAATATCTTCCAGAATATAGGATAACAAAATGTAATTAGAATTGCTGTATTGTCCTTTCGTATCAGGTTCAAATACGATATCTCCGGCCGAAATACGCTCAATCATTTTAGCTTTGGATTGAAATTGTGTATTCCATTTTAAATAATTATCATCGTCTGTAAAGTCGTGGATACCGCTTCTATGATTTAGTAAATTGCTGATTGTGATTTTTTTTGCATTTTTTACCGTTGGAAAATATTTATCAATGGTTTGGTTTAAACTGATTTTATTTTCTTCTATGGCTTTAAAAATCAAGGATGCAGTAAATGTTTTAGAGATCGAGCCAATTCTGTATTTAGTCCGTACACTTGATTTTTTTGAACTCTCAACGTCATCAAAACCAATAGATTTGGTGTAAATTGTTTTTCCGTTTTCCGATAGGGCAATGCTTCCCATGTATTTATTGTTTTTCTCTAAAAGAGTAAACAGGCTGTCAAGTTTTTTTGAATTGAAATTTTGGGAAAAAGCGCTAGTAGTGATGAGGGCAATGAAACAGATGCTGGTGATTTTTTTCATAATGATGATTTTTGATTGATTGATTTTTTAAGTTTTAATAATAGGGTTATGAGTAAATAGGATAATACGGTTGATACTAGCATGACAGGAATAAACCAATTACCGAGAGCCTCGTAAGTGTGGTATTTAATTTGGTCCTCGGGATTCATTATTCCTAATGTGAAAACAGAAATAGAATCTTTATTGATATGAAGGCCAACTTGGGAAGGATTCAGGATTTTTGCAAAAATCAGAAATACAAAGCCAAATAGGAAAAGGTATAAAATAGAAAAAAAGAGGTACGAAATACCATTGGTAATATTTAATGCCAAAGCTTTGAAAACATGAACAGGATTGAAAGTTTTGGTAGCTTGTTCCAGTTTTTTATCGGCAATTAGAGGTTTTAAAACCTCTTCCGGAGGGCCTAGTTTTTCTATGCTGTCTAAAAGAGAATCAATTTCGTTTGTTCCGTTCCTATGTTGAATGGTTTCAAAAATATGGCTGTTGAATTCCATATAAATGTCGTTCTGATCTATTTTTGACAATGAAGCTGTTGCTTTTTTGATACGCTTCATGTAGTTGTTGTAAATTCGTTGCGAAGCTTTTTGTTCGAATTTGATATCTTCTATTCTCATTGAATGATTTTTTTAATTGATTTTTCAAGATTTTCCCAATAAATATTCATCTGACTTAAAGTTCCGATTCCGGCTTCAGTCAGAGAATAGTATTTTCTTGGAATCCCGGTTTCCTGTTCCACCCATTTCGAGTCTACAAGTCCTTCTGTTTTTAATCGATTCATTAATGGGTATAGTGTTCCCTCTGCAATTTCTATTTCGGTATGTTTTCTTATTTGTTCGATAAGTTCATAACCATAGTACTCCTGATTTTTGAGTACATTAAGGATAATGAAAGTTAAAGTTCCTTTCTTTACCTGTGACTTCCAGTTTGTTACAAATGTTTCGTTCATGTTGCTAATGTATAACAAAATACATAGTATAACAAAGTGTATAGCTAAGTTTTTTTAATGCAGGTATTTAATTTATTGATTTTTAAGCACTTATGATTATTGGTTTATTTTTGTAAATTCTTTCTATTGTGTTTTCGTTTGTAGTGTGTTTGCTTGAGATTTTGTTTGTCTTTTGAAATAATGCTAATGGTGCCATCAATTTCTAGCATAGCAAGTTTTACGTCGGTTAAATGCTCAAGACCATGTTCGCGGGCGGCTTCTTTTAGTTCTTCGTGTGAAATATCAAGCTTACTCAAAATTTTAAAATCCAATTCTCCATTATGAATCAGGATTTCAGGTTTGTCCAGTAGTAAATTGCTTAGACCTTTGTATTTGTGAGTCAGTTTTTTGATGATGTAATTAATGATAAACAAAGCCAAAGCGGCAACCAGACCTCCCCAAAGACTAGTGTCCGGGCCAACCATGGCATTTTGAACGGAGTTACTAATTAATAGAATCAGAATAATATCGGCAGTATTCAATTGCGAAAGTTCTTTTTTGCCAAAGATCCTCAAAGCAATAGTCATGAAAAAATAGACAGAGAGACTTCTTAAAATAATATCTAAATAGGGGGATAGCATCATTTCTTTTAGTGTTTGGATTAAAAAAAAACTTTGTCAAAGTAAAACTTCAACAAAGTTGCTAAATTAATGTTTAGACATTAGGTCTAAATGAATATTTTTATTGACAAAGAAGCAATTACAATTTAAAGTTCTTTTCGATGGCTTTAATCATTTCTCCGGCAACGTCTTTGTTGGTGGCGCCTTCGATTCCTTCAAGTCCCGGAGAAGAGTTTACCTCAAGTAATAATGGCCCTTTAGAAGAACGAATTATATCAACACCGGCTACTTTTAAGTCCATAGCTTTTGCGGCTTTTATGGCTATTTTTTTCTCTTCAGCCGTTACTTTGATGACAGATGCGGTTCCTCCCAAATGGATATTAGCCCTGAATTCGCCCGGCATCGCTTCACGCTGAATGGCAGCCACGACTTTACCGTCGATCACAAAACAACGAATGTCTTTTCCGTTTGCTTCTTTAATGAATTCCTGAACAAGTATGTTGGCGTTTAAGCTCTTAAAGGCATTGATAACACTTTCTGCTGCTTTTTTGGTTTCAGCTAAAACAACCCCTTTTCCCTGAGTTCCTTCCAGCAATTTTACGATTAAAGGAGAACCTCCAACCATCTTGATTAAATTATCGGTATCGAGTGGAGAATTAGCAAATCCGGTTGTTGGAATATCGATTCCGCTGTTTAAAAGAAGCTGCAAAGAGTAAAGCTTATCACGTGATTGGGTAATAGCTGTAGCTGAATTTAGAACGAAAACCTTCAATGCTTCAAACTGACGGGTTAAGGCACAGCCATAAAAAGTAATGCTTGGTCGGATTCTTGGAATAATGGCATCAAACTGATTTAATATTTTTCCGCCGCGATAATGAATTTCCGGAGTTTTGGCATCCAGTTTCATATAACATTCTTTGATATTCAAAAAATGCATTTCATGTCCGCGCATTTCACCGGCTTCCATGATTCTTTTATTACTGTACAATTCAGGATTACTGGCTAAAACTCCGATTCTTAGCCCTGAGCTTGCTTTTTCAGAGTTTTGATAAAGTTCTTTTAAGGCTTCAGGACTTGGTTGTCCTAAAAGATATTTCTCTTCGGGATCAACCAGTACACGTCCGCTCATGGCTTCACGGCCTAAAAGCATTCGGAAACCCATAGAATCTCTGTTAGTCAGTGTCATTTCGATTGGCCATTTGATATCGCCAATTTTTAAATGCGTCTGAATTACATAACGATGTTCTCTAAATCCGCTTGAACTTTTTACAATTCTTTTGTCGACCAACGGAGCTTCACAGTGAATGATGGTTTTAATATTATTCTGAATTGGGTTAATGTCGAATTTTACCCAATTGGCATCATTTTTTATAAAAGGAGCTATGTTTATAGCGTGCATTGCCGAAGTTTTGGCACCGGAATCCACACGAGCCTTGATTGTCGGGATTCCTAGTTCTGGAAATGAGCACCATTCTTCGCTACCTAAAATGACTTTATTTTGAAGCATACGTTGTTTTTTATTATAGAATTTAATGGCCAAAAATAGCTATTTGCTTTTATTAAAGGTAGCAAATTATTTAAAAAAAATACCCGTTATGTTATGAAAACGTAACGGGTATGTTATTCTTGTTATAAATTTAAAGTAACCTATTGATTCGTTGGCTCTTCAGCTTTATGGATTTCTACAGAAAGTTCCTGAGAATCATCTTTAAGGTCCATTAAGATTTCATCACCTGAATGTATTTTTGAAGTGATGATCTCCTCAGCTAATACATCTTCAACATATTTCTGAATCGCTCTTTTTAGAGGTCTTGCTCCAAATTGTCTGTCGAAACCTTTTTCTGCAATAAAGGCTTTTGCTTTATCTGTAAGGCTTAAAGTGTATCCTAATTCTGCAATACGGGTGTATAGTTTTTTAAGCTCAATTTCGATAATCAAATCAATGTCGGCTTTTTCTAAAGCGTTGAATACAATTACATCGTCAATTCTGTTTAAGAATTCAGGTGCAAAAGTTTTCTTCAATGCATTTTCGATAATGCTTTTTGAGTTTTCATCGGCCTGAGCCACTTTAGCAGCAGTTCCGAATCCTACACCTTGACCGAAATCTTTCAATTGACGCGCTCCAACGTTAGAAGTCATGATGATGATGGTGTTTTTAAAATCGATTTTACGACCTAAACTATCCGTTAAATATCCATCATCCAGAACCTGAAGCATCATATTGAATACATCCGGATGTGCTTTTTCGATTTCGTCTAAAAGAACTACACAGTATGGTTTTCTGCGAACTTTTTCAGTCAATTGACCACCTTCTTCGTATCCTACGTATCCCGGAGGCGCTCCAACTAAACGGGAGATCGCAAATTTTTCCATGTATTCACTCATATCGATACGGATTAACGCATCTTCTGAATCGAATAATTCTTTTGCTAATACTTTTGCCAATTGTGTTTTACCAACTCCGGTCTGGCCCAGGAAGATAAACGAACCAATTGGTTTGTTCGGATCTTTAAGTCCGGCTCTGTTACGCTGAATAGAACGTGCAATTTTTAAAACGGCTTCGTTTTGTCCAATTACTTTGTTCTGAATCAATTCAGGTAATTGGGCTAATTTGTTGCTTTCTGTTTGTGCAATACGGTTCACAGGAATTCCGGTCATCATCGAAACAACATCGGCTACATTGTCTTCTGTAACTTGAATTCTGTTGTTTTTAGAGTCTTCTTCCCATTGTTCCTGAGCAGTAGCAAGGTCTTTCTCGATGCGTTTTTCATCATCGCGAAGTTTGGCAGCTTCTTCGTATTTCTGTTTTTTAACCACCATGTTTTTCATTTCGCGAACTTCTTCCAGCTGACGCTCCAGGTCTAAGATTTGCTTCGGAACATCAATGTTGGTAATGTGTACGCGAGATCCTGCTTCGTCAAGAGCATCAATAGCTTTGTCTGGTAAGAAACGCTCAGACATATATCTGTTTGTTAATTTAACACAGGCTTCAATAGCTTCTTGGGTGTAAGTTACATTGTGGTGATCTTCGTATTTGTCTTTTACATTGTTTAAGATGGCAATTGTTTCTTCAACAGAAGTTGGTTCGACAATTACTTTTTGAAAACGTCTCTCAAGGGCGCCATCTTTTTCAATATATTGTCTGTATTCGTCAAGAGTTGTAGCTCCAATACATTGGATTTCACCTCTTGCCAAAGCAGGTTTGAACATGTTTGAAGCATCAAGTGAACCTGTTGCTCCACCTGCGCCTACAATGGTATGAATTTCGTCAATGAAAAGAATGATATCGTCGTTTTTCTCCAATTCGTTCATCACGGCTTTCATTCTTTCTTCAAACTGACCGCGGTATTTTGTTCCGGCAACTAAGCTGGCAAGGTCAAGTGTAACCACACGCTTGTGAAAAAGAATACGGGAAACTTTTTTCTGAATAATACGCAAAGCCAGGCCTTCTGCAATAGCAGATTTACCAACTCCGGGCTCTCCGATAAGAAGAGGGTTGTTCTTTTTTCTACGGCTTAGAATTTGAGAAACACGTTCGATTTCTTTCTCGCGTCCTACAACCGGATCCAGTTTTCCTTCTTCTGCCATTTCTGTTAAATCTCTCCCAAAATTGTCCAGTACCGGAGTTTTGGATTTTTTGTTTGACTTATTGGCGGGATTGTTAAAACTGCTTTCTTTAAGACTGTCATCTTGTCCTGAATCGTCATTGTATGATTCGTTTCTTGGCAAGTTTTCTAAGAATTCTTCTTCGTTTGGAGTCATATTTAAATATTGTTCTTTAGCTATGTCATAATCTATTTTTAGTTTATTCAATAGCTTGGTTGTTGGATCGTTTTCGTTTCGTAAGATGCATAGAAGCAGGTGCGCTGTGCTAATTGACGAGCTTTGAAATACTTTAGCCTCCAGAAAAGTGGTCTTCAGGGCTCTTTCCGCCTGACGCGTAAGATGAAGGTTTTTCTTTTCGGCATTTACTTCAACGCTTTGATTGGCCGGACTCAGTATTTCTACTTTCCTGCGTAAATGATCTAAATCGACTGCAAGGTTATTAAGTATATGAATAGCTTTTCCGTTTCCATCTCTTAAAATGCCCAGCATTAGATGCTCAGTACCAATAAAGTCGTGGCCCAAACGTAAGGCTTCCTCTTTACTGTAGGTAATAACATCTTTTACTCTTGGTGAAAAATTATCATCCATAATATATAATTGGTATTGTAAATTTAGTGAATTACTGTTTGAAAAACAAAAACCGTACCCTTCAGGATCTCCTGACAGCTAAGTGACAAAAAAAATAACAATAAAAGCGTTAAAATACGCTTAATTTATTAACTAAAACGTAAAATAAAGTTGTTAATAAATCATTGAAATAAGTGTAGGTAAATAGCTGAAAAAATTTCAAAAAAACGTATCTTGGCACGCTTTGAAACTAATATAATTATTTAATATAACAACTTATGTCTGAAGGAGAAAAGTTAATTCCTATTAACATAGAAGATGAAATGAAATCAGCTTACATCGATTATTCGATGTCAGTAATTGTATCGAGAGCGCTTCCAGATGTTAGAGATGGCTTGAAACCAGTGCATCGAAGAGTTCTTTACGGAATGTATGACTTAGGAGTAACATCAAGATCTGCCCACAAAAAATCTGCAAGAATCGTAGGAGAGGTTCTGGGTAAGTATCACCCGCACGGAGATACCTCTGTATATGATGCGATGGTACGTATGGCTCAGGAATGGAGTATGCGATATTTATTAGTGGATGGTCAGGGTAACTTTGGTTCTGTTGATGGTGACAGCCCGGCAGCAATGCGTTATACAGAGGCCAGAATGCGCAAAATCTCTGAAGATATTATGGCAGATATCGAAAAAGAAACAGTTGACTTTCAATTGAACTTTGACGATACTTTATATGAACCAAAAGTAATGCCTACCAGAGTTCCAACTCTATTAGTAAACGGAGCTACAGGTATTGCAGTAGGTATGGCAACTAATATGCCACCACACAATTTAACCGAAGTAATCAACGGTACATTAGCTTACCTTGATAATAATGATATCGAAGTTGACGAATTAATGACGCATATTAAAGCTCCGGATTTTCCAACCGGTGGTGTAATATATGGTTATGAAGGAGTTCGTGAGGCTTTTAAAACCGGTAGAGGACGTATTGTAATGCGTGCTAAAGTTGGTTTTGAAGAAGTAGACGGAAGAGAATGTATCATTGTTACCGAGATTCCATATCAGGTAAATAAAGCTGAAATGATCAAGCGTACAGCTGATTTGGTTAATGATAAAAAAATTGAAGGTATTGCAAATATTCGTGACGAGTCGGATAGAAATGGTATGCGTATCGTTTATATCTTAAAACGTGATGCTACACCAAACGTAGTATTAAATACCTTATATAAGTATACATCACTACAATCTTCTTTCAGTGTAAATAATATTGCATTGGTGAAGGGACGCCCACAGATGCTGAATCTAAAAGATATGATTCATTATTTTATTGAGCACCGTCATGATGTAGTAGTTCGCAGAACGCAGTTTGAATTGCGTAAGGCAGAAGAAAGAGCTCATATTTTAGAAGGATTAATTATTGCTTCAGATAATATTGACGAAGTAATTGCGATTATCAGAGGTTCTAAAAATACCGAAGAGGCCCGTGAAAAATTAATCGAAAGATTCAAATTATCAGATATTCAGGCACGTGCCATTGTAGAAATGCGTTTGCGTCAGTTAACAGGTCTGGAACAAGATAAGTTAAGAGCTGAATTTGAAGAATTAATGAAGTTAATCGAACATTTGAAAGCCTTATTGGCAGATGTAGATTTAAGAACGAATTTAATCAAAGAAGAGCTTGAAGAAATCCGTGAAAAGTACGGTGATGATCGTCGTTCTACTATCGAATACTCAGGAGGAGATGTAAGTATCGAAGATTTAATTGCCGATGAAAATGTAGTCATTACGATTTCGCACGCTGGTTATATCAAACGTACTAACCTTACTGAATATAAAACTCAGAACAGAGGAGGAGTTGGGCAAAAAAGTGCAGGAACAAGAGATCAGGATTTCCTTGAGCACATGTTCGTGGCAACCAACCACCAGTATATGATGTTCTTTACGCAAAAAGGAAAATGTTTCTGGATGCGTGTTTACGAAATTCCGGAAGGAAGCAAAACGGCAAAAGGTAGAGCAATTCAGAACTTGGTAAACATTGAAAGCGATGATAAAGTAAAAGCTTTCATTTGTACACAAGACCTGAAAGATAAAGATTATATCAACAGTCATAATCTTGTGATGGTAACTAAACAAGGTCAGGTGAAGAAAACTTCTTTAGAAAAATACTCTAAACCAAGGGTAAACGGTGTTGCTGCCATTACGATTAAAGAAGGTGATGAATTGCTGGAAGCAAAATTAACCAACGGAGACAGCCAAATTATTCTGGCAGTGAAATCAGGTAAATTGGTTCGTTTTGAGGAAACCAAAACACGTCCGATGGGAAGAACGGCTTCAGGGGTTCGTGGAATTACTTTAAAAGACGATACCGATGAAGTAATTGGTATGGTAACTATTGATAGAGAAAATGTTAACGATTCGCAAATCTTGGTTGTAACTGAAAATGGATACGGAAAACGTACCAAATTAGTGGACGATGATGGTGAAGATGTGTACAGAATTACAAATCGTGGAGGTAAAGGGGTTAAAACTCTTAATATCACCGAGAAAACCGGTAAGTTGATTTCTATCAATGCTGTAACGGATGCGGATGATTTAATGATTATCAATAAGTCAGGATTAACGATCAGAATGGCTATTGAAGATTTACGTGTAATGGGTCGTGCAACGCAAGGAGTTCGATTGATTAACTTAAAAGGTAAAGATTCTATTGCTGCTGTAACAAAAGTTATGAAAGATGATGTTGCCGAAGTTGTTGTAGACGAAGACGGTAATGTTATTGAATCGGTTATTGAAAGAGTAAAACCGGATTTAGAGGTTCTTGAAGACGAAGGTGTTGTTGAAGATGAGGATGACGAGGATGAAGATACAGAAGAAGAAGCTGAAGACGAAGGTGATTCTGATGACGAAGAATCTGAAGAATAAAAGAAAATAAACCACTTAAATTAAATATACAAATTGAATATTATGAAAAGTAAATATGTAATACTTGCGTCAGCATTATTGATTTCAGTAGCTACTTTTGCTCAGAAGGATCAGATTAAGAGTGCTGAAAAAGCATTAAAAAGCGGAGATGCTCAGGGAGCACTTACGATATTAAAAGATGCTGAAAATATGGTAGTAAATGCCAAAGATGTTGAACAAGCACAATACTATTTTGTAAAAGGTAATGCTTATTTGGATCTGGCAAATAAAAAAGTAGAGGAAGGAAAAAATCTTTCGTCGGCTGCTGAGACTTACAAAAAACTGATTGATGTTGAAAAAGCATCTGGAAAAGTTAAATTTTCTACTCAGGCGGCAGCTTCTATTACTGAAATTAAAGGAAAGCTAATCAATTCTGCTATTGCTGATTCTCAGGCAAGCAAACATGCTGATGGAGCAAAAAAATTGTACGATGCTTATTTGTTAGACAAAAAAGATACAATTAATTTGTACTACGCAGCTTCTACTGCAGTAAATGCTCAGGATTTTGATCTTGCTTTACCAATGTATGAAGAATTGAAAAAATTAAATTATTCAGGAAAAGGAACAAGTTTTACAGCTGTAAATAAAATTTCTGGTAATGAAGATGGTTTTAACAATGCTAAAGATAGAGATTTAGCTGTAAAATTAGGAACTCACGAAAAACCTAAAACAGAAGCTATTCCTTCTAAAAGAGGTGAAATCTACAAAAACTTAGCTTTAATTTTAGTTCAAAAAGGACGTAGTGAAGATGCTAAAAAAGCGATTGCAGATGCAAGAAAAGCAAATCCGGAAGATTCTTCTTTGATCTTAACAGAAGCAAACTTGTACCTTGAGTCTAAAGACTACGAAACATACAAAAAATTGGTGGGTGAGGCTTTACAAAAAGATCCAAACAATGCTGATTTAGTTTTCAACTTAGGAGTAATTAGCGCTAATGCAAAAAATCTTGCTGATGCTGAGAAATATTATTTAAAAGCGATCGAAATCAATCCAAACTATACTAATGCTTATCTTAACCTTGCAGCATTAAAATTAGAGGCTGAAAAACCAATCATTGATGAAATGAATAAATTAGGTACTTCTGCTAAAGATATGAAGCGTTATGATGTTTTGAAAGCACAGAGAGAAAATGTTTTTAGAGGAGTTATTCCTTATCTTAAAAAAGCAAATGAATTAGATCCTAAAAACGAAGATGTTTCTAAAACATTATTAGGTGTTTACAAAGCGTTAGAAATGACTGCTGAAGCAAAAGCGTTGAAAGCTACAATGTAACTAACGAGAGTTAATAAAACTCAATAATTTAAAATTCCAAATTCCAATGATGCCCGGCATTATTGAAATTTGGAATTTTTTATTGCTAGATAGAAAGCTCAATATTTTTAAATTCCAAATTCCAAAACCCAATGATACCAGGTATTGTTGGGTTTTGGAATTTGAAGTTTTGGGATTTATTTAAGTTTTAGTCTTAAGCGAGTAGTGTAACAGATAGTGTGATAGTAGTATTCAAAAGTTTGGAAATCGGACAGATTTCCTTTGCCTTTGCTGCTGTTTTTTCGAATTCTTCTGCTGAAATGGATGGTACTTTTCCTTTTAGGTCTAAATGAATCAAGGTGATAGAGCCGTCTTCAAAGGTCACTGTGGCTTCTGTGGTTAGATCATCGGCTGTGTAACCGCCTTCGTTTAGTAAAAAGCTTAATTGCATCGTAAAACAGCCGGAATGAGCTGCAGCAACAAGTTCTTCGGGATTCGTTCCAACGCCATCTGCAAATCTTGTTTTAAACGATAGCTGTGCGTTGTCTAAAGTGGTGCTTTGTGTACTGATGGTTCCTTTACCTTCCATTCCTGTTCCTTTCCAGTTGGCATGTGCTTTTCTTGTAAATTTCATGGTGTTGTAATTTGAATTAATAATTTAGTTCGTATTTTGTTGATTGTCAGTGAATAATGTGTTTGTCAAATATAAACAATATTTTACAGAATTGTTTTATGAAGTTGAATTGGAAATGTTAAGCTTAGGGGGTGGGTTTTAAGTTTCAAGTTTCAGGTTTCATGTTTCAAGTTTTAAGTTGAAATGAGATAAATGTTGGAGCGGATTTTACCGCAAAGCACGCAAGGTTTTTTATATATTGGGATTTAATAAAACGCAAAGTTCGCAAAGCTTTATCTAAAGAAGGGCTTTGCGAACTTTGCGTTTGTCAACACAATCTAAGTAAAAAAACTTTGCGTGCTTTGCGGTTAAAAATAAAAAAAACTGCAATAAATTTCTTCACTGCAGTTTCTGTATTTAGCTGGTTTTGTTTTTACTCAACCGGATAATTATTCCTGATTCAAGTTTCGCAATTGCTTTAGTTTTTCTTTCCAAACTTCTAAGCTTTCCTTGTGAATTGCGATGTTTTTGCGAACCTCAAGAACAATTGAGTTCTCTTTTTTGGCATTTTTTGTATTGGTAAAGAACTGAATGTTATTCTCCAATTGGAAAATTTCATTTTGAACTTCTTCAATTTTACGCATTAAGAAAATCTTTTCGTTGTCTAATTTACGAGTATCATTACTGTCAGACAGAGAATCGATTCGGTTAGAGAAACGCATCATTTCAGTTTCTTTTTTACTCAAACTTAGTTTTTCAAAAAGAGCATCTAAAATTTTATTGAATTTCCCTTCAATATGACGTCTTGCGAAAGGTACTTTTCCATAGCCTTTCCAGATTTCGATATGTGCTTTGATGGCATCCAGATCGGTTTTGTGATCACCTGTTAACTGGTAAGCTCTTAAGATGTCTAAATAAGCTTTTTTGTTATCAAAAGCAGCTACTTCATCAACGTTTTCCTCTGATTTGTGCTCTTTTAATTTGTCAAAATAGTGATTGCAGGCATCTTTAAATTCTTTCCAGATTTTATCGGAATATTTTTTAGGAACGTGACCAATTTGTTTCCACTCTTCCTGAATTTGCTTCATGATTGGAGTAGTGGCGGTAAAATCAGTGCTTTCCTGTAATTCTTTAGCTTTTGCTACAAGAGCCATTTTTTTGTTTAAATTGTCGTTTTGATCCTTTTTAATGTCTTTGTAAAATGAATTTTTAAAAGCATTAAAGTTTCTAACGGCAGTTTTAAACGCAGCCCAGGTTTCTTCATTCACTTCTGAAGGCACTTTACCGGCAGCAAAAAACTCATTTCTTAGCGCTTCTACTTTCTGAATCTGTACCAGCCATTGTGAGTGGGAGTTTACTTTTTCGGTTCCTAAAACCTCAATTTTGGCAATGATCTCTTTTTTAATTTCGAGATTGTTTTGTTCGTTTGCTCTTTGATTTTCAAACAAAACTTCTCTTTTGTCGTGAATTTTCTTAGTCAGTTCACTAAATCTGTTCCAGATCGTATCACGGTGTTCTTTAGAAACCGGTCCGATATCTTCTTTCCAGATTCTGTGTAAATCTTGTAATTCACGGAATGCCTTGCTGATGTCGGTTTCATCAACCAATTCTTCAACACGGGCAACTATTTTTTGTTTTTGTTCCAGATTGTGTTTGAAATCCAAATCTCTTGCCTCACGATCTAAATGCAGGTAATCATAAAAATTCTCTACATGAAAATGGTAATTGTTCCAAACGTGATTGTATTTGTCTTTCGGAATTGCACCTGCATTCTTCCATCTTTCTCTTAAATCATTAAAATGTTTAAGTGTATCCTTGATGTTCTCCTGCGGATTGATAAGCTCTTTAAGCTCTTCAACGATAGCAAGTCTGTTGTCTAAATTTGATTTAAGGTTAGTTTGTAAATGCTTAAAATGAGCATTTCTTTTATCTCTAAAAACATTGTAATACTCGTCGAATTTTGATTTTAAAGGAGAGTGGTATTCGAATTCTTCATTCGGATCTTGTTTTGAAGCATTGAATTCTTCTTTTTTCTCTTCTATAAAGTGATTGTATTGTAATAAAAACGACTTCTTGATTTCTTCGATGTGATCTTTTACAGACATTACTTTGTCTGTATTAATCAGTTTTCTCAATTCATCAACAAGGGCATCCAAAGAAAAAGTATCATAATCCTGCATAGGAATTTCATGACGCTCTTTAAGCGTCTCATCTTCACTTTCTTCGGCATTCGAATTGGTTATGGCATCTAATGCAGTCTGATGATTGGCTTCGGTAGTTTCAATAGTACTTTCTGATTCAATCTCATCATTCGAAATTGTATTTTCGGTTACTGCATCGGCATCAGCCGTTTCGATTGCATTATTCTCAGTAGAATCGTTAATGTCGATTTCTAATTTTCCGTCTGCTTCTTGCAGGTTATCATTCTTTTCTTCTAACATTTTTAATGTATAAGGTTTTTATTTTAAAGAGAGCGAAAGATAGTAAAGGTGTTTCTAACTACAAAATAAATCGTTTGTTTATACGTTATTTTACAGTGAAATTCTTAATTATTGCTTTAATTTAAAGATATGATAGGGGCTTTTTTGGAGATTTCTTGAAGTTAATTTAAATTATGAATTGCTGGAATTTTTAGAAATTTGAAAGCAAAATGATATCGGAAGACATCTTTGTTCGTTTTATTTTGATTTGAAACGGAGAAATAGAGCGGGTCTTGTATAAAAATAGTTAACCCGACAGGTTTTGACACTTGTCGGGTTAAATATTTAAAGTAATGTTCTGTTTTAGTCTTTTTTACTTATTCCAGATTTTCCATGCCTTTTCAGCCTGAAAAATAAGCATGTCATAACCATTTTTTATTACAGCACCTTTTTCTTTGGCTCTCTTTAAAAATTCCGTTTCTGCCGGATTGTAAATTAAATCGTAGGCAATATGTTTGTCTGTAAAAAAATCATATGGAATATCAGGACAAGCATCGGTGTCAGGTATTGTTCCAACAGGTGTACAGTTAATGATAATCTGAAAATTATCAAAAGTAGTAGCGTTAATTAAGTTGTAATCGATGATGTTATCTTTGGCTTCTCTTGAAACAAAAGTATAGAGTATACCTAATTCATCAAGAGCAAATGCAACTCCCTTAGAAGCGCCTCCTGTTCCCAGGATCAGTGCTTTTTTATGATGAAGTTCGAGCAGCGGTTCTAACGATTTTTTAAAGCCGTAGTAATCGGTGTTGTATCCTTTTAATTTTCCGCTTTTGGTAAATTTAATAGTGTTTACGGCACCGATTAAGGCTGCTTTTTTTGAAAGTTTATCTAAGAATGGAATGACTTGTTCTTTGTACGGGATCGTAACATTTAGACCTTTCAAATCGGGATTGTTTTTCACCAATTCAGTGAAATAGTTAATTTCAGAGATGTCAAAATTTTCGTAGCTGTTGCCGGCGAAAACTTCATCACTGAATTTTTCTGTAAAATATCCTTTTGAAAAAGAGTAACTAATATTACGGCCCAACAAGCCAAAACGTCTTCTTAAAGTATCAATCATTATTGTTTTCTGTGTTTTTCAATGTAGTTTTTAACTGTTTTTTTGGACCAGACTACCGGGAATAAATCTTCGATTAGAATGTAATTGTCAAAGTTTAAACGTAAGCCATTGCTTAAGTGAAATTTAGCTTTAGTGGTGTCCTGAGTCATGAAATACAATCCGGCCAATCGGTATTCGATTTCGTTTTCTTCCGGAAAATATTCCGTCGCCTGTAATAAAGTTTGAATCGCACTGTCAAATTCTCCTAAAAACTGAAGAATGTCAACCCAGAATAACCAGGTATCCAGCGCATAATCTCCAAATTCTACTGCTTTTCTGTATCCAAATTCAGCCTCTTCAAAAAAGTTCATTTGTTTGTTTATGGTGGCATAACGCTTCCAGTACAAACGATTCTGATTGTCGATTGCTAATGCTTTATTGACAAAGAACAGGGCTTTTTGAAAATTTTTCTGGCGCATATGAAAGTCAGTAATGGCAATCCATCCTTTGTCTAAAAGCGGATCTTCATGTACTGTCTGATTGTAATATTGCAAGGCTTTTACCAAATTCCCCAGTTTTTCATAGCATTTTCCAATGCGCAGTAAAGCATAGGAAGTCGCATCGTCTAACTCAATGGTACGATTGTAGCTTTCGATTGCTTCATGGTATTTTTTTAAACGCTCGTAGGCTTTTGCTTTTTCCATAAAGGCGCCAAGAAACTCATCGTCGATAAGTGTGGCATAATCAAAAGCGCGAATAGCGTTTTCGTATTCTTTTACCCCATAATGCAAACGCCCAAGCTGATGCCAGGCAATTTCGCTGTATGGATTTTTGTTGATATAGTCGTTTAGATAAACAATGGCTTCCTGATTTTGATCTAAAAATTCAAAACAATACACCACGTTATAAAGGGCAGACTGATCTTCTAAATCTTCTTCAAGACATTTGATAAAACTGTCTTTTGCCATCTCGAGGTTATCCATAAAAAGATATTCCATTCCAATCAAGTTGTAAACGTCCGCGTAGTCATCTGTAAACTGCAAGGCAATTTTAAGTAATTCTACCGCTTTTTCGTGTTGATCTCTTTTAGAACAGATATTCGCTTTCTGAATGTAAATTTCCTCGTTGTTAGGTTCAATTGCATACAACTCATTTAAGAGTTTCTCGGCGATTTCCAGTTTATCGTCGTAAACCAACATCTCTACTTGTACTAATTTTAAGCCTGTAGATTTTGGGTGTTGGTCTAATGCAAGTTTCAGGGCCTTCTTTGCTAAATTAGCCTTACCTATGTCTAAATAATGAAGAATAATTTCTTCGAATTCTTCAGAGTCAAAAAAGAGTACTTTGTTTGTTTTCAACATTGACTCAAATTTGGATAGGGATAGGTTATAATCTTCTTCTTCGTTGCTTAATTGCATACTGTCTTTATTTGAAATTAGCCTGTTATAAATTTAGGCAACCATATTATTGCTGTGGGGAAAGGAAATTAATTGTTTTGAACAATTTAATTAACAATATGGACAGAATTCCGATTCTGTTTTTAGTCCTAATCTTCTGATTTATGAGAAGATTAGGGAGTTGTTATTCTATCTGATGATAGGGATTTCCTATCTTTAATTAAACTTCTTGTTCCTTTTTCAGGATTTCATCCATAACGTTTAAGATTATGGCGCAACCTTCTTTGATTTCCTCTTCAGAAATTGTTAAAGGAGGTGTTATTCGTATCGCGCATCCTTCAAACAGCAACCAGAATAAAATGAGCCCTTTGTCCTGACAGTTCAAAATAACCTGATTGGTAATTTCGGCAGTTTCGGTCATGGCGGCAAGCATTAATCCTTTTCCTCTAACTTCCTTTATCAAAGGATGTACCAAAAGCGATCGGAAGAGTTTTTCTTTCTCTAAGGTCTCTTCCATTAGGTTTGTTTCAGTTAATTCCTGCAAAGTAGCCAGACATGCTGACGCAATGACAGGATGACCTCCGAAAGTGGTAATGTGCCCCAATTTAGGATTTTCGGTCAACAGATCCATTTTTTCTGCCGATGCTGTAAAAGCGCCTACCGGCATTCCGCCACCCATGCCTTTTCCCATAACTACGATATCGGGGATAACGTCATAGGTCTGAAAACCAAATAGTTTTCCGGTTCTCCCAAAACCAGGCTGGATTTCGTCAACAATCATCATAGCACCAACTTCGTCACAGCGTTTTCTGACTTTTTGCAGAAAGTTATCATGAGGCTCAATAAATCCGGCACCTCCCTGAATGGTTTCTAAAAGTATAGCCGCAGTTCTGGTCGTTATTTTTTGTAAATCTTCTTCGTTATTAAAAGTAATGAAATCAACATCGGGAAGAAGAGGTCTGAAGGCTTGTTTGCGCTCTTCAAAACCCATAACACTCATCGATCCCATAGTGTTGCCATGATAAGCATTATGACACGAAATAAGCTGGCTGCGTCCCGTTGCTCGTTTAGCTAACTTTAAAGCTCCTTCGATTGCTTCCGTTCCTGAGTTAACCAAATAGGTTTTACTTAATGATTCTGGTAGGAGTGAAGCCATGAGTTTGCAATACTCCACAGCCGGACTTTGCGAATATTCGCCATAAACCATGACATGCGAATACTTGTCTAACTGATCTTTGATAGCTTGATTGACCCTTGGGTGCTGATGCCCAAGTGTGCAGGCGGAAACACCCGCTACAAAATCTAAATATTTTTTATCGTTAGTGTCGTAAATGTAGGAGCCAATAGCATGTGAAACCTCCATTCCCAATGGGTAAGGTGAAGTTTGTGCCTGGTATTTTATAAAGTCTGGATTCATTTTTTTGAGGTTCTGAGTTTAGTCGCAGTTTTTAGCCGCAGTCGCAGTTTTTATTTACTTAGAACTGAGAGTGAAAACTGAAAACTATTTTTTAGTCTTACTCTTAGAGTTTGTAGTGGTCTTCACTGCGGGTTTCTTTTTGTCGTAATCCAGGGTTTCTTTTCTAACTTTTAGAGGTGTATTTTTATCTTTGGCCTCTTCGTCTTTTCCTTCCTGGATTAATTTATCGTTCATTTCATTGTCTTCAGCCGTAAAGATATCGTCTTTCGACTTTATTCGTTCGTCGCCGCGCCAATGCAGGCCTCTCAGTTTACGGGCATTTTCAGGTAAATCGGCTTCAGGATATACATCGCCGTCGACTTTGTTGAAAAACGTGATGGTTTCAATATCGTTATTTTCGATAATCAGATTGATTTTACTGCTTACATTTTTATTGATTCCAATTAGCTCATTGTCATCATTTCGCATGTAATAGATTACCTCGGTGTTTTTTATCACGTCGACATCATGTAGTTTTCCTTCTCTGAATTTTCCAAATAAATTGAGTCCTTTAACTTGATTGTAGCCGGTTCCGAGGGTATCCCGCGAGACTATAAAGGTGTTATTGAGAACTTTTAAGGAATCTAGTTTTTTAGTGTTTTTATCACCAATAAGATGCATGACATCTCCTGTGATTTGGCTTTCTCCATTCCAAAGAATCGGGTTGCCAATTAGTTTTGTCAAAGCAGTCTTGGAATTGGAATGGATAGAATCACATTTCCCGCTCATGTCTATTTTGTAAAAACGGACATTGTTGTAAGCTCTTAAAATACGTTCACCTTCTTTTCCGGTAACCATCAGTTTTTTTCCGTGAATATAAACCGAATCTTTTTCGACCAGATTAATGGCTACGGCTCTTTTGGTTACAAACATCGAATCTTTGAGTTTGTAAATCTCAGCATAATGGCCTTTTACAATTCCACGATTGATAGAGTCCGTGATTTTTACATTTCGGGTTGCAGAGGCAAATTCAATATTTCGATTGTAGTATAAGCTGTCTCCTTCTATGAGACGATCATCATATTTGATGTAAGATTTCCGTAAAAAATGTGCAAGATTCTTCTTGGTGTCATAAAAACCCCTTTCCGTATAAATATAATTGGATTTACTGGTAATGGTTGAAGGACCAAGTAAATAAGAGTGTCCTGAATTGCTATAGTAATCTAAATGATTTGATTTGATCACATATTTTGGATTGGTAATCGTTACTGCAGTCAGGAACTGAAACTTTTTCTCGGCCACATAATACCTTCCTGATTTACTAACCAGTGTATTGTCTTTATTGATGATAGTCCCCTTGGTGTTGTAAAAAACCTGCTGAATGTTTCGGTCAAAGTTTATCGTATCTGTACTTAAAGTGGCATCAGGCGAACTCATGACAGCGTCACCGGTCGCAAAAGCTTTTTTTACATTACCACTGTATTCGGCATATTTGCTGTTTAGGAATAAGGTGTCACCTTGTACCAATTGCACATTCCCAAAAGCTTTAAGATAATTTTCTTTTTGAAAGAAATAAGCTTTATTACAGGTCAGTACAACCCCGTCATGATTCACTTTTACATTTCCGGTTAGCAGTAAAGCACCCGGGATTTCGTTTTCGTTGATTTCTTGAAAATCAGCATTTTCAACAATTATTGTTTTAGGTTTTTGAGCAAAAAGATCTTGTGCATTTAAAAAAAGCAAACAAAAGGATATGAAAAATAGTAATTTCTTCAATGGATTAAATTTTTGTCAAATTTATGAAAAAGGTTATAACCTTTATGGATATTAAGATTAATTTATTAATACAGATTTTTTGAATGGATGGATAGGTTGTAATGAAAAATTCTATATCAATTTGATGAAAAAATGTTCATTTGGTTTTGAGTTTAATTTATCAACAAAACGGAGTACTCTTACGTTGTAGTTGGTGATTTTGTACTTCTTCCCAAGCAAAAATGATTTTTAGGTTTTCCTGAATTTAAAAATTAGTCTAAATTTAGGAAATGGTTTTCAGAATCAGGAATATTATTTCCGATTTGGAGATCAATCAGATTATAATGTAAATATGATAAATAAGAATTTTTTTGTTGCGGGACTTTCTGTAGTTCTGCTGTTTTCGGCATGTAAAACCAAAGATCTAAAAATGTATACAAGTAAAGAAGAGACTCCCAAAGAGACTAAAATTGTGGTCTATCAGGTTTTTACGCGTTTGTTTGGAAATAAAAACACCACTAATAAGCCATGGGGGACGATCGAGGAAAATGGTGTTGGAAAATTTAATGATTTTACAGACAAAGCGCTGCATGAAATTAAGGATTTAGGTGTTACCCATATTTGGTATACAGGTGTTCCGCATCATGCATTGGTAGGGGATTATAAGGCGTATGGAATTTCAGATGATGATCCGGAAGTGGTAAAAGGCCGTGCAGGATCTCCGTATGCTGTAAAAGATTATTATAATGTAAATCCCGATTTAGCGGTGAATCCGGCAAACAGATTACAGGAGTTTGAAGCGTTAATCGGGCGTACGCACAAGGCAGGACTAAAGCTGATTATTGATATTGTACCCAATCATATTGCAAGAAAATATGAAGGTAAAAGTAATCCGGCGGGAGTAAGAGATTTTGGAGCCGATGATGATGTGAATATGGAATACAAACGAGATAACAATTTTTACTATATCCCAAACAATCATTTTGAAATACCGAGTGGAGATATTCCGTTAAATGGAGAAAAAAATGTACTTGTAGACGGGGTATTTAATGAAAATCCTGCAAAATGGACTGGAAACGGTTCCAGAAAAGCGAAGCCCGACCAAAATGACTGGTATGAAACGGTGAAAGTAAATTATGGAATTCGTCCCGATGGATCAAAGGATTTTATGGAACTTCCTGCAGGATTTGATCAAAAATCGTATCAGGAACATTTTGCTTTTTGGCAAGACAAAGATGTTCCGGATTCCTGGAAAAAGTTCAGGTCTATTGCTTTGTATTGGATTGACAAAGGGGTGGATGGTTTTCGTTATGATATGGCGGAGATGGTACCTTACGAATTTTGGAGTTATATGAATTCGGCAATTAAGATGAAAAATCCAAATGCCTTTTTATTGGCAGAAGTTTACAATCCAAAGGAGTATCGTAACTATATTCGTTTGGGAAAAATGGACTATCTCTATGATAAAGTTGAAACTTACGATAAGCTGAAAGATATTATTCGCGGAAAATCATTGCCAGATGGATTATCAGATATTCAGAAAGGAATGGAAGATATTGAGCACAATATGTTGCATTTTTTAGACAATCATGACGAACAGCGATTAGCTAGCCCTGAATTTGCAGGAACTCCCGAACGAGGGAAACCTTTAATGGTAGTTTCGGCAACAATTAGTACGGCTCCAACTATGGTTTATTTTGGACAGGAAGTAGGTGAAGCAGCAAATGAGAATGCCGGTTTCGGAACGCGTTCCAGAACATCTATATTTGATTATATTGGCGTGCCAAATCATCAGCGTTGGATGAATGAAGGGAAGTTTGATGGCGGACAGCTTTCGGATTCAGAAAAGAAGCTGCGTGATTTTTATAAGAAATTGCTAAATTTCTCACTTAAAAGCCCCGCTTTAATGGGGAGTTTTCAGGAAATTCAAAGTGTAAATCGTCAAAATAATATAGGTTACGACGATTTAATTTATTCGTATGTACGTTGGTCAGAGCATCAAAAACTGATCATCGTGACTAATTTTTCTTCAGAAAAAACAAGTGAATTTGATTTGAAAATTCCTTCGGATATTATTTCAAAATGGAACTTAAGAGATGGAGTTTACAATCTTAAAGATGAATTATACGAGAAGAATGCTGTGCAATTTAAAGTAAATAATGGTGAAGGAGTGGTGAGGGTGAAAATAATGCCTTCGGAGTCATTTATTTTTGAATTGAAGTAGTGCGGAAACTTCTAAAAAAAGGCTGAAAGTCTTTAAAGCATCAGAATAGTGCAACGCACTATGGGGGAAATTAAAATTGATTGTTACCCTGAAAGGGTAAAGGCAAACACACACAAAGTTTGTTTTTTTTCTGCAAAGAGACAGATTGTATATTTTTAAATGAATTGTTGTAGAGTAAATTTGTTAGGAATGGTTTACTGAAGATTAATCTTTCGCCCTTACAGGGCTAAATAGTTTGTTTTCTTACTTCATAGTGCTTTGTACTATGTTGTTGCTTAAGCTCTTTCAGAGCAGATTTTAAACAAGAATATCTTCTATGTAATTTGATCTGTTTATTAGATATAAAAAAAAAGCTGATACTTAAAATGTAGTATCAGCTTTTTTATGATTTATACTTTTTTTACTTTTTTCAAAGCTTCGATGTAATTTTCGTTTACTTTTTCCCAGTTAATATGCTGATAAAAAGCATCAATATAACTCCCTTTTCTGTTTTGGTAATCCAGATAGTAAGCATGTTCCCAAAGATCGATTCCTAAAATTGGAGTTCCGGGAATCAGGGCGTTTTTCATTAAAGGATTGTCCTGATTTTCAGTAGTCGTTATCTGAAGTTTTCCGGCTTTGTCGACAATCAGCCAAACCCATCCGGATCCGAATTGTTTGGTTGCCTGACCTTTGAACTGGCTGGTTAGATTGCTTAGAGAACCAAACTCTTTATTGATCGAACCTGCTAAAGTATCTTTTGGAGTTTGTTCTTTTGGTGTCAGAATATTAAAATAAAGTGTATGATTGTAGTATCCACCTGCATTTTGACGAAGCTTGGCATTACTAAGATCCATTTTTTTAAGAATATCTTCAATAGGCAGATTTTCAAACTCCGTATTTACAATTTCTTTGTTGAAATTGTTGGTATAAGTTAAATAATGTTTTGAATAATGTGTTTCCAGAGTAAGAGTTCTTATTGCAGGAGCTAAAGCATCATAAGAAAATGGCAGTTTTGTCAATTCAAAAGAACCCGGGTCTGCTTTTACATCATTTGGAGATCCAATGGTGATTTTTTCTTCTTTTGTAGGCAAAGGAACCTCTACAACTTCGGTTAACTTATTGTCATTACATGAAAATAATAGAAAGAATGAAGTCAAAATGCTAAAACGAGTAATGTTTTTCTTCATAATGTTAGTTATTTTGATGTTAGCGAATTAATGATTGCGATATAGTTTTCTTTGGCCTCCTCAGCTGTAAGATGACTTATTTGCATCCAGGCATTAGTTTTGAAAGCATTTCGTAAATCAAAATTCTCCGATTGATTGTACACAGCTGTTCCAAAAGTTGCTTGTTTGTAATAGGCATAAAGTCTTAACTGCACGTCTTGCGGCAGTGTAGCCTGAGTCATTTGTAAAGCGGTCTCAACGGCCTCTGAAAAACGAGTATCTAAATCTTTTTCAGTCATTAAGCTTTTGTAGCGATGATGGTTTTTCCACCAATTGCTTTTTGGTTTAATACTACATTGATTGGAGTACCTAAAGGTAAAAATAAATCTACTCTTGAACCAAATTTTATAAATCCGGCATCTGTCCCCTGAACAACCTGCATTCCTTCTTTAGCGTAATTTACAATTCTACGTGCCAAAGCTCCTGCAATTTGTCTGTACAATACCTGTCCAAAAGTTTCGTTTTCGATTACAACTGTTGTTCTTTCGTTTTCTTCGCTTGCTTTTGGATGCCAGGCAACTAAAAACTTTCCAGGGTGGTATTTGCTAAATTTGATAATACCGTCCATTGCGTAACGAGTTACGTGTACATTAATTGGTGACATGAAGATGGATACCTGAAGACGTTTGTCTTTAAAAAATTCTCCTTCATAAACTTCTTCGATAACCACAACTTTCCCGTCTACAGGAGCAAGAATGTGATCGCTGTTTCTGATTGCGATTCTTTTTGGATTTCTAAAAAATTGCAGAATGATAATTAATACTAATAAACCAGCTAGCTGAACTAATATTCTTAGCCAATTGATATCAATGAATTTTTCAGCAATTAAAAGTACAGCTACCGCGAAAACAGTACCTAGCAAAATGGATGGGCCTCCTTCTTTATGAAACATAATATAAAATTTGATAAAATAAAAATATAATTGGTGCTACAAATATAACACTATCTAGTCGATCTAATACGCCTCCGTGACCCGGCATAATGGAACCGCTGTCTTTTACTCCGGCAACTCTTTTGAATTTGGATTCAATTAAATCCCCAATAGTTCCGAAGATGCTAACGATTAAAGCAATAATCATCCAGATAAGAATAGATTTAGTGCTGAAATCTGCTTTTGGCTGTATGTATAGTTTTGAGATTAAAAATCCGGCAAAGGCAGCAAAAACTACTCCGCCAAGGAAACCTTCAATTGTTTTTTTAGGTGAAATACGCTCAAACAATTTATGTTTTCCCATTGACTTTCCAACTAAATAGGCAAAGGTGTCATTGGTCCAGATTAAAACGAATAATCCGATGATAATTTTTGGATTGTAATCTTTGATACCAAATGAAATTTTAGTGATAAAAAGAAAAGGGAGTGTTACATATCCAAGCAAATAAACATATTTGGATGTTTTACTGATGATTTGTGTGTCATCAAATAAAAATACAATACATTTTATAGATACAATTAAGGTGATGATGAGCAGTGCCGAAAAAAGCTTTTCGGTATCAACAGTAATTATAATATTTTCTTTAAATGTTTTGCTAATATAGTTTTCAGTTTCAGTTTTGTAAAAACTGATTAAAGCGACTGCGCTATAAAACAGGGAAACAAATAAAATTGAAAAAACTTTATTGATCCCAACTAAATTACAGAATTCATAAGTGGCTATAATCAGAAAGATGCCAAAAAGAATAATAAAGCTTTCGGTAGAAAACAGAATAGAAGTTAGTAATAAAGCGATATAAACAGCACCAGAAATGGTTCTCTTGAGTGTTTCGTTCATCTTAAAGATCTTCTAAGAGCAATAAATACAAGTTTTTGGCAACACTTCCGTATTGAGTAAAATCTTCTTCTTTTGCTTTTTCGAAATATTTTATTGTGGTAATATTAGTAGGGTAGTCTCTTTCGTACTTGCGTTTGATCGCGCTTAGACCATCACTTTTGATGGAAAGTATCTGACTTGTTGTAGCAATAATAACAATGTTTGCAGGCAATTCGTTTGGTTTATCCTGTCTGATTTGTTTAGAGGAGAATAAAATAGAACCTTCGTCAGCAATCAGATTCTCACAAGTGGCAAGTAAAAATTTTGGGTTTCTAGGAGAAAGATAAAGCAGTTTATTTTCTTCAAGCAAACTAAATAGAGCAGGTTCATAACACAAAACTTCGTTTTCGAACCAGTCGTTTTCTTCTAAAATGTTTTCAAATTGTTCCGCAACCTCCTGTTTGTTTTCGCAATACAAGAACTTGCCTCCATTTTTTTTGAAATTAAAAATGAATCTTTCATCGATAGATAAATGACTGTCAGGAGCTTGGTTTGCCCCGTATTCACTTTCATGTTCTTCATCAGAAGCTGGCTCACTGGAACCAAATATTTTTTTGAAAAAATTCATTTTATATGAAATACTTTACATGTTAATTGAAAACGTTCAAAGATAAAAAAATCTTAATTCAAAAGGGTGTTTTGAATTAAGATTTTAAAAAATATTACATATTTACTGAATTATCTATGAAACCACTTCTTCTAAATTTTTATCAAAAGTGCGTTTTCCGAAGATAGCTTCTAAGTCATCTTTAAAAATAACTTCTTTTTCAATTAATATATCAGCTAATTGATTTAGCTTGTCTTTATTTTCTTCAAGAATTTCAATGGCTCGTTGGTATTGGCCTTCAATTAATTCTGAGATTTCTTTGTCAATGATTTTTGCAGTTTCGTCAGAATATGGTTTTGAAAAATTGTATTCGCTTTGACCGCTTGAATCATAATACGTAACATTTCCAATTTTATCATTCAAACCATAGATCGTTACCATAGCACGAGCCTGACGTGTAACTTTTTCTAAATCGCTTAATGCTCCGGTTGAAATTCTGTCAAAAGTTACTTTTTCAGCAGCTCTTCCGCCCATAGTAGCGCACATTTCGTCTAACATTTGATCAGTTCTGACGATTTGTCTTTCTTCCGGTAAGTACCAGGCTGCTCCTAAACTTTGTCCACGAGGAACAATCGTTACTTTGATTAGCGGTGCAGCATGTTCTAACATCCAGCTTACAGTCGCGTGACCAGCTTCGTGAATAGCGATAGCTCTTTTTTCTTCCGGTGTAATGATTTTGTTTTTCTTTTCAAGTCCGCCAATGATTCTGTCCACAGCATCAAGGAAATCTTGTTTGTCTACAGCGGTTTTATTGTTACGGGCAGCAATCAGGGCAGCTTCGTTACAAACATTAGCAATATCTGCACCAGAGAAACCAGGAGTTTGTTTGGCTAAGAAATCAAGGTCAAGACCTTCTACTTTTTTGATAGGTGCTAAGTGAACTGCAAAGATTTCAGCTCTCTCACGAATGTCCGGTAAGTCAACAAAGATTTGTCTGTCGAAACGTCCTGCACGCATTAAAGCTTTGTCAAGTACATCTGCTCTGTTGGTTGCAGCCAGAACAATTACGTTAGAGTTTGTGCCAAAACCGTCCATTTCTGTTAGTAATTGGTTTAATGTGTTTTCTCTTTCGTCATTTCCGCCTGACATATTGCTTTTTCCTCTTGCTCTACCAACAGCATCAATTTCGTCGATAAAGATGATGGCAGGAGATTTTTCTTTGGCTTGTTTGAATAAATCACGTACACGTGAAGCACCAACACCTACGAACATTTCAACAAAATCAGAACCTGATAAAGAGAAAAACGGAACCTGAGCTTCACCAGCAACTGCTTTTGCCAATAATGTTTTACCTGTTCCCGGAGGCCCTACTAATAAAGCTCCTTTTGGGATTTTACCTCCAAGATTAGTGTATTTTTCAGGGTTTTTTAAGAATTCTACAATTTCTTGTATTTCTTCTTTTGCACCTTCTAAACCAGCTACATCTTTGAATGTAGTTTTAATATCAGTTTTCTCGTCAAATAATTTGGCTTTCGATTTTCCAATGTTGAAAATTTGTCCGCCACCGCCACCGGCACCGCCTGACATTTTACGCATAATGAAAATCCATACACCAATAATAATGATGATAGGAAGTAGGCTGATTAAAATATCGCTCCAGTTGTTTTTCTGTAAGAAATTAAAATCTTTCAGTTTACCTTCGCCAACTGCTTTTTCCAGTTTTGTTTGGAAGATTTGATCGTTACCAATTTCTAAAGTATAATGAGGACCTTTATTAGGTCTGTCAAAAATATCTTTAGCTACTTTTTTATTAGCCGCGTCTTTAAGAGCTGCAGCGTTTAAATATACTTCAGCTTCAGCTTTGTTATAAACGATTACCTTTTCAATTTGTCCTTTTTCTAATAAAGTGTTGAATTTAGAAGAAGTTAATTGAGCAGGTTCGCTTAAGTTTGATCCACCGGTTGCAAAACTTATAAATAAAAAAACCAGAAGTATTGCAGTATATATTAACCAGGGACTTATTTTAAATTTACTCGGATTTGGATTATTATCTTTAGCCATTAGAAGAAATTTTCTTTAGTATTTGTTTTCGATTGTAGTTATTTTGGCATCACCCCAAAGGCTTTCGATGTTGTAGTATTCTCGAATGTGTTTTTGGAAAACATGCACTACAATGTGTACATAGTCCATAAGAACCCATTCCGCATTATCGGTTCCTTCTACATGCCAGGGTTTATCCTTTAAATCTTTTGATACAGTTTTTTGAATTGAATTTACAATGGCATTAACTTGGGTATTTGAACTTCCGTTGCAAATGACAAAATAGTCACAAACTGCAGTGTCTATTTCTCTTAAGTCAAGAATATCGATATCATTTCCTTTTACTTCTTCAATCCCTTTGATTATGTTCGCCAATAGAACATCATTATTAACAGTCTTTTTCGCCATGAATTATTTTATATGAATTTGTAAAGTTACCAAATTTTGTGATTATTTTTGAACCTTAACAAAATATTAAATTAAGTTATTTAAATTACTTAAATGAAACTAATCAAACTCGATGCCATAGATTCTACAAACGATTTCCTTAAATCATTGTCAAGTCAGGATGAACTGGAAAATTTTACTGTAGTAACGGCTGAAAATCAGACAAAAGGCAAGGGGCAGATGGGGGCTAAGTGGCAATCTGAGGTTGGTAAAAACTTAATTATGAGTGTTTTGGTGCGAGATTTTGTCTTTAATAATGAGCGTGTTTTTAACCTTAGTGTTATAGTGTCTTTAAGTGTAATTGAGGTGCTAAAATCTCTAAATATTCCTGATTTAAGTATAAAATGGCCAAACGACATTATGTCATATAATAAGAAAATTGGTGGCATACTTATTGAAAATACCCTCAAAAGTGATGGCAGGATTGTGTCAGTTGTCGGATTGGGTTTAAATGTCAATCAGACTAATTTTGATGAACTTCCAAATGCCTCTTCATTGGCAGTGATTTCGGGTAGTAGTTTTGAGAAAGAATTTTTACCTTATTTGATTGTCGAGAAAATGAAAGAGATGATAGGAGCGTGGGAAGTTAATTCTAAACATTTATGGTCTGTTTATTTTAATTCATTATTTCGAAAAGGTGTTCCGATGCCATTTAAGAACCTCGAGAATCAAAACTTTATGGGAATCATTCAAGGAGTGTCACCTGTAGGTAAGATTCAAATTCTATTGGAAGACGATTCCGTTTCAGAGTTTGATATTAAGGAGATTCAGATGCTTTATTAGAAGATTCTAAGGTTCAAAGATTCTAAGGTTCTGAGTTGCTAAGGTTCAAAGGTGCAAAGGTTTTGGTTGCATTATAAAATCTGTTAAATCGGTTTGAAACACTTTTTAAATCTTTACTGTTTTGACTGTTTTTGGAGCTATTTTTCTGTTCCAGTAAAGAATATAGAACGTTCCAAGGATAGAAGGCGCCATCCAGGTAATCATATTTCCAAGTCCAATTCCGGCCACGATAAAAGCGGTTACTGATGCAATTAGTGCTCCAATCATTTTTCCGATGTGCTTAGATAACCAATTATTTGTTTTTGATACGTTTTTAAAGAAGATAAAATCCTTTACAGTCATATAAAGTCCAAATCCGCCAAAGAAGGTGAATAAGATGCTGTTTTGAACCGAATTCAATTGATAGTAGATCCCAATCGAAATCATTATTACAGATAAAAACAACATGGTTCCTGAGATCAATTTATCGTAAAAATCGGCTTTTGTTTTGTGTTTAAAGTTTAAAGCTCTGTTTCCTGATATTACCAGATAAATAGTGAATAAGCCGATTAGGAATAAAAAAATATTCTGATGTTTGGGCATCCAGCAAATAGGGATAGAGATAAGTGAACTTGTGATCATTCCTATTGAAAATAAGTTTCCCATTCTCTTGTGCAGGGCACTTCCTTTTTTGACTAAAACACTTCCTGTTCCGGAAATAAGTCCGATTCCTCCAAAGAATGCATGAATGTAAATTAAAATCTTGATAGTTGCTTCCATTTTTTTTGTTTGGTTAATGGATCAAACTTCGATTAATAATTCAGGATGTAATAATTTATAGTGCTGAAGTGTTGTTTTTCGTGGATGAAGTGTTCTTTTAAGATGCAAAGGCTCAAAGGGGCAAAGGTTCAAAGGCTTTGAGGTTTTAATCGTATCGTGTGTTATTTCGGCGTGAGGAAAGATCTTCGCGAAAACTAGGCTAAGATTGAGGATTTATATTGTAAAGACTTTTATTTCCACGAACCAGGAATAATGGCGCGAAAAAAAAGCCTGATCGTTAAATCAGGCTCTCGTTTATAATTCACAATTAATAATTAATCATTATTAAAGTTTAGTCATATTGTTTGCTAAAGTTTCGATGAATTTGCTGATTGGTCCTTTGATCATCATTGCCATCATAGCATTGAATTCGCCTTCAAAAAACAATTGAACGGCACTTTCTGAACCAGAAACGCTGTCAATATTTGAAGTTAAGGTAAATGGAAGTTTATCGCTTGCAGCTCCTAAAACAATTTTGCTTGGTGCTGTTTTGTCTTTCATTTTAAGTTTTATTTCCGGCATGCCTTTCAATCCAAAAATAAAAGCGTCTTCGCCAATTACTTCAAATTTAGCAATATTATCCGGCATTAATTTTTCGAAATTCTTTACATCAGTCAATAAGTCAAATAAATCCTGAGCTGATTTCTGAACGGTAACTTTTGGACTTTCTAAGTTCATATATTAATTTGTTTTTATTTTTATTTAACCGCAAAGGGTGCTATGGATTTTGATTTTCTTTGTGTTTACAAACGCAAAGTTCGCAAAGCTGGATTTTTTAATAAATTCCAATTTTTTTAATTCCAAATTCCAAAAAAGAGCGAAGCAATTTTTAAAAAATCTGCAATCTAAAATCTGCAATCTACAATTACTCCTCCTCCTGTCCCCAAGTCGATGGACTCACGTTCCATTCTTGCAGGGTAGACTGTTGTTCTTCGCTGATGTATTGTTTTTGAACCGCTAAATCCAGTAGGTTTTCGTAATTGCTTAAGGTATACAAATCGATATTGGCATTTTTAAAGTTTTCTTCGGCAACATTAAAACCATAGGTAAAAATGGCAGCCATTCCTTTAATATTAGCTCCTTCGTTGCGTAAAGCTTCCACGGCCATCAAACTACTGTTTCCGGTACTGATTAAATCTTCTACCACAACAACATTTTGACCTTTTTGTAAAAAACCTTCTACCTGATTTTGTCTTCCGTGTTTTTTAGCTTCAGGACGCACATATACGAAAGGTAATCCAAGGCTTTCCGCCACAAGAATTCCAACTCCAATGGCTCCGGTAGCAACTCCGGCAATGACATCCGGTTTTCCAAATTGTTTTTCTATATTTTTCGCAAATTCATCACGAACGTAATTTCGGATGCTTGGAAATGAAAGAATTAACCTATTATCACAATAAATAGGAGATTTCCAACCTGAAGCCCATGTAAAAGGATTTTCGGGATTCAATTTAATTGCATTTATTTGCAAAAGCAATTCGGCTGTTTTTTCGGCAGTATCTTTATTAAAAATCATAGTACAAATGTATAAAGTTTTTGTGAACGACAAACCACTTTTTTTGACAAATGAAATCTCGAGAGAGACTAATTTTCAGTTATTCTTGTTAGAGAGTATTGATATCGAGCAGCTTATAGTGAAAATCTTTCAAAATAAAATTCAAAAAGCTTATTTGTATCATCCTGACGAAAAGGAGATTATGAAGACCTTAAAAGCAAAAATTCCTGTAAGTAAAGCTGGGGGAGGTTTTGTGTACAATAAAAGAGGCGAAGTTTTATTTATCTTCAGAAATGGAAAGTGGGATTTGCCTAAGGGCGGAATCGAGAAGGGGGAAGAAATCGAAGCTACGGCTATTCGTGAGGTGGAAGAAGAAACAGGCGTGAGTCAGCTTCGTATTACCAATAAACTTCAAAAGACATATCATGTTTTTAAACGTAACGGAAAATACAAACTCAAAATCACGCATTGGTTTGAAATGCATACTGATTTTGAGGGAACTCCTCATGGTCAGGCTGAAGAAGGTATCGAAAAAGTGGCCTGGTTAAATCCGGAACAAATAAAAGAAGCTTTGAAAAACTCCTACGAAAACATTAAGCTGTTATTTGAAGAGGAAAGCGAAATTAAAGTAGAGTAAGGGAAAAAAATACTATCTCATTATTTTCTGATCATTTTTTAGCACTTTTAATTAGGCGTGCCACCACCCTGATAAGAGGGCAAGGCACTACACGCCTATACATCCTCTTAATTGGTGCTGTAGGATTTCCAGGCTATTGTGCTAGTAGGGTTCTATTCGCTACTTATAGTTGTTTTTGCAGTAAAAACTAAGAATAATCTTGGTAATGTTTTGGTTTTAATTGTATTTTCGTTTGTCGATTAATCAACTAAACGAACTTTTATGTCATTTCAAGCGTATTTAAAAACAATCAAAGAAAAAACGGGCAATGGTCCGGCCGAATTTAGAGCTTTGGCAGAACAAAAGGCATTTACTCAGGAAGGAAAACTTAAACCTGAAGTAAAAGCCGGAGATATTGTAAACTGGCTTAAAGCAGATTTTGAATTAGGGCAAGGTCATGCAATGGCAATCTACGCCTTGCTCAAAGGAATTAAGGACGAAAACAGCCAATAGTAGTCTTCGCCCAAGTCCAATTGTTTTGCTCGTGGAGACATTAACTGAGTTATGTTTTGAACAGAAATGGATTCACGAGCAGAATCTTTTAAATTGCCCTAGAGTATCATCAATCAGATATTCAATATCTAAGAAGTTTTGCGCAAGCTTTACTACCTCATCCTGAAAGTTTTCGGGGTTTAATGTTGTCCAGCCCTCCATTAAGGTTAACGGACCATAGTTAGTTGCCACATTCGGCCAGTTACTTTCGTGCGCTTTAAATGATTTTCTGAATATTTCGGCAAATTTTCGGCTCTCTATAGAGTAAACTTTAAATTTTCTAAGTTTTAAAGCGTGAATGTTGTACATCACCCTCTGTTTTTCAATACTTGTATCAGTAACCCAAGCCGAAAAGAAAATTCGTGATTCAGAAGTTAAGGCTTCTAACGGATTGACCGACCAGGATTTTTTATACAGTTTTATAAATACAGAATCTAAGTAGACACCAACTGAAACTTCGATCGATTTTTCGTTTAATATTTTTTGATCGAGGCGGTCGGCGGCTCTCTGAAAGCTTTCGAGATAAAAAGAGGTATTCATTGTGGTTTTTGGTTTAATGGTTTGGTTATAGTTTTACAAATATAATAGAACTGTCTGATAATCTGTGTGTTTTTGAATTAATCAGAACCAATCATTAATGTTTTAAACCTCCTGTTTTGGAAGAATCTTAGCAATTAAGAGAGTAAAAGGGGGTAAATGAATTGTAGATAGTACGAAGCTTTACAGGGGTGAAAGCCTAATCTCAACGAGAAAATATTTCCGAAGTTTTGTGTGGTGTTTTCGTTTAAGTTGAGTTGTTCTCTCTAAAAAAAAACTTTGTGTTTGTTTGCTTTTGCCCTTTCAGGGCGGGATTTACTTTTTATTTAATTTGCAGTGCGTTGCACTGCGCTGTTGCCTTTTAGGCTTTCAGCCCGTTTTTTTGAGGAATTGCTCCAGCGGCGCAAAATGTTTCTGACTAATGTAGCTTCCAGGCATCAAAAAACTCCAGCGGAGCGAAATATAAATATTTTGAGCATCTCCTTTTTTAGTCGCTGGTATTTAGATTTTGAATATGTTTTTAATTTTAATCCATTAGACAAGTTGATTTAGGCTTATGAAGGATATAAAAGGTTTTACAAGTGTTCGATTCAGGCCGAAAAAGAAAAGCCTAATGAAGTTTGACTTTGTATTAGGCTCTTTTTAATGATTTTACTTTTCCCTAGAGTGAACGTCTCGCTACTATCTTTTACGTTGTTTTAATTTAGATTGCATTGATGGACGCGGAGGGTTTTTATTTTATTGTAGAACAACAATTTATAAATTGGTAGCCTATTTCTGTTATTACATAATGGGTAGGAATTACTTCATCTTCAGTAAAAAGCAAAACCTTCAAGACTTCCCGTCACTAGAGCGAGCGTCCCGCTCGTGGCTATTTTTTTTAATTTAGTTGTGATTGATTTAGATTGTAATCTCAAGTTAATTTTAGTTTGCTGAAAACTAATGAAGATAAGAATCCGCATAAGGCTAATACAATCAAAAACAAGCTTCTTAAAGGTCTTTCGTCAAATGCTTCCAATGGAAAAATAGTGACAAGAATTAAAAGAGAAAATCCAATCAAATAAGTTTTTTTTTTCAAAAATTCCAGATAAAAATTGAATGCTAAGATTGATATAATAAAAATAGTCCCTGTGTAAAAAATAGTCAACCCAAATCCAACGTTTCTGTGTTGTATGGGATAAAAATAGTTCAGAACCATATGAATAATTATTAATCCAGCAATTTGGATTATCGAAACAAGTATTGGTCTTAGAATTTTATTAATCATTATTTGAAATATTGTTTTTCTTTATCATTGATTCTTCTGTGTACAAAGCTCTGCGATCTCAGCGTTTTTCAACTCAATCAAAAGTTAAAAAAAAACTTAGTGTTCTTTGCGGTAAAATATATGCGCCGTAAAAAAAAACTAAAGTACCCGATAAACAGGATACTGCAAATGCGCCTTTTCATAATAGGCCGAATGTTTATAAATCCAATCCAATTGCCCTTCCGGATTTTTAGCAAATTCAGGATCAGTTTGTTTTTTATTTTCCAGTTCGGCTTTTAAAGTTGAGTTTTCTTTAAGGAGTTTCGTCGCAGTATCTTCAAAAATATAACTTGAATAGTGCTCTTTTTGTTGTAAAATAGTATCGAAGAAATTCCAGTTGAAGAACGAATCAACTCCTTCGGGTTCAAAGGCTTCTAAGATGTATTTTACACCTTTTTGATTGGTTGGAATGATGTAATCTCCTTTGGCGAAAGCCATTTTAACAATTTTCGAAGTTACAGTCGTATTTCGGTGTAAATAGTGCCCTTCGTAAGCAGATGGAACGGTTTTAAAATCGGCAATTTTGTAGCTTTCCACTTCAATGATGGTGTCGTTTTTAAGTTGGGTAAACGAAATGTTATTGTTCTTCAAAAGGTCAATAATATTCCAATAACCACGCGGAATGATATAAGCAGAAGGTATAACAACCTCTTTTACTGATTTGAATTCTTTGATATAAGGAACCTCTTTTTTATACGGTTTGCTTCGATCGTAGTACAAGCGATTTCCGGTTGTAGCCTCGCTTTTTTTGTAAGCTGCTTCATAACCCAAAAACGAAAAGGTGGTAGCTTTTGTACTGTCCAGTTCCCATTTTAGGGTATAGTTTTTCTTAGCTTGATATTGTTCCAGATTTTTTACCCGGAGTTCCTTGATTTTTTGGTAATTGGCATCGGTATAATCCAAAGTCGATTTGGTGTATTCGTAGGTCATTTTTACACGTTCGGCATATTTTTTTAGCATGTGCGTTTCAACCACAAAACCGATGGTGTTGAATAGTGAAGTATAACCCGTTGTATATCGTGGACTATCGACAAACTGACCAAAACCTTTGTCAGGAGTATCTTTAAAGGAGTCTACATATGGTGTTGTTTCAATTTTCTTTTGTTGTAGATCTTTGACCAGAGCCGGCATCATTTCGCTATTCATAAAATCACCCAACACGGTTCCCAGTTTGTTGTGCTGTGTCATGATATAGGTTAATTTGTATTGATAATCAGAACCGTTACTCACATGATTGTCAATAAAAACGTCAGGATTTATTTTCTGAAAAATCTCTACAAAGCTTTTGGTATTTCGCGTATCAGATTTCATTAAATCACGATTGAGGTCGTAGTTGCGGGCATTTCCTCTGAAACCATAAATTTCAGGACCATCCTGATTGGCTCTTGTGGTCGAATTTCGGTTCAAAGCGCCGCCAATATTGTAAACCGGAATGGTTACCAAAACGGTGTTTTTCGGGGCTTTTATCTTACCTGTTGCCAGATCTCTGTAGAATTGCATAGTGGCATCGATTCCATCAGGTTCTCCGGCATGAATGCCATTATTGATAAAAAGCACTGCTTTGTTCTTTTGAATTTTATCGAAATCAAATTCTTTTTCAGGATTGTAAGTGATCATGTGTAATGGCTCACCGGAATCGGTTAGCCCCATTTCTTTAATTTGGATGGTCGCAAAATCACGCGCTAAAAGTTTATAATACTGAATCGTTTCCTGATACGAAGCGGACTGATTTCCGTTTCCTTTTTCGAAGAAAGTTTCGTATTTTTTATTGTTTTGAGCGAAAAGAGTTAGGGTGAAGAGTGAAAAGAGAAATGTAAAAAGTTTCATGGTTTTGGTTTTGTTAGCAAGAATCAAATATAGGTTTTTTGTTTCGAGTTTCAGGTTTCAAGTTTCATATAGAAATGTGATTAAACTTTGCGTAGACTTTACCGCAAAGATGCAAAGGTTTACGTAAAGTTCGCTAAGTCTATCACAAAGCTTTGGTAACTTAGCGTTTTTTGCGGTTAATCTTTTACCTTCATTCAAAACCTGAAACCTGAAACCTGAAACCTGAAACAAACAAAACTCACAACAACTTAGCAAGTTCGACGATTCCGTCTTCAATTTGTTTTTCGGTTAATGAGGCATAGCCAAGTCTGAATCCTTGTACAGGTTTGTTAAAACTAAATTTCTCAGGTGTTATTATTTTGATCCCTTTTAACAGCAGTTTGTCCGCAATTTCAGAAATATTAACTGGCGAGTTGGGAATTATCCAAAATGCCAGGCCTCCTTCGGGTTTGGTAAAAGTGGTTTTGTCTTTGAGATATTTGTTGCAAATCGTTTCAAAATAGTCGCGTTTTGCTTTGTAAATAAGGGTTGTTCGTTTGAGGTGCCTTTTAATCTCGCCTTCGTTTATGAGCTGTAAAACGGCTTCTTCCATAATGTTATCACCTTGTACATCAATTATTTTTCGGTGTTTACCCACTTTTAAAATGGTTTCACGATCACTCACCAGATATCCGATTCGTAAGGCTGGTGCAACAATTTTACTCAGTGTTCCAATGTAAACCGTGTTTTTGGCACTGCTGTAACTTGAAATAGGAAGAACAGGTCTTTGTCCGAAATGAAATTCATGATCATAATCGTCTTCGATAATGGTAAAACCGTATTGATTGGACAATTCGATGAGTTTTAATCTTCGTTTGAGACTTAGGGTAACTGTAGTTGGAAATTGATGATGCGGTGTTACGTATATTGCTTTTATGTTGCTGAACTTTTTCAGATAAGCTTCGACCTCATCAATCAGCAAGCCATCTTTGTCGACATTTACTGGGAGTAATTTAGTTCCGCTGCTTTGAAATGTTTCCCAAGCGGCCTGATACCCTGGGTTTTCGACCATTACATAATCATCTTTTGATAATAAACAGTTGGAAGTTAGGTACATTGCCATCTGGCTTCCACGTGTGATGCAAATTTGATCCGGAGTGACATTCATTCCTCTTTTAAAATTGAGCATCTGCACAATTGCTTTTCGAAATTCCAGATTTCCGTACTCGGTACTGTATCCCATGATCTGCCAACGCGATTTTCGGTTAAAAATCTGTCGGTAAGCTCTGGCGAGTTCGTTCATTGGTGCAATTCGACTATCGGGGATTCCATCATCAAAAACGATAAGAGGTTGTTTTTCTTCCTCAGTATAATTTGTTTTTTGCTTTTGATCGATGCTTTTGGAAGCCAATGGCAGAATATCGGCTACGAAAGTTCCTTTTCTTTCCAATGTAATGAGCCAGCCTTCAGCGATTAAGACGTCTAAAGCTTCAATAATAGTATTTCGGTTCACTTTTAGCAAGCCTGCAAGCTGCCGGCTGCCGGGCAGTGCATTACCGCTGTTGAGCATTCCTGTTTGAATGGCTTCGATGATTGCATCAGCGATTTGCAGATAAATGGCTTTTGCATCATTTGCGTTGAGTTGAATTTCTAATTGCCAAGGTCGTAACATCTGGACTATTTGTTTATGTTAAAACTGTATCAGTTAAGTAGTCCAAAGTTAAGATAATTTTGTGGAGCAATAATGCAAAACACAATAATTATTAAAGTTATGGAAACTAAAAAACAATTTTCTTCAAAAGATTTTCACGAAACTTTTGCCAGACCCACTTTTGTGATGCCTGAAAAATTAATTCACAAAAATGTAGAACAAGCCGGAGTTCACAATCAATTTTCTACCGAGCGAAAACACCCGGTTTTCTTCGTGAATCTTCCAAGTAAGAACGTAAGTATGACAATTGGCGGTTTATTGCCGGATCAATTAACAAACAGACATCGTCATACGTATGAAACCGTTATTTATGTGATTGAAGGGCATGGGTATACCGAGATTGAGGATGTAAAAGTAGAGTGGAAAGCAGGCGATGCTGTTTACATTCCGAGTTGGGCGTGGCACAGGCATCAAAATTTAAGCAGCGAAGCATCGGCGAAATATATTGCTTGCGAGAATGCACCGCAGCTTCAGAATTTAGGTGTGGCATTAAGAGAAGAAGAAGGCAGGGATCTTTAATTTAAAACAGTTGAAAAATATGAAAAACAATCTATTTAAGGGCATTATTGCTTATCCGATTACTCCATTTGATCAAAATGAAAAAGTAGATATTGCTTTATATAAAAAATTACTGGAGCGTCTAATTGTTTCCGGTTGTCATGCGGTCGCCCCTCTTGGAAGTACCGGAGTTATGCCTTATTTGTCAGATGAGGAAAAAGAAGCTATTACTGTGGCAACAATCGAACAGGTCAAGGGCAGAGTTCCGGTTTTGGTTGGAGTATCAAACCTGACTACTGAGAAAACTATTTATCACGCTAAATTTGCTGAAAAAGCGGGTGCCGCTGCCGTAATGATTATCCCGATGAGTTACTGGAAGCTTACAGATGACGAGATTGTTCAGCATTTTGATGCAGTAGCGAAGCAAATTTCGATTCCGATAATGGCTTACAATAATCCTGCAACAGGGGGAGTAGATATGTCACCGGTTTTATTAAAAAGACTTCTTGAGATTGCTAATGTAACCATGATAAAAGAAAGTACGGGAGATGTTCAGAGAATGCATTATTTAAAGCGGGAATTGGGCGATGATGTTGCTTTTTTTAACGGTTCAAATCCGTTAGCACTGGCTGCATTTTCTGCGGGAGCTACAGGCTGGTGTACGGCTGCGCCCAATTTAATTCCGAAATTGAATCTGGATTTGTATCATGCGATTGAGAACAATGATTTAGAGGCTGCGCAAAAAGTATTTTACAAACAATTGAATCTTTTGAAGTTTATCGTTAACAAAGGTTTGCCACGAGCAATCAAGGCAGGTTTGGAAATTCAGGGAATAGAAGGTGGTTTTTTAAGAAGCCCGTTAAAACCATTAACCGGAGCTGAAATTGAAGAGTTTAAGTTGATTTTGAAAGAATTGGAATAGTTCTCCGGATGGAATTCAGAATTTAGGTTTCAAGTTTCAAGTTTCAGGTTTTGAAATTTGGAATTTGGAATTTGAAACCTCTAAATTTATTTTGATTACTTTTGCAAAATGAATAAAAAACACCATTCCAACAATATACTTTCGAATTTAGGAATTGAGAGTCTAAATGAAATGCAAGAGGTAGCGCAGGATGCTATTTTGAACGATAATAATGTTTTACTCCTTTCTCCAACAGGATCAGGAAAAACACTAGCTTTTTTACTGCCTATTTTAGAGTTGTTACAGCCTGAAATTCTTTCGGTTCAATGTTTAATTTTAGTGCCTTCCCGTGAATTAGGTTTGCAGATTGAGCAGGTTTGGAAGAAAATGGGGACTCCTTATAAAGTTAATATTTGTTACGGAGGTCACTCTATTGATACTGAGATTAAAAATTTAAGCAATCCTCCGGCAGTTTTGATTGGAACTCCGGGTAGAATTGCTGATCATATTGACCGGGATACTTTTCGTACCGATAAAATTCAGACTTTGGTTCTGGACGAATTTGATAAGTCTTTGCAGCTTGGTTTTCATGAGCAAATGTCATATATCATAGGGAAATTAACGAAACTGAATAAACGTGTTTTGGTTTCAGCGACTTCAGATATTGAGATTCCAAGATATACGAGAGTAGTCAATCCGACTGTTTTGGATTTTATTCCGGAAGAGGAAGAAAAGACGAATCTTTCGATGAAAATGGTGGTTTCACCCGCTAAGGATAAATTGGATAGTTTGTTCAATTTGATCTGTTCACTGAAATCACAGTCCGCTATTATTTTCTGTAATCATCGTGATGCAGCAGAAAGAATTAGTGACACTTTAAACGAAAAAGGGATTTATGCGACGTATTATCATGGCGGAATGGATCAGGAGGAACGTGAGCGTGCACTGATTCAGTTTAGAAACGGAAGTATGAGTTATCTGATTACTACCGATTTGGCCGCGCGTGGATTGGATATTCCGGAAATGAAACATGTCATTCATTATCATTTGCCTTTAAAAGAAGATGAATTCACGCACCGAAATGGTCGTACGGCACGTATGCAGGCTTCAGGAACAGCTTATATTATTGTTCACGAAAGTGAAAAACAATTGGATTATATTGATTACGGGATGGAGGTTTTAGAGGTTGCCAGCACTACAGTTTTGCCAAAACCACCTCAATTTCAAACCATTTATATTAGCGGCGGAAAGAAAACCAAATTGAATAAAATAGATATTGTTGGTTTCTTTTCTCAAAAAGGGAAACTTGAAAAAGGAGATTTAGGTCTTATTGAAGTAAAGGATTTTGTATCATTTGCTGCTGTTAAATACAATAAGGTAAAAGATCTGCTTAAAAATATTAAAGACGAAAAAATGAAGGGCAAGAAATTCAAAATTGAAGTTGCCCGCAAAGTGGTCAAGAAAGAGGAGGAGAGGTAATCTTTCCGGCGCTATCTTTTTTGGCAGATGTTTTTTATGGGGATCTTTGTAAGAGTTCAGAATTTAAATGAAGTTTTACGTCTGAAATTACCATAAATCAATAGGAATTTTGCATGTTCTTAATCCTGTTTTTTGAGGTGTTTTTGTTTTTAATTAGTTGTTTTTCAGTGGTTTGTTTGGTGTTTTTACTGTTTCTTAAGGGGGTCTTGTTTAGTGGGATAACTGGGTGATAAAAAATAAGGGCGAAGGCTTTAATTTATCATATTTTCTGCGTTTCTTGTGCCCGTAAATAATAAACCCCAAATTAATTATGAAAAGAATTATTACGATTGCTATTTTGTTGTTTAGTGTTGTGTCTTTTGCACAAATTAAAGTTATTGAAACTGTACCGGTTGAAAAATTAGGAAAAGTAAATAACAACTACATTCAGAAAATTGGAGATGAGTACACGGTATACTATACCAGTATTCAAAACGATGATGAGTCGTCAAGCTTAAGAAAATTTACCTTTAAGAATGTCAACAATGATTACGCAAGTCTTTACAACATTATCATGAATGGTTTCACGGCAAGCCCTTTGTATGATATTAAATTAGAATTGCCTAATAACTATATCTGGTTACATTACACAGGAAGTGTTGTTCCGGAAAAAGCTACGGTACAATTTATGGTTTCTTCAAAAGAGGCTGCTGCTGCAACAAGCAGTGTTTCTGAGCCATTTGTAAAAGATCAGATCAATAAATTATTCCAAAAATAGGTTTAATTGTAAATCATTAAAAAAGGCTATTCAGGGTTTTGAATAGCCTTTTTTTTGTTTCAGGTTGTTTTGTTTCAGGTTGTTTTGTTTCAAGTTGTTTTGTTTCAAGTTTCAGGTTTCAGGTTTTAGCTTTGAGAATGGAAGAAAAACCTTAGTAACTTAGCATCTCAGCCACCCAGTACCTCAAAAGAGCTTTGTCCCTTTGCAACTCTGAACCTTTGTTCCTAAAATAAAATCATATTTGTTTCAGGTTTCAGTTGTGGCTTTGAGAGTAAAAACTAAAAAAAACTTAGCACCTCAGCACCTTAGCAGCTTAGCACCTCTAAAAAAAAACTATATTTTCTTCACGTATTGGGTAATAATCACGATTTGCTGACCGTCAACTTTTCCTTCAATGTATTCGGCGTTTTCATGGTCTAAACGGATGTTACGTACAGCAGTCCCTTGTTTGGCTACCATGCTCGATCCTTTTACTTTAAGATCTTTAATTAAAACTACAGAATCTCCGTGTTCTAAAATAACACCGTTGCTGTCGCGATGAACAATTTTATTTTCGTCGTCTTCGCCTTCTCCGGTCGCTTGTGCCCATGCTAAAGTATCTTCGTCTAAATACATCATATCCAGTAATTCTTGTGGCCAACCTGCGGCGCGCATACGGCTTAACATTCTCCAGGCTACAACTTGTACAGCAACGTTTTCATTCCACATACTGTCATTAAGACATCTCCAGTGGTTTAAATCAACATTATCCGGATTTTCGATTTGGTCGATACAGGTATTGCAGGCAAATATAGCTTCATTAATTCCGCCTTTTTGAGTGGGTAATACCTGATATACTTTTAGGTTTTCTTCAGCTCCACAAAGTTCGCATTTAGATCCGCTGCGTTTGTTTAATTCTCTTTCGATGCTCATTATTTGATATTTTATTTAAAAAGGCGAAACTACTTATAATTAAGATAAGTAACAAGTTTATGCGTTTGGTGTTATTCTATTTATAAAAAAGAATACAATTTTATTTTTGTAGTTCTTGTAAAAGAGAATAATGTGCGGTTTTTAAAGATCTAATTAAATTTCTTTTCTCAGATCCACCGGACATATTCTTATAGAGGCCTACCTTTTTATAAATTTTGTCTCCAATTTTATAATTAATTGTAGATACCATTGTTGCTGATGACAAATTAAAAATCCAGGAAATATCGGTTATTTCAGCATCAACAATAATTTCAGAATCATTGATTGTTTGATTTTTAAAATATTTTACTTTTAAATTGATTTTAGTTTCTTGAGCTAATTGTGATACTGATTCATAGAATGTTTCATCTATGTTTGGTCGTCTTTCAACACCCATTCTGGGACCTGATTTTTTAATGCTTTTTACACTATTTTCATTAATTGAGAATACAATTGTTTTGCCTTTGAAATATTCCTGATTAAGATTGTTTTTTGAAAAATTGCTTTTAGTCGCACAACTAAATAAACTAAATATTAATAAACAGACTACTATTTTTTGGTATTTCATATAATATAATATTTTACTTCTTCACTCTAACCGCATCCGGAACCAGCATTTCATATTCTCCGCCATGACGCAGTACATCACGCACAATGCTTGAAGAAATAAACGAAGTACTTGCTGCTGTTAGTAGAAATACAGTTTCGATTTTAGACAATTTCCTGTTGGTGTGTGCGATGGCCTTTTCGAATTCAAAATCGGCAGGATTGCGTAAGCCTCTCAGGATGAAATTGGCTTTTAGTTTTTTGGCCAGATCAATGGTTAATCCTTCATAAGTGATTACTGAAACTTTTGGTTCATCTTTAAAAGTTTCTTCTATAAAACGTTTTCTTTCTTCGAGTGAAAACATGTATTTTTTTTCGGCGTTGACACCAATGGCAATAACGATTTCATCAAATAAAGGAATTCCTCTTTTGATGATGTCTTCGTGTCCCAGTGTAATGGGGTCAAATGATCCGGGGAATAGGGCTTTTCGCATTTTTTTTGTTTTTGAGGGGCATAGGTTCAAAGGTGCAAAGGATCAGAGGCTTTGTCTTTTAATTAAAGAAACTTCATTAATTGAAGTAGCAAGTAAACCTTTGTACCTTTGTACCTTTGCCCCTTTGTGACTATTTTAAAGCTAACTCAATCGCATTGGTAAATAAATCTTCCAGTGAAATTCCTGCTGCATGGGCTTGCTGTGGAATCAAACTTTCGGTGGTTAGACCCGGAATGGTATTCATTTCGAGCATATAAGGTTCGTTGTCTACAATAATGAATTCGCTTCTGGAGAAACCTTTCATTTTTAAGACTTCGTAAGCACGTTTTGCTGTTTCGCTTACTTTTTGAGTTAATTCGTCAGAAATTCTGGCAGGAGTAATTTCCTGTGATTTTCCTTCGTATTTGGCCTCATAATCGAAGAAGTCATTATCAGATACAATTTCGGTAATAGGTAAAACTTTAATTTCTCCCTGATAATTGATTACTCCCACTGAAACTTCAGTTCCGTCAAGAAAACTTTCGATAATGATTTCGTTGTCTTCTTTATATGCTACTTCGATTGCAATTGGAAGTTCGGCTTCTGTTTTTACTTTTGAAATTCCGAAGCTGGAACCTGCTTTGTTTGGTTTAACGAAACATGGTAAGCCAACCTTTTTAACGATTTCGGCAGTATTGATTACATCGCCTTTATTTAGGTAATATGATATAGCCGTTTTGATTCCGTATGGTTTTAAAACCGATAATAAATCACGTTTGTTGAAGGTTAATGCTGCCTGATAGTAATCGCAGGAAGACTGCGGAATCCCTAATAACTCAAAATAAGCCTGCATTAATCCGTCTTCGCCCGGAGTTCCGTGAATGGCATTGAAAACACAGTCGAAAGTAATTTTTTGATCGTTTACGGTTACTGAAAAATCGTTTTTATCAATGGTAAATTCGGCATTGTTTTCGTCTACATAGACCCATTTTTCTTTGAAAATATGGATGCGGAATCCGTTGTATTTTGTTTTGTCAAGATATTGATGTACCACGTTTCCGCTGATTAACGAAATTTTATATTCGCTTGAATACCCGCCCATAATAATGGCTATGTTTTTCATTTTGTGATGTTTATGTGTTTAACCGTTTATTTGTGTATTAGTTTAATCGTTGTTTTTTGTCGGGCTGAACTTCGACTTCGCTCAGTCTGACAGTTTGTTTTATTCGTTTGTTTGTCGGGCTGAGCGGAGTCGAAGCTTCGACTTTGCTCAGTTTGACAACAGTGGCAGAACCTAAATCCCTAGCCCTGATGGAAGCGGCATCCTTTTGTGTACGCGATAGCGGACGCAAAAGATACAGCGGACAGCAGGAGAGAGCTTCTGAAAATTAAAATTGCAAAGCGCTTTATTTTCTATAAGGATAGCAATCAAACGACTTTCTTGTCTAAAACAAAATTATCATTTTTTTTGAAACGAAATAGCTTTATCTTTGCGACTAATAAAAATAAATTTATGAGTTTACGTAAGTATTTAACGAGCCGGGTATTTTTTGTGCAAGTATTAAGTGCGGCAGCTATAATTGCCGTTTTGGGTTATCTGTTTATGCATTGGTTGACTTTTACCACAGATCATGGTAATGAGGTTACTGTTCCGAATTTAGCTAAACTGACTGAGGAACAAGTAGAGTCAAAACTGGATGAACTGGACCTGGATTATGTACTTTTGGACAGCGTTGATTACCGAAGTGAATTCCCAAAATACAGTGTTGTTGAGCAGGATCCTCTGCCGGGAACAAAAGTAAAAGTGGGAAGAAAAATATATATTAAAATTAATGCATCAGGATTCTCATCCGTTAAAATACCTGATTTAATTGAGAAAACCTATCGTGAGGCGGTTCCAACTCTAAAAGCTTTAGGGCTTGAAGCAGGAACTATTACTTATATTCCAAACTTAGGAAAAGATATGGTTTTGGAGATGCGTTATAAAGGAAGAAACTTAAAAGTAGGAGATCGTGTGTTGAAAGCTTCTAAAATTGACTTGGTTTTAGGAGATGGAAAAGCAACTTATGAAGATGAAGGGCAGGCTGTAGACAGTGTAGCTGCGCCAACTACTGAAAAAACTAATGATGAGCAATAATATTGAAAATTTAGATCTGGAAGACGAATTATTCGAACACTTCAGATTTGAAGTCCCTAAAGGTCAGGCGCTTTTGCGTATTGACAAATATTTAATGAATTTGATTCAGAATGCGACACGAAATAAAATTCAGAATGCCGCGACTGAAGGAAATATTTTTGTGAATGATATTCCGGTTAAATCAAATTATAAAGTAAAACCGTTTGATGTGGTGACGGTGATGTTGTCGCATCCTCCTTTTGAAAACCATGTTTTGCCGGAAGATATTCCGTTGAATATTGTATATGAAGACGATGCTTTGTTGTTAATCAACAAAGAGCCGGGAATGGTGGTACATCCGGGACACGGGAATTATACCGGAACGCTGGTGAATGCGTTGGCGCATCATTTTGATAATTTGCCAATGAACAGCAGTGAGCGTCCGGGCTTGGTGCACCGAATTGATAAGGATACGTCCGGACTTTTGGTAGTAGCAAAAACCGAAGCGGCAATGACACATTTGGCCAAACAATTTGAAGCTAAAACCTCAGAACGCGAGTATATTGCTCTTGTTTGGGGAAATGTAGCCGAAGAATCGGGAACGATAGAAGGAAACCTTGCCAGACATTTAAAAGACCGCATGCAAATGGCTGTTTTTGCAGATCCTGAAATTGGAAAACCTGCCATTACACATTATAAAGTATTGGAACGTTTTGGTTATGTGACTTTGATTTCCTGTAAACTGGAAACCGGAAGAACGCACCAGATTCGTGCTCACATGAAGCATATTGGGCATCCGTTGTTTAATGATGAACGTTATGGTGGTCATTTAATTTTAAAAGGAACCACGTTTACCAAATACAAACAGTTTATTGAAAACTGTTTTAAAGCATTACCACGTCAGGCACTGCATGCTAAAACACTTGGTTTTGTACATCCAAATACAGGCGAAATGATGCGTTTTGATACGGAATTGCCTCAGGATTTTCAGGATTGTATCGAGAAATGGCGTAATTATGTGAAATCGCATAATGTAGATGAAGAAGAAAATTAATTGGATAATTTGTCCATTAGAAAATTAGATAATTTATTATAGAAAAAAAGCTCCTGGTGGAGCTTTTTTTGTTTTCTGTTGTTTTAAAATGATCCCTATTTTTATATGTTTTTAAAGAAATTTCTTGTGTTTTGTCTATAAAATAGTAAAAGTTGAATTAAATTAGTGCGTAGATCTAAAGAAAAAAGAGAAATATTTCAGGTTTTATTTTAAAAATAGAGACCGAAAGAATAAAAATTTTATGACTTAATAAACCCAAATTATTATGGAAACAAAATCTACCAGAGCAAAAACCGATGAGAGTAAAACCTATCTCTCAGTATTAGAAAATCTGATTAAAGAAAATTATAATTCTGCTACATTCCCAAACGTTTCATTTCCTCGTGATGATTGGGCTAAATTATCAGAAAAAGGATTAATGCTTTCTATGATTCAGAAAGAGTTTGGCGGACGATACAATCACGAAGAGCTTTGCGATATTATTGAAACAATAGCAAAGTATAATTTGCCGTTGGCCATGTACACCATGATTGTTACAGCCTTATTTATGAGGAATGTTGCAAAGTATGGTTCTGAAGAGCTTAAACAAGAGGTTCTTACAAAGTTTAGTTCAGAACCTTTGGTGGGAGGTTTTGGTCTAACGGAGCCGTCTTGTGGATCAAATATGGCTAGAATGAAAACCACTTTTGAAGAAAAAGAAGACGGTTATGTATTACGGGGTGAAAAGCATTGGCAAGCCTTTAGTGGTACTGCAGATTGGTGGGTGATTGCGGCAAAGAATAGTAAAAACGCTAAGGATTTTGGTTATTTTGTTGTCAAAAGATGCGAAGGATGGAGTTTAGTGGAAAAGTACGATGCTTTGGGACTAAAAGCTATTGATTACGGAAGGAGTAAAATTGATGCTTTTGTACCTAAATACAGACGGCTAAATGTAACTTATGAAGGCTTGACAGCAGCCGTCGATATGCTTTGTGGTTCTCGTTTGAGTATGTGTGCAATGGCAAGTGGTTTTATATCAAGAGTATATGCTGAAACGAAAGAAAGGACTAAAACAAGGAACATGGGTAACGGTGTTTTGTTTGATGTTGGATACGTAAAATACAAGCTTAAACTTTTAACGGCGAACAAAACGATTACAAAAGCCTTATTCGTTTATTTAAAATACAAAACTGACTTCAGAGCCGTTTTGTTAGATCATTTTTTTGAAGCACAGGCCATCAAAGTTTTGGCAACTGATAAAATGCTGGAAAGTGCCCTGAACTATCAGCAGCTTTGCGGGGGAGAGGGTTACAGACGGGATTCGCCAAGTAACAATGCGGCTTATGCCTTGCTTGATTCTCGTGTTTATACTATTTTCGACGGCACAAATGATTTGTTAAGCCAGCAGCTTGCCGAGTTTTGTGTAAAGGAAAGTAAAGACGGTGATGTGGTGAAGTTTTTATCTGAATTTGAAAAAACTAAAAACGGAATGATACAGATTAATTTTGATTTATCCGTTTTGAATAATAATGATACGCAAGAAGAAAGAGTAATGAACGGACAAATAATTTCAAGAATATTTGGACTTCAATGTCTGGAAGAGGCTCTGGAAGCAACGGAAAAACACTTTGAATACGGAGATTTTCGAAATGCGGTTCTCTTTTTAAATGCTGATATAAAAAAGACAATAGCTGAAACTGAAATTTTAAAGAATAATTGTCTGGCCTGTATGTGATTAGGTAATTAGATAATTAGATAATTAGATAGTTAGATAGTTAGATAGTTAGATAGTTAGATAATGGATTATTAGTCAATTAAAAAAGTTGTAAAAAAAACTCCAATTTTGGAGTTTTTTTTAGATGAAGCCTCAGCACCTCAGCACCTCAGCACCTCAGCACCTCAGCACCTTTGAAACTTTGCGCCTCAGATTTACAAACTTTTAATAGCTAAATCAGTTATATGAGCTTGTCCGTTGGTTAGAAACCCCAGTCTTCCTTGTTGGCTTAGATTACTTTTTTCAAGAGAACATTCTAAGAAAGTTTCGTTATTAACAGCAAAGTACAACTGATTGTTTGAAACTCTGATTTTTACCGCATACCATTTGTTGTTTTCCAGTTGCATTGGTTTTTTAAATAAGGTTGGTCCGCCACGTTTTGAGTATTCATCACTGTTTTTATTGTAAGCGCCTCTTCCAATCACGATATTCTGATCGATTGTGTATAAGTAAGTTCGAATGTAATTTTCCTGATCGATATTAAGCATGACTTCAAACAAAGATTCTTTGACGATGTTTACTTTAAAGTCGATTTCATAATTTTTTGGAAGCTTCTTTTCGGATTCGATCACGCCCCAATGCATTGGTCCTCCGTTTCCGGTTAAGGTATCGTTTTGGAGTCTCCATTCATTGGAATTAAAACTCCAATCGGATTTTAGCGCGGCAGTTTTTGTGATTTGATATTCTTTTTTTGCAGTCGAAATAGTACTGGAACAGGAAATCAGTAGCATTGTGGATGCTAGAAAAGTAAGATATTTAATTTTCATTTTTGTTTTTAATTTAACTCTGAATGGTATTTGATTTTACCGATAGATCCGGTTGGAGTTGGCAAAAGTTCAAATACCGAAGTAGGAGCGAGGCCATTTTCTATACGGTGTGAAACGTACAGAATGCTAACATTTGTTTCTTGTTTGATGGTGTTGATCAATTGAATGACCAAGTCGACATTTTCATCGTCAAGACCTTCTACGGGTTCATCGAGAATCAATAATGGAGGATGTTTTAAAACGGCTCTGACAATTAAAGCGACTCTTTGCTGTCCTATCGAAAGGTCAATGAAGCGTTTTTTTCGCAAGTGGCTCATTTCAATTACTTCGAGCCATTGTGTTACCGTTTGTTTTTGTAAAGTAGTGGGTTCAATATACAATCCGATGGAATCGAAAAAACCGGAAAGAATCATTTCTTCCAGAGTATGTCCTTTTTGAAACAGGTCAGTCATAGAAGTTGCGAAAATTCCAATTTGCTTTTTAATGTCCCAAACACTTTCGCCGCTTCCTTTTTTTCTTCCAAATAAATACAAATCCTGACCGAATCCCTTTGGATTATCGCCCGTGATTAGAGATAAGAGGGTGCTCTTTCCTGAACCGTTCGGACCAACCAGCTGCCAGAATTCCCCTTGTTTAATCGTCCATGAGATGTTATCGACAATTTTTCTTTCCTCGTAACTTACCGAGACTTTATCCATTTTGATTAAAACACTTTCGTGAAAAGAGTGCGGTTCAATCGCTTTGGGAATTGCTGCTGTGTTTAAAGTTTTAAAATGTTTTTCGTTTTTTGAAATCGGATGCAGTGCAAAGGAATTGTCTTTAATCGATGCTTTATTCGGAACAAAATCAAGTACATCTGCTACGCGATTGACCAATTGAATGATTGCAATGTTATCGGTTAATCTTTCCAGAGATTTTGCTAAAGCAGCACGTGAGGCCAGATCTAAATGATCGAAAGGATTGTCAAAAATTATGAAATCAGGTTTTTGATTGATGCAGTATTTCAGAAACTCTTTCTTACGTTCGCCCGAAGAAAAAGTTCTTAGTTGTCTGTGCGATTCAGGAGCTGCTTCAACAGTATCGTATTGGTATTCTTTTTCGATGAATTTCTCGATAGCGATGTCTGAGAACAAAATACCTTTTTGAGTGTTAAAAAGGGCTAATTCTCCTTTGGCTTCCCCTAAAAGTAAAGTGTCTATAAAAGCTTTTTTATTGACCTGATTTGATAAAAGTATATCCCAATGCTGCATTTTTGTATCTTAAAGTAATTATTCAGTTGGTTTAGTAGCCATTTCGCGATCGTTACGCGACCATTCGCTCCAGGAGCCTACATATAGTTTAGGGATGGGTATTCCGGCATAATCCATAGCCAGTAAAGTATGACAGGCAGTAACTCCTGAACCGCAATGGACGATAATATCTGCTGTTTTTTTATCACCGATGATTTGGGAATATTTCTCCTTTAAAATTTCAGGAGAATGGTAAAAACCGTTTGCGTCTAAATTTTCACTAAACGGAACATTAATCGCACCCGGAATGTGTCCTGCAATCAAATCCAGAGGCTCTGTTAAACCGTCAAATCGATTTTTATCTCTTACATCAATTACAATGTTTTTGCTGTTATTTCGGGCTCTTTCGACCTCTTCAATGTCAGCAGTTTTTAACGTCCATTTTGAAATAGGATATTTTTCAGTCGTTTTAAAAGTTTCGATTTCGGCATTTACTGGAAAACCTGCTTTTACAGCTTCGTGTAAACCGCCATTTAAAACCTGAACTTTTTCATGTCCTATCGCCCGAAGCATCCACCAAAAGCGAGCTGCTGCGTTTGATCCGTTTTTATCATCATAAATTACAACGTGACTTTCAGGTGAAATTCCGGTTTTCGAAAGTACCTGAGAAAATTTCTCTATGGACGGTAAGGGATGTCTTCCGCCGTTTGAAGGATCGGTTGCCACGGTTGCCAAGTCCTTGTTCAAATCGATATAACGTGCTCCTTTAAGATGTTCACTTCGATAATTTTCTTCTGCGTTTATTCCTGCTCTGGCATCAATGAGAATGATTTCAGATGAATTAGAGAGTTGTACTAATTCTTTAGGGGTTAGGATCGGTGAAAGTTTAGTTGTCATCTTAAAAAAGTTTATTTTTTTAGAATTCTTGTACAAAAGCGGGATATTTAGTCTGCGAAGGCCTGTGTATAAAAAATTAAAAAAGTATGGTTTGTTTTATCATATCGCAAGCAATCCCAATTACTATAAACAGAACTTGTAGCAAGACAAAGGGTATTTGACAGATTGGTTCTCGAAACGTTTTTTGCAAAGGATCCATGGTCTAATGCAAAATCGTCGTCTTTTGACAGGTCTGTAATTTTAGCCGCAACATAGGTTTCTAAATAATTATCGGGATGTTCTTTAAGAGCGTCTTCATTGTAAAATAAAAATTCATCCGCAAATTGATAGTCGAGTGATCTGGTAAAAACAATATCAGAATTTCCATCTGCAAAACCGTTTTCGACCTTTATGTCTTTGTATAATTCAGCATATTTATAAGTTAGGCCATTATAGAGCAAAATCGAGATTTTTGTCTTCTTCTTGTCATAAACTATAAAAACAAAATCATTACTGTCGTTCTGGAATAGATTTCCTTTGGCCATAGAAAGTAATTCGTAATTAGGATTTTCGCTAAAAAAAGCCTGTTGTTCTTTGCTTAGTTTTTGAATCCATTTATCATGAATAACTGAAAAAAGTTTTTTTTCTGAAAACTGCTTTAACTGCTCTTTATGTAGTTTGATATTGGAGGCAAATTCAGGATTGTCATAGGTTGAGATCTCATAATTTGGGGAACCGGCAGGTTTACTTTGTGAAGGTGTTTTTTGTGCACTTTCTTTTTTAGTATGTTCGGGAGTGTTTGTTTTGTCTTCCGTTTGTTTTGAATTGCAGGCAAATAATAATGTAAGGCAAACGAGGGCGGCTATATTTTTCATTAAATTCGGTTCTTTTGGGTCGTTTTGGTTTTAAGATTAAAAATTAACTTGGAATTTTCTCGATTAAAATTTCATTCTCCCCTTTGTCAAAATAAGTACAGGTCATTTCTATAATATCGACTCTCCACTTGGCTATTCCACATTGCGCGGCGTGACGGCAAAAAGTAAGGTAATCGGTCTGACCATCCTGATGCATCACTAAAAATTCGATAAAACGTTCTTTGCTCGGAACCAATTCTACTTTTATCTCGTCGTATTTTTCGTCAGCCGTTACATGATAATTGTTTACTCCGTAGTATTCCACATGTCCGTCATGCACGAAAGTATCATAGCCTTTTACGCCTAAAATGATTAAGTCCTGAATATAATTAGGGAAGTCAGCACCGGTTTGTACTTTGGCATGTGCTTCTTTGATTTGCTCTATTGTAAACATATATCTTAATTTTAAATGATGTGAATTAGAAAGAATAATTATATTAATTTTTTAGGTGTTTCCTTGAGTCTTGTATTAAGCAATCTCTGTTTTCTTTTTCAGAAACATATAAAAAATGTAGTTAAAAAGGGCTTGGTTATTAATTCAAAAATACAATTTATGATTTTAAAATGGAATTGAAAATGCAATAAATAATAAAATTAACAAGAGGGAGAGTTCTTGTGTATTTTCCGAATATGGTATTTTAACGAGTATTTTTGTCGTTTTAAAGATTTTTTTTCAATGTGTTATTTTTTGTAAGTAATTTAGCTCAAAATTATTTGTATCAAAATTAAACATCATGAAAAGAATATTATTTTTGTTTTTAATTTCTTGCCCCGTATTTGCGCAGGAGATGAATACATTTGATTTTGCTGTGATAAATTCGACTGTGATTTCGCCAAATATTGATCTGGACAAGGGGAGAAGTGTCGTTGCAGGTAATGAAAATCAGTATTCTGCTTATTTTCAGTATGCACTTACGATGCGCCAGGATGATATTATTTTTGGGGCAGGTATTAATAAATCTGAATTGGACCGAACCTACGTTGGTTATATTGGTAAGATGTGTGATAAGTTTCGGGCAACAATCTCTGTGGGTTATGTAGAATCCCAAAGCGGATATGACGGAACCTATACAGGCTTTAGTGTATCCTGGCATTTTAGTGAGAATACTTTCATTGGAGGAAGTCTGGCAAATTTACATTCCTCCAGTATCCATAATGGCACCGATGAGGGGTTTAATTATTACAACAAACTGGCTCCGAAAATTTTTGGGAGCTATGAGATTATTCCCAAGCTTATTGTTTTTGGACAGTTAAACAGCAGGGTTAATGACATTGCACTGAAGTATCAGAATGCTCGTTTCTCGGCAGGAGGATTTTATTCCGGTCATGGAGAAGGGGGGATTTTCGGAACGGTTAACGTGGGGCGTTTTGCGGTTTCCTGCAGTACTACTTTTGATAAAGTTAATTTTGGGCTCAAGTTTCAATAAAGAAGTTCTGAATTGCAGTCTAAAATTATTAAGCGAATAAATTACCTTTTCAGCGTTACTACCTGCTGTGGATAAGGAATATCAATGCCGCCTTCGTCAAAACGTTTTTTAATGCTTTGAAGCAAATCACAATAGAGGATAAAACCATCGGTAGAGTTTTTTGCCCATGCCCATGCTTTTAAGGTTACACTTGAGTCTGCCAGCGCTACTACACGAGCGACAACCAAAGGGGTATTTTGTTTTTTGCTTTCGGCAGTTCGGGTATCGATAAAAAACGGATGTTTGGCAATTTCGTCTTGCATGATTTCTAAGGCCTTCTCAATATCAGACTGGTAACCAATGCCGATTTCTATGATTTTGCAGCATTTGGTATCGTGCATGTTGGTGTTGACAATAATCTGGGCGCTGATTACAGAATTTGGAATGATGATGCGGTTGTTTTCGGCATCTTTCAGAACCACTTGTCTTAGATTGATATCTTCTACGGTACCCACAAAATTGTTGATGGTAATTTTATCGTTGATGCGAAAGGGTTTAAAAATAACAAGAAATATTCCGCTTACAATATTGCTTAAGGCTTGTTGGGAAGCCAGACCGGCAACAATTGAGATTACTCCGGCTCCTGCCAGAACGGAGTGACCTATTATTTTAAATTCGGGAATTTGAATTAACGCAAAGGCAAATCCTAAAATATAAATTACAGTAATGATCAGGTGTTTCAGGAACTTAAAGCCGGTAGCATCATATTCTTTATTGGCCTGTTTGCGATACAAAAAATAACGAAGTACCTTATCAGTAACCGCACCAAGAATTATTGTGACAATGGCTATAATAGCAATGAAAATTCCTATTCTAAAATCTTTTAAGTAGTCGATCATAGGCTTTAAGTTTGAAAAAAATCCAAAAAACGACTTTTGTTAGAATGTGCTTTTTGGATTTTTGTAATTTATATCAGATTGGATTTTGCTTTAAAGTCCAACAAAATCATCACTTTTTGGGAAGATACTTAATGCTTCGATAGCAATTTCCGGCGTTGGAGAAGCTAATTTACGAAGTTTAGTGTCCATCCAGGCTCCGTCAACTGTAATAACAGCACAAAGCGTATCGTCTTCTCTTCTAAATTCATGAATGATTGACCAGCGTGAAGCATCGGCTTTCATTTTTGAGGTTTTGGTATGAATAAATATCTTGTCGGAAAGTTTTAGTTCTTTTCTGAAAATACATTCTTCTCTAAACAAAACAGGTCCAAAACCCTGTGTTTGCATTACTCTTAAAGTTAAACCCAGTTCTTCAAGGATTTCAATACGATGCTGTGCACCAAAATCGTAATAAGCACTGTGACGAACGTGAAAATTGGGGTCAAGATCTGACCAGCGAAAAGAGATTTCTTTAATAAATGAAGCCATTTTGTAATTGTATTTTAATTGAATAGGATTGATTGAGGGAAGTTAATTTCTGCCGAAAATCAATCCTTTTTAGAAAATCGAAATTACAAATAAAAAACCAAATGATTCGTGGTAAAGAAGAACTATTGCTGTTAAAACCTAATGCTTCAGACTTAAATTTGATTCTTCGATTGTTGAGATTGTAATATCCTCCTCTTTTAATGACTGAAGAAAATCTGCTGCGTCAAAAACTTCTCCAATAGTGGTGACTCCTGTTTTTATGGCTTTACCGGATAGTATTCTGTTAACTGTTTCAACCACAAGCGGCGCAGTAACGGCATAAATATCCTGACCCTGAGCGATAATTGTTCTTTTGATGTTTTCTTTTGTTGCTGTAACTTCCAGACAAAAATGCTGTGACGACCTGTTTTTGTGATCGGTGGGTTTAGGTTCGGGTGTGGCAGCATTTCGAAGATCATCGAGTGAATTTTGACTGAGATATGTATTGATGGTATTGACTTTTAAATGACGTGAAATGGTAATAATTTCTGAAAGGGGCAACGCAACCACTTCTTTAATTCCAATAGGATTTTTAAAGTCCCATTTAAAAGGTATGCCGGGTTGAAGGTCTTGCAGGTGATGGTCTTTCAAAGTTAGTCTGGTATAATGATTTCGGTCTCCTGTTAGTCTTGTCCCTTTTGTGGGATGCCAGGAATCCAGACCAATGTAGAGGTTGATTTCGTCGATCTGATCCCAATCCTGAGTGATTGCGGTACTTAATAAATCACCTAGTCCGCCATAAAAAGCAGCGGCAGGAATGACAAGAATTTTGGCCAGTTTTGCCGGTTCAGAAAATTGTTCGAAGATGTCCAATACTGATTTTTGTTCGGCAGTCAGATCAATATAGTGAATGCCTAACCGCAAAGCCGATTGAATGATGGGATCGGCTGTATCTAAGAACGGACCGGCGCAGTTGATGACCATTTTTGCTTGGGCAAATGCAGTGTCTAATGATTCCGGATTATGGATGTCCGCCGCTTTTAGGATCGCTTCCGGGTAATCCTGATTTAAAAGAGTCAGTTTTTCGTGATCTCTTCCGGAAAGAATAAGGGATTGACCCTGTCTGTAAAGTTCTGCAACGATAAATTTTCCGGTATGTCCGTAAGCGCCATAAATGGCAATGGTATTTTTCATAAGTTGGAATTTTAATTATATTCGTTTAAGGAGCTGATAATTAGTTTAAACGAATATAATTAAAATTTTTGATGCAGCTTATTTTTCTTCCCGAACCCCTAATTTTTTGACGATCCACGGAAGTGTAAGTCCTTGTCCGACTATGGTTAAAAGTACCACAGCAACAGAAATGAAAAGTATTGCATTTCGCTGTGGGAAAGGAGTTCCGTCTTCCAGAAATTTCGGTAATCCCAGGGCGATGGCCAGGGAAACGATACCTCGCATTCCGGACCAGCTAATGATAAAACTGTTTTTGGAATCTAATAACGAATGTTCGCTGACTTTTCGTCTTTTTCGGTCATTTTTCTGAAAGGCTTTCTGCAGATTTATTTTTTGAAAAAACACCCTTACCATTCGGGTTAGTAATGCCACGATAGTTATAATTACAGCATAACCGATGTAAGGCAGAATCATATTGTCGTCGATATCTTTTAGGATGTATCGAAAGTTAAGTCCGATCAGGATAAAAATTAATCCGTTTAAGATAAAAATAATGACATCCCAAAGATTTTTAGAATTGTTTCTGAGACTCTCCGGAAAAATTTTCTTGCTGAAACGGGCGATTGCCAATCCCAAAAAGACAACAGCAATTACTCCTGAAACGTGCAGATGCTCCGCAACTAAATAAGTGACAAAGGGCATCAGAAGCATAAAACTTACAGTAACATTTGTGTTTTTACGGACTTTGGTCAGAATGAAAGCTAAAATTTTGCCCATAACAAAGCCTACTAAAAAACCTCCTCCCAGCAAAATCACAAATTGGAGTGTTGCTTTCCATATAATAAATGCCGAACCCATAGCTGTTGCAACAGCAAACCGATAAGCCACCAGTGCAGAGGCGTCATTGATTAAGCTTTCTCCTTCGAGTATGGTAATCGTTTTTTCGGGTATTCCCAGGCCTTTCGTTATGTTTACTGCAGCAACTGCGTCAGTAGCCGAAAGTATTGCCCCCAATACAAAAGACAGTGGCCAGGTCATGCCGGGAATCATATAATGTGAGACTACAGCGATCCAAAAGGTAGTAAGAAAAACTAATGGTATGGCCAATGTGCTGATAGTGCTAAGATTTGTTCTGAAATGCTTTGGAGAGATGTTAAAGGAAGCATCATACAATAAGGGAGGTAAAAAAATCAGAAAGATAATCTCAGGATTAATTTCGATCTCACTCATTGATGGAATAAAACCAATAGCAATCCCGACAATAACCAACAATATAGGATAGGGGAGTTTTGCCTTATCAGCAAATGCCGAAAGCCCTATGACAATGGCAAGAATAAAGATGATGATGCTATAGTTTTCCATTCTGTTTTTTTTATTATTAAACGAGCAATTCGCTTTCTTTTAAGTGTTTGAATATGATCTTGTCAACCTCTGATACGACGTCGAGATCTTTGTAATTTAGCCATTTAATTTCAGCTATTTCATTACTTTCTTTTGGCGTTCCAGTATAGTCAGCCTTATAGCAGGTCATTTTTACAATAATTCCATCTGCATGTCCGTCAGACTGCGCTTTGAAAGTTCCAACATATTCGATAGATTCCGGTAGGATTTCAACACTTAATTCTTCCTGAATTTCTCTAATTAAAGTTTGTTCGTCGGTTTCGTTATCTTCTCTTTTTCCGCCCGGAATATAATATTTGTCTTTCCCTCTTGATTTTGTGCTTAGAATTTGGCCATTTTCGACTTTTATTAATGCGATTTTATCAATTTCAATCATCAGTTTATTTTTTATAATTTGTTAATGTTGCTTATTGTTATTTCTTCTTTTAAGATTTTATCTTTAAAGTTTAAAAATCAATCAAAAAGAGAAAGTTGAATTTTGTTTGATTAAACGGGGACTCTATTATTTTTCAAATGTAGCATGTTTTGCTGTAAATAAGAGACTCGACGGGGCTTTTTGTACGGTTGTTTTATGACTTAATGAATTGTCAACTCCGTTAATAATGACATATAAAATGATGTTATGCCATGTATGTCAGGTTTTAAAAATGTCATGTTGTCAGATGATTATTGTCGTGCCAATAGTAAAACTGACAATTTACTTTGGTTTTTTATATTGGCACAAAGATTGACTTATGCCACCTGAGTTATAAAATGTATATCAAAAATTAAATATATAAAAAATGGGTAAAATAATCGGAATTGACTTAGGTACGACGAACTCTTGTGTTTCTGTAATGGAAGGTAACGAAGCAGTTGTTATCCCTAACGCAGAAGGAAAAAGAACTACACCATCTATCATCGCTTTTGTTGAAGGTGGAGAAATTAAAGTAGGTGATCCTGCAAAAAGACAAGCAGTAACGAATCCTACAAAAACGATTGCTTCTATTAAACGTTTTATGGGACACACTTTTGCTGAAACTCAAGAAGAGGCAAAAAGAGTTCCTTACAGTGTTGTAAAAGGTGACAACAATACTCCACGTGTGGATATTGACGGTCGTTTATACACTGCTCAGGAGTTGTCTGCAATGACACTTCAAAAAATGAAAAAAACTGCTGAAGACTATTTAGGTCAAACTGTAACTGAGGCAGTTATTACTGTTCCTGCTTACTTTAACGATGCGCAGCGTCAGGCTACTAAAGAAGCTGGTGAAATCGCTGGTCTTAAGGTTATGCGTATCATCAACGAGCCAACTGCTGCGGCACTTGCTTACGGATTAGATAAAAAAGGAACAGATCAAAAAATTGCTGTTTACGATTTAGGTGGAGGTACTTTTGATATCTCTGTTCTTGAATTAGGAGACGGTGTATTTGAAGTATTGTCTACAAATGGTGATACTCACTTAGGTGGTGATGATTTTGACCAAGTTATTATTGACTGGTTAGCTGACGAATTCAAATCAGAAGAAGGTATTGATTTACGTTTAGACCCAATGTCATTACAGCGTTTGAAAGAAGCTGCAGAGAAAGCTAAGATTGAATTATCATCTTCTGCTGAAACTGAAATCAACTTGCCATACGTAACGGCTACTGCTTCAGGACCAAAACACTTAGTGAAAAAATTATCAAGAGCTAAATTTGAGCAATTATCTGATACTTTAGTAAAACGTTCTATGGAGCCAGTTGCTAAAGCATTAAAAGATGCAGGTTTATCTACATCTGATATCGACGAAGTAATCCTTGTTGGAGGTTCTACTCGTATGCCAAGAATTGCTGACGAAGTAGAGAAATTCTTCGGTAAAAAAGCTTCTAAAGGTGTTAACCCTGATGAGGTTGTTGCTATTGGAGCAGCTATTCAAGGTGGAGTTTTATCTGGAGATGTAAAAGATGTATTGTTACTTGACGTAACTCCTCTTTCTTTAGGTATCGAAACTATGGGTGGTGTATTGACTAAATTAATCGAGTCTAACACAACTATTCCAACTAAAAAATCTCAAGTATTCTCTACTGCTGCTGATTCTCAACCATCTGTTGAAATCCACGTATTACAAGGAGAAAGAGCTATGGCAGCTGATAACAAAACGATCGGTCGTTTCCACTTAGATGGTATTCCACCAGCACCAAGAGGAGTTCCTCAAATCGAAGTAACTTTCGATATCGATGCTAATGGTATCATCAAAGTTTCTGCAACTGATAAAGGAACTGGAAAATCTCACGATATCCGTATCGAAGCTTCTTCTGGTTTAACAGCTGAAGAAATCGAAAAAATGAAAAAAGATGCTGAAGCTAACGCTGATGCTGACAAAATTGCAAAAGAAAGAGCTGAGAAATTGAACGAAGCTGACAGTACTATTTTCCAAACTGAAAGTCAATTGAAAGAATTGGGAGATAAATTGACAGACGATCAAAAAACAGCTATCGAATATGCTTTAACTGAATTGAGAATGGCACACCAATCTCAAGATCTTGATGCAATCCAAAAAGGATTAGACAATGTAAATGCAGCTTGGAAAACAGCTACAGAAGCAATGTACGCTCAAGGTGGTGAAGGTCAACAAGCAGCTCCACAACAAGAGCAATCTCAAGGAGATAACGTTGAAGACGTTGAATTCGAAGAAGTCAAATAAGTACTGATTAACATCAGTTAATAATAAGTGTTAAACCGCTGTAAACGTAAAGTTTACAGCGGTTTTTCTTTTTTGTTCTTTTTCGTTTATACTGTTTTTTAGTCGTTTTTTATCATAGATTTGTATCATATTTGTACCGGCACTTAAAAGGCGATAATGTGGCACTTATGTATACTTATGGCACTTAAATTGGAGATAAAGGCGATGAAAAGAATAAACAAACAATGTCTTGTATGCGGGGAAGTGTTTCTGCCCAAGACCGTAACTTCTGTCTACTGCTCGTCAAAATGCAGTAAAAAAGCATACAAGCAGAAGATGAAGCAGCTTAAAAATGAAGCAGACATCAAAGCGATGATAGAGAAAATACCGCAGGATAGGGCATTTCTTTCCGTCTCTGAGGCTGGCATGCTTTTTGGAATTGCCAAAAGAACCCTCTACAGGCTTGTGGAGCAGGGAAAAATTCCGTCAGTTAATCTTGGAACCCGCCTTGTAAGGATCGACCGCAGAGTCATGGAAGGGATGTTCAGCCCTGCCCGAAGCCTGCCGCAGGCTGAGAGCGCACCTAAGAAAAAATTATACAGCCTTGAAAGAGAAGACTGCTATTCGATTGGTGAAATTGCTCAGAGATTTCAGATATCTGAGGGTTCTGTCTACAGCCATATCAGGAAATATTCAATACCTACCAGGCAGATCGGAAAGCATGTATATGCTCCAAAAAGCGAAATTGATAACTTGTATAACGGAAATGATTTTATATGAAACAATTAGCAAAAACCAAGGTAACTGTGCGTCTTCGAAAAGCAGAAGACCGAGAGGAATGGTATGTCTACATAGAAAGCTATCCTGTTGAGGTTTCCGGAAAGAAAACGCCACAGAGAATCCGTGAATACTTAAACAGAACCGTAAAAACCGTGGAGTGGGACAAACAGAGAACCGCCCGTACAGATGCGCAGGGCATAAAATCCTATAAGCCCAGACGCAGCGATAACGGAATAATAATAACCAGAAGCGAAACCGACCGTGAAATAATGCTCTATGCTGACGGGGTGCGTAAAATCCGTCAGAAAGAATACGATAATATAGATCTGTACAGTGATGCTGAGAACCTATTGGCTGAACAGAAAGAAAGAGGAAAAGAGGATTTTATCAGATACATTGCTTCTGTAGCAGCTAAAAGACACGCCCGAAGTTCAAAATCCATTCAGATCAATTGGGAGCGGACCAAAGAATTTTTAAAAAGCTACTCTGCAGGCAGTCTGATGTTTTCTCAGATTAACATCAGAATGGCGGAAGATTTTAAACTCTTTCTGCTGGCTGCGCCGCTCGGAGGAGGCAAAAAAGGAATACTTTCCCTCAACACTGCGGCAAGATATTTTTCGATTTTTAAAGCAGCTTTGAAACAGGCCTTTATCGACGGATATCTAACTGTTGATCTGTCTTCAAAAATAAAGGGCATCCCGGAGCAGGAATCAAGACGCGAATATCTTACCATTAAAGAATTGAACGTATTGGCTGAAACGCCCTGTGAGAAAGATGTCCTTAAAAGAGCCGCGCTTTTCTCAGCGCTTACCGGCTTGCGGCATTCCGACATTCAGAAACTCCGATGGAAAGAGATAAGCCTGGAAGACGGCATGGCCAAACTGCATTTCACCCAGAAAAAAACAAGGGGTGTCGAATATATGCCTATTTCTGAGCAGGCTTTGCAGCTCTGCGGAGAACCAAGGCTTCCCGGACAGCTTGTTTTTGAGGATCTGCCGGATCCGTCGTGGATTTCACGCCCTCTGAAAAAATGGGTTGAATCTGCAGGAATTAAAAAAAACATTACCTTCCACTGCTTCCGCCATACATTTGCAACACTGCAGCTGTCCAGCGGGACAGATATCTATACGGTCAGCAAAATGCTTGGGCATACTAACGTAAAAACTACTCAAATCTATGCCAAGGTAATAGATGAAAAGAAAAACAGAGCTTCGCAGGCAATACAATTGGAATCTTTAAAGAAAAGAGCGCAATGAAAATAAAGTACTTCGAATATATTACAGTTTACCTGTCTGTTTTTTTAGTCTGTGTCTTTGTCGGTGTAATCGGAAGACTGGTGCTGCTGGAAAAAGGTGCTGATGAATATACGGCCGGTGTTTTTTTTTGGATCAGCACTGGATTTGGAGTTTTAATGTTTGCAATTCTAAGCCTGTTTCTAAACGAATTGGCTGCAGGAATACTGAATCGTTTTTTGAAGGCTGAAAAAAAGCAATCGCCTGAAAGCCTAATTACAAGTGAGGACCTTGTAAAAATAGAAGAAGGGCTTCAGAATGGTTTAATTAAGCCCGAAATGCCTGAAAAGAAAAATTCAGCCCTTGATATTGAGAAGATAAGGGAGGAGCGTCAAAATGCAGTCAGAAATCAAAAACAGGAAAGGATTGATACAGCCATCCGTTATGCACAGCAAGAGTTCGCGATGTATGCATCGGATGATGATTTGAAACAGTTGAGTAAGAATATAATTATATATGCTGAAGAAATAAATTTCGAAAAGATTAAACCAGTAAAAGTAAAAGATCTGTCCAATCTCGATCTGTATCATTTTGGCTGGAATATTTGGAATTGTTTTAAAGTCAGTAAACAGGACAGAGCTGCACATTTTTTAAAATTAACTTTTGCTGACGCTTTAAAAGATGTTGAAGAGAACAGTATTAAAACGCATCTGAAAGATGATGAACAGAAAGGGCTTATAAAGATAATAGAAGATTTTACAGATTTTTAAATACCAATAGGTATAAAGCACTGTATTTTTCAAGTGTTTTTGCTGTGAAGAAGGACACAGCAAAAACACTTTTTTCATTTGCACCATAACTGTTAAAAACGATGGCTATGGACATAAACGAAATCTCTTTTGAGAACCTGCCCAAAGCAGTAGCACACATAGTGAAAGAAATTGCCGAGATTAAACTTATGATTCAGAATATACAGGTATATGAATCTAAAGAAAAAAATATTCCTATCGGCATTGAAGAAGCAAGCCGGCTGATAGGAAAAGCAAAGCCTACAATTTACGCTCTTGTGAGACAGAGAAAAATTCCGTGCTATAAATATGGTAAAAAGCTGTACTTTTTTGAAGAAGAGCTTTTAGAATGGATCTCTAAAGGGAAAAAGAAAACAATACAGGAAATCGAATCAGAAGTATTGAAATATAATCATAATTGAAATAAATAGATGGATTATAGCCCGCAAGAATATTTATTTCAATCCATTACAGTATCAAAAAGATTTAGTACAAAGCGATAAGTTATCTAAAGAAAAATACAACATCTGTTTCAAGGAGAGCAGGATTCGAACTTTCAGATTGGAAACCGCTGTATATCTCACTTTTATCTATGTCTTGAACCTCTGTGCACCGATTCTGCACCAAATTCAATTTTTTACTTTTTCAATATTTTATTATCACAAAGCTTTGTATACTAGCGAATTAAATTAATAGACAAGTAGTATTATTCTTTTTTGTATCACAAATATATTAAAAATACTGAATATTTCCGATTAAGAAATTAAAGCTCTGTGACAGTCGCAGAAAAGGTATCAACTCCAGATGTGCGTAGGCAAATGTCAGAGACTGCTTTATGGCATCTTTAAGGCAGTTCATTTTTGTTTTTACTGTCCAGTACCAATTGGGCAGTTTTTCTTTATTATGGAAAAAATTCAATGTGGCAAATTCTGGCATTTTAAGCCAGTAAATACCTCTCATATATTCGCGCCAGCCGATAATCTGCCTCACAAAACCTTCTAACTGATTGTAGGCAATAATTTCAGGTTCTTTCTGCCATGCTGCAATTGCTGCCTGGATGACTTCAGCGGGAGAAATCATTTTTGTATTTAATGAAAAAGACAATCTGGAATGGTACAGTGACCACTCGTTTGGAGCCATAGCATCCTGATAAGTGCCGAATAAAGGCAGACATTCGGGAACAAAAAAATCAAGCACTTCAAGAGATTGTTTCCGGTTTATAGGCCAGATAAAGTTATTGCTCTCAATGGTTCCCATAGTTTTAATATCGGTTTTTAAAATCTCCTGCACTATTTCAGAAACATTATTATTAAAAACGAAAGGCGTGGTGGGCTTATGATTTTTAGGCATTTTTTTTCTGTTTTCATCGTCATAATTCCACTGGCCTGCGATCGGATTATCTCCAGAGATCAGCAATTGATGTTTTTTTCACATGGCACGATAAAAGCTTTCCATCAAAAAAGTTTTTTTTCCTTCAAAGAATTTTCCGAGTTCATCACGGTTACTGAAAAAATGCTCGGTATCATAAACTTTAAAAGCAACAGAAAGTTGTGAAGTAATATTTTTCAATATCAAATCTACCCGATATTCATCTGGAAGCTGATATTCGAATCTTGTGTAATGATCTCTTTGTATAATAAAAAACAGATTTTCTTCAAGAGACTGTAAATTGTCCTGATCGTTTATTTTCAAATAAATACATTGATGTTTTTTGGATTCCAGGAAACTGGAAAACTGGCGCATTGCGGCAAAAAAGCCCGCTATTTTTTGAATGTGGTGTGTGACATAATCCGTTTCTGTCCGGATTTCCATCATTATATAGGTAACAGAATCGTCTGTTTTTTCAAACCATGAATGATTGCAGTTCAATTGGTCGCCCAGAATCAGCCTTAAAGTTTTACTGCCCATATTATTTGTGTATTCTGCATTTATCACTGCAATATTTAACTTCATCCCAGACCTTTTCCCATTTCCTTCTCCATGAAAAAGGACGATTGCAGACCGGACAGATTTTACTTGGCAGGTTTTCTTTTTTTACTTTTCGCATAAAAATGGCTAGAGAATATTTTCTTGTTTTTTTCGGATACTACAGATAGCATCACTGGCATATTTTCTGGTTTCTTCAATATCCACAATCGGAAACGGATAATCCTTTCCAATTTCACATTCGTAGAGCTGCTGATCAATCGAACCTAACTTCCAGGGCTCATGAATTAAGAGGGGAGGGATATTAGCGAGTTCGGGAATCCATTTTTTAATAAAAATCCCTTCACTGTCATGCTGATCAGAGTTTTTAATGGGATTATAGATTCTAATAGTTCCCGTTTCGGTCACGCCCGCCTGCATCTGCAGCTGCGGATAATGGATTCCCGGTTCATAATCCAGAAATTGCAGCGCTAAAAAATGAAGCTGGCGCCAGTCCTGCCAGAGATTAAAAACAAAAAAGGACACTACCAAGGCTCGCATTCTAAAATTGATAAATCCCGTTGCAGTTAAGCACCTCATACAGGCATCGACAATGGGAATGCCTGTTTGCCCTTTCTGCCAGGCTTTAATGTAATTTTCAATTTTAGGTTTTATCAGTACATCAAAGCTCGGGTCTATGTTTTCAAATTCAATACGGCAGTCGCTTTCAAATTTCTGCATAAAATGACAGTGCCAATGCAGTCTGGAAACAAAGTTAAGCATGGCTTTCTGGTTGGGTGAACCTTGATAAAACTGATTGGTATAGTGATAGTCCATCCGCATGCTGATATTTCCGTAGGCCAGATAAGGCGAGAGCCTGCGGCAGCTTTTTCGGCTCAGACCGGGTTTGGAAATATGCCTGCTGTAATTAACGTGTCTTTCCTCGGCAAAACTTTTTAAATAACGCCACGCCCAGTATTCACCGCCCTGCTGGAAGTTTTTATTATGAGTTGTAATAGCTTCGGAAAGTGTTTTTCCCTTTAGGTTTTGATAAAAACCTGCATCTAAATCTTCAAATTTAAAAGTATTCAGGTCGATCATTTTTGGGTCAGCCCGCATTACCTTTTCCCAGCGCTCATCCCAGCCCTGTCTTGATTTGAGTTTTCTAATTACGCCATGCAGCTGGGATTGTTTCCACAAAATGCTTTGGATGTCAAAAAAGGACTGCATGGCTATATCGCGGTCAAATGTGATTTTAGTGCCAATTTCCTGATGCGAAAAGACTGTTTGAACTTCGTAAATACGGCAAAACTGCTCAAAAACGGGCTGCACTTCATTATGAAAATAATAGATATGCGCCCCAATTGATTTTAGTTTAGACTGCATTTCTTTTAAGCATTCATACGCAAACCTCCAGTGGCGCACATTTGAATCGTTACGTGTCATTATTGAAGGCTCAAAGAAATAAAGCAAAAGCAGCGGGATATTCTCCTGCTGCGCCATAAAAAGGGGCTCATGATCTGTAGAACGAAGATCACGCTTGAACCACATAATATTAACTTTTTTTTATTCAATTTTAAAGCAATGATGTAATTTCCTTATCGGGTTTTGCATAAGATAGCCGGGCGAGCTGTATGGTTTTATGATAACTGTCCAGACCCGAACAGGTAATGGTATTGGCTTTTTCAAGATCAACAAATCCATCTGGAGATACGCAGTCTTCAGGAATATAGATTTGAACAATTTCGCCGATAATCATAGTGGTATTGTTAATCGAAATATCAATTTTCTCTTTAAGTTCAATTCGCATCTGAATCAGGCTTTCCTGTACAAAAGGAGCCTGAAAGCCGTTTTTAAATTCAGGGGTGAGGCTCACTGCATCAAATTCAGATACAGCGGCATCATAGCGCGCGGAAGTCTGGTGCGCTTTTTTATAAATCGATTCATTGATATGGTTTAGGGTATAAAAACCGGATTCTAGAATATTGCTTAAAGTATCGCGCTGCGGCGGACTAGGCCTGAAAATTACATCGATCAATGCAGGATTGGCTCCGATATGAAATACAGAACTAAAAATAGATACGTTCGTATTTCTTGAATGGCTTTTGGTTCCAATAAGCGAAACACTTTTAAAGCCGCCAATACTATTGATCAGATGAGCTATTTTGCGGCTTTCCAGCATGTCGATATCTTGTGAATGCAGAAACTTTTTTTCATCTTCGTTTTGAAATTTTATTGTTGGAAATCACGCGCTGTCTGCTGCATTTAAAACGGTCGATTTCAGAAGGACGCTTCGCTGCATGCTTGGTTCTGCAGTTCTCCACGCGTTTGCGCCATAATTTATAACTGCTGAATTTCAGTTCTTTTTTCATCAAAGCCTTTACATCGGCCTCAGATAAATGAAACTGAAACTTTATGGCATCAAAGGTGGTTCTGTCTTCCCATGCCATTTCTATAATGCGGTCCAGTTCAAGGGCAGAAAAGCTGCTTTGTTTTGTATTCATATCGATACGCTGTTACGAACTTTTTTTCATTTGTAATAGTGCTAAGGTACTTAATTAGATTTATTTTGTTTAATGTTATTTGGTAAAAGTTAAACAATTACTATCTTTATAATGAAAATCAATTATTTAGTAAGATGATATCTGAAGGAAGTACAATACTTTAAATTTTAGAATAATGGAAAAAATAGTAGTTATTGGGGGCAGCAGGGGAATTGGCAGCGCCGTAGTGCTGCAGCAATTAGAAAACAGGCAGGTTTATAATATCAGCAGGACTGCTCCTGAGATTTTCCATCCCAATTTAATCCATTATGGGGCTGATGTTCTGCATGATGATCTTCCGGAAATTGAAAGTATTGATGCCCTTATCTATTGTCCGGGATCGATAAACCTCAAACCTATTTTAAGTCTGGGTGCTGATGATTTCAGAAATGATTTTGAAATTAATGTTATTGGCGCTGTAAAAGCCATTCAGCATTATCTGCCGGCTTTAAAAAAAGGAACTAATCCGTCGATTGTGCTTTTCAGCACCGTAGCGGTAAAACTCGGAATGCCTTTTCATGCCAGTATTGCAGCTGCAAAAGGCGGGGTAGAGGGGCTTGTAAAATCGTTAGGGGCAGAACTGGCTCCCAAAGTCCGCATCAATGCCATTGCGCCTACGATCACCGAAACTTCGTTGTCAGCTTCGATCCTCAGAAATGAGCGCATGAAAGAAAATATGATAGAGCGCCATCCGCTTAAAAATTATTTAAAACCCCGCGAAGTGGCGCAGATGGCAGATTATCTTATCTCTAAAGCGGCAGGATCAATTTCGGGCCAGATTTTTCAAATGGATTATGGTCTGGTCAGTTTTAAAATGTAATTTATACAAAGATGAAAATTCTACTCACAGGCGCAACAGGATATATTGGTAAGAGGCTGTTGCCTTTACTGCTGGATCAGGGACATGAAGTAATCTGCTGTGTGAGGGATAAGAGCAGGTTTTATTATCCCAAAAGAGATACAAAAAACATCCATCTTCTTGAAGTTGATTTTTTAGATGCAAAAAGCGTGGAAAAAATCCCTGATGATATCGATGCGGCCTATTATCTGATTCATTCCATGTCAGGGGCGGTTAACTATGATGAGCTGGAAAGTATTTCGGCTCGTTATTTCAAGGAGAAAATAGACAGAACAGCCGCAAAACAGATTATTTATTTAAGCGGAATTGTAAACGATAAATCATTATCCAAACATTTATCATCCAGAAAAGCAGTAGAGGAAATTTTAAAGAATGGAAAAACCCCGACCACTACACTAAGGGCTGGGATTATTGTGGGATCCGGGAGTGCTTCTTTTGAAATTATACGTGATCTGGTTAATAAACTCCCCGTGATGATTACTCCAAAATGGCTCAATACCAAATGCCAGCCTATTGCTATTGGGGATGTTTTAGAGTTTTTAATCCGCTCACTGCTAAACCCTAAAACCTATAATGAAAGTTTTGATATCGGCGGTCCCGATATTCTGACCTATAAAGAAATGCTCCTGGGGTTTGCCCGGGCAAAAAAACTAAAAAGATATATTTATACACTGCCGGTCATGACGCCAAAATTGTCATCGTACTGGCTTTATTTTATTACTTCAACTTCTTTTAAACTGGCTTCGGCATTAGTAAGCAGTATGAAAGTAGAAGTCGTTTGCAGTGACAGCAGGATTAATGATTTATTAAGTGTTAAGCCAATGAATTACGAGATGGCGCTGCAGAGGGCACTCACAAAGATTAACGAAGATGCAGTGGCTTCGAGCTGGAAAGATTCACAGATCAGCGGACAGTTTAAAGGAAGTGTGGCTTATTATCTAAAGGTTCCTAAAAAAGACTGCTTTATTGACAGAAGAAAAAGAAAAATCATTGACAGGGATGCTGTGATATCTAAAATATGGTCTATCGGCGGGGAAACCGGATGGTATTACGCAGACTGGCTCTGGAGCCTGCGCGGCTTTATGGATAAGATTGCCGGAGGTGTGGGAGCAAGAAGGGGAAGAACCAGTAGACATGAAATTCATGCAGGAGATGCACTCGATTTCTGGCGTGTGGTATATGCTGACAAGAAAGAAGGAAAATTAATTTTATATGCCGAGATGAAACTGCCCGGAGAAGCGTGGCTTGAATTTAAAATTATTAATAATAAATTGTACCAGGCCGCGACTTTTAGACCTAAGGGAATATTGGGCAGGCTGTACTGGTATTCAGTGCTGCCTTTTCATGGTTTTATTTTCAATGGAATGATTAATGAATTAACACGTTAGATATATTTAATCATGGCATTATATGAAGAGTTTTTTTTATTCATATAGCCTGTGTTTAAATAAAAAAAGCATCTGCTTTAGGCAGATGCTTGATAAACTAATTTTATAGTAAATTATGCTATTACTACGTTCACTGCGTTTGGACCTTTGCGTCCTTCCTGCACGTCATAACGCACCTGATCATTTTCACGGATATTTTCCGACAGCCCTGAAACGTGAACAAAAACTTCGTTTCCGCCATCTGTGGGTGTTATAAAACCAAAACCTTTTTCTTCATTGAAGAATTTTACTGTACCTTCCTACATGTTAAATATTTAATTTACACAAATGTAGCGTATTAAATAACAGGAAACTGAAAAAAGATTTTTAATTGTGTTTTTCTTAACGTAAGTCAATCCGCGGTAATGGGCATAGGCTTAATAAATGCGATTTTCAAGGGGAAAACTTCACTGCTGGAGGCTGTTTTCTAATACCTGTGAAGGGGCAGGGAGCCCTAATTCTTTGGTCGCTGATCGTATGTTCCTGAAAAAGCCAACGCTGTAAGAACATTTTGCATAGCAGATCACATCAAAATTCTGTTCTGTGAGCTCTTCTATTTTTAAATCGGTTATCGCAAGGGATTCTGATGTTTTTTTGTTAATGGCTTTTCCCAGAATCCTGTCCTGATAATATTGTGAAGGCTGCTCTGCTTCTTTTAGGGTATACATATGCCGTTGGTTTTTATCAAAAATACAAAAATAACTGCAGATTTTACGCTGTCTGTCTTTAATGCGGCAAAACGGTGCACTTTAAGCTGCAGGGCTTTGTTTTTTAACATCCCCGATCTTGATACGTACCATTTTAATAATTATATTTGATCTGGAAAGACCATCATTTATAAACATCAGATTTTTTTACAATGCAAAAAGAAGTACGATTCAAGGTGAGAAAAGATCTGGACCCGCAGGAGCAACAGAGGGTCATTAAATTAAAAGGAAGCCTTATTTCCAAAGGCTACACCGAAATTATACATATCAGGGACCAGGGCGAGGAGTTTCATCTCAATACTTTTAGACCCCGGCGGGTAAACGAAATGAAGCGCAGCAGTATATTGCGGCCTTTATCAGCGAGGAGAACCTCTGTCAGACCATATCAAAAGCTTAACTAACTTAATTCAGTTTTTTTTATTCATGCCCGCCTGCTGTACACAGGCGGGCTTTTTTTGCTTTGACACTGCGCGCCGGATGCTCTATTTTTAATTCAGTTGATCAGCAAAAGGGCCGGCCGGGGGCGCTGATATGGATTTTAAGTTCATTGCTGTATTTTGGACCTTCAGTCTACCGGTAAGGTCAATGGGCAGAAAGTCCAGTGTTTTAAGAAAATTCCGGATACCATTTCCCGAAGCTTTATGACTAGATATGAAAAACAGCTCCTGCCTGTTTGTATGGGCTGTGGTTTTAACTGCTGGTTTTAGGCTCACCGGGGTAAAGAGTTTTACGATATGCGCCTCAGGAATTAAACAGACGGTAATCCTGTAGGTCATACCATGGGTGATGCCCGATAAAAGCGAGCCGGGATCAAAGATCAGGCTGCTGGTATGTACGATTATTTTCCCTGACATATCAGGCAGGTTTGGCAGTACAGACTCCAGATCATCCTTTGGAAGGAACAAAAGTATAATGTCTGCCGCCGCGGCCTGCTCAAGGGTGCCAAGGGCCGCAGTTGCGCCCATTGTTTTAACCGATTCCCTTATAAGGCTGTTACCCTGGGGATTGTGCAGGGTTATTTTATATCCTGCCCTGGCAGAGCGGATGGCCAGCTTAAGGGTAAGGCTGCCGATTCCTATGATTCCAATTTTCATAATTGTTTGGGTTTAATTACAGATCTCAGAGTACTGAATCCGGCATCTTGTCTTTATTAAGAATGCCGGCTTGTAATAGAAAATTTTTAAAATCAGACTAAAATTAGTACAAATTCCTGATTTTGCATGTACGTATTTTTACCTGTTTTTGATTTTTGCAGCAGGGTTCTGTCGCATCTGGTAATAACTTTTATCTTTAGAACTTTAAACCGATTAAAAGATGAATACTAAAGGTCATTGTTATCCAAAATACATAATTCTTCAGGCAGTATATTTCAAGCTAAGATTTACACTTAGTTACCGGGATGTTGAAGAACTAATGAAGATTAGAGGAGTCATTGTGGATCATGCCACGATCCAGCGCTGGGTTTATAAGTTTACACCTTTGATTGAGTCAGAGATGAAGAAGATAAAAGGCAGAGTGGGAGCGAGTTGGAGATTGGATGAGACATATATCAAAGTAAAAGGTATATGGTGTTATTTATATCGAGCAGTAGATAAATTAGGTAATACGGTTGACTTTCTTTTGACTAGAAAAAGACAAAGAATGAGTGCTCAGTCATTTCTAATTAAAGCAATTGATAATAATTACCGGCTAAGAGTCATAAAAATTGATAAAAGTAGTTCTAATATCGCAGCGATCAAAGTATATAACAAACGTTCATTCTCAAAGATTAAAATCCGGCAGTGTAAATATCTCAACAATATTGTAGAACAGGATCATCGTTTTATAAAGTGGCGTATACAAAATGGATTAGGTTTCAAAAGTTTTGAATCGGCCAAAAGAACATTGAGCGGAATTGAAGTTGTGAATATGCTTAGAAAAAATCAGATGGTCAAACCAGGGAAATCTATGTTTAAATCATTCTGCAAACTGGCGGGCTAAATTTTAAATTGCTTAAAATTTTATATTTGATTCTTCGAGATGCGACAGAATCGGCAGTTTTCTCTTTAAAATTGCGGCCATAACTTTTCGATTCTCTTTCATGCTCTAAAGTTAAGATTTGGTTCTTAACAGCAACTCCATGCTAAGCAAGCACATCCAATGCTTTATCAATTGCATTAGGTGCAGACAGCGAAATGACATTTTCTTTTCGCTGTATCACCGAAATAATATGGTTTAATGGAGATGCCATTTCAGTTGCAATATTACTAATTGACCGTTCTCAATGCCTTTTTGACAATGTACCTTGTTTGTTTTGTACCGCTTTCTTTTTCCCAACGTTTACAAAGCTCCTTTACAAAATCGGGCTGTGTTTTACTTGCATCATTTAACCAATTTCCAACACTGTCTTGTACATATTTTGCTGAATCGGATTTTAGAGGTTCTAAAATTGGCAAAGCCAATTTGGGATTTTGTTTTAGTTCTTCGATATGTTCGCACCAAACGCCGCGAGGCCGTGTTGTCTCTGTGGTAAAGCGTCTGATATTTTCATCTTGGTTTGTCGTCCATTTGGAAAGTATTTCAATGCTTTTGGTAAGATTTTGAGCGACTTTCGCTCTTACAGCCAGCCAGCAGATTTCCCTTACTCCAAAATGTTTATCGGTTGAAAAAGGCTTAATTTGATTAAGCGTTTCGTTTATGTTTAGATTTTCATTTTTGCCAATGGTATAAGCTGCCCAGCAACGAACTAAATCGGCTTTGTGAAGAGATAATGTCGTTAAGAAATCGCTATCATTATTCTTTATTGCCTGCTCAAGAATCCCTGTTCCGATAGCTTCGTTTATGGTGTTTATAGTCTGCTTTTTCAGTTGGTCGATTTTAGACAGAACGGGTTTTAAATAATTCATTCTTTGATTTTCTGCAAGTAAATTTTCCAATAAAAGCCGCTGGTCAACTGCTAACCATTCCATAAGGTTGGAAGTTTCAATTTCACCACTATTTAGCTGTGCTAAAATATCTGTCGGAATATCCTTTGCACTTCTTGCTCCTTTTCTTTTTATCTCGTTCATAATTGTTTAATCAATTCCTGAATATCTATCCTGTTCATATAATTGGCATCAGCAAATTTGTACCTAACGCTGCCATTTGTATCTACTACAAAAACGGCAGGTATAGGCAATTCGCTGTTGCCGTTTTCGTTGTATTCCGACAGGTCAATGCCTAAACCTCTGTAAGTGGGAACGATATAGTCCTGAAGCCCGAATGAAATGCCAAGCTGTTTAGCCAAAGCATTGTTTTTATCGGTCAATAATTCAAAATCCAAATTGTAATTGCTCTTTAATTCTTGGCTATAATCGAGCTTTTGCGGTGAGATTGCCACAAGGGTTGCTTTTCTGTCGGTAATCTGTTTTAGGCTGTCTTGCAGTGCTTTTAATTCAAGGCTGCAATAAGGGCACCAGCTGCCACGAAAAAAAGCTGCAATCACTTTTCCCTTTTTTAGAATTTCTTTTAACTGCACCGTTTCATCATTTGTATTTGGCAGTTTGAAATCGGGAAACATATCGCCTGTTTGGATGCTGTTTCCTTCCATGTTCCTGGCTCTCAAATCCTGAATGGATTTGCCGAATGCATCTAAGGCTTCTCTGGGAAGCTGATGCCCTAAATTTTCATTCAGTTCTTCAATCTGCTGTGCTAAATTTTTCATATATTGTTTTATATTTTTGCAAAGTTTTGAAAGTAAAACCAGAAATGCAATACCGCATATAATTATCCCTAGGAGACAAAAAAGTCAATTTTATGAAAACAAAGCAACGAGCGATAGTAGAAAAAATTTGCCCATTGGAATTTGCTGTTAATGCTATTAGCGGAAAATGGAAAATCCCGATTGTGTGGCGTATAAACGAAGGCGAAAAACGTCCGAGCGAAATGCTTCGCGGCATTGCAAAAGTGGATAGGCGTGTGTTGAACCAGCATCTGAAAGAATTGGAACAGGACGGAATTTTAAGCAAAAAAATCTTCAATGAATTACCGCCCCGCGTTGAGTATTCGCTTACACCGCTGGGCGAGAAATTGGCAGATGTACTTTGGAAATTGAACGATTGGGGCGAAATCCTTTTGTCTGAAAAGCCTGTATTAGCTAATTCATATAGTGGTGTGTAACAAATATTTTTTGTTTCTGTTTTTTCAAACAAAGCATTGTCGGACTTTTTTTTAGAATAGCCGTTTGCTCGGGAAATTACTCTCTCCTTTCCAACCTGAAAAAGAGGCCTTTGAATCGGGAAGGATAATGCTTAATGGAATCAATGAATTATTAGCCAATAATGAGGTTTTTGCCTTCGAAACCGCTTTAGCCACAAAAGCACTTCTTTTTTACAAAACCGCCTTAGCTTTTTGTGGCAAAAATGAAGGTAACTCTAATTCTGCTATAAAACTTAGACTTGCGAAATATATTTAAAAACTGCCTTAGCATTTTATGGCTAAATGGGAGGCATCTCTATGTTACGTCTAGCTTTTTTGTACAAATTAAGATGAAAATATTTGACCTGGTATTTGTAGAAGATAATTTTAAGATAGGTAAAAAAAATTAAATTGCTGCTTAGAAAGCCAATATCTTTGGAGATAACTAGATTTTCTTAAATCGAAGTTCTGAAGGATTTATTTCTTTATACTTTTGAAATGTTTTGTTCATATGGCTTGCGTCTGTAAAGCCGGTTTTCTCTGCAATTTCAGAAATACTCAGTGTACTTTGTTTTAAAAGCACTGTGGCGCGCTCCAGTCTTGTTTCCATTATAATCTTTTTGAAGCCATTCCCTGTATGGTTTTTAAGATATTCGCCTACATAGTTTGCAGATATATTAAACTCTGCTGCTATTGTTGCAAGTGTTAATTTTTTTTCTGTGTTTATATTCAATCTTATGTAAGCCAAAACGTCATTTACTTTATCTCTTTCCTTTTCGGCAAAAGTTTTTTTTGTAGAGTGCTCGGTGAGATGCCGCAAGACAATAACTATGATAGCACCAAAAAACTCTAATGTTAATTCTCTAGAATGCAGCTTAGGAGATTTATATTCTTCTAAAAGCATTTTTGAGAGAAAAAATATTTTTTTAGTATCCTGTCTGTTTTTTATTAGGCTTCCTGCGGTCATATTTGAACGAAAGAGGAAACGGCTGTTGGTTTCAAACCAGCCTGATTTAATCCAGCTTTGCTTGTCATTGAATATCTGCTCAGTAAATTTAATGTATAGTAAAATTGTAGGATCTTTTATCTCTAGTTGATGAGAATCTTCGGGAGTTAACAGGAAGATGTCCCCTCTATTGTAAGTAAATATTGTATCGTTAATTTTATGCAGTCCATGCCCTTTTCTAACTAATATCAATTCACAAAAGTTGTGGGTGTGCTGACCATACGGCCAATCTGTTAATTCTAATTCAAATACATTTATGGAGTGTTTGCTGAATATTCTTTTCATGAACCATTTTTGTTACAAATGTATCCTTTTTTTTTACAATAATTTTAGAGCTAAAAGATTGAATTTTGTGTAGTTATAATTTTTATAGAAATGAAATATCCTAATTTATTCAGTGGTTACAATTTAAAAGGACTTAACTTAAAAAATAGGTTCTTAATGGCTCCTATGACAAGGAGCCGAAGTGATGAGCAAGGAGATGTGCCAAATGATTTAATGGCTGAGTATTACAGCCAGAGGACTTCAGCTGGGCTTATAATCTCTGAGGCCACACAAATTAGTCTTCAAGGGAAAGGCTATGCTCGTACGCCAGGTATTTATGCTAAAGAGCAAATAGAAGGATGGAAAAAAATTACATCTGCGGTACATGCAAAAGAGAGTAAGATATTTCTTCAGCTGTGGCATGTCGGCCGAGTTTCTTCCGCTAAAGTAAATGGACTACAGCCCGCAGGTCCATCAGATCTTACAGCAAAGGATACATCAGTGTATATCTTTGATGGTGCTCCAAATGGGGATGCAACTTTCGTTCCTGTCGAAGAACCTAGAAAAATGACACATTCTGATATTAAGCAAACAATTGAAGATTTTGCTCAAGGTGCTAAAAATGCAATTGAAGCAGGATTTGATGGTGTAGAAATTCACGGAGCAAATGGATATCTTATAGACCAGTTTTTAAGAAACAATTCAAACGTCCGTACCGATCAATATGGGGGTACTATTGAAAACCGGATACGATTCCTATTAGAAATAACTGAAGCAGTTGTCTCTGAAGTAGGCAAAGACAAAGTTGGTGTAAGAGTATCGCCATTTATCAAATTTAAAGATATGGATGATCCACAGATATTAGATACTATTATGACTGCAGCAGATAGACTCAACGATCTTGGAATAGCCTATCTACATCTTTCAGAAGCTGATTGGGGCGATGCGCCTGAAATTCCAAGGGATTTTAGAATAAAGTTAAGAAAGACTTTTAGTAATACTATTATCGCAACAGGAAACAAAACACCAGAAACAGCGGAACAGCTGCTGGAATCAAATCTTGTAGATATTGTCGGATTCGGACGAAGCTTCCTTGCCAATCCAGATTATCCAAACCGCGTACTAATTGGAGCGTCATTGAATCAAATAACTGATAATCATACACTTTTTGGAGGTGGAGATAAACGTGGTTATACGGATTACCCATTTATGTAAGAGCGGGAGTTTTACACAAAGAAACTAATTAAATAGTAAAGCAATGGACAAAATAGTTTATATATTATTACGACTTGGTGTCGGGATAAGCATGTTTGGGCATGGTTTAGTCAGGCTCCTTAAATTAAATTCTTTCAGTAACTGGCTGGTAATAGAATTTAAGAAATCTGTCCTGCCTGAATTTATAGTAATTCCTTTTAGTTATGCTCTTCCTTTTGCAGAGTTTTTAGTTGGGCTATTGCTTTTGATGGGTCTTTTCACAAGGACAGCTTTGCTCACAGGTGCAATAATTATTTTATTATTACTGTTTGGAACATCGATGATAGAAAATTGGGAAGCTATTCCGTCACAATTAATTCATTTGGCTTTTTTCTGTATACTGTTACAATATTTTGAAGTAAATACACTTACACTGAATAAACTTTTTCAAAAAAGTAAAAAATATGATCAATAGAAGAGATTTTATTAAGAAAAGCAGCATAGTGGGACTTGCAGGACTTGTGGTTCCTTCAGCCGCTTTTGCTTCTCCATTTGTGGAGGATGCTAGAATACCTGCTAAAGAGACAAACAGCAAATGGGCAGATGGGTCGCGTCTGGTTGTTTCGGTTTCCATGCAGTTTGAAGCTGGTGGACAGCCGGGTAATGCTGAAAGTCCTTTTCCGCAGAATATGGAGAAAGGATATCAAGATTTACCGGCGTCAACTTGGTATCAATATGGATACAAAGAAGGTATACCGCGTATGTTGGACAACTGGGACAAATTGGGGATTAAAGTTACCTCACATATGGTTGGAACTGCAGTACTTAAAAATTCGGCATTGGCAAAAGAAATTGTGGATCGAGGCCACGAAGCTGCTGCGCATGGTATGAGCTGGAGCTCTCAGTACAACCTGTCATATGATGATGAAATGAAGTTTATTAAAGATGGGGTTGATGCCATTAAAAAGGCAACTGGATTTAATCCTGTCGGATATAATGCAAACTGGCTGCGCAGAGGAGAAAACACATTAAAAATTTTGCAAGAACTGGGATTTACTTATCATATTGATGACCTTAGCCGAGACGAGCCTTTTATTATAAAGGTGAACAGTAAGGATTTTGTAATAGTACCTTATACTATACGCTGTAATGATATTTTGCTTATTGAAGGCAAAAATTTTTCAACGGATCAGTTTTTCTCCCAAGTGAAAGCAGAGTTTGACCAGCTGTATGCAGAAAGTGAGTTTAAAAAAAGACAGCTGTCTATAAGCTTTCATGATCGTATCGGAGGAACTCCTCAGATGGTGCAGACTACACGAGATCTAATTAAATATGTTCAGGGACACAAAGGAGTTTCATTTAAAAGAAAAGATGAAATTGCACAGATGGCTCTTAACGACAAAACTACCATCAGAGAATAATCAGTTGGATGATTTAATATTTCAATAATAAAGGCACGTGCGCATGGAGCATGTGTCTTTTTTGGCTTTTAAGCTGAGTTTTTAAGTTACCACGACATGTTGTGGTTAATTTCAATACCGATAAATTAATGTGTCACGATTCTTACACATAGAACATTGCTAACTAGATTATTCATAATCATAGAGTAATCTATATTATGGTGACCCGTTTATTTGTTTTGGCCGTTTCTTTACCCCATTGAGCGATACTTTGGAGCAGCGGAATTAAAGTTTTGCCAAATTCTGTCAGCTCATAATCTACTATTAGGGGAGGTTTGGCGGTGTGTACGGTGCGAGAAATTAAGCCGTCTTCTTCCAATGCTTTCAGCTGCAGACTTATAGTTCGTTCTGTTACCATAGACAATTCTTTCCTTAATTCATTATAGCGCTTCTTTTCTATTAAATGAATCAAAATAACTGACTTCCATTTTCCGCCTATATATTTCATTGTAAGGCTGGTGCTGCAGGGATACTCTTTGTCGTTTATACAATACATTTTTTATATTTTTTTGATACTATCTATTTTGACCGTTATTGCAAAGGTAATATACTGTACCTTTAATATTTAGAAGTGAATCGTGTTGTCCCGCAAAACTTGCATTGGCTAGATCTTCTGCGGTAGCACTGCTTCTAACGGCAACAGCGAGTTCTTTGTTTTCACATAAGAAGGAGTACGCATTTGAAATTTCAGTTTGAAGATCCAGGGGGAATTTTGCATCAAGTAACAGCTTTCTTGCTTTTGAGCCAATTTCAGTTAAGTTGGTAAAGTCTTTCTTATCCAAAAGTTGCATTAATTCATTTAGCGCAAAACTTAAATGATTGTATTCTATAAAATCTTTGTAGGCCGTTGTTGTTATGGCAAAACCATTGGGAACTCTAATACCATGAGGACCAAAATTATTGTACATTTCTCCAAGAGAAGCATTTTTGCCTCCTGCTTTATTAATATCGTTAATTCCGATCTCACTAAACTTTAAAATATATTTTTCCATTTTCATTTCTTTTAAATCTCTCTTTTGATGGCTTTTAATTTTATTTTAAAGATAGTTTGACATGTAAAAATTAAAAATGATTGTGATCATCTTTTAATATTTATAGCTTTCTTATAAGGTGATACAAATCATTTTTCTGCTTAAATTATTAAATGATATTTGCTGTATTCGATTATAGCTAAAATGTATTGAAGATAATTTTAATTTAAAATAAGTTTAGAAAATAATCTCAGATTTTAAATAAAAAGCACAATGAAAGCAAATAAATCACAAAGCAAAAGCATATCGATATTTGAGAAACTCAAAAAAACAGATAAGGCTGGTAATGAGTATTGGAGTGCCAAGGATCTTGCAAAATTGCTAGGGTATTCCAGATATAGTTCATTTATTGAAGTGCTAGATAAGGCAAAGGCTTCCTGTATTAATGCAGGTCAGGAGACAGCATCACATTTTAAAGATTTTAGTGCAATAAAATCAGTTGGTAATGATTTGCAAAGGAATTGGGTAAACGTAAAATTATCACGCTATGGCTGTTATCTTATAATTCAAAATGCAGATCCTACTTTAAAACCGGTAGCGCTTGGACAAGCCTATTTTGCAATACAAGCTCGTCTGCAGGAATTAAGTCAGCAGCGGAAAAGTAATAATTTTAAAATGGTAAAAAACCGAAGATATTTTCTTCGCAGAGAATTGGCTAAGAGAAATCTTCAGTTGGCTGGAGCCGCACGAAAAGCTGGTATTGTTACCCCTGCAGATTATGCCTTTTTTCAAAACCATGGATATAGAGGACTTTATGGAGGTTTGGATGTAAAAGCGATACGCAAGATTAGAGGTCTTGATTCTGATGAAAACATTCTCGATCATATGGATAGTACAGAATTAGCAATCAATTTATTTCGTGTCACTCAAACCGCTGAAAAGCTAAATGATGAAAATGTTCAGGATAGTGCCGAGGCTGATACTATTCATTTTGCGGTTGGATTAAAAGCTCGTAAGGCAATTGAAGACATCGGAAATACATTGCCAGAGAATATGCCCGTAATGGAAAGTATTACATTGCAACGAAAGCTTGATAAAAAATTGCCCTCAGAAAATAATCGTAAAAAGAAAACATCAGCTAGTTGAAGATATTGAGTTAAAATAAAATCTTTATAAATAATGCTTTAAAGTAAAGATTCTTAAGAAATTAAATAAGTAATATTATGAAAAGAAAGTTCTATATACCAATTGCCATCATTATGCTTTTATATTGCTGCCAGAAAAAGGATTGGATAGATCCAAATGAAAATGAAATAGAAATAGACTCAGCTGAAATGCCCGGCATCAATGATAATCTACTTAGAAAGTGGTTCGCATTGAATAAAGAATCAGACAGTATAATTAAATCGGCACAGCTAATTATTGATAAGCAGAGAGAGGAAGTCGAATCTCATCCGCAGGACGAGCGCGAATATATGACTGTTTGTATTGACGATGCTCAGCGGGAGCTTGACTTATTGAAGAAAAAAGTAAAATTTACTAAAGTGTTTGCAGGAGATATTAAGCATTATGACCTATCGCTACAGCATACAATTGACTCATTAGAAGAAGACTATGTTCGGGAAAAATATAAACTGGAAGATGTATTAAAAGAGTTGAAATAGTGTAAATAATCAACAATATTTTAAAGTAGAACTTAATAGAGGGTAAATTACTAGTTTTAACAAATCTATTTTCAATAACAAAATGCTACTAATTTAATTTTTGAAAGTATAATTAGTAACATATTAAAATCAAGGCTTGTAGGTTTGCTTTTTAGAAATTAGATATTTACTTTGAAATTCTTCCATTGTTAAATTTCCAAGAGCAAAATGTCTTCGCACGGTATTAAAGAAATTTTCAATATAGTCATGAATTGATTTTCCGGCTTGTTTTCTGTTTTTGTATTTATAGCGGCATGTCAGAGTAAGTACTGATGAGCAGGCAGAGAAGGGGTTTTCAAAGCGTAATTAGGAGAAATGCTAAGAAAATATTGCAGCATAAACCAAATACAGATACGTAACGTAATTTATGAAGATCATTCAGTAAAAAAATTTAAGAAGCTTCAATGGAAAAAAAATCTTGTCAATCAAAAAAAATACAAAAATAAAATTAATCTGGTTCTTTTGTGAAGTGGGACAAGTTCAGTCATACTGTGGATGATGCTTACCAATGATAAAAACATATTTTCACTAACCAGTTTGAACGCCAAAAATATAGCCCACTAGTGCCGACATTACCATTGCAAAAGTACCCCAGATACAGATACGTAATACCGCTTTTAAAGTATGTGATCCGCCAGCTTTTGCTGCCAGTATTCCTGATAGTGCCAAAAAGAGTATCGAAAAACCATACTGATAAAATACCATTTCTTTGATAGGTGCAAAAATAGCCACCAAAAGCGGCAATAAACCACCAATAATAAAGGATATGGCCGATGCAAAAGCTGCTGTAAGCGGGTTGGGTTGTGTGATTTCATTAATTCCGAGTTCATCTCGCGCATGGGCTTCAAGCGCATCATGAGCCGTTAATTCCACAGCAACCTGCCTGGCCAGTTCTTTATTTAATCCTCTTTGAATATACATATCCGTTAATTCTTCCAGTTCTTCTTCCGGCAGGGTTTCAAGAGCAATTTTTTCTCTTTTCAAATCTGCAGTTTCTACATCAGCTTGGGAACTTACCGAAACATATTCACCTGCAGCCATGGAAAGTGCACCTGCTGTTAGACCCGCTATGGCAGCCAGTAAGATAGGCTCTCTTGTGACACTTGCTGCTGCCACACCAATGGCTAAACTGGTAGTAGATAAAATTCCGTCGTTTGCCCCCAGGACAGCTGCCCTGAGTCACCCGCTTCTATTGATATAATGGTTTTCAACGTGCATAATTTTAATTTATAGTAGTTTAATCCAATCCGGATCTTAAGAGGTTGTTGGAACGCCTCCAAAATTAGTTTTTAGAAACTGTCTTATTTGTAATGTTGTTTTGTTTTGTGTAGCGTTTTTCCAGTCATTGATATCATAAATATGAATCTGCTTTGCATTTGCGTTTGTAACAAATGAAATTCGGGATATTGAATCCTTATATTTTTTAATCTCATTTAACATTTCGCGATTTGGCACTACAACAAGAATGTTTTCCCAATCAAGAAAATTCTTAGGGATATCCTCACGGTATTTCAATCCTAAAAATTCAATAAAGGCTTTTATTTTTTGATCATTAAGCTTATGGATATCTAAGTCAACCTTTTTTAGAATAATGTGGAGATTTCTATCATCTCTAATTATACCCATATTTAAAATATTTTTTTCATATTATAAAATTATATCAACCTGTTGTAAAAGAATGATTTAAAATCTGTAGAATGATTCTAAATTTTAGAATACAATTTTAGTTAGTGTTTCAATGAAACTTTTTAAAGCTTTTTTAGATAATAATATACCCAGTGTACCAACTCTAAATTTTCAATACAGCTAGGAAGTTGTTTAATAAAAGATAATGACATACCAAGTGCATCATTATCGCCGGAAATTACTCTTTCACACCGTTTGATCAGATGACCGGTTTGAGAAGGCAATTCACAGATAATCTAGGTGCTTCAAAAGGAGTTTTGGGGATGTAGTTTTGGTCTAAAAAGTCTGCAAGCCCATTAAATAAAGGGCTTGTAAAATTTAACAAAGAAATAAAAAAATATTAACAAGAAAAATACCCGAGCGACTAAAAGTGCTTGATATATAGATTTCATTTTAAAATTTTTATATATCATGAATCAAAAATTTTTGCGCAAATTCAAATCATTTCTACTTTTAATAGTGGAAAAATTTCTGGAAAAATTAGCAGAAAATTTACTGCTAGAATTGTTTAAATTTCTTTTAATGCTCTATTTTCTTGCAAATTAAAAAGAGCTTATAAGCCGTCTGTCCCACCAGACGGTTTTTCTTTTTCTACAGATTCATCTTCATTAACAACTTCTTCTGTGTTGTCCATTTTATTTTCTACAATTGTTTCCTGATTTTCTTTTACAGTAGTAAAACTTTCTGGGATGTGATTCGAAAGTGTTTTCATGATTATATTGTTTTAAAATTATATTTATATATGTATATAATTAAACAATCATCCTAGATGCTTCTAAATGATTTCAGAGATGATATAAGTATATAATTATAAAGAATACAATCTATCAAATTCTTCAATTGTCATATAACCTATAGCTGAATGTCTTCTTTTCTTATTGTACCAATTTTCAATGTATTCGTATAGGATAAAGTTGGATTTTGGAAATACAATAATAAACGGTAATATTTGAGATTAACCACTAGAATGCTCTTGTAGATCTATAAGGTAGATCTGAAGCATCTATTAATGTAATACAGTTTCGAATCTAAAATTTGTTAGATCTGGATTTTACTGTTTTTCTATGAAGATTTTGGAGCGCAGTTGTAAAACTTCAATAGTGTTTTTTTTGATGCAGATATTCTTTTGAGTTTTGCGTTGAGAGGAGATGGTAATTGTTTTTGAAAATCTATTTACGAAATGATGAGGGAAAGTATCAATTTCATTATCCTAAATTTTGTATTTACTTCTGTCGCAGTTTTCTTTTTATAGAATTGGTTTTCTCATTGATGTTTTGCCGTGAGAAGGTTTACCTGTTTTGTGACAAAAATTTTCCGGATAGTTTTCATTTCCAAAAGATGCCCAGCTTCTATATGCTTGATACGAAAATGGCTTTTTCATATTAAACGTTATTTGTTCTCCTGTTCTAATACAAAATCCATTTGTTGGATTTTCAATTTCTTCTCTTTTTGGTCTTGATTTTGATTCTGCCCCTAATTCCAATTCAAAAGGAAAATCATTTAATGTTGTAATATCACGTAATTTATTTCTATTGGGTGAAGAGTAAAATTTATCAGTTGTATCGTGCAGTACATCTGATTTTATATAGTTTTTACCAAGTAGTGAACTTAATAATTTCTTTTCATATACTGGTCGTTTTATGTAGATAGCTTCGCTTTTTTCTGCAAGGTCATAACAGGCTTGATAAGCTTCATCGTCTGCATTTTTTGTGAATTTACTTAAAATGCTAGTTTCAGAATAGACTCCAAATTCGACATTATTTTTGAAAGAGTAGTCATATAAGTTCATAGAAGTTAAGACTCCTTTTTTTTCATTTCCATAATATTTTGCGTGTAGATTTGGAACATAAACTATGCTGATGTTCAAGAATTTTCTAAAATAATCAAAATCATTTTTGCTTAAACTTCTGTTGATTTCTCGTTCGTTTTTTCCAAAAACAATTAATATGTGGAGGTTTGGATTATTAAGATGATTATCAAAGAGTCTTATAAAATAGTCATCTAGTTTTATAAATGGGGAAACAATTAAAAGGTTTTGTTCTGCTTCCCAAATTATTTCATAAATTGCATTTTCAAGATTTTTTCCCGTAATAAATTTTCCCATTTAATTAAATTGTTTTTTGCAGGTTGACATTGAAATTACCCTCTGTTCAGATAGCCTAAAGTGAGCTAGTATGAATGATAAAAATCAGTTTTTACTGATTGTAAAAATAGGATTTTTATTTCATAAATAATTAACGATATTTTTTATTTGATCGATACCTTTTGTGCAGGCAATGGTATGGATTTGTGCAGTCATGTTTTGCTATAAGCCATCTCTTTGGGGTTGTTTTACTAGGTATTTTCGGGCAGTAATTTCGATGCTGGGGGGCAGGGAGTTTATTTAAATGAAATAGACTATTAAATAGTTATTTATTTAGTTAGTTGCTTTTCTTTTTCTAATTTGTGTTTTTTCTTTTCCTGAAATAAACCAATTTCTGGCATCAATTGAAAAACAAATAATATTTGAGACGTAGAATGTTATAATAGTAATACAGTTTCGAACCTAATCTTCTTAGGGCTTTAATTAACTGATTTTTTTAATTGTTCAAAATAGATTGTGCCATGATTTTGCCATAAAACCCAGAGTACGATTATTTACTATCTTTCATTTTAATAATGTTTAGAATATATTTTTTGTAACATTATCAGTAGGGAGTTTTTAATTTTAAAAATAGATTTTGCTAATTTAGATTTTTTTAGTTTGATTTTGACCGGTGAATGAGGAGTTGGTAGGAGTGGTTGTTTTATTTGAATGGGCGTTTTTTTTGTCGTCATTTGATTTCAAATGATTGAATGAAATTTACATGATGACAGGGTCTGAGTTCTGTATTTTCTATCAAAGCAAAAGCTTCAAAGAGATCTCTGAAACTTTTTTCGTTTTCTAGCTTTTCGCGTACGACCTACATCTTTTTGGTATGAATTGATACTTTTTATATTACAATAAGGCTATGGTTATAAGTTTTTTGTCTATGATGCCGTAATGTTTTGTTAATACAAATGAAGGGCTATTTAATAGTTTTGAGCAGATGATTTTCTAAGCCCAGCATTAATTGATGTACCAGTATATTATGGCTGGCTAAATAATTGTCATGATATATGATATTGTTTTTAACAGCATCAAAAATTACGACATAATCCTGTACATCAACTCTTACATCATTGACCCTGTAACGCATTTTGTAATATAATACATATCCTTTTATACTTTTATCCAAAGCTATTCTTTTGAGCTCAGGTTTTATACGGAGATCTACGTAATAGGTAGTGCCTTTATATGTCCCTTCAGACTGCCTTAGACTGCGTTGAGCAATTTCAGACCTTGTTATAGAATCAACCTCTTTCATTGAAATAATTTCCATATCATTGGGATAAGGTGACTCTGTTTTCATAAGTTTCAATACTGAATCAAGAACCTTTAATCGCATAGAAGCTCTGTTTTCTTTGTTGTCTTGAATTTTATTGGATTGAGTCGGCCTAAAATAGGTTGACAAGTTTTACAATATTAATTAAAACTAGTAAAGTTCTCTTTGCTGATTTTCTGTTGTCCCAATAATAGTAACTGATCTTGCTTACTTCAAGTATTTGGCAGGTGTTTGCAATTGGGTAGTGGTCTCTATGCTGTTTTATGAATTTAAATTTAGTAATTGTATCACCGGATAGAATGTGGGCGGCTTTCCTTAGGATATCTCTTTCCATTTGGACTTTTGTAAGCTCTTTTCTCAGAATTTTTAATTGAAGAAGCCTGTTTGGTGCTGCTTGTTTTTTCTTCTTGCCAAGTATTCCATCTTGAAGTTGGACTTTCCATCGTCTGATATTCTCTGGACTTGTATTTACTTCTTTAGCTGCCCGTATGATGCTGTAATACCTGTTGCTGAGTTCTACTACCTTTAGCTTAAATTCTAATGTATACTTTTGCTTTGGTTTTTCCATTTCTTTTGTTTTATAACCAATGGTCTTGAGTTTCTGTGCCCATTTTATGGTATGAACTCCAATATATAGCTATTTTGAATTTACAAACAAATAGCAGAGAAAAAGTTAAGCTAGATTTTTGTAATTAGTTTATTTATTAAACTCTTCAATAGTTTTAAAAATTAAAAATTCCTTTTGATAAATTCGAAAAATTGAGAACGTTGTTTTTTTACGACAAAATAGAGGTAATTCCACATTTATTATTTGTTTGTCCAACTGCTATAAAATCAATTTCATGCTTAGTTTTTTATACTCTATGGCAGAAAAAAAGTTGCCTGTAACATTTTATTACAGATCTACGGGAGTGTGATTTAAATTTGATACATAAACTATTAAAAAATAATATAAAAAAATGTTATTGATGTTAAAAAGCTGATTATTCTAAAATTTAAAAAACAAAACTAAAACTATGTCCTATTTAAACGTCCCGCGTCTTACATTTTCTGGTCAGTTTCAGGCCGATCCTTCGACTGTAAATAATGATCCCACACATTTTAACAATGAAACATTTGAGCCAAAATATCAAAATTACGGTCCGGGCCAGGAAAATGGTTGGTGGAATCCGGATGGTACCGGAAACTGGCGATTTCTAGGCTGTAAAATTACGAGTGTTACCTATCAGGACGGAACGAGTACGGATAATCCACTTTTAGATCCTATTATTGGTATGTCTGTCATGGATACCGATGCACGTACCGCAGGAAAAATTGTAGATTTAGATAGTCAGCAACAAATGGTTTCTCAACTTTGGGGGTTTGTGGTACGAATTGTAAATAATGAGGGTAATACACTGGTGAAAGGTGATTATGAGATGGCACCATTTAGCAATATTTGGTTTTCAAGATCGGTTGATTTACGAGGTAGTTCAGGAGCAGGGGCAACCTATCAGTCTGTTATAAAGAATATTGATTGGAATTTTAAAATATCTAACTCAAGATATCTTAACGAATTAAAAGCGGTAAGTGCTAAGCAATTATCTATACATTTTTCGGTGGATAGATTTAATGGAGATCACACCTCAGACCAATTTACTTTAGGCAGAATAGCTGGCTCAATAGGACCTTCAAATAATAGAGAACCTAAACATTTTGTATTGGGAAGACAATTATTTCCAAATCCACTTCCTCAATATTTACCGCAGGGACAAAGACAAAAATATAATTATGCTACCGCATTAGTCGATGAGAAATTAAAACAAGTTGTACTTGATTTTGGTAATGCGCTACAATTTAATGCAGAAGGGGTCAATACAAGTGAAAATTTACACCTTGTTATCAATACCAATACAGGGATATCAGTCATTGGACAAATAAATTATTCAGGTTTGGATTGGTATATGAATACATCAGGAATTTTTACTTTTCCACTTTCAGACGAACAGCTGGATCTTTGTAACCAATACCCATTGGCAATTGTTACAAATATGACAGACAGTATCAATGATGTTTTTAGTTTAAAAAAATCTAAGACGGGGATATTAATTTATACAGAGTCTATTGATTATGTAGGTGCTGATCAATTTGTATTTCGATTAGATCCTGAAGATAAGTGTAAAATTAATTTTTACGCAACTCATCTTGGAAAAGCACTTCCAAATGCAATCATTCAGGCACAAGATAATACACAAAATTTACTGGGTTCGCCACCACCGCCAGTGGTACCTGCAGTTGGTACTCCTCCAATACCTTATTTCTCAGGAAATAAACCCGCTGAAGTTACAACAGATGCAAATGGTAAAGCTGTACTTAGGTTTACAGCTCCCGATCCCGGAAATCCGAGAGTATACATTGATGGACAAATTTATGCTATCAGCTATAATCTGAGCACACAAAGTTTTGACGATTGTAATCAGTCTAATTTTATTAGTCTTTTGATTTTTTCAGGTGCTCCAACCCCAAAAATAATTCCTGACTGGGACAACTTTATTCAGCCCATCATGCAGCAATATGCCAATTTGTATCCGTTGATGTCAAAAGGAATTTTTAATCTGGCAGATAAAACGGTGGTTGATAAAAATGCGCAAATATTGCATTTAGTTTTTAGTAAAGATCTTGATGATCCTAATTATATGCCTGCAACAAGAGATCTTTCTAAATATAAAAAGACGGTTATTTTGAACTATTTACAAGATGTCATCGATAAAACTGCAACAGCAAATAAAGCATAGTATTCATAAAATAAAAATCTGATTATGATATTCTTAAAAACGATAAAAATTGAGACTCTCTCCGATCTAAAAAATGCGCTGCAAACTGCCATTGAGTTAGAACATTCCACAATTCCGCCCTACTTAACAGCAAATTTTACGCTATTTGAGACCGGTAATGATCAAATATCAAACCTGATAGGTTCTGTAGTTCGTGAAGAAATGCTACATTTATCTATAGCCTGCAATATATTGAATGCTGTAGGAGGAAGTCCGGTTATTAATAAACCTGGTTTTATACCACTATACCCGGGGCCTTTACCAGGCTCTGTAGTTGATGGATTACAGGTGCCGCTCAAAAAGTTTTCTTTAGATCTTGTGAAAGATGTTTTTATGTCAATTGAAGAGCCAGAAGATCCAATTGATATCCATAATCGTTTGATGGTCTCTAATGTAATTACCATAGGAGTGTTTTATACCAGAATAAAAGAAATAATAGTAGAACTTGAAGCTGCTGCAAAAGCGGAAGGAAAAACAATATTTGTTGGAAATCCAAACTATCAAATGACCTTTGAAAAATTTTATGATGCATCTTTATTATTCCCTATTGTCGATGAGGCAACTGCTTTAAGAGGTATAGATATCATTATTGATCAGGGTGAAGGAACAACAACAGATCCATTTGTAAGTTCTGCAGACGATGGAAATGTTCCTGAACTGGCGCACTACTACCGTTTTGAAGAAATTTATAAGGGTAAAACAATACAGGCAGACCCTGAGGGAGGGTATATGTTTGGGGATCCATTAATTCCGTTTAATCCTGAATTAGTACCAAATATGTGGCCAAATCCTAAAATGAATGATTATCCAAAGGATTCTCAGGCTTATATTAATAGTAAGTTCTTTAATTACAACTACACTTCTTTGCTTAATAGTTTGCATGAAACTTTTAATGGAGAACCAGAGAAGATTAGTACCGCAATGGGGGTAATGTATTCTTTGCGATTATATGCTCTTAAGTTGCTGGCGATTCCCGATCCTAATCACCCTGGTTTTGTAGCGGGGCCTAGTTTTGAATATGTTGTTGGGGAATAATGTGTTGATTTAAAAGTAAAAAAGAAATGAAATTTAAGTCAAAAACAGTAGTGATAAAAGTATCAGTCAGTGATATTCTTAAATCTAAAAAATTCTATGAGGAAATCCTTGATTTTAAAACAGATGGTAGATATACGCTCAACTCTGATGGGAATTTTGGCACAGAATCCTTTATACAACTGTATTTAGAGCATAAGAACAAAGATGGTTTTATGCTGGGATTATACAAAGATATTGACACTCCTTTTTACCCACTACCGGAAACAGGAACAGTTCCGAGCTTTATTGTAAAGGATATTCAGGCAACGCTTGATTATTTTAGAGTCAATGGAGTGGTGATCGATGAAATAGACGGTGTTGTAATCAATTCTAATACTTCAGATGACGGGTATGAAGATCGTTTTTTCTTTTTTAGAGATCCGGATAATAATTCACTGGTTGTCAGGGAAAACATTTTAAAGTAACTGAGCCTAAAAAGATTTATAAAATGAAAACGGATAGGACAGCAACAGCAATAAGAATTAATTCAGCAGAAATAATACGAACTCTAATTCGACAGAAACTTTCAGAAGCTGAATCAGATTGGATGGAAAGCCATATCTGGTTTGAGAACAACACACAGTTTTTTCAGACTTTTGGTTTAGTTACCAGGAAAATTTCGCCAATAATTCCAAAATGGACCTTGCAGGAAACTATTTTGCTGGAAGAATTGTATCCCGGCTTTACAACAGCTAATTGGGATCTGCAGCAGCTTTGCCGTAGTTTGTTAATGATGCACCTTCCAGAGCATCAAAATATTGAAACAATAAAGAACCTGGCAGAAATGGCAGACATAAAAGAGTTAGTCAGTTTGTATAAGGGACTTTTTTTCTTAAAAAATGCAAAGGAATTTATTTTGACAATTCAGGAAGGAATCAGAACCAATATGGTTGCAGTGTTTGATGCTATAGCCTTAGGGAATCCTTTTGCAGCAAAATACCTGCCGGTTGATGCATGGAATCAGTTGGTGCTGAAAGCCCTTTTTATGGGGCGTCCATTGTATCAAATTATTGACTTAGAACTACGTAAAAATGAAAAGCTGGCCTTAATTATACACGATTATATTCACGAACGCTGGTCGGCAGGACGATTAGTATCACCGGAAATTTGGAGATTGACAGCCGGTTTTGTAAACCGGGAAATAGCAGACGATCTGACAAAAGCAATAGGAACCGGAGAGTTATTGACCCAAGTGGCTGCGGTAAAAGTGCTGAAAGAGAGTACTTTTTTTAAAGAAAATGAAATTTCTGAAGAGGTATTATCTCAAAGCACGGCAACATGGGATGAAATAGGAACCCAATATTATTCACTATTAAAAATTTAGTACATGTATTACATTGACCCACATATTCACATGGTATCCAGAACAACAGATGATTACCAGGCAATGCGTGCTGCAGGTATTGTAGCTGTTATTGAACCGGCATTTTGGCTTGGCCAGGCACGAACAGAAGCTTCTTCTTTTAAGGATTATTTCAGCACCTTGGTGGGGTGGGAAAGATTCAGAGCTTCACAATTCGGAATTAAGCATTATTGTACTATAGGGCTAAACTCTAAAGAAGCCAACAATGAAGCTCTGGCAGAAAAAGTGATGGATTTATTACCGTTGTTTGCAGCAAAAGAAGGAGTAGTGGCAATTGGAGAAATTGGTTATGACGATCAGACTCCGGCCGAAGATAAATATTTCAGACTACAGATCGATTTGGCTTTGAAATTTAATTTGCCGATAATGGTTCATACCCCGCATCGGGATAAAAAAAATGGAACCATCAGAAGTATGGATGTGCTGGAAGAACATGGAGTGGCTCCTCATATGGTGGTAATCGACCACAATAACGAAGAAACAGCCAAACAGGTTTTAGATCGCGGATATTGGGCTGCTTTTACCATTTATCCCAATACCAAAATGGGGAATGAACGGATGGTAGAGGTTGTAAAGCAGTACGGATCTGAACGTATTATTGTAGACAGTTCTGCCGATTGGGGAGTAAGTGATCCTTTATCTGTTCCTAAAACGGCAGCTTTAATGCTTGAAAGAGGAATTGCTAAAGAGGATGTTCATCTAACCTGCTATAAAAATGCCTTAACGGCTTATTCTCAAAGCGGGCAAATGAATGAAGAAGACTGGAAAAATGAAATCACCATCACTCAGGATTCTTTATTTGAAGGAAGCAGTGTGCTCAGAGGACAGGAATCTAAAGAAATTGTATATCCAAAAATCATTATAGAAAACTAGATGTCAGGTAAGTTATTCTATTTAGTAACCTTAGTGCGTCCCGCAAATATTGTTACGGCAGTGACTGATATTCTTGCGGGGATTGCTGTTTCCGGGCTTTTAGTTTTGAATGGCAACAATGAGAATGGGATACAGAATGTGTTGCTGCTCGTGCTTTCTACAATTGGCTTGTATGGAGGGGGTATTGTATTTAATGATATTTTCGATTTGGAAGCAGATACCATAAATCGGCCGGAAAGAGTACTCCCACGTGGGCTGGTGAGCAAAGATGAAGCTATTTTACTGGGCAGTTTTATGTTACTGGCAGGAATCGGATTTGCTTTTACGGTATCAGTTCTCAGTGGTATGCTGGCAGCGGTAATTGGTGTATTGGCTCTTACTTATGATAAAATAAGTAAACATTATTCCATTGCAGGTCCATTAAACATGGGACTTTGTCGGGGAGGAAATTTGCTTTTAGGGATGAGCATCAATAATGACGCCGTTTTTACTTATTGGTACATTGGCATTATTCCTATTTTATTTATTGCAGCCATCACACTTACGGCTAAAAAAGAAGCTTCGGGAAATAATAAGTCCGCTATACTGACTGCTCTGCTACTCGATGCAATAGTAGTTGTTCTGTTTATTTTTATAGGATACAAGCTTGAATTTAGATTTTGGCAGCTCCTGCCTTTTCTTCTTTTTTGGTACGGAATTAATTTTTTTGCAAAATACAAAGCTTTCCTTTACAATCAGCCGGTTGCGATACAAAAGGCGGTAAAAACAGGGGTATTATCCCTAATTCCTCTTAATGCAAGTTATGTAGCAGGTTCGGCAGGACTGGTATACGCATTGTTTGTACTGGCCTTGTTGCCAATATCGATTTTATTATCTAAAAAGTTTGCCGTAACCTGATTTATACTTTATCAAAATGAAACAACAACAGATACTTCAGCAGAATTTTCAGGTCACATTTAATTATGACATTATTTTTAGCCGTTCTTTATTTGATACCGGCAATACCTCACTTATTGATGTGATCAAAAAAGAACCCGCTTTCCAACAGCCCAAAATTGCTATAGTAATAGATAGAGGAGTTGTTGAAACAACAAGTCAGTTCATCGCAAATGTGATTCACTATTTTAATCATTATCAGTTTGGAATTTCAGAACATAGTATCAATGTCGTTCAGGGAGGAGAAGCCGTTAAGAATAGTTTGGATGTTATTGAATCGGTTCTGCAATTAATCAATGACAATAAAATAGACAGGCATTCTTTTCTTATTGCAATAGGAGGGGGCGCTGTACTCGATGCCGTAGGTTATGCTGCGGCAATTGCACATCGCGGTGTACGCCTGATCCGGATACCAACGACCGTTTTATCTCAAAACGATTCGGGAGTTGGGGTAAAGAACAGTATGAATTATTTTGGTAAAAAGAACTTTCTGGGCACATTTGCCCCACCGTATGCAGTACTAAATGATTCTGATTTTTTAACAACGCTAAAGGAACGGGACTGGCGATCCGGTATTTCCGAAGCTATAAAAGTGGCGCTCATAAAAGATGCTTCTTTTTTTGACTGGATAGAGAATAATGCGCAGGCTCTCAATAACAGAGAAGTTTCGGTTATGGAAACGCTTATTATTCGTTGTGCTGCTTTGCATACCGATCATATTTCTAAAAATGGGGATCCCTTTGAGAAAGGTTCATCTCGTCCATTAGACTTTGGACATTGGGCAGCCCACAAAATGGAACAGCTTACTAATTATGAAATTACCCACGGAGAAGCCGTAGCAATTGGTATAGCCCTCGATGTTACTTACTCTTTTTTGATACATAGAATTGATACACTGAGTCTGGAACGAATTTTAAAATGTTTCCTAACATTGGGTTTTGCAATAACACACCCGGTTCTTGATGCTCATTTAGAGGAGGTAATTAGAGGATTAGAAGAGTTCAGAGAGCATCTTGGCGGCCGGCTTACGATCATGTTGATAAATGAAATAGGTATTGGTGAAGAGGTACATGCACTGGATAAAGAGATAATTATACAATCGGTTCAGTATCTCAATTCATTTTGTCAGCTAAATACAGAAGTATGTTAATTGGTTCCAATAGTCATTTAAGTTACTGTACCAATATTCATGCGGGCGAATCCTGGGAAGTTGTTTTTGAAAGTGTAAAAACGTATTGTATTCCACTTAAAAAGAAAGTCTCTCCACATAAGCCTTTTGGTATAGGTTTACGGCTTTCTTATCAGGCTGCTTCTGAATTGATAGCAGAAAATCATCTTTTGATTTTTAAAGACTGGTTACAGAAAAACGAAATGTATGTATTTACGATGAATGGATTTCCGTATGGAAATTTTCATAACGAGGTCATTAAGGATAAAGTTCATTTACCAGATTGGACAAACCCTGACAGATTAAATTACACAGAGTTGCTTTTTAACATTTTATCGCAACTTTTGCCACCTGATATCGAAGGAGGAATTTCGACTTCACCGCTTTCTTATAAACATTGGTATGCTACTGAAAACAGTTTAACAGAAGCAAAACGAACTGCCACAAGCCAGTTGATCACAGTAGTGGCTCAGTTGGTTAAAATACAGGAATCCAAAGGTAAAATGATGCATTTGGATATAGAACCGGAACCCGATGGCATAATTGAAAGCAGCGACGAATATATCGCTTTTTTCGAGGATTATTTACTTAAGGAAGGAGCTTCATTATTAGTCAAAAATCTTTTATGCAGTTTAACTCAGGCACAAGAATATATTCGTAATCACATACAGCTTTGTTATGATATCTGCCATTTTTCCATTGGATTTGAAGAAAGTGATGAGGTCATCAGAAAAATGCAAAAGCACGGTTTGAATATTGGCAAATTACAAATTAGTGCCGCGCTCAAATGTACAGTTTCAGAAAATACAACAGTTGAACAACTCCAAAAATGCCTGAAAACTTTTGATGAACCAACCTATCTGCACCAGGCAGTTATTAAAACAAAAGAAGGAGCATTACTCAAATTTAAGGATTTGAAAAATGGAATAGAAGCGATAAGCCGTGATGATTTTCGGGAGCTTCGTACTCATTTTCATGTACCCATATTTGTTGAAGATTATCAGCTCTTGCAATCTACTCAAAATGATATTACAACAATTTTGCGAAGTTGGCACAAAAATGAGTTTACCAGACATCTGGAAATCGAAACCTATACCTGGCAGGTATTGCCGATTCATTTACAAACCGATTTAGATCAATCCATCGAGAGAGAGCTGAAATGGGTACTTGATAAATTTTGAAATGATGATTGTAAAATGTGCAATGTGAAAATCATTTTAATCTATATAATTTCTGGTAAAAAAATGCCGGCTATATAAAACTATACTACCAAAATCATGCAGCAAACAGTCGTTATAAATGTAGTAGGACTTACGAGTTCCCTACTTCAAAATCCAGATCTTTTTTTGCATCAATGGCAAAAGAAAAAGGGGAATTTAAGTATTATTGAACCAGTACTTCCGGCGCTCACCTGTTCAGCTCAGGCAACTTACTTAACCGGAAAATGGCCTTCGGAACATGGGATTGTGGGAAATGGATGGTACGACAGGAATGATATGGAGGTAAAAATGTGGAAACAGTCAAATAAACTGGTACAATCACCAAAAATATGGGATTTAGCAAGGGAAATAGATCCGTCATTTACTTGTGCTAATTTGTTTTGGTGGTACAATATGTATTCTGATGCTGATTTTACAGTGACACCGCGTCCGCAATATTGGGCAGATGGACAGAAGAAGCCTGATTGTTATTCAAAACCCTCTGACTTACGGGATCGTCTCCAGGCTCAACTGGGAACATTTCCTCTTTTTGATTTTTGGGGACCAAAAACAACAATCCGTTCCAGCCAATGGATCGCCAATGCTGCAAAACTTGTTTACCAATGGCATAATCCGACACTAACTTTAATCTACTTACCACATTTAGATTACTGCTGTCAAAAGTTTCAACCCGGGTCACCCGAAATCAATGAAGATGTAAAAGCGATTGACAAAGTATGCAAAGACTTAATCGAATATTTTGAAAGTAAGGGGACGGAAGTTGTTGTTTTGTCTGAGTATGGTATTACTGAAGTTAACAATCCCATACATATTAATCGATTTTTACGCACACACGGATATTTGCAAATACGAGAAGAACGAGGATTAGAATTACTGGATACCGGGGAATGTAAGGCTTTTGCATTGGCAGACCATCAAATTGCGCATTTATATGTGAAAGAGAATGAAGATATTGTTGAGCTCAAAGAATTAATTCAGAAGATACCCGGAATTGCAAAAGTATTGGACAGCAAAGGAAAAAAAGAGCACCATCTGGATCACGAACGTTCAGGAGATCTTGTTCTGGTTGCAGATCATAACAGTTGGTTCACCTATTATTACTGGATGGAGGATAACAAGGCCCCCGATTTTGCCCGTACTGTGGAAATTCATAAAAAAATAGGTTATGATCCGGTGGAGTTGTTTTTAGATCCTAAGCAGAGATTTATTTTGCCCCACATCCTTTTTAAATTGATTAAAAAGAAACTGGGGTTTCGCACCCTTATGAATGTTATTCCATTGGACGCCAGTTTGGTTAAAGGATCTCATGGCTGTATTCCGGACAAAAAAGAAGACAAACCGATATTAATCGCAAAAAATAAATTGCCAAATAAAGTTGAGAGTAACTTTATTTGCCAGTATATATTAAATATTGTATTTAAATCTAAGCAGGATATGCTGACAAAAACTACAGACTTAGAAATGGAAGAATTATCTTAGTTTTTAGTTAGACACTACCAAAAAAACTTAAAACTGCTGCTAAAACAGTAATTAGGACAAAGTATTTAATTTCTTATTAGTAATATTATTTGTGGGTTCTGTTTCACCTATTAATAACTATTATTCTCAATGCTTGAAAATATATTAAATGAATGCCAAAGGTCACTGTTATCCCAAAGTTATTATTCTTCAGGCTGTTTATTTCAAATTGAGATTTAAATCGAGATTTAAATTGAGTTGCAGGGATGTTGAAGAAATAATGAAAATGCGCGGAATACAGGTTGATCATGCTACGATTCAGCGTTGGGTATTTAAATTTGCTCCAATCATGGAATTTCAAATGAAAAAGAGAGAGATTAGAGCGGGAATGAGCTAGAGAATGGATGAGACCGATATAAAAGTTAAAGGTATTTGGTATTATTTGTATAGGGCTGTAGATAAATCGGGTAACACAGTAGATTTTCTTCTGATTAAAAGAAGACAGAGAATGAGTGCCCAATCATTTCTAATTATGGCAATAAATAATAAGTACAACCCAATTTTGAGATACTATTGTATTGAATCAATAGTATTTTGTTAAATTTTTCTAAGTGATACATCAGGCGTTTCACACTGAGGAACTATAAAAATTATATTGTTATTTATGTTGTCTCCCGCATCTAAACTTACTTTTTTTTCATTTTTAAAATTATAGCGTCAAAAAAATGAATCGGTTTAAAACTGCTTTGTCCATTTTAGCAGTAAAATCAAAGAAACGTTATTTTTAATTAATTGAAAAACTACACAATTTTGATAAGTTGCTTATGTATGAAAACTACTTTAGTTAAAAATTCCGTTTTTTTCTGTTAGTATTATCGGTTTTCCGTCCGTTACAACAATTGTGTGCTCGTGTTGTGCCATAAAACCACCATTGTTCCCAACCATTGTCCAGCCGTCATTTAATTCTATAGCATATGTTGAATTAGTTGAAATAAAAGTCTCAATTGCTACTACGGCATTCTTCTTAAATCGTCTTTGATCAAAACGATTTCTATAATTCAAAATTTCATCAGGTTGTTCGTGTAAACTTCTTCCAATTCCGTGCCCGCTTAGATTTTTAATGATTTTAAAGCCTCTTCTTTTTGCTTCCGTTTCCATTATGTATCCAATATCCGAAATTTTAACACCGTCCTTTATATTATTAATTGCTTTTTCTAAGATTTCTCTTGAAGCATTAACAATTTTTTGATGTTGGTGAATGTCTTTTCCTAAAACGAATGAAGCTCCATTATCTGCCCAAAATCCGTCAAGTTCTGCTGAAACGTCAATGTTTATTAGATCGCCTTCTTTTAGAATTCTTTTCACAGAAGGAATTCCGTGACAAAATTCATTACCAACACTTATACAGTTCCAACCTGGAAAGCCATAAGTCAAATGTGGTGCAGACTTTGCTCCAAAATCAGATAAAATTTTTGCTCCGTATTGGTCGAGCTCTTTTGTACTCATTCCAGGCTGAGCATAATCTATCATTTCTTTGAGAGTATAGGCAACAGCATCACTTGCTTTTTGCATTCCTAATAACTCCGATTCTTTTGTTATTGACATAGTTCTCTATTTTTGATGCATTATCATTTAGTAATTTCTGTTAATTCACAAATATACAAATTGCATATTTTCGGTTAATTCTTATTACAATGCTTGTTTCCATAAAAAAATATAAGAATAAAAATAAATATCTGATTAGCTGATTTTAAAGGAGTGAAGCTTGAAGATACGGAAGTACTCTCTCTCTTTTAGGATAAGAAACGCGTATTTTTACCTATAAACAATTAAAAGTAAATATTTATTTTTGATTGAGAAATATTGTGTAGTGTTTTAGAAATGAATTAAAATGAGAGCTCTAGGTATCATAATTGTTTTCTATATTAGATAATCATATTAAAGAAAATGCTGATTTATTGGAAATTATAACTTGCTTTTTCATTCTTTTTTCTTACATTTACACAAGCCGGAATCTATCATTAAAAAAATCTGTACCTATGAAAAGAATTATTTACTCTGAATTTTGTTTCACACAACCAAAGTGTGATTTTTTTAGAATTAAAATAGTTGATTCTAATGTTACCTGCTTACTGTATGTAAAAAAATTAAGCGGAGTATAATCGTTTAATTCATTTCTGCAAATTGATTTTTTAAACACGACAATTTATTTGTTGTTTTTATGGCATGATAAATTATTATTTGTCAGCTAAGTTATTGTGTCAAAATTACTTATTGCCACAACCTATTTTTTCCCTTTCTTATTTCCTGAACTGATTCATAAAAAGGTCAGTTTTTTTTCTACATGCTATTTGTTGAGTGAATTTATTTAATGCTAAGTTAATTGATCTATTGCGAACAGTACGGTTTGAATTGCAGTAATATTTCTACAAAATTGTTTTGATATTTTTTTATAAGGCCTATGTTAAAAAAGTTATTCTGTACAATAAAAGCTTTTTATTATGAGAAAAATTTTACTTATTGCATTGTTTGTTTTATTGAGTTTTAGTAAAGTTACTGCCCAAACTCCGGGAATGATTTATAATCCTGCTACAGGAGCGGGAACTACAGTACTTGATCCCAATGGAGATGGTTTTACGTCGGCTACTGCAAACGGTTTTACAACAGATGATCAGCTTCAAAGTGAGATTCCATATAAATCATTGGTTTTTCCTATGATAGAGCCAAACAGTGATCTTAGTGCAGGACCAAATTGTAGTTTTACTGATTTTGTAGATCAGGGAGATCAGGATCCTGTTCAATCTTATTTAGATGGTAATGGTAATTGGCTTTTTAGGATGAGGATGGGAAGTAGTTCTCCTAATTCAAAAAGTTATAGTATTCTGATTGACACCGATGGTAAATTTGGCGGAGTTGGACCTAATGCCGATCCGCAATATTCAAATTCAAATCCGGGTTTTGAGATAGAAATAGTGTTAGCCACAAATTTTGGCGTTTTTGTATATGATGTAAATAATAATAATTGTACACCTGTTATTTCGTATGCTGGAACTACAAATTATCAAAAGTCGATTGCCCTGACCACAAGTTGCAGTAATCCGGATTATTTTTATGATTTTTTCGTAAAGATGAGTGACCTGACAACTACGTTTGCGCCATTATCCACGATCATCAATTCAAGTACAGCCATCCGTATGGCAATGGTTGATAATATGGGAGCTCAAAAATCGACTCTGTGTAATCCTGCATCTGCTTCTGATATTGCTGGTATTGATTCCAGTTGTGGCAGTCTTGAAAATTGCTTTGTACATATTATTGATAATTATACTCCCTGCGCTCCTGGTGTGGTATGTCCGGATCGTTCACTTTGTCCGGGTATTTCAGGTGTTAGTACGGGAGATTCATCGGTATCGGGCACCTCTACTGAAGCTGATGGTACAGTGATAACGGTATATAAGAATGGAGCTTCTATTGGTACAACTTCTGTTAGTTTAGGAGTATGGACTCTTACGGGAATTTCTCCGGTTTTAACCACAGGACAGATTATTACTGCCACATCAACCGCCCCCGGCAAAGGACAGTCTATAGCAAACTGTAATCCTGTAACTGTTGTAAGTTGCGCCTTGTCAACAACAGTACCTGCAGCAGGAGATATTACTAAGATATCAGGAAGTAAGGGGTATTCGCTTACTGTAAATCGACCAGTTGGTACCATTGTTAGATGCTATAATGCCAATGGTACTCTTATAAATCCAGTTGCGTTAATTTTAGAAGCCCCCTATAATTTAAATACGGTAACCACAACTTCGAATCCTCAAACCGTACTTTTCAAGTGTCAGACAGGTAACTGTTTTGGTACAGCTGTTTATCTTTTTACTTATCAAGAACCAGGAAAATGCGAGTCGGGTTATACTTATGATTGTCAATATTCCAGCGCTACTGCCACTGCAAATCCTACTATAGCAACAAGTCCGGTTCTATCCTCGACAACTTCTATTTCCGGATCAGTAAATTCGCCTGATAATGTATCGGGAATTACTGTAAATCTTCTGGCAAACGGAACACAGATAGGAACAGCAACAACTACGGCTGGAGGAGCATGGACTATTAGTGGTTTATCATTGTCAAACCGAGAATGTCAAACGTTGTCTGTGACTGCTATTGCTTCCGGAAAATGTATTTCTACCGGGTCTGTAATGGCAATAGTACAAAGAAAAGCAAACACACCAATTGTTAATGGTCCTATTTGTTCAACAGCTGCTGTTACTAGTGTTTCCGGTTCATTAGCAGAGGCGGCAGGTACAATCGTACAAGTATATGAAAATGGAGTTTTAGAAGGAACTACAACAGTTGCTGCTAACGGAACATGGACTGCTTCAACTGGAATCAGTATTGCTCTTGGCAGTACTATTACGGCCAGGGCACTAGGAACCTGTCTTTCGTTAAGTAATGTATCAAATTCGATTGTTGTCGGTACAAAATCATCAAATGCTTTAGTAATCACTACTTCATCTGTTTACGAATGTGGAAATTCAGTAAGTGGTACGGGAACAAATGGAGATATTATTAGCCTTTTTGTAGATGGATTTCAAGTTGGTGGAACTACCACTGTTTCGGGTGGTACGTGGACTATTGGCAGTTTGTCTTCAGATTGTTCTTTATATATGGGAGGTGTAATTACAGCAAAAGCGACTACAGGTTCAAATTGTGAAGGAAGTGCATCAGCAGGAGTTACAATTGTATGTATGAATCCTTCAAATAGTCTGAACGTCACTTTGGCTTCGACATCTATTTGTTCCGGTTCAACTGCTGCTGTAACCGTTCAGGGTTCAGAAAGTGGAATTATTTATCAGTTATTTAATGGAGCTTCAATGAGTGGTTCTTCAAAATCAGGTACGGGTACTAATCTAACTCTAACCTCTGCAGCATTGAATAGTTCGACTTCTCTTACTGTAAAAGCTATTAAATTAGGGACTTCCTGTTCAATAAATTTAGTGAATACCGCTTCTGTTACAATTGCATCTACACCTGCTCCAACAGGAAGCAGCTCTCAAAGTTTCTGTTCTGCTTCAACGGTTGGCAATTTAAGTGCCACTGGAAGTACGATCAACTGGTATGCGGCATCAAGTGGAGGAAGTCCTTTGGCTACGAGTACCCCTTTGACAGACGGTACGCATTATTTTGCTTCGCAGACAGTATCAGGTTGTGAGTCGGTCACCAGACTCGATGTAACCGCTCATGTTAATATCACTGCGGCTCCAACAGGAAGCAGTTCTCAGAGTTTCTGCTCGGCTTCAACGGTTAGCAATTTAAGCGCCACAGGAAGTACGATCAACTGGTATTCGGCATCAAGCGGAGGTAGTCCTTTGGCTACGAGTACCCCTTTGACAGATGGTACGCATTATTTTGCTTCTCAGACAGTATCAGGCTGTGAGTCGGCCACCAGACTCGATGTAACTGCTCATGTTAATATCACTCCGGCTCCAACAGGCAATGCAACCCAGAGTTTCTGCTCAGCTTCAACGGTTAGCAATTTAAGCGCCACTGGAAGTACGATCAACTGGTATTCGGCATCAAGTGGGGGAAGTCCTTTGGCTACGAGTACCCCTTTGACGGACGGTACGCATTATTTTGCTTCTCAGACAGTATCAGGCTGTGAGTCGGTTAGCAGACTTGATGTAACTGCTCATATCAATATCACCCCAGCTCCAACAGGAAGCGGTTCCCAGAGTTTCTGCTCAGCTTCAACGGTTGGCAATTTAAGCGCCACAGGAAGTACGATCAACTGGTATGCGGCATCAAGTGGGGGAAGTCCTTTGGCTACGAGTACCCCTTTGACAGACGGCGCACATTATTTTGCTTCTCAGACAGTATCAGGCTGTGAGTCAGCTGACAGATTTGAGGTAACCGCTACAATCAATATCACCCCGGCTCCAACAGGAAGCAGTTCCCAGAGTTTCTGCTCGGCTTCAACGGTTGGCAATTTAAGCGCCACAGGAAGTACGATCAATTGGTATTCGGCATCAAGTGGGGGAAGTCCCTTGGCCGCGAATACGCCTTTGATAGACGGTACGCATTATTTTGCTTCGCAGACAGTATCAGGCTGTGAGTCGGCCACCAGACTCGATGTAACTGCTCATATCAATATCACCCCGGCTCCAACAGGAAGCAGTTCCCAGAGTTTCTGCTCGGCTTCAACGGTTGGCAATTTAAGCGCCACAGGAAGTACGATCAACTGGTATGCGGCATCAAGTGGGGGAAGTCCTTTGGCTGCGAATACCCCTTTGACAGACGGCGCGCATTATTTTGCTTCGCAGACAGTGTCAGGCTGTGAGTCGGCCACCAGACTCGATGTAACTGCTCATATCAATATCACCCCGGCTCCAACAGGCAATGCAATCCAAAATTTCTGTGCAGCTTCAACGGTTGGCAATTTAAGCGCCACCGGAACCACGATCAACTGGTATTCGGCATCAAGCGGAGGAAGTCCTTTGGCCACGAGTACCCCTTTGACAGACGGTACGCATTATTTTGCTTCTCAGACAGTATCAGGCTGTGAGTCGGCCACCAGACTCGATGTAACTGCTCATATCAATATCACCCCGGCTCCAACAGGAAGCAGCTCTCAAAGTTTCTGTTCTGCTTCAACGGTTGGCAATTTAAGTGCCACTGGAAGTACGATCAACTGGTATGCGGCATCAAGTGGAGGAAGTCCTTTGGCTACGAGTACCCCTTTGACAGACGGTACGCATTATTTTGCTTCGCAGACAGTATCAGGTTGTGAGTCGGTCACCAGACTCGATGTAACTGCTCATATCAATATCACTGCGGCTCCAACAGGAAGCAGTTCTCAGAGTTTCTGCTCGGCTTCAACGGTTAGCAATTTAAGCGCCACAGGAAGTACGATCAACTGGTATTCGGCATCAAGCGGAGGTAGTCCTTTGGCTACGAGTACCCCTTTGACAGATGGTACGCATTATTTTGCTTCTCAGACAGTATCAGGCTGTGAGTCGGCCACCAGACTCGATGTAACTGCTCATGTTAATATCACTCCGGCTCCAACAGGCAATGCAACCCAGAGTTTCTGCTCAGCTTCAACGGTTAGCAATTTAAGCGCCACTGGAAGTACGATCAACTGGTATTCGGCATCAAGTGGGGGAAGTCCTTTGGCTACGAGTACCCCTTTGACGGACGGTACGCATTATTTTGCTTCTCAGACAGTATCAGGCTGTGAGTCGGTTAGCAGACTTGATGTAACTGCTCATATCAATATCACTCCGGCTCCAACAGGCAATGCAATCCAAAATTTCTGTGCAGCTTCAACGGTTGGCGATCTAAGTGCCACTGGAAGTACGATCAACTGGTATTTGACATCAAGCGGAGGAAGTCCTTTGGCCACGAGTACCCCTTTGACAGACAGTACGCATTATTTTGCTTCTCAGACAGTATCAGGCTGTGAGTCGGCCACCAGACTCGATGTAACTGCTCATATCAATATCACTGCGGCTCCAACAGGAAGCAGTTCTCAGAGTTTCTGCTCGGCTTCAACGGTTAGCAATTTAAGCGCCACAGGAAGTACGATCAATTGGTATGCGGCATCAAGTGGTGGAAGTCCTTTGGCTACGAGTACCCCTTTGACAGACGGCGCACATTATTTTGCTTCTCAGACAGTATCAGGCTGTGAGTCAGCTGACAGATTTGAGGTAACCGCTACAATCAATATCACCCCAGCTCCAACAGGAAGCAGTTCTCAGAGTTTCTGCTCGGCTTCAACGGTTAGCAATTTAAGCGCCACAGGAAGTACGATCAACTGGTATTCGGCATCAAGTGGAGGAAGTCCTTTGTCTACGAGCACCCCTTTGACAGACGGTACGCATTATTTTGCTTCTCAGACAGTATCAGGTTGTGAGTCGGCTGACAGATTTGAGGTAACTGCTACAGTAAATATCACCCCAGCGCCTATAGGCAATGCAACCCAAAATTTCTGTGCAGCTTCAACGGTTGGCGATCTAAGTGCCACTGGAAGTACGATCAACTGGTATTTGACATCAAGCGGAGGTAGTCCTTTGGCTACGAGTACCCCTTTGACAGACGGTACACATTATTTTGCTTCTCAGACAGTATCAGGTTGTGAGTCGGCTGACAGATTTGAGGTAACTGCTACAGTAAATATCACCCCAGCGCCTATAGGCAATGCAACCCAAAATTTCTGTGCAGCTTCAACGGTTGGCGATCTAAGTGCCACTGGAAGTACGATCAACTGGTATTTGACATCAAGTGGAGGAAGTCCTTTGTCTACGAGCACCCCTTTGACAGATGGTACGCATTATTTTGCTTCTCAGACAGTATCAGGTTGTGAGTCGGCTGACAGATTTGAGGTAACTGCTACAGTAAATATCACCCCAGCGCCTATAGGCAATGCAACCCAAAATTTCTGTGCAGCTTCAACGGTTGGCGATCTAAGTGCCACTGGAAGTACGATCAACTGGTATTTGACATCAAGCGGAGGTAGTCCTTTGGCTACGAGTACCCCTTTGACAGACGGTACACATTATTTTGCTTCTCAGACAGTATCAGGTTGTGAGTCGGCTGACAGATTTGAGGTAACTGCTACAGTAAATATCACCCCAGCGCCTATAGGCAATGCAACCCAAAATTTCTGTGCAGCTTCAACGGTTGGCAATTTAAGCGCTACCGGAACCACGATCAACTGGTATTCGGCATCAAGTGGAGGAAGTCCTTTGGCTACGAGCACCCCTTTGACAGACGGTACGCATTATTTTGCTTCGCAGACAGTATCAGGCTGTGAGTCGGCCACCAGACTCGATGTAACTGCTCATATCAATATCACTCCGGCTCCAACAGGCAATGCAATCCAAAATTTCTGTGCAGCTTCAACGGTTGGCAATTTAAGCGCCACCGGAACCACGATCAACTGGTATTCGGCATCAAGCGGAGGAAGTCCTTTGGCCACGAGTACCCCTTTGACAGACGGTACGCATTATTTTGCTTCTCAGACAGTATCAGGCTGTGAGTCGGCCACCAGACTCGATGTAACTGCTCATATCAATATCACTGCGGCTCCAACAGGAAGCAGTTCTCAGAGTTTCTGCTCGGCTTCAACGGTTAGCAATTTAAGCGCCACAGGAAGTACGATCAATTGGTATGCGGCATCAAGTGGTGGAAGTCCTTTGGCTACGAGTACCCCTTTGACAGACGGCGCACATTATTTTGCTTCTGAGACAGTATCAGGCTGTGAGTCAGCTGACAGATTTGAGGTAACCGCTACAATCAATATCACCCCAGCTCCAACAGGAAGCAGTTCTCAGAGTTTCTGCTCGGCTTCAACGGTTAGCAATTTAAGCGCCACAGGAAGTACGATCAACTGGTATTCGGCATCAAGTGGAGGAAGTCCTTTGTCTACGAGCACCCCTTTGACAGACGGTACGCATTATTTTGCTTCTCAGACAGTATCAGGTTGTGAGTCGGCTGACAGATTTGAGGTAACTGCTACAGTAAATATCACCCCAGCGCCTATAGGCAATGCAACCCAAAATTTCTGTGCAGCTTCAACGGTTGGCGATCTAAGTGCCACAGGAAGTACGATCAACTGGTATTCGGCATCAAGTGGAGGAAGTCCTTTGGCTACGAGTACCCCTTTGACAGACGGTACGCATTATTTTGCTTCTCAGACAGTATCAGGCTGTGAGTCGGCTACCAGACTTGAGGTAACTGCTACAGTAAATATTACCCCAGCGCCTATAGGCAATGCAACCCAAAATTTCTGTGCAGCTTCAACGGTTGGCGATCTAAGTGCCACTGGAAGTACGATCAACTGGTATTTGACATCAAGTGGAGGAAGTCCTTTGTCTACGAGCACCCCTTTGACAGACGGTACGCATTATTTTGCTTCTCAGACAGTATCAGGCTGTGAGTCGGCTGACAGATTTGAGGTAACTGCTACAGTAAATATTACCCCAGCGCCTATAGGCAATGCAACCCAAAATTTCTGTGCAACTTCAACGGTTGGCGATCTAAGTGCCACTGGAAGTACGATCAACTGGTATTCGGCATCAAGTGGAGGCGGTCCCTTGGCTACGAGTACCCCTTTGACAGACGGTACACATTATTTTGCTTCTCAGACAGTATCAGGCTGTGAGTCGGCTACCAGACTTGAGGTAACTGCTACAGTAAATATTACCCCAGCGCCTATAGGCAATGCAACCCAAAATTTCTGTGCAGCTTCAACGGTTGGCGATCTAAGTGCCACTGGAAGTACGATCAACTGGTATTTGACATCAAGTGGAGGAAGTCCTTTGTCTACGAGCACCCCTTTGACAGACGGTACGCATTATTTTGCTTCTCAGACAGTATCAGGTTGTGAGTCGGCTGACAGATTTGAGGTAACTGCTACAGTAAATATCACCCCAGCGCCTATAGGCAATGCAACCCAAAATTTCTGTGCAGCTTCAACGGTTGGCGATCTAAGTGCCACTGGAAGTACGATCAACTGGTATTTGACATCAAGCGGAGGTAGTCCTTTGGCTACGAGTACCCCTTTGACAGACGGTACACATTATTTTGCTTCTCAGACAGTATCAGGCTGTGAGTCGGCTACCAGATTTGAGGTAACTGCTACAGTAAATATCACCCCAGCGCCTATAGGCAATGCAACCCAAAATTTCTGTGCAGCTTCAACGGTTGGCGATCTAAGTGCCACTGGAAGTACGATCAACTGGTATTCGGCATCAAGTGGAGGAAGTCCTTTGGTTACGAGTACCCCTTTGACAGATGGAACGCATTATTTTGCTTCTCAGACGGTTTCTGGCTGTGAGTCAGCTGACAGATTTGAGGTAATCGTTATGGTAGATGCGCTTACCATTGCAGGTTCCGTAAACGGAGGAAGTACGATTTGTTTGGGAAGTCCAAGTGCAGAACTGACTTTAAGCGGACATACAGGTACCGTAGTCAAATGGCAATCTGCTGTTAATCCATTTTTAAGCTGGAGCGACATTGCTAACACAACAACTAGTTATACTTCAGGAAATTTGATTCAGACCACACAGTTTAGAGCGATAGTTAAAAACGGCAACTGTACGGAAATAAGCTCTAGTAGTACAACCGTAACGGTAGATTTAATACCAAAGCCAGTATTAAATAATTTGATTCAGCCATCTTGTTCAGATGCTAATGGTAGCTTTAATATTTCAAATTATAATGGTTTATACTCCTATGAAGTAATTCCATCAAGTGGTGTAAGTATAGTTGGAAATAAAGTGACTGCTCCTGTTGGTTTTTATACTGTAATAGCAAAATCGGGATTATGCAGTTCATTATCATCAGAAGCTATTGTGTTAAATAATTATGTATGTCCAATATTCGAAAATAGAACCATTGTAGCAAAAGGAGGAACAGTTTTCGCAAACATCACATCAAATGATATTGTAAATGGAATGCCGGCAACATTAGGAGCGACAGGAAATGCGACTGTTGCAGTATCAGGAGTATGGCCAGCAGGAATCACATTGGATCCGGCAACCGGAAAAGTAACTGTGGCCGCAGGAACAGTACCGGGTACTTACAATGTAGTTTACGAATTGTGTGATAAATTGACTCCGCAGGCTTGCGCAACAGTTTCAAATGAAATCAACGTGCTATCAATTGTAGAGCCAATTTCTGAAAATGGGAGCATTGTAGTAAAAGGAGGAACAGTTTTCGCAAACATTACGTCGAATGATATTGTAAATGGAATGCCGGCAACATTAGGAGCGACAGGAAATGCGACTGTTGCAGTATCAGGAGTATGGCCAGCAGGAATCACATTGGATCCGGTAACCGGAAAAGTAACTGTGGCCGCAGGAATAGCACCAGGGATTTATAATGTTGTTTATGAACTGTGTGATAGATTGATTCCACAGACTTGTGCAACAGTTTCAGATGAAATTGTAGTAACGTGTAATTCAACAGTAAATATTGCAGGGATTGTTAAAAATTTAAAGACTAATACTGTATTGGCAAATGTCCCCGTGACTTTGATTCCACAAAATAAAACGACCGGCCCCATTTTATTGCAAATTACAAAAAGCGATGGATCTTATAGTTTTTCAGGAATAATTCCTGGAGATTATTTGGTACAGGTTCAGGATGCAAATATAAATACTGTATATCAATTGTATCCTGTAAACGGAAGTTTACGTTTTACAACCATACAAAATTGTGAATTCCAAAAATTTGATTTTGAATATGATCTCTCTGCATTACCTGTATTAGGGGACTATGTATGGTATGATCTGAATGGTAATGGAATTCAGGATGAATGGTATGATGCCAATAATGATGGAATTGTTACCAAAAATATTCCTGATGCAAACGGTTCTGTTGATTATAGTCAATGGGAATGGATTGATTTTAATGGAGATGGTAGTAGCAAAGGACCGCTTAATGCCGGAGAGTTAAATAGGGCAGGGTTTGGAAATTCTAAAAGTCCAAATATTTTGATAACAGGTCCAAACGGATATTCAAAAAGTACGATAATAGGAATTCAAGGATACTGGAGAGACAGACCTGGAGCTTCAAACCCATGGGGAGAGTATAGCATTAAATTGCAAATGGATTCAAATCTAGAGGCACAATCGCAGGCAATTGGCAGTACTGGCTTGGTAAAAATTATTCCGGGCAATACTCTAAAGGAAATTTCTTCTAAAACAAATAGAACCCAAAGTTTTATGGTTTGCGGTGTCACAGCCCAAAGTATCAAAACGGTTACGCTGAGTACAACGGAAAGTGTGCATTTAGATTTAGATTTTGGAATCAGTTGTACCTCTTTTGCAAATCTGGTCGCTGTCGATGATTCAGCAGATCCGGTTGATGGAATATCTGGTACAAAAGGTTTCTTAAATGTTCTTGCAAATGATACCTTCAATGGATTACCTATAGATCCGCAAGATGTTATATTAACTGTTGTGCCAAACGTCAACTTCGTATCTAATTCAAATGGAACTTTGGATATTTTACCAAACACTCCTGGGGGGACTTATACTTTAACTTATACGATTTGTGAAAAAGCAAACCCTTCCAATTGTAGCGCGGCTTCTGTAACTGTATTTGTAGCAAGGCCAAGTATTGCATTAGTGAAAACAGCTCATTTTAATGACGAAAACGGAAATGGGTATGCAGAGGCAGGAGAAACTGTTACCTATAATTTTATAGTGACTAATACTGGAAATGTAGCTTTGACAAAGGTATCTGTAAGAGATCCGCTAACAGGAATAATCATGACAGGGGGGGCAATAGATTTGGCAGTTGGTCAAGTAGATTCAGCTTCATTTACAGGTGTTTATTCTATTATGCAATCGGATATTAATCTGGGAAGTATATCAAATCAGGCTGAAGTATCAGGAATAAGTACAAACGGAGTTTTAGTGAAAGACAAATCAGATTATGGAAGTGTGGTTGATGATAAACCTACAGTATTGCCAATTTCGGGTTGTGTTATAAAAGTATTCAATGCTATTTCCATGAACTCGGATAAAATGAATGAGCTATTTTATATCCAAGGAATAGAATGTTATCCTGATAATGTTGTTGAAATTTATAATCGTTGGGGAGTTTTGGTCTACCAGGGAAATCATTATGATAATCTTAATGTCGTATTTAGAGGATTTTCAGATGGTCGCGCAACTGTTAAAGATACTGACGGACTACCAGAGGGCACCTACTATTATATTTTAAAATACAAAAATAGTGAGTCAAAGACGCATCAATTGGCAGGATATTTATTTCTTACTAAGTAATTGGAAAAGGGAATAATAGTTTTTTATTAAACCACTCTTAAAAGTAAAATAAATGAGAAAATTAGTTTTAGTTTTAATGTTTTTTTCTGTCATGGGGTTTGCGCAACAAGATGCTCAATTTACACAATACATGTACAATACTATAACGATCAATCCCGCGTATGCAGGATCCCGGGGAGTTTTGAGCATTTTTGGATTATATCGTACGCAGTGGATTGGACTTGACGGAGCTCCTAAAACAAGTAGTTTCTCTGTAAATTCGCCCATAAATAATAGTAATTTAGGGGTAGGTTTTTCTTTTGTTAATGATAAAATTGGACCCACCAACGAAAGTACTTTTTCTGCTGATCTTTCTTATTCCGTACAAACTTCTTCAGATTTCAAACTTTCATTTGGTCTCAAAGCAACTGGAAGTCTATTCAGTTTGGACGTTAATAAACTCAATACTCTCCATCAGGGAGATCCACAATTCCAGAATTTAGACAATATTTTTAAACCCAATATCGGAGCCGGAATCTATTGGCATTCCAGTAAAGCCTATTTAGGTTTATCGGTTCCGAATTTTATTGAAACCAACCGTTACAATGATAATGATATTGCCATATACAAGAGTAGAATTAATTATTATTTTATGGCGGGCTATGTATTCGATTTCGGCTCGGATGTAAAATTCAAACCAGCTGCATTTTTAAAAATGGTCGATGGAGCTCCATTACAGGCAGATGTTTCGGCAAACTTTATGTTTATCGATAAACTCGTCGTTGGCGCAGCCTACAGATGGAGCGCTGCAATAAGCGCTATGGCAGGATTTCAGGTTAGTGACTCACTGTATATTGGCTATGGTTATGATTGGGAAACGACCAATTTGAACAAGTATAACTCTGGCTCGCATGAAATATTTTTACGTTATGAATTATTTAAATATAAGGGTAAAGCGACAACTCCTTAATTTTTCTAGTGTATTAGTTGGAGAATGTTAAAGTAGTAGAGTTGTTTTTAGGTAGATACAGTACATGGATGTGCTAGTTTAAAATGGAGTAAAACTTAAGGTAGATCTTTCATTCAATTATGTTTTTAAGAATTTGGTTTTGAAATTTTCAAAGTTCTAAATAGATCAAAAATGGTTAATTTATATATAATTATTTAAGTGAAGATTATATTGATACTTAATATATCCGAATCTAAAACTTTTAGAATTTAGTTTTACCGAATTCCTTGTTTAAAAAACGTATATACCGTGCTACGATTTTGCAATGATCGGATGTTACAAAGTAAAGCAGGATTATAAATGAATTTGCTGCCTTAATTTATTGTGGCACAATAGAAGATAACTCGAGTTTACTTTTCAGTATGTTAAATGGGAATACTTTTTTATATAAAATGGCGATGGGATATTACTTTGTGACCTTTTGAAGATAATGTTTTCAACAGTAATTCTATAATGTAAATAATTTTACGCAAAATTATTTTTTTTAATTTTTATTTTGTAAGATTTTTTATATCTTCACATAAGCAAATTACCTAATTTATTGTTGTTATACCAAAAATAGAATAATAAAAAAATTACAATTTAATCAATTTCGCAACTCTTAATCCTAAGTAATATGAAAGTTAAATCGTTAAAATTGGTAGTAATTCTTCTTTTTATTTCGCATAATAACATAGCTGCGCCATCGCCCCCAGTACCACAACCGCAATCCATACCTCCACCAGTTGGAGATCCTGTACCAATAGACAATGAAATTTCGATATTATTTCTAAGCGGAATAATACTTGGAGCTTTTTTTTTAATTAAAAAAAGAAAAACATCCAATATACAGTTTTAGTAAATAAACGCTATTAATCTTAAAGTTAAAGTAATGAAGATCATAATTCTATTTATTTTCCTGTTGATTAATTCAAAATGTATCTCACAAATTTATTTCAGTCCAAATACGAACATGTATGTAAAGAATGAAGTGTTATATGTTCAACAGAGTATCAACTTAGCTTTGAATTCTAATCTCTACCTACGTAATAATTCACAATTGTTGCAGGGAACAACAGGGAATTCAACTAATTCGGGATTGGGTACATTGTCAGTTTATCAAAGGGGAACTTCAGATAATTTCGATTATAATTATTGGTGTTCTCCTGTTGGAAACGCCACGAATTCATCCGGAAATGAAAACTTTGGTATTACATTGCTGAGCAGACCTACCACGGAAATTGCTTCAGTAGCATCAACAATTTTACCCGTAAGTAATTCCGATGGAACTTCCAATCCTCTGGCAATAGCATCAAAATGGGTTTATAAACTCATAAATGCCAATAATTATTCGCAATGGATTTTTGTTGGGGGATCTACTATTTTAGCACCTGGTGAAGGTTTTTCAATGAAAGGAACAAGTGGAACTGATTCAACCGATCCTGAGGGAACCGGTGTTACAAATAATTCCGGCGGGTCACAAAGATATGATTTTAGAGGAAAACCAAATGATGGCAATATTACTATTTCCTTAGGGGCTAATAATGCCACTTTAACCGGAAATCCATATCCATCAGCTTTACATTTAAATGCTTTTCTTTTAGATCCTTCTAATGCAAATACAGGTGGTATTGCTTACTTCTGGGAACAAGATAAGACAGTAAACACACACACCTTAGTAAATTACAAAGGGGGCTATGGTGCATATTCTCCAATCAGTTTAGGTTCCAATGGTATATATGTACCGGCCACTTTCAATACTTATAATCCGGATGGCTCAGTAAACAACACGGGACTGTCTTCCGGACTTGTAATACAAAGAAAATATTCTCCAATTGGCCAGGGGTTTGTAATTAATGCGACCGCTAGCGGGACTGCGACGTTTAAAAATGCCCATAGGGCATTTTACAAACAAGGAAGTGGTTTGTCACAGTTTGAAAAACATATTCCTAAAGAAAAGAGCGTCAAAGGAATTGAAGCCACTGAGGGGATTTCATACCTTAAATTAAATGTTATAATCAATAATGAGTTTACCAGACAATTAGCTCTTGTATTTGTCTCTCGCGCAACAGATGGAGTTGATATTGGTATTGATGCGCTAGGTATGGATGAACTTCCTAATGATGTGAACTTTTTAATAGAAAATAATAATTATATCATTCAGGGTTTAAATTTTGATGCTGAAAAAAAAATCCCCATAATCGTAAAAGCAACTACCAATACTACCTTTAAATTCAAGATTCCCGAGGTAATAAATTGGGAAGCTTCGCAAATGATTTACCTCTATGATGCACTGAATAATTCTTTTCATGACATAAAAAATGGAATGTATGAGGTAAATCTTGAAAAGGGCGTTTATACAGATCGTTTTAAAATTACATTCAAAGACAATAAAACACTTAATACCAGTGAAAAAAACTATAATCCGTTTTTCATTAATCAGGATAATATCAATAATAGTTTAAAAGTATCTAATCCCAAAAATCTTTCTTTAAGAACGTTTAAGCTTTATGAAATAACCGGGAAAGTTATTCTGCATAAAGAAAATCTGGGAACAGAACAAAATTATATTTTTTCAACCAATGGATTAAGCAATGGAGTTTATATTGCCCAATTTTTAACTCTGAATAATGAAAGATTCACGGAGAAAATAATCATTTTAAACTCTAAAAATTAAGAGTAATTACTCAAAATAGACAACAGAAAAAAATAACTAATACCAAAAAATTATGATCAACAAACCTGCTCTTAGAAATCATAAAATGTTCTTAGTGTTTCTCTTTCTTCTTTTTGGATTTATAGCTAATGCGCAAGTCGGAATTGGGACAATAACGCCAAATTCCAGTTCAATACTAGATCTTACCTCTACTACACAAGGATTACTTACACCCAGAATGACAACTGCTCAAAGAACTGCGATCACAACTCCGGCTGATGGTCTTATAGTCTATGATACGGATTTAAAAGTTTTTTACTATTATTCAGCAGACAGCACTTCATGGATGCCGTTAAGTAGCGGAGTACAGGGAAGGATCAATTTTAAACGTATAAAATCTACGGATAATTTAGCCACTATTTTAGCTGATGAACTTGCCGCCGGAGGAGGTTCTAAGTATCTTTTGAATTCCAGTACATTATATGAAATTAACGGTAATGTTACTTTTAATTTTCCTATTGACCTAAATAATGCTTATTTACAGGGAGTGGATTCCAATCAAGATGTTATTATCAGATCATCAGGAAATATTTTTGAAGGTGCCAACGGAGGAACTATAAAAGGTCTAACTCTTCTTGCTCCAACTGGAAATGTGTTTAACCTTAATGGAGCGGCAACTCAAAACTTAATATTTCGAGATTGCATAGTGGCTAATTCCAATTCTGTAGGAAGCATATCTGGCTTTGGATTGGTTTTTTTAAGTATTATACAATTCTCAGGAAATACAAATGGAATAACATACAATAATATCACACAATTATTACTTAGTAATTTAGGATGGTTCAGTAATAATTCAGGCACTTATGAAAAACTAACCGGAACCTTTACTCTTGTGGAAAAGCAAGGAGGCTTCAGTCAGGTCAATGGTACTGCTATTGGATTTGATGTATCTTCAAATCCAACAATATTAGGAGATGGTGTCTTAGAATCGGTTGTTTTTACCGGCACCAACACAAGTGGATATGTAAAATCCTATACTGCCGGTACTTATACCGGATATAACTTTACCAATAGCTGGAGCGTACGGTCGGCCGGAATTCCTACCGAAACGGATGCCAGTGCTGTAGCCGATTTCACTATGGATTATCCTGTTGGCTCCGGTGCTTCTACAAGCTTTAATACATCGAATCCAAGTAATATTGTTAAAGTTAATGGGAATTCAACATCCTATAATTTATTTAGATTTTCCTTAGATGCACCAACAAATAATAATAACAGATTGAGATATATGGGAAAAAAGAAACGAATTTTTCAGGTTACAGGCTCTATTTCCTTTCAAGTATCCGCAGTAGGTACCTATATAATCTATATTGCAAAGAATGGAACAGCTTTAACACAGAATAAAATTTATGGAAGAGGAGTAGCAATAAATGACATTATAGTCCTTCCTTTAAATGCTTCGGTTGAATTATTAACAAATGATTATCTTGAAGTTTATGCTCAACGATTCACAGGAGGAATAACTGACGCTATAATTGTTCCTAATATGACATTAACTATTAAATAATTTTTTTAATTTGAATTAGTGTCATATTTTTATAATAATTTTTCATAGGTGAATATGCTTGCAATGTGCATTTTCGGCATTTAAAGTTCATTATTTGACCATTTTTCTTGTGAGTAGTTACTGTTTTTATGTCCTGTAAAGTAGTTTACCTTACGAAATACAAACCATTTTGTATAAGATTTAGGGAAATTGGTTTGCTTTCAAGTGAATTTGTAAGATAATTTTTTTAGATTTTTTATTTTGGAAATGTTTGCAAGTATTAATTATGAGGATTAAATGTTAAAAAGTGTTAATTCGACGAAGGTGTTCTTTGGATTGTAATGATTTAGGAATATAAATTTTGGCAATAGAATTTGAAAGCAAAAAGCCAAACGGTTGAAAATAAATTCAAACTAATATCATAGAAAAAAGTGCATCAAAATTTATCAATTTTTATGAAGCTCATTTGAAAAATCGGGGATTTAAACAATCACAATATATAAGCCCGATGAGAGATGCTGTTGATGCAGGATTAAAACCTACTAATCATACTGATTTTGTCGTTGTGCCGCTTGATCAGATGATGGTTTTATGGTCCGCGGTAAACAGAATTTCCAGAGGAGGAGAAACAGTTGGAGCTGACCAAAGGGTTACTCCGTATGAAGGCCTGCGGGCAATGACTATTAATGTTGCCTCACAGTATGATGAAACACACAGAAAAGGCAGTTTGACAGCCGGTAAACTTGCCGATTTAGTTATTTTAGATAAAAATCCATTAAAAGTAGATGGTATGAAAATAAAAGATATTAAGGTTTTGCAAACGATTAAGAATGGAAAATCAATATATAGAAGAGAATAAAATTTAGAATACATTTTAATGTTTTAAGTCAGATTATAGACCGAAATAGTGTAATTATTTGCAAATCTGGTTTGATATGAAATTTAATTATTACCAGAAAAAAAATGGATAAAAAGTAACTTTATGGTGGATATTTAATTTCAAAAAAAGGTACGCAAATTTATGGTATGCTAGGGTGTAATGTTGTGAACAATTGAATTTTATTCTAAACATAGGAATCTAAAAATTGAGTATTCGATAACGCTTTGTTATTTTAAACAAGAAGAAAATTTGAACTTAAAAAAAATTATAAGATTAATTTTTCAGCATCATTCAGCCTCAATGCTACATTATCCCAGTTTATAATATTGAATAATGCGTCAACAAAATCAGTGCGTTTGTTTTTATATTTAAGATAGTATGCGTGTTCCCATACATCAATTACCAAAATTGGAACCGCACCCCATTGGGTTAGTTTTTCGTGATTTTCACAATGAAGTACTACAAGACTGTCACTGTAGGGTTGGTAGGCGAGTATTCCCCATCCATTTCCGTCTACATTTTTAGATGTTGCAGCGATAAGCACTTTGAGCTTATCAAAGCTTCCAAAACTTTTTTCAATCCTTTTGAGCAGATTGCCTTTGGGTGCATTAGCTTTATTGGTAAGATTGGTCCAAAAGATAGAATGAAGAATATGAGAAGAAAAGTGATACGATAATTTTTTGGTCCAAAAATCTATTGTTTCTAGATTGTTTTCTTCCAATGCCTTTTTTATCATTTGAAGGTCTTTATTAGCTCCTTTTACAGCACCGCCATGGTGAAAGGCATAATGCAGGTGAAGTGTTTCTGCGTCCATATAAGGTTCAAGAAAGTTTTCACTATATGGTAACGTCTGCTGTATATAATTTCCGTTTGCGTCTACTAGTTTATCAATGGAATTACCTGCCAGATTATTTAAAAAAGCATTAGAGGATGGAATGGAAGTACTAAAGCTGCCGCGCCAAAAAGGGTGCTTGATTTTAAAAAGTCTTTTCTGTTCATATTATTACTAATTTAATGATTATTCCTAGAACAGCCGCTGCGACAATAATATAGGGTTCCTGAATTTTCTTTATATAAAGTAGTGCAAAAATTGTGATAATTGCTACTAGAGCCGTTGGAATGTCTATTATACTTCTTTTAGCTATAACCATTACAGATCCGACAAGAGCACCTATCACAGCCGCTGTAATACCTTCGACAAATGCTTTAACGGGTTTGTTTTGTGCTATTTTTTTAAAAGAAGGCGCCATTGCAATGGTAAAGAGATAGCAGGGAAGGAAAGTGGCTAGCGCAGCTACTAATGCGCCTAAAAAGCCATTGACCAAATATCCAATAAAACCAACCGTTATTACGACCGGACCAGGTGTAATCATAGCAACAGCAACCGAATCCAGAAATTGTTGCTCAGTAAGCCATTGATTTTCGATTACAACTCCTGAGTGTAGAAAAGGTACTATCGCCAGACCGCTTCCAAATACAAAAGTTCCTGCTTTAGCAAAGAAAACAGCAATTTTAGTAAGAGTAGAACTTTCATAGCTCGAAAACCCTGTTAGTAAAAAAACTAAAGAAAAAGAGTTTACAGTTTTGCTATTCCACCATTTAGGAGGCGCTTTAATTACCATGTATAAAAGACCGGCTGCAATAAATAAAAGGACTTGTTCCTGTTCTGTAATATAAGTAATAAAAACGGCAAGAATAAAAAAGAGCCAAAGCAGCCACTTAGATTTCATTGATTCCCAGTTCAGCTGCCCAATGGATTTTAAAGTAAGTTTATAAGAACTTAATGCTATAATTCCGATTACAGCTGCTCCAACTCCGTAAAATACTGCCTGAATCCAGGACAGGCCTCCGTAGAGTTTATAAATGATCCCTAATAAAAGGACCATTAAAAAAGAAGGCAGAACAAAGGCAATTCCAATTAATGTCGCACCAAGAAAGCGGTAATGTACAAAACCAATATAAATTCCAAGCTGAGCCGCCAAAGGCCCCGGAGCAAGCTGAGCCAGAGCGAGTCCTTCGCGGTATTCGTCCTCTGATATCCACTTTCGGTTCTCAACCAGATCTTTGTGCATATAGCCCACCAGAGCAACGGGACCGCCAAAACCTGTAGTACCAAGCTTTAAAAAATAAAGTGTTAATTCCCGTAATGTATATTTGGGATTTTCGTTCATGATCTGTAAATTAAAATGCAATTCCAAACTGAAACCCTACTGTAAAAGAAGCGGGATGATTATTACCAAAGTGGATGGGCAGGGGGATTGCGGCAAAGTAGCTGCAATTGGTGCTTTTTATTATTGTTTTATTCAAAACAGGCGTAATGCCATATCTTCCGGAGGAGTCAAAAGCAGCCCTTCCTGCAAAAGTATATCCGTGTCCCAAGGCTACCAGAATTCCGGGATGAAACAATATGTGAGTTACTTTACTGGTACCCTGATCGTCCTTTATATTGGGAACTACCTCAAAAGAAAATCCGATTTTCTCGTTTTTCCAGATATTGATTCCGGTTGGAAATCCTACAGCGTAGTAGTCTCTGAAATTTACTGCAGTTTCATCTTTATTTAAGGTTACCAGAAGATGCAGTATACCAAAATATCCTGTGATTTTAGGATACGTAGTCTGAGAAAAGCAGGGAAGACTAAATAGTAGTAGAATAGAAAGGTACAGGAATCTTAAAAGCATCGATTTTGTTTTTATAAATTATAGAAACAAAATTACAAGCATTAAACTTCCCTAAATAGAATGCGTTTTACGTTTTGTATATGGATTACTTTTTTTGGATTTTTTTTCTGTACGCCGACGGATTCTTTCCGGTTTGAAGTTTAAAAATTCTTGTAAAATGGCTTTGGTCTGAAAATCCGGTTCTATAGGCAATCTCCGTCAAAGTATAGGTAGTATTCTCAATAAGATTTACCGCTTTTTCAATCCTTTGTTTTCTGACATAGTCCCCGAAATTTAAATCTTCAAAATATTTAGAAAATTCTCTCGACAGGTAGGATGGGTTCAAATCGAGTTCACCCGATATTTTTTTAAGGTCGAAAGTAAACTGAGCATCAATCTGGTCCTGAATAAGATTTTTGAGGTCTTTTACCCAGGATGGTGTTTTTCCGGTTGTTTTTTTGTCTTTAAGAAACTTGTTGTAAACTTCGTGTAGCAGGTTCTCAAAGGGACTGTTCTTCAGATGTTTCTGTTTATATAGATGTGAAGCCCACCTGTAAAGTGCGTCATAGAGCACCATTCCGGTTTCAAGGAGTTTATAATCATCGGTAATATTATGCGAAAGTCCGGCAGACACCGCCCAGAGTCCGGCAGATTCTTTTGCAATTTCATGACGATCGGTATCAGCCCCGCGTACAATTCCTGCCATGATGGAAATAGCGGATCTTCGATTTTATATTTTTTTACAATATAATCGAAGGTGCACTGCTCCTGATAATGTGTGAATTCAACATTTGGAATATCAAAAGGAACGGCATTTAATTCTTTTGCTTTGTCCAGAACCTGATCAAAAGGGACGTAAATAAATTCAGCCTCAGGATCTACAAAATTTCTAATAAGCCATGGGCATGCAATTCGGTCTATTTTTGGCCTTTCTCTGGTGATCCATTTCATAAATCAATTGTTTTTTAGAATACGTACTAAGGTACATTTTTTTATTATTTAAGTATCAGTTAGTGAGAATGTGCAAAGGAATGAAATTAGTTTTTTGATAAAATTTATAAAGAATTAGTTTAAAAAAGCATGTTTAAGTAACTGGAAATTGATTGTGAAATTCCTCTATTATCAAATTGCGAGACCAGAATGTTTTATACGCTTGTTATAAAAGTTTTCTATATAGTCTGAAATAGAGTCTTTCTGCTTTTTCTTTTGTGGCATAGGTGTTATGGTAAACTCATTCGTTTTCCAGTGTTTTGAAAAAACTCTCGGGTACGGTATTGTCAAAGAAGTTTCCCTTTCAGCTCATGCTGCAGGTTATCTGTTCGATACCTTCCAATAAAGAAGCAAATCACAGAAATGGATATTGTGTGCCTCTTCTTTTAGGTTATCGCTTAAAGGCCAGCCGATCATTTTTGGGAAAAAAGGTCTATTACCATGGTGGGATACAGACATCCTTCATCGGTTTCTATATAAGCTATGCCCGAAACTCATACTTCATTGAGGTCTATTGCTTTAAAATCGTACCCAAGTATGTTCTGCGCAGTCAGATATCTATGAGCAGAGTTTGTGATTTTTCTGAATCTCATTTTTGCGATGCTATGCAGATGATTTTCCGTTTTGTTTTTAGCTACAAACGCCCAGAATGCTTTAATGTCGATTACCGATAGTTCTTTGGCAATTCTGGGGCTCACATACCTGCACTGGCTCCAATGATAAATCCTGGTAATTAAGCTCCCGGGTCACATCTATAACTTTTCCACAATGGGTGCTTATCGAAGCGGTCAGCATCTTAAACTCTAACGTGGACTTTTATCTGTTTTTTTTCATAGCTATAAAATTTAGAGAGTATTATTTTTTTAATCTTTAGAATTATAGGTCAAAAAAACAGGTAATTTACCTCTTTTTATGTTTTTTTTCAGAAACCACCTTAGTTTTTTGTGGCAAAATTGGAGGCAACGCCAAAATTATAGGGTAACTTCAATTTAATTTTTATATCTAATCGCTAATTTTTGAACCAGATTTCTTTAATTCTTCAGAATTCGTATTGGAGCAAAAAAATAAAGTCCTGAAATTTTCAGGACTTTATTTTTTACAAAGTTTAAAACGATAATCTTTCAAGTATTTTAAGATTAGCTTTTTGATTTAATTTGTTTTTGTAGTAAACTGAAATTATCTATTTCCGTTTTGTGCTGTAATTTTTCCTAGTTGTAATCTGAAATCCGGTCTTTTAATGTTGAATATGTCCACAAAAGTTTCCTTATTATCACTTTTCGAATAGACATTAGAAAATAAGCTATTACCATACCAATGTTCTAGGTCTTCTTTATTTCTGTTTCCTTCTGTTAAGATGTTTCCGGTACACAGGTTAAAAAACATTTCTTCAAATTTAATTCTTTTCAGATTAGCAGAATTAATTTCCGTTTTACTGTCTAATAAAACTGCTGGATTAAACCCCGAAATTACACTGCGTTTCATTTCGAGAGAAGCACCTTCTGCTACATAAAGTGCTTCTTTAACTAAACCTGACTGTATATCGGTATTGATATTCTCACTGTCATTTAACAATGTTATATTAGTTGCCGAAACAAAAGTTTGTTTTTTGGTAAAATCTGTTTCATTTTTGTTTTCATATAATTTTACTTCCATAGAACGAGAGCCATCTTTGTTACTTGACAAGTAGGAAGATCTTACAGCCAGCGAATTATACAAGCGACATTGAACACCCTGTGTAAATTTATAATCATCATTAATTGATTTGTATGAAACAAACTTGACAGCATTTACATCACCACCATAGAAAGCAAATGAGTTGCCACCGCAATAGCTTACCATTATATTTTCTAAAATGGTCTTGCTGCCAACACCCGCAATTGTGAGTCCGTTGAAAGTAGCAACATTCTTCAGGTTTTTGCCCGCAAATTCGATTCTAACATATCTTAAAATTCCCGAATTTGAAAAAGTATTATCTCCGCCGTAAGTTGTTAAAGAAGGGTCAAGATCTAAATTATAAGAACCAATATTTCCAAATTTATTGGTTGGAGCATCGCCTAGAATTACTATGCCTCCCCAGTCTCCTGCTTTTTTAAGACCGCGGTTCGAAGTAAATACAATTGGGTCAGTTTCTAAACCATCAGCAATAAGTTGTGCACCTTTCGTAATTACAAGCGTTCCTTTCGTCTGGAAATCACCAATAATTAAAGTTCCGGGTTCAATGGTTAAAACAGCATTGTTGGTTATATAAACGTTTCCTTGTAAAACATATATATTCCTTTTGAGTAACTTAGTATTAACAGAAATATTTCCAGTTAAAATTTGGTTAGGTTCTCCATACTCAACTTTATGAGGCTTAAATTCTGACCAATTGGACAACCAGTTTGTATAACCAATTATTCCTTTTTCCTGTTGGGCATTAATACTTGCTACTGTGAAAAGAACGCAGATTATTTCAATAATTTTTTTCATGTCAAGTTGTATTTTATTAGTTTTTATCCTTGTGTTTTTTGAAACTATTAATATTTTATTTGATATGTTTAGTTTTTTCTATTAATACAGAGGCACGCTTTAAGTCTTTAGAAGAGCTTTAAATACTTTTAATAATAGAATGCTAAAACTATAAGATTTGTTTTCTAAAGCGATGTACACTAAGAAACAATATAGCTTGTAAAAAGAACATCAAAAAGAATAGCAGAAATTCTAAATTTAAATTAGTCAGGACAGTCTCTAAAAAAAATGGTAGAGGTGTAGATAAGTATGTCGTTGAATTTGATAAACAGATACAACACCATAGGATAGGCGATTTTTAGAAAACTTAAAACGTATTAACTTGGTTAGATAAGGCGTATTTAAAGTACTGTTTTCTGAAGCTGTAGCACGATACTTAATCTTCTTTTTAATTTTTAAATGAACATCTGCATCTTTTAAGTACTTTAAAGTTAATGTTGAGACAAGCTGAATTTTAGCAGAGATAAAGTTATTCTCGGATTTAAATTTCTCGCCACCGAACACATATTTATTAAATTCTTCTCTACTAACAAAAGAAAGAAGGAATAGTAAAATAACACTTAAAAATTTAAACTGTTTCATGCGGAGTATTTGAGAATAGAAAATTATCTGAACGGATAAAATTTATACCAAAATATTACAAATATAACAATTTTAAAGAATTAATCATTTTAAATAATTGAAAAGATTAAGAAAAATTAGGTGATACAATAGATGTTGGGAGTAATTTCTATCTAAAATTAACAGATAATGATAAGTTTATAGTGATATCATATAAAAAGTAAAGCAACAATCTTTTTTATAGCTTTCTCATTCACGCTAGAAAAAACATCATTCATGACATTAAATTTTTCGTTCATGACATTTTTGTTATTATTTATAGAATCAAACAGTAGTTTTATTTTGGAAACAAAATTTTACGATAGTTTTTAGGTAATTTTTTTAAATATAATTTAAAATAGGTTTGATTGAATGATTAATCAAATTGGATTTAGAAAGATCATAAAGAAGTAGAGTAAAAAATCTTTTTTATTTTTAAAATCTGGTTATACGCAGTAGTTTACATAATGTAAGATACAAATAATTCGTATATAAAAACAAAATTATGAAACATAAACATACAGAAGGATTACAGTGTTCGTGTTGTAGTCCATTATGGAAAATGCTATTACCCAATACAAATGGGATGGCTATTATGACTGATAAAAACAATGAATTAGAAAAACATCCATCTTGTAAAAATCTTATTTTTCGTACTGGAGTAAAAGAAGATAGTACAGGTAGTAAGCAAGTTGGATACATTCAAACCCTAGAAGGAGGAAAAGATGTAATGGTAGAAGCCATTGCCATATCTGAAGGTAAAATTGTTGCAACAGGGTCTTACAAAACTGTTGTCGCACAAATGCCACCAGGAACTTCGGAAAGAATTATTGATGGCGGAAAAATTTTATTACCTGGATTTATTGAACCACATCTTCACATTATATCCTCCGCGGTTTTTAAAAAAGCTACGGATGTTAGTCCTTTTAGCGGGCAAGATTTAAGATCCAGCATAGCTGAAACAGAAGAAGGTAAGTACAGTCGAAGGTGGGTATTAGAAGAGCTAAAAAAGAAAGTAACAAACGACAAGAATGTATGGATTATTGGTAGAAATGTTGATCCTGCTTTATTTGAGGGCTCAGATAAAGAGTTTAATGCAAAAATTTTAGATCTAGTATCAACTATACAACCTGTTTTTATCTTGAATTCTTCTATGCATTTGGCATACATTAATACTGTTGCAGTAACATTATTGAAGAGTCAAATACCTAAAATAAGCACTAATGGTGTTTTAAAAGAAGTTGAAGGAATTGAGCCTGTTTTAGCAGTTGTGGCCAAAAGTTTACATATAGATCCCATTCTTGCTTTAGAAAAATTAGCAGAGGAAGTTAAAGAAATCTTTAAAGAAGCCAGTAGAAGAGGAGTTACTTATATGTTTGATTGTGGAATAGAGCCTTATGATAACAGCCCTAACAGAGAAGTATTAAATCTTAATCAGCCCCTTTTTTTAGATTTTTTAGCCCATCAAAAAAGTTGTCCCGTTCGTATAGGTGGTGCTTTAGTAGCACTGTCATTAGAGAAATTCAATACTGTTATTGAGGGGAAATACAAACCTAATAAAGGTAACAATAAGTTCAACTTGGCATATATTAAACTCATTGGTGATGGTTCTAACCAAGGACTTACAGGTTATCAGTATACGCCTTATGCTTGCGATGCAAATTATAAACCTTATGATATGGTTTGCTGTCACAGCCAAAACAATACTGGAGTGTTTAATTTTGGTTATCCACTAGAGTTTAATGCTTTGGTTAGTAAAGCGAAAGTAAATAACTGGCCAGTGATGATTCATGCCAACGGGGATCATGCTATAGATCGAACAATCAATGCGTTTAAATTTGCAGGAATAAATAAAAGCACTATAAATATTAGAAGAGACCGAATAGAACATGCTTCTTTATTGACAGATAAAAATTTGAAGGACATGCAAGAATTAGGGCTTTCTCCAAGTTTTTTAATAGGACACGTAGGTTATTGGGGGTGGGTTTTTCAACAAACCATTTTTGGAAAAGAAAAAGTAAATCTTCTTGATAGATGCCAAACCGCTTTAGAGAATGGCATGCGAATAACTCTTCATAGCGATAATAGTGTTACTCCATTGGGACCATTGCGTATGATGGAACAGTCAATTGCAAGAGTGATGGAAGGTACTCCTAAAAAAACAGATTATCAGGTACTTAACGAAGTGGAGTGTATTACAAGATTTCAGGCATTAAAAGCTATGACTTACGATGCTGCTTGGCAATGTCATGCAGATCAATGGGTAGGCTCATTAGAAGTAGGGAAATGTGCCGACTTTGTAATCTTATCAGAATCACCTTTAACTTACTTCAATAAAGAAGGGTTGAATTCTGTTGCAGGGATGCGAAATATACTTGTGTTAGAAACATGGAAAGATGGGGAAAAGGTGATGGACATACAAGGAGATTTATAATCTTTTTGACAGTTAACGTTGCTGTACCAAATATGGAAAAATATAAGCTATTTAAAATTATAAGACACTGGGCAAATCCAAATACTATGGAGGAACATTTATCCAATCAAATCAGTCAAGACAGCCAAACAGATCTTAATGTCTTAACTGCTCAACTTAAAATTTACAATAACACAAATCAAGTCTTAACTAAAACAAAAGATTTAGAGAAGAATAAGTATTACTTAGATTTTCCTGAAAAAATTGATGCCCATAGTGAGGTAAAATTATGTCTTAAAAATGAAGTAAAATATAAGAAAATAGATATCTCTGTTTATTATCAAAATGAATACGGTACTGTTGAACTTAAAATATACAAGACCTCTAATCTATTTGAATCTAGAGTTAGTGTTATTGTAAAAAATGATTTGATAGGTGATGTTATACTTCTAAAGAATACAAAATTCGAATTAGATACAAAAGTGCTTATAGCCGAGAGTCTTGTATCAGTTAATATGAGAAATGTGTATCATTTTCTGAATGAACTGAAAGAACATATTAACAGAGATCAAATAGAAATGGGGGGAGGCAATTTGTTTGATATGATTAGTTACGCAAAAGCATGTCAAATTTTTAATACAAGGTTACAGCTTAGGCCTTTTGCCATTATTTATTGTATTTCAACCGAAGAAGTTCAGCGGGTTTACAAGGGAGCGATGAGTAATAATTTAGCAATCCGAGTAAGGTCAGGAGGACATGATCATGAAGGTGAATGCTCGGGAACCGATACTATTTTGATTGATTTATCAAGAATGAATATGGTAGAAGTTGATAAGAAGAGTGGAGTTGCGACTATTGGACCTGGTAATCGATTTGAAAGATTGACCACTTTATTGGCAGAGCAGCAAGTAATGATTCCGCATGGAACTTGTGCAACTGTTGGAATTGCAGGTTTTACATTTGGGGGTGGATGGGGGCCTTGGACACGCTCAAAAGGAATGTGTTGTGAGCGATTGGTAGGCGCAACAATCGTACTTGGCGACGGGAGTATTAAAGAATTGTCAGAAGATGGTGATCTCCAAGCCAGAGAATTATTATGGGCATTAAAAGGTGGAGGTGGTTTTAGTTATGGTATAGTGACTGAGCTAAAATTACAAACTTTTGAACTGCCAAGCGAGCTTATTAGATTCGAGATAGAATGGAATAAATATGAAACTGACTTTGACACAGAACGATTAAAAATAGTGCGCAAAAATAGGGTGCCAACGATACAATTCCTAAAAGAATGGGAAGATGTAATCAATGCAAATAGGAATTTAGAAAGTAATGCAAATTATTTGAATTTGAATAAAAAGTTAATCGGTACTAATTTGAAAATTTCAGCTATACCAGCTATTGAAAATTTTGATGCAAACACAGTGGTCCATAATTGCGTGATGTATGGTTATTGGGAAGGAAGTGCGAGCGATCTCTCCAAGTTTATTGAAAAGAGTTTCAAGAATCCACAAACCTACGATTTTATAATTACTGATATCGCAGGAAAGCAGGCAGGCAAAGCCTATGGAGCGAACATGATGAGTAACTGGGATAGAGAATCTTTTCATACTATAAAACAATTATTAAAAGGGGAAGTTCAAGGTAAATTATCAAAAAGCCGTCCTATATCTCCGGATTTAGAAAACCCCGCACCTCACAAAATCACTTCCTGCCTAGTAGATACTCAAGGTCTAGGGCCGAAGGGGCATGAAGCCTTGTTACGTAGCTTGACTTCTCCATTGATATTAGATGGAAATAGAGAGATGGGACTGTTTACTTACATCACTTTAGGTGCTATTTCGGGCATATTTTATCAAGATGAAACAAAAGAATTGGAAAGCGCATTTCCTTACAAAAACAAGCAATACACGATTCAATATCAAACCTGGTGGAACGAATCTTTGGAAAGAAAAGAAGAAGGGAAAAATAATTTTGTTTATGACAGAATCAATCAAGCATTAGATTGGATGCAAGTTTGTCGAGATTTTAATATTCCAAATACATCTGGTGCTTTCATTAGTTTTAAAGACAGTTCCATTCCTACAGAAGTTTATTTTGATACCAGTTATGAAAGATTAAAAGAGATTAAAAAGAAATATTCTAGAGATAGCCTCAATCATTTTAGAACCAGAAAAACAATTATTTAATAGTGAAAAGAGTCAGTATAGCTGTTTAAGACTTTGAGTAGAGTTAGAAAAGAAATATCTATTTCTTGATATTTGTCAATAATAATTCATAAGAAGAAATTCAAATTTGCATAAAAAATAAAAATGCTAAAAATCAAACTTTACCTAATTTTAATCATCTCCATTATAGTTGCTATTCCTATTATTAATTCTTGTTGTAGCACTTTAACAATCCCTAAAATACCTTTGGAAAGAACATTAAATTCTCAAACCGTTAATAAGAATATACAATTTTCTATTATTGAAACCGGAACTGTCATTACGCAAAAAGCATTTGCGTTTAAAGGAGGAAGTCTTTTTAAAAATCATAAAATAGTACATATGCGGTTTGGGTAAAACATACAAAAGGAAGTTTTCTATTTGACACAGGGCTTGGAGAATCGTAACTTAATTGAACTGCTTTCTCTTTGAAAATGCAGTCGTAATTTTTAAGATTTTCTTTCATGCTTTAAAGTTAAGATTTTGTCCTTAATTAGGACTCCACGCTAAGTTAGCACATCCAGTTGTTAGTTGTATGTTTGTAATGAATTTTAGAGAAGGGAGAGGTGAGTATTAACTGTTGTAGGAATTACTAAAACCCTCTGAATACTATAATAATTTTTGGCTTTTTCTTTTCTTGAAATTTAAAAATTGTTAAAAAATCCCATACTAGGCAGTATAGGACTTTTCGATTAAATTCAAATCTTCCAAATTTAAATTTGTTTAGGGGCAAAACTACAGTAAATATAGTGAAATTAATTTATGGTTTTAAAAAAAGTATTGTAATTGTATCAAGATCGATGAAGTTACTGCTTTATTTAATACATAAGTAACTTAATATTTTATTCAATCAATAAATAATAGTGTGTGCTATGTTTGGGGAAAGATTGATTTTAAAACAGTTGACAGCAACAGTAATTTTCAATTCAGACTTGATCAATCAAAATTATAGTTATTATTAGTTATAATAGGTGTTATTTTTTTAGTAATATTTGAACTTAAGTCTGTTAACTTTTGATCTTCCACAAAAAAAAACATTTTCCTAATTTTTAGACACCTTTTTGAGTTCATTTATACTGCTCACTTTGTCCAGAATATCCGCACTATGAACATAATTACTTGGTTCTTTTGAATCTTTATATGTGGTTGCAAAACAACTTTTGGTGCAATACTGTAAATACTATCTCTATTACCAGTTACAAAATACCATTTATTAGATATTCTGTCACTTTAGTATAAGCTTTAAGTCTTTCGACAGTATCGTGTTCTGAGTCTATAGTGTGTGATAGGAATAGTATGTTTGAATTGTTTTTGTAAATTCTATAAACACTTGTTAGCGGTTCGTTCTTTTTTATGTTTGATTTCATCATCAAATACATTATTGGATTCTAACTCAATCATTAGTATTGAAATTCAGGAAAATGTTTTAATGTTTTTTGGATTTCAAAGTCGTGTGCAGGTATAACTACTAAATTTGTATCTAATTTCATTAAGGTATGTATCTTTATAATGGTTGTATCTAGTTTATTTTTATCGTAGTCAACTAATTTACTTGGTATTCTATTTTTGGATGATGGTCTTTTAAAACCTTCAATAGCCCAAGTGACATCACCTGTAAAAAAGTATCTTTTTTGCCCATTGATAAACATTCCTATTGAACCAAGCGTATGTCCAGGCAGTTTTACAAAAATCACACTTCCGTCGCCAAAAAAATCGCAAGATTCTTCAAAAAATTCGTATTTATTTTTTTCAAAATTAAGAAATTTCCATTTTGTAGATTTGTTGTTATATTGAGATTTTATAAATGCTGGCGAAAAGGCTTTGTTTGATTGTGCAAATTTTAGCTCTTCTTCAGTAGTATAAATATCCGAATTTGGAAAGTCATTAATCCCACTTGCGTGATCCCAATGCAAATGGGATAAAATAATAGTTCTTATTGAATTATTATTTAACCCATTTAATAATAATTGTTCTTTGACACTTTGTCCCTTTTTATACTTAAACATTAGTTTATGAAAGAACGACATTCCCTTATCAAATTGAATATTAATACTATCTCCAAGTCCTGTGTCAAATAAAAAATCGCCATTAGGGTGTTTGACCCAAACAGAAATATGTGCAATTTTAAGGTTTTCAAACAAGCTACCACCTTTAAACGCAAACGCCTTTTGTGTTTTTGCTGTTCCTGTTTCAATGATTGAAAACTGTACTTTATTATTTGTCCTTGTATTAAAAGCCCTATTTGTTTCTATTTTAGAAACCTCTAAAATACTATTACAAGAGTTTATGGATAGAATTGATACAAAGACTGAAGCCATTACGATGAGAGAAAGTGTATTTTTTTTCATTTTGCTTTTTTTTTAGCAAAATTGCAGTACATTTCACTGCTTGGCATTGACAAATGTCAAGAAATAGAAATTTCTTTTCTTACCCTGCTCAATGTTTCCGGAGTAATGCCCAAATAACTTGCGATATGTAGTTGTGGAACTCTTTGGACAATTTTTTTTTCATATTTTTCAATAAAATATAGATACTTCTCTTTTGCTGATTTCGACTGTAAGTAAATCATCCTTTCTAATACACATAAATAGTTTTGTTCTGCTAAAATTTTTCCAAATTTTTCAAATTTAGGATAGCTTTCGTATAGATTGTTTAATTGTTCAAATGTAATTGAATACAATGTACTTGACTCAAGAGCTTCTAAATATTGGATTGATGGTGTTTGTGTGATATAGCTAGAAAAGGAAGTTATAAATTGTCCATTACAAGCAAAATAGGTATTTATTTCTTTCCCATCAGATAAGAAGTAAGTTCTCAATAAACCTGATTTTACAAAATATAGCTTTGAAACTTTTTGATTAATCTTTATAATTATGGTATTTGTTTTAATCTCTTCTACCTCCAATTTAGATTTAATTAAGTCAAACTCTTCATCAGCCAAACTCATAAATTGACTTAAACTTTGTCGAATATCATTCATTAATTTTTATTCTTTATTATTTTTTTACTTCCGTCTAATATATGTGTAACTAAACAAACGTTAATTATAAAATCTTAATTGATAACTCGTTTTCAGTTCTTTAGGTTCAAGATTTATTATTTTATTCTTTTTTGTACCTGAATTATTCATCATTTAAAGATTTAATCCTTTTTTCGTGCAATTTGGCTAGTCAATTTAAGATAGTCTGGTTAAATATTTTTTTATTTCTAAGAACACACATTAGCCTAATGGTAGAGACAAATCTATAAAATCTATATCAAACTGAAAGATATCTGGTGTTATTTATATTGTACTGGTAGATAAATTTGGCCATACAGTAGATTTTCTTTTGACCAGAAAAAGACAGAGAATGAGTACTCAGTTGTTTCTAATTAAAGCAATTAGTCATAACTACAAACCAGAGTAATAAACATTGATAAAAGTGATTGTAATACTGCCGCTATCAAAGTTTATAACAAACGCTCATTCACAAAGATTAAGATTCGACAGTGTAAAATATCTCAATAATATCGTTGAGTAGGACTATCGTTTTATAAAATGGAGGGTACAAAATGGTTTGGGTTTCAAAAATTTTGAATCTGCGAAAAGAACCTTGGGTGGGATCGAGGTTATACATATGTTGAGAAAGAATCAGATGTTTAAGCCTGAAAAAATTATGTTTAAATCATTTTGCAAATTGGCTGCATAATTTTCGGACCTCTGATTTTTCTTAGATTTATATTGCGGATGTGACAGAATCTTATTAAAACATCGGATTTTAACTTTAGGAATGTCAAAATTATTTAAAACTTTTCTTATTTTTATAAAAAAAATAGGATATGTTTTAGTTTTACTTGAAAATAAAAATCTGTCTAATATGTATAAACCTGAAGTTCCTAAAAATGAAGCTTTTAGATTCGAAGCATTAAGCAGTTATAATATACTAGATACCCTCCCAGAAGAAGAGTATGATTCCTTAACCAAAATAGCGGCCCAAATTTGTGACGCCCCTATTGCATTGGTAACATTAATAGATCAGAATCGACAATGGTTCAAATCACATCATGGTTTAGATGTAACCGAAACACCGAGAGATTTTGCTTTTTGTGCACATGCAATAAATACGCCTAATGAACTTTTTATTATTCCAGATGCCTCTAAAGACCAAAGATTTCATGATAATCCATTAAGTATAAATGCTCCGAACGTAATATTTTATGCAGGTGCTCCTTTAAACACCAAGGACGGTTATTCATTAGGTACTCTCTGTGTTATTGATAGCAAACCAAGAGAAGGTCTTACATATAGTCAGCAAGAATCATTAAAGGCATTGGCAAACCAAGTGATTTCTCTATTTGAACTTCATAAAAAAAATAAATTTTTGGAAGATTTGAATGATGAGATTATGAAAAAAAATATACGGTTGAGCCAATTTGCTCATCGTCTTAGTCATGATTTAAAAGTTCCAATTCGAGGTGTAAATTCGTTATTAATTTTTATAAAAGAAGATTATAATACACTCATCAAAAACACAGAGATAGAGGCCTGGATTGATTTGATTTATTCTAGAAATGAATACATGGATTTCTTGATTAATGGCATTTTAGAATATACGAAAGTTAGTAACGATCAAATTCATTTTGAAGATTTTAATGTCGAAAGTATTATTCAATATATAGTTGATAATGGTGCTTTATATGTTCCAACTTATATTCACTATAGGAATTGTAATACCATAATAAGGCATTCAAAAATAGGTTTTGTTCAAATTATTCAAAATCTTTTATCAAATACAGTAAAACATACTGATAAACAGGAATGTAATGTTTGGATATCACTAACAGAAAATGAAACTAGTTGTTTTTTTGTCTATGAAGATGATGGACCAGGCATACCAGAAGAATACTGGGAAAAAGTATTTGAATTATTTGAAACGGTTAGTTCAAAATATGAGAAGAATGCCGGTATTGGCTTGTCAACAATAAAAGCCATAATAGATAGAGTAGGAGGTACTATCTATTTGAAGAATAGAGAAGCCAATAAAAAAGGTGCTTGTTTTTGTTTTACTTTACCCAAAGAGTACAACTGCTAAATTCTATACAGATCATAAAAGATTAGGATGGAATTTTTGTCGCAACGTTTTATGCGTCTATAATAAGCATTTATGTTTTTTTCTTTAATGAAAGTAGAATAGAAAATGTTTTTGTAGTAGAAAAATAGCACTTCACTAGAATTACATCACCTTTACTGATTTTAATTGGCATAAAAACTTAGGGATTTTGGAAAAAAAGGGGTGTCATATTTTTGGTACTTAGGAAGTTTTTTTTGAAAAGGTAGGCGATTTCAAAATTGATTTTTGTAAAGAAAAAGTCAACAAAAAATGGCAACGTAATTCTGGAAGTTGCTGCAATAATGGAACAATATTTTAGACGAGTTCACAAAAAGATCTTGTTTGATATTCTAACTTGTTATAATTAATATCGGTTTTGGTACTTATAAAATTTCAAAAATGATATTCAATCACTATTGAGTGCGAAAAAATATTGAGGTTTAAAATTGTTTTAATTTTATTTTTATAATGGATTACCTGCATAAATACTATTCACCGACACTTTTTTTCCAGTTGTCTACACTTTGTTATGATTTGACGAAAAAGAATCTTTACTCTTACGTTAATGAAATACATTTGAAATTGAATAAGTATGCATTAAAATTTAAATAATAAGAAAAATGGCAAAATCATTAAATATACTATTAATAGAAGATGATGTAATTGAAGTGATGAAATTCAATAGAGTGCTAAAAAGTTTAGAACTCAATCATCGAATCATCGAAGCAGATAATGGTGAGGAAGCGGTTAATGTATTGAAAATGAAAGAAATAATTCCGGATATTATTGTTTTAGACCTCAATATGCCTAAATTAAACGGAATCGAGTTTTTGACTATCTTAAAAGCGGATGATGTGTTAAAATACATACCAGCAATTATCTTAACGACTTCTAACAATCATAGGGATGTTATGGAGTGTTATAAAATAGGTATTGCGGGCTATGTTTTAAAACCACTTAAATATGAGGATTATGTAGATAGAATAAAAAAACTACTTGATTATTGGAGTACAAATGAATTAATTTCGCAGTAAAAAAATATCACGATTTTTTAAATTTAGTCTTATAGAAAAAAAAATAACGTTTTTTGTTAATCTGCTTTTTTTTAATTGAAAACGATTTGAAATTTAAATATTTAATATTTTAATAAAAATAGCACTCCTGAAGTACAATTCTGGTAAAAACGAGTAATTAGAATTTGAGGTCGTTTTAGTAGTTGGCTTAGCTGTTTTCTGGTGTTAAAAACATTCCAAATAGGATAGTGTTGCGAGGATTAGATTATGTACAAATAAAATTTTAAAATTAAAGGAGGTAGAGGTATGGAAAATTCTCAATTTCATTTTGATAGTGAGACATTCAATAGGTTTTTCCCTTTTTATGTTCTGCTCGATCAAAACTTACTTATCCAAGATAGAGGTAGAAGTTTAATCAAAATTCTTCCTGACTTAAAAAGCAATGACTATTTTTTGTATTCATTTGCCATCACCAAACCATTTTTGGAAGAGCTAAACAGTGACAACTTTTATAAGATCACAAATCAATTGGTCATAATCAAATCACTCAGGAATGAAATCTTGCTCCGAGGGCAATTTGAAAAATATGGTAATGGCTATTTGTTTTTAGGCAGTAATTGGCTTACTTCTGATAAAAATTTTGAAGAAAAAAAACTCTCTCTTTATGATTTTGCTCAGCACGATGCATCATTAGATTTATTTGATTTAATGTACAATCGTGATAAGTCTGATGCCGCATTACAAAAGTCTTTGACTATAATACATCACGAGGAAAATGAATTAAAAGTGGACAATAAGGAAATTGATGATAGAGAACTATTTCCTACTCAAAATCAGGATCTATTAATTCGGATTGATTTTGAGGGGCATTTATTAAAAATGAATCCAGCAACTCAGAATTTAAAAAGACTTACATACCATGGAATTAATTATGAAATTAAGGATTTTTTCAAGTTCATCGTCCATAAAATAGATAAAACAAAAAAAAGATGGATGTTTGAAGCGGAGAGTAATGGTAAGTGTTACTCCTTTGTTTGTAAAAGTATGCAGGAACAGTACTATGTGAAGATCTATGGACGTGATATTACAGAACAAAAAAGAAATCATGAGGAGCTAAATAAGCTGTCCATGGTAGCAAAAACAAATAAAAATGGCATTTTATTTACATATCCGGATGGAAAGATATTTTGGTGTAATGATGCTTATCTTAAATTGACAGGATATGAGAAAGATGAAATTATTGGTAAAACACCTTTAGAGGTAGGTTCAGATCCTTTATCGGATAAAGAGGAAATCCGTAGAATGATCAGTGCTTTTTACGATGGAAATGCTTTTGAGGTAGAAATTTTGCATGCTAGAAAAAATGGAAGTACTTTTTGGTCTAAAACGGTCGGACAGCCCATTCTAGATCCCTCCAAAAAAGTGATTCAATATTTTGCAATGATTGAGGATATTTCAGAAGTCAAGCAAAAAGAAGAACAACTTTTATTACTGTCCTCGATAGCTGATAAAAATATAAGTGCAGTCATTATTTGTGACAAGTCAGGTAAAATAGAGTGGATCAATAGTAGTTTTACCAAAATGACTGGTTATTCTAAGGAAGAATTGATTGGTCAGAGTCCAGGTCATTTATTGCAAGGAGAAGCAACTAATCCAGACACCATTACCTATTTAAAAAATCAAATAAAACAAGGACTTCCTTTCACTTGTGAAATCTTAAATTATACAAAATTTAAAGAAAAATATTGGGTTAGAGTGCAGGGACAGGCACTGCATAACAAACACGGAGAAGTGATTAAGTATTTTGCTATTGAAGAAAATATAAGTCAGGAAAAAGAATTCAATCAACAGCTTATAGATTCTGAGAATCGTTTGACTTCGTTAATTACCAATCTTCAATCTGGTATTTTATTAGAAGATGAGGATAGAAAGGTTCTAATTGCCAATAAACGCTTTTGTGATTTATTTGATTTTAAAGGAGAACCAGAAGAGATGATAGGTTTTGATTCAAAAATGGCCACTGAGGAAAATAAATACTTTTTTAAAAGACCAGATGAGTTTATTGAAAGAGTTGAAGAAATTTTAAGAAACAAAAAAAATGTATTTTCTGAAGAAATTGAACTGGCCGATGGACGCGTGTATGAAAGAAGCTTTATTACTATATCTAAAGGGAACAAAAATGACGGTCATTTATGGAGCTTTGAAGACATTACAATTAAAAAAAAGTATAAAGAAAGCCTGGAAGCAGAAAAAGAAAAATATCGAAATATTATTGCCAATATGAATATGGGTTTATTGGAAGTAGATAAGGATGATATAATACAATTGGCTAATCAGTGCTTTTGTGATATGAGCGGTTTTTCTTTGATTGATTTGTTAGGCAACAAAGCATCTGAAATTTTGCTGCATCCTGAAGATAAAAAATTAGTTACTTTTAAAAATAAAGAGCGTATTAATGGGAAGTCAGATTCTTATGAAGTAGCCTCTATTAATAAGAAAGGAGAAACAAGGCATTGGCTAATTAGTGGTGCGCCCAATTACAATGTCAATGGTGAAGTAATTGGTTCAATAGGAATACATCTAGACATAACTAAACAAAAAAACCTGGAATTACAAAAAGAGGAGTTGCTTAAAAAATTAGAAAAACAGAATGAGCAGCTCAATGATTATGCTCAAATTGTATCACATGATTTAAAGTCACCGCTGCAAAGTATACATTCTCTGGTTACATGGATCAAAGAGGACAGTGATAAAGAGTTTAATGCACAAACAGTTAAATATCTCAATATGATAGAAGACAAAGTGGAGAAAATGGATCATTTGATTGAAGGAATTCTAACATATTCTAAAGTAGATGATATAGAAATGATTACTGAAAGCATCAATTTGAATCTTGAAATAAGTAAAATAATTGATATTATTCATATACCAAAAAACATTCAGGTTTTGGTAAAAAATGAACTGCCAACAATTAAGGCAGAACGATTTAGAATGCAACAATTGTTTTTAAATATTATAAGCAACGCGGTAAATTATATTGACAAGCCTCTGGGAATTATTGAAATAAGTTGGGAAGAGGAAAAAAAGTACTATGTTTTTGCAATTAAAGACAATGGACCCGGTATTGCTCTGAAGAATCAGGAAAAAATTTTTAAAATGTTTCAATCTTTTAGTTCTAATAAAAGATCAACAGGTATTGGATTGTCTATTGTAAAAAAAATAGTCAAAAATTACAACGGAAAAATTTGGATTGAAAGTGAACTTACTAAAGGTACAACCTTCTTTATTAAATTACCAAAATAGAAACTATGAAAATAATTCAAGCGTATAAAAAAAAGAATAAAAATTGGGAGTATCTGAAAAAGGAAGGGGAATTAAAAAATCCACTTGTACTTGTTTTCGGAAACAGAATGCAATTAGAACGTCTGGAAGTCATTGAAGCGATTAGAAAGGAGTTTCCTTACGAACATCTGGTATTTGGTTCTACAGCAGGCGAAATTATCGATGCAAATGTATTTGATGATTCTATCGTAGTTACTGCTATAGAGTTTGAAAAAAGCAGCTTTGAAATTAGAACGGATAATATTTTTAATTACAAAAAAAATGCGAATACTTTAGGGGATTCTCTTTATCAACAGATACCGAAAAAAAATTTAAAGCATTTATTTGTACTTTCAGAAGGAAGTTTCGTAAACGGAAGTTCGCTTATTGAGGGGTTTGAAAATTGTATTCAAAATAAAGTTTCTATCTCGGGCGGTATGTGTGGAGATGACGCGAAATTTGAGAAAACGTTGGCTTCTTACAAAGAAAATCCAAAAGAAGGAGAAGTTGTTTTAATTGGATTTTATGGCGAGACTTTAGAAATTTCGTTTTCGAGTTTTGGAGGATGGAGCTCTTTTGGTCCCGAAAGAATTATTACCCGATCAGAAGCCAATGTATTGTATGAGATAGATGGACAACCTGCTTTGGATTTGTATAAAAAATACTTAGGAGACAAAGCCAATCAGTTGCCGCAAGCTTCTTTGTTGTACCCTTTAAACGTTACTCCTGAAGGCAAATTGCAAGCTGTTGTTCGTACCATTTTAAATATTAATAATGATGATCAGTCCATGATTTTAGCTGGAGATGCGCCCGAGAATGCCAAAGTACAGCTCATGATGGCTTCAGTAGATGCTATCGCAGAGGGAGCATCTCAAGCGGCCATTTTAGCAATGAAAAATAGAAAGAATCACCCACAACTTGCTTTACTAGTAAGTTGTGTGGGAAGAAAATTAGTTATGAATCAAAGGGTTGAAGAGGAAATAGAGCACGTTCAGGAAATAATAGGAAATAAAGTAGCGATTACTGGGTTTTACTCTTATGGCGAAATGGCTCCATTTAGCGATAATACTTTTTGCGAGTTGCATAACCAAACAATGACTTTAACTCTAATCAGTGAATAATGAATACGCTACTAAAAAGGCAAATTGTCAAATTTATAAACCCTGAGCATTTAAAAGATTTAAAGTATTTTTTGCAGGCAGTCAATGAATCTTATGATAATCATGAGGATCAGATGAGTATGTTTCAACGTGCGATGAAAATTAGTTCCGATGAGCTTTTTGAAGCCAATAAAAAACTGCGAGAGGAAGCTAATAGTTTAAAAGAAATAAATTCAAATTTGACAGAGATTTTAAATTCTATGAATTTGGATGCCGAAAAATTGGGTAATGAAAAAGATTTTAATCAGTCTGATTTCTTAAAAAAGCAATCCATAGAAATTGTGGCAATGAACAAGCAAAGAGAAGAATTGTTGTTAAGTTTAGAGAACCAAAATAGAGAACTTAACGAGTATGCTCATGTAGTTTCTCACGATTTAAAAGCGCCACTCAGGAATATAGATACTCTTATTAATTGGGTTCTTGAGGATAATAAAGACCTAATGAGGCAAAGTTGTTTAAGTTCGCTTAATCAGGTATTACTTAATGTGGAAAAAATGGATTTGCTCATCAAAGGAATTTTAGATTATTCTACTGTAGACAAAGTAGAATCAGAAGAAAGGTTAATTGACTTTAATCTGGTGATTGACGAAATTAAGAGAGAAATTCATACTCCGAAAAATATTAAAATTTCAATAATTAATGATTTACCAAAAATAAAGGGAAATAGCTGGCGATTCAAGCAATTAATGCAAAATTTAATTGAAAATAGTATTCACTATAACAATAAGGCTCAAGGTCAAATTGAAATTGGCTGTACAGAAAAAGAGCAGGATTTTGAATTTTATATCAAAGACAATGGGGTAGGGATTGCTGAAAAATACCACGGCAAAATTTTTAAAATATTCACGAAATTAGAAAATAACAATCAAAATTCAGGAGTAGGGCTTTCTATAGTTAACAAAATTATAGAGTACTATAAAGGTTCGATCCGGCTTGAAAGTAAAGAAAACATTGGAACAACATTTTATTTTACCTTACCTAAAAACTATGGAGGAGCCTAATTTAAATTATATTGACCAACTTTGTGCAGAAGACGATGAGTTTAAGCAAAAAATTATTACTATTATTAAAAAAGAACTTCCGCTTGAAATAACCGCATACTATAAAAGTATCGAAAGCAAGAATTACAAACTTGCCTCAGAGGTTATTCATAAATTAAAACATAAAATATCTATTTTAGGTCTTGAAAAAAGCTACGATCTTGCACAAGAATATGAAAATCATTTATTAAAAAATGGCACATTTGAATCTGAAGGTGAATTTGCACGTATTTTACAGTTAATGCAAAGTTTTGTAAACGACTTGTAAAAAAACATAGTTTTCTAATGGTATATTTATTATTAGCGGTTAAATAAATAGATGTATTATTATACCTTGCATTCTTATATATATATTATGTAAAAAAACATGATAAAAAATAATCTTTAACTGTTTGTAATTAACACATTTCTCTAATAAAAAAAACTCAAAGCAAGTTTTTTTTGACTTGCTCTATATAGTATTGGTTGTAGTTTTTTTACCTGTAATGGAGTGCAATCTGGCCAATTTGCCCCATAATTTTTACTGAATCTTTAAATGATAATTTAGAACCATCCATATGAATCCATCTATTTAAAGGTTTCTCTAAAATTAATTCCTGAGTTTTTGCAGAACCATATATTTTTTTCATTCTCATGAAAATCTCTACATCAAAAATCCATTTTGTTACAAATTTTTCACTAAAAGTTTTTTCTATAATTTCTTTTGTCATTATTTTGGCTCCACATTGTGTATCATTAATTTTCATTCCAAGAATCTTTATGATAATATAATTTATGGTTTTACTGATCAGTACTCTTGCAGATTGTTTGGTAATGTCAGCTCCCATTCTTGAAATTCTCGAACCAAAAACTAATTTGTATTTAGAGTTATAGATAGTATCTGCCAAATCTTGAAAATCATCAAAATTGGTAGACAAATCGGCATCTAAAAAACCGATATAATCAAATTGATTTTGCTTAGCTAAGTGTAACATTCCGAGGCGAACAGCTTCAGCTTTTCCACCATTTTTTATGCAATCATATACACTAATATATTCTTCTTTCCCTTTTGTTAATTCATTTAAAACTGCTAATGTATTGTCTTTACTTCCGTCGTTCACAAAACACAAATGGTATCCTAAATTTTTATGTACAAAAGACTTAAATTCATCACTAGACAAACGGGTTTCTTCGTTATAGCACGGAATAACAACTCCAATACATTTGTTTTGGATATATCGCTCTTTCGAATTGGTTTTTTCTGTAACACTTTTTTCAATAGTAGAGCCAATTAACCTTTTTACTCTTGCGCCAATTTCGCTTAAACTCAAAGGCTTCTTCATGTAGTCATCAATGCCTAAATCAAAAGCTTTTATAATGACTTCTTCATCAGTATTACCAGATAGTACCATTACAGGTGTGCCGTCTTTTTTGATTTGCTTGATATATTTGACGACCTCCAAACCAGATCCACTTTCGTTCAAAGATTCCGCATTAGAAAGGTTAGACATATTAATGTCAACAATAATTAAATTTGGTTTTTCACTGTCATATCTTGCAATGGCATCCATTATATTGTCTGCACTGATAACTTCATATCCTGAACTGCTTAGTAATTTTTCTAAAGACAACAAAACCAATTGCTGATCATCTACTATTAGTATTTTCATAATATTCAATTTAAGTTTATTGTATTGATTTGAAACATTCTATATACATCATTATAATTTTATCCATTGAATGGGCACTCGCAGCCTGAAAATTCGCAATAGCTAATTCTTTTCTATAGGCATCGTTTGAAATAATTTTTTCGATGGCTACAGCTAAAGATTCTGCACTTTCGGGATTAAAAAATTCTCCTTTATACCCTTCATCTTTAATTAGCAAGGCCAAATCGCCCAAGTCAGGCATGATAACTGCTTTGCCATAGCTGCCCGCTTGGTGCAACACTCCAGAACTACCAGTAGTAGATGTATAAGGGAAAACCACAATTGTACTATCAGTAAAGATTCTTTCTACATCATTTTCATCAACATATCCGGTAAAAATAATTCCTTCAACATTTTTATATTTTTCTTGTAACGCCTCTAAATATCCAGCTGTGTTTGGACTATTTGTTCCAGCAATCACTACCTCTAATTTTTCTGGATTTGTTTTTCGAACAATTTCAACTGCTTCAATTAAAATTTCAACTTTTTTATAAGTTCCAAATTTTCCAAATGCCATAATTTGTTTGGGTCCGGATTTAATTTCAAAATTTGGATTTTTGACCGATTCGAATGTTCCATGTGGTATTAGTATTACATTTTGGCTATGGTATTTAACATTTAAAACATCCACATATTTATGAATAGTTACAGCAACTCTATTGGCTTTCAAAATGCATCTGGTAATGTTAGTTCCAATAAAATTATAAATCTTCTGCATGGATTTATTTTCTGTGAATCCCGCTTTTTTCAGATCAACCTGTTCTAATATATTGTGCAATAAAACCACTGTTTTATATCCAAAAAATCTCAAAATCATAGGTAACAATAATCCCAAGGCAGAAGGTATTTTTTTATCTCCAAATTTTACAAACTGAAGATTAAATAAAATTACATCTGGTTGTTCTTGTCGAACTGCATTAAGAATAGAAAAAATAGTGGTGTAACTGTTAAATCTCCAACATTCTTTAACTTTAACTTTTTCTTTTTGGTCAAAGTCTAATTGTTTCGCTTCAAGTGTTTTATCCGATAATAAAATTAATTCGGCTATTTCTGAGTTGTGAACAAAGTTTTTTACCAAATGATAACCATATTCATTTAGTGTAACTTTACTTGGTGGAAATGCAGTGACTAGAGCTACTTTCATGTTTTAAAAATGTTACTTTTTATTGTTATTAAAAAAGAAAAAAAACAGTTGAAATAATAATAATGCTGTCATCGCGATGATTTGCATAACAACGATCTGTTCGATTGAATTATGATAGAGGACGATCAGAATTATTTGTGTAAGCCCCAGAAAGGCTGATATTATAACAGGTACATACTTATTTATAGAAAGAAAATAGTAAGTAAAAATATTTGCAATGGCAAAAATTGAAGTAGCCAATGCATATTTCCAAAGCAAGAAAGCAATGGGTAGGTATTTCTTGCCAAACATCAATTGCACTACAATTTCGGGAAATAAGAGTGTACCTAAAACAATTATAGTAGACAAGCAAACAATATATAAAACATATTTTAACAGAATTGGAAGTGTATCTTCTCCTTTTTTTTTTAAATGTATTACTTTAGGTAAAAGGAGCATTACAAACATCCAGGCAACAAAATATACAACCCGGCCTATTAATGCTAAAGAAGCATATAAGCCCGCTTTTTCATTATCAAAATAATGTTTAACCAACATAATATCACTATTGTTAATGATAATTTGCGTTAATTCATAGAAGGCTGTTAGAGCAAAAAATGTAATAATGGATTTTTTATCTAAATTATTACTTAGAGTTTTGTTGTTTTTGCAGTAAATTATTTTTTGAAAAGGAATCAAACCAAAGGCAAAAGAAATTAAAATTCCTAGTGAGATAATAATAGAAGATTGGATTTGAGGTAAAAAGTAGAGCAACAAAAGTGTCACAATCAAACGACATAACATCTCAAAGTAGTAAGTTTTTGACAAATTTCTCAGATCATTTTTTCCCTGGTATAAACCTCTATTAATACTCATTATAAAATAGATTGGAAGTCCCAAACCAAACAAAATGAACATTAATGAGGTTTTGGTTTTAAAAATTTCCTGTAATTGAGTACTGAATACGGCTACTATACATCCTAGTATTACACCGAATAACATTGCATACTTAAAAATAAATTTTAAAAAGAAATGCGATTGAGTTACTGAGAGTAAAACGGTATATTTAGTAGCAGTAACCTGAAATGTAATTCCAATAAAAGATAATACTAAGAGCAAAGTTATTAAGATTGCAGCATCAGCAAATCCAGAAGGTCCAAGTATTCTTCCTAATAGCAGATTGTACAAATAATTGCCTGCATTTACAAATAAAATTGTAAGCATGAAAAAATTCTCCGCAGTGATCTTTCTATATGTAGTTTTAATATTCAATTCAAGTGTATTGTAATAAATAATAAAAATAATATTTTAAAGGGCTGATTCTTACAAACAAATATAATAAAAATAAGAAAATTTTAACAAGAGTAACAAAGAAATTTATTAGGATAAATTCCCTCTTTTTAACAATTAACTAAATCAACATATTTATTATGAATTGTAATTTTGAAATTTAACTGTAATTTAAATCAATGCCAAGACATAGATTTAAACAAACAAGGTTATGTAATGCTGTCTTTTTCTAAACCTAAAGCCAATTTGAAAACCTATTAAAAAAAAACTTCAACTTTATTTGATATAATTTATTGAATTATATTTTTATAAAATAATATCACAGTAAATGTTCTCATTCTGTTAATAATTACCTTTAGATCATTATTCTGATATAATATTGGTGCTTTTGTATGTTTTTTTTTGATATTTTAGATGTTTGTAAGTATTTCTTTTGATGAAAGGATATCTGTACAGTTATATTGTTTTCTTCTATAGAGCGATATCGATGTATTTACAAAACAATAATCTAAAATAAAAGCGATTGAGAGAGACTTCTAATAAATATTTGATAGTAGCCTTACTTTTTGGATTAACTTTCCATGGCAGCGCTATTTTTTTTACTTTGGAAAGTACTTACGACGCTTTAATTCATATTTTTTTCGGAAATCATTATGCCCACAGTTGGTTTGAACCTTGGAATTATAGTTGGTATACGGGTTTTAATGTGATGAGTTACCCTCCATTAGTACATCAGGTCATTGGATTACTTTCTTTAATTGGAGGTTTGAAATTTGGTATGTTTACTGTGGCTATTGTTGGAATTATTTTATTCATTACAGGAGCTTTTAGATTTTCACTTTTAATAAGTGGAAATCGAGCTGTTGCAGGTTATTCAGCTATTCTGGCAGTTGTTTCTTCTTCTTTTATTGAAACATTGCATATTTTTGGACAGTTACCCAGTATTATTGGAATTTCCGTTTTGATGCATGCACTTCCAGAGATTTATCTTTTTATTAAAACAGGAAAAAAAAAATATTACTTCACATCTCTGTCTTTGATGGCTGTAACTGTTTGTTCGCATCATGTTACACCTTTATTCGGGATGGTGTTTTTCGTTTTGCCTTTAATCGGAATGATAGTAATGGATACCGCTCGTGGAAATGTCAATTCCTTTAAGCAAATCACTTTCAAAATATTCTGCAAAACATTTCTGTCACTATTAAAACGTATTATTCTTTTCTGTGGTAGTGCCGTTTTTCTGTTGGTATTTTGTATACTGCCTTATTGGATTAATTCTAAAGCCAATCCCATTACTCAGGTTCCTATTCCGCATGGGAGTCGTGATAATTTTATAGAAGTAACCTCATCCGGGTTGATGTTCTTCTTAATACCTTGGGGAATATTACTTTTTATATTGCCTTATATATTTTATAGATATTACAGTAAAAGGTATATTTTTTTCGGGTTATCCTTAACCTTGCTAACTGTTTTAGGAACTGGTGGCACAACTCCAATTCCGTTAGCAATTTTAGGAAAAAATGCTTTTAATATCCTAACCTTAGATCGCTTTACACTTTGGGCTTCTATAATGAGTTTGCCTTTTTTTGGTGAGTTTGTTTACCGATTAGTTGAAGGTGACTTAAGAACGGCTTTGCAAGTAAAATTTGGCAGTGTTTATCGCAGAATTATAGGTGGATTATTTGCCGGTTGCTTTTTGTTTTTTGCTGTTTTTACTATGACTTTAGGGTATTTTAGACCCTTTCAGCCACAAAAAATTAACTTTTTGCCAATTGTCAATTTCTTAAATCAGGATCAGCACGATCACTGGAGGTTTTTGCCATTAGGTTTTGGTGATCAGATGGCCTACTTGTCGACACAAACAAAGGCAATGACGGTTGATGGAAATTACCATTCGGCAAGAAGATTACCAGAATTGACTTCTCGTGCAGTAGAACGGTTGGAAAACTCCAAATTCAGGGGACTTGAAGGTATTGGTTCATTGCAGCAATTTCTAACTGTTCCTGAAAAATACAATTTGAAATATGTTTTTTCTAACGATAAATTCTACGATCCAATACTCTATTTCTGCGGTTGGCATCGATTATCACAATTAGAAAATGGTATTATGGTATGGGAAAAACTAAATGTGCATCCATTGTCTAAAATTCTTCCAAAAGATGATGTACCAATCTATTTGAAATTGATGTGGGGAGTTATTCCAATGTTAACCATTCTTGTGGCTTTTATGCTTAATGTTCAGATGATTTGGCTTCAGGCCTTAAAAATAAAGCCTTTAGAAAAACCTTCTTTCAATAAGTTTGGAATTATTTATGCTAATTTTCCAACACCGATGGTAAAATTTCTACACGTTTGGACAGTAATTTTACTTCTAATTATAAGTTTTGGAGTATATCGAATTTACATTAAGAATGCTACGCAGATTAGTCCAGAAAATGTTGTAAAAGCATATTATGATGCTTTAGATTTTAAGTTTTACGATAAGGCACACTCTTATGTCGTTCCTAATAAAGAATACTCGGTGGCTCAGTTTATGCTGGAAATTTCTGTTTCTGATGGAGTTCTTAATTCTTACGCGAAGTTAGATGCTATCGAAACTAAAATTATCCAGCAAAATAAAGACAAAGCCCGAGTAAGCGCTGTAACCAAATGGGTTACACCATTAGAACTTATTGAAAAAAAGTACATACATGATGTTCAGAAAATAAAAGGGAAATGGTTTATTATTCGGGATAAAAAAGATAGCGATATTCCTCCGGACGAATTTATTTCAGACAATGTTAATTCGTATTACAAGCAAGGGAGACGAGAGATTACTACCCAACAGACCTATCATGAAGATGTGTTGCGCCAACCAGATTTAGAAATTGTATCGGCAAGTTTGGTAAAAATTAATAATCAATATATCGTAATTGGTGAAGTTCAAAATATAGATAATGTTCCTGCAGATGTGGTCTTGAAAGCTACTTTGTATGATAAAGATTATAAATCAATTGCCGTATTTAACGCTAAGTATACTATTAAACATAAGTTAATGCCAAAAGAGGTCACAAGTTTTAAGGTGAATTTTGAAGATATTGCGTGGTTAAAGCCAACTGATGTAAAACCAACTACTTTTAACCCTGATGAATTTACGCCAAAGGAATTGAAAAATATTCCCACAACATTTGATATTCAAAGTGCTGGAAATGTGGCAACCACCGACTTGTATAATTCGGTTGCTATTTCAGATTTACTGATAGATGATAACCAAATCAAAGGAACTTTATTCAATTACGGAATTCAGGAAGTAACCATCCCTGAGCTTTTAATTTCGTATTACAATGACAGAAAAGAATTAGTTTATGTTGATCATCAGTTTATAAAAGAGGGAGTTCGCATTCAGCGTAAGCAATATTTTGCGTATAAATTGCCTAAGGATTTGAAGCCTTGTATCATAAAATCTTCTACAGAAAATTGTTTTGTAAATGGTTTAAAATCAAAAGATCTTGGACGTGTTATAATTCCAGTACGAAATAGCAGACAAGAAAGTGCACAAATGCAAAAAGTTAAAGGACATAGAGGGTATTCGTTTATTAAAATTGAAATCAATAATTACATTGGAAATCCTAGATAATGAAGTATAAAATATCTATATTTAGTTTTTGTTTGTTTACTATATTATTGGTCTCAGTCACTTTAATGCCTAAAAAGCAAACAGGTACTATTGTATTAATTACACAGCAAAAGACCTTTATAGCGGGTGACAAAATAATTTTAGATTTTAAGGGAAATTCGTCAAATAAACCGAAGTTATTTCTAATTCATTCTTTAGGAAAAACACTTTTAGATGGTACGATAAAAAATGATAAATTGACTTTTATCCTTCCTAGAATTTATGCTGAAAAAGCAGGCCATATTGATTGGTTTTTGGCAGTAAACGGAGAAAATAAACTACATGGAAATTTTGAAATTTTGCCCAACAACGGTACCAAAACCAATATCGAAAATTATTTAGGTCCACCAAGTACGTTAGTAGGGGATGATCATTTTGTAATGTACGTTACGATTCCTACTGATGACTTTGATAATCCAAAACCTGAAAATACTCTCGTAATTTTTAGAAGTCAGTTTTTGAATGCAATTACAACTCAAACAGTAAAAACGAAAGACCTTATTGCTTGGAAAATAATTAAGGCCCCTACAAAATCTGGAATCGTTTTGGTTTCTGCTCAATGTAATGCCACAATTACTAAAGAATTTGACGCTGTAATTTTTGCTGGAATTGCTACAAATTTTATGATTTCATTTATTAGAAATCATCAATTTGCAGATGGAAATCAAATTACTACCTTAAAAACCACTATCATTAAAGATAAATTTGGTAATGTTGTAAGCGACGGAACGATGGTGTCATTTATAATTTCTACCACTGGCGGTATGGTTTTAAAATCATTTGGCACAACAATAAACGGAATTGCAACTGCTCAGATTTTGCATCCTGATCACCAGGATGTTTATACCGTAAAAGCTTATGTAGCGGGAATAGCAGAAAGTAATTCTATAGCAATTAACTATATGCCGATCAATCCAAAAATTGAATTTGGATTTTCAAAAGATAATCGTACTATAATAGTCGGTCCATTGCGTAGTTTTATGAATCAGTTAGTTCCAGATGGAATTAAAGTGAGTCTAAAAGTATATCATCATAATCAACTCATAGCGACTTTGCAAGAAGATAGTGAAAAAGGTTATGCCGTTTTTACTATTTCATCTGAATACTATAAAGAAAAAAAATATTCATTTGAAATTTCAACCTTAGGAAGCAGTGAAAAAGTAGAAGAAAAAAAATATGATAGTAATTAACAATAAAAATAATTATCGGTCAATTTTAATAATTTCATTTATTGCAATTAATGTTTTGGTATTATTTGGTATTAGTGAAATTTTAGGTTACTTAAATTCTGGAGCAGATAGAAGCTCTATGCTGCATCTGGAAAAAGAGACCTCAAATACATATTTACCGAAAGTAACTTGGGAAACTTTAAAAAATCAAGGTAGAACAATGGAAGCTCAAACCATTCGGAAAATTGAGGAGCATTATTTGTTTTCTTATGTAATAAAAAATAATGCTCTCAAAAACAATATCAACGATGGAATTGAAGATTATTTTACAGAAAGTACGAGGAGGCAATTAGAGCAGGTTATTTCCTATAATAAGACCAGAAAAATTTCAATCCGCAGTACAACAATAGAACATCATGCATCCTTAGATTTTTATAGCGAAGACGGACAACAAGTCGTTTTTACCGATAAAAATGTAGTTGAATTTCAAAATATCTATCAGGATAATAAGCTTATAGCTTCTGTTCGGGACACTGCAAATTATAAGGTTTTAATGCTGCTGGAAGATGGTTTTTGGCGCATTCGGCATTATGTTCGGATGCAAAAAGAAAAGAGTTTGGTTGCTGTAGAATTAAATAAAAAGATATACACGGTAAAAGGTAATGAAATTTTAAAAAATGGTGTTCCCTATATCATAAAAGGGATTAATTATTATCCTAAAAATTCTGCCTGGGATATGTTTGGAAATAAATTTAACAGAGATACAATAGCTGCTGATTTTGAAATTATTACGAAAGCAAAACTCAATACGATCAGGATTTTTGTTCCTTATGAAGAATTTGGCAAAGCAGAGATTCCACAAGAAAAATTAGACAAGTTAAAAATAGTTTTAGACTTGGCAGAAGAAAAAAAACTAGCTGTAATTGTGACATTATTTGATTTTTATGGAGATTATTCTCCAGAGAGCTGGACTTTAACGCATCGCCATGCAGAGAAAATCGTAACTATTTTTAAGGATTGTAAAAATATTATTGCTTGGGATATTAAAAACGAGCCTGATTTAGATTTTCAATTGCATGGGGAACAAAATGTAAAACCCTGGCTGGAACAAATGATTGTAACAGTCAAAAAATTCGATCCTAATCATTTGGTTACTGTTGGATATTCTAATATTGAATCGGGAGAGATACTAAAAGATAAGGTAGATTTTGTATCGTATCATTATTATGAAGATAGCTCGCTTTTTGAAGACAAGCTTGCTGTTTTAGAAAAAGCAACCAAGAAGCCTTTGGTAGTACAAGAATTTGGGCTTTCATCTAATCGTGGACTTTGGAGTTGGTTTGGTAATTCAAAAAATGTTCAGGCCAATTATCATAAAAAGATGCAATCTATATTCAAAAAGAAAAAACTTGCATTTGTGTCCTGGACTTTATATGATTTTCCAGAAGTTCCGGATAAAGTTGCTGGAAAATGGCCGTGGATCAAAAACAAACAAAAACAGTTTGGATTTATAGATTCAGAAGGAAAAAAGAAACCTTCTTTCCTGTATATAAATAATTGATTTTAGAAAAAGGCAAAAGTCTAACAGAAAAAAGCAATGTACTTATGGAAGTAATTGGAACAGTGCTGACAAAAATCAAAAAAATGATTTTAATCTGCCATCTTGCTACTTTATCTGTTATCCATAATTAATTTATTCTTTTGTTTCTTATTTCTGACGCAAATACACATTGCTTATAAGATTTTTTTTTTTTTTTTTTATTGATATGCAGTTTATTGTGGACGAATAATCAATGTTTATACTTAACTTGCAGTTAATTACAAATTATATGTTATAAAATGAACATTAAAAAGGAAATAGTCTTGTTTTTTTGCTTTCTCCTTGGATTATCAATTCAAGCACAAGATATGCAGGAGGGTTTTACCAATTTAGAGAAAGGGGAATTTGCCCAAGCTGAAATTTTTTTCAGCAAAATCTTAAAGACATATCCAGATAATAAAACGGCAAAGCTATGTTTCGGCAGAGCTGTCGGTTTAAATTCAAGTCCTGAAAAAGCTACAGTGATTTTTTCTGAACTGCTAAAAACGTATCCCGATGATTTTGAAATCCAACTGAATTATGCTGAATGCATGTTATGGAATAAAAAATTTTCTGATGCAAAACCTTATTACCTTGGTCTGATAGCAAAGTATCCCGAAAGTTTTCCGGCTTTGTTAGGATATGCAAATACTTTGTCTAATTTGAAAGAATATAAGGAAGCTTTAGTATATGTAAATAAAGCTTTGGCAGTTTCTGCTAAAAATCCAAATGCCTTGGTTTCTAAGAAATACATACGAATGGGATATGCCAATCAATTTGTACAGCAAGAAGATTATGATAGCGCACTTTATTTATTAGATGAAAATTTTGAGGATTTTCCAAAAGACAAGGAAACATTAATGAATAAAGTTAATATTTATTTAATGACTAAAGATGAAAAAAATGCAACCAAGATATATCAAGAATTAGCAGTAACAAAAAAGGACAGTTTGTTTTCTCTGAATGGATTATCATTGGTTGCACATATCGCTGAAAGAGATAGCGAAGCTTTATCTATAGCTGAACAAGCATTAAAAAAAAGCCAGCATATTGAGGATGCAAAATTACAAAATCAAACAAAAGAGCGATATGTTCAGGCATTAATTTGGAATAAAAAGTACAAAGAAGCAGCCATAAAAATTAAGGAATACCAAACTGGTAATCCCAATGAAAATTGGGTATTTGCCCTTTCTGCAACTTTAGGAATGTATCGTAGTGATTTTAAAGAAAGTATTACAGATTACCAAAATATATTGGCCAACGATGCAAAATCATTCGATGGAAACTTAGGAATATCGAATGCTTACTTTGCAAATGGCGAACCATTAAAAGCTTATAAAGCAGTTGATATAACCTTAAAAATTTTTGAAAACCAAAAAGATGCTGTCGGATTTCTAAAAAAAATAAATGAAAATTTTACACCAAGTGTAGAAGAGAAGTTAAGTTATTCATTTGATAATGGAAAGAACGAAGCCTACGCAACTAATACAGTTTTTAATTTTCCAATATCTACAAAATGGACATTTTTAGGAAAGTACCAATACAGAAAAACCGAAAATACAGTAACTAAAAATTCGGCAACCTCTAATGACTTTGAGTTAGGCGCACAGTGGCAATTTCATCCCAAAATAAATTTTTATGTTTTACTAGGTTTTAGTAATGCACAATCTTTCGTTAGTAGGTATAGTCAATTATTAGCAGATGTGTTTTTCAAAATAAAGCCGTTAAAATTGCAAGATTTAGAAGTGGGTTACAAGCGAGATATACAGAACTTCAATGCTGATCTGGTAAGTAGAGAGATAACAGCTGATAATTTTTATTTCAATTATAATATTGGCACTAACTTCAAATTAGGATGGTTTACACAATATTTTTACAGCACACAAAGTGATAATAACAAGCGAAACTTATTATTTACCTCATTATATTATAATTTTTTATCAAAACCAATTTTGAAAGCTGGATTTAACTATCAATTTATTGCATTTCAAAAACAAGTACCGATAATTTATTTTAGTCCAAGTAAATTTAATGCTTATGAGATCTTTATTGATTTTTTGAAAGATGAAAGGTCGACTGAAAGCAATACTATCTTTTACACACTAAGTGCCGCAACAGGATTTCAATACATTGAAAATGATGCCAAGCAATCGACTTATCGGGTGCAAGCTAAATTTGGTTATAAATTTTCGGATCGTTTTTTGGTTAATTTTTATGGTGTTAAAAGTAATATTGCGTCTGCTACGGCTGCTGGATTTCAATATACAGAAGTAGGTTTGCGTCTTAGATGGATGTTGACATCTAAACCCTTATTCAAAGTCAAAAAAGACAAGGAGTAAAACCTTTTAACTATTAATAAACAAGTAGTACTATTTTTATTTAAAAGCTATAATAAATTCAAACGCTTCATCAAATCTGGTCGATTGGCACGACTTACAGGAATAACATCCTTACCGACTAAGACACTGTTGTCTTCAATGTCAATAATTTTTTTTGTGTTGATGATAAAGGAACGATGTACTTTCAAAAACAAATCTTTAGGTAATTTGTCTTCAATTTTTTTAAGTGTGGAGTGAACCACATAGTTTTTGTTTTCCGTCTTGATATGAATATAATCTCCCTTGGCTTCTACAATATTTACTAAAGCAAATTCAATTTTGATAAAACGACGATCAATATTAATATAAAATTCGTTTATATTATCTTCATTTATTCCTTTATTAATATTTTTTTTTTCAGATGATGGTGTCGTATTCGCTTTTTGAATTGCTTTTTGAAAACGATCTTCTGTAATAGGTTTCACTAAATAATCAATAATACATTCGTATTCAAAAGCTTCGATAGCAAAATTTTTATCAGAAGTTACCAGTATAATTTTGGGAGGATTTTTAATTGTTTGAATAAAATCGAAACCGGTAAAATCAGGCATATGGATATCCAGAAAAATCAAATCGACCTCATTCTGATTAAGATACTTTATGGCATTTATAGCATTTGAGAACTCTTGTAACACGTTTAACTGGGAGGTACTCTCAATCATTTTTCCCATGATGGCCCTTGCCATTTCTTCGTCATCAATAATAATGCAGTTCATAGTTTAAGACGATATTATAATAAACGCCCTTCGGAGGATTAAAAGTTATCACAAACCCAAATTGCAGCGTAGAACTATTTTTTTTTAATTTTCTTATGCATTAGCAAGATAATAACTTTTTTTAAGACCTAACATGGAAATTTTATATTTTAATTTTTTTATTATTCCAAAAGGAATTGTTAATAAAAGATTTTTTTTAGAAAGTTTCCCCAAAATGACAATTAAATGCTCTATTTGATTATAGTTACAGGAAGCTGTACTTTTTTAAATCGAGTAAAATTATTTTTATATTACATCAATATGCAAATTCTGACCGAGGAATCCAATATGCAAATAAAAAAAAATGCTGATGTATTTGACTTCTATAAAAATAGCACAAGAAGTATGGGCCGTAAAAGAGAAGGCTGGGATAATGCGGTTGCTGAAAGTTTTTTCAAATCTTTAAAAACGAATTGTTTTGCGGCAGTAAATTAATTTCTAGAGAACAGATGGGACTTGAAGTTTTTGAATACATCGAAATTTGGTACAATAAAAAAGAAGGCATTCGGCTTTGAACTTTAAAACAATTGAAGAATTTAATAAACTAACTGATTGTAAAAATGTAGTTTAATTTTTTCTCCGTTTTTTGTTTGTATATTCAGTTTTGGTTTACAAATTATTTTAATAGTTATATTTTATTTTTATAGATGTGACAAAACCTTTTTTCAGTTTGAGTGATAAAATTTATATTTAAATTAATAGAAATCAGCTTACAATAATGAAATGTAGTTTTAATTTTATATTTTCGCAACAAAGTTTAAACTAATTTTTATGTGTAAAAAATTACTATCACCCTTTGATGAGATAAGGAGAGCACTATTTATTTTTTTTCTACTCAATTCTTTCTTTTTGTATTCGCAGGCTACTATACTTACAAATCCAACTAATTCTCAAATTAATTCAGCACTTAATGGTCCAGGAATCGTTATCACTGGGGGGACTTTGAGTGGCGCTGCAGCTATTTCGACTGTAAGGTCTAATCAAGTTGCTACATTTACAAATGGAGTTGCGGGAGCAGGACTGGGGTTAACAAGTGGAGCTTATTTTTCTACTGGAAATGCACCATTTGAGTTAACAAATAGAAACACAGCTAATCAAAGTTCTTATAATCCAGCAGGTGCAACTACTCTTTCAGATCCTAATTTATCAACAATAGACGCAACAGCTACGCGAGATTTGATTTCTTACTCGTTTACAATTACATTGGGGCCTACTGTTTCTGGTCTTAAAATTGGATATCAATTTGGTTCTGAGGAATATCCTGATTATGTAGGATCAAGTTTTGACGATGCCTTTGGTTTTTTTATTACTGGCCCTGGCATTGCGGGTACATTAAATATGGCAACATTGCCAAATGGAAATGCAACATCAATTAATAAGGTGAATTCGGGAGTTCCTGGTTTTAGTGGTTTTCCACCTGTAGCGGCTTATGATGGTACGCAATCTGCTTTGTATACTAATAATGGACACACAACTACGATTTCAGGAGGTAGATATATTACAAATCCTCAACCTCAACCAGGTCCTTTTCCAGTTTTTGTAGAACTTAATGGTTTAACAAAATTGATAACTAGGAACGTAACAGGTTTAACTCCTGGAGCAACTTATACTTTTAAAATTGTTATTGCAGATGCTGGTGATTCATCATTAGATTCAGGTGTTTTTGTTGATTTAATTGAAGGTATAACAAATGCAGATTTAGGTGTAACAAAAGCAACAAGCAGCATGTCTCCGCAAGTTGGGTGTGGTGTTACATTTACATTAACAGCTAGTAATGCTGGACCTAGTAACTCAACAAATACAAAAGTTACAGATTTACTACCTTCGGGATATACATTTGTATCTGCTACGCCGTCTGTTGGAACTTATAATTCAATCAATGGTGTTTGGGATGTTGGGTTGTTAAATATTGGAGCTACACCGACTTTGTCGATAGTTGCTACAGTAAAGCCGTCGGGTGTTTATTTAAACACTGCAAGTATAGCATCGGCAGATATTATTGATATAAATGGAACAAATAATTCTTCTTCTGTAACCCCAGTCCCCACAGCTGCTGTTGTAGCAACTAATACAACAAGCACTGCAGCTATTTGCGAGAACAGTACTAAATCCTTATCAGCTACACCAGCAGGTGGTACCTGGTCAGTTGTTTCAGGAGGAGGGACGATTTCAGGAACTACTTATACACCGGCAGATGTTTCTTCTGATACTTCGGTAACAGTTCGTTATACTGTTGCAGCCAATGGATCCTGTCCAGCGACAACATCAGACGTTACATTTACTGTTAATGTATTTTCAGGAACAGCAACAAATACAACAAGTACTGCAGCTATTTGTGAGAACAGTACCAAATCCTTATCAGCTACACCAGCAGGTGGTACCTGGTCAGTTGTTTCAGGAGGGGGAACGATTTCAGGAACTACTTATACACCGGCAGATGTTTCTTCTGATACTTCGGTAACAGTTCGTTATACTGTTGCAGCCAATGGCTCTTGTGCAGCGACAACATCAGACACTACATTTACTGTTAATGTATTTTCAGGAACAGCAACTAATACAACAAGCACTACAGCTATTTGTGAGAACAGTACCAAATCCTTATCAGCTACACCAGCAGGTGGTACCTGGTCAGTTGTTTCAGGGGGGGGAACGATTTCAGGAACTACTTATACACCGGCAGATGTTTCTTCTGATACTTCGGTAACAGTTCGTTATACTGTTGCAGCCAATGGCTCTTGTGCAGCGACAACATCAGACACTACATTTACTGTTAATGTATTTTCAGGAACAGCAACTAATACAACAAGCACTACAGCTATTTGTGAGAACAGTACCAAATCCTTATCAGCTACACCAGCAGGTGGTACCTGGTCAGTTGTTTCAGGAGGGGGAACGATTTCAGGAACTACTTATACACCGGCAGATGTTTCTTCTGATACCTCGGTAACAGTTCGTTATACTGTTGCAGCCAATGGCTCTTGTGCAGCGACAACATCAGACACTACATTTACTGTTAATGTATTTTCAGGAACAGCAACTAATACAACAAGCACTACAGCTATTTGTGAGAACAGTACCAAATCCTTATCAGCTACACCAGCAGGTGGTACCTGGTCAGTTGTTTCAGGAGGGGGAACGATTTCAGGAACTACTTATACACCGGCAGATGTTTCTTCTGATACCTCGGTAACAGTTCGTTATACTGTTGCAGCCAATGGCTCTTGTGCAGCGACAACATCAGACACTACATTTACTGTTAATGTATTTTCAGGAACAGCAACTAATACAACAAGCACTACAGCTATTTGTGAGAACAGTACCAAATCCTTATCAGCTACACCAGCAGGTGGTACCTGGTCAGTTGTTTCAGGAGGAGGGACGATTTCAGGAACTACTTATACACCGGCAGATGTTTCTTCTGATACTTCGGTAACAGTTCGTTATACTGTTGCAGCCAATGGCTCTTGTGCAGCGACAACATCAGACACTACATTTACTGTTAATGTATTTTCAGGAACAGCAACTAATACAACAAGTACTGCAGCTATTTGTGAGAACAGTACCAAATCCTTATCAGCTACACCAGCAGGTGGTACCTGGTCAGTTGTTTCAGGAGGAGGGACGATTTCAGGAACTACTTATACACCGGCAGATGTTTCTTCTGATACTTCGGTAACAGTTCGTTATACTGTTGCAGCCAATGGCTCTTGTGCAGCGACAACATCAGACACTACATTTACTGTTAATGTATTTTCAGGAACAGCAACTAATACAACAAGCACTACAGCTATTTGTGAGAACAGTACCAAATCCTTATCAGCTACACCAGCAGGTGGTACCTGGTCAGTTGTTTCAGGAGGTGGAACGATTTCAGGAACTACTTATACACCGGCAGATGTTTCTTCTGATACTTCGGTAACAGTTCGTTATACTGTTGCAGCCAATGGCTCTTGTGCAGCGACAACATCAGACACTACATTTACTGTTAATGTATTTTCAGGAACAGCAACTAATACAACAAGCACTACAGCTATTTGTGAGAACAGTACCAAATCCTTATCAGCTACACCAGCAGGTGGTACCTGGTCAGTTGTTTCAGGAGGGGGAACGATTTCAGGAACTACTTATACACCGGCAGATGTTTCTTCTGATACCTCGGTAACAGTTCGTTATACTGTTGCAGCCAATGGCTCTTGTGCAGCGACAACATCAGACACTACATTTACTGTTAATGTATTTTCAGGAACAGCAACTAATACAACAAGCACTACAGCTATTTGTGAGAACAGTACTAAATCCTTATCAGCTACACCAGCAGGTGGTACCTGGTCAGTTGTTTCAGGAGGGGGAACGATTTCAGGAACTACTTATACACCGGCAGATGTTTCTTCTGATACCTCGGTAACAGTTCGTTATACTGTTGCAGCCAATGGCTCTTGTGCAGCGACAACATCAGACACTACATTTACTGTTAATGTATTTTCAGGAACAGCAACTAATACAACAAGCACTACAGCTATTTGTGAGAACAGTACTAAATCCTTATCAGCTACACCAGCAGGTGGTACCTGGTCAGTTGTTTCAGGAGGGGGAACGATTTCAGGAACTACTTATACACCGGCAGATGTTTCTTCTGATACCTCGGTAACAGTTCGTTATACTGTTGCAGCCAATGGCTCTTGTGCAGCGACAACATCAGACGCTACATTTACTGTTAATGTCATTCCAACAACACCAACATTAGGTACGATTATGCAACCTACTTGTGTAGTCGTAACAGGTAGTGTAGTTTTGAATGATTTACCTGTAGGAAATTGGACAATAAACCCAGGTAATATTAATGGAAGTACATCTTCTACAACTATTTCAGGATTACTGGCAGGGTCAACTTTTAATTATACAGTAACTGTTAATGGGTGTTCGTCTGGATCAATAGAAGTAATTATTAATAATTATTTATGTGCATTGACAGAGACTACAGCATCAATTAATGGAAATACGGGAGGTAATAGTACTTCTTTGACATCAAATGATACTTTAAATGGTAATCCAGTAGTTATAGGTACAAATCCGGGTCAAGTAAGTTTGACGTCAGTAACTGTTCCTGCAGGATTAACTTTGAATGCAGATGGTACTGTAACTGTAGCTCCAAATACTGCGGCAGGAAACTATACAGTGGAGTATAAAATATGTGAAATAACGAATCCATCTAACTGTAGTACAGTATCTAGTACTGTTGTGGTAAGTGCAGCAGCAATTGTTGCATTGACAGAGACTACAGCATCAATTAATGGAAATACGGGAGGTAATAGTACTTCTTTGACATCAAATGATACTTTAAATGGTAATCCAGTAGTTATAGGTACAAATCCGGGTCAAGTAAGTTTGACGTCAGTAACTGTTCCTGCAGGATTAACTTTGAATGCAGATGGTACTGTAACTGTAGCTCCAAATACTGCGGCAGGAAACTATACAGTGGAGTATAAAATATGTGAAATAACGAATCCATCTAACTGTAGTACAGTATCTAGTACTGTTGTGGTAAGTGCAGCAGCAATTGTTGCATTGACAGAGACTACAGCATCAATTAATGGAAATACGGGAGGTAATAGTACTTCTTTGACATCAAATGATACTTTAAATGGTAATCCAGTAGTTATAGGTACAAATCCGGGTCAAGTAAGTTTGACGTCAGTAACTGTTCCTGCAGGATTAACTTTGAATGCAGATGGTACTGTAACTGTAGCTCCAAATACTGCGGCAGGAAACTATACAGTGGAGTATAAAATATGTGAAATAACGAATCCATCTAACTGTAGTACAGTATCTAGTACTGTTGTGGTAAGTGCAGCAGCAATTGTTGCATTGACAGAGACTACAGCATCAATTAATGGAAATACGGGAGGTAATAGTACTTCTTTGACATCAAATGATACTTTAAATGGTAATCCAGTAGTTATAGGTACAAATCCGGGTCAAGTAAGTTTGACGTCAGTAACTGTTCCTGCAGGATTAACTTTGAATGCAGATGGTACTGTAACTGTAGCTCCAAATACTGCGGCAGGAAACTATACAGTGGAGTATAAAATATGTGAAATAACGAATCCATCTAACTGTAGTACAGTATCTAGTACTGTTGTGGTAAGTGCAGCAGCAATTGTTGCATTGACAGAGACTACAGCATCAATTAATGGAAATACGGGAGGTAATAGTACTTCTTTGACATCAAATGATACTTTAAATGGTAATCCAGTAGTTATAGGTACAAATCCGGGTCAAGTAAGTTTGACGTCAGTAACTGTTCCTGCAGGATTAACTTTGAATGCAGATGGTACTGTAACTGTAGCTCCAAATACTGCGGCAGGAAACTATACAGTGGAATATAAAATATGTGAAATAACGAATCCATCTAACTGTAGTACAGTATCTAGTACTGTTGTGGTAAGTGCAGCAGCAATTGTTGCATTGACAGAGACTACAGCATCAATTAATGGAAATACGGGAGGTAATAGTACTTCTTTGACATCAAATGATACTTTAAATGGTAATCCAGTAGTTATAGGTACAAATCCGGGTCAAGTAAGTTTGACGTCAGTAACTGTTCCTGCAGGATTAACTTTGAATGCAGATGGTACTGTAACTGTAGCTCCAAATACTGCGGCAGGAAACTATACAGTGGAATATAAAATATGTGAAATAACGAATCCATCTAACTGTAGTACAGTATCTAGTACTGTTGTGGTAAGTGCAGCAGCAATTGTTGCATTGACAGAGACTACAGCATCAATTAATGGAAATACGGGAGGTAATAGTACTTCTTTGACATCAAATGATACTTTAAATGGTAATCCAGTAGTTATAGGTACAAATCCGGGTCAAGTAAGTTTGACGTCAGTAACTGTTCCTGCAGGATTAACTTTGAATGCAGATGGTACTGTAACTGTAGCTCCAAATACTGCGGCAGGAAACTATACAGTGGAGTATAAAATATGTGAAATAACGAATCCATCTAACTGTAGTACAGTATCTAGTACTGTTGTGGTAAGTGCAGCAGCAATTGTTGCATTGACAGAGACTACAGCATCAATTAATGGAAATACGGGAGGTAATAGTACTTCTTTGACATCAAATGATACTTTAAATGGTAATCCAGTAGTTATAGGTACAAATCCGGGTCAAGTAAGTTTGACGTCAGTAACTGTTCCTGCAGGATTAACTTTGAATGCAGATGGTACTGTAACTGTAGCTCCAAATACTGCGGCAGGAAACTATACAGTGGAATATAAAATATGTGAAATAACGAATCCATCTAACTGTAGTACAGTATCTAGTACTGTTGTGGTAAGTGCAGCAGCAATTGTTGCATTGACAGAGACTACAGCATCAATTAATGGAAATACGGGAGGTAATAGTACTTCTTTGACATCAAATGATACTTTAAATGGTAATCCAGTAGTTATAGGTACAAATCCGGGTCAAGTAAGTTTGACGTCAGTAACTGTTCCTGCAGGATTAACTTTGAATGCAGATGGTACTGTAACTGTAGCTCCAAATACTGCGGCAGGAAACTATACAGTGGAGTATAAAATATGTGAAATAACGAATCCATCTAACTGTAGTACAGTATCTAGTACTGTTGTGGTAAGTGCAGCAGCAATTGTTGCATTGACAGAGACTACAGCATCAATTAATGGAAATACGGGAGGTAATAGTACTTCTTTGACATCAAATGATACTTTAAATGGTAATCCAGTAGTTATAGGTACAAATCCGGGTCAAGTAAGTTTGACGTCAGTAACTGTTCCTGCAGGATTAACTTTGAATGCAGATGGTACTGTAACTGTAGCTCCAAATACTGCGGCAGGAAACTATACAGTGGAATATAAAATATGTGAAATAACGAATCCATCTAACTGTAGTACAGTATCTAGTACTGTTGTGGTAAGTGCAGCAGCAATTGTTGCATTGACAGAGACTACAGCATCAATTAATGGAAATACGGGAGGTAATAGTACTTCTTTGACATCAAATGATACTTTAAATGGTAATCCAGTAGTTATAGGTACAAATCCGGGTCAAGTAAGTTTGACGTCAGTAACTGTTCCTGCAGGATTAACTTTGAATGCAGATGGTACTGTAACTGTAGCTCCAAATACTGCGGCAGGAAACTATACAGTGGAATATAAAATATGTGAAATAACGAATCCATCTAACTGTAGTACAGTATCTAGTACTGTTGTGGTAAGTGCAGCAGCAATTGTTGCATTGACAGAGACTACAGCATCAATTAATGGAAATACGGGAGGTAATAGTACTTCTTTGACATCAAATGATACTTTAAATGGTAATCCAGTAGTTATAGGTACAAATCCGGGTCAAGTAAGTTTGACGTCAGTAACTGTTCCTGCAGGATTAACTTTGAATGCAGATGGTACTGTAACTGTAGCTCCAAATACTGCGGCAGGAAACTATACAGTGGAGTATAAAATATGTGAAATAACGAATCCATCTAACTGTAGTACAGTATCTAGTACTGTTGTGGTAAGTGCAGCAGCAATTGTTGCATTGACAGAGACTACAGCATCAATTAATGGAAATACGGGAGGTAATAGTACTTCTTTGACATCAAATGATACTTTAAATGGTAATCCAGTAGTTATAGGTACAAATCCGGGTCAAGTAAGTTTGACGTCAGTAACTGTTCCTGCAGGATTAACTTTGAATGCAGATGGTACTGTAACTGTAGCTCCAAATACTGCGGCAGGAAACTATACAGTGGAGTATAAAATATGTGAAATAACGAATCCATCTAACTGTAGTACAGTATCTAGTACTGTTGTGGTAAGTGCAGCAGCAATTGTTGCATTGACAGAGACTACAGCATCAATTAATGGAAATACGGGAGGTAATAGTACTTCTTTGACATCAAATGATACTTTAAATGGTAATCCAGTAGTTATAGGTACAAATCCGGGTCAAGTAAGTTTGACGTCAGTAACTGTTCCTGCAGGATTAACTTTGAATGCAGATGGTACTGTAACTGTAGCTCCAAATACTGCGGCAGGAAACTATACAGTGGAGTATAAAATATGTGAAATAACGAATCCATCTAACTGTAGTACAGTATCTAGTACTGTTGTGGTAAGTGCAGCAGCAATTGTTGCATTGACAGAGACTACAGCATCAATTAATGGAAATACGGGAGGTAATAGTACTTCTTTGACATCAAATGATACTTTAAATGGTAATCCAGTAGTTATAGGTACAAATCCGGGTCAAGTAAGTTTGACGTCAGTAACTGTTCCTGCAGGATTAACTTTGAATGCAGATGGTACTGTAACTGTAGCTCCAAATACTGCGGCAGGAAACTATACAGTGGAGTATAAAATATGTGAAATAACGAATCCATCTAACTGTAGTACAGTATCTAGTACTGTTGTGGTAAGTGCAGCAGCAATTGTTGCATTGACAGAGACTACAGCATCAATTAATGGAAATACGGGAGGTAATAGTACTTCTTTGACATCAAATGATACTTTAAATGGTAATCCAGTAGTTATAGGTACAAATCCGGGTCAAGTAAGTTTGACGTCAGTAACTGTTCCTGCAGGATTAACTTTGAATGCAGATGGTACTGTAACTGTAGCTCCAAATACTGCGGCAGGAAACTATACAGTGGAATATAAAATATGTGAAATAACGAATCCATCTAACTGTAGTACAGTATCTAGTACTGTTGTGGTAAGTGCAGCAGCAATTGTTGCATTGACAGAGACTACAGCATCAATTAATGGAAATACGGGAGGTAATAGTACTTCTTTGACATCAAATGATACTTTAAATGGTAATCCAGTAGTTATAGGTACAAATCCGGGTCAAGTAAGTTTGACGTCAGTAACTGTTCCTGCAGGATTAACTTTGAATGCAGATGGTACTGTAACTGTAGCTCCAAATACTGCGGCAGGAAACTATACAGTGGAATATAAAATATGTGAAATAACGAATCCATCTAACTGTAGTACAGTATCTAGTACTGTTGTGGTAAGTGCAGCAGCAATTGTTGCATTGACAGAGACTACAGCATCAATTAATGGAAATACGGGAGGTAATAGTACTTCTTTGACATCAAATGATACTTTAAATGGTAATCCAGTAGTTATAGGTACAAATCCGGGTCAAGTAAGTTTGACGTCAGTAACTGTTCCTGCAGGATTAACTTTGAATGCAGATGGTACTGTAACTGTAGCTCCAAATACTGCGGCAGGAAACTATACAGTGGAGTATAAAATATGTGAAATAACGAATCCATCTAACTGTAGTACAGTATCTAGTACTGTTGTGGTAAGTGCAGCAGCAATTGTTGCATTGACAGAGACTACAGCATCAATTAATGGAAATACGGGAGGTAATAGTACTTCTTTGACATCAAATGATACTTTAAATGGTAATCCAGTAGTTATAGGTACAAATCCGGGTCAAGTAAGTTTGACGTCAGTAACTGTTCCTGCAGGATTAACTTTGAATGCAGATGGTACTGTAACTGTAGCTCCAAATACTGCGGCAGGAAACTATACAGTGGAATATAAAATATGTGAAATAACGAATCCATCTAACTGTAGTACAGTATCTAGTACTGTTGTGGTAAGTGCAGCAGCAATTGTTGCATTGACAGAGACTACAGCATCAATTAATGGAAATACGGGAGGTAATAGTACTTCTTTGACATCAAATGATACTTTAAATGGTAATCCAGTAGTTATAGGTACAAATCCGGGTCAAGTAAGTTTGACGTCAGTAACTGTTCCTGCAGGATTAACTTTGAATGCAGATGGTACTGTAACTGTAGCTCCAAATACTGCGGCAGGAAACTATACAGTGGAGTATAAAATATGTGAAATAACGAATCCATCTAACTGTAGTACAGTATCTAGTACTGTTGTGGTAAGTGCAGCAGCAATTGTTGCATTGACAGAGACTACAGCATCAATTAATGGAAATACGGGAGGTAATAGTACTTCTTTGACATCAAATGATACTTTAAATGGTAATCCAGTAGTTATAGGTACAAATCCGGGTCAAGTAAGTTTGACGTCAGTAACTGTTCCTGCAGGATTAACTTTGAATGCAGATGGTACTGTAACTGTAGCTCCAAATACTGCGGCAGGAAACTATACAGTGGAATATAAAATATGTGAAATAACGAATCCATCTAACTGTAGTACAGTATCTAGTACTGTTGTGGTAAGTGCAGCAGCAATTGTTGCATTGACAGAGACTACAGCATCAATTAATGGAAATACGGGAGGTAATAGTACTTCTTTGACATCAAATGATACTTTAAATGGTAATCCAGTAGTTATAGGTACAAATCCGGGTCAAGTAAGTTTGACGTCAGTAACTGTTCCTGCAGGATTAACTTTGAATGCAGATGGTACTGTAACTGTAGCTCCAAATACTGCGGCAGGAAACTATACAGTGGAATATAAAATATGTGAAATAACGAATCCATCTAACTGTAGTACAGTATCTAGTACTGTTGTGGTAAGTGCAGCAGCAATTGTTGCATTGACAGAGACTACAGCATCAATTAATGGAAATACGGGAGGTAATAGTACTTCTTTGACATCAAATGATACTTTAAATGGTAATCCAGTAGTTATAGGTACAAATCCGGGTCAAGTAAGTTTGACGTCAGTAACTGTTCCTGCAGGATTAACTTTGAATGCAGATGGTACTGTAACTGTAGCTCCAAATACTGCGGCAGGAAACTATACAGTGGAATATAAAATATGTGAAATAACGAATCCATCTAACTGTAGTACAGTATCTAGTACTGTTGTGGTAAGTGCAGCAGCAATTGTTGCATTGACAGAGACTACAGCATCAATTAATGGAAATACGGGAGGTAATAGTACTTCTTTGACATCAAATGATACTTTAAATGGTAATCCAGTAGTTATAGGTACAAATCCGGGTCAAGTAAGTTTGACGTCAGTAACTGTTCCTGCAGGATTAACTTTGAATGCAGATGGTACTGTAACTGTAGCTCCAAATACTGCGGCAGGAAACTATACAGTGGAATATAAAATATGTGAAATAACGAATCCATCTAACTGTAGTACAGTATCTAGTACTGTTGTGGTAAGTGCAGCAGCAATTGTTGCATTGACAGAGACTACAGCATCAATTAATGGAAATACGGGAGGTAATAGTACTTCTTTGACATCAAATGATACTTTAAATGGTAATCCAGTAGTTATAGGTACAAATCCGGGTCAAGTAAGTTTGACGTCAGTAACTGTTCCTGCAGGATTAACTTTGAATGCAGATGGTACTGTAACTGTAGCTCCAAATACTGCGGCAGGAAACTATACAGTGGAATATAAAATATGTGAAATAACGAATCCATCTAACTGTAGTACAGTATCTAGTACTGTTGTGGTTAGTGTTATGATACCAGTATCTAAACCAAGTATTGCTTTAGTGAAAACGGCACATTTCAATGATGAAAATGGTGACAGTAATGCAAAAGTAGGGGAGACTATTACGTATAATTTCACCGTAACCAATACAGGAAATGTAGCGTTGACTAATGTTTATATAGTAGATCCGTTAACTGGAATTACCATGACCGGAGGCCCAATAAATTTAGGGGTAGGAGAAGAGGATAACACTTCTTTTACAGGAACTTATTCGATCCTACAAGCCGATATTAATGCAGGAAGTATATCGAATCAAGCCGAAGTTTTTGGAACAAGTCCTGATCATATTGTCGTAAAAGACAAATCAGATGATAGTAGTGTAGAGGGAGATAAACCAACAGTATTATCGCTACAAGGTTGTGTAATTAAAGTATTCAACGCGGTTTCTATAAATGGAGACAGCAAGAACGAGAGATTTTATATTCAGGGATTAGAATGTTATCCTGATAATACGGTTCAGATTTTTAACCGTTGGGGAGTTTTGGTTTTTGATCGTGATCATTACAATAATAATGATATTGTTTTTAGAGGTATTTCTGAAGGACGTGTTACAATCAAAGATTCAGATGGATTACCGGAAGGAACTTATTATTATATCATTAAATACAAAGACAACCAATCCAATCCACATCAGGAGGCGGGGTATTTATACCTGACCAAATAATATTCTGTACTAATAAAATGGCTTAGTCAATAGGCTAAGCCATTCTTTAAAAATAAAATAAATGAAAAAATTAGTTTTAGTTTTATTGTTTTGTTCTACCGCAGGTTTTGCCCAGCAAGATGCGCAGTTTACACAATACATGTATAATACCATCAATATAAATCCCGCTTATGCCGGTTCTCGCGGAGCTATGAGTATTTTCGGATTGTATCGCACCCAGTGGGTTGGATTGGATGGAGCACCCGAAACCAGCAGTTTTTCGTTAAACACACCAATAAACAATAATGTAGGATTAGGAGTATCGTTAGTCAATGATAAAATCGGACCAACAAATGAAAACAATATATCAGCTGATTTCTCTTACTCCATACAAACATCAGCAACCGCTAAACTTTCTTTTGGTATTAAAGGTTCTGCCAATATATTTAAGCTGGATCCTACAAAGTTAAACCCGGAACATCAGGGAGATACCCAGTTTCAGGATTTTCAGAATAAATTCGCTCCAAATATCGGAGCCGGAGTTTACTGGCATACGGATAAAGCTTATGTGGGATTATCCGTTCCTAATTTTATTCAAACTACCCGCTTTGACGATAACGATTATTCCATCTATAAAGACCGTATTAACTATTATTTCATAGCGGGTTATGTATTTAATCTAAATCGTTATGAAACGATAAAATTCAAGCCGGCTTTAATGACTAAAATGGTAGAAGGTTCACCATTACAAGTAGACGCATCGGCAAATTTTATGTTCAACGATAAATTTGTGGTCGGAGTAGCTTACAGATGGAGCGCCTCTTTTAGTGCTTTGGCAGGATTTCAGATAACCGATAGCATGTATTTAGGGTATTCCTATGATCGCGAAACAACCCGATTAGTAAACTACAACTCAGGGTCGCATGAGATATTTCTGCGTTTTGAATTCTTAAAAAATTACAGCCGAATAACTTCACCTAGATTCTTCTAATTATGAAAATAAAAAAAATAGCATATACGGTCTTTCTGTCTTCCGTTTTTTTTAGTGGAATGGCACAAAAGTCAGGTTTAGACAAAGCTGATAAAAATTACAATCAGTATGCTTACATAGATGCAATTGCTACTTACGAAAAGGTAGCAGAAAAAGGATATAAAGAGGAAAAAATGCTCCAACGATTGGGTAACGCCTATTATTTTAATGGCGAGTTGGTGAGAGCATTAAAATGGTACAAAGCTCTTTTCGGAATGAATGATCAACAGGAATTTGAGTATTATTACCGATATGCTCAAACCCTAAAAGCAACTGGAAATTATACCAAAGCCGATAAAATATTAGAGCTTTTCAACCAAAAAGCAAGTACTGATAAAAGAGGATTGTTATTTGAAAAGAATAAAAATTATTTAGAGCAGATAAAAAACAATTCAGGGAGATTTGAAATTGCCGATGCCGGAATTAATTCAAGATACTCAGATTATGGAAGTTCTTTTTTAGATAATAAATTGGTATTTGCGTCTGCCAGAGACACGGGCGGAGTTGCCAAAGCAAAATTTAAATGGACCAATAAATCGTTTACAAATCTTTATTCGGCAGAATTAAACGCCGATGGTAGTGTAGGAATTCCGAAACGTTTTGAGAATAAGATTAATTCAAAATTTAATGAATCGACTCCTGTTTTTACAAAAGACGGATTAACGATGTATTTTACCAGAAACAATTTTCTAAACGGTACAAAAGGGACAGACGACAAGAAGGTCACTTTGTTAAAATTGTATAAGGCAAGTTACATAAAAGGTAAATGGACGAATATTGTTGAATTGCCTTTTAACAGTGATCAATACAGTGTGGCACATCCGACATTAAGTGTAGATGAAAAAAAGTTATACTTTGCTTCAGACATGCCGGGTACTTTTGGACAATCAGATTTGTATAGTGTGACGATTAATACGGATGGCAGTTTTGGTAAACCTGAAAACCTGGGAGCCGCAATTAATACTGAGGGAAGAGAAACTTTTCCTTTTATATCAGGAGACAATGAATTGTATTTTGCCAGCGACGGACGTCCGGGATTAGGAGGACTTGATGTCTATGTTTCGACTATTAAAAATGATTTGACTTTTAGCGAAGTTCAGAATGTTGGAGCTCCTATAAATACAAAAGTGGATGATTTTGGTTTTATAATGGACAGTAAAAGCAGAACCGGTTTTTTCTCCTCCAATAGAGATGGAGGACATGGTTATGATGACGTTTATCGTTTTTCGGAAACCAGAAAATTGCCTTGTGAGGAGATTTTATCAGGAACTGTTATAGATGCCGAAACAAATTTGGTATTAGAGAATGCAAAAGTAAATTTACTGGACAATCAGCTTCAGATAATAGGAGAGGTAATAACCAAAGCCGATGGGAAGTATAGTTTTAAAGTAAACTGCAATAAAGAATACTTTGTTCGCGCTGCAAGACAAGATTATGACACTAATGAATTGCCTAAAGCGATCGATAAAACAAGTTTGACACTGCCTTTGAAAAAAACGCCTCAAAAAGTGGTCGAAAAAACGATTGAAAAATTGATTGTGGGTGACGATTTGGCGAAAATTTTACATATAAAAATGATTTATTTCGATTTAGGTAAATCGATTGTTCGAAAAGAGGCCGCCATTGAGTTAGAGAAAATCCGTCAGGTGATGATTCAAAATCCAAGCATGAAAATTGATGTTCGCTCGCACACAGACAGTAGACAAACACATGCGTACAATGAAAAACTCTCCGACAGAAGAGCTAAAGCAACAGTGGCATGGCTGGTTAAAAAAGGAATAGCTGTTGATCGTATAACCGGAAAAGGGTACGGAGAAACACAATTACTGAATAAATGTGCTGATGGCGTAAAATGTACTACAGAAGAACATCAGGCAAATCGAAGAAGTGAGTTCATTATTGTTTCGATGTAATAAAGAGTTAGCTTTTTTAATAAAGTTGAGTCAATTAAATTGTTATGAAAAGCTGCAAGGTAATCTTGCAGCTTTTTTTTGTGCCGTACAGTCCGGAAGAAGATCCAATTGTATTAAGCTTTTATACAGATTAATTTATATTTTATTTATGACAAAACAGATTTTATTTTTTTAAGAGTGTTAAAACAATTGTTATATTTGATGTAGTTATTTGTTTTAAAATAAATAACATAGCAAATTCCCCTTTTATCAAATCTATAATAGGTTTAGTATATTCTATTATTTAGGGGAGTATCTCACTAACTTTTAAACAGTCTTAAGAAAAAAGAAGATTTATTGTCAGATGAATTTTCTTGGAGACAGAGCTTATTATCAGCCCTCAACAGATAAACTCAATATGCCCAACATTAAGGCTTTTTAAAAGAGGCTTCGTATTACTGAACTTATTTACATGAGTTGACCCATTCCACAAGAGCAAAGAAAAGATTAAATAGTGATTTGACGGGAAGTTTTAGAAGTAAGAGTTATGCTTTTGAAGAACTTATTGTGGAATTGGGTGTTGTCCTTATGTGTTCTGAAGCGAGAATATTATTCCAAACCAAAGACAATTCGGCAAAGTACTTGAAAAGTTGTAACAAAATTGTGGTCAATGAATTGAAAAATTGCAATCGTTTTTTCCTCAAAGTTTCGACACAATCCCAAGAGGATGTCAATTACATATAAGGTAGAAATGCGGATACTGATTCAGCAGAAACACCTAAAGAAGAGGCTAAGTGGATATTTTGGACGAAGTGACCACCTAATTCTGGATGAAAGTGAGCAATATAAATGAACTCAAAAAGGTGTCTAAAAAGTAGTTTAAAATATAAAATCATAAAACTCAAGTCTGTTTATCAGGTTTTTCTCTACTCGTCTGGAACTATCAAAATCGATTTCTTCCATAAAAGCTTTATATCTAAACTTGGCAATATTGATTAATCTTTCTACTTTTCGATTTTCTCTGTCATCATATTCGGAGTTAATTAAATAGGTAATAAGTTCATCAATGGTACTTGCTTTTAAAGTAGTATTAAAGGCTCTAGACATCCCGTAGAGCTTTAATTGTTTCATTTTTTTAACGTTTGATCATTTATACAGTTATTTATTAATGGTTATTATTTGTAATATTCCCGACCTCTGATATTATTATTATTATTATTATTATTATTATTATTATTATTATTATTATTATGTTTGGGTATTTCTTTGTCTTCAATAGTAGGATCTTCATCAATTAAATCTAATCCTTTCTCTAGGATAGATTTGATGATTGGGTAATTGATTTTTTCATAATCCATCGCTCTCTTACAAGCATTGTTTAATCTGTCATTGCCTACTTTATTGGCTAAGCTTAGTACACCGGTACAGGATTTATAAGATTGCTCTGGATGCTGTTTTTTATCTAATATTTGTGTAATAAATGATTTACAAAATTCTCCAACAGAAGTTCCTCATTGGATAAACCTCTCGGGGTTCCACTCTGCCACAAACTGATATGATGTAGGCATGTGTTCTTTATTTGTCGTATAAAGATATTTGGAATAATCTCTGCTATGACAGGCTATTATGCGCTGTCCATGATAAATTTCAACAGTGGTTTTACTGTAAATAATCAAGACCTTCTTACCCATATAAATAAAAGGAACACTGTAGTAGTGTTTGTCTTTGTTGAGATAGACATGACTGGATTTATGGACGGTTGCTTTGGAAAAACATTTAAGCTGATAGGCATTAAGAGGTAAGAATGATAGTGTTTCTTTTTCTATTTCATTAAATAAATCTAATCTGGAGTATTTCCTGCCTTTAAAAGACATTGTATTATGCTTTTCTAAAAGCGGCAAAATAGCATCATTCAAAGCTTCTATAGTAAAAAAATCTTCTTTGCGTAAAGGAGCAAAAATTCTGGTATAAATTATTCTTACTGCATTTTCAACCAGAGCCTTATCTTTTGGATGATAAGCTCTGTTAGGTAGTATCGTAGTTCCGTAATGAGAAGCAAAGTCTAGAAAATATTCCGTTACTAAGGGCTCATATTTATCACTCTTTTTAACAGTAGTTCTTAAATTATCAGTTACAATAGCACTAGGAACACCCTAATAATAGTCTAGCATTTTTACCAGACTTCCTATAAAGTCTTCTTTGTTGTGGGTTCTGGTAGCCTCTACAAAAGTAAGTCCGCTTGCCCCTAGAACACTTACAAAAACTTCTACCTCATAAAGCTCTCCTGTAGATTGGTCAATAACGGATAATTTCTTTCCGTTATAGTCTACAAAAACTTTATCTCCTGCCTTATGATGCATATGCATAGATGGCTTGAGTTTGCCTCGCCAATTTTGATAATGATAGCAAAACTGAGAATAACTGTAACCATCAGGGTAATGTTCCCTATATTCTTCCCAGAGCAAATGGCGGGTAACACCAACTTGCTTTAACTCTTTTTCTATCGTGGGAAATAAGGATTCTAAAACTATGTTTTTTTCTGGAGCGGGTTTTATCTGGCCATCAAAGAGTTCTTCCAGATCTTCATTACTAAGACCTGATAACTCTTGATAGGTAAAAGAATTTTGATGAAATGATTCAATATATTTCTTTACAGTATTGCGCGACAAATCTAATTGTCTGCTTATTTGGAGCTTACTTACTCCTTGAGTATATAAACGTAATAATTGCAAAATGTTTCTCATATCTAGTCGTTTATTTGCCATATCTTTTGTTTTAAAAACAAGTAAGATATTCTTTGCAAACATGGCTTTTTGAGGTGGTCACTTTGAACCGGAGTCAATTGATCTCTTTTACCGGAATAGGGTGGTCACTTTTACCAGAATTTACACATTGGTAAAAATGCAGTTATGCAGGGCATCTCCTTGATCCATAAAATCCTTTACGGTTTCAATTACAGATATGCTGAGGTTTTCTTTGGAGAAACACAGTCCGAAAAAAGGTTTCTTTTGCTTGGCATAAATTTGCTGTGCTTCGCGCATCTCTGAGCGTATTTCCAGCAGGTGTTTTTTTCTCTGCACTTTTCTTTTTTTTGTAACGAGCCTGTCATGTGCTTCATTGAGGTTTTCAGGACAGGCTAGCATCTCGGTGCTGAGGTCTTTTTTAAAGAATCGGAGCAGGTCGATATAATACTCCCATATTTTATAGTCTTCAATTTTATAGTGGTATTTCAGAGTGGTTTTTACTACCTGCCAGTTCTGTTTTATGTTTTGTCCTCGTGAGGTCAGATAATAGCTGAGCAATGAAGTTCGGGAAGCTTTGAGAATAGTTTCTGCAATGGAATCTTTCAAAAGCGCAGTGAAGAGGATTTGTGGAGCGATACCATAAAAAGCGGTTTAAAAGCCATTGCGTTTTAAAAGGGGCAGGATTTTCATTATGGGATAAACCTTGTAAGGGTTAATGTGGTATTTTGAGGAGTTCTGAAAATCCTTAGGGCGAATTTCAAGTGGGTAATAATATTTCCAAACGTCGTAGAGATTAAAAAAAACGTTTGTGCTCAGTGAGAGTGTTCACACTTCGCCTTTTGGATTTATCCAATGTTGCATGACTTCTTTGTGAGAGTAAGCGGGGGGAAATTCTTTTTCATGTGTTTGTGTGAGCAGATAATGCGTACCACCTGATAACTTTCACATATCTCTAAAACGGCAGAGTATTCGATTTCTCTGAAATGTACTTGGTTACAGCCCTGTATTTTTAGTTTTCCCCCGCAGGCATTACATTTTATATATTTTGCGCAAGACTCATTCTGCAGTTGAGGTTTCCAAGAGTGGATGCATTCCAGACAGTGGAATTCTCGAGTTCTTCGCGGATATTTTCCAAATCATCAAGATGTTTGATGTAGAATTTTTTGCAGTCTGTATAGTAGATAAATTAGGAAATCATACCGCTGATACATCCTGCATTTTGTAAATCTTCTATAAAGGATTTTAGTTTTTCTTTTTTTGGTTTCGCTGTATGATTCCAAGTTGGAAAGGATTATTTTATTGAAAGCTTGACAAAGGTCAAACTCGGCGTATATTGATTTTTCAAAGGCTTTCGTAACTGATTTTTTTAAGGTTTATGCATTTAATGTTTTATTAAAAGGGCAGGCCGTCCGGTTCTTTTTCGGTATTGGCTTTAGCGCCTGCACTTATCTGCAGTGTTTCCTTTTCACTTTTAGCAAATGCGAGGATTTTAATGTGACTTGTATGAAAGGTCAGAGAGCCGTGCGCCTCGGAATCGTTCCCGATATAGACATTCATACTAATGCGCCCGAAGAGTTCCACTACTGAGGCTTTTTTGAGCCATTGAGCTTTTTTGGCGGAAAGCCAGTAGGAGCAGTTGATGTAGGTGACAATTTTTTTCAGCTCGGTGCTGTCTTTTGGTTTATAGCTGTCGTTGACTGCTATGGAGAAGTTTACGGCCTCACGGTTTTGTTTTACTTTAAAAACGGAGGCGTCTTTTACAATTCGTCCTGTGATTTCCATGATTTTAAATTTTAGTGATTACTATTGTTTAAAATTTCTTTCTCCCTGTACTCCCAAAAATTGTTTTCAAAAGAAATTGTCATGATATAAAAAAAACGCAAGCGCAAACAGCCATGAAAATGGGGTACCGTAACTTTATGGTAAATTTTATATCATGGAAATCACAAATCTCATTTCCTCAGGTTGTTGAGCGAGGCGCAGGCATGGATGTGCATCGTGATACTTTGGTTGTGACTGTAATGGGTACAGGTATCATAACTGAGACAAAAACTTTTACTACTTATACCAATGATCTGCGAGGTTTATCCGGTTGGCTTAAATCCTTTTGCGATCACTCATTTGTCAATAGAGAGTACAGGTGTTTACTGGAAGCCTGTTTTTAATATTCTCAGTGATGAATTTGAAATACTTCTTGTAAATGCAAGGCATCTTAAGAATATTCCGGGGCATAAAACCGATAAAAAGGACAGTCGATGGCTAGCTAAACTCCTTTTTAGCGGTTTGTTGAAAGCAAGCTTTGTTCCACCAAATACAATAAGAGACTTAAGAGACCTGACTCGTTATCGAAAAAAACTCGTACAGAATGCAACAGCAGAACGGAACCGATTTGAAAGAGTTATTCAGGATGCTAATTTTAAACTCAGTAATGTTATTACGGACTTATTTGGTAAAACAGGAATTTTAATCATAACAGCTTTACTGCAGGGCAATAATAATTTTGAAGAACTACTTGCCTTATGTCATGGATCTATCAAAATGAAAAAAGATATTCTCAAAGAAGCTTTAAAAGGTAAGCTTACTGATCACCATAAATTTATGCTTGAGACTATTCGACTTAGTATTGAAAACATAAATTATAGGATCGCTAAGATAGACAGAGAAACAGCTTTACTGTGCAATCAATATTCAACAGAGATTGATCTTTTAAAAACAATTCCAGGAGTTAATTCTATAAGTGCCGCTTCTATGATTGCTGAGATAGGTGTTGATATGGACAAATTCCCAACAGTTCATCATCTGGCATCTTGGGCAGGAGTCTGCCCCGGTAATAATGAGAGTGCTGGAAAAATGAGCTCGAGCAGAATTACAAGCGGCAATCAGCATTTGAAACTAATGTTAATAGAATGTGCATGGTCAGCGACAGGTGTAAAAGATTGTTATCTGCGTAAAAAATACGAAAGCCTTCTTGTTAGACGCGGTAAAAAAAGAGTTCTAGTTGCTGTTGGTCATAAAATGCTGACTGCTGCCTATTTCATGATAAAATATAAAGTTCCTTATTTAGAATTAGGCTATGATTACATTGATTCCAGAAGAAAGCAAAATCAAGTTCAGTCCTATATTGACAAACTAAAAAAATTGGGCATTGAGGTTGAAATAACCCAAGCCCTCTGAGGTCGTCTTTTGCTGCCGACACAAATGTGATCGCGCAAAAGAAATTGCCCCTAAACGCTAAGAACAAACAGTTGTAGCCAAGAGCGCGCAAAAGAAAATATTACCCTCTAGTGTTTTATTTATGTCAAAGAACTTATCAATTAAAAATTATTTTCAGAAGAAAACGGGAAAAAAGAAAGCACAAATCAAGTGTCCGGATAAGGAGCCGGAGTGCTATAAGTCCCGAAGGGCGTCGTGAGCCGTTATGCGCATGCAGGAGACGGCGGGCACTACTTTGGCTGCCCTTTTAGCCTGTTTTCAATGAAAGTGTTCCTGTTTTTTTAGTGTATTTAGCAGCAGTCAGACAGATTGTTATGTAAACAAATTTGTTTATATTTGCAGTATGAAAAGGGACTATGAAAAATATAAGGGGATTCATCCCGGTGCTGTACTGAAGCGTGAGCTGGATAAGAGAAACATATCCCAGCTTTCTTTTGCGCATACCCTCTCTGAGCATGCTCAGACTATCAATGCGATTGTAAAGGGAAAGAGAAATCTGAATACTGCTTTGGCCATTAAAATAGAAGAAGCCCTTGGTGTTCCAGAAGGGGCGCTGCTGGTATTACAAGTTTATTACGATATTAAAAAGGAGAAAGAAAAATCAGCACAGAGGCGGCATCCTGAATTGAGCCGTCTTCGCAGAGGACTTTTCTGGGATACCAATATCGATGCGATTAATTGGGAGAAGCAGTCGAAGGCTGTTATCTCGAGGGTTTTTGAGCGCGGAAACATGAGTGAGAAAAAAGAAATTGTACGTTTTTACGGTATTGAGAAAATAAAGCCTGTTCTTCGCGAAACGGCTGCAAAGCCCCACTTTACCGCAAGTCCGAATTACAGTAAAGCCAAAAGGTCGTGATGTATTGGAAAACGGTAAATCCGCTTTTAAAGGAGAGTCTTCTAAGGCTGATGCAGGCTGAAGAGTTTGAGGTATTTCGGCTTGTTGGCGGTACAGCTCTGAGCCTTCAGATCGGACACCGGCTTTCTGTTGATATTGATCTTTTCACAGATGAGGATTACAACAGCGTAGATTTTGATGTGCTTGAAGGGTATTTGAGGGAAAATTTCCCATATGTAGATAAAGTTTTTGGAGGTATTACTGCCATGGGCAGATCTTTTCTTATAGGGATCGACAGGGAAAACACAGTAAAGCTGGATGTTTATTACAGCAATGACAAGTTTATCCAGGATGCTATTGTAATTGAAGGGGTACGTATGGCCACAGTGGAGGAGATCATTGCCATGAAGGTGGATGTTGTTTCAAGGGGAGGACGTAAGAAGGATTTCTGGGATCTTCACGAACTTCTGCCCAAGTACAATATTGGTAAAATGCTGAGGTTTCATAAGATTAGAAGCGAATATACACACGATCAAGCGCAGATCATGAAAAACTTTACGGATTTTAGTTCAGCTGATGATGATTTTGATCCTGAGTGCCTTAAAGGTAAATACTGGGAGTTTGTCAAAGAAGATATTGAAGCTGCTGTGAAAAAAGTAAAGAAGGCTTAGATAGTGGTATATCACATGTACTGTATGTCTGACAAAAGTTTCATATGCCCGTTTTTTATTTAATAATCACAACAGACTTCTTTTTATTGGGACTGTTACTGGTTTGGAACTTCTTTTCTAAGATCAAAGTTTTCGTAATGTCCATCACTCCAGTGATATTCTATTTTATTATCTGCCATCAAATCAATTATTTCAATGATTAGTTTTATGACAGATGTCAGATTGTAATACAGTTTTGAGCCTCACCTTTTTTGACCTTGAATTTGCTACATTTCTGGTTCCCAAAAACAGCATGTGCCACGATTCTGCCACAAAACTTAAAGTGGTGAAATATCTTTAAAAAACACCTAAACTTTTTGTGGCAAAAAAATATCTACTCGTGAGATAAAGAACTCAAGTTTCTCATAAAAATAGCTTTGCTATCTTTTACTGAGAATTTTAGTAAACTCTTAAACGGTGAAATATATTATGCTCTTCTGATTTTTATTTCTCTTTGGAAGATAATTTATATAACCGTAATCATTTAGGTCTCTGATACATCTATGGTAGGTAACAGGGCCGCTTATTTTAGCAATCTTCATAATTTCATGCCTATAGGCTTTAATAGGATTAATATAACTTGCAGTAGTTCTGAATTGTAGTAATGCCGCAAAAATTCCAATATGCGTAATGCTGATACGCCGGTCTTTTTCTATTGCTTTGAAGAATTGCGTTAAAGGATTTAGCTGGTCCATTACTCTTGTTATTTAGATTTTTATTCACGCTGTCATAAAAATGAATTTTAATGATTGTTATTTAGTTTGCTTTTTTTATGAAACGGCGCCAGTGCGGCTTATTTTGGCCCACTTTGTGCAGGCAGTAAGCTTGCTAGGGAATATAACAATGATATAGTGAATCTCTTATTTGTGCACCAATAGGCTTTGAATGAGTTGTTTTGCTTTTACTGATGCTGTTTTATTATAGCTTAGAATCAGCTGATTTAGTTTTAGACCTAGATGAATCCCGTATCAGGAACTGCCGGGGGAAACTACTTTGGAATGATTATCGTCGTTGATTGTGTATACTATTATTTTTTAGGAGCTTTTTCCCGCTATCCGTTACAATCTTTTGTGCCGAACACCGGCACAAAAGGACTTCCACTGCACACGAGCGGAGCGAATTGGCGAAGCAATCGGGGCTAGATCAGAAATTGCGAGGGAATCTAGACCAGGGTAGATCCATCACTATTTAGTAAATATAAATATGCATTTAAAGCAGGGCTGCAAATTTCAGCTTTATTCCGATTGATTCTCGTTTTTAGTTTCCTTTGAACCTCGTCTTACAAGTGTATAGAACTCTTTTAAATGCCACCAGGCAGGGCACATCTCAAGGTCTCCTTTATAATGGTATATAGTAAGGAAACAGCTTTTAAGGAAAAGCTGGGAATCTGTGATTTTAGCCCATGGCTTTAACTCCACTTCCTGTGGAGGGGGAGTGGCTTCAAAATAGCGTTTTATTTCTTCTGGGGTCATGGGGCAAAATTAGGTAAAAATTGCAGAGAGGGCAAGGGTGGAGGGGGATAGTATAAAGTATTTTTATTGTTTTGGGGTTGTTTTTTTAAACTCATCTGAGACTCAGAGAATTGTAGCTGCGGGATTGGATTTATTTTTTACACGCAGATAATTTTGTGATCCCATAAATCTTTGTTTCCTTTTACTGTTTGAAGAAGTGCTTTCAATGAATTTTAGATATTAATATACCCAGGTTACCACTTTAATTTCCCTACATAACCTAGATTTTTAATAAAGATAATGATATGATTACAAAAGCATTATCTTTTATTATTTTATATATCTATCTCATTATTTCTTAAATTCACGTAATGGAACCTAAACTTTAGGAAATGGAGAAGAATAAAATTTATAACCGTAATTTTAAAATAAATATTGTAAAACTAGCGCTCGAAACAAATTTTTCTAAAGTTGCAAAAGAATTTGGCATCGCTGCTACAAACATCTATAGATGGAAAAACGAGTTCCAAAAATATGAAGAAGAAAGTTTTTGTGGAAGGGGGCGTTTTAGAACCGCTGAACAAAAAAGATTTTCCGAACTTAAAAGAACACTTAAGCAAAAGCTTAAGGATACGGAAATTGAAATTGAAATTTTTAAGAACGCAAGTAAATATATCTCTGAAGGGAAACCAAAGATTTTTCATTTTATTGAAAACAATTTAGATACATATCCACTTTGGAGAATGTGTAAAGTTTTAGGTATAAGAGATTATACATATTATAGATGGAAAAATCATGTAATATCTCCAAGGCAACGCCAAACAATCTTATTAGAAGAAGAAATAACTTCTATATTTCATGAATATAAAGAGATATACGGTAACAAAAAAATTTCAGCAGAATTAGAAAGTCGAGGTTTCAAATTATCGTGTGCTCAAGTTACTCTCTACATGAAAAAACTAGGTCTTACTAGCAAGGTTAGAAGAAAAGATAAAGCTACATCTAGTAAATTTTATAATCCTTATGTTTTTCCCAATGTTCTCAATCGACAATTTAAAGCTGAAGAATCTTCTCAGATTTGGGTTTCGGGTATAAGCAGCATAGAAGCAGTCACTGGATTTTTGTTCTTAACAATTATTATGGATTTATTTGACAGAAAAATTATTGGATGGACTCTGAGTGATGGACTAACAATAAAAGAAACTTCTATCCCTTCGTGGGAAATGGCGGTTCATAATCGAAAAATAAAGAAGGGGTTAATATTTCATTCTGATCGATCACCTCAATATGCCAATAAGTTGTTTACTCATAAATTAAACTCTTATAAAGAAGTCAGACAAAGCATGAGCCGAACAAGGAATCATTTAGATAATGCTATACCTAAACGCTTTTTTACTTCTTTTAGATCTGAACTAATGGCTTTAAATATACTTCTGACTAAAAAACAAATAGAAGAAAAAATATTTGAATATATTGAAAATAGGCATTAAAAAAGGAGTCGTTTTTTTTACAAATAATTAAACTTCAGAATATGAAAAAATATGAACGTACTTTCAAAGAATATGCAGTTAAATTAAGTTATGACAGAGGAAAGGGGCACATTGAAAATGTTGAAAGAGAGCTGGGAATAACTCCAACTTGTTTAAACAGATGGCGGCAAGACTTTGAAAAATTTGGAAAAGGAAGTTTTTGTGGGGGTGGTTATTTAAAATTAACTCCCGAACAAGCCTTAATTACTAATCTTGAAAAAAAACTCAAAGAATCACAGCATACACTGGAAATTTTAAAAACTGGAAGTAAATACGTTTCTCAAGGAAAAGTAATGATTAAACAATTCATTGAAAACAATAAATCTAAATTCTCAATTTTAAAGATATGTACCGTTTTAGAAGTGTCGAGAAGTACATATTACTGGAGAAAAAAACATGAACCTACAAATACGAAAATTCGAGTAAATTTATTAAAAGAAGAAATTACAGCTATATTTTATGAATTTAAACATACGTATGGTTGCATAAAAATTACTAAAGAACTTGAAAAGAGGGGATTTAAAATACACAGCTCGCGAGTATCACTATATATGAAAATGCTGGGACTTCGAAGAAAAGTCAAAAGAAAATATAAGGTCACAACTGATTCAACTCATAATCATTATGTGTCTCCAAATGTATTAAATAGAGAATTTAGAGTTAATGAACCTTCTAAAGCTTGGGTTTCCGATATTACACACATACAAACAACAAACGGCTTTCTATACCTTACCATTGTTATGGATTTATTTGACAGGAAAATCATTGGATGGAGTTTAGGCGATCGATTGAGCACTAAACAAACTACCTTGCCTGCTTGGGAAATGGCGATTAAAAACAGGAAAATTGCTAAAGACTTAATTTTTCATTCTGATAGAGGTGTTCAATATGCCAATAAAATTTTCACCAGTACATTAGACTCCTATAAATGCGTTCGGCGTAGTATGAGTCGGAGACAAAGTCATTATGATAATGCCGTTTCTGAAAGTTTTTTCAATTCTTTTAAAGCTGAGTTAATTAATGGAAATAAACTCTTACCGCGTAATCAAATGAAAGTGAAAGTGTATGAATATATTGAAAACTGGTATAATAAAAAGAGAAGGCATTCATTCTTAGACTACAAGACAATCGAAGAATTTGATAAAATTAATAATTTAATCTAAAAAGGTAGTGTTTCTCTAAGTGTGTAATTGAGAAACTACCTAGACAAACCTCTTCTTTGTTTTTTCTTCTTTTATTTTTGAGATGGGCGTTTCCCTATCAATATATTTAAAATCACATCAGATATTATTTGACCAACTAAAAATTACTATGATAATTTTTAAATTTTCTAGAGTAATTGAATTTATCAACCCATATTAATATTAGTTGATTTTTTAGAATAAAAAAAATATCTTGCTTCCTTTCCTAAAAATTTACAAAAACTAATTAACAGCTGAAAAAATATAGTTTTTAATCAAAAACGGAGATGGTCATTTTATTCAGAATCTACGAGGTCATTTTGAATTGGGATCAGACACTTGCTTTAAATTGGAATGGGGCGATAAATATCAACCGAATTTGTAGTTTAGCCATGGAAAATAGGATTAGTTTGCTGTTAATCTCTGCGAACTGTTGTATTCTTACATATCGGAGTGGTTTCTTCGGTTTTAGTATGTTATTTTTATGAAAAATATTACAAACAAATTTGTTTGTTTCATTTGTAGTTGTATATTCGTACTAATATTGATTACGAATCCCCCTCGCCTTCCTACAAGAAGTAAATCAAAAAAAGTACGTCTAGTGCAAAAAAGAGGCATTCTAAAATCATATGGAATGCCTCTTTTTTTTGTAATACTAGTCAAACAACAAAGAGAGCGTTCTAAAAAACAATTTTTAACAATTTAATTATTTTTTTATGGCATTTAAGGCAATTTTGGAGTTTGAAGGAAACGAGTATCAAGTATTATTTTCAAAAGTTGATATGTTAAGACATACCGATGGTAAAGGAGCTGTTTCATCTGAAATTAAAGGAGGTAGATTAAACCTAAGAGTAAAATCTACAGACAACACTACAGTTATCGAACAAGCGGTAAACAGTCAACATAAACCGGTAAGCGGGAAAGTAAAATTTTTCAAAGCTGACTCTGAGCAGGTAATGAAAGAACTTACTTTTGAAAACGCTTTTATTGTGTTCTTTAGTGAGCAGTTAGATGCTTTGGCCGAAACTCCAATGACTACTGAGATTACATTTTCTGCAGAGAAAATTACTTTAGGTAATGCTACATTAGATAACAACTGGGCTAGAATCTAATTTTTATTCTTCGACAAAGACGGCACTAGTGTCGCTCATATTTTGTTTTCTAACCACTATAATCATTAAAAATGATTATAGTGGTTATTTATTTCAATTTATTAATAGCCTCAAAACCATGTTACAGCAAAAAATTATATTCGGAGTTGATCGAAAAGAAGTTTCGCATTATACTTCTATAGAAGTTATACAAAGCATCAACAACCACCATAAATTCACAATAAAAGTACCTCATTCGGTAATAGAACAACCCAGAGCTTTTACGATGGAAAATGCTCAAAGTTGGTTAGGAAAAGTGGTGCATATCGTTTTGGAGAGGGAAAACAATTTTCTTGGAATAGTAACCAATATTGAGTACGCACAGGAATTAGGACATGTTGGGAGTCAAATTATCCTGACAGGTTACTCAAAAACCATTCTATTAGAATCAGGAGAAAAACTGCATTCCTGGGAAGACAGCACTTTGCAGGAAATCATACAGGAAATCATACAAGATGCAGCAGGGGAACAATTGCAAAACGATATAAAACCTGAATTTACAACCAAAATTGATTATCAGACACAATATCTGGAAACTGATTTTAGATACATTCAGCGTTTGGCTAAACAATACAATGAATGGTTGTATTATGATGGTGAAAAACTTTTTTTTGGAAAACCAGTAGCCACAAACAAAACCATAAAATTAACTTATAATAAAGATTTATACAACCTAAACATATCGGTTAAGGCTACACCAAATCAGTTTGCGGGTTTTACTTATAATGAAAATTCCAATACCCTATATAGAGCCAAAACTCAGGACAAAATTGAAGGCTTGCCAAAACTGGGCAATCAGGCTTTTGATGCATCTGAAAAGTTATACGCTACTCCTTCTTTTGAGTACGGACGAATAGCTACTGGTGATGATATGTTTTTAGAAAGAATCTTAAAAAGAAGACAAGAAAGTGTCATGGCCGATGCTAATTTTATCACAGCAACCAGCAAAAATAATACTTTAAAGATAGGCTCTGTAATCACTATCGATTCCCAGCAGGTAATAGATAAAATTGATGCTTATAATAAAAAGTTAGATAACAGTAAAGTTAATTACCAAACCAGTGAAATAGGAACTTACATTATCACTGAAATTACCCATAAAGCTACCGATATCGGTGAGTACGAAAATAGTTTTAAGGCTCTGCCGGCTTTTATCAAGAAACTACCTGAGCCGCAAATAACTTTTCCATTGGCTCAAACACAACAAGCCATAGTAGTGGAGAATGCCGACCCCAAAAACAACGGAAGAATAAGAGTGAAAATGCTTTGGCAGCAAACAAAAAACTTAAGAACACCATGGCTTAGAGTGATGACGCCCGATGCAGGATCAAGCTCTGAGGTTTCTACCAACAGAGGAATGGTTTTTATTCCTGAAGTAGGTGACCATGTGATGCTTGGTTTTCGCTATAACGATCCTGACCGCCCTTTTGTAATTGGAAGTTTGTTTAATGGGAAAATTGGTGCCGGTGGACAAACCAACAATAATATTAAAAGTATTTACACCAGAACTGGGAGCACTATAACCTTTGACGAAGGTGCAAGCAGCATTTTAGTCAAAGATCCATCAGGCAACACCTGGTTTATGGATGGAAAAGGGAACATTAATGTTAATGCACCAAAAAATATCACCATGCATGCTGGGGAAGATTTTATTGTTCACGCAGGTAAAAATATAAGAATTGATGCGGGCGAAAACATGGATTGTGATGCAGGAAAAAATATATCTCAAACAGCAGGTAATGATCTAACCCAAACAGCAAGCGGAGATATTACCGAGACTTCTGATAATAGAAAAGAATTGGTGGATAAAGACTTTACGCGTCAGGCAGATATTTCTAGTGAATTAGCTTCCGGGGTTACTATTTTTAGCAATAAAGAGAATTTAACCCTGCAAAGCGGTAAGACAGTAGAGGTAAATAGTGTAGAGAAATCTAAAATGTTTTAAAGTATGGCAATCAACAAAATTTCTAAAAACAGGAAAGTGATCGTGAATAATGATTACAGTTTAGTAGTTGGAGGGAGATTAACGAAAATCACCAATAAATTTAATATTGAAGCTACCAGAGAGAATTTGACTTTAATTTCAAATAAAAAAATAACATCCAATGGCAACAAACGTTAGTTTTGGTAATTACACGCCGCCACCCCCACCTAAAGGAACAATTGATATACGAATTGGTGTTTTTTTCGATGGTACACAAAATAACAGAACAAATACAAACGCTAGATCAGCAAAAAAAGGCAGTGATGCAAATAAAGCCTACCATAAGATGTCTGATAAAGAAACGGACAGCTATATGAATGATTTATCAAATGTTGCTCGAAAGGAACTACATTATGCCAAAGATGAATATACTGATAGTATTTATATAGAAGGTATTGGTACTGATGATTTGGGTGCTGATACAGACGATGCATCTACTGTATTTGGAATTGGACACTTGGGGGTTGCTTATGGGTCTGGAAGTCAAGGTGTTGTATCTAAGGTAAAAAAAGGATGCGATAAGCTTGCCGAAAAAGCGTTACTATTAAAAGGCAAAGACAAAATAAATACCTTAACAGTTGACGTATTTGGTTTTAGTCGAGGTGCTGCTGCAGCTCGGAACTTTATTTATGAATTGAGCAAAAAAAACAGTACAGATATTTGGGGTTCACATCTTGCAAAATATAAAATAGCTTACAACCGATTACAGGTTCGCTTTGTGGGACTTTATGACACTGTTTCTTCTTATGACCCAAATGCTTCAAATACCACAACTGATCCAAACTTTGATAATGATGTTAGTGAACTACACTTAAATGATCTTAATTTAGAAATTAACGATTTATACAAAGCTAAAAAAATAATTCATTTTTGCGCTGATGATGAGCATCGTAAAAATTTTATGCTAACGCCTACCGCAAAAAAGGCAGGAGGTCAAGATTTTTATTTACCGGGGGTACACTCTGATGTTGGAGGTTGCTATACAGATAACATGAATGAACTTAATTTTCAGATTATGGACTTAGATAATTATTGGGGTGATGGATACAACGATGATGATTATGATGAAATACTAAATAACGATCTGACCAATTTAATTGCCCATGGATGGTTTACAAAATTAGAAGTTGTAAAACCCGATAGTGATCATCAAACCTTCATTAATCGCAAAGGCATTCGCAACACCTATAGTTTTGTTACCCTTCATCTTATGGCTGAAAAACTCAATACAGAATATAAGGGAACAATTAAAATGACAGAATTAAGTAAATATTTTGGCATTCCAAAACCGAGTAAACCGGAGCTGTTAGATTTGAACAAAGTAAAACAGCGTTTAGAGAATTACATCAACGGCAAACAACCTCAAATGACTTATTATACCTATTACGAAATCGAGCAAATGCGAAAAAAACTCGATTTAAAAAGCGCAAAGGATGTAGCGAGTTTTAATATAAAAGTGAACGACCATAATATGTTGAAGCAATTAAGAAGCAAATACATACATTGGAATTCTAGATTTGGAGATGGGATAGGTTCTTATGAACCCAATTATAAAATTTCGGGTAAAACTATTGTTAGAACCCGCTTAAAAGAACCCAACTCATGAAAAAAAAACTTTTTTTATTACTACTAATTATATTATTTTCTTGCAAACCCGAAATGAAAAAATACGAATGGCTGCCTACAGCTAATGCTCCAGAATTATATCCGACCTACATTCATGACGGTCATTTTTATTTAGAAGATGGTGGTAGCGTTTACATTCCTACAGCAGGGGCAAACAGTAATGGTTGGGGAAATACTGGCTCTACCCACACACAAGGAGAAGACTTAAAAGCGCTGCCTGTAAAAATGGATATCACTTGGGCATCTTATATAGAGAAGAAATTTTATACAGGCAGTTGGGATATGCCCATCGATACTCTAAAAAAACTTTTTGAAAAAGGAACTATTGCTTGGCGAGATGGCAGAATATCGAATTATTCCGAAATAAGAGTAAGTTGTGCACCTGGTGGTATAGTGGTGGTTTGGGTATATGGTGATGACCAGCAAATAGAAGTAGCTCGTTTTCAAGCAACTGAAACCCATGTAGCTATGAAAGAATTAATTCCTGCAAATCCAACTCTCACATATGAAAAATATTTTGATGTGTCAGAATCTGTTCCAGAAGCTTATGAAAATCTAAAAAAGAGTGGTATCCAATACGATATTTGGGATATTTACCGTAAAAAATACAATTGGCGAGCTCGTGTCGAAATTCCAAATCATAAGCTCATGAACATCGGGTTTAAGATGTATAATGGAGAAGAGGAAACTATTTTTAACAAAAAAATTATAGAACCCATTCAGGAAAATCTTTTTGAGTTAAGAGCTATACCTAAACAACTTAATTTTATTTTCGAAGACAACAAAAAGCTTCAAACTGTTTTTGAAGTTAAACCCTTTGACGAAGAAGAAATTATGGGGTTATTCAAACATGCAGACCCAAGTAAGCCAATAGAAATAATATTACGCATGAACGAGGATTTTAGTAACCGAAGTTTAATTTTTAAACAGGGAGAGAAGGAAATTTCTATCAAGAAAATTGATTTCGAGAATATGTGGAAGTATGAAAATTAATAAAATGGAATAAATATCCAAGCTAACTGAAATTCTACGATAGCACGATATTTAAAAACAATAACAATATTTTTTGCAATAAACTTAATTAGCTTAAGGGGAATAATTATTCCTTCAATGATTATTAAAGTTTTCAATAGCAACTATAGTCTCTTAATTGACTTAATAGTCCGATTTGGCCTGTTATTCACTCCATTTATAATAGCTGTAATGATAATAGTCAGAATTTGTGTGATGATATTTGGAAAAGAAAAAACTAACAGAATTGATATATATCGCAGGAGTATACTTTTATTTTTTTTATAGAATATCTATTTTTTTTCAGAATTGTAGCTTAATTTCTAATCTGCAAAACAAAAAAATCCTATCAGGAAAATAGATTTTGGGAATATGTGCAAGCATGAAGATTAAAAAAACAATTAAGAATAGCATAAATACTATAAGTAAAAAATGGATCTAATCTATCTTACAAAATATCCTCTAACAAAAGGAGACACACTAGAAAGTGTTGCCGAAAAATTAAATATTGAAACAGAATACTTAAAAGAGATACACAATGGTAAGGCTAGATTCTGGGATAAGATAAGAAGCAGCTTTCCTAAACATCTCACTGAGATTTATGTTTATTCGGATGTATTGGAAGCACAATCTCTTGAGAAAGAGGTGAAAAGAGAAATAGGACGCAATCTGTTTCCTGTTAAGTTTTATGCTTCAAAAACGTATGGCTATACTTTTGAAAATTTTGAGGGCGATCTCCTGAAGAATAAAATTCATTATGAGATAGAGGCAGTTTATAAAAAAAATGATTTTGATTTAAAAATTATAGAAATAAATCGCAAACAAGTCTATATAAACCATAAAATGCCCGATGTTGCAGTAGAACAACTTTTAGATAAAATTGCCCAAAACCTTTTCCCAATTGCACTAAAAATCGGCGATACAGGAGAAATAAAAGCAATTGTAAACCATAACGTGATAAAAGAACGCTGGCTTGCCAATAAAGAAGAACTAACTGATTATTATAAAAAAGAACAATCGGATACTATTATACAGAAAGCAGACTTGTACTTTAATGACGAAAAAGAATTGATGAAAATGCTGTCAAAAAATTGGTTTTTCAATCTGTTTTTTAAACCTGTATATGGTTATTATCCTGAAAAAAAAGAAATCCAATATGTAGCCAAAGTGCCTTTCTTATCGAAGGGATTACTAGAATATGAAATAGCACAGACTCTACAAAATTTTTATACTAAAAGTGGTAAGTTGATAGTAACTCTTATAGGAAAAACAAAAGACCACAGAACTATTGATGAAGTTTTACAAAATAAAACAGTATTAGAAAAAGATCGACCTAATATTCAAACCATACAATCTCAGGGAAGCGTACAATATAAACTCAATAGTTCAGATAATAGTATATTTTCGGTAATAGGCACTTTTGAAACAAAGATGAGCAACGAAAAAATCAACAAAATTCAGATAGAAATATATCAACAATAAATTTTGTCTGAATCTAAAACATAAAAAATTATGGCAGAAAAACATGTAGTTGTTCATGGGGCTACTTGTGAGTGTAAGTTTAGTGAAGTTCCTCAAACGGATATTCTACAGGTAAAAACGCACTCCAAACATTATGGTAATGACAAAGACGGCTCTAAAAAACTCATTGCTACCACCAAAGAAATTGGGCAGACTCTCAAGTCAAATACTTTTGGTAAATGTAAAAAACAGCCCATGGGTTCTAGTTACAAGCCTTGTCAGGCTGTTATTTCAGAATGGAGTAATTTTTATAAGGAAGTTGTTCTCTCTAATCAAGGCCAGATACTGCTTGAAGACAGCAAAGCCACTTGTCCCATAGGTGGACCGGATTGCATAAGTATAAAAAACCACGGACAGGTTGCGGAACTAAGCAAACAAAATGTCAAAAACACCAGTCCTGAAGTTACAGCTGAGTTATTTCCGGGCTTTGATCTGGAGGATTCAGAAAATGATATTTTAAAAATACCGAATAATTTATAATACAAATTAGATGGAAAAGCAAGTACACATCATACCCAAAAAGGTAGAGGAAGGACAAAAATATGATTCCGGGCTAAACAGTTTAGTATTAAAAAAAGCCGGGCATTTTAATATAGCAATAAAAGAAATAGAGGATTTAAAGAAACAAAAGCCCAAAGCACCAAAGCCCATTACCGAATTATCGACTAAGGAATATAATAACTTAAACAAGACGGGAAAATGGAATTACAATGTTGATGTAAAGCAATATAATATTGATATTAAAAAATACGATGAAAAATTAAAGTTGTATAATGAACGTTTAAAAAAATTTGAAGATTTAAATTGGGGATGGCAATTAATACATACCGGATTGGATCCTAGTATAATTACACACAATATTGGTTTTAAAAAAGGGATTCATGATCGTATCTCATTTCCTGAATTATTAGAAGGAGGAGGTATTGCGTGGCTTGAAGCTTGGCACGAAAATGAAAAGCCAAAAGGAAAATCCCCCTTTGGATTGTATGTGCAGGCAGAAGGTGTTCCTGGCATTATTCGTACAGAATGGACGGACTCAAAATACAATACTATTGCCAGTACAACAGAAGTCGCTTTTGGATCTAAGGTACTATTACATATCTATACCACTGGATTGTATGGTCAAGAAGTCGAGGTGCATTTGGTAGATAGTGATACATTTACTCCTAATGATAAACTAAAAATTTCCGGAGCAGATTTTTTTACCCGTGAGGTAAAGGTTCATAAACTAAAGCCTAACGATATTAATAAAAAAGGCGTATCGGATGTACTCACAATAAATGATGCTCCGGTAAACCACGCCCAAAAAATAGAATTAGAGGTAATACTTGATCGTGCTTGGATAAAAACAGCGGGAGAGCATTTAAAAATATACCCTTTAGTAAAATCTATAAAAACAGGAACTTTTTTTACCGATTTTGGTAGAAGTTATTTACAAGTATGTACAAATAAAAAGAGTGTTTTACTTGAGAAGCAACCAATTCCAGCTACCAATATGCCACTTATCGTAGGAGATGTAGAAACTAATGTAGCGCATTTTCAACATTGTAGGTATGATAGTATTAAGCTAGATGGTGTCTCAATTTTTGATTCAAATAATATCTACCAACGAATAACCAAAACAATCACTGTAGATGTTATTGCAGGAAAGAAAAAAGCTAGTGTTCTTGATTTTGATTTTGATACTGTCGAATGTGAAAATAGACCTGCCAAGCACATTAGCAAAGAACTTACAGTATCTAGCATCCCTAAAGATTATGAGTTAAAAATAGATCCCAGTTCTAAGGCTGAGCATAAGGCTAAAAAAGAAGAAAAAGAATTAATAAAATCAGAATCGAATCGTGAGTCCTCAATGATGGGGATGAAAACAACACAGAAAGAAAATGTAGCAAAAGAAAAAGGTATTGTTACTGTCAGACAAAAACAAATAGAGTTTGATGCCTTTTATAATTATGATATTCCACAAGATGCAAATGCTGCAACTACTTTTTATAAAGCAATGAAGTATTTTTGGCTTCCAAATTTGGGCGCAGATAAGATATATAATATTAAAGCAATTGCTAGTACTTGCGCTTTTAAGCAAAATGTAAATATTGCTATCTATCCTGATATTAAGTGGACATTAAAATTTGGTTTTAATGTAGAGAAAGGCGATATAGAAAAACTCAATAGAAAAGGAGGAACATTTGCACCATTAAAAACTTTTGAAGATAAAGCAGAAGAAAATGACAAAGCTTATTTTGAAAAAAATAAAAGCCAAAAAGAAACATTAGAAAGAGCTGAAAAGTATTTTACAGAAAAGTACAACCTTAAGCCCAAAACTGAAACAGCAGCTCCTGTGACAAAAGGTAAAAGTTTCAAGCAGTTATTAGAAATTTTACAAAGAATAACGATATCATTAGAAGAAGAGCATTATGGAGGTGATATAAAAAATGAATTGACAGAAGAGTTCGTAAAACAACTTTATGAACAAGCAAAAACAGTTATAGATCTTGCAAAAATTGGCATAGAATTACTTGAAGGCAAACATGACCAAAATAATTATACGCCAGAGGATGATAAAAACATAGAAGGATTGATGGCTAAACTAAAAAGAAAAACCGTTGAGTATGAAATGTTATATCCAAAATTATCTTTCGCTGGCTCCTGGTTTTATGAACAAATAGATGCTAAACGATATCCAGAGTTAGCGGGAAGACAAGGTTTAGGTGTAGATTTAATGCTAAACGCTGCACCACTTATTGGCGTTACCATAAAATGGGATATTTTGGAACTTTTATGCAGAAGACACCCCATTGCTTATGCAATTCTAAAAGCTATCGATGCGTTATTATATATCTTAGCAGATGATAGTAGTGCTATTAAATGCGATTTCTCCGTTACAGGAAAAATAGATAGTGTCATTGATTTACAGCATAATATGTTAGCTGGTTTTAAAGATTTTAATATAAAGGGAAAAAGTACAATACAAACTAATATTATATTAGAATTACGGCTTAATAATAGTATAAAATTGGGGAAATTTGAAGTTTTGGTAAAAAGAGGCCTAAGTACAGGGGCTTCTGTTGGTCTAGGAATTGAAGATGTATATGGTGTGGATAATAGCGGTATATATGTTAAAAAAGATCTAGTTTTTGAAGGAATTAAGTTTTCTTTCGAAGCTGAAGGTTCGGCCGAGTTAGGAAAACAAGAAGGCAAAAGAAAAAAAAGTATGCTTAAATTGGGAGGAAAAATAACAGGAGAAATAACAATGCTGGCTCATACATTTTCAACAGATAAAATGTACATAAATAAAAGATCATAGTTATGAGTAAAATAACACTTTTTATACTATTATTAATCACAAACTTAAGTTGTTCACAGAAAAGCAATAATCAAAAGATGGAAGATTTTAACTTAAATACTTTATATAAAAAAATAACAATTTATAATGAAAAACCTGAATATTGGTTGTTTTTACATAGTAGTAATTGCTCCTATGTTGTTACTCTAGATGATATGCCAATATACACAGATTACAATGAAGGCAGTATGAAGTCGTTGTCAATACCTATAAATAATTTTATATTAGAAAGTAAAAAAAATGAATTAAAAGTTTTGATTTTACCCAAAAGAGACGAAAATTATCATTTAGATAGTATTTTAGATAGTAGTTTTTCATTAGATGTCAAAGTAAGCAGAACAGAAAATAAAAAAGAGACTATTGTTTTTAATAAAAAGATTTCAGGTGGTGAGCAGAAGGAATCATTCAGACAAATTTTTATTCCTTTTGAATCGAATGTTCCCTATAAGCTTACGGGTTGGACAAATAGTATTGATCTAACTAAAGAAGATAAAGAAGTTTTAGGAAGGGAAGTAGAAAGTTTTTATAGAGAAATGATGAATGATTACAAAGATGGAAAAATAGAAAATATTGAAAAAAAATATTATAAAAGACAGTTTGAAAATGCACAATCTTTTTATTCATCTAAAAAAGAAGACTCAGATAGAATAGTTTCTGAAATAAATAAAGATATTAACAAAGAACAAGATTTAAAATTGGAGGATTATAAATTAGTATTTTATGGTAATGGAAAGGTTGTTGGTTTAGTCAGAACTGATGGAGAGTTTTTAGGTAAATCTGCTTTTTTAGGGCTAACAGATGAAGATTTTTATATTTATTCTTTACTCCTTCATCGCCCTAAAACAGGTAGTTCTTTAGAAGTAATTAGATAACTATGAATTCACTTAAAAATAAATTGAGCTTTTTTTTTATCACCACCTGCATCTTTAATTTGTGTTTTGCTGTTTTTTATTTGTTTAAATTTTATTCTAAAGATTTTCATGAAAATGAAGGAGCTGCTATCATAAATTTATTATTTTTTCAAGTATCATCTACTATTTTACTAATTTTTTTTTCAGTATTGAACCCATTAAAAATATTTATTAGTGCAAAAAAAGGTGTAAATAATCGAAAAAAAAAAGGAAAAAATTATTTTGATATTATGGAATATAATATCATACGATTAGACAATAAGTTAACGCCATATTTAATTACTATTTTATTTGTTTTTTTCTTCTCTTTAATTCTCATTGGATTTATATTAATTATAAACTATTTGGGAGTGCCAATTTTAGAAGTTTTAAAATTCCCATTTAGATTTATGCAAAATTTAAATCAATCTGAATTATATTATGGAGTTTATAGTTTTTTACTTGTGAACATAGGTTATATTCTTTGCAATTCAGAACAATCTGCAGAATCATATTTATTAAAATTCAAAGTCTATTTAAATTCCCTTGTTATAGCATTTTGTTTTAGTGCTTTTTTTATCCTATTTAATATGTTTTTTTATTTTTCTGCAAATGATACAAATAATGACATATTTACAGATAAAGTAAAAATAGCATATGCAATGTTTTTTAATATAGCCTTTGTTGTAAATAGTTATTTAGTTGAAAAGAAATATTTAAGCATAGAAATATAAGAATTTAGGATTAGTAATTCTAAATTTTTTATATGGAAAAATCATTATCAATAAAAGGATTGCGAATCAAAAAATATGTAAGATAACGGAAGATTTTAGCATTTTACGAAAAGATAACTATTCTTATACTTCAGATTCCGCTTCAGATAGTGACTATTTTAGATTGTATCTCATAAATAAAGATGATCAAAAAAAAGGAATTTATGTAAGCAAGGAAGATTATAAAAAAGTAAAAGAAAATGATACAGTAACAATTACCTATTTTGAGATGGTAAATATCATTATAAAGGCTGTTTGTAATAATCAGGACTTAGAATATTCACGTTTTTTTACAAAAAGAAATCGGAAATTATGGTAATGTTATGTGAGAGGATTGTGAAGTAAATAATTGTGGAAATGGAAAAACCAAATTAGAAATTTTTTAAGATGATAAAAAGGAAAATTACAGAAGAAGAGATATTATTTGTTAGTCGGATATTTACTAAAACTATTAGAAACTCTAGTCTTATCATTTTTATTTTATTGTATTTTTTTTCTGCTTTTCTTTATTGTTTATTTATAAATTTGGTTGAATACCTAATTGTAAAAATTATATTAATTATTATAGTATCATTTTTAGGTTTTTTTATTTTTAATTCAATATACAGTATTATTTGTCTAAATAAAGAGATTAATACCTGTAATATTGACCGTATAGAGGCTGAATTTAAAGTACAAAATAAAGATATCCTCACTTATACATATGATATTGTTTTTGTAAAGAAAGCATTCAATAAAAGTTTATGTAAATCAATAATTATCATGCCTTTTATTCAAACGACATTAATTCTTCTTTACAAGTAATAAAATAAAATATATTAATGAAAAGAGGTCTTCCATTAAAAGAAACATCCCCTGTGAAGATGTTCATTTTTGCTTTTATGTTTATAATTAGTATTTATTTTTTATATACTATGTTAAAGGTATTTCAACCTAGAATTTATGGAGACAGAATAAATGCTTTGGTAATAAATGTTGATAGTATTAAATCTCATAAAAACAACAATACGTACCGATATTTTGGCAAAATAAAATTTAAAAATAAAGAAGGCAATGGAATTATTGAAGATTATGGTTTTAGCAGTAAATTAAAAAAGAATGATTGTTTACAGCTTTATTATGACCAAAAATACGGTTTCTATGATTCCGAAGATCAAAATGTTTACTTTGTACTTATAACAATTCCTGCTATAATTTTAATAATACTTAGTGTTTTCTTTTATAAATATTTTATTGATTGAAACAGAAGATTCGATTGCGGACTATCTGAAATCTATAATCGAAAGAGGAAATTAGTTTTTGATTGGAAAATTTTAAACAAAGTTATACAACCTGTAATAATGCTGCAAAAATTCCAATATGCGTAATGCTGATACGTTGATCTTTTTCTATTGCTTTGAAGAATTGGGTTAAAGGATTTAGCTGATCCATTACTCTTGTTATTTAGATTTTTATTCCACTGTCATAAAAATGAATTTTAATGATTGTTATTTAATTGCGTTTTTTTCTGAAACGGCGCCAATACGGCTTATTTAGGCCTGCTTTGTGCAGGCAGTAAGCTTGTTGGCGAATATAACAATGATATAGTGAATCTCTTATTTGTGCACCAATAGGCTTTGAATCAGTTGTTTTTCTTTTCCTCATGCTGTTTTATTATAGCTTAGAATCAGCTGATTTAGTTTTAGACCTGGATGAATCCCGTATCAGGAACTGCCGGGGGAAACTACTTTGAAGTGGTCATCATGGTCAATTATATAGTATTATTTTTTTTAGGTTTGATATTGTTTTTTTGGAGCTGGTCCCACTGTATCTTACACCGGAGCGTTAGCGAACTGCCTGGGCAATCTTTTGTTGCCGGAATCTAATTCATAGTGATCATCTTTGTGAGTTGTATATAGTGCTGTTTTTTAGGAGCTTTTTCCCGCTATACGTTGCAATCTTTTGTGCCTAACCCCGGCACAAAAGGATTTTCACTGCACACGAGCGAAGCGAATTGGCGAAGCAATCGGGGCTAGTAATATATGGAAAAAAAGGCGTCAATTGTCTTGAATTGGCGACTTTTGGTGAATTCGACGGGACAAATTTCTATACATTTTTATTGAAGATTTTAAGAGAGTGGCCTACTACATGTAGTATTAAAAACAGCTTTACTATACTTTTATTGAGAATTTTAAAAAACTCTTAAACGATGAAATAAATTATGCTCTTCTGATTTCTATTTCTCTTTGGAAGATAATTTTTATAACCGTAATCATTTAGGTCTCTGATACATCTATGGTAGGTAACAGGGCCGCTTATTTTAGCTATCTTCATAATTTCATGCCTGTATGCTTTAATAGGATTCGTATAACCTGCGGCAGTTCTGAATTGTAATAATGCCGCAAAAACTCCAATATGGGTAATCTTGGCGGGCTGTCCTTTATCAGATGTAAAGCGGACAGGGGCGGTTTTTTTTACAGTATAAGGATCTGTGTTTATAGAACAGCGGTCAGGTGATCAGGGGGTATATTATTTTAGGTTTGATATTATTTTTCAGGAGCTTTTTCCCGCTATGCGTTGCAATCTTTTGCGCCGAACCCCGGCACAAAAGGATTTCCACTTCTATCGGGGCTAAGGACTCTGAGGAGCCCTGTTTTGTCTGGGACAACTATCTGTCAGTCCTCTCTTATTTTGTCACGGTGGTTTTTACCCCACTCAATCATTTCGGAGATCATATTGTGCAGTGTATCGCAGTACACAGAAGCTGTGTACAAATACAATGAAGTATGCCAGCCGTTAATCCGTTTCTGCGTTACAGACGGCACTTTTGTCGATATTTGAAAATTACGCAGTGTAAACCTGAATATCTTGGCAATAAATAAGTAATGCCAACAAGTGCATATGCTGGTATATATATTCATATTCTGGATCAGGATGATGAATATCATAGCAATACCTTTGAAACTGTTGCAGATCATATAACTGCATTTATTAATTCGAAAAATCTTTATGATACTGTTTTCATAAAGGAATAGATGTTTGCCAATACTTTTGGATTTGAAAAAGTAATATAAAGGAAACAGTATTTTTTTCTAATTGTTCTTATTCTTTGCTTTTATAAGTATTTTTTTTAATTTGGCGCTATTCTCAGTTTCTCCCTTAAAATCTGAAATGCAGATTAGTATCTCTACCACTGCTGTAAACATTTTTCCTTCCTTTATTTTGAGACGATGAATTATATTTACTGCCCATACAGCAGCTTTTTCGGCAGTTTCAATTTCACGATCCATTAAATGGCAGTAAGCCAGATCGCAGAGATAAATAACTAGAGTAAGGTCATTCCTGCTTTCGTCGGGTAGTTCCTGATGGGCATTTACAGCCATTGAAAATTTTTTCCTTGCCTCTGAAAAATCTCCATAATTCTTGTAAGCAGTTCCCAATAGGTGACACTGGATGGGAAAGGTTACATCATACCATAGATCATATATTTTTCTTAAATCCATCAGCTCCTGAAATGAATCTTTGAAACCTTTTAGATCATCAAGATGAAGATAGAGATAAGCTTTGTTGCATATCATATTGAGAAGATGTGATGCATGCGCACTTCCTTTAGCAGATTTAAAAATAGTTATGGATTTATTGAAGTACTCAGAAGCTTCATCTTTCCTTCCAATACCAGCAAGTGTTAATGCATAGTTATGAAAAATAGTTCCAAGATTGAAATCTTCGGGGTTTAGTTTTGCAGAGGCTCTGACGGCAAGATCTTCCCATTTATTAATTAGATTTTCAGGATTCTGCAGCCAGTTTTGAACATTCAGAACTTCATTTTCTAAAATCAGCATTGGCTGGTAAATTGGCTCTCTAAAATCTTCCTTTATTTTTCTTAGCACTGATTGGCCGTACTGAGCAAAACGAACTGCTTGAGCTGGGTCGCCTTGGGCGCCCTCCTGAATTCGTGCTCTAAGGAAAGGGATGTGGAACATCTGGGAAAGAAAAGCCCCCTTGTCTTTACGCAGCTGGTATAGAACGGACTCCTGAAATACCATGTCCATTTTTATATTATTTCCTGTTCTTGTAATCAGCCCTTTTTTATGAAGTAAATTTATTGCCTTTGTAAATTCAATTTTGTTGTTTTTTTCATAGTCTTTACCGTAGAGAAGCACAATATCCTGCATAGTGATCCCTCCAGCAGGAAGCAATGCGAAGAACTCCATATAATAACGTTCATCCTGGTTCAGTGAACTTATCGAAAAAGTTTTTTCAAGAATAGAAAGTAGATTGACGTTTAAATCTCCAACTTCAATGTCTACTTCTATCTCCTTATCGTCTAGTTTTTGCTCCTGAAGATATTCCAAAAATGTTTTTAAGGTGAGGTCAAAGCTAAGGTGTATAGTTTTAGCCGCCAGTATAATGACTAAGGTATTATATTCTATAAATTCGAAAAAAGCCCTAAATGTATCTTCGTCAGAATTTCTTGTAGGCTCAAAAGTACGGTAAAGCAGGCAGGCATTATCAAACGATAAATGATGCGTCTGCTGTAATTTTCCTATGTCCGTGCGTAGACGTGAAGTAATTATAATATGCCAGTTATAAAGGCTTTTTAAATTACTTATATTCTCCTTATCCTCACAGACTAAATCATTTATGATCAATAATCCATTTCCCTGTATATTATTGAGTTTCTGAATAATCTCGTTCAGTTCGCTTCGAGTTGTGCCCAAAGTGCTTATGGACAGATTGCGCATTAGGTTGTCATTAAGAATGAAGCCGTCGAATATTCCAGTCTCTGCATCTAACCAGATTAAATGGTCATATTCATTACGAAAAACCGATATATATAAACTGGCAAGCGTGGTTTTTCCTATTCCTCCAACACCAGAAAGGTTTATGAGTTTGTTTTTTTTCAAGTTCTCTTTAAGAATGTCAAGCTCATCTTCTCTTCCAATTATATCTGAAGGGATAACATATGGAATTAAAGTTAGGTCTTTGGGAAATGTTACAGGCTGCTTTTTCTCATATTCCTCTATTAATGAATTTAACTGCGAGGAATGTTTTGTTAGCAGGTTATTATGCAATACTGTAGTTTCTTCAATCTTTTCGACTTTTTTTTTCAGACTAAAAAATCGTACATCAAGAAGTTTTAGAAGAGAATTATTGACCATGCTCTTAATTTGATCTTCCTTTTTAGCAATAATTGAGACCATTAAAGAATTATCTACTTTCCTGCTTTCGCTGTCTTCCAGTTGTGAGCAGCGGCAGATTTCAGAAAGCAGGGCTTCTAACATAATCACGGGTGGATGACCTTCAAATTTTTCATGTTTCAAATCTTCTAAAACGCTATTATGAAGTGTAATAATACTTTCAGCAGGTGTTTCTTCTGCAAAAAACCATTGTATGCTCTTCATAAAATTATCCATCAAATCATCATTTTCCAGCGTTGATAGAAGTGTTGTAAAACTTAATTTTATTTCCAGTTTTTCTTTTTCGTCTTTTGTTTTGTCTTCGAGTTTTTTCTTGCGTAAAGCTTTGAGTTCTTTTTTTAAAATCTCCTTTATTTTTTTTCGGCACTGTATGAGCAGCGGACTTTTAATCAAAGGTTGAGCTTTTATCCATGCCGCTAGTAGAGTTTCGTTTTTAGTCAGCGAAGTATTGGTAAAAAAATGGAACTCCAGCTCTGGGTTGCTTTCTTTTTCCTCGAGATACTGTACAAAAAATGTAAAAAGCTCTTTTTTGAGAATAGGGCTTTGAAGACTGAATGGCGCTTTATAACTTTTGACCTGAGTATAAACTAGTTTTTCGCCTACCTCTTTAATGTCGTTTCCAACTTCAGTTGAAACCACCGTGTCATTACCGTTGATATAATGATTTACCCATTTATGAAGTACAGTCAAGTACTGATAGTAAAAACCTCTGCTCACATAATAAGCATCATGGTTGGTTTTAATGAGGTTAATGAGCTTTTGTTCCATAAAAATAGAATGCCTGTAAGAAGTTTGTGAATTTTTAGTTTTTGGGATGATTTATTTAAAACTTCTTTTAATTTGCGAAGTACTGAAAATAGATATTTAGAATATTCTTGTTTGACGAGGTGTTTATTTTTTTTCTTATTTCCAATTTAAGCGCATCCGAGCTTGCCAGTCTCTCCAGCACAATATTGGATCGATTTTCTATGAGCCAGCTCAAATCAAAAGGATTTCCCTGCCTGTAATTTTCAATCTCTAGGAGAAATTTATAATAAGGGTGCACCTTTTTTATCGCGGATAATGTTTTTTTATCAACTGCCTTTTCCCCAACGGCATAAATAATCTCTACAAGGTTGCCTAATCTTGAAGCAATGTAACTGCTTAGTCCTGTTACGGTGCTTGTCTGTTCCAGAAACACTGGGTTTTTACGATTTATTATTGCATTAATTTTATCGCTGCATACCTTAGTAAATTCTAAATAATTATTCAGGCATGCACAGATTATTGCTTCATGATAAAGTTCAAAATTGAATTCAGTAGTAAGGGAACTATTTATTCTCAGCTTTAATTTTTCTAGTTCAGAGGGTCTCAAAATCTTAGAAAATGCCCTTAATGTCTGAAAATGCGGGGCATCAATAATTATTTCAGTAATTTGGTCAATAATTTCCTGGTTATTTTTTTCAATAAAGCATTTTTTATCCCTTAACGCAAAAAGACAGTTTGTTAGCAGGTATCCTTTATGATCATTTTTGGCTAAAATTATCCCAATAAGCTCCAGTAGATCAGCAGAGCTGAAGAAAGATGCCTTTTGAAATATGGGATGCGCCAAAAAGGAATATTCGTCAAGTGATAAATCTAGTTCTTTAACAAATTTTATAATTTTACCAGCAAGATGTTCATGAAAATCGGTTTCTACATGAGATAAAACAATGCATATATTGTTAAAAATTCTAACCGTTTTTCTTCTGAGATCATAGTTTTTAATTTTCCCTTCTACAGCGCTGATTTCATTTTTAAGATAAGCTATATTTTTATCAGAAAAAAAGTTCAAAAGCGCACTAGGAAAATAATTGTTATTTTCACTAATATATGGGACATCATAAACATTGTTTCTTTGAAAATAGGTTATGAGTTTCTGAGGGTCACAATATAGAAGTATTAGTTCTATGATAAAATCGTCAAAACTGTTGAGGTGTCTCCTATAGCTGCATCTCATTGAATAGGAAATTATACAGCTTTCAATATGCTTCTCGAAAAGCTGATCAAATTCTTCAGTAAGTAAAAATCTGTTGCCTCTGTAAAAATTAAGACATTCAATAATCTTAATCCTTTGACTATTGATAAGATCAAATGTAGAGTTATTAACCTGCCTTTGCTGATAATCTTTTATTTTGAGATAATTATTGTCAATCTGATTTAAATAGCTGTTGAGCATTGTATGTTCAGATACAAATTTCAAGATCTCTTTTTTTTCAGCCGGAATATCCAGCTTTAACAATTCGAAATAAAGGTTAGCAGAATTTTGTTCTGGAATATATTGGCTGACTATGTTTAGGTTATATCTGCAGATAAAAGAAAGTACAAATTCTTTATTAGAAACAGCATCTTCGTGTGCTTGGTTAAAAAGAATTCTTGCCTGGCCGTATTTTCCCATACTGAAGAGTGAAAAAGCATTTTGAATCAGATCCCAGCCGTTCTCTGAATCTTTTTTAAATGCAGAGCTGGCAGATTCGCAGAAATTAAGGGATCTGTAATGACAAATAGAGCATCCGCACGGCTTTGTTTGTTTGAGCTTAATGTCTATTTTATTGGTACCTGCCTCTAATACAGTTATATTGCCTTCATTTAATGTCTTTACGATATGATTAATTTTTTCTATAACATTCGATACTCCGTTGAAATAGCTTATATTCTTAATCCCAACAGTTTTTGCTATTTTGATATTTGAAAAGAAATCGATTATCTGCTGGTTATTGGTTCGAAGAGCAAAATTGTGATAATAAGTATGTGTATTAATTTTGTCGTAAAATGAAACTTTTTCACCCAGTCTCCATCCATGTACCCTGCGAAAGTCATTATAAGTATTTAGTACAATATAAAGTTTATCAACAATATGCTTACCTTTTAGTGATTTAAAAAGGTCATTATTGGAATACTGCTGTTCATTTATTGGATTTACCCATTTTTCAGTTATGCGTCGGATAAATTCCTCATTACGAAATTCTTCTGTACGGCTGATTTCATTCCTTATTACCTGATTAATCTTATGGCTTGGAATATTTTTATATTTTAGAAATTTTCTTTTGCTTGAAAGCCTGAAGATATAGTAATCCTTATCAGAATCAGTACGCAATGTAAAATTTTGCTGTATCTCTCTGGCAGTAAAGAAATATACATGTTCATTCCTGTTGATATCGTCAGTATGAATTAGCGCGAAAAAATCGGTTTTAACACCTTCTGTGTCTTCAACGTAATGTCTGGCAATTTTAACCTCATTGCTGTTTTCGAAATATTTAGCCTGAACAATGCCTTTACATGTGATTCTTTTTTTTGACTCCTGAATCTCAATCAAACTAGAAGGCATCTCTTCTACGGTAAAGTCCCTGCCCTCAATATCAACAGATATTGTAGATACTAAAAAATCTTTTGCAAGAATAGCAGCGGTTCTCTGTTCTCCTAGATGACCATTAAATCCCTGTTTGTTTAATATATTATGCATTGGATATGTCTTTGATTTTGTAAAAAAAATCTTTGATTGCTAAGATATTAAATTATAATATAGTTTTAAATTTAAAGGAATGCGTTTCTGAAATTTATACAGATCAATGTTTATATATCTTCTAAAATCATTAAGATAGAAAGACTTTTTATAGATTATTAATGCTTCCTTCCATTTTCTGGCGTGGTAGGTTAATCTCATGTTCCTGAGGATAAGGAGCACGGTGGGTGAGACTGATATCTTCACGAAGTTGTTCATGAACATTATATTTTCTGTAATTGCTATTAGAATATCGAGGATCTTCAATAAAAGGCATCTTTTCCATTTTTATGGTAGTAATAGTCGGGAAGTGGCCATTTGGTTATGACGACCTCGATTAGACCAATCCTTATAACTATCCGTTTTTAGGCATAATTTGATTAAATAAATAGAATATTTATAACTGCGCAAAAACACTGCGTACTAAAGAAGTATTTTTGATCAATATTTAAATACAAACAAATTACAGCAACATAATTTCTTCTATAATGAAAACAAAACATTCTCTTGACGATTTAAAGCGATTCCATAATGAAGCCATAAATTTTTTTGCAGCAGAACTTATGCTTTTGAAGGAAATAGTAACTAAAATTGAAGATGATCGACTAGGTAAATGTTCAGTTTTATTAATAAGCTGCGGACAAACAGGAGCGGCTCTTCTTCAGTTGGCAAATCAAATTGACTCCTTTGCAAGTGAATCTGTAATGCTTTCTCGTGCATTTATGGAAAAACAACAAATTTTTGTTATGCAGGTATTTGTGATGAAGAAGAGTTTCGGGCATTTGTTTTGCATCCTATTTATAAAAAGTATCACAGCCTTGGTGCTACTAAAATGGAAGATGATTTAGATCTCATCACTGAAAATGTTATTAGCAGAAAACAAATACAGCAAAAGTTTAAAGAAAACGCTATTGTACAAGAAGCATTAAATATATTTTCTGAAAAAAATTCCCGGTTAAATTGGACTAAAAAAACACTAAATCAAAGAATTGATGTTATACAAGAATGGGGGAAATTGATGGATGTATTTTTTACGATCAATAAACTTGAATATTATTCTGATGCTTCTGAAGTTCTGCATGGTTCGTTGTATGGTTGCACTTACAACTTAGGTATTTTTGATGATGGTTTTGATAGAAAGATAGAAGGAGAAATGGAAAAAAAATTATATAAAGATAGTACTTGTATGTTGTTGCATTTAGGAATGTTAATACATGAATCATTTACTCTTATATCATATTCAAATAATATTGAAAAAGAATGGAACTACTCGTATAATAATAGAGGACAAGCATTAAATTTATTATTTCATGTGTTAGAAAGAAAGATTAAATAGAAGACTTAAAAAAGTGATATAAGTTTTAAAGAAACATTGAAATAAATAATACAAATAGAAAAATGGTAAATAATATAGAAGCAACACGTGAAACTGCAAAATTAGGTCTTCAAACCTTTTTCATGGATGTTGAGAATAATTTTCACGATAGGATTTCAGATGAAGCAATCAATATTTTTGAAAAGAAAATTCTTGATGCTAACACTAGAGATCGTTCTGATGAGTATAAAAGAGGAGACTATTCTGGTCCAACTATGGAGATTTATTTTATGGAGCAGGAGTTGAAAGCAATTTCAGAAATGAAAATTCTTTATGCTTATAAGCATTTTGAAAATAAATTAAAATTTTTATTAAGTGCTGCTTACGGTGCCTCGAAATCTAAGATGTTTAAATGGGAATTTGTGTGTGAATTTTTGAGAGAGAAAAATATTGATATTAAAAATATAAATTGCTATTCAGAGATAAATGAATTACGAAATTTAAGTAATTGTATTAAACATTCTGATAATATTAAAAATGATTCAAGAATGATGTCAATAACAGAATTTAAAGAAAAGCCAATTGTTCTTTACGCAGACCTTTTAGCTTTTTATAAACGAATTGAAAATGCTCCCTCTTCTTTTATATCTTCTTTATCGGATTTCATATACAAAGACTTATATATGTTTGATGAAAAAAGAATTGATCAGGAAGCAGAAAAAAATGCTCTTAGAATGACTGAAGCCGAAGCTTCAATTCTAATTAAAAAACTTAAAGAGAAATATTAATATTATACTAAAGTAAATTTTATAATTTATTTTAAACTTATACTTATACTATGTTTGATACAATCGATGGATATTACGAATTTTTGGAGACTCAAACCCAATTGATTAAAAATAACTTTATTGTTAGTTATATTTCAAAAATGCAAGATCACACAGTTGATCAAGATCTAAAAACTAAGATGGATTATGAAATTTATTTTGAAAATTTCATTTTGAATCAAAATAATATATCTTTAACAGATAACGCATTTAATTATCTAAATAAACGGGCGCAAAGTGTTCAAAATACTAGGTTAAAGGCAAAGTATAATCATATGCTTTGGAGCCATAATAAGAATTTGACTTTTGCAAAATTTGCAATTGATAACTACCTTCTAACACTTCAGAATAGCAGCTTTAAAGTAGATGATAATTTAAACAATCAAGCTTTTGCAGCTCATTATAAAATTTTGTTACTCTTATCTCAAGATGTAAAGTACAGAAAAGATGAAGTTTTAAAATACTTAATTTCAATTTTCGGCATCGCTAAGATAAATGGTTACCAGGAGAGTGCCTTAATGAAATTAGTGGCGAAAGATGGTAAAAGTATTTCAAGAGAAATTTTGGAAACTCTTTACAATTATGCAAATACAATTATCGATAATGATATTTATCCTGATTTTGTAAAAGAGTATTTGGAATTGCAAATAGTTTTGGCGCAAAAAATTGGTCAGCAGATTCAAGATTATCAAAATAAGTTAGGAGATTACTATATTAATAAGGGTAAAATTAGCGATGGCTTCATAGTTCACGGATATTATCTAAAGGCACTTGAACAATATAAAAAATCTGGGAATACAATCAAATTTGAAGAAGTCTCTGTCTTACTACAACGAGCTAAATCAAATTTAAATTTTACAAAAACTGAAATTGAAGCAAAAGAAGTGAGTGAGCTTTATGAAAAAATGGAGATTGAAATCGATTATCTAATTTCACAACTAAATGCCAGTGAAATTTATAATCATTTAACTCTTTCGACAGATATTTTCCCAAACGCTGAACAATTGGATGAGGAAATTTTACCAGCAACTTTTGAATTGGTTCATGTCATGGTTTTTGACTCTAATGGTAATCTCAATAATAAGGCTAAGGGAGGCATTTGTCCTTATGCGATTTACATTCAAAATTTCTCGCTTACATTTTTACAGTGGATTTTCTATAAAGGAATTAAAAGCAAAAAATTATCGTTTGATTCTCTTTATGATCACTTACTAAAAAACACTTGGTATGGCGAGGACAACTCTTATATAAATAATGAAAGAAATTCCGAAACATTTAAATGGCTTGATTTATTAGCTCCATCTTTGCAGAATTTTTTTTCCCAAATGGAAAGTGATATTGAAATGGGCATTGTAAATAATATTGCCTACCAACTGTCTATTGATTCACTAGCTGTTAAATTTGAAGGCCTATTAAGGGCGTTTTCAGATAGACTAGAGGCGCAAACAATCGATTTAAAGGATTCTGAAACGCAGGAAAGAATTTCCTTCGAAAAATTTTTAGATAATCCTAAATTTCTTAATGCCATTCCTCAGGATGATGTGGCACTTTTTAAATATTTATTCACAAACAAAGGAATGAATTTCAGAAATAATGTTGCACACTGTTTTTATAAACCAAAAAATTACTCAGTAGGAATGATGTGGTTTCTTATCGTGGCAATTTTAAAACTAGGGAACTACGATTTTAAAGCTGTCCAAAATTAATGAACTTGTCTTAAGAAATAAGATAGTTTTCTGCATCAGTTGAGTAACAAATAATATTCGAAAAACGGGAGCTGGATGATGAGATATTTATCCATAATTTTTATTTGCATATGCAAGTAGTTTTTGACATATTTATAAGCATAAAAAACTAAACTATAAAAAGTATGGTAAAAGGCAAAAAGGTTAGTGCAATAAGAAAAGTTGCCACTTCAAAACAAACAGGAGGTGGAGGTTTTGTCTTTGAAGATAAGACATCCGCGTGGTTTATTTCGCATTTTTTGGCCGACAAATGTCCTTTTGGCCATGATATAGGGAAGATTAAGAAGATTGGATACCAAATAAGACCGGAAGGATGGTTATTCGACGATTTATTACTGATTACTCAAGATGCTAATGGAGTGATTCATCGTGTAGCTATCTCTAGTAAAAGTAATATCCAAATAAATACAAAAGGGCCGAATAATGAATTATTGAGGGATATTTGGAATCAATATTTGAATGTTGATTCGGCTGTTTTTAATAAAGATTCGGATTATCTTTGCATTGCAAATTCAAAGTTGCCACCAGCTATTTCAAAGGATTTAAACACTCTAATCAGATTTTCACAAAGCCAAGATGCTGCAACACTGCATCGGAGAATAAACCACGCAGACCAAGCATTTTCCCAATCGCTTAAAAAAATATACAAAGGATTTTATTGTCCAGAAGATCTTAAGAAAGACTTTTCAATCAATGATGAGGAAACTGTAAAGGTCATCAGTAGGCTTTTGTTGCTTGAATTTGATTTTGAGAATGCAGTATCTAATGATGAAAAACAGATCATTTCTATATGCACAGATTGCTTAACTGCTCCTGATGGTAACCGTGAGCAGCAATTATATAAAAATTTATGTTCTTTCCGTGCAGAGCTGGCGCCAACATCAGGATATTTAGACTATCAAATATTAATTGATAAACTTAAAAACCATTTTCAATTAAAAGGCTATACAAACCACATTGCTGATTGGAATAAAATAATTGCCAAAAGTAAATCCAGAATTGACTCGATCCAAGATAAGATCGGAAATAAAGTAATATTATCTAATTCTGTGGAATTGGACGAAGTTGAAAATTTATTGAAAGACAACCAAGCAGTCTTTATTTTAGGTAAATCCGGTTACGGTAAATCTGTTTTGGCAAAAAAATATATTCAGCAGAAACTTTCGATACATGACAAATATGTTTGGATAGATTCCCAGTCGCTGCAGCAGGGAGGCTTGAATAATTTTTATGGACTTCAAAATGATTTGTCAGATTTGTTAACTAAAGTGCAGCAAACCGGATATTTATTTATTGACGGTATAGACAGGTTTTTTAAAGAAACTGAATTGAATTTACTTTATCCTATACTTTCCATTGCGGGCAATCCATCATCGTGCTGGAAAATTATATTCACATGTCAGACTGATGATTTCAACGATGTGCTGGAAAGGCTTTACAGAATAAATATAACCATAAATTCCGTTACCTATAAGGTGGATAAAGATGCATTTACTAATGTATCGGCATTAATTACCCATTTTCCAAAATTAGCGGAACTCTTTAAGCACGTGCATTTACGGCCGATTCTGAACAACTTAAAATACCTTGATCTATTAGCCTATAATTTAACTCAAAATGCTACCATATCAGAATCTGATTTTATTGGCGAATCCACAATTATTGACTGGATATGGAAGGAAGAAATAGAATCGAAAGGTGCAGCAAGCTCAAGATTTGTTAAAGAATTTTCTGAAAAGCAGGCTGAAAATCTTTCTGTCGGAATAGCTTCTTCAGATTTTGCTATAGCAGATTCGGCACCCATTGATATTCTGAAAGAAAGTAAAATTTTTGTTGAGAATGAAGATAAGCTTTATTTGACGCACGATTTATTTGGGGATTGGGCAAGGTATAAACTTATAAGGGCAAATAATAATAATGTAAATGGCTATCTGAAGACAAAGGAACTTTTATCAGCCTTGTGGTGCAAGGCGATTCGATTATATGGTATTTACCTGCTGGATAAACAAAGTGATGCCTCAGAATGGATTAAGTTATTTAAAACATTGGGCAATGTTGATGCAAAAGAAAAGATAATTCAGGATTTACTTCTTGAATCGATTATTTTTTCTGCGTCAACATATACCCATCTATTGGCTCTTTGGAACTTTTTCCAAATTAGTAATGGTGAACTTCTAAAAAGATTTTTGGAACTTTTTTTAATAAAAGCTACAGTGCCAAATCAGAATGTATTAAAAATGGCAAAAGAGATGGGAGGTTATACCACAGCCCAAGCGTCTACCTACAACAGGACACCAAACCACTTTTATTGGGGCGAAGTTTTAAAATTTATATATTACTACAAATCTGAAGTTTTAATACTTGCGGGAAGGCAAGCTGCCGAAATTAGTAAAATCTGGCTTGATTATACACCCAAAAAGTTTCCATACAGACAGGAATGCTCTGAAATAGCTGTCGAAAATGCTAAAAGCATGTTTGACTTTAAATTCAATGGGGGTTATGTGAGAGGTGATGCTGATGAGCTGATGTATAAGGCAATGCTTTTGGCGGTTAATGAATTCCCTGAAGAGGTTATTGACCTATCATTAAAATTATGTAAACGCATTAAAGTTGACAGACAGGAAAAACAGCAGGACTCTGAAAGAAATGATGGACCGCCTTCTATTTTTAGTGGATTTAAAATAAGAGATAAGGTTCAATGGCCTGATGGCCCCTATGAAAGGCCAGATAGCGCTTTTGAAAAAATTTGTATTGAAGAAAATGCGCTGAACCCCATCATAGATTTATATCCTGTAGCGGCCAAACAGATCTTGCTTGCATTGTTTATCGAAGCTCCTGAAGAAATTTCTTTTGGCTATGACCATAGTTATGATTTGGATATCAACGTACCGCATGGATGGTTTCCTCCGTTTTACACTAGAGGCCCTTTTTTATATTTTTTAAGAAGCCAACCAAAATATGGGATAGATTTTATAGTGACCCTTGTTAATTTTGCAACACAGCAATGGACAAACAAATTTACCTATGAACATAAAGAAATTCCAAAAATCATTATAAATCTTAATTCTACAGACCGCGAATACATAGGGGACTCCAGAGTATATTTTTGGTTTAGAGATTCAACAGGTGTCCCGCACAGTATTGTTTCTGCATTAATGGCTTTGGAAAAATTTCTTGTTGATCTGATCGATGCACAAAAGCCAATCAGGAATTACATTGAGCTACTTTTGCAAAATGGTAATTCTCTGGCGTATCTGGGAATTTTAATTTCGATTGGAAAATATCATCCAGACTTATTTCTGGAAGAATTAAAACCTCTATTGAAAGATTATAGTTTTTATGAATTTGAAAAGTCACTTCACTACGGAGGACATGGTGTTGAAGGACATCAAATGACCGGAGCATTTTCTCTGGGAGAGAAGACGTGGAATTTGGCCAAGCAATGGCATGAAATGCCGCATCGAAAAGAATCTATTCTACAGGTTTCACATTCTTTGTTTTTACACAATAAAGATCTGCAAGATTACTATGTTCCAATAGTGGAATCATGGACAGCACTGCTGGAGCAAATTGAGTCAGAGGGATCAACCAATATCTATTTAAACAACCTGATAAAATATTATAATTATAGTAATTATGTTGAATTAGAGCATAAGGGAATCCATTATCTTCAATACAAAGAACCTGAAGAATTAACCATTAAATATAAGGAGGCAAGGGAAGGTATAGCTGAAAATAGCGACTTATTCACATTTCCTTTTCAGTGTTACCAGCAGCTTCAGCAACAAATAAAGCATCTGCCAGAACAATGTGATGAGGTATGGTTAAAAGTCCAGGGTTATTCAAAATTAGATGATGAAGATCCGCATTCTCAAATGCATGGCAAGCACCAAAACGTATTGGCAGGGTGCGCAATTTTAGCTTCAAATAAAAACTGGTTAATCACTCATCCGGAACAATTAAAATGGATTGTGACTTATATTAGCGATGTCATAAACACATTTGCTGCAGACAGGCATGATCGCATCCAGGCTGATTTAGACTTTTCATGGCAGGCATTTGCTGCAAGGATTTTAGCGTTGCTTTGGACAAATGAGCCGACTAGCAAAATTTTCAGAAGACTACTGGGGGTTTTAATACTTAAATCGTCCTATGCTACTTCAGAGCTTTTATTCTCTTTGATATCCAAACACTTAAAATGGAATGATGAGGAATTTATTCAAATTCAAAATTTTGCAATTTTATGGAGCTTTGCATTAGATAAAGACAATAGGAAAAATTATTCTATAGCTACAATGGCAAAAGAACTTAAAGGTTTTAACTTAAATAGATATGCGGAAGAGATTTTAAATGAATTTATTGCTAGCAAAACAAGCAGAACATTAATCGACTGGTCAAAACTAAGGCCCGCTTTGCCAAAAAGGAATAGGAAAAACCAAGGGTATAATACAGATAGCAGAACTGAAAATGAGCCCGGAATTGATCTTGAAATGATTAAGCATGTCTTTGGCTCCATTCCAAGGCTTAGCACAATAGATGATAACAAAGAGCGTATTTATGTGCTGTTTTTTTGGAAACAGATCGTAAATCAAATTATTTTCGAATTGGGAGAAGTCAGTTCGGATTCAAAACTACGCAGGGATTCTCCCACCAGTTTTCATTTTTGGGCTATAGACCGTATAACTGAATTTATGACGGAAATTAAAGTTGAAGACAAATTAAAGTCTGAAATTTATTGGAAGCCTATTTTTGATTTTGGATATTCTGCCTCTGGACATATCGATTATTTCTGCATGCGATTCTTTACTCTTAACCTTCCAAAAAAAGAAAAGCATAACACCTTTTTTGAAGAATGGCTTAAGATGATTGCGCATGCTAATTGCTGCGATACGTGGATTTTAAAAGGAAGACATGACAGAAAGGAAATATGGGAAGCCTTAATGGGGTTGACCGGTACTATTCTTATTTATTGGAAAAATGAAGATTATTTAGATTTCTTTGCTAGAATTGCTCCGGAAAATATTAAATGGGCGCAAAAGCATGTCGGTGATCAGGATGCTATTTCTAAAATAATACGCATTCTAAAAACAAATGCAGGTCTTACAGTTGTAAAAGACGGACTTGAAATAATAAACCGCTACCTGAGTTTAAGAAGCGAAGTTGATAAAATGGAACCTCCTAAAGGTTATGTACGAGTAGATTTTAAATACGAAGATTCATTAGCCACAACAGCAAGTTTTCTCTGGGAGGAACACAAAGAGATGATTAACAGGGATGCTGCTATCTTGAAGAATTTTAAAGAAATAGTAACCTTCCTTGTTGCAAGGCAGAATGCTATTGGACTTGAGCTGCAGGGCAACTTACTGATTTAAACAAATTACTTGTGGACGGCTGTGTAAAACCATTACATAAAATGTTCAGTATTTGAAAATTATTTTGCATCGCTTTATTTTTTATTATGTTTAATAGCATGAATATTTTTATATCATGCTGGGGGATAATTAGTGGTTATCGAAAAAAATTTGTAACAAAAATTTTAATATAAGCTGCGCTGAAAGGGTATAAATACTTATTATAAATTTAATACTTAAGTTTACTTTTGGAGCAGTAAGTAAGCTAAATAAAATATAAAGGCCGATTTCTATTATGTTGGGTTTGCTATTTGTTGGATTATCAAAATATTATTTAGTCAAAAAATTATGTTTGAAATATTCTCAACCAGAGAAACTGCGATAATAATATGGACTTCCATATTTATTATTATTGCTCTTTTAGTCGTAAAATTTAAAGGTGTTTTTGATCTTTTAAGTAAGTTTTTTGATCGTAAGATACAAATTCCTTTATGGGGAATGTTTTGCTATATAGGAGCAATAACCTTTGCTTTCTATATAGCTGGTGTATGGAATATGGGTTTGCTTAAAGATACAATATTATGGTCTTTAACTTCAGCCACCATTTTGTTTTTTAATATGAATAAAGCAAAGGAACGTTCTCATTTCATACCAATAATAATTGATAACTTAAAAGCAATTATACCTCTGGAGTTTATCACTAATTTTTACACTTTCAGTTTTGGGATCGAAATGGTTATAATTCCAGTTATGACTTTTATAGGTGTAATGCAGATTGTAGCAGAAAATTCTTCAAGAACCAATCCTGACCATTTGAAGACGGCCAGCTGTTTAAAAGGTCTGTTTGCCGGACTTGGAATTCTTATTTTTATTTATGTATGTTATAAAACATTAATAGATTATAAAAGCTTGATCACCGCTGAAAATTTAAAAAGTTTATTTCTTCCGGTTGTCTATACATTTCTTTTACTGCCCTTTTTATATCTTTTGGCCCTTTATATGAATTATGAAGTTTTATTTATACGACTGCCTTATCTGATTGACAATAAAAAAGAACTGCTTAAAATGAAATTAAATATCCTTTTACTGGCAAATCTGAATTTAAAAAAACTGCATAAGATAAGTACAAACTTGAATTTTGCGACGTATACCGGCCAAGAAATTAGAAAAAGCCTAAAGGGAATATTAGAGGAGTCTAATTGAAAAGATCAGTAAAATGACTCTTTCAATTTCAATGTCTCGTGCTATTTATTAGGGCTATGTACGGCCTAAAACAGTCCGAAGAATACAACTAAGAGACAGCTTTTATATTTTTGCCATGTGCTTTTTTGATTATTTCTGATAAAGAGATTAAAGACAATTGTATCATATTAAATAACTGATATGTTAGAAAAAACACTTAAAATTGAAGGATATAAATTCCTTCTGAAGTATTTTGACAAAGAACTGCTGGATAAAGCTGAAAAAGGACGGATTTTGGCATTCTGTATCAACTACATGCCCAAGGGCTACGAAACAGAGTCCGAAACCAATCACCTGCTGCAGCGGCTGGAAAATGATTTTGCAAATGAAATTAACAAAATCATCAACTTAAATCCGCAGTGGTACGAACGTTTTGAGGTTAGCCGCAGATTTGACGGAGGCTGGATGGGCGGTTATAATGATGCCGGGCAGCGGGGGACAGTCAGCGTCCACAGGTACTTAATTATGCATCTAAAGGAAAATATGCTCTAAGGGGTAAAGAAAATAACCATCGAAAAATTATGTTCAAAAAAATCTGTATAAAAGATAAGCAAGCCGAGGGGTATAGGCTTGACGTGACTTTCCTTATTGATTCAATGCTTTTTTATGGCAAAGTAGTTTTGCTTGTCCACCGTCAGGAAATGATAATCCTTTTGAAATTTTTTGGTGAGGATCTGTTAAACGAACTGATAGCCATTGGAAGGATTGAAGTGAAATTCAGGGAAAACATTTTAGGGTCGATGATTTTTCCTGGTGGAAAATACAGCGTGGATACTTTTTCATCGCAGGACGAAAACATAGAAACGATCCTGTATCAAGCCCACAGGGAGCTCCATAACAACAGCGCAAAGAACCAGAAGTTCGCTTCGGAATTCAGCAGGAAAATTGCCTCTTATTCTTATCCCGGCACCGTCAGGGAGAATATTATTGCCGATTTTAACAATAAAGATTATCTGCAAAGGGCGCTTCCTGTTTATCTAAATTCGATAGTGCCCGAATTTGTGCTACCTGAAAAAGTCGAAATTGAAATTATTAAAGACGGACAGTTTGCGGGCTATGATGCTTATACCCTTAATTCAAACATAGACATGACCGAGCTCAATAGAGTCCATAAACAGCACAATCCGGATGCAGGTTATCAGATTGACTACAGCGGATTTCTGCTGTCGATCGCCGAATCTAAGGGGGATATCCATATAACCTCAGAGCTTGACAGCGAAATTGTGACCTCTGAGTTGTATTCGAAATTTATAGCAGTAGAACTGGAGAGCATCATCGCGCAAAGAACCAAATCAGAGAATGAACTGAATCTTTTCAGCACTTACGTGCTTCAGGACTGCACCTCGCTTGGCACTGCTTTTGTAAAGGGAATTTTAAGCGGTAGGGATCTTTTGCGGATCCTTGAGAAATCAGACCAATTCAGGGAATGGCTTGAGCATATCCCAGAGGACAATAACTTACTTGGGGAATATCACAATGCAGTAATGAAAAAAGAATTTTCTGCAAAGATGCCTACAAGAATTGTGCGTTTTGTGCTTTTTCAGGCAGCAAGTTTGGGACTTGGCCTGCTCGGAACAGGAGCGTTTGCAGTGGCGGCTGCGGCAGGAGGTACAGCTATTGGAGCAACTGACAATTTTTTGCTGGACAAAATATTGAACAGGGAGTGGAAACCCAGCCAGTTTATTGACAAAACCCTAAAGCCCAAGATAAAAGTTTAAACAGGAAGATTCCAATAGTCGGCTTATTAGATCGTTCATTACATTTAAGATATTATTTTTAATTTTACTGGTTTCTTTAAACTTGCTGGTAACGTCTTAGAGTTATATGTGGTTTGGGATTAAAGATGTGAGATTTTTCGGTTAAACACAAGTTTTTCAAGTACATAAATATCTTTAAATTAATCCAAATACTCAATCTCGTGTAACAGCTGTTATGCGCTGAACTTATTTGTTACTATTTTTGTAATCTTCACTGAGCCAAAATGTTTTTGATTGAATTGTCCCTCTTAATAAACTAATTTCATAGTTAATTTTTTCAAAGTCTGATTTGCAATCAACTTCTTCTATCATTAAGTCAATACAAAATCCTATTCCTTCGCTAATATGAAATATAGAAGCAAGAATATTACTGCAAACTAAGTCTATGTCCATATATTCGAAAAAGATGGATGCTGTTCCGAAATGGTCATATTTTGAATACAAATCATATAGATAAAAGACATCTTCATAATGAATATTTACTAGTTGATTCGATAATTCATCTAGACGCTTTCGCATAGTTGCAGTTTTTATGTCGTCCTGTGCCTTATAAATTAATGATTTTGAAGGTTTATTATAATCAATCGGTATTTCTTGGTCAAATAAATGTGAGAACTTATCTTTGAGAAAATCGACTGCTTTGATATGATCACTATGATTATAAAATCTTGTTTTCTTATCATTTTCCGCAATAGAAATAATTCTTCTGATTTGCTCGGAGACAAGTTTATCTACTATTTCATTATATTCCTTACTGAGTTTAGGATTAGCTTTTTTTTCTGCTTGATACGTGCTTAAATATAATGTAGTTAAATAATCTAAAAGACTTGCACGTAAGACTATCGAAAGGGCTAATTCTCTGTGTCTTTTTTCAGCATCAAAATCTTGCAACAGAATATTGATCGATTCAAATCCATAAATATATCTTTTGAAAAGACTATGATAAATATTAAAAACGTTTTGGTTTTCATTAATTATTCTAAAACCTTCATCTAATATTATTTTAAATTTAAGTTTCGTTTGAAAAATTTTATCGATGTTAACTTGTGAAATCATATCGGTTTTTTTTGGTTTTGTGCATAACTAATTTATAGCAGCCGTAAAATGGAACCAATACTACTTTTTGTAGTTGGCTTTGTGCCATTAGTAAGATTTTTAAGCGAATATAAGAATAATATACTAAATCTTTTTAGCTGTAACGAAACACGCTTTACTACGCAATTTTGACCGCTGGCTTCTGCAATACTCAGCAGATAGAGTGGCGGTCTTTTGGAATTCACCCCATAGCCAGCTGCTTTTTTCCTTGATGTTCTTCATCCAAAAATACCCCAATTGCTTCCCTTTTACTTTTTATCAAAGATCTGGTATGCTTTTGTCTTATTTCAGGAGCAAAGGTAGTCCGTGTCCTGAAGCCAAAGCAAGGCCGTAGCCTTTCAGGTCTTGGCAAAAAATCTCCACCCATGCGGGTTGTATTTTTTGCCAGAGCCTTGCTTTTGCCGGACACTCACCTTTTTATGCTCATGAAACAAAACATAGCATACTGCGGCTCTTTAGACGAATAAAAAAAAATGTCAGAAATGAAAATTGAAATATTGAAAAAAGCAATGATGAAACAAGCAATGATGAAACAAAACAGCGCCTGCTCTCATTGCCGAATAAAATTTCAAAAAAAAGAAAAAAAAGAAAAGTAAAAAAAAGTAAAAAGTAAAAATGCGGGGCGGAAAAAAAGAAAGTAAAAATTTAAAAACTAGAAATCATGAACATTACAGGAAGAGTGACAAAAGATGCGAAAGTAAGCACCTTGTCAGACAGCAGACAGGTAGTAAATTTTTCAGTAGCCATCAACGAGAGCTACAAAAACAAAAAAGGCGACAGGGTAGAGCAGACCACCTTTTTCGAGTGCGCCTACTGGATAAGCCCAAGGGTTGCCGAGTGGCTGACCAAGGGCACGGTGGTGGAGCTCACAGGCATGGTAAGCGCAAGGGCTTGGAAGGGCAATGACGGGGAACCTCGTGCGGGGCTGAATTTCAATACGTCCAATATCAAACTGCACGGGGGCGGTCAGAAATCGAATGATACCCGCGCAGTGCAAACTGGGCAGAATGCAGAGCAGGGAGAAAACAAAAAAGCCACCTTAAAAGAGCCTGAGGACGACATCCCGTTTTGATCAGGCAGTAAAGCATTTTAAACAATTTAATTACAAACTTTTAAAATCAAATATCATGGCACATAATATTAATTACAACAGTCAAACAGGAAATTATTCTTTTTTCAGCGTAAAGGAAAAAGCATGGCACGGGCTCGGGCAGATCGTGGAGCAGTACCCGACAAGCGCAGAAGCCATCAGACATGCGGGGCTTGATTATGAGGTGGCTAAAAGCCCTTTATACACAAAAGCATCGGGCATTATTGAGACTTCAAACGGTATTGAAATGGGCAGTACTGAACTGGCAGTACCTGACTGCTTTGCCACTATCCGCACCGACAGCAATGCCGTTTTGGGCGTGGTTGGGAAAGACTACCAAATTGTGCAGAACCGTGAGGCGTTCAGTTTCTTTGATGCGATTGTCGGGGGCGGTGACGGCATCTTGTATGAAACGTCAGGGGCGCTTGGGCAGGGGGAACGCATTTTTATAACGGCAAAACTGCCCGATTATATCCGTGTAGGGAAAGGCGATGATGTGACCGAAAAATACATTTTCCTGACCACCTCGCACGACGGAAGCGGAAGTATCACAGCGGCTTTTACGCCCATCCGCATCGTATGCCAAAATACCCTTAACGCTTCGCTTAGAAATATGAGTAACGTGGTGCGCATCCGCCATACCTCAGGGGCAAAACAGCGCCTTGACGATGCCCATAAAGTGATGGGACTGGCAGACAGGCTGAGCACTCAGCTTGAAGGTATTTTTAATGAGTGGGCTAAAGTAAAAGTAACAGACCGAGAAGTTAAAAAACTCATTCAACTGGCACTATGTCCCAATGCGGAAACACTCACTTTACTAAAAAAAGGGGCAGACGATGAAATGTCCACCGTGTTTAAAAATACCGTTGAGGATGCTTTTACCTACGCCATGGCAAGTGAATCTCAGCAGATGGACACGACCAAAGGCACGCTTTTCGGGGCATACAATGGCGTGACGGGCTACTATCAGAATGTGCGAAAATACAAAGACAGCGAAGCCAAATTGCAGTCCATTGTGATGGGAGGCACAGCCCAGGGAAAAGCCCAAAAGGCATTTGAACTGTGCACGGCTTTTCAGGCAGATGGAGCGCAAATCCTTAACCTTAATTAAGGGGAAGATAAACCAAAGGCTGTTGCAAACCGTGACAGCCTTTAAAATCAGGTTTTAGTGATGCGATAGCAGGGTTGAACATTCTGCACAATTCAATAACATAAAACGCAGGAATTATGGCAGGGAAGCACAGCAACAATTTTGAGTTTATACTGTATCTCTATAATCAATTTGTCAGCAAACACCGCATTACAGGCAAGGAAGCCCGTATGTATTGGCATATTTTGGACAAGTATATAGAAGTGGGGCTTTCAAAAAAAAGCCAGACAGCCGAAAAAAAGTACGCCCAAAAGCTTACAGCCATCATCAGGGAAGCAGTAGGGGAATGGAACACCCATCTGCTTATCTTAAAAGGGGAAGAGGGAGAAAAGGAATATCAGGAAAATATGAAAAGCTACATCGAACGCCTCTACAGATTAGGGCATAATGAGCAGAGCGTCATAGAGTCAATCATTAAAAAATTAAAATTAAATTATGGAAACGACAACTAATTTTTTCAATCAGATAGCGCAGTTGCAGATCATAGGCGATTTGCACATTACAATTGCCAAAGGGGCAGAGGACAGGCTTATCGTACTGGTTATGCTTCAAAACGAGGGGTGCGGGGACAGCGCCAAACACAGCATACCGCCTTTGAACCTACGGGGAACAGCCGAGGAACTTGACAGCGGTTTTTTTGAGAATATCACAGCGCCCATTGAGTCGGCTTCGGGTCTTATGGTTGACATGGAAGGCTATATGAAACAGCTTGAAGATACCAAAAAGCAGTCGGCAATGGAAAAAGAGAAAGACGACAGCAAGAAAAAAGAGCAGGAAGCCAAGGACAAAAAATTCAGCGAAGCTATGGTAAAGGCGGACGAACTGGAAAAAGAAGGGAAATTCCGTGAGGCATGGATAAAAGTGCCCGAAATCCAAGAGTTTCCCTTTAAGGCGGAGGAAATACGAAGACGCAAATCCGAACTGTCGGCAAAATTTGCGCCCGATCTGTTCGGCAGTACAACAGAACCTGCAAAGACTGATCCATCCCGAGAGGCGCTTTTTCCCGAGTATGCTAATGATAGTAGTGTTGCGCAGGGGCATGAAACGGACGAGGAAGAAATTGACGCAGAGGACATGGAAAACTGGGAAGACGAGAACCAAGAGGAACGATACTAAACTAAAATACAAATCATGTTATTAGCGACACAATTACAGCGGGTTTTTATACTCAAAGACAAGGGGCAGGAAATCAGGCTTTCCGACCCCGAACCAAGATGGAGTACCGAGGCGGTACTGAATTTTTATGCCCCTACCTATCCGATACTTACCACCGCCAAAATATCAACCCCTGCCATCAGGGACGATGCGGTGGAGTACCGATTTGAAACGGTAATGGGAACAAAAGGCTAACCAAAAATTTAAAGCCATGGATTATGCAAAAGACAATTATTTCGGGGACAGTTCAACTGCCCGAGCAAAAAAGACAAAAACAGCTTCACGCACAGCTCGCAGGGTTTATGCATTGGATGCAGAGGCCCAAGGACACAGGCGAGGTGCAGAAAGACAAACCAAGGTCAGTGCCTGCGGGAATGCTACCGATGGTTTTCTAAAGGTTTCTTTTCTGCCCAGACTGCAAGAGAGTAAAACGCTGCAGGCTTGTCAGGATATTTCCAAAATGGAAAGCGATTTTTATAGCTCTCTTGACAGTCTAGCTGAGCATTACCATATTGTGCCGATGCCGACCTCTCATTTTGAATATCCCTATAATATGGCATTGGCTGTATGGGATTTGGAAGAGAAGCTCAAAAAAAGTGTGAGGAACTTTTCCGAACTGCGGTTATTGCAGGACAGCCACAGAACGTATCTGCTCAGCGAGGAAAAATTCAATATAGGCACAACGCTGTATTATATCCCACCCATCCGATTTATCAGATGCTCAAAGACCCCAAATACAAAAATAATGCGCAACTGCTTTTATCGGTCTGCTCGTATCTGTATCATAGTGCCGATGTACCGTATTTCAGAGAGCAGGGCAGTTATCTGTATTGGCTCTATGAGATGCTCAGGGAATGGACAGAGCAGGACGAGGACAGGGATGAAAATGAGTGTTACGTGCGGGAGTTTGACAAGGCAGAAGGTATCGGGGACTGTATGGGACAAAAGATTTTCAACCGCATAAATTTAGAAGTGTTCGAAGGGCTTTTAAAAGGTTTTAAAAGCCTTGATGCCTTTGATAAGCAGTGTTTGGATATAGCGAAAAAAGCTTTTGCATTATTTACCGACTATCCCAACGAGAGCATTTTTCGAAATGCACCAACACATGAAGAGGAGCAAGACGAAGAAACGGAAAATGAAAGCATTGGGATGGAAAAGTACATTTCTTTTATCTCTGATACCAAAGGATGGCTGTATGAAAGCATTGAAGAGAGCATCAACAATGAATTTAACGAGTATGGAGCAATGGACGAGCCAACCATTTTAAAATGCTTTGACGGAAATAAGCTATCAGAAAACAGCCTTGATTTTGAAAGCCGACTGTTTGCCCTTTTGGATGAACTGTGCGATTTATTACATAACTATAAACAACACGAAAATGAATAATACACTTGATATAACCGAAAATTTTGGGATGCTCTATCACCCGAAATCCGCCCTTGTTTTCTATCAAAGCAATGGTTTGGATAAAGAAGTTTATGTAGAGCATTTTGATATGGATAAAAACGGCACGCCCATCCCCTCACAGAGCGTGAGGCAGGGGCGCTCGCAAAAGCCCTTACAACTGAAAAACAGAAGCAGACCGCCTTTTTAAAACCCGTCGGGATTCTGCCGACCACTATCCTGCACATCAATCCGAGCAGGGACAAAGGGGCTGTGATATGGTACACCAAATCCCAAAAAAGACTGCTTTATTTTATAGAGGGGTTAGGGATTCCGAGCGGTCAGGGGTTTGTGCCTCCTATGGTCTGGCAGGCGGACAAAAACAGTCTGCGGGTATTTGCGCTTTCCACAGGCAGGAGACCCACAGAGAAAACACCATTGTACTGTACGCCATTTTTCAATATCTATGAGGATGGCAGGGTATGTATGGGTTCAGTGAGTATCGATATTAAAAACTCTGCATCGATGGAGGAATTTACAAGGGCGTGGGAGGATTATTTTTTTAACAGCTATTTCAGCCACCTGATGGGAGAGAACAGTCCTGTAAAGGGCAACTGCGTTAGCCTGTGGAAAGACTTAATCTCGACAGGCAGAATCTTTCCCAGAGCAGTATTAAAAAAGAATAATAAAACACTTAAAGATCTATTGTCATGAAAACAGGCAAAACCAAAATGCATTTTACAGATCCTTATCTGATAAGCCCGACCAATCCCATAACGGTTAACCTTATAGGGGCAGGGGGTACAGGCTCAAAGGTGCTCATTGCGCTTATGGAAATGAACAACAGCCTTGTATCGCTCGGGCATGCAGGGCTCTCGGTGCGCCTTTGGGATGATGATATTATCACAAATGCCAATCTCGGCAGGCAGCGTTTTGCGCCCTCTGAGCTCGGACTGTACAAGTCCGTGGCACTTATCAACAGAGCGAATCGTTTTACGGGCACGCACTGGAAAGCGGAAAACGTAAAATTTGAAAGGGACAGCTTTGGAAAACTGCCCAGTAATGCCAAGGCAACTATTTATATTACGTGTACAGACAGCGTACGCTCCCGTTTTGACATTGCCGATATTTTAAAAAACAGCAACCAAAGGCATCACAGGGACGACCCGAAATACTGGATGGATTTTGGCAACAGCCAGCATACAGGGCAGGTTATACTCTCCACCGTTGGGGACATTACACAGCCCAAATCCGAAAAATTTGAAACGGTGGCAAGCCTGCCGTTTGTAACCGAGGAATTTGGGGAGCTGCTCAATCAGTCTGAACAGCAGGACGACACCCCGAGCTGTTCGCTTGCCGAGGCGCTCGAAAAACAGGATTTGTATATTAATTCAGCTTTGGCGCAGATGGGATGCTCGCTTTTATGGAACCTGTTTCGTGAGGGCATGACCGCAAACAGGGGATTTTTTCTGAATTTGAAAGATTTCCGATCACAGCCCATTCCAGTATAAGCCCGAAATCGGGCGGCAAAAAGACACTTCTTCCTTTCGGGCGGAGCGTCTTTTTGCGTTTAAAACCGTGGAGCGACTTTGCCAAAATGCAGTGCCCGCTATTTTACCAAAACCGCTGCGGTTTTTTTTAAGGGATGCTTATCATCCCTTTTGCTGTTTTTTGGGGGCTTCTTTTCTTTCCGAGGGCGGCCAAAGAAAAGAAGCAAAAGAAGACCGCCTTTTTTTTATGGCTTTTATTTTAGTTGTACAATAGGCTCTTTTTTCCAGCGGGAAAAGCCTTTGAAAAGATACGCTATGTCTTGAAACTCGATAAAGGCAATGAGTTCTTCTTTGCACTTTACTTTAAATCCCGTGATACACATAAAATCCTTTAACGGCATATCGGCGAGCTCCCCAATAGTTTTGATCTCTAAATTTTCCAGTATGGTTTGTAGCCTTTTGCTGAAAGGGAAAGGGCAGTCAAGGAGTAGTTTCTGCCGGTCTTTTTTCTTTTTTTCTTTTCTGATTTGAGCGGGCTGGGATTTGGATTTAATTCGCGCTTTAATGCCTGAAGTTTTTTCTTGTAATGATCGATTTCACACATCAGTTCGGTTGCTGCTTTTACTTTATTGCAGGTTTTCTCGTAAAGCTCCTCCACATATTCGGATGTAACCCCGTATTGTTCTGCCGCCTGGATCAGGGGCATCTTTTCAATGAGTAGTTTCTGAAGTAAATCATATTCCTTTTCAGAAAGTACCTGCTTGGACATTTCGATATAAAACCTGTTGGTGCGGTCAATAACATTATGCATAACAATACAAGTTAAATCCTTATTGCCAAAATAGGTTTTGGCTCTTGCAGTTCAATGCTAAGATACTAACGTTAATTGAGTTATGCAATGTATTTGCAGGAAAGGCTTAAGCTCAGGAAACAAAACAGCCCAAAGCAATGCTTCGGGCTGTAATACTTTTTAATTTCTAATTTTTTAATAGTTATTAAAATTTAAGGTGCATACTGTTTATCACCTTGGCTTTTACCAGATCTGAATTTTTAATCTTGAGTGTCTGCTGTCTCCCTCCGTTTTTCTCAAAAATATCAATTAGCAGCAGTTTGTCATCCGCTATTGTAAATTGGTCAAAGAGAAACACATTCTGGTCTGTGGCTTTTCCGGGAATCTCATCAAGGGTTTTATAAATGCGCAGCGGCACAATCGGCCTTTGCTGCGAGGCAGTTCGTCTGGCTGTTTTTTTATCTATCACCTTGAAACTCATAAAGTCAATGCTGAAAGGTACATTGGTTTGGTTTTCAAGCTGCGTATGGAAATAGTATAGGCCGTTGTGGATATAGATGCCCTTTAGGCTGAACTGAATACCGAAACTCTCCGATGCAATGTGCTTTACGATTCGCTTGTTGCTTTTGTAAATAGTTTCCAGAATCAGTCCTGCCAGCGAGGGCGGTGTTTTTCCAAGCTCCTCAAAAAGAACATCGCTTGCACTGACTTTGTCGAAGTTCTTCTGCATCGCCATAAGATCATAACTGAGGGTAGGCGGGCTAGAGCTGTACTGCACGTTAAAATTGTAAAAACGGCCGTCATCGGTAATCACCGAAAAGTTGGTTTCCTCTTCAAAAGTCTTTACCGATGCCTTGACGCGAAGGACGTTTTCAGCATCCTCGGCCTTTGATGCAATCAGGTATTCACTTCCAAGATCCACGTATCGGATAGCGGACGGGAAAATAAGATGGGAAGTTTTGTCATAAGTAACCTGCATATGGTACGGCGGTATCGTTCCTAAATCAAGGCTAGTGGTTTCGTTTTCCTGCGCAGATGCGGCTAATGAATATGTTATTAAAAGGGCTATTGCCCAAAATAGTTTAAATTGATTTTTCATAATTAATTTATTTTAGATTGCTGTTATTTTTTGGAAACCAGATACATCTGATGTCCTGCTTTTAGGGTCACCTTAGTAGTCCTCACTTTTTTGGCGAAATAGCCCGAGATGCCCTGAACCACCCCGCGGCTCAGGTCAGCGGCCACCTGCTGTCCTGCAGACTGTGTCATCATAAGGCTCGTGCCGGACTGTTGGCTCATGTTGCCCGCCATTTCAGTTAGGGCACTTCTCTCGGCAGAATAGGGAACAGGTACTCCCTGCTGGCCGTCAAGGTCATAAATAGTAATGTCTACCGGAATAATGGAGCCCTCCAGTTCGATGGAAGTGACTTTCAACTGCAGGCGGCCTGCCTGTATCTTCGCATTTGCCGTGACCGTTGTGCCCGCTGCTATGCTACGTCCTGATATCCTTGCAGGTTCTACAAGACGAAGGGAAACACCTGCCTCGCCAATAATAGTTTGTGTTTGGTGCACGCAGGCCTTGACGCTATTTTTTGGCTGCAGGTTCTCTTGCATTGAACCTGCAGAATTAAACCCTCTGCCCGTGTTCCATTCTGCAAGAAAAGTGCTGTCTGAAGGCTGGCGATACAGAGAGGATACCCTGCTTTTTTTTGAAGGAACCAGTGCCGAAAAAATTTTCTCTTCTGATTCCGTCTTTGCTACTGTAGTGTTTTTGACTGCAGGATCGACAGAAGCGGAGCCTGAGGGAAGGTACTTGGCGGCAATCTGATAGGATTTTTCCATAAGTGCCAGCTGGTCATCAAGTGTGGCAGCTTTGGGAATTTCCTTTTGCGCGAGCTCCTGCTTCAGGTCCTCAAGCTGTCGGCGCAGTTCCTTGGTTTCTCCGTTGTCCTGCTGATAGAATGAGCCCAGCGTGCTTTGGGCAGCTCGGTAGGTGTGCAGGGCCGGATTGTTAGTTTCTTCCGCGTCATCGGGCAGTGATGGTTTCTGCTCAGCGTTATCCTCATTCCAGTAATTGGACAGCGTGGTTAAAGCGTTCTTTTTTTGCTCTTCTTTGTCTTCGAGTATTTCCTGCTCATATGCTTTCTGTTTGTCTGCCTGCAGTACAGATCCGCTTGCCTGTGGCACGCTGTCGTTCAGACCAATGCTTTCGATCTGCTTTTTATCCTTCGACGGCTTAAAGATCAAATACATACAGCCGATACATACAATTCCCATCAGTGTGAAAATCAGCGGTTTTTTAATACGCTCGACAGTTGTCTTTTTTTCATCAGGCACAAACGAGGAACTGTTTTGGAGAGTCTCTCCTGAGAGAAGGCTGACCTTTTTTTTATTTTCTTTCATAATCCTATTTTTTTTTAATTGGCCTCAGGGAGTCCTGTAGGGACGCCGGACTTTCTTCCCCTGACGAGGCAGGGCTTTCGATATGTTCTAGAACTATATTGTTTCTCGCGTATACCGTATCGCGGCATACGTTGAAAATGACAACTGCGCTCAGCAGCACGTACGCTGCAAAAAAGTACAGTATCACCTGATGTTGCCTTTTTATAGGCATTGCTTCCCAGTTCTTGTCAAGCCCTTCCAGCCACTGGTCTATATTTACTCTTAATTTATTCATAACCTTGCTATTTTGTTCTCAAAGCTTAAAACGCTTTGGACATTTATCTGTTTTTTGTTGCTGTTCATCATTGACCAAGGCGACTGCCTGCGACGCGCTGGGCGCAGATATAACAGACAGGTTTGTCAGTTCCGCTTTTTTCAGCAGTTGCCCAAATTGGTCTTTCCTTGCAATTTCCATTGCGTTGAGAGAAAATTTACCGTTCAGGTATTTTACCAGCATAATGCATCGTACACTTGGCTTGTCTTTTTCTGACCATTGCAGGTAACCTGTCAGCAGCAAGTCCTCTTTAGGTAAACTGTCTTTTCCATTTTTGCAGTTTTCAAGATATTCTTTAATGCTGTCTTTTAACTTTCCGGCATGCGCACCCTGCGTATGGAAATAGCCGTTAAATCCTTTTTCAGTCAGAATTCTCGCAAATGTGTCTAAATCTAATAATGCTTCCATAACATTTTTTTTAGCGTTCGATGACTTCTATATCCCTGTTTTCAACCACCGCAAACTTTTCAATAGTAAAGCCCTGCGGATTATTGTCCGAGCGCACCGAGTTTACCAGAAGGCAGGATGTAACCAGACTGCGGCTGGTTATATTACTCGAGCGTATAATAATTTGCCTTGCATAGCTCCGTACCACATACGGGTAAGTCTCGAAATTGCAGACCACGCTGTCCATTTCGATACGCTGCTGTACATTGCCTGATATAATCCGGTTGTAATAACCTTTTTCCAAAAGGTCCTTGTAGTAGTTAAAGGCACTTTTATCGGCAAGGCTAAATGCCCTTTTCATATTGCTTTCAATAGCATTTTTGTCGGGCGCCAGGGTAAAGAACAGCTCGTGAAAACGCCTTACGTGCTCTCGGGCTTCCACAGGACGGTTGATCGAGGCATCCTGAGAGAGTGCGAGCATGAGCGATTTGCCATTGTCCAGCACATAAATTTTCTGGCGCTGCTGCTCGGCGAAACCATACGATCTCCAAAGCGCGTATGCGGTCACTAATGCACAGAGCACGGCAAATACAATGGCATAAAGCCTGATTTGGTGAAAACTGTTTTCTATATTTCTGAGTGTTTTAAATTCCATTTTATTGAATGTTTATTGATTACTTATTGACCAGCCTTCCGGCAATGTTGCCTGCGGCCGAACCAGCGCCTGCGCCAGCTATATTTCCGGATTTCATGGCAGTATGGTGGATGTTGCGTGAAAAATTCCCTGCGCCGCCTGCCTGGATAATCCAGCCTGTCACAGTTGGAATGGTAAAATATCCCACTATGCCAATGATCATAAAAATGATGTATACGGTGTTTGAGGTGTCGGGAACGAAAGTGGGATCGGCAAGCATTTCTATGTCCCTTTCAATGATAAGGAACTGGATCCTGGCCAGCATCGAGCTGAACAGGTCCGCTACGGGAAGCCAGAGATAAACGCTGACATACCGTGTAATCCACTGCGTGAGAGTTGACTGGAGTCCGTCCCAGACTGATATGGCAAATGCGATAGGCCCCAGGATGGACAGCACTATGAGAAAGAAAGTACGTATGGTGTCGATCACCAGCGCTGCAGCCTGAAATAGTATTTCGAGCAGGTTGCGAAACCACTCTTTTATTATTTTCTCTATCTGATAGGTCTGCCTGTCCATATACATTCCGGCCATAGTCCCGATGTCCGAAGGCGACCAGCCCAGCTCGTCCAGTTTCTTGTCGAACTCCGCGTCCGATACCATATAGGCGGTCTCGGGATTGCGGATCATCGCTTCATGCTCCAGCAGGTCCTTTTTTGCCTGAAGATCGTTCAGATCCAATACCTGATCTTCCAGAATGCTATGTGTTCCCTGAACTATCGGGCTTAATACGGCATTGATTGTACCCAGCACGATCGTCGGGAAAAACATGATGCAGAGACCCAGTGCAAAAGGGCGCAGAAATGGGTAGACATCAATAGGTTCAGCTCGGCTGAGTGCCTGCCAGACTTTCAAGGCCACAAAAAACAGCGCCCCGAGTCCTGCCAGTCCTTTGGCCACCGCCGCCATATCAGCGGACAGTGGCAGCATCTCATCATACAGCGAGCGAAGGACTTCATGAAGATTATTGAATTCCATATTACCAGTATTTTTGGTTTGGGGTGCCGTAAAGCTCAAGAACTCTTTTGGTGCTGTTCTGCTTTTTAGCGCGCAGGATACTCACCGATATATTCTTATTGGTGTAGTAGCGCACCAGGCTGTGGTATTCTTTTACCTCTTTGTATACACGGTCGATAATGTCCATTCGCTCCTTATCACTGAGTGACAGGCTCGAGGAGGTGACAATCTGTTTGAGTTCTTTCAAAAGCTCGGTACTCTCTCCCAGCAGCGCCGAATATCCCTTGGCAATGGCGGTGAGTTCCCTTGCCGAAAAGTTTGGATCATTAAGCATCCTTCCGAAATTTTGCACATACATTTCCGATACATCACCCACCAAAAGGACGGTCTGCTGTACCTTGCGGGCGTCTTTTACCAGATTGTTAATCGCCTGTAGCTTATCGTAATATTCTTTGCCCTGCTTGTATACCTTTTCGACTTCCTTGAAATTTTTGACCACATTGCTAACTGTAGAGGAAGTCTGTATGATCTCGTTGGCGCTGTTGAGAATCCCCGAGGCAAGATTGGCCGGATCGGTAACCACAAACTGGGCCTTTGCTGATGGCGCCGAGGCAAGCATAATTGCCGCAGAAACCATAAATAGTATTTTTTTCATTGTTATCGATTTTTAAATTGTTATTAATTACTGATTTTCCTGTTCGCGACGCCTACTGGCGATCTGCTTGATGGCAATCTCTACATTGCCGCCAAGTTCAGCGGCAAGCTGCATCACCTCCATTTTTTCTGTTTCTTCTGTCGTGTACGCGAGATATTCCTCAGCGGACACTTCTGTAGCATAGACAGCCGAGTGCGTCCCTCCAAGCCCGATCCATACTTCTTTGTAAAGACGTGATGCATCGTTGTTCATATTAATGGATAACACCTGCGCTTTTTCCTTGTCTGTCAGTCCGAGCATGGCCTGTATTTCATCAAACTTATTCATGTATTTGCGCTGATCAAGAAGTATCTTGCAGTCCGAATTATTGATGATGCTTTCCTTAACAATAGGAGACTGGATAATATCATCTACCTCTTGGGTCACCACAATGGCCTCGCCAAAGAACTTCCGAACAGTCTTAAATAAATATTTTATATAATTTGCCATACCTTCCTTTGCAATAGCTTTCCAGGCCTCTTCAATCAGGATAAGTTTTCGGATGCCCTTAAGCCTTCTCATCTTGTTGATGAACACTTCCATAACGATGATCGTTACGATTGGAAAAAGGATTTTATGCTCCTTGATCGCATCAATCTCAAAGACTATAAAACGTTTGGAAAGCAGATCCAGCTGCTTGTCGGAATTCAGCAGGTAATCATACTCGCCGCCTTTGTAATAAGGCTCCAGTACATTAAGAAAATTGGCAATGTCAAAGTCTTTTTCCCTTACCTGTTTTTCTAATAGCACCCTTCGGTAATCTCCCTGAACATACTCGTAAAAACCATTGAAAGACGGAAAGACGTCATCGCGCTTAATCTTTTCGATATAGCCGCTTACGGCATTAGACAGTGCCACTTCCTCGGAGCGGGTGGGAGGCTCGTCATCACGTTTCCATAATGTTAGTATGAGCGTCTTAATACTTTCTCTTTTTTCAATATCGAAAACCCCGTCATCGGTATAGAAAGGGTTAAAGGCAATGGGATTGTCCTCGGTATAGGTAAAATACACCCCGTCTTTGCCTTTGGTTTTTCCATTGATCAGCCCGCACAATCCCTGATAGGAGTTACCGGTATCAACCAGCAGGACATGGGCGCCTTGTTCATAATACTGCCTCACCATATGATTGGTGAAAAAAGACTTGCCACTTCCCGAGGGACCCAGTATGAACTTGTTGCGGTTGGTAATGATACCGCGTTTCATCGGCAAGTCGGAAATGTCCAGATGGATAGGTTTTCCCGTCAGCCTGTCTGCCATCTTGATACCGAATGGCGATGGGGAATCATGGTAATTGGTTTCTTGGATGAAGAAACACAATGCCGGTTCAATGAAGGTGTAAAAGCTTTCCTCACTTGGAAAATCTCCTGCATTGCCGGGCATACCCGCCCAGTACAGCGCCGCCGTATCAGTAGTATTGTGCCTTGGCTTGCATTCCATAAGGGCCAGTGCGCTCCCGCAGTCGTTCTTCAGCTGTTTGAGTTCGGACAGGTCGTCCGACCATGCCATTATATTGAAGTGTGCGCGGATTGACGACAGTCCAAAGGAATGCGCCTCATTCAAATAGCGTTCTATCCACTCTTTATTGATCTGGTTGGCGCGGCTGTAGCGTGCCAGTGAGTGCATGTTTCGGGCGGACTTTTCAAACTTCTGCAGGTTCTCCTCACTGTTGTCCAAAAACAGGTACTGGTTGTAAATGTGATTGCAGTTCAGCAGTAGTCCCACAGGAGCTGCAAAAGATAAACGGCAGTCGCTGCGGTCTGTGGACAGTTTTTCATATCGCGTATCAGCAGATACCGATGAGGGCAAGTCGTCAGTATCGGAAAGCGTGTGAAGGCACAGCCTATTATTTCCTACGCGTACCTCTTCGCTGCCCAGCACAATATCCTGCATCGAGGTACCTGATTCCTTTGAAAGGGTTAGGTACTGTTCCAACAGTCCCGGTCTGCCTTGCTCACCGATGATGTCTTCTTCGCTCATACGGCTGATTTTGACAAATCCGCAGTCGTTTATAATGCGCTCAAACTGAGCGACGGCTTCCATAAAACGGTGAACTGTTTCTTTATCCCTGATTTCTTTTGGTATTAGTAAACCTTTGCACAGTGAGGAGAAATTGCTCTGCATCCGCATGCGCTCTTTGGTGGTTTTGGTAAGAAACAGATAACAGTAATGGTTCAGGAACGGGCGCTCATTAAAGTGCCGCTGATAAGATCTGGCCAGAAAACTCTGCACATCCTTGTCCATTTCAGGATCATAGTTCTCCCTGATGTACCAATCCTGTTTATGGACAATCGTAAAATCGGGTAGGGTCTTAATAGCCTTATGCCAGGCAGAATGAATCGCTTCATATTCGGCCGAAGCCACCGTGAAGAGTTCAGGCAGACGGACTTCAAAGCAGGCGGTAATATCCGCATCCTTTGAAAGGATGCAGTTATTTTCCACTGCCAGCAGCGGAAATCTGTTTTCCAGTGTTGTGGTCTTGGCTGCGTTTCTCATACGGTGCTGGATTTAGCGGTTGACCTTAAATAACGTCGTATTGGCTTGCGGCATATGATGTAACGGGGATGCTTTTTTTTTGCCCCAATTTTCATCAGTCCGTGTTCCCCGTACTTTCTGTTCAGCGAGAAGGTCTGCCAGACAATCAGCGAGGCGCCGCCTGCGCCCAGAAAAAGACAGATATAGGAACTGGTCCTGGCCATATATAAAATCATGACCAGGATAAGTATTCCAAGCAGCCCTCCTGCGAAGATGAACAGGTACTGTGCCTTGAGTCCCCTGAACTCGACTGTTCTTCCTATGCCTTTGTTGATATTGTAAGTATTCATAGGCAGGGTTAAAGGAAGAAGGAGCGAAGGATGGTAGCCGCGACAATAAGGAAGATACAGGCGCCGAACCAGCTCGCCGCGGTTTTTGAGGTGTCGGGATCTCCGCTGCTGAATTTATTGTACACCTTAACTCCGCCGATCAGACCGACCACAGCTCCAATGGCGTAGATGAGCTGTGTAGCAGGATCAAAATAGGAGGTAACCATTTGGGTGGCTTCCGTGATTCCGGCTGTACCGTTTCCCTGCGCCGATAACTTTAAGGATGACAGTATTATGATTACTGCCGGCAGGAATTTTTTTCTTTGTTTTTGCATAATGAAACACTTTAGATTGTTACTGTATTCCCGCACTACGCGGGTTCTGGCAACAAAAGTGTCATGAAAATCGAATGCTTGCAGTGAACTGGCTGTCTGTGGAATCAGTTGACTAGCTGTGGCGCTATTCTCAGTGTTTTGGCATAAAAAAAACGTCAAACATTTTAAGTCTGACGTATTTTGTTAAACGAGAAAGGGGAGTATTATGCCCTTTCAGACATACTCCCCAATATCAAATTCATTTAAATTAATGTTCCGCAGATAGGAAGAGCTGGAATCCTTTTCAAAAGAAAGGCTCCCGTCCAATAGTTCGGCTATTTTTCGGGAAGCACTTTCTATGGAATTTTCCAGCAGGCTGAATAATTCGGTTCCCTGTATTTTCTGAACTAAAGCTATCGCTGTTTCCTGTTGAGAGGGCTCCAATTTATCTTTTTGAAGCAGCATCCCCACAGAGCTTAGTTCCTCGAAGGTAACCCCTTGGGCAAAACCGTCATCTGCGCCGGATATTCCGTACCTGTTCCATTCTTCCTCTTCCTGTTCAAAATCAGGCATATTACTGAAAAATTCATCCAGCTCTTCCTGCGGAATTTGAACACTTACGTTTTCATTTTCGTCGTATTCAATGTCAAAATTATTGGGATCCACCGCTGTTTCCTCGATTTGGCTTTCATTGGCATTGTTTGGGACTGAAAGGCTTCTCATAGGCCTGGGCTGACCCATAATATCCGGCAGGTTTGGGTTAACTTTTTCCTTTTTAGTCTGCTGTTGCTTTAACCTATTTTTAATGACAATCTTGTCCTGCATAAGAAGGACTATTATTATTAGCAGGCATATCACAATAACTGTTTCCATAATCAAAGAATTGGTTTTTGTTTTTCAATATGCAGCGTCTCTATGTCCTCTCCAAAATCCTGAAAATGCTGCTTCAGTACATTGTACATGTAATCTGAGATTGTGATTTTTCCATCGCCGAGGATAAAAACAATACGTGAAATCTTCCTGTGAAAATCCTCACTGATATATACCGACTTGCCGTTTCTGGCTATAAATTCTGTTGGTTGTAAAAAATTGTCTTTGTATTGCCCACTTTTTACAGGCAGCTTGGTTTTCCTAAATAAATTTTTCATAATCATAATATTTTAAAAAATGGGTTTAAACTTCTCATTAAAATCTTCAGTAATTGCTTTCTCAAATAATTCAAAATGATGTTCGAGAATATTGTCGAGATAGGCATACAGCGGTATCTGATCTTTCCCTATTACCTGTACAATGCGGGACAAACGCTGGTGATATTCCTGACGGATGTAAATACTCTTATCTCCACGCTTGGTCATTGAGTGGGTTTTCAAAAAGTGGCCCCCATAACTTCCGTCAACACTTTTCTTTGCTCGGCTCTTTTCCCTTTGTACAAGTTTAATCGATAGTGACTCTTCCTGTTTTACATCTATCTTTTGTGTCACTTCGATTGGTTCAGGCGGAAACTGTATCCCTTCTTTTTTGACGCCGTCAACCATCAGGTCCATCATGAGTTCTTCATTAATGTCTGGCGGGGTTTTTCTGTTATTTTCCTTTTCCATAAATCTACAATTGAATAATTTTTAAAAATTCGTCTATGAAGAGGTCTAATTGACACGCTTTCATCAAGCGTTCATCTGGAGGCAATATCGTGGAACGGAAAATGGTTTTGCTGTCTACTTCACTTTCTTTGCGAAATCGTGTGCTGCTCTTGATTTGGCTTTGCATAAGGCTTAAACCTAATTGTTCAATAAGTTGGTTATACACTTCATATAAAGGCGTGCTTTCCCTGCCGTCAACCTGGTTCCAGAACAGGTTAATAGTTTCTATGGAGGTTTCCCCTTTTTTCATAATCACATCCTGCAAAAGCTGTGTGAAGATCAGTGTACTTTCCATTACCACACGATCAGCCGTGATCGGGCTAAAAATATGGTGCATTCCTGCCAATGCTTTCAGGATTCCGGGCGTGTTAACGGTTCCGGGCAGGTCGAAGAATACAACATCAACGGGAGTAGGAGAATCATTTACAAAATCTTGAGCTGCTTCTAGTACGCTGTCTGCTTTGTACGGCATGATGGGGTAGGCTTTTTTGCTGAGGGTAGTAAACTGTCTATACGCCAGCTTTTTCAAAGCTTCGTTTTTCATTACCATTGCCAAATCTCTTGTCTTCATTTTCACAAGGCTGTGCTGTGGAAAATCCGCATCAAATGCGGCTACGTTATAGCCCAACCGATAGTGCAGCACACTTGCTAGAAGGGTTGTAAATGTACTTTTGCCAACACCGCCTTTTTGAGAAGAAAAGGCGATAAACAGAGGTTTCTTTTTTGTGTTCATATTTGATAATTTAAAGTTTATATATCCTAGCAATACAGTTTTGGAGACTACACTGATTTCAAGCTTACTATTGGGCAGGGTAGCTGTCAGGGATGTCGGCCGGCATTTCTGATCGCCTGCTTTTTTTAAGTACAGCATCACTGCATTCATTCCTGTATCTAGTCAGGCGGTAATTCCATCTTACTTATATTCTTTCAACCACTCCTTCAGGAATTCAAGATAGTCTCATGGCAAGCCGTCACGCTTTCCGATATTTCCGCATTATTGCGATCTTGTATTCTAGCAATCATGAAAACCAGATGAAATGAAATCTGGAATGGGCCCAATATACTTGTCCTGAAGTACAGACTGGTTGTCCTCCTGCCAACATTCAAACACAAAGGACTAATCATTTTCGTTGCATTGTATGGGTGTGGCATTGCTTGTCGCTTAGAGGAAGTGTTTGGTACTTCTTCACATTACAATCCTTTTATAAACAGGGATTTACTTTGTAAAATGAATTTTTATTAAAGCATTTATGCAACGACTACTGAAAAAATGGAGAATAATGAAACGGCTTCAAGCCGTTTTCCCTGTTACATTTAATCCGTCCCGAAGGGCGGATTTTTGTGTTCACCAGAACACGGCAAGTTGTGTTTTGAGGCACTCTAAAACGAGTTAGTGCCTCAAAACAACTTGCCTTGCCGGGGGCTGAAAAAACCTTCCGAAGTCAGGTTTTTATATAAAATTTAATAATGGATAAATAATGAGGGAGAACAATAACAATAAAAAACACAAGGGTGGACGCACGCCCAAAAGCGACCCGAGCATCCACCGCCATGTATTTCGTCTGACGGATACGGAAAATGCCAAACTTTTATCGCTTTTTGAAACATCGGGAATTCCCAACAAAGCAAAATTTATTACCTCGCTGTTGTTCAGCAAGGAGATGAAAACGATTAAAATTGACAAAGGAACAGTTGATTTTTATATGCGGTTGACTTCGTTTCACAGTCAGTTCCGCTCCGTAGGCGTCAATTATAATCAGATTGTAAAGCTATTGTACCATCATTTTTCCGAGAAAAAGGCGGCGGCTTTTCTCTATAAATTGGAAAAACAAACTGCTGAAATGGCGGCACTATGCCAAAAAATCATACAGATAACTGAAGAATTTGACGCAAAATATCTGAAAAAATAGCCTTAGAAATGATAGCAAAAATCGGAAGAAGCGCAAATTTATACGGAGCTTTAGCCTACAACCAGCTCAAACTTGAGAATGAAAAAGGAGAGATATTGTATGGCAATAAGATAATTGAAACCGCTAGCGGTAATTATTCCGTTGCACAATTAGCCCAATCTTTTACCCCTTATCTCATTGCCAACCGCAATACAGAGAAACATACGTTGCATATCTCGCTTAATCCCGATCCGAAAGACAAAGTAAGTGACGACAGGTTCATGGAAATGGCAGATGCGTATATGCAGGAAATGGGTTATGGACAGCAGCCTTATGTGGTGTTCAAACATACTGATATTGATCGTAGCCATATCCATATTGTATCGGTGTGCGTTGATGAACAGGGGAAAAAGATTTCGGATAGTTATGAGAAAATGCGCTCTATGAACGTCTGCCGTGAACTTGAAAAGAAATATGGATTGATACCTGCAACAGATAAAGAGCATAAACAGATAGACAAGGTTTTCCGTCCTGTAGATTATAAGGCAGGTGATGTTAAAAGTCAGATAGCTTCCGTAGTTCGTCACCTGGCTAACTATTATCATTTCCAAACTTTAGGAGAATTCAATGCCTTGCTTTCTCTTTTTAATATTACCACCGAAAAAGTGCAGGGCGAGTTGGAAGGAAAAATGCAGGAGGGTTTGTTATATATACCTTTGAATGAAAAAGGCGAAAGAGCCGGACATCCTTTCAAGGCTTCTTTATTGGGAAAGAACGCTGGACTGCCGGCTCTGGAATTGAATTATGCAAAATACAAAGAAACTTTAAAAGACCACCCGGCAAAGCCGACCATTAGAGCTGCCGTTACCATTGCCCTGCAATTAACAAGTGGTGAGGAGGCTTTTAAAAAACAGTTAGTGGAGCAAGGAATTAATGTGGTGGCACGTAGAAATGACACAGGACGTATTTACGGAATTACCTTTATAGACCATAATTCTAAAACAGTGTGGAACGGCTCCAGATTGGGAAAAGAACTATCTGCTAACACATTTAATGATTTTTGGAACAAAAATATCACACCTGAAATTAAAGATTCGGTTAAATTGCAATCGAAAATATCCCCAGCAAATAATGCAGATCTTCCGCCAAATGAACCTTATCATTTGTTCGACTTCCTATATACTGCGCAAAAGCACGAAGGCGATTTAATTGATGCATTGGGTACCTTATTGCCAGAAGCCAATGGAGAAGATTATCAGGAACAAGATTTTGCTAATAGAATGAAGAAGAGAAGAAAAAAGAGGGAAGGCAGATAAGGATAGAATCAAAGCTATCCGAAAAGCCGACGGTTTTATCGGATAGCTTAGTTAAAAAGGCTAGAGTAAATTCCAGTTTTGAGCCACAAAATTATTTAGCTGGTCTCTCATTACAATGCTGCTGGCTTGAGATAGTCTTATTATTCTCTCGACCTTTTGAAAGCTTGCTTTGGTTTTCGGAACCTGATAGTTCTTTACAAAAGCATCGCAAAAATAGACGACTTCATAGCGTTCTTTTTTATTTACACGTTCTCTGTCACGAATAGCCGTGTAATTGGGATTGTCACCATTGGTGGTCGTGTTTACATAATCACGATTGACTAAGTCATTTTCATCAAATTCTACCATAATTTATTAATTTAAAATTTCCTAAAATTAAGAGCTTTTAAAAAGCAGTTATTACGGTTTTCCGTAACCTTAAAATTTAAATTTTAACAAATCAGTCAAACACTGCCGCTTGCCGCCATTTTCAACCACTTTAATACAAGCAGTTCTTATCGTATTTAAATTCATGAAACAACATTAAATGTTTTGAGATGCAGGGAGAAGATGATTTAAGAGGATTAGCCAAAATTATGGCTTTTATGCGGGCAGTAAGTATCCTATTGATATTGATGCACCTTTATTGGTTTTGCTACTGTTACTTTATAGATCGGGGCTGGACACTAGAGGTAATCAACAAAATATTAGGCAATTTTCAGCGTACCGTGGGATTGTTCTCGCATACTCTTTATACCAAAGTATTTGCCTTAGTGTTATTAGGATTAAGCTGCCTGGGTTCAAAGGGAGTTAAAAACCAGAAGATAACATGGGCTAAGATTTATATGACTTTAGCAATTGGCTTTGTTCTGTTTTTTCTGAACACACCTTTATTAAGGCTATCAATAACTATCTCTATAATTCTTTATATCCTTAGCACTAGTTTAGGTTATATCGCTTTAATGGTATCAGGAATATGGATGAGCCGTCTGCTTCGTAATAATCTAATGGAAGATGTTTTTAACTATGAGAACGAAAGCTTTCAGCAGGAAACAATACTGATGGAAAACGAATACTCTGTTAATCTACCTACGAAGTTTTATTACAAAGGAAAATGGAACAATGGCTGGATTAACATAGTCAATCCTTTTCGGGCAACGATTGTCTTAGGTACGCCGGGTTCGGGTAAATCATATGCAATCGTGAACAATTACATCAAACAGCAGATTGAGAAAGGTTTCTCAATGTACATCTACGATTTCAAATTTGATGACCTTTCTACCATTGCATATAATCATTTATTGAAGCACAGCGATAAATACAAAGTACAACCAAAATTCTATGTCATCAACTTTGATGACCCCCGAAAGAGCCACCGTTGCAATCCTCTTAATCCCGATTTCATGACGGATATCTCGGATGCTTACGAAGCAGCATATACAATAATGCTGAACCTCAATCGTAGCTGGATACAGAAGCAGGGCGATTTTTTCGTCGAAAGCCCAATTATCCTTTTGGCTGCAATCATTTGGTACCTGAAAATTTATGACGACGGTAAATATTGCACATTCCCACACGCGATAGAACTCTTGAATAAAAAATACTCAGACGTGTTTACGATTTTAACCTCATATCCCGATTTGGAAAACTATCTGTCGCCTTTTATGGACGCGTGGCAGGGAGGGGCACAGGATCAGTTGCAGGGACAGATAGCCTCTGCAAAAATCCCTTTGTCAAGAATGATTTCGCCTCAACTGTACTGGGTTATGACAGGAGATGATTTTTCATTGGACATCAACAATCCCAAAGAGCCTAAGATATTATGCGTAGGCAATAATCCTGACCGCCAAAATATCTATTCTGCCGCGCTGGGATTATACAATTCACGTATCGTTAAACTCATTAACAAAAAAGGCCAATTGAAGAGTTCTGTTATCATAGACGAGCTGCCCACTATATACTTTAGGGGGCTTGATAACCTTATTGCAACCGCCAGAAGTAATAAGGTGGCTGTTTGCTTGGGCTTTCAGGATTATTCACAGCTGACAAGGGATTATGGCGACAAAGAGAGCAAGGTAATTCAGAATACTGTAGGTAATATTTTTAGCGGCCAAGTGGTCGGCGAAACTGCAAAAAGCCTGTCGGAAAGATTCGGGAAAGTATTGCAGAAAAGGCAGGGCATGAGCATCAACCGCAACGATACATCAACTTCAATATCAACTCAATTGGACAGTCTTATACCTGCTTCCAAAATATCCACCCTGACACAAGGTTTTTTTGTTGGTTCTGTATCAGACAATTTTGATGAACGCATCGAGCAGAAAATTTTCCATGCTGAAATTGTCGTGGATAATCAAAAGGTTGCTTCAGAAACTAAAGGATATCAACAGATACCGGAAATCTTATCTTTTATTGACGAAAACGGGAATGATAAAATGAAGCAGGCAATTGAGAGTAATTACAGGCAGATAAAAACGGATATTGTACTAGTTATAGAAACCGAATTGGAACGTATAAAGAATGATCCCGAGTTAAAGCATTTGGTACAAAAGGAAAGTTGTAAAAAAAGCGAGTAAATGAGATTCTAAGTTAAAGTTTTGACCAGGGCCAGGCTTTTCTGTAAGTCCAAAATAAAACAAAACCCTCGAATTATTCAGAGGGTTAATTTATTTAATTGTTCAATATCTGCAGCATTTTACCCACCTCAATATCCATTCTTGAAAAGGCAAACCATTTTTTACCCAAATCCTTGAGCGAGGCTCCGATGTGATAGAGTTCCGTATCGTCAATTATCAAAAAACGGTCGTGAGCATCAAAGAAAATTTCAATTTCAATCCTGGGATATTGGCTGTTGTATCGTTGCACATCCAGCCGCAGCTGATTGCTAATGTTCTTGGTATAGATAGTCGCACTAACATCATTGTTCCGCTTACCTAACAAAGTTAGTACAGTGTCATCTACATAATTATCCAGCAGGATGATTGAACTTTTGGCAGTTCGAATAATATCGGAAACAAAGGCATAGGCATCAAAAACCTGCCCGTTATAGAAAATACCTTTTTCGCTATGGAGCTTATCGCTTTCCAAAGCCTTAAAAATTTCTTCAAATTTTTGGTTCGCTTCTAATTGTTTGAATTCAATTTTATCCAATCGATGAAAAAGAGAGGCGTTGCTCATAAGTATTCTACGCATTTCTACAAAGGCTTCCATAATTTCTACACTGACCTTAACGGCAATGTGGGAACGCAGTATAGCAGAAGCCATGGCAACACCCTGTTCGGTAAAAACATAAGGTAAATAGCGTCTTCCACCATAATTCAAACTTGAGGTTCCAATTTGGAACCTCAAGATTTCAGCTTCCTCTTCATTCAATTGAAAACAAAAGGATTCAGGAAACCTTTCTATATTCCTTTTTACGGCTTTGTTGAGGTTCTTTGTTTCAACTTGGTATAAGGAAGCAAGGTTGCTATCGAGCATAACCTGCTTTCCGCGTATGGAATAAATCAGATTTCTGATTTCCATAGTGCTAAGGGTAGGTTTATTTTCCATTACTTGGGAAGCCTTTATTTTTGGCAAATTCAAAGGTAGTTTCTGCATTATCGTTCAGTACGATGTACGCATCGAATTTCTTTCCTGACCTGCTTTTCATTCCTTTAATGAGTGAAGTTGTACCCTTGCTGACAAGACTTTTAATATTGTCTATACTGATTTGCGCACCGCAGACATTGCGGAACTGTATCCAGTTGCAAGTCTCTTCAGGACACTTTACTATTTTGTCACGTATGATAAGTTGTTGGCTTTTACATTTGGGGCAGATGAGGTCTGGCAAGTTGTTTTTGGCAATTGGGGTCTGCAACAATTCATTGGCAATGGATGCAGCGTATTTTTCCGTTTGCTTTTGAAATGTTCCGGCATCTGATTCGTTGTTTTCGATTTTTTCCATTGCAAGTTCCCATTGGGCAGTCATCGCCACATCTGCTATTTTTTGGTCTTTGACGAGTTCATATACCAATAATCCCTTTTCGGTTGGTACCAAAGATTTGTTTTCCCTATTTATGTAATTACGGGTAAGCAATGTTTCGATAATTGCTGCCCTTGTAGCTGCAGTGCCGATACCTAAATTTTGCAAAACCTTTCGCTCACCTTGATTTTCGATATCATTTCCGGCACTTTCCATAGCTGACAAAAGGCCTGCTTCAGAGTAAAGCACAGGCGGTTTAGTTTTCTTTTCCAGAACGGAAGCTTCTTTTATTTTAAGTTTATCGTCCTTTTTCAGCTCAGGCAAATCCATTACATGATCTGTCTCATCATCGAGGAAACTGCCTCTAATGGAACGCCACCCGGATTCCATAATCTTACAGCCTTTTGATGTAAAATCATAATGCAGTACCTGTAAGTCGACAACAGTTATCTCTTTGATACAGGGTTGTGAAATGGCTTCGAGTAATCGAAAGGCAATCATATTATAAATTGCATTTTCCTTTGGATTCAGGGCTGATGTCATTTTATCAGTAGTTAATAGTCCATGATGGTCAGTGACACGCAAATCGTTCACGATATGTTTATTAAAACGGCGCCATTTCATTTGAGATAGGTTTTGTTTAATATTTTCCCTCTTTTGTAAAGCTCTTACAAGATTAGGAATCTCTGCCCACATATCTTCAGGAATGTATTTGCTTGCGGTACGTGGGTATGTGATAAATTTCTGTTCGTAAAGGCTCTGGGAAATGTTGAGGGTTTCTTCGGCCGAAAGGTTTAATTTTTTATTGGCCTCCTTTTGCAGACCGGTAAGGTCGAACAATAAAGGCGGTTGCTCTGTAACGCTTTTGGTCACTTGGGATGTAATTATTGCCGTTTGCTTTCGCGCAATGGCTTTCAGCACATCACCGGCTAGTTTTTTGTCTTCCCATTTGATTTTTGAGATACTTTTAAAATCCATCATCTCTTTGTTATGGGACAACTGTATCTGCCAGTAATTTTTTACTTTGAAACTCCTGTTTTCCAGATAGCGTTTGCATATTAAAGCCAATGTAGGTGTCTGCACTCTTCCGAGTGAATAAACCCCGTTGGCTAATGCAATGGAGAGCGCTTGTGTGGCATTGATACCCACTAGCCAGTCGGCACGGCTCCTGGCTTGTGCTGCCTGATATAATCCGTCAAATTCTTTTCCGTCTTTGAGATTATCAAAGCCTTGTTTAATGGCTTTTTCAGTAAGGGAGCTTATCCAAAGTCGCTTAAAGGGTTTATTGCACTTCAAGTATTCGTATATGTACCTAAAAATGAGTTCGCCCTCGCGTCCTGAATCGGTAGCGACAATAATATTATCGCTGTTGTCAAAGAGTTCTCTAATGATTCTTAGTTGTTTTAGCGCTCCTGTATCTACAGAATCCCCTTGATTTTTACTGACCTTTCTGACAACCAGTAAAAAAGGGTTTGGAAGTATCGGTAGTGATGCTTTGTCAAATCCTGTGATGCCGTAATCTTCGGGCATTCCTAATCCTACAAGATGGCCCAGTGCCCATGTAACAAAATAGCCGTTACCTGTCAGGTAGCCATCTTTTTTTTCGGTGGCTCTGATTATAACGGCTATTTCCCTTGCCACACTGGGCTTTTCTGTAATAATTGTTATCATATTTTATTACATTTTACGCCCTTTTGATTTGGCAGTTGAGTTAGATTCTTCTTGTTGCTGCTGTTGTTTCTTGTCATCAGGATTTGTCTGACCTGATTTTAATGGCTCCTTTATGTTCTTAGTAGCTTCATTAGTTTTGCCTTCGGAATTGACAGCGGTCTGCGTTTTATGGGCTTCAGAAGGTTTTATCTGTTCTTTGATTTTATCAGGATTTTGAAATGAAAAATCTGTTTTATTAGTTTCCTTGTTGTAGGTGATATATCCATTGTATTCTTTTCCTTTTTTATCCACTAAGCCGTTGATATAAACCGTCTGACCATCTTTAAGTTTTTGATACTCCTCATTATTGAGTTCCTTATCTCTAAAGTTTTTAGGTGCTCCCTGAGTTTGGTTCTGCTGATTGCCTTGTGTCTGTTTATTAGAATCATTTCGGTCAAAGAGAAATTCAACAAAACGTTTATCTGCGTTTAATTGCACAGATGCATCAAAGGCAGTTCCTTTCTTGGAAACCATACCTTCTAATGCAAGAGGTTTGCCTTCAAATAAAGTTTGCTTTTGCTCTTCACTCAGCTTAACTCCTTTAATTTCATCGGGAATTTTAATGAAATCCGTGCGCAATGCGATCACCTCATTGGTCAGCCTGTCTATACTGATAATGGAAGGCATGATCTCATTGTTTTTCGGATTGGTGAGATCCACTACGCGTCCCATATTGCCTGTTTGCAGCAGATTGTCTTTATCTTCCTTGGTGAACTCGTGACCGAAAAAAGGATAATTCAGATTAGGTTCTTTTCGGATGCCATGAATGGCCAGCACGACCTGTCCTTCGTCGTTTTGTTTGAGGGATAAGCGGGCATCCATTCTGGTGACGGCAGTACCAAGGTTAAGGCTGACCGGTACAAGCTCATTTGTTTTGTATCCCTTTAGGAGCGGATCAAGAAGGCTCATTTTTTCAAGTTTTTCTTTGCTTAAACCCAAATGGTTTAATGTTTCCCAATCGATTTGTTCCGGTTTGTATTTGTATTCACTTGTTTCCGGATTTGTCTGTGTTGTTTCCATATTAATTTCATTTTTTTGTTTATAATCTTTTACTTCGTGCTGTTTCATTAATTGCTCACCTTCAGGTGTAGGATGATCTAAATGTTTCTGCATCTCTTTTGAAGTATCAACAGCCAGCAGAGCAGGGATTTTGAAGAACGAAAAATTAGTTGGGTTCTTCAGTTGGCTGAAAAAATTAGAAAAGAAATTAGAAAACACATCCCCGTGCTTGTCTACCCGCATAAATTGATTCTGATTTTTGTGGGTTGGGTCAACAGTTTCCAGATTACCATTTTGGTCAATGCCTTTTACCGCCATGATTTTCTTTTTCTCTTTATCGAATACCAGCAGTATATCTGATAACTCTTCAGGAGTATTTAGTACATCTTTAACTTGTTCGCTCATAATTTTAAATTTTAAATCCATTTGCGAAATTAAATGATGAGAAGGTGCTGACTAAAAGCTGGACTTTATTGGCGTTATTTTTCACTCCCTGGCGTATGTTTTTGGTATTTGGACATTGATACTTTCTCTGATGAACTGGTGTACATCTGATAGCTTATAATATATTTTTCCACTAATTGTATAATAGGGCAGCCTGCCGATTGATCGGTAACGCTGAAGTGACCTCCCGCTTATCTTAAGCATCTGCAATATATCTTGATTATCCAATAGCTCTTCGCCGTCAACACTTCCGCGTTTTTTTTCAAGTTCACTGATATGCGCGTTCAAAAGATCGAAACGTTCAATGATTCGTTCCATCCAGGAAATGAATTCCATTCTGTCTATATTCATGACTGTGTGTTTTACATTAGTGATGCAAAATTGCTAATGGCAAAAGTTTTTCATTGCCAATGCCTGCCAATGTAAAATACTGTTTTGTGAAAAATTTAACTGTTAATGGAAGTGTATAAAATGTTGATTTATTAGGTCATGCAAACAGATGGAACTTGTTAAAAGCCATAGTTCGGCTAGTTGGCAATTGGCTCTCATTGGCAACAGAATTGAAGTTTAAAACTCACTATATCTCTTTTTCCATGTGCTGTTTAAGCGATGATTTGAGCTGATCCAGAAAAATACTTTTGCTTTCAGTCCTGTCTTTCATCCTGTGGAACGCGTGATGGACATCACCGAGCTGTATCCTGAAAAGCAGCTGGAAAACCATACTTATTTTGCGAATGCCAGCTTTTCCATGAGAAATGCTTCCCGACGCATGAAGTGCATAAATTAATTCGATTAAGGCATTCTTTGAATCTGTCCAGAAAAAGTCTCTGTTTGCTGTATTTCCGTCTGAAAAAATGGCGGTCTGCTGGGTGTCAGGTTCAATTTTAGAAACGAGGTAACTGTGAAGAAGTTCGTTGGCAATTATACGAGCTACCTTATAATCATAATAGGTGGAAAATTGTGTGTCAATTTCAAAAACAAAACTATTGACTCCCTCATGAAGGTCTATTTTTCCCCGACAAAAAAAATGGTGATCCCATTCGGTTCTTCCCGTGCGGTAGTAGCGATAAAAATCAGTGTTATAAAAGTGCTCTTTATATTCCTGCTTAAGGAGATTAAGCTCATTGGAAAAATATTTATGATGCATTTTTCCAGTTACAACCGGGCATGATGCTTCAATTCGAAAAACTTTATTATAGAAAATCAGTTTTCCCAGTATCTGGGGTTTGATACTTTTAAAAAAATTAATCTCTTCATTTTCATCGGAGAATCCTTTTTCTAAAACATTTTTTTTAACCGTACTAAGCAAGTTTCGAAGCACGGTAGTCATGTGGTAGGATTTTTCAATTATATGTTCAGGGTCTAAGCTGAATTCCTGTTCTGCTTTTCGAATAACCTGAAGTGCGTTCTCACATGTCGATCTTATCATGGCAACAGAATTTAGATTTATTTGAACAAGTAAAAGCATGGGCATTGCTGCCCAGATACATTATGACGTTACTTTTCGTTGAAAATTAAAATGTATTATATCAGCGCGCAGTATTGGTTTCATTCTGCAGTGTCTGCATTAATTCCATAGCGTAGTTATCCCAGGCTTGTACGTAAGCGACCTTGGGTATTATAGAAGCGCCAAGTTTTTTCTTCTCAAAACTTGCCGATATGCCGAAATCGATTCGTCCAATTTCAAGCTCTCGTGCTCTTTTGATTGTTTGGTACAAAAGCTGTCTGTACAAGTTGAAGCCATCGCCAGAAATGTAGTCCATGCCGATAAGTTCAGGTACATATACATTTCCTGAATTTTTATAGCAGAACATTATCCCAACGAAATTCTTTTCAGGGGCATCTTTGAAGGTAAGAATTATAAACTCCCAGTTTGGACAGCTGTTCATATTTTCAAATACTTCCCTTTTGTATGTAAAGGTATTTATAGCAAGGTTGCGTTCCTTTACGTTGCAGTATAGCTGGTACGCCCTGTTTAGTTCTTCTTTGTTGAGGCAATCTTTTATTTCAACAGCATAGAATTTTTCGTATGGCAGTATTTCCCGATTGAAATGCTGGCGTGAACGCGTAGAAAGCAGGGAACCATAATTCTCAATTGCCGGGAAGTTTTTATTTTCAATAACACATGATTCTGGCATATCGATTCTAAAATACCCTTGGTTTCTAATCATTTCATCTAAGTGGAATCCGGTTTCAAAATCACGCAGAACGAGCATGTCGGCATCCAGCGAATTGTATGATTCCTCAAGCTTATTTAATAGCATTCTCATTGAATGCTCTGCCAGAGGATGATCCTTATCAATATAGCAGTGCAGTCCCTCAGTAAATAATGAGCCGATACTTAATACTTTGGAAGTCATATGCATGGGATCTGTTTTTCTAATCTCTTCAAGATGCCTTGATACAGATTCTGTAGCCAGCATATCATCTTTCCAGATCCCTAACGTAAAGTAGGTCATTAAAACCACTTGCATGTTCTGGTCACGAATTATATAATAGAAAAAATCCCATTTATTGCATGGATCTTTAGCGTTTGCGAAAGTCTGCTCGAGATACTGCATTCCTTCCCAATCCAAAATATTATAAGCACCCAGATACTTGTTCCATTCCCGCTTGTCGATGTTTTCGATTGTTACTTTTTCTTCAATCTGCAGCAATTCTGTTTGCTGTTTTATAACAGGGAGCCAAGTTTTGATGTCCATTCTGAAAGCCTGTCGTATTTTCTGGTCACTACTTCCTGTTTCTCCTACAGCTTTGTGAAAGTGGTGATCCATTGCACGGGCAAGATCTGTAATATCTTCAATTTTATTATGTGCAGATATCGTGATACGGATTCCGGTATTTTTTATAGGAACTGCCGGATAGATACCAAGGTTGAGATAAAAACCTTCAGAATAGAGACGTTTGGTAAAATTATAAGCAGTAGCAGGTGTTCCCATTCCAAGAAAAAAGACGGGAGAGTCGTTATCAGAGACTAGGGGCAGACTGCTTTTTGAAAGCAGCGTGCTGAAATGGGCTGTTTTTTTGGCAAGTTTAGCTTGGTGGTTATAGATTTCCGTAGAGAGATGGATGTCGCACGATGCGATTGCGGCGGCAACTGATGCAGGTTCAAGCTGAGCTGAGAAGGTAAGAGGACCGCCAAAAGTTTTAATCTTTTCGCGTAATTTACGATCGGTGCAGAAAAACGTTGCACCACTGGCACCAAATGTCTTGCTCAGCGTGCTGACAACCACAATATTTTCTTCTAACGTTCCAATAGTGTCAAAGATAAAACCTGTCCCATTTTTTCCTTTCCAGCTCATTCCATGGACATCATCAAAATAGAGGTGGAGCTGCGGATACTTTCGGGCAAGGTTCAACAGCTCCTGTACCGGCGCATAATCACCGTACATAGAATAAACACCATCTGCCATGTACCAGATTTTACCCGATTTGCCGCCTAACATCCGAATCTTATCTTCAAGCATTTCGAGGTTATTATGGCGTATCATCTCCACTGGTATTCCCCTAAGCTTAAGAACCTGACAAGCATTCTGCACACTCCAATGCGCCTGATGGTCTAGAATTACTGCATCTTCATCTCTTATCAGGGTTGGGATAATTGCCATATGTCCCAAGGTACTGTTCTTAGTTATGATTGGGGGTATATTGTACATCTGCTCAATCTTGCTTTCCAGTTCAGCATATAAGGGATGGGAAAGATAAGTTTTAGAAAGCGGGAACTGCGTTCCATAATTAGTAATGGCGCTTATTGCGGCCTCTTTTAGCCTTTTGTCCTGTTCCAGTCCAAGATATCCTGTAGTTCCGAAATGGAGCATTTCGCTTCCGTTAATTTTTATGCTTCGCCCATTAAGATATTCACCTTCAGCGTAAAGGTGTAATATGCCTTTTTCTTTTGCATTTGAAAAAACGGTGTCAACTGTATCAATAAAATTGTTGTGCTTTATTTTAGCCATTTTTTATAAGGTTTTTAAGTTTTAGAATTATTATTTTTTAAATATCTGAAAAACAGACATCTAAAATTCCTTATAAAATTTGAAAGTACTTTTATTGACAGATATTTTACTCCCAATATGGCAAGGGTAATTCCCGATTTAACAACAAATTAGTGTGTTCTGCAAGAAATAATCCACAATTGACAATTAGAATGTTTCTTAATCTTTATATTTTTGTTAAATTACAACCCTTTATTAAAAACTGATAGGACATGATTGCGGCACATGAATCTTATGAGAATCGAAATGCGAGGTTTTGGATTGAAAAGGGAATTCTTTTTTTCGAATATAAACCCAATACTGCAATTGATTTAGAAGTCGCTATGCGTGTTGTAGCTGACAGGATTGCATTTCAAAATGAGAGACTTCTTCCTGTGTTCTGTGATACCAGGGGCATAGCCTCAATTGACAAAGCAGCCAGAGACTATCTGGCTAAATCTGGATCTCTGCTTGCAAAAGCAGTCGCATTGATTGGCAGTGAAAACGTTTCAATGACGATGAGCACTTTTTATCTGGAAATCAGTAAGCCCTCTGTGCCTACCCAAATTTTTACTATTGAGCAGGAAGCACTGGATTATCTTAAAGGCTTTCTATAGAAACAGATCTAACTAAGCAGACTTATATATATAAAATCAGGACCGATGAAGAGACCCCACAATCGCCAGCGGCTAGTATCCATGCACAAGATGTTATTTGAAATAGCACGGGGCAACTTCAATGGTCATATTCCCCTTAGTAGTTATGACGACGAAATTGAAACCCTGGTGGTTCTGGTAAATATGGTCGCCGAAGAACTTAAAGAGTCTGCCTTTCATTCCGGTTTTGTGAATCCCTATATTACCCACAGGATGGTAACACCTGCAACTTTTATTTTAGATGAATACCATTCCATAAAAAATGTAAATCAGGGCGCATTGGAAATTTTAGGTTATAATGCAGCAGAAATGCTAAGACGCCCGATACAGGATTTCTTAAGCGATGACTTCAGCAGTATGTCTGATATTGAGAGAAAAGAATTGGAAGAAATGCTTTTATCAGGGGAAATCATTACACTGAATTTTATAACACTAAAAAAACTGATTGTAACCGCGGAGTGTTCCGTATCGAGATTATCGGATGGTAAGTTTACCGTACTTAGTTTTGTGGCTCCCTTTCTTCAGGTTAATGAAGCTGCTTCGGAATCATTTGAAATTAAATTAAACAGGCATTCTAATTTCAAACAAACTGATGCACGCCTAATACAGCGGGTTTACGATTATGTATTAGCTAATTTGAGTGAACCATTACCATCCGTTAAGGAACTGGCAAGACAGTTCGGTACAAATGATTTTAAACTCAAAGACGGATTCAGGCATTTTTTCCATACAAGCGTCTACAAGTTTTATACAGAGCAGCGCCTAAAAAGGGCTTACCTTATGATAGAGCAGACCGATATTCCCCTGAAGAATATTTCTTTTATGAACGGTTTTAACAGCTATCCTAATTTTTCTAAATCATTCAAAAAGCAGTTTGGATTTTCTCCTAAAGAACTCGGCAGAGGTAAAACAGGTGGTCTTTTATCACTTGATGAGTTTAATCCTTCATAGTTAATTTTTGCTCCCGATAGTATAAGTGTTATAAGTTTGGAATTCAGAATTTTACATTGTGAAATTCAAAACCAACAGTTATGAGACTTAATATCAGTAGGGAATTTAAAAAATACGTAGTAGAGGTTATCTGTCTTCTTTATATGCTGCTTTTTACCTATGCCGCTGTAAGCAAGGTTTTGGACTATCATGATTTCAGTATAAAGCTTGGTCAGTCCCCTTTGTTTAGTGCTTTTGCAGGCTGGGTAGCCATCAGTGTTCCTATGCTTGAATTGCTAATTGTTTTAATTCTTTGCTTTCCACGCTGGCGTTTAATAGGCCTCTTCGCATCGTTTTTCCTTATGGTTGCCTTTACAGCCTATATCGTTATCATACTCAATTTCAGTTCGTATATACCGTGCTCGTGTGGTGGAATCCTTGAGAATATGAGCTGGAATGAGCACCTAATTTTTAATATAGTATTTGTAGTTCTGGCAGTTATTGCAATGTTATTACATGACCCGAAGGAGAATCTGTGGCTGGCAAGAATCAAACCATTATATTTTTATTTTATCATGATCCTGGCGGCAGTACTTAGCATCATGGCTGTTGCTATTTTATATTTAATATCGGAAGATATAATACATAACCGCAACACTTTTGTAAGGAGATTTAATTCGCACGCTCAGCCAGAATATAATACTTATGATCTTGGTTTGAACTCTTTTTATTTTGCCGGAATTAACCGCGATACGATATATCTTGGAAATGTAACCACACCGCTTTTTATTACCAAAATTGACACGGGATTTACAAAACAAAACCGTGTTAAAACAGAACTGGATCAACCCAATCTGCCTTTTGGAGATCTTCATATCAAAGTGAGTCCTCCGTATTTTTTTGTCACTGATGGAACAGTTCCTGCAATTTTTTCAGGAAAGACAAAGGATTGGAAAGCGCGAAAAAAGCAAGGTCAGGTACCTTTTTTTACGTTGGCAGATCCTATTGATTCCCTGCATATTGCCATGCGACTTACAAGCCTAACTAAAAAACAAAATACCCTGGCCGTGTATGGTTTGAATCAAGGAAAACTCTTGTCAGAGAACACCAGAATACTTGAAAGGCAGCAGGATGGTATTTTTGATACAGATGGGATGTTGTGGTTTAACGACAAGCTTAACGCTGTGAACTATATTTATTTTTACAGAAATGAATTTCTGAGTGCTGATCGTAAAATGCAGCTCCTAACTAAAGGAAAAACCATAGACACAGTGCGTAGAGCTGAAATAAAAGTGGCAGAGCTATCCGCTGGTGACAGGCAAATGGCAAAACCTCCTTTAGTCATCAATAAGGCTTCGACCGTCTATGGGAACCTGCTTTTTATCAAATCAAAACGTATTGGAAGGTATGAAGATAAAAATATGCTAAAAGACGCCTCTATTTTGGATGTATATAACCTCAATGATGGCAGCTATATTTCAAGTATATACATTTATCATGTCAATGGTGAAGAAATGACAAATTTCAGAGTTGCAGCCAACAAAATTTATACGATATCAGGAAGATACTTAAGTGTAGTTAAACTGAGCCCAAAGATCACCAATGCTTATACTATTAAATAAAAACGACCACTACAATATACCCGGCCGGTATCAGGGGAAGGCTGAAAACCTGAAAGAGAGTAAGCCTCAATTATTAATTTTTTATTATTATGAAAAGAGCAATTTTACCTGCGCTTGTGATTGTTTTGGCAGTAACAAGTGCATTTACCACAACTGCTGCTTCAAAAAGTACAGCAGCGATAGTAGAAGGATATTTACCTCATAATGTTGAAGGAACTAATTGTGAGTTAAAAGATGACTGTCAAACAATAAACACTGGTGCATTTTGCCGTGTCGGCCAGTCTCCTTCAGGGCAACGTTTGTATATTATGAACGAGAATGATGAGTGTCTTAGAGTAGGTTACAAACCTTAATTTAATTTGAAAACCTAATCTAAAAAAGCAATGCAGGCCCACTGGGACTGCATTGTTTATTTAGTACTGAAGATACTTTCGATTCTTTTGGATAACATTCTGGACATGTCAAGAATTTGTCTTAGGTCTATAATATTTTCTTTTCCAAGTCGCCCAAAAACCTATCGATTCAAACTTTTGCGGTATATGATATACCCGGCCGGTATCAGGGGAAGGCTGAAAACCTGAAAAAAGAGTAAGCCGCAACCATAAATCTTATAATTATGAAAAGAGTAATTTTACCAGTGCTTGTGATTGTTTTGGCAGTGACAAGTGCATTTACCACAGCAGATGCTTTAAAAATTAAACAAGCATTGGTGGAAGGATATATAGCCCATAATGCAGAAGGAACCGATTGTGAGCTAATAGAGGAATGCAGTACAATTAATACAGGAGCATTTTGCCGTGTCGGACAGGTTCCTTCGGGACAGCGTTTGTATATTATGAATGATGATGACCACTGTCTTAGAATCGGTTATAAACCTTAATTTAATCTAAAACTAACTTAAAAAGCAATGCAGTCCGAATTGGACTGCATTGTTTTATTTTAGCCATGAAGGCATTTCGGAATCTTTTAAATAATAATCAAACCACTGCTCAATGCGACAGGTTAAGTCTATAGCATTTTCTTTTCCTGTTATATCATGGCCCTCACCAGGATAGGCAAGCATAACATGTGTTTTTCCAAGTCGTCGAAGGGCCATATAGAATTCAAAGCTTTGTGTGGGCACCACCTGCTGATCTTCAAGACCAGTCCAGGAAAGCAAAGGAGTTGTGACATTTGAAGCATAAATAACTGGTGAATTCTTAAGATAAATATCCATATCTACATAAGGGGAAACTTTCATTCGGGCTTGTCCATATTCTATCTTGGCAAAATTAGGGGTATTGCTACTTTCCGATACGGCAAGATAGGAACTAAGGAAATTGGACGTGGCCGCTCCTGCTACAGCACATGCAAAGAGTTTGCTGTGGGTTATAATGAAATTGACCTGAAACCCTCCGAAGGAGTGTCCGATAAGTCCAATTTTTGTCTGATCAATATCATGCTCTTTTAAAACAGATTTAACGGCTGCTTCCACGCAATCTACTGCAGACAATCCGACATTTCCAATCTCGTAGGTTATATCGGGCAGAAACACGAAATAGTCTTTTGCTGTAAGATTGGCAATATTGAAACCATCCCCGTTGTATAGGGTGGGAAGATAATAATAATGGGCCTGGTAGGATTGCTTTTCATAGATGTGCACCACCATGGGATATGATTTCCCTTTTTGATAAGTAGCCGGGTAATATAAGATGCCCTTAAGAAATTCTCCTTTTTGATTTTGATAGGTGATCATTTCTCTCTTTGTCCAGTTAAAGCTCTCCTGCTGGTGATTACTTTGCATGACTAGAGTCTCTTTACCCCGGGGCTCTTTAGCTTTAATTTGCCATGGTAGGTCGGTATCTTCCTGCACCCAGGAAAGGATGTTGTTTTTACTTCTTAGAATGGTACTTATTCTTTTATCTGTATAACATATCTCTGAGAGGCCTTTTTTAAAATCCCAGAGGAAGATCCCGTTATAAAAATTGTCAGCACTGCGCGAAGTGAGCAGTAATCCTTGTTTTAGATTAAAAATGCCGTTGGTATAAATTCGGCTGTCGAGCTGTTTTTGCTCACTGCGGGTTTGAGCCACAATCCGGTAAATCATACCTTTTTCCCGCCCCTTTGTGAGTCGTATAGCAGAACTACCATCTGGTGAAACTCTCCAGATGTCATATTGATCGTAAATAAGCAAAGAGTCATCGCCTGAGGTCCATCCCGGATTTCCGTAGCTCTCGTCCTGATTCATCTCACCGGGAACGCTGAGAGGGTATGGAATCTTACTGTTGACCTGCGCGTGGCTGTCTTTAGGAATATCATATACATACCAATTGCCCTTTTTAAAATAAGATATATATTTTCCACCGGGAGAGGCTATTAAATTAGTGTTACTGCCAGAGTGTTTTTTGAGTAAAAGTTTTCGCTCCCCAGTGTTAAGGTTGGTTATATAGATATCTCTGTCACCTATATCTTTGCTTTGGGGTTCATAATCATGCGGATTGAAAGTCAGAGCATAACTGAGATCTCCTGCCGCTGCCCCATGAGGGAGTTTGCTATCCGTAAATTGCAGAAAACGGTCCGATTTTGGTTCCCAAAGAGCCTGTTTGTCTATGATATTCCAGTCCTGAATCTGTTTTGCCATAGGATAAATGGATTTATCGGCAGCATTCCAGACCTGAACTTCATTTTTGTTATAAGTACGATCAAGTTCCCTTCGCTGCCTGATTCGAAAAAAAACTTTTTTATTATCATTTGAAATTTTAAGTACCCTGCTTGAGGCAATATTCATATCCTTGGGAAAGACAGAGGAAGCTGTAGAAAAAGTGGAGAGGTTTTTTTTTGCCACCTGATAATAATACAATGTGGATTCAGCCTCCCCATAATGCAAAAAGGCGAGGGCATCTGCATCATTCGACCAGATGAGTCCTTGAAAAGAGGACCCTTGGTAATGAGCTATTGTAAGGGGCTTGTCAAAGGCTCCTGTCCTTACCAGACTAAGAGTACTCTTGTCATTCTCTTTTATCGAAAGTGCTATCTTTTTTTTATCGGGACAAAGCGCATATCCCATTACGTTATGCTGGGTATGTAATAATCGGCCTTCTAAAGTATAAATTGTTAGTGAAGAGTTTTCTTTTTGATCGGACATGGTAAGGAGGTAAGATCCGAAAACATCAAAACTTTTAATGTTTTTCAATACTTGACCGGTGCCTTTTTTCAAGGAGAACAAATGCAGTTTATTCCCTGTTGTCTTGCATACAAAGTGATCAGCAGTAAATTGCCCTTGAGACGCACCGGGGAAGAAATAAATCCTGCCGGTTTTTCTCTGGTGCAGGAAAAGCGAATCGGCAGTTGGGTATGATTTTGTGTAACTAATCCATTTACCGTCATCTGAGATTTCTTCTGCGTCGAGATAGTGCCATAAAGGATAATCTGCCTCTGTGAGATTTTTTTTTTCTTTATTTTGTCCCTTTACAGGGAAGCAAACCAGTATAAAAATAACCATCAGTAAAGTAAGTAATCCATTAGTACCTGAGAGGTACCTATTGTTATTGAGATCTGCATTTTTCATTAGTAGCCAGTATTTTGAGGTTCCAGGTTCGGGTTAAGATTTAGTTCTCTTTGAGGTATTGGCAAGAGCCGGTCAGTACTCTGCCAGGAAGCCTTCTTTTCTGTGAGCTCTTTATCGAGGGCCCCAAAGCGTTTAAGGTCCATAAAACGGTGTGCAAACTCAGTGAAAAACTCTACACGTCTCTCGCGAAGAATGGCCTGAAGGATCTCTTCCTGGCTAATAGCGGTAGTGTTTTCCAGTCCTGCCGTATTTCTTATTTTGTTAAGGTCTTCCCTGGCGGTGTTTAATTCCCCTTGTCTTGCTCTTGCCTCAGCCCTTATGAGGTACATTTCCGCCAGACGCAACACGATCGTGAATTCTGTCTGTGGTGTATTGGTGCCCATTTTTTTATACTTATAGGCATGATACCAGGTGCTGGTTCCTTTTACTATGGATCGGATCCATTTGAGTTTTCTCTTATCGCCACTTTCAAATGCATTTATAAGATCGTTTGTCAGGGCAACAGCCAGAGGTGGGCCTGAATTAAAAATGAAAGTTGTTCCATCGTCGGTATTCCTTGTTGCTGATCGAGGGGCATATTGCCAGATCGTGGTGGTGCTTTCTTTGAGAAATACCTCATTGAGGTCTTCCTCCCAGGGATAAATGGCTGTATTGCTTATGAGCTGGGTGGTATTGGCCTCTGCATTTGCCCAGTCGCCCAAATTGAGATACACCCTGGCAAGTAAAGCCTTGGCTGCATAAGAATTAGGAAGCGTGCGGGCAGGATCACTATACACCTCGGGTAACAAGCTGGAGGCTTCCTGAAGATCTTCTATGATCTTTGAATATAACTCAGGCAAGGGGAGCCGGCTAAGGGTGCTGTTGAATTTGTAATCCGTTCGGGTAACATAGGGCACATCCCCCCAGAGCTGGCACAAGTAAAAATGGATAAAGGCCCGTGCAAATTTTGCCTGTCCGATAAGCCTGTCTTTGTCCTCTTGGTGGAGCTTTTTTGACCCCGCAACACCCTCTATCACGGCATTGGCCGCGTAAATCTGACTGTAGGCGTTGTTCCACCAGGTAAGAAGTGTAGGGTGTGTTGGGATAAGGGTATTGGTGTAAAAATTAGCCGACGACTGGGTACTGTTTCCATACCAGTTCAGCTCGTCACTATACAAACCGATCTCTCTGCTCATGCCGGTTTGTTTGCCACTAAGCATTCCATTGTCGCGTATTTTGGCAAAAACACTACTCATGGCAGAGTTTGCCGTATTTATTTCTTCAAATACAGCAGCGGTGTTGAGTTCGGCCGCGGGCATATCGGTCTGGGTAAAACTATCACAGCTGCCCAGCATAATTACAATAGCGCTATAGATCAAAAGAAATATGGAGTTCAATGAATGCTCTTTATAAGGGACGATAAAAAAAGTCTTGTTGTTCATTTCTAAGTGTTTTAGAGATTAAAAATTCAACTGTAATCCTAGGGTGACTATTCGAAGCGGGGGCAGGAAACCAGCTCCTATAAACTCGGGGTCGGAACCTTTGAAGGAAGTGATGGTCAAAAGATTCTGTCCTTCAAGGGTAATCTTGCCGTTGATATTTTTAAGCCATTTTTGTGGTAATTCATAACTCAGGGCAACATTTTTTAGTCTGATAAAAGAGGTGTCTGTAATTCCTGCATCACTGGCCAAAAAACGATAAAACGCATTCTCAACATCGCCGTTTGCCCCCGATGTATAGATTTGTGTGGTAGCGTTATTCCCCACAGATTGCCAGTGATCAAGTACCTGTGTGGATTGGTTGTTCATAGTGCCTGCCGGAGTAAGGGTTCGTGGAATATCGTAATTCTGCTGTTTTACAAATTGGAAAAGGAAATCCAACTGCCATCTCTGGTAACGCAGGTTATTTTGCAGACCACCAAAATATTGAGGGTTTAAATCTTTGATCGTTTTTTTATCTTCGGTCTCGGTAAGCAGGCCGTCACCGTTTACATCCTCAAAGGTGTAAATACCGCTTTGAGGGTCAATTCCGGTGTAATGATACATTTTTAGAATATTGAGAGGCTTACCAATTACATAGTTGTTTTGATAGGTCGAGCTCTCAAGATTGGGAAAAGATAAGAGCTTGTTTTTTGCAGCAGAAAAATTCAAAGTGGTACTCCAGCTAAAATCTGTTGTATTAATATTCTTTGTTTGAAGACTAATTTCAATTCCGCTGTTTTGAACAACTGCATCAAGATTGGATTGTATATCAGCAAAACCGGTGGTGCCCGGAAGGGGAATGCCAACCAATTGGTTGGATGACTTGTTAAGATACCAGGCATAGGTAAGGAAAATGCGGTCTTTTAAAAAACCGGTCTCCAGGGCTATTTCAAGTTTTTTATTGGTCTCCCAGCCAAATTCAGAATTGAATAGTCTGGCTGGTTCCAATCCCGGAATACCGTAGGGAATACTGTTGGGGATATAGGTATTTAAAAACTGGTAGTTGCCAATCTGGTCGTTACCTGTTGTGCCATAACTTGCCCTGAGCTTGCCAAAACTCAAAAAAGTATTGTCCACAAACGTAATTTCTTTAGAGAAAATCCAGGCTGCACCAACCGCGCCAAACCATGCAAAACGGTTTCCGGGACCAAAACGGCTTGATCCATCACGCCTTGTGGTGAGGTTGAGTAAGTAGCGGTCTTTCCAGTTAAAATTGGCCCGTCCAAAGATGGATTGGTACTTATAGACTGAATCATCAAATCCACGGATAAAAAGATCAATGGCTGCCGCGGGATTATAGAGCATACTGTTACTGGTATAGCCGCTTCCATAGGTAGATAATGATTTATTATTTTGCCTTTGAAAGGTGCTTCCGATAAGTACATCGGTTTTTAAGGAACCAATTTGGGCCTTCCAGTTTAACTGCGGCTCTACAATCCACGATTGTCTTGCTGTGTCGGTGTAATCAACATTTGAATTCTCGCTGGTAAGCCCTTCCGAGGGGTTGTAGATGGTTGATGGGAAGGTACTGCTTTCATTATGTTTGAGATCCGTATAACCAAAACTGCTTTTGATCTCAAGTCCCTCAAATAGCCTGTAAGTTAATACCGTATTTGCCATCAGATCATAGGTCCTTGATTTTGAATGTCCGTTTAAATGCCGCAGAGGGTTCAAAAAAATATTGTTCTCCCAATTGAGTTCTCCCTGATCATTATACAGCGCAGGAGCATTTGGAGCTAAATTCCAGGCCTCTGTGGTAAGGTCTGTGGAAGCCTGCGAATTGTCCTGAATAGCATATCCGCTTGTAAAGCTAATTTTGAAACGCTCGTTTTCAGAGGTATGATTAATGTTGGTATGCAAATTGACCCTATTATAACTAAAGTCCCCCGGCATTACGGTCGTTTCCCGGCTGTAGGCGCCTGAGACCAGAAACTGCGTCTGGGCGGATCCTCCTGAGAGCGAAGCATTAATATTGGTAATTTTAGAGGTTCCTCCCAGTAATTTTTTCTGCCAGTTGGTATAGCGGTTTTGGTCCCACATTCCGTTGACATCATAGGCATTTTCGGGATATTCAGCAATACCGTCATTGGCAATTGCTTCGCGGCGCATCGAGAGGTACTCACTTGTGTTCATCATCTTCATAAAATGGGCAACGCTGCCTGAACCTTCAGAGAGTGATGCGCTGAACAGGGTCTTGCCCTTCTTGCCTTTTTTAGTGGTAATCAGTATTACGCCATTTGCTCCGCGAGAACCGTATATTGCCGTAGCATCAGCATCTTTGAGCACTTCAAGGCTTTCAATATCTGATGGATTGATATTATTAAGAGGACTTGTATTGCCGGGCATAACTACCATGGATAATCCGTTGCCGATTGCCTCGCTGGAATAGGGTACCCCATCGATGATATATAGGGGCGCGTTTCCATCGCGTCGTACAGTGTTTTGTCCGCGTATCTGTATATTGAAACCACCTCCTGCTGTGCCGGTCTGTTGGGTAATATTTACCCCTGCCATCCGCCCTTGCATGGTGGCCAGAAAGTTGGTCACAGGCTGGGTTTCAATATCCTTGGCCGTAATCCTTGCAATACTCCCCGTTCGTTCTTTATCTGTTACGGTATAATATCCTGCGTTGACACGAACCTCTTGCAGTGTGGTGGTGTCAAAAATTAACTGTACATCTACTTTTGTACGCCCATTTACAGGGACAAGAGCTGTTTTAAAACCAATAAAAGAGACGACCAAAGTATCTTTTGGGGAGGCAGAAATAGTGTACTGCCCACTAAAATCTGATATAGTCGAGGAGTTTAGTTTGTTTTTAATGGCAATAGTTACTCCAGGCAATGGATCAGTACCATCGGAGATGGTTCCTTGAATTTGATGTTGTTGAATAGAGAAAGATCTATACCGTTTATAAGTACTGGCTTGAAGAGATGAAAAAGACAAAGAGATTGCCAAAAAAAATAGGCAATAAAGAGCTTTCCCATCCTTGTAAAATGAAAAATTATTCATAATATTGGATTGGTTAGTTTAACGTTAGTTGGATTAGCTACGGTCCTCTATGCTAGTTTGGTGACGAAGTAGAGGGCCATTTTTTATGTATTAAGTAAACGGCTTAATAGGCATAATTTGATTTTTTTTTTGTCTATAGGTTCTGTTTTAAAGGTTAATGAAGGGAAGCCACACTGCCGTTTTCGTCTTGCAGCCAGATTTAGGCAGTACGTTTCCTAACAAACTAATTCAAAGATTGTTGTTACAACTTGCGAGACTTTAGAAGATTTAGCAGTGCTGTGAATTAAGAAGAGTTGTACCTGATTACTGGACATAAAAAAGGGCATGGAACTCAGCTTATCGTTTCAAAGGTACTTGGCATACCCACCCACAAATAAGTGAGCCCACGCCCGTAAGCGTGAGCAGTCTACTTATCATCCTGTGGGTTTAAACTGCCAAGTTTTTTGAAACAGGATTCAAAGCGAAATGCTTCAAATATTTTTATATGAAGAATCGCAAATTTACACTTCTTATTAGAAGTAATTGAACAAATATATTAAAAAATTACAACAGTACCCTATAGGGTATCAATAATTTTATTTTTTCCAATGAAATTTAACATATGAATGAAATTGACTTTATCCAGGAAAGAATAAAATTTGGAAAGCATGTTTTGAACTTAAGACGTAAAATTAAAAGCGTTGAATACCAGAACCGTCCAATGTCTCAACAAGAACTTGCTGATCGTAGTGATTACATAAACAAAAAGACTATTGGACAGATTGAAAGGGGTGAAGTAAATGTTCAATTTGAAACTTTATTAGCTTTAGCTCAAGTCCTAAACATATCATTAAAAGAACTTCTAGATTATTAGATATTTATAATAAATAGATAATTCTAAGATTTTAAATAATAAAAAAGATGCTTCGGCATCTTTTTTCTGTTCTAATGGAATTATAAAACAGGTAATTATACGTGGCTTGTTTATTTATTAAAAAGGTATTTTGCAAAATAATTTTAAAATTATGGAAAACCGTATAAGAAAATGATAGTGGTTCTGTAAGTTTGGCCTTATAACCTTATAAATGGCATAAAGTAGCCTGTATATATATACTGCAATAAGCCATTTTACTGCACGAGTAACCGAGTTAGGCTTAATATCTAAATAAGAGTCAAAAATATAACCATATCATAATTAAAAATGTATTTAGCCACCATAAAAGTTGAGAATTATAAAGGAATAGAATTGATTGAAACAGATTTCGATCCAAAATTGAATATTATTATTGGAGAGAACGGATGTGGAAAATCAGCAATTATTGACGCGATAAGATTATTATATAATATTGGTGAACCAATTAGAGAATTATCCGTATCATCGGATGATTTTTATCAAAAAGTAATAGATAACGGTGGAAATAAAATTATACAAAAATCAATTCTCATTACCATTACATATATTTTCAAAGGTTTATCAACTGTACAAAAAGGGGCCTTTTATGAATATATGGTGATCGACTCTAATAAGATTGAAGAAGATTATGCTAAAATCTCGATTTCTTATGAAGATAAAGATGGGAAATATCCAAATTTTTCTTACAACACAGGTAATATTGATGGTCAAAAAGCGGATTATAAAACTTTTGAGCTATTTCAACATTATTATTTAGGTGCATTAAGAGACAGTACAAAAGATTTATTGAGTACTAGAAATAACATTTTAGGAAAAGTAATAAGACGTTTTGTTAAAAGAGAAAAATCTGAAGCAGATATTGAACAAATAATAAAAGATGCCAATTCTCAATTATTAGCTCGTGATGAAGTTAAAAACACAAGAGATGGTGTCAATACTAATCTTCAAAATATTTTCAAAAAAGTTATTGATAATAAAATTGGTCTTAGAATTGAAGAAGCAAAAACAGAATATATTGTTAATGCAATAAAACCATATCTTCCTCACAACAGATCAACTTTAATTGACGATGGATTTCATTTATGGCAAAATAGTTTAGGATTAAACAATCTGATTTATATAGCTGTCGTGCTAGGAGATATAAAAGAACAGATTATAGATAACGGTCTTCCTCATTTTGCATTATTAATTGAAGAACCTGAGTCGCATCTTCACCCTCAATTACAATTAAGTTTATATAATTTCCTTAATAATGCTAATGCAACTGAAAATAGCCAATTATTTATAACTACTCACTCTCCCACTTTAACATCAAAAGTTCCTTTAAAAAATCTCATTTTATTGGACTGTGGTAAAGCGACAAAACTTGATAAACAATTCCAAAATCGCGAGTCAGAAAAAATAATTGAAGATACAACTAATAATAAAGAGTTATTAGATGCTGATTTTGAAAATAGGATGAAGAAACTTCAAAGATATATTGACGTAACAAAATCTCAACTTTTATTTGCAAAATCAATTCTTTTTATTGAAGGAATTTCAGAAGAGTTATTGGTTTCTGCATTTACTCATTTAGAAGATTATAAATTGGAGGATTATAGGACTGAAATTGTAAATGTTGGTGGCACATCATTCTATCCATTTTTATATCTTTTTAATAATTTAAATTCATTAGAACGAATAAATAAACCAATCTCAATAATAACGGATGATGATAGATTTACTGATTCTAAAAAATCTGATTATAGTTTTAATAAATTAATAAATGATAATTCTATACTTGATTCATTAGACGACTTAATACAAAAAGGAATTCCTGTTACAAGAATTAAAAATTTAAATTCTGTTAAAAATAATGCTGACAATATTAAGATTTTTGAATCATTCAAAACATTAGAATATGAAGTCGCATTATATAATGTAAATAACGACAGAAAAAAATTTAAAGAAAACTTTCTAGTAAAATATATTGAAGCAATAGAAAATGATAAAATATACAAAATCATTGCTTATATGTCAACATTTGCTAATGATATTATGACAGATGAAGAAGTTAGAAAAGTTGCAATTCTTTTATGGAAAAGTTTCCCTTCCAAAGCAGAATTTGCTCAAGACTTCTCAATTTATCTGTTGGATAATTTAGTCGAGGCAAAAGTTTCCTTTAAAGTGCCAGCTTATATACTTGATGCACTTAATCATTTGAAAAACGGTTTATAATGTATTTTGAAAATAAAGAAAGGTTAGCTTATTTACAAGCTAGAGGTAAAGTCATTCTAAATGCTTGTCCTGGTAGTGGAAAAACCACAACTATTGCAAAAAAAATTTTAGACCTAGAAAATTTAAAAGAAATAGGAGGACATTCAGGTGTTGCTTGTTTATCATTTACAAATTCAGCTAAAGATGAAATAAATGAGGCGTATAGGAAAATGAGTGGTAAATCGCTTCAATTTCCAAATCACGTATCTACAATAGACAGCTTCATAAATAAGTTTATTACCCTCCCTTTTTACAATTTACTTAATCGTGATTTTAATCGTCCTAAAATACTTGACCATACAAGTATTTTGGATGATATGTGGAAAACTACTTATATTGACAAAAAGGGAGATATACAAGAAGGTTTAATAAGACCTTTAAACAATACAGAATATAAGGCAAAAAATAATAGAAGTATATTTCATCTTTATCCCCCAAGCGAAATAAGAATTGAACCTAATGGTACGTTTTCTATAAATGGAAACCAACCATCTGTGGATAAAGTTGAAAGAGGAAACTTTGATAAATATTGTCAACTTATTAAAAGCAAGCAATTTACAAAAGGTTTAATATCGACTGGCGACTCTGCATATATTGCACTTTATTTGCTAAAAAAGAATCCTAAGATAAGTGAATGGCTAAGCTTAAGATTCCCTATTATCATAATCGATGAAGCACAAGATAATTCATTAATGCAGCATGCCATATTCGAGGAATTGATAAAACAAGGTTTAAAAAATATTGAATTAATCGGAGACCCTTATCAAAGTTTATATGAATGGAGAGACGCAAAACCAACCGAATTTCTAAGAAAGTACGATGAAGATGTAACTTGGCAGTCGTTTGATTTAACAGATAATAGACGTTCGCCACAAAATATTGTTGATATTTTCTCAAAAGTGAGGCGAGCAGCTGATTCTAAAATCAATAGTGTAGATTGTCACGAATTAGAAGATTCTATTTTTATATATAAATATTCAGCTACTAATCATCAATTAATAATTAAACATTACGACGACTTCTGTGCTAAACACAAGTACATAAATAGTTGTATAGTTGTTAGAGGAAATTCATTAAAAGATTTATTATTAGGTAAGAAATCAGAACAAAGACCTTGGGGAGTTGATTTACCTAAAAGTATTATATATGCTAAAAATCTGTATTTAAGTGGTGATCTAAAAAATGCGATTAAAGAAATAAGAACAATTTGTATTCCATTAATCCATTCCGATATTACAGACTACCATAAGTTGAAAGAGATTGAAAAAGAAAATAGTTTAGATCCTAATTTTAATTCTTTAATGATAACTCTTTTAGATGAATTACCAGAGTTTAACAAAACTATACAAGATTGGACAACTGAAACTCAACTTTTTATCAAGGATAAATTAAATTTAGGATTTGAAGTCAATTTTAATATAAGAAACAGAAAATCAAAGTATTTAGAAAGGTCAACATTAACGGAAAGCGTAGACGAACACTTTAAAAAATCATATTCAGCATTTAATATTCCTATAACTACGATTCATCAGGTTAAAGGTCAGACATTAGATTCAATTCTAGTTTTCTTCAATGAAAAAAAACACAAAGACAATATTACTTTTGAAAATATTTCGAACGTGGAAAATTCCTTTCCTGATGAGACAAAAAGGTTAATATATGTCGCTTTATCAAGACCTAAACATTTATTAGCAATGGTATTTCCTGAATCGATAACTGACAAAGCACTTAAGGAAAAATTTGGCGAAAGAATTAAAATTATAACAGAAGCTGAATTATAGCTAGTACTTGTACAACCACTTTCCACAAAGAATTTAGGCTAGGAAGTATGTTTTGTATTTCGAAAGATTTGGCAAATCCAAATTATGGGCTTACTTTAGTACGAAACCCGATATATTATCAGAGTTTTAGACAGCGTATTAGAATTGACGACCGCATTTAAAAGATGACTAAAAATTGAATGAAATGAATTTTACTCCGACATCAAATATTGCCAATAAAGTCAGAAATACTAGGCTTCCAAGAACTAAGCCTTTGTTACCTCTTTTTGAGCTGATTAGTAACTCAATTCATTCAATTGAAGAGGCAAGAAATAAAAGTATTATTAAAGTTAATGAAGGACAAATCGTAATCGATTGTATCAGAAATGGTTTGCCAGATACGTTAGAAAAACTTGTCGATATAGACATTTATCCTATTCATTCTTTTATTGTTACAGACAACGGAATTGGTCTTGACGAAGAAAACCTTAGAGCGTTTATTGAAGCTGACACAGACCATAAAATTGAGATTGGAGGAAAAGGGGTAGGTAGGTTTGTCTGTTTAAAAGCTTTCAAAGAACTAAGCGTAAAAAGTTTCTACATTGAAGATAATATAACTAAATCAATACAATTTGAATTCAAACCAACAAAGGAGGGTTTTCATAATTTCTCAAATCCTAAAATTAATGGTATTACTAATGGTTCAATTATAAAACTTAACAATATAAAAGATGAGTACCAAAAATCCTTGCCAAAGGAGTTGTCTGAAATAGCAAGGGAAGTTGTGGCTCATTTTCAATTATTTTTTATTAGAGACACAATTCCTAAGATATGTATTAGGAACCAAAATAGTTTACAATTTGATCTAGGAACGTTATTTAAAACTGAATTTAAATCGGATGTAAAATCTGGTAAATTCAATATAGGTGAAACAAGTTTTGAATTATTTCTCACTAAATCAACAGAATTTCAAAGCCACAAAATACATTTTTGCGCTCACAATAGAAGCGTAATAACAGAAGGTCTTTACTCTAAACTTGTTGACCTTGGCAAAAAACCAATTGAGGAAGAAGATTTTAAGTTCTTTTATCAAGCTCATGTAGTTAGTGATCTTCTTGACGAAAATGTTGATACAGAAAGAATTGGTTTTAATTTTCCTGATGGTGAAGAAGAAGATGAAGAATCGGTTGATGTAAATTTAGCTAAAGTTAGAAGAGCATCTATAAAATGTATTGAAGAACTTCTAGCTGACTATTTGGGAAACGTTCGTGAACTAAAAATAGAATCTTATAAACCTATAATTAATGAAGAATTACCTCAATATAAAAGCACAATGCACTTTAAAGCTGAGGAAGTCAAAAAGTTGCCTCCCAATTTATCAAAGGAACAATTAGATATTGAGTTATATAAAATTGACGCAGGTTGGAGACTAGAGGTAAAAGAAGAAAAAATAAAACTTCTTTCGGATGATAAAGATGTAACCACAAGAGAAGATTATAGAATTAAATACGAAAAATTTTTAAGCGATTTTAATGAAATAGGTAAATCTGATTTGGCTAGGTATGTGATTCATAGAAAAACTATCATAGAGCTTCTTGAACAATTAATTGAAACAAATGGTGAAGGCAAATTTGAAAATGAAGATCTAATTCATTCAGTATTTTTTCCTATTAGAACTTCTTCTGAAGAAGTTCCCTATGACAAACAAAATCTGTGGTTAGTTGATGAAAGGCTTTCATATCATTCATTTTTGGCTTCAGACAAGACGTTCAACAGCATTCCTCAAATATCTTCTACGGAAAATGATAGAAGTGATTTATTAATTTATAATGAAGCAATTGCATTTTCTGATTCAAAAAATGCTCCCCATAATTCCTTTACAATAGTGGAATTAAAAAAACCACAAAGAGATGATTATAAAGATTATGATGATAGTAAAAATCCTATTGAACAATCTGAAAAATACATTGAGCTATTATTAGATGGAAAGGTAAAAGGGAGAAATGGCCGTATAGTTGAAGTAGATAGAAGAACACCTTTTTATGTTTACATTATCTGCGATATCAGACCCTCTCTTGAGAAAATATTAGAAAGAAGAGAGTTTGATAGGACGCCGGATGGTTTAGGGTGGTTTAAAGTGAAAAGTAAATTTTATTCTGCATATTTCGAAGTAATGCCGTTTGAGAAAGTACTAGATGACGCAAAAAAAAGGAACAGAATATTATTTGAAAAACTAAAAATATAAAAATATGTGTGGAATCTGTTTAACAATTGACACTAGTCGATTAGAGGTGATAAACGAATTTTGGAAAAATAATCTTCAAAATTTGGAACGTTTAGATATTATAACAGAATCTTCTTTAGGAAAGAATTTAATTACTACAGATGGTTATGAAATAATGAAACGAGCAATCATAGATAAAGATCCGACATTAATTCAAATGATGAACTCGCAGAATAGTCAAAATTTATTTGAATTGGCTCTAATAAAAAAAAATATGTGGGAAAAAAAAGAAGAGTTAAAAGTGTACATAAAACCTCATTATTTTGACGAAAATATAAATCCACTTATTGAGGAATATGCAAATGAATGGACACCATATTCCGGTATTAAATTTAGGTTTGTTAATGTACTTCCTGTAGAAATAATAATTGAGATAAATTCTGATTCTATACACTCGTCACAGATTGGTAAAGATGCCTTGCGCATTTCTAATGAAGAAGGAACTACAATGTATTTAGGAATAGGTGCAGCAATGAATATAGAAGAAATTAGAAGGCCGGTTTTACACGAGTTTGGCCATGCTTTAGGTTGTATTCACGAACATCAGTCTCCAGTTTCAGCGATTCAATGGAATGAACCTGCTACAATAAAAGCATTCGCTAAAGGTGGTTGGGATGAAGCAACAGTAAGACATAACATTTTTGGAAAATATAGCTATTCTGAGATTACAAACTCAGAATTTGATAAAGATTCCATTATGCTTTATCCAATATCTGCAGATCTTACACTTGACGGTACGAGTTTCGCTTGGAATACTGTACTTTCAGAAAAGGACAAAGCATTTATGAAAAAAGCATATTCAATTACCTAATTTTGGTTTAGCCAACATAAAAATAAATTGTTTTTAGGTTTAAATGCGTATAATTATTAATAGAAAAGCCTTTCGGATTCTGAAAGGCTAATTAAGTACAAGTAAGTAAGAATTTATTTTTTAGATTCTTCAATAGAAATTTTTCTAAACTCTTTTAAAAGTTTCTCAATTTCTAAAGTTGATTTACGAGCTCTTGCTCCAGCGGCTTTAACACCTTTTTCAATTAGTGAATCTGATTCTGTTTTAAAATTTTCAATTTCTGCATTAATCTTTGCTACTAAATCTTTCATTTGATATGTTATTAAATTTAGTAGGTAAAAATAAAGGTTTAACTGTTATATACACAAATAATTTTATTAGTTTTTAGCGGAGATTCTTGATTAAATCAATTATCTCTCCCAATTATTATACAATTATTTTGTTTCAGATCCTTTTAAAGTCAAATAATTCCCATATCGTGCTAGATATATATAATTTGGAATCCTTATTGGCTATACTTAAATGATCAATCCTTAGTTATTGCATGACTATGTTTTACGCTGATAGAGTATAATGAATATAATAGTAAGATTTTAGAAAAGATAAAAAGGGGAGATATAGTTTCCTTTTTAATGATCAAGGAGGATTTTTTAATTAAAAAACTTAGTTTATTCACAAACTAAGCCTGTCTAATAAAGTTTAAAAAGATTGATTTTTAGAAAGGAAATATGTTATTTTGTAAAATAAAATAATTACTTTGTTCCATATTTGTACCATTAAAATGTAATACATTGATAATCAGATGTTGTTATTTTTGAAGAAGTAAAATAATTCTTCTTTAAACAATAATGAAAACCGGGTCAGAAATGATCCGGTTTTTTTATGGATTATATTTAGTAAAATTAGATTTAATCATCTTCTGTTTTTGTCACAACCACATCTCCGGTAAGAAAATAATCTCTCATTTTTGGTTTAATTTTAAAATCATTTTGAAGCTTAAATTCGGTGGTTAAGAAATTTTCATGTTGGAATATTAAAACGTCCCCTTTTTTTGCTTTTATTGTAAATTCTCCGTCAAAATTAGTTTTGGTCTCAACTTTAGTTCGCTTTATTTTAACATTAACCTCAGGTAATGGATTATCTTGCGAATCATATAAAGTTCCTGTATAGACTATAAAATCTTTTTTAGATTTTGACTTTATACTGTCTTTAAGTCGCTTATGGTCTGTTTGTTCTGTTTGTTCTGTTTTTGATTTTTCTTGTGCTTTGATTGTTTGATTTCCTAATCCTAAAAATGCAATTATTGATGCTGCTGTGATCATCCACACAGATTTTTTTTCTTTGGGAACAATCATATTCCTGTCCAATTGCGATACGATGAATCTACCGCATAAATTTTCATTTTTATTATAAGCAAGAAGAATTTCTCTGTCAGAAGATTTTGTAAAATCAATTACATTTTTTTGACAGTTGCCGCAGAACTTACCTTTTTCAGTTGGAGACATTTCATGCCAATTTTCATGACAAGGTTCTGGTATTGAAATGGTTATTTTTCGGGTCATTTTGGCTTTATATTTTATAGGCAGATTGCTGTTTATAAAAGTAATTATTATTTTGAATATCGTAACATTGTCTTCTGATCAAAATGACAATTGTCATTTCCCATTCGGAAACTTTTTTGTAATATTACTTTGTAAATCATTTTTGAATGAGAAAGATAAAATACAAGAAAGGCAGAAAGTTGCAGCATACAAGTCTGGAGTACACGGGCACGCATAAAAGTCATGAAACAGAAATGCAGCTTTTTGTTTATAATGATACTGATATTATTGAATATGAAAAATTTACGGTTTTGGCCATAAATTCATGTTTTGATTATACTAAAAATAATTGGCTGAATATTCACGGATTAAATGATATCGGCCTTATCAAAACAATCGGAGATCATTTTAAAGTAGATGATTTTTTACTGGCTGATATTTTAAATACGACCAAAAGAACCAAGTTGGAGGAGCAAAAGGATATTTTGTTTTTCAATATAAAATCGTTGTTGCCTTCAGAGTATTCAGACGGTCTTAAGGTCGAACAACTCAGTTTTATTTTAAAAGACGGATTACTAATTTCTTTTCAGGAAAAAAGAAGTGATTTCTTTACACATGTACGTGAACGTCTGCGCACCCATGCCGGAATCGTAAGAACTAAAAAGGTCGATTATCTGCTTTATCTTTTGCTTGATGCCGTGATGGAAAACTTTTATATTACGATCGAAGATGAAGAAGATAATATCGAAGAACTTATAGATTTAACCAAAAAAGGTGCAGATCCGATTATTTTGGAAAAAATTGAAAATCATCGTGATAATTTTAATTTTTTAAAACGTTCCATCACCCCGCTCCGTGATTCACTTTATTATTTGAAGACCATTAAAGATGATGACGAAAACAATGGCCTCATTCAGAAAGAGACTTTTAATTTTTTCATTAGACTGCATCAGAAAAGTTTAGAACTTCTGGAGCAGATTGAGTCTGACATGAGTTCTTTAGAAAGTGCTTCCAATTTCTATTTTTCGGAGCAAAGCCGAAAAATGAATGAGATTATGAAAACACTGACCATCATTTCAGCGATATTTATTCCGCTCACTTTTATTGTTGGAGTATACGGGATGAATTTTGAATATATGCCGGAATTAAAGGAAAGAAACGGCTATTTCATTGTGATGACGAGCATGTTTTTATTGGTTATAGCCTTAATTATTTATTTTAAAAAAAGACGTTGGTTTTAACGTTTATTTATCTTTAAAAAATAGATTATATACGACATTTGTTGAGTTAATACATAAATTATGAGTAAAGCAATATATATAGCTACGAGCGATCAAAACAGCGGAAAATCAATTGTGACACTTGGTTTGATGAGTATTTTAATTGGAAAAACAGCTAAAGTAGGTTATTTCAGGCCTATAGTGGAAGATTTTGTGGATGGCGAGTTAGACAATCATATTGAAACAGTACTGTCACATTTTAATCTGGATATTAAATTTGAAGATGCCTTTGCGATCACCAAAAGCAAACTAATCAAGAAAAAGAATAAAGGGAAAATAGGAGAAGTTCTCGATTTGATTATTGAGAAATACAAGAAGCTTGAAGAACGTTTTGATTTTGTCCTGGTAGAAGGAACAAGCTTTACCGGAGAAGGAACTTCAATCGAACTCGATTTGAATGTTTTGATCGCCAAAAACCTTGGGATTCCTACTATTATTATCGGATCCGGAGTTGGTAAAACTTTAGAAGAATTAGTAGACAGTTTGTATTTGGTTTATGATTCCTTTAAAGTGAAAGAAGTTGAGGTTTTATCGGTCATTGCCAATAAAGTACAGCCCGAAAATATAGAATTGGTGACACAAGGATTGCAGAAAAGTTTGCCGGCGAACGTGCTTATCAATACCATTCCGCTGATTTCAAGTTTGAACAATCCAACGATGCAGGAAATAGTCAATCAGTTAGATGCCAAAGTACTGTTTGGAGGTGCTTATCTGAACAATGAAATTGGACATTTTAGTGTTGGAGCAATGCAATTACACAACTATCTGGTTCATTTGCATGATAATGCACTGGTGATTACTCCCGGAGATCGTTCGGATATTATCCTGGGAGCTTTACAAGCCAACGAATCGGCCAATTATCCAACAATATCCGGAATTATTCTAACCGGAAATATCGTTCCTGAAGAAAGTATTTTAAAACTTATTGAAGGTCTTTCTTCTATCGTACCTATTATAGCCGTTGATGGCGGAACTTATGGTATCACGAACAAAATTGGATCCATCAGATCAGAAATTTACGCCAACAATACCCATAAAATAGAAACTTCGATCAGTACCTTCGAAAAGTATGTTGCTATGGATGATTTATCTGAAAGGCTAATCACTTTTGAAGCAGAAGGAATGACACCAAAAATGTTTCAGTACAACATGGTTAAGAGAGCCAGACAGCACCGAAAACATATTGTTTTACCCGAAGGGAACGATGAGAGAATTATCATCGCCGCTTCGAGATTGTTAGCGATGGATGTGGTCGACATTACAATCATTGGAGATAAAAAACAAATTGAAGCTAAGGTAAATGAGCTTGGAATTACATTGGATTTTTCTAAAATCAAGATCATCAATCCGATAGAATCAGAACTTTATGAAGATTATGCCAACACTTATTATGAACTTCGTAAAGCCAAGAATATCAGCATTACTACCGCAAGAGATTTAATGGAAGACGTTTCTTATTTTGGAACGATGATGGTGTATAAGGGACATGCTGACGGAATGGTTTCAGGTGCTGCTCATACCACGCAGCATACTATTTTACCCGCTTTACAATTCATTAAAACCAAGCCCAATTCATCAGTAGTTTCGTCTGTGTTTTTTATGTGTTTAGAAGACAGAGTTTCTGTTTTTGGAGACTGTGCCATTAATCCAAACCCAACAGCAGAACAATTGGCAGAAATCGCTATTTCATCGGCAGAATCAAGCTCAGCTTTTGGAATAGAGCCTAAAATAGCCATGCTTTCTTATTCTTCCGGTTCTTCTGGAAAAGGAGATGAAGTAGATAAAGTAAGAACCGCAACCGAAATCGTAAAACAAAAACGTCCTGATTTAAAAATTGAAGGACCTATTCAATACGATGCCGCCGTAGATCGTGCTGTCGGAAAAAGTAAAATGCCGGATTCTGAAGTGGCAGGGCAGGCGAGTGTGCTTATTTTCCCGGATTTAAATACAGGAAACAATACCTATAAAGCAGTTCAGCGTGAAACCGGTGCTTTGGCTATCGGCCCAATGTTACAAGGGTTAAACAAACCGGTAAACGATTTGAGCCGTGGCTGTACCGTAGATGATATTATTAACACCGTAGTAATCACGGCTATTCAGGCGCAAGGACTTTAATCAATTAAAAAACGTAAGTCAGGCTGAGCGGAGTCGAAGTCTTCTTTGTTTGCCCAGCCTTCGACTTCGCTCAGGGTGGCATTAAAGCTAAAAACAGTAAAAAACTTAGAGACTCAGTCTCTTAGAATCTTAAAAAAAATGAAAATACTTATCATAAACTCAGGAAGTTCCTCAATCAAATATCAATTAATGGTTATGCCTACAAATGAGGTAATTTGTACCGGTATGATTGACAGAATTGGATTGGAAACTTCGAATGTGATCTTTAAAACGGCATCCGGAACAATCGAAGAAACGTTTCCAATTGCAAATCATAAAGTTGGTTTACAAAAAGTAGCCAATTTGCTTTTAGATGCCGAAAAGGGAGTGATTAAATCAACTTCAGAAATTGCGGCGGTGGGTCATCGCGTGGTACACGGAGGAAGTGCCTTCAGCGATACAGTGAAAATTGATGAAGCGGTAAAATTAAAAATCAAAGAACTGTTTGAACTGGCTCCACTGCACAATCCAGCTAATTTGGAGGGTATTAATGTTGCGGAAGAAATCTTTAGTGATGCGGAGCAAATTGCAGTTTTTGATACTGCATTCCATCAAACGATGCCTGAAGTAGCTTATAAGTACGCTATTCCAAATTACCTTTTAACAGAGCATAAAGTGCGTGTTTATGGTTTTCACGGAACCAGTCACAAATACGTTTCTGCAAAAGCAATTGATTATTTAGAAAAGAATTCTAAAATAATCACCATTCACTTAGGAAATGGCTGTAGTATGACCGCTGTTAAAGACGGGAAAAGTATCGATCATACCATGGGATTTTCTCCTTCAAACGGTCTTATCATGGGAACTCGTTCAGGAGATATTGATCAGTCGGTTATTTTTTATATGGTTAAGAATCTTGGATATTCGGCTGATGAAGTAAACTCGATTTTATTGAAACAAAGCGGGATGCTTGGGCTTACAGGCTACAGCGATTTGCGCGATATTGAAGCAGAAGCTGAAAAAGGAAATAAAGACTGTCAATTGGCACTGTTAATGAACGCCTACAGAATTCAAAAAACAATTGGTTCGTACGCCGCAGCTCTAAACGGTTTGGATGCAATTATTTTCACTGCGGGAATTGGAGAGAACTCCTCTTATATGCGCAAGCTGGTTTGTACCAATATGGATTATTTTGGAATTGAACTGGACGATGAAAAGAATCAGATTCGCTCAAAAGAAATCAGAGAGATTAACGTACCAAATTCAAAAGCAAAAATTTTGGTGGTGCCGACAGATGAAGAATACGAAATTGCTCATCAGGTTTATCAGCTGCTTCAAAGCTAGAATAGACTTACTATTATATGGAAAGCTTCTCTGTTGAGGAGCTTTTTTTATGCCATCAGATTCAATATTTGTCAGTATCTTTGAAGATAAAACCGAATATTTTGAAATCGATACTTCCTAAATTTATATTCTTCTTTTTCATTGCTTTTCAAATCCAGGCACAAGAATTACTTCCATTTGTAGAAAATTATAATAAATCTGATTACCAAGGTGACAATCAAATTTGGAATGTGGTTCAGGGCAATGATGATGCCATGTATTTTGCCAATAATCACTATTTATTGCGTTATGATGGGGTCATCTGGGAAAAGTATACATTACCTAATAAAACGATCATTCGTTCGATCATGATCGAAGGCGATAAGATCTATTCAGGCTCGTATAAAGAGTTTGGTTACTGGTACCGAAAAGACGGAAAGATGCATTACGTTTCCATCACTAAAAAACTGCGTTTGTTTGACGAAAAGGACAATGAAGAGATTTGGAAAATTTTCAGGTTTAAAGGTTCCGTTTATTTCCAGTCTTTTAATGATGTTTTTATTTATGATGGAAAACACATTAAGAAAATCAAATTCCCTTTTCTAATATCCTATTGCTTTGTAGTGGATAATGATGTCTATGTTGCTTCAGTTGCAAAAGGTCTTTTCCGAATGGACGGTTCAAAAATAGCCAATCCAAAAGGTTGGAATGTTTTAAAAAAGACCGTAGTTCACGCTATTGAAAAGTACAAGAAAGAGACGTTTATTTTTACACAGAAGAAAGGAATTTTTATTGTGGAAAAAGGAGGTTTAAGACCCTGGAATAATCCGTTGAATGACGTTTTAAAATCAGCAACGATAAATGTTGCTAAGTTTATTAAAGGTAATAAACTGGTAGTAGGAACCGGGAACAGAGGTGTATTTATCTACGACTTCCAAACGGATACCTATAAAAACATCAATCGGAATAATGTTTTAATGAATAATTCGGTATTAAGCATCGGTTTCGATAAAGAGAACGATTTATGGCTTGGTCTGGATAATGGTATTACGCATGTCGAAATTAACTCTCCGATCTCTTTCTTTTATGATAATTCAGGACTTCTCGGTTCTGTTTATTCTGTCGCAGCTATCGATAAGGGATATCTGATTGCTTCAAATCACGGAGTTTTCGAGTTTGTGTCCGGTAAGTTTAATATGTTGCCCAACACACAGGGGCAGGCCTGGAATATTAGTAAAATTGGTACCAAGTATATTATAGGTCATAATGATGGAACTTTTTGTTACGAAAATGGTTCACTGGTTAAAATCAATAACAGAAGCGGAGGATGGAACTTGACAAAAAGCAGTATCAATAATACTTATTTTCAATCGACTTACAGCGGTGTTGTGGCTTATAATGATATTGCGGTACCTACTGAGAACAAAGTTATTAATGATCTTTCAAAACCTATAAAGTATGTTGCTCAGAATCAGAAAAATGAAATCTGGGCTGCAGATAATTACCGTGGATTGTATCGTGTATTGTACGATGATAACTATAAGACTAAAAAAGTTGAAAATATAACACAGCAGAGTAAAATTAAGAATGATTTTGGTGTAAAGATTTTTGAATTTAGAAATGAAATTCTTTTCCTCATCAATAATGTTTGGTACACCTATAATTCGATTAGCGGCAGTCTTGAAGAAAATGAGCTGTTTAATTCTAATTTTAAGAATATAAGTGATGTCGTTTCAATTGATGAAGATCATTTTGTGGTGCTTCAGAATGGAATTTTGTATCATATATATGCGAAGGGTAATAAATTCATTTGGAACATTATTCAGGAGAAATATTATAAAGGTACCCTGATCAATGATAATTTGAGGATTTTTAAAACTCAGAACCACTATTTACTCAATCTTGATGATGGATTTATATCGCTTCAGCTCACTTATGAAAACAAGCAAAATGCGCATGTTAAGATAGAAGCTTTTAATGATGGAAATCTTATATCAAATGAGGATAAGATCAAATACAACACTGAGATAAGAATAAATGTTATTTCGGGAATTTACGGGGCAAGTAAGCCTAATTTGTTTTATAAAGTCAATAAAAACAGTGATTTTCTGCCAATTTCAGACGGATTGATCGTATTGAACAATTTAAGCAGTGGGTCACATTCTATAGTGGTTTACAAACATGATGGTGCGAGTTACGAAGAGGTAGCAGACTTTGATTTTAAAGTGGCAGAACCCTGGTATTTTTCATTTTGGATGATTTTACTGTATCTGCTTGTGGTAGGAGCGGTTTTGTTTTTATATTACAAATGGAACAAACTACGCTATATGCAAAAATTGAAGCTACAAGCTGAAGAGTTAAAACATCAGCGTGAAATTCTGGAAATGGAACTGAAAGCAGAGAATGAATTGAATGTTCAGGAATATGAAAAACACATTCTTGAACTGGAACTGCAAACAAAATCCTCAGAAGTTGCCGGAAAATCATTGTCTATTGCCAAGCAAAGTGAAATGATCGATAACATTCAGAACATTTTGAATTCTGAAAAGGACTTCAATAAATTGAAAAGTGAAATCAAAAAAGCAATTAAAATCAATGAGGTGAACAAACACGAATGGGAGATTTTTGAAACCAATCTGAACCAGATTCACAATGAATTTATCATTAACCTTTCTAAAAAGTTCCCAAACTTAACTCCTAAGGATATAAAATTGTGTGTTTACCTCAAAATGAATCTTTCTTCCAAGGAAATTGCCCCTATGATGAACATTTCTTTTAGAGGTGTAGAATTGCACAGATATCGTTTGAGAAAGAAATTAGGGCTTACTCAGGATGAAAACCTCTCAAAGTTTTTATTAAGTCTGTAAGATTGAGATTATTTTTTTAAATATCTTATATTTTTCTACTTCTTTTATTGTATAATTCTAATACATCATTACTACATCATAACGTTATGTTAATAAAATAAAATTAACATTTAATATGCTGAAATTTAAACTTTTATATTCTATTTTTAACATAATGATGTAGCTATGTAGTAGTGGTATTTGATGTACTACAACGTTGTAATTGTTTAATTTGGCTCTACTAACTTAAACGATTACGAACTGTATGAAAAATTTTATTTTTAGCTTTTTAGCGCTTTTGCTATTGCCGGCTTATATGTCTGGACAAGCAATTAAAGGAAAAGTAGTAGACAGTAATGGAATGGGAGTTCCCGGAGCAATTATTGCTGCTTCAAACTCACGAGTTTCTGCTGATGCTGATTTCGACGGAAATTTTGCCATAAATGCCAAGGTGGGGGAGATACTAAAAATCTCGATGTTGGGCTTTGAGCCTGTTTCTGTGGCAGCAACTTCCGCACCAATGACTATTACTTTAAAAGAAGCAGGTGATACTGTATTAAAAGATGTAGTTGTAATTGGATACGGAACAAGAAAGAAAATTGATAATACTTCAGCGATAAGCTCTATTAAATCTGAAGAGATTACAAAAATGAAGGTGCTAAATGCTTCTCAGGCCATACAAGGTAAGGCAGCAGGGGTTCAGGTATCTGCTTCAGATGCACCCGGAAGTACGCCTTCGGTAATCATTAGAGGTGCCGGTAGTGCTATTGGAGGAAAAAATCCTTTGTATGTAGTAGATGGTATGCCAACGGAGAATATCAATAACATTAATGCAAATGATATTACCTCATACGAGATTTTAAAAGATGCTTCTTCCTTAGCTATTTATGGTACAAGAGGTGCAAATGGTGTAATTATGATCACCACAAAATCCGGAAAAGGAAAGCTTACAGTAGATGTAGAAAGCTTTGCCGGAATCAGAACTCCTTTGAAAAAGGTTAGAATGGCAAATAGCGACGAATATGTTCGCTATAGTAATGCCGCTTACATTAAAGATTTTCCACAAGGAAGATTTTCAGCTAACCAGCCTTACAATACCGATTGGCTTGATGAAATCACAAGAACGGGATCCTATACGCAAAACAATATTGCCATTTCAGGATCTTCAGATAATGTAAAATACTTTTTTAGTGTTGGAAATTACGAAGAAAAAGGAATTTTGAACCGATCTGATTATGGTAGAACTACAATTCGAAACAATAATGAATTTAAAGTTTCAGATAAAGTTAGAATAAGTCAGAATATGAGTGTGAGTACCATAAAAAATACTCCAATGCCTTTAAGCGCTTTTACCAATGCTTACAGACAATCTCCTCTTGTTCCTGTTCGTTATCCTAGTGGAAAATATGGAGTACCGTTTGTTTCAAATGGAGTGGTTGCTGAAACCGGTGCATCTTTCAATAATGTTGGAAATCCTGTATCTCAATTGGATTATACAAACGAAAAACAAGAAACGGTTATTCTGCAAGGAGGATTGAAACTGGATTATGACATTTTCAAGTCCTTAAAATTTACTTCTCAGTTTAATGGAGAGTTTTTTACTTACAAACAATATAATTATGTAGATAACGTGGCTCTTTGGCTGGCTGCGGATCCTAGTAGAGTAGTATCAGCTTACGATACTAAAAGTTTAAATACAAATACTTTAACAAGAGGCAGAGATCAGTATTTCAACTGGAATTTATCTAATTATTTGACTTTTAACAAGGTTTTTGCTCAAATTCATGATGTTGAAGTTACAGCCGGTATTGAGGCCAACGTACAGGGAACGAGAGAAAAATTAACGATTGACAGAAAAAACGTAAATCCAAATTCAAACTACTGGTCTTTAAAAGATATTAATGTTGCAAGTTCCGTAACAGGTTATAAAGACGAAGCGTTGAATCAGAGAAGATTAGCGTCTTATTTTGCCCGTTTTCAGTATAAATTAATGGACCGATATTTAATTACAGGTACGGTTAGACGTGACGGATCGTCTCAATTTGCTGAAGACAAACGTTGGGGAACATTCCCATCAGTTGGTTTAGGTTGGATTGTATCAAAAGAAAGTTTTTTAAGTAACATTGAATCCCTTAATTTATTAAAACTAAGAGGATCATGGGGGAGATTAGGAAATCAGAATGTTCCATTAAATAAACAGGTTTTTACTTCAGGAGTTGATGTTCCCGGACTTGGCTCAGGAACAACGATTAATTCGCAGGTAGATCCTAATTTAACATGGGAAATAGTGGAAGAACTTTCAGGAGGATTTGATTTTGAATTGTTCAGTAACAGATTAAAAGGATCTTTTGATTTGTATGACAAGAAAACGACCAATACCATTTTGAATGTTATACCTTATGCAACTTCAGGATATAATGTTTCAACCTATTCCCATATCGGAGAAGTATCAAACAAAGGATATGAAATTTCTTTGCGTTGGGATGATAAAATAACCGATGATTTAAGTTATTGGGTAGGAGGAAATTATTCACATAATAAAAATGAACTTTCTAGTCTTAAAAATGCCCAAATAGCTGCAATCGTAGGAGGAAGTTTGGGGAATGGTCAAAATACCAAATTATTAGACAGAACTTCATTAGGACAGCCTTTAGGAAGTTTTTACATGTATGAATATGCCGGACTTGACCCTACAACTGGTAAAATGTTATACTATACAGCTGCTGGTGATAAAGTGGTTCAGTCGGCATTAAACGAAAGAACCGATAAAAAATATGTTGGAACGGTTTTACCAACTTCAATGTATGGAATTACTTTGGGAGTAAATTATAAAAACTTTGATTTTTCGGTTGATGGTTACGGAACTGGAGGTGCAAAAGTGTACAATGGAAAAAAAGCACAGCGTTTTGGAGGTGAAAATATTGAAGCATCCGTGGCTCGTGATTTCTGGACACCAACTAATACAACGGCTTCAAATCCGGTACCTTCTAATGAAACTCCCTATGCTTCCACTTTCTTCCTGGAATCAGCAGATTACTTCAGAATCAATAACATGAGCTTAGGATACAAGCTATCTTTAAAAGAAGATATGTTCTTTAACTATTGCAGAATTTATATAAATGCAATTAATCCGTTTATTACCCAAAAGTACTCGGGGTTTTCTCCTGATATCGTTAGTGATGGTAAATTGGTTGAAGGTACTCAGGGAGTTGAGTTAGACGCTTATCCGTCATTAAGATCATTTGTTATCGGTGCTAATTTAAAATTTTAATATCATGAAAAGAATATATATATCAATGTTTGTGTTATCCGGATTATTTCTTTCAGGATGCGCAGATGATTTTTTAGACGTAAGCCCTACAGAATCAATTCCGGCAACAGATGTAGAGTTGGTCAATAACGACGCAGGAGCTTCAGGTTTTGTAACCGCAATTTACAATCAGTTTTTAGGATGGGATATGTCTTCTTTTGGATGGAATGCCGTTACGAGTATCATTTCTGATGATGCAGATAAAGGTTCTGATCCTGGAGATACCGGAGCAGATAAGGACATTATCGATGCGTTAACCTATAATGCTTCAACGCCTTCATTTCAGTCTACCTGGAATGCTCATTATGCCGGAATAAACAGATGTAATCAGGCCTTGGCTATTTTTCCAAAATTGGATAAGGTGACGCCTGCTTTAAAAGTAAGATTAGAAGGAGAAGCTAAGTTTTTCAGAGCTTTTATGTATTTCACTTTAGTAAAAGGTTACGGTGGTGTTCCAATTATTGATCATTTGCCAATTCCGGGTTCAGAGGGTGACAGAATTATGCAATTAACCCGTAAAACACCGGCTGAAGTCTATGCATTCATTGAAAAAGATTTAAATGATGCCATTACAAATTTACCGGATAAATCAGCTTATGCAGCAGAAGATAAAAGCCGTGTTTCTAAAGGCTCTGCTTATGCTCTATTAGCAAAGGTAAATCTGTATCAAAAAAATTGGCAAAAAGTAATTGACAATTGTGATAAAGTAACAGGATATTCTTTAGTAGCTGATTATGCGCTACAATATAAAAAAGCAGGAGAATTTGGTCCTGAATCTATTTTTGAAATTAATGGAATTGGTTCAACTTCAAGCCCTGGTTTTGGAATTGGAAACTATTCTGTTTCTCAGGCACCACGTGGTGCAGGAGGATGGGGTTGGGGTTTCAATACACCTACTCAGGGACTGGCAGATGCCTATGAGGCAGGCGACGTAAGAAGAGCAGCAACTATTATTTTCAGAGGTTCAGTTTTATACGATGGAAGACCGGTACCGGCTACTGTAGCCAATCCAATGTACAATTACAAAGCTTACTCTTCAGATTTCTACAATCAGGAATTTACAGATACTAATCTTAGATATTTAAGATATGCTGAGGTATTATTAATGAAGGCGGAAGCTTTGAATGAATTGGGACAAACATCAGCAGCAATTCCTTTAGTGAATATGATTCGTAAAAGAGCAGGTTTAGGAGATACTCCTTTTACTTCTCAAACCGATGTTAGAAAAGCAATCTGGAAAGAAAGAAGATTAGAAATGGCTTTCGAACATGACAGATGGTTTGACCTTGTAAGAACAGGACAAGCGCAGGCTGCTATGGCTGCCGACGGAAAAACGTTCGTTGTTGGTAAACATGAATTATTTCCAATTCCTACTACATTCTTAAGAGAAGCGGGTGGACTTTCACAACAAAATCCGGGAGGTTACTAAATAATTTTTTAAAACCACTTCCTTCTCCTTTTTTGAAGGAAGTGTTTTTTATTCACTGATATTAAAAAAATATAATGGTTAAAATTTCAGTTTTACTATTAGCTTTTACTTTTTTGGGCTGTAATGCACAAGAAAAAAAAGAAACAGAAAAGGCTTCATCATCTGCAGTAAAATTAACAGACGATCAGCTTTTAGCTACGGTTCAAAAAGAGACGTTTAAATATTTTTGGGATTATGCTGAGCCAAATTCAGGATTAGCCAGAGAGCGTTACCATCCGGATAGAATTTACCCTGAAAACGATGCCCATATTGTAACCACAGGAGGTTCCGGTTTTGGATTGATGGCTATTGTTTCCGGAATGTCACAAGGATATATAACGAAAGAAAAAGGAGTTGAAAGACTGAACAAAATTGCTGATTTTTTAGGCAAAGCTGATCGTTTTCATGGAGCATGGTCGCATTGGATAGATGGAAATACAGGAAAAGTAAAACCTTTTGGAACCAAAGATAATGGTGGAGATTTAGTCGAAACTTCATTTTTGGTTGCAGGAATGATTACCGTTCGCGAATATCTAAAAGACGGTTCGGAGAAAGAAAAAGCGGTAGCTCAAAAATACGACGCACTTTGGAAAGGAGTAGACTGGCAGTGGTACACTAATAATAAAAATGTTTTGTACTGGCACTGGTCACCAACTTACAACTGGCAAATGAATTTTGCTCTTGAAGGCTACAACGAATGTCTGATTACCTATGTCATGGCAGCCTCTTCACCAACACATGCGATCGATGCAAAAGCATATCACGAAGGCTGGGCGAGAAGCGGCGGAATCGTTTCTTCTAAAACAAAATACAATATTCCTCTAATTCTAAAACACAATGGAGCCGAGGAATTTGGCGGACCATTGTTCTGGACACATTATTCGTATGTAGGACTTGATCCGAACCAACTGACAGATAAGTATGCCAACTATTGGGATCTGAATGTCAATCAGGTAAAAATTGATTATCAGTATTGCCTTGAAAACCCGGAGAAATTTAAAGGATACGGAGCCGATTATTGGGGCTTAACCGCATCTTATTCCAGAAATCCTGATGGATCTATTGGGTACGATGCTCATATGCCAAGCAACGATAAAGGAGTTATCTCTCCAACGGCTGCTATTAGTTCAATTGTTTATACACCAAAAGAATCAATCGCTGTAATTAGAAATTTATACGAAAATCATAAAAAGGAAACTTTTGGAGAGGCAGGGTTTTATGACGCGCTAAGTCTGCAGAATAATTGGGTTGCAAAACGTTACCTGGCTATCGATCAGGGACCTGAAGTAGTAATGATTGAAAATTATCGTACCGGTTTGCTTTGGAAATTATTCATGAATGCTCCCGAAGTAAAACAAGGTTTGGTTAAGCTTGGTTTTAAATCCGGAAAGTACGGATTCTAATAACAGGAGCTTATGATAGTCCAGCATTTTATGGCCGGACATTTAAACCAATAAAAACGAACACAAACAAATAAATATAGTAGAATGAAGAACAAATTAGTCTTACTGTTTTTAGGATGTGCTGTTCTGGGGTATGCTCAGAAAAAGAACACTAAGAATACAGTAAAAATAAAACCAAAATCGGAGTTTGTAGCAGAGTTATTGTCAAAGATGACACTGGATGAAAAATTAGGGCAGCTTAATTTACCAACCTCCGGAGATATTACTACAGGACAGGCAAACAGTTCTGATGTGGCGAAAAAAATTGCTGAAGGTAAAGTTGGAGGTTTGTTCAATATTAAATCTGTTCAAAAAATTAGAGAAGTACAAAGAATTGCCGTGGAAAAAAGTCGTCTGAAAATTCCATTAATTTTCGGAATGGATGTGATTCACGGTTACGAAACTACTTTCCCGATTCCGTTAGGATTATCTTGTACCTGGGACATGAATCTTATTGAAAGAAGTGCCAGAATTGCAGCGCAGGAAGCGAGTGCAGATGGGATTAACTGGACATTCTCTCCAATGGTCGATGTTTCTCGTGATCCGCGTTGGGGAAGAGTTTCTGAAGGTTCAGGAGAAGATCCGTATTTGGGAAGCCAGATTGCAAAAGCAATGGTAAACGGTTACCAGCAAAACGATCTTTCTAAAAACAATTCGATTATGGCCTGTGTAAAACACTTTGCTTTATACGGAGCACCGGAAGCAGGTCGTGATTACAACACGGTTGATATGAGTCATATCCGAATGTTCAACGATTATTTTCCTCCATACAAAGCTGCTGTTGACGCAGGTGTAGGTTCTGTAATGGCTTCTTTCAACGAGATTGACGGAATTCCTGCAACAGGAAACAAATGGCTGATGACAGATGTTTTAAGAAAACAATGGGGCTTTAAAGGTTTCGTGGTTACCGATTTTACCGGGATCCCTGAAATGATCGAGCACGGAATGGGAGATTTACAAGCTGTTTCGGCGCTTTCGTTAAATGCAGGTGTTGAAATGGACATGGTTGGTGAAGGTTTTTTAGGAACTTTGAAAAAATCATTAGATGAGAAAAAAGTAACGATAGAGACCATCGATAATGCTGTTAAACTTATTCTGGAAGCAAAATACGATTTAGGCTTATTTAGTGATCCTTATAAGTATTGTGATGCTAATAGAGCAAAAACAGAAATTTTTACTGCAAACAGCAGAAAAGAAGCTCGTTCGACAGCAGCACAATCATTGGTGTTGTTAAAAAACCAAAATCAATTGTTACCACTTAAAAAATCAGGAACAATTGCTTTAATCGGACCCTTGGCAGATGCCAAAGAAAACATGCCGGGAACCTGGAGTGTAGCTACAAGAATGGAAAATGCAATCTCACTTTTGGCAGGAATCAAAGAAGTGGCAGGAGCATCAACAAAAGTTTTATATGCCAAAGGAAGCAACTTAGATTACGATGAAGAGTTTGAAACTAAAGCTACCATGTTTGGTAAAACTTTACACCGTGACGGACGTTCGAAAGAAGAGTTACTGGCCGAAGCTTTAAAAGTAGCCAATCAGTCAGACGTAATTGTTGCGGCACTTGGAGAATCTGCAGAGATGAGCGGTGAATCAAGCAGCCGTACAAATTTGGAAATTCCTCAGGCCCAAAAAGATTTATTAAACGCCTTACTAAAAACAGGAAAACCAGTCGTTTTAGTATTGTTTGACGGTCGTCCGTTAGTAATTAAAGAAGAGAGCGAAACCGTTCCGGCTATTTTAAATGTTTGGTTCGCAGGTACAGAAGCGGGTTATGCTATTGCTGATGTTTTGTTTGGAGATGTAAATCCTTCAGGAAAACTAACATCAACCTTCCCAAGAAGTGTTGGTCAGCTGCCAATTTACTATGCACACAAAAATACAGGAAGACCGTTGGTTAATACAGAAGGGAAGTTCGAAAAGTTCAGATCCAATTATATTGACGAAAGAAACGAGCCATTGTTTCCATTTGGTTTTGGGTTAAGTTATACCGCTTTTGAGTATTCAAACCTGAAAATTTCATCTGATAAAATGAACTCAGGCGAAAAGCTAAAAGTAACGGTAGATGTGGCTAATACAGGAAATTATGATGGAAAAGAAACGGTTCAATTGTACATCAGAGATGTAGTAGGATCAGTTACAAGACCTGTAAGAGAACTTAAAAATTTCCAAAAAATAACTCTTAAAAAAGGAGAAAAACAAACCGTGACATTCGAGATCACTGTTGAAGATTTAAAATTTTATAACTCTGCTTTACAATTTGTGGCAGAACCTGGACAGTTTGATGTTTTCGTTGGTGGAAATTCAAATGCCGAGAAGAAAGTTAGTTTTGTATTAACTAATTAAGTTGGTTTATTGATTAGTAATTAGCCCTTCGTAATTGGTTAGCGAAGGGCTTTTTTTAAAGCTATTTATCACTATTTCCAATTTATATGGTCAATGGCATAATGAGACTGATTTTTTGAATTATTTCCTTCGATCATACAGCTATTTTCAACATATTTCTAAAATTAAGATATAAAATTCACATTATTAGAATTATAAACTTGATCATTGTACACAGGGTATTTTGGATTATCATCCTGATTCCATAGTCCGCTATCGGAATTGTATCTATAGGTAATGTGAATTGTATGGCCTTCGCTATTTTGAAGTTGCATGACAAACTGTAGGTATCTTTTAGCACCATCAAAAATAAAGTTATAGTCTTTCCCATCATAGGTCAGAGGGTCAAATGTTGATTGGGTAGTATTTACTAATTTGGAAAAAACGGCATTTATAGCTGCACCATTGTTGTCATCAGTTTTAACAGGATAGGTTCCTGAATTTTCTTGTTCTTTCATGTTTTTTAAAATTTTAGATTGATAATACTACAATAGTAAGTAAAAATCACTATTAAAACAAGTTATTTCTTACAAATAATGAAATATTGTATTGGTTTGCACGAATCAAAACTTAAAATATCAGATGTACAAAGGAAGTTACGACCTTACCAAGCAGATGAATCAATAGTCCTTTTGGATATCAGGACAGTCAATGAAGTTTACGATATAGGTTTTAAACCATAAAATAAAAATAATGAATACTACTAAAGCACTTCGGATATCATTACTTTTAACAATAACAATTGCTTTTCAGTCCTGCTGTGTGAAAGAAAATGCAATTGTGGCACATCGCGGAGCATGGAAAAAGAACAATCTCCCTGAAAATTCTATAGCAGCTCTAAGACATGCCATCGACTTAAAACTTCCCGGTTCAGAGTTTGACGTATGGAGAACAGCCGATGATTCACTTGTAATCAATCATGATGCACATTACAACAAATTGCTGATTGAGGAAACAAATTATGCCGATCTTATAAAGTTTAAACTTTCAAACGGAGAAAAGCTTCCAACCTTGTACGAGTATATTGCTGAAGGTAAGCGAAATAATAAACGTACACTTTTGGTCTGCGAAATAAAACCTTCAGAAATAAGTAAAGAAAGAGGAAGAAAAACGGCATTGAGGACCGTAGAAACAATTCAAAAGCTTAAAGCAGATAAAAATACCTGCTACATTAGTTTTGATTACGAAATTCTGAAACAAATCAGAGAAGTCGATTCCCGGGCAAGTTTACAGTATCTCGAAGGAAACAAATCTCCAAAAGAAGTTAAAGCAGATCATATAAACGGCGTTGATTATCATTATTCAGTATTTAAGAAGCATCCAGAATGGATCAAAGAAGCCAAAGAGTATAAAGTTGTTTTAAATGCCTGGACGGTAAACGAAACGGCCGATATGGACTGGATAATTGATCATAAATTCAATTATATCACGACCAATGAACCGGAGTTGTTAGAACAAAGGATAAAACAGAAAAAATAGATCTATTGAAACTGTGTTTTCTCTTTTGGAGAAAATCTTTTATATAAAAATCATCAAATGAAAAAAATATATGTAGTAGCTGTTATGCTGATGCTGGTTAGTTTAAGCAATACAATACTCGCGCAAAACACTAAAATTCCCGGTAAAACAGAATGGTTTGACCCCAATAAAAAAGCAACGACCTACTGTAATCCAATCAACATTGGATACAATTATACCACCGAAAATCACAATGGTATTCCGGAATCCCGACGTTCCAGTGCCGATCCGGTAATTATTACATTCAAAGGCGAATACTATTTGTTCGCGACCAATCAGGCGGGATATTTCTGGAGTAAAGACATGTCAGACTGGAAATTTGTATATGGAAGTTTTCAACGTAAGCCAGCCGACGACGATCAATGTGCACCTGCTGCTTGGGTAGTCAATGATACCTTATTTTATGTGGGTTCGACCTGGAAAAGAGATCATCCAATCTGGAAAACTGCTGACCCAAAATCAGGACAATGGCTGCGACATGTTGATAAAGCAATGCTGCCAACCTGGGATCCCGCCATTTTTCAGGATGATGATAAAAAAGTATACATGTATTACGGTTCAAGCGGAAAATTACCACTTGTAGGTGTAGAAGTAGATTATAACACCTGGCTTCCGAAAGGCAATCAGGCAGCTTATGAAAAACTGTACAAAGCCACCGAAGTAGAAGATATTCAGCGTGCTTATGGCGAGATAAAAGAGGTAGTAGGTTTAGATCCTGCCAATCATGGTTGGGAACGTTTTGGTCCCAATAATGATATGGAGCCAGCGCCTTGGGGTAATTTTATAGAAGGAGCCTGGATGACCAAACACAATGGCAAATATTACATGCAATACGGAGCTCCCGCTACCGAATTTAAAGGTTATGCCAATGGCGTTCATGTTGGTAACAACCCGTTAGGCCCATTCACCTATCAAAAACACAATCCTATGTCATACAAACCGGGAGGATTTGTAATCGGAGCGGGGCACGGAAACACTTTCGCAGATAATTATGGGAATTACTGGAATACCGGAACCTGTAAAATTTCTATCAAAGACCGTTTCGAACGTCGCATTGACCTATTTCCTGCTGGATTTGATAAAGACGATGTGATGTATTCGATTACTTCTTATGGGGATTTTCCAATTGTTCTTCCCACCAAAAAACGCAATCAGGAAAAAGGAGCTTCTTCCGGCTGGATGCTGCTTTCGTATAAAAAGCCTGTCACCGTTTCCTCTTCAGAAGATTGTATGGAAGTAGAAACTCACAGAATGGATAATGGAGGCAAAAAAGTATACGAGAGGTTTTGTTACGGAGCTGTGAATTTAACCGATGAAAATATTCAAACCTACTGGTCTGCAAAAACAGCTGATTCGGGTGAATGGTTACAGCTTGATTTAGGCCGACAAATGCAGATCAATGCCTTGCAGATCAACTATGCCGATCATAAAGCAACACAGTTCAATAAGGCAATGGATATTTATTATCAGTATAAAATCTTCATGTCAGATGACGCTGTAAACTGGAAATTGGTAGTTGATAAATCTAAAAATGCAAAAGACGTTCCGCATGATTATGTCGAGCTGACGAAAGCAATAAAAGCACGTTACATTAAAATGGTCAACGTTCATAATGCCTCCGGATTGTTTGCAATTTCAGATTTCAGAGTATTTGGAAACGGATTGGCAGAAAAACCACAGTCGGTTCCTGATTTTAAAGTAGACAGAAATGCAACTGATGCAAGAAACGCTATGATTTCCTGGAAAAAACAGGCGAACGCTACCGGTTACAATATTTATTACGGAATTGCACCGGACAAATTGTATAACAGCATTATGGTTTACGACGAAAGTTCGTATGATTTTAGAGGCCTGGATAAAGGAACCACATATTATTTTACAATTGAAGCCTTTAATGAAAACGGAATTGGTGTAAAAAATGAAGTAGTAGTAGTAAAATAATTCTCATTTTGATTTATTGGTTGTAATTTATTGTAACACATAGAGTGACATAGGTCCCGTATCTGTAAAAAAGACGTTCCACTTCACTGAAATATACCTATTTCTTTTGTAGTTTTTTTTATATCGGGAGCCTATGTTTCTGTGTGTTATTTTTTTTCGAAATCGTTACATAAAAATACTGGCAGTTCTAAAGAATTTTGTTCCTTTGTTTAACAACCAAAAAAATGCTATACAACCTATGAAAAAAACGATTCTGTTAACTGCATTAGTTTTAAACGGATTAACATCTTTTGCACAGTCAAATGATGAGAAAAACATTAAATTATTTTATAAAAAGGCCCTGACCGAGTCTAAATGTTATACCTGGTTAGAATATTTGTCTAACGACATCGGAAGCCGTTTATCAGGTTCTGCAAGTGCCGAAAAAGCAGTGCAGTACACGAAAAGACAATTAGAAACCCTTGGTCTTGACAAAGTTTATCTACAGGAAGTAATGGTTCCGCATTGGGTGCGCGGCGAAAAAGAAACCGCTTATATTTTAGATAATAAAACGAAAACGGTAGTGCCAATTTGTGCTTTAGGAGGATCAGTTGCTACCCCTAAAACAGGACTTACGGCTGAAGTAATCGAAGTAAAGGGAATTAAAGAACTGGCAGAATTAGGCGATAAAGTAAAAGGTAAAATTGTATTCTATAACAGACCAATGGATCCGGAAAATATAGAAACCTTTAAATCTTACGGAGCCTGTGTAGATCAAAGATATGCCGGTGCAAAAGAAGCGGCAAAATTAGGTGCAGTTGGAACAATTGTGCGTTCGATGAACCTGCGTTTAGACGATTTCCCGCATACAGGAGCTCAAAGTTATGGCGACTTACCAAAAGAGCAATACATTCCAACTGCGGCAATCAGTACAAACGGAGCGGAATTGTTAAGTAAATCTTTGAAAGTAAATCCGTCTTTGAAATTTTATTTCAAACAATCCTGTGAGACCTTGCCGGATGTTTTATCTTATAATGTGATTGGAGAAATGACCGGAACAGAAAACCCTGGTAACATTATGGTTGTCGGAGGGCATTTGGATTCCTGGGATTTAGCAGATGGTTCACACGACGATGGAGCAGGAGTGGTTCAAAGTATGGAAGTAGTTCGAATTTTGAAAAACTTAAACTATAAGCCTAAAAATACGATTCGTGTCGTTCTGTTTATGAATGAAGAGAATGGTGGAAAAGGTGGTGCTAAGTATGAAGAAGTTTCGAAACAAAAGAAAGAGAATCATATTTTTGCGTTAGAGAGCGATTCTGGAGGATTTTCTCCAAGAGGATTTTCAATTGAAGCAGATGATGCTAATTTTAAGAAAATAGCTGGATTTAAAGACCTTTTTGAGCCTTATTTGGTACATAGTTTCACTATTGGACATGCAGGATCAGATATCAATCATTTAACCTCTAAAGCGATAGTAAAAGCAGGTCTAAAACCGGATTCACAACGTTATTTTGATTATCACCACGCGGCAAACGATAAGTTTGATGCTATTAATAAAAGAGAATTGGAGCTTGGAGCTGCAACCATGACAACTTTGATGTATTTAATGGATCAGGGAGGGATTGTTCTTCCGGCTGCAAACTAAATTGCAGAAATCAAATTCAAATTCCAAATTCCAATAAGGTCAGCCCTATTGGAATTTGGAATTTTTTTATTTAGAAATGTATGTGATTAACTTTTAAACGTGATCGTAAATTTTGCCCCTTTGTTAGGGTTACTTTCCACGTCAATATGACCGCCAAGATTCGTTACATGATTATAAACCAGATAGAGTCCGATTCCGTTACTGTCTTTATTTGTGTTAAATGTCTGATGTAATCCAAAAATTTTGTCTTTTACTTTTTCCATATCAAAACCAATTCCATTATCCGAAATAATCAACTGTGTGGTTCCGTTAATATTAAGGGAATTAAAACTGATAAATGGCAAAAAACCCGGTTTTGAGTACTTAATCGAATTGGTAATCAGATTCAGGAATATACTCTTTAAGGAGGTTTTGTTGAAAAGAATTGTCTTTGCCTCCGAAAAATCAATTGAAATTTTGACTTTCGAATTGTGGAGTAAGGAATTAATAGAGTCTAAAACTTCTTTCAATACAACTTCAAAATGCAGGACTTCCAACTGATCGTCTTCTTCATTTTTTTTATCCAGAAGTGCCACATGATCAATTAATGTTTTCTTTAAACTTTGTGTAGAAGTTTCAATAATGGAGATTAATTCGAGCGTTTCGGGATCTGTAATAGAAGATTTGTCAAGGAGATCAAAAACGGCCAGTATGTTGTTTACAGGCGATCTTAAATCGTGAGCCGTAGTATAAGTAAGCTGTCTGAGTTCTTTGTTGAGTTTGGTAAGTTCTGCCAAATGAAGATTTCTTTCCTGTTCCAGCTCTTTTCTGAAAGTGATGTTTTTGGCAACGGCATAAACCAGTCTGTCTTTGGCAACCGGAAAAGAACTCCATAAAAGCCAAACGATAGCACCACTTTTGGTCACATATCGATTTTCAAAATTATACAAACCAATATCCTGAGTAAGTTCTTTACGGGCATTTGTAGTAGTCAGTTTATCGGCTTCAAGAATAAAATCGTTTATGGGTCTTGAGAGTATTTCTTCTTCAGTATAACCCAGTAATTTAGTCATGGCCGGGTTTATTCTTTTAAAATAGCCGTCAAAACTGGCAATACACAATACATCGGGTGAAGAGTCAAAAAAATCTTCAAACTGCGAGAAAAAATGCAGATTATTTTGGGAATATTTAGGTGCTCTATCGATCATAGTTTAAACCTAACTTAAAATTTACTCTGCTAAAATAGTATTAAAATTTTATATTTATGTTTTGATTTTAACTATTTTGTTGAATATTCGTTTAAAAACATTTTAATACGTTGAAGAGTTATCATGGGGGTAAAAATGTAAGTTTTTAGAAACGAAGTTTTTTTGTTTTATTCGTCGATACTGACAAAAAAAGGCTTTTAATAGGTGTCAATAACCGTTTTTAGGAGATCAGAATCAGCCAAATCAACAGGAGCGACCACTTTTTCGTCGAGCGGAATGTTATTTCCGTATCTTTCCTTGATTATTTTTTGTACCCTTTGATCAGTTAAATTAAAATCCTTCAACTGTTTTAGTTTCGACAATTCGATGTTTGCGGCATTTTTGTAAATTTTCCAGATCAGTTCAGAGCAATAAATTCTGGTATCGCTCCATTCAAAATATGCGTCATATTCTCTTCCGTCAAATTGCTGACTGTACGCTTTCATTTTTTGTAGTACTACAGGAGTTAAAACTTTATCTGAGTTTTTTAATCGTTTCACAAGATATTTGGCCTCTTTCCCGTGCTGAATCCATTCGTTAAAAGGAGTAAGTTTTACAGGCTGAACCGCTTCAAAAACAAACCACTTTCCGTTGATATCGTAAATGATACCACAATGAGAAAATTTAGAGTTTGTGGCAATTCGTACGGCTTCACATTGCGGAGATTGAGAGGTTTGAAAAATAAGATCTCCATCCTGAATTTTAGTTTGTAAAGTGTTTTTCTCCTTGATTTTGGTATCGGAAAACGGATTGTTGGGAAAAACTTTCAGGGCAACAAACAAAGCGCAGCCAAAACTGAGTAAAAAGGTAATAACCGGAAAGAGATATTTTGATTTTTTCATTTTGTAAAGGTGAAATGTGAGATGTAAAATGTGAAACTTGAAACCTGAAACCTAAAACTTGAAACTTGAAACTTGAAACCTGAAACCAATACCTTAAACCCTCATCTACAAATTAGCGAGACAAATAAAGGTCAAAAAAAAATAGTTACCAAAATGATAACTATTTTTAAGTATAATTTTAAGAAATATTAGATTCTGAAAATTCCTCCAACAGCAATAATTCGCTGTAAAAAGAAAAAGTCCTGTGACGCCCTGTCTTCATTACTTTGACTAGTTCTAATATCCTGCATGTTGATGTAACCACCTTTTAACTCACCCTGTATGTAAAAATACTTGAAGAATGTCAAGTTGATTCCCGCTTTTGCTGAAAGGCCATAACCAGAAATATGAAAATCATCGTGACGTTCTTTTCCCAAAAGAGTTGTATTGGTTTTAGGATATAAAAGTCCAGCACCTAAACCCTCAGTCAGGTTAATCTGAATCTTATCCGTATTTGTTATACCAAACAATTTAGAAATATCATCATGTCTGGAAACCTCAGTATTAATATAGTTCAAACCGTCTGTATGTTCGTACATTAAAAATGCAGGGCCATTTTGCTGGGCCTCACCTTTTCCGAAACCACCTTCCTGAGCACCGCCCTGAGACATGTCTACAGGTCTATTGTTGTAAACACCATTGTAGATAGATCCGGCCTGATCAGCAGGTAAATTAATATAACCATTTACATTTGCTACCTGATTTTGAGCCATCACATATTTCATATGATCCCACCCAACAGAAACACTGTAATGATCGCTAAAGAAGTACCCCATTCTAAAGTTAGTTTGCGGAATCGTCATGTTCACCGGGTTCACATAATCAATATGCCACCCTTTTGGTTTATCATGAGCTTTCATATTATCAACTGTAAAGTTGTAGTCTTTTCCTCTGAAATTTACATCAGATTTAGTGTAACTTTCTCTGTTTCCTCCCCAGGAAACAAAAAACTTTCCTTTATTATGGGCAGTATATCTTTGTACTGTGATTTCTTCCTGTGCAAAAGTGTTTACTGAAAAACACAACAAAAAGAAAACGAAAATATTTGTTTTCAATGAAGTTTGTGGTATTATAAGTTTGTGGTATTATGAGTTTGTGTTATTCTAAATTAGAATGAGTTAACCGTTTTTCTGATCGCTACTAATTTGGTCATTAAACCTTCGAAATAGTCTAAATGAAGCATATTAGCACCATCACTTTTTGCATTAGCAGGGTCGAAATGAGTTTCGATGAAGATACCGTCAACACCAACAGCAATACCTGCTTTGGCAACAGTTTCGATCATGTCCGGTCTTCCGCCCGTAACACCGGCAGTCTGGTTAGGCTGTTGTAACGAGTGTGTTACATCCAGAACTGTAGTAGCGTATTGCTGCATAGTAGGGATTCCTCTATAATCAACAATCATATCCTGGTAACCAAACATAGTACCGCGATCTGTAACCATAACATTTTCGTTGTTACAGTCCAGTACTTTTTGCACAGCATGTTTCATACTTTCCGGACTCATGAATTGTCCTTTTTTCAGATTAACAGTCTTTCCTGTGTTTGCTGCAGCAACAACAAGGTCAGTTTGACGAACCAGAAAGGCTGGAATTTGCAAAACATCAACGTATTGTGCGGCCATATCAGCATCCTCATTGGTATGAATATCGGTTACGGTTGGAACGTTAAAAGTCTCTGAAACTTTTCGTAATATTTTTAATGCTTTTTCGTCACCAATTCCTGAGAAACTATCGATTCTTGAACGGTTGGCTTTTTTGAAAGACCCTTTAAATACAAAAGGAATCTGAAGATTGTCGGTAATACCAACTAATTTTTCTGCAATTCTAAGAGCCATTTCTTCTCCTTCAATAGCGCAAGGTCCTGCTAATAAAAAGAAGTTGCCGCTTTCAGTATGCTTAATTTGTGGAATATGTTGTATGTTCATAGTATGTTTTTTTGACAGTGCAAAGGTAGTTATGATTTATGAATAGCAGATGAAGATTTATGTTTTTTTTAAGAAGCTAATCTGGTTATCCGCTGTCTAATTTTGTTGAAATCAGGATTATTTCCTCACGACTATAACAAGACTTCGTTCAAAATCTTAAAAGTTTAAGGTGAAAGGCAATATTAATGCATTATAAAAAGATAATAAATGACATTTATCATGTTGTTTGCCAATTAGCAGCATCATGAAAAAATTACTTTTCGTAAGATCGTTTGATGAAGTACTGAATGATGATAACCACTATCAGGCTAAACGTAAAAATAAGCGTGAACATAAAAAGTCCGATAAACTCCATTCCGCATCTAAGTGAATTTGGATTTTGCTCGATGTATTTATTAGCATTATAGGTGGCAATGTAAAAGGAAATAACAGGTACTATTATTTGTGCGAAGAGACTAATTATACAAACAGTTCCGAATTTTAAAGATATAGTTTCACCAATTGCTTTTCTTCCGGCTATAATCTGAAATAGTAATGGAAGAATAAGTAAAATTAGAGGTATGCTTTCTAACATATTATAATTCTGAGTGTAATTTTATTCCTTAGTTACTCTTCAAACGCAACCCCATTGGAACCATTAAAATCCCTTTTTCATAAATGTTCAGGTAGAGTTTTACCGGCTTTTTTTGCCCGTCCCATTTCAATTCATATACATTCAGGAATCCTGCACCCATGTCGCTTCTTTTGGTTGGAAAAGGACAGCAGGTTTCCAGGCGGGTATAGGTTATTTTTTCACCATTTGGACCTGCTAAAGCGTTTAAGAAACGAGTTTCGTTCAGCGCTTCATTTCGGGTATTCTGAAAAAACAGGTTTACAGGATAATCAGGGTCGTAACCGTATTTTTTATCGTTGCTGAAAAGCGTAATCGAAAATGTATTGTCTTTCTTTAAAACAAGATCAGGAGCGTTGTCATCTACATTTTTTAAAGTCGATTTTGTGCTTATACAAGAAGTTATGCTGATAATGAGAACAATAAAAAGGGCTATTTTTTTCATGATTTATTAATGTTGGTCCTACAAATGTAAAGTGTTTTTACTACAGATGATAAGGATTTGAAGATTTACGGGAAAAACGATTGTAAACCTGCTGCATCACTATACTCTGCGGTTAATCTGCTTTTTTAGTATTTAGTTTTAAAATACCAATTACAATCAGATATTGTGCCACAAGATAGGTAAGCATTATAAAAAAAGAACTTTTTTCGATGGGAGCATTAAATTTATTGAAAGCCAGAATACTATCAGAAATAACAAATGAAACTGCACCTGCTAAAACGTAAAGACTGCCTGTTTTTTTCCAAGTCAGACTACCATTAAAAGCAAACAGCAGCATTGTCGAAATTACGGCTGCATAAATGATTACTGGGATTTTTAATTCACCCAGATTTGGCATTAAAAATAAGACCATTCCGACCAGATAAAAAGCTATAAGCAAGCTGCCAATTGCGAAAAGAACTTTATTGATAGTAGTATTTCTTTTTGTTTGTTTGTTGAACAGAACACAATACATTAGGTGAGCAATTAAGAAAAAAAGAAGTCCTAAAATAAAATAGATCTCACCAATATCAGCAAAAAGTAGAATTACATCCCCCAGCCAGGAAAACAATAATGCTCCCAAAAGGATTTTTTTTGAAGGAAACTTTCCGTGAAAATAAACTCCGAATCCTAATAGCGGTACCAAAACAGGTTTTAGAAACAAGTCCAGATTTTGGTATTCTAAAAACAAAATAATTAGATATAGAATGCTGACAGCGATAAAGGATTTAAAAAAAAAGTGATTTCTCATAATCGATTTATGAATTAACAGGTTGGTTTCGGTAGTTTTTAAAATCAATATTTACAAAGTAAATTGTAATTAAAAAGGATAAGGTCAAATAGGTTAAAATAACAGGATTACTAAAGGAGATAACTTGATTTAAGCCAAACCAGTCTCCATAGTACATGATAATACCAATAGCGATACTAAAGCGTAAACCTTCCCAAAAAATGGCATATTTGCTTTTGTCCATCAATTCGCTGTAGCTGTAAATTGTTATCAAAATAAAAAATCCGTAGAGGAAGATATTGGGCAATCCGATTTTGGCAACATTATCAAATAAATAGGTCACAAACAATAGCGTGATTAGCATTTGAGTTACGGACCAGTAAATTAACTTTTGTGAATTTTGAGTACCATATTTATTAAAGGCAAAAACATTTTCGATTTTGGTTACAGGATATTTTTCTTCAAAATTTTCAGGTCTCCAACCAGTGGGTTTAAACCAGATTGTAAGTTTGTCTTTCCAGTTTTCGGCACGCCAGGCGTCTTGAATCAGTAAAGTTAAATGCTGAAAATTAATTCGGATAGGATTCCAGGTTTGTGCTGGTCTTGTAATACCAAAAACAGGAGGAACATCATCTAATTCGGCCTGAAAAGTACCAAAAAGTTTGTCCCAGAAAATAAAAATCTGAGAATGGTTTTTATCTAAATATTCAGGGTTTATAGCATGATGTACGCGATGATGTGAGGGGGTAACCAGGATGTATTCCAGGAAACCCATTTTTTTGATGTGTTTCGTATGGTACCAAAACTGCAGAAACAAATGGAGAGGCAGGGTAATGGCTATTACAGAAGCCGGAACTCCTAACAATGCGGCCGGAATTAATAAAAATGTAAACAAATTAACCAGACTCGCGATAGGCTGGCGTAATGCGCAGGCAAGGTTAAATTCTTCGCTGCTGTGGTGAATGGCATGTTTGTTCCAGAAAAGATTAATCTGATGCGCCCATCGATGACTCCAATAACCATAAAAATCAATTACAAAAAAAGCAATACAATAAGAAATCACGTTGGCTTCCAGATGATAAAGCGCAATTTTAGAAACCAGCCATTCATACGAAATGAAGGTCAGACTCAATCCCAGGACGTCTTTGACTGAATTGGTAATTCCGGAGCTGATACTCGATACGCTGTCTATTAAAGGAGCGGTGTCGTTCTTCTTATAAATGCCGTATAATTTTTCGATTATAATTAATACTAAAAAAATCGGCGTTGCAATAATCAATATCTTTCCGTATTCTTCCATAAAAAAAACGATTCTATTTTATTCAAATATAGAATAAAATAGAATCGTTTTTAAATTATTTGCAATTAAACAATTTCGGCGCTTAATCCGGCTTCCAAAAGTTGGGTACATTGCGGTTTTAATTTTTCAATTGGCCCTGTTTTTACAGTGCATTTTCCGTTGTAATGTACAATTAGGGAACATTGTTCTGCTTGTTCTGGCGTATGACTGCAAACACGCATCAAAGTGTCAATTACGTGGTCAAAAGTGTTTACATCGTCGTTGTAAACAATGATTTCGTTATTGAAACCTGTCGCTTCCTTTTCGCGAACTCTTTCTCTTACTTTTTCTTTAGTACTCATTTTTTTAGGTTTTTGTACTGTTGTAATTACTAATTTTTTGGTCACAGCGTGCACAGATTGAATCGGAATTTAAAAGATCGATATCTGCGAACTATTTAATAAACAGATAATTAACTATCTAATTTACGTATTTTAATGAAACCCAGTTATTTCTTTGAAACTTTTTAACATATGTTAAACCTTTTTCGGTGCAGGAAGCATCGATAAAAGGAATGTCTTCTTCATAAAAACCGCTCAAAAGCAATATCCCTTTCGGATTTAAACAATCAACATAACTTTGCATATCGTTTAATAAGATATTTCGGTTGATGTTGGCAATGATTAAATCGTATTTTTTTCCGGCTAGCAAGGCAGCATCGCCCTCATAAACGGAGATGTGCTGGCAATTATTGCGTTCGGCATTTTCGATTGAGTTCAGGTAGCACCAGTTGTCAATATCAATAGCATCGATTGGCTGAGCACCTTTCATTTCGGCTAAAATGGCTAAAATGGCTGTTCCGCAACCCATATCCAGTGTTTTCAAACCTTTAACATCGATCTCTAATAGATGCTGAATCATCATGTGCGTAGTTTCATGATGACCTGTTCCGAAACTCATTTTTGGTTCGATTACAATATCAAATTCGGCGTTTGTTTTCTCATGAAAAGGAGCGCGAACATGGCATTTTCCGTCTACATCAATAGCCTCAAAATTCTTTTCCCATTCCTCATTCCAGTTTACCTGATCGATTTCCTCGATGGTATATTCGATTTTGAATTCTTCGGATTGTAAAATATAAATGTCGTCCAGAATATTTTCGTCCCATAAATCTTTTTTCACAAAAGCCGAAATTCCGTTCTCCGTTTCTGTAAAAGTCTCAAACGCTTTTTCGCCTAGTTCAGCAATTAAAATTTCAGAACCCGGTTCTTTTGGTTCAATTGTAAAATGGTACCCTAAATATATATTCGACATAAAAAAAATTTTTGCAAAGGTAAGAATCCAAAGCAAAAGTTGTTCATAAATAATCAATATCCTTACCTTAATTAATGTTAATTTTGATTGGAATTTGTAAGGAATTTTAAAAGTATGAAGAATATCATTTTTATTTTGCTCTTTGTGGTACTTAACGGAGCAACTTGTGAGAAGGAACATGAAGTGGTTCGATCGTTTTGTTATTGGAAAACCGATTTGAATTTCGAAAACACAGAGGATTCGTTGATAAAAGACTTGAAGGTAAAACATTTGTACATTCGTTTTTTTGATGTAGACTGGAACCCGTATGCTAAAGAACCTTTGCCGGTTGCAACCCTTAACGATATCAGATTAAATGAAAGCAATCCTGAAATTACCCCCAGTATTTTCATTACCAATGAGGTGGTTTTGAAATCCGGAAAAAAGCAACTGGACAGTTTGGCTGTGAGAATTGCCAAACGTATTGAACAGATAGGATTGAAAATGAATGATTCGAAAGCCGAGAAAATAGCCAGTTCGATTGTGTATCCAAAAGATTATTACAAGCAGGAGAATCGTAAACAGTTGAATTATGATTCGGTAAAATCGAGTGAAATGGCAAAATTGAAAGTTGATTTTAAAGAAATCCTGATCGATTGTGACTGGTCGGAAAAATCAAAAGACAATTATTTTTACTTGTTAAAGCAAATCAAGAAAAACTATCCTGCGACTGCGGTTTCGGCTACCATAAGACTCTGGCAGTACAAATATGCTTCAAAAGCAGGAATTCCACCCGTAGATAAAGGCTTGCTGATGTGTTACAATTTGAGTAAACCGGAAGATTTTAATACCAAAAATTCCATAGGAACCAGCGAAGAATTGACACAATATATTACGCACGACAAATACGGTTTAAAGCTTGATATTGCTCTGCCATTGTACAGTTGGGCAGTTGTTTTCAGAGGCAATCAGTTTAAGGGGATTTTATCCGATTATGACAGAGTTCAAAATGATACCGTTAAATTAAAAAAAGTATCAGACGCTAAATATATACTGCAAGACGACATTTTAGTGGGACAGACTTATTTGAGAAACGGGGACGAAATCAGGATTGAGAAAATTTCTGAAGACGAACTTGACAAAATGATTTCGATCGTAAAAAGTAAAATTCCAATCGACAATCAGACGAAAGTGACGTTTTTCTCTTTTGATAAAAAATACATCAACGATTATGGAACCCAAAATATATCCGGTTATTATGCGCGTTTTTAGCCCTTTACTTTTTATTTTTAGTGTTCAGGTCTCTTTGGCTTGTGGATGGAGTGTTTCGCCTGAGACCAGCAGACTGGCTTTGTTTAAAGCGCAAAGAGAAGGATTTTTTAAGCTGACACCTTTTTATTATTCCGCCGATAATTACTACGATACAAACACTGTTTCGGGAGCAGATCAGGAATTGAATTGTGCGGAGTGGAAGAAAAAACTGGGCAGTCAGGTCGATCCAAAAGACGTGCACGTTATTTTGTACGAAACGGATGCTGAGAAATTCGAAACCGCTTATGAAACGAAATCGCTGAAAAAAGTTTTTGATAAGAATACTTTCATTGAAGCCTTACTACTTTCAAAAAACAAAGCGCTTCTCAATTACATTTTGTTTGCGAAAAAATTAGAATACAACAGTAATCCTGATGTAAAATGGGAGTCGTGGGGAAATATTGGTTATGACAGTAAAGATCATAAAATAGCCGATGTTAGCGATTTTGAAAAGAAAATCAGAACGGCAAAAGATTCTTTTTTAAAACAGCGTTATGCTTTTTTACTGTTGAGGTACAGTTTTTATGCCTCTGATAAGAATGAAGTGATTCGTTTGTACGATACTTATTTTGCAGAAGACAAAAACACGATCTTAGGTCCCTGGGCTTTGTATTATAAAGCTTTATGTGTTGAGGATTTAGCTTTACAGAATTATTTGCTGAGTAAAGTATTTGTTTCCTGCGAAGAGAAATCATTTGCAGTTTTGCAGCATTACAACTGGAAATTAACAGCAGAGACTTTGGCATTGGCTCAAAACGATGAAGAGCGCAGTGTGATTCTGGCCATTGAAGGTTTACGCAATCCGGCACCGGGTTTGAAAACCATTCAGGAGGTTTACGAGTTGAGTCCGAATAGCTTGTATTTGAGTTTTTTGATCGGGAGGGAAGTGAACAAACTTGAAGACTGGATTTTTACACCCCAATACACCAATGACAGAACTCCTTCGGTTGTTTTTGACGGTACAGTCTGGTATGAAAATTATGCCAAAGCAAAGGAGGAGAATTTCAGGAAAGATATTTTGTATTTAAGGGAGTTAGAATATTATTTGATTTCAATCAGAGAGCAGACTTCGGACGAGCAAAAGGATTATGTCACAGCAGCGATTGCACAGCTTTGTTTTATAGGGGACGAAATTGATTTGGGAAAGAAATACACGGATATGATTTCAGAAAAAGCAAATTCTTCGATACAAATGCAAAAGAATATTCAGTTAGCATTGGTTTCTTTAAAGCAGGACGATTTGAAAAATAACGAAGTTCAAAATCAGCTTTTTAAATATTTTGATTCGGTTGAAAATCTGGTGGAAGCCGATTTAGGTTTGTTTAAGAATTTATACAGTTTGTATCGAATCGCAAGCAAAGATTTTGCAGAAAAAGGCGATCGCGTGACAGCAGGTTTACTGGCGATGAAATCAGATATTAAAAATGAAGGAGAATATTCCGCTTACAATACGCCTTATTTTTACAGTTATATTGGTTTTTTTGATCGGAATAATGCAACTGAGGGAGATATCGATCGTTTGATAGCACTTCAGGAGAAAAAAGACAAAACGCCTTTTGAAAGGTATATCTGTTCAGGAACAATAGCACCAAATGTCAATTATTATAAAGATTTAAAAGGAACGATTGCATTCCGAAATAATAATTTGGAGCTGGCTTACCAAACTTTTGCCAGTATGCCGAAGGATTTTTGGGAGAAAAATTATGCGTATAAAGATTTTTTAAACGAGAATCCGTTTACGCCCAAAATTCTGCAAAGAGATACAGAGCGAAAGTTCGACTATCGTTTCAATAAAGCCGATTTTATTGCGCAATTGATTCAGCTGAAAAAACAAAACACAGCCACAAGCAATCTGAAACTGGCACATGCTTATTTTAATGTGTCGTATTTGGGTAATTCCTGGATGATGACTGCGTACGATTGGACATCGGGTGAATCGTATGTGGATTATGTATATGGAGATAATTCAGAAAATGAAAAGAAATATCAAAAAGGCAATTATTATAGTTTAAGCATGGCCAAAATGTACTATGAGAAAGCCTTGAAAATGTCTAAAAATACAAATGAAAAAGCCCTGGCAAGTTTAATGATTTTTGAGTGCAATTATTACAATCACTACGCCAATATTGTTTCTGCGGAGGAAGAAGAAAAGAACCCGTTTAAAGCAGGGCAGGAGCTGATTAATTTCTATTCGGTTTATAGAAAAACGACTGCTTTTCAAAAATACAATTGCCCTTTGTTAGAATCGTATCTTAAGTAATAGGGAGCAGACAGGTCATAAAAAAAGCGTTCGGATTTACGAACGCTTTTTTTTATGAGGTACTAAGATTCTAAGATTCTGAGGTACTGAGTTTCTAAGATTCTAATAATCTATTATTCTCAATGATTTAATTATTCGGTATGTCTAATAATCTAAAGATCTAACAATCTAACAATCTAAAGATCTAGACAGCAGTAACAATTGCTAAAAAGTCATCTGCTTTTAAAGCTGCGCCACCAATTAAACCACCGTCTACGTCTGGTTTAGAGAAGATTTCTTTAGCATTTTCAGGTTTAACAGAACCACCGTAAAGAATAGAAACTTCATCAGCGATAGCAGCTCCAAATGCTTTACGAACCACCTCTCTGATAAATTCGTGCATTTCTTGTGCTTGTTCTGGTGAAGCCGTTTCTCCTGTTCCGATTGCCCAAACCGGTTCGTAAGCCAAAACGATCTTAGACCATGATTCTTTTGCGATTTGGAATAATCCGTCGCGCAATTGGTTTTCAACAATATTAAAATGATTGTCAGACTGACGGTCTTTTAATTCCTCTCCAAAACAGAAAATTACTGTCATGTCATGTTTTAGAGCAGTGTCTACTTTATTTGCAATTAAGGCATCTGTTTCGTGAAAAATAGCTCTACGCTCAGAGTGACCTAAAATTACAGTATTTACACCCACACTGGTTAACATGTCAGCAGAAATTTCTCCTGTAAAAGCACCGCCTTCAGCCTGATGAACGTTTTGCGCTGCAACACCGATAGTGGTGTTTTTTAATTTAGCAGCTGCTGCCTGTAAGTTTACAAAAGTTGGTGCTACAATTACTTGTGCAGTAGTTTGTGCAGGTATTTTAGCGATTAATTCGTTTAATAATTCTTCAGTTTGTGCGGCGTTTTTATGCATTTTCCAGTTTCCTGCAACAATCTTTTTTCTCATTGTGGTAGTTTTTTATTTTTTGCTTTTATTTTATTCACTTTTACCATTGCAATTGCAATGAATATTGCGGTTTTATTTTAAACCTTTTAGGGTTTCATTGATTTTATCAAAATCTTTTTCAATGGCACGATAGAGTACAATTTTTCCGGTTTTGTCTACAATGATGTATCTCGGAATCCAGTCTAAGTCAATTGCTTTGCCAAAAACACCTTTCATGCCGTCGTTCATCATGAAATGATCGCCTTTTAATTCGTGTTTTTCAATTCCGGCTTTCCATTTGTCTGCAGTTTTGTCAGCAGAAAGGAATAAGTAGGAAACAGTAGGGTTATTTGCTTGTAATTCTTTAAGCTGAGGCATTGCTTTTACACAGTCGCCACACCAGGAAGCCCAAACTTCGATTAACAAAGTTTTACCTTTGTATTTTTTTAAAATGTTTTTGAAAGCAACCTGACTATCATCAGCTGCTAATAATTTTTCAGACAAAGCTTCTTTAGAAAAACTGGTTTTCTGAGCTTGTGAGCATGAAAAAGTGATAAATGCAATAAAGATTAGCGTTATTTGTTTCATAGTGGTAAATGATTTTGAACAAAGTTAAACAAACAAATGGAAAGCCAATCGGACATTAACAAAAATTGAAGACTCGTTTATTTTATCACAAATCAGCCAATTTCGGTTAAAAAAAGAGGAGTGAAATCGTAATAGTTGAGAGAATAAACTTCAAATTAGAATGAATTTTTAAAAGTAAATCTGCGAAAAAGCAAAAAAGGGAAATATTTTTTTGGGAGTGATAAGTTTTTAGCGGGAAAAAAACGTCAGATTGACTTAAAAAAGGGCTTCTTGAAATACGTATTTAAGAGGTATTAAAGTGAAATCTTATACCATTTTAACGAAGGGGCTAAAAGGAGTAAAAAAACAAAGTCCGCAATGTTTTATAACTTTGCGGACTTTGCTAAAATCTTGTAACCTTTTAGGTTGAATGCTATTTTATAATTTTAAATCGCTGATGTCGTTGTAATGTACTTTTTGAACCACAGTTCCTTTTTGCAGTACTACAATACTTGGATTAGCTCTTTCGATTGTTTTTAGAGTAGTGGCATCACAGAAATAGAAGTCAACATCTAAGCCGTATTGTTTTTTTGCTTTTGTAATTTCATCAGGACCTGAAGCGGTCATTGCAATTACTTTATAACTTTTGGTTTTCGCCTCTTTGTTCAGTGTTTCTAATTTTTTCATTCCCTCAGGATTGGAAAGTGTTAAATCATAGGTTACAAATACCAATAATTTAGGCTCTTTCAATAATTCGTCTTTGTAATCAGAATCATCTTTAGTCATCGTAAAATCGTGAATTGGCGGTACATAACCTTCTGTAATTACTTTGTCTTTACGGTCAACAAACGTAGCACCTTCCGGAATGTTCATCAGGTCTTTTTCTGTAAACTCTTTATCAACACCATTTACTTTGTAGATGAAAATCATTTCAACAACTGATTTTGGAGCGCCTTCCGGAATTTCCATTCCCTTCTCGATATTACTTCCTACTTTATACGGACGGAAATCTTTGATCGGATTGTGGTTGAGTACCCAAACAGCCATAATAACACATAAAATAATGCTTATCAATGTTAGAATATTGGTCACAAATTTTGAAAATAATGGTTTTACCAATTTTTTATTGATGAACAGTATCAGAATAAAGAAAAGTAAAACAATATCTTTGGTGAAAGATTGCCAAGGTGTTAAGTGAAGCGCGTCTCCAAAACATCCACAGTCTTTAACCACATCAAAATAAGCAGAGTAGAAGGTAAGGAAAGTGAAGAAAACGATTAGCAGCAGTAAAGCCCAAATCGTAAGTTTTGATTTGTATCCTACCAATAACATCACACCCAGAACTACTTCCAGAATTACTAAAAAGATGGCTAATCCTAAAGCCAATGGCTCCAGAAACGGTATGTTAAAAACCGGCTCACTGAAATACTCGGCTAATTTATAGGAGAAACCAACCGGATCGTTTAGTTTAATCAGTCCGGAAATAATAAAAAGTACTCCGACAAATAATCTGGAAAATTGGGTAATGATGTTTTTCATGGGGAAATATTTAAGTTAAAACTCCAATTTTAAGTGCCAAGTTTCAAAATATTGCCGGAAACCTGGGATTTGGAATTTAATTTTTGAAATTTCTATTTGTTGATGGGATTCAGGATGAGAGCAAAAACAGAATAATTAATCATATCCTGATAATTGGCATCGATGCCTTCAGAAACGAGTGTTTTACCTTTATTGTCTTCGATTTGTTTTACGCGAAGTATTTTTTGCAGAATCAAATCCGTCAGAGAGCTTACACGCATGTCACGCCAGGCCTCGCCGTAATCATGATTTTTGGCTTCCATTAGCTCTTTGGTTAGTTTTACCTGAGCATCGTACAGTTCAGTTGCTTTTTCAACATCTAAATCAGGCTGATCGACAACTCCGAGTTCTAACTGAATCAGTGCCATGATCGAGTAATTGATGATTCCAATGAATTCGCCTTTTTCATCTTCGTCTATTTTACGAACTTCGTTTTCCTGCAGACTTCTGATTCTCTGTGCTTTTATAAAAATCTGATCGGTTAAGGATGGCAATCTTAATATGCGCCATGCACTGCCGTAATCTTTCATTTTATTAATAAACAAAGTACGGCAAACCGTAATTACATTATCAAATTCAAGGGAAGTATTCTTCATTTATTGCTGTATATTTGCTAAAAATTTCTTCAAAAATAGGGATAATATTAAAGAGATTCAAGTTTCAGGTTTTCTTTGTTTTAAGTTTTTTCTAAACAAAGTGTTAATACCAACAATCTGAAACTTGAAACCTGAAACAAAGAAAACCTGAAACAAAAATAACAAAACAAACCATGACAATTAATTGCAAAGGACAGCTTATAGATTTATCGATTCCAAAAGTAATGGGGATTTTAAATGTGACACCCAATTCTTTTTTTGACGGTGGAAAATATAAAAATGAAGAGGAAATAGTCACACAGGTTGGAAAAATGCTTTCTGAAGGCGCTGCATTTATTGATATTGGGGCCTATTCGAGTAAACCAAGTGCTGAGTTTGTAACAGAACAAGAAGAAATTGACCGAATTGTTCCGGCGATCGAATTGATTTTAAAACATTTCCCGAAGGCTTTATTGTCGATTGACACGTTTAGAGCCAAAGTTGCCAAAGCAAGTATCGAAAGCGGTGCAGCCATTATAAACGATATTGCGGCAGGTGAACTTGATGATAAAATGTTTGAAGTGATTGCGCATTACAATGTGCCATATATCATGATGCACATGCGAGGCAATCCGCAAACGATGCAAAGTCTCACACAATATGACGATATCGTAAAGGAGATGTTGTTTTATTTTTCTGAGAAAGTGAAACGTGCAAGAGCTTTAGGGATTAATGATTTGATATTGGATCCGGGTTTTGGCTTTGCTAAAACGACCGATCAGAATTATGAAGTAATGCAAAAAATGGAGCTTTTTAATGTGTTAGAATTACCAGTTTTAGCCGGGATTTCTAGAAAATCAATGATTTATAAAACGCTTGATATAACGCCACAGGAAGCTTTAAACGGAACAACGTTTTTAAATACTATTGCATTAACCAAAGGCGCAAAAATTCTTCGTGTTCACGATGTAAAAGAAGCAGTGGAATGTGTTACTTTGTTTAATAAACTGAATATTTAAACGATAGATTTGTTATTCCGAGGAATGACGACTTTGTGTGAATTCTATATATTAAAAAAATAAATTATGAAATACTTCTCTCTATTTATAATCTGTCTTTTATTCTCTTGCGGAAAAAAAGAGGACGTTTTACTTCCAAAATCGAATGTTACAATCGTAAAAGATGTGGAAGATCTTTCACCAATTTATATCTTCTTTAAAACCGAAGGAAAAGATACCATTGCCGATGTGAACCGAAAAAGCAGCATTATTTCAACCAATTGGATTTTCAATATCGACAAGCGTCTGCCTTTAAAATTGGTCATTCCGGAAGTAATGAAATTACAAGAGAAAAAGCGAGCTGACAGTGCCCATAAAAACGAAAATGCTGAAAATTATTATTCCTACGCTGATTCGATCGGAAAGAATTTAGCTTTCCTGCCTTTCACCAAGGTGTATTATAAAATGGAAATCGCCAATAACAGAAGTCAGTTGTATTTTAAAAAGAATGGAATGATACAATACAGCGGAAGAAAAACATATGATTTCCCTAAAAATGATTTGCCAAAGTTTTTAGACAGTTTAATCATAAATCCAAAAGCGCAGATTACTTTTTCATTTGATAAAAATATATCTTACGGAGAATATATTCAGTACAAAACGTTCCTTGAAAAATTAGAATTAAAGCAAAAATCTCTTGTTTTTATAAATAAGGAAGAAGAGTTTGTGTTTTAGCTTTAAGCTTTAGGCTTTAGGCTGTAAGCTATAAGCAGTACAGAAATTAACAATTAACAATTGATAATTAACCATTATTGATGGTGATAAGGTTCGTTCCTTAAAATAGTAAATCCTCTATACAGTTGTTCAATAAAAAACAAACGTACCATCTGGTGGGAAAACGTCATTAGTGAAAGCGAGATTTTGCCCTGTGCCTTACTGTATACCGTATCTGAAAATCCATAAGGACCACCTATTACGAAGACCAAAGTTTTGATTCCTGAATTCATTTTCTTTTGTAATTCTTCAGAAAAACCAACGCTGGAAAAGTTTTTGCCGTTTTCGTCCAATAGAATCAGCTGATCCGTTGGTGAGAGTTTCGACAGTATCAATTCACCTTCCTTTTCTTTTTGCTGACTTTCGGATAAATTCTTTACATTTTTGATATCCGGAATAATCTCCAAATCAAATTTGATATAAAACGACAAACGTTTGGTGTAATCGTCAATCAAAGTTTGAAGAGATTTATTGTCTGTCTTGCCAATGGCGATAAGTTTGATATTCATTGCTTATTTTTTGTTTTCAAAAACCGTTTCAAAATGTTCTACAATCGGAAAAGGTTCGTAGTAGTGGTGTAAGATCTTTTTCCATTGCAGATAAGCCTCAGAGGTTCTAAAGCCCACCGTATGGTCTTCAAGAGTATTCCAATCTACCAATAAAAGATATTTGTTTTCGACTTCAAGACATTTTTCTAAACGATGTCCTAAGTATCCGTTTATGGATGAAATATATTGACTTGCTTTTGTAAAATCAGCTTCAAATTGCGAGGCTAATTCCGGTTTTACAAAAAGATATGCAGCTTCCAGAATCATATTCATTTTTATGATTTTATCTGCTTAATCTGCGAGGGTAAATTCTTTTTCCCACAGATTAAGCAGATTTTTAGTGGTACTAGTTTTTAGAGAACTTCGCTTCGAAAGCTTTAAAACGGTTGTCCAGATCCTTAATCAATTGTTTTTTAACCGCTTCATCCTGAATAAAACTGTAGTTAATGCTGTTGTATACATATTTTTTTATCGTTGCATACGAAACATCAGGGTATCTTTTGGCTAGTAAAACATATTGCTCTGTCATATTCGTCCTCAAAATTCCGGCATCGTCTGTACTAATTACAATTGGTACATTGAATTCTTTGTAAAGTGTAAACGGATGTCTGTTTTCCTTTACTTTTAAAATGAACTCGTTACTTGCTAAGTTAATCTCGATTGGAATATTTTTTTGAGCCATGTGACGCAATAAATCATAAGAGTTTGCCTCGTAAGCTATATCAACGCCATGTCCAATTCTGTTGGCTCCGGCGATGTGAATAGCGTCGTTGATGTGCCAGGTTAATTCTTCCGGCTGAACCAGTCCTAAAGTCAGTTCGCCCGCATGTAGCGTGTATTTTACGTCAGGAAATTTAGCATGACAATATTTAAACATGACCATGTGCAGCCAATAATCTTTCATGGAGTTTTCGCCATGTTCAGGTGAAACAATGTTTACACCTGCAACCAATTTGCTTTCGTTGGCAGAAATAAAGGCAATCGTCAGGTTTTTAAATAAATCTACAGGATCCATAAAGCGAAGCACAAAATTTTGATAACGCATGGTAAAACGTTCGTCGTCAATTTTCAGGTCCTTGTGCAGTTTGGCAATAAAATTAGTATTGAAGTCTGCAGCATATTTTTTGACTTCTTTCTTTTGAAGTGATTGGTACAATTCCTCTAAAAGCTTTAGAGCAGCTTTTTCATCTTTTTGAGTCGCCGCCTGACGAAGTTTTGCATTGAAATCAGCAAGGTCAGAAACATTCATATCACACGGAATTGTTGATAATTGAGTTTCAATATAACTTACATTTTCAGAAAGCGCACGTTTTTTTAATTCCAGCATTCCTTCGGCAAAATGGCCTTTAATAGTAGGTTCGAATTTTTGAAAAGAATCAAAAAACAAATCATCAGAAGGTACAGAACCATTATAATCTTTTGCAGACCAAGTTTGCATAACCTGTTGTTGGTAATGATCTAGTTTGCCATCCTTTTTTAGAGAAGAGAAGGTTTGCCAGTTTCCTTTTTCTGGTTTTGTTTTAGAAACTTCCATCGTTTCTAAATTCAAATAAAAATCTTCTGCAATAGCTCTTTCTAAAAGAGGTTCTGCATAAATCGATCCGGAAAAATGATGGTGTAAATCGCCGCCTTTTGGCATTTGTTGGAAGAAAGCTGTCGAGAGCGCTTCGTTATTTCTTATTTTTTCTAAATAACTGTCAGCCGTTTGAGAAAAGCCGATCTGTGCTATAAAAATACAGAAAAGTGTAATTATCCTTGTCATACTCTAAGTTTAAATTACATGCAAATATACGAGTTTCTGCCGAGATTTAAAAATTGATTTCGTTGTGTTGTTTTTTTACCGCATAGAGCGCAAGGTTTTGTGATATGCTAAACTTAGTATAAACTCAAAGTTCGCAAAGCTTTACCTAAAAATACTTTGCGAACTTTGCGTAATTCTTTGCGAGTTTTACGGTTAAAAAAAACTTAGAACCTCAGTCCCTCAGCCTCTCAGCCCCTTTAAGAAAAAAGTACGTCGTGAATTTCGGCAACCTTATCAAAAACACTTTTTGCAAAAGGACAAAGCGGGATAATTTTAAGGTTATTAGTTCGGGCATATTCCACAGCGGCCATGACCAGTTTTTTACCGACACCTCTTCCGTTAAATTCCTCATTTACTTCGGTGTGGTCAATGATGAATTTTGAATCACCTGCCCAGGTATAAGTCATTTTTCCGGCTTGTTTTCCGTCTTCTACAGCTTCAAAATAGCCTCTTCTTGTATCGTTTATTTGTTGAATTTCCATGATGTGTTATATTAGTGTGGTTTTTATTTCGATTGAATTTGTTAATGTTTTATGTATCGGACAGCTGTTAGCAATGGTTTCAAGACGTTGTCTCTGCTTGTCGTCGACCTCGCCGATAATTTCTATTTTTCTTGTAAACAAAGAGATTTTTTGGTCCAGATCTCTTTCAAAGTCAACTTTGATATTGATTTCAGTAACCTCCCATTGTTTGCGATTGATATACATGCGAAGTGTGATCAAAGTACAGGAGGCCAGAGAAGAGGCTAGCAATTCTGACGGACTAAATCCTAAGTTTTTGCCTCCCATTTCCTGAGGTTCGTCGGCAATTACAATATTTCCGCTGGCGGATGTGATCTCCGTGCGATACAAACGGGTGTCGATTTGTGCTGATAGTGTATCCATAGTTATCGCATTTTAGGATCAGGTAAAGGAACAAATTCAGTTTCACCCGGAACCTTTGGGAAAGTCTGTTCCGTCCAGTCTTTTTTAGCTTGTTCTATTCGGTTTTTATCAGAGGAAACAAAATTCCAAAAGATAAAATGTTCCTCCGGAAAGGGCTGTCCTCCAAAAATATAAACTGTTGTGTTTTCGGCTATTTCGAACTCGCATAAAGTACTGTCGTTGGTAATCAGAATTTGTTTTGGATCGTAAACATGTTCTCCGCTTTTAATATTTCCTTCCAGAATGTATAAACCGCTTTCACCAAAAAGATCCTTTCCAATGTTGATTTTTCGGGCTTCGGTGCTTTTGATTTCGATAAAATAAAGCGGACTATACACCGGAACGGGTGATTTTTTACCAAATGCTTCTCCCGCGATTAATTTATATGAAACGCCATCTTCTTCCCAGCTCGGAATATCACTGGCTTCTACATGTGTAAAGTTAGGATCCATTTCTTCCAGTTCTTTAGGCAATGCTACCCAAATTTGAAGACCGTGAAGCATCTTGTCAGAATGTCTTAAATATTCAGGAGTTCGCTCTGAATGTACGATCCCTTTTCCTGCTGTCATCCAGTTTACGGCACCGGGTTTTATTTCCAGTTCGGTCCCCAGACTGTCGCGGTGCATAATGCTGCCTTCAAATAAAAAAGTTAAAGTAGAAAGTCCGATGTGCGGATGTGGAGGAACATCCATATTTTGATACTGATTTAAATGTGCCGGCCCCATATGGTCGATAAATACAAACGGACCAACGGCTCTTTTTTCACGGAAAGGCAATAGACGACCTACCATAAAGTTGCCAATATTGGCAGCGCGTTCTTCGATGATTAAACTGATATTTGACATGTTCTTTGTTTTAGTTGAAAGCAAAATTACAGCTGTAGTCACAATCTGTAACTTAATTTAGATTAAGAAAGTTTGTTTTTAGTATTCTTTATAAAAGTAAGGAATAGAATTAAAAGAGATTTGATTTGAATTGAAAAAGAACACCAATTTTCACGAACTAATTTTGTGTAATGATTGAACAGATAGAAACATAGAACCCTAAATTGGATGCGGAGGAAGGTTCAATAAAATCAAGTTTTTTTCACAAAACGATGGGTCTTATTTAAAATGAAATGACTTTATATGTACAATCAAAAACTATGTTTCTATGTGTTTAAAAAATTACTCAATCAATTTGTGTAATTCGTGTTTTAACTATTCAATCAATTCAAAATCCAGGGTTTCGCTTTCTGTCCCGTTAATAATGATAGACAATTGATGTTTTCCGGTATGAAAAACACGTGTTGTAATGATTTTGAACGATTGGTTTCGCTCTACTTTAATGATTTCATTTGGGGGATAAACCTTCTCACTGATTTTAAAGACTTTTTTTGCCAGATGTCCTTTCGCTTTTTTATAATGAACGGCATATTCTAAACGAATCGTTTTCGGCTCATTATTTTTATTGTTCAGATGAAAGTGAAACTGCAGATAGTCTCCAATTTTTACAATTGGTGTCTTGATTTCAAAAGATGAAAGTTCAATATTAGCATTGTTTAAACCATAATGGCTCAGGATTTCGGGATGTCCCTGTTTTAATAAAGTACGACAGCCATGTTTAATGATTCCATCCGTTTCTTTGCTATGACCTTTCCATTTACGGGCAATTTCCAAGACGATTTGCGGATTGTCTTTTACAATATCGTTCAGGTTATTGGCGACACTTCGACGCACATATTCTGAAGGATCGTTTTTTAAATTCTCTAAAATTGGCAGAATAGAGTCAGGGTCTTTTTTTAAGTACGGAATCGCCATTGCCCATGGTAATCTTGGTCGGCTACCTTCACTGGCCAATCTACGAACATGATGATTTTCATGCAGAGACCATTTAGTCATTTCATCAATCATCTGTTCTTTGTATTTTAGAATAAAAGGACGAACAGCAAATTCGCAGCTTATGAATTGAGTGATCGAAACAAAGGCTTTCGATGAAGTTTTAAAATCATCCAGGCCGTACATTTCGATATAATCAGCAAAAAAAATAAATGCCAGATTGCTATCGGTAAAACTGTTTTTTTTCAGGTTTTCAATTATTTTATCCAATAAAGAAACAGCTTCCGGGAAATTTTTAGGCATAAACTGATGAAAAACAACCGTGGTGTGTTTCATGCGGTCTTTCCATTCTTTTTGGCTAAAATCGCCTTCGTAAATCGTCTCCATAAATTTCTGTTTGTCAAATGTCGGATGTACTTCCGCGACAGCGTGACCAAATTGTTCGTAGAAAGAAACGGAGTAAATGTCTTTAATTAATCCCATGATTTTGTTTGAATGAACCTCAAAGATATTTAATGTTTGTTAATTATTTGAGCTGGTAAAAGATTAAGTTTAATTAAGAGTTTAATCTTTATTTTTCTCAATCTTCGGCTAATTTCTCAATTTTAAAATCAAAGCGAAGCTTTTAAATCCACAAAATATGTCCTACTTTAGCATCATATAAAAATTTTAGGAAAATGATTAGCGAAGAACAGTTTCAAAGCGAATTACAATTATTAATCAGCAATGCAATTCGGGAAGATGTAGGTACGGGAGATTACAGCTCGCTGGCTTGTATTCCGGACACAGCACACGGGCAGGCTAAATTACTGGTAAAAGACCAGGGAATTATTGCTGGTGTTGCATTGGCGAAAATGATTTTTGAATACGTAGATCCGAAATTAAAAATGAAAGTTTTTATAGAAGACGGAACTCATGTAGAATATGGTGATGTAGTTTTTGAAGTTTCAGGAAGTTCTCAATCTATTTTAAAAGCAGAGAGAGTAGTTTTGAACAGTATGCAGCGTATGTCGGCTATTGCGACCAAAACAGATCAGTATGTGCAGTTATTGGACGGAACCGGAGCGAAAATATTAGATACCCGTAAAACGACTCCAAATTTCAGAGTTGCCGAAAAATGGGCTGTCAAAATTGGAGGAGGAGAAAACCATCGTTTTGCCTTGTACGATATGGTCATGCTGAAAGACAATCATATTGATTTTGCAGGAGGAATTACACTTGCAATCAAGAAAACCAAAGAGTATTTAAAAGAGAATAATTTAGATTTGAAAATTATTGTCGAGGCCAGAAATTTAGATGAGATTCGCGAAATTTTATTAAGTGAAGGTGTTCACAGAATTCTAATCGACAATTTTAATTACGAAGATACTAAAACAGCAGTGCAATTAATAGGTAATAAATGCCAGACGGAATCTTCAGGTAATATTAATGAAAAAACAATTCGTGAATACGGACTCTGCGGTGTCGATTACATTTCATCAGGAGCACTAACACATTCCGTTTATAACATGGATTTAAGTTTGAAGGCTTTTTAAGTGAAATTTGAGTTGTAAAATGTGAAATGTAAAATGTAAGATGTGAATTATGAGTAAAGATTATAAGGAGAACTTAGCTCGTATAGATTTTATATTTTACAATTCTGAAATCTAATATCTAAGAATCCAAAAAACTAACAATCTAATAATCTAGGAATAAACATGTCAAAAGAGATAGAAGAACGGATCGAGAAAGTTCCTGTGGTACGATCTGTAGTTCGTTTTTTCAAGAGAATAAAATTACCCTGGCTTGAAGGTTTTTCGTTATATGATTTGCTTGAAATGTATACCATCGGTATTATTGAAGGAGCATTTTCGTATCATGCGAGTGCTGTTTCGTTCAGTTTCTTTATGGCCTTATTTCCTTTTGCATTATTTATTTTAAACTTAATTCCCTTTATCCCTATTGAAGGATTTCAGCAGGACTTTCTGCAGTTTGTGCAACAGGGAGTTCCTCCGAATACCTACGAGGCGATCAGTAAGATTATAAGCGATATTTTAAACAACAGTCACTCCGGTTTATTGTCGTCTGGATTTTTGCTTTCGATATTTTTAATGGCAAATGGTATTAACGGTATTCTGAGCGGTTTTGAATCCTCGAAACATGTCTTTGATAAGCGCGGTTTTCTGAATCAGTATTTGGTGGCGCTGGCAATTTCACTCATCATGACTATTATATTATTTGTAACAGTAGCGACAATTGTTGTTTTTGAGGTATTCATTCAAAAAACAATCATTCAGGATGTGTTAAGCGATCGTATTCCGTTGATTATTTTAGGGCGATATTTATTCGTTGTTTTAATGATTCTGATAACCTCTTCACTATTATTGCGTTATGGTACTAGGCAATATAACAAAGTGCCTTTTATAAGTATTGGGTCTGTTTTTACAACTATTTTAATTGTGATATCTTCATTCTTTTTTGGAATTTGGGTTATAAAATTCTCAAAATATAACGAACTTTATGGTTCGATAGGTACATTATTAATTCTAATGTTTTATATTTGGATAAACTGTATGATTCTGCTTTTGGGATTTGAACTGAATGCCACTATCAGAAAATTAAAACAAAAAAAAAATAAATAAGATGAAAAATTGGATGTTAACGATTGGTGTTTTTTTTCTAACATTAGGCTCGATTCAGGGTCAGGGTGTAATTGGAAAATGGAAAACAGTTGATGATGAAACCGGTGAAGCTAAATCGATTGTAGAGATTTATGAAAAATCCGGAAAAGTGTACGGCAAAATTGTAGAAATACTTCGCGAAAACCACAAAAAGGACTTATGTACTAAATGCGACGGAGCGGATAAAAACAAACCAATTTTGGGTATGGTTATCATCAACGGACTTAAAAAAGACGGTTCTGAATACAGTGGAGGAACCATTTTAGATCCAACAAACGGAAAAAAATACAAATGTTATATTGCATTAGAATCAGCAGATAAACTAAAACTTCGTGGTTATGTTGGTATTTCTATTATGGGAAGAACACAATACTGGAGCAGAGTGAAAAATTAATTTTATAAAAAATAATAAAATGCGAAAATTAGCATTGATAGCTTTATTTCTGGTACAGCTATCCCATAGTTTTGCACAATCTAAGAATTCGCCATTACAAATAAGTCATCTTACGGGTGACTTTTATGTTTATAAGACGTTTCACGATTATAAAGGTACGCTGATTTCAGCCAATGCCATGTATTTGGTTACAGATAAAGGAGTTGTCCTGTTTGACGCTCCCTGGGACAAAACACAATTTCAGCCTTTGCTGGACAGTATTAAAGCAAAACATCATAAAGAAGTTGTGATGCACTTTGCCACGCACTCACATGAAGACAGGGCAGGAGGTCTGGATTTCTACCGTAAAAGAGGAATTAAAACCTATACGATAAAAGCAACAGATCAGATTCTGGAGAAAAATAAGGAAGCAAGAGCTGAGTTTGTTATTCCGGATGACACCTTGTTTACAGTGGGGAAATATACTTTTGAAGTGTATTACCCGGGAAAAGGACACGCGTCAGATAATATTGTGGTTTGGTTCAATAAGCAAAAAGTACTTTATGGAGGTTGTTTTGTTAAAAGTGTCGAAGCAAAAGATTTGGGCTATCTTGGAGATGCAGATGTTAAAGAATGGCAGAAATCTATTCTGAAAGTACAGTCGAAGTTTAAAAACCCAAAATACATTGTTACGGGTCATGATGATTTGAAGGATTTGACCTCTTTGAAGCATACACTAAAACTGGTTAAGGAATACAATGCGGCAAAGTCTTCTGGTAAGTAATACTTTTTTAGAATAGATTGCAAATTGTTGTAGTTGTAAAAAGCTTAACTTTGTCTATTATATAAAATAATTAAACTTGAAATAAGATGACTGTTACGGATAAAAATTTACTTGAGACCTACTCAAATTTATTTGAAGGACTGAGCTTTTCTAATAAAATAGAGTTAATTGAGAGATTGACGAAGTCTATAAAAGGAACTAAATCTAAAGAAAGTAATTTTTATAAATCTTTTGGAGCATTTAAATCTGAAAAATCTGCTGAGGAAATTGTTTCTGATATTAAATCCAATAGAAGCTTTACAAATAAAGAAATTAAGTTTTAATGAGATATTTACTTGATACAAGTACATGTGTTTTCTTTCTTAGAGGAAAGCTTAATCTTGATGTAATGGTAAAAAAAGTAGGTTTGGAAAATTGTTATATTTCTGAAATAACAGTTGCAGAACTTCGTTTTGGGGCAGAAAACAGCGATGACCCGATGAAATCTAATAAAGCCGTCGATAATTTTTTAAATGGATTAACAATAATTCCAATTTTTGGTTCTATTAAAAGATATGCTATGGAGAAAGTCAGACTCCGAAAAATTGGGAAACCAATTAATGATGAATTTGATCTTTTAATTGGGGTGACAGCAATTGAAAATCAATTAACACTTGTAACTGATAATATTAAGGATTTTAAGATGTTGGATGGAATTCAAATTGAAAATTGGTTTGAAAGAAGTTAAATGTTTCTCTTTTTGTCACTGTTTAGTTTTGTTTTAAAGTTTCTATAAAATATCCACATGTTTTTTATTGAAGTCGTTTTACCGCTTTCATTAGCTAAAACTTTTACCTATCGTGTTTCTGAGGCTGAATTCCATTTTATTAAAAAAGGAATGCGGGTGGCGGTACCATTTGGTAAAAATAAAATTTATACGGCATTGGTTATTGAGTTGCATCAGAATGAACCGGGTTTGTATGAAGCCAAGGAAATTCATCAGATATTAGATGAAAAACCAATCGCAACCGAAGTTCAGATCAAGCACTGGCTTTGGGTGGCGAATTATTATATGTGTGCTATCGGTGATGTTTATCGAGGTGCTTTCCCGAGTGGTCTGTTATTAGAGAGCGAAACGGTTGTTTCGTATAAAACTGATGCGGAGGTAAATCAGGATGAGCTTTCTGATGATGAATTTTTAGTCTATGAAGCCCTGCAACAGCAAAGTTCTTTAAGAATTCAGGAAATTATTTCGATGCTGAATAAGAAAAATATTCTTCCTGTTCTTCAAAAAATGATTGCCCGAAATATTATTGTTTTAGAAGAAGAAATTAAAGAAGGATACAAACCTAAACTGGTTCGATATGTGAAGCTGCATGCTAAATATGAATCCGATAATGGTTTAGGGGAATTGCTGGAAGTTCTAAAAAATGCCAACAAGCAAAAGGAATTGGTGTTGGCGTATTTTCAAATTATGGCCTCTGAAAAGAAACCAATCACTGTAAAAAAGTTGGTTGAGGTTTCAAATTCTACTTCGGCTGCCGTAAAAGCTTTAATTGATAAAGAGATTTTTGAGGAGTATCTTTTGCAGCAGGACAGAGTTTTGTTTACAGGACGAACAACAGACGATCAATTGTTGTTAAGTGAAGCGCAGACGAGAGCTTTTACAGCTATTAAAGAGAGTCTCTCAGAGAAAGAAGTATGTTTACTGCATGGAGTTACCTCAAGTGGTAAAACAGAGATTTATATCAAACTGATTGAAGAATATCTGGAAACGGGAAGACAGGTTCTTTATTTGCTGCCCGAAATCGCTTTAACGACACAATTAGTTTCAAGATTAAGACTTTATTTTGGTGATAAAGTAGCTGTTTTTCATTCGAAATACAGTAATAATGAAAGAGTTGAGGTTTGGAAGCAGACTCTTGAAAATTCAGAGAAAGCGCAAATTGTAATAGGAGCAAGGTCGGCTCTGTTTTTGCCTTTTGACAATTTAGGTTTATTGATTGTAGACGAAGAGCACGAACAGACTTTTAAGCAAACAGATCCTGCGCCACGTTATCATGCCAGAGATGCGGCAATTGTTTTGGCTAATTTTCATAAAGCAAAAGTACTGTTGGGTTCAGCTACGCCAAGTATTGAAACCTATTTTAATGCACAGGCCGATAAGTATGGTTTGGTATCGCTTACGGAACGTTATAATAATGTCCGAATGCCTGAAATTCTTTTAGTGGATTTAAAAGACAAACATTTCAGGAAAAGAATGACCGGACATTTTAGTGATCTTTTAATTGAAGAAATAGGAGAGGCCTTGTCTTTGGGAGAGCAAATTATTTTGTTCCAGAACCGACGAGGATATTCACCTATAATAGAATGTATGACCTGTGGTCATGTACCGCATTGCCAGCAGTGTGATGTGAGTCTGACTTTTCATAAGCATAAAAATCAGCTGCGTTGTCATTATTGTGGTTATTCGATTGCAAAACCAACACATTGTCATAGCTGTTCGAGTATCGATTTGACGACTAAAGGATTCGGTACAGAACAAATCGAGCAGGAGCTGGTTACACTTTTCCCGAAAGCCAAAACCGGTCGAATGGATCAGGATACGACTCGTGGTAAATTTGGTTTCGAAAAAATAATAGATTCCTTTAAAAATCGTGAAATTGATATTTTGGTCGGTACGCAAATGCTGGCGAAGGGACTGGATTTTGATAATGTAAGTTTGGTTGGAATTATGAATGCGGATAATATGTTGCATCATCCCGATTTTAGGGCCTTTGAACGCAGTTATCAAATGATGACACAGGTTGCTGGGAGAGCTGGTAGATCTGAAAAACAAGGGAAAGTGGTGATTCAAACTTACAATCCGAATCACAATACGATTCAGCAGGTGACCAACCATAATTATATAGGTATGTATAAGGAGCAATTGTACGATCGTCAGATTTACAGATACCCGCCTTATTTCAGAATTATAAAACTGACTTTAAAGCATCGTGATTTCGATAAATTGAAGGAAGGTTCGATGTGGTTGTATCAGGTTTTGAGTCAAAATTTGAATATGCCGGTACTGGGGCCGGAAGAACCAGCAATCAGCAGGATTAGAAATGAGTATATCCGAACGATTTTAATTAAGATTCCGCAGAACCAGCATTTGGTTAATACGAAAAAAACTATTCAGAAAATGCTGAATAGTTTTGAGGCTGTTGCTCAGTACAGAGCTATAAAAGTTATTGCGAATGTCGACTTCTATTAAATTAAGAAGAAGTTGAGAGTGCTTTTACCAGATCTTCTTTTTTATTTCGGCTAAGAGGAATTTTGGTAATGCCAATCTCAGCAAATTTACTGTTAAAGCGTTCTACTTTATCAATGTTAATGATATAGGACTTGTGCACACGAATGAATTTATCTTTTGACAGATCGTTTTCAAAAGATTTCATGGTCGAAAGTACCAGATTACTGTCGTCTTCGGTAACCACTCTTACATAGTCACCAAAAGCTTCAATCCATTTGATTTTTGCAGTGAATATTTTGAGTTTTTTCAGATTACTTTTGATAAATATATGTTCGCCTTCTTCTTCTTTGATGTCCTTTTTTAGTAAATGCATATCAATGGCTCTTTTTACAGAGGCATTAAAACGATCTACCGCAATAGGCTTTTGAAGGTAATCAGTAGCGTCATAGTCGAAAGCTTTTAAAGCATATTCTGCTTTAGAAGTAATAAATATAATTTGTGGCTTAGATTTTAGTCCGTCAAGAAAATCAAACCCATTAATAACAGGCATTTCTATATCAAGAAAAATTAAGTCAATATTATTTAGAGAGATACAGCTTTTTGCCTCTATTGCATTTGAAAAATCCCCGATTAAATGCAAACCTGGGTGATTATTAACTAATTTTGCAATAATAGTTCTTTGTATAGAACTATCATCAACAACAACACAGTTTAGCTTCATAACATAAAAATTTAGAATAAATTCAGGATAGCAATAGTAAATGTATTCTTTTTTTAAGAAAAAAACTAAAATTGACGTGTATTTTTTGCTGTACAACGAATAAAAGTAAAAAAGTGTTGTATATTTAAATTTTATGGTTACTTTTGCACCCAATTTTAACAAATAAATATATTGTTTATGAATCATTATGAAACTGTTTTCATTTTAAATCCCGTTTTATCTGAAGTTCAGGTGAAGGAAACAGTAACGAAATTTGAAGAATTTCTTACTAGTAGAGGAGCTGAAATGGTATCGAAAGAGGATTGGGGTCTTAAAAAAATGGCTTACGAAATCCAAAACAAAAAAAGTGGTTTTTATCACTTATTCGAATTCAAAGTATCTGGAGAAGTTCTAATTGCTTTTGAAACTGAATTCAGACGTGACGAAAGAGTTATGCGTTTCTTAACTGTAAGTTTAGACAAACATGCTATTTCATGGGCGGAAAGAAGAAGAGCTAAATTAAAATCTACTAAAGCGTAATTATTATGTCTACAATCGAGCAATCTGCAAAAGGAAAAAAAGACGGAGATATCAGATATTTAACGCCTTTAAACATTGAAACTAACAAAACTAAAAAGTACTGTCGTTTCAAAAAATCAGGAATCAAATACATCGATTATAAAGATGCTGATTTCTTATTGAAATTCGTTAATGAGCAAGGAAAAATTCTTCCTCGTCGTTTAACAGGAACTTCATTAAAATACCAAAGAAAAGTGTCTGTAGCTGTAAAAAGAGCTCGTCACTTAGCTTTAATGCCATACGTGGCCGATTTATTAAAATAGTATAAAAAAAATCTAGTCGCTGGTTTCTGTTTGATCAGAACCTAACTTCTAAAAATAAGGACAACAACATGGAAATTATTTTAAAACAAGACGTACAAAACTTAGGATTTAAAGATGATGTAGTATCTGTAAAACCTGGTTACGGTCGTAACTTTTTAATTCCTCAAGGTTTTGCTACTTTAGCAACTCCTTCTGCTAAAAAAGTTTTAGCTGAAAACCTAAAACAAAGAGCACATAAAGAAGCTAAAGTGGTTGCTGATGCTAAAGCATTAGCTGAAACTTTAAAAGCTCTTGAAATTAAACTTACTGCAAAAGCTGGTGGAGAGAAACTTTTTGGTTCTATCACAAACATCGACATTGCTGAAGCTTTAGAGAAATCAGGTAACGCTATTGATAGAAAATTCATTACTAGTGGTATCGTAAAACGTACTGGAAAATATACAGCTAGCATCCGTTTACACAGAGATGTTATTGTAGAATTAGCATACGAGATTATCGCTGAAAAATAACATTTTGTTAACTTCTTGTTAATAAAATATAAAAACCACTCTTTTGAGTGGTTTTTTTTTGCCTAATTTTGAGAGGAATAACACTCTCAAAACCAGGAAAATGAAAAAAATCTTTGCATTATTACTAGGTGTGTTTGCCATAACCACTGCTATCGGGCAAACCACGACGTCGAGTATTAAGGGGATTATCAAGAGCTCTGCCAACGAACTCTTGCCCGGTGCTACTATCTTAGCGATCCATACTCCCACAGGAAGTAAATATTCAGCTGTTTCCAACGAAGACGGAAGGTTTAATATTTTGAATATGAGAATTGGAGGTCCCTACAAAATTGTTGTCACTTTTGTAGGTTTTCGAAATCATGAATATGCCGATGTGAATCTCGATTTAGGAAAACCTTTTAATCTTGATGTGGTTCTGGAAGACGAAAGTCAGACGCTCCAAGAGGTAAAAATCGTGTCTAAGGATAAAGTTTTTAAAAGTGGCAAAACGGGTGCCGAAACTACCATCGGAAAACGAGAGTTAACGGCTTTGCCTACAATTTCAAGGTCGGCGGAAGATTTTACGCGTTTAGAACCAACGGCAAGCGGAGGTTCTTTTGGTGGAAGAAACGATCAATACAATAATTACTCCTTAAATGGTGCGGTATTTAATAATCCGTTTGGACTAGATGCTGCAACACCGGGAGGTCAGACAGGATCACAGCCTATTTCACTTGATGCTATTGAGCAGATTCAGGTAGCGACGGCTCCTTATGATGTTACTTTGTCTGGTTTTACAGGAGCTTCTGTTAATGCGGTAACCAAATCAGGGACCAACGAGTTTCATGGTACGGCTTATGGTTTTTACAGAAATCAGGATTTGACGGGAAATAAGATCAAAGGTGAAAAAATATTTGTACCTACTTTAGAACAAACTCAGGCTGGTTTTAGTTTGGGAGCTCCTATTATTAAAGATAAATTGTTCATTTTTGGAAATTTTGAAATTGACAAACGAAGTGATTTAGGATCTAATTTTGTGGCCAATAATAATGATGGTGTAACCGGAATTAATGAATCGAGAGTTTTAGAATCGGATTTAATTGCGGTTTCAAAGGCCTTGGCTAATTTAGGTTATGAGACGGGACCTTATCAGGGATTTAAGCATGAATCGAATTCAAATAAAGGAATTATTAAGATCGACTGGAATATCAATGACAATCATAAACTGGCGGTTATTTATAATTTTCTGGATGCTTCAAAAGACAAACCGGCGCATCCTACAGCACTAGGCTTTAGAGGGCCGAATGCTTCTATTTTGCAGTTCAGAAATGCCGGATATCAGATTAATAATAACCTGAGTTCTTTTCTGGTGGAGTTGAATTCTAAATTTAGTGAATCGGTTTCTAATAAGTTGCAGGCGGGTTATTCGCATTTTAATGATTACAGGGTGCCATTTTCAGTTCCGGCTCCTGTGATTAATATTCAGGACGGAGCAGGTGCTAATTATATTATTGCAGGGCATGAGCCTTTTTCTATCAATAATACTTTAGATCAGAAAGTTATTCAGATCACGAATAATCTGAATTATAATGTGGGCAAACACGCGTTTACTTTTGGTGCTTCTTTTGAGAAATTTAAGTTTGAAAACTCTTTTAATCTGGCGGGATATGATAATTTTGGAAATCCAAACGGATATGCCGGAACCTTCTTTACACCCTATTTCACAACACAGGATTTTTTAAATGATGCGGCTAAGCCTTTTGCTACGAGTATTATTGCGCAGAATTTGAAATACGCTCAGGATGTTTTTGCTGCCAAAAATAATTTTAAAGAGGGAACTGATGGGGGATGGAAACTGGCGGAATTGAATGTAGGACAGCTCGCATTTTATGCACAGGATGATATTAGTATTGATGATAATTTTAAACTGTCTTTGGGATTAAGAATTGATAAGCCTTTGTATTTTAATACTGCCGATCTGATTCAAAAATACATAGATACTAATTATGGCGGAGCCAAAAGAAATAACGATACCGATTATTTTGACCCTCAAACAGGACAGGCGGTTAAATTGATTTCGACCAATTTGCCAAGTGATCGAATTTTATGGTCGCCAAGGATAGGTTTTAATTGGGATGTTAAAGGTAATGCTACTTCACAGCTTCGTGGAGGATCCGGAATTTTTACCGGAAGAATTCCTTTTGTGTGGCTGGGAAATCAGGTAAGTGGTGCTGATGATGGCTTTTTGCAGATTATGGATCCGGATTATAAATGGCCACAAGTCTGGAGAACAAGTTTAGGGTTTGATCATCGATTTGAAAATAATTATATAGTAACAGCGGATTTGTCTTATAATAAGGATATTAATGCAGTACACGTTCAGAATTGGGGATTGAAATCTCCAACCGGAACATTAGCAGGTGTGGATAACCGACCTATTTATGTTGCAGCGGATAAAGGTGCAAACAATGCTTATGTAATGACGAACTCGAATAAGGGAAGTGCGTTTAATGCTACTTTAAAAGTGCAGAAAAACTTTGAAAACGGATTGTATGCGAGTGTGGCTTATAATTATTTAAAATCTAAAGATGTTAACTCTATTGAGGCTGAAATTACAGGAGATGCTTTTGCTTTTAATCCTGCTTTAGGAAATGTAAATAACGATGTTCTTTCGAATTCTAAATATGGAGACAATCATCGTTTTATAGCAGTAGCTTCGAAGAAATGGAAATATGGAAAAGATAAATGGGCGACAACAGTGTCGACTGTTCTCGAATATGCACAAGGAGGGCGTTTTAATTACACGTATGGCGGAGATATTAACGGAGACGGCTCTAGTGTTAACGATTTGATTTATATCCCTACAACGGCTGAAATAGCTTTGATGAATTTTAGCGCGCCAGGAGAAGGTGCTGCTTTTGATCAATTTATTTCTCAGGATAAATACATGAAGGACAGAAGAGGGCAATATGCCGAGCGTTATGGAGCAATATCTCCGTGGAGAGGCAGATGTGATTTGAAAATTCTTCAGGATTATAATTTTAAGATTTCTTCCACCTCAGATAAAAAAAATACCATTCAGTTTAGTATCGATGTTTTGAATTTCGGGAATTTATTGAATTCAGATTGGGGAGTTGTTCAGGTGCCTACAAGTGTTCAGCCTATCGGGGTTACGGTTGCCGGAAATACACCAACGTATACTTTTAATGGTACTCAGACCAAAACGTTTAATTATGACGCTAGTTTATTGTCCAGATGGCAGGCGCAATTTGGTATACGATACATCTTTTAGTAAAGCAAAAAAAGTTATAAATTTGCCCTCGCATTTGCGGGGGCTTTTTTTTTATAAGTAGTAGAGAAGCTCCGAAATTTTACACAAGCTCTTTTTAGAGTGTTTAACACAAGAAAAAAAATGAAATACGCAAGATTAACAAAAGAGCAATTTGATGAGTTGCATGCAGAATTTGCAAGCTTTCTGGCAACGCAGGCTATTGATAAAGCAGAGTGGGATGCTCTTAAAATAAACAAACCGGAAGTTGCGGAGCAGGAACTGGATGTTTTTTCAGATTTAATCTGGGAAGGTGTTTTGTCGAGAGCAGAATTCCTGGAGCACTTTTCTAAAAATCATATTTTCTTATTTCAGTGTTTTGAAACTCATGTTCAGTCAATCGTATTGAAATCATTGGTTGCTGAAACTGATTTTTTGAGTAAAGAAGGATTGCAATGGCTGTCTGATAATATGTTTACCGAAAACATAGAAATGAAAGTTGGAAAAAAAGTGTTCACAGAGGAAAGAAACGCTTCTATTTTTGAATTAATTCAGCAAGGAGCATTTTTAAGTGACGGTCAATTGTTTACACAAATCAACACAATTATTGAATCATAGCTTTTTTAAGATTAAAAATTAGTAAGTGTTTAACGTTTAGTTGTTTGCTAATTTTTAATTTTTTAACTTTTGTTGAAGTTTTAATGTTTTTTTTTACCCGTATTTCTACGCATTTTTTCGGAATAATTTAAAGAATACGAACTTATTGTAGTAAATATCGAATTCTTACTGTTTTTATGTCTTTTTTGTTCAATTTCAATCGATTACCTTTTAAAAATGTAGTCTTTTACTTTCTTTTTTAATGATTTTGAAAAAAGATAAAATATTTTCATTCTTTTAATTCATCCCATTTTGGCGTTATTAGGGCAGGTTTTCCCGATGATTTACCTGTTTTTTCTATTTTCGGTTTTTCTGTAAATTGAAAAAACTGGAAAATTATACTTGTTTAGTGTTTTCCTTTTTTCTAATTTTAGTATAAGAAAAAGTTAAACAAAACTTTTTTGTTTTTTTTCAAAAACGACTATTTAAGTTATTATGTAATGCATCAAATAGTGTTTTTTGTATGATTATCTAGAGTTGAGGTTTTTTATAATAACTTAATTAGTTTGCGTATGGAATTGATCACTACTTTCTTTATCAAGTTTGCATTAGGTTTTCGTATTATTTTAGCTTTATCTTTTAAGAGTTTGAAAAAAAATGAATTTATCATCAAATTTAATTTTTGTTCCACTTCAAACTTGTTTCATAAATTTTCCAGTTTTAGTATTATTTTATTTTCAAATCCTAATAAGGGGTTTGTTGATGAAACGTATTGTTGTGTTTAAAATTTTTTAAATCCGCACTGCGTTTTTTAAAATGAATTGATTCAATTTTTAGAGTTCTGTTCTAAAAGAAATAAAGTTTATAAAAAGAGTAATCAACTTTTTATGAATATTGAATCAGACTATATAGGAGGTAGAATTTCCCAGTTCTCCAAAACGTATATTTTCTTTCATGAAAATTGGTTAATACAAGTCATCCTTTTTGGAAGTCTGATTTCGATCGGCATTTCCGCACTTTTTTTGGTATGTCTTTTATTCGAAAGAATAGGAGCGGTTCTTTAATGTACTTCTGTTTAGAGTGTACAGCATGATTTTTTTTACTGAAATGTTGTTTACATTCTTAGGTATTCTGGGAATCTAAATTTTATTTCAACAAGTTGATTATTAGTGTTTTTTGAAATTGCCTAAGCATACGTGCTTATCGCAAGAGGTATTTTATTGTCCATTTTCTAATCTTCCAAATTATGAAAAAAAAATTTACTTTTTATGATCTTCTTATGAAGAGGAGATTATTGGGATTAATTTTTTTACTGCTCTTCTGCAATGAAAATTTTGCCCAGACTTTTTGTAGACCCATCTCTCAAACGAACAGTAGAGCAGGAGTATGTTTGGGGACTACAGAAGTACTAAACCCAACCTTTGCTTATGATGCAAATACAAGTACGTATGCATCATTAACCAATGCACTGGGTGTACTTTGTTCCGTGCAGGAAACAGTTAAATTTAGTCAGATGGCGAAAGCCGGCGACCAGATTGTAATTGTTTACGGATCAAATGCCGATTTGCTGGATGTTGGATTATTGTCTAATGCGACAATCCAGCCAAGCAATTCAGTCAATAGTACAAGCAGTACGGCATTGGCTTTAAACAGTCCGTTACTGAATGTGAACGCTATTAGTGGAGCAACTACAGGTACGATAAAGTATACCTTAACGGCGGATTCCGATCAGGTTAAGGTAGAAATAGGCGGATTGCTTAGTGTCTTGACCAATATACGCATATACGATGTGCGATTGGAGTTTGCAAAACCAACCATTACAGGTGGGGCAACTCAATCTGTCTGTGTAGGACAGTCTATTGCACTAACTGCAACGCCTGCTGCCGGAACTACATTGGCCTGGTACAGTTCGCCAACCTCTACCACAGCTCTTTCAAGCGTGAATACTTTTACAACGCCGGCACTAACCACAAGTACTACTTATTATATAGGTATAACAAGAAGTGCAGGTTGCGAAAGTGATGAAAGATTTCCGGTAACTATTAATGTTCTGGACCCGGTATTGCCAACGATAAGTACGGTGGGAACTTCAATTTGTTCTTCGGGAGCAACACAGGCAACTACCTTGTCGGTTATTAATCCGGTATTGGGAACAACTTACTCCTGGTACAGTGCGCCTACAGGCGGTGTGGCATTGAGTACGGGCAGTACTTATACACCAACCGTTCCGACAGGCGTGACCAATTTTTATGTCGAAGCATCGATTGGTTCCTGTGTGACACCAACACGAACTCTGGTTACTGTTACTTCAACTCCGGTTCCCGGGGTCGCTACTATTTTAACCCAAAGCGTATCTATATTATCCGGTCAGAATGCTACTTTAAGCGCTTCAACAGCTGAATCGGGAGTAACTTTGGATTGGTATGATGTGCCTACTGGTGGAACAAAATTATTAGGAGATTCAAATACATTTACCACTCCAATATTAGTAGCAACCAAAACATATTATGTGGAGTCTCGTACTATCGCAGGAGGCTGTGTGAGTGCTACCAGAGCTCCTGTTACGGTAACGGTTTTAGCGAATCCTTTAGGAGGATGTCTGGAAGCGAACAGTCAGCAAACTACTCAAAACGGTCTTTGCTTACTTTGCTCTTCAAGTGCCCAGAACAATTCTGTTGATGGGAATAGTGCTACTGCATCTTCTATAACACTTCCAGTAGGTTTGGTTAATGGGTGGATTCAGCAAACCTTACAATTTAATAATCCCGGAAAAACTGGTGATTTTATAGATGTTGATTTGGAGTTACCGGGAGGAATTGCTGATCTGAGCTTGTTAGGAGCTGTGAGTCTGGCTACTTATAATGGTGCGACTTATAATAATGATCGCACTTTTATCAATAACGCTCTGGTTACTTTACAGTTGTTGTCGGGGGATAAGTTTAGAGCGACTATTACTGCGGGAGCTAATTTTGATCGTGTAGAAGTTAGATTGGGCGGACTGGTATCTGCCTTAACTACTTTAAAAATTTATCAGGCTACTCATCGCTATAAGTTGCCATCATTTACAGGAAATACCACAATTTGTGGAGGACAAACGACTACTTTAACGGCAAATATTGTTGCTGGCGAAACTATTAAATGGTACGACGCGCTAACAGGAGGAACTTTATTAGCCAGCACAGCGGCTTATACTACTCCGGCTTTAACCGCAAATACGATCTATTATGTAGAAATTACTCGCGATGGTTGTGTGAATAGTGAAAGAAATCCTGTTTCTGTTACGGTAAATAATCCGATAGCTCCGGGAACGATTGTAGCCAGTCCTTTGAATTTGTGCAGTGGATCTTCAACAACAATTACCATTCAGTCACCGGTTGTCGGGACTGTTTACAAATGGTATGATGCAAGTTCCGGTGGGAATTTGGTGTTTACAGGTACTGTTTTCAATACACCAAATCTGACCGCGACGACTACTTATTATGTCGAAGCTTCAATCGCAAGTTGTATAAGTGCAACCCGTACACCGGTTACAGTCACTGTTAATCCAATACCTGCGGCTCCTGTTCCGGTAGTGTCACATATCATTATTCAGTCCGGTCAGGACGTAACACTTCAGGTTCAAAGCGTACCTGGAATTGCTGTCGGCTGGCACGATGCGCCAACCGGTGGCACACTTTTGGCTTATAATGTAAACAGTTTTACACCCAGTCCGGCTTTAACAGCCAGTAAAACTTTTTATGTTGAGGCAACCGACTTAACTACAGATTGTATTAATACTACAAGAGTTCCAATCGTTGTTACCGTAATTAGTGGTGTAAATAATTGTTTATTAGCTAATTCACAAGTAACTACTAAAGGAGGAACCACAAACTGTTTAACCTGTAGTTCCAGTGCAGATGGAAATTCTGTAGACGGTAATAATGCTACAGCTGCTACTCTTTCAATACCTATTGGTTTAGTAACGGATCATATTCAGCAAGATTTAACTTTTCCAACAACGGGGCAGGCAGGCGATATTATAGATGTGGAGCTGGGAATTCCTGTTGGACTTCTTGATATTAGTGCACTTTCTAATGTTAGCCTGCAAAGTTTTAACTCAGGGGTACCTAATGGAGATTTTAGTACGATTAATAATCTTCTGAATGTTCAGATCTTATCCGGAAATCGTTTCAAAGCAAGTTTTGTTGCAGCGGGTACTTTTACCAGTGTGCGTGTTCGATTAAATGGATTGGCTACTGTTTTGTCAAGTCTGGAGATTTATGAAGCTTCTTATAGATTTGCCAATGCAGTAATAACAGGGAACGCAACACCAATTTGTGCAGGGCAAACAGCTTCACTTACAGCAAGTGCTGCAGGTGGAGATACATTCGTGTGGTACGATGCTCCAACCGGAGGAAACATAGTAGCTGTGAATCCAACGGCTGCATTAAGTGCTACTACTACATTTTATTTAGAAGCTACACGTGGCGGAACTTGTATTAATACAGTTCGTCAGGCAGTTACGGTAACAGTTTTACCTCTGCCAACTGCTAGTGATATCAATATAACAAGTCCTGTAACAGCTTCTTGTGCCGGAGGTATTGTTTTGACTCCTTCTTCTCCTTTAGCAGGAGCAACATTCAAGTATTATTTAGATGCAAATAAAACACAGGAAGCAACCGGAACGATAGCCGGGGTTACTTATTCTAAAGATTTAGGAACAGGCGCCCTTACCATCAGCGGACTTACAGAGATAAATGCTCCTTATACCTATTATGTGTCTGTACTAAATGGAGGTATCTGTGAGAATGCATCAGGATTTCTTAAGGAAGTTGTTGTTAATTTCCCGACAGGTACTGTTTTAACGGTAACACCAACTTTGTCAGGTTGTGCTAAAGTAAGTCTGAAAGATGCGATTACAAATTTTGATACATCAGGAAACACTACTTATACGTTCTTTGATGCGGGAAATAATCCAATCACAGATCAGGCTGCGTCAAATATTACGGCAAATGGGAATTACTTTATTCAGGCTCAACTTACTGGAGGCAATTGTCCGTCAGTTAAGCTGCCTGTGGCAGTAACGGTTAATCCGTTACCAACTTTAACAGTACTAACAAATTCAATAGCGGTTACTAAAGGTTCTTCTGTTGCTTTATCAGCCACTTCAAACGGAACTATAACCTGGTACGATCAGCAGGGTAATGTATTGCCTTCAAATAATACAGGTGTTCTTAATACTGTTGGTGTTTTTGCTTATACCGTAGTAGCCAGCAATGGTACCTGTACAGTTAGCCAGACCATCACGATTAGTGTGATTGATCCTGCTGCCTGTGATACCTTGCAGGAAAGAGTGTACGCTAATACTCAGTCTTCAGGAACAATCATTACCGGAGGGGTAACTAATGGACCTCTTGCTGCCGATAATGATCCGAGCACCTATTCAACTATTACAACCGGTTTAGGGCTTTTGGGTATTGGAACGACCTGGCAAAACTTGCAATGGCCAACTACAATTGCCAAAGGAACACCGGTAACGGTAAAATTAGGTTTAGAAAACAGTTTGCTTGCTGTAGCACAAAGTATCTCAGTTGTAGGTACTAAACGTGACGGATCTAACAACCCTATCGATATTGGAACATTACAATCGGTTACGGGATCTTTATTGAATCTGTTACCGGGACAAAATTCATTCGAATATACTTTTGTTCCTTCTAATACTTCCGGACTTCAGGATTACGACGGTATCCGTGTGCAGCTGGGATCTGTTTTAAGTGTAGCACAAAATATCAATGTTTATGATACTTATTACAAAAGAGAAGTAGCTCAGATCACCTGTGGTCAGGGCGATATCGAAGATGTTTTCTCCGGTGTAAAAGATTTGGGAGTAGGTGCTTTAACGGCTACGGTTGGAGTTTCAAATCCATGGAATATAGCCGATAAAGATATTGCAACTTACGCAACAATGTTTAATGCTGTAGGAGTATTGGCAGCTTCAGAGCTGACAGCAACTTTTAGAACACCTTCTATGGTGGGTGACAGTTTAAGAATTGTAATTTCTAAACCGGGAACAGTTTTAAATCTTAATTTACTTACCGGATTTACCATTCAGCTTTACTCCGGAAATATTCCGGTTGGCGGACCAATTGCCAATACAAGCAGTCTTTTGACTTTAAAACTGCTTTCAGGAGATACAATGGCTATGACTATTGTTGCACCTCAAACGCAGCCTTACGATAAAGTAGTGATAACTTATGGAGGTGTTGCTACTGTTTTAGATCAGCTTAGAGTTCATTCAGTAGATCGTACAACCAATACAGAAGTGATAGGAGCCGATCCTGATAATAAAATAACGGTCTGTCCGGGAGCCAACCTCACGCTCGTCGTCCCTCCGAAGCCTTGTGCTGATTATGCCTGGTACGATTCGCCTACGGGAGGAAATCTGCTGGCCAGCGGTCAGACTTATACACTTCCTGCTACGTTAGCTGCCGGAACGTACAAATATTATATTCAGCCAATTCGTTACGGATGTCCGGCTCTCGAAAGAGGTGAAGTTACAGTAACTGTAAGAGCAACTGTTCCTGCAGCAACTATTACAAACGTAACTATAAATGGAGGTAGTGCGACTATTATTTGTTCTGAAAGCGGTACAGTAACGTTAGATGCTGTTTTAAGTGCTACACCAGTACTTACCAATCCGGTATACCACTGGTACAGTTTTGATGGCACAACAAGTCAGCTAATTCCTGGTCAGGTAACCTCTAAGTTAATAGTTACCGGTTTACTTCCGGGGACTTATACCTATTATGTTGGAGTAAGTTCTGACGAATATTGTGAAACTGCTCCGGCAGACAGAAAACAAGTGACTTTTACTATTTTGCCAAGCTCACTGGTAACCGATATTTCAATAAACAATGCTTCTATTTGTCATGATACACCTGCGGTACTAACACCGTCAAGCACTTTGACAAATCCTGTTTTCTCCTGGTATTTAGACGCGAACAAAACGCAGCCTATTTTTAGCGGAACAATTGGCGGAGTAACCTATGCAATTAGTGGTAGCGGAGTTTTAACCGCTACAGGTTTAACACCGGCAATGAGTCCGATGATTTATTATGTTGCCGTTTCAAGTGACTTTACATGCCAAAATAAAAATGGAGAATTAAGATTGGTGACCGTACTTATTAATGATCCGGGTACACCAACATCTACTACTTACAATCAGAATTTCTGTTTGATAAGTAATCCTACAGTTGCTAATCTTCAGGCCGATCAGACTAATGTGGTTTGGTACAGTGCAGCCACAGGAGGAGTAGCATTAAATCCTGCAACTGCTTTGGTAAGCGGAACCTATTATGGGGCGATCAGAGACCTAAATGGTTGTGAAAGCTCAGTTCGATCAGTTGTAACCGTAATCGTAAACGATCCGGGAACACCTGTGATTACTAAAACTACTCAGGACTTTTGTTTGGTTAATGCACCAACTTTTGCATCGATCGACGTAAGCCCGGCCGTTGCTGCCAATATTGTTTGGTACACGGCGTTGACCGGAGGAACCTTAATTCCATCTACTACAGCTTTAACTACCGGAGTTTATTATGCTGCTATCAAAGATCCTACGACTCTTTGTGAAAGCAATGTAAGATTAGCAATTACGATAAACGTAACTGATCCGGGAACTCCTGTGATTACAGAAACTACTCAGGATTTCTGTTTAGTCAATGCACCGACTTTTGCATCAATCAATGTAAGTCCGGCTGTTGCTGCTAATATTGTTTGGTACACAGCGTTGACCGGAGGAACTTTAATTCCATCGACTACAGCTTTGACTACCGGAGTTTATTACGCTGCGATTAAAGATCCAACAACTCTTTGCGAAAGCAATGTTAGATTAGCAATTACCATTAACGTAACCGATCCTGGAACACCAGTAATCACTAAAACTACACAGGATTTCTGTCTGGTAAATGCACCAACTTTTGCTTCTATTGATGTAAGTCCTGCTGTTGCCGCCAATATTGTTTGGTACACGGCGCTTACCGGAGGAACTTTGATTCCATCGACTACAGCTTTGACTACCGGAGTTTATTATGCCGCCATCAAAGATCCAACAACTCTTTGTGAAAGTAATGTGAGATTGGCAATTACAATTAATGTAACCGATCCGGGTACCCCAACTTTAGTTACTGCCGGAACACAAAACTTCTGTTTGGTAAATGCTCCAACTTTTGCAAGCGTTCAGTTTAATGAAGCGAATATTGTTTGGTACACGGCGCTTACTGGAGGAACCGTTATTCCTTCTACTACAGCTTTAACTAGTGGTACTTATTTTGCAGTAATTAAAGATCCAACAACTCTTTGTGAAAGTGCTGTTAGATTGTCCGTAACAATTAGTGTTACTGATCCTGGTACGCCAACTTTAGTCACAGCAGGAACACAAAACTTCTGTTTGGTCAATGCACCGACTTTCGCGAGTGTTCAGTTTAATGAAGCCAACATCGTTTGGTATACAGCGTTGACCGGAGGAACAGTTATTCCTTCTACAACAGCTCTAACCAGCGGTACTTATTATGCTGTAATCAAAGATCCGGTAACCAATTGTGAGAGTGCCGTAAGATTAGCGGTAGTGATCAGTGTTACCGATCCGGGAACACCAACATTAGTTACAGCAGGAACACAAAACTTCTGTTTGGTAAATGCGCCGACTTTTGCGAGTGTTCAGTTTAATGAAGCCAATATAGTTTGGTATACGGCGCTGACCGGAGGAACCGTGATTCCTTCTACTACAGCTTTAACCAGCGGTACATATTATGCCGTAATCAAAGACCCAATCACAAATTGTGAGAGTGCTGTGAGATTAGCGGTAACGATTAGTGTGACTGATCCGGGAACACCTGTGATTACAGAAACTACACAGAATTTCTGTTTGATCAATGCACCAACTTTTGCATCAATCAATGTAAGTCCAGCAGTTGCTGCCAATATTGTTTGGTACACAGCACTTACCGGAGGAACTTTAATTCCATCGACTACAGCTTTGACTACCGGAGTTTATTATGCTGCAATTAAAGATCCTGTAACTCTTTGTGAAAGTGCCGTAAGATTAGCGATTACGATAAACGTAACTGATCCGGGAACTCCTGTGATTACAGAAACTACGCAGAATTTCTGTTTGGTCAATGCACCAACTTTTGCATCGATTAATGTAAGCCCTGCTGTTGCCGCCAATATTGTTTGGTACACGGCGCTTACCGGAGGAACTTTGATTCCATCGACTACAGCTTTGACTACCGGAGTTTATTATGCTGCCATCAAAGATCCAACAACTCTTTGTGAGAGTAATGTGAGATTGGCAATTACAATAAACGTAACTGATCCGGGTACCCCGACTTTAGTTACAGCAGGAACACAAAACTTCTGTTTGGTAAATGCTCCAACTTTTGCAAGCGTTCAATTTAATGAAGCGAATATTGTTTGGTACACGGCGCTTACCGGAGGAACCGTTATTCCTTCTACTACAGCTTTAACCAGTGGTACTTATTTTGCAGTAATTAAAGATCCAACAACTCTTTGTGAAAGTGCTGTTAGATTGTCCGTAACAATTAGTGTTACCGATCCTGGTACGCCAACTTTAGTTACAGCAGGAACACAAAACTTCTGTTTGGTCAATGCACCGACTTTCGCGAGTGTTCAGTTTAATGAAGCCAATATCGTTTGGTACACAGCGTTGACAGGAGGAACCGTTATTCCTTCCACTACAGCTTTAACTAGCGGTACTTATTATGCTGTTATCAAAGATCCAATCACAAGTTGTGAAAGTGCCGTAAGATTAGCGGTAACAATCAGTGTTACTGATCCGGGTACTCCAACTTTAGTTACAGCAGGTACACAAAACTTCTGTTTGGTAAATGCTCCAACTTTTGCAAGCGTTCAATTTAATGAAGCCAATATAGTTTGGTATACAGCGTTGACTGGAGGAACAGTTATTCCTTCTACTACAGCCTTGACCAGCGGTACTTATTATGCCGTAATCAAAGATCCGGTAACTAACTGTGAGAGTGCCGTGAGATTAGCGGTAACGATTAGTGTTACTGATCCTGGAACACCGGTAATCACTAAAACTACTCAGGATTTCTGTTTGGTGAATGCACCAACTTTTGCATCGATTGATGTAAGTCCTGCTGTTGCTGCCAATATTGTTTGGTACACGACGCTTACTGGAGGAGCCTTAATTCCATCCACCACAGCTTTGACCACTGGAGTTTACTACGCTGCAATCAAAGATCCAATCACAAGTTGTGAAAGTGCTGTTAGATTAGCGATTACCATCAATGTAACCGATCCGGGAACACCTGTAATAACAAAAACGACTCAAAATTTCTGTTTGTCCAATGCACCAACTTTTGCAACAATCGACGTAAGTCCTGCTGTTGCTGCTAATATAGTTTGGTACACTGCCTTAACCGGAGGAATTTTAATTCCATCGACTACAGCATTGACAAGTGGTACCTATTATGCCGCAATCAAAGATCCGGTAACTCTTTGTGAGAGCAATGTGAGATTGGCGATTACCATTATTGTAACCGATCCTGAAGCACCAATTATTACCAAAACTACTCAGGATTTCTGTTTGGTAAATGCGCCAACTTTTGCAACAATCGACGTAAGTCCAGCCATTGCTGCCGATATTGTTTGGTACACAGCTTTAACCGGAGGAACAGTTATTCCTTCTACAACGGCTTTAACTACCGGAATTTATTATGCTGCGGTTAAAGATCCGGTATCAGGATGTGAAAGTACAGAAAGAGTACCAATTACAATCAATGTTACTGATCCTGGTACACCAACATTAGTAACAGCGGGAACGCAAAACTTCTGTTTGGCAAATGCACCAACGTTTGCAAGTGTTCAGTTTAATCAAGCTAATATTGTTTGGTATACTGCAATAACCGGAGGAACGGTGATTCCGTCGACCACAGCTTTAACCAGTGGTACTTATTATGCAGTAATAAAAGACCCGATTACAAACTGTGAAAGTGCCGTAAGATTAGCGGTAACCATTAATGTTGCTGATCCTGGAACACCAACACTCGTAACAGCTGGAACACAAAACTTCTGTTTGGCAAATACGCCAACCTTTGCAAGTGTTCAGTTTAATCAGGCAAACATAGTTTGGTATACTGCGCTGACTGGCGGAACGGTGATTCCTTCCACTACAGCTTTAACCAGTGGTACTTATTATGCAGTGATAAAAGATCCTGTATCAGGATGTGAAAGTGCCGTAAGATTAGCGGTAACCATTAATGTTGCTGATCCTGGAACACCAACATTAGTTACTGCGGGAACACAAAACTTCTGTTTGGTAAATGCGCCAACTTTTGCAAGTGTTCAATTTAATCAGGCAAATATTGTTTGGTATACAGCAGTAACTGGAGGAACGGTGATTCCTTCTACAACAGCTTTAATCAGCGGTACTTATTATGCGGTAATAAAAGATCCTGTTTCAGGATGTGAAAGTGCTGAGAGATTAGCCGTAACGATCAGCGTTACTGATCCTGGAACACCAACTCTGGTAACAGCAGGAACACAAAATTTCTGTACGGTAAATGCACCAACCTTTGCGAGTGTTCAGTTTAATCAGGCAAATATAGTTTGGTATACTGCAATAACAGGAGGAACAGTGATTGCATCGACCACAGCTTTAACCAGCGGTACCTATTATGCAGTAATCAAAGATCCGGTAACCAATTGTGAGAGTGCAGTAAGATTAGCCGTAGTGATCAATGTTACTGATCCTGGTACACCAACACTGGTAACAGCAGGAACACAAACCTTCTGTACCGTAAATGCACCAACGTTTGCAAGTGTTCAGTTTAATCAGGCAAATATTGTTTGGTATACAGCACTGACTGGAGGAACAGTGATTCCTTCTACTACAGCTTTAACCAGCGGTACTTATTATGCAGTAATTAAAGATCCTGTATCAGGATGTGAAAGCGCCGTAAGATTGGCGGTAACAATTAATGTAACCGATCCGGGCACGCCAACAACAACAGCTGCAACTCAGGTATTCTGTTCAGGAAATAATCCAACGGTTGCTAATATTCAAGTAAACGGAAGCAACATCGTGTGGTATACAACTGCAACTGGCGGAACTGTCGTTGCGGGAACTACACCATTGGTAAATGGTGATTATTATGCAGCGATAAAAGATCCGGTATCCGGTTGTGAAAGCAGTGTCAGACTGAAAGTTACTGTAACTGTCGGAATTTCTAAAGATCCAACCACAACTGCTACGGCTCAGAATTTCTGTTCTACAAGTGCTCCAACTTTTGCAAGTATTCAGGTTAACGAAAGTAATGTAGCCTGGTTTAGCAGTGCAACAGGTGGAACAGCAATTCCATTGACAACCGCTTTAACTTCCGGTACCTATTATGGAGAAATCACAGATCCGGTAACTGGATGTAAAAGTGCTAATCGTTTGCAGGTTGTTATTACCATTGTAACTCCAATGGCAACACCTACAACTAGTGCAGCAACTCAAAACTTCTGTTCAGTAGATGCACCAAAAGTGTCTAACATTCAGGTAAATGAATCCGGCGTAATCTGGTACAGTACTCCAACAGGCGGAACTGCTATTCCGGCAGCTACAGCTTTAGCTACTGGTACTTATTATGGAGTAATCGCAAGCAGTTCTGGTTGTGAAAATCCAATTAGACTGGCTGTTGCAGTAACGGTAAACACACCGTTTAGTGTTACTACTCCAAGAACGACGCAAGTATTTTGTTTATCAGCAGGGCCAACAGTTCAGGATATTGTAGTAAATGAGCCAAATATTGTTTGGTATGCAACTACATCTGGAGGAACTCCTTTGGCAGCCAATACACCTCTTGCTGCAGGAACTTATTATGCTGCGGCACAAGGTAATATTACCAATGGCTGTGGAGCAGTTCCTAGATTAGGAGTGACTGTTGCATTTGACAATGATGCATTGGTTCCTATTACTACGACGGATGATACGCCATGTGTATTCCAGGGAATTACTTATTCAATTGCCAATGGAAAATCAAATTATGTATGGTCAGTTTCTAACGGAACAATTACTTCAGGCGGAGGACTTAACGACGGTTCTGTAACCATTTCCTGGTCAGATATTGGACCGGGTAAAGTTGAGGTTGAGTATATTAATACTTGTAACGAGAGAACTACAAAATCATTAAATGTAACTGTAGCAACTTGTTCTGATCTAACGATAACCAATACAGTTAGCAATCCGAAACCTAATTTTGGTGATCAGATAACATTTACCGTAACAGTAAATAATATTGGTCAGGGTAATTTTATCAATACGATCGTTAGCGATTTATTACCTAGCGGATATAATTTGATAAGCGCATCTACAACTGCAGGAACATACAATTTGTTATCCCAAATTTGGACGATTCCAACGTTGAATGCAGGACAAAGTGTTGTGCTCACAATTGTAGCAGAAGTATTGCCAGGTGGTAAATATTTAAACGTTGCAACTGTCGAGACTTCCACTCCGTTAGATGTAGATCCATCAAATAATTCGGCTTCAGTTTCTGTTGAACCAATTTGTTTGACCGTTTACAATGAATTTACTCCAAACAATGACGGGGCAAATGATTTGTTCAGAATTGATTGTATCGAAACTTATCCAAATAATGAGTTGAAAGTGTATAACAGATACGGTTCATTAGTATATAGTAAACAACATTATGAAAATGATTGGGACGGAACCGCTAATGTATCCGGAGTTATCAACAGAGGAGATATGCTGCCAACAGGTACTTATTTCTATGTGATAGCAATAGGAGACGGGACGGTTAAAAAAGGATGGTTATCTATAATGAGATAAGCAGCCGTATTAATCATCTAATTAATTAAACTTAATAAGTATCGTTATGAAACTATATATAAAATCATTAGAATCGTATTTTATTTTAATATGTTCTTTTATCACATTTTGTGCCAGCGCACAGCAGGATCCGGAGTACACGCAATACATGTACAATACGATGTCGGTGAATCCAGCTTATGCAGGATCTACAGGAACCATAGAGGCGACGCTTTTACACCGTTCGCAATGGGTTGGAATTGATGGAGCACCAGAAACACAATCGTTTTCTGTTCATTCACCGCTTCGAAACGAGATGATTGGTTTAGGGTTAAGCGTCGTTAACGACAAAATTGGCCCGTCGAACGAATTGTATATCGACGGAAACTTCGCTTACTCAGTTCCTCTGGGATATGAAAAAAGACTCGCATTCGGGTTGAAAGCAGGTATGCGAATGTTAAATATAGACTGGTCAAAAGGGCGATTCTATAATGATAATGATGTATTACTGAATCAGAATATTAATAATCAATTGAAACTGGCTGTAGGAGCAGGGGTGTACTATTACACTAACAAGTGGTATGTAGGGCTTTCGGTTCCAAGCTTTATCAGAAGTGATTATTACAATGATATTCAGGAATCAATATCTTACGATCGATTACATTACTACCTGATGGGAGGTTATGTTTTTGATCTGAATCCGAACTTAAAATTTAAACCGGCATTTTTGGTAAAAGCAGTGAGTGGAGCACCACTTACTGCTGATATCTCGGCAAATTTTATGATAGCAGAAAAGTTTGTAATAGGAGGATCTTACCGAACAGACGACTCGCTAAGTATTCTGGCAGGTTTTCAGATATCCAGAAGTTTTTATGCGGGCTATGCTTTTGATTATACCGTTAGTGATTTGAATAAATACAATGATGGATCACATGAGATCATCTTGCGTTATCAGTTTACTAAAAAGCAAAGTAAAATCAAATCACCTCGATTCTTCTAAAACATAAATTCTATGAAAAAACTATATATCCTCAGTTTAGTCTTGAGCATTACCTTTGGTTTTGCTCAAAAGACTAATTTAAAAAAGGCCGACGCATTGTTTAGAAATTTCTCTTATACCGATGCAGCTAAAGCTTATGAAGAGTGTTTGCAGAATATAGAGAATCCAACAGCACAAACCATAAAAAATGCTGCAGATTCCTATTATTTTATTTCCGACGGAAGAAATGCGCTTCGATGGTATAAAAGACTGTATCAGATACAAGGGAATAATTTAACCGACATTTATTACCTGCGTTATATTCAGTCTATGAAAGCCGTGATGGATTATGACGAAGCCGATAAAATCACCAAAGAGTATCTCAATAAAAAGGGAGATCAAAAAGAGATTAATCGGTATGTCGCCCAGAAAAAACAATTGGACAGTCTGGCCAAAACAAAGTCTTTGTACAACATTAGAAACTTAGACATTAATACCAGTAAATCTGATTTTGGGGCTACTTTTTTTCAGGACCGAATTGTATTTTCATCGGCCAGAGATACTACAAAGTTTGCCGATAAACTCTACAACTGGAACAATCAGCCCTTTCTGAATTTGTATATTGCAGAAAGAAATCTTGCCGATGGTGGCTTGTTCAACGAAAAATTGTTTATCCCTAATGTGATGACTAAATATCATGAAGCCACAGCCTCGTTTGATGCCAGCGGAAAAACAATTTATTACACCTCTAATATTGTCAAGAAAAACAAATTAGTAGTCGACCAGGACAGAATCAATAACTTCCAAATTCTAAAAGGATCTTTGGTTGACGGAAAAGTAGAAAATCCTCAAAAAATATTCTTTGACAGTGACGATTATTCGGTTGGGCATCCTAGTTTAAGCGACGATGGTAAATTACTCTTCTTCGCTTCCGATATGCCGGGCGGTTATGGAGAAACCGATTTGTACGTAGTGAAAATTGCAAACGACGGAACCATCAGTTCGCCTCAAAATTTAGGACCAAAAATCAATACATTAGGGAATGACTTGTTTCCATTCTTTCGAAACGGAATACTTTATTTTTCTTCAGACGGACATTATGGCTTGGGAGATTTAGATGTGTACGAAAGTAAAATGTTATCCGATGGGAGTTTTTCGACACCACAAAATTTAGGAGCTCCGGTAAACAGTAATAAAGACGATTTTACTTTTGTGATTGATAAAACCGGAAGTTATGGATATGTATCTTCAAACAGAGCAGGAGGAAAAGGCGATGATGATATTTATTCCTTTACTAAAGGACAACCCGTTTGCAATCAGAATATTTCAGGAAAAGCAATCGATCATAAATCAAAAGCACTTTTAGCCGATGTTACAGTAATTGCTTATGATTCGTACAATGAGGTTTTGGCAGAAACTAAAACCAATTTTGATGGCAAATATGCAGTCACTGTTCCTTGTAACAAAACAGTTCGTCTGGTAGCTTCAAAATTTAATTACAGTGACGATGAAAAAACAGTTGCCACGACCAAAATCAATGAAGCTGAAATTACCGATATTGATTTTGAGCTTAGTAATTATGATGATCTGGTAGTGAAAAAACAAGGTGTCGAAAAAGTAGACGTTAATCCGATTTATTTTGATTACGACAAATACAATATTACACCTTTGGCTGCCACTGAACTGGATAAAGTAGTATTTGTGATGCGAAAATTTCCTAAAATCCGCATCAAAATTGAGTCCCATACCGATTCCAGAGGTAAAGATGCTTATAACCTGAAACTTTCAGATAATAGAGCTAAATCAACACGTGATTATATCCTTTCACAAGGTATTGACACTGCAAGAATCGAAAGTGCTATTGGTTATGGTGAAAGCCGTCCGATCAATAAATGCAAAAATGGTGTAAAATGTACCGAGGCGGAACATTTGTTAAACAGACGCTCAGACTTTATTATAATTCAAAAATAGAGTTACATTTTTAGGCTAATGATTTGATTGTTAGTTTGAATTTGTAAAATGAAGAAACCATTTGGAAGTTGGTTTTTATTAATTCTTTTTTAAGAAGAATGGGCAGGAAGAAAATCAAGTTGCATCTTTTTGCAACTTGATTTTTGAGTTTATAAAACTTTCGGATTTTACTGTTTTTGAACAAAAATAATCCTAATTTTGGTATTCAATTATTCAAAATCAAAACCTCCGGTATTTTAAAATCTTATGAGTATTCAAGAAACAATTCAGGCTTTACGAAACGAACTTAATCAGCATAATTACGATTATTATGTGTTAGACAACGCTACAATTTCTGATTATGATTTTGATATTAAGTTAAAGGAGCTTCAGGATTTAGAAAATAAACATCCTGAGTTTTTTGATGAAAATTCCCCAACTCAGAGAGTAGGAGGTACTGTGACCAAGAATTTTAAAACAATTGCACACCAATACAGGATGTATTCTTTGGATAATTCCTATTCTAAAGAAGATTTACTGGATTGGGAAACCAGAATTCAGAAAGTTTTAGGAAATGTAGATCTGCAGTATACCTGCGAATTAAAATATGATGGAGCTTCGATCAGTATTACTTATGAAAACGGAAAACTGGTTCAGGCTTTAACAAGAGGAGACGGTTTTCAGGGAGATGAGGTAACCAACAACATCAAGACTATAAAATCGATTCCTTTACAATTAAAAGGGAACTACCCGGATAAATTTGATATTAGAGGAGAAATAATTCTGCCTTTTGCCGGTTTCGAAAAAATGAATCAGGATCTAATTGAAATAGGAGAAACACCCTATTCAAATCCCAGAAATACAGCTTCAGGAAGTTTGAAATTACAGGATAGTGCTGAGGTTGCCAAACGTCCGTTAGAATGTTTGTTGTATTTTGTTACAGGAAACAATTTACCATTTACTTCCCAGTTTGAAGGATTGGAATCTGCCAGAAATTGGGGGTTCAAAGTACCTAACGAAGCAAAACTGGTGCAAAATATGCAGGAAGTTTTCGACTTCATTGATTATTGGGATGTACACCGTCATAACTTACCTTACGAAACCGATGGGGTAGTCGTAAAAGTAAACAGTATTCAGCATCAGGAAGAATTAGGATACACCGCAAAATCTCCACGTTGGGCCATAGCTTATAAATTCAAATCAGAGCAGGTTTCTACCACACTTCAGTCTATTTCGTATCAGGTAGGCCGTACGGGAGCAATAACACCCGTGGCCAATTTAGAACCGGTACAATTGGCCGGAACCATTGTAAAAAGAGCCTCTTTACACAATGCGGATCAGATTGAAAAATTGGATATCAGAATCAATGACACCGTTTTTGTAGAAAAAGGAGGAGAGATCATTCCGAAAATAATTGCCGTCGACCTGTCAAAACGCCCAGAAGATTCAGAAGTTACTGCATACATCACACATTGTCCGGAATGCCAAACCGAATTGATTCGAAATGAAGGAGAAGCCAATCATTATTGCCCTAACTTTTATGGATGTCCACCACAGATTATTGGAAGGATTCAACATTACATTTCAAGAAAAGCAATGGATATTGAAGGACTTGGCGGCGAAACAGTTACTTTGCTTTTCAATAATGGATTGGTGCATAATTATGCCGATTTGTATGAATTAAAAGTAGAAGATATTTTACCTTTAGAGAGAATGGCGCAAAAATCTGCCGAGAATCTGGTAAAAGGAGTAGAGAAATCAAAAGAAATCCCATTTGAGAGCGTTCTTTTTGCCTTAGGAATTCGTTTTGTAGGTGAAACGGTAGCCAAAAAACTGGCGAAACATTATAAAAATATTGATGCATTACGTCAGGCTACACTGATGGATTTGATTTTGGTAGATGAAATTGGAGAAAGAATTGCCAAAAGTGTAATTGAATTTTTTGAGAATAAAGAGAATCAGGAAATTATAGACCGCCTCAAAAGTTACGGTATTCAGTTTGAAATTGTAGAGAAGATAAACCCGAATGCTACCGAAAAATTTATCGGAAAAACATTTGTGGTTTCAGGAGTTTTTACTCAATTCTCCAGAGATGAATTGAAGAAAACTATTGAAGACAATGGTGGTAAGGTAGGAAGCTCTATTTCGGCAAAAACAGATTTTGTTGTCGCAGGAGATAATATGGGGCCGGCAAAATTAGAAAAAGCCAGTAAATTAAATATCCCTATTCTGTCTGAAGAAGATTTTATAAACAAACTAAATGAAAGCGAATAAACCGTCGTTGATTTTATTTTTTTTAGCATTATTGTGCACGGCCATTTTTGACTGGACCGAGCTGTTTTTATTTGCGACTTATGCCAAAGCCATTGTAATTCCTTCGATTTTTATTTACTTTTTGATTAGCACCGAATTCAATATCGGGAAAATCGAAGGGGTTATCTTTTTTTTCAGCTTTATTGGTCAGGTGTTTAATCTAATGGATATTGAAAGTTCTGAACTGGGAGGAGTTTTGTGTTTTTTAGTCGTTTATCTTTTAATTATCCGACTTTATCTGGGAGGGCATGAAAAAATAAAACTGGAAAAAAAAGATTTTCTTCCAGTTTCTATAGTAGTTATTTTTATCGTATATCTCTTAGTATCAGCATTGGGAATGCAATTTGATAATATGAAACGATTTAGTTTGATCTATATGATCTACGGAATTGTCTTAAGTGTGTTAAGCTGTTTGTCCTTCATTAGTTATATTACAAAAGGAACCTACTTAGCTTTACTCATGTCATTAATGGCAATTTCCTATATCTTTTCAGATATATTCTATATTTTCAATGAATACTTTTCCTATTCCGTAGTCCTGGTACTGATCCGGGATGTCACTCAAATTTTAGCATACTTTTTTATGGTCGAGTATTTCCTGGAAAAAACGAAAACCAAAAAAAAGAAAAGCGCTAAACAATAATTGATTTCCCTTCGTTTGTGTGAGCTTTGTTCTTATCGAAGTAAAAGTCTATTCTTCCTAAATTGATTCCATAGCAGCCTACCTGATTCACCAAAACATCCTGATTGGCTTTGTTTTTTACAACAGTTGGTTTGTCTAAGAAAGTATGTGTATGACCTCCAATAATCAAATCAATATCCTGAGTTTGAGCAGCCAGTTTTAAATCACAAATTTTAGATTCATCATCTTTGTACTTGTATCCAAGGTGTGACAGACAAACAACCAAATCGCATTTTTCTTCTTTCTTTAACAATTGCGTCATGTCCTGTGCAATTTCTACAGGATTGTTGTAAATTGTTTCTTTATACATTTGTTTGTCAACCAAGCCTGCAAGCTCAATTCCTAAACCAAAGACCCCTACTTTAATTCCGTTTTTATTGAAAATTTTATACGGTTTTACAAGGCCGTTCATCACCGTATTTTTAAAATCATAGTTCGAGCAGATAAAATCAAAACTAGCGTGAGGCATTTGTGCATGTAATCCGTCAAGACCATTGTCGAAATCGTGGTTTCCAATAGTCGATGCGTCGTATTTCATCATACTCATCAGTTTAAATTCCAGTTCCCCTCCATAATAATTAAAGTAAGGAGTTCCCTGAAAAATATCGCCGGCATCCAGTAAAAGTACATTTGGATTTTCTTTACGAATCGTTTCTATAAGTGCGGCTCTGCGTGAGACACCACCTTTGTTTGGATTACGAGGATCATCAGCCGGAAATGGATCAATATGGCTGTGAACATCGTTAGTATGTAGAATGGTTAAGTGTTTGATATCGTTACTTTCAAAACTGCTCAACGACAAACCTAGACTTAATAAGGCAGTACTTGCAGCTGTTTTTTCGATAAATTCTCTTCTTTTCATTTTGTATGTTTTTGCGAAATGGGATTTTTATTCTTCTGTAATTCGGATGTCTTTTGCTACCGGAATCGTATCAACTTCTTTAAAGTAATCAATTAATACATCTCTCAGTTTGTAGTTCAGATCATATTTTTGAACACTTTTTGCGAAAAAAGACATACTGTCTCCGCCATTTGCCAAATAATCATTTGTTGCTACATAGTAAATTTTATTAAGATCAAGAGGTTTTCCCTGAATCATAATGTTTTTTGCAGTCTTGTCTTTTGCAATAGTAAAAGTCATACCTGATAAAGGCTGTGCTTTTTGCGCTTTAATAATATAGGAAGTCATTTCTAAAATTTGATCCCCCTTTAAAGCCATAACCACCATACTGTTTTCAAAAGGCATAATTTCAAATGCTGTTCTGTTGGTTACATTTCCTTTAGGTAATATAGCTCGGATACCACCATGATTTAGTAAGCACAAATCAATTCTTTTCTTCTCGCGTGCCTCAAAAACCAGGTTTCCTCTTTTAACACAAACGTCAGCCATAAGGTTACCAATGCTGGTTTGCCATTTCCCTGTACTTTTATCAAGAGTTTCAGGGCAATAAGCCAGAACATTATCTAAATCCTTATTAATGTGATCACGATAAGGTTTAATAAAGTTCTCAATAGCAGGCGTTTCAGTCCCTTTTTCAGTTATCGGAAGTTGCTTTCCTTCAATTTTTGTTAGATTATAATTTTTCTGGCTACAGGAAAATATAAAAAAAAGTGTTAAGAATATAACAAAAAGTTTCAAAACTCCGTTATACTTTTTTAGTTTTACCATCTTAAATGCGACTTAAATAATTAATTTTGTAATCTGGTAAAAGTACTATGTTTTTAAATTATATAAAGGAATTTTTTGTAAAAAAATCATTAAAAAATAACTTGAATAATGTCAAAAACGAAGTGTTTACAAGTAATGTGCAAACAATTGGTTTACTGATCGATGAAAGTAGATTTGATCATTCAGAAGACCTGATAAAGGAGTTAGTCTCGAAAGGAATTACTCCTGAGAACATCAAAATTGCAGTGTACAAAAGTAAATTTAGCGAGAAACAAACGTATGCAAGACCAACTTTTGGACAAAAAAGTGTCAGTTGGAAGGGGGAGATTACGGAAGGTTTCTTAAATGAATTTATAAAAACAGAATTTGATCTTTTGATTAGTTATTATGACATTGAAATGGCCATTTTGATGCTGATAACTGCCAGGTCAAAAGCGAAGTTTAAAGTAGGATTCGCATCAGTAGATGAAAAATTAAATCGATGGATGATTGATACTGCTATAAAGAATTACAAACTTTTCGTGCACGAATTGTTTAGATATTTAAAGAGTATAAAATAAAATTATAAAGTAGAATATGCAATCATTAATAGGAACTGGTGTTGCGCTTGTAACCCCATTTAAAAAAGACTTTTCAGTAGATATCGAAGCTTTACAGCGCATCGTTAATTTTTCGATAGACGGTGGTGTTGAGTATCTTGTAGTTATGGGGACAACGGCAGAAAATGCTACTCTGACACAAGCCGAAAAAGAACTGGTGATTAAAACGGTTATAGATACTAATAAAGGAAGACTACCGTTAGTACTTGGAGTTGGTGGAAATAATACCATGGAAATTGTAGCCGAATTGAAAACAAGAGATTTTTCTGCTTTTGAAGCTATACTCTCTGTTTCTCCGTATTATAACAGACCAACACAAGAAGGAATCTATCAGCACTTTAAAGCTATTGCAGAAGCTTCTCCAATTCCTGTGATTTTATATAACGTTCCGGGAAGAACATCCAGTAACATGCTGCCGTCAACAGTAATTCGCTTGGCGAATGATTTTAGTAATGTGGTAGCGATTAAAGAAGCTGCCGGAGATATGGCTCAGGCTTTACAGTTGATTAAAAATGCACCGGAAGGTTTTCTGATTATTTCGGGAGATGATATGATTGCTTTGCCAATTGTTTTGGCAGGCGGAGCAGGGGTAATTTCGGTTATCGGACAAGGTTTTCCAAAAGAATTTACAGAAATGATTCGTTTGGGACTCAATAAAAAGGTAACTGAAGCGTTTAAAACACAGTATCTTTTATCTGATTGTATTGATATGATTTTTGAGCAGGGAAATCCTGCCGGAATCAAACAAGTTTTTCAAGCCCTTGGTATTGCTGAGAACACAGTTCGCCTACCATTGGTATCTGTTGATGATTCATTAGCAGGCAGATTGAATGAATTTGTAAAAAACAGCATAAAATAAGCATGAGATTGTCGGTATTTTATTAGAGTCTGTTTAGAATTTATTTTTGAGGTTTATTATCAAAGGATTTTCGAGCGAAACAAGACAAGTTTTTATAGAATAGTAGCGCTATTATATAAAAGAATAACGAAGTTGCAGTTGAAAATTATGATAAGAAATCCAATAAATAAAATTTAAACAGGCTCTGTACCAAAAAATATTTTGTAGTAGCTAAATTAATAACTAAATTTGCCACCGAAACTTCGGTGTGATTTTGCTTTGGCATAATTGTCTAAGGAATCATAATAAAAGTAAGAAAATGAAAAAAATAGTATCTCTGTTAATTATTGTTGTCCTTTTTTGTTCTTGTAGCGAATACCAAAAGGCATTAAAGAACGATGATGTTGCTGCAAAATTCGAAGTTGCAACGAAAATGTACGATGCAGGTAAATATTCAAAAGCCATACGTCTTTTTGAACAATTGGCATCTTCTTACAGAGGGAAACCTCAGGCAGAGAAATTATTTTACATGTTCTCACAATCTTATTACAAAACAAAGCAATATTACTTAGCAGGTTACCAGTTTGAGAGTTTCGTTTCCGGTTATCCCAGAAGTGAAAAAGTTCAGGAAGCTGCTTTTTTAGGAGCATACAGTTATTCTAAATTAGCGCCTGTTTACAGCCTGGATCAGACAGACACTGTAAAAGCCTTAGAGAAATTACAAACTTTTATTGAAAGTTATCCAAATTCTGAGTATATCGCTCAGGCAAACGAAGCTGTAAAAGTTTTAAATGGTAAACTGGAGAAAAAAGCATACGAAAACGCTAAAGGATACAATACAATTTCTGATTACAAATCAGCATTAATCGCTTTTGATAATTTTATTGCTGATTTTCCGGGAACACCGTTAAAAGAAGATGCATTGTTTTATAAATACGATTCAGCATATAAATTAGCAATAAACAGTATTCCTTCAAAAATGGAAGAGCGTTTAAATGTGGCTAAAGTAGCTTATGGAAACTTGATTAAGTTTAATGGTGCTACGAAGTATAAAAAAGAGGCAGATGAAATGAATGCCAGAGTGGAAACAGATTTACAAAAATTTACTAAATAAAATAAAGTCATGGATTTAAAAAAGACGAATGCTCCTGTAAATACAATAACTTACAATAAAACAGTTATTGAAGAGCCAACAGGAAATGTGTATGAAGCAATTACCATTATGGCTAAAAGAGCAAATCAAATTAACTCTGAAATTAAAAAAGAATTGACAGAGAAATTGGAAGAGTTTGCTACTTATAATGACAGTCTTGAAGAAGTTTTTGAAAATAAAGAACAAATCGAAGTTTCTAAATTTTACGAAAAATTACCAAAACCTCACGCTTTAGCAGTTCAGGAGTGGTTAGACGGTAAAACATACCACAGAGGTTCAAACAAATAATATAGTATAATGTCAGTTTTAAACGGGAAGAAAATTTTACTAGGGGTTTCTGGTGGAATTGCAGCCTATAAAACAGCCTCATTAGTACGACTCTTTATAAAAGCAGGTGCACATGTCCAAGTGATAATGACACCTGCTTCTAAGGATTTTGTGACTCCACTTACCTTATCTACACTATCAAAAAATCCGGTACATTCCAGTTTCTTTAATCAGGATGATGAAGATGCTGTCTGGAACAATCACGTTGATTTGGCTCTTTGGGCCGATTTGATGCTGATTGCACCTGCAACATCCAATACCTTGTCTAAAATGACAACAGGGAATAGCGATAATCTTTTAGTAGCTACCTATTTATCAGCCAAATGTCCGGTTTATTTTGCACCGGCAATGGATTTGGATATGTACAAACACCCTTCGGTCTTGTCTAGTTTTACGGCCTTAAAAAGTTTCGGAAACATTATGATTCCGGCTGAAAGCGGTGAGTTGGCCAGTGGTTTATCCGGAGAAGGGAGAATGGCTGAACCCGAAAATATTATTGCCTTTCTGGAAGCCGATTTAGAAAGTAAATTGCCTTTAAAAGGGAAAAAAATACTAATTACTGCCGGTCCAACATACGAAGCAATCGATCCTGTGCGTTTTATAGGAAATCATTCTTCGGGAAAAATGGGTTTTGATCTGGCAAATGAAGCAGCAAACTTAGGCGCTCAGGTTATTTTGGTTGCGGGACCAACACATTATAAAGCTAAAAATGGTTTAGTGGAAGTGATCAATGTAGTTTCGGCGCAAGATATGTATGATGTCTGTCATGAGTATTTTAACAATGTTGATGTAGCAATCGCTGCGGCTGCAGTAGCTGATTACAGACCAAAAGTAGTCGCTTCACAAAAGATTAAGAAAGCGGCAGATGAATTTTCGATTGAACTTGAAAAAACAAAAGATATTCTGGCTTCATTAGGAGCGATAAAGAAAAATCAGTTTTTAATTGGATTTGCATTGGAAACTGAGAATGAAATTGAAAATGCGAAGCTGAAAATTCAGAAAAAAAACTTAGATTTGATTGTTCTAAATTCCTTACAGGATGAAGGAGCAGGTTTTAAAAAAGAAACCAATAAAGTTACCTTTATTGATCAGGATTTTAAAATCGAACCGATGGAATTAAAATCAAAAGAATCTGTTGCTGTTGATATTTTAAATAAAGTGGTTTTGCATTTTGCGAAATCATAAGGATTTAGAGTAAACAAAGCAATAACAAGGATAGTAAGTCTGTTATATGCTGTAATCAAAATAATATCTTTCGTATGAATAAACTAGTTACTTTTTTAGCATTTTTAATCTTTGGCTTCACACAAGCACAGCAGCTAAATTGCACTGTAACTATTAATACAGAAAGATTACCCAATCCCAATCAGCAAGTATTTAAAACACTTCAGACTTCGTTGTCGGAGTTTGTAAATAAAACAGATTGGACGGGAACAGTCTTAAAACAAAACGAGCGAATCAATTGCTCGATGTACATTACGCTGTCGTCAAACAGTTCCGATCAGTTTTCAGGTACCATTCAGGTGCAATCCTCAAGATTGATTTATAATTCTACTTATTCTTCACCAATATTAAATTACAACGATAAAGATTTTAACTTCAGGTATATTGAATATGAGCCTTTGTTGTTTAATCCGACCACGTTTGAGTCTAATTTAGTATCTGTAGTTTCTTTTTACAGTTATTTAATTTTAGCGATGGACGCAGATAGCTTTCAAATGGGAGCAGGAAGTCAATATCTTGAAACCGCTCAGAATATTGCAAGTGTAGCGCAGCAAGGAGGATCAAAAGGCTGGAGCCAGTCAGACGGAGTTCAAAACCGTTATTATTTGATTACCGATATGATTTCGCCAATGTACAGCGATTTACGTCAAACCATGTTCATGTATCATAATGGTTTAGATGGTATGAGTCAGGATTTGAAAGCCTCAAAAGAAAAAATCAAATCAGCCTTGATGCTTACCGGAAAATTGAATTCGGTAAAACCTAATGCCTTTTTGACCAGAGTTTTTTTTGATGCCAAATCAGACGAAATTGTCTCTATATTTTCTGGAGGACCAAGTATTCCGATTACAGATCTGACCGATGTCTTAAATAAAGTATCTCCGTTGAATACCGCCAAATGGTCGCAGATAAAATTCTAGTCCATTTTAATTACTCTCTTTATTAATTTTTATATTTCCCAAATTCCCTATGATAACGTCCTTGTCGATTAAAAACTATGCACTGATTGAAAAATTAACTATAGATTTTTCAAAAGGTTTTTCTATTATTACTGGTGAAACAGGTGCAGGTAAATCTATTATATTAGGAGCGATAGGATTGGTTTTAGGAAAAAGAGCCGATTTAACTTCACTAAAAAATAAAGAAGAAAAATGTGTAATTGAAGCACAGTTTGAAATTTCTAAATACAACCTGAAAGATTTTTTTACAGCAAATGATCTCGATTATGAAGATGAGACTATTATTAGAAGAGAAATTTTGCCTTCAGGAAAATCGCGCGCTTTTATTAATGATAGTCCGGTAAATTTGCAGGAATTGCAGGATCTGAGCTTGTTTTTGATAGATATTCATTCGCAACAGCAGACTCAGGAGCTGTCAGACGAGGGAGTTCAGTTTAAAATTATTGATGCTATTGCTAATAATGGAGAAGTGATTCAATCGTATCAGGATGTTTTGAAAGGATATAAATCAGATAAGTCCAAATTAAATGCTTTGTTGAAAAAACAAAGTGATTCAGGAAAAGAGCAGGAATACAATACCTATTTGTTAAATGAGTTGGTTACTGCAAAATTAAAATCAGGAGAGCAGGAAGAATTGGAAGCCGATTTTGAAAAACTGAATAATGTTGAAATTATTAAAGAGGCAATGGACAAATCTCTGGCAATTGCCAATGAAGAGCAATTTGGAGTTTTTCATAGTCTGAATGAAATAAAAACAGCACTACAGAAAATAGCACTTTTTTCACCGGAATACCAAAATGTTTTTGAGAGGATTACCAGTTTAGCCATTGAGTTTGATGATGTTTCAAAAGAATTGCAAAATGCCTCTGAAAAACTTTTGAACGATCCTGCACAATTAGAATTAGTGAGTCAAAAACTACAGCTAATTTATAATTTGCAAAAAAAGCATCAGGTAACTTCTGTTGATGAATTGCTTGGAATACAAACGACGTTAGAAAATTCCCTGGTGGAATTGGATAATATTGGAGAAGAAATTACTGCTTTATCAGAATCCATAGCTCAAAAAGTTACAGAATTAGACACTTTTGCGACAGCTATTCATCAGAATAGAATCAATGCAATTCCGGTTTTGTCACAAAAGTTAGTTACAATATTAGAGACCTTGGGAATGCCAAATGTACGTTTCAATATGGAGCTTTTGTCCTCTGAGACCTATTTCCAAAACGGAAAAGATGAATTACAGTTTTTATTCTCGGCAAATAAAGGAACTGATTTTGGCTTGCTGAAAAAAGTAGCTTCAGGAGGAGAAATGTCACGTATTATGCTGGCAGTTAAAGCGATTCTGGCACAATATTCAAAACTTCCAACCTTAATTTTTGACGAGATTGATACCGGGGTTTCAGGAGAAATTGCTATTAGAATGGGAGAAATTATGAAAGAAATGAGTGGTACAATGCAGATTTTTGCCATCACCCATTTACCTCAAATTGCAGCCAAAGGAGATTCACATTTTAAAGTCTCTAAATCAACGGTTGATGAGGATACACAATCAGAACTTAAGCTATTGTCTCAGGAAGAAAGAGTTATAGAAATTGCTCAAATGTTATCCGGAGCAGTTGTTTCTGATTCGGCTTTAAATCATGCTAAGGCCTTGTTGAACTAAAGAAATAATTTATATTTGTCATCTTAAAAGCGAATTAAACAAACGTAAATAAAATGCAATCTTTATGTTTTTAAAGATTGTTTAAAATACGAAAAAAACAAAAATATGATTATAGAGCCTAGAATGAGAGGATTTATTTGCTTGACAGCCCACCCAAAAGGCAGCGAGCAAAATGTTAAAAATCAAATAGAATATATCAAATCAAAAGGACCAATTGCTGGTGCAAAAAAAGTATTAGTTATTGGTGCTTCAACAGGTTTCGGATTAGCTTCAAGAATTACAAGTGCTTTTGGATCTGATGCTTCAACAATTGGAGTGTTTTTTGAAAAACCACCGGTTGAAGGAAAAACAGCTTCACCAGGATGGTATAATTCTGCTGCATTTGAAACAGAAGCTCACAAAGCAGGTTTATATGCAAAAAGTATCAACGGAGATGCTTTTTCAAACGAAATAAAAAGACAGACTTTAGATTTAATCAAAGCCGATTTAGGTCAGGTTGATTTGGTAATCTACAGTTTAGCTTCTCCGGTGCGTCAGCACCCGGTTACAGGAGTTTTGCACCGTTCAGTTTTAAAACCAATCGGACAAACTTTTACCAATAAAACAGTTGATTTTCACACTGGAAACGTTTCAGAAGTTTCTATTGCTCCGGCAAATGAAGAAGATATTGCCAATACAGTTGCTGTAATGGGAGGTGAAGACTGGACGATGTGGATGGATGCTTTAAAAGCAGAGAATTTATTGGCAGATGGCGCTACTACAGTAGCTTATTCTTATATCGGGCCGGCTTTGACAGAGGCAGTTTACCGTAAAGGTACAATTGGTCGTGCAAAAGATGATTTAGAAGCTACAGCATTTTCAATTACAGATAGTTTAAAATCTATTGGAGGAAAAGCATATGTTTCTGTAAATAAAGCTTTGGTAACACAGGCAAGTTCTGCAATTCCGGTTATTCCTTTGTATATTTCTCTTTTGTATAAAATTATGAAAGAAGAAGGAATACACGAAGGTTGTATCGAGCAAATCCAGCGCTTGTTTCAGGACAGATTGTACAATGGAGGAGAAGTTCCTGTAGATGAAAAGGGAAGAATCAGAATCGACGATTGGGAAATGCGTGAGGATGTGCAGGCTAAAGTGGCTAAACTTTGGTTAGAGGCTACAACTGAAACGTTACCTGCAATTGGAGATTTAGCCGGATATAGAAATGACTTCCTAAATCTATTTGGATTTGAATTTGCTGGTGTAGACTATGCTGCCGAAGCAAATGAAGTTGTTGAAATTGAAAGTATCAAATAAAAAAGAAAAAAATACTACTAGATATGAAAACCATTCGTTGCGACGAATGGTTTTTTTATGAATATAACATATCTTTGTTAAAATTTTGAAATTTAAAATATTGCCACTTTAATACCGCGTGATCGCTATGATTTTTTCTTTAATTATACCCGTGTATAATCGTCCGGATGAAGTAGATGAACTTTTAGAAAGCTTATCTAAATCCGATTATAATGAAGCCTTTGAAATTGTTCTTGTCGAAGACGGATCATCAATACCTTGTAAAGATGTCGTGATGAACTATCAAGGCAAATTGAATATATCGTACTATTTTAAAGAAAATTCAGGCCCAGGAGATTCAAGAAACTTTGGAATGCAGAAGGCCAGGGGAGATTATTTTATCATTTTTGATTCTGATTGTATTATTCCGGCAAACTACCTGACGGAAGTTAGAAAAGCGCTTAATGAGGATTATGTGGATTGTTTTGGAGGACCGGATAAAGCACTAGATAGTTTTTCGGATATTCAGAAAGCCATTAATTTTGCGATGACTTCATTTTTAACGACGGGAGGAATTCGTGGAGGATCTGAGAAAATCAATAAATTTCAGCCTAGAAGTTTTAACATGGGGATTTCAAAGAAAGCTTTTATAGCTTCAAAAGGGTTTGGAAACATTCACCCGGGAGAAGATCCTGATCTTTCTATTCGTTTGTGGAATTTAGGATTTGAAACCAGATTATTTACAGAAGCGTATGTGTATCATAAGCGAAGAATTGACTGGGAAAAGTTTTCAATTCAGGTGAATAAATTTGGAATCGCCAGACCAATATTAAACAGCTGGTATCCGGAACATAATAAACTAACATTCTTTTTTCCTACCATTTTTATCATAGGATTATTATTAGCTTTTTTACTATTAATTTTTAATATTGATATCCTATTACAATTATATTTTGTATATTTCGTGGTAATTTTTCTGACAGCTGCTATTCAGAATAAAAGCATTAAAATTGGATATTTATCTGTAATTGCTGTATGGAAGCAGTTTTATGGCTATGGAACAGGATTTCTAAAATCGTTTCTGAAAGTTATTGTTTTAAAGAAAAAACCCCAAGAGGCTTTTCCTAAGATGTTTTTTAAAATATAGGTATGGCTAAAATTATTGGCCTGACAGGCGGAATAGGAAGTGGAAAAACCACTATTGCAAACTACTTTGCAGAAATGGGAGTGCCCTTGTATATCGCCGATGATGAAGCCAAAAAAGTAATGCAGTCTGAAAAGATTGTGCAACAAATTAAACTTGCTTTTGGAGACTCGCTCTTTGAAAATGATGTTTTAAACAGAGCTAAATTAGCCGAGATTGTTTTTAATGACGCCGATAAACTGGCAGCATTAAATGCAATTGTACATCCGGCAGTTAAAGAAGACTTCGAGCTTTGGTTGTTAAAGAACAAAAAATACCACTATGTAATTTACGAAGCTGCAATTTTGTTTGAAAGTGGCCGTTATAAAGATTGTGATGTTATCGTAACCGTTACGGCTCCTGAAGAGATAAGAATTGAAAGAGTTGTTAAGCGTGATAAAACCACACGAGAGCAAGTTATAAGTCGAATGAAAATGCAGTGGGATGATGAAAAACGAATTTCTTTAAGCAATTTTGTTATTAATAACAGTAATCTTAAAATTGCTAGAGAAGAAGTTGTTAAAATTCTTAAAATTTTAAATATAAAACAAAATCAGTCTTAAATGTTAATATTTGGTTAATGTATTATTTAGTATATTGTTAAAATATTAATTTTGTTTCGATGAATAAATTATTTTTTAGATTACTTGTTTTATTGATGAGCTTGTCCTTAATAGGGATAATTTTGGTGCAGGTATACTGGTTTAATTCTTCGTTCAAAAATAACGATGAGCAGTTTAAATATCATGTTACTCAGGTAATTGGGAACGTTGCTGATAAATTGGAGCAGCAAGAAGAATACAGTTTTTACGATAAATACAACCGCATTAAAGACAGTACCGGTAAGACACCTAAAAAAGAAGACTTACTTCAGGTTTTTTACATTCAAAGAAACGCAAAAACAAACAAAACAATAGTTTATTCTAATACGCTTACATCTGAAGATTATGATATTAGCGGTTCGATTTTTAATAAAAAATTTAGCAGCGAAAGATTTAAAAACTTTAGTTCAAAGAGAGTTACAGAAGTATACAATAATAACAATAATATTGACAATAGTGCTTTAGGTCAAAGTATTATACCTGATTTAAAAATCGAAAAATCAGGAAGTCTGGATATTTTAAATAAAGTTCAACAGCAGATTCAGTATAAAGACGTTGCTTCGTTGACGCCTATAGAGGGTAGAATTACAAAGGATAAACTTCAAAAACTCTTAAAGAAAGAACTGGAAGAATATGGTGTGAAAACCAAATTTGAATACGGAGTTCTCAACAATGGTCTTGCGACGAAAGTAAGATCGGATGGATTTCATTACGATAAAGATGCAAGTTATCACGTGCCAATTTATACAGATAATGAAGGAAATAGTAAATATGAATTGTTTATTACATTTCCGCATAAAAAGAAATTCTTATTGTCAGAATTATTAAGTATTACCGTACTATCGATAATTTTTACATTAATTATTATAGTTGCTTATACCAGTGCACTAAATCAATTGTTACGTCAAAAACATATTTCTGAAATCAAAACCGATTTTATAAATAACATGACGCATGAGTTTAAAACACCGATAGCGACAATTAATCTGGCATTAGATGCTATTAAAAACCCTAAGATAATTGAAGATAAAGAAAAAGTGTATCGCTATCTTCAAATGATCCGGGATGAAAATAAAAGAATGCATGCTCAGGTAGAAAATGTGCTTCGTATTTCTAAACTGGAAAAGAAAGAACTGGATATTACAAAAGAACCAACTGCTATTCATGATATCATTGATGATGCAATTGAACATGTAAATCTAATTTTAGAAGACAGAGGAGGAAGTGTAGCTAAACATTTTCAAGCAGCGAGAACAACCTGTCTGATCAACGAAGTGCATTTTACAAATGTGTTGGTTAATATTTTGGAGAATGCCATAAAATATTCTCCAGGTACGCCTGAAATAGAAATTTTTACAGAAAATGTGAAAGACATGATTCTGATAAAAGTAAAAGATAACGGTCTTGGTATGAGTAAGGTAGCTCAAAAACGAGTTTTTGAGAAATTTTACAGAGAACATACAGGTGATTTACATAATGTAAAAGGACACGGACTAGGTCTGGCTTATGTGAAAAGAATAGTAGAGGACCACAATGGTCAAGTATATGTTGAAAGCGAGAAAGGAAAAGGTAGCACCTTTATAATAAAAATACCATTAATAAATTAAAATATGGAAAATAATAACAAAAGAATACTTTTAGTAGAAGATGACCTTAATTTTGGGGCAGTTCTTAAAGATTATCTAATGTTAAATGACTTTGAAGTTACTTTAGCTAAAAACGGTATGGAAGGTTTCGAAAAATTCAAGAAGGATGTATATGATTTATGTATTCTTGATGTGATGATGCCTTATAAAGATGGTTATACTTTAGCCAAGGAGATTAGAGAAAAGAACAGCGAAGTGCCGATTATCTTCTTAACAGCTAAGTCTATGAAAGAAGATGTATTGAAAGGATACAAAGCTGGTGCTGATGATTATTTGAATAAGCCTTTTGATTCTGAGGTTTTATTGATGAAAATTAAAGCAATTATTCAAAGAAAATCTGCTGATACAAAAGCAGAGCAAGTGCAGTTTGAGTTTAATATTGGTAAATTCCATTTAAATTCTAAATTGAGATTCCTGACATTTGAAAATGAGGAACCGATAAAATTGTCTCCAAAAGAGAATGAATTGCTTAAAATGTTGATTCTTCATGAAAATGACTTAATGCCAAGAGAATTAGCTTTGACTAAAATCTGGAGAGACGATAACTATTTTACATCCAGAAGTATGGACGTTTACATTGCTAAACTTAGAAAATACTTAAAAGCTGACGAAGACGTTGAAATCCTAAACATTCACGGTGAAGGTTTCAGACTTGTTGTTAAAAGCAAAGTTACAGAATAACAAAAAACATAACCAAACAAAAAAATATTAGAGTCCTGAGAAATCAGGACTTTTTTTATGCAGAATTTTAACCGCGAGGCACGCAACGATTTTCGCAAAGTTCGCAAAGAGTTCGCCTCATAGCTTCGCGAACTTTGCGTTTTTTCCTTTGCATTCTTTGCGGTTAAGTAAAAAAATATTAAGAAAAATATCCTTAAAATGCGATTTCTATCTTTTTGATTTTGAGTTCTGTAGTCTTTTTTTTGGCTTTAAGAATAATATGAATAAATTTTTTGTACTGATTTTTCTTAAAATAAATTTGGAAAATCGAAAAAGTATTCTGAATATTTGCAGACGAAAAAAATAATAACCCTTTAAAAACGAAGAAAAAATGTTTGTATTTACATCTACATCTCAGAGCTTCACATCAAACAATTTTGATGAAGTACTTCTTCGTGGCTTATTTCAATCTTAGAAATATACTTTTAGATATATAAAAGCCCGAAGACATTTAGTTTCGGGCTTTTTTTTATTCTAGACACTTCAAATTTTCCCGAAAATCGATTTTATTTATCCTTCACGGATAAAATGCTAAGCCTATTGGGCTGTTAATTTAATGCACTATAATTTTTTTATGGAAAATTATACGGTAGATGAGTATGCTTTATGTGCTCGTTTTAAAAGTAAAAGAAAGAAAAGACGATTAATTAAAGAAGATTTTGAAAAACAATTAATTGAGTTAAGAAAACTTGAAGTTGACCTTTGGAAAAAGCGTAGAAATTTACCATTGGTTGCTTTAGAAGTTCCTTATCAAAAAGGATGGCAGCGTAATTTTCAATTAAGAGATGATGTGGCCAGATCAAGTGAAGCTTCGTTTTACAGAGAATTATTGGAAAAAATAAATACATGGCAATTTTCTTCTGAAAAATCTTTTAAGAGAAAGAAAAAGAGAAAAAGAAAGCATGTATATGTTGAAAACATCCAAATTGTAAAAGAATTTTCAGAATGGGAGTGGAAAAGTTCAAAACTCGAATTGACCGAAAAAGAAAAAGTACATTTTTATAAAAGAGAACGCTGGTGCAGCAATTGTAAACGATACAAAATTCACTATGTATTCAATGAGCCCTGGCGATATGTACTGCGTGTTAGTCCTTATACGATAACACATACCAAAATGGTTGATTCTGATTTGGAAAGTCAAATTCAGTTTATAGACAATTATATTGTAAACAATCATCTGAGATATAAAATAAACAGATTAATAAATGGCTCTTCTCATAAATGGAGTTACTACGAAAAAGAGAATCCAAAAGAGATAAGTCCAATTAAAAATAAAAGTCTACAGGCATTGTATCAGCAGTATGTAGACGAAATGATCTAAATCATGGGAAATAAATTATCCGGAAAAGACCTGATTAAATTGGGGTTTCCAAAAAACAATTCAATAAATATTGCCTTAGGGCAGATAAACAGATATAGAAAAAGAGAGAAAAAGGAATCTATTTTAACCGAAGCAAAAGATGTACTGCTGAATCCCGAAAAGTACGAAGGTAATGGTACTTGGGGCAAGGTAGCTGAAGGTTTAATAAAGCCGGTGCAGGTAAGAATGCATCAGTTAAAAACAACAAGAGCTCCCTTCAAAATTTTTGGCGAAAATGAGATTGATGAACAGGCGAAGTATCAATTGTATGATTCATTAAAACTGCCAATTTCAGTTGCAGGTGCTTTAATGCCAGACGCACATTCGGGCTATGGATTGCCCATTGGAGGAGTTTTGGCAACAGATAATGCTGTAATTCCGTATGGAGTTGGGGTGGATATTGGATGCCGAATGAGTCTTTCGATTTTTGACTTACCCGCTTCTCATTTTAAAGGTAAAGAACATCAATTAGAAACTATTTTGAAGGACAATACCAAATTTGGAATGTATGAAACTCATGTGTCAAGAGTGGATCATGATGTTTTTTACAAAAGTGAATTTCAGGATATTCCATTGTTAAAGAACCTTTTACCGAAGGCTTATAAACAGTTGGGAAGTTCTGGAGGAGGAAATCATTTTGTCGAATTTGGGATTGCTAAAATTGAAAATCCTGAAAACGAGTGGAAGCTTGAAAAAGGGGAGTACTTCGCAGTTTTATCGCATAGCGGATCTCGAGGGTTAGGAGCAAATATTGCGAAACATTATACCTATTTGGCGACAAAACAATGTCCGTTACCAAAAAATGTGCAGCATTTAGCCTGGTTGGATTTGAATACGCATGACGGACAGGAATATTGGCTTGCTATGAACTTAGCCGGAGAATATGCAAAAGCCTGTCACGATGATATTCACAGACGAATTGCCAAAGCTATTGGAAAAAGGGTAGTGGTCACGATTGAAAACCACCACAATTTTGCCTGGAAAGAAATGGTGAACGGTCAGGAATGTATTGTACACAGGAAAGGTGCAACGCCCGCAGGAGAAGGGCAATTAGGAATTATTCCCGGATCGATGACGGCTCCCGGTTACATCGTGAAGGGTAAAGGTAATGCTGAGAGTTTAAACTCTGCGTCTCACGGTGCCGGACGTTTATTTTCGAGAGCGAAGTGTAAAAGTACTTTTACGCAAAGTGAAATTAAAAAGGTATTAAAAGCGAATGAGGTTACCTTGATTGGAGGGAATATTGATGAAGCACCTATGGCGTACAAGGACATTACTAAAGTGATGTCAAATCAAATTGATTTGGTTGAAGTTCTGGGAACTTTCACACCAAAGATTGTTAGAATGGACCGATAAAAAACAAAGATTATGAAAAGATTTCAGGATGAGAATAAGTTTTTAGAAAGTTTTATAAACGAGATTTTAGTGAGGTGTCCGAAATGTGATTCTAAAGCTAAGGTAAAGAGTAAGCTTTCAGAAGAATGTGAGTGCGGGCATTGTTATACTAAAGTTTTTGAATGTAAAGATTGCTTTCTTAAACTTGACAGCCCCGTTTATCAATACATTGCTTATGGTAAAGCACATTGTAATCAATGTTATGAGAGGTATGAATTTAAATCACAACCCTTAAAAGACAAACCGAAAGTATATAAAACAAGATGCCCGCATTGTAATTTTCAGGAAGAGTGGAAACCAAAAGTGGAAAAGGTTTTGAAGAATTCAAAAAGGGATGACGGCTTAGTTAAAGAGTATTATTACAATTTACCGCTTTGGTTTCAAAAAGAAGTGGGGGCAGCTATTTTTTGGGCTTATAACCAGCAGCACATTGATTATTTAGGGAGATACATTGAAGCAGAATTAAGAGAAAGAAATAATAAAGGAAGCGGTAACAGTACTATGGTTTCAAGACTTCCAAAATTTGTGAAGGAAGCTAAAAACAGAGAAAAGCTTCTTAAGATAATAGCAAAATGGAAAAAATAATTCAGATAACAGCGGGTCGGGGACCGGCAGAATGTACCTGGGTAGTGGCTCAGGTACTTAAAAAAGTTTTGGAGGAAGCACGGGAGGAGCAATTAGAAACGACTTTGCTTCAGCGAGAGGCAGGCCAGGAGAATGGAACAATTGAAACGGCAACAATTGCGGTAAAAGGTAAAAATGCCACTCAATTTGCAGCTTCCTGGACGGGAACTATTCAATGGATTGGTCAAAGTCAGTTTAGGAAAATGCACAAACGTAAAAATTGGTTTATTGGTATTTTTGAGATTGAACCACAACAGAATGCATCATTTTTAGAAAGTGACATTCAGTATCAGGCCATGCGAAGTTCCGGGGCTGGCGGACAGCATGTAAACAAGGTGAGTTCGGCAATCAGAGCAACTCATGTTCCAACCGGAATTGCAGTTGTTGCGATGGACAGTCGTTCACAGCATCAGAATAAAAAACTGGCAACAGAACGATTATTAAAAAAACTAGAAGACGAAACTTTACAGCAACTTAAAAACCATGTTGGAAAACAATGGGAAAATCAGCTGAACATTCAGCGGGGGAATCCTGTCAGAGTTTTTACCGGAACTGATTTTAAAAAGAATAAAACAGAGAAGAGTTATAAAGGAACGCGTCAGAAGTTAAAAACAGATTTACGAAATGAGCGTAATTAAAAAGTTGGTTGCAAAAAACAATGATGATATGCGAATTATATGTGACCCAAAAAAAAACAATAAATATCGACACATAAAATGAAAACAATAGATAAATATCTCTTTCAGGCTCTGGACAGCTATCCTTATTCATTAGAAGAGACGATTGAATCTTTAGATTATGCATTTTCATATGATGCTAAGAATACGATGGTTTTCTGTTTGTATGGACGGATTCAGGCAGAACAATTATGGAATTATGAAGAGGCCAAATGGTATTTTCAGGAAGCTTTAGCAATAAATATTCATGCACTTGAGATATATCCGCATTATGTACAAACTTTAATTTTGAATGAAGATTTTGAAGAGGCAGAAAAATTAATTGATTTTGCTTTAACAGTGAAAGGAATAAACAAATCTGAAATTTTTGTCAAAAAAGCAATTCTTTACGAAGCACAGCAACAGTTTGGATTAGCATTAAAAGAAATTAAAAAAGCCAAACTTTGTACGTTGCAATTTGCTTTTGAATGCAACATTAGGGAAGTAGAGAAAAGAATTGAAGGTAAGATGGATTTATTAAAGAAGAAGAAAAAATCAAAGTAACTTGATTGAATAAAAAACGATGCAACACGGCATCGTTTTTTATTTTCATGATACGGAATCAAATTTTAAATACACCAAATAATGGTCGGGCAATAAAAAAATTGGTTTTTTTTATCTTCTTTTATTTCCAGTGTAATTTTAAAGCAAAAGATGTTTTCTCGCCTTTGGTAATGCTGAATGTTGAAATAGTTTGATTATCGTTTTCGCCCTCATGAATGATTACATTGTCCTGAAGCGAAAGTTCTTTCATGAAGTTCATTTCAAAACTTTTTACTTCCTGTTTCAGGATTTTTTTCGGGTCAACGTGATCGAGACACCATTCCAGATACTTGACATTATTGACATGATTTACGATATCCAGATCAGAGAGGTAAACTGTTTTTTCAAAAATAGCTTCTTTTTCGTGAGTGATATTTATTTTCGAAAACCCTTCTGTAGTAGCGCGTTTCTCCGGATACAATTCAAAATGTTCGTAAGGCAGAGCTAAAGCTTCCGGACGTCGTAATTGTGTATTAAAAACAGCCCAGTACGTTTCGCATCCTACTATTTTTTTTCCGTTTGCGTGTATCTCTAAAGCACGAACTGAACGGGAATTTTCTAAACTGTTGATCCATGTGGTTACTGTAACAATATCTCGCCATTTTGGCAAAGCAATAATTTCCACTCGCATACGGCTTAAGACCCAGGCCTGATCAAATTCCTGCATATCCGTAAAGCTGATGCCTCCAATTTCAGAATGCGCAGCAGCTGTCAATTGCAGAATGTTGCATAAGTCAGTGTATTTTAGAAAACCATTTGGTGTACATTGCGTAAAATTGATTTCCCAGTCTTTACTTAGAATGGAAGTGAAATTAGGAGATATTGGCATTGCTGAATTTTAGATTTTAGATTGTTGATTTTAGATTGATTTAGAAAATAGAGTAAAGAATACAGAGAATGATTTTTACTTGAAAGAATTCTCTATATAATCTATAATTTCTTTTCTGTCTGTCGCGTAATCAAACCATTTAGTAGCTTCGTTTCGTTTGAACCAGGTAAGTTGTCTTTTTGAGAAACGTCTGGTATTTTTCTTGATTTCTTCGATGGCAAATGGCAACGGGAATTCTCCGTCAAAATAACTAAATAATTCGCGATACCCGACTGTTTGAAGCGCATTTAACGTTTTGTTGGGATACAAAGCTTTGGCTTCTTCCAGTAAACCGCCATTCATCATCAGATCTACGCGTTGATTGATACGGTTGTAAATTACAGCTCTGTCGGCTTCTAAACCTATTGAAATCGGAATAAAGTTTCGATTGTTTTTCTTCTGATTTAAGAAAGAAGAGTAGGGTTTCTGAGTCCCAATACAAACCTCTGTAAAACGCATCATTCTTTGCGGATTTTGGAGTGTTTGCGGGTTTTCTACAGTGAGTTTTTGATAATAAGCAGGATCCAGTTTTTGTAATTGCTCCTGTAGATAAATGATTCCTAGTTTTTCGTAGTTTGCGTTTATGTCAGAACGTATCTCAGGATCGATTTCCGGAAATTCATCGAATCCTTTTAAAATGGCATCAACATACAATCCTGAACCGCCAATTAATATAGCGAAATCATTTTTTGAGAATAATTCTTCTAACTTTAAAAGCGCCTCTTTTTCGTAGTCACCAACAGTATAATTTTCGAAAATAGATTTATTCTGTATAAAATGATGTGTCGCTGATTGTAATTCTTCCTGATTTGGAACTGCGGTACCAATTGTCATTTCTTTAAAAAACTGACGACTGTCGCAGGAGATTATCTCACAATTAAAATGTTGTGCCAGAGCAATGCTTAAAGCTGTTTTGCCTATTGCTGTTGGTCCGACGATGGTAATTAGATATTTCATATTTTTTTAGTCTTAACGGTAGTAAAACCTTAGACTTGTTTGGTTTAACTTTTAATAAAATGGGGTGGAGAAATTTTCGTTGAATTAATTGTTCGGTAATTTCGTCCCACATTCAAAGCAATATTGCGCATGATCAAAATGTACCTGTGCCTTGCAATTTTTGCATGTTTTTTTGCTGCTTACGACACTGTTTTTTAGACTGCTTTTTGCAAATTCTGCGGTTACAATTCCAGTAGGAACAGCTATAATTCCGTAACCTAAAATCATAACAAAAGCAGCAATGAATTGTCCGAGAGGAGTTTGTGGAGAAATATCGCCGTAACCTACAGTGGTTAAAGTAACAATCGTCCAGTAAATACTCATTGGAATACTTGTAAAGCCGGATTCTTTACCTTCGACCAGATACATAATCGAACCGATTATAATGGTGCTGATCAATACGAAGTAAATAAAAACAAGAATTTTCTCTTTGCTGGCTTCGATGGCTTCCCGAAGTTGAATAGACTGATGTGAAATTTGCGGAATATGCAGGATTTTAAACAATCGAAAGAAACGTAAGGCTCTTATTATGGAAAGGACACTTGCTCCGGGGAAAAATATCGATAAATACATTGGCAGAACTGCCATTAAATCAATAATTCCGTAGAAACTAAAAACATATCGGATTGGTTTTTGAATCGAAATTATTCGAAGTACATATTCAATGGTGAAAAATACGGTGATAATCCATTCGCAGATAATAAGCTGAGTATGATATTTCTGATTGATTCCCTGAACGGTTTCCATCATAATCAAAATAACACTTAGTAAGATCAATCCAAGCAGAACCAAATCAAACATTTTCCCCAAAAACGTATCTGTCCCGTAGAGGATGATTTTGACTTTTTCCCGGAAGATTTCGTATTTTGATTTTATTTTTTTCATCCTCACGAAGATAAGGAAAGTTTTACAGTGTTAAAAATGAAGAACCTTTATTGATTTACTCTTTCGGAGGTAACTTTGAATAATGTTTTTCACATCGCGATTATGCTGCATCGGAATTAAAATATTCTTTAGAATCTCGATGTTTGTAATCTGATAATTTAGATCGTAAAAGGCATATCCTTTATAAAGACCATTTTCAATTAAAATGGCACTTCTTTCGTTAACATTTCGGCCTCTGTCCAGCAAAATCATGCTTTTATTTTCGAAACTGTTTTCCGCGATAAATTGTTGTACACGGGCATTGTAAACTTCAGGTGTTACTTCTTCAATACAAGCACCATCACATTCTTTGATTTTATATTGAAAACACTCTTTTTTGGTTTGATAAAGTCCTGTTAACTTTTGGCATAAATGGTATTTTGAGGTGAATCTAAATAGCGCATTTTTGCCTTCCTGCAAAGTAGCAAATGAGGTAATTTCTTTTTTACGACCGTCTGCTTTTTCAAGCTTTAAATTGATATAACTATTAGTGTCTTTCTCTGCATATAATGCATAGTGAAAGTTAGTTTTTCGTTGAGAACGATTGTATTTAGGACGATTTATTTTTATTTCTTCACTTTCTTTTAAGAGCGCAATTAATTCGCTCCCCGTTTCATCATACGTAATGGTAAAAACTTCTGCCTGAATTTTTTTGCTTTTGGTGGTAATTCCCGTAAAATGTTGATTGACTCTTTTTTTTATGTTTTGGCTCTTTCCAATGTAGATTAGGGTTCCACCTTCATTATAAATGTAATAAACACCGGTTTTCGCAGGCATTTGTGCCAGAATATCCAGAAATTTTGGAGCAATTCCTTTTTCTACTTCCAGTTTGATAAAATCTTTTACAATGGTTTTTTCCAGGTCTTTTTCCAGAAGCATTTTAAACAGCTTGGTTGTTGCCATTGCATCTCCGCTGGCACGATGTCTGTCTGCCATTGGAATTCCAAGTGCTCGTACCAGTTTTCCTAAACTATAGGAAGGTTGATCCGGAATTAATTTTTTGGCAAGTTCAACTGTACAGAGGGTTCTGGCTTCAAAATTGTAGCCCAAACGTCTGAATTCTGTGCGTAAAATTCGGTAATCAAAAGAAGCGTTGTGTGCTACAATTATACAATCTGTAGTGATTTCTATAATTCGTTTAGCAACTTCAAAAAACTTAGGAGCAGAGCGCAACATAGCATTATTGATTCCGGTTAATTTCACCACGAAGGGCTGAATCGGAATTTCAGGATTGACAAGGCTAATAAATTGGTCAATTACCTCGTGGCCATCAAATTTGTAAATGGCTATTTCGGTAATTCCTTCTTCATTAAACTGGCCTCCAGTGGTTTCTATGTCTAGTATTGCGTACATTTTCAATGTCAATATCAATTTCAAAAATCAATGTCAATGCTAAAAATCAATATTAAAAATTGAAATTTGCAATTGCTATTGTAATTGTCATTGAAAAATTATCTTTTATTTATTATCATTTTTGATGAAATTGCTATAAGTTGTTCAACTTCAATTAGAAGTTTGTCTCTTTTGTCATTATCACCTTCTTTTATATAATCTAAAATTTTTAGCGAATTTCTGGATTCCTTCAATTCTTTTACAACTAAAGAAAGTTTAAAAATAAAATCTTTGTTTGTTATTGTACCTTGTGCTTCTCCAAAATTTAAAGAAGCACTTCCGGATGATCTAATCAATTGATTTTTGTAATATTCATTTTCGAATAACTTCTCTAATTGTCTTGTAAAGAAAATACATTCTCCGGCAAAACGAACTAATCGATCCTCAAAATTGAATATTTTTTCCATTTATATAAATTGATTTTTGAAATTGCCATTGATATTGAGAATTTATCTTCCTCCAAAAATACTGCTTCCAATGCGGACCATTGTGCTACCACATTCAATTGCGAGTTGATAATCTCCGGACATTCCCATAGAGACAGTAGTCAGATTGCAGTTTTCAGTTTTCAGTTCTTTTATGGAATCAAAAATAGATTTTAAATGTGTAAATTCCTTTTTAATTTGGTTTTGATCTTCTGTAAAAGTTGCCATTCCCATTAATCCTAAGACTTTTATGTTTTTCAACTCTATAAAATCAGAGGAAGAGATAAGCGCTTTTAATTCGTTTTCGTCTAACCCAAATTTAGTTTCTTCTTCGGCAATATGTATTTGGAGCAGGCAATCAATAATTCGATTGTTTTTCAATGCTTGTTTATTGATTTCCTGCAACAATTTTAAGCTGTCAACACCATGAATCAAACTCACAAAAGGCGCCATAAATTTGACTTTATTGGTTTGTACATGACCAATCATGTGCCATTGAATGTCTTTTGGCATTTGTTCCCATTTTTCAGTCATTTCCTGGATTTTATTTTCTCCAAAAATACGCTGACCGGCATCATAAGCCTGCATTAAATCGGAAACCGGTTTTGTTTTAGAAACGGCAACTAAAGTCACATTTTCAGGTAAACCTACCTTGATTGTATTTAAATTCGATGCTATCGACATGGTATTTCTTTTTTAGGAAAGGATAAATTGCTTAGAGATTTTCTCTGCTTTTTTACTTTCGCTATAATCATAAAAACCTTCACCGGATTTTACTCCTAATTTTCCGGCTCTCACCATATTCACCAATAGCGGGCAAGGGGCGTATTTTGGATTTTTGAAACCGTCGTACATTACATTTAAAATAGCAAGACAAACATCAAGACCAATAAAATCAGCTAATTGAAGAGGCCCCATTGGGTGTCCCATTCCTAGTTTCATTACCGTATCAATTTCGTAAACTCCCGCAACTTTGTTGTATAAGGTTTCGATGGCTTCGTTTAACATCGGCATTAAAATTCGATTGGCCACAAAACCTGGGTAGTCGTTTACTTCAACAGGAACTTTGCCTAATTTTACCGATAAGTCCATGATGGTTTTGGTAACTTCATCGCTCGTGTTGTATCCGCGGATGATTTCGACCAATTTCATAATTGGCACCGGATTCATAAAGTGCATTCCGATAACTCTTTCTGGATGTGCTACGATAGCTCCAATTTGAGTAATAGATATCGAAGAAGTATTGGTTGCCAGAATGGTGTTGTGTGAACAAGCTTCGTTTAATTGTTTGAAAATATTGAGTTTTAATTCTACATTTTCAGTAGCAGCTTCAACTACTAAATCTACACCAACAACGCCGTCTTTAATATCGGTATAGGTAATAATATTGGTGATGGTCTTAGTAACTTCTTCCTGAGTGATAGTTCCTTTAGAAAGCATTCGGTCTAAATTGGCAGCAATAGTTGCCATTCCTTTGTCTAATGATTTTTCAGAAACATCAATTAGTTTTACCACAAAACCACTTTGTGCAAATGTATGAGCAATTCCGTTACCCATTGTTCCTGCACCAATTACAGCTATAGTTTTCATTTAATTTTGATATTATATTTATGATTTTAGCCACGAGTTCACAAATTAATTCATGAACTCGTGGCTAATTTATTTTTTAAAACTTCCAATTTATTTATCGAAACAATCAATTATCTGATAAGCCACTCTCAATGCATCTGTTGCCTGCTCCAGAGTTACAACGGGTGTTGTATCTGTTTTTATAGCATTGGCAAATGATTCCAGCTCATCTAAAATTGCATTATTTTGTTCTACATCAGGATTTGTAAAATAAATTTGTTTTTTTACACCTTCTGCATTTTGTAGAATCATATCAAAATCGCCGGGAATTTCCGGAGCGTCTTTCATTCGAACCACTTCACATTTTTTCTCCAAAAAATCTACAGAAATGTAGGCATCTTTTTGAAAAAATCGTGTTTTACGCATGTTTTTCATCGAAATTCTGCTTGCGGTTAGATTAGCCACACATCCATTTTCAAATTCGATTCGGGCATTGGCAATGTCCGGTGTTTCACTAATTACTGAAACACCGCTTGCATTGATGTTTTTTACTCTTGAGTTTACAACACTCAAAATAGCATCAATATCGTGAATCATTAAATCCAAAACAACAGGAACATCTGTACCACGAGGATTGAACTCGGCCAGACGATGGGTTTCTATAAACATTGGATTTTCAATCATGTTTTTTGTAGCAATAAACGCAGGGTTAAAGCGTTCAACATGACCTACCTGACCTTTTACATTGTGTTCTGCTGCCAAAGCAATGATTTCTTCTGCTTCTTCAACAGTATTAGCAATTGGCTTTTCTATAAAGATATGTTTTCCTGATTTGATGGCTACCTTAGCACATTTGTAATGTGAAAGAGTTGGAGTCACAATGTCGATAACATCCACAGCGTGAATTAATTTTGCAATTGTGTTGAAGTTTTTATAGCCAAACTCTTTTGAGATTCTTTCGGCATTTTCCTGATTTTCGTCGTAAAATCCAACTAATTCGTATTGGTCAGATTGTTGTAATAAGCGTAAATGTATTTTACCAAGATGACCAGCACCTAAAACTCCTACTTTTAACATGAGAATGTATTTTAAACAAAAATATAATTTATTTGTTGAAAGTAAAAGTTTAGTTATGACAAAGTCGAAATTATTTGAACAATTTTAAATGTATTTACATACTTAACTTCTCTTTAAAGTTATTGGTTTGTCTTCGAGATATTTCTACTTTTACTTCTTTTGGAAGCTGTACAAGCAGATTGCCACTAAACCAAGGGTCTATTTTGAGTATATATTGTATATTGATAATTTGGTTTCGGTTGGCCCGGAAGAAATAATCATCAGGAAGTTTCTCTTCAATATGGTTTAATGATTTATTAAGTATAGCTTTTTCATTCTGAAAGAATATTTTGGTATAATTGCCATCTACTTCAAACAGAAAGATATCGGCAATTTTTACAAGCCAGCATTTTTCGCCATCGCGAATAAAAATCTGATTGTTTAGCGTCAGTTTCTTATTGTTTTTTTCTTCTTTTTCAATTAGATTTTGACTTACTTTTTCGATTGAATGAGCAAATCTTTTCGGATTTATTGGTTTTAGTAAGTAGTCTAAAGCATTGTATTCGAAAGATTTAATTGCGTACTCGTCAAACGCTGTTGTAAAAATCGTAATAGGAACTTTGTCGAGCATTTCCAACAATTCAAAACCATCTTTTTCGGGCATATTGATATCGAGAAAAAGTAAATCCGGCTGCGTTTCTTCTATTAGTTTAAAGCCTGAATCTACATTTTCGGCTTCTCCGATAATTTCAATTTCCGGATGATTCTTAATTAATTCTTTAAGCTCATTTCTGGCCAGACGGGAATCTTCAACAATTACAGTTTTTATTTTTTTCATACTCAAAGTATTGGAATAATTATTTTTGCAATTACTGTATTTTTTATTTCCTCCAATTTAAAACTGGCTTTTTCGCCATAGATTAAATGTAACCTTTTCTCGATATTTTTGATACCTAATTGTGTAGAATCTTTGTCAATGGTAAGTATTCCTGTATTTACAACCAGAATAGTCAAATTGTTATGTTTTAGTGTGGTTTGTAATGAGATTTGACCTCCGCCTTTTAATTTTGCAATTCCATGTTTAACCGCATTTTCGATCAGCATTTGAATGATCATTGGAGGGATTTGCAGTTTTAAAGTGTTTTTATCTATTTGAGAAGTAAAATTCAAACGTTCTTCCATTTGAATTTTTGAAATTTCAATGAAGTTTTCTACCATCTCAATTTCTTCTTCCAATACAATTGTTGTAATCTCATTTTTGGCGAGCGAATATCGAAGCATTTCGGACAATCGAGTGATCATTTCTCTCGATTTTTCAGGATTCTCTAAAATTAATCCGCGAATATTATTTAAGCAGTTAAACATAAAATGCGGATTGATTTGCCCTTTTAAAGCATTCAGTTGAGAATCTTTTAAAGTATTTTCAATTTCCATTCGATCCATTTTGTTATTCTTGATTTGTGTGGTTGTTTTGTAAATGGTGTATGCAACTATCCAAAGAAAGAAAAGAAATCCCATCGCAAAAACATTTAAAATATGTTTTCTTACAGATTGAATGGGGTAATCAAAAAGTTGAGGTTTTTCATAGACATAATAAAGCATCAAATAATCATATGCCATTAGTGTCACATAATAAAAAAGACCAAATATGAAAATTAAAAAAAACATTTTAATAATTTCCCGGAATTTAAAATCGTCCAGTTTTATGTGTCGGTCATAAAGATATTTTAAAACTGTACTAAGGAAAGTGAGCAGACAAATATCAAAAAAAGTGTCTAATAGAATTTCCCAGTTTTTATAACCCAATACGTGCAATTTTGGAATGAAAGTACGAGGAATAAAAATTATTACTGAACACATAGTCCATACAATGATCTGAACTAAAATGAAAATGCGATTCTTTTCTTGAAACATTTTTATAGCTTATTTTACCTTCGGTGGTGTATGATGTCCATAAATCAATCCTGCGATAAAAGTACCTTAAATGAGCAGGTATAAGACAATGACTAAAGTTACGAGAATTTTTGCTGTTAGTTTGATTAAGATAAAACTTTAAATAAAAAAAAGTTTATCTCTATAGTCAAAGCTATAATTATTTTGACCATAATTTTAAGTTTTAAAAACTTTGGCAATGCCAGCATTGCCAAAGTTCCATTTTAAATAATTAATTTTTAGGTTGAAAGTCCGGGTGGCCCACTTGCCATAGTGCAAAGCTTAAAACATCTGCAATTTCTTCGTAAGATTTTGCTTTTGTAGCTCCACCGAAATGGCCTGCTTCGTAATCTACTTTTAATAAAGTTGGTTTTTGAGATACATTTACCTCAAGCAATCGAGCGGCAAATTTGGCAGGAGACCAAACAATGATTCTGGGGTCATTGAACCCTGCTGTTGTTAAGGTTGCGGGATATTTAACACCTTCTTTTAGTTGTAAATAAGAGTCCATTTCTATAAGAGCTTTGGCTTCACCTTCTATTTTCATGGTTCCAAATTCAGCAATATTTGCAGGTCCGTTTGGTGTATTTTCGCTTCTAACGGTATTCATGCTTCCTACTCCCGGAATAGCTACTGCATATAAGTCTGGTCTTTCAGTGATGGCTCTTCCTACAAAAATTCCTCCGGCGCTTCTACTATAGATCGCAGTTTTTGTCGGATTTGTATATCCTTCTTTAATCATATATTCAGTGCAGGCAATTACGTCTTTCCAGGTATTTGGTTTTGTGCTTTTTTGACCTTCCAAATGCCATTTTTCGCCTAATTCTCCACCACCTCTTACGTGAGCAACAGCAAGTATTCCGCCTCTTTCTACCCATAAAAGTAGATTTGGACTAAAACTAGGAGACATAGACATTCCGTAAGCGCCATAACCATAGAATAATACAGGGTTGTTTGAATCTTTTTTAAGTCCTTTTTTGTAAATAATGGACAAAGGAACTTCGACACCATCATAGGATTTTACCATTACTTCTTCGATTTCAAAATTTTCAAACTCCGGGTATTCAATAATAGTTGAGAGTTCTTCTCGGGTAAAATTATTTGTTTTTACATCGTATTTATAACGTTCTCCTTTGGTTGTCCAGCCTGTTGTTCGAACCCATAAGTCTGAAAATTTACTTCCTCTCGAACTTAAAACAATGGTAGCAGATTTTTTAGGTGTTTTAATTTCCTTGTGGTTTTTTCCTTCAAAATCAGTGAAGAACAATTTACTTTCGATTCCGTTTTTTATTTTGGTATAAAAAATCCCGTCTTTGGTAATAGTAATAGGTTCCAAACTGGCTTCTTTGTCTTCAGGAATCACCAGTGTTGCGGTTGCTAAATCTGGATTAGCAATACTGGTTTTTATTACTTTAAATTTTGGGGCATTCAGACTTGTGTAGAAATAAATGTCTTTATCGCTAAATGAAAAGCTTTTAACTTCATCTTTTCTGTCTGTTAATAACTTCCACTTAATTTTAGCAGTATTCAAATCAGAACCTTTTGCCATAAAAACTTTTTGGTTCGGATCTACAGAAGAAGGTATTAGAAAAAGCATCTTACTATCGGTATCATAAGCCATAAGAGGAATTTCTTCTTCTGCAATTTTTAATTCAGGATACATGGCCTTCGAAAAAATCACTTTATCCTGCGCAACATTATGTCCTACAACGTGCAATTTTGTTACAATATTCAATTGCGCTTTTGCATCATGAATATCTGCCGTAGGTGATTGTGAGTACAAAAACGATTTGTCATCGTCTAACCAGTTGGCACCTCCAAATCTTAACTTGTCGATTTTGTCAGATAAAATTTTATTGTCAGCTACATTTATTAAAAGCATTTCACTCATTTCGCCGCCATTTTTCGAAATATTTACAGCAATCAGTTTTCCGTTCTTATTTGGAGAAAAGGAACTAATCTTAAAGATATCTTTTGCTTCACCTTTTAAAGTTTGTGGGTCAAAAATTAAGGTTTCTTTTCCTTTTAAACCGGCTCTTTTATAGAGTTTTGCAACCTGATCTTGTGGAGTTGTTTTTTGATAATAATAAGTGCCGTCTTCTGTAATTTCCAGTCCAGTGATCGATTCAGTAATTCTGTTATTTATAGAAGTTAATTCATCAATAAGAGTTTGTTTCCCAGGAATTGAGTTTAAGATATTGCTTGTATAATCTGCCTGAGCTTTTAACCAGCTTAATGTTTGTTCGTTTTTTAAATCTTCGAGATTTCTGTATTTGTCTTCTACTTTAATTCCAAAATAAGTATCTGTAACAGGAACAGATGGTGCTTTTTCGGGTTTGTTTTGCGCAAATAAACTTCCTGTAGAAATAATTCCAAGAGAAAGAAAAGCGACCTTTTTAAATGTATTAGCTTTCATGATTAATGTTTTTTTTGATTGAATATTAAATTAATTGAATATGATTATTGTGTATGATTGCAAATCTTAGGATTAATGATTTAGCAATTTTGCAAACATTTACTTCTTTTTGAGTTTCCATAATTTTGTTTTCCAAATTATTATTTCCTGATTAACGTTTCAAAGGTAGTAGCACATCAGCTGAAAATTTTGAAAAAAATGACGAACGGTTGATACAAGCATTTGAGTGGTAAATGGTTCTGATTACATTAAATTGAAAGAAGTTTCTGAGTTGAAAACATTCTGCGTGAAAGCATTTAAAATTGATTTACTTTCCTATTTTTGCAAAAATAAAACCAATCCATTTTGAAAGATACTGCCAAACATCAAGGACTTCGCAATCAATTAGTAAGCACTTTAGAACAAAAAGGAATTACTGATAAAGCAGTTTTAGATGCGATAAAAAAAATCCCGAGACACCTTTTTTTAAATTCAAGTTTTGAAGATTATGCATATCAGGATAAGGCATTTCCTATAGGAGCAGGGCAAACTATTTCGCAACCTTATACAGTTGCTTTTCAATCGCAATTGTTAGAGGTTAAAAAAGACCATAAAATTTTAGAAATTGGTACAGGATCAGGGTATCAAACAGCGGTTTTGTTTATGTTGGGAGCAAAAGTGTACAGTGTGGAAAGACAGAGTGAGTTGTTTAGAACAACTTCTAATTTGTTTCCAAAATTAAACATTCGTCCAAAACATTTGTCTTTTGGTGATGGTTATAAAGGATTACCGAGCTATGCGCCTTTTGATAGTATTATTGTTACTGCTGGAGCTCCGTTTATTCCACAGCCTTTAATGGCACAGCTTAAAATAGGAGGAAGGCTTGTTATTCCGCTGGGAGAAGATGTTCAGATTATGACTTTACTGATTCGTAAGAATGAAACACAATTTGAAAAACATGAGTTTGGAGAATTTCGATTTGTTCCTTTATTAGAAGATAAGAATTAAAGCAAGAGCCCACTATGTATAGCGGGCTCTCGTTTTTTATTGACCTATAATGCTAATATAACGCTCCAGGCTCTCTTTTTCAATTCTGGCGATAAAGAATAAAAAATCTTCTTTGTCTTTTTTTGTTTGAGCGGTTTCCAGAGATTGATAGTATTGCATTCTGTTTTCGTAATCTCCTTTTATATTAGCAATCAGGTAGCCTTTTTGCATTAAAATTAAATTCATGACTAGTCTGGACGTTCTGCCGTTTCCATCGATAAAAGGATGAATTGTAACTAATCTTTCGTGCATTTCGGCTGCAAGAATAACCGGATGTAATTTATTTTTGTTGATTTCATACCAAATAAAATACTCTTCCATTTCCTTGGCAACTAAAAATGGCTGTGGAGGCATGTGACTGCTTCCCTGAATCATGACCTGTACTTTTCGATAACGGCCTGCATCTTCGGGAATTATACCTCTAAGAATTAAATTATGAATAGATAAAAGATCACGTTCATTTAAGCTGTTGTTTTTTTGCATTAAATCTTTGATAAAGCCTATGGCTTCCTGATGATTTATGGTTTCAAGATGTTCTCTCATACTTTTTCCTGAAATGGTCAAGCCTTCGTTGATAACCATATCGGTTTCGCGAAGCGTCATGGTATTTCCTTCAATTCGGTTGCTTTCAAATGTATATTCGAGCTCAAGTGCCTGACTTATTTTATAGCTATCAAATTGTCTGTAAGTATCAAGTTTTTCTTTTAATATATCTATCTCACTAAGAATTTTCTCTAAAGTAGTTGACAGTTTTAATTTGGAGACTGTTTTATTGTATTTGATTTCTTTCTCTGCAACTTCAAGCGCTTTTAAAGCAAATTCATCATCACCAATTTCATATAGAATTTTTTCTTTTAGCCATGCGATCATTAAAGTCTCGTAGTCTATCTCTAGAAGTTGAGATAGTTTAACAATTTGATCTTTGGTTGGTTTTCGTGAGCCGCTTTCAAATTTGCTTATCAAAGCCTGATCTATACCAAGTAGTTGTGCTACTTCGCGGGTTTTTAGACCTTTTTGTTCTCTTGCATTTTTAAGGAGCGATTTCATTTTTACTTTATTTAAATTGTCTTGACAAATTTAGTCATATTTTTTTGAAAAAAAAAAGCAATATCAAAATATTGCTTTTCAAAATATTATTTAGGAGAAAGAGAGCAGTCTTTTTTCATTTTTCCAGCTACTGACAATAGATGTGTTGCTATCATAACTTGACAAAACGGCAATAGTTATGAATAGAATTAAGTACTTTTTTATATTTTAAGGTTAAATGGTTTTTAATAAAAATAACGATAAAATAGTAATAAATACTTGTTTAGTAGTGATTTGGAAAGATGTTCTCTTTAGTTGTATGCTTTTTTAATTCGGTCCAGATCACGCTTCGTATCCTGCTCTTTTAAAGATTCACGCTTGTCGTAATTTTTCTTTCCTTTACAAAGACCTATTTGCAGTTTGGCAAGTCCTTTTTCGTTGGTAAATAATTTTAAAGGAACAATAGTAAGCCCTTTTGCCTGAACATTTTTGTGCAGAGTTTTGAGCTCTTTTTTATTTAGAAGTAATTTTCTTTCGCTTCTGGATTTATGATTGAATTGATTTCCAAAAGAATACTCTTCAATATAAGTATTGATTGCAAAGAGCTCCATATTGTTAAATTCACAAAAGCTCTCAGTAATATTAGCTTTACCTAGACGTATGGATTTAATTTCGGTTCCCGACAAAACAATTCCAGCAGTATAAGTATCGATTATTTCGTAATCAAATCGGGCTCTTTTATTAAGTATATTGACTGTTTTTAACATAGTGCACAAATGTAAAACAAAAATGAAAAACTTTTATAAAATCTAAAAGAATTAAATTTTTAGTTTTGTAAAAAAAAAAGACCACATTTTATACAGTGCGGTCTTAGAATAATAATTATTTTTAAAATATAAAATGCAAAATCAATCGAAAGATCCTTTACATGGTATAACGCTTCAGAAAATTGTAGAAACATTAGTGGAATACTATGGTTTTGATACTCTCGCGGAATTAATTCCGATTAAGTGTTTTATGACAAACCCAAGTGTGAAATCAAGTTTAACTTTTTTAAGAAAGACAGAGTGGGCTCGTAAAAAAGTTGAATCTCTTTATGTAAAAACGTTACCTAAACTGGTAAAGTAGATTACAATTTATAAGAAATCATAACACCTCCTCGGTATGGAAGCCATTCGCCACTCTTGTTCCAGTTTTGCGCTTTTTCATATCTTCCGGGAGTTCCATCATTGTAATAACCATGATAAAAACCTTGGTGCCAGCCACCTCCTGCAAAAATATCCAGTAAAAATTTATCACTTAGCTTTATGTTATACCCAACAGTAACTCCTAAGCGGTAACCAAAACCATCTTCGTATTTATTGGTACCCCAGTAATTCCATTTTTGAATTTCGTAAATGTCCGGGCCTGCATGACCACCTACATAAAAACCATTGTAATTTTCTTTAAAATGGTAACGAAGTTCGGGTGTTAATGTGTATAATTTCATTGGACTATGTCCGTTGAAAGATTCCCAAAATGATGCCATTACATCAACACTAAAGGTTAGATTTTTTCCTATACTGGTTTCAACTCCAACATTTGGTATTGCCAATAAAGCGGTTGCAGCATTAAACTTAATAAAAGTTTGACTTTGAGACTGAACTGAAAAGAAAAGAACTAGGGCAATAAAAATTTTTTTCATAAAAATAGACTTTCGATATGTTGAAATAAGTTCTTATTTCTTATTTCGACTGCAAATATAACGCAAAGCAGGTCTTTCTATTATCCGGAATAATTAATTTAACAGGAATGTTTTTTTGCTAACTAAATTTACGATTTCTTATTATCTACTAATGAGTAGATTACACTGTCGAGATACTTGCCGTCATAAAGTTCACATTCTTTAAAATGTCCTTCTTTAATAAAACCACACTTCTGTAATACTTTTTCAGAGGCATAGTTTTCAGGATCTATCACAGCCTCGATTGAATGTAACTTTAGTTCTTCAAATCCATAAGTGATTAGTCGGTTTACAGATTCTGGGATGATACCTTTTCCGTGAAATTCCGGAAGCAAAATATATCCAATTTCAGCACGATGATGCTCTGGCTGCATTCTGTAGTAACCAATGATTCCCAGTAATTTAGGATTGTCTTTTAGAGTGATTCCCCAATTGATTCCTTCATTTGCGACAATTTTGTCTTCAATCATTTTAATATGTGCTAAAGCATCTTCAGAATCTTTGACTAAGGGACGAGGGATGAATTTCATAGTTTCAGGATTCGAACGCAATTCGAAAACTTCATTAACATCATCATTTGTGATTCTTCGTAAAAGCAAACGTTCTGTTTCGATTACGGGGAATGGAGTAAAATTAAATTCCAGCATTTTTTTGTAGATTATAATATTGATATACTAAATTTTGAATTATAGGTTTGATCAGCTTCCAGAACTAAAATTCCTTCTTTTTCGAATAAATTTCCCGAATTTTCAGCGGTGTCAGAGTATCCAAGCCAAGGTTCGATACAAATAAAAGGAGCTTGTGGTTTTGTCCAGATTCCTAAACTTAGAAAATCTTCAAAATCAACTTTGACATAGGGTTCGGAGTTTTGAAGAAGTGTTAACGATTTTGATTTTAGAGTTTTAAAAATTAATGCATCGTTTTCGAATAATTGGTAGTCAAACGGAATTAAACCATTTTGGCCCTTCAGGATTTCTGTTTGATTAGAAATTAAGTCATTTTCTAAAAGATAATATTCCAAAACTTCTTGTTTTTCAAATTGGAATGCATAATTTTCAAAAGCTTCAGGTAATGCGATCGCAGGGTGAGCCCCGATTGAGAATGGCATTTTATTTTTACCTGTGTTGATTACTTTATACTCGATATTCAACGTTGTGTTTTCAATGCTGTAAATGAGTTGTAGTTCAAATTCAAAAGGATATTTTTCTAATGTTTCGGTATTTGATTTTAAAGAGAAAATCGCTGTGTTGTCAGTTTTTTCGATTAATTGAAAGTTCATATCACGTGCAAAACCATGTCTTGGTAATTGATACTCTTTTTCGTCTATTGTATAAGTATTGTTTTTAAGGGTACCTACAATAGGAAAAAGTACCGGAGAATGTTTGCCCCAAAAGTTTGGATTACCTTCCCAAATGTATTCTTTGTTTTGATTGTCTTTTAATGAAAATAATTCTGCTCCGAAATGTTTTATTGAGACGCTTATCGCTGAATTGTAGATAGTTGTATTCAAAGTGTTTGAAATTGAAAAAGATTAGTGATAGACTGATGTAAATATATTTTATAAATTTTAGTTTTTTAGGAAAATAGCTTAAAATATTTTTTGCATAAAATTTTGCTAAAATTGGATTTACGTTTTATAATTTCTCTGTAAATAGCTTTTTTTTTCATTAATTTGCTACATAAACAGCTAAAAAATATGAAAAAACAATCCTCAAAAGCCTTATTGACTATGGCTTTGTTTGTTGGAGTTTCTTCTGTCTGGGCACAGCAAACACCTCCTGCAACAGTAGTAAATCCTGTTAACAATTACGATTATCACGATGCGTTTGGACCAAATTTTTATACTAAAAATGGAACACCAACGCGTTCTGCAAATGGTCAGCCGGGAGTTGAATATTGGCAAAACAGAGCCGATTATCAGATAACGGCAAAATTAAACGGAACTACGAATGAAATTATTGGTACAGATGAGATCACTTACACTAATAATAGTCCCGATAAAATGTCATTTGTGTGGCTGAATTTAGATCAAAATCTATTTAAAAATGATTCACGAGGAAATGCGGTAGTGCCGCTTACAGGAAGTCGTAATGGGGCCCAAGGACAGGTTTTTGACGGAGGTAATAAAATTAAATCTGTAAAAGTAATTTCAGGAGGAAAGAAAAAGACTGAAATTGAAGCAAAATATGTAATTACAGATACCAGAATGCAGATATTTCTTCCGGAAACATTAGCATCAAAAGGAGGAGCTGTAAAAATTAAAATTGAGTTTTCGTTCATTGCGCCTTTTGAAGGATCAGACAGAATGGGAGTTTTAGAAACTAAAAATGGTAAAATTTTTACGATTGCACAGTGGTATCCACGTATGTGTGTGTACGATGATATAAAAGGATGGAATACTGCACCATATTTAGGTGCGTCAGAGTTTTACTTAGAATATGGAAATTTTGATGTAAAATTAACGGTACCTGCAAACCATTATGTTGTAGGATCAGGAGAGTTGATAAATGGTGCAGAAGTATTGCCTGCAGAACAGTTTAAACGCTATAAAGAAGCAGGTCAAAGTGATAAAACCGTTACAATTCGTTCTGCGGAAGAAGTTGCTGCAACAGCAAATTCAAAAGCAGCAGGAGAGAAAACGTGGCATTATCAAATAAAAAATGCTCGAGATTTTTCTTGGGCTTCCTCAGCAGCTTTTGTTTTAGATGGTGCGAAAATTAACCTGCCTAGTGGTAAAAAAGCATTGGCTTTATCAGCTTATCCGGTAGAAAGTGGCGGAAAAGAAGCTTACGGACGTTCAACTGAATATGTAAAAGCATCAATTGAGCATTATTCTAAACAATGGTTTGAATATCCTTATCCGGTAGCCACAAACGTTGCAGGTAATGAGGGTGGAATGGAATATCCGGGAATTGTTTTTTGCAGTTGGGATTCAAAAGGGCAAGAATTATGGGGGGTAACCGATCATGAATTTGGACATATTTGGTTTCCTATGATTGTGGGCTCAAACGAAAGATTATTTGGCTGGATGGATGAAGGATTTAATACTTTTATTAACTCACTTAGTACGGCAGACTTTAATAAGGGAGAGTATAATGAAGCACCATCAGATTTGAATAAATTAGCAGAGTCTTTTACGAGACCAAATTTAGAGACCATAATGAGTTCGCCTGATAATATGAAGGAGGCCAATATTGGTACGTTGTGTTATTTTAAACCAAGTTCGGGTTTAATAATTTTAAGAGAACAAGTTTTAGGAAAAGAGCGTTTTGATCTTGCTTTTCGTACTTACATAGAGCGTTGGGCTTATAAGCATCCTCAGCCGGATGATTTCTTCAGATCGATGGAAAATGTGGCGGGTGAAGATTTGAGTTGGTTCTGGAGAAGCTGGTTTGTAAACAACTGGCGTTTTGATCAGGGGATTAATTCGATTAAATACATAAAAAATGACCCGTCAAAAGGAGTTGCGATTACAGTTGAAAATTTCGATAAAATGCCTATGCCGGTTATTTTAGATGTGAAAACAAAAAGCGGGAAAGTTACAAGAGTGAAATTGCCTGTAGAAGTTTGGCAACGTAATAAGGTATGGACTTTCAAACATAATTCTACTGAAGAGATAGAAAGTATAACACTTGATCCTGATCATGTTTTCCCTGATAATAATGTAGCCAATAATGTTTGGACAGGGGGAAACGGTAAAATAGAGAAAGACGTGGTTTTAGATGGCTATGTAGGAACGTATTCAACCTCAAGAGCACCTTTGAAAATCGACTTTTCAGAAAAAAATAGTGCATTGACTGTTCAAATAACAAACTATCCTAAGTTTACGGTTAAGGCGGTAGAAAATGAAAAAGATGTCTTTCAATCAGCTGAAGCTGGATTAAAATTTAAATTTAATGAAGCCAAAAGTGGTTTTGATATGATTATTTTAAGTAGCGGTGATTCGATACCGTTTACTAAAAATTAAAATATAAAAAGTTAATTTATTAAAAGCCCGATAGTTATTTGTAGCTATCGGGTTTTTTATGGACTAGTATTAACATTTTGTAAAAAAAATGTTAGAATTTTATTTTTTTGTTTTGTAAATAAAAAAATAGTGTACTTTTGCAGTCGATGAATAAAATAAGTTTACATATAACTTCTTTGTCACGGACAAACTCAGCTGTAACTTCTCCCGAAGTACGGACGCTATCTCTATAGTGTTCACCGAGTTTTTCGCCGCGTATTTATTTCTATTCATTTTTCATCTTGAAATCACATCATTTGTCCATTGGACAAACATATCCTAAAAGTATATATTATTTTTTGAATTTTCTTAATCAAGTTTTTGATTTTGAGAATGTTACTTCTATTTTGCTTATTTTTATTGGATTGAATTCAGGATTTCAAACTAAACAATACGTTTTAATTTTTAACTCTAACTTCAACTATTGAAATGAAAATCTCTATTGTTGTTACTCAGGAAGAACACTTCAAATTCGCACAGGAAATTTGCGATACAATAGAATCATCAGCCTTATTAAGAGGCACCGGGATTGCTAAAAGAACTCCTGAATATATTCAGAAAAAAATGTCAAATGGTGATGCGATGATTGCTCTGGCAGATGGAAAATTTGCAGGTTTTTGTTACATCGAAAGCTGGCAGCACGGAAAATTTGTAGCTCATTCGGGCTTAATCGTACATCCAGATTACAGAAGTTTAGGCTTGGCCAAAAAAATCAAGTCAAAAGTTTTCGATTATTCTTTAGAAAGATATCCTGAGGCTAAGATATTTGGTATTACAACAGGTTTGGCCGTAATGAAAATAAACTCTGATTTGGGATACAAACCAGTACCTTTTTCTGAGCTGACTACCGATCCAAGTTTTTGGGCAGGCTGTAAAACCTGTACCAATTACGAAATTTTAAAAAGCAAAGAAAATAAAATGTGTCTTTGTACGGGGATGTTGTATGATCCAAAAGACAAACAAAAAGATCCGCCAAAACACCCATTTAACGTAGCTGTTTTAAGCAGATTGAAAAAAATCAAGCAAGCTTTGTTCCTGAATAAAACGTTGTTTTTCGGGTTCTTATCTTAAAAATTAAACAAAAAATAGAATCTCAAACGTGCTAAATACGAAAGTATTAGCTTAAATTATAAAAAATGAAAAAAGTTGTATTAGCTTATAGTGGAGGATTAGATACCTCGTATTGTTTGAAATATTTAAAAAATGAAAAAGGATATGAAGTTCATACGGTTCTGGTAGATACTGGAGGATTTGATGAAGAAGAATTATCAGCTATCGAAAAGAGAGCATATGAGTTAGGAAGCGCACAACACGCAAACCTGACAATTGTAGACAAATATTATGACAAAGCTATAAAATATTTGATCTTCGGAAATGTATTAAAAAACAATACGTATCCGTTATCAGTGAGCGCTGAACGTGTTTTTCAGGCAATTGAAGCGATCAAATATGCTAAAAAAGTTGGAGCAAGTGCCATTGCACACGGAAGTACAGGTGCAGGAAATGATCAAATCCGTTTCGATTTAATTTTTCAGACTATTGCTCCTGAAATTGAAATCATTACTCCAATTAGAGATTTAAAACTTTCAAGACAAGAAGAAGTAGATTATTTGTCTAAGAATGGAGTGCATTATTCTTGGGAGAAAGCACAGTATTCAATCAATAAAGGGCTTTGGGGAACTAGTGTGGGAGGTAAAGAAACCTTAACGTCAAGTGAACCTCTGCCAAGTGAAGCTTATCCTTCGCAATTACAAAAAGAAGGAGAAGAAAAAGTGACTTTGCATTTTGAGCAGGGAGAATTAGTAGCGTTAAACGGTAAAAAAGATGTTCCTGAAAAAAATATTGTCAAACTTGAAAAGCTGGCAAATGCTTATGCTATCGGGAGAGATATTCACGTAGGTGATACCATTATCGGGATTAAAGGAAGAGTTGGTTTTGAAGCTGCCGCGCCGTTAATTATCATCAAAGCTCACCATTTACTGGAGAAACATACACTTGGTAAATGGCAGCAATACTGGAAAGAACAATTAGGAAACTGGTACGGAATGTTATTTCACGAAGGGCAGTTTTTAGATCCGGTAATGCGTAATATCGAAACCTTTTTGCAGGACACACAAAAAACTGTGAACGGAACCGTAACAGTTTCATTAAAACCATATCATTTTTCACTTGACGGAATTGAATCTAAAAATGATTTAATGAATACAGGTTTTGGTCAGTATGGAGAAATGAATAATGCATGGACATCCGACGATGCAAAAGGATTTATTAAGATTTTAGGTAATGCTCAAAACATATTTTCATCTGTAAACCATTTAGATCATGATTAATGTCGGAATAATTGGTGGCTCAGGCTATACAGCCGGAGAGCTCATCAGAATCTTAATGTATCATCCCAAAGTAAACATTGATTTTGTTTACAGTACAACCAATTCGGGAAAACCGCTTTCTGTGGCACATCAGGATTTGATGGGAGATATTGAAATGAATTTTACTGATGTGGTTAATCCGAATGTAAATGTGGTATTTCTATGTCTTGGTCACGGAAAATCTATTTCATTTTTGAAAGAGAATCAGTTTGCAAGCCACACGAAAATCATCGATCTGGGTAATGATTTCAGATTGAATAAAGATGCCCATTTTGAAGGAAAAGATTTTGTTTATGGTCTTCCGGAATTGAATAAACCAGCGATCAAAAAGGCAAATTATATTGCAAACCCGGGTTGTTTTGCTACAGCGATCCAATTGGCTTTGCTGCCTTTAGCAAACAGTGATCTGTTGCTTAATGATGTACATATTAATGCAACAACCGGAAGTACCGGAGCCGGAGTGGGACTTTCAGAAACGTCTCATTTTAGCTGGAGAAACAACAATATGTCACATTACAAAGCTTTCGAACACCAGCATTTGGGAGAAATTGGAGAAAGTTTGGTTCAGTTACAAGATGATTTTGAAAGTGAATTACTCTTTATTCCAAATAGAGGAGATTTTCCAAGAGGAATTTTTGCTACACTTTATACAATTTCCGATGAAAGTCTGGAACAGACGGTATCCAGATACGAAGAATTCTATAAAAATGAGCCTTTTGTAACCGTGACAACAACAAACATCAATATGAAACAAGTTGTTCAAACTAACAAATGTATCATTAGTTTAACAAAAAAAGGAAACCGGATATTGATCACTTCAATTATTGACAATTTAACCAAAGGTGCTTCAGGACAAGCGATTCAAAACATGAATTTAATGTTTGGATTAGAAGAAACCACCGGTTTAAAATTGAAACCAAGCGGATTTTAGGAAAAATTTGTTTCAAGTTTCAGGTTTTACGTTCTGTACGTAACTTGAGATTTGAAACTCAAATCAGGTTCAAGTTGAAGTTCCAAGTTTAACGTTTAACGAGCAACTTGTAACTTGAAACATGAAACAAAATAAACAAAAACATATGAACTTATTCAACGTTTACCCATTATACGATATCACTCCGGTTAAAGCTATAGATTGTACAATTGTAGATGACAAAGGAGTAGAATACTTAGATTTATACAGCGGACATGGTGTAATTTCGATTGGCCATACACAACCGGATTACGTAACCAAATTAAAGAACCAGTTGGATCATTTAGGATTTTATTCCAACGCGATTCAGAATCCATTACAGGTAGAGCTGGCTCAGAAATTAGGAAAGCTGTCAGGATTGGAAGAGTATGAGTTGTTTTTGTGTAGTTCAGGTGCTGAAGCCAACGAAAATGCTTTAAAATTAGCCTCTTTTCATAACGGAAAATCAAGAGTTGTAGCTTTTGATAATTCTTTTCACGGAAGAACCTCTGCAGCAGTTGCTGTTACCGATAATAAAAAAATTGTTGCCCCAATAAATGCGCAACAGAAAGTTACTTTTTTACCCTTAAATCAAATCGAATTAGTTGAAGCAGAACTTGCAAAAGGTGATGTTACAGCAGTAATTATTGAAGGAATTCAAGGAGTAGGAGGTTTAGACGAGGGAACAACCGAATTTTTTCAGGCTCTGGAAAAAGCCTGTAAAAAGCACGATGTGGTTTTGATTTTAGACGAAGTACAGTCAGGATACGGAAGAAGCGGAAAATTCTTTGCCTTCCAACATCACGGAATCAATGCTGATATTATTTCGGTTGCTAAAGGAATGGGGAATGGTTTTCCGGTTGGAGCTATTTTAATCTCTCCAAAATTTGAAGCAAGTTTCGGATTGTTGGGAACCACTTTTGGAGGTAGTCATTTATCATGTGCTGCCGGAATTGCAGTGCTGGATGTAATTGAAAAATTGGATTTACAGAAGAATGTAAACGAAGTTTCGGCTTATTTCTTAGAAAAAATTAAAGAAGTTGAAGGAATTAAAAAAGTAAAAGGGAAAGGTTTGATGCTTGGAGTGGAGTTTGATTTTGATGTAGCAGCTTTAAGGAAAAAACTAATCATCGAAAAACATATTTTCACGGGAAGTGCCAACAATAAAAATCTGTTGAGAATTCTTCCTCCATTAACAGTGAAGAAATCAGATATTGATACTTTCATTGCAGCTTTAAAAGAAAGTCTGGAAGAACTTAAAAATTAAAGTTTACCCATATACTGTTAATTCGTTTAATCGTTTATTTGGTTAATCGATTAAACGAATTAACAACTAACCAATTAAACCAAAAAAATGAACCCATTATCAATTGAAAAACGTAATCTGGTTTTGCGTGCTATGGCGCAGCTGGTCGAGCAGGAGCGGAACCAGATTATCTTAACCAATCAGGAAGATCTTGCTGATTATGACGGCTCAGACTTAGCAATGGAAGAGCGTTTAAAGGTAGATGATAAAAAAGTGGATGAAATGATTTTATCACTCAATCAACTGGCTTCACAAGAAGATCCGGTTGGAGTAGAACGTTTTCATTTTGTTCATGATAATGGCATAAAAGTGATTAACAAAACGGCCGCTTTCGGGACGATTTTAATCATTTACGAATCCCGCCCCGATGTTACAATTGAAGCTGGGGGAATAGCTTTTAAATCCGGAAATAAGATTTTATTGAAAGGTGGAAAAGAAGCTTTAAAATCGAATTTGAAAATTGTGAGTTTATGGCATCAGGCTTTAGAGAAAAACGGAGTTTCAAAGGACTGGGTGGAATATTTGAATTATAATCGCACAGAAACTCAGGCCTTTTTAGAAAAACCAACTCAAAAAGTAGATTTAATTGTTCCAAGAGGAGGAGAAAAGTTAATTGAGTTTGTCAAAGCACACGCCAGCTGCCCGGTTATTGTAAGCGGACGAGGAAATAATTTTGTCTACGTTCATGAAAAAGCAGATACGGATTTGGCTTTAAAAATAATTATAAATGCCAAAACTTCTAAAATTTCAGCTTGTAATGCAGTTGATAAGGTTTTAATAGATTCGAAGCTGCCTAATTTTGAAGGATTTACAGCTATTTTAATTGAAGAGCTAAAACAATATAAAGTAGAAGTAATTGTTGATGAGTCACTAAAAAGTTTTGAAGATACTGAAACACTTCAAAATGAAGATATTTGGTACGAAGAGTTTCTGGATTATAAAATCGTAATTGGAGCTATTGATTCTGAAGAAAATGCAATCGAAAAAATAAATAAATATTGTGGAGGACACTCGGCAGTAATTATTACTAGGGACGATAAGGCAGCACAGGAATTTATGGATGCTGTGGATACCGCAGCGGTTTATCAAAATGCTTCAACACGTTTTACAGATGGAGGACAGTTTGGTCTGGGAGGTGAATTAGCGATAAGTACCGATAAATTGCATCAGCGGGGTCCTATCGGACTTCAGCATCTCGTAACCAATAAATGGTACGTGTACGGAGAGGGGCAAATTAGGTAATTGAGGCAAATTAGGTAATTGAGGCAATTAGATAATTAGACAATTAGATCGTTGGACTTTCTTAGGATTTTAGATTGTAAATTATTAGAATTTGGAATTTTAAAAATTGGAATTTATCAAAACAAAGCTTTGCGAACCTAGTGTTTATCCAGACAAAGAAATTAAAAAACCTTGCGCCCTTTGCGGTTAAATAGAGAATATGGCAAATAAGATAATTAAGGGAATTAGATAATTAGACAATTCTGAAAAAACTTAGAATCTCAGCATCTTAGAACCTTAGCACCTTTAAAAAATGAGTAAGAAGAGGATTTTATTAAAAATAGGAAGTAATACTTTAACCAAAGAAACCAATCATATTTCACGGGGAAAGATCGAAGACCTCGGAATGCAGATTGCAGCTTTAAATAAAGAGTACGAGTTTGTAATTGTGAGTTCCGGAGCAATCGCAGCGGCAAAGCAATTTGTAAAGCTCGAAAGTAAAGGAAAAGAAATTGTTGTGAAACAAGCCCTAGCATCAATCGGGCAGCCACATTTGATGCGGATTTTCCACGAGAATTTCAGCGATTTGGGATTATTGACATCACAATGTTTATTGTCTTATTCTGATTTCGAGAAAGAGCAGTCTAAAGTCAATATTGTCAATACTATAAACGTTTTGGTAGAGAACAATTACATTCCGATTATTAATGAAAATGATACGGTTGCTACAGATGAGATCCGGTTTGGAGACAACGATAAACTGGCAGCACTGACAGCCGTTCTTTTAAATGTTGATATTTTGATTATTGCCACCAATACAAATGGGATTTATACCAAAGATTCGATTCACGATGAAATTCCTGAAACGATCAAACTGGTAAAGGATTTAAGAATATTGGAAAATGAAATTGGAGAATCAAAATCATCACATGGAACAGGAGGGATGCAGTCGAAGATAGAAGCTGCCGCAATTGCAAAAGCTGCCAATATTGAAACCTGGATCGTTAACGGTTTAAATGATAATTTTATTTTGAAGGCTTTAAAGGATGAGATTCCCTTTACTAAAATAATCTAATGGGGCAATTAGAAAATTAGTTAATTAGATAATGCACAATTATCCAATTTTCTAATTATCACATTATCTAAATTAAAAAAGAAAAAACAATGAATTATATTTCAATACAAGATATCGACTCCTTATCAAAATGGGTGAAAGGTGCGTTAAAAATTAAAAAGAACCCACTTAAAAATCAGGCTTTAGGGAAGAATAAAACCTTAGGAATGTTATTTTTTAATCCAAGTTTAAGAACGCGTCTGAGTACTCAGAAAGCGGCTGTGAACTTAGGGATGAATGTTATGGTAATGAATTTTACCAACGAAGGCTGGACGTTAGAATTCGAAGATGGAGCCATTATGGATTCAGGTGCGTCAGAGCACATTAAAGAAGCTGCAGAAGTAGTGTCACAGTATTGCGATATTATTGCAATTCGTGCTTTCGCAGGTTTGGCAGACAAAGAAAAAGATTATGCTGAAACGGTAATTTCAGGATTTTTGAAACACGCAACCGTACCCATTGTAAATATGGAAAGTGCCGTACGTCATCCGATGCAATCTTTAGCGGATGCTATTACCATGGAAGAATACAAAACCAAGCATAAACCCAAAGTAGTACTTTCCTGGGCGCCTCATCCAAAAGCTTTGCCACAGGCCGTTGCCAATTCATTCGTAGAAATGATGCAAATGCAAAAAGATATGGATTTTGTAATCACACATCCGGAAGGTTACGAATTAAGCCCTGAAATCACAAAAGACTGTAAAATAGAATACGATCAGAACAAAGCGTTTGAAAATGCCGATTTTGTGTACGTAAAAAACTGGAGCAATTTTAACGACTACGGAAAAGTAACCAATACAGACCCAAACTGGACTGTTACAGCCGAGAAAATGGCTTTAACCAACAATGGGAAATTCATGCATTGTCTTCCTGTTCGTCGTAACGTTATTGTAAGCGATGAAGTACTCGACGGTAAGAATTCAATTGTAATTCAGCAGGCCAATAACAGAACATATTCAGCGCAGTTAGTTTTACAGAAGATTTTGAAAAAACTTTAATTTGAGGTACAAAGGCACAAAGCTGCAAAGGTACAAAGGTTAAAAAACCTTAAAAGAAACCTTTGAACCTTTGTCACTCTGAACCTCTGAACCTAAAAAAAATGAAAGTTACAGTAATAAAAATAGGTGGAAACATCATCGACAATCCGGCGGAACTAGAGCAATTCTTAACTGATTTTTCTAAAATAAAAGGTCATAAAGTACTAGTTCATGGTGGAGGAAAATCGGCTACAAAAATGGCTCAGAGTATTGGATTGGTGCCGCAAATGGTTGATGGACGCCGAATTACAGATGCTGCAATGCTTGATGTTGTGGTCATGATTTACGCAGGCCAAATCAACAAACATATTGTAGCGCAATTACAGTCAAAAGACAACAATGCGATAGGATTCTCTGGAGCTGATGGAAATTTAATCCAGTCTGTAAAACGAAACCACCCTACAATCGATTATGGCTTTGTGGGAGATGTAAAACAAGTTAACACCAAGTTATTGGCTACGTTATTAGAAAACGGAATTGTTCCTGTTTTCTGTGCCATCACACACGACAAAAACGGACAATTATTAAACACCAATGCCGATACCATTGCAAGTGAGTTATCCATTGCTTTGTCTGAAGTTTTTGAGGTTACATTGACCTATTGTTTTGAAAAGCAAGGCGTTTTGCAGGATTCAGAAGACGATACATCAGTGATAACCGAAATCAACGAAGCTTTATACAACAAACTTAAAGAAGAAAAAGTGATCCATTCCGGAATGATTCCAAAATTAGATAATTGCTTCAATAGTTTGTCAAGAGGAGTGCAGCAAATTAAAATCGGACACCACAAAATGCTTCAAAATTCGGAGATTCTGCATACAAGCATTACGTTATAAAAGAAAAAGTTGCTAAGTTCCTTAGAAACTAAGACTTTTGCAGTCTTAGAACCTTAGAATCTTAGTGCCTCAGTACCTAATAAAAATGAAAAATATAGAAACGCTTACTAAAGAAGCAATTAGTTTATTAAAAAGTCTTATCGAGACCCCTTCCTTTTCAAGTGAAGAAGACCAAACAGCCCTTTTAATCGAAAATTGGTTCAATCAAAACGAAATTCCTTTTCAAAGAGAAAACAATAATGTGTGGGCTTTCAACAAATATTTCGATGAAAATAAACCAACACTTTTATTAAACTCACACCACGATACGGTAAAACCCAATCAGGCTTATACTAACGATCCGTTTAAAGCCATCGAAAAGGATGGGAAACTATTTGGATTAGGAAGTAATGATGCCGGAGGCTGTCTGGTTTCGTTGCTGGCAACATTTGTGCATTTCTACGAAAACCAAAACTTATCACATAATATCGTTATTGTAGCTTCTGCCGAAGAAGAAAGCAGCGGAAAGAATGGTTTAAACAGCGTTTTAAAGCACTTACCAGAATTAGATTGCGCTATTGTGGGCGAACCTACTTTAATGCAATTGGCGGTTGCCGAAAAAGGATTGTTGGTTTTAGACGTAAAAGTCAAAGGAACCGCAAGTCATGCCGCACATCAAAACGACGATAATGCTATCTATAAATCAATTCCCGTAATGGAATGGTTTAAAAATTATAAATTCGATAAAATTTCGGAGGTTCTGGGTCCTGTAAAAATGACCGTAACGCAAATCAGTGCAGGAAAACAGCACAATGTAGTACCCTCAGAATGCGATTTAGTAGTCGATATTCGTGTGACTGACTGTTATTCGAACACAGAGATTCTTGAAGTAGTAAAAGCCAATATAAACGCCGAAGTAACGCCAAGATCAATGCATCTGAATGCCTCATCAATTCCGGTTGCACATGGTTTGGTACAAGCAGGAATCGCTTTAGGAAGAACTACTTATGGCTCACCTACACTTTCAGATCAGTCCGTTTTAAGCTGTCAGTCTTTAAAATTAGGACCTGGAGAAACCTTACGTTCACATTCAGCAGACGAATTTATTTTTGTAAATGAAATTGAAGAAGGAATCGATTTGTATATCAAAATACTAAACGGGTTCTTTAAATTATAATTGAAACGAAATTAAACCCGACAGGCTTCAAAAACCTGTCGGGTTTGTAATATAAACAGGCATATTGGTGTGATTAGAAAATAAAGACAAAGAAAGGAGTCTAACAATCTAACGATCTAAGAAGTCTAAAAATCTAAGTTATGAAACTTTGGGAAAAAGGAATACCAACAGCTAAACAAATCGAGCAATTTACCGTTGGAAACGACCGGGAACTTGATTTAGTTCTTGCAAAATACGATGCACTGGGATCCATTGCACATGCCAAAATGCTCGGACAAATTGGTTTATTAACTCAGGAAGAAACCACTTCTTTAGTAGATGTATTAAATGAGATTATTGCTGATGTTGCCGTTGGAAATTTCGAAATAGAAAACAGTTTTGAAGACGTACACTCCAAAATAGAGTATTTACTCACCGTAAAACTAGGAGACGCCGGAAAAAAAATCCACACAGCGCGTTCCCGTAACGATCAGGTTTTGGTAGACGTTCATTTGTATTTAAAAGACGAGTTAAAAGCAATAAAAGAGCAGGTAAAAACACTTTTTGATTTGTTGATGGAATCTGCAGAGAAACATCAGAATGTCTTGTTACCCGGATATACACATTTGCAGATCGCGATGCCATCGTCTTTTGGAATGTGGTTTTCAGCCTATGCCGAAAGCTTAATTGATGACATTACCATGTTAAATGCAGCCTCGAAAGTAGTCGACCAGAATCCGCTGGGATCTGCTGCAGGGTACGGAAGCTCATTCCCAATCAACAGAACTTTTACTACTCAGGAATTAGGATTTGAAACCCTAAAATTCAATGCCGTTGCAGCTCAAATGAGCCGTGGAAAAGCCGAGAAAACTGTAGCATTTGCTATGAGTAGTGTCGCTGCAACCTTGTCAAAATTTGCCATGGACGTTTGTTTGTATATGAGCCAGAACTTTGATTTTATAAGTTTGCCATCGCATCTTACAACAGGTTCCAGTATTATGCCTCACAAGAAAAACCCGGATGTTTTTGAATTGATCAGAGGAAAATGCAATAAGATTCAGTCACTTCCTTACGAAATAACTTTAATCACCAATAATTTACCAAGTGGTTATCACAGAGACTTTCAGCTCTTAAAAGAAGGTTTGTTTCCTGCGATTCAAAACTTAAAAGCCTGTCTGGATATTGCTATTTTTTCTGTAAAAGATATTACCGTAAAAGACAACATACTGAAAGATAAAAAATACGATTATTTGTTTACAGTAGATACTTTAAACGAAATGGTAGTGGCTGGTATACCTTTCAGAGACGCGTACAAAGAAGTTGCGGAACAATTGGAAGCCGGAACGTACCAATCGCCTAAAGAAACAAAACACACCCATGAAGGCAGTATCAATAATTTATGCCTGAATGCTATTAAAGATAAAATGAAAGCAGCTTTATAAAGGAAGCAAACCCATCAAAAAACCGATTTGTATCTGATGCGAATCGGTTTTTTTTTTATTGCAGTTTAAAAATATTCAGGTTTTGCATTTGAATGATTGAGTTTCGTAGGTTTTTTTTTACTTAAGATAATTGTTCTTAGTAAAAAAAAGTTTATTTTTGATATTTAGTTTTGAAAATTAAAGTATGAATAAGTTTGATGATCAGGCCACCAAAGGCCTTTGGGAAAGGGGATTATTGAGTAAAAATAAGTATGAGGAAATTACATCCTATCGCGGATTGAATATTTTTTCACTAAATGCAGAACTTAAATTAGCCCTGTACTTGTCTGTATTGTTGTTTACTTCAGGAATCGGAATTTTAATTTACAAAAATATTGATTCCATAGGTCACATAGCAATTCTTTCGCTGTTGTTGATTGTTATTGGAGTTTGTTTTTACTTCTGTTTTAAAAATGCCAAAGGATTTCAAAAAATAGAAACCACCTTTGAGCACCCGGTTTTAGAATACCTGGTTCTGGCCGCTACTATACTTACTTGTATTTTTATTGGGTATTTACAGTTTCAGTACCAAACCTTCGGAACGCATTACGGACTGGCGACTTTAATTCCAACTCTGGTAAGTTTCTTTTGTGCGTATTATTTCGATAATAAAAGCGTTTTGACAATCGCAATTACCGGTTTGGCAGCTTATGTCGGACTTTCTGTTACACCACAGGATTTGGTGAATAATAGTAATTTCTACCAGGATCCAAGTTTAAGTTATTCGGCAATTTTATTGGCTGTTTTACTTATTTTATGGACGGTTTACAGCTCCAGAATTCAATTAAAACCCCATTTCAATATCATTTATCACACTTTTGCTTTGCACATTGCCAGTATTGCATTAATTCATAATCTGACGGATTCTTATACGGATGGTATTTGGCTGCTTTTTGCAATTGTTTTGGCTGTGTCAACGTATTATTTTTATAAAGTAAGTTACAAGCTTAAAGCTATTTCATTGTATGTTTTTATGATTATTTATGCTTATATAGGTCTCAATATATTCGTATTTAGAGTTTTTGAGAGCATTAATTTTTCTGATATCTGGGAATTATTTATTTTAATCCTTCCTTTATATTTTATAGGCTCAATCATACTATTCATCAAATTAATTAAGAAATTCAATAAAGAAATTGCAGCATGACAGCATACGATAAAGAGGAATTAGATGATTTGACTTTAATAGAAGAAGCTGCTTCTCTGTATTCAGCTGGTTTTATAGATAAAAATCAGAAAGATAGAATTAAAAGAGAGTTGACTGCTTTTAAAATGCAAAACAATATTCTGGTTCGACTGGGATTTTTTCTGCTGGGATCATTTTTGTATTTGTCCATTTGCGGAGCCATTTCATTATTAGGACTTAGCGGAGAGCAATTCTTTTTCAGTATCTGCTGTTATATTTTTGCTTTGGTTGGTTTTGTCGGAGCGGAACTTTTGGCTAATCTGAAATATTACCGACATGGTCTGGACGATGCTTTTGTTTTAGGATCAATTTTAAACCTGGGAATTGCTGTTGCAATCACTACTGAGGGATACGAACTAATAATCGCCATTTTTGTGGCATTCAAGTCGTTTCTGCTCTACAGAAGGTATTTGAATTTACCGGCATTATTGGTGTTTTGCGTGGCTTCGGCCGCTGTTTTATTCTTTGGGCTATTAGAATTGGGAGAAATTGGAAAAATGATTTTACCTTTTGTGACGCTACTATTTTCGGCAGGATTTTACTTTTTTACTAAGAAAAATATTCAAAAACTAACCGAAACGTATCACTATAATGGACTTCTGTTTGCCAATAGTTTTTGTTTGATACTGTTTTATCTTTCTTGCAATTATTTAGTGGTTAGGGAATTTTCGGTGACTCTTATGGACAACCCAATAGCTGAAGGGAAGGACATACCATTTGCTTTTTTCTTTTATGCCTTTACGTTGATCGTGCCTCTTGTGTATTTGGTCCAGGCTTTGAAAACTAAGGATAGAATCTTGCTATGGATTAGTTTTTTAGCGATAGGCTTTTCAATTTATACGATTCGGTTTTATCATTCGGTTTTACCAATAGAAATTGCGCTGACACTTGGCGGGATAGTTTTGTTTGCAATAGCTTATTTTTCAATAAAGAAGCTAAAGGACAAAGAAAGCGACTTGACATTTAAACCGGATCGATTGAATTCGTCAAATCCATTTTTAAATATGGAAACTTTAATTGTTGCTTCAGCATTTGGAGTAAAACCCGAAGCGAAGCCTGAAGACTCTCCAATGGATTTTGGAGGTGGCGGTTTTAGCGGAGGAGGTTCGGAAGGAACTTTTTAAGTTAAATGTAAGATGTTATGTGTAAAATGTGAGATGTGAAAAATTACAAGGATAGTTTCACATCTCACATTTTACATCTCACAAGAAAAAATCTATATTTTACTTTTCAATGCTTCTGCATCAATATCGCTGTGAGAAACATCATAAACAGCCTTCCCGTTTCTGATCAGGATTAATTGTGGAGATTCATGGTAAACATTGAATCGCGATGCAATTTCGTTTGAGACATCACGATGTGCTATTAAATCCAAAAAATAAGCACCTACAGTATCTTCTAAAGTATATTCACGTTCAAATTGCTTCAAAGCCATACGACTAATACTGCATCTTGTACTATGTTTAAAAATGACTACCGGTTTTTCGTTGGATATTCCTTCGATTTCCATTAATTGGGCAACATCGGTTAATTGGGTCCAATTTACATTGCTTTTTGGGGTATCTGTTGACTCCGAATTCCCGAAGATTGAATTTAAAAAACTCATATTTGACTTGTTTTATGACTTTTTGACATTTTAAATGGATTAAAAACCAATTAAAAGTGTCATTTTGTCTGTATTTTTAGTATGGAATATAATTTGAACGTTCTGATAGCAAAGTTAGAATATTTAAAGTTAAAAATTTAATCCAATAAATTGTAATTTTAATGATCTCGAACTATATCACTAATAATCAATCCTAAATCGTATACATATGAATATAAATAAATTTACAATAAAGTCTCAGGAAGCCATACAGCTGTCACAGCAACTGGCGCAACGCAATGGACAACAACAGATTGAAAATGAACACATTTTTAAAGCTATTTTTGAAGTAGATGAAAATGTTGCTCCGTTTATTTTGAAAAAACTAAATGTAAACGTACCGCTGTTTTTACAAATATTAGACAGCACTATTGCAAGTTTTCCAAAAGTTTCGGGAGGAGATATATTACTTTCCAGAGACGCAAATAAAGCATTGAATGAAGCAGAAATTATTGCCCAAAAAATGAACGATGAATACGTTTCTATCGAACATTTAATTTTGGCTATTTTTGATTCTAAAAGCAAAGTTTCACAGATTTTAAAAGATCAGGGCGTTACTGGTAAAGGACTTAAAGCTGCCATTGAAGAACTTCGAAAAGGAGAACGAGTAACATCGGCTTCAGCTGAAGAAACGTATAATTCATTAAATAAATACGCTAAAAATCTAAACGAACTGGCTCGTACCGGAAAACTAGATCCTGTTATAGGCCGTGACGAAGAAATCCGTCGTGTATTGCAGATTTTGACGCGAAGAACCAAAAACAATCCAATGTTAATCGGAGAACCGGGAGTTGGTAAAACGGCTATTGCCGAAGGACTGGCGCACCGAATTGTAGATGGTGACGTGCCGGAAAACTTAAAAGATAAAATCGTTTTCTCATTGGATATGGGAGCATTGATTGCAGGTGCAAAGTTCAAAGGTGAATTTGAAGAACGTTTAAAAGCAGTAGTAAAAGAAGTTACTTCTGCCGAAGGAGATATTGTTTTATTCATTGATGAAATTCACACGCTTGTGGGTGCAGGTGGAGGAGAAGGTGCGATGGATGCGGCTAATATTCTGAAACCGGCTTTGGCCCGTGGTGAGTTAAGAGCCATTGGAGCAACAACTTTGGACGAGTATCAAAAGTATTTTGAAAAAGATAAAGCGCTGGAACGTCGTTTCCAAAAAGTTTTAATCGATGAGCCGGATACGGAAAGCGCGATTTCAATTTTACGTGGAATCAAAGAAAAATATGAAACGCATCATAAAGTTCAGATTAAAGATGAGGCCATTATTGCTGCGGTAGAATTGTCACAACGCTACATTACCAATCGTTTTTTACCGGACAAAGCTATCGATTTGATGGATGAAGCCGCTTCTAAATTACGTATGGAAATCAATTCAAAACCCGAAGAACTGGATGTTTTAGATCGTAAAATCATGCAGCTGGAGATTGAAATTGAAGCTATTAAGCGTGAAAAAGAAGAAAGCAAACTGAAAATACTGGGTATGGATCTCGCGAACTTAAAAGAAGAGCGTAACGAGATCTATGCAAGATGGAAATCTGAAAAAGATATTGTAGACGGAATTCAGGCGGTAAAACTCGAAATAGAGGGCTTTAAATACGAAGCGGAGCGTGCGGAACGTGACGGAGATTATGGAAAAGTAGCCGAAATTCGTTACGGTAAAATAAAAGAAGCGCAGGAACGTCAGGAGGTGTTGCAAAAACAATTGCTGGAGTTTCAATCCGGTAATTCTTTGATTAAAGAAGAAGTAACCCGTGAAGATATTGCTGAAGTGGTTGCAAAATGGACCGGAATTCCGGTGATGAAAATGCTTCAGACGGAAAGAGAAAAATTATTGCATTTGGAAGACGAATTGCACAAACGTGTGGTAGGTCAGGAAGAGGCAATTGAAGCAGTAAGTGATGCCGTACGCAGAAGCCGTGCCGGTTTGCAGGATATGAAAAAACCCGTTGGAACGTTCTTGTTTTTAGGAACTACCGGAGTGGGTAAAACGGAGCTGGCTAAAGCTTTGGCAGAATATCTTTTTGATGACGAAAATGCCATGACCCGTATCGATATGAGTGAGTATCAGGAACGTCATAGTGTGAGCCGATTAGTTGGTGCGCCTCCTGGGTATGTGGGTTATGATGAAGGTGGCCAGCTAACTGAAGCGGTTCGTAGAAAACCCTATTCTGTTATTCTGCTAGACGAGATCGAAAAAGCGCATCCGGACACGTTTAACATCCTGCTTCAGGTTTTAGACGAAGGTCGTTTGACGGATAATAAAGGACGTCTGGCTGATTTTAAAAACACGATTATCATTATGACTTCTAATATGGGAAGTCAGATCATACAGGATAAGTTTGAAAACTTAAAAGGAAGTATTGAATCGGCTACTGAATCTGCAAAGGTTGAAGTTTTAGGATTACTGAAACAAACTGTCCGTCCGGAATTTATCAACCGTATCGACGAGATTGTGATGTTTACACCTTTAACCGTAGATAATATTTCTAAAATTGTAGGTTTACAGCTGAAGAGCGTTACAAAAATGCTGGCTCTGCAAGGTATTACAATGGACGCAACACCGGAGGCAATCGCTTATTTATCAGACAAGGGCTATGATCCTCAGTTTGGTGCGAGACCCGTAAAACGAATAGTTCAGAGAGAAGTGTTGAATCAGCTGTCGAAAGAAATTCTGGCAGGAAAGATTACGACAGACAGTATCATTTTATTAGATGCTTTTGACGGGCAATTGGTTTTTAGAAATCAAACGCATAAAGAAGAATAATTTTTAAGATAGAGGTGTAGTACATCTTTACTGTTTCAAAAAGACACCAGCAGAAATGCTGGTGTTTTTTTTACACAATCTTTTCTTGGTAATAATATTCTGTATAATAATTATTATATATTTGAATTACTAATCAGTAAATCAATTATATGAAAGAAAATCTACGCACTTTTTTAATTTTATTTATTACAGGTATTTCATTTACAACCAATGGCTATTCACAAGAGAGTGTAGTAGTTTCGGGTGGAAATGCTACCGGGAATGGAGGTAGCTCGAGTTACTCAGTAGGACAGATTGCCTACACAAGTTTGCCCGGAGGAGCTAATGGCTTTGCTTTGCAAGGTGTTCAACAGGCTTATGAAATAATCAGCCTCGGGAATGACGAATTTAAAAGTATTACTCTTGCAATGACCGCTTATCCCAACCCCGCTGTTGATGTACTTAGTTTGGCTGTTGCTACAAACGAATGGAATGATTTATCCTGCCAATTGTTTGACAGCACCGGAAAAATGGTATCCAAGAACTTAAAAGTTACCAACCCTGAAACGAGCATACCCATGCAAGGGGTAAATAGCGGCATTTATTTTCTGACTGTAAGCAATAGCGGTAAAACGATAAAAACGTTTAAAATCATAAAAAAATAACTTTCTAAAATCAAGAAAAATATATGAAGAAAATTACTCTCGCATTACTATTATTAAGTTCTTTTACCTTTTTATTTGCGCAGGCTCCGCAAAAAATGAGTTACCAATCCGTCATTCGTAAAGCTGACGGTACATTAGTCGCAGGTACTTTAGTGAGTATCAAAACGAGTATTTTGGCAGGCTCAGCAAGTGGTACAGCTTCTTATGTTGAGACACAAGCTACAACGACAAACAGTAATGGATTAGCCACTATAGAAATCGGTGGAGGAACACCCGTTACCGGAACTTTTTCCGGAATAAATTGGGGAGCCGGATCACACTTTATCAAAACCGAAATCGATCCAAAAGGAGGAAGTAACTACACCATTAGTGGTACCAGTCAGCTTTTAAGTGTGCCCTACGCCTTGTATGCGGGAAGTAGTGAAAATAAAGGAAAAACAACTATTTTTATAACGGGAGATGTCACAGATGCAGAGGCGGCAGCACAAATAGCGGCTGAGTTTGGACCTCATACGGAGAAGGTTTATGTGACTCGTACCACAAACCTGACAACTTTAGATTTGAGCGTATTAAAAAAAATATTTTATTTTGATATAAGTTTTAATGCTAAACTAGTTGCTGTAAAATTTGACAATCTTAGTGTAGTTCAGGATGAATTTAATATAAGATATAACGAAAAATTGAGTTCAATTGTATTTCCGGCATTAAACGTAATATTAGGAGATGATCAGGCTACGATATACGATAATAAGTCTTTAGCGTCAGTCTCTTTTCCATTGCTAACCCAAATTAATAGTTTGTATATTACTTCTAATTCGAGCTTGAATACGATTAATATACCTACGTTATCTCTTAGTACAGGTAGAGGAATCAGCTTTAGTAATAATTCATTACCAAGTTCTCAGGTTAATTCGTTATTAAGTAAACTAAAAGATGTTTTACCTGCTTTAGGAAAATCGATTCAATTACAAGGACAAAATCCACTAGCTCCTCCTACAGGGCAAGGGCTTATTGATAAAGCTGCTTTAATAAATGCAGGTAATTCAGTTACTACGGACTAGTTTATTGGAATTCTTTTTATTTAGGTTTCTAATAAATTTAGGTTCTTGGAAGAATATCCAATAAATACAGTAAGATCATAAAAGATTAACATTCTAAAATCAAAAAAAAATATATGAAGAAAATTACTCTCGCATTACTATTATTAAGTTCTTTTACCTTTTTATTTGCCCAGGCTCCGCAAAAAATGAGCTACCAATCGGTTATTCGTAAAACCGATGGGACATTGGTTGCAGGTACTTTAGTGAGTATCAAAACCAGTATATTGTTGGGATCCACAAGTGGTACGGCTTCTTATGTAGAAACCCAAACCACCACAACAAACAGCAATGGATTAGCCACTATAGAAATAGGAGGCGGAACACCAACTACTGGAACTTTTTCAGGAATAAACTGGGGAGCAGGATCACACTTTATCAAGACCGAAATCGATCCGACAGGAGGAACAAACTATACTATCAGTGGCACAAGCCAGTTGTTAAGTGTGCCTTATGCTTTATATGCAGGAAGCAGTCAGAACAAAGGAAAACCAAGTATAATAATTACTGGCGACATTACAGATGCACAGGCTGTGGCGCAAATAGATGCTGAGTTCGGGCCTTATACCGAGAATATTTATGTGACAAGCACAACAAATTTGACAAGTATAGATTTGAGTGCAGTGAAAAAACTGGTAACCTTAAAGATTCAAAATAATTCAAAGTTGACGAATGTAAATTTGAGCAATCTTATGGAGGTTTACAATGATTTAGATGTAGATAATAACAATAAATTAGGATCGATTATATTTCCTGCATTGAAAATAATACAGGGATATGATACTGGTATTCTGAATAATCCATCTTTAACGTTTATTGCGTTTCCTGTATTAACGACAAGTAAAGGCTTATATTTTCACAATAACATACTTCTTACTTCTATTGAATTGCCTTCTTTGTCTACAATCGCAGATAAGGATACAACTCTTGATTTTACAAGTAATGCACTTCCAAGTTCTCAGGTTAATCTGATCTTAAGCAGGCTTTTAAATCTCTCTTCTTTTAAGGGAGTTAGATTAGAAAATCAAAAACCATCGGCTCCTCCTACGGGACAAGGTATTGTAGATAAAGCTACTTTAATTGGCAGAGGTTCAAGTGTTACAACAGATTAAGTTTACTTTTAATCATAGTATTTATAAAAATGCTGGCCGAAAGGCTGGCATTTTGTTTTGTTTAAGAATTCCGATTCATAAATAATGTAATCTTTTCTTAAAGTAATATAAAATAATTACGAATAAAGTATAGAACTTTACACTAGTGGTTTGAAAATCAAATCAAAAGAGGAATAATCTTATCGAAATACAATGAACAATATTTTTAGAGGATTAATAGCGGGTTACGGTGCGAAAAAATTAGGTGGAGGTTGTTTTGGAACTATTTTCGTGTTTATTATTATTTGGGTACTTTTAGGACAATGTAGTTAATTTTTGGCTAGAAAAATCAACAAAAAAGTCTTAGATTCGCAGCAATAAACAACCAGGATCACGTATTAATTTGGTGTATTTAAAACCAGTTAATTAAGTGATTTTTCTAAAACAAAAGAAGTATAATGGCATCAGGTTTTTTCGTACTATTAGACGATATCGCAGCAATCATGGATGATGTTGCAGTAATGAGTAAAGTTGCAGCAAAAAAAACAGCAGGTATTTTGGGTGATGATTTGGCCGTAAATGCTGAGAAAGCTTCAGGATTTGCATCCTCAAGAGAGCTTCCGGTATTATGGGCAATCAGCAAGGGTTCCTTATTGAATAAAGTGATTATTTTACCGATTGCTTTTGTATTAAGTGCTTTTTTGCCGGTAGCGATCATTATAATTCTGGTACTTGGAGGTTTATTTTTGGCTTACGAAGGAGCAGAAAAAATCTACGAATTTATATTTCCGCACCAACACGAAGAATCTGAGGGAATCACAGATGAAACGTTTACAGAAGAAGAAATTTTAGAAGCTGAAAAAGGAAAAATAAAATCGGCGATCGTAACCGATTTTATCTTATCTGTCGAAATCGTAATTATTGCTTTAGGTACCGTAATTGGTCAGCCTCTTAGCCAGCAAATCATCGTAACGTCAATAATTGCCTTAGTTGCAACTGTTGGTGTTTATGGTATCGTGGCACTTATTGTCAGAATGGATGAAGCAGGGTATAAGCTTATTAAATTCAGTAAAAAAGAGAAAAGTATATCGAAATTTATTGGAAATATACTGGTAAAAGCATTGCCTTTGGTCATTAAAAGTTTAACTGTAATTGGTACAATAGCTTTGATTTTAGTAGCAGGCGGAATTTTTGTTCACTATATTCCGTTTTTACATCATTTAATGGAAGAAATTAATGTCCCTTCTATCATAAAAGAATTTGTTACAGGTTTAGTATTAGGTTTTGTAGTATTGGCTGTAATAAGTCTGTTTAAAAAGATATTCGGTAAAAAAGCGGCTGCTTAAAAGAAAAAGTACCATAAATACAACAAACACCAGTCGAAAGGCTGGTGTTTTTTTTTGAAGCACTGTAACTTATTTCTAAAAGAACTTTTGTCCCGCTATTCACTCTATCTTTTCCCTGCTAAAGAAACAGGAAAAAGGATGCCGTTTCTATCGGGGCTAGGCGATAAATTTTGATTTTCATAAGAAACGGGTATTTTATTTAAAGTGTTTTTATGAAGTAAATACTTGATTTTTAGTGGTTTATTGGTTTTATCAAAAGAATTAACAAATTTGAAAAGCAACCATTGCTATCCAACGGCATCTTCATAGTAATTAACAATTAATTATTATTTTATATGAAAAGGTTTAAATTAAAATCAGTTTTTGTAGTATTATTTTTAACTATTGGATTAGCTTCATGCAGCAACGATAATGACGCACCAAGTATTCCTGAATCAATTACTAAAGCTGCCTTAGTAACCGAAGTGAAAGGTCCTGCAACCGGGAAGGTTAATGAAGAACTAAGCTACGATGTTACTTTTATTGTCGATAACGCTTGTGGAGAATTCAATAAAATTAGCGAAGTGACCATTGGAGGAGTAAAAGGGCTGCAGGTGGAAGCTAAGTACCCAACAGGAGTTTGTACCACTCAGGTACCGGATACTAAAAAGACAGTTTACAAATTTAAGTCCGCAACAAAAGGAACTTTCGAAATCAAATTCAAAAAATCAGAAACGGAGTTTATCACGACAAAAGTGGTTATTGAATAATTAAGTTCTTAGACGATAAATTTTAGGTAACAAAACCATTTTGCAATTATTTGATTCTTTAATAGAGTGAGATATTTGTAAGATGGTTTTCTTTTTTATAAGAGCTGGAAGATAGGTGTTCTTTGTCATTCTTTCAAAAAATACTATTTTTGCACTCTAAATTTTATGTCATGCCGAAAAGAAAGTATAAAATAGCCGTTATTCAGTTAAATCTGAATGATGTTGCCGAGAATAATCTTAAAAAATGTATCAGCTGGGTAAGAGACGCAGCTACTAAGGGAGCCGAAGTAATCTTGCTGCCTGAATTGTACAGCAGTCATTATTTTTGCCAAAGCGAAGATGTAGATAATTTTGCATTAGCCGAACCGCTTTACAGCACTTCATTTATTGCTTTTAGTGCCCTGGCAAAAGAATTAGGGGTGGTAATTATTGTTCCTTTCTTTGAGAAAAGAATGGCAGGGATTTACCACAACAGTGCTTACATCATTGATACGGATGGAACAGAAGCAGGGTTATACCGTAAAATGCATATTCCGGACGATCCGCATTTCTATGAAAAATTCTATTTCACACCGGGTGACTTAGGTTTTCAGGCTATTGAGACTAAAAAAGGAAAAATCGGAACCCTTATTTGTTGGGATCAATGGTATCCGGAAGCAGCACGTATTACTGCTTTAAAAGGAGCTGAGGTTTTATTTTACCCAACAGCAATTGGATGGCATCCAAAAGAAAAAGAAGAGTATGGAGTAAATCAATATGGTGCATGGATGAACGTAATGAAAGGCCATGCTGTTGCGAATGGTGTTTTTGTTGCCGCTGCAAACCGTATTGGATTAGAAAAATATATTGAGGGAACAGAAGGAATTCAGTTCTGGGGAGCTTCGTTTATCGCGGGACCTCAGGGTGAGATTTTAGCTCAGGCTTCTCATGATCAGGAAGAAATTCTAATTGCTGAAGTTGATTTGGATCTACAGGAAAACGTACGTCAGAACTGGCCGTTTTTCAGAGACAGAAGAATTGATGCTTTTGGCGATATTACTAAAAGAGCGATTGATCAATAAGTGAAAAATACCTTTATATAAAGGCAAAAAAGTAGAGGCTGTTTAATTTTAAACAGCCTCTTTTTTTTTAGCAGAGACAATATTGTTTTAAATTTTAGCTTTAATTCCACGCGGATGCAACGGATTTACTTCGTAAAAACACGGATAGACACAGATTTTTTCTCTTTATAATGAGTTTACAATTTTTAAGATCTGTTTTTATCCGCGTTTTCGCGATAGCGAATCCGTTTTATCAGCGTTGAAGTAAAATGTAGAATGTTAAAGCCGTTTTTTGGACTTTAATTCCAATCTTAAGTATTTATATGCAAAAGAGGCTGTTTAAATTTTTAAACAGCCTCTTTTTATACTAGCTTAGAATTGTTTACTTCACCTGGAAAGTAACTCTTCTTACGATTTGACGTGCTTCTTTTGAATTTTTGTTCACAGAAGTGTCTTCACCATTAGCAATTATATTCAGTCTTGAAGCATCAATTCCTGCATTTGTTGCAATCTTTTTAACTGCTTCAGCTCTTTTTCTTGATAATTCAGTATTGTAGCTTGAGTTTCCAATTTCGTCCGCATAACCAATGATATCAGCAGATTTACCAGGATTGTTTTTCAGATATTTCACTAAGAAATCAACACCAGATAGAGAAGTATTGGTTGGTTTAGAAGAATTGAAATCAAAGTATACATTTACATACCCTCCGTTAATTAATTCTTCAACCGTTTTGTTTGTTGGAGCTGCTTCATTTCCTTTTTTAGCATAAGTTTTATCTAAATAGCTTTCTAATTCGTCCGGAACACCATTTTGATTGGTGTCAATAGATTGTCCTTTAGTATTAACAGCCACTCCTGAAATTGTATTTGGCTCTAAATCATACAAATCAGCAACACCATCTTTATCAGTATCAATAAGATTGGTCTCAATAGTATTCACTCGGTCTTCTAGTTTATTCAGTCTTTCATTGTCTTCAGAATACCAGTCAGCATGTTTTGTGTTTTTACCTAGGTAGAATGTCAAACCAACAGATGCATTTAACAGCACACCATCTAATGAACCGGTAGCAGGAATTCCTTTTCCGTCGAAGTTGTGGTTTTGTCTTCCGTTAACAATTCCTGTAAGATCTCCGGTTAAAGCAACTCTGTTGCTTAGTCTCACTTGTCCGGTTAATCCCATAATTCCGTGAGCCATATAATCTTTCCCGTCAAAACCTTTATCGCTGCTTAATTGAGAAACACCAAAACCTCCATGTGCCAATAAACCAAAAGTATTTGTCCAGGTTTCAAAGTTTAAAGCTCTTCCAAGGTTAACCACCCCTTGTAAACTTGCTCTGTAATATTTGCTGTCAAACTCCGGAGTGTCTTTGCGTTCCTGAAATTGATCGTATCCAACATCCAGTTTCAATCCAAATTTAGGATTAAACATATATCTTGCACCTAAATTGGCATGAAATGCATTAAGTGATTCCGTTGAATAGCCAGGTGTTATGGCTCTCATAGGTTTGTTTAAACCTCCGTTTAATTCTATAGACCATTTATTGTAAGCAGGTTTGTCAATTGAAGACTGGGCCGATGTCGTTGTCGTGTTTTGCGCACTGGCAGCGATTGATAGTAGTAAAAGTGATACTGAAGCTAATTTCTTTTTCATGATATCCAAATTTTTATTTAATATTATTTTTGAGCCTTAACTTTTAAACTCAGGACAAATTTATAGTACGAAATTTAGATAGTGTTCTATTTGGTCTTACATAATTCCCATCTTTTGGGTTTTAATTATGCAAATATGTTAATGAAATCAAAATATTTGGTCAAAAAAAGGGGCTAAATTTAATTTTTAGCCCCTTTTTGAAATTGTAAATGTGAAGGTTATTTTAAATCTGGCTGGTATATTTTTACAGTTCCATCTCCTTCACTGCTAACCACTAACAAACTTCTTTTGGTTGGACTTTTAGAAGCCGGAATGAAGAGTATTCCTTCCGGAGCATCACCGGTTTTTACCGTTTGTAAATATTGTGGTGAAGCAGGATTTGTTACATCATAAGTCATAAAAGCATCAGATCTTTCTAAACCTACAAATAAAATATTCTGAGTCCCCATTTTAACGGCAACGACCGCTTCCGGTTCAGAACCTTTGTCATCACTGCGTTTGTCATCGTAAGTTCCGAGCTCATTCGTTTTTTTGTCAACATCATTTTTACTGTCATAAACAATTTTTCCGGTATTCCCATTCCAGATAGAGAAGGAGCGGGCTCCAAAAGCTACCAACTCATCCAGGTCACCGTCGCCGTCAGTATCTCCCATATCGGCAATAAGATTAAGTCTTCCTAAATTAGTTTCCAATTTTAAAGCCGCAGCATCAGGGAAAGCAGTAGCATCCAGCTTCATGTCTTTCATTCTTTTAATATCTGCATAGGCAGCATATTCTCTCGCATCACCTTCGTTGGCTGTAACAAAATAAGGAGTATTGTTAGCTGAAAAATGACTAATGGCATCCGGCATGTACATTCCCTTTACTTTCCAGGGATTAAAAGCAATTTTATCGTCTTTATCACTTACATCAATTGCATTTTCGGCAGTATTGAAATTTTTAAAGCCCAAAGGATAAAGCGCTGTGATGGTTTTAGAAGTTAAATCTATTTTGGCAACACCATTGTTTTCCTGTAAAGTAACCCAGGCTGTTTTTGAATCATCAGATATGGTGATGTATTCAGGTTCTATGTCCTGAGCAAAACTCTTGGCAAATTTTGAAATTCTAAAACCTTCTTTTTTCAAAGCTTCGGCCTGACCACTAAAAGAACTGAAATCCAAAGTTGTAACAGCATAAGTAGCTGTATCAATAATAGAAATGGTTCCGTTTGGATCCTGTGTATAATCGGTGTTAGGTTCTCCTTCGTTAGCCGTCATGATGAATTTTCCATCCGGTGAAAACGTAATCATATCCGGTAATGCGCCAACGGTAACTTGTTTGATTAAGCTGTAATCGCTGGTATTAAAAATAACCACCTTTCCATTTCCTTGTTTGTTAAGAGTTGATTCTAAAGCAACCGCCAGTTTTCCATCGTAAACCGCAACACTATTAGAAGCGCCTTCGTACGGAGTTAGATCGATTTTACCAATTTTAACGGGTTTTGTAGGATCGGAAATATCAATGACATCAATTTGATTCGTTCCGCTATTATTTACTGTAAAAAGTCTTTTTGTTTTTTCATCATAAGTCGAAATCTCAGCGGCTGCTTCTCCGCCAATGGTAATAGAACCGATTTCTTTGAAAGAACCCGTATTTTCGTTGACCACAACTTCGGATTCCTGATTTTTTGAGGTTTCATCATTATTACAGCTTGTCATAACAAATAAAGCAGCTAATAATGAAAGGCTTACATTTTTCATTTTTGTGTTTTTTAGTTTTGCCAAATGTAATTAGCAGATTGTGGTCTTATATTAAGGCTTTATTATTTAATCTTTAACTTAATCTGTCAATTAGATAATTGGTTAATTTGTTAGTTATTAAAATGTTATATCGTTCAATTGTCTAATTGTCCAATTATCTAATTATCACATTATCTAATTATCACATTATCTCATTATCTTTGTACACTTTCAAATTTAGAATCATTTTATGTCAACAAATAATAGAAGATTTCCGGCGGAATGGGAGAAACAACAAGGAATTGTATTGTGTTTTCCGCATAATGGAAACGACTGGCCGGGAAAATACGAAGCTGTTCAATGGGCTTTTGTAGAATTTATTAAAAAAGTAGCCACTTTTGAAACTGTTTTTTTGGTTGTAGCCGATGAAAAACTAAAAGAAAAAGTAAGTGGAATGCTGGAAATGGGACGTGTGAATCTGGCGAATGTTTCTTTTATCGTTCATAAAACCAATAGAAGCTGGATGCGTGATTCGGGCCCCATTATTGTACAAAATGGTTCAAAAAGAGAAGCTTTGAATTTTAATTTCAACGGTTGGGCGAAGTACAAAAACTACCAGCTGGATAAATTTGTTCCTGCTAAAATAGCCGATTTTATTGATGTTCCGCTTACACAGGTAATGTATAAGGGGAAACCTGTAATTGTAGAAGGCGGTGCAATTGATGTAAACGGAAAAGGAACCTTATTGACTTCTGAAGAATGTTTAATGCATCCGACCATTCAGGTTAGAAACGCAGGTTTCACCAAAGAAGATTACGAAGCTGTTTTTAAGGAATACTTAGGAGTTACCAATGTAATATGGCTGGGTGACGGAATAGAAGGAGATGATACACACGGACATATCGACGATTTATGCCGATTTGTAAACGAAGATACCATTGTAACGATTGTAGAAACGGATAAAAACGATTCTAATTATAAACCATTACAGGACAACTTGAAACGTTTGCAAAATGCAAAACTGGAAGACGGAAAATCACCAACTATCGTAGCATTGCCAATGCCAAAACGTGTTGATTTTGATACGTTAAGATTACCGGCCAGCTATGCGAATTTCCTGATTCTGAATAATTGTGTTCTGGTTCCTACTTTTAACGACAGCAATGATCGTGTGGCTTTGAATATACTTGCCGAATGTTTTCCTGACAGAGAAGTAATCGGTATCAGCTGTATTGATTTTATCTGGGGCTTTGGAACATTACACTGCTTGAGTCAGCAGATTCCGGCTTAATTTTTTATATTAAAGAAAAGAATAAAAAAACCTTGTTAGTCAGCTAACAAGGTTTTTTTGTTTATATATCTTTCGATACGGCAGGATCTCTTCATTGTCTCACAAAAGGAGGTAACAATTGGCTTGAAACTTCTCCAAAACCAATACGTACTTCATTGCTTTCGCAGAAACCTCTGATGATTACTGTATCGCCATCTTCTATAAATTTACGTTCACCTCCGCCATTTAAGGCTATTGGGTTTTTTCCTCCCCAGGTTAACTCTAACATCGAACCAAAGCTGTCTTCAGTTGGACCGGAAATAGTTCCTGAACCCATCATATCACCAGAGTTTACACGGCATCCGTTAGAGGTATGATGTGTTAACTGCTGTGCCATAGACCAGTACATGTATTTGAAGTTTGATTTTGAAACTACGGTTTCTTCCTGATTTTCAGGTTTTAAAGCAACTTCTAAATGAATATCGTAAGCCTTTTTCCCTTTTGTTTGTAAATAAGGAAGTGGGGTAGGATCTTGTTTAGGGCCTTTAGTTCTAAAAGGTTCTAAGGCATCCATTGTAATAATCCATGGAGAGATTGAAGAAGCAAAGTTTTTAGCTAAAAAAGGTCCAAGTGGTACATATTCCCATTTTTGAATGTCACGTGCGCTCCAGTCGTTTAATAAAACCATTCCGAAAATATAGTCCTCAGCTTCGTAAGTTGAAATGTTTTCGCCCATTACATTTACATCTGTAGTGATGAAAGCAGTTTCTAATTCAAAGTCTACTAAACGGGATGCTCCAAATACAGGGGTATCATGCCCTGCAGGTAAAGTTTGTCCCATCGGGCGGTGTACCGGAATTCCTGACGGAACGATGGTAGAACTTCTTCCGTGGTATCCTACCGGAATGTGTAACCAGTTTGGTAATAAAGCGTTTTCAGGATCACGGAACATTTTTCCAACGTTCGTTGCGTGTTCCTTACTGGAATAGAAATCAGTATAATCACCAATTAAAACAGGTAATTGCATTTCGACATCATCAATATTGAAAATAACAATATCGCGGTCTTTTTTTGAATCTCTTAATTGCGGATTGGTCTCGTCGAAAATATCAGCGATTCGGTTTCGGACTAATCTCCAGGTTATTTTTCCATAAGAAATGAAATCATTAAGAGTGTCCTGCATGAACATATCATCAGTCAGATCTATTCCTGCAAAATAGTTTAATTGTTGTAGAGCCCCTAAGTCTATAGCACAATCGCCAATTCTTGTTCCTACAGTAACAACATTTTCTTTGGTAAGAAAGATACCGAATGGAATATTTTGAATAGGGAAATCACTATTTTCTGGTACTTCTAACCATGATTTTCTCTTAGTATCGTTAGCGGTTATTGGCATGTGAATGTTAATTATTTGTTGAAAAATTCTATGTCAAATATATCATAATCTAACAGTTTGACAAACGTTTTTTTGTATTTTTGCAGGAAATTAACGAAAAACGAAAAAATGCAACGCGACGAACAAATTTTTGACCTTATACTAGAAGAAAAGGACAGACAAATTCACGGATTAGAACTTATCGCTTCAGAAAATTTTGTAAGTGATGAGGTAATGAAAGCAGCTGGTTCTGTTTTAACTAACAAATATGCAGAGGGTTACCCTGGCAAAAGATACTACGGAGGATGCGAAGTAGTAGACGTAATTGAGCAGATTGCTATTGACAGAGCCAAAGAATTATTTGGAGCTGAATATGCAAACGTTCAGCCACACTCTGGATCTCAGGCTAATACATCAGTTTACCATGCATGTTTAAATCCTGGAGATACTATTTTAGGTTTCGACTTATCTCACGGAGGCCACTTAACTCACGGTTCTCCTGTAAATTTCTCAGGTCGTTTGTACCGTCCTGTTTTTTATGGTGTAGATGCTGAAACTGGTCGTTTAGACTATGATAAAATTCAGGAAATTGCCACTAAAGAACAGCCAAAATTAATCATTGCAGGAGCTTCGGCTTATTCTCGTGATATGGATTTTGCACGTTTCAGACAAATTGCAGACAGCGTAGGAGCTATCTTGTTTGCTGATATTTCTCATCCTGCAGGTCTTATTGCTAAAGGATTGATGAATGACCCAATTCCACATTGTCATATTGTTTCTACAACCACTCATAAAACATTACGCGGACCACGTGGAGGTTTGATCTTGATGGGGAAAGATTTCGAAAACCCACAAGGTTTAAAAACTCCAAAAGGAGAAATCAGAATGATGTCTTCTTTATTAGATCTTGCTGTTTTCCCTGGAAATCAAGGTGGACCTTTAATGCACATCATTGCTGCTAAAGCAGTAGCTTTTGGTGAAGCACTTAAAGATGATTTCTTTACTTATGCTATGCAATTGCAGAAAAATGCAAACGCTATGGCTGATGCTTTCGTAAAAAGAGGATACAACATTATTTCTGGCGGAACAGATAACCACATGATGCTTATCGACTTAAGAAACAAAGGTATTTCTGGTAAAGAAGCTGAAAATGCATTAGTAAAAGCCGAAATTACAGTAAATAAAAACATGGTTCCATTTGATGATAAATCACCATTTGTAACTTCAGGAATTCGTATAGGAACAGCTGCAATCACAACTCGTGGTTTAGTGGAAGATGATATGGAAAAGATTGTTGCTTTAATCGACAAAGTACTTACAGATCATACAAACGAAGCGGTTATCGAAGAAGTAGCAGATGAAGTAAATGACATGATGAGCGAAAGACCAATTTTCGTATACTAATAAAGTTTCAAGCTTAAAAGTTTCAAGTTTAAAGTTTTGTACTATAAAAAGTATAGAACTTTAAACTTTTTTTAGTTCTGGGGAGTAAGTTGAAATGGGAAAAAAGTTTCAAGTTTCAAGTTTCAGGTTTTGTAACGTAAAAGACATAGAAAGATAAACTTTTTGGTCTTGCAAAGCAACCTGAAACCTGCAACAAAAGGAACTTGAAACTTGAAACAAAGAAAACCTGAAACAAAAGAAACTTGAAACAAATAAAATAAAAAAATGGGCGTACTAAGATTACAACTGCCAACAGACCCAAGATGGGTCAATATCGTAGAGAAAAATATTGAAGAAATCCTGACGGATCACGCTTGGTGTGAGCAAAAAGCAGCAACAAATGCGATTACGATTATCACTAATAATTCGGAGCATCAGGATTTAGTGCAGGATTTATTGGCTTTAGCCAAAGAAGAAATCGATCATTTTGAACAGGTTCACAACATCATCATTAAAAGAGGATTGAAGCTTGGACGTGAGCGTAAAGACGATTACGTAAACGAACTGTATCAGTACATGAAGAAAAGCGGTGACGGAAGCCGTGTTTCCGGACTGGTTGAAAGATTGCTTTTTTCTGCGATGATCGAGGCCAGAAGCTGTGAGCGTTTCAAGGTACTTTCTGAAAATATTCAGGACGAAGAACTGGCTGTTTTTTACAGAGAGTTAATGGAAAGCGAAGCCGGACATTACACCACTTTTATCACCTATGCCCGAAAGTACGGCGTTGGAATTGACGTAGAAAAACGCTGGAGAGAGTGGCTGGCTTTCGAAGAATCAATTATTACCAATTACGGAAAAGGAGAAACTATTCACGGGTAACGTTTACAGTTTACAGTTTACAGTTTACAGTTTTCGGTGGGCATTATTTAGTATTCAGTTAACATCCAATATTTCACATTTAACAGTTCACAACTAGTATTTTATATCTAACATTTCATAATTCACAATCTGCAATTCACTATATTTGAGAGCCACAAAAACGGAAACCTATGAGAATAGAAACTGATTTGAAACTGGGATTTAAAGATGTAATGATTCGTCCAAAGAGATCGACGCTAAAAAGCAGATCGGAAGTCTCTTTAAAGCAAAATTTTAAGTTCTTGCACAGTACTTCAACCTGGTCCGGAGTTCCGATTATGGCCGCCAATATGGATACGGTGGGAACTTTTGAAATGGCCAAAGTTTTAGCGAAAGAAAAACTCTTTACGGCCATTCATAAACACTATTCTCCACAAGAATGGAAGGTGTTTTTAAAAGATAAGACAACTGATTTTTATGATCATATTGCGATCAGTACGGGAACAGGGACAGAAGATTTTGAAAAAATAAGCCGGATTATTACAGAGAATCCATTGCTTAAGTTTATTTGTATCGATGTTGCAAATGGCTACTCAGAACATTTTGTGCAGTTTTTGAAGCAAACCCGCAAACAATATCCAGACAAAGTTATAATTGCCGGAAATGTAGTTACGGGAGAAATGGTCGAGGAACTGCTGTTAGCCGGTGCTGATATAGTAAAAGTGGGAATTGGTGGTGGTTCTGTTTGTACTACCCGTGTAAAAACAGGGGTGGGATATCCACAGCTTTCGGCTATTATTGAGTGTGCTGACGCTGCTCACGGTTTAGGCGGACATATTATTAGTGATGGTGGCTGTAAGACACCGGGAGATGTGGCAAAAGCATTTGGTGCCGGATCAGATTTTGTAATGTTAGGCGGAATGTTGGCAGGACATACAGAAAGTGGTGGTGAAGTGATTGAAAAAGAAGGACAGAAATTCAAGCAGTTTTACGGAATGAGTTCTAAAACAGCTATGGAGAAACATGTTGGAGGAGTGGCTGAGTACCGAGCAAGTGAAGGTAAAACAGTGCAGGTGCCTTTTAAGGGGGAGGTTATAAATACAATATTGGATATTTTAGGCGGTTTGCGAAGTACTTGTACCTATGTAGGAGCTTCACGTCTAAAGGAACTTACCAAACGAACTACCTTTATTAGGGTAAGTGAACAGGAGAATCAAGTTTTTACAAAGTAATAAAAGCATTTTAAAATAGAATATGATTGCAATTTCAGAAGCTACAGTTAACGATATTAAACAAATTCAGCACATAGTACATATCACATGGCCTATTACATATGGTGAAATTTTAAGTAAAGAACAATTGGACTATATGTTAGCGCTTTTTTACTCAGAAGAAGCTTTAAACGAGCAGTTTGCCAAAGGAGAACAATTGTTTTACAGAGTTGATGAAGGTACATCTACGGTAGGGTTTATCGGGATTGAACATAAATATAAAGGACAAGCGATAACTAAAATTCATAAAATCTATCTTTTACCCGAAACTCAGGGGAAAGGAATTGGCAAAAAGGTTATGGAAGAAATTGAAAGATTAGGTGCGGAGAATAATTCTAAGGCGCTGTCTTTAAATGTGAACCGATTCAATTCGGCTTTAGGTTTTTATAAAAAGATAGGTTTTGAAGTTGTTGGAGAAGCTGATCTCGATATCGGAAACGGTTACTTGATGGAGGATTATGTAATGGAGAAGAAGTTCTAAAATAAAACCATAGATGCATTTTCGGAAGTGAGATGTTAGATGTGAGATTTGAAAAGTGGGTATTAGAGAAAGATATTCCTTTTTTATATCGTTCTGTGTTTTATTAAAAGTGAAACGCCTACTTTCAGCTAAAAAATCTATGTAGCTATGTGTTGAAATACAGAAAAATAATGAGCCGGTTTTTATACTGGCTTTTTTTTATGACTTTAACTCACAATCACATCATGCTTAAACAACAATCCTTTTAGTTCAGGTAAAGCAAAGATCGCTTTTTTGAGTTTAGTTTTTGAGGGATCAATGGTGTAATTGTAACTGGTTTTAAAATCGGCTTTATTGGCGATGGCCTTGTCAAACTCAGAGCGGTACAAATCGCAATTGTCAAACAGGACGCTGGTGAGGTCGGTAGCCATAAAATCTACAGCAATTAAGCTGCAATTGGTAAAAGTAGTTCCCTTAATCTTCAAGGTGTAAAATTTTGAAAAATCCAAAATGCAATCGTAAAAATGAATTTCAAAGATCAGTTTGTCGCACATGGCAAAATTAACGTCTTTGATTTCGCAGCGATTAAAAGTAGCGGTTCGAAAGGCTACATAATTAATTTTGGCTTCGCTGAAAATACAATCGTTAAAAACACAATCGATAAAAGTAACGGCTAAAAAAGTACAGGCGGAAAAATTACAATTGTTAAAAACACAACACTCAAAATCTTTAAAATTGACATCATCTTTACCATAAATAATGGTATCGTATTCTTTATCAAGGAAATATTGAGATTCTTTTTTCAAGGCGATTTTTAAGGATGATTTTCAAACTGAAAAGATACTAATTATACCAGTATTATCGGTTGAGAAATAAAGATAATTTTCGATCCCGGAGATGACTTTCTGATTGAATTAAAAAGAAGGTTAAGACCTTTTGTCTGATACAGTTAAGGAGTTCTGTTTAGAGGTGTTTTTTATGAATTTGATATTTTTTGATCCTTAAAATGTTAAGTACTTAATTTTAGAGGTAAAATTTAAGAAAATCTTAGCAGTATTTGATTTGAAATATTTTCCTATGAGGGTAATTTGATGTAGATTTACACTGTTTTTTAAAGTTAAAACGTAACAATTTAAATTATATGGGATCAACAAGAAAAGAGCATGATTTTTTAGGGGAATTAGATATTCCAAATCATCTATATTATGGTATCCAAACCTTCAGAGCGGTAGAGAATTTTAATATCACAGGAATTCCTATTTCAAAAGAACCTTTATTCATCAAAGCATTAGGTTATGTAAAAAAAGCAGCAGCTTTGGCCAACAAAGACTGTGGCGCTTTAGACGCTAAAATAGCCGAAGCAATTTGTTATGGAAGTGATCAGGTAATTGCCGGAAAATTTGATCAGGAATTTGTAAGCGATTTGATTCAGGGTGGAGCCGGAACTTCGGTGAACATGAACGCTAACGAAGTAATCGCTAATATTGGTTTAGAATATTTAGGACATAAAAAAGGAGATTATAACTTCTTACACCCAAACAATCACGTAAACTGTTCTCAGTCTACTAATGACGCTTATCCATCAGCTTTTAGAATTGCACTTTATCTGAAAATAGAAAGTTTTATTAAAACTTTAGAAGGTCTTGAAGTGGCATTTGCTGCAAAAGGAGAAGAGTTCAAAAGTGTTCTGAAAATGGGAAGAACACAATTGCAGGATGCTGTTCCTATGACTTTAGGACAGGAGTTTAACTCTTATGCTACTACTATTGGAGAAGATGTTAGAAGATTAAGAGACGCTCAAAGTTTGGTTTTAGAGATCAATATGGGAGCAACAGCTATCGGAACAAGAGTAAACGCACCGGAAGGATACCCTGAAATTTGTGTCAACTACTTAGCAAAAGAAGTTGGAATTCCGTTAACCCTTTCTCCTGATTTAATTGAAGCTACTGTAGATACCGGAGCTTATGTTCAAATCATGGGAACATTGAAAAGAACAGCCGTTAAGATTTCTAAAATCTGTAACGATTTAAGATTGTTGAGCTCAGGGCCAAGAACAGGTTTCAACGAAATCAATCTGCCTGCACGTCAGCCGGGATCTTCTATCATGCCAGGGAAAGTAAACCCGGTAATTCCGGAAGTGGTAAATCAGACTTGTTTTTATGTAATCGGACAAGATTTAACTGTAACTATGGCAGCCGAAGCGGGACAATTGCAATTGAACGTGATGGAGCCGGTAATTGCTTTTGCCATGTTTACTTCATTGGATTATCTTTCAAACGCAATTCAGACTTTAATTGATAAATGTATCATTGGAATCACTGCAAATGAAGATCACTGTTACAATATGGTCATGAATAGTATTGGAATTGTGACTCAGTTAAATCCAATTTTAGGGTATGAAGAAAGCGCCAGTATTGCAGGTGAAGCTTTAAAATTGAATAAAAGTGTACATCAGATTGCGGTGATCGAAAGAAAATTAATCACACAGGAAAAATGGGACGAAATTTATTCACTGGATAATTTAATCAACCCAAAATTCATTACAAAATAAAAGGATTTTTTAATGGCGAAATTGTCAGTTATGATTTATCTGAAAGATCTGTTTTTGATCAAATTGTAGTTCGTCCAATTTTTTTAGTACAGTTATTAAAGGTGCCTTTTTAAGTCCGTCAAAACGGTAAAAATTATGTTATGCGCAACGATCTTTGATCGTTGCGTTTTTTTTTTGGATTAAAAAATTTCAATAAAGAAATTTTCATTCTCCTAGGGTTTCAGCTTTATCAAATACAGTTCTTGTTTTTTTAGACTTACAAATACGTAATGTTATGACCCTGTTATTTCATAAACACTACCAGTTATTTAATTTTCTGTTATGGATTCGTTTCATCGGCATAAATTTATTAGAGTTTAAAAGAATGTGGAAAAACGTAAAAAACTCACAAAATGGTGTATTAGACTCGGCGAAAGAATTTGACTAACCAAAAGACTAAACCAGAATAGATTATGAAAAAGCAACTAGTGGTATTGTTTCTGTTATTGTCTGTCAGTGTGGATTTAACTGCCCAGACTTTAAGCAATGACAACTTTGTATACACACTTGCTCCAAAAAAACCGGTTAAGGCAGCAAATCTGAATACGTTGACCAAAGATGAAGTGAGTCAGAATGTGACGTATTTTGACGGATTAGGCCGCCCGATACAAACCATCGCTATTGGTCAGGGAACAGGAGGCAAAGACATTGTAACACCTATGGAGTATGATGGTTTTGGACGACAAGCTAAAGAATACCTGCCGTATGCAGTGGCTAACGGAAGCAACAATTACCCCAAGATCGACCCTACAGCAGCTATAAATGCGGCAACTGTCTTTTATAGTACTGAAAAATATGACGATTCTCCCAATCCTTTTTCTCAAAAAGCATTTGAAGCATCACCCCTAAACCGTGTTCTCAAACAAGCCGCTCCGGGAGTTCCCTGGGCAATGGGTAATGGACATGAAATTAAAATCGATCATCAGAGCAATACAGCTGCCGATGCCGTCAAACTTTATAAAGCCAATACCAGTTGGCAGGCAGGCTTAGGATTGTACGATATTAGTCTTATAGATGCAGGAACGTATGCCGAAGGAAAACTCTATAAAACGGTGACCTACGACGAGAATACAACAGCAAACCCAAGTGAGTCATCAGGCTCTACAGTAGAATTTAAAAACACGGAAGGACAAATCATTCTTAAAAGAACCTACAATTCAGGCAATCGACACGATACGTACTACGTTTACGATATTTATGGCAATCTGACTTATGTACTGCCGCCAAAAGTAACGGGTGTGGTTAATGATGATGTTTTAAACGGTTTGTGTTACCAGTACAAATACGATTATCGCAATCGTTTGGTCGAGAAAAAACAACCCGGTAAGCAATGGGAGTTTATAGTCTATGACAAACTCGATCGTCCTGTAGCCACGGGACCGGCTTTCTCGCCCTTTAAAGATGAAACAACCGAAGGCTGGATCATTACCAAATACGATGCTTTTAGCAGACCCATTTATACTGGCTGGAAAGGTCAGTCTTCGAATGCTGCCACCAGAAAAGCATTACAGGATGCTCAAAATACAGCCAATGTTATATTTGAAACGAAACAGACCTCAGAAACCATTGAGGACATCCCCGTGTATTATAGTAATAACATTGCTCCAACTAACTTTAAACTTTTAACGGTTACCTATTATGACGACTATGCTTTTCCTAATGCTGCGACCAAACCCGTAACCATCGAAGAGCAGCCTGTCTTAGACAATGTCAAAGGTCTGGTTACCGGAAGCTGGACAAGAGTCCTAACGATGGCATCAGAAACATTGGGAGAAACCACTACTACTTTTTATGACAGAAAAGCCAGAGCAATAAGTACACGAACTCAAAATTATCTAAGCGGTTATACCAATATCGACAGCAAACTTGATTTTATTGGAAAGTCACTCTATACCATCACCAAACATAAACGTACCTCAGGAGATACCGAGCTCACCATAAGAGAGGAATATACCTACTCACGACAAGATCGTTTGCTGACGCACACCCATCAAATCAATGGAGGAACGGTAGAACTTTTAGCAGAGAACACTTATGATGACTTAGGACAATTGATCGTTAAAAATGTTGGAAACAACACAGCAAGTCCTTTACAGAAAGTACATTATAGCTACAACATCAGAGGTTGGCTCACCGGAATCAACAATGTTGAAAACCTACAGCAAGACACAGATCCGTTGGATTTGTTTGCTTTTAAGATTAATTACGACAAACAACCAGGCAACTCACAGGTTCAGGCCTTGTACAATGGAAATATTTCAGAAACCTATTGGAAGACCAACACCGATCTTACCAAGCGTTCCTATGGCTATCAGTACGACAATCTGAATCGTTTAACTAATGCCATTTACAGCAAGCCAAACGATGCCATTCCGATTTCAGGGGCCTATAACGAAAGTTTAAGTTACGATAAAAACGGAAACATTAAATTCCTGCAGCGATATGGAGCTAGTGACGCTCCGTCTATTGTTTTTCAGACCGATGATTTAACTTATGGATATCTGAATGAAAACTCGAATCAATTAACCAAAGTAACCGACGGTCCTGCCGGAAATGATAGCGAAGGCTTTAAAGATGGTAATAAAGCAGATGATGATTTTACTTATGACGCTAATGGAAATATGATTACCGATAAAAACAAAAACATCACTTCTGTCACTTACAACCATTTGAATTTACCCGTAAAAATTACTTTTGCGACCACTGGAAATATTGAGTACATTTACAATGCAAATGGCGTAAAACTGAGTAAAACGGTCAATAAAGGTACTTGTATCACTACCATTACAGACTACCTGGGAGGATTTCAATACGAAAGTATGGCCAACAAATGTAAAAGACCAGGTAGTGGATATAATGGAGTACTGAAGTTTTTCCCAACAGTCGAAGGTTATGTAGAGCCTTCCGCAGGTTCTTATAAATATGTGTACCAATACAAAGATCATTTGGGTAACATACGATTGAGTTATGCTAAAAATCCGGCAACGCAAGTTCTTACCATTATTGACGAGAATAATTATTATCCTTTTGGATTGAAACACAAGGGGTATAATGATTATGTAGCTACGAGTAATAAGTATAAGTATAATGGAAAGGAATTGCAAGACGAGCTGGGGCTTAACTTCTACGATTATGGTTCGAGATTATATGATCCTGCAAGAGTTGGTTGGACTACGATAGATCCTTTAGCTGAAAAAATGAGAAGATGGTCTCCGTATAATTATTGTTTTGATAATCCATTAAGATTTATTGATCCTGATGGAATGGCTCCTTATGATTGGAAAAAAGACGCAAATGGAAATATGGTTTTTGACCCTAATCTTAATAGTGGGAATTTGCTAACTCAATTAAAAAGTGGAGAAAAATATATTGGAGCAACTCACACTGAAAAAGTTTCTAATGATGCAGGTAACTATGATCTTAATTATAATGCGGATGGGAGTATATCATCATCAGATAATTATGATGCATCAAGCGATGGTTTAAGAATTTTTGGAGTTGGTGGAGATGCCGTGGCAGGAAGTGGAGATTTGGGAAGCGATCGAGGATCTGGTTCAATACAAGCCGATACAGGTGATCAAGGTACTTTATTAGATTTAGGTCAAATGCTTGGAAGTCTTTTAATGGATGGTTTAATGGCAAATCCTTTAACGATGAGTATAGGTATTAGTCTTAAGTATAGTGATTCTAAAAAGGAATCGACAACTGAAATGACGACTTCATCTGCACCTGAAACAGTAACAGCTCAAAGATATGATTATACTGCAACTGATATTTTTGGAGGTAATAGCTCTCAAGTTCATAAATCTTATGGAAGAGATACTATTATAAAAAAAGGTGAAGAGCCAAAGTTAAATTCTTTAAACAAATCTGATTCTATTAGAGCAGCAAAAATTGTTGAAAAAAGAAATAAAGCACATAAACTTAACTAAATTTATTATGAATAAAACAGTTGCTATATTAATTACTACACTTTTATTGTCTTTCATTTCTTGTAAAAAAGACACTAAAATCATAGATAAATTCGAAAAACAAGATTTGCAGAAATCCCTCGAGTATAATATTGACTTTCCGGATACGCTTTATGTAAACCAATCATATGAAGGTATTCTTGATTATAAAAGTGCTTTGGATACCATAATTACAACCTTTGGAAATAAAACAAAGAATAGACATACTCTTTTTATATTAACTACAACAAATGATGTAAATTATGATCATGAAAGCTTAAAAAAAAGTGTAAAAGATACCTTCGGAGCTTTAAATAATAGAGAAATTCCTTTCTATGATATTAAATTTACCAGCCCAGGAGTTTTTTATATTGATGGTATAATTAAGGACATTATAAGCATTGATATAAACAAACGAGATGAAAATGGGAATGAACTTGTAAGGCTTATAGAAAATGAAGAGCGGGTAACACATAAAGTTATAGTAATTAATAGACCTGTGCCAAAGTCAAACCTTTAAACTGCTGAATGTCTCGGACTTTGCTCTTGATCCTGTTGTAGATTCACCAGCGGAGACTAGGCTTTTTTAGTGTTTTCACAGCCCAGTCAGCAAATCAGGCTGTTCCATCGCGACCAACATTAGAGTTTTTCCCGACAGCAGAAGGATATTATGATAACATAGATAAAAAGTATGTTTATCAGTACAAAGATCATTTGGGTAACATACGATTGAGTTATGCTAAAAATACAATAACCCAAGTTCTTACCATTATTGACGAGAATAATTATTATCCTTTTGGATTGAAACACAAGGGATATAATGATTATGTAGCTACGAGTAATAAGTATAAGTATAATGGAAAGGAATTGCAAGACGAGCTGGGGCTTAACTTCTACGATTATGGTTCGAGATTATATGATCCTGCAAGAGTTGGTTGGACTACGATAGATCCTTTAGCTGAAAAAATGAGAAGATGGTCTCCGTATAATTATTGTTTTGATAATCCATTAAGATTTATTGATCCTGATGGAATGGCTCCTTATGATTGGAAAAAAGGCGCAAATGGAAATATGGTTTTTGACCCTAATCTTAATAGTGGGAATTTGCTAACTCAATTAAAAAGTGGAGAAAAATATATTGGAGCAACTCACACTGAAAAAGTTTCTAATGATGCAGGTAACTATGATCTTAATTATAATGCAGATGGGAGTATATCATCATCAGATAATTATGATGCATCAAGCGATGGTTTAAGAATTTTTGGAGTTGGCGGAGATGCCGTGGCAGGAAGTGGGGATTTGGGAACTGATCGAGGATCTGGTTCAATACAAGCCGATACAGGTGATCAAGGTACTTTATTAGATTTAGGTCAAATGCTTGGAAGCCTTTTAATGGATGGTTTAATGGCAAATCCTTTAACTATGAGTATAGGTATTAGTCTTAAATATGGTGATTCTAAAAAGGAATCAACAACTGAAACAACGACTCCATCCGCACCTGAAACAGTGACGGTTCAAAGATATGATTATACGTCAACTGATCCTATCCGAGGTAATCAATCTGCGCCACATGCCGGAAAGCCTAGAGATACAGTTGTTAGAAAAGGCAATGATTCAACAGTGAAAAATTTAAATACAAGAGATTCTGTAAGAGCAGTTCAGGCTTCGCACAAAAAAAATATGGAATATAATAAAAACAATGGATATTAAAACCATGATAAAGAGAAGAGATTTAGTAATACTTATTGTTGTGATATTGCAATCAATAATTTTTTCTTGTAAAAGAGAAGAAAATAATGAGACCGAAGAAAAAACTAAAAAGGAATCGTACAAAGGGAGACAAATTGATTACAAGGTAGAATTTCCTGATACATTGTATGTCAATCAACTTTATGATGGTGTTATAAAGTATAAAAGTGTGTTAGATACTATTACGACAAGTTTTGATGATAAAAAGAAAAAAAGGTATGTCCTATTTTATTTAACAACTGTAAATAAACCAGACGCTAACTACAAACACCTAAAAAAGAGTGCAAAAATATTTGGAGCAGATAATAATAGGAAAATTTATTTTTACAATATTAAATTTACAGAACCCGGGGTTTTTTATATTGACGGAATAATAAATGATTATGTTGTTATTGATATTAATAAGAAGGATAAAGGGGGATTCGATCTTGTGAGAGAAATAGAAAATGAAGAGCGGGTAATACATAAAGTTATAGTAATTAATAGACCGGCCCCGCTGGCGCGAGCGTCCCGCTCGTGAACGCAAAGAAAATCGATAAAGAATATAAAAGAGCTCCGAACTGTGGAAGATTATGTAGAGCCTTCCGCAGGTTCTTATAAATATGTTTACCAATACAAAGATCACTTAGGAAACATACGATTGAGTTATGCTAAAAATACAATAACCCAAGTTCTTACCATTATTGACGAGAATAATTATTATCCTTTTGGATTGAAACACAAGGGATATAATGATTATGTAGCTACTAGTAATAAGTATAAGTACAATGGTAAAGAGCTTCAAGACGAGCTTGGGCTTAACATGTACGACTATGGAGCACGTAATTATGACCCTGCTCTCGGACGTTGGATGAACATTGACCCGTTAGCAGAAGAAGGACGAAGATGGTCACCATATAATTATGCTTTAGATAATCCAGTATATTTTACTGACCCTGATGGAATGCTTTCAGAATCATTCATGAAAAAATTAATGAATTCTACTAGTGGTACTACTTGGACTAATAATGATAATGGTACATTTACTAGCAGTACTACTGGAGAAACTACAAGCGATGGAGAAGGTGACCCTCCAAGTAAGAAAAAGCCTGAAGACATGACTCAAGCTGAAAAAAATGAGTATTGGAGAAAATATAATGAGAGTCAAATTCCTTTTGCAAGAAATTTAATTGATTTTGCGTTAATAGCTGACGGAATTGGTGGTTTGTCTGAGTTCTTTACATTTAAAAGTTCTATGAATTGGAGTTCTATAACATCAATGTTTTCAAGGTCGGGTGTTAAAATTGATGAGGCGGTATTAAAGAAATTCATTAATCATGCATTTGCCAAAGGACGACATAATGATTTGGAAATGTCAGTTGAGAAAATAGTTCAGAAAACATCAGAAACGGTAACTAAAAATTTCTCAAAATTAAAAAATGGAGACAACACATTACATGTTATTATCAATAACGTTCCTAAAACAATAATGGTAAATGTTAACAATGGAGCAGTTAGGTCAATAAATATGTATTCTGGTGTTTCAAATAGAGTAACGCAAGGCGTAGTAGTAAATTTAGGTAAAGTAAAATGGTAATCCTATGAAGATTGAAAATAAGATTTTAAATGAGCTTGACAGCTCTGAATTTAATAATGTAGAATTACTTCACATATTAAATTCACAAATTAAAAATTTAAATTTTGATTTTTTTGAATCAAAATTTGAAATTATTATTGAAAATTGCATTATAGATAATTTGTCAATTCATTCTTGTTGGTTTGAAGAAGGGTTAACTTTCAAGAGTAATCATGTAATGAACTATGTAAATTACCAGATGGGGGGGCATAATAAAAAAAATATTAATATCACAGGAAATATTTTTCATGATTTTGTAAATTTTTTTGATTGTCATTTTGAAAACCAACTGTTAATAGAAAAAAATATTTTTCTTTTGGGAAGTAATTTATTAGGAAATAAGAATGAAGGATTTGCAAATACATTTGAATCAGAAATAATTATTAAAGAGAATATTGGAAATCTTGATTTAGATGGTTTGGGAAATGAATAACATGACTAGAGCACAATTATAGTATGTGAGGACAAATAGAATCAACCAAAAGCCATTCCATAACGGAGTGGCTTTTGCTTTTATAGTACTTTAAGATGTACCAAACGGTTAAAATAGAATTCATGTTAGCCTGTATCTGCTACGGAATCTCAATTGATTTGAAAAATATCACTCAGAGCATCTTCCCTCCCTGTATAGGCTGTTTTGAAACCAAATGCTGAGATTTTAATGTCAAGTTACCTCCCCGTACTGTAAAATTGTGTACCTGTTCCAATCGATACCATCGATGTCTTAAACGAAAATTCTACATTTTTTGAAACTTCACTGACCAGTGTCTCATTTTGGAACACTTATTTACCAAACAAAAAAAATATTTTTGAAAAAAAAGTGCCAAAAAGCTACACTTTTCGAGATTCGTTAGTATTTATTGTAAAGATGCTTGACTAACCTCCTTGTATGGACTTCCTGTATCTAACCAATAACGAGATAGTAACGAACTTAAGAAATGAAATATGAAAATTTAAAGAAATTTATTTTAAGCACTAAAGCAAGCAAAAGCACCATCTACAGATTCTATAAAAAGAATGAAGACCTATTTGCTGAGACCGACTTTAAAAACGGAAAGAGAATGTTCCCTGCTGACCATGCCAGATACTTTGACAGCGAAATGGAGCCAGTGACGCTCGATCTATTGTTTTTCAGACAGATGATTTAACTTATGGATATCTGAATGAAAACTCGAATCAATTAACCAAAGTAACCGACGGTCCTGCCGGAAATGATAGTGAAGGCTTTAAAAAACAAAAACATTACCCAAATACAATACAGCCAGCTTAATTTACCTAAGAAAGTAGAAGATTATGATATGGATTAGTAGCAACATTAAGCTGTAACTTTAAGAACTGATAACAACAGTTTTAAAAAATCATTTATAGAGAAAAACAATTCTTTGGAGTTGCCTTTTTTGAAGAAAATAGAATCTATTGTTCATAATTAAATCATAATTTATAACTATTGTGATTTATATTTTTAAAGTCAATCCCTATTTTTGCTATTCATACCTGAACTAAGATGAAATTACTTATAGTCGAAGACGAACCAAATCTATTGTCCATTTTGCGGAAAGGATTTGCCGAAAACAATAATGAAGTTAGTGTGGCTCTGGATGGCAGAACTGCTCTGGAGATGATTCACAATTATAATTTTGATGTTGTTGTTTTAGACGTAATGCTTCCGGATATTAACGGAATTGAGATTTGCAGAAGACTTCGCGCCAGTAAGAATTTCGTTCCGGTATTACTGTTAACCGCTCTTGGAACGTCAGAAAATATAGTGACCGGACTTAATGCAGGAGCCGACGATTATCTGGTGAAACCTTTTAAGTTTGGAGAACTTGATGCCAGAGTTAATGCACTGCACCGTAGAGCTCATCAGGATACCGAAAAAGTAGATACCATAACCATTGGCGACTTGGAAATAAACGGTCGTGCAAAGACTGTGAAAAGAGATGGAGAATCAATCATTCTTACCGCAAAAGAATTTAAACTCTTGTACTATCTCGCTAAAAATAGCGGACGTATTGTTTCCCGCGATCAGATTTTAGATAATGTCTGGGACATTAATTTTGATATGAACACCAATGTTGTAGATGTATATATTACTTATTTAAGAAAAAAAATCGATAAACCTTTTGAAACCAAACTCATCCATACCATGAAAGGTCTGGGTTATGTGATACAGCCATAAAATGGATATAAGAAAAAAAATAACATACACTTATGTAGCCTTGTCGTCTTTTAGTACATTACTTCTATGTATTGTTGTTTTTGTTCTATTCAGAGAAAATAATCGTTACCATTTCTTAAAAAGGCTCGAAGACAGGGCCAAAATTGTAGCGTCTATTCATTTTCAGCATGATCCTGAGAAAATAAAATACTACAGTAATCTTAAAAAAAACGGACTGGAAGAACTTATCGAAGAAGAAGAGTTTGTTCTTAAAATAAACAGTGCCAACAGCTTTGATTATAACACAAATTTGAATTTACCGAATGAGTTTTACACCAATATTTTAAAAACCGGAAAAGACTATTTTGAGGTAGAAAACAAGTATTATTTAGGACAGGTTTTTACAGAGAATAATCAAAAATACATCGTAATTGTAGGAGCTCGTGACCGAAAAGGGCCGACCACCACAATTTATATTTTAAAAATCATGTTGTTCGGAGGGATAGGTTTCATCTTTTTGGCCTTCTTTCTGGGACGTTTTTTAGCCAAAAGAGTTATTAATCCTGTGGCAAGAATTACTAAAGAAGTAAACAGAATTAGTGCTTCCAATCTTCACAATCGTTTGCCGGCAGTCAAAAACTCAGATGAAATCTCAGATCTTACGGAGACTTTCAACGATATGCTGGATCGTTTGGAAACCTCATTCGAAATACAGGCCAACTTTATCAATAATGCTTCACACGAGTTAAAAACACCTATAACGACAATCATTGCAGAGTCTGAAATCATGCTTTTGAAAGAAAGAGAAGTTTCGGAATACATTCAGTCCCTTGAAAATATTTACAGTCAGGCTTCCCGATTAGGAAACTTAACAGAGAGCTTGCTGAAGCTTACACAAACAGGTTACGACGGTAAAAAACAGGTGTTGGATATTGCCAGAATTGACGAAGTATTAATGGATGTAAAGTCGGATTTAGATAAAATTTATCCGGATAATCGTGTAAGTATCAAACTTAACTTTGCCCCTAAAGACTCGAATTTGCTTTTAATTCCGTGTAACAAACCGCTTTTGGAGCTTGCTATCAATAATATTATTACCAATGGCGTAAAATATTCCGATAACAATGAGGTTTTTGTAACCCTCTCTGCCAATCAGGACTGGATAAAAGTGGCGATCAACGATATCGGAATCGGGATTCCACCGGAAGATATTCCGCATTTGTATGAACCTTTCTTTAGAGGTAAAATTGCAACTAAATATATAGGATACGGTTTGGGGCTTCCATTGGCTTCCAAAATCATTCGCATGCACGACGGAGAGATTCAGGTGCAGTCAGAGCAAAACAAAGGCACCATTGTAACTATTGTCTTCAATAAAACAAGTTCGAAGAAAAGCAACATTAAGACTTCTAATGTTGAATCTTAGGAAATTCTAATTTCACATTAAGCCCCTTCTAATTTGGCAGGCGTTATTTTGTAAGTATAAACTAAAAGAGTATACTTATGAAAAATTTCCTTATACCTACTACTTTAAAAGACGATACAATTTGTGCTGTAAAATCAGCTGTTGGTCAGGCAAAAGATTCAGATTGCGAAATTATTCTTATGATGGTATCAGAAACTCCTGATGCTTTTTCATCCTCTAATTTTTTACGTGAAATGCGCACCGGGCTTACTGCAAGTCAGGAAGAAGTGCTGGACACTTGCCGATACATTATTGAACACACACCCAATTGTAAAATAAAAGTACACAATCAATACGGACTTTCTTCTCCGATTTTTAAACGTATTATTGATGTTTTTGCTATAAAACTGGTAGTTCTTACCAATTCGTATAAGCAGGAAACAAAACGAATTCACCAATACCTGGTACAATTAGCCGGAAATCAAAAGTGTCCAATTTTGCATTTAGGTTCAGAGCAATACAAAGAAGACTTCAATAAAGCACTTTATATCGAAAACGGCCGTGCCAACATGCATGTAAAAGACGTTCAGCAATTTTTGAACAACAATTTTTCATTTGAAATTGTAAGTCAGACTTCCAGTTTTGAAGACAACTACGAGAATTTTGCTCCTTACTTATCAGAAGCGATTTCAAAATACGATATCGATTTGTTAGTGGAAACCCGCAAAGGAGAGAAAATACAATTCAAGAAAAATAAAAAAGAGAGCATAAACGATAAAACGGGTCTCCCGGTGCTTTCGCTCTACGAAGAATTGGCCTAAAGCCTAATTTCTTCAAAAAAATACAAGTTTAATTTAAACGGAAAGATATGTTATTAAAGAAAAGAATTCCAATGAGGTACGTTCTCGGGAAAATTAAGGTGGAATTGGCACTTGTAATGACTTACACCATTTTATTTGAAATTTTTCATCATTATTTTATAAATGTTGCGATCGAAATACCAATCGCGATTCCTACCATGGTAGGTACAATTATATCCTTATTATTGGCTTTTAAATCCAATCAGGCTTATGACAGATGGTGGGAAGCACGCATTATTTGGGGATCAATTGTAAATGAGTCCAGAACTTTGGTGCGACAAATGCTTACTTTTTATAAAGATCCTGGGTTTTCTGTAGAAGCGAATGAATTCAAAGAAAACTTTACCAAAAGACAAATTGCATGGTGTTACAGCTTAGGACAGGCGCTGCGTAATAAAGATGCGATAAAGCCAATTAAAGACTTGATCAGTGAAGAAGAACTGAATTTTGTCAAAAACCATCAGAATATTCCAAATGCGATATTGTTGCTTCATGGTAGAGATCTTAGAATTGCCAAAAAGGATAAACGATTAAATGTTTATCAGCAGGTTGAAATAGACAATACTTTGTCAAGATTATGTGATGCAATGGGAAAATGCGAGCGTATTAAAAATACTATTTTTCCAACCACTTACAGCATGTACATCAGAATGACGCTGTGTTTGTTTATTTTGTTATTGCCTTTTGGGCTTATCAGTTTATTGAGCTGGTTTGCTGTTCCGTTAATTACAATTATCGGAGGAACATTCTTCTTAATTGAAAAAATGGCAATCCATTTACAGGATCCATTCGAAAACAGACCTACAGATACACCTGTAACGGCAATTTCGAATACCATCGAAAAGAATCTGATGCAAATGTTAAACGAGTATCAAAGCGAGTTTGACATCATCAAAGAATTCGATCTTCAACCTGATTTAAAGAAAGCGGAAAACAACGCTTATTTTGTTTTATAATTATGTGAATTGATTTTGGTTTCTCAATTTGTTAACTGGACAGCGCTTTGTTAATGCGGCTGTCCAGTTTTTTTATGTATTTTGACCCATTGGATGTAAGAAAAAAAATCTGCATAATCTGCGGGATTTTCGAGAAAAAAAATGGGGGTGAAATGTGAGATGTGAAATGCGACTGCAAACTGCGACTTGGTTTTATTGATCAATCAATTTTCCCAGAGTTTGAATAGAGGATCTTAATTCATTGGTCCAGGGTAGTCCAAAACTCAATCGCATACAATTTGAAAACTGATTTTGAAAAGTAAAGATTCTTCCCGGAGCAAAACTAATTTTATGCTGCATCGCCAATTGATAAAAAGCAGCCGTATCTATATTTTTATCAAGTTCAATCCAAAGAAAAAAACCTCCCTGTGGCTGACTTACCTTGGTTCCTTTCGGAAATGACTCTAAAACCGTATTGATATAGTTCGTACAGTTGTGATTCAATATCTGACGTATTTTTCGAAGGTGATTTTCATAGCGGCCATTTTTCAGAAAGTCGCCAACTACCTGATGTGTGATGGTAGGAGTGGAGAGGGTATGATAGATTTTGTTGCGTAAAATCTCCTTTTTGAATTTCCCCGGAGAAACCCAGCCCACACGATATCCCGGCGCCAAAGTTTTTGAAACTGAACTGCAGCAAAGTACAATTCCACTTTCGTCATAGGTTTTACAATTGGTTGGACGACTCGAGCCAAAGTACAAATCACCGTGAATATCGTCTTCGATTAATGGAACGTTGTAAAATTCCATTAATCGCACCACTTCCTTTTTATGTTCAACAGGCATCATACTTCCCGATGGATTGCTGAAGTTACTCATCAGCAAACAGAGTTTTACTTTTTTAGTAGAAAGTGCTTTTTTCAGAGCATCCAGTTCTATCCCCGTAGTCATATTGGTAGGCAGTTCCATGATATACAAACCCAGAGATTTGGCCAGCTGCAGGATGCCAAAATAAGCAGGACTTTCGGTAATAATGGTATCTCCCGGTTTCGTTAGTGTCATCAAACAATGTGATATGGCACTCGTACAGCCTGGCATGGTGATAATGTCTCTTTCTGTTAGAGAACCTCCCCAGGTAAAGGACCATCTTGCAATTTCTTTTCTTAGATTAAGATTACCCTGTACCTGCTCATAACTTGTACCGCTATTAGGAAGCTGCCGCATGGCCTGAATCATTCCCTTATTTAATTTAGCAATAGGTAGCAATTCGTTCGAGGGAAACCCCAAAGAAAGCATCGTAATACTCGGATCAGTCATGTTTTTGTAAACCTGATCAATTAAATCTTCCCGGTCAATGTTCACGCATTTTAAAACAGGGCTACTGGGCGAAGGCTCAGGAATGGTTCTGGCTGAAATGTTAGTCACATAATAACCGGATTGTGGTCTTGATTCTATAAGAGACCTGCTTTCAATTTCATAATAGGCTTTGCTTACGGTACTCATGCTGTAACCCGTTTCGGCACAGACTTCCCGTATCGAGGGCAGCTTATCGCCCACATTTAAAACACCCGATTTTATTTGCTTTTCAATTCGGTCTGCAAATTGCAGATACAAGTAGTTGGAATTTTTCATAAAAAAGAAACTGTTATGGTGCAATTTACAAAAACTGTATCTGTATTGCTGTTTTATTTTTTAGAAATTTGCTTTATTCAATAACGAACCTAAAAAGAATAACTTGTGAAAACAACAAAATATTATGTAGCGGCCATTACCTGTTTCGTCATCTGGGGATTTTTTAGCCTGGCATTAAAGCCCATTCACGAATATCCTTCTTTAGATATTTTATTCTATCGTGTTTTCAGCTGCAGCATTCTCATGTTATTGATTACCTTTGCTTTTAAAAGAAAAAGAATCAAAGAAACCAGCGCTACCTTTAAAGCATTACCAACCCTGGAGAGACGCAGATCACTTTTGTTGAATGTTGGAGGAAGTGCTTTTTTAATGGCCAACTGGTTTACTTTTATTTATGTAATGAATCATGTTAGTGTAAAAGCAACTTCTTTGGCCTACTTAGTGTGTCCAATTTTGACCACGTTACTGGCGTATTTTATTCTGAATGAGAAATTAAGCAAAACACAATGGATGGCAGTAGGATTAAGTGTTTCCGGTTGTTTGCTTTTATCCTATGCCAATATTATGGATATGGTTTTTAGTATTGTTATTGGTTCTACTTATGCTTCGTATTTAGTTAGTCAAAGGATCAACAAAGGATTCGATAAATTTATTGTGCTTACCTTTCATATTACATTGGCGGCCTTATTTTTATTACCCTTTTACCCGGCTTACAGCGGGCCCGTTCCAACAGAATTTAAATTTTATTTCTGTATTGAAACTATCGCAATTTTGTTTACCATATTCCCGTTGTTTCTAAATTTATATGCACTTTCCGGAATCAACTCATCAACAGTAGGTATGCTTTTAAATATCAACCCAATGATTGCATTTCTATTGGCTCTCTTTTGGTATCATGAACCAATAGGATCCATACAAATTGTGGCTTATAGCATTGTTTTTCTGGCTGTATTGGTTTTTAATTCACATCATATTTTCGCCATTAGGCAAAAAATAATGCAATATCCAAAGGTTCTCAAGTAATTTGAAATACTTTATGTTTTTTATTGGTTTAAAATCTAAAGTATCAGAATCTTATCGGATGTGTAAACAGGAATGAATATTTTTCATTCCTGTTTTTTTTAGAATGTACACTTTTCTTTGTCTGCTTTTACTCTTTCAGGGCAATACTTTCTTTCAATTTAGCTTATAGTGCGTTGCACTATGCTTGTGCTATTGGGCTTTCAGCCCTTTTACTATTTATTTTAGACACTTATATTTTTTCTTAATTTAGATCATAGTGCATTGGACTATGTCAGTATTATTGGACCTTGGAGTCTTCTTAACTATTTCGGATACTTATACTTTTTGTTTAGTTTAGATCCTAGTGGGTTCGATTATGCCTGTGTTAGTAGGGTTTCAGCTCTTATATTCAAAGGTTAATAACCTTTAGAGAGTGAGTATTCGAAAATACTTGCTCTGAAAGAGCTTTAGCTGCAGCATAGTGTGAAGCACTATGAATAATTAGGAATGAGCGTTTGCGCCCTGAAAGGGCAAAAGCCTAATTGCAAAGAAAAACAATTCTCTTATTTTGTATTGTGATTTTCCGAAACGAAGCTAAAATTACCACAATCTTAACAAGGTATGTAAACAGGAATGAGTATTTTCATTTTTACTTTTTTATATCACATAAAGTGTAAACACATAAAAGAGATCTAAGCGGTATAATTCGCTAAAAAAATCGATGTTTCGACACCTAAAAACCAATATTTCTATGAAAAATACCAAACTCCAGGCCTTTACTCCTTTGTTTTATTTAGTGTGGTCCGATGATTTACTAACTCAGAAAGAGTTTGTTACCATTCACGAATTTATCAATGATCTTACTTGGCTTTCGCCTGAAGAAAAACAGCAATTGCTTTCCAGAGTTGATATTTCAAATCCGCCTGGCCGAAATGAACTGACACAATGGAAATTGGATATAGAGAAAAGCATTGAAAATAAAGAAAATATCAGATCGATTTTTGATATTGCGGTGGCACTTTCAGAAAAGGATCTGGACATTTCGACCTTAAAATCAAATTTTATCCAACTGGAAAATGATCTTGGAATTTTAGGGGAAGAAGCGCTTCAGAATTTTAAAACAAAAGCGAGTTCCTTTACATCAAACTCTCAGACCAATAGTGAGTTTGATGTTCAAAAAATTACAGCCCTTTTAAATGGTAAAGAAGCCGAGATAATCAATAGAGTAAAAGTAATTATTTCAAGACCTGAATTTGCATACGAAACTTCGACAGATATTAATGTGTATCGTCAGACGGTTTACAATTGGTGTAAGCTGCTCGCAGAAGAAAATCTTGGCAATATGGCCTATCCAAAACAATATGGAGGAGGAGAAAACATAGCCGATTATTTTGCGATTATGGAAACCTTGAGTTATCATGACCTGAGTTTGGTAATCAAATTTGGTGTTCAGTTCGGACTTTGGGGCATGAGTGTTCAATCGTTAGGGACAGAAAAACATTATGCTAAATATTTAAAAGACATTGGAACATTAAAAATTCCGGGCTGTTTTGCCATGACCGAAACACATCATGGTTCTAATGTAAAAGGACTTGAAACGACAGCAACTTATAATCATGCGGACCAGACTTTTATCATTCATACGCCAAATAAAAATGCTCAAAAAGAATATATTGGAAATGCGGCCGTTCACGGTCAGATGGCAACCGTTTTTGCAAAATTAATCATTGACGATCACGATTATGGTGTAAATGCATTTGTTGTCCTATTAAGAGATACTAATGGAGTGGTTGTAAAAGGAGTTACGATAGGGGATTGCGGACATAAGATGGGTTTGAATGGAGTAGATAACGGAACCATTAGTTTCGATCAGGTAGTGATTCCGAAAGAAAATATGCTGGATCGTTTCGCCTCTGTAAATGACAAAGGGGAATTTGAAAGTCCGATTCCGAGTGATAACAGACGTTTTTTTACCATGTTAGGGACTTTGGTAGGCGGTCGCATTGGGATTCCCCGTTCAGCGTTGGCGGCAGCCAAATCCGGACTGACAATTGCCATTCGATACAGCGATCAGCGCAGACAGTTTGGACCTGAAGGCGGATCAGAAGTTCCGATTTTGAATTATAGAATGCACCAACGTCGATTGATTCCGCCATTGGCAAAAACATATGCTGTGCATTTTGCGTTGCAGTACCTTACCCATCGCTTTTTAAACAGAACTGAAGATGAAATGCAGGAAATTGAAGCACTGGCCGCAGGAATGAAGTCCTATTCGACCTGGAGTACAAGAGATATCCTTCAGGAATGCCGTGAAGCCTGCGGTGGAAAGGGATATTTATCAGAGAACCGAATCGATGCTTTAAAAAACGATACCGAAATTTATACCACTTTTGAAGGTGATAATACTGTTTTGATGCAGTTGGTAGCGAAAAACAGGCTCTCAGAATTCAGAAAATCTTTTGGAGAAATGGGCTCGTTAGGGATTATCAATTATGTATATGAAAATGCAAAAACGGCACTTACCGAGAAAAACCCAATAGCAACCAGAAAAACGGATGACGAACATTTGCTGGATGGGGATTTTCATTTGCAGGCATTTGTTCACAGAGAGAAAACAATTTTAGCTTCGGCAGCACGACGCATCAAAAAACTAGTTGATGGAGGTTTAGAACCTTACGACGCTTTTAATGTCGTGCAGCACCAAATGATCGACGTGGCTCAGGCTTATCTGGACAGAGTGGTGCTGGAGCAATTTCAACTGGCGATTCAATCAGTAGAAGATAGTAAGACAAAAGAAATTCTGACGAAACTCAATCAGTTGTATGCGCTTTCACAATTAGAAAAAAATAAAGCCTGGTATCTCGAGGACGGTTATATGGAAGCCATCAAAACCAAAGCAATTCGTAAAATAGTGAATCAGCTTTGTTGGGATATCCGACCGGATGCGGTGACCCTGGTGAATGCTTTTGATATTCCGGAGAGCTGTCTGTCTGCACCAATTGCGGTTTAGTAGAGTAAAGAGTAAAGAGTAAAGAGTAAAGAGTGAAGAGTATGTAATAAATAGCCACGAATTCACGAATTTTTTCTAATCTGTATGGTTTAAAGAAATTCGTGAATTCGTGGCTAACTTTTTTAGAGTTGTAGCTTTTTTTAAGTGTTAAGTGTTTGGTTTTTAGTTGTTTGATATTGTGTTTTAACACAACAAGGAATTTTTGTTATTACTTCTGTTATATCACTATGTAGCTAAAAGTGTTTTTAAACCATAGCTTTATTGACGTAACTGGCTTTTTCAAAATCCATAATATTGATCGAAATAATAGGAACTTCAGGAAGTATCTCGTTCAGTTTAGTGACAATTGCTTTTGATAATCCTGCTTTCTGATCGGTATTTCGGCCTTCCAGAATGTAGGCAAAGACGTGAATAAAATCGTCTGAAGAATTTCCATTATTATAATAGCTGAAAGGATGGATACGAACCTTAATATCAGTTGGAACGAAAAGATTAGTGGCTAAAGCGGTATGGTAAATTTCCTGCATGATATCGTCGGCAGATTTTAAACGGATTACATTTTCAGAGCAATCAATAACAAAGTGTGGCATGAGTATAGTGTTTAAATTAGAAAAAATGAAGTACTAACAAATTTACAAAAATCCGATAGAGAATGAGTGCGGTTATTTTTTTTCGGGAGCTTTTATTTATTACAAAAGTCACAATTTTCAATCTGCTAAATAATTCCTTTTTCTGGTAGCACTTTCTTATATTTGCAAGTCTCATTATAGCTCCAATTGGTTTGAAAAATTATCTGCTGTTTCTTCTCTTTATCATTTTAGGAAGTCCTGCTTATTCAGCGGACAGCACAGATAGTATTATCGATAAGTTAAATGAAGCTTTAAAGAACAAAGCTCATTATGTTCATTTGAGAGAAGAACGTATTTTAAATTTCAAAAAAATAAAATCCGATGATTTAACGAAAGAGCAGGAGTACGATTACAACCAAAGTTTGTACAGTCAATATCTGAAATTCAATTCTGATTCGGCTATTTTATATGTCAAGAAAAATCTGAAAATCGCCAGCGAGCTTCAAAATGCCGATTTACTGAATCTGGCCAATCTGCAATTGGTAACATTGTACTCTTCATCAGGAAAATATCGCGAATCTGAGGCCATTTTAAAAAGTATTCCTAAAAAGGAATTGTCTAAAAAACTACTTCCTAACTATTATAGTGCCTATCGCGAGTTTTTGGAACATTATGCTGCCAATAGTGACGATGTAAAGTACATTGAGCAAATTAACAAGTACCGTGATTCGCTGCTCACTGTTTTAGATCCTACCACATTAAACTTTCGAATTACCAGAATTGAGCAGGAGATGTCGGAGAAAAAGTTTGCTGCAGCTGAAAAAAAGTTGTTGGATTTATTGAAAAAAGCAAAAGACGATCATCCGCAATATGCCATGATTACTTATCTTTTGGCAAGTATCTATAAAGAAACAAAGCAGCTGGAATTTCAAAAAAAATATTATGCACTTTCAGCCACTGCCGATCTAAAAACCGCAAACAAGGACAATGCTTCTCTTCAGGAACTGGCTTTGTTTTTTTATGAAGCCAATGATGTTGACATGGCTTATAAGCTAACACAATCGGCTATTGAAGATGCCTTGTATTGCAATGTTCAGTTTCGTACCCTTTTAATGTCAGAGGTATATTCGATCATCAACACCGTTTACTTAGAAAAAGAAGCTAAGAGAAAAACGGAACTTCAACTGTATCTTTTGTGCATCAGTTTGTTATCGGTATTTTTAGTTGTTGCGGTGATTTACGTTTACAAACAAATGAAAAAAGTATCGCGAATCAGGACAGAATTGTATCATACGAGTCAAAAATTAGCCGAATTAAACAAAGACATTACAGAAACCAACAATCAGCTACAAGAAAGAAATGCACAATTGTCGGAATCCAACCATGTTAAAGAAGAATACATTGCACATTTTTTCAGCCTTTGTTCAGCCTATATCAACAAATTAGAAAATTATCGTGTCACTTTAAATAAAAAAGCGACCGCCAAACAATTTGATGAAATCTACAAAGTATTGAAATCAACCACTCTCGTAGATAACGAACTGGAAGAATTATACAAAAATTTTGACATCATCTTTTTGAATTTATATCCCACTTTTGTAAAAGATTTCAACGCGCTTTTAATTCCGGAAGAGCAGATTGTTTTAAAACAAGGAGAACTGATGAATACAGAACTTCGAATCTTTGCTTTGATTCGTTTAGGAATTACGGACAGTGTAAAAATTGCAGCGTTTTTGCGTTACTCTTTGAGCACCATTTACAATTACCGAACCAGAGCACGAAATAAAGCCGCAGTTTCCCGAAATGATTTTGAAGAAATGGTCGCAAAAATTGGCTTAATATCCGTAAAACTTTAGAAAATCATTCTAAAAGCACTACTTTTTTCGGCTTTTTGTTTTTTATAAACAATTGTTATTCATTAAGTTGGATTTTTAATTCACTACTTTTTTTCATCTAGAAATCCAGAACAAACTATAACGTTTTAGCTTTACAGTATTCTTAAAAAGAGAGGTACTGCTTATACTTTCTTCCCATTGTAAATTAAATGCTTTAATAAATTAATAGTTATGTTTAAAAACGTTAAAACAATTGTTGTTTTACTATTGTTGAGCTCTGTCGGTGCAAGTGCACAGCATAAAATTCCGGTTTATTTAGACGATAAAAAATCGATTAATGAACGCGTAGAAGATGCCCTTGCAAGAATGACAACCGATGAGAAAATTGCCATGATACATGCGCAGTCAAAATTCAGCTCACCGGGCGTACCGCGGTTGGGTATTCCGGAAAACTGGATGACCGACGGACCACACGGAATTCGTACCGAAGTTTTATGGGATGAATGGGATCAGGCAGGATGGACTAATGATTCCTGTATTGCTTTTCCGGCTTTAACCGCACTTTCTGCTACGTGGAACAAAGAATTATCGTCTCTATACGGTAAATCTATAGGAGAAGAAGCGCGTTACCGTAATAAAAATGTATTATTAGGTCCCGGTGTTAACATTTACAGATCACCTCTAAACGGTCGTAATTTTGAATACATGGGAGAAGATCCTTTCCTGACTTCAAAAATGGTTGTTCCTTATATCAAAGGGGTACAGGCAAACGGAGTTGCTGCCTGCGTTAAACATTTCGCTTTAAACAATCAGGAAATAGGGCGTAATACCGTTAATGTAATCGTTGATGACCGTGCTTTATACGAAATTTATTTACCGGCTTTTAAAGCTGCCGTTCAGGAAGGAGATACCTGGGCAATTATGGGAGCATATAATAAATACAAAGGGCAACACTGCTGTCATAATGAGTTTTTACTGAATGATATTCTGCGCGGAGAATGGGGCTTCAAAGGAGTTGTAGTGTCAGACTGGGGAGGAGTTCATGATACCAAACAGGCTATTCACAATGGATTGGACATGGAGTTTGGTTCCTGGACAAACGGACTTTCATGGGGAACCAGTAATGCTTATGACAATTACTTTTTAGCAAAACCATATTCTGTAATGATTGCAAAAGGCGAGGTTGGAACAAAAGAACTGGACGAGAAAGTACGTCGTATTTTACGTCTGTCATTCTTAACGACGATGAATAAAAACAGACCTTTCGGTTCTTTTGGAACAGAAGAACACGCCAAAGCAGGTTTGAAAATCGCCGAGGAAGGAATTGTGCTGCTTCAAAACAACAATAACATTTTGCCAATTAACCTTTCAAAAACAAAGAAAATTGCGGTGATTGGAGAAAATGCTATCAAAATGATGACCGTTGGAGGAGGAAGTTCTTCATTGAAAGCCAGATACGAAATTACGCCGCTTGAGGGATTAAAGAAAAGAATCGGAAATCAGGCCGAAATTACTTACGCTCGCGGGTATGTGGGAGATCCTACAAGTAATTATAACGGAGTAATAGCCAAAGTAAGTCTGGAAGACAAACGTTCTGCTGCCGAGTTAACTGCTGAGGCTGTAAAAGTAGCTGCAGCTGCAGATATCGTTTTGTTTATAGGAGGTACAAATAAAAGTGATAAACAAGATGCTGAAGGTTTTGATCGTTTGGATTTAGGGCTTTCGTATGGTCAGGATCAGTTGATAGCAGAATTGGTGAAAGTAAATAAAAACATCGTTTTTGTGAATATTTCAGGAAATGCAGTGGCAATGCCATGGGTAAAAGATGTTCCGGGAATTGTACAAGGCTGGTTTTTGGGTACAGAAGCAGGAAATGCTTTAGCAGCTGTTTTAGTAGGAGATGTAAACCCTTCGGGGAAACTGTCGTTTACTTTTCCTGTGAAATTATCAGATAACGGAGCTCATGCATTGGGTGAATTTCCTGGCGGAGATGACGTTACATACAAGGAAAGTATTTTCGTAGGTTACCGTTGGGCCGACAAGCAAAAAGCAAAGCCATTGTTCTCTTTTGGGCATGGGTTGAGTTATACGACTTTTCAATATGGAAAAGCAACAGCTGATAAAAAACAAATGGGAGCGGACGATCAGATCACTTTTTCGGTAAAAGTAAAGAATACCGGAACAAGAGAAGGTTCAGAAGTAGTTCAGCTTTATATCAGTGACTTGAAATCTTCATTACCTCGTCCGGTTAAGGAATTGAAAGGATTTGAGAAAATTTCCCTTCAGCCGGGAGAAGAAAAAACAGTGACTTTTACCATCGATAAAACAGCACTTAGCTTTTTCGACGATAAAAAACACGACTGGGTAGCTGAACCGGGAGCTTTTGAAGCCATCATCGGAGCCTCTTCTACTGCTATAAAATCTAAAGTGAGTTTTTCACTTCAATAATTTCATGTTTGTAAAATTGGTTGGTTGTAAAGCTGCAAGTGTAAAAATTTGTGGCTTTACTTTTATAAATTCTAACAATCATTCTTAAAACTCAAAGTTCAAAAAACAAAATCAATGATTAATTAAAAAAAATCTGCTAAATCCGTGTGCCGAACATTTACCAAACAGAAGCACATTTTTATCTAAAAAAAACAAGAATAAACAACCAAAGTACATTTATCGATTATTTCCCGTGTTTACTGTGATTATTATAACAAATAATCCCGCTTTTTTTACGATTACAAGCGCTGTACAGCCAGTGTATTAAGGGAATATCACTATTTTAGCTTTCACCAAAAAATTATCTAACCTTTTAACAACCAAAACTATTTTATGAATTCAAATTCAATGGAAATTAAACCCAAGAAGCATTATGAAATTTTAGACGGCTTACGTGGAGTAGCCGCAATTTTAGTAGTTATTTTTCACATTTTGGAAGCCTTTAATGAAGGAAGCCGATTTAAGCAGATCATGAATCATGGTTATTTAGCAGTCGATTTCTTTTTTCTTTTATCAGGATTCGTGGTAGCGTACGCCTATGACGATCGCTGGGAGAAAATGTCACAATGGGAATTTTACAAACGACGTTTAATCCGATTACAGCCTATGGTTATAATGGGAATGGTTATTGGAGCGCTGTTTTATTATTTTCAGGCTTCAGAAGTCGCTTTCCCTCAAATTGCCACAATGCCCGTATGGAAACTGATTTTAGTAATGCTGGCTGGGTTTGTACTGATACCGCTTCCGCCTTCAATGGAAATTAGAGGCTGGGGAGAAACGTTTCCGCTTAACGGACCGGCATGGTCGCTTTTCTTTGAGTATATCGCTAATATTCTGTATGCGTTGTTCTTTCGTAAATTCTCGAATAAAGTCTTAGGATTTCTGGTATTGATTTTCGCGGGAATGCTTGTTCAATATACTGTTTTTGGTCCAAAAGGAGATGTTATTGGCGGTTGGTCCCTAACGATGCAGGAATTGTATGTTGGATTTACCCGTTTGTTATATCCTTTCTTTGCCGGGATTTTGCTTTCCCGTTTAGGAAAACTCATTCACATCAAAGGCGCTTTTTGGGTTTGCAGCATTCTTATAATCGTTATTTTCAGCATACCAAGATTGGGTGATGAAAACAGTTTGTGGATAAACGGTTTGTATGAATCCATCGCCATTATACTGCTGTTTCCTTTAATTGTAGCTATTGGAGCAGGAGGAGAGATAAAAAATCCGCTTTCACTAAAAATATGCAAGGCTTTGGGAGATATTTCGTATCCAATTTATATTATCCATTATCCGTTGATTTATTGTTATATGGCTTGGGTATTTGATCATAAAATTCCTTTAAAAGACGGTTATGTCGTGGGAATAGGAGTTTTAGTTTCTAGTGTAGTGATAGCCTACCTGTGTTTGAAGTTTTATGACGAACCTGTTCGCAACTGGCTTCAGAATAAATTTCAAAAAAGAAAAGTTTCTTAAAAAGAGGTTTAGAGTTGCAAAGGTTCAAAGGGACAGAGGTTCTCTCTCTTTGAATCTTTTTCTAAAACTCCTAACAAATCAAAAAGGGATGAAAACAGTGCTGTTTTCATCCCTTTTTGATTTAGGTTTAAAGCGATAAAAGTTTTGCCTTTGTCCCTTTGAACCTCTGAGCCTTTGAGCCTAAGTTTACTCTAAAACCAATTGTCCTAATGCTTCTTTGCTGAAGCCTTTTAATTGATCCGTATGACCTGCTTTGATTTTGGCCACCCAGTTAGGATCAGATAAAAGAGGTCTTCCCACGGCAACCAAATCAAAATCGCCTCTGTCGAAACGTCTGTTTAATTCCTCTAAAGAAGTTGGCTCAGAACTTTCTCCTGCAAAAGCGCCAAAGAAATCGCTTGAAAGTCCAACAGAACCTACTGTAATAGTTGGTGCTCCGGTAACTTTTTTGGCCCAGCCTGCAAAATTCAAATCAGATTCTTCAAATTCAGGCTCCCAGAAACGACGTTGTGAACAATGTAGAATATCTACTCCGGAATCTACAATAGGGCTTAACCAGGCTTCTAATTCCTGTGGGTTTTTAGCCAGTTTATAGTTGTAATCAGAAGGTTTAAACTGAGAAAATCTCATAATCACAGCAAAATCGTTACCGACTTGTCTTCTGATTTCTTTTACGACTTCAATAGCAAAGCGGCTGCGTTCCGGTAATGTTTTTCCACCATAAATATCTGTACGCAAATTAGTTTCTGCTCTAAAGAACTGGTCAATTAGATAACCGTGCGCACCGTGAATTTCGATCGTATCAAATCCCAGTCTTTTAGCATCGGCGGCTGCTTTTCCAAAAGCGATAATAGTCTCTTCAACGTCTTTCTCTGACATGGTGTTTCCATTACTAAAACCAGGTCGGTTTAAGCCCGACGGTCCTTCAAAAGGCACTGGAGGAACCCATCCTGAATGATGATTGTCCATAATTCCCATATGCCAGATTTGCGGGCCCATTTGACCTCCGGCGGTATGAACCTCTTCAATTACTTTTTTCCATCCATTTAAGGCTTCTTCGCCATAAAAATGAGGAACATTAGCATCGTTTGACGACGAAGGTCTGTCGATAACAGTTCCTTCTGATAATATTAAACCAACTTCGCCTTCAGCTCTTTTTTGATAGTAAGAAGCTACTTCGTCAGTTGGAATTCCGTTTGGAGAAAAGGAGCGCGTCATAGGCGCCATTACGATTCGGTTTTTAAGATTTAACGTTTTTAAGTTAAATGGCGAAAACAGGTTGTTTGTACTCATAGTAATTTACAAATTAGATTGAATTAATTTACTGAGTGCTTCAAAGGCACCTTCGTTACGTTTATAATAAGTCCATTGTCCAACACGTTTAGATTCGATAAATCCGGCGCGTTGTAAAATAGACAGGTATTCTGAGACTGTCGATTGGGTAAGACCCGCTTTGGCTTGTATCTGACCCACGCAAACCCCATGCTCAAATCCCGAGTGCTGAAGCTGATCCGGGAAGTTGATTTCGGGTTCTTTTAACCATTCCAGCATTTGTAATCTGGATTTGTTGGCTAATGCTTTAAAGATTTCTATAGATTCCATAGGACAAATATATCGACTTTTCCCGATATATCAATTTAAAGAAACTTATTTAGTATAATTTTAAGAGTAGGGATGCAATTTGCGTGAGAAGTATTTATATTTGTTTCCACTTGAAAACAGCATTCTTTTGACGATAGAATTGCAGAATTTGTATATGGCAATACCTTGTGATTACTAGTTTTTTGAAAGAGCTGTCAAGAAAATAACCCCAAATTTATTCATGAAGATTATGAAAAAAACACTACTTATTTTAGGTTTCCTATGCTGTGCCGTCACGAGTTCGAAAGCTCAGGTGGTAGGAACCGATATTGGCGACATTGCTCCCGAAATTGATTTACCGGATACAAAAGGAAATAATATTGTGCTTTCTTCTTTACGAGGAGAGCTTGTTTTAGTTGACTTTTGGGCTTCGTGGTGCGGTCCCTGCATAAAAGAGCAGCCTGAATTGATAAAACTGTACAACACTTATTCCGGTAAGTTTTCTATTTACAGTGTTTCAATGGACACGAAAAAAGCTCTTTGGACCGGAGCCATTGCAAAACAAAAACTGCCATGGACTCAGGTAAGTGATTTAAAATACTGGAATTCTCCGGTTATTGGCGATTATATGCTTCAATCAGTGCCTTTGAATTTTTTGATTGATAAAAATGGAATCATACTGGCAAAAAATATTCATGGAAACGCATTGAATGAAATGTTGAAAAGCTTACTTACGGCTCAGTAAAAATAGAAACTTTGAGAATAGTATTGTTTTGAGAAAGAATGTAGGTAAGAAGAATATAAAACGGATGGAATGGAATCAAAATTAAGTATAGCTGAGTTTAGAGCAAGATTAAAAAACAATACTGAAATTGGTTCTTTGAAAATAAAATTCAGCCACTTGAGAATATTTCCGAGATTTGGTGCATTAAAGCCTTTTTACGGTCTTTTTGATGATAAAAGTTTTCGTTTGACCATAAATTCGGCAACATCTCCCACCTGTTTTATTGTAAAAGGAAGCTACAAAAATGTTGATAACAGACTTAAGGTAAATTATACGATTGAGCCCAATAGTAAAATTCAATTGTTTTGGGTGAAATATTCACCTGTAGTGGCTATAATTGCAATTAACCTGTTTTTTGTTCTATTTGCGAGAGGACTCAGGAGAGCTTCTACTATTGTGAATTTGTTTTTACTTATTACCATTTTCTATTCCAGATGGAAAGAAGAAAGAAAGCGTAAGAAATTAGAGAAAAAGTTTCTCAGGATTTTTGAAATTAAAAGAGACTGATGATAGAATTAATCAAGAACAAAAGTTAGGAAGAAAGGGCCGAAAGCCCAAAAGAAACAGCATCGTGCGCAGCACTATGAATTGGATTAAGGCGCAGAATTGCCCTGAAATGGCAAGAGCAAACTATATATTATAATTTTCAATAAAGAACAAACCGCTCTTTTATAAAATATAATTCAAAATGATATAAGACCAACTTTTTGCGCGTAAGCTTATGCCCTTTCAGGGCGTAACCGATATTCGTTATCGTTATTGATGGTGCTGCACACCATCCTGTTGCTAGAGCTCTTTCAGAGCAATATTTCCAAAACAGATGGAACTTTAAAAATAAAACCTTTGTCAATTCTGTATTTTGACAAAGGTTTTATTATTTAGATGATGGCCTGAAGCTGAAATGAACTTAATTCAATCTGTCTGCATGATTTCGAACACCGCCAAAGTTGTTTTTTAGAAACTCTCTAATTTGAAATTGTGTTTTATTCTGAGTGACTTTTTTCCATTCATTGAAATCAAAAGCATGAATTTCAATCGCATTCGGATTGGTGACAAAAGCGAGTCTTGCAATAGAATATTTGTAATACTTTAGTTCATGAGAAATATGTCGGTCTGGCACAACGATAAGAATGGTTTCCCATTCCAGATAATTTTTAGGAACATCTGCTCTTTCATTTAATCCAAGGGCTTCAAAAAAGGCAATGATCTTTTGATCATTAAGCTTGTCGATTTTTTGATCAACTCGTTTAATGGTGCTAATAAGTTTATTTTCATCTTTAATAACACTCATAACTAATAGCTGTTTTTTGTTTTTAGGTTAATTTCAATATAAAATTACATCAAAACGAAGTGAATTGTTAAAAGAGAGGCAATAGAATGATTCTAAATTTTATGGAGAGAGTTTACAGGCTTGTTTATCAGAAAGAAAGCATTCCTTAGTGATCGGAGAGCATAAGATCGGTTTTTCTTTTTTTGGATTTATTCATTACAAACAAAAGCAAGGGTAAGGTTACCACAAAGAATAATCCAACAAAGAAAAAAGCGTCTCTATAACTTAATAAAGAAGATTGTCTTAAAACAACATTTTCCATAAGCCTGAGTGCTTTAAACTTAGCTTCGTTATAAGCAAAACCTTTGCTTTGAAAATACCTGATGTAGGCATTTATCCGGTCCATTGCGATAGTGTTGTCTGGGGTAACGGTCGAAATTAGTTCATTTCGGTGTGCTGCAAATCGATGAGCTACATAAGTATTGATAATCGAAACGCCAAAAGAACCGCCCAATTGCCGCATCATATTATTCAAAGCGGCACCCTGACCAACATCTTTGTCTTCTAAAGAGGAGACGGCCAGCATGGTAAGCGGAACAGTAAGCAGAGCCATTCCTAATGCACGAAAAATCAAAGAAGTTGCTACTTCCGCAGCGCTGGTGTTTAATGTCATTCCGGACATTCTCCAGTTAAAATAAATAAACAAAAGAAATCCGGCTGCGATAATAAGTACCGGTGAAACGCCTTTTTGCAGTAAGGTTCCGCACATTTTTAAAGCCAGTAATGCAAACAGCGCCCCGGGTAACAAAAGTAATCCGGTTTGATAAGGTGAAAAGCTTAATAAACGCTGTGCAACAACCGGGCTAATGTAGATGGAAATAAACATACCAAATCCGGTTACAAAAGTTAGGACTGCAGCAATACTTAAAGATTTACTTTTGAGTACCCGAAGATTTACTACAGGCTTTTCGATCGTAAGTTCCCAATAGATAAACAGGAGCAGGGTTGTCACGGCAATAAAGGTAAGCACAACAATATAGCGGGTTTCAAACCAGTCTTCGACTTCGCCTCTTTCGAGAACCGTTTGCAAAGTACCAACTCCTATGGCCAGTAAAGCAATACCAGTCCAGTCGACCTTAGTGATTTCAGGTTTTACAGGAGGTTCCTGCAGTAGAAAGTAACAGGAAATCATGACGAGAATTCCAATCGGAACATTGATGAGGAATATCCAGGGCCAATCGTAATTTTCGGTAATATAGCCTCCCAGAGTAGGGCCAATAGTGGGGCCAATGAAGATTCCGGCTCCAAATATAGCTCCAGCTGTAGATTGTTTGTCTTTTGGGAAAAGCTCGAAAACTACAACTTGTGAGATGGATAGCAAGGCACCGCCTCCAATTCCCTGAAAGAACCTGAAAAAAACGAGCATCCAAATGTTAGACGAATGCCCGCACATAAAAGAACAGAACGTAAACAAAACAACAGAGCCAATATAATAATTGCGCCGCCCGAGATTGGCGCTTAGAAAGCTCGTAATAGGTATTATAATCACATTGGCAATGGCATAAGCCGTAATCACCCACGAGGTATCTTCAAGCGTAGCGCCCAGATTTCCGCTCATATGGGAAAGTGCAACATTTACAATCGATATGTCTATCAGTTCCATAATGGCGGCTAATATGACAGTCAGAATAAGTAGTTTTCGGTTTAAAGATGGCATAGAAAAATATTTTATACCGATTGGTATATTTTTGGTTAAAAAAAAGGACTGTTGTTTTATTGCTTTTACTCTAAGTCATCAATTATTTTTTTTAGTGAAAGCATAATAGTGGATAAATTAGACAGGTCGCCCGTTATTTTGGAAATCATGACAGCACCCTCGATAATAGCAATGATGGTTAGGGCAGTTTTTTCCGGATTTATGGATTCCCCTTTAAATTCTCCCGCAGCGATACCTTGCTCAATAAAATAAACCAGTTTTTCTTTCCAGGCCAGAATGATGCTTTCTACCTTTTTTCTGAGTACTGGATGAGTATCGTCTGCTTCGGTGGCAGTATTGATAATAGGGCATCCACCCTGAGTGATTCTTAGCTCATAATAATTAGAGTAGAGCCTTGGATAAACCAATAATTTGTCTTTAAACGTAGTTTGTTTGTCGATTTCTCGCGTAAAAGCATCCTGAAGTTTTTTTACATTGAACTTAAAAGCCGCCAAGGCTACTTCGTCTTTGTTTTCAAAGTTACCGTAAATACTTCCTTTTGTAAGGCCAGTCGCTTCGGTGATATCACTCATAGAAGTTCCGCTGTACCCTTTCATATTGAAAATAGGAGCGGTTTTCTCTATAATAAATTGCTTGGTTTTTTCGGCTTTACTCATGGTATTAGAAAATTTAAAATACAAATATATACCGATCGGTATAAAATAGCAAGTTTTTTGAAAAAAAAACACAAAGACTGTGGGATGTATCTTAGAACAGTTCCTCTCTGAAATGTAAAACCTGAAACCTGAAACCTGAAACTTGAAACCTGAAACTTGAAACCTGAAACTTGAAACCTGAAACTTGAAACAAACTAAAAAAAAACAACTTAGAAAACTATTGTTTGATTTTCATAACTTTGCAAAATGAAAGAGCAATTAGAAGAACAGGGTTTAGAACTTGGAATTAGTGATTTAAAGCTGAAAGGCTTTAAGGTCTATGAAGTAAACGGTGACGTGAGTAAGATTCCAACGTATAACCGTAGGGATTTTTATAAAATTTGCATCAATACCAGTAAGAGCTTTATTCATTATGCAGACAGAGGAATCGAAACGGACGGAACAATATTATTTTTCGGAAATCCGCATATTCCGTATTCCTGGGAAATTATTTCACCTTCGTATGAAGGCTATGCCTGTGTTTTTACGGAAGACTTTCTAAAAGTAAAAGATCGTTCCGAAAGCCTTCATGAATAGCCTTTGTTTAAAATTGGCGGTACACCAATATTCTCTTTGTCAGCTGATCAAAAGGTGTTTATTGATTCCTTATTTCAGAAAATGATACAGGAGCAGGAAACTGATTATGTTTTTAAAGATGACTTGATTCGTAATTATATCAATTTGATTTTGCACGAATCTATGAAAATGCAGCCTTCGGAGAATTTCTTTAAACCCAGAAATGCCTCCTCCCGAATTACCTCTTTGTTTTTGGAATTGTTGGAAAGACAGTTTCCCATAGAAACCAAAAATGAGCCATTAGCGTTAAAAACGCCACAGGATTATGCTCAAAGTCTTGCTGTTCATGTGAATCATTTAAATCGTTCCGTTAAAGAAGTCACCGGAAAACCAACAACGGCGCATATTTCAGAAAGAATTGTTGGTGAAGCCAAAGCTTTGCTGCAGCATACGGATTGGAGTATTTCGGATATCGGTTATTCTTTAGGATTTGAATATCCAAGCTATTTTAATAATTACTTTAAAAGAATTACAGGGACAATTCCAAAATCACTCAGAGTGTAAATTGTTTCATATTCTTAATTTTTTGTTTGATTATTGTTATCTCGCTGCATCTTTACCTGTGTAAATTTGCATTGAAATAATTAGTATTAATCAGCAGTCAGTTTTCGATAAGCTAAATACGACTTCACAAAGCATATTCCCGCTTTTATGATTTAGTTTGAACTGATGGTAAAAACAAATCATTATGAGTACTACAGAAAATCAAATTGCTAAAACCATTTTTCCCAAAGGAGACTTAGCTTCTTCGGATTATTTTACAGGAAAAGCATGGGTAAAGATGCTGGTTTCCAATGATCCGGTTTTAAATACCGCTGTGGGTAATGTCGTTTTTGAAGCCGGAGCACGCAACAATTGGCATACACATCCCGGCGGACAAATTTTGATTGTCACTCAGGGAAAGGGTTTTTATCAGGAAGAAGGAAAGCCTATTCAATTGCTTCAGGAAGGGGATGTTGTGAATATTCAGCCAGAAGTAAAACATTGGCATGGAGCTTCTCCTGACGGTGAATTTGCTCATATTGCCATTAGTACCCGTACCGAAAAAGGCATTGTAGACTGGCTTGAGCCGGTTACCGATGAACAATACAACAGCTTTAAAGGACTTAAAGTCTAGGTGTTGTGCTGTCCGGTAATTGGAAGCAGCTTTTATGGTCGGGCTATTTTAAAAAAGAAATCAATCTCAAAAAATCAATTTTATGTCAACACCTTACACTTCCGTTATTGAAGAGGGAAAAATCCCGAATACCTATATGACTGGTGATGTTTCGTATAAAAAGCAAACCAGTGCCATTCATCCGGATAATACGGTTATAAAAGAAGTTTCTTTTGAACCAGGTTCAAGATGTAATTGGCATGTTAATCCAACACTGCAATTGTTTATTGCTACAAACGGGATCGGTTATTTTCAGGAAAAAGGAAAAGCCATCCGACTCCTTCACAAAGACGAAGTAGTTACGATTCTGCCGGGAATCGAACATTGGTATGGAGCGACACCGTTCAGTTCGTTTTCACACATTGCCATTATCACTGAAATTGATAAAGGAACCGGAATTTGGCTCGATAGCGTAACCGATGAAGAATATTACAGTTACGGGAAATAGTTTCATTAGAGAATGAGAAAATTAGATAATTCTAAATGGAGAGGTTTGTGTTTTTGATAGTGTGAAATGTGAAACGTAAAATATGCGACCTGAAACCTGAAACCTGAAACCTGAAACCTGAAACTTGAAACTTGAAACAAATAAAACCTGAAACAAATATAACTAAAAAACAATAAAAACATGGAAGTAAAAAACATAAAAGCCTTTGGGACAGAGGCTGCGGATGCACCGTTGCAGACATTAGACATTCAGCGCAGAGCGGTATTGGCTCATGATGTAGAAATAGAAATTTTATATTGTGGAATTTGTCATTCCGATTTGCATTCCGCGAGAAACGAATGGCACGGGACGATTTACCCAATAGTTCCGGGTCATGAGATTGTGGGGAGGGTAACAAAAGTGGGTGATCACGTAAAGAATTTCAAAGTAGGCGATTTGGCCGGAGTAGGCTGTATGGTTGATTCTTGTAGGGAATGTGAGCATTGTCAAGGCGATTTAGAGCAATTTTGTGATGCCGGCAGTACTTTAACTTTTAATTCTCCGGATACGCATTTAGGCGGTCAAACGTTTGGGGGGTATTCACAAAGTATTGTAGTCGATGAGAATTATGTGTTGCATATTTCTGATAAATTAGATCTTGCGGGTGTTGCGCCATTGCTTTGTGCAGGTATTACAACCTATTCGCCATTAAGACACTGGAATGTAGGTCCCGGTCAAAAAGTGGGGATTGTTGGTATTGGCGGTCTAGGGCATATGGGGATCAAATTGGCGAAAGCGATGGGAGCTCATGTGGTTGTTTTTACAACTTCATTGTCTAAAACCGAAGATGCAAAACGTTTAGGGGCAGATGAGGTGGTACTGTCTACGGATCCTGAACAAATGGCAAAATACACTAAAAGCCTGAATTTTATTCTGGACTGCGTGTCGGCAGAACACAATATTGATGCCTATTTAAACCTGTTAAAAGTGGATGGAACGCTGACTTTGGTTGGCGCTCCGATGGAACCTCCTCCGGTAACTTCGTTCAGTCTTATATTAGGAAGAAGAAGTTTTGCGGGTTCTGCCATTGGCGGAATCAAAGAAACTCAGGAAATGCTTGATTTTTGTGCTGAACATAACATTACTGCCGATATTGAATTGATTGGCGTAAACGAAGTAAATGACGCTTATGAAAGGTTGTTAAAAGGAGATATTAAGTATCGTTTTGTAATTGATATGGCTTCTTTATAGTTTTTTTTAAGGTTCTGAGGTACTAAGTTGCTGAGATGCTAAGTTTATTGAAACGGTGTAGCCTAATGTGAAAAATAAACCCCTTAAGGAATTTATTTCTTAAGGGGTTTGTTGTTTTTTGGAGAGAATGGGTGATGAGTTCAAGGGGTATTTATGCTTTAATTTTGAGGGTGGAATGGAATAAATTAACCTGAATATTGATGTTCAAAGAAGAGGTATTTGTTTGGTATAAAATAGCGTTGAAGGAATGAGGTTATTGAGAATAAAAAGGACTGTTTTTTGATACTGACAGTTTGTCTTGTTGTGTTTTGTTTTTGTTTTGAATTGTTTCTTTTCCAGTGTTTTATATTTGTTTTGTTGAATTACAACTTTATGATTGTTTTTTGACCAAAATGATTTAGATGTGAAACAAAAAAGCCGGAAGAATTTTAGTTTTAACTCTGATTTCTTTGGAGAAAAAGTACTCTTTTGAGGAAAAAAATGCTTGAGGTTTTAAAATTTAAATTTTGTCAAAGGGAACAATATGACTTCAAAATAAATCAGTTTGAATTTGGTTTTAATTGCTTGTTGATGAGATTTTTAAGCAATGCTAATTTTAGAAGCTTTGAGAGGGAGGGTTATTGCTTTATGTAGTATTGTTTTTTTATTTTGTGGTTGTAGTAGCTGTTTTTAATATAAAGTAAAAATTTTAATTATTGATTATAACTTGTTTAATATCATTAATCTATAAAATGAAAGTTTTATAATAAATTAGTAGAATATGGGGTTTTGGTTCGAAGGAATAAATTTTAGAATAAAATGTTAATTGTTGTTAAAGTTGACTAAATTTTTGAATCAGCGGCATCGTTTTTTTAAGAAAGTAATTTTGAAATACAGGGGATTTTGTTAATTTTTTTGATTCGTCCGTCTTTTTTTAGAAACATCAAATTCAATAATTCCGTTTTTCAATTGAAATAAATACTATTTTTGTGTCGTGAAATGGATAACAATCATATTATCGATTTATTTAATGGCGCTTTCCAATATGCCTTGTGCAGATATGGAAATCAATAGTGCTGCTCACAAAACAGCTCAGTTTTCTTCTGAAGCCAATCACACACACGATAAAGACAATGATTTATGCTCGCCTTTCTGTGCGTGCAATTGTTGTGGAGCGCAGGTTTTAAGTTATCAGACTTTCTTAAGCTTTGATTTCCCTGTTGCGCATTCCATTATCTCAGTTCCATTACCCAATTACAATTCTGTTTTTGCTTCCAGTTTCTATGGAAGTGTCTGGCAGCCCCCACAAATAGCATAATGATGCCCACCCGATAAGTCGGAATGTGGGTTAGAGCGTTGCGGATCTTCCGCAGTATTTAAATAGGCAACACTTTGCCTCATTTCTCACATCATTATATCATTAAAATGTTAGATAAAATCATACAGTTTAGTATAAAGAATAAGTTCGTTATACTATTATTAACCCTTGTATTAATAGCCTGGGGAAGCTATTCGATCAAACAATTACCCTTAGACGCTTTGCCTGACGTAACCAACAATCAGGTGCAGATTATTACCACAGCACCTACTTTAGCCAGTCAGGAAGTCGAACAATTAATTACATATCCTTTAGAGCAGGCCGTAAAAACAGTTCCGGATATCATAGAACTTCGCAGTATTTCACGTTTCGGATTATCAGTAGTTACGGTCGTTTTTGAGGACGATGTGAACATCTATTGGGCCAGGGAACAGATATTTCAACGTCTTAAACAAGCCGAAGAGAATATCCCTGCTTATGCCGGTTCGCCTGAATTGGCTCCAATCAGTACCGGTTTAGGAGAAATCTATCAGTACGATGTCTATGCCAAAAAAGGCTATGAAGACAAATACGATGCTATAAAACTGCGTACCATTCAGGACTGGATCATTATCCCTCAATTGCAGGGTATTAAAGGCGTAGCGGATGTTAGTACCTGGGGAGGGAAACTAAAACAATATGAAATCGCTGTAAATCCAAATACACTTAATAGTCTGGGAGTTACCATTACAGAGATTTTTGATGCACTCGAAAAAAACAATCAAAATACAGGAGGTGCCTATATCGAAAAAGACCAGTTTGCCTACTTCATTCGGGGTGTTGGTATGGCGAAAGGGACCAAAGATTTAGGAAATGTGGTAGTGAAAAACCGAAATGGTTCGCCTGTTTTGGTTCGTGATGTAGCCGAAGTTCGCGAAGGTGTTGCCTTGCGTTATGGAGCTTCAACGAAAGACGGAAAAGGAGAAATTGTTTCCGGAATGGTTTTAATGTTAAAAGGAGAAAATTCCAGTGCGGTGGTCAACAGAATTCATGAAAGAATGATTCAGATCAATAAAAGTCTGCCTGAAGGAGTTGTTGCCGAAGCTTTTATTGACAGAGGAAAGTTGGTAGACAGCGCAATTGGAACCGTTTCAAAGAACTTATTAGAAGGGGCTTTGATCGTTATTTTTGTACTAATCTTATTTCTGGGGAATCTTCGTGCAGGTTTAATTGTAGCTTCAGTTATTCCACTGGCCATGCTTTTTGCCGTTATTTTAATGAATGCTTTCGGCGTAAGCGGAAATCTGATGAGTCTTGGGGCAATCGACTTTGGAATCATCGTTGACGGAGCTGTAATTATTGTGGAAGCCACCATGCACCACTTGCAGCAGCTCAAACGCAAGAAAGCGTTAACGCAAAACGAAATGGATGCCGAAGTGTACAATTCAGCTTCGAAAATCAGAAACAGTGCTGCTTTTGGGGAAATCATTATCCTGATCGTGTATCTGCCAATTCTTGCTTTGGTTGGAACCGAGGGGAAGATGTTTAAACCTATGGCGATGACAGTAGGTTTTGCGGTGGCAGGGGCTTTTATTCTTTCTTTGACTTATGTACCCATGATGAGTGCGATGTTCTTATCTAAAAGTACTGAACACAAAGAAAATTTCAGCGACAGAATGATGGCGTGGCTGGAAGCTGTTTATACACCGTTTTTGAAAAAAGCACTACAGTTTAAAAAGATAGTTTTAGGAATATCACTGGGTTTGTTTGCCCTCGGTTTAGTCGTTTTCAATTCAATGGGAGGAGAGTTTATACCAACCATCGAAGAAGGCGATTTGGCAATCAATGCAACCATCATGACCGGAAGTTCGCTTACGCAGATGGTAGAGACCACTACAAAATATGAACAGATCTTAAAAGCTAAATTTCCCGAGATCAAAACTATCGTAACCAAAATTGGAAGCGGGGAAATTCCAACCGATCCAATGCCTATTGAAAGCGGTGATTTGATTATTGTTTTGAAAGACAAAAAAGAATGGAAAGGCAAATACGATAACTGGGAAGACTTGGCCAATGCCATGAAAAAAGAAATGGAAGTCATTCCCGGAGCCAATATCGAGATCTCTCAGCCTATTCAGATGCGATTTAACGAATTAATGACCGGAAGCCGAAGTGATATAGCCATTAAGATTTTTGGAGACGATCTGGAGATTCTGGACGCTAAAGCAACAGAGTTAATTTCGAAAATTAAAAGTATTGAAGGAATAGGCGATTTAAAAGCCGATAAAGTTACCGGTTTACCGCAAATTACGGTGAAATACGACTACAATAAAATCGCTTTATACGGATTGAATATTTCAGATATCAATCAAATTATACGTTCATCTTTTGCGGGAGAAAGTGCCGGAAAAATCTATGATGAAAGTAAAAGGTTTGATGTCGTAGTGCGAATGAATGAAAACAATCGTGCCGATATTACAGACGTGAGTAATTTGTTTATCCCGTTGCCTAACGGACAGCAGGTACCGCTTTCGCAAGTGGCCACAGTCGAGTACGAGCAAGGTCCTGTACAAGTTATTCGGGAGAACGGAAAACGCAGAATCACGGTTGGACTAAACGTTCGTGGCCGTGATATCAAAAGTGTGGTAGAGGAAATTCAGCAAAGACTAGATAAAGACTACAAACTTCCAGCAGGGTATTATGTAACCTACGGAGGTCAGTTCGAGAATTTAATCGAAGCTACCAAACGACTTTCGGTAGCGCTTCCAATCGCTTTAGGATTGATATTGGTGTTACTGTATTTTACTTTTAAAAGCTTCAAGCAGGCCGGATTGATTTTTACAGCCATTCCATTGTCAGCAATCGGGGGAGTTTTTGCACTCTGGATGCGCGGAATGCCGTTTAGTATTTCGGCAGGTATTGGTTTCATTGCTTTGTTTGGAATTGCGGTATTAAACGGAATTGTATTGATTTCGTATTTCAATCAGCTCAAAAAAGAGGGAGTTCTTGATCCGCTGCAAAGAGTTTTAATTGGGACTAAAACCAGATTGCGTCCGGTTTTAATGACCGCAGCCGTAGCTTCGTTAGGATTCTTGCCTATGGCATTGTCAACAAGCGGAGGAGCAGAGGTACAAAAACCTTTAGCAACCGTTGTAATTGGAGGGCTAGTCTCAGCGACATTATTGACATTAATTGTTTTACCAATTCTGTATTTATTGTTAGAGAAGAAGTTTAATGATAATGATAAAAAAGATAATTAGAAATTAGATAATTAGATGGTTTGATAATGAGGTAATTAGATATAGGGTGATTACTGATTAGTGTAAAATGATTTCTCTTGCAGATTTAATTTTAATAATCTGCGTACATCTGCTTAGATTTTTTTAAATCTGCGTGAAACAAAAATTTAAGCCAAAGAAATTAAAAAATATAAAAATGAAAAACATACTAAAGCATATAAACACAAGCTTCTTTGCGCACCTTGCGAAAGATGCATTGCGTGCTTTGCGGTTAAACAAGCTTGTGCTAGCACTCTTGTTTGCAACGACATTAACAACAGCACAGCAAAAAATCAGTTTGGAAAAAGCAATCGAACTGGCAAAATCAAATAACATCGATTTGAAGATTGCCGATAAGGAAATTGAAAAACAGACCGTCTTGAAAAAGACAGCATTTCAGGCAGATCCGCTTCAGGTGCAATACCAGGGCGGGCAGTTCAATAGTGCCGATTACGACCATAATGTTTCCGTACAGCAGTTTTTTCCATTGGGGAATATCACAAAAGCCAATCGACAATTGCAGGAAGAATTAGCAAAACTGGCCGAAAAACGAAAAGCGTTATCGACTTATGAAGTAGAAAAAGCCGTTACTCTTGCCTATTATCAATACCTGTATGGCGTTTCCATTCAGAAGCTAAACTCGGAACTGAATGAAATCTACACTAAATTCCTGAAGAATGCTGAGCTTCGTTTTAAAACCGGAGAAAGCGGAAATATTGAAGTCATAAGTGCGAAAGCTAAAGTAAAGGAGATTGAAACTCAAAAAGCACAATTAGAATTTGATTTGGCGATTTACCAAAAGCAGCTGCAGTTTTTTGTACAAACGGATGAGAATGTCATTCCCGATGATCAAACGGCCTTGCAATATTCCATGGTAAAAGAAGAAGGAAGTTCAAAAGCAGAGATTTTAATGACCGATTTTTATCAGCAGCAAATTTCGGTGTATCAGAAAGAAGCCAATACACACAAAGCCATGCGAACACCAAAAGTTGGATTGGGATATTTTGCACAAACGATCAACACGCAGTCCTTGTTTCAGGGTTTTACGGCGGGATTGCAGATTCCGTTGTTTGGAGGGGTAAACACAGCGAAAGCTAAGGCTTCGGCAATCAGTATTTCGCAGTCGCAACTGGCTTTGGATAAAAATAAGCTGACGTTGAATCTGCAAAAACAGGAATTGCAAAACAATTTCGAGAAGCAGCAAAAAGCAATGGACTATTTTCAAAAAGAAGGATTGCAGTATGCCGATCAGATTATTAGTACGGCCCAGAAAAGTTATGCTAATGGCGATTTGAGTTATTGGTCGTACATCAGTTTCTTAAATCAGGCAATTGATATTAAGAAGCAATATACAGAGGCCACGCACAACTTTAATCAAAGCGCAATCGAATTGCAATTTCCAACCATCAAAAACAATTAAAATGAAAAAAATCAATAATAATACAACAGTAAAAAGGACAAAGGTTTTATCGCAAAGAAAGCTTGCTTATTTGGGATTAATGGTAGCTTCGATAGTGGTTTTAGCATCCTGTGGTCAAAAGAAAACAGAAGAGGCTCCGGAGGAAGAAAAATCGCAAACAGAAGTTGCTTTAAACGAAGCGCAATATAAAACGGTTGGGATTGAAACAGGTTTGGTAGAAAACAGAAACCTTAACAAGGTTATTAAAGCCAACGGTTACACAACCGTTCCGCCACAAAATTCCGCCGAAGTTTCGACTTTAATAGGAGGAACAGTCAAAGATATTTTTGTACTGGAAGGAACTTATGTTAACAAAGGAAAAGTACTGGCGACTATTCAAAATCTGGAAGTAATCGAAATGCAGGAAGAATACCATTCGGCTGTAGCCAATATTGAATACCTGCAATTGGAATACAACCGTCAGAAAACGCTGAGCGATGAAAATGTAAATCCAAGGAAAACATTTCAGGAAGTAAAATCAAAATTGGCAGCAGAAAGAGCCCGTGCACAGGCTGCGAAGAACAAATTGGAAGCTTTGCATGTAAGTACCAAAGGAAGCACTTCGTTAGTCCCGATTGTAGCGCCAATCAATGGTTATGTAGGGAAGATAAGCATTGCAAAAGGAGCTTATGCTCAAACGGGAGTCGTTTTATTTGAAGTGGTCGATAACAGTCAGATGCATTTGGATTTGAACGTGTATGAAAAAGATCTTGGGTCAATTTCAATTGGTCAGGTTATCGATTTTGTTTTAACCAATCAGTCCAATAAATCCATTAAAGGAAAGATTTTCGGAATTAACAAGTCTTTTTCAAACGAAAGTAAAACTGTTGCGGTACATGCTAAAATCGAATCTGCTGATGCCAAAGGACTGATTCCGGGGATGTACGTTTCGGCTAACATCAATATTACAAATGCCACTGTTCCTGCGTTACCAAAAGATGCTGTAGTCCGAAATGCCGATAAGTATTTTGTTTATGTGGAAGAAGAAGCACATGAAGAGAAGAAAACGCCGGAAAAAGGAAATCATGAGAAAGAAGTTCATTTTAGAGCAGTGGAAGTCATTCCGGGCACTACAGATTTGGGCTTTACAGAAATAAAATTTGTAGAAAATGTTGATCCAAATGCAAAAATCGTAACGAAAGGAGCTTTCTATTTGCTTTCGGCTATGAAAGGCGGGGGAGAACATGATCATTAAATCCTAATAGGGGCAAAGGTTCAGAGGTACAAAGGCACAAAGGTTTTTTTTGTAGAAATGCATGGCAGTGTATCTCGTCGGGAACCTGTAAGTTCATGGATAGTTTTTTGTTTTGCACTGCCTTTGCCAGATTAATTGTTATTGCCTAAAAACTATTAATACAAAATCCGTAAATTTAGAACATTATTGAAACAAAGTTTAAACTTGAAACTTTGAAACCTAAAACTTTAAATTTCTCATGGAACATCTACATAAAGAAGAAAAGATTAAAAAGAATAAAATAAATCAACCCGGTTCCTGCTGCTCACATGACGAGCCTGTACATTCAGACGATGACGGACACGATCACGGTCATAGTGCGGATAGTGGATGGTTTAGAATGTTTTTACCGGCCATTATTTCCTTTGTTTTATTGCTGATTGGAATTGGATTCGATCAGTATTTCGAACAAAATTGGTTTTCTGGCCCTGTTAGAATCGCCTGGTATGTTATCGCTTATCTGCCGGTGGGATTCCCTGTTTTAAAGGAAGCTTACGAAAGCATCAGAAAGGGCGACGTATTTTCGGAGTTTTTCCTGATGAGTATTGCCACTATCGGAGCATTTGCTATTGGAGAATTTCCGGAAGGTGTTGCTGTGATGTTGTTTTATACCATTGGAGAGAACTTTCAGGGATTGGCAGTCAGTCGTGCCAAATCAAACATAAAAAGCTTGTTGGACCAGCGTCCTGATGAGGTAAGTGTTTTGGAAAATAATGTTGCGACTAAAGTTAAAGCTGCCGATGTTGCCATTGGAGCGATAGTGCAGTTAAAAGCAGGGGAAAAACTAGGACTGGACGGAGAATTACTTTCCGATTCGGCTTCCTTTAATACTGCAGCACTTACGGGAGAAAGCAAACCGGACACCAAAGTAAAAGGAGAAGCTGTTTTGGCCGGAATGATTAACGGAAGTACCATTGCATTGGTAAAAGTAACGGCAGCTTACAACGACAGTAAATTGTCTAAGATTTTGGAAATGGTTCAGAATGCCGTTACTAAAAAAGCTCCCGCAGAATTGTTTATTCGAAAATTTGCTAAAATTTATACGCCGATTGTAGTTTATCTGGCGATTGCCATTTGCTTGTTGCCCATGCTTTTTGTTTCCGATTATGTGTTTAGTGACTGGTTGTACAGAGCATTGGTTTTTCTGGTAATTTCGTGCCCTTGTGCTTTGGTGATCAGCATTCCGCTAGGCTATTTTGGCGGAATCGGAGCAGCGAGCAAGAACGGTATCCTGTTTAAAGGAAGTAATTTCTTAGACAGTATCTCGACCATTCAGAATGTTGTGATGGACAAAACAGGTACAATGACCGAAGGTGTTTTTAAAGTTCAGGAAGTGATTATTCAGGACGGTTTTGACAAAGACGAAATTTTAAAACTGGTCAATGTACTTGAAAGTCAGAGTACACATCCCGTTGCGACTGCAATTCACAATTATGTAGGGCAAATTGATTCCTCAATACTACTGAAAAACGTAGAGGAGATTTCCGGACACGGATTAAAAGCTGAAATAGACGGAAAAGAACTGCACGTAGGGAATTTTAAACTGATGGATAAATTCAGTATTGCATACCATGTTGATCCAAATGCGGTGGTTTATACGACCATTGCCATTGCTTACGACAATAAGTTTGCAGGTTATTTAACAATTGCCGATGAAATTAAAGCAGATGCGCAAGAGGCAGTAACCAAATTGAAAGCTCTCGGAGTTAAAGTAACCATGCTGAGCGGTGATAAAATCAATGTGGTGCAGTTTGTTGCCAAAACTTTAGATATTACAAACGCTTTTGGAGATTTACTGCCTGAAGATAAGGTGAATCAACTGAACGAAATTAAAGCCAAAAATGAAACGGTTGCTTTTGTTGGGGATGGTGTAAACGATGCTCCGGTAATTGCTTTAAGTACGGTTGGAATCGCGATGGGAGGGTTGGGCAGTGATGCCACGATCGAAACTGCCGATGTGGTCATTCAGGACGATAAACCAAGCAAGATTCCGATGGCGATAAACATTGGAAAACAAACCAAAAAAATCGTCTGGCAAAATATTACGCTGGCCTTCGTTGTAAAAGCTGTCGTGCTTATCTTAGGAGCCGGCGGACTGGCAACCATGTGGGAAGCTGTTTTTGCGGATGTCGGAGTAGCCTTATTAGCCATCCTGAATGCCGTGAGGATTCAGAAGATGAAATTTTAAGATAAAGAAACCGTTTCAGAGTTTAAACTGAAACGGTTTTGTTTTTGATGCTTTATCTCATGTGGAATAACCAGAGCGGTATAAAGACTATTAAAGAAATTTATTTTTTTAAATGTGTTGGCTCCTGAATTTCTCCATTACCAAAGGACCAGTTTTCCAAGCCGTTATTTTCTAATAAAACAATAATCACGTTATTAATGAGAATCGCTGTTGTTGCGGCAATTCTTGTAGCAATTTGGTGGTATAATTTCTTTTTTTGTTCTATTGTTCGACCTTGTCCTGCGGTGATCTGAACATATACAATTTCTTCAGAATGCGAAATACCAAGATAACTTTCGGGATATTTTATCTGATGTTGTTCTAATTCTTCAATTACATGAAAATAATCAGCACTTGGAATATGAAATTCTGCTATTAAAGATTGATGAATCGCTTCTGAAATATTGTTTTTGGTTTCTAAGGAAAGCTTCTTAGGTAAACTGATTCGGACAAATGGCATTTTTTAGATTTTGAGTTTTGTATAAAAATAAAAAAAATAGAGGAGGAGTCCACAAATCTTTAGGAAAACTTCAATTCAATCTGAGTTCCCTTATTTTCTATACGAACTTCGGTTGTATTGCTTTCAGAAGGTATTTGAGTAGGATACCAGTTTCGATGTGGTCGCACTATAATCAGCAGGCCTTCATCATCTCCAAGAGCAGCAAAGAGCTCACTATTGTCGTTTTTACTAAAGAATTCTAAGTTGTGTTGCGTTATGAGTTGGTTAGCCAGAACTAGAGGATTCTCATTGACAATTCCGATTTCACTAATGTTGAGTATCGATTGAGAACTAAAAGGTTCCGTTTGAGCATTGTTGAGGTCATATCGGACGATGAATTCCAGTATATTACCATTGTTGTCATAAAAGTATACAGCGTTGGCATTCCAGTTTTCAAAATTGGCAACAACAGTTGCATCTTCAATAACAATTAAATCCAGTTTGTTATTAGTCCATTTAATGGCCTCTTCCAGTTTGTTTTGAGGGATATTAAAGGCAAAATGATAGACAGAGTCGAATTGCTGATTTTCAATAAATTCCAAAACCGATGTACCTGCCTGAATAGTAACCGAATTGGAATCTTTTTCGAGAATTGAAAGATTAAGTACGTCTTGGTAGAATGCTGCTGTTTTTTGAATATTGTGGGTTTGAATCTGAAGGTGTTGTAATTTCATGATGAGGTGGATTTACAAAGAGGCAGAAGCATCTTTTCGTTTCGAACAAATTTAAAAAAGGATCGCTGCGTTCTGATTGTCATATCATTTTATACTTCAATAAAGGAATAACAAATTATGATGAGAAGTAGAGTAGTGGTAATTTTTTTTAACACATAGAAACATAGATTGTATGGCTAAAATGAGAATACAAAAGGGAAATACATTTCTTTCGTCCCGATGCATCGGGACGTTTTATTTGAAATGGAATACCTGTTTCAGCATTTAGAACTATGTTTCTATGGGTTAGAATAGAGGTTAGGATGTTGAAATACTAAAATTATTAAACACATAGAAACATAGATTTTATTTAGTAGTCTGTGCTGGTGGTTTCTGCAAACACACTGCAATATTCTTTGATCATTTGTCTCACGGTGCGAAACTCCTGCATAATCTCTTCTTCGGTTCCTGTTGCTTTGGCAGGGTCCGGAAAATTATGATGTAATTTTAATGCGTTTGAAGGAAAGAAAGGACATTGCTCTTTAGCATGATCACAGACCGTAAGTACAACATCAAAAACAATGTTTTGATACTCGTCTATGTGATTTGAAGTATGTTTTGAAATATCAATTCCATCTTCTTTCATAATCGCAATAGCTCTTGGATTAACACCATGAGTTTCAATACCGGCGCTGTAAACTTGAGTCTTGTCGCTTAAAAAGTGGCGTAAATAACCTTCGGCGATCTGGCTTCGACAGCTATTTCCTGTACAAAGCACTACTATATTTTTTGTCATAGTTTTTAAACGAGTAACCAAATGATATTGATGATGCAAAATTTAGGCTCGAAGCCATAAATCAGCTACAGTACAATAACAGCTGTAGTGATTATAATTGGTTTTTTATATTTAAGAAAGAAAGTGCCCATCACTTAACAACAGCCTGAATTAGGTGAACAGGAGTTTGTTTTGTCCTTGTTTAATTCGATAAAGCCGGATGGTGATGGAATTCCACAAGCATCTTGTGCCAAACAGGCTGTGACTTTATTTTTCAATACAAAATGATTTCCATTAAACGCTAAATCATATCTCCCGATAGTTTCATTTTGATATTCAACTTCGATATTCAGATCTTCAATATTTAGTTTTTCTTCTGAAAGGTTAATGATGTGTAAAAGTTTGCCGGGTTTTAGTCGATGTTCAAAATCGTCCGCATTCCAAAGCTGAAAGTTGACACTTTTTTCCTGACGAATTACACCGCCGCAATCGATAAAATTCTTAGTGATCATTCCTATTTCGGTAACGTGAAAATGCTCCGGAACAAAAGTTCCGTTTTCCAATTGAAATGCTACGTTTTCAAGAGTAGGTAGTATTTTTTTAATGTCTGATAGTTTCATTTTTCTTTTTTTATAGTTATAATGCAATATTGCGATATAGTAAGATAAAAAAAGCCTTTAACAGCATTTTTGATTTTTTGTAACGGTAATAATACCAGAAAAGTAGGTGTTTAGAACATCAAATGTTTCTTCATTGATACAGTAACAGATGGCGTTTCCTTCAATGTTTCCCTTGATAAGTCCTGCATTTTTTAGTTCTTTCAGGTGTTGGGAAACTGTGGGCTGTGCCAGTGGCAATTCGTTTACAATATCCCCGCAAATACATTCGTTTACTTTTAGCAAATATTCAATAATAGCAATTCTGGCCGGATGTCCCAGTGCTTTGGCTATAGTGGCGATCTGATTTTGTTTGTCGGTAAAATGTTCTGTTTTAGAAGCTCCCATGTGATTTAAAATATAATATTGCAATATTACGATATTAATTTCAAAATCAAAGTATCTATTTTAGAATTTTTAAATAAGGTGAATTGAATTATTGATTCCGATGTTGGAACGCTAAAATGATGAAACACATAGAAACATAGCTTTGTATTCTTAAAAGAGGGTACAAAAGAGAAATTCATTTCTTTCGTCCCGATGCATCGGGACATTTTATTTGAAGTGAAACGTCTTGCTGTGCCTTTTAAACTATGTTTCTATGTGTTAAAATAATATTTTTAAGTTGAGAAAATCCCCTTTAAAAAGCTTCTTTTCTGTTATTCTTGAAATTCATCCAGCCCAAACCAATCAGTAACAGATTGAAAAACAATAATGGTAAAAAGGCTCTTATATAATTTGTTTGTGAGGAATCGGTAAAAGTTTCTACCTTAAACTTCGACCAGTTTTCCTTAACCACTGGAGCATTTTCAAATATTTTAGGATAAAAATACAACCTCATTTTCTCATGAAAATGCTTCGTTTCCTTTAAAAACAAAAGCTGGTTTCCTAAATCAGATTTGGCAATTTCATTCAGTTGAAGCTGGGCATGCAGAGTAGGAACGAATAAAGCAATAAACTGACTGGCTTTGTTGCGCTGTTCCAGTTTAGTTTGCAGTTCCTGAGATTGTTTTGCCGAATCGTCGTCGCCCGCCTGCTGCATGGCGTAATACCAAAGCCAGTTAAACTCGGTATCAGGCAAAGGATATCGCTTGAATTGGGGATAATGTCGGTAAAATTTATCCATTGTGATTTTCTTATCCATATCCCATTTTTCATGATAGGCATTACGTTGTTTTACAGTCAGCTCCAAAGCTTCCGGAATAGTATATTTATTCACAATATACGTATTGATTACGGCTGGCAGAACGATAATTAGAAATAACCAGATCGTTAGCAAAATAACCGCATTGAAATTGGAGTTTTTTTGAAGGGAAACGATAAAAAAGCTGGCTGCAAACCAAAACAAAATATACAAAACACCAAGTCCGTAAAAGGCGAGCAGTGAGGAGTCAAAAGGAATTCCCAGAATCAAAATGGCTAAAAGAAGTAAAAAGGAGAACAATGCAATCAGACTTATAATTCGGACATAAAACAGTTTCAGAATGTATAAAAAGGTATTTTCGCTTTGCACAGACACAATTTTCCAGGTGCCGCTTTCTTTTTCTTCCGAAACCAGATTGTACGAGAATGCTATAATCAAAAGAGGAAACAGATAAATTAATACAAAACTAAAATCGATATTTCCGGATAAAAGATTGTTCGGATTGTTGAGTTCCGAGTCGTATTTCTGACCTTCCAAACCCCGAATCGTGACGCTTTGAATCGACGGATTTACATCACGCTGACCAATTGCCAGAGGATTGAGAGGTAATGTTTTATTGATGAGAGAAAATTTGATGTAATAGAGCAGGAGCCCCATTTCGTCTTTGTGAAAAGCGGCATTTCGTGCAATATGCTCTTTTTGGTACAATGCAGCTTCCACAATATTGTTTTGCTGCTTTTGTTGAAACTGCTGCCCAATTAAAATACCGATGAATCCGATAAGCAGCAGGAATATTAATCCAATTTTGGTACCTTTTGACCGAATGAAATTTTTAAAAAGTAATGCTAACATATTAGAGGGCTTTAAGGTTTTTGGCTGCAATTCGCAGGAGAGCAAAAAGCAGGATTATCCAGAGAAAAATAGAGACTACAGAGAGGATTTCGGATTTTAAAATGGCCGGGATTTCTTTTGGCTCATAATGAAATTCTTCCAGATCAGCCCAGTGTTCTTTGCTGATGGATAAAGGCTTGTCATTTGGTCCCGGCTTTTTATTACTGATGTATTTGACCTGCAAAGCATTCATTTTTTGCGCCATAGTATAGCGGTAAATCTCAGCTTCTTTTTGAAAATCAATATACGAACCATAATCGGTGTTGGATAATCCCATCGACAGGTTTCGTATGGCGATATAGGGATTCAGGAACGAAACGGCCTTAGAAAAACTGTTCTGCTGATCGTAAACTTTTAGCAGCTCTTCTAAGTGTTCGTTATAAATTCGCGAACTGATTTTCTCTCCTTCCGTCATGATAAATCCCGAATAATTAAAAGGCAGTTTTTGTATCGAATCTACTTTGTAGGCACGTAGTAGGGAATCTTTTATGGCCTTGTAATGTATGTCGTTCGGGTTGTGGCTGTCACCTTGTTTCAGAATGTCCTTTTCGATAGCACTGTTGAACTGTATTTTGGAAGGAGCTTCATAAAGATAAGCGCCAATTGCCTGAGTAGTTCTGGGTAAAATAATAGTAAGAACCAGCCAGATTCCGATTAAGGAAATCAATGCTTTTTTGGAAGTTTTACTCGCAGCAGAAACCAAAACTGCAATAACACAAAAGAACATCAGGTAAATAAAATGAAACAGAATGAATAATACCATTTTGATGGTTTCATCGCTTGAAATCGTAAAATCCTGCAACAGCAGCCAAAGCAATACAAGAACCATAATCGTAGGAACAAAAATGAGCAGAATGGCACTTGCAACCCCTAATATCTTACCTGTTAAGAGTTGTTTCCAACTGATTCCCTGACTTAAAATTAATTTTAACGTCCCGTTTTCTCTTTCGGCTGCGACAGCATTAAATCCTAAGAAAAAAATCAACAGGGGCAATAACAGCTGTAAAACCATAGCAATACTAATCTCTCCGAAACGAAGCATACTGTTAGAAAAGCCTGCTTCTGAGAAATTGGCGCTGTTTTGTTTGTGCGCTTCAAGAAAGATCGCATTTCCGAAAAATGGTTCCATCCCGAATTCAAAAACGCTCAGGGGTGTACTTTTTCTAAACGCAAAATTCCCGTAATGCGCCATTCTATGTGGGTTCTTATCCGGATTATTGAGCCAGTCTTCGCGTGATTCATGCTGGTATTTTTCGCTCGTCTGATTCTGGTTGCTGTAATTTTCCCAACCTGAAAAAGCAGCGTAAAGCAACAGGATACCGATAAAAATAGTGATGATATAGACAGCCGTATTTTTAAAAACAGCCTTTTTTAAATGCCTGGCAATTAAAATTTCTTTATGTAATGACATGATACAGTTTAAAATTTATAAGTTACGGTAAGACTGAAGTTACGTGGTGCACCGGGAAACAGGCGCAGGTAATTCTGAGCACCCAGCCAGTACGTTTTATTGAATAAATTGCCCGCATTAAGAGCAATTTGCATATTGCTTTTGTTGGGTTTATAGTACAATGCAGCATCAAAAACCGTAAAATCAGGTAGTGTAAAAGCTCTTGTAAACCAGGGTACTTTGCTGCTTTGGTATTGCATTCCAAAACCAATGCCCAAATCTTTTAGAGCCGAATCAGAATTGAAATTGTATCGTGTCCATAAATTAGCACTGTTTTTGGGTGTATTTTGCTTTTGTGCGCCAATTAACGATGGGTCGCGATCGTTGGTGATTTTAGCATCAATGTAACTGTAAGAAGCATTTATTTGCCAGTCTGCCGTAATAAAACCGGCTATATCACACTCAAAACCACGGCTTCTTTCGGCACCTCTTGTCACCAGCAGATCGGGATTTATAGGGTCGTTGGCGTTCATTAAAATATTGCGCTGATTGATTTCGTAAACAGCGGCGTTGAAACTTACTGAATTATTGAAAAAAGTAGCTTTTAATCCAAGTTCTTTCAGGTTGCTTTCCAGCGGATCAAATAAAATTCCCGCGGGCAGGCTGCTCGTTTGAGGCATTAAGGACACGGTGTTCGATTGTGGCTGGTAGCCTTCCAAATAAGTCGTATAAACATTAATTTGATTGTTCACAGCATAAGTCACTCCAATACGCGGCAGTAAAGCCGATTTTTTCACGGTTAGTTCATTGTTGGATTTGTAGTTTGTAATGTCTTTAAACCATTCTTGGCGCAACCCCAATAAGATGGTAAATCTTTCCCATTGCACCTGATCCTGAATGTAGATTGCATTAGTAGTGGTTAGTGCAGGGGGTAATGCGGTACGGACATTGAGCGTATAATCGTCAGGGTTTGTTAGGGTATTAGCGGGATTATTGAGATTAAAATAATTGACATTTGGTTTAGGTAAAACTACTCCGTCAACGGTTATGGTTTGATAATTGGCAGCATTAGCAGCAACAAATGAAGGGGCTACAGTTCCGTCTTTTAATACATAACCTCTGGCCGCATTTTGTCCGCCACCTTTGGTTTTGTTCCAGCTGCTTAAATCGTAACCTGCTAACAATTTATGTTTGATTTTTCCTGTATTTAAATCAAAGTTGAAATAAGAAGTGAGATTATCAACGTCCCAATATTGCTGACGCTGTACAAACTGCATCATGGCCAGACTGCTAACCGGTTTATTGTTCATGTCGACTGCAAAAGCATTTGTAGTTCTGTGCTCCTGAAGGTCTTCTGTCCAGGTTTGTTTCATGTATGAAGCATTAAACCCTATTTTAGAGCTGAATTTATGAGCGAAATTCGTCATCAAAATCATTTCTTTTGATTTGTAGAAATCATTGGGAGCACCTAAATTTAAGCTAATTGGAGTTTTGTTTAAACTGGTAACACCCGCAACTGCACCAAAAATAGGCTGTCCACGATCCAGAACTCCAGTCATGTTGCTTAAAATCAGTTCTGTATTGATCGCTGTTTTTTCATTCGGAATGTAACTGAACGAAGGAGAAATCAAAAACGATTTGTTACGCACCAGATCCCGGAACGATTTGGCTTCCTGATACGCTCCGTTTACACGATACAAAAGCGTTTTAGATTCGTTCAAAGGGCCTGTAAAATCTAAGGTTCCGCGCAAGGTGCTAAAGCTTCCTGCACTCAGACTTATTTCTTTTCGGTCGACAGCCAGCGGTTTTTTAGTCACCATATTAATGCTTCCCCCCGGATCTACAGAAGAAAATGTAGCGCTCGAAGGTCCTTTGATCACTTCAACTCTTTCAATATTGGTCGTTAAAGGCTGTAAAAAATAATGCTGATGTGTTCGCATTCCATTTATGATCTGACCTTCTTCATTTTGACTGATTCCGCGAATGGTATATTGATTGTAATAACTTGCCGGGATCACCCCACTGGCCATTTTTACAGCATCGGCCAGATAGATAGCCCCTTTGTCTGCAATTAATTCTTTGGTGATCGTGGATATGGATTGTGGGATGTCTTTGTTGAGAGCGGCTGTTTTGGTGGCAGCAAAAGAATAATCGCTATTGTATTTTTTGGTCGAACGGCCAATGATTTCGACAGTTTGCAATTGTGTGTGTTCGGTTTTTACCCTGACAGAATCTTTAGGAATACTATCAGATATCTTTTTATTAATGGTTTGCGATTGGGCAAACGAAGTAATACTTAATAAAAACAGTGAGAGAATATAGTGTTTCATTTTTTTTGGATAGGATTGAGAAAGTAATTTCCCTTTATACAGTTTGTAAATACAAATCTTCCAGTTCATTTGCCGAGATTTTATCGGCTTCGATAACGGTAACAAGGTTTCCCTGTCTCATAATGCCAATATGAGAAGCAACTTCCCGCGCTCTGAAAATATCATGTGTTGCCATTAAAATGGCTGTTCCATCAGCAGAAAGTTCTTTAAGTATTTGGGAAAACTCGTTGGAAGCTTTAGGGTCTAAACCACTCGTAGGTTCATCCAGTAAGAGCACTTTGGCTTTTTTAGCGATTGCAATGGCAATTCCAACTTTCTGGCGCATTCCCTTAGAATAACCACCTAAATTTTGATGGTGAGCCTTAATCTGAAGCCCCGCTTTAGAAAGAAAATAAGTCAGTTCCCCCTGCGAATATTTGAATCCTGCCAGCGACGAGAAGAATTTTAAGTTTTCCAGACCGGTAAGATTAGGATACAGCATGACGGTTTCGGGGATATAAGCAACATATTTTTTCGTTTCCTGTGCGTTGTCGATGACGGATATGTCGTTAATTTTTAGTTCTCCGTCTGTTGGAGCGATAAAACCAAGAAAAAGGTTGATTGTGGTGGTTTTTCCGGCACCATTTTGCCCCAATAAAGCAAAAATTTCCCCTTCTTTAATGGTTAAGTTGAGTTTGTTTAGAGCAATATGGTCGCCATATTTTTTTGTTAGATTTTCAGCTATAAGCATAGTTTTGATGTATTTGGATGGTTTTTAGTACGGGTTTTTCTTTTCATGCACAGTTATAGTAATAGCCTTTAGGGCTGAAACATTTTAACCGGTGACGAAATAGGAAGAGTAGAATTTACTGGGAACAACCGAAGAGTAGGTAAATTAGATAAACCAAAATGGTCTTTCGTATCTTAATTGGAGCTGCTTTATTGAAAACAGACCAAATAAGACTACAAATGCGTTTTACCTGATCTTTGAAAAAGACAAGCAAAAGCTATTTTTTAATTTTTCGGGTGAAAATGCAGTAAACTAGCGAATAAATGGCGGTGCCCTAAGTGCAAAAAGACTGCCTTTGAAAACAACAGAAATTGTTTTTTCGTAAAAGAATACGCTGAAAGTTTCAACGGTTGCTTTAAGAAAAGAGTATGTTTGAAAAGTGTTTGGTATAAAGGTGCTAAACGTAAAATGACAAATCTGACAATTGTTGTCTACAGTATGACTGTGTGTGATTTGCTTTTGCCCCTCAATATAAGTATGCTCACAATGTTTACTCGTTAGCTGCTTGTAAACATGCTCGTAAGAATGCAGCGTCTGAAACAGCATTGCAAACAATACAGTTACAGACATAAAAAGAGGAATTAATACATTTTTCTTTTTCATTCTTAATGGAAAAAGCCCATTTTTAAAGGACTTGGTAGCTTATAAACTAACGCAACGTTGTTGCAAATATAGATATCTTATTTAAAAATGTGCCAGAATCGATTATTATTTTATTGGGAAAACAAATTCTCAATTTTTTGTAAAGCCTAATTATGCATAAAAATACAGCTAAAGTAATATTCTTCGGGCAGTCATTCCAAAAACGTCTTTAGAGCTTCTTATAAAATATTTTTACAGTAGTATTCCTGTTAACGTGTTCGATTATTGTTACTTATGAAAGTTATTGCTAGTGATCTCGGCATATAATCTCTATTTTTACTAGAAGAGGATAATTATCAGCTTAGTTAATAATTGAATTTTTGATTTGACATGAAGTTTCAAAAGTGTCAATTTTATAAACGGGCAGTCTGCTCATAAAAAAGTGAATTATGAAAATAGGTTTAATAGGATTCGGAAAGACTGGAAAATCAGTAGCTACTGTACTACTGGAAAACAATAAATTTTGCCTGGAATGGGTTTTAAGACAAAGTACGGTTTTAGAACACAGATCTGTTTCAGAATTTCTTGGTATTCCGTCAAAAGAACCAGGGTTAATTTACTCTGGTTCTAAAGTGAAAATGGAAGATTTGCTGGACAAACATCCGGTCGATGTTATTATTGATTTTTCTTCCAATGAAGGTATTTATAGTTATGGAGAAGTTGCTGCAAAGCGAAAGGTCAAAATTATTTCGGCAATTTCTCATTACAAAGACAAAGAGTTACAGTTATTAAAGAAACTGGCACATAAAACTACGGTCTTTTGGTCACCCAATATTACGCTTGGGGTCAATTATTTGCTGTTTGCAGCTAAATTTTTAAAGAAAATTGCTCCCTGGGTGGATATTGAAGTGAATGAAGAACATTTTAAAAAGAAAGAAGGAACTTCAGGAACAGCGGTTAAAATTGCGGAAGCTTTGGAACTTGATAAAGACAATATCAACTCCGTAAGAGCAGGAGGAATAGTAGGTAAGCATGAGGTTATATTTGGATTTCCTTATCAGACGGTTCGTTTAATTCATGAATCGATCTCGAGGGAAGCATTTGGAAACGGAGTTGTTTTTGTTGCCGAAAATCTGAAAAACAAACCCAAAGGACTGTATAATTTTGAAGATATTTTAACGCCTTATTTTACCGTCTGATCTAATAAAGTAAACCCGACAGGTTTTTGAAACGTATCGGGTTTGTTTTTTTAAGACGATTTTATTTTAATAAACACATAGAAGCATAGAAATAATGGGGCAAAAAGGTTTCAAAATGAAATACATTTCTTCCGCATGGTTTGTTGCTTGTATTTTCAACTTATGAAATGATATTTCTGAGTTTGATAAGTCTATGTTTCTATGTGTATTTTATTAAATGATTGATGTATTATTTTTTAAAAATTAAAGCTTTGGTATATTCGGCATTCATTTTGGCGATCGAAAGTATCGAAATGCCTTGAGGGCATTCAATTTCACAGGCCCTGGTGTCTGAGCAGTTCCCAAAACCTTCGGCATCCATTTGGCTTACCATGCTCAGCACTCTTTTTGAAGCTTCGATTTGCCCCTGTGGCAACAAAGCCAAATGGGTGATTTTTGCCCCCGTAAATAGGGCGGCACTGGCATTTTTACAAGTGGCTACGCAGGCACCACACCCAATACAGGCTGCCGCATCAAAAGATGCTTCGGCGGTTTCATAGGATATGGGAATACTATTGGCTTCCGGTGCCTGACCTGTTGAAGCTCCGATAAAACCACCGGATGCAATGATGGTATCAAAAGCCGAACGGTCGATTTTTAAATCTCGGAGTACAGGAAAAGCTTTTGCCCGAAAAGGTTCAATATAAATAGTATCTCCATCTTTAAAACTTCGCATATGAAGCTGGCAGGTTGTGGTATTTTTTAGAGGACCATGAGCTCTTCCGTTGATCATCACACCACATTGTCCGCATATTCCTTCCCGACAATCGTGATCAAATTCAATAACCCGTTCTTTTTTCTGAATTAAGGATTCATTCAAAAGATCGAGCATTTCCAGAAAAGACATATGTTCTGAAACGGCATCTATTTCATAATCGGTCATTTTTCCTTTAGAGGAACTATCAGATTGCCGCCATATTTTAAGAGATAGTTTCATATTTCTTTAACTTTTGATTATTTGTAACTTCTTACTGCAAGTTCAACCGATTCGAATAGGAGAGGTTCTTTGTGCAATTCAGGCGGTTTGGCTTCCCCTTTCCATTCCCATGCTGAAACATAGCAGAAATCATTATCATTTCGAACTGCTTCACCATCGGTAGTTTGGTATTCTTCGCGAAAGTGAGCTCCACAAGATTCTTCTCTTTGTAAAGCATCGTAACACATTAATTCGGCCAGCTCTATGTAATCGGCAATTCTTCCGGCTTTTTCGAGTTCACTGTTTAAGGTATCATCTCCGGTAATCAGTAAATCTTTTTCAAAAGAAGCTTTCAGGGCTTTTATATCTTCAATGGCTTCTTCCAGTTTTACTTTGCTTCTCGAAAGACCGCATTTTTCATAAAGTAATCGTCCAATTTTTTTATGAAAGTGATCGGTTGAAAGGGTGCCTTTGCTATTTAAAAAACGATCGAGCTGTGCCCGAACGACTTTTTCGGCTTCGTCAAAAGCGGGGTGGTTGATGGTTGCTTTTGGAGCGTTTAATTCTCCTGCCAAATAATTCGGAATTGTATATGGAGCTATAAAATAACCGTCTACGCAAGCCTGAAGCAAAGAATTCGCCCCGAGTCTGTTAGCGCCATGATCGGCAAAATTGGCTTCCCCCAAAGCAAATAACCCGGGAATAGAGGTCATTAATTCATAATCGACCCAGAGTCCACCCATAGTAAAATGGGCAGCGGGAGAAATTAGCATAGGTTCTTTGTAAGCGTTGATACCGGTAATTTTTTCATACATGGCAAACAGATTACTGTATTTGGCTTCAATAGTATTTTTCCCCTGTGCTTTTATAGCATCTGAAAAGTCGAGATAAATAGCGTTTTTCATTGGCCCGACACCATGTCCGGCATCAATCCGTTCCTTAGCCGCCCGCGATGAAATATCACGTGGTGCCAGATTTCCAAAAGAGGGATAACGACGTTCGAGATAATAATCACGTTCTTCTTCGGGAATGGTATTGGGATTTCGTGCGTCCTTGGCTTTTTTCGGAACCCAGATTCGACCATCGTTCCGCAAAGATTCTGACATTAAAGTGAGTTTAGATTGGTTGGCTCCGTGTTGCGGAAGCGAGGTAGGGTGGAACTGAATCCAGCTTACTCCGGCCATATAAGCACCTTTTTTATGTGCTCGCCAGATGGCAGAACTGTTGCAGCCCATAGCCAGTGTAGAAAGATAATATACTTTTCCGTAGCCTCCCGAAGCCAGTACAACTGCATCGGCAACATGACGTTCTAAAGCTCCTGTTTCGAGATTTCGGGCTATAATGCCTTTTGCTTTTCCGTCAATAATTACTAATTCCAGCATTTCGTGACGGGTGTGCATCGTTACTTTTCCTAAGGATACCTGACGCAACAATCCCTGATAAGCACCTAATAAAAGCTGCTGACCAGTTTGTCCGCGTGCGTAGAATGTTCTCGAAACCTGAACACCTCCAAAAGATCTGTTGTTTAAATATCCGGCATATTCTCTGGCAAAAGGAACGCCTTGCGCCACAGCATGGTCGATCAAATGTGCGGAACATTCAGCCAAACGATATACATTGGCTTCCCGGGATCTGAAATCACCACCTTTGATGGTATCATAAAACATTCTGAAAGTACTGTCGCCGTCGTTTTTGTAGTTTTTTGCAGCGTTAACTCCTCCTTGTGCCGCCACAGAGTGGGCGCGTCGGGCAGAATCCTGAAAACAAAAGGATTGAATATTATAACCCTGTTCAGCCAGAGAGGCTGCGCAGGATGCACCTGCAAGTCCGGTTCCAACAACAATAACGTTCAGTTTTTTTCTGTTGGCTGGATTTACAAGCTTCGCTTTTGCTTTGTAATTATTCCATTTATCGGCTAGTGGACCTTCGGGTATTTTGGAGTCAATCATTTTTATTTTAGTTTAAAATGAATTTATACACAAATTTTATAAGTGACTTGATTTAAAAGGAGGTCTAATTTACTATAAAAAAATGGTTTTTTGTAAAGAAAAAACTATTATTTGAACTGTTTATTACAATTCAAAATAATTGGGTTAGGAGTTTAGCATTCAGATTGCTTCGCCTGTTCGCTATCGCTCGGGTTAAAGGGTTTTCTATTTTTCGGTTTCTTTCTGTGGTTTTATTTTAACACATAGAGACATAGGTTTTCGAACGGAATAGAAGACGTTTCACTTCAAATAAAACGTATAACTATGCAAAAGAAATGTTTTTGTCTTTTGTATCCACTTCTTAGAATTCAAGTCTATGTTTCTATGTGTTAAATGTTTTTCATATCTTATGTAAGTACTATTTGATGAATTTCTCTACATTCGGGATTTTCTCAAGTGCCTTTGTGTTTTCAGCCAGGAGTTTAGATGCGGCTTCATTTATTTTGCTTGCCGGAATTGCTTTCCATTTGTTGATGTCCTTTTCGAAATCGTTTCCAAATAAAACTCTTGATAAATCTCTTATCACACAATAAGCGGCAATTGAATGGCCATTATCGCTATCATAGTTTCCGGTATTGATAAAAAACTGCAATCGTTTCATCAGACCTTCCTGAGAATAAAGAGAAACTTCAGTTAATTTACCTCTGTATTCCAGATCGGCAGAACCAACCCCTTTTAATTTTGGGAATAGTTTATAGTCGGCAAAGTGCCTTCCTTCATGACCAATGTAGCTTACTCTAAAGTTTTCGGATTTTAAGTCATAGGCTTTTTTTACGCAAAACAAAGCTTCTTTTGTAGCCCAGCCTGCAGGATAATAGCGTCCCAGAGTAGCATATTCGCTCCAGCCCAGGGTGACAAAATCATCCATAAAATAGATTTTAATTGGAGTTTCTTTTCCATCATAAGTAACTTTGTAGATGGTGTCTTTTTCTGTTTTCCAAACGAGTAAGTCATATAAACCTCCTGTTTTTCCAAATCCGGTCGTATGATAACCTAAACTCGCGATGTATTTTTTTTGATAGACATTGATGCTGTCTTCGTTAAGCGTTAGGTTTTTGGCAGACGGGAAATTCGTTTTAAGAAAATTCGAAACGTTTTTCAGGATCAGAGTATCGGTTTTCTTTTCTTTGTTTAGGAAAGAGAAACGCCAGTAATCTCTGTAAATCTTTAATAACTGATCTATTTTTGATTTTCGGGTTTCCAGAAAATCACTTTTGTCTTCTGCAAACTTAAATCGGTTTTCAAAGTTGGTTTTGAATTTTAAGTCTTTATCAGCTATTTTTTTATTGGGATCGATTTCCAATAGCGGCAAAGCTGATTTTGGATTCCCATCTAAAGCCAGCGAGTAGATCTTAGTGTAATCCAGTTTTATACTGTCGTTAGGAGTGGTCTGAGCATTTATTTTCGAAAATGAAAAGAAAGTGAAAATGAGTAAAGTGGTAAGTTTTAAAGTTCTCATGTAGTAATGTTTGGATTAATTGATTAGCGTTTTTTATACTATAGAGACTTTTCTTTTGATTTTGTTACAGTTTGGTTTTAAAAATAATAAACCGGACAGGTTTCTAAAGCCTGTCCGGTTTGTTGTTCGTAGCGATAGGAATTAATTATTTTTCGATTATCATGGTCACGCCTTGTCCTCCGGCAGCGCAGATTGAAATTAGGCCGCGTCCGGATCCTTTTTCGTTTAACAGTTTAGCCATAACACCAATGATACGACCTCCTGTGGCAGCAAAGGGGTGTGCTGCTGCGAGACTGCTTCCTTTTACATTCAGTTTTTCGCGATCGATTGGTCCAAGGGTTTTAGGCAGTCCAATTTGAGCACTTAGCTCAGGACTTTCCCAGATTTTCAGAGTGGCTAAAACCTGAGCGGCAAAAGCTTCGTGAATTTCATAATAATCAAAATCCTGCAAGGTCAAACCTGCTTTATCAAGCATGCGACTGACAGCAAACAAAGGAGCCAATAGAAGATTCTGCTGATTTTTGACATATTCGATGGCAGCAATTTCAGCAAAGGTGATGTAAGCTAAAATGGGCAGATCATGTTCTTTTGCCCATTCCTCACTGGCTAAAAGAATGCAGGAAGCGCCATCAGTTAACGGAGTTGAATTTCCTGCAGTTAAGGTTCCATTGATTTTGTCAAAGGCGGGTCTTAGCCTGGCCAGTTTTTCCAGCGTGCTGTCTTTTCTTAAATTATTGTCCCTGTCAAGTCCGTTGAAGGGAGTGATCATATCGTCAAAAAAGCCGTCATCATAGGCTTTCGCCATATTCAGATGACTTTTTAGCGCAAAGTTGTCCTGATCTTCGCGAGAGATTTTGTAATGTTTGGCAGTGATTTCGGTGTGACCTCCCATTGAAAGTCCGGTTTGAACTTCTTCATTTTTGGGAACCAGCGGAGCCAAATCTCGAGGACGAATTTTTAAAAAGAACTTTATTTTTTCAGTAATTGATTTTGCATTTCTGACATGGAGTAGAATTTTTCGAAGTTTGTCGCTCACCGCCATCGGAATATCACTTATAGAATCAACACCTCCGGCGATTCCGCATTCAATTTGTCCCAATGCAATTTTATTAGCGATATAAATGGCACTTTCGATTCCGGTATCACAAGCCTGTTGCAAATCGCAGGCTGGAGTAGCGGGATCGAGTGTTGTTTTCAGGACACATTCCCTCATTAGATTATTGTCGTAAGTATGTTTGATTACGGCCCCTCCGGCAACTTCACCGATTAATTTTCCTTTCAGATTGTATTTGGTTACAAGACCATCAAGAGCAGCGGTCATCATTTGTTGGTTTCCAACTTCGGCGTAGGCAGTATTAGCTCTCGCAAACGGAATACGGTTGTATCCCACAATAGCTACTTTTTTGAGTGTGTTTGTGTGATTCATAATTGAGATGGTGTTTTTGTCCTTAAAGATAAGCAGAGTTATTTACTATTGACGGATTTATAATCCAAAATAATAAGTTTTGGCATTGTATTCAACGATTTGATTTTAAATTATATTTATTTAGAATAATTAAAAATAATTTGCAAAACGATGTTTTAGCCATTACTTTTACCAGCGAAATAAAAACCAATACAAATAATTATGAATACCATGAGAATAAAAAAAGTTTTATTTTTTCTGATTTTTCTAAACTCATTAGTGATGATGGGGCAGGAAAACGGAAAAGTAACCGGAAGGGTTTCTTTAACCGGAAATGTGCCGGCAGAAGGTGTTTCTGTCGCTCTTAAAGGAACAAGATACAGCGCTATTACGAACGAACACGGACAGTACGAAATTAAAAATGTTAAGCCTGCCAGTTATACCATCAACATTAGTGCAGTTGGAATTCGTCCCGTTGAGGACAGAATTACAGTGACAGCAAAGCAAACGACAACAAAAAATTTCAAGCTTTCGGAGAGTCAGGAAGATTTGGACGAAGTGGTGATTACTAAAAACAAATACAAACAAGACAAACCTTCTTTGTCCTTACGTCTTCAAACACCTGTATTGGAAATCCCGCAGAATATTCAGATTGTGAGCGGTCAGACATTAAAAGATCAGCAGATTGTGAGTATGAGTGATGGAGTAATCCGAAATGTGAGTGGTGCTGTGCGCTCTGAGCATTGGGGAGATTTGTATACCAATATAAAAATGCGCGGTTCACAAGTTCAGGCGTTTCGTAATGGTTTTAATGTGGTTTCTTCTTCTTGGGGACCGCTTACCGAAGATATGAGTTTTGTAGACCATATTGAATTTGTAAAAGGCCCGGCAGGATTTATGCTTTCCAGTGGTGATCCAAGCGGATTGTATAACGTAGTAACTAAGAAACCAACCGGAATAACAAAGGGTGAAGCCAGTGTAGTTGCGGGAAGTTATGATTTTTACAGAGCGAGTATTGATCTTGACGGGAAATTGGATAAAAAAGGAAAGTTATTGTACCGTTTTAATGCTGCAGCCCAAAACAGAGGTTCGCACCGTTCCTTTGAACACAATAACCGTTATGTAATTGCTCCGGTACTTACGTATCAGATTGATGATAAAACAAAAATTACGGCTGAATACAATTTTCAGTATGCCAACATGACTGAGGTAGGTTCTTATTATGTATTTGGACCTAAATCTGATGGATATACCACTTTACCGGTTGGATTTACCCTGACACAGCCTGGTATTCCGGATACTAATATTCAGGACCATAGCGGGTATTTTATGTTTGAGCATAAGTTTGATGATAACTGGAAACTGACAGCACAAACTTCTTATTTCAAGTACATTCAGCAAGGATATAGTTCATGGCCCAGCAAAATTGGTTCAAGTGAAGATGCTCTCGGAAAAGGCAACATTATTAGAAATGTAGGCATTTGGGATGCAGAAAGTAATATGTATTTAGGTCAGATATTCGTAAATGGGAAGTTCAATACAGGGTCTGTTACGCATAAAATACTAAGTGGTGTAGATTTGGGTAATAAAGATTATATGGCAGACTGGGGACAGTCTCACGATCTTGATACCGCTGCAAATCCATTTAATGTTTACAGCCCAAATTACGGTACACCTTCAAATGGCTTTCCGGCTTTCGATCGTACAACACCACTTTCAATTAGGGCTGGTGGTAAATTGACACAAGAATATGCAGCAGGTTATATTCAGGATGAGCTGGGTTTCTTCGAAAACAAATTAAGATTGACTCTTGCAGCACGATATACCTGGATTAGTCAAAACAGCTGGGGAACAGAAGAGTCAGACAGCCATATCACACCACGTGTAGGATTTAGTTATTCAGTGACCGATAATTTGGCCCTTTACGGATTATACGATCAGGCTTTTATTCCACAATCCGGAATTATTAAAAATGGAGATCGCGTAAAACCACTTACAGGAAATAATTTAGAATTTGGGGTTAAGAAAGATTGGTTTGACGGATCATGGAGTACTACATTATCGGCTTATCGTATCGTAAAGCAAAATGAGCTTACTTCTGATCCTAAAAATGGTCCAAATGATGTTTATAAAATTGTTTTGGGAGAGAAAAGAGCACAAGGTATTGAATTTGACGTAAGAGGAAAATTATTTGATGGACTTAATCTTATTGCTAATTATGCTTTTACAGAATCGATTGTAACGAACTCTGCTATTACAACTATAGGTGTTGGTTCTGTGGTACCGGGCTTTGCCAAACATACTGCAAATGCATGGTTGAACTACAGCATTCAAAGCGGAAAGCTAAAAGGATTAGGAGCTTCGATAGGAGGGACTTATCTGGCAGACCGTCAAACAGACAGCTGGAGTGTTGGAGGGGTAAGATTGCCAAATTATTTTAAATTGGATGGAGGTCTATCTTATGAAACTGGTAAATTTAAAATTACTGCCAATGTGTTTAACATTCTGGATAAATACCTATACAGCGGATCTTATTATGAGTGGCTTACGGCTTACTATTGGCAAACAGAAGCCCCAAGAAACTTTAGAGTGGGGGTAACGTATAAGTTCTGATTTTTTAGGTACTAAGGCGCTAAGGTTCAAAGGTACTGAGGTGCTAAGGTACTGAGTGCCGTTTAAAAAATAACCCGACAGATTTTAAAATCTGTCGGGTTTGTTTGTTTTACCAAATAAGAAATCCTTTTAATCTGTGGCAAAAAACTAGCCTTTTTGAATGAGTGGAATTACTTTTGTACCTATAAGTTCTATAGCAGTCATGAGTTGTGTGTGCGTGAGACCGGCATTGTCCATTTGAAAGGTGAATCTCGAAATACCGCCAAGTGATTCACTGTGACGCAAAATTTTATCAGCAATGCGTTCAGGATCTCCCACAATCAGTACACCCTGATCGTCAATTAATCCGTCAAATTTGGCTTTGGTCACGGGCGGCCAACCGCGTTCCAGACCTAATTTTGTCCAAAGTTCAGCATAGCCAGGATAATACTCTTCAATAGCCTTTTCGGTGGTATTTGCAGCAAATCCGGGTGAATGTAGTCCCACTTTAAGTTCTTCGGGTTGGTAACCTGCAGCTTTTCCGGCTTCACGATACAAATCAACTAAAGGACGAAAACGATGGGTCTGTCCTCCAATAACCGCGACCATTAAGGGAAGTCCTAGAGATCCTGCCCGGATAAATGATTCAGGAGTTCCGCCAACACCCAGCCATACAGGAAGTTTTTCCTGCAAAGCTCTGGGATAAACTGGAAGATTATTTATGGAAGGGCGAAATTTTCCTGACCAGGTCACAAATTCATTGTCTCTGATTTGAAGTAAGAGATCTAATTTTTCTTTAAAAAGTTCGTCGTAATCATTCAGATTAAATCCAAAAAGGGGGTAAGCTTCGATGGAAGATCCACGTCCTACTACAATTTCGGCTCTACCTTTTGAAATTAAATCAAGAGTTGCAAAACTTTGATAGACTCTTACCGGATCGGCAGCACTTAGAACCGAAACAGCACTTGACAATCGAATGCGTTTGGTCCGTGCCGCAGCCGCACTTAAAATCACAGCGGTTGCCGAATCTAAAAACTCTTTTTTATGGTGTTCACCAATGCCAAAAACATCAAGTCCGGCCTGATCTGCAAGCTCGATTCTTTGCAACAGCTGTTCCATTGCATCAACACTGCTTAGCGTATTGTGGTCTCCATACATCGCCGAAGCGAAACTGTCAATTCCTATTTCCATTTTTTTAGGCTTTAGGCTTTAAGCTTTAAGCTTTAAGCAATATGCTTTTTTTAGAAAGCCTACAGCCCAATACTTATCGCGGTTAGTATTTTTTTTTAGCCTTAAGCTTTAGGCCTTAAGCTTTAGGCTTTAAGCAGTAAGCTTTTTAAGAAAGCCTAAAGCTTAAAGCTTACGGCTTATAGCCATTAATTAATGAGAAAAACCAAAGGAAACACTGATGAGGATAATGATTATAACTATTAGAGTAATACCTACATACAGATAATCCTTTTCCAGTAAAAACGAAAATAGTGATAGTAGAACACGTAAAACCGGGGTTAGAAAAAGCAGGATGATCCCAAAAAAGATCAACGATTCGCCATTTCCCTGAATTACGCCCTGATATATTGCCGAAATTACTTCAAAGATATTACGGTCATTTTCATGAAAGACCGAATAATCTTCAATGTCTGCGTGATGATGCATTAAGTAAACAATCCCACCAATAAAAGCTACGGATAAAGAAATCCAGACACCATAGCGCAATAAATTTCCGATAATGGTTTGAAAATCTTTTTCTCCAAATTTTTCGTGTTGCATAGTCTTAGATTTTTCCATTAATTCCGTTATAGATCATATTTACTGCCAATACAAAGATGAGACAGGCAAAGAATATTCTTAGTTTCTTAGGATTTGTTTTCACGAGAACTTTCGCTCCTGCCATCGCTCCAAAAAGCACACCGACTACTACAGGCATACAGATTCCGGGTTCGATGTATCCTTTCTGAATGTAAATGACAGAACTTGCCATTGCGGTAACTCCCATCATAAAGTTACTGGTGGTAGTAGAAACTTTAAACGGAACTCTCATAATATTGTCCATGGCAATTACTTTAAAAGCTCCGGAACCAATTCCTAATAAACCGGACATCATTCCGGCAATTCCCATCATACTGAAACCGCCTATAACATTTTTAGTTCCGTAGTGAACAACTTCACCATTGTGCGTGGGATAAGTACCTTCTAATTTTAGTTTTTTAGCCAAAGGGCTAGATTCTAAAACAATATGTTCTTCTTTTTTACGAAGCGAATTGATAGCCGAGAAAATTAAAGTGAGCCCAAATAAAACGGCAATAAACGAAGTAGGAGCGATGGTTGAAAGCAGGGCTCCGCAAACAGCACCTATTGTGGTGGCAATTTCCAGAAAAATACCCAATCGCATGTTGGTGATGCCTTCTCTGACATAAGCTGCGGCTGAACCTGAAGAAGTTGCAATTACAGAAACCAGAGCCGCACCAATTGCATAATGAATGTCAACGCCAAGAATGACTGTTAAAAGTGGAATTATGATAATCCCGCCACCTAAACCTGATAATGAGCCAATAAAACCTGCTAAAAAAGCACCAAGAATCATAATCAGGGTAAACGTAAGTACTGTCATTCGTATCGATTTTGTTACCGCTAATTTACGAATTGAAATTGGGAGAGGAACTGTTTTATTTCTTAATTAAAAACTAAAAGGACATTATCCTAAAGTATAAAGGATGAAAAATAATGCCAAAATAATTCTAACTGATTGATTTTTAAAGAACAATCAGGGAGGTTGATGATGCGCTAAGATTGAAGAACTTACTGGTTGTCTTCTATTATTTTTTGCACACTATGGATAAAAGTCTCCGTATCCTTAACATCCTGCTTGATGTATAAATCATATTTGGTTAATTTATACTGATCAATCATGTCTTTTTTTAAATACTTTATGAGAGATTCGAGTGTTCGGGTATCTTCCTCATTTTGCCTTTTTAATTCCCTTTGTTTGCTTTGCAAGTAATCCAGACTGTTTTTTAATCTCTCGACATTTAACTTTTCCACTCTTTTCCTTCGTTTAAAATTATTTAATAAACGATATCCCGGGAGGTTATTAAGCTCAATATGCCCCAAAAACCATTACCATTTGAGTTTAATTCCTCCGGAGTATCGTATTTTCATACATACGTTTAAATTGAGAATTTAGATTTGGGAATTGTTATATAATTTGTATTGCGATTTATAAAATTTGTATTTGAGGTAAGCAGGTGGTTGAAAGCCAAATATTTTGGCCTTTTTGCAGGTAGTTATTTTTTGAGGTTTTTTTGTTTTGAATGAGTTTTATAAATTTTTATTTGGATCGATTGTCTAAAGCGAGATACGTTTTCTCCAAAGAAGAAAGCAATAAGGCTGCTGCAGCACTTGTTAGAACCGAGTAATCAAAAGGAGCTTTTATAGAGACTGAAACAGCCATGGAGACAGCAAAAAGAAGCATTAAACCTGCAGTTCCCAAAGCAATGTAACGGGTTTTAAATCCTATGATGAGAAACAAACCAAACAAAATCTCGAAAAAAGTAGCCAAAGCACCTAAGATTTCGGCTAATGATCTGCTTGCATAAGCATTTAAGGTTTGAGTATAAGTAATAAAATTATCCCAGTTACCCCATGCCACTCCAGGAGCACCAGGGGCACCCCAAAAGCCAAAACGATCTGCAACAGCGGAGAGCATAGTAACTCCTAAAACAATTCTTAAAATAAAACCTGCCTGTAGTGTAGAAGTTTTTTCCATTTGGATCTTTTTAGGTAAAGATAACAAGATGTTCTGCTACTTTGATGATTATTTTTGAGACCAAACTATTTTAAGAATTTTTAAATCCATCTTCCTTATCCTTGAAGGCCCATGCCGCCATAGCTTCGATAACAGGCATTAAGCCTTTTCCCGAAGGACTTAAGCTATAGGTCACAAAAGGAGGTACAACCGGTTTAGCTTCTCTAATGACAAGATGATCGGCTTCGAGCTGTTTTAAATGTTGTATCAGCATCTTTTCGGTAACTGCAGGGATAGCCCTTTTTAATTCGCTGTAACGTTTGCTCCCGCCTGAAAGATGGTAAATGATAATGGGTTTCCAATAGCCTCCAATTTTTTCCATAACATAAGTTACAGGACATTGGTCTAAAGCATATTGCTTGTTTTCCTGAATAGTCGATGATTCTTTGATTGCGGTCATATTGCATACTTTAGGGTAAGTACTTGTATAAAAGTAAGTACAAATATACCTTTGTTACAGAACATAAAAAAATAAACAGAGATGAAAATTACAATTTCAGGTTCATTAGGAAACATAGGTAAGCCATTGACCCAAAAACTTATTGCCTCGGGACATGAGGTAACAGTAATCAGTAGTAGTTCAGACCGGGTAAAAATGATTGAAGCAGCAGGAGCCAAAGCTGCGATAGGTTCTGTAAGTGATGCCGCTTTTTTGCAAAGCGCATTTGAAGGAGCTGATGCTGTGTTTGCAATGACTCCGCCTAATATGGGAGGAGTTAATATCATTATCAATACTACGGAGGCCGGTAAAGCACTTGCAAAAGGCATAGCAGCTGCCGGAGTAAAACGTGTTGTAATGCTGAGCAGTATTGGTGCAGATTTACCGGGAGGAAATGGTCCAATTGCCGGACTTCATAATATCGAAAAATTGTATGAGTCATTAGAGAACGTATCGGTTACATATCTTCGTGCGGGTTTTTTCTACACGAATTTGTACCATGATGTTCCAATGATTAAGGGAGCGGGAATTATTGGAGCAAATTATCCCTCTAACACTACAATTCCTTTTGTACATCCTGAAGATATTGCCACAGCAGTGTCTGAAGAATTACTTAAAACGATAGCGGGAAAGAACATTCGTTATATTGTAAGTGATGTGCGAACTCCGGATGAAGTAGGCAAAACTTTAGGCTTAGCCATTGGAAAACCGGATTTACCATGGATAGAATTTACCGATGTACAATCTCTTGACGGAATGAAACAAGCGGGACTACCCGAAGAAATTGCTGAATTGTATACCGAAATGGGATCAGGTTTTAGAAACGGTAAAATTGCAGCGCATTTTTTAGGCGATTATAGTTCTGTTGAAGGACGAATTAAACTGGAAGATTTTGCAAAAGAATTTGCCGCTAAATTTTAAATAGTGAAAGTAAGAAGCTGGTTTTAGGATCAGCTTTTTTTAGTATTTGAGAATTCTAAAGTGCTATTGACTTTTGATAAGAATATACTGGTTTAGTATAAAAATATACCGTTTGTAAGATTCGGACTGTATTTATCTTTGTAATAATAGAATTTAAAAATTATAAAGATGAAAGCCATAGGATTTAAAACATCGTTGCCAATTGCTGAAGAAGAGAGTTTTATAGCATTTGAAACTCCAAATCCAGTTCCCGGAGAACGTGATGTATTAGTAAAAATTAGTGCAGTATCTGTTAATCCCGTCGATTTTAAAATTCGTCAGAATAGTACAAAAGATACCGTTTTAGAAACTCCGAAGATTATAGGCTGGGATGCTGTAGGTATTGTTGAAGCGGTAGGAGAGAAAGTAAGCCTGTTTAAGGTGGGAGATGAAGTTTTTTATGCCGGAGATATTACGAAACCGGGCAGCAATGCCGAATACCAAAATATTGACGAACGAATTGTAGGCAGAAAACCAAAGTCCTTAAGCCTTGAAGAATCGGCAGTCATACCTTTAACCGGTTTAACCGCCTGGGAAATTCTTTTTGACCGCATTAGAATCAATCCTGAAAAAGATAAGGGTAAGTCGATCTTAATTATTGGAGGGGCAGGAGGAGTAGGTTCGATCGCTATTCAATTGGCCAAGAAAATTGCAGGTTTAACCGTTATTGCAACCGCATCCCGCCCAGAAACTATAGCCTGGTGCAAAGAGCAGGGAGCCGATTATGTAGTCGATCACCGAAATTTAATTGCTTCAGTTCAGGAAGCCGGGTTTCAACAGGTCGATTTTATTTTAGATTTTGTAGATACGAATTCCTATTGGGATATTATGGTCGAATTGATTAAACCGCAAGGACATATTGCTTCTATTACCGGAAGCAGTGATCCCGTGGCGCTGAATAAACTGAAAAATAAAAGTGCCTCTTTCTCGTGGGAGCTTATGTACACCCGATCGATGTATGAAACTGATGATATGCAGGAACAGCATGTTATTCTGAATACACTGGCAGATCTTTTAGATCAGGGCATTCTAAAATCAACGCTAAATGTAACCCTAACAGGTTTAACAGTAGCGAATATTAAAAAGGCACATGAACTTTTAGAGTCAGGGAAGACTATAGGGAAAATTGCTGTTAAGTTCTAAAGACAAGCAGGGACGCGGTTATGAACCTTTTAATATTTTAAAAACATATTCTTTGTAGCTTGCCCCGATGGGAATTTCTATGGAGCCAATTTCAACATCATAAGCGGTAAAGGCAGTAATGTTTTTTAAATTGATGATAAAAGAACGGTGTACGCGAAGAAAATCTTTTCCCTGAAGTTCTGCTTCAATATCGCCGATTTTGTATTTAGAGGTTAGTTTTATGCCTTCCTTCTGATGAACCACAATGTAGTCTTTCACACTTTCAATAAACAAAACATTGTCCGTATTGATTTTATGAAATTTAGTACCGCTTCTGATGTAAATAAAACTCTCGAGAGGTGGCGTTATAATTTTTGTATTGCTTGGGCCACTGATACGTAAATAACGATCGGTGGCTTTAAAGAAGCGATCAAAAGTAATAGGTTTGAGTAAATAATCTACAATGTCATGTTCGTAGCTTTCCAAAGCATATTCACGATAAGCCGTTGTGAAAATAATAGCCGGAGGGTTTTTCAATGTTTTTAAAAAATCAATTCCCGTGATCTGAGGCATTTTAATATCCAGAAACATCAGATCAACAGCCGTAGTTCTTAATACTTCGGCAGCTTTTAAGGCATTCGGACAGGTTCCTACAATTTCAAAATAATCCAGCTTACTGATGTGATTTTGCAGCAGGTTTATGGCCAAAGGCTCATCATCGACTAATAAACATCTTATTTTCATTTTTCTAAGCTTGGTTGGAATCGTTTTGCAGCTTGATTTCTAAATGGGCTGTAAAATGAGTATCGTTTTTGGTAACCTCAAAAGTATAATTTTCCGGATAAATTTTGTCCAGTTGCTGTATGATATTGTTCAGTCCAATTTTACCGTTTTCAGATTCAGTTTCACTCTTCCCAATAGTGTTTTTAACCGTAAAAGTAAAATGATTGTTCTTTAGTTTTAAATCAATAACTATAACGGGGGAATCCGTATCTTCTCCGGCACCATGTTTAAAAGCATTTTCTACTAATGAAAGTAAAATTAAAGGCGCAATAACATCATTATGGTCGATATCGGTATTAAAAATGACACTGAGCCTTTCGTCATATCGCAATTTTTCAAGTGCAATATAATTGTTAAGCAATGCAATTTCTTGCGAAACAGGAACATAAGTACTGCTGCAGCGATACAAAATACAATCTAATATTTCAGACAAAACCGCAATTGATGGTGAAGTAATGGGCGAGTTAACAAGGGAAAGCGAATAAATATTGTTGAGTGTATTGAACAAAAAATGAGGGTTCAATTGAGCTTTTAGCACTTTTAGTTCCGTTTCTGCTTTTTGCTTTTCCAGTAACAATGCTTTTTTCTGAACTAAATACTGGTTTTTAACCTGTTTTACAAAAACAAAGAATAAAGAAAGAAAAAAGGATTGAATAAAATACGATCGAAACAACTTTGAAATATCTGTAAAGATTTCAAAAATGGACTCCTGTATGAAAGGAGGGGTGCGTACAATAGGTTCCAGCACATAAATGATTATAGTTCGGTTAATAGCCGAGATAAGATAACAGCCCACTATAAATTCAAGCCAGACCATACTATGATTTTTGGGCGTCATTAAGCGCGGAAGAATGCGATAGGAAAGGAAATAGGCAAACAGCATAGAGAAAAACAGATCGAATGCAATTCCCAGCATTTCATTTGGAATGTTTAATGCAGGATCATCAAAATTGTTTTTACCAAGGAACATAATATACAGGCAGAACCAAAACACAATATGTGTTGGAACTCTGTGTGCTGAGGAATAGTTGATGAGTTTTTCGAATACTGACATAGCAGACCAAAGTTAGTATTTATTTAGAAAGAGAAAGAATGTGTCGACAAACAGGTTCAAAAAAGACATTAACGCCTAAAAAGCGTAGATAAACATCGTTAATACTCGTTATTTAATGGTTTATCGATCTGAAAGAACTGTATAGCATGCGCTTAATTTTTGCATACAAGTAAAGAAGAGTTTTGGTGAAAATTATAAACGAAACCAAAAATGAAAAAGCTCATCTTACTCATCATCCTTTCTTTAGGCTTTGAGGCTGTGGCACAGACCAATGAATTTACGCTTAAAGGAAAAGTTATGGATTCAAAAACAAAACAATCCCTGTCCTATGTTACCGTCACGCTGGAATCGTCTGATCAGAAAAAAAGTACGGTTTCTTCTGATGAAAACGGGATGTATGTTTTCAAGAGTCCTCCCGGAAATTATCAGTTGAAAATCGAATTTATATCCTACAAACCATTCACCGTAAACGCGATTTCACTTCAGAAAGATTTGATTTTAAAAGACGTTTTACTGGAAGAAGAAATCAATGAACTAAATGAAGTCAATGTGGTAGCTGAAAAATCGGCTGTCGAACTAAAAATGGATAAAAAAGTATTCAACGTTGGAAAAGACATTCTCTCAAAAGGTGGAACAGCTAACGATATTTTGAATAATGTTCCTTCTGTAAATGTAGATATTGCCGGGGCTGTAAGTCTTAGAGGCAATAGCGGTGTTACGGTTTTAATTAACGGAAAACCATCCATGTTAACGGTCAATAACGGTTTGTCTCAAATTTCGGCGGGGAATATTGAAAAGGTAGAAGTTATTACAAATCCCTCAGCGGCTTACGAAGCGCAGGGGAGTGCAGGAATTATAAATATCATACTAAAGAAAAACAGTATGCAGGGATTCAACGGTTCGCTGCAGGCAGGAATAGGAAATCCGGCAAATCATAATCTGAATGCCAATGTGAGTTATAAAACCGAAAAAGTCAATTTGTTTTCCAATATAGGATACCGTTACATTGACGTTTTTGCTTCCAACAGACAGTTTCAGCGCAATACCAGCAACAACGTAGTAACCACGCTGAATCAATACGATGATATCCGAAGAAATAATAGTATCTACAATATTTACATAGGAGGAGATTATTACATTAATGCCAAAAATACCTTAACGGGAAGCTACTATCGAGACAGAAACAATAACAATTACAAAACGGCTATTGGGTACGAGTATGCCAATGCCAATAATGCAATTGACAGTATCATCAATCGCTACGAAAATTATAAGGAACCAAAGTTTTACAATGCCTTAGAATTAAATTATGTAAAAACATTTGATAAAAAGGATAAAAAATGGACGACCAGCCTGCAATATGATTTTTGGCACGACGATGAAAATCAATACATCGATCAGCAAAAAACGATGCCTTATGAACCGGAAGTTTCTAATCTGTACAGCCGCGATATAGAAAGCAGTAACGATATCTTTCTAAAGTCTGATTTTGTAAATCCGATAAACGAAAATTCTAAAATTGAGATGGGAATCAGAAGCGATTTGCGCGCCATTAGAAGTGATTATTATACGGTTTTGGATGAGGTTTTGCAGGATCAGTTTACCAATAAATTAAAATACGACGAGAACCTCTATAGTGGTTACATTCAGTTTGGAAGTAAAATTAAAAAGTTCAGTTATCTGGCAGGTTTGCGGGCGGAATTGTCCGATATAAAAATTGCCGATTCTAAGAACTTGTTCAGCAACACTAAAAATTACATCAACCTGTTTCCAACCGTTCATTTAGTATACAATCTAACCGAGAAAACAGATTTACAGCTTAGCTACAGTAAACGTATTAACCGTCCGAGGTTTTGGCAGTTGAATCCTTTTTCCGGGCTTTCAGATTTGCGCAACCTTACCGTGGGAAACCCTGATTTGAATCCGATGTTTACGAATTCTTTTGAATTGACTTTACTGGCCAAACCCGGAAAATTCAGTATTAATCCGTCTGTATATTATCAGCACACTACCGATTTTTTCGAGTATATTCTACAGCGCACAGATGAAAATTATTTTGTGAGAACACCGGTAAATCTGGACACCGAAGATCGTTACGGAGCAGAAGTTTCTTCAACTTACAGTCCAACAAAATGGCTGAGACTGTCATTGGATTTTAATTACTACAAATTTAAGCAGCAAGGCACTTACAAAGAAGTGGTCTATGATGTGGAAGACGAAACCTGGTTGTCGGGCTTTCGTTCGGTTGTGAAGTTTCCAAAAATAATTTCAGGTGATTTTAGTTTTAAATACCGAGGTAAAAATCAGGGAGTTCAATCGGTTACCGAGGCACAGTACTCGGCCAATATTGGTTTAAACAAGGACTTTTTTAACGATAAAATGTCGGTTACTTTAAATGTGAACAACCTTTTCAATTCGCAACTAACCAAACAAACGGTCAGCACACCGCTCTATTATTTAGAATCAGAGTTTCGTTCGCAGGGAAGGTATATCCGATTGACTGTGATTTACCGTTTCAACCGAAAAAAGAATGAAGCCGACAGACTTCCGGATTCTGAATAGTCTGGAAGTTTAGATTCTTTACTCCAACTGAATTTTAGGAATCGAGCCAGTTTTTAAAATTATTGATTTCCTTTTTGCTTAGAATAATAGGTTCTGTATCCGGAACGGTAACATTCAGTAAAATTTCGATTTTCTGGCTCGAATGTTTCACAATTTCCTGAACAGAATGACGGTTGATAATATATTTTCTGTTGATTTTAAAGAAAAGAGCCGGATCGAGTTTATTGATGAGGTCTTTCAAATTATTATTGTACAGATAACTACTGCCGGAGTTGGTGTAGATAAACAAATGTTTTCCGGTGGCAAAGAAAAAAGGAATCGAAGTGTCATTAACAGAGATCAGTTTATCTCTGTGGCTCACTAAAAAATGATGCTGAATGTTACTTTGATTCTCAATTTCAACTAAAGATTCGACAACTGAATTGCTGTTAAAGGTTTCTTTTATGTTTTTGTATTTGTACAAAGCTTCGAGTAATTCTTCCTCTTCGTAAGGTTTAAGAAGATAATCGATAGTGAAATGCTTGAAAACTTTTACTGCATAAGAGTCATAAGCAGTGATAAAAATAACGGGGCATGAAACCAAAGCCTGCTCGAAAATATCGAGGCTTTTACCATCTCCCAAATGAATATCCATAAATGCCAGATCAACGGCATTCGCTGCGAAAAAGGCAACGGCATCCTTTACAGATTTCAGTACTGTAATTTCTCTGATCAGAAGGATAGTCTGCTCTTCCAGAATGTTTTTGAGATAGGTGGAGGCGAGATGTTCATCTTCAATGATGACTATTTTCATTTCGTTTATTTTTTGTAAAGTTAAAAAAAAACGGAGTGTTGTGAAACCTTAGTGTTTTGCAATGTACAATTTATGTTGAACTCGTTAAGAGAATAGAAAAAACGTAAGCAAGAAATGGTAAAAAGTTGACCTGTCCTGATTTGGCAGGTCAGTTTATTTTATAGCAATACAATTGATTTGCTGTCAAAAATGTGCGGTATACGATCTTCTGCCAGAGTAATTAAGCGTTAACTGTATTTGTGTTAGATATAAACTATTTTACAATATTTTGGTTTTAACTATCTTATTATCAAGTGTGTTTTGCTATAGTGACTGAGTTTTTTACCCGCTTTTTAGATATATTGCAATAGATAAAATCCTACTTTATCATTTTTTTATTAAATTAGCTAAAGCTTTAATGGTATTGTTCGTCAGCTTTTTGTGGCAGATTGATGCACTATGAGATGACTACTCCACTCAGGTACATTTTTTTTCGCTTTTGAGATATAATAATTGAGCTCAAGTATAGTTCAGTAAAATCTCTTATCTGAAAGCTAGTATTTATTTGCTGAAGCGAAGAATTAATGAACATAACACTAAGCATAAACTGCTTTTCTTGTCCTTTTTTAATCCAATTGCCTTTACTTTAAAAGAGTATCGCAATACAGTACCAAGTTGAAAAAAGTATGAAAGAGAAAATCGAAAATCTGGAACAATCTAAGAACATTCAGGAATTTCTTTTGGCAATAAAGAGAAAATCGGATAATTTAATTAATTACTTTCTGGTCGCTTTTTTTATTATAGGTTTATTATTAGCGTTTTGTTATGATACTTGGGAGATTGCAATTGGAGTGGGAGGAATATTGCTTATTGCCTATTATTCGTCAAAATTAGCGTTGCCTGAATCTGACTTTTATCAGTATGTTCTCAGTACCGTATTGGGGATTTTCATGTGCCAGTTTATTTATCAGATGCATGGTATGTTCGAGATGCATTTTACGGCATTTGTTGCAAGTGCTATGCTTATCACTTATCAAAACTGGAAACTGCAAATACCGCTAACATTAGTAGTAATAATTCATCATGCACTATTTGGTTATTTGCAATATAGTGGTGTCAGTGGTATTTATTTTACTCAGTTGGATTATATGACACTGCGCACTTTTGTTATTCATATACTATTAGCGACAACCATTTTTGGGCTTTGTGGATTGTGGGCTTATCAATTTAAAAAATACAGTGAAGCTCATATTAATCAGACTTTTAGGAAAAGAGAAATTGAAAATCAAGAGTTAAAAACTGCAAATTACGAATTGGATCGTTTTGTGTATAGTACCTCTCATGATTTACGTGCTCCATTAAATTCTATGCTTGGACTTATTGAAATAGCCAAAGACGATACAGCTGAAGAGTTAATGATTGGACATCTTGAAATGTTAAAGGAGAATGCCGAAAAGTTAGATAACTTCATTTGTGATATCCTTGATTATTCGCGAAACTCACGGATGGAAATCGATAAGCAAAAGATCAATTTTAAAGAACTTCTTAAAGAGGTAACCCAAAATTTAAAATTCATGGGGGATACTAACAGAAGAGTTGATTTTAAAGTTGATATTATTGGTAATGCTTCGGTCTACTCCGATAAAAATCGGCTTACGACTATTCTGAACAATCTGATTTCAAATTCAATCCGCTATCAAAATTTTAAAGTTTCAAATCCATTTGTCAATATTAAAATTGATATTTCCAACATCGAAACCAATATTGTTGTTGAGGACAATGGAATTGGAATTCAGCAAGATTTACATCCAAAAATATTTGACATGTTTTATCGTGTTTCCCGAGAGTCGGTTGGTTCAGGATTGGGACTTTATATTGTAAAGGAAGCAATCTATAAACTCAATGGAGATATAAAAGTTCAATCTGAAATTGGTCATGGAACCACTTTTACGATTAAAATTCCAAACAAGTAAATATCTTAACCCATGGAACAGAATGCAACACAACCCCACTTTAGAAAAATCCTTGTAATAGACGATAGTGCTACAGATCGTTATATTGCAAAGCGAATGGCCGAAAAGTATTATTTTGCTGAGGAAATTGTTTTAGAAGAGTTAGCCACAACAGCACTTGAATATTTACGTTCGTTAGAAGATACACCTGATTTGCTTCCGCAGTTTATTTTTCTCGATATCAATATGCCTGAAATGAATGGTTTTGAATTTCTGGAGGAGTATGCAAAACTTTCCGAATCAATCAAACTAAATTGTATTATAATGATGATTACTTCTTCAACACATCCGGAAGATCTTAAACGGGCAGAAAGTAACCCCTTGGTAATAGGCTTTCTGAACAAACCTCTCTGTAAAGAGAAGTTTGAAAACATAAAACAGGAGTTCCTATTAAAAAATCATTAAACATAGAAGATGGCTGAAAGTTAAATTTTATTAATTAGTATTGCTCCGACCGCGATAACTGTATTAGTCTAAAAAAGCAATGAGCCCGATGTAATATCGGGCTCATTAGTATTAAATTGTAAGTATATAATTCTCTAAAATTTTTGGGGCAATTTTACTTTGAAGTTATTTTATGGACTTACAATTCAGGATTGTTTAAACGTGCATCCAGAGGAAATGGAAGCGTATATCGCGGATCATTTTCTATTAGCGTATAATTTTCTCCATTGAAAGTATGGATGATTTGTTTTTGAGTTGTTCTACGCAAATCAAACCATCGGTGACCTTCTACAGCAAACTCACGTTGTCTTTCCTGAGCGATAAAATCAAGAAGCTGAGTTTGCGTCATGGCAGCAATCGATAGGCTTAACTGATCAAAAGCCGTAATTTTATATCTGTTTTTGATAAAAGTGATTACCGTTGTTCTTGCTGTTGTCAGATCGTTTAATTGTGCCGATGCTTCTGCTTTAGTCAAATACAATTCAGATGTTCTAAAGGTACATTTTTGAGCAATATCACCACCTTTTCTAAATCTGTATCTGCTTCCGCTTGCCTGATAATACAACGCAAAACGTAAATCGTTTGTTTTATCATAAACGCCTGTTAAAGTTGGCGCAGCATATGATGTTCCTTTCAAAAGATTAATAAAAGGATCTTCAAGTGCTAATATAGATTCCGGTCCGTTGTAAAGATTAGGTAAGGCAGCAGTAGTGTTTAAGTTGATTAAAGCACTTTTGTATGTCATTGCTTTATCTGCAGCAGCAATAGCTTTTGCCCATTCTTTTCTGTAAAGGAAAATACGGGATTCCATTGCATATAAAGCAGCTTTAGAAAAACGGTAGTTGATACCCGCTGTTTGAGTGTCTAAATTCAATAATCTTTTTGCCTCTTCATTATCAGATAAAATCTGATCGTAAATAACAGCAACACTTTGAGGAACATAAGCTTGCTCTAAATCTATTTTTAAAGCCAACGGAACACCTCTGTCAGTTGCAGCTGTTGCAGCATTGTAAGGTTTACTGAAGATATTCAATAAATCAAAGTAAGCAAATGCTCTTAGAGCGTAAGCTTCTCCTATTAGTTGATCTTTCTCTGCAGAAGGCGCTAATTTTACGGTTGCTTCATTGATGATCACATTGGTATAGAAAATTCTGTTGTACAAAGTAGCATAAGGAAAACTGTTTGTAGTTTTATCAGGATTGGCATCGTTCCAGATATAATGATCTCTGTAGAAAGTAGCATTATCATTAGATTCATCTAAAATCAATTCGTCTGCTCTAATAGTAGATAATGCTTTATGAATAGCAGTTGTAGAGTAGCCGCTTGTCATTACTGCTCTATAGTCAGTTAAAGTTTCCGGAATTACTTTACCCACTGGCTTAACATCAAGATAATGATCACAGCTTACAGTCGTAATAGCTACGCCGACAAAGAATACGTATTTTAATATATTTTTCATTTTAAATCAGATTAAAAAGTTAGGTTACATCCTAAAGATATTGATCTTGGGATTGGTTGTGCATAGATATTTCCGAACGTTTCCGGGTCAAAGTAACCTTTATAATCAGAGCTGATTACAAATAAGTTTCTTCCTTCGATACTAAATCTTACACTATCCATAAACAACGTTTTTGTCGCTGTTTTAGGCAATGAATATCCTAAACGAACGCTGCTTAAACGCATATAGCTCATTTCATGAACCCAAGTATCTAAATAGTTGTAAACATTAAGTGGCGCTCCTGCTGGAGAAAACCATTGGTAAGCCATCCATGAATCTCCTGTTCCTGAAGTTGGACTGGTAATTCCAGGTATGTTTGAACCGGTATTAGTAGGTGACCAGGCATTAAGTACATCTGTAGTGTAGTTCTGACCACGATCTAATTGTGTACCATTAAAATTTGGTTTTTCAACAACAGTTTGTTTAATATTGAAAGTGGTAGCAATAGTAAGATCAAAATTATGAACTTTAAAAGTGTTGATAAAACCACCAGTAAATTTAGGATCTGCATCTCCAACATAAGTAAACAAATCTCTTGTTTCTTCATTCGTAAGTTTTGATTGCGAGAAAACTCCCGGGAAAAAATCTGCATAAGGATCAAAAAGACCAAAAAGAGTTTGCGTGTTTACAGTTTCTCCTTTTTTATTTACAAATAAAGGGAAACCACTTTCATCAATTCCGTTAGTTTTTAATGCAAATACGGCATTAACAGGTAATCCTTGTTTCGAAGGTAAATAGGTGTTAGATCTTGTCTGGATACGATCAACAGTACTCTTATTATGAGCAAAATTAATAGTCGTGTTCCATTTAAAGTTCGGACGGTCAATGTTTCTTGTAGACAAAGAAATCTCGTATCCTTTATTCGTTACCTGAGCCCAGTTAGCGTTTGTATATTCAAAACCGTTTTCAACAGGAAGTGATTGTAAGCCAATTAAATCAGTACTTTTTCTTCCGTAAACATCGGTTATAATGTTAATACGGTTGTTGAATAACCCCAGATCCATTCCAAAGTTGGTATTGGTCGTCTTTTCCCATCTTAATTTATCATTTGGAGGAGAAGCTACACTAATAATAGGTTCTGATTGTCCCGGTAAAATAATAGTTGTTTGATTTGTTCCAACGACATACGGAGAAGTATTTTTATCGATATTTCCTTGTAAACCGTAAGACGCACGTAATCTTAAATTAGAAACTATTTCGCTATCTTTTAAGAAATTTTCTTCTGATACCGCCCATGAACCGGAAACTGCCCACAATGGCAAGTATTTGTATTTAGGATCTGCACCAAATAAATCTGAACCGTCGTAACGAACACTTCCAAAGAACGTATATTTTCTGTCATACGTATAAGATGCTGTTGCGAAGAATGATGCAAATGCATTTTCGTTTTCATTCTTTAAATACGTTCTATAGGTTGGATTAGATGCATAACTTTGAGTTGGAAAAACAATTTGAGTTGTAGTCAATGTTTTCGGGTCGAAACCAAAACCTTTTGTATTAATAGCTGTGCTTTTGTTTTTTCTTAACTCATTACCCACCATAAACTCTAACTCATGTTTTCCTCCAAGAGTAGTGTTATAGTTTAACATCGTTTTCCAGTTGTATTGAAAAAAGTCAGTGTTTGAATTTTGAATAATTCCGCCAACAGGAAGGAAATAAGTATAAGCTCCATTTGCAAATACACTTGTTTTTTCTCTTTCTTTTCTTGTAAAGTAAGTGTCTTTACCGGCATATTTTTCAGAAGCATTGTTGTCAAACTGTAAACCAATTTGTGTACTTGCTTTTAATCCTTTTGTAATATTATAATCAACGTCAAGTAATGCTTTTATAGATCTTGTTGTCAATTCGTAATTGGTATTTTCTCTTTCTTCTAAGTAATTAAAAGGAATATATACACTTCCATTTCCATACCCGGTCATGTCTTTATCATAATTATAACTTCCATCAGCGTTTAATGGAGCTAGATATGGATTTGCGTTTCTGGAGTAATTAGCAGGATTTGTAAAAGTGTCCGTATCTGAAATATAAGATGATTTTTTACTTTGTGTACCAAAAATTCCAACGCCAACACGCAATTTATCAGTTACATCAAAGTTGTTTTTTAAGGTAAGGTTGTATCTGTCAAAACCAGTTCCGATAGTAGCACCTTCTTCGTTGTAAGCTCCTAAAGAGAAATAGTAATCAGATTTTTCTCCACCACCAGATAAACTTAATGTATATTGTTTGTTGATGGCACTTCTGTACAATAAATCACCCCAATTGGTATTGATGTTTCTTAAAGCGTTGATTGAGTTTTGTGTTGTTGGACTTAGAGACGAAAAACCTCCCGATCTGTAGGCTCCTAATTCATTAGCCTGTTTAAGAATACGGGAAATTTCTCCGTTACCGTCTCTGTAAGTCAAATCTTCTCTTGAAGCCAGCGAAAGTTCAAAATCTACTTTTTGAGAAGAATTTAAAAGGTTTAATTTAGAAAAATCAGGTTTCTGAGTCATGAAAGTATTGACATTCAAATCTACTTTCATGCTTCCTTTTTTCCCTTTTTTAGTTGTCACCACAATAACACCGTTTGCAGCTCTTGCTCCGTAAATGGCCGTTGCAGCAGCATCTTTTAATATGGTAATATCTTTAATATCCTCAGGATTTAAACCTGCGATAGAAAAATTGCTTAAAACATCGATATTGTCTTTGTCATAATTTTGAGGAACATCATTTCCTTCAAGAGGTAAACCATCTAAAACCCATAATGGATCCTGTGCACCGTTAAGAGAGGCAGTACCACGAACTCTGATTTTTGCAATGGTTCCCGGAGCTCCTGTTTGTTGTGTTACCGCAACACCCGCAACCTGACCTACTAACATTTGATCTAAACTCGCAACACCCGCTTGTTTGATATCGGCCATATCCACTTTGGCAACAGCAGATGTCAGCTTTCTCTTTTCGATTTTCTGATAACCGGTAACTACGATTTCCTTTAATTCGCTTACATCTGACTTTAAAGAAATGTTGTATTGATTTTTATCTGTAATGTCAATTGTATAAGGCAGATAACCCATATAGGTTACTCTTAGAGATTTGATATTATTGTTTATTTTCAATTCGAAGGCACCGTCAAAGTCACTTACAGTTCCCAGACCGGCACTTTGAATTACTCCTTTTTCAGAGGTGTTGTTTGATACGGAACTGTTTTCGACAGCAATGGTGACTCCCGGTATCGGCAGTCCATCTTTGGCATCAAGTACCTTTCCTTTAATAGTCCTTTCCTGCGCAAACCCCGAGAGGGTAAGTAGGAAACTCAGCATGTAAAATAAATTTTTCATTGGGTTGTTTTTGGATTATGTTAATTTAAAGTGTGTTGTTTAGTGCTTTTTCAATACGCTGGATCAGATCGAAGTAATGATTCTTTGTCTCTTGATTTCCAATGTTTCTTTTTGTCTTTAAAAGCTTCAGAATCTGATTCAATTCTCCTTTTTTATCAGAAGTCACTTCAGAAACTCTCTTTAATGAAGACTGATTGATGTTACGCGCCATTTTTGATTCTTGCAGATAATCACATAAATGAGGCATGCTTAATGTTTCTTCTAACTGAATGATTTTCTTGCTGTCTGTTTTTTCAAAAAGTTTATTGGTCGAAACAATCAATACATCGACATAGTTTTTCTGTGTCATACGTTCCATAATCGTAAGCGATTTGTTTTGAATCGTAGGAGCGAAAATGTTTTGATGAACGGTTTTAAATAATTGTGTTACGGTATAAACATTCTCTTTGGCTTCGTTACGTTGGAAAAGCTCATTTTCTGTAATTCTCAACAAACGATCATCACTTAACAGGTTGTATAAAATCCCATATTGTAATTCTCTTGCCAGGGTGTAAGGAGTGTACTCATAAGGCCCAAGAGGAGAATCTTTCAACGGATTTGTTTTGTCCAAAATTGGGTTAAAAAACAACCATTCCGGAAGTGCAATACTATTTTTCAATAAATACGAAACAGCTCTTTTTTGAATGGCAGCCGGAACCGGAACATAACTTGCCTTATTGTCACCGTGAACCGTGGTATTCAGATAAATTCCTCCCACATTCGTTAACACATGGTAGTTGTAAAGATTCCACTGACCAATTGCTCCAATATAAAGTTTACCCGTTTGATAGTAAGATTCATCTTTATCATACGTCCACTCAAGAATTTTACCTACCACTTTTTTAAGGTTTTTAAGCCCGTATTCGCTGGCTTTCATGGCATCATCACCTAAATCTTCAGATTGCGAACGGGGGTCAATTGTACTGTCACCGTCCTGTTGCTCTCCATAGAAATAAACCGGATCGTTCTGGTGTTTTGCAATCAGATCATTAAGCGCAGTGTGTTCTTCTTTCTGGTCTGCATACCATTTGTAACCCCATTCGATAGCATATTTATCGTATTCACCAATTTTTGGCGTGATCGCTTCAACATGATCTTCGGGCTGAGCAATATAGTTGTAACGGGCATAATCCATGATTGATGGAGCTGTTCCGCCCATTTTTGCTGTAAAATCTTTAGATCTTAACGATTCTACAGGATAAGCAAACGAAGCACCCATATTGTGTTTTAAACCAAAAGTATGTCCCACTTCATGAGACGATACAAAACGAATCGCTTCTCCCATGTGCTCGTCACTAAATTTATTTCCTCTGGCTTTCGGATCAATGGCACCTGTCTGAATGCGCATCCAGCTTTGCAATGAAGTCATTACATTGTGCCACCAGATAATATCAGATTCTATAATTTCACCGCTTCTTGGGTCTACTACTGCAGGTCCCATAGCGTTAGACTTTTGAGAAGCCACATACGTAATTACAGAATAGCGTACGTCGTCGATATCAAAATCAGTATCTTCCTCAGTTGGCTCTTTGGCGATTACGGCATTTTTGAATCCGGCTCTTTCAAAAGCAACCTGCCAGTCACGAACCCCTTCAATAATATAAGAACGCCATTGTTTTGGTGTCGATGGATCGATGTAATACACAATTGGCTTTTTAGGTTCTACCAATTCGCCTTTGCGGTATTTTTCGATATCTTCTTTTTTAGGTTCCAGTCTCCAGCGCGTGATTAATTCTTTCTCCTGCATAGCATGCTGGCTGTCGCTGAAATACCAGTGTTTTTCAGAGAAATACCCCACACGCTTGTCTGCAAAACGCGGCTGCATTGGTGTTTTATCCAGCAAAATAATGTTGGACGTCACTCCAAGGGTAACCGAAAGGGCAGGACCACCTTCGCTTACAGATGTAGTAAGCTGCGATTTTACAACAATATTTTTAGGAAACGTTTTTACATTTTCTATATAGGATAAATCCGATTTTACAGATCCGCCAAAGCCAATGTTGCTCAATACATCATTGAAACTTTTTTGCTTACCGTCGAAAACCTTATTCGCTTTAATGACAACCGAAGTCGAATCGTTATTCTTGGTTTCAATATCAAAAACTTCAATAATAGATTCTGAGAAATTACTGTTTACCGAAGCCGTAATAGCATCTCCAATAGGCGATGAAACCTTTGGAACAGAAGATTTGACCCAAACTTTCTTGGCCACTAAATCTTTGTGAAACGTTATAATTTTATTCTCGTAGTTCATTCCTTTATTCAATCCGGCATCATTAACAGGCAAAGGGACACTCGAGATTTTATTGACTACTAAAAATTCTCTTTGAAAAAGAGAATCGTTAATTTCTAGGTATAAATCTGTTTTGACCTGAATGGTATTAAAAAGTCCTTTCTTGAAAGTCCCTTTTTTAACAAGATCATCGTACTTTTTTCCTTTCGAATCTTTTAATGAATCTTTAACTTGTACAGTTTTGTCTTCTTTATTTTTTTTATTCTTTTTTTGAGAAACCATAGTACTGGTGCTCAGTACAAATACCAATAAAACGATATTTTTTAGGTTTATCAACAATGCCTTTTCTCTCATTGAAAGTTAAGTTTAGGTTAATTTTTGGCTAAAAATATTGCAGGGGTAACGTTAAAAAAAACAAAATGGAGTGAGTGGCTTTTTTTTGGGAGTGAATGTTTTCTTTTATCCAATTAAAGGCAAAATGCAAGTAAAATCGCCGTCTTTTTTGAAGACTTTGAAATCGTCCTTAGCATAATATTTGTAAATAATTTCTAAGTATTTGTGACCAAACTTGGATTCTTTATCAAAGTTTTGCTTTTCGTTTAAATTATTGGTAATAATTACAACGTTTTCTTTAATGTCAATTGTTATTTTTAAAGGGGTTTCTTCAGAAGCGATATTGTGTTTTATGGCGTTTTCTACCGCGATCTGAAAAGCCAGATACGGTACTTTTTTAGCCAGATTATTTTCGTTTTCGATCTGAATCGAAAAGACAAATTCTTTCGTAAAACGGGTTTGTTGCAGAAATATATACTTTTCTATAAAAAGCAGTTCTTCCTGTACCGTAACAATATTGTTAACTGGGGGTGTAATCAGATATCTGTAAATTTTGGACAGATTGAGGGTAAATTTTCGCGCAACAGCCGTGTTGCTTTCAATAAGCATGTATAACGAATTCAGCGAGTTGAACAGAAAGTGCGGATTGATCTGTTCTTTTAATTGCTGCAGCTGAATGAGTGCTTTCTCTTTATTAATTTTTTCGTTTTCTATCAAAAGATTGTTTTTTTCCTGCGCCAGTACTTCTTTTTCCTGAAAATTTTTACGGGTGAAAAGAGTAAATAAATAGAAGAATACGATTAAAATAGCTGTTGTAACGATGTAAATTAAGGAAGCATACTTTTTTACAGTATTGACATCTTCATTGGATATTTTCTCCGCAAAATTAACACAGATGTACCAATCCGTTCCTTTTACATTGAGCCGTTTGGTATAGCGTACAATGTCAAGACCTAAATATTCTGAAAGCGCAATTTGTCGGCTGAAACTGTTTTTATTGGTAAAAGTAGTATCACTTGCACGAAGGTTTGTGATTTTGAAAACATTCTTCTTCAGCAATTTTACTTCAGGATGGTAGAGGATTGTTCCTTTTTTATCAAACACAAAAGCATAATTGAGCGCTTTTTGGTCAATGGTAGAAAAATAGGTTTGAAGTGCTTTCAAATCAATGTCATACCCGTATCGAATGACTGTACCATTTGTCGCAATGTACTTGTAATAAATGCGCCAGAAAAAATCCTGATTGTTCTCAACAATACAATTGTACGCACTGAGATTTCCGTTTTTAACAGCAAAATCTTTGATGGAAGCTTCCAGATTTGGACTATTTTTAGCCGTTACAAAAGTTATATGCTCCTTATTAATCTGAAACCAATTGTTTTTAATAAGACTGTCATTGGCATGAATTGTACTGAGTACCTTTAGATTATCAGAGAGATTCCGGGTATTGCTCATTTCAACAATACGTTTTAACTCCTTTTGAGTTTCTAAAAAATGTGACAATTCCTGTACAAGCACTTCCTGTTTTTTCTGAAAGCCTCGTTCTTCAGTTGCAGTATTTGATTTTTCGGTGATCTCCGTTATAAAACTGCTTAGAATATAAATTGAAAGCAGCGTGAGGACAATAAAGATAATTCCTAAAATAAAGAAGTTCCTGCGGGAAAAGGTATTTTTAAAAGTAAATTTCAACGATGTGGATTAAAATATAAGACAGTATTTCAGGCCTTAAAGAGCAATAAGTTTTATTTTTTTAGGGTGCAAATATAAAACTTTTTATTTGATACTGTTGTAGTTAGCAAAAGTTAACAGTATTTCGAAGGGTACGTTTAGTAAAAATCTTGTTAAGAGTGAAAAAGTTTCAAGTTTCAGGTTTCAGGTTTGAAATAGGTGTAAGGCTTACAAAATTGAACCGCAAGGTCCGCAAGGTTTTTTACTAAGCAGGATTTTGTAAAAAATAAGGTTCGCAAAGCTATACTTAAACTTTGCGAACCTTGCGATGCTCTTTGCGAACTTTGCGGTTAAGTTTTGGCAGCCCTGTGCACATTTCAAACCTGAAACCTGAAATCTGAAACTTGAAACCTGAAACCTGAAACCTGAAACTTGAAACTTGAAACCTGAAACCTGAAACTAAAAAAATCACCCAATCTGCAGATGTTCCATATTCTTTCCTACCAAAGTTCGGGTCCCCTTCACTTTAAAACCTAATTTTAAGTACAGTTTTTTGGCGTTCGGGTTGGCATCTTCGACTAATAGTCCTAGAGTCCTTTGATTTTGAGTTACATACTCGTCAATTAAAAATTGCAGCAGTTTAGAACCAATTCCTTTTCCCTGATGATTTGGACTCACACCAACCGAATCAATATAAAATTCACCACTTTGCGTTTCGTCTTCAGGATTAAAATCAGCATTGAAATTCAGACGAACATAATCAACAATTGGTTTTCTCAACGAATGTAATTGTCCTCCGTCATAAACAGCAACAGCACCAATAATTTCGTTGTCTTCCTGCGCTATATAACAATTTTGATAAGAGTATTGATTATTCTCGGTTTCAACAAAATGAAGCAGGAAATAGTAGGCCGTTTTAGGATCCTTTTCACCTGTAAATTTATAGATAATGTCCTCCATTGCCAGCAGCAAAAGTGCTGTAATATTTTCCGAATCTTCAATTGTTGCTTTTCTGATAATCATGATAAATGCGTTTAGTGTACAAAATTACACCAACTTTTACAGATGAATCAATTTTGCTCAATATTTGTGATAAAAAATTGCCTTTTTCATAATTTAAAAAGAAATGTTTGGTACTATAGGTTATAATTTTTAATTAGTTAACATGTTTGTTATTAATGATTTATGTGTGTTTTTAAGTGTGCTTTTTTATTTAGCAGATCGAGTGTAATAATTTCAAAAATGAGAGTAGTCAGCGTTTTCCATGTTGCGCAAAACGATACTTTTTGTAGTATAAAAGCTATTTTTTTAAGAATGGCTGTTGATAACTGTTTTTAGGACGAAGCCTTTTTTTCGCCCCTATACTGTTGATAACTCTATTTAGATTTAGTATAAATAGCTGATGTTTCGCCTCTTAAGCTTTATTTTCTCCCTGTTGATAAAAAGCAAATCTAAGGGTCGATTTTGAGGCGGCCAACTGTTGATAATTGCGTTGTTTTTTAACATCAAAAAAGGGTAGAAAGAAGATCTCGGGGTTAAATTTGTAACTATAGAAATGTCGTTAATACCTCCCCAAGAACGAAGCATTTTTATCCAGGTTCAGTCACCATTTAATACTTATATATATGTCTATATTTGATAAAAGAATCAATTATAAACCTTTCGAGTACCCGGAGGTTTTGCAATTTACAGAAGCCATAAATAAAGCGTATTGGGTTCATACAGAGGTTGATTTTACAGCCGATACGCAAGATTTTCATTCCCATTTAAATGCCGCGGAGAAAACCGCCATTAAAAATAGTCTATTGGCGATTGCACAGATAGAAGTAGCTGTGAAAAGTTTCTGGGGAAATATCTATGAGCATTTTCCGAAGCCGGAATTCAACGGATTGGGGAGTACTTTTGCCGAATGTGAATTCAGACATTCTGAAGCTTATTCACGTCTTCTGGAAGTTTTAGGTTACAACGATGAATTTGAAAAACTGATGGAGATTCCGGTTATCCGCAAACGTGTCGATTATCTTTCGGATGTGCTTAAGGATACCAAATCTCAGGACAATAAAAAGTATGTGATTTCACTGATTTTGTTTAGTATTCTGATCGAAAATGTGTCACTTTTCAGTCAGTTTGCGATTTTATTGTCTTTTACGCGATTCAAAGGCTACATGAAAAATGTGAGTAATATTATTGCGTGGACTTCTATCGATGAACAAATTCATGCTAATGGCGGAATTTATATCGTAAACAAAATACGTGAAGAGTTTCCGGATTATTTCGATGAGGAAACGTTAAACCTTATTCGTGAAGCCGTTAAAAATTCAATAGAAGTAGAAGCTGATATATTAGACTGGATTTTTGAAGAAGGTGAGATTGAAACAATCAATAAGACTGATTTGGTTAATTTCATGAAATTCAGAATAGACGAAAGTCTGGTTCAGATCAATATCCCGACTATTTTTAATGTTCCGGCAGATGATTATAAAGCGATGGCCTGGTTTGAAGAAGAAGTTTTTGCCAACAGCCTTGACGATTTCTTTGCCAAAAGACCGGTAGAATATACCAAACACGACAAAAGCATTACCGCAAACGACCTGTTCTAAAAAGCAAAATTACAATGATGAATACAATAGATACAACTTCAGCAAACAGTCTTCCGTTAAGTGAAGCCGAGAATAAAATGTGGTGGAAAAACTCTGAAAGTGAGCAAATTTTAAATCGTGGTTATCTTTTAAAAGGAGAAACTGTAGAAGGCGCAATTGACAGAATTTGTACCGCTGCAGCCCGAAGATTATACAAACCCGAGTTAAAGGAATCTTTTGTAGAAATGATCGAACGTGGCTGGATGAGCATCAGTTCTCCCGTTTGGGCGAATATGGGAACTGAACGCGGTTTGCCAATTTCGTGCTTTAATGTGCATGTTCCCGATGAAATAGAAGGAATCACCCATAAATTGGGAGAGGTGATCATGCAAACCAAAATTGGTGGCGGAACTTCCGGATACTTTGGAGAATTACGCGAAAGAGGAAGTGCTGTTACTGATAACGGTAAGAGTAGTGGAGCCGTAAGTTTTATGAAACTTTTTGATACTACAATGGACACCATTTCTCAGGGAGGGGTCCGTCGTGGAGCATTTGCTGCATATTTAGATGTTGATCATCCGGATATTGAGGAATTTTTGAAGATTAAGAGTATTGGAAACCCGATTCAGAATTTGTTTACCGGAATCTGCGTGCCGGATTACTGGATGCAGGAAATGATTGATGGTGATGTCGACAAGAGACAAATCTGGGCTAAGGTGTTAGAAAGCCGTCAGCAAAAAGGATTGCCATACATTTTCTTTAGTGACAACGTAAACAAAAACAAACCACAAGTTTACAAAGACAAAAACCTGCGCATTAATGCCAGTAATTTGTGCAGCGAAATTATGTTGCCTTCAAGCATTGACGAATCGTTTATTTGCTGTCTTTCGTCAATGAATCTCGAACTTTACGACGAATGGAAAGATACTGAAGCCGTAAAATTAGCGATCTTTTTCCTGGATGCCGTATTGCAGGAATTTATAGAAAAAACAGAAGGCAATTATTACCTTTCGGCAGCCAATCGATTTGCCAAAAGACACCGTGCACTAGGACTTGGTGTACTGGGATGGCATTCGTATCTGCAAAAAAATATGATTCCGTTTGAAGGAATGGAAGCCAAGATGAAAACTACCGAAATTTTCCAACATATCAGTGATAAAGCCGATAAAGCAACTCAGGATCTGGCCAGAATTTATGGCGAACCAGAACTGTTAAAAGGATACGGAAGACGTAATACAACCACTATGGCTATTGCGCCAACAACATCATCATCGGCTATTTTAGGACAGACTTCACCTGGAATTGAACCTTTCAGCAGTAACTATTACAAAGCTGGTCTGAGCAAGGGAAATTTTATGCGTAAAAATAAATACCTTAAAATGTTACTGGAGAAAAAAGGACTGGACAATGAAGAAGTCTGGAGAGAAATTATGCTGAATGGCGGAAGCGTACAACAGATGACACAGTTGACAAAAGAAGAGAAAGACGTTTTTAAAACCTTTAAAGAAATTAGTCAGTTAGAAATTGTACAGCAGGCTTCCATACGTCAGAAGTTTGTAGATCAGGGGCAAAGTATCAATTTGAACATTCCAGCTGATTTACCTATTAAAGAAGTAAACCGATTGCTTATTGAAGCCTGGCAGCTTGGTATCAAAAGTTTGTATTACCAACGCAGTCAAAGTGTATCGAAAGAATTGGTAACAAGTTTGGTGAGCTGCAGCAGTTGTGAGTCATAAAATAAGAAAGACCGGATGTATCATCCGGCTTTTCGGTTTTTATAAGGGAATTTTATTGTAAAATACTAAAACCAATAGTATATGAAGTCATTGCGACTTTGCGACTCCGCGAGATTTATTTTTTCTTTGGATCTTTAATTTTAGATCGAAGTATAGTAAAGAAGGCCGGATAAATGATCCGGCCTTCTTGATAAAATAAATAATAGAATTACTTTTTAATGGCCTTTGCTGTTTTCAAAACCAAGAATCGTAATCATATAAGGTGTATTTGAAACTTTGATTTTCTTTACAATTGCCATGGTAGACAAATTCAGCTGCAGTAATTCTCCTGTAGTTGGAGAAGTAATATAACCAAAGTTCTCTGTTAACTGAATTTGTGGTTTTAAAGCCGCATCAGTGGCAGTTTCGGCAATAACTTTACCTTCCTTTTCAAGTTGCAGGCTGGTAAGATTGTACAATTTGAATTCACCCGTATGCAATAGGATTCCCAGTTTAGTCGCATTAAAACTCACTTTGCATTGCATGATAGCAGTACTTGCTAAAATAGGTTTAATCGTTTCATTAGCCACGTCAATTAAGTAAGCTCCTTTTGCAGCAGTATATCCCACAAATTTTCCTTGTGCTTTTGTTTCCAGAATAGTCCCAAACCAGGCAGTTCCAAAATCAGCAGGAAGTGCGATAAGCTTTTGTTTTCCGGTACTTTCCACTACAAGAACACCACTTGCAGATCCGAAAACGGCATACGTTCCATCTGAAGCATTTCCGTGAATTCCTTTCGTAGCAACTGTTGCGTTAAAAAGAGTCTTACCGGAATTATCAATGATTTTGACTTTTTCCGGAAGTGTTCCTGCTACCGAATTGTCTTTTTCAGTAATAGCATAAGTACCATTAGTAAAAGTAGCCATTGCGCCGTGATGAGCCAACAAACCTGCATTTATAATCTTAAATTTAGCTCCCGCAGTATTAATTTCAGATTCTTTGGCAACAGCCAATGTTCCGTCGCCGTCATTAAAAGTCATCAGCTCTCCACTTTTGCTTTTAAAATGGGTAGGCATAGGCGACTGGCCAAATAAAGCGCCAAATTTAGGGATTCCGTCTACATCCACGTGATCGCCATGACCTTCAAAACCGCTGTCGAAAGTTTCAACCGTATTGCTGGCTCTGTGAATGATTCCCGCATATCGTTTGGATTCTGAAGTATAAACAGTAGATTTTGCAAACTTAGCATTAAAAGAGCTTATCGTGGCTTCAACCGGATTAACTAAGGTGATCTCAGTTGTTTTTTCATCAGAAAGTAAAATCCTTAAGAATTTATACTCGGTTAAAGCTTCTTTGGGAGTTTCAGGAGTATTGTCATCGTCGTTGCTGCAGGAAAATAGAGTTGCAGATAAGGCGAATAGGAAAATGAGTTTGTAAAAATTGTTTTTCATGGTAAAGGTAATTAAAGTTGATTTTTAAAAATTAATGGTAATAGGCATCGATTTATAGACGCTTATATTGTGTGTAGTGTTTTTATAAAGTACTACCCAATTGTAGGTTCCGGATTGCCAGGCTTTGTCGGCTGTAATTGGAGTTCCTTCGAAATCTGTATCTGCACCAATAGTGATGCTTTGACCGCCCAAAACACCATTTATCTTTTGAAGGGTAGTAATTTTTGAAGCAGCCCCCAGACCTTTGTGTTCCACTTTTGAAATGACAATAACTTTCTTCAGATCAAGTTTGTCGATACTTTCTGGATTGTAATTGGCACTTTTTTTAATCAAAACAGAATATAAAATTCCATCCCCCATAATTTGACTTACCTGTGCATGCGCAGTCAGAAGATCATTTTTTTTGAAAATAAGTTCCGGTTCAACCCAAGTATTCATGTAGTAAATCAGATTGTCGTTTCGGGAGAGATTATCGCGGCCAATTATGGGATCGACAGGCAAATTAGCAGGATCTGTAATCGTAACGACCTCTTTAATTTCGAGTTTAGAGCCGTTTTCATCTGTAACAATAAAAAGGAAATCAAATTTGCCTTCCGGAGCATCAGCCGGAATATTGAAGTGTTTGTGTACATTAGTATTTTTTGCGCCTTTGAATTCCGCCCAGGACAGTTCAAACTTCCAGTCTTTGCTATAAGTTTCACCTTTTATGGGAAGGATTTTCAACTGTACATCGGCAATTTTATCTCCGGCAAGTACGTCGGCATTAAAGTGAAAGTCACGGCCAATCAGCGCTTTTTTATTATTGGCGGTACCAATTTCAATATTTTCAGCTTTGGGTTTTATAACTTCTTTGTCGTCATCGTTACTACAGGCTGTAAAAAACAGATTAACAGCCAGAAAGAGCAGTATTAGTTTTAGCGTTTTCATTAGGGTACTGGGTTGATTAATTAAATTCATAGGGTGTTATTTGTGTATTAAAAATGGAATTTTCAGCGACAGAATGATGTTTCTTCCGGCTTCAGGAAGTTCTATTAACCTGTAGAAACTGGTGTGATTCAGGTATTTTGTATTGAACAGATTCTGAATCTGAAGACTAATGATAAAATCCTGTTGTCCGGCTTTTAGTTTAGTTCCCATTGCCAGGTTAAAGACATTACTGCTTGCCGTTTTCTTTTCAGGTGGGACAATCTGATGCTGCTCGGCAGTAAAGCGATAATCAAGAGAGAAATAGCTGTCTTTTAAACTTTTTATTCTTGGATTGTAAGTGATGTTAAACAAAACAGAGGGAGGAGGAGAGAAGGGCAGTGTATATCCTTTTTTATCTCCCGACCTTTGCTCGCTATACAGATATTCTGCCAAAACTTCACCACTTAAACTTTCCAGAAACTGATAACGTACCTGTAATTCACCGCCATAACGCATGACTCTACTCTGCTCGTATTCAAATACCTGATTGCCGGCTCCGTAATAAATATCATGTTGCGAAGTTGGATTGAGGTAAATGTAGTTGGGGAAATAATTAAAGAATGGACTCAGTTGAAAAGACCACTTAGTATTTTTCCATTCCATACCAAGATCCAATTGATACGAACGCTCGGCTGCTAAATTGGGATTGCCTTTTTCAAATCTGAAATAATGATAATTTACCCCATTAGAAGCCAGTTCTTTAGCAATTGGCATTCTGAAACTCGTTCCAAGATTGGCTTTTAAGGACCATTGTCCCGGTGTATAATTAACGCCTGCTGACCAGTTGAAACTCTGAAAAGTACGGGTCAGGTCTTCAGAACGTTTCAAATATTCAGAAGTTGTTTGGCCGTTTTCAGTAACTTCACTTGGAAACCAGTCGGTGTATTGTTTCATTTTAATTTTGCCATAATCGAGTCGTACAGCGGCATGTAGCAGCCATAATTCGTTAAGCTGAATTTTATCATAAACAAATCCTCCGGCATTGAATTGTTTAAAGGCAGGAATCAGAAAACTCCAGCCGTTAATGCTATTTTGTTGCTGTTCGGCATTGATTCCTGCGGTGAATTGATGATTTTGAATGGAAAACTCATCCTTAAAAGAAGCAGAAAATACTTCTTTATCGTATTGTCTTTCCAGATCTTTCGGAACATACATATCAGAAGGATACAGAGGCGGCATATAACCGTGATTGACATAATGACTCCATTCCCTGCGAAAGTTTTTTTGGAAACCCAACTGCGTTTCGAAACGGTGTGAACCTAACGAAAAGGAAGTGGTATTACTGATTTTGGTATGTGTAACTTCCTGAAATGGCATTAAAATATCTCTGCTGGAACGATCGTGCAGTTGGGTGTCTACATTTCGTGGTTCGAGTCCGTGTGCATTGGCAAAAAAGCCGCTTTTGGTATAAATGTTACTGAAATAAAAAACCGATTTCAGTTGATCCGTCAGATAACCGGTACTGGCATGTACATCGAGTTCACGTCCTGCCGTGTTGCGTAAATGATTTTTGTATAAAGGAACGGCATAATTGTACACGTGTACCGTATCGGTGGGAACGCGATAGTCTCCGTAATCCATAGCAGTTATTCTGGAATCAAAGAACCATTTTTCGTTTCGACCGTAAAGGTTGATGGATCCTCCAAATTGTTCGTTATTGCTTTTGCCTGTAAAATCAACTGTTCCGCCCAAAACATGCTGAGTAGGAAAAGGTACAGGCTGTATGTTTATGGCGCCGCCAATGGCATCAGAACCGTACATAAACGATGATGGACCTTTGATAATTGCCACACGGTTCACAGCATATTGATCGATTTCCAAACCGTGATCTGCTCCCCATTGCTGACCTTCGTGTTTGATACCGTTTTCAACCACAATAACCTGATTGAAACTTAGTCCGCGAATTAGTGGTTTTGAACCGCCGGAACCAATAGAAATGGTCTTAACACCCGGAAGTCTTTGCAAAGACTGCATTAAACTTCCGCCAAGATTACGTTGGATAAAGCTGCTGTTTACGATTTCAAGATTAAGGGATTCCTGCTTTTTGCGGCGTACTTCATAACCTTCACTAATGACAACTTCTGACAACTCCTGTATTTCCGGTTTTAAGAAAATAGCAGGGAGCACAATTGTGTTTTGACTAATAGTAATTACCGTTTCATAAGAAGCATACCCGGAGTATGTTACCGTCAATCGCGTTGTATTTTTAGGAATCTGATTTAAGAAATATGCTCCTTTTTTATTGGTTATAGTGCTAATATGAGCCGGATACAGCGTGACCAAAGCACCTTCCAAAGGTTTTTGATCCTTAGAAAATACGGTGCCGGAAACACGAACGGATTGCGCTGCTACTTTTGTAACCAAAACAAAACAAAAGAGCAGCACGCAATAGGTCCGCAATTGATTTGACTTAGTGGTGTTCATCAAAATCAATTTATAAAATTTTAATACTCAAACCTTTGATCGTCTGCCAGCCTTCCTTATCGGTTAAGCGGATCAGAAAATGATAATCTCCGGCATCAATGTTTTGTGGAATTTCGATTTCCTGAACAGCTTCATAACTCTTTTGCCCGGAAGGAATCGTAACCGAATTGATGTAAAGCATTGGATTTACCGGTTTTTTGATAGGATCCTCATTGCAGGATGCTACTTCGGTACTGTGATTGTGATGGTCGAAATTGTGGTGAATATCCAGACTATAAGATCCCAGTTGTGCGTTGTCTGAAAACTTTGCTCTGAAAGTAATTTTTTGTCCGCGAGTAATTGTACTGCATTGTATCGGAAACGCATTTGCGGAAGAAACATCAATTACAGGATATTCGGTGTCAATTTCGGTTTTATCACTGTCACAGCTTGTGAAAGTAAAGCCAGTCGCCAAAAAAGCCAAAAGCATTTTTGAAATTCTCATTCGATTTGGTTTGAGTTTTGTGGTATTCATATGTGAAAATTGTGGGTTACAAAAGGCATATTCCAAACCTGATAATACTAGGGAAATGGCAGTTTTACGGCACAGGATCAGGTCGCAAAAAGCATTGTTTTTATCGGGAAGGAAATTGGGAAACAAAAATAAAAGGGGTGCAGTGGAGCCAACACAATACCCAATTGCAGGTACTGAATTGTAATGTTGCAGACAATCAACCGACAGCGAAGTTTTTTTGAAACAATAGTGTTGCACGAAAGTCGCATTCCTAAAAGGAATAATTGTGTCAATCAGTATCGATCAAAGTACTTTTCTAAATATAGTAAAAGACATAAAACGGAGCTGTCGTGAAAAAGTGAAATACTTTTTCAGTATGGAGAGTATCTAAAACGCATAACAGCACGCCATCTCAGAATTGAAATGATTTACTTTTGTCGTTTTAGGCAATAGGAGGTGCACGAAGGGCAAATAAAGAACCTTTGAAAAAAGGAGCAAACGATTTTGAATAAAAATGTACATAAGGAATTGGTGTACTATTTTTATAAAACTGAAAAGTTACAAAGTCAAAAGTGCTGACCGGACTGAATTTGAAATGACAAATAGCACACTCTTCGTTAGAGTGGTCCTGCATTTTAAATTCACTTTTATCGGTAGGATAAAGTATGTTTTTTTTAGCAGTGGAACTGTGACTGTGTATGTGTTCATACGAATGTATCGCCGGAAATAGTATTGCAAATACTACCACCAACGGCATCAAAAGATTTATAAATTTAAATTTCTTTTTCATTCTAATGAATCCATAGCTAATAAAGCAATGAAGTACAAATATAGAATTCTTATTTGTAAATGCAACATTGTTTCATTAAAAAAATAAAGAAAAAAATAAAAGGATAAATCTTATAAGTAAAAAGACAGATTAGGTCTCTTTTTGTCGCTTCAGGGAACGAAAATTGGCTTGCACCGAATAAAATTTCCGTTCCTTGAATTGACATTTGAATTTGAAGTAACTATTGTAAGTGTTATAGTCTCATTAATGTGATACCGCTTTTAATCCAATAATAGAACTTACCAGAGTAAACAGAAAAAATAATCGCCAGAAGTCAACAGGCTCTTTAAAAACAAGAATCCCCATCAATACCGTTCCAACAGCTCCAATTCCGGTCCATACCGCGTAGGCCGTTCCAATAGGCAAGGTTTCAGTGGCTTTAATCAGTAACAGCATGCTTATGGTTAGTGATACAAAAAATCCGGTGTACCATAAATAAACATCGGTACCGGTGGCTTCTTTGGCTTTTCCGAGACAAGTTGCAAAAGAGACTTCAAACAGTCCCGCAATAATTAGAATAATCCAGTTCATAATTGTTAAAATTTTAGGATGCAAAGTTCCTTTAACTCCCGCAATAAAAATTTAACAAATGATAAAAAATGAATTTATTTCAGATCAGCTCTGATTCTGCTAAGACTCACCTGTGTGATACCCAGATAGGAGGCAATATGTCCCAATTGAATTCTTTGCAGTAGTTCGGGATGGTATTTCATAAGTTCCAAGTAACGATCAGTGGCATTTCTAAACTGTCTTGAAATCAGACGTTCTTCGGTTTTAACAAGTTCCTGTTCGGCAAATTTTCTGCCCCAGTTGGCAATATGGATATCGGTATCAAACAATTGCTGAAGATGTGCTTTTTTTAATTCGTAGAGTTCGCAGTCCTCCAGAAGTTCAATCGTTTCATAACCTTTTTGCTCCTCAACATAACTTTTCATCGAAACAACGGTTTGTCCTTCTTTTCCGAACCAAAACGTAACTTCACTATCATTTTCATGAACATACGCCCGCACGATTCCTTTTTTTATAAAATAGAGCGCAGACTCAACCTTTCCGGCATTTAACAGTATGTGTCCTTTGGGATATTTTATTTCGCTAATACAAAGTTTTAGCGCATTTTTGGACTCCTCGGGAAGCTGAAAGATGTTATCCAGAATGGTATCGATGTGCATTGTTAATGGTTGATGGTTAATTGTTAATTGTTAATTGTTAATGATTGATTCTTCATTCTTTACTCTTTATTCTTTACTCTTTATTCTTTACTCTTTATTCTTTATTCTTTATTCTTTACTCTTTATTCTGTGGCGCTGACTATTAGTGTTTTACATCTCACGTCTCACATCTCACTAGTAAGATTTCGCACTTCACAGATTGACAGGGAGCTAAATTAAAACTTTAGATTTCAGTCTGCTTAGTGTTTCCTGCGAAATATTGATGTATGAAGCTACAATTTTATTGGGCAATCGTTTTACAATTGTGGGATTGATTTTGAGCAATTGGGTGTATCTTTCTAAAGCCCCCATAGTTGTAAACGACATTAGTCTGTTGGTATTATTAACATAGGCTTTTTCGAGATACGAACAATAAAATTCCCTCCATTGAGGAACAATCTCCATCAAATGATTGAAATCTTCATGACTGATATATAATAACTCCGATTTCTCGATAACCTGTATGTATTCTGTTGAAGGCATTTTGGTAATAAAACTCACCAAAGCCGTAGCGAATTGATTTTCGAATGCAATATAACGGGTGACATCTTTTCCTTCTTCGTTAATGTAGTAAATTCTCAAACAGCCTTTATCTACAAAATAACTATTTTGACTCGTTTGTCCAGCCGAAAGCAACAGGTCGTTTTTGTCCCGCTGTACAGGTTTAAAGTGCGACAAAATAGTATTGAGATCTTTATCAGAAACTGCAATACGACTTCTTATATAAGCACCAAGTTGTTTGTAGGGCATTTTTTTAATTAGATAGTTAGATAATTAGATAATTAGAATGTTTGATTTTTAGATTATTGGATGATGAGTATAAACAACTAAACATCAACAATAAACCATTAACCATTAACAATCAACAATTAACCATTAAACATAATCTTTTACATATTTTCGGTAGTAGATAATATCTTCTATTGACAGTACTACCAAATTGTGCTGTATTGCAAAGCTAATGATTTTGTCCAGTTTAGCCATGCTTCCGTCTTCGTTCATTAATTCGCATAGAACGGCTTCCGGTTTTAGGCCTGCTAATTTCATTAAATCTACACTGCCTTCAGTATGCCCGTTTCGTTCAAGGACGCCGTTGTTTTTGGCACGTAGAGGAAAGATATGCCCGGGTTTTGCAAGATCTGTGGGTTTTGCATTTTGAGCAACCGCAGTTTTAATGGTTGTAATTCGATCTGTTGCCGAAACTCCCGTCGTTACACCCTCTTTTGCTTCGATTGTAATGGTAAAAGGCGTCTGAAAACTACTGGTGTTTTCTTTCACCATATAGGGTAATTCCAACTGATCGGCTTTTTCATTGGTCAGACAAAGGCAAACAATTCCGCTGCACTCGCGTATCATCATGGCCATGTCTTGTACATTGATGTGTTGTGCCGAAAAAATTAAATCGCCTTCGTTTTCGCGGTTTTCGTCATCAGTTAGTAGAATTCCTTTTCCGTTTCGCAGTTGTCGTAAAGCATTTTCGACACGTTCGACACTGGTTAAACCAAATTTTTCTAAAGGATAGGATAATGTATTGATCATCTTTTGTTGCGTTTTTTGAATTAAAGAGCAGCAAAGCTAGACTTGTTTCAGACACAAAAGTTTGATCTAGGTCAATAAAATCTGCAACTTTCCAATAAACCCTACAGGTTTTAAAAAACCTTTCGGATTTAGAAAAATTTTAATTTAAAGATAAATCACCATAGAAGGACACGCTTTTACTTAAAGCCGTATAAATACGTATTGGAATGTCTGTTTTTATTGTTATTTCATCCTCAGATAATTTTGTATCTTAGTCTTTAGTAACCTGAATCTGTCTTGATTGCAGCCTTTTTTCCAATCAGAACGGATTATAAAATAAGTGAGCAATGCCCTGGAATCCCGAAATTTATAATAAGTTTAAAAATATTCGTTATCAGCCATTTTATGATTTGGCCAGTTTTATTCAGCCAGTAAAAGGAATGAAAGCGATTGATTTGGGCTGTGGTACAGGAGAACAAACGGCAATTCTGTCTAATCAATTTGAAGAAGCGTACTTTTTGGGAGTCGATTCTTCGCCGGAAATGCTGGAACAATCCAAGTCTTTAGAAACGGAACGTCTGCATTTCAGAAAAGCCACCACAGAAAAAACAATAGAATCGGGCGAAAAATGGGATCTTATTTTTAGTAATGCAGCTTTACAATGGTCGGACAATCATGATACGTTATTTACCAGATTGCTGCAACAGTTAAACCCGAAAGGACAATTCGCTGTGCAAATGCCGGTACAGCCGGAAAACAAACTCAATAAAATCCTTTTAGAGCTGGTACAGGAAGAGCCTTTCGTCACTTTTTTAAAAGGATTTAAAAGAGAATCCCCGGTTTTAAGTATCGATGAGTATGCACAAATTCTGTTTGATGGCGGTTTGGAAAACCTTCAGATGCAGCAAAAAGTATATCCAATTATAGCCAATGATCATGAAACCCTTTTTAGTTTCATCTCGGGTTCGGCTTTGATTCCGTATACAGAAAGACTGGAAGGAGAGGAGAAGGTACTTTTTATTGAAACCTATAAAAAGAGAATAGCGGAAGGTTTTCCCAAACTTCCCGCTATTTATTCTTTTAAAAGACTCTTACTTTATGGTCGTAAAACCTAACGAAAGAATATTTACTTGTGAAGAAAACTTTATTCTTTATAGAGAATAATAGTTGCTTTGTAACCTTTTCCCACATTCCACTGACTTGCTTCAATCACTTTTCCTTTATCGTCATACACTTGAAATTCAGCTGTGTTAGGTGAAGCAGAACCTTCGTTTAAAGCTTCAAAGTCAATTTTGTTCATTCCTTTGACTAAAGTAATTTTAAAACCCTGATAATCTCCGTTTAAACTTACTTCGGGTTCAATTACTTTATCATTCAGGTATACGCGTATTTTATCGCCGTCTACAAAAGCAGCGTCACGATAACGGATGGTAGATACAGCCGTATTGGTGACAAAACCTCCCAAATATTCATTTCTTCTGTAAAAGATCCCTTCCACATTGGCTTCCGGTTTGTACAGACTGTTGTTTTTATACAAATCTTCCGGGTTGATTTTTAAAACGGTAGGCTCTTTTGGCAGCGGAAGATCGGGATTTAACGGAGTGTCTGTTGGAGGCGGAACGTCTTTTAATTCAACATTTTTTGAATCAATGGGTTTGTATTTGCCATTCACTTCCTTCTGCGCATATCCCTGTAAAACAGCACCGGTTAGTATAATAGTTAATAGTATCTTTTTCATATTATTTTTAGGTTTTAAGCAAACATCAAACGAATGTGTTTGTATCCGGATAGATAACATTTAAGTATAACTATTTATTGCATTTACTGAAAGTTAATTATTTCTAGTGTTTTGTAACATGCAGACAATCAGTTATAAATTTACGTTTTTTTTCGCAGATGCTTATGCTGTTTATGTGAATCCAAAGCTCTTTTTGTTGTTGTTTTCCTCTTCATTATGATTTGGAAAAAATAAATTGCATTAAAAAGTAAACAAGAATCTTGCCGTTAATACTTCCTGATCGAGTTGGTTGAAGCCATAGAAATCAGATAAAGTTTCAGTATTTCAGGTTAGGATTATAATTTAATTTTATAAGGTTATAAAATTATCAATTTGATTTATGAGAATGCCCACCATAAATTTGTCCCATCAAATCAGAACAACGGTTTGAAAATTAAAAATTGATAACATTAAAAACTTTAATCATGAAATTTACAAGAAACGCAAATGCAAACTGGAAAGGTACAGGAATGGAAGGAAAAGGAACCATCACGACACAAAGTACCACTTTAAACAATGCTCAACTCTCTTTTAAAACCCGTTTTGCGGAAGGAGTAGGAACTAACCCCGAAGAATTGGTAGCTGCCGCACATGCGGGATGTTTTACAATGCAATTGAGCTTTTTATTATCAGAGGCCGGTTTTGTTCCCGAAGATCTTAATACTACAGCCAAAGTAACTTTTGAAGACGGAACGATTACTTTAATTACACTTGAACTTTCGGGATCGGTTCCGGGGATTACTACAGAAGATTTTGAGAAAACAGCTCAAAAAGCAAAAGAGATTTGTCCTATTTCAAAACTGCTAAATACAGAGATCGCTTTAAACGTGTCTTTATTGTCTTAAATAATTGTCATTACAGGGTATCTCAACTTTAATTTGAATCTAACAAACAACATCTTAAAAAAATAAAAAAATGAAAACAATAAATCTAAAAAGACAATTGAATCGCTTATTCATGTCTGCCGCTTTAATTTTGACTTTCTTAATGTCTGCCACTTCAATTGCACAAACTGCACCGGCAAAAGTTAAAAATGTAGTGTTGGTTCACGGAGCATTTGCTGACGGCTCTGGATGGAGAAATTTATACGACGTACTTTCAAAAAAAGGATATAAAGTTACCATTGTTCAAAATCCGTTAAGCTCTCTTGAAGATGATGTCGCAGCAACCAATGTGGTATTGGACAATCAGGATGGTCCAACGATTTTGGTGGGACATTCCTGGGGAGGTGCTGTAATTACGCAGGCCGGTAATCACGCTAATGTTGTGGGATTAGTATATGTAGCTGCTTTTCAGCCTGATAACGGAGAATCGGCTTTGCAATGGCTGCAAACGGCTGCTCCCGCTCCCGAGAATGGTGTTTTGGCTCCAAATGATAAAGGTATCGTTTATTATGATGAGGCCAAGTTTCATGGCGGTTTCTGTGCCGACATTAGTAAAGAAGATGCTGCTTTTATGTACGCTTCACAAGGTGCTTTTTATGCCAAAGGTTTTATCACACCTATTACAAAAGCGGCCTGGAAAGATAAACCGGCTTATGCAGTAATTGCTACACAGGACAAAAGTATTGATCCTTCCATTCAGCGTGCCATGTACAAACGTTCCAAAACGAAAGCGACAGAAGTAAAAGGAAGTCACTGTGTTTTTATCTCACAACCGGAAGCTGTGGCAAACGTAATTATTGGTGCCGCTAAAGATCTAAGCGGAAAATAATAAAATGTTATAGAATCTGCACAATCTGCGAGATCTGCGAGAAAACAGGTTTGATTATTTTAATTTGACGATGTTTTTTTTAGTTTCCCGCAGATTTAAAAGAGATTTGAGCAGATGTGCCCGGAGTAGTTAATAAAATCTTATAGAATCTGTTTCGATCTGCAGAATCTGCGAGAAAATAGGTTTGATTATTTTAATTTGACGATGTATTTTTTTGTTTCCCGCAGATTTTAAAGAGATTTGAGCAGATGTACGCGGAGCAATTAATAAAATCTTATAGAATCCGTTTCAATCTGCAGAATCTGTGTGAAAAAGCTTTTGATTGTTTTAATTTGATGATGTTTTTTTTCATTGATCTTACTAATTGAAGCATTTTTCTAAATACAAAAAGCCAAAGTACTGCAAGGTATTTTGGCTTTTTTATATTGATTCCCGATAGCTATTTATCGGGTAGTAGCTTTAATAAAATAAGGAGAATCGTTCCATCTTATTTTACGGTAAGCAAAGTTTTGCTGTAAAGATTCCGGTAAACAATTCCAGATGGCTTCGTTCATTTTTTCAAGTAATAGCTTCTTAGAAAAAGTGTCAGACACCACCAGACTGATTTCGCGTACGGGTTTTGGATCTTTAAAATGTTTAAAAAGCCCGGTTTCTACTTCATTAATCATCGAAAGTTGAGGGATTATGGCGAATCCTAATTCGGCTCGTACCAAATTTTTAAGGGTTTCAATCGAGCTAATATCATAACTGAATTGCTCTTTAATTTTCCCTGTACTTTTGATATCACAAATATCAAGGAGCTGAGCATTGTAACAATATTCGTTTTGAAGCAAAAGCAATTCGGCCCGGTCTGAGGGCTGCAATTCGTAATGTGATGCTGTGGCCATAGGGTGCACCGTATTTAAGTACGCCACAAAAGGTTCTTTAAAAACCGGATGCTCAATTAAATGAGGATTTCCGGTAGGAGTTGCCATAATGGCTACATCCAGAGCTCCTGTCATAACATCATTCATCAATTGTCCTGTATTGGCTTCTTTTATAATGAATTGCATTTTTGGAGTGGCTTTTTTCATGGCCTGAATAAAAAGAGGGATCAGATAAGGGGACAAAGTCGAAATGATTCCAACTTTAACTTCGCCTTCCAGTTTGTTTTTCTCATTCACCACAAAATCTCTAATTTCATCGGCCTCGCGAAGTATTTTTTTGGCTCGGTTTATAATTTCGATTCCAAGAACTGTAGGTGTTAAGGGAACCTTGTTTCGATCGAAAATTTTAATTCCAATTTCTTCTTCCAGATTTTTTAGCTGAATGGTTAGTCCGGGCTGTGATACCAGACAAACTTCCGCTGCTCTTGCAAAATGACGTTCCTCGTCTAATGCTACAATATATTTTAATTGTTGGATGGTCATCTCGATTGGTATATTGGATATAAAGGTAGAAAAATATAACGGAGCGTTTCGGTGTTTTTTAATCTAAGCACGAGAAAATGTAAAATACAAACGGAGAATATCAAAAATGTTCAGGATATGTAAACTAGCCGACATTAGGAGATTGTAAGAGTTCTTAATTTCGATTTACTAAACGATATAACATGAGAACAATATTTTCTTTTATAGCTATTTTAATACTCTTCGGATGTGAATCTGAAGGAGAATTGACCCGCGAAAAAATTGGTTCAATGGTAGTTTCTTCTGAAGCAATTTTGCTTTCTACAGGAGCTTTTGAAGCTGAGCCGGGCAATACCGTTACCGGTTCTGCACAAATTTACAAAGAAGGGGATCTGTATAAATTGTCACTTAAAGATTTTAGCATTTCCAGTGGGCCTGATCTTAAGGTTTATCTTTCTAAAACCAATCGACCGGACAGTTTTGTAAATCTGGGAAGTTTAGGAACAGGAAATTCACAGACCTATGCGATTCCGACAGGAGTAAATTTAGCGGTCTATCCCTATGTATTAATTCATTGTCAGCAATTCAATCATCTATTTGCCACTGCTGCTTTAAAATCCAACTCATTATGAAAATTAACTTTTTGCTAGTTTTAGCCTCATTTTTTATATTCAATTATAGTAAAGCACAAGGCTGTAGTGATGCCGGTATTTGCAGTATTGGAGGAGCATTTCACGAAAATGATGACAAGAAGAACAACCATATCGAATTTGGAACTGTTCTGGGGAAAGGTGATGTGGATGTGAAATATTTTTCGGGTTATATTGCTTACACCAGAAGTTTTAATGAACAGTGGTCGGGAAATGTAAAAGTGACTTCTCAGTATGCCAATGGAAGTTTTGGAGGAAGGGGCTCGGTTGGGGATGCTTTTTTAACGGCAAATTATACTCCTGTTACGATAAATTTGTATAAATGGAGTTTTACTTCGGGGATTAAAGTTCCGTTTAACCAAAGTAATCTCAAAATAAACGATCATCCGCTTCCAATGGATTATCAAAGCAGTCTTGGAACTTTTGATTTTTTGGGAAGTGTGAATCTGAACTATAAAAATTGGGATTTTAATTCTGCGATACAATTGCCTGTCTTTAATATAAACAAGAATTCCTATTTCAGCGAATATTCCGGTACTGATGATTTTGTGACCACCAATTTATTTGAGAGAAAACCGGACGTTCTTTTACGCGGAACCTACACCATAAATACAGCCAATCGTAAATTTTCGTTCAAGCCGAATTTGCTTTTCATTTATCATTTAGGGGAAGATACTTATGAAGATATTTACGGCCAAAGACAGACCATTAAAAACTCTGATGGACTTACCATTAATGGAAATCTAATTGCAGGATATCATTTTTCATCCGGAAGCAGTATCGAAGTCTCAGTTGCGACGCCTTTTGTAGTGAGAGAAGTCAGACCGGACGGACTTACACGGGCATGGACAGCAGGGGTGAGCTATAAAGTGCGATTTTGAAAAAAATAGGATGGTGACTCAAGTATAAAAAGGTTGAGCAGAACAAGTGTCGCACAGAAATTTAATGTGTTAAATAAGTAACGCAAATTTTTTCGTACATCATTTTTAATTATTTTGCGAAGACCATGATCAGATGAATTGAAAAAGAAGCATATCCGTCCTTAGGCGAAGATATTTCTAAGTAGGAGGAATACTTATACTCTCAACTGATGTGGGATAATATATATTCTTACTTTAAATGCCGAAATCAAAAATGATGAAATCTGTACACGCTCAATTTTTACACTTACTATTATTATTTATTGGAGTGGCTTCCATAAATGCGCAAAACTACAAACCTGCTGATGCCTTAATTGGAAATAAAACTCTTAAAAAAGGAGTACTATCCAATGGCATGACGTATTATATTTATCCAACAGCGGTAAATAAAAACACAGCAAGTTATTATATTATTCAAAACGTAGGCTCTATTTTAGAGAATGACAATCAGAAAGGATTGGCACATTTTCTGGAGCACATGGCTTTCAACGGAACTAAAAATTTTCCCGGAAAAGGAATTTTGACGACTCTCGAAAAACAAGGGGCTGTTTTTGGAAATAATATAAATGCTTACACCAGTTTTGATGAGACGGTTTATAATTTTGACAATATTCCGTCAACAGATCCTAAAGTAATTGATACTGCATTGCTGATTTTGCACGATTGGTCCCATTCATTACTATTAACCAATGAGGAAATTGATGCCGAACGTGGTATTATTGTTGAAGAATGGAGAACCAGGCAAAACGCATCAACCCGCATTTCTAATTTGTTCAACCCTTATTTGTACAACCATTCGCTGTATGCAAACCGTGTTGCTATTGGTGATATGGATATTGTAAGACATTTTGATTACGCTTTGCTACGAGATTTTTACAAAGAATGGTACCGTCCCGATTTGCAGGCAATTGCCGTTGTTGGGGATGTAAATGCTGAAGAAATTGAGCAAAAAATAAAAACATTATTTGCTGATGTTCCGAAAGCTAAAAACCCGAAGAAACGATTTGAGGTCGCAATTCCGGATCATGAGGAACCATTTTTTAAGTTAGCGCTCGATAAAGAAATAACAAATTCGACTATATCTTTTAAAATCATTCAAAATGGAACAGGTCAGAGCCAGACTTTTGCTGATCTGAAGCAGTCAATAACGAGAATAATGGCGTTTTCGATGCTCAACGACAGATTGAATGAATTAGCACAGAAAGAAAACTGTCCGTTTAAAAATGCGGAGGCTTATTATTCTAATTTTAGAAGAGTGAATGATGTAATGGGGATGGATATTGCTCCAAAACCAAATAAACAGGCAGAAGCTTTAGCTGTAGTTATGGATGAGTATATACGTGCCGGAAAATTTGGTTTTTCGGAAGGTGAAATTCAAAGAAAAGTAACTTTCATTAGTTCTTTTTACGAAAACTATATCCAATCAGAGAAAGAAGTTTCACATAGCAGTATTGCCAATAGTATACAATCAGATTATCTTTTGCATCGACTGTTTACAGATACTAAAAGCGAGTTTGAAATGATACAATCTATTTTGAAAGATATCGATTCAAAAGCTCTTCAGGTCGAATTAACTCGTGGATATACTTCAAAAAACAGAGTAGTGACCGTTGAAGGGATGGAAAATGAAACCAATTTAACAAAGGAAAACGCTTTTGCTATTATTGCCAAATCAGAAAACAATCCTTATTTAAAGCCTTATGCAGACAGTTTTAATGATAAGTCACTGTTGACTGATGTAACAATTGTTCCGGGTAAAATTACTGCTGAAAAGGAAAGTAAAGAAATCGGTGCTACTACTTATATTTTAAGCAATGGCGTAAAGGTGCATTATAAATTTGCAAATAAAAATGTAAATGATGTACAGTTGTATGCGGAAAGTTTCGGGGGAGCGTCCTTATATGATCTCAAAGATCTGCCATCGACATTTGCACTGAACGGTTTGACAGATGCTTCAGGTGTGGGAGCATTTTCTAATATTAATTTGGAAAAAATTCTTTCAGGAAAGGTTGTCGGTACGGGAATAAATGTAGGAGATTTAAATGAGACGGTTTCGGGTAATGCCAAAGTAAAGGACCTCGAAGCAATGCTGCAATTGGTGCATCTGCGTTTTGTAAAGCCACGTTTCGACAAGGAAATTTATGATATTAAGAAATTAGATCTTCAAAATTATCTCGAAAACAAAGACAAGGATATCAATGCAAAAATGACCGATAGTATCAATGCAATTGTTTACGGAAAAAATAATCCCAGAGTAAGAATTTTGGATCAGCAGTTTATTGATGATTTGTCTTTTGAAAGAATAAAAGCAATTTATAAAGAACGATTTTGTGATGTTTCTAACTTTGAGTTTTTTATTGTAGGTGACGTAACACCGGAAGTGCTGAAACCACTATTAGAAAAATACATCGCCAGTATTCCCGGTATAAAAAGAGAAGAAACATTCAAAGACAAAACACCTGTCTGGAGTTCCAATAAAATTAAAAAAGAAGTTTTAATTAAAATGGAAACGCCCAAAAGTACTGTCAATATTCAGTTTGAAAGCGATTTTAAATACACTTCTAAAAATGCTGTTTTGGCAGATATGCTGCGTGACATTTTGACTTTACGCTATACAGAGAATCTTAGAGAAAAAGAAGGAGGAACTTATGGTGTTCAGGTCAGTGCGGCAGCTTCGAGATTTCCAAAAAATACGGTTGCCCTATCGATAAATTTTGATTCAGATCCGATCAAAGTGAACACTTTACTTCCTACAGTGTACGACGAAATTAACAAAATTAAAAAAGGTGTTTTGGTAAAAGAGGACCTTGCAAAAACTAAAATCAACTACTTGAAATCAAGAGAAGACAGCAAAAATTTCAACAGCTACAGTTTGAGTTTATTATACAATTTTTTTGAGTACAATATAAACATGGATAATCCTGCAGCTTATGTAGATATTGTAAATAGCATCACTGAAAAAGACATTCAGGAGTTTGCTAATGCATTTCTAAACAAAGCCAAGTCTTACGAAATTGTTTTTAAGCCATTGAAGTAGCCGGTATTTGGTATAGAAGGGGTGACTTTGTTCAGAATATTATTTTATTTTGCTTAAAATGTCATTGTGTTTAAAAGGTTATAAAAACTAGGTATACACAAGATTCTCACAGTAGGATTATATTTAATCGCTTTTAAATTAATGCTAAATATCTTGTTAATTTATTAAAAATTGAATTAAGGGCAATTTCTTTAAATTTAAATGGTTTATTTTATTGAATTCATAGCAATTCATTAGGTTGTTATTGATAATTTTGCTGCTGTAAATTTTAAATGGATAGGGGCTGAGTTGTGAAGAGATTTACTAAAAAAATGTAAGTTAATTTTATGACCGTAGACAATTGGCCCAAACATATTCAGAAGTCTTTTATTCTTTTTAAGAGTATTTTTTTTGAATTCCTTTCTCTTTTTAGCTTTAAATCCATATTACCTGACAATAAGGTAAAACTAACCAGTTCCGTAAAGTATTTCATCCTTGCTTTTTTCTTAGTTTCATTCCATTCTCAGGCTCAGGTTCAGGAAATCACCCCCCGAATCAAACAACTAGGAGAGAAATTAAGAAATTTAGATACCCGTAATCAAACAGACAGTATCAGTTACTTAATTGATAAACATCTCACCAAACCTGATTTGAGTGTATATGAACTTCAATTGTTGCATTTTTTTAAGGCTAATTACTATAAAATCATCGGTAGATCATCGGATGCAATCATTTTTTTGAATAAATCTATTGCGCTGAAAGGCGAAGGAAAGGAATCGCTGAAAACGTATTATAGAAGTCTATATATATTATCGGATTTATTATTTACTCAAAAAGATTATAAAAAAGCATTTTACTATGCCAATTTATGCCAAAATGAAATTTCGCCAGCTGACAGTCCGAGCAATTATATAGTACTGCATTTAATTATTGGATACTATTATTACATCAATTACGATCACAAGAAAAGTATGGAAGAATTTTTGCTCACAGAACGTGTAGCAAAGAAGTATAATCCATGTAAGCTTGCGGAAGTTTATGTCAAAACGGCCCGTGTGTACAGCAGGCAAAACAGAATAGAAAAAGCAAAAAAAGCGATTACCGAAAGTATAAGAGTGGCTGACAGCTGCAATGATTTAGAGAATAAAATTAACGCCTTACGAACCTTAAGAGAAATTATGGTCGAGCAGGGAGAGTTTGAAGCTGCTCATAAAACATTCGAAAGACTGGATCGATTAGTAGGAATAGAAGATACGAAGATTCGAAACAGCAGAATTGATTCGTTTGAAATTGCGAACAAAATCAAGTTAAAGGAACAGCAGAATACTTACCTGAAAAGAATCAACGATAATAAAGAAGAGCGTCTGCAAAAACAGAAAGTGGCTCTTATTGCTTCGTTAATCGGAATTACGTTGTTAATCATATTGTTGTATTCGATTGTAGTATTGACCAAAAAGCAACGAATTACCAATGAAACGCTAAAACTTCAAAAAGAGCAAATTGAAGTAAAAAATAATGATCTTAAACGTCTTAATTTATTGCACCAAAAGATTTTTACGGTAATCTCCCATGACTTTAAGGAACCAATCACAACCTTAAAAATTTTATTGGAGAAAGAAGAGATACTTAAAAATGAAAATGAGATTGTATCAACTTACATGAAAGCAATTGGGCAGCAATTGGAACAATCGGATGCCATGCTTACGAGTTTACTCGATTGGGCCAAAATGGAATTGATTACCGCACAATCGGGTTATAGCGAGATTATGCTGCACAACCTTATCAACGCTGCCTGTAAGGAGTTAGCACATCAGATAAAGGCCAAGAATATTACAATTGAACTTAAGGTCGCAAAAGGAACAATCGTTGTTTTCAACTCGGCTGTTTTAAGTATAGTCTTGCGAAACGTTATCAACAATGCCATTAAATTTAGCTATATCGACAGTACTATTGTGATAGAATATGATCATCATGAAATAATCGTAACAGATTCGGGAAAAGGAATCGAGCAAAAAAAGATTGACAAATTATTCAAGCAGAAAATAAATCCGGGACTAGGTACTAATCTGGAATCTGGGTTTGGAATCGGGCTCTATTTGTGTCAGGAATTAATGCTGAAAAACAAAGGAACGCTTGCTGTTTTTAACAATGAATCAGCAGGTTGTACTTTCAAAATTATCTTGCCGAAATAGGGAAAACCGCTATTTATTTAACAATTTTTTTGTCGCTAATTTGTACTATGATACATATTGCATTTTTTGAAGACCAACCTATTGTTTGTGGGGGTCTTACTAGTTTTTTTTCAAATCAAAAAGATTTGGAAGTGCTTTTTTACGCGACAAATAAGCAAGATTTATATCTTAAAGTTCAGCAGCATTCAGGATTAGATTTAATTATTGTTGATCTGATTGCAAGTGATGTGCAGGGACTGGAAGTTTATGAATACCTTCATAAAAATCACCCTGATTTGCGAGTAATTGCTTTTACCTCTCTTTCGAGTCCTATATTAGTCGAAAACCTATTGGCTATGGGCGTAAAAGGTTACGTTAATAAAAATCAGGACAGCGAAGATCTTTTAGAAGCTATTAGATTAGTATGGGAAGGCGGAGTTTATCTGCCGGACGACTATGCCTTTTTATCCAAACAGAACAGGGTAGGCACGGCAATTACGCTAACGGCAAAAGAGCTTACGATCATGCAATACATTATTAGAGAATTTACTACAGCCGATATTGCCGGCGAACTAAAACTTTCGGTCAATACGGTCGAAAATCACAGAAAAAACATTTTTAGCAAACTCGATGTGAGTAATGTTGCCGGTATGGTGCGCGAGGCATCAAAACTGGGACATATTAACTAGAGTGTAGTGGTGATTTAGGTCCCTTTGACTTGAGTCTAATCGCTATAATTTTTGAATATCAAGGGATATTCGAAGAGTCTTTGTATGGAATTTTAATTATTTATTATATGGTGAACTTTACTTTTTTTAAAACCCGGTTTTTTGTTAGAAGAAGCGCTCTGGAGGAGGGTTTCTTAATCTCTTTTACTTCGCTTGATTTTGATGCTTTTATCCGAAAAAGTAATCGCTTTTCACCCGATACATTTATTAAAGATCTTTTTTTTACTCTCATGCATTCGCTACAGCAGCAGGAATTAAAATGGCATTCAGGTTGTTATCGGGAGATAAATACTATAGCAGTTACTAATAATCAAAACTATTAAAATGTTGAATAAAATTACATTAAAATTAAGGCAATTACAGCTGACTTTTATACTGTGCTTCCTTTCTCTCTTCAGTGGATGGAATGTCTTTGCTGAAGGGTCTAAGGATTTGTTCCCCAGTGGGGCAACAGGGTACAGGATGTTGATGTCGAGTACCAATAATTCTATTAATACAACGAATACCTGGGGCGTTGCCAATCGGGGAAAAATGTATGTTTATGCTAATGCCGGAGAAGTGTTGTACCTGGGTTCTTCTGCTCAAGGGAAAACTGGTTCAGGTGTTGGAAGAATTATCTTAACCGCACCAAATGGTACTTCTTACAATAGCGGAACAAGTACGACTGTAGGTTTAATTTCTAGTAGAGCACAAGAATTAAATGGCCCTTCAGCATTAGTAGGAGCAGGGGGGTATAATGCTTATTCCAGAACTGTAGGTGCTTCTGAAAGTGGAATTTGGATTGTCGAATTTTTGTCAGATTCTCCCAATTTAGCTCCATCTCCTATGCCTGGTGGGAATGCAAATATACAGGCTAATTCAAATTGGACACAAGCTACTAATACTTGTTATATTGTGGCTTGGGATGTAACGGTTGCCGCTTCAGGTGTCGCTAAATCAGGTCGTGTTTATGCGAATGTTTTAACAGGTCACTTAGGAGATGCAACAAATCAGTGGAATTCCAATTTAAAGGTTTTAACATATGACGGATTTCAATACAACATCCAAACCAATGGGGTACGACCTGTTTATTTTAATTTCTTTGTTAATAATAAAGGATTAAGATCGGGTGTTTCGAATAGTGCAGCACCAGTATATACAAGTTCACCGTTGGCTAGAGTTAATAATTATTCAAGCAGCGCAACGGACTATTCTTTTCATAACCCGACCGACTCGGATGATTTGACTAATTTTACGCATAAGATTTTTTATAATACACCGGATCCTTCTATGCCTGCGGAAGCCAATATTTATAATGGTTCAGCAAGTACTACCTGGTTAAATAAGCCCATTATAACCCAAACGATAAGTAATGTAAATTTAAGAGGAGTTGAAGGAAGCTCATCGGGTATGGGAACCGCTCCTCTAGGTGGGTTTGTGACTTTTGACGCGAATACAAATGCCAATTACACCATAGAGATTGATGTTAATAATAATAACTCTATGGCCGATCCTGTAGACAGAATCCTACGCGGTACTGCCGTTGCAGGTTCAAATTCTGTTCGTTGGGATGGTAAGGACAATCAAGGTAACTCTATACCATATGGAGCAAAGGTCAAAGTGGCCGTGATTTTATTTAACGGAGAAGTGCATTTTCCTTACATCGATGCCGAAGATAATCCGCAAGGAATTATTATTACGAGAGTTAACGGATCTAATCCTAATAGTAATATTTATTGGAATGATTCAATTATAACAGGTGATTCAGGAGGTGTAGCCCCTAGTCCGGTGGATGCTTCTTCACGTACCTTAAATACCAGTAGCGCATCAGGCGCACATAGATGGTCTGGAGGATATGGTAATCTGGGTTTAATAGATACCTGGTCTTACGTATATACAACGCCACCTACTCCGACAGAATTTTCGGTTATTCAGAACGCTGCCGATTTGGCGGTAACAAGTATTAGTGATGTGGTAAGTGGTAATGTGGGATCAAATGTTACCTATACAGTTGTTGTTAAGAACATTGGAGGACCAAACGATGTAACCGGTGCAAAATTTAAATTTTCAGATTTAGCCTTAGGTGCAAATTTAGCGGTACAATCTTTTACTTCTTCCTCTACTTTAGGAGGTGCAATTACAGCACAAACAATTACCGGTGGAGTTCTTGATGCTACGGTTGATTTACCCAAAGATGCAACAGTTACCTTTACAATTGTGGTAAAGGTACTAGCCGCGGGGGGAAGTAATCCTATAGTTAAAGCAACGATCATGCGTCCTGCAGATTTAACAGATCCGGACGCTACTGCCGATACACATATTGGTACACCTCCGGTAGACCCGGATGTAGAATGTGACGGAACGCCTAGTGGTGTGGGATGTAATAATGCAAAGACAGATGCCTTAACAGTTATAGATCCTTTGCCATTTCCATCTACTACAAACTCTTGTTTAGGAGTGTTTTTAAGTGATGTAATTTCCTCTAATCCGCCAACCAGTATCTATAAACCGGCGACTTTTACCGGAGATTTTATCGGTCGTGATAATGCCATTAACTTTGCTGTTGGAGGGAATCTTACCATAACAAATGGTGCCGAATATGAAGGACGTAGTTTTGTATATGGGAATTTTACCATGAACAAAACAAGTGCTTTTAATCTTGGAGTGGCCGGAGTAGGGTCTTTTATTGTACCGGATGATAATAAGAATATTTTAACCATAGGGGGTAATTTTGATGCCTCAGTAGCTTCAGGTAATTTAATACTGGGAGGAGAGAGCGGTAATGGTCAAAAGTCCTATGGAACTATAGTTTATAAGGGAACAAAATCTCCTAATGTTAAAATTACCGGAGATGCATCTAAAGTTATTAATGAAGCTACTTTAGATTTAACACCTTATAATGATGCGTTCAATGCTTTACAGGTTTCAAGTACGGCCTGGAATCAGTTGCCAAGTGATCCAAAGGTTACTTTTACAAATGATGGATTCGGAACTTATACGTTTACTTGTTTAACACCTGCTGTTTCAAAATCGTATGTGATAAACATCCCTAATGTTTTAGCATCAAGACCAAATGGTACTATTAATTTTGTTGGTTTTCCGGATACTGCGAGTTTATTAATTAACGTACCCGGTACAACAACAAACTTTAATATTGCTACATTTCAGTTTAATGGTGTAACTCAGGCAGTAGGTAGTGGGAATAAAGCACCTGCGAATGAAGTAGCGCCTTTTTCACTACGAATTTTATGGAATTTACCTACAGCCACTACTGTTTCTTTAAAAGGAGCTCAGTTTTGGGGAAGTATGGTTATTCCACAACGTACAGGTACGGTTACCAACGAAATGATTGGTATGAACGGCCGTTTTATTGTTGGTGGAAATTTAATTCAAAACATTGGCGGTTCAGAAACACATAATTATCCTTTTAAAGGAGAAATCAGTACCACTGATGCACCAGTCGTTACGACACCAGTGAATTATTGTCAGGATGCAACAGCAACGGCTTTAACGGCAACAGGTTCAAACCTGAAATGGTATACTGCTCAAACAGGAGGTGTTGGAAGTGCAACTGCACCAACACCTGCAACGACGACCGTTGGTACTACAACTTATTATGTTAGTCAGACGGTTGGAAATTGCGAAAGCGCCAGAACCGGAATTGATGTTGTAATAAAAGAAAAACCTGTACAACCAACAGCAGGAACAGTAACTCAACCTACTTGTTCAGTGGCTACTGGAAGTTTTGCGATTTCAAATTATAATGCTGCTTATACTTATACGGTAAACCCATCAACAGGAGTTACTATTTCAGGGGCTACAGTAACCGCTCCGGCAGGAACTTATACCGTGACGGCTACATTGGGAACTTGTAGTTCAGTAGTTTCAGCTGATGTTGTGATAAATGCACAACCTACAACCCCGGTACAACCAACAGCAGGAACAGTAACTCAACCTACTTGTTCAGTGGCTACAGGAAGTTTTGCGATTTCAAATTATAATGCTGCTTATACTTATACGGTAAACCCATCAACAGGAGTTACTATTTCAGGGACTACAGTAACCGCTCCGGCAGGAACTTATACCGTGACGGCTACATTGGGAACTTGTAGTTCAGTAGTTTCAGCTGATGTTGTGATAAATGCACAACCTACAACCCCGGTACAACCAACAGCAGGAACAGTAACTCAACCTACTTGTTCAGTGGCTACAGGAAGTTTTGCGATTTCAAATTATAATGCTGCTTATACTTATACGGTAAACCCATCAACAGGAGTTACTATTTCAGGGACTACAGTAACCGCTCCGGCAGGAACTTATACCGTGACGGCTACATTGGGAACTTGTAGTTCAGTAGTTTCAGCTGATGTTGTGATAAATGCACAACCTACAACCCCGGTACAACCAACGGCAGGAACAGTAACTCAACCTACTTGTTCAGTGGCTACAGGAAGTTTTGCGATTTCAAATTATAATGCTGCTTATACTTATACGGTAAACCCATCAACAGGAGTTACTATTTCAGGGACTACAGTAACCGCTCCGGCAGGAACTTATACCGTGACGGCTACATTGGGAACTTGTAGTTCAGTAGTTTCAGCTGATGTTGTGATAAATGCACAACCTACAACCCCGGTACAACCAACAGCAGGAACAGTAACTCAACCTACTTGTTCAGTGGCTACAGGAAGTTTTGCGATTTCAAATTATAATGCTGCTTATACTTATACGGTAAACCCATCAACAGGAGTTACTATTTCAGGGACTACAGTAACCGCTCCGGCAGGAACTTATACCGTGACGGCTACATTGGGAACTTGTAGTTCAGTAGTTTCAGCTGATGTTGTGATAAATGCACAACCTACAACCCCGGTACAACCAACGGCAGGAACAGTAACTCAACCTACTTGTTCAGTGGCTACAGGAAGTTTTGCGATTTCAAATTATAATGCTGCTTATACTTATACGGTAAACCCATCAACAGGAGTTACTATTTCAGGCGCTACAGTAACCGCTCCGGCAGGAACTTATACGGTAACTGCTACATTGGGAGCTTGTAGTTCAGTAGTTTCAGCTAATGTTGTAATCGCTAGTGAATGTGCTGGTATTTCAGTAAGCAAAAAAGGAACTTATGTAGATGCTAATGCCGACGGTATTGTAAACGCAGGCGATAGAATTGACTATACTTTTACCGTTACCAACACAGGAAACGTAACTCTGGCTCCGGTAACCATTACCGATGCTAATGCAGTGGTAAGCGGAAGTTTAGCGAGTTTAGCTCCCGGAGCAACAGATTCGTCTAGTTTTACAGCCGTTCACACCATCACTTTGGCCGATATGAATAACGGTCAGGTAGACAACGTAGCTACTGTAACAGGAACCCCTCCAACAGGAGCTCCGGTAACAGCAAAATCAACCGATCCAAGTCCAATTTGTGCGACTTGTCCACCAAAAGACCCAGCGGCATGTCCAAGCTGTACAGTAGTACCTTTAACGTCTTCACCAAAAGTAACGGTAAGCAAAAAAGCTACTTATGTAGATGCTAATGGAGATGGTATTGTAAATGTAGGCGATAGAATCGACTATACTTTTACCGTTACCAACACAGGAAACGTAACCTTGGCTCCGGTAACCATTACCGATGCTAATGCAGTGGTAAGCGGAAGTTTAGCGAGTTTAGCTCCAGGAGCAACAGATTCGTCTAGCTTTACAGCCGTTCACACCATCACTTTGGCCGATATGAATAACGGTCAGGTAGACAACGTAGCTACAGCTACAGGAACCCCTCCAACAGGAGCTCCGGTAACAGCTAAGTCAACCGATCCAAGTCCAATTTGTGCGACTTGTCCACCAAAAGACCCAGCGGCATGTCCAAGCTGTACAGTAGTACCTTTAACGTCTTCACCAAAAGTAACGGTAAGCAAAAAAGGAACTTATGTAGATGCTAATGCCGACGGTATTGTAAACGCAGGCGATAGAATTGACTATACTTTTACCGTTAGAAATACAGGAAACGTAACCCTGGCTCCGGTAACCATTACCGATGCTAATGCAGTGGTAAGCGGAAGTTTAGCGAGTTTAGCTCCAGGAGCAACAGATTCGTCTAGTTTTACAGCCGTTCACACCATCACTTTGGCCGATATGAATAACGGTCAGGTAGACAACGTAGCTACAGCTACAGGAACCCCTCCAACAGGAGCTCCGGTAACAGCAAAATCAACCGATCCAAGTCCAATTTGTGCGACTTGTCCACCAAAAGACCCAGCTGCATGTCCAAGCTGTACCGTAGTTCCTTTAACGTCTTCACCAAAAGTAACGGTAAGCAAAAAAGCTACTTATGTAGATGCTAATGGAGATGGTATTGTAAATGTAGGCGATAGAATCGACTATACTTTTACCGTTACCAACACAGGAAACGTAACCCTGGCTCCGGTAACCATTACCGATGCTAATGCAGTGGTAAGCGGAAGTTTAGCGAGTTTAGCTCCCGGAGCAACAGATTCGTCTAGTTTTACAGCCGTTCACACCATTACTTTGGCCGATATGAATAACGGTCAGGTAGACAACGTGGCTACAGCTACAGGAACCCCTCCAACAGGATCTCCGGTAACAGCAAAATCAACCGATCCAAGTCCAATTTGTGCGACTTGTCCACCAAAAGATCCAGCTGCATGTCCAAGCTGTACCGTAGTTCCTTTAACGTCTTCACCAAAAGTAACGGTAAGCAAAAAGGCAACTTACGTAGATGCTAATTCAGATGGTATTGTAAACGTTGGCGATAGAATTGATTATACTTTTACAGTAACCAACACAGGAAACGTAACCCTGGCTCCAGTAACCATTAGTGATGCTAATGCAGTGGTAAGTGGAAGTTTAGCGAGTTTAGCTCCCGGAGCAACAGACTCGTCTAGTTTCACGGCAGTTCACACCATCACTTTGGCTGATATGAATAACGGTCAGGTAGACAACGTGGCTACAGTTTCAGGAACTCCTCCAACAGGATCTCCGGTAACAGCTAAGTCAACCGATCCAAGTCCAATTTGTTCAACTTGTCCACCAAAAGACCCAGCTGCATGTCCAAGCTGTACCGTAGTTCCTTTAACGTCTTCACCAAAAGTAACGGTAAGCAAAGAAGGAGTTTACGTAGATGCTAATGCAGATGGTATCGTAAACGTTGGCGATAGAATTGACTATACTTTTACAGTAACCAACACAGGAAACGTAACCCTGGCTCCAGTAACCATTACCGATGCTAATGCAGTGGTAAGTGGAAGTTTAGCGAGTTTAGCTCCAGGAGCAACAGATTCATCTAGTTTCACGGCAGTTCACACCATTACTTTGGCTGATATGAATAACGGTCAGGTAGACAACGTAGCTACAGCTACAGGAACCCCTCCAACAGGATCTCCGGTAACCGCTAAGTCAACTGATCCAAGCCCAATTTGTTCGACTTGTCCACCAAAAGATCCAGCTGCATGTCCAAGCTGTACCGTAGTTCCTTTAACGTCTTCACCAAAAGTAACGGTAAGCAAAAAGGCAACTTACGTAGACGCTAATGCAGATGGAATCGTAAACGCAGGCGATAGAATTGACTATACTTTTACAGTAACCAACACAGGAAACGTAACCCTGGCTCCGGTAACCATTAGTGATGCTAATGCAGTGGTAAGTGGAAGTTTAGCGAGTTTAGCTCCCGGAGCAACAGACTCGTCTAGTTTCACGGCAGTTCACACCATTACTTTGGCTGATATGAATAACGGTCAGGTAGACAACGTGGCTACAGTTTCAGGAACTCCTCCAACAGGATCTCCGGTAACAGCTAAGTCAACCGATCCAAGTCCAATTTGTGCGACTTGTCCACCAAAAGATCCAGCGGCATGTCCAAGCTGTACAGTAGTACCTTTAACGTCTTCACCAAAAGTAACGGTAAGCAAAAAAGGAACTTATGTAGATGCTAATGCCGACGGTATTGTAAACGTAGGCGATAGAATCGACTATACTTTTACCGTTACCAACACAGGAAACGTAACCCTGGCTCCGGTAACCATTACCGATGCTAATGCAGTGGTAAGCGGAAGTTTAGCGAGTTTAGCTCCAGGAGCAACAGATTCGTCTAGCTTTACAGCCGTTCACACCATTACTTTGGCCGATATGAATAACGGTCAGGTAGACAACGTGGCCACAGCTACAGGAACTCCTCCAACAGGATCTCCGGTAACAGCTAAGTCAACCGATCCAAGTCCAATTTGTTCAACTTGTCCACCAAAAGATCCAGCGGCATGTCCAAGCTGTACCGTAGTTCCTTTAACGTCTTCACCAAAAGTAACGGTAAGCAAAAAAGCTACTTATGTAGATGCTAATGGAGATGGTATTGTAAATGTAGGCGATAGAATCGACTATACTTTTACCGTTACCAACACAGGAAACGTAACCTTGGCTCCGGTAACCATTACCGATGCTAATGCAGTGGTAAGCGGAAGTTTAGCGAGTTTAGCTCCAGGAGCAACAGATTCGTCTAGCTTTACAGCCGTTCACACCATTACTTTGGCCGATATGAATAACGGTCAGGTAGACAACGTGGCCACAGCTACAGGAACTCCTCCAACAGGATCTCCGGTAACAGCTAAGTCAACCGATCCAAGTCCAATTTGTTCAACTTGTCCACCAAAAGATCCAGCGGCATGTCCAAGCTGTACCGTAGTTCCTTTAACGTCTTCGCCAAAAGTAACGGTAAGCAAAAAGGCAACTTATGTAGATGCTAATGCCGACGGTATTGTAAACGTAGGAGATAGAATTGACTATACCTTTACAGTTACCAACACAGGAAACGTAACCCTGGCTCCGGTAACCATTAGTGATGCTAATGCAGTGGTAAGTGGAAGTTTAGCGAGTTTAGCTCCCGGAGCAACAGACTCGTCTAGTTTCACGGCAGTTCACACCATCACTTTGGCTGATATGAATAACGGTCAGGTAGACAACGTGGCTACTGTAACAGGAACTCCTCCAACAGGATCTCCGGTAACAGCTAAGTCAACTGATCCAAGCCCAATTTGTTCGACTTGCAGGCCAATAGATCCTACTTGTTCAACCTGTACAGTAGTAAGTTTTATTGATGCGATTGATGAAACACCATTGGTAGTTAATGGACTGAACGGAGGTACCACGGTTTCTGTATTGTTGAATGACAAATTACATGGTACACCTATAGTCGCTTCAGAAGTAAATTTAAGTGCGGTTTATTTACCGACAGGAATGACATTAAATACCGATGGTACTATTAAGGTTAATACTGGTACTGCACCAGGCGTTTATACTGTAATTTATAGTATATGTTCAAAAGCAATGGCAGCAGCCGGTACACCAATGTGTGATCAGGCTGAAGCTAAAATTACAGTAACGGCAACAGTTGAACCAATATTCGAAAATGGAACTATTGCATCAACAGGAGGAACTGTTTTCACAAACATTGCAAGTAACGATAAAGTAAATGGAGTTCCGGCAGTATTAGGAACAACAGGAAATGCTACAGTTGCAGTGTCAGGAACATGGCCAACAGGAATTACTTTAGATCCGTTAACCGGAAAAGTAAGTGTTGCGGCAGGAACCACACCGGGAACTTATAATGTAGTTTATGAGTTATGTGACAAACTAACTCCGGCAACTTGTGCGACGGTTTCAGATGAAATCAAAGTAACTCCAGTGGTAGAGCCAATATTCGAAAATGGAACTATTGCATCAACAGGAGGAACTGTTTTCACAAACATTGCAAGCAACGATAAAGTAAATGGAGTTCCAGCAGTATTAGGAACAACAGGAAATGCTACAGTTGCAGTATCAGGAACATGGCCAACAGGAATTACTTTAGATCCGTTAACCGGAAAAGTAAGTGTTGCGGCAGGAACCACGCCGGGGACCTATAATGTAGTTTATCAGTTATGTGACAAACTAACTCCGGCAACTTGTGCGACGGTTTCAGATGAAATCAAAGTAACAGTAATTGCAGGGACATCAATAATTGCAAATGATGATAACATTCCAAACGTAAATGGAATAACAGGAACACCAAATGCAGGGAATGTACTAGCTGGTAATCCAAATTCGGATACTTTAAATGGCGTACCAGTTGTTATTAGCCTGGTTGATTTAAAAGTGACAACACCGGCAGTTCCAAAAACACCTGGAGCAGCAGTTCCGGTAATTGACACTACCACAGGAACAATAAGTGTTCCAGCTAATACACCGGGAGGTATCTATACATTAACGTACAGTATTTGCGAAAAATCAAATCTTTCAAATTGTGATGCTGCAACGGTAACCCTATTTGTATCAAGACCAAGTATTGCTTTAGTGAAAACGGCACATTTCAATGATGAAGATGGTGACAGTAATGCAAAAGTAGGGGAAACCATCACGTATAATTTCACAGTATCCAATACAGGAAATGTAGCGTTGACTAATGTTTATATAGTAGATCCGTTAACTGGAATTACCATGACCGGAGGCCCAATAAATTTAGCAGTGGGAGAAGAGGATAGTACTTCTTTTACAGGAACTTATTCGATCGTACAAGCTGATATTAATTCGGGAAGTATATCGAATCAAGCCGAAGTTTTTGGAACAAGTCCTGATCATATTGAGGTAAAAGACAAATCAGATGATAGTAGTGTATTGGGGGATAAACCAACTGTTTTATCGCTACAAGGTTGTGTAATTAAAGTATTCAATGCGGTTTCTATAAATGGAGACAGTAAGAACGAGAGATTTTATATCCAGGGATTAGAATGTTATCCTGACAATACGGTTCAGATTTTTAACCGTTGGGGAGTTTTGGTTTTTGATCGTGATCATTACAATAATAATGATATTGTTTTTAGAGGTATTTCTGAAGGACGTGTTACAATCAAAGATTCAGATGGATTACCGGAAGGAACTTATTATTATATCATTAAATACAAAGACAACCAATCCAATCCACATCAGGAGGCGGGGTATTTATACCTGACCAAATAATATTCTGTACTAATAAAATGGCTTAGTCAATAGGCTAAGCCATTCTTTAAAAATAAAATAAATGAAAAAATTAGTTTTAGTTTTATTGTTTTGTTCTACTGCAGGTTTTGCCCAGCAAGATGCGCAGTTTACACAATACATGTATAATACCATCAATATAAATCCTGCTTATGCCGGTTCCCGCGGAGTTATGAGCATTTTCGGATTGTATCGCACCCAGTGGGTTGGATTGGATGGAGCACCCGAAACCAGTAGTTTTTCGTTAAATACACCCATAAATAATAATGTAGGTTTAGGAGTATCGTTAGTCAATGATAAAATCGGACCAACAAATGAAAACAACATATCAGCTGATTTCTCTTACTCCATACCAACATCTGCAACCGCGAAACTTTCTTTTGGTATTAAAGGTTCTGCCAATATATTTAAGCTGGATCCTACAAAGTTAAACCCGGAACATCAGGGAGATACCCAGTTTCAGGATTTTCAGAATAAATTCGCTCCAAATATCGGAGCCGGAGTTTACTGGCATACGGATAAAGCTTATGTGGGATTATCTGTTCCTAATTTTATTCAAACTACACGCTATGACGATAACGATTATTCAATCTATAAAGACCGTATCAACTATTATTTCATAGCTGGTTATGTATTTAATCTAAATCGTTATGAAACGATAAAATTCAAGCCGGCTTTAATGACTAAAATGGTGGAAGGTTCACCATTACAAGTAGATGCATCGGCTAATTTTATGTTCAACGATAAATTTGTAATCGGAGTAGCTTACAGATGGAGCGCTTCTTTTAGTGCTTTGGCAGGATTTCAGATAACCGATAGTATGTATTTAGGGTATTCCTATGATCGTGAAACCACCCGATTGGTAAACTACAACTCAGGGTCGCATGAGATATTTCTGCGTTTTGAATTCTTAAAAAATTACAGCCGAATAACTTCACCAAGATTCTTCTAATTATGAAAATAAAAAAAATAGCATATACAGTCTTTCTGTCTTCCGTTTTCTTTAGCGGAATGGCACAAAAGTCAGGTTTAGACAAAGCTGAGAAAAATTACAATCAGTATGCTTACATAGATGCAATTGCTACTTACGAAAAGGTAGCAGAAAAAGGGTATAAAGAGGAAAAAATGCTCCAACGATTGGGTAATGCCTATTATTTTAATGGCGAGTTGGTGAGGGCTTTAAAATGGTACAAAGCTCTTTTCGGAATGAATGATCAACAGGAATTTGAGTATTATTACCGATATGCTCAAACTCTAAAAGCAACAGGGAATTATGCCAAAGCCGATAAAATATTAGAGCTTTTCAACCAAAAAGCAAGTACTGATAAAAGAGGATTGTTATTTGAAAAAAATAAAAATTATTTAGAGCAGATAAAAAATAATTCAGGACGATTTGAAATAGCCGATGCCGGAATTAATTCAAGATACTCAGATTATGGAAGTTCTTTTTTAGATAATAAATTGGTATTTGCGTCTGCCAGAGACACAGGCGGAGTTGCCAAAGCAAAATTCAAATGGACCAATAAATCGTTTACCAATCTTTATTCGGCGGAATTAAACGCTGATGGCAGTGTTGGAATTCCGAAGCGTTTTGAAAATAAGATCAATTCAAAATTTAACGAATCAACTCCTGTTTTTACAAAAGACAGACTAACGATGTATTTTACCAGAAACAATTTTTTAAACGGTACAAAAGGGACAGACGACAAGAAAGTCACTTTGCTGAAATTGTATAAGGCAAGTTACATAGAAGGTAAATGGACAAATATTGTTGAATTACCTTTTAACAGTGATCAATACAGTGTGGCACATCCGACATTAAGTGCAGATGAAAAAAAGTTATACTTTGCTTCAGACATGCCGGGTACTTTTGGGCAATCAGATTTGTATAGTGTGACGATTAATACTGATGGCAGTTTTGGTAAACCTGAAAACCTGGGAGCCGCAATTAATACTGAAGGAAGAGAAACTTTTCCTTTTATATCAGGAGATAACGAATTGTATTTTGCCAGCGACGGACGTCCGGGATTAGGAGGACTTGATGTGTATGTTTCGACTATTAAAAATGATTTGACTTTTAGCGAAGTTCAGAATGTTGGAGCTCCTATTAATACAAAACTGGATGATTTTGGTTTTATATTAGACAGTAAAAGCAGGACAGGTTTTTTCTCATCAAACAGAGATGGAGGACATGGTTACGATGACGTTTACCGTTTTTCGGAAACCAGAATATTGCCTTGTGAGGAGATTTTATCAGGAACTGTGATAGATGCTGAAACAAATTTGGTACTGGAGAACGCTAAAGTAAATTTGCTTGACAATCAGCTTCAGATAATAGGAGAGGTAATAACCGGAGCCGATGGCAAGTATAGTTTTAAAGTAAATTGCAATAAAGAATACTTTGTTCGCGCTGCAAGACAAGATTATGATACTAATGAATTACCTAAAGCAATCGATAAAACAAGTTTGACATTGCCTTTGAAAAAAACGCCACAAAAAGTAGTCGAAAAAACGATTGAAAAATTGATTGTGGGTGATGATTTGGCGAAAATTTTACACATAAAAATGATTTACTTCGATTTGGGTAAATCGATTGTTCGAAAAGAGGCTGCCATAGAGTTAGAGAAAATCCGTCAGGTGATGATTCAAAATCCAAGTATGAAAATTGATGTTCGCTCGCACACAGACAGCCGACAAACTCATGCTTACAATGAAAAACTATCCGACAGAAGAGCTAAAGCAACAGTTGCATGGCTTGTTAAAAAAGGAATAGCTGCTGATCGCATTACCGGAAAAGGATACGGAGAAACACAATTACTGAATAAATGTGCTGATGGCGTAAAATGTACTACAGAAGAACATCAGGCGAATCGAAGAAGTGAGTTCATTATTGTTTCGATGTAATAAAGAGTTAGCTTTTTTAATAAAGTTGAGTTAATTAAATTGTTATGAAAAGCTGCAGGGTAATCCTGCAGCTTTTTTTTGTGCCGTACAGTCTGGAAAAAGATCCAATTGTATTAAGCTTTTATACAGATTAATTTATATTTTATTTATGACAAAACAGATTTTACTTTTTTAAAAGTGTTAAAATAATCGTTATATTTGATGTAGTTATTTGTTTTAAAGTGTTTTACGATAGATAACATACCAAATTCCCCTTTTGTCAAATCCGCTGGTTTAGCATATTCTATTATTTAGGACTCAGATTACAATTTTTTTAATTTAAATTAAATTCAGGTATGAAATCATTTATGATAAATACTTTAATGGTAATTTTTATGATTCATTGTACGGGCATTTATGCACAGACGATTAGGCAAAATCAATTACCTGCGGTATGGACTCTGGAACAATGCATTGCTTATTCCAAGCAGCAGAATATTCAAATTAACACCTTGCGTTTAACTACTAAAAGTACAGAGCAGGATTTATTACTTTCAAAAGCAGCGAGATATCCTAATCTTTCCGGTAATGCATCCCAAACGTTTACCAATGCTAAAAATGCAGATTTAGTGGTGGGAGGTTTTCAAACCCAGGCCAGTTTTGCCGGAAATTATTCTTTAGCTTCATCAATGGTTTTATACAATGGGGGATATTTAAACAATGATGTCAAACAAAAAGAGCTGCTTACAAAATCGGCACAGTTTAATGCCGAAGCCGCTGAGAACGACATCACCATTCAAATCACACAAGCTTATTTGACTATTTTACTCACAAAAGAAAACAGCATTTATCTGAATGAAATTGTAGAAACTTCCAAAGCACAATTGAAATTGGGAGAGTTAAAATACAATGCTGGAAGTATCGCTAAAAAAGATTTTGTTTTGCTGAAAGCACAATTGGCAACAGACAATTACAACCTAATTTCGGTTCAGAATAATGAACGTCAGAATACCTTAACACTAAAACAATTGCTGCAGCTTCCGTCAGGTTACAATTTAAACATTCAGAAACCGGAAACGGTAGTTACCAATTTGCCGATAGAGAACTTAGAAGAAGCTCAAAAGATCGCACTCGAGCAAAGACCGGAGATAAAAAGCAGCCAATTAGAAAAAGAGGCGGCCGATTTAGAATTACTAAAATCCAAAGCAGGGTTTAAACCCACACTTAGTGCAAGCGGAACTTTGGCTTCAGGTTATTCAGACAACCAAAGCACACCATATCCGTCACAGATTGATAATAATTTCTATCAGCGTTTGGGACTTTCCTTATCGATTCCGGTATTTACGAATCGTATTGCAAGAACCGGAGTTGAAAAATCAAAGATCGCGATCGACCAGTCCAAACTTAATTTAACCAATGCAAAAACGGTGCTTTCACAAAAAGTAGAACAGGCGTACATCAATGTTCTGAACGCTCAATCTCAGTTTACAGCTGCACAGGAACAGCTTGATGCAAATACCGAAAATTACCGAATTGCCAATGAGCAATTAAGATTGGGAGGAATCAGTACAGTAGATTATCTGTTGGAGAAGAATTTATACATTCAGGCCTTTCAGAATTTTATACAAGCAAAGTACAATGCGGTTGTGAGTTTAAAAATATACGATTTCTATAAAGGAGATCCCATCAAACTATAAAAAGAGTAAAATGAGAAAAAGTAAATTAATCATCATAAGCATCATTGGAGCATTACTGATAGGATGTATAGGATACTTTGTTTTTCATAAAGAAGGAAATAATGTCGAGTTAATTACCGAAAAACCTCATTATGGAGATATTGCCACCAGTGTAACGGCAACCGGAAAAATTCAACCCGTAGATACTGTTGCAGTAGGAACTCAGGTTTCGGGTACCATACAAAAAGTGTTTGTCGATTTTAATTCCGTAGTAAAAAAAGGACAGTTGTTGGCACAGATTGATCAGTCATTGCTTCTTGCGCAGGTACAGCAAATTACAGCTAATTTACAGGTAGCAAAGAATAATTTGAGTTACCAGCAATCTAATTTTAACAGACAAAATGAATTATACAAAGCGGGAGGTATTAGCAGGGCCGATTTTGAAACCGCAAAAAACCTCTATGAAGTAGCAAAAGACAATGTCAATAGCGTTGCTGCTCAGCTAAGATCGGTACAAAAAAGCCTTTCTTTTACAAATATTTTCTCGCCTATAGACGGAACAGTTTTATCACGAAAAGTAAGCGAAGGACAAACGGTAGCAGCCAGTTTAAACACGCCAACATTGTTTAGTATTGCCAAAGACCTTACCAAAATGCAGGTTCAGGCCTCTGTTGATGAAGCCGATGTTGGAAACGTAAAAGTTGGTGAAAAAGCAACATTTACGGTAGATGCTTTTCCTGACGATGTGTTTATAGGAACCGTAATCGAAGTGCGTTTACAGCCTACTATTTCTTCCAATGTCGTGACCTATACTACAATAATCAACGCACCCAATGACAACTTAAAGCTAAAACCCGGAATGACCGCTAACATTATTATCTATACCAACGAAGTAAAGAATACTTTGCTTATTTCGGCAAAGGCAATTGCTTTTCAACCAGATTCTACTTTAGGAAAACAGTTTAAGATTAGAAATATTTTACAGGGGAAACACAAAGGAGGTAAAGGGTATCGCAATAAAGAAGGAGGAAATACAAATTCTAACCTTAAAGTTCCCGACAGTATCGATCATAAAAAAGCAATCGTATGGCAAAGAGTAGGAGATTCGATTGCACCAAAACACATAAAAATTGGGCTGGACGACGATATAAACATACAGGTAATTAAAGGACTATCGGCACAAGATGAAATTATTACAGGAGTTAATGTGTCAAAACAATCTAAAAGTTCTAAAGCGTCAGATTCCAGTCCGTTTATACCAAAACGTGGCGGAGGCGGAAAAAGATAATAATAGTGTAAGGATTCAAAGCAAACAATCATGGGAAGAAAAATTCTTGAAATACAAGACTTAACAAGAGAGTTCACGATGGGGGCTGAGATTGTCAGAGCGCTAAAGGGAATTTCTTTTGATGTAATAGAAGGAGAGTTTCTAACCATTATGGGAAGCAGCGGTTCCGGAAAAACAACCTTACTGAACATTTTAGGCTGTTTGGATAAACCAACTGACGGCAATTATTTATTAGATCAGGTGAATGTTAAATCACTGTCTAAGAATGAATTGGCAGCATTGCGAAACACCAAAATTGGGTTTATCTTTCAATCGTATAACTTATTAGCGCGAACATCCGCAATAGAAAATGTCGAACTTCCATTATTGTACAATTCTAAAGTATCTACAAAAGAGAGAAGAGAAAAAGCAATTCATGCCTTAGAAGCTGTAAAACTGGCAGATCGTCTGGACCATTTTCCCAATCAGCTTTCCGGTGGGCAGCAGCAAAGAGTGGCGATCGCCAGAGCACTGGTGAATGATCCCGTTATGATTCTTGCCGATGAAGCAACAGGAAATTTAGATACAAGAACCTCGTATGAAATCATGGCTTTAGTTCAGGAATTGAATACACAAGGAAAAACAATAATATTTGTAACTCATGAACCCGATATAGCTGCCTTTAGCAACAGAACCGTGATGCTTCGGGACGGAAGAATCATGAAAGATTTTACTAATCCAAACATAAAATCGGCCAAACAAATGCTGGCAGATTTTCATGTAGACGAAGATTATAAATATGAAAATAGCTAATCTTTTTCTGATCGCCCTAAAAGCACTGCGTCGTAATAAACTTAGAGCACTACTAACCATGCTTGGAATTATTATCGGAGTGGCTTCCGTAATTGCAATGGTAGCCATTGGACAAGGATCCAAAAAAAGCATACAGGATCAATTGTCCAGTATGGGATCAAACATGATTACAATTCGCCCCAACAGTAATGTGAGTGCAGGAGCCCGTTTAGACATATCCAGTGTGCAAACCCTTACACTAAGCGATGTAGAAGCGCTTAAAAAAGAATCCAAACATCTCAATGCGATTTCACCGGCAGTATCCAGTAAAGGACAAGCCATCAATGGCGCACTCAATTGGCCTACAAGCATGCAGGGCGTTAGTGTTGATTATCTTAAAATCAGGGACTGGCCATTAAAAGAAGGAATTGCCTTTAGAGAATCTGATATTCATACCGCAAATAAAGTCTGTCTCATTGGTCAGACCGTAGCTGATAACATTTTTCCCTATGGGGTAAATCCAATAGGACAAATCATTCGCTTTAATAAAATTCCTTTCAGAATTATAGGTCTCCTCGAATCCAAAGGTGAGAATGCATTCGGACAGGATCAGGACGATGTGATTATTGCGCCCTTTACCACCGTGCAAAAAAGAATAACAAACTCCATTTATTTGCAGAATATTTATGCTTCAACGGCTGATGAAAGTCAGACTCAGTTGGCAACTGATGAGATTGAACAAATTATGCGAACGGCACATCGACTGAAAGCCAAAGACGAAGATGATTTTTCGGTACGAACACAAGCCGAGTTAATCAACACCTTTAGCTCAACAAGTCAACTATTGACCGTATTATTGACGGCAATTTCCGGAATTTCATTATTAATTGGCGGTATCGGAATTATGAATATTATGTACGTTTCGGTAACCGAAAGAACCAAAGAAATTGGATTGCGAATGTCAATTGGAGCAAACGGAAAGGATATTCTGCTGCAATTTTTAGTCGAAGCCATATTAATTAGTCTCACAGGCGGATTAATCGGGATAGTAGTGGGAATAGTAGCTTCTGAGCTGATACAGTTTTTCCTGCATTGGCCCACTTTAATTTCAGAATCTTCTGTGATTCTTTCCTTTTTGGTTTGTGCTGTCACAGGTATTTTTTTCGGATACTATCCGGCATTAAAGGCATCGAGATTAGATCCAATTGAAGCCCTGCATTTTGAATAAGAATAAAATTTAATATTTTAGGATTTGTGTTACTTTTTAACTGGTAAGGTCAAAGTAAAATGAGCTTGTCACTAACGACAGAAATAAGTAATTTTAAACTATAAAAAGATATAAACTTTGAGTACAACAGAATTTATAACCCGACTTGTAATTGCACTGTTTGCCGGACTAATTATTGGTTTCGAAAGACAGTGGCACCATAAAGAAACCGGTTTAAAAACCAATATGCTGGTAGCAACAGGAGCAGCAACATTTGTTTTATTATCGATTAAAGTGGCGGCAACGGCACCCAATATTGATGTAACCCGTATTACAGCTCAGGTCGTTATGGGAGTTGGTTTTTTAGGCGCCGGAGTTATATTTAGAGAAGGACCCAATGTACACGGTTTGAATTCAGCCGCTACCATATGGTGTAGTGCTGCTATTGGCTGTATTGCTGCATCAGGCTATTTTATCGAAGCCTTGATCTGTACATTCCTCGTTACATTTGTCAACACAGTTCTCGAACCAATCGAAAGATGGCTTCGAAATCGAAAATAAAGACCAATCTTAACGGTCTGTTAGATGTGAAATGTAAAATGTGCCAGATCGTAATACCTCATGATAATTTTCACATACTTCGCGATTAAAAACAGCACGTCGTACAACTTACAGTTTACAGTCACAGTTTTCAGTTTTCAGTTTACAGTCTCAGTTTACACATCCTACGTTTCACAGTAAACGCAACTTAATTCTACAGTATATACATTCCAGAAATCACATCTGGCATTTTACATTTCAAAATGAACATAACTCATAATTCAAAACTCCCTCTCCTCACCACTTATTCCAAATAAAGTACTATTTATTACATCATTACTGCAGCTTGTTAATTATGAATAATTAGCAGTAAATGAGTGTATTAAATTTGTGCCTGAATTTAAAGACGGAGTAAATATGAGAAAGATAATTTTGAGTATTATGTGGTTAGTTCCTGTGGTAGTGATGTGTCAGACAGGGGGGCAAAAACATCAGACAAAGACTCATAAAGAATTGTCTAATGTATCATCACGTTTAGATCTAATTTGTAAAAGTAAAGAAATAATGATACCACGAACAACATTAAAAAGCAGATTTGACAAGTCTACTATGGTAGACAGGAATACCAAATTCATTTTGGTTTTTAATACAGCAAAAAATCAGGAAATTTTACCGGGTTATTATTATTGGTACGAAAATAAATGGAACAATTTGAAAAACCTGACCGAAGATGATGGTTTGCCAAAAGATAATGGAAAAGCAGGAGATCTCTTTTTTGATTACTCTACAAAAGATGTGTATTTTTATAATGGATCGATGTGGCTTTCAATGACAACAAGTGACGACACCTTTTACGAGGCAGTATTTGAAAACAAAAGCGGTGTTTTAAAATATAAGAATAGTGTAGGAGAAAAGGTTGTAATTAATCTTCCTCAGTTAGTGCCGAACTTTAATTACCCAAAAACAATTTCAGTAAATGCAGGAAAAGAAACCCTTAATTTTACCGACAACAGCGGAAGACTTACCATTCTAAAACTTGATATTTTACTGGCCAAAAGCAAAAATACAAATGTAACCTCAACATTTTAAGTAAAGCCAATTCATAAGAATCTAATTAATTATATCATACCCGACTGGTTTTTAAAATCTGTCGGGTATATTTTTTTATAAATGATTTGTATATCTGTGAAACGTTAGATGTGAAATGCAAACTGACAGACAGGATCATTATCAATTATCAATTATCAATTGCAATTAACATCTAACACACTTTTGTTTTGCTATTAAAAATAAATGTATTAATTTTGCAGTCCTTTTGGCAAAGAAGAGTTTCCATTAGGTATCAACTATTTATGTAAAACAACTTCTGTGTTTTCTACTGCTTTATGAAACTCGAGAGAAACAGAATACAAATTTTTTATCAGCATGTCTGAACAATTAAAATCACAAGAAGAGTTTTTAGCAAATTTTAACTGGCATAACTTCCAAGAAGGAATTGATGCAGTTGATGAGAAAAACTTATTAGAATTCGAAGAACTAGTTTCAAAAACTTTCATCGCTACAGATCAGGAAGAAGTAGTAGAAGGTGTAGTTGTTAGAATTACAGATAGAGACGTTATCGTTGATATCAACGCAAAATCGGAAGGTGTTATTTCTTTAAACGAATTCCGTTACAACCCAAACTTAAAAGTAGGTGACAAAGTAGAAGTATTAATCGACATCCGTGAGGACAAAACAGGTCAATTAGTATTATCTCACAGAAAAGCTCGTACTATTAAATCATGGGATAGAGTTATTGCTGCAAACGAAACAGGTGAAATCGTTAATGGTTTTGTAAAATGCAGAACTAAAGGTGGTATGATCGTTGACGTTTTTGGTATTGAAGCTTTCTTACCTGGATCTCAAATTGACGTTAAGCCAATTAGAGACTACGATGTATATGTAAACAAAATGATGGAATTCAAAGTGGTAAAAATTAACCACGAATTCAAAAACGTTGTTGTATCTCATAAAGCACTTATCGAGGCTGATATCGAAGTACAGAAAAAAGAAATCATCGGTCAATTACAAAAAGGACAAGTATTAGAAGGTGTTGTTAAAAACATTACTTCTTATGGTGTGTTCATTGACTTAGGTGGTGTTGACGGATTAATTCACATTACTGACCTTTCTTGGAGCAGAATCAACCACCCAAGTGAAGTTCTTGAATTAGACCAAAAATTAAACGTTGTAATCCTTGATTTCGATGATGAGAAAACAAGAATTCAATTAGGATTGAAACAATTAAACGCTCACCCATGGGATGCTTTAGATGCTAACTTAACAATTGGTGATAAAGTAAAAGGTAAAGTAGTTGTAATCGCTGATTACGGTGCTTTCATCGAAGTTGCTGAAGGTGTTGAAGGTTTAATCCACGTTTCTGAAATGTCATGGTCTACTCACTTACGTTCTGCTCAGGACTTCGTGAAAGTTGGAGATGTTGTTGAAGCAGTTATCTTAACTTTAGACAGAGACGATCGTAAGATGTCATTAGGTATCAAACAATTGACTCAAGATCCATGGACTGACATTACTTCTAAATACCCAGTAGGTTCTAAACATACAGGTATCGTTAGAAACTTTACAAACTTTGGTATTTTCGTAGAATTAGAAGAAGGAATTGATGGATTAATCTACATTTCTGACCTTTCTTGGACTAAGAAAATCAAACACCCATCTGAATTTGTAAATGTTGGTGAGAAACTTGATGTTGTAGTATTAGAATTAGATGTTGAAGGACGTAAATTATCTTTAGGTCACAAACAAACTACTGCTAATCCTTGGGATCAATACGAAGATTCTTTCGCTGTAGGAACTATCCACAATGGTGAAATTTCTGAAATCGTTGACAAAGGAGCTACTGTAGAATTCGGAGATGATATCGTTGCTTTCATTCCAACTCGTCACCTTGAAAAAGAAGACGGAAAGAAATTGAAAAAAGGTGATACTGCTGATTTCAAAGTAATCGAATTCAACAAAGAATTCAAAAGAGTAGTTGCTTCTCACACTGCTATCTTCCGTGAAGAAGAAGAGAAAAACGTGAAAGCTGCAACTGAAAATACTTCATCTGCATCTACTACAAATGCACCAGCTGCAACTTTAGGAGATAACAATGATGTATTAGCTGCATTAAAAGCTAAAATGGAAAAAACGGAGAAAAAATAATTCTTAGTTTCCTCTAAATAGAAAGTCCCACAGCAATGTGGGACTTTTTTTTGTTTCAGTATTTTTGAAAGAATAAATTTTAACAGAAAAAGTTGTGTTATAGTTTTGAAAACTTATTTTTGTATGAAAATACCACCTATGAAGAAACTCTACTTTTTAGTTCTTGCTTTATGTTTTTTTAATGCTTTGAAAGCGCAAAATGTGAATATTCCGGACAAACGTTTCAAGGATATGCTCCTTAGAACTCCGGGTATAATTAACAACATTGGAGTTTTTAAAGATTTAGAGGGAAAGCCATTAAAAATTGATGCGAATAATGATGGCGAAATACAGGAGAGCGAAGCTTTGCAGGTGAGCTACATAGATGTTCACGGTGATGGTGCCAATGGATTTATTCTATCATTAGACGGAATTTCTAAATTTACTAATCTTAGAACATTAATCTGCGACAAACACAAAATTTCGAGTTTGAATATTGCCCCTTTAACAAAACTCGAAACTCTAATTTGTAATAATAATAGAATCAATGCTTTGTTTACAGGGAATCAGACTGAACTTCTTAGCTTAAATTGTTCCTATAATTCTATAAATGGTTTGGATTTAACCTCTTCAACTAAACTTAAAGAGGTTAATTGTGGAAAAAATCCGCTTTATGCAGTGGATATAAGCGGATTGACTAATCTTAAAACCTTGGCCTGTGATGAAACGAAACTTAGCTCTTTAAACCTTAACGGTTTAGTAAGTCTTACCTCTGTAAATTGTGAAGAAAACCTTCTGACATCTTTAGACGTGAGTAATCTGGTAAATCTGGAAGCGCTTGATTGTTCCTATAATAAATTAGAAACAATAAAATTTGGAAATTTACCTAAGCTAAAAACTTTATATTGTTATGTCAATCAATTGACTTCATTTCAATCTACCGGATTAGAGAATCTGGAATCATTAAGCTTAAATTATAATAAAATCAATTCGTTAGATTTGAGTAAATTATCAAAACTCGAATTTTTAGGCGCAGCAGGCAATCAGTTAACTGCGTTAAAGTTAACAGATTTGCCAAAATTTGCTTCGCTTCAGGCTGAGAATAATCTACTTCAGGAAGTGGATATAACAAATTGCCCAAATCTTGTCGTTTTGGTTTTGTATAATAATAAATTGATTTCGGTAGATATCAGTCAATTTAAGAAACTGACAAGCTTGAGTCTTGATACAAATCCCGATTTAGTGAGTTTATCTCTGAAAAACGGATCTCCTGATAAACAGCTGTATGCAGATATCACCAAATGCCCAAATCTGAGATACATCTGTACCGATGATTTTAAACTAAAAACAATTCAGGACTTAGTAAATAAGCTTGGATATACAAATTGTAATGTGAACAGTTATTGTTCTTTTGTTCCGGGAGGTGATTTTTATACCGTAAGCGGAACAAGTAAGTATGATGAAAATGCTAATGCCTGCGGTACAGGAGGTATTATTTTTCCGGATTTAAAATTTTCCGTAAAAAGCAGTACGACTAACGGAGAGTTGATTTCTAATAATTTAGGTTCTTATTCTATAGCTGTAGGAGCAGGGAATTACACAATTACACCACAGCTGGAAAATCCGGATTATTATAAGGTAGCCCCAACAAGTATTAATACCCTTTTTTCGAAAGAAGCAAGTAGTTCTGTTGTTCAAAATTTTTGCATTACCGCAAATGGTTCTCATCCTGATTTAGAGATCGCTCTTATTCCTGTAGAGGCTGCAAGACCTGGATTTAAGGCAAAATATAAATTAGTGTACCACAATAAGGGAACAATGACACAGTCGGGCTTGATTAAATTGACTTTTGATGACGCAGTTTTAGAATGTCTTTCTTCAAATCCTTCTTTTAACACCAAATCTGTAAATAATTTAGAATGGAGTTTTGTCGATTTAAAACCATTTGAAAGCAGAGAAATTGCATTTACTTTGATTACTAACAGGCCGACAGATGTTCCTTCTGTAAACAATGGCGATATTTTAAAGTTTGTTGCATCAATTGATTCCGAAAAAATAGATAAAACACCGTTAGATAATATCTTTTATTTAAATCAAACGGTATTGGGGTCGCTTGATCCAAATGACAAAACTTGTTTAGAAGGTTCCGTCATCACTCCAAGTTTAATAGGAGAGTATGTGCATTATCTGATTCGTTTCGAAAATACCGGAACATTTGCTGCAGAAAATATTGTAGTAAAAGACATAATCGATTTGACAAAATTTGATATTTCGACTTTAGTACCAACAAATTCAAGTCATCCTTTTGTAACTAAAATTTCGGAAGGAAATAAAGTAGAATTTATTTTCGAGGGTATCCATCTTCCCTTTGATGATGCCAATAATGATGGTTATGTAGCGTTTAAAATCAAAACAAAACCAACTTTAAAAGTAGGGGATACATTTGAAAACGACGCTAATATTTATTTTGATTATAATTTTCCAATTTTAACCAATAAAGCAACTTCTACCTTTAAAAACATAACATTAGGAAAAGAAGATTTTGATTTTTCAACTTATTTTACGGTGTCTCCAAATCCTGCGAGTGATGTTTTAAATATTAATACTAAACAGGATATAGAAATACAGTCATTAGCTGTTTACGATATTTTAGGACAGTTGGTAATAGCGGTTCCAAATGCAAAATCAGTTTCTACAGTTGATGTTTCAAGGCTTACAACGGGGAGTTATTTTATAAAAGTGAAATCAAACAAAGGCAGTTCCGGAGTGAAATTTATTAAAAAATAAGAGTTCAATTTAAAGTAAAACAGCCGTCTCAAAATTATTTTGAGACGGCTGTTTTTTTTATGGAGTATTGTTAGATTTAATGCAGAAAAACTTAAGAGTAAATTTTAAAAGGATTATTTTGAAGCTAATAATTTTTCTTCTTCTTCTGGAGTATAATCATCAACAATAGAATAGGAAGTTATACCTATAATTTTCATTTCGTCTATTATATCAACCAAATTGCCATAATTGGATTTTTGGCTGGGCTTAATAATTACTGTAATTCCTCTTCCGGGTTTTCCTAATGCAGCTGAATATTCTAAAACTTTTTTATTTCTTTCAAACAGCACTTTTCTAATTCCATTTTTCCCATATTTTGTTGCTTTGGGAGCGTCAATAGGAATGTATGGCAAGCCCGTGTAAGTAATGATTTTGTTGTTTTTTCCTAACAGTATGGTCATGGATCTATTCTCTTCATGATGAGGAGGAGGGCAATCACAACAACCTCTGTCTGCACCAGTATCATATACTATAACTTTTGGTTTCGCCAATTCGATGGTTACCATAAAAAATATAATCAGCAAAAATGAAACACTCACCATTGCAGTTAAATCAACTCTTGCATTTAACTTTTTACTTCTTACTTTTTTGGGAAGATTTTGCATAATAAATTGGTTTTGATTCTAAAGTTATAAAAATATATTGAATTGAAAACAGTTGCTCAAAATTGATTTTGAATAATAAGAATGATAGGTTGTAAACAGGTAATTCCACCTGCTCTGTACAGGATTTTTTGATGTAATTTAGTACAGTTTTAAAGCACTGAAAATTCCAGCATTTTACAGAGAATCAATCAAATAATCGATTGATTTTTCTGACGGCTTAATTCCCTCTAATCTATTAATCATTAAACCTCATTTGTTATGGATATAGTAACCGATCTTACCGCCGAAGCAATATCCTATCTGAATCTTTTTCAGGGTATTTTAAAAAGTAATCGCGATAATTCATTTCCCAAAGAATTTTTGGATAGAAATTCCTGGAAAAATTTAGGAGAAAATAATAATCATGATTATGGTATAATGGAGGGATTGACTAAGAGTCAGAAAGAAGAGATTTCAGATTTAGTCTGGCATAGCCCGGATAATCGTAATGATGAAATTCTCATTAGGATATATTTGGATACTGTTTATGATCTATTAGATTGGCTTGCTTCTAATATTGCTATAAAACATAAAGATAAAAAGTCATCATCTGAGCTCTTATTGTTTAGAGCACCTTTTTTTTGGAGGCAGCAAATACGGGCAATGCTTTATAAGAAAAAGCTTAAAGAGCGTGAAAAGCTTGCAGCAGTACTTCGATATATGCCAGTACAGGTGATTCAGGTTATTTGCTATAAAAGCAATTCAGATTATGAGATACGTCTTTATCAATTTTATGTGGCACTAGATAATACATATGATTACTCGGCTATTTTAAACGAAGTTGATTCCGGTAATCATGAAGCATGGTGGAAAAAAAACAGAGAGGAGGCTCTGAATTATCTTACCAACGACGAACTGCTTCTGGAAAAATTGATAAATAAAGATTTGGACAGTGCAAAGAATGAATTTCCATTGCCGTTTGAAACATTTTTCAATGCTGAACTAAATGAAATCAGAGACGCACGTATAAAAAGGATTGAAGAAGGTCAGGCATCAAAAAAAGGGGATAAGACTCCGGAGGAAGAAAAGAATGAAACAGTTGCTCAGGATTCTAAAGCTAAAACATTAGATCCGATGCTCAGAGCTGTAGACATGGAGCTTGTTGGACTAGCTTTTTCAGGTGGAGGAATCCGTTCGGCTACCTTTAATCTTGGAATACTCCAGAAATTGGCCAGTCTGGATGTTTTAGATAAGATCGATTATATCTCGACAGTATCGGGTGGGGGATATATAGGAACATGGTATACTTCGTGGATAATGCGTTCCGGATCTCTGAGTAAAGTTACTGATATGATATGTCCGGATAAATCTTCCGATCCGTTTGCCGATGAAGTTCGCCCGATACGCTGGCTCAGGATGTTTAGTAATTATCTTTCACCAAACGTAGGCATAATGTCTCCGGATGCCTGGACGTCAGGATTAACATGGCTAAGAAATACTTTAGTCAATCAGACGGTATTGTTATTACTACTGCTCACGGTTCTTTCAGGTATTTTAACGCTTTACAAAGTTTGGGAAGGCCTTGGAGAATTGTTACAAAGAGTTAAGACGGGCAATGAATGGCTATTTTCTTTGTATAATGGAGTGATGTTGGTTCTCGCAGCTATTCTTGCAGCATGGGCCATGGATTTTAATAGTAAATCTGGCCAAGAGAAAACGGCAGCGCATTCTTCAAAAAAAAATAATGGACGTTTTGGAGCATCTACAATAGAATTTTTACCGCACTTACTCATCATTTGGAGTGTAGTTTGTGCTTTGCTGATGAGTGCATTTTTGATTAATAATGATTTGTATGATGTTTGTCCTGATGGGAAGCCTGTTAATTGGTTTCTGATCGTGGTATCTTTACCGTCATTTTTGGCATTGATAATAGTCGCTATATGGGGAAATTATGATCAAAGATGTGATTTGATTGAGTCAGGCAAAGCAAATGTAGTAGTAAAAGAGGTCTCTAATGAAGAAAAAAAGAGTTTGAAAAGTGAGTTGACCACGGTCAAAAATTGGGCTGTGATAGGTTTTTCTTCAGCCTGTGCTTCTGTTCTAGTTGGCTGGTTGTTTTATTTGTTTTGGAAGAATATTAATTTTATGGCAATAGAGATTCGTACAGGCTTATATAGTATGTTTGGTTTAGAATCAAAATTATGGGATAATGAAGTTTTCGAATCCAAAATAAAACTATTAATAAGTATTCCTATTGTTCTTGAAATCTTTACTCTCGCTATAATCTTAAGAATGGCGATCATGGGCAAAGTATTTCCGGATTATCGCAGAGAGTGGTGGGGAAGAACAGGAGCTTATCTGCATCGATTTATGTTTTTCTGGATTCTTATTTGTTTTACGGCATTAATTATGCCTGATTTATGGGCTAGTTTTAAAGCCGAGGACGCTTTGATAGGGATACCTATTACCGGTGGCTGGGCGGCAATAGTAGCCTGGGGTGTAAAAATAGCATTTTCGTCTAAAGGGGATGAAGACCCAAAAAAGTTTGCGGGCTTTATGAATAAAATCGCTAAGATTGTTCCGTTTGTTTTTATGATTGGGGTGCTTCTTTTAGGTTCTGCTATTATAGAGATGATAAAAAAAGCAAACAAGGGTTTTGTCGACAATTTCTGGAATAATGTCATAGTAACTGTTGTATTAGCCGTTGTTACATTTTTATTGAGCTGGCGTGTTGGAGTCAATGAGTTTTCATTGCATCATTTTTATCGCAACCGACTTATAAGAGCCTTTATGGGGGCTACCCGAACCAGAGAAGACCGTATTAAAACTGCAAATGCATTTAGCGGTTTTGATACCAAAGATGATATACTGTTGTCGTCTATGACGGTTAAAGACGGTTATTTTGGTCCTTATCCTATTTTGAACACTGCACTTAATGCTACTGTTGTTTCGGCATTAGATCGTCAGGATCGTAAAGCAGAATCCTTTGTATTTACCCCTTTGTACTGTGGTTATGATTTTAGCCCCACACGGGCGTCTACCTATAATGTGGATCATGTGTACGAATACGGTTATCGTCCTACTAATAAGTTTTCTAATGAAAATGGAGGACCAACTATCGGGACCGCCATGGCCATTTCAGGAGCAGCAGTAAACCCGAATTGGGGCTACCATTCTTCGGCACCTATGGCTTTTCTGCTGACCATTTTTAACGTTCGTTTAGGCTGGTGGATTGGTAATACCAGGCTTAACAAATGGAAGTTTTCTAATCCGGGAACTGGTCTGGCTTATCTTATTTACGATTTGTTTGGTAAATCCGATATCAATATGGATTATGTAAGTCTTTCAGATGGAGGTCATTTTGATAATATGGGGTTGTATGAACTGATCAGGAGACGTTGTCATCATATTATATTGGGAGATGGCGAACAAGATCAGGATGTTGCCTGTGAAGGTCTTGCCAATGCGATTAGAAGATGCCGTATTGATTTTGGTGTGGAGATTGCTTTTAAGGATTTTGATACTATTACAAAACGTGATGGCAAGTCAGGGAAACACATTATTAAAGGAACAATTAAGTATCCCGGTATTGCAGAAAAAGGCACCTTGATTTACATAAAAGCTGCGTTAACAGGAGATGAACCTATTGATATACGTGAATATGCTCTGGCTAATCCCGATTTTCCACAGCAGTCCACAGCAGATCAGTTTTTTGATGAAGCACAGTTTGAGAGCTATCGTAAACTGGGGTATCATTCAATCAGTCGTAAAACAGAATTGGGCTTTACATGAATCAAACGATTCTCAGAAAAAGCAATGATTTAAGATTAATATTTTTAAGTGAAAAGAAAAAGAAGTTCGATTTTTTTAAAATTATTTTCTTTTCTAAAGCCTTGTTATTTAGCGGATTTTGAAAAATATTCAGTATAATGTTAGTTTTTTTGAAGATGTATTAAAACCAAAACTAGTATTACCGCGTAAATGAGCTTATAACCTAAAATATTAATTATGAAAACTAGAAATTTTTTAGCCGTAGCAATCCTGGTATTAGGATTTGGATTTACATCATTTGCACAAAAAACCGTAATGGTCGGAGGAGCTGCAATGTACCCTACTAAAAATATTATTGAAAATGCCGTTAATTCAAAAGACCACACGACATTAGTAGCAGCTGTAAAAGCAGCCGGATTAGTAGAAACCCTTGAAGGAAAGGGACCTTTTACTGTTTTTGCCCCAACAAATGCAGCATTTGATAAATTACCAAAAGGAACTGTTGAAACATTATTGAAACCCGAAAATAAAAAATCGCTTCAAAACATCTTAACCTATCACGTGGCAGCGGGAAAATGGAGTGCTGCTGATATTGCGAAAGCAATTAAAGAAGGTAAAGGAAAAGCAGTCATTAAAGCGGTTAACGGAGGAACTTTAACGGCCTGGATGAAAGGGAAAGATTTATACATCAGTGACGAAAGCGGAAACAAAGCTAAAGTTACTATCGCAGATGTAAACCAGTCAAATGGTGTAATTCACGTAATTGACACGGTATTGTTGCCAAAAAAATAAAAGAGGTAATTCAAATTGCGAAAATCAAATTCCAAATTCCAATTTTTAAACTGGGATTTGGAATTTAATTTTTTTAGTGACTTTATCGCTTTGCAGTTAAAGTTGATCCTGCCGAAGCAATTACAACACATAGTACTGCTAAAATCTCATAAAAGTTTAAATGTTCCTGCAAGAAAATAAAAGCGCAGATAGCTGCCGCTGCAGGCTCTAAACTCATTAAAATACTAAAAGTACGAGGAGGGAGTTGACCCAGAGCTTTCATTTCGAGTGTAAATGGGATGGCACTGGATAGAAGAGCCAGAGCAACACCCATTCCGAAGAGTTTAGGGGTAAGATTTACCAATCCGTTTTCATAGATACCAAACGGTAGAATTAAAATAGCTCCAAATAACATTCCGGTGGCAACAGCTTCTCCACCATGCATAATTTTAGAAACTTTTCCGCCCAGAACAATATAGGCAGCCCATAAAGCACCTGCAAAAAGAGCAAATAAAACACCTATAGGATCGATTTGGTCATTTGACCAGGGAGCTATTAAAAATATTCCGAGTGCTGCCAGTACTACCCAGCAATAATCAAGCAAACGCTTCGAACCAACAATAGCAACCAGTAATGGACCTATAAATTCAAGCGTTACAGCCAGACCAATCGGGATTCTTTCTATTGCACTATAAAAAACTAAATTCATAGCGCCAAGTGTCAAACCATATGGAAGAACAATTCTCCATTGTTTTGGAGTAACTGCTTTTAAATTGGGTCTGTACGCTAGAAGCAATATGACAGCCGAAATTCCGATTCGCAAAGAAGCTGTTCCCGCAGCACCTATGGTTGGGAATAAACTTTTTGCAATGGCAGCCCCGCACTGAACACTTATAATTGCCAGAAGCACAGCGTAAACAGGAGGGATATTGAATTCTTTATTTTTCATGGAAATGTAATGGAGAGAAGAACGGCAAATATAAAGCCGATAACCTAAGACGGTTAGGTAGAGTTTTAAAGAGATTTTTTTTAGAATACTATCCTAAAGCTCTTTTGGTAACATAAGCGCGATAACCAATAACAGCCATCTGCCATTTTTTTGCTTTCGTAATGTCAAGACCTTGTTTGGTAAAACTTGGTAACAGTATTTTATTGATTCGGGCTAAAATTTTGTACATAACGGCTAAATTTTTTGCAAAGATATAAAAAAAAGACTTTGCGGTCAGGCAAAGTCTTTTAGTTTGATTTTTAAGTGTTTATTGAGTTTTAGAATCAGATTTTGATTAAGATCTTCTACTTTCTAAATCTCTTCTTTGGTCTCTCTCTTTCTGTCTTGCATCTCTTTCTTTTTGTCTTGCGTCTCTTTCCTTTAGCCTTGCATCTTTTTCTTTCTGCATAGCATCTTTTTCATGTTGTTTTACATCTTTTTGGTACTGTTTCATGTCTTTTTTGAGCTGTTGCATATCTTGCTCATACTGTTTCATATTGATGTCGTACTCCTTAGAATTTCTACCATATTTGTCTTCTATGTTATCGGCAAATCTAGCCATGTCGTCACTAAATTTGTCCATAGCAGCTTCGTATTTTTGCATATCTTTTTCATAATTTGCATCTCTTAGTGCTAAGTACTTATTTATCTGTTTTTCATAAGCTGCCATAGCGGGTTCGATAGATTTTACTTTCTTTTCGTATTCAGCCATTTCTTTTTTAAATTTGGCCATTTCCGTTTTGCTGTCTGGATTTCCCGGAGGCATTGGTGGCATCGGTACGTCCATTGAAGGAACTTGTGGCATTGATTCAACAAGGAATGCAGGTGGAGTTGGCGGAGTCGGTGGAGTTGGAGGCGTCAGGGATGACTGATTGCTGTCGTTATCGGTATCATCGCTTTCGTCGCTCATTGTAATCTGATTTCTAATTACACTTTTCTTGCCTGGAGCATCATCCGTTATTAATGCTACACTCTTGGAACCGTTATTTTGGGTTGATACCACAATTCCACAGCCTTTTATAGCTTTATTGCTTTCAATGTGAATGGTTTGTGTTTTTCCATTTTGTCTTTTTACATCCACTTTAATTGCGGTCAGCTCATTTTCACTGTTTCTTTTTACATCCGAGATAACAACATCAACATTGTGCTTTTGTTTGAGATCTTCTGTTATTTTTTTTAGTTCCTGATCTGTAGTGTTTTTTTGGATTTTAATAACATCGGTTGAGTCATTTTTTTTGACGATCCCTTTCGATTCTCTAACTTCTTTAGCTTCTTTTTCTTGCGCGATGGTTTTAATTTGGAATAAAAAGATAAAAGCAGCAAGTGCCGGAATGATGGCATAATACTTCCAGTAATTCCATTTCTTTGATTGATTTTTGTTTAACATGACAATTCGTTTTTTGATTAATGATTGATAAAAATGATTGGTGATTGCAACACAGCTTTCATGTGCTGTTATTTTTAAAAGCGTGTACTGATACGCTTTTTTGTCGGTTATTATTTTGGCAGCCTCACTGTCGGCAATAAATTCAAGATTTTGAAGAATTGCTTTTTTGTACAGCCAGATAAAAGGATTGAACCAGAATAAGACGCAAAATACTCTCGAGATTAAAACATCCATCGTATGATTTTGGTCGCTATGTACCTTTTCGTGTTCAATGATACTTTCTAATTCTGAAGCGGTATACATTGATGAGTTGTATACGATATAATCAAAATAAGAAAAAGGAGCAATGTTTTCCTTGATATCGACAAATTTGAAATCGGCTTGCTGCAATATTTTTTTTCCTTTTAGAACAGAATTAAGACTATAAAAGTCAATCATGAATTTTATTACCAAAGCCAGAAATCCGATGCCATAAACAGCCAGTACAACATAATTCCAATTGATCTCAAAAGTATCTTCTGCTACAGCAGGAGAAAGATATGTTTTCGAATAATCCATTGCAGCGATTGTTGCTTTTGAGGCAGTCATTGCAGGAGCCTGAACAATAGGAGTGGGTTCTATCCATACAATTTTGGTGTAAACTAAAAAAGGTAAAACAACCGAGGTAATTAATCCTGCCAATAAGAACCATCTGCTGCTGTTGAAAAAGGTTTCTTTGCGCAATAAAAAATAATAAGCACAATAGAACAATATTACCAGTCCGCTTGATTTTGCGATAAAAATGAAAAAGGCTTCCATAACTAACTAATTTTTCTTTTAAGGAGTTTCGATCATGACTAAGATTTCTCGTAATTCTGCTGCCGAGATTTTTTCTTCTTTGGCAAAAAATGAAACCATACTTTTATAAGAGCTGTTAAAATAATTATCGATAGCAGTATGCATGAACCCTTTTCGATATTCTTCAATACTTACGAGTGGGTAGTATTGATGTGTATTTCCAAAAGCGCTATGACTTACATAGCCTTTTTCTTCCAGATTACGAACAATTGTAGACAAAGTATTGTAATGCGGTTGATCTTCTGTGATCTCTGCCTGAATTTCTTTTACAAAAGCTTTTTGAAGCTTCCATAAAATGTGCATGATCTCCTCTTCTTTGTTGGTTAGCTTTTGCATTTTAAGCTTTCCTATTTATGTGTTTCGATTTCGATTACACCATTAGATCCTTTTTCTCCATATTTAGCAGTTGCTTCACTTCCTGTAAAAACGCTCATTTTTTTAATGTATTTTGGTTTTAGGTCTTCAAGGCTATAATTAGCAGGCATTTCAACTCCGTCAACGATGGTAAGTTTAGGTCCTTTTGTGCTGGCTTTACCTGATGTCAAAACAATAATTTTGCCATCACTATTTGAAGTAGATACGCTGGTTGTTCCGTTATCATCTGTAACTACAGTAGTAGTGCTAGTATTTGTACGAGTATTGCCAGTAATTTTTTCATCAGTACCAGAATTAGTGTTAACATCTTTAGTTTGTTTAAGGATTACTTTTTTGTTTTTTACTTTTTTGGATTCTTTGTGGCTTTCAGAATTATTATTATCATCAGCAGTCTGAATGCCTATTTTTTTGCTGCCATTCGTATCCGTTGTAACAATTAATCCAAAATCTTTAATAGCTTCATTTCCTGAAGTCTGAACAGATTGTGCTTGCTCTCTACCATTTTTAACATCAATTTTGATTGATATTAATTCGTTATCAGCATTTCTTTTTATCTCAGAAGCCTTAAAATCAATGTTATGAATTGATTTCAATTTTTCTTTGATTTCCTTTAATTCAGTATCTGTTGTATTTTTTTTGATTTTGTAAACATCTACAGATTCTGTTTTTCCTGAAATCACCTTTGCAGTTTGTTGTTTTTCTTTGGCAATTACTTCGATTTGAAATAATAATACAAATGCCGCAAGTGCCGGAACTATTGCTCCAAATTTCCAGGAATTTCTTTTCTTTGATTGATTTTTGTTTAACATAATGATTCGTTTTTTGATTAATGATTGATAAAAATGATTGGTAATGGCAACACAATTTTCATGTGTTGTAATTTTTAAAAGTGTGTACTGATACGCTTTTTTGTCGGAGATTTTTCGTGCAGCTTCACTATCGGCGATGAATTCCAGATTTTGAAGAATTGCTTTTTTATACAGCCACATGATCGGGTTGAACCAAAAGAGAACGCAGAATATTCTTGACAGTAAAACATCTATAGTGTGATTTTGTTCACTATGCACCTTTTCATGCTCGATAATACTTTCTAATTCCGAAGGCGTATACATTGATGAGTTGTACACGATATAATCAAAATAAGAGAAAGGAGCGATGTTTTCGTTGGTATCGATGAATTTGAAATCGGCTTGCTGTGTGATTTTTTTTCCTTTCAGAACCGCATTTAGACTATAAAAGTCGAAGGCAAATTTTAAAAGTAATCCTAAAAGTACTATAACGTAGACTGAAAACAGCACCAGATTCCAGTTGATTAAGGAAGCATTATTCTCGATAAGCGCTGGCTGGTAAACAGTAGCATAATTCAAATGGGTTACAGGAGTAGGGTTTACCCACACAGTTTTAGAATATACCAAAAAAGGCAGCACTACTGAGGTAATCAAACCCGCCAATAAAAACCATCTGTTGCTGTTAAAAAAAGTTTCTTTGCGTAGTAAAAAATAATAAGCACAATAAAACAATATTAATAAACCACCGGATTTTGCGATAAATAAGAAAAGTGCTTCCATAAACAATTATTTTTCTCCTTTTGGATTTTCGATCATGTCTAAAATTTCACGTAATTCTGCCGCCGAAATCTTCTCCTCTTTAGCAAAGAATGAAACCATATTTTTATACGAACTATTAAAATAGTTGTCAATTGCCGTATTCATATACTTTTTACTGTAGGCCTCTAAAGTAATGATTGGATAATATTGATGTGTGTTTCCAAAAGCATTGTGAGCCACAAATCCTTTCTCTTCCAGATTACGCACAATAGTCGATAAGGTATTGTAATGGGGTTGATCTTCTGTAATTTCTGCCTGAACTTCCTTTACGAAAGCTTTTTTAAGCCTCCATAAAATATGCATGATTTCCTCTTCTTTGTTCGTTAACTTTTGCATGTTTTCTAATTTTAATTCAAACCTACAACTATTTTTTTAGTTACACAACTATAAAAATAGTTATTTAACTAAAAATTAAGTTTGAACTAAAAATACAGGTACGCAAAAACGCGTCAATTACAAAGTTAAGTAGTTGATTTTTAATAATTTGAATTCTATATTGTGATTAGTTTTTTTTCTCGTGAACCAATGCCTTTTTAATCCAAAAGCAGCATAGAGTTGCAAAAACTCCAATAGAAGCCATGAAAAGCCAATTGATTTGGTATCCGAATCGGGAGATGATTTCGAAGCCTACTTTTGCACTCACAATATGTGCAAGACTGAAACTCATGGTGTAAAGCGCCATATAACGGCCTTCCTGTCCGCGTGGCGCTCGGCTTAGTGCAAAAGCATTCGAGAAAGGGAAGTTGAGAATTTCTCCAATCGAGAAAAGAATCATACTGATTATCAGAATCCATGCCCAGACATTAATCAATAATAAAAAGAAACTCAGGGCTATAATGGAAGATCCAAGTGTGATGATTTTTATTTTAGGAAAGCCTTTCCTCTCCATAAAAGCAACAGTTGGCATTTCCAAAGTAAAAATAAGCAACCCATTTAGTGTCATTAATAGTCCTGTCTGAAACGCGCTTAAACCAAATTTTTCATTATGATATAGCGGTAAAGTGGTAAAAAGCTGAAAGAATATGATAGCCGTCGCGAAACACACAAACAAGAAAACCCAAAAGATTTTGTCGTGAAAAACCGATTTTTTAACTTCGGTACTTTCAATTTTATCTTCGTGTAGTATTTTTTTCTTCTCTTTAACCAGTAAGGCAAATATCGAAATGGCGATGATGCATGATGCACCGTCTACCCAAAATAAGCCTGAATACCCCATACCCATAATAATCAAACCTCCTAATGCAGGTCCGGCCGCAAATCCTAAATTAACGGCAAGACGTACCAAACTAAGGGCACGCGTTCGGTTTTCGGGTTCAGAATAGGCGCCAAGCGAAACATACATCGCCGGACGAAACATATCGGCAATGGTCATTAAAGAAAATATCGCGATGCAAAGTGTCCAGAAATGTGTAACATATTGAATAAGAAAAAGGAAAACTCCACTAGTAAACAAACTAAAAATCATGATTTTGTAAAATCCGATTTTGTCTGTTAATTTTCCACCCAGCCAGGAACCTAACATGGATCCGAAACCAAAAGCCACCATAATCCAACCTACCTGATTATAAGTAAAATGTAAATCTTCTTTTAAGTACTTGGACAAAAATGGAAGCACCATTGTTCCGGCACGATTGATAAAAGTAACAATAGCAAGAATCCAAATTTCTCTAGAAAAACCTTTAAAATTATTGATGTAGCGGCTAAAAGCAGTTTTAAGCATTATAAATAAGTTATTTGCAACAAAGTTAGCAAACTTTGTATGGATGAGCGGTTGCTGCTTTGTTACTTTTGAACTATTTTTGCTCAAAATTTCTAAGATGAAAAATAGTATAGTTTTTTTAGTATTGTTAGCGATTAATTTTTGCTTGGGACAAAGTAAATTTGATCAAAAGGAAAGTGAAAAATTTCAAAAGACAATAAATTCAGAATATGCTGATGCTAAGACGAGTCCGTTAATGGCAGAAGATTTAAAAACCTTTAAAAGTTTAGATTTTTACCCTATAAATGCAAAGTATTTTGTGAATGCTAAATTGGAGAAAGCGAAAAATGAAAAAGTTTTCGAAATGAAAACGACCGGAACAAGAACACCAAAATACATCAAATACGGGACTTTATATTTCACAATTGACGGAGTTGCCCTTAAATTGAATGTTTACAGAAACATAGAGCTTTCGAAAACGAAGGAATATAAAGATCATCTGTTCTTACCTTTTTCAGATTTAACTTCAGGAAAAGGAAGTTATATAGGAGGAAGATATATTGATTTAAAAGTTCCAAAAGGAAATACAATTGCGGTTGATTTTAATATGGCCTACAATCCGTATTGTGCTTATAACCATAAATATTCATGTCCGATAGTTCCTCTGGAAAATGATCTGAATGTAGAAATCAAAGCAGGAGTTAAAGCATTTCACTAATGGAATTCTTTAACTTTCATACTCATCAATTTAAAAATCAATCCAATGTACTGGAATTGGTCAATCAATACCCACAGGAGTTTGATGTTTCGATTCCGTTTTATAGTATTGGGATTCATCCCTGGTACATAAAAGAGGATCAAATTGATGCTGAATTGAAAATTATAGAAGAAAAATTACAATCGAATAATTGTCTGGCTATCGGGGAATGCGGCTTAGACAAACGAATCGAGATTCCGTTGGCACAACAAATAGTTGTTTTTGAAAAGCAACTGGCACTGGCAGAGAAGTATCAAAAACCGGTTGTCATCCATTGTGTTGCAGCTTTTCAGGAAGTGATTGCATTGAAGAAGAAAATGAAAGTTTCGGTTCCGATGATTGTTCATGGTTTTTCTAAAAACGGTCAGATTGCCGCTCAGCTAATTAAAGAAGGATTTTATATTTCGTTTGGAAAATATCTTTTGCGGAATCCGGACTTGAAAACTGTTTTTCAGACCGTTCCCAATGATCGCTTCTTTTTGGAAACTGATACGATCGAAGAAAGCATAGAGCAGGTTTACGAATTGGCGGCAACCTATAAAAATTGGACGATAAAAGAATTGCAGGATACTATTTCAGCAAATTTCAAGGGCGTTTTTAAGAAACAAACTTCTTAAACAGGTAGTAACTGAAACCTGAAACTTGAAACTTGAACCCTGAAACAAAAGAAACAATTAAAACAAAAGAAAAACATTATATATGGCAGAGTGGACAGAAAGAGCCGAACTTTTATTTACGAAAGAAGGATTGCAGAACCTACAAAATTCCAATGTGTTGGTAGTAGGTTTAGGAGGGGTTGGATCATTTGCAGCTGAATTTTTGGCAAGAGCAGGAGTAGGAAGTATGACTATTGTTGATGGTGATGTAGTAGATATAACAAATATTAACAGACAGTTACCGGCTTTGCACTCTACTGTTGGACAACCTAAAATTACGATCGTTGGAGACCGATTGATGGACATCAATCCGGAATTGAAACTAACAAGAGTACAGGAATTTTTGTCTCCTGAAAGAGCTTTTGAGATGGTTTCTTCTGAGTTTGATTATGTGTTGGATTGTATCGACAGTATTACACCAAAATTGAATCTGATCATTGCTGCAAAACGTAAAAGAGTAAAAATTATCAGCAGTATGGGTGCGGGTGGAAAAATGCTGGCTTCGAAAGTAAAAGTAACTGATATTTCGAAAACAATAAACTGTTACTTCTCCAAAACAATCAGAAAGCGTCTAAAAGCCGAAAAAATAAACAAACTAAAAGTAGTTTTCTCCTCTGAAATTCAGGACGAGAAAAGTTTAAAACTAACAGACGGAAAAAACTTCAAAAAATCATTCTACGGAACCAACAGTTATATGCCAGGATTGTTTGGTTTACATGTTGCTGAAACGGTGATCCGTCATTTGCTGAAGAAGGAATAGTTTTGTTTTAAATTGTTTCAAGTTTCAGGTTTCAGGTTTTACAGGTTAAAACAAAGTAAATTTGTCAAAGTTACCACAAGCTAAAAAACTTGAAACTTGAAACTTGAAACTTGAAACAAAAGAAACCTTTGAACCTTTGTTTCTCAGAGCCTTTGAACCTTAAAAAGTACCTTTAAAAAAATGATAAAAACAGTAATCTTCGATATGGATGGTGTCATTGTAGACACTGAACCTGTACATCGTTATGCCTATTACAAACAATTTACCGAACTGAATATTACAGTAACGGAAGAAATGTATACTTCGTTTACGGGATTTTCGACACGAAATACCTTTCAGACTTTAAAAGAGCTTTTTCCAACAATTGAGCACGAAGTTGAAGATTTAATCCAACGAAAAAGAAATATTTTTAATGACGCTTTTGATACCAAAGAAGATTTGTACCTGTTAGAAGGTGTTGAAGATTTGATAAAAGATCTATATGCCAACGGAATACAGTTAATTTTAGCATCTTCGGCTTCAAAAGTAACGATTGAACGTGTATTTACCAGATTCAATTTGCACCAGTATTTTACCGATATTGTGAGTGGTGAGGATTTTCCGCAATCTAAACCAAATCCGGCCATTTTTGTACATGCAGCTTCGCTATCGAAAGCTCCGATAGAAAACTGTATTATCATTGAAGACAGTACAAATGGAGTGAAAGCAGCAAAAGGTGCCGGCGTATATTGTGTGGGGTATAACAGTCATCATTCGAAATTACAGGATTTATCAGATGCCGATTTGATTATCAATCACTTTAGTGAGCTGAATGCGGAAAAAATATCACAATTAGACGCTTGAATTAAGTAAAATTTAACATTTATTCGCTAATTGAATTTGTAAATTTGAGGGAACAAAATAAACGAAGAAAATGAAAAAACTACTTATTGCATTAGCCATTGTTTTGGCTCCTTTTGCTTCAGAAGCACAAATAAAAACTCCACAAGCGAGTCCTAAAGGATACATCAAGCAAACCGTTGGATTGACTGACGTTGAAGTTACCTATTCAAGACCGGGTGCCAGAGGAAGAGCTGTATTTGGAAATCTGGTTCCGTTTGGAAAATTATGGAGAACCGGAGCTAATGAAAACACGATCATTAATTTTAGTGATGATGTAGTGATCGACGGGAAAACATTGAAAAAAGGTAAATATGCAATTTATACTATTCCTAAAATTGAAAGCTGGGAAGTTATTTTTTACCTTTCTACAGATAACTGGGGATTACCTGAAAACTGGAGCGATTCTTATGTGGCACTGAGAACTACGGTAAAAGAAGACGCATTGCCAACTCCTGTAGAGACGTTTACTATTGGAATTAATGGTTTAGATCCAAACTACGGTTATTTAGAAATGTCTTGGGAAAATTCTCATGTAGCTTTAAAATTTGAAGTGCCAACTGCAAAAACAGCTACAGCAAGTATCGAGAAAGTTTTAGGAGGCCCAAGTTCAAACGATTATTTTTCGGCTGCTACTTATTTGTTTCAGGCTAACGGAAACATCGAAACTGCCAGAACTTATGTAGATAAATCATTAGACTTAAGTGCTGATAAACCATATTACATTTTAAGATTGAAATCGCAAATTCAGGCGAAACAAGGAGATAAAAAAGGAGCAATTGAAACTGCTAAAATTTCCCTTGCTGCCGCAGAAGCTGCTAAAAATCAGGATTACGTAAAATTAAATAAAGACAGTATCGCTGAGTGGAGCAGATAATAATTCACGGAATTATTAAATTCTAAATTTAAAAAATCCAAATTCCAATGTCCAATTGGAATTTGGATTTTTTATTTAGTATTGCTTGGGAAGTCTTTAAAGAAAAATATTTCAGAATTCACCCTGGTGTGTTTTGTGTAAACCTTCGCGTTCTTTGCGGTTAAAAAAATAGAAGATTTATTTTAAACAGACAGACTTGTCTGTTTTTTGATTTAAAGATGTATATTTGTAATTCAAAACAGATAGTAGACATGCAACCCAAAGAACGAATTTTAGAAAAAGCCTCCTTTTTGTTTCATACCCAAGGATATAATTCTACAGGTATAAATCAGATTATTGAAGAAGCAAAAGTGGCAAAAGCGAGTTTTTATCAGCATTTTAAATCAAAAGAAGATTTATGTGTTGCTTTTTTAGAGTGGCGTCATGAATATTGGTTTACGAAGCTGGAGCAATTCACTTCAGATCAAAAAGATTCTAAATCAAAAGTTTTGACTTCTTTTGACTTTTTAGTAGCCATGAATCAAAAAGAAAATTTCAGAGGATGTAGTTTTTTGAACTTACTTTCAGAAATACCTTCAGATAACAAGAAAGTACTGAGTATAATTCAAAGCCATAAATCAGACTTACGAAATTACTTTAAAGCGGAGATTGAGAATGAGCTTTTGGCAGATCATATTTATTTACTATTTGAAAGTTGTATTATCGAAAGTCAGTTATTCAAATCAAATCATCTTATCGAGCAATCCAAGAAAATAATTGAAACTTTAATTTTATAATTATGGAACAGAAGTTACCATTGCCGCCTTTTACTTATGAAACGGCATTAGAGAAAATTCAATTGGCAGAAGATGCCTGGAACAGTCAGGATCCTGAGCGTGTTTCAAAAGCTTATACCGTTGATAGCGAATGGCGAAACAGAGATCAGTTTGTCAATGGGAGAGAGGCTATCATTCACTTTTTGACTCAAAAATGGAAGAAGGAAAGACATTACAAACTCAAAAAAGAATATTGGGCACATACGGAAAACAGAATTGCCGTGCGATTTGAGTACGAATATCAGAATCCCGATGGAAACTGGTTCAGAGCTTACGGAAATGAAAACTGGGAGTTTGATGTTAATGGACTTATGCAAAAGCGATTCGCCAGTATAAACGACTTGCCAATTAAGGAAGAGGACAGGAAATTGAAGTAATAGATAGCGTTATTTTTGATATTGACATTGACATTGACATTGACATTGACATTGATATTGATATTGAAATTGATATTGAAATGGAGTTATATAGCTTGGTTTTAGACGCGGATTTAGCGGATTCGTTTCACGAAAACACGGATTTGTACGGATTTTTTTCATGTATCATTCCCAAGAAGGAAAATTTTGAGTCAAGCTCCGAAGGAGCGAAATAGGTATAGCCATAACAAAATTTTCCAATACAATAAAAAGCTCCGAAGGAGCGACATAATTAAAGATTAATACAGTTTCTTGCGCCAAATGACCAGAATATTGGTTAAAATGCTAAAAAATAAATCCGTTTTAATCTGCGTTTTCGTGAAACGAATCCGTAAAATCCGCGTATTAAATTCATTCTTAATGAGATCTCATTCTAAAATTAGTTCAAGCTTGGCGGCTCAGGAATTTTGATGCTTTTTTTAATTTTCTTGACAATCAAAAGGTAAAATGTGATGCTGCCTAGAATAATGAGAAGTGCAATTTGTAATTGTCCAAGACTATTGTTCTTACTGTACATCGCATTGGCATTTGCAAGTTTTGCTTTTCCCTCCTGAATCTGAATTTGCGATAAAGCTTCTAAGGTTTTTAGAGCTTCATTGCTTGAAACGGCAATTTTATTCCAGTTTTTGGCAGCAACCTGATTGTTTATTTCTTTACAGGAATTTAAAAAAGCATCGAAATACTGTTTTTCCGTATCGGTTAGTACAGTTTTGGCATACAAATCGTCAATGGTGTGGATAATATTTAATGTCTGAATGATTTCGTCTTTTTTGATAGTATCGCTTAAATCCAGTTTTTCAGCTTCCGATTTTATAAAATGGAGTTCTTTGGAGTATTGAAAAATGTAATGCGCAACCACTAAGCGGTCTTTGTAAATTGCGTTAATATTTTCATTTACATTTTTTGAATTTTGAAGTGTATTGAAATTCCCAAGAAGAATTAGAAGCATCACAATCAATAAAATAAAAGCAGCTTTAGTCTTATTGCTGTATTTTTTCAAATCTTTCATAGAGTTGGTATTTAGACGGTTGTTTTCTCAAAGATAAAAATTTTGCTGAAGAATTAGTTGAAGTAAAAGGTGAGAGGTGGGATGGTTTTGAACTACCAGATTATCGGCTACAGCTTATTCAAAAAAAAATAATCTTCTAAAATCAAATTTAGAAGATTATTTTTAATTGTCCGGATTTAAAATCTTGAACCTGAAAAGGCCGTATGCTAAATTTAGGTTATAGAATTACTCGATAATGATTTCCTCAGTGTCCGGTTCATTTCTAAAAAAGGCCAGCTGCATGAACAGCGCGAGAACAATGGTTAGAATAGCTCCAATAAAGTTTAGCCATAAATACCCCAGTTTTTCCTGACCGCTCGGGTAAATTGCAATCATAAAATAATAGATGATAAATATGGTAAGTTGACTGATTATAGCGCTATAAAACATGGCTTTGGCTTTTACGCGTCGGAGATAGAAGCCGACTAAAAAGATACCTAAAACCGTTCCGTAGAAAATAGATCCAATAATGTTTACCAATTGAATTAAGTTTTCGAACAAAGTTCCCACGCAGGCAAAAAGTATCGCTACAATTCCCCAGAATAAGGTAAAAAACTTGGTCGCGTTCAGATAATGTTTATCTGATTTTTGAGTTTTCAGATTTCGTTTGTAAATATCAATGGCAGTCGTCGACGCTAAAGCATTTAACCCTGAAGCCGTTGAAGACATTGCGGCTGAAAGAATCACGGCTAAAAGAAGACCAATTAATCCTTTTGGCAGGTAATTGAGAATAAAATGAAAGAAGACGTAATCTTTATCATTAGTTTCACTGTTGCTGTCAGCTTTGGAAATGATTTCTTTGGCACGATCACGAAGGTCTTTTTCTTTATTGGACAAGGTAACCAGTTCTTTTCGTAAAATCGGATTGTCGAAATCCTGATTCAGCTGGTCGATGTACAATAAATTGATTACTTTTTTGTCTTCCGATAAAGTGCTTAGTTTTTTCTCTAACGCATGGTATTCTTCTTTGTAAGGTGATTTTTCAATGACAATTTTATTGTTGGGATTGAAATTTAACGGAACAGGATTGAACTGAAAAAAGACAAAAACCATAACTCCGGTCAGTAGAATAAAGAATTGCATTGGCACCTTTAAAATTCCGTTCATAATTAGTCCCATTTGACTTTCACGAACTGATTTTCCGGATAAATAACGACCAACCTGAGATTGATCGGTTCCGAAATAGGCAAGAGCGAGGAAAAAACCACCGGTGATTCCACTCCAGAAGGTATATTTTTCTTCCGGATCAAAAGAGAAATCGACAATATTCATTTTATCGTTGGCTCCGGCAATGTGCAGCGCACTGGTAAAAGTCATATCATTTGGCAGGTAGTGCAGAATCAGGAAAAAAGTAATAAACATTCCTGACATGATCACAAACATTTGTTGCTTCTGAGTTACGTTTACTGCCTTTGTACCTCCGGAGAAGGTATAAATGATAACCAGAACCCCAATTATAATGTTCATTAGAGTTAAATTCCATCCCAAAAGAGCCGAGAGAATAATCGCCGGAGCATAAATGGTTAAACCAGTTCCTAAACCTCTCTGAACTAAAAATAAAATGGCAGCTAAAGAGCGGGTTTTTAAATCGAATCTCTTTTCCAGAAACTCATAAGCGGTAAATACTTTATTTTTATGATAAAGAGGAATAAAAGTCACACAAATGACAATCATGGCAATTGGCAGTCCAAAATAGAATTGTATGAACCCCATTCCGTCATGATAGGCCTGTCCCGGAGTCGACAGAAAAGTAATAGCACTGGCTTGTGTGGCCATAACAGATAGTCCGACGGTATACCAGGGAGTTTCGTTGTTTCCAAGAATAAAATCTTCGACGTTTTTACTTCCTTTGGTTTTCCAAGAGCCGTACCCAACGATAAATAAAAGAGTAACAATCAGTACGATCCAATCAAATAGCTGCATAGGTTATGAGTATAATTTCATGATTAAGAAAAAAATCAGAATGTAAATGGCGTTGGCTACCAAAACATAAGTGTAGCTTTTCTTCCATTTTTTTATTTTTTTAGTTTCCATATTGGGAATAGTTTATTTTTTTAATTCCTGTTTAGGAGCTTCTATAGGCTGTTTTAATGAAATCATATTCGACAACAATCGATAAGCTCCGGCAACACCTTCGGGCAGTTCTCTAAAGAAGCTTAAGCCGGTGTAAATATAGTATCCTTTTCCGTAGGGCGCTACCAATAGAGCACCATTTTTAGCCGATTCTCCTTTGTCATGTGAAGAAAGAATTGGAGTAAAGGCAGGATCGTACTGATCAGGATAATACAAGCCCTGTTCTTGTTTCCAGCCTTCAAAATCTTTAGCGCTGATTTTGTTTGGTGTGTTTAAAATAGGGTGATTAGGAGCCAGAAAAGTGATTTTAGCATTCTCTTCAGTCACACGATCGTTTGATATTTTTAACGGGTAAGGAGCAATTTGATCGGTTACCGTTTGTCCGTACGTATTGTATTGTACGATCATGTTTTTACCGCTTTTCACAAAGTTGAAAAGGATATTTTGTTTGTGTGCCAAAGCATTTATAGTATTATAGGCGCGTACTCCGGTCATTACAACATTGAAGGAATCCAGTTTTTCGGGTGTGATTTCTTCCGGTTTAATAATACTGACTTTGTATCCCATTTGGGCTAAACTTTCCGGAACTTCATCACCGGCACCCATAATATAAGCTATCGAATCACCATTTGTTTTTAACTCAATTCGGATGCATTTTGACTCAGCCGGTTTTAAAACCATTTGTTTGGTAATATGACTGTAATCGATAATGGTCTGATCCTTGTCAAAACGTTTGCCATCGACAACAGCAATACTTTTTGCAACAGCTTCTTCCGGATTTACGGGTGGTGTAACTTCAAAGTAAAAGATCTGTTCGTTTCCTTTTTTCTCTAAAGTAAAAGGAATTTCTTTAGGAGAAACGCTCCAGCTTTTTGGTAATTCCAATTGCAGATTTCCTTTGATATCGTCTTTCCCTGCGCGTACTTTTACCGGAACCAACTTGCTTTTCGTACTTCCAAAAATTAAAACTTTTTCAAGAACTGAGGTAGTGACTTCAGGAACAATATCAAGGAAATTGTACATTTCGCCCTTTACGCCGTCATTGTATTTGTAAATTACAGTACGTTCGAACGGAATTTCTACACCATTTATTCTGACATTAAAAACAACTTTGACTTGTCTGATAATATCGGGAATACCAATATTTTCCTGATTAGAAACCGTATACATTCCTTCAGTTGCTTTTTCTTTTAACCAATAAGGCTGCGTGTATTCTAATGTATTGGGAAGCTGAATCTGGTAGCTTATTTTTTGATCGTTATTGTTTTTCAGCAGTATATTTTGTGGGGTCATTTTCTGATCCGGCAGTGAAGTCACACTGTTTAATTGCATTTCGATTGAAGATCTGTTAATGGCTTCCAGAGTAACTTTAATAGTGCTTCCCGGAGTGGCTTCCTGCTCAATTGCTGCAGCTTCCAGATACAATCCGGTACAGGAAGCGATGATATTTTTGATGGCGATTGATTTTACAGACTTCCAGTGATCGTCTTCCAATGCCTCAATCATAGTATAAGCTTTAATCAGATCCGGAATACTGGCTGACGGATTGCTGAAATCATATCTGGCGATGATGGAAGAGATTAAATCTCCAACAGGTTTTCCGTTTTTAACACGGTTCCATGAAGTGTCAATTCCTTCAAATAAATTATTTTTATCTATCGGACGATCACCGTTGATGAGTTCTAAAAATTCGGTTTCGTCACCACGTGATCCGGTGCTTCCAAAACCTTGTGATTGATGGCGGCTGCGGCTTAAAGCTGCAATTTCCTGATTTGATTTTCCAATTCCAGGATAGTAAACTCCGGTTTCCAATTGAATAAAGTTGGATTTGTTTGCCGCTTTAAATTTTTCCTGACTTCCATAGAACCACCAGGATGTATTGAAAAACTGACGTTTAACCTGCCAGGGTTTTACATATTTTAGTTGTTCCGGATATATTTTCGGATCATTTGTGAGTTTAAAACTTTCCACACTTAGCATCGCTGATGATGTATGATGCCCGTGTGTAGTACCTGGTGAGCGGTGATCGAATCGGTTGATGATTACATCCGGTTGAAATTTTCGGATCGTCCAAATCATATCGGCCAGTACCTTATCTTTATTCCAGATTTCTAACGTTTCATCGGGGGTTTTAGAATAGCCAAAATCATTTGCACGGGAGAAAAACTGTTCACCGCCATCAATTTTTCTGGCTTCGATTAGTTCTTGTGTTCTAATAACACCTAACAATTCGCGTAATTGCGGACCAATTAAATTTTGTCCACCATCACCGCGAGTTAAAGACAAATAACCTGTTCTGGCATTTACTTCATTGGCCATATAAGAAATTAGGCGCGTATTTTCGTCATCCGGATGCGCTGCGATGTACAATACTGAACCTAAAAAGTTTAATTTTTTAATTTGGTTGTAAATTTCAACAGAACTTGGTTTTTGTGGTTGTTGTGCAAAAGAAAGGGAAATGCCTGATAAAAAAAAGAGAAGAATTTGTATCTGAATTTTTCGCATAATAAGGTTAGGTGTTTTTTGATAGCGTTTCAAAAATACTAATTAAATCATGGAAGAGTATTTAAATGAAATGTTAATGTTTGGTTATTGATTTGCTTTTTTAAGAAAATTGATTCAAAAAAAAAGCTGCCAGATCAAATCTGACAGCTTTATAGAAAATAGATCTAATGTTTTAGATCATGTGGTATTTCTTAGGATTGCAGTAAATTATTTCAATTTATTTTCGGTGTCTTTATAGTTTCCTGTAATGGTAACATTGCTGTTTTTGGTTACTTTTCCATAAATGGTAATAGAAGAGTTGTTTCCAATAAAATTAATCTTCGCACCACTATTCAATCTAACATCTCCCCAAATCACAACAGTGCCTTCAACTTGTAAAACTGCATTGCTGTTGATGATAAGTTCTGTTGGGTTAGACTGACCGTATTTCCCCTGAGACAATGTTCCTTTCATGTTGAAAGTTCCTCCACTGTTTAAGGTTAGATTATTTTGAACCGTAATGGAACCACAATGCGTTAATACAGCACCGGAATTAATAATGGCAGAGCTTATAGAGGTAGCACCGGAATACGATTTAACTTCATTTGAGTTCAGAATCAGATTTTGTCCCTGATTATAAATTCCATATCCTGTACAGCCATCAAAAGTGGTGTTTGGTTTTTCCATCTTAATAATTTTCAAACCGCCTTTTCCACTGGCTACATAGATAAAATTACCACTTGATTTTACATAGTTTGATGAACCTAGTATATCAACAGTTCCCAGTAAACCAAGTTGAGCCCCCGTTTTGTAAACATTTAAACCTGCAGCACCATTGGCTACAAAGGCATAACCGTCATTAACAGACAAGGCATTGGTAACATTCTCTTCACCAGCAACTGCTAATGGAATAGTCTGTAATTTTGAACCGCTATTGATGTCGTAAACACCTAAGCCTTTATAACCTTCTGATACTAATAATTTTGTACCATCAAAATCTATCGTTCTTTTTGAAGCCTTTACATCTGTTGATGTGGTAAAGCTTTTTTGTAATGCCAGTGTTGATTCGTTGTAAATATTTACTCCTTTTGTTCCGCTCAAAGTCACGACTTTATCTCCGCTTATTGCTACAGAACGTAAATCTTCTACGGCAACTTTTCCTGAAATTGCTTTAGAGGCAGCATTGATTTTAAACAGACTTCCCTGATCTCCGGTTACTGCAAAGTAAGAGCCGGAATTCGAAGTAACATCGGTTGTTACGTAACCTTCAACATTAGTCGTAGTGTATTTATCCGTTAGCATACCTGAACTTAAAGGCATGTTAATGACAATTGCCGGGCTTTTTAGCGTAGAATTTTTATCGATATCGGCCGCTGCACCAATAATTAAACTTCCATTTGAATAGGTAAGGGAGGTAATATCGGTATTGGCTATTAAGGCAGAAGTGATCAATTTAGGTTTATAAGGATCAGATACGTCAATAACATCAATAGCACCTGAATATGCTTCGCCACTCATGGTATAAGCAACGTAAGCATAGTTTCCGTTAACGGCTACATGACTGGCCTGTAACGTTCTCCCGCTATTGTCTTTGGGTGGATTAACTTCTGCAATTTGAACCAGTGGAAAATCGGTAGCCGAAGATTGTGCGCTATTGAACAGTTTAGCTGTTGAAGCTGATGAACCGGTAATTGAAATTACTCCGGAATTGGTGTAATCAAGTCTCTTATTTAAAGCTGTAACATCGCTATTGATTTCGATGTTGTTATTTGTTGCCTGATCATTCGTTGCAGAGTCGTCATGATTCGTACAAAATGTAAAAAGGGACAACACAGATAATGAAAATAAATAAACACGCTTTTTCATATAATGTATAATTAGTGGTTTAAAATTTTGTGCAAAATTACAGTTTTAAACGTAATGTCTTGATATTCTTGTGTATAATTTAACTTTTTGAATTGTTTTGATCGATATTTTTATGTTTTCCTCGTTAAATTAACGTTTTAGTTATTTAGTATGCATGCATAAAAAAAGAGTATCATGATTTTGATACTCTTTTGTGTTGAAAGTTAATGATTTAGCAAAAACTAGCCTCTTCTGCGACCATAGTGACCATCGTGGTCGTCATCATCGTCATCGTCGTCGTCTCTATCATGTTTATGACGTTTCTCATAACGTTTTTTATCATAATGACGGTCGTCATAACCGTATCTGGGTCTTGGATTGTAACATCTTTGCGGTGCTCCGTGGTATCCTTTGTAATACTTTACTCTGTGACGGTCAAAGTAAACATAAGGAGTTCTGCCGTGATAGTCGTTCAAAACTACTTTATATCCTCCATATAAATCGTAGTTTCTGTATTGTCTTGGCAAGTAGGTTGTTCTTATCCATCGGCCTCCTCCAAAATATAAAAACTGTGAAGCTCTAACATCATAGTATGCTTCGATGTCCGGTAGATAATAATACTCCATTTCGGCATATCCTGCCGGTCCCCAAGCCGGAGGTGTTCCTATGTTAACATTTACAGATACCTGCGCTTGCGTGGCATTTGCAACCAGGAGAAAAAGTCCTGCAATTGCTAATTTTATTGTTTTCATTTTTTTTAATTTAAAGTTAAGGTTGATCCTGTTTTATGATATTCATATACTGTGCCAAAAATTAAAGCACAATGCATTTCATCGGACAAATGATGCATTTTAACGACTTTTTAAAAATGAATTCTATTTTAAAGTATTGATTATTAGTTGTTTTTTTGGTCTGTAATTTTTTTTTGAAAAGAGGAAAAAAATAGATTTTTTACTACTTGTATTCTACAATTCGTGGTTTAGCCAGTTCAAAGCTTTGTAAACCAAAATCAGAGGTCTGAAAAGTGTTGGTTTTAAAGATATTATCTCCCTGAAAAGGAATAGTAGGGTAGTAGGACAGTGAAATCTGGAAGGAACTGAATACTAAGTAGTCATTATTTATGGACAAACCTAGGGTTATTTTTTGGTAGGCTTTATTCCTTCCAACGGCATCATTTGGAGCTCCTAATACAGCCAGTCCGTAATTAAAAAAGGGATTGATACGAAACCCTAGTAGGGCATAAGGCGAATAGGTCTGAGTTTGAAGTGACAGAACCACCTTATTTGTTCCATAGATCGCAGTATTAAACCCAGCCAAACCATTTTGCTCATTAATGTTAAGTTGATCTCCAATGATATTTTCGCGATTGGCACCAATAACGATGAATGGGTTTACAAACTGGCGAAGTTTCCAGTTTCCGATGCGAAATAGCTTTGTAAAGTAATTGGATTCAAATGAGAAAGCCGTTTGATAGGTTTTTGAATCATGAAAAAAAGTACCGGCTTCCAGATTGGTACTAAAAAATCCCCAACGGTAGTAATTTCCAAAAGAGAACTGTGCTCCCGCATAAGGACGCCACTGTTTGTTTTTATATTGATAGCCCAGAGTAATTCCGTATACTTTCCCAATGGGAACATCCTCTGTCTGACCATTTCTAAAAATATAACTGTCTTTTATAAATTTGCGTCGGTTCAGACCAATTCCGCTTAAAATCAGTTTTTCATCAGAGTAAAAACGAGTGGGGTCGTAGAGTTCAGAAGGAGTTTGACTATAATTAACATTCAGAAAACGTGTGGTTGCCACCAAGTTGGTGATACCGTCTTCATCTTGAGTTACTTTACTGGCATGCCCTGCCCAGAAATCCTGAAAATTGTTTTTAAAGGGTTGAAATGCATACGATTTATCAGGTGCCTGCAAAGAATCTTTTCTGTAGTTCTGCCCCGCATATAAACCACCGGCCCATCGGGTCAAAGGAGAATAAAAAAGCCGTTCAATGTTGATACTTTTCGTGTAGTTGTTATCAAGATCAATCTTGTAGTATAAAGTGGTTCCTATATAAGTATTTTTAATATTGGGAATGTTGTAGCTTACTTCGTTGGCAGTACGGCCATCTTTAAATCGGTTGGTATGTTTGTAGTCCAATTGTTGCCCCGTTCCGAAGAAGTCTTTTTCTTTAATACCAAAAGAGACCTGATTACCAGAGATCGCAAATCGGGGAATGGTACTCCAAGAGTCCAGAACCCTAATGGTGACATCAACGGAATCTGAAGCTACTCCGGTTATTTTATGGGTGATTCTTACAGCAGTTACATATCTTTGAGATCGTATCAAACGTTCAGATTCCTGTACTTTATAAGTGTCGTAAGGTGTGTTTTTTTTAAAGAGCAGCAGATTATAGATTGCTATTTTTTTTGTTTTTAAATGCAGTCTGTTTCCCGTTCTTTCTCCCCAGTTTTTGGGTATCTTAGTGGTGTCTGTAACCGAATGTCCGAACGGATCAAGTGTTATAATATTAATGTTCCGAATGATTTTTCCACTAAAATCGGTGGTGTCATTTTGTACCAGGACTTCTTTTTTTTGTGTATTGTCTCCCCTGAAGAACAGTTTATGCAGGGTTTGTGTAAATTTATTCTTTTTGGAGTAATTTCTAATTTTTTGGTAAACTTCAGTACTGTCTTTTTTATTAATGGAGTCTTTTTTGGCCCTTTTGACCTGTGCGTAAGCACCCTGTAAGCAAAAGCATAATAGAATAAAAACGATTATTTTTTTGTTTACAGACATTATATCTTTTTTTTTTCGGCTTAAAGGTTAATTCGTAGATGAATATAAGCAATTATTATCATTCTTTAAAACAATAGGTTGGTATTTCGGTAAAGACAATCCTGTTTATGGCGTTCCCTTTCGGGCCGGGCTGTACGCTAAATCTTTTGCAATAGCAGATTGGGGGAATTTAGAAAATGTTTGGGTATTGCAAAAGGATATCGCTGCCATCCCTAACGCTTTCAGGGAAAGAGGCATTTTGTTGAATAGAATAGCATAAGATTCAAGAACTTATCTTAATCAAAAAACTCCTTTTCTTCGTATTGGACAGGCATTATAGAAATTCCTTTTTGGAGCAGTAAATTATTGGGGAAAATAATCTTTTCGCCGTCTTTTGTTTTTAAGTTCACATGAAAGGCGCTTATATCCTCAATTTCTGCCTCGATTGGAAAGTCTTTATCATGAATTTTGATGGTATCTCCAATTCGGAAAGGAAAAGAAAAAAACAAAATCATACCCGAAGTTATATTGCTCAAAATAGACCATTGGGCAAACATAGCCACTCCAATTACAGTTGTGATAGAAGAAACTGTTATAAAAATATCTTTGGTTTCGACACCCCAAATTATAATCAGGCTAATCATAACGAGTATGTTCATGAGCAAGTGAATGTACTTGATCACTAAATTGGTACGATGTTCCAATAACTGACTTGTACTCGCATAACGACGAATTAGTTTTGCAACAATAATACGTAACGCTATCAGAACGAGGATCAGAATTATGGTAGTTAAGATCTCCTGGCTATATTCTTTGAAAGAAAACATAAATAAATTTTTACACTAAAGTACTCAAATATTCATAAACTTTGGCTGTTGGCAATCCCATAACATTGGTGTAAGAACCTTCTATTTTTGCAACTGCCATAAAACCAAACCATTCCTGAATACCATAAGCCCCGGCTTTGTCATACGGTTTGTAATTTTCGATGTAATACAAAATAGCCTCGTCCGATAAATCATTAAAGGTAACTTTTGTAATATCATTCAAAAGAGTAGAAGAGCTATTCGTCTTAAAACAAACTGAGGTGATCACTTCATGAGTAGTGTTGGATAATGACTTGATCATAGCAAAGGCTTCCTCAGCATTTTTTGGTTTACCAAGTGCTTTATTCTCATGCCAAACGATGGTGTCACTGGTTACGAGTATTTCATTTTCATTCAGTTCACCTTCAAATGCACTGGCCTTTAATGTTGCTAGATAATCTGTAATTTCGACTGCTTTTAATTCCGGTGGATAGATCTCTTCAATGTCTTTTAACCTAATTTCGAAGTCAAGATCCAGATCTTTAAAAAACTGCTGTCTGCGAGGCGATCCCGAAGCCAGAATTAAGGTATATTTTTTTAGTTTTTCTTTAAGCATTGTACTTGATATTTAAGGTGATAACGAGAATGGATAAAATTCCGAAGAATAAAATTAGTTTCAAAACGGTACTTAAATGGTGGAATTCTTTTTGATTTTTTGCTCCAAATATTTTTACAATAAAATACAATAAGGGAGCCAAAACAAATGCAAAAGCATAAAATGTAGCGATAAAAAGATTGTTCTCAACAAAATAGGTTTTGATATAAAGTAAACAAGAAATAAAAGGAATTATTGCAAGTCCCAAGGCTATTTTTGCGGTTCTGCTAATTCCAATAGCGATTGGCAATGTGTTCATTCCCTGATTGTAGTCGCCATTATGATCCTCAATGTCTTTGACAATTTCCCTAATAAAATTAATCATAAAAGCAAATAGGGCATAGTCGGTTAAGATGGAGAAGAAACTCGCCATTTGTGCCTGATTTTCAGAGTTGGTAGCAGGGAAAAGATCGAAGATTCCAATAATCCATACGCTTACAGAAAGTAATAAGGCCACAACAAAATTTCCCAGAATCATAATTTGTTTTAATGTCGTCGCGTAAAAGTAAAGCAGCGAAGCAATTAAAATAAAAAGCGAAGCAAACATTGGCCTAAGGATGATATTTGACAAAAGAAATCCAATAGCAACCCCTGTAATGTTAAGTCCGATATAAATGTTATAAGCTGTTGTTTCAGAAATTCCTTTACCAATTACAACATCAGCAGGTTTATTGATGCTGTCCGTTGCAACATCATAAATATTATTAATTACATAACCCGCCGCTGCCAGTAAAACGGTACTTAAAACCAATAATCCGTATTGCCAATCCGCTAAAGCTAAAGGAATATTTTGCTGTTTTAGAAAAGCATAACGAAATAATACCTGCATAAAAGTTAGCAGGAGCAGGTTTTTGTAACGAATGAGTTTGAGGAATTTCATTTTTTTTAAGGTACTAAGGTTCTGAGGGGCTAAGGGACTAAGTTTTTTTGTGAAATGTAATTTGTGAAATGCAATCTAAAATCTAAAATCAAAAATCTGCAATCAACAATCTGCAATCATTAATCGTGTTTTCCGTTAAAATGTTCCATCCATTTCCCCTGAACTTTCATTACTTGTTCGATCACGTCGCGTGCGGCGCCTTTTCCGCCATTTACGTGTGAGATATAACGGCAAATGTTTTTAATTTCCGGACTTGCATCTTGCGGACAAGTTGGTAAACCTACTAATTTCATAACATGATAATCCGGGATATCATCGCCCATATATAAAACCTGTTCCGGTTGAATATTGTAAGTCTCAGTGTATTCTTTGAAAGTTGCTACTTTATCGGGAGTTCCTAAATGAATGTCATTAATTCCTAAATTACGCAAACGTACACGGACACCTTCATTGCTTCCGCCGGAAATAATGCAAACATTGTAACCGCTTTCAACTGCTGCTTTCATCGCATAACCATCACGAATATTCATGGTACGAAGAATCTCTCCTTCATTGGTTACAAAAACAGAACTGTCGGTAAGGACACCATCAACATCAAAAACGAAAGTGGTGATGTCATTCATTATTTCTTTATAATTTTTTGCCATTATTTTGTATAGATTGTGTTAGTATTTTATAAATATTCTTTTGATTTTCATGGTTTAAATACTCCAAATGCGCTTCGATTGTATTAGAATCGTTGCGTTTTGCAGGTCCGGTTTGAGCGTCAATCGGATCTAATGTATTTATTTTTTGAGCAGTTTCCTGAATTAATGGTTTCAAAACGTCAAAAGGCACCTGATGTTCTTTGCAGATCTCCTGTCCGATTTGATACAGATGATTGGTGAAATTATTCACAAAAACCGCTGCAACATGCAGTGCCTTTCTTTGATTGGAATTGATAGGGTAAACGGACTGTGAAATGCTTTTGGCAACTTTTTCCAAAACACGGAAATCAAAGGTGTTTTCAGCCTCCAGACAAATAGGGATTACCGAAAAGTCAATGGTGGCATTTTTAGAAAAGGTTTGAAGCGGATAAAAAACACCTCTGCGATTCTTAATGTCCAAAGTCTCAATTGGAGCCGCTCCTGAGGTATGAACGACAAGACGATTTTGAAAAGGGAGTTGCTTTGAAACCTCTGAAATTGCATTGTCTGAAACCGCGATAATGTACAGATCTGTTTCTTGTAAGGAGTCAAAACTATCTGTAATTTTTTCAAAATTTACCAAAGAAGCAAGGGCCTCTTTTTTTCTCGAAAATACCTGCACAATTTCGACCGTTTCACTTTTAGAGAAAGCTTTGATCAAATGCTGGGCAACATTTCCGGAACCAATTATTGTAATTCGAATCATAGCGCAAAATTAGTATTATTTTTTTTAAAGAGAATAAGCAGGAAAAAAGTTTAGCTACAGATTATACCGATTGCAATGATTCTGTTGATTCATGTAAAAAGTATTGCTCTAAATGAAGTTTGCTAAACGAATAAATCCTTTTTTAATCCCGTAATCTGTGACATAAAAAAACAGATTCATAAACCGGATTACGGATTTGTAGAATTAAACGTACGGTTTTCAAAGAAATGATTTGATTTACTAATTTATATTTGGTTTTTATTAACAAATTACAGCCGTTGCAAATCAACATTTTTAAGTATTTTTGTGCCACTTTTATACAATGTAATTCCTTAAAAATGGATAAAAAAATATTCTCTTTTTTGTTTTCTACACGATTAATGGCCGTTCTTTTTTTAACATTCGCAATTGCAATGGGTGTTGGAACTTTTATCGAAAGTAAGTACAACACAGATACAGCCCGAATTTTAATCTATAACACCTGGTGGTTTGAGGCGATAATGGTCTTTTTTCTGATCAATTTCTTTGGAAACATCAAACGTTACCAATTGCATAAAAAAGAAAAGTGGGCCAGTTTATTGCTTCACCTTGCCTTTATTTTTATTCTTTTAGGAGCTTTTATTACAAGATATATTAGTTATGAAGGAATGATGCCTATCCGTGAAGGGGCTGCCGAGAATCAAATTTATTCTGATAAAACATTTTTAACTGTTTTTGCAGATGGGGAATATAAGGGAGAAATGAAACGCAGAGTTTTTGACAAAAGCTTATTGTTTTCACCCGTGACCAATAATGATTTCACGCTTTCCGGAAAATTCGATGAGACTCCTTTTGAAGTGTCGTATGTGAATTACATCATGGGAGCTAAAGAAACTATAAAACCGGATCCAACAGGAACATTATACTTAAAAATGGTAGAAGCCGGTTCTGGCGGACGTGAGGAGCATTACCTGAAAGAGGGTGAAGTACAAAACATTCACAACGTTTTATTTGCATTGAACAAACCAACTGCCGGTGCGATCAACATCAATACTACAGGAGATAAATATACCATCCAGACCCCTTTTGAAGGAGAGTTCATGCGAATGGCCGATCAGTTAAAAGGTAAGGTAAGTAAAGATAATGTACAGCCCTTGATGATGCGTTCTTTGTACAGTATTGGTGATATCAGAATCGTATTTCCAGATCCTGCCGTTAAAGGAGTGGTGGATTATGAGTCTAATAACGATTACAAAGCAAAATCACATCATGATGCTTTGATTGTAAAAATTAAAGCTGACGGACAGGAAAAACAAGTTAGACTTTTGGGGTCTAAAGGCAGTGTAGGGGAGCCTCAGACGGTTAAAATTGGAAAAATCGAATACAGTTTGTTCTACGGAAGTAAAGCGTATGTTTTGCCTTTCAAAGTGAAATTAAACGATTTTATCGCTACAAAATATCCGGGAACAGAAAAAAGCTATTCTTCTTTTGAAAGTAAAGTAACCGTTCAGGATTCAACAGAAACATTTAATGCTGATATTTATATGAACCACGTTTTAGATCACAAAGGATATCGATTCTTTCAATCTTCATTTGATCCGGACGAAAAAGGAACAGTATTGTCTGTAAATCACGATTTCTGGGGAACTAATATTACTTATTTAGGATATTTTCTTTTATACATAGGCTTAATGGCTATTATGTTTACCAAACATTCCCGTTTTGGCGATTTGAAACGCAAACTAGAAGGCGTAAAAAAGAAAAAAGAAAAACTAATTACCATTTTAGTTTTAATGATTGGTTTAAGTGGTTTTGCTCAGGCTCCGCATGTGCACACACCGGGTCACAAGCACGATCACAACACAGATCCAAACGATCATGCCAATCATGTTACCGCACCGCCGAGTCAGAAACAGTTAGATTCTTTACTGACCATTTACAAAGCTCCGGAAGCGCATGCCGCTAAATTTGGACGTTTGATTATTCAGGATGCGGGAGGTAGAATGAAACCTGTTAATACTTTTTCATCTGAATTGCTTAGAAAAGTAAGCCAGAGTGATACCTACAACGGAATGAACTCTGATCAGGTATTTCTGTCTATGACACAGTATGCTCAGGTTTGGATACAAATTCCTTTGATTCATCTAAGATCCGGAAACGACAGTATTCGTAAAATTATTGGCGTAGAGAAAGAGGCTAAACGTGCTGCGTTTGTACAGTTTTTTGATGCTAACGGAAATTATAAACTTTCACCATTTTTAGATGCAGCTTATAAAGCAGCAAACCCAAATCAGTTTGAGAAAGATTTTATAGATACTGATAAAAGAGTTAATTTGATGGAATCTGCTTTAAGCGGCAGTATTCTGAAAATATTCCCAATTCCGAATGATCCAAATCACAAATGGGTTTCGTATCTGGAAAGACAACAGGGAGGATTTAAAGGAATGGATTCGACTTATGTAACGCAAATTCTGCCAATGTATTTTAGTGCATTAAACAATGGCTCAATTTCTAAAAACTTTGCAACAGCCGATCAGTTGGTGGAGAGTATTAATGGTTTCCAAAAGAAATTTGGTGCTAAAGTAAGACCAAGCGAGGAGAAAATTGATGCCGAAATAACATACAACAAATACGATATTTTCAAAAAATTACCGTACTGGTATCTTACCGTTTCAGTCCTCATGTTGATGTTCACTATTGTAAATATCTTTTTTGAGAAGAAATGGCTTCGCGTAACAATCAACGGTTTCCATATTCTGGTAGGAGTATTGTTCGCGCTGCATACTTTAGGACTTATTGCACGCTGGTACATTTCAGGTCACGCTCCGTGGAGTAATGCTTACGAGTCTATTATATATGTAGCATGGGCAACAATGTTCTTCGGATTGGCTTTTGACAGAAAATCGAAACTTACTGTAGCTTCATCTGCTTTTGTGACTGCAATGATCGTAATGGCAGCTTATATGAACTGGATTGATCCTGAAATTGCAAACTTACAACCGGTATTGAACTCGTATTGGTTAATGATCCACGTAGCAGTAATTGTAGGAAGTTATGGTCCTTTTGCCTTAGGAATGATTTTAGGTTTTGTAGCCTTGGTATTGATTTTCTTTACCAACGAAAAGAACAAAGCTAAAATGGATTTAAATATCAAGGAGATCACTTATATCAATGAGATGTCGATTACAATTGGTTTGATCATGTTAACGATTGGTAACTTCCTGGGTGGACAATGGGCCAACGAAAGTTGGGGACGTTACTGGGGATGGGATCCGAAAGAAACATGGGCTTTAATCTCGATTATGGTATATGCTTTTGTAATTCACGCTCGTTTTGTACCAGCACTTAGAGGAAAATGGTTCTTTAATTTAATGAGCATGTTCGCTTTTGTGTCAATATTGTTCACGTATTATGGAGTAAACTTTCACTTAGTAGGTTTACATTCCTATGCCACAGGAGAAGCACATTCATTAAGCTGGATTTGGTATTCGTTAGGAACCATTTCGGTGATTGGAGCGATAACGTATCCGAAATACCGTAAATACTATAAAAGCAAGAAAAAATAGTAAATAGTATAATAAAAAAAGATTCAGCTTAGCTGAATCTTTTTTTATGTCTAAACGGGAGGTATTTAGTTTTTTCTTTTTTTGAATCCATTAGGATACATAATAACGATTAAAACAATAATGAGTAAAAAGTTATATTCTGCACCATTTCTTCCACCGCCTACAACAAACCAGCCTTCCTGAAAATGAACAAGGATTATTCCCATTATCAATATGAGGATAGTGACAAAACCAGCCGGTTTAACATATTTGTTACTAAGCAGAAGAAAGGCTGCCGCTACATGGGACAGTTTGATAGACCAGGCCAGAAAAACGCCAAAAGGAGCGAAGCCAATCTGATTTAAATATAGATTTCCAAAATCATTGATTCCGTTATTAAACATTCCGAAAACAGAGTGGGTTAGGAGAATAATGGCGACCGCAGTTCTTAATAGTAAATTTCCATTCATAATTTTTTAGTTATATTTCAAATTGAAAGTAATAAAAAAACGCATATTGAACTGAATATGCGTTTCTTAAGTGATAAGATGTATTGTGTTTTAGACTTTTCCTAAAGTATACAATTGTTCCATAGTCGGAGTCAGGCTTCCTCCGGCAGGTTCTAGTGTAATTCCAAAGGCCTCAGCCGAGTCGGTTTGATTAACAGCAAATATTTTTTGAGAGTTTCCTTCAAAATCGCTCAATAAACCAATACTCGTAGGCGTTAGTACAGGGCTTAATTTTAAAGCCCAAACCTGATACACCATTCCTTTTGGAGGTTTTGGTAAACCGGCAGCATCAATATACGTTGTTTTAGTTTCTTTGTTCCAGTACACTTTTGCAAAAGAACTTGGAGAAACGGCTTGTCCGCCAAGTGTTACACCCGTGTTTTTGATGTCTCTTACAATGGTCAGACTTTTTTCGGTTTGCTTGTTCTGCTGATCTAAGAAAGCGTAATCTTTTTCAATTTTGTTTTTCTCAGTGCCAACAGTAGCAATAGCTTCTTTCGTTTTTGTCAATTCCAGAGTTTGATATCCAAAGCCTAAAAGCAGTAACACTGCCGCAGCCCAGCCTACATATTGTGACCAGTTCGAAGCTGGTTTTATGTCGACTACTTTGCCGTGTTTCAACTCTAAACGGGCTTTTATCTTCTCAAAATTGGCTACCGAGTGAAAAGGAGAGAAACTTGACGATAAAGCTACAATAGCTTTTTCTATCGAAATAATTTCCTGATCAACTTCCGGGTTTTTCTTAGCCAGTTCGGCTATTTCCAGATTTTCAGTTTCGGTCAATAAACCGTAAACGTATAGTTCCAGAATTCCTGATTCTATATACTCTTTTGCTTCCATTATATTTTTAGATAATTTCTTAGGTCATTAATACAGTTTCTGTTTTGCGTCTTGATAGTCCCCAATGGCATTGCCAATTCTTCTGAAGCTTCTTGTTGGGTATATCCTTTGAAAAATAATAAATCAATAATCTCGATACATTTTGGTTTCAATTTTTTTACAAATTCTTGTATTCCAATAGTATCAATTCTATTAACGAGTTTATTACTGTCGTCTAACAGATTTACGAAATTATCTGAAGAAAGGTTTTTTTGACTGTTATTAAAATTTTTAGATCTTAACTTATCAATGGAAGTATTCCTTGCAATATTGAGGATCCAGGTGTAAAATCGGCCTTTACTCTCATTATAAGAATCGATGTTTTTCCAGATTTTGACAAAAACTTCCTGTAAAACATCTTCTGCTTCTTCGCGGTTTTTTATGAGAACATTAATAACAGAAAACAAACTTTTCGAGTACATATCGTACAAATGGGTAAAAGCTCGTTCGTCTTTCTTGTAAATTAAAACTAATAATTCTTCTTGACTCATAGGTAAGGTATTTTAAGTTGGAACAAAATTTTAAGAGACATTATGTTTAACCTGAGATAAAGATAATTTATTTTTTCGTGATTTTTTTAATTTTTTTAGTAGTCTTAAACCTAGGAAAATAGGGGGTTTGAAAAAAATATCACTTTTTTTTGATTTTTTTAAAACCAAAAGCAATCCAATTACGTAAATGCTATTATAACATCGGATTTATATAGTCGTAAATAGCAAAAGCTTAGAAATGAAGAAGATTGAAACTTTTTAAAAGCATTTTTGCTTCAAAAATTGGTAATGAAAATTAATATTCAGAAGGAGTAAATCGTAAAGTAAGTCTTAATAAATAAAAATTTATTTGTCATGAATAGCTTAAATAAACTGAAAATACTGATTGTTGGTTTGACTACAGTTTTGTCGCTGGCGGGATTCAGTAAAAATGATTTTCGTAAAGGACTTGTTCATAAGAATTCAGAGTTTGTAATAAATGATAATACATTATTTAGGAATTAGTAGATAAGTTGATGTCTTCGGACTTCCAAAAAAATGAAGGTAGTCCAACTCTTGCCCAGAATAAAAGATAAAAGCCATTAAAAAAGATACGCCTGAGGGATTGGAATTTTGAGATGTATGAGCACTAAAACCGGGGCATCAACTATTTTTAATATAACGATATAAAAAGGGAATAACAATTAATTCATGGTTTGATTTGTTTGTATGGGGGGAAGCCTAACGTCTGATTAACGTTAGGCTTCATTTTTTTATTTAACGTATGTTTAGCAAAAAATAAAGAATCTAAAGTGATTTTGAGAAGAGAATTTAACTAATTTTATAAAAAAATAAACAATGAAAAAAGTAGTATTTATAGCTTGTAGTATTGCCCTTTTGTTCGGTACTAAAATTCAGGCACAAACCAGTAAAGAGAAATTATCTAAAACGGATAAACCTATGACAAAAGAAACGATTTATCAATTTAAAGTAGAAGATTTATCAGGAGACACTTTTGATTTTGCTTCGCTAAAAGGGAAAAAAGTGATGATTGTTAACACGGCATCAAAATGCGGTTTAACTCCTCAATACAAAGATCTTGAAGCAATTTACAAAGAGTATAAAGATAAAGGATTTGTAATTGTTGGTTTTCCTGCTAATAATTTTGCCGAGCAGGAACCAGGTACAAATAAAGAGATTGAAACCTTTTGCCAGCAAAATTATGGTGTAACTTTTCCAATGATGGATAAAGTTTCTGTAAAAGGAAGTGATATGTGTGAAGTGTACAAATTCTTAACACAAAAATCAAAAAACGGCTTGAAGGATTCTGAAGTAGAATGGAACTTCCAAAAATACCTGATTGATGAAAAAGGGGAGTTGGTAAAAGTGATTAAACCAAGAACGTTGCCAACAGATCCGGAAGTAATCAATTGGATCAAGAGCTAGTTAAAGAATTAAAAATGCAAAATAAAACCACAAATCTGAATATTAAATTTAGGTTTGTGGTTTTTTTTATAGAATTGCGTTAGAACTATTGTAGTATCAGTTGCATAAAAACCAAATCGAGCCAATGATCAAATTTGTATCCCACCTCGCGAAGGGTTCCGGTTGCGACAAACCCAAATTTTTCATGAAAGGCAATACTTCCGGCATTATCGGCATCAATTGCTCCAATCATTACGTGATACCCCTGTTCTTTAGCCAAACGAATGAGTTCTGACAGTAACTGAGATCCAATACCTTTTCCGATAACAGTATCTACCACATATACAGAATGTTCTACGGTGTATTGATACCCAATTTTCTCACGGAATTGTCCGTAACTCCCAAATCCTACTACTTCACCATCTAATTCAGCAATCACGATGGGCAGATTTTTAGCTTTTTTGTCTTCAAACCATTTCGTTTGAACTTCAAGAGTCTGAATTTCATAACTATAATTTGCAGTGGTATGCAGAATCGAATGGTTTACAATATTCAGAATCTTTTCTAAATCGTTTGTTGTTGCCGGTCTAAGGTTTAGGCTCATAGTTTTTGGGTATATGCGATGTGGTTTGGTTGTCAATGCATGGCAGTTATTTTAAACAAACAGCCGTATGATTCCTATAAGTATTATTTAGTGTTTAGTTCTGCCAGTAAAGCGTCAACTTCTTTGGGATTCCAATTCATTTCTTTGGAGATTTCTTTTGCATCCTTAGCATATTGTAGAGCCAGTTTTTTCTCTTTTATTTTTTGGTAAAGCCTTGCCAAAAGTAGATTTCCATCGTACGAATCATTCAGTTCAATAGCATGTTTTACCCATACGATTGCTTTTTTTAAACTCTCGGTATCCGAAATATGCTTTAAATAAGTTTGTCCGATATCTTTCAGAGAACTGGCATCATTCCAGACTAACTTTTGTGCATTTTCGAGCGTAGTTTTTTTGTAAAATTGCCATTTTTCGGCTCGTTCTGCCAGAGTTAAGTCAAATTTAAAAACCAGTGAATCTACTTTTTGCAGGCGTATCGATTTTGCAATTTCTCTTTGTTTGTAATAGTTTGTAGTGTCTAAATTATCAACATACGGACGAAGCGATTCTGTGACTATATTTTCAATTTTACGATCGATACGACTTTGGGACGCCACAGCAGCAAATTCCTTGTTATGACTTAATACATACTGAAATTCCCTCGATTTGATATCTGTAACCCCATTGGCAATCATTCGCCAGTTGGTTTCACTAATTAATTGTGCATCAGATTGTGTATTGAGATAAATATGTGTTGGAATTGATAAGTCAGTACGGTCTTTTCCTTTTTTCAGCGTGTTCAAGTAGTTGAAAAATTTGTCGACATTAGAAGGATCAGCGAGAAATTCTTTTTCGAGGTAAGGCAATTGCAATTTTGGATTTAAGGCATTATTTACTTCCGTCATAAAAACCTCCTTTTTTAATTCGCCTTTTAAAGCATACAAAAGGGTTTCGGCGGCGGGGTCTATAAATAAAAAGGAAGGTAACGATTTTGTATTGAATTTATTCTTAAGTGCAGTTCCTTCTTCTTTTTCAATATTTTTCCAGACACACACATAGTTCTTCTTTAGAAAATCGATCACAGCAGGATCACTAAAAACTTCTTTTTTCATCAGATTGCAATGTGGGCACCAATCGGCATAAAGCATTAGAAAAACCGGTTTTCCTTGTGCTTTAGCATCATTCAAAGCAGTATTATAAGGCGTGTCATCAGGAACAAATTGATTTTGAGCCGATGTAGTCTGTAGGGATATAAAAAGAAAGAATAAATAAAAGAAACGCATAATCGGTTTGTTTTGGATAGAAATAATCAGTTTTACAAATATATTCCCTTTTTCGGGAAACTCCTTTTAATATCTTCCTATTTATAAGTTAAATCCAATGCGAAGTTTGTAACTTTGTGTGGTTAAAAAAAGAGTTTTATAACTGTAAGTCTCTTTTCAAAAAGTAATACACCATAAGAATGATTTACCCCAAAATAGCGCTTGCACAAAGCATTATCGAAATTTGTTCAGGCAAAGGAATCACTAATATTATTATTTCTCCGGGATCAAGAAATGCTCCTCTAACGATAGGATTTGCTCAAAACCCTGATTTTAACTGTTACAGTATTGCCGACGAGCGTTGTGCTGCTTTTTTTGCTTTAGGAATTGCTCAGCAAACCAAAATGCCTACCGCAGTGGTTTGTACTTCAGGCTCTGCCTTGTTAAACTATTATCCGGCTGTAGCCGAAGCGTTTTACAGTCAGATTCCACTTATTGTTATTTCGGCAGATCGCCCGCAAAGCAAGATTGATATTGGCGACGGACAAACGATTCGTCAGGAGAATGTTTTTCAGAACCATTCTGTTTATAATGCCAATTTGACTGAAGAAGCTTCAATAGAAAACGATTTAAAGATCAACGGAGCCATAGAAGCAGCTATACTTCAAAAAGGACCTGTTCATATTAATGCTCCTTTTGAAGAACCTTTATACGAAACCGTTTCAGAACTTTCTGTAGCACCAAGAATTACCCATTTAGAGAAAATTATCGGTGCAGGAACCATAGAAAATGAAGCAGAGACTGTTTCCATTTGGAATGCTTCAAAAAGAAAATTAGTTCTTATTGGAGGAATAAACGAAGCGAATTCTGTCGATAAAGAAATTCTGGAAAACTTCGCCAAAGATCCCTCAATTGTAGTACTTACGGAGACCACATCAAATTTGCATCATCCGAGTTTTATTAATAGCATAGATACTTTAATTACGCCATTTGATGATGCTGATTTTAAAGATCTTGAACCGGAAGTATTAATTACTTTTGGAGGTATGATTGTATCCAAACGTATCAAAGCCTTTTTACGAAAATACAAACCCGAACATCACTGGCATATAGATACTTTACGTGCTTATGATACCTTTAATGCTTTAACGAAGCATTTTGTAATGGAACCTGATGCATTTTTCAAAGCGCTGCTTCCGAAGACAGAATTTGCAGCAAGCGATTATTTTTCTAAAATTGATCAGATTTACGATTTAAGAAAAATCAGAAAAGAAGAATATCTGCGTAAAATTACATTTTCAGATTTTAAAGTATTTGAAAAAGTAATCGGATCACTTCCTAAAAACAGTCAGTTGCAAATTAGCAATAGTTCGGCCATTCGCTATGCACAGTTAATTGAAATTGATCCTTCAATCGAAGTTTATTGTAACCGTGGAACCAGCGGTATTGACGGAAGTACATCAACAGCAGTTGGTGCAGCAGTAGGAAACGATAAACAAACCGTTTTTATTACCGGAGATATTAGCTTTCTTTACGATAGCAATGCTTTATGGAATTCGTACATACCGGAAAATTTCAAAATTATTCTAATCAATAATGGAGGAGGGGGAATTTTTAGGATTCTTCCAGGCCATGAAGAAAAACCGGTTTTTAATACCTACTTCGAGACTTCACATCACTTGACAGCTGAGTATTTGGCCAAAATGTATAAGATGCATTATTTTGCAGCCACAGATGAGGAATCTTTAACGGGAGGTATTAAGTCGCTTTATGCTACAAATAATGCTCCTTGTATTTTGGAAGTATTCACGCCAACTTTGGAGAATGATGTTATCTTAAAACAATATTTTAAAGAGTTGGTTTAGACTCAAAACTATAAATTACAAAAAAGACGCAAAGAGATAGATATCTTTGCGTCTTTTTTGTGTTATGTATAGTAAGAGAAATTAACGAATAGGAGCCGGAAATACCGGTAAACTTGCATGTCCTAAAGCATCAACGCTTTGTACGGCAAAAAAGTAATTGTCTTTAGAATAGGGGATTTCGGTCTTGGTTTCTTTTACAAAAAAAGTTTTCTCCCAATGAGACGATGAAGTTTCTCTCATTAAAATTTGGTAACCAAAAGGAGTTTGTCCCTCAGGTGCAGTCCAGGCTAAGGTAGAAGAATTGGAAAGTTCTTTTACTTCGATCCCCACATTTAAAGGTGCTTTCGGCGACCAGGCTAAATTAGCCAAAGTTGCTAAGTTCGAACAGGTATTTTTTCTCAAATAGTCAAAATCCATGAATTCAGCAAGATCACCGTATTGAATACCATTTTCAGTTCTTAAATCCTGATGCTGATGATTGAAATTTTCATTCATTTCGCAGAAACGAACAGCAGTAAAGCCATTTTGACTGAAGGGAGTATGATCTCCGCCACGAAGAAAACGATCGTTTCGGTAAACCAATTTTACTTTTAGCTGATCTACATACTGTTCCGTAACGGTTTTGATATAACGGGCTAATAATCTTGAAGGACTATCGTTATCACGGTTTGTTGCTTTGCGCATCTTGGCTTCCTCTTCAGTTTCTGTAAACGGAATAGTTTCGCTAAATATCCTGATCTGTGTGTTATCTCTTAAATTTGTACCGCTTGAGAGGCTATTTCCAATCATATCATTGTTTAGCATAGCTACAATATTCCAGTTGGCTGCTTTGGCCAATTCTGCTAAGTGACGGGCACCGTAAAGCCCTTGTTCTTCACCGGTTACGGCGACAAAAATTATAGTTGCAGGAAATGATCTTTTGCTCATTACTTTGGCCAGTTCAATAACCGCAGCAACACCGGAACCGTCATCATTAGCTCCCGGAGCATCAGATTTGACATTCATAACGTCTGAAACTCTCGAATCCAGATGTCCGCTAATGATAAGCACACGATTGTCGTTTGGATCGGTACCTTTTAAGGTCGCCATGACATTTCCGAGCTGGCTGTCTTTGGCGATTCGTTTTCCATCGGCTTTTACGTCAAAATAATCGATTTTAGAAGTTAGTCTCCCGCCAGATTCCAGAGCAAATTTATCAAACTCAGATTTTACCCATTGTTGTGCCGCGCCGATACCTCTGGTTTTACTTTTGGTATCGCTGAGTGTGTGTCTGGTACCGAACGAAACTAATTTATGAATAGTAGCTTCGAGATTTTCGGCTTTGATTTCGCTGATCATTTTTTTGATTTCAGGATCTTCTGTAATCTGTGAAGTGGCAATATGAGTAAAAAATAAGAAGGTAAAAATAGAATAGAAAATGGTCTTTTTCATTGGTTTTGGATTAATTATAGGTTTTCAAATGTAACCAAAAGGAATAAATTAGAATAAGATGCAGCTGCCTTTTTTTAATTAGAAACATTTTTAGGATTACCATTTTCAAACTTCGTACATTTGCAGCTCGAAACTTAGCTGCTTAACAGCTTAGAATTTTTAGCATATGATTGAAATAGGAAAATACAATACCCTTACTATACTTCGTGATACCAAAGTTGGTTTGTTTTTAGGAAATCCTGAAAAAGACCCCGAAGGAATTCACGATATTTTATTACCAAACAAATACGTTCCGAACGAATTTGAAATCGGTGAAGAATTAATCGTTTTTGTTTATTTGGATCACGAACAGCGTCCGGTGGCAACCACTTTAGAGCCTTATATTCTGTTAAATGAATTTGCGCTATTAAGAGTGAATTACATTAATAATATAGGTGCTTTTATGGATTGGGGAATGGAAAAAGATATTCTGGTTCCGTTTAAAGAGCAAGCCCGTCCAATGGAAAAAGGAAAACGTTACCTGGTGTATTTGTACATGGACGAAAAAACAAATCGTCTGGTAGCGTCAAGCAAAACCAATCAGTTTTTGAGCAATGAGCAGCTGACCGTTGAAAAAGGGGAGGAAGTAGAATTGATTGTTTCTCATATTACAGAGATTGGTATTAATGTAATTATTAATGAGAAACACAAAGGATTGCTGTACAAAGACGAGGTATATGATGACGCCATCAGAACCGGAGACAGAATGCGTGGTTATATTAAAAATATTCGCCCTGATCATAAGATTGATGTAGCGCTACAAGTACAAGGATACGAAAGTATTGAGCCGAATGCAGAGAAAATTTTAGATGAATTAAGAGCCAGTCGCGGTTTCTTACGTTTAAATGATAATTCACATCCGGAAGACATTAAAACGGTACTGAAAATGAGTAAAAAAACGTTTAAAAAGGCTATTGGAGCTTTGTATAAAGAAAAACTCATCGAAATTAAAGAAGACGGAATTTATCTGGTAAAAGAATAAAATTTCCAATTCATTAAATTCTAAAATCCAAATTTCAATACTAGTATTGAAATTTGGATTTTTTTTAGGGTTCAATAGAAGAATATAGAAAGTTGATTTGAAAATGATTATCTAAATTTCAGTATAAAACCGGATATGAGTATTATTTATTTGTAGGAAAAATTACGCAGTACAAATTGTTGTTTGTATGCGACCATTTATTACACCTATCCGTACAGTTATTTATTTTGTCGCGACATTTTATTTTTTTTAACATAAATTTACTTACATGAAGTAATCAGTCAAAATTAAATATCAGTTTAGATGTAATGCGTTTTGCTTGTTAATACATAACATAATTAATGGCAACCTTAGGCACGCAGTGATAAGTTTTTAAGCAAAATAATAGCCTAGGTTCTCATTTTTTGATGGATTAAGATATAAATATGTACTTAGAATGTGAACGAGGTTAGTGTCTCAAAATAAGTGTTATTTGAAAAACAAATTTTGGCATCCGATTTAAATAGTATTCCTAAGCAATACTGGATGGACTCTGTTTTTGAAAATGATTATAAGAAAATGGATTTAAATGCTTTGGAAAGTTTTGTTAGAGAGAATAAACACCTTCCCGGTATCGTTTCTGAGAAAGAAGTAAATGAAAAGGGATATAAAATACATTCATTTAATGTAGGCCTTTTACAAAATGTTGAAGAACTGCTTCTTCATATTCATTGACCAAAATAAAAAAATGGAAACATTGAGTGAAAAAAATGAGGCATTGACTAAAAAAATTGAAGTATTGAGTAAAAAGATAGAAGTCTTGGAAAGCCAGAGTAGTCAGCATAAATAATATACATTTTCTTCACGATTTAATTTTTATTCTGAATAGTAAAAAATACCATTTAATTCTGACGGATTTTAAAATTTAACAAGAGACAATTATGAAAAAAAAACATATTATTTTGAGTTTTATATTTTGTTTTTCGAGTTTTATGTATGCCCAAAAAGCAGAAGACAGTGGTGTTGTGAGCTATCCGGAAAATAATATAAAAGTAGTTGGAGAGAAAATATTTTGGTCTGTTAATCCAAAAACAGACAATAATAGCAGTGAGTCTGATTTACTGACCGTCTATTATAAAGGACTTTATAATCGTCGTAACAACTATTTAAGCGGTATTAAGGGAACCATTGATAAACCGGGAGGCTATATTAAAATCGAGGTACACGCTTACGACAGCAATAGGGCAGGAGGGTTGCAGCTATTGACAGACGATGAGAAGACATTTGTAACCAGACCTATCTATGGAGTTGAGATTACTCAAAGTTCCCCAAATGTATTCTCTAAAACAACAAAAGAGGTGATTTACCAATATTTTGATTATGGCAACCAGATTGGTAAGATTTCTTCCGATGATATAAAAACACTGGGTGCCCAATCATTGAGTGTAGTTACAACGAATTGCGGAAGCTGGCCCTGGACTTGGCTCAGGGCTTTCAGCTTAGTAAAGTCTTCCTGTTCTTTGGAAATAGATGAGGATAAAATGATACAGTTGGTAAACCAGCCTGTAGTGGTAAAAATTGAGATGAAAGATGCTACTCTGACAGACTTACGGGTTCCTGCTGTAGCAGACAATGAAAATCTGAAGACCATAATACAAAAAGAATATCCTTATTATGTCATCAAAAAGGTAAATGTAGAGGTTCTGGAAGCTCCACAAGACAATAATACGGCTTATTTTTACGAAGATATAGTAAGGCAACAATTTAATTGGGCTAATAAGGTATATACTGCTAATACAGGCAAAAATTTACCGGATGTTGCAGTAGTCGCGGGTGCTAAAATGGCTAATGCCAGAATTGTATTCAAAGATATCAATATTGTCATCCGCAAAGGATTAAAACAGACCTATGACACAGCTATGATAAACTCGATAGATGAATTGAAAAAAGGAAAAGCTGATGGCGTTGATATAACAAATATTACTAATAATGAAATATTCATAAAGTATGTACCTAAAATAATCTCAGAAGGATACAGCTCTTCAGGATTCAGTGTTGATGGGCGTGATGGAAATAATAATTTATTAATAGCTTTTACATTTTTATCTTACGATTACGAAAATGATGATAATAATGAGTTATCACAAAAAATAACAACACCTGCGCACGAGCTAGGGCATTATTTTAGACTGAAACATACTTTTGAAGGTGGCTGTTCCAGATTAAATGATAAAATTAGTGATACTCCTCCGGCAGAAGTAACACCTGGTCAGATAGTTTACAAAAACTGTATTGCTCCGGTTCAGTGTGGTGGGCATAGAAGATTAATAGAGAATATTATGGATTATAGTAACTGCCGTTTTATGTTCACCCCAGGTCAGGTTAAAGTAATGAGAAATACGATTCGAAAAGATTTTCCTAATTTATATACCATTCAGAGATCAACGGATGCTGCTATCAATACAGATCTTAAGATTACAGTGAGAGATTTAAGATCTGGTAAAACAGGCAGGAGTAAGAGAGAGGCTTCAGAAAAAGAAGCAGAAAACTCGCAAGACATCGTTTTATATCCTAATCCGGTTAAGGATGTTTTAACTATTTCCAATTTAACAAATGAAGAATATGCAGTGTATAACGTAACAGGGCAGCAAATATTGGCTGGTAGTACCCAAACAGGACAGATTGATGTAAGTACTCTCCCAAGAGGTTTGTATATCATTAAGATAAAGAATAGTAGTAAGCAGTTCATTAAAGAATAGTTTGATGGAGAGATTGTTATCGTTTTTTAGAATGGCTGGTTTTAATAATTTAGTATTCCAAGTATTTTTTTGTTTACAATAAGTATGATCGTACTTAAACTCTCGATTTATTTCCCTTTACAGACAAAAGTTTTGTTCAATTCTGACGGATTTTAAAATTTCACAAGAGACAATTATGAAAAAAAAATATATTATTTTGAGTTTTATATTTTGTTTTTCGGGTTTTATGTATGCCCAGAAAACGGAAGGTAGTGGTGCTGTCAGCTATCCCAATGATAATATAAAGGTAGTTGGAGAGAAAATATTTTGGTCCGCAAATCTGAAAACAGACAATAGCAGTGAGTCTGATTTACTGACCATATATTACAAAGGACTTTTTAATAGACGTAACGCTTATCTAAGCGGTATTAAGGGAACTATTGATAAACCGGGAGGCTACATTAAAATCGAGGTGCATGCTTACGACAGCAAGAGAGCGGGAGGGTTGCAGCTATTGACAGATGATGAGAAGACATTTGTAACCAGGCCTATCTATGGAGTTGAGATTACTCAAAGCTCTCCAAATGCATTTTCGAAAACAACAAAAGAGCTGAATTATGAATATTGGGATCATGGCCTTCAGATTGGTAAGATTTCTTCTGATGATATAAAAACACTGGGAGCCAAATCATTGAATGCAGTTACAACAAATTGTGGAAACTGGGCCTGGAACTGGCTCAGGGCTTTCAGCCTAGTAAGTTCTTCCTGTTCTTTGGAAATAGATGAGGATATACTGCTACAGTTAGTGAACCAGCCTGTAGTGGTAAAAATTACAGTAAAAGACGCTACTCTTATAGACGTACGGGTTCCTGCTGTAGCAGACAATGAAAACCTGAAGACCATAATACAAAAAGAATATCCTTATTATGTCATCAAAAAGGTAAATGTAGAGGTTCTGGAAGCACCGGAAGACAATAATACAGCTTCTTATTATGAAGATTTGGTAAGACGACAGTTTAATTGGGCTAATAAGGCGTTTACCGATAAAACGGGCAAGACTTTACCAGATGCAGCAGTGATGGCGGGTGCTAAAATGGCTAATCCGAGAATTGTGTTCAAAGACCTTAATATTATCATCCGCAAAGGATCAAAGAAGAACTATGACCCTGATAAGATAAATTCACTAGCTGAATTGCAAAAACTGAACGTTGACGGAATTGATTTAACGAATATTAATAAAAATGAAATATTCGTTAAATATGTACCTGAACTAATTGGAAAAACATCCAATTTTAATGGAATTACCGTTCTTGGCCGTAATGAAAAAAAAGAAATAATACTGGATTTTACAGTTATGATTTATAACTACAAAGATGATACGGATGAGTTATCGAAGAAAAGGGTGGTACTAGCGCACGAGATGGGACACTATTTTGGTCTCTTTCATACTTTTCAGGGTGGTTGCACCAATCCAAATGATAAAATTAGTGATACTCCTCCTGCAGAATCAATATCTGGCCATATATTTTATAAAGATTGTGTTGCCCCTGTTCAATGTGGTGGGCAAAGAAGGTTAATAGAGAATATTATGGATTATAACAATTGTCGTTTTATGTTCACCCCGGGTCAGGTAAAAGTAATGAGAAATACAATTAGAAATGATTTCCCCAATTTATACACCATTGAGAGATCAACGGATACTACTATTAATACAGACCTTGATATTACAGTGACAGATTTACGATCTGGTAAAACAGGCAGGAGTAAGAGAGAGGCTTCAGAAAAAGAAGCAGAAAACTCGCAAGACATCGTTTTATATCCTAATCCGGTTAAGGATATTTTAATTATTTCTAATATAAAAAATGAAGAATATGTAGTCTATAATTTAACAGGGCAGCAAATATTGGCTGGCAGTACCCAAGCAGGACAGATTAATGTTAGTACTCTCCCAAAAGGAATATACATCATTAAAATAAAAAATGACAGCAAGCAATTTATTAAAGAATAGTTTGATGGAGAGAGAGATTGTTATCGTTTTTTAAAACGGCTGGTCTTAATAATTTAGTATTCCAAGTATTTTTTTGTTTACAATAAGTATGATCGTACTTAAACTCTCGATTCATTTCCTCCTACCGGTAAAAATTTTGTTCAATTCTGACGGATTTTAAAATTTAACAAGAGACAGTTATGAAAAAAAAGTATACTATTTTGAGTTTTATATTTTGTTTTTCGGGTTTTATGTATGCCCAAAAAGCAGAAGGCAGTGGTGTTGTGAGCTATCCCAATGATAATATAAAGGTAGTTGGAGAGAAGGCATTTTGGTCCGCAAATCCGAAAACAGACAATAGCAGTGAGTCTGATTTACTGACCGTCTATTATAAAGGACTTTATAATCGTCGTAACAACTATTTAAGCGGTATTAAGGGGACCATAGATAAACCGGGAGGCTATATTAAAATCGAGGTACACGCTTACGACAGCAATAGGGCAGGAGGGTTGCAGCTATTGACAAATGATGAGAAGACATTTGTAACCAGACCTATCTATGGAGTTGAGATTACTCAAAGTTCCCCAAATGTATTCTCTAAAACAACAAAAGAGGTGATTTACCAATATTTTGATTATGGCAACCAGATTGGTAAGATTTCTTCCGATGATATAAAAACACTGGGTGCCCAATCATTGAGTGTAGTTACAACGAATTGCGGAAGCTGGCCCTGGACTTGGCTCAGGGCTTTCAGCTTAGTAAAGTCTTCCTGTTCTTTGGAAATAGATGAGGATAAAATGATACAGTTGGTAAACCAGCCTGTAGTGGTAAAAATTGAGATGAAAGATGCTACTCTTATAGACGTACGGGTTCCTGCTGTAGCAGACAATGGAAATCTGAAGACCATAATACAAAAAGAATATCCTTATTTTATCATTAAAAAAGTAAATGTAGAGGTTCTGGAAGCTCCGGAAGACAATAATACAGCTTCTTATTATGAAGATATGGTAAGACAACAGTTTAATTGGGCGAATAAGGTATATACCGATAAAACGGGCAAGACTTTACCGGATGCCGCGGTGGTGGCAGGTGCCAAAATGGCTAATGCGAGAATTGTGTTCAAAGATATCGATATTACTATCCGAAAGGGATTAAAAAAGAACTATGACTTAAGTAATATTTCAATAGCTGACGTACAAAAGAAGAATGTTGGTGGAATTGATATAAGGAATGTTAATATGGATGAAATTTTTATTAAATATGTACATAAATTAATTAGCACAACAGACCAATCTACAGGATATACCTTTGATCTTCATGATATGAAAAATGGGAAATTTGTTCTTGTTTTTACAGTTTTGTGTTATAACTTCGATGCGAATGATAAGGAATTATTGCTGAAAACAAGGACACTTGCACACGAGCTTGGGCATTATTTTAAGTTGCTTCATCCTTTCGAGGGTGGATGTACCGGTCCAAATGATAAAATTAGTGATACACCTAGAGCTGAAATCATAAAGGGTGATGTGCCCGATTATAAAGATTGTATTGCTCCTGTTCAATGCGATGGACAAAGAAGGTTAATAGAAAATGTTATGGATTACAGTTACTGCTCGTTTATGTTCACCCCGGGTCAGGTAAAAGTAATGAGAAATACGATTAGAAATGATTTCCCTAATTTATACACCATTGAGAGATCAACGGATACTACTATTAATACAGACCTTGATATTACAGTGACAGATTTAAGATCTGGTAAAACAGGCAGGAGTAAGAGAGAGGCTTCGGAAAAAGAAGCAGAAAACTCGCAAGACATTGTTTTATATCCTAATCCGGTTAAGGATGTTTTAACTATTTCTAATATAAAAAATGAAGAATATGTAGTCTATAACTTAGCAGGGCAGCAAATATTGGCTGGTAGTACCCAAACAGGACAGATTGATGTAAGTACTCTCCCAAGAGGTTTGTATATCATTAAGATAAAGAATAGTAGTAAGCAGTTTATTAAAGAATAGTAAGACTGTAGTATAAGCAAAGAGATGTTCTATTTATTTTTCCTGATATAGCCATGGTCAAATTTTAGACCTGATCCATGATTCTACTTATCTTTATAGTCTGTTTAATAACAGGAAAGGCTACTCATTACAAGTAGCCTTTCCCTTTTTATTCTAGTTTTAAAAAAAATTGTAATTAAAAAAAAACAGAAATAAAATAAACTCGAATCCATTCAAAAAATAATAGCTTTAAAAATTTTAGAAACTATTTTCTGAAATGGGTATGTCTTTAAACAATTTATAAATTCATATTAAAAGCAAAAACTCAATTTCACGGCTCGACCCATTTAGTTTGATAAAATAACTTGTAGAAAGTTTTCATTAGTACTTTTTCCTCTTTTCGTAATCAATCTGATACTAATTCTTAAACAATTCCAGCTTTTAACCTTAGGTGTTACTATCTCCTTTTTGAAGTTTCAACAAATGAATAAATCATTTGCTCATTGATCAACGGCGTATGAATAAAAACCGTAAAATAATGAGCGACAAAATTTTTAAATTTTCTCAAAAAAATCATTTTTTAGGTTAATAAATCAGTGAAAGAAAATCAATCTTCTAGTTAATGAAATAAATTGTATCTCATTGATTTCTAGGTGGTAAAATTAAATATTATTTTTTAAAACTACTGTTAAAATTATTATTATTTGTAAGATTATACCAATTGTTAACATTACAACAGATTTTAGTTGCGACTAAAAACAAATATGCGGTAGGTAAAAATATAAAAATGCTTTATTTTTACACTATCAATTATTAAAAACAAAACAAACAGAAATGGATTGGATTACAGCCAGAGAATTTGAAGATATAACTTATAAAAAATGTAACGGAGTTGCGAGAATTGCTTTTAACAGACCAAACGTTAGAAATGCATTCCGTCCAAAAACAACTTCAGAATTGTACCAGGCTTTTTACGATGCGCAGGAAGACACTTCGATAGGAGTGGTTTTACTGTCTGCAGAAGGACCTTCTACAAAAGACGGAGTTTATTCTTTTTGCAGCGGAGGCGATCAAAATGCACGTGGCCATCAGGGATATGTGGGTGAAGACGGACAACATCGCTTAAACATTCTTGAAGTACAGCGTCTAATCCGTTTCATGCCAAAAGTGGTTATAGCGGTTGTTCCGGGTTGGGCAGTTGGCGGTGGACACAGTCTGCATGTTGTTTGTGATATGACTTTAGCGAGTAAAGAGCATGCCATATTCAAACAAACGGATGCCGACGTAACCAGTTTTGACGGTGGTTACGGATCTGCTTATCTGGCTAAAATGGTCGGGCAGAAAAAAGCGCGTGAAATTTTCTTTTTAGGTAGAAATTATTCTGCTCAGGAAGCCATGGATATGGGTATGGTGAATGCTGTAATTCCACATGATGAGCTTGAGGCTACTGCTTACGAGTGGGCACAGGAAATTCTGCAAAAATCTCCAACGTCTATCAAAATGCTAAAATTTGCAATGAATTTAACAGACGATGGTATGGTAGGTCAGCAGGTTTTTGCCGGAGAAGCAACACGTTTAGCCTACATGACCGAAGAAGCAAAAGAAGGACGTAATGCCTTTTTAGAGAAAAGAAAGCCAAACTTTGGTGAGAATAAATGGTTGCCTTAATTAGCAAAAAGAAATAGTTTCAGGTTTCAGGTTTACAACTTGAAACCTGGAACCTGAAACAAAATAAACTAACAAAATAAAACAGAATAAAACAGAATGAAACATTGGATTGAAGCTGCTCGTTTGCGTACATTGCCTTTATCAGTTTCCGGAATCATAGTAGGAAGTATATATGCCTTATCAAACCCAACGGAAACCATTAACACACCAACAGAAGTATTCAGTTGGAAAATCTTTGGTTTTGCACTATTAACGACGCTTGGATTGCAGGTTTTGTCCAATTTTGCAAATGATTACGGTGATGGTGTAAAAGGTACTGACAATGCTGACAGGGTTGGGCCGCAACGAGCTATTCAGAGTGGTGTTATTACACCTCAGGCCATGAAAAAAGCCATTATAATTACTTCATTTCTGACCTTGTTGTCTGCAATTGTACTAATCTATTTCGCTTTTGGCGAAAGTAATTTTGGATATTCCATCTTTTTCTTATTGCTTGGAATAGCAGCAATTGTTTCGGCAATTCGTTATACCGTTGGAAATTCAGCTTACGGATATAGAGGTTTTGGAGATTTGTTTGTTTTTATTTTCTTCGGATTGGTGAGTACTTTGGGAGTAAACTTTTTGTATTCAAAAGAAGTCGATCCGCTTTTGATCTTACCGGCTATTTCAATCGGTTTATTAAGTGTTGGAGTTTTAAACCTGAACAATATGCGTGATGAAGAATCAGATCGTAAATCAGGAAAAAATACCATTGTAGTTCAGATCGGTGGTGCAAAAGCTAAAATTTATCATTTCACTTTGATTATTACTGCTATGCTTTTAGTAGTTGCTTTTGCCTTTTTGAGTGATTATAACTTTGATCAGTATTTGTTTTTATTGGCTTTTATTCCTTTAACTAAGCATTTAATTACCGTTTATAAAAACCAAAATCCAAAGTTGTTAGATCCTGAATTGAAGAAACTGGCACTAAGCACCTTTTTACTTTCAATATTACTGACGGTATGTATGATTTCATTGATTTCAGACATTATTGTAAACCTCTTTTTAGGGGGAAGATAAAACAAAGTTCAATTTTAAAAATGAATTAAAATGAAAATAACATTTTACGGACACGCGTCTTTAGGTATTGAAGTGGGGGGAAAACATATTATTGTAGATCCTTTTATTACAGGAAATCCACAAGCAGCAGGAGTTGATATCAACAGCTTAGAAGCAGATTATATTTTACTGACTCATGCGCATGGCGATCATATTCTGGATGTTGAGGTTATTGCCAATCGTACCAAAGCAGTGATCGTTTCAAATGCGGAAATTGCAGGTTATTATGCTAAATTAGGTTTCAGCTCACACCCGATGAATCACGGTGGAAGCTGGCAATTTGATTTTGGAAAAGTAAAATATGTCAATGCGATTCATTCAAGTTCTTTCCCTGATGGAAGTTATGGCGGAAATCCGGGTGGTTTTGTAATCGAAGGCGAACATAAAAATATTTACATTGCCGGTGATACCGCACTGACTATGGATATGAAACTAATTCCAATGAGAACCAAACTGGATCTGGCAATTCTTCCAATCGGAAACAATTTTACAATGGATGTTGAAGATGCCATCATAGCCTCAGATTTTGTAGAATGTGATAAGATTCTTGGATATCATTTTGACACATTTGGTTATATTAAAATCGATCATGAAGACGCCATTCGCAAGTTCTTTGACAAAGGAAAAGACTTGATGCTTTTGGAAATTGGCGAATCAATTGAACTGTAATTAAAATGTCAGATATTAAATTTATATGTGAATGCTGCGGCGAAGAGCATGAAAGCTGGCCGGCATTAGCTTACAGTTCACCTTTTTCTTATGATAAACTTTCTCCGGAAGAGAAAGAGGAAATTGCGGTAATTGATGACGATTTTTGCGTGATCAAGCATCCGGATCAGGTGCATCGTTTTATCAGAGCAGTTTTGGTTCAGCAAGTAAACAATCATTGTGAAGATTTAGAGTATGGCTTCTGGGTTTCGCTAAGTGAAAAAAGTTTTGAAGATTATCTGGAAAATGGCGAAGATGAAAATCACGAAGCACAGTATTTCGGATGGCTTTCCAATTATATTCCGGATTACGAATTTTCAAACAGTATTCCCACAACAGTAGTGACCAGACCCGGTAATGAAAGGCCTGAAATTTTTCCACACCAAGATTTCGAACATCCTTTTGTGAAAGATTTTTATAATGGGATTACAAAAGCTGAAGCGGAGAAAAGAATTTACAGAACATTAAATAATAAGGCCTGAATTTTGTAAGTGATCTTAAAATAAATTTTCTACAATGATTTTAAAAAAAATAGCCCTGTTCCTTTTAATTACAGCTTCGTGCAGCATTTTTGCACAAAAAGACGGTTATTGGGATAAAGAACGTGCTACTACCAAAGAAATTATAGTTTCTGCCCGTGACCGAATTGTTCTTAAAACAGAAGATTTACCCGTAGGAACAACAGAAATTGTATACCGAATTACGCTTCTGGATGAAAATCAGGAAATGGCAAACAGTCTGGTCTCCGTTTTAAAATCAATTCCGGATCCAACCGGAATCAGTCAGGGATCAGCCGGAGCAGTTTTTCTGATGTCTAAAATTTCAGGAGATGATACCTGTACGTATGCTTTGTTTACCTCTAACGAAACAGCAAAAAAATATATCACTGATGGTAAAACAGATAAAGCTTGTTACGATCAGAAAGATCCCTTAAGCAAAGACGCTAAACGATTGTCATTGGATAAGTCATCCTGCCTGGGACAGAATGTAAGTACACTTTGGTTTGGTTTTCACAGCAAAAACTGGCTTCTAAATCAAAAAATTGTTTTAGAAGTGGTGCCGTGGGTAGATACAAAACTGAATCGTGGATGGAATCAGGACAATAAAAATGAAATTATAAGCCTTTGTAAAACCTCTACAATGGCGCAGAAAATGGCGAATTCTGATGATTTTTGTGTGTGTATACTCGATAAAATCATGAAACAATATCGTTATACAGAGTTTCAAAAGTTATTGCCAATTGAAAAGACTAAAGTTTATAAGGATTTTGGAAACAGCTGTTATAAAGATGCCGATATTTCTAAAAATGTCTACAACGACTTGAGAACACAGGCTGCTGCTTTAGTGAGACTTCAGAAATACAACGAAGCGATTCCGAAACTGAATACCATCATTAACGACGGAAAAGGAACGGCTTTAGATTACAGTTCGATAGGATATTGTTATATTTTGACTAAACAATATGGTAAAGCCATTAAATTTTTGAAAGAAGGTGAAAAATTGGACGAGACAGAGTTGCTTGTCAAATTAAATCTGGCGCATGTTTATCTGATTAGTGATGATTATAGCGAAGCGAAAGCCATTTATAAAAAATACCAGTCGCAAAACGTAACAGACAGTTTAAGCTGGATCGAGAAAACAAAACAGGATTTTGTAATTTTTCAAAAAGCAGGATTGCCCTCAAAAGATTTTGAAAAAATATTGAAACTGTACAATTAAAAAAAACATAAAATCAATAATAAGCCTGTTTAATGGTGTGACACCTATTTATTCAGGCTTATTTTTTTTACCATCTGTTTATTATATGAAAGCAACCTTCCATAAATACATGCTTGATTTTAAAAGACCTTCGGGGACTTCCAGAGGGGTTATGACCGAGAAGGAAACCTGGTTTATTGTTCTGGAAGAGAATGGTAAAAAAGGAATAGGAGAGTGTGGGATACTTCGTGGTTTGAGTGCGGATGATCGCGAAGATTATGAAGAAAAACTGCAATGGACGTGTGAGAATATTCATTTAGGAGAAAAGGCACTTTGGGATGCTTTATTAGAATTTCCATCGATACAATTTGGTGTTGAAATGGCATTTTTATCTCTTAGAAGTGAAGACCCGTTTGTTTTGTTTCCTTCTCATTTTACCAGTAATTCAGCATCAATTGTGATAAACGGTCTGGTCTGGATGGGGGAAGCTTCCTTTATGAAAGAACAAATCGAAGAGAAATTAGCCACCGGTTTTAATTGTATCAAACTCAAAATAGGAGCTATTGATTTCGAAAAAGAACTGGAATTATTAGCTTTTATTCGCAGCCATTTTTCGGCAGAGCAAATTGAAATCAGGGTAGATGCTAATGGTGCTTTTGATTTAAATGAAGCATTAGGTAAACTGAATCAATTGAATAAATATCAGCTGCATAGCATTGAACAACCTATTAAGAAAGGAAACATTGCTGCAATGGCCGATTTGTGTAAAACCACACCGTTTCCTATCGCTCTTGATGAAGAATTGATTGGTATTTTCTCGTTGGAAGAAAAGGAGGCTTTATTACAAAAAATACAACCACAATACATTATTCTAAAACCTAGTTTTGTTGGCGGCTTCAAAGGCACAAAAGAATGGATAGATTTGGCCGATAAGTATCAAATAGGATGGTGGATTACTTCGGCATTAGAAAGTAATATAGGCCTTAATGCGATCGCACAATGGACATTTTTGCAAAACTCAAAACTGCCTCAGGGTCTTGGAACCGGGGCACTCTATACAAATAATTTTGATTGTCCGCTTGAAGTTGTGGAGGGACAATTATGGTACAGTAGAATAAAGGACTGGAATTTCGATTTTCCCACCAGCTTATAAAAAAAACTGGCTTTAAGCCAGTTTTTATGGTTATGTCGATTTCGGTTTTATTCTTTTCCGCCTTTTAGACTGTCCTGCCAGTCTTTTAATTCCTGCCATTTGCCCTGATAAGCGAGTAATGCCTGTCTGGCCCAGGTACTTGGATTATGAATGGCATAATTTTCACCTCCGCCATCCAGAATGGATTGTAATTTTTCGATTGAAGCTTCTGACAGTTCGTGCCATGTTTTAATTCCTGCAGCGTTAAATAACGCTTCGATTTTTGGCCCGATACCTTCGACTATTTTTAAATCATTTTCTTTAATTTTTTTGCCGTAAGCGGTTGCTGCCAATGCACTGTCAAAAGGTATTGCAGGTATCGCTGCTGCTGCGAAAGATTGTGGAGCGTTGTTAACTTTAGCTTTTGCAGTCAATTCAGCTTCCAGAGAAGAAATTTTAGCATTCAGGTTTCGCGTATTGGCTTTGCAGGCATCCAAATCGGATTGTAGTGACAAAGCAAGTGAATCGTCACCTTTAGAATTCATTTTTCCCAGTAAGTAACCCAAAATGCCACAGATTAATCCCACTAGAGCCGGTATTAAGATACAAGGTATATTCATGATCGTATATTTTGATTGATTATTTAATTGTTATCACTGTTCTTCTGTTGTTTGCCCTGCCTTCGGGAGTGGTGTTTTCACCAATAGGCTCGTCAGGACCTTTTGATTCTGCTGTTATTCGATTTCCGTCAACACCATTTTCCGATAAATATTTTTTAGTAAACTCGGCTCGTTTTTGGCCAAGAGCTACGTTAGAATCACGGTTTCCAACATTATCACTATGTCCAATAGCTACAATTACAGCATCTTTCACGTGCTCCATATATTTTACCAGATCAGCAACTTTTTCTTTTTCTGCACGTGTTAACTTATCACTGGTTTTATTGGTATTGAAATGTAAAATGAGTGGATCACCATTGATTTTCTCTTTTAGAATAGCCCATTCATCAGTTACAGCCGGAGCGGCTTCCGGAACTTCAAAAGTATATTTGACAGGTCCAAACAGGGTATCTTTTTTCGTTTGCCATTTATCGATTACTTCACCCTTTGTGTTTAACTGCGTATCAGGTAAACCTTGCGACACAAAATACTTTTTAATGTCATTAGCTCGCGCCAGACCAAGATTTTCAAAAGTTGTTGTATTGGCTTCATCTGAAGTAGCATAACCTGTTATGGTAATTTTTTGCTTTGGATTAGCGATCAGGAATGTTTTAAGATTTTGAACTCCAATCGATACCGAATCACCCACAGGCAAAAGTGCTGTAGGACTGCTTTTAAGGAACTTGATGTTATCATTGGTACGATAATCAATTCCGGAACCATTTAGAATAAAAGGGACAATAATTTCGTCCGGAGCCACTACTTTCGATACTTTCCCGGTATCAACCGTAGGTGTTTTCATAGTGCAATTGCAGCAAAATTTCAAATACAAAAAGGTACCTAAAATAATGGTTATTACAATGCCTAACAGATAAAGTGCTTTTTTAGACATAAGTGATGAAGTTAAGATTCTATCAAATTTAACAAAAAAATAAATACATAACCTATTAAAAATCAGTTATTTTAAAGTTATTATTCTTATTTTGAGCGTATTACAAAAATGAAGTTTAATGTCTAACAATGATTCTTATGATTTCAATTCTTAGGCCAAATTAATTTGAGTAACTTGCATAAAAATTAAATTCAGACATCAAAATGGTCGAAATAGAAAGAAAGTTTCTGGTAAAATCAGCTGATTTTAAAGAACAGGCTTTTACGCACAATAAAATTGCCCAAGGATATTTAAGTGCAGTTCCGGAAAGAACAGTTCGGGTGCGTATCAAAGGCGAAAGAGGTTTTATTACCATAAAAGGAGTCAGTCAGCAGGGCGGAATGTCCCGCTTTGAATGGGAGAATGAAATTCCGCTTGATGAAGCATTGGAATTGCTTAAGTTGTGTGAAAAAGGAAAAATCGAGAAAACACGTTACGAAATAAAAGTAGGGAAACATATTTTTGAAGTAGATGAATTTTACGGAGAAAATGAAGGACTGGTGATGGCAGAAGTAGAGCTGGAATCGGAAACAGAAATTTTCGAGAAGCCGGATTGGCTGGGTGAAGAGGTAACAAATGATTCAAGATATTATAACGCTTATTTGAGTAAGAACCCTTTTAAAGAGTGGGAGAAGTAAAAAACATGAATACATATGATTTGATTATTGTAGGGGGCGGGCCAATTGGTCTGGCTTGTGCAATTGAAGCCCAAAAGAAAGGTTTGCGTTATTTGATAATTGAAAAAGGCGCTATAGTCAATAGTATTTTCAACTATCCTTTGTATATGACTTTTTTCTCCACCGCGGAAAGACTTGAAATAGGCGAGATACCGTTCAGTTGTCTGGCACCGAAGCCCGGGCGTCATGAAGCATTGGAGTATTATCGCAATATTCATCGGTATTTTAATTTTTCCATTCATTTATTTGAAAGAGTGCTTCAGGTAGAAAAATTCGCAAATTCCACTTTTAAAATTACAACTGATAAAGCACTTTATGAAGCTGCTAATGTGATAATTGCAACCGGTTTTTATGATATTCCGATTGAAATGGAAGTAAAAGGAGAGGAATTGCCTAAAGTCCGTCATTATTACAAAGAAGCCCATGAGTATGCCTTCAGGAATGTTTTGGTGGTAGGAGCAAACAATTCCTCAGTAGATGCGGCTTTGGAATGTTGGAGAAAAGGAGCTAATGTAACCATGGTCATTCGCAAAAAGGAAATCAATAGTCGGGTAAAATATTGGGCAAAACCCGATATTGAAAACCGAATTGCGGAAGGCAGTATTAAAGCTTATTTCGAATCAAATATTACTGAAATCAGGGAGAATGAAGTAGAAATAGAAACTCCTACGGGGAAAATTACTATTGAAAATGATTTTGTACTGGCTCTAACCGGATACAAACCCGATTTGGCTTTTCTGGAAAATATGGGAATACAATTATCTGAAGATGAATTAAAAACACCAACATACAACCCCGAAACTATGGAAACCAATGTGGAAGGCTTATTTTTAGCGGGTGTAATTTGCGGAGGAATGCATACGCACAAATGGTTTATCGAAAATTCTCGTGTGCACGCTAGTATGATTGTGGATTATATTACTTCAAAATAATTTTAGCCGCGAATTCACGAATTAAAACTTTGTAAAGTTTATAAAAACTAAAATTCGTGAATTCGTGGCTAAAAAATTAAGAACTACAGGAAAGCATAGAACATCCAACTTTTGAGCGGGCCCAATCCGGACGTTTGGCAAACCATTTTTGAAATTCCGGCTGTTCTTCATACGGTTTTTGCAGAAGCTGATACAATTCATCAATTAAAGAATAATCCTCTTGGTCTGCGGCATCGATAGCCAATTGCGCCATATAATTTCGAAGTACGTACTTTGGATTTATAGTGTTCATTTTCTCAGAACGCTCTTTGTCAGAAAGCGGTTCTGTATGAAGTCTTTCGATATAAAGAGTAAACCATTTCTGCCATGATTCTAAAATTGTACCTGAAATTTGTTCGGGAATATAAAACGAATCCTGAATTCTTTCGATTGCTTTTTCAGGAGAATCTGATTTTTGTACGTTGTTTAAATTTCGGAAAAAGATCGTCATGTCTGTTTCAGACAGCTGCAAAACGGTTTCCAAATCGTCAATTAACGTATTATCAGTTTCGGTTGAAATAAATAAGCCTAATTTGCTTAAAAACATATCCTTATAATCAGATTCAAAATCAATCATAAAAGACTCCAGAATTTTTTCTAAAGGTTCTGCTTCATTGATTAAAGGGTAAATGGCATTGGCCAATTGGTACAAATTCCATTGCGCAATCTGCGGTTGATTTCCAAAACGATATCTTCGGTATTGACTGTCGGTGGTGTTTGGAGTCCAGTTTGGATCGTAATTTTCCAGCCAGCCATAAGGACCATAATCAATCGTAATTCCGTGAATTGACATGTTGTCGGTATTCATTACTCCGTGTACAAAACCCACACGCTGCCAATGCAGAATCATTTCGCGGGTTGTGTCGGCTACTGTTTTAAAAAACTGCAGGTATTGCTCTTTAGGCTCTCCTTTTATTTCCGGGAAGTAGTATTTAATGTTGTACTCTACAAACTGTTTTAAATTTTGAAGTTCATTTCGGGCGGTTAGCATTTCAAAACTTCCAAAACGAATAAAGGAAGGAGCGACGCGACAAACAATTGCACCTTTTTCATAAGCAGCATTTCCATTGTATAAAATATCACGTAAAACTTGATCTCCGGACAGTATAAGGGATAACGATCGGGTAGTAGGAACTCCTAAATGATGCATGGCCTCAGCACACAGGTACTCTCTCACAGACGAACGCAAAACAGCCAGGCCGTCAGCAGTTCGGGAGTACGGAGTTCTTCCGGCACCTTTTAATTGAAGCATAAAAGATTCATCATTATGTGTCACTTCAGTTAAATTAATGGCACGGCCGTCACCCAATTGTCCTGCCCAGTTTCCAAACTGATGTCCGGCATAACACATGGCAAACGGACGAGTTTCAGGTAATATTTCTTTCCCTGAAAAAACATTCAAAAAGGATTCGGATTGAATTTCATCTGTCGAAATTCCAACCGTTTCCGCTACTTCCTGTGAAGTATGAATCAATTTAGGATTGGATGGTTTTGTTGGATTTACATACGAGAAAAGCGCATTTGAAACCTGACGAACCTCGTTGGTTTCATTTGGATCTGCTGGCAGTTCAGCAGTAAATCGGTTGTTTATTTTTAAATTTTTCATTAGAATAATCTTTCTCTGACTCCAGATTAAAACGAGTTCTGTTTGTAGTGTGTTATTTTAAGATGTGGCAAGAATACTTGTTTACTCCGTTAATTTGTCAGCATACATTTTCTTTAATTTATGAACTTTAGGATCAATTACAATCTGGCAGTAACGTGCTTCCTGATTGTTGTTGTAATAATTTTGATGGTCTGTTTCAGCTTCGTAAAAAACTTCAAAAGGAACGAGCTGTGTTACAATCGGGTCTTCATAAAAAACTTTTACTTCTTCAAAGACCTTTTCGGCAATCGCTTTCTGTTCTTCATTATGATATAAAACAATCGAACGATATTGTGTTCCGCTGTCCGCACCCTGACGGTTCAGGGTTGTAGGATCATGACTAGTCATAAATATGAAAATCAGGTCATGGTATGAAATTATGTCAGGATTAAAAGCAACTTGTACGACTTCTGCATGACCGGTTCTTCCGCTACATACTTCACGGTAGGGTGGATTTTTAATGAAACCTCCCGAGTATCCTGATTTTAAGGATTCTACTCCCTTTAAACGCTGAATTACAGCTTCAATACACCAAAAACATCCTCCACCAAAAGTGGCAACTGATAAATTTCTCATAAAAAAGTATTGTTTAAGTTTTAATGCCCTATTAATCCGATAGAATATTGTAATAAATTATAAGTAAAAAGATAGTTAAGATAAAGATATTAAACAGTTTTTTGTTCTTTGAAGTTTATAATTGATAAATTCGCAATTCTATAAAAAAGCAATATATTTGCAATTAAACTCAGGCACACTAATGAACAGCAAAAATAGTACCATCACTTTAGAAACCTATTTTCAGGATTTTAGAAAGAATATTGTAGGAATTAATCAGGAATTTTCCTCTCCGTTTGGCAAAAAGCAGATTATTTATACCGATTGGACTGCCAGCGGAAGGTTATATCGACCTATTGAAGAGAAAATTCTTAACGAATTCGGACCTTTTGTAGCCAATACACATACAGAAACTACTGTGTCAGGTACCGCCATGACAAAAGCTTATCATCATGCCAGATCGATCATCAAGCGTCATACCAATGCAAGCAATGATGATGTTTTGATCACAGACGGAACCGGAATGACGGGTGTTGTCAATAAATTTCAGCGTATTCTGGGTTTAAAAATTCCGGAGAACCTGAAAGATTGTACTGTTGTTCCTGCTGAAAAGCGTCCTGTTGTTTTTATTTCTCATATGGAGCACCATTCCAATCAAACCTCCTGGCTGGAAACCATTGCGGATGTTGAAATTATTCCATCTTGTGAAAAAGGCCTTTTTTGTCTGGATAATTTAGAGCAACTACTAGAGAAATACAGTGAAAGAACTATTAAAATTGCTTCTATAACCTCCTGTTCGAATGTTACAGGTTTAAAAACACCATTTCACGAAGCTGCAAAATTGATGCACAAGCACAATGGTGTTTGTTTTGTTGATTTTGCCTGTTCAGGACCTTATGTAGAAATTGACATGCATCCTGAAGATCCGGAAGCATATCTGGATGCAATTTTCTTTTCTCCGCACAAATTTTTAGGAGGTCCCGGAACTTCGGGCGTTTTAATTTTTAATAAAAAACTATACAACAATATGATTCCCGATTGTCCTGGTGGAGGTACAGTAAGCTGGACCAATCCATGGGGCGAACATAAATATATCGACAACATTGAGGATCGTGAAGATGGCGGTACTCCGGGTTTTCTTCAGGTAATTAAAACGGCATTGGCAATTGAGCTGAAAGAAGAAATGGGAATCGAGAATATTCTACAACGTGAACATGAGATTGTAGAGTATGTTTTTAATGAACTGGATTCTGTTTCCAATATTAAAATTCTGGCAGGTCAACATAAGGACCGTCTAGGGGTTGTTTCGTTTTTTATTGAAAATCTTCATTTCAATTTAGGAGTGAAATTACTGAATGACAGATTCGGAATTCAAACCAGAGGTGGATGCAGTTGTGCGGGAACGTATGGGCATTTCCTATTGCACGTAGATCAGGAAACATCTAATAAACTGGTGAACGAAATTACGATTGGAGATTTAATTAAAAAACCGGGATGGATCAGAATGTCAATTCATCCAACTACTACCGATAAAGAAATTGCTTTTGTTTGTGAAAGCATTAAAGATTTAGCGAAAAATCACGAGGAGTGGGCTTTGGACTATTCTTATAATAAAAATACAAATGAATTTGTTCACAAGAACGCTGGTTCGTTTGAAGACGATTTAGTGGCCGGATGGTTCAAATCGTAAAAACAAATCAACCAGACAGGTTTTAAGAACCTGTCTGGTTTGCCTGAAATTTTTTTAGGGACAAGAGTGCCTGTTCTTGAATTTTGCCTTGAAAAAATCCTGTCCAGCCCATTAAATATCCGGTAAAACCGAAAGCCTGTTTCGACCATTTCCAAACATCGAAACTGTCTGTATGTTTGATAATCAGGCCATCCTGAAAAGCAAATTCAGCGGAAATACGATTGATTACCTTTCTGTTGGTTTTGCTGAAATTATAAGTTGCAACCCATTTTGCGCTACCTGAAGAGTCATCGGCTTTAATATCTGAAAATTCAATTTTAATGTTGCCTTTACTTTTCAAAATCAACATTTCCCACATTTTAGAAACCTGTTCTTCTTTTAGTAAACCAAAGGCCGGATCGATAAAATGAATTTTTGGATGGTAACATTCGCTCATTGTTTTAGCATCGGCATTGGCAAAAGCAGTATAGAATTTTGTAATTAAAGCTTCATTCGAATTCATAAAAATGTTGTTTAGATTATAAATATAGAATTTATTGTACTAAAAAAGGTACTTACAGGACACTAATTGCGGCAGCAGTATCAAAAGTTTTTTTAGATTTATCGAATGCTGTTGAAAAGTACGCCATTCTGTTTAAAGCGGTAAAGTAACCGGTCTGATCACCAAAAGCGGCTGTATTGTTCGCTTTAATGATAAAGCGGATGGCTTTAATATCTGTTTTCTTTAGTTTTACCATTTCAGCAGGGGTGAAATAGTAATAACTAGTAGTTTTTCCGTCAAGGGTTTCTTTGATGTTTTTGTCCACACAAGCAATTACATCTCCATTAACAAGGTCAACGTATACGCCTCCTGAGATTTGAGTTTTATCATTAGAAATTCCTATTGATAGTTTTAAAACCCCTCCTTTGTCTGTTTTCGCAATCTGAACTTCCGTTTCGCCGGTAAACACATATTTTTCACAAATAAAAGTATAATTAGTTGTTGCCGGAAATGGTTTAGAGCCTTTTATACTTATGGTTTGCTGTGCATTTACGAAACCGGAAATTAACAATACGATTAAAAGAGACAGTTTTAAATTCATAGGTTTTACTTTATTGTTCTGTTATTTTTGAGTCAAATTTTTCGTCCCAATCCATTGATTTTATAGCTGAGATCAGATTATCTTCATTTACAAAAATGCGCAATTCTTTATTGGCTACTTTTTTGGTGTACAGCGCATGATATCGATAAATAACCTCTTGCCTGGTTCTGTAAACACCGTCCAGTTTTAAATCGATGAAACTTCCATAGTATTGTCTGAACCTTTGACAGGTTTTGGTCAGACGTTCTTCGGTCGTATTCTCCATTACCGATTTGGTGACTTCAGTCTCGTTAAAAGGTTTGAATTTTGAGGAATTACAGGTTTCCAGTACCCTTTTTCCCAATTCATACGCTTTTTTCTGCTGATTGGAATTTATTTCGGCAGCAGTGACTTTTTTGATCTTTAAATCTTCAGTATCTCTGTGGATTGTTTTCGATTTACATCCCATTAACAACAACAAACATATAATCAATCCTGCTTTCTTCATAACTATTTAAGTAATTTTTAATAATAAGTTGGGGTCAGGGCAATTTTCAATGTAAAAGTTCAAATCGTTGGTATTGCATACTCCTGGATAATCGCCGGAGTAGTTTTCGATGTTTCGAATAATCTGAAAGTGTACGTGTGGAGGATAGTCTCCGTTAACGGACGAACTTCCCAAGGTTCCAATCTTTTGACCTTTATTAAAAAATTTCCCAACACTGAGGTTCTCTATACTTTCTAACGATAAATGTCCGTATAAAGTATAAAATTTCTCATTTTCTATCCGATGCTCTAGAATGATGGTCGGACCATAATCTCCCAGGCCAATATTGTTTTTAAAGCTGTGTACTTTTCCATCAAGCGGTGCCAAAACTGCTGTATCCGGTTTTGTCCATAAGTCCAATCCTATATGAATGTTGCGTTCCGGAATAGAACTGTTTTTAAAAATAGTACTGCGCTGATAAAGAGTTCTTCCTTCAATATAACCACCAAAGGCTACTTCGGCATCATTTTTTTCTAAGTAGTCTGAAATAAAATCCTCAAATTCCTGGGTACAGGTAGGTTTAAAATCGGCAAGTTCCTGATTGGTTACGGATAAATCTAAAGGGATGTATTTTGAAATATCAATGGTGGAATCTATTATTTTAGTGGGAGGTAAGGCTTTTAAAATAGAGGCAAGAGGTTTCATAAATTTAAACTACTTTTTCGATAATTATTAATTCATTGTGAGCTTCAACTCGTGGGAGCATTTTTGATGCAAACAGTTTGGGGTCAATTTCAGAAATGTATTTTCGGTTTCGAACATTATGTGCTTCATCTAAAATCATGGTGTTAAATAAAACAAATCCGTGATTCTGCAATAAGGAACAAATACGTTCGCTAAAAAAACGTTCGAATAAAAAATTTGGCATTTTGATATCTTCAAAAATATCAATAATAATTAAATTATATTTATTTTTTGTTTTTAAAACAAACTCAAAAGCGTCATCAATTACCACTTCCAGTTGTTTGATTTGATTCAGGTTGAAATACTCGTTGGCTATTTTAATCATTTCGGGGTCAATTTCTACTCCGGTAATTCTGCCTTTATACTGAATTTCGTCCACCAAAGTTTTAACTACACTTCCTCCGGCAACTCCCAATAATAAAATATGATCCATTTTAAGAATGGCATCGTATCCAATATTTCGAAGACCATACCTTAAGATACGCTGCAGGCTTCCATAAGAGTAATTTGTATTTTCAGAATCAAGGACCAGTTCGCCGTTGGCCCAGGTAACTTCGATAATTTTGCTTCTTTGTGATTTTTTTTTGAATATTTTTATAGGAACAATATAACTGAACAATTTTTGGATCATTTTAAATGCTTTTACTCAAAAATACCACTTTAAATCTTTTATTTTGCAGTAAAAAAGTAATTAATGAAAAAGCGATTGTACAAATTCATTTTTTTAAGCTAATGGGCTGGAAAATAGTAGGAGTTGAAAATGCTGAAGTGAAAAAATGTGTGATGATGGTAATGCCGCATACAAGCAATCATGATTTTTATTTAGGAATTTTTACCCGTGGAATTTCTGGTTTGGAAATGAATTGGGTGGGAAAGAAAGAGTTATTCCGCTTTCCGTTTGGATATTATTTCAGAAATGTGGGAGGAGAACCGATAGATCGCACCGGTGGATTGAATAAAGTAGAATCGATTGCTGCAATTTTTGACCGTAAAGAGGTTTTTCGCCTGGCTGTAGCTCCCGAAGGAACTCGTAAAGGTGTTAAAGAATTAAAAAGTGGTTTCTACTATATCGCCCTTAAGGCAAATGTGCCCATTATTCCTGTCGCTTTTGACTGGGGGAAAAAAGAAGTCAATTTAGGAAAACCATTTCTTCCAACGGGAGATTATGATTGTGATTTGAGTGTATTGAAAAAACACTATGAAGGAGTTTTGGGTAAAATTCCTGAAAACGGATTTTGGAGCTGATTTTTTTGCTGTAGATTCCGTCACGTGAGAATTGCTTAAATGAAAAATAATTTTAAAGTTTTTCAAATACTCAAAAAAAATCAAACTTAGGGAACGTAAGTCTTGAAAGTTCCATTTTTATAAAATACCACTATTTTTTCAATTTCATTTTCTGCAGTATTTAAATTTTGATTTTTAATTTCTGCAGAGGATGTATTTTTCGTTTTTCCATTTTCTGATAAAGAATTTCCTGAAGCAGAATTTTCGTCAAATGAAATAGGGGGAAGAGATTTTGTAAATTCAGGCACCGATTCATTTTTCTTTAGATCGGAACTGTCTTCTGTTTTTGGAAAATTTCCTGTACCATTTAAAATCCAGTACAAATCAATTTCAGGAAAAACCTCCAAAATCTTGAGTACAAAATCTAAGCTGGGTTTGTTTCTGCCGGAAAGCAGGTGAGACATACTGGAACGCTGAACTCCGATTCGGTCTGCGAAAGAAGAAGCATTTAAGGCGTAATAGTCTAGTATAATTTCAAGCCGTTTTACAAAATCGTCGATGTTTACCATTGTAAATTACTGTTTAGAAATCCACTGTTTACAAATGTAATCAAAAGCAGTGCACAAAACAATTTAAGAGTTGAAAATCTTCAATTAAGTCTTAAAAAATCGCATTCATTGCTTTAATTGATTGTTGTTAATTGATTGAAAAGTAAAGGGTTGTAGTCGATGTATTAAAGTTGTAACTAATGTTTATTGGTAAAAAGAAAGGTTTTTGAAAAACAGAGTGAAAACTGTTTACAATTCTAAATTAATTTGTTTACAAAACATTTACAATTGTAAAAATAAAGATGTTTACTTTTGTAAACTAATCAAAACACGATGAATTTAGAAGAATTATTTCGCCAATATAAAGAACAAACCATAGAAGGACGTTATCTGACTTTAGATCATATTCAGCCTTTATTAGAGCAATTAAATACCAATAATCAAGTAGAGATTATTGGTAAATCGGTTTTAGGAGAATCCGTTTATAGTTACCAAATTGGGAATGGTCCAACACGTATTTATCTTTGGTCGCAAATGCATGGAAACGAAAGTACCACTACAAAAGCACTATTTGATTTTATAAATGTGCTGAACAGCGGTTCTGAATTTGCAGAGAAGATGCTAAAGAGCTTTACTTTTTACAGTATTCCAATGCTGAATCCTGACGGAGCAAGACTTTATACACGTGAGAACGCTAATAAAGTGGATTTAAATCGTGATTCGCAAAATCTTACACAGCCAGAAAGCAATATTTTAAGATCGGTATTTGAAGTTTTTAAACCACATTATTGTTTTAACCTGCATGATCAGCGTACTATTTTTGGGGCTGGTGAAACTGGAAAACCGGCAACGCTTTCCTTTTTAGCCCCTTCTTATAATGAGGAGAGGGAAGTTAATGAGAATCGTTTAAAGGCAATTAATGTTATCGCCGGAATCAATGATGTTTTGCAGCAATATATCCCCGGACAGGTCGGACGCTTTGATGACTCATTTAATATCAATTGTATAGGAGATACATTTCAGCATTTGGGAGTCCCGACGATCTTGTTTGAGGCGGGGCATTTTCCTGATGATTATGAGCGCGAAATCACACGAAAGTTTTTATTCTTCTCGCTTGTTACGAGTTTTCAATTGATTAGCGAAAACGATTTAGTTGATAATAGAATTAATGATTATTTGAATATTTCACAAAATAAAGTGGTTTTTTATGATTTTATGTGGAAAAATATCAAAATAAATTATGATGGTATCGAAATTATTACGAATTTTGTCGCACAATACAAAGAGGAATTGATTGAAAATAAGATTCATTTCAATGCTTATATAGTTGAAGTAGGCGATTTGGAAAATTATTTTGGACATTATGAATACGATGCAAAAGGCGCTGGTTATTCTGATGACTTTGGTAGTTTTCCGAAATTGAATCAAAAAGCAGATTTTTGTTTAGATAAAAATGTTAAATTTGTTAACGGGTTGATAAAAAGTTAGATTTTTTGTGAATTTGTTGTTTTTTATATATATTTTTATACTTTGTAATAGCAATTAGTAATATTAATTAAAGAATTATGAGTAAATTTCGTTTAGATGAAGTAGATCACCAGATTTTAGATATGTTAATAGACAATACGAGAGTTCCGTTTACTGACATTGCTAAAAAACTATTGATATCTGCTGGTACAGTGCATGTTAGAGTAAAAAAGATGGAGGACGCAGGGATAATAATGGGATCTTCATTAGCCTTAGACTATGATAAGTTAGGGTATTCATTTATTGCTTATGTGGGTGTGTTCCTTAATAATACGTCTCAAACTAAATTTGTATTAGAGCGAATCAATCAAATTCCGTTCGTAACAGTAGCTTCTGTAACGACAGGAAAATTCAATATTTTTTGCAAAATTAGAGCAAAAGATACTAAACACGCGAAAGAAGTTATCTTTATGATTGATGATATTGACGGTGTTTACAGAACAGAAACTATGATTTCATTAGAAGAAAGTATAAACGATAAGAAGCGTTTGATGCATACTATTTTTAAAAATATGTAATATTTTCTTGAATGCTATATCTAAATATAACCTCAAGTTTATTCTTGGGGTTTTTTTATGACCAATTAACCAACCAACTACCAATAAATTATGTACACGTTACCAAAAATCGAACGTTTCAATCAGGATGTTCTTTCAAAATACCATATTTACAATAGTGTATTTATAACATTACCTTTTGATTCAATTGATAATACAGGAGTTTTACTTCCTTTATTTACAGAGACTTGTGAGACAGGATTTAAAAAGCAGGAAACTCCTAAAGAGATTGTTAACTTCTTCTCTAATAAATTCCTGAATGATGCTTCAGAAAAAGATAAAATCGATTTAATGTTTCGATTTATTCAGTATATCGAACGTCAAATTGTATTATTTGATGCTATCGAAGATGCTGCTTTTCCGGAAGTTAATAATATGGAAGGGCGTGGTTCGTTGCGAGATATTAAAGAAAAATCTGATGCAAAGGAAAAGAATGAGGAGTTGATTGAGTTTTTAGAAAACTTTAATGTCAGAACTGTTTTAACGGCACATCCAACGCAGTTTTATCCGGGTCCAGTTTTGGGAATTATTAATGATTTGAAAGATGCTATTCGTTCAAATGATTTACTGAAAATCAAACAATTGCTGGCACAGCTTGGGAAAACACCTTTTATCCAGAATGAAAAGCCAAATCCTTATGATGAAGCGGTGAGTTTGATCTGGTATTTAGAAAATGTGTTCTATGCTACTTCAGGAGAAATTGTTCATTATTTGCAAAAAAATATCCTTCAGGGGAGTTCTATTCAGAATCAATTGATAAAATTGGGTTTCTGGCCGGGTGGTGATCGTGACGGGAATCCTTTTGTTACAACCGAAATTACTTTAAAAGTAGCAGAGCGTTTGCGTACCTCAATCCTGAAGTGTTATTATATAGAAATGAGAAGTTTAAAAAGAAAGTTAACTTTCTCAGGAGTAGATACTTTGGTTTCTGAACTTGAACATAAACTTTACCGCTCTGTTTTTTATTCTAAAGGCGAGATCTATATTACTCTGGAAGAATTATTGACGCAATTAAACAAAATTAGAACCATTATTATTGAGAAGCATCAATCTCTTTATTTAGATGAACTGGAAGCTTTTCTGGTAAAAATTAATCTGTTTGGTTTCCACTTTGCGACGTTAGATATTCGTCAGAACAGTAAAATTCACAATGCTGTATTTAAAGATGTGGTAGATTTTTATCTGAATTCGGGCTCGGAGATATTTCCGAAAAATTACTTTGATTTGTCTGAAGAGGAGAAATTAGGGGTTTTGTCGAAAGTAAAAGGTGACTTAAATTCTGCTGACTTTGAAAATGAAATTACAAGATCTACATTAGAATCTGTTCAGACCATTAAAACCATACAGCAAGCAAATGGTGAGTCTGGAGCCAATCGTTATATTATCAGTAATAACGAAAGCGCTTTGAATGTGATGGAAACTTTTGCGATGATTCGTCTGAACAATTGGGAAAATCCGACGGTAGATATTATTCCGCTTTTTGAATCTGTTGATGATCTACAAAATGCGCACCAGATTATGGAGCAATTGTATACTAATTCAGAGTACTCAAAACATCTTGAAGCCAGAGGAAATAAACAAACTATTATGTTAGGTTTCTCTGATGGAACCAAAGATGGGGGGTATTTAATGGCGAACTGGAGTATTTATCAGGCTAAAATTTCATTGACAGAAATTTCAAGAAAATACGGTATACAAGCAATATTCTTTGATGGTCGTGGCGGGCCTCCTGCGCGTGGTGGTGGAAAAACACATAAATTTTATGCTTCTTTAGGACCAAAAATAGAGAATAACGAAATTCAAATTACAATTCAGGGACAAACCATTAGTTCAAATTTTGGAACTTTAGATTCCTGTCGTTATAATATTGAGAATTTATTAAGTGCCGGAGTTACCAATCAGGTTTTTAGTAAAGAAAAGAATGAGCTAAGTATTGAAGAAACTGAAATTTTGACACAATTGGCTGATTTAGGATATGAAAAATACCTGAGTTTCAAGAATCACCCTAAGTTTATCCCGTATTTGGAGAAAATGAGTACGCTGAAATATTACTCAAAAACCAATATCGGAAGTCGACCATCTAAAAGAAGTAAATCAGAATCACTTGATTTTGCTGATTTGAGAGCGATTCCTTTTGTGGGATCCTGGAGTCAGTTAAAGCAGAATGTACCTGGATTTTTCGGCGTTGGTTCAGCTTTAAAATATTTTGAGGAAAGCGGACAGTGGGACAAAGTTCAAAATTTGTATCACGACTCCTTATTTTTCAAAACACTGTTGGAGAATAGTATGATGTCATTAGCGAAATCATTTTTACCACTTACCGCTTACATGAAAAACGATCCTGAATTTGGTGAATTCTGGCAAATTATCTACGATGAATTTTCAGAAACCAAACGTCTTTTGCTGAAAATTGCAGGGCATAAAACGCTTATGGAAAATTACCCTGATGGTATAGCATCGATTCAGATAAGAGAGCGTATTGTATTGCCGTTGTTGACAATACAACAATATGCTTTACTAAGGATTAACGAATTGAATAAGGAAAGTGTGGTAGATGAAGACTTGGTTAAAGTATATGAAAAAATAGTAACAAGATCTCTTTTTGGAAATACAAATGCGAGTAGAAACTCAGCTTAAAAATTATAAAAAAATGAACACAGCTTTATTAACAGAAAATGAATATTCTGGCGGGTTTGCCAATTACATCAAAGAAGCCGGAGATGTGAATTTATTTGAAGAACTGGAAATTTCATTGCATGAATTTATCAAATTTGTGCAAAATATCCCGATGGATAAATTTGATTATCGCTACGCAGAAGGAAAATGGACGATTAAAGACGTTATCCAGCATATTATGGATTGTGAGAGAATTTTTGCTTACCGCGCTTTGCGATTCTCGCGAAATGATAAAATGGCTTTGCCAAGTTTTGAAGAAAATGATTACGCCATAAGTACAGATTCAAATAGCAGAAGTATTCAGAGTTTATTAACGGAACTCTCCGCCTTAAGACATTCTAATTTGTTGTTTTTTAAGAGTTTGTCAGAAGAGCAGCTTAAGAGAATTGGTACAGCTTCAAATCTTCAGATTTCTGTACGTGCTCTGGGATTCGTAATAATTGGACATCAAAAACACCATCAAAAAGTTTTTGAAGAACGTTATTTGTAGATTTCTTTCTTATGTAAAAATCCTGTAGCGTTTAACTTTACAGGATTTTTTATTTTTTGTATTAAAGGGAGGAATGAATCTTTACCGCCACGACCCAAGCGATAGCGAACAGGCGAAGCAATTCACGGATTTTTTTTGCTTGTGCAATTTCGACTGATAACGAACAGGCGAAGCAAATCATATGCAGGATTCGATAAAGATTGAAGACATTCTGTGTCGAGTTTCTAGTGTGATTTCTCCTTTCAGTCGAAATGACAAAATAATGGGGTTTACTTATTTCGTTCCACAATTGCAAGTCCTAATCGAATTTTATCATAACTCATTTTCTCCTCAAAATAATCAAAGTAGGGTTTCAGAGCAGAAGGATATTCCAGTTCGATTTGAGCTTTGTGCAATTGTTTGACTTCTTCATTTGTTACAAACGAGCTTAAATCTATTTCTTCACCGTCAAGATATAGTTTGGCTAAGTGAGATATAATTGTGGTGTATCCTAAATTTCTTTTTCCGGCAATTTCTGTGACAGTTTCGCCATTTCTAAAAAGTTCTAAAGTAGTCTTATACGTGTTGCTTTCTTTTTTAACTTTCGTGTTTGTTTTTTTTGCCTTCTGAAATTGAATGATAGCCTTTATAAATTCAGCACCATATCTTTCGAGTTTTGCATTTCCGACACCATCGATTGCAAGGAACTCTTCATCACTCATTGGTCGTAAGGTTTCCATTTGTCTCAAAGCGGCATCACTGAAAATTACATAAGCAGGAACTTCTTCCTCCTGAGCAATTTCGTAGCGTAGTTTTCGTAGCGTTTCGAAAAGAGAATTTTTAGCCGTTTTTGTATTGGCTTCTTTTACTTCATTTTTATCGATTACCTTTTTAACAACTGTATTTAATTTTACTTTTTCTCCTTCAAACAAAACTTTTTTTGCAAAAGACGTCAGTAAAATTTTATTATGCTGATGGAAGGCAATTTCGAGATATCCCAGGTTGATCAACTGAATTAGGTATTGATTCCAGTCGTACCACGAAATGTCGGATCCAATTCCGTACGTTTTTAGACTTTGATAATTTTTTTCGTAGATATACGCGTTTCTCGAGCCTCTTAAAAAATCAACAATTACTGCTAACGGCTCAGATTCTTTTAAACGCACGATTGCAGAAAGAGCTTTTTGTGCTAAAATAGTTCCGTCAAAAAAGGTGGGCGGATTTTTGCAGATGTCACAGTTACCACAATTTTCTTTTACCAGCTCGCCGAAATACGAAAGCAGAATTTTTCGACGGCAGCTTAAAGCATCCGCGTATTGTTTCATTCTTTCTAATTTTGCCAATTGCACATCGGAGTTTAATCCTTCGGAAGCAAATTTCTGCAGCTGAATTACATCGGCATAACTTTCGAACATTACGGTTTCGGCAGGTAACCCATCCCGACCCGCACGTCCGATTTCCTGATAATAGCCTTCAATATTTTTGGGTAAATTATAATGTATAACCCACCGAACATTGGATTTGTCGATTCCCATACCAAACGCAATCGTGGCACAAACCACCTGACAATCATCGTTTATAAAATCATCCTGAGTTTTGGCTCGAATTTTATTGTCAAGTCCGGCATGATAAGCCTTTGCAGTGATTCCGTTCTTCTTTAGTTTATCCGCTAGTTCTTCGGTTGTTTTTCTGCTTAAACAATAAACAATTCCGGATTCATTGGGTTTCTTTTCAATAAAATCAACAATTTGTTTCACGCGGTCTAAAGCCGGACGCACTTCGAGGCTAAGATTTTTTCTGTCGAACGAGGCTACGAATGTTTTTGGATTTCTAAGTTTTAGCTGCTTGATAATATCAGTTCGGGTTGCTTTATCGGCTGTAGCAGTTAAAGCAAGAACAGGAGTAGAAGGGAAGCGACTCTTTAAATATCCCAAGTTAGTATAAGCTGGACGAAAATCATGTCCCCAGGAAGAAATACAATGCGCTTCATCAATTGCAATAAGACTGATTGTCAATTCGTTGAAAGCAACGTCCAGATAAGACAAGCTTTCCGGTGCAATGTAAACAAGCTTGAAAGTGTTTGATTTTAAATTGTCTATGTAGAATTGCTGTTCCTGACTGGATTGACTGCTGTTGATGTAGCAGGCATTAATACCATTTGTTTTTAGACTGTCAACCTGATCTTTCATCAAGGCAATTAGTGGAGAGATCACAATTGTGATTCCGGGTAAGACTAAAGCGGGCAGCTGAAAACAGATTGACTTTCCTCCGCCGGTTGGCATAATGGCTAAAGTATCCTGACCGGAAAGTATCGTGGTAATGATTGTCTCCTGATTGGGTCTGAATTTTTCAAATCCGAAATTTTCCTTTAGTTTGGCATGTAGAATTTCTGAAGTCATGGCGTTGATTGATTAGGAGGAAAAGTAAAAAGCAAATATATAGTATTTTTCTTATTTTTAATACAATAGACTTCTGAAGTCATAAAAAAAGGAACTCCAATAGAGTTCCTTTAAATTATCTTGAAAAAGATTGCTTAATCTTCGTCTTCATCATCTTCGTCGTCAGCGATATCTTCTTTGTCTTCATCGTCTTCGTCGTCATCTCCATTGTCAACATCTGGTTTGTCCTGATTGTCATCGTCGTCGTCGTCGTCAATATCGTCATCAAGATCAAGACCTTTTACAGGCTCGATTGTATCTACGTCTACGTCGATATCATCGTCTTCATCATAATTTTCGATTCTGTCGGCAAGCTTAGTACTAATTTTTACCAAATAAATAGTATCTTCAGTACGAACTTCAACAGCTTCAACTAATTCGTTTTTAGCATTTCTAAAACGGATTACATCCGAATCATCATAACCATCAGGAAATTTTTCTACCAAAAGGTTTAAAATTTCGTTGGTAAGTTTAGCGTAGTCTACTATAACTCTTTTCATATATATCTTATAGATCTAATAAATAAGCAAAAATTAATGGAGCCACAATTGTAGCATCCGACTCTATAATAAATTTAGGGGTTTTGATGTCTAGTTTACCCCATGTGATTTTCTCGTTCGGAACTGCTCCCGAGTACGAACCATAACTGGTTGTTGAATCTGAGATTTGGCAGAAATAACTCCAGAAAGGAACATCGTGCATTTCCATATCCTGATACAACATTGGTACTACGCAAATAGGGAAATCTCCTGCAATACCACCACCAATTTGGAAGAATCCAATTCCGTTAGCGCTGTTTTTTGGATACCAATCCGCAAGGAAAGTCATGTATTCAATTCCTGATTTCATGGTAGAGGCTTTTAAATCGCCTTTGATTACATAGGAAGCAAAGATATTTCCCATTGTACTGTCTTCCCATCCCGGAACTATGATAGGTAAATTTTTCTCAGCAGCGGCATACATCCAGCTGTCTTTTAAGTCAATTTCGTAATATTCTTCTAAAACGCCTGATAACAGCATTTTATACATGAATTCATGTGGAAAATAACGTTCTCCTTTATCATCAGCCTCTTTCCAGATTTTGTAGATATGTTTTTGTAAACGACGGAATGCTTCATGCTCAGGAATACAAGTATCAGTAACACGGTTTAATCCTCTTTCCAATAAAGCCCATTCGTCTTCCGGTGTTAAATCACGATAGTTTGGCACTCTTTCGTAGTGAGAGTGTGCTACTAAATTCATGATATCTTCTTCTAGATTGGCTCCAGTACAAGAAATAATTTGTACTTTATCTTGTCTAATAATTTCGGCAAAAATTTTACCAATTTCTGCTGTACTCATAGCGCCAGCCATACTTACCATCATTTTAGCTCCATTAGCCAATTGTTGTTCGTATGCTTTTGCAGCATCTACTAAAGCGGCAGAGTTGAAGTGTAAATAATGTTTTTCAATAAACTGACTGATTGGTCCTTTCATTTGTTCTTGTTTTTTTATTTTTTTTTGAATTAAAAGTTTAACCTTTTAGTTTATACTGCAAATTAATAATTTTATATTTATTAACATTTATTTAGCAGTATTTTTTTTTAAACCTTTTTAGTATATCCTAAAATCTTTAATACATCGTCAGAAGTTTGTTGTTCAGAGAACACTTCTGTAGCTAAAATGCCATTTTCATCACGATCTATTAATATATGTTTAGGCTGAGGAATCAGACAGTGGTGTAAACCACCATATCCTCCAATAGTTTCCTGATACGCACCAGTATTAAAGAAACCAATGTATAGTGGCTTTTCTTTGTTGTATTTAGGTAAATAAATAGCGTTCATATTTTGCTCTGAGTTGTAATAATCGTCACTATCACAAGTCAGGCCGCCTAATAAAACCCGCTCGTAAGTATCATTCCAGCGGTTTACCGCCAACATGATAAAACGTTTGTTTATTGCCCAAGTATCCGGCAAAGTGGTAATGAATGACGAATCAATCATATTCCATTTCTCTCTGTCATTTTGTTGTTTTTGATACAAAATCTGATAGATCGCGCCACCGCTTTCACCTACCGTAAATGATCCAAATTCTGTAAAGATGTTGGGTACATCTACTTCGGCTTCGTCACATGCAATTTTAATCTGATTGATAATTTCATCAATCATATATTGATAATCGTATTCGAATGCAAGAGAGTTTTTAATCGGGAAACCACCTCCAATGTTTAATCCGTCAAGGGTAGGGCATTCCTTTTTAAGGGCAATGTATACTTTGATACATTTTACCAACTCATTCCAATAATAGGAAGTATCGTTTATTCCGGTATTGATGAAAAAGTGAAGCATTTTTAACTCCAGTTTGTCATTCTCCTGAATTTGTTTTTTATAGAACGAAACGATGTTTTTGTATCCAATTCCTAATCTTGAAGTATAGAACTCAAATTTAGGCTCTTCTTCGGCTGCAATACGAATTCCAATTTTGAATTTTCCTTTGATTTCAGCCTGTAGTAAATCTAATTCTTCGTAGTTATCAATAATCGGAATGGTGTTTTTATGCCCGTTATTGATCAATCTTGCAATATTACTAATGTATTCGTCTCTTTTAAATCCATTACAGATTACATAAGTACTTTTGTTGATTTTACCATTTTCCAATAAATTCTCAACAATATTTACGTCAAAAGCTGAAGATGTTTCAATGTGAATGTTATTCTTGAAAGCTTCGTTCATAATGTATTCAAAATGAGAGCTTTTTGTGCAATAGCAGTAGTAGTACTTTGCGTCGTACTTATTTTTCTCCATTGATTTTCTGAACCAGGCTTTTGCCTTATTGATGTTCTCTGAAATCTGAGGAAGGTAAGTAAACTTTAAAGGAGTTCCGTATTGTTCTACCAATTTCATCAAATCGATGTTGTGAAATTGTAGATTGTCTTTGTTTAATTTGAATTCTTCCTGAGGAAAATAGTATGTTTGATTGATAAGGTCAGAATATTTTGTATTCATTTATTTTTTAATATTTAGGATGTGATATTTAATTTAGATGACGAAAATTCAATCTAAAATTCAAACCCTAATATTAGCAAATATAATTTCCAGCCTTTCGTGTTCTGCTTTCGAGCACAAAAAGACATCAAAACAAAATGGACTTTTACTATTATAAAAACGGTTCAACATTCTTAATAAAGAACTGTTGAGGCGGTTTCTGTAAGAGTTAAAATGTCTTTGTTTACTGTTCGTTTTCATCGTGGCAAATGTAAAAAATAATATATACCTAAAGCAAAGCTTTTTTATTAAAAAAAGTTTAAGATTTATAATCCTGAAACGCGTCTAGAATTAATTTATTTTCAACCGATTGGTTAATTTTTATTTTTCCGATTCCTTCGATTAAGGCAAATTGAATTAATCCGTACTCATTTTTTTTGTCGTGAATCAGCAATTCGAGGATCGGATCGATGTCGTTTTCTTCAATTTTTACGTCGTCGTAAATACTCTTAATTGCGGTTTTAATTTCGGCATATTCTGCTGCTGAGATTAAGTTTTTATGCAATGAAATATAACTTTCCAGTATCATTCCGATTGCAATGGCTTCTCCGTGTAATAGTGTCGTTTTTGTTTCACTTTCTAAAAAGTAACCCTCTATGGCATGCCCTAAGGTATGTCCGAAATTAAGGGCTTTACGGATGTTTTTTTCGGTTGGATCCTGAATGACAATGTCATTTTTTATCTCTACAGAACGGTAAATCAATTCGTCAAAATCAGCGTAATCAATTGAATTTAAATCTAAAAACTGCTTCCAGTAGGCAGAATCGTAAATCAATCCGTGTTTTAGCATTTCGGCAAGACCGGAACGCATTTCGTTTTGCGGCAGCGTTTCAAGATATTGTGTGTCAATTAATACCATTTGAGGTACGTTGATTACACCAATTTGGTTTTTTAAATTTCCTAAATCTACTCCGGTTTTTCCTCCAACAGAAGCATCAACCATAGATAATAAGGTAGTGGGGATATTGATAAAATCTACTCCGCGCTTAAAAGTCGAAGCGACAAAACCTCCCAAATCCGTTACAACACCACCGCCAAGATTAATGACAAGTGATTTTCTGTCGGCACCAAGTTCTGTCAGGACTTTCCATACTTCAATACAGGTTTCGATATTTTTATTGATTTCTCCTGCTTCAAATTCAATGATCTCTATGGTCAGATCTGTTTCTAATAAAGGTAAAAACTTTGGTAAACAGTACTCATTGGTCTGATTATCAACTATGATAAACACGTTTGAATATTTACTTTCTTTTAAGTGATGGTTTAAAGCTTCGTATGCATTTTGGTTAAAATGCACCAGATAATTATTGGCCTGAATAGATTGCATATCTCTGTCGTTGAATTGAAACCGCAAAATAAGGCATTTTTAACTAAATAATATTCAAAGTTTTGTTCTAATTTGTCTTAAAACGAATCATTCTATATAAGGTTTTAGGGTGTTTGTCTGTAATTTTCTTTCAAAAAGATTGTTGTGAGGCAAACTCTTGTGTTGCAAGCTGTAAAAATATAACAATGTTGTTAATGATATTGAAAAATAGGGTAGTGATTATTGAAAAATATTCAAAACTCTATCTATATTTGCATAAAAAACTGACCTTAATGGAAAAAATATTTGATAACACTCAGGTTGCATTTTCGCTAAAAAGTGATACGGAACTTGACAGAGCTTATTTTCTTTTTAAAATGATCGACAGCCAGCCTTTGGTGAGGATTGGAACCGCTGTTACTAATTTTGCTATTAAAGCGCATCTTCCGGTAGAAGGATTGATTCGTGCAACTGTTTTTGACCATTTTTGTGGTGGTGTAAACGAAGACGATTGTATTACAGTGGTAGACAGGATGTTTACTAAAGGTGTTTCATCAGTGTTGGATTATTCGGTTGAAGGAAAAGAAGAAGAAGAGCAGTTTGATGCTGCTTTAGAAATGACTTTAAAAACCATTGAATTTGCAAAAGAACGTTTGGCGATTCCGTTTGCAGTATTTAAGCCAACCGGTTTTGGACGTTTTGAATTATATGAAAAATTAGGCGAGAAACAAACGCTTTCTCCAACAGAACAAGCAGAGTGGGATAGAGTAGTAGCCCGTTTTGATCATGTTTGTGCTGAAGCTCACAGAAAAGATGTGGCCTTGCTAATTGACGGAGAAGAAAGCTGGATGCAGGATGCGGCCGATGATTTGGTTACCGACATGATGCGTAAATATAATAAAGAAAAAGCGATTGTTTTCAATACTTTGCAAATGTACCGTTGGGATCGTTTGGATTATTTGAAAAAACTGCATGAAGTGGCTAAGAATGAAGGTTTCTTTATCGGAATGAAAATTGTTCGTGGTGCTTATATGGAGAAAGAGAACAAACGTGCGGAAGAGAAAAATTACGTTTCTCCAATTTGTGTTTCTAAAGAAGCTACAGATGTTAATTATGATGCTGCGATACGTTATATGGCGGAGCATTTGGAAAGCATGTCCATTTTTGCAGGAACTCACAACGAATTGAGTTCTTATAAATTGATGGAAATAATGCAGGAAAAAGGAATTGCGAAAAACGATACTAAAATCTGGTTTGGACAATTGTATGGAATGAGTGATAATATCAGTTACAATTTAGCAGAGAACGGCTATAATGTTGCAAAATATTTACCTTTCGGACCAGTAAAAGATGTTATGCCTTACCTGATTCGTCGTGCAGAAGAGAATACTTCAGTTGCGGGTCAAACCAGCCGCGAATTGTCTATGATTAAAGCGGAACGCAAAAGAAGAAAAGGAAAATAAATTAAAGTAAAATTCCAACATAAAAAATCCCAAATCCCAATTGTTACGATTGGAATTTGGGATTTTTTATTGATTTGATCTTATGTATTAAATCTGATGGGTTTTTAAAACCTGTCAGGATTTGGGTATTGAATTAAAATGAAACCTGGCATTGCAAAACGACCATTCCTAATCGGTCACTTTGTTTGTAAGCGCCTGTAAGGTTTTTGTCGTAAACCGCTCTGTTTTGATAGTTTAAACTGAATTTTGGTCCTAAAGTACCGGTAGTGTAATAATTTACACCTAATTCATACATCGCCATTGGAGTGTCTAATGCTTTTAAGTCTGCAATTTGTGTGGCAGCATACGGCTGGAAACGGCCTTTTTTAGATTCGTTATCTGATTTTCCAAAAAGATATCCTAGCTGTGCGTAATATATATTTCCGGTTCCTACACCAATAAATCCGGCACCTGAACCGTTTATCAGAGAATTGTCGCCTATAGCGGGATTGGGTGTATTAACAGACTGGATGTAGTTTTTTCCGTAGTAATTATTGTTAAAAGCTGCATAAGCAGTTATAGCAGCACCTTTACTGTCAATCGGACTGTCGTAAAAGACATCAAAACCCAGTATTCGCATGTCGTCGTATGCAATAGTCGCATCGGGAGTTAAATGCCACATGGCTTTGGCTTGAGACATATAACCTAGTGCGATATTAAGGATTTTCTTTGTTCCCAAATACGTTCCTTTGTGGTAGGCATCTTCAAGTGACTCTTTGTCGTAGAAAGAGTAGGTTAAGATTCCCGCATATTGTGCTCTTGGTGTTTGTGTGCTTACCGAAGAACTGATTCCTAAATTGTCAGTTGTGTTTCGGTATGGATTGGTAATAGCAGCACGATAATTAAATTTGCCCAGATCACCTTTAGCATAAATACTTAGATTTCGGTTTCCGAATGTCGATGAAATATTAGTAAACTGCTGGTACATTGGCGTATCCAGAGTAAGATGTGAGGAAGAACTATTCGCTGAATAACGAGTTGTTCCGGCTCCCCAGGCTGTTAATCCACCGCCAATATGAAGTTTTTTACTAAAATGATATTCTCCTAAAGCATCCATAATTGAAAGCGGTGCATTTGAAGGTCCGTTGTTTTGTGTGAAATTAATATTGTTCTGTCCCAGCTGAAGATGAAAGAAAATATTCTCCGTCAGCATTCCCATTGCCTGCAAACGCAAACGTCTGATGACGATATCGTAGGTATCACTAACTTCATTTGTACCAATTTTACTTCCTTCGTTCAATTCGGCATATCTTCCCCAAACCTGAAGGTTTATTCCAAATTTGATGTATTGCGATCCGTCTTTGGAAATATTAACTACATTAAAAGGTTTTTCCTGTGCAAGAACATTGATAGTGTTTAAAACAATAAATAATAAAATTAAAACGATTCTTAAATGTGGCATTTCTATGGTTTAAGGTTAGTTAATACTGCTTACATTCTGATTAGGAGTTACTGAATTGAAGGTTGCTTAAGTTTTTATAAGTTCCGTTTTCCAGGTTGATTAATTCCTGATGTGTGCCTTCTTCGGTAATTCTTCCATGATCTAAAACGAGAATTTTATCGGCGTTTCTAATAGTCGAAAGTCGGTGTGCGATGATGATACTTGTTCTTCCTTCCATTAAAACTTCCAGTGCTTCCTGAACCAGTTTTTCACTCTCACTATCTAAAGAGGATGTCGCTTCATCTAATATTAAAATACTTGGGTTTTTAAGCAATGCTCTTGCAATTGCAATGCGCTGACGCTGTCCGCCTGATAATTTTACGCCGCGTTCTCCTACTAAGGTTTCGAATTTCTCAGGAAAACCTTCCACAAAATTAAAAGCATTGGCTTGTTTTGCTGCAGCTATAATTTCTTCATTGGTAGCATCCGGTTTTCCGTAAGCAATGTTTTCTCTAATTGTTCCGCCAAACAGAATAACATCCTGAGGAACGATACTCATATTTCCGCGAAGCTCTTCTAAATCGTAGTCATAAATACTTTTTCCATCAACCGTAATGTCACCAGATGTTCTGTCGTAAAAGCGTAAAAGGAGCGAAGAGATAGTCGATTTTCCGGCACCGCTAGGACCTACAATTGCAATTTTTTGACCAAACTCGGCAGTGAAATTTACTTCTTTTAATACCTCAACTTCTTTTCTGGAAGGATAACTGAAAGCAACATTTTTGAAGGAAAGATTTCCTTTGATTTTTTCAATTGGAGTAGTTCTTGTTTTGGCGTTAATATCCTCAGGGGTCTCTTCCAATAATTCAAAAACACGTTCCGTTGCACCAACTGCTTTTTGAATCTGCGCATACATTTCGGCAATTCCACCAAAAGAAGCACCAATAAATGTGGTGTAAAGAACAAATGATATTAAATCTCCTACGCCTTCAACTTCGCCTTTAATCGTTAAGGTGATTCCGTACCAAACCACGGCAACCACACAGCCAAAAAGACAAAGAATGATAAAAGAAGCGAAGTAACCTCTGTATTGACCGCCTTTAATAGCGATTTTTACAATTTCTTTGATTTTATTTTTATAACGCTGAATTTCGTACCATTCGTTGGCAAAAGCTTTTACATTGCTTATTCCTTGCAGCGTTTCTTCTACAATTACCTGACTTTCGGCTACTTTATCCTGTGTTTTCTTTCCGTACTTGCGAATGAATCTTCCAAAAACAACTGCCGCTACAGTGACCATGGGTACAATAGCCAGCATCATTAAAGTTAACTTTGGACTGATGTTACCTAAAATAACAAATCCACCAATAATTAGGATCAACTGACGTAAAAACTCAGCAATGGTCGTAGTGAAAGTATCCTGTAGTTGTGAAATATCAGCACTGATTCGGCTGTTTAGTTCTCCAACACGTTTTTGGGAATAAAAAGACATTGGTAGTTTTACTAAGTTTTCATACAAAGCAAAGCGGATGTTTGAAAGTGAATTTTCGGTAAAATTTACAAAAAGCGAAATTCTGAAAAAAGAGAAAATAGCTTGCAGTGTAAGGATTACCATAAGGCCAACTGCAATTTCGTTGGCTCTGTTGAGATTCTTATTGGTAACGCAATCCACGAGCATACCCATTAATTTCGGAAAGGCAAGGGCAGTGGCGCTGGTTAATAAGAGAAAAATCAATCCCAGAAAGAATTTCCATTTGTGATTTTTACCGTATTTAAAAATTCGTAGTGCTTTTTGAAGTGAATTAGAGTCTAATTTAGCTTTAGGTAAATCGTTTTCTTGATATCTAGGCATTTGAGTATACTATTAAAGGTATGCAAATGTATGATTATAGCCAGTGAATACAAAAGAATATTCGAAATTAGGCTTTGAGATTTCGTTTTTTAACTAAATGGCAAAAAAGGATGAAAAATATTTCTGTTTTAAAAGATTGATAAATAGATTACTAAAAATTATTTCGCAAAATGATGTAATTTTTCTTCAAAATAAGCTTGTAAATACAAAATCTAGTCGTAAGTTTGCACTCGCAATCAACAACGATAGCAACCTAGTAAAATAGGGCGATTAGCTCAGCTGGTTCAGAGCACCTCGTTTACACCGAGGGGGTCGGGGGTTCGAACCCCTCATCGCCCACCAATAATACCACCTCCAAAGTCAATTGATTTTGGAGGTTTTTTATTTTATAGCTTTATAGAGTTTGTTGTATATGTTTTGTTTAGTGAAAGTAAGAACAAATTCTATATAGGATTTACTTCTGATTTAAGTGAGAGACTTATTCGGCATAATCAAAAAAGTAAAGGTTTTACTGGGAGTGTTAATGATTGGAAAGTTGTTTATACGGAAGACTATAAATCTAAAGAAGAAGCTTACAAAAGAGAGCTGCAGATAAAATCCTGGAAAAGCAGAATTAAAATTCAGGAGTTAATTCAAAATAGAGGCTAGTTCAGTTGGTTCAAAGCATTCCGATTCTCATCGGAAGTGGTCGGGGGTTCGAACCCCTCATCGCCCACCAATAATACCACCTCCAAAGTCAATTGATTTTGGAGGTTTTTTATTTTATAGCTTTATGGAGTTTGTTGTATATGTTTTGTTTAGTGAAAGTAAGAACAAATTCTGTATAGGATTTACTTCTGATTTAAGAGAAAGACTTATTCGGCATAATCAAAAAAGTAAAGGTTTTACTGGGGGTGTTAATGATTGGAAAGTTGTTTATACGGAAGATTATAAATCTAAAGAAGAAGCTCACAAAAGAGAGTTGCAGATAAAATCCTGGAAAAGCAGAATTAAAATTCAGGAGTTAATTCAAAATAGAGGTTAGTTCAGCTAGTTCAGGGCATTCCGATTCTCATCGGAAGTGGTCGGGGGTTCGAACCCCTCATCGCCTACCAATAATACCACCTCCAAAGTCAATTGATTTTGGAGGTTTTTTATGTTATAGCTTTATAGAGTTTGTTGTATATGTTTTATTTAGTGAAAGTAAGAACAAATTCTATATAGGATTTACTTCTGATTTAAGTGAAAGACTTATTCGACATAATCAAAAAAGTAAAGGTTTTACTGGGAGTGTTAATGATTGGAGAGTTGTTTATACGGAAAACTATAAATCTAAAGAAGAAGCTCACAAAAGAGAGTTGCAGATAAAATCCTGGAAAAGCAGAATTAAAATTCAGGAGTTAATTCAAGATAGAGGTAGTTCAGCTAGTTCAGAGCATTCCGATTCTCATCGGAAGTGGTCGGGGGGGCGAACCCCTCATCGCCCACAAAGAAAACTCCTTAAGAAATTAAGGAGTTTTTTTATTGCTATTTATTAGAAAATTATAAGTTTAGTTTCCTTGTAAAGTAAATTCTTTCAAAAACCAAGTGTATCTCCTGCTTCTATTTGACCATGACTCTTTGAAAAGGAAGCCATTTCAAAAACCAAGCTCTTCTTCTTCTTTTCCTTTATTACAGGGGGGGGCACTTTGCAGCGTATTTTCAATCAAATCTTTGCCTCCCTCAACATTAAATAATAACCCGAAGCCAACAACATGAGGTTTGATATCCGTTTCTGGATCATAAAGTTTTGATTTGATTGTTGCTAATGAGATAATCGCATTTTGGACAGTACTTTCATTTATTTTATCAGGAATCGGAATTGCCGAAGATATTTGCCGTCCAGAAATCCCCAAAGTTTGTATTATCAATGTTCCATTTATTTGATTCTGGCTTGCCGCTATCCCTAAATTATATAAACTTCCAAGGTTTATATTTAACGAATCTTTCAAAACAATTACATTTGATTGAATTCTGAGGCCTACACCCACATATATGGGTATTCTAACTTCTAATGAAGTAGTATTTTCAGATTCTATACTATCTTTAGCAGCAATCTGTTCTTTATATTTTTTTGTGAATTCAATACTACCTGATAAAGTTTCCAAATGCTCTCGTCTATTTGAATTGGATTCTGCATAATCAAGTGAATAACCGTAGCGTGCTGGGATTGAAGTTGTGTGATATTTTATATAGTCAATTATTATCGTATAACTTTCTCCACGTCTTGCAATGGCATTCGCTCCAAAAGCTAATGAGCCATTTTCGCTTAGCTTGCCAATAGCAACTCGAGTCGCTTCGTTGGGAAAATAATAAATCATACTATCTAAACTAACGTGACGATCATTAACTGCAATCGGATCAATTGGCTGATATCCTTTTAATGCAAAAAGTTGCTTGTTTGTATAATTATTAACATCAGCTGCAGTATTTCCTGTCTTAATACCCCCGCAACTTGCTATAAGAAGTAAAATAAATACATATATAAAGTTTTTCATACAAAAAAAATTTCAAATTACACATATTAATTTTATTCAAATTAGAAACAAGAACAAACAGACTCAATCTATTGATTTTCTTTGCTTTTGCCTGAAATTTATCACTACTAATATAAAAATATTTTCTGGAATAATTAACAAGAATTTAAGTATTTTATTTGTACGACTAGATATTAGATATAATAAACAAAAAAAGTACCATTGCAATTTGCAATAGTACTCTTTCAATAAAAACAAAGTTAATAGTATCTTCCAAAACTCTAAAATCTTATTCTTTAATTGGGCTTTAATTCCAATTCTGGTACATTTTTCCAACGTAAAAAAGCTTGTATATCATGATCACGAGCGGCATTCCTTAGGAACAAGTACCATTTATCACTAATCGTATTGTAATCATATTCTCGCATCCGAGTTAATAAACGAAGGATCAGCGTACATAAATGAAAACGCATTACTGTCAGGATTTACAATTAATTTGACATCAAAGAATTGATGAAATGAATGAGAATTAAGCCTAAAGAGCAAATCATCGAAAGAATGTAAGGACTTTATGTCCGCATACTAACGCCTAATTCTAATGTTTTTTATGCTTTCAAAAAGGAATCGTTCTTTTGTTGATTTTTTAAAAATTTTAGTTTTGTAGTGATATAAAAGATTAATAGCTTTTTAAGTATAATAACTATAAATCAATTGAAGTTTATATTCTGAAACATTATGATGATAGTAGGAATATTATCTTTTTTATCTTTATTTTCGCTCAGTCGAGCTTTTTTGTTTGAAAATTACTCTACCATACCAAATATAATATACGTTATTTAAAAACTACTCCTTGTGATGTATGAAATTGTTCCATAAATTATTTAAATCTAATCGGAAGATAGAGCAGGCTGATCTGACAACTATATCAAGAACAGAAGTTTTTGAAGGGGTTTCTATTCCTGGCATAATACACAATTGGCAGTATCACTTTACCGACTTACAAGTGTATAGTGATGGACTTATTTCTTGTTGGGAAATGGTTGATTTAAAAATGTTTAAAAGTAAACTTGATAAAGGTTGGGTTGTTACATCGATTCCTGATGGAGAAGCTATTTCTATTTTTAGTTTAGGTTGTTGGAATATTGAACAAGGAGAATGGAAACACACTAAAGAAACTTTATATAATTATGTTTATTCGTTGGTAAAACAACTAAATCCAGCACTTGAAAATTTACATGATTATAAAGGTGTTAATTCAAAAATGATTGGAAAGGTAAATGTTTCTAAACACTTTATGCCAAATCCTAAACCGTATCATCTCGAGGATTCAAGTTCACTTTTTTCTGAAAAAAAATATGGAGCGAAATTTCATTTGTTTTATAGAAGTGATGATGCAAAGACCTATTTAGTTGAACTGTCATTATATCAAAGTGGAAGTATTGAGTTGTGTAATTTGCCAATAAGGAAAATTTTGAATTTTGAAGAATTAGATGAGTTGGCGAAGAAAGGAATACTAACAACTGAACCGAAGGTTGGTGAAGTTGTTACGATCTTAAATTTGGGTACTTTTAAAATCATGTCAGGGAGTGGGGTAGATATCAAGTTCAAAATAAATGAACTAACGAATAAGTTCAACGAATTAAATGGAAAGGAGAATAGTATTTCAAAATGTGCCAGGATATTTGATGAATACAAAGAAAATCCATCAAAGAGATTAAGAGATGAATTAAAAGTTGCATATGAAGAAGTACCGGAGCATCAAAGAATATTCGTGGGGACAATGGACACAAAAGATTATGAAGTTCGTCAGGTAATCTATGGTGACATTGTGAAAAAAGAATGGGAGGAATATTATGGTTATGAATATCCTTATGATGATATGCCAAAATCAATTGATGAGTCATAATAAAAAGAATAAAAACACCACATAAATGGAAATATTAGTAATAATGGGGCCTCCATATTCAGGAAAAGGTACTCAATGTGAAATTTTAAAAGAGGAACTTAAGTTTAAGCATATTTCAACTGGAGATCGATGTCGCCTGGAAAAACAGAATAAAACAGAGATCGGAAAAATAATGTCTAAATATGAGGAAAAAGGAGACTTAGTGCCTGATTCCATTATGAAAGATCTTTTTAGTAAAATTCTAGATGAAAACAGTTCAGCTAAAGGGATTATTTTGGATGGTTATCCGAGAACTGAACCTCAGGTTAACGATTTGATGGAACTCGTTGCATCTAAGGATATGGAAATAGGTAAGGTAATTAATATAGAAGTTCCAAAAGAAGAACTTTTAAAAAGAGCACAAAAAAGAGCCGAAACGTCTAATCGAAAAGACGATAAAGATGTTGAAATCCATCTGAAGAGAATTAAAGTTTTTGAAACTTTAACCCGGCCTGCAATTGAATATATGAAGTCTAAAATTAAAGTTTTGACTTTTGATGGTCTAGGAGCAATTGACGAAATAACAGAGCGAATAAAAAATAGTTTGTAAAAGGTATTGACTATGGATTGTTTTTGCATTAGTGTAAAATAAATGTATGACATTTGTTAGATTAATCTATTTGAATTACAATAACTTAGTTTGATTTTGTTGAACCTATACTGATTAAATATTGAACAAAAGACAAAATAGCAAATGGAGCAATTGAAAGCATACTTAAAAGATAATTCACGATTGAGAGAATATGTTCCAAGTGAGAGAGATTGGGAAATTATTTCCTCAAGATTTACTAAACGAGAATTCTCAAAAAAAACTATTCTTACAAGAATAGGAGAAACTGAAAATCATCTCAATTTTATTATAAAAGGTATTGCCCGATTTTATATTCCGAATGAGGAAAAAGATTTGACTTTTAATATTGTCTTTGATAACGGGTTTCTTAGTGCTTATGATTCTTTTTTAACTCAAACACCATCAACTTATAATATCGAGACGTTGACCGAATGTACTCTTTTACAACTTACATACGGTGATTTGCAAATTATATACAACGAAACGGAATTTGGTAATATTATTGGCAGGTTAGCGAGTGAAGAATTATTTTTAAAGAAACAAAAACGTGAGCTTTCGCTTTTAAATCTAACAGCCGAACAACGTTATCTGAATTTATTCTATGAACAACCAAAGCTTATACAACAAATCCCTTTGAAATATATTGCTTCGTGTATTGGAATTACACCGCAGGCTTTGAGTAGAATTCGCAAACGAATTTCTTAACTTGGGTTCATTGTTTGGATTTTTAAATAGTCATTCCTTTGTATTGAAAAAAAATAAAATTACAGATAAAAAATATGCAAACAATACTTGGAGCAAACGGGCAAATAGCGGAGGAATTAGCAAAAGAATTGCATAGGAATTTTACTACTGATATCCGTTTGGTAAGCAGGAATCCAAAAAAAATAAATGAGACGGATGAGCTGTTTCAGGCAAATTTGTTAGACCCACAAAGAACTGATAAGGCTATAGAAGGAAGTAAAATAGTGTATTTTACCGTAGGTTTACCTATGAACACTAGAATGTGGAAAGAGCAGTTCCCTATTATGATGAAGAATGTAATAACTGCCTGCCAAAAACATAAAACGAAATTGGTGTTTTTTGATAATACCTATATGTATGCTAAGACTGACGAACCGCAAACAGAAGAAAGCCCATTTGATCCCATAGGACAAAAATCAATCTTAAGAGCAGAAATTACAACAATATTGTTGAACGAAATGGATAACGGAAATATTGAAGCGGTTATTTGCCGAGCACCGGAATTTTATGGGACAGGAAAAACGCAAAGCATTACTAATACTTTAATTTTTGACAATATTAAGAAGGGCAAAAAATTAAAAGTTCCAATTAATGACAGCACGAAAAGAACTTTAATATATACACCTGACGCTAGTCGCGCAATGGCGTTAATTGGGAATACCCCGGCTGCTTACAATCAAACCTGGCATTTGCCTTGTGACGACAACAGGCTTACTTATAAGGAACTAGTTATTCTTGCTTCAAAAGAAGTTAAAAAAGAGTTGAATTATTCTGTTATAAAAATGTTTGTATTTCAACTTGTTAGTCTGTTCAGTGAACAAATAAAAGAATTAAAGGAATTGTTGCCACGCTACAAGTGCGATAACATTTTTATTTCCGATAAATTTAAAAAAACATTTCCAGAATTTAAGGTTACAACTTATCAGGAAGGAGTTGCAAGCATAATAAATGAACAGAAAAATGATAATGGAGTTTTATTATAGTTGCAAACCTTGAGATATCCGAGTCTTCAAAAGTTTATAAAAGGGCCGGAAAGTTCAATAGTTTTATTCTTTGAAGAATATTTAAAGATCTGTTGACTTTGAATACAGGGCTTGTACGCGTGATTAGTTAAAAAAAAAGATTTTTTTTCGAAAAAGGCTTGCAAATACAAAATCAAGCTGTATATTTGCACTCGCAATCACGAAATGATAGCGACCTAGTAAAATAGGGCGATTAGCTCAGCTGGTTCAGAGCACCTCGTTTACACCGAGGGGGTCGGGGGTTCGAACCCCTCATCGCCCACCACTTTTTAAGATACCTTCAAAATCTAATGATTTTGGAGGTTTTTTGTTTTATGGGACCTCTACGAAGGTGTTGTAAAGGATTTAAGCGAAAGCAAGATCTTGCTCCGGATTAGCTTATTCATATCATTCTGTTTTTTTATCAAAAGCGATTACAGCATTATGCTTTGTATTGGTATGCGAATTAATTAAATTAGAGGAGAAAAATATAGATTATAAATCAAAAAGAAATAATAATATGAGTGCACATAACAATGCAAAAAAAGGGGATATAGCAGATTTTGTTTTACTTCCTGGTGATCCAAAAAGAGCGAAGCTTATAGCGGAAACATTTTTAACAGATGTGATATGCTATAATGAGGTTAGAGGAATGTTAGGTTATACTGGTTATTACAATGGTAAGAGAATTAGTGTACAGGGTACAGGTATGGGGATGCCATCCATTTCTATTTATATTACAGAATTAATCGAAGAGTATGGTGTAGAAACATTGGTAAGAGTTGGATCTTGTGGTTCTATTCAGGATGATGTCAATATGATGGATATTGTTTTGGCCATGAGTGCGTGCACGGATTCCGGAATGAATAAATTTAAATTTAATGGGAATGATTTTGCTCCAACGGCGAATTTTGAATTATTAAAAAAGGCCTATGAAATTGCAGAGCAAAATAAGATAAAAGCGCATACAGGGTCAGTATTGACATCTGATTTTTTCTATACTGAAAGCCATTTAGGCGATCCTTTTTTAAATTGGAAAACCTACGGCGTTTTGGCAGTTGACATGGAAACAGCTGCGTTGTATTCTATAGCTGCTAAATATAGAAAAAAGGCTTTGGCTATCTTAACGGTATCGGATCATATTCTTAAAAAGGAAGCTTTATCAGCAGATGACAGACAAAATTCTTTTAAAGAAATGATAGAATTCGCATTGCAGTTAGCTTAGAAAGATTCAAACAGATAAAAAGAATTGAATTGAAATAGATTAATATATAGGTTTTGTTTTAATTCATCATCTTCCATCAAGAAACTCCTTAAGAAATTGAGGAGTTTTTTTATGCCCCATTTTTTGAAGTCATTTGCCAAAAAGAATCATTTCTACTCCTAAAAGTATAAAATTGGAGTCCGTTATTATAAATCCGGAACGTTTTAAAATACAATCAGCATAGTTTTGAGCAATATTTTAAAACCATTAAAATCCAAGTTTATGAAGAGAATCTTTCTTGCAATCTTATTTACATTAGTATCCAATTTGTCTTTTTCGCAATCAGAACAGTCTTTAATTCAGAATTGCATTCAAAACTATATTGAGGGTACATCTTACAATCAGCCTGACAGTATTAGTAAGGCTTTTTATTCTGAAGCCAGCCTTTTTTTAAGTCACAAAGACAAACCTTTATGGATCGTTCCGGCTTCGGAATATGTCACCTGGTTTCAAAAAGGCAAGAAAGGTGAATTTAACGGCCGTGTGGGCAGAGTTATTTCTCTGGAATTTTTTAATGATATTGCTATTGCAAAGGCTGAAATTGTCATTGCAGAAAAAAAACAGGAATTTATGGATATGTTTTTGCTGAAGAAAATTCAGGGTGAATGGAAAATAATCAGCAAAGCGGCCAGCAGTAAAGCAACTAATAAATCTGGAAAAAGGATTTTATTTATTGTTTCCAATGCACATTATTACGGAAATTCTACCATTTCAACAGGCAACAGTTTCGCTGAGATCGTAAATGCTTATGATACTTTTATTCGTGCAGGTTATACTGTCGATTTTGTGAGCCCAAAGGGCGGCAGTATTCCTTTGGCTTATATTAATACCTCTGATAATTTACAAAAGCAATACTTATACGATCAGGATTTTATGTACGCCATAAAACATACCGTAAGCCCTAAAGAAATTGATTATAAAAACTATAAAGCCGTTCATTATATTGGCGGGGGAAGTGCCATGTATGATGTTCCTGAAAGTTTAGATATTCAACGTATTGTTATGCAGGTGTACGAAGATAATAATGGCATTATTTCTTCGGTATGTCACGGAACAGCCGGTATTGTTAATTTGAAAACTAAAAATGGTAAATTTTTAGTGGATGGAAAAAGAATAAGCGGTTATCCTGACTCTTTCGAAAAACAAGATGGCGAATATTTTAAACACTTTCCGTTCTTAATTCAGAAGACAATAGAAGAAAGAGGTGGAGATTTTAAATTTTCAAAGAGAAATGAATCTTATGTGGAACAAGACGGTCGAATTGTTACTGGACAAAATTTTCAATCCTCAAATGGTGTTGCTTTAAAAATCATTGAATGGATGGAGAAAAACAAATAAGAAGATTTAAGAACAGTCAGCACAGACATTTAAGGAAAGAATATCAGGTTCTAAATCCATCAAAATACAATTTACTTGTGCTTTTCAAACAACCATTTTGGAATCTCTTCGGTTAGTAAAAACGGAATCACAATGTTGTTATGATTTAAATTATTCAAAGTGGTAAAAGTCAAATTCTTGTTGGAGGATAATTTTGTAAACAATTCAACACTTCCGATATATGGATTGTCATCGTCTTTTTTTCCATGAATAAGCCAGATGTTCTTCTGATTTAATTTTTTAAGATTGGAAAAATCGGGAACTGCTGCTACGGAAACCATACCGGCAAATTGGTTTGGAGCTATATTGAGTAGATTTTGCGCAGTCGATCCACCCATAGAATATCCAATTAAGTAAATCTTGTTTTTATCGATGTTTGGGTATTCTTTTTCAATGTTTTGAATTAATTCAAGTAAGGCAAAAACAGTTGCAGAAGGTTTTGAAACTTGAATTCCATCACTATTCTTTTCATAATTTGAAGAACGCTCGCTGAATTGTGGTGCGATCACATAACATTGATATTTAGTATAAATTTCAGGTCTCAGCCAAATTTTCGCGAATGGTTCAAGCTGGTTTTCATTATCATTTCCAATTCGGGTAGAGTTGTGGAAAGTAATGACCAAAGGGTATTTTTGATGATCGCTATTATCCTTTGGTGTTAGAAGTCTATAAGGGATTTTTATATTTTCTTTAGTGAATATTCTTTTTAGGAAGCTATCGGTATTCAGACTGTTCAGTGCTTTTCGGTTATTTACGAAAGTTAGACTATCAACGGTAGTTTCGCTAAACTCTTTTCTTTGTGCAAAAGAGAAGTTTAGACTTAAAGTCAAAAAAAGTATTGTGAGAATTTGTTTTGAGTTTCTTTTGCGCATAATACGGCTTTTATAAATTTGAGGTTTAATTCAACAGATTAGTTTCTCTAACGATTTTTCTAATTTCTTGTTCAAAATAATAAGCAATACTAAAATTTTCGTACGCTTGATTTTCCATAACAATAACGCTGGTTTTGGATTTTGGATAGTATAAATTGACCGCTGTAAATCCTTCACTAGGATGAAAACCGGTATGTCCGATTTCCATAATATTGGTTTTATCATTTATTCGCAATCCATAACCATAGCCAATTGGTTTATCACCGAAAAGCGGATGTGTATTGGTGATTGAATAGGCAATCATCATTTTATAAGTAGTTGGTTTTAATAGTTGACCTGAGTGCAGACATTCATTCCATTTTGCTAAGTCAGGAACCGAAACAATTAAATGACTGCCAAAATAATTATGAATATCAAAATTTAATTGTTCGTTCAGCTTAATACTACCCTCTTTTTTTATGGAGTGCCCTTTTGTTAAAAATGTATTATTTGCCTCATTGGGGTAGTAACTGTTGGTCATCCCGCATTTTTTAAACAAAGCAGTTACTAACTCTTCAAAACTTTTATGACTTTGTTTTTCCAAAACTTGTCCTGCTACGTAGTAACCAATATTAGAGTAATTAAAAGCAGCTCCCGGAGTAAATTTAAGAGGTTTGTTTATATCTTCACTGCTTAATCCCGAAGTATTGTTGAGCAATTGATTAACAGTGATGGTATCTGCCCACGAATATTTTAATTCCGGTAAATATTTGTGAATAGGGGTTTCTAAATTGATTGTTCCTTTTTCTACTTCTTGTAAGATAAGTGTAGCCGTGATTTGTTTGGCAATTGACATTGTTGAAAATTTATCAGAAATTTTCAGTTCTGTTTTCTTGTTGAAATCAGAATAACCATGTGCTTTTGCATATTTTATTTTTCCGTTTTGTTTAATAATAATTACTCCGTTAAAGTTTCTTGGATTTGTTGTTTGTATTAGACTGTCAATTTTTGCAGAAAAGTCGTCTTTCTGTTGTGCGTAATTGTTGGAGCTTATAAAAAGTACTAAAAAGAGGATTCTGAAGAGTGTAAAAGTTTGTTTCATTAAATTGTTTATTAGTAGATATCAATTGACTTTTCCTGAGCGAATGTAAGAATTATTAGAGTAAATGATTTGGTTGATTTGGAAAACAAACTAAAAATATTTCTCGTCATTGTTTAGCTGAAATTTTCTTTAAACCATGGGAGAAATGGCTTGTATACAGGTTTGTTAGAACTATAAAAGTATCCTTAATTCCTTAAGAAGTTTTTTTAGCTGTTATTTCTGGAATATTGATCTAGCAGTGAAAATTGTTTCTATATTAGTACCGTAATAATTTTAGGCATTTATCAAGCATGGAATCACTTAAAACGCAATTTCGTCTTGATAAAAAGAAATCAGTTCATTTAACCCCAAATCTAAAAATGAAAAAAAATATAATTACTCTTTTATTTGCATGTGCCGTTACCAATATGTTTGGACAGGTACCAACCGTTTCAGCACCGGTTAAAATGGAAGCTGCGGGCAATATTAGCGATAAAGTTACTCATAAAGTGCTAAAACCGTTAGCGAAAGTTGCATTGGATAAAGAGTCGATATTGATTTACGATTACGACGGTTCTCTTTTTTCCTTCAATTTAGAGTCCGAAAAAATTAACTGGACCGTAAAAGCAACAGATTCCTTTACGGAGTTGTGTGCAAATGCTATCACATTGCAGGACGGAGTAGTATATGTTCCTTTTATTAACGGAGAAATTTTTGCCATTGATAATCAGACTGGTGCTGTTTTTTGGAAATCAAGACTGGGGAATAGCACGGATCAGATCATCCTAAAAAATCAGATTCCGGTTATAAATGATGGAAAATTATTTGTAACCTCCCAAAACGGTAATATTTATGCGCTTGATATTAAAACTGGCGGTTTACTATGGAATCATAAACTGGATGCAGAAAATAATGAAAGTCCGGTTCTTTTATTTAATAACAAAGTTTTTATTCAAAGTGGAACTTCTGTTTATAGTTTTGAAGCGAATACAGGAAAACTTCTTGTTCAAAAAAGCTTTGAGGAAGCCATGCGTGGAAAACTGGTAACGGATGGGGAGGCTCTATTTACCGCAAATGAAAAAAATGTAGTTTTTGCTCTAAATCCTGATAAATTAGATGTTTTGTGGCAGTTTAAATTAGAGGAAACTCAGAACAATATTAAGGAACGTATCTTTTGCAAAGACAAGAAGGTCTATTTCGCCGCACAAGGACCCGAAGTTTCTTCGATATACGCTGTAGATTCAAAAGCAGGAACTCAAATTTGGAAAACGGATTTTAAAGCCGATAATGTTGAGTATATGGTCGAAGAAAGTGATAATATTTGGGGATACACTCGTAAAAATAAGCTTTTTCAATTGGACATTACAAATGGTGAAATTGCATTTGAATACAAATTATCAACGAGACCTATTTCAAATCTTGAATTCTTGGGCGATGATTACTTTTTTTATTATTCTGATGCGGCTTTGATTCAGTTTGAATATAAAACCAAAGACGAAAACGAAGTCTATTTGCGAACCTCAATTAAAGATGATGTGTATAGTGCATTTTTAAAATTGATTCGATAAGCAAAAAAACGCATCAGTTTTCTTCAGGTTTTATTCTGTGTCGCTTTATTCAGGGAGTGATAAGTTGTTTATTATTACTATTTCGAACTTATTTGCCTGAAGTTGAAGAATATTGTGTAAGCTGATTCGTTTTTTTGCCATACATTTCTATGTCATAATTCTTTGATACACCATAATCGTTATAATGGTTATAAAAATAACTTGTATCGTAAGTATGATTTTGTTTTTTTGTCTACGCTCTTTAGTAGCTTGTTTAAAAATTTTAAAGTAACCGGCATTTTTTTTATGTCTTTTCATGGCTTTGGAAATTAAGTTTAATAAAAGTAAACACAGTTACTTTTTGTGTTTATTACGCAAATGATGTGCCGTAAAAAGCATTTTCTAATTAATTATTTGATTTTTAGCTTCCTATTTCTTTAGATTTTTCAGAAGTAGGAAGGAAATACTATCAAAATGATAGTGTAATCGTATCAAAATGATAAGGGATTAGTGATTCTTATATTTGCTTTCGGTTGTAAATCAGGAGTTAACATTTTTATTGTTCGTATGGACTAGTTGTTGGTGCTTTTGTAAAGAACCTCAATCTTAAAAAAAATATGTTAACTCAATTAATAGTTTCACTTGGTATTCTTCTTACGGTTATTTTGCTGTCGGTCATCGTAGGCCGGGAAATGAAAAAAATATATGCAAATGAAAAAAGCATAACAGACTTCATTAATCCATTAGACCGATTGATATACCGGTTTTGTAAAATTGACCTCACGCTCCAAATGAATTGGAAAACATATTTAAAAGTATTGTTATCTGTACAGTTCATATGGTTCCTCTGGGGATTTGTTATTTTATTGCTCCAGGGAAAACTATTTTTAAACCCGGCCGGTATCGACAGTATGGAGTGGACATTGGCGTTAAATTCGACCGTTAGTTTTTTGACCAGTACTAACTTGCAGCATTATTCAGGAGAGACAGGAGCGAGTTATTTTGCACAGGTAGGCGTGTTTATGCTTTTACAGTTTTTAAGTGCGGCCACAAGTCTTTGTGCTGGTGTAGCAATAGTCAGAGGACTTGCTGCTCAATCGATACAAGGATTAGGGAATTTTTATAGCGATTTTGTAAAGTCATCTACTCGTATACTGTTGCCGTTAAGTATAATTACGGCAACTTTTTTTTTGTTTAATGATGTGCCAATGACATTTGACGAGCCTGAGAAAATTTCCTCGGTCGAAGGCAGGGAAGTAGTAGTGTCAACGGGACCTGTGGCAGCTTTTCTTCCGATTAAAGAATTAGGATCTAACGGCGGCGGCTTTTTCGGAACTAATTGTGCGCATCCATTTGAAAATCCTAACTTTTTCACCTACATCATTCATACTATTATCGTGTGGCTTTTGCCGATGTCTTTTATCATTTTCGTAGGACGGTATCTCAACAATAAAAAATTTTCAAGAATGCTTTTGGGAGTGATGCTTATGGGGTTTGTTGTAACGTGTATTCCCTTAATCTGTGGTGAAATGTCCGGTAATCCAAAACTCAGCGCAATGGGAATTGACGCATCACTAGCTAATATGGAAGGTAAAGAGGTACGTTTTGGAACGTATTACTCATCATTTTATAGCGCGGTTAATATGATAATTCCGGCTGGTACCATAACAGGTATGCACGATAGTTATATGCCGTTGTCTTCGATAGGGATGTTTATAGGAATGCAGGTAGATGCATTTTTTGGAGGTCTGGGTACCGGATGGATTAATATGTTTATTTACCTGATTATAGCTACTTTTATCGGTTCGCTGATGGTAGGACGAACTTCGGAGTTGTTTGGCAGGAAAATCTCGATTAAGGAAGTTCAGGTAGCGGTTTTGGTTAATCTTTCTGCTTTGGCGATTCCGTTACTTTTTTCCGCAATTGCAGTTCATGTTTATTTGAATGTTCCCGATGCTGTTGAGTGGCTGAGTAACACAGGACCACACGGTTTTACCACTATAGTTTACGAGTTCGTGTCTTCGATGGCAGGGAACGGAAGCGGGTTTGAAGGGCTGGGGGATAACACTCCTTTCTGGAATTTAACCACTTCGGTTACGATGCTTGCAGGCCGCTTTATTCCGATGATTGGAGCATTTCTAATCATAGCATATTTAAGTACTAAAAAAGCCGTAGCTCCTTCGCTGGGCACCTTGAGGGTTGATTCCGGTATTTTTGGAACCTTATTGTTTATGGTCATTATGATTTTGACCGTGATGTCCATGTTTATCGTTTTTGCATTGGGACCTGTACAGGAACATTTGCTCTTGGTTTAGGAATTTGTGGAGTTAAATTCTATAAAAAAGTCGTCTTAAACATAATTTTAAGGCGACTTTTTTATGGAAAAATTTCAATAGCACATGAAATAAATTAGTTCTACGTGATTTTATATTGTGCTAGAGAATAAAAACTGATTAATTGTTACTCCCAAAAGTTGGTGTTGGTATGCGTAAACCGAAAAACCAGTAAGGGTCACCTGTGAAGATATTATACGCGACTCCTGTTTGTACATAATCGTGTAAAGCTGTTATTACTATTCCGGCACCTAATTCAGGAACGTCATCTTTGTCAAAGTCCGGAGCTGAAACGTGTAATCCAACACCCCAATCCAGAAGTTTGTTATAGGTTACAGATTTTCTTCGTTGTTTTTTATCTATCCATCCTTTGAATAAGAGATTGTAATAAGGAGCCATTTGAAACTGTGTACGTATCGCAGTTGAAGTAAAAGGATCTGCGAAAATAATTCCTACAGTACTTATTACATGGGGTAAAACTTTAAACAGGTACATTTCTCTTACCTGCTCTTTTACTGCTATATCACTGGCTTTATCAAATACTGAAAGTTTAAACGCAATTCGATTTCCTTCTTCACGGTAGCCGGAATTGGCAAGATCAAATTCAAAATTCTTTTTTGCATCAGCCAAAGACAATTTTAAGACGGCATCGCTAAACTCTAAAGCAGCCGCATCTAGTTTGCGGCCCTCGATAAGGTCTTTAATAGTAGTATTGTTTAGTTTGTCTATTTTTTTTACATCAGTCGTAAGGTCATTTATAATAGTTGTAAAGGTGGCAGAAATTTTAGGAGAAAGATGTACTGCAGTTCTATTAATAGTAGCTTTTAGATCTGAGGCATTCTTATGTATACTTTGTAAAGTCGACTTAAAATAACTAATATCAGAAGTAATTTTAGAAACCAGATCGGTTATAGCTTCTCCTTGTTTATATCCCAAGCTTTTATAATAAGCTGTTCGTTTCTCGGCTTCGTACTTAAATGTTTGAATCTCGAGAGACAATGTTTTTGCTTTTGCTACAGTTTCCTGTACTTTAGGATCAGCTCCCAATTTGTCAACCTCAGTATTGATTTGATCTGCAATAGTTGTGTATTGTGTCCAGACTAATTTTTTAATAGCCTGAATTTGATAGTCGGCCAGATCAGCTATTGCTTTAAGTCCCTTATCTCTGTTTTCTTTTGCATATTGCTGTAAGTCGGTTAGTTCTTTTTTCTGTTCGGCTGTCAAAGATATAGCCCAACGTTCTACTTCATACCGTTGTTGAGGCGCTATGTTATCGAATCCATCAATATGCAAAGGGATTTTGTCTTGTTTGGTGATAAGCCAGGCACCAAATTTTATAAAGATACCTTGTTCTTTAGCATAATCCATTAGTTTAGCCTGTTCTTCTTTCAGAACTATTGTGGCGGCCGCATATGGTCTTGAAAACATGCCGTCTGTATCATTGTTATTAGGGAGACTGTCTGCGATATCGTCAATATCTTTGTCAATTTTACTGATATTATCAACTTTTTCAGCAAGTTTTTGTAATCGACTTAATTTATCATATAGATCTTTAGGATTTTCTGCAAATTCTTGATAGTTAGTATTTTTAATTATGTAATCTATTTCTTCTAAAGTTTCTTTTTGATCTTCAATGACTTTTTTTAGAGCGGTAATTTTAGTAGCAATTTCATCAGGAAGGCTTTTGCTCTTAGTTGCGGAAGATATAATATTCTCGATTTCAAAATCAATCATGAGAATACTATTAATGTCTGCAATTCGATTATTTACATAACCATCTTTTGCATTTCCATTTGAATCCATCCAATTACCATCCTGATCTTTTTCCGTTATTTTAAACAAACTTTGTGCTTTCATTGTATGAGACATACAAATGCTTAGCAATAATAAGAGTATTGTTTTTTTCATAATTTTTTGTCATAAAGTTAAAGGGAGAGATCAGCTGCAAGGGCTTTTAAAACCAAGCGGTCAGTTTTAGGTTCAGGAGATTCTAAGTACTTTTCGGCAGTGTAAACAAACCCTATGTTGTTGTATACGGCAGATATACAGGTTATCAAATATTTTTGTACATCGTTCCAATCAAGTTGAACATCAGGTTTAACACGCAAGTTCTTTAATAAAGGCAATACTAATTCCGGGACTGGTATGTGTATACATCGAACTCCTTTGTAGTAAGGATGACCGGAGTTTATTTTTGCATAACAAGTATCTAAAGCTTTTTTAGCATTAGTGGTATTTCCCAGAACAACAAGAAAAGTCCAGGGATCTGAAATAAGTTTATTGAGAGTAGCATTTGCGTCTTTTGCATTTGTACTGGAGAGGGTAAAGTTTTGAATCATAACATTGGTAATTTTTTATATTAGGTATTAGATCATTTCGCAGAAGAAGATTTAATGATTAAGTTTTGCTTATCAAAATAGTTTATTCTTCTTGTTAAAAATAATCATTATTGTAAAATGAAAACAAGTAGAAGTACTTAATTTTAAATAAATTACTAACCAGCAAGAAGGATACAAAAAGAGCGTGTTGTAAAAGTCGTTTAAGACGAAATAAGTTTGTAACATAAAGTTGTTCATGCAAGAGAAATAATATTTTAATACTAAAATCCCGGATCAATTGATAATGTGCATCTGCAATTTTTTATTTAGAATTACTCTATTGTAAAAGATAATTATATATTTGCGCCAGATTTTGGTCTGTTTTTTCTTAAGAAAAAATGGTTAAAAGGGAATCAGGTGTAAATCCTGAACAGACCCGCTACTGTAAGTTCTATGCAAGTCTTTAAACATTACTAATGCCATTGCCCCGCTTTTCGGGATGAGAAGGTTGTTTTAAAGATGGAACAAGTCAGGAGACCTGCCACAATCACATAGTTTAAGACTTTCGTGGAATAAAGTTGAAGAACAATAAACGAACCTGTCATTTTTTATGACGGGATTCTTCCTTATTGCGTTTTTAATTAGTACATCCCGGAGTTTTCTTAATTCATTTAGTGATGTATCATACAAAAAGAGAATTCTTATTTATTGTTATCATTTTTGCTTCTATTCTGCTTCAGTCGGAAGTGTTGTACAGTTGCTTTTTCTCTCTGAGAGAATCACTTCTGAAAAAGAAATCCGTATCGAGTCTGGCTTTTTGGAATGCATCATCTGTCAGGCTTTTGTCTTATTTTAATTCTGTTCCAATAAAAAATCAGTACAATTCCAGAGGTATTTGGCGGTGCCGGATTGTGTACGTTTATAAGGATAACATTGCTCTCTATTGAAGACTTTAATTAAAACTTCTTTTGTTATTTCTTCAATTTCTTCTGCTTTTACCACTACCCACCAAAACAATACCACATGTACCACAATATTTTCAAAAACTGCCGATCCTTATTGTTGTTTATTGCAGTACTCTCATTAACCAATTGTTCTGATGATAATGCATCAAATGAAAATAGCAATCCGACGCCTGTTAGTTCAGATTTAACTTTTAGCGCGCAGAGATTTACAATTGTGGCCCTGAATCCAACAATCAATGTAGGAACAGAAGCTACATACAATTGGAGTGTTACAAAAGCACCTTCAGAAAGTTATGCACTAAGTACTATTACAGCAAAGGAACTTTTATTTGCGGCAGCAGAAGCAGGAGTCTATGAATTGGCCGTTACTGTAAATGACAAAGGAAGTGTACAAACTCAAAAAGTAGTCGTTACCGTTACAAAAGAAACGAAGGAGTACAAAACCTACATTTCAAAAGTATTTGAATTTAAACCGGCTCCCGGGCAGTTTGTAAACGATCTGCCTATTGCTAATGACGGAGATACTTCTGAAAGAATTTTATCAAGAGCCAATACTTATCTGGCCAAGAAAAATGGGGATCTGGTTTCATTGGGGGCTTTTGGTGGTTATGTTGTTTTTGGATTCGATCATACCATTGTTAATGTTAAAGGCAAACGTGATTTTAGAATTTTGGGCAATGCTTTCTGGGCAGAGGCTAATCCAAATCCGAACAGTACCATGCGCGGCGGAAGCAGTGAAGCAGGAATAATCATGGTAGCTTACGATAAAAATAAAAACGGACTTCCAGACGATCAGTGGTACGAGATAGAAGGCGGTGGACATAAAATGCCAAAAACGATTCAGCATTATGAAATAACGTATTACCGACCTGATCCCAATAAAATTCCGGTGTCGGGTGGAACTACGGGTACAGTAGGTTTCGTTGATATGGAATATATTTTATGGAAAGACAATCAGGGGAAAAGTGGTTATCTGGTACAAAATAATGCTTACAATCATTCTTTAGATTACTGGCCAAAATGGCTTAAAGATCAATCTTCTATCACTTATAAAGGAACAAGATTGCCCGATAACGCAGTAGATGAAAGCGGAACGGGAAGTTATTTTGTACAATATGCTTTTTTATACGGATATGCAGATAATGCTCCAAACAATGATGACGATTCAGGAATAGATATTAACTGGGCTGTGGACGAAAAGGGAAACAAAGTAATGCTTCCTGGGATCGATTTTGTGAAAGTGTACAATGGCCTTAATCAGCAGGCGGGCTGGCTCGGAGAAACTTCGACAGAAATAATGGGGGCGACAGATTTGCATCTTTCAGGAGAAAGCATTCCTACGCGCTAACCCATTCAAAAATGTATTAAACTAAATTATTATATCAGGAATTATGAAAAAAAACTTTGCCCATTTATTATTATTGGCTTTTGCGGCGGCATTTACCGGATGCACCGATGACGATAAAAATGATGCCAACACCGGAGAAGGACTCGTCGTACCAATAGCAGTAAAGCTTCAGGATAAATTTGAAGTAAACACCTTTAAAGTTTTGAATATTACAGCTTCAGCTGAAACAAGTAATCCAAATTATCAATGGGTACTTAAAAAAAATCCGGTCAATCAGACTAAAGATTCGATTGTAGGAACTACTAAAGATTTACGATTTGTTGCTTTATATCCCGGTGCATATGAACTAACCTTAAATGTTACTGAAGGAGATAAAAAAGGGACAAGCGCTACCGTAGTGAATGTGATAAATGAGACTCAAAATTACAATCCTTACATAACAAGTATTCAGGATTTTAGTCCGGCACCCGGAATGTTTGCCAATGATTTATACAAGGACGGATTTGCGAAAGCAGATGTTATGAGGGTAGCATTGGGAAGAATAAGTGAAACCAGTGTAGGATATCCAATTGATTTAGGAGGTTTTGGTGGTTCGATTGTGGTTGGATTTGATCATATGGTGGTTAATCTGTCTGGAAAAAAAGACTTCAGAGTTTACGGAGCAGATTTAACGGATAAAGCCAATCCTCCGGCTCCGGGTTTAATTTATGTTGCTTATGATAAAAATGCTAATGGAAAACCCGATGAAGACGAATGGTATGAAATCATAGGAAGTCAGCATGCGAAAGAAAATACGGTTAAGAATTTTAAAATTGCCTACTATAAACCTGCGGTTGGTAAGAAAGTAGTAGTAAGCGGTCCAAATGATCCTTTTTTAGATCGTGAGCATGTTTATTGTGAGAACAACCAATCTCAAACGTACTTTTTGCCAAGGTCTAAAACTAAGAAGGAGTATTATCCGGCCTGGGATACTCAAAATACAGCTGTTTATGAAGGAACGAAGTTAAACGTAAATTTCGCAGCAGTACGTCCGGGGCAAACTACTTTGTGGAATTTTGAGGCTCCGGAATGGGGATACGTAAATGCCAAAAGCCCTGATATTGATATCGACTGGGCCGTAGACAAGAATGGAAATAAAGCAAATCTTCCGGGAATTCATTTTATCAAAGTAGTGAACTGTGCCAGCGAACCAATGGGACTTTGTCACCAGCAATCGTCTATGGCTACGCGATTCTCGGGAGCTGCAGATCTTCAAATAATTAAAAAATACAATCTAAAAAAGTAAGAAGGCAATAATATGAAAAAGTTTATAAAATATAGTTTGTACATGGTGCTTGCATGCGCTTTTTACAATTGCAGCAATGATGATGCAAAGCCGGAACCTGTAATTGAAGAACCTAAACCGGAGCCGATTAAAGATCCGTCTCTTACTATAAAATTGCAAGCAGATTTTGCAACAGAGCGATACAATGTTGTAGCGATTGATCCGGAAGTAACGATTGAAAACGCCAATGGTGCTGTTGCCCAATACAAATGGACATTAAAAGTAACCGGAAAAGACGGAGTGGCTAAAGATTCTGTTATTGGCGATAGTAAGAGCTTAAAGTTTATAGCACCAAAAGCACTAAGCTATGCTGTAGATTTTACCGTAACGCTGAATAAGTTAGTAAAACAGGCTTCGACAAAAGTTACAGTTGCTGAAACCGGTAAAACCTATACTTCGAAAGCACTTTCAATTATTGATTACGTGCCTGCACCACACTATAACAATGACGGTTTTGAGTTTGCAACGAAAGCGGAAGCGATAGAGAATGCACAGGCTATTTTGGCCGATGGGTCTCTTGTTGATTTGGGGACTTTCGGTGGTTATATCGTTACAAAATTCGACCATACAGTGATCAATGCTTATGGCAAACGTGATTTTACAGTTCAGATGAATACAGTTTCGAATGCTTCAAAGTTTTCTCCTGTTAGCATTATGGTTGCTTACGATGCCAATAAAAATGGGATTGCAGAGGATAATGAGTGGTACGAAATAGCCGGAAGTGAGTATTATAAATCGACTACAGTTAAGAACTATGCGGTGACGTATTACAAGCCGGACCCGAATAAAACTGCTGTAGCAGGAAAGTACGACTGGCAGTTCGACAAGGAATATCTTAAATGGGCAAATAATAAAACGGCTTCAGGTTTTATCACCAGAACAAAAAAATGGAGACGTTATAATTATTACCCACAATGGCTTGGAGATTCTTACACACTAAAAGGAACAAAAGTCAATTTGGCTACAAAAGATATTAGCGATGGAGAAGGTACAGCATTCAATGTTGGAACTTTTGAATGGGGCTATGGCGGAATCAAAGATCCTTCGATAGACATTAGCTGGGCTGTAGATGGTAATGGTACTAAAGTACATCTTCCCGGGGTAGATTTCGTAAAAGTATACGTGCCTACGTTCACAGAGATTGGCGCATTAGACCTGGTTACGAATTCCTTCAAACAGGCAGAAGATTTGAATTTTGCTGCAGGTAAGTAATCGAAAAGCGGGAATAAAACTGTTTATTAATCAACCAAGAATATTAATCCAAATTTTTATAAATCATGAAAAAAGTACTTTATTTTTTGACAGTAGGTTTGATTCTGGGACTTTCGTCCTGTAGTAATGATGAAAATCTATTAAATAGCGAAAGCGGCAGTGCAGCGGTAAAAAGCTCAGGCTTAACTTCTAAAAGTGCGGTGACCGATCCTTCGATAGGGACAACTACTACGCTTAACCTGACAAGTTCTTTATTGACCAGCGGAACATCAACAACAGGTGGGAAGTATTGGCAAAATACCTATGTAGCAAGTACCAACTTAACCGTTGACATATTTAAATTTTCACATAGCGGAACATCATCAGGTTATAATTATTGGGATGGTTTTATTGTATCAAATGTAAATGATATTACAAATTACGGTTCAGGAGCGGGTACTGGCGGATCTAACGGTTGGGTAGCCAATCAGTGGGGGACTATGGCAGGAAGCGGTTTTGGAACTTCTTCTACAATTGCGGCAGGTACTCCCGGTACAACAGGAGATCCGTACATCGTAGCATACTGGTCAAGTTATACAGATCCTAAAAATCCACAGGGAACTACTTTTAGTGAGACAAGTTTCTCTAACTGGATTAAAATTGGAAATACAGGATTGTACAATGTAAAAGGATTAAAAATCAACATGCACACATGGCCTTATTATGGTTGTTTGTATGGAGACGGTTTTGCTCAGGCATTTTCTTCAGGAGATCACTTTGAATTGTTAATTTACGGAGTAGATTCAAGCGGAACCATTACTGCACCAATTACACAATCATTGGCTGATTACACAGGAGGTTCTTTAGTAATGCCAACAGGATGGGTGAACGTAAATACTACGGCGCTTCAAGGTTTAGGGGACGTAAAATATCTTGTTTTCCAAATGGCTTCAACAGATTCACACCCGGTATACGGAATGAATACTGCAGCTTATTTCTGTTTAGACAAGCTGTCTGTAAAAAGAATTCAATAATACTAAAATTTAGCATCGAAAAGGAGTCATTGAAAAGTGGCTCCTTTTTTAGTTTAAAACATATAGGTTATATAGAATAATCTGCCTGATCTGCAAAATCTGCGAGAAAAAAAACTATAAAAAAACGCAATAAACGATTGGCTTATTTATTCTTTAAGCATCTTCCTCTTGGTTCATCGCCTTCGTGAAGTACAATTTCGGAATGCAGGAATTCAGCAGCTTCGGCAGAACCTTTTACTTTGGCAGCACTTCGCACAAGCATCTCGGATTCAAATTCAGTCAAAACACTTTCTCTTATTCCTGCTTCTCTCCAGTTGGATAGCGGTCTGCATCCTCTTACGATTCCGCGAGCCAAAGAAAGCGCGTCTAATAATGCCTGATTAGCTCCTTGTCCTTTGAAAGGGCTCATCGGATGTGCTGCGTCCCCAATCAATGTGGTCCGTTTATTTTTTGCTAATAATTCAGGACGAAGTAATTCACGGTCGTATACCGGATAACCTGAAATTTGCTCCTCTAAAGTTGCTGATAAAATTTGCGGAATAGGAGCATGCCATTGTGTTCTTCGACAAGCCTCTTCTTTTAACGCTTTCGGTCCTTGTGCACTCAGTATTTTAGCCTCGTCTTCTGACATTGGAAAACTCAGCTGCCACATTACAGAATCTTCTGTATAAGGCATCATATAAATTCGCTCATTGCCGTTAGCCGTTTGAAACACAGTTGCTGAGTCGAGTAAGGAACTGTCAATTGCTTCAAGAGCCGTTAACGGACAAATACCTAATATCACAATGCATCCCAGATAACGCAAAGGAGTAACTTCGTCACCAATTAATAGTTTTCGTACCGTACTGCGAATGCCATCAGCTCCAACCACAAGATCGGCTTTAGTAGTTATGATTTTGCCATTTACTTCAAAGTTTAAGGAAATACTTTGATCTTCTGATTCCTTAAAATCTATGAGTTGATGTCCCCATTGTACGATATCATTTCCTTCGAGTTGTTTCAGCAGTGCTGAACGCAAATGTTGTCGCGCAATATGCATATTCGTTCGCTTTGGAGCTATTTTGGTATCTGATGGAATCCATTTTCGAATTCCCCATTCCCCAATTACTTTCCCTTCCGGAGTATGTACCAAATGTCTGGTGGAAATGACCTTTTCTTCTAAAGAGAAAATACCGAATCCTTCAATGGCTTTACTGGCTTGTTGTAAGGTGAGACCATAGCCTTGTGATCGGGCATCAAAGTTAGTATCGCGTTCGTAAAGAGTAAAAGGAATTCCGCGGTGCAGACAAGCGACAGCCAATGCAACTCCTCCGATACCGGCTCCAATTATAGCAACATGGGGGTAGTTTTCTCTGTCAATAATAGTGGGATGTGTCGAAGGAATTAATCCCGATCCGTCACAGTGGAGACAGACATTCAGATGTGCTTTAGGACGGGTAGGAGGAACTCCTGAGTCCTTCGATTTTTCAAAGTTTTCCAGCGCTATCTGATACTGAAGCCGCACTTTCTTGCTGAGTCTTTGGCTTTTTTTACCGCGTCCCTGGCATTCGGGACAAATAGTCCAGTTTCCTTCTGCATTTTTGATCGTATGTATTCCCACTTTTTTTACCTAATTTAGACACTTCAGCATTTGAAAACTTTGCTATGCTTGTAACAAGACTGCAAATTTAAGACAAAAGAGGGCTAGTGCAAAATATAAGCTATCGATACTAAAAAGAGATTGTAAGAGTTATTGAAGACAACATAGCAGTTATTGTTTTACGTAGCGTATCGTGAGTGTTTGTTGCCTGCTTATTTTTGAATTATTTTTAATTCTTATCGAATAAATTTTAATTACTAAACAATGAAAATTACTTTAAAAATTAAGCTTTTGGTCGTTATGCTGTGTGCCGTGACAAATTGGTCTTTTGCTCAAAAAACAATATTTAATATTAAGTATTCCGAACAATTGGCTGTTTTTGTTTTCCTTCAGAATTTATCCGAAAACTATCCTGACAACGTTTTTAAAACCGAGTTTCAAAAATCAAAATACAACACTGAGGAATTTCAGAAACTGGTCGCAGAATTTGATCATCTGACATTGGATTACAGCTATCCATTTGAAGAATTCCCGGAAGGTTCCAAAAAACCAATGCAATCCTTTGATTTTTTGAGAAAAAACCTAATCGAAACAGAAAATTTAAAAGATTTTAAAATACGTTCTATTGGAGTTTTAACCAACAAAACCTTGAATGATCTTACGAGAATTATTTCTGCTTTTACTCCAATTTACAACGAACTCATATACAATCCCAATAAAGAAAAATTTGAAAAACAGCTCGTAGAAATTACTAAATACGCAAAGGAAAATGACATGGAGCGTTATTTTGAAATGGGTTTGATCTTTTACAATTCGAGTTGGGATACTTCAATTCCTTTTGAAATTGCATTTTATCCTTTGCCTAATTCTAAAGGCTTTACCGCGAATTCTTTTGATAATAATTTCATCAGTGCCATTCAAACAGATTTAGACGATTATAAGGATCTCTTTAGTGTAATGCTGCACGAAACGGATCATATTATTTATAACGAACAATCATTGGAGGTGAAAAAAATGATCGACAATAGTTTTAAAGAAAGCAAATCAAAGTACAGTAATTATGCCTATCATCTGCTTAACGAAGCGCTGGCAACTTCCTTAGCCAATGGTTATGTATACGCACAGCTGAACGGAAAAGCAGATAGTGGTAACTGGTACAATAAAAAATACATCAACCTCATGGCAAAAGAAATTTACCCTATGCTTAACGAGTACATTTCTCAGAAGATAGCCATTGACAAAAGTTTTATAGATCGTTATATTGAAATCTATGAAACAAAATTCCCAAACTGGATAGACGAAATGGATAATTTAATGGCTTACAGATATGTTATTTCTGAAAATGAAAAGGATTTTGACGTCATCAAACAAAAGTACCGTTACCGTTCCAGATCAGAGGATGAAACTGAAATAAGCAGAAGCGCTCTTGAAAAGATGCAAAAATCAAATCTGACTAAGATGATTATTGTTTCTAAAAATAACGCTGAAAATCTAAAACTCATTAAGAGCAGTTTTAAAGAATTAAAAGACTGGAAGTTTAATGCAGCGAAAGAGTTTGATTACAAGATATTGTTAGACGATAAAAGTCAGTTTTTCATTATTAATCAGAAGGAATCAGAACTAAAAGCATTACTTGATTGAATAGAGAAGAACAAAGTCCGCAAAGTATAAAAGAAAACTTTGCGGACTTTTTTTTAATTTTAGTATAAAAAAGAGGTTTACTTATTCACTCTTTTTAGATCCAGATCCTGAAAGTCAAAACTGAAATCAATATTAGGAGAGATGCCTTTCATCTTAATTGATTGTGCTTTACCGGTTTCATCCAATGAAAACATTGCAAAGGCATCACAATTCATTGCCTGATATTCCCATTTTATGGCAAATGTATTAGCATTATAAAAAGCCATAGGTCCATTTAATTTTGGTGAACGATAGGATCTGAACCATAACTGTTTGTTTTTTTCAAATACTTCAATTTCTCCAAACCAGTTATCAACATAAACACCAGTAAAGTCTTCGTTTTTTACTTTCACATTTTTTGCTGATTTTACTTTTTCCCAAACATTCCTGGTAACATCATCTCCTGTGTTTCTGCCTTGTTTCATCCATTCCACAATTTTATTGGTCCAGCCAAAATCGTCCAAACCTAAATAACTGTCGGAAATAGTATTGGTAACGGCAGTAAAAAGCCCGCCACCGCCATTCTCGGTGTTGGTTAAAATCACGATGCCTAAGTTTAGATCCGGGTACATCATAACAATGGATAACATTCCTGGTAAACCTCCAGTATGAGAGACTTTTAGATTTCCTTTCACATCAGTTAATCCCCAACCCAGACCGTAACCACTAAAATGCGAATTGTATCTTGGATCACGATCTACTTCTTCAACGGTATGGATACGCCACATTTCGTTGTGATTTTTCACAGAAAACAATGTTGATTTCAAGTCACTTCCATACTGTCCTTTGTTTAGGCATAAAGTCATCCATTTTGCCATATCGGCTGCGTTTGAAATGATTCCTCCCGCAGCACCGTTTATCTGTACTCCAAATCCATCAATTCTTTTTATAGCTCCGGATTCTGATGAATGTGACACTGCCAGATTGCTTTTATCTTTTATCCTGTCGCTTTGTGCAAAAGAATTGCTCATTTGCAAAGGATCAATAATTCGTGTTTGTATAAAATCTTCATAAGTCATACCACTTACTTTGGCAATTAATTCACCTGCTACAAGATACAGTAAATTGTCATAATCAAACTTAGTTCGAAAAGCAGATACAGGTTTAAAATGTTGAAAACTAGTCAGAACATCATTTATTGTAAAATTGGAGCCATCGGGGAAAAACATCAAATCACCTACACCTAATCCAAGTCCGCTGCGATGTGTCAGCAAATCCTGGATGTTAAAATTCTCAGTAACATAATCGTTATACATTTTAAAATTTGGAAGATGGTCTTTTACTTTATCTGTCCATTTCAATTTGCCTTCGTCTTCAAGAATAGAGAGCGCTGCAGTTGTGAAAGCTTTGCTGTTGGAGGCTATTTGAAAATTTGTACTTTCATTTACGGCTTTTTTTGTTTCGATAGAGGCAACACCATATCCTTTTTGGTGAATTACTTTTCCATCTTTAACAACTGCAATTGAGGCCCCGGCCACTTTAAATTTCTCCAAAGCGTCCTGCATTAAAAGATCTATTTTTTCAGATGTAATTTGTGAATAGAGAGGGGTAGAAGCGTAACAAATAAAGAGCATTAATGTAAACAGACGAGTTACTTTTTTCATAATTTTTTTTTGGTTATGGCGTTTTTTTGATTGTTAGTTGGTGTAGTTAAAAATTAACATCCACATCAGCGAATATAGGAATTATCTTTAGAATTAAGGTCTTGTGTAGTAGGTTAAAAGATGAATAATGAGTGTTTTTTTATAAGTGCTTTAACGATTTAGAAGAATACATCTATCTAAAATTTCAACGCTGTTTCAATTCCGCTTTCCAGCCATAAGAATTTCTCCCTAAATTCCGATTTCTCAATTTCGCTTTTTAGTGATTTTACTGATTGCTTAAAATGCCACCAGCCTTCGTAGTGAATTGGAATTACTGTACGGGGATTTAAAAGTCGTGTTGTTTCAAGTGCCTCCTCACCATTCATAGTAACCCTTAAATTCTTTTTCAAATAAGGAAAAGCTCCAGCTCCAAGATGCAAAATTGCGGTTTCAATTTTTTTCCTTCTTTCCAGCTCCAATAAACCTTCAAAAAGAACAGTATCTCCCGATATATAGAGGCAGCCGCCAGTTTGATCCTCCCATTCGATGGTAAAACCAATAACTTTTCCCATAACCTTATCCAGTCTTTTAATATTGGTATGCTGAGCAGGTATAGCTGTTATTTTCAAGCCTTTTACCTTCGAGCTTTCGACAGTATATTCCTCCCAGTTGTCAAGACCAATAGTATTATTGTTTTTTAAGCGTTTCACAGCGTCTTTTGTAGAGAGAACAACAGGCACAGTTTTGATAAATACCCTGCCGTTTTTGTCTAAATTATCGCTATGATGATCGTGGCTTAATAAAACCAAATCTACTTTTCCAATTTGAGTTATTGATAAGGCCGGATCAATATATTTCTTTGAAAATGCTAATGGACGACTTACATATTGTGGAAAAAAGTCGTCTTTTTTGTCCAGTGTCGGATCTGTAATAATTTTAAATCCATTGATGTTTATTAAAACACAGGCCGTGTCAATATGAGTAATGGTAACTTTCATTTTATTCTGATTTTAAGGTTAAAAAACAGGACAAAATTGAGTTTAATAACGGTTTTACCAATTGACTTTGGTCAAGAAATGCGTTTGCGGATTCTGCTGAGCGTTTCCGGAACAACACCAATGTAGGACGCAAGGTATTTGAGCGGAATCTGCTGAATGTATTTAGGTTGTTCCTCAAGAAGACTCTGATAGCGTTCCTGAGGAGTTTTGGTTAAAAGATTCAGTTCTCTTTTTACTTTTTTATCCAGTAAATATTCAGTAGCGATACGGCCCAGTTTTTTTGCTGTTTCACATTTGTCATAAAGTTTTTGCAGCTGATCGTAAGAGATAGAATACAATTGGCAATCCGTAAGCGCCTGAATGTAAACCTGTGTTTGAGTTCTGTTGTAAAAAGAATCGTATGCGCAGTAAAAGGAGTTTTTAAACGCAAAATCAAAGGTAATTTCCTTATCGTTGGTAAGTACAAAATAGCGGACAATTCCCGTATCTATAAAAGACAAATAATTCTCCAACTGACCATTAGTTAGAATGAACTCGTTTGCAGAAAACTGACGTGTTTTGATACAGCTTAAAAACTCGGCGATATCATTTTCTGAAAAGCCAAGTTTAGCAAAATACAATACTAATGAATTCATTTAAATTGATTAAAAATGGTGTTTGTAGTAAAGATACAAATTTAATGTTGAAGGTTTAAATTCTGCCGGTTCCCAAAGCTCAATTTTGTTACCGTCAGCATCCATAGTGTGAACAAACTTCTATAATCATAAGTCGCAATTTCATCGAGTACCTTAAGTATGTTGAAACCTTAAAAGATATTAATACTAACTGCTATAAAGTAGGTTTTTCTTTGTTTATTGTATATTTACATTTCAATCTAAATACTTAATTAAATGGGAATGATAGGAAACTTACTTCGAGCAAGTAAAACAAAACTTGAAAATTACATCAAAGATAGCGCTACTTTAGAGGATGATATTTACAATGAAAATGCGCCTTTAGATGTAACAATTATTGATATTGATAAAGCTTGGGATGGAATTGTTTTTTTACTAACGGGTGACAGTGCTTTAAATTCTCCAAAACACCCTTTTTATAAAATTTTGTTTAGCGGCCAAATAATTGATAATGACCAGGATTTAGGATATGGCCCAGCTCATTATTTAACACCTGAACAAGTCATAGAATTTAGTAACAAAATTTCTGAAATCACAACTGACGATTTAAGACAAAAATACGATCCGCAGAAAATGCAGAAATTAGAGGTTTATCCAGAAATTTGGGAACGTGATGTAGATGAAGCTTTTGATTACTTAAATGAATATTTTAAAGATATACAGCAATTTTACTCTGATGCTGCAAAGAATAAAGAAGCAATTGTAACTTATATCAACTAAATTAACTACTTCTTCAAATAAAATAAGAGCTCGATTATTAATAATCGAGCTCTTATTTTATTTACTTATAATTAACCATTCACAATTAATTCAAACTGGTTCCCAAAGTTCAATTTTATTACCGTCAGTATCCATAATGTGAACAAACTTTCCATAATCGTAGGTAGCAATATCATCAAGTACTGTTACACCGTTTTCTTTTAGCTGTTTGACAAGAGCTTCAATATGCTGCACGCGATAATTAATCATAAATTCTTTTTTGGAAGGAGAGAAATACGCATCATCCTTCTTAAACGGGCTCCATTGAAGAGATTCTACGACCTCAGGAGTGTCTATTTTTCTGGATTCAAAAGTAGATCCCCAATCGTTAACTTCAAGTCCTAAGTTTTTAGCATACCAATCTCTGGTTTCTTTTGGGTTTTCTGAAAAAAAGAATATGCCTCCAACTCCGGTTACTTTTGGTGTCGGGTCAGAAGAGGAGGGGTTGGTTTGATTTTTTTGGTCTTCCATAAGATTTGTTTTTAGTACTAAGATAAAACTATTCTTCTTTATTAAAACGGTTCCTACATCATCTTTAAAAAATTAGTCTTTCAATCCTTTTCCCTGAAGAATCTGATCCGTCATATTTTCTACCCTGGACGCTCTGGTTTTAGATTGTTTTGGGCTTGAAAAATACAGTAAGTAAGCCCGTTGACGGCCTGGAGTTAAAGCGTTAAAAGCAATTTCAAGAGCCTTGTCTTCATCTAGTTTTTGTTGAAATTCTTCTGCAATCTCAAATTCGGATGTTTTCTTTAATTGTACTTTCAAACCGGCTTTTTCTATTTCAATGGCCTGATAAATATACGTCTTTAAGATTGCTTTCTGAGCTTTGATTTCGTCAAGATTCGTAAAACGAATTTGTCTTGCGGCCTGAACATTCTCACTCTGCTGTATTAGAATTCCGTCCGTATCTTTCATTAAGGCTCCTTTAAAAAACAGAAAAGCACAATACTCTTTGAAAGAATGTATCAAAACAACATTATTACCATGCAGAGTATAACAGGCTGTTTCCCATTTTAATTCTTCTGTTAAATGGCAATCCAGCGCAATTTTTCGTAATTCGTCCAGTTCTTTTTGCCATTTTTCAGCATTCTCAAAGTAAAGATCAACTTTAGGGTTCATATGCTATTGTTGTTAAAAATCATTAAACTCTCAAAGACCCTCTAAAACCTCTGGCTGCATAATAAGATTCGGCGCCATTATGATACACAAATACGGTATTGTAGCGAAAATCAGAAAACAACGCACCACCCAGTTTGCGAATTTCAGAAGGTGTAACAATCCAGCTTGAAGTTTTGGCATCAAATTTACCCAGTTTTTGAAGTTCCTTGTATTGCACTTCATCTAAAAGTTCAATTCCCATCTCTTCGGCCATGTTTACAGCACTTCCGGCAGGTTTGTGTTCTTTTCTTTTTTCGAGTGCCTCATGATCAAAACACAGACTTCTTCGGCCTTTTGGACTTTCGGCAGAACAATCGAAGAAAATAAATTCTCCCGTTTTCTCGTCAAATCCAACAACATCCGGTTCGCCTTCGGTTCGTTCCATCTCATCGAGTGACCAGAGTTTTCCGGGATTTGCCTCCAGTTTTTGCTGAACCTTTTCCCACTCGAGACCAAGGTGTCTCTTCATATTGTTCTCAAAACGGATTTGTAGTACTTTTAATAATTCTTCGCTTTGTTCTGTTGATAGTTTGTTTTTCATTTGGGTTTGATTTTTTAGAAGCTAAATGTTTTTGAGTGTAAAAATTTCACGGTTATTAGTAAAAATTGACTAATTTGCTAAAATCGCTTTTCTTTCTAAAGGTCTGAAGTACCAGGACACAATAGTCAAAACAATAAGCAATACCGGACCAAATAATTCTTTTGGATGGTCTCCAACTACTAAATGCGAAAAAACAGCACCCGTCATGGTAAAGAAAAAGCCCGCATAAGCCCATTCTTTTAGTAGTGGAAATTTAGGAATTAAGATAGCTGCGGTACCTAATAATTTCCAAATACCAATCAATGTTAAAAAATACACCGGGAACCCTAAATGCTGTATCATGCCTTCCTGTTCTTTTATTTTTAGCATTTGTACGATTCCTGTAGCAGTCATTCCTAACGCCAGCCATAAGGTAGCAACCCAATAGATGATTTTGTCTCTTTTTTTCATGATTTTATAGTTTAGTTTAAGTTAGTTTAATTTAGTTTTCTGGCAGCGAATTCTTGTAATCTGTTATGAGCCATATTGATTCCCTGAGCAAAAGGCAGTTTTAACATTTGATCTCTAAGTGCAGCAGATCTGTAAATAATATGCATTTTTAACTGACTGGTTTCTTCCGTTATCGCCTCAAATTCAAGAAATTCAAGCTGAACCGGAAAAGGAGAGTTCTCCATTTCAAATGTTCGCGTAATCTTCTGTTCCGGAAAAAACTCATGAACCACTCCGTTAGCTTTAAAAACTACATTTCCTTTAGGGTCGGAAGTTTCAAATTGCCAGCTGCCATACTTCTTATTCTCGAGTTGTATTACTTTGGTTCCCATCCATTGTTCAACAATCTCGGGCTCTGTATAAGCCATGAACAATAATTTTAGAGGAAGATCAAATTCTCTTGTAATTAGTAAATCTTGCTGACCTTCTTCGGCAGTAATTTTCGTTTTTCGTTCCATAATTTGGTTATTCTTTCGGTTTATAGTTTTTCATGATACTTTCCAGTTTGTTAAAACGATCGTCCCACATTTGACGGAACGGTTCTATAAAATCAGCAACTTCTTTCATTTTTCTGGCATTAGTAACGTAATAAATTTCCCTTCCATTTTGCGTTTGCTCCAGGAGTTCACATTCCGTTAATATTTGAATGTGTTTTGAAATAGTTTGTCTTGAAGAATTAAAATTTTCAGCAATAACTCCCGGAGTCATTGACTGGATAGCCACTAAGCTTAAGATTGCCCTTCGGGTAGGGTCGGCAATTGCCTGAAATACATCTCTACGAATTTCCATTGTGCAGTTATTTGACAGCAAATATAATGCAGTTATTTGACTGCGCAAAATTTTCGACGATATTTTTTAAGAATATTTTATCGCAATTACAAGATTGTCAATGTTTTTGTGGCTTCCGAACGATGAAACCGCAGAGTAGATAAGAAGTTAACGGCTCGCAATTTTAAATTCCATTCGGGCAAGAAAGAGTATAATTGCAATTTCCACGAGAAAATAGAATACCGCTAAATAGGTTAGGTGGGTATAAAGATAGAGTAACAGGCCTGCCGTGATACCACAATATAACAGGTTTGCAAAAGCAATAATTTTTAGACAACCTCGCCAGTTCTCATTCGCTAGCCAGTAACTCGCAAATGAAGACGCCATAAGCAGACAGGCTAAAATAGCAAGGAGATAAAGTGTTTTTTTAGGAACGCCGAAGTAGATTTCCAATTCAACCAATACGACACCCAACAAAAGGGTAGAGAATAAAGCTCCTAAGCCGTCGATCAGAAATATTTTTTTCGAATTTAAAATCATAGGTTCTATTTTTGGGGGACATTTGTTTTAGTTTATTAAAGTTAGGCTTAAAATATTAAATTACAATAGTTTGACCAAAAAAAAGTTAATGAAGAAATTCACTTTCAGTAGCGTTTTATTGCTTAAAAAGAGATTGGAGAAGAGCTCCAAATAAAAAACCACTCTTTCCGGTTTATAAAAGAGTGGTTTTATTGTTTTAAGGTGTAAAACATTATATTTTTTTGAGGGTAATTTTCATTTCTTTACTGTCTAGTGTCAGTTGATCTTCCGTTATGATACTTTGACAAGGGTAAGGAGTGCCGGTTTCATCCTTTATGACTAAATTTTTACCACCTTTTGTTAAAGCATAAGTACCATTGGTGATTTCCTGAGTAAGATATCCGGTAACATGTCCGTCTTCTGTAAATGTAAGTGTGCCCTGAGTTAGAATTACATTTTTCATAGAATCTGAAATCGGTAATTTAGGCTCTACAGCAGTAATTTTCCAGGAGTTCACCAATTTATTTCGACCTTTATGACATGAAATCATTAGTACGGCCAGTAATGCAATTGCGAAGATAAATAATTTAGATTTTTTCATGATTTTGTGGTTATATGTTAAACTACAGAAAATTACAAAATTTATTCTAATTAAAAATCTAAAAATCAAATATTTATAAAATTACTGTCACACATGAAAAACCCATAAATCTAAAGGGGTTTGTGCCTGGACAGCTTCGGAAAAACTAGTTTAAGGTTAGCTCTCCCAGAATTTCTTCATACATAAAAGGTCCACCCGGATATTTGGCTGTATAGTCTAAATTCATCCATACCTGTCCGCGTTCGTCTATGTGGTAGTGGATTTTTTTGCCATAACTTTCTTTTACAAAAAGCACATTTTTGATCAGGTAATTTACTTTTTCCAAGTCAATTGTTGAACCGATAAGTATTTCAGGGTAAATATGTCCTTTAGTATGAATCAATCGGGGAGTTCCGCCAATCGATCGAACTGCCGCGGCCATCAGAATAGAATGATCGTCGCAATCGCCTGAAAAGTATTCTAAAGACTCACTCGCAGTTGCAATATAATCCCCTTCTTTAGGATCATTAACATAATTCCAACGGCTGTTGATTTCCTTAAACACGGCAAAACACTGAATAATGGTTCTGTAATCAGAATAACCTTTATGGCCTTTAAAATGCTTAGAAGTAGCCATAATGGCAAAGTTTCGAACCTTTGGATTCTGATACTCTATCGCATTGATAATTTTAGATTTATTAGGAAACGGAAGTAATTTTGCCACAATAATATCCTGTGGGAATGGATTGTCAGACATGGTGTAAATCATCGAATTGTAGTCTTCGGAGATTTCACTGAAGCCGTAATTTCCAATAACCGACCCGTAGAACAATACTAATAAATATACTGCAATGCAGAGTATAATGATGGTTCTGAGCAACATTAGAAGAAAGAAAATTGCAGTAAAAACCAGTACAAAAATCAAAACACGATCTAAATTGAATGCCCATTGTAAATCGATCAGATTTTGATGTAATATGATAAAAATTGGAACCGTAATTAAAAGACTCAACAGCATAATAATAATCCTGTCCCAGGGTGATTTCACCTGTAATTTGGATTTTAATTGCGGAAAGTCAATTTTAGGAAATTTTATCATAAGATTCAAAAGCAGTTTTTACAGCGCTTTTACGGTTTCAACAAAAGTACTTTTTTTCTCAATAATTCCCAGATCAAATAACTGATTTTGAATTTTGATAAAAGCTTTCTCAGTCAGTTGCTTCTGAGACCATTGGGTTAATTTTAGCCACTCCTGAATGTCTTCTTGTTTTTGATTGAAAAGGCCTGCCAGAGTTTTGTCAATATTTGGAATCTGAGCAAAATCCTCAGTTGTTCTATTGATTATCTCCAATATCTTCTCGACTATTTTAGGGTTCTTTTTCAAAAACTCGTCTCTGACGGCAATTACAAACGATGGCCATGGAGTAGGGCAGTCACCAACTCTTCTGAAAATACCTTTATCAACCAGTGGCTTGGTCATAAAATGCTCCCACATAAAATAATGGGCAGTTCCGTTAGTCAATGCTTCAACAGCGCCGTCAATTGTATTTATGATTTCAAACTGTAAATTATCGGTTTTCCATCCTTGCTCATGTGCATTGACATAAGCCATCAACTGAGATCCTGAACCCAATCGTGAAATGGCTGCTTTTTTATCTTTAAGATCTTTTACGGTCTCAAAAGTTGATTTTGCAGCAACATGAATCCCCCAGATCAAAGGTGATTGTACGTAGATCTGAACAATTTTACTTGGATTTCCTGCTGCAATATCTTTCAGAATACCTTCCGTCAGAATAACGGCAATGTCAGCTTCATCATTGCGAAGCATCTGACACATTTTGCCGGTTCCTTCCGGAATGTCTTTCCATTGTAAATCAATATTTTCGGCTTCAAATTCACCATTTTCAATGCACATTTGCCATGGTAAATTGAAGTGCTCAGGAACACCTACAATTTTTACAGTTTTCATTCTAAGTTTAGTTTAAGTTGGTTAAGAGTATTCTAAGTTTATTGGGGCATTAATTTTTTAATAAATCAGTTCTGTGTTTGTCTGATAAACAAGGTTCGGCAAATTCAATCACAGCATTTGCTTCGTATTCTGATAATAAGTTTTTTACAATCGAATAATCGGTGTTTTTTGCAATTTCGACTGCAAGAAAGGTATCATTTAATGCTTCTGACAAACAATTGATTGCTTTTAATTTTTCGCGTATAATTTCTTTATCAAATTCTTTTTCAAGAATAAGAACCTGTACGATCGAGTTTCCTGAATGTTCTATGGTTTCTTTGTGAATGAAACACTTTTCATTTTCATCATATTCTGCCCTAAAGGTATCATCAGTAGCAATCAAAGGACCGAAAAAGGGAATGTTATCCAATTTAAAAAGACCTTTCTCTGAATCTAAAATTTCTGCCCACATGGTTTCCGATACTATTTCTTCCAGGTAAGTGCTGTAGTATTTGAACAGGATTTTTTTATGCGTTTCTGCCATTATTTCATTTTATATTTATTGCAACCTCTATTAATTAATCTCATCGATCACTGCTTTCAAAGGCGATATCACAATGCGATAACCGTCAGGATCTAAAAACATCTTTCCGTTCTCATTCCAGAAAGGATTGGTTGCAGTTAAGATTGAGATATTGTTGCGTTCAATTCTGTCTATCAATTCGTTGTAGTCAATAATTGACTTTGGATAAAGTACAATTACATCATCTTCATCAAATGTATGATTTGCTTTTACTTTTGATTGTGTAAATTCAAAATGCCAGTCGGATTGTGGCATTCCAAGAAATACACCATCGTAATCTTTATGTTTCTCAAAGCTGCCCAAGAGTTCAAAACCAAGGACATTGATATAAAAATTAGCTATTTTTTCAATATTATCGGTATGTCGGGCAACTCTTAAAAACATAATTTTAGGATCTTATTTGATTAATATGATGTTCTAAATGTTCTACATAATCAGTCATTAGAAACTTTAAATCAATTACAGAGGCATCGCTTAAAATGATCTCATAATTCAAAGCTTTTTTATCCACATTCTTCATGATCCTTACAATTTGACGGTTTATGGAAAGCCAAAGCTGTGTAAGATCATTAATGTCCATGCTTTGATACTGATTTAAATTTACCAGATCCATTTGATTGTAAGGTCTGTGATAATAGGGTTTTTCCAGATAATTAATTTCTGTAAAACGAACCAGATTATGAATCCCTGAATCAACCAAATGTCCGATAACTTCTTTTTTTGACCATTTCCCCGGGATTTTAGCCTCTAAAATTTCACTTTTCAGAGAAGGGAAATAGGCCGAATTATCCTTCAGTAATTTTTCAAATTTTAAAATAGCATTTTCCATGAATAATCTAATTTCCGAATGGATTATAGTATTGAATTAATTTCCTGCCAGTTTATCAAGGGTATACGCAATAAGTGCATCAACCGCTTTATAAGGATCCTCGCTAAAAGTTCCCGAAGCACGATTGGCGATAATTGCATTTAACGAAAGCGCATTATGCCCTAAAAGAGCAGAAAGTCCGTATATCGCTGCAGTTTCCATTTCTAAGTTGGTAATTCTTTGCTCGTCAAAATTAAAATTATCCATTTTACTGTTTAATTCCTGATCCTGAATGTTCAAGCGTAAAACGCGTCCCTGTGGTCCGTAAAAACCTCCGGCTGTAGCAGTGATTCCTTTAAACATTTGATCCGATTCGATAATTTTTTCCAGTTTTTCAGAACATGCAATAGCATAAGGTTTTCCTTTTTTAGCATCCCAGTTTGTATGCTTGATGAAAGCCTCTTCGATATCAGCATTCGAAACTTCGTCAATTAGATAAGAACGAAGCATGTTATCAAGTCCCAATCCGTATTTAGACATCACAAAACTGTCTACAGGAATATCGGTTTGTAAAGAACCTGAAGTTCCAATTCGTATAATATTCAAAGAGGTCAGATTTTCTTTTGGCTGACGGGTTTCAAAATCGATGTTTACCAAAGCATCAAGTTCGTTTATTACAATATCAATATTGTCTGGACCAATTCCCGTTGACATTACCGATATTCTTTTTCCTTTATAGATTCCGGTTTGGGTTTTAAATTCTCTTTTTTGTGTAGAATATTCAATAGAATCAAAAAACTGAGTGATTTTTTCAACTCTGTTTTGATCTCCTACGAAAATAATATCGTGCGCAATATGTTCAGGACGAAGGTTTAAATGGTAAACACTCCCATCCGGATTAAGTATTAATTCTGAATTTTGTATCATTTTTTTTAAGGTTCTAAGTTTCTTTAAGGTACTAAGGTTTTAAGTTTTTTTGTTTCAGGTTGCTTTAACTTGAAACTTGTAACTTGAAACATTTCATCCGCCAACTCTTTTAGTTTTGAATCCTTTAGTTTTAAGGATTTCCATAATTTTGTCCCGATAATCTCCCTGAATAATTATAGAGGCGTCTTTAAAAGTTCCGCCAACACTAAGTTTGGTTTTGATTTCTTTAGCCAATACTTTGAAATCTTCGTCTGATCCTTCGTAACCTTCGATTATGGTGGTGGCTTTGCCTTTTCGTTTTTCGAATTTGCAAATCATAGGTTCCTTTTGGATATAAAGAACATGATCTTGTTCCTGAATCTCTTCAGGTTCATTGGATTCGACATGATCCGGAAACAAATTTTTTAATTGATCTTGTAAGTCCATAATTTTTATGCTAAAAAATAAATGCTAATTAAAGATAGTATGTAAAAATCAAATTCCAAATCCCAATGATGAGTTTGGGATTTGGAATTTTTAAATTTTGGAATTTAATTTAGGTTTATTTCTTGATTAAACCTAAATCTACCAAGCGTTCGTATAAATAATCTCCAGCTGTAATATTTTCGAATTTCTTAGGATTCTCTGCATCAATACAATTTTCCAAACAATCCAGCTTCATATCGCTTACCGGATGCATAAAAAACGGAATAGAATAACGAGAGGTTCCCCATAATTCTCTTGGTGGGTTAACTACCTGATGAATAGTTGATTTTAATTTGTTGTTTGTATGTCTTGACAACATATCTCCAACATTAATTACCAACTGATCGTCTTCAGCAATAGCGTCAATCCATTCGCCATCGTGATTCTGAACCTGTAATCCTTTACCCTGAGCACCCATTAATAAGGTAATCAAATTGATATCACCATGAGCAGCCGCGCGAATTGCATTTTCCGGCTCAGTAGTGATAGGCGGGTAGTGGATTGGTCTTAAAATAGAGTTTCCGTCTTTCGCATACTGATCGAAATAAAACTCATCCAGACCTAAATGTAAAGCTAAGGCTCTTAATACATAAACACCTGTTTTCTCAAGCATTTGATACGCCTCTTTACCTACAACATTAAAACGAGGTAATTCCGTAACATTTACGTTCTCAGGATACTCTGCTGCATATTTAGAAGAAGCATCCACGTACTGGCCAAAATGCCAGAATTCTTTTAAATCTCCCTCTTTGCGTCCTTTAGCATGTTCTTTTCCAAAAGAGACATAACCTCTTTGTCCGCCAATACCGGGAATTTCATAATTATGCTTAGTTTCTATTGGCAAAGCGAAAAATTTTCTAATTTCGCTATAAAGCTCGTCTACCAACTGGTCGTCTAAAAAGTGACCTTTTAGGGCTACGAAGCCAATGTTTTCAAATGCACTGCCGATTTCATTTACAAATTTTTGTTTACGTTTCGGGTCGTCCGAAAGGAAATCACGTAAGTCTACACTAGGAATGTTTTGCATACTTTACATTTTTATTTAAAGATAAAAGGCGTTGTAAAACCTTTCAGTAACAAAGGTAGAGAATATTTTAGAATTCAATTTTAAAAGTTATACTAAAATTAAAATTTTCTAACAAAAAGCTATAAAATTGTTATATTTTTCTATATTTGAAATACTAAAAACTAACCGCTAATGATCTTTTACAGACAAAACCTAACTGACACTCAATTATTAGACTTATATAAAAAAACTCTCAAACCCCGATTAATCGAAGAAAAGATGCTCATCTTAATTCGTCAGGGAAAAGTTTCCAAATGGTTCTCCGGAATAGGGCAGGAGGCCATCGCAGTAGGGGTTACCTCTATTTTAGATGACTCAGAATATGTGCTGCCTATGCACCGAAATCTAGGCGTTTTTACCAGCAGAAATATCCCGTTACATCGTTTATTCTCGCAATGGCAAGGAAAAGCAAACGGTTTTACAAAAGGAAGGGACCGCAGTTTTCACTTTGGTACTCAGGAATACAATATTATCGGTATGATTTCGCATTTGGGTCCGCAACTTGGAATTGCAGACGGTATTGCACTGGCACATAAACTTAAAAATGAGAATAAAATAACAGCTGTTTTTACAGGTGAAGGTGCTACTAGTGAAGGTGATTTTCATGAAGCGCTGAATATCGCTGCCGTGTGGAAATTACCCGTCATGTTTGTAATTGAAAACAACGGTTATGGATTATCTACACCAACAAACGAGCAATATTTTTGTGAAAACCTGGCAGATAAAGGAATAGGTTATGGTATAGAGAGTCATATTATTGATGGAAATAATATAGTGGAAATCTATAATAAACTGGCACAACTGAAAGAAGAAATGCAGAAAGATCCACATCCGGTTTTGCTGGAGTTTAAGACTTTCAGAATGCGTGGCCATGAAGAAGCGAGTGGTACCAAATATGTTCCGCAGGAGCTAATGGACGAATGGGCAGCCAAAGATCCGGTAGCAAATTACAAAAAGTATTTAATAGAAACCGGTGTTCTGACCACTGAATTTGACGAACAATTACACAGTTCCCTTAAACAGGAAATTGATGAAAACTGGGCTATGGCAAATGCAGAGCCGGAAATCGTTCCGGATTATAGCAGTGAATTAAATGATGTGTATAAACCAGTTATTTATGAAGAAGTTAAAGCTAATTCAGATGTAACTAATATTAGATTTATTGATGCCATCAGCAGCAGTTTAAAACAATCGATGGAACGGCATGAAAATCTGGTGATAATGGGGCAGGATATCGCTGAGTATGGCGGAGCTTTTAAAATCACGGATGGATTTGTGAAGTTGTTCGGGAAAGAACGTGTACGAAATACCCCAATTTGTGAGAGTGCAGTTGTTTCTGCGGGAATGGGATTGTCAATCAACGGTTGTAAAGCTATTGTTGAAATGCAGTTTGCCGATTTTGTTTCTACAGGTTTTAATCCAATTGTAAATTTACTGGCCAAATCACATTACCGTTGGGGAGAAAAGGCAGATGTTGTGGTACGAATGCCTTGTGGTGGAGGAACTCAGGCAGGACCCTTTCATTCGCAGACCAATGAAGCATGGTTTACTAAAACTCCGGGACTGAAGGTTGTTTATCCGGCCTTTCCTTATGATGCAAAAGGATTATTGAATACTTCTATAAATGATCCGAATCCGGTATTGTTTTTTGAACACAAACAATTGTATCGCAGTGTTTATCAGGATGTTCCTGTAGATTATTACACTATCCCGTTAGGAAAAGCAGCCTTATTAAAAGAAGGAGATTCGATCACTATTATAGCTTTTGGTGCCACCGTTCATTGGGCATTAGAAACGCTGAATAAAAATGCTGAAATAAAAGCAGATTTAATTGATTTAAGAACTTTACAGCCTTTGGATACCGAAACTATTTTTAATTCGGTTAAAAAGACAGGAAAAGTAATCATTTATCAGGAAGATACTTTGTTTGGTGGTGTTGCGAGTGATATTTCGGCCTTAATTATGGAGGAATGCTTTGAATATTTAGATGCTCCTGTAAAAAGAGTAGCCAGTTTAGATTCACCTATTCCGTTTACCAAAGCATTGGAGGATCAGTTTTTAGCTAAAAATCGATTTGAAGATGTTTTATTAGAATTATTGAAATATTAATTACAAATAACAAATAGTTTTGCATAAAGAACATTTTTTTTATCTTTAAACCATAAAAAATATAACTTATGAAAAAACTGTTTGTTTCAATTTTTGCAATCACGCTACTTTTTTCCTGTAACAAGAATGGGAAGTCTGAGAGCGACAAAGCATTAGATACAAAATTCGACGCTTATAAGGATCGTTTTGTTACTGATTTATGGAAGATTAACCCGGGCTGGGCTTCGGCTGTTGGTTATCATAAACTAGATAGTGTTTTGGTTGTTCCGGATGCTGCTGAGGAAAAAAGACAACTTGATTTTGTTAATTCTGAATTGGATTCTTTAAAACAATTTAAACTTGAAGATTTGTCGGATAACAATAAGACTGATTTTCAAATGATAAAAAATCAATTGGAAGCTACTGTTTTTAGCATTAAGGAAGTAAAATCTTCTCAGTGGAATCCTTCTGAATATAATGTTTGTGGAGCTTTCGCTGAAATCTTAAATGGTAAATACGATTCATTGGAAGTTCGTTTACGTGCTTTCAATGCTAAATTGAATAATGTTCCTGCATTTTATGAAGCAGCCAAAAAGAATATTAAAAATCCAACAGTTGAACATACAGAGCTTGCTATAGCACAAAATTTGGGCGGTTCTACCGTTTTTGACGTTGATTTGGCTGCGGCTTTGGAAAAAAGTAAATTAACTGCTGCCGAGAAAAAACAAATACTCGATAAAGGAATCGTTGCTAAAAAAGCAGTTACAGATTATGCTGATTGGTTAAAGAAGTTAGACAACAAAACACCACGTTCTTTCAGACTTGGTTCAGAATTATATGCTAAAAAATTCAATTTTGATATTCAATCAAGCTATACAGCGGAGGAAATCTTCAAAGTTGCTGTAGATCATAAGAAAGATTTACACGAAAAAATGTTTGTTTTGGCTGATAAACTTTGGAAAAAATACAAAGGAAACGAACCAAAACCTGCTGATAAACTGGATTTAATCAAGCAAGTAATTGACAAGATCTCTTTACAGCATACTACACCGGAGAAATTCCAGTCTGAAATTGAAAAACAAATTCCGGAATTAACGGCTTATGTAAAAGCAAAAGATTTACTGTATATCGATCCTTCAAAACCACTTGTAGTTCGTAAAGAGCCAGCTTATATGGCAGGAGTGGCAGGAGCTTCTATTTCGGCTCCCGGACCTTATGATAAAAATGCCAACACCTATTATAATGTGGGAAGCATGTCAGGCTGGACGGCTGAAAATTCAGAAAGCTACCTGCGTGAATACAACGATTATATCCTTCAGATTTTAAACATTCACGAAGCTGTTCCGGGACATTATACTCAATTGGTTTACAGTAATCAATCGCCAAGTATCATTAAATCTATTTTAGGAAATGGCGCTATGGTAGAAGGCTGGGCTGTTTATGCAGAGAAAATGATGTTGGAAAGCGGATATAAAAACTCTGATGAGATGTGGTTAATGTACTACAAATGGAACTTGAGAGCTACTTGTAATACCATTTTGGATATTAGTGTGCATACTAAAAACATGTCTAAAGAGGCGGCTTTGGATTTATTAACTAAAGAAGCTTTCCAGCAACAAGCTGAGGCAGATGGGAAATGGAAACGTGTAACTTTATCACAAGTACAATTGTGTTCTTATTTTACAGGATACACCGAAATCTATAATTTAAGAGAAGAACTTAAAAAGAAAGAAGGAGATAAATTCAATTTGAAGAAGTTTCACGAGAAATTCTTGAGTTTTGGAAGTGCTCCGGTGAAATATATCAAAGAATTAATGTTGTCTGAGGAATAAAAACAACAACAATTACGGCCGATTTTAAACTTATAGAATCGTCGTTTGCAAGATTTTGTTTTATTAAGTGTAAAACATTTTTTTGAGAACTGCGTCCTAATGGATGCAAAGTAAAAAGACTAACAGTTTATTTAACCGTTAGTCTTTTTTATTTTGGGGTTTAAATAGTAATTTACGTAAATCCGACAGGTTTTTAAAACCTGTCGGATTTGTTTTATAGGTCAAATTTTATTTTCATTTAAATTCTATTTTGACTTCGACTCTAATTCAAACAATTGAACCTGACTTTTTAAGCGGTCGATGAGTAAATTCATCATTCTTTTGTTGAGACTGGAGGAGTTTTGAATATAAGTTTCGTATTCTTCAAGGGTAAAAAGCGCCATTACGATTCCTTTTAGAGAATTTCTAAACTTAATATCTTTTTGAATGGAGTTTTCGATGGTTTGGAGTTTCTTTTCCACTGTATACGAGTAAAAATCAGCTTTGTTTTTATTGACATAGTTAATGAAAACCGCAACAAATAAATCGTTCTGAAGTTTTAAAATGGGCCTAATCGTTTGATTTTGAAATAACTCATCCGCAGAAGATTGAGCACTTATGGTTCCTAAAGTTTCGCCTCTGAATTCTTTTAAAAAAGTGTCTCTTGCTTCCATGTTTTTTCTTTAAATTTAGAAAAAAATCCGATACGATTTTTTCTATTTAAACTAAAAATGATGCAATTTCATATTATTTTAAACTCCTGAACTTTGTTTGAAATGAATTTGCATTTTAAAACCTCAAAAATGATCAAAAAAATTATACTAGCTTCTTTATCCACTCTTGCTCTAATTTCTTGCAATTCAAAAGAAAACAAAGAAAAGTACAAACATGCAGTTTATCGCGCGGTTCACAAAGGCGATACAGCAGTCTTAGACATTCATATAAACAACAAGCGGTTTTTTGGCCGTTATGAAGTATTCTACCATAAAATAGGTAAAGATTCCGGGGATGTAAGAGGGGATATGAAAGGAGATACGCTAAGAGGTGATTATCATTTTATCTCTAATGGCGGAAGCTGGAAGAGAATTCCTTTAGCCTTGCTAAAAAAAGACAATAAACTGTTCCTGGGAAAAGGAGTAATAGGAATTTATTTTAATCTTCCGCTTTTTATGCCTGAGGTACCCATCGAGTATGATAAGTCAGAATTTGTTTTTGAAAAAGTTAAGGAGTAGTTTTTAGTCGCAGTCTCAGTATTCAGTTTTATGCCGAGACTGCGACTGAAAACTGAGACTGAATACTAAAAATTTACCTCTCCAATATCTCAATCTTCGACGGCAGTTCAAATATCTCAAGATCGAAATATTCTACAGAAGCCATTATGTGATCAAAAATATCGGACATAATATATTCGTAATTGGCCCAGCGTTTATCGCTCGAAAAAGCATAAATTTCTAAAGGAACACCATTCGCAGTCGATTGCAGTTGACGGCACATCATATGCATGTCTTTGTTTAAACCGGGATGTGTCACCAAATATTGCATGATATACTTGCGAAACAATCCTAAATTAGTCATGTTTCGGCCATTAAGTGCCAACGTTTTATCAATTCCGCGTACCTCATTGTATTTGTCGATTTCGGATTGTCTGGTCTCGATGTAAGAAGAAATCAATTGCACTTTTTTCATTTGATTCAGATCTTCGTCATTCAAAAAACGAATGCTGCTGCTTTTGATCAAAACGTGTCTTTTAATACGTCGACCGTCAGATTTCTGCATACCGCGCCAGTTCTGAAAAGAATCAGAACTCAAAGCATAGGTTGGAATTGTGGTAATCGTGTTGTCAAAATTTCGAACCTTAACTGTCGTCAGGTTAATTTCGATTACATCACCATCAGCTCCGAATTTATCCATCGTAATCCAGTCGCCAATACGAACCATATCGTTTATCGCGACCTGAACGCTCGAAACAAACCCGAGAATAGTATCTCTGAAAATCAGGATAATAATTGCCGAAAGTGTTCCTAAAATAGTCAGCAATTCGCCTTGTTTGATTCCGAATAACTTCGAAATAATAATGGCAACTCCAAAAATCCAGAGAACAATCATAATAACCTGAACAAAACTGTCGATTGGTTTGTCGCTGTATTCCGGTTTTTGCTTTAAATAATCACGTAAAGCATTAAAAATGGTACGGGTAATCCATAATCCCAGCAAAACAATATAAACGCCCACTATTTTTCCAAAAACAGCTTCCCAGTATTCATATTTATCCAGAATGATCGGAACAGCCTTGTAAATAAAGAAAAACGGAATTAAATAGGCCGTGTATTTTGTGGTTTTATTGTGAATGAGGTAATCGTCAAATTTTGTTTTGGTGCGCTGCGCAAAAATGGCGGTTAGCGTAACCAAAACAAATTTTGCAAAATAATAAATGGCATAAGCCAGTATGACCATAATGGCAATATTAAAGACCAGACTCACATAAGACGCAATATTACGGCTCATGCCCCAGTCTCTAAAAATAGGGTATAAAAAGTTGAATATTTTATCCAAAAGTCTAGGCATTATTCTCCAGGTATTTTTTCTCTATATAAAAAGTTCCAAACGGAATAAGTGACGCTATCTGTATAATTGCAAAAGTTTTTAAATCCCAGTTTTGCGGTTTTTTAAGTAAAATTGCCAACAATACATATCCGATAAATAAAACACCATGTGTCATTCCTAACGGACGTAATAAGGTATGATAAAGTTCAGGATTATTGGTTTTGATGAAAAGCATATTGGTAAACAATACTAAATAAGAGATTCCCTCTAAAATTGCAGTAACTTTGAAAATCTTGAGCATATTCTATTTTTTGAGTTTAATACTAGCAAAATTAAGTATTATCGTTGGTTTTTGCAGTATCAATCAGGAAAGTAATTTACTTTTGTAATCTTAAACTTTGATAATGAGTAAACGCGATTTAAAAAAATATCTTGCCGAATTAGATAAGGAACAGCTCGAAGAGCAAATTATTGAATTGTATGAAAAGTTTAGTCCTGTAAAAGTGTACTACGATTTTGTCTTTAACTCTAAAGAAGATAAACTATTGCAGGAATGTAAAGTAAAGATTTCACACGAATATTTTCCAATCAAAAAAGCAGGAGCCAGGAAACGTCCGAAAGCAAAATTGCGACGTTCGGTAGCGCAGAAATACATCAAACATTTTATTTTGTTAGGAGTTGATCCTTTTGTGGTTGCTGATATTATGCTTTACAATATAGAAATAGCACAGACTTATTCGTCTCAAAATCCGGTTAAACAGGAATTATTCTGTAAAAGCATCTTCAATTCCTTCGAACAGGCAGTGAATTTTTCGATTTCCAATGGAATTTTACCGGATTTTAAAGAAAGAATCATCACCATTCAACAAGAAACTCTTCAACAAAAATGGGTAAATAGGTACGATTTCGAGGCAATTTTAGAGAAAATCGACTAATAAAGTGATTCTCATAAAAAATCTTATTTAAAAAAAACATTTATTTTAGGTTAAAATAAAGTGAAAAACTGTTTTTTCGGTGTATTTTTGCAAAAATCCAAAAATAAACAATGTCTCAAAACACTTTAGAAATAGAAAGAGAAGAGAAAAAAGAACTTTATGCATATCAAAAAGGCGATATTGATGCCATTTTTGATCGTTTAGACAACGCTCCTCCGAAACATCATTTATTATATCAATTGCCTACTGGTGGTGGAAAAACTGTGATTTTTTCCGAAATCGTTCGTCGCTATTTAGCTAATAATGATAAAAAAGTAGTGGTCCTGACACACCGTATCGAACTTTGTAAGCAAACCTCAAAAATGCTAAAAGGGTTTGGTGTTTCTAATAAAATCATTAACAGTAAAGTAAAAGAATTACCGGACCAAAACGATTTCTCTTGTTTTGTGGCCATGGTCGAGACTTTGAAAAACCGTATCAATGACGAAAAATTACATTTAGATAACATTGGTTTGGTTATTATTGATGAGGCACATTACAATTCATTCCGAAAATTACTAAACTCATTCAAAAATGCTTTTATTCTTGGAGTAACAGCAACGCCTTTGAGTTCAAATATAAAATTACCGATGCACCAAAGTTACAATGAACTTATTGTGGGTGATACCATTAGTTCATTGATTGACAAGGGATTTTTGGCTCGTGCAACAACCTATAGTTATGATGTTGGATTAACCTCTCTTAAAGTAGGTATTAACGGAGATTATACCGTAAAATCATCCGATGATTTGTATACGAATACCATCATGCAGGAAAAATTACTGCACGCTTATACAGAACGTTCAATAGGTAAAAAGACCCTGATTTTTAATAATGGTATCCACACTTCGTTATATGTTTATGAAACATTTAGAGAAGCTGGTTATGACATCAGACACCTTGATAATACCAGCAGCTCAGAAGAGCGTAAGGATATTTTACAATGGTTCAAAAAAACACCTGATGCGATTCTGACTTCTGTGGGAATCTTAACAACAGGTTTTGATGAACCAACGGTTGAAACGATTATTTTGAACAGAGCGACTAAATCATTAACGCTTTATTATCAGATGATTGGTCGTGGGTCCCGTAAATTACCCGGAAAAGACGAATTTACAGTAATCGATCTGGGGAATAACGCCGCACGTTTTGGTTTATGGAGTGAGCCGGTAAACTGGCAGCATATCTTTAAATCGCCTGAATTTTATTTAGAGAATCTTCGTGATGATACTGAAATTGAAATGTATTTTAAATACAGTATGCCTGCGGAATTACGTGCTAAATTCAGTAAAACTGCCGATGTAACTTTTGATGTTGATGAAGAACATAAGTTAATTATCAAACAAAATTTACGTTCAAAAGTGGTTTTAGACAAATCATTAGAACAGCATGCTTCCATGTGTGTGGACAATACAGAAACGCTACAAGAAGCAAAATCACTAGGAAAAGAACTTGATGATGATATAGAATGCCGTATCAAACGTTTTGCAAAATGTTTGAGCCAGTGTAGTAAAAACTACCGTGAATGGCTTCTTGACGATTATAAAAAGAACCTGACGTTATTAATAGGTAAGAAGTATCGTGAGAAAATCATGAACGAGCCGGACGAATAGAAAAATTTTGTTTCAGGTTTAAGGTTTCAGTTTTTTTTGGAATCTAAACAAAATTATATTCTTAAAAGGAGAAATAGCATTTTAGAGTAATTCATTCTATTGCGATTTCTCCTTTGCAAATTACTAGAAATTCATTTTTAAGTTATCAAAGCAACCTGAAACTTGAAGCCAATAAAAACAAAATAAACAAAATAAAAAGATGTCTAAACAATTCTCATCATTAGGAATTTCAGCACCAATTTTAAAAGCATTAGGCGAATTGAATATTGTTGAACCAACAGAAATTCAACAAAAAACAATTCCATTACTTCTGGCTGAAACTCAGGATGTAGTTGGTTTAGCCAAAACAGGAACTGGTAAAACCGCAGCTTTCGGATTGCCGTTGCTGCAGTTAGTTGATGCAGAATCTCCTGCTGTTCAGGCTGTCATCTTAGTTCCAACAAGAGAACTTGGACAGCAAATCTTTAGAAATTTAGAGGATTTTGGAAAACATATTCCAAATATTTCTATTGCTTCAGTTTGCGGAGGAATTCCAATAAAACCACAAATTGAGCGATTAACACAGCCTACACAAATAGTTGTAGCTACACCGGGACGTTTAATTGATTTGATTCAGCGCAAAGCGATTGATTTAAAACAAACTTCTTATTTAGTGCTGGATGAAGCCGATGAAATGGTTTCGATACTTAAGGAAAGCTTGGACGAGATCGTTGCGGAACTTCCTAAAAAACACCGTACTTTATTGTTTTCGGCTACTTTACCGGGAACAATCAAACAACTGATTCAGAACTATTTGAATAAAAATGTAGTTCAGGTTAGTGCAAATATGGAAACTGCAGGTAATCAGGGAATTGATCACGAATATATTGTAGTGGATCCAATTGAAAAACTGGATGTTTTAATGCATTTCCTGAATTCAAAAGAGGGAGAACGCGGTATTATTTTCTGTAAAACCAAAGCAGCAGTCAATAAATTGGCAAAGAATTTAGCGATCAATCGTTTTTCTTCAGGAGCACTTCACGGCAGTTTGTCACAAGGAATACGTGACAGAATCATGGAGCAATTTCGTGAAGGACATATCAATATATTAGTGGCTACAGATTTGGCAGCAAGAGGAATTGATGTAAAAGAGATTTCTTATGTGGTGAATTATCACTTACCTGACACTTATGAAAACTACGTTCACCGAAGCGGAAGAACGGCAAGGGCAGGAGCAAAGGGGCTTTCACTAACGGTTTTGCAGGAAGAAGAAGTAGTAGAAATTCCTGAATTTGAAGCAGAATTAGGAATTAAATTCACCAAATTCCAAAAGCCGTCGGCTTTAAGTCTTGAAGAAAACAATATGCTTTTATGGGCCAAACAAATTTTCAAAACAAAGCCCAATCATGAGATTTCATCCGATCTGAAAACGAAGGTAAAGACCGTTTTTCATCATCTGACTAAAGACGAATTAATTGAAAAATTGATGGCCAGTTATGTTTTGCAGAACAAAGTTGAAGTGACCGAAAAACCTGTTAAAAAATTCAAAAAGTAATATTCCGGGCGATTAACTTTGCTAATTTATGTCGTATATTTATAAGGTAATTTCATTATAATCCCAGTTAATATACAGCATATATGAAGATAGTCATCATAGGAGGTGGTTTTGCAGGAATCAATCTTGCAAAAGAGCTTGTTAACCATCCTCAGATACAGGTAACTCTTGTAGACAAGAACAATTATAACTTTTTCCCACCACTTATATATCAGGTTGCCACTGCTTTTTTAGAACCCTCAAGTATTAGTTATCCGTTTAGAAAATTCTTTGCTGGTAAAAAGAATCTTGAGTTTCGTTTAGGAGAACTGCTTTCAGTGGTTCCGGCCGAGAATAAAATTATCCTGAGTAATGGAGAATTAACATACGATCATTTAGTTTTTGCAACCGGTGCCGAAACCAGTTATTTTGGAATGGAAAATGTAATGAAAAACGCCATTCCGATGAAAACGCTAAACGACGCGATCGAAATGCGTAATGCACTGCTTAAAAACCTTGAAAAAGCAGCAATTACCAAAGACATGCGTAAACGACGCAAATTATTAACTATAGTTGTAGCAGGAGGAGGCCCGACAGGTGTGGAAGTATCCGGAATGTTTGCCGAAATGCGCAAAAGTATTCTGTTAAAAGAATATCCCGAATTAGAAACATCAGCCAGTAATGTGTATTTGGTCGATGGGGGAGACGCACTCCTCTCGCCTATGAGCAAAGCCTCTCAAGAGGATACCCTTGAGGCACTTACCAAACTTGGTGTTGTGGTAAAACTTCAAACACGTGTTGTTGACTATGTTGATGATACTGTCCATTTTGCAAATGGAGAAACAATTAAAACCAAAAACCTGATTTGGGCAGCCGGAGTTTCTGCTAAAATTTTTGAAGGAATCCCAGCAGAAAGCTATGGCCGTGGAAAACGAATGGCGACAGATGAATACAATAAAGTAAATGGTTTGACTAATGTGTACGCTATTGGTGACACAGCCATCACAGCCGGTGATAAAAATTTCCCAGACGGACATCCGCAAGTAGCGCAGGTGGCTATTCAGCAAGGATTAAATTTAGCCAAAAACTTTAAAGCAATGGTTCAAAATAAACCTTTAAAAGCATTTATGTACAATGACAAAGGTTCTATGGCAATTATTGGAAAAAATAAAGCTGTTGTAGATTTACCAAGTCCAAAATGGCATTTTAAAGGATTCTTTGCCTGGTTTATCTGGTTATTCGTTCATTTGATGTCTTTGATTACCTATAGAAACAGATTGAATACCTTCTGGAACTGGATGATTGCTTATTTTGCAAAAGATCAGTCTTTGAGAATGATTATCAGGCCGGATAAACGATAACAAAGAAAGTACATTGGGATTACAAATTCCATTTTTTTATACAATCTTGTCATTTCGACCGAAGGGAAAAATCACATTAGTAACTCGTCAAAGATTGGAGACTTTCTATGCGTAGTTTCTTGTGTGATTTTTCCCTTCGGTCGAAATGACAACCCAGAGTATATTTGTTATTTATTAGTGACCAATCGCAATATCGTCTTCTGCAGATAATTCAACTTTTTGCTTGATAGAACGTTTGCTGATATTTAAAAAGACAAAAGCGGTAATAGTAGTGCTGGTCATAATAGCCACCATTGGAGCTACAGAATCTTTAACGAAAACTCCAACAGCAAACGAAGCCAAAGCCCCAATACCCAACTGAATAGCCCCCATTAATGCTGAAGCACTCCCTGTATTTTTCGCAAAAGGCGCCAAGGTAAGTCCTGCAGTATTTGGATTCGAAATTCCGAGACAAGCCAGAAATAAAAACAACATTCCGATAGTTTGATACAATCCCAAAAGGTCATTTAAAGCTAGAATTAGAAAAAGGATACTAATAACAGACTGTGAAATCAATGCTCCAAAAATCATCTGTTCACTAGAATATTTCTTCAATAACACTGAGTTTAACTGACTTGAGCCAATAAAACTTAACGACATAAAAGCAAAAATCCAACCGTAAGTCTTGGCATCAACGTGATAAATGTCCATAAAAATGATAGGTGAGGCCGCAACGTATGAAAATAAGCCCGAAAAAGCGATAGCACCTGTAAAGGCATAAGTGTAAAACTGTGGCTCTTTAAAAACGCTGATAAAATTGGTAATAATAGGTTTTGGCTTTAATGATATTGAAGTATCAGGCTTGTAAGTATTTGGTAAACCAACTTGTGATGCAATTAATATAGCAATTCCCATACACATTAGGATAAAAAATACGGTATGCCAGCCATAATCTTCTGTAACATAACCTCCAATTGTTGGTGCCAACATAGGAGAAAGCCCAACAACAAGCATCAATAAAGAGAATACTTTTGGAATGTCTTTTACAGGAAACAAATCACGAACCATCGCTACAGAAGCCACTGTGGCAGCACAACTACCAATAGCCTGAACAAATCGTAAAAGGATAAACGAATCAATATTAGTTACATAAATACATCCCAAAGAAGCCAGAATATAAACCATCAAACCTACAAACAAAGGTTTTTTTCGGCCAAAACGATCCAATAATGGTCCATATAATAATTGTCCCGCTGAAATTCCGATAAAATAACTGGATAAACTCATGGATACTTTTGCTACCGAAGTGTGCAAATCCTTTGCTATACCTGAGAAACCAGGAAGATACATGTCTATTGAAAATGGGCCGAGTGCTGTTAAAGAACCTAAAATAAGGATAAGGGTAATGTATTTTTTTGTTGTCATTTTCTTAAAAAATTGCTTTTCATTTTTTGCAAAGGTAAAGATTTCATATCTTGTAGTGTAATTTAAACGTTTTTTAATAAAACGTTTGATTAGGTTACGCATTAATTGAACTATAAAAAAGCATTATTAACACTAATCTTAAAATCAAAAATTATGAAAAATTACATTTTAGTATTCGCGCTTATTTTTACCACAATTTCATTTGCACAAACCATTACGTCCAAAAAAGAAGAGGCAAATGTAGAGCAGTACGCATTACTGCAAAAAGTAAACAAATATTACCCGGACATTACTTTAAACAAAACCGTTACCAATTTTTATGCAGATGGCAATATTATTGACACGCATCAGGAGTTTGATTTGACAACTTCAAAATTTTCAAGCTACAAAATCGGACTTGAGCCGGATAACAAAAAATTGCTGTTTGAATACGTTTCTGATGAAACTGGAAAAGTTTATGGAGACGTAACCATTTTTAAAGGAAATGCATTGCGAACTACTTTCAATGAAAAAAACAATGAAATTAGCGTATCGCTGAACGGAAAACCAGTTTACCTGAAAAAGATAAAACAAAACTAAAACAATAGATTTTAGACTAAAAATTGAAATCAAACAGAAGCATTCGCTACGGTGAATGTTTTTTTGTTTTATATTTGAAGCTGATTGAATTACAAATACTTTTAAATCAAAATGAAGAAAATTTTCGTATTCTTATTAATGATTGTTGCTATAGCGTCCTATTCGCAAACCAATCGATTTACCGGAACCTGGAGCACTGAAAATTGTAAAACCTGCAGCAAAGAATATGTCCTGAAAATTAATATGGCACAATCCAATAATAAAATATTTGGAACGGCTGAGATTACAAGCGACAATCAGAAATTTGTCAGCGGTGTTATGGAAGTTACGGGTAATGTATACGCGCTTGGCGAAAAAGCTCAAATTACGATTAAAGGTAAAGACGGTTCCGCAGGTGCAGTTTTATTTGCAAAGGAAGATGTTTTACAATTCTCAAAAAGAGGTGGTGACGATTTAGTTCCCAAAGAAACGGTTCTGACCAAGTTGTACGAGTAGAGCTATTTACCAAGTAGTCCCGATGCATCGGGATCTTACACATAGTAGTCTCTGTATGTTTTAAATAAGTGAAACGTCTTTTATGAGAGTGGTAAACCAATGTTTTTTAGAGTAGCATGAAGTGGAAGAGAATAATATTATGTAAAATAGAAAGCATGAAATCATTATGATACAAGAATTGCATAATTGAAAAAGTTGGAATTTCAAGATGGGCATTTTGTAGAAAGTTAAAGACAAAAAACTTTACGCTGGATGAAATCCTGGAAATTACCAAAATTCTTTGTCCGGATGAATTTTATATGCTGGAATTAAAAACCGAAATTTGAACAAGCTAAAAATGACATTGATGCCGGTCGAATAATTACACTTGACAAAATGCTTCAAAAAATGCATGAACGAAATAATATTTTTTAAAGGATGTATCACAAGCTGTAAATTCAGTTTATAAAGTTTAAAAGTTTCGCTGATAATCTTGTCGATCATTATGTGTTGAATTTTGCTGTATTTGGAAAATAATTTTCAAAATAATATTTTACGAGAATCTCAGCAATCAGAAATAAGCATGATATTTTATAAAGGACGTATCACAGGCTATAAATTAAGTTTTATAGAATTTGCAAGTTTAGCTGAGAATCTTGTTAATTATTAATGAATATAATTTTGCTGTATTTGAAAAATAATTTTAAAAATACTATTCTACGAGAATCTCAGCAATCAGAAATAAGCATGATATTTTATAAAGGACGTATCACAGGCTATAATTAAGTTTTATAGAATTTGCAAGTTTAGCTAAATAATCTTATTGAACATTATGGATGCAATTTTGCAGTATTTGAAAAATAATTTTCAAAATAATATTTTATGAGAATCTCAGCAAACGGGGCTTGGCATGATGTTGAAATTTTAGTTCCCAAAGGCTTACAATATTTACTAATGGGTATCATAGTCTGGTAACAAAGCAATTCATTAAAGAAGCAGCAAAGGCTTTAAACGCCAATAAATTAGTGATTATTTACCATATACATATTGACCTATAATTTATATTATGTAAAATAGAAAATTTAAAGAATTGCTCTACTGTAATTCATGATCCTTTCGATGTTTTAAACAAAGATTATTCAAAAGCTAAATAATCGATCCTCAGAGCTACTCTGTACAGATACTTTCCCAAATGAATATCAATAAACAATTTAAATTGAGTTTCGAAATTGCAATTAACTGTTTTAAAAGCTTTAAAATGGTTATATTTAAGATTTCTTTAAAATAATTATATTCTGTATGGGATGCTTTCATTCTAAGACATAATTTTCTTATTTTTACATTCGATACTTTAAAAAAAATATCAACCGTATGAATACAATTGCTGAGCATATTGCAGATTTTTTAAAAGAATACCCGCCATTTGATAATTTAACTTTTCAGGAATTATCAGATATTGCAACTAACATTCGTGTGATCAATTTAGAAAAACATGCAGTATTATTTCAAAACAATGACCTGCTTCATGACAGCTTTTATGTTGTTGCTTCAGGTATTGTAAATCTGACCACAATTGCTGATGCCGAGGAAACTATTATAAACAAATGTCATGAAGGAGATATTTTTGGCTTACGTCCGTTTTTTGCCAAAAATAACTATATGATGACGGCTAAAGCTCGTGAAGAAAGTATTATCTATGCTATTCCAATTGCAGTTTTCAGACCATTTGTAGCAAATAATTCAGATGTTTTGAATTTTCTGTTGGAGAGTTTTGCTGTAAATTCTAGACATGCAAAGGACAATGTACATTCTAACGGAAAATTGATTTCTGATACTGCTTTTTATGTAGATCAGCAATCTGAAATGCAATACATTCAGTCTTTGGCTTACAATAATTCGCCGTTAACAACTGAATCCAACCACATTATCAAAGATGTGGCTATTTTGATGACCGAATCATTGGTAGACAATATTGTGATATGCGAAAAAAACAATCCAATTGGTATTGTAACCAATGCCGATTTATCCTCAAAAATTGCTACGGGCCGCTATCCTATCACTGAAACGATTGATAAGATTATGTCTTCGCCGGTAGTTACGGTTATTGAAAATGTTTCTTTGGCCGAAGCACAATTACTAATGTTGAAACACAATGTTACTCATTTGTGTGTTACCAAAGACGGTACAAGTAAATCTGCTGTAAAAGGAATTATTTCCGAGCATGATCTAATTGTCGCACAAGCCAGTAATCCGGGTGTTTTGATTAAGGAAGTAAAACGTTCTCAATTACCAAAAGATCTAAAACAAATCCGTGATCGTTTGTCTGATTTGATTCAGAATTCGATTCAAAAAAATATTCCAATTTCTCATGTCAGCAATATTGCAAGTGAAATTAATCTGGCTATTATTAAACGTGCTGTGGAGTTGTCTATTCTGGATTTAGGCTCCCCTCCTGCTCGTTTTGCATGGTTGAGTATTGGTAGTCAAGGGCGTAAGGAGCAGCTTCTGCTTACAGATCAGGACAGTATTCTGATTTTTGAAGACGTAGCACCGGACAAATACAGAGAGGTAAAAGATTACTTTTTAAGACTGGCTAAAAGAACAACTTCAATCTTAGAAAAAGTGGGTTACGAACTTTGTCCAAACGGACACATGGGAAGCAATATGCTTTGGTGTAAGTCATTGACTGACTGGACAAAACAATACAACAGCTGGATGAATACTCCAGGTGAAAATAGTAATGATTTAAGCAGTATTTTCTTTGATTATGAGATTGTTTTTGGAGAACCAAAAATTGAAGAAGTGATCGAAAATGTGATCTTTAAAAATGCGGTAAACAATACTTTGTTTTTTGATTTCTTAGGGAATGATGCTCTAAAACGCAATTCTCCGTTAAGTTTTTTCAAAAAATTCATAGTGGAAGAAGAAGGACCACACAAAACAAAATTTGATATTAAAACCCGTGCATTAATGCCTTTAATTGATTCAGCTCGTTTGTTAATTCTGAATGCTAATATCAAGGGGATTAAAAATACTTATTTGAGATTTAAACAATTAGCGATTACAGATTCTAAAAATGCGGAGATCTATTTAAGCTGTGCAGAAGCTTTTCTGATTTTATCTAAATTTAGAACTGTTGAAGGTTTGAAAAATGACGATTCCGGACAATATATTAATTTGAGGGAAATGTCGAAAACGGACAAAGAGAAGTTAAAAAATGCCTTAACCCCAATGAAAGACCTTGAGGAATTAATTAAGAGTAAATTTCAACTTACACAATTCTCATAAGTATGCTAGACTGGATTAAAAATATCAATAAAGAGTATCCTGATTTTTGGAAGGAATACTTAACGAAATTTGAAGTTAAACCAAACAGATTTGTGGTGTTATCTACAGAAACTTCAGGTTTAAATCCGAATAAAGATGTTATTTTGTCTTTAGGCGCATTTTCGGTTACGGATGACAGCATTGTGATTAAAGACAATTTTGAAGCTGTTTTGCTGCAGTACAAATTTTTGCAGGATAATGGACTTTCTAATGAGTTCATCATCGAAAGTAAAATGATGAAGATGCCGGAGCCCGATGCGATAGAAGCTCTGATTAATTTTATAGGAAACTCAGTTCTGGTTGGGCATCATATTAATTTTGATATCGAAATGCTGAATGCAGCATTAGAACGTCTGGATTGTGGAAGATTGAAAAATGAAGCGCTGGACATCGATATGATGTACCGAAAATTGATGGACATTAATGACAAGCAATTTTCTCTGGACGATTTAAGTGAAATATTCAAAATTCCGAAAAGCGATAGAAATTCGTCTGCGGAAGATGCATATAAAATTGGACTATTATTTCTGAAACTGAAATCGAGATTAGGAATTAAATAGAAAGAATGAATCAAAACTATATTAAAAAGAAGTAAGGAAATCACTGAAAAGTATTTCCTTTTTTTTGCTAAACATATTTCATGTATCCGAAATATAAAGGATAACTAATAAGTATTGTAAATCCGATAATCCCAAGGCTTTGGGGTTGTCGGATTTGTTGTTTTTAAGATTTTTTGTTAGGTGAATAGCTGTCAGGCTAAGTGTAGTCTAGACTTTTTAGTTTTGCAGGCCTTCGATTTTGCTTGTTTTTCGTAGCGGCAGAAAGAAATGACGTAAATCCCCCTATTGTTGTCATTTACGTACAGTATTGCCTTTTGGAAGTAATCGCATCTTTGTCTTGTTAGTTTAATTAAAAATTAACAGAGAAAGTAAAACAAAATGACAACTATAAATTCTCATCTGGCTTTTAGCGGTAATTGTCCTAAAGTAAAGACGTTCTGTGAAAAATGTCTGAACAGTCAGATTATATTTCAGACCATTGGTGAATCCCCTGGATGTTTAGCGTCACCGCAAATCAAAATAACAAATAAATATAAAGACTTTTTTAATTAACCAATTTAACAAAAATGAAAATGATATTCGTAAAAATAATAACGGTATTGGTAGCTATAGTTTCAATAGCTTTAGTAGTAGCGATGTTTACTAAAAATAAATATACTATCAGGAGAGAAATAATCATCCATAAACCCAAAGCGGAAGTTTTTGATTTTATAAAACTGAACCGAAATCAAAAATTATACAGTAAATGGCTATTGCTGGATCCTGCTACAAAAATCGAGATAACAGGTACTGACGGAACTGCGGGTTCTGTCTTGACTTTTGAAAGCAAACACCATAAGACTGGTAAAGGAGAATGGGAAATAAAAAAAGTAGAAAATAACAGAATCGATTTTGAACTTCGTTTTTTAGCACCTTATGTATTTACGGCAAATGGGCATATGGAAACAGAAACTTTAGCCGGAAATCAAACAAAGCTTATCTGGATTTATAATAGCGGAATGAACTGGCCTAAGAATTTTATGCTTCTTTTCTTTGATATGGATAAAATAATTGGAGCTGATGTAGAAGAAAGTCTAACGAACATAAAAACGATTGTCGAGAAATAAACTATAACCTTTAAAACTACAAAATTATGTCATTTCAAGCTTATTTAACCAATATTAAAACAAAGACAGGAAAAGGTCCTGATGATTTTAAAAAACTTTCAGATGAAAAAGGATTTTCAGTCAGTGGAGAATTAAAACCTGAAGTAAAAGCAACCGAAATTGTTAGCTGGCTAAAAACGGATTTTGATTTAGGTCACGGACACGCAATGGCTATTTATGCGCTTCTTAAAGGATTAAGGAAGTAAAAAAAATAGATATAAAAAAAGCTGTCGAATGGACAGCTTTTTTTATTTTGTGAAGATATTAGATCCTCCCTTTTGTAATTTCTTCAACAATTTCAGGGTTAAGCAAAGTTGAAGTATCTCCAAAATTAGAAAAATCGCCTTCTGCTATTTTACGTAAAATTCTACGCATAATTTTTCCTGAACGTGTTTTAGGCAAGCCTGAAACAAACTGAATTTTATCCAACTTTGCAATTGGTCCGATGTGATCAGAAATATATTGATTGATCTCACGGCTAAGATTAGATCGGTCTCTAACTTCTCCAGTTTCTTTTAAGATTACAAAACCGTATAAGGCATTTCCTTTAATGTCATGTGGGAATCCAACGATGGCAGATTCGGCTACTGCAGGATGTTCGTTAATGGCATCTTCAATAGGAGCTGTTCCTAAATTATGACCGGATACGATCACAACATCATCTACTCTACCGGTGATTCTGTAATACCCTACTTCGTCTCTTAAGGCACCGTCTCCTGTAAAATATTTTCCTGGGAAAGCAGAGAAATAAGTGTCTTTGTAGCGTTGGTGGTCCCCCCAGATTGTTCTAGCGATTCCCGGCCATGGAAATTTAATACATAAGCTTCCAACAACCTGATTTCCTTCAATTTCATTGCGTTTCTCATCCATCAAAACAGGTTGAATTCCCGGTAATGGCAAGGTCGCGTAGGTTGGTTTAGTTGGGGTTACAAAGGCAATTGGTGAAATCATAATACCACCGGTTTCAGTCTGCCACCAGGTATCTACAACCGGGCATCTTTTGTCTCCAACGTGATCGTTGAACCAGTGCCAGGCTTCTTCGTTGATTGGCTCTCCAACTGATCCAATTACTTTCAGTGATTTTAGAGGGTATTTTTGAATATAATCTAAACTTTCTTTTGCAAGTGAACGAATTGCAGTTGGTGCTGTATAAAATTGTGTGATTTTATGTTTTTCAATAATATCCCAAAAACGGCTAAAGTCAGGATAAGAAGGAACTCCTTCAAAAATTACGGTTGTTCCTCCATTTAATAAAGGTCCGTATAAAATATAAGAGTGACCTGTAATCCAACCTATATCAGCAGTACACCAGAAAATATCATTTTCTTCGTGATTGAAAACATTCTTAAAGGTATAAGCAGTATAAACCATATATCCCGCTGTAGTATGTACCATTCCTTTTGGTTTGCCTGTAGAACCAGAGGTGTACAGAATGAATAACGGATCTTCAGCATCCATTATTTCCGCAACACTATTATCTAAGGCTTTATCTAATAGAGGCTGTAACCATTCGTCACGGCCGTCTTTCATTTTAACTTCGTTATTGGTTCTTTTTACAACTAAAACTTTAGTTACAGACGGACAAGTTTCTAATGCCTCGTCAACAATTCCTTTAAGGTCAATATTTTTATTACCTCTGTATCCTCCATCAGAAGTAATAACCATTTTACATTCGCAATCAATTATTCTGGCAGACACAGCAGAAGCTGAAAATCCTGCAAAAACAACAGAATGAATGGCTCCGATTCTGGCACAGGCTAATACAGCTACTGCCAATTCAGGAATCATTGGTAAATAAATACAAACTCGGTCTCCTTTACGTACGCCTTGCTCGCGCAAAACATTCGCCATTTTTGAAACTCTTTCGTATAATTCGTTATACGTTATATGTAAAGCGCTTTCTGAAGGATCATTCGGTTCAAAAATGATAGCCGTTTTTTCTCCTCTTTTGCTTAAATGTCTGTCGATGCAATTTTTGGTGATGTTAACTTTTGCTTCTGTAAACCATTTTACTTCCGCATCAGCCATATTAAAATCAACTACTTTTTCCCATTGCTGGTACCAGGTAAAATTTTCCTCAGCTATTTTTCCCCAAAACTTTCTAGGCTCTCTTATTGACTTATTGTAATGTTTAAAATACTGTTCTAAATTTTCAATTTTATAATAACTCATACGTTTTTAGAATTTTTTTTTATAAATGTATTAAATATCAGTCTATTCTTAAAATTATTTAATTCATAAATAACAGGAAAAAAAAACAGATATTGAAAAAAATATTGCTTTTTAATAGGTATAATATAAAAAATGGCTTTTTGATGAAAAAAGACATATTTGTAAAAAAGGCACGATAAATGAATACCATGCCTTTTTAATTTTAACAATTTCAATAACAATTAATTTTGTAATTCTGTATTACAATCTTCCGTACTATTTTTGAAAATAGAAGCAGCTTTATTAATTAAAATGAAACTTCAACAAGTACATTTATTGCTAAATATACCCCCTTCATTAGGGATTAGCTTCACTTAACTTACAGACTTACTTTCAGAAGTTAAGTGAATGCAATTTGCATCTATATCCATTTTTCTTAATAAGTGCTTACTAATTCAAAAATATTACATCAAACGGAGATACAGAGCAGATTCCACAAACGTATGTGTGGTAATTCCCAATTTATTATCCAATTTTTTTCATTGCTGTCATTGATTCTCTCAACCATGCTCCTACTTCTTCAATAGGGTGTTGACGAACTTCTTTGTTTACAGCAATTAAAGTAGCATTGTCAACTCCATTTGAAGTAGAGAATGGTTTACCTATTACATTTGTTTCCACTGTTTTCATAAAATCTGTTAACAACGGCTTGCAGGCATGGTCGAACAAATAGCAGCCATATTCTGCAGTATCCGAGATCACACGGTTCATTTCAAATAATTTCTTTCTTGCAATGGTGTTTGCGATCAAAGGTAATTCATGTAATGATTCGTAATAAGCTGATTCTTCTATAATTCCAGCCTCTGTCATGGTTTCGAAAGCCAATTCTACTCCCGCTTTTACCATTGCAATCATCAGTACTCCGTTATCAAAATATTCCTGCTCTGAAATTGGAGCTTCTTGTGGAGCTGTTTTCTCGAAATTAGTTTCTCCTGTTGCAGCTCTCCATTTTAGCAAGTTTACATCATCATTTGCCCAATCGATCATCATGGTTCTGGAGAATTCTCCTGAGATAATGTCATCCTGATGTTTTTGGAATAACGGCCTCATAATGTCTTTTAATTCTTCAGCAATTTCGTAAGCCTCAATTTTTGCAGGGTTGGAAAGACGATCCATCATATTGGTGATACCTCCATGTTTTAAGGCTTCTGTAATTGTCTCCCATCCATACTGAATCAATTTTGAAGCATAAGCTTTGTCGATTCCTTTCTCCACCATTTTATCGAAACATAAAATAGAACCGGTTTGTAATAACCCGCAAAGAATGGTTTGTTCTCCCATTAAATCTGATTTTACTTCGGCTACGAATGATGATTTCAAAACTCCTGCTTTATGTCCTCCGGTAGCTACAGCATATGCTTTAGCCTGATCTAAACCAAAACCGTTTGGATCATTCTCCGGGTGCACAGCGATAAGTGTCGGAACACCGAATCCTCTTTTGTATTCTTCACGAACCTCAGAACCAGGACATTTTGGCGCGCACATAATTACGGTGATGTCTTTACGGATTTGCATTCCTTCTTCCACAATATTAAATCCGTGAGAATAAGATAATGTTGCTCCGTTTTTCATTAAAGGCATTATGGCGGTAACTACAGCAGTATGTTGTTTATCAGGAGTTAAGTTACAAACTAAGTCGGCAGTTGGAATTAATTCTTCATAAGTACCTACTTTAAATCCGTTTTCAGTAGCATTTTTATACGATGCTCTTTTCTCTGCAATTGCATCTGCGCGCAATGCGTATGAAATGTCTAAACCGGAATCTCTCATGTTTAAACCCTGATTCAGACCTTGTGCTCCACAGCCTACAATGACAACCTTTTTTCCTGCCAGAGCCGAAATTCCATCTGCAAATTCTGATTGCTCCATAAATTCGCAAACGCCTAATTGTTCTAATTGTAATCTAAGTGGTAATGTGTTGAAATAATTTGCCATTTTTTTTAAAAATATTTAATGAATGTTGTATTTAATAATTGGTTAATAGATGAAATAATCCTATTGGAATGCTTCTAACATTGTTGAAATTTCCATTTTTTCTTTTGAAACAGATATCCTTCCTGAGCGAACAAACTGCATAATGCCATAAGGTTTGAATTTAGCATACAAATCTTCGATTTCAGAACGTCTCCCCGATTTAGAAATCACAAAGAAATCACGGGAAACCGTGACAATTGTAGACTGACTGTCCTTGATGATGTTCTGTATTTGTTTTTCATCAAACAACAGGCTTGAAGCAATTTTAAATAAAGCGTTTTCCAGATAAATGGTTTCTTCATCTGTGTGATAAAATGCTTTTATAACTTCAATTTGCTTTTCGATTTGTCCGACAATATTTTGAACCCATTTCTCTGTTGTTTCCACCACAATAATGAATCTGGAAACACTTTCTATTTCTGATTCAGAAACGTTTAGACTTAATATGTTAATGTGACGCTTTAAGAATATTCCAGATATCCTGTTTAACAATCCCACATTATTTTCTGAGTATACCGATATGGTAAATGTTCTGTTTTCCATTGTTTTTAGTTTGTTTTGTTTCAAGTTTCAGGTTTCACGTTTTACAACTTGAAACTCAAAAAACTTGAAACATGAAACTTTAATTTTAGCTTAATCTAATTTCAGAAACACATGCTCCCGTTGGAATCATTGGGAATACGTTATTTTCTTTCTCTACCATAACTTCTAAGAAATAAGAGTCTTTTGAAGCCAGCATTTCGGCAACGGCTGCATCTAAGTCTTCTCTTTGGGTTACTTTTTTAGATTTAATGTAATATCCTTCAGCTATCGCTACAAAATTTGGATTGATCATTTTAGTAGAAGCATATCTGTTATCAAAAAACAGCTCCTGCCACTGACGTACCATTCCTAAAAATTCGTTGTTTAGGATAACAATCTTTACAGGCACCTTAGTCTGAAAAATAGTTCCCAATTCTTGTATGTTCATTTGAAAACCGCCATCTCCAATTATAGCCACTACTTCACGATCCGGTTTTCCCATTTTGGCTCCGATGGCTGCAGGTAAAGCAAATCCCATCGTTCCCAATCCACCTGAGGTAATGTTACTTTTGGTAGAATTAAATTTAGCATAACGACAGGCAAACATTTGATGCTGCCCAACATCTGAGACGATAATAGCGTCACCTTTTGAGTGTTTGTTTATCATTTCTATGGTTTCACCCATTGAAATTCCTTTATTATTGGTTGGATTTAATTCTTCTTTTATAACAGAATCGTACTCGATTTTCTTTAGCTCTTTAAATTCGTTATGCCATAAATCATGTGATTTTGATTCGATTAAGGGTAATAAAGCGGTTAAGGCTTCTTTTACATCTCCGAGAACAGCTATTTCTGTTTTTACATTTTTATCGATTTCGGCAGGATCAATTTCGAAGTGAATTACTTTTGCCTGTTTGGCATAAGTATTTAGGTTTCCGGTAACACGGTCGTCAAAACGCATTCCGAAAGCAATTAAAACATCACATTCGTTGGTTAGCAAATTTGGGCCATAGTTTCCGTGCATTCCCAACATTCCCACGTTTAAGGGATGGTCTGTTGGCAAGGCTGAAAGTCCTAAAATAGTCCAGGCAGCAGGAATTCCTGACTTTTCGAGTAAAGCTTTAAATTCGGCTTCCGCTTTTCCCAGAATAATGCCCTGTCCAAAAACAATAAAAGGCTTTTTAGCGCTATTGATTAAAGCAGCAGCTTCGGCCACTTTTTCTAATTTTAGTTTCGGAACCGGAGTATAACTTCTGATTCCGGTACATTTTTCATAACTAAAATCCAATTTGTCAAACTGAGCATTTTTTGTAATGTCAATCAATACAGGCCCCGGACGTCCGGAACGTGCGATGTAAAATGCTTTTGCGATAATTTCAGGGATTTCCGAAGCTTCGGTTACCTGATAATTCCATTTGGTTACCGGAGTCGAAATTCCGATGATATCCGTTTCCTGAAAAGCATCAGATCCTAACAAGTGCTTCCCTACCTGACCTGTGATACAAACCATTGGGGTTGAATCGATTTGAGCATCTGCAATTCCGGTAATTAAATTGGTTGCTCCAGGTCCTGAAGTTGCAATGGCTACCCCTACTTTTCCTGTAGCGCGGGCATATCCCTGTGCGGCATGTGTAGCGCCTTGCTCGTGACGTACCAACACGTGATGTAACTGATCCTGAAATTTATATAATTCATCGTAAACCGGCATGATTGCTCCTCCCGGATAACCATAAAGTAAGTCTACTCCTTCTGCTAACAAACATCTTATAACGGCTTCTGCCCCTGATATTTTCATAGTATATTGTTTTTTCAATGTCAAAAATCAATTTCAAAATTCAATGGCAATGTTAAAATCAATTTCAAACTGATTCTTTATACTTCTACTTTTTATTGCAATTGAACTTTGTTATTTTATTGATGTTGTCATTGTTTTTTGAAATTGTTATTGTAAAATTATTTATCGGTAACGCAACCTGTTGAAGCGCTTGAGACTGATCTGGCGTATTTCAGTAAAACTCCTTTGTTTACTTTTAGAGGAGGCTGAATCCAACTCTCTTTACGAGCGGCGAATTCTTCGTCAGATATTTTCAGGTTGATTGTATTTTTAACAGCATCAATAGCGATTAAATCACCATCTTTTACCAGTGCAATACCACCACCATCATAAGCCTCTGGTGTAATGTGTCCTACCACAAAGCCATGTGAACCTCCGGAAAACCTGCCGTCTGTAATAAGAGCACAGCTGCTTCCTAATCCTGCTCCAATAATGGCTGATGTAGGTTTTAGCATTTCAGGCATTCCCGGACCACCTTTTGGTCCACAATACCTGATGACGACTACATTACCGGGTTTAATTTTTCCGGCTTCAAGGCCTGGAATCACTTCAAACTCACCTTCAAAAACAACCGCAGGACCTTCAAAATACTCTCCTTCTTTTCCGCTGATTTTGGCAACAGCTCCTTCAGAAGCAAGATTTCCATATAAAACCTGAATGTTTCCGGTTGGTTTTAAAGCTTTTTGTATTTCATGAATTACTTGTTGTCCGTCTTGTAAATCCGGAGTTGAAGCTAAGTTTTCGGCCACTGTTTTTCCGGTTACAGTTAAACAATCTCCATGAATTAGTCCTACTTTCAATAAGTATTTCATTACTGACGGAATACCTCCTGCTTCATGAATGTCTTCCATCATGTATTTACCACTTGGTTTCATATCTGCAAGTACAGGAGTTCTGTCGTTAATCGCTTGAAAATCATCAAGTGTAATTTCAATATCAACAGAATGTGCCATAGCGATCAGATGCATTACGGCATTGGTTGAACCTCCTAAAACGGCTACAATTGTAATGGCATTTTCAAAAGCCTTACGAGTCATAATGTCTCTAGGCTTAATATCTTTTTCCAATAATGTTCTAATGGCTTTACCAGCAGCAAGACATTCGTCTCTTTTTTCCTGACTTAAAGCAGGATTTGAAGAACTGTATGGTAAACTCATTCCCAATGCTTCAATTGCCGAAGACATAGTATTTGCGGTATACATTCCGCCACAAGCACCTGCTCCGGGACAAGCATTTTGAATAACTCCTTTAAAATCATCCGGAGTAATTTCATTTTTAACTTTTTTTCCTAAGGCTTCAAAAGCTGAAACAATATTCAATGTTTCTCCTTTCCACTTTCCGGAATGGATAGATCCTCCGTACACCATCAAAGACGGACGGTTCAAACGTCCCATGGCGATCAGGGCACCAGGCATGTTTTTATCGCAACCCGGAATTGCAATGATGCTGTCGTACCACTGCGCCCCCGCAACTGTTTCAATAGAATCGGCAATGACATCTCTGGAAACTAAGGAATAACGCATTCCTTCTGTACCGTTTGAAATTCCGTCACTTACACCAATGGTATTAAAAATAAGTCCGACCAGATTTGCATCCCAAACACCTTTTTTAACGTCTTTTGCTAAATCATTCAGGTGCATGTTGCAAGTGTTACCATCGTACCCCATGCTCACAATACCTACCTGTGCTTTTTTCAAATCTTCTTCAGTTAAACCAATACCGTACAACATAGCTTGCGCTGCTGGTTGTGTTTGATCTTGAGTGATGGTTTTGCTGTACTTATTTAATTCCATTATTGTGTTATTTTTTTAATTTTAGTTCAAAAAAAAACCTTCCAGTATTTGGAAGGTTTATAATATAGTTTTTCAATTATATTTATACCATTCCCCATGCATATGTGATAATCACATTTACAATAATGACAGAAATAGTAATAATAATTGAGATTTGCATCTTTCTTTTTTTTAGTGAGACAAAAGTATGAAAACTTAAAGGACTAAAAAAATAAAATCTCAACATTTTACATACTTCTTGTTATTTATTTAGTTTTTAACAAAAAATATTAAACAATTGTTGATTGTCCAATGTGAACGTTGTCATTATTAAAATAGAGTAAATCGTCTTTACTGAAGATAAAATTGGATACAAAGTCTCCTACTTCGTTTGTGCCGAATTTTGAATCCGGTTTTAAATCGACAGTTACTACTTTAAATTCGATTGCTTTTTCGACTGCTTTATAGATCATGCCAGCCTCTTTGAATAGACCAAAATGTTCTAATAACATCGCCGCTGATAAAATGGAAGCAATCGGATTGGCGATGTTTTTTCCTTTCGCCTGAGGATATGAACCGTGGATTGGTTCAAACAAAGCATTCTTTTCTCCTAAAGACGCTGAGGCTAATAAACCAATAGATCCCGTTATTACACTTGCTTCATCTGATAGAATATCTCCGAATAAATTTTCGGTTAAAATCACATCAAATTGTTTTGGACTTAAAATCAATTGCATGGCTGCGTTATCTACGAACAAAAAGTCTAAAGCAACATCAGGATAACTTTGACCTACTTTCTGAACGACTTTTCTCCATAAACGGGAAGTTTCCAGAACGTTGGCTTTGTCGACCATCGTAAGTTTTTTGCGTCGGTTTTGTGCTGATTTAAAAGCCAAATGCGCAATTCTTGTGATTTCTTCTTCTGAATATTCGCATAAATCTGAAGCGTGTGTACCTTCCTCATTTAAGGTTTTAGCTCCAAAGTATGCACCTCCGGTTAATTCTCTGAAAATAGTAAAATCAGCACCATCGATAATTTCTCTTTTTAACGGAGAAGCATCAATGAGTGATTTATAAGGTTTTATCGGGCGAATGTTAGCGAACAATCCTAACTCCTTACGCAGTTTCAATAATCCTTGCTCCGGACGCACTTTCGCTGATGGATTATTATCGTATTTAGGATCTCCAATTGCTCCAAACAATACAGCATCTGTGTTTAAACAAAGGTTTAATGTCTGCTCCGGCAAAGGATTTCCTGTTTTATCAATGGCAATAGCTCCCATGAGCGCCTCTTCAAAAACAAATTCATGATTGTACACCTCACCAATAGCATGTAAAGCTTTCTTGGCTTGTAAAATTACCTCTGGTCCAATCCCGTCTCCCGGTAAAACTGCTATTTTCAAATTCATAACGTCTCGTTCTTTATGTATTTAAACCCTTTTTTTCTTTATTCTATTCTCTTTGTTCTATTATCTTTGTTCTATTCTCTTAGATCTTTGTTCTATTGAACTAGTTTCTGATTAATTCTCCCTGAATTTTTGCAGCTTCGATGATTTGATGAATATCAGCATCAATTACTTCTTTTTTAATATCGGCGAATTTCAAAAATTCAACGTACACGATATCCAGTTGCACTTTAGTAAGCTCGTAACCTACTTTTTTAGCGCGGTAAGCCAATGCAGCTCGTCCGCTTCTTGCTGTTAATATAATAGAGGACTCATTTACACCTACATCCAGCGGATCCATGATTTCATAAGTGGCTCTGTTTTTAATCACTCCATCCTGATGAATTCCTGAGCTGTGAGCAAAAGCATTAGCTCCTACGATGGCTTTGTTTGGCTGTACAATCATTCCCATACTTTCAGAAACTAAACGGCTCATTTCGTTTAATTCTCTTGTATTGATATTGGTGTCCAGATTTAAGTAAGGATGTTGTTTGAAGATCATTACAACTTCTTCTAAAGCTGTATTTCCGGCTCTCTCTCCTATGCCATTTATAGTACATTCAATTTGTCTTGCTCCGTTGATAGCTCCTGCAATGGAGTTTGCTGTAGCCATTCCTAAATCGTTGTGACAGTGACAGGAAAGGGTTACGTTTTCAATACCTTTTACATTTTCTTTTAGGTATTTAATTTTTGCTCCATATTCTTCAGGCAAACAATAGCCTGTTGTATCCGGAATATTCAATACTGTTGCTCCTGATTTTATTACTTCTTCACAAACTTTCGCAAGGAAGGCATTATCGGTTCTTCCGGCATCTTCGGCATAGAATTCTACATCTTCCACGTAGGATTTGGCATGTGCTACAGCAAATTTTGCTCTTGCAATGATATCTTCCGGAGTTGTGTTTAATTTATGGAGTATGTGAGATTGAGAGGTTCCGATTCCGGTATGGATTCTAGGTTTCTTAGCGTGCTTTAAGGCAGCTGCAGCAACATCAATGTCGTTTTTTACGGCTCTTGTCAGACCGCAGACAGTTGCATTTTCTACAATTTTACAAATCTCAGAAACCGATAAAAAATCGCCTGGACTTGACACTGGAAAACCTGCTTCGATAATGTCAACTCCCATTTTATCAAGTCGTTCTGCGATAACTAGTTTTTGTTTCGTATCTAACTTACATCCCGGGACCTGCTCTCCATCGCGCAAAGTGGTGTCAAAAATTTGAACTTTCTCTCTATTCATATTCATTTATTTAATGTAATTTCACATCTTGATAACAAATATATATTGTACTTTGCCGGCACGAAATTCATTTTAATGAAATTATACTGTTCATAAAACATTTTAAAGCGGGTTAATTAATTAAAAATCAATAAGTTATATTATTATATTTTACAATGGCTAACCATCAAAAAGATTTCTTATTTGTATTAATAAAATCACTTTCTAAATCCGAAAAAAGGCAGTTTAAGATTTTTGCAAGCCGTTTAGAGACGAGTTCGAATACCAAATTCATCGAATTATTTAACATTCTGGATAAGTCTGAAACGTATGATGAAAAGCTGATTCTTAAGAGTGGTATTATTAAAAAGGTCCAGCTATCTAATTTAAAATCATACTTATACAAACAGATTTTAGTAAGTATACGCTTGAATATTCCGAGTCAGAATATTCGTTATCAGTTGCGGGAACAAATCGATTTTGCTGTTATTTTATACAATAAAGGTTTGTACAAACAGAGTTTGAAGATTCTGGACAAAACAAAACAACTGGCGCTTGAGAATGATGAGAAATATATGGCGTATGAAATTGTAGAATTCGAAAAACTAATCGAATCACAATACATTACCCGAAGTATTCAGGGACGTGCCGACGAATTAGTGATTCAGGCCAAAGAACTGAATTATCGCAACACCATTTCAAGTAAATTATCCAATTTATCGCTGCAGCTGTACGGAATCATGTTAAAAACCGGCTATGTAAAAAGCGATGAAGAGTATAAATACATTGACGATTACTTCAATAAGCATATTTCAAAACTGGATGAAAGTAAGTTTGGTTTTCGGGAGAAATACTGGTTCTATAATGCTAATCTTTGGCGTAGTTTTCTGGTCCAGGATTTCTTAGCGAGTTATAAATATGCCTACAAATGGGTGAGATTGTTTTATGATAATCCTAATATGATTTACCTGAACCCAGTCTTTTTCTTAAAGGGGAATCATTATTTTCTGGAGTCGTTGTATATGTTGAAATACAAGTCGAATTTCAAAAAGTATCTGACGCTTTTAGAAGAAACCATTGCCGATCCAAGGTTTCCGGTGAATGATAACATTGCATCGCTTTCTTTTCTGTACGTTTATAATAATAAGTTGAATCTTCACATACTGGAAGGAACTTTTGCTGAAAGCGAATATCTTATTCCGGAGATTCTTCAGAAAATAAAGCTTCACAGCGAACATCTTGATGAGCATCACGAGATGTTGTTTTACTATAAAATTGCCTCTATTTATTTTGGTACTGAAAAGTACAATGAATCGATTAATTATTTGGATAAGATCATCAACAATAAAAATCTGTCGATGCGTGAAGATTTAATGTGCTTTGCAAGACTTTTATCGTTGATTGCACATTACGAATTAGGTAAGGATTATTATCTGGAAAATCATTTGAAGAACACGTATAAATTCCTCTTAAAGATGAATGATTTACATGAGGTTCAGAAAGAGATTATCAAGTTCATGAAAAACCTGAATAACTTCTACCCTGCCGATATTAAAAAGGAGTTTATCAAGATGAGGGCTCGTTTTATCGAACTGGAGAAGAATACTTATGAGAAGAGAGCCTTTTTATACCTTGATATTATTTCATGGCTGGAAAGTAAAATTGACAACAGGAAGATCGCTGATATTATTAGAGAGAAGGCGAAGCTGAACAGTCGATAATAAATTAGATAATTAGTCAATTTGATAATTAGATAATTGTTTCATAATCATTTTAAACTAATAAACCGGATAGGTTCTTAAAACGTGTCCGGTTTACTTTTATAAATTAGATACAAAAAATCCCAAATTCCTTTAGGTTGGAATTTGGGATTTTTTATTGAAATTTATCAATGTTTTATTCGACTATGTTCGAAGTTGTTACATAGAAATCTTTATCTACTTCGACCTTTCTGTCTTCATTAGTAGTTTTTTCAGACTGCCATTCGGTTGTTGGTTTTAACCATGTTTCCACTCCGTTTAATTTTACTCTTACGGGCATATCAAATTTAGAAACGCAATTGGTCCAGTGGTAACCAAAGGTTCCGTTTTTAAACATATACTCAAAAACCGGGATTTTTGTTGTGGTCAAATATTGAGCAAATACTCTATTAAAGTTAATTCCGGATTGTGTGTTGATGTAATCCTCGATTTGCTTGCTTGTCACAGTTTGGTGATAAAAAGTTTTATTTAAGCCTCTTAAAATCGATTTCCATTTGGCATCATCATTTATAATCTGACGCATCATGTGCAGCATGTTGGCTCCTTTTGGATACATATCACCTGACCCCTCGTTGTTTACGTCATAATTACCAATGATAGGTTTGTCGTTCTGGATCCCTTTACGGCATCCAATTACGTACTCTGCAGCAGCATCTTTTCCGTAGTAGTACTCCAGGAAAAGGCTTTCAGAGTAATTAGTAAAACTCTCATGGACCCACATATCCGCAATATCCTTGTACGTAATATTGTTGGCAAACCATTCGTGTCCTGATTCGTGAATGATAATAAAGTCAAATTTTAATCCCCAGCCTGTTCCGCTTAAATCACGTCCCAAGTATCCATTTTTATAACCATTTCCGTAAGTTACGCTGCTTTGATGTTCCATTCCTAAATAAGGTACTTCGACCAGTTTGTAGCTGTCTTCGTAAAATGGGTAAGGTCCGAACCAGTTTTCAAAAGCTTTTAGCATTTTTGGTACATCTTTAAACTGTTCTTTTGCCAAAGCTAGATTGTCTCTTAAAACATAATAGTTACAATCTAGATCTCCTTTTTCACCTTTGTATACTTCTGAGAAATTAACATAATCCCCAATATTGATGTTTACACCATAGTTGTTGATGGGATTTGAAACATACCAGTTGAAGGTTTTTGTTCCATCCTTTTCCTTTTTAACGCTTTTTAATCTCCCGTTTGAAACCTCAGTAAGGTCACCGGGAACGTTTACGCTGATCAACATGTTTTCGACTTCATCATACATATGATCTTTATTCGGCCACCATACACTTGCTCCCAATCCCTGACAGGATGAAGCTATAAAATCTTTACCATTTTTGTCCTTTTTCCAGCTAATTCCTCCATCCCAAGGCGCCTTAACGGCTTCTCTCGGTTTTCCGGTAAAACTCACTACCACTTCTTTGGTATCACCTGTCTTTTGTTTTTCAGTCAGCGTAATAAAAAAGGCATTTCCATCTCTCTTAAACTGTAATTCTTTCCCATCCTGTGTTACTTTCGTGATCTGCATAGGTTCCTGTAAATCAATCTGCATCTTATCGTACGGAGTTAAAACAGTATAACGGATTGTATTTGAACCTGAAATTGTTCTCTCTTTTGGACTCACTTTTACATCAAGATGATAGTATTTTAAGTCCCACCAGGCTCTTTCTTTTGTGATGCTTCCGCGTAAAGTGTCCTGATGTGTAAAAATAGTTTCAGACTTATTCAAAAGTCCTTGTGCATTGGCTGTAAAACCAAATAGAAAGGCGATACAAACGCCACTGAAGTATTTTTTCATATGAAACAGATATTTTCTTTTAATCGAAATTAAGAAGGCTTTTTGAGCCGTTTACACTTCAACAAATGTAAACATTCGAATCAAGTTTTGACCGATTTAATAAGGAGGATTCTAAAAATTAATGTTAAAATTCGTTTATTCTTCTGTATTTTAGCAAATCAAATTCCTATGCGTTATTTATGAGAATTCTTAAAATTACTATCCTGCTTTGTCTGATGTGCTCGATCACAACTTATTCGCAAAATATTCTTATTCCAAGAATCACTCAAAAAATAACTATTGATGGCAATTTATCAGATTGGAAAACTCTTTTTCTCGGGCCGTTTGTGGTTCATGATTCCGGAAAAAAGGCGACTCAGGATACGTATGTTTCTTTTGCATGGGATACTGATAACCTATATATCGCCTATCGTTCGATTGATTCTAAAATTATAGGTAAGGCACAGCAAAAAGACACTGAAATTTTTAACACTGATGATTTAGTTGAAATTTTTATAGATCCGGACGGTAATGGGGAAAATTATCTCGAAATTGGGGTCAATGCCTACTCTTCTTATTATGATTTACTTCTAAAATGTATCTCACCAGCTTGTGGCGGATGGGATATGAGTATCGCATTTGATGTTTTGGGATTGGAAACCCAAAGCAAAATAACGAACGAAGGATTCAATGCCGAAATTAAAATTCCCTTCTCGAGCTTGAATACGATTAAAAATGGTAATTTTTCAACACCAAAAGCGGGAACTAAGTGGCGAGGAAATGCTTTTAGAATTGATTATGGTAATACCACTGAATATCTTGCTTTACAAGCTTATAAAAGTTCTAGATTTGGTTTTCATCAACCACAGGAGTTTGCCGTTTTTGAGTTTGTAGAGTAACTGTCGGCTAATTTGTTTCAGGTTTCAAGTTTCAGGTTACTTCACATAACTTGAAACCTGAAACCTGAAACTAAACTTTTTATTTCTGACGCTTTTTCAGAACATCAACAACATCATTAAGCTGATAGCCTTTGGCTTGCAATAAGATAAGGTAATGAAAAAGCAAATCAGCACTTTCGCTTAAGAATAAATCGTCGTTATTGTCTTTAGCTTCAATAACTACTTCTACGGCCTCTTCACCCACCTTTTGAGCAATTTTGTTAATTCCTTTTTCGAATAGTGAAGCCACATAACTTTTTTCCGAATCGGCATTTTCTCTACGGGTCTTGATAGTACTTTCTAAGGTAGAAATAAAACCGTAGTTTTCTTTGTTTTCTTCCTGCCAGCAGGTATCTGCTCCTGTGTGACAGATTGGTCCTACAGGGTTTGCCTGGATTAAAAGTGTATCTCCATCACAGTCATTTTTGATGCTTACCAGATTTAAAAAGTTACCGCTCTCCTCACCTTTTGTCCAAAGTCTTTGTTTGGATCGGCTGAAAAAGGTTACTTTTTGAGTTTCTATTGTTTTTTGAAGTGATTCTTCGTTCATATATCCCAGCATCAGTACATTCTTGGTTTCTGCATCCTGAATGATTGCCGGAATTAATCCGTGTGCACTTTTAATATCTACGTTCATAGTTATTTTAGATTTTTGAGTTCAGATTTTAGATTGCTGAATTCTTTTTGTTTTTTAATTATATCGTACTCTTTTTATTCTAAACTTTAGAGTTCAGATTGTAGATTACCAGAATCTTTTTTTTCTTTAGTCTATTCTCTTTACTCTAAACCCTTACTTCAATCCCATTATTTCTAAGTTCTTCTTTCAATGCCTTTATTTCAATCTCTTTAAAGTGAAAAACACTTGCGGCTAAGGCGGCATCGGCTTTACCTTCCTTAAATGAATCTACAAAATGCTGAATATTTCCTGCACCACCCGAAGCAATTATCGGAATATTAACGAGTGCTGAAAGTTTAGCGAGTGCCTCATTCGCAAATCCGTTTTTAGTGCCGTCATTGTCCATCGAAGTAAACAATATCTCTCCTGCTCCACGTGCTGCCACTTCAACTGACCAATCGAATAAGTTGAGTTCGGTTGGTACTTTTCCTCCTACCAAATGTACAATCCATTGTCCGTTAATTTGTTTGGCATCGATAGCGACAACAACGCACTGACTTCCAAATTTCTGAGCCAGTTCATTAATTAACTGTGGATTCTTGACTGCCGAGGAATTGATCGAAACTTTATCTGCGCCATTGTTCAGTAAAATTTCAACGTCTTCAACGCTCGAAATTCCTCCTCCGACAGTAAATGGAATATTGATCTTCTCTGCGACATTTCGAACCATATTAACAAGCGTTTTACGGCGTTCTTCAGTGGCTGAAATATCCAGAAAAACCAGTTCATCGGCGCCTTCTGCTGAATACAGTTCTGCCAACTCAACCGGATCCCCTGCATCGCGAAGATCAACGAAATTAACCCCTTTTACGGTTCTCCCATTTTTTATATCCAAACAGGGTATGATTCTTTTTGCTAACATTTCTTTAATGTGTTGATTAGAAAATTAGTTAATTAGATAGTTATTCTATGTCACGTAATAAATTATCTAATTATAAAATTTTCTCATTTTCTAATTATAAAATTCTCTAATTGTTTTAAGCTAATGCGTCCTTCGTAGATTGCTTTTCCAATAATTGTTCCTTCACAGCCAAGCTCGGCTAATTTAGGTAATTCATCGAATGTTGAAATTCCGCCTGATGCGATGAGCTTAATCTCTACTTCGCTCGATTTGACATTACAGTTTTTTAAAATTTTGCTGTACAAATCAAAGCTTGGGCCTCCTAACATTCCATCTTTTGCAATATCTGTACAAATAACGTATTGAATTCCTTTGTTTTGATACTCCTGAATGAACGGAATTAAATCTTCGTCTGAATTTTCTAACCAGCCCGAAACGGCAATTTTTTCGTCCTTGGCGTCAGCGCCTAATATAATTTTCGCGGAACCATATTGAGTGATCCATTTTTGGAATATTTCTTTATTTTTTACAGCAATACTTCCGCCGGTAATTTGGTTTGCCCCACTTTCAAAAGCGATTCTTAAATCCTCATCTGATTTTAAACCACCTCCAAAATCAATTTGTAAACTGGTATGTGTCGCAATTTGTTCTAAGATTTTGTAATTGACAATTTTGCTTGACTTGGCACCGTCTAAATCTACTAAATGCAGGTATTCTATTCCATGAGCTTCAAATGATTTGGCAACTTCGATAGGATTTTCATTGTAAATTATTTTAGTGTCATAATCGCCTTTCGATAAGCGAACACATTTTCCGTCGATAATATCTATGGCGGGTATTATTCTCATTTTTTATTGGTTTTGAAGTTTGAAAGTCTAAAGTCTTAAAGTCGGAATTTTAGAGCCTTTAAAAATTGAAATTGATTATTGATATTTGATTGATATTGAAATATTTACATTTTTAAGAAATTCCAAAGAATTTTCTCTCCAACATCACCACTCTTTTCAGGGTGAAATTGCGTTCCATAAAAATTATCTTTTTGTAATGCCGATGCGTACTCTACACCATAGTTTGTTGTTGCGATCATGTATTTGCAATTTGGTGCGTAGAAACTGTGTACCAGGTACATAAATTCATTTTCGGCAATGTTTGTAAACAGATCAGATTTTAGATCATAAATCTGATTCCACCCCATTTGTGGCACTTTTACATTAGACGTAAATTTGATAACATCTACGTCAAAAATTCCTAAACCTTGAGTATTTCCTTCTTCCGTTGCATTACACATTAATTGCATTCCGAGGCAGATTCCTAAAACAGGCTGCTTTAAGTTCGGAATCAAATGATCCAAACCGCTTTCTTTCAGTTTAGTCATTGCCGAACTTGCCTCTCCTACTCCAGGAAAAATTATTTTGTCGGCCTTTTGAATTTCATCGGGATCGTTGCTCAAAACGGCTTTAAAACCGAGTCTTTCCACAGCAAACATGATGCTTTGAATATTTCCTGCGCCGTAGTTTATGATTACTATTTTCATTAATAAAAGCTTTATGCTTTAAGCTTTAAGCTTTAGGCTTATTGCCTATTGCTTATAGTTTATAGCGTTTTACAACATTCCCTTTGTTGAAGGTAAAATCATTTTTTCCGTATCTCTTTTCACTGCCACTTTTATCGCTTTTGCGAAAGCTTTAAAGATAGCCTCGATTTTGTGGTGCTCATTGGCTCCTTCCGCTTTGATGTTGATGTTTGCTTTTGCACCATCTGAGAATGATTTAAAGAAGTGGAAAAACATTTCCGTTGGCATTTTACCAACCATTTCGCGCTTGAATTCGGTTTCCCAAACCAACCAGTTTCTTCCGCCAAAGTCGATTGCGACCTGCGCCAGACAATCGTCCATAGGCAAACAAAAGCCATAACGTTCGATTCCCAGTTTATTTCCTAGTGCTTTGGCGAAAACTTCTCCCAAAGCAATTGCGGTGTCTTCAATGGTGTGATGTTCATCTACTTCCAAATCACCCTTTACCAATATTTCTAAATCCATTTGTCCGTGGCGGGAAATTTGATCTAACATGTGGTCAAAAAATGCAATTCCGGTTTCAATTTTACTTTTTCCCGTTCCATCCAGATTCAAATTAATAAAAATGTCTGTTTCATTTGTTTTACGTGTAATCGAGGCTGAACGCGCTTCTAGCTTTAAAAACTCATAGATCGTTTTCCAACTCATTGTCTGAAGAACTATAGTTTGGTCTAATTCTTCGCGTTTAGATGAAATTTCATTGCTCCCGATTCCGTCATTATCATTGATAAAAATAGCCTTCGCTCCCAGATTTTTAGCTAGTTCCACATCCGTCAAACGATCTCCTAAAACAAAGGAATTTTCTAAATCATACTCCGGGTTATTGATGTATTGTGTAAGCATTCCCGTTCTAGGCTTTCTTGTTGGGGCATTATCTTCAGGAAAAGATCTGTCGATGAAAATGGCGTCAAATTTAATTCCTTCATTCTCAAATGCTTTTAAAATGAAATTTTGTGTTGGCCAAAACGTTTCTTCCGGAAAACTATCCGTTCCCAGACCGTCCTGATTGGTAACCATTACCAATTCGTAATCTAGTTCGTTGGCAATTTTAGCTAAGTATTGAAAAGCTTTTGGATAAAATTCTACTTTCTCCAAAGCATCTAATTGGTAATTTTCTGGTTCTAAAACAATCGTTCCGTCACGATCGATAAAAAGTACTTTTTTCATAGTTTATTTTTTGTGACCTCTGTTGGCACGTTTATATTTCCTAATCTCTCGAGTTTGTTATTTCGACAAAGGAAAGATCTCTGTTTTAATGCGCAAGCTTTGTGGAGTTTCTTGCGAAGATTTATCCTTCGTCGAAATGACAAGATTGAGAATCAATCTGTGTGTAAGAATCTATTTTAACGAATTTATTTCCTTTATCAAAACAGCATTTTCTTCCGGAATGCCAATCGTCAAACGAAGGCAGTTTTCACATAAAGGCTGACTGGTTCTGTTTCGGATTACGATTCCTTTTTCAATTAACTGATCGTATCTTTTATTGGCATCATCTACTTTTACCAAAACAAAATTAGCTTCTGTTGGATATACTTTTTCTACAAAATCAACCTCAAGTAAAACTTTAATTAACTCTTCTCTTTGTTCGATAATTGAAGCTATTTCATTCTGTATTTTTTCAGGATCATTCAAACGATTTATAGCTCTCTGCTGGGTTAATTCGTTTACATTATAGGGAGGTTTTATTTTGTTGAGAACCGAAATCACAGCTTCGGAAGCATAGCAGATTCCTAATCGGATTCCTGCTAGTCCGTAGGCTTTTGAAAGGGTTTGCGTGATGATCAAGTTTGGATATTCGTCTATCTCCGTCAGCCAGCTTTCCTTTTTTGAAAAGTCTATATAAGCCTCGTCAATTACAACTAAACCCTTAAAGTTTTGAAGTAGCTTCACAACGCTCTCGTCTGAAAATGAATTTCCCGTGGGATTGTTTGGAGAGCATAAAAAGATAATTTTCGTAGAATCGTCAACAGCATCTAAGATCTGATCTACTTGTGGCTGAAAATCAGTTGAAAGTAGAACTTCTCTGTTTTCGATAGCATTAATATCTGCCAGAACGCTGTACATTCCATATGTTGGCGGAAGCGAAATAATATTATCTGTTTTAGGTTCACAGAAAGCTCTGAAAAGCAAATCGAGAACTTCATCACTTCCGTTTCCTAATAAAATCTGGCTTGTTTTTACCTTATTATTCTTTGCTAAAATGGCTTTAACCGAAAGTTGTTGCGGATCAGGATAGCGATTTACTCCAGTTTGAAACGGATTTTCATTCGCATCCAGAAAAATCATTTCGGCAGCAGTATCAAAGTCTTCAAACTCGTCACGAGCTGATGAATAAGGCTTCAAAGATTTTACATTCTCTCTTGTTATCGTGTTTATATCGAATTTCATTTTTTTTGTTTTTTTTCTTTAGAGAATAGAGTATAGAGCCAAGAGTCAAGATAGTAGACTTTTTGTCTGGTCAGTAGCTACCGTATCCTTTACTTCTATGTTCTATAGTCTTTGCTCTTTGTTCTTTGTTCTTTGTTCTTTGCTCTATATTCTTGCCTCTATATTCTTGCCTCTATATTCTTGCCTCTTGGTTCTATACTCTTTCCTTCAAACTCTTTAATCGCAATGTAACTGCATTCTTGTGAGCTTGCAATCCTTCAGCTTCAGCCATAATTTCAATGGCGGCGCCAATTTTCTGAATTCCTTCTTTAGATATTTTCTGAAAGGTCATTGATTTTACAAAACTGTCCAGATTTACGCCACTGTAATTTTTAGCATAGCCGTTTGTTGGTAAAGTATGATTGGTTCCTGACGCATAGTCTCCCGCACTTTCAGGGGTGTAATTGCCTATAAACACAGAACCTGCGTTGATAATTCCGTTACAGTAGAAATCATCGTATTGAGAGCAAATTATAAAATGTTCCGGTCCATACTCATTAATTAGATCTAAAGCGATCTGATCGTTTTCTACATAAATTAGCTTTGAATTTTCAATGGCTTTTTTAGCAATTGCTTTTCGGGGAAGTTCTTCAATTTGAATCTGGATCTCCTTTTCAACGGCTTCAATTAATCTTTTAGAGGTCGAAACCAGAATCACCTGGCTGTCTGTTCCGTGTTCTGCCTGAGACAGTAAATCGGAGGCAACAAACGCTGGTATAGCAGTGTCATCCGCAACGACCAATAATTCTGAAGGGCCGGCAGGCATATCGATGGCTACTCCAAATTGAGTTGCTAATTGTTTTGCCACAGTTACAAATTGATTTCCTGGTCCGAAAATTTTATATACTTTAGGGATTGAGTTTGTTCCAAATGTCATTCCGGCAATGGCCTGAATTCCTCCCACTTTTAAGATTTTGGTTACACCGCATAAAGTAGCCGCATATAGAATTGCAGGGTTTATTTTTCCAGATTTATCAGGGGGAGAACACAGTACTATTTCTTTACAGCCAGCAATTCCGGCAGGGACAGCCAACATTAGAACGGTTGAAAACAAAGGTGCTGTTCCTCCGGGAATGTATAGGCCAATTTTTTGAATAGGTCTCTTTTCCTGCCAGCAGTTGACTCCCTCAGTCGTTTCAATTGAGATCTTATCTGTTTTTTGAGCACTGTGAAATTTATATATGTTTTCTTTTGCTAACTGAATAGCCGCTTTTAGTTCCTCTGAAATGCTACTATTGGCTTCCTGAATCTCCTCAGATGAAACTTCATAGTTTTCCAGAGCAATTCCGTCAAAAATTGAAGTGTATTTAGCAACAGCTTCATCCCCTTTTTTCTGTACTTCTTTAAAAATTTCCTTTACTGTAACTTCGATATCATCGATTGTTTTAGTTGGTCGTTTTAGTATTTCTGACCAGGTATCTGGTTTCGGATTGTTTATTTTATTCATTTTTTTATGCTTTATGTTATAAGCTTTAAGCGCTAAGCCTTAGGCTGTATGCGGTTTAACTATGGAATATTTTTTAATTTTTTAGGCTTATAGCGTACTGCTTAAAGCCTAAAACATGCGAAGCACACTACAGAACCATTTTTTCAATTGGACACACTAAGATTCCTTCTGCTCCTTCCTCTTTTAATTGGTCAATTACATCCCAAAAGGTGTCCTTGTCAATTACCGAGTGAACGCTGCTCCATCCTTCCTGTGCAAGTGGCAAAACGGTAAGGCTTCGAAGCACCGGCAGAATTTTTCCAATTGCTTCGATTTTATCGTTGGGTACGTTCATTAGGATATATTTGGAGTTTCGTGCTCTTAAAACAGACTGAATTCTAAATTTTAAAGTATCAATGTGTTTTTGAATTTCGGGAGATACTTTTGGTGAAACTGCCAGAACAGCTTCACTTTTAAGAATTACTTCCACCTCTTTTAAATTGTTTTTGAATAGGGTGCTTCCGCTGGAAACAATATCTACAATGGCATCTGCAAGCCCGATATTAGGGGCAATTTCTACAGAACCTGAAATTTGGTGAATATCAACTGTCAGTCCGAAAGAATTAAAATACTCATTAACGGTATTAGGATATGATGTTGCAACACGCAAACCTGATAAATCCTGTATCGAATTGTATTCAAAGGTCTTAGGAACTGCAACAGAAACTTTACACTTAGAAAAACCCAGTTTTTGAATTACTTCAATTTGTCGGCCTTTCTCCACAAGTAAATTATCGCCAACGATAGCAAGATCTACGACTCCATCAATTAAATACTGCGGAATGTCTGAGTTTCGAAGGTATAAAACTTCTAAGGGAAAGTTGGAAGCTTCGGCTTTAAGCTGATCGTTTCCGTTGTTGATTGAAATACCGCAATCTTTAAGAATTTGAATGCTGTCTTCGTTTAATCGACCTGATTTTTGAATTGCAATTTTTAATGTACTCATTTTTTTAGTTTTTTAGAATTAAATAGTCTGAGTACAAAGAAGTGGTATAAAAAAACCCGTTTGATGTACTCAAACGGGTTTTAAAATATGATGATTTACACGCATACCATTAACACATCGCTTGAGAGCAATAATGAAAATGATGATGATGTAATTGATTAGAAATCATGTCTTGTTTTATTTTTTAATTCTTTGATTCGGTTGCAAATATAGTAGTTATTTTCATAAAAAAGCATTTTTTATTTTAACTTAATGGTATTTTATTGTTAAAAAATCTTTTAAGGCTTAGTTTTACAGGCCTTTCAGAAGCTATAATAGTGCTTTTTTATTATGATCAAAGTATAGAATGACAGTGGTACCTACCCCTATTTCGCTTTCCATTTTAAACTTGATATCAAGTAATTCAGTTACCCTTTTTACGATGGAAAGCCCTAATCCGGTTCCTTTAATTTCCGGATGTTCCGTAGAATTGGATCTAAAGAATGGACTAAAAATAGCGTCTAAATCTTGCTTTGCAATACCAATACCGTTATCCGAAATTCTGCAGATTGTCTTTTCATTCTCTTCAGAGAGCAGAATAGTTACTTCTCCTCCACTGTGCGAATATTTAATAGCATTCGAAATTATATTTCTGAGTATAGTAATCACTAAAAAGTTATCCGACTCAATATAATAATCCTGACGAGTATCAAATTTAATTTTGATCTGCTGATTGTTAATTCTTTCAGAGTTTAATCTGAAAACGTCTAAAATTACCCCATTTAGATAAACAGATTCTGTATTGATATTTTTCTTCTGATTTTCAAAACGAGCCATCAACAGCAGTTGATCTACAAGCATATTCAGATGGTCGACTTCTTTTATACAATAGTTGATCTTATCTTCATATTCTTTGTTATCACGAGGTTTACGAATCAATACTTCAAGTGTTCCTTTAATAACGGTAAGAGGTGTTCTTAGTTCATGAGAAGCATCAGAGGTAAACTCTTTTTCGCGTTCAATAGCATGTTCAATTCGGTTTAAAAGATTGTTTATCGTTTTCGAAAGCGTGTACAATTCATCCTTTGTTCTTGGCAATGCAATACGTGCCTTTAAATTGTCTTTGGTGATAATTTTTGAGGTGTTAATGATTTCATTGATGGGTTTTATGCTACGTCCCGCAAAGAATCTGGCTATAAAAAATAACAGGATCAAAATACCTAAAAAAGAAAGTGACATGATATCAAACAGGTTGTTCAATACCATTTTTGAATCGGCCAGGGACATGGCAACAATCACATATCCAATTTTCTTCTCCTTAAGATGGAGCGGAACCTGAATTTGTCGGATCGCATGGTCTCCCATTTTGGTGTCAAAGAGTTCAAAGTCTTCAACAGAATCATTGAATTTAAGGATTTGGGTTTTTAGATTCGGTGCTTTTTCAATTATTCTTTTATTCAGATCGAGAAACTCTACAAAAACGGGATTTACATCTACCGTGTTGTGTTCTCTTTCGTTCCATTCTTCTTCATCAATTAAAATTACTTTTCCCTTTACCTCTTTAATTTCTTGCAGGTGATTTTGAATTTCAACTTTTATTTTCTCATCAATATGACTGTAAACCGTATGTTTTACAATAGAATAAATGACGGAGAAAACGGCTAAAATTAATAATCCGGTTGTAATGATGTAATTTAAAGCAATTCTGTTTTTAAAAGAAAGTTGTGTCATCTATAAATCGTTAGCGATATAACCAATGCCGCGTATTGTTTTAATATAATCTTCTTCAATTTTTAAATTGAGTTTTTTTCTGATGGCATTCATAAAAACATCGATTACACCAGTGTCGTATTCGAAGTTTATTTCCCAAACATCTTTTAATATTTGATTTCGTGTGCAGACTTTTCCCTTATTCTGAATAAGATATTTTAAGAGTTCAAATTCTCTCTGGGTCAGCGCAACTTCTTCATTGTTTTTTAGAACAATATGTTTTAACAAATCTATTTTGATAGTCCCCAAAGTCAAATCTTCTGATCCTTTTCGATTCCTAAAGTGTATTTTGATGCGTTCTACCAATTCCTCAAAGCTAAAAGGCTTTTTGATGTAGTCATTTGCTCCTGCTTTTAGGCCTTCTATCGTTTCCTGTACAGTATCTTTAGCGGTTAAAAAGATAATTGGGGTTTTCTGATCTTTAACTCTAATGGCTCTGCACAAATCTAATCCGTTAATTTTAGGAAGCATCCAGTCTAATAAAATCAAATCAAAGTGTTGGCTGTGGATCAGCTCAAAAGCTTTAGAGCCATCATTGGCTGTCGTAATCTGGTATCCTTCTTCCTGCAGACCTTGTTGCAAAAACTGAACAATACCTAACTCATCTTCAACGATTAGAATGTGCATTTTAATAGTGTAATTTTAGTTGAACTGTAATTATTTACCTTCAAAGATAAGACTTTTGAGGTCAGAAAAGACTTAATACCATTAGAATAGCTGAAAATTATCCCGCTTAAGTAAACCTTAAGTTAACACTAAGTAAGGCAAAAGCATAACTTTATTCTGAATTAATTTAATGGGATTATTTTTGCTTGAAAAAGAAGTCAAAATAGGTAATAATCTCATATTTGACTGTAAAAGAGACTACTCGTTGTTTATTCTTAAAAAAAGTAGGTTATTTTTACTAATTTTACAATCTTAAGCAAACGAATAACTCTTTTAAATTAATAATTTCTGAACTTAAAAAGCTATTAATGTCCCTTTCAAAAAAGTTTTCCCCAATCTATAATCTGGCGATATTTTATTTTATCGTTAGTTTTCTGTTAAGAATTGTTTTGTTTTTTCATCCCATTACACAAAGTTCATTTACCATTATTCAGAGCTTAAAAATCTTTGTCCTTGGACTTATTTCTGATTTTTTTGTTTTTGTTCTGGCAAGTGTTTTTTTATGGCTTTATCTGATTTTTATATCCAATTCTAAGTATAATAAACCTTCCGGTTATATAATTCTTGGGATTTTTGCAGTTCTCTTTATCTATGCAGCTTCCGGGAAAAGTGTTTTTGACGAGTATGGAGGTGCTTTGCCAATGATCGTTATGATTTTCATCGGAATTAAGATGGGTCTCTTTGCTCTTTTATTGTTTCTTCCTAAGCTAAGGGATAAAATCAGATATTGGTTGTTTGCATTTGTAATTTTCCTGTATGTTTTGCTAATTCTGCAAAATGGTTTAAGTGAGTATTTCTTTTGGAATGAGTTTGGTGTGAAATATAATTTTATTGCGGTAAATTATTTGATTTACACTACTGAGGTTATTGGAAATATTATGGAGTCCTATCCGGTAATTCCTTTGTTTTCGGCTTTATTTTTAGTGACCGGAATTGTGACTTACTTTATCCTTAAAAAGTCCAGAAACTATATTGACCATATTCCAACTATAAGTGAGAAACTAAAAATTACGGGGATCTATCTTGGGGCATTTGCAGTTTCGCTAATTGCGATTCCAATGTTGGCAAAAACAGAAAACTCAAAGAATGTTTTTGTTAACGAGTTACAGGCTAACGGTATATATAAATTTTACTTAGCATTTGAAAACAGTAAGCTTGATTACTTTGATTTTTATAAAACGTTGCCTAATAAAGAGGCTTTTGCGCTTCTAAAACAGCAATTCGCTACTATTAACGGAAATAGTACTAAAAGAACTATCACCGGAGATTCGCTTGAAAATCATAAAAATGTGGTCCTGATTACTATTGAAAGTTATAGTGCCGATTTTATGAAGATGTATGGAAATGAGGAAAATATTACTCCTTTCTTAGACAGTTTGGCACAAAAGAGTCTTCTTTTTACCAATTTATATGCTACCGGAAACAGGACAGTTCGCGGACTGGAAGCGGTTACTTTATGTTTGCCTCCAACTGCCGGTGAAAGTGTTGTAAAAAGAGAAGACAATAAAAACAAATTTTCTACCGGAGCTATTTTTAAGAAAAAAGGATATCAGGTGAAATATTTGTATGGCGGAGATGCTTTCTTTGATAATATGCAGGATTTCTTTTCCGGAAATGGTTATGAAATTGTAGACAAGTCAAGTTTTGCACCTGAAGAAATTACCTTCTCCAATGTTTGGGGTGTTTGTGATGAAGATATGTACAATAAAGCGATAAAGGTTATGAATGCTGAGGAAAAGGAAAACAGACCTTTCTTTAATCATATTATGACGGTGAGTAATCACAGACCTTTTACGTATCCAAATAATAAAATTGATATTCCTGGTGATGCAAAATCTCGCGAAGGCGGTGTAAAATATACGGATTATTCGTTGAAAAGATTCTTTGCAATGGCAAGCAAACAATCTTGGTTTAAGAACACCATTTTTGTAATTGTAGCCGACCACTGTGCCTCAAGTGCAGGAAAAACTGAGCTTCCATTAGATAAGTATAGAATTCCGGGGTTTATTTATGATCCGAATGGAAAACCTCGAAAATACAATCAGTTAATGTCGCAAATAGATGTTATGCCAACGCTCTTTGGGTTATTAAATTTTAATTACGAAAGTAAGTTTTTTGGTCAGGACGTTTTAAAACCGGATTATAAACCACGAGCTTTTATCGCTACTTATCAGGACATGGGACTAATAAAAGACAATGTTCTGACGATTTTGTCGCCTAAGCAACAGGTAAAACAACTTGACGTGCAAATTAATCCGAAAAAGGGTATTGCTCCTGAAATTCAAATTGATTACAACGAAACTCCGATGAAAACGGAGAGAGCTGATTTAATAAAAGAAACCATTTCTTTTTATCAAACAGCTTCCTATATGCTTAAAGAGAAGAAGTATCAGCGTTAGTTTTCAGTCTCAGTCACAGTATTCAGTTGTGCTCACAGTTGAATGCTGCTTACTATTGCGGTATTGATCGCAGATGAAGTGTAAAATAAAATTAAGTAAGAAATATTATAAAAAAAACAGCCTCAGATTCATTAGAATTTGAGGCTGTTCTCATTATAATAATTAGCTATAATCTGTAAACTAAACACAGTACAGAGACCGTGACTGCGACTGAATACTTACATAGTTAGCTATTTAATCATTCTGATTTTTCATTCCAAATAAGTTTCCTTGTTGAAATAATCTGGCATCATCTTTTAAGGCTTGATTATTTCTTTGTGTCAACTCGAATGCGTCTAAATCGCTTAAATCCGGTTTTCCTGCATTTACCCACGCTGTATACCAAAAACTTGCTGTTGCTGAAATGGCTTTTTTCATTTGATTCTCCACCATTCCGTTTAATTCTTTGTGTAGTTTTTTAGCATATTCGTCAGAGAAAACAGCTGTATTGTATTTGCTCTTTACTACTTTCCCCTCAGCATCCATTTTAAAAGTCTCATTTTCCGGAGTTGCTGTTCTTAGCTTTTTATCTACATCCAACAAAGGTTGTACTAAGCTGTGAGTATCATTAATCATGTCACAAGTTGCTTTATGAACATCCTCATAGTACTGTGCTTGCGGAACGTTCAGTCTGTAGTTTTTAACAAATAATTCAGGAAGTCTACTTTCCCAAAGTGAATGAATTCCTTTTTGATCGCTTAATTGTCCGTCATGATTTGAAGAAGTATGCAATGGCATGTGTGCATCACCAACGTAATGACCTAAATCTGCTGCTAAAAATAAGATTTCAGCTCTGTTCTTCTCTTTAAAAGCTTTTGTCAGTTTTACCATCATCTCTTCGATATACCAAGGCAGGATTCCGTTGTCGTTTAAGAATTTGGCATCGTACTTTTGCTTAGCTGCTTCTAAAGTCTGTGGAAAATCTGCTGGGTTACCAAAACTCTCCATGTCGAAATAATGTCTTGGATTTTCGTCTTTATAATTTAAGGCATATTTTCTAATGTCCGGTACAGAGGCTTCTTGTGTGATAAAATCTATATGATTATAGAAGAATACCTGAAGCGGGTGTGGTAAAGCCATAACTGCGGCTTTATTAATGCGTTCGTGACCAACCATCCCCCAGGATAATGTCAAAAAACCAATTGCCAATGCGAATAATGCGATTAGTCTTGGTTTCATTTTTAAGTTTTTCATTTTTATTTTTGTTAGAGGTGCAAATTTATTTTATTTATATACATTTCAAAGTGAATAATCATAAAGATTGCAAAATTAGCTTCATTTATTTTTTTTTAAATCCGAAGTAATTGAAATTCAAATCAAAAGTTTCTTCGTAAATTCGTTACTTTTTATCTAAATCTAAAAATATGCGCCTGATTTCTATAGGGATTCTTTTCCTGCTCTACACTTCCAGCAGTTTTGCACAAGAAGATATTGTCGAATTGAAAAATGTTCAAGATACGATTCTGAATACCAAAAGAGCATTACAGGTTGCGGATCCGTTCAATCCGGTTAAAACGATGCAGCAATTGTTTCCGGGTAAAATTTACAATCTCTCCGACCATAATACTTTTATAAGCTGGAAATGCAGCAATTGCAAACCTGCTGCTTATATTGATGTCAATGGTCTCGAAGGCGATCAGTTGTTTCCTTATGAAAATGGCGTTGCAACCCGAATTTTGGGTACTCTTGATTACACAGATTCCAAAGGGAATCAGTTCAAATTGCTGTTTTTTAATCATTCTTTTTACGACGAAGATGGGTTGCAGACCGGAAGATTTTCGGGCGGACTTGTTGGCGTTGCCAAGTTTGCTAAAAACAACCAAACCTGGCAAATGAGATCTTTTCAACCTGCTATTGCGGCGTTTGGCTCTTTTGCTCAGGCTCCCTCTCCAAAATTGGTAGAGATTGGAGAAGATCAGTACGCCTTTACGCTCACCCATGTAAATGGTGGTGCGGGCGGTCCATTTGAGGGGGTTCTCTATCTGATTGCCGGATTTGACGGAAGGTACCAGCCTATTTTAGCGTCTTACAATTACAAACTCACCAATGTGGCAAGCGTAGAATGGTCGGGTTCTTACACAGTCGTAAAGGATGTAAACAAAAAACACTTTAGGGATATTATCGTTAAAACAAACGGCTCCTTTAGTAAAGCTGCCCAAGCTAATGATGAATTTGAAGTCGTTTTACTCGATGAAATTGCTGCAATGGCTAAAACTAAAAAGAAATTTAATTTCGAAATCGAAAGACGTTTTTCGTTTAAAGGAAAACAGTATAAACTGATTGATAAACCTGTTGTTAAATTCTCGAATGTGAAATAGCTATTTCTCTTTAGTGGAAAAATAGTATCGATACAAGCCCCAGAACTGCAATAAATATCCAAAGAACAACACCTTGTAGTAAAGGTTTAATTCCAACTGATTTTAAAGCATTCATACTTAAAGTAGCTCCTATCAGGAATAAAGTTATCGTTAGACCGATTTTGGCAATCGAAACAATATGTGGTGCTATGACAGCCGTTTGCGGCACATAAGTATTGAAAAGCATGGCGAGAATGAATAAACCTATGAAGTACGGAATCTTGATTTTAGAGTTTTTATTCTTAAAAAGCACGGCCGTTAAGAGAGAGATCGGTATAATCCATAAGGCTCTGGCCAATTTCACCGTAGTTGCAATCTGAAGTGCTTCCGTACCGTATTTATTGGCAGCTCCTACAACAGAACTGGTGTCGTGAATGGCTATGGCGCACCATAATCCAAAGTCTTTCTGCGATAAGTCGAGTTGATGTCCAATAAAGGGGAACACAAACAATGCTGCGGAGTTCAGAATAAAAATAACTCCCAGAGCGATTGAGGTCTGATTTTCATTAGATTTAATTACCGGTGCAATGGCTGCAATGGCGCTTCCTCCGCAAATAGCTGTTCCACAAGAAATTAAATGAGAGGTTTTCTTCTCCGTTTTGAATGCTTTCCCTAAGAAAGTTCCCAAAATTAAAGTGCTGAAAATGGATAATATAGTAAGTAAGAATCCTTCTTTTCCGGCAGAGAGCGCTGTAGACGCATTCATTCCGAAGCCTAAACCTACCACTGAAAATTGAAGTAAAAAAGTAATCGCTACTCCATTGAACTTTTCAAACGGATTTCCGAAGATATTTACCAGAATGACACCTAATAGTAAAGCAATTGGAGGTGAAATGATTGAAAACAGGCATAGAACAATTATGAAAGCAAAAATTGCCTGTTGCAGGTATGGATTAATTTCAAAAAAATGTACCGATGTTTGTTGTTTCGTTTTCAAAATAAGTAATTTGATATTTCTTGTACAAAGGTCTGTCGTTTATATCAAAGTTACCAATCGTAAAACGCGATAGGCTATAACTCTAAGTTATAATAGGAAGACAAATTTTGGATAAAAAGCTCGGTTAATGCATTTGGTTTACCCAGTAAAGTAATGATGTAGAAGTAGCGTTCAACAGATAAGTTTGCGATATCGAGCACCATTAATTCGTTGTTTTTAAGTTCTTTATCTACTGCATGTATGGACATAAAAGCCAGACAATCAGAGTTTAGAAGATATGATTTAATGCTTTCGGTACTTCCTAACTGCATTTCGATTTGTAGATCACTTATTTTTACCCCAACTTGTTTCAGAGAGTATTCTATAACTTCAAGTGTTCCTGATCCACGTTCACGGGTGATGAATTTCATCGATTTTAAATCTTCTAATGAAATTTCATTCTTTTTGATCAGCGGATTCTTGGTATTGCACACCAGTACGAGTTCATCTTTTAAAAACGGAGTGTATTTAATCGATTGGTTTTTGGATTGTCCTTCGACAATTCCAATTTCGATTTCTTTATGGATTAAGGCATTCTCAATTTGTTCTGTATTTCCGTTGAGCAAATTGACTTTAATGTCTTTTTGTTTTTGATGAAAACGTGCTAATACCGGTGAAATGATATACTGAGAAATCGTTGTACTCGCTCCCAGCCTCAGTAATCCTTGACGATCGTTAATAAAACTGCTCATTTCGAAGTCTATTTCGCGATAGATTTCAAAGATGTTTTTGGTGTGTTTCAGTAGAATTTCTCCTGCGGGAGTTAAAGCAATTTTAGAACCGTTTCGTTCGAAAAGCTTGGTTTTATAAGCTTCTTCAAGTTCCTGAATGTGTTTGGAAACCGCTGGCTGTGAAATATATAATTCAGTTGCCGCTTTAGTAAAGTTAAGGCGGAGTGCAACGGTGTAGAATACTTTTAGCCTGAAATCCATTGTATTAGTTAGTTTTGTTTCATGTTTAAAGTTTCAAGTTAGGCAAAAAAAAGTCTTTTTGTGCTACGAAACTTTTTTACTATTTAAAGTAATCCATTGTATTTACGGATAAACCACTCTGCTGTTAATACTAAGGCAATTAAAATCAATAGCCAAACCCAGTCAATCAATGGTGATTTGGTGGAAACATTCTTTTCAATCGATTTGTATTCTTTGTTCTCTATAAGCTGTTGAATAAGTTCATCTGCCTGATTTTCAAAGAAAGCTTTTCCGTTGGTTTGCAAGGCTAATTGTTTTAATTTCTGAACATCCGGATTTACAAATTGCTTTTCGATATCAAAATCTAAAATTTCAAAGTGACTTGAGTAAGAGGTATTGGTGTTCAATTCTTTTACTGTAAAGTTATATTTTCCGGTGGCCAATCCATCCAGATTTACGGAAAAAGAGTTGTTTCCTTTTAGCAAGTCGTAGTTTTTTACCTGTTTGGTTGCTGCATTTGTTATGGTAATCGTAAGTCTTGCTTTCTCATCAAACTCATAGTTCTTATTAAAGTACTGTGCATTGATCACAATAGCCTCACCGGAATTGTAGAAGCTTTCGTGTGTAACTACCAAAGATTTTTTGGAAGTAGTTGAAGCCAGATACTGAATAACCTTATCAATAAAAACGTCATACTTCTCAAAAGACTGATTGTCAATATGGCTTTGTAAACGCCATTTCCAGCTGTTTTCTCCTAAAAGAAAAGCGGTTCTTTTTGCCTGATTCTCTGTAAAGGCCAGTAATGGTGCATTTGTCGAAACATTTCTAATTTTTGAAGAAAGCAGTACTGATACATTTCCATTAGTGGTCACCGTTCCGAATAAATTTTGCAAAGGTGGAAAATTTTCAAAACCTATATTGTCTACAGCGAACAGATTAAACTGCGATTCAAATTCTGCCAGATAATCTTCTCTCTGACCACTCATTTTAAATACCAGATTTTTTTGCTGCTGATTCAAATAATTAAAGTCAGTGTTGTTTCCGGTTATGATAAAAGTGTTTACTCCCGCGAGCTTATTGTTATCGAAAATGGCTTTGAATGCTGTCGTTGGCTGGTATAAAACCAAAACAGTAGCTTCTTGCAACTGATTGATATCGTTTGGCTTAACCAGGATCACTTTACGCTGTGCATTGGTTTCAATCGAACGTTTAAACGCTGCTATATCGGGATGGTTTATAGCAGAAACTATTGCAATCGTTGACTTTTGATCAATGATTTCGACAGCAAAATTTTTGATATTATTATAGCTGTTTTTCTCTTTGATATTGGAAGAAACGGCTGCTTTAAAAATTTGTAAACCTACTTTATCAGCTGGTAAAAGCAAGTTTAAGGTTGCTGTCTTTTTAGAAGGAGAAAAAGAAACTTTTTCTTTGGCAACTACCTTACCTCCTTGTGATATGGTAAAATCAGCATTTGTGGCTTTGTCTCCTGCGTATTGAAGAAATACTTCTACAGGAAATTTATTCTTGTGAAAAGCATATTTGTTTACGTTAAGCTGATTGATTTTAAGATCTAAAAAAGTGGTTGTATCTCCCACAACCAAAGGATAAACTTTATTGACAGGATCAAAACGATATACATAATCGTTTCCTGTAGTCTGATTTCCGTCAGTTATAATTACAGTTGGAAAAATCAGGCTTTTATTGATGCTTTTTAGATTTTTGGCAACTTCGTCAAGATTGGTTTGTTTCCCTTTGAAATCAAACTTCTCCGAAGGTTTAAAATCGGCATCAAACTGGTAGGATTGAATTTCGAATTTATCCCGAAGCGCAGGATTCGACATCAATTTTTGATGTAATTCTATCACTTTTTTATTTGAATTTAAAGCGGTAATAGAACTTGAATTGTCTACAGCAATTGCAAGCGGAGTTTTGGTAACTTCCAGTGAATTTTTAGTCATTATTGGGTTTATCAATAGAAGCAATAATCCAAAAATGGCTAAAAAACGTAAAAAAGCCAAAAACCAAATCACATTGGATTTGTTTTTGGCTTTAAAAAAATATTGAAAATACGACAAACCAACTGCGATTACTAAAGAAAGTAATATTAATAGAATCGTATTTGTAGTCATATATTATTTGTTTATGGTTTAGAGTTTTTTGTTTATAGTTTATGGCTGCAGAACAATAAACAACAAACCATCAACAATCAACTTATTAGGTAAGCATTCCTCCGCAAACATTAAGTACTTGTCCGGTAACATACGCACTTAAGTCTGAAGCTAAGAAAAGACAAGCGTTAGCAACATCTTCTGCGCTTCCTCCTCTTTTTAACGGAATTCCTTCTCTCCATCCTTTTACTACATCTTCGTTTAATTTTGCAGTCATTTCCGTTTCAATAAAACCAGGCGCGATTGCATTACAACGAATGTTACGGGAACCTAACTCTAATGCTACAGATTTAGTGAAACCAATTGCACCAGCTTTTGAAGCTGCATAGTTAGTTTGTCCGGCATTTCCTGAAACTCCTACTACTGAACTGATATTTATGATAGATCCTGAACGTTGTTTCAAAAAGGTTTTTTGAATTGCTTTTGTCATATTAAAGACAGATTTCAGGTTTACATCAATAACCTGATCAAAATCTGCTTCAGACATACGCATCAACAGGTTGTCTTTTGTAATTCCGGCATTGTTAATTAAGATATCTACGGTTCCGAAATCAGCTAAAACTGCATCAACAAAAGTTTGTGCTTCATTAAAATCGGCAGCATTTGATTGGTATCCTTTTGCTTTAATTCCTAAACCGTTCAATTCAGCTTCTAAAGCTTCTGCAGAAGCTACAGATGAGCTGTATGTAAAAGCAACGTTTGCGCCATGTTTAGCAAAAACTTCAGCAATTCCTCTTCCAATTCCACGACTAGCGCCTGTAATAATGGCAACTTTTCCTTCTAGTAATTTCATATTCAAAATTAATGTTAATATTATTTCCAGCTAACCAGCTCTTTACTTTCTCCTGAGAAAAAGAGTAAAAAACAGTGCTGTGAATGACTTGTCAAATATATGATAATTCTTTTTTTAAAAAAATAACAATCGCAATTCATTTCGGAGCTAAATAATCGATCAGAATTTCTTATACTTTTTTAACTGTTAAAAATAGAAAGGGCAATTCTAAAGTGAATTGCCCTCTACTCAAAATAATAAAATAAAAATAAAACTAAAATTTATTGGAAAGCCCAGGTTGTCATTCTAAATGGACTTGAAGCGGACGTAAAAGTAAATACGGTATTAGTAGCGCCTACTGTAAAATTTTCTTTCTTAAAGTATAAACCTACCGGATTCATGAGCTGATCATCCATAGCCTTTAAGTTTGCAGGCGCAGGAATAGGAAGTGCACTGGCAAAAGTAGCTCCGGAAGTCCATTTAGGTGTAGGCGTTAAGATGATAACTTTTTTTGTTTCATCTACTGATAATGTAAAGAAATGGTATACTCTTGTTAATACATTTGCTGCGTTTGAAAATCTGTATTCAACATAGCTTCCGTTAGGAGTGTTAAACCAAGGCTGTACTCTTAGTAATGTTGTACCAGCCGGCATAGAAGCTTCAATATCTCTGAATAATGAAAGGAATAATGCTGAGTTTGTTGAGGCAGCCGTTAATATTGACCTGTCATGTCCATATACTACATTTGCATTTGCAGGTAATAGTATCTTGTAATCATCTGTTAGCAATAGAGGCTTGTTCGTGAATTTAATGGTTGCTGCCACTCCACCCGTTCCGGTTGCGGTGAAACTCTTGCTTGTAGGGTCAAAAATAAAATTGGAAAGTTTTTGACCTTTAACTTCTAAAGGAAGTTTTGAAAAAGCACCTGTCGGATTAAATGAAAAAGCAAAATTATAACTTTCTTTAACAGCAGGGTCTAAAGAAGATCCAGTCGCAAAACGAGCTGGGGCGTTATAATCAAATTGATAGTCTTTAGTTGTCGTTCCATCGTTTATCTGTAATAATCGAAATAGTGGGCTTGATGCGTCGCCAGCTAAACCATTAATGACTGGTACATTTTTAGGCAAATCAGTCCAGTCCTGAGCCGTTGCTTTTGCAAAACGTAGAAAATGTCCATTTCTATTGGTTTTAAAAATAATATCTCCATTTTTTTGTCCATAATAATAGAACTGAAAATCTCCTAAATATCCTTTTGTATTAAGTGCTGTTGTAGGTGAGTTTGCGGCATCTGACAAAAGATGTATTCTATTTTTTGTAGTAAAGACTAAACTTACAGTGCTACCTGTTTGTATATTGTACTGACTTCTGTAAGTTCCTGTATCACTAAAGTCAGATGCCATGTCTACATTTCCTTGTGGTAAAAATTTAAACAAGTGGGTCCAACCTCCAAGTTGTGTACTATCGGTATAATAAACCGCTTTCCATCCTTCAGAAGAAGAAAGTAACAAATCATTCAGTTCTTTTTGACGGCCGCTTAGTCGATCCGTTGCATTTTTATCAAATTTTGCCTCTACTTCCGGGCTCGAACATGACCCTAATAGCAAAGCTATAAAAGGAATCAGTAAATAGTTATATATAAATTTTGCTTTCATAATATTTTTTGTAAAATTTAATATTCTTAATTGTTTATTATGGCATCTGTGTTTTTTTGTGCCTCATCCCTTAGAGCATAAAAATCGATGTTAAAAGCACTTTTATAATAATTCACCACAATTGCTTCTTTGGCTTTAATACTCGCTCTACCGGCATCACTTGCTCCTGCTAATATAGCATCGTACTCTGCTTTTGAACTTGTTAAAATGGTTGAAGCTGTTTCGGCAAAATCTTCGATAATATTCAAGCGTGCATAACTTGTGATGAATCCTAAGTTTCTTGAAGTAGCAGTGGCTTCTGTATACCACGATGTTGTGTATCCGCCTGGGGTTAACTTATACCACGCCTGCTGATCAAAAGGTTTTGTTTGATTTAGAATGTGTACATACTCGTGCTGAATGGTATGAATAAATTCTGTTACATCTGCTCTGTTTTTTTTATTGAGATTGTCTACCTCAAAGAGCGTTATCTTTTGCCCCGCTTCTGCAAGTCCTAATGTCCTTGTCCCATTTGTATTTAAATTTTTACCTCCAACAAGTACAAATTCTCTTGGGGCAAGTTTTTTAACAAAATCAACTCCTCCAAGAGTAGAATAACTATCGATCCAGATTTTTTTTACCACCTCCATCGCCGGCTGAACTTTAGTGACATCAGGCGGGTATAAATATCTATTGTTGTCTACTAAATTTTGATTCCACAAATAATATACATTAATATTATATGGCGTTAAAAAATTAATACCAATCCATTTATCTAAATCTGTTTTTACAGGAATTGAATAATCAAACTGACTTTCTTTTGGCTGATTTTCATGTGCACAGGAAGCAAGAAGCAAAACTCCCGCAATTAGTACCGTTTTATATGTTTTGAATACTTTCATACTACTTTCTAATTAAAATTTATCAAGGATTTTTTTCAATACCATTATCTGACGCTCTAAGTGGTATTTGTAAGGCTCTGCGTTTATCATCTTTTTCTAGAATATTATTCCTTTCTATTTTTCCAAATGCAAGTGTATTATGCGTTACTACAAGATTAAAACGTTTAATATCAAACCACCTGTGCCCTTCTTGCATAAATTCTCTCCTACGTGCTTCAGCAATTGCTTTTATATAAGAAGTTTGCACAGGGGTTAAGGTGTAAAAAGGGGTAAATTCATTTGGAATAACGGGATATTTAGCTGTAACGACTCCTTCATTTAATAAATCTGTCGCTGCATTATAGCCGCTAGTTCTGGTACCTAAAAAGTAACCCAACTCTGTATTGGCTTCAGCCATTTTGTTTTTCATTACTAATGCTTCAATTCTATTCAGATACACATCATCATTGCTGAACAAAACAGTAGCCGCATAAGGTGTCCCTATACCAGATGTTAGATTTGTGATTTTGAAATATTCATAAACTTTTGGAAAATAAACAACTGTACCTCCGTCATATTGACCACTAGTAAATGTTAGATTGGCTTTATTCCACATATTTGTACTGTTGCCAAGAATTTCATTAGATCTGTTTGCAGCAAGACAAAATCTATACCCAACAGCCCTATTTGCAAGTGAATTTGGATAACTAATTAATAAGTTGGTTTCCCGATCTGCACTTGAATATTGAACGTCTCTTTGGGCAAAAGCCGTACCAGTATATGTTGGCCAGTCTCTAATTTTTGTTGGTTTAGAACCTAAACTTTCAGAATACTCCAGTACTTTATCCCAATCTCCTTTTATCAAATAAAAACGAGTAGCAAACGCTTTACTCGCATCCACGGTAAAATGATATTTTGGTTCTTTATAATTATTGGTTACATATTTTAGACCCTCTACAATATCCTGCTCAATAAAATCAAAAACTTCTTTTACGCTATTACGTTTGTACTGAACCAGTAATTCACTTTCGGGAGATTTAATGTACGGAACCCCTAAGTCTGTTGTAGCGGTGGCTGGATTGTAACGGTTTGACCATAGAGAAACCAGCATAAAGTGATTGTAGGCTCTGGCTATTAAAGCTTCTCCTTTTTGAGGATTTAGACTAGCCGGACTCCCGAGCTTTTCAATGGCTTCCAGTGCCTGGTTTGCTGCTGCAATTGCTTGGTAAGATGCAACCCAGAATTCTGACTGGGAATCAAATCCAATCTGAGTGTGCATTTCCCAGTTGTAACTTTGTTCGTTATATAAATTAGTGCGCGATAGTAACTCACTGTCAAAAACATTGTCAGACATTGCTTCTGCAAGAACCATATACGTTTTATTAGGGTAAGCCGAAACTAATAATTCCGAAACTTTTTCAGGAGTATCTATTTGAGTTCTGTTATCCGGTACTTCTGAAAGATAATCATCACAACTTGTAATACCGGTTAATACTAGTAAAGACAATAGTATTTTTATATTTTTCATGGTCAATAAATAGTTAAAATGAAAGATTAATTGCAAAAGTATATTGCGCTGTAATTGGGAAGGCAACCCCACCAGAGTTACGGAATTCAGGATCTTGTCCGTTTAATTTTTTGTCTGAATAAATCAACCATGGATTAACTGCCGAACCTTTTAAACTAAAACTGCTTAGACCTAACTTTTTCTTAAAATCGCTAGGAAATTCCCATCCCAATGATATATTTTTTAATCGTACGAAGTCGCCACTTGCAATTCTGACATCAGAGAAATTATAAGTGTTATAGGCTATCTGTAAATTATTTGCTCCATAATTTCTGTTCAACAATTTATCTGCAATAACCGGTACATTTGTATATTGTTCGTCACCAGGATTAATCCATCTGTTAGCAAACTCTTTAGTAAAAACAGTCAAATCAGTATATTCATTGTTGTACACAGGGTTCAGTCTTATTTTGTTTCCTCCCGATCCTACTATAAAAACATATAAGGACCAGCTTTTATAACTAAAGGTATTGGCTAAACCGATCGATTTATTTGGTTCTACTGATCCTTCGTATTTTAAATACTTAGTGACATCATTCGTGTCCTGAAAGTTAGCTTTCGTGATATTATCTTCGGCTCCGTCCTGTAATTTAAAGGTTGGTAAACCTTGATTATTTAGCCCCGTAAATTGATAAGAATACAATGAGTTTCTAGGGTGTCCTACGGTATTACCCCCATTTGCAGCAATTAAATTAAATACTGAAGGCTTATTGGCTAGTTTTGTAATTTTTTGATCGTAAACAGAGAAGTTTAATGTCGTAGACCATTTAAAATCTTTAGATACAATGTTTTGAGTGGTAAAGCCAACTTCAAGACCTTTTGTATGCATATCGGCATTGTTTCCTTGTTTTACACTTTCTCCACCAACACCTGATGTAATTACAAAATCGATAAGATCAAATGCTTTACGGCTGTAAACATCTGCTGTGAACTGCACTCTATTTCTAAACATTCCAAGATCTACACCAATATTAGTTTCAAATTGTTTCTCCCAAGTCAAATCTTTGTTTTGCAAATTAGCGATACGAATTGCATTTTCTCTGTCCGCTGTATTGAAACGATCTGTGATAAAGCTTCTATAAATGGCTAAAGAATTTGTTGCAGGTCCTGCAGTGGCGGTTAAACCATAAGAAGCTCTAAGTGCTAATGTGTTAACGGACTCTACATTTTTCATGAATTTTTCTTCTTTAATGTTCCATTTACCACTCAAAGTGTAGGTAGGCAGCCATCTTGAAGAACCTGTATTACCTTGTCTGTTTGAACCATCATAACGACCTGTAATCGATCCGGTATAACGACGGTCGTAGGTATAACCCACTTTTCCAAAGAAACCTACGGTACGTTCTCTTTCAGCACCAAAATCATAATAAGAGCTTCCTTCATTTACCAATTTCTCAATCAATTTTGGCTCGATAAAAGGGGTAAGTCCTTTTTGAAATTGAATTCCAGCCGCTGTAAAATTGTCATTATTTCTATCTACTGATCTGAACTCAGTTCCAAAGAAACCTTCAATTTCATGTTTGTCATTTAACGTATTTCTGTAGGTAATGCTATTTCTAACATTGTAAGAAGTTAAGTTATCAGTAAACTTACGCAAAAAACCACCATTGGGTAAAACCGAAGTTTTTAGTGCCGTTAAATCATTTGGATTCTGATACAAAAATACGTTAGCACTTTGAATCAAAGCATTCGGATTTACAGTTATACCGGCATTATAAGCTCCAACAACATTTGAGTCTTCATAGATTCTGTGCTCTCGTGATGTGTTGGCATAACGTGCCGAACCGGTAAAGTTGTAGGTTAAATTTTTGTTTATTTTGTAATCTATGTCTGCCTGAAAACGAATATCATTTACTTTAATACCAAGCGTATTATTTTGTAATTCTTTAATGATATTCATTGGGGCCCAGTTGTTTTGATAATATTCATAATTACCGTTTTCATCATAAGGCCTAAGTGTTCTGCTTGTGCTTAAAACATAATTAAACGGGTTAATATCAAAATCTCTGCTAACTTTTCCGAAAACCACATCATCTTTACTTTCATACGAACCAGGGGCTCCCTGATCACGGATAGAAGCAAGAGTTGATAGGGTAATATTTAATCTGTCGTTAATATAAAACGTTCCTTTTAGGTTTGATGATAGTTGCTTGACATTATCAGCAATAGACCATCCCGGATCTGTATAGTATCCTAAAGAGCCATAAAATGTGTTGTTTTTTCCACCTCCAGAGAAGCTTAATGAATGGTTTTGTGTAATAGATGGTCTAAATAAGGTCTTAAACCAGTCTGTATTTCCTAATTCGTATTTTCGCAAAAATTCATTAATGAAGGGCTGCTCATTTTTAACTCCATACTGTCCATTAGTTTGATCGTAACGATTTATTTCTCTGGCCAGAGTACCATAAACACCACTAAATCTTGCAGTTAATGATGAGCTTTGGTCCAGATAACCTTTGCCTCTCATTTCCTGAAAAATACTCATTGATTCCTGAGAATTCAGAATATCATATTGTGTATAACTTGGGACAGTTCTAACTGTATTTTCAAGAGAATAAGACACTTTTAAAGGTGAATCTCTGCGGCCTTGTTTGGTCGTTACCACTACTACTCCATTCAACGATCTTGAACCATAGATTGAAGTTGCAGACGCATCTTTCAGAATTTCAATACTTTGAATGTCATTAGCGTTTAATCCAGCAATGGCAGAACTCAATAAAGTAGACGAGTCACCCGACGCTAAATCTGCAAATGAAACGTTGATAATATCTTCTTGTACCACTCCGTCAATAACCCATAATGGTTTTGTGTCTCCAAAAATAGAAGAAGATCCACGAACCGTAATTTTAGGTGTCGTACCAAAAGATCCCGTAACGTTTTGTACAGTAACACCGGCAGCCTTACCTTCAATCATTCTGCTCACATCTACAACACCATCGACTTTCAATTCACTGCCGGAAATTTTACTGATTGCCCCTGTAAAAGTTCTTTTGGATGTTTTTTCATAACCTGTAGTAACGACAACTTCTTTTAGATTTTGCCCTGCCTCATTTAAGACAATTGTTGGTGTCGTATTTCCGATTCCAATCTCTTTTGTCTCCATGCCAACATAAGAAATAACCAGAGCAGTACTGTTTGATGGCATTTCAATCGAAAACTTACCATCAAAATCTGTTAATACAGCAATTTTAGTCCCTTTGGCTAATACAGTCGCTCCCGGTAACGGAGTACCACTGACATCAGTAACAGTGCCTTTAATAATTGGACCGGCTGCAGTTAAAAGTTCAAAAAGTGAATTGCCTGCTTCAACATTCGTAAAAGGAACTGATGAGCTGTTTTTCTGCAAGATTATCTGATTGCTAACCTCAGTATAAGTAATATTAAATGGCAATAAAATTCGATTCAAAATACTTGACAAAGTTTCATCGTTAGCATCTATGCTAACTTTTTGATTCAATTGTGGTAATCTTGAATTGTAAGAAAATTTTACGTTTGCAGACTTTTGTAGTTTAGACAAGGTGTTGTCTAAAGTTAAATTGGTTATATTAATTGTAACTTTAGTATCTAATTTCTTTTGTCCATTTACATCATTTGCCATAGCGACACTTGAAAACACAAGTGCCAGAACAAACTGAAATAGTGTTATTTTCATGATTCGATGGAGTAATCGTTGTTTAACAACTGGTTTTTTCATAATTTTGGTTTGTTTTGATTAATACTGTTCGAGTGTATTTTAAGAAACATCCTCAATTACTCTTTACAGAGAGTAATTTGATTCATCTAAGTGTCGATAATGTTACAGCATTTCGGCACTTTTTTTATGCATTTTCTTTTACATAGGCGCTATTATTATTTTTTGTTTTGGTTATTTTTCTATTCTTTAAATTTTAAAACCCAACGTTACAATTACAGTTGTAAAGTGTGATTAGTTACATCCATTAGATCTTATAATAATCTGATTTCCAATCATTTCAAAAGTGGTATTGTTACCAATACTGTTGCAGATAATTTTTAATTTTTCCATCAAAGGCTGATCGCTAAGAGAAGTGGTAAGGTGACAGTCTTTTAATTTATTTTTCGGATAATCGATATTTACCAGATAGGCTTGTTCTATAGTTTCAAAAATTTGAGATACCGGAATATCAGTAAATTCGAAACTCAGCTGTTCGATATTCCCGACACTCCGCGTAAGAACTAAATCCTGAGTAATGTTTGTTATTTTATTAAAGCTTAAATCTTTGCGTTGAAAACGTAACGCCTGATTAGGTAATAAAACAACTTCCTCCTGATCTGACTTAGCGACTAAACTATTTGATTTTACCCTTACTTTACCGGTGCGAACTAAAACTTCAACATTAGGTTGGTCGGAATAGGCCTTGACTCTGAAACTGGTACCGACTACCTTAGTGATAATTTCGTTTGCATAAACGAAAAAAGGCTTATTAGGATTTTTACTAATTTCAAAGAAACCTTCGCCGGATAAATAAACCTTTCTTTCGCTTCCGGTAAAGATCTTAGGATAACTCAATTTACTTTTAGGCTGTAGTAAAACGGAACTGCCGTCAGATAAAGTAATAATTTGAGCTTTGTCTGAATTGTTGGTTTGTTCTACTAAACCTTCATTGTTTTTGTTAATCAGTTCATTGTAGGTTACTATTGTGCTATGAGGTGTCGTATTGTTGTAAAACCATACTGATCCCAGGCTGACAACTAAAGCTGCGGCAATACCACTTAGAAAATATTTTTTAAGGAATTTTATCTTTGAACCCTGGATCGAATTATTTTTGCTTTCTTTTTCTTCTATTTTAGTCCAGGTTGTTTGTAGCGCACGATAAAGTTCTGGTTGAGTAATGGTTTGCTCAGGTACTTTCATGGCCAATAACAATGCTCTCGCATCCTGTACTAGCTTAGCACGTCGGCGGCTTTCTAATGTCCATTCTTCCCAGTCATCATTATCAATTTTAGACAAAATCCAGGACTGGAACGACTCATCAGATAAGAAATCTTCAACTTGGGTATATTTATTACGTTTTTGCATCTAGAAATAGGGTTACAAAAACATAGAGGACGGCTTTCTTATTATATACTCACCAAATTGTGATTTTTTTTTTAATTCTGTATAAATAAAACTAAAAAGTAGTTGAAGAAAGAAGAAGAATTAACGAAAAACTACCCTTCCATTCTTTGCGAAGTGTAAGTAAACCGCGGTGTAGTAAGTTACTTGCTGATTGATAATTTACCTCCAGCATATCGGCAATTTGATCAACGGTTAAGCCTTGATGGTATCTTAAATACAAAGCTTCTTTTTGTCGTGCCGGTAAATTATTTAGTAATTTGTTTAAATGAATTACTTTTTGCTTTGTGGCATAATCGTCGTCAATAAGATCATGTTCTACAGCGAATTCCAAAAGAAAAGCAATTGAATCTGTACTTGTTGACTTACGAAAAATATGATCGCGTTCGTATAAACGTGCAATACGCTTGCGTACACTCGACAATAAATAGGCTTTTACTACAACTGAACTTTGAAGCCCGTTTTTGTAAACCCAAATATCCGTAAAAACATCCTGAACACAATCCTGTACCTTTTCAGCATTTGGAGAAAGCGAGTTTCCGTAGTTTACCAGATCACCATAATATTTTTCAAACAACAGAGAGAATGATTTTTCGTCTCCATTTTTCAAGTTAGTCCAAAGCGTAAGATCGTCTGATGTTTTGAATGGTAGAGTTTTGGTATTCATATAAAATCGCAATAGAATTCTTGAAAAAAAGCACTGGTTTTTAACATAAAGAATAAGATTTTTTAACATTATTCTTTACATCTGTGCGATAAATATATAAAAGCAAACATACAAAACAAATTTTTTAATGTGAGAAAAGTGAACATTTAACATTTGGAAGAGGCTTTTTTTATTGACTTAACGGGGTTTAGCAGATAAAAGTAAAATTGAAGTGAATCTTTTATTTTTTTCTAAATGTCAGATTTTACAGCCATAGTTCTTTTGGTTTTTTTTAACATTAGCTTAAATGATTAGTTTGTATTTCATTCTAAAGCAGTAGCTGTCTTTCAAAAAAATAACGATTCCAAATTCAAATAGTAAGCTACAAAACATTGGACTGAAGCAATACTAGAATCGGTATAATATCTGACAAAAAAGATGTTTTATCGGTTTCTCACACCTAGTAGCCTCTGTGTGTTTTCAATAAGTGAAACCCCTTTTTTAAGAGTATCAAATCTATGTTTCTATGTGTTAAAAAAAAAGCCTTACTAAACTATTTAGCAAGGCTTTTGACAATTTTATATTGAAGTTTTCTTTTAGAAAGCTACATTCCATCTAGGTAATTTTGCATTTTCATCTAAGAAATTTTGCAAAACTTGTCCTTCTACTGTAGTTGGAATTCCTTTTGAATCTGCATTGAAAGTTTCGAACCAAACTACTTCAAGAGCAGTAATATTTTCTAATTTCATTTGTGCTGGCCAAGAGTATTTTCTTCCCGTTTTTGCAAATTGATGTCCGTTTACAATTTTATCGTACAATCCGCCATTTTTGCTTTTCAAAGTACCATCATTCTGAACAGTTCCGGTAGATCCTACCATGATCAATTCTTTTGCATTTCCTTCAACTGCGTAAACTACAAAAACACCTGCACCTCCTTCAGGAGCGTTACAAACTTGTTCTAAACTGTCTTCAGTTGTAAAAGTAAAACTACTGCTTACTTTAAATTTTTCTAATTCTTTGTACATATTTTTATTTTTAAGTTTCTAAGATGCTGAGATACTTAGATACTAAGTTTTTTTTGATTTATCCCTCAGGACTTTAAATGTAAAAAAGTCTCAACAGAATATTGAGACTTTCTTGGAATTTATTATTTTAAATACCCGGAATTATCCAAGTACTTCTTTTACTTTTTTACCAATTTCAGCTGGTGAATCAACAACGTGAATTCCGTTGTCTCTCATGATTTGTTTTTTAGCAGCAGCAGTATCATCAGAACCACCAACAATAGCACCTGCGTGACCCATTGTTCTACCTGCTGGAGCAGTTTCTCCGGCAATAAAACCAACAACTGGTTTACGGTTACCATCAGCTCTTACCCATTTAGCAGCATCAGCTTCTAATTGACCTCCAATTTCACCAATCATAATGATGATTTCAGTTTCTGGATCGTTCATTAATAATTCAACTGCTTCTTTAGTTGTAGTTCCAATAATTGGATCTCCACCAATACCAATAGCAGTAGTAATTCCTAAACCTTGTTTTACAACCTGATCAGCAGCTTCGTAAGTTAAAGTTCCTGATTTAGAAACGATACCAACTGTTCCTTTTTTGAAAACGAAACCTGGCATAATACCAACTTTAGCTTCACCCGGAGTAATTACACCAGGACAGTTTGGTCCGATTAATCTTGAATTTCTTTCTTTAACATAGTTATTAGCTTTAATCATATCTGCTACAGGAATTCCTTCAGTAATAGCAATAATTACTTTAATTCCAGCGTCAGCAGCTTCCATAATTGCATCAGCAGCAAAAGCTGGCGGAACAAAAATGATAGATGTATCAGCTCCGGCTTGTTCTACAGCATCTTTTACTGTGTTAAAAACCGGACGGTCTAAATGGCTTGTTCCTCCTTTACCCGGAGTTACACCACCAACAACATTTGTACCGTACTCAATCATTTGAGAAGCGTGGAAAGTTCCTTCGCTACCTGTAAATCCTTGAACAATTATTTTGGAATCTTTATTAACTAAAACACTCATGATATATATTTTATGTAGTTTTTAAAATTGTGATGCAAAAGTAAGGTTTTGTAACGTATTTTAACCTTTTTGTCTTTAAAAAAATTAAGAAAATTGACTCATTTGATAACCGCGATATAATTTATCATCTTTTATTTGCCAAATTGTGGCAAAATGAGCTAATAACATCTCTTCTCTGGGGTTCTCAATCGTTTTTACAAAGTGAGAATATCGTATTGAAACTAAGTCTTCTTCGGCAATGATATGGCTAATTCTAACCTTCGAGCGAACATAAGCACGACTAAGCTCATTTGCCATAGCCATCATAGAATCATAATCCATTTCAATCAATCCTTTGGTGCTGTTCCAGTCTAACTTTACTTCGGGATGTAAGTAAGCTTTCATGATTTCGCTATCAATTAAGGCATCTGACTTGTAAAATTTTTGAACAAATTCTTTTATAGACATAATTACTTCAATTTATTTAGAATTTCAGGAATCTTTTTGATATTGGCCATCTGTTTTAACTTCTCTCTCGATTCTTCGATTGGAGTTCCGAAATAAGATTTTCCTCCTTCAACCGATTTGGTAACTCCTGTTTGCCCCATAATAACAGACTTTGCTCCTATTGTGATGCCACTGGTCGTTCCTACCTGTCCCCAAATGGTAACTTCATCTTCAATTACTACACATCCGGCAATACCGGTTTGTGAAGCAATTAAACATTTTTTACCAATTACAGTATCATGTCCAACATGCACCTGATTGTCTAATTTTGTACCTTCGCCAATAGTGGTATCACCGGTAACACCTTTGTCAATCGTACACAGTGCTCCTATGCCAACATTGTCTTCGATAACTACTCTTCCTCCGGAAATTAACTGATCGAAGCCTTCAGGACGTTTTTTATAATAAAAAGCATCCGCTCCTAAAATAGTTCCGGCATGAATCATTACGTTGTCGCCAATTACGGTATGATCGTAAATAGTAACATTGGGATGAATCAGACAGTTTTTACCAATGATAACATTGTTTCCGATAAAACAGTTGGGTTGAATTACAGTACCTTCTCCAATAGTTGCAGAGAGTGCAATCGACACATTTGTGCCTTGAAATGGTCTGAAGTGTTTGGTTAAGATATTAAAATCTCTGAAAGGATCATCAGAAATTAAAAGGGCTTTGCCTTCAGGACAATCTACTTTTTTGTTAATTAAAACTATAGTAGCAGCCGATTGTAAAGCTTTGTCATAATATTTAGGGTGGTCAACAAAAACAATATCTCCGGCTTCAACGACATGTATCTCGTTCATGCCTAAAACTGGAAAGTTTTGGTCACCAATAAATTCGCAGTCAAGCAAATTTGCAATTTCTTGTAAAGAATGACTCTTTGGAAATTTCATATTCTATAATTAGAAAATTTGTCAATTAGAAAATGTGTCAATTGGAAAACATGTCAATTAGAAAATATTTTTGCAATTATCTAATTGACACATTGACAAACAATCTAATTTAAGAATTACTCCTTTACACGCTCCATGTAAGAACCTGAAGCTGTATCAATTTTAATTTTATCACCTTCATTGATGAACAAAGGAACGTTTACAGACGCTCCAGTTTCTACGGTTGCGTTTTTTGTAGCATTTGTAGCTGTATTTCCTTTTACTCCCGGCTCAGCATAAGTAACCTCAAGAATTACAGAAGACGGCATATCTACTGATAAAGGCAAGTCAGTTTCAGTATTTACCTGAACCATTACACTTGTTCCCTCTTTCAATAATCCCGGAGCATCTAAAATGTTTTTATTTAAAGAAATTTGCTCAAAAGATTCTGTGTTCATAAAATGAAACTCATCACCTTCAGCATATAAAAACTGGTAGTTATGTGTTTCTACACGAATAACATCAATTTTATGTCCTGCAGAAAATGTATTATCCAATACTTTCCCTGATGTTAAACTTCTTAATTTTGTTCTTACGAAAGCGGGGCCTTTTCCAGGTTTTACGTGAAGAAATTCAACAATTTTAAAAATATCGTGGTTGAATTTAATACACAATCCGTTTCTAATATCTGATGTAGATGCCATTTTGTTTTTGTTTTATTTATTTTTTGTTGAATCGTTGAATCATTTAACTATTTATTCATATAAACGATTCAACAAATAAACGATTAAATTTATTTTAATAGTTTCCGGAATACCCTTTCATGATTCCTCTTGACGAATTTCGGATAAAATCCAGAATTTCATCTCTTTCAGGAGTTGCTTCCATTTCAGCTTCAATAATGCTTAAAGCTTGTGTTGTGTTGTAATTCTTTTGGTATAAAATTCTATAGATTTCCTGAATTTCTCTGATTTTCTCAGTACTGAAACCTCTTCTTCTTAAACCTACTGAATTAATCCCTACATACGACAATGGTTCTTTTGCTGCTTTTGTATAAGGAGGAACGTCTTTTCTAACCAATGATCCACCCGAAATCATAGCATGATCTCCGATATGAATAAACTGATGAATCGCTGCCAAACCACCAATTACAGCGTGGTTTCCAACAACTACGTGACCTGCCAGTGCAACTCCGTTTACAATAATGGCATTATTACCAATTTCGCAATCGTGTGCAATGTGAGCGTAAGCCATAACCAAACAATTATTTCCAAGAATAGTTTGCCCAGAGGCTACTGTACCTCTGTTGATTGTCACACATTCTCTAATCGTACAGTTATCTCCAATAATAGCAAGAGAATCTTCTCCGCCAAATTTCAAATCTTGTGGTACCGCAGAAATAACCGCTCCAGGAAAAATATTGCAATTTTTACCAATACGGGCACCTTCCATGATCGTCACATTTGAACCAATCCAAGTACCATCACCAATAATAACATTATTGTGAATTGTTGTAAAAGGTTCAATTACAACATTTTTAGCGATTTTAGCGCCAGGATGAACATATGCTAATGGTTGATTCATCTGTATTTTTTATATTTTAAATTAAAATAGTCTAATTTGGGCAACAAACCTAAACAATAAAATTGATTAATTATTATTGTTTTCTCGCAATTTGAGCCATTAATTCTGCCTCGGTCACTAATTTTCCATTTGCGTATGCATTTGCCTGCATATGGCAGATTCCTCTTCTGATTGGAGAAATCAATTCGCATTTGAAAATTAAGGTATCGCCCGGCAATACTTTGTGTTTGAATTTGACATTATCAATTTTCATAAAATAAGTCAAATAATTTTCAGGATCCGGAACTGTGCTTAAAACCAAAATTCCACCCGTTTGTGCCATTGCTTCCACAATTAATACACCCGGCATAACCGGTGCCTCCGGGAAGTGTCCAACAAAGAAATTTTCATTCATGGTCACATTCTTTAAGCCAACCACATGACGATCAGACATTTCGATAATTCTGTCAATCAACAAAAATGGAGGTCTGTGAGGAAGCATCGCCATGATTTTATGAATATCCATCAAAGGCTCCTGATTCAAATCGTAAACAGGCACATGATTTCTTTGCTCAATCTTGATGATTTTAGCTAACTTCTTGGCGAATTGTGTATTTACAAAATGCCCTGGTTTGTTAGCGATAATTTTTCCTTGTATACGAACTCCTATAAGAGATAAATCTCCAATTACATCAAGCAGTTTGTGTCTTGCTGCTTCGTTTGGATAATGCAAAGTCAAATTGTCAAGAACACCATTTGGTTTTACAGAAATTTCATCTTTCCCGAAAGCTTTCTTTAAATTCGCCATAGTAGACTCAGAAATTTCTTTGTCTACATATACGATTGCATTATTTAGATCACCACCTTTAATTAAACCGTGCTCTAGTAATGACTCTAATTCGTGTAAGAAACTAAAAGTTCTTGAACTTGCAATTTCATTCTTAAAATCAGCTATACTTTTCATAGTAGCATTCTGAGTACCTAAAACTTTAGTACCAAAATCTACCATGGTAGTCACCTGATAATCGTCGCTTGGCATCACCAAGATCTCGCTTCCGGTCGTTTCGTCTGTAAATGATATTACTTCTTTTACTACATAAACGTTACGTTTAGCGTCTTGCTCTTCTATTTCAGCTTTTTCAATTGCTTCCACAAAATATTTTGAAGAACCATCCATGATAGGAAGTTCTGAAGCATCTAATTCTATAATAACATTGTCAAGATCACATCCAACTAATGCCGCCAAAACATGTTCAGGAGTTTGAATTTTTACGCCAAGTTTTTCTAAATTAGTACCTCTTTGCGTATTAACAACATAGTTAGCATCAGCCTCAATCACCGGCTGACCTTGCAAATCTACTCTTACAAAAGTGAAACCATTATTTATTGGAGCAGGTTTAAAAGTCATTGTAACTTCTTTCCCAGTGTGTAATCCAACGCCTGTTAGTGAAATTTCATTTTTGATGGTCTTCTGTTTAACCATTATTTCCATTTTTTGGGTTTATTATTTGTTTTTTTAATTCTTCTACTTCGGAAACTATTTTAGGCAGATTCTTGAAATGAACATACGATTTGTTAAAATCAGTATAACCAAGAGACGGTGTCCCTTGTAGAATTTCATCATCTTTAATGTTTCTTGCTACTCCTGATTGAGCCTGCAATCTTACATTATTACCTATAGTCAAGTGTCCTGCGATACCTACTTGTCCGCCAATCATACAGTTCTCGCCAATTTTAGTTGAACCTGCCACACCTGATTGCGCTGCAATTACGGTATTTTTGCCAATTTCAACATTGTGTGCAATCTGAATCTGATTGTCTAATTTAACTCCTTGTCGAATAATAGTCGAACCAAGGGTTGCTCTGTCGATGGTAGTGTTAGCTCCAATATCAACATTATCTTCAATAATAACGTTACCAATTTGTGGCACCTTACTGTATACTCCTTCATCATTGGGTACAAAACCAAAGCCATCCGCACCAATAATAGTTCCGGAATGAATGGTGCAATTGTTACCAATTATAGTTTCGGAATAAATTTTAGCACCTGCAAAAATATACACATTATCGCCAATTACAACATTATCTCCAATAAAACTGTTCGGATAAATCTTTACATTGTCGCCCAGAACCACGTTTTGCCCAATATAACTAAAGCTTCCCAAATACAAATTCTCTCCATATTTAGTTCCTTCTGTTATAAAAGACTGTGCTTCTATACCGTTTTTGTTTAATTTAACCTGATTGTAAAACTGTAAAAGTTTAGAGAAAGAAGCATAAGCATCTTCCACTTTTATTAAAGTTGTAGTAATTTCCTGTTCCGGAATAAAGCTATCATTAACAATTGTAACAGATGCTTTTGTAGTATATATGTGGTTGATATATTTTGGATTGGCCAAAAAAGTAAGCGATCCCTCCTCACCTTCTTCTATTTTAGATAACCGAGAAACTTCTACATTGGGATTCCCAACAACTTCTCCTTCTAAAATTCCCGCTATTTGTTCTGCTGTAAATTTCATTGCGACAAAAATATAAAAAATAGATTTTAAATGTTAATTTTAGATAAGTTGTTTTGGGAAACAGATGTAATATTTTGTCACCAATTTAGATAATGACCTCAAATTCAATTGATCAGATGCTTCTACAACATCCTCAATTGTTTTGTCTTTTTTGAAAATTCGTATGGGTTCAGCTTCTTTGCTATAAGCCTGATTTTTAATTTTTCCGCCAAAAATAAAATATCCGGCTTCTAATTGTGTAATATGATGTTCGTTAGCAAATTCTTCCTTCAGCGATTGTAATTCTTCGGCAGGTATTTTTTCTGCGGTAAGCTTGATTTTAAGTAAATCTCTATTAATAAGCATTTTGCTTAAAGTTGAAAGTATAAAATCATTGTGCTTTTGCCATGCTTTTAAGGCGCTAATGATATCAAAATCATCCAATTGGGAGAATAAATCTAATTTTTCAGCATCAAAATCCTCCAGAGTGACTCTGTTCTTCATAAAATACAATAGCGGCTCACTACATGGTAAAATTACGCCTTTTAGAGTAAGTTCTTTAGCTCTTTTTAGCACCTTCATCAAAATCAATTCGGCCACGAGACTTGTTTTATGCAAATAAGCCTGCCAGTACATCAGTCTTCTTGAAAGAAGGAACTTTTCGACAGAATAAATTCCTTTTTCCTCAATTACCAAAACACCGTCAACTACATTCATCATCTGAATCAAACGTTCAGAATTTACATTTCCCTCGGCTACACCAGTATAAAAACTATCCCTTTTTAAATAATCCATTCGGTCCATGTCGAGCTGACTTGAGATGAGCTGTAACATAAATTTTCGGTGGTAATCGCCTTTAAAAACCTGAATGGCCAGACTCAGTTTTCCTTCAAACTCTTCATTGAGTTTATTCATGAACAGCAACGAAATGGCTTCATGGTGTACGTCTTCTACAATACTCTTTTCCATGGCATGCGAAAAAGGGCCATGGCCAATATCGTGCAGTAAAATGGCAATATACAACGCATTCTCTTCTTCAGCTGAGATCGCAACTCCTTTAAAACGAAGTGTGTCTACTGACTTTTGCATTAAATGCATGCAGCCTAAGGCATGATGAAAACGCGTATGATTGGCACCGGGATAAACCAAATACGACAAACCCATTTGCGAAATACGACGTAAACGCTGAAAATACGGGTGCTGAATTAAATCGTAAATAAGTTCGTTCGGTATGGTAATAAACCCGTAAATGGGATCATTGAATATTTTTAACTTATTGATATGAGTCACTATTTGGTTATTTTTAGGTGAACAAATATAAGTAAATAACCATAAACAACTTTGCGTTTTTTACTTAAAAATCAACAAATGTTCTCTTTGAAAATTAATATAATAACATTATATTAAATAGATTTTCAGAAAAATTAACCATTCTTAATTCTGAATTTTATACTATATTTAATACTTTTTAAGTTCTATACTTCTAAATTGCATTAAAAATTAAATCGTTTATGGACAAGATAAAAATACTTTGGGTCGATGATGAAATCGATCTTTTAAAGCCACATATATTATTTCTGGAGAAAAAGAACTATGCTGTAACCACTTCTAACAATGGTTTAGATGCGATTGCATTATTTGAAGAAGACAATTTTGATATTGTTTTTTTAGATGAAAATATGCCCGGAATGAGTGGCCTGGAAACACTTTCGGAAATGAAAGAGAAAAAATCAGCTATTCCAATGATTATGATTACCAAGAGTGAGGAAGAGTATATCATGGAAGAGGCCATTGGTTCTAAAATTGCTGATTACCTCATAAAGCCGGTAAATCCGAATCAGATTTTGTTAAGTCTAAAGAAAAATCTGGATCATTCGAGGCTAATTTCTGAAAAAACGACATTAGATTATCAAAAGGAGTTTAGAAAAATATCCATGGAATTAGCTATGGTTAATTCTTTTGAAGATTGGATTGAGCTTTATAAAAAGTTAATTTTCTGGGAATTAGAACTTGAAAACATCAACGATCAGGCGATGATAGAAATTCTGGAATCTCAGAAAGTAGAAGCCAATTCACAATTCGGAAAATACATCGAACGAAACTATGAGGACTGGTTTGCTCCAAAGGCGGACAAGCCTATTCAATCACACAATTTATTCAAAGAATTAGTAGTTCCGGAAATTAAAAAGAAGGATAAACCTATTCTGTTTGTTGTAATTGACAACCTGCGTTACGATCAATGGAAATCTTTTGAAACCGTAGTTTCTAATTATTATAAACTGGAAAAAGAGGTTCCTTACTTTTCTATTCTTCCAACCGCCACACAATATGCCCGTAATTCAATCTTTTCAGGTTTATTGCCGATAGAGATGGAAAAACAATTTCCACAATATTGGAAAAATGATGTTGAAGATGGTGGAAAAAACCTTTTTGAAGCCGAATTTCTATCGGCGCAATTAAAACGTTTAGGTTTAAATATTAAAGAAGATTACTTCAAAATTACCAATTACGCCGGAGGAAAAAAACTGGCAGAAAATTTCAAAGCTTTAAAAGGAAACGACCTTGTAACCGTAGTTTATAATTTTGTTGATATGCTGTCGCACGCCAAAACTGAAATGGAAGTGGTAAAAGAACTGGCTTCAGATGATAAAGCATATCGCTCACTCACTTTAAGCTGGTTTAAGAATTCGCCGCTGCTCGAAATTATTCAGCAGGCACAACTTTTAGGCTTTAAATTGATTTTGACAACAGATCACGGTACTATTAATGTAAAAAATCCATCGAAAGTGGTGGGAGATAAAAATACAAGTTTAAATTTGCGCTATAAAACTGGTCGTAGTTTAACCTACGAACAAAAAGATGTGTATGTTGTCAAAGAGCCCAAAACAATTGGTTTGCCAGCGATTAACATGAGTAGTTCGTTTATTTTTGCTAAAAACGATTACTTTTTGGCGTATGTGAACAACTACAACCACTATGTGAGTTATTATAAAAACACTTACCAGCACGGAGGGATTTCGTTAGAAGAAATGATTATTCCGTTTTTGGTATTTAATCCGAAATAGAAAAAGTTCTCAGTCACGGTTTTCAATCTCAGTTTAGAGCTGAGACTGAAAACCGAAAACTAAGACTAATTAAAACAAACAAGAAATGAACATCGTTTTTTCATTAGATCAAATTAAAGAAGTAGCAACTCAAATTTTAGCAGCAAATCCAAAAAAAATCATTCTTTTCAATGGAGAAATGGGTGTTGGAAAAACTACCTTAATCAAACAATTGTGTAAAAACCTGGGAGTTCAGGACGCAACCAGTAGTCCAACTTTTTCTTTAGTTAATGAATATTATACTTCTAACAATCATATTGTTTATCACTTTGATTTTTACAGATTAAACAAAGAAACTGAAGCGCTAGATATGGGAGTTGACGATTACCTCTATTCCGGAAATTGGTGTTTTATTGAATGGTCTGAAAAAATTGCAAGCTTACTCCCGGAAGAAACTTCAACCATCACAATTGAACTGCTGGCTGACGGAAAAAGAGAATTAAAATTATCCTAAAAACTTTCAACAGAAGTCGAAAGGTCTACATTAAAGCACTAAGAATATAAAGATGAATGCCCAAAATACTGTAGAAATAATCTCTTTTTCAACTGATTTAAAAGAACACATTAAGATTCTAAATCTGGAATGGCTTAAAAAGTATTTTAAAGTAGAAGAAAAAGACGAACTGGTACTTTCTAACCCGCAAGAAGAAATTATCGATAAAGGCGGACTAATCTTCTATGCCAGATATAATGGTGAAATTATTGGAACCGTTTCCTTAATGAAAGTTGATAACACTACTTTTGAATTGAGTAAAATGGCTGTTTCAGATCAGGCACAAGGCCTGGGAGTTGGGAACAAACTGTTAACACATTGCATGACTGTTGCAAAAGAAAACAATATTAAAAAGTTGTTTTTGTATTCTAATCGCATACTGCTTCCTGCACTTCATTTGTACCAGAAATTTGGTTTTACTGAAGTTCCTTTGGGTGACGTCAGTTATGAAAGAGCGGACATAAAAATGGAGAAAATTCTGTTGTAATTCTTAAACAACTATTAGCAGAATTTTTACATTGATTTTAAAACTTTTTACGTAATTTGTACTCTTAATTTTTTGCACAACCCATGTCAATTACCTTAACTCCATTTACGAAACAGCAATTGTTGCCACAAGAAGAAAAACTTGAAATTGGCCGATTCAAAAGTGAGCTTTTTATAGGAATTCCTAAAGAAACAAGTTATCAGGAACGTCGTATTTGTCTGACTCCGGATGCTGTTAGTGCGTTGACATATGAAGGACATAGGGTAATGATTGAATCAGGAGCCGGAGAAAGCTCCAGTTACACTGATAAAGAATACTCTGATGCAGGAGCTGAAGTAACAAATGACACAAAGAAAGTCTTTGGCTGTCCCATGCTTCTTAAAGTAGAACCTCCTACAACAGCCGAAATTGAAATGATCAATCCGGAAACCATCATAATTTCGGCCATTCAATTAAAGACTAAGAAGAAAGCATACTTTGAAGCTTTAGCACAGAAAAAAATAACAGCACTAGCTTTTGAATACATAAAAGATGAAGATGGCTCGTATCCTGCCGTAAAATCACTAAGTGAAATTGCCGGAACAGCTTCTATTCTTATCGCTGCCGAATTAATGATTACGGACGAGTTTGGAAAAGGCCTTTTGTTTGGTAATATTACCGGAGTTCCCCCTACTGATGTCGTTATTCTGGGTGCCGGAACCGTTGGGGAATTTGCTGCAAAAACTGCCATAGGACTGGGTGCAAATGTGAAAGTTTTTGACAATTCAATTACCAAATTACGCCGTTTGCAGAACAGCCTTAACCAACGTATTTTTACTTCAACTGTACAGCAAAAAGCGCTACTAAAGGCTTTAAGGCGTTGTGACGTGGCAATTGGTGCCATGCGCGGTAAAGAGCGTTGCCCTATTATTGTTACGGAAACAATGGTTGAACACATGAAAAAAGGTGCTGTAATTGTAGATGTGAGTATTGACACCGGAGGTTGTTTTGAAACTTCGGAGGTTACCACTCACGAAAAACCGACCTTTATAAAAAGCAATGTGCTGCACTATTGTGTACCTAACATTCCTTCCAGATATTCTAAAACAGCTTCATTATCCATAAGTAATATCCTTACTCCTTATTTGCTTCAAATTGCAGAAGACGGTGGTTTAGAAAGTGCTATACGATGCAATAAAGGATTAAAAAACGGAATTTACATGTATCACGGAATCCTGACCAGCAAAGCAATTGGAGAATGGTTTGATTTACCGGACAACGATATTAATTTACTTGTATTTTAAGGGAACTTTAGTGTACCTTTGCAAAAATTATATTTCATGAAGTTCGTACATCGTTTTGCATATTATTTGATTGGTTTGGTTATGGGATGCTTTTTTGTAGCCCTTGTGTTCAGTGGAAAAGATACACGTTGCAATTACTTTCCAAACGCCAGAGTTTTAAATAATTTACGCACTAAGCCTTTTCAGTATTCCGAAAAAGCAATTCAGACTTTAAATGAAAAATGGGTTGACACCGCAGATATTAAAAGCACACTGACATTTGGTGATGTTGATTTTGACAATAGCAATGTGCCAGTAAACAAAGGAAAGCTTTATATTATTGAAGGTAAAACAGCTAAAAATCAAGAGATTATTTTAAAGGTAATCAACTACGAGAACAAAGCTATTCTGGAAGAGATCATTAAAAAAGATACTAAAGAATAGGTCTGCCGTTGTAACAAGCAGAGACATTTTTTTTGTACTAAAATCTGATTCTAACTAGTCATCCGTTTCTACAACCAGTCGATTTCTTTGATTGCTTTGGATTTCAAAAAATCATTAGTTTTGCTAAAATGTTTGTTTCCGAACCATTTTCCCTGATTAGCACTCATAGATGAAGGATGTCCGGATTCTAAAACACAATGTTTGGAACGATCAATTTTAGCGCCTTTTTTGTGAGCAAAGCTTCCCCATAATAGGAACACAACATTCTCTTTTTGATCTGAAATGGCTTGAATTACGGCGTCTGTAAACAGATTCCACTTCAAGTGTTTATGACTATTTGGGCTGTCTTTGCGAACCGTCAAGGATGCATTTAAAAGTAGAACACCTTGTTTTGCCCACTTTTCAAGATTGCCTGATGTTGGCATAAAGATCGAATCGAGATCGTCATTTAGTTCCCTGTAAATATTTCGCAGTGAAGGCGGAATTTTAACGGAATCATTTACAGAAAAACTCAATCCATTCGCTTCTCCTTCCCCATGATAAGGATCTTGTCCTATGATGACAACTTTTAAGTTTTGAAAAGTACAGGTATTAAAAGCAGAGAAAATCAATTCTGCAGGTGGATAACAAGTATGTGTTTGATACTCAATTTCCAAAGTTTTCATTAGCTCAGAAAAATAAGTTTTTTGATTTTCATCTTTTAACACCGTTTCCCAATCAGGAGAAAGATTGATTTTCATTTTTTAAATTTTATCACAAATTAAGCAAAGTTTTCTTCAAACTACTAATTAATAGTACTATTTCGTTTCAAAACTTTGTAACTTTGAACCTTTACAACTTACGATATATAATGATATCTATAACCGAAAAAACATTACAAGATTTACAATTTCCTACGGTACTCGAAACCATTTCAGCAGGCTGTAATACTGATATAGGAAAAGAAAAAGCTTTACAAATAACACCTTTTAGAGATCAGGAAACTTTGATGCAGGCTTTAATGCAAACATCAGAATATGTTTCCTCCTTTCAAAATAATAACGCTATTCCCAATCACGGGTTTGACGCTATAACTCACGAGATTAAGTTTCTGGCAATTGAAGATAGTTTTCTTGAAGTGGGAAGCTTTAGAAAAATTGCTACACTCTCTTCTACCTCAAACTTTTTACTAAATTTTCTTAAAAAGTTTGATGATTATTATCCAAATCTAAATGCGAGAGCTTCACGTGTTGAATACACAAAAGATATTGTGACCACTATTGATGCTATTGTAGACAAATATGGTGAAATAAAAGACAATGCTTCGCCAGCTTTATTAAGCATTCGTCAGGGCATGAACCTGGTTCGCGGTAAAGTGAACCAAAGTTTTGGAGTAGCTCTTACACAATACAATAGTCTTGGTTATCTAGATGATATAAAAGAAAGTTTTGTGCAAAACCGAAGAGTTTTGGCGGTTTTAGCCATGTACCGACGAAAAGTTAAGGGCTCTATTTTAGGAAGTTCGAAAACCGGAAGTATTGCTTATATCGAACCCGAAGCTACACTAAAATACTCCAGAGAATTAGCCAATTTAGAATACGAAGAGAAGGAAGAAATTACCCGAATTTTGAAGCAATTATCCAATGTAATTCGTCCGTACTTGCCTTTATTAATTGAATATCAGGATTTTTTGAGTGATATTGACGTTGTTGCCGGAAAGGCTAAGTATGCGAATCGAATCAACGGAATCTTACCCACTATTACAGAAGAAAGAAGATTGTTTTTCAGAGAAGCGTATCATCCGATTTTATATCTGAACAACAAACAGAAAAACGAAGTTACCCATCCACAAACCATTGAACTAAAGCAAGATAATCGTATCATTGTGATTTCGGGACCTAATGCGGGTGGAAAAACAATTTCGCTAAAAACAGTAGGTTTGTTACAGTTAATGCTGCAATCCGGAATGCTTATTCCGGTTCATGAACGAAGCGAAACATTCTTGTTTGACAGGATTTTAACAGATATTGGAGATAATCAATCTATTGAAAATCACTTGAGCACCTATAGTTACCGATTAAAGAACATGAACTACTTCCTGAAAAAATGCAACAAGAAAACTATGTTTTTAATTGATGAATTTGGTACAGGGTCTGATCCGGAATTAGGAGGTGCTTTGGCAGAAATATTTCTGGAAGAATTTTATCATCGTGAAGCTTTCGGAATTATAACCACTCATTATTCCAATCTAAAGATTTTGGCTAATGAATTGCCATATGCAACCAATGCCAACATGATGTTTGATGAAAAAACTTTGGAACCTATGTACAAACTGGCTTTAGGTCAGGCCGGAAGTTCATTTACTTTTGAAGTAGCTCTAAAAAACGGAATTCCTTTTGGATTGATTAATCGCGCAAAAAAGAAAATTGAAGTGGGTAAAGTTCGTTTTGATAAAACGATTGCAACCCTTCAGAAAGAGCGCTCCAAGCTTGAAAAAACTTCTCTTAATTTAAAAGAGGAAGAAACCAGGGCTCGTGAAGAAAGCAAAAAGATGGAAAACATCAATGTAAAGATCAAGCAAAAACTCGAAAGTTATCAGGAATTGTACGATAGCAATCAGAAAACCATTTATATCGGTCAGAAAATCGAAGACATTTCAGAGAAGTACTTCAACAACAAAAACAAAAAGGAACTTATTGGTGAGTTTTTAAAAATAGTTGAGATTGAAAATTCAAAACGTAAAAAGGCGACTCCAAAAGAAACAAAAGCAATAATTGAAAAGAAAAAAGAAGTAATTGCTGAAATCACAGTTAAAGTGGAGGAAATTCGAAAAGAGAAAAAAGAAAAGAAACTTAAACCTGTAGTTGAAAAACCTAAACCCATTCTAAAAGTTGGCGATCGTGTAAGAATGCTCGACGGAAGATCTGTTGGAAGTATTGATGCTATCGAAAAAAATAAAGCGACCGTAAATTACGGCATTTTCACTTCGAAAGTAAGTTTAGATGAGTTGGAGTTGGTTGAAGCGGTTAAAAAGTAGTAAAATTGATGTTTTTAGTACCGAAAATTAAAACAAGACAATTTAAGAGGCTAAATCTTTAAAAACAAACAAGAAGGGCGATATATTTTAAAATTGCTGTAAAATCGCTTTATTAAAGCCATTTTTAATCTTTAAATACTATTAAAAACAGAATCACAATAGATAAAACAAATAATTAGATTATTCCCTCAAAATACCACATGTTTAAAAAATGATTGATCTACCCGCAAATAAAAAAATAATTCTCTTTGATGGCGTCTGCAATCTCTGCAACTCTGCCGTGCAATTCATAATCAAGCATGACAAAAAAGACGTTTTTAGATTTGTGGCTTTGCAATCAGAATTAGGAATTTCGATTTGTAAACATTTGGGGATTAGTTTTGCAAAAATGGACAGTATTCTATTATTCAATCCTGACTCTGCATACTTTTACAAATCATCTGCAGTAATAGCTATCGCAAAAGAATTTGGTGGTCTTTGGAGACTATCAGAAATTTTTAGAATTGTTCCCATTTTTATCAGCGACCGTATTTATGATTATGTTGCCAAAAATAGATACAATTGGTATGGTAAAAAAGAAAGTTGTATGATTCCAACAGCGGAATTGAAAGCTAAGTTTCTTTAGAAAATTTCAATTTTTAAATTCAAATTTCAATTTGATACGATATTGTTATTGCGTAATATTTGTCATTTCGAGGAACGAGAAATCATATTTGCAAATCGACAAAGATCGAAGAAATGCTTTATATAATAATAAAAAATCCCAAATTCACAATAACTGGAATTTGGGATTTTTTTATTGAAAGTTTAGATTTTACTATCTAATCAATTTTCTGTATTTCAGACGTTTTGGAGTTAAATCACCACCAAGACGTTTCTTTTTATTTTCTTCATAATCTGAGAAACTTCCTTCAAAGAAATAAACTTCTGAATCACCTTCAAAAGCAAGAATGTGAGTACAAATTCTATCTAAAAACCATCTGTCGTGCGAAATAATTACAGCGCAACCAGCGAAGTTTTCTAAACCTTCCTCAAGTGCACGTAGTGTATTTACGTCAAGGTCATTCGTAGGCTCATCCAGTAAAAGTACGTTTCCTTCTTCTTTCAATGTCATCGCTAAGTGCAAACGGTTACGCTCTCCACCAGACAACATCGATACTTTTTTGTTTTGCTCGCCACCTCCAAAGTTGAAACGTGACAAATAAGCTCTTGAATTTACCTGCTTACCTCCCATCATTACCAACTCCTGACCGTCGGCAAAATTTTCCCAAATTGATTTGTTTGGATCAATGTTAGAATGTGACTGGTCAACGTAAGCAATTTTTACCGTTTCACCAACTGAAAATTCTCCACTATCGGTTTGCTGTTCTCCCATGATCATTTTGAAAATAGTCGACTTACCAGCACCATTTGGTCCAATAATTCCAACAATTCCGGCCTGTGGCAAAGTAAAGTTCAAATTATCGTACAATAATTTATCCCCAAAAGCTTTTGCTACATTTTTAGCTTCAATCACATTGGTTCCTAAACGCGGACCGTTCGGGATATAGATTTCCAGATTTTCATCCAGTTGTTTTTGATCTTCATTCAATAATTTGTCGTAGTTCTGTAAACGGGCTTTTTGCTTTGTTTGACGACCTTTTGCTCCCTGACGAACCCACTCCAACTCACGTTCTAAAGTTTTTCTTCTTTTAGAAGCCACTTTTTCTTCCTGAGCCATACGGTTTGATTTTTGATCCAACCATGAAGAATAATTTCCTTTCCATGGAATACCTTCACCTCTGTCTAACTCTAAAATCCAACCCGCAACATTGTCTAAGAAATATCTATCGTGCGTTACCGCAATTACAGTTCCGGAGTATTGTGCTAAATGTTGCTCTAACCAAAGAACACTCTCAGCATCAAGGTGGTTGGTAGGCTCATCCAAAAGCAATACATCAGGCTGTTGCAATAACAAACGACATAATGCTACACGACGGCGCTCCCCTCCTGAAAGGTTTTTAATTGGTGTATCTCCTTCCGGTGTACGCAAGGCATCCATTGCAATTTCAAGTTTTGTATCAATTTCCCAGGCACCAAGAGCATCAATTTTGTCTTGCAAAGCTGCCTGACGATCCATCAACTTGTCCATTTTATCCTGATCTTCATAGTTTTCAGGAAGACCAAACAAATCATTAATCTGATTGTACTCTTCTAAAACTGCCATCGTTTCAGCTGCACCTTCACGAACAATTTCGATAACTGTTTTAGAATCATCAAGTATTGGTTCTTGCTCTAAGTAACCAACAGTATAACCCGGTTGAAAAACAACATCGCCCTGGTAGTTTTTATCAACTCCTGCAATAATTTTTAAAAGTGAGGATTTTCCGGAACCATTAAGTCCCAAAATACCAATTTTAGCTCCATAGAAGAAACTCAAATAAATATTTTTAAGAACTGGCTTGTCTGCTCCCTGATAGGTTTTACTCAATTTTTGCATTGAGAAAATTACTTTCTTATCGTCTGACATTTGATTTATTTTTTATTTTTATGTTTATTTTTTTGATTCTTTAGAGAAATCTACTTAGATATATTTTTAAACTCTTCCTTTCAAAGCGTTAAAAACCCAGGCGTTTGCAATAAAACCAACTCCGGTCGCAGCAAATCCCCAGCCCGAAACGTCTCTGTATCTAAAAGCGCCAAGACCTATAAGTAACAAGCCCATAAGTACCATTATAAAAGTAGCCCATCCCAGAATGGTATTTTTATTCATTCCCATAATTGCGTTATTAGTATTTTAAAAGTAGTAATTTTTTAGAGATGCAAATATCGTGAATTTCCATAGATCTTAAAGTGTTTTTTGTGCAACATATTTTAAAATTGTTTCATACAAAATATCTGGATCTACCGGCTTATCAAGTTTTTCTAAAATTTTAGCCCTTTGAAAATCGTCGTTACCTATATTTTCGCAAATGGCCGTTAAAGCTACGATTGGTATTTCAGGTTTTAAATTACTAATAATTGCCGATGCCTCAAAACCATCCATAACAGGCATCATTATATCCATCAATATTATAGCATAATTTTTAGCTTTAACTTGCTCAACTGCTTCAAGTCCATTATTAGCTACATCACATTTAAAACCTTTATTTACTAAAATTTTCTTAGCGATCAGCTGATTCATTTTATTATCCTCAACCAATAAAATCTCGATATTTGAAAGTTGCTCTATTTGTCTTTCAGTAGTACTAATAAGGGTTTCATCATTGCTTTCTTTAGAAATCTCAAAATCAATCACAAATGAAAAAGTAGTTCCATTACCTTTTTTAGATTTAACATTTATCTGACTGTCAAAAAGTTCTAACGTTCTTTTAATAATTGACAACCCTAAACCACTTCCGCCGTAATTCATATTGATGTCTGTCGATTCCTGTATAAATGGTTCAAATATTTTATTTTGAGCATCTTCTGAAATTCCAATTCCCGTGTCAGAAACTTTAAATTTAATACTTTCTTTACCATTAACAGAAGCAATTAATTCTGCTTTTAAAGTTATTTCGCCATTTTTAGTAAATTTCGCAGCATTCGTCATCAACTCCATAATTACCTGAGTAAATCTTATCTCATCACACTTTAAAGTCGGTGAAATTTTATCATCAAAATCAAGTATGATCCTATTGTGGTTCGAATTATTGATTCTAAACATTTCACTGATGGAGTTTAATATTATTTCCAGGTTAATGTCTTTGTGTTCTAAGCTAATGGTATCATGGCGTTTTAGATTTTTAAAATCTACCATGTTATTGATAAAACCAAGAAGATAATCTGAAGAAAAATTCAAATTTTTAATATACTCTTCCTTTAGAAGTTCTGATTTTTCACTTTTAAGCAAATATGCTGTTCCTTTAATTGTATTCAAAGGAGTTTTCAATTCATGTGTTACCACATCAAGAAAAGTATCTTTTATTTTTGATGCCTCATTTAGCTCTCTATTTATTTTTTTTAACTCTAAGTTTTTCTTCTGTAGAATTAAATTGACCTTCATTTTATAGTTATATGCTCTAAATTGAATTATAAACAGCACTGTCAATATCAGAACAATCAAAAATGCAAAAATCAGCAAATAATTTTTATACGATTCACTTACACTTTCAAGTCTGGCTTGATTAATTTTTCCTTTATTCTCAATGTTTTTTATTTTTAAAGTACTATTTAACTTGTTTGATTTTTGAACAAGCCTCATCCTAAACTGATTGAGTCTAACATACTCTGACACTGAAATTTGATAGAATTTTGCAGCCCTTTCCAGATCCCCTATATTGTAATAATACATTGCTTTTAACTCATTCAGCTTAGCATCATAGGGAGTTCTTCCGTCTGTGGCAGGCGTTTTGGTTTGTTCTACAAGCGTCAGATACTTATTTACGCTGTCATTTTCTTTTAGATGGTAATAATCTTCAGAAATGAAGAGATATAGATTTGGTATCTTAAAATTATTCTTCTCAGCTGTGTTGCTTTTCTTGATATTTTCAAGCGAGGTCATCGCAAAATCAATAGATTTCTTGTAGTCTTTAGAGGTTTTATAATAAACGGAGAGGTTGTAGTTTATATTAATATTATCCTCATGGTTGCCATATTTTTTTATTAATCTCTGCGCTTTCAGATCATATTCATGCGATAATAACTTACTGCCTTCATAATATCTCAAATCGCCAAGAGCTTCATACAGTAAAGCTAACTCCCGCTTATCATTATAATTTTTTAAGATCTGAAAATTTTCAAACAGATAAGCATTTGGAGTTCCAAAACTTCGCAAATAGGAAATTAGCTTAATACTCTCTCTGTGAAAAAACAAAAGACTTGCCGTGTCTTTTTTTGTTTTTAGATAAGCTTTTGTTTTATTTAAGATTTTAAGTCCTAAAAGATGATTTTCAACATTCTCCGTTTGGATTAACTTTTTTACACTATCAATCTTTGACAGAATAATGTCTGAGTTTGCTTTTGACTGAATTTGAGACTGCGAATGACTCTTAAAACCAGTAGAAATACAAACGAATAGCACAAGAATAATCCTTATTCTTGAAATGCATAAATTTAAAGTAGATGGGGCCACCGAATTCTTTTATGTAAATAATATTCAGGTAATATAGTAAATTTAGATTGTTTTTACCAAAATTTTAATAAATTATATACTACTATTATGACAAATCATTCCTGTAACCGTATTAATTTTATGCATTTAGTAAATGAAAAACTAAATATTCCTTGTCAGTAGCGATTTTAAAAATCAAAATTTAAAGTGAACAAATCAGGGTAAATTGATACATTTATTACACATGAAAGCATTTGTAATAAGCTAGTATTGAGTTGCTTAATTAAATATTTTATATAGCATTTCTTTTAATAAATCGGATTGTGGTAATGCATTGGCTCCTACTCCTTTGCTTTTAACGTCAACATCACGCAGTGCGCCTACAATCTGGCTCACTTTTCGCATGGGATAGTTTTTTATTGCTAAATCATACTCCTTTAAAAAATAAGGATTGACCCCAATGGCTGCTGCAACATTTTTAGGATTTTTATCTTTAAGTCCATGGTATTTTAAAAGTTGAACAAAGAAACCGAATACTAATCCCGTCGTCATTACTAGTGGATATTCTTTAGGATTATGGGCGAAATTCTCCGCAATCTTATAGGCTTTCAACTGATTTCGTTCACCTATCGCTTTTCGCAATTCAAAAACATTATAATCTTTGCTGAAGCCAATATTTTCCTCGATATGTTGTGGCGTAATAACGGTTCCCTGTGGCAGAATAATTTGTAATTTTTCTAATTCATTATTAATTTTACTCAAATCGGTACCCAAAAATTCAACCAACATTGCATTGGCTTTTGGGTCTATTGTATATTTTTTTCCGGCGAGTACACGTTTGATCCAGTCACCGACCTGATTTTCGTATAATTTTTTACTTTCATAAACAATTCCTTTCTGAGCCAGTAATTTGGTTACTTTTTTACGTTTGTCCAACGTTTTGTATTTATAACAAAAAACCAACACTGTCGTTTCCATCGGATTGCCTACATAAGACTCTATTTTATCAATTGTTCGCGATAAATCCTGTGCCTCTTTCACAATAACAACCTGACGATCAGCCATCATAGGATAGCGCTTGGCCGTTGCTACAATATCTTCAACCGATACATCTCTTCCGTATAAAACAGTCTGATTGAATCCTTTTTCTTCCTCAGCGAGCACATTCTGTTCAATATACTCCGATAATTTATCAATATAATATGGCTCTTCGCCCATTAAAAAATAGATCGGTTTTATATTTCCGGCTTTTATGTCATTAACAATTTTTACAACTTCGTCCATTAAATTAAGTTTTCAGTATACAGTATCAGTCTTCAGTTTAATTCAAAATAAATAAGTGGTTAATTTTCAAATTGACTAATTTTCAAATTATATTTGCTTTATGCTTAAACTTAATTTCCCAACCTATACTTTCCGATTCAAAAATAGCGAAAATAAAGTGTCTATTTTTGATGAAATCAGGAAAAAATTTATCATTCTTACTCCGGAAGAATGGGTTCGTCAACATGTAGTTCAGTTTTTAATGATTGAGAAAAAGTATCCTAAATCACTTATAAACGTTGAAAAAGTACTTACTGTCAATGGTTTAAGAAAGAGGTATGATGTGGTAGTCTTCAATTCTGATGGCTCTATACATATATTGGTAGAATGCAAAGCGCCCGAAGTTAAAATCTCACAGGCAACTTTTGATCAGATTGCCCGTTATAACATGACAATGCAGGCACGGTTTTTGAACGTCACAAACGGACTGAGTCATTTTTACTGTCAGATGGATTTTGAGAATGAAAAGTATCAGTTTCTAAGAAGCTTGCCCGATTATAAAGAATAGAATAATATTAAAATAAATAAGAATTACTTTTGGATAAAATAGCTGTTGTAATTTTAAACTGGAATGGCGTAAAATTGTTAGAACAATTTTTACCTTCTGTTATCCGATTTTCTGAGGGAGCTGAGATTTATGTTGCTGACAATGCTTCAACGGATGATTCTATAGACTTTGTTAAGAATAATTTCCCTTCCATAAAAATAGTTCAAAACAATGGTAATCATGGCTTTGCTAAAGGTTACAATGATGCTTTGCAACATATTGATGCCGAAATTTATGCTTTGGTAAATTCAGATATTGAAGTTACTGAGAACTGGCTCACTCCTATCCTTGAAACTTTTGAGAATGAAAAACTAACCGCAATCATTCAGCCAAAAATTCTGGACTATAAAAATAAGGAGTACTTTGAATATGCAGGTGCAGCTGGTGGTTTCATTGATAAATATGGATTTCCTTTTTGTCGTGGTCGTATTTTTGATGCAATAGAGAAAGATAATGGGCAGTATGATGATAATTGTGAATTGTTTTGGGCTTCCGGTGCTTGTTTCTTCATCAGGAGTGAAGTTTATCATGAACTTGGAGGTTTTGACGAGACCTTTTTTGCTCATCAGGAAGAAATCGATTTCTGCTGGCGTGCTGCAAATGAAGGTCATGTGATTAAGTACGTCTCAGGTTCTACTGTTTATCATGTTGGAGGGGCAACTTTACAACAAGGAAATCCAAGAAAGACTTTTTTGAATTTTAGAAATTCATTATTAATGCTTGTTAAGAATTTACCTAAAAAGAGACTATTCTTCGTGATTTTCTTCCGAATGGTTTTGGACGGAATAGCGGGTATCCGTTTCCTTACTCAGGGCAAGTTTGGCCATACTTTTGCTATCCTGAAAGCTCATTTCTCTTTTTATTGCATATCTTTAAAGTACCTTAAAAAGCGTAAAGATTTCCAGATACAAGAATACTATATGGTTAAAAGTATCGTTTACTTGTATTACCTGAAGAAATTACAGGTATTTAAAGAAATCTTTAACATTAATCAAAATATTAAGAACTAAATTTGTAATCAACGTTTAATTAAATATAATACCTATGAGAAAAATAGTTATCGCACTATCAGTACTAATGGCCTTAACTTCGTGTGTATCGAAGAAGCAATATGCTGCTTTAGAAGCTAAGAACAAAGAGATACAAGATTTATTAAACTCTTGCACAGTTAAATTAAATACTTGTTTGGAAGAAAAAGCAGGATTAGCAGCAACTGCTGAAAGCTATAAGCAACACAATCAGGATTTAATCAGTACTTCTAAGGACTTAACTGTTTTAACTACTAAAGGAGCTGAAAATCTTGAGAAATCTTTAGAAAGTTTAAAAGAAAAAGATTTAAAAATATCTAGACTTCAGGATGCATTAACTAAGAAAGACAGTGTGACTTTAGCTTTAGTTACAAGCTTAAAAGGAGCTGTTGGAATCAATGATCCGGATATCGAAATCAACGTAGAAAAAGGAGTTGTATTTATTTCTATCGCTGATAAATTATTATTCAAAAGTGGAAGTTATGACGTAAGCGACAAAGCAAAATCTGTTTTGGCTAAAGTTGCAAAAGTAGTAAACGACAAGCCTGATTTTGAGTGTATGGTTGAAGGTCACACAGATGACGTTCCTTACAAAAGCAATGGAATTATCTTAGACAACTGGGATTTAAGTGTTAAGCGTTCTACTTCAATCGTTCGTGTATTAAGTAATGAACTTGGTGTAAACCCTGCTAAATTAATCGCTGCCGGTAGAAGTTCTTATGTACCATTAGTAGCTAATGATAGTGCTGAGAATAAAGCCCGTAACAGAAGAACTCGTATTGTGGTTATGCCAAAAATCGATCAGTTCTACGATATGATTGAAAAAGAAATGAAGAAACAAGCGAAATAATCTCGTTTTTACATACTTTATTAAACAGAAAAAGCAGGTCAATTGACCTGCTTTTATGTATCCTTAATTTTTTAATAACCAATTAAATATAAATCAAGAATAGCATTATCTTTAAATTAACTAACTAAATTTTAACAAACCTAAAGTTAATTAATTATTTTAGATAATTATATCATTTAAGTTTTTTTTTACAAATGGCCTTTCGAGGGCTTTTTTTGTTTCAAAAAGATCCTGATTTTGAGGTATGAAAATCCTTGCAACTAAAACGATAATAACGAATAAAACCCTTCTGGATATTGAAAGAGGAGTGCTTTTTCTTTTACAAAATATCAAGATCACCTTTTCCTTCTCTTACAATGACTGGCTCGTGCTCAGACAAATCAATAATTGTAGAGCCTACGTTATCGCCATACCCGCCATCAATAACCAAATCGACTAGATTTTGCCATTTTTCAAAAATCAATTCAGGATCTGTGGTATACTCAATTACGTCATCTTCATCACGAATAGAGGTTGACACCACTGGATTTCCAAGCTGACGAACAATTTCAAGAATAATATTATTGTCCGGTACACGAATCCCTACCGTTGTTTTCTTTTTAAACTCTTTAGGAAGATTATTGTTTCCGGGTAAAATAAAAGTATAAGGTCCCGGTAATGCTCTCTTAAGAATTTTAAACGTTGATGTATCAATCTGGCGTACATAGTCTGATAAATTACTTAAATCGTGACAGATGAATGAGAAATTTGCTTTCTCTAATTTGACACCTTTTATTTTTGCAATTTTTTCTAAAGCACGCGAATTGGTAATATCACAACCTAAACCGTAAACAGTATCAGTTGGATAAATCACCAAACCACCACTCTGAAGTACTTTTACCACTTTGGCTATTGCAGCTTCATTGGGTTTGTCAGGATATATTTTTATGAACTCAGCCATTTTATTATTTTGTTAAAAGTTTAATTAGTTTCAGGTTTCAGGTTACCGAATAGCAACTTGAAACTTAAAACTTGGAACATTCATTATCCCACAACATCTAATTTAGCAAATCTTAACAACAATTTCTTGATTCCACCCACTTCAAATTTTATTTCAGCTTTTTTATCAGCACCAACACCTTCCATATTGACGATTTCACCCTTTCCAAAACGTTCGTGCATCACTATATTTCCAATGGTGAGCTTATTATCAAATAAATTGGCAGCTCCATTGTTTGGACTGGTGCCGGTAACGGGTTTTAATTTTCGAATATTCAAATCCGATTTTGGTTCGTTGGCTGTAACATGTTTAGGCGGTGTACTTCCTACAGGTTTCACCAATCGTAGTTTCGACTTATCGATATCTCCAAAAATATCTCCGTCAATTGGAGATTTATAGCGATAATTGGTTTCGGCCGGTGTTAAATATTCCAGATACTGCCCGTCAATTTCTTCAATAAAACGGGATGGTTCGCTGTCGGTCAATTTTCCCCAACGGTAACGTGATTGTGCATAGGTCAAATAAGCCTGATGTTCGGCACGAGTAAGCGCTACATAAAATAAACGGCGTTCTTCTTCCAATTCACTGCGTGTACTCATACTCATCGCACTTGGGAACAAATCTTCCTCCATTCCTACTACAAAAACGTGAGGAAATTCTAGCCCTTTCGCAAGGTGAATGGTCATTAATGCCACACGATCTTCATCAGAAGTATCTTTATCTAAATCTGTCGCCAATGCCACATCTTCCATAAACTCAGACAAAGCTCCTCTTGCACCATCAACCTCTTTTTGTCCCTCAGTAAAATCTTTTAAACCATTTAAAAGCTCTTCAATATTTTGAATTTTAGCCATTCCTTCCGGCGTGGCATCTTTCTTTAATTCCTGAACAAGTCCTGTTTTCTTAGCGACATGATCTGTAACATAAAAGGCATCCTGATTTTGATCAATAACCTGAAAACTCTGGATCATTGTAACAAAATCTCTGATTTTGTTCTTTGTTCCGGCATTTAATTTAAGATCAATTTTATCAATATTAACCATTACTTCCCAAATCGAACGTTTGTAATGATTTGCCGCAATCGTAAGTTTTTCAACGGTTGTATCTCCAATTCCACGTGCCGGATAATTGATTACACGAATCAAGGCTTCTTCGTCTTTCGGATTGATTACCAAACGAAGGTAGCACAAAACATCTTTAATTTCTTTACGTTGATAGAAAGATAAGCCTCCGTAAATTCGATACGGAATATCTCGTTTGCGAAGTGCATCTTCCATTGCACGTGACTGTGCATTGGTACGGTACAGGATTGCAAACGAACCGTTATGCAATTGATTCTGCATTTTTTGTTCAAAAATCGTACTGGCTACAAAACGTCCTTCTTCGGCATCTGTTAAACTTCTGTGGACTTTAATTTTTCCGCCAAAATCATTTGCTGTCCAAACTACTTTATCAAGTTTGGTTTTATTATGTTCCATCACCGTATTTGCGGCTTCCACTATATTTCGGGTGGAACGGTAATTTTGCTCTAAACGAAACATGATTACACCTTCGTAATCTTTCTGGAAGTTCAGAATATTATTGATATTCGCTCCACGGAAAGCATAAATACTCTGAGCATCGTCTCCAACCACACAAATATTCTGAAATTTATCAGATAACGCTCTTACGATCAAGTATTGAGAGTGGTTCGTATCCTGGTACTCATCCACCAGAATATAACGAAAACGGTTTTGATATTTTGCTAAAACTTCGGGAAATCTGGTCAATAACTCATTTGTTTTCAATAACAAATCATCAAAATCCATAGCACCGGCCTTAAAACAGCGCTCTACATATTGCTGATAAATCTCTCCTAAACGCGGTCTTTTTGCCATAGCATCGGCTTCAACCAATTCAGGATTATTGAAATAGGCTTTCACTGTTATCAGACTGTTTTTGTAATTTGATATACGACCTAAAATCTGTTTTGGTTTATAAATGTCTCTATCCAGCTGCATTTCTTTTATAATAGAAGAAATCAGTCGGGCAGAATCCTGAGAGTCATAAATCGTAAAATTAGAAGGATACCCCAAGTGATCTGATTCTGCACGAAGAATACGTGCGAAAATCGAGTGAAAAGTTCCCATCCAGAGGTTTTTTGCTTCAGAAGCTCCCACAATATCTGAGATCCTGTGCTTCATCTCACGGGCTGCTTTATTGGTAAAAGTAAGCGACAAGATATTGAAAGCATCAATACCCTGAGCCATTAAATAGGCAATTCTAATTGTTAAAACACGGGTTTTTCCCGAACCTGCACCAGCAATAATAATCATTGGCCCGTCTTTTTTCAAAACAGGCTGTCGTTGCGCTTCATTGAGCTGGTCAATGTACTTTTGCATGAAATTTTTCTCCATAGTGATGCAAAATTAAGAATTATAGCTTTAATAAGCTACTAAGAATCTAAGGTTCTGAGGTGCTAAGTTTTTTGTTTTTTCTAATGATAAAGATTATCAGGCACTAAACTATTTAGTGGACATGTTTATCTAAACTTTCAAGAGAATTAGCTATTACAATGTATGAAATATATTAGTAGTAATTTATTAGAAACTAAATGGATACCAGAAACCAAAAGTAATGAAAAACTTAGACCCTTAGAATCTTAGCAACTCAGCACCTATTTATAAAACACATCGTAAGAAAATCGGATTAACGTACCAATTACGACCACTAAAAAGAAAACGCGAATAAAACCATTTCCTTTATTAATGGCGAGTTTTGCACCAAGCCACCCGCCGAGTCCGTTGCTTATCGCCATTGGAATTGCGATTGTCCAGATTATTTTCCCTTTTATCATAAACAGACAGATCGAACCGAAGTTGGTAGCGAGATTTACCATTTTGGCATTTGCGGACGCGTGAAGAAAATCAAATCCTAAAAGCGCTATAAAAGCAACCACAAAAAAACTTCCGGTTCCCGGACCGATAAAGCCATCATAAAACCCAACAATTATACTGATAACAACGGCATATAATATTTGTATTCCGGCCGAATGATCTTTAGCTTCGTGTTGTCCGAAGTTCTTCTTGGCATAAGTATAAATCAGTAAAAGTGATAACACAACCAATAAAAGAGGTTTCATAAAATCATTGCTCACGTAGGTTAGCAGTGTAGAACCCAGAAATGCAGAGGGAACAGCTAAACACATCATAATTATTAAAAGTCTCCATTGAATTACAACTTTTTTGAGGTATTGAAAGGCTGCGAAAGAAGTTCCGGTAAAAGCGGGTAACTTCAGAGTACCTATAACGGTAGAAACCGGTAAATTTGGCAATAGAATCAAACCCATTGGTGTTTGAATTAATCCACCTCCGCCTACTATAGCATCAATAAATCCTGCTGCAAAAGCAGCTAAACAAAGTAAAATTATAATGTAGGTGTCCATTCAGGCTGTATTTGAATTGATTTTAAAATCTCATCACAAAAGTATGCTACCAGTTTGTTTATTACAATAATTTTAAAGTGGATTTCTCCCTGAAAAGTATATTTTTGCTAAAAATTTAAACCCAATGGATTTTACAAGAATTATAGAATTAGCCAGTTACACTTTACCTGCTGTCGTTACCGGATTTGTGGCCTACAGTTTTTTTGAACTGCACATTAAGAATTTCGATAAAAAGCGTAATTTTTTACTAAACAAAGAAGCACATAAAGAATCTTTGCCTATACGCTTACAAGCTTACGAGCGTATGACTTTATACTTAGAGCGAATCAATCTGACCAAATTACTGATCCGAATCGCTCCAATCTCAAATGAAAAACACGATTACGAGAATTTTGTGATCGATCAGATCGAACAAGAATTTGAACACAATTTAACCCAACAAATTTATATGTCGGATGAATGCTGGACTATTATTACAACAGCAAAAAACTCAACCATACAAATCATCCGTAAAACTGCAATGAGCGATCGTGTAGACAGTGCTGATAAATTGCGTGAAGTAATTTTAAATGATTTATTGGAAAAACAATCCCCAAGCAATGCAGCTTTGGCGTATATCAAGAATGAAGTAGCGGAACTTTTCTAGATTTTTGGATTGTTGGATCTTTAGATTATTAGACTGGCTTAGAATGCTTTGATTTTGAAACTAAACCATATAAGGAGTGTTTTTCGAATGATCTAACAATCTAACAGTCTAATAATCTAAGCAAGTCTAAAATGTCTAATAGAAACTATCTATTATCACTCATAACTTCAGATTTATTCTGGGCATATTCATAGCCTTGTTCCCACCACTCCTTCATGACTTCCTGATTGAAGATAAGGGCATTATCGGTTAGCTTTGTCGGTGTGTAATACAGGTTAAGCTTCACATTTTTATTGTTTGCCAGAAGCTTTCCAATAGTAATATCATGTTTTTCGACCTGATCTAAAGCAATTCGGAACAAATCGATCATTAAAGAAAACGGATTCTTACCGATAACCGTTTTGTCCATATTTACCTCGGTTTCCAGAATAATAACGTCAATTTCCGTTGCCCCGCGATTAATGGCTTCACGGATTGGAACTAAGCTTGCAAAGCCTCCATCCCCGTATTCGTAGTTGTTTTTCTCAACAAGGCTCATAAAAGGAACATAATTACTGGAGATCCAGGACCATTCACAGAATTCTTCATAGGTACAATCTTTCACCGATTTGTATTCTGCTTCATTTTTCGTAAAATTAGTTACCGTTATAACAATATCACTGTCAAGCTTTTTTAGTTTATTGAAATCTGATAAAGAAAAATTATTTTTTATGTATCTCTTTAAACCTTTACTTTCACCAAAAGTCCTTTTTCCCTTGAAAAACTGACGTAATACGTTAAAATGATTTATGGTTACAATGTCTACACCATCTTTATTTTTCACAACAAATGGGCAAATATTAAAAATACTGGCCATGGTAACATTGGTATAAACAGAGTGAATTTTCTTAATGTGACCCAAGGCCAAATGAGGTATCAGCAAACTACCAGTCGAAGTGCCTATAAACAAATCATACTCGTGATTTTTCTCTTCGATCAGATATTGTGCGACACCGCCGGCAAATGCCCCTTTACTCCCTCCACCAGAAATAACCAATGCTCTCATATTTTTTTAAGTTGTGCGTTTTGAATTAAAATATTCACTTGCACTTTTTTTACAATTATTCAACTCTGTTTTTGTTACTACTAAAAATTGCTATTTCTTTACTTCCTCTGCCAACAAACGTTTTAGTTGGAACTGTTCCTCGGGGTTTAAATTAGTCAAAATTCTTTCAAACGAAGCACGCAAATCTGTATTTTTTAGCAAAAGACGGATCGTATCTCTCCCAAACTTCGAAAATTGCCACATGTGATGTGTTGTTGCGGAAACTAAGTTGGTCAAAACAGCATCGTTTATTATCTTAAAAGCAACTAGCTTCTCAAGAGCGTTTTGCCTGGTTGTAGCTTCGTATTTTGTTGAAGAAAAAGCTATTAACTCTGAAATTAAAACTTCTGAATTATTTGTATAATTAGGTGTTGAAAGTGCTAATGAAAGCCATAGTGTTCTTAAATTATAGTCGTTGAAACCAACCCAATTTTTTGATTTGTCCAAATATCGGGTACGGTGCTCGGGAAAGTTTCTCCACAACCAATACAAAGCAACTTCCTGTGTTTGATATGATTTGTCGTCAAGCAAACTTTCATATTCCACCCTGAAGTCTTCAGGGATTTTAGTCAAAGAAGCTGCAACTGCCTGCCGAACCTGAAGGTCATTAGTTTTCAGAGCTTGCAATAATAATGCTTTTTTTGATTCGTACTTTTCATTTTCTAATTGATTGACAATTGATTCTTTTACAGAATAGTAAATATCTGAATCTAAAGTTTTACTTAAAAATGATTCTTTCTCTGCTAAAGCTGTTTTTTTTAATTTATCAACTTCTAATCGAACCTGAATCGATTTGTTTTTACTCAATAAAGTATTGGCTGTTGCTGTGTCAAAAACAATTGATTCCAGCCAGGTTTTCTGAAATTTATCCAAATCAAAGTCGGAGACCTTTTTTATTTCATCGAAGAAGTTTTGTGTATTTACCGTTTGATAAGCGTACTTTTTAAGATAACTCTTTATTGCTTTTTTGAATGCTTTATCACCAATAGATTCATGCAATACAAATAATGCCCAGGCACCTTTTTCATAAAAAGTTAAAGAGCTGGCTTTTGCATTTAATACCGGAATAGAATCGGTCCTGGAGGCAAATTTTATTTGTTGTGCGGTATCGTATAATTTGGAGTAGAAAAAATCATCACCATAAATTTCTCTTTCGGCCAGAGCTGCAAAATAAGTAGCAAAACCTTCCTGAAGCCAATGATGTGTACTACTTTCGGCTGTAATAAGGTCACCAAACCAATGATGTGCTAATTCATGAGCGTCTACATTTGTATAATTTCGATCTTCAAAACCAATAGAATCCACGACATAACGGGTAGCAAAAAGTGTTGAAGTGGTGTTTTCCATACCGGCATATAAAAAATCACGTACCGGAATTTCGCGATAGACTTCCCATGGGTATTTAACTCCTATTTCTTTCTCCAAAAAATCAAAAATACGTTTGGAGTAACGGTACGTTGGTTCAAAACGATCTGCATCTTTGTTTTCCAGATAATACTCTAACGGGATTCTGGATTTTGCTTTCAGCTCTTTCTTATCATACTTTCCGATTGCAAGCATTAGAAGATAAGAACTCATTGGTTTATCCATTTTATACTGCCAGTGTGTTTGATTGGCGTTTACTTTTTTACTTTCTAAAGTACCATTCGAAATTACCTGATACGCGCTATCGTAGGTTACTTCTAAACTAAACACTACCTTTTCATTTACATCATCAAAACTTGGAAACCAATTGCTGGTATACCTTCCCTGCCCTTGTGTCCAGATTTGTACTTCCGAGTTATCGATATTCACAAAATACAAAGCCTGTTTTGGCTTGGCACTGTACTGAAAAGTAAGATGATTTTCTCCCTTTTGGAAATTACCAACAATCTTCAGTTCTTTATCTGTACTTATAAAAACAGCTTCTCTGTTATCTATCTGAACATTAGAAAATGCCATATTTTTTGCATCAATCGTGATCGTATCAATCGGTTTCAGAATCTCAAATTGATAATCGACTGTACCTGAAATTGTTTTTTCGAGAGCATTTACAGTCAATTGTCCGGAAACGGTTTTAAAATCAACAAATTGTGTTTGCTGTGCAAAAGTAAAAGCGGTAAAAAATAAAAGAGTATATTTCATTGAACCAAAATTGAGGGCGAAATTCCAAAGTTACAAAGGTTTGACAAACAAATCGAATGAAAGTTGTAAGTTTACCATACAAAATTACAACAGCATGCCAATACCTAAAAAAGCTTTATTTAACTGGAGCAGTGGAAAAGATTCTGCTCTTGCCCTACATAAAATTTTACAAAATCCTGATTTCAAAATTGAATGTTTATTGACAAGTGTTAATCAGCAATACCAGCGAATTTCAATGCATGGTGTTCGTGTAGAATTGTTGGAAGCGCAAGCAAAAAGTCTCGGTTTACCTTTGAAAATCATGCAAATCCCGGAGATGCCCACGATGGAGACGTATGAAGGGGTGATGAATGAAACCTTAGCTGAATTAAAAAATCAGGGAATCACACATTCCATTTTTGGGGATATTTTTCTGGAAGATCTACGGAAGTATCGCGAGACTCAATTGGCTAAAATAGGTTTTGAAGGGGTATTCCCTCTTTGGAAAATTCCGACTCAGGATTTAATACAAGAATTCATTGCACTTGGATTTAAAACGATTGTGGTATGTGTAAACGAACGGTTTTTAGATAAAAGTTTTGTGGGAAGAATTATCGATCAGGATTTCATTAACGACTTACCTCAAAACGTTGACGTTTGTGGTGAAAATGGTGAATTTCATACTTTTACATTTGATGGTCCGATTTTCTCAGAACCTGTTTCTTTTGAGATTGGTGAAATCGTTTACCGCAAGTATGAAAAGCCTAAGACTCAGGAAACCTCAAATACTGCTTGTGATACCAATTCCAGTGATGCTTTTGATTATGGATTTTGGTATTGCGATTTGATTTAAAACGAGAATATGTTCACGAAAGAAAATTCAGAAATAAAGAAAATTTTATCTTTTCTTACAGAAATTGGAATAGATATAATTGAGAAGGAATTGAATGATACTTTTCTGCCGGGTTTAGATTTAGGTCCGAATTGTGTTATTATTGATTATGATAAATTATTATATCCGGGTGATATTTTGCACGAAGCGGGGCATCTTGCCGTAACCACTTCTTCCGACAGAAAACTTGTTGGGACCGAAAAAATAGCCTCCAACTGGCCCACTGAAGCCGAAGAAATGGCTGCTATATTATGGTCTTTTGCCGCATGTTCTCATTTAGAATTACCACTCGAGCTGGTTTTTCATCCTAATGGTTATAAAAATGATGCTGAATGGCTAATCTCCAATTTTACTTCAGGAAATTTTATTGGTCTGCCTTTTCTTGAGTGGATCGGTCTTACTTTAGGAAGTGATAGTGCCACTAAGGAAGGAAAACCCGCTTTTCCGATGATGTTAAAATGGATGAGAGATTAGTTTAGATAATGTGTCAATGTGTCAATGTGTCAATTAGATAATCAGATTGTTAGATTATAGAATTGTTTCATAGTGTAATTTACTTACCGGTAGGAAATTAAAACAATTAAAAAATATTTAAACTAATCAACTCTTCAATTATCAAATTACTACATTATCTAATTATCTAATTATCTAATTATCTAATTATCTAATTATCTAATTGACACATTGACACATTCTCTAATTAACATACATGTTCAGCAAATTGGTAACGGTATTCCAGTTCCTGATCGTTGCTGTTACATTTAATTTTTTCTCAATATATTTCTGATCAAATCTGGTTTTACCTGCACCAACAGCATATTTAATAAAAATCCTGTTGCCGTCAATATTGGCTTCATCCGGCTTAAACTGACTGATTTTAAGGTCATTTATATTTTCACTTTTTAATGCAATGGATACAAAAGCCACATAAAGCTTTTTGGTATCAATATCTTTTTCTTTTAAAAATGGATTGTTGGAAAAGCACAATTCCAGGTCTTCTTTAGTAATTACAATCACAGGAACTTCATGTCCAAAAACTTTAAAAATCTCCTGTTTGATCATAAAACCTACTTTTGAAGCACTTTCTTCTTCTGTATCCACAAATACATTTCCGGACTGCAGATAAGTGCGTACGTTTTGAAAGCCCATGTTTTCAAGCATTGTCTTCAAAGCTTCCATTTTTATCATGTTGTGACCGGAAACGTTGATCCCGCGTAAAAGTGCTAAATGTGTAGTCATTTTTATAAATTTTATTCAAAGATAGAAATTTCGATTTTGTAGAGACCTTGAAGCCTCTGAGAATTACTCGTCGTCTTCGCCAATTTCAATATCAAAACTGATTAAGAAATCATTCAGTCGTTTTTTGTATTTCTTTTGAGCCTCGCTTACGATTTCTTCTGTTTCTTCATTGGTTTCTAAGGGATCAAGACTGAACTCCTTTTTAACCCATTCCTGAAACTCTTCCTTGTTTTTATTCTCTTCATAATACTCTTCGTCTTTGTAAAAATAAGCCGAATCGAAATCAACTGAAATTTCAGTGTCTAAAGTGAGAAGATGAATTAATTTACTGGTGTTTTCGGCTACTATATGAATGCCTCCTTCATCGCCGAAAACGACTATTGGGCAATCGTTTAAATCCTCATTTATCAGCCAGTAAGCATACGAACTTCCGGAACCGTTTGCTCCTGCAAACTCGATAAAGCTATTGTAAAACGCTTCTTTTTCCGACCATGTTTTTATACCGGTCTTGTCTTCTGTAATCGTCAAACCAAAACATTCCGAATAAGTTTCTGGGTCATATTTTTGCTCAAACTCGTATAGCTTTACTAAATCTGCCGGCAAAGCATACTTGCCAAACTGGACAGCAAATTCTTGCAATGAAAAACCATTATCGTATTCTTCATCCTCCTCCATTTCTTCATTTTCATTTTCCTCTTCCTCTTCAGCCTGTGAAGTCAGAAAATAAAAAGCTTCTATTACAGCACGTTTTACGCAATAAAACTCTATTCCGTTTGTTGCTTCATCATTCATCCATTGGTATTTCGGATTTCCTTCTTCATCCAGATATTCGAGAATGAGTGTAATTTCTTCAGTTTCATGACACCATAAGCCACGCATTCTAATATTAAATCCGTTTCCAATTTCTTCTGAAAGCTGACTGTATTTCTTTCCTTCGTAATCAAAAGAAACAAACAAATGTGTGGTATTTTCAATATTGCTGTAAAGTCTTTCCTCTGTTTTGAATTTTTCCATCTCAGATGCAAACTCTACGGCTTCTTTAAACTGAGCGCGAAAATCAGTATACAAATACTGATCTGATTTGCTTTGATCGACAATTGAAAGTCCTTTTTTAAAGCAATCATCATAGTAATTATTACCCAGGATCTCCGTTCCATCATCTGAAAATTCAATAAAAGAATCATTTACGATATCACTCAATCGGTGTGTTGAAGGAAGATAATTTTCAATGGTTACGATTGACCCGTCAGTATCAGTCAGATTGCTGCAAATCAAAACATCAGGTCTGCCCACATTAACAATTGTCTGAACATTGGTAAAACGTTCAAAATGCATCCACATATCATCACTGTAGATTAACCAGGCTGTAACATCACCTTTCACAAAAAGTTCTCCATGATTGTATTCTCCTAAAAGCGAATCGCATTTTAAGCCGCCGCCTAAATAATGTACACTTCCGAACAAGGTAATGTTTGTAGTGGTTGTTTCTCCTAAAACAATCAGAGCGGGTGAATTATCCGTATCAAAAGAACTAATAAGTTTTTTAACCGTTAGATTACCTTTGAAAATAAATCCGAGTATAAAAACATCCGGATTTTCATCTGTGCTGTAATCCATTTCAAAAGAATCGATTTCGACATCATTTTCCGCTAAAAGAAATATAGGATTGTCTTCGTAATCCGGAAAACGCCAGGTATCTTCAAAAATATTGTATATTTTTTGGTTGTTAAAATCAGTAAGATCGCCAATAATAGTGTGTGCTTCATGTCGGTTAATCACCTTGAAAGCGACACCTGCAAAATTCATAGTTTCAAAAGGAATTTTTTCTTCGTTAGTCATTTTATAGGATTTTGGTCTAAAAAGATCTGAACAAATCTACTCAATATCTTTATTTATTAAAATAGCCAATGAATTATTTCAGACTTTCAAATTTCCTAATTAAAATCTATCTTCGCAATTATGAAAGCGATTCGAAGATAGGAAATAGAACAAAGAGTCAAGATTTTAGATTTTACTTTAAAATCTTGACTCTTTGTTCTCTGCTCTTTATTCTTTGCTCTATACTCTAAAAATCTAAAATCTACAATTACCAAAATGTCCAACAATCTCCTTGAAACCCCCATTGAATACCTAAAAGGCGTTGGCCCCAGTCGTGGGCAGCTGCTTCGAAAGGAACTTGGAATTCATAAATATGGAGATTTGGTTAATTTTTTTCCGAACAGATATATAGACCGAACGCGTTACTATAAAATTAACGAACTTCAGAATACAGGTTCTGAGGTGCAAATTATTGGAAAAATAGTCAACATTAAAACCGTCGAATTTGCAAAGAATAAAAAGCGGCTGGTCGCTACTTTTGTAGACGATACGGGGCAAATGGATCTAAACTGGTTTCAGGGGCATAAATGGATTCGCGAAAGTCTGAAACTGAATGAGGTTTGTGTTATTTTTGGAAAATGTTCTCTGTACGGAAGTCAATTTAGTATGGCACATCCGGAAATTGAATTGTGGAGCGAACATGAAAGAAGTCTTCGTTCGGCCATGCAGCCCGTTTATCCTTCAACGGAAACACTGGCTAATAAAGGGATTTCAAACCGTACCATTAACAAACTAATGGAGCAGCTGTTTCTGGAAACTCAGGCTTTATTTACCGAAACTTTTCCAGCTTATCTAATCGAAGAATTAAGGCTTATTTCTAAAAGAGCCGCTTTGTTCAATATTCACTTTCCCAAAAGCACTGATGCTTTGGCGAAAGCGCAATACCGACTCAAATTCGAGGAATTGTTTTTTATACAACTTCAATTAATCACTAAAAACCTTATCCGAAAGCATAAAATAAAAGGACATCCTTTTACCATGGTAGGAACGTTTTTTAATGAATTTTATCAGAATCATTTACCGTTTAGCCTCACAAATGCTCAAAAAAGAGTAATCAAAGAGATTCGTTCCGATATGGGAAGCAATGCCCAGATGAACCGATTGCTACAGGGAGATGTGGGGTCCGGAAAGACAATTGTAGCTTTTATGAGTATGCTTTTGGCGATAGACAATGGTTTTCAGGCGTGCTTAATGGCTCCTACAGAAATCCTTGCCAATCAGCATTTTATTGGATTATCTGAATTGGCTAAAACGCTAAATATAAATATAAAACTCTTAACAGGTTCAAGTAAAACTGCAGCACGAAAAATAATTCACGAAGAACTGGAAAACGGAAGTTTGCAAATCTTAATTGGCACACATGCGCTACTAGAGGACAAGGTGAAATTTCAGAATCTGGGACTTGCTGTAATTGACGAACAGCATCGTTTTGGCGTAGAACAGCGTTCGAAATTGTGGAAGAAAAACGAAATTCCTCCCCACGTTTTGGTTATGACCGCTACCCCTATTCCGAGAACTTTGGCTATGAGTTTATATGGGGACTTAGACATTTCTGTAATTGACGAATTACCTCCCGGACGAAAACCGATTCAAACGGTTCATCGATACGACAGCAATCGTTTGAAAGTCTGGAAATTTCTACGTGATGAAATCGCTTTGGGAAGACAGATTTATATTGTTTATCCGTTGATTCAGGAATCGGAAAAAATGGATTTTAAAGATCTAATGGACGGTTACGAGAGTATTTCCCGTGATTTTCCATTACCTCAATACGCTATCTCTATTCTGCACGGCAAAATGAAACCTGCTGATAAAGATGCTGAGATGAAACGTTTTTCTGAAGGTAAAACCAATATCATGGTAGCAACCACCGTAATTGAGGTTGGTGTTAACGTTCCTAATGCCAGTGTAATGATTATTGAAAGCGCAGAACGTTTTGGCCTGTCACAACTGCATCAGCTGCGTGGACGTGTAGGACGTGGAGCTGAACAGAGTTATTGTATTCTGATGACGAGTTTTAAACTAAGCTCGGACAGTAAAACACGAATGGAAACAATGGTTCAGACCAACGATGGTTTTGAAATCGCCGAAGTAGATCTTAAACTGCGTGGCCCGGGTGATTTGATGGGAACACAACAAAGCGGCGTTCTGAATCTTCAAATTGCCGATATTGTTCGCGATAGGGATATCCTGGGTCTGGCCCGTAATTATGCCATGAAAATCCTAAAAGAAGACGGACCGCTGCAAAAACCGGAACACGCCATACTAAAGGCTGTTTTTATTGAACTGACCAAGAAGAAAAACATTTGGAATTATATTAGTTAAGGTTCTGAGTTGCTAAGATTCTAAGGTACTGAGATTCTAAGATTGGGATCGTTACCGACATTATAAACAAGAACACTACGGTCACCCTGAGCTAAGTCGAAGGCTTATGGCAATGTATAGAAAAAAAATATACTTCATTGTGGTAAAGACCAAGCTCTCAACTACTGATGTTTTTGGTGATTTGAATTCGTTGGGGGACAAATTCTTCTAAGTTGAGTGCTTATCTATTACAATGAAGTATATGTAGCCTAGTGAATATTCTATTTTTTAGGAGCGGCTTTCTTTTCAAACAGACCACTAAAAAGTCCTTTACTTATTTTATTCTTGTCGTCTTTTCCGGTAGCAATCAAATGATCGATATACTCCATGTACGTTTTTTTGCGTTCTTCTAAAAAGCCAATCAAATAATCTTCGGCAGCACCCATTCCGCTTACTTCTTCAATATGCAGCAGTTTTTTATACAGAGGGTCAATAAACTTGGTAATGATTTCCTCGGGTACTGATTTTCGGGTTCCAAAGTAACCAACAATTTCACCATCACCATCTGCAATAATTTTAAAATCGGTTACCACCCAATAGAATCGTCCCGTTTTAGACATATTTTTGATAATGACATGGATATTCTGGCTTGATTTAATACTATCCCATAGAAATTTAAAAATTACTTTCGGCATATCCGGATGACGGACAATATTATGAGCGTGACCGATTAATTCATGCTCATCATATCCCGAAACATCAATAAATGCCTCATTTGCATATAAAATGGTTCCTTTTGTATCTGTTTTACTTAATAATACTTTTGTTTTGTTCCAGTCGACTTCTCTGTCGGATGGAGTCGGGCGGGTAATTCTGTTGTCCATAAATCCTGTATTTAAAATTAATAAGCAATACCATTTTTTATCTTAGGCCTGTATTTTAAAATCATTAAATAACTGATTTAGAATACACTACGAGTAATTATCTTAATTCCTGCTATCAGTAGATTTCACATGAATATCGTTTACCAGATCATCAATTCTCTTGGCACTTTCACGCATCATCTCCAAATAGTTTAATAATTTATCATTGTCTGTATGCCCTTTCGAAACGTCAATAAGTTTAAGCACGGAGCTTACCGGTAATTTTAAATCCAGTGTCGTTCTGTGAATGAAATCATTATAATCTTTAGTAGCGGTTAGTGAACTGTACTTTGCAGAAGCCAGTTTCATGTTCTCTAATTCGTATTCGTCTGAAATTTTAGAAATGTGGTTTTGACTGTGTTCTTTAAAATAATACGCCCAATACCCGTTCATAAAAAACACCACTGCCGCCAAAACAACATGAACAATAAAGGTTTCTACATCAAAATTAACCTGCGAAAAATACAATTGTAATCCTTTTGGGTCGTTGAAAACCTGATTTTGCAAATACGCCAAAGCCCCATGATGCAAGACCACCAAAAGTGTCAAAGGAATCTGAAGCTTCCAGTTTTGATAGATAATTAAAATCGTACTGGCAATAAAAACGGTAAAATGCATCTCAAACAAACCATGCATTTGATAGATATACTGTGCCATAAATATAGCTAAAACAATAGCCAGCACATACTGATAAAAATTAGATTTTTTAAAGAAAAACTTTGCTGAATAGTACAACAGCAAATTTAAAACCCCTACTCCTGCTCCTATTTCAAACGTATCATATTTAAAAGCTAAAGCAATCCCAAACAGAAAATAAATCGCTAAAACATAATTGACAATGGTGTCCGATCGTTGGGTCATCGTAGACATGAAATTGTGCAAATAATCTTGTTCATTCAAACTGGCTCTTGTTTTCATAAATTAAAATGATTTTGGTTAAGAATTTGGTTTATTTATTGCATTTTGGTAACGAACATCCATAAGCTCTTAGAGCTAAAGCATCAAACGAAGGAGAATGATTTTGTTTCAATAAGGAATCAATTGCCATTTGAGCATAATTACTGTCAGCATTGGTACAATACCTGGTTTTATTATAGTTCCCGCGATAGTACAAATTCTGAGAATCGTCCAGAAGAACAGCTTGCGGGGTTGAGAAGACGCCACAGCTTTTCGCTAGTGCCGGATCGAAATAAACCGGAATTTTTGCATCAAATTTTTTCTGGATTTCGGCTATCGTGAAAGATCTCTCTTTGTTGAGCACCACAATTTTGAAATTAATCCGGTCGCCATACTTTTTAATGAGTTCTGAAACATGAGGAATGTTAAACCGAGAACAAGGACAATCGGGATTAAAGAAATGGATAAAAATGGGTTTTCGATCTGTCAAGCAGCATTTTAAATCAATCTTACTTCCTACGGCTATCGCTTTGTAATTTTGAGGAACCGGCGTAGGCAGACTGTATTTAAATTCATTCTGCCAGAAGAGAAATGAGATAGCAACAACCAACAATGCCATCCATAAACCAACAAGTAATTTTTTCAGCATAAACAAGTAAATTTGGGGTTGAAACTTAAAAAATGTCTAAACAATTGTTAACTACACTGTTTATTTATTTAACTATTTTAACTTTAAATCAAATAAAAAACCTACACATTTTAACGCTTAACCCTCAGATACATTATTATTCTCAAAAAAAACAGATCATTTTGTTTAAGCCTATCAATGTTACGAATAAAATCGATAAAGTGCAAATAAAATCGGACAAAATGCATCGAAAAATATCTTTGTCGGATTTTTATGATTCGAGGAACCCGTAATTCTACCCTTTTTGTGGGTAAAACCACAGGAAAGAAGTTCTTAAAAGACCTAAACTTTAACTAATTGAACTCGTTGGGTGCGATTATTTTTTAACAGATAAATCTCCAGATGTAATACTCACTAATAAGAGGTTTCTCTTATTTTGAACAAACAGAAGCTGCTATGATTTCTTTCAACATCCATTAAATAGGCATAAAATCGATGTTTCTATGTTTTAAATGATATTTTATATTGGTTACAATCAACGGGTTGATTAATTATTTTTATTTTTTTTAGTTCTGTATTAAACCTTGGTTCAGAAAAAGAGTCTAAGTTTAGTTTTATGTAATGTTTGTACGTACAAATGTTAAATAAAAGCTAAGCTCTCCAGATTTCACAACAAAAAGTTAAATTTGTGTGCTTACTAAAAACATACACCAAAAAAATACCTTTACCTCAAGTTTATGAAAGTAAAAAACTTAGTTTACGCCCTACTGATCATTGTATTAGGAGGTTTTATTGCCTACAGAGTCGTGTCGAATAAAAAGAAAAACGACGAATCGAAAAAGTTTGGAGACAAAGACACTCCTACTACAGTAACCGGAATAGTTGTTAAAACCGCTACCTTCGACAACAACCTGTCACTATCAGGTTCTATTGAAGCCAATGAACAAATTGAGATTCGAAGTGAAGTTTCCGGAATTGTTGAAGGAATTTATTTCAATGAAGGCAGTTTTGTAAACAAAGGACAGGTACTTTTTAAAGTAAATGACATCGAACTAAAAGCGCAACTCAGACAAGCCGTAACCCGTGAAGGTCTGGCTGCGGAAAATGAGAGACGAGCAAAATTATTGCTTCAGAAGGAAGCTATCAGTCAGGAAGAATTTGACGTTGCGAAAGCCGATCATGCCTCTGCACAGGCGCAAAGTCAGCTGATCAGAGCTCAAATCGCTAAAACTTCAGTTAAAGCTCCATTCTCAGGAAAAGTTGGTTTGCGTTCAATTTCTCCGGGAACCTACATCACTCCTACCGTTCTGGTTGCAAAACTGGTAAATACCGGTAAACTAAAAATTACATTTTCGATACCTGAAAAATATGCCGCACAAGTAAAATCGGGATCTGTTATCGATTTTAGCGTTTCAGGTTCTGATAAAGTCTATACAGCAAAAATATACGCCATCGAACCGGAAGTCGAAGTAGCTACACGTACACTACAAGTTCGTGCTATTGCGGATAATGTTGACGGAAAGCTTTTCCCGGGAACTTTTGCGGATGTCAAACTACCTCTAAACATTGTAAAAGATGCTATTGTAGTGCCTTCAGAAGCTATAATTCCGGTACAGAGCGGTAAAAAGGTATACATTGCTAATATGGGTAAAGCCAAAGAAGTTATGGTTGACGCTACGACAAGAACAGACTCTTCTATTTTAATTCTGTCAGGATTAAAGGCCGGAGATACTCTGATTACCAGTGGCGTAATGTCTCTTAAAAATGAAGCACCAATAAAAGTGAATGTAAAAAAATAGAAGATGTGAAATGTATGTTGTTAGTTGTAAAATGTATGACGTCTAACGTGACCATTAACACGCTCCAATCTATTTTCTTTATTCTTATGACTCTTTTTTTCTGCTTATTCAAAAAAAAACTAAAATCTAAACTCTAAAATCATAAATAACATTATGAGTTTATCAACAACCAGTATAAAAAGACCTGTTTTAACCATCGTACTGAATCTTTTAATTATTCTGTTCGGTTTCATTGGTTATACCTTTTTAGGTGTTAGGGAATTTCCTTCGATCGACCCTGCGCAGGTTTCTATCCGAACCAATTATACCGGAGCTAACTCCGACATTATAGAATCTCAGATTACAGAGCCTCTTGAAAAAGCGGTCAACGCAATCGATGGGATTCGAAACATAACTTCTTCCAGTAATCAGGGAAGCAGTAACATCACCATTGAATTTAATCTGGACAAAAATCTGGAAGAAGCAGCAAACGACGTTCGTGATAAAGTTTCTCAGGCCATCAGAAGTTTGCCTCAGGATATCGACGCCCCGCCGGTAGTCTCCAAAGCAGATGCCGACAGTGATGCTATTATTTCGATGACGGTACAAAGTGACACCAGAAGTTCTCTGGAATTGAGTGATTATGCCGAAAATGTGATTTCACAACGTTTGGAAACTATTCCCGGAGTCAGCGGTGTTCAAATATGGGGGCAAAAACGCTACGCCATGCGTTTATGGATTGATCCTGTAAAACTTACCGCTTATAAATGTACTGTATCTGATGTTCGTAATGCCTTAAATGCTCAAAATGTTGAATTACCTTCAGGAAAACTAACCGGAAACAATACCGAATTAACTGTAAAAACGGTTGGTAACCTTTCAAAACCGGAAGAATTCAACAACATTATCATTCGTACCAATGGAGATAAAATTGTTCGTTTAAGCGATATTGGAGGAGCCGAATTAGGTCCTGAAAACATCGAAACAAAGCTTAGTCAATCCGGTTTACCTATGATTGGTCTTGCTATAGTACCGATGCCGGGAGCCAACTATCTGGATATTTCATCTGAATTTTATAAAAAGTATGAAGCCTTAAAAAAGGATCTTCCAAAAGATATTAAACTTAATATTGCCTTGGACAATACGATCTTTGTAAAAAAATCAGTACTAGAAGTAGCCGAAACTTTAGGGATATCGATTATTTTGGTAATCATTATTATTTATTTGTTTTTCAGAGACTGGGCCATTGCATTTAGACCATTAATTGATATTCCCGTTTCGTTGATTGCGACGTTTTTCATTATGTGGCTTTTTGGGTTCTCGATCAACGTATTGACTTTGCTTGCAATTGTTTTAGCCACCGGTCTGGTGGTCGACGACGGAATTGTAGTGACCGAGAATATCTTCAAAAAAGTAGAAGAAGGCATGTCGCCAATTGAAGCCGCGATTAAAGGATCTAATGAAATATTCTATGCCGTAATCTCAATTTCTGTAACCCTTGCGGCCGTATTTTTGCCGGTAATATTTTTAGAAGGATTTGTCGGCCGACTCTTTAGGGAATTTGGCGTCGTCATTGGAGCTGCCGTTTTAATCTCGGCTTTTGTATCTCTGACTTTAACACCAATGCTAAATGCCTATTTGATGAAAGGCGGAGAACAGAAAAAATCTAAATTCTACGTAAAAACCGAACCTTTCTTTGAGAAACTAAACAGCGGTTATGCCGACTCTTTGAATCGGTTTATCGCAAAAAAATGGCTTAGTTTCCCTATTCTGATTGCTTGTTTTGGATTGATCTATTTGTTTTTCACCATACTGCCAAAAGAAACTGCACCTTATGACGATCGTAGTTCTGTGACCATGCGTATGACTACTCCTGAAGGATCCTCTTACGAATATACGGATCGTTTTATGCAGGAGATTTCCAGATTGGTAGACGACTCTATTCCGGAGAAAAAAGTGAGTCTGGTTATCACTGCACCGGGCTTTGGAGCTTCGGCCACTAACTCTGGTTTTATCAGACTTTCATTAGTCGAACCGGATCAGAGAAAGAGATCTCAGAAAGATATTGCGGATCAATTGACCAAAATGACCAAACGTTACCCTGATGCTAAAACATCCGTAATTCAACAGCCAACCATTGCGGTAAACCGTCGTGGAGGATTACCGATTCAGTATATTATTCAGGCTCCGAATTTTGAGAAACTGAGAGAAAAAATTCCGGTTTTTATGGAAGAAGTCGGCAAAAGTGACGTTTTCTCGGTTACCGATGTGAATTTAAAATTCAACAAACCCGAAATCAACGTAAGTATTGATCGTGAAAAAGCAGAAAGTTTAGGGATTTCGATCCTTGACATCGCACAAACGTTACAGCTTTCTTTAAGTGGTCAGCGTTTTGGATATTTCATTAAAAACGGAAAACAATATCAGGTAATTGGTCAGTTTGATCAAAAAGACCGTTCGAAACCTCTGGATCTGACTTCAATGTTTGTAAAAAATAAAAGTGGAGAATTGATTCAGATGGACAACGTGGTTAAAATTGAAGAACAAAGTAATCCGCCTCAATTGTACCACAACAACCGTTATATGTCGGCAACAGTTTCTGCAGGTTTGGCACCGGGAAAAAGTATTAGCGACGGTATTCAGGAGATGGACAGAATTAAAGCAAAAGTACTTAACGATACTTTTACCACTGATTTAAGTGGAGAATCGAGAGACTTTGTTGAAAGTAGTTCAAATACTTCTTTCGCCTTCGGATTGGCTTTATTACTAATCTTTTTAATTCTTGCAGCACAGTTTGAGAGTTTTATCGATCCGCTTATCATCATCTTAACCGTACCAATGGCGGTTGCCGGAGCGTTATTTTCACTATGGCTCTTCAATCAGACCTGGAATATCTTTAGCCAGATCGGAACGGTAATGCTTATCGGATTGGTGACGAAAAATGGTATTTTGATCGTGGAATTTGCCAATCAGCTACGCGAACAGGGAAAACCAAAACTGGAAGCTATTTTAGAAGCCTCAGAAGCCCGTTTGCGTCCAATTTTAATGACAAGTTTGGCGATTGCTTTAGGAGCTTTGCCAATTGCAATGTCACTTGGTGCTGCTTCCACGAGTAGAATTGGTATGGGGGTTGTAATTGTTGGAGGAACCATTTTTTCGTTGGCCTTAACCCTATTTGTGATTCCTGCTATTTATTTAATGTGGTCTAAAGCAAGAAAACATTATCCTGAATTTGATCATATCGATGAATATGAAAGAAATACGAAATAATTGATATAAAATCTGAAACCATATAGAAGCTGCGAATCTCTTCTAAAAAAGTCGAGTCGCAGCTAATCCTTCATCACATGAAAGCTAAAATAATAGTAACAAGTCTCGTTTTATTGTTGTTCTGTACAGCAAAAATCAGTGCGCAGAAAGTCTTAACCATCGAAGATGCCATGACGATCGCCTTAGAGAATAATTTCGAAATTAAGATTGCCAAAAACAGCCTTAAAATAAGCGAAACCAATGTAACAGTTGGAAACGCCGGAATGCTGCCAAGAGCTACAGCTTCGGTAACCGACAACAACAGTGTTACCAACTCGTCACAAACACGTCAGGACGGAACCACAACCTCTTTAAGAAATGCCAAAAATAACAGTTTAGCCTACGGTGTTAGTTTGGGATGGACCGTTTTTGACGGAATGAAAATGTTTGCCAAACTGGATCAGCTTAAAGAACTGCAAAAACTGGGTGATTCTGAAATGAAAAGAGTAATATTGATCAAAATCGGACAGGTCAACAGCGCTTACTTTGATTTGGTACAGCAACAGCAACAATTGTCTGCATTAGACACTACAATTGTAATTTCGAAACAAAGATTAACATTGGCACAAAACCGTTTCAGCATTGGAAAAGCATCAAAGCTGGAAGTTTTAAACGCTCAGGTTGATTTAAATTCCGATCAGGTTGCTTTGCTGAGACAAAAAGAATCCTATGCCAATGCTAAAATCTTGCTCAACCAATATTTGGCACGTGATCCTAAAATAAATTTTACCGTAACCAATGTAGTTGCTGTAGATAATAAACTCGTTTTGGTTGATTTAATAGAATTGGCTCACAAACAAAATCCCGCTTTAGAATCTCAGATTATCAACAAACGTATTGCCGAACTTCAGCTTAAACAAGTAAAAGCAGATCGTTATCCGGTGGTAAACCTGACTTCAGGATATAACTTTAATGAAAGTCAGTCCAGTCTTGGATTTACAAGTCAGAACTCTTCTAAAGGTTTTAACTATGGCTTTAATGCCACTTTAAATATTTTTGACGGGTTCAATCAACACCGAAATGAAAAGGTTGCGAAACTGCAGATCGAAAACTCACAAATTGCGATTGAACAGCAAAACATGATCCTGGATACTCAGTTAAGCACCGCTTTTCAAACGTATTTAACCAATTTAGAATTGATTGGACTAGAAGAAGACAACGTAACGATTGCCAAACAAAATTTAGATATTACTTTAGATAAATTCAGAATTGGAACTATCACAACGCTGGATTTCAGAACAGCTCAATTAAACTATGTAAATGCTAAAGTACGCTATAGCAATGCGCAGTTTCAGGCAAAATTATCTGAGATTGCTTTGAAAGAATTGGCCGGGAATATCAATTTTTAAAGTAAATTTGTTTCAAAACAAGTCTAAATGATCTCATACAACACCAAAGATTGGTTCGCTTTTATTTTTCACTTTCATAAATCGGATACCGTTAGAAAACTACTTCCAATCATGATTGCGATCGGAATTTATTCTTCGATTGTTGGATATTTGGAAGTCTCGTATTTTAAAATTGGTAAAAACGACTATATCCACAACATCCCGATCATGCACGGGATGTTGGGTTTTGTAATCTCATTATTATTGGTTTTCCGAACTAATACGGCCTACGATCGTTGGTGGGAAGGCCGGAAACTTTGGGGAGGTCTTGTGAACAACAGCCGAAATCTGGCCATTAAACTTTCGGCGATGCTGAAAGAGGAAAACGATAAAAAATTCTTCAGAAAATTTATTCCTGCCTACGCTTCCGTATTGCACAAACACCTGCACGATTCCGATACCGGAAAGCAGCTTTTTGAAGATGTAGATTTAGAAATTGATCATCACAAACACAAACCGAATCAGGTTAAAAGAATAATTTTTCAAAAAATAAACGATCTGTACGAAGATAAAAAAATCAGCGGAGAACAGCTTATTATTTTAAACGAAGAGTTACAATCATTTACAGACATCTGCGGCGCGTGCGAGCGAATCAAAAATACCCCTATTCCCTACTCTTACAGCGCTTTTATTAAGAAGTTTATCTTTTTTTATACGATGACACTGCCTTTTGGTTATTCGGTAAGTTTGGGGTATTATGTGGCTCCGGTTGTGGTTTTTATCTTTTATGTACTGGCAAGTTTGGAACTTATTGCCGAAGAAATCGAAGATCCGTTTGGCGATGATGAAAATGATTTGCCAACAAAAAAGATCTCTGAAAATATCAAAAAACACATTGAAGAGTTAATTTGATCAAATAACAGCATAAGTACTTAAAAACTTACCCTATAAAATTCTGCAAAAAAACTAAACAGATAGAGACATAGTTTTTATCTACTGAGAAAACATATAAAAGAAATACATTTCTGTCACATAAGCTATGATGCGATTTACTCCAAGTGAAACGCCTCATTTGAAGATGTAAAACTATGTTTCTCTGTGTTAAAAAGAAACTTACATATTCTAAAATTTCTCCCTGAAAGAATAGCCCGAAAAAAGCAAATAAATTGTTTCTTACTACAATGTGCAATTCTTATATTTGTAACCTCATACAAGAATAAAAAAGCAAAATGAAAATATCTTACAATTGGTTAAAACAATTTATTAAAACGGACTGGCCATCTGATCAAACTTCAGAACTACTAACAGATTTAGGGCTTGAAGTAGAAGTTGTCGAAAAATACCAGTCGGTAAAAGGCGGCTTACAAGGTGTTGTTGTGGGGCATGTATTGACCTGTGAAAAACATCCTGATGCCGACAGATTAAAAGTTACCACTGTAAATATTGGTTTAGAAGCTCCTATTCAAATTGTTTGCGGGGCTGCTAATGTTGCTGCGGGACAAAAAGTACCTGTTGCTACAATAGGAACTGTTCTATACGATAAAGAAGGCGCCGAATTCACCATTAAAAAAGGAAAGATTCGTGGAATGGAAAGTCACGGAATGATTTGTGCCGAGGATGAATTAGGTTTGGGAACAAGTCATGACGGAATTATGGTTTTGGCAGAAGGATTAGTTCCGGGAACTCCTGCTGCGGAAGTCTTCAAAGTTGTGAATGACGAAGTTTTCGAAATTGGATTGACTCCGAATCGTGCAGATGCTATGAGTCACCTGGGTACTGCCCGTGATCTAAGAGCCGGAATGCTGCAGCGTGGTGTAAACATCGAATTAATTACACCATCTGTGAGTAATTTCAGAGTTGATATGCGTACTTTGAAAATTGACGTTACAATTGAAGAGCCTCTTTTGGCACCTAGATACTGTGGAGTAACTATTTCAGGAATTACCGTTAAAGAATCTCCTGCCTGGTTACAAGATCGTCTTAAAGCAATCGGACTGACTCCTAAAAATAATATTGTCGATGTTACTAATTATGTTTTACACGAATTAGGACAGCCTTTGCATGCTTTTGATGCTGCAAAAATCAATGGGAAAATAATTGTAAAAACACTACCTGAAGGAACTAAATTTGTAACTTTAGACGATGTGGAAAGAACCTTACACAAAGAAGATTTAATGATTTGTGATGAAAAAGGACCGCTTTGTATTGCTGGAGTTTTTGGAGGTAAAAAATCCGGAGTATCAGAAGGAACTACAACTGTATTCTTAGAAAGTGCTTATTTTGATGCTGTAAGCGTGCGTAAAACCGCTAAACGACACGGACTAAACACAGATGCTTCTTTCAGATACGAAAGAGGAATTGATCCAACCATTACAGAATATGCCTTAAAACGTGCAGCACTTTTAATTCAGGAAGTAGCCGGAGGTAAAATCACTTCTGATGTGATAGAGGTATACCCTAAGAAGGTAGAAGATTTTTCTGTTTTGTTGAATTTCAGTCACGTTTCAAAAATTATCGGACAGGAGATTCCAAAAGATACAATTAAAAAAATTCTGGTTTCTTTAGATATAAAAGTAAACAGCGTTTCAGATTCAGGTTTAGGTTTAACGATTCCTGCTTACCGTGTAGATGTGCAGCGAGAAATTGATGTGATCGAAGAAATCCTGAGAGTTTACGGATACAACAACATTAATTTTTCTAAAAAATTCAATGCAACCGTTGCTAATTCTCCTAGAACAGAAGATTATAAGGTTCAAAATGTCATTGCCTCTCAACTGAACTCACAAGGGTTTCACGAAATGATGGCCAATTCATTAACCACAGCGGCATATGCAAAATTATCTTCTGCTTTAAAAGAGGAGCACAATGTTACCATACTGAACCCTTTAAGCAGTGATTTATCGACTATGCGTCAATCTTTGCTGTTTTCAGGTTTAGAAGCTATTTCGTATAACATCAACAGAAGGAATTCAGATTTAAAATTATTTGAATTTGGTAAAACGTATCATAAATACCTTAACGGATATGAGGAGCACAAACACCTTACTTTGTTAATTTCAGGAAACAGAAACAAAGAAAGCTGGACGAATCCTCAAAAAGCAACTGATTTCTTTTTATTAAAAGGATATGTAAGAGGTGTATTATCACGTTTAGGAATTGATAAAATTACCAATGCTCCGGTACAATCGGATGTTTTCGCAGAAGGAACGGCAATTTGCTACAATAGCGAGACTTTAGTAGAAATAGGAGTTGTTAAAAAATCAATATTGAAACATTTCGGAATCAAACAAGATGTTTACTTTGCTGATTTTAACTGGGATTTGATTCTAAAAATCATTACCGGAAAAATTAAATATACCGAAATTCCAAAATATCCTGAAGTTCGAAGAGATTTGGCTTTACTGATTGATAAAAGTACCACTTACGAGAGTATTTTCAATCTTGCGAGACAAACAGAGAAGTCACTTTTAAAAGATATCAACCTGTTTGATGTCTATGAAGGAAACAAACTTCCGGAAGGCAAAAAATCGTATGCTTTGAGTTTTACCATTCAGGATAACACTAAAACGCTTACAGATGCTCAAATTGACAAAATCATGTCGAAATTACAGCAGACTTTCGAAACTGAACTTGGAGCAACCTTGAGATAAAGAATAATTCCAATATACTATAAATCCCAATTCTGAATCTAATTTAGAATTGGGATTTTTTTTATCTGTTTTTAAATTTTACTCTTTAGACAATTTTACTAGTTTGAGAGAGGATATAAGATTTTTGATTAACGATTGATGATTTCGGATACCAAGGACGATACAAAACCGACAGCCTTACCGCTAGCAGCATAAAATCAGAAATCAAAAATCGTTAATCTAAATTCTAAAATCTACTTAATAGTTGATCGCAGCAAATATTGGATAGTTGCTAATTTTCTCTCTTCCGTTTAAAAAGCCAAGCTCCATCAGGAAGTTGCATTGTACGATCTCCCCTCCTAGTTGTTCTACCAATTCACAAACGGCTTTTGCGGTTCCTCCTGTGGCCAAAACATCATCGTGAATCAAAACCCTGTCTCCTTTCTTTATGGCGTCTGTGTGCATCTCTAAACTGTCTGTGCCGTATTCGAGTTCGTACGAAGCCGAAATCGTGTCGTATGGCAGCTTATTTGGCTTCCTTACGGGAACAAAGCCCGCGTCTAATTCCTGTGCCAGTAATATCCCAAAGAAAAAACCACGACTTTCGGCTCCCACCACTTTATCGATTTTTTGCCCTTTTAAAGATTCCGCCAGAATATGAACGGTTTCTTTTCTCGCAATTGGGTCATTTAGCAACGGAGTGATGTCTTTGAACAAAATTTCTTTTTTCGGAAATCCTTGAATATCACGTATATATTTTTTAATCTGCATTTTTTTTTATTTTTATATTATTTCATGCTTGCATATCTCACATTTATGCCTATCTTTGCACCCGCAATAAGCAATCAACAAAGCTACTGAAAAATAGCCAGATTGAAAAGCAAAAAGGCCTCGTGGCGCAACTGAATAGCGCATCTGATTACGGCTCAGAAGGTTACTGGTTTGAATCCAGTCGAGGTCACTAATAAAGGCAAAGGATAAAAATTATCTTTTGTCTTTTTTTTTCTCTTCAATTCCTTATTGATGAAATAGACATATGCTTATCTTTGCGCCCGCAATAAGCAATCAATAAAGCTACTGAAAAATAGCCAAATTGAAAAAAATAAAAAGGCCTCGTGGCGCAACTGAATAGCGCATCTGATTACGGCTCAGAAGGTTACTGGTTTGAATCCAGTCGAGGTCACAAACTTAAAATCCCATTTCTAATGAAATGGGATTTTTTTTTGACCTTTTTATATCGATTTAATCAGTTAATACCTCTAAAAACAAATGGTTTGGTTGTCCTGTAGAGTTGACCTTACTGGATTCAAACCGCTCCTCAACACTGTAAAACATTAGACTTACAAATTTCTTATCTTTATGTTAACAATAATTTTAGTTTTATGGAATTTGACAATGAAAATCTCAAATGAAAAATTACACCTCAAAAGACAAAAATGCTTTATAATGAAGGAATGAATATAACTTGTACTCTCAATTTTGCTTGAAATTCAGTAAGGCATTTTTATTTGTAATCTTTTATTATAATTTTACCCAACTGTCACAAAGGGCAAACCGGTAGTTAGAATTCAATAAAAAGTCAAAAAAACATGAAATCAATTCAATCAATCACTTTTATTTTATTATTTATAACACAATTGGGTATTGCTCAAAGTAAGAAAGAAAAATTAGAACAACTTTTTGAATTTTACAATCAGCAAAATCTATTTAACGGTTCTGTTTTTATTTCTGAAAAAAGAGAAACTTTACTAAATAAAGGTTACGGATTATCAAATGTAGATTTAAAAAAGGAAAATAACGCTAACAGCATTTTCCAAATATATTCCATTACAAAAACTTTTACAGCAACGGTAATTTTAAAATTAGTAGAAGAAAAAAAACTTTCATTGCAGGATAAACTTTCAAAGTTCTATCCAGATTATCCAGATGCAAGTGCTATTTCAATTGAAAGTTTGTTAACTCATACCTCTGGAATTTATGACTATACAAGAGGAAATGATATGAAAGACCAAACGGAAAAATCATTTGTTGAATTTCAAAAAACAAAACCTTTGGATTTTCCAGTTGGAACCGATTGGAGTTATTCTAACTCGGGATATTATTTTCTAGGCTATGTAATTCAAAAAGTTACTGGAATGAGTTACGAAAAAGCAGTTGAAAAATACATATTCAAACCATTGAAAATGAAGCAAAGTGGTTTTGCTTTTAAAAATCTAAAAAGTGAAAATAAAACCACTGGCTATGAAATTTTTTCTGAAAAAGAACAAAAACCATCGATTGTTTATGATCCACCTATGCCTTTTGCAGCTGGTGGAATATACTCAACTGTTGAAGATTTAAACAAATATTATAATGGCCTAAAAAATTACAAAATTATCTCCAAAGAAAATTTAGAAAAAGCATATACACCTTTCAAAAACAATTATGGCTATGGTTGGATTACAAGACCAATGTTTAAAAAAATGACAGTTGGCCATAGTGGTTATGCAGCCGGTTTTTGCAGCAATTTTGTTCAAATTCCCGAAGATGATATCTGCATTATACTGCTTACAAATACAGAAAGAGGTTTAGACACTGCCACTTATGCTATTATGAAAACTTTGTATAATTTATACGATAAAGATTACAAAATTCCAATTGTAGCCAACATAAGCTCAGAAACTTTAAAGCAATATGAGGGAACTTATCAAGTTGAAAACAATTTTGTAATTTACCTTACAGTTGAAAACAATAAATTAAAATTGCAAAGTGGAAACGGCCCCACAACTATTCTATATCCTGTAAAAGAAAATTTATTCTTCGCTGAAGAATTAATGGGTGATGTAATTTTTGAAAGAAACAAGACTTCACAAATAGAGTCATTAAGTTTTCATGTAGGAAATCAACTAAAAAAAGCAAATAAAATATTTCCTTCTTGGGGAATTGTAGGAAGTGCCACAGAAAAAGGCTGGGAAGGTCCTGATGCAAAACTTTTTGAAACTGAAACAAAAGGAATTTGGACAATTAAAAATGTGACTTTAAAAACAGGAGAGCTTAAATTTCGTTTTAATGACGATTGGACTTTAAATTTTGGAAAAGATATGAGCGACGGAATAATGCCAAAAGGAAATAATATAGAAATTTTAACAGGCGTTTATGATATTATTTTGGACATAACAGATTACGAAAAACCTAAATACAAAATTTTTAAGAAAAGTTAAAAAACAACCTACAACAGCTAAGGGATTCCTTGCCGTGAGTAGCACGAACATTAAACCTCTACGATACATACAAACCACTTTTTGATAAAACCTAAAATAATTATCTTACAAATTCACTTGAAACCAGGCTAATTTCTTTAAATCATTCATAAAATGGTTTGTAAATTGTTCAGTAAGGGTCACAAAAAAATCCCATTTCTTAAGAAGTGGGATTTTTTTTTACTTTTAAAACTACCAATAGACGCAGTATCCTTTGATAAATTCAAATAGAGTCCAAACTTTATGATGCTTTACTTAGGAACCACCGTTGGTTGCCAGATCTGCTTTTAGACCGAATATCATTTAAAACATCACTGCCAAAAGCAAAAGTATTAAGAAATATCATTACAAAAGCAAAGAACCACATTCCCATGATAACTCCTATGTTTATATGTAATAGTATAATAAAGATATACCATATTGTTCTGGTCTTCGGATACCAGATAAATACAGAATAACCTATCTCAATTATCAGAACAAATATTCCAAGCGTAACAGGAATGAATGGGTAATTAGAGATCCAGGAAAAATCGTATGTCTTAAAAATCGGCATCATCAAAGTTCTCCAAATCGCTTCTCCGTTTAACCATTGTTTTCCCAAACTTTTCTCAATACCCGTCGAGAGATATACGATGCACATTTGTATCTGAATCATTCTAATTGAAATACCAGACCATACTGATGTTTTTTTAAATTTACTAATTCCAATACTTGAATCGATTGAATAAGTAGCGTTTAAAGGAAAAAACATACCATAAAACAATGCTAACTGCGTAAAAACATCAACACCATAAATAAAACCATTACCGGTATTTATAAAGGCTAAATGTAAAAAGAAACAAATAACAGTACTTATTCTTGTAAACAAGCCAATCATCAGAAAACAACAGGCGCAGAAAAAAAGTTCTAACAGTAATGTTGTTGCCTGATCATGAGAAATACTAAAGCATTTGCTTAATGCAAAAACAATATTACCTATATGTGGCAAAAAATTATAATTACTTAATTTTGATATACTCCACTGTATAAGTCCGTACTGCCCGTAAAACTCATTAAAATTTGATTTTAGAACAACGAATTTACCTATACAGATCATACTTAACCCAACTCTGAAAAAAAATAAAGGATAAGTCGGTTTTTCAACTTCAATAAAGTTAAAAAACTTACTAGTTAATTTATAAAAAATACTAATTGGCATATATCGTGGTTTGATAATAAAGGGTTTTACTAATTTGTTTGCCTAATCTAAAATCTTTCATCGTAGGTATATTGTTTTTATATACACTAACCTTAACGCTTGTAATCAAACTGTCTTTATTCATACAATAAATTGCCCAGGATCTGGCATATAAGTCCATTTGTGAGTTACTATTTCCTTCGGCAAAATGCCATAGCATAGTTGAAAGTCTTATTTTATTTTCAGAATTTGATTCGTTAAATAAAATCTTTCGCCCTATTTTTTGATTGTTTTTAAACGCTATTAAGTCTATAGAGAAGTCATCATTTACTGTCGGGGCAAAGAACCCGAAGTTTCTATTGGTATATGTAAATGATGAATAAATTTCGAATAAAGATTTTACCGGATTCCAATTAACTAATTCGTACAAATGTGATACAGTCAATATTACTATAAGAAAATGTACAACGATAAAAGTTCTGTAGGTTTTTTTCATAGAATTAAAACGGACTATTTTAATTTTAATAAAAATTTATTGGTATTTATTTAAAATATGATAAAGCTTATCAAGCTGGCTTAGCTGCTCGTTGTTAAACTTACCTGTTTTGAAGATATTGATATTGGTATTAGTAGCTGCTGCATTAGACTTGAAAATATTAATATTGGTATTTGTTGCAGCCGCCGCCGATTTAAAAATATTAATATTTGTGTTTGTTGCAGCTTTAGTTCCAACCGATTCCGGTCTAACAGTTTTACCCTGTTTAACATCAGCTAAACCTACTGCTTTACCGGATCTTAAAGTACCTTTTTCTGTTTTCACATCAATATTGTACGAATTAGAATCAAAAGATTTTAGAATGGTCTGAATTTCTGCTTTGTCCTTTTCGGCAATTGGTTTGTTAATTTTTAAATTTACCTGGCCATAGGTTACTACCGAGAATAGAATTGCTACTATTAGCAGTGTTGTGGTTCTTAAATTTTTCATAGTTTATAATTTTTATGATTAGCGCTTACTTTTAAATGGGTTTTCAGCTAATACCCTTTTATTAAAATAGTCCATTTTAACTTCTGCTAATTAAATATTATATAATGTTTGCTATTAAGTCACAAATAAATACTGGAATACTGATGTGAATGTATAAATTATCTTACAATTAAAAAACCGTATAAACACCTGTTTTTCAAATAAATAACAAGATCACCCACAGCTTATCATCTTGCCTCGTTCAGATTAAAAAGAAAAATTCCTGATGCAAATTTGTTAGTGTTAAGATCAACATATCTCAGTAGACGCAAAAAAGACCACTTCTTGCAAAATGAGGTCTTTTATACTTTTGTGTGATAACTTTCCAGAAGTATCCAATTCTGTTATTGCTTATTAATAACAAAAAATTAATGGTGAAACTTCATATTTAGTCTTGATTACAAGAATTACAGTCCCATTTCTTACGAAGTGTGATTTTTTCTTGCCTTTTTTCTAATTCCTTAAATTAACATATTAGAGTCTTTTCTTTATAATAAATCTTACAAATTAGTTTGTGCATCCAAAATACTGTTGTATTTTCGTTCATAACTGTATTTCGATATTCTTCTTCCTACAAGAAATAAAGTAAAATTAATGTATTTACAAAAAGCTATGACCATATCATTCTTAAAGTAATAGCATTTGACAGCAAATAAGTAAGCCCCAAAATAGAAGAGAAGTGCCAAATAATTAAGCAACACCTACTAAATATGCTATTAACCGATAACCATTTAACCATTGTAGTGGGGATAGACATCCATTTTACTACCCTACCCCCTTTTAATCCTTTTCATCCTTATATAGGTATTGTCATCGATCCATTTGATTATATTCCGTTTTTAGGTGCCACTGTGCATGTAAATGGATTTAAACGTGGAAACTCAGACACCAGCGGTATCATAATACCTCTGATGCACATTCCTCTTTTTACACCGCCCTGGCTGCTAACTCCTATTATCGGCCATGAAAGCATGAACTTTTTTGCTTCTAAAACTGTATTCTCAGATGGTACCCGAATGAGTCCCAAAGGACACATGTTAATGACCTGTAATGATATTGGGATTCCACTCTCGATGTCTTTAGGGAAAACCAAAGTAGGAAAAAAAATGCTCCCGTTTGCCCCAACCCTTTTTGCTCCTACCTCATTTTCATTGCCTATCCCTACCGGAAAACCCGTAATGGTTGGTGGCCCCTATCCTCCCGATTGGGGAGGAGTCCTTACAGGATTATTAGCTAGTATTGGTTTTAGTACCTTAATGAAAAAAGTTAGGGGACTTGTTAAAAAGATTAACCTTAAAGGATCGAAAACTCCTAAAGGGCTTAAAGATGGACTCCGAAAATGTGTTAATGACCCCGTAAATGTGGTCAATGGCGTGGTGATTTATGAAGGCAGTGATTTTGATCTGGCAAGTCCGATTCCTCTAAATTGGAAACGCAGCTGGTATTCAGATTCTCCTTATGTGGGATGGCTCGGTCATGGAACACATAGTGTATACGACAGAGCGGTAGAATTATACTCCGAGGACGATGCCTTAGGACTTCGCATGGACGACGGACGACTTGTTGCTTTTCCTATCCTGATGCCCGAGGAAGAATTTTACCTCCGTGAAGAAAAAACAACTCTGAAAAGAACTCCCGACGGCTATCAGGCTTACGATCATCAAAGCAAGCTTTTTTACGATTTTACCCTTTTTGACGGTAAAAAATACCAACTTACCCAAATTAGTAATGTTAGCGGACTTAACATCGTTTTCGAATTTACAGCCAATCGTCTGAAAAAAATCATCGATGTTGCAGGCAGAGAAATCAAAGTAAGCACTAAGGACGGATTCATTCAAAAGCTGGAACTTGTCGGACCGGAAGAGGACGAACTTTTAGTAGCCTACGAGTACGATAAGCAAGGTAACATAAGTGCTATTATTGATGCACTTCAAAAGCCGACAGCCATTGAATATGAAAATCATTTAATGGTTAAAAAAACTGACCGTAACGGACAAGCTTTTTACTGGGAATATGATACCCAAAACCGCTGTATCCACACCTGGGGTGATGGTGGCTGGCAGGAAGGCTGGATGGAATACCACCCCGAGGAAGGTTATAATCTGATAACAGACTCCAACCTAGCTGTAACCACTTATTATTACGAATCAAGCCAGTTGATTACACAAGTAAAAGACGCCATGGGCAACAGTACCTTTTACGATTATACCGAGTTTATGGAACTCTATCGCGAGATTGATCCCGAAGGACGCATCCTGGGCTTTAACTACGATGACAGAGGAAACAAAACCGGTACCGTTTACCCGGATGGCACAGAAGAAATCATGATTTACGATGAGGAAAACCGCCCATCAATAGCCATAGATCCCGAAGGGAATAAGACCGTTTATCTGTACAAAGAAGACAGAGAAGATCAGCTCAAAACGATTATTGCTCCCGATAAAACCACTACTCACTTTAGTTATCACGATAATGGACTATTGGCGACAGTGGCCAAAAACAACAACAAACTCGAATTGATTTATGACGATCAATTCAATCTGATAGAATGGCGTGAGAACAACCAAAAACTAAAATCATGGGAGTACGACCATCGCGGACGCGTACAGGCGATCTACACCCCAATGCAAATGGCCGATTATTTTAGCTACGATGCACTGGACCGCGTAAGACAAATTGTAGAGAAAGACAGCAATGTCATACAGTTTACCTACAACAATTACGATGAAGTCATAGCGCTAAAAGACAATAAAAACAAGATTAAGTTTAGTTATACCCCACTGGGAAGCCTTGCCACACGCGAGCAAAATGGTGTGAAAGTGCGTTTTGATTACGACAAGATGGAACAGTTGCAAGCCATCAAAAACGAAGACAACGAAGTCTACTATTTTAGCCGCAACAAAGCCGGGCAAATAATCAAAGAAACTGCCTTTGACGGTATGGTCAAAAAATACCAGCGCAATCTCGCAGGTGAAGTGACCAGAATAGATCATGGCAACGGCAGATTTACCGAATACGAGCAGGATGCACTGGGACGCATCACCAGAGCCGATTATCATGACGGTACCTGGGAAACCTACACTTACAACAAAAACGGACTTTTAACAGAAGCCGTGAATCAAAATGTAAGCATCCTTCTGGAACGTGATGAAATGGGCCGTATCGTAAAAGAAACCCAAAAACAACAGCTCGACAAAGATGATAATGCCATTACAATTACCTCGACTTACAACAAACTGGGACAACGCACCCATATAAACACTAGTTTAGGAGCAGAGATCAGTACGCATTACGACTCAAAAGGACAGTTGGAACGCATCGAGGCACAAAGCAACGAACTCAAAGAACAGCATCAGAAGTGGGAAACCACCCTGAAACGTGACGAGTTGGGAAGAGAAATAGAGCGATTTACTACAGGCGGACTCCACATAAAAACCAGTTACAACAACAGCGGAAAACAAAAAGAACAGGAAGTATTTGCCAATGGGAAACGCACCGGATCACGCTTTTACAACTGGGATACCAACCAGCAATTGCGCAGTGCCGTAAATCAAATGACCTCTAATATCACCTACTTTGATTATGATGATTTTGGTAATCTGGCAAAGGCAGATTATAATGGTAAAGAACAGCTTTACAAAACCCCGGATGCAGTAGGGAATCTTTATAAAACTCCCGATCGCAGCGATCGTAAGTATGGTAAAGGAGGTAAACTGTTACAGGACGAAAAGTATCATTATAAATACGACGAACTGGGTAATCTGATACACAAAAGTACCAGAAACATTAATGAGGAACTAAAATTCGAAGAACCCACCAACTGGATCGATAAATTGGCAGGCAACAAAGGCGAAGAAACTAGATTACAGCAAGAACATGAACAGTGGCAGGAAGGTGATACCACCTATAGCTGGCTGGCGAATGGTATGCTCGAGAGCATTACCAACCCGGATGGAAAAACGGTACATTTTGAGTACGATGCCCTGGGCAGACGTACCGCAAAAATTGCAAACCAAAAAATAAATCGCTATGTTTGGGATGGAAACGTTTTGATTCACGAATGGAAGTACGATTTAAAAGATCGTCCTAAATTAGTTGCTACCGAAGATGACTTGGTTTACGACAAGCCAGAACCAATTAGCAATTTAGTTACTTGGGTGTATGAAGGAGGTTCTTTTGTACCAAGTGCTAAGATTGTTGGAGATGAAAAGTTCTCTATCATTAATGATTATATTGGACGTCCTATACAGGCTTATACTGAAAAAGGTAAGTTAGTCTGGGAAACGGATTATGACATTTACGGAGATCTCCGTAATCTAAAAGGTGATCGGAATTTTGTCCCTTTTAGGCAGTTGGGGCAGTATGAAGATATGGAGACCGGCCTTTATTATAATAGGTTTAGGTATTATAATCCTGACAGTGGACTTTATTTAAGTCAGGATCCGATCGGGCTTTTAGGAAGTAATCCGAATTTTTATGGGTATGTACATGATAACAATGCACTTGTTGACGCATTTGGATTAGACGAGTATTTTTTCAGAACGATATCTAAGGAGCATGCTCAAATTTTAGAGAAAACAAAAAAACTACCTGCCACAACAGAAACGTTTACATCTCCAACAGCAGCATTTTCAAGTAATTATGATGGCGTTACTTATAAATTTACGATGAAAGATGGTACCACTGATTCTTTGTCCAAAATAGGAGTTAGGGATCAATCAAAGTTAGTAAAAGCAACTTATCCAGATATGCCAGAGGTTAAATCAGGTTGGAATCAAGATTCAGCTTATTTTAAACAAGAAAAGGTAGGTAAAAAAGCTCAAATTAATATTGGATTGGGACAAGGTAAAGGTCTGAATACATTTAACAGTAATATTGTATCCTTTGAAAAAATGGAATTTGAATGTCACTAATTTTAAACTAAGCAATGATAACAAAAGAAGAAGAAAAATTAATCTATGATTTAATTTTAAACAAACTTGATGAAGAACAATTTTACCAAGCTTATCCTATAGATTTGGAAAAAAACAAAGAATATTTTTGGAATGAATTAAATAATTCTATAACTGAAAATGATTCTGAAAAAACAGAAATGTATTTTGATATAATTGAATATTTATATGATGATGAGCTATCTGAAATTAAATTGACGGCATTATATAAAAAAGCAATCTTAAAAAATTTTTCTTATCATTTAATTGAAAGATTGGTAGATTCTTTAGAAAAAACACCTTCTGCAATTAAGTATTTTGTACATGTTTTAACTCAAAATTATTTGGAAAATCAGTCAAAAGAAAATACAGAAACTTTTATGGTACCTATATGGAACAAATGTCTATGGGCGCTATCTAAAATAGATACCGACGAAACAAGAAAAATTATTTCTGAATATAAAAGTTCCGAATATACAGATATAAACGATACAGTTAATAAGCTTAAGTCTAAAATGATTAAGTAGCATTAATAGTTAATTTAATATTATCAGGTAAAAGATAAATTTCTTCTTTAGGAAGCTTATCTTTTACCATTTCGAGATTGTTATTCAAAATAAGTTGGTGTATTTCTTTAGATAAATCAGTGATATCATCAATCTGTACAATCCATTCATTTACATATTTTTTTATGGCCTCTTCTTTTAAGCCAATTTGAATAGACTTATAACTTAATCTATCTAAAAAAAGATTTTTTTCAGGATCCCATTGTATACGTACAGAAGTACTATTTAATTTTTCTTTCCAGTTTTCCTGCGTTTTATAAATATGTTCTTTATAAGTAGATAGACAAGAATTTTTCAATGCCCATTCAAATCCTTCACGTTTAATTTTGATAGCTAAAATATGTTCTTGCCCTTCTTTTTGAGCCCAGCCAGAACGATACATCATCCATAAAAAAGAAGGTTTAATCCAAGTCATCCTCTCAATTTTAAAAGGACTAACAAACGTTTGAGATTTTACTGCCGACAAAGCTATTTCCTTTCTAAAAGCCTGATAAACAATTATTGTGTCGTTATCATATAAGGCTCTAATTTCTCTTTCTTTTAAGGCTTGTGTCATATTTTTATTTATAAAAACTTTTTGGATTCTAAAGTCAATATTTACTGATTTAAGAATTAAAAAAAATTATTCTTAGAGAACGAGTAAACTCAAAGAAAAGCATTAAAATTAATTGTATTTATTAAATCAATAATCAAATATACAAAAAAACAGATATGGTAAAATTTATCTATATGAACTAGAAAAAATCGAGATAGTACCTTATGAATTTCCTGTTATAACAGATTCTTAGTATTGTATTTTAAAGTTTGTATAAGAATTTCATTCCCTCGTTCTGTAAATTATGCTTCACAAGCGCTGCGCAAACGTCTCTGACTTTGAGCCAACTTGCAAACGTCTAAATTCTAGACAAGCAAGATCAAAATAATATTAAGAAATAAATATAAAAAGTCGGGAGACTTTTATAAACTATAATAATTCAATAAGTATAAAAAAAAAACGCAAAGTCAGAGGCATTTGCGCAGCTTTTCAGTTGAACACTTCGGAAAGCTGGGTAATTTCCTTGCGGGTGCGAAGTCAGAGACGTTCGCACAACATACACGACAAATTTGCTCTTTAATTAAGAACTCTTCGTAGAGCGGGTACTAACTGTCCGAAGGGTTCATATTTATTAGATCTTCCCTCCAAGACTCATCTCCCCTCTCTAACTTTCTATAAATTTCTGTATCAAAAATCATACTTGTTCCTAAAGTTTTAACGATTAAATTAAAATCATTATTGAACTTGTTAATTATTTCAAAATTCTCATAATTACCATTTATGATATGTAACAATTTTTGAAATATTATTTGTACGTACTGCTTTATATAGCTTTCTTCTTCTACAGAACTATATTCATAGTATAAATTAGAAGTATCAACTTTATTAGCCTTTAGTAATGTTTCCAAATTAGATTTATATTCCTTGTGATTTATAACTTCAAACGTACATTCAACACTTCTATATTGTAAATTTCTATAAAATGTAATTATGACATTTGGAAAAATTATGTCATAAAATGGATTATGTTTATTAATAGTAAATTTGTATCCCCAACTATACTTATTCAATTCCTTTTCTAATTTTTCTAAAAACATAAAAATTATTTTGATTTATACCAATAAACACCTCCATCAATCCAATCACTACCAGGAGAGTATCCGTTTTCTTAAAAAATCTAATTCTCTAGCAAAATGTGTAGGATTCCCATCTTTATTAATTAAATTTCTAGGTATTTCTTCAGAAATTACTTTAATTCTGTCTCCTCTACTAATAATCTTCTGTAACCAAGGAGTATTATACCTTTCAAACCATTCATTATTCACTTTTAGCCATTTCACTTTTTCGTCTAAAATACTAGAATATTTTTGAATTAAACCATTCCAAGCACATTATTACTTAATCTTGAGTAACTTCCAGGATTTTTAATGTTTTTTAGCACTAAAGCCGATTCTGCTACCCGATCAATATCAGCAGCGTGCAAAGTCGGAGACATTCGCACAGCACACGCGACAATTTATCTATTCACTAGAACTCTTTGGAGGGCGGAGTTTAATTCTCGCATTTTTTGAAATTTAAAGTAACTATTTCATTAACTGATTCTCTCATTTTTTTGTAATAATATCTTATTTTAATTTCATTCTTTTTTTTATCTATAAAAAATATTTCGTCATTCATCTTAAAAGATGATTTCCTTGTATTTATTTTATAAGTATAATTGTATATACTATCAATGTTAATAATTATAAAATCATCCTTAAATTCTAATTTATAGTACTTGTTCTTAAATCTAGAATCGTTATAATTAGTCCAGCAATCCCAACAAGTTGTTTTTAGTTCTGTTTGAGGATATATTTTTAAAAAAAATAGTAGTAAAAAAATAAGCAACAAATACTTTCTCATATTTTTAAATTTTAATTAGAACTTTATCAGTTAGTCTTGGGCACTTCAATTGTTGTATTGACATTTTCTCTTCTGTCTACTTCGATAGTAATATTTGTTGGTTTATTTGCTTTTTTTAATTTTTCTTGTCTAGAGTCTATATCCGCTTGTAGTGTAGGTATACCTTCATTCCCACCACACACCGTAAAACATCCTTCAGAGCCGGTAACATTTCTAAAACCAGGTTTAGTTTTTGATGTAGTGTATCTGCCTCCAACATTTATATTAATTGATTCTGCCGCATCTTTATCTTTTCTCCAAGGACTTTCAATTGGCTCAGCAGGGTAATCCAATTTATTCTTATAATCAAAAAACTTCTCCTCTTTAATTTTCAACGTCTCTCTGTCGTATGATAATTCCAATAGGGCAAATAAAGCAAAATGGTTGATCTTATTAATCTGGGCATAAGAAATCAAATTAAAGATTTTGACTTTATCAGCTCTACATGATTCTTTTTTATTTACCAGATCTACAATATCCATGTATATGGAGCTGTCTAAAACCAATAGGGGACTTTCTTCCGCATCGTTATTTTCCAGATCAATATCGGACCAGTTTTCAAGTTTTATCTTTCCATTTTCAGAAATAAAAAATAATGGGTGGCGGAAGTGAAATTAGTAGTTTCGCTAGTCATGTTCAAAGAGTTGTCAGGTTAATTACTTAAATTTATAAGTTTGTTTTTCAGAGATGCAAATATAAAACTAATTGCATCCTGAGAAATAAATATAAAAAGTCGGGAGACTTTTACGGACTTTAATAATTCAATAAGCATAAAAAAAGCGCAAAGTCAGAGACATTTGTGCAGCTTTTTAGTTGAACACTTCGGAAAGCGGGGATATCTAATTACAATCCACTTTTTAATAAAGAGCAACTATTAAAAAAGTGCCCTAAGTCCTATATACATATTTCATATTCACATATCCAAAATTACCTGATTGAATTACCTTTACCTGTAACCACTCTCCGTCAATAGCAATAACCATTAATAGATCATATCTTTTAAGGTTTTCTATTACTTCATATTCATTTCCTGGTCCTTCACGCAACTTAAGGATTTCAGTATTTACAGCCAACATATCTTCAGGACTATAGGTAACTACTTTTTTTATTGTAGATTCTTTCTTTGTTTTGGATTTAAGCGACGTCCCGGAAGTAAAAGAAACTGTTGCAGCTTTTGCAGAAGAATTTACAGTCCTGCTCTTTGTTGCTTTAGGTGGTGCCGTATACCTGACAGGCTGCGAATATGAAGCACATACCCCACAACTTCCACCGTTAGAACAATGTGCACACCTACTGCAGTTCGAACAGGCACTGCAGTACGCGTTGCCAGTACATCTGCCCGCTTCCTTAAACTTTGTAAGACAACAGCTTGCCACGAGCCTATTGCTCTGTGCACTTGAGGTTAGTGCTGTAAAAATGAAAAGTGTATAAGCAAATACTATTTTAATCATAATAAATCATTTTATTTCAGACAAACCTAAAGAAAGCTTTTCAAAAAAATATACGGTTTCCCGTAATTATGATACTTTACTTTCTATGCTAAGTATACCTCGTAAGTATTTTTATTTTATGATAAAGCCTGCTTCGCAGAGTATACCTCAGAAGTACTACGTAAATGTCTCCGACTTTGCGTCAATTTGTAAACATGTAATTTAAAACATAAACTCATAAAAAAACCAGTGAAGTAAATTCACTGGTTTTTTTATTTATGATCGTCTATTTTAAGATGACTTGTAGAACAAATTTATCTTATAATACCAAACATCATGACCAATCTATCATTAAGATAAAAATTAAGAGTTTGATCGGCTACATCAAAACGTAAGTCTTTGTTGTTTAAATAAGACAGCATTTTTTGCTCTGTTTTGTTTCCTTCTTCACCGATACATGCCATAGCTGTAGCCGCTACCCTATCAAAAGAAATACGATCACCGGTAGTTGCATAAGTTCCAGTGAAGTTGTTGCAACCTGTACTTCCACTCACTCTCTTTTCTGCAGGATTAAACTTAATAGACGCCTTTCCGTAATCCTGTCCAACATTTTCAAGTGCGATTAGTTTCCAATTGTTCTTTGCAATAAAACTCCACAATTGATTTTGAGTTGGTATCGAAAATTCCATAACAATTTTGTTCTTCCCATTTCTAAACTGCACTTTGTTGTTTTTCTTTACAATTTTGAACTTTTTCTTTGTGATCGCAGCGCTAAAATCTTGTTCCAATTTCATGCCTTCGCCTTCACAAGCCATTAAAGTTCCAAAAGGAGAATCGGTCTTAATTTGATTTTTGGCAGAAAGCTTTGTATACTTTACATTGAAGATATTACATCCGTTGTTACCGTTTATTGTTCCGGTTTCATCATTAATCGTAATAAATGCTTTCCCGTTAGTTATCTTTTTTCCGTTTAACTGGGTCAAGATCATTTTGGTATTATAAATTCCTTTTTCGGCATTTACAGGAGTTTTCGAAACAATGCTTTTCAGTTTGTACTGGTATGCAGAAGCATCGGCAGGAATAGGCTCTTGTCTTTTTGTTCTTGTAACCAATATCTCGTATCGATTTCCTTTTTCAAAATTAAAACCTTCAATATGATCGTAAAATAACTGCCATTCTTTGTCTTTATCATACTTTACCTGCAGACATTCCATCGGGCCAACACCCATACAGGACACTTTACTTTCTTTTACAAACATTTTTAAACTTTCCTGGCCATATGTAATTGTTGATAATAATACCGCTACAAAAACATAAATACATTTAAATCTTTTCATTATTTTAATTTTTTAGAATACCGATTAAGTATTCAGATTATTCAATGTTTTCCTTTCAAGCACGAACTGTGCCACTTTAAAATTAAGAATGTTTTTAACATTTTTTTATCACCCCTCCTGCTCTGTGAAGTACCCTGCAAGCCATTGGATCATATTTTCGACTTTGCATTCTCCATTCAATTTTGCGTCAGTATCGCTTTTACTAAGTTAAGAAAAAGAATTGAATACTAGAATCTCTTGCAAAACCGGTTTGATATAACTGGTATTTAGCTCTTCAACAGGATCTGATTTACTGAATACTTTTAACGATTTCTGGTCCTTAAACCGGGCTGCTTCTGCACGGGTAAATCCTTTTGCTATATCTGTCACGTTTTCTCCAAAAGAAATATCTATAAGTCCTGAAACTGTACTTTGCTTTTTAAGCATTTCACTTTTAAAGTTTTGCTCCTGCTCCAATGATGCCTCCGATTTGAATTTGAATAACACCACATTTACCGCTTTTGGATTGTTCGATTTACACTGGTTTTGCCCTGGGTCTGCACAAATGGCCAGACCTAAAAATAAATACTTCATCTTTAATTCGCTTTTTCTGCCAAATCCCAGATGTAACCAAACGGGTCCTGAATTCTTGCTTTTAAATCTCCCCAAAACTGCATTTCCGGCTCAGCAATAATTTTAGCCTCTTTATCTTTTCTAATTTCGGCAACCAATGTTTTTACATCGTCTACATACAAGTAAAAAACAAAAGGAGATACCTGCCCTGAAGTAATTGGAGCAACTGCCTGAAAATCCCAATGTTCTTTATTGAGTACAAAATTGTTTCCGCGATAGCGAATTCTTGCAAACAATAGTTCTCCATTGTTTTGATCTTCCAACTCAGAAATGGAAACCATTTCCATTACTCCGGTATAAAAATCTATTGCTCTGGCTACGTCCGGTACGCTTAGAGTGGCTGTTAGCCAGTTTAATCCGGGATGTGGATGAGTACGATGTTCTACATTCTTAAACCAATTTAATTTATCTTTTTGCATGTCTTAATTATTTAGTACTGCAAAGATCGCAAGCAAAAAGATTGTATTTTTTGATGTAGGTCAAAATCGTCAGCGTTTGCGTATTCTGCTTAAAGTTTCCTGTGTTACACGCAAAAAAGAAGCAATATGCCCCAGATTAATACGCTGTACTAAACTAGGCTGTTGTTCCATAAGTGATTGATAACGCTCTGTAGCGCTTTCGGTATGCAACGAAGTAATTCTATCCTCGAGAATAACACACAGTTCTTCGGCTATTTTTCTGCCGATACGATTTAACTCCGGGTACTGTTCGTATAAAATATCTAAATCATCTACTGCAATGGCATATACTTCTGAATCTTCTAAAAATTGTATGTACTCTGGTGAAGGTTTATTGGCATACATAGGCATTATGGCCCCAAAAATTTGATTTTCTTCTCCAAACCATACGTTTATTTCTTTTTCATTCCGATTAATATAAGCTCTGAAAACACCTTTCTTTACCACAAAATAACTTGTTAGTAGCTGTCCCTGCTTCAAAAAATGATCGTTTTTTTTCTTTATAAATATTTTGGTTTTTTGCTCAATAGCCGTTTCGGCGATTGAACTCAGCGTTCCATATTTCTTAAATTGTTGAATTAATGGATTTATACTGTTCATAGCTGTTGGAAAATGCATGCATATAATTCTGAAATACATGCAACGCTTAATTTTAAGGTTTTATAAACCCAAATTTATCAAATTAAAATTTGCTATTACTCGATCGTATGAAAAACATCCCGCTTTACAGACTGTTCCTCAAACACACTCCTCTGGAAAGTATCCCTCACAAACGCTGCATAAATGTCTCTGGCTTATGCGCTACCAACTCAAATCCGCGTCTGTGAATATTGTTTTTTTTAGGATGAGTTTAGGAATTATTACTCAATCAATTTTCTTAACTATATTTGAAAAAAGGGTCCAACTTTAATTAAAAAGCTGAACCCCTTTATTTTTAAACTTACACACTTTTTTAGGATAGTGTCAATCTTATTTTACTTTTCCTCTTATTTTTATTCTAGTTACTGTAAGATTTCCATATTTTTCTAAATCTTCCTTTGTCCACTTATACTGTATATCAAGTGGTCTTTTATCAGTATCCCAGTCTAATGGTTCTTTTATGTAAACATAAAATCCCAATGGAATACTATCTATTGAAAGTTTAAGCGCTTCTTTATGTGATATAAAATAGAAAGAAAAATAAGAATGCTGATCTATTTCTGCCCTAACCAATTTTAACTCTGGTTTAATTTCTTTTAAAAGATTTTTTAAAGGTTTATTAATAAACTGCTGTTCATTTTCTCTTAATTTATTTACATCATTTGGAGTCTGAACCATTTGCTGCGCTTTACAGCCTGTATTTGCAATTAGTAACGTTATAAATATCGGGATAATTTTAATTATATTTTTCATATTGTCAGGGGGATTAATTACATGGCGATGCGGCAAATCTAAAACGAGTTATACCTTCATCATCAAGATATTCTGTTGCTTTTAAAGGCACAAATTTGCCGTTTTTTTCTTTCATAATAGCTATTCCAGCATTATATTTCTCCAACATATGGCTCATTGCTGTAGATCTTCCTTCATTTGAAGATCCTAATCCTCGCGTTTTACCTAAATCTATTTGGTCAAAAATCGGCTCAGGAAATTCAGGAGAATATCCAGGTCTTACATCAGCCGGATAATTTGTGACAAATGCTTTTGCTTGATTAGGATTTACGAGTACTATTGCATATATCTCTCCTCCAGTAAAAATATAGGTTGTCCTGATAAGATTATTATTGTTATACATCTGCAAAATGGCATATACATCTCCTGATGACGGGGGCGTATTATCAGGATGATTATGCAAAACAGCAAAAGCTGCCTGTCTTATCGTAATCGCTTCAACATTATAGCGTGTACCATTTTTCATTTCAGTCTGATAAATTGTTCCACTGGCAGAGTTTGTTAAAGTAATGCTGTGTTCAATATTTGGATCAGCACTAAGTATTTTATCTTTAGCTAATAAAAATGTAGAATTCTGAGCAAGAGTACTCATGCTTACAGCATGGGCGCAGGGATCAAGATTTGTATATGGCGGGACATAAAGACCTCCTCCGGGAAAACCTGGTACTCCTGGGCTAGGTACTGCATCAGGAACCCATCTCCAGGCGTTGCATGTAGTAAAAGGGCCTACTGTAACATAATAGGAACATTCAAATCTAGAATTTATATTACCTTTTTCTGAATAGTTGTGCAGTCTTACTTCCTGTCCTTTTTCATATTCCCCTGAGTAGATAATTTTGTTTTCCTCGTTTTGAATAGTTATATAACCAGCATATTCTGTATCTAACCTATAAAGATCAAAACTTTTTCTTTTTTCATCAAAATGAGAATCCTTAGTTGTATAAACAATCGTATATTCCCTGTTTATTCCTCTATTGTTTCCTATAAAAAGCAATGACATGTAGGTTTTGTAGTTGCTATCATCAATAACATTGGTTGTAGTATTTTCTTGTAATGTAAGGGGTACTTCAATAATGTTTTCCGTTTCAATATTTGAAACAACAGCGTTATCCCAATTTATCTTTTCTATATAAGGCAAAGTCTCTAAAATATGGTTTTTACTTTCAAACCATTTTTTTGCAACATTCGAAGAAGAATTTTGCATCTCTTGTTCGTTTATTTCTGCTTGGCATCCGATCAGAAAAAGTGGAAAAACTAACCATAAAAAGAAAAAAATTTCTTTAAACAGAAACTTCAAAATAAATACGGACAGATTCAGCCGTTTAAAAGGTAAAGTCATAATTTCGTTATTAATATTTATAATTTTAGTGGTTAAAATATAAAATTAATCTTACATATGAAATTAGAATTCCATCTTTTTAATATATCGTCAAACAAATAACAAACGATTTGAATAGTATGATATCACTTGCTCTACGATGTATCCGGTAGGCATATGTACTTAGTTTTTTAATATTCAATTATATATTTAAAAAAAAGAAACAGGATTGCTCCTGTTCCGATTTAATTCAATCCTTTTTTGACACTTTCTAGAATAATGCAATAAGTACCAAATATGACCTCTATGCTATCGTATATTTCTTTTCTGTAACCGTATTGGTAGTTTCCGTTGTTACACTGTCTATAAATCGCCATTCGGCTTCAGAACCGGATGCTGTAAATTTAAGATAGGTATATCCTCGCTTGTACAAATTGGCATATTCTAAATCATCGATCAGGACTGTAAAGGCTTGTGCCAGTTCTATCGCTTTTGTAGGGTCTGAAGTAATTCCGAAATACGATTCTAATCCCGGTGACGAAACTGAACTGCATGCTATTTCAGTCCCTATTCGTTTCCCCTGCATATCGGTAAGTTTACCCATCCATGCATTGTGGGTATCTCCGGCCAAAACCACTACATTTTTTCCGGAAAGCATCGCGTATAATTGTTCTCTTTCGGCAAAATAACCGTCCCAGGCATCCAGATTATAAGGTAAAGTTGTAGTAACTCTCGCGATTTCCTGAGCCGTTAATGAAGGATCTCCTTGTTTATGTCTCATTTTAATCACCACAAGTTGGGAGATTGTTGCCGTAAGTGCCTTCATAGTCGCTGGTGTTGCGCTTCCTAATTTAGTGACTTCTCCTAAAATTTGATTCAAAAGCATCAATAACTCAGCAGGAATCAGCATTTTGGTCATCAGGATTTGCTGGCCCAGTACTTTCCATTTAGCGGTATCTGCATTGATCTGCGATCCCAGCCATGTCATTTGTTCGCTTCCAATTAGTTTTCTGTTGGTATTTAACAGATCGGTTTTGAATTTTGTCTGGTCAAAATTTCCGCTATTATCGATATAATCACCGTAATTCAGCTGCTTATCTCTCGCAATCACTCTGGTATCCATCATGTAAAGGGAAAGAATAGTACCGAAATTGAAGCTTCTGTAAATTCTAAAATCTTTTCCTGTTTTAAGCGGAATATACTCGCTATAAGCCTGGAAAGCGGCCATTTTTCTCACCTGAAAATCTCCTTCGGAAGGCTGATGGTTCTCGGCACCGGATTTATAGGTATCGTTAGCAAATTCATGGTCGTCCCAAACGCATATAAACGGTTTTTTCTGATGCAGCAACTGCAGATTTTTATCTCCTCTATATTGTCTGTATCGTTCTCTGTAATCGCTAAGACTTGTAATCTCTCTGGCGGGTTTATGTTCTCTGCCCAGCGGGTTGGTAAACGGATTTGTTCCGTACTGTCCCGGCGCATATTCGTAAATATAATCTCCCAAATGCACCACTACATCGGCCTCTGAAGAAGCAATCGCTCCGTACACGTTGAAAAGTCCAGCCGGAAAATTAGAACAGGAAACAACAGCCATTTTTACGTCATTTACACTGTCTGTTTTAGAGGGTAATGTGCGAGTTTCTCCGATAACCGTAACTTGTTTGGTTTTGGTATTATAAAATCTATAATAATATTTTGTATTCGATGGAATATTCTGAACATCTACCGCTATTGTAAAATCATTTGTAGAAGATGCTGCTGCCTGCCCTTTTCTGGTTATTTCAGTAAACGAGGCATTCTTACTTATTTCCCAATTAATTTCGGCATCGGAGCCTGCTGAATATCTTGTCCAGATAATCACTCCGGTTTCAGTAGGGTCAAAACTGGCTACTCCTGTTTCAAAACCTTCGTTTTTCATTCCATCCGGAGCACCGTCATGGTCTGGTTTGTCATCGTTACTGCAGCTTTCAATCAATGGGGCGATGAAAACTCCTCCGGCAACCAATAAAGAATTTCTAAGAAACCTTCTTCTGCCTAAATCCTTGTTCTTTTCCATAAAAAAATTTTTATGTCAAAAAAACGATTTAATCTTAAGGCCAAAGTTATGGCATATTTAAAATTGTCTTACATTACTATTAAGAATTCATTTACTAAAATAAAGTAAGAAGTAATATTGTATAGTTATTATTTAAGTAGCGAAGTCAAAGACATTTGCATAGCTTTCCAATTGAACTCTTCAGAGATTCGAAAACTCAATTTGCCGCGAATACTAGCAATTATCAACCACTTTTACTCATAGATTAATTTTTCTAAGTACTCGTCCATTTTACTTTTCCATTCTATATCTTGGTTTTCTTCCGAAATTTCAAACATTTTTAGAATCCCGTCGATCTCATTTTTTTTTCTTTTGAAATATTCAGTGGCAATTTCTATTTCGCTAAAGAATTCTGTGTGAACCATTAATCCATAAATTCCGAATGTAATAGCAAATGGAATACTTCCGGCGTTGGCTTCAATCGTTATTCTAGAACCATTTATATTCTCCTGATCATTTAAAATCTTACCTCCTTCAGAACCTTTCTTTCCAATTGAATTTCCGTTGTTGTATCTGACCCAATTTTCGGTTAATTCAATTTCGACATTTATAAATACTTCCGGTGTTGATTTTCTAAATATTCTTTTGATAAATTCTTTCACTTTAGTTTTTTAAATATCTTTAAAAGTTACTTTTCCAAAATTTATTTTTTCCATCTCATACATAAAAGGCATATGCGAGCCGGCTGTCCATTCTCCATTTTTAAAAATAAAAGATAAATGTCTTCTCATAGAGTTTTCGGGAGCAAAAACTTGAAGATTATCCCCTTCACCAGGTTGATAATCGAAATCAAAACAGTTATTAGTATTAAGTACCATAAGCATTCTTTCGTTTGTCAAATCTTCTGTTAAAACTTCCTCCGGCCTGTACCCCATTCCGTCCATTGTCGTTTTACTGTAGCCCATGCATTTTTCTAACGTCCAGGTAAAGTCGACACGTCTTTTCTTTCTGTTTTTTCGGGAATTCTTGTGGTGAATAATGGTATCCATTCCATTTGGAACACAGGTACAAAGTTTAATTTCTTTTCCGTTTACGCACATATATTTTGAGATTAGAAATGGTTATTCAAATGCAATTTTTTCCCCTTTATTTAAATTAATGCTCTCTAATGAGGTCCCTTAACGAATCATTATTGACAGATAGTCCTTTATCTCTAATTACTTCTGATGTGCAACAAAATTTAATACTTAATTAATTACTGAATATAATATGGTATACTGTACAAACATCTTACTGGTTCACCATCTATAGTAGCCGGAATCCATTTTGGGCATAATTTTAAAACCCTCTCTAATTCTTTTCCTGACCCATATCCAAAATCACGAAGAATTTCTATCTGAGACAAGGTTCCGTCTTTTTCTATTATCATAGTCGCAAAAACTGCCCCAGCCAGATATTCATCCTCAGCCACTTCTTTAGGTACAACATAATTCTTGGCTAAGAAAATATGAAATTTTTGAATACCACCCGGATATTTAGGTAAATCACTAACAGATCCAAAGTTGTAAACCTTGCTGTCATTTTCATGAAGTTTATTTTGAGATTTGCTTTCTACTCTTATAACCGAACTTTTCTGTGGTGGTTTACTATTATTTTGGCAACTAAAGAGTAGTACAAAACTAAAAACTGTAAAATACATTCTTCTCATAGGTGTTTATTTAGTACAATTGATTTTGAATAATTTGAACTCTCACACTCCGCAAATGACTCTGCCTTTAAACCAACATGTTACTATTTATTTTAACTGATGAAAGAGGCTATAGTATCAATCTTTTTCAAAAACAAAACCTTCATCTAACAGTTTTTCTAAAGTTATATTATCAAACATATCCTTTGACAAACTCATTTTTTTAATTTTCATTTCAAGAGGAAACTGAATCGAACTCAATTTGTTGTTCTTTAGTTGAGCCTCTTTTAATTTATTATTTTTCGAAAGATTGATGTCTTCCAACATTGTATTTTGCAAACTCAAATTACTTAGCAAATCATTTTTTGACAAATCAATAGATTTTAGCGGGTTTTCATTGATATAAAGTCTTTCAAGAAATAAATTTTGAGATAAATCTAGTTCAGACAAGCCCATTGAATTAATAAACAACTCAATCAATTTAGTGTTATGAGTGACATCTAAAAAGGTATGATTGATCTTTTCATATGACCACCTGTAAAAATCTCCACCCAGATGAAGATATTTTAAATTTATATTTTTTTCAAGATTTATATTTGAAAATGCATTATCTCCAATACGTAATTCTTCTAACAGTATGTTGTTAAAAAGATTAATTTCAGATATCTGGTTCCAAGTTAAATCCAATTTCTTCAATTTATAAAGTCTTGTAACATCTATTGAACTAATCTCGCTATTTTCTAAAGTAAGATCTTCTAATTCAGGAAGTCCATTTTCACCCCAGCTACATGAACCACCATATGAACAATATATTTTTTTAAGTCTTTTATTGTTTTCATTTAGACAAGCATCAAAATTCAGCATATGGCTAATATATAATTCCTCAAGATTCACATTATGCGTTAAATCAATCTCATCGATATCATTTAAACCATCAAAAACTATTTTTCTCAGGTTTATATTTGCTCTTAAACTTAAATTTTCTAAAAATAGATTCTCTAGTTTTAAAATTTCAAGAGAGGCATTTTTTGAAAAATCAATTTCTGTAAGATGCTCACTGTTTTTAATATCAATCTTTTTTAACTTAGGGTTAAAGGTCAAGTTCAGCTCTTGTAAATCAAATGAATCTATAGTTAACACTTCCAGATTAGGAAAATACTTAATTTCATCTATACAAGTAAAGTTATACCCCTCACAATTAAGTTCGGTTACTTTCATTAACGAATCAATTTTTAGATCAGATATCATTTTTTTAAAATTCTCATCTTTAAAATGAATATCAGATATTTTCTTTGCATTTCCTCTTTCTCTAATACGCTGAAACCAAACTATTAAGTTATTCATATCTTTTTTCTGAATCTATAATTTATTGCTTTTGTAGTCAAAGTTGATACTAAATCATAAAATTCCCTCAACAAATCAACAACAATCGATACTCACCATCGTTTTCTATGGGTGCTCTATGAATACATGGCAATACTTGTTGTTTGGGATGGTCTACAGCCAGACGCCAAAGATGACCCAAGCCTAAATTAACAGGTGCTGCATGGGGATGTAACTGATAATGCAAATCGAAATAATTTTCCTCTAAAAAACTTTCGAATTCTTCCTCTGGTCCGTCGTGCAGCTCTTGTAATTTTGCACGGATTTCCGGAATTAGGATTTTTTGTTCTGCCTGCGAATTAGCAACAATATCACTTGCTGCTCCGTGGTAGGTACATAAAAAAGTATCGGTTGCAATGGGCGAACGATCTACATGAAACGAGTACACATCTGTCGAGATGAAATCAAATTCGTCATCACGTTCGTAACACTTTAGTAAATTAAGTGAGGGCGAAGCTCCAAAATCAGTTAATAATTGTAAATCTTTTAAGATAACTTCTCTGGCTATACTCCCCTTTTCGGTGAGTTCAAGTGCGATTAGATCTTCGGGGTAAACTACTGTGATATTTTCTTCTAAAGATAATTTAACTACAATTTCGTTAAAATCACCGTCCAAATTTCTGTACCAGCACAGTGCATTCCTTTCTCCTTTGAAATGAGTCTGTACCAGTTCAGAGAAAGTAGCGACTACTCCTATTTGATTGTTGTTCAAAAATGTGTTGCTCATGTATTACAAAATATTCTATTTAAACCCATAGAAACCTAGTTTTGTTACCGCGCTAAGGCATTTCATTTGCATAAATAAACATAGCAAACCCTATGCTTTTTAACTAAGTGAAACGTCTTTCGAGAAGTCAGAATCTATGTTTCTATGTGTTTAAGAATGATTATACTCAACGGATAATAGCAGACTAATCCGGTAAAAGTTATTTATTTTTTTGTTTTATAAACTTTGTAAAATATAAAAAGAATACCCAACCAAATAGGAATTAATTCTACGGATAACTTCATATCGGTCATCCACATGATGGTTAAAATTCCCAATAAAAATACCAAACAGATATAATTACTTACCGGATAAAATATCGATGGAAACATCGTTTTAGTGCTTTCCTGCTCTTTCGTACGCCTGAATCTTAGATGCGTGTAAGAAATCATTCCCCAATTGATAATTAAAGAAGATACCACTAAAGACATTAAAATGCTAAAAGCTTCTTCTGGAATTACTTTATTGATTAAAATACAGATCGCTGCAAAGCAGGAAGAAATTAAAATAGCATTAATAGGTACATATTTATTATTTAACTTCTTTAAAAACTTAGGTGCATTACCCTGATCTGCTAAACCGTATAACATACGTGAGTTACTGTATACACTACTATTGTATACTGATAAAGCTGCGGTTAAAACAATTAAATTAAGCACATTGGCAATCAGGCGGGTAAAGTATATTTTGGTACCAAACAACTCAAACTCCATTCCGTTTAAATTTTGAAAAACCATTACAAACGGACTACTGTCTGTCGTTATTTGTCGCCAGGGAGACAAAGCAAATAAAATAACCAATGCTCCTACATAAAAGATAAGGATTCTATAGATCACCTGATTGGTTGCTTTTGGAATGTTTTTCTCCGGATTTTCTGCCTCAGCAGCGGTAATTCCAATTAGCTCTAAACCACCAAAAGAGAACATAATCAGTGCCATTGCAGATAACAAGCCCTGAAAACTACCCGATGCTGTTTTTTCAAAGAAACCTTTCGGAAAAAAACCGCCATCGTTGTATAAATTATGAATGGTAGCTTGCTCCCCTCCTGTACCACTTATCAGCAGATAAGTACCAAAAAGGATCATGGCAATAATGGCAACCACTTTTATGATTGAAAACCAAAATTCGGTTTCTCCGTACACTTTTACCGAAGCGAAATTTAAAGCATTTATAACGAGGAAGAAAAATAAACTGGATGCCCACAGCGGAATTTCGGGCCACCAAAACTGTACATAAACCCCAATGGCTGTAAGTTCGGCCATACTCACCAGAATGTATAAAATCCAATAATTCCAACCTGATGCAAAACCCGCAAAAGAACCACAATATTTATAAGCAAAGTGACTAAAGCTTCCTGAAACAGGCTCTTCGACAACCATTTCGCCCAATTGTCTCATAATAAAAAAGGCTATAATACCGGCAACTGCATATCCCAGAATAACAGATGGTCCTGCTAATACAGCCGCTGGGCCAATACCGAGAAAAAGACCGGTTCCTATTGATCCTCCTAAAGCAATTAATTGAATGTGACGGTTGGTCAGCCCACGTTTAAGCTGATTCTCTTCTACGACTTCCTGATTATTTTTCACAAATTAGATTTTTAAATGAGTTGACAGCGAAGATAAGTTAAAAAAGGAATCGTACAAAGTATGTTCTGCACTAAAACTTTTATGAGATCGCCCTACGATTGAGAGCTTTCTGAAAGCATGCCAATGACAACCCCCGAATTCTAATTTTTAATGCGAAGATTAAAAAGAAAAACGGCATTGAATTTTGTTTCAATGCCGTTTTTAAAATTTATTTAAAAGAAATTCTCAGGTTATTTTCCAAAAATATATCGAATTGAAAATTGTGCCTGCCAAACATCAAATGCTGAAGCATTTTTCTGGAATGTATCTTTAATTAAATATCGGTTTCCATCAGGATCTGTTTGCGTAGCCAGGGTATAAACCGGAACATTGCCTGCGGTTGTAGAAGAGTAAGCCAATACGTTAGGATTAGTGGCTCTTTGTGTCACTCCCCAGTTTTTGTTGATCATGTTTGTAAAATTCAGAATGTCTGCTCTAAATTGGAAAGAGTTCTTTTTACCTGCTATTTTGATATAAACGTCTTGCGAAATAGACAAATCTAATCGGTGCAACATCGGCAGGATAGCTGCATTTCTTTCTGCATATTGACCTCTTCTTGTACGAAGATATTTGTCCTGATCAATGTAGGCATCGAATGCTGCTCTTTGTTCTGCCTCTGTATAAGTCCTGGTTGTTGTAACGTCTTTTACAGTACTTGATACTGTTAGAGGTGCAAAACTAAGTTGGGATGCACTATTTGGTACGTATAACAGATCGTTTCCGTTTACTCTGTCTCCATTCATATCACCACTATAAGCATAAGTAAAAGGATTCGCTGTTTCTCCGATATACCCCAGATTGATGGAAGTAGCACCGCCCAAACCTTTTCCGTATTCAATTCTGTATCCCAGAACACCAACTAAACGATGGGGTGTGTTATTATTGGATAATGATACGTCTAAATCATTATTTCCGTTTACAGATCTGGCACTTGTCCATGATCCTGAAGCAATAGATCCCGGAGAAATTAAATCGGCAGCTTCAGAATGTGTGTAGGCGAAAGATCCCCAAAGTCCTTTTTGGTATGGATACTCTAGTTTGAAGGTTGTAGAATAAAAATATCCTTTATCAGAATTGGTTAAAACAATCCCATTTGAAACATTATCATTTATTCTCGTTCCGTTATCATTTCTTGAATATCTTGGACGGTTATCTGCTCCTGTAAAAGTTCCGACTGGTGCGTCAAAATTGGCATTATAGTAATTGATTGCATTGATATTTTTTTGGATTACTCCTTCAATCGTACCTACAAATCCAAATGGAAGTTTTTGGTCGACCGCCATCGTAGTTTTCCATACTTGCGGATATTTGAACTTTTTATCTGTAAAGGCTAAATCAAAAGTGGAAGGAAGCGTTGGAGTTGACGGAGTGAAATATTGTGCAGGCCTTGGTGTAAAACCATAACCTCCTGCGGCTAAAGCAGCACCACTTGCATCGATAAAACCTGTAAGCACACCATTATTTCCAATTTGGTTTGACAAATATACGGCAGGGGCTCTTCCGGTAAATACACCTGAACCTCCTCTTACTATGGTTGAAGCGTCTCCATTAAAATCTAAATTGAAACCTACTCTTGGTTCAAATAAATATTGTGCATCGGGCATTTCTCCTGTATTGAATTTTTCTCCGTTTGCAAAAGTCATCGCCGTTACTGTTGGATTCTCTAACGCAGTGTCGGCAAACCATACTCTGGATGCTCTAAGTCCTACTGACAGTTTGAATCTGTCGCTTAGTTTAATTTCGTCCTGAGCATATAAATCCAGTTTGTTTGTTTTCAGAACCTGTAAAGGTTCAACTGCACCCGGTAAAGCGGAGTATCTGTACTGAAAACGTGCAGGTGAAGTAGCCGTTGCTGTGGAAGGTGCTCCTCCATTTGCTGCTGATTGATCTGCTGCTGCGTAAAAATCTGCTAAAGAGTTGAATATATAAACACCATTTGATCCGGAAAAGAATAAATTGCTTGATTTGAAGTATTCAAAATTAGCTCCTAAAATAATGGAATGTTTACCAATAGTTTTGGTTAAGTTGTCTGTAAAATGCAGCGTTGAATAACTAAGTTTGTTTCCTTGCGTAAATGGATCTAAACCTACAGATATATAATTTGCTGTACCCTTCTTGATATCAATTGTAGGGAACAATCCTCCTCCCTGAAGCCCTCTGTCTTCAATTTGTTTATCGTAACCAGCGATAAAATTGTTGTACCATGAATTACCTAATTTACTGTTCAATTCCAATACAATAGATCTGGTATTGTCTAAGATTGTATAACCACTGTTTTTGAATGACATTGCTAAGGTACTTGTTCTTCTGTTTCCAAAACCTAATGAGTTGGAATTTGAAGTTAGCTCGTCTGACGATGAATCATGATGTACATAACGTGCCGTAAGTTTATGATTATCATTAATATTCCAGTCTATTCTCGCTAAGAATTTTTTAGATGTTTTAGTAGCATCATAGTTTTCCCATGGACCTGTTTCATAACCAAACTTATCTCTCATATAATTAGAAAGAGTCTGCATTTCCTGATAAGTCGGTTCTGATATCTGAGCCCCGCCTTGTGGCGATCCTGTGGAAGTCCATGTTGTTGCCGGGCTTGTATTTTCGATGGTTTCGAAGTTTCCAAAGAAAAATATTTTGTCTTTAATAATGGGTGCTCCAATACGTGCTCCCCATATTTTTTCATCAAATTTTCCGGGTTTGATAGTCACATCTTTTCCGGGATGTGTTCCAATAAAACTGGATTTATTGCTTCTGAAAGAGTTATAAACCGATCCTTCGATTTCGTTTGTTCCACTTCTGGTAACAGCGTTAATTCCAGACCCAAGAAATCCCGACTGACGAATATCGTAAGGGGCAATATTAACCTGTAGCTGCTCTATAGCATCAAGTGAGATAGCTGTCGATCCTGTTCTTCCTCCCGCCTGAGATTCGCTCCCAAGGCCAAAACCATTATTAAATACAGATCCGTCAATAGTAAAATTATTCAATCTTGAATCCTGACCGCCAAAAGTACCATTAGCACCGGCGTTTGCATTGTATTTAGTGATAGAGTTTACAGAACGCGCTCCTAATACGGGAACTGCTACAATTTCTCTGTTTGTAAATTGCTGTGACGCCCCTGTTTTTCCTTTGTTAAAATTTCCATTGGATTTTGTTGTCACTACGACTTCCTGTAAAGCGTTTGGCTCTTCGTCGATTTTAACGTTTACGGTTAGATTGTTTCCTAAACCAACATTAATATCTGTGATTTCAGTTGTTTTGTAACCTATGTAAGTTACCTTTAAAGTATATGGGCCTCCCGGTCTCAAACCCTGTGCTGCATATCCGCCATCAAACCCCGTTGTCGAATAGTATTTAGTTCCGGTAGGTTTGTGAATTATTTCCACAGTAGCTCCAGGCAGGGGCTCTCCTTTGTTTGATCTAATCGTTCCTGACATTGCTGAACTTGTAACTTGAGCATGACCATAGGCCGATAGAAGAATAATCAAAATAAAAATAACTTTTCTCATTGTATTGTTCAATATTTAAGTTTTTAGGAGACAAAACTACAGCACCTAAAAGCAATAATATTAAAGTAATGTTAAATATACCGCGACTATGATTATTATACAGTTTCCCAGTTTTCTTCAAGGTAAAGAGCTTGAAGTTTATTCGTCCTAAGCTAGGTTTAACGTGTTGAAAGGCATTTCTTTTACGCATAGAGACATTGCCTTTTTAAGGTTAAAAAAGGCGTTTCATTAGTTAAAGTAAATAAAGTGAACGATGAGAAAGAAAACAGGCTATTTCCCAATTACATTCTGCAATATCTCTCTTATTGTTTTTAAGGTCTCTGTAGAAGTTTCGCGAATGATTATTTTATTTTTCTTCTCTTTAATACGTTCCGTGAATAAATTATCCTCGGTATTAATATCGACTATTGTTCCTCCGTACTTCAAAGTAGTTTCTGCAATAGCCATCGGCAGATTTGTCGCTCCGGATGTTCCAACAATAAAGAGAATACCAGAATTCTTGGCAATTTTTAAGGAACTGAATTTTTTGTTTGTTTTTTCGTCGTAATACTCATCAAACCACAAAATATTGGGTCTCATCCAGCTGCCGCATAGTTTGCATTTAAGCAATTCTATATCTTCTTTTGTCAAATCCTCGTCTATATCTTTTCCTTTGACTTCTATAGGCAATTTTTCTATTTCCTTACAGCCGTTCGAACATTTAATTTCTCTGGTTTTCCCATGTATTTCGTAGATTCTTTCTGTACCGGCACGTCTGTGCAGGTTGTCTATATTTTGTGTTATCAAATGGAATCGCTCTTGCAAAAGACTTTCAATTTTTACTATTTCATGGTGACTCTCATTGGTCTGAGCGTTTTCAAACATCTTTTTTCTAAACAGTGAATACTGCCAAACCTCTTCAGGATTTTCTTTGAAGTATTTAAAAGTTCCAAACTCTTCCGGTTTATGAAATTGAGTTCCTTTTACCCATATCCCGTCTGCTCCTCTGTAAGTTGGTATTCCACTTTCGGCAGAAATTCCTGCACCTGTTAAAAATGTAAATCCATTTCTATTGCTTTTATGATAAACCTGACTTATGATTTCAGTAAGTTGTTCTTTCATTTTTTAAATCTTTCAATACTTATTTTACTCTTTTATGTTATATCCAATAACACTTTGACATCAGAACTTTAGAATCTTTTTATCTAAAACTATTTACCTTATGCCCTGATTATTTAAAAAAGCCAATTTAAAGAATAATTTAAGTTCGAAGTGATATTATACTACATTTTCGTAATTTTTTCATGGAATATGGAGATTTACTTTTCTTACCTACTAAACTTAGTCTTCTTTTTTTCTAAATACTGATGTACATTTGGCTTAACCATAATCCAGTATAATTTCCACACATGTTTAAAAATACACTTCTCTGTTTAGCTTCAATTATATGTTTTTATGCCTGTAACCGTTTTGAAAAGGAGAAAGCCCAAAAAACTGTAATGGCAAACGATAGTTTAAGAAACGCAACCCTTAATGCAGCAAAAATCGAATCAGAAATAACAGGTAATACTATTTATCCGGTTTATAATCTCACGAGCAATACGACAGCTATAGTTATTGAAATATTTAATTCTGACAAAATATCCGAATATGAAAAAATCTACCGGAAAATAAATGAAACAGATTCATTAGAAACTTATTTTTACAATCCCTTAACTGCAAAAAATAGAAAATTCGAATATTATGACACTTTAGGGATTGTTCAACTTGTTAAAAGTAACATCTTAGAAAAAGAAATCAAGAAAATTATACAGCCAAAATACTATGTGTATGGAACCAAAGGATTCTCAGAAATGGCTGTTGATGAAGTACTTTGCAGAATTGATGATTGTAGAGAGAATTTTATAGCTTTAACTCTCAAAAACTATGATACTGCCAAAAATGGCAAACCTCTCATCTGTAGTGTCAAACCCTTAAAACTTAATTACGGAAAAAATTACTTCGCCGTTCAAAGAAAAATTCAAAAAATGGATGACAGTATCGTATACCGATATAGCGACGCTGACAGCACCAAAACAAAAGTTTTTGCTAATATAGGACCTGCTTATTTTGTTTACAATGACGATTTTTTATGGGGAAAAAACGCAGACCAGTCCAAATGTAAATTTCCAGAAAGGAGAATCCTTATCCAGGAGAAAAACAATACTTTTAAAACCATACTTCTTGGCGGATTGGATTTGTATGGATTAAGTTGTGATTAGCAGGTGATATTGAAAAATGAATGTTTAGCGTAATACCTGTTGCGTAGTAAATGGATAATCTAAAAAGATCAAAAATGACCCGCTCTACGAAGAGTTCAATTGAAAGGCAGGTAAAATGTCTCTGACCTTGCGTATTTTTAATCCCGCAAATCAATTAGAAAAGAATTTTGAACCTCTAAATTAAAATGACAAAATAAATTTTATCTTTCCGGTAAACTAAAACTTAAAATTAATTGAATACCATTAAGAGCAAACTGACTTTAATTCTTTTGTCTTTTGTCATTTTTTATTCTTGTAAGAAAGAGGATAAGAGTTCTGATAAAAGTAGTAACCTAAAGAATCTACAATCTGATAGTAAGGACAATACTATTAAAGGAGGAAAAACCACAACTCTATTTTCCTTTAATACTGCTGAGAATACCGAAATAGTAAAAATTTCCGGAAGTGAAGTTAGTGATGATGATATCTATTCACTTGTTGGAGACAAAAACATACTGCTAGTTTCAAAGTATAAAAAAAATAAGCCACAACAATTAATTCAAAGTGACACCTTATTAATAAGTGATTATAATCATGTTACTATAGACAGACAACTCTTTTTAAGGAAAAAAATAAATAATGCAGATTATTTTCTATTTGCCTTAATGGAGTCTCCTTTAGGTAATGGAGATCCTAGCTTGTATTTGAGTTTTATAATGTTAAACTTAAATACTCTTAAATATTATACCTTAAAATATGAAGGCGAACCTACTCTAAGATCTGATAATGCGGTTGATGGAAAATTTTTAGAAAATACAGAATTAGATCGCGATACTACAATCAAAAATGAGCTATATCACTTCGCGAATAAGAGTAAATGGATTTATAATCCGTCTGGAGAAGAAAAGGATATTAACTTTTATAAAAATTTTGAACAAAAATGGTATAAAGACAATTATACTGAAGATGGAAAATCATCTTATCCAGCTGTTGTGAAAAGTACTTATTATTCGGAGGATTTATTCCAATTTAACGGAAGAGGTAATGACGATGGAGCCATTGAAAATGCAGCTTTTAAAATTGTTCCCTACTTTCGTCATAACCTCATTGGATATGACAAAAATAAAAGATTATACTTTCCAATTAAGGTCGAATCATGCGCTCACGGATGTGCTAAAACTATAGAATTTCTGTCTGATCATGAAATAGAAGTATCGTACGAAATGAATGTGCAACAGCCTGATACTATAGATCTGAATAAAATAATATTTACAAATATGCCCTAGCTTTTTTTTTAAAGAAGTTACAAACCTATCCTAAATCTCCATTTCATTCCCCATTAATGGAACGGTACATTTAAAGTGGTACTGCTTCTGGATTTTAACTCGTAGTTCATCGGCAGGCAGGTTTTCACCGTGTACCAGAAAAACGCATTTCGGAGTGTTTTCGAGAGCAGACAGCCAATTTAACAGGTCTTTTTGATCTCCGTGTGCGGAGAGCCCTTCGATCTGAAAGATTTTTGCTCTTACGGAATAATAGTTTCCGTATATTTTGATTTCTTTGGCCCCCTCAAGTAATTTTCTTCCCCGGGTACCTTCTGCCTGATAACCCACAAAAATCACTGTAGTTTTTTCGAGGCTTATGTAATGTTCAAAATACGACAATACCCTCCCTCCTGTTGCCATACCACTAGCGGCGAGGACCACTTTCGGCTGAGGATTTTCTATAATCCGCATGGTTTCTTCGTACTCTGAAACTATAGTGAACATTTTAGACATTTCGTGGCAATCCTCGACGGAAAGTTTATGCCATTGCAGGTTTTCTAAGAATACATGCAGCGCATTAGCCCCCATTGGAGTATCGAGTATATAGGGAACGTCCGGAATTCTTCCTTCTTTTTTGAGCTTCCACAATAAAAACATCACCGATTGCACCCGCTCGACAGCAAAACCGGGTATGATTACCGTCTCTTTTTTTGCTATGGCTGTATTTATAAGTGTTTCCAGTTCTTTCTTTACGTCCAACTCTGCATGCAGTTTGTTTCCGTAGGTACTTTCCAGGAAAATATAATCGGCCTTTACGGGTTTGGTTGGTGGAAACATCAATACATCATCATCACGCCCAATATCACCAGAAAATACAAGCGTTTTACCTTCGGCATTTACAGTAATACTACACGCTCCGATAATATGTCCCGCATTTTCAAAAACGGCAGTACTATCCTCTGCAATCTCTACTAATGTGTTTGGTGCTATTATTTTAAAAAATGGAGTAACAGCTTCTGCCTGCTCTACGGTATAAAGCGGTTCTGCCTGTTCATGTTTAGAGTATTCTTCTTTGTTGGCCCTTTCGGCTTCTTCTTCCTGAATTTTGGCACTGTCTAAAAGCACTAGTCTGGCTATCGCTTTGGTTGGCGCGGTACAGTATATTTTACCTTTAAAACCCTGTGCTACTAATCGGGGCAGCCAGCCGCAATGATCCAGATGACCGTGCGTAAGAAGCACAAAATCTATTGTGGAAGGTAAAACAGGTAACGGATCCCAGTTCAGTTCTCTCAATGCTTTTATACCCTGAAAAAGTCCGCAATCAATTAATATCCTGCTGTTTTGTGTTTCTATGAGTGTTTTTGAACCTGTAACGGTTCCTGCACCTCCTATAAATTTTACTTTCATCTTAGATAAGTTTACAGATTTGTGAAGCTTCGTGTACGATATTCTTGATTCGGTTTGGACTCAGTCCAATTTTTTTTAGTCCTTCCTGATCGTCAAGAAGGTCTTTTACCAGTATCTGATCGAGGAAAAGCAATTTTTCTTTTTCGACCATTGATAGTGTTGTCAGGCAGGTAATAGGATAAAGCGCTCCCCTATCAATTTTGTTTTTAAGATTTTTATCTGGCGGATAATCCCAGCTTAAAAGAGAGATTCCGCTACAGTTGGCAAAATCCTGCGCGTCTTTGGTAAAACGATTGTTAGTTACTATGATACAGGATGTGAAAGTTTCATTATTAGAAAAAATAATATGTCGTTTTTCTCTTAAATCATTAAAACGAGAAAGAATATACATGGGGACTTTTACATCTGAAGCCCCATCTTTACTTCCGTGAAACTTGCATTCTATCATCGTTATCACATCGTCTCTCATAATAGCAACGTCTACTTCATGCGAGACGCATTTACCCTGTAGCGTTAGATTTATTTTGGTTTTAAACCCTTCTGCGGCGTATAATCTTGCTATGAATTTCTCAAAATAGAAACCCGCAGGACCAAGCATCTGCAAAGCCTGTCTGATATTGTAACGGGCAGCATATCCATTTGCGGTTTTCTTTAAAATTGCAAATGCCATCTTGTAGATTTCTTTGGTGGTAATACCATCATAAATCTGCTTTTCGATCTGGATCATAGATTCTGTTATAACATCAGGAGCAGCTCCAGATTTTTTAAGGGAAAGCTTCAGTTTTTCTTTGTCGAAAGGAACTTTGTGTCCCGAGTGCTTCGTGATTTTCATAACAGATAATGAGTTTTAGTAACTGTTTTAGTTTGCTTACGAAAGAACAGTAAGCAGCTAGGTGTGATTCAATTCTAACTTCTTGTATTGGCTTCTACCACTAGTTTCCGGGGCTGGAAACCTCTATTTTGAACTTTATTTCTTCTCAATTCTTAGGAAATACAGCTCTTGAAGGTTTGATATTTTTTAAGCAAAACAACCCTTGTTACTCTCGTTTTCTGTTTGCAAATCTGAATAGAATTTCCATAAACAGTTGATCTGCCCAACGATATAAGCAGTTGCTATGATAACAAATTTCGGGAAATATTTTTGATAATCGGCATTTTCACTCTAATTTTTAAATAGCGAGCAACCGTCATAAAATATATTTTATTAACAATTATTTTTATTCAGTCTAAATTAAGTTATATTTGCAACGATTAACCGCCTTTTTGTTATATAGCTTATTCAGCTACCAGATATTTAATACAATGACTTCTTTTAATAGCCTTATTACATTCCTGCTAAAAAGGATTGTATCAGTTCTGCTTTTATTATTCTCTCTTTTTTCTAATCTTGGTTTTTCTCAAAACACTGCTAAAATTACTCTTCAGATTACCGTTTACGATGCTGAAAGTAAAATTCCTTTAAAAGGTGTATTACTTTCTGCAGAAGGAATTAGCAAATACGAAGCGCACTCAAACGATTTAGGCAGCATAATTTTAAACTCCATTCAAAGTGGCCGTTACATACTTAAACTTTCACATTTGGGCTACGAAACGATCGAGAAAAATCTCGAGTTTAAAACGGGACAAAGTCTTTCTTTCGGATTAGTTCCGTCAAGTGTACAGTTAAACGAAGTAGTCATAACGGCTGTAGAATCTCGTGGTATGACCAGTACTTCTGTTATTGATAAAAAAGCCATGCAGCATTTACAGCCTTCAAGTTTCACCGATTTGCTGGAGTTACTTCCTGGCGGACGCTCAAAAGATCCTGTATTTAATGCTTCAAATCATATTAAATTAAGAGAGGTTGGAACAGCAGATTCTAATTATGATATTTCTTCACTTGGAACTTCTTTTGTAATTGACGGGATTCCAATAAATACCGATGCAAATCTACAGTATACCACCGGCCCCAATATGACTATCACACCGGGTTCAGGATATGCCAATACACGCCGCAATACAACTTCTAAAGGAGTAGATATGCGCTCTATTTCGACAGATCAAATTGAGAGAGTCGAAATTGTTAGGGGAATTCCTTCCGTAGAATATGGTGATTTGACGAGCGGACTTATTAAAATTCAACGAAAAAGAGGGCGTACTAATTGGGAATCTCGTTTTAAGGCTGATGAGTTTAGCAAATTATATTATTTAGGAAAAGGTTTTGAATCTGAAGAAAAAAGATTGATTCTGAATGTGGGAATTGATTATTTAAATGCAAAATCTGATCCTCGTAACAGTTTTGAAAACTACAAAAGAATTACATCCTCTATACGTGTACAAAAAATTTGGGAAAATGATTCGCATCAGCTTCAATGGGATTCGAGTTTAGATTATAGCGGTTCTATAGACAATGAAAGAGCGGATCCGGATGTGGGTTATACCAAAATTGACCGATATGCTTCAAGCTATAATCGGTTTTCATTGGCAAACTCTTTTGATTTAAAGTTTAAAATAGCACCGTTTTTAAAAGCAATTCATTCGTCGGCAGCAATAAATCAGCAATTCGATAAAATTGAGCAAACCAAATGGGTTCAGGTCTCAAGTGCAACAGCTATTCCTAATACTACCGAACAAGGTGAATCTGACGGAATTTTTCTAACACCACAGTACATTTCTAATCTTACTGTTGACGGAAGGCCTTTTGATGCCTTTTTTAAAACAATGGGAGATTTTGAAATTCATTTATTTGGAATAACACATGCTTTAAAAGCGGGTTCGGAATGGACTTATTCAAAAAATAACGGAAAAGGACAGGTTTACGATACTACTCATCCCCCATCTCCTGAAATGTCTACACGTCCCAGATCGTATAAAGACATTCCGGCGAGTACTGATCTTTCTTTTTTTGTCGAAGATGTCCTGTCCATTCCAATTGGCAAACACCAATTAAATCTTGCAGGAGGCCTTCGGGCGATGTCGCTGTTGAACGTGCCATCGGCTTATAGCATTTCGGGGAAATACTATTTAGACCCCAGAATTAATACGCAATGGGTATTTCCATCTTTTAAAATGGGGAAACATTTCCTGAAAACAGAACTTACAGCCGGTTTCGGGCAGTATACCAAATTCCCAACACTGGCTCAGCTTTACCCGGATTTTATCTATAATGATCTGGTGCAATTGAACTATTATCATAATACACCGGAGTACCGAAGAATTAATTTAATGACTTATAAAACATCTGCTGTAAATTACAATCTAACACCGGCTATAAATAAAAAATGGGAGGTTCGAGCGGATTTCTCTTATGACAATAATCGTTTTTCGGTTACTTTTTTCAATGAACGTATGAATTCCGGATTTAGAAATAATTCTCAATATCAGGCGCTATCGTATAAAAAGTATGACCATAATTCTATTGATCCTTTAACCTTAACGTCACAACCAAATTTAGCCGATATGCGTTTTGTTAGAGACACACTATTAACGTCATACAACATCACTAATAACGGAAGTAAGCTGCTCAAAAGCGGGGTTGAATTTCAATTTTCTTCAAAACGTTTCACGACAATTAATACCCGATTTACTCTAAATGGAGCCTGGTTTAAAACCACTTATAGCAATAGCAGTCCGGTTTACAAAAGAGGACAGAAAGATATTATCATTGATGGGAAGAGGCTTCCTTACTTAGGACTGTATCAATTTGATGATGGTTCTGAAAAACAGCAGTTCAATACCAATTTGATTGTAGATACCTACGTTCCTCCTCTTGGCTTAGAGTTCTCGGGATCTTTTCAGTTTTTATGGTTTAGAAGTGATCGGTCGCTTCCTATGAACGGAACACCAGTTGCTTATATTGATCCTTCTGGAAAACAGCATCCCTATCTCGAAAAAGATCAATCAGATCCTATTCTGCAATGGCTTAATATTAAATACAATGATGCTCTTTTTCAAAAAAAATCAATCCCGATGTCGATGAATATGAATCTGAAAGTATCTAAAGATTTTTACAAGAGATTTAGAATTTCCATGTTCGTTAACCGACTCTTCAGTTACTATCAAAACTATGAAATTAATGGTCAGAAGATCGAGCGACGCGGTCTTACTTCACCTTATTTCGGGATGGAATTAAACTTGAATTTTTAACTTTTAATATTAAATAAATACCCAATTATCAAAATCAGATTACTACCCATTTATCTAACAATAGCCATAATGGCACTATTATCATCCTGTTCTAAAGATGATGATAACAACAATAAAGAAACGGCTTTAACCTTAACAATTGTAAATCCCGAAGATCTAAACAGCGTTATCTTTTCTGATGTTTCCGTTTCTTTTAAAGAGCATAATACCGGTAAAGTAACCCAAAGTAAAGCTTTAAATAACAATCTCTCTGTTTCTCTAAATGAAGGTTCTTATGAAATATCTATTGACGGAAAAATCAAATATACTATAGACGGTAACATTGCCGAAGCTTCGGTAAGCAGCTATAAAGAAGCGGTCGTGATTACTGGTGGAAGTACCGCTGTTTCTTTAAATCTTTTCCTCAAGACAACACAATCTGATTTTGTGATTGAAGAGGTATTTTTTACTGGAACCAAAACACCACAGGGAAAACAATATTTAGGTGACAAATACTTTAAAATTCATAATAATACGGATAAAGTATTGTATGCAGATGGGTTAATGATCGCGCAATCGGAATTCATGACAACTGACAAACAAGACTATACCCCGAATATCATGGCGCAGTCGTTTGCGGTATCTGCTGTTGCAATTGTTCCCGGTAACGGAACTACTTATCCAATCGCTCCGGGTGAGTTTTTTGTAATTGCCGAAGATGCAATCGACCATAAAGAATACAATTCAGGTTCGTTAGATTTAAGAAAAGCAACTTTTGAATTTTATACAGAAGACGCTGATGATGTTGATAATCCTTCTGTTCCAAATATGGAAAGTTTATTCTCTTCTATGATAATTCATAACAGAGGTTTTAAAAGTTTTGTTATCGCTCGTATGCCCATAAACAAAACAAAATATTTAACGGATTATACCTATAACTACGAATACAATCTGGTATTTGGCGGAGAAAGTTATCCAATGGGCGAAAACGTGTATTCGATTCCAAATTCATGGATTGTAGACGCTGTTAATTTAAGTGTTGAATCTGAATTTAAATGGATTGTTACTGCTCCATCATTGGATAAGGGGTGGACTTATTGTGGAAAAGTAGATTCAGATGCAACGCGTTATGGGAAAAGTGTTCGTCGTAAAACGCTTTCTACTACTTCAAACGGCAAAAAAATACTAAAAGACACTAATAATTCAACATTAGATTTTTCCCCTGAGGTTAAACCTTCTTTAATGAATTAATGAATTTAATCATGAGCTTTCGTTCCCTATTTCTATTTATTATTTTGAGTTGCAGTTTACTGCAGGCACAGGACAGTACTTCTGTGCTCCTTCGCATTCATGAAGACTTGTCTCCCGAGAATACTTTTGCCCGACGATTTTATACCAATCCTGCAAATCAGCATTATGCCCGCCGTTATTCTTTATCAGAATTGAGCGCGGGTTATAGCTCGGCAGCACAGCAAACCAATATCCAGCAATTGGGAAATGGAATTCGTCAATTTCTTATTAAGGCACAATCGTATTATAAGATTAACTCTGAAAATACTGTTTTTGGAAACGCTCATTACAAGAATGGTAAACGCAAAAATGTGCGTTGGAACGAAAGCTCAGATTATCAAATAATCTACCCTTATGTAACGGCAGATTCTATAGGGGGTGATCTTTCGTATGAAGAGTACTCCTTCAGTGGCGGTTATGCTAAAGCTTTGAATAAAATAACTCTGGGGATTAATGCTAATTACAGGGCATTAATGGAGTATCGGGATATTGATCCAAGACCTAAAAATACGGTTTCAGATCTTAATGTTTCTACCGGTATTTCCTTAAACATTAGCGATCATTATGTATTAGGTTCGGCTTTAAATCTGCAAAAATATACACAATCTAATAATCTAAAGTTCTTTAGCGAATTAGGGGCTCCTGCAGTTTATCATATGGTAGGACTTGGCGTTTACAATAAATTACTTACCGGAAATAAACTTAGTTCGTATTATGACGGAAGTGGCTATGGCGTCAATGTGCAGTTTTTTCCAAAAGACCGAAATGGCTTTGGTTTACTACTGGGATACCATCAATTTGGTTATGAAAAAATCATGACCGAATTCCAAAACCTTGTCGCGTCTACAATTTTAGAGAATCAGTATGAAGGAGAGTTTTCTTATTTCAAAAAATCAAAAGAAAAGTTTTGGGGTGCAAAAATTGGACTTTTTTACACAGACCGAACTGGAAAAGAAAATATATTTGACAACCAAAGTACCACATCTTACATCAAGATAGCCGAGCATACCAAATACACCAATCAGGTTACATCTGTTGTGTTTTCAGGATTGTACTACATTCCAAATCCTGAATTATCATGGTCGATTGCGCCAAGCTTTACCTTAAAAAGTACTGCGGAAAAGTATCTCGATCCTCTTCGGACTATTGACCTACAGCAAGGTATCGGCCGATTGGATTTTGCCATTTCAAAACTTTTAGCTCCATCCTTACTTAATGTTTCGGCTTCACTCGAACACAACTGGATTTTAAGTTCAGAAATGGAATTAAGCGATCGTAGAACCAATTCAATTTTTAATATGCTCAATTATAACTTTGCTTTTTTGTCCTCTCCGTACACTAAAATAAATCTCGCTGCAAGATGGGATTACAAGTACCAACCTGATCTTAACTTTTTCATTAAGACAAGTCTGGATTACTACCGTTTTCCTCAAAAACAAAACAACACTTTTTTTCAAATGTCAATAGGTTTGACATTTTAATTTAGATTATACCCCCACTATCCGCTTATAATGAAGTCTTTTTTATTAAAAACCTCTTTTTCTATTCTTTTCATTGGCCTAATTTATGCATTGTTAAGTTTCAGTGCTACATTTAGTGAGAAACTCGTAAGTTCAAACTGGCGTGAAATCTATAGTAAACCAACCAGTCAATGGCCAAAACCTAACGTTGATAGCGGTGTGCAATGGCAGGAATTCGAATCTCTTGCGATCGATACGAGTTACTATGACACCATGGAAAATCCTAAAGTAATTTTAGGACAGCTGCTTTTTTTCGATCCCAAACTTTCGGGGTCTAATCAGGTATCCTGCAGCAGTTGCCACGATCCGGAACTGGCATGGGGAGATGCGCGTGAAGTATCTTTAGGGAATGATCATTTGCAAGGAAAAAGAAATACGCCTTCGTTATACAACATCGGAGCCCGAAAATCATTCTTCTGGGACGGCCGGGCAGCAACTTTAGAAGAACAAGCTCAAGGGCCCATTACAGCACATCATGAAATGAATATGGTACCTGAGAATCTGGCTAAAAAGTTAAGAAAAATTAAAGGTTATCCTGTTTTATTCCAAAATGCTTATGGAGATTCTGAGATTACTTATGAGAAAATCCTGCAGTCACTGGCCGTATTCCAAAAAACAATTTTAAGTAAACGAAGCCGTTTTGATGCCTTTATAGATGGCGATTACACGCAATTATCAGATCAGGAAATCTATGGTCTGCACCTTTTTCGAACCAAAGCAAGATGTATGAATTGTCACTCCGGAAAATACCTGACCGATGAATCATTCCATAATATCGGGCTTACTTATTACAAAAGGGAATATGAAGATTTAGGACTTTATACGGTTACTAAAAAAGCAGAAGATGTTGGGAAATTCCGAACTCCTTCTCTTCGTGATGTAATTTATACAGGCCCCTGGATGCACAATGGCTTATTTGATAACATCACTGGAATTGTAAATATGTATAACAGCGGCATGCACATGATTGATCCCGATGAAACAGAAAAAATAGCAGATCCTCTCTTTCCTAAGACAGATGTTTTAATGCAGCCGTTAAATCTTACTGATGACGAAATTGTAGCTTTGGTTTCTTTTATTAAAACGTTATCCGGAAGACAGTATAAGATGGAAAGACCACAAATACCAAGATAACTTTGGTCTTTAAATGAATAATACTTCAGAGAAAATTTCCTCTGAAGTATTATCTGTTATAATTGATTACGGACTGGTTTAAGCCGTTTGCTTTGTCCTTTTTAAATTAAGGTTTACTTTGCGTCAAACCATAGTTTTGTAGTCAGCAAATCTTTTCCCTGAGCAGATACAGCTGTCTGATAGCTGGCTCCATTCAGTGACTGCTCTGTTCCCGGATAAAAGAAACGTGAAGGAATCTGTCCGTTTAGAACCGTAGCCGGCCCCGCTTTCAATACAGGATAGTCCAATCTTCTCCATTCTGCAAAAGCATCAAGACCCTGCCCAAAAAATGCGATCCATTTTTGTGTACCAATCGATTTAGCATAATTCGCTGCGTCATACTTTACCACTGCCTGATTAAGATAATTTGAAATTGTAGTGGCATCAGTAATTCCAAACTGATTGAACGATGCTGTAATCGCATTTTTATACAACTGCTCTGCATCTCCGGCAATGTAACCGCGAGCCACCGCTTCTGAAAGATTAAACAATACTTCGGAATAAGAAACAATTACCGCTGGTGATGACGAGGTTAAAAAATAAGCTCCCGGTTTTGATGTTTTAGCAAATCCCTGGCTGTTGGCATCACTATTTGATAATCCGTTAGCACCTCCTACATATTTTCCAACGCTTGCATCTGTTGGCAACTGAGCATAAACCGGCAAACGCGGATCGGAGAATTCATTTAACTTATCCACCAATGTTTTCGAAATACGAAAATCATCACGGGTTTCAAACCAGGCCGAAGCAGGATTTTGCTGAGGCGAACTCGTGTAAGTAAACTTAAAAGTTTCATTGTTGTTGCTAATTACACCGGCAGCATCTGTAGTCGCATCGATCGCCGCTTGTTTGGCTAAGACAGGTTCTTTATCGGAAATTCTCAATGCGATACGCAAACGAAGTGAATTTACCAATTTTTTCCATTTCGAGATATCACCTTTATAAGCCAAATCTCCAGTTACACTTCCACCAGTCGGATTTAGTAAAGACTGCGCTTGTTTTAAATCTTCCAATAAACCTGTGTACACTTCTTTTTGTGTATTGTATGCAGGGGTTACTTTTAAGCCTGCTTCTTTATACGGAATGCTCCCGTAAGCGTCTGTAAGCAATAAAAATGCCCATGAACGCAGGGTTAACGCAATTCCTTTGTAATTTGGATTTGCCTGCTGATCCGGAAATTTCAGAATCGTGTTTAAATCTGTAATCAAAGTGGCGTATCCCGTGTTCCACAATGAAGTGAAAGAAGTGTTCGACACGTCATATCTGTCCGGTTCTGTATACTGAACTTTAGCCCAATGCTGTACAAATAGTAACGATGCATTAAAATTATTGTCGGCTCCCCAGTACAAATCGGCTCCCTGCTTTAACGTACCTGTTAATAGATAAGGTGCTAAAGGTGTTTCGGTTGCATTTGGATTTTTATTAATATCATCCAAAGTGTCACTACAAGAGGTAAGTGCTACCGCAAATAGTGTTATATAAGCTATTTTTTTTAGCATGATTTCGCGTTTTTAAAATTTAAGATTAACATTCAGACTGAAGTTTCTGGTAGTTGGTAAAGACAAGCTCTCCAATCCCTGAGCATTTCCGGTATTGAAAGCGGTTTCAGGATCAATGTTTGGCGCATCTTTGTAAATAAACAAAAGGTTTCGCCCTACCGCAGTGATACTTGCTCCTTCTAGTCCCAGTCTTCTGGCAAATTTCTTATTGAAATTGTATCCCAGTTTTATTTCTCTCAGTTTTACAAAAGTCGAACTGTAGATATAGGCTTCACTAATATTGTAAGATGCTTTATGAAACTCCTGCGCACTAATCACCTGAGTATTTGGAGTTCCGTCTGCGTAAACTCCGTTAAATAGAACTCCGTCATCATACACTGTTACTCCGTTTGGTGCTCCACCACTCGCTACCAATGTTTTTGGATTGGCTGTATTGTTTCCCGGATAATAGTAATTTAAACCTCCGTTTGCTGCATCACGACCAGCAAGTGTCTCAGCCAGTACTCCGGTATAGGTCCCCGTTCTGTTGGTTCCCGAAAAAATATCTCCACCCACACTGGCATCAATAAGAAATGAAAATTCAAGATTTTTATAACTCAAAGTGTTGGTTACACCTGCTAAAAAGTCCGGAGTATAATGTCCTAATACTCGCTTTTGAGGATCGGCTTTCGGCAATCCGTTAGCTCCAACTACTATATTTCCGTTTGCATCACGCTGATACGCTGTACCATAAAGTGCTCCATAGGCCTGCCCTACCGATGCCAGTACATCAACACCTCCTGATGTACCAATAGTATAGTTTTGGATTTGTTTGTCATAATCCAAAATCTTTACTTCACTGATGTTTTTTGAATAGTTAACTCCTACATTCCATTTAAAATTCTCCGTTTGAATCGGAGTTCCGTCTAACTGAACTTCAATACCACGATTGTTTATTTTACCCGCGTTGATTAATTGCGAATTATAACCACTTGAAGCTGTAGTTTTTATTTCTAAAATCTGGTCAAAACTGTTCGTATTGTAGTAAGCTACATCCAGGTGCAGTCTGTTTTTCCAGAACGAAGATTCTATACCCAATTCCGTAGAACGAGTGGTTTCCGGTTTCAGGTTCTCATTCAGTTTTTTCTTCGCTGAAGTTTGGATTGGATTTCCGTCAAATGCAGTTTGAAAATCGTAAACCGTAGACAATTGATACGGATCTGCATCGTTTCCTACCTCAGACCAGCCTCCGCGAAGTTTTAAGAAATCAAGTGTATTACTTTTCAGATTGAAAGCATCAGAAACTACAAAACTACCATTGAAGGAAGGATAAAAGTAAGAACGGTTACTGCTTGGTAATGTAGACGACCAGTCGTTACGGGCAGTTACGTTTAAATAAGCATAGTTTTTATATCCAAACTGTGCTGAAGCATAGGCACTGTACACTCGTAATCTTGATAATGAATTCGATGAAGTCAACGGATCTCTTGAATTCGTTAAAGTATACAAATCCGGTACGGCCAAACGTGGTGCTTTCTGATAGTTATTGGCATCACTGTGGTTACGAATATTGAATCCGGCAAGAGCATCCACACTAAAGTCTTCGGTTAGTTTTTTGGTATACGTAAAGATCCCTTCTGTATTTCTTTCGTTTACCGTGTAAGCATCTTCTGCATAGGATCCAAATGGAGTTCCGTTTGTACCATACTTGATGGTGTATTTTCTGCGATCGTTATAATAATCAACTCCGGTACGGAATTTAAAATTAAGTCCGTCGATAATTTTGGCATCCAGATGAATATCTCCTATTATACGGTTGCGCTGTTGGCTGGTGGTATTATAATAGGCATTCCAATAGGGATTGCTGTAATAGCTGTTGTTCCAGTTCACCTCTCTGTTGTTCTGAAGCTGATCGATATCTACCTGGCGTCCGAACCAAAGGAACTGCAGCATCACACCAGCGGCACGGTTACCTTGCGGACCACCCGGAAGTGCAGGTGCATCGGTCACAATATAGTTAGCCGTTACCCCTACTTTTATGTTTTTAGAAATTTGGTAATTTGTATTAACCGTAAAGTTTGTTTTATTTGTTTCACTGTTAGGTACTGTACCCAATTGTTTTTGATTGTTTATTCCTAAACGAAAATCTGATTTTTCATCCGATTTAGCTATGGATACGCTATTATCGTAGGTAACACCAGTGTTGAAAAAGTCTTTTACATTATTGGGATGTGCTACGAAAGGTACCGCAACACCATTGGAATAGAACTGAGGAATAAGACGACCGTCTAGTTTAGGTCCCCAGCTTTCATCAACTCCATCATTGATTCCGCCACCCTTACCGTCTACGTAACTAAACTTTCCGTTTGATCCTTGTCCGTATGAATTTTGAAATTTAGGTAAAGTAGCCACTTGAGAAATCGTGATTCCCGAATTAACGCTTATTCCCAACCCTTTTTGACTTTTTCCTGATTTTGTTGTGATAAGCACTACTCCGTGTGCGGCACGTGATCCGTAAAGAGCGGCAGCATTAGGACCTTTTAATACACTTAGGGATTCAATATCCTGTGGATTTAAATCGGCAATAGCATTTTTAAAATCACGAGTAGTACCTCCGGTACTTCCTAGTTGTGAGTTGTCTACAGGAACTCCATCGACCACAAAAAGCGGCTGATTATTTCCGGAAATAGACGTTTCGCCACGAATGATGATACGCGAAGATCCCATATCACCCTGCGAATTGGTAATACGAACACCGGCAAGTTTACCACTAAGACTGTTTAGAAAATTGGTTTCTTTTGTGTCTGACAATTCCTTGCCCTTAACTGCCTGTGTAGTATATCCCAGAGACTTCTTTTCTTTTGTAATACCAAGTGCCGTAACCACTACTTCTGACAGGGCATTCTGTTCCTGAGTAAGAGTAACCACAACTGAATTTTCATTGGCTGTAACTTCCGCTTTTTTATAGCCCAAATAACTTACAATTAGCGTATAAGGAAGCTTTTGTCCGGTTTGAAAGTAAAATTTACCGTCCATATCCGTTACAACCCCGTGCGTAGTTCCTTTAATGTTTATCGAAGCACCAATAACGGGCTCCTTTGTAACAGCATCGATTACAGTTCCTTCAAGTTTCGACTGGATTAAGGGTTTAATTTCCTGTGCTTTAATACCTGTGGAAATCAACAAAATACATAATCCTATATATCTGTTTAATTTTTTTTTCATTACTTTGTTTTAGTTTAATACATAAGGTGCCCCGAAGTCGGATTTACTCCGCTCGTGCTTTCCTTATAGAGATGTACAATTTCTTTAAGCTTCGCCATTTCTGTTCCCGCAGAAATGGTTCTTTTTTTAACAGCTATGCATTCGTTTCTTCATTTTTTATTATTTTGGATTACTATTTTTTAAATCTATCTGTGTAAGATTTCAATCTCAAAAAATGGACTTCATCTCATTCAAATTGTAGCGTTAGATTGAAAATTATTTTGTGATCTGACTACTTTTAAAGGAAACTTATCTCCTATTAATTCTTATTAGCTAAAAACAGTAGTTACTATTCTTCTCTTTAATCTTCACTAATCTGTTAAATTTATACTCTACCAATTTGATAGAACAAAAGTAAATTAAAATAACGAAAGCCAAAATTTTAACTCTTTTTTTTATATAAAAAATGTTAAATAAATTATCCCACTACCAATAAACAACTTATAATGAAGTCATTAATAAACAACCACTCTTCCTCTTCTGTGTAGGATTTTTTCTAAAGTGATTCCGTAAAGTGTATTTTGTTTTTATACTTTCTTAAAAAATTAGTTTTAACACTTTTCTTAATGTGCTTCAAAATAATATAAGTACTTTCGTCCCACACATTCCTTTTGCATGAAACGATTTCACCTCATACTCATTATTTTACTTGGTATCTTCCTGATACCAACGACAACTGTTGCGTGTGAGAAACCTGTCGAGAAACCTGCGGTAAAAGAAAAAATCTCTAAAACTGAAAAGGAAGACGACTGCTGTAAAATCAGTGATTCAAACGATAAAAACCCTACCAACAATAGCGGGAAATGCAAACGTTCTGCATGTGGATGTGCGTCTTCGTGTAACGGAGGGATCATTGCCTTAAACGAACATTTCTCCCAAAACATCTTATGGGGTGCTTCTACTAAAAAGCAAAAGTTTCATAATTTAGAATGCCCTATTTCTTCGGGTTTTCAATCCCTTTGGCTGATCCCTAAAATAAGCTAATTGATTTTTTGTCAGCCAATAGTGTGTCGGATCTTAAATTCATACACTAGCTGTATTTTACTCCCTTTTTAAACAATTATGAAACGAGACTTCAGTTTATTACTGTGTGTTCCTGTTTCGTAAATCTATATGCTTAAACCGGAAAAATAATCTGTAAAAATTTACTGTAGTTCAATTTCCGAATTGCAGTACAACAACAAAACAATTAATTAAAATTTAAAAAAATGAAAAATATAATTCTCTCCACACTAGTCCTAACATTTGTAATGACTTCCTGCAACAAGAAAAGTGAAGAAAACAGGACAACAGATTCTCAAACAGAATCTCATTCTAAACATAAAGAAGCTGAAAACAAAGCCAATACAGAAAAAACGCAAAACGTTTCAATTCAGGAAACGGTTAGCAAATATCTGCAATTGAAAAATGCATTGGTCAAAGATGATTCCAAAGGTGCGGCAAATGCCGGAAAGGAATTGTTTCAGACTTTGAAAGGATTTGATACCGGTTCGATAGAGGCTAAATCAAAAACTGAATACAATGAGATTGCTGAAGATGCCAAAGAACATGCTGAACATATTGGTGAAGCCAGCGGAAACATAGTGCATCAAAGAGAACATTTTGTACTGCTGAGTAAGGACGTGAATGATATAATAGAACTACTTGGAACCACACAAACACTATATCAGGAATACTGTCCAATGGCTAACGAAGGCAAGGGTGCTTTGTGGATCAGTGAAACAAAAGAGATCCAAAATCCCTATTATGGTTCCAAAATGCTGGATTGCGGCTCGGTGAAAAAAACGATGTAAAATGAAATCGCATATCAAAAAAATAGCCTTTACCGGAATCCTTATTTTTTTGCTCCTGCAATTTTACCAGCCTGCCCGAAACTCTGATTACGGGCAGGTTAGTTCTATTTCTATTGGTAAAGTTCATCACATTCCTAAAAAGGTTGAAGTCATTTTACAAACTTCCTGTTATGACTGCCACAGTAACAATACCCGTTATCCCTGGTATTCTAACCTACAGCCCATACGTAGTTTTATGGAAAACCATATCAAAAAAGGGAAAAATAATTTGAACTTTAGCAGATGGGGAGCATATTCGAAAAGGAAACAAGGAACTAAATTAAACCGAATTATCAGTCAGATAAAGTCTGATGAAATGCCTTTAAGTTCCTATACTTTGATTCACAGAGATGCTGTACTTAGTGCGGCTCAGAAGAAAGAAATTATCGACTGGGCGGAAAAATTAAATGATAGTATCTAAACGTTACATTTAATAAACCGGACAGGTTTCAAAAACCTGTCCGGTTTGATATAAAGAAATAAAAAAAATGAGACGACCTTTTAGCTTAGGCGTCTCATTTTATATCGATAGTTTGCAACTTTCTTTTTATTGCAACTGATATTTTTCCGAAAGTGCATAATCGTATTCATTTAGTTTGTGATATAATTTATAGGAAATCACCAATATACCCAGGAATATCAAAGGCAGTATCGCCTGAAACCCAAATCCGTCAACTGCGAAATGGCTGATACTCGCAAATATAAACACAAATCCAAAACCGGTATACGCCCATTCTTTTGCAAATTTTGGTGCTTGCGGAATGATTACTGTTAGTGCTCCGATTACTTTAAAAACGACCAATGCATTACCAAAATAGACCGGATATTGCATGTGACTGATCCCTTGTTTAGCCAGTTCCGTTTGTGAGGTTAAGGCCGGAATGATTCCTTCCATAATAAAAATGATGATCGTTGTGATCCAGAATATGATTTTATCTTTTTTCATGATTTTATAAGTTTAGTTGTTAATTCCTGTTAATAGTCGGTTTAGAATTTTATCCGATTGGGTATAATCATCAAGAATTAATTATACCCAACAGATAAAGTCTTTTTTTCTTCGCACGAGTAACAGAGCATCCATTGATGTCCGAACTTATCCGTAAGATTCCCGAACAAAGCTCCATAAAAAGTCCTTTCTAACGGATGGGTAGCCTGACCATCTTTAGATAAGTCAGCATAAACCTTTCGTGTTTCTTCTTCACTGTCAAACGTGAGCATCATCGAGAAGGCATTTCCTTTTGTCAGGTTTTCGGGAGCCATATCCGATCCCATAATGGTAAGAGTATCGCTTTTAAGGGTGGCGTGCAAAATACATCTTTTCATTTTCTCCGGCAGCTCTTCTCCTATTGGTGAATCGGCTATAGTTTGCATTTCGAGTTCGCCTCCAAGACAAGCTTTGTAGAACAACATCGCGTCTCTGCAATTACCGTTAAATGTTAAATAAGAATTAAGCTGTGCCATTTTAATAGGGTTATTGTTGTGGAATTTTCGCCAGATCCATATACAGAACTTCCCAAAGGTGTCCGTCTAAATCTTCGAAACTGCGTTGCTGCATAAAACCATAGTCTTTCGGCTCTGCAGTTTCTTTACCTCCTGCTTTTAAGGCATTATTGATCATTTCATTCACTTCATCTACACTTTCTACTGACAAGGAATTAATTACCGAAGCTTTCTCGAAAGCATTACCGATTTCTTTATTGATAAACTCACTGAATTTATGGTGAGTCAACAACATCACATAAATTTCTTCGGTTAGAACCATACAGGCTGCTGTAGCATCTGTAAATTGAGGATTGTTTGTAAATCCGATTGCTGTGTAAAAAGACATTGCTTTTTGTAAATCTGCTACCGGCAGATTGATGAAAATTTTTGTTGCCATTTTGTGTGATTTTTTAATTGTTAATTGATAGTACAAAGATGGAGCGGAAATCACAGAATCCACCTACACAAAAACGACAACAAAAAGGGCATTTACGACAAACTATCTTTATCTTTGAAATTGCATTGAAATCAATTGTTGTATCCTTATGATCCCGGTAAAGTACTGTATCCAACACTCAACCTCGGAAAATCAAGGGCTCAGCAACAGTCATTCAATTGTAAATCTTTAACCTAATTTGATCTAACCCTTAAAAAACCATGATAAAAAAAGTAAGCATTCTTGTTCCTGAAAGTTCGGTTCTGCAGGCAATTGCAGATCCGCAATACTTATTTTCGGCTGTAAATCAATTTATGACCGCCTCCGGTAAAAAATTATTGTTTGATGTACAATTAGTAGGTTTAGAGAAAGAAGTAAAACTTAATAACGGATTGTATTCCGTTAATACGTCTCAGCTCACAAAAGATATTACTGCCACTGATTTGATTGTGATTCCTGCCTTATTTGGAGACATGAAAGATGCGATTGCTCAAAATCAAGGACTATTACCCTGGATCAGCGAACAATATCATAAGGGTGCCGAGATTGCATCGTTATGTGTTGGAGCGTTTTTACTAGCTTCCACTGGTCTGTTAAACGGCAAAAAATGTTCTACCCATTGGGGATTTCAAAATGAGTTTAGAGAAATGTTTCCCGAAGTAGAAGTCATAGACGGAAGCATTATTACCGAAGAGCATCGTCTTTATTCCAGCGGTGGGGCACATTCGTACTGGAACCTATTGCTTCATCTGGTCGAAAAATATACCGACAGAGAGACGGCTATACTTGCCTCCAAATACTTTGCCATCGATATCGACAGAGACAGTCAGGCTTCTTTTGCAATGTTTCAGGGACAAAAGAATCATAACGACGAGGCCATTAAACAGGTGCAGAATTTTATTGAAGATAATATTCAGGAAAAAATCACCATTGATGAATTGGCCGAAATGGTATTACTGGGAAGAAGAAGTTTTGAAAGAAGATTTAAAGCTGCAACCAACAATTCAGTTTTAGAATATATCAATCGGGTGAAAATTGAGTACGCCAAAAAAAGTTTCGAGACCAGCCGTAAAAATATCAATGAGGTAATGTACGATGTAGGCTATACCGATACAAAAGCATTTCGAACCATTTTTAAGAAAGTAACAGGATTAAATCCATTGGAATATCGTAATAAGTATAATAAAATGGCGGTTAGTTAATTACTTCTACTCGTCGTCAATCCCTTAATTTAACACCTGGAAACATCATTTTTTGCTCTAAAAGAAGACGTTTCACTTACTTTGAGGTTCGCAATAGTTATTTGCGAAAAATGGCTATGAGAAAAATCTTAAAATAGTCCCTAAAAAAGTAACGGTCTTAAATTAAAAAATCACTATTTTTAACCAACCATCAACCTATTTCTATGACCGATAAATCACAACTTCGAAGTTCTATTTTCAGACATCTTGACGGTCTGGCTGTTGCTCCGGTTGCAATTGCACTACAAAACCACAAAGTTTTAGAGTATATCCTAAATCAAAAGCAAGTACAACTATCGCAGTTAACTACTACTTTTAAAGCAAATGAAGGTTATCTGAATGTTGGCTTGAGAATTCTGGCCTCTCAGGGCTTTCTAGAGTATGAAGTAGATAATCGTACACAGGAAATAACCATCATAACAAACGAAAAAACAGAAATCGCTTTTTCGCTGTTTCATCTCTATCAGGATGTTGTTGATTTACTTCAATTCTCCGGGCAGTTTCATCCAAGACTTTTTGACGATGTGCCCTTTGAAAAACTCAATCTTATTTTTGAAAAATATAAAAAAGGATATGGAATAGCGCCTTCTGATGATCCTTTAAAAAACAGTCTTCAGGAACAGGTTTTAAAACATATAGAAGGACATTTGATTGGTCCAACTATTGTGCGTCTGGCCATGAAAGGAATGTTTCACAAGTACTTTATGGAGACGTCTTTCCAACCCGAAGAGTTTCATAAATCTCCGGAAAACTTTAAAAAAATACTGGACTTTTTTGTACATCTTGGATGGTTCTTAGAAAAAAATGGCAATTATCAGTTTACTGAAACTGGTTTGTTTTACGCCAAAAGAGCCAGTGCTTATGGTGTTACAGTTTCTTACTTGCCCACCTTTGCTAAAATTGAGGAATTGATTTTTGGTGATCCGGCAGTTTTAAGAATGATAGCGGATGGTGAAAATGAAATTCACGTAGACCGCGAAATGAATGTATGGGGAAGCGGTGGTGCTCACGATACTTATTTTAAAGTGGTGGACGAAATTATTGTCAGTCTGTTTAATTTACCAATCGAAAAACAACCTAAAGGAATACTTGATATGGGTTGTGGTAATGGTGCTTTTTTACAGCATATTTTTGAAGTTATTGACAGGCAGACTTTACGTGGAAAAATGCTTGACGACTACCCTTTGTTTTTAGTTGGTGCCGACTATAATCAGGCGGCTTTAAAAATAACCAGAGCCAATCTTATTAAGGCCGACATTTGGGCAAAGGTGATCTGGGGCGATATTGGAAACCCTCAACTTCTTTCGGAGGATCTGAAAGAAAACTACAATATTGATTTGAAGGATTTGCTTAACGTAAGGACATTTTTAGATCACAATCGAATTTGGAAAGATCCCGAACACATCAACAAAGATAGAATCAGTACGTCTACCGGTGCATTTGCTTACAGAGGAAAAAGAATCAATAACAATCTGGTCGAAGACAATCTGTTGGAACATTTACAAAAATGGTCGCCTTATGTGCGTAAATTTGGCTTGCTGTTGATTGAATTGCATACCATCAATCCCAAACTTGCAGCCGCTAATATCGGAAAAACTCCCGCAACGGCTTATGATGCTACTCATGGTTTCTCGGACCAATATATTGTGGAGATTGACGTTTTTAATAAAGTCGCAGCAAAAGCCGGATTATTTCCGGACCAATCGATTTTTAAACGTTTCCCCGATGCCGATATCGCTACAGTAAGTATCAATTTATTAAAGGGAAACTAAAAACTCAAAATTATTATTGTTTTTAACTTTTTGAGTATAAATCATTTTAACACATAGAAACATAGGTTCAGCATCCGTAAAAAAGCATTTCACTTCATTTAGCACCTGGTACCAGGTGAAAGGAATGTATTTTCTTTTTTCTCTTTTAGATTAAAATCTATGTTTCTACGTGATTACTCATTTTTTTTTTTATTAAACTCAACACAACGGGTTATTTAAACATTTTTTAGTCGTTTAGCATAACTCTCCCCAAGCCTTAGAATTATTAGTTACAATAGTGCTTTTAGTCCGGAAATTACTGCTCTTTCCTTTATTCCTTCACCTAAAAGAGTCTCTTCAATAACAAAATATCTGTCTAATTGAAGTCCTTCGAATTATTGAACTCTTTATACTTTTTAAAAATTAGATAAACTACTACAAAACAGGTATTTATACGTAATTTAAATCTGCTTAGTTATTGTAATTTTATTCTTATTAATCAGATTCAACACTGCACTACAGTATCGTCTACAAGCCTTTTACAATTTATTTTGTTCGAACATTATATTGAAAAAGTACTACTGTCATTCTCTCTTCACGCCTCAATTTTATACGATAATCCGATCCTTCTTTTTGAATTATTTCAAACTTACCTATCGATATGAATTACAAATCCATATACCAACAATTATCTATTTAATAACCCCTTAAACCACAAACAATGAACTTAAAAGAAAAACTTAACGAAATTGGCCAAAAGCCGGACATGATTTTAATTATTACTGATGAGCAGCGCGCTACTCAACATTTCCCACCGGGATGGGAGGAAGAAAATCTTCCCACACTGACTTTTCTAAAAAAGAATGGTTTTAGTTTCGACCGTGCATTTTGCAATACCTGCATGTGCTCCCCTAGCCGTTCGACCTTATTTACAGGTTTATACCCTGCAAAACATGGTGTGAGTCAAACGTTAACTGTAGGCGGTCTCTTGTCGCCTCAGGAGCCTACTCTTAGCAATGCATTACCCAATATTATGAATACGCTTTGGGCGGATGGCTATGATGTGCAATACCGAGGAAAATGGCACATGAGTAAAGGTGTTGCCCCTAATGGAACTAAAACCAATTATGATGATTTAACTCCTGCTGATATTTCTTTATTTGGGGCTATGGGCTGGATTTCTCCCGACGCCGGTGAAGATGTTAATCCGCTTAATTTTGGAGGTGGCTACGCCAATCACGACGCCAGATACACCGCCGAGGCTATCCAATATTTAAAAGAAGTGAGAGCACAGCGAGCTGCAGGAAATCATAAACCATATTGTTTGATTCTTTCTCTCGTAAATCCTCATGATGTATTGGCTTATCCTAATACAGCAGGTACATCAGGATACCATCCGGACAGCTGGCTGACCAGAGAAATAGGACTTCCTGCTACTGTAAACGAAAATTTACTGGAAAATAAAAAACCTATGGCTCAGGAACAAATTCTGATTAATATGGCTTTAAGCCTTGGTGCCATCAATAGTACCGAAGATAAACTGAATTATATTAATTTTTACGGTTATTTGTTAAGTCTTGCCGACAAACAGTTTGGCTATCTGATCGACGAATTGTACAGAGAAGATGAACACGGCAAAAAACTAGCCGATTCGGCCTTAGTTACGATGACATCCGATCATGGAGAAATGGGACTCGCTCATGGCGGATTACGTCAGAAAACTTTTGTCGCTTACGAAGAAGCTTTAAGAGTTCCACTTGTTATATCTAATCCGATATTGTTTAAAGATCATCCTGTCAAACACTCTATGGCTTTAGCAACCTTAGCAGATATTTTTCCAACTTTTATTGATATGGCCAACATATCCAATCCGCCAACAGGACTTGCTGGTACCAGTTTACTGCCAATAATGCAGGACAACACTCCTGTTCAGCACAGTATTTTGTTTACTTACGATGATATCAAAGCAGGTTCTAACAGTACCTGGACGATCGTAAGAGCTGCGAATCGCATTCGATGTATCAGAACCGAAAAATGGAAATTTGACTATTATTTTGATGCTGCTACGGCCTACTTCAAACAGTATGAACTCTATGATTTAGTTAATGACCCGTTGGAAATCACAAACCTTGCCTACGATCCGGCTTATAGTGAAATCAGACACGAATTAGAAGAACAACTCCATCAGCTGGAAGTAGAGAAACTTTGGGTAAATGCACCAAAAGATGTTTATAGTACGACAACGTTTAACTAAGAACAGCTGCAGAACACAGTTCTAAAAAAGTATAAAACAATAACCCGTTGGGTGGAATTGAACAAAATTTAATTTCACCCAACGGGTTAAAACAATAATCAAAAAAGAAAAATTATGTCAGAAAATATAAATCTGGAAGTCAATACGGCAAAGTATACGGATTTCAATTATCCTAATGGCGGAGAAACCAGCATACAAGGCGTAAGAGGCGTGACAGGATCTGAGAATGTGTACATTTCAGGCAGTTTAATAGGCCTTAATGATATCGTTCAGGGCTTAATCTATGAAGGACCACTTAATGGAAGCGGTAATCAGGGCAAATGGAATATTATAAATTTCCCAAGCACGCCAACAGCAACGGTTATCAATACCTCTTGTTACGGTCCTAATAACGGACATCATGGCAAAGTACAAATAGTAGGTTCCTATAAAATTTCTGCCTCTTCCGGTAAAGCTCCAAGCGGAAATCTTGGTTTTTATTACGAAGGTCCGGCAGATGGTTCAGGAACCTGGATTCAGGTTTCTCCAAATGACGGTAATACCAATAATGTATTTGTTCATAGTATAATGGGCGGAATCGCTGTTGGAAATTATGATGTAGAGAATGACAAGAATGGATATGCATTCCTATATGATATTGTCACTAAAGAATACATTGATTTTAAAGTTCCCGATTCCTTAACGACTACTTTGTACGGTATCTGGCACAATGGCGGTGATCATTATACTATGGCAGGCGGTTATTCGAGTGCTAAATTAGAGGAAATAAGTCAGGCTTTCGTGGTGGATTATAATTCCAAAACAAAGCAAACGAGTAATTTAAAATCGTTTAGTTACAAGAATGAAACGATTCTGTCTGTAGTTACCCATTTTGAAGGTATCACTGCATCCAAAGACAATGGCTATCATATGCCGTCGGACTGGATTAGTGTTAACGGAAAAGATATGGGAGCTTCCTTTGTTGCTGTAAATCGAAATTCAGATGGTTCATTTGGAGAAGCCAACTGGGTAGATATTGATTTTCCGAATGCTGACAGTACAAGTGCTAATACGGCTTATCAAAATAGTATTTTAGGTGTTTATACCGTCAAAGATGATTCGGGTACCGTAACAGTCTCTTCGTATGTTGCAAAAGTTCATCCGTGAAAATAGAGCATAATCATCTAAGTTGGAAATTTTAACGCAAAGCACGCTAAGAATTTTAGCTGTATTACGCTTAGAAAGGCAAAGTTCGCAAAGCTATACTTAGACAAAGCTTTGCGAACTTTATGCTTTTTACATAAAACCTACGCATAAAAAAACTTAGCGTACTTTGCGTTTAAAAGCCAAAGTCTGCAAAGCTTTTCTTTTATAAAAAAAGAAATCGCCTCAAGTTTTACATTGAGACGACTTCCTTCAATTTCATACACTCATTAAATTAATAAGTGTTTCACTCGAAAAATATTAGTTTTTAATTATTTTTCTGGTAACTACTTTTCCATTTTCAGAGATAAACTGAACGATGTAAATTCCTGGAACTTGTTTGGAGATATTTACACTAAATTCTTTTTGTTTATTTGTTTTTTCTTCAAAAACAACCGTATTGAAAATGCTTGTTATTTTTAATGTTCCCTGCTCCTCACTATTGACCGCTATTTTAAATACTCCGTTTGTTGGATTCGGATAGATAGCAACAATACGAGATTCAGGAGCTTCAACAAGTGACGTGGTGCCGGCTTTAGTATTCGGTTTAGCTTTTACCAGTGCAAAACGCTCTCCTCCTTCAAGTTCTCCGCTTTTAGCATCTTCCTGAACAAGGTCTAAGGTAATTTGCTCTTCAACAGGGAAATCTTTTGCCACTTTGAAATCAAATGTGATTCCGAAAGTTTCATCGATATCAATAGGCAGGTTTGCTATGGATGCTTCTCTGGAAGTAATAAGGATCTTATTTTTATCTAAAATCTGCACGCCTTTCAAACTTCCATTGGACAGTGCTCTTTCAAATAGTTTTGGATCCAGTGTAGCTTCAACTGTACCGCCCAAATCAAAGAAATTATTCTTCAACTGTTCGTTAAATCCTCTGTCTATAAATCTCACGTTGATATTTTTAGATCTGATTCCTCTGATGAATACTGCAGTTGGAGGGACAAAATCAGTCGTATTCAGATTGTAAACACTTAAATTTTTCCAGGCTATATTATTGTTGTTTTTGGTATTTACACCTATACCCACATTCGTTTGTTCATTAAACATCGGATCTTCTGATGATTCTATTCTTGCCGCTAAACAAAAGTGATGGATGTCGTAAGTGAAATCAGCAGGATTTGGCGGATACCAAGGAATAACTACCGTAGCATTTCCACCTGCAGCGATTGCCGGGATAGCTACCTCTCCAATATAATCACCATGCAATACAGTCCCTACATAAAAATTAACAAAATTGGTAGGCCATGTTAATCCTGAAGAAGCTTTTGCAAAGTACAGTTTCACTTTTCCGGAAGCACTGGCAACGGTTCCTTTATTAGTAACTTTAACGTAAACTCCGTTTGGAGAACTTAATTTAAACTCAGGATTTTCATGTGCAGTTCCTCCATCAATGGTTTGTCTTACCCAGATATCATCACTGATCCACATAGGTCCAGAATCCGGGTTTGGTTGTAATCCCACATCAAACGGTCTGTCTTTGATGTAAAGATCCGGTACGGTAATTCCGGTTACCACTGTTGAGAAATTCTGACTTCCATTGACCAAACTTCCCTTGTGAGTTACTGTGATAGTATATGTTCCCGCTGCGCCAACAATTCTGATGCGCTCAAAAGGATCTCTGGTATTATCACCCAATCCGTTTGTTGTTGCGGTAAGCAATCGGTACGGAAAATTAGTTCCCGCCCCATTAGTCACTCGAATGTCTAAATCGTTTATCAATTTTGCTGTACCAATATTTGGTGTACTTCCTGAATAAGCAACACCGGCTGGATCTGTCCATGAAATAGAAGCAATTAACGGATTAACTCCGTCTGAAGTTACCGACAATGTATAAGTACCTCCATTCACCAATGTGCTTTCCTGAACAATTGATGCTGTGCCGTTTTTTGTAATGGTTTCCGCAGCAAATTTTGCATTCAATAAACCCCATCCAAAAATAGCATCAGGACCAACAGCTCCAGCATCGTCTGCGGTATGGAGAGCCAATCCTTTTAGAGTGGCAGCACGCATAAAGTTTCCGGTCAGATTTTTATAATGCTGTTGCAGCAAAAGTAATGTTCCGGTTACGTTTGGAGCTGCCATTGAAGTTCCGCTGGCATTACCATAACTGCTATTGGTTAATGGTGTTACCGGATTTGTAAGTGTGGCTGTGGAATAAACGGAGGTCCCGTTTCCGGCAAGATCCGGTTTAATTCTCAAATCGTCTGTAGGTCCTTGACTACTAGACCCGCTAATGGTAACGCTTGTTAAAGCTCCAGTTGAACTTATCACAGCATCATTAGCATTGGCAATCACCAGGTTGTTTTTAGAGGTAGAAAACCCTGTAAGTTTGTCGTAAGCGGTAAAACCTCCTAACGGACTTGTATTTGCGGTGTTATCACCACCATCATTTCCGGCTGATTTCACCTGCAGGTAGTAAGGAGCATTAAACATCAGATTGTCCCAGTCTCTGGCAGTAGTTTGATAAGCACCAAACTGCCACGGAGCGATCAGAACTGTTCCGGCAGAGTTTCTTGTGGCCCATCCATAAGAATGATTGGAGATCAACATTCCGTTTGCCGCTGCTGTAGTGGCTTCAGACAAATCGTTAGTCCATTCGTTCGTTCTGGCATTTCCCTGAAAGGCCATTCCTTTGGATGCCGCTACAGTACCTGCCGCAACAATAGTACCTGTAACGTGATTGGCGTGTTGGCTGTTGTTACTCCCGGCAACAATAGCAGTAACCCCATCATTAATTGACACTCTTCCTCCAAACTCATTGTGAGTAGGAAGTGTAGCACCGCCATCCCAAACATAAGCCGTCATGTTTTGTCCGTTAAGGTTCAATCCTAAACCACCACCGGAATTCAGGTAATTTGCTCGTGTGGATTTTGCAGCATTTACATTTTCAGTAGCAAAATAGATAGGCGTTTTGCCGTCGGCACTTACATCAACTAATTCGCTTGTAGTTCCATTTTTATTACTAAATGAAGTACGCCAGCCATTAGCTTTCGCAAGATTACTGATTCTTTGTTTCTTCTGGTCCGCCTCGGTTTGGTACCTCTGACTCAGAGACTGAAGTTCAGACACGTTACTTCCGGACCTAATTTTTGCAATATCATTCTGGGTTTGTGCGTAAGTGGCTCCACAGACACACAGCAACATAATTTTGTATAAATTTTTCATATAATTTGATTTAAGGGGTGAATCATTCTTTATATCTCAAAAATCTTTACAACTAAAAAGGGGGGCTTCTGGTTTCCATAATTTGAATGGTTTAAAGGTTAAATAATTGGTAGAATATTGTAAGATTTAACGTTGCAGTAAGCGTATTTACGAAAGTGCTATTTACCTACAAACTTACTATAGTTTGTAAGATTTTATTTCAAAGACAACAAAACTCGTTAAACTAAACCAAGCATAAAAGAGTATAAATACCTGATTTTAAATTCATTAATAAAAAACAACCTCTTAAATAGAAAGCTTTCTAAATCCAAGCACAATTGTAAGAATTACAGTTCTAAAGGGTCGATTTCAGATCGTCTCTTTGCTCTTGCCCTTTCAGGGCAATATTCCTGCTTAACTTAGATCATAGTGCGTTGGACCATGCTTGTGCTTTTGGACTTTCAGCCTTTATTACCCACAAAAAAACCTCCAGAATCAATTGATTCTGGAGGTTAAAAATTTCATTTTACTATTCGAATTAAACAGAGCGAATAATTACAGGCTTTCCGGAATAGTATTTACTCTCTAAATAGCTATTAATATTATTCTTTGCCATTTGATCCCATAGCGAGTTCCCATTTTGAAGCTTGGCATTCGCTGCATAATTTCTAAATCCCTGCACCGCCACTTGTTCCAAACTGTCTTTTTCCGTCATAAAATAATCGGTTCCAAACAATATTTGATTGCCATAAGATTTATTAGCCTCATCGAAAAACACATTATAAAGCTCATTATTTTCTTTTAAAAGACATTCTGCTACATCATACGATATGTCTGTGTATACGTTTGGATGCTGAGACATCAGGTTTTGTATCTGACTGAACCAGTTTTTTCTTAACACCCCGTAAGGATTGATTTGATTGCTCTCTTTATTATTCCCTTGTGTTACTTGTATTTGCTTCACACCACCAAAGTGTGCAAAACATATTTTAAGATCTTTAATAGTATTCAGCATAGATTCGTACGAATGTGGCTCGAGAAAGTACGAGCAGCTGCTTCTACAGCTAGTCCGCGTTTGTCCATTAAAGAGATTTCCAAAGAAACCTCCTTTCTCCTCAATAAATTTAGGCACTCCATACACATTTCCGGTATAGGGATCAACAGGATTAAGATTTCGTTTGATATAATCTCTGTCATAATTAAAAATTCCGCCCAAATAATAGGTGTGTGTCATTATCGGAACACCATTGTCGGCAGCCCATTCCATGGTCTTCCTAAGTTTTGCGTCAAAAGCATAATGTCCGGTACTTGGATACATCTTTAGTCCCTGAAACGGATATACATACGTTCCGCCCACTTCGATTTTAGTTTCGAAATAACGCTCGACCGTTTTCTGAATTTCGGCTCCACTGCTTTTCCATCTTGGGTCAAGTCCGAAAAAAGGCAAAATATTCGTGGGGTATTTTCTTTTGATATCAATCACTTCCTCTATTTGTCCCTCGAAACCGCTAACGGATCTGCCAACACCTAAATACTCTAAGTTTTGACATAGGGTAATAAACTGAAATGTTTCGTTAGGGTATCGGGACATTAAATCCTCAAAAATATCGGTCTGATATTTACTTTTACCGATTTGAAGGAAGGTAGCGTATCTTTTGGCCATTCCTTTATTACTGCTCGCCAACTGTCTGATCAGCCAGGCACCAAGGTTGGTATTCGTAAAATTATCAACTCCTTTTGCCAAAAATGGTGGCATATACAATTCCAGGAAGTTTTTTGGCGCATTATTCATGGTGAATATATGCGTATGAGCATTTTTGTAATTATTTTCCATAATCTATACTTCTTTAATTACTGTTTGCGCTGTAGTCGTTGCTTTTTTCAGAATATCAAACCAAAACGGAGCTCCTAAACTTGCCGCAAAGGCCGAGATAATAATCCCCAATATTTTAAGCAGAATACAAGAGGCCGTAAAGCAATCTTTTTCTGAACTGCTTTTCACATCAGCACATTGCGCTTTTTTCCAGCCAATAGGCAAGTCTAAATTGGTTTTTAAACTATCTATTTGTTTGGATAACCCCTTAATATCTTTTTTGGTTGAATTCAGGGCTGCTGTATCCGTTGCTGTGCCTTGTCCCGGCGCACCATATTTTGCGCTGAGTACTTCTAATTGCATCTTGTTCTTCGTATAATAATCAATCATGGCGGTTCTTGCCGTTGGATTAGTATCATAATACTTGAACAAAACGATACTGTCAATATTAATGATACAGCTCACTAGAAGCCCAATAACAAACAAGCGCTTTCTGGAGAGTTTTTTATACCATACACTGGTTCTGTCACTAAACTGATCAAACCAAATGGTGACTTCTTTAATCAATTCTTCATAAATAACCTTTTCTGCCATCCCATTTTCCGAACCGGAAGCTCTAATTTTGGCTTTGTTCATGGCGTTTTTCAGCATCAGAATCAAATCGCTTTGTCCCAAATAAGTAATAGCAAATTCAAAATTATTCAGTAGATCATTGCTGTACTTCTCTTCATGGTGCACCTCATCGTCCTGAAGCAATATTTTAGCTGCCTGAGCATTAGCAACCGTATCCACCAGTACTTCTGCGAGAGTTTTGGAAGTAATTTCGGCTGGCGGCGCTTTTTCCGATTTCGTCAATAATCTGATATTGCTGTTGTTGTACATTAACAATCCCCAATTGATCTGATTGGAAAAATCAAATAGCTTTTCAATAATTTTACTTCTGAAAAACCGGCCTCTTTCACTTTTTATCTGCACCGTTAGTTCAAGAATCATACTGCACAATAAGGCAAATAACGCCCAGCTTATGATCAGTGAAATAGCGACCTGAACAATAGTGGAGGAAAAAAAACTGATGTCCATTATCTCTGAATTTTAAGTTTTGCTTACTCTTTAAAGGATTTTTAGCATACTCCTTATTGGATGACTTTGGAAGGGTAAAAATTCAACTCTTAACTATAAAAAGAGCTAAAGAACTTAGCTGCTTGTAATCAATCTATTGCCCCGTAAACTACCAACAAGTATAAGTAAAAAATAACAATTATTAATAAGTAAATACACCCGTTTTAGTATGTCTGATGTCATAATTTAAAATCCGATATCTTTATTTTGTTCTTTAACGGAGCATGACTATAAAATGTGAGATGCAAGATGCAAGATGCAAACCATAAACTAAAGATAAAAACACGTATTTTTACTTTTAGCATACCGCTCTAAATACCTTACTTTTGAAAGTATTGATTTATAAATGATAAAACCTACCGAAATGACAGACTCACTAACTGTTCTTGAAAAGTTATGGAAACGCACTTTACAGCCGGACGGTTCAACCGTTCAGACTGATAACGAAACCTGGAATGCAGAAATTAAGGCCTTGTTCCAATTGGGTATTGGTATGGAAGACACTTTACAGTATTTGTATTTTGAAAAACCTGATTTTGATACTTTTAAAATATGGATCAGTAACAGAAAACGAAATATCAATTATGAATCTGAAGGTATTACCACAGATGTTCTCTCACAGGAAGATCTGGAATTCTGGAATGAAAACGGTTATGTGGTTCTAAAAAATGCTATTTCGGAGAAAGATTGTGAAGATACGCAACGTGCCATCTGGGATTTTCTTCAAATGGATCCTTTCAAAGAAGAAACCTGGTACGAAAGACACGAAGATCAAAAAGGCCTAATGCTAAATTTTTCAGATCATGAGACTTTAAACCGAAACCGATTTTCGACCAAAATTAAAAGAGCTTACGAGCAGCTGTACCACACAGACCAAATTTACAAAACGATCGATAAAGTAAGTTTCAACCCACCGGAAACCAAAGACTTTACCTTCTTGGGAAGTCCGCTTCACTGGGACATGAGTTTAAGGCAGCCCATTCAATTTGAAATACAGGGATTGCTCTACCTCACCGACTGCGGACCTGAAGATGGTGCTTTTCATTGTGTTCCTGGATTTCATAACAAAATAGACGACTGGTTAAACAACCTTGATCCGAATGTCAATCCCAGAGAAGAAGCAATAAAAACACTGAAGTCGGAGCCCGTGCTCGGAAAAGCGGGTGATTTTATCATCTGGAACAGTGCATTACCTCATTGTGCCACACCTAATAAGGGACAGAACCCACGCATGGTGCAGTATCTTACCTATTTACCAAACGATCACAATATTGCAGGAGAATGGATATAGATACTCTCTTAATGGCAACCTCACTAATCTCATTTCGAAATGAAATGAGATTTTTTTTTAAATTCTATTACCAACAGGACAACTCAGATCCAACATAATTCAAACTCCAAAACAGAGATTAATTAAATTTTCAAAAGCACTTTTCTTGTTTTTTGAGGCGGTTTTCTAATAATTGATATCTAAATAACTCAAAAAAAACTCTCTCTTTCATGCTTTCTTACCTCCTTTTATTTGTTAATTTTTTCTTAAATATAAAAGATCCCCTACTTATCATTTAAATATTTAAAATACTAATAAACAATTTGCTAAAACCATTTAGTTGAAGTTTAAATTCATATTGATAATCTTTTACCTACTTAATTTCCATCCATTCTGTAAAAAAAATACTATTACTACATTATTAATTATTATTTTTACACAGTCTAAATAAAAATAGTTATGCAATAATACTCTTATTCCTTTAGACAATGGATATCACAAAGAATGAAAAACAAAAACACCAACGCACCTGTCCAAAAAACAATACTTACTTGTTTGCTTGTTTTGTATATAAGTTTTGTTCAGGCTCAAAACAGTTCCGATTTTAACGGTTTTGTCTATCATGCCGGAAATCCGCTTCCAAAGGTTCTCGTAACACTGGAGTCTTCAGGCAAGTCAGTACTATCAGATCGTACGGGGTACTTTTCATTTAGCGGTGTATCAAATGGAACCTACAACATCAGAATTACCACCATGGGATTTAAAGATTACATCCGACAGATTGTTTTGAACGGCTCCGCTATGAAGCCACTGCACATTAATATGGAGCTGGGTATTGATCTGAATGAAGTAAGCGTAAAAGGCCGTTCCAAAAAGAGTAATCCCGAAAGTCTTGTCAATGCTCAGTATAGTGCGATGCCCGTAACCATAATTGATCGTAAAACCATAGAATTAATGGGCAGCCGAAGACTTGATGAGGTTTTAAAAGAGCAGACCGGAATTGCAATTGTAAACAATATTAGTGGCGGAGCGAGATCTGTAGGCGTTCAAATGCAGGGCTTTGGCAGCGAATATATTATGGTACTTATCGACGGTCAGCCTATGGTTGGACGCAACAATGGTAACTTCGATCTCTCCAGAATCAGTGTGTCTAACATTGAACGTATTGAGATCATAAAAGGAGCATCTTCCAGTCTTTACGGCAGTGAAGCATTGGGCGGTACCATTAATATTATTACCCGACACGGCGTAATTGATCCACAGCTACAGACTTCTGTAAGTTATGGTTCGTTGAACATTCTTGATGCCACTGTTGAAGGTGAAACTCCATTCTCGCAAAATAAAGGAACCGCCAATATAGCAGCAAATTATTATCGAACCGACGGTTTTAATACCAATTCAAAATACATTAAAGGCACCACTTCTCCACCCTACGATAATTATAGCTTACAGGGAAGATCGCGCTATCAAACCGGTGCTAACAGTTATTTAAATTTAAGTGGTCGTTACGGTCTGCGTCGTTCTTTTATGCAAAAGGATTTTGGTCTTGGACACATTTCCGGAGATCATCAGGACGAGCAGGATCTTAACCTTTCACTTTCGTACGATCACCGTTTCAATAGTAACTTAAGAAGCATTACACGATACTACCTCACTCATTATACTGCCGATATGAGTGTGGCCTGGCAGCAGAGCAATAATGCTGTTAGTCAGGATGTTTTTAAACAGACACTTCACCGCGTAGAACAGCAATTCTCCTACAGCAATAACAATTCGTACCAGCTTGTTGGCGGGATTGGCGGAAGTCTGGAGAATATGAACGATAAATCACTCAATGGTGTCAATACTCTACAGACTTTTTTCTCTTATGTTCAGGGCGAATGGTCACCTGTTCAGAAAGTAAAAGCTGTGGGTGGACTCCGTTACGATCACACTACCAATTTTGGAGGAAGACTCAATCCCAGTTTTGGATTACAATACTTCATTACCCCTAAACTGACTTTTAAAACGGGTATCGGAACAGGATTTAAAGCTCCTGATTTTAAAACCAATTATCTGGTGTTCTTTAATCCTAACGGAAATTATCTGGTTATTGGTAATGCGGTTCTCGCTCCTACACTACAGCAGTTAAAAGAGGACGGTCAGATTAGTGAAATCAGACAATATGTGCTCAATCAAACTGCCGGAAATCTTCAGGCCGAAAAGAGTACTTCCTATAATGCAGGATTAGTTTTAGAACCTTCCAAAAAGTTTAAAATAGAAGGAAATCTTTTTTATCATAAAATAACCAATCAAATCAATAGCATTCAGGTCGCTACAGGAACCAATAATCAAATTATTTATACGTATCAAAACCTGCCGAAAGCTGTTAACAAAGGATTTGAAATTGCTTTAAAACTCAGTCCGATAAAGAATCTGGAAATAAGTGCCGGTTATCAATATTTAATTGCTAAAGATCTTAGTATTAAAGACAGTATCAGTGCGGGTAAATGGCCTTATAGCCAAAACATACATGATCCTGTAACCGGTAATTCGTACAAACCCCGTCCGTCTGATTACTGGGGTATCGAAAATCGTTCCCGCCACATGGCCAACACCTCTATTTTCTATCGGTACAATCCGTGGAAACTTAATGCAAATATCAGGGTTAATTTTAGAGGCAAGTATCCTTTCGGAGATCGAAACGGCAATCAATTCATTGACCAATACGACATTTTTGTGAAGGATTATTGGCTTACGAATGCCAGTATAGAAAAACAACTGTTAAAAGACCATCTCAGTATCCGATTTACAGCTGATAATATTTTCAACTACACCGATCCGCTAATGCCCGGACAGCCAGGAAGAATAGTACTTGCTGGTATAAGCTATCGTTTCTTTAAAAATCAATAATACTATAATCTACATTAAATATTTCATCATGATAACAAATAATATATTCAAAAAATGGCCTTTACTGCTACTGATTGTAAGCATGAATTTTATTTCCTGCAGCAGTACTGACGAAAATCCAACAGCTAGTCTGGTAGATGGTAAAAGCACCGTAGTTTCAGATCTTGCCGGAGATACCGGAGCTTCTATGAGCACAGACACAAAAGGCAAAGAAAAAAGAAGTTTCCATACTTTTCTTTTTCGCTTCAGCGATCAGAAACAAATCTGGCTGCATACAAAAGCGGACTCACTTCAATTCATGAAAACAAACGACTGGGACATTGCTTTTACAGGGCCTTATAATAGTGAAGTTTTTATAAACAATACAAAATACCAATACAATCCCGGTTACGGTGGTCCGGCAAAAAACACAGCGGTAATACTATTGAAAGAGGCTTATAAAAATGTCAATCAGGCACCTTCAGATACTGATTTTAACAACAGTGAAGTTACTAAAATTGGATGGTCTTCCTCTGAAAGCTCTGCGGGTTGGTTTTATTACAGCTTAAGCAGTCATATCATGCAGGCTATTCCGGATCGAACTTACGTGCTGCGTCTGCCTAATGGAAAATATGCAAAACTACAACTCATAAATGCTTACAAAGGCAATCCCCCTGCTGTAACTGATTTAAACTGGCCTGCTCCTTATTTTACTTTCAAATACTTTGTACAGCAGGACGGAAGTAAAAATTTAAATACCAATTAATTTAATAACATGACAAAAATCAAAACCTTAACCCAAAAAATGCCCGGAACTCTACTGGTCATTTTTCTTCTAACCGTTTTGTTTACGGCCTGCTCAGCAGACGAAAATAAGGCAGCCGATCCGAAAATCGAAATTCCTTCAACCGGTTTATTCTATAAAGTAATACAGGTAAAAAACTACCAAGGGAGTACTTCTGATGCAAATCCTACTGCTCCTTCAGCAACACTTTACTACAGTCTTGAAGAAAATAAAGCTGTAGAGGGATCTTATAAAAAAACCCGCAAATGGGATCTGGCTTTTGGCGGACTTTACGCGAGCTTTTTATCCGGAAACAATGGCAGCAACTCACAAAACAACGGCTCTCTTGCGGGAGGTGTGGGTGGAATCACGATTGTAGCCAAACCTTTTAATGAAGTTATCGATATTCCTGCAGACAGTCAGTTTAAAACCGGAATTGACCTTATTGGTACTGATGATGCGGGCTCATTTGGAAACGGAACAGGATGGTACTTGTATGATTTTGGAGGTGAAGTGGTATCGGATGGGAAGAATCCTCAAAAAGCACACGTGGCTTATGCACTTGGGGAATCGCTTAAAATTGCAAACGGCACTGTAATTCCGGCCAGAACGATTATCCTGAAAACCGCTAACGGTAATTACGCAAAAATCAAAATGATATCTGTTTATAAAGATGTATACAGCGCTAAGGATTGGTTTAAAGACACTCCACACATGTATTACACTTTTGAATATGTAATGGTACCAGCGGGAAGTACCAAATTTGAAATCCGATAACCAATTTAATTCACATGAATATTAAAATTACCCCATTAAAAACAACCTTAGCTTCTTCAGCTTTTGCCCTACTAACTCTATTAACAGGATGCAGCAGTGAGGAAGAAAGATGGACAGATGTAAAAGAAGCACCCATTACAGAAATAGTTACCGGTCTGGATGCTAAAAGAATTATATCTTTTCGTGTAACCAATCCGGGCACCACTCAGACCATCCATAGCGCTGTAAATAATCTGAAGAAGACCATTACAGTTTACCTGCCTTCTTATTATGAGTATCAATATCTTGAAGCTGCCATAACATTACCGGCAAATACCACTATTTCTCCTGCCGCAAAAGAACTTATACCTGTTTTTAGCAAAACTCCGGTAACCTATACCACAAAAGCAGCAGACGGAACAACTGCCGTTTACACGGTGAACGTTGTCATACAACAGCCTAAATTAGTCGTAAATGAAGTATCAAGTCCAACTGAAACTTTCTCGATTGGTACCGATAGTCCGCTTACTGTAAAAGGTCAAAACTTCCTGCCGTCATATGAGGTGACAAAAGTGTTTGTGGTAGATGCACAAGGCAACAAAAAATGGCAGATGAAACAATACAATGAAGGTCTTGATATTGGAAGTTTTTATGTCATGTATGTTTTTGCAGATGCTGCCAATACAACAATACCTCTTCAACCGGATACCGATTACTGGTTAATGATGGAAAGTTACAATCTGTCAACTACCATGAAATATCCGTTCAGGATCACCAATTAAATTTAAGAAAATAAAAAATGCCTGTTTACACTGCGAGGGTAATGAAAGAAGCCAATTAATCTATCAAATATAAATCATTATGAAAAAAATAATTCTATCAATTTTAGCAGTGGCTGCTATTTCATTTACATCTTGTAGTACTGACGAACAAAATGCCGAAACACAAGCGGTAGCAAAAGAACAATCGCAAGGATCAAATTTAACTAAGAAATCTGCTTTAGCTCTTTGTACAGTTACTTCTACCTCTGTTACGGTAAACAGAACTGCTGCACCGTCTTCTACCTATACGAACTGGACTCCTGTTGCGGCTGCAATTGGAGGTGTTAACGTTCAATGGGAAGGTATTTACGGAGGTTCAATCCGTCCGGTAGGTAATGCCGGTAAATGGTATGTTGGTACTGTTAACTTAAATCAGACTTGCGATGACTGGGATAGCTGGAACTCTGCTATTGTAGTTAAAAACGCATCTGGTAACGTGGGTACTTCACCTGCAGATCCGTACAATGTATTAGGATACAACGGAACTATATCCGGAGCAAATTATGGCTTAGGATACTACTCTTACAACATCCTTACACATGTTATGACTCCTGCAAAAGCTATTGTAATCTGGAGAACTAATTCTGGTACGAATTCACAATCAGTTACTAGTCCTGCATCAGCATTAGAAGCTTACCTGGTTAAAGTAACCAGCATTACTCCGGGATCTTCAAACAGTACTGTAAACTATAACTGGACTCAGGTAAAATAATTAACAACAGCATAAAAAAGAACATGGGAGCACGAAATAGATAAAAGTAACTGCAGCAAATGCTGACCGGCGATCGACTGCAAAATACCCTATTCCCTAAATCATTCCCCCATGACCACAAACGGCTCTATAAAATTACCGTAAGCATTGTAAAACAGGCATTTTACAAAATAATAGCCCGCTTATCCAATAAGTGGCAAAACTAATAAATAAAATCAAGTAAAAATTAAACAGACAACACAATCATGACTAAAAGAATACATAATCCTGTCTTTTTATACCAAATGACCCTGCTTTTTATAGTATTGGCATGTGTTTCGTGCGAAACGGAGTATATCGACAAGGTAAATACTATTCCGGCCGATGTTATAAAAGTTCCGGGTTACACCCATATTGAATCTTTTACCATTAAGGATACTGAAAACAATGCGATTAGTGCGGCTCTGACTGAGGAAAATATAGTAATTACCTGGAGCAACCACATAACACTTCCCGAAACGGTTAAACCGGAAATCATTCTGGGTACCGAGGCTACTATCTCTCCTGCATCTGGTACGGAGGTCGCTTTTAAAGACGGTACCGTTTTTACAGTTACTTCAAAAGCTGGTACTACAAAAAAATACACCCTAAAAATAGATTTCAGACAAAAGGAGCCACGTGCATGGACTTCAACTCAGGAAGAGCCACTAGCCAAAGGTTTTATGGCAAAAATGACCAATCGCGGTACGAGCGATCCGGCGATCATCAATGATTTATGGATGAGTCTTAAAGATACCAGAGTTTACTTTGTATCTGCTGCCGATCGAAAAACAGAATACACAGCAGAAATCGTGTACTTAGGCAACGGTGAAACGACAGCGCCTTTTCTGGAATATGGAGTGTATTACTTTCTTCCTGAAAATATGCCGCTGGGATTATATGATCTTCGCATTAAAAATGGAGCTTACACTCTTCAGAATGCCAGTGTAGAAAACAGATTTAAAATTGAAGTTACAGAACCTGACTATTTCAAAACAGAGAGATTCGGTTTTCCAACTACTAAACGTTCAGGAGAAACTCTTGAAGTACGAGGCGGTTTATTAAATGAACTTACGGCAGTAGAAATTTACAATACAAGTAACACCGCTGTCACCTATCCTTTAGAAATTGTAAGTCTTACTTCTTATAAAGCCGTATTGAAAATTCCGGCCGGAGTTCCTGTCGGAACATACAACAGAATGAGATTTAAAAGAGGTACCACAACCTCAAATCTAAGTTATGCCGTAACCGTGCAATAGTTTTGAGCTTTAATAATTGAAAATGCAAAAGCCTTTAGCTGCCCCGAGCGCTAAAGGCTTTTCTGGTATTACTGCGATTTAGTTTTTTAAGACGGTCTCTTTAGATACAATGCGGCCGATTCGCTCATCGTAATTAAGGAAGCTCCCAAAATCACAATGTCTTTCAGAACCAGACGCCCTCTGCCTGACAAATAAGGAAAGCCATATTGCTCATCTGTTAAATGCGGGACCCAGCTTTCGGGTGTAGTTACTAAAAAAGATAATGTCCCTATAGTCAGTATAAAAACCAATATACTTCCGATCAGACTTGCCAAAGGTGCCCATTGATGAATCGCTACCAGAATCCCTATTCCGATTAACAAAATTCCAAGTCCATTGGCAAATCCATACGTATTGTTGGCGATCTGCCATTCGTGGTTTTCGGTAACCAGCTCCCCTTCTTTATTGACAAATTCCTTGTACTCGGTGGGCTGATTGTAAAAGAAAGACATAAAAGGGCTATTAGCTACAAAAGGTACGATTCCGTCTGCTTCGTAGGTAAAGAACTTAAGTCCGCCAATCCATAAAAAAACAATTACGATTCCGGCACGTACTGCTTTTTTCCCTAACTGATCTAAATTTGCAATTGTATTCAAAATAGTATTTTTCATTGCTGTAGTTTTTAAATTATTTGTTTTTAAATAACACAGCAAAACTACCTTTCGAAGGTTTGGCAAAGAATGGACGAAAAAGGATATTAACTAGACAAATCTGCCACAATTGAGATTCCTGTTGTTTTTCTAAAGGTTTGCGGAGAAATATTTGTCCTTTTTTTAAAGACCCTGCTAAAATAGTATTCGTCCTGAAATTTCAAAGCAAAAGCAATTTCTTTAATACTCATTCTGGTCAGGTGCAGGTGTTTCTTAGCTTCAAGAATTTGTCGTTCCTGAATCATTTGCGTTGGAGTCTTGTGGAAGCGTTTCTTGCATTGCTTGGTAAAATTATTAGAAGTCATCGCTAATAAGGATGCATAATCACTTGGTTTGTGAAGGGTCAGAAAATGCTCCTCCAAAAGTAGCCTAAACTGATCCATTTTTTCATCCTTTTGAAGTTCCTGCTTCTCGATGCTGTTCATTTTGATACTGCTCGATTTAGCTAAGAACAACTGAATATAAGCTCTCAATACAATCTCGGAAGGAGTTTTCTGCTTTAGTTCATCCGTAATCTGATCCATTAATTGTGTGTATAATTGATGCTGTTCAACCGTTAATGGTATAGAAGGCTCTAAATAAATATTATTGAAAAGTAAGCCATTACAAGCAACTTCATTTCTGTGATACTCAATGCAATAGAAATCCCCATGAAATTGTAAAACACTATATACAAGAGATTTCTTTTCTTTTATATAAATAGATTGTTGAGGTGTTGAGAACAAAAGAACCGGACCTCTAAAATGAAAAGAGGCAAAATCAGCATGAAAAATTCCCTCGCCTTCCCTAACCAATAAAACAGTATACTCGCTAAACTGAGCAGGTTTATTCAAAACAAAATGTTCTGATCGATCTGTTCCTAATAAAAATGTGCCCTGTTCTGAGAATACTTTATTCATTTCAATAATTTTAGTGCTTCTTTCTCTTTTTACAAAATTAAGAATGAATTCTGTTTTTATAACATCAAGCCTCTATAAAACCATCCTAAAAATGAATGGTGTCTTTCCGGAATGTTATCCTATCCTCAATTTTTAATATTTTCTTAAAATTTTAAGAATCCTTTATTTTGCAAATGCCTATATTTGGCCCATATCAAATAGAAGTTGTCTTTACAGACGACAAGCTACAATTCTTTACTGCATACATGAAACCATTAAAGTTCATAGGTATTATTTTGCTGTTCTTACTCCCTTTTTTAAGTGGAGGAGAATCTGGTAAACATACTGCTGAACTTACGATTTGTCAGCTTCAGGAAAACTTCACTGCTTCAGAAGTACCTCAATTTTCATCTTCCGCTTTGGTTAGTCCCAAAGATCTTGACATTCATTTCATTGTCAAAAAGAAGATCAAACACCGTGCTACAACTTCAGACAGCAGTACTTTAAAAACACCGTACTATACCAAGTTAGTACCATTCAGAATTTTCAAAAATCGCTTAATTTATGGTATGGCTACGGTCTACCAGATTCAGCGTCATACTCACCTGCACCTGTACCAGTTATTCTAGGTCATAATCCGTTTCATTTTTATATTCCTCTTATGCAATGCACTTTCTGTGTTTTATTGCAAAGGACAGCTTGTGATATAAAAATATTTTCTCCAAGCGTTACTGCTCTCTAAAAGTAGTAGTCGTTACAATATCCCTTATTTAACATTTAAATTATTCATGTCTCCCTGCAAATCAGTGTTGGGGAGCACCTTCATTTATATACCCCTATTTAAAAATTCATTATGAACACTACAAAAAATCAATTCTTGTTAATTGTTTTATCTGTTTTATTTCTGAGCTCTTGTGGAGATAAAACCAAAAAAGAGACTTCGAAAATCAAAACACTGCCCGTCTACAAAGTCACCTTGCAGGACACGATCGTTTCTAACCGTTTTGTGGCTGATGTGCATGCCAAAAACAATGTAGAAATACATGTACGCATTCCCGGATTACTGGATAAGGTTTATGTGAGCGAAGGACAAAAGGTGCAAAAAGGACAACTACTCTTTAAAATCAGTGATGTCGAGCTGCAAATACAATTACTAAAAGCTCAGGCCGTCTACAAAAGTACCATGGCAGACCTCCGAATTGCTACAGTCGAGCTTGAGCAGGCACAAACCCTGTTTAACAAGAAAGTAATTGCCGATAAAGAACTGGAACTTTCTAAAGCTAAATATGAAGCCGCTTCTGCCAAAGTTGCCCATGCAGTTGCTGAACGAAAAGCAATTAATCAGCAGATTAGTTTCACCACTATCAGAGCTCCATTTGACGGAACGATCGATCGTATCCCATTCAAAGAAGGCAGTCTTGTAGAAAATGGCTCTCTACTGACAACGGTTTCTCAACTGGATGATATCTACGCTTATTTCTCGATCCCTGAAAACATCTATTTTCAAATGATGACCGACAAGAGTCTGAACAAACCAGGAGGCGACATTAAACTGGAATTACCAAATGGAGTCGTTTACAACCAAAAAGGCGAATTAAGGACTGCCGACGGTGAAATTGACCGACAAACGGGTTCTATTCAGTACAAAGCAAAGTTTCATAATCCGCAAGGTTTTATCAAACACGGAACATCGGGAAAACTAATTATATCAGAACCTAAAAAGAATGTGATTCTAATTCCACAAAAAGCTGTTTTTTCGATTCAGGACAAACAGTTTGTTTTTCTTGTCAACAAAGAAGGAATTGTAAAAATGACCAACATTAGTATTGGAAGTACGCTTGACGATGTGTTTATCCTCAACAAAGGATTAAAAAGTGATGACCTGATTGTACAAGAAGGAACTCAATCACTACGGGACGGTGACAAAATTAACATCCAAAACGCAAGCTTATAGTTCCTTATTAATTAGTATCAAAAAAATATAAAATGATAGAGTTATTTATCAAACGAAAAATACTATCGTTAATCATTTCGGTTATGATAGTACTCCTCGGTATACTGGCCTTGTTTCAGTTGCCTATTACACAATTTCCTGATATTGTTCCGCCATCTGTAACGGTAACGGCTAAATATACAGGAGCCAATGCCGAAGTTTCGGCCAATGCCGTCGCACTGCCTTTAGAGCGCGCTATTAATGGTGTTCCCGGTATGACCTATATGTCAACGGTCACTTCAAACGACGGTCTGACGCTAATACAAGTCTTTTTTGAAGTCGGAACCGATCCGGATCTCGCAGCTGTAAACGTTCAAAACCGTGTGACTACTATACTCGATGAGTTGCCCGAAGAGGTAATTCGCGCCGGAGTAACGACCGAGAAAGAAGTGAACAGTATGCTGATGTATCTGAATATTACGAGTACGGATAAAACTCAGGACGAGCAATTTATCTTTAACTTCACCGATATCAACATTCTACAGGAACTGAAACGTATTGATGGTGTTGGAAGGGCTGAAATTATGGGGCAAAAAGAATACTCGATGCGGGTATGGCTTGATCCTCAAAAAATGCTCTCTTATGCTATATCGGCAAATGAGGTAATTGCTTCTCTTCAAAAACAAAACATCTCTGCCGCACCCGGAAAAGTAGGTGAAGGTTCCGGACAATTGGACAATCAGCTTCAATATGTGATCAAATACGGAGGAAAATTCTACGAACCTAAACAGTATGAAGAAATTCCGATTCGTGCCAATTCAGATGGAACTATTCTAAAATTAAAAGACATCTCTAAGATCGAATTTGGATCGATGAGTTACGGAATGGTTTCTAAAACCGATGGTAAACCTTCGGCTTCTATCATGCTAAAACAGCGTCCGGGTTCGAATGCTTCTGAAGTAATTGCCAGTGTAAAAGAAAAGATGGCCGAACTTCAAAAGACTTCCTTCCCTCCCGGAATGGATTACAATATTGCTTACGATGTATCGCGCTTTCTGGACGCATCGATCGATGAGGTTTTAAAAACACTCGTCGAAGCCTTTATTCTGGTAGCCTTTGTGGTTTTTATATTCCTTCAGGACTGGCGTTCTACTTTAATACCGGTTTTAGCCGTACCAGTAGCGCTTATTGGTTCGTTTGCTTTCATGTCAATGATGGGCTTTTCGATCAACCTGCTAACCTTATTTGCTTTAGTACTATCGATCGGAATTGTGGTCGACAACGCCATTGTAGTGGTCGAAGCCGTCCATGTTAAAATTTCCGAAGAACATATGGCTCCACTTCCGGCAACTATAAGTGCCATGAAAGAAATTACGGGAGCTGTTATTGCCATAACCATAGTAATGAGTGCCGTGTTTATTCCTGTTGCCTTTCTTAGCGGTCCTGTTGGAGTTTTCTACAGACAGTTCTCTTTAACCATGGCGATTAGTATCGTAATTTCAGGTATCAATGCACTTACTTTAACTCCCGCGCTCTGTGCTATTTTACTTAAACCGCATAATCCGGACGAGAAGAAAACCTCTTTACTGAATCGTTTCTTCGACGGTTTTAATAAATGGTTTGATAATGTAACCGCAGGTTATATCAAAATACTGGCAAAATTTGCAGATCGTACTACTGTTACTGCTGGATTATTGGTTTTATTCTGTCTGCTTACCTGGGGAACCAGCAAATTTGTTCCGGGTGGTTTTATTCCTTCTGAAGATCAAGGGATGGTTTATGTAAGTGTGACTACTCCTCAGGGAGCCACGGTAGAACGTACTGAAAAAGTACTGGATGAGGTTACCCGATTAGCCAAAGAAATTAAGGGAGTCGACAACGTGACTACTCTTGCCGGATACAGTATTGTCACCGAAATTGCAGGAGCTTCTTACGGAATGGGAATGATCAATTTGAAAGACTGGAAAGATCGTGATATCTCGGTTAACGAATTCATCACCAAACTGGGAGAGAAAACAAAAAACATTTCTGATGCTCAGATTGAGATTTTTGCACCGCCAACGGTACCCGGTTTTGGAAATACGAGTGGTTTTGAACTTCGCTTACTGGACAAATCCGGCGGAACGATTACTAATACCGATGCCGTAACTAAAAATTTTATCAAGGAACTCAATGCTTCACCTGAAATACAAAACTCTTTTACCAGTTTTGATGCTACTTTCCCCCAGTATTTGATTCATATTGATTACGATCAGGCAGCTAAAAAAGGAGTTTCGGTAGACAATGCCATGTCGACTCTGCAAACGATGCTGGGTTCATTTTATGCCACTAATTTTATTCGTTTCTCACAAATGTATAAAGTAATGGTTCAGGCCAGTCCTCAATTTAGGAAGAATCCCGAAAGTATTCTGGATATGTACCTTAAGAATGATGCCGGCGAAATGGTTCCGTTCTCGACCTTCATCAAACTGGAACGTGTGTACGGTCCTGAAGTTTTAACCCGATACAACATGTACATGTCGGCCATGATCAACGGAGAGCCTGCTGACGGATATAGCTCCGGTGAGGCAATTGCCGCTGTGGAGAAAATAGCTGCCGAAAAACTTCCGAGCAGGTTTGAACTGGAATGGTCAGGTATGACGCGTGAAGAAATTCTGTCCGGGAATCAGACGATTTACATTTTTGCTTTATGTATACTGTTTGTCTATTTACTTCTTGCTGCCCAATACGAAAGTTTACTGCTTCCGTTTCCGGTACTTTTAAGTTTACCTGTAGGGGTGTTTGGATCGTATCTCGCGCTTTTAATGGTTGGACTCGACAATAACATTTATGCTCAGGTAGCACTCGTCATGCTGATCGGATTACTCGCCAAAAATGCCATTCTGATTGTAGAATTTGCGATGGCGCAGAACAAAATCGGACGAGATATTACCGAGGCTGCCATCGAAGGAGCCCGACTGCGTTTCCGACCTATCTTAATGACTTCTTTTGCTTTTATTTCAGGACTGATTCCTTTATGTATCGCCTCGGGTGCGGGAGCCGTTGGTAACCGTTCCATTGGTACAGCCGCCGCCGGAGGAATGTTCATCGGAACGGTGTTTGGACTTGTTATCATACCGGGTCTTTATATACTGTTTGCAAAACTTGAAAAAGCACTGAAAAAATAAATACAATAATGAAAAAATCAATAAATCAATTTAAAGCAGTTACTGATCAAAACCATAAGTTTAAGTCATTCTCACTCCTATTGGTCACCGGAATTCTGTTATTGACAGCTTGTTCTGCTCCAAAAGTTAATGATAATCTGGCCGCTAAAGCACTGCCCAAAAATTTCGATGTTACGTCAAAAAAAGCTGCTGACAGCGGAACAACTTTTGTTCCGCTGCAAACAGCCACTTATTTTAAAGATGAAAAACTAGAACAATTATTAGACAAAGCCATGGCTCAGAATCCGGATTATTTAATCATGGAACAGCGTATTCTAATAGCCAACTCGCATCTGAAAGCAGCTAAACTGGCTTTATTGCCTTCATTGGATTTTCAGGCCGATGCTTCGGGAACTCGTTATGGAAAATACACCATGGAGGGCGTTGGTAACTTTGATACTAATTTGTCTCAGAATATATCCGACAGACAACGAATCGCAACAGGTACTACTCCAAACTTTTTTCTGGGAGGAAAAGTATCCTGGGAAGCTGATATATGGGGAAAACTAAGCAATAGGAAGAAAGCGGCACGTGACCGATATTTTGCCTCTCAACAAGGAATGCGATTGCTGAAGACTAAACTGTTAGGCGATATAGCAGAGCTGTACTACGAATTGGTAGCCTTAGACAAACAAGCGCTAATTTACAAGCGAAACCTTGATACACAACAGCATGCACTGCATATCGTTTCGGCACAGCGATCTGTTGGAAAAGCCACAGAACTTGCCGTACAGCAATTCAATGCGCAAAACAACAATATATTGGCTGAGGCAGAACAATTAAATCTTAAAATCGATCAGGCAGAAAAGGCACTACTTACACTGCTTGGAGAATACGGCGGAAAAATCGAAAGAAACACCGATTTTTCATCGGGTTATCTTAAAGTCTTAAATCAAAAAATAAGTGTAGACTCTATCATACACAAAAGACCCGATGTATCGGAAGCTTACTTTGAATTGAGGGCTACAAATGCAGATGCTAAAGCGGCTCGTGCAGCCTTCTTTCCAACTCTAAATTTAGGTGGATACGTAGGAATGAACTCCTTCTCTTTGACTACTTTTTTTGACAGCGGTTCGTTTGCCTGGCAATTATTAGGCGGAATCACTGCTCCGATATTCAATAAAGGACAAATCAAACAGGAATTTTTTACTGCCAACCGAAGACAGGAAATTTCTTTTCTTCAATATCAAAACACCATTACAACCGCTTATAACGAACTAAGTGCTTTACTGCACCGAACTGAAGCTTTTGAAAATGTGCTGAAATATAAATCTAAAGAGATTGAGCATCTTGAAATTGCTGTAAATGTTTCCAATGATTTGTATCTGAGTGGTTATGCCAATTATCTTGAAATCATCAATGCGCAAAAAAACAAATTGCAGGCCGAGCTTGATTTTGTAGAGATTCAGTTGAAAAATGCAAATGCACAAATCTTACTTTACAAAGCTTTAGGAGGTGGGATGTGATAAACATTCTGTTTCAACTTGAAACTTGAAACCTGAAACCTGAAACTTAGAACTTAGACTTAGAACAAACTATTTTAAAACAAAGAACCCCGTTTCTATACCGAAACGGGGTTCTTGTTTTTTATGCATTATTTATCGCTTACTGCAAAAGTATTATTTGTAAAACGAGATTGTATCTGCTAGGTTTTCTTTGTCTATAAAAGCGGTAATAAACTCCTGAACTTCGTTAGTACTTTCAGATCGTGTTTCAAAAGAGTTAATATGAAATTCATCATCCTGATCCAGAATATGTATGATTTCTGTATACCCTTTAGAAATTAAACTTCCTTTAAGTTTTATAATATTCAACTGTTGGCGACCATCTAATTCCTTGCGAACTTTTAGTTTTATAGCTTTTTCCATAATAGATGTTTTAAAATGACAAACCTTTAACCTCTACTCAAATTTAAATATTATTCTTTTGAATGCTTGTTAAAAAAATAAACTTAAGCTATTATTTATCAACAAACTATAAACAATTGATTAACAAGTTGCCACAGTCCTGATTACCGGAGATAAAAAAATCGTTCGTCGAAAACTATTTCTACTACACTTTTTGTTTTTTTGAAAGTTAAACACCTTTATTTCAGCGATAAAACCTATTTTCTACATTTTAGAATTATTTAAAAACTCAAAAACGGTCCATTACAGCCTATTTTAACGCTTTATACAAGATCTCAACAGGATGTTGTGCTTTTCTACCTGTACCATCAGCAATCTGATGCCTGCAGCTGGTACCTGAGGCAGAGATTAGAGTGGCTTCTTCTTCAGAACGAATGGCTGGAAACAAAACCAACTCTCCTATTTTCATCGACAACTCATAGTGCTCTTTTTCATAGCCAAAAGACCCGGCCATGCCACAGCAACCACTCGGAATGTTCAAAACGGTATAATTTACGGGCAAAGTCAGTATCTTTTTAAGAGGTACCAATGACGATAAGGCTTTTTGAAAACAATGTCCGTGCATGCGTACACGCTCAGGCTTATTAGTAAAACTATCAGAAGAAATTCTGCCTTCCTCCAGTTCTTTTGCCAAAAATTCCTCGATCAGGAAAGCTTTTGCAGCATAGTTTTTTGCTTTCACTTGTAATTCTCCTCGACATAAATCGGGATACTCGTCCCTAAAACTTAAGATCGCCGAGGGTTCAATTCCAATCAGAATACCATCCTGTGGAATCGCCTGCTCAAAATCTCTAATGTTTTGTTCGGCAATTTCACGTGCTTCTTTTAACATTCCTTTCGAAAGATAAGTTCTGCCGCTAATCCCAATTTTTGGAATTTCGACCTGATAACCCAAACGATTCAGCAATTGTACCGCAGTCTGCCCTATTTCAACATCATAATAATTTAAAAATTCATCGTTGTACAGGTATACTTTTCCGTTACTAAAATCACCCTTTTGACGATACGTTTTCATCCACTTGGCGAAAGTAATTTTATGCATCAAAGGCAATTTTCGTGCTGTAGCAAAACCTGTTGTTTTCTTAACCACATTCCCAAAGACCCCTTTTGTGGATAAATTATACATCCACGGAATCGCGGCAAACCTTTTGTTTATTTTAGGAGTATTCCCGATAAGTCTGGAACGAAATTTAACTCCATTTTTGTCGTGATATTGTTGTAACGTTTCGGCTTTTAATTTGGCCATATCCACATTAGAAGGACATTCTGATTTACAGCCTTTACAGCTCAAACACAAATCTAAAACGTCAACAAGATTATCATCATCAAACTTATTAGCCTGGGTAGAGTTGGTTATCGTCTCTCTCAGCATGTTTGCTCTGGCGCGCGTGGTATGTTTTTCGTCCCGTGTTGCCATATAACTCGGACACATGGTGCCACCGCTTTTTTCGGTTTTTCGGCAATCTCCGGATCCGTTACACATCTCGGCAGCACGCAAGATTCCATTGTGTTCCGAAAAATCAAAATAGGTTTCCGGCATCGGAGTATCCTGTCCGGCGGTATACCTTAAGTTTGTATCCATCGGTGGTGTATTCACAATTTTACCAGGATTGAAAATACCCCATGGATCCCAGACTTCCTTAATCTGAACAAACAATTGATAGATTTCCTCTCCTAACATCAGCGGAATAAATTCCCCTCTAAGTCTTCCATCTCCATGTTCTCCGCTTAAAGAGCCTTTGTACTTTTTAACCAAATGCGCAATGTCTGTCGCAATAGTTCTGAAAAGTATAGTCCCTTCTTCCGTTTTTAAATCAATTATAGGACGAAGATGCAATTCTCCTGTTGCCGCATGCGCATAGTGTACACAATTTAGATTTCGCTTTTTTAAGACCGCATTAAAATCTTCTATAAAATCCGGTAAATCGTTTACGTCTACTGCTGTATCTTCAATTACGGCAACCGCTTTGGCATCACCGGGAATATTAGACAGCAAACCCAGTCCTGCTTTACGCAAAGCCCACACTTTATTGGTATCCTCGCCATAAACAATTGGGAAATGATACCCTAAATTTTTAGAACGCAGCAAAGCTTCCATTTCTTTGGCAATGGTGTCAATTTCTTCAGGAGAGTCTCTTAAAAATTCAACGGCTAAAATTGCCTGAGGATCTCCCTTTACAAAAAAACGATTCTTGCTTTGCTCAATATTTTCTTTTGTACATTCCAGAATATAATGATCGATTAATTCCACACTGTCCGGTTGAAATTTTAAAGCCTCAATATTGGCTTTAAGTGATTCATTAATACTTTCAAAATGAATGCACACCAATGCAGAATAAGGTTTTAACGCGTCGACCAAATTCAATTTTATAGCAGTCGAAAAGAACAAAGTTCCTTCAGATCCTGCTATTAATTTGCAGAAGTTGAATTGCTCTTCTAAATCTTTAAAAGGCATTGTATCGGCCAGTAAATCTAAAGCATAACCGGTATTTCTTCTGGGAATTGATTTTTTAGGAAAATGGTCTTCAAACAAAATTTGGTTTGAGGCTGACGACAGTATTTCTTTTGCCTGAACATAAATGGCCTTTTCTAAGGGGCTTACCACATTAATTCCGTTGCACTTATCTTCAAATTCAGGATTGGTTAACGCGCCAAATGTGACTTCGTGACCATCGGCCAAAAAACCTTTGATTTCAAGCACATGTTCGCGGGTCGATCCATAAATAACGGATCTTGCACCGCAGGCATTGTTACCCACCATACCGCCAATCATACAGCGATTGCTCGTTGAAGTCTCAGGTCCGAAAAACAACTTATAAGATTTCAAATGAAGGTTCAGTTCATCACGTATAACTCCGGGCTCGACCCATGCCGTTTTAGCGATCTCATCGACCGATATAATTTTGGTAAACTCCTGTGAAATATCTACTATGATTCCGTTCCCCACAACCTGTCCCGCCAGCGATGTTCCGGCAGCACGCGGAATTACACTGCTTTTATGCTCTCTCGCAAAAGCAATGATCTTTTGAATATCTTCCTTTGTTTTTGGAATAGCAACTGCGAGCGGCATTTCTTTATAGGCACTCGCATCAGTTGCATAAAGCAAGCGCATGGTATGATCGTAGAATAATTTACCTTCTAATTGTTTTTCGAGACTTTCAAGAGGAACGGTAGCCTTAGAAAGAATAGTATGGTTATTCATTTTTATTCTTTTATTAATTGGAGTTTGTCATTTCGAGGAACGAGAAATCTTCGCAAGTAATTCGACAAAGTATTTCAATCTTTGTAGAATATTGATGTGAAGATTTCTCGTTCCTCGAAATGACAATATTGTGTATTACTAGGTGCCTACAACTCGCTTAAAGCAATATCTAATAATCGCACCATTTCATCAGCGTTTTGTTTGTTGAATGTCATAGGAGGTTTTATTTTCAAAACATTGTGTAAAGGTCCATCGGTACTTAATAAATAACTATGAGCTTTCATCTTTTCTACTACAATATCTATTTCAGGAACAGCAGGTTCCATGGTCGTTCTGTCTTTTACCATTTCGGCACCAACAAACAGACCATGTCCGCGAACATCACTAATAATTGGATATTTCGTCATTAACTTTCTAAGACCATCCATTAAATGATTTCCCGTTTCCAGAGCATGCTGCTGCATTTCTTCTTCCTGAATCACATCCAATACGGCCAATCCTGTAGTCATCGATACGGGATTACCGCCAAAGGTGTTAAAATACTCCATTCCGTTGTTGAAGGCATCCGCAATTTCTTCCGTTACAATCACCGCAGCCAGAGGATGTCCGTTACCAATTGGTTTTCCTAATACAACGATATCCGGAACTACATTTTGTAATTCGAAGCCCCAAAAGTGGTCTCCGATTCGTCCAAATCCAACCTGAACTTCATCAGCAATACAAACTCCTCCGGCAGCTCTGACATAATCATACGCTGTTTTTAAATAATTTTCCGGTAACGGGATCTGACCTCCTACTCCCAATAAGGTTTCACAGATGAATACCGCAGGAGCTTTGTCCTCTTTCTGCAGATCTTCTATAATTCTTTGCACATCGGCTGCGTATTTTTCTCCCGCATTGGTATCTCCATATTTATAAGGGCCGCGATACAAATCAGGATTAATCGCCTTGTGTATCCAAGGCATCTGACCGAATCCTCCTTTACTGTCAAATTTATACGGACTCATTTCCATTGCAACGGTAGAAGTTCCGTGATAGGCATGATCCAATACAATAATATCTTTTTGTTTGGTAAAATGACGGCTCATTCGAATCGCCAGATCATTGGCCTCACTCCCCGAATTCACGAAATAACAAACGCTCAGCTTTGAAGGTAAGGTTGCTGTAAGTTTTTCGGCATAAGCTGTTATAGCGTCATTTAAATATCGGGTATTGGTATTTAAAGTGGCAATCTGTTTCTGCATTTTTCGAACCACGACCGGATGACAATGTCCCACATGCGAAGGATTATTGACACAATCTATAAAGGTTCTTCCCTTATCATCGTACAAATATTGCAAAGCACCTTTTACAATTTTCAATTTGTCCTGATAACCAATGCTTAAATTACGTCCTATTTTCTTTTTTCTAACTTCCAATAAATCACTGTAGTCATCCGTAGTAATTACTCCTTCAAAACCACAGGCTTTTCTAAAAGCATCCTGCGCTTTGATTGGATTAATCTGAATCAGTTTAAACAATAGATTCCATGCTGGTTTTTCGGTAATAAAATGGTGTTCGTTGTTGCTGTCTAATGAGGCATTGTAAGCCGATTGTGTTACACTGATGCAAAGTCTTCCGGCAATCAGGTAATACAATACATCCAATTCCTGCTCGGTTAAAGCATACGATTTATGGTATCCTTCAACGATCAATGCTGCAACGGCCAGCGGATCTTCTTCATCCAGCATGGCATACGTACAGGCTATCGCTAAATTGTTGATTAAAGCAGTATAAACCATATCTCCAAAATCGATTAAACCGCTAACATGATTGTCCTGTACCAGTACATTATAATCATTGGCATCGTTATGCACATACGCATGACGCAAGCGATGCAATTGAGGCAAGACTTCAGTATCAAACTGCAAGAGGAAATATCCCGCAATACGCCTTTTTTCGTGATTTAGAATGTATTTTAAATTGTCTGCTGCTTCACTCGCACGACTGATGTCCCAAGTGTAATTGCGGTGCATGGCAGGATGTGAGAAATCCTGTAAAGCATGATCCATCTTTCCTAAAAAGCTTCCCAGGTCATACTGTAATTCTTTTGTTTTAGCTTTTTCATCCACCCAAAAAACACCTTCCAAAAAGTTCAGTATTCTGATATAGTATGTTTGAGAATTACCAACAATTTTGGTCAGTTCTTCTCCATGTTTATTGATACTGAAATGCTGAAAACAATTTGAAACAGGGCTCTTTTTTAGATGCTGAATGATATTGATCTGCGCTTCTAAAAAAGGAAATGGGTGACTTTCGTTTGAAACTTTTAGAATATACTTTTCATTCTTCTCATTTGATAAAAGAAAGTTCAGTTCGTCATATCCATTTAATGCTTTTACGGTAACGGTTAATCCGTAATGTTCTTTTACTAAATCCTGAATAGTTGCTTCTGAAAAAATCATTGATACTATATTAAAATTGTTTTTTATTTTTTTGCCGCGAATTTCACAAATTAACGCGAATAATATTTTGTTTGTTTTCCCAATCTGACAAACCTTTTATCGCCACGACCCGAGCGATAGCGGAGGGACGAAGTAATTCACGAATTATTATGCGCATACTTTAAAAAAATTCGTGCTCATTGGTGAAATTCGTGTCTGACTTTTATTTCCAAATAATCGCCTGAGCCGGTTGTAAAGGATTTTGTCCGACCAAAATTTTGCTTCCTTGAGGAATTGGTAACTGTATCGGCTCATTGGTATAATTTACTCCTGTGTAAAATCCGTCTCTCCATTCTACAAAAACCCCTTTTGGCAAATCTTCGATAGCAACTTTGGAACGTTCGTAAACCGATCTCACCACTTGTCTTTCCAGATCACCATCTTTACTCTCTGCTCCTACATACGTAACCGTTCCTTTCCCCAGTTTTCTGGTAATTGCTGCCGCTTTTCCTTTATAAAACTGATCAGCATACGTTGCTAAAACTTCTGTTCCCGCTTTCGGACTTAAAACATCTGCCCAGCTATTCCATTTATAGGTATTGTTTCCAGAACTTATGGTTCCATTTACATCCGCCACAAGCATATCAAAAAAGTCTACATCAGCACCAATTAACGGAACGATAGGTGCACTCCATTTAGCCTCAAAGAAATGCCCGTTTTTATCTTTCTGACCGGTACGGCAGGACAAAATCAGGTTACCACCATTTTCTACGTATTTCGTCCACTTGTCAACCAATTTCTGATCGATCAGCTGATAAGCCGGTGCTACAATAAACGGATAAGCAGAAAAATCATCTTCTTCTGTAATAAAATCCATTGGTGCACCGGTTGATTTTATTGCTGAAGTATAGGTATTTCGATGTCTCCACGTACTCCAGAACTCCGTTTGTTTTTGGTTTTCCAAATCCCACAGATTCTCATGACTCCATAAAAATCCTGTTTTTCTTTTGGCAAGATCAGCAGGAAGTACCGCTTTCGGATTGTACTCTTTTCGAAGCAGTTTCATATCTTCGATTGACTGTACAAACTCTTTTCCTCCTGTAGTCAAGGTTACACCATCCGTGCCTACGATTCCGTCATGGTACATCTCACTGCTTCCCAGCGGATGTCTGTATCGATAGGTGCAGGTGAAAGAGCAGCCTCCTCCAAAAGCTTGTGAAATCCACATATGAACGGTTCCCGGAAGCAATTGCGGATTAATACTCGCCCAGTTCACTTGACCCGGCTGCATTTCCATAACTCCGGTAACTCCGTTAATCGATCTGTAATAATCATTCGCTTCCGATATTTTATTCGGATGCCCCATTCTAAAATTCTGACCTCCTAATTGATTTCTCCCACTAACCGGATACATGGTATAGGTAGCAAAATCCATCTTATCGGTTCTTCTTGGGTCTGCACCATAAACTACATTTGTATAGTTGGTCGTAATCCATTGTTTTGGATCAACATATTTTCGAAGTGTTTCTGCCTGTAAATTCAAATATTCGGCTTGTGAATCTGCCGTGAATCTTTTGAAATCTAATATGGCATGCGGACTCAGTTTGTCTTCAAAATAAATCTCAGCATTTGGAATGGCTATCTGTTCGAAGTTGTTATAGCGAATACTCCAAAAACTTCCCAGCCACTCGGCATTCAATTTTTCGATTGTACCGTATTTTGCCTTTAACCATTTTTGAAATCCTTTTTGTGCAGATGGACTAAAATCATCCGGAGCTCCCGGCTCGTTATCCACTTGCCAGCCCATAATGTTTTTATTTTTTCCGTATCTTTTTCCTAGTTCAGTCACTATCTTTTCGACAAATGCTCTGTACTTTTCATTTGAAACCGATTGATTGGCTCTGTTTCCATGCTCTCTGCGACGTCCGCTTGCATCTACCAGATAAATTTCAGGGTACTTTTCCCCCATCCATGCCGGCGGAGTTGGTGTTGGGGTGCAAAGAATCACTTTTAAACCTTCTTTTTCGGCGATTGCCAAAGCGTCATCGAGCCATTTAAAGTCATACTTCCCTTCTTCCGGTTCCATATACGTCCAGGCAAATTCTGCAAAATGCGTGAATTCAAATCCCAGTTTTTTGATGTTTTTTAAGTCGCGTTCCCATTGCTCTCTAGGCCATTGCTCCGGATAATAATAAACACCAATCTGCATCAAATCAGGCTTTGAGAAAAAACGCTGTGGATCTTTTTTTTCTGTCGCTGTAGTTTTTTTCGTTTGAGCAAAAACAGGTACCAAATGGCAATTTGCAATAAGCAATCCTGTTGCTACTATTTTTGTGAATGATATTTTTTGGTTGAACATACTTTGTACTGTTGTTGTGTTAATCAAATTTAGATAGTTTTTCTTAACTCGCTTCACTATTTATCTTCTAAAAGCAGCATTAAATAATGAGAAGCCGACCAGCTAAAGTTGTAAGCTTCTAGTCCTCTTCCGGTAATGGGCTGATAATTTTCTCTGATAGAAGTTCCTTTGTCCAAAACTCCTTCGGCATTGTAAATTAATTTATGAGCCAGTTCGTTTGCTTCTTTCACATAGCCATACTTTTCCAGTCCGTTTATACCAAAATAACTTTGATCAAGCCAGACAGGTCCTCTCCAATACCCATTATCCGGTTTGAACTTTGGATGATTGGCTGCCAGTGTCGGTAAAGGAACAAAAGTGTTCAAACTGGCCGTATCAAGCATGTTTTGTTTGGCTAACTGAGCTTGCTCAGCAGTAGCAACTTCTGCCCAAACAGGCAAATATCCTTCACAACCCATTGCTTTTATCAACGTTTTTCCATCGATAGTCGTATCGTAAAACCAACCTGTAGCAGCATCCCAAAACTGATTTTGAATTTTAACTTTCAAAACAGTACTTTCTCCCTTCCATTTTTTCGATTCTTCTGTTAATTTTAAAACTTCTGCCATCTTCTGCAAATAATTTTTCTCGGCATATAAAAAGGAATTTAAATCTACACTTTCCTGATCTAACGAAAAGGCTTTTTCACCGTTTTTCAGAATTTTACTGTCGTCAAAACGAACGGCATTGTCCATTCCGCTTTCCCATTTGGCAGCAATCACTGTTCCGTCTGTGGAACCAAATTCACACAAACCATCCTGATCGTGATCGCGGTCTTTGTACCACCAATTGTGATATAATTTCAACTTCGGATAAAACTCTTTTATGAAAGTAACGTCTTTTGATTTTTCATAAATTTTCCAGATGGCCCAGGCTGCAAGCGGTGCCTTAGTATTTCGGTAATTGTTTTCTTCCAGAAGATTGTTTCTGTAAATACAATCCGGAATAAATCCGTTTGGTTCCTGATAATCAAATAAAGCACGCATCTGATCTTTTGCCAGGGCTGGATTATAATTGGCAACTGCAACAGCATGTTTCCAGCTGTCCCACGCCCAGAAGCCATGAAACCATTCGTAATTGTAACTCGGAAAAAGTCCACCATGTTTCAAGCCTTCAGCGGCAATTCGGCTATTATTTTGTAAAGTCAATAGCAGTTTAGCAATCAAATTAGAGTAAACGGCCTCTTTGTAAATATTTTTCTTTCTGGCAATTAATTGCACCAGTTGATTTTCTTTTTCTTTTTGTGTGTTGTTTAGTAAGGTATTGAATGCCGTTTTAGCAATGCTTTCATTTTCTGTTTTCCAGGAATACTGAGAAAAAATGAAGGTTTGTGAAACCACTATTTCTTTAGTTTCATTTGGTTTTAAAACCAATTTCCCGGTTTGAGCCTTGTAGCCCTGATTCGTAATTTCAATTTCAGGAGTACTATTCAAGAACTGAATGTATCCTGTCGCTGTACTTTTAGCCGAAACAATTTTTAAAGTTTTATCTTCTTTTGAAAGCTTCAAATCATTTAAAAAAAGTGTTGAGTGGTAGGACGGAAAAAGGGTTACTGTTTTTCCTGATGTGTTTGTAATGCTTGTTTTTTGTAAAGCCGAATGACCGGATAAGTAAACCAACTGCTGTTTTACCGTTAACTTTTCGTTTTTAAACTCCTGTTCCAAATGACTGTTGTAGCTGTTCTGGTTCACCAGTGTATTTTTCCATTGAATGGCTTCTTTTTTGTTTTCATCCGTAAGCTGTAAAGAAACAAACGAAGGACTTAACCAGACACCATTTTGTTCTGTCATTAAAAAAGGCCCAGAAAATCCGGCCTCCACTACTGACGGTTCTAAAAATCCAAATCCAAACCAAGCCCCTTTATCTGAAAACGCCAGTGATTTTCGATCAGTAGCATTTGTGGGGTTACCTTTATAGTTTATGCTGTTTTGAGCCGCTTCTAAATTTGGATATTTCTTTTGAGACCAGCCTGACTGAACTATAAAAAAGGACGCAAGAATAAAAAGTATTTCCTTTTTTCTCATGTTATTTTGTTTTTATGATGTGTTATTATGGATAAAATGAAGTCAGCACAAACAATCGCTGTCTTATTTATCAGATAAAAAGAATAGCCCGAAAATTAGGCTATTCTTTTTAAAGTTATATCAATTTCATTTCTATTTTAATCCAATATTTTCATATTATATCGGCATTAAAATCAATTAATCGAATTAATTTGTTTGTAATTCCGTTAATGGAATCGGATAAAAATTGTTTTTTGCTGCATCAAAACCGCTACGTCCTACTGCATCAAGTGCTGCTTTTGTTTTCCCCCAACGGCGTAAATCATAAAAACGGTAGTTTTCTAATGGAAACTCTATGATTCTTTCGTGTTCAATCTGAGCTTTAACAGCTGCTGCAGTTGTTCCGGTCATCGCTGGCATATCAGCTCTTTCACGAACTTTATTGATGTATGGAATAGCTTCTCCGGTACGTCCTAACTCGTTCAGTGCCTCAGCCTGCATTAACAATACATTCGCATATCGCATCAAAGGAATATTAATTGCTGTAAACTCCTGATTCATTTTGTCCTGAGTACTTGGAATGTATCTGCGATACACCGGTTTGTCTTTACCCTCAAACTTTTCATCATAAGTTGTGCCTAATACCAAAGGATTATTGGTATCATTAAAATAAGGATCATTAAAGAAAATAGTACTGTAAAAACGCGTATCATAATTTCCTGTAGTTGCAATTTTTCCTTCTTTTTTGAATTCGTTTATCAACATAGGGCTTGGCAAAATTTCATCCCATCCGCCAAGTTCTCCCGCAGCCATCCAATAATGAAGCGCATTACGGTAGAAAGCACCGTTAGCGGTAGTTTCGGAAAATTGCAATTCAAAAATAGACTCTTTACTGTTTTTTACAGTACCGTCAAACATAGAAACATAATCCTTCACTAACTCATAACCCTGAACTTTATTCAATGCCGTAAGCGCTTCATTTAAAAAAGCTTGTTTTTGAGCCGTTTCTTCATAAGCTCTGGTTAAATAAGCAAATCCAAGGTAACTGTTGGCTGCTCCGCTTGTTGCACGACCTGTTTTATCTGAAGTTTGTTTCGCAGGAAGTATATCTGCCACAGCTTTAAATTCTTTTGTGATAAAATCCCAGGCCTCCGGTCTTGTTGATAGCGGAACATTTAAATCGCTTTCTTTGGTTACATATTTATCTCTAACATAAATTTTATCCCAGTTCAAAAGCAATTTCATGTGGTAATAAGCACGTAAGAAACGGGCTTCGGCCTCAATTTGTTTTCGGTCAGCTTCTGTTATAGTGGAAGCCGGAACCTTTGGCAATTTATCAATAACCTGATTGGCATTACTGATCCCTCTGTAATTAATTTTCCAATAACTGGTGAACTGACTGTTCCCATTCGTATAAGTAAAAGTAGAAAGTTCAACCCAGTTTTGGTAGTTCAAAGCATCGCTTCCCAATTCGTTTATGTCTTCACGATATGCTTCTACCGGCCATTTTATTTCGGCAAAAGTCCATTCGTTGGTGGCACATTCAAGCTGTCCATAAGTTGCAGCCAAAGCAGATTCGGCATCGGCCTTATTTCTCCAGAAATTTTCAGAGGTCAGTTCGTCCGGAGATTGCTGCTCCAGATAATCACTACAACTTGTAATAGAGAACAAACCTATAGTGGATAATAATAAAAATATCTTTTTCATGATGATGTCTTTTATAAAATAGAATTAAAATATATACTGGATACCCGATACAAACGATCTTGTAAATGGATACACAAAACGATCAATACCGGTATTAAGTACCGAAGCACGTGAAAACTCAGGATCAATACCTGAATAATTAGTGATCGTAAATAAATTCTCTGCACTGATATAAATTCTAAGCTTGTCTATTTTGGCTTTGCCTAACATTTTGCTTGGAATAGTATATCCGAGCTGCAATTGACGCATTCTTATAAAATTTCCGCTTTCCAGAAAACGATCAGACTCACGGCTGTTTCCGTTAGGATCCTGCAATACAGCTCTTGGAATATCACTACGGTTATCCGGTGTCCATGAGTTTAGTGTAGAAGCCAGCATATTTGTTCCTGAATTCATAGACTCATAAAAATAACGGTTTCCGTTGTACAATTTATTCCCCCAACCGCTTCCAATCAATGCTGAGAAATCAAACCCTTTGTAGCTGGCTCCCAATGTAAGGTTAACTTCTACTTTTGGCAATCCTGTTCCTGCATAAGCTTTGTCGTTATCATCTATAACACCGTCTCCGTTTATATCTTTAAAACGAATATCACCCGGCTGTGCATTTGGCTGTAATAAAACACCATTTTTATTATGAGCATTTACTTCTTCAACCGATTGAAAAATACCATCTGTTTTGTACAGGTAGAATCCACTAATTGGGCTTCCTACACGTGCCTGAGTTGGAAAATGTTCGGCATTGAATTTTAATCCTTCTCCATAAATAGTCTGACCTTCATTTGCTAATGATATTACTTTATTTTTAAGAGTTGTAAAATTCAAACCAGCATTGTATTTGAATTCATTAACCTGATCGCGGTAATTTACTTCAAATTCAAAACCGCTGTTGCTAATCTTACCTACGTTAAGAATCGGGTCATCAACTCCTGCAGATGGAGCCAATTTTTTTGTAATCAGCAAATTGTCAGTCACATTGTGATAATAGTTCATCGAACCGCTGATTTTTCCTTTCAAAAGAGTATAATCAATACCAATATTTTTAGAATCTGTAGTTTCCCACTGTAAATTTCTGTTTTCTAATGCTATCGCAATACTTCCCGGCCAAGGATTACTACCGATTCCCTGTACATAACCTGAACCTAACTTGTTACCTGTATTTATTAAGGTATTTGCAGAATAGTATCCTAAAGCTGCTTCGTTACCCAATTGTCCCCAGCTGGCGCGTAGTTTTAAAGTAGAGATAAAAATATCTTTTGGGAAGAAATCTTCCTGCTCGATTTTCCAACCTAAGGCGATAGACGGGAAAGTTCCCCAACGGCTGTCAGCTCCAAACTTAGAAGAACCGTCTCTTCTAACCGTCATTTGTAATAAATAACGATCGTTATAAGAATAGTTTAACCTTCCAAAGAAAGAAACACGATTGTATTGAAATTTAGAACCATTGGCTGTATAAGTTCCTCCTTTTCCGGCTCCGATCGTTTCAAAACCAGGATCCAGGAAACCTGAAGGACGGTCTATAGAAACTAACTGTCCATTTTCTACTGTATAATCTGTTGTCTTTCCTTCAGCACTTACCTCATTCCAGTTAGAGGCCTGACTGTTAAATGTATTACCCAGCATCAGACCGAAAACGTGTTTACCAAAAGTTTTGTCGACTGTAATTATGTTGTCTAATATCTGCTCGTTCCAGGTCTTTCTCAACTCCCATTGTAACGGATAAAGGTGTACTTCTTTCGGATTGGCAATAAATGGAGGAAAATGAGCCGTTTGTTGGTTGTTTTTCACACGGTAAGAATAGGCTAATTTGTATTTCAACCATGGTGCAATATTGGCTGTTGCAGCAATATTAGCTGTGATATCCTGCCCAATGTCATTACTTTTCCTAAAATGCTCTTCGGCGACCGGGTTCGTCCCGGCAGGTAAACCATTTTTATTGGTTAGACCATAACCGTATTGTTCATTATCATCATAAACCGGAACTAATGGAGACATCGTATACACCTCTTTCAATTGAAAATTAGGCAACGCATTTTGGGTTCCGATATAAGCCATTTTACCGTCTATATCAAAAATCGATTTTTTGAAACTTACTCTTGCACTACCCGTTTGAGAACCAAACTGATTGTCGATAATAATTCCTTTTTGCTTTACAAAGTTTCCGTATAAAGCAAATTTAAAATCACCTTGTCTTCCCTGAATTCCCAAACCGTAGTTTTGTGTAAATCCGGAACGGAAAACTTCATCCTGCCAGTCTGTATTAACATCAGACGGAGCCGTGATATAAGCCGGAAGCGCTTTTGGTGAAGTCGCATACTTATTGTACTCATCGTACATTCTTTTATGAACTGTGCGATATCCGTCAGCATCCAATAAATCTAATGTTTTTGATGGATTGGTGATACTTAAAAAAGAGCTGAAATCTATTTTTACACCCTCTTTTTGTCCATTTTTAGTAGTTACGATAATGACACCATTTGCAGCAACAGATCCGTAAATTGCAGCTGCAGCACCATCTTTCAGTACCTCCATCGATTCGATATTGGTTGGATTTATCGTATTAATATCTCCCTGAAATCCGTCAATAATGTAAAGTGGTTCTGTAGCTCCAAAGGTATTTACCCCACGGATTTTTACGCTCACAGAAGCTCCTGCCACACCACCACTTTTCTGCACGTTTACCCCCGCTACTAGGCCCTGAAGTGCTTCAGCAGGACTTGTCGTTGCTCTGGTTTCTAAGCTTTCTTTTTTAACAGTAGAAATAGCTCCCGTAACGTTGCTTTTCTTCTGAGAACCATAACCAATAACGACTACTTCATTCAGTTTATTGGTTTCTTCCTGCATGGTAATATTAAGCTCACCACGGTTGTTTACAGCCTCACTTTTCTCTATAAATCCCATATAGGAGAAAACGATAACCGGATTCACAAGACTTGATGAATACACCAAAGTATAATTTCCATCAATATCTGTTGCCGCATTGTATTTAGAGTCTTTAATAGAAATACTCACACCCGGCAACGTATTGTTCTTGTCATCAGTAACTTTTCCGGAAATGGTCTTTTGTGCTTGATTTGCTTGCGCAAAATTGATGTTTGGCAACCACAAGCATAACAATAAAGGAAGAAAATAGAACTTCCTACTGAGTAGTTTTTTCATTTTGGTAATGGTTTTGGTTAATTAAAAATTCGCTTTTTTTAGTTTTTTTTTATTTGTAGGTAAGCACTTTATAAGACATTCGATAGCAGAACTGTCTTATAAAGTGCGGTATTCTCTTTGATTTGACTTTCAGAAAAACTGTTGGTATTCCTTTCTTTTATAAGTCAAACTTTATTCCTTGTGCCAATGGCAGACTAGTAGTATAATTAATGGTATTGGTTTGTCTGCGCATGTACACTTTCCAGGCATCGGAGCCGGATTCTCTCCCACCGCCTGTTTCTTTTTCTCCACCAAAAGCACCGCCAATTTCAGCACCGGAAGTACCGATGTTGACATTCGCAATACCGCAGTCAGAGCCTGTAACCGATAAAAACAATTCGGCTTCTCTTAAATTATTAGTCATGATTGCTGAGGATAAGCCTTGTGCGACTCCATTTTGAATGGCAATCGCATTTTCGACAGTCCCTGAGTATTTTAATAAATATAAAACCGGAGCAAAAGTTTCGTGCTGTACGATTTCAAATGAGTTATCAGCCTCTGCGATAGCGGGCTTTACATAACAGCCGCTTTCATATCCTGAACCTGAAAGTACACCACCTTCAACCAGAATTTTTCCTCCTTCGGCTACTACTTTTCGTAGTGCCTGCTGGTACATTTCAACTGCCTGAGTATCGATCAACGGACCAACATGGTTCTTTTCGTCCAACGGATTCCCGATACGCAATTGCTTGTAAGCAGCCACTATAGCATCTTTTACTTTGTCGAATATACTTTCGTGAATGATTAAACGGCGTGTCGATGTACATCTTTGTCCCGCAGTTCCAACGGCACCAAAAACAGCACCGATAACCGTCATTTTAATATCAGCATCCGGAGTTACAATGATGGCATTGTTTCCTCCCAACTCCAATAATGATTTTCCTAAACGTCCTGCAACTACCTGCGCTACAATTTTTCCCATGCGGGTCGAACCTGTAGCCGAGATCAAAGGAACACGTGTATCCTTTGTCAGTAACTCTCCAATGGTATAGTCTCCATTGATCAAACCTGAAATACCTTCCGGTAAATTATTCTCTTTGATAACCTCACTTATAATATTTTGACAAGCTATGGCACAAATCGGCGTTTTCTCTGATGGTTTCCAAACGCAAACATCTCCACAAATCCAGGCCAGGGCAGTATTCCAAGCCCAAACAGCCACCGGAAAGTTAAAAGCCGAAATAATTCCAACTACTCCCAACGAATGATACTGTTCGTACATACGATGTCCCGGACGTTCTGAATGCATCGTTAATCCGTGAAGCTGACGGGAAAGTCCAACTGCAAAATCGCAGATATCAATCATTTCCTGCACCTCACCATAACCTTCCTGCAAAGATTTTCCCATTTCGTAAGAAACCAATTTTCCTAATGCCTCTTTGTGCACACGCAACTTTTCCCCAAACTGACGTACAATTTCTCCACGCTGTGGTGCCGGCATCAGTCTGAACTGCTTGAAAGCAGCTGTCGCAGCCTCCATCACTTTTTCATAATCGGCAGCAGTTGATGTTTTAACTTTTGCGATCAATTGTCCGTCTACCGGAGAATAACTCTCCAGAATTTCTCCTCCCGAAAAATGATTCAATCCCGTTGAAGTTCCCTCATTAACTTCTTTTATTCCCAATTGGTTTAAAGCTTCCTTTATTCCGAATTGTAATTCTGTTACTGCCATTATGACTTTTTTTAAAATAGGTTCTCCAGTTTTAAATTATAAAAAACTGATTATGATAACGATAACTATGCTTAATTCCTGTAATTATTTAGCCTCTTGCAGCTTTACATCTGTACTTTCAAATATTTTATCGGCAGATGAAGCTACAAATCCCTGATACAATTCGCCATTCGCCATTGGGTAACGAAGAGCAAACTCATAATAACAAGATGGAATTTCTAAAGTCCCCTCTTCAAAATTGACCACATACAAATCAGCAAGTGTGCTTGATTGCTCTAATAATTGCTCCGGAGTACCTTTGATTTTTCCACCGGAAGCATTCAGTTTCCATCCACTGTTTTCCAGAAAAGTATTAAGCTCTTCTAGGGTGTTAAACCCTTTTAAAGCATTGGTACTAATTGTAAAGTGATTGGCTCTGAAACCGTAAACATACATCCAGGCCGCATACTCCGATTCCTCTAGTAAAGATTTATAGATGGCCTGTGAATTCCCTTTCCATACCGATCCGCTTAAAACTAATTGAGGATCGTTAAACAAGTTCTGATCACAACTGTTCAGGATATTCTGTACCGTATCCTGCAACTCAGAGGAACATTTTTCTAATTCCAGCTCCGATATAAAAATTCTTGGTGCATCTTTATCGGTAGCGTGCTCATAATGTCTGGCAAAAAGTTTTTTACTTTCAAAATTATATTCTCCTTTTGCTTCATAACCAACATTCAGGAAAGGCTTTTCCAAAACCTCAATATTTACTCGTTTGTCATTAAAAGTACGAATCGCTATATGGTCATTTTTTATCTCTTCTCCTCTTTCTTCCAGTAATTCATGTATTCTTCTTGCAGATGGGGTAATATTGGCATATTGCTCCCATAATTTCATAAGTAATTGATTTTTATCCATTTCCGTTTTGTTAAAATAGTGTGATTATCACACAAATTTATATATAAAAGTGTTATTATAACACCTTACTTTTACGTTTATTTAAAATTCGACATTTCATAGCCTTTTTTTTGTAATTTTGACACTTATAAAATCGTTTTTAACTTAAGAATTGTCAAAATAATAGAAATCTCTAAACTACGCCCAACCATGCCAAGTATCAAGAAGAATGAAAATACTGACTATTTAGACCGCGAAATCATACATAAACTAAGTGAAAATGGAAGAATCTCTTTTTCAGATCTCGCCAAGGAACTAAACATATCCAATTCATTGGTACATTTAAGAGTTAGAAAATTACAGGAATCGGGAATTATTACCGGTTTTTCGGTAAAACTAAATCCTAAAGAAATTGGTTTTGAAACCACTACTTATACAGGAATTGTGACTAAAGAAGCACGATTTTCCTATTCTATTGCCGAAAAATTAAAAGAAATTCCGGAAGTTGTAGAATGTCATTGGGTTTCGGGAAAGTATGCCTTATTTATTAAAATTGTGGCAATTAATAATGAAGAGCTTCGTAAAATTTTATACGAGCAAATTCATCAAATTGAAGGCGTAGGAAGTACTGATTCGTTCTTTTCATTTGGGTCAGCATTTGAAAAGAATCTGCCTGTATAACCATTTATACTAGCAAAAGGTTTAAAGTTATCCAGGTTTAAATTAGAAAAGCTGTTTCCTAAAATTTAATTTGAGGAAACAGCATGTATTTTAAAAGTACTTATATATTTTTTTCTATCAAATCATTAGACGGGTTTCTTCCAAAAACTTTAAAATATTTCTTTGAAAAATAATCAACTCTGGAGAAATTAAGGTCGTAGGCTAGACGAACAACAGAATCGTAAGATCCACTGCACAATAATTGATGAGCCAGAATAATTTTTTCTCTCTTAAAGAAATCATTTGGAGTTACACCTTCGATCTCTTTAAAAAGTCTCTTATATTTACTAGTAGACATATTGGCTACTTTTGACAGCTCTGTAATTCCGGGAAATTTATTCTTTAAATTATGCAGTAAATACTTTTTAGAAATCTCCATAGCTGTCAGGTCGATTTTTCTTATCCTACAAGATGGCAAAACAGCATCTGAATATCGTTGTATAAAATTCCCCAGTAATTTTAAGGCCACTCCTTTCAAATAAAAACCGGAAAATTGATCCAGAACTCTCTTCTGTTTTACGGAATCGATTAGTATTCTGCTGTTACTATCAATGAGATCGTAAAAACACAGCTCGCTACCGTCAAATTTATTATTAGCATTTAGAGTATTAACATACAAAGGCTGCAATAGTTTTTGGTCAACGATTAAACGCATTGTAAATATCCTTTTACCAGCCGGATGTTCGTAAATATTTTCTACACTATTCTTCCATACAAAGAGCCCTAAATTTGCCGGAGAGCCAATTTTATAACTGATATCGCGAATCTGAATCCAGTTGATCTCTTCGCTAAGATCAAAATTTATAATATACAAATCATCCTGACTTGCCAACTGTTTCATTCTTAAAGGTGCTGTCAGCTGATATAACTTGCTTTCTGAGTACAAATATAGAACGGTGTTACGAGATATGAATACCAGTTTCAATAAGTGCGTCACCTGTGGAATAATTGATCACTTTTACTGTAAATGTGGAATTCAATCTACACCTATAAAACTAAATCACTGATTATCAAAACAATTAAATCTGTCTTAACTGAAATAAATAGAAGTAAACGCATCATACAACAACAAATTTGATCATACAATTACACGGTTTCGCAAATTTTATGACAAAAAAAGAGGGGATTATCTCCCCTCTCAAAAAATGGTTAAATGTTAAAAATTTAAATTGGTTAGTTAGTTTACTTATTAAATCTTCTTTTTAGAACCTATAATTAAGTCCCGCTATAGCAATTCCTTTGTACCCGAAACCTAATTCTGTGAATGCTCCAAATGCTTTTCCTCTCTTAGATCTGCCGGATTAACCGAAAGCAAATCAAAGGGTATTATCTTTATAAGAGCCTCCAACTTTATCTTTTACAGACAATGCAATAAGCACTGCACCTCCGGAACCATAAAAATCTAATAAAAAAGTTTTAATATAACGATATTGTCCACTACTGTTCTCATATAATAATTGCTTTTCTTATTATTTAGAATTTTTACATTAAATTTAAATACTTTCCGTATCAATTAAACAATGGCTTTAAAAATAACTTTATTCTTACAAATATAAATTAATAGTAGTACGAAACGCGATTTTTTTAAAGAATTTAGCTATACATGTAATAAGTGGATATGTTTAGGTTATATGTGATACAAAAAAGAACATATTAAAGACTTATGAGTAAAATGCAAAAGCCTAAAAACCCATTAAACGTCTATGTATAATAGATTTTTAGGGAACTAACAGAAATCTTCGGCGGTTCTAGCCAAATAAAGCCATTCCGTTTTGCATTCTGTCTACTAAACCTATGCAAAGTATAAATGAAAATAATGCCGTTATTACTGCAATAAAAGCAAATACAAGTAACAATTTTCGAACAGAAGACCTGATAAAATGTTGCTGCTCTACTTGTAAAGCATACTGCCAGATATTTCTAAAGTTTTTATAAATCACAATGCCAACAAGCCCCATAATCGCAAAAATAGCAGCTGTCACTATAGTCAGTACATGAAAGAATAACTGATTGTCATGAAGAAAAACATCACTTAGTGTAACGAAACTAAGTATAAATAGCGCTGTTATAGCAATACTGATTGAAACTCTGAAGAATTTGAACATTTTACTCTTTAAATTAGATTTAGTATAATACTCTTATTGCTTAAAACGATAAATAAAATATGGAGGTTTCCCCTGATCGTCCGCACCTGTAAAAGCTGGTGAACTATTGAGCTGATTTACTGAAATATACATCCAGCCGTCCAGGCCTTTATAAACGTTATCCGGCCATTGCAATTTTTGAGTGTCCTGTACAATAGTAGTCAATTTACCCGCAGTATCCAACTTTGTTATAGCGTGTTCCTGTAAATTAGTAAAATAATGATTTCCGGCTTCATCTGTCAAAGCACCATCGCTAAAAGGTTTGCTGCCTACTTTTTTTATTGCCTTACTAATTTCGCCATCACTTTTACCTTCTCTAAATAGTTTGGCCGGCACGCTATACCATGAAGTTCCATTCATTGCTCCAAAAAATATCGTTTCCCTGTCGTTTGAAAGTGTAATCGGATCAATGGCTACACGAGCCGGTTTTCCTCCGAAATAAGTTACTTTACCATCAATAATCATATCTTTATCTTCTGCCTCCAAAGATACGTGCCCACTAAATCGACGTGTTTTTTTTGTTTTCAGATTTAGAACAATAATGCCCGGATTGGCAATATCGGCTAAGTAAGCAAAACCATTTTTTTCATCAATGGCAACATCCTGCGTGAATGTACCTTTAGGCGCAACAGTTTGAGGCAATTCAATTTTTTCAACTACCTTATTTTTACTGATATCAAAGCCCCAAAGTCTGGATTTACCTAATTCGAGTCCCATATCGGTAACCCATAACTGATTGTTTTTATCAAAGATTAATCCCAACATCGCATCAAATTTTGCATCGGTTGCTTTTGCATCGTACTTCTGGTAAGAGGCAGAAGGATAAGGAATGGCTTTTCCGTTTACAATCTCTACCAATTGCATCTTTTGACTTCCTAATGGATGTATGGTGGCAAAAATACGCCCTTCGGCAGATACAGCCACATCACCGGGACGGATGTCCATTGCAGCAACAACTTCTATACTATTTCCTTGCTGCTGTTTGTCTTGCAATTGTTTTTTTCTCTCATCTTCCAATTTCAGGTGCTGAATTTCTTTGTTCTGCTGTGCAATCATAGCAGTAGCGAGCAAAATCATAGTAGAAATTGCTAATTTTAATTTTGTCATGTCTTTTGAATTTTAAAATTTAATAAGCGGCCCTTTTAATAAGCGCTTTTAACATTGTTTTGTCCACGGTTTGTTGAAGACCCTGTTCTGCTGTGGCAAAATAACCACACAGTCCAGTTTTTGATCAAGACTTACTTTTATGGTTGCTGCAGTCAATTTACCGGACATTACGTGTCCGCCATAAGTACGGTCTGTTCGAAATAGTTATCTTACACAAACAAAGATATCCTTTAAAAAACTAGGAAAAATTGTACCTTACAGCTTTTTTCCTGTACAATTTTGTCATCAGCTTTAAAAAATAATCCTAATTCCTGATGAATTGCAATACCATTTTACACCAAAACACAGATGAGAGCTCAAAACATGATAGAATTAATTACTCTAACGGATAATATAATCCTGATTTCCGATAATAAACTAACATACAGATCTTCAGAAAGCAATGAAATTTGCTATTCCTTATTCTTAAAACTATGATACAATTAATTCCTTCCAAATTCCGAATATATTGCTATTCGGCAAGTTGTTTTTTAGTGTTCACCGGGTGTAAAACCATTGACCAGGATGTTATTCAGCATAACTTTATCGTCGGAGAAAGAAACAAAGGCGATTTATTTTACAATAATTTACTGGATGTCTCCATCGAAATACCGAAAGGTGTTGCTTATGACGATCTGTCTAAGATTAAAAAAAGTGCCCTGCAAAAACGAATTGGGAATTCCAAAGATGTTACTGCTGCTCACTTATTCCTAAGCTACAAAACAGACCAAAACTTAGAGACTTTCTATTTCTTTGAAAAGATTGAAAAGCCAAACGATACCATTGTTCATGAAAAACTGCTGCAAAATGACAGTATCAATGGAATTATTGTGTACGAAAAACTAAAGGGATCAAAAAAAATTGTTGCCCTTACGCGAATGTCAGCCAACACCAATCATTTGGAAAAGGCGACTGAAAGTATTAGGAAGGTTCATTTGGACAGTACCTCTTTGAATAAACTGTCGTATATGCATCTCTTTAATTATTATACCACTGAACCACATAAAAATTACCTGCAGGGAAGAGAAAAAATTAAAAAGGCTCCTATAAAAGATCCAAAAAAAATAATGCTCAAAAATCCTTTGTACTTAACAATCAATTCTTATATAGGTGATAATAGAGAATACGATGCATTGATTAAGGGCTATGAAAGCGATAAAAGTGATTTGAACCGCACCGTTTTAAACTCGCTGTCCCAAAATGAAGTGAAAAAAGAGGAAGCTGTAATTGCGGCAATTGGGGATCTCGCTAACGACAATCAGATAATTATACTCAATGAAGATCATTTTTATCCCAAGCATCGGTTGTTTGCCATGAATCTTCTGGATGTCTTGAAACAAAAAGGGTTTACTGTAATTTCGATGGAAACCTTTACACCAAATTATAGTACTAATACCGCGCCTGTTCCAAATGCCAAAAATGGTTTTTATATCAAAGATCCCTATTTTGGTCACTTTGTAAGGAAAGCCAATGCTATGGGATTTACTCTTGTGGGGCATGAAAATTCAGATCAGAAAATAGATCGGGAAATAGGGCAAGCCAGAAATGTCATGAAAATATTAGAGAAAGATCCAAAGGCTAAAATTTTTATTTATGTGGGACACGGTCATCTGGAAGAAGAAGGCAAAAAACGTCTTATGGCCAATTATTTAAAAGAATACTCACACATAGATCCCGTTACCATCAATCAGGAGACTGTTATGATGAAGACAAAAGAAAAATTAGTTCTGCTTCCAAAATCGGTATTCGCCAAAGATACTTTAATGAAATCAAGTGCCGATTACTTTTTAATCAATAATCTTGAAGCCAACCTGCAGTCTGTTTACCCTAATCAGGTTTTTAAAAAGGTTAGTCTGAAGGACCAAAAATTTATTCCGCTTAAAAACGAAGAGCTTTTGGTTGACGTTTTCTTATTAGACGAATACAATACCACTAAAAATGCAGATTTGTTAATTCCGATTCAATCTACGCTAATTACGCCGAAGGTTGATACAATTGAAACGAATTTGCCCGTGGGTCAGTATTATATTACCGTAAAATCAGCTAATAATGATCTGTTTTCATTTAATCGTATCGAAGTCAACTAAAGATACAAATGATGTCAAAAAAAATCCCGTTTTCATAGTGTTGAAAACGGGATTTTTAATACTGTTATTTCTTTCTAATGACTCAAATTCTCTAATTCTTTCGGGTTATGTTTGTGTTTGAATAAAATCGCAAAAGCAATTGCAATCACTAAGGCATAAGCTGCAAATGACAGCCAGATGGTTTGCCAGTCTTTCATTAAGATTGGATTCGTAAATATTCCATCTGCAGAAACTGAATTGCCTTGTCCTTTGACAAATTCCAGCATTTTTGAATTTGTACTCTCGGTTTGCAAAAATGAAGCCAGCTCGGTAGTATTCGTGAACGATTTAGTAAAAAAGCGATCAATAGCCCAACCTGAAGTTAAACTTCCTAAAACCGCTCCTATACCATTGGTCATCATCATGAACAATCCTTGCGCAGAGGAACGTATTTTCGAATCGGTATTGCTTTCAACGAACAACGAACCTGAAATATTGAAAAAATCAAATGCCATTCCGTACACGATACATGACAGTATGATCATCCATAAACCTCCTACCGGGTCTCCAAAACCAAATAATCCGAAACGCAATACCCAGGCCAGCATACTAATCAGCATTACCTGTTTGATTCCAAAACGTCTTAAGAAAAACGGAATTGCAAGAATAAATAATGTCTCAGAAACCTGAGAAATCGACATGATGATAGTCGAATATTTAATTACAAAAGAATCTGCATATTTAGGAAAATGTTTGAATTCGTCTAAAAATACGTCTCCGTAAGCATTCGTCAATTGCAAAGCACCTCCTAAAAACATAGAGAATACAAAAAACAAGGCCATTTTATAATTTCCAAACAATTTAAAGGCTTCCAATCCTAAAGTTTCCACCAGAGAAGCATCTTCTTTAGTAAGACGCTGTGGCTTACATTTTGGCAATGTGAAAGCATAAATCCCAAGAATCAGCGCACCAACTCCGGCGATGTAAAACTGATATTCTGTTGCTTTGCTTCCACTTAAATTAGTGATCCACATGGCGGCAATAAAACCAATAGTTCCCCAAACACGGATAGGCGGAAAATCTTTTACAATATTTTTATTATTTAATTTAAGCGAGGTATACGAAATAGAATTACTCAAAGCAATTGTTGGCATGTAGCAACACATTGCGATAAACATTACGTATATAAAATTATCTGGTGTGGTAACGTGTGCAATACCAAATAAAACTACTGCATAAAGAATGTGCAGGACACCATACAGTTTTTCTGCATTAATCCATCTGTCTGCAATAATTCCGGTTAAAGTGGGCATGAATAAAGAAGCAATTCCCATGGTTCCGAAGACCAAACCAAACTGAGTTCCTTCCCAGTTTTTAGTTCCAAACCAATAATTTCCAATTGTTATAAGCCAGGCTCCCCAAACAAAAAATTGAAGAAAGCTCATTATAATCAACCTGTTTTTAATTCCCATATGATGAAATTGTCTTTAAAATAAATGAAGCGGTAAAACTACCATTAAAAATGATATCTACAAAAAATTAAATTGTTTTAACAACATCTGTTACTAATTCCAGCACTGCTGTAAACTGTTCTTCTCTGTTTAAGTAAGAATTATCTATTTCTATCGCATCATCGGCAATAATTAATGGAGAATCTTCACGATGTGTATCGATATAGTCTCTTTCGACTACATTTTTTAAAACATCTTCATAAGAAACGTCGTCGCCTTTTTGCTGCAATTCATCAAAACGTCTTTGTGCACGGGTTTCGGCACTGGCTGTCATGAATATTTTAAGTTCGGCATTTGGGAATACTACAGTACCAATATCTCTTCCGTCCATTACAATACCTTTATTTTTTCCCATTTCCTGCTGTTGTTCCACTAATTTGGAACGCACTTCAGAAACTTCTGCTACTTTACTAACGAAACTGGAAACTTCGATGGTTCTGATTTGTTTTTCTACATTTTCACCGTTAAGATACATCTCGGCAAAACCAAGATCGGCATTAAACTTAAACTCTAACTGAATGTTCGGTAAAGCCGTTATAAGGGCTGCTTTATCAAAAAAATCGACTGCAATAAGCTGGTTCTGCATGGCAAAGTACGCTACGGCACGGTACATTGCTCCGGTATCTACATAAACATACTCTAGCTCTTTTGCTAATTGTTTTGCCAAAGTGCTCTTTCCTGTTGAGGAGAATCCATCAATTGCAATGGTAATTTTTTTCAATTTTTATATTTTTTAAATTTAAACTTATTTACTGCGCTGGTCCGGCTTCAATAGTAAATACTCCTCAAAATATCGGATCCGGAAGTATCAATTATCTTAGCCACTCTTTCAAAATATTTCCTGTTCACCATCGGGTATCCGTAACTGTTGCAAATATATCCTTTTTGCTCTTTATACGGAACATCAAAATAATAATGAAAAGCAATCTCTCCTGAAGACTTTCTAATTTATTATTGCTGATGGCGTTACCCTCCGGGTCGGGCTGTACGCTAAATCTTTTGCGACATAAAATTCATAAACGATGAGAACCTACTGGTATCGCAAAAGGATATCGCTGCCATCCCTAACGCGTTCTCCTACCAGGAAATATCCCGTCTTATTTTACATTAGATTATAATACTTATGCATTCCGGATCACATTGTACTAATTTCAGGCATAAAAAAAGCTGTTGAAAGAACAACAGCTGTATGATTTATTTGATTGAAATTATACTTTATGCGTCCTAATAATAAACATCTAAAATGATATTTGACTTAGAACAATCTATATATTTTTCTAGTCTTTTAAAGAACTGTTCATTAACCATCGGACAGCCATGGCTGTTACTGATGTAATAATCTTGTTCTTCATAAGGAACTGCAGAGTAATAATGTAACACTATGGCTCTTTTTAAAGCATTATTATTGGTTTCATCCAGACCGTTTAATTTATACGCTTTTCCGAAGATTCCTTTATAACATTTCTGAATCGCATATCGGCCTAAAGCAGTGCAATTGGAATTAGGAGTATTACTGAAACGTAAACTTCCTTTTACACCCGTTTCTGATCCTGAACCATGTGCTACAAGCCCCTGATCGATAACTTTATTGTTTACCAAATCGTAAACAAAAAAACGATTTTTCCCTGACGGTATGCTCATATCAACGAAAAAAGCAATTTTGGTATTGTATTTAGAATCAATACTCATCATGTTTTTTATTTCGTTTACTCTAAGGTTCATACGCTCTACTTCCAGACTGGAAATAGCGGTTTCTTTTTTATAGTAGTGTTTTGCACCCGTTAAAACTCCAACTGTTAAAAACAAAAACAAACTAAGTATTTTCATATCATTACTGAAAATTTAAAATTAGACCAAAAAGACTTGTATTTGCTGCTAAAGTGTATCTGGAATATGAATAGTTAAATTTTAACCTGTTCATTTTTAATCCAAATCCTACTGACACCCCTGAAAAATTACGCTGTTCATTCACCCGTAATTCTTCTCCCCTTCTAAAATTATATCCTAAACGCAAATTAAATGCTTTTTTTGGGAAAAGTTCTACTCCTAAAACAACATGCCTTAAAGCGTTGTTTAAAAACGAAACTTTTTCTTTGTTTGTTGATCCATCTATGCCGGTTCCTCCACGAACGGGATTCGAAAAAGAGATGTTCCACTGTTGCAAATTTTCTAATGTAAGATGCCAGCGAAGGGGCACATGCTCTAATTCCTGAGAAACTCCAGCCACGATTTCAAATGGTAAATTTTCCTTTATACCCGAGTACGTTGTAAACTGCGTACCTATATTACGGATTACCAGACCCAAATTTACGTCATTTTTTTCAATTACATACAAAAAACCTAAATCAATTGCTCCTCCTATCGAATTATAACTTTCTAAAGTTGAAGTTATTAGCTTAGCACTTGCTCCAATGTGCAAATCAGTATAAGGAACATTATAAGCATAACCCAATGAAAGTGCGCCTTCACTCCCGGTAAAATTTGAAGTGGCCTGACCATTTTCATCATAACCCTCAAATGAACCATAATTGACATAGCTCACTCCTGCATAAAATGTCTGCACATGTCTGTCGTAAGTATAAGCATAAGAAGCTGTTCCATAAGAAGCTTCTCCATAGTAACTCCCATAATTCAGAGCAAGACGATTGTCCATATCTTCATTTAAAGCTGCCGGGTTAGACATCACCTGATTGACATCCTCGTCATAAATCGTGATTGTTTCTCCACCTAATGCTGCCTGTCTCGGAGAAGTCGTTAAATTCAAGAACTGATAGGTGTGACGCCCTCCTATTTGCCCATAACTAACGGAGCAAATTGTTACTAATAAAAATAAAACAAACTGTTTTAACATTCTTCTGGGGCGATCCTATAGAGGGATAACGCAAGTGCGAAGATAAAATTATATAACAAACAAAAATAAATTCCAATGCAAAAAATCCAAATAATAAAATTCCAAATTCCAAAACTGTTGCCTTAGATTAAATTCCAATAAAAAATTCCAAATTCAAACCTGAGGTCACAGATTGGAATTTGGAATTTTTGTATTGAAGATTAACTATAAACTTTATTTCAGCGTTTTCGCGTTCTTAACATTCTGATCTGTCAATGCCAGAGCCAGAACTTCGCTCATTTCTTTCACATAATGAAAAGTAAGTCCTTCTAAATATTCGGCTTTAATTTCATCAATGTCACTTTTATTTTCATGACATAAAATGATCTCTTTAATATTGGCTCTTTTTGCTGCCAGGATTTTTTCTTTAATTCCGCCCACCGGTAAAACTTTACCACGAAGCGTAATTTCTCCTGTCATTGCTAAACTTTTCTTTACTTTCTTTTGTGTAAGTAATGAAACTAAAGACGTTAACATGGCTATTCCTGCACTTGGACCGTCTTTTGGTGTTGCGCCTTCCGGTACGTGTAAATGGATATTGTACTTTTGAAACAATTCAACATTCAAACCTAATTTTTTAGCATTGGCTTTGATGTACTCTAAAGCAATTGTAGCCGATTCTTTCATTACATTACCAAGGTTTCCGGTAATGGTCAAAGCTCCTTTTCCTTCCGAAATCAAAGATTCGATAAACAAAATATCTCCACCCACACTCGTCCAGGCTAAACCTGTAACTACTCCTGCAATATCGTTGTTTTCATATTTATCACGTTCCAATCTTGGTACTCCCAAAACAGTCACGATATCTTCGTCGGTTACTTTTTTATTGTACTCTTCTTCCATCGCAACCGCTTTTGCTGCATTACGAATGACCTGAGCAATTTTAGTTTCAAGATTACGAACTCCGGATTCACGTGTGTATCCTTCTACGATTTTTTCCAGTTGTTTTTTACCAATGGTCAAATCTTTAACTGTCAATCCGTGTGCTTCTAATTGTTTCGGGAAAAGGTGTCTTTTGGCAATTTCAACTTTTTCTTCGATGGTGTAACCGGACATTTTGATTACTTCCATTCTGTCGCGTAATGCCGGCTGAATGGCTGACATATTGTTTGAAGTTGCGATAAACATTACTTTAGACAAATCGTACCCCATTTCAAGGAAGTTGTCGTAAAAAGCATTGTTTTGCTCCGGATCTAATACTTCTAATAAGGCTGAAGACGGATCGCCACTGTTACCGCTTGACAATTTATCAATCTCATCCAGTATAAAAACAGGATTTGAGGTTCCGGCTTTTTTCAAACTCTGAATGATTCGTCCCGGCATAGCACCGATATAAGTCTTTCTGTGTCCGCGAATTTCAGCTTCATCACGCAAACCACCTAAAGAAATACGCACATACTCACGCCCTAATGCTTCAGCAACCGAACGACCGATAGAGGTTTTACCTACTCCCGGAGGCCCTGTCAAACATATAATTGGCGATCTCATATCGTTACGAAGTTTCAATACTGCCAAATGTTCGATCATTCTTTTCTTTACTTCTTCAAGTCCGAAATGATCTTTATCTAATACTTTTTGTGCATGTTTTAAATCGAATTTATCTTTAGAATATTCCCCCCAAGGTAATTCTAAAAACAATTCCAGGTAGTTACGCTGAATTCCAAAATCAGGGGATTGCGGGTTCATTCTACGCATTTTAGACAATTCTTTTTCGAAATGTTTCTGCGTTTTCTCGTCCCACTTTTTGGTTTTGGCCTTCAATCCCATTTCATCCATTTCTTCTTCCTGCGAAACGCCTCCCAATTCTTCCTGAATGGTCTTCATTTGCTGGTGAAGGAAATATTCACGCTGCTGCTGGTCTAAATCAAAACGAACTTTTGACTGAATGTCGTTCTTCAATTCTAATTTTTGCAGTTCCACATTCATGTAACGCAAAGTTTCAAGTGCCCGTTCTTTTAATCCGTTTATTGATAACAAACCTTGTTTTTCTTTTACGGATAAATTCATATTGGAAGAAACAAAATTGATTAAAAACGACTGGCTTTCAATGTTTTTAATCGCAAAAGTAGCTTCTGACGGAATGTTTGGACTTTCTTTTATAATTTGGATCGCCAGTTCTTTTACTGAATCTAAAATTGCGGTAAACTCGGTATCATCTTCTGCCGGACGTTCTTCTGAAACTTCTTTGATCGTGGCAGTGATATAAGGCTCTTCTGAAACTACTTCATCAATTTCGAAACGTTTTTTACCTTGTAGAATTACGGTTACGTTTCCGTCAGGCATTTTTAAAACGCGAAGAATTCTGGCTACGGTTCCAATTTTATGAATATCATCTTTTGACGGGTCTTCGTCTTCTTCATTAATCTGAGAAACCACACCAATAATTTTTCCGCCGGCATTGGCATCATTAATTAATTTGATTGATTTATCTCTTCCTGCCGAAATCGGAATAACAACTCCCGGAAATAAAACGGTATTACGCAACGGTAAAATAGGCAACGAGAGCGGAAGCTCTTCGTTATTCATTTCCTCTTCGTCTTCCGGAGTTAATAATGGAATCAAATCTGCTTCTGAGTCAAATTCCTGAAGTGACAGATTGTCAATTGTGAGTATTTTATGGTTTGACATAATAGTATATAAGTCGTTTTGTCATTAAATATTTCATACTAACCGCAAATATAACTTTACAGGCGGTAGTTTTAGTTAAATCTGTGCAAAGTATTTCATTTACAAGATTAGCGGTAAAAATAGACAATCATTGTGCCAAAAGCAAAAAAGAAAGTTTTGAAATTGTATGATAGAAGTTAAATAACCTATGAAAGACAATTATTTTAAAAAAAAATAAAATTAATTTTATCAAAACTGTAACAAACCCAAAAAAGCAAAGTCATTATTAAAAACTAGCAACAATTACTTGAGTATAACTAACCAGAATATCGAAGAATTAATCACGCTTTGTAAGGAGAACAACCAAAAAGCGCAATTCGAAGTTTACAATCGTTATTGTAAAGCGATGTACAATGTGGCATTCCGCATTGTGAAAGATGAACATTTTGCACAGGACGTCATGCAGGAAGGTTTTCTGAAAGCTTTTACAAAAATCAATGATTACAAACAAGAAGTAGCGTTTGGTGCGTGGTTAAAAAGAATAATCATCAATTACAGTATTGATTTTTATAAAAAGAATAATGCTTTTCAGGCAGAAGATTTGACTAAAACCCTTTATAAAATAGAGGAAAATGACAGTGTATTAAGTGACAGCATTGACCTGAATTCACTTAAAGTAAAACAAGTCTTAGATACGATTTCTAACCTGAAAGACAATTATCGTATGGTTTTAACCCTTTTTTATATTGAGGGTTACGATCAGGAGGAAATTAGTGAAATATTAAACATCAGTTATGCTAATTGCCGGACGACGCTAAGCAGAGCAAAAGAAAGTTTACGAAAAAAATTAGAGGAGATATGAAAAAGGAAAATGACGATTTAGATCAATTATTCAAAAAGTTTGAGAACCAATGGGATGTAGCCGAATTAACTTCCGGCCATCAACTTGATTTCTTAAATAAATTAAACAAAAAACAGCCTAAGAAGAAAAATCATGCGGTTTGGGCCATTGCTGCTTCAATTGTGGTATTGTTGGGGGTATCTATATTCTACAACAGTTACCAGGAGCCTAAACCCTACAAGTTTGCTTCGAAGGAAGCCAAAAGAACCGATTCGATATTCAGTATTTTAATCGATAATGAGCTAGTAAAATTAAAAGAAAAAAGTTCTCCTCAGAATGAACAGATTATTAACGATGCCTTAAAACAAATGAAGGTGTTTGATGCCGATTATGCAAAAATCATGAAAGAATTGCAGAAAAACGGTGAAAACAAACAAATTATTTATGCCATGATCAGTAACCTGGAAACACGTATTTCCTTTTTACAAACGGTATTGAAACGCATTGAAGAAAATGAAAATTTTAAAACTAACACTACACATGAAAAGACATTATAAAATACTCATCCTATTGCTTTTGCTTCCTTTTTTAGGATTCTCAAACGATGATAATAGTTACATCACTAAGCAAAAGAACATTAAAAAGACCTATATCGTAAATTCGAACGCTGGTATTGATATTGACAACAAATATGGAGACATCACGGTCAGTACCTGGAATGAAGATAAAATCGACATTGACATTACTATTAAGGCAACCAGTAAAAATGAAAGTTGGGCAAACCAAAGAATAAACAGTATTGATGTTGACATTACTGCCCTTAAATCGATGGTTACTGCGGTGACAAACCTTGGGAATTCTTCGGTAAGAAGTAAAGGAAGTGCTGATTTCTTTGAAATTAACTATGTCATTAAGATCCCGAAAAACGGTTCGGTGAAACTTAATAATAAGTACGGAGATATCACTACGCTGAGTTTAGAATCTACCACAGACATTACTTGTAAATACGGGAAAATAACGTTAGGAAAACTAAATGGTTCCAGCAATCGAATCGAAATAGGCTATTGCGATAACTCGACCATTGAATCTATCAAAAACGGAAATATTGAAGCACGCTATTCTGACCTGAAAATTTCGCAAGCCGGAAACTTAAATATAGATTCCAATTATACTGATTTATACTTGCTCAATGAAGGTCAAAATATCAAATACAATAGTAATTACTCTACTTTTAAACTTCAAAAAATCAGTTCGCTGACGGGTTCCGGAAATTACTTAAGTGTTTCTGTTGGAGAGCTCTCCGGTAATTTGAATATTGATACGGCCTATTCAAAGATAAATGTAGACACTCTAAATGAGAAAAAAAAGAATGTGACTGTTGCGAGCAGCTACACGAATGTATCACTGGGTTACAGCGCTGATCTTGCTTTTGATTTTGACATTAACACCAGATACGGGAATATCAAATACGACAGTTCGTTAGAAACATCGGTGGCGGAAAGCAAAGGCAGTGCTAAAAAAATAAGCGGTTACAATAAGAAAAAAGGACAAAGCAAAATAACGGTAACTACCAGCTATGGTAATGCTGCATTAATCAAAAAATAACAATCTAAAAACAATCAAAACAATGAAAACATCCGTTAAATTATTCGTTTGCAGTGCATTTTTATTTAGTTTTATTGCAAATGCTCAATGGTCTAATAAAAAGATAAAAGGAAATGGCAACGTCGTTTCTGAAACCAGAACTACTTCTGATTATGATGGTATAAAAATTTCCGGTTTTTTTGATGTGGATTTAGTAGCAGGGAAAGAAGGAAAAATTACAGTAAAAGGAGAACAAAATTTACTGACTGCCATTAAAGTGGAAGTAGAAAACAATGTTTTAAAAATTTATACAGAAAAAGGAGTCAATCTCTCCCCAAGTCTTGGCAAAAAGATTGAAGTAACGGTTCCTTTTGAATCCATATCCGGATTGACTTTATCCGGTTCCGGGGACGTTCAATCAAAAAACACGATCAAAAGCGACAAATTTCTGGCAAAACTATCCGGTTCAGGAAACTTTAATCTGGCTTTAGACTCCAACGATCTTGAATTAACTTTAAGCGGATCAGGAGATGTAAATTTAAAAGGAAATGCTGCTAATTTTTCTACCATATTATCAGGTTCCGGAGATATCGATGCTACAAATCTTAAAACAAAAAACACCGAAGTAACCATTTCAGGATCAGGAGATGTTCGCGTAAACTGTACTGAAAGTATAAGCGCAAAAGTTTCAGGATCCGGTGATGTCAGATACAGCGGAAATCCAGAGAAACGAAGTGTAAAAGTTTCAGGATCAGGAAGTATTTCAAAAGCTTAATTCTATAAAAAGCTCAATAATAAAAGAATATTACCATCATCAAATCAAAGAACAACAGCTTACTTTTCTTTTATTATTGAGCTTATACTTTAAAAGCGGTACCGCGATCAAAAATCACTACCAATGAAACGAACTTTTTTAGTTTTACTTCTGATTACCTCCTGCACTTTATCATTTTCTCAGGAAACAACTATTTCTGAAAAAATAAAATCTCTGGACAGCTTAAAAAATGGCACTGCAGAAATAATGTCAAAATACAACCTTAAAGGATTGAGTGTTGCTGTTTTTGAAAATTACAAAGTAATCTGGACGAATCAATGGGGTGTAAAAGCGGCAGATACAGGAGAAAAAATTGATTTGAACACTGCTTTTTCTACTGCCTCCATCTCAAAGCCTCTTGTCGCTATTGTTTGTGCAATTTTAGAGGAAAAAGGACTAATCAACCTTAATGCCCCTATCTCTCAATATCTAAAATCATGGCAATTACCTAAAAGCGACTTTACCACAAAAACACCCGTTACCTGGAAACACCTTTTATCCCATACAGCCGGAACAAGTCAGGGCGGTTTCGAAGATTATTATCAGGGAGATTCCATTCCCACAATTGTAGAAAGTCTGCAGGGCAAATTATTACCCCGATCTAAAAAGCCAATCGAATTTCTTTTCAAACCTGGGACTGACTGGCAATATAGCGGTGGCGGTTATGTAATTATTCAATGTGCTCTGGAAGATCATTTCAAAAAACCATTGGCACAAATTGTCAAAGAGCAACTTCTTGATCCTTTGCATTTGCAGAATTCAACTATGATTCAGCCCAATGAAAATGGTTTTCTGACTAATATTGCTAAAGTACACAACAGTAATGGTAAAATAATCCGAACGGGAATTCCTATCACGCCACAAGTTGCACCTTCGGGATTGTGGTCTACTCCTACTGATCTGGCCTTAATTGCGATTGAATTACAAAAAGCACTTGCGGGTAAAGGAAAGGTGATTTCTAAAGCCGTGACTGAAAAGGTTACAAACATAGTTACAATGAAAGGTCCACGAGGATGGAGTTACGGATGGCAGCGAAGTCTTGGATACGGAAATCTGGACTGGTTCTCGCATGATGGCTCTAATACCGGAACCGGTGGTGATTTGCTTGCTACCATGAAAAATGGTAACGGAATTGCCGTTTTAGCCAACGGTGACAAACCTAACAGACTTCCCGTAATGACGTACATCGAAAAAGAAGTCATCACAAAACTAAACTGGTCTAAACCAATTAAGGGAGGTGCTGTTAAAATTCCATCAGAATTAAAAAATGCTATAAAAGGATATTATACTGAGATTCTGTACGGATATGACCGAATGGGAACAACTAAAATAGCTGAAGAGCATAACAGTCTTTATCTTTACTCCCCCTTTTTAAAAGAGAATTTTGATACCGAAAAAACTAAGATGTATTACTTAGGAAACAATACTTTCAAAATCGATAATTATCCGAACGAAATTCATTTTAACTTACTCAACCATAAATTACAAGCCATAACGATCACCCGTGCAGCAAGTACCACGCGATTTTTACATCTGAGTCCGGAACAAATCAGAACGCCACAGACTCAGTTAATCGAAATATTCAGTGAGAATACCTTTGAAACTGCTCTCAATCAATTTAAAAAATTAAAATTAAAATATCCTGACTATAATTTTGAAGACGATCTAAACAATTTTGGTTATAATTTGTTTAATAAGAAACTAACTGATCTTTCGGTTCAGATTTTTGCTCTTAATTGTTCAGAATATCCGACTTCTTCGAATGCTTTTGACAGTTTAGGTGAAATTTATGAAGCTATTGGACAATTAGGTCCTGCCAAAGAGAATTATTTAAAATCGTTGGAGTTAAATCCTAAAAATGAAAATGCTGCGCAAATGCTTGTAAAAATCAATGCGCAGCTTAAATCTAAATAATATTGAAGTAAAAGTGCTTTTTAAAGCTACAGTCTGAACACGAATTCCACGAATTTGCACAAATTTTAATGGTTAACTATGTTTGTAAAATTAACTCCACAAACAAATTAGTGACAATTCGTGCAATTCGTGTTATTTTTTTATACTTGTGTTTACACACTAGCTTTTTAAAGTGCCTTTTTTGGTACTCGTCTTAAAAGGAAAATGGCAGTAACGAAGAAGATGGCCAAAATCACAATTGCGGCACGCGGACTTCCGGTGATTTGATCGATGATTCCATAAACACACATTCCGATTACAATTCCGATTTTCTCCGCTACATCATAAAAACTAAAGAAAGAAGCAGTGTCTTCTGTTTCCGGTAATAATTTTGAATAAGTCGAACGGGACAATGCCTGAATTCCACCCATCACAAATCCAGCTATAGTTGCCATCACATAAAAATGCATCGGTAATACTATAAAGTACGCCAAAGCACAAAACACAGCCCAAATACTATTGATAACAATCAAGGTTGGAATGTTTCCAAACTTAGCCGATGCTCTTGAGGTTAAAACTGCTCCAACAACTGCTACTAACTGGATAATCAAAATACATTTTATTAATCCAATGGTACTATCTTCTTTGGTTGCCCACTCAATTTCCTGCGCTCCAAAATAAGTCGCTACAAGCATTACCGTTTGCACCGCCATACTTGAAACAAAAAAACCGCTTAAATATCTTCTTAGGGCAATGTTATCTTTCAGCAAAGCCCAAACCTTTTTTAACTCTTTAAAGCCATTAAAAACAACCGAGCTGGTTAATTTCTGACCATTCGCTTTACTTCCTTTTGGCAGATAATAGTAGGTATACTGGCTGAATAGAATCCACCAGACTCCAACCATTATAAAAGAGTAACGCATGGCTTTCATCGCAGCTTCTCCATCGGTTCCGGTAATACCAAAAAGTTTTGGTTTCATAATCATTGCTAAATTGATAATCAGCAACAATACACTACCAATATACCCCATAGAATACCCTTTGGCGCTAATTTTGTCCTGCTGTTCTTCAAAAGCAATATCCGGCAGGTAAGAATTATAAAAAACCAAACTTCCCCAATATCCCAGCAATCCTAAGAAATAAAAGGCTAATCCTGTATAAATATTATCGAGATCAAACCAATACAGTCCCATGCAGGACAAGGCTCCCATATAACAAAAGAATTTCATGAAAGCTTTTTTATTCCCCACATAGTCGGCAATTCCGGATAATAAAGGAGAGATAAAAGACACTACCAAAAAGGCTGCTGCGGTAATAAAACTAATTAAGGCTGAATTTTTAAGGTGCATTCCAAATACATCAATATAATGGTCGCGATCTGTAAATAAGGCTTCATAAAATATGGGAAATACTGCCGAAGCAATCGTTAATGTATAAACCGAATTGGCCCAGTCGTAAAATGCCCAGGCATTCAATAATTTCTTATCTCCTTTTTGTAGGTTCTTCATAGTAAGTAGTTGGTTAATTAAGCTGCGAATTTATTTATTTTTTATTAAGAACCTATTATTATAGCATTAAGAACATCTCTTTTGTTTTTAACAATACATATTCATTCTTTTTATTGATCTATTAACTTCTCAAAAATATAAGCAACCTCAGGATCTTTTTCCTGGGATAAATACGATAATCTTTCCTCTAAAAGAAGTTTTTTATCCGGTAGCACTCCTGTATCAACCTTTTGAAAATTTTTCCCAAAAAACAGTTCTGTGAAAGAGAACCTCATTGTCGATTTTGTTTTGGGCAACTTATAATTTAAAAAGTACCCAGCAAAGGTATTACCATCACTTCCTCCCGTTTCTTTCCCTACAATAATTCCTCTTTTGTTTTCTACTATTAACTTGGCAAAATAGACAGATGCAGAATACGTATTTCCACTTGTCAGGACATACACTTTTCCACTAAAAGCCCCTTTATCAGCAGGAAAATCTTCTGTTATTTCAGCATTCGCTCTTTGGTTTCCAATGTACATTTCGTCTTTTAAGTCAAATCTTTGGTAAATAAAATTTTCATAGCTTTTAACTTCACTTTCAGGAACCTGAACACCATTATCATTGACTAAAAATTCAGGATGCACAAATTTTATAGCCTTTGCTTTGTAGTTAAATTCATTTCTAAAATTTCCACTGGCAATAAATGAATACAAAACTGCCGCTATTTGAGGATTACCTCCTCTATTAGTTCTTACATCTATTATCACATTTTCATAACCATACTCTTTAATTTTAGTAAAAAAATCTTTAAACTTCTGATATGCTTCAGCCTCAGAGATGTCAAAAGTATTGATTGTCAGTTTTCCTGTTGATTTTTGCTTATAAAATCTGTAATCTATACTTGAACTAAGCTCCAATTTGTTTAATGGAGCTATTTTCTTTTCCCTCTCTGAATATAACTCATAATAATCAATTGCTTCCAGATTCACAACAGTGTTACCGGACAATGAATTTTTAAATCTAACTTCAAAACTATTCACTCCAGAATTAATATAAACCGAATAACTTACAGAAAAATCATTTGTAATAAAGTCTTCAACACTTGATTTAATATTTCCTTCCCCTTGGACATGCCCAGCAATTTCATTAATTATATCAGATATCGGTCGCTTATTGATTTCGGTAATTTCACTTAAAAAAGGGATTTTAGAATTTTTAGTATTTACAAACATTCTATTCTCAAGTATAATAACAGAAACAGGGAAATAGGTATACTTTTCTTTCATGTATTCATCAAGAAATTCATCCCTGGCATATATTGAAAAATGACCATCTTTAATCTTGGGTATACAGTTCAAAAATTTTAAATAGGTAGGTTCTTTATCCAGCTCTTTGTAACTTTTTTTAAAATGATTCTCCCACTGCTCCTTTGTAATAAATTTAAACGGATCCGGGTGTTGCTTCTCGATAATTTCTTTTAGTAAGGCCAAATCTTCCATATAATCTTTGGCTTTTAGATCTCTAAAGTCAAACCCTTGAGCAGAACTTACACTTACGTTAATAAAAAATAATGCCATAGCGCTCCATAAACTAATTTTCCCTTTCATCTTTATAAAATTTTATAATTCTAGATTTCACATAAAATTAAAATTCAATAAACTTCATCAAATGGTCAGCCGTACCAGACTAATACATTTTTATCTATAAAATGTGAATTAAGATTGTATCTCTTTTTAAACCTATGATTAGTCATTATTAAATTATTCTTTTTCAAATATAAATATTTTCCTACACATTAAAATGCTTAAAACAAAAAAATTAAAAAGAAAAGGTCTTATCAATATATAAAGACAAAAAAAAACTGTTATACTTATTTAGTAAAACAGTTTTCATTTAATATTTAAAATAAATTATTTAATAATTCCCACTTTAAGTGCCGTTGCTCTTGCTTCGGGTATTAAAGCTCTTATATTGGCAATCCTTGAAGCATCAGAAGGGTGTGTACTCATAAACTCCGGTGTTCCCGATCCTCCGGATTTGGCTGACATCCTGCTCCAGAACGAAATAGCGTCATCCGGATTATAACCTGCAATGGCCATTAATGTCAGACCAATTTTATCTGCCTCAGTTTCATTGCTTCGACTGAACGGCAACATTACTCCCACCTGCGTACCTAAACCATAAGCCTGTGCGAATATTTCCTGTGTTTGCTGGGTTTTACCGCTTGTGGCTGCTCCTAAAGCAACGCTTCCTATTTGCTGTAACTGTGCAGCACTCATTCTTTGTGCGCCATGATTTGCTAAAGCGTGTGAAACCTCATGTCCCATAACGGTAGCTAAACCGGAATCATTTTGTGTGATCGGTAAAATTCCCGAGTATACCACAATTTTTCCTCCAGGCATACACCAGGCATTCACCTCTTTATTGTCTACGAGTTTGTACTCCCAACGATAATCTTTCAAATACTGCGATTGTCCCAGGTAAATCAAATATTTTTCGGCTGCTGCCTTAATTCTTCCTCCTACCAATTCTACTTTTTTCGCATCTGCAGTTCCCGTAATTACCTTGTTTTCGGATATGAACGTATTGTATTGCTGAAACGAAGATGGAAATAATTCACTGTTTGAAACAAAATTCAAGTTTTGTTTTCCTGTAATCGGATTGGTCGCACAACCGGCCGCTAAAACAACGGCAAGTAAGCCTGATGCTAAATGTTTTCTCATGATGGTGGTATTATAACAACATACAAAAATACGATTATTAATTTTCCCACTTTTATATAATTATCAAAAAAAATATCAGGATTACACTATTCGCCAATGATATGAAGTTCGTTAAACTCTTTATCGACGATTAAAAAATGATTAAGTTCAAAACCTTCCTTGTCAAATGCTATTTTCTCATTATCGATTTCAATTTCAGCCACTTTAAAAGGCAGTCCGATTAAATTGATTTTATACTTACTGTACGGTGTATCATACTTTCCTTCTTTGTGCAACTGAACGATAAGCTCTTTCTCTTTTCCAATAGTACTGAAAGATAAAAAGCTGTAACGTCCTTTTTTGTAATCGTATCCGTCCTGTGCATCTTCGTAAACGACTGACTTTTCTTTTCCGAGTTTGAAGTACAAATCGAGTGTTAGTTCATCAAATTCGAGTTCGCCAACATATTGCTGTACGGGATATTTCGGAATAACAGCTCCTGCTTTTACAAAAACCGGAATTTCATCAAATTTAGTATCAATCCAAACTTCTCTGCCTCCTGTTGCGAATTCATTGGTCCAGTAATTGTACCACTCTCCTCTTGGAATGTACATTCGTCTGCCGACAGCGTTTGGTTCGAGTATCGGACATACTAAAATTTGATTCCCAAAGATGAATTCATCATTACGATAATGGGTTTGGGTATCTTCCTGATCGTAATATACTAATGGTTTTAACATCGGAACTCCTTCTTCAATATACTGCCAGAACATGGTGTATAAATAAGGGAGTAACTGATAGCGCAGACTGACAAACTTACGGGTAATATTGATGACTTCTTCATCAAATGCCCAGGGCTCCTGATTGCCATGATCTCCGGAAGAATGCGTTCTGCAAAACGGGTGAAATACGCCTAACTGAATCCAGCGGGCATACAATTCTCCGGTAGGCTGTTCGGCAAAACCTCCAATATCAGAACCTGTAAATCCCATTCCGGATATGCTCATTCTTTGTACCTGAATATTGGCAATCCATAAATGCTCCCAGGTAGCGACATTGTCACCTGTCCAGGAAGAGGTATAACGCTGTGCCCCGGAGTAGGCCGACCTGGTAATCACAAAGGGGCGCTTAGGATAGACAAAACGTTTTACCCCATGATAAGTGGCTCTGGCCATTTGTGTGCCGTAAATATTGTGTGCTTTTCGATGGCTGCATGGATTTCCGTCGTATACGTGACGTACATCTGTGGGAAATGTTTTGTTGGGAACTTCCATTACAGCGGGTTCGTTCATATCGTTCCAAACTCCTTTAACACCAATATCTGAAATTAATTCTTTAAATAATCCAGCCCACCATTCTCTTACAACGGGATTTGTATAATCGGGAAAATTACATTCGCCTGGCCAGACTTTCCCTTTCATATAAGGCCCATCGGCTCTTTTGCAGAAGTAATCTTTTTCTAAGGCTTCCTGATACACCCAGTAATCTTTGTCTATTTTGATTCCCGGATCTATGATAACTACTGTTTTAAAACCGTCTTCGGCCAATTCGGCTACCATTTTTTTAGGATCGGGAAAATAGTTTTTGTTCCAGGTAAAACATCGAAATCCTTCCATATAATCAATATCGAGATAGATGGCGTCACACGGAATTTTGAGTTCTCTGAATTTTGAGGTGATTTCTTTTACTTTACTTTCAGGATAATAACTCCATTTGCATTGATGGTATCCTAAAACCCAAAGTGGCGGCAGTTCCGGTTTTCCGGTCAAATCGGTATAAGTGGTTACTACATCCTGCATTTGCGGACCGTAGATGAAATAATAATTCATCTCTCCTCCTTCTGCCCAAAAACTGGTAACGTTTCTTCTTTCCTGACAAAAATCAAAAAAGGTTCTGAAAGTATTGTCGAAAAAGATTCCATACGATACTTTGTTGTGCAAACCAATATAAAACGGAACCACTTTGTATAACGGATCCTGTTCTTTTTGGTAAGCATATTGATCAGTGGCAAAATTTTCAAGTCTCTTGCCTTTTAGATTCATCTGCGTTGCTTTGTCTCCCAGACCGTAAAAACATTCTCCATCTTTAGAAGATTTACTCATTTTTACGATATTTCCCCCGTATTCGTAACTTTCTTCCCAATGAAAACCAAGTTCATCTTCCAGAATAAGAAAATCGTTTAAATCGTAAATAGCAAGACGCAAATCTCTTTTTTGAATTTTACATTTTACTTTACTGGTCGTGATTTGAAAATAGGCTTCTTCTTCTGTAAGTTCTAAAAAATTATAACCGTGAAGCTGTGTTTTATCAACGGCATACGAAAAATCATTACTAAAATACCCTTTTGTGGTAAAACGAAAACGAATCAAACTGTCTCTAAGAATAGTGACTTTTAAGATTACTTTATTGTCGGTATGAAAAAAAACAGAATCTCCTTCATGTTGATGCGAGATAATTTTTGATGGATATAAATCGCCCTTGTATTCTAATGCTGTATTTGTAATCATGTCGATTTCTGTATTAATTATATAACGTTAGTCTCCCTTTCAAACATACAAAAAAACCAGATAACCCTCTATAAATAAAAGGATTATTCACGAAAACGTTTTTTCTGAATGAGTATTAATTATCCTCTTAAAAATTCAACAAATCGATAATTTAAGAACGTGAAACTGATAAAATGGCACCAGCGCAAAAAATCTTCTATTTATACAAATGAATAAACGGTTATACTTAAAGGCGGTAAATTTAAAGCTACCGAATAATCTCTCCCGTCATAAGGCGATGACTCTATTGTTAATGCCTGAGGATTTCCTACACCGCTTCCTCCATAAATAACAGCGTCACTATTAAAAATTTCCTGCAGCTTACCCTTTTCCGAAATTCCTATTCTGTAATTTTCGCGGACTAGTTGTGTAAAATTGCCAACGATAATTAGATTTTCTTTTGGATTGTTTCCTTTTCGAATGTACGATAAAACCGCATTCTGATGGTCTGAATAATTGATCCACTCAAAACCTTCTCCCGAAAATTGTTTTTCATACAATGCAGGACGAATTTTGTATAATTGATTCAAATCTGTAATTACTTTTTTAATTCCGAAATGGTAATCGTATTGCAGTAAATGCCAATCCAGACTTTTCTCAAAATTCCATTCATCGCTTTGCCCGAATTCAGATCCCATAAACAATAACTTAGCTCCCGGATGTGTGAACATATAACCGTACAGCAATCTTAAATTGGCAAATTTCTGCCATTCGTCACCCGGCATTTTATTGGCAATCGATTTTTTTCCATACACCACTTCGTCATGCGAAAACGGCAGCATAAAATTCTCCGTAAAAGCATAAGTCATCGAAAAAGTCAACTCGTTCTGATGGTATTTTCGGTAAACGGTTTCTTTCTGAAAGTATTTTAAAGTATCGTGCATCCAGCCCATCATCCATTTCATTCCGAAGCCCAAACCTCCTGTAAAAGTTGGTCTGGAAACCATTGGAAACGAAGTACTTTCTTCAGCAATAGTTTGAACTCCATCAAAATTAGCATAGATTACTTCATTGAATTCTTTAAGAAAACTTATCGTATCTAAATTTTCTCTTCCTCCGTAAATATTCGGTTCCCACTCCCCTTCGTTTCTCGAATAATCGAGATACAACATAGACGCTACGGCATCCACACGCAAACCATCGGCATGGTAATGCTTCAACCAGAAAACGGCATTGCTGATGAGGAAAGCGCGAACTTCATTACGTCCGTAATTAAAAACCAAACTTTTCCAATCCGGATGATATCCTTTTCTACGATCCGGATGTTCGTATAAATGCGATCCGTCAAAAAAGCCCAAACCGTGTGCATCGTCAGGAAAATGCGACGGCACCCAGTCTAGAATAACACCAATACCGGCCTGGTGTAATTTATCTACCAAAACCATAAAGTCCTGTGGTTTTCCGAAACGCGAAGTCGGTGCAAAATATCCTGTGAGCTGGTATCCCCATGAAGGATCGTAAGGATATTCCATAATTGGCATAAATTCTACATGCGTAAAACCGGTTTCCTTTACATACGCAACCAAATCATCTGCCAGTTCTAAATAGGTTAGAAAGCGATTATGTTCTCCGCGTTTCCAGGATCCCAAATGCACTTCGTACACCGAGTGAGGTTTGTCTAATGCATTATTCTCCTGACGCAATTGCATCCATTTTTCATCCTTCCAGTTATAATCCAAATCCCAGACCACAGAAGCGGTATGAGGTGGTTTTTCGCAATATAAAGCAAAAGGGTCTGCTTTTTCGGTAACGATTCCGTCAATATTCGATTGAATTTTATATTTATACAAAGCCCCTTTTGAAATCTCCGGAATAAATCCTTCCCAAATACCCGAAGAATCCCAGCGTACCTGTAAAAGATGTTCACCTTGTGTCCAATAATTAAAATCGCCCACAACAGAAACCGATTGCGCTGTTGGAGCCCACACGGCAAAATACACTCCTTTTACCCCATCAACTTCAATTAAATGCGCTCCTAATTTTTCGTATAACTGATAGTGCTTTCCTGCTTTGAATAAATTAATATCAAATTCGGTAAAGAGAGAATGCGTAATTACTTTAGACATATTTGGTTTTTAAGGCAATAATTAATTCTAAACATTTTATTCAATTCTAAAATTGTCAGAGAGAATAGCTCCTTTTTTAATCACAACAATACCATCTTTGATACTGTACAATTCATTTGTAAAATTATCCAAATGTTTTCCGCCACTAATGTGAACGTTATTTCCAATTCTGACATTCTTATCAATCAGAGCATTTTGTATGAAACAGTTTTCACCAATTCCAACGTGAATTTTATGGATTGCGGCTTCACGATTTAATTCGTCCAGATCCTGATAAAAATCGTTCCCCATCACATAACAATTCTCCAATACAGTTCCCTCTCCAATTCTGGAACGAATTCCAATGACTGAACTTTTAATTTCTTTAGCGTTAATAATACATCCTTCCGAAATCAACGATTGATTGATGGTAGAATTTCTAAATTTAGACGGTGGCAATAAACGAGGTCTTGTAAAAATTTTATTGTCGTTATCAAACAAATTAAATTCCGGAATATCGGTTGTTAAACCAATATTAGCTTCAAAGAAAGATTCAATATTCCCGATATCTGTCCAATACCCTTCGTATTGGTAACTCAGAATTTTATGTTTGCCTACAGCCTGCGGAATAATTTCTTTTCCAAAATCCTTTGTTTCCGGATCAGCCATCAGCTCTATGAGTAATTCACGGTTGAAAATATAAATTCCCATAGAAGCCAGATATTTTTTACCCTTCTCCTTCATGTGTTCACTTACATCAGATTCCCATTCGGGTAACAATGAGGCATGGGGTTTTTCGATAAAAGCTTCGATAAAACTCTCATGATTGGTTTTAAGAATTCCAAACTCAGGTGCGTCTTTAGCATTCACCGGTAATGTCGCAATCGAAATCGCAGCGTCAGCAGCAATATGTGCTTCCAACATCTCATTAAAATCCATCTGATACAATTGATCTCCTGATAAAATCAAGGCATGATCAAATTCGTGTTTCAAAAAATGCGACATACATTGTCTCACGGCATCTGCTGTTCCCTGAAACCAGGTTGGATTATCAGGAGTTTGTTCTGCCGCCAGAATATCTACAAACGACTGGCTAAAGATGCTAAAATTAAAAGTGTTTTTAATATGTGCGTTTAGAGACGCCGAGTTAAACTGTGTCAGGACAAATATTTTAAAAATATCAGAATTAATACAATTGGAAATAGGAATATCCACCAATCGGTATTTTCCACCAATTGGAACTGCGGGCTTAGATCGGGTTTCGGTTAATGGGAACAAGCGTGATCCTTGTCCTCCTCCTAAAATAATGGCAACTACATTCTTCTTCTTAAATTTCATTTTTCTCAATTATTAGATTGTATATCTCGATGTATTCTTGGCATGCACGCTCCCAGGAATGATCTGTCCCCATTCCTTTCGCTCTAATATTTTTAAAATTAATTTTATCCCCGTATAATTTCACGGCACGATTGATCGAGTAACAAATATCCCCTACCGAAGCCTGGTCATGACACACTCCGTTACCATCGTCTCCAAAATCTATTACCGTATCTCTCAAACCTCCGGTCCTTCTCACAATCGGAACCGTTCCATAACGCAGCGCATACATTTGGTTTAAGCCACAAGGTTCAACCCTCGAAGGCATTAAAATAAAATCTGCTCCTGCGTAAATCAAATGTGCTAATACTTCATTATACCCAATAAAAACGTTGTAATTCCCTTTATAATCATTTCGCAATTGAACCAATTGTTCTTCAATCAACGAATTTCCTGATCCCAGAATCAGTATATTAATATTTTCAAAATTCTCGGATAATGCCAGTGCCGAAGCCTGTGGAAGCAAATCCCCTCCTTTCTCCTCAAACAGACGCCCTATAAAACTGAATAATGGTTTTGTAGGATCGAGTTCAAACTCCTCACACAATTTTTCTTTGTTCTGCTGTTTTCCGATCTCAAAAGTATCTATCGAATAATTACTGTCAATCATTTGGTCTTTGGCAGGATCCCAAACTTCAAAATCAATCCCGTTTAAAATCCCCTTTGATTTGTGTCGAACAGATTTGAAAAGAGCTTCTAAACCATTTGCCGCATTATTAATTTCATCGAGATAACTTGGAGAAACCGTAGTCACAGCATGGGCACACTTGATTCCTACTGCTAATGAGTTAATCGAATGGTCCCACTCTAAGAAACCAACATGTTTCAAATCAAACTCAGGTAAATAAAACAGCTTATCAAAACCAAACCAACCCTGATACAGACCATTGTGTATTGTAATTACTGATCTCACATTGCTAAGACTTTCATATTTGTAAGCATATTTAACTAAAAACGGAATCAATCCGGTGTGGTGATCGTGGCAATTTAAAACATCAGGAACTTTATTACGTGCTGTAATCCAGTCTAATGCTGCAATCTGAAAGGATACAAATCTTTCAATATCATCCTCATATCCATAAACATTTGGACGGTCGAACAATTCTTTAATTTCAATCAGGTACAACTCATATCCCAATTTATCAGTTGTTTCTTTTAAAACACTAAACGGAAAATTAAAATTTCCCAACTTCACATCTCCCCAATGAACACATTCAAAATCGTTTTCTTTTCTGAATTTTGTATCATAACAAGGGACTACAACACGAACGTCGTGACCAGCTTTGGTCTGATATTTAGGCAATGCGCCAACCACATCGGCCAAACCGCCCACTTTTGCCATTGGATAACACTCTGCACTGATGTGAAATATTTCCATTCTTAAAATTTATATGCGTACTAAATACTATTTTCCCGATTATTTTTTTCAGTAAACATCTATTAATGTGTTACTTTTATCTTTTTTTAAATTTAGGAAAAAATAAACAGAATCCAGCCCCCAGAAAAAAATTATTGATATGTCAAAAAAGGAAAATAATCCTACTAAATCTCTAAAAATTCCCAAGTTTATTATTGCATCTGCTAAAATTTGTGCCTTTTTTTCGACAAAAATGGTTACCAGTTATGCCGCTAAACTTTTCACAACTCCTGTAAAACATAAAGTTCCAAAACGCGAATTGGATATGGAGCAAAAAAGTATTCAAAAAACCATTTATGTTCCCGTAATAAACAAAAGCGTCGTTACGTATGAATACGGGAAAAGTGATCGCAAAATTTTACTGGTACACGGTTGGGCCGGAAGAGGAACCCAATTATTCAAAATAGCCGATGAGCTTTTAAAAAATGGCTTTTCGACGGTAAGTTTTGATGCTCCCGCACATGGAAAATCCGAAGGAAAAAGCACGATTATGTCTGAATTTATTGCTTCGATTATAGAAATTGAAAAACAATTTGGCCCTTTTGATTTCGCTATCGGTCATTCCTTAGGCGGAATGTCTGTCCTAAACGCAATTAAAGACGGATTAAAGGTAAAAAAGGCAATAGTAATAGGCAGTGGCGATATTGTACAGGACATATTGAATGATTTTGTAGCCAAACTAGAGCTAAAACCAGAAATCAGCGAACGTTTACGCGATCATTTTGAAAAGAAATATCAGGTAAAAATGGATGATTTTTCAGCTTATAAAGCAGCTCAAAAAGTTAAACTACCTGTTCTTGTAATTCATGATCATGATGATCCCGAAGTTTCCGTAAAAGCAGGAATCCACATTCATAAACAACTGGAAAATGGAACTTTATATCTAACAGAAGGTTTGGGACACCGAAAAATTCTAGGCAATCAAAATGTCATTAAAAAAACGATAGATTTCATCAAAACCCCTTAATTTTGTGACAGTTATACTTTCTATTGTTCAATTCTAAAGAAACTAAAGATGGACTTATTTGGAGAAACAACAAATTGGGAAACAAAACTGGAACCCATCCTAAGTAAATATAAAGGAAGAAAACATCCTTTAGACTATCAAAATACTTATCAATTGTTAGTAATGGTTGTTCTGTCTGCTCAGGATTCTGATGCCAACATCAATAAAATTGCACCGGCACTATTTGAAAAATATCCCACACTAAAAAGTCTTTCTCAAACCGATGCAGAAACTTTCATTCCTTATATAAGTAAAGTCCGTAATTATCCCACAAAAGCGCAATGGCTTCTGGAAATTGCAAAAACGGTTCAAAATGATGAAGACATTCCATTAACCATGAAAGAACTAACAGCTTTAAAAGGTATTGGAAGAAAATCAGCCAATGTAATTTTACGAGAAACTCATCAAGCAGCAGAAGGAATTATTGCCGATTTACACGTCATACGCGTAGCACCAAGAATTGGTATTATCAAAGAGAGCAAAGATGGAATTAAAACAGAAAAAGACCTAATGCAGGTTTTGCCTAAAAACATTTGGTCTGAAATTGGCATGGCAATTTCTTTTTTAGGAAGGGAAACCTGCAGACCCAAACCCAAATGCGATGAGTGCACAATTGCAGACTCCTGTCATTACTTTGCAACTGAAATTGCATAAAAGCATTATTTTCTTCGGGTATCAATCAGATAGATAATTTTCCAATTGTCTTTTTCTTTAAACAAAGTAAAGGTATTTACTCCCGAGTGACTCAGTTTATCGTTTACATAAAACTGATAAGGCGCCCAAACATGTGCTATTGTACCGTCAATTTGAATATTGTAGCTTAAAATCTTTTCAGAAAATTCAATATTAGATGGGATTGTAGCAATTGATTTATAGAATTTACCAGCATTCTCCTCTGTAAGTTTGTTTCCTTTAACCAAACTCTCATTAATAGATTGCAGGACTATCTCATCCGCACAAACAGATTTCATTCTTACGGTATCTCTTTGGTGAAAACCTTCAAAAAAGGTTTCAATACTCTTCTGGACTTCCTGCTGTTGTGCGTTTACAGCTAATCCCAAAAATAACGAACTTACAATACAGAACATTCTCATAAGCAAAGCATAAAATTAAACCCCAAATTGACTCAGATGATGCTCCAGATGTTTAGCAAACATATTACTCCATTCTCTCGCAGTTAATCTGCCAAAAGAATGCGATTCTTTACCGTCGAAATCTTTTTCACCCAACAATTGCGTTTTATTAATGTAAGCAATCAGCCTTTCTCTTTCAAGATTAAAATCGCGAGTGCCATTTATAATAAATTGAGATGCCGTCGGATTATTATGTTTATACGGTGTCTCACTTACCACCTTATTTTTAACCAATGTCTTTAAAATAAACTTCAAAAAGAAACCTGGTTTTGGATGAATATCATCGTACACCATCTCATAGGAAACATTGCAGTGTGCCAGCATTTGAGCCACATCCATTTTACCCCAGAGCCCTTTCGAATCTGATTGAAGCAAATTGATACGTTTTACAAACTCATCACAATCTTCTTTATAAAAGACATTTTTCATCGTATTCCGATTTTTAGATAGATTAAACACTAAAGTAAAAATATGATTTTTATCTGAAATTACAATCTTTGATTTTAACCCGTCGAAAAAATAATTACTTACAAATTTTTAAATTAATACCTACTCAGCAAAAATATAGTAAAGATAGTTATGGCGTTCCCCTTCGGGTCGGGCTGTCCGCTAAATCTTTTGCGATAGAAGTTTCAGGGAATTTTTAAGTGAACGGTCATCGCAAAAGGATACCGCTTCCATCCCTAACGCAGCGTGCAATAAAAAGAATATTTAAAGAAAAAAAGGACCAATCATCCTTGAGCTATTTTCTAACCGCAAAGTCCGCAAAGGTATACGCAAAGCCCGCAAGGAAAAAAGGCTGAAAGCCCAAAAGCAAAAAGCATGGTGCAAAGCACTATGGACCAAAATAAACAGCAAACATCGCCCTGAAAGGGCAAAAGCAATTTTCACTCCTGTAAATCAAAAAAAATCCGTTCTGATCCGCGTTTTCGTCTGGCGAATCTGTATCATCCGCGTGCATTTTTTTTTAACCGCAAAGTCCGCGAAGGTTTACGCAAAGCCCGCAAGGATTTAAAAACGTTATAAAACAAAAAACCCTATCCGAATTGGATAGGGTTCTTAAAAGAAAGGCGACGACATACTCTCCCACATAACTGCAGTACCATCTGCGCAGGCGGGCTTAACTTCTCTGTTCGGGATGGGAAGAGGTGAGCCCCGCCGCAATAACCACCTTAAGGTTTTTAGTCTAAAGTCACAAGTCTTAAAGTTTTAAAGTCTTTCAACTTTATGACTTTAATCTTTCGACTTAAAGACTGCTCGCGTCGAGCTAATATTTTAACATACTGAGATAAAGAAACAAATAAGTTTTTTTGTTAAGAAAGTTTCCTCCCTCTCGTCTGGGACGAGAGGGAAAAGGGTGTACATAAGCTTACGGATTATTAGTACTACTCGACTATGACATTACTGCCTTTACATCTATAGCCTATCAACGTGGTCATCTTCCACGATCCTTAAAAGAAATCTCATCTTGTGGTGGGTTTCGCGCTTATATGCTTTCAGCGCTTATCCCTTCCAAACGTAGCTACTCTGCGGTGCCCCTGGCGGGACAACAGATACACTAGAGGTTTGTCCAATTCGGTCCTCTCGTACTAGAATCAGATCCACTCAAATTTCTAACGCCCACAGTAGATAGAGACCGAACTGTCTCACGACGTTCTGAACCCAGCTCGCGTGCCACTTTAATGGGCGAACAGCCCAACCCTTGGGACCTTCTCCAGCCCCAGGATGTGACGAGCCGACATCGAGGTGCCAAACCCCCCCGTCGATATGAGCTCTTGGGGGAGATCAGCCTGTTATCCCCGGCGTACCTTTTATCCTTTGAGCGATGGCCCTTCCATGCGGAACCACCGGATCACTATGCTCTACTTTCGTACCTGATCGACCTGTATGTCTCTCAGTCAAGCTCCCTTATGCCATTGCACTCTACGCACGGTTACCAAGCGTACTGAGGGAACCTTTAGAAGCCTCCGTTACTCTTTTGGAGGCGACCACCCCAGTCAAACTACCCACCAAGCACTGTCCTCTTCATCGAAGAGTTAGGCCTCAGATAAACAAAGGGTTGTATTTCAACAATGACTCCACAACGCCTGGCGACGCCACTTCAAAGTCTCCAACCTATCCTACACATCATTTATCCAAGGTCAATACTAAGCTATAGTAAAGGTGCACAGGGTCTTTTCGTCCCACTGCGGGTAAACGGCATCTTCACCGTTACTACAATTTCACCGAGCTCATGGCTGAGACAGTGTCCAGATCGTTACACCATTCGTGCAGGTCGGAACTTACCCGACAAGGAATTTCGCTACCTTAGGACCGTTATAGTTACGGCCGCCGTTTACTGGGGCTTCAATTCAATGCTTCTCCGAAGATAACATCTCCTCTTAACCTTCCAGCACCGGGCAGGTGTCAGGCCCTATACTTCATCTTACGATTTTGCAGAGCCCTGTGTTTTTGATAAACAGTCGCCTGGACCTCTTCACTGCGGCCAGCTTGCGCTGGCGACCTTTCTCCCGAAGTTACAGGTCTATTTTGCCTAATTCCTTAGCCATGAATCTCTCGAGCACCTTAGGATTCTCTCCTCAACTACCTGTGTCGGTTTACGGTACTGGTACTAATTACCTGAAGTTTAGAGGTTTTTCTTGGAAGCCCTTAGGCGCACTATCTCTTTGTCCGAAGACTCCGAGTACTATCGTATTTCACCATTCTCTACGGATTTGCCTATAGAGAATATAGCTAGGTACTTCAACGAACTATTCCGTCAGTTCGCGGCGCTTTCATCACTCCGTCACCCCATCACAGTAATTAGTAGTACGGGAATATTAACCCGTTGGCCATCGACTGTCCCTTTCGGGTTCGCCTTAGGACCAGACTAACCCACAGCTGATTAGCATAGCTGTGGAAACCTTAGTTTTTCGGTGTGCGGGTTTCTCGCCCGCATTATCGTTACTTATGCCTACATTTTCTTTTCCAGCCAGTCCAGCATACCTTACGATACACCTTCAACCCTGCTGGAATGCTCCCCTACCACTTTGTATTACTACAAAATCCATAGCTTCGGTAATATGCTTATGCCCGATTATTATCCATGCTCGTCCGCTCGACTAGTGAGCTGTTACGCACTCTTTAAATGAATGGCTGCTTCCAAGCCAACATCCTAGCTGTCTGGGCAGACAAACCTCGTTCTTTCAACTTAGCATATATTTGGGGACCTTAGCTGATGGTCTGGGTTCTTTCCCTCTCGGACTTGGACCTTAGCACCCAAGCCCTCACTGTTATCAATCATTATATAGCATTCGGAGTTTGTCAGGAATTGGTAGGCGGTGAAGCCCCCGCATCCAATCAGTAGCTCTACCTCTATATAACTAAAATAACGCTGCACCTAAATGCATTTCGGGGAGTACGAGCTATTTCCGAGTTTGATTGGCCTTTCACCCCTACCCACAGGTCATCCGAAGACTTTTCAACGTCAACCGGTTCGGACCTCCACACTGTGTTACCAGCGCTTCATCCTGCCCATGGGTAGATCACACGGTTTCGCGTCTAACACTACTGACTAAAGCGCCCTATTCAGACTCGCTTTCGCTACGGATCCGTGACTTAATCACTTAACCTTGCCAGCAACGTTAACTCGTAGGCTCATTATGCAAAAGGCACGCCGTCACCCCACTTAAGGGCTCCGACCGCTTGTAAGCGTATGGTTTCAGGATCTATTTCACTCCGTTATTCACGGTTCTTTTCACCTTTCCCTCACGGTACTGGTTCACTATCGGTCTCTCAGGAGTATTTAGCCTTAGCGGATGGTCCCGCCAAATTCAGACAGGGTTTCACGTGCCCCGCCCTACTCAGGATACCACTATCTATTATACTTGTTACCCATACGAGGCTATCACTCTCTGTGGCTCGACTTTCCAGTCGATTCCGGTTCCTTGTACATAAAATATCGTGGTCCTACAACCCCAACAATGCCGTAACATCATTGGTTTGGGCTAATCCGCGTTCGCTCGCCACTACTTACGGAATCACTTTTGTTTTCTTCTCCTCCGCCTACTTAGATGTTTCAGTTCAGCGGGTTTGCCCACCTATCGGTGTACTATGTCTTCAACATAGTGGGTTGCCCCATTCGGATATCTACGGATCAATCGATGTGTGCTCGTCCCCGTAGCTTTTCGCAGCTTATCACGTCCTTCTTCGCCTCTGAGAGCCTAGGCATCCCCCATACGCCCTTATTTTGCTTATTGTACCAATCTTGTTTCTTAAAACAAGACCGTTTTTTTTGTCTTTTATTATTGCTAATAAAAAACGCTTTCTACTTTCTTATTATTTTCTTATCTCAATATGTCAATGAACTTTTATCAATTAGATAATACAGTAATTAGTCAATTTGATAATTAATTATCTCATATTCTAATTGGCTAATTATCTAATTAACCAGTGGAGAATAACGGAGTCGAACCGTTGACCTCCTGCGTGCAAGGCAGGCGCTCTAGCCAGCTGAGCTAATCCCCCATTTCTTTAGTGATGAGTTATTAGTTATGAGTTATGCTCATAAGCTCTCAACCTCTAAAATTTCCTTGTAAATTAAGCTTTCAGTCTTTCTTAGTTGATCTTTCTTTTTATAACTTATAATTTATAACTCATAATTCAAAACTCTAAAAAAGTAGTCCCGGGCAGACTCGAACTGCCGACCCCTACATTATCAGTGTAGTACTCTAACCAGCTGAGCTACGAGACTCTGTTTTTACTTAATTCTTTCATTTTTTTAAATTAACAGCAAGAGTAATACAATCTCCAATTCAGAGACCCATAAATAGTCATCTTTTTTCCTTAACGTGCACTAGGCTAACAGTAAGGCTCTAGAAAGGAGGTGTTCCAGCCGCACCTTCCGGTACGGCTACCTTGTTACGACTTAGCCCTAGTTACCAGTTTTACCCTAGGCAGCTCCTTGCGGTCACCGACTTCAGGCACCCCCAGCTTCCATGGCTTGACGGGCGGTGTGTACAAGGCCCGGGAACGTATTCACCGGATCATGGCTGATATCCGATTACTAGCGATTCCAGCTTCACGGAGTCGAGTTGCAGACTCCGATCCGAACTGTGACCGGTTTTATAGATTCGCTCCTGGTCGCCCAGTGGCTGCTCTCTGTACCGGCCATTGTAGCACGTGTGTAGCCCAAGGCGTAAGGGCCGTGATGATTTGACGTCATCCCCACCTTCCTCACAGTTTGCACTGGCAGTCTTGTTAGAGTTCCCGACTTGACTCGCTGGCAACTAACAACAGGGGTTGCGCTCGTTATAGGACTTAACCTGACACCTCACGGCACGAGCTGACGACAACCATGCAGCACCTTGTAATTTGTCTTGCGAAAGATCTGTTTCCAAACCGGTCAAACTACATTTAAGCCTTGGTAAGGTTCCTCGCGTATCATCGAATTAAACCACATGCTCCACCGCTTGTGCGGGCCCCCGTCAATTCCTTTGAGTTTCATTCTTGCGAACGTACTCCCCAGGTGGGATACTTATCACTTTCGCTTAGCCACTGAACTTGCGCCCAACAGCTAGTATCCATCGTTTACGGCGTGGACTACCAGGGTATCTAATCCTGTTCGCTACCCACGCTTTCGTCCATCAGCGTCAATCCATTAGTAGTAACCTGCCTTCGCAATTGGTATTCCATGTAATCTCTAAGCATTTCACCGCTACACTACATATTCTAGTTACTTCCTAATAATTCAAGTTTAGCAGTATCAATGGCCGTTCCACCGTTGAGCGATGGGCTTTCACCACTGACTTACTAAACCGCCTACGGACCCTTTAAACCCAATGATTCCGGATAACGCTTGGATCCTCCGTATTACCGCGGCTGCTGGCACGGAGTTAGCCGATCCTTATTCTTACGATACCGTCAAGCTCCTTCACGAAGGAGTGTTTCTTCTCGTACAAAAGCAGTTTACAATCCATAGGACCGTCATCCTGCACGCGGCATGGCTGGATCAGGCTTGCGCCCATTGTCCAATATTCCTCACTGCTGCCTCCCGTAGGAGTCTGGTCCGTGTCTCAGTACCAGTGTGGGGGATCTCCCTCTCAGGACCCCTACCCATCGTAGCCTTGGTAAGCCGTTACCTTACCAACTAGCTAATGGGACGCATGCTCATCTTTTACCGTTGTGACTTTAATAGTATCTCGATGCCGAGTCACTATACTATGAGGTATTAATCCAAATTTCTCTGGGCTATCCCTCTGTAAAAGGTAGATTGCATACGCGTTACGCACCCGTGCGCCGGTCTCTATATCCGAAGACATATACCCCTCGACTTGCATGTGTTAAGCCTGCCGCTAGCGTTCATCCTGAGCCAGGATCAAACTCTTCATCGTATATTTTTTATATTATATTGCGATGAATATCTATCGGTTCTTTTCGAATCTTACGATTCCATTACTCTTATTCTTTTGTTCCGATTTTCATCGAAACGGCTGTCAATTCAATATGTCTACGAACGTATTCTTTTTTCTTAATCTCGCTTGTTTCTCAAAGCGGGTGCAAAAGTAGAAAACTTATTTCTAATCGGCAAGAGTTTTTTGAAGTTTTTTTTTAGAAAATTTCTTTTCGTTTTTAACTTCTCTCCTTACCAATCTTTCAATGAACTTCCCTTGTTTTGCGGGGTGCAAACTTAAAACTTTCTTTCTTTACTCACAAGCTTTTTTTAATCTTTTTTGAAAATAAATTTTCGTTTTGATTCGTTTTGCTTATCAGTATTTCTGCGAACGTTTATCGCTGTTGCGGGTGCAAAAGTAGTCACTTTATCCGCTTTCACAAGCTTTTTCTAAACTTATTTTTGAAGTTTTTTGAAACTTTTCCTTAACACCTTGACAACACCTCTTTTACAAATTAAGCTATTTTCGTATTTGAAAGGTTTTTCTTTAGCAAATTAGATTCAATACTACAACTACCCTTGAAACATCCCTATTTTATTAGTCTCGCAAAGATGCAAAGGCGCGAAGTCTTTGCTTTATGACCGATCTTTCCTTTGAAAACCCATGCCCTAGCCCCGATAGTAGTGGAAATCCTTTTGATTTTTCCTTTAAAAAGCAAAAGATTGCAGCGGATAGCGGGATAAAGCTTCGACTTCGCTCAGCTGGACAAAACTGCTTTTCTTGCATTTTCGCTTAGCTGGACAAAAAAACCACTCTTATATATAGTATAGAATCTCAAATTCCAAATTCCAAACCTAATGGCTTCGACTTCGCTCAGCCGCACAGAAACTGCTTTTCTTGCATTTTCGCTTAGCTGTACAGAATCACTCCTTATATATTAGGTCGCAAAAAAAACAAACCCGACAGGTTCTGAAAACCTGTCGGGTTGTAAATTGCTCATTATCCAGAACTAGTCTGTGAAATTATCTAATAATTAATTTCTCAATAGCTGTATTTCCGTCCTGTTCTACTTTTATTAAGTATACGCCGCTTGGCAGACCCAAAACATTCACTTCTGTTTTTTCTGTTTTAACAGAAAGTACTTTCTTTCCTGTCATATCAGATATTACAATGTTTTTAGGGCTGTCTGAAGCTGACTTCACATGAACTTTTCCTTCGATAACCGGATTTGGATATAATACAAAACCATTGATAGCGTTAGTTGGCAAGCCCAACGTACATGTAGTACTTGAAACATTTACTGTACGTGTTACTGTAGCTTGATTTTGCAACGCATCTTTTACCGTATAGGTTACTATATATTGCCCCGGAGTATTAACATCTACAGTACCTGAAACGATAACCGAAGAAGTAATATCTGTATTTGTGTTGTCTACAGCTGTATAACCCGCATCTGTATACACACAACCTTTGTCAATTGAAACGACTGCATTACCTAAAAGTGTGATTGTAGGCTTAGCCACTTCTATCGTCAAAGTCCAATACTCAATAGTACCGTTTTGTGCCAATACATTATAAGATACAGGTCCGGTATAGTTTAGTGATGTCACTCCACTAGTCTGAACATAAGTACCAATACGTAATGTAGCGAAATCAGAAACCTGAGCATTAGGCACTAAAGCACTTAAATTAGCATTATTGTTTACCTGAACTTTAACCGTTTTAGCTACAGGATCAATAACACTTGTTCCTACCTGATTAGCTACTGAATAAGACAGAATACTTGCTTTAGTATTTTTTGCATTAATATCTACCGTATAGTTAGTTTGAGATTGCTTATTTTCTGAAACAACTGTTACTAACAAACTATTTCGATAATCTGAAGCAGTTACTTTTGAATTAAGCTGTTTTACTCCGTCAACATAGAGCTCTGCTCCTGGCGAAACAGTAAAATCTGCAATTAAGTTTGAAACATTGTAACCGAACGGTACTGTTTTAGTAGCATTATTTCCAACAATATCGGTATAAATTTCCTGTGACAAACCTGGATTCGAAACGGTTTTAAAATCATAAGAAAGTAATTTACTTTCATTGCTTAAACCTGTAACAACTTTAATAGTGTATGTTTCAGAAATTCCGGTATTAAATCCAACTCCTTCTACCGTTAAAGTAACTGGATTGGTAAAATCGTTTGGCGTTACTCCATTTACTTGTGTCACACCTCCAATTTTTGCAATACTTTTCATTCCTAAAGTATAGTTGGCAATTGCATTTGTAATATCCGACCCATTGTTTAATATTACAGTAAACGTTTTGGTAGGCGCATCATAACTTGTAGCTAATTGATTTACAAAATCTATTTTTTGCAATAGAACTGGTACATTCCAGAATTTACCATCGCCTAAACCGTTGGTATCAGCATTGGTTACAACAGCAGTGTTATCACTTATTGTACTATCAAAGACAAACTGTTTATTACCTTCTGAAAAGCTGTAATATGCCAATAGCCCAGGTTCGTTTCCAACGTATTTTGTTGTTGAATTTGCTGCAATTGTTGCCTGATTGCGAACTCCAGCCCAAATACGAACTTCATCAATATTACCATTTAAACCACGAGCCAATCCTGCGTTATTACCTATATAGGCAGGTGCTGCAGCATTTGAAGTTGATGCCCCCGCAGTACCAGTGCTTGTATAAGGAACTGAAACTCCATCAATATAAACTGTATACACGTTAGCAGCACTTACTGTATAAGCGATGTGGTGCCATGTATTTTGTTTTATGGTATTCACTCCTGTATTAATTACATATGGTCCGCCCGCTGTTGTAATAGAGATCACTAAACTATTCTCTTTATACAAACTCAAACTATTATTGGTATGAATAAAAGCCAACGCTGTGCTCTTATCTAAAAGCCTTGCAAAAGTTGTAGGTTGTTTTTGATTCACCCAAAGCTCATACGTATAATTATTAGTAAGATTCAAAGCAGGTGTAGCCCCTGTTATTATAAAATCGTTTACACCGTCAAAAGTTCCCGTCACATTAGTCGCGTAATTTGCAGCATGTGAAAGTGTTATTGATTTAGAATCGTTTAAAGGATCTGTATCTGCAGGCAGTTTTGTATAAACCTGAATTGTATAATCACCAGGCGCTCCTAAATCTGCCTTAGTAGTAAATGTAATGGTAGCTGTTCCTCCTGCTGCAATTGAAGCAACTTGATTCTGAATTACTTCAGCACCATTGTTGATCTTATAAGCAACCGGGAAGTTCGAAATTGCTGCAGTGGAATAATTACGAATTACAGCCGAAACCGTCACAGGAGCATTTCCTGGTTTAATTGGTGCTGAAATTGCATCAATACTGGCATCAGCAGCCGTAAAAGGCAATACACTAATAGTGTATTCCTCTACTTCAAAATCACTTCTTGAACTTGTTAATCCATCAAAAGTTGGTCCAAGATTCACATTGAAATATTCTGATGGTGAACGGAACATGTGCAATACGCGCATTAATTTGTCACCAGAAGTCGTGTTTGCCGGAATGGTAAACCCTCCTGCCAATGTAGCCATATTTCTGAAATAATGTGTACTTGTGGTCGATGCTATAGCAGGTGACGCAGAAGTTGGAGTAGTATTTACCCAAAAGTTTCCTGCATAAAATTCATCCGTTAAATTACCATCTCCGTTCAAATCAATCACGATCATTGTGAAAACTCCTGTTGCAGTTGCCGACAAATCTCTTGTAATTGGCGTTTCTGTCTTTGTAATAGTTACTTCCGGCTGATAAGTAAAGCCAGCATAAACCGGAATTTTTATGTTTTTAAAATCTGAATACGCTGTAGTACCAGAGTTGTTTACCACATCATTCCATTTGAAACGCGAAATTGCGTATCCATTTGTATTGGTATGAACCGGTAATTCATTTTTATTATACACCACTTTTTCGACTGCATCATTAGACGGGTTACTATCCGGTAAATCAGCTCCAGCTTTGATGGTATAAGTAGCATCAACTACTGATAAATCAGCTTTAGTCGCAAAAGTAAAACTTACTGTAGAATAGGCCGCTATCGTCGGAACGTTTTCCGTAACTTTTGCTGCACCGTTTATTTGATAAAATACCGGATGATTAGTTAAAGCACTTCCTCCTAAATTACTAACTCTAATAGTCACATCATGTGTACTGGTCTTTTTTCCTAAAACTTCAGGAGTTGTAATCGAAACAACAGATACATCTGTTATCACTGGTTTTGCCACACATTCAATATCAGCTATCCATCCCAATTCATTTACATCACTATCTGAAGTAAATCTAAATGTTAGCTCTCCTCCTGCAGCTGTTGACGTTAATGAAGGAGGTAAAGTATTTCCTGTGAAGGTACCTAATAAAGGAGCCGTTGCACTTGTTCCGTTATACACATATAAGTAGTCATAATCCTGCTCAACATTAAAGGCAGAAAAAGTTACCTTAATACTATTTCCGGCTGTTGCAGGTTTAAAAGTTATCGTTTGCGAAAGATTGTTTGCGTAATTTGCATAACGCGAACCACTATCTGTAAATGTCGCTGCACAAGTAGGTGCCGGAGCAGCTCCACCCATTAAAACATCAGTTCCTGTATTACGAACACTTTTCTCTATCGTATTGTTGTCTGCAACCGCATCACCTGTATAGTTTACTTTTCCAACTACTGTGTAAAGTTTTGGAGTTGAAAAATCAGCTTTTTGTACAAAATCAAAAGATGCTTCCGTAAATGGGTTAATTGGTCCAGGAATAGTTTCAATCACTTCTGCTCCACCATCAATTTTATATGAAACAGGTACATTGCTTACCGCAACAGGAGAATGATTGAATACTTTTACTTTTACAGTTTCATTGGCTGTTATTCCTGTATTTGGAATTAATGATGTTAATTCAAGATCTGTTGCAGTTGCCTCAAAAATCGAAACATTATCAATAAAAACAGAATTGTACACATTATCATTAGCGATTACTTGCACATCGTTATCCATAACCGACTCAAAAACTACAGTAAATACTGTTCCTGCATAAGCCGATAAATCATATAATAATTCTGTATTGCCAGAGGTAGCCGTTCCCCCATAAACGCCAACATTCTCATAGCTATTTACAGGAGTACCATTTACAACAAGTCTAAAAAAGTTTTTGTTTGGTAATGGTGAAGCACCAACTGTACTCCAAATTAAATTAAATTTAAGTCCAATTGTTTTACCTGTCAAACTTGTCGCATCGATATCACAGAATGAGACTTTCTTAACGAAGTTTGGATTATTAGTAAATGCGTTAGCAGACGTACTGGCTACCCAAGGAGAAGAAGACGCATCTCCAGATCCTGCCATTTTTGCTCCGTCTACAAAATCTGCATTAATGTATTCATACTTCACTAAACCTGTTGTTCCTTTAGAAAACACATAATTAGCCGCTTTTCTGGAATTAAAATTCTCCACAAAAGGTAGAGTTGCAGCGCTAACAACGGCTTGAGAAACCGGTTCTACGTTTACTGCTCTTACTCTTTCAGAAACAATTCCTGACGCAATATCAATAGTTCTAACGGAGAACCAGTTATCATCTCCTGTTGAAACTGTGAAAGTATAAGTAGGGTCAGTTACTGTTGCTACAACATCAAACTTATACCCGTTCATTTTTAATACTTCATACTTTGCTCCCGGAATTGGATCCCAATCCATCTTATAAGACGAAACACCACATGCCGCAGGTGCTATCACTAAGTTTCTAGGCTCTGTAATAATATTAAATACCTCTTTTGAAGTATCTACTTTCGAACCTGCAATTACTCTTATTTTTGCGTTAGCAACAATTCCTGCAGGAACTTTCCACGCGAAATTTCTTGCAGCAGAAGGAACATCTTTCGCAATCAACTGATAGTTAATTCCTCCATCAACAGAATATTCGATTGTAAAAGGTTTTGCTTCTCCTTCATAATCCCAACGAATATACTCTGTACTATCTGTATCGAATTTTTCACCTCCGATAGGATAAGTCAAAATCAATTCAGGAGCTACTAAATCATACACCACTGAAAATTCTTGTGTACCAATTGGCACTCTTGAACCACTAACAATAATTTTATAAGTTCCTGCTGCAGGATTATCCAAAGTGATTTGTTCAATATTATTCAAATTGTCCACACCTCGAACTGCATTAGCATTTGGTGTCGTAGCATTCAAAACCCATGGTAAAGTGGTTACACCATCTTTTACAATTTTTACATCAAGATCATTTACCAAAACAGAAGATGCTCCCGGTGTTCCTTGTAAATCTGTGTAAGCAAGCAGTACTTTCAAAGTTACTAGTCCTGCCGGTACCACAATTTCTTTCTCATAGCTTTGACCATTAGATACTGTACTGGAATAAAAAGTTCTGTTATCTAAAGCTCTAACAGCTCTAAGACCGTTTAGATTTCCGAAACCATATTTATAATCCGGTCCAGGATTCCCTGCATCTTTAGAAGTACCCGTTACTAAGGCCTTCATCAAAGATGCTAACGGTTTTGTACCGTAAATATTCTTGTATCTTTCGTAAAGTAAAGCAACTGTACCTGTAGTTCCAGGAGTAGCCATAGACGTACCACTCATGATCTGATAAGAATTGCTATAATCTAATGAATACACATTTGTTCCTACAGCTGCAATTTGAGGAACCAAACGCCCATCAATAGTTGGTCCAAAACTACTATAAGAACTGATTAAATCATCAGGATTATTTGCCGCTACATGCAGTGCATTTTTTGAATTCTTTGTCGAAGTATTAAATCCGCCTGGGTATGCTGTTTGTGCATTTCCATTTGAATAAATATTTAAAAGGTAAGGAAATGTTACAGTAACATTATCATCACCACGATCTCCGGTATCATATCTTCTGGTATTATAACCTGAAGTTAAATTTACTCCATACGAATTTGATGTTAATTCAATACCATCTTCATTCGCAGCTTTCACTCTTTCCTGCTGAACGCTTAAGCCGTTAGACTGCGTATTAAAGTTCCAACCGAACATTTGTACTTCCGGAGCCATACCTCTTGCCTTAGGATCCAATAAACCGGCACCGCCAATAGTACCTGCAACGTGATCACCATGCGAAGAATTTGATTCGTATTCTCTATTGATAACTCTACCAGTGTGATCTTTGTGAGGTTCAAGGTTACCATCCCAAACACCAATTTTTATTCCTTTACCGGTTAATCCATAACCAAGACCAGGAATAGTAGACCCTAAAAGATTTGCTTTATGTGAAGTTACACCCGGCTTATTATCACTCTCTACTGGTGGTGCAACCAATTCAATGTTTTGTACCCAATTGAATTTTGCCACCTCTTCTAATTTTTCTTTAGAGGCCTGAATATAAATTTCATTAAAAGTCGTGTCATTGTTACTGTTTTTTAAAAACAAGCCTGCTAAATCCTGCTCGACACGTTTACGATCAACGCCTTTAAAATAACTCACCACAACTTTAATTCCGTTACCACCTGCTGCGGCATAATCCGGAATGGCATTATCTACAATCATTGGATCCAGTTTATATTTCGGATCGATTGCAATCAACGCTCTTATGTTGTCAGAGGCACTGCTTTTGTTATAAAACTCAGGAGCAATTTCTGCATAATAAGCGTTATTAGATAAATAACTAAGTAAAGTTATTCCTTGTGTTTTCAGCTTTTGCTGTTCTTCCAAAGAAGGGATTTTTGTAAACTGCAGCAAAGTATACTCTGTTTTCAGGCTTTGCTTAGCTGTACTTTTTTTGTCTTTAAACTGCTGTTTAAAATTTGAAGTAGTTGTGATTTTATTTCCATTCAAAGAAATTACAAAATCACTTTCTGATGTCTTCTGTGACCAAATGGGTATGGCCACCAATAACACCAATAGTGTAAGTAGTTTTAATCTCATAAATAAATTGGTTTTTGGTTAACTTAGTGGTTGTTAAGATCGTAAACCTACAAATTAAACTATAATTAACAAATTATATTCCCAGTTAATTTGTTAAAAAAAAGAAGTAAATACCTTTTAACTACAAAATATATAACAAAAAACACTGAATTTACGGGCGATCAGAGAGAAATCACAGTTTTAAAAATTAAGTAAGTATATTCTCTTAAATCGAGCTAACCTTGTAATCTAAAACCTAAAACAATAAAAAAAAACCTACAGAATTATCTGTAGGTCTCTATAAAAAAATGTGCCTTAAATAAAATAATTCTATTTTTCGGCTTTTGTCTCTTTTGCTTTTGTTTCCCAATGATTCATCAAATCATCATAATTCACAGGATTTGCTGCTTTTTGGTTCATCAGCTTTCCTGAATCAAATGCTCTGACCAGAATAGTTTCAATTAAATAATCTTCATTAGATTCAAATGGCTTGTATTCCATTTTCAAGCTAATATCAAATAAACTGGCTGTTGTATTGGATACAAAAGCTTTAAAACCACTTTTTAAGGTCTTGATTAATTCGTAGGTCGTTATTCCGGTCTGTCTGTGGACAAGCTTGACAAGAATCTGTCCTTGTTTACGAGAAAGTTTTTTAAGCCTTGCTTCAAATTCGTTATTGAGATAATCTTCTACAATCTTAAAGTATTTCTTTTTTTCGCGGTTGGTTTTCAAGCGCGCCATACCATTATTCAATGCCGTTAATCGGTCTGCCGCAAGTCTTGCATACGGGTACACTTTGTAAACACGGTTTTGAAGAATCAGAAACTGTTTTTGTGCTTCTGGATCCAGTTTTTCTTTTGAGATGATAATTTCGGGCAGTTCAATCGTATCATTTAAAATAGAATCCTGTTCCGTTAATATGTAACCCATTTGCTCATTCTCTTTCGGTTTCACCTGAGCCTGAATTGTTAACGAAATCAATATAAAAAATAAAATAGGGGCAGTAAATCTCATCGAGTCATAATTTAAATGTAAAATTATATATTTATACACAACTCTGATACCAAATTTATAAATTAGCAAAAAAATATTTTTATGAGCACAAAATCAATCTTAAATGATACCTCAATTGCTTTCCTGGAAAGCTATCTCAATAACGCCTCCCCTACGGGCTACGAAAGCGAAGGGCAGAAACTTTGGATGAATTATCTGAAACCTTACGTAGACACTTTTATTACGGATACTTACGGAACGGCCGTAGGAGTTATTAACCCCGACGCTCCATTTAAGGTAGTTATAGAAGGTCATGCCGACGAAATTTCCTGGTATGTTAATTATATTACTGATGACGGTTTATTATACGTAATCAGAAATGGCGGTTCAGATCATCTGATTGCACCATCAAAAAGAGTGCACATCCATACTAAAAAAGGAATTGTAAAGGGAGTTTTTGGATGGCCTGCTATTCATACCCGTTTGCGTGACAAGGAAGAAACTCCAAAAATCAGTAACATATTTATCGATTTAGGTTGTGAAACCAAAGAGCAGGTGGAAGCATTGGGTGTTCATGTAGGATGTGTGATTACGTATCCGGATGAATTTATGATTTTGAACGAAAATAAATTTGTATGCCGTGCGATCGATAACAGAATGGGTGGTTTTATGATTGCCGAAGTAGCTCGTTTATTAAAAGAAAATAATAAAACGCTGCCGTTTGGTTTGTATATTGTAAATTCTGTTCAGGAAGAGATTGGTCTTCGTGGAGCCGAAATGATTGCTCAGACCATTAAACCTAATGTGGCTATTGTAACCGATGTCTGCCATGATACTACTACTCCAATGATTGATAAAAAAGTAGAAGGAGATCTGAAAATGGGGAAAGGACCGGTTATTGCTTATGCCCCGGCCGTTCAAAATAAACTGCGTGATCTTATTGTTGATACTGCCGAAGAGAAAAAAATTCCGTTTCAGCGTCATGCAACATCGCGCGCTACCGGAACAGATACTGATGCTTTTGCTTACAGTAATGGCGGCGTGGCTTCAGCATTAATTTCCCTGCCTTTACGTTATATGCATACTACCGTAGAAATGGTACAAAGAGAGGACGTTGAAAATGTGATTCAATTGATTTATGAATCCCTACTGAAAATTGAGAACAACGAAACTTTTTCTTATTTTAATTAATTGGTGATTAGTTCTTAGTAATTAGCTCTAAGTACCTAGTTCCTTGGTTAATAAAAAAATAAAGTAAGATGTGAGTAGTAAAATGTGAAAAGAAATGGACTAATCCCCCTTAACACATTGCCCACAACTCACATCTTACATCTCATAACGCAAACAGAACACTATGAAAATACTCCTTCTTGAAGACGATTTTACCCTATCTAAAGAAATCTCTGCATTCTTTACTTCAAATGGATTCGAGTGTTTTTCCTATTATGATGGCTCATTATTACTGAAGAAATATTTCCCCTATGAATATGATTTAATTATTCTGGATATCAATGTTCCCGGAAGTAATGGAATTGAAGTGTGTAAAGGCATTCGCGAAGTCGATAAAAAGACTCCGATTATTATGCTGACTGCTTTTAGTGAAATTGAGGATAAATTAGCTTCTTTTGATAATGGAGCTGATGATTATCTGGTTAAACCCTTTCATTTTAAAGAACTTTATGCCAGAAGCACTTCTCTACTACGTCGAAAAGAAATTCCACAGCAGGTAGAAACTAAAATAACGATTGCTGATCTGGAAATTCTGGAAAGCGATATGAAAATATTTCGATCAAACGAAGAAATCAAACTTACTCCTAAAGAATTCAAGCTCATTTTAATCTTGGCTCATGCCAAAGGTAAAGTCTTATCGAAACAATTTATTGCCGAAAAACTTTGGGATTATCACATCGAAACCAATCAGAATACCATTGAAGTTTATATTAACTTTTTAAGAAAGAAAATCGACAAGGACCATACTGTTAAACTTATTCGTACCAAAGTTGGTTACGGATATTATTTGAGCGATCAGGAATGACTTTAAAAAACCGAATATCACTTTTAGTAAGTTTATTATTTACAATCCTTTTCGGATTGGCTTCTACATTGATATTTGTTTTGTACTCGAATTTCAGAAAAGAGGAATTTCGTGATCGATTGGAAATCAAAGCTCTTTCAAACATTAAACTCCTCGTTAACGTTAAAGAAGTTGACGATCAGCTTTTAAAAGTTATTGATCAGAATTCCATTAACCGACTGTATGACGAGAAAACACTGGTCTTTGATTCTAACTTCAAACTCATCTACAGTAGTATTGACGATGCCAAAATTAATTGGTCAATTGAAGATCTAAAATACCTTAGAAAACATAAAACATTCTTTAAACAGCAGGGTGATTACGAAGTATATGGGGTTTTTTATGATACAAAAGACAGGGATTTTTATGCCTTAATATCTGCCACCGACGATTATGGCAAAAGAAAATTATTTTTCCTGAGGTATACCTTAATTCTTTCCTATATCTTTTTCACCAGTATATGCCTGGTGTTAACCTCTTTAACAGTAGAAAAAGCCATAAGTCCGCTGAATATTTTTCATCAAAAGATAAAGAATATAAACGAAAATAATCTCGATACCCGAGTTGCCTCCAAAAATAGCAAAAATGAAATTGATCTGATCGCCAATGAATTTAATTTCATGATGGATCGAATTGAAGTTTCCTATCAAAAACAAAAAGAATTTACGGCCCATGCCTCACATGAGCTGAGAACTCCCTTATCGAGAATTACCTCACAGATTGAAAACACTATTGCAGATCCAACCACATCCGACAAAGGGAAAAGCTTTCTAAAAACGATATTGTCAGACATCAATCAATTGACTGAATTAATTAATTCGCTATTGATCCTTTCTAAAATAGACAATAAGAAAAACGAAAACAAAGAAGTTCATCGTATGGATGAAATTTTGTTTTCGGCTATAGAAAATCTAAACAAAAGTTATCCGGAGTTTCTCATTTTATTTGAAATAGAAGAAAGTCAGAATCTGGATACCGCTTTAGAAATAAATGGCAATAAGAACTTATTGGAAATTGCCATAACCAATATCCTAAAAAATGCCTGCGTTTATTCAGATAACAAACAAGCCAAAGTAATTATAAGCGCTCAGGACGATCAATTAGTCATCTCCATTTCAAACACTGGGCAAACCTTAAACGAAGAAGAACAAAAAAATCTTTTCCAGCCTTTTATGCGTGGTGAAAACTCGAAAGGCACTACCGGCTTTGGTCTTGGATTAAGGATTGTTCATCGCATTCTCACACTTCACAACGCATCGATAACCTACAGTGTTCCAGATATTAACACGAATTTATTTCAGTTATTTTTTCATTTGTAATTTATTTTAAGTTATTTTTAAGGTAGATTTTAAGGTCTCTTAAAGTCCCGTGATAGCATATTTGTATAAATTAAAATTGATACAATGAGAAAACTCTGTGCATTCCTACTTGTACTTATCGGTCCGGTAGTTTTGGCTCAAAAAACGGTCAGCCTTCAGGACTGTGAAAGCCAATTCCTTAAAAACAACCTCTTTTTATTGGCATCGCAATATAATATTGATGCTTCAAAAGCATTAACTATTCAGGCCCGAATTTGGGATAACCCGTCATTAACAGCAGAACTGAATGCGTACAACCCCGAAAGAAATCAGTATTTTGATATTGGAAAACAAGGGCAAAAAGCATTTGGTATCGAGCAATTAATTTATCTGGGAGGAAAAAAACGCAATGAAATAAAACTGGCACAAACCAATGAACAATTGGCCGAGTTACAGTTCAATGATTTATTGCGAACTTTAAAACTCCAACTTAGAAAGAGTTTTTACACCGTATATTACAACAAAAAAAGTCTAGAAACTACTGACAACCAGCTGGCGCATATCGAAGATCTGATAAGCTCCTACTCTATACAGGTCGAAAAAGGTAATATTCCTTTACGAGATCTTGTTCGTCTGCAATCGCTTTACTTAAACTTCAAAAATGAGCGTATGGAAGTGGTTAATGAAAATATCGAAGAACAGGGCAACTTAAAATTATTGCTAAACTCTACCGAAAATGTTGTTCCGGAAGTTACTAAGGAAGAGTTTAACAAGTATACCAAAACAATCCCTTTTGATCTTAAAACATTTCAGGATGAGGCCATTGCAAATCGCCCGGACTATTTAGCCAAACAAAAGGATATCGAAGCCAATGAAATCAATGTAAAATGGCAAAAAGCACTATCCGTTCCTGATATCACCGTTGGTGCCACTTACGATCAGCGCAGTGGGGCTTTTAACAGAGAAGCCAATCTGACACTAGGAATTCCACTGCCACTTTGGAACAAAAACAAAGGAAATATTAAGTATGCGAAAACAATTCTCGAGCAGTCAAAAGTTGAAAAGCAAAATTTTGACCTTCAATTGCAAACCGAAATTACAACTGCATGGAACAAATGGGAAGAATCCCGTAAAAACTATGTGATCATAAAACCTACTGTTAATTCAGATTTTGAAGCGGTTTATAAAGGAATCTTAACCAATTTCCAGAAACGAAATATCAGTTTATTAGAATTTACCGATTTTATGGAAAGTTACAATCAGGCTTCTGTTCAGGTAAATGAACTCAAGAAAAAAGTAATCCTTTCGGGTGAAGAACTAAATAGTACCATCAACAAAGACTTATTCTAAAATTAAATAAAATGAAATATAAACTACTAATAGGGATTGTTCTCGTAAGTTTATCAGTCCTAAGCTGCAAAAAAGAAGTTGAAAACCCAAGCACTAATACCTCTTTTGCTTTAAGCGAATCGATGCTAAAAACGACTACTACGGCCGAAGCGAAAACACAACCGGTAAAAAATGTGTTGAGCTTTTACGGAAAAATTACGGCTGATAATAACAAAATGATTGATGTTTATCCTCTCGTTGGCGGAAACGTAATCAAAGTAAATGTCGAACTCGGAGATTATGTTCGTAAAGGTCAGGTTTTGGCCACCATAAAAAGTACTGATATTGCTGATTTTGAAAAACAATCCATTGATGCCAAAAATGATTTATTGGTTGCTAAAAATCATCTGAAAGTAGCTCAGGAATTATTTGACGGAAAATTAAACTCTGAAAGTGATGTCCTTCAGGCGAAATCAGAAGTAAATAAAGCGCAATCGCAATTGAGTAAAGTTCAGGAAACCTACAAAATTTACAATATCAAAGCAGGTTCTATTTACGAAGTAACTGCCCCAATTAGTGGCTTTATCATTCAAAAAAGCATTAATCAAGACATGTTATTGCGAAATGACCGCTCCGAAAACATCTTTGATATTGCCGAAATCAGTGAAGTTTGGGCGTTAGCCAACATCAACGAAATTGATATCAACAAAGTAAAACTGGGCATCGATGCTGACGTAACCACGCTAAGTTATCCTGATAAAGTTTTCAAAGGAAAAGTAGATAAAATCTTTAATGTGATTGATCCCGAAACTAAAGCCATGCAGGCACGTATAAAATTGGAGAATCCCGGGTACATGTTAAAACCTGATATGAACGCAAATATTAAGCTATCGTATAGTGAAAGTAACTCCATGATAGCGGTACCCAGTAAAGCGATTGTTTTTGATAAGAGCAAAAACTTTGTCATGATTTTCAAAGACCGCAACAACATTGAGACCAGACAAGTTGACATTTACAGAGTTGTTGGCGATGTGACCTATATTTCTAAAGGCTTAAAAGACAACGAAAAAGTAATTACCAACAATCAGTTATTTATTTATCGCGCTCTAAACGAATAAATATATGGAGAAATCTGTAAAAATATTGAGTTTTGCCACACTATTCATTTCAACTCTATCCTTTTCGCAAGAAACAGATTCGATTCGAAAATATAGTCTGGGTTTTCAAATGACGTCGATATACCAGTATCACCCGGCTTTTCATGCTAATTATTCCGGTACCAATAGTATGTCTCCTAAAGAAGAAGGCGCTTTATCCTTAACATCAACCTTATACCTGGATGTTCCGCTCTGGAAAGGAGCTACCATGACTTTTAACCCTGAAATGTCAGGAGGTGAAGGCTTATCGCAAGCGAGAGGATTGGGAGGCTTTCCAAATGGAGAAACCTTTAGAATTGGAGATACAAAACCTGTTGTTTATGTGGCAAGAATGCTTTTAGAACAAAAGTTTCAATTTAAAAACAACCGATCATTACAACTGGTTTTCGGAAAATTTGGGCTAGCCGACTATTTTGACAATAGCTCCTACTCGCACGATCCCAGAACACAGTTTTTAAATTGGGCATTAATGACACATGGAGCTTGGGATTATGCCGCAAACACTCGAGGATATACAGATGGATTGTATGCTAATTATCAATTTGACTCCTGGCAGGTAAGAGCTTCTATAAGTGCTTTGCCTACTTATGCGAACGGGCCAAATGTCGAATTCGGTTTTAAAAATTCCAACGCAATAAACGTTGAAATTGAAAAACAGCTCGTCTTTAAAAATAATGATACGGCAACCTTAAAACTATTAGGTTTTCGAAATGTTGCAGGAATGGGGAATTACGACGAGGCCAATTCAAATTTTATAACAATGCCCGACATAAAAAGTACCAGACAAAATGGACGTACCAAATATGGTATTGGTTTAAACATGGATTATACACACGGAGATACTTGGGGATTGTTTGCCCGAATGAGCTATAATGACGGTAAAAATGAAACCTGGGCCTTTACTGAAATTGACCGATCGGCACAGTTAGGAATGCATTTGAACGGAAAGATGTGGAACCGAAATAAAGATTTTGCCGGTATTGCTATAGTCGCTAACGGATTATCCAATTCGCATAAACAATATCAAAGACTTGGCGGAGATGGTTTCATGATCGGTGATGGTGCTTTAAACTACGGTATAGAACAAATTGCAGAAGTTTTCTATTCGTTCTTAATACCCAATACTCATATTACGCTTTCGCCGGATTATCAGTTCGCCATCAATCCTGCCTATAATAAAGACCGAGGCCCGGTACAGTTTTTCGCCTTGCGCTTTCATACAGAATTCTAACCGGAAAAATATCATATAAAATGCTTCAGAAAGAAGCATCATAAATAAAAATTCATCCTTAAAAAGACTTTTTAAAATGAACAAATTCATAAGAAACATTATAGCTTTCTCCCTAAAAAACAAGGCATTTACTTTTTTCTGGGTGGGATTATTGGCCGTAGCAGGATTCATTTCTTTCAAGAATATGCCAATCGATGCTTTCCCGGACGTAACCAATACTCAAATTATTATCATTACACAATGGAATGGGAAAAGTGCCGAAGAAGTAGAACGTTTTGTAACCTCGCCTATCGAGATCTCGATGAACTCGGTACAAAAGAAAACCAGCGTTCGCAGTATTACAATGTTTGGTCTGTCCGTGATCAAAATTATTTTTGACGATGGAGTCGATGATACTTTTGCGCGTCTTCAGGTCAATAATTTACTAAAAAATGTCTCTCTTCCCGACGATGTAGAACCGGATGTTCAGCCGCCTTATGGTCCAACCGGTGAGATTTTCAGATATATCGTAAAAAGTGACAGTAGAGACAGTAGAGAATTGTTAACTTATCAAAACTGGGTAATAGACAAACAATTACGTTCTGTTCCTGGTGTTGCCGATCTAAACGTTTTTGGAGGGCAAACTAAAACCTACGAAGTTGGAGTTGATCCGATAAAATTAGCCAAATACAACATTACACCACTTCAGGTTTATAATGCTGTAAATGGTGGCAACCTGAATGTTGGTGGTGACATCATCGAAAAAAATGGTCAGGCCTTTGTTGTTCGTGGAGTTGGTCTTTTAAAATCGATTCAGGATCTCGAAAATATTATTGTAGACGATGCTAACGGAAATCCTATTTTAGTCAAGAACTTAGCCACAGTTTATGAAAGTGCGATGCCAAGAGTCGGGCAAACCGGTTTAGCCAAGAACGATGATGTTGTTGAAGGAATTATCGTCATGAGAAAAGGCGAAAATCCTCAGGAAACTTTAGCTTTAATTAAGGCCAAAATACAAGATCTGAACGATAATGTTCTCCCAAAAGACATCAAATTAGTAACGTTTTATGATCGTGATAATCTGATGAACTTTACGACCGAAACCGTTATGCATAACTTATTTGAAGGAATCATTCTGGTTACCTGCGTCGTATTTCTTTTTATGGCCGACTGGAGGACAACTTTTACGGTTTCAATTGTTATTCCACTTTCCTTATTATTTGCTTTCTTATGTCTTAAAATGATGGGAATGAGTGCTAACCTGTTGAGTTTAGGTGCAGTCGATTTCGGAATTATTATCGATGGTGCTGTAGTGATGGTCGAAGGGCTATTCGTCGTCTTAGATCATCGGGCACATCAACTGGGAATGACGGCCTACAATAAAATAGCAAAAGGAAGTCTGATTAAAAAAACCGGAGCAGAAATGGGTAAAGCCATATTCTTCTCTAAGTTAATTATTATCACAGCCCTGCTCCCTATATTCTCTTTCCAGAAAGTAGAAGGAAAAATGTTCTCACCTTTGGCGTACACCCTTGGTTTTGCTTTAATGGGAGCCTTGCTGTTTACGCTAACATTAGTGCCTGTTTTATCACATATTTTATTGAATAAGAATGTGAAAGAAAAAAACAATCCGTTTGTTAATTTCTGGGATCGAATAGTGAGTAAAGGTTTTGCATGGACTTTCAAACACAAGGTAAAAGCACTTGTAGGATCTATAGCGCTTTTAGTAACGGTTTTCTTCTCGGCTACCTTTTTAGGAACCGAATTTTTGCCACAATTAAATGAAGGGGCTTTATGGGTCACAGCCGAATTGCCTATGAGTACATCATTACCTGAAAGTGTTAAAACTGCCGCGATGATCCGAAAAGATTTAGAGAGTTTTCCTGAAGTTAAAAATGTTTTGTCGCAAACCGGAAGAAGTAACGACGGAACAGATCCGAATGGCTTTGGGTTTATACAGCTTCAGGTGGATTTACTGCCAAAATCAGAATGGAAGCGAAAAATAACAATGGACGAACTAATTAACGAAATGGACGATAAATTAAGAGTTCATCAGGGAATTACGTATAACTACTCGCAGCCCGTAATTGATAACGTAGCCGAATCTGTTGCCGGTTTTAAAGCCTCGAATGCCGTAAAAATTTATGGAGATGATCTTGACAAACTGGATGAACTATCAAATGAAGTCCTGGCACAGATCAAAAACATCCCGGGTATTAAAGATGCCGGAATTCTTCGAAATGTTGGACAGCCTGAAATCAGTGTTGTTCTGGACAGAGATAAAATGGCTGCTTACGGTGTAACCTTAAGTGATGCGCAGGCCGTTCTGGAATTGGCTTTTGGAGGAAAAACAGCTACTCAAAAATATGAAGACGACAAAAAATTTGATGTGAGAGTACGTTTTTCAAAAGAATATCGTAAAGATGAGAATGATATTGCCGAACTTAAAGTTCCAACCATTAGTGGAATTAAAATTCCGTTAAAAGAAATATCAGATTTAAAAACGATAACCGGTCCTGCTTTTATCTATCGAGATAATACCAAACGTTTTATTGGGGTAAAATTCTCGGTACGTGATCGGGATCTGGGAAGTACCATTGCCGAAGCACAGGCAAAAGTAGCTAAACTGAAACTTCCAATAGGTTATACTGTTGGCTGGACAGGGGAATTTGAAAATCAGGTTCGTGCCAGTGCCAGATTGGCTCAGGTGGTACCGATCAGTTTAATTGGGATATTTGTGCTCTTATTCATTCTGTTTGGAAATATTAAAGATTCGCTTTTGGTCCTGGCCAATGTTCCGTTCGCCATTATTGGCGGAATCATTGCCCTTCATCTTACCCGAATGAATTTTGGAATCTCTGCCGGTGTTGGTTTTATTGCATTACTGGGAATCTGTATTCAAAACGGTGTGATTCTGATCTCTGAATTCCATCACAATTTAAAAGCGAAATTCTCCCTCGAAGAATCCATTTTTATGGGAGTAAAAGCCCGAACAAGAGCTGTTGTGATGACTGCGTTGATGGCTTCGATAGGTTTAATGCCGGCCGCCATTTCTACCGGAATTGGTTCTGAATCACAAAAACCACTCGCAATTGTAATCATTGGAGGTTTAATTACGGCAACGATTCTGACCCTTTTGGTATTTCCGATAATCTTCTGGGTATTCAACCGCAAAAAACACGTTCCTATTGAGTAAAAACATTGAAGATAGATTAATTGGTTAAATTAATTTGATTAAGTTTTAGCGAAGAAAGCATCATTATTTTTAATGGTGCTTTTTTTAATCATTTCAGGAAAAGAAACGCTCCTCCTTTCATTAAGATCATTTTAAATCTCTGTGGTGCTCTGTGTGGCTTTGTGGAATAATAAAAACAAGACAGCACCCCTATAAAATGAAAAACGACCTACTGCTCAAAGAAGGTCGTTTCATATACTAACTCAAAACTAGATTTAAACTTTTAAACTCTTATCTTAAATCTTTTAAAATGGCTATAGCTTCTGTCGCATTAGATAATTGTGCATATTTTAAAGCGGTAAAACCTTTCTCATTTTTAACAGACACATCAGCGCCCTTTTCTAATAATACTTTCAAAATATCTACTTTATTATAACGTGCTGCAATCATCAGAGGTGATAAACCTTCTGACATCTCGTTTACGTCAGCTCCATATTCTAATAATTTTTTAACGAAATCTAAATCTCCTTTACTAACCGCCACATTTAATGGTGTTGAAAAGCTATTTACGATCTCTAATTGTGGTTTCACAACTGCTGTGTGATTTGATGCCATTGAAACATTTGCAAATGCTACTAAAGCTACTCCTAAATAAACGATTGAATTTTTCATAATGATTGATTTTTTAATTGATTGATTGATGATGATTTTTAAATTCTTTGTAAAGGTAATTTATTTTCATGTATTATGCATAACAAAGTACCATGTTTTAACTAATTCTTAACATTCAATTAATATAAGCTCTTTAAAATAATTTGAATGTTAATTGTCTGCTTTCTTAATAGACGCAGGAAGATTCGATTTGTTACAGTTTACAGAAAAAAAATATAAAAAATCTTATTATTTTTTTTCATGGCATTAAATACGAAGCGTAACTTTTTTAACTTTACGAAACAAAAAACTCTGCAAACAAAGGTGTTACACTTTTAATTACAGAAAAGAAAAAACTAACAACCTAAAACCACAAATTATGAAGATCCTAAAAAGAATTCTAATTATTTTAATCCTGATTGTTGCTATCGTCCTGATTGCGGCTAATTTTATGCCTAAAACTTATGCTATAGAAAGAGAGATTACCATCAACAAACCAGTTGACAGTGTCTTTAAATATGTCAGATCTTTAAAAAATCAAAATGAATTTAGTGTTTGGGCCAATCTAGATCCCAAAATGAAATCTACTTATACAGGAACCGATGGAGATGTTGGATCAGTATCTGCCTGGGAAAGCACAGTAAAAGAAGTTGGTGAAGGAGAACAGGAAATCACAAAAATAACGGAAGGAAAACGAATTGACTTTGCCTTACGTTTCAAAAAGCCAATGGACGATACTGCTGTAGGTTTTATGTCAACGGAGACCGCTCCGGGAAATCAGACTAAAGTAAAATGGGGAATCAGCGGTGTTATTCCTTATCCAATGAACATTATGCTGCCAATGATGAAAATGGACCAAATGATTGGCAATGACCTGCAAAAAGGTTTGGAAAACTTAAAAGCCAAAATGGAAGAATAAAATTTATCGAATCCTTTTTATATAACAAACCCGACAGGTCTTTAAAATCTGTCGGGTTTAGTAATATGGTCGGTATAAAAATTATTATTTTCCTGAAAGATACTCTAATACATTTTTATCGATACGCTGATCAATATTATCGATATCAGCTTTTACAAACTTTTCTCCCAAAATATTTTCATACAATTCGATGTATCGCTCCGAAACAGACTGAATGTATTCATCTGACATATCAGGAATTTGCTGTCCTTCCTGCCCCTGAAAACCATTTTCGATCAACCAACGACGTACAAACTCTTTTGACAATTGTTTTTGCTCCTCTCCTTTTTCTTGTCTTTCCTTGTATCCCTCAGCATAAAAGTAACGGGAAGAATCCGGTGTATGAATTTCGTCAATTAAAACGATCACACCTTCTTTTGTTTTTCCGAACTCATATTTAGTATCTACCAAAATCAAACCACGGCTTGCCGCAATTTCAGTACCTCTCTGAAACAGAGCACGGGTGTATTTTTCTAAAACAAGGTAATCTTCTTCAGAAACAATTCCCTTTGCCAGAATATCTTCGCGTGAAATATCTTCATCATGAGAACCGTTATCTGCTTTTGTAGTAGGTGTAATAATAGGCTCCGGAAATTTATCGTTTTCTTTTAACCCTTCTGCCATTGTAACGCCGCAAATTTGTCTTTTTCCGGCTGCATATTCACGTGCAGCGTGTCCTGAAACATAACCACGAATCACCATTTCAACTTTAAAAGGCTCACATAAATGTCCCACAGCTACATTTGGATCCGGAGTTGCAATCAGCCAGTTTGGTACAATATCCTGAGTTAACTCCATAAACTTTGTAGCAATCTGATTCAAAATTTGTCCTTTATACGGAATTCCCTTTGGTAAAACTACATCAAAAGCCGAAAGTCTGTCGGTTGCTACCATTACTAAAAGATCGTCATTGATGTTGTAAACCTCTCTTACTTTTCCTCTATAAACCGATTTCTGATTTGGGAAACTGAAGTTTGTAGTTGTGATTGTATTACTCATTGTCTAGTGTTGTGTTGTTTTTTTATGAATGCAAATTTAAAACTAATTAAAAGAAAAAAAGAACCTATTCAGATTCTTTTTTTTAGTCACGGTCTCAGTCGCAGTTACCGGTTTGTAAACTGCTACTGTTATTCCTTTCCCCATTTGTTAATTCCATATGTAAAATAGGATATGGTTTCCCGCAACCGTCTACATCAGACATCGATTTTACTTCAAAACCAAAATGCTGATAGAATTCCAAAGCTTGTATATTATCTTTATTAACATCAACTTTTGTTACATTTAAATTTTGAATGGCATACAGTAAAAGTTCTTTTCCAATACCTTTTCCTATTTCATTTGCCGAAACAAACAGCATTTCCAGATTTTCATCATTCGTGCCCATAAATCCAACAATCTCCTTTGTACTATTCTTTATACAATGTAGTGTTATATGGTCAAAAAAACCAGGGATTATTGTTTTATAAAATTCAAAATCTTCATTCTTTAAAAAATCATGTGTAGCTTTCACTGAAGATTCCCAAACACGTATTAATGCCTTATAGTCGCTAGTTTCTACTTTGTAAATCAGTTTATCCAATTATTAAATGTCTATTTCTAATTGTTCGTTTTTCTAAGTACAGTCTCAGTCTCAGTCTCAGTATACAGTCGCAGTTTACAGTTTTCACGCTGCGACTGTATACTGCGACTGAAAACTAAAAACTATTTCTTCAACAATGTCGAGTTAAACAAATTCAGGATTCTGCTGTACTCGTCAATCCAAGAATAGGTCTCTTTAAATCCGTGAGCCTCCACAGGAAATGATGCCAGACTCCAATTCTTCTTCTGAAGTTCTATAAAGCGTTGAGACAAACGAACAATGTCTTTGTATTCGACATTATCATCTACCATTCCGTGTAACATCACTAAATTTCCTTTTAGATTATCGGCATAATAAATAGGAGAACTTTTTTTGAAGGCATCCGGATCTGTTTCAGGAAAGTTCAAAATGTTTCCGGTATATCCGTGATTGTAATGTGCCCAATCCGTAACAGAACGTAAGGCAGCTCCTGAAGCAAATTCACCCGGTGCCGTTAACATTCCCATTAAAGTAATAAAACCACCGTAAGACCCTCCATAGATACCTACTCTGTTAGCGTCAATGCCATATTTTTCAACCAAATATTTTTTTCCATCTAAATGATCCGACAAGTCTTTTCCTCCCATAAAACGGTAAATTCCGGTTCTGAAATCACGACCGTAACCATCACTTCCTCTGTAATCTATGTCTAAAACAGTATAACCCAAATCAGTCAATAAATTATGGAACATATATTCTCTGTGATAATTACTCCAGTAATTGTGAGCATTTTGCAGATAACCTGCTCCGTGAACAAAAATGATTGCCGCTTTGTTGGCGCTTTCCGTTTTTGGAGTGTATAATCTAGCGTTTACAGGAGTTCCATCCTGAGCTTTGAAAGTGATTACTTCCGGTTCTCTCCACTTGTATTCTTTAAAACTTGCAGAAACTGAAGATGATATTTGCTGTAAGCTCGCATTCTTTTTATTGTCAGCAATATAAAAATCCCAAGGAATATTTTTATACGAATAACGTACTAAAAGTGATTTCTCGTCCGGAGAAACGACAACTTCATGCGCGCCGTCTTTGGTTAAAACAGGTTCTAAAGCACCACCTGCTGCAGGCAATTTATAAAAATTTCTATTTCCCGGATGTGTGGTATTGGTTGTTAAGTAAAATGTTTTTTTATCGTTAGACAAGGCTACATCACGAACTTCCCAATTTCCTGTAGTCAATTGTGTCTTTTTCCCTGATTTTAGGTTATACGTGTACAAATGTGAATAACCCGTTGCCTCAGATTGGAAATAAATAGTTTCATTGTCTGCTAAAAAGCCTAAAACTCCGGAATCAAATGAATAGGATGGAATTCCGGGACCCGCGATCCATGCATCATCATGCTGATGTTCGATTTCTTTAAACGTTCCGTTCTCAAGGTTCAGATTCACCAGCCATCTGTCTTTATTATCCTGACTTCTGATTTCTACAATTGCTGCAGAACCATTCTCGTTATAAACAGGAGCCTGAGCAGTAATAAAACGATCTTCCTTAGCTTTGTTTTTTAAGTTATCGTACGTTTCATAATACTTCGGATTGTCCTGAATATGGCTTAAAGTCGAAAAATTAACATAATAAACGCTGTCTTTGGCAACAGAATAAATTCCCAATTTAGTCTTTACCAGATTGGCTGTCGACACTTTTTCTTTTGTATCAGGAGTTTGATTATAACCGTCATCTGTTATAAAAACCTCCATCTTTTCTTTTTTATTGTCTGATTCTTCAGCCAAACTAAAAGTGGCAAAATTTCCGTTTGGATCTGCTTTTAAATTGTAAAAATTATCTTTTCCATAAAAATATTCCTTTGCAAAATCAGATTTAATGGCTTTGCTTTTGGCAAGATTCCATTGTTTTTTAGCCGCAGCATCTCTGACAAACTGAAACAGTTCTTTTTGCTGTGTTTTTAAAAAGGACTCTTTATCAGGCGTTTTTTCCTTTTTTACTCCTTTTTTAAAGTTTGTTAACTGCAAAACGGTTCCTTCTTTTGCATTGTACTTGAAAATGTTATCGTTCTGTTCAAAAAAAACAATCCCTGCAGCCGCGCCAAGTTCAACATTTGAAACCGGAGTGCTTTGCTGAATAATTTTCTTAACTGTTTTTGTACTGATGGAATACGAATACAAACCTCCTTTGTCACTGTAATACACTACGTCTGAAGTTGGTTTTCTTTTAAAATCCAGCTTAGAAAAGGCAGCTTCTTTAGGCTCTACCAAAGTTGGCTTTGCCGCTCCTTTTTGCCAGGAATAGGTATTCGCACCCAAATCATTGGTTGGATTCCATTCGAAATATACTTTTTTACCGTCTAAAGACCAGCGTCCGTAAGTCGGTTGATTTCCAGTAAAACCTTCCCCTTTCATTATTTCTTCTAATTTCAAAGTTTGGCTATTGCCCGAAATCGATAGCATAAAAAAGGCAAGAATAAAGATGTTTTTTGTCATGGTATAGTTTTTTGATAAAACAAAAATACACTTTGAAACTTACTAAAAAAATGTTTTTACAACTTCAAGCAGCCAATCCATAAAAGAGATAAAAAAAAGTCTTCAAAAACATATTTTGAAGACTTTCAGATTCTTTGATTGTAAAAGTGTTTAAAGTTTAAAGCAATACAACAAATTCTTATTTTTAATCCATTACGAATTCTTTATTCAAAATCTTAGAAGCGATGTAATTGGCAACACCGTCTTCTGCATTGGTTTTAATTACTTCCAGATCAGGTAAAGTTTCTTTTAGTAAGACCGGAGCATTCCCCATAATTAAACCTTTTCCGGTCGCAGATAACATTTGTAAATCATTAAAACCATCACCAAAAGAGACTGCTTCTTCTAAAGAAAACCCTTCTTTTTCTAAAACACGCTGAATCGCTACAGCTTTATCAACCGATTTATCCATGAATTCCAAACAGGTTGGCAAGCTAAATGCATGGTGTAAATCACCTGATGAATTTGCTAAAATTGCCTCTTTTAGGGCTACCAGTTTTTCGTGATTCTCATGCGAGAAGAAAATTTTAATGGCTGCAAAATCTTCCAGAGTTTTATAATCTACCAATTCAGGGTGGTATTTTAATTCGGCCTGAAAAGCATTTAATCGCTCATTAATTCTATTTGTCTGCCAAACGTTTTCTTTGAATAAAACTACTGTAATTTCAGGATCAATCTCGACATCTAAAGCCGCTTTTACTACATCACTTTTTAAATCGAACGCAAAAAGCTCTTCTCTTTCAGGAGAATGAATCCTTGCTCCGTTTGAACTCACCAGATAAACGGGAATTTCAAGTGTTTCAATAATAGCCATCGCATCCAAATGATGACGGCCTGTAGCTACAACGATAAGATAATTTTGATGGTGAAGTTCCTGAAAAATGGATTTGGTATAATCTGATATTCTGTGTTGAGGGTTGAGTAAGGTTCCGTCTAAATCGGTTACTACAACTTTTATATTTTTAAGCTTCGTCATGTTAAAATTCAGGTATTTAGGAATGACAAAATTACGGCTTTGCTCGCACAAGAGCAAAAATTACAGGCTTCGAAAGCTTCAAAAACAGCAAGTTTATTATATATTTAACTATTACGTTAAGTATTCCATTTTAAATATTCAAACTTTAATAGTTCCGGTTTTGTATAAATGGAGAGCTTGTCTAATAATTTGTTCAATTCTTTCTACAGGTAAATCTTCTTCAGGATCAAAAAGCATAATTTTCATTCTGGATCGGGCCTCCTGAAGTAAAAAAGGTTCATCAAAGTGTTTTCCTTCTACAATTCCGATATATGGCTTTTTGTATTTTTTATGCATCCATAAATAACAAAACATTTTCCCTTTATAACAGAAGAAAGGCATCCCGTATTTTAAAACATGAGTAATCTCTTTGTCCTGTCTTAAGATAATCTCTTTTAAGGCCAAAAAGACTCCTTTCCCGGGTTCTTCAAGTTTTAGGTAGAAATCATCTAGTTGTTTCATTTTACTATTAATTTAAAAAATAATCCTTTTTCCAATCTTTAATTGTTCTTGGATGTTCATTATTATTTGGATAATGTGATGTTACAAACTCAAATTGCTCAAGTGTTAACAAAACTATTCTTCCATCATTTCCTGAACTAATTGGATAAAATTGTTCTTTACTATTTTGAAATCTAAGCACGTTATTTAACATCTCAATAAAATTTACAAATGCAATCCCCCAATCATTTCCATCAAAATCATTATCAAATGCAACATATTCTTTTCCATTTAACTTGATTGTATGTCTCCAATGTTTTTCCGTTTGACTACTAAATTCATCAGAAACATCAAGTTTTAAGTTAAGTTTATCAAATAAAGGTTTTACAACTTCCAAATATTGAATTAACCCTCCTCCTTCAAACAGAGTCTCAGAATCTATAAAATAAAATCTATTATCAGTAAAAGTCAAGTTTTCTCTCATTGTACCTTCAAAATAAAACAATTTATCATATGATTTCTCAAATTCAACCTTAGCTGCCTTTAAATCAGATTTATCTGTTAAATTAAAAAAATTAAGTTTTATTAACTCTGTTACAATTTCTTTTCCTTTTATTTTATTTTTTACTACTCCATAATTATTATTCTGAGCACTCAAATTAAATACGAAAAAAAAAGCTACAAAAACTGGTATGATATTTATCCTTAGCATTCTCAAAATTTACAATTTTTATTTAAAAAAAAATATTCGTTCTACATCTCTCTAATTAAAGATAGATATAAAACGAATATTAATAAATGTTAAAACACATTTTACGATTTACATTTAACATTTCGCTATAATTAAACTTAGTCGTGATTTTCGATCTGCTTGTAAGCGTCAATTACTTTTTTGACTAATCGGTGACGTACAATATCTTTATCATCGAGATAAATAATTCCGATACCTTCAATGTCTTTCAGTACCAAAAGTGCTTCCTTCAGACCGGAAATAGTTCTGCGTGGCAAATCGACCTGTCCGGGATCACCTGTAATCATAAATTTGGCATTTTTTCCCATACGGGTCAGGAACATTTTCATTTGTGAATGTGTCGTGTTCTGTGCCTCATCCAGAATTACAAAAGCATTATCAAGTGTACGCCCACGCATAAAGGCTAATGGTGCAATCTGAATAATTCCTTTCAAAATGTAATCTTCGAGTTTTTCGTTGGGAAGCATGTCACGCAACGCATCATAAAGAGGCTGCATGTAAGGATCGAGTTTTTCTTTCATATCGCCGGGTAAAAATCCCAGGTTTTCACCTGCTTCTACTGCCGGTCGCGTCAATATGATCCTTTTTACCTCTTTGTCTTTAAGCGCTTTTACCGCCATTGCAACACCCGTGTACGTTTTTCCTGTTCCGGCAGGTCCAACAGCAAACACCATATCATTTTTTTTGATGGTATCTACCAGTAACTGCTGGTTAGGCGTCATGGCTTTAATGATTTTTCCGCCAACACCATGAACTAATATTTTGTCATGATCGTATGCTTTTTTTTCATCTTGTCCATCGCTCATAATTACCCGTTCGATTACATTATCGTCAATGTTATTATATCGGGTAAAATGAAGCATAAGCCTCTGGAATCTTTTTTCGAATTCATCTAAAACTTCTTTCTCGCCAAATGCCTTCAAAGTGGTCCCTCTCGCTACTATTTTAAGCTTTGGGTAATACTTTTTAATGATTTCAAGATGCGTATCCTGAGCACCCCAAAAGTCTTTTGGAGCGATGTCTATGAGCTCAATAATTCTTTCGTTCAAATGAGATAGTTTTAAATTAAAAATAAATCAGTTTTTATAAATCAGTAGTTGTCGGGTCTTTTTTTCGTCGCAGTTTCGGCGGGAGTTTTCGGTTGGTGTGACCGAGACTGAAAACTCTGGCCAATAATTGCAATTTGTCTTTTCATTTCTTCATTTTTGCAATTACTATTACTAGCTTTGCATTTCTCAAATTTAATGAAAATTAGATTTAAATACTACCAATAGTTATAAACAAAATTATGTCAATAATTACCCTCACTACCGATTACGGCTTAAAGGACCACTTTGTTGGTTCACTAAAGGGTAAAATACTATCGGAATATCCGGAGGTTACACTTGTTGACATTTCGCATGATATTGACCCATTTAACACAGCCGAAGCTAGTTACGTTATTGGCGCGTCGTATTTGAGTTTCCCAAAAGGAACCGTTCACTTAATTGGAGTAGATATCGAACGCAATAAAGAAAATCAGCATATTGCCATGCAATGGAACGATCATTACTTTATTTGTGCCGATAATGGTATTTTAAGCATGCTTACGCAGAAAATTGTTCCGCAAAAAATTGTTGCCATCAATATACACGACCGCTTTCCCAGCGAATTTAGCGATTTGGATATTTTTATTAAGGTGGCCTGTCACATTTCTAAAGGCGGTTTACTTAATGTTATTGGCAAAGAAATCAAAGAAATCAAGCAAATTACAGAGTTGCAGCCCGTAGTTGCCGGTGACAACAACTCTATAAAAGGATACGTGATTTACATTGACCATTTCGGGAACGTAGTAACCAATATTTCGAAAAGGCAGTTTACAGAAGTTGCAAAAGGACGGGCTTATGAAATTGTAATGAAACCCAAAAGCATCAAAACCATTTTACCCAATTACTCCGACATTGCAAGTTCTGACAAATACCCCATAAAAACTTACGAAGGAGAGAAACTGGCTATTTTTAACGAAGCCGGATTTCTTGAAATCGCTATTTTCAGAAGCAATCCGTCTAAAGTGGGTTCGGCAAACAGCCTTTTAGGATTAAATTACAGAGATGTAATTACGATTAAGTTTTTATAATATTTTTTTGGATTTCAGATCTGGAATTTCAAACTTAAAATACACAAAATTTCGAATTTATTTTTTTTCATCAAAAGAACAATCAATTTTGGTATTTTTGCGCACCTTTAGCATTTGAGATAGCAGTAATCTAAAATCTAAAATCAGAAATTTAAAATTGTAATATGTTTATTCGAATAGTAAAAATGAGTTTTCATGAAGAGAAAATCCCTGATTTTCTGGAGAATTTCGAAAGTGTGAAAAACAAAATACGAGCAGCGGATGGAAATCGTTTTTTAGAGATGTATCAGGATAAAAATAATAAATGCATATTTTTCACTTACAGCTACTGGGAAACTGAAGAAGATTTAGAAAATTACAGACAATCTGAGCTCTTTAATACGGTTTGGAGTTTTACCAAAAAACTTTTCAATGCCAAACCCGAAGCCTGGAGTGTGGATAAGCTGGTGAGTTTAAATTAATTTGTTTCAAGTTTCAAGTTTCATGTTTCATGTTTCATGTTTCATGTTATATGCTGGATTTGAAAATTGGAACCGTTTAACCGCAAAGATCATGCTTAAAAGCTTTTACAAAACACAAAGTTCGCAAAGGAAAGCGACTTGAAACTTGAGACCTGAAACAAAAAAAATTACACGATTAAACAAATAAACGAACAAACGTTATACATGAAATCAATCATTTTAAGAGAAATAAAATCCTTTTTTGGCTCTCCTATAGGTTATTTGGTCATTGCTATTTTCTTAATCAGCAACGGACTATTTTTATGGGTATTTGAAGGCGACTACAATATTTTAAATTCGGGTTATGCTGATTTAACGCCATTTTTCACCCTGGCTCCGTGGATTCTGATTTTTCTGATTCCGGCTGTCACTATGAGAAGTTTTTCTGATGAAAAAAAACAGGGAACACTGGAATTATTACTAACTAAACCTTTATCCATCTGGGAAATCGTAAACGGAAAATTTCTCGGCTCTTTCTTATTAATTGTTTTGGCCATTGTTCCAACACTTATTTATGTGAAAGTCATTTCAAATTTAGGTGCTCCCGAAGGAAATATTGATATGGGAAGTACTATCGGTTCTTATTTTGGACTATTGTTTTTAATTGCTGCTTACTCGGCAATCGGAATCTTTACTTCTACCCTGTCCGAGAATCAGATTGTTGCTTTTATCATAGCTGTTTTTCTGTGTTTTATTCTTTATTTTGGTTTTGAAGGACTCGCATCACTGATTCCGGGATCTTCTGCTATTGTTTCAGTATTTGGAATGCAGGACCATTTTAAAAGTATGAGCCGCGGTGTAATCGATACTCGTGATGTGATTTATTTTTTAAGTATCACTGCATTATTTCTCTCGTTTACTGTTTATCAATTAAAATCTTTTAAAGCGTAATGAAGTCATCTACTCAACAAAATATTAAGACATTAGGCATCACCGTTTTTGTTTTAATCGCTTTAAATGTATTGGGAAGCTTATTCTTTCAACGATTCGATCTAACCAAAGACAAACGATATACTTTATCCGAAACTTCGTTGCAAATCGTAAAACAGGTAAAGAATCCACTATCGATTAAAATTTATATGCAGGGTGAACTTCCGGCAGACTTCAGACGTCTTCAGCAAGAGACTCGTCAGTTACTGGAAGAATTTCAGGCCTACAACAGCAATGTTGTTTTTGAATTTGTTAACCCTCTGGAAAACGAAGACGAAAGCATGGACGTTATTAAATCGCTGTATCAAAAAGGTCTTACACCTATAAACATTACGGTCGATGATAAAGGAAAACAATCGCAAGCAATGGTTTTTCCGTGGGCAGTTGCAGTTTACAATAATAAAGAAGTTAATATTCCATTGTTGAAAAACATCATGGGGGCTTCAACAACTCAAAAAGTAATCGGATCAATTCAGCATTTAGAATATTCGATTGCAGATGCGATCAATAAAATTAGTAAAGACAGACAAAAAAAGGTAGCTATTATAAAAGGAAATGGAGAGCTAAACGAGATTCACATTGCCAAAATGCTGCAGCAAATTCGTGAAAGCTATTATATTGGTCCGTTTACATTAGATTCTGTGGGACAAAACCCAACAGGAACTTTAGCTGCCTTAAAAAAGTATGACTTAGCCATTATCTCAAAGCCAACCGAAACTTTCACAGATGAGGAAAAACAGGTTTTAGACCAATTCATCATGAACGGAGGTAAAACTTTATGGCTAATTGATCAGGTTGCCGCCGATATGGACAGCTTGTACAACCAGGCGGGAGCGACTCTGGCTTATCCCAGAGATCTGAATCTTAACGATATGTTTTTTAAATATGGAATCCGAATCAATCCTGATCTGATCAAGGACGAACAAGGAAGTCCGCTTAAACTGGCTACAGGCGAACAAGGAAGCGCTACACAATATCAGGATTTCATATGGAAATACGCTCCTCTGGTGCAGCCGAGCAGTCAACATCCGATCGTTAAAAATCTGGGGGGAATCAAATTTGATTTCGCCAGTCCGATTGATACTTTGAAAAACGGAATCAAAAAAACGGTTTTACTACAATCCTCTCCTTATTCAAAAGCAATCGGCACTCCGGCTCCCATTACTTTAAATAGCGTTACCGAAAAAACGACTCCGCAGGATTATGCAAACAAAGGAAACATTCCGCTTTCGGTTTTACTGGAAGGATCCTTCCACTCTGCTTTTGAAAATCGTGTTTTACCTTTCAAAGAAAACTCGTTTTTAGCAAAAGGAAAACCAAACAAAATGATCGTAATAGCTGATGGGGACCTAGACAGAAATCAACTCGACAAAAATATGATGCCGGTTGAATTGGGCTACGATCAGCGTACCGGAAACCTGTACGACAATAAAGATTTTATGATGAACTGTATTAATTATTTATTGGACGATACAGGACTTATTAACATTAGAAGTAAAGATGTCAGTCTGCCATTATTAGACAAAGAGAAAGTTTATGAAAATTACACACTCACGCAATTCATAACTATCGGACTTCCAATTCTAATTTTATTGATTTTCGGACTGGCATTTACCTACATTCGAAAAAGAAAATACAGCAACTAGATGTTAATAAAAAAAATGCGCAAATTAAGATTGTTTACGATATATTTGTAAAACCTATCTTAGTTGAGAAAAGACTAAAGAAAAGAGCAAAAAAATAAAACAATAGAGATGAAATTTATAGTATCGAGTTCGTACTTATTAAAACAATTACAAGTTTTAGGTAGTGTAATTAACAGTAACAATACGTTGCCCATTTTAGACAACTTTTTATTTGAACTAAACAACAGCGAGCTGACCGTTTCGGCTTCAGATCTTGAAACTACCATGTCTGCTACGTTGTCAATCGATTCTACAAGTAAAGGAAGCGTTGCTGTACCGGCTAAACTTTTGCTTGAAATTTTAAAAACGTTCCCGGAACAACCTTTAACTTTTACCGTTGAGGAAAACAATACCGTTGAAATTAGCTCAAACTCGGGAAAATATGCTTTAGCATATGCTGCAGGAGAAGAATTTCCAAAATCAGTAAGTCTTGAAGAACCATCTGTAACGCTTGTTCCTGCTGATGTTTTGGCAACTGCTGTAAGTAAAACTATTTTCGCAGCCGGAAATGATGATTTACGTCCGGTAATGTCGGGGGTTTTCTTCCAATTCTCACCAGAAGGATTAACTTTCGTAGCAACAGATGCTCATAAATTGGTAAAATATGCCCGTACAGATGTAAAAGCCTCTCAGGTAGCCGATTTTATCATGCCAAAAAAACCTTTGAATATTTTAAAAAGTATCCTGGGAACTTCTGATGCTGAAGTAAAAATTGAATACAACGATTCAAATGCAACTTTCTCATTTGACAATTATATTTTAACCTGTCGTTTGATTGACGGAAAATACCCTAACTATGAAGCGGTAATTCCAAAAGAAAATCCAAACAAATTAATGATTGACCGTTCTTTATTTTTAAGCTCGGTGAAACGTGTGGCCATTTTCTCTAACAAAACGACACACCAAATTCGATTAAAAATTGCCGGAGCTGAATTAAACGTTTCTGCAGAAGATATCGATTACTCTAACAAAGCAGAGGAAAGACTAACTTGTGATTATCAGGGAGATGATCTTCAAATTGGTTTCAACTCACGCTTTTTAACTGAAATGCTGACTAACTTACAATCAGATATGATTATGTTGGAAATGTCATTACCAAACAGAGCAGGAATCCTAACGCCGGTAGACGGTTTAGAAGAAGGAGAAACTGTTACAATGTTAGTAATGCCGGTAATGTTAAATAGTTAACATCAAAACTTCTTTTTGTTACAGAGATCTTTTTTAGTTTCAAATTAAAGACATATCATTGTAAAAAAAATACAACATCGCTATTAACCAACCATTTTTTATACCTAGAAACCGCAATTCCCAAAAAGAGTTGCGGTTTTTTATTTTTGGTGTTTTTTTTGTTTCAAGTTTCAAGTTTCAAGTTTCAAGTTTCAAGTTTTAAGTTTTAAGTTTCAAGTTGAAATGCGATCAAAGATTGAGCAGACTTTAACCGCAAAATTTTTAATATTTTTTTTACTTAGTTTGTACTCATTACCGCAGTGTTCGCAAATCCTTGCGGTTAAATGCACAATAAATTTAGGTTTGAAAGGTTATAAATACCTCTCGGATCTATATCATTTAAATCAAATCCAAAACTTAAAACCTGAAACCTGAAACATTTTTTTTTTAACTTTACAAAATGAAAATAGAAATTTGGTCGGACATCATGTGTCCGTTTTGTTATATCGGAAAAAGACAACTGGAAACAGCTTTAGCTGAATTTCCTAATGACGAGTTTGAAATTGAATGGAAAAGTTTCCAACTTGATCCTACTATTGAAGCACAAACAGATAAAGACGTTTACACCTTTCTTGCCGAACGAAAAGGGATCTCTGTTGAACAATCTATCGAAATGCACAAAGGAGTCGTAGAACACGCTAAAAGCGTTGGTTTGGATTATCATTTTGATAAAGCGATAGTTTCAAATTCACTGTCGGCACATCGCATTATTCAGTTGGCTAAGACCAAAAATATTGCCGATGAAATGGAAGAAATTTTCTTTAAGGCTTATTTTACAGAAGGAAGAGACTTAAACGATCCGGAGACTTTAATTGAACTTGGTGTGAAAGCAGGTTTAAACGCAGAGGATGTCAGAGAAACAGTTGAAAATGAAAAACTCTATATAAGCGATGTACATACTGATCTTATTCAGGCGCAGAATATGGGCATACAAGGAGTTCCGTTTTTTGTTTTTGATCGAAAGTATGCAATTTCGGGAGCTCAGCCTGTCGAAGCTTTTGTGAATACAATCAAAGAAGTACAAAAATAAATTATAGATTTTTAGATTATTCGATTTCTGGATCTTTAGATTACATACAGAGTTTATACTTTTACTCAAAATCCAAAAATCGAATAATCTATCATATCACTCCCATTTTCTTCATCAGGAAGGTTGCGCTCTTATTTTTACAAATTCCATCACGCAGCTTGTAATCAAAATGAAGTTCATTGTCTTTAATTTCGACTTCAAAACACTGATTGGTTAAAACCTCAGGATATTCATTTGTTGTCAAACACACCTCAATATCGTGTGTGGCAATCGCACCAATTGCATTCTTAGCGATTACTTTTTTAACGACTTCGATAGTTCCGTTTCGTTTATCATCAGAGTTTGTTCCTCTCAAAATTTCATCTAACAAAACAAAAGCAGGACGTTCTTCCAAAGCGTCCATAATTTGCTTCAAACGTTTAATTTCAGCAAAAAAGTACGATTCACTATCGGCTAACGAATCAGACAATCGCATTGAAACCAAAACAGGAAGTGGATGCATGTTAGCTTTTGAAGCACAAACTACTGAACCAATTCCTCCCAGTACCATATTGATCCCTAAACTTCTTAAAAAAGTACTTTTACCCGACATGTTAGAACCTGTTAAAATCATGAAAGATTCAGGATAAAAGTGAGTGTCATTCCCTACTCTCGTAGCCGAGTTTAATAAAGGATGACTCAAATTTGAAAACCCAATTTTATAATCGGAATTAATTTCAGGAAACACAAAATCAGGATTATTATACGATAAGTTAGCTAAACTGTTCAGTGCTTCAAACTCGCCAACAATATTAATCCATTGCTCTAATTTTTCAGAATAGTTTTCTTTCCATTTCAAAAGCGCTTTTAAAACATGTAAATTGAATAAAAACATACCGTTAAAAACCATTGCTGTTACAAAATTGTTAATCGTATCCATCCTGGAAAACAGCTCCGAAAGATCTTTTAAATGCTGACTCGCCGTTGCATTCTTAAAAATAAGCTCCTGCTGCAAGTCAATCAATCTTTTTGACTGAAAAGTTTCTGTCTCGATTTTTTGAACCAGTAAACTATATTGCTTAATAATTTTATCCACATTATCAGCCTTCGCTATTTCAGATTGAATTCGTTTAAAAGAACTTCCCAAAACAATCATATTGGCGATAAAAACATAGGTCAGATACGATAATAAAATTATTTTTGAAGTAATAAAATAGGCTGCCAAAAAACCAAAAAACAAAACTGGAAGAATAACAGATAACGCAATTAAAACTTTAGGTAATTTATTATTTTGAAATGATTTCCAATAAATTAAAGCATCATAAGTATTCTTTGTGTCATAACTAATCATTGCCAAGGCCAAAAAATCCTGACGCCAATCCATTTTAGTTTTCAATTCCTCAATTGCTTCCTGATTTTCGAGAATAGTTTCATTGGAAGACAAATTCAGCAATTGATTTGCCAGTGTTTTTTCTCCGATATAAGTGGCAGTTCTGTTTAGATTTTGAAATAGCGAATGCTCTCCAAAAATATCCAGATCGTAAGCATAAGGATGACTGAAGTCATTGAATTCGATTCCATTCTCAAAAGGAATTCTTTCCCTTTTCAAATAAGTAATTTCATTCTTATTGAGTTTTAGAATTGCCTTAATATGTTCTCTCCTAAAAGATAAATGCGAATGAATACGCATTAAAAAAAGAAAACCAACAAAAGACAGAAAAGCAAAAGCTACGCAAAGTATTTCATTCGTTTTTATGTAGTAAAACAATAAAAACAAACACAGAAATACGCTTAAAAGACGCAGAATACTGATGCTGTTGTATTTTTTGTTGATTTTATTAAAGAGTACTGTATAGTATTCAACTTTATTGTGATAGACTTCCATTCTTATAAATTAATGAAACACAAATATAGCTTTTACACTTACATTTAAACACTAATTAGTCTTTGAATTTAGGTTTCATGCATCACCAAAACCGGTATCGAAACTTCCTTGGTTATTTTTTTACTGAAACTGGATTCGAAAATACTTTCAAAGAAAGATTTTTTGTGTGTAATAACAGTCAGAACATCCACATCTTTATACAGTACAAAATCGAGAATAGTCTCTTTTACTTCATCACTTGGCAAGACCAAAAACTCTACATTTTCATGAGCAAATTCTTTATCCCATTCTTTAATTGTGGCATCAGAAACGTCTGTATTTGACGCTCTAACGTATAGACTTTTTACTTTAGCATTTGTTTTCTTTGCGATTTCCAGCACTTTTCGAAGCTCGGCCTTGTCTTTTTCACGATAACGGGTTGTAAAACCAATTGTTTTTATTTTTTTGAATTTTGCATCTGCGGGAATACACAAAACGGGGACTTTGACCTCCGAAATTACAGAACTTGTATTCGATCCGAGGAAAAATTTTATCCAGTCTGAAACACCTGAAGTTCCCATTATCACAAAATCGATATGATCTTCTTCTACTGCATTTTTCAGATTAAAAATCAAATCACCGTCCATCAAACGATGTTTGATTACAATGTGATCTAATTTACGTTCCGCGGCAATAGTTCTAAGCTTTGGAATCTCATCCTTAAACATTTCAAACTTTGCCAGTTCGATTGAGCTGTAAATAGAGGCATAATTTTCGGGGAAAAACTGACTATCGTAAACCGGAATCTCAAAAGTGTGTAACAAAACTAATTCGGCGTTTACAATTTTGGCAAATTCTAAGGCATGAACAAAAGCATTTGTTGCCGCTTCAGAAAAATCTGTGGGAAATAGTATCTTTTTCATTTTGCTTGAGATTAAAGGTTTGTTTCTCAAATTTAAACATTCTAAATACAAATCAAACTGATAATTATCAGTATTTTAACATTTAAAAAATTACTAAAATTGACATCTAAAAGATCGGAAGTCTCCTTATCAACTCTTCTTTGAGTTCGCAACTTTATGGCTTTTTTTATACCTTTGCAACATGATAAATCAAGATTCTATAGTTGCATTGGCTACCCCATCCGGGGCTGGAGCTATTGCGATCATCCGTATTTCAGGCTCCGATGCTATTACGATCGGAAATTCGGTTTTTAAATCCATAAAAAACAAGGACTTAACCGTCCAAAAAACACATACTTTGCATTTAGGTCATATTGTTGATGATTCTAAAACACTTGACGAAGTATTAGTTTCTGTTTTTAAAGGCCCTAACTCCTATACTGGTGAAAATACGATCGAAATTTCATGTCACGGTTCCACTTATATCCAACAGCAGATTATTCAGCTGCTGTTGCGAAAAGGATGCCGAATGGCTGATGCGGGAGAATTTACCCTTAGAGCTTTTCTAAACGGCAAACTTGATTTATCGCAGGCAGAGGCTGTCGCCGATTTGATTTCATCTGATAATGAAGCGTCGCACCAAATCGCCATGCAGCAAATGCGCGGTGGTTTCAGCAATGAAATTGCCAAACTTCGTGAAGAACTTTTAAATTTTGCTTCTCTAATTGAACTGGAACTAGATTTTGCAGAAGAAGATGTAGAATTTGCCGACCGTACCCAATTTCATGAGTTATTAAATAGAATTGAATTTGTTCTAAAACGTCTGATTGACTCTTTTGCCGTTGGTAATGTTATCAAAAACGGAATCCCGGTCGCTATTGTGGGAGAACCAAATGTGGGTAAATCTACTTTACTGAATGCCCTTTTAAACGAAGAACGTGCCATTGTTTCCGACATTGCAGGAACCACACGTGACACGATCGAAGATGAATTAGTGATTGGAGGAATCGGCTTCAGATTTATTGATACAGCTGGAATTCGTGAAACCAAAGACGTCGTAGAAAGCATTGGAATCAAAAAAACCTTTGAAAAAATTGATCAGGCTCAGCTTGTTGTTTTCTTATTTGATGGTTTCAGGTTTCAGGTTTCAGGTTCTGATTATATTGTAGAGATTGAAAAAGTTAAAAACAAATATCCACTTAAACCCATACTAGTAGTTGTCAATAAAGTTGATTTATTGAGCGAAAATGAAATTGAAAACATCAATCAAAAACTTCAAACTTTAAACCTGAAACTTCTAAAAATTTCAGCTAAAGAAAATATTGGAGTGGAAGAATTAAAGAGTCAATTGCTTTCTTATGTCAACACAGGTGCACTTCGTAATAATGAAACTATTGTAACCAATACAAGACATTACGATTCTCTACTTAAAGCTCTGGATGAAATTCAGAAAGTAAAATTCGGTTTAGAAAGTAATCTTTCAAGCGACCTGATTTCGCTTGATATTCGTGAAGCTTTATACCAATTTGGTCTTATTACCGGTCAGGTTTCCAACGATGAATTGTTAGGGAATATATTTGCAAATTTCTGCATTGGTAAATAGCTTTCATAAAACATTACAAAACAAATAATCCCTTTTAAAATGTTATTCAATAGCATTTTAAAAGGGATTATTTAATTAAATATTTTTTTTATTAAACTATGAATGTTTTTCTAAGTACAGCACATATACCTATTAACATTACGTCTTCACTTAAAACAATTATAATTAATAAAGGAAACATCACATAATCTCTAATCTTACTTTATTCCGGATCTTTTCTTCATATGCACAAAATAACTTTAAAACGAGAACCAGGGACGAGCTGCAGAAAGCCAAAATAACGTAAAAAAGAAAAAGCGCTTACATCTGACCAATTAAGAATTATGAAAACAAGTTTTATGGAGGTAAAAGTTATTATCGAAAGAGGAACAGATGAAAGTTATGGAGTTTACATTGGCTCTGATAATATATCTTTTGGAATTGTTGGAGATGGCAAAACTGTTGAAGAAGCAAAAGAGGATTTCTTCAACTCTAATGAGGAAATGAAAGAATATTACAAAGAACAAAATTAAAACTTTGCAGAATTCAAGTTTTAATTTCTTGTTGTAAAATAAAAATTTCGATTCTACATAAACTCCTCTTAAAAATGTGACTTAATTTTAAAAATATACCATATAAATAATTAGTATATTTTATCTATAAGCAGCTATAAATTAAATAAAGATATTTCCTATATTAGCTTGAAATAAGTACAAACTTATGACATAAAGTTGATTAAATTTGATTCTCTTGAAACCATTGTATAACTACAATAAATAAGTTACCAACAATTATAAAAAAGACTGTATTAATAAATAACCTGCGAAAAACTAATGATTGAATATTTTTATAAGAAATGGAAAGCTATAAAAAGAGCAAGGAATATACGTAAGAACAAAAACAAAATCCCGCCATATCTCAAAAACAATAGCTTTGAAGAAGAATTAAATTATAAATTATGGTCAACAAAAGGAGCAAGATTTGCGGCAAGTCACAGAAATCATACTTTAAACAAATTATCTTCTAAATCAATCGGATATTTATCTGCATATCTAATAATTATTGGGGTGGTCAATTTGTATGGTATTGATTTATTAGGCATTAAAATATTAGACAATCAAGTTGGCTTCATTTCAACTGCTTTTTCAGTCCTAATACTTCTTTTTAGTCAACTTGAAAGTTCTGAAAATTTTGCCCTAAAATCAGAACGATATCATAATTGCTCTTTAGATATTTCTGAACTTTATAGTAGAGCAAGGTTCACAAAAGACTTTACAACAAATCCTTTAACTAAACAAAATGAGCTTCAACAAATAAGTACTGAATATGATACAATCCTTAAAAAGTATGAAAATCATTTACCAATAGATTATTTGCAATTTCAGCTAACTAAGCCCGAATATTTCCGATTAAGTTTTATAAAGATAAAATGGATTTGGTTAAAATATTACGGAAAAGTATATCTTGTTTATCACATTTTGATATTTGGACCATTACTTACATTAATTATAATAGCACTGACAAAATAATAACTGTTGCATACACTTGCCACAATAGATTTAGGTAATTGGCTTAATTTAAGTTGTAAGTTTTAGCAAAAGGTTTATCTGATACGAAAACAGATATGATTAAATGGTTAGTTGGGTTATTTTTTTGTGCTAGCATTAATGATCATGGGGTTATACTTTAAGTAACTATATTTTAAATCCTGCTTCGGTAGGATTTTTTTATATTATAACTTTTATATCGAATCTTTTTCGGACTTTTTTATGAATATTTTGTTTCCTGCTGGTTTTATAAATCATCAAAAAAATGCTTTTAATTTGAAAATATACTATATAAATAAATACTATAATTTATCTTTAAAACAGTAAATAAATTAATAAAGATATTTCCTATATTCGCTAGAAAGAAATATTGACTTATGATGTAAAGACAATTCATTTTGGTCTTATTGGAGCCACTATATAGCTCGAATAAATAAGTTAGTGACAATTTTAAAGAAAGCCTGATGATAAAACAACTCATTGAAGATTTAACGTTTGACAAAATAAGTTTAAGCCAAGCTCTGACAAGAGCAAAAATCATTGCCTATAAAATAAATAATAACGATTTTAAAGAATGGCTTGTCGGAGAAATTAATGGAGGATACAAAGGTCGCGAATTACCAAAACATAGAATTATTCCCTGTGATATTTATGCTGAAGTATCAATTCCTTTTCAAGGAACAAAAACGATTCCTATGGATGTAACTTCAATTAAAGATTTAGCTGGCGACCATTCTTTTAATGAAATGAGAATTACTCAAAGCATTGGTACTTTAGAACTTGGACAAAGTCAAAGCGGAAAAAATCAATATGGCTTTGAATATTTCCCAATGGATTTGACAAATCACTTCAAAAAAATGACGGACGAAGGTGATAGTATAATTGCTATCAAAAGAAGAATTCAATTATCACAAATAGATTATATATTGGAACAAACAAAACAAAGATTACTTGATACGCTTTTAGAACTCAATGAAAAATTTCCGAACTTAGAAAATGATTATGTAGATTCGAATGCTAATAATCAGAAAGTCCAAAATATAATTACTCAAAATATTTATGGCAATAATTCAAACTCAAATATCGCAGTTGGAGATAACATAAATCAAAGTGTTGTTGCTGATCAAAAAATTGAGGAACTTATTAAAGAACTTCAAAAATTAGGTGTAGATTCTAACGAAACAACTGAATTAAAAGGTATTCTTGAACAAGAAGACAAAAAAGGAATTGGAAAAAAAGTTCTTAATTGGCTTGGTAAATTATCTACTAAAGTGGTTGAAAAAGGAATGCAATTACAATTACCCGTAATTATAGAAAAACTTCAAGACTATTTGTAAATACTGCTCCTAACAGCGGTTTTACGAGATTACAGGTTAAGCGCTAAATCCACCTTTATTTTTCGAAAGACATTCAGCAACATCGCGAAGCTTGTAAACGTTACCAGAAAGCAAAAAAAAAAAGATAAAAAACATTAAACTTAAAAGAGAAAATACAATTATGGCAGCAGCTTTTGACATCGCAATATTATGGACAGTATTTAAAGACATTGGAACTTTCTTAAAGGAACAAACAGATAAAAATAAAGAGAATGTTATAAATGCGCATAAAGATATTAATACAGCATTCATAAAAACATATGATTATCTAAAAAACAATAATGGAAAATATATTCCGAATACGGAATTGGCGGAGGTATGGAATCAAGCATCAGCATCCATATTACGAGTTGATAAAAGACTCGGAGAAACGCTTTATAACAAATCAAGATTTTGGTTAAACCCAGAATTGTACATAAATCTAAATCGAGATTCTGAAATTATTGAACTTAATCAAGTGGTTGATGAAATGGAAAGACTAAGAATAAAATTGTAAAACTATTGATATCTGAAAATATTAAAACTTCAATACGCAAAAAAGACCATCTACTAAAAATTCCTACAACCGATTTGGGCAATTGGCTTAATAGAAAGTTGGTTTTGTATTTGAGATGATTTGGCAAATCCGAAAACAGAGCTTAATTTAAGCCCAAACCCACTGTAGTAACAGAACATTATGAAGGATAACTTGGACGAATATAATACAAAATACAACTTCACAAGTCTATGAACAATTCAAATACTATAGCATTAATTTTAGGTGGAATTGGATTTGTAATTTCAATTATCACTCTAGTTTTTTCCCCGAGAATTGCTTTAAAATCAAAACGATTAGAGAAAAGACTTGAATACAGATTCGAGTTATTTCAGAAAATATTAGAGTTATGGGAATTTACTCATAAATCAAACAGCGAGAATGATGTTAAACCTTTGATGCTCGAAATTAATAAACTAATTCAACTGTATGGATATAATTCCGAAATTAACTCATTTAAAGAATTGATGAATTTTTACAATTACTATGCTCAAAATCAAGGTGAAGATAATAGACAAAAACTCATAACAAAATTTAATACTTTTTTTTCAATCTCTTTTAATGCGTATAGAAAAGAAATTGTTTTAGGGAAATTAGTAGATTAATAATTTGTAACTCGAGTTTAACATCCTTGTTATGGATATTCATCTTTAGTTGAAATAACTTCAAATTTAAAGTTGCATATTTACCCTGTAGGATTAAAAAACTAAAATTTAAACTAGTTAAATCAATTCTAAAATGGATAAAAAAATAAAAAAAAGTATTAGACTTTTAGCATCAAAAGAAGATTTAGCAAAATGTTTATATGATATAAAAAGGTTCTGTCGCATCTATCAGAATCAAATATTAGAATTTAAGCAATTTAAAAGTTAGCTCGCCAATTTACAGAATGATTTATACATAGTTTTCACAGGTTCAATCATCTGATTCTTTCTCAACATATGTACAACTTCTATTCCACTTAATGTTCGTCTGGCTGATTCAAAACTTTTAAAGCCTAATCTGTTTTGTATCCACCACCTGATAAATCTATGATCCTGTTTTACAATATTATTGAGATATTTACATTGGCGAATCTTAATCTTTGAAAACGAACGCTTGTTGTAAACTTTGATTGCGCTAGTGTTCGAACCGCTTTTGTCTATATTTATTACAGCTAGGTTATAGTTATTATTTATTGCTCTAATTAGAAATGACTGAGCACTAATTCTCTGTCTTCTTTTAGTGAGTAGAAAATCCACTGTGTTACCGATTACTTAATTTGATACACTAAGGTACAATAAAAGCATTTTAAGGCTTTTTAAAATATCAAAAACAAAAGAGACGACCTGCAGGTCGTCTCTTTTACCATTCAAAAATTACAAATTTATATTCTCTTTCACGTAGTTAAATCGCTAATATGTAAAAACACCTAATCTGATACACTACAAATTACTCCGAGCGCCTACTTTTTAACAAACCGCATCACACCATCGCCCAGTTCCGTCTTCACCCGCATTACATAGCTTCCATTAGCAAGTGTTGTAACATTCACATCGCCTTGGGGTCCGGGTCTTACATTTTCAAGTACCGACTGCCCTAAAAGATTATACACTGTTACCGACTGAACATTAACTTGTTTGGGAATACTGATGAATACCATATCGCCCGCAGGAACAGGATAAAGTGCCAATTTAATCGTTTCAAATGATATAGTATGCAAAGACGTCTTCACCGTCACGGCCGAAGTATTCGTCACAACAGGGAGATTGTAGTCAAAATAAATCGAAGCTGTATTCTCTAGCATAGCACCTTCTGTAAGCGAATTCAATGAACGAATTTTAAAAACCAAATAGCCATCATTATTCTCATCGGCAAACCCTAGCTGTATGTTGTTGAACATAAACTCGACCTGATTACCTTGTATCACGCGGGTAGTAAAAGGATGGCTACCGTCTACTGGACTCAAACTAGCGATATCAAATTTAGTGGTATCAATCATATCGGTCACCTTAATGTTTTGCGCCGATGCCGTACCCAAATTCTCGAATCGGATGCGGTAATACATATAATCACCTACATGTTCCGGGCGCACATAGTCACCTCCAAGGCAAATCTTATCATTAGGATCAAACGAATTTACTACCGTTTGCTCCAATGTAGCTTTATCATTTGTCGCAACTTCGTCTTGAGCAATGTTTGCCACTGCTGAAAATTTCAATACATCATTGGCATTCAATGGTGGCGTATCGGTAGGGGTGTTTAAGTTTAGTTTTACAATATATTTAACTTCAGATAACGGCAATAAACCCTCAACATTCCATGTCACAGAGCCAAAACCTGCGCTTGCGGCCAAAGGGGTACTTTGGATGTATTCCGCCGTAGCGGCATCGTAGGTAAATCGTACAGTACCTGTTGCCGTTTGATTGCCATTGTTCCTAACCAAAACATTATAATAGGCGTCAAAACCTGGTGTCGCTCGGTTAATTGGCACTATTACAACCGACAAATCATGGTGGCTTCCGACTGCGGTCACACAGAAATTCTGGTTTGCATAATTCGTTGCCGATGGCATATTCAGACTGATACTTGATGGCGAAACACTGAACCAAGTCGGATTGTCAAGTATAGGCGTGATAACACTTGTGCCATTTTTGAGCATTACACCATGGTAACCATTGGAACTGGAATAATAAGAACTTTGGGTCGCACCGTTCACCAGTTTGTACTTAAGGTATGGAAATCCGGGATCGGCATCGGTACACCCATTATTTTGCATGTCAAGTCGGGTATAGCCGTTTACAAGGTAGCTATCAGTACCGAGTAAGCGAATCATGTTGGTCTTATTATTCTGGCCTCCAATGCTGTTATAATCACCGCAGTGTAAGATCATGCCGTTAGGTTGCTGCAGGACCCTGCGCACCTCCGCGTATTCTGTAATCATAACGCTAGTACCAGCCGTCGATGGCGAAAAAGAATAAGTTACTGAACCGTTTGGTAACAGCATAGCAATACCATAAATACTGCTCGCGCTAAAATTACCTCCAATCAGGATATTGCCGTTAGGTCGCACCAAAATGTCATTTACCACAGGATTTGTGTCATATATTGGGGATGTAAACGTGTTGTCATAACTTCCGTCGGGGTGTAGCCGTGCTAAGCTCTTAGAATTTTTGCCGTCGCAAGAATCGAACCTTCCACCCACCAGTATTTTTCCGTCAGGCTGTAATGCCAATGAAGACGTATAACCATTCCGCCCCATAAAACCGGCGTTGATATCAAATGTTGGATCTATTGTGCCATCGGCATTTAGTTTTTCAAGATTGTAAGACGTCCCCTTCCCTCCTGGGTCCGGCATGCGTATTGAGCCGGCTACAATCAACTTGCCATCTGGCAATACCAATACGTCAATGCACTGCTCTATTTCGGGATGCTCAACATAAAAAGTGGTATCTAAAGCACCATCGGCGGTCAGGCGAAGCAGTTTTTTAGAAGAGGTATTTCCAACCAGTAGCTTCCCGTCTGGCAACAAGGTCAAACAGTAGATATAAGAAGATGCTGGCAAAGATGGCGTGTCGAAGGTTGTATCAATAGTACCGTCGGTGTTCAGCCGAATCATAGGTTTAATTACACCTGCTACAGTAAATTGGGAGCCTAATATAATTTTGCCATCGGACTGTATCACTATCGGACATGTATGCCAATTTGCCGTATTATCGGTCAATACCTTAAAAGCAGCATCACTCGAACCGTCTGCATTGAGTCGTTCTATGGTTCGCGTCCATCCCGTCTTGTAATTATATTGGGTAGCCTCAATGACAATTTTGCCGTCGGACTGAAGCGCCATATCGTTGACTTGTTTTTCATAATTATTCCAAACCGTAGCAGGAATAAATCCCGGATCGGCACTAGCTGCATTTTGCGCTTGAAATAAAGAAGGAAGCAATAACAGTGAAAGTAATAGTTTTCGCATATTTCAGATTTTAGCCAAAGATAGTAAAGTAATGAAAAGAAACGCATTTAAATAGCAAGTGGACTTGATACCATTTCTGCCACAAAAAGTTAAGGTGGTTTTTAATGATATTTCACTCGTCTAAGTTTTGTGGCAAAATCGTGGCATAATTAGTTTGGAGGGTTCTGTCGCATCTGCCATATAAATCCGAAAGAAATCCGGACCCCGAAAATTATGGAGTCAATTTGCAAAATGATTTGAGCATACTCGTTCCCGCCTGAAGCATCTGATTCTTTCTCAACATGTGCACAACTTCAATTCCTCCTAAGGTTCTTCTGGCAGATTCAAAACTTTTAAATCCCAAACCGTTTTGTTCGCACCACTTGATAAAACGATGATCTTATTCTACAATATTGTTGAGATATTTACACTGTCAAATTATAATCTTTGAGAATGAACACTTGTTACAGACTTTAATAGCAGCAGTATTAGAACCACTTTTATCAATGTTTATTACTCTTGGCCTGCAGTTATTACTAATTGCTTTAATTAGAAATGACTGCGCGCTCATTCTCTTCCTTTTTCTGGTCAAAAGAAAGTCTACTATATTACCTAATTTATCTACCGCTCGATATAAATAACACCAGACACCTTTTACTTTTATATAGGTCTCATCCAATCCCAACTTTTCCCAACTTCTTTGTTTCGTTTCTTTAATTGCGATTCAATAAATGGACTAAATTTATAAACTCAGCGTTGAATCGTGGCATGATCTACAATCACTCCCCTAATCTTCATTATTTCTTCAACATCTCGGTAACTAAGTGTAAAGCTTAATTTGAAATATACTGCCTGAAGAATTATGTATTTTGGATCACAATGACCTTTAGTATTCCTTTTTTGATGGATTTAAAATTCTAAAGATAAAAGTTATTTCCAGATCCGACAGAACCGCTCAATCCAAGAATGGCTATTATTTTATAAAAATTGAATTTATTATGGAGTAGCTGTAAATGTATCTTTATTTCATATATTCGTTCTAAACATCAAAAACTGCGTCAAATACTTTTGACAACTAATAATGAATCAGTTAAACTTAAAACGAATAAAAAAACTAAACGAAGTATTATAATGAAACTAGCATCAATAGATAATAACACCAGAGATGGAGAACTGGTTGTTGTAAATAAAGAACTGACAAAAGCCATCCGCGTTACTGAAATTGCCGTAACCATGCAACAGGCAATCGATAACTGGCCAATCAATGAAAAGAAACTTCAAGATATTTACCAGCAATTAAACTCTGGCAAATTAACAATCGGTAGTTTTGATTTTACAAGCGTGCGTGTCCTAGCTCCAATTCCAAGAGCTTATCACTGGGCAGATGCAAGCGCCTATGTTACTCATGTCGAACTTGTTCGAAAAGCAAGAAACGCAGAGCTTCCTGAATCTTTTTGGACAGATCCTCTAATGTATATGGGGGCCTCGGATGCTTTTATTGGGGCTTATGATCCCATAGAGATTGAAAATGAAGAGTGGGGAATTGATTTTGAATCTGAAGTTGCCGTAATCACTGATGATGTTCCTGCTGGTGTAAGTGCTCAAGATGCCTTAAATCATATTAAATTTGTAACAATAATAAACGATGTTTCACTCAGAAACCTAATTCCCAACGAACTCTCTAAACAATTCGGATTCTATCAATCCAAACCTTGGACTTCTTTTGCTCCTGTTATCATCTCTGTAGATGAATTAAAAGACGAATTTATTAACGGTAAACTGCACTTACCATTGATATCAATATTAAATGATGAAATTGTAGGGACTCCCAATGCAGGCGTCGACATGACCTTTAATTTTGGCGAATTAATTGCCCATGCTGCAAAAACCCGTTCATTAATGGCCGGTACAGTTATTGGTTCAGGTACGGTGGCCAATCAGGGAAGTCCAACGGGATCCAGCTGTATTGCTGAGATCAGATGTCTGGAAACCATAAAAGACGGAAAACCTTCCACTCCATTTATGAAATTTGGAGACAAAATTGAGATTGAAATGAAAAATGCAGTCGGTGATTCCCTATTTGGTAAAATTAATCAAAGAGTAAAAAAATACGAAAAGAAATAATTTCCCCTTACTTCTATGCGATCAACGAGCCCTATTTGATTTGTTCAGATAGGGCCTATGCATTCAGGCGAATCTTTTCTATTGCAATGAAAATCAATTGAGTCCGACAATAGAGTTGTTATGGAAAATAGATGAATGAACTCTTCGATTACCCAAAAAAATAATTATACAAAGGGAATAGGTTGTGAATTTAGAAAAAAAGATAAAATGGTTTTTCAAAAGAAACTCAAAGATGTATAAGAGACTATGATCAAAGCAAATAAAAAAAATAAATTAAAACAAATTTTACCCCTTCTACTTTTTACTTTCAGTTTTTCCTTTGGGCAAAAAACTGAATCGGAAAATTCTTTATTGGATAAAACTTTACGTAAAGACAGTATTATTTCTGAATTTACTGTCCTATATAACTTGACAAACACCATCCATCCAGGACAATTTATGTTTTGTACAGAGAAAGAATTTAACAAAACGTATCTGAATTTAAGAAACTCAATTAAAAGCGATCTTTCAATTGTTGATTATTATAAACTAACAGCTACTTTATTGGCAAAAATTAAAGATGGGCATACAGCGGCTGACAGGAGCAATATTAGCAAACTTCTTAATGACAACCCTGTTTTTCCTTTCAGTATTTATAAAATCAGTAACAGCTTTTATTTAGACAAAACAACAAAAGAAAATAAAGATTTCACAGGTTGTAAAATATTAAAGATCAACGGTGAAAATATTAATACAATAGTAAACGAAATTCAAAAATACATTCATCTTGAGGGTAGAAACGAAACGGGATTAAATGTAAGATTTAAAAATTTTCCATTTTATTATTTCATTTACAACCAATCTGAAAACTTTAAGATAGAATATTTGGATAGTAACAATGACAAGAAGAATATTGATTTAAAAGGAGTAAAATTTGAAGATTTTACAAAAATTATAACTGAGAATATTGAACCATTATCGACAGAATTTAGAAACAATGGAATTGCCATTTTAAAATTTCACTCTTTTGAAAATGGTTATAATGAAGTTGATAGAAAAAAAGCAGAAAAACAATTAGATGCTTTTTTTGCTAAAGCAGATGATTTAAAAATTACTGATTTAATTCTTGATTTAAGAGGTAACAGTGGTGGTTCTGCTGATATTGCTAATTATTTATTTTCCTATCTAACGAACAGACCTTATTATTACTTTGATTATACTGGAGCAAAATTTAATAGTGTAAAAGAATGGAAACATTTTGCTCAATATCCTGATAATATTGAAGAAATAAATCTCGATGAAACCAAATTTAAAAACGGATTAAACTGTAATACAGAAACTGACGGAACTGATAACTGGTGGTTTGAAAAACAACAGAATAAGCCAAATTTCTTTAAAGGAAAAATAAGCGTTTTAATTAATGGTGCTTGCTTTTCAACAACCGGGCATCTACTAGCTTTATTGAAAGACAACAATATTGGAATATTCTATGGAGAGTATACACAAGGAAGTAATTATAGTAATGCGGGGGGACAGGCATTTGTCTTACCATATTCAAAAACTTTGGTTTGGATCCCTACTTTTCAATACAAAATGAGAACAGCAAACTTTAAATATGACCCAAAAGGAATTAAGCCAGATTTTGAAATACAAATTCAACCTAATGACCTTAAAGCGAATTTTGACAGACAATTAGACTTTACTATAAAACAAATTGAAAGAGAAAATCTAAGAAGTAATATTCTAAATAAAAAATAAACGTCGCTTAATTTTTGCGCCGTTTTTAACTATTTTTTTTAAGTTTTAAATTAGGAATCGTCTCTTTGACCGTAACTCTGCAACATTGATGTCAAGCTTCATTGGCTTAGAACTATAACCTGCTTTCCTTTGATTTCTTAGATCTTTCAGATCTAGTCCAAGCCCTTTTAAAAAAGGTACAATGTCAATGAAAGATCTATCTTTGTTTTGAGGCCGAAAACTTTTATTAGCACTAGCTTTTAGTGTATACCTTTTTCTTCTTTTAAGCCGATGCTGGTGATGTGCCCAGGCTAAACACAAAAAAAATATACCTTGAGTTTTGCGGTAAAATCGTGACACGGTATCTTTTTTAAACAAGGAGTTCAGTAAAACTAAAACCTAAGAAGTTTAGGTTCGGGTATATATAACATCTGGAAATATAAAAATTTCTACTATATAATTAAATTTTATAATTTTAAGTTTATAAGCGGGCTATTAATACTAAATAAATATAGAATATATTTACTAACAATAGGATCTAAATAAAAGTACTATTATTGAATTTTACAAAAAAATGCCATACTCAAAATTTAAACTTATTTCTTTTTTAACCAGCATTTTTATCTGCTGTGTCATCGTTAATGGCAAAGCACAAGTAATAGTACCTTTTTACATTGCTATTCCTTTTGAGGAAGAAATTTATTTTACAAAAACAGTCTTTCCATTCAATCCATCTTTTATGAAGAACAATAAGGTAAAAAGTATTGTTCTAAAAAATAATGACGAAAACGGGATAAATTCTATTTATGATTTTAACCCAGACGGTCAAGTGGTGAGTATAACTAACATACGATACAGTAAAGAGAGAACAGATACGACTTTCTATATAAGAAATTACTATAATTCAAAAGGGCTGATAGATAAAAAAGCAAGGATTGATTATAATAATGGCATCGTAAAAATTAGTTCTTATCAATATGATGAAAAAAACAGAATTGATAAAATTCGGATTTTTTCATTGAACTCCGAAATGCCTAATAGACTCCAAAATAGTGGTTGGCTGGGAGAATCAACCCCGGGTGTAGATAAAATAGTGACACATGGTACTTTACCAGATGAAAACCTGCTAAATAAAATGATCGAGGAAAACTCTTTTTCTTCATGGCACTATCGCTATTATAACGAAAATAGATTTGAAGTCGAAGAGTGTACGGAATACTATGATTTTTTAAAGAAGAATGACAATCAGGAGACTTGTAAGCAGAAAAAAACGTATTATTATTTAAACGGACGTCCTGTTGCTTTGTTTCTTCATAACGGCTGTGCTGATAAGACTACTCCATCTAAATTATACCAATTTAAAGAAGGATTTCTCTCAACTCTGGCTGATGTTCCAAACAGCATTGAACCCCAAAGCGAAAAATACATCTACAATAAAAATAAAAACCTGGTACTGATGGAGGATATATGGAGTGCGCAAAAAGTAAGTGAATTGGTGATGACTTATGATAAAAAAGGCTTTCTTACAACAATACAAAGAAAATCAGATACAGCTAAGATGTCTCATTATTTTGAGGACCGAATTCTAAACATAACCTACAGCTTTTATTAATTGTCGAACTTAAATTTATCTTTCTTAAATTCGTTTCAACAACTGTAATGTTTAATTTCTAACTCCTAACAAGAAATGGGTTTTCAGAATAATGAATTTTCAAAAATAGAATCATTAGAATCAAAGAAAATAACTTTTATAGTAAAGTTGTTAGGGACTGTTATTTTTACCGGTACCGTTTTAGGAATAATTTACTTGGAGATAATTATTATCAAATCTAAACTATCAGCTGAATTTAAAATTTCTTCTGCAGTACTATCCGTACTTCTTTTATTTTTTTTGGTGTATTTTGCAGTAAAGGATATGATTATTCACCAAAAAAACAAAATTACAAAAGTAATAGTGGATCGAAATGGTTTGCATCATTATAAAGATGAAATAGTTGTTGAATCCCTAACTTTTGAGTCTTTATGTCCGCCTCCCGATCTGAAAAATTATGATATCGTTTTATCAATGGGAGAAGATGTAGCTCATGAGATTTGTGTGTATTATTTCGATAACTACAGAAATGCAATAACGTATAAAGCCATTACATTCAATACCCCATTTTCAATACGCAATGCAAAAGAACTAAAAAGACATTTCATAAAAGGGGTTTTAAAGTTCCGATCCGATTTGAAAGTTTCACCAAAGGTGTTGGATTTTTTAAATTTAAAGAGCTGACACAATTAAAAAAATGTCTCATCCTGAATGTATTGTATTCGAAGTCAGACTTGTACCTGTCTCACAGATTCTTCATATTTAGTATGGGCCCCGCCTACCCTTGCAGGGAACAGTAAAAAACTTCAAAGTCGCTTTTTAAATAAAACGTTGACTTCCCACTGGCCTTTATCTTGTTTTAATAATATACAACTCATTAGGGCCATAACTTTTGTGTCTTACAAAAAATGCGACGTCTGCTATTTTTTGAAATTTTACAGGCAATTGGTAGACACTCATATTCAATTCATAGTCCCATTTTTCATATTTATTCGAAAAAAAATTTTGAGCAAATACTTCCTCTATTTTGAGTTTTAAGATTTCAGTTTTCATTCTCAAATCAATATATGCAGTTCCTTCCCATGTTATATTTCTGCCAGAACCAGTGGGGCTGCCATATCCTCTAAAAGGATTCCAGTTATAGCAATATCTCTCTTTTGAAAAATATCGAACATCGACCATTTTATTATTGTAAAGAAGAATTTCTTCTAATTTTATGCAATGTTCAAATTGTTTTTGTTGTTCATTTTCTTCTGCAGATTCCGTTTTTGAAAGCAAAGCTCCACTCCTATCAAATATATAAGTGCAATTGCTTATTGCAGCTTCATCTTTTTGTTCATCATAATATTGATGTTTTAATGGAAGAATGAATTTATGGTTTATAGTATCAAAATTTATATTTCCGGATACTACATCTTGCAGAATAACTGTTGAAACCGGAACAAGAACATAATTTTTGGCAGCAATGCCTTCTTGGTAGTTTTTGTAGGTCGCATCATAGCGCATTTTATAATACATTATTGATACTTTGTTGGTTACAAAAAGTATTATAAAAGGCATAAAAATCAATAATAGTATGATTGTGATTTTTTTTGTCATATTAGGTAAGTCGAAAGTTTAAGAGCCAAATAAAATACAGCTGTCTGTATTAATTGGGACCATCTATTATTGGCTTCGGATCTAATTTAAATTTATTGGTTTTTACATTAAATTTAATGGTTAAATAACCGCCCATTCTTCCAATATCGTTCCAGACAATCAACTCTTTTTTCTTATTATCGGTTATTTCAACGTTATCGAAAATTATAGTTCTTATGTTACCGGTCAAAGTTTCTATTTTTGAAAAATCAATTATTTGAAAAACAGTATTGTCTTTTTTATTGATAATTTTCAGTTTGTCCATTTGTGCCTGATCGTGATTGCTCTTTTTGGAATATAAACCAATAAAATAGAATTCTGTTAAGGAACCCGCCTGCAAAATTTCAATATTATTAAATTCATTTTCTTCTATTTGATCAATTAAAATAGAGGTATTGGTTAATTGTAACGATAAATGCTGATTTGTCGAAAGATTCGTCCAAACTCCAACACATTTCTCTTTAGAGAATTCAAACTCAAATGTAGCGGTGTATTTTTCATTACTGATTTCATATAATAAAACTTTATTCTTCTTAAAATCAATTACACCTTCAAGTCTGATTGGGTTGTTATAGTTGTCATATTTATAAACTCCAATAAGATTGAAGCTTTTTTTGTTTTTTTCTCCAAAATAGCCTTCCTTAATTTGGAAGGAAAGAGAAATAGGATATTTATCAATTTTACCTTTGTAGCTAAAACATTCGTACCAGCCTGCATAGGTTTTTGTTACGATCATTATAAATATCAAAATTGCGAATATTGGTTTCTTCATGTTCCTTTTTTTATTTTCTTTGACTTTGCAGATTGGTACAGCAGACGCTAAAAGTTCTACTTAGCAGTAATTTTTCTTAATTTCGTCTACACTTCTATTGAATTTGTCAAAAACTATTTGTTCTTCTATATCATTACGCGGTTTCCATTTTTTAATGGTTGTAATTTTATTCTTGCTTTTATAAGTTTGACTTGAAATTAATCTGTCTTTCATAGGGTCTCTAAAATTAATCTCTGCTTTTGTATTCAAATACTTCTCTACCATTTTGGGCATTTCCAAAAAGTATTTTGTTTCATTATTAACATCAATTATTTTACTTTGAGGGTCTTTTGGAAATAGTTTATTTAACCACCATTGTTTTTCGTATTTTGTATAAATAGGGACTACATTCAAATAAAGCATATAACCTTCATAATATTCTATAAAATCACTATTCACAGTGTAATTATAATAGATAATAGTATCAATAGATTGCCAACTTATAAAACAACTCTTCTCAAATAATGGCATTTCTATAGTAATTCCCTGATCATCAGAAAACAGTTTATCTTGTCTTTTCTCTATTTCTCTTTGTTGTTTTTCGGAAATTGAAAATCCAAACAACAAACCATAAATTAAAATTAATGGTAAAAAAGCAAATGCAGAAACGGTTATCCAGCCTAATAAATCAACATCCCATTTTAGTTTAATGGCCAAAAACAGCACTAAAAACCCTATTATTGAAAATATCGAAAGTGGTAAAATAAAAAATACTAAACGTGAATGTTTCATCATCCATCTCTCCGATTGTATCATTTTTTCGCCATTAACCCATCTTGAAATGTTTTCTTTAAAAATAATTGATCCCGAAACGACAACAAAAACAATAGGAATTACGTATAAACCGAATGATTTATACCCGCTTTTGATATAAAAAGAGATTATGGTTAAACTCAATACTAGTATAAGAATACCGATTAACTTAGCAATTTTTTTTTCATTTAAATTCATACAACTTTTTCATCATAAGTTTTTTTTTCAATGAAACTCTGTTTGCCATTCCAATTTTGCTTTTGTTTCGAATAAATAATAAAGGCTTCTATAATGATCTACTCCATTCTATCGGACATTCCAATAGTATTGTTAATGACGATTGTCACATTGAAGAAAAATCTCTTCATTTGATTGGTCAATAACTGAAATTGACGGGCATCCGAAAGAAATATATTCAAAACCAAAAACAACAAGGGGTTTATTTTTAAAAAGTTTTCCTGTCCATTGATTAATTTCGTTGTCCCCCTCTTCATAATTCAAAGGAGCGGGAGAGGTACCTTCGCTTTGACAGTAAAACTTTTCAATAATGATATCGTTAGTTTTAGAATCGGTCACTAAAAGACGTCTGGCATAAATTGTTTTATTAGCATCTAAATATTCTTGTAAAAAATAGTGATAATCCGTTGTTTTAAACGAGTAAGCAGTGCCAGTCAGCTTGTTTTTTAACAAAGTACGATCTTCTCTTTTCATTGGTCTTGACGGATATTCTTTACCCGCAATTTTTTTCCAGACAATTGGCTTTAAACCTACTTTCGAAAATGGATTTTCTTTACCCACATATACTAATGCATCTCTAAAATATTCACTAAAACCATTTAAGTGTTTCTTATTGATTTCAAATCCAATCATAAAATCATAATTGTGATAAGGCCAATCTCCTTCTGAAGAATATACATTTAACATCGCAGCGGTCTTTAGGTTTTTCACGGCAAGCGAAACCAATTTGTGCCTCGCATAATCGAATATAAAGACAGAATCGCTTTCGGATATATTTGTTTTAGATAAAAATCTTTTTCTGTAATTTTTATCAAAGGTAAAATACTGAGCATCGTGTTTTCCTAATTTTTCTATGTTAGGTAAAACAAGTGTATCTTTTTCGTCATTTACAGGATAAATATCCGAAAGAGAAATAAAAGCAACATCACTACTGTCTTTTGGCATTAAAGTAAACAAATTGATGCTTTCTTTTTTAGGAGTTTGCTCTTCTCCTTTTTGTGTGGAATCGTTTTCAACCTGATTATGTTGAGCTAAACCCGATTGGGCACTTTTAGGATTCTCTTTTTTATTGCAGGAAAAAATCAAAAGCAGTAAGCTTGCAGACAGAAGGTGTGTTATTTTCATTTTAATTATGTTTTTGTTTTTTTAAGATCAAATTTATAAAAGTTCTTTTTAGAGCTATGCTTCCATTGTCATGTTTTACTTATTCTTGAAATATAATTAATCGAGAATATTGTAGCAATAGATAGAGTTAAAACAGGCAAAATAGAAAGGGAAAAAGTGCAGAAAAATTCTTCTTTAAAAGTATAAGTACTCCATGACGATTCACGTTCAACAAAAACGGTGTAATTCCAGAAACCCCAGATCGAGGATAATAGCAGCAGCTCGATTGTATTTTTTAAATATATCTTTTTGAGAAGAGAAAGCAGTAGAAATACTATTGTTAAGAAAACACTTGTCAGCAGCGATATAAAATAAACATCTTCAATAAAAGAGCAATCTATACATCCACTTGACATTCTTTCAGAAAATTCCCCCATAGACCAGTAAATCTCGATAAAGGTACCTGCAAAAAATAGCAACGCCATAAATAGTGTTTTCTTCAAAACCCGGATTATCTTATTTTGGAATATTTGTTTCATTAATTTTATGGTTTCTGAGGATATAAATCTCTTAAAGGAATAACGATACCGTTTTTAGAAATTTCGCATTTAGAATAGGCATTTTTACTGAGCTTGAACGTCAAGGTAGTCGCTTCTAAAGCATCGGTTTTATTTAGTTTTCTGAAGGCATTTAAAATTTCAATCGGACTCAATGCATATTGAATATTATATTCTTTTTTGTTTTTATTTTTCCAATAAATGTAAAATGTTCTTGGAATATTCCGAGCCACAGCTGTATCATTATCGGTCGCGATTTCTATTTTTTCGTCTATAAAAGAATAGGCGTAAACACTTGTCAATACATCTTGTTCTTCCATTTCAATCTTCAAAAACCATTTGTATTGATCTTGAAGTAAATCTGAAAAATCGGTAATATTCTCAATACTTTCAAAACCATTATATTTTCCTCCTAAAGATTTTTCATAAACCAGCATATTCAAATTTCCTGTCGTTTCTTTGGCCTTAAACGTTGCTACAAGTTGGGTTTCGGCATTTTCTTCTTCATTTTTAATTATTTTCAGCTGAATTTTACCTTTTGGATGAATTTCTAAAATTAAAACAGGAATATTCGTCTTTTCTTTAACCCAATCTTTCATTTTTTGATAAGGAAGCGGAGTGCTAAGCCGATAAAATTTACGCTCGTCGATAGAGAAATATTTCAAATTTAAAGAATCGGGCAGAAGTTCTTTTTCCCAGATTTTAAAATCAACAGAATTCTCACTTTTAGCACTTGTTAGTTCTTTTGAATCATAATCAATACCGCTTTCAGAATTGTTGAAATTATTAGAAAAAACGGCTTCTATAATTTTGATGGCATTTGAATGTTCTGACGAAGAATCTTCTGCCACACTATGAATTTCGGCTTTCCAAAACAGCTTATCGTGCTCTCTATTTTGAAATCTTACGGCAAAATTGAGAATAACTAATACTCCGAGAATTACAGCTAAGAAAATGTTGATATAATCTAATGTTGTTTTTTTCATACTCTTTTAGTGTTGATATGCTCCTCCTAAAGCCATTAAAAAAGACAATACCACAAATAGAATAATGGAAACAACGAAAAGAAATATCGAAAAATATCTGAATTCTTTTTTATACGTCATCTCTTTCACAAAAAACAAAAGTAAAAGCGAAATTAAAGGCACTATAAAGAAAACTACAGGCATCAGAAAACCAGCATATTCAGATGATGGCACTATCAAATTGGTGTATTCTATATAAATGTAGAGCAGTATTTCTATGCAAAACAACAGAAAAACTGTAATAAAGGGATTGCTTTTCATTGATTAGTTCGCGTTTGGATATAGAAATTTCATTATTCTGATTTTATAAACGACAAATATTTTTCATCGCATTGTGTAAAATGTTCATATTCATTCATCGAGTTTCCATAATTCTGGATTTGGATTTTATTTTCGCTGTACATTCCTCCCATTTTTCCAAAAGTGAGATAGAGAACATTATCGCTTTTTTGCTTTTTAAGTTTACCTTTTGCAATTATTTTATTCTTATCAAAAACTAAAAACAAATACGCTCCCGCTTTCTTCTCAATTTTAATCTTAAATCTCGAATTTTCGCAAGATGTCAAAACATAAACACCCGTAATTTCGGGATCGCTATTATCTCTAAATATATTTTTCGTTTGATTTATACTTTTAAAGCTGACTAATGATAAAAATGCTACCATCACTATTGCACTAAATGTTAACTTTTGGGTTAGTTTTTTCATTTCTAATTGTTTTTTTATTTTTCAAAAAAATAGCTTTAACTCTCTTTTTATCAATACGAAACAATGTTGTAATTTTTATCAATCTTAAAATATTTTGTTTCCTCACCTCCTATCCTGCCAATTTCTTTATAAGATAAAAACCCGTTTTGATTCGCTTTAAGCAAGAGAAAACATTCTGAGTCTGCTCTTGAAACAGAAACAATTAATGTGGTTGAATGAATATCGTTTTTAATAAAAAAACATTTATATTTTTCTCCTTCATACCCAATTGAAACTAAATATTCTTCGGTTACAGCCGTAGGATGATAACTGTTTTCAATTGGATTGGGTAAATTATTTATGTACTCTTTTAAATCAAATGGAACATTCATTAATTGATAAGGCTCATCATCGGCTACGAATGCTATTTCTTCTGAATTTGCTTGTTTCGCAACACTTTTGGGATACACTTTAAGTCCGATTTCTAAAAGCTTTTCTCTCAATAAGGAGTTGTTATCATTTAAGATATTTCCTTGATTCTTATTCAAATGAATACTGCTCAAGTTTTTATTTTGGTCACTTTCAAAAAGGTAGGTTTCAAAATATTCGCCTTCGATTTTTTCGTCAATATATTGTGTGATTTCAAATTTTATTTCAACCGAATTGGTGTTGATTTTTCTTGAAATTTCGTCATAAATCATTGCACATCCCGAACCACAGTCGATGGTAAATGATTCTTTGTTTGCAGTATTACTTTGATTCTGGACAACAGTATTTTTTAAATTCTCTTTTGAAACATTTTCCTCATTATTACTTTTACAACCCAACAAAGCAAGCTGTAAAAAAATCGAAAGAAGTATCTTTTTTTTCATTGTTATCTGTTAATTTGAAAATCATCAATTTTCCAGCCGTTTTTTTGTTTTACCAAAGCAAAAATAGCACTGTACTTTTCTGCTTTTTTGTCTTTAAAAGTAATTTCCCAATCTTCATTAATAGTAACTTTTTCTCCAAAACTACCACTGCCACCCAGAGCTTTTATACTTACAATGTTCTGATATAAAATCAAATCTCTTTCGATTTTCTTTATCATTTTTTCCGTACAGTATTCTTTTGCCGTTTCAATTTGCTGCTGTGCCATTGCATAACGAAAATAATCAGCAGTACCATTTGCACTTAATTTAGAAATAAAACCAACCGAATTTTCATCTTTAATTAATTCGCACACAATCGTACCATTCTCGCTCATAATGGTTACAATTCCGTCTTGGTATTTTACTGTAATTATTGCTTCTTCATTATTTTCTTTCTTGCTGTATTCTGTGCGCTTTATGATTTTGACGACTCTGTTTTGGTTATCATATTCGTTGGTAATGCTTTCGGTGCGGTTATAATTTTCGCCCACAAAATATTTTTTTTCGTACCCTAACACAAAACATTTTGAATTGTAAACTGTTTTTATTTCTTTCCGAACCTCATAACTTCCAAATTCTAAATAGGTTTCAATCATGGTGTTGTCTTTATACACATATTTTGCACGCTCTTTCTTAGTGTATGAAGTCGTATCTTCTTTCTGAATTTTTTCCCAATCTTTTTTATAGGAGAAAAAACTATTCAAATCGTTTTTTTTGTAAACAACACCATCAATTTTTTCAATAAGAGTGTCTTTATTTTTAAAATTTAAAAATTTATTGGTTTTGAAAACTTCGTAAGCAGTTGTCGAAAGTTTTTCTTTTTTTGAAGGAGAATACACTTCTGAAATCACCAGTGGTTCTGGATTATCCTGCGCATTGCATCTCATCAAAGAGGATAAAAGCATAAAAAGTAAAATGTTTTTCATAAACATTATGTTCATTTTTTAGTAGTTTTTCTTTCTGTTAAGTCTTTAGTCTATAAAATTCTCATACTCATTTGTAGTCAAGACCAAACTCCTAAATGGATAAATAGAATTCTTGTCCTCCTCATTGTACTCCTTCGTAATGTTATACACATTCTTTCCATTAATTCTGTTCTCTCCAAGTCCAGTAAAATAAAATGCTGTTGTCCCATTTTTTCTATTTGAGCGAAATAAAACCATTGTCCTTTTGTGCTTGGCTGAATAGTAAATTACATGATTCGTAGTTTCTTCCATTAATTTAAAATCCCCTGAAATTTTTTGTTCTTTGTCAACACAGCCATGTTCGTGCTCCATAAATTGGATGTTCTTTGGGAATATTAATTTGTCACCAAGTTTCAAGTTAAAACTAATGTCAGTAGAATAACAGTCCGGTGCTCCGCAATCAGGTCCGTGTACATTAAACGATATATTCACAGCAACGCTGTCATTGAAAATTGTCGCCACATTCCTTATATACATTTCCTGAAGAAAGCTTTCTTTCAATATTTTATTTTTCTTTCCTTTTAAAATTTTATTCCGAAGGGAGTCTTGATGTTTTTCCCAATTAATAGAGTCTTTCTGGGGCGTTTTGTTATTTACCTTTTCCACTTTCACTAAAACAGCTGAATTATTAGCACTGTCCAACGAAGTTGCATTCCGGGATATTTTAGTTTGTTCGATTTGCTTTCCACAGGAATACAAAACTAATATTGTCAAAATTATAAGTATTTGTCTCATTCTTAAAATTACTGGTAACGTTAGCCGTTCGGTTTTTTAGTATAAATCGTTTTCAAATGGCTCTACATCTTGTATTTTTGGTAGCGGTCTTATTACTACTTTTGTTGTAGATTTACTTTCGATTTCATCAGTACCGACTTTTTCCATTTTTTCATACCTTAATCCTGTTGAAAGATTAAAATCTATTATTCGAATTATTTGTGGATTTTCTAAATAGGTTGCAGAATAACCAATTAATTCAAAATTTCCGTTTTGAAACCTAAATTTGTGTTCTAAATGCCCCCGTAAAAGCCCATAATTTACAATAACAATGTTTTTTTTTATGGTAATATTTTCTAGACTATTTCCAGTTAAAAATCCGTTTCTACCATTTGGATATTGAGGAGCAATAATTTTTCTCGAAGTTGCAATAGTTTTATAATCCCCATTTGAATTGGCAAAAAATATTTCTAATTTAAATGGTGTAATTTCGTTTACAGTATCCTGCATAACTACTACTTTATCATCTAATTTATCATTATTCAAATCGCCTTTAACCTCTGTTATTTTAAAATTAAAATTTTCTTTTAGATTTATCGTTTGTGAATTCGCAAAGAACTGAATTAAAATAAAATTCATTAACAATAATCTTTTCATATTTTTTTTAAGTATTTTGTTTTAAGCTGACGGCTAACTAATCAATTGCATTCCCGAAAAGCCTTTATTTATGTAAGTTTCTTTATCCTGCGACTGCCAATCTGATAAATTTCAGTTTGTTATTTTTAAATTCAAATTGCCAATTATACATAAATTCATTTTCGGAATGATAGTCTGTAAATTCGTCAAAATTTTCAATAATTTCAGAATGAGTCATGTAGTTGTAATAGATATTTATCTTTTCTTCATTTATTGAAATTTCATAAACAATTTTCACAAAACCATTGTCTGTCGTGGTACTATTGAGCCCTTTATTTTTATAATAGTTTATATCGTCAAGATTGATTTTATTTAAAACCTCTTTAAGCGATTTCGGTTCATCATCTCCAGTCTGATTTTCGTAGAAAAAATTAAATTTAGATTTAAGTTCTTCTTTATTGCCTGTTAAAACAAGGTTTTTAAAAACTTTTAACTGATTGGTTAATTCAGCTTGTTTTGCTTTGAGTAACTTTGTTATGTCTTGAAAAAATTTTATGTTTTGTTTTTCGATTTCATTAAATACGATGCTTTTGTTGTCATTCTTTGCTTTGTACCACGCCTTCCCAGCAAAGTAATCTTCAAATCTGCCTCTTTCAAATTGATACCCTTTTCTTGCAAATATTTCATTTGTTAAAAGTCGGATTTCGTCAATGCACAAACCATTGATTTGTTTTTGTGTGATTATTTTTGTCGAGCAACTCGAGCAATCTTTTAGTACTTGAGCTGTTGTTTTAAAGCAGCAAAATACCAATAGTATAAATAATATTTTTTTCATTTTAGTTCCTTTTTTAAATGATAAATAAGGCAATAACAAATTACAGGAACAGCTGTAAATACGACTATCATCATTGACGAAAATTGAAACAAGAACTCTCCAAACTCTTTGCTTTCGCTAAAGCACCAAACTTCATTACCCTAAATATCAACTCTATTACTGTTCTTCTTATAAAATTACAATAGTTTCTATTTTCAATACAAATTTGAAAATTAAAAGGGCACAAATTTTAGTCGATATAAATTCGCCTCAAATGATTCGATATTCGCGAAGCTCTTTTTTAAATCCGTTTTTTTTCTCTTTTTATATGCTATATACTAAATAGTAGTTATTATCTTTTTTATCTGAATGGTTTTGTTATTTTTCGCCATATTCTTTCGGCAAAACTTATTCTTTTTCTTGTTACTATAAATTCAGTTAATTTAGCTTCCCGCCCTACTAAAACAATTACACCTAAATCTGTACTGTTACTTTCAGTACTTATTTCAATTTCTTTTTGTTCAAATCCAATAGCTCCTATTGATAGTATTATTTTTTCATTTTCAAGGCCTGGCAAATATTTCATTTGAAAATCACCATTCTCATTTGTTACAGTTCCCGTTTTAGTTCCTTTAATTATTATATAGGCATAAGCATCGGTTAGGTTTTTTTTTGCGATCGAATCATAATATTCAACTTTACCGCTTATTAAAATTGAATCGTTACCTATTTTAACTTGTTCTGTACATTCTTCATTCTTCTCTTTGTCATTGTAAACTTTGTTTAAACAATATTTTTCAATTTCTTTGTTTTCTTTGTTTTCTGAATTTGCTAATGAAGTTGTTGCCATTAAAGTAGTCAATCCAACACTTAAAGGGATGTTTTTTTTTGATTGTTTAATTTTTGCCAGTTGTTCAGGTAAATAAAAACCACACGTAGATTCATTGGTTTCAGCCATTTTAAAAGCAATATCAGTAAAAGACATTTTTGAAAAATCGATGATTGTCTTATTGCATCTCTGACATAAACGTCCGATTTCATTCGGTTGCATTTCGTCCCAATACATATCACATTTCTTTAATCTTTTTAGACTATTCTTAAAATTTTCTAATTCCATTTCGATTTATTTTTTGAAACAACAATTAATTTTTGCGCTTATTTTATTTTGGCATAAATTTTTCCTTTCCAAAACATTAGCTTTTCTGGATTTTCGGGATGGTCAAACTTCATATCAAACTGGGCTTTTAAGATGTCTTTTTGCATCACTTTTTTGTCCATTTTTATATTACCTTCCTTACATAGATAGGTATATTTTCCGCCAGCAATACTATTCAGCTCAATTCTTGGATTTCTGATGACATTATTGACAATATAAAAACGTAACGAACAATGGGTTGCCGCATTTGCCATGGTATAACACTCAATCGTGTCTTTATGCAATCGTTTTGCTGTTATTTCGGTAGCGCCCGCATATTCGTAACACCAGGCCTCACATTTTAAACTGTGTTTTCGTGAAAAAGAAAAATCGCCATCCAGATTTCCGACCCATTGTATCTCGAAATCTTTGAAAGAAAATAGGCCAAAAACAAGACTGAATAAAAGGATTGTATATTTCATTTTGAAAATGTTGGGCTTAAAGTTTTCGGGAACATTTTGATGCTTTGCGTTCAGGCATGACGTTAAACCTTTTATTAGCGGGAGTTCTTTATACGCTCTAATTTTTCTATTAATTCATAACTGTTTCCGCCTCCACAAGAAGAATGAATTACTTTTCCATTTGAGTTAATAAGAATTTTAGCCGGACTACAATACATATTATAATTTAAAATTTCAGGTTTGTTTTGCGATTTTGTATTGTCAATTTGCTCAAATAAAATTTTAGAATTTTTCAAATATTCATTCAGTACGTTTTCGTTTTCAACATAGCCCTCAATTATACCTACAAACTCGATTTTGCCTTTATATGCCTTATAAATTTCATTTAATTCTTTAGTCATATCATAAGTATCGCTCATTTTTAAATAGGACTTGTCATAAATGAATACCACCAAATTTTTGTTTTTAAAATATTGAGAATTAAACAGTTTACCACTTAAAGTTTTCGCAGAAAAATGCTTTGGTGTTGCATTCATAAAAAAATCAATTTGATTTTTTCTCAATTCCTGAGCTTGCTTTTGAAGTTCTTTTAAATTATTCTCCTCTTGTTCTTTTTTGTTCTGACAAGAAATCAGAAATGGCAAAATAGCTAGTAGTGCTAAAATTCTATTCATCCTAAATTTATAATTATGGTTATTGACTGAAACTTTTATTTAAATTCATTAAGTTCATCATTGCCCAAATCGTATTCATACAGTTTATGATTTTCGGTATCGTAATACAGCCATTGAAAAATATTGGTCCGATTTTCAAATTCATAACCAATTCCCATAACTGTAAAATCTCTATTTTCTCTTTTTCGATTTTCTATCGAATAATTTATTTGTTCTTTACTTTTGAGATGAAGTTGCAAAAGTTTGTTTTTTGAGTTGGCAATGTAATATTCTGTCACTAAATAGATATCGTCTAAAAAACCCTGCGAGTAATTTTCCTGCTCACTCCAATGATATTTAAATTCTGTTTTCTGCTCTTTTCTCAACTTAGAAACATTGCCATCTTTAATTTTATTAACCGAAACCAACCAATCCTCAAGCATTGGCGTCTCTCCATCACCTGCAATATAAATGGTGTCTTTTTTCCATTGAATTTCACAAATATCGCCTCTTAACAAACTCCGGTCCTCATTTTTATCATTAACAAAACCGTATGATTCATCTCCTTTTTTTACTTGAATATACGAATAGTCTCCGTCGTCATTGTAGGCTACAAATTCAAAAACATCCTTAAAAATTTCTTCTTTAGTCTGGACAATTTTAAGATCAGTTTGTTTTGTTTTGGATTGATTTGTTTTTTTTATCTCGACTGTATTTTTTGTTTTATTTTCGCAAGATTGCAGAACGAAACTTAAAAAAGTTATCATTGATAAAAATAATGTTCGGTTATTTTTCATTGTTTTTCTTTTGATTGTGGGCGGAAGTTTTTATTTTACAAACATTCCCGAAAACAACATTTTTTTGTCAAAATTCAATGTTGTTTTGTAAGGTCCATTTTTTATTTCAATGTAGTTAGCGAATTTTAAACTTTCATAATCAATTATTGAGTTTTTGTCAAATAATTTGACCACATCTTCGAATTTCATACCTGTTTTCAATCCGTTTTCAAATGAAATTTCAACCTTCCTAAAATCGTTTATAGCATATCCCATAATTTGGTTTTCTTTCCTGTTTTCAGGATTCTTTTTACTTGCAGATAAATAAAAATAGAAATCATGATATTCATTTTGATACATAATTTCATTTACATTTCCTGTACTTCCATCAATTTCTACCATCCGTTCAAAATTTTTGTTGGTTTGAGATTGCACAAAATCGTCTTCGGTTGATTTTCCCACAATTAAATTGTTTAGATTCCAATTTTTATCGATTTTTATGATGGGTTTGTTTTTAGTATCTTCGGGTTTTGTTGCGTTTTTCATCAATTCTTGGGTGTATTTCTCGTTGTCGCAACCTCCAAAATCAAGAAGTCCGTTAAAAGTATCCCAATAACACGTTTTAGATAAATTGGTGTTGTTTAAAATGATGAGTCTGTCATAATCGGGCGCAAAAAAAATATATTTGTTTTCCTTTTTCAGGTTCCAATATAAACCATTATCTGTATTTGGATTTTTTGTACCCTTGCCATATTTTAACTCAATTTTCTTTAAAATTTCCGATTTTAAACCCGGAGTTTTCATTTCTATTCTCAGTCCGTAAATTTTATTCTCGGCATTAAAATTTTGTAACGTATTCGATAATTCGTTTTCATTTTTGATTGGTTTTAAATCAATATGAGCACCACCAAATCTTGAAATACTGTCTGTTTTGAGTTTTTCGGCGTTTATTTGAAAGATGATTTTTTGTCCTTCCAGATCAATTCCTTCAAAACTATATTTTTCAGATTTTTTTACTTCAATTAATAAACAGAACGGATATTCTACAGTTTCAACACCAATACGTAAATTGTCATTAAAATCTATCACATTTTTTATTGGTTCGTTTAGATTTAATTTTAGTACATCTATTTTCTTTTGTCCGTTGCAAGAAATCATTAAGGGTAAAATGGCAAGTAGTAAAAGTTGTTTCATAAAATAAGCCGAAAGGTTAAAAAAATCAATATTAATCAAAATATTGAAAAATCAGTTAATTATATTTTTATTCCATAAGTTGATTGCAAAGTTTCTAAAAACTTTTGGGCTTTTTTCAAATGCTGTATCAAATTTATAATTGCCGCCTTCAAATGTTTTTTCTCCGTTATCGTCAATTCCTACTTGAACCTTGCTTTCTCCGCGCATGGCAAATTTTTGTTTTCCTTCATACATGATAATTTTCATTTCGCAAGGACTCACATCGCCATGGCATACAATTTTGTACATTAACCAAATTTCGGCAATTTCGTTATGGTCTAAATCAGTAATTTTAAAGGTGTTTTTTACAAATGACGCCACAATATCAACCGGACAATCATCGATGTAATCATATACTTTCCAAGTTTGAATTACCTGGTTGTTTTTTACTAAAAAATGATACCCAAATAATTCTGCATCACCACTTTCGTCATATTCATGCTGAAATTTTTCATTTCTGCGGCTTCCTGTTTCTGTAGTGATTACAATATTATCTCCTAATTGATCTTTCCATCGAACGGCATTTTTTATGAATCCTTCATATTTTAATGATTTTGGAAATTGTGAAGAATCAATATCAATTATTTGTAAATTTTCCTTTTTCGGCTCAATTGATTTTTCATTTTCAAGTTCTATTCTAAGCTGTTTTGTTTCCTGCTTGCAACCAATAAAACTTGCACTCGATAGTATTAAAATTAGAATTCGTTTTTTCATTTTTAATTGGGTTAAAAAATTCCGTTAGCATAAACTAAAGCAATGACCAAAATAGTTATAAATAAACTCAAAATCATTGCTGCATTACGCAAATTAGTTTGTTGTTGTTTCTTAAATATGTAAATTTCTACTAGCAGAAATAGTAAAAATACAATTGAAAAAATCAAGCTTAATTCAAAAATCCTATCAATTTCGGCAATAAAACTAAAGCTATCTTGTTGTATGTATTCTGGCAAAGTATAATAAGCTCCGTTGTAAATTATTAGGAGAGCCCCCACTACTATTGCAATTCTGATTAATATGAATTTGTGTGTTTTCATCTCTATATTCCGTCCGCAAAACCCGGATTATTGCATTTAAAGTTTTTTGGGGTTTCAATTTCAATAAATTTCATTTCATTCAAATTTATTTCCCAAAGTTTATGAATGTTTGTCAGAATTGCTTTTGAATTATCCTCATATTCCATTAAATACTTACTTTCTTCTCTATTTTCTAATTTTAAAGTAATTGTTGAATAACATTTTTTTGGATAACTACTTCTGACAATCAGTTCATCTTTTATTACAAAATTTGCTTTTACTTCGTCATAATAATTAATAAATTGCTCTATCGTTATTTTACTTTTTCCATTTCTGCAATTGCCAACTTTTAAAGAATATTCTGAAACTGCATATTTTTCATTTTCGGAATATTCTTCAATCATTGCCCCAAAACATATGTGAAAATTATACTTATTTAATTCTTTCGTTGTTCTTCCTATAAAGGAAATATCCAAACTATCTTTATAAATTACTTGAGCCGTTTGCAAATTTATTTTTCCTGAATTATCACTTTTTGTATTTGGCTTAATTTCTAATTTGCTTTTCTTCTGCAAATTATCATTACAACTTATTAGTAGTTGTCCAATTATAAAAAGATAAATTAGTTTCTTCATTTTAATTAATCTGTTTGTTAATTACGGATTTTTCAAAAATTACCGCCAATTAAATGGCAATAGAGCACAAATTTTAAAAAAGATAATGTTGATCAACCGATATAAATTCGCCCGGAATAATTAAATATTCGTGAAAATTCTTTTGTTTTTATGCCTTTTTTGAGTTTCGAGATTCTAATTCTTTCTCCATTTCTCGATACAATATTTCATTATTTTTAGAATTTTTAATAATTAGGTACCCGATTATTAGAGGAAAGAAAGTAAAAAATCCAAAGCCTTTTTGCACAACGCTATAAATTGCGATTCCAATTGTAAGGCCAATAATTGCGGCATCAACTATTTTATCGGTTTTTAATTTTTTCATTTTCTGCAAAAGCTCTTGATCACTTAATCCTGTAAAGTATTCAGATTTCATATGTCTATTTTTATTATTGATTGTTAAATTTGATCTCCTTTTTTTAGTTTATCTTCAACCGAATACAAATTTTAAAAAAAAGACAATGTAAATGCAGGCCAATATCAATTCGCTTGAAATAATTGAATATTCGTGAAGATTCTTTTTAAATCTGTATTAATTGAATATTTCTGCTTTTTAATTACAGTTCTTTCGACTTTAAAACTTTCGATCTACTTCTGGTTTTTTATGGGAAGTGCCAGTAAAACAACCGTTCCTTTCTCATTCGAAACAATTTCTATATTTGTTTTTATTTTGTTTTCTCGGGCTAAAATCTCCAAACGTTCTCGGGCTATAGCACCTGATAAAGACTGATGATTCATCTCTAAATTCGATTTGTCCTGATACCCTTTTCCGTTATCTGTAATTTTTACCAGCAATTGATTCTCCTTCGCAACAATTTCCAACTTTATAAATCCTTTGTCAGACAGATTTCCAATACCGTGAATGATGGCGTTTTCAACAAAAGGCTGAATCAACATTGGCGGAATTAACAATGCCGATGTATCTGTATCGGGAATTATTATTTCGTAAGCAAACGTATATTCGAAACGCATTTGCTGCAAACTCAGGTAATTTTCTATTGCTTCAATCTCTTGATCGAGCGGAACATCATTTTTTCGGCTTAATTCTAAACTACTTCGAAGTAATTTACTAAACTGACTTAAATATTTTATCGATTTTTCTTTTTCGTCAAATCGGATAAAACTTTGCAATGCCGATAAAGTATTGAAAATAAAATGCGGTTCCATTTGAGTTCTCAGTAATTGCTGTTGCAATAAAATTTTCTCTTTTTCCTGCTTTTGTCTTTTTTGCCTTTGGAAAAAATAAAGCAACAACACCCACGAAACCGCCAAAAGGCCCAATAATCCAACAATAAACAACAACAATTTATTACGTTCCAGACGATTTGTAGCAGAATCAATCGTTTTATTCAATCCGTAAATAGATTTGTCTTTGGCTTGCAGTTCGTAAATCGTCGCCATTTCTTCTGTCGCCTGAATGCCCGAATTTCTCAGAATATTATCTTTTAGTTCTAATACCTGATTCACTTCGTTCTGCGCTTTGAGATTATCGCCTTTAGCCAAATAAAAGTGCATTTTTGCCTTTTTATTCAGGCATTTTTCATAATATGACAAGATTTGAAAATGTTGCTTTTCAATTGTATCAGCCTTTTTAATTAAACTTTCTGCTTCTGGAAACTGTTTGGTTTGCACGTATAAATCGATAAGATTCGCCAAAGTCGTATACAGATTTTTTATTGCAATTGATTTTTCGGGCTCTTCGGTGACCATTTCTGCATCATATTCTTTTACCAAATTATAATGCTGTATCGCTTTATCGTACTGATCGCTTAGCAAATAATAATGTGCTATATGCTCATTAGTAAATCTAATTTGCATCGGATCATTCGTTTGTACCGAAATACTTTTTAGTTTTTTAATATAAAATAAAAGCGAATCTGTCTTGTAAATTTCACTTTCTTCACAGGCCGTAAACAATTGCGAATAAGCTCTGAAGTTGTATTTAAAATTATCTTCGGGCAGTTTTTTTAAAATTTTTAATGCCAATTGGTTTTGCTCCACCGATTTTGGATATTGACTAATTTTGTTATTGTCCTGAGCCGCATTGAGCAAGCAAATCACTTTTGCCATTGGTTTACATTGCAGTGAATCGTCATTCATAATGATCGCCGCCGATTGATTAAAATAATAAACCGATTGGTAGAACTTGCCTTCGTGCTCTGAAATTAATCCGGCACCGTTGTAAATCGTAAATTTAAGCGCATTGAAACCTTTTTCTTTTTCGATTAAATTTAAAGCAATATTAATATGATTTTTGGCACTGTCGATATTGCTTTTAGCCAGATTCTTAGCCAAATTGTAATGTATAAACGCTAAAGTCGAACTTGTTTTTGAGAAATCTTTTTCTTTGAGCTTACCCGACCAAAAAATAAGTTTATCAATTTCCGGATTCTGATCTATGCTATCACTGATTACCACTAATTTTTCGAGCATTTTCTCAGGATGAAGCAATTCTTTTTTGGATTTCTGCTGACAGGAAACTAATAAAATCAGTACAAAGAATACAATTTTGCGCATTATCTCAAAGGATTTAAATGATCTATAACAAACTCTTTTCTGCGGGTCGCAACGGGAATTTCAGCAGCATTTTTCATAACAATTATGCCTGTTTTCATGTATTTGTCAATAAAATTTTTATTCACAATATAGGATTGATGTGTTTTTATAAAAAAGTCATCCGGCAGAATCTCTTCGTAGTATTTTAAAGGTTTCGAAGCGGTTATAATTTTATTATTTTCCTGATGAATTTGAGTATAAGAGCCTTCTCCCGAAAGATATATAATTTCATTCAGCCGAATTATCTGCATGCAATCTAAAGAAGTGATACAAATACTGGAACTCATTTCAATAGTTTTTACAGCACTGTATGCTTTCAAAACATTAATCTGCGTGAGATAATCAGTCTGTTTGACTTTCTTAACTTTTTGTATGGCTGCTGCAAATTCATCGCTGTCAACTGGTTTTAGAAGATAATCTAATGCGCCATACTTGATCGCTTTTATAGCAAAATGATTATAAGCCGTAATAAAAATGATTGGGCAGGAAACCTGTTCTAATTGATTCAATATATCGAAAGCTGTACCATCTGTCAGCTGAATATCCATCAAAATTAAATCAAGTTCTGTGTTTTTTATGATCCGCAATGACTCTTTTACTGAACCCGTCATAGCTTCTAACTTTAAGGATTCTTCTTGTGAAACCAACCATTGTAACTCTTTTCGTATCGCCGGTTCGTCTTCTATAATTAAGGTTCGTATTTTGCTCATATATGAAATAACGGTTAAATAAATTCTCATTCAACAAATGATATTTTGCCTGAATACAATTTAAGCCACGAATATATCATTTTTTATTTCAATGTTTTAATAAGGCAAATCTTGATTTTTATCTTTAAAGGAATACGAATTTAAAAAAGTTACTATCGAATTTCCTCCAACTTTCTCCGAATTTATATTGATTTTGATTTACAATGCTTTTTTTCTAAAATTTGCAGGTAATAATTGCTACTTTTTATCAAAAATTATGGTCTGCAAAAAAATTATATCGGGTGTTTTTTTTAGTTTATTGGTATTTGCTTGTCAAAATAAAAATTCGTTAGACAGCACTTTAAAAAAGAAACCTGTATCAAAAGCAACAAACAAACAGACAACTCCATTGCAATCAGCAGCTTTAAAAAAAGACACTTTAGGCAGCGAAATAACTGAATTTTTAGAGAACTATAATTATGTGATTCAATATGAAGCTGTTGGTTTTCTTAATCAGGATAACTTTAAAGACAAAGTTTTGATTTTGCAAGAAGACGAAGAATACAAATCGCTTGCGCGTATCACCCTTGTTTTATTAGGTAACAAGCAAGGTTTTGAGTTGTATAAAAAAAGTTATACCATCATGCCGCCCGAATATAATGCTGATAATTATAAAAAATTCGATGTGGAGGATGTGGCAATCGAAAACAATAAAATTGTATTTGATTTAAGCGCCGTTGGTCCTAACGGACATATTTCTTTTGAATTTATCTTTCAAAATAATGGTTTACAACTACATGAATTTACCGGGTATTTTATGGGAGCAGGCTCACATACTGAGTATGTTTATAAACCTAAAAACCAAACTGACGGCACGCTCGAAGAAACTACCATTAATACAATGGAAGATGATATGCCCTCAACAACAAAAGCGTATAAAATTAGACTAAAATCACCTGCAGACTTTGAGAATTTCGATTATGATAAGTTTTTAAACGAAATTATTCAGCAGGCCAATTAAGTTTAAAAGTCGTAAAGCTAAAAGAACCAAACTTTGTTCAAAATACTAAAAATAAACACTTTATACATTTATATAATGAAAAACAAACCTGCTTTTAGATTCTTAAAATGCCTTTTTGCATTGCTATCTACTTCGATTATTTTTATTTCCTGTCAGGAAAAATTCAATGGAAAAAATGAGCAGGATTTCAAAATTTCAAGAGAAAAAATAAAAAAAAATCTCGATCAAAACGAAAAAAACAATTTAGAAAAAGCAATGCGGGTTATCGCCTTAGAAGCGATGCGCTTAAAATGGGAAAATCCTGAAAAATACGATAAGAAATCTTTCAACAAAATTTCGTTGGAAATAATTGACGGCCAATCATTTTCTTCAGTTATTACTTTAGCAGAAGACATTTTAAAAGCCCGAAATAAAAAGGAAACTGAAAAATTAACAAATGAAATTGACCGTTTAAATCTTCAAAAAAACGAAATCGAAAATACTAGAAAAACCTTAGATTTATTTAAAATTAGCAGATTGCAATTAAATAAAACGGATTTTTTTGATGAAATGGTCCCCGAATTAGAAATTGATTATCAATATATGGGTAAAAAGAAACTAATTGGCAGTCAAACCATTCAATTTGTCATCCTAAAAAAATCTACCGCTGAAGTCCTTAAATCTGAAATTTATATTCACGGAAATAACGAAAGTATTCTTGAAAACGGAGAAATAATAACCGAACACATTTTATTGAGTCAAACCAAAGAAAGCAATCCTAAACTATGGAATTTTTCAAAATATCCTATTCAGAATCCGAATCTTTCCGATTATAATTTGCTTTTAAAAGCTACTGTATTGAGCTTAGTTTTTAATGGTAAAAAAATTGAAATATCAAAAATAGATGTCACGCAAATAAATGACAAAATTAAAAATAACCATACAAAATTGGCAGAATTAAAATCTGTAAAAGGAACTTTGGATGAATTAGAGTTAACTGACCAATAAAAAGTCAAATTATGCAGTACGAACAGGGGTTTAGACGCTTAAGTTCTAATCCTGCTTTACTCTCATTAAAACATAAATAAAGCTATTTTTCTCCCAAATATATTTTACACTTTTATACTAACCTCCGGATTGATGTGTGTTCTTAAAAATACAGTTCTACAAATGAACAAAATACAGTTATTCGGTTGAAAATTTCGTAAAGGTTTGTCTGTTTTCGTTTCGTTTTATTTTGCTCAAATTCGTACTTTTCTTGTACCTCAAATTTACCAAAATTTGCAGGCAATCCCATAAATCTGCCATCGAGTTGCAGCATCGTTCATTTTACCTTTAGCTTTAGCAGAATATTACAAAAAGCATTACTGTTTTTGCTAAACAAATGTCTCTTATAAGCTGTTAGTTGTACCTACAAACAAAAAAAACTTAATTTATTCAAAATCAAGTATTTATACGCTATCTCATGATTTTATAAAAAAGTAATTTTGAAGAGTAATATTACAAAACAAAAAACTTTCAGTAAGCAAATTTTTACATTACCAAGCGTAATCAGAATACGATATTCTAGAAGAATAAAATAAAAAATACGGATTTATGGTCTTGCTTAATTCGTTTACTGGTAGAAAAAAAACAATGCTGCAGCACCCACTTAAACAAACCTTCCTGTAGAGGTTTTTACTACAGGGGCGGAAACTGAAAAGCCTCATGAGTAGGGCAAATACTTTAGAAACACCAGAAAGTCTGGTGATCTGAAGTTAGTTGTTACAGGTAGTGATAAATTCTTGTAGCAATGATTACAACCCCAAAAACAAATAAACAATGAGCACTATTATTGACAATTTTGAGAAACATGATTATGTTATACTTGAAACACGTGGCGTTACTAATGATGGCACATGGATACATACAGAAGGAAACGATTACATTTTCTATTATAAGTTAGATATGTGGACCCCAGAGCAAAATCAAATAATGGGACAGGCATTCTTAAGAGCCTTGCAAGTTCCTAACAAAATAAAAGATGCTGTGCTGGCCACTTCGGGACAAAAAGTGGTGGATGGTCTTTATACACTGGATCAACCTGCTATGGTAAAAGCTTTGAATTCTATAAGAGGAATGTCACAAACTAATGTAGTTCAAAGAACATTAATTGGTAATGGTACTATACAGCAAGCAAATGAGCAGTTGTTTAACGATATCTTATCTGGTGTAGGGGGTTCAGTAAACCCAATGCGGGACTATCTTAATAGAGCGATGGCGGCAACTCAGGCTGCGGCTGCGGGTAACACAACAGCTCAAAACCTTGGTACAACTATTACGCTTCTGTCCTTAGTACCTGGTCTGAATATACCTACAACGTCTGTTGTATATGCAGTTTCAAAAGCTTCTTCTGCTGCTGTACTGATCAAGCATAAATGCTCTAGCGATTCAACCAAATTTTCTTATAATGTAGACTATACAAAAGTTGGTTATTCCTATGTAGAACCTTTTTAGTTCAACAACAAAACTTTTTCGGAACTCCTGTTTCGTAAAGAGAAATTAATTTGTGTCAGTTTATGCACTTCTTTGAAGGAATACTAAATCTATTCAATGAAAAAGAGTGCATAAAATGGCCAAATTTGTTTTTTCTGTAATCTAAAAACAGTTTTCGAACAAGTTTTTAAATTACAATAAGGATCTTTTCATACACAACAAAAAAACACACCCATGAACAAATCTATACCATATTGCATTACGCCTACCCTGGATCAGGCATGGCTGCACACCTGTAATGAAAATTTACTACTGGCATTGTTACCAAAGGGTACCGATAACAAAATAGAAACAATCCTTTTGGAAGCCTTTAAAAATGCGCTTGTAGTATTCGTTGATATAAGAGCCGCCCTAAAAAAGACATGCCACACAACACCTTTTGTTGGAGGATTATATTTGGTAGACGGCCCCGAAATGCAGCGCGCCATGAATACTATAAATGGAATGGGAGAAACATCTGCGTACTCCAGCACAAAATCGTATAGCGGTACGCCCTCTGCCGTGAATCTACAATTCTTTTCAGATGTACTAGGGATTTCGAGTGACCAACTAAAATACCTGGAATCAAATCTATTAAGATATATGAAAATTATACAAGAAGATGCAAAACGGGCAACAGCAGAAACGATTGGCATTTTAACTTGCGTCGTAGGCTATGTTGAACTAACAGAAACAACCGTGACCACCTTTACTTATGTTACCGCCACCACAACGACCAAAGATCAATTTGACAAAATAGACTGTGAGTGTAATGATTTAGAAAAATTTGACTATGAATATAATGTTGTAAAATTTAACTATTCGCCGGTCAATTCTGTCGCAAATCCGGTAATTGCCAACGAAAATAACTAATTGATTCTATTCCAACGCTGGTAGAGTGTAGTCTTGCTTACCATGCTAACTGGCTGAAGTATCCTTTTTAGATAAAACCATGAGTCTCCTACACAAACACTACGCTGTGCAAAGTCTCATGGCTTTTACTTTTACTTTCTACTGGAACTCCCCAGACCAACCTGTCAGTTTCATTATAAACTTGTACTGGTCTACCAATACAATCATTGATAAGCGCATATTTGCACTCATAGAACAAGAAAACAGAAGAAGATTATAATAAAGCTGTACTAGGACTTATGGAGATTGATACCGTTAATTCAAATGCGTAAGCTTTTTATCACGTTTCAGCAATTCCGCCAACATTCTCTATTTGACCGTTTACAAACTTAAATTCGAGCCCATGTTCTGTGTCTAGTTTGTAGCGAATGGATACTTTAATGGTCTTCTCGTCTAAAATTCTCAGGTACATAATCTCTTTAATGTTTTCATTATGTTTATCCAGGCTGTCAATATTTAATGCCGGTTCTCCTGATTTTTCAGAATCTTCATAAAAATGAGCATATAGTTTTAAATATCTTTCATACGCTTTCTTTTGAATACTCTTCAAATTACTTTCAATATTCGCTATAAAATTTTGATACGTTTCTTCAAATTGCGTCAATTGATTTTCTGTTGGCGATTCTTCCATTTCTTCTCCGTCTTCGTCATATTCTTCTCCTAAAAAAACTTCTACATCCTGTTGGTCAAAAAAGGGATTCGTAAAAGTTACGTCCGAAGAAAATCCTGCCCAGTCTAGTTCTACTTTTCCCCAATATTTATGTGTTGTCATACTTGTTTTTTTATCAGACATCTACCCGATTTACAATTGCCTAAATTATAAAAAATGTAAAAAGGTCTGGAACTGGGTTACCTTTTTTTAGCATTTTTAATCGGTATGCTTTTTAACACGCACATATATTCAAGATTCGTCATATCGTTAAACAACTTTACATTAATAACAAAAGAATTGTTTTCATGTAATGTTTTATCGACGATTCCAATATCTACATTTTCAGGAAAAATTTCTGAGATCCCACCTGTCACAATTGTATCTCCTTTCTTCACAGAACTTGTCCTGGGAACATCGATTAACTGAACAAAGCCCGCATTTTTCCCATTCCAACTTAGAGTCCCAAAATAGTTACTATTTTTAACTTTTGCATTTATAAGAGATTTTGTATTTAAGACACTTGTAACAAGTGCAAAGTTCTGTGAAACTTTATCTACCACTCCAACAATACCACGATTGTTAATTACTCCCATGTCGCTCTTGATACCGTCTTTTAGTCCAGAATTAATAGTAAGGTAATTCTGTTGGAGTGTATAGGAATTACGAATGAGTTTTGATACAATTATATCATCAGATCCTATACCAAAAATACTATCTATCTCTGGGGCGTTACCTTCTTTTTGTTTACGAAATAACATTTCTAATAACTTAGCATTCTCTTGCACTAGTGAATCATTCTTATTTACTAAATTAATGTATTCCCTTATTTCATCAACTTTTTTATAAATTCCTCCGGACAACAAATCTGTCGCACCAATGAACTTACTTCTATGAAAAGAATGCGATTGAATTGTCAATCCCAAGGAAAATCCTAAAAGGAGTAAAAATAATACACCATTACTATTTTTATATAAAAAATTAAATATTCGACGCATCTTTAAATAATTATTGTAATAATTTTAAGGCCGATGCTTTCTCTCGAATACACAGATCTTAATCCTCAATTCATTCTGTTAAATTCTATTCAGATTTGAATATTGCAAACTCAACCTACAAATAAGAAATCTTAACAAATTTGATCTCATAAAAATTAAAAATCACATTTTTGGAAATATAAAAATATTACCGACTTTTCTGAACAAAAAAAAGGAATCTAAATTTATAAAAAGAGTATTTTATTATCCTTTAATAATATTATTTTATCCAAATGAAAATTCAAGCTTTTAATCAATGTAATAAAAGTCAAACTAATTTCATTTTTTCTGAGTATGTCTTTTACCACCTAAAGTAAAAAATCATTAACATTTCACTCCCTACATTTTATACACCTAAAAAGAATTTCAGTTATTTATAAAAACAAAAAAAACTTATCACTTCACCTTTGTAATAAGCCAAAAGGCTTTTTATTAAAATTAAAAATCTAATTTTTTTCACATTTCTACCCTGTTTGTTTCTTTTTAGAAGTTATTAATAAATCAACCAATTATTTATTTTTAGGATAACATTGTATACAATAGAGATAATATATCATTAAGAAAAATTTCAAAACCGTAAGATATTTGCTACTCAATTAATTTTAAAACCTTAGAATCATGAAAAAATTGAGTTTAAAAACTGCAGAAAAAGTGCTTTCAAGAGCTGAAATGAAAACCATTTCAGGTAGCGGCCCCACAGGTTGGAATGAATGTTGGCTTTGGTGCCCATCACAAGGAGGGTACTGCGAGTACTATTATGGATCTTATGAATGTCGAGTAGGATAATCTATTGATATATTAGAAAATATTTCTAATATATCAATACGATTCTAAACACCTCTGCATTGAAAATACAGAGGTGTTTAGCAGTAGGCAAAAGTCCCTAGTTATACCATCTAAAAACGAAACTCAAATTATTATCTCGCTTATAATTAATTGAATAACTTTACTCATCTTTAAATCTTTAAATCACATCTATTCCCACAAAACTAAAACGCCCAAAATCTCTAACTTAAAAACAATTTCCTATAAGTCCTCTTAATAATTTGTCCGATTTCTTTAATTTGACAATTTTATAATTTCTTTCTTGTAAATCTCCGGTATTTCCCAGCTATATTTGGTATCAATCATTTTATATACCGATTTCCATTCTGTTGCATTTTTATTTAATAAATTATCTTTATTTTTAGATAAGTATCGGCCAATTTCATAAACATTATGAAAACCATTATATGAATTTTCAGATTCTGTAAATGATTCTATTGCAGAATTTACATCTTTGTCAATTAAAAATTTAAAACCAGCTAATTCATGCTTTTTAGCATTTACAAAATCTTTACTTGACTTCATTTGGGCGTCAATCTTATTTCGTTCATTCTTTATAGAATCTAATCTTTTTACATTATTTATAGAGTCTTTATTTAATACTCTTTCTAACGAATCGAGAGTAACAGATCTTTTATAATCTTTATTGATTGTATCTAAATAATCTTCCCAAGATCCTTTAAGCCTACTATTTGGTGCAACTGTAGCAAAGTACCTAACTAATTGTCGTCGTTGCTCCAGCTTACTTAAATCTCTGACATCTTCAGTATATTTTTCAAAATATTTCATTTCTTCAATAGCTTCTCTTCTTTCCTGATAAAAATTTGCCACTATAATCGCTACTGTTGGCAGAGAAAGAGTAATTAATGCCCATTTGAGATACTCAATAAACTTATCAATTTTATCATTTTCTAAAGTTGATTTGTTGATCAATTTATATACTATAAAAACAAATGAAATACCAACTAGTACAACAAATAAATACAGTAAAAGCGAAACCAGACCAATGTTTGACATATCTTTAATAGATTAAGTTTTAATTCATACACTTCATATAAACATTTTACATATCATTTGTAAAACATTAAATTTTAGGTTTTAGAAGACTTGAATGTATCCATCCCTCCATTTTAATACTATGTTTCCAATCCTTGATATCTTTAATATCATTCACTAAGTAAACTTTAGACCATTGTCCGAAAGTTTCAATTAATCCCACTTCATAGCCATTTTTTAACGTTCGGATTGAGCTTGAAGTTTTGTCGGGTTTTGTTCTAAATTCGGCAACTCCATCAGAAACTGAGTTCACCAAAAAGATCTTTCCAATATTGTCTGTTTTTCCAAAAACATTTGTTTTAAAATCGTCCCAAGGAAAAGCAGGTCCCGGATCCGGTTTTCTTGCCGGTGAGATATCGTCGTGTCCCACTACAAAGGATAATTGGTAGGTATCAATCAGGAGTTTGCTCAATTTGGAGACTGCTGCTATTTGGGCGTCTGTATATTTAAACCAATATTGGTTTTCTTTACTGTCCCAAAATTTATGTTTGTGTTTCAATTTTACAATTCTGTCTTTTTCTGACGCAGGATATAGTTTATAACTGGGTGTTCCGTCTTTGTTCTCTCCTACTCTTCTTCTGAAGCTGCCATCTGTCAATTTTTCACAGAAACCGGGATTTACGATTTCAATACCAATAGCATATTCATTCATTCCGGTTCGTCCGTCCCAACTGCTGTAGCCGGCGTGGTTGCATCTGGTGTTAAATGGAGCAAGCTGCGTAATTGTTCCGTCGAGATCAATTACAATGTGAGCACAAATCCGGTCTGTATTTTTTTGTGCCGGAGTCTGTTTAAACCAGGTTATCGCCCCCGATGCTTTATCGCCTGCAGTATAATGTATGATTAAATATTTTGGCGAAATTTGATATTGAAAATTCGAGGTGGGGTCTTTTACTATTTTTTCTGCTTGGCTTTCCTGAACAAGCCAGTTTTTGTCAATTTTCATAAGGATTTGTTTTTTTAGGGTTTGAAATAAGATAGTTTTTAAACAACACCTTCAATTTGCATTTACGGATGATAAAATCACAAATACGAACCTCTTTACGCATAAAATCAATAGGCCGAAGTCATTGTTTAGGATTAAAAATGAGTAGTAGCGTTCGTTGCTTATCGTTTTATAAGCAACATCATTCAAAACATTAAATCCTATCAAATATACTGACAATCAATATTTTACAAGCAAGTGTTTATACGTGATTTAAGGAACGTATTTATCGCTGAATTAATTTGTGTTCTCATTTTACTTTTCAGGTAATTCATTCGTAATTCAGTTCTTTGCGGTTGGGCTTTTGCCCTTTCAGGGCGATATTTGTCATGAATTTAGATTATAGTGCGTTGCACTATACTATTGCTAAAGCTCTTTCAGAGCAATTAGCTGTGTAAATCGCAATTTAATACTAGTATGTACTTACTTCAAAGTAGTACCGGATTACAACTAAAACTCTAAGACCAAGCAGGCTGAAAGCCTAAAAACAATAGCATAGTGCAACACACTATCAATAGTGATTCGTATTGTTTTCGCCCTGAAAGGGCAAAAGCCAATTTAAATTCTAGTATGAAAACACTCCCTCTTCTCTAAAAATAAAAAAAAGGGTTGCCTAAAATGATTCTCAAATCGATACACAATGCGTATATATACTGGTTTTCATATTGCAACTTTTGCTTAGTTTTGCCACTCCATTTTTTTTAAACACACCAACAAATATAAGAGCAAATAACAGAATAAATCAATTTAACAATACGAGGATTCCAAAAACAATCGCTTCTCAAATCCTAACAGAAAGTCAAGCCAATAACAATGATGCTAACAGAATCTTTGCGTTAATCTAATTACTCTAAAGTCGAAAAAAAATCTGGATGCTTAATAACTAAGTTTTTGAATAATCAATATAACTAATGAAATATCAACCTAATATTTTCGATTACGCAACAAGCGAATTAACTCAAGACGCCTTCATTATATGGTTACTGCATTGGGCAAATCCAATTTACAAAACAGAAAACAAACCATTACATGAGTTAGGCACATCATTTTTACAATCTTTACTTGCTTTTAAGAACATCATAATTGGAGATATTTCTGAACTAGATATCAAACCACAATATCATAAAATAGATATATTTCTCAAATTTAAAATGAATAATTGCACTTATGGTGTTATCATAGAAGATAAAGTACACACAAATAATCGCAAAAACCAATTAGAAGTTTATAAGAACAAAATTATAGACTTAAAAATTTGTGATACTTTGGTTCTAATTTATTTCAAAACAGGGTATCAAGTTGATTTATCCCAAATCAAAGACAATGGTTACCATTATTATTCCATAAAAGATTTTTTGAAGATTATAGCTCAGGAAAAAATTACTCAAATAAACAATGATGTCCTATCGCAATATTATGACTATTTGTTAAAAAGAGAAATTGATTATGATATGGCACATATTGAAGCTAATAATTATTTAACAAAACCAGTAAGGTATTGGACCTGGTGGACTACCTCACGCTTTTTTCATGAATACAAAAAACGCTTTGATGGGAACTGGGGAGAGGTTCCTAATAATAGAGAAGCGTTACTAGCATTCTGGTTTGGAGGTAAAAAACTAACTTCAATTGATGAAAGAATAGGAATCTATATGGATATTACTTTTAAACATAACAAGCTTCACGTGAATTATAGGCTCTCTCTAAAAGACGAAGTAGAAATCAATATTCAAATCCGAAACGATATCTATAATAATTTTACTCTAATCCTACAAAAAAATGGAGTTGAAACACGCAAACCAAAATATTCTAAAGCAAAAGAATCAATGCTTTTAGCTGAAATTACAAACATAGACGATGAACTAAACCATATCGAGTTTGCAAAAAAAATTGATTTCTATCAAAGCGTACTTAACGAATATGTAGATAGTATAAACCCTATTTTGATTTAAAGACTAAACTTCCAAAAATAATTTTATGAAACAAGCCACTATAAAGTAATTCCTCTGTTGACATAATGTCACATGCTTACGTATGCAAACCACATCTCGCTGCGAAGTCGAGTTAATTTGCAAAATGAGTTTTGTTGAGGGAATGATGGCTTAGGAATAAAACAAATAAAAATAAAAATAAAAAACATAACTTATGAAATTTTTAGTCATTTCAGGCGCACCGCAAACAGGTAAAACTACTTCCATAAATAAAATTGCCGAATGGCTTACCACTGGTCTTACAGCAGATATAAATGGAAAACCATTTCCTTCTTTTTTAATAAATACCAAAGGAAAATACAACGATTTTTCTATTGTCATTAATCGACATGGAAGAAAGATTATCATTCACTCCGCAACAGACGATGAGCATTGTATGGATGATCTACTAGAGAAACTGAAAAAACATCCCGATACAGAGGTGGTGATAACTTCTTGTAGAGATATCGATAAGGAAAGGACGTATTTTACCACTCATATAAAACCTTATGCTACTTTTTTTCTGGAGTCTCCTCTTGGCAAAATTAACCGAAAAAATAAGGACAGGTCTCGTGCTTCCCATAAATGGTACGGAGACACCTTATTACTCTTGCACCAACATATTCTATCAAATAATCCCTATAATTTATAGTAAAAATATATTTGTTTACAGAAATTAAAAACAGTTTAACTACTTAAGATGAAGCAAAAAATAAATTCGATTTTCAAAAAAATAGCCGAAGTTGCTGAAAGGAACTCTGATGCATTTCACGAAAATCAACCTCTTATAATTAGTTCTACTGTTTTTAATAAAATGTATTGTGCAGATTCAAATGTTACACGTTGTGCGGAACAACAGCATATCTTTAGCGATTTAGTAAAATTAAAAAAAAGACCAGTTCTTTATTGGTTTTCAATTGACGACACTATTAGTAATGCCAAACATTTAAGAGAAGAATATGCCGCATTTAGAAACTCCCGACAGCCCAGAAGTACTGCATCCTATAAAACCTACTTCGATATAAATTCTAAAACATTGTATGTTGGTAAAGTAAAAGAAGGATTTCATTTAAGATTGGTAACTCATTTAGGATATTCTAAAAATCCAAACACTGCTGGCATGCAATTGTTTCATTGGTATTATCCTGAAGAATTTGGAAATCTTACACTTAACTATATGGTGTTTAATGAAGAAATGAGTGATTTGATAACGATTCTGGAAATGGAACTGGCTAGAGAATTAAAACCAATAATTGGGAAATATTAAAACTGTAATATGAATCTTTATCACTCTAAAAACACCAATAGTCTTAGCGTATTAAAAGAAAAACCTTTTAAACTGGAAAAGGAAATTCAAACCTTGTTTGAGGCTAATCTTTTTGATTTGATGGGTTTAGAAATGGTCAAATCAGAATTTGTAATTAAAGGGAAGCGCATAGATACGTTAGGATATGACCCACAATCGAAAGCATTTGTTATTATTGAGTATAAAAGAGATAAAAATATAAGTGTCGTCGATCAGGGTTTTACTTATTTAAGTTTAATGCTCGAAAACAAGGCCGATTTTGTTTTAACTTATAACGAAACCTTAAAAAAAGCCATTCACAGTACTTCGGTAGATTGGTCGCAAACAAGAGTTGTTTTTGTGTCTCCCGGCTTTACCGAAAACCAGCGTTTGGCTACTAATTTTAAAGATATAGCCATCGAATTATGGGAAGTGAAACACTATGAGAATGATTTGATTAGCATTAATCCCATCAAAAAAAACAAATCGGCCGAAAGTATAAAACCTCTAACTAAACAAAGTACTGTTATTAAATCGGTAACCGATGAAATTAAAGTTTATACGGAAGAAGATCATTTAAACGGCTCATCGGAGGAAATCATTGAATTGTATGAAAATTTTAAAAATGCTATTTTAAACTTAACCAATGACATCGAAATTGTTCCTAAAAAGTTATACATCGCTTTTAAAAAGAATAAAAATATAGCGGATATGGTTATTCTAAAAAAAGGAATTAAAATTTTTATCAATCTGAAAAAGGGAGAACTAGACGATTCTAAAGGTTTGATGAAAGACGTTTCGGAAAAAGGCCATTGGGGGAACGGAGATTACGAGATTATCGTAAGTGATACTCATAACCTCGAGTACATTATGAGCTTAGTTAAACAGGCCATTCAGTAATTAAAAACATCGAAAGACTAAACCCCAAAAGAAATCCGTCAATAGGTTACCATTCAGTTGAAATTTTTAATTCGATGATCGTATTGCATTCTTACCAATAATAAAACCAAACTATGAACTATTACGCACCATTTATAACTTTACTAATTGCACTATTAGTATTCCATTTTTTATTGATCAAATATTTTCCTCAAGGAAAGCGATTTTGGAAAAAAGTTGATTATGCCTGGGTTTCTTTAGGAATAATTGGAATATTTGGTGCCACTTTTTCATTAAACAAGGAATACTTTACTGCACTTACACCCTGGCATAAAAAATCACTGGAATTGGTATATGCTGAATATATGGAAAGGCTTGAAAATAAGCGAGACTATTTCTTAAACAAGAATGGCTTTGACTATGAAAAATTTAGTAACCAGGAACAAGCGAAAAGATTTATTCAGGCAGGAAAAATTTATGATAGTCTTTTAAAACTGTCTCAGAATTATCGAGACAAAATACTGGTTGAAGAAGAGTTTGCTTATGTTGATACTCTTTCCAGAAAGCACAATAATGCCTTTGCAAATATCTCTGATAAAGATGGGTATTTAAAAAGAAATCATGAGTTATCTACTATGATGGTAGATCGAATAGTGGAAGAATCCAAAGAAATATCGGTGGCTAAAGAGCAATCTAGAAGAGGTACCTTTAGTTGGATGTTATTGTTTATCTCTCCGTATCTTTTTGCATTGGCCATAGCAATCAGAATTACAAAAGTTACCGCTGAGTTAAAAGAAATTAAATAACAATTACTATTACCCTACTATACGAAGTCGAGAGGCTTCTAAAAGGGAGATTTTAGATTGAAGATTAACGATTGTAGATTTCTGATTTGGTATTGGTAAATACCGGGATTGCCTATTCTATACATCTGAAATCAAAAATAGTTAATCAAAAATCAGCAATCCTTTGAACTGTTTCTCTTAACTTAATGACATGATTATTCTATACTTCAAAATAAATAAAACAGCTTAATCCACCACAATTTCGTCTACAAACAGCCACGAACTTGAACCAGTTGGGCTCTTTTTTAAATTCGTAGCGATTACTTTTACAAACCTAACCTCTTGTTTTTCAAAATTGATTTTAAAGTCTTTCAACTCCGAATTGACATTCACCGCAAATGGGCGTAGTATCTTTCCAGCTTCTTTGTAATTAGTTCCGTCCTTAGAGACTAAAATGGTTACTTGTATTGGAAAATAAATTCCGGCGCCCTGACTTTCTAAAGTCCCAACGCTCACTTTTCCGATGTTTTGTTCTTTTTCAAGATCAATCACAATTTCCATGTCCTTGACCAGCCATGCCTGCCATTGACCGTCATGAAAGTTTTTAGACCCTCTGATGGTATTGACCATTCCGAGAGGTCCGTCGCCTTTGTAACTGTCATTATAAGGGGTTACATAATTGACCTTATGCCCTACTGCTTTATGAAATACGATCGTATCGGTAAATATTCTTCCAACCGGTTTATTATTCTGAAATAGAGACGCTTTTAGAATCGTAGTTTCCTTAACTGCAATAGGTTTTGTATATTTTATGGCCTTATCGTCTGTGTTTTTATCTCCTAAAACATAACGAATATCGGAATTTGGAAATTCATTTTTAAGCGTAACGTTAATCACCTTTTTGTCTAAATCAGCCACAGCCGAAGAAGTAACCAAATAAGCGCTTTTGGCGTAATTGATCCCTAAATAATCGTAGCGTTGCAACAAAGAAGGTAATCTGGACGTAAAATTATTCCAATCGCGATTTTCTTTTGTACTCCACAACACTTCAGACAAAGCGGCCAATCGCGGAAAGATCATATACTCTGAAGCTTCTGGAGTGGTGATATATTCTGCCCATAAATTGGCTTGTCCGCCTAGAACATGGCTGGCTTCTTGTGGAGTCATGGTATCGACAACAGGGTCAAACGCGTAGACTTTGCTTAACGGATTAAAGGCATCAAAAGCCAAAGGCTCTTCGTTTTGAGGGCCCTGATAAAAATTAAAATAACAAGGTGATTCGGGCGACATGATGACGTCATGACCTTGCTTTGCGGCTTCGATCCCTCCTACTGTTCCCCTCCAGCTCATTACTGTAGCTTCGGGAGCTAAACCGCCTTCGAGTATTTCGTCCCAGCCAATTATTTTTTTGCCTTTAGAATTGATGTATTGCTCCATTCTTTTTACAAAATAGCTTTGCAGTTCGTGAGCGTCTTTCAATCCATTGTCTTTCATTCGCTTCTGGCAATTCGGGCATTTATCCCAGTTGGTTTTGGTAGCTTCATCACCTCCAATGTGAATGTATTTCGAAGGGAAAATTTCAATAACCTCCTCTATTACATTTTGCAAAAACTCAAAAGTAGTTTCTTTTCCGGCACAATAAATATCCGTAATAGGCCATAATCCACCCGACGGAACTCCGATTCTCTGATTGAAACAAGCCAGTTCAGGATAAGCCGCAATGGCAGAACTCACGTGTGCCGGCATTTCGATTTCGGGAATGATTTCTATATTTTTTGTGGCGGCATATTTTACAATTTCCTTTAGCTCTTTCTGAGTCAGAAAGCCGCCATACGTTCCTTTTTCGTCCGGATTGGTTAGCTGTCTCGCGTTCCAGGGTGCATTTTCCTGATCGACTCTCCAGGCACCTACTTCGGTCAGTTTTGGGTATTTTTTAATTTCGATTCTCCACCCCTGATCGTCGACCAAATGCAAATGCAAAACGTTCATTTTAAGCATTGCCAATCGGTCGATAGTCTCAAGTATATAGTTTTTATCAAAAAAATGACACGATAAGTCCAGCATTAGTCCTCGCCATTGAAAACGGGGTTCATCAGTAATTGTAAGAGTTGGAATCTCCCATTTAACCGGTTTAATTCTGCTTTTACTTTCAATACTTTCGGGTAGTAATTGTCGGATGCTTTCTAAACCATAAATAAAACCTGCATTCCCTTTTGCCGTAATTGTGATGTTTTCTTTATTTACCGCCAACAAGTAAGCTTCGTTCTTTAAAGTTGCATCGACTTTAAACTGAACGTAATTACTTTTGGGAATCTTATTTGAAATTTCAGGGCGGAATCCTGCTGCACTTCCGAATTTGTTTATTAAAACCGTAGCGATTTCTTTTTGAGCGTCATCACTTACCACAAATTTAGTCGTTGCAGAAAACTGAAAATTACCTTGTTTAAGAACCAATTGTTTTGGTTTCGGAATGATTTGAATCCCTTTTTCTCTATTTACTTTTTGACTGTAAGCATTGCTTAAAAGGGTCAAAAAAAACACAATAACAACTGGTTTTAGTATTCTCATTCTTTATTTATTTTAAAAAGGATAACATTTTAAACTGATAAAGATAACCTTTGTCTTTAGTAAATCAAACTGAAGAATCGTGTCGTAAAACAAGCTATCTGCGATTTAAGATCGTGGTTTCGGTAAATTTCTGTCGTACATAATGATGGTTCCTGCCACTGCAACATTTAAACTCTTCACCGATTTAAATTTTACTAAATGATGGCATTTCTCCATTACTTTTTTGGACAGTCCATGATCTTCTGCACCCAATAAATAAACGCAGCGTCTTGGATGTTCGTAAGTCTCTAAGTCGGAAGCATTTTCGTTTAGTTCAACACCCACTAAGCGCGCTCCTTTAGGCAAATTCTCAAGAAAAGCTTCAAAGGTATCGTAATGAAAATACGGAATTGCTTTTACCGCATCGTGGGTATCACAGGCTTGCTTGGCATATCGGTTGCCAATAGTAAATATAAAAGTAGCTCCCAGATTTTGAGCGGATCGCCACAGTACACCCAAATTCTCAGGCGTTTTACCATTTTGTATTCCTATGCCAAAATATTCGTTTGTAAAATTATCATTCATAAGGGCAAAAATACAAACTGAAAGTACATGAATCAATTTTTTATTGCGATGAAATAAAGCCTCTATGTCAATTATTAACTAAAACCAATTGTAACAGAATCAAATAATTGTCGTCTTATTTTAAACCCAAAACCAAAATGACGACAAACCAAAAAACAGCCCGAATTGCAGGTTTACTTTATTTAGCAGTAGTCCTGACCGGAATATTTAGTTTAGCCTATGTTCCTTCAAAATTGATTGTATGGGATGACTTAGCCACAACATATCATAACATCAAGGCATCAGAATCGCTTTTCAGACTTGGAATTGTAGCCGGATTATCCTGCTATCTTTTCTTCCTTTTCTTAGTACTGCAACTTTACAAACTATTCGAACCTGTCGACAATGGTTGGGCAAAAGTGATGGCACTATTAGCTATTCTAAGCGTACCTATTTATTTTTTGAATGCTCAAAATCAATTCAATGTGCTTTCTCTACTAACAGATAACAATCTTGGTTTATCATTGGAGCAAATCAAATCGCAGGTTATGTTAAATCTCAATCAATACGATAACGGCATGCGAATAGTACATATCTTTTCAGGACTTTGGTTATTTCCTTTTGGTTATCTGGTTTACAAGTCCCGTTTTTTGCCCAAATTTTTCGGCATTTTACTGATGATGGGATGTTTTGGGTATCTGATCAACTTTTTAGGCAACACTTTAATTGCAGATTATTCAACTCTTGGAATTTCTAAATACATCAGCATGCCTGCCACATTTGGAGAAATTGGAATTTGTTTGTGGCTATTAATTTTCGGTATAAAACAGAAACAATCCGGGAGATGAAATAGAGCAAACATTGCTAGAAAAAGCTTTTTTTATAAATACAATATCCTCAACGGCAAAATAGTTGGGGATTTTTTTATTCTAGAAGCATTAATTTGATTAGTCTTTAGAAATATTTTTCTTAAAATTAATTATTTCTCAATATTAATTTATTGTTTATCAATAAATATTTATTATTTTAGCATTGAAATTTTTAAACTTAGAACCATGGAAATTAAAATTAGTACCACAACCATTCTGAAAGTACTACACGTGCTTTCGTGGATTATTTTTGTTGGATTATGTATCGAAGCCGGAGGAATACTTACCAAAACAATTGCTACGCTAACACTGGATCCTGCTGATGCCGCCAAATTTTGGAGATCGATTGATTTAACTGAAGTGTATCAGTTCAATCAGAGCCGATACATCACCCTTAGCAGTGTTATCATTATTGTTGCTTTATTAAAAGCAATATTGTTCTACTGCATTATAAAAATTTTCATGAACAAGGACCTCAACTTTTCGGCGCCCTTCAATAACCTGTTCAGAAATTTTATTCTTACACTGGCTTATTTATCCTTTGGCATTGGTTTCTTTTCTTCCTGGGGAATAGAATTGGTAAAGGTTTTGTCCGATAGCGGTCTTAAACTACAAAACATTCAACAATTGCAAATTGCCGGTGCAGATGTCTGGTTGTTTATGGGGGTAATATTGCTTGTTGTTGCTTATATCTTCAAAAAAGGAATCGAATTACAAGAAGAAAACGAATTAACAATATAAATTATGGCAATCATTGTAAACCTCGATGTGATGATGGCAAAACGAAAAATGTCATTGAATGAACTTTCCGAGAAAGTAGACCTAACCTTATCCAATCTTTCGATATTGAAAACCGGAAAAGCAAAAGCCATAAGATTCAGCACCTTAGAAGCCATTTGTAAAGTACTGGATTGCCAGCCAGGGGATATCCTTGAGTTTAAAGAATAAAAAACACCCTGAGTGGTGAAAACTCTTAAGCAATTAGCCTCAAAAAAATCAAGGGAAGATTTATAAATTTTACAAATTTCATCCAAAATTTTGCAACAGGTATATGGCAAAATAAGGTCACCTTTGCAATTGATTATGAGAAAAGCACTTCTACTACTTCTTTCTGTTTTTTATCTGGTACTGTCGTCAGGCTTTACCACGATAACTCATTTTTGCAAAGGTGTACCACAAGAAACCAATCTGTTTGGTGATATTCCGGTTGGTAAAGTTTGCCCAAAATGTGTGGCGAAAAAACAACAAAAAAACAAAGACTGCTGTAAACATAAAGCACAGTTTCATAAAGCGACCGAAAAGCTACAACAAACAGCTCCCGGTGACTTAGTTCCTAAATTCTTTGGAATTGCAGTACCTTTTCATTTTTACGAAACTGTTTTCAACTCTTATACTTCTAAGGAAAAGAAAACCGAATATTCTTTTTTCCCCTTTATTCCTATTCGGAATAATCCCCTTTATATTTTCTACTGCGTTTACCGTATTTGATTTTAGACAATTGATCGAACTGTAGCATTTAAAGATGCTATGCGATTTCTATTGTTTAATTTTAAATACATCCTATGAAAATGCAATATTTTGCGTTGGCTATGTTCTGTATGGTTTCCGGAAATCTCTGGGCACAAACGGTAACATTATCCAATGCTCTTGAACGCTCTATTCAAAATTTTGAAAAAATAAAAGCCAAAGAAGCCATCCTCAATGCTTCGAAAGAGAACACTACCTATCAAAAAAGCCAGTACCTACCTGACTTCACCTTAATGGCACAACAAAGTTATGGTACGATCAATGCGCAAAACGGTCCTTTGTACAGTTATGGCGGACTGGGCAGTGCTGCGACCTCAATGCCCTTACAAGATCAAAACTGGAATGCCGCTTTTGGGTCCTTGTATCTGGCCAATATCAATTGGAATCTTTTCACTTTTGGCAAAATTAAAACACAGGTTGCCATTGCCAAAGCTGACGAAAATGTAGCCCAAAAAGATCTGGTACAAGTAAAATTTCAACATCAGGTAAAAGTAGGTGCTGCGTATCTGAACTTACTTGCTGCTCAGCGCATTAAATTTGTGCAGGACAAAAATCTGGAACGTGCCCAAGTGGTGGAAACTACAACCAAAAGCCGTGCAGAGAGCGGTTTGATTCCGGAGGTCGATTATTCTTTAGCAAAAGCCGAAGTAGCCAATGCTAAATCGGCTGTGATAAAAGCTTATGATATGGAACTGGATCATTCTAAATCACTTGCTGTAATGTTGGGTGAAGAATATCAGGTGTATCAACTCGATAGCGTGTTTACTACTAAAACACCTGTTATTCTTTCGGAAGCTGTAACAGAAACAAGTCAACATCCTATACTGGAATGGCGAAAAAGTGATATTCTGAAAAATGAGCAGCAGGAAAAATTACAGTCTGCACTGGCTTTACCAAACCTATCTGCTTTTGGAGTCATGCAGGGACGCGGTTCGGGTTTTGACTGGAATTATGTACAGGACAATACTGCTTTCTCAAAATCGTATGCCGATGGTGTTGGAATCGATCGCAGCAATTATATCGTTGGAATCAATTTAAGTTGGAATCTAACCAATATCTATCGTCAATCTTCTAAAAAGCGGGAACAAAAATTTGTTACCCAATCGCTTCAAAACGAATATGAATACATGAATCAGGAATTGATTGCCCAGCAAAAACTTGCGAATGACAAACTGAAAAATGCTTTTGAGAATTTTAAAGAAACCAAAACACAGGTAATCGCTGCTACCGACGCTTATCGTCAACACACTGCTTTGTATGATAACGGCCTTACCACTATTGTTGATTTAACACAATCTTTCTACACCCTTAACCGTGCAGAGATTGATTATGAAATTGCCCAAAACAACATTTGGCAAGCCTTATGGATTAAAGCTGCTGCCACAGGCAATCTAAACATTTTACTCAACGCGATACACTAAACCCGGAATTATGAATTTAATACGTTTTGCCTTGCGCAGGCCCATCTCTATCATGGTGATGGTGCTGGGGCTTTTATTCTTCGGGATTAAAGCTTCAAAAGAAATAAAGGTCGACATCTTACCTGATATGAATCTTCCTGTGGTATACATTGCCCACTCCTTTAATGGTTATACCCCTCAGCAAATGGAAGGTTATTTTACCAAAATGTATGTCAATATGATGCTGTTTACGAGCGGTATTGAAAGCATTGAAACCAAAAATACTCAAGGGCTTACCTTAATGAAAATTAATTTTTATGAAGGTACCGATATGGGGCAGGCAATTGCCGAAATCAATGCGCTCTCGAATCGTTCACAGGTATTTTTACCACCGGGAGCTCCGCCTCCGTTTATCATTCGGTTTGATGCGTCCTCTCAGCCTGTTGGTCAGCTGGTCTTTAAAAGTAAAACCAAAACCAACAATGAGCTACAGGATATCGCCAACTTTACGGCACGTCCGTTTCTTATTAAAATACCCGGTTTAACGACAGCTCCGCCATTTGGAGGAAGTCCGAGAACCATCGAAATCAACATCGATCCGAATAAACTGCGTACCCATCAGCTAACGCCGGAGCAGATTGTGGAATCGATTAGCCGAAATAACATTACATCACCATCAGGTAATATTTATGTGAATGATATCAACTATCTGACGCCTACAAACAATACTATTAAAGAGGTGGCCGATTTCGGAAATATTCCAATTTTTAAAAACGGGGTCGATAATGTCTACATCCGTGATGTGGCTACCATAAAAGATGGTGCCGATATTACTACCGGTTATGCTCTTATTAATGGTACGAGATCCGTATACATTAACATTGCAAAATCGGGTAATGCTTCTACCTGGGACGTGGTAAAGAATCTTAAAAAAGCGATTCCTGCCATTCAGAATAATCTACCGGATGATGTTGCGATTTCCTACGAATTCGATCAGTCTGTTTATGTAATCAATGCTGTTAAAAGTTTAATTACAGAAGGTGTTTTGGGAGCGATGTTAACAGGATTAATGGTGCTTTTATTTTTACGTGATCGAAGAGCCGCTTTAATCGTAGTACTTACCATTCCGATCTCTATTATTTCGGGAGTATTGTTCCTTAAATTGTTTGGGCAAAGTATCAACATCATGTCGCTATCCGGACTGGCATTAGCGATTGGAATTTTAGTGGATGAGAGTACAGTTACGATCGAAAATATTCACCAGCATTTAGCCATGGGCAAAACGAAAGCCAAAGCCATTCTGGACGCCTGTCGTGAAATTGCGTTTCCTAAACTACTGATTTTGTTATGTATTCTTGCGGTTTTTGCACCTGCCTTCATGATGACCGGTATACCTGGATCATTGTTTATGCCCTTGGCTCTGGCTATTGGTTTTTCTATGTTGCTGTCTTTTATGCTGTCACAAACGTTTGTGCCTGTAATGGCCAACTGGTTAATGAAAGACAAAGAAAACCATGAGCATATCGAAGATAAATTCGATGGATTCAAAAATCGTTTTGTACAGTTTTTACAATCGATAATGAGTAAACGCAAACCAATTTTAATTGTCAGTTTTATTTTGGTTACCGTTGGAGCATTTTTAATGTACAACAGTACCGGTAAAGACGTATTGCCGACTGTAAATTCAAGTCAGTTTCAGGTACGTATTAAAGCGCCGGAAGGTACCCGTATCGAAAAAACGGAACTCAAAATAAAGCAGGTTTTAGGCGAACTGGAAACTATTATTGGTAAAGATCATATTGCCATATCGTCGGTATTTATTGGTCAGCATCCCTCCTCTTTTGCAGTGAGTCCAATTTATTTGTACAATGCAGGTCCGCATGAAGCCTTGATGCAGATTGCCTTAAAAGATTTTGACGGAAATACCAATGAGCTGAAAGAAATCATCCGCAAGCACATGAAGGAAAAGATGCCCGAACTGCATTTCTCTTTCGAGCCTATCGAACTTACAGAGAAGATTCTGAGCCAGGGAACCAATACTCCGATTGAGGTTCGCTTTTCGGGAATGATGAAAAAAATGAACGTGATGTATGCCAATAAACTTTTGGCCAAGCTAAAAGAAATTGATTATTTAAGAGATCAGCAAATTCCGCAATCCTTAAACTATCCGGCATACGAAATAAATATCGATCGAATAAGAGCGGCACAACTGGGTATCGACGCACAGGATATCGCTCGCTCTTTGGTTCCTATAACGGCCTCTTCACGCTACACCAGTAAGAACATGTGGGTTGGCGGAATGATGGGAATTGCCTACGATGTACAGGTACAAACACCACAAAACATTTTAAACAGCAAAGATGAGTTGATGAATGTTCCGTTAGGAAAAAACTCAGACCGACCTGTTCTGGGTGATGTAGCGACAATTACTCCCACAAAAGTATTGGGTGAAAGTTATAATCTGGGAACCATGGGTTACACACCGGTAACGGCAAACATTCATAATACTGATTTAGGAAAAGCACAGAAAGACGTACAGGCTGCTATCGATTCGCTTGGTGAATTGCCTAAAGGGGTCAATATTCAGGTATCCGGAATGGTTCCGGTGCTCGAGGAAACCATGAATAGTCTGGCAACAGGTTTACTAATTGCAGTTATTGTTATTTTCTTAATGCTGACGGCAAATTTTCAATCGTTTAAAGTGTCCTTAGTGATTCTGACTACTGTTCCTTTTGTAATTCTGGGTTCATTGATTTTAATGAAACTAACGGGTTCTACCCTGAATTTACAATCTTATATGGGAATTATTATGTCTGTCGGAGTTTCTATTGCGAATGCCGTTTTGCTGATTAGTAATGCTGAGTCTCTGCGTTTAGAAAATGGCGATGCCCTTAGTTCAGCTATTCAGGCAGCCGCTTTGCGTATACGTCCTATCATTATGACCACACTGGCTATGATTGCGGGTATGCTTCCAATGGCTATCGGACACGGCGAAGGCGGTGATCAGGTGGCACCATTAGGAAGAGCTGTAATTGGCGGACTAATTGCGTCTTCCTTTAGTGTATTGATCCTATTGCCTCTGGTATTTGTGTGGATACAAAACAAAACCACTACCCAATCACCATCCTTAGATCCTGAAGACGAAAACAGTATTCATTTTATAACGTTAGAAAAATAAACCATGAAATTAATCTATTATATCCTTATCGGAATTGCAGTTGCATCTTGTAATTCAGAAAACAAAAAAGAAGAGAAACCGGCAGCCATGCCCATGATGATGATGCAGAATTTTGAAACGGTTTCTCTGAAAAAGAGCAATCCGCTGGTTCCTCTGAAACTTGCCGGAGAATTGGTTTCCGACAAAGAAACGGCCATCTATGCCAAAGTAAACAGCTACGTAAAAAAACTGTATGTCGACATAGGTTCTCCTGTAACTGTCGGACAGATCATCATGGTTTTGGAAGCACCCGAGATTCAGGCGCAGCTGGCAGCGGCAAAATCCAAATGGAAAGCACAGGAAGCCATTTACATTGCTACCAAATCGAATTATGACCGAATGTTTAAAGCCAATGAAACCAAAGGCGCTATTGCGAAGGATGCCTTAGACCAGATCACAGCCAGAAAACTATCCGACCAGTCACAACTAGAAGCTGCAAAATCTGCTTATCAGGAAATACAGGCCATGAATGATTATCTGATCATCCGGGCACCTTTTAACGGAATTGTTGCCGAAAGAAATGTAGATCCGGGCTCTTATGTAGGTCCAATGGGCAAAGGTTCCGACAAACCTTTACTGGTACTTCAGGACAATAAAAAACTGCGCGTTTCACTTTCTATTCCGGAGGCCAATACTCCCTATTTAAACTTAGGCGATTCAATACATTTTAAAGTAAGCTCGCTTCCGCAGAAAAAGTATATGGCTAAAATTTCGCGTAAATCGGGAGTTTTAGATTTCAAATTACGTTCAGAGCGCATAGAAGCCGATATTATGAAAATACATCCCGAACTGAAGCCTTTGATGGTGGTGGAAGCAATGCTTTCGTTACAAGCCAGTGAAGCTACCTTTTTTATTCCCAAAACTGCCTTAGTAGAAAGTAATATGGGAATGTACATTATTCAGGTGATCGGGGGGAAAACCAAAAACATTCCCGTTGCGAAAGGACGTGCGCTGATGGATCAGATTGAAGTGTTTGGTGCACTAAAGGAAGGCGACAACATTTTAATGAAAGCCACTGAAGAAATAACAGAAGGAACAAAAATTAAAAAATAAAACAATGAAAATACTTGGCCGCTATTTCCTTATTGCCGCAATGGCTGTAGTAATGATCTCGTGTAAAGATCAGGAAAACAAACCGCAGAATGAGGTATCAGACCAAAAGGAACTAACTGTAAAAGATAGTAATATTGCATCAAAAGGAACTCCTGTGCCCAATGATGAAGTTTGTATGGTAAATGATCTGCACATGGGTAAAAAACAAATAGAAGTTCCGTTTGACGGAAAAATGTATTATGGCTGCTGCAACATGTGCGTAGAACGTATCCCAAGCGATGAAAGTGTCCGTCAGGCAATTGATCCACATACCGGAGCAAAAGTTGACAAAGCTTCGGCATATATCGTTTCACTGAACAAACAGGGAAATGTAGCTTACTTTGAATCCGAAAAGAATTATCATAATTTCATTCAGGCCAACGAAGAACTGAAAAAATAAACTCTGAAAAAACAGATTCACTTTTCGAGTGAGCGTACCAAAAGGGCTGTCCGAATTATCACCGGACAGCCCTTGCTTTTTTAAGCTAAAAATTACTTTACTATTTTTCTTAAAACAAAAAAATAGTTTTTTCTAAAATCTAATATCAAAATTTAATATCTATTCAATTAATCGAGAACATAAATTAATAAAATACAAGTTATTAAAATACTTTATTTTAACGATTAATTCAACTAAAAATCACCCTGTTTTTATTAGTAATCAACCATATACACGATAATCATTACTATCTTTTACTTAAAGTATTACTTTTAAAAAAATAAGCCCGATAAAACATCGGGCTTACTTTCAATTCGGTAACGATAAGCATTAACTTTTGTTTAAAATCTGTAATCCAACAGAAGTCTTAAAGGATTAAATTTCTAAAGGTTCTGCTTTAAATCCTTTCGCTTTAATAATTGCAATTATTTCTTCGGCAGTAGCACCATCCGATTGAACGGTAAGTATTTTATCTGCATTAGTAGTGTCTACATTCCATTCACATATCCCTGCTGCATTGTCCAGGTCTGATTGTACTTTAGAAACACATCCACCGCAGTTCAGGTTTGTTTTAAATTGAAAATCTTGCTTTTCCATTATGTTGATGTTTTAATTGTTATTTTATACTACAAATTTCCGTCAATTAAACCGTAATCCTTATACACTATTCTGTATTAGATTTATGAAATTTACTGATTGCAGTATCTTGTTTTACTTAATTCATTCATTCAAATTGCCAGTTGGCAGGTATAAAAAAAAAAACACGCGGATTAAACCGATTCGCCAGGCGAAAACACAGATCAGAACAGATTTTTTTATTTACAGGCGTGGAAATTGCTATTGCCCTTTCAGGGCGGTATTTACTTTAATTTAACACATAGTGCTTCGCACTATGCTGATGCTTTTGCTCTTTCAGAGCAATACTCCTCATACTACTCTATTAATTATAGATAAGAAGGTTTCTTTCTTTAAATATTCTCTTTATCACAGACTGCGTTAGGGATGAAAGCACCTTGCTGATGCTTTTGCTCTTTCAGAGCAATACCCCTCATAATACTCTATAAATTATAGATAAGAGGGTTTCTTTTCCTTAAATATTCCTTCTATCGCAGACTGCGTTAGGGATGAAAGCACCATGCTGATGCTTTTGCTCTCTCAAAACAATACTCCTCACACTACTCTATAAATTATAGATAAGAAGGTTTCTTTCTTTAAATATTCTCTTTATCACAAAATGCGTTAGGGATGAAAGCATCTTGCTGATGCTTTTGCTCTCTCAAAACAATACTCCTCATAATACTCTATTAATTATAGCTAAGAAGGTTTCTTTCTTTAAATATTCTCTTTATCACAGAATGCGTTAGGGATAAAAGCACCATACTGATGCTTTTACTCTTTCAGAGCAATACTCTTCATAATACTCTAATAAATTATAGATAAGAAGGCTGTTTTCTTTTTAAATATTCTCTTTATCGTAGACAGCGTTAGGGATGAAAGCGGTATCCTTTTGTGATTCCTGTTATTTTTATGCCAGACAAAAAATCTCTATCGCAAAAGATTTAGCGGACAGCCCGACCCGGAGGGGAACGCCATAATAATTAACCAGAAATCTGAATTAATTAGTCTGATGCCTTTTCCAGGGATTAAAATGATTTCAGTCAAATGATGTACCTATAAAAACGGCGGCCCATAATCTTTGGAACCGCCGTTTGACAAACGCATCAAGAGTTTATTTTTTCCATTTCAGACGCAAGCTGTTGCTCACTACGCTCACGCTGCTCAAAGCCATGGCAGCTCCTGCAATCATAGGGTTTAGTAAAAATCCATTTATCGGATAAAGTACCCCCGCAGCAAGTGGAATACCGATTAGATTGTAAATAAATGCCCAAAACAAGTTCTGTTTGATTGTTGCAACCGTTTGTTTAGACAGGCGAATCGCCTGAGGTATTTTGGTCAGATCAGAGGAGATAATCGTCATTTTTGCTACATCCATTGCAATATCACTTCCCTTGCCCATCGCGATACTGACATCGGCAGTTGCCAGTGCTGTACTGTCGTTGATACCATCACCTACCATTGCCACTGTTTTACCTTGTTGTTGTAATTCTTTTATAAAATCAGCTTTGTGTTGTGGCAGCACCTCTGCTTTATAATGTTTGATTCCCGTTTGTGTGGCAATCGCTTTTGCAGTCGCTTCGTTATCTCCCGTCAGCATATACAGCTCAATATTCATCTCCTGCAATTCTTTGATCGCCTGAACAGAGGTTTCTTTGATTTTGTCGGATATCGCAATAACCGAAAGTGCCTGCTTGCTATTGGTAAACCAAATCACAGTCTTGGATTCCTTACCCCATTCTTCTGCCTGAATCAATAGTGATTCTGCAATGACAATGCTATTTTCTGCCAGCAGTTTTTTGTTCCCCACATAATAAGTTTCATCGGCATAAACCGCTTTCGCACCTTTACCAGTAATACTGTCAAAATTGGATAAAACTACACCTGACACTCCTTCCAGACTTTTCACTACCGCTTCTGCTAGCGGATGTTCTGATTGTTTTTCAATACTTAGCAGAATATCTTTGGTAGTGTCCACGTCTTTTAGCCATTTTATACCGGTCACTTGTGGTCTTCCTTCGGTAATGGTTCCTGTTTTATCGAGTACAATAGCCGTTACTTTTCTGGCCAATTCTAAACTCTCAGCATCTTTGATTAATATTCCGTTTTCGGCGCCTTTACCTACACCTACCATAATCGCAGTTGGTGTGGCCAGACCTAAAGCACAAGGACAAGCAATAACCAATACGGTAACCGCTGCCATCAACCCTTGCACTACAGCGTTGTCTCCACCCAAAACCATCCAGGCTATAAAAGTAAGAAGTGCAATAACCATTACAATCGGGACAAATATACCTGCAATTTTATCGACCAATTTCTGCACCGGAGCTTTACTTCCCTGAGCATCCTGGACCATCTTAATAATCTGGGCAAGCATGGTTTCTTTACCTACTTTAACGGCTTTAAATTGAAAACTTCCTTTTTGATTAATGGTTCCTGCAAACACTTTTTCGTTTTCTTTTTTCAGTACGGGAACCGGTTCACCGCTTAACATACTCTCATCCACATAAGAATGACCCGAGATAACCATACCATCGACCGCAATTTTTTCACCCGGCTTTACCAAAATAACTGCTCCCGCATTTACTTCCTCAATAGCAACTTGTTTTTCAGTCCCGTCGGGTTGAATAACGATCACGGTTTTAGGCTGCAGTCCCATTAGTTTTTTAATAGCCGATGACGTATTTCCTTTTGCTTTTTCTTCTAATAATTTCCCTAGCAAAATAAACGCAATTACTACTGCCGCAGCTTCAAAGTATACGTGCGCATGCAATCCGCGCTGGTGCCAGAAATCTATGAATAACATATTAAAAACGCTAAACAAGTAAGCAATTCCGGTACTCAGAGCTACCAGCGTATCCATATTGGCCGAGCGATGTTTGGCCTGCTTCCAGGCATTTACAAAGAAGTCTTTCCCCAGCCAAAGAATTACCGGCGTTGAAAAAAACCACATGATCTCATTGGCATAAGGAATATTCATGAAGAACATCCCTATCACCACTACAGGCAATGACAATACCACAGCCCAGATGGTTTTGTTTTTTAATCTTTTGAAATTTTCCGCATGAATAGTCTCTAAAGACTCTTGTTGTTTCGCTTCATCTAAAATAAGCAAGTCGTAGCCAACGCCCTGAACTGCTTTTTGTAATTTAGAAGCATCTGTAAGGTTGGGAAGATATTCAACAGTAAGGTTTCCTGTTGCAAAGTTTACCGAAGCATCCACTACTCCCAATTCATAAGTTACAATACTTTCTGCACTGCTGGCACAAGAGGCACAGGTCATTCCCAGAACTGGGAACGTATTTTTTACGGTTGGTACACCATATCCAAGGTCTTTAATAGCCTTTACAGCGTTACCAACAGTTTCATTACCTTTAACCGTTATCGCGGCCCTACGGTTGTTAACTTCCACCTTGTGAGTTTCAATTCCCTTAACCTCTGCCAATCCTTTCTCTACGATTAATGCACAGTGCTCGCTGTTTACATCTTCTAACGGAATGTAAATTGTCTCCTTATTATTATCAGTTGTTGCCATAATTCAGTTGTTCTTTTATACCTGCAAAGTTGGCAAGAATAGCGCTGAATTGTATTGTGGAATTATGGATTTGATTTGTAATATTTACTTCACCTCATCCAGAGGTTTTCTTTTCTCAGCCCGAATTTGCTTGAAATAACTTGGAGTCAGGCCGGTTACTTTTTTAAACTGATTGCTCAGATAAGCCACACTTGAATAATTCAGGCGTAAAGCGATCTCGCTAAGTGATAACTCATCGTAAACCAGAAGTTCTTTTATTTTTTCAATTTTTTGCGCAATAAAATACTTCTCTATTGTAGTTCCTTCTACTTCAGAAAATAAATTGGAAAGATAATTATAGTCATGATTGATCTTTTCGCTCAGGATATCCGACAGGTTATTTTTGGTATCATTATCCTGATGGTGTACCAAATCAATAATGATGTTTTTAATCTTTTCGATGATTCTGCTTTTTTTATCGTCGATCACTTCAAATCCAAGAGAAACCAGTTCCTGCTCCAGTAAAGTTCTTTCTGTGGCACTCAGTTCTTTTGCCAAGGTAACCTCCCCAAGCTTTATGTTGCTAAATTCCAGTCCAAGTTTTTCAAGTTCGTTCTGAACCACCATAATACAGCGGTTGCAAACCATATTTTTAACAAATAATGTGCTCATAATCTCGTTTAATCAGAATTTTTAATTCAGTATGCATCTACAAACTTAGCATTAAAATTCAATTAACCATACATCCAAAGACCTAACAAATGATATACAACAAGCTAAAGAAGATTATAAATCGCGATAAAGAAAAAAATCACACCTAATCCAAATGAAATTCCGCTTAGAACCAAGAAAATATTTGACAACTTTAATGCTCTATACATACCTTTCCTTTCTTTATCTATTTTAACAATATCATCATTCTTCTGAGTTCTTAATAAACTAATAAACCAACTCATTGAGTCTGTGGCAAAAAACCTGTGACACATACAAGCGCCTGAACAAAAAACAAAACATACTAGCGCGATAATAAATCCGGAGTAATCCAATTCAGCCCCAAATCCTTCTCTTTTCATTTTCGCAACGAGTAGTGTACCAAACCCTCCAATGGCTAACAGAGAAAGCCGAAGTAATTCCCCCGTAAATTTGATGTAATTTTCAGAAATTATGAAGTCCGCTTTATAATCCGATTCGTCAACTCCGTATACTTTTACCATAATAATTAATCGTTAATTGGTTAATCTCTTTCTTTAAACTTATCGCGACCAGCTGTCAATACTGAAATCAAGAAGTAAAAAACAGATCAAATATACCAAACCCAAAAACATAAAAATCAAGTATTTATACTTGATTACTATAATCATAACACCCTACTCGCTGAAGTATAATCAATCTGTTATCTTTTTTAACAAAAACAACATTTATAACGCTGATTTCCGTTAGATTGAAATCCATTTTTTATGCATTCGCCATTGCAGCAATTACACTTTATCTTAATGACCTAATTTGAAACACTAAGTTAAAGTAAAAGCATTTTAAGGCTTATTAAAAGACAAAAAACAAAAGAGACGACCAACCGATCGTCTCTTTTTCTATTCAAAAATTAAAGTTTATATTCTTTTTCAGATCATTACGTCATTATTTTATAAAAACACCTAATCTGTAACATTAGCAAATAATTAATTGTTTTTATCGATGATAAATTTAAAGATATTGTAAAAAACGTGCCAACTATTTTCTTCTAAAAACAATTTAAATTGATTAGAATTTGTAAACAAGGTTAATTCAGTATTTTCCATTTTTGATAATGGATTATTTTTAATATTTGGAAAATCAATTTTTGTCAAATCTGATAAACTAATAAATTTATTTTCAACAGGAATAATTAACCTCATGTTTGTTAGGTACCAGCTATAATTATTGTCTCTAGTAAAATAAATAATACATTTTTCATTTGCTTGAAAAACAAACAAATCTTTTGGATTAACTTGATGCGAATTTTCGTCAAATATAAAAGTTGATTTAAAATTTAAACCACTTCTCATAAATTTAGCTTTTATTACCGATATACTTAACATAATTTTACAAATTTTTATAAATTCTTACGGAGTGTTGTTCAATCCTCTCAATAGTATAGCCAAGTCTTTCCCAAGCTTTAGCATTTAATAGTTTTGTTTCAACTACTCCCTTTCCTTCAATTATTAATTTTGTAGCTCCTGAGGCTTTAGCTTCAGCTTCCATTGTTTTTAAAAGCTTTATGGCACTTCCTGCCGAAGGAGCTTCATTTATCAATGTACCTATTTGAATTTCAATTGTGCCTCCTTTAACATATGTTTTAAACCACATCCAAAAGCTTCCAATTTGAGTACATCTAAATTCTGATGCTAAAGGATTACCAACATACCAAGGAAGTTCAAGCATAATTGGTTTTGCTGGTTTATTAAGGTATTTCATATTTGCTATTCCGTCAGAAAATAAAACATTATAATTAGTTAAATCAGCCTGAACGATTTTGTTACCTACTTCATACTTTACACCTAGACGTTCTTTACCAACTATTTCTCCACCACGTTTATTTAAATATATATTATCATCACCATCATCCTTGTAATCAATAATTTCTCCTCTCCTATTTACTACAGTAGATGCTAAGTAATTTGAACTCTCTGGAGCTAGTCCTGTTGGATCAGAATAAACTACAGGATTATTATTTGAAAAATTATAAGGTGAATTTACATAAAAAATTTCAGACAACTCATCCATATTACCCCAACGACCAACATCTGGCATATAATTTCGGGCTTCCATGTCATACATGTTAAGCCCCAGCTCGTCTTGTAATTCTTTCCCGTTGTACTTATACTTATTATTAGTAGCTACATAATCATTATATCCTTTATGTTTCAATCCAAAAGAATAATAATTACTCTCTTCAATAATAGCAAGAACTTGCGTTGCTGGATTTTTAGCATAACTCAATCGTATGTTCCCCAAATGATCCTTGTACTGATAGACATACTTTTTGCTTATTTTATCATAATAGCCTTCTGCTGTCGGTAAAAACTCCAACGTTGGTCGCGACGGAACAGCCTGACTTGACGACTGTACTGCGAAGGCACTGAAACGATTGGCTTCCCCTGGTGGATCTTTTACAGGATCTGTACCATCAATAGGTGGATCGGTATTTCCCGGATCATCCGGTGCAGGAGGATCTCCGCCGTCGTCATTGCCTCCACCTTGATTTCCACCGTCCTGCCCCTCACTGTACTTATACTGGAAACCAACCAGGTAATCAGTATGAACTGTACCGCTCGTCTCTTTTACAATTTTCTCCAGTTTTTGACCCGCTGCGTTGTAAATATACTCAATCCTACCACTTGTTCCAAATGTAATTTTCTTGGGTAAATTGAGTTGGTTGTATTGTATTTCGGTGATGTTTTTGTTTTTATCCGCGATCATGTTGCCATTGGCATCATAGGTAAAATCATCCCCTGTTTTGTTTCCATCTTTAAAGCCTTCGTTGTCATTTCCGGCAGGACCGTCAGTTACTTTAGTCAAACGGTTCGAGTTTTCATTCAAATACCCGTAAGTCAAATCGTCGGTCTGAAAAACAATAGACGGAGCATCACTGGCACCATAGCGCTGTAAGAACTTGATGTTTCCATTTTTATCGTAACTCAAACTTTCATTATACGCCCCCGATACCGGAATGGCATCATTGGGCTTACTGTAAATTGCACTGGTCAGACGATTTAGATTGTCGTACTGATAGCCATAAGAACGCTTGGTCACATCGGTGTTGGTCTTCCAATAGGTCTCGGAAATATTTCCGTTGTACAAGGCCTGAACCTGTGAGTTGCCCGGCTGTTTTTCATAATTAATTTTAAAGGCAAACAGATCTTTCGGATCTGTGTCCTGCTGTAGCTCTTCGACATTGTTGATTCCGGTTAGCCATCCTCTGATGTTATAGGTATACTGTACTTTCTGCAAAGGATTTGCCGCGTTGTTCCCTACATTTTTAACGATCAATTGGCCCAGATCATCATAGCTGTTCTCTGCCAAAAGCTCTACTTGACCTCCGTTGACCTGATGCGTATGCGTCAGCAAACGGTCTTGTGGCGAATAGGTAAAATCTTCTCTTACGATTAGCTCGGTATCTCCTAAGGTTCGCTTGTGTTTGGTGATGGTATAGAGTGACTTTCCAATAAAATCAAGTTTACTATCGGTACTGGTATAACCGCCCAAATGATTTTGAGTTCGGGTATTTATGGCTCTGGCTTTTCTGTCATAAAAAATAGTAGAAGTTTCTCCAAATGTTGCCGTTGCGGTGGTTAAGGCTCTTGTCCAGCTTCCGGTCATCAAACCTTTAACGTTGTCTAAAACGGGCTGATCTTCAATAGCAGCAGGTTTCGCAGGCGCATTGGGATAGCTATAGTCGTCGTAATAGGTAACCGTTAAAAGTTTAAAATTGGTAGGAGCAATATTGTTGCTGTAGTTTACCAATATATTGTCTATGCTTCCAGAGGTCTGTTTCGTTTCAAATATAACATTGGCTGTATTTTGAGCATCCTGTAATGCTTTTCTGGTGACCGCATTGGAAGGCTGACCGTTCCAGCCGGTATAAATGGGTCTGCTAAAAGCATCGTATTTGGTAATCAGCCAGCCTTCGGCAGTTTCGTCTTTAAAAGGCGAGAAAGCGGGTCCTGTGGCTACAGGGCGATCGAGTTTATCGTACACAATAAACTCCCATTGTTTTCCGGGCAGTTTTTTCTCGGCCAGACGGTTGCGGTTGTCGTATTTGTATTGATAACATAACCCTTTTAGAACTTCATCATCGACAACAGCCGGTACTTTTGGAGGCAATACATAAGTCAGATTGCCATAAATGTCATAAACATAATACGTATCGTGTCGATTGCCTGAATTGTAAGTTCTCTTTAAAACAACCTTACCTTCGGTATTTTTAAATTCTACTGTAGCACCGGCACTTTCACTTGGATTTGCTGTTGTATTCTCGTCGTAGGTCACCGTTTTATACAATTTCCCTTCAGCATAGGTTCCTTCATCTAAAAAACTAATGTTGTACAATCCTAAGCCTGCCTGCCAAATAGCATTGGCTTTGTACTTTTTTACGGCATCGGCTGTAGTATTGGTCTGATAATCGATTTTGATTTCATGGCCTTTACCCATTTCCCATGAAGCTCCCGGAGCAGCTTGTTTGAGAACACGGTTTAGAGGCGATGGTTCAAATGCTTTCTGTGAGAAAGGATTAGGAGTGTTGTCATATTTTGCAGCGCTATAAATGCCTTTTGCGGTAGCTATGGCTGTATTGGAGTCAATTCTGGGATAACTGCTGCCTCCATTAGCAGCCGGATAGGGCAGGTATTCTTTTACTTGTCGTCCAAAACCGTCATACTCCATAGGCGTTACAAGGTCTTGTCCGGCTGCTCCCTGACCAATGGCAATGGTTTGTATCGGGCGTCCCAATCCGTCAAAATACGTCACATTCTGACTCATTTCGTCTTTCGTAAGCGAATTTAAGTTTGCTGCCTTAACCTCTTTTTTGGGGCTAAGGGTGTACACAAAATTATCATTGCTAAGGGTTTGGGCTTTTAGATCTATACTTGCTAATAACAAAAGAGCTATAATTAGTATGTTTTTTTTCATCTGAATCTCTTTTAAAAATGATTTAATATCTAAAATCTTTGTTTTACTCCTCTACCTCTCCGTGTCTAAGACATATTCCATTGGCATTAGCGTATGCCTGCGCATTAGCACTAACATCTACCCACGCTTTATTATCAGCATCTACCTGTGAAATTTCTGAGTGATACTTTCCTTGCTCCACAATATAATAGACGTATGGAAAAGTAGTGCCGGGCGGGCAATAATCATCTTTATAAATTTTGTAAACTACTCTCTGACTTAAATAAGTACAAGTACCTCCATATTCTGCCTGCACCTTTCCGTAATAATTAAGCTGTTCTAATGCCTCGGCATCTGCTTCTGCCTGAGAAACTTTTGATTTTCCTGCCCCATATCCAAGAGAATAAACATCAGTGGAACCAATCCCTCCGGGTGGACAATTGGTCTTTGTAAAGCTTCCGCTTATGGGGGCACTGTAGTAAAAACATTCCCCTACTGTGTTAGCATGATTTGGTCCATCGGTATTGAATTTGACAGCCGCAAGTTCATCAGCATTGGCTTGTGAAATTTTAGAAGTTACAGCCCCTCTGCTCTGCTCGAAATAAATAGGACCAGATGTGCTGACTGTTCCTGCAGGACAGCTATTTTTTAAAAAATATCCCCCTAAAGGTGCACTATTAAAAACACAACTACCTGCGGTATTAGCATAGATTTGTCCCTCTGCAAGAAATCTCAAGGCTGCTTTATGATTTGCTTCTCCCTGAGAAACTTCTGATTTCTCTGCCCTGGCTGCCAGAGTATAATAATGACTCGTCCCCGTTCCAGTTAATCCACATTCATCATTTGTAAAAATATCGCTGTAAGCAATACTATAAAAAAAACATTTACCATTAGCATTGGCATAAGCCTGCCCCTCTGTATTAAATTTAGCTAATCCCTTACTGTCGGCTTCTGCCTGTGAAGAAAAGGAACGTTCAGCTCCATATATTTGGCTATAAGGAACACTAGAGCCTTCTCCGCCCACGGCGCAATCATTCTTTGCAATTGATCTGCTTATTGCTGCACTATAAAAAGTACAATAACCATCTGCATTCGCATAAGCCCGCCCGTCTGTATTAAATTTATCAAGCCCATGACTCTCTGCATCAGCCTGAGAAATGGTCGAGATATATGCCCCAGCAGCTTGACTGTAAGGAACACTTGAACCTGTTCCTCCCGCAGCACAGTTATTTTTGGTAAACACCCCACTTCTGGCGGCACTTTTATAGAGGTACTCAGCGGTTGACGTATTATCACTGCAATCAGCCTGCTGCCCTTTATAGTTGTAGCAGTACTTTTGAAGTATATTTAAGTCCTGATCTTTTATAAATTTTAGTCTGCCAAAGGAATCGTACTCGTAATAAGAGGGTATTCCTTTTGAGTCTGTTACACTTGTTACACCAACCAGTGGATTGTAAGTATAAGTGGTAATAAAAGCATTTTGAAAAGTATTTCGCAATGTATTCAATTCATTTCTCAATAATTGTTCCGTACAATTCTCTGACATACAATTGTCATCGTCTTCATTTGAACGGCTTTGCAAATTACTGATGATTCCTGCTGAGATTGAATTATAAATAACATTCTCAATCTTGGCTATAGGCTGTGTTTTATTATACCCCCAAATGATCGATACGGGAGTACCACTTTCTACCGTATATTGCAAAACATTGCCTTTTTCATCATATTGATTATAGGTAATTTTCTTCTCTAAATTCCCAATATTGGCTAAATTTTGCAAATCATTCGGGAATTTTGATGAATAAATCTCTTTTGGCAATAGCAAATTACCTGTTGTTGGATCTTTAGTATAAACCGTTTTATTTTTTGAAAGAAGCGTACCATCTTTGTATCGCTCTGCAATGATTGGTAGGCTAATTCGGTTAGCCACTTTTAATTCAACCATAAAAGGCTCATTTAATAAATCATCAGGATAGTAATATTTGGTTTCTAACTCTTTCTCTTCATTTAAGTTTAAAATACTTTCTGATGTTAGCTGTAGATGAGCATTATTAGTATAATCGTATAAGGTTGTTACTGACACAGGATTTTGCCCCATAATATCAAATGAGGATACTATTTTTTTTGATAAATAACTAAACCTGCTTGTAATCGAATATTGATTTATTACATATAACACGAAATTTTTAGCGCTATAATAAGGTATTCCTACAAAATTATTTTTACTGTACTCTAACTCCGGTTTAACATCATAAAAATATTGTTCAACTGATATATTTTTTACTAAGCCATTTTCTTTTTTAAAGATTTTCTTCTTTACTGGTTTTCCATTTAAATGAGAATTAGAATAATTAACATTTCTAATAATTTCCTGACATAGCATTATTGGTTCAATATCGCTATTAACATCAAAAATATTTTCTATACCTCCATTTTCGAAATGATCTCCTCCCCAGCTTTCTACTACAGAACGATATCCTATTGCTGTTCCATCAAATGAAGTAAGGGAACTTTTTGGACTGGAAGTTACAGTGAAGGTTCTAACAAAATCTCTAGTAGATACATCTCCTGTATACTGCCCTAAGTCGATTAAGTCTACATCCGAAACATCTATATTCTCTGTTATGTAGGGATCAATTGTCGTAAATGCCCCTGAAGATGTTGCCAAATTGTCCAAAGTACCGTAATAATATCTTTTTGTATTGGCAGTTCCATTATTATCATAATCTGTAGTACGCATAACTCGTACCCCCGCCATTGGAGTTTCTTTATTTTCCCAATGGGGTTCCATTCCTGTTGGAAAGAACTTAATAGATGCATTACCAAAAGAACACTTTGAAGCTTTTACTGTAATTTTATACCACCCTGCTTCAAGACATACTTCTTTATTTATCACCCTTTCCTGGGTATTATCGAACGAATACAAAATAGCATCTGTAGACGCATCGAGAATTTTAACAAAAACTTTTTGCCCTGTTACGTGATGTGGCGCTGCAAAATAATTTTCACAAAGTCCTTCTTCATCATCCATTCCAACATTACCAGAAATAGCAACAATCTGCCTCTTACCTATTTGGAAGGGAATTGAAACACCTGTAGTACTATTTTGACAATCCACCGTGACAGTTGAAGTATTTTTCCCTTTCATAAAAACATTTGCAACGAGTTTATTTGATTCGTACTCCAAAACTGTCTTTCCTTTAGTTGGGTAATAAATAGATTTCAACATCCCGAAGTAGGTATATAAATCATTAGGGGCTCTCAATGAGCCAATACTTTTATACGCACTAAATAATGGAGAAAAATTACATTCATTTCCGGGAGCTGTGCTAGTAGAAATATTATTAAAAATAAGGTCATTTACTCCATTACCTCCATTAAAATAACCGTATAAATCTTTTGCAAATGAATGCCTTGCCGGAAGTTTTTCGGGCTGATAATAATCAAAGGAGTATTTAACAAATTCAGCGGATGAACTTTTTCCTTGTTCACGTACCTCTTTTAGAAATATTAATTTCTGGTCAATATCGGTATACCCATTAGCTCCAATATTGGACGGTGTTATTTGATCGTAATTAAAATCGATTTTTTTAATAAGCGAGTTTGCTAAATTGATAGTGTCATTATAAACCTTAATAGAAATTAGTTGTTTTGAATTATGACTCTGAAATTCAGCCGGAGGATTTTTATAATCATAATCAAAAATTATTTTCTTATTATTAATTTTTATTTCTTTTAACAATGATGTTTTATGATATTGTTTATTCTTATAGGTCTGAGTTCTTGGTTGAGAAATACTACTCATATAACCAGTACTACGAATATTCTGTTGGGTTGATACTGATTTTTGAAAATAAGAGCTATAGAATCTCATCCATTCTTGAGAATAGGAAAAAATTACCGGTGATACCCCACCTGTTTTTTGAATTTTAGTAAGATACCAGGCTGTGTTGTAATGTACTGGAGGAACGGGACCTGAAACTCCTTCATTTCTGCTGAGTGACTCCTCAACAGCATTCATTCCTCCAAAAGTATATACAGTTCCATCGACGTCTACAACAGTAAAAAAACCACCTTCGTAAACAATTTTAATTTTACTCTGTTCGATTTGTATTGTATTTCTTCTATCATCTGCTAATATAAATTTGACAGATAACCCAAATGCATTCAGATTAAAAACATCTTTTTCCGTATCAACCTGATTTGAGCCTCCTATATTCTTTGCTGTATCATTTGGACTACAATCAATCAATGAAGCATTAGCATCATAAAAAGATATTTCTTCATCCGGCTGATCCATTACACTTCTCGTAATTACCCCAGTAGCAATTAAATTCCAATCTATACCAAGTTGTCTGGGTATTGCGTCTACTTGAACCCCATTCGAATTATAAGACATCGATAGAGGAATTGTATTTCCACCCTCTTTAAGTGTATATAATTCTAAATTTACTGCAGGTGAACCTGTAAAAAGTCCAACAGGAACATTACCATAATTCCCTAAATCAGCAGTTCCAGGATAGGGAGGTGTAATTTGGGGTTGCATAATAGCATCATTCTGTGCTGCTGTTTTCGAGATACATAATAAAACGAAAATCAAAAAAGGAATGAAGGATTTTTTCATTTGCATATCTTATTGATTTTTTGATTATTTAATTTACCGATTTAATCACTTTTACAGATTCTGTTTTCACATCTGTCCTAACTTTAATAATATAGATTCCCTCAGGATATTGGCTTAGATTCACCGGCACAGTCCTGCTGTTGATGTCAAATTCCTGCAAAGTACGTCCGGCGATGTCGATCAAAGTGGCCGTACCTTCTTTAAAATCATAGCCTATGATAATATTGGTGTAAGTGGATGCAGGATTCGGAATGGCTTCGATACTGGATTTTACTTTTTCTACTTTTGTTTTGTCTTTGAGCTTTACCACCCAAAAATCATTGCCTCCTATACTGCCGTTTTTATCTCTTGAGGCAGTCGAATTGGAGGTTCCTGCCATGAGATACCCTCCGTCTCGGGTTTCGATTAACTTCCTGAGAATATCTTCTCCGGCACTGCCTACGGTTTTGTTCCAGATTTCTTCTCCTTTATCGTCAATTTTCATCGCGATATAGTCGTTGATACCTTCTTTTTCTTTACTGACGGAGTTAAGTGCTTTGGCCACGATCCCTTCACGCGGACGCCTGCTTTCGCTTTGGGCGTAACCGCCTATGAGATAACTCTGGTCTTTGTTTTCTACCAATGAGGTCAGGATGTCTGTTTTTCCGAAATCATAGGTTTTACTCCATACCACACCTCCGTCTTTATCGAGTTTCAGAATCCAGTAATCGGTTCCGTTCCCAACTATACCGCCCATAGTGGTCAGGGCATTTTTACTGTTGGAGTTTCCGCCCGCAATATAACCGCCATCGGCAGTCTGATGGATCACATAGGGCTGATCGTCTCCTTCGGCTCCATAGGTACTTTGCCATTGAATTTCACCGGTATCCGTTATTTTAAGAATCCAGTAATCGCCTATTCCTTTGTTGTTTTCTGTTTTGTCACCTGAAACGGGTGAGTTGGAATAGCCCGCCAGAATATAGCCGTTGTCTGTGGTCTGCTCCATACTTCTCAGTACGTCGCTATAACTTCCTCCATAAGTCTTTTGCCATTCGACATCACCCTGTTTGTCCAGTTTGACAATCCAATAGTCCATGTTGCCACGGCATTTCTCTGATTTATTAAACTGAGCAGCTTTTGTGGTGGGTTTGGCCATTCCGTTTGTAGCAGCAAGTGCATTACCGGAATAATCAGAACTTGAGGAGCCTCCTAACATATAACCTCCATCTTTGGTTTGAAAAGCACATAAAAGTTCGTCCTTCCCTGCACCTCCAATCGTTCTCTGCCATTGCTCACTGCCCGAAGCATCTAATTTGATAACCCAAAAATCAGTAAGGCCTTTGCATTTTTCATTCTTTTGAAAACCTCTTCCTGAACTAGAAGTTCCTGCAAGTATAAATCCGCCGTCTCTGGTGTTTTTAATACTCTGGAGTAAATCAAAGCCGCTTCCTCCAATGCTTTTCTGCCAGACCAGATCTCCTTTTTCACTCATTTTCCAGATCCAGTAATCCAAATCTCCATGATTATCGTCGTCTTTGTTTCCGGTTTTGTCAGACAAAGAACTTCCTGCCAGAATAAAACCGTAATCGGCTGTGGGTTGTGCGTCAAACAAATAGTCGGCATGCTGTCCGCCGTATGATTTCTCCCAGAGAATGTCCTGAGAATGGGCAAAAATGGGTACCATCAATAAAAGTAACAGGTAATTCTTTTTCATAAGATATTCTGGTTTAATCTTTTGGGTAATTTAATTGTGGCGCCAAATCTAATACTCTGTTTTGTATTTTCTTTACGTCTTTCCACATTGCACTAATATTTACGCAAAAATTATCCCAATAAAACAAACTATTATCAGTAAAACCAACAACTGGCAGTATAATGTAATAAATACCTACATATAGATAATACTTGGTAGTATAGTAAGAAAAATGCCACATATTAGCTCCAAAATTCTAAACAACAGGAAAGTTTTATAACTCTTTAAGCTCTATTTATCCCACAAAAAAAGTGCAATGATTAAAAATCATTGCACTTTCTAAACTGTAACGCCCTACGGCACTACCCTATCTTTTAATTCATTTATTGCTTGTCAAAATTTACAGTAATTTACTCTTTATGATGAGGACAGCCCGAAGTCTCCCCGGAAGATCCCATTTTATAAGTACCCGGAAACTGTTCTTCTATTAATCGTTTCTGCTCAGGTGATACATCTTCCATTTTACGGAGTGTATTGACCTGAATATGTGGCCAGCTTGTAGTACCGCCATCATCTCCGAAATCAAACTCGAAAAATATGACCTGTTCGTATTGCAACTGAAGAATTTCTTTTTTGTTTTCGACAACGGTTTCAATCCACATTCTCATGTTCATTTCGACCGTAGGAACAAAACGATTGACAAACGGAACATTTAGTATTCCTCCCTGTGCTCCGGTTTTATTTTTAGAGGACATCTCGATCACTACATGATTTTTTACCACATCACTTTTAAGTGTATCACGAAGACGTAAATCTGGTCGTACCGAATATGGATATAAATGATGCGCTAATATTCGTTGCGTATAAATTTTATTTTCACGTTCATCGTTTTTATCATCCAATGTCTCAAATACCCAAGGTGGTGGAGGTGCATCCAGATTTATAGGCTCATTGCTCGCATCTGCTCCCCCCATTGTTTGCGAAATAGCAAGATGTTTATAGTCCCAGGCCGCGAATCCTTCCGGGTACTGTGGAGCACCACTAATCAAATAACCTGATTTATTTGGCTTTAAATCTCCCAGTAATGTAATTGTACTTCCATGCGGAATTACGCCACTTCTCGAAATCGAATAATCGGGTATAAAATAAGGTCCGGTTTGTCCTGCTCCTGCTTTAAGTTCTTTTGAAGCAATAATCTCGTAATATTTTCTTCCGTTTAAGTTTTCCAGCGTTACATACTCTTTGTTTCCCTGATCGTTCATGATTAAAAACAGGGTTTCATCCTGATAACCGCTTTTGTATAAATCTTTATTTGGATTGTTGGGTGATATGGCATGAATACCACGGTCTTCACTAATCGTTTTTTCTGTCGCTGCATAGTTAAAGATATCACTCAGCCACAAGTACATCCCGTTCTCTTCGTGAATTGGAGTGTATTGCAAAGCGTCCTGACCGGTTACACGGTTTACACTTTTGATGCTTTGTTCGTATTTCACTGCTCCGCAAAATTGCTCGTTTGCACCGCCACGGTTTCGAACACCACCCGGCACCAGATTAAAAGTAAGTTTTTCGATATATTCTTCACACTCAAAACTGTATTTTCCGGGAATGGTTCCTGCGTTGGTTCCCGGCGAAGGCATGATGGTGGTATGGATACCGCTGCCAATCAATTTTTTCTGACTCTGATCGTCACTGTTATTATTGTAGCTTACCCAGGTACCTTCTAATACCTGTAAAATACCATAATCTACATTTTTTACAATTTTTTGAAGGTCTTCTTCATAAAAAGGTCTAATCGGATCTTCAATCAGAACTTTTTGATATCCGGACATCAATTTATCCAATACACCATTCTCTTCCTGAAGTGCTTCGAATATGGCCTCATTCGCCTGTTGAGCAAAACCAGTGGTCAGCTGATTTAAATTCCCTTCTTCATCAGGGTTTTTACGTTTTAGCATGATAAACTTTTTTTAGCGTTAATAACTTGTGCAATCAAAGTAACCCAATTTATGGTGATTGCATACCCGTATTAATACCCGTTTTATACTGTTAAAACCAAAAAAAACCTCCAAAATCAAATGACTTTGGAGGTTTGTATTTTTTCAGGAGTAAGATCCTGCTAATTTTTTAGTTCATGATATCATTGAACTCGTGTAATGATTTCAATGTGCTTTCGTAGAATAAAATTGCAGCAATTAAATTTCCTTTATCTGAGTAAGGCATCATTTTTCTTTGAAACTCTACAGTAGTATCCAAAAATACTGTTGTTCCTTCTGCCTGACCGTCTAACACTTTTTTGTGCTCACTATCGTCCGGAATACCTAAGTCTGCCATAGTAACACCTGGTTTAGTAACCAAAGCGATATAAGGAAGTGTTTTTACTAAAACTTTAATACGCTCGATGTATAATTCCAAAAGCTCCCCTTTTTGCATACCGCTCAATTCTTTTTGATCATGGTATTTGCGGATAATAGCTGTTGTACTGATTATACTTCTTGGAGCATTTTTTGCCTGTGCTGAAATAGCCCCAGTTGCAAAAAAGAAAAAGAAACTTACTAGAATTATTTTACTTTTCATTTTACTAATGTAATTGGTTGTTTGAGGAACACAAAAGTATACAAATTAACTTAAGCCACAACTTTAATGATTCCTTTTTTTAAAAAAAAAATAACATTTTATTTTATGTCAATCTATAAGACAATTCTGAGGTACTGGAGAGCACATTTCAGGAATTTAATGATGGTTCGTTTTTTTATAGAAATGCAGATATTTCGCAGTAAATCTTTACTTCTGCTTACGATTTAATGACTCTGAAACGTCCCGGATACTTGATCCAGATGCTTTTTTTATTGCCATAATAGTCCATGAAATCTTCACAAACGAAAACGGCATGTGCAGTAGACCACGCCACAACTCCACAGTATTCACTTCCGGATTGTCGTTTTAGCTTTAGTACTTGTTTACCTTCTTTGAATCCTAAATATTTGTAAATGGTAGGAGTATATACTGAACCATCTTCTAAATCTTCTAATGCTTTATCAAAAGTATCGACCTTATCAATAATTTGTTTGTATTTTGCCATTACGGCATAGGTCAGTATCGCATAATCGGTAATTTTTTCACTTTCGGGATTGTCCTTAATATAGATAAAACCGGCTGATATTTTAGCTTTACTGATTTCGTCCTCCTGCAGATTGAATGATGCATTATTTTTTAAGGTGATTTTATGAGTGTTTTCACCTGTCTTTTCGTTTACAAAAAGATTGTCTAATCCATAGACATTTAAAGAGGCTTTAATAAAGGCAATCGACGAACAATTGGTCCGTTCTCCCTGTTTAAAACTTTCGAATATTTTATCTGAGCTTAACTGTGAATAAGAATTTGAGTAGACAAATATTAAAAATAAAAATAGTGAAGTAACCGCTTTCATTGTCTTAGTATTTTATAATTAATCCCAATCCATTTTTGGGCATATATTGATTCTACAAATCTATAAAAATCAACGCAAAATTGTTTTTTACTTCTTAGTTTTTATCAAAAAATGTTGCGAATACTCTAAGTAAATCCTTTTGAAAGGGTTACGATTGCATTACCTTAAAACTTTTCTGTTTTCTAAAAAATGAAATAGAACTGTTTTTTCCTTCTGACGACTTTAACTCTACATTTATAACTTTCGCACCTATGTACTCTTATAAAAAACGACTCCATACCTTCTATCATCGTTCGATACCCGTTTCTTTTTTCAATAGCCAATACTCCTCTTCGTATTTTATCAAAAATAATCCTGACCACCATTCCACAAACAAGTATAAACACCTGTTTTTAAACACCTTAAAACAAAAATAAAGTTTTTTAACTAACTTTATACTATCTAAATCTAACGAATCAGTTGAATAGAACTCAACACTAACAAACTATAATTATGGCAACAACAGTACCCCCTGACAAAAAAAACAATTACGAAAAATTGTTTGCATCCTGCGTCATAAAAGAAGCTAAATATCCTGAAATTGATGCATTGATAGCTAAAATAGTTTCAAACAAAAGCAGATATCAGTCTGTTGGTGATCCCTTAAACATTCCCTGGTACATGATTTCTATTATACATTGTATGGAAGGAAGTCTGAACTTTACTACTCATTTGCACAATGGCGACCCGCTTAATAAGCGTACAGTTAACGTTCCTGCAGGCCGCCCGAAAGCAGGAAATCCGCCATTTACTTGGGAAGTGAGCGCAAATGACGCCTTGATTTACGACAAGCTAAATTCATGGTCGGACTGGAGCATTGCCGGAATTCTTTACAGACTTGAACTTTTTAACGGATTAGGATATTACAAGCAGGGAATTAACTCGCCTTATTTATGGAGTTATTCTAATCAGTACACTAAAGGTAAATATGTTCAGGACGGCAAATATGATCCCAATGCGGTTTCGAAACAATGCGGTGCCGCTGTTCTGCTGCGCCGTATGATGGAACAGCATCTAATTACACTGCCCAACACGCATATTGTAGAACAAATCATAGCGCAGGGAAACAAAACTATGTATTATTCCGGGAAGGTTACAAACGAAGCTACCGAGCTTCAAAAACTTCTTAATACTGCCGGAAGTGTTCTTAGAATTGACGGGAAAGCAGGAGAAAGAACTTCAACCGAATATTTTAAATTTAGTAAAACTTACTTAAAAGGAGATCCAAGAAGGGTTTAACAGGTAAAGTAAATTCCTGATTTATGTTTTGCTTTTTAAAATACAATCATGATTCCGACTGTTTTTTCAAAATATTACTGTATGATAAAGCTTTAATTTTTTAAACTAAGTTCTATCCTAAAAATGATTATTCTAACCCAAAACTTGTTAATTTTATCTTCAAAAAAACATATGAAAAACTACGTAACACTACTGCTTGCTGCAATTGCTCTATTTTTTAATTCCTGCACCACTACAAAGGATACTACAAAAAACACCGCTCTTTTTGACACTACCTGGGAACTGGAATATATTTCGGGTCCGAGAATTGCTTTTGAAGGTTTGTATCCCAACAAAAAACCTTTTATCAAGTTTGACCAGAATACCGGTCAGGTTTTCGGAAATGCGGGCTGTAATGGGTACAGTGCTCCTTATACTTTAAAGGGAAAAACGATCAGCTTTGGCGAACAGGGACCTACCACGATGATGTTTTGCGAAGGCGGCGGTGAGCAAACTTTTACTGAAATGATCCGAAAAATCACCTCTTATAATATTGATAAAGAAGGTAAACTAAACTTATTACTTAACGATGTTCCGATGATGCGTTTTAAAAGAAAGTAGTCCAATAACTTCTTGATTCGTCTAAATCTTAGTTAAAAACAGCTGCCTCTTGTATCGAATTTAAAAAAAGGATTTTAACAAGATCCTTTTTTTTATACCCTAAAATTACTGCATAAAAAAACATCTGACATAACTATTTATATGCCAGATGTAGTCACAAATCAACCTTCAATTAAAATTTTTACTTTCCCGGATACACAACATTATCGTTCTCTTGTACGGTATAGGAAAAGGTATCTGCTTCACAAAGCCTGAAATAACCAAAAGCAAAATTATTAGCATTTGTAGTGTTTACAATATTACCTCTGATATTTCCGGGAGGAATAGAAAAAGGACTTCCTCCATATATCTCTAAAATTAAACTCATATAGTTGTAAAAATTCTTAGAAATACCTCGATTTATAACCGAAAGACTTTTTCCCGGTTTCAAATCGGGATCTGAAAATCTCGGATATATTTCATTTCCATTAAACAATTCATCATCTAACAACGTGTATGAAGGAAGACGAAAAACATCACTCTTATAATCTGTAAGGTAAAAATTGACCTGATCCGCCGGGTCTTTAAAATAAAAAGATATCTCATACAGATCGTCTCCGGCTACATCCGGAACTCGCTTCTGCTCTATTCTATCAATAGGTGATACTGAAATTAACTTTTCGGCAGCCGTAAAAGTTTGCCCTTCTGCCTCCACAGAAAGCACATAATCCATGTTGATCACAGGTACAAAATTAGTACATACATAAAGCCCTGGCCCTGTTTCATTAAAAGTAAAGACATCTCCTTTGCTATTCGTCACTTTTACTTTAGCTCCTGAGACTTTTGGAGTTTTATCGTTGTAATAAGGAGCCGTTTTACTCACCTTGATGACCTGCTCACTACCGGACGTTCCTTTTTTCCAGATAATTTCGGCGTCGACTACGATTCTCGTTTCACCAGTTTCTAAATCAAGTTTTACCACATCATCACAAGAGGAGAAAAACAGTACCAAAACAAAACCTAAAATAGCTATTGTATTCTTCTTTATCGTTTTTATATCAATCCTTTGCATATTCATTAAAATTTAAAATTATAAGAAACTCCCGGTACTACTCCAAAAATAGAAAGCCTTTTAGTCTCATTCATCCCTGTATCTTCATTTGTTGCAAAAGTCATCGCAGCTGCATTCTTTCGGTTGTACACATTATAAAGACTAAATACCCAGTAGCTCTGCCATCCTTTCTTTTTATCCGGTTTTGGCGTATAAGTTGCTGCCAGATCCAGATGGTGGAAAAGAGGCAATCTGTTTTCATTCCTTAAGGAGAAGTTCGGAACATTAATACCTCCAAACTCATAATACCCATTAGCATACGTTACCGGCTGACCTGACTGCAAACTGAAATTTGCATTAAAAGACCATTTTTTACTGTATTCATAATTTCCTACAATACTCAAATTGTGCAGTTTATCATACCCTGATAAATACCACTTACCATTTGCGACTCCGGGTTCTTCGGGTGTTCTGCCAGGTGTTTTTTGTTCAGCTCTGGATAAGGTATACGAAACCCAACCGGTAAATGCTCCTGTATTTTTTCGCAACATTAATTCCATACCGTATGATCTGGCTTTACCATTCAAAATCACCTGTTCTATATTGTTATTGGCCAAAATATCGGCTCCGTCTATATAATCAATACGGTTTTTGATTTTTTTATAAAACAACTCTCCTTCGAAAGAGTATTCATTATCTTTAAAGTTCTTAAAATAACCTACGGCATACTGATCCAAAAGCTGCGGTTTTGTAAAAGGACCGCTTGGTGTCCAAATCGTTGTTGGCAAGGGAAACTGCGTATTCGACAACATGTGAATGTACTGTGCCATTCGGTTATAACTCGCTTTTACCGAAGTAGTCTCATTAAAAGCATACGATACTGCAGCACGAGGTTCGAAATTATCAAACTTACTGATGGTCGCTCCTTTTTTATAAGTGATACTCCCCGTTGGAGTTCCTTCTTCGTAAATTTTATACAACGGATTAAAAACTACTGCTTTCCCATCTTCATAAGTATTGATTTCTTCCCCACCTAAACGATAAAACATACTGTAACGAAGTCCGTATCGAAGGTTCAGTTTTTCTGTAATCTGATGCTCAAAGTCCAGATAAACAGAAGATTCAAAAGCATACTTTTTATCCAACTGTTTGTAGTTAAACTGTGAAGTTGTGTTGGTAGGCTTTACGGTTCCGGGATTAAAATCGTAATATTGACCGTCTATTCCGTAATTCAGTTTTAATTTTTCTGATACGTTCTGACTCCAACCATATTTAAGGCCATAAGTCTGAATGTTATTGTTCCATTTAAAGCCTTCTCTATCCAGATCCAGATTAAACTTATAATCACTAAAGTAAACGGACAAGTTGGTATTTAAATTCTCGGAAAACTTATGCTTCCAGCTTAAAATCCCCATTGTATTTCCGTAAGTACTATTAAAAAAATTATTAAGATCAAAAAGGTCATTCCCAAAATACCCTGAAAAAGACAATGTATTATTGGCTCCTAAACGATAATTGAACTTAGCATTTAAATCATAAAACATAACGGAGTTTTTGCTATCAGCCAGTTTCATGAATAAATGGGCATACGAAGCACGTCCTGCAATAATAAAAGATCCTTTTTCTTTTTGAATAGGTCCCTGCACCAACAAGCGACTTGAAATCAAACCGATACCTCCGTTAACTTTGTACTTTTCAAAATCCCCGCTTTGCTGTGTGATATCCAGAACAGAAGAAACTCGTCCTCCATATTTAGAAGGAATTCCTCCTTTATATAAATCTAATCCACTCACAATATCAGGATTAAAAATTGAGAAAAAACCAAACATGTGAGAATCAGCATAAACCGGACCACCATCTACGAGAATCAGGTTTTGATCGGCCGCACCACCGCGGACGTTAAAACCCGACGAAAGTTCTCCGGCGTTGGTTACTCCGGGTAATGTCAATATCGATTTTAAAGGATCAGCTTCTCCCATTGCAACCGGAATTCGTTTGATCTCGGCCATCGAAAGTTTGTTTACACTCATTTGAGTATTTTTAACATCCACAGCCTTATTGGTGGTTACTACTACCTGCTCCAGCTCATGACTGTCTGAATCCATATAAAAATTGATTCTTGAATCGTCAGAAACTACAATTTGTTTTTCGTTGTTTTTCAAGCCCAGATAGCTGATCAATACGGTGTAGTTTCCTTTATCCAGTGATATCGAGAATTTTCCGTCTGCATCAGTTGTAGCACCGGTAGAAAGTTCTTTTATGAAAATATTTGCTCCAATAACCGGCTGCTTGTTCTCGTCAAAAACCTGACCGCTCAGCTTATTTTTTTTTTTAGGTGCTTTGGTTACTTTTTGCTTTACAAAAATATTATTGCCAACGATAGAAAACTGAACCGCTGCGCTTTTATTAAGTTCATTGACCAATTCTTTTACGCTGATATTTTTATAAGTCTTTGTTTCGGTAAAATACTTTTGATTGGTATTGATTTGGTCTGTATGCGCAAATTTGAAATCACTCTGACTTTCAATTTGTTTAAAGAATTCTTTTAGTGTTACTGATTTATCAACAGTTATGGTTACGTTTTGAGAAAACACTCCCCAGCTGAATAAAAAAAAGCACGCTGAAATTATATGCTTCATGAAATTTTGTATTTTTGATATTATTAAATGAGATAGTTTCCTGCTATCCTGATCATGAGGAGGATGTTTAGTTTCGCGGCTAGTGCATCCTTTTTCTTTTCTATTGAAAAGTAATTACTTTTAATTCTTCATTTATTTCAAAGTTTAGGTTATACATTTTAGATATTAATTGAATTGTTCTTTTAAAATCCTCTTTTTTATTAATTCGTATAGTAATACGATGGTCATAATATTCCTTTGGGAATTTCAATGTATAACAAAAACATGCTGAAATGATATGTTTCATAAAATTTTGTATTTTTGAACATTATTAAATTGGATAATTCTTGTTATCCTGACCATGAGAAGGATGTTTAGTTTCGCGGCTAGTGCATCCTTTTTCTTTTCTATTGAAAAGTAACTTCTTTCAATTTTTCATTTATTTCAAAATTTAGGTTATACATTTCGGAAATTAACTGGATAATTATTTCTAAATCTTCTTTTTTATTGATTCTCAATGTAATGTGCTGATCGTAATATTCCTTTGGAAATTTCACCGTGTAGCCATAGTTTGTTTTAATGTAGGCGGCAAGAACGGTTAACTTTTCATTTTCAAAATCGGTAAATCTTTCAAATTCAGACACCTCAACAGTATTATTGGCATACGTAAATTTTTCACCGGGTACGAGTATCCATTTTTGAGTCTGGTCTTTTACGCTCATCTCAACGCTTCCTTCAAAAAGGGCTACCGAGACTTCCTTTTGGGTGTATCCTTTTACTAAGAAAGATGTTCCTAAAACAGTGGTTGTCGTTTCATTGCAAAAAACCTGAAAGGGATGTTTTTTATCTTTTGTTACATGAAAGTAAGCTTCTCCTTTAATCTCAATTTTACGGTTAGTCTTAAAATTATCGGCATACTCGATTCTGGAATCAGGACTTAACTCCACTTTAGAACTATCCGGTAAAAAAATCGTTTTTACAATTGAAGTAGTATTTTCAATTACGTTTGAAGTCAATTTAATTTCCTGCTGGTTCTGCTCTTTATTAAAGAAAAGTCCCACTCCGATAAACGCAAAAAGTAAAACGGCTGCCGCTGCGGCATAATGCCATGCTTTAAATCTTTGTTTTTTTGAAGGAAAGGCTTTGGATTGAAATGCTTCCCACGAAGCCTCTTTTTCTTCATCAGAATGCGAAATGGGGACATCATCCCAAATCTTCTTCAATTCTTCTTCTACTTTTTTATCATTCATATCTTTGGGGCGTTAAAGTTTCTGACAATAAAATCCTTGCTTATTAAAAACACCATACACCATATCCTTAATCTCCCTGTTGGTTTCGATTGTCAGAACATGATTTTTGTCTTCTACATCAAAATTCATGATACAATCAGAAATAACAAATTGAAGCAGCGCTACAACAAATTTTGCTTCTTCCTTTGTGGTAACGTCCGTTTTATAAGTTTCAATATTCATTTTATGTTCTCATTTTTATAGATAACAAACGAGAACAAAAAAGTTCCTAATGGTTTTCGACTTTTTTTCGAATAAATTTACTAGCGAGATAAATATGATTGGCTATGGTCTTTTCAGAAAGATCCGTTAAAGCTGCAATCTCCTTATAACTAAGGTTTTCCAGTTTATGTAAAGTATAGATTTTTTGCTGTTGTTCAGGAAGCTCATTTATTAAATTATTTAGTATTTCCTGTCTTTCCTCAAAAATTTCATGATCGTTATCCTCTTTTTCCATCACAACATGTGAAGGTTCGAGTTGTACTATTTTATTTTCTCTGTTGAGATGATTAAGGATGATGTTTTTGCAGATCACAAATAATTGTTTGTCAAATAAAACATCTTCATGAAGTAATTCTCTTTTATTGTATACTCGTAAAAAAGTCTCCTGAACAAAATCCTGTGGGGTAAGTACTGTAAAATTAAAGCGTTTGGCAATGTTTATCAGTTTATCGTAGTAATTAAGGTATGCTTCCCTGAAAGCGGCCTCATTCCCTTTTTTTAAACTTAAAATAAACTTCCTGTTATCCATAACGCAAATATGATAATTAGTCTAAACTCGATGTCTAAAATAATATTGTGGTGTCAACCGAATCACTTAAGACTTATTTAATCTTTTTCTTAAGCAATCTTAAGGTACAAAGAACAGCAATTTTCTTGTAAAAGTTTTTAACAGAAAAAGAAATTAATCCTAAAGAAATGCTAATTTACTACATTTAAATTTAATCTTATTTTTCTTATAACAAAAAATTAACAGAAGCCAAGCCAAGCAAAATCAAGACTTTATAATCCTGACAAAAATATTGTTCTTTCTCAAAATTTCACTTTTAACAAACGTGACGCTTACACTTGTTAAAAATATAAAAGCAGCGACAAAACATTTTGTCGCTGCTTTTAGTATATCTCAACTATCAAACTAAAGTGGTATCTGTTATTTGATTAAAAGCGCTTCGAGTATTTTAGAGTAGATTTCTGTGTTTTGATAGACTCCCATAAAATTGGCAGCTCCGGGTCCATATGCAAAAACCGGAACAGGTACCGCTGTGTGATCGTTTGTACTAAAACTGCCCTGTACATAACCTTTTTCGATGCTTCCATCAATTAAGGAAAGTCCTCCGGTTTCGTGATCTGCTGTTACGATTAAAAGTGTTTCCTGGTTCTGATCGACAAATTCCATGGCTTGTCCTACCAGTTTATCAAAATCAAGCATTTCACGAACCACATATTCCAGGTCATTTTTATGTCCGCCATAATCAATTTGTGCACCTTCAGCCATTACAAAAAAGGGATTTTTTGTTTTTGAAAAAACGGTTGTCGTCTTCGCCAAAGATTTTGCTAAAAAATCACCTCTTCCCTCTTTCATCGAAACTACCGAAGCATCATCTACTACTATAAATCGTGAATTTTTAATGGTGTCCAGACTTTTAAACTGATCTGAAAAAGTATAGCCTTTCTCCGTTATCATTTTAGACAGGTCTCTACCGTCTTTTCTGTTATTAAATTCTTTTGTGCCTCCTCCAATCAAAATATCAGACGGATTAGCAAGAAAATCTGCAGCAATTGGTTCACTTAAAGTTCTTTCAGATTGATGCGCGTAAAAAGCTGCCGGGGTAGCATCCGTAATATTTCCTGCCGAAATAATAGCCGTTTTATACTTTTTCCTGGCCAGTTGCTGAGTGATTAGTTCCAACCCTTTTCCGTTTTCATCGACACTGATAAATCGGTTATTGGTTTTATGACCTGTTGCCATTGCTGTAGCTCCCGCAGCCGAATCGGTAATATAACTGTCTGACGATTTAGTGATCGACAATCCCTGAGTCGGAATATTAAAAAGGTTCAGTTGTCCTTTATTGGCTGTATAACCGGCGTAAATCTGAGTAAGTCCCATTCCGTCGCCAATAAGCAGAATTACATTTTTCGGACGGCTGTTTTTAGAAAATAAAGCTGTATTCTTAGGTTTATAGGCCTGATAAAATGACGTGTTCTGATAAAAAGTAGTTTTTATTTTCTGAATGAACTGTGTCAATGCCGGCACATTATCAGTACCTATATAATCGACTTTTAAATTCATTAAAGTCATCCAGGTGTTTACATTATCGGATGTTGACCAGAACCTGATTTTTTTATTCTGTGCATGAACTTTTTTAATGACCGACTGTACTTTTTCTAAATCAGCCTGGGTCATTACTCCTTTTCCGTTCCAAACGGTGAGTTCTTTTAAATCTTCGCTAATCATTTCGACACGTGACAATTGCTCCGGAGAATAGGTTTCATTTCTTCTTCCGTCAAAATAGATAAACTCAGGATATTGATTCCAGTTTAATGGTTCAGGTCTGTTTCCTGAAATAACTACTTTTAGATTTTTGTTTGAAGTCAAATCGGGATACGTTTTAAGCTGTTGCACAATCACTTTAAGTGTAGTATCAGCTTCTGATTTTATATCGATCATTAGGATTAAAGGCTTATTCTCAGGGTAAACTTTACCTTCTAAGTTTTTTATCTTCTTCGACAAAGGGTCCAAATAAAGACTTCGCAGTGTATTGTACGTTTTGATTTCGGCTGAAGTATGTGCTACCAAAAGCTCATTATTGCTCAGAAAAACATCCGCTTCGATAACGCCGGCTTCATTGGAATAGGCTTCATAAAAAGGCAATTTACCTGCATTATCATTGTGCGAATGAATATTAGCAGAACTGTATTCCTGTGCCTGCGCAAACAGAAAAAAATGAAGGCTAAAAAGTATAATTATTTTTTTCATTACAAATAAAATTAATTCAATTCTAAAATGGTCTTCAAGAATTAGAAGATAAGCCACAGATTAAAAAGATCTCCACAGATTTCTTTAACCCGTTGCGTGTACTTAATACAAAAATCATTTAACACATCGTCCCGATGCATTGGGATAGGTCTATAAAAGAATATAAGAAGAAGCGTGTTTCGTACACATAGCTTTAAACCTAGCTAAAATATGTAGATTGTTTGCATTTTCTTTACAACTGCAAGCTCCACAACTGAGCCTGCAGCGTAAAAAAAAATAAACAAACAAAATGAAACTATTACTTACCAGCCTTTGTTCTGAAAAAGGGCTCCTTTACTCACGGCAATTTCATCCGGCGGTATTGGCCACACATGATGAATGGCAGGATTAAAATTACGGGCAGGATAAATCACTGTTCCGTTGTAATGGTGTAAAGGTTTTGCATAAGTCGCCTGAGCATCGCCCCAGCGTACTAAATCGAAATGACGGTCAGTCCATTCTCCTGCCAGCTCACAACGTCTTTCTTTTTTCAGATCTGTTAGTGTGGCTCCTCCAATGCTTGGTAAACCGGCACGATTTCGAATCATGTTTATTTCGGTATCAGCACTTAGTCCTTTCATTAATTTTGCCTCAGCCAACATCAGGATTACATCCGCATAACGCAAAAGAGGCAGGTTTAAAGCTGTTGAAGGTTTGTCTCCGTTTGCATTTACATAACGAATATCAATTCCGCCCGAAGTAGTTTTTGGATAACCGAAGGGCTCCATGTATTTTTTAAACTGATAACCGGTTCTGTTACTTGAACTGACAATATATTTTCCTTCATTAAAAGTGGCTAATTCACCAAAGTACATAAACTTGTCTCCTTTTTGAAGAATTGTGGCACTTCGTCTTTTATCAGCAGAATCATACGTATCGAACAATTCTTTAGTAGGATAAAAATTTCCCCAGCCGTTGTAAACTCCCCAGCCTTTATCTTCCAGACATACTCCCGGAAAAATAGATCCTAAGCTTGTGTTTTCGGCACTCGAGGTTACGGACCAAATGTACTCTGACGACCAGTTGTTTTTAATTTTAAAAACATCTTCGAAATTATCCAGTAATTTGTGTTTTCCACTGTTGACAATCATATTAGCATACTTAATCGCATTGTCCCAGTCTTTTGCATACAAATAGGTACGCACCAAATATCCCCATGCTGCAGTTTTATGAGCACGTCCGTAATTGTCTGAACTAAGTTCACTGAAATAAGGCAATAAATCGGCAGCTTTAATGAGATCGGCAGCGATATAGGCGTAGTTTTCGGCTACGTTTTTAGCACGCGGCACATATACATTGGTTGGATTTTCTCTGTCCTGAATTGGAATCCCGGCACGGTCATCTCCGTAGTGATAGGCCAATTCCAGATGCATTACAGCATGATTGAAGTAGGCTTCTCCCAACATCATGTTTTTTGTTTTATCGTCTAAAGAGATTTTCGGAATATTGCGAATCACATCGTTACAACGTTTCATTACTTCATAGTGAAGTCTCCAAATGTCTTTGGTATCTGATTCTGCTCCGTCTACAATAAAATTTTTGATTCGTTCCGCATTTTGTCTTGGTTTCGTTCCGATATCATCACTTGCATTGTTCAGCCAGAAAAATCCGCGACCGTACATATTATCATCTGAATAGAGTGCATAAATCGCATTCACTCCTGCTTTTGCATCAGCAGGTGTTTTCCAGAAATTACCACTTGAAGGTGCTCCCTGAGGTACTAAATCAAGTTCATTTTCGCAAGCCGACATGCTCATTAAAAGCACAAAACTCCATAGTAAAAGACTTAAATTTTTCATTTTATAGGTATTATATTTTTTTTAAAAAGTTGCGTTTACACCCGTCATATAAATACGGGATAATGGATATTTTCCTAAGTCTAAACCAAAATTCTTAAGTCCCACTTCCGGATCCATTCCTGAGTAATTGGTAATGGTAAAAAGGTTTTGCCCCGAGATAAAAAATCTAAGTTTTGCTTTTCCGTGCAGCCATTGTTCTTTCACTGTATATCCAATCGAAACATTTCTTAATCTCAGGAAAGAAGCATCTTCAATATAAAAATCAGAGATTCTTCCGAAATTATTATTGTTGTCTGTTGACGAAAGCACCGGAATATTGGTATTGGTATTCGTAGGTGACCACGCGTTTTTAGAATCGGCTAATAAATTATAACCCGGGAAAGAAGCATTCACACCTGTATATTTTACGGCATTAAAAACTTTGTTTCCGGCCGTTCCGCTAAGGAAGATGTTCATATCAAATCCTTTGTATCTGAAATTGGTGTTTAAACTGAAGGTGGTTTTCGGAAAAGGACTTCCAAGCACTACTCTGTCACTGTTATTGATTACACCATCGCCATTTACATCTTTAAATTTAATGTCTCCGGCAACTGCATTGGGCTGATACACTACTCCTTTATCATTTACATAGGCTTTTGCTTCGGCATTACTTTGGAACAATCCGTCTGTCGAATACCCGTAAAATGCTCCAACAGGACTTCCTACCTGATAGATATTAGCCAAAGGCAAACTACGAACACGGCTAAGGTTTAAAGGTTCTAAGGAAGTTAAATCGTCTTTGATCGAAACAATTTTATTGCTTAAGAAAGCTGCATTTGCTGTTACATCAAATTTGAATTCGCCACGTGTTTTCTGATAGGTCAAACTTGCTTCAATTCCTTTATTTTCAACATTACCCGAATTTACGATTCTTCCTAACGGAGTTCCTGAAACTCCCGGAAGCTGATCGCGAACCAACATGTCCTTATTGGTTTTAATGTAAGCATCTACAGATCCTGATAAAGCATTGTTAAACATGGTAAAATCCAATCCTACGTTACTTTGTTCTGAACTTTCCCATCTTAAATTAGGATTCGACAATTCGCTCTCAGAATAACCGTAAGAGATTACCGGACTGTTTCCAATTAAAGCTTGTGTCTGCGTTAAAGGCACACTAAACTGGTAAGGTCCAAGATTTCCTAAGTTTCCAATCTGTCCCCAGCTTGCACGTAATTTTAAGTTGCTTACTAATGGGTCTATGCTTTTCATAAATCCTTCTTCCGAAATCAACCATCCGGCAGAAACAGAAGGATATACTTTCCAGCGGTTGTCTGAAGTTAGTTTTGAAGTACCGTCACGGCGTATAATTCCTGAAATCAAGTACTTTTGATTAAAGTCGTAATTCAGCCTTCCTACATAAGAAGAAATGATTTCTTCCGACATTCCCGCTTCTACCTGCTGTACTAACTTGGCATTTAACAAATAACGCTGTGATGGATCTTCATTATCAAAGCCTGTTCCCTGTACGGTATAAAAATCTCTTTTGGTTTGCTGATAGGTATATCCGGCAAGTGCTTTAAAATTGTGCTTTCCTAATGATTTTTCATAAGAAAGCGTCTGCTCACTTAATAAATCAGTTGTGGTGGAAGAAGATTTTGTTAATCGGTTAAAGTCAAATATTTTACCCGGCTCTGTTATTTTTACCGCAAAATCGGTTGCGTTGTTCTGAATTCTGGTATATCCCCAGTTCGATTTAAATTTTAAACCTGATACGATTTCCCATTCTGCATAAGGATTAATCAAAACAGTCGAAATCGGATTGCGGTTGTCCAATCTTTTTAAATACGCCACCGGATTGATTACGTCTCCATAAGAGCCAATATATTTTTCAGGAACACCTCCAAACTTTCCTGAACCGTCTTCTCTATAGATAGTCGCATTTGGCGGATAAAAAATCGCTGCTAAAATGGCTCCTGTATAACCACTTGTTGTATTGGCTGCCTGACCGTCTGTTAAGGAATACGACAGATTTTCACCCACTGTAAAATTAGGTGCCAGTTTAAAAGAGGAATTGGCTCTCGCCGTATAACGGGTTCCGTAGGTGTTTAACAATATTCCTTCGTTTTTGCGGTAACTTCCGGAAATAAAGAAATTAGATTTCTCGGTTTTACCATTTACCGAAATAGACAAATCCTGAATTTCGCCGGTACGGAAAATTTCATCCATCCAATTGGTCTTTGTGGTTCTGGCTGTTGGTTCAAATGCGGGGTCAAAAGCCGGAATTCTCGGCATACCTGCATTGTCTCTGGCGGTGTTCATCGCATCTGCATATTCAGCTGCATTTAAAACGTCTAACTTTTTAGCTACGTTTTGAAAACCTCCCTGATAATTTACATTAATATTAATGCGTTCCGAAACTCCTTTTTTAGAAGTAATTAAAATAACTCCTCCTGAAGCTCTTGCTCCATAAATTGCTGCAGAAGCCGCATCTTTTAAAACGCTTATCGAAGCAATATCATTTGGGTTCAAGGTGTTTAAAGAACCGCTGTAAATAATTCCGTCCAAAACAATCAGTGGTGTTTCGGCGTTCAAAGATCCGATACCTCTGATATTAATTGTAGGCTCCGCAGTTGGATCACCCCCATTATTAATTACAGTAACACCTGCCACTGTTCCTTGCAGTAATTCTGCGGCACTATTGTAGGTTCTGCTTGATGTTTCTTTCATCGAAACGGTTCCTACTGATCCTAAAACTTCATTCTTTTTTACACTTCCGTATCCCATTACAACAACTTCCTGCAGTTGTTTCATGTCAGCCGCCAATTTTACACTTATGTTTTTATCTGATTGTGTCACTTTTACTTCCTGCGTCACATAACCTACATAAGAAAAAACAAGTACTGCCGCAGACGAATTGATTTCGATTTTAAAAGTTCCGTCGAAATCTGTTGTGGCTGTTGCATCCGAATCTTTGTCTTTGATTCCAACACCCGGTAATGGCATTCCGTCATCACCGCCAAAAACAGTTCCCGAAATGCTTATTTTACCCTGACCGACGTCTGAAACTTTTATGCTTTTCTTAATCACAATATTGTTGCTGACAATTTCATATCTCAGCAACAAATTGCTGCATATTTTATCCAAAGCCTGTTCCAGAGGTACATTATTGAGTTTTAAACTAATCTTTTGATTGGTATTGACCTGATTGGTTTCGTACATAAAATGCACGTCGATTTGTTTTTCAATCTTCTGAAAAACACTCTTTATACTTTCATTTTCTACTTTTAAAGTTACTCTTTTACCGATATCAAAAGGAGCCGCTTTTACGGTTAATCCGATAAAAAATAGAGCCACGAAAAGCAGTGCCTTCACTAGTACCGATTTTTTAATGCTCTGAGCCTTTACGACATACCGCATTTGCTTTTTATTCATGATTGTGTTTTTTTTAATTGTTTTTGATTGTGGAACGGTTTTCTACGTAGATTTTTTAATTTGATTTTTAAGGGAATTGTATTTCAGCTGATCGAAACAAGAATTAGAGATTTTAAAAATTCTCCTAACTCTGTCAGTCCGCATTGCGCTATGCGAACTTTTTTTCTCTCCGCTGTATTTTTTAAAACTTAACGGATGACATAAGTCCCCGATTCTATTTTGTAATCTGCATTGATAATATTGCACACTAAAGCAACGACTTGTCCTGCCGGAAGTTCTTTGAAATAAGCACTAATTTTTAAGTTGTTTAAATTTTTGTTTGCAATCTGAACCGTTACGTTATAATTTCGATTGATCGTTGCAATGACTTCCGGTAAAGGGGCATCTTCAAAAACGATAATATGCTTTCGCCATAGTGAGATTGAGTTCATTGGGATATCCTTAAACGCCTGAAGTTTGTTACTGTGCGATTTAAAAACCACTTTTTGTCCCGGAGTTACATATACATTTTCTTCGGTCACAGTTGATTTGACATTCACTCTTCCTGTCAGTACCGAAACTTCCTGAGTAGTCTGATCCGGATAAGCCTGCACGTTAAAACTCGTTCCCAGTACTTTGGTGTCCATTTTATCGGTATGAATGATAAAGGGATGTTTTTTATCTTTGGCTACATCAAAAAAGGCTTCTCCGGTTAAATAGATTTCTCTTGTATCCCCTTTAAAAGTAACCGGATACTTTACGAGACTTCCTGCATTAAGCCATATCTGAGTTCCATCACTTAAAACTATTTTAGCATGTTCTCCCGCTCTTGTTGCATATTGTCTGGTAATGGTTTTTAGCGAGGATAAATAAATGAAACAGGACAAGCTAATTGCAAATAACAAAGAAGCTGCTACCGCCCAATTTCTATTTGGAAGAGAAATAACCTTGTTCGTTTTTTTTATGTTTTGAATTTCCTTTTTTAACTTCGATCGGTCTGATGTGATCAATGCTATCGTGTCGAATATTTCTTCGGGATGATCGTACCAGTTATTCCATAGTTCTTCCCCATTTATAGAGGGCTTCCCTTCTAAAAAAAGTTTTATATCTTGATGTAATTTTTCAGGCATTATAATGTGTTTATCTCTTTAATAGTATGTCTTAGAAATAGTAATTTCAGGTAGGTGCTTAAGGTTACGCTTTTGTTAAGAAAAAATGCGTAATCTTAAATTATATCAATTTTACTTAAATTTTAGTCCGATGCTTTCTGATATAATGCCGATGTAATATGAAAATAGTACAATGCAATTGGACTATATTGAATATACATTCGGTATTAGCGATCTGTTATTAGTTAAATTCGCCCAGGTAGTTTCGCATAAACTTTAATGCGTAGGCAATGTGATACTTTACAGTTTCGTGCGAAACATTAAGTTCTTCGGCTATTTCTTTGTTGGTGTAATGTTTGATTCTGCTGAGAATAAAAACTTCTTTGGATTTTTTAGGAAGCAATAACGCAGCCTTATCAACGGCTTCCTGTAGTTCTTCATAATAAATAGAATCTTCGGTGGTGTTGCTGCCGTCGCAATCATTGGTGTTTCTGTCTATAACCTCTCTAACATATTGATCGGTGATGGTATGCAATTTTATATAATCTAAAGTGGTATATCGAACAGAGGTGTAGATATAAGCTGAAAATTTCTTTTGAATAACCAAATCCTTTCGTCGTTCCCAAATCGTTGTAAAAACTTCCTGAACAATCTCTTCGGAAACCGGAACCGACTTCATTCTCACATAAACAAACCGAACCAATACATCCCGATATCGGAAATACAATTCATCAAACGCTTTATCTTTTCCTTGTCTCAATAACTCAACAAGCTCCTCATCTGTAAACTTCTTATACATGAGGCACCTTTTTTGAATGATTTGGCGAATGAAGTGTTCGAAATAAGACTTTCGATTCAATCTTTATACAGCGATGTATTCTGATTTTAAAAAATGACATATACTACAATTGTGTTGTTTATAATATGTCTTCAAAATTAAAGCTGAGGGTAGGTCTGGAAGGTTACGTTTACATTAATAAACTAACCTGGTTATAAAACATTATATTAACATCTGATGCTTTATGTTACGTCAATATTGATAGGAGATCTTCTTAGGTATCAGCTTTGTAAAGTGTCACTTGTTAAAGCAAATGATACCGCAAGTAATTGTGAATTTGATACAATATTTTTTTTAGTGCAGAAATTTTTCTCCTTATTTTGATCATAATGTATCAACAGAATACTTAAGCTGTACTATACCTCCTACAACTATCATATTTCTACCGTAAAATCGTGCAAAACACCAATAAACATAAGATGTGGCTCATTTTTCTGCTCCCTGTGATTTATCTCACTCATTAATTAGTGTTTCTGACACTAAAAGGATATTTCATGACAATAAAAACCTTCCTCATGACATATTTTTCAGTTTCGGTGCCTAAGATGTTTAGTTTTAACCTGTTTTAGAAGAGAAAAACAGGTAGAAACACCTGTTTTTGAGAGTTTTATATTTTATATCTTAGTTGAAATATAAAAATTATCCTTTTATTTCTTAGTAAAAAACACTAGTAATATCAAAAACAAATATAAACACTAACCTATTAAAACTAAACACTATGGAAGAATTCATTGGAGTTGTAAAACTATTTGCGGGAAATTTTGCCCCAAGAGGCTGGGCCTTTTGTAACGGACAAATATTGTCAATTGCACAAAATACGGCATTATTCTCAATCCTTGGTACAACCTATGGAGGAAATGGTCAGACTACTTTCGCTTTACCAAATCTACAAGGTGCAACAGCTATTGGACAAGGAACTTCACCTGGAGGAACTTACGTTCTTGGACAAGCTGCAGGTACACCAAACGTTTCAATTTTAACAAGCAACCTTCCTGCTCACGTTCACGCAGGACCAGGTAAAATTTCTGTGAGTGCAACAAATGCATCAGATTCAACACCGGTAGCCGGAGCATCGATAGCGATACCGGGGGCTGTTGTATCCAGAGTGTTCACACCAACATTAGGTTTTGCAACAGCAACTCCAAGTGTCGATTTATTGAGCAATGTAACCACTGGTGCCACTGGTAGTAATCTGCCTATCTCAGTAATGCAGCCTTATGTAGCATTATCTTATATTATTTGTTTAGAAGGAATTTTCCCTTCCAGAAATTAATCTATTTAAGAGCATTTTTTACATTATAAGACCATTTGGGTATATCGCTGAAGTCGTATAAAAACTGAATTTCAGAATACTCTGTAAGATTGTACAACGAAACAAGACAAAAAGGGTTTGTGATATAAGACTCCGCAGTTTTTAATTCGATGTCTTCAAATATCCTGATTTCAGTAAAAATACACACATCGGGATGGTTGCTAAAATCATCAGGCAGCTTATAAAAGTCACTTTTAAATTCTAAATCCTGACTTGCATTGCCAAAAAGTTCTTTGCTTATTGTAAATAATCTATCTACAAATACACTATGAGGATAGGGCTGTATTTCGTTACGGCCCTTAACCTCTGATTTAGCATTTTTTAATGATGGCTCATGATCGGAATACGTATAAGTCAAATCGATCTTGATTTCTTCGGGAATTAAAATTCCATGCGAAGACAACTGCGAAACAATGTTTCGTGTAATCGCCACCTGCGGCTCTCGGGTAAGAGCATAATGCATCGTTTCGGAGATCGCCAGATCAATTGCAAAATCCTCAGGTTTTGTATACGTAATGGCATCTGTTTCGATTAATTCTAATGAATAATCGTTTAAACCAGTAGCCGATAAAATATGATGTACAGATGCTATTGAAGCAGTATTGATATCCAGTAAAATGGCTTTAATTCTATCTTTATGAAACAAAGGAAGTAAAGGAAGAATTAAAGTTGCATAAGGGCCACAACCCGCATAAAGAACATTAATACTTCTCTCTGGAAAATCAATACACAATTTTGTCAGAGCCTTATAAACGCCTTTTATGAAATAAACCGTGCGTAAATAATCGTCAACACAGTCTGCCGCACCAGAGCTTGACAAAGCAACACCGCCTTTCACAAAAACTTCATTGTTCTCAAAATGGTTAACTGTTGCGATTTTTTCATAAAATTCTGAAAGGTTTCGCGCACATGTGGTGTGTTCATCAATAGTATTTGACGCAATGATAGATTGAACAATAATCGTAAGCTCTTGTTTATACATGATACTCAATTTTAGTTAAAGCTTTAAAGTTTGAACTGGAAAAACAAATGTAAGAATACAAAATGATAAATCTAATATCAGTTAATTATGAAAAAACTCTACCTATTACTCATTCTACTGTTTTTTACGTTGCAGCAATTGACTGCACAAACAGTAGAGACCTTCGAAGCTCAGGCAATTAACCAGCCTAACTTTACCAGCAATGGTAAGACCTTTAACCTGACCAATACCTATATTTCTTTTCAGGTAGTTGCGTCGAGCGGTTTTGGTTATAACGGTTCCAATAATTACATACAAGTTGCGGATGGTCTAGCATCACAAAGTTTAGGACAAACCGGATTCATTACCGCTGCTTCAGGAAGCTTTAAGATGAATAGTTTATTTATTTACCTCACAGGTGATTCTACTCAGAATCCTAATGTTACCTCAAATGGTGCTCCGGGTTCCGTTACCTTAACCGGAAAACTTGGAGGTGTAACACAATTCTCTATTGTAAAAAACACTACCGGAGTTAACATTGGTGTTGCCCTACCTAACAAAGGTTTTATCCCTGTTAACTTCGCTACAGACGGAGTTTCTAATTTTACCAATATCAACATTGACCAGCTTGAAATTCAGCTAAGTGCCAATTACGATTATTTTGCCATTGATAATTTTACCTGGGTTGACGGTGTAAGTTTACCAACAGTAACCACAACAACAGCAACAAATGTTGGTTCAACGAAAGCAATTATTGGAGGAAATGTAACTGCAGATGGCGGAGATGTCAATGTAGAAAGAGGAATCGTTTGGGCAACAACAGCAAGCCCAACTATCGCAAACAATAAATTTCAGATTGGAACCGGAACGGGAATTTTTAGCAATACCGTAACAGGGCTTACTCCCGGTTCGACTATTTATTACAGAGCTTATGCAAAGAATACTGCCGGGACAGCTTATGGTGCCGAATCAACATTCGCAACATCAGCAGCTTTAAGTACTTCTTCTACCTCAAAAACAGATGTGGCTTGTAACGGAGGAACTACCGGAGCAGCCAGTGTTACTGTAATTGGCGGAGTTACTCCCTATACTTACTCATGGTCTCCTTCAGGAGGTACCGGAGCATCGGCAACCGGACTGTCTGCAAATGCATACACCGTTACAATTACCGACGCTGAATTGACACAAATTACCAGAAACTTTTCTATAACACAACCAACAGCACTAAATGGACTGCCTACGACAACGGCTGTTTCCTGTTTTGGAGGCAGTAACGGTACCGCAACAATAACTCCGACTGGTGGTACACCGGGATACACCTACTTATGGTCTACCGGAGCTTCAACGCAAACTATAACAGGCCGTATAGCCGGAACATACAGCGTCACCATTACAGATGCCAATGGATGCCCTAAAACCATAAACAACATTGTTATAGGTCAGCCGGTAACCGCTCTTGACGGAACTGCTACTACTACAGCCGCTTCTTGTTTTGGAGGATCAAATGGTACAGCAACAGTAACTCCAAGTGGAGGTACACCTGCATACACCTATTCCTGGTCGCCATCAGGAGGTACAGCCGCAACGGCTACAGGACTTGCTGCCGGAACTTATAGTGTTACTATTACAGACGCTAACGCATGTTCAAAAACGATAACGGGTATTGTTGTCGGACAACCAGCAGCTGTTCTTGATGGAACTACTTCCACCACAGCAGTTTCTTGTTTTGGAGGATCAAATGGTACAGCTAGTGTTGTTGCATCAGGAGGAACTCCAGGTTATACGTATTCCTGGTCTCCATCAGGAGGAACTGCAGCAACTGCTTCAGGGCTTCAGGCTGGAACTTACAGTGTAACGATTACGGATAATAACGCATGTTCTAAAACCATTACCGGCATTGTTGTCGCACAACCGGCCGCATCACTTAACGGGTCTATAAGCACAACTTCTGTTTCTTGCTCTGGAGCAGCTACCGGTTCTGCAACCGTAAGTGCTTTTGGAGGAACTCCGGGTTATACTTACTCTTGGTCTCCATCGGGAGGTACTGCAGCAACTGCATCAGGACTTACAGCAGGAACATATAGTGTTACCATTACTGATGCTAATTCATGTATGCGTACAATCAATAATATTACAATAGGAACGGCTACAGCTATTAATGGAGCTATATCTACAACAGCCGTTTCTTGTTTTGGAGGATCTAACGGTTCAGCAACAGTAACACCATCAGGAGGTGTTCCGGGATATACTTATTTATGGTCTAACGGAGCTACAACGCAAAGTATAACAGGACTTATAGCAGGAACTTATAGTGTTACTATTACAGACACTAACGCATGTTCAAAAACGATAACGGGTATTGTTGTCGGACAACCAGCAGCTGCTCTTGATGGAACTGTGTCTACAACAGCAGCTTCTTGTTTTGGAGGAGCTAACGGTACAGCAACAGTTACACCATCAGGAGGTACTCCGGCATATACTTACTCTTGGTCACCTTCAGGAGGTACAGCCGCAACAGCAACAGGACTTGCTGCAGGAACTTATAGTGTTACGATTACAGATGCTAATGCATGTCAAAAAATTATAAATAATATAGTTATCGGGCAACCAGCTGCTGTTCTTGACGGAACTGCTACTACAACTGCCGCTTCCTGTTTTGGAGGAGCCAACGGTACCGCAACAGTAACTCCTAGCGGAGGTACTCCGGCATATACCTATTCCTGGTCTCCAACCGGAGGTACTGCTGCAACGGCAACCGGACTTACTGCCGGAACTTACAGTGTTACTATTACTGACGCTAACGGATGTTCTAAAACAATAACCAATATTGTGGTAGGTCAGCCTGCTACAGCTCTTGACGGAACAATAGCTACGACAGCTGTTTTATGTTTCGGGCAAGCTACAGGTTCAGCAACAGTAACTCCATCCGGAGGTACACCTGGATATACCTATTCATGGTCTCCATCCGGAGGTACGGCCGCAACGGCAACAGGACTTACTGCAGGAACTTATAGCGTTACTATTACAGACGCAAATTCTTGTTCAAAAACAATAAGCAATATTGTGGTAGGTCAACCTGCAGCTGCTCTGGACGGAACGATAACTACAACAGCCGTTTCTTGTTTTGGAGGAGCCAACGGTACCGCAACAGTAACTGCTAGCGGAGGAACTGCAGGATATACCTATTCATGGTCTAACGGAGCTACAACTCAATCCATAAACGGACTTATCGCAGGTACTTATAGTGTTACTATTACAGACGCAAATGCATGCGCTAAAACGATAAATAATATTGTTATAGGACAGCCTGCTGCGGCTCTTGACGGAACTGCTGCTACAACTGCTGCTTCTTGTTTCGGAGGAGCCAATGGTACGGCAACAGTAACTGCAACTGGAGGTACACCTGCATATACCTATTCCTGGTCTCCAACCGGAGGTACCGCTGCAACGGCAACCGGACTTCCTGCCGGAACTTACAGTGTTACTATTACTGACGCTAACGGATGTTCTAAAACAATAACCAATATTGTAGTAGGTCAGCCTGCTACTGCTCTTGACGGGACTGCAACTACAACAGCTGTTTCTTGTTTCGGAGGAGTTAATGGTACTGCAACAGTAACTGCAACCGGAGGTACAGCTGGTTACACCTATTCATGGGCTCCTACAGGTGGTACAGCTGCAACAGCAACAGGACTTCCAGCAGGAACTTATAGTGTTACCATTACAGATGCTAACGCCTGTTCAAAAACCATAAACAATATTGTTATTGGACAACCGACTGCTCTTAACGGAACTTCATCTACAACATTAGTTTCTTGTTTTGGAGAAGCTGATGGTACTGCAACTATTACTCCAACAGGAGGTACTTCGGGTTATACTTACTTATGGTCTAATGGAGCAACAACGCAAACCATAACTGGTCTTGTTGCCGGAAACTATAATGTGGTCATTACAGATGCCAACTTATGTACAAAAACGGTAAATAATATTATCGTATATCAGCCAACTGCTATAACAGTTGTCCCTGCACAAATCAATGTGACTTGTAACGGAGGACAAAACGGACAAGCCTCGGCAACCGTAAGTGGTGGAGGTGGTAGCTATACCTATTCATGGTCGCCATCCGGAGGTACAGCTGCAACAGCAACAGGACTTTCCGCAGGAACTTATACTTTAACAATCACAGATGGTAGTGGCTGTACTAAAACTCAAGTTTACAACATCTTAGAGCCAACTGCAATAGCAACTACAATTACAGGAACAAATGTTAGCTGTAACGGAGGAAGCAATGGTTCGGCTACTGTTAATGCAACAGGTGGAACAGGTGGCTATACTTACGCTTGGTCTCCAACCGGAGGAAATTCAGCAACAGCTAGTGGTTTACCTTCAGGAAATTATTCAGTAGTTGTTACTGATGCAAACGGATGTACCAAAACTGCCAATATTGTTATCAACCAACCGGCTTTATTAACTGCCGCCATTGCAACTCAAACAAACATTTCCTGCAATGGATTAAGCAATGGAGCGATTACCACTACCATAACTGGCGGTACAACTCCATACACTTACTTATGGTCTAATGGAGCAACAACTAAAGACATCAGCGGATTAACAGCGGGAACCTATACCCTGGCAGTTACAGATGCTAATGGTTGTACTGCGCCACTATCGGTAACTTTAACCACTACTCCTGATGTAACACCACCAGTACCAAATGTGGCTACTCTTCCTGTAATTACAGGCGCTTGTGCTGTTTTATCGGCTCAGATTCCGGTTCCAACTGCAACGGATAATTGCAGCGGTAGTATCACGGCAACAACAACAAACCCGTTAAACTACAATACTCCTGGAACTTACACAATAACCTGGACGTATACTGATGCTACTGGAAACACAAGCACACAAAATCAGACCATTACAGTTCTTACTTCGTCTATTCAAGCAGTAACTTTTAGCAATGCTACGGTAACATACAACAAAAACCCACAAGCATTACAAGTTGCTAATTTACCAGCTGGAGCCTCTGTTGCTTATACAATAGCACCCGGATCTACTGGAAATTCAGCTACAAATGCGGGTACGTATACGGTAACTGCGGTAGTAACTCCTTCAGCAAGCGAACCTAATTGTTCTCCAATTACGCTTACTGCACAGCTTACTATTCAAAAAGCAGCGCAACAAATTACTTTCGCAGCTTTAGGAGTAAAAACTCTTGGAACTGTAAATACTTTCAATCTGGGGGCTACTGCCAGTTCAGGTTTAGCGGTAAACTATACCTTTACTTATAAAACTGCCTTACCTCCTGCTACTGTTGCTCCGTTAACTGGTGTAGTAACTATGTTAAGACCAGGAGAAGTAACAATTGTAGCCGCTCAGGCCGGTGATGCGAATTATTTACCTGCTCCGGATGTTACACAGCTTTTGGTGATCAAAAACAATGACATCACTGTTACTCAAATTACCGTTGGTACTAAAGTTTATCCAAATCCGGCTAAGACTATTAATTACCTGATGGCATGTGGTGAGAACAATGTAAATGTGGCATTGACCAATACAACCAATGCAACCTTTACACCTGCAGCTAATTTTACGATCAATACACCTAAACCTGGAATTTATACGCAAAACGTAACGATTACTTCTGAAGACGGAAGTGCTAGCGCTACTTATGCTATAACTGTAGAAAAACCATTTGGATTCTATGATATTGTACACCAAAAATTCAATAATGTACTTATCGTAAACAACAATCCTCAAACGAATGGAGGTTACGAGTTTGTTTCGTACCAATGGTTTAAAAATGGACAAGTAATTGGAACTAATCAATACTTTTCGGCAGGTGAAGCGCAATCCAATACATTGGATTTAACAGCAGACTATAGTGTAAAAATGACTACTAAAGATGGTAAAGTGCTGCAAACATGTCCTTCTAAAATAAAGACACAAAAATCACTTGAGGTTAAATTGTATCCAAATCCGGTTGAAACAGGAAAAATGCTTACTGTAGATGCTGATTTACCAGAAGGTGATTTAGAAAACATGCAAATAAGTCTTTACTCTGTTACAGGTAAACTACTTACAACAATGAAATCATCTACTGCTCAAACACAGGTACAATTGCCTCCAAGTACTGAAAGTAATATGGTTCTTGTCGTTATTGAGTCAGGCAATATCAAAAAGTCATTCAAAGTAATTGTAAAATAATCAAAATCATGCCAGTACCACTTCAAAATGGTACTGGCTAATACAACTTTAAGATGAAAAAATATATCAGTACCTCTATAAAATCTATAGCTACAGTTACGGCGTTTTTAGCGATATGCCTCCAGGGCTATAGTCAGGACAAAAAACAGGAAATATCGATCTCCGTCGCAGGACCCGGTTCTTTTCTAAAGTACAGTGGCGGTGGTACTATCGTGCCCGGAAACGGAATTAGTGCAGGAATCAGATACTCCTATTATTTAAACGAAGGCTTGAGTATTGGAATTGGAGCTGAGTATCAATCCTACAATTCTGATGCAAAGTACGCTTCTTTTAGTGGACAATATGTTACTAAAGATGCCGAAAATGAAACCTTTCAGTTTAGATACAAAGCCACTAACTTCAGAGAAGAACAAAGCCTGAGTTACATAAATGTTCCAATCGCAATTCAATTTGAAACTCCGGGAACTACCCAATTGTATGTTGCTGCGGGGGCTAAAGTAGGATTTGCGATTAAAGGATGTTATCAGAGTACCTTTCAAAACCTTACTACAAGCGGTTACTATCCGCAATACAATGTAGAATTATTTAACCCTGCCTTTGCCGGTTTTGCAAGTACTAATGATGTAAAGACCAGCGAACAGGATTTAGATACTAAAGTGTCCTACTCTGCTACTTTTGAAACAGGTCTAAAACAAAAGATTGGAAACAGAACTTCATTCTATCTTGGTGCTTACATCGATTATGGTCTAAATAACATCTACAATAAAAATGGAGACAAAAGTCTGGTACAGTACAATCCGGAACTTCCTGTACAACTGCAATACAACAGCATATTGGATTCTCCATCCGTTCACAATGTCAGACTGGTTTCTTACGGACTTAAACTGAGATTTGCTTTACGTTAATTATCAAATAAAAAATATTAAATAACTACTTTTCCCGCTCGGGAAAAATTAAAAAAGTCGGTTTCTTGGGGGAAATCGGCTTTTTTTTATGGATTAAAACCTGTTCAATCGATAAAGGTAAAATACCTGTTTGCTTTTACCCTTTCAGGGTAATAGTCAACCTTAATTTACAGCATAGTGCGTTGCACTATACTGTTGCTTAAGCTCTTTTAGAGCCGGTTTGAAAAAGTAATACACTTTATATCAGACTGTATCGTAAAAAATATCGCAGCCTTGAATAATATTCTCAATACTTTTATTTAAATCTCAAAGATGAGCTGAAAGCCCAAAAGCAAAAGCATAGTACAACGCATTATGAAATAAATAAACCATCTATCAAAGCCCTGTAAGGGCGAAAGAGTAAACTCCAATCTATACGCCTGATCTCGTTTAATCCTTATATATTTCTATCATTTTTTGTTTGAGGCCACACTTTTAATTACTTTTATGGTATTAAATCTAATCAGCGTCAATGATTATAAAGAAAAAGAATACCTGGTTTAAAATGCTCTTTGAATGGCGAGGTTCCGTTTTGCCACAGCTTCTCCCTAGACTTTTATTATTACTGCTGTTTTCCTTTGTCGTCGTTTATTTTAAACCCTGGCTCCTTCAGTATAATCTGCACATCAATCCTGCTATTTTTACATTATTTGGAATTGCACTGGCCATTTTCCTTGGTTTCAGAAACAGTGTGAGTTACGATCGTTTTTGGGAAGGACGAAAACTTTGGGGTGCATTACTCAATGATACCCGATCTCTTGCCCGACAAAGCATCACTCTTGTTCCAGACAAAGAATACGATGCCAAACGCGAAAAATTTACTAATTTACTTATTGCATTTGTATACAGTCTCAAACATCAGCTTCGGGAAACCAATTCTGATGCCGATATGAACCGATTACTCCCCAAAGAGTTTGCCGACCAATTAAAAGAAACTCGCTATAAACCCATACTTATCTTAAGAGAATTGGGACTTTGGGTAAAAGACGCCAAATCTGAAAATAAAATAGATAGTGTTACACAACTGGCTTTTGAAGAAAATCTAAATAAACTGTCCGATATTGTTGGCGGTTGTGAACGAATTGCCGGTACACCTATCCCCTATACCTACAGTGTATTATTACACAGAACGGTTTATATTTATTGCTTTTTATTGTCTTTTGGTTTTGTCGAAACTATGGGCTGGATCACACCGTTTATCATTGTTTTTATTGCCTATACTTTTGTGGCGTTGGAAGCCATTGCAGACGAACTCGAAAATCCATTTGGTTTGCAGCCTAACGATCTTGCCCTCGATGCAATGTCTGAAATGATCGAAAACACCTTATTAGAATTAAACGATAAAAAAATAAATCCGGCAACACATCATAAGAATTACTTTATTACTTAAGAGGTAGTACACCTCAATTATATTTCGAATATGAACAAAGTGTTATTAGTTGAAGACGATCCCAGAGTTGCATCATTTATCACAAGAGGATTAGAAGAACATTTGTATGAAGTTAAAACCATTGCCAAAGGTTTTGAAGCCATCAAAGAGGTTATGGAAAACGAGTACAATATCATTATTCTTGATATCATGCTTCCGGACATTACCGGCTTTGAAGTTTGCGAAGTTTTACGAAGCAGAAAAATTATAGTCCCCATACTTATTTTAAGTGCACTCGATACACCACAGGAAAAAGTAAAAGGTTTACAATCCGGAGCCGACGATTATCTTGCCAAACCCTTTTTGTTTGAAGAACTTTTGGCCCGAATTAATGCACAGCTTCGTCGTGCCGAATTCAGTACCGGAATTCTCGATTTTCAGTCCTATGCCGGAATCGAAATCAATATGAAAGAACAAAGTGCCACAAGAGATGGCAAAGAGCTCAACCTTTCGTCGAGAGAGCTCAAACTCCTGATTTTCTTTATGAAAAATCGCGAAACTGCCTTGTCAAGAGTTGCTATTGCACAAGCGGTCTGGAACATTGATTTTGACAGCACCTCCAATACCGTTGACGTGTATATTAATTATCTGCGAAATAAAATCGACAAGAACTTCCCTACTCCACTCATACACACCATAAAAGGAACCGGGTATATGTTGAAGCAGAAGAGCTGAAAAAGCAAAGAGGCGAGAAAATAGAACAAAGAACAAAGAACAAAGAGCAAAGAGCAAAGAGTAAAGAGTAAAGAGTAAAGCGTAAAAATCTGCTGAATCTGCTAACCCGAGCGATAGCGAACAGGCGAAGCAATCTGCGAGAGGAAATAAATACATCGCTATTCCCACTTATTTTGAATTATGTTCCCATATAGTAAAAACAGACCTAAAGCGTTATGAATCTTAAAAATAAATTAGCGGTAAATTCGACCCTGCTTTTTGCTTTTATCGTCGGATTACTCATGACCGGATCATTCCTGCTTTTCAGAAGCCATATGAAAGATCTTTATTATGACAATCTCGAAGATCATGCTTTAACCGCTGCTTTATTTTATTTTAAGAAAGATGAAATAAAAGAATTTACAAACGAACGATACCATCAGATTGAAGTTCAGTACCACCGAATCAACAATGAATCCATTCGGGTTTACGATGCCAAAACCAAAAAATTATACTTAAAAGATTCGATTGATATTGAGCTTAGTGACCATGAACTGAATACTATTGTAAAAAATAAAATAGAATCGTTTACCATAAAAAACAGGCAGTTTGTAGGGTTATTTTACAAAGACAATCAGGGCGATTTTATAATTGTAGTCTCTGGTATCAATCACACGGGTAACCGACAGCTTGAGATTCTGGGCCTAATGTTTATCCTTTTTTACCTGGCAGGCATTCCTCTAAACTATCTTTTGGGGACATTTTTAGCCAAACAAACCTTCCGTCCTTTTAAAGAAGTCATTGCAAAAGTAAATACCATCACCACCGAAAATCTGCATTCGAGATTAGAAGTGCAGCAAGCTCAGGAGAAAGATGAAATTAAAGAACTTGTCACTACTTTCAATTATCTCTTAGAAAGGCTTGAAACCGGTGTGATGACGCAGAAAAATTTTCTAAAAAATGCCTCACACGAACTCAAAACTCCCTTGACCATCATCATTGGTGATATTGACGTATCCCTCCAACAACCCAGGACCAACGAGCAATATGAAGAAATTTTAAAATCCCTTAAAAAAGACACGCTGCATTTAAAATCAACCTTAGATGGCCTTCTGGTATTATCGGGACTTCAGCTGTCTGAACCTCAGCAAATGGAAACCATAAGAATTGATGAAATACTATGGAATGTACTGGAGAAAAAAGCAATTGAATACCCTGAATCTAAAGTATCGGTAGATCTAAGTGCTTTGGCCGATCGTGAAAATTTACTTTCGGTTCATGCCAATAAACATATGCTTTTTATAGCCCTATATAATATTTTAGACAATGCGATTAAGTTTTCATCTCCTAAGCCGGTAAATGTTTTAACTTTCTCTGAGCACAATAAACTTTTAATACAAATTACAGATCAGGGTTCCGGAATTTCAGAACAGGACAAAGAATCTATTTTTGATCTTTTTTTCAGAAGCGATCATACCCGCCACATACAGGGCCAAGGTTTAGGTCTCTTCATTACTATGCAGATACTCAAACTGCATCATATTCATGTTAGAGTAGATTCTGAAGTTGGAAAAGGTACTTCTGTTACCTTGGTATTTCCGTAATTTGACTCGTTTCTCTATTGTTTTAGCAAGCCTTACTCCTGTCTGTTTTTGCAATAGGTAACCTTTACTTAACACTCTAATCTTTCTTTAATCTACTTTAAATACAACTCTAATCCATTTATTTCTAACTATTTACACAAATCATTGATTTTAAAGACCTAAAAGATTCTACAAACCTAACAGCTTGATAATTTTAAATTAACACTAACTATTTTTATCATTTTAAGTTAACAAAAGCGTTAAATCCGATCGGAACAAACTGAGTTTCTTTGTCAAATAAAAACTAAAAAATCAATGACAAAACTAAAACTCATTTTTTCGGCTGTAATGCTCCTTGTTATGGGAAACATTTTTGCTCAGATTACTACCTCTTCATTATCTGCAAAAGTTAATGATGGTACAAGTCCCCTAACGGGTGCAGAAGTTACTTTAACTCATTTACCTACTAATGCAGTGTACAAAGCTGTGACTGACAAACAAGGTAGATTTAGTTTCGAAAATTTAAATGCCGGCGGACCTTACGAATTAGAAATTAAAAGTTCTGCCACCAAAGATTATTCTAATGCACAAATACACTTAGCACTTGGCGATAATGACCTGCCGGTGATAGTAGTTGGCAAAGCAGACAACAATGTGCTGGAAGAAGTTGTGATTACAAGTTCTAAACCCTCTTCTAAAAATAATGGAACGAATATTAATGAAAAACAGGTCAATGGTCTTCCGTTAATCAATCGCGGGATTCAGGATGTGACAAAATTAGTCCCTCAAAGTTCCAACAACTCTTTTGCCGGTACTAATTTCAGATACAACAACGTCACGATCGACGGTTCGATCAACAATGATGCGATTGGTTTTAGTCCGTCTTTAGGAGGTCAATCGGGAACTTCAGGAATGCCGGGAAGCAGTACACGTTCCAATTCTATAAGTCTTGACGCTATACAGGATATTCAGGTTTATATTGCTCCTTACGATATTAAATTAGGTAACTTTTTAGGAGGAAGCGTTAATGCTGTTACCAGAAGTGGCAGCAACAATGTTACGGGATCGATTTACAGTTACGGAAGAAACGCCGCTATTACTGGCCGCAATAATGCCGGTGACGGTTCTAAAATGCCAAATTCTTTTGGTGATTATCAAATTGGTTTCCGATTGGGTTTACCGATCGTAAAAGATAAATTGTTCTTCTTTACGAATATGGAATATGCCGAAAGAACTGATCCTATATTTTACAATGCAGGACAAACCGATTCTAACGGAAAACTGACTTCATTAGTAGACAACACTACCGCACAGCAAATATCAGACTTCGTAAAAACTAACTACGGATTTGATACCGGAACTTTCGGCGGATACAACAACTTTGCAAAAAGTCAAAAATTCTTCAACAAATTAGACTGGAAAATTAACGAAAAACATTCGTTATCGTTGCGAAACAACACCGTGATCTCACAAGCTTCCAACTTAGAGCGTGATGCGGCAAACTTCAGATTCTCCAGCATGGATTTTACGCAAAAAAACCAATCTATCAGTACCGTTTTAGAACTTAAAAGTCATTTTAACAGCCAGTGGTCTAACTCGTTCATTGCAAGTTACTCGGCTATCAAAGATTATCGCGATCCAAAATCAGGTAATATCATGTTTCCACAAACCGAAATTGGATATAACGGAGGAACCATCTTTTTAGGGAATGATCGTGAAGCAACAGTATTCAACATGAAACAAAATACTGCCGAAATCACAGATAACCTTACCTACAAAACCGGAAATCATACCTTATTGTTCGGTACGCACAATGAATTCTACGACATCAATTACGGATTCGTAAATGCCCTTAACGGAAGAGTATCCTACAAATCTCTGGCAGATTTCTACAACAAACTTCCTACCCGTGTTCGCGGAACCTATCCTTTCGACGGTTCTTCAAGAGACCAAATCTTCAACAATCCTTATGCACAGTTCAAAGTAAATCTTTACAGTGTTTATGTACAGGATGAAATTAGAATTGGCAACAAACTTAAAGTTACTCCCGGTGTGAGAATAGACTACACAGACTTGCCTAATAAACCAAAATTAAGCCCGCAGGTACAAAACTCTCCGGCTGATCCAAATTACGGTAACACTTACTCCTACACTCCGTTAAGCCAGATTAAAAACAACTTTTTCAGTACGGCATTAGTTTCTCCAAGAATTGGATTTACATACAATGTAGACGAAGGCAAAACACTTGTTATTCGCGGCGGATCTGGAGTATTTACAGGAAGAATTCCATTTGCATGGCTGGGATATGCTTACTACAATGATGGTGTAGGTTACGGAAGTTATGACAAAAACAACCTTACCCCTGCACAAGTTGCTACAGCTGGAGATCCTTTGGCGACCAACGGATTAAACGGATATCACGATGCAACGCCAAAAGTACAGGCCGATCTGGTGGATAACAAATTTAAAATGCCGGCAGTGTTGAGAAACTCGCTTGCAATCGATAAAATCATCAACGGTTATAAATTTACTACTGAAGGTATTTATACCAAAGTGATTCGTGATCTGGAATTCCAACAAGTGAATAAGACTGATAACCCAACTTATTTTTCTTATGATACCAATCACCAGATGCCTATTTATGCAGCCAATATAAATCCTGCTTTTTCAAATGCTTATTTATTATCAAACACGAACAAAGGATACCGATACAGCATTACCGAAATGATCTCAAAAACGTATGATTTTGGTCTTAACTTTATGGTGGCTTATACCTACGGAAATTCTAAAGATATTACTAACGGAATCCGTAACTCCATGGAAAGTAATTTTCAGATGAACCAGTCGTTAACACCAAATAATCCTCAGTTAGCAACATCAAACTTCAACATCAAACACAGAATTGTTTCTAATGTTGGATATGCCGTAAAAGTGGCCGATAACAATACGTTCTCAGCAAATGTATATTTCAATGCTCAGTCCGGAAATCCGTTTTCATGGGGATTTGTAAACTCAACTATTGCAGGAACCGGTCAGGCAGCAGGATTGGCTTATATCTTCAAAGATGCAGCAGAAGCCGCGAAATACATTGGAGTAAATGCAGCAGGAGTTCCGTCGGCTACAGCAGCACAACAGGTAGCAGATTACGAAGCTTTTATTAATGGAAATGATTATTTGAAAAGCAGAAGAGGAAACTTCACAGAAAGAAACGGTGCTACTACCCCATGGAACATACAAGCTGATTTGAAACTAATGGATGAAATCAAAATTAATAAAGCAGGTGCTTTACAGCTTTCATTCAGCATTGCAAATATTGGAAACCTGATTAACAAGGATTGGGGAAGAAGCTATTTTGTTCCGAACACCTACAATTCAACAGCAAATCTTGGGTTAACAAAATCAGGAAACTTAGGCGGAGTTGCTACTGGCGATCCAACTTATACGTTCCAGAAACCTTCGACATCACCTTATACTGTAGATCAGTTAGCCTCAAGATTCCAAGGACAATTTGGAGTGAGGTATACGTTCTAAAGATTGTGTTTTATTTTTTTATTATCCCCCAGTTTCAGTCCCTTTTGAAACTGGGGGATTTTTTTTAAAGAACCTGAACTTCATTACGAAGACAAATCTAATGGTCATAAATTTAAGCGAGCCAAATTTTACCTTTTTGTAGTGTTTTATTAATTGAGATTAGGCTTTACACCCTTGCAGGGCCTATAAGTTCTTTTTTTTTATTCATAGCGCTCCGCACTATGTTATTCCTAATGCTCTTTCAGAACAAGATTAGGAATTTTTAATGGTATTTTTAAACGATTGTAAAAATAGACTGAATGCCTAAAAACATAAGCGTAGTGTATCGCACTACGGAATAAGTTAATCTCACGCATTACCCTGAAGGGGCAAAAGCAAATAATTCCAATAATTATTAAGCATCAGATCAAGAAGAATATACTCTATTTTCTATTCTTTTTTTGTAAAACCTTTTCGGGTCATTTCTCCCCAGCCTTTTGTACCTAAAATTTTTTCTTTATAACCTATCAAAGCAGCGTAAACCGCTAAAGGATGAAAATAAAAAGGTTCGATAAAAGCAGCCATCAAAAGTTTGAAAAAATCGGTTTGTTTTGGGTATTTATGATACGTTCTTTCTTCGCTGTACAAAGCAATAACCGAAAAGAAAATGGCAAAAGCATACACAAACAATAACAGTAAAAAGAAAAAATGCCAATTGAGCAGTCCAAATGCAAAAAATATAATAGTAATAACAAGACCTGTAAATTCAATACCGGGAGCTAAAAATTCAAACAAAGTCCAGTATGGAATACTCAGCATTCCTAACAATTTATATTTAGGATTTAAGAACATTTTTTTATGAAAACTTAAGGTTTCAATTGTTCCTCGCATCCATCGGCTGCGTTGTTTTTTAAATATTTTGAAATCTTCCGGAGCTTCTGTCCAGCAAAGCGGGTCGGGAATGTATCGCACGGAATACGGCAATTTGTTTTCGAGCATATAACGACGCATTCTTACGACAAGTTCCATGTCTTCACCCACAGTTTTTGTGCTGTAACCACCTGCCAGTAAAGCAATTTCTTTATCAAAAGCTCCAAAAGCTCCGCTGATAAGCAGCAAACCGTCTAATCTTCCCCAAGCCATTCTTCCTAAAAGAAAAGCTCTTAAATACTCTAAAACCTGTATTCTGGACAACATAACGTCCGGAACATTTACTTCAATCAAACGTCCGTTTTTAATAATACACTGGTTTGCAATCCGAACGACACCGCCCGTTGCAATAATACGCTGTTCGTTGGATTCTAAAAATGGTTTCGCCAGTTTAAGAAGCGAATCTTTGTCGAGAATACAATCCACATCAATACAAACCACATAGGGATTTTGTGCAATATTCAGTCCGGCATTAAGCGCATCAGCTTTCCCGCCATTTTCTTTATCCACTACAATCAGCTTTTTAAAAGCTGCATTTCTGGAAATGTAAAGTCCTTTGATTTTTTTTGTTTCAATCTGTTGATGAAAAGAAAGCTCGGTAAGAACAAGGTCGTAAGTATGAATTAAAACGTCCATCGAATTGTCTTTACTTCCGTCATTCACCACAATAACCTCATATTGATTGTAGTTTAACGAAAGCAGTGATTTTACATTCTCTTCAATAGTAAAACCTTCATTGTACGCGGGTGCAATTAATGAAAGTTTAGGAGCCAATCCACTCGTTAAGAGCACATCATAATCTATAAAACTGTTTCTTTTTAAATAATCTCTTAATTCCTTTGCAGAGAGATAGGCTAATATAAGGTAAGACGACATAATCAATATCGCATAAGCCAATATCAGAATTAAATAAGTATGGACAAAAAATGTTATTTCGTGATTAAAAAAAGTCATTCGCTGCGATTTTTAAACGGTTAATGCCAACATTACATGCTGAGCTCCATATTTCACTGATGTATTTGAAGTTCTTTCTGCTAACTGTTCTACATAAATTAGCTTTTGTGTCAATTTAAGTTCTTTAATAAGTTTTAAACCAAGTGTAACCACTGTGGTATTTTGTGATTCCAATAAAAGTTCGATACCCTTTGTATCTCCGATATCATGTTTTTTAAAGGCGTGAATAATATTTACCTGAGTCCATTCGTCGATAGGACTTGTATGCGCTGTAAGATGTACAATACCTTTTGTTCCTGCCAGCTTTATACAAGCGCTTATGGCGGTAATCTGCAACACTTTATTACGAGTATTTGAGAATGTTATTAGGGTATCAAAAGCATCGGCAACATTCATTTCTGCCAGTTCTGTGATTCCTTTACCTCTGACATCCCATTTTAAACTTTTCAGTTTTTTTAAAGAATCGTTTATAAGCCCGGAATCTTTATAAAACTGTTCTAGTTTTTGTGCATAAACACCTTGGTAGTTTTTATGAAGATTGATAAGAGATTCTGTAATGACTTCTCTAAAAAACTTACTTTCAGCCATTACTGTATAATCATTATTCTTCAAGACATCAGAAAAAGAAATATCTTCAAAAACTACAGAAAACAACAGTTTATCAATAAACGCATCATATTCTATTCTTCGCCTTTCTTCTTTAATTTTTCTATTACGGCTTTGAATAATTAAGAGGTAAAAGAATAGCGACGCCAATACAAACAGGCCAATTGAAAAGGTTAAAAATGGTTCAACCCATGTCCCTCTTTTATAAAATTCCCATAGATCAGTCATCTTAAAATCGTTTCGTGATAATTATTTGAGCGTTAAACCTGTTTCTGTATGCTGCCGGCAGATATTCTTCGTATTCATACAGAAAAATTGGACGCACAAAAAATGAATCACCCAAACGGTGCTGATACTGCACTCCTGCTCTATACGCTTTTAAAGGTTGTATAAAGTTGCTGTATAAATATAAATACGGCACATTTCCGTACTGAACTTCGAATCTTACTACACGTTCTTTTTCTTCATTTGCATGCTGAAAACTTAAAACATGAGAGAATAATGCATTTTCCGTATCATAATAAGGTCGGTAAGCAACTGCGTTTGCTCCTGTTTTATAAGAAATTTGTCCGGTAAGCAATGTCACATCATCGGTTTCAAAATGCATGTATCTCGCTCCCAAAGCATAGTCAAATCTTTTCTGAGGTCTGAAGTAATATTCGGCACCAAATTTTGCCACCGGAAATATAGTTTCACCTGTCGAAACTCCTGCATTTACATACAGATAATCTTTTTTTGAAAAAGTCTGATAATAATCTGCTTCAAACAATGCCTGAGTATCGTTCCCGATATGCCCCATATTAGCACGCCCTACAAGAGCTGATTTACTGAATTTATGTGCATATTCAACATAACCGTAATGCAATGGCGCCTGCCCCGGGTTTGAAGTCGAAATGTTTAAATAAGAAACCGAAACTGCATTTTTAGTCTTACGATCAATAAGTGTACGTAGCGCTTTAAAGGCCTGAGTACTATTTTCGTTTACGGATGCTTTTTCGATAATCTCCAGCGCCTCTTTGTCTCTGCCCAGTTTTTCAAGACAGGTCACTTTTATTTTTAAGACGTCAACATTCGTAGCATCAACTGCCAGATAGCGATCACAATACGATATACATTTTTCAAAATCTTCTGTCCAGTAATACACGTTTATAATGGCTAGCAGAGCATCCGGATTCGGGTTGACCCTGTCTGCCATTGGGGACAATGCTTGTATGACTGTTTTATACTCTTTTTTCCAGCTGTAAATACGTCCTGAAAAAGTTTTTATATCTTCATTTTCAGGATATTTTTTGAGCAAAAGATCAACTAATGATAATGCTTTGTCATAACGGCCCTGCTCTGCTTCGCTCCTTGCACTTGCCAGAGTTTCATCGATATTAATTTCCTGTCCCGCAGCAGTAATCGAAACAAACAACAGCACAGCCAAATAGTATACCAATTTCATTAAGCACGTACATTTAGTAATTTATTAATTCTTACCAAAAGTACGGCAGGGCTTATAGGCTTTGCAATAAACTCGTTTGCTCCAATGTCAAAAGAATCGAGCTCTGTTTGCTCAACCCCTGAAGAGGTAAGTATAATTACCGGAATATCTAAATTAAGAGTTTGCCTCACATACTGCGTAATTTCCATTCCGCTTATGCCGGGCATATTTATGTCTGTAAGGATCAGATCATAGCTATTGCTTTTAATAGCTCCGAGTGCGTCTTTACCATCAGAAAACTGGTCAACGTAGTATCCTTTAGACTCTAAGAAAAATGATAATGATTTGCGTAGGATATCATTATCTTCAGCTAAAACTATTCTCATAGGTTCAAAATTTGTCTTTGGGGGAAATTGATAATTTTATATTCTAAAATTAAAAACTATTGTAAAGCTACGGGATATTTCGCTTTTATCATAGTTCTTTTAAATATTTAATTACTTCAATTATGCCACAATGAAAAATATTTACCTTATCTGCTGCTTCATTTGTAAATTGTTCAATCCTGGCTTCTTCCTCGATTACAGCTAAACAATTACTGAGATCATCCAACATAAATAAGTCCAAACTGGATCTCATGTTATGGGTCAGGTTTTTTACTTTTAGAAAATCATTATTTTTAAATGCTTCCTGAAGCAAAACATCTTCATTTGGTATTTTTTCGATAAAAAGATTGATCATGTCCTGTCTGAAGTTTAAATCACCACATGCCATTTCATCAATAAAGGACAAATTTACTCTTCTCTTGCGAGTAACTTTATACTCCGGATTCATTACTGCTCTAATAGCTTCTAGAAGCACCGGCTGTTTGAACGGTTTCGGGACATAACCATCCATCCCTACATTATAACAACGTTCTTGTTCACCTACGAGCGAATGCGCGGTCATGGCAATAATCGGAATACTCGAATTCATTTCATTTCGAATATAATCAGTAGTCTGATATCCGTCTTTAACCGGCATTTGAAGATCCATCAATACCAAATCGTATTCATTTTTCGATAAAAGCTCGATGCCTTCTTCTCCGTTTTCTGCTATTTCCAATTCAAAGCCAAAATTATAGATGACACTTTTGGCCAGTTTCTGGTTTAAAACATTGTCTTCGCAAAGCAATATTTTTAGTTTCCCCAAACTTTCTCCTGATATTTCCTCGTCAGTTTCCTGAATATAATCTGCTTTTTTGTAATTAATAACAAAGAAAAATTCCGATCCTCTGTTTTCCTGACTTTTTACATTAATTTCAGCACCTTGTAATTCAATTAATTGTTTTACGATATTAAGTCCTAAACCAGTCCCTCCAAATCTTCTTGTGGTACTGTCCTCTGCCTGAGTAAAACGTTCAAAAATAGTTTTCAGTTTCTCGGAAGGAATTCCGATACCTGTATCTTTAATGGAAAATTTAAGCGAGTAATAATCCTCTGTTTGTTCCATCACTTTTACCGAGACCGTCACTTCTCCTTCCTGAGTAAACTTAAGTGCATTGCCTATTAAATTAACCAATATCTGATTTAATCTTCCTTCGTCTCCAATAACAATTTCCGGCATATCAGCATCCAGAAAAAGATTGAACTCTACTTCTTTAGAAGCCTTTATTTTAAGTAAATTATAAATATGCTTTAAAGTGCTTTTTAAATTGAAAGGCATGGCTTCTATGGTCAGATTACCGGATTCCATTTTAGACAAATCCAGAATATCATTGACAATTAAAAGCAGATTTTCTCCTGCTATCTGCACGCTGTTGATATAGTCCCGCTGAACAGTGTCGAGTTTGGTCTGTGCAAGAAGATCCGTAAAACCAATAATACCGTTCAAAGGAGTTCTGATTTCGTGACTCATATTAGCCAAAAAGCTGTCTTTTGCCAGAACGGCTTTCTCTGCAATCTTCTTCTGTTTGTCAAGCTCAATATTCTTTGTTCCCAATTCCAGCTGGCTGATTACGTGTTTTGCTACAATTCTGAGTGCATTTCGCTGATCTTCATTCAGTTCTTTTGTAACATGATCAATGGCGCATAACGTTCCAATATTATAACCGTCCGGCGTTGTCAGCGGTATACCGGCATAAAATCGAACTTTAAAACCACCCGTAACATTAGCATCGTCTTTAAATCTCTCATTTAAAAAAGTATCATTTATTTCAACCATTTTAGATTCTAAAATAGTATACTGACAAAAAGAAATTTCGCGAGGCACCTCAGAAACGCCGATTCCAATTTCAGATTTAAACCACTGTCTGTTCTCATCTATAAAGGAAATATGAGCTATTGGTACATCACAGATATAAGATACTAATTTGGTTGCATCATCAAAAGCATGATCAGGAAGTGTATCAAGTATATTGTAACGTTTTAGAGCAGCTAAACGCTCTGATTCGTTGACCGGTATTGGAAAGTTGGGAGTTTTCATTGCAGCTAGTGGTAAACTTGGATAAATATAAAAATAATTTGAGATAAAATGTTCTTTTTTTACGACCGATCGTTTGGATATGACGCATAAAATCAAATACCTTAATTTAACAAGCAATCACATATTAAATCAAAACAATACAAAAGGCAGCTTAAAAAAGCTGCCCTTTGTGTTACTGATCTCCTTTATTCATAAAACTCATTAAAAGTGTATAAGCATTTTTGATTACAATTTTCGAAGATTGATCTATAATTGGTGACTTTATCATTTGATATCCGTTAGCGGAAGATCCGGTTTCTACCGGAACCATCTTATAGATTCCGTTTGTACTTACCGAAAAAACAAAAAACTTCCCCTGCCATCGTACCACGGCATCTTCCGGAACCGTGATGGCTTTTTCGTTATTAAATTCTGCCTCTGCATTAATAAAAAGCCCAGGTATCAATGAACTTTCATACTGATTCACTTTACAAATCACCTCTGCTGCACGATCATCATTAAGACTTTGATTGATATAAGCAATTTTTGCTTTGTACTTTTTAGACGGATTCGCATTAGTGAAAGCTGTAACGGTTTGCCCTACCGAAAGTTGCTGTATGTCTTTTTCAAAAACATTCATGGTCAAAACAATATCCCTCATTTCAATCAGCTCAAAAAGCATGTCGGTCGCTGAAATGTATTTTCCCACATTCACGTTAATCTTAGCAACCAACCCATTTATTGGTGAACGAATCACAACCGTTTTGCTTATCGTTGAAGAGGTGAGTTTTTTGACATTAATCCCTAACAACCCCAGCTTTTGGGCTAACGATGACATATAAATGTGTTGTGTCTGCATCTCAGTTGCAGTCTGTTCAAACAGCTTATCACTACTTGCTTTCTTGGCATTAAGCTCCTTTTGTCGATTAAACTCACTTTGGGCCAACTGAAATTTTTCTTTCGCGGTAAGATAATCCTGTTGCAATTGTATGTATTGCATGTCCTCGACTACCGCCAATACTTGTCCCTTTCTAACATGCATACCTGCCATTAAATCCGTTTTTTTGATGTAACCTCCTAAAGGAATACTTACTGTAACCACACTCTTTGGAGGCACCGTTACGGTCCCCTGAAGCTGTAATATTCCTTTTACTGTTCTTTCTTCAGGATGACCAACAAGCAATTTTGCATTTTTGATCTGTGCATCGCTTAATTGAATACTGTTTTCAGGTGTTAATACTTTTTTACTTTGTGATTCTTTTTTGTCGCTCTGGCAGGAAACCAAGCATAGAAAAACAAAAATGATACTGCTATATATTTTCATTATTTTATAAATTATTAAGGGTTTGCCAATTAATTACAGCTTTGTTGTAATCATTAATTCGGTCTAAATATTCATTTTTTATGGTGATCGCCTGATTGACCACTAAAACCCATTGCAGGTAATCGATATCTCCATTTTCCAATTGACTGTTGGCTGTATCGATAATTATTGTCGCATTTTTTAATCCTTCGTTTTCATAATAGGAAAGGCTTTCTTTGTATTTTTCGATTTCATTTACCGCATTGACAATCTCTGTCTTCAATTCAATTTTTGTAGTTTCTGCCTGCATTTTGTACGCTTCATAATCTACTTTGGCTGCTTTATTACGCGCGGACTGACTGCCAAAAAAAAGAGGGACTGACAAACCGAAATTAACATAATTAAATCTCTGACTTCCATTGTAATAAACTTCCTGACCTACAGTGCTTGTTTGTGTTCCAATGATGCTTAAATTATTATAGCCAATGGTAATATCGGGGAGTATTTTGGACTGTTCCGTTCTCCATCTCCATTTTGCCGCTTCTGCTTCGTACATTGAAAGTTGTACCTGAGGAAGCTCTGCGGTATCTTTATTTTGATGTAATGAAACCATAAAATCATTTTTTACAGTCTGTGAAATGGGCACATGAACCATACTGTCCTGAAGAACCGTATTAAACGTTTTAAGTATGATGGAGATATCTTTATTTACCATTGCAAGCTGGTTCATATAAAACTGCCGTGCAGATTGAGAAGCTGTTTTTTCCAAAACATTAGCTTCTCCTGTTTTATAGCGTAGCTCTGATTTCTGTTCCATTAATCTGTAAATCGAATCGGCATAAGTCAGCAATTCCTTTTTACTGTTGAGCCAGATGTAATCATAAAATAAGTTTCTCACATTCGACTTAACCTGTTGCACTGTTAACTGCGATTCTGCTTTTGCGGCATTGTGATGCTCTCTCAATACTTTTTTCTGATTTGTATATACTGTTGGAAAAGCAAAAGTCTGACTAATCCCAAAACGGTTGTCGTTTACAGCGCTATTAAATTGACCATAATCGGCAGTAAAAGCTGTTTTAGGAATATCAAAAGCAGATTTTTCCAATTGTTCTTTCGATCTTTCATTCAATTGAGAAGATTTAATTCTTCTGTTGTGCTGCATCGCTATTGATAAAGATTCTTCAAGCGAGATAGGTGCATCTTGTGCCTGTACCGAAGCCGTAAGAAACAAAGCCAGCACTAGTAAAGTCAGTTTATCCATCTTATGTTTTTTATTTTTCTTAGAAAAAACTTTGCTATGATACGTCATTAAATAAATTGCCGGAAGTACAAAAAGTGTGAGTAGAGTTGCGGTAATGAGTCCGCCGATAACGACCGTGGCCAACGGACGCTGTACCTCTGCTCCTGCGCCATTGCTCAAAGCCATAGGTAAAAATCCTAAAGAAGCAACAGCAGCTGTCATCAATACAGGACGCAACCTGTTTTTGGTTCCGTTAATGATAATCTGAAGCGGATCGGTAATTTCGCCGTGTTTTTGTATCCGATTGAACTCGGAGATTAAAACAATTCCATTTAAAACGGCTACGCCAAACAGTGCAATAAAACCAACACCGGCCGAAATACTAAACGGCATATCCCGCAACGCCAGTCCAAAAACACCGCCAATTGCCGATAACGGAATGGCAGTAAAAATGATAATGCCTTCTTTAAAAGATCGGAAAGCAAAATACAACAGCGCCAAAATCATAAACAAAGCTGCAGGGACTGCAATTCCAAGGCGCGATTTGGCCTGTTGCAGATTTTCAAAAGTCCCTCCATAGGTAATGTAATATCCGGGAGCAAATTTGATCTGACTGTTTACTTTTTTCTGCAATTCCTCTACAATAGATTCAACATCCCGTCCTCTTACATTAAAACCAACAATAATTCTCCTTTTGGCATCTTCGCGCTGAATCTGGTTCGGACCTTCCACTTCTTTAACCGAAGCTACCTGATACAACGGGATCTGCATTCCGGAACGGGTTGCAATCAGTAAATTTCGAACATCCTCAATATCTTTCCGTCCATTAGCTTCCACGCGTACCACCATATCGAACTTTTTTTCTCCTTCATAAATACTGCCTGCTACAGCTCCTGCAAACGCGGCATTTACGGTTTGATTGATGTCTGAAACATAAATACCGTACTTCGCCATTTCTGCCCAATCATAGTCAATAACAATTTGTGGCATTCCGGTAACTTTCTCCACATAAAGATCTGTAGCGCCTTCTACAGTAGTGCTAATCGCGCCTAACTGCTCGGCATATTTTGCCAGTTTATCGAGATCTTCGCCATAAATTTTACAAACCAAATCCTGCTTTGCTCCTGTCATTAATTCGTTAAAACGCATCTGAACCGGAAACTGAAAACCAGTCGTAACTCCCGGTGCAACCTCTTTAACGGTTTGGGTCATTTGATCTGCCAATTCAGGAAACGAAGAAGCACTGGTCCATTCTGATTTATCTTTTAAGACAATAATCATATCACCTCCTTCTATAGGCATAGGATCTGTTGGAATTTCGGCACTACCAATTCTCGAAACGACTTTTTCCACTTCCGGATAGGTATTTTTTAATGCAGTCGAAATTTTCTCAATGGTTGCTGTCGTCGTTGACAAATTTGTCCCCAGTAATAAACGAGTTTCTACGGCAAAATCGCCTTCTTCCAGTTGTGGGATAAATTCACCGCCCATTCGGCTAAAAAGCAACAAGGCGATACCAAACAAAACGAAAGCTGAAATCACAATCGCTTTTCTAACCTGCAATGCTCGCGACAAAACTCTTTCATAATAAAACTCAAGATTTGTCATTATTCGATCCGATAAATTCGGTTTATGATTTATTTTTTTGCTAATGAACAAAGCACTTACCATAGGAACATAGGTAAGCGACAGTATAAAAGCTCCTAAAATGGCAAAGGCCACCGTTTGTGCCATTGGCTTGAACATCTTTCCTTCAATGCCTTCCAGTGATAATATCGGAAGGTATACAATCAGAATAATAATCTGTCCAAATACTGCAGCGTTCATCATGCGTCCTGCTGATCCCGTCACTTCCTTGTCCATCTCTTCTTGTGAAATAGAATCGATTTCTTTGTATTTTTTGGAGGAATGAATATGATGCAAAATGGCTTCCACAATAATCACCGCGCCATCGACTATCAAACCAAAATCAAGCGCACCCAGACTCATTAAATTCCCACTCACACCAAACGTATTCATCATGATAATAGCAAACAGCATGGCCAAAGGAATTACCGAGGCTACAATAAAACCTGCTCTTAAATTACCCAAGAAAAGTACCAACACCAGTACCACGATCAGTGCTCCTTCAATAAGATTCTTCTCTACCGTTCCAATAGCATTATCTACCATTTTAGTCCGATCTAAAAAAGGTTCTATTTTTAAACCTTTTGGTAAAATTTTCTCAATTTCAGCAACTCGTTTTTTAACCTTTACGATCACATTACTGGCATTCTCTCCTTTAAGCATCATTACAATTCCACCAACCGACTCGCCAATATCATCTGTCGTTAAGGCTCCGTAGCGTATCGCAGAAGACATTTTTACCTCTGCAATATCTTTAATCAGAATTGGAGTTCCGGCCTGTGTATTTTTGACAATAATATTCTGAATGTCTTTTATGTTTCGAGTCAATCCAACACTTCGGATGTAAAGTACCGTTGGCCCTTTTTCAATATAGGCCCCACCCGTATTTTCGTTATTACTGTTCAGGGCTGTAAAAACTTCTTTAATAGTCAGGTTCTGCGCTTTAAGCCGCGACGGATTAACGGCAACCTCATATTGCTTTAGTTTCCCTCCAAAAGTAGCAACATCGGCAATTCCGGGAGTTCCCAGAAGCTGTCTTCTTATCGTCCAGTCCTGAATAGTACGCAGGTCTTCCAGAGAATACTTCGTTTCATATCCGGGTTGCGGTTTCAAAACATACTGGTAAATCTCGCCCAGACCTGTAGTTGCGGGTGCCATTTCAGGAATACTCGCGTTCTCTGCAATTTCTACTTTTTGCAATCGTTCTGCCACCTGCTGACGTGCCCAATACACGTCTGTATCGTCAGCAAAAACAATCGTAACCAACGAAAGTCCAAAACGCGAAATACTGCGGCTTTCTTTCAGCTGCGGTATATTACTAATCGCCTGTTCGATTGGAAATGTAATTAAGCGTTCCACATCTTCGGCTCCCAAAGACGGAGCGGTTGTAATAATTTGTACCTGATTGTTGGTGATGTCAGGAACCGCATCAATAGGTAAACGGGTTACTTCAAACACGCCATAGATAATCCATAGCAACGTGAAGATCCCAATTACCAGTTTATTTTTAACTGAGAACTGTATGATCTTATTAAGCATAATTTAATTTATTTGAATATAGTAATGCCAGGGCTAAAACATCAAAAATGTCTTAACCACAATAAAAATTCTATAAAATCAAATTAGGCTACAGGAGGTCGAAATACCGAAAACAAGGAAGGATTTGAATACAAATCTGAGGTATAAGGAATTTTACCCGATGGTGAAAATCCAACGGTAAAAGGAATATAAAATACCGGTTTGTCCTGCGGAACAAACACCAGCTGTACGTAAGGTCCGGATATGTTCTTAAACGGAAGCTGCATATCACGATCAGAATCATTGTCTTTTAAATCTTCTCCCCAGTAATGCATTTCTAAAAAATCAAAAAAACTGATATCATGTCTTTGCTGATGTTCCTTAAAATGCTCCAGCAATATCGGCAATTTATAAAACTGCTGAAAGAACCCAATATTGGATACAATTAAAAAGATGAAAAGATATATAATGATTTTTCGCACTTCACAAATTTAAACGATGTCGCAAAATAATTTCATACTTAAAACAAGAAGCAAACAACTTTTATCATTTTACCCCATTAAAGCACTAAAAATTACAATTATCATATCAAAAACTAAAAATTAAATCATTTTATACAACCTAAAAGTTAATTCAAAACAACTATTCTCAATTTAAAATTAAGATGCTCCCTCCTAAGATATTTCAACTCAAAAAAAACTTCAAAATTCTAAAATTCATAACCCTTTTCTATTTCAAAATGGACGAGAATACTTCCATTAAAATTTTGCTAAAAAGTTCCTAAAACCAAGCTAAATGCTTCTTCCCTGCTGGTCTGGTCTCCTTATTTAACTTCTTGTAAGAATACAAAACAAAACAAGTATTTCTACCTCTTTTTTTAGCTGTAAAAATTACACGTAACTTCTTTTTTACAATTTAATAATAGCAGTAAAAAGACTTTAAACACAAAAACACAAACAGCTAACAATCAATATATTAACAAATAAAAATCAAAGAGTTTTAAAGTCAAGTGTACGTTCATTCGTATAAATTTTGAAAAAAACTTTTTTTTCTGTCAGATTAATTTATACTTTTGTTTCGAACTATTCTTATTCATTCTAAATAAGAATTACTTACAAATTTATTTTTATTTGGCCAAAATAAAAAAGAATTTTCTTAGAAAAATTTCCAAAATAAATGAAAATTAAGAACAACCCCAGCAAAATCAAGCTATCAGACTCTTCTTATAAATTAAACAAAATTTCGAAGAACATCCGTAACAGGAGAAGCGTCTATGCCAATCAGTTTATCAAGGGAGAATTACCGGATCAACTGCTTGAAGAAATTTTGACGAATGCCACTTGGGCTCCTACTCACAAAATGACAGAACCCTGGAGGTTTATCGTTTTTAGGGGCAAATATTTGAAGAAGTATGGTGAATATATGGCTCACTATTACAAAGATTTTTATACTGAATTATCTCCAGAAGATCAAAAACACAAGCTTTCTTATCTCGAAAATTATCCGCTCAATGCAGCCTGCATGATTGGAGTGGTCCTGGTGAAAAACACCAAAATTGACCTGCCCGAATGGGAAGAAATTGCTGCAGTCTCTTCTGCTGTACAAAATATTGCACTTACCTGCCATGCTCATAAAATGGGCAGTTACTGGAGTACCAAAGGAGTAGCTATCGATTATGTGGCAAAATTTGGTCTCTCAGAAAACGAAAAATCACTAGGGCTTCTTTATCTGGGGTATTATCCCGAAGCCTTAAAACCTTCCAAAAAAAAGAGAACCCCTTTATCTAAAAAAGTCGTCTACCTCGACTGAAAAATAACTTTAACCCTTAAAACAACTATTTTATGAATACCACATTGATTCGTACAGAAGTCACCGAAAAAGGAGTCCAGTCGGACCAGAATTTTTATAAAGATATTTTCCATCAAAACTCCGGAACAGAATACGCTCAGGCCATGAAATTAGCACAGGAACGCGTTTCGAATTTCCTAAAAAATAATAAAAAACCTTTCAGCGGAATCAAACCTGAAGAAATCAGAGCCAAAGTTGAAGAGATAGATTTTGACACTCCACTACCCGATTACGAAAGTCTGCTGAACGAAGTAGACGAGCTATATGTTAACCATGCTACAGCCTTCCACCTTCCGGAATATATTGCACACTTAAACTGTCCGGTTGTTATTCCGGCACTAGCTGCCGAAATTCTGATCAGTGCCATCAACTCCTCACAAGATACTTACGACCAAAGCGCCGGTGGAACTTTTATCGAAAGAAAACTGATTGACTGGACCAGCGAGCAGATTGGCTATACTCAGGGTGATGGTGTTTTTACAGCGGGAGGCTCTCAAAGTAATTTAATGGGGCTGCTTTTGGCAAGAGATTATTATGCTTTGCAGTATCAGAAATGGAATATCAAATTGGAAGGTCTTCCTCCTGATGCACATAAATACAGAATTTTTGTTTCGGACAAGGCGCATTTCAGCAATCATAAAACTACCTGGATTCTAGGTCTTGGAGAACAGGCAATCGTAAACGTCGGCGTTGATAAAAGATACCGTATGGATCCTGAAAAACTGGAAAAAGCAATTGCAGACGAAATTAGAAGAGGAAACATTCCAATTGCGATTACCGCAACAGCAGGTACCACCGATTTCGGTAATGTTGATCCTCTAAAAACCATTGCCGATATTGCCAACCGCTATAATTTATGGCTTCACGTAGATGCTGCTTATGGATGTGGATTATTACTGACAGAGAAACAAAGGTATTTATTAAACGGTATCGAACTTGCCGATTCTGTAACCATCGACTACCACAAATCGTTCTTCCAACCAGTGAGCAGCAGTGCTTTTATTGTAAAAGACAAACTTCACCTCAACATAATCAAGCATCATGCTGATTACCTGAACCCAAAAGAACAAAACTACGATGTGCTTCCGGCTCAGGTTAATAAATCGATTGTTCAGACTACACGCCGTTTTGATGCTTTGAAACTTTGGTTTACGCTTCGTTATATGGGTAAGAAAAAACTTGGACAATTTACTGAAGCCTTAATAGAAATCACTCAACAAACCGCTGCCTACATTGAAGCCGATCCGAATTTTGAACTGTTATGCCACTCTGATATTGGTATTTTATTGTTCCGCTATCTGGACGGACCCGTTGAATCAAACTCTTGTGACGTCAACAAATACATCAAAGAGAAGCTTTTCTATGGCGGAGAAGTACTGGTAGCCAGCACCAAAGTAAATGGAGAATTCTACCTGAAATTCACCATTTTAAATCCTCTTACCACCCTAAATGATATTAAAAACATTCTTAACCTCATAAAACAAAACGGAGATGAATACCACAGACTCAACTAATTTTTACCAACTGGCAGAACAAGTAAACTACAAATCCCTGCTCAACTGCTATTGCAGAGAATTTAGCAATTGGATCCAATACGAAGGTGTTCCGAAATACGACCCTGCTTTGGCCGAATTCATGAAAACTATCGACCATAGCTCTTTTCTTAAATTTGACTTCACTGCTATTGGTCAGGAAGTTTTTGCTCCCTTGGTTTATTTTTCTGAAAGTGGCGTACATGCTTTCGGATTTCCTGTAGTGTCACGCACTATTGCAACAGATACATTCAGGGAAATAAATCCAATCGAATTTACGGAACTTGTTGCTGCTTATTCTAAAACAGAAAACCCTGATATTGATCCCGTTCCTACGCAAAAACGCATGCAAAACAGCATCGAGAATCTGGCACTTTATCTGGAGCATTACAAAAACAGTGACCGTACAGCCAACAATCCGGAACAGTCCTTTATAGCTTCTGAACAATCTTTAATCCTGGGACATACTGTACATCCGTTGCCAAAAAGCAGAGAAGGATTTACAAAGGACGAATTGGTTCAATATTCTCCTGAAACCCAAGGACAATTCCCGCTCCACTATTTCCTGATTCACCCGGAAAATGTAGCCGAAAAAAGTGCCGAAGACTATTTGATCACCGATTATTTGAGAAAAGAGGTTTCGCAATTTGCTGATAAAAATGCCAAAGAATTACTGGATTTCTATTCGCAATACAAAATAGTACCAGTTCACCCTTGGGAAGCGACTTATTTATTGGAGCAAAAAGAGGTTAAAGAAATGCAGTCTAAACAGCTTCTTTTCAGTTTGGGGCAATTTGGACCTTCTTATGCAGCGACCTCATCTGTTCGTACCGTTTACAATGCCGACAGTGAATGGATGTATAAATTCTCTTTGCATGTAAAAATCACCAATTCCTTCCGTGTCAATTACCTACACGAACTTAACCGTGGTTATGATGCAGCGCAGTTGATGAAAACAGATTGGGGAAAAGGCATTCAAAAAGATTACCCACAAATTCAGCTTATTACTGATCCTGCGTTCATTACAGTGGTTTATGAAGATCAAATTATTGACGGTTTCAGTACCAGCATTCGTCAAAATCCTTTTCATGGAGCCAACGCCAATAAAAACGTGACTCTGGTAGCTTCTTTGACACAGGATAACATTTTGACTGAACTGCCAAGAATCGTAACTCTGATTGAAGAATCGGCCAAAAGACAAGACTTAACAGTAGCAGACACCGCTATTGCATGGTTCAAACAATACCTGAATATTAGCCTTACGCCTTTAATTGGTATTTTCAACAAATATGGATTTGGTTCAGAATTTCACCAACAGAATGTAATGGTTGAATTCGATGAAAATCTTTTCCCTTCAAAATTCTATTTCAGAGACAATCAGGGATACTTTTTCCGTCAGGGACAGGTAGAAGAACTGGAACGTTTGATTCCGGAATTTGGTAAAGACAGCCGTTCTTTTATTGCCGAAAAAAGAATTATTGATTTCTGGGGGTATTATTTCTTAATCAATCACTTGCTTGGAATTGTGAGCGCTTTGGGTAAAAACAAACTTGCCGACGAAAATACGCTGCTTAACCTGATTTACGAAGCGATCAAAAAAGAAGGAGAATCAGATGTTACAGGTTTAGTCTCTCATTTCACCGAAAGTGTCAAATTAATCGTAAAAGGAAATTTACTAACCAGTTTAAACAATATGGATGAAGCCAGTGCGCCAAGAACCAATCCGGCGGTGTACAAAACTTTTCCAAATCCTTTAAACAGACACTTTTTCTCTAAAAAACTAATTCAGCCAAAAGCAAACACTACTGTTTTCAGCCGTTATTTTGAGAAAGAAAATGTAACAATCACTTTGCGTCCGGTAGATGTAGACAAAGATTTGGAGATGCTTCACGAGTGGTTTCACCGCGAACATGCTTTGAAAATCTGGCAGATGAACTGGCCAATTCGCGATTTGGAGGTGTTTTACCGTACGCTGCTTCCGGGTGGTCATTCGCACAGTTATATTGGAGAGGCTAATGGTGTTCCTACTTTTAATATCGAAGTGTATTGGGCGAGCCGTGACATTGTGGGAGAATACTATGACGTACTTCCGTCTGATTATGGAACGCACCAGTTTATCGCACCAACAGATCCGAAACTAAAATACGGTTCTCCGGCAACACAATCTATGATGGATTTTGTATTGAGCGAATCAAAAGTAGGCAAAATGGTAGGTGAAGGTTCTGTAGATTCTATCGCTTCGATGATGAACAAAGCCCACGTTGGATTTAAAATTCAAAAAGTAATCGAAATGCCTCATAAAAAAGCCAATCTGAACTTCTGCTACAGAGAATGGTACTGGGCTAAATTCCCGGCTGCCGAAGAGTTTCAAAAAAAAATCGTTTCAGCCTCACAAGTTTAATTCATAAAATAACCACAATGAATACAGAAAAAATATATTCGGTAATCGGAATTGGAATTGGTCCTTTCAACCTTGGACTTGCCGCACTTATCGAACCCATTGAAGATTTACCTGCACTGTTTTTTGATCAGTCGGAAGGCTTTGACTGGCACCCGGGTTTAATGTTAAACAATGCCACTTTACAGGTTCCGTTCTTAGCCGATTTGGTTACAATGGCCGATCCAACGAATAAATACAGCTTCTTAAATTACATCAAACAAAGCGGACGTGCTTATAAATTTTACATCCGTGAAAATTTCTTTATCTACAGAAGAGAGTACAATGAATATTGCAAATGGGCGGCGGCTCAGTTAAGCAACCTTAAATTTTCGCACAAGGTGATTTCAATTGACCCTGTTGATGATGTGTACAAAGTTACGGTGATCCATACTCAGACCTGTGTTACGACTGTTTATTATACGCATAAAATAGTTTTGGGTACGGGAACTTCACCACATGTCCCTGATTTTATTGACACCGAAGCTCTTCCAAATGTGATTCATGCCTCTCAATATTTATATTTCAAACCTCAGATTCAGAAAAATGCGTCGGTAACAATCATTGGTTCAGGACAAAGTGCTGCTGAGGTATTCCGTGATCTTTTACCGGATACGGAAGACGGATTGCAATTGAAATGGTTTACCCGTTCGTCACACTTCTTCCCGCTTGACAATAAATCTAAGCTGACTTTGGAGCTGACTTCTCCGGAATATGTAGATCATTTTCACAGTCTTTCGGCACAAAAAAGAAAACAGCTTTTAGACAGTCAGCACGGGCTATACAAAGGGATTGATCACGAATTGATTAACGAGATTTTCGACAGCTTGTACGAGATGAGCTTAGAAGATACGCCACTAAATGTGGAATTACGCTCTAACATGCGCCTGACTTCGGTAAAAGAAGATACAGATGGTTCGCATTTACTTGATTTTGTACAAACAGAACTGGAGCAGCCTTTCGAGGATCAAACCGATTATGTGATTCTGGCAACGGGTTACAAATACAAAGAACCTGCTATTCTTTCAGGAATTCAGGACAAAATTGGCCGACTGGAAAATGGCTTATTCAAAGTACATCGTAATTATACTATTGACAAAAACGGTACGGATATTTTTGTTCAGAATGCTGAATTACATACGCATGGACTTTCGACTCCGGACTTAGGAATGGGTGCTTATCGAAATTCGTACATCATTAACCAAATCGCTAATCGTGAAGTGTATAAGGTTGAAAAACGCATTGCTTTTCAACAATTCGGGGTACAAAGAGCAACTCCTGAATTTTCATCAGCGAATGTTATGGAATTAGTAAACGAGCAAGTAAACCATTAGATCATACTAAAAATCAACTCAGATGATAACCCCAGAAAATACCTTTAAAGACGCTCAGCACCTCAATGCCGATATTTGGAATCAGGTCAATCGAAACTTACTCGCTAAAAGTATTTCGGAATTGATGCGTGAAGACGTTGCAAACCCTCAAATAACCGCTAAAGACGAAGATGGTCTTACTCATTTCAGATTAGAAACCGACACAGAGAGTATTTACTATACTTTTTCGGCTTATCCGAGGTTTCTTAACTATTGGCATATCGTTAAAGACAGCCTTTGTAAAGTTGAGCATGAAGTAAAATTAGATCATATCGATGTCCCAAATTTCTTTATCGAACTTCAGGAAACTTTTGGCATCAACTCTTTTACCCTGGCCCATTATATCGAAGAGTTACTGCACACCTTATATGCTGATGCTTACATTCAGTCAAACCGCCGTGTGCCTGCCGCCGAATTAGCCGATGCTGATTTTCAAACGATCGAACACAGTCTTGATGGCCACCCGTGGGTAATTGTAAACAAAGGGCGTATTGGTTTTGACTCGGAAGATTATACGAAATACAATCCCGAGTCTGATCAAAGAACACGTTTAATTTGGATTGCTGCTCATAAAAACAGAGCTAATCTGCGTTTACAGACCAATGTGGACGATCAGGATTTTTATGAAAATGAAATTGGTAAAGAAAAACTGGATGCCTTTAGAAACAAGTTAGAGGCATTGAATGTAGATCCGTATGATTATGTTTTTATTCCAGTGCATGTATGGCAATGGCAAAATAAACTTGTGATGCAATTTTCTAATGATATTGCTTCCAAACATCTTATCCCATTAGAGTTAACCGAAGACATTTACAGCCCTCAACAAAGCATCCGTACTTTTTTCAACGAAAGTGCACCTCATAAACATTATGTAAAAACATCAATGTCTATTTTAAACACCAGCCATGTCAGAGGTTTGTCTCCTAAACAATTATTGATAGCGCCACGTTTGACAGAGTATCTGAAAAATGTTCTAAAACAAGACGAGCACTTGCAAAAAATGGGAGTTGTACTTTTAGGCGAAGTCGTTTCGGTTACCTATGCCCACCCTAGTTACAGTAAAATTGACAATCCCCCTTACCAGTACAATGAATATCTGGGTGCTATGTGGCGCGAAAGCCCTATAAATTCCCTTAGAGAAGGAGAGAATTTAATGACGATGGCGGCATTATTATATGTAGACAACACCGGGAAAAGTCTTGTACAAGAACTTATAGAAAAATCAGGTCTTTCTACAGAACAATGGCTCAAAGCTTATATGACTGCGTATCTTAAGCCCGTGCTTCAGATTTATTACCAGCATTCGTTATCTATCGATCCACATGGACAAAATGTGATTCTGATTTTAAAAGATTATGTGCCAACACGTATTGCCTTGCAGGATTTTGTGGGAGATATTTTAATTAATGAAGAAGCAAAGAAAAAATTGCCACAGGAATTTATTGATAACTTGTTTAATGCCTCTCCAAATCCGGAAAATGCACCGTTAACGATACTTATCGCCATTTTTGATGCCTTCTTCAGATACCTGAGTCACGTTATGATTACAAACGCTAACTATACAGAGAAGGAATTCTGGAATTGTGTTTACGATATTATCATCGAATATCAGGCAGAACATCCTGAGCTTCAGGAAATCTTCGACAAGTACAATATGTTTATACCTGAATTCAAACGTCTTATCTTCAATAGCCGACGTTTGTATAATGGTTATGAAGAAACGGCAGGATTTCCACACATGAAGAAAAGCGGTTTTGTACCGAATCCGTTACATCAGTTAATCAATGAAGAAATAGTAACGGCAAAAGAAAACTAATGAAAGAAGCACTTTTAAAAACACGCTCCTTCTTTGGTCTGTTAAGGCGTTCTCTTGCCGGAAGTGAAAAGAACTTCACTTCGGGCAGCATTAACAAAACCATTCTTTTACTGTCAGTTCCAATGGTGATTGAGCTTCTGATGGAATCACTATTTGTATGTTCCAATCTGTTCTTTGTTAGCCGATTGGGTACGAATGCAATTTCAATCGCAGGAGCTACCACTACTTTCATCACCTTTTGTTACTCCGTTTCCATTGGTTTGGGGATAGCGGCTTCAGCGATGATTTCCAGAAGAATTGGCGAGAAAAAATTCAAAGCGGCAGGTCAGACCACCATGCAGGTGATTTATGCTACAGTACCCATTGCTGCCCTGATTAGTATTGTCTGCACCATCTGGACCACCGATATTATGAGTGCCATGGGACTTTCTGATGCTATGGTTAAGGAAGGAAGAACTTACGGCATCGTCATGTTTGCTTCCAGCGGATTTTTGATTCTTAGAATCGTCGTAAATGGGATCTTCCGAGGTGTTGGAGACGCTTCGACTGCTATGAGAATACTGTGGTTATCCAATGCGTTGAACATTATACTGTGTCCGGTATTTATTTATGGCTGGGGTCCTGTTCCGGCATACGGTTTATTGGGAGTTGGACTGGCAACTTTAATTGCCAGAGTAATTGGAGTGCTGTACCAGGCCTGGTATCTGATAAGGGCCAAAACCATGTTAAAAATTGGTCTGGCACAAATGGTCTTTAATCTTGCTATTTTCAAAAGAGTACTGAAACTGGCTTTTGGCGGTACCGTACAATTCATCATTCCGGCATCAAGCTGGGTGTTCATGATTAAAATCATGTCGCATTTTGGCGAAAGTGCTCTTGCCGGATACATTCTGGCACAAAGAGTCACTTCGATTGCTACGATGCCGGCCTGGGGTCTTGGAAACGCCGCAGGAATCTTAACCGGACAAAATCTGGGAGCGAAACAGCCTGATCGTGCCGAAAAATCGGTTTGGAGAGCGGGAATGTTAAACATGGGATTTCTGGTTTTAATTGGAATTTCCTGGATATTCCTAGCTGTTCCGGTCATAAAAATCTTTACTGATATTCCTGAGGTGATCTCTTTTAGTACCATGTACATTCATCTAATTTCTATAGCCTACATATTATTAGGTTATACGATGGTGATTTCAAGAGCTCTTAATGCGGCCGGTGAAGTAAAAGTGGTGACGTGGCTATACATCCTGATGTTCTATGTCATACAGATTCCGCTTGCCTATGCTCTGGGAATTACTTTTGACCTGGGTTCCAATGGTGTTTTTACGGCCATCCTTGTTTCAGAAATTATATTGGCCGTGGCTTGTATCGTCGTCTTCCGAAAAGGAAAATGGAAACATACTAAGGTTTAAAACTAAACCGGTTCAAAATATGTCACCCCGTTGGGGTTTATTGAAACGATGTTTATCAATTTCTATAAATATTTTGCCCCGATGAGGCTTAACATTTATAAAAAGCTCCAAAGGAGCATCATATTTATAGAATTTATAACGCATTTTTTGCAAAAGCTCCAAAGGAGCCCCATATCTATAGAATTACATTCCGATGAGATTAACATTTATAAAAAGCTCCAAAGGAGCGACATATTTATAGCATTTAGAATGTTTTTTTTGCGAAAGCTCGGAAGGAGCGTCATATCTATTGCATATGAATTACATAACAAAACATTAAACAATAAATAAGAATATCAATTTAATATTAAATAATAAAACAATGAGTACAATAGAACAATTACACGGAGTATTTGCAAGAGCTTTTGAAATTCCTGTTGAGGCAGTAAACGACGGACTGGAATATCAGGCTATAGCCGAATGGGATTCAATGAGTCATTTGGTATTAGTAGAAGAACTTGAAAGTACTTACAAAATCTCGATCGAAATGGAAGACATTCTGGAGATGGGAAGTGTAGCAAAAATTAAAGACATCTTAAAAAAATACGGATTTGAAATCAATTAGAATAGACCACTAAACTTATGGAACTATACGATTTAATCAGAAAAAATGAAAAACTGACTTTTACTGACGCCAGTACCGGAGTTTCAAAAACTATTGCAGAAATGGATCAGTCACTGGAAATCGAAAACATCCGTTCAGTTGTTTTTATTTACAATGACAATCAGTTACCGGCTATTGAAACGCTTTTAAATTTTTACCAGAGCAGGTTTACGATTGCTTTGTTAGGAATGGGGTTACTTGAAAATTTTAAGGAAAATCTGGAACAGAAATATACTCCTTATTATATTTACGACCCTACGCGAACTGAAATAGAAGGCTACACAGCTGTAAATGCGTCAGAAACAATAGTATTGTTTAAACGAAACGTAAATTTAATTTACCCGATACATGCCAAAATAAAACTTTTGCTAAGTACTTCCGGAACTACAGGATCGCCTAAATTTGTTAGGCTTTCTGATGAAAACCTGGTACACAATGCAAAATCGATTATGGAATATATGCCTATCCGACCAGATGATGTAGTACCTTTAAATGTGCCGATCAATTTTGTGTATGGCTTGTCGATTTTTACCACCAATTGTATCAAAGCCAGTCAGATTGTTTGTACGGATAAAGATGCTTTTCAAAAAGAATTCTGGGCCGATTTCAAAAACTACGGATACTCTACCTTAGGTGGAGTTCCGTACTTCTATGAGATGCTGTACAGTATTGGATTTTTCAAGAAAGATCATCCTTCCTTACGTTACCTGACCCATACGGGCGGAATGCTGAATCACAAACTAATCGAAGCAATTTCAGTTTTTAGTGAGAAATTCGGCAAGCAATTCTTTGCACAGTATGGTCAAACAGAAGCTTCGGGCCGTATGGCTTATCTGCCTCCGAAAGATCTGTTGCGAAAAGGAACTTCTATCGGCTTACCCGTTAAAAATGGACGTTTTGAGATTGATAACGAAACAGAGGAACTGATTTATATTGGTCCCAATGTTTATGGCGGTTATGCCAATGTGAGAGCTGATCTTCAGTTTTATGAGGAACAGGAAAGACTCCACACTGGAGACAAGGCCCGACAAGACGAAGAAGGTTACTACTATATTGTAGGCCGAATCAAACGAATCGTAAAATTGTTCGGAGTACGTCTCAATCTTGACGAAACAGAATTGTTGCTGAAAGATGCATTGGGTGGACAAACGTTTATCTGTCTCGGAATAAACGATAAACACCTGGCCGTAATGTACACCGACGAAAATCTGAACAAAGAATTAATTCTGAAAGTGCTAAAAGCTAAACTAAATCTTCATGCCAGTTCTTTAAAAGTGATGCATATAGAAGACGTTCCACTTACACCAAACGGAAAAGTAAACTATCCTTTGCTTAAGGAATCACTGGAATTAGAAGGAGCTTTATAAGTTTTCAGTCGCAGTTTTCAGTCACAGTTTTCAGTTTTCAGTTTACAGTTTTCAGTTTACAGTTTCAGTGTTTACTGATTACTGAGACTGTAAACTGTAAACTGTGACTTTTTTTATCCTTCCAAAACAAAAAAGTCTCCTGACAAAACCGCGTCAGGAACCTTTAAATAAAATTAGAAGGAGCTTTATAGGTTTTCAGTCGCAGTTTTCAGTTTACAGTCGTAGTATACAGTTTCAGTGTTTACTGATTACTGAGACTGTAAACTGTAAACTGTGACTTTTTTATATCCTTCCAAAACAAAAAAAGGTTCCTGACAAAACCGCGTCAGGAACCTTTAAATAAAAAAACAAAATAATAACTATTGTTCAAAAGCTATCTTTTAGAAGCTATATCCCAGCGCCAAGTTAAATCTGGTACCGTTTCCTCTTGTATAATTGGCATTTGTACCATAAAATTGAGAAGTCGTTGGATAATAATCTGTATTGAATATATTTTCAATTCCAAGTTTAACACGGATGCTGTCCGTTACTTTATAAGCAGATGCCAGATTCCATAAATTGAAAGAATGAATTGGTCCTTCGCCAATTGCATAAGCTCCTTTGGCATTTGGTTTAAAAACATCACGATCACCAACATACATCCAGTACAATTCAACATTTAATCTTTTACCGCCATACTTTGCGTAACCCGCAATTTTAACCGGAGGAATTCGGTTTGATTTCAAATAAATATCGGTTGGCCCGTAAAAGTTCCCGTCAGAATCTTTATCACCTCTTCCCTGTACATTTGCATAGTTACCACCTACTGTCAATTCCTTAAGAATTTGGTAATCGGCCTGAACTTCATATCCCCAAACTCTTTCCGGCAAACGTTCTGCTACTAAAAATCCGTCCACCTGAATCAAATTGGTTCCTAATTTTGATGTACTCAAATAATAAGAAGCACTTAAATTGAATTTTCCTAACTGACTGCTAAAACCTCCTTCATAGTTGTTGACGATAATTGGTTCTGTCTCTAACTTAGAGATGGCATCCTGTTTTGCATTGGTTAAAACCCTTCCTAAATCAAATACAGAAAAAGCCTGAGAAAAACTCACAAACGGATTGAAGAATTTAAATCTTGAGTATCGAATACCTGTGTTAAAAACAAAAGCATCATAATTAAGCTCACCGCCTTTTACAGCGATACTTCCCGCTCCATTTGCACCGGTAGCAAGAGTATTATAATCGTCGATATTGATTTTAATGTTTTCTGCACGCAAACCTGCTTTTACATTCCAATCACCAAACAGTTGTGTTGATAACTGTGCATAAGGTGCCAGATTGACCATATCGATGTTCGGAACCCAAACACGTCCGTCAACCAGTTTTTGATTCGTTTTATCGTTCAATAAATCGAATCCGTAAGTCACATCACCCGTGAAGTTTGACGAAATTACAAAAGGAGAATTCAAATACACTCTTAACCCTTTTTTGGTAGATGCCGTTTGTGATTGTCCACTTCCATAGAAAAAAGTAGAGTTAGAAAATGCCGTCAGGAAATCCTGAAAATACAAGTTGGCTGTAAGTGAAGTGCTTCCAAAAATTCCTTTGTTTACATACTGAAGATTAGCGTTATGATTGTAACGATTTCCTTCATCTACGCCAGGTCTGTTACCCAATACTCCAATTGCCGGGCTTACTCCGTATACTCCATTTTTAAGGATAAAATCCGAATCCTGATTCGAACTGAAGTAATTGTACATGAAGTCAATTCTTTGCTTAGCAGTTAAATCGTAACCTACTTTGGTAAACACATTATACGTTTTAGTTTCTCCTAATCCGTATTCTGGAGAAATAACCTTCCCTCCTCCATCACGAAAAACACCCGTTTTTTCATAAGTTCCACCTACCATATAGTTGAACTTACTGATTTTTCCATAAAACTGCTGATTGAATCGGTATCCCAATGTGCTGTCACCTTTTATATTTCCGTTAGTTCCAGCTTCACTGTATCCGGCAAATTTCTTCTGAGTTTTACCCGACTTGGTGATATAATTAATCAAACCTCCATCAGCACCATTTCCATAAATAGCAGTCGCTCCTTTAATGACTTCTATACGTTCAATTACCGAAGGATCTATAGAACGCAGTTCACGTCCTGCAGATTTCAATGGCGTCGATTGCGGAATTCCATCAATCAAAACTAAGGGATTTCTTCCGCGAAGTGTCTGACCGTAATTCCCTGTATTGTTTGTACCCGACCCCAAACCCGGAACCGCAAATGCCACAATATTGGCTATATTTGGACTCACAATCGATAGATCCTCAATGTCTTTAGCATTGATCACGGTTACCGAAGAAGGTGTTTTCGATAAGGTTTCCACCTTTCTGCTCGCCGAAACGATAATTTCATCCAGTTGGTCACCATTTTCTGAAGAAGTGCTGGTTTCTTTACCATTAAATTTCAATTGCAAAGTCACATTGGCAGTTTCATTGTTTGCAACCGTAACTTCCTGTTCGATCGTTTCGTAGCCCGATAATGACGCTTGCAGTGTATAAATATTCTCTACAATTTTGTTCAGTCTAAAGCTGCCATCGCTATTTGAAATGGTTTTATATTTTGAATTTTTAAGTGTAATAATAACTCCCGAAGCCGATTTTCCATCAGAGGTTGTGATTTGTCCTTTAATTTTTCCACCATTTTGTTGTGCAAAAGAAGAAAAGACTGAAAATAAGAGGCTGATAATAAATAAAAACTTTGATGTTCTTAAACTAAGATATTTCATTGATTTTAATTTTTGGTTAGTGATTTTTATTCTTATTTAGAATTAATAAAAACAGCGCAAAAGTAAAGATTAATAATTGTTTAACAAGTATTATTTCGATTTATTCTATAGAATTTTAAATAATTCATTCGGCTTTGTCAGAAAATAAACCAGCTTTTTGATAAAAAAGCAATATTACAATAGCAACAGCTTAAAAAATTGTACGAATGCCATAAAACGATTCAAAATCAATCTGTAAGTTTTCTCCTCTCAAAGTTTAAGATTACTCCATTCAAAAGTTAATAAATGAGCATTTTTGAGGCTTTACGGCTCTTTTTTTTATCCAAAAAATAAAGATTTAGTCTAAATAAGTATAAATTTGCGACGCATTTTCTGCGGATTCAAGTTTAATTCTAACAGAAAATGACACCATTACGGTGTGAACCAGAGTGCCAATAAAACCAAATACGCTACTAAATGAAGAAAGGAATAAAAAAAACGGTCAGACAAATACATTTATGGCTGGGACTTGGCTCAGGTTTAATCGTTTTTATTGCGGCCTTAACCGGCAGTATTTTAGTTTTTGAAAAAGAAATTGACTCATTCTTACATCCTCAATACTATCAGGTTTCATCTGTAGGGACTACCAAAAAAACGATTGATTATTGTACAGACGTTCTTCAGAAACAATACGGCATCAAAAAAATCACCCGAATTTATACCTTCAATGATCCTTCGCGTACCTTCCAAATTCTGGCAAAGGATGCCGATAAAAAGGCACAGTTTTTTTCTATTGATCCTTATACCGGAAAAGTGCTCGCCACAACACCTCAGGAAAGCCGATTTTTTGTAGTAGTACTTTCACTCCACAGACAATTGCTAATGGGGGATGCCGGTCAGCTTATTATGGGATCTTCCTGTATTATTTTTGTTCTCATGCTGATCACAGGTATGGTGTTATGGTGGCCGAAAAAAATTAAAAATTTAAAACAGCGACTAAAGGTAAAATGGAGCGGTTCTTTCAAAAGAATCAATTGGGATTTTCATTCTACTTTTGGCTTTTACAGCTTTTTAGCTTTACTTATTATTTCGCTAACTGGTCTTTCCTTCGCCTTTGACTGGTTTCAAAATGGTCTTTATTTACTGGCCGATGGAACTACTGGTAAAAAAGTATCCTTAAAAGTAGAGAATCCGACAAAAATAGACCCTAAGCTCAACAATACCGCTTTTTATCAAAGCATTTACAATAAGACCGATAGTATTTTTCCTTATACCGGAAATATCCAAATTAGAATGCCGGTGGATACAATCAATAGTATTACGGTTCTGAAGGAAGATCTGGGAAGAATCATTCCACATCAATCCAGCTCGGCTTATTTTGATAAGTATACAGCGGAAAATATTGAAAACAGACCTTACAAATCCTATTCAAACGGTGACAAACTGAAACGTTTGATGTATCCTATTCATACCGGAAGTGTTTATGGATTAACCACTAAAATAATTGCTTTTTTGGTTTGTCTTTTTGCTGCGACATTACCTATTACAGGACTAATAATTTGGCTCGGTAGAAAGAAAAAGTAGTTTTTTGACGAAACAAATCGCTATATTCAGTTGTTGTATTTCTTTGGAAAAATTTTCTTACCTGTTGGGTAATTAGGATACTTTTACTCTGTTTTTCGAAATAAAAACAATCGTAAGTTGCTATATTTCAAAAATTTACTTAAATTTAGTCCCCCATTTCTAATAAATCTTTTTACGACTTGTTTAATCTGTTGGCTAAAATCTCAAAAGCATGAAATGGTTCAACACTTTAGTAATAAAAAAGTTTACGGAAAGACTTTCAAAACCCGTTTCTAATGATGGTTCTCTTCATCTGGAAAAGGGCAGACAGTTTTATTTGTCGAACCGGTTTCAGGATGCCCTGCTGCATTTAAACTGTGCGATCAATTCCGGATTTGATCAGGGGGTTTATGCCTTAAGAGGAACTTGTCTTCAAAAACTGGATTACCATTATAATGCCATTGAGGATTTCGACAAAGCCATTGAAACTGATCCTTTAGAGTTTTCTATTTACTACAATCGGGCGGTATCCAAAAGAGCAATCTTAGATTTTACAGGCCATATAGAGGATTTGCACAATGCAATCTATTACTACAAGAAACATTCAACTATCGAAAATCAGGTGCTCAGAGCGTTCGAAGCCCATTTACAGGCTGCTAAAATGGATATAGAGGGCCCAATTCAAAACAGACATGAAATTCGCAAAGCTCCATCACTAGAAATAAAATCGTTAATCAGGGATTCTCTCAACCTCATTAAAAAAGCAAAGGGTAGAAATGTCACTGTGAATTGATTTCTTCCCTATTTTAAAAAGCTTCTTTTTTGTTTTTAAGTGGCACTAAAAAAAGTAAGCGGATTCGTTTCACGAAAACGCTGATGAAAACGGATTTTTAGAAGAATAAAATACGTTATCGTAATAAAATAATCCTATCCCGGACAAAACAAAAAAAATCCGTGCAGATCCGCGTCTTCGCCTAGCGAATCCATATCATCCGTGTGCCATAATCCTAACTATAAAAAATACAAAAGTTCACACTAAGACTTCTCTTCTTTTGCAACTCACCCGCTAATTGTGTTATATTTACCATATTAAACCGAAGTTTTATTATGGAAGATTTTTTAATTGGTATTGGAAAGAGATTAAAAGAGATCAGGAAGAAAAATGCATTAACCATACACGAAGTAGCCAACAGAGCCGGAGTTAGCAACGGTTTGATTTCCAGAATTGAAAATGGAAGAACAATTCCTTCCCTACCCGTTTTGATTGAATTGATACAATCCTTAAATACGGATGTGAGTTATTTTTTTGAAGGCGTTGAAAATACCAAGAATGCGAAGTACATTCATATTAAAAAAGAAGATTATCAAAAGATAGAAAAAGAGGACCGTGCCGAAACTACCGGTTTTAACTATTATCATATTTTCAGTAAAAGCATTAATTCTATTGGTTTTGAAGCTGTAATTCTTGACGTGGAACCAAACTGTAAACGCGAAAAAGTAATTACAGATGCCTGGGAGTTCAAATACATCATTAAAGGAAGTGTGACTTATATTATTGATGATGCAGAAGTGGTTGTCAATGAAGGCGATTCACTATGTTTTAACGGAAGGCATCCGCACGTTCCCCAAAACCGAACAACAGAAAACTGTGTAATGCTGGTACTTTACTTTTATTCTGAGAGTAATAGCTAAACTTAACCATTTTTTTACCGCAAGGATCGCAAAGTTTTTTACAGGTTAGACCTTTTAAAAAAGATAAGGTTCGCAAAGCTCTATAGATAGAACTTTACGATTAAATAACTACTAAGCTTGTCAATATCGACCGAAGGGGGACTCGAAGGACAGTGAACAGGCGAAGCAAATCACACGTGGGATTCGAAAAAGATTGGCGACATTCTGTGTCGAGTTTCTAATGCGATTTCTCTCTTCGATCGAAATGACACAAAATGAGAAAAAAAACCTTTGCGAACTTTGCGTAGTATCTTAGCGTACTCTGCGGTTAGCCTCTAAACCAAAATTAAATCAAAAAGGCTACCTTCAAAAAAGAAGATAACCCTTTAAAAAACAAAAAACACAAATTTTTAATTCGCTGCCGGAAGCCATGAACGGCCGTCTAATGACCAGCTTGTATTGATGGGTACACCAAACCATTGCAATGAAGAATAGGCGATATCTACCATCTTTGGAACTGCTCCTGTTGCAGTACCACATTTTAAAGAGGCTGTACTGTTTATCCATGTTGGAGTATTTGGAAAAGCAAGATTTACCTGCTGAACGCTTGAATCGGTAAAACTGTTTCCTGATCCGTTATCTCCTTTCCAATATCCAATAAGATTGGAGTAATCCGGATGTGAAACCGTAACTGAAGAACAGGTATAATTTAAAATCGAAGCTTCCGATAAGGCTTTGTTCCATACGCGCACCTCAGCAATATTTCCGTTTACATTGGCACCATAGGTGAGCGTTCCGTCCTGTCCTATCGCAAAAGGCAGTCCAGAAGTCAGACTTCCGAAACTGGCGCCAATAGCAGCCTGCCCCACAAAAGCACCGTCCTGATACGTTTTAACCAATTTGGCTGTACGGTCTACTACAAGTGTCAAGTGATGCCATTTCCCATCATTGATTGTCCCACCAGAAATATCCACACGACTTTGAGTGTCCCCAATATTTACCTTCCATGTTCCTCCGGTATTGGCACAGATGACAAAACCTCGGTTTTTACCACTCACCCAGTTTTTATTCGAAACCAGCGAAGGATCACTGCTATATCCTGATGTTTTTACTCGGCATTCCACTGTAAAACTCGAAGTTCCGAAATTGTAAAGTGCATTGGCTGTTGAAGCATAAATAGAATTGGAATTAAAATTGACAAACTTACCCGTTATCGTTGTAGTGGGATCCACCGGTTTTTCGATTTTAGTCGACGTAAAGTTTTTATTGTTGAAAATGGTAAAGATGTTTCGTTCTTCGTAAGAACTTCCGCCATGAGATCCGCTGGAACCTGTAACAATCCCTCCGTGATCCGGCGCTACCACAACCAGCCAGTCTTCATTGGCATAATTAGGTCTGTTCTTTAAAGCCGTTAAGATTTCACCTATGTAACCGTCTGTGGTTTCGATTGAAGATTTGTATTGTGGCACATTAAGCGAAAATCCGTAGCTGTGTCCTGCATGATCCACATCATCAAAATGCAAAAACAAGGCATCCGGATTGTCGTTTGTAAGTGCTGCTACCACTTCATTTTTAACAGCCAAATCGGTAGTGAGCGTTTTCTCTACATCAATCCCATCCACAATGTAGGTATTGATCGGTGCCCAATGCACGATTGACATAGTTTTTAAAGCCGAATTATACGTTTCAAGTCTTTTTAAAAAACTAGGATACGAGGTAAAATTCGGACTCGAAAATGAATTATCGGTTACGCCATGTTTCAAATGAGTCACGCCGGTAAGCATCGTCGACCAGCCGTTTCCACTCCACGTCGGTGCTTCGGTCAATGCATCTAAACTGTAAACCGCATTGGGTAATAAAGCATGAACATTAGGAGTATTGGCTCCCATTAGGGCATCTCCACGACAGCCGTCGATTCCTATAATAAGCAATTTTCTGGTGCCACTGCTTAAAGCAGATTTGCCGGTTTTAGAGTTCGTTTTAGCATTTACTGCCTGTTCGTCTTTCGCAAGCGCTGGATCGTTGGTACAGGAAGTGACTAAAAGCACACTTGCAAGAATTGTAATGTAACTTAATCTAAAAATCTTTTTCATTGGGTTGAATTGTTTTATGGTTACTATTTATTTACTTGTTTGAAACTTTTCCTGCAGGGATATTATTTTTACTAATTATTAATTGATAATGGTTAATTGTTAATTGTTACTTCTCACATCTTACTTCTCACATCTCACTTCTTGCTTCTTGCTTCTTGCCTCTTGCTTCTTGCTTCTAACATTATTCACATCAAACACCTCACTTCATAACACTATAAAGTGATGCCAGCGAATTTAATATATAATCCGGTTGGGCTGCTTCAAGCTGCTGTCTGGTTTGTGCGCCGGATAAAACACCAATAGTTACACCGCATTTGGCATTTTTACCTTCTTCAATATCTATCGCAGAATCTCCCGCTTTTAGTACTTTTGAAGCGTCTGTAATCGCAAATAATTGCATGGCTTTGTATATCATATCCGGAAATGGACGTCCCAGCACTACATCATCAGCGGTGATTAAGGCATCGAATTGGTTTCCTTCCTTCCAGTTCAGTTTTTCTAATAAGGTATTCGCAACGTGACTGCTGTAGCCTGTGTTTAGTACCACTTTTACACCATCCTTTTTTAAATTTTCAAAAACATTTTCGACACCTTCAATAGGTAAAACGGAAGCTGAAAAATATTCATTGTCCAGTGTTTCTTTAAAATATTCGAATATTACATCTGATTTATTCCCGTCTGTGATGTTATTGTATTCTAAAATATCCCTAATCGCCTGATGTTTTTCTTTTCCCGCTCCTAATGACAGTACCAATTCCAGAGAAACCCCGATCCCGAAGTTATTGATAGATTTATGCAATGTTTTGTAAACTATGTTTTGCTCATTAATTGTTGTTCCTGCCATGTCAAAAACAACCATTTCAATTTCATTAATTTTCATTTTGTATATTTATTTTAAAAAATTTATAGTTTTTGGTTGGTGGTTAATGGTTGATGGTCTAAAATCTATTGTTTATTGCTCTAGAAAGCACCATAAATGTAGATTATAAACTATGATGAATAATTTTCCTCATAACACATAACTCATAACTCATAACTCATAACTCACAATCCCTATGCATTAAAAATCATATCAATATTGTGTTTGGCAAATCCTGCGCTTCCCGTCATGCCCTTTCCTCCTATTCCGGTTATAATGTGAATATTTTGGTCAACAGTGTATTCGAAAATATCTTTGGTCTTGCATTGCGAGTACATTCCAAACCATCTGTTTTGGATTTCATAAGTAGGCAAATCGATTATCTTTTTGGCTTCTTCAATCATAAAATGATCAATGTCCATATTTAGATCAAATCCCAAAGAATCAATATCTTTTGCGGGAGCATACTCATGAGAATCTCCTAAAATCACTGAACCGTCAAGGGCTTGCTTGAACAGGATATGAACGCCGTACTTCTTCTCAAAACTATCCGGATTTTCTTTTGCTTTGATGGCCTGATACGATTTACATTCTTCAAACGATTCATATCTTCTGATCGTCAATCCCGTTAAAATAGAGCCGTCCAGTCTGTAATTATTCTGAGGTTTCGTCTGCAGCATCTGTAGTTTAGAAACAATCAGATCGCTGTTGTTGTAAATCTCAGGATATAATATTTTGAAATCACTTCCGTTACAAATAATAATTTTTGAAGCTTTGTATATTTCACCTGCAGCAGTTCTTGCTATTACTTCATCGTTTAGGTCCTGGGTTTCTACAACCGTAGTGTTTACAAACAAATCAAGTCCAAGATTGGCTGTCATAAACTGATGCAATTTATGAATCATTGTGGATGGTTCAACGGTAACTTCCTGCGGAAAAAACAATCCTCCTTTACAATAGTCAGCACGTAAACCGTCATATTTATTCAGACATTGCTCTTTGGTCAGCAAATTAGATTCGTAATCATTCGAAATATTAATCTGATGGAGTTCTTCAATCAATTGCAATTCTTCTTCATTTGAAGCCAGATAAACAGTTCCGTTCTGACGAAGATTGATCTCAAACTGCGATTGAATATCTTTATAAATCTTTAAACTTTCTTTTCCAAAATTCTGCCATTTTCGATCCATTCCGGACGGTACAACCTGTCCAAAATTTCTAACGGTCGCGCCTTCGGGTTTACTGTTTTTTTCCAGAATGGCAACCGACATTCCTTTTTTCAGGGCATGGTAGGCGTGAAATGTGCCCAGAACTCCTGACCCGACAATTATTAAATCATACTTCTCTTTCATGTTTGTGTTTTTATTTGTTTTTGGTTTATGGTTTGTTGTTTCAGGTTTCAGGTTTCAGGTTTCAAGTTTCAGGTTTCAGGTTTCCCACGGCGTCTCAAATCTTACATCTTGCATCTTGCATCTCATAACTCACATCTCATAACTCATAGCCGCATGAATTTTAGCAGTCTTTCTAAACTTCCTTTTAAAATAGTTAAAGGACATGATGGTAGTGATGATCCCAACAAAAGAGAGCAGATAAATACAGTTGGTAAAAAAGCTTAATAGGGAAATATTCTTGTCGCCAAAATTTTTGAAAAACAATACCAATACGCTTCCTAAGTAACCAAAAGCATCGGCGATGTAAATTAAAAATCCGGTATTTCCATCTATCTTGTAAGTGGCAATCATACGGTCAAAAAACAAACCGTTGAACGGAATGTAGCAAACGTACATTCCAAATCCGGAAATCATCATCCACAAAAGTGGCGACATTAAGTGCTTTTGAAACAATAAAGTTGTGATCCCTATAAGTACAGAACCCAGAAGCAATACCAAATGATAATTTTTGAAGGCTTTGTAGTTGTTTTTCATGCTTCCTAAAAATCCTAAAATGACCAAAACAGATATCGCAATAGGAATCTCGGAATACATATAAATTGAAATACTTTCTTTGTATCCCAAAGAATCCCATAATTCTCTTGCAAAATTATCTCTGAATTCACGCATTGCCGTTAACATGGCATAGAAAATAATAAGTATGGTCAACGGAAAAGCAAATTGTCGGAATAATAATGCACGTTCATTTTTATCTAAAGGTCTGCGTTTGGATCGCAGCGCTAAATCTTCGTCATCCGGATTTGGGATTTTTTCCAAAAACAATGAAAATACGATTAGCGGAACAATAAAAAGCAATCCCGAAACAAAAGGCATCCAAAACTCATTGCATCCCAAAACCTTCAGAACAAATACTCCGACAGATTTTGCCGCTCCTGAAGAAACGATAAAACTCGAGCATAAAATTACTCCCAGTAATTCAGTTGTTTTTCGGCCTTCGAGATAAGAGAAAACGATTCCCCAAATCATTCCTAAAGGCAATCCGTTGATGAATAAAAATAGAATGTTGTAAGGTGCTGGTACCAAAGCAAAACCCAACAAAGCCAGTTCTGAAATGGCTATAAAACTGATTAAATATAAAATTCTCCTGGCCGACTTTAATTCGGATATGATTTTGATTCCTAAAAATTTAGAAAAAGTATAGCCTAAAACCTGTGCTAAAATGAGTAGAATTTTATAATCTATTCCCCAAAAAGACAACTGATAGAAAGTAGCGACCGTAAAAGGTTTTCTAAAGGCGTACATACAAAAATAAGTACCGAATGCCGCTATGGACGTTTTGAGTATGAACCTGAAATTAGACGCTTTTTTAGACATTAGTTCTTAAGTTTTAACGTGATGGTTTTGTGATCAATGTAAAATAGGTACGGTCGTTTTAGAAACCCGTTGATTGCAGCAGATTTAAAAAAAAATAAACTGTAAAAATAAAATCTGCCAACATCCAACGGGTTAACTTATAGTTGTCTATAAATTATATTTTAAACCAAGATTAAACTTCATTCCGTAATATTCTACCTGTTTTGGGCGGTTTGGTGTTTCTCCAAAATGGTACATCAAAGGCTCGTTCAATACATTGTTTACATCACTGAAAATGGTAAAATGATCTCCGATTTTATAGGAAGCAGAAAAATCAAGCGAGTTGTATTTACCGTAATAAATATCATTCATATCTGTATTTTTAGCATTGGCATCAAAACTTGTGGCATAAGCCCCTTTGTGGTTAAAGGCAGCTCTCACATTCAGTTTACCACTCTCATAAAACAGTTGCAAATTGTATAATTGTTTTGCCTGATAAGGTGTTGATACTTTTCTTCCGTTAGGATTGTTAGCATTTTTTCCTAAAGTCATTTCAGAGTCCATAAGAGTTGCATTGATTTGAGTTCCAAAATATTTCAGGAATCCCGGCAAGAAGCTAAATCTCTTGGTAATTCCAAATTCAACTCCACCAATCCATGCATTTCCTCCGTTAGCAGGTGAACTGATTTCTATATCAGGAATTCCGTTAATAGTACCCTGATAAGTATCGTCAAATATTGGATCTGTAATCGATTTGTAGAATACTCCGGCGTTAATGATTCCCACTTCGTCAAGGAAATACTCTCCCAACAAATCAAAGTTCCAGGAATAGGTTGGGTTCAAATTTGGATTTCCTCCTGCATACTCTCCGTCAATCGTGTTTAATGAACCTGCCGGTGAAATGTCTCCAAAATTAGGTCTTGCAAATGTTCTGGTTGTTGCAAAACGTAGGTTCAAATTCTCAATCGGAGTGTATTTTACGTGCAACATTGGAAGCACTGACGTATATGTTTTAGTATTCTCAGCATCTACCACCACATTGTTTTCTACTGTTTTACCGGTTACCTGTGTTATGGTATTGGTTACACGCAGACCTCCCAAAACAGTCCATTTATTTGATAGATTATAGGTTGACATCGCATAAACAGAAGAGGTTGTCTCCCCTACATTAAAGTTTCTTCCTAATCCTTTTCCCAATTCCGGAATCTGCGAATCAGCAGGATTTAAAACCAGATTTGCTTTTGAGGTATTGAATAATTTTGTCATTCCGTCCGGAGATAAAACCGGACCGAAACTATTTCCAATCAAAGTACCTGTTTCTTTCCTTAAGTAATCTGTACCTCCCGGTTGAAGAATTAAATCAGAAGCATAGTTGGATAAATAAGGAGTTGGAGAACCTGTCCAGCTGTAGTATTCGTCTCTGAAAGTAGCGATACGATCTTTATCTGTTACTTTCGCTCCGAACTTCATTTTAAGATTCTCATTAAAATTGTGCTCGTAGTTTACAGCCGCAATAATATTATCTCTTTCTACGATATTGATTTTGTAAAGTTCTAAAGTAGAAAACTTCATTTTTGTCGGATCTGTTTTGAAATTTGGGTCGGAATAAAAATCAAATATTGACTTTGGATTGCTTGGATCCATAATTCCGCCATCAGCAGCCCAATACGCTCTCGGACCTCCCGCTCCACCGTTGGCAAGTGGCACTGTTTTTAAGTATTCAGGTTTAACACCTACTCCGGTTTGGTTGAACTGAATTAAAAAATAACTGTTGTCTTCTGCATTTGGAATGTTGCCATACTTAAACCTGTTTCGGTAAGAAGCAAGACTCCAGTCTAATTTTCCGTTCGCTAATTGATGTTTCCCTCCCAAATCAAGACCTAAAAATTGTGTCATTAACTGGTTGTGAATATCTTGCTGTTCCACTGTTAACGCATTTGTTGTACCGTTGAATTTATCAAATCTGATTCGGTGTTTGTAATGTGTTTCTTCATCTGTAAGTCCGCCATAAGTTACTTTCAGAAAAATTTTATCTCTCGATGAAGGATTAAACTCCATTGCACCATTTAAACCTGTGGTTTTTCTAACTCCGGTGTAATCTCTCAACTCCAATCTGTAAACGCCCTGATCACCTTGTCTTCTTGCCTCGTAATTATCGGTAGCCCAGTTTCTGTCCCAATATGTACCATTGATAATATATCCGAACTTTCCGTTTTTACTTTTGTCACCTATTGTAAGCGATCCACTATAAATTCCTTTATCCGATTTTTGATTGTATCCGCTAAAAACACTTGCTTTAATTGTTCTTTTCGTTGGAGCGGTTTGTGTAGTAAAATTGACGCTTCCGCCAATCGCATCACCATCCATGTCCGGTGTAAGCGCCTTAGTAGCTTCAACATAGGCGATAAGATCTGAAGGAAAAAAATCAAATGCGGTAGCTCTCGAAGTCGTTTCTTCTTCGGCAGTTGGAATTCGATTTCCATTAATTGTAGTCGACGACCAAAATGGCGGCAATCCTCTCACCGATACGAAACGTCCTTCACCCTGATCACGCTCTATCGAAACTCCCGGCATACGCTGTACGGTTTCGGCGGCATTACGATCCGGTAGTTTTCCTATCCCGTCGGCCGCGATAACGTTTACAATGCTCATCGATTTTTTTTGCATGTTCAGCGCTCTCGCTTCACTATTTCTTTGAGCCATTCCGCTCACAACAACTTCATTCAGTTCTTTGGAATTGGTTTGCAGTTGAATGATTCCTAACTTTAACTGTTGATTGTCTTTAATATCAATTTTTATATTCTTTACCTCATATCCTATATAGGAGATCTGTAATTCAAAGCTACCCGATCCTACATCCTGAATTGTAAAATAACCACTAAAATCAGTTGTTGCTTTTTGATTATTAGACAGTACAATAGTTGCGCCCGGAAGTGGGGACTGCGCATCGGTAATCGTTCCGCTTATTGTTGCCTTTTGGGCGGTCATGTTTTGAGTAAAAAGTGCAACCGAAAAAATTAAAATTGCCTTGTAAATTGTTTTCATGGTTAATTTGTTTACAAATATTAAATTTATACAAGCAAATAAACAATGATTTTTATAAATAGTAAATAATTGAAAATTATCTAATTGTTAAAGAAAAGAAAATTAAGGGGTGTAATTTGTTAAGTATTTGTAAAAAAACAGCTTTATAATCCTTGAAATATTGACAGAATAGTGCTTGATTTACATCTTTAAAGTGAGGAAATTCAAGGAAAGTAGCTAATAAAATAATGCGCGGAGTATAAGTTAAGTATTGATTAAGCCTAACTTCCCTGGAAAGTCATTTTTTTACTATTTGTAAAATATTAATCTCTTTTTTTACCAAAAACAATAAAAAAAAAGTAATAAAATAAAACGGACAAGTAACAAAAGACGCAAATGTTTTTCAGCTTATAGCAGATCAAGAACAGAAGTTGCGAAAAAAAGGGCTGAAAGCCTGAAAAGCAACAACATAGTGCAAAGCACTATGTGTTAGATAAAGATACAGAATTGCCCTGAAGGGGCAAAAGCAATTTTCATCCCCAACAAATTCCAATAAAAAAATTGCATTCTTAAAGAATCTTATACAAAATATGTGGGATGCCTTCCTTTTCGATCAGGCTTTTGCCCTTTCAGGGCGTGACCTATAATTGCCATTATCATTCATAGTGCTGCACACCATGTTAATGCTAAAGCTCTTTCAGAGCAAATCTAACCAGATTTCTTCCTGGTAGATTATCTAAACTTTTTGTTTAATTGTCAACTTTACAACTGATCCATTTTTTCGGCCTTTAACTTATAACTTGAGTTTACTAAAAACAAAAAAGACCGCAAAAGCGGTCTTAGACGTGTAATATACCAATTAAATTATCTAAAAAACGATTCCGTTATTACAATCCGGAAAACGACAAAAGTTCATTGTTTTATAAAATCAAACCGAATGGCAGACGGTTTTATTGAATAACTCTAAAATGCTGCACTCTCAGCCAATACTGTATTAGAGTGATCTTCTACAATAGCATGTGGTGCATATTTTCTAAATTCCAGTATTCCTTCATCGCGGGAATCTCTGTCTTTAAATATTTTACTTGTTCCGATAATCTTTCCGTTAAAAGCTTTAAGATTAAAGTATCTTTCATCTTTTGAATTTGTTTTTCGAAAGAATTTCGTATTGTCCTGTGAATTAACTTTTACCGATTCAATCCCTTTCATACACATGAATTTCCGGGTATAATCGCCACTGCTTAAAATAATTTCACCATTTTTATTTACAAATTCGAATTGAAATTCTCCATTGGCTTTTTTAATAACGATAAATTTTTCCATTCTAAAAATAATTATTTATGTAATCTGAAATTCTATTTATAATGCTGAACGCAGCACCTTTAATCTTTAAAAAGGATTTTAAAAGTTGTACCCTCTCCTACCTGACTTTCTACTGTAATGTTTCCATTCATAGATTCGATCTGATTTTTTGTAATGTATAAGCCCAAACCGTTTGCTTTTTCGTGCTTATGAAATGTTTTATACATTCCAAAAATTAAATCTCCGTGTTTCTTAAGATCAATTCCCAAACCATTGTCTTTTATGGTGAATACTTTTCTTCCATTTTCTCTGAAAAAATTAAATTCAACGATCAGTGGTTTCTTAGGATCAGCATATTTTATAGCATTGCTACTTAGATTTTGTAATACACTTTCAAGATATGCCGGATTAAAATGAACCACTGCTTCAGGGGAAACGTTGTTAATTATCGTAACATTATTCTTGTTGTTATAGGCATTAACAATGTTGAGTACCCTGTTTAGATAACTGTTTAAATTCAGCGCCTCGATATTAATTTCGGTATTGTTTTGAACATTTACAATTTGCGACAAATCTTCAATTGTTTTACTAAGATCTCCGGAAACCGCACGCAGGTATTTTAATGTTTCAACTTTTTCATCAAAACCTTCTTCTGAATCGATCAAGTCCAAAAGAACTTTAAAATTACCTGCGTGCGAGTTTAGGTTATGAGAAACGATGTGCGAAAAATTCAACAATCTGTTGTTCTTTTCTTTATACACTTCCATTTCTCTTCTTAACTCAAGCTCTTTCTCTTTTTGAAAAGAAACATTGCTGTAAGTTCCTATTACTTTTAATGGTTTTCCCTCAAGATCACGCTCGGTCACCATTCCCTTACTGAGAATCCATTTGTATTTTTTATTTGAAGTTAACACACGTTGAAAATTTTCGTAGTAAGGAGTTCTGTTATCAAAATGATAGTTAAATGCCTTTTGACAATCTTCAATATCCTCCGGATGTATCATTTTCTTCCATCCCTCGCAAGTATGAGAAATATCAGACGCTTTCAATTCCAATATATTTAGGGCTTGCGGCGAATAATAAATTCGATCAATGGTTAGATCCCAATCCCAAATACCTTCATTTGAAGTCATCAGCATAAACTTAAAACGTTCTTCCGTTCTTCTGAGTTTTAACTCCTGCTCCTTTAATTCGGTAATATCAGTTATACGACCATAAAATTCCGTGCTTCCGTCTTTATTGACTATTCTTTTTGAAGTCACCTTAAACCAGCTTAATCCGTTGAAAGGCAATTCTGCCCTGAACACAACACTCCATTTCCTTCTTTTTTTTATAGCATCGAATAAAGAGTTTTTCACCCTTTTTTTATCATCCTGATGAATTCGGTCGTATATAGAAAGTACGGTATTGGTAAACATCGTATTGGATAAAACTTCAAACATTTCGTAGGTGGCATCATTTATAAATGGCATTTCATAATCGTTATCTGCCGAAATCGTAAATACGAAAAGAGCGTCATGAACCTCATCAAATGCTTTAGACTTAAAAACATTCACATTTGCTTTCTTCTTTGTTTTGTAAAAGTCGAATTCCATAGCCTTACTTTTATACATTCCCTTTCTATTAACTGTAGTTTTCTTTAGCATTAAAATTTGCATTAGATTTTAAAAGCACTATTTGTTGATCAGACGGCGATCTTCTAAAAAAATAAAAATTGACCTGACTTTTATAACCCAAAAAACAAAAACAAAAAAAGCCGTCCGCAACAACAAAAGAGTGTCTCTTAATACAGGAAGCTAGATGCTGAAAAAAAATAATCCATTCTGCTACAAATCCATCTTATTTATAAAGTTCCAGCAACTGCGTCTTCCTGACAAAACAAAAATACATGCAATAAAATCAATATGTTATAGAACATGGAACGTCTTGTTGTAGAATTATTTCTACAGAAAATACATCACAAAGAAAATTTCTTTTTTAACACAAAAACATTTTTTATAGCTTTTTTCTTATATCTTTGTTTTAATTACTATTGAACAATGAATTTTATGGAAAAGAAAATTAAAAGCCACGTAAAAAGAGTACTACTATTTTGTTTGACATTAGCACTGTTTAGTTGTCAAAATGAAGAGCATTCATCAGATCAATTGCAAAGTAAGATTGAGACCGTACCTATAAATGAAGCAAAAGACTTTCTGATGCATTCAAAAAGTAGTTCTTCTGCAAAATCAACGAACAACGAATTAGACAATGTTGAACTCGACGAAATTACACAGGAAAGGATAAAAGGAAGTGATCAGTTATTGACAGTAATTCCTTTTAAAACAAATAGTAAGTTTGAAAATAAGAGGATTCTGCTATTAAAAATTAATAACGAAATTAAGAGTATCGCTTTTAGTATGTATCCTGATGAAAATTCTTTTAAAGGAAGTTTTTCGGGAAAAATATTTTCTCATACCTTAGATGGAAATTTCATTACTGGTTTTAGGGCAGAGAACGGGATTATTGTAAGTCAGTTTGTTGAAAATAATAATGCTATTAAAACTGACACAGAGAATGCTAAAACATCCAAACTAACAAGTCGATCAGCAGAAGCATTAAGAGAAGTTATCCTTCAGAACAATTATCGCAAAACGGTTCATGCCTTAGATATGTTTGGAAGTACCGGCATGTACGGTGATGGGATTTTTGGTGGTGGGATTGGTAATTCTGGCGGCCGCGGTTATTCTTGGGATGTTGGAGATGGTGGAAATAGTAGTGATGCCACCACGATTTATATTAATATCGAAGGGAAAAAAATTGATCCTAAAGAAGAAACTAAATGTTTCGATAAGTCTAAATCGGCTGTATTGACCATATACATTCAACAACCCAATGAAAACACAAGAGATAAAATGGGAGCAAATAGTGTTGGACATACTTTTGTAGGAATTCAGCAAGGAGGGATTCAACGAGTTTTGGGATTTTATCCCGATAGTCCTAATGCTTCACTTATATCTTCGCAAAATAGTGAATTGCATGATAATAGTAATACACTGTATCATGTAAGCATTTCAATCGAAGTTGATGCCGTTAAACTGGTAAATATTATTAATTATATTAATAGCTACCCTAAAACATATGATTTAAATAATTATAACTGTAGTGATTTTGCAATAGGTGCCGCAGCTAAAGGTGGATTAAACTTACCTAAAACTACAGGTACTTATGACGCAGTAATTGTTAATTTTAAAGGGCGTAATCCAGGAGATCTAGGTCAAGACATAAGAAATATGAGTGTACCCAATGGAGCGACAATAAGTGCCACTAAAGGGAATGCTCCGAAAAAGAAAGGAGGTTGCTAAATGAAAATAAATAAACTTATCTTTTTAATTATAATACTACTGTTAACAACAACAACTATTATAGGTCAGAGTAAAATACATGAGCCTGATATGTTAACCAATTTTGTAAAATCCGTTTTCTTTGAAGATAAATCAACGAAGTTTATTGCAGATAATTTTATCTATTTTGAGACAATAAATAATGGTGCGAAGTATACCATTGATGATCGTACAAAAATACTTAGTAAACATTTGAAAAAAATAAGAAAAGAGAAAAAGATACTCCTAAATTCAGAAGATTTTTATGTCATAAGTTATAAAGATTATAATGGTGATAAAGTATTTTTTACTGGAGAAACGGACAACATTTTTATTCTAATAAGTAAGGAGAAACCCGTATTATATTTCTATACCATAAACCATAAAATACTCTCTTTCGATTATATTCTTAAAGGAGATGAGGGCGTATTTATATCCTATTAGCTATTTATAATTACAGAGTCTGTTCATTTACTTAATAAGAGAATCTACATTTTTCAACGCATTCTTTTCAGATGAATATTATACAAGATTATGAAATATACTATTTACACCTTTTTAATTTTAGGTAATAGGATTATTGATCTACGGTTATATTTATCCAACTGAATATTGTTTGGACATCAATTTCATGATACCTATTATTTGCTTACCTATACAGCAATAGCTACAGCTTTACTGTTACTTTCTTTACTGCTCTATCTCATATATTTTTTATACAAAAAAGTAAAGTTTTTTAAGTCAAAGATATAGCTAATAATAAATTACAATCTCAGTGTTTGAACTGCTCAATAAAAGAGACCGACCCTTTTTCCGGCTGGCCTTATCTTTTTTATAAGTCAAAAAAGGTATTACAGATATGTAAGACCTTTTACTTATCTGTTGATCAATCCGCATACAATTGAAAAACTTTGATCAAATCGGCCAGATTATCAATTTCCAGCTTTTCAAAAATCCTGTTTTTATAGGTGCTAACCGTTGTTTTCTTAATGTTCAGGTGTTCAATTATTTCGAGATTGCCATAGCCTTTAATTAAAAGCTGTGCCACTTCGATTTCTCTGTTGGACAATACATCTAATGGATTTGTTGGTTTCTTTGAAATATAAGAGTCCAGAATCCTGTCTTTAAGATTCTGCGTAATATATTTTCCGGACAACATCATCGAACTGATTGCATTTTTCATTTCTTCCTCCGAAGTTTCTTTGTTCAGATATCCGGATGCTCCCGCATTCAAATACCGCATGGCATAGATATTCTCATCATAAGCGGAGAAGATCAATATTTTCACTTCGGGCCGGATGGATTTAATCTCTGTTATGATACTGATACTGTTTCCATCAGGAAAATTCACATCTAAGATTAATAAATCTATACTTTGTTCTTTTAAAATAGTAAGTGTATCCTTAAAATTTCCTGCTTTATGAATTAAAGCATTCGAAAATAACTCTTTTATCATCAAAGAAACGCCTTGTCGAACCACACTATGGTCATCAGCTACTAAAAAGCTATAGTTATTGGATGGGGATTTCATTTTCATTTACCTAATTTAGGATTGTTTCAGCGCTTTTCTCTAACTAATTGCCTTTTTATTGTCAATATACAAAAAGTATATTAATTTGGTCTTATTTTAAACTAAACTTATAAAGAGGTTGAAAATAATCGTTGTCCCTTTGCCTTCTTCGCTCTGAACATCTATTTTTCCATCAAACAATTCTACTATTTCTTTACACAAATTGAGACCTAAACCTACGCCAAGATCGTTTACTTTTCCTGAAACGGTACCCTGATAATAAAGTTCGAATATGTTTTTCAGGTCATTTTTGGCGATTCCAATTCCACTGTCTTCAATTTCTATTTTTAAATTTACTTGCTTATCAGAGGTCTTCTCGAGATCCATAGCAATTTTTATCAATCCATTTTCAGTAAACTTATTTGCATTACCAATGATGTTATAAAAAAGCTGATGGATTTTTGCAGCATCAGAATTCACTTCAAGATTTGAAATCAGATTAGAATTCACTTCAATCTTATTTCCTTTACTTTCAACCAATGAAGTCATCGAATTAACAATCTGATGAATCTCTTCCTTAAGCAGAAATTTCTTACTATTCAATTTAGGCGCATAATTTCCGTCTTTTGAATATTCCAAAATCTGATTGGCCAAAAGAAGCAATGAGTTTGTAGTGAACTGAATCGATTTAAAAGTATCTTTTATTTCGGCATCTTTTATAGAAGCACTAATCATCTTACTGTAAATAGAAATAATACTTAAAGGAGATCTGATTTCATGGCTAATCATTCCCATAATTCTGTTCTTAAAATTCAGGTTTTCACGAATTTGCATCTGAGCAATAGTCAGTCTTTTTTCGTATTGGAAAGCCAGTCTCGTGAAGCCGAAAAGCACAAGCGAAACGATAAACATCATCAGGATCAAAATCGCAATGGTATAACTTCTCGCTATTTTATTGGATTCGTACTGCTTTTCCAATTGTTTCTGAGTATTGTCCTGCAGCAGTTTTAACGAATTATTGTAATTAGGCATAATCGCCGACTCTAAATTCAGTAATTCGTTATTGAATTCTTTTAGTTTAGCATCCTGATCTTTTAAATTGGCAAATGACTTCTTTAAGTTCTTAAACTGCTCTTCGTAAAATTTATTGGTGGTATTAAACAGATTAGCAAACTGTTCTTCGATACTTCCGGTAACTACTTTGTTATCGTATTTCATCGTAACCGTAATATTCAGCTTCTCTTTTTGCACATCCACTTTTCCGGCCAAAGCAGCTCCCAATCTTGAGAATAAACCTTTTTTAGATACACTGTCTACGGTCATATAAGAGTCCGTTTTAATGCTGTCTAAGATCTTTTTATACTCGAACTTGTTTAATTTAAAAGGCTTCGACAAAGTGGTTTTATCGGAATTAATCTGCGACTCAATAATAGAATCTATACTGGATTTTATAGCCTCTACAGAATGCTCTGACTGATTCTTTTCTTCCAGAATCTTCATGAACGCCTTATTATCTCTGGTAATTAAGCTTAGGCTGTCGATCAGACGACTGATCTCATTTAAAGAAGCAGTATACTTATTCAGTGATTCTTTGTCTTTATAATAGGTGTAATTACTAAAACTCTTTTGAGAATCAACAAATGAATTATTTATACCGCTGGTGAAATGCGTTATTCTATTCAATGAATCCATCGAGTTTAAAGTCTTCGACATTTCTGCTTCATTAGACGATTCATTATACCAGATAACGATAGCAATTATTTGTAAAAGAATAACACAGGCTATTAAAGTGTAGTGAATTATTTTTCTGTGTTTGAACTTTAGTTTAAAAAAACTAAACGTACTATTTAGGGAATCTTTTCTAATCAAAATTTATATTTTAAAATGATAAATAAAATAATGAGTCACAGAATCAAATCAATAACTCATGCCACTTTTTTAATTAGGTATCGAAAGAACATCCTGAATGATGTACTACATTTTGAATAAATATTGTTCTATAGCAAAAATTAGCAAACACTAATTCTGTTTTTAATACTGATAAATAGATCTTATTCCTCTAAAGTACTCTTTCTTTGTTAAAAAAACAACAAAGCCTGAATACTTCTCTATCAATAGTAACCATAACACAACAGATATTTAAAAGAGATTTGGGGGATCTTTTTAATAGAATAAATGTGTTTTATACAAAAACCCTACTTTATTCTATTTTTTAAATATATAATTGTTTCTATTTTCTTAATAAGAAGCAAAAATAGTATGCTGAAATTAAATCGACTGTAGAACATTTTATAATAGTCTGTAGAACTTGTTCTACAATTCAACTACTAATTAATTCTACAATTTTTATGATACAAAGATACGATTTTTGGAAAAATATGTCGGATTATTTACGAAATCGTTTGATCAGGAGCTTGTAGAGTACCTCAAATAACCTCACCAAAACACTGATTTTTAACCTCTCACCCCTCTCATTTCGGAAAAAAAACAGCTATTCTCATGAAAAATCTTCTCTCCATTTTAAAGATTGATCTGAGTGAAAAATACATGATTCCTACCGAAAAAAGACCCGATCCGAATCTTTCTGTTTCAGCAAAAAGTTACTATTATTTAACGTTGAAGGATAGTTTATTTGTGCTCGAGCAAATGGTCTAAGTCCGATAAGGTATAAAACTTGAGATCGTTTAACTTCATATACCTGCAGATAAATTCTAAAGTTTCGATTTTAGTCTGATAATTTTCGGTAACATTTCTAACGGGTTTATGACCACATAAAATCAGAATCTTGTTGTTTTTTTTGGCATAGTGCAATAATTCGAGAAGGTACGGAATACTGAAATGAATATGACTATTGTCGATATCAAAGGCAAATACAATTTTTGAATTATTAAAATAGCTGTCTTGTTTTTCAGGAAGTTCACCTCCAAAAGCTCTTCCTCTGATAATTTTAAACATAGGTGACAGCGCTTTATCCAATGCATCAGATCTTTCTCCGTACGGATAAGCAAAGGTGGTCATTTTAAAAGAATGTTTTTTCATGGAAGCGATCATAGGGGTAATTTCCTGATCAATGTAAGCATCCATTCCATTTTTATTGACAAATTTAACAGCATTATAGTGATGATAGCCATGTCCGGCTATTTCATGTCCGTATTTTTGCATTTCAAGAAGTTTTTCGATTTGCGGCTTCCCAATCGAATCAATACGGCAGACATTAAAAGTAGCTTTCCATGAGTATTTTCTCAAAGCCTGATCGGCTTCGGCCCATTCGTCTACATAGGCATCATCAAAAGATAAAATTACACCGGCTTCATAAGCTTTGGCGGCCGGATTTTGCTTTTTACTTTCACAGGAAAATAAAGTCAGACAGAATAAAAACAGTACCGATTTAAGGAAAAACATCTTCATAAAATATACTCTGAAAAATTTAAAAAACACATTCTTTTTTTAACCAATAGCATCTTATTATTTCAAAGATAATTCTTTTTTCCAGTTTTCTGCCATTAAAAAAGCCTCCAAAATGTTCTCACTTTGAAGGCTTTACTTTTTATGATTTATTCGTATTTTAAATATTTCAAAACATCAATTTTAGTAGCCTGATATGCTCTTGAAAGCACCACCGCTAAGGTTAGCAGCAACAAGGCGATAAATCCGATTAAAAATGGATAAACAGATATCGTAATACGGTACGAGAAATTTTCTAACCATTTGTTGAGTAAATAATAGGCCGGAAATAACGCTATTAAAAATCCTATAATACTGAAAACCACATACTGCTTACAAAGTTCTTTCAGCAGAACATTTGTCTCGGCACCCAATGTTTTTCGAATGGCAATTTCTTTCATCCTGCGTTCAATAGAATACGAAGCCAGTGCAAACAATCCAAAAAGCGCAATTACAATTACAATCACATTCAATAAAGAAAATAGATTTTTTTGCCTCACATAATTACTATAGGATCTTTTGTATCCTTTATCAACAAAATCATACGAAAATGGATATTCTGTATCTACTTTTTTCACCCAAAAATTTTCAACATCGGTCAAAGTCTGCTGCATAGTTTTGGCATCTGCGCTGACATAAATATTATTCAAAAGTTCTGAAAACCAAGGCACTGTTTTAAAATGAAAAAAGGACATAGGAGGAATAGCCTGACCCGGATCCAGCAGATTAAAATCTTTTACAACTCCCACAATAATTACTTCCTGACCATTCCAGTTTACTTTTTTACCTATCGGATCTTTTTCATTCAATAACTTGAGCGCAGTTTCGTTAATCAACATCGAACTGATCGTATCCTGCGCAAATTTAGGATCTAAATAACGCCCTTTTACCATTTTAATTTTCAGCATCTCCAGCAGCCCAAAGTCTATTGGTATATTTTCTCCGTCTACACTTTTGTCTTTATATTGATAAGTAATAGTTGATTTTGGTCCATATCCTAAGACAAAACCGCCACCGGAAACTTCTTTAACCCCTTTGATATGAAGCAATTGATTTCTGATACTGTTATATCGGTCCAATCGCTCTTTATTGCTCGTTTTTTCACCGTAGATGTTCTTATACGAAATGTTCAGAATTTGTTTTCCATTAAAACCTAACTCTTTAGAGTTCATATACTCTATTTGCTGATACACAATATAAGATCCGATAATGAAAAAAGCAGCCACACTAAATTGAAAAATCAACATTCCGTTGCGAAGCCAAATACCGTTTTTACTTCGGCCAAAGTTTCCTTTCAACACCTTTAAAGGTTCAAAATTAGAGACATAAATAGCCGGAAAAATACCTGCCAATACAACTGTTATAAAAAATATAGCCACAAGCTGCAGGTAAAACTGACCGCTTTGCAATACAAGCGATTTTTCTAAAAAGGTATTGTAATGCGGTAACGAAATTTCGACAATCACCAATGATACCAGGATGGCAAACAAGGTAATTATAGCTGTTTCAAAAACAAATTGTTGGATTATACTATATTTGGAAGCGCCTATAATTTTTCGAACTCCAACCTCCTTGGCTCTTTTTACGGCATTTGCTGTAGCAGAATTAACATAATTTACAATAGATAACAACAGGATTAAAACCGATAACCCAACCATAATGAGTAAAAACTGGAGGTTCCCTTTTGATTCTGTCATACCACCGGTTTTGGTATGCAGACGAACTGAAGCCAGAGACTCTAAAATTGGTTTTACTTCACCATATTTGCGAATTAACTCTTGAGGAGTAATTCCCCGCTCCTGTGCAAATTTAGCTGTCAGGTTATCAAAATATAACTTTTCAAGATCCTTCGTTACTTGTTTCTGATCCTCCCGATTTTTCAGTTTCAGTAATAAAACATACTGAAAGTTCCCCCAAAACTGAATGTTTGTATTAATTCGCTGGTCCATAAAATTAACAACACAAGAAGGATTATAGGATGATTTTTCATCCAGCTTATAAACACCTCTAACCATCAATACCTTTTTTTGTAAAACAACTTTTTTACCCAAAGCAGTTTCGTTTCCAAAAAGTTTAAAAGCCAAATCCTTCGACAAGCAAATACTGTTTACATCCGGCAATGCATTCTTTCGACTCCCTTCTATAAATTCATAAGGAAAATAATCAAAAAAGTTTTTTTGAGCTATCGTAATTTTATCTGATTGTACTTTTTTAGTATTAGAATACAGTACGTCATTATCATAACCTCCGCTTAAATAACAAAATGATTCAACTTCAGGACTTATAGCTTTTAACCCTGATCCTACCGGTGCTGAACTCGAAGACCAATAAGTCGTAGGGTTCATTTTGTTTGCTACCAAAAAGATCTTGTCTTTGTTGGGATTCCATTGATCGTAGGATTGCTCGTCATTCCAATACAAAGTGGCAAAGATTAATCCTGCAATTCCGATGCTCAACCCCAAAACATTCAAAGCTGTAAAAAACTTATTGTTTTTGATGTGATAAATAAATATGTTGATCCAGTTCTTTAGCATGATTAATTTATTGAATGGTTTACTAAAACATCTACATTTCTATGGTTCATTTTCTCTGAAAGAATGGCTCCGTCTTTCATGACAATCGTTTTTTGCGAAAACGAAGCATCATAATCCGAATGCGTAACCATTAAAATTGTCGCACCACTTGCATGAAGATCCGTCAATAATTCCATTACTTCGTTACCGTTTTTACTGTCCAAATTTCCTGTAGGCTCATCGGCGAGAATAATTTTCGGATCATTAATTAAAGCCCTTGCAACGGCTACACGCTGCTGTTGTCCTCCTGAAAGTTGTTGTGGATAATGTTTCAAACGATGTGCAATGCCTAATATAGTGGCAATTTCCTGTACTTTTTTCTTTCTTTCAGATGGTGGCACATTATTGTAAATCAATGGCAATTCGATATTATCAAAAACCGATAATTCATCAATTAAATTAAAATTTTGAAAAATGAATCCGATGTTTTCTTTTCTCGCTTTTGATTTTAAATTTTCCTTCAGACCAATCATTTCCTGTCCTAACAATTCATAACTTCCCCCCGAAGCACTGTCTAATAATCCGATGATATTCAATAAAGTCGATTTTCCACTTCCTGATGGCCCCATGATCGATACAAAATCGCCTTCGTTAACGGTTAATGAAATTTCACTTAAAGCTTTTGTTTCTACTTCTTCGGTTCTAAAAATTTTAGAAAGCTTTTTAATTTTGATCATACTACTGTGTTTTTGATGTTTGTTTTTCTTTCTAAGAATGGTACTGCCGAAGTAAAAAACAGATCCTAAATTAAGATAATTGATAAGATAATCTATAAATATCTATTTTTGTTACATTTACCGGCAATAATCATTCTACTATTTGATGATTTGCTAATAGTAATATGATTTTCGTGCCAAAAAATTAAATTTTCTAACTGCCTTATTTTAAATTTTTTAGTATTTAAAAGAATTCAGAAGTGTCCAATAATGGACAGCTTTCGTCCAAAACTGAACAAAAATGAAAAAGACAAATGCTGCAATATTAATCATAGACGATCAGGAAGATATCCTTTTTGCGTCGAAAGTGTTCCTGAAAAAGTACTTTGAAGACATTTATACCCTCAATAATCCAAAAAATATTGTCGAATTATTGTCACAAAAACACATTGATGTTGTTTTGCTCGACATGAATTACAGAATAGGTTTTGAAGACGGAAGAGAAGGTTTGTATTTATTGAAAGAAATAAAAACACTATCTCCGAAAACGGTTGTTATTTTAATGACCGCTTTTGGTAAAGTCGAAACGGCAGTTGAAGGCTTAAAATCCGGTGCTTTTGATTATATCTTAAAACCATGGGAGAATAAAAAACTGCTTGAATCTGTCAAACAGGCTGTAGATCAATCCCGAAAGGAACAGAAGAAAATAAAGAATATAGAACCCGAGAATGACTTTTTTATCGGTACCTCAGAAATGATCAAAAAATCTTATTCCCTTGCTGATAAAGTGGCTAAAACGGATGCCAACGTTTTGATTTTAGGCGAAAACGGAACGGGTAAATTTGTTTTAGCACATCATATCTTTAGCCAATCCGAAAGGAAAAACCATCCATTTGTAGCCGTCGATTTGGGAGCCTTAAATTCGAATATTTTCGAAAGTGAACTGTTTGGTTATGCAAAAGGTGCTTTTACAGATGCCAAAACCGATACTCCCGGACGTTTCGAAATGGCGCAAAACGGAACTATCTTTTTGGATGAAATTGGGAATGTTCCTCTCCATTTACAATCGAAACTGCTACAGGTTATTCAAACCAAAACAGTAACCAGACTGGGTGAAACAAAGCCAAGACCACTAAATGTCCGCATCATTACAGCAACCAACCTAAATCTTAAACAAGAAGTTACCGATAAAAGCTTTAGAGAAGACCTTTATTATCGTATCAATACCATGGAAATCGTTCTGCCTCCATTACGGGAACGTCACGAAGATAAAATTCCGCTGGCAGAATATCTTCTCGACAAAATGATTGCAAAATACGACCGAAATACAATACAATTTGACAAAAAAGTACTGGAACAAATTGAAAAACATGCCTGGAATGGCAACATCAGGGAAATGGAAAATAAAATTGAACGCGCTGTTATTCTGTGCGAAAACAATAAAATCACCACTTCCGATTTAGATTTAGAGATCATAACTCCCTACGAAGAAAACCCGGATGACATTCAGCTTTCTTCTGTAGAGAAGGCAGCTGTTGAGAAAGCTTTGCTCAAAAACAACAATAACATCAGTAAAACGGCTGAAGAATTAGGATTATCAAGAGGTTCTTTATACCGTCGTTTAGAAAAATACAACATCAATATCAATTAATATGTTTCAGACCTTCCAAACCTACAAACTGCTGTTTTTAAGATTGATTCTGATTGTATTGATAATCGAAATCTCTTTTTATTTTTTTAAAACAGACCTTTTCTTTACCGGAATCTTTGGCCTTTTTGTGGTATTCCTGCTTGTACGTGAAATGTACTTTTATGTTCGGAATTTTGTTTTGCTTTACAACAAAACCATCTCTTCGATCTTACAAAATGATTTTAGTTCAGATTTTTCACAACATAAATACAATAAAAATTACAACGAATTATTTCTATTGTATGATAATCTAAAAAGTAAACAAAACGAACAGATCTCCAAAGACATTGTCTATCGTTCCATTTTAAATACTATTGAAACCGGGATCATCATTCTGCAAAAAGAAGAAATGGAATGGAACATTTTCCTAATGAACGATCATTTTTCTTCTCATTTTAATGTTCCAAAGGTCTCCAAATGGAAATATCTTAAAGATCAATTACCATCGTTATGTGAAGTTATCGAAGCCGATGATTTTCAGGAAGTCAAAACCTCCTTAGAGATTCGGGTAAAAGAACAAAACATGCAAACCTTTGTATTGCAAGCTTCTAGAACAGAAGTTTTTGGAAAAGATTATTCTATTGTTTTACTGGATTCGATTCAGAATGTAGTCGAAAAAAAAGAAAAAGATGCCTGGGTGAATTTAATGAAAGTCATTTCGCATGAACTCTTAAATTCGATAACCCCTATTCGCTCTATTTGTCAGAATCTTCAGGATTTGGTAGAACAGGACTCCATGTCAACAGAAGATTTAGAGGATGTGAAAAATAGTGTTGAAACTATGTTGAGACGAAGCGATCACCTGCAAAAATTTATTGAAGGTTATCGAAAACTGGCCATGCTGCCCACACCAAAAAAAGAGAAAACAGATTTGCAGGTTTTAATGCACAATTGTCTTCAGATAATGGCTCCGTTATTCAAAGAAAAAAACATTGAAATCCTCAACAAAATTACCACCAAACATTGGATCACTATCGACTCTCAGCAAATCGAACAGGTTTTCATCAACCTATTGACCAATTGTATTTATGCTTTAAAAGACTCCACGGAAAAAATAGTAACGGTGTCAGCAGAATTTAAAGAAAATAGGGCTTTCATTAAAATCATCGACACCGGAAACGGAATCGAAAAAGAAATCGAACACAAAGTATTTCTCCCTTTTTTCACCACTCGAACAGAAGGTGCCGGCATTGGTTTAACGCTCTCCAAAAATATCATTGAGGCACATGGCGGCTATATCACCCATAGAAATGAAAATGGCAAAACCACTTTTGAAATTTGTTTGCTTGAATAACAATTCAATAGTTAAAAACAGAAAGTCTATAACTATCATCACCAATTATCGATTACTAACCTACCATTGAAAGCCAAAGGCAACATGGAATTTTAATGTTTTATTACTAAGTCAATTAATGTTCCAACAAGCAAAATGGCTAATGAAAATGTCATCATCCCAAAAATGTAGGCCAAAAAGGCTTTAACATAAGAAGATGCTTTTCCTCTGTCATAAAACTGTCCAATAGCCCAAGTTGAATACATAAATGCCACAATTCCGGCAAATTGCATTATATTTAAATTTGTCAAACCGTAAACAAGTCCAAAAATAGCATAAATTAACATCCCAATTCCCATTACGAAACAGAGAAGAATTAATATTTCAAATATGTTATAATCTCGTTTTCTGAAAAATAGTTTTGTCCACAATGCAATAAATATTCCCATCATTATATTGGAATACCCTAAATTCATCTGAACCCATTTTGAGATCGTACTTGTTGACGTTTTTTGACTGTCAAGGTAATTAATATAACCATCCTGGAAATGAAAAAAATGATTGCTTATGGAATAAATTAAAGAACTAACAATAATAAAAATGATAGGTTTAACCAATCGGCTTCTGTTTTCAGTAAGGTAATTTCTGATATTTTGTCCCGGATTTGTTATAAGTTCTTTAATCGTATACAATATTCCACGTTCAAAATGCAAAACGTGTTCAATTTCGTGAACGATATAATGTCCGTTAATCCTTTTGAGTACTTTTGGCTGCCCACAGTCTGGACAAAAATTAGAATATACTTCGGTGTTACAGTTTAGGCAGTTCATTTTTTTGGTCAAATATTTTGGTCAATTTTTTTATTTGTAGTCAGTTTGATAAAATGGTCGCTAACTTGTTTATACCCCCTCATAAAATATTATCAATACCTCTTAACAGGGCAGATTTTTAGCAACTGATGTCAGTCTTTATTTTTTAAACGGAGCTAAAATACAAAAAAAGCCAATATTCATAACATTGACATTTGTTGATTAATTTATAGGTTTTAGAATTGCGAAATAAAAGCCCATTATCATAACTCAATCTGATCTTCCTTAAGTGATCCTTATACTGATAAACATATTTATAAGCCAATTCACCAGCATTTGATTTACCTGCTAATAACGCCGCTAAGTAAACAGTCCAGTAATGACCATCAACCTCATAATTACCATTAGGGTCAACAAATGTGGTCAATGTTCATCCAACGACCAAGTGCAGGGTCATAATTACGTGCTCCATAATCAGTACCTTACAAGAACTCTTCGGAGAGCTGGGATGTGATCTTAAGAATTCCAATTCTCTCTTCTCCTCTAAAAACAGGGTAAACACCTCCAATTCTAACAATGTCTTTTATTAAATCAAACATTGTAAAAGCTAAAAAGACATTAAAAGGATCAAGATATTTCGCATCTTGAGGACATTCAATTTTATAAACAAAACTATAATGCTTTGTTCCAATTTCAGCAAAAAACCAATTTACTTTATCATCTTTTGGCCTTGACTGTTCTCCTAAAAGTTTACTTCTTTTAAGATCTAATTCACCAATAAAATTATATTTTCTATTTTCAGTAAGCATAAATATTGTTATTTAGGAATAATATATGGTAAAGTTTCAGCTGGAAAAACAAATGCTCCAATATCAATATGTGGAAACCAATATTGACTAGCATCGACTGGACTTTTGACTGTTGCTTCTATGATTGAATATCCATTTGGATACAATCCTTTACCATACCAATGAGCATCTTGTAGTGATTGTGCAAAATATTTAGATTCTAATACTCCCGCTTCAAATGAAAATTTTCCTGTACTATTAATAATGCCTCTTTCTGTTGCATCAACTGCTCTAAAAACACTAGTACCAGCTATTTTTGTTGTACCAAGCAATGCTCCTAAAAAAGGCTTCAGAACAGCACTCATAGGAAAAATAGGTGAACTAAATTCCATTGACTCCGAATTACCAGTAGCCATTTTCCAACCCTTAAAACCATAACCTCTTAATTTTCCGCCATTACTACCAAATTCTCCTTGCGAAATATTTTTTAACTTGACAGAAGTTGAAGATATGATCTTTCCACCTTTACCATATAAATAATCAGTTGTATCACCTCCTTTATTATTTACTTGATTACCTTTTTCATCATATCCATTATCATCCATATGACTTGCAATAGCTACATCTGCATCTACTGTTTTTCCAGTATCTTTATTTTTATACTGTTTTTCATCCCAATCATAATAATTTCCTGATTGCCCTGCTTCTGCTTTCATTCCATTAGGATCATTAAAATATACAGGATTATTAAGAGCGTAAGTGTATGGAGAAAAACGTCTCGATACTTCAACCAACGGGTCAATCTTCATCCAACGACCAAGTGCAGGGTCATAATTCCTTGCGCCATAATCGTAAACATTCAGGTTTAACTCGTCTTGAAGCTCTTTATTATTGTACTTATATTTTTAATCAACGACATAGACCTCTTTCGAGAATAAACAATCACTGGTTCTTAAGATCATTTTGTCTTGTGGTATATTCTTTTGTGCTTTCAAAAATTTATGATCGCGTATGACTATATTTAGCATTTGCTTACCTTTTTTTTCAAAAACGGCCTTAAACTCAAATTTACCTGTATTTAATGAATCAACATAGGATAATAAACGATTATTATTTACTTCATCATAATCGGCCAATTCTTTATTTACATTAGTTGATAATAGAAGTACTAAAAACCTGCTGCTAGTTATAACAGAATCAACATTACTCACATCATATTGAAGTTTACCGTCAATAACTTTATTTACTTTTACTGTATCAGGAAAACTACAAAATAAAATTTTACTTTTGCTTAAATTACTTTTTAAATCTTGATTTGGATTTTCTTCTTTCTTGTTATTACATGAAGTTATAAGCAATACGGTAACTGCAAAGCTAATTATCTTAAAAATCCGTTCCATATTTTTTATTGAAATTTTTGATATCATTTTGTTGTATATTTTTAGCCTCATTAGTTACTCTTGCAGAATCTTTTTTATTGACAATAGTATCTTTAAAAAACTTAGTAGCTGATCTTGAACCGTTACCACTTGCGTCAAGTGTCACCTTGGGTACTGATATTTGAACTTCACTACTTTCTGTTTTCATTGTTGGTTCGGATTTTACTTCATCTCCGCCATCTGGACTCTTCACAAAAGGATTACTGCCATCAGGAACTACACCGGGAACAGTTGTCGGCGGACCATAAACATCAGTTAGCCCAACTATTACACTCATATCTACTTGCGGAGTATCTCTTCCAGCCTGATCACTAACCATTCCTCCCTGTTTTCCTCCTTCGGTCGTAAAACTAACACCAAAACCAAATGCTTTTTGAGCCTTTTCAGCCTTTCCTATTTTAATATCAGGTGTTATTTTATCTAACATAATACTAGCTTTATGAGAAAGAATATTTCTAGTATTTGAGACAACAGTACTTACTTTATTGACAACATAATTTTTAACTGCTGTAGTAGCTCTATTAATTAAACCTGTAATTGGATTATCTGGCCACATACCATCAGGGTCAATAAAATACACTGGATTATCAAAGGCATAGGCATATGGTGACCATCTACGACCTTTTTCCGCCAACGGGTCAATCTGCCAAAATCTTGGTGCATCGGGAGTATAAATTCTTGCTCCATAATCATAAGTATTCAATCCCAACTCATCCTGAAGCTCCTTGCCGTTGTACTCATACTTATTACTCGTAGCTACATAATCATTATACTCCTTGTGTTTCAGTCCAAAAGGGCAATAATTATTCTCGTCAATAATAGTAAAAACTTGCGTTGCCGGATTTTTAGCATAACTCAATCGTATGTTACCTAAATGGTCTTTGTACTAGTACACATATTTATAAGAACCTGCGGAAGGCTCTACATAACCTTCGGCAGTTGGAGCGAAGTCACAGACCTTGGCACAGCAGCTACACTTTGCGGAACAGGGGCATCGGGAGAACACTATCTTTATTTTTCTCTTATCACAAAAACTTTATGAGTAGCCCTAAATTCATTACTTATAATTCTAATTCTTTTTTCTTGTTTTCCATTTATTATTTCTTTAGTGTCTATCCAGACTTCGTCTTTAATAATACCATCAATATAATTTATTCCTAATTTATCAAATTTTGTAAATAATGGAATACTAATATTTGACCTAGCAAACATTGTATCTTTTGTACTTTTTTTTAAATTATTTTCATCATTTGTCAGTACTTGTGTTTTAATAAAGCTATACTCAATCATTCTCCCTTTTTTATTTATAACTTTATTCAAAACAGTTGTTACTGTATCAAAATCTCCTCTAAAATTAATATTTCCTTCATAATATTTATTTACTACGACTGTATCAGGAAAATTGAAAGAAAATCTTGCATGAACAATTTTTTGAGATTTGTCATCTTCTTTTTTACAAGAAACTACACAAAAACAAATTATAAAAAAGACTAAATTGATTCTCTTCATGATATTAATGATTTTGTTTGTATATTAAAGTTTTCCTCTGTGCTTCTTGCATTTTTGCTTTATAATTTTGCTTATTTAAAGTATTAATCATTGCAGAATCTGAAGGTAAAACAGATGTATCTCTAGGTTTTCCTACATGAACTTGCGAATCATTTCCTCTTATAGGGTCAGTTGTTGAATAATTTTGAATCTGCATATTTATCATTTCCGGACTCGTTGACATTGTACTTTCAGTTGTTGATTCCTTTTTAGAATCACCATATTTAAGACTAATACCTATACTCATAGTTAAAGGATTTGCCATTAAACCATCCATTAAAAGGCTTCCAAGCATTTGACCTAAATCTAATAAAGTACCTTGATCACCTGTATCGGCTTGTATTGAACCAGATCCTCGATCGCTTCCCAAATCTCCACTTCCTGCCACGGCATCTCCACCAACTCCAAAAATTCTTAAACCATCGCTCGATGCATCATAATTATCTGATGATAATATACTCCCATCCGCATTATAATTAAGATCATAGTTACCTGCATCATTAGAAACTTTTTCAGTGTGAGTTGCTCCAATATATTTTTCTCCACTTTTTAATTGAGTTAGCAAATTCCCACTATTAAGATTAGGGTCAAAAACCATATTTCCATTTGCGTCTTTTTTCCAATCATAAGGAGCCATTCCATCAGGATCAATAAATCTTAATGGATTATCAAAACAATAATTATACGGAGACCATCTTCTCATTTTTTCAGCTAAAGGATCTATCGTAGTCCAACCAACTCTTGCAGGATCATATAATCTCGAACCATAATCGTAGAAGTTAAGCCCCAGCTCGTCTTGCAATTCCTTTCCATTGTACTTATACTTATTACTCGTAGCTACATAATCATTATATCCCTTGTGTTTCAATCCAAAAGGATAATAATTATTCTCATCAATAATGGTAAGAACTTGCGTTGCCGGATTTTTAGCATAACTCAATCGTATGTTACCCAAATGATCTTTGTATTGGTAAACATACTTTTTATCTATGTTATCATAATACCCTTCAGCCGTTGGAAAAAACTCCAAAGTTGGTCGCGACGGAACAGCCTGATTTGCTGACTGGGCTGTGAAAACACTAAAAAAGCCTAGTCTCCGCTGGTGAATCTACAACAGAATCAAGAGCAAAGTCCTAGACATTCATCAGTTTAAAGGTTTGACTTTGGTTCGGGTCTGTTAATTACTATAACTTTATGATTTACCCTAAACTCATTTGTAATAATTCGAGTCATAGGTTTCCCATATTTATCTGTCCCTCCACCTTCTATACTTACTTGATCAGTAATTATTCCATCAATATAATTAACCCCAAGTTTATTAAAAAAAATATTGTATAATGGAATTATTCTATTATTTTCAGAAGTAAATGTATCAGTTACAATTTTCTTTAAATAATCTTCATTATAACTAATATTATCTGTCCTTAAAAAAGCAAAATCTATAAATCTATATTTTTTGGGATCATTTAAACTTACAGTAATAGTATCTAAGGCATTTCTATAATTTATTTTCCCGTTGTATGAACTATTACGATAAACCGTATCCGGGAAATTTATATTTACATAAAAACTTTTCTCTTTATCTAACTTTATGTCATTGGAATCTTTTTTACAAGATGTTAGACAAATTAGAAAACTTAATAACAAAATATTTTTGGTTCTTTTCATAACTAAAATTTTCAAAATCCTTTCACTGTATTAAGAGAATCGGATTTTTGTTGTTCACGTTTAAAATTCCTTTTATTAATTTCATTAATGCTTCGTACTTGTGACGGATATACCAAAGTATCATGTGAGCCAACTTTACTTACACTCGACTTATTGTTTGGAATATCTGAAACTGAATAATGTTGTAATGACATTGTGACTTTTTCAGGTGCGGATGGAGTCGTTGTTTCAGTTGTCGATTCCTTTTTAGAATCACCATACTTAAGACTAATACCTATACTCATAGTTAAAGGATTTGCCATTAAACCATCCATTAAAAGACTTCCAAGCATTTGACCTAAATCTAATAAAGTACCTTGATCACCTGTATCGGCTTGTATTGAACCAGATCCTCGATCGCTTCCCAAATCTCCACTTCCTGCCACGGCATCTCCACCAACTCCAAAAATTCTTAAACCATCGCTCGATGCATCATAATTATCTGATGATAATATACTCCCATCCGCATTATAATTAAGATCATAGTTACCTGCATCATTAGAAACTTTTTCAGTGTGAGTTGCTCCAATATATTTTTCTCCACTTTTTAATTGAGTTAGCAAATTCCCACTATTAAGATTAGGGTCAAAAACCATATTTCCATTTGCGTCTTTTTTCCAATCATAAGGAGCCATTCCATCAGGATCAATAAATCTTAATGGATTATCAAAACAATAATTATACGGAGACCATCTTCTCATTTTTTCAGCTAAAGGATCTATCGTAGTCCAACCAACTCTTGCAGGATCATATAATCTCGAACCATAATCGTAGAAGTTAAGCCCCAGCTCGTCTTGCAATTCCTTTCCATTATACTTATACTTATTACTCGTAGCTACATAATCATTATACCCCTTGTGTTTTAATCCAAAAGGGTAATAATTATTTTCGTCAATAATTTCAAGAACTTGCGTAACCGGATTTTTAGCATAACTCAATCGTATATTACCCAAATGATCTTTGTACTGGTACACATATTTATAAGAACCTGCGGAAGGCTCTACATAACCCTCGGCAGTTGGGAAAAACTTCAGTACTCCATAATATCCTCCACCTGGTCTTTTACATTTATTGGCCATACTTTCGTATTGGAATCCTCCTAAATAGTCTGTAATGGTAGTGATACAAGTACCTTTATTGACCGTTTTACTCAGTTTTACGCCATTTGCATTGTAAATGTACTCAATATTTCCAGTGGTCGCAAAAGTAATTTTTACGGGTAAATTCAAATGGTTGTAAGTGACAGAAGTGATGTTTTTGTTTTTATCGGTAATCATATTTCCATTAGCGTCATAAGTAAAATCATCATCTGCTTTATTACCATCTTTAAAGCCTTCGCTATCATTTCCGGCAGGACCGTCGGTTACTTTGGTTAATTGATTCGAGTTTTCATTCAGATATCCATAAGTTAAATCATCGGTCTGAAAAACAATAGACGGAGCGTCACTAGCTCCATATCGCTGCAGGAATTTAATGTTTCCGTTTTTATCGTAACTTAAACTTTCGTTATAGGCCCCTGAAATCGGAATGGCATCGTTTGGCTTGCTGTAAATGGCATTAGTTAAACGATTCAGATTGTCGTACTGATAGCCATAAGAACGCTTGGTAAGATCTGTGTTGGTCTTCCAATAGGTTTCTGAAATATTTCCATTATACAAGGCCTGAACCTGTGAGTTGCCTGGTTGTTTGTCGTAATTAATCTTAAAAGCAAACAAATCCAACGGATCTGTGTCTTGCTGTAGGTTTTCAACATTGTTGATTCCGGTGAGCCAACCTCTGACGTTGTAGCTATAATATACTCTCTGTAAAGGACTTGCTGTGTTGTTTCCAACATTTTTAACGATCAATTGTCCTAAGTCATCATAAGTGTTCTCTGCTAAAAGTTCTACTGTTCCTCCATTGATTTGATGCGTGTGAGTCAGCAAACGATCTTGTGGCGAGTAGGTATATTCCTCTCTTATGGTGAGCTCGGTATCTCCTGAGGTACGTTTATGTTTGGTGATGGTATAGAGTGACTTTCCAATAAAATCAAGTTTGCTGTCGATATTGGTATAACCGCTTAGATAATTTTGAGTTCGTGTACTTATTGCTCTGGCTTTTCTATCATAAAAAGTAGTAGTAGTTTCTCCCAATGTTTCTGATGCCATTGTTAGGGCTCTTGTCCAGCTTCCGATCACCAGACCTTTGGCATTGTCTAAGACAGGCTGCTCTTCGATGGTTACGGGTTTGGTCGCAGCATTAGGAAAAGCATAGTCGTCATAATAGGTAACCGTTAAGAGTTTAAAGTTCGTTGGAGCAATGTTATTGCTGTAGTATACCGGTATATCGTCTATGGTTCCTGAACTTTGTTTCGTTTCAAATAAAACGGCAGCAGTATTTTGGGCATCCTGTAATGCCTTTCTGGTAGCTGAATTTGAGGTTTGACTGCTCCAGCCGGTATAAACAGGTCTGCTGAAGGCGTCATATTTGGTAATGAGCCAGCCTTCGGCGGTTTCATCTTTAAAAGGCGAAAAAGCCGGTCCGGTTGCTACAAGGCGATCGAGTTTGTCATAGACTATAAACTCCCATTGTTTACCGGGCAGTTTTTTCTCGACCAGACGATTGCGATAATCGTATTTGTACTGGTAACATAAACCGTTTAAAACATCATCATTAACCGCACCCGTTACTTTTGGCGGCATTACATAAGTCAGATTGCCATAAATATCGTAAACGTAGTACGTATCGTGTCGGTTGCCTGAATTGTAGGTTCTTTTAAGAATGATTTGTCCTTCCGTGTTTTTAAATTCTACTGTAGAGCCTGATGACTCACTTGGGTTTGCTGTTGTATTCTCGTCGTAGGTCACTGTTTTATACAATTTCCCTTCAGCATACGTTCCTTCATCTAAAAAACTAATGTCGTACAATCCTAAGCCTGCCTGCCAAATAGCATTGGCTTTGTACTTTTTTACGGCATCGGCAGTAGTATTGGACTGGTAATCGATTTTAATTTCATGTCCATTGTCCATTGCCCAGGGAGCTCCCGGAGCGGCTTGTTTGAGAACACGGTTTAGTGGTGATGCTTCAAATGCTTTTTGAGAAAAAGGATTTGGGGTATCGTCATACTTTTCAGTACTATAAAAGACAGTTGCGGCATTTATAGCTGCTGTCGGGTCGATCTTGGGGTAATTGTTGCTTCCGTTAGCCACTGCATACGGCAGGTATTCTATGGCTTGTCGTCCAAAACCATCATACTCCATAGGTGTTACAATGTCTTTGCCTCCTGTTCCCTGACCAATAGCAATAGTTTGTATCGGGCGGCCTAATCCGTCAAAATACGTCACATTCTGACTCATTTCATCTTTGGTCAACGCACTTAGATTTGCTGCCTTAACCGCTTTTTTTGGAGCAAGTGTGTATACAAAGTTGTCATTGCTTAAAGTCTGGGCTTTGATACCTGCACTTATAAAGAATAATAAAATTACTCCTGGTATATATATTTTCATAAGAGTCCTATTTTTAAAGGTTTATAGAGAAATCTGTTAACATTTACTTTTAGCGACATCTTCTCCAAACTCATCAATTTCCTTCTGAGCTTTTGCATCTGCATCTTGTTGGGAAATTTTAGAACTGTATTTCCCGGCAGGAACGGTACGTGTGATACTGCCTTTTTTGGGACACTTCTTCTGTACAAAACTCTTACTTTTAGCTTTATTATAAAAAGTACAAATGATTGTTGCATTAGCACTTGCCTGTCCATTGGTATTAAATAAAGCTAATGCCTGCCAATCTGCATCAGCCTGAGAAACGGTTGATGTTTTTGAACCTGCCGGAAGTGTATAACTTACGACCTGCCCAACACCTCCAACAGGACAATTATTTTTAGTAAATGTCCCAGTCATACTTATACTAGAAAAAGTACAGGTTCCTACAGCATTCGCATTTGCTTGCCCATTTATATTAAACAAGATTGCTGCTTGGGAATCTGCATCAGCCTGAGAAACAGTCGATGTTTTTGCCCCTGCCCACAGCGTATAACTAACGACTTGTGGTACACCTCCTCCAGGGCAACTATTTTTAGTAAATGTACCCGTTATACTTGCACTTGAAAAGGTACAAACTCCGACGGTATTAGCATTTACCTCTCCATTTGTATTAAACAAGGCTACTGCTTGAGAATCTGCATCGGCTTGGGAAACAGTCGATGTTTTTGAACCTGCCGGAAGCGTATAACTAACTACCTGTCCAACACCTCCTGCAACGCAATTGTTTTTGATAAAATTTCCTGTTATGCTAACGCTAGAAAAAGTACAAGTTCCATTTGTATTAGCATAGTTTTGCCCGTCAGTGTTAAACTTAATTAATCCCTTATCGTCAGCATCAGCTTGTGAAGAATTAGAAGACATTGTACCATAAGGCTGACTGTAAACAACGCTTGAGCCTACTCCTCCTGTTGCACAATTATTCTTAGTAATAGATTGGCTTATTGCGGCACTGTAAAAAGTACAACCACCATTTGCATTAGCATAAATTTGTCCTTCGGTATTAAATTTATCTAATCCTTTGCTCTCTGCGTCAGCTTGTGAAATGGTCGAAATATATGCCCCAACATCCTGACTATAACTCACACTTTGTCCTGTTCCTCCCACAGGGCAATTATTTCTGGTAAACGATCCGGTTCTGGCTGCACTTTTATAGAAATACTCGGTGGTTGAAGTATTATCGCTGCAATCTGTTTGCTGACCTTTATAATTGTAGCAATATTTTTGAAGTACATTTAAATCCTGATCTTTTATAAATTTCAATCTGCCAAAAGAATCATATTCGTAATAAGAAGGTACTCCTTTCGGATCTGTTATACTGGTTACTCCAACCAATGGATTATAAGTATAAGTGGTAATAAAAGCATTTGGAAGAGAATTTCTTAATGTATTCAAAGCATTTCTAAATAATTGTTCGGTACAACTCTCTGACATGCAATTATCTGTATCTGCATTTGAAAGCTCCTGTAAGTTTGTTATGGTTCCTGCCGGGATCGAACTATAAGATGCATTTTCAATTTTGGCAATAGGCTGTGTTTTATTATATCCCCAGATTATAGACGTCGATACTCCTGATTCAGGTGTATATTGCAGAATGTTTCCCTTATCATCATACTGATCATACGTAATTTTCTTTTCAAGATTACCTATATTAGGAATATTAAGGAGTCCATTTGTAAACTTAGCTGCATATATCGCTTTTGGAAGCAATAAATTACTCGTTGACGTACTTTTATCATAAACTGTTAATTGTTCTGATAATATATCATTCTCATTAAAAATTTGTTTTTTTAATGGAATACTGATCATATTGCTATTTATCATTTCAGACACAAAAGGCAAATTACTTGCTTCAGAATCTCGCGCGTATATATATTTAGTTCCCTTTATCTTGCCTTCACTTAATACTAATTCTGATTTTGTTAGATTAAGATGTATATAATTATCATAGTAGAATCTTTTTGTAACAGTTGTTCCATTTTGCCCCCTATTAAAAAGAGTTTCAATCTCTTCAGAGGAAACAATCCAATATGATGGAATATTATAATATCTTAAAATAGATGTATTTACATAATATGGACTAGGATTTGGTCTTCTGGCTTCAGGGTACATTGTTTCTTTTGTTAATCCCTGAATATATTTGGTATCTTTTAATGTATATTGATATTCATTCTTTTTAATGGAATCTCCTACAGCATTAAAATAAATAATCTTACTGACTTTCCCGTTTTTAGGATTATGAATAAGGGGGATATACGGCAGAATCCTTGACGGTAAAACATCTTCAATGTTATGATAATAGTACTCTGTTCTTCCATTCTCTCCATTTTCCCCATCTAACTCAATGACTCTATCGTAACCAACTACTCCCGGATTTTGCACAAGATTTGAAGCTGAAGTAGAATTTGACATACGAACCCTATAAATATAAGTGTAGTAACCTAAAGAACCATCCAATCCGGCCTGTCCTCCTGGCCACTCATCATCATGACGAGTGTAATCAGTTGCAAATATTGGAAAATCGTAAATAAGCGGTTCAATAAGTTTACCTGTTGTCGAACCATTTGTATTATTATATAAAAATTTCTTTACTCCGATTATACTATTATTACTATCAAAATTCATTATTTTCTGAATTCTTACCCCTCCTCCTTTTCTTTGTGTTACAAAAGTTTTTTTACTCCAACTAGCAGTTATAGAAGAAGTTATTCCTTCAATGTTTCTAATATCCATTGTATAATGTCCTGGATAGATTATAAAATCTAAAGTTTGGGGATTCGAATATTGACCTGATGGTTGTTCAGTAGTTTCTAAAAACTGATATATCAAATTTCCGTCTTTATACAAATGAGCATAATCTCCAATGTATATTAAATCTCCTTTTTTTTTTGAAAGTACCTTTTAACGTTACTATTGTAGTGTCTATAACAGCAAGATCAAACGCCTCAGAGTATTTTCCTATCATCGAATTAGCCATTACGGTTTGTGGCTGTAAAACATACTGGTCATCTCCTTTCAAATTATGATACTCATTTAGTTCATAATTGAATTTAGTCTTGCCTCCAGTTGGGTAAGTTATTGATGAAAGCATTCCTTTTATCGCTTCTGTGTTTACTTGATTCGCGGATCGATCCGCTCCATTCCAGAACTTTTCAACAGAAGGAATTATTTTAGTTGGTAAAAGCGTATTATTTGAAGACTTACCATTGTAATACCCCCAATGGTCTATTGCTTTTGTATACTTATAAGGAAGATCATCTGCATTATAATAATCTAAAATATAGGGAGGTTTTGATTGATCATTACTCGCTAATTCTACAACAGCATCTAATTTAAGTCTTCTTCTGTTTGTATAATCATTAGTTAATATAGTTTCAGAGGTATTTGACAAAAAATAACTGTAATTAAAACTGTATTTTTTTAATACATTACCACTTATATCCTTAATAACAATTTGAGATAACTTCTGTGGTTTATCCGTCCCGAGGTATTCAATATCATCTCTATTGGTAGTGTTAAATATGATGCTACCCTCCGAAAAATTAATTTGTTTAAGATATACATCGTAGATTAATTGTTTTGATCCTGTATAACGATGATATTTAGCTGAAAATTTCCCTGACATGGTTGCAGTTTGGGCGACAAGTTTTTCCTGATCATATTCTTCTTCTGATTTAGAAATTAAGCTCATACTCTGTCTAAGTGGCTCTGTCTGATAGGTAAAACTTATCACTTCTTCCGTAGGAGTCACTATTGAACTCAAGTACCAGGACATGGTAATTAAGGGATTCCCATTAATCACATAGTTATCGAAAGCTCCAATTTGAGAATCATTAGGTATATCTCCGCCATCTATAGTCTTGTAAAAATTTTGAACACGCTCTCTGGTATTAAAATAATACCTATACCCCAATCCATCAGTAACCAACCAATTGTCAGTCTGCTGAAGATATTGCATCTTGAGATTGTTTGCCTGGTCTTTATAAACGAGCGAGCCATTAATCTGTTTGTCTAAAACAAATTTACCTGAATAGTTAGCAAAATTATAATGAAAAATATCAGGTTCCGAATCTATCCAACCCTGATCAAAATCGTTCAGATAATTTTGATTATAGCTACTTAAATTAAAAAAATCATTTGATAAAACATCAAACTTATTTGGTAATTTATCCGCATTGTAGTAACCCACTTGAGATGAAGATGTACCAAATAAATCATCACCGCCTTTGACTGATTTCGTTATTACACCTCCCGCTGAAAGAGACCAGCCTAAACCTACCCAACTTGCATTGTCAGCAACCCTTACACCAGAAGAAAAATAATCTAATTTTACGGGTAAAACTTGATTTGACATCTTTATTTCATAAATTGGAATGGTTACTCCGACAGTTCCATTATAGTAATTGACGGGGTTATTTCCATAGACTCCTAATGAGGCTGCTGTTGGTGACGGTTGAATAACTTTCATAGGATCAAACGGTTGTTGCCCCAATGCAATACCCCAGAAAAATAAACTTATCACAGATTGTACTATTTTCTTTTTCATAGTTATTCTTAATAATTGATATTTTAATTTACTTTACCGATTTAATCACTTTCACAGATTCTGTTTTCACATCTGTTCTGACTTTTATAATATAGATTCCTTCAGGGTACTGGCTTAGATTAACAGGAACGGTCCTGCTGTTGATGTCAAATTCCTGCAAAGTACGTCCGGCGATGTCGATCAAAGCGGCCGTACCTTCTTTAAAATCATAGCCTATGATAATATTGGTGTAAGTGGATGCAGGATTCGGAATGGCTTCGATACTGGATTTTACTTTTTCCACTTTTGTTTTGTCTTTGAGCTTTACCACCCAAAAATCATTGCCTCCTATACTGCCGTTTTTATCTCTTGAGGCAGTCGAATTGGAGGTTCCTGCCATGAGATACCCTCCGTCTCGGGTTTCGATTAACTTCCTGAGAATATCCTCTCCGGCACTGCCTACGGTTTTGTTCCAGATTTCTTCTCCTTTATCGTCAATCTTCATCGCGATATAGTCGTTGATACCTTCTTTTTCTTTACTGACGGAGTTAAGTGCTTTGGCCACAATCCCTTCGCGAGGGCGCCTGCTTTCGCTTTGGGCATAACCGCCTATGAGATAACTTTGGTCCTTGTTTTCCACCAGAGAAGTGAGAATGTCTGTTTTTCCGAAATCATAGGTTTTACTCCATACCACACCTCCGTCTTTATCGAGTTTCAGGATCCAGTAATCGGTTCCGTTTCCAACTATCCCGCCCATAGTGGTCAGAGCATTTTTACTGTTGGAATTTCCTCCTGCAATATAACCGCCATCGGCAGTCTGATGGATCACATAGGGCTGATCGTCTCCTTCGGCTCCATAAGTACTTTGCCATTGAATTTCACCGGTATCCGTTATTTTGAGGATCCAGTAATCTCCGATTCCTTTGTTGTTTTCTGTTTTGTCACCTGAAACGGGGGAGTTGGAATAGCCCGCCAGAATATAGCCGTTGTCTGTCGTTTGCTCCATGCTTCTCAGTACGTCGCTATAACTTCCTCCATAAGTCTTTTGCCATTCGACATCACCCTGTTTGTCCAGTTTGACAATCCAATAGTCCATATTGCCACGGCATTTCTCTGATTTATTAAACTGATCTGCTTTTGTGGTGGGTTTGGACATACTGTTTGTAGCAGCACGTACATTACCGGAATAATCGGAACTCGAGGAGCCTCCTAACATATAACCACCATCTTTGGTTTGAAAAGCACATAAGAGTTCGTCCTTCCCTGTACCACCAATCGTTCTCTGCCATTGTTCACTGCCCGAGGCATCTAATTTGATGACCCAAAAATCAGTAAGACCTTTACAGCTATCTTTCTTTTGAAAGCCTAGTCCTGAATCAGAAGTTCCTGCAAGTATAAATCCGCCGTCTCTGGTGTTTTTAATACTCTGGAGCAAATCAAATCCGCTTCCGCCTATACTTTTCTGCCAGACCAGATCTCCTTTTTCACTCATTTTCCAGATCCAGTAATCCAAATCTCCATGATTATCGTCGTCTTTGTTTCCGGTTTTGTTAGATAAGGAACTTCCTGCCAGAATAAAGCCGTAATCGGCTGTGGGCTGTGCGTCGAACAAATAGTCGGCATGCTGTCCGCCGTATGATTTCTCCCAGAGAATGTCTTGAGAATAGGTAAAGAAGGAGAAAGTTAAAATGGGTAACAGATAGCATTTTTTCATAAGGCTTTACGGTTTAGTCTTTTGGTTAATTAAATGGCAGGACCTGATCACACACTTAATTTTTATACTCTATAAAGTATCTTTATTCTTGTTAATATTCAGTTAATTTAAGCTAATAAAATAATCAAACACAAACAAAATCAACAACTGGAAGCATTAATGAAATAAATAAGCTTAAATATGTAACACTTGGTAGTATTACAAAAAAAAACACTAAACAAACCAAAAATCTTAAAGCAATAGAAAAACAGATTTCACCACGTCGATTTTAACCAAAAAAAAAGCGCAATGATTAAAAAATCATTACGCATTATAAAACTGCAAGGTTTTACCCGATTAAAAAAAAGAACTATCCGGCCTCCCTATATTTCCAAAAAAAATTACCAGCCCTTTACTGCTCCGCCTTTAAACTCGCGAACAGCCGCCTGCTCTACTTCGGCAGATTGAAAAGCTGCTACAAACTGTTTTATTTTTTCTTCTTTTTTGTTGTCATCACGGCTCACGATTAAGTTAACGTAAGGCGAATCTTTGTCCTCTACAAACAGGGCATCACGGGCCGGAACCAGTCCTGCCTGTGAAGCAAAAGTATTATTGATAATCGCTACCGCTACATTCTGATCGTCTAAAGCACGTGGCAATTGCGGAGCTTCTAATTCTAATATTTTAAGATTCTTAGGATTTTCCGTGATATCCGTTACTTTAGGCAATAAACCTACATTTGGACGAAGTTTCAGTAAACCGTTTTTCTCTAAAAGCAATAAGGAACGTCCTCCATTTGTCGGGTCATTTGGAATAATGATTGTGCTTTCGTTTTTCAATTCCGACAAGCTTTTGATCTTTTTTGAATAAGCCGCAATTGGATAAATGAAGGTCTTGGCAATAATCGCCAGTTTGTATCCGCGCTGTTTTGATTGCTCGTCTAGATAAGGTTTGTGCTGAAAAGCATTAACATCAATATCTCCCTGACTTAACGCTTCGTTTGGAATCACATAATCGTTAAAAGAAACCAATTCTACCTCAAGACCGTATTTGGCTTTGGCTACTTTTTGAGCAGCCTGAGCCACCACATATTCCGGACCGGCCGCTACTCCAACTTTAATATGGTGCGGGTCGTTATCTTTACTTTTTCCGCAATTGGACACCACAATTGACAATGCCACAATTCCTGTTAATTTTAAAAAATTTAGTTTATTATTCATCCTTCTACTATTTATAATTTTAACTCTTTACTCTTTCTTCTTTACTCTTTCTTCTTTACTCTTTCTTCTTTACTCTTTCTTCTTTACTCTTTCTTCTTTACTCTTTCTTCTTCGCTCTCAATTAAACGTTATCTATGGTCAAATCGTTTAGACAATGCATCGCCTGCGAACTGAATCAGGAATACCAGCACAACCAGCAAAGCCAAAACCGAGTTCATCGTTACAGCATCATAACCTATATAACCGTACTGGTACCCAACCTGCCCTAGACCACCTGCTCCAACTGCTCCACCCATCGCAGAATATCCCACAAGTGTGATTAAAGTAATCGATGCGGCATTGATTAAAGAAGGCAAAGCTTCCGGAAGCAACACTTTAAATACTATTTGCAGAGGTGTTGCCCCTAGTGCTCTTGCTGCCTCGATTAGCCCTGACGGAAGTCCTAAAAGACTATTCTCAACCAATCTGGCAATAAAAGGAGCTGCCCCAATACTTAACGGAACCAATGCTGCACTTACACCAATGGAAGTCCCTACCAGCAATCGTGTAAACGGAATCATCCATACAATTAAGATGATAAACGGAATGGAACGAAAAACATTCACTAAAACCGATAAAAACCGATTCAAAACCGGCTGTTCTAAAATTTGATTTTTTCTGGTCAGAAAAAGTAAAACACCCGTTGGAAGTCCAAGCAAAAAACCAAAAAAACCAGAGACAAAAGTCATCACTATAGTTTCCCAGGTACCTTTTAATAATAATTCAATAATGGATTCAGACATAACCTATGATTTCTGTTTTAATATGTTTTGAAATAAAATACTGGATTGCAGCATCATAATTTTCACGTTTACCTGACAATTCGATCAGCATCACACCAAAATTAACTTCTCCTGCCTGATCCATTTGTGCGCTGACAATCTTAAAATTGGTATCAAACAAACGCGAAACCTCCGAAATAACAGGCTCGTTAACCGATTTACCCGTCATTTCAAGTCTAAGTAACGGATTCAATCCCGCACCATCTTCCTTTTGCAGTCTTTCCTGATACACCTGCGGAACATCAAGATGCAAAGACGAAGCGATAAATTCTTTGGTCAGTTCGTGTTTCGGATCTGCAAAAATTTCCCCGACACTTCCCTGCTCAATTAATTTTCCATGACTGATTACCGCTACTTCATCACAGATCGATTTCACGACTTCCATTTGGTGCGTAATTAAAAGAATTGTAATGTTCAAACGACGGTTGATATCTTTCAGTAAGTTTAAAATCGATCTTGTAGTTGCAGGATCCAGTGCGCTTGTAGCCTCATCACATAAAAGTACTTTCGGATTATTGGCCAGTGTACGTGCAATGGCAACCCTTTGTTTTTGGCCTCCCGAAAGACTTGCCGGATAATCACTGGCCTTTTCTTTCAATCCTACCAGTTCAAGCAATTCTAAAACACGACTTTTGATCTCGGCTTTAGAGGCTCCGACAAGTTCCAGCGGAAAAGCAACATTTTCGAAAACTGTACGTGACGAAAGTAAATTAAAGTGCTGAAAAATCATTCCAATCTGTCTTCTCTCTACCGCCAGTTGGGCATTAGACAATTGCATTAATGCTTTTCCGTCTACAATAATTTCTCCCGAAGTGGGTCTTTCCAACAAATTCACACATCGAATTAAGGTACTTTTTCCTGCTCCCGACGTTCCTATCACACCAAAAATTTTCCCGGGCGGAACCGTAAGCGAAACATCCGATAAGGCGGAAACTATTCGATCCTTCTGATGGAAATTCTTAGTGACATTTTTTAATTCAATCATTCCGTAATTCAAGTTTAAAAACAAAAAAGCCTCTCAAAAAATCATGAAAGGCTTCTTAAATAAATACTATTATTTTATAGGTAAGCCAGATCAATTAACCTCATAACAGGACCGCAGCACATCATCATGTTGCTGTTACAATAGCTTCTATTCTGGTTCTTTTTTCTCATTGATGCGGCAAATTTAATGAGTTATTTTTAATTTCAAGACAAAAACGAGTAAAACTTTTATTAACCTATCAAAATAATAGACTAAAAATGTATTGTGCGTGTTAAAACCACTACTATCAAACGGACAATCTCATCAATAATCTTAAATCTTAAATTAAAAATTAAAAGTCAAAAATTAAAAATCGCTAATCTAAAATCCAACAATCTAAAAAAACACTTTTATACCAACAAAAAAATGGTGCCTCACAGCACCACTTTTTATTCCTACTATCAAAACTCAAACGTTACTTTTTATCAATCTTATACAACCTGCCACCATCCGTAACCGCATATAAAGCCCCGTCATTTCCTTGAGTAATATCCCTGAATCGTTGATTTTCTGAAGCCAAAAGCCTTTCCTCACCTACAACTTTATTATTATCTATTGCAAGACGTACGATATGCATTCCGCTTAAAGCCCCAATAAAAAGATTGTTCTGCCATTCCGGAACGCGATTACCGCTGTAAAACGTCATACCACTTGGCGAGACTACCGGATCCCAGTAATAAACCGGCTGTTCCATACCATCCTGCTGCTGAATTCCCGCGCCTATTTTTTCTCCGCTATATTCAATTCCGTACGTAATGGTTGGCCATCCGTAATTTGCACCAGCCTTTAAGCGATTGATTTCATCTCCTCCTCGTGGTCCGTGTTCCGAAAGCCAGATTTCACCACTAATTGGATGAAGCGCCAATCCCTGAGGGTTTCTGTGTCCGTAGGTATACAATTCAGGCAATGCTCCTGTCTGACTAAAAGCTGGATTTCCCGATGCCGGCTGACCTTCTTTTGTAATTCTTACCACCTTTCCAAGACCTGATGTAAGCGATTGTGCCAAAGGCCTTGTTTCTAAAACCGACCGTTCTCCGGTGCTAATAACCAGATTACCCGTTTTATCAAACAAAATACGCCCTCCATAATGAAGTGTGCTTGCATTGGCAGGCTTTGCTCTGTAAATAATCGTCGCTCCTTCGATTGTTTTCTCATTAGCCGATAATTTTCCTTTGGCCACTGCCGTGTTATTTCCTCCACCAGCAGCTTCTGAAAATACCCAATAAATCATTCTGTTCGATACAAACTCAGGATCCAGACATAAACCCAACAAACCACCCTGTCCTCCTGCATTTACAGCAGGAATACCGGTAATAGGATCACTTACCTCTCCCGCAGTTGTAACAATGCGCATAGTACCAGATTTTTGAGTGACTAACAAACGGCCATCCGGAAGACTTTTAACTCCCCAAGGGCTTGTGAGCGCACTCGTAATAACCTTAGCTTCAAATGCCGTATTGGTCTGCACACCATTAGTTCGGGTTTGTCCTGCAAAAGCAGGTTTGTAAGCTGTATTCGCAGGATTGCCTTCTACAGGGTTTGTAATCGTACCGGGATTAGATGGTGTTTCTTTGTCATTTGAACAGCTCAGAAAAGTAAAGAATACGCCCGAAATAAGCACAATGTGTTTTAGATTTTTCATGTACAGTAGATTTAGTTAAAAATTGATATTTGGGTATCAACTTCAAATTTCTGTATTTCAAATTGAAAAATTTTATACAATTCACCCGAAAAGTTATACAATTTTATTGTTAAGAGATTCAAATTAAAACAAACCACATCAGGACATAACCAACTGAAAAGCAATCAATAACCCGTGAAACCTCCCTAATTCCCTACCATCAGCCTATCCATTAAATCATAAAAAAGACTTAATAATGGTTGATTCTACAATTATTCTTTTATTTTTGCAATCATCAGATGATGTGATACCTACATGAAAACACTAATCCAAAAAAAATCGCTTGCAGAAGAAGTTGCTTCAAAAATACAGGAGCAAATTACCTTGGGTCATTATAAAATTAATGAAAAATTACCCATTGAGGCTGAGTTGATGAAAAGTTTTGGTGTAGGCCGTTCGTCTATACGTGAGGCGATGAAATTGCTTGCTAACTCAGGTTTTTTACGTATTCAGCAAGGTGTAGGTACTTTTGTAGAGCGATTAACCAGTACACGCGAACCAATGGATCAGCGTATCATGCGCGCCAATGTTCAGGATCTGGACGAAGTTCGACAAATACTCGAAATGAAAATTGCTGAAAAAGCAGCAATCAACAGAACTGATGACGATATCGCTGCCATGAAAGAGCATTTACTCAACAGAATGATCGCTGCCAAAGAAGGAAATCTGGAAGAATGTGTAGAAGCGGATATACAATTTCATATTGCAATTGCAAAAGCTTCAAAAAATGAAATTCTGGCGGATCTTTACAAATCTGCTTCCGTACATCTTAAAAAAGGATTCCTGCATCTTTATGGTGATACCAAAATATTCCAGGAAACATCAGCCGTACACCAACAACTTTTAGAAAATATTATTGCACAGGATCCTAAAAAGGCCTGGAATACTGTCGCAAAAATTATAGGACATATCAATTACTAATTTTTACCCATATTCATCAGATGATCTGATCTGTTATTACTTATGAAAACAGAAACTACTTTTACCAATACCCTTACAGAGTCTAAGCAATTAGCTCAGCAAACCGTTTTCTCCATTTTGTTCACGATCAGTTTTACACATTTCATTAACGATATGTTACAAGCTGTAATTCCTGCCGTTTACCCCATTTTAAAAACCAAATTTAACTTGAGTTTTACTGAAGTCGGACTTATTACCCTGACCTATCAGCTAACAGCTTCAATTTTACAGCCTTTCATTGGTTTTTATACCGATAAAAAGCCGCGTCCGTATTCGCTGGCAATAGGTATGGGTTTTACCCTCGTGGGTCTAGCGGCAGTTGCGATAGCTTCCAGCTTTATCAATATTTTACTTGCGGTAAGCTTAATTGGTGTTGGTTCGTCTATATTTCATCCCGAATCGTCAAGGGTTGCCCATCTGGCTTCAGGAGGAAAAAGAGGTCTGGCCCAATCTATTTTTCAACTGGGCGGAAATGCCGGAAGCGCTATCGGACCATTATTGGCGGCGATAATTGTTGTTCCTTACGGACAGTTTAATATTATCTGGTTCTGCTTAGCTGCTATTGTTGGCATTATAATACTTTCAGGCATTGCCAAATGGTATCAGGAACATTTGAATCTGAAGGCAAAAAACAAATCGGCTCTTTCTGAAGAAAGACACCACTCCCTTTCTAAGCGAAAAGTAATAATTTCTTTGGGAATTTTATTGGTTCTGATCTTTTCAAAATACTTCTACATGGCCAGTATGACCAGTTATTATACTTTTTACCTGATTGATAAGTTTCATTTATCAGTTCAGGAATCACAAATTTATCTTTTCGCTTTTCTTGGTGCAGTAGCTGCCGGAACATTGTTTGGTGGTGCATTAGGCGATCGTTTCGGAAGAAAATATATCATCTGGATTTCTATTTTGGGCGTTGCTCCGTTTACATTATTATTGCCCTACGTTTCGCTTTTCTGGACTGGAATTTTATCGGTAATTATTGGATTAATCATATCCTCAGCCTTTTCAGCAATTCTGGTTTACGCTACTGAATTAGTTCCCGGAAAAGTAGGTTTAATTGCCGGTCTTTTCTTTGGTTTGGCTTTTGGTATGGGAGGATTAGGTTCTGCTGTACTGGGAAAACTAGCCGATACTACCAGCATTGAGTATGTCTTTAAAATTTGTGCTTTCTTACCTTTAATTGGTGTTTTGACCAGTTTCTTACCAAACATCGAAGGAAAAAAAGGAAAACAATAGTCACCTAACAAAACCGGTAAAATGTAAACTACAAACTGAGACTGCGAACTGAAACTGTAAACTGTCACTGCAAACTGAGATTGTAAGCTGAGATTGTAAACTGTGGTTTTTACTTTTCTGAATATTTCAATCTTTAATCCTTAAAAAAAGATTAAAATTGGAGTTTCTTCAGCAAATACATTGATTTACTAATATTAATTTTTACATTTGCGTTATTTTTAACTATTCTAAATAGATTGAACTTCTCAAGCTATTTCAGTAGTGTACCAAAACTAACTCATTTTTAAAAAATAGTAAATCTTACAATATGAAAAAGAATTTCTTTCTCTCTTTTGCATTAGTCGCTTCTTTATTTGTTAGTGCTCAGCAAAAAAACATATTATTAGAACAATCATTTTGGAAAACAGCACCGGATGTAAATGCGGTTAAAGCTGAAATTGCAAAAGGAAATAGTCCGACAGTACCCAATGCTAACGCTTTTGATGCGACTGTTGTTGCGATCAACAATGATGCTCCTATCGCTTCTATAAAATTCTTATTGGACCAGCCCGGTAATACCATCGCTAAATTAACTCACGACAACCGTATTTACCTGCATTGGGCTGCTTACAGAGGAAATCTTGAACTGGTAAATTACCTTATTGCAAAAGGTTCTGATATTAATCTTGAAGACAGCCATGCTACTACTCCGATCGCTTTTGCTGCCTCAAACGGTCAAACCAATACCGCTTTGTACGATGCTTTTTTCAAAGCCGGAATTGATCCAAAGAAAAAATATGCCGATGGTGCAAATTTATTACTAATGGCTGTAGCATCAGATAAAGATCTTGTTTTAACGGATTATTTAGTATCAAAAGGATTGTCTTTAAAAGATGTTGATGCTAACGGAAGTACTGCTTTCGATTATGCAGCAAGAACAGGAAATATTGCTCTTCTAAAAAAACTTTTAGACCGAAAAGTAAAACCAACTGACAATGCGCTTCTAATCGCAGCACAAGGTTCACGTAGAGAAACCAATACTCTTGAAACTTATAAATATTTGGTAGAAGAAGTAAAATTAAAAGCTACTGCGACTAGTAAGTCCGGAGAAAATGTACTTCATTTATTGGCAAACAAACCAAATCAGGGAGAGATAATTGCTTACTTTTTAGCTAAAGGTGTTGATGCAAACAAAATCGACAAAGATGGAAATACACCACTAATGATCGCTGCCGGAGCAAGAGAAACTGCTGCATTAGAAAAACTATTACCGGTTACCAAAAACATCAATCTGCAAAACACCAAAGGCGAATCGGCATTGACTTTCTCCGTAAGATCAGGTGCAGCTGAAGCTGTTGCAACTTTATTAAGCAAAGGTGCTGATGTAAATGTAAAAGACAAAGACGGAAACAATCTGGGAGTATATTTAGTACAATCTTACCGTCCGATGGGCCGTGAAGCTAATGCTGCTCAGGATCCATTCGAAGCAAAAATAAAATTACTACAGGAAAAAGGACTAAACTTAGCAGCTGTACAAAAAGACGGAAGTTCACTCTACCATTCTGCGATTGCTAAAAACGACCTGACTCTGGTAAAAAAATTAGCGCCTTTAAACATTGACGTTAATGCTAAAAATAAGGATGGTTTAACAGCTTTACACAAAGCGGCTATGGTTGCCAAAGACGACTCTATCTTAAAATATCTTTTATCCATTGGTGCTAAAAAAGACATTAACACCGAATTTGACGAAAGTGCTTATGCATTAGCAAAAGAAAACGAATCATTAGCCAAAAATAATGTTTCTATTGACTTTTTAAAGTAATAGCTAAAAACTGCATGTTTCAAGTTTCATGTTTTAAGTTTCATGTTTCAAAAACCTGACAATCTAACAATCTAAAAATCTAAAGTTCTAACAATCTAAAGTTCTAACAATCTAAAGATCTAACAATCTAAAAAAATGAAATCAATATTTAAAATAGCCCTTACAGCGGCACTAATCTGCTTAATCTCTTTTCAGTCTGCAGCACAAAGCAAATACAAATGTATGCTTCAAATGGCTAATTATATGGGAGAAGGCGCTTACATCGTTGTTTCACTTATCAATCCAAAAGGAGAATATGAGAAAACACTTTATGTAATGGGTGACGATAAAAAATGGTACAAATCATTGAAAGAATGGAATAAATTTCAAACTGCAAAACCTGCTGACATCAGTGCAAAAACAGGAGCTTCTGTTACGGGTGGAGACCGCAGCATTACCACCATTGAAATTGAAGATTCTAAAATCAACAAAGGATATAAACTAAGATTTGAATCGGCTGTAGAAGATCAGAAATATTATGTAAGTGATTTGGAAATTCCACTTACTACCGAAGGATTGGCAAACAAGACAGAAGGAAAAGGTTATATCAGATATGTAAGATTAAACAAAATTTAATTATAGTAATCGCACAGTTTACTAAATTAATTTCTTAAAAAAAATAGCCACAGATTCTACTCGTTTCAACAAAATCAGATCCTTTTAATCTGTGGCAAAAAACGCTTACATTTGATTACATTATAGATTACATTCAATGACTCTTTCTTTTTGGCGTTACGCGCACCTGGCTCTTGCTTTATTCTCTTCTTTATTTTTAATCCTCGCTTCGGCAACAGGTACCATATTGGCTGTTGATGCGATGCAGGAAAAAACACTTCCCTATCGGGCTGAGAATTTTGATAAGATCACATTGGAAGAAGCCCTTATCGTACTCAAAAAGAACTATTCTGAAATCACTACCATAAATGTCGATCACAATCAATTTGTAACCCTACAGGCTATCGATGAAGATGGTAATGACATTAACGCTTATATTGATCCTAAAACCGGTAAAAAATTAGGAACGCCCCTGAAAAAAAGCGAATTTATTCAATGGGTTACCGGATTCCATCGTTCTTTATTTCTTCATGAAACAGGACGATTTTTTGTTGGTGTTATTTCCTTTTTACTTGTTTTAATTGCAATTTCAGGCTTTGCATTGGTTTTAAACAGACAAAGAGGCATTCGTAATTTTTTCTCTAAAGTAGTTAAAGAGTATTTCGCACAATACTATCATGTTGTTCTGGGAAGACTGGCACTAATTCCGATTCTGATTATTGCACTTACGGGAACTTATTTATCTCTGGAAAAATTCAATTTCTTCATGGATAAAAAAGATCAGGAAAAAGTCAAAATGGTCAAAGCTGTTATTTCTAAAGAAGAAAAAGAAACTTCTGTTTTCAAACATACTCTGTTGGCGGACGTCAGACAAATTGAATTTCCTTTTACAGATGATCCGGAAGAATATTACATCATCGAATTAAAAGACCGTGAAATCGAAGTCAATCAGGTAACCGGTGCTATTGTTGGAAAAAAACTTTCTCCGATAACGGCTCAGTTTTCAGACTTAAGCCTTGATCTTCATACCGGAAGAGCTAATGGAATCTGGGCTTTTATACTTGCCATTGCCAGTATTAATATCCTCTTTTTTATCTATTCGGGTTTTGCAATTACTTTAAAAAGAAGATCCAGCCGAATCAAAAATAAATTCAAAGCCAATGAAAGTGAATTTATACTACTGGTAGGATCTGAAAATGGAAGCTCTTTACGATTTGCCAATGCCATTCTCAAACAATTAATCGATCAGGGCAAAAAAGCATTTATCACTGAATTGAACAGCTACACTGCTTTTCCAAAAGCAGAACATCTGATTGTCTTCTCCTCTACACACGGATTAGGAGATGCGCCTTCGAATGGAAATAAATTTATATCCCTTTTAAAGAAATACCCGCAACAGCAAAAAATCACTTATTCTGTAGTAGGATTCGGCTCCAAAGCCTATCCTGATTTTTGCGGTTTTGCTTTCGAAATTGACAAACTGTTAGAAAATCAAAATTGGGCAGAACGTTTATTGGAAGTTCAGACGGTAAATGATAAATCAGCAGTCGAATTTGTCAGCTGGATCAGATTGTGGAGTGCTAAGATGCAAATTCCATTGTCGACAACCCCTTCGCTTTACAATCATGTTCCGAAAGGATTACAAAAATTAATGGTTCTGGACAAAACGCTTATTTCCGAAACCGAGCAGACTTTCCTGATCACCTTGCGCGCCAACATGAGGGCTAAATTTACTTCTGGTGACTTATTGGCTATTTATCCGGCTAACGACAGCAGGGAACGTCTCTACTCGATCGGAAGTCATTCCGGAAACATACAATTGGTCGTAAAACTACATCCACACGGATTAGGTTCAGGTTTTCTAAACGCTCTGGCACCCGGAAATGTGATAAAAGCCAGAATCATCAACAATAAAGCGTTCCATTTTCCTAAAAAAATACCTCAGGCAGCCTTTATTTCAAACGGAACAGGTATTGCTCCTTTTCTTGGAATGATTGAGCAAAATAAAGCCAAGACAGAAGCTCACTTGTATTCAGGATTCCGTATGGAAACGGAAACAGTTTCAGGCTATAAAAAGTTTGCCGCTGAAATGATTCAGAAACAAAAACTGCACAGTTTTCATCTGGCTTTGTCCCGCGAAAACGAACATTTTTATGTGATGGATCTCATCAAACGCGATGCCGATTTCTTTATCAATTTATTGCAAAAAGGCGGTGTTATTATGATTTGCGGTTCACTTGCCATGCAGCAGGATGTAGAAGCAGTTCTGGACCAATTATGCCTGGAAAGAAATGTCAAGAATCTTTCGGAATACAAGAAAAATGGCCAATTGCTAAGCGATTGTTACTAGTGAATTATTGCTTTTAATGCATCGCAACATCAATTTTAGGCCTCTTTAAAACATAAAACAAATTTCAATGTCAATCAAAAAAGCGATCCATACTCACTCTTTAATGCTACTGGTAATGTTTTGGAGCCTAACCAGTACTGCACAGGTTCTGCGAAAAAGAACCACTTTGCTTATGGGGGGACGCTTTGACATTTCGATTGTAGCAAAAGACTCCCTTACCGCAGAACAGAATATCGATATTGTAATTGCTGAAATCACACGAATTGAAAATCTGATCTCCGACTGGAAATCTGATTCACAAGTCTCTGAGGTCAATCAAAATGCAGGAATCCGCCCTGTAAAGGTAGATCGTGAAGTTTTTGAACTCACCCAAAGAGCATTACAATTTTCAGAGGCTACCAAAGGTGGTTTCGATATCAGTTTTGCCGCAATGGATCGAATCTGGAAATTTGACGGATCGATGACAGAAATGCCTTCGGCCGAGGCCATCAAAAAATCTGTAGAAAAAGTAGGTTACAAAAATATTATCCTCGACAGCGTTCAATCGACCGTATTCCTAAAATTAAAAGGAATGAAAATTGGATTTGGCGCTTTAGGAGAAGGTTATGCGACCGATAAATGCCGAAATATAATGCTTGCAAAAGGCATCAAAGCCGGAATTGTAAACGGTTCAGGCGATATGACTGCCTGGGGGAGACAACCCAATGGAAAAGACTGGAATATTGGCATGACGAATCCTTTTCATCCTGATACTTTGTTTGCCGTTGTCCCGTTAAACAATGGTGCTGTGACCACCTCCGGAAGTTATGAAAAGTTTGTTGTTTTCAACGGCAAGCGTTACTCTCATATCATCAATCCCGCAACCGGATATCCTGCTACTGGTTTGTGTAGTGTTTCTGTTTTTGGTCCAAATGCGGAAACTGCAAATGGGTTAAGTACTTCTCTTATGGTTTTAGGACAAAAAGCAGGACTTCTTCTTTTAAAAAAATATCCCGACTATAGCTGTGTCATGATCACCGATAATGGAAAATTAGTCAAATCCTCGAACTTCAAAATAAAAAAATTCAAGACTAAATTTTAAACTATTGAAGATACTTGTTGCGAGTGTTTTTTCACGCAGATTTAGCAGATAATGCAAATTTTTATCCCTTCAAAACGTTAATAATGAAGCTCTTTTTTTTTATAATTCCGGATTTCTTTCTTTACTCTATAACTTAAAAAAAATTAGCCACGAATTCACGAATTCTTTCTAATTTGTATGTTTAAAAAATTTGTGAATTCGTGGCTATTTATTACACGACACTTAATAAAATAAAATCAGAAAAATTACCTGTAAAATTTCAAAATCAAAAAATTCAAGGCTAAACTTTAAACTGTCGAAGATACTTTGTTATGAGTGTTTTTTTTCACGCAGATTTAGCAGATAATGCAGACTTTTATCCCTTCAAAGCGTTAATAATGAATCATTTTTAACTATTTCGAATTCCTTTCTTTGCTCTATAACTTTAAAAAAATCAGCCACGAATTCACGAATTCTTTCTAATTTGTATGCTTAAAAAATTTGTGAATTCGTGGCTATTTATTACACGACACTTTATAAAAATAAAATCAAAAAATTACCTGTAAAATTCCAAAAAAGAAAAATCAGGACTCTGCATTGCTATTTCGTTAGTTGCCGTCTCAAGCTGTGCTTCTGTTGCATAAACAAACATCTTTTGTTCATAATCAGTTATTGCTTCCTCTATCGTTTCAAATTCTCCATTGGTCAGATTATTCGATAAAATTAGGGCGTCTAATAATCCTATATTTGCCCCCTGACCCGCAAAAGGAGGCATAATATGTGCCGCATCTCCAATGAGTGTGATAAGCAACGGACGCTCTTTTTTCCAATGACAATCTAAAATGATCTTTCGCGTTGGCCATAAAACAAAAGAAGAAGTAGCTTCCAGTAATTCCTTATAGCGTTCGTCCCATTCAGAAAACCGATTTAAAAGGTACTTTCGAATACCATCCGTACTTTCAAAAGCTCCATCTTTCCTGATAAACTCCTCCGGACTTTTGAAAATGATATTATAACTTAATACTTTGCCATTCTTTGGATTTGCAACCAATAAACCTTCTTTTCCGGAAGTCATAAGTATAGTGCCGTTACACAATCTATTGAACTTCTCGCAGGATGTTTCCGGACAAAGCACCTCGCCTTGTATCATCAATGTTCCGGTATACTCGATTGTAGCAGGTGTGATCAATTTTCTGGCTTTAGACATTCCTCCATTAGCTCCAATAACAAAATCGGCAATCGCATTTGTCCCGTTTTCAAACTCCAGAAGCCATTTTACGCTGTCAGCTTTAAGATTGGTAAACTTGCTGTCCCAGATTACAGTATCACTTTTCAAACTATTAAGCAATAATAATCTTAAATCGTTCCTGTTAATTTCGGGATTATCATAACGTTCTTCTTCGGTTGTTGTTTTAGAAAATAAAACATTTCCTTGAGGATCAGCTACTGTTCTTCCCATTGGTACTGCCTTATCAAAATAATTATCCAATAAACCAGCTTGCGCTAAAGCTTCTTGTCCTGAACCTTTGTGAAGATCAAGTGTTCCACCGGAAATTCTGGTTTCAGCATTTAAATCTCTTTCATAAACGGTAACATCTACTCCGTTTTGCTGTAATAATTTTGCCATAGTAAGACCAACTGGTCCTGCACCAATAATGGCTACTTTTTTATCTTTTAATAACATCATTTTATCTTCTAAATTAAGAATGACAAAATTCTGCTATCCGATTATTTTAGGATTGTATAAATGCGACAAAATCACGGTTTATCAGCTGTTGTTTTGCTTTTCGTGCAAATGCACCCGGTGTGGTACCGCTGTAACGTTTAAATTCTCTGATCAAGTGAGACTGATCCGTATAACCTAATTCCTGCGCTAAACTTGCAATACTTAAATTGGGCTCGAGCCATAATCGGTTACGAACCTGTTCGAAGCGCATGACAGTCGAAACATCTTTAATAGTATAACCTGATGATTGCTTAAAATTTCTTTCTAAAGTACGTATTGTGGCATGAGAAGCTGCGGCTACCTCCCTAACCGATATACTTCCTCCGGCCACTTTCATGGCGGCACCAGCTTTAGACAACAAAGTGTTAGTGCCCGGTTTTGCTACTATTGTCAAAAAATAGTCTTCGACTTTAGCAATTGCCTCTTCAATTTTGTGTGAAGCTATCAAATCGTTCAAACCAGACTGAAGTTTAGCAATAGGATGCTCAAAAACCTGTACTCCCTCCTTACCCTTTTGAGAAGACAATCCAAGCAGGTCAAAAACCATCCACGGATAACACCTGATCCCAATAATTTCAAGCGAATTAACAGAATTAAAAACAGCAGGCTGATGGAGTAACCCTATCATAAATGGTGATGTCAGCGGTTTCAAAACTCCACTAGAAGAAATACGAAGCTCATTTCCAAAATAAAAAATAATTTCAGCATAGCCATCCGGTATTACTTCAAAGTTCGATTGTATTTTCCCATAATCGATCTTATCATACCAAAAGCACTTTATGCTTTTTTGTAATGCTTCGGCCGGAACAAATTCCTGATGGTTGGTTTGAAAAGAAAGCATAATTGGAAGAAATTAGAGACAAACGATTATAAAACAAACTAAAGCCATTTCAAAAAACTGTCCTTATTTTGACAATAATCCATTTCAAAATTAAGAAATTATTATGTACTATTACATCAAAACACAAACAACTGTTTATCAACCATAAGCATAGAATAACAAACTTTACATTGAACTATTCTCAATTTTGACCTTTGTAATTTAAAAAGTATTATAGTACAAAACACATCCGATTCTTAGACTCCAAAATCTAAATTTATTCCAACATTAGAATTTCTAATGCAATTCTAATGATCTTCTAATTCCTTTATTTAGATTAAATATAAACAATGATTTAGCTTTGCATTTCTATTTAAGAAGTACATAAATCATGAGGTTTTTATTGTTGTTGTTGACATTCGTTCATTTTTCAGTTTGGTCCCAAAATGGGAATATTAAAGGAAAAGTTACTTTTGAAAATTCTGAATCTGCATTCGGCGCCTCAGTTACAATTGCCGGAACTCAAAAGTTTGCCTTAGTTGGTAACAACGGTCAATTTGAAATTAAAAATGTTGCTTACGGTACATACACTCTCGAAATTACATCACTTGAAGCGAAAACTAAAACAGTAAAGGTAACTTTAAACAGTCCTACTGCTCAGGTAAATATCTCATTGGAAAAATCAAATGATCCAAAAGCCTTAAAAGAGGTTGTTGTAAAAAAGACATCGGTAAAAAGAGAAATTATGAACAAAGGTTTCTCTGTCAATGTGATAGAAACTAAAGACGCGGCCACCAGAAATATACAAACGAATGAATTACTTGACCGCTCTGCGGGTGTACGAATCAGACAAAACGGAGGATTAGGTTCAAGCGTAAATTACAATCTGAATGGAATGTCCGGAAACGCTATCCGAATTTTTATTGACGGAATCCCACTAGATACATATGGTTCTTCCTTTAGCCTTAACAGTATACCACCTGCCCTAATTGAACGCATCGAAGTGTACAAAGGAGTGACTCCGGCAGAGCTAGCCGATGACGCCTTGGGTGGAGCTATCAATGTGATTCTGAAAAAAGGCGCTAAAAATACACTGAATGCCTCTGCTTCCTACGGTTCTTTTAATACCATTCAATCGAACTTTAACACAACCTATCGTGACAAATCCGGTTTTACCCTAAAAGGATCCGGGTTCTATAATTACTCTGATAACGATTATGAAGTATGGGGAAGATTTATTTACAATATAGCACCGGACGGAACTCGTGAAGCTGTAAGAGTTAAACGTTTCGAGAACCGATACAGATCATACGGAGGAAGATTTGAAGCCGGTTTTACCAATGTCAAATGGGCTGACAATTTTCTAATTGGGTTAAATGTTTCTGAAGATCACAATCAAATTCAGCACGGTCAATACATGACAAAACCTTATAAAGGCCGTTTCTCCGAAGCTGATGCTACTGTTTTAAGTCTGAATTACTCTAAAAAAGATTTCCTCTTTAAAAAACTGGATTTCTCGACCAACACGGTCTATAGCGGTAAACATCAGGTCGTAAATGATACCGTCAGAACGGTTTACAACTGGTTTGGTGAAAAAGTAATAGATTTAAGAACAGGTAAACCTCTTTTATCTTATGCGGGGGCACAACAAGGTGCACCAACAATCAATACTATCTCAGAAAATGTGCTAAGCTCCAGAACCGTATTGACTTATAATCTAAATGAAAAAAACAGATTTATATTCAGTAATTTATTCTATACACTGGATAGAAATGAAGACGATTTAATCAAACCGGAATTTCAAAGAGATTTTGAAGCAACATCTGATTTACAAAAAACGGTTACTTCCCTGGCCTACGAAATGCAGGCTTTTGACTCACGCCTGAGAACCAATATTTTCGGTAAGTTTTACGAGCAAAAAGTAAACCACAGAAAACCGGAATTGCTCACACAAAATGGGCAAACCACAGTAGTGGAAAAGATGACCAAAAGTACAACTCCTCTATTTGGATACGGACTGGCCGCTTCCTACTTTTTTACTCCTGCCCTTATGATTACGGCATCAGCAGAAAAAGCCATCCGATTACCAAATGCAACTGAAATATTTGGAAGACCCAGTGACAATGTACTGGCTAACCCCAATCTAAAACCGGAACAAAGCAACAATTTCAATTTAGGATTACAATTTGGACCTTACGCCATAAATACGCACAAAATTTCGGTTGCTGCAACAGGTTTTTCGAGAAATACCCGAGATCGAATTGTTCGTGTCTCGAATGACAGAGTTAATGATGCCATACAAGTTTTACCGTTTGATAATCTGGGACGTGCGCAATCGATTGGCTATGAAGCATCCTTTAATTATAGCTATAACGACCGTTTGTTTGTATCGATGAACCTGTCAAGATTCAACTCCTTATACAAAAAGAAATACGATGATAATGGGAAGGAGCTGGATTTTTACAACAGACAAATCCCAAATGAACCTTTCTTTACCGTAAACGGAAACGTTCAGTACAACTTTAAAGAACTGATACAAAAGAAATCACAACTGAATTTGTACTACAACTTTGGTTACGTAGATCCATTTCCAACAATTTGGATTGATGTACCGGATTCTAAAACACCAGCGCAATTTGCACAGGATTTAGGCTTGAGTTATGTTTTTCCGAACAAACAATTTGTGGTAAGTATTGATGCCAAAAACATTTTTGATAAACAGGTTTTCGATAATTACGCTGTTCAAAAACCCGGACGTGCTTTTTATCTAAAACTGAATTATACCCTTAATAACTTTTAATATCTAATTTTTAATACAATGAATATGAGAAAAAATATGTTTAAACTATTTACATGTGGTCTAGTTTTAGGTGCATTTTCATTGACTACAAGCTGTAGCAGCAATGATGAGAAAAGTGCCGATCCTATAAATCCGGAAACAACTGATCGTTGGATTACGGTTTCGGGCGCATTAATGCAGGAAAATCCCGGAGACGGAAACGGAGGAACTATGGTTTATGCCGTTACAAAGAAAAACGCCAAAGATCCAAACTATTCGATTAATGTTTATGCAGATGGTATGCCGGTACAATCCAACAGAACCGCTCGTTTGCAATCGTCTGTAGACGGAAAAACTCTTTTCAATATTACTTATACCGGAGCTAATGGCGGAGAATTTATGACCTATACCGTAAATGGAGCTAAAAACTTTACACAATCAGGTACGACCGTAAACATTTCTCAATATGCCGGAACATCTCCAAGATGGAATAAACTTTTTGACGGAGACAAAACCGGTGTAGCTGTAAATGTAACTGCTCCCGTAATTAAAACAAATCCAGACAAAAGTTACCTGTATACAAGAGGTACTGCTACCGTTCTTGCTTTAGACCTTAAAGGTATTCGTATCTCAAAATACGATCAGTATGAACTTCCATTAAGCCCTCAGGAAGAAGCTCTGGGACACCATATTTTCCGTTTAGATGCTCCTACGATCAACAAAGCAGGAAACAAAGTGATTATCGGGACATGGTTGCGCAAAACGAATCCAACTACAGGACAAATCGAAACTACCTATGACCGTTTAGGTGCCAAATCTGTTGTAGTAGATTACCCATCATTAGCCAATCCACAAATTATTTCTTCAAAAGTTGGTTTTGGAGATACAAGCGGTTTCCGTAGCTTCAACAGCTTCTTAGGAACTGACGGTAACATTTATCAGGCTACCCAAAGAGATACCAACAGAGGTTCTTATATCGTAAGAATCAACCAAAACAATCAATATGATGACTCATTTGTGATCAGCCTTGATGCTGCATTAGGCATAAAAGGATCTTATATTGATGCCTGGAGATATGCAGGAAACGGAATTGCTTATGTACTTTACACGCAAACCGCAACAGGAAAACAAGGATTTGTTGCAAGAGTAGATTTAAATGCTAAAACGGCTAAAAAAGTAGAAGGTATTGCTTATGACGCAGCTATAGATTTTGGTCAGTACCAAGGTTTTGTAGTGGATGGAAATGAGCTTTACTTAGCGGTTACACCAGTTGGAAAAGACGGAAACATTTACGTTATCGATATCCCAACAGGAGCTGTTACTAAAGGAGCTAAACTGGTAAACAAAGCAGGAAACCATTATATTGGAGTATTCTAAAAAATAATCTGCACAAGCAGTAAAAGCACTCATAACAATTGTTATTACTTGAGTTTTTTTTTTAATTAAAACATTCCGTTTCAGATTTCTGGGACGGAATGTTTGTTTTTATTTAAAATGATTTCTTTTAGTCACCACCGCACCCTCCACATGAAGAACCGCAAGAACTTCCACAAGAAGAGGTTCCACAAGAAGAAGTCCCGCATGAAGAAGTCCCACATGATCCTGAACTAGTTAAATTATTTGGAGAAACCGAATTTGTATTGTAATTAATCAATGGCAAGAATGAACTTGCTAATACTATATTTCCATAAAGAAAATAATCCCATTCCCAATTCTTTTCATATGCAGCTACTATCCTTGCCTTATCTTCGAAAACAGAAGGTATAATAGTTGTAAACATTAAATTCAAGACTTGATTGATATAGTACAATGAAATTAAAGCCAAAGGAATAATGGCAAAAAGTAAAAATGTAATAGGTTTACCTCTCCAAACTCCAGTTATGAATCTGCTAAAACCAATGCTTAACAAGAATCCTAAAATACTCATCACAACGATCACTACATTTGCAAATTCTTTCGAATCAAAAATTCTGTTTCTTATTCTATAAGTTGCTTTCTGAAGTTGCTCAAAAATAGGTTTTTGCAAGGCAGTCTTACATAATTCCTTATAAGACATTGGCTCAAAATCTTTCATAATCTCGACAATACAGTTCTCATATCTATTTTCAACAAAACTTTCATCAATTAATTCTAATCTATCATTTGTTAAAATCTTAATTTTATGATTTATAATCAAATTATTCACCACTCCATGAACGACAGCATCCCGTTTGTTTTCTTTAAAAAATACCATTTCAAGTGCCGTAAGATTCTGCAAAATGAAGTTGTTCTTAATTTTATCATATAGTAAAAGAAAACTTTTTCGGACATAAAATTTCAAGAATAAAATTACAACAACAAAAAGCAAAAGATATACTATAAGGAAATTAGGATTATTAATTTTTATTAAAAATGAAAAGATTGCCAAACACACCGGAAATGACAGAGCGATGGTATAGATTAAAAAGTTTTTCCTAAGTTTTAAAATTTCATATTTACTTCTCTCTAAATGCAAAGAATCTAATTCATTATGATAATGCCAAATTTCAGCTAACTGTGGACCAAAATTAACTTCATAAAGCTCCTTTGTTCTTTCTTTTGCTATTTTAAACTTATCAAATTCTGATCTATTATGAGTTGAGGGAATATGTTCGATCCTCTTTCCTAATAAATCACAGAAATCAGAATAAGAATTAGTAAAAATTAAGTGTTGATGCCAAACAATATCAACAATCGCTGAAGGTGAAACCATTTCGTTATTGGTCGCAGCCAGAAAAAGAAACTTTTTATATTCAATTATGGCACTTTGAGTAAAATGAATCGTCCAATGATTCTCTAGTGCTAATCTTGTTGAAAACCCATATTGATCATTTGGCTGATCAAAACTAAATGCTAAAACCTTCTCCCAAAGTGTTTTATTCATAAAATCACTTATATTTTAGTTATATTTTGTAAAATTAAATGCACTATTTAACATTACAAATCTTCAGCTAAAATAACATTATTTCTTTCACAAAAAACAAGCTTAAAAATTAAATCTTAAATGTTATATAAGTTCAGTTAAGAAAATAACTTATCTTGACTTACATCACTTTCTATGGTAAAAAAATTAGATAGTGTTTGTGAAATTGGTGCGATTCGTAGCAAAAAACGATCATACCCAACAATGAATTATATGCAATGATTGTTTTATTTTTGAAGTGAATCATCATTTGTATTTTTTTTTCATAGATTTGTGTAATCGATTACATTTAGATTTTATTTTTTATTGGAGCTATTTCTTCCAGATTTCTAAAATAGGTCATACCGAATAAGAAGATTCAGTAACAACAAATGCCAATTTATAATTAAATTTCAAACCAAATTAATACCGCATGAAAGCTAAGCCAATCAACCTTTTACGTATTATTCTAACCCTAATGCCCCTCTGTCTCTTGCCCGATGGTTTTGCTCAGGGTTCTAAGTCATATGATACCTATAAAAACATCGAATTTAAAATGCCAAAAGTCAATGAACCGGTAATACCAAATAATACCGTAAATCTAAAAGATTTTGGCGCTGTAAATGGCGGATATGTTTTAAACACTAAAGCTTTCGCTGATGCCATAGAAGCCGTGTCAAAAAAAGGTGGTGGAAAAATAATTATTCCACCCGGAATCTGGCTAACAGGTCCGATTATACTAAAAAGCAATATTGAGCTTCATGCCGAAACAGGAGCCTTAATTAAATTCTCTACCGACAAAAATTTATATCCCATTATTGAAACCAGTTTTGAAGGGCTTAACACCTGGCGCTGCATCTCTCCTATTTATGGTAAGAATCTGGTAAATGTTGCCTTTACGGGAAATGGTGTGTGGGACGGTTCCGGAGAAGCCTGGAGACAGGTTAAAAAAAACAAACTCACAGAGGAACAATGGAAAAATTTTGTTGCTTCCGGTGGTGTTTTAAATGACAAGAAGGACAGCTGGTATCCTTCTGAGCAATATCTAAAAGGAGCAAAAGGTGCGGATCAAAATGTTCGTCATGATCTAAAAACGAAAGAAGAATTTGAAGCCATTCACGACTTCCTTCGCCCAGTTTTAGTGAGCATACAAAATAGTAAAAGAGTATTGTTTGATGGTCCGGTATTTCAAAACTCACCTGCCTGGAACCTTCATCCGTTTATGGTAGAGGATTTAATTGTTAGAAACATAACCGTTCGTAATCCGTGGTTCTCACAAAACGGTGACGGTCTTGACGTAGAATCCTGCAAAAATGTAATTATCGAAAATTCAAGTTTTGATGTGGGTGATGATGCCATCTGTATCAAATCGGGAAAAGATAAAGACGGTCGTGATCGAGGTGTTGCCTGCGAAAATATTATCGTAAAAAACAACATCGTTTATCACGGACATGGCGGTGTAACAGTGGGAAGCGAAATGTCGGGCGGGGTGAAAAATCTGCATGTCTCCAATTGCACTTTCATGGGAACGGATGTTGGTTTGCGTTTTAAAAGCACCCGTGGACGTGGAGGAATTGTGGAAAACATTTATATCTCGGATATTTTTATGACCGATATTCCATCACAAGCCATTTCATTTGATTTGTATTATGGGGGAAAATCCATAGCCGAAACTTTGGCCGAAGGCGGAAACACCGTAACTACAAAAGCTGTTCCTGTAAACGAAGAAACGCCACAGTTTAAAAACATTTCAATTAAAAATATTACGATTAAGGGCGCACAGCAAGCGGTATTTCTGCAAGGTTTGCCCGAAATGAATCTGGAAAACATCGAAATCTCCAATTTAATTGCGAAAGCGAAAAAAGGCTTTTCTATTATTGATGCTAACGGAATTAAAATCAGCAATGCCAAATTAGACATCGAAAATCCTACCGTATTTGAAATCTATAATGCTAAAAATATGTCTTTAAAAAATATAGCGTTTAATTCGACTTCTGCGAAAGCAATCACTATAAATGGAGAAGTTTGTCAAAATATTGAATTGATTCAATCTCCAAAAATAGATTTTTCTAAAACAACTACCCTTGGAGAAACTGTTCCCAAAAATGCTGTAAAGTTTTGAGATTAAAATTTAAGTGTAACTAACAGAATTATTTTGTTCGTTAAAGAAAGTTCACGAAACTCTAAATAAAAAAAGCGCCTCAATACTCTGAGGCGCTTTTCGTTTCAAAATTTAAAATAATAGAAGCCGCGAAGACTATTTCCATCCGCCACCTAAGGCACGATACAAATCGACCACGGCTTGTAATTTTTGCAAATTATCAGTAATCCCGCTTAATTGCGCCGCCAATAAATTTTGCTCTGAAGTTAATACATCGGTATAATTGGTTGCCGAGCTGTACTCTAAAAGCTGTTGTGTAAAATCGACCGCTTTTTCAAGGGCTTCAATTTGTTTTTGTCTTGAGTCTTCTTTTTCAACGGCCATTTCATAAGCATACAAAGCATTTGATACCTCCTGCCCTGCTACTAAAAGACTTTGCTGAAAGTCATTCAGTGCCTGAACTTGTTTGGATTGTGCTGTCGTTAATCTTGCTTTATTCAGTCCCTGATTGAAAATAGGCTGTGTTAAGCCTCCTATTAAAGAATAAAAAACAGAATTGGTAAAGAAATCCGTTAGTTGCAGGTTAGAGAATCCGCCACTTGCGGTAAGCGTTAAACTTGGGTAAAAATACGTTTTAGCCATATTGGTACTTTCAAATGCAGTGCGGAAATTAAACTCGGCCTGACGAACATCAGGACGGTTTTCCAGCAATTGCGCCGGCATACCTACAGCAAGATTTTCCGGAACGGTCTGGTTCCCCAATGTCCCTCTTTCAATAGTGCCCGGAGCTTGTCCCAACAAAATATTAAGAGCATTCTCCGTTTCACGAATACTTCGTTTTAAATCCGGAATCAATACCTCGGCTGCATGCTGATTGGCTTCACTCTGCACCACTGCTGCTCCGGTCACTATTGCTCCTTCTTTTAAAGCTTTAATGGTTTCCACATTTTTAATACGGCTTTCTAAAGTCGCTTTGGTAATTTCTAATTGTTTGTCGTACGCCAACAACAAAAAATAGTTATTTGCAATATCAGCGATCAATTGTGTCTGAATGGCTTGTTTTGCAGCATCTGTAGCAAGATAGGCAGCTAGAGCCGCTCTTTTCGAACTGCTCAATTTTCCCCAAATATCAAGTTCCCAGGAAGTACTTAAACCTAATTTGTAGGTTGTTGTCAGTGTATTGATATTAATTCCCGGGGGGAAATTCAGTCCCGCCTTTGATTGTTTGTTATGTGCCGCACTCGCATCAAAATTCAGCGTTGGATAATAAGCCAATTTTGCCTGACGCAAAGTGGCTCTCGACTGCACTATATTTTCGATCGCATTCCTTAAATTGAGGTTCTGATCTAATCCTTTTTGAATTAAAGCATTCAGTTTTTCATCTTTAAAAACAGTTTGCCACGGCATACTTGCCATAGTAGTCGAATCGGCAGTATTTTGATCGCGATACAACTTATCGGTCGAAATAGCCGACGGACGTTCGTATTTCTTGGTAATCGAGCATGCACTCAACAGTGTGGCTGTCACTAACACGAGAATATATTTATTAGAACTATGAGTCATTTTTTTAAAATTAAATTACTACTCTTTGTGAGTTTCTATCAATTGTACTTCCTCTTCATCGTCACCTTCATCATCATAATTTTCTTTTGGCGGACCACTCACACGCTCTTGCAATGTCTGGAAAATAATGAACAATACCGGAATTACAAATACTCCTAAAATGGTACCGATCAACATTCCGCCAACAGCACCCGTTCCAATCGATTTATTTCCAACGGCACCTGCACCCGAAGCAAACATTAAAGGAACAAGTCCCAAAATAAAAGCAAAAGAGGTCATCAAAATCGGACGGAAACGTGCCACAGCTCCTTCAATAGCCGCCTGTACAATTGGCAATCCCTTTCGACGTCTTTCGAGCGCAAATTCGACAATCAAAATCCCGTTCTTGGCCAATAACCCAATTAACATGATTAAGGAAATCTGCAGGTAAATGTTACTGTTTAACTTGAAAATAATCGAGAACAAATAGGCTCCCGCCAATCCAAACGGAATTGAAAACAGTACAGCAAAAGGCAGGATATAACTCTCATATTGCGCACTTAGCAGGAAATAAACAAATACCAGACACAATACAAAAATAAAGATCGTCTCACTCCCTGATGCTAATTCTTCACGCGTTAATCCCGAAAATTCATAACCATAACCTGCAGGAAGACTCTCTGCTGCTACTTCCTGAATCGCTTTAATAGCATCTCCGGAACTATAGCCTGGTTTTGGCGCTCCCGTGATCGAAATAGAAGTAAACAGGTTAAATCTTGAGATAGATTCCGGTCCGAATACCCTGGTCATTTTTACGAACTCGGTAATAGGCGCCATCGTTCCGGCACTGTTACGAACAAAGATCTTGTTCAAACCTTCGGTATTGGTTCTAAACTCCGGAGAAGCCTGAATCATCACACGATATTGCTTACCGAATTTATTAAAATTAGAAGCATACAATCCGCCATAATAACCTTGCATGGTTGATAAAATAGTATTGACTGAAACACCTGCATCTTTTGCTTTTGCCAGATTAATATCCATCATGTACTGAGGGAAACCCGGGTTAAAAGGTGTCGTAGCATATTGTATCTCCGGACGTGCCGAAAGCTTGGCGAGAAATTCATTGTTTACTTTATAAAATTCTGCGGTACTGTGGCCTCCTTTGTCCTGTAACTGAAATTCAAATCCCCCACTTTGTCCAAATCCCTGAATCGTTGGCGGGGAAATAAAGAAAATATTAGCTTCCCGAATACCACTGGTTTTAGCAAACAGCTGACCAATTACATCATCGACACTGAGCTCACGATCTTCCCAGCTTTTCAATCTCACAATTACCATACTATAGGCACTACCCGCACCTGCCGTAAAGTTCTGACCCACGATACGAAGGGTATTTTCGACCCCCGGAATGGTGTGCGCTATACTATCGACCTTTTTCGCTACAACGTCAGAACGTTCCATAGAAGCTGAAGGCGGCAAACTGATATTGGCAAAAACTACACCCTGATCTTCCGCAGGAACGAAAGCTGACGGTGTCGTTTTCATCATATAGAACAAAGCTCCCGCAGCAAAAAGTATGGATCCCAGTGCAATCCATTTTTTAATGGAAAGGAACTGAACAGAACGTTTGTATTTTTCGGTTACATTGTCAAACGCAACGTTAAATGAGGTATAAAATCTCTGAATAAAACTTTGATGTTTGTGATCGTCAGCATGTGGTTTTAAAAGTAAAGCACACAACGCCGGACTCAAAGTAAGTGCGTTCACAGCCGACAGAATAATCGCAACCGCCAATGTAATTCCGAATTGCTTATAGAAAACCCCGGTCGAACCTGTGATAAAGGTAACCGGAATAAATACCGCCGCCATCACCAGTGTGATCGAAATGATCGCTCCCGAAATCTCATTCATGGCATGAATAGTAGCTTTCTTAGCCGATTTGTACCCATTGTCGAGTTTGGCGTGTACCGCCTCGACGACTACAATCGCATCATCGACCACAATACCAATGGCCAAAACCATCGCAAATAGCGTCAGCAGGTTAATGGTAAAACCGAATAAATTCAGGAAGAAGAACGTACCAACAATCGCAACAGGAACTGCAATCGCCGGAATTAAAGTCGAGCGGAAATCCTGAAGAAAAATAAATACTACAATAAAAACCAGAATAAAAGCTTCTACCAAAGTGTGAATTACCTTCTCAATTGAAGCATCCAGGTTTTCATTGACATTGATTAATACGGTATACTTTATGCCTTTCGGAAACGTTTTTACGGCTTCGTCAATCAATTTTTTAGAATTATTAATTACATCACGTGCATTCGAACCGGGAGTCTGACTAATCGCAATACCTACAGACGGGCGTCCGTTTGTGGTACTGGTCGAAGAATAACTTAAAGAACCCAATTCTACTTTTGCCACATCTTTTAAACGCAATAATTGTCCGTTTCCGGCTGATTTAATGACGATCTCTTCAAATTCTTTTGCGCTTGTTAAACGCCCTTTGTATTTGATTACATATTGAAAAGCCTGATCTCCGTTTTCACCAAATTTTCCCGGTGCCGCTTCAATATTTTGTTCTGCCAAAGCAGCCGAAACATCACTCGGAATCAATTTATACTGCTGCATTACATCGGGTTTCAGCCAGATACGCATCGAATAATCTCTTGAACCGAAAACGGTAACATCTCCTACTCCCACTACACGCTGAATTTGCGGTACTAAGTTGATCTTAGCATAATTTTGAAGAAATGTCTGATCGTAGGCTTTATCATCACTGTACAAAGAGAAAATCAATAAGTTACTACTCTGACTTTTAGTCACGGTTACCCCCGCCTGAGTTACCTCAACCGGCAATAAACTGGTAGCTCTGGAAACCCTGTTTTGTACGTTTACTGCAGCTAAATCGGGATCGGTTCCTACTTTAAAGAAAATTTTTATAGAGGCATTACCATCATTAGTAGCCGTAGAAGTCATATAGGTCATGTTTTCTACACCGTTGATCTGCTCTTCAAGTGGAATTACGATACTTTTTAGGACCACATCTGCATTCGCTCCGGTGTAACTTGCTGCTACATTCACAGTTGGCGGTGCGATGTCCGGATATTGCGCAATAGGAAGCGCGGCCAGTCCCAGGATTCCCAGGATTACGATAATAACCGATATTACCGTAGATAGTACCGGTCGTTGTATGAATATTTTAAACATTTCTTTTTATTTTAAATCCGCGTAAACCGTTTCTGCACTTTGATTCTGAGCTTTAATTTCAGTTCCGTCTTTAAGTGCTGCCACACCTTCCAGAACAATTTGGTCGCCGCTCTGCAAACCGCTTTTTACGACATAATAATTTCCTGCAGTATTTTCTAAAACCGTAATATTGGCGTTTTTAGTTTTCCCGTCTTTTCCAACTACCACAGTAAATAATTTATCCTGAAGTTCAAAAGTGGCGCTTTGAGGAACAATAATCGCTTGATTCACTTCGTTTGGAATTCGCACTGTAGTACTGTTTCCGCTTCTGATGATGCTCTTTGTATTGGGGAAACGTGCTCTGAAAGTAACGGAACCAGTCTCGGTATTGATTAATCCGTTTACAGTTTCAATACGCCCTTTTTCACCGTAAGCTGTACCATCTGAAAGAAGCAGAGAGACAGCAGGCATCTTTTTAATTTTTTCTGCCAGTGCAATTCCGGAATCTGTATTCTGAGTAAAACTTAGAAGTTTTTTTTCATTCACTGCAAAATAAGCATATACATTTCCGATGCTTGAAACCGTCGTTAAAGGATCTGCGGTATTAGAACTCACTAAACTTCCCAAACGAAACGGAATAGAGCCCACCACTCCGTCAACAGGACTGGTTACTGTTGTATATCCCAAGTTTGTCTTGGCATTTACCAAACTTGCATTGGCCTGCGCCAGTGTTGCCAAAGCTGATTCATAAGTATATTGTGCCGATTCTAAATCGTATTTACTGATGATTCCTTTTTCAACCAACGGCTTTACTTTATTGACTGCCAGTTTAGCCGCACTTAAATTAGCCTGAGCACTTTTGATACTTGCAGTGGCAGTGCGAACTTCCTGCTCATATTCCGGAGCACTAATTTTAAATAATGGCTGTCCGGCCCTAACCACGGCACCTTCATCAACAAAAATCTTATCAATATACCCTTCTACCCGCGGACGAATTTCTATATTTTGCTGTCCCTGAATACTGGCGGGATAATCTGTATATAAAGTTGCCGATTTAGGTTCTAAAGTCAGCGTTTTATATTCTTTAACTTGTGGTGCACCTCCGGCCTGAGCCGCTTTATCATTTTTGTTTCCACACGAAGTGATGATAATAGATGCTGCTAGAATACTAAAAAAAGATTGCTTCTTCATTTTTATGGATTGTGTGATTATCTATTTATTAAGGAACAAAAGAACTGAAATAGAACACACAAAATTTTTACAATAGACGAAAAGCCCCCTGCAATCGATAAAGATTAGATGAGAACCGATGGAAGATGTTCCCTGATAAATAAGTATTTTTGTAACAGCCTCGTCGACTCTAAAATGGTTTTTACGGGTTGTAAATCTATTTTGAGCGATTGGTTTTATATCCTGTTCAAATAAAAAGTAATATTGTCCTTAAAATCACAACTTACAATGACACCCAATTTTTTTAAACCGTTTATGTCTACCGGATTACACATCCTGGCCTGGGTATTATTAGGATATATGCAGCTGTTTTATATTCCGCTTACCTGGAATATAGCACTTCCCCATATATTCTGGATTTGGCAAACCATTGTTTTGCTTTTCATGCTTGCGATTTTTTACTATAATGCCAAGGTAATTGTTCCAAAAACCATCATTAAAGACAAAATTGGTCCTTTCCTGTTATGGATACTATTGATTATTTTCATCATGCAGCTGGCATCCTATTTTTACAACCTCAACACCGATTTACATAACAAACTGGCTGCGCTTATCCGATTCAAACGATACCGAAACACCTATTTCGATAACTATATTTTTAGTCTCACCTTACTGGTTCTGGCCATCAGTACCAGTTATGCCATGCTGCTGCATTGGCAAAGAGCTGCTCAACATAAACAAAAACTGGAGCAGGACAAAACGATGACCGAACTGGCCATGCTGAAAGCACAAATCAATCCGCATTTCTTCTTTAATTCGCTTAACAGCATTTACTCCCTTACGTATACTAATATTGAAGATTCCCGTAATGCGCTTCACACTTTAAGCCGAATGATGCGATACCTGCTTTACAGTACTGAAGGCGAAAGAACAACTTTATTGAAAGAGGTAGATTTTATGAAGGACTTTATTGCTCTAATGAAACTTCGGGCTAACAGTAAACTGACTATTACAGGTGATATTCCGGAAAAAATTCAGGATTATCCAATTGTACCGATGCTCTTACTGCCTTTAGTCGAAAATGCCTTTAAACATGGTGTGCATGCTACGGACAAAAGCGAGATTCATTTTGCGCTGAAACAAAACGGAACCCTTCTTGAATTTGAGGTAGAAAACACTTTTTTCGAGAAAACAACTCCAACAGAACAGGGCGGAATTGGTTTAACCAATACCAAACGCCGATTACACCTCATCTATCCTGACAAACACAGTTTAACGGCCGGTATTGATCCAAACGGAAAATATAAAGTAAACCTGCAAATAACTTTAGAACAATGATTGTATTAAAATGTATCGCAGTAGACGACGAACCGCTAGCCTTAAAATTGGTCGAAACTTTTATAGAACAAACTCCTTTTTTGCAGTTGGTTCAAAGCTGTGATAATGCTATTGAAGCTATGAGTCTGATACGGGAACAACAACCCGACATTATTTTTCTGGATATCAATATGCCGAATTTAAGCGGTATGGAACTTGCCCGGCTTTTACAGGAACAACAGGGAACATTACCTAAAATAATTTTCACCACAGCCTATAATCATTATGCTATTGAAGGCTATCGGGTCAACGCTGTTGATTATCTTTTAAAACCCTTTAGTTATGAAGAGTTTTTAAGAGCTTCCAGCAAAGTTTTACAATTAACAGAAGAGGCCTCCGGTCAATTTCAGTCCATTACGGCAGATGATGATGATTTTATTTTTCTGAAAGTAGAATACCAGTGGGTTCGAATTTCATTAAAAGACATCTTGTATATCGAAAGTCTCAAAGATTATGTGAAAGTACATCTTGAAAATTCCCCAAAAGGATTAATGTCTTTGATTTCTTTAAAAGCGCTCGAAGAAAAACTACCCTCCCTAAAATTTATGCGAATCAATCGCTCCTTTATTGTTGCACTGGACAAAATAAACTCCATCAGTAAAAATTCAATATTCATTAATAAAACCGAGATCACGGTTGGTGAACAATACAAAGAAACCTTTAAAACCATTGTAGACAAATGGTTGAAATAGAATTTAAAAAATAATATAATGCAAAAAAGATCAAACAAATATTACCTGACTTTAAGCTTAAAAGAATACGCAAACGGCGAAACAGAACCCGCAAAAGAACTTGGAATAGAATTCGACAATCATGATGAAATATTTGATATCATCGAAAAAATAAAGGCTAAAAACCTGTTTGAAAATCCACACGAAGCTACCCAATTTGCACTTGGTCTCAAATTGTTCAGTGAAATAAAACTGAAACACCGCAACAATCCTCTTTTTGAGGAATTAAATGAAGTCTTTCCGGTTTTCATGAAAAAACTAAAAAGTTTATAATTATAAGCTGCTCTCTATGTAATTTATTTTAACACCTAGAAACATAGGCTCTGTATCTATAAAAAAGGCTGAAACGTTATTGTTTCAGCCTTTTTTATACAAAACTAAAGAATCAGTTAATTACAGTTCTCCATTTCGATAATCGAAAATCCCTGTTTAAGAATCTGACTTTGCACAGTCTCAGGAGCCTTGTCAATATGACAAAATTTGCATTCCTTTGAGGTCAGCGGTTGCCCATCCTGTGCTACTGTTTTAAGATACTTTTTGCCATATTCAAAAATCTGGTTTTCATCGACAGTACGTTCGTCAACCAGAATATCAAAATGCATTACTGTTCCGTCTTTTCGGGTTACATAGGTATCCCATACTGCTATCTTCATGCGATTTACATTTTACATTTCACGTCTCACAGTGAATCTATCCAATTACATCTGCTATAGAAGCGCCAAAATTAATATGAAGCACATTTCCGTTTGGCGTTACCAAAGCCGGAACCGATTGCAATCCTGCTTTTTGAGCCTCTGCAATTCTGAATTTATCGACACCCAGATGGACAACTTCAACCTCAGCAGGGTTAATTAAACTTAAAATATCCTGTTCTGCACTAATACAAACCGGACAGCCGGCATGATAAAAAATTGATTTACTCATTTTAATTTGTTTTTAATTTGACTTTATTGTCCGTACAAAATTACTTCGATTCAGGATCTGCCAAATAATCCAGTTTTTTCATTTATTGCTCTAATCTGGTCCAGTTTACCTCCAAACTGGACTATTACTTATACTAAAAACTGGATCTTTTAAGTACGTCAGCTTACCGCTAATTTTGCCGCATGAAAGAAGATATTATTTTCAATTTAAAACAGGTTCATCAACGCATGGAGAATGCCTGCAAAAGTTCCGGCAGAAATGTATCAGATGTGAAACTGTTACTGGCTACTAAAACCGTTTCAGTAGCAGACATTCAAATTGCGATCGATGCGGGAGAGACACTCATTGGCGAAAATAAAATGCAGGAACTCCGTGATAAAAATCCGGAACTAAAAGATTTAAAAATCGAACGACATTTTATTGGCCATCTTCAAACCAATAAAGTCAAAGACGTTCTTAAGTACGTTACTTGTATTCAATCTCTCGACAGACTAAGCTTGGCCAATGAATTAGACAAGCAATTGCAAAAAGAAGGACGGACACTGGAGGTTTTTATACAAGTAAACACTTCATTTGAAGAAAGTAAATTCGGACTGCCACCGACAGAAGTACTTTCATTTATTCAAAAGATAAAACGTTACGAAACTCTTAAAATTAAAGGACTAATGACTATTGGATTGCTGGATGTCGAAAAAGAAAAAATGCGTCCGTCTTTACGTTTGCTCCGAAAAACAAGAGATGAAATTTACGCGGCCGAAATTGAAGGCATCCCTAATTTACAACTTTCAATGGGAATGTCACAAGACTTAGAACTAGCCATTGCTGAAGGTTCGAATCTGATCCGAATTGGAACTTCAATTTTTGGAAACCGCTTTTTAGGAAAAGAAATCTGGAACGAAAATATTGCAGAATAAAGTCTAATTTTGCACCAAATAAAATTACAAATGAATCTGCACGAACTTGTTGTAAACGATACTGAAAAAGTAGCACTGGAAGATTTACTTTTTAGCACAGAGAATAAAACGGTATTAATTCAGACGATAAAAGAACATAAATACATCGAAGAATTAAAAAAATACAATCTCAAAGTAGATAACAAAATACTACTGCACGGGCATTCCGGCTGTGGCAAAACCACTACTGCAAAAGCCATTGCAAACGCTTTAAACAAGAACATTGTTATTGTGAATCTCAGTACCATAATCGATGCTAAAATTGGAGAAACTTCTAAAAATGTAAAAGTGTTGTTTGATAAAGCAATTCGTGAAAAAGCGGTTTTGTTTCTCGATGAATTTGATCAGATTGGTAAAAGCCGTGACAGTCAGGACAAAGATGTTGCCGAAATGAAACGTCTGGTAAATACGATCATTCAACTGATTGATTATCTTCCGGCAGACAGTTTACTTATTTGTGCGACCAATTATTACGAAAGTATTGATACAGCTTTGCTGAGAAGATTTCAAATCAAATTAAAATTTGAAATGCCCGATGATTCACAACTGAATGCCTATTATGATAAACTGCTTGCTCATTTTCCGATTCATCTTCAGGAAATTAAACGCAAGTATGCTATTTCTTATGCTGAAGCTAAAGACTACATTCATACCACAATGAAAAAGCAAATTATTGCCGAACTGGAATTTCAAGAAGAACAGAAACTAACGGAGATCATAGCATAAAAAAATGCCTCATCACTGAGGCACTTTCTATGACATTGAATTTCTTAAAAAATTAAGCTTTCGCTTTTCTTTTTACCGTACAGCCGATTTCTTTGGTTTGTGTAACGGCAGGTTTTTTATTGCTTTTTAATGCTGCGATCACCTCTTCAGCATACTTTGTTTTTTCGGTTTTAGTTCCTTCCGGATCACTATCAATTGCTCCTACATACTCTACCACATTTCCTTTATCGGTTTTAGAAACGATAAAAAGATGGGGTGTACGTTTCGCCCCATATTGATCGGTAACTTTTTGTCCGGCATCAAATAAATAAGGAAACGGATATTTTTTATCTTTTGCCAATTCCTGCATTTTATCAAAAGAATCCGCTTTAGAAGCTTCAGGATCATTTGGATTAATGGCAATTACCGGATAACCCTGGGCTTTGAACTTTTTATCCAATTCAATTATTCTTTGCTCGTACGCTACCGCATAAGGGCACGTATTACAGGTAAAAACAACGATGTATCCTTTTGCTTTTGGAAAACTGCCAAAAGAAACTTCTTTTCCGTCTACGTTTTTCAATTTAAAATCCGGAGCCGTTTCGCCGGCTTTAAGGGTTGTGCTCTGAGCCTGAGAAAGCAGCAGATTAAACAAAAACAGAGTCACAGCAGTAATAAACTTATTCATAATTTACAGTTTTTTATATTCAGTTAATAATTGTTCGTAGGTAAATTCAGATTCAATAAATTTTCTTTTATTCTCTTTAATAAATAAGGTTGCCGGAATGCTTCCCGACCAGTCTTTATCAATGCGGTCTATATATTCCTGCGGATTGCTTTCGTTTAACAGAAAAACTTCATTTTTCAGGTTTTTTCTTTTCACAAACGGAACTACAGCTGAGTTTAACTTAGATTTAAAATCGACACTTACCAATAAAACCGCTAATTTATCTGATTTATGATCCGCCTTTAACTTTTCAAAATGAGGCAGCTCTTTAATGCAGGGTGCGCACCAGGTAGCCCAGAAATTAACAACATAAGTACTGTCTTTGCCGTTCTTAATTCTTTCGTTCAGCTGATCGATGTTTAACAGCTTTACGCTTTGACTGTAACCACTTACGGAGAAAGCAAATAAAACAAGAATTCTTAAGATGTTGATTTTCATATTCGTTAATGCTTTTTACATTTTGCCTTACAAATATAAACGAATGAAAATTTACTTTTTGTTAATAAAAGTTTAATGATTATAGCAAAATTTTTCTTTTGGTCAAATTTATAAAGCTGTAAATTGTAACAAAATACTAAAAATTCCGTCATACAAAAAAACAAAACCATATGGATACCAATCAGAATACCAGTAATTTAAAAGATTTCGAAGTCAATATCAGAATAAAACTTGCCTTTCTTTGGGCAGCGGTAACGTTGTGTTATTTGTATGGTGATTATTTTGAATTGTACCTACCCGGAAAAACAGCCGGACTTGTAAGTGGTGACAATCTATTAAACAGTCCAATGAAACTACTTTCTGCAGCTATTCTACTCGCTCTGCCTCCTCTAATGGTGTTGTTCTCTATTTTTTTAAAGCCCAAAATAAACAGGTTGCTCCATATTTTGTTTGGGATATTTTTTACCCTAATCATGCTGCTTATTGCGATTAGCTCGCTAACAGCATGGAAAAGTTTTTATGTTTTTCTGGCACTGTTCGAAAGTGTCATTACGGCCATAATTGTAATTCTGGCGTGGAAATGGCCCAGAAAAAACTAATCGTAAAAAATTTTCTTAGAACTACTACTTTCCCGTTGTTATGTTTACATCGTTCACAAACAAGATCTCTTCCATATTACTCATATTCGTCATCGATAAAACGCCATTCTTGTTCTCATTTATAGCGTTTATTCTAAAACAATATTCATCACCATCCTTATCCATCAACGTTACAAATTCGAGTGTATCATCTGAATTATTCTGGCAGCTGTTTGAAATAGTATATCGGTACATTACTTTAAACGTGTTTTTATCGTAATTGAAAACTTTTCCGTCTGCCGTAAAAACCCATCTTGTATTTCGATTGGCATCGGCGTACCAGGTTCCGACAATTTTTTTAGAGGAAGGATCTGTACTTTGACTGTATCCTGTTGTTACAACCATTTGAAACAACAACACCAAAAATAACAATAGCTTTTTCATCGTTTATATCATTTAATTGTTTTATTCTAAACAGCAATCAAAATTATCCAAACTTACTATTTTACACTCTTGAGAAAATCTCCAACTGCTTAAAAACCGGAACTAATGATGCTCCTTTTTCAGAAAGATGGTATTCGATATGCAAAGGTTTTAAACGAACTACTTTTTTGTCCAGAATTCCAAAATCTTCCAGTTCCCGAAGTGCCGTTGCAACAGATTGTTTGTTCGCTCCTTTAAGTTCTCTTAAAAGTCCGTTGAAACGCAAAGGACCATTAACGGCCAGCAAAAAAATCTGTGGTTTCCACTTGCCCGAGAGCAATTTTAAAAGCCCCTCTGCCGGGCATTCATTCTCCGTTTCCGATGTATTTGCTGTAGTCATATTTTTTAGACTAATTGACTTGTGATTAAAGATGGACGAACTTTACAGTAAAATTATAAAATTTAAACCGAAGCGTAAATCTAAAACAGTTATTTATGAAAAGACTGTCGCTATTATTAATTCTGATCTGCAGTACAAACTGTCAGTCACAAATAAATTCAAAAATGAGTACAGACAAAACAAATCCATTATTGTGTGATCCTGAAACGGGAACCTGTGAAATGCCAATTCAGGAAAAAGCAAATGAAACTTCCATCATTCCAACTACAGATAAACCGATAAAAATTATTTATTACACCGATCCCATCTGTTCTTCCTGTTGGGGAATTGAACCTCAGTTAAGAAAACTAAAACTCGAATACGGCAATTATATCGATATTGATTACAGAATGGGCGGTTTACTTCCGGATTGGTCTTACAATAGTGGCGGGATCAGTAAACCGTCAGATGTCGCTCATCACTGGGAAGAAGCAAGTTTGTACTATGAAATGCCTATTGATGGAAATGTATGGCTCGAAGACCCGCTCGATTCTTCCTATCCATCTTGTATTGCGATGAAAGCAGCGCAAATTCAGAGTAAAGATAAAGCGGTAAAGTTTATGCGGATTCTTAGGGAGAAATTGTATCTCGAAAAGAAGAATATTGCGAAATGGGAAAACATTTCTGAAGCGGCTGAACTTTCCGGTTTAGATACCAAAAAATTAAAATGGGATTACGAAGGAGAAGCTAAAATACTTTTTCAGGAAGATCTGAACTATGCCAGAAGTCTTGGTGTTAGAGGCTTCCCTACTTTGTTTTTTTCTGATGGGAATCAAAATCAATTAACCGTTTATGGTTCTAAACCTTATGCCTCTTATGAAAATGCAATACTAGCCCTGTTCCCTGACGCTAAAAAGAAAAAAACAGCAAATGGGCATCCTTTATCTCTGTTTGAAATTTATCCTACTCTTGCACCAAAAGAATATGCCGTTATTCTGGATATTTCTTACGCCGAAGCCAATACAATTCTGGAGCAATTATTTGAGAAAGGAGAACTAAATAAAAAGTCAGTAAAAAACGGTGTTCTGTATACTAAAAACTAGTCTCTTTAAAAACCAATTGTTCAAATGATCAGTAGAATTGCCAATAGCTGCTAGGGAGTAAAATTTAGCGGTTATTTCTATAAAGGGTTATTTGTACTAAAATTGTGTAACAAAAGAGGAAAACTATGTAATATCAGTAAACTTAAATAGAGTAATTTTAAATCAACAATTTTGTTCTGTAAAAACGAATACTAAAAATTTATGCCATGCAAAGAGCATAATTTAAATCATTTGATTATTTGCATTTACAGCAACTTGTATCAAACTGACTATAATGTGAAAAAGGATCTTATCAATGGAACGAATACCATTTTTTAGAATTATAAAATTTTGCTAAATAAGTAACATGGCAACAATTTGGCAGGATTTTCGCTTGTTTTTTAGAGCGTATGCTCAACTAAGTGTTTTGCATTGTTACGTCAGAAAATAAAAATGAAATAATAAAAACAAGACTGATTGTTAAGAACCATCAGAATGAATAACAAATAAGTTTAATTAAATAAGTATATCATGGAAAAATTGAATTTTATAGATCCTCTATTACACGGAATTACTCCAAAACCAGCCTCTAAGTTTTCTGTAAAAAATTTGATTTTTGCAGGTGTAGGAACTCTTGTAGCAGGTGCTATTTTGAAAAAAGCGGGGCAAGATAAAACTGCTGCCGTTGTTGGAAGCCTGGCTATTCCTCTATTGGCTACAGCTTGCTACAAACAAGTTTCAAAAACCAATAAAGCTAAAAGAGATCTTAACGTAAGCAGCGGTATCGAATACAATCATTAGATTTCGTCTGTTTCAGATCTATTTCGAAATCTCTCAAAAATAGTTTAGTCCCGAATGCATGAATTTTGCTTGGTTTCATCAGGCAATACTTCATGAATTCGGGACTATTTTTTATCTGATAAAAACTAATGAATATTGATATTTCCTTCCACCCAGTTTAATGCTTTATTGAAAGATTCTTTTTTAAAGCCAAGAAAATCACCGGGAATGACAGAACCAAATCCATTAGTAAAAGAAATAATCTCTTCCGAATCTGTAATTATGGCAGCTCTGTTCCATTTTCCAAGATGTTTTAAACCAAGCAAGGCATCTTGCAGCCATACTCCTGAAGTAGAAGCCTCAGTGTCTGTATCCAAAACCAATAAAAAATTAATTTCGTTAGTTTGTTTTACTAAATGTTCCACCGCAGGGATCACGACACTTAGAAAATCTTCATTTGTTACCACTGCCAATGCCCGAAAAGCGACAATATTGTCTGTTGTATCAATTTGATGTATCATAGCATTTATATTTTAAATTGTTATTAATCCTGATCTCTATATCATTTTCACCTGTCCATTAGAAGGGCTTTCCGATACTAATCATGACACCCTTTAAATCGTATCACTTCTAATTGTTTTAAATTTTACAAAAACTTAAGAACTACTAAGTTACAAATTTACAAAGGTTTACAACCCATTAAATAATTCCAATTTTTAAAAACCTTTGAAAATAGTACTCCCGTTTCATTCGTAATCATACCATTTCCAAAACACGACCAGAATCCTTAAAACTTTACACATTTTGCCATTAAATTTCATTAAATTTATGTCCGCACTCAATTCTAAACTCATGGAAACAAAAGATGGAAGAATAACACTTTATGCCAAAACCCGAAAAGAATGGCGCGATTGGCTACAGGAAAACAGTCAGATCGAAAAATCAATCTGGTTGATTTTATACCACAAAAAAAGTAAAACAGAAAGTGTAAATCTTATTGAAGCTACAGAAGAAGCACTCTGTTTTGGGTGGATTGACAGTTTGTGTAAGAAACGGGATGCTGAAAGTTATTATCTGACATTTACCCCAAGAAATGCAAAAAAAAGCAAATGGAGCCAGCCCAATAAAGAGCGGGCAGAAAGAATGATTGCAGAAGGTTTAATGACAGAATACGGTCAGCTTTCGATTGATCTCGCCAAGCAAAATGGCAAATGGGAATCGGTTTAAAGAACTTTAATGACTGTCTTTCCATAGCATTGCCAAACCACAAAATTTTCACATAATTACTACCATTTTCTTATTCGTAAATGCAATTTGATTTGTAGTTTTAGGCTTTAAAGAGTAATGCTGTTCACAACCATTCTGGTAAATAGTTTTAGCGAAAACAACAAAAAATTATCCAATAAAAATCATTCAACACAAAAACAAGCAATTAAAAATCAGCTCATTAAGCCATTTTACATCAAGTATAAATAGAAATATTTCAATCTCAAAAACACTTGTTTTTAGTCGAACTGACAATCCAAAAACGAGCTTTTGACAAGTACTGCCATCAGACTAAAAACAACAAATAACAATCTAATAACCAGTATTTTAAAACTAAGCATATAAAGTAAAAAATAAATCATAAATCAAATCCGAATCCATTCATTTGGCAATCCATTCGGAAACTTAAAATACCTAAAAAAACAAATAACAATGATTGTAGATTCCTTACAAAACGCAGCCAGATACTACAGCCTGCATCCTAATTTTAAAAAAGCATTTGATTACGTAAACCAAAATGACATCAGCACTCTTGAAGAAGGAGCCTTTGAAATTGGCGAGGGCTTAAAAGTAATTGTAATTGTTGGCGAAGGCACCACTAAAGAAGAAAGTATAAAAGGGTTTGAATGTCACGATAAAAATATCGACATCCAAATTCCGATCAAAGGGCCGGAAACTTTTGCCTGGAAACCCAGAGAAAAATGCATTAGTCCTAACGGAGAATACAATGACGAACGCGATGTTCGTTTCTTTTACGACAAACCGGATATGTTTTTCGAATTACAGGAAAAGCAGTTTACAATTCTATTTCCCGAAGATGTTCACTCGGCAATGATAAGCGAAAATTCACTTAAAAAAATTGTTATTAAAGTCAAAGTTTAAAATAGAAACACCATTCAAAACACTATTAATCACAAAATTTTACATGGATTCAATATTTAATCTAAAAGGAAAAATTGCATTAATTACCGGTGGTGCCGGAGTACTGGGAAGTAACTTTGCTAACGTTCTGGCCGAACAGGGTGTTATTACCGGAATCATTTCCCAGTCTATCGAAAAAGCCAATACAACCGTAGCTGCAATAGAAAGCAATGGTGGAAAAGCTTTTGCCATTCAGGCGAATGTCTTAAACAAAGAAGAACTGGAAAAAGCCAAAGATTTTATCGTAAAAAAATACGGCCGTCTCGATATTCTAATCAATGCTGCAGGAGGAAATATGCCTGGAGCTACCATCAGCCCGGATCAGGCCATCTACGACCTTCAAACCGAAGACTTACAAAAAGTAATCGATCTGAATATCATTGGAACTATGCTGCCTTCACAAGTATTTTCGGAACTTTTTGCTCAACAAAAACAGGGAAATATCATTAACATCTCATCGGCAGCCGCACAACGTCCTCTGACGAGGGTAGTAGGATATGCCGCTTCGAAGGCAGCAATCGATAATTTCACACAATGGATGGCCGTAGAACTGGCTACTAAATATGGTGAAGGAATACGTGTCAATGCCATTTCACCCGGATTTTTTATAGGAGAACAAAACCGCTCTCTCTTACTGACTCCGGAAGGAAAACTAACACCAAGGGGGGAAAAAATCATCGAACATACTCCCATGGGAAGATTTGGTACTCCGGAAGATGTCAACGGAGCTCTTTTGTATTTATGCAGTGACCTGTCAAAATTTGTCACGGGAACAATTCTAAAAGTAGACGGAGGATTTGCGGCAGCAAGTATTTAAAATAAAACTTTATCAATCCTATCGCATTACCAAATCATTAACAAAAAAAGAAAAAAAACTATATGATTTCTGTTTAGGATTTTCTTACTTTGTGTGAACACTTAAAAACTATTCTAACTATGAAAAAAATTAATTTATTGGTAATTGTCTTATTGACAGCTTTTTCAGTTAATGCACAAGACGTTAAATTTGCTCCTTTGGATGCGAGTCCGGTTGATATTGCGTATTCTCCAAACAAAGCGGTAAAATTCAAGAAAACCGATAATCCGGCTCCGGCAGTTAAGGTTATTTATTCAAGACCTTCTGTTAAGGGACGCGCTATTTTTGGTGAATTGATTAAGTTTGGTGAAGTTTGGCGTGTAGGTGCTAACGAAAATACCGAAATCAAATTTTACAAACCGGTTACTATTGGCGGAGTAAATATTCCTGCCGGAACTTACAGTTTATTTGCTATTCCTGAAAAAGACAAATGGACTATCATTATCAATAAAGAAATCGATTTATGGGGTGCTTATGCGTATGACGAAAGTAAGGATATTGCAAGAGTAAGTGTTCCTGTAAAACCAGTATCCAACACAATTGAGGCCTTATCTATTGCTTTTACTACTCAGGGTTCCGTAACGAATTTGGTAATTGGCTGGGACAAAACAACTGTTGAAGTTCCAATCACAATAAAATAATAGTCTGTACAATTAGCAACAGAGATAAAGAGATACCAAATGGTGTCTCTTTTTTTTTATGCTTCAACACAAAACAAAAATGGTGAAAAAGAGAAAAATCATTATGATTTAGTTCTCTCTAATTTATTTTTCATCCGGTTATACTTTATACGATGAAGTTTTGTATTTTTATGAATATCAATGAATTTAATTTTTAACTTAATCAAAAAATAGATGGGAAAATTTGTAATTACTAAGAGAGCCAATGGTGAATTTCAATTTAATTTAAAAGCTGGTAATGGGCAAACTATTCTAACAAGTGAAGGTTATACTACCAAAGCGGCCTGCTTAAACGGAATTGAGTCTGTTAAAACAAATTCGCAGGATGACGGAAGATTTGACAGACTGGAATCCAAAAGCGGAAAACCTTATTTCAACTTAAAAGCCAGTAACGGTCAGATTATTGGTGCAAGCGAAATGTATGAAAGTACAAGCGCAAGAGATAACGGAATAGCATCGGTAAAAACAAACGCACCCGAAGCTTCTACAGACGATCAAACTGCATAACTGCAGTACAAAATAATAAGAAATGGGGCTACTGAGCCCCATTTTTTTATTTCCTTAGACTAAATCTCTCCGAATTTTTCTTTATAACGACGTAACTCTTCTTCCGTTTTGCTTAACAATTTCTCTAAAAGCACAATTTTATCTTCATACAAAGCCTTTAAAGCTGCGCTATTATCCGAATTAATCTGAATACTTCCATTATTGTTTCCTCTCACTTTATTAAAACTATTGAAGTATCTCTGACTGTCAAAACTGATTACGTCTTCTACACTAACCTCCAAGATTCTGGCTATTTCAACCAATTTTTCATACGAAAGAATCGTTTTTCCTTTCTCAATTTTACTATATCCTGCCTGTGTAACACCTAACTGATCTGCCATATATTCCTGCGTATAATTTTTTAGTTCTCTTATGCTTTTTATTTTACTTTTTATCGAAGAGGTCATCATTTTATTTGGGGTATTTTGTATCGCTAAAAACCAACCGCTATTAAACTTATAGTATTACAGCCATACTTCTTTAGTATGCGATCGTGCTACTTCAATAGTAGGTTTATGAAGCAGTAAATTTTCATTTTTTTCTGGTGGTAATAATAAAACCATAAAGTATGGCAAGGGCTATAACCAAAAGATCATTTTGGGAAATTTCATCTAATAACATTATTAATTTTTATAGATTTGTTTTCGTTTTCTTCAAAAGTCTGTTAAAATTCAGGTTTAGAAACTCATCGATCTGTTTTCCGATTTCGTGACGGTCTAAAACCTTAATTTTTACTTTAATTTCTTTTTTATATACATCTTTTACAATAACATAATAGTCAAATTCAAAAGTATTATAGAATCTTAAAATGATAAGAACAGCATATACTATAATCGTGGGGCCGATATAATACAAGTCATTTAAATTGGAAAAAAACATACAATAATAAGCCAAAGCGGTAGTCAGAGTAAAAACTCCGTTTTCAAGAAGATAGGTCTTCTTTTTTTTGAGTAAACCAAGTTCTGTAATTTCATTAAAACAGTATTGCCATCGTTTTGAACCATACTGAAACTGAACCTGATCCTGAGTAAGGGTAATGAACATAGTAATTAAAGATTATTAATAAAAGACAAGAAATAATTAGGCTGAATATCAAACACAGCGATAATTAAAAATGGTTTATATTCCTAAAAAAGCAACCATTAGCGGTCTCTTTTTTTTGAATAAAACTCTCTTTCGCAATATTACGCATTCTATGTATTTTCTTTCTTACAAACCTCCTTATAGAATATAACTAACTGTTGTAATTAATTCTGAAATGTCAATTTTTACCTATATCCAATGGTGCAGACCGTTGATTTTACCTCTGTTAAATTTCATTTTTCTTCTTAATGTTAAAAAACAAAAAAGCCCTTAATCAGGATCTATTTAAGGGCTTATCATTTATCATCTTAGAATTAAATTGTCCCAATCAGGAGGTTTTCAATTTTTGAAAGCGAAATTTCAGGATTGGCACCGGGTGACGCAGCAACCAATGCGCCTACAGCACAAGCAAAATCAATTGCATCCTGTGGCTTCTTTCCGGTAAGCAATGAAGTAATTAAAGCAGCTAAAAAAGAATCCCCAGCCCCTACTGTATCTACAACTTTAACAGTATAACCGTAATTCTCATACAATTTATTTTCCCAAAGCAATACGGCACCATATTGTCCTCTGGTTACACAAATAGCATTCGTACTAGTTTTCTGTGCAATAAAATAAATATTTTTTTCCAGTGTGGTAAAAGGCGAATGCAGTGCTGTAGCAACTTCTAATAATTCTTCATCATTAAACTTTATAAAACTGGCGGCATGCATCAACTGTTCTAAAATCCCATAGGAATAATGAGGCTTTCTTAAATTGACATCAAAAACTTTATAAACATTTGTCTGTAATAATTCTTCAAGAGATTTCCTCGATACCTCATCCCGACAAACTAAACTTCCAAAAATCAAAACATCTGCATTCGCTGTCAGACTTTTGGCAAAATCACTCAAAACAATCTTGTCCCAGGCCGCCGGATAATGAATGACATAACTCGCCGATCCTTTCTCGTTCAGGGTTACATCAACCAGACCAGTCGGAAAATCTTCTGACTTGATTATCGCTTCTGCTTCGAGTCCAAGGTTTTTTATATGATTAATAATCGCAGTACCATCTTCATCGCTTCCTACACAGCTAATCATTGCAGCATTGCAGCCTAACGATTGTATTCGCAGGGCAACGTTTAATGGTGCGCCTCCAATCTTTTTTTCTGCAGCAAAAACATCCCATAGTACTTCTCCGTAGGCGACTGCCTTTAGACTTTTTCCGTTACTCATCCTAAAAACAATTTTATATTAGCAAGTCTGTTTAACATACGGTAATGTTGATTTTCTTTCTAAACAGAAGATTGTCTAACTCTTTTTACCGATGTGCCTAAAATACAACTATAAAATTAAACTTCGATCTGGACAATACTAAAAACTGTTGGGTGATTTAAAATAAGAATCAGGAAGATTTGAAAGTTGACACTGCTGTTAAAAAAATTTATCAGTCTTCCTTTTTTTGTTAATCCTGAACAACTTTATAATAAAAAATCTCTCTAAAATTTTCCCATAAAAAAACCTCGCTTAAAGTTCATTAAGCGAGGTCTTTTTCTTTCGAAAAAAAATATTATTTTTTAGATTCTTCGATAGAAACTTTTCTAAACTCTTTTAAAAGTTTTTCAATTTCTAAAGTAGATTTACGCGCTCTTGGTCCAGCAGCTTTAACACCTTTTTCAGTTAATGATTCAGCCTCTGCTTTAAATGTTTCAATTTCGGCGTTGATTTTTACTAATAGATCGTTCATGCTTATAATTATTAAATTAAGTCGCAAAAATAGAAGTTTGAATGGGAGTTACAACACATTTGCTGTTAAATTTATCCTCATTTTTAGGTCTCTGGCTTAACGATAAATTTACTTTTTCACTTTTTAGCATTTCATTTTTCACAACAAACTAATAGTCAATATTTTATTTTACAGCCCTAATAACTCCTGCCCTGTAAGGCATTCCGAAGTATTTTTTAAAAAAAATCATTTTGTAGCTACAAAACACATCAAAAAACTAGATTTTCACCCCTTTCTCCAATTGAAATTCTTCTTCTTTTTACAAAAATCAGTCAAATATGCGCCGGATTCGACTCAAAAGGCTTCAAAAATGAAGGTATTTGTCGTACCAGACTCCAACTATGAAAAATGGTTTATTTCCTTATTTCAGCTTTTACTTTTGCTAAAAAAAATCTCTTACCCATCAATCAAATTCTTTCTACCCGGGTAACATTGCAATCAATAAATTCAATTAATTTTTCTATTTTCTTTCTACAATTTTCTTTGTTTGAAATTGAAATAATATAACCATTTTTATCTTTAATATATAACAGAAAACAGTCCTTAGTAAGAATTGCCTTTTCTATCTGGCACCATCTATGAGTAAATCCGCCTAACGGGGAATGGACTTCTATAAATGAATTCGTAAAACTAAATTTGTACTGACGTGAAAAACGATCAAATTTTAATAATTTTCTGACCAATCGAAATGTTACTTTGCAAATTGTATTGACTATTGGATAGTGAAAAAGTAAAAAAAGAATCACTAAAAACAAGTCTTTTATAATCCATTGAAAAAAATCATTGTTCCCATACCAGTCTGAATAAACAAAGACCACTAAAGTGACTGCTAAAAAAAACATTACTCTTTGTTTGTACAGATCTTTGAAGTACATCTTATGCAAATTACGTATCTCTGCAATATTCAAATCAAACTCCAATGAAAAAGTAGAGGTGCCCATATGCTTTTACTAATGTTACTTATTAATAAATAATACACTTTTAACCTTTCTCTTCTCTTCTTAAAAAATAACAAAGAAGTAATTAAAGTATACAGCAAATCTAATTGTAACATTTTTTTTCAAGCACCACAATAAGCCATAAAACCATCATAATAAGACAAATATGCAATTAATTTGTCTATAGGATATTTTTAACTGTACAATACATAAGTCTTTTATTTAATTCCTTTTTTTAACACAGCCAAAGCAGGATCTGTTGCGGCTTTAATTTGATTGATTACAATTCGTGCAATTTCTGTGGCTCCTTTTAATGACAAATGGGTATCATCATTTTTATCGCTGTCGTAATAGGCGTTTTCACCGACTTTAAAATGCAAATGCAGCAGTTTCGATTTTTCAGGGCCGTAGTTCTGTTCTAATATTTCAGTAAAATATTCGAGATCAATAAAAGGAACTTTAAATTCTTGCGCCACCAATCTGGTTATTAAAGGATAATCACCGTGTGTGGGTATTAAAGCTCCTTTTTCGTTAAAATTACGTCTCGCGATCGAGCTTAACAATATGGGGGTTGCTCCTTTTTCTCTACTTTCTTTTACAAACTTAATCAGGTTGTATCGGTAACTTGTATGGGGATTTGTGTAACGGGTTGAATCTTCGATTTTTTCGTCGTTGTGGCCAAACTCGATGAAAACGTAATCTCCTTTTTTGAGTTTTTTATGAATTGAATCCCATCGTTTTTCATTGATAAAACTTTTGGTACTGCGTCCGTTTACGGCTTTATTCTCCACCACAATATTTTCGGTAAAGAAAGGCTGTAAAACCTGTGCCCATCCGTGTTCCGGATTGCGTTCGGGATCTTTTTTGTTGGCCATTGTCGAGTCGCCAATAGTATAAAGTGTTGTCTTCTGAGCGAAACAAGCCATTGAAAACAAACCGATAATTAGCAGATAATATTTAGTCATTTGATTTAAAATTAATCCTTTTGGGTGTAATTCAAAGAAAATATTCAACACATAGAAACATAGTTTTTTAGTATAAACTAAAGAATACGAAAGACAAATACACTTCTTTCACATGGTTAATGTGTTTTTGAAAATAATTAAAACCTTTTAAAACCTTAAACAAAAACTCAGAACCTTAGTACCTTAGCTACTGAGAACCTCTAAAAAAAAACTATTTCGCTGCCGTTGGCACCGTTGCTTTTTCTCCGATAACTACTTCATTTAGCAATACATCTTTGGCATTTTCGCTTGAAATTGCATTTTTTGCCCACTTGATATTGATCGAATTAAAGGAGATGTTACGCACTTTTTTGTCCGGAAATCCCTGAATTACAATTCCGGATGCCGTGGCCTTGTTGCAGGTAATATTCGAGAATGAAATATTTGAAATCTCAGATTGAAAACCGCTTCCTTCTCCGTGATAATTGGCCGTGATATACAAACAATCCTCGACCTCATCGAGTTTTATATTTCGCACAAAAACATTCCTGATGAAACCGCCTCTGTCAGCATTGGTTTTCAAATAAATACCTCGTTTTAAATACCCTGCTGTTTCACAGTTTTCGACGAATACATTCTGAACTCCCGCCGACATTTCGCTCCCAATCACTACTCCATGAAGTCCTTTAAACTTGCAATTTCTAATGACAATATTCTCGCTTGGAGTAGCCGAATTAGATCTTCCTTCATCATCCCTTCCTGCTTTTATGGCTACATTATCATCGCCATTATCAAAGGTTACATTTTCAATTAAAACATCTTTCGCATACTCCGGGTCGATTCCATCGTTATTATGATTCAATGATTTGTAATGTACACCACGCACCGTAATACTTTGCGATTTTAATAAATGCAAACACCAAAAAGGAGAATTTTCAATATGAATATTTTCAACCAAAATGTTTTTACAATTTAAAAACTGAATCATCTGCGGACGCAAAAAGTATCCTTCTCCAAATTTCCTGTCCTCAAAAGGTGTACTACTATGATTCATTTCACGGCTTCTGTTTTTTCCAGCGCCTTCCTTTGATTTAAAACTTTTCCAGATTTCACCTCCGTTACCGTCTATCGTTCCTTCTCCTGTTATAGCTATATTTGAACATTGATTAGCATAAATCAACGGGCTGTAATTGTATAATATCGTTCCTTCCCAACTCGTTAAAACCATTGGTAAATAATCTGTCGGAGTATCGCTGAATTTAATTTTTGCTCCTTTTTCTAATTTAAGATTGACATTACTCACAAAATGAATCGGACCATTGATTTTATAAATTCCTTTTGGAACAATGATTGTCCCTCCCTTATTCTTTTTACACAAAGCCATTGCTTTATCAAAGAAAGGTTTGTTATTGGTAATGGAATCACCCTTTGCTCCCAACTTTATAATATTAATTTGATACGAAGGAATTACGGGAAGCTGAATTCTATTGACAATTGAATCAACTTTTGTCGATGGAAATTCTGTACTCTGAGCAAAAGAAGCCCAGGAAAGGAATAGAAAAATGAAGTGCTTAAAAGTCATATTTTTTTAAAGGTTCTTAGGTTCTGAGTGGCTAAGGTGCTCAGGCTTTTGCTAATCTTTCACTCTTACTTCATGGCTGCCTGACCTGAATACCAATTCGGAATTGAGTCTTTTAGGATGTTTTCTGCGCTGTAGTTTTCAGCTTCTTTTTTTGTAAGCTGATGTGACCAAGATACTCTTTTTGCATTTTGAGCTCCTTCGCCTTTACAATTGTATTCGGCATAAAAAGCTGTTTTTTCAGCTTCGGGTTTTGACCAATTTTCCCAGCCTTCCGGTCTGATATGCTTTGCCATGTCACAGTTCATATAAACAGTTTTGGCATAGATACGCCAAGGTCTGCCCAGATAAACTGCTGTTGCTGTCGGCTCAGCTGTGAGTTTGCAATTTTTAAAAACAAATCCAAAAGCTGTCCCTTCAGGTGTTGAAGCAGCAGTAATATAGGAGTTTTTGATACTGTGAATCTCGCAATTCTCAAACAGAGCCGTTGCACTTCCGAAAATAAAATCGGTTGTTCCTTCGATGTAACTGTCTTTAATGTAGTGTTTGGCTTCTTTTCCGGACAAATAGAGTGTATCCTGATTTCCGAGAATTAAACAGTTTGAAATCTGAACTCTGTTTGCTACAACAGACAGCGCAATGGCCTGACCGTTATCACCTGAAGCATTTTTGATCGTTAAATTGGATGCCGAAAAATCATCACCTTCCACCAAAAGAGTATAGGTATGAAAAGTGCTGTTTCTCCCCACGTTAATCTTAGAGAAGTTATCATCAAAAGTAATGATAGTATTTTCTTTGCTTTCACCAATTAAAGCCACTTGACTATTCCATTCCGGAATACGGATTTTCTCCTTGTAAGTTCCGTTTTTCACAAAAACAGTTACCTTCTCATAAGGAAAAGAAGGGCAGGCATTTATGGCATCCTGAATTTTTGTAAAATCTCCCGAACCGTCTAAAGCAACGGTAATTCGGTTACTTTTTTGGGGATCTGAAGATTCTTTAGACGTTATTTTTACTCCGTTTTTTACAGCCCAGGTGGTATATTTTTTAAGTACTTCTTTGGGTGAGTCTGAATACCAGGAATAGCCATTTCGTCTTTCGGCACCAATTTCCTCTATTGATTTTTTTCGGATTCCGTCACGATCACAAAAGAAGGGCTCATTGGTAGAAAGATCCATAAATCTCGCCCAGATCGGGGCCACATTTTGCGTTACAATCATTTTTTTATCGATCACTTTTCCGGCGTCATTTAAAAAACGCTTTTCTTCCAGGTTCGTGATTTTTGTTTTTTCAAACCAAAGCTTTGCGCTTTGTACTGCTGTAATAATTTCAGGAGAAGGCTTTTCGATCGACATTAAAAGCAATACAATTTTTGCGGATTCAGAACCACTTAACGATGCCAGTTCGAACGCTCTTGCATTTGCAGGCGCTAAAGTAACCTCATCATGCTGTGCGCACCAGGCCGTTAAAGTACCATTCTGTCTGTATTGTGTTTTTAAAATACAATCTATTCCTTTACGGGAAGATTCTTTCGCTTTTTCGACAATTGCTTTAGACGGTTTTATACTAAAATAATCGGTTTCCTCGCTTACTTGACGTATAATGTTCAGGATATTCACCATCGAATCATCATTGTATGTGATGTGCGTGTAATAGCCTTTTTTTAAAGGGTAAAACTGAGGCCATCCCCCATTTTTATATTGGGCTTCCAACAAATAATTAAGTCCGTTTAAAAACGATTCTTTGTATCGATCGTCCTTTACCTGCGCGTACATTTTAGACATGAAAAGCATCTCCTGACACGTTGCTCCATTGTCTGTAGTCGTTTCTGCAGTTGTTTTTTTAAGCTTCAGTAAATCCTTTTTCTGCTCCGGCGTTAATTCATTCTGCATTTGAATGTTCTTTGGCCACCCGCCTATCTCTCTTTGGTAGAGCAGTACATTCTCTGCTATTTTTTTTGCTTCATCGGTGCCAAACCAGGCTGCATCATTTTTTCGAATGATATCCGGCCAGTTTTTATAGGTGTTCTGTGCCTGAATACCAAAACTCAGAGCCATACCAAAAAGCAATAGGATATTTTTTAACTTAATCATTTTAAAATTTTATTTTGTTATTCTAATCCAATTAAACCCAACAGGTTTTAAAAACCTGTTGGATTAGTTCTGTATTATCTGTTTAATTCAACAGCTGCTAGAATAAATGGTCCGGTTGCTTTAGGGTCGTTGTCTTTTTTCTTTTCGTTTACATAATACGTATACGATCCATCGCGATATGGGTTCCCTCCCAAACCTGCCACCTTACAGGCCTGTGTAAGTGTAATTCCGCCATCAGCATCTACCCTGATCAATTGTCTGGTTAAACCGTCAAAAGCTTTATTGGCCAAACTTTTATATTTTGCAGGCAGATATCCTTTATTCGCTCCTTTTGCAAAAGCATAAGCAAACATTGACGATCCCGAAGCTTCAAGATAGTTTCCTTCTGCCCCGCCTTTGTCTGTAACCTGATACCACAAACCGGATTTGTCCTGATATTTAGCTAAAGCAACCGAAACCGTATTCAAATATTTTACCAATTCTTTTTGTTTCGGATGGTTTTTAGGGAAATAATTCAAGACATCAACCAATGCCATCGCATACCAACCTAAAGCTCTTGACCAAAAGTTCGGAGAGGTTCCGTTATCCTTATTTGCCCAAGGCATTTGTTTGCTCTCATCCCAACCGTGATACAACAAACCTGTTTTTGGGTCTGTTGCATGCAATTGAATTAACTCAAACTGTTTCGCAACATCATCAAGACTTTTTCCTCCTTCAAAGGTAACGGTATATTGTGCGTAAAATGGTTCACCCATGTACAAACCGTCCAACCACATTTGATTCGGATAAATTTGTTTGTGCCAAAATCCACCACTGGCAGTTCTTGGCTGCTCTGTCAACTGCTTGCGTAGTAGCTGAAGTGCTTTTAAATACTTTTCTTCTTTGGTAGCAGCATAAATATCAAACAACAAGCGTCCCGGTACAATTAAGTCAATATTGTACTTGTCCAGTTCATAGGTTTTAATCGTTCCGTCGTTTTGAACAAGAACATCTGCATAGCTTTTTACATAGGCTGCGTATCTGGGATCCGGATTTTTTTTGTTCAGTTCTTCAATAGCATGTAAAACCAATCCATGAACATAATCCCATTTTGCTGTTTTTGAATCATCGATCCTATAACTTTCGGGATAACGTTTCATTAAAGTCAAAGCCATTTTATCAGACCATTTTAAATCTTTTTCGATAACAATCTCTTTGTTTGACGGTTCCTGTGAAGTCACTTTACAGCTTGCAAAGACCATCAGACAGACCAATGTCATTGCTGTAAAATAACCTTTTGTATTCTTATTTTTCATTGATACTATATTTTAAATTCTACTATTTATCTAATTCTAATGCGCTCAGCAAAAATGCAGCAAGAGCCGGTGAACTATTGTCCTTTGCCTTACTTTTGATATAATATTCATTTGATCCGTCCCGAAATGGTTTTCCTCCTAAACCTACATTCGAAGATATCTTTGAAATCACAATATGGCCCTGATCGTCAGTAATCACAAATTCTTTTACGTAGGATTCAAATGACTTTTGCGCTGTCTTTTTATAGACTGAATTCAAATATCCTTTATTTGCTCCTTTAGCCAAAGCATAAACAATCATAGATGACGATGATGCTTCTAAAAAATTCCCATTCATTTCAGGCTTATCAGCAATCTGATACCATAAACCTGATGCGCTTTTATGCTGTACGGCAGTTTTGGCGATTTGATTCAGGTATTCCTTCAGCACTTTGTACTTGGGGTGTGTTTTTGGATAATACTCCAATGTTTCGACCAAAGCCATCATGTACCAGCCTATACCACGTCCCCAAATTGTTGGCGAAGTCCCCGTTTGCGGATTTGCCCAAGCTATTTCCTTACTCTCATCCCAAGCCTGATAAACCAAGCCTGTATTTTTATCTGTCAAATGATCGTGCGCCAATTCAAATTGTTTGGCAATATCGTTCAAAGCTTTACCATTTTCAAATTTCACCGTGTATTGAGTGTAAAAAGGCTCGGCCATATACAAGCCATCAATCCACATTTGATTGGGATAAATTTGCTTGTGCCAGAATCCTCCACTTGCGGCTCTGGGCTGATGGTCTAACTGATCCCGGAGCTCCTGTAGTACTTCTAAATACCGTTTGTCCTTAGTTTCGTCATAAAGTATGAACAACAGTTTGCCCGGGTTGGCACAATCAATATTGTACTCGTTCTTATCATATTTAGCGATCTTTCCATTGGCATCAATCAGTTCATCTGCATATTCTTTAATATATTCGAAATATTTTTTATCATTTGTTTTCTGATATAATTTTTCAACAGCAAACAAAACAAATCCCATTTTATAATCCCATTTAGGCTTTTCAGTTCCGTCAATCTGCCAGGCTTTTGGATATTTATCTATAATTGTAAGTGCTGTTCTCTGTGACCACTTTAAATTGTCTGGCAAGACGTTATTTTCAGTCGCTTGCGCCACTGTTTTAGTACTGAAAATCAACAGTAAAACAATCAAATTGATTTTTATAAAAGTCGGTTTAAGCATAAAACTAATATTCTGGCAGTAGGTCTTTTTTGCCACAGATTAAAAAGATTAAAATGGATTAGGTTAACTTGTGTATTAAATTGCGAATGTTTTTTCTCTCGCAGATCATGCAGATTTTTTAATCCTCTTAATCTCTAGTACTCTTCACTCTTTACTCTTTACTCTTTACTCTTTACTCTTTACTCTTTACTCTTTACTCTTTACTCTTTACTCTTTACTCTTTACTCTTTACTCTTTACTCTTTACTCTTTACTCTTTACTCTTTACTCTTTACTCTTTACTCTTCACTCTTTTACATCTTACCCTTTTTGTTCAATACCTCTAACTTTTCATCTAAATATTTGACAAACTCTTCTTTCGATTTAATTCCGTTTGGCTCTTGTTCCCAGGCGCCTAAAAAGTAAAAAGAAGTTGCTTTTGTAGTAGACTTAAATACTAAAAGATAATCTAAATCTGTATCGGGAGTATTTTCGATGGTATTAATTTGATAAAAAATGGCCATTCCTAATTTGTCCGGAACTAATGATTGCTGACCATACGTGGCCAGATAAGCCCATTTTTTATTTTTGCTTTCTTTTTTAAGAAGCTCCGTATTTTTCTGTTTTACAATTCCGGTACAGATTCCTTTAATTTCTTTGGATGCCTGAATGGTATGCTGCGTGTACAGTTCATTTGGTTTAATGGTCAAAACTGAGGTAAAATCAATTTTATCCGAAGCCGTTTTCCATCCATAATATTGCACTTTTACCCCTGATTCATTGGTTTTGTTTACTACTGTTGCAATAGTTGAATCTACTTCATAGAAATGCAATTTTTCATTGTTTAAGTAGCGGTCTATGGATCCTATCCCGATCCCTTTTCCTGCTTTTAAAATATCGGCTCCCCAATCGCTCATCTCATGATAGGAATCAAAATTATCCTGACCTACTTTTGGCAAAACAATTTCTGATGTTTTTTTACCAAAAATGTCAATCGCATTTCGCCAGTCTAAATACAAACGATATCCAATTCGATTGCTCTCCCAACCCGGTCCTTCGTAACGAATGTCAAAAGAATGGTCTGTATGCTCCGGTGCCAGTTTAAGTCTGTCCACATTTTTAAATACAGTTCCTCCGATATATTTACGGGCTTCCCATTTTCCATCTGTTTTAGCAGAAATTTCGGCATACGTTTTTGCGGTTTTCATATCATATTTCTGTGCCTTAACCGCTGTAATACCGACTAAAAGTAAGGTTGCTATTGTGATTTTTGTTTTCATTTTTACTGTAATTGTTTAAATATTCTGTCTAAAAATTGTGTTGTATATTGAACCGTTTCCTCAAACCATGGCTGAAAAAACCAAAAGGAATGTGGTGAATCTTTTATTGTTCTGACCTCATTGTAGATCTTATTTTCGTTTAAAATTGCAATCATATCCTCTCTGCCTGCATGAAACCGATCAAAACTGCTGTTGATGAACAGTATTGGCGGAGTGTTTTTATCGGTATGGCTTAACGCCGATGCTTTTTCCCAGTTCTCCCGTTTTTCCTGATAAGTGCCGTTTAACCAAAAAGCAGCCATTTCTCCTTCTTCCGATTCCGGATGCTTAAAGGCTAAAATTCCATCTACATCAATTATTGCGTTCACTTTTGCTGAGGATCTACTCTTGTTCGCAGGATCTTCAAAAGCGGAATTTTTATTTGTTGTACCAATCAAAGCTGCCATCTGACCTCCTGAAGAGCATCCAAGTACGGCAATTTTGTTTGGATCTACATGAAATTCTTTCGCATTATCTTTTATAAATTTAATGGCATTTTTTACATCATAAACCGCCTGTGGATATTTTGCTTCGGGCGATAATTGGTATTCTATTGCAAAACAGGAATATCCTTTTGAACTGATTTCCTGCCCCAAAACCTGCATCTGATTTTTATTCCCCGATTTCCAGCCTCCCCCGTGAATCAAAATTACTCCCGGATTTGTATTTTCAGTTTTGTTCCAATAGGCGTCGAGATGTAATGCTCTGTTTTGACTCTTGTGATAGATTATATTCTCCATTTGAATCACATTTGCCCTGTTTTTCGCTACTGCTATTTTTATAAACGGATATTTCTTAATCAATTTAGTATACGTACTATTTACGGTATAAGAAGTATCTGCAATAATATGATTCTGTGCCAGAACTATATTCGAAAAGAGCCACAAAACAATCCCTATTCTTTTCATTTTACTTATCTGATTTATTCGTTAAGAAAGGAGCCCGATTCAGGATCAGGCCCCTTTTTAACTTCCTCAAAAAAACGTAACCTCAAAATTTTTAAAACCACTAATCATAAAAACCTTTTTAATAAGCCGGGTTTTGAGGGTAATTTTTACTTCTGTTCAAATCTAATGCTGATTGTGGTATTGGTCTTAAAATTTTAAGATTACCATTTTGTCCGTTAAATACGTTGGCATTGGTGATTTTAGGATTGTATAAAACTGCTCTTTGTACCAATGTACCGGTACGTTTCAAATCGAACCAACGGTGGTATTCTCCTAATAGTTCTCTACCCCTTTCATCTAATATGGTGTTGATATCAATAGTCGTCATTACCGGAATTGCTCCTACAACTCCGCCTCCTGCTCTTCTTCTTACTTCATTCAAACGGGTTAAAGCTGTCGCTGGCTGACCTGCTTTAAAGTAAGCTTCGGCGGCAACCAGATAGGTTTCTCCCAGCCTTGCTACAATAAAATCACGGGTACTGCTTCTGTTGGTTGCCGGTGTGATAGGTGTTGAGTTATAGTTTGCACTGGTTGCACCGCTGTATGGTGCATTTGGATCGTCGAATTTACGAACCGGAATCAGGTTATAGTCACCACCTGAAGCGGCAGCCGAAGAATAAGTTCCCCAATTGTGATATCTGAAAGTTGCTGCATTGGCTTTTCTTGAAGCATTAGCCGTATTCCATGCCGCTCTGTCGGCCAAAGTAAACCAGCGTGGCTCGTAAAAATCTGTAATTTTCAAAGCCGTTTTGTCGGTTACGGTATAAAAATCGTAGTATCGGCTGTAGATTTCGGTCATGAAGGTATTTTCCCAACGTTTATCGCCCTGCTCATACAATGATAATGCGTAAACTGTAGGACAAAGTGTGTAACTTCTGTTTGGATATGGGTTACCTGCTGCTGCTGCACCTAAGTACGAGCTAAACCAGTAGTTTTGTGAACTTCCCAAAGCGGTTACCCCTGTAGCATTTGAAGCTACAGAAAACTGAACGGAAAAAATGGTTTCGGCATTCATCTCGTTCCCCGGTTTTACCACATCTGCAAAAGACACATTAAGTGCTTGTCCGGCAATTACCTGATCTGCTAAAGAAGCTGCAGTAGTAAAATCTGCAGGTGTTCCAAAAGTTTCGTAACCTTTAGTCAAATATACTTTTGCTAATAAATCCTGAACGGCTCTTTTATTCACTCTTCCTGTATAAGCCCCTGTACCCACTGCCGGAAGTGCTTCGTTAAGGTCTTTTAAAATTTGTGTGTATACTTCTTCTGCTGAATTTCTGTCGAAAGAGGTAACAGCAGTATTAATATTCTCTAATACAATCGGAACACCTCCGTAAGTCTGAACCAAAAGGAAATAAGCATTTGCTCTTAAAAATTTCAGTTCCCCCACTCTTGTATCTACTGTACTTGCTTTTTCGGTAAGGGTTGAATAATACAATCCTTTGTTGGCTTGCTGAATGGCCATGTAACAAGTTCTGTACAATAAATCTACTCCAGCTGACGAAGAAGAAAGGGTTAAATATTTTGCCAATCCTTCCGGTTCCTGATTTCTTCCTTCAGAGTACATATCGGTACCTGCTTCAAACAGCCACGGATCACCGCCGTATATATCTTTTAAAGTGGCATAATTGGTGTTGACCAATGACTCAAACCCGGGAGCAGTAAGAAAATATTGTTCTGCCGAACCAAAGGCACGGTTGTCTTCTTCGATAAAATTGGAGCACGAATTGAATGTCGTCGCCAGTATTGCTATAACTACTACTATTTTTTTCATTTTTCTTAATTTAAAATTTTAAACTTAATCCCATCTGAACGGTCCTTGTCGCCACACGATTCACTGCTAATGCTGCAGTTGCCCATTCAGGGTCATATCCTTCGTAATTGGTAAATACAAAAGGATTCAACACATTCACATAAAGTCTTAAACTTTTAATTTTCAATTTATTTACTAAATCCGAATCAAAACTATACCCAAAAGCGATGTTTTGTACTTTTACAAATGAAGCGTCTTTGTAGAATGCTACGTTATTGGTATCATAATAAACCCCTGCTCCACGTGGTAACGGATTTGTATTGGAATACTGAGCCGCAATACCTGCTCCATTAGCCGGAATATACCAGTCTCCAAGATCTAATTTTTGACGTCCTCTGTCGGTAACATCTGCAAAGTTGTCGTGGAATCCACTAAAGACAGTCATTCCCTGATTGGTGATTAACGACATTGACAAATCAAATTGTTTTACTTTTAAAGTGGTAGAGAAACTTCCAGACCATTTAGGATCGTAGTTTCCTAAAATAGCTCTGTCGTTATTGGCGTCAATTTTACCATCGTTGTTTAAATCTTTTACTTTTGCTTCTCCCGGTTTCTGACCATAAGAAAGGGCTTGCGCTGCTTCACTTTCCTGCCATACTCCATCGAAAACATAATTGTAATAAGAGTGCACATTTTCTCCAATAAATAAATTGTTTCCAACATCACTTACCTGATCCTGGCCATAAATTGACTCCAGTTTGTTTACGTTTTTAGTAAAAGTGAAGCTGGTCTCCCAGGTAACATTTTCAGTTTGAATATTTTTAGTAATCAGCGCCACCTCAATACCTTTGTTTCTGATAGAACCTACATTAGAAGTAATAGTTGGTACTCCGATTTCTAATGGAAGGGCTTGTTGAAACAATAAATCTTTAGACAAACGATTGTAAACATCTACACTACCAGAAATTCTATTGTGAGCAAATCCGAAATCCAAACCTAAATTCACCTCTTTTGTTTTCTCCCAGGTCAGATTGGTATTTCCTAAACTTGAAGTAGTAAACCCATTGGCAATTGTACCATTAAAATCATAGTAAGCAGGATTTTTTAAAACAGTTAAACTTGAATAAGGGCTAACGTTATCGTTTCCAGTATAACCGATACTTCCTCTTAATTTAAAATTAGAAACAAAATCTAATTTTTTCATGAATCCTTCTTCATGAACATTCCATCCTAAAGCTACAGAAGGGAAAGCAGTCCATTTATTATTTTCAGCCAAAACAGATGATCCGTCATAACGTACCGAAGCTGTGAGCAAGTAACGTCCCTTATACCCATAATTGAAACGGGCTGCATACGACTCTAAAGTATTTTTAGAGTACGGAGTGAACACTCCCGAAGGAATTAAAGCAATGGTACCGCTTGATGGTGTCAAAGAGTAAGTAGACTGAACTCCTGAACCTAAATTGTAAAAACTGGTTTCAAAAGGGTTTTCTCTTGACGCTGAAAAGTACGTTTCGGTAGTATTAGAATAGAAACTCTGAAGACCTAAAAAGCTAAAAACATGGTCTTTATTCAACGTGTAATTGATGTTAAACTGATTGTCCCACGTATAATTAAAATTGTTCACATTGGTTAAGTCACCGGATGGCAAACTTTTATTTTTAAGACCGAAATCCGTTTGAGCGCCAAATGATCTTCCTTCTCTCGCATCCATTTTTCCTGCTGAAAAAGTAGATCGAAACGATAACCAGCTGTTGATTTTATACTCTCCGAAGATATTCCCAAGGGTAGTAAATCTTTCTATTTCGTCTGTTGAATTTGCAATTTCTAAAAGCGGATTGTAAGAACCTGTTTTGTTAATCGCTAAATTTCCGTTAGGATATCTTAACGTTCCCGGCTGTTGCGCATAAGTTCCAACAATTTCATTACCAGCCGCGTCTATAGCCCAAGGCGAAGTATATGGATTTTGCCTGAAAGCTTCCTGCATGGCTGTTGGGCTCCCCAGCTGTTCAGAGGTCTTAGAAATAGTAAGATTAACTCCAAATGAAATTTTATCGTTTATTTTATGACTTAAACCTGCTTTAAAATTGTATTTATCAATTCCTTCATTGTCAATTACTCCCGTTTCTTTCTGAGCTCCGAGACCAATGTTGTATGACAGTCCGTTATCAGCACGACCGGAAACATTTAAGTAATTGTTTTGCATCATTCCACCTTTAAGAACCGCATCCTGCCAGTTGTAGCTTTGATTGTTAGCTACTCTCTGAAATAACACCGGGTTTGTACCGGCCTGCCCTACAGCAGCATTCAATTCTGTTGCATCAATATCGTTATAGGTTGGATTGGTTGCTGAAATAGTAGTTGCCAAAAATGCCGATTGGTGATAATACCACCATTTTTCAGGACTCATTAATTTTGGTAATCTTACTGCCTCTTTGTTACCGTAAGAGCTGTCAAATGTAACGGTAACACCAGACTTAGCACTTGTTCCGCTTTTGGTCGTTACAATGATAACCCCGCTTCCTCCTCTGGAACCATAGATGGCCGCAGAAGATGCGTCTTTCAATACGTCCATTCTCGCGATGTCCTGCGGATTCAGGAAGTCAATATTGTCTGTTGGTACGCCATCCACTACAAAAAGAGGTTTAGAACCGTCTTTATTGATCGAGTTTGTTCCTCTGATCACAACGTTAAAACCGTCACCAATACGGCCACTGTTTGAAGTTACCTGAACTCCCGCAATACCTCCTTGAATGGCTTCCATCGGATTTGTAACGTTTCTTTCGGTAATTTTAGCTGCCGACAAAGTATTGACTGCTCCGGTAAGGTCTGTTTTCTTTGCGGTACCATATCCTACAACCACTACTTCATTTAGCGAATTGGATTGTTCAACCAGGCTCACATTCACTTTCGATTTTCCTGCAATGCTTACTTCTTGTGTCTGAAAGCCTAAGTAGCTTATAATTAAAATCGCTTTATTATTGGTCACATTCAATTTAAAACTTCCTTCAAAATCTGTAGAGGTTCCGTTTTTAGTTCCCTTTTCCTGAATGTTTACACCAGGCAATGATAATCCCGCAGCATCTGTAATTTTCCCCTCCACTATAGTCGATTGCGCATAAGTTGCACTGCTCAACAAAAAATTCAGGAAAAATAAAAATACAAGACTGTATTTTATTTTTTTCTTTAATAATTGTTTGGTATTCATAGTTTTTTAAAATGGTTTGGTTAATTGATAGTTTTTAATTTGTAAGTTATTCTACTTTTTTTTCATTGATATACGTATTAATAAATTGTATGTTCTTCACATTTTTAAGCAAATGCACTGAATCTACTTTTTGAATGACAACATTTATAAGGGTAATATTTTCCACAGGAGATTGCTCATAGCCTTCTGCCCACACTCCATATTTCCCTCCATTTTTGACGTTTATATTCTCCAGGCTGATATTTCTGATGATTGGAATAAAATTGCCGGTTTGTGAACCATAAACATTGTAAAACATGTTTAATTTTAAAACACATTCTTTTACAGTACCCACCTCAAGGTTTCGAACGAATACATTTTCAATGACTCCACCTCTTTTTGAATTGGTCTTGATTCGGATGGCGCGATCTAAATTTGGACTGTCCATGACGCAGTCTTCTACAAAAATAGTATTGACACCGGCCGATATTTCACTTCCAATAACTACTCCACCATGGCCGTCGATCATTTTACAGTTCTGAACGATAATATTTTTACTTGGAATTGCTACTCGTCGCCCATCGCCATCACGACCTGCTTTGATCGCGATACAATCGTCACCTGTATTAAAGGTACAATTCTTAATAAGTACGTTTTGTGAATATTCAGGATCACAACCATCATTATTAGGACCATGACTGTTTACGGTAACTCCGTCAATGATAATGTTGTTTGATTTTAAAGGATGTAAAATCCAAAAGGGAGCATTTATAATGGTAACATCTTTAACCAAAATGGTACTACATTCAAAAAACTCCATAAAATTAGGTCGCAGATAGCGCCCCTCACCAAAGATTCTTTCTTTTATCGGAACCCCATTTTCGGCCATATCGATCAAAACGGCACGATTTTGAGGATCATTCTGCGAAGGAATTCCTTTTTTCCAGCCGTAATCTTTACCACCGGACCAAATCCACCAGTTCGTAGCATCTGCCTGTCCGTTTAGAGTTCCTTTTCCGGTAATGGCTATATTGGTTTTGTTTTTGGCGTAAATAAGCGGCGAATAATTCATCAGTTCAGTTCCTTCAAAGGAGGTATGAACAATAGGATATTCTTTTGGATCGATGCTAAAAAGGACTTCTGCATGATCATCCAAATGCAGGTTTACATTACTCTCTAAATGTATGGCACCTGTTACATATTTTCCATCAGGAATCAACACTTTTCCTCCGCCATTTTGAGCACATGCTTTTATTGCTTTTTCAAAGGCCAGTGTGTTTAATGTCTTTCCATCAGCGACTGCTCCAAAATCATTAATACTATAGGTCTTGTCTAAAAAACGGGTTTTGGAGATACTTTTTACAATTAAGTCCTTGTTTTTCCAGGGATCAGATTGGGAAACAGCTAAAGCCTGCTTTCCACAAGACAGCATCGCAAAAGCTGTTGCAGCTGCCAATAAAACTGATTTAAACATTCTAACTTTCCCTGTAATCATGTTATTCTATTTTAGGATTGATTTACAAAACAGTGTAATTATGTAATCGATTACACGAAAGTAGAAAAATAGTTTTAATGCACCAAATTTATTTGAAAATTAATTATATATTTAATTTTTATTACGGAATATAATTACACTTAATGTAAAAATTTAGATAATTTATTATCATTGTAGAATCGAAATCGTTTTAATTATAAATTATGGTAATCGATAACAATATGTAAAACGTTATAAAAAAAAATGTATTTTTGTCAGAGATTAATATGAAAAACCATTTTTAATGAGCGAAAAGATAACCATTTACGATATTGCCGAAAAATTAAATATCACCGCTGCTACCGTTTCCCGGGCGTTAAACAACAATCCGAAAATAAAAGAGAGCACACGTGAGTTGGTTATTAAAACTGCGGCTTCAATGAACTATAAGCAAAATAAGCTGGCGCTTGCACTAAAAAGCGGCCGAAGTAATAATATTGGCGTTATAGTTCCGCGTATCGACAGCAACTTTTTCGCTTCGGTTATCCGGGGAATAGAAGAAGAACTTCATCCGCATGGTTATCAGGTAATTATTTGCCAGACGCACGAAAATCCGAAAAGAGAAAACGAAAACTTATATACTTTAATAGATGCCCAGGTTGATGGGATCATCATGTCGGTTACCGATGTAACGGGAGAAAATGACGGTGCTTTTCAATATGTTCTGCAAAAAAATGTTCCGCTTATCTTTTTCGACAGAAGCAAACATATTGACGGAGTGAGTTCTGTAACCATAAATGACTTTAGAGGTGGTTACCAAACTACCAAACATTTAATCGATGAAGGCTGTAAAAATATTGCCCACTTATCAGGAGATCAGTCGCTTGAAATCTTTAAGAACCGATTTTTAGGGTACAAGCAGGCTTTATTAGACAATGGAATAACTTTTGACGAAAAATATGTCATTCCTGTAAAGAGTACTGTTGATCACGGAAAGCAGGCTGTAGAGACGTTACTTCAGTTGGAAACACCTCCTGATGCTATATTTTCATCGAGTGATTTTGCCGCTTTGGGTGCCATTCAGGAACTAAAAGAAAGAAATGTGAGTATTCCTAAAGAATTTTGTGTAGCGGGTTTCAGCAATGAGCCTTTCACCAAATTTATGGAATTATCGATTACTTCGGTGGATCAGTCTCCACTTGAAATGGGTAAAATGTCTGCACGTGTTTTTCTGGAACAGGTCGACAAAACCGAAACGATTAAAATCGAAAAAAAGGTAGTTCTTGCTCCGGAATTACACATTCGTAAATCTTCATCAAGAACTAGCTTTTAAGTTTTTTTTACCATTAAGATAGTAAGGCAAATTAAGTTTTGCCTTTTTTTTCCTCAAACCATTAAGACAGATTAAGTTTTTGCCTTTTTTAAGCTTACAAAGACTATGTTTCTATGTGTTAAAACAAATTTCACACAACAGGTTAAGTAAAACTTCTATACTACTTAATGAAACTTAATATCTTAATGGTTCAAACCAAAAAACTCACTGTTAAGTGAGCTCTTTTTATAATACCTTCTTTTTACTAAAGTGAAACCCCTCTCTTCCAGGGAATAAAATCGTTTTGATTTAAGATTGCTGCCTTAGTTTTAATGGTTCCACTGGCAACATCGATAATAAATTCCAACATTTCATCAGCCATTTCGTCGATCGATTTTTCTCCGGTGATAATTCCGCCAGTATCAATGTCGATGATATCTGACATCTTTTTAGCCAGATCGGTGTTGGATGAAATTTTCACTACCGGCGCGATCGGATTTCCTGTTGGCGTTCCTAAACCTGTGGTAAACAATACCATATTAGCTCCCGAACCTACCATTGCTGTTGTACACTCGACATCATTTCCAGGCGTACAAAGCAGCGTTAATCCCGGTTTCGAAATGTATTCGCCATAATCAAAAACACCGGTAATTGGTGATGTCCCTCCTTTTTTAGCGGCTCCTGCCGATTTCATGGCATCGGTAATCAATCCGTCTTTGATATTACCCGGAGAAGGATTCATATCAAAACCTGAACCGGCATCTACTACGGTTTTTTCATACCATTTCATTAATTCTAAAAAGCGTTCTCCACTTTCATCTTCGACACAACGGTTGACTAATTCCTGCTCTACTCCACACAATTCAGGAAACTCCGAAAGAATGGTAGTTCCTCCTAAAGCAGCCAGTAAATCTGAAGTTACTCCGAGAGTCGGGTTAGCCGAAATTCCGGAGAATCCATCAGATCCACCACACTCTAAACCTATTTTTAGTTTGGATAAAGGTGCCGGAGTTCTCTGTACTTCGTTTGCTTTTTTAATCGCTTCAAAGGTATCTTTTACCACACTGCTCAACATGGCTTCGATTGTCCCGATTTGCTGCTGATCGTAAATCAAAACCGGTTTTTTGCTGTTCGGATTTATCGCATCTAAAGCATCTTTAAAAATCTGAATTTGCAGGTTCTGACAACCCAAACTCAAAACGGTTGCTCCTGCCACGTTTGGATTGTTTACATATCCTGCCAATAATTTGGCCAGACTGTGCGAATCCTGACGAATACCTCCACAACCACCCTGATGTGTGATGAATTTTACTTCGATGTTGTTGAATAAATTAGCATCGTTTGAAGCGGCTTCATTTCCGGCTCCACCGGTTTCTGACTTCACCAAAGAACGAAGTAACAACTGATAATCGTTCTCTTTGGGTTTCATTAATTCTTTTTCGAAAATATCTTTTAGAATTTCGATGTTTCTGTTTTCACAAAATACCAACGGAAAAAACAGCCATACATTCTCGGTTCCAACTTGTCCGTCTTCTCTGTGATAGCCCATGAAAGTTCTGTCTTTCCACTTCTCAATATTAGGAGCGGTCCAGCCAATCGTTTCTGTTTTTCCGGTTACTTTATCACTTTCGTGTTTCACATTAGCCGTAGAAAGTAAACCTCCTTTTTCAATTTTAGCACTCGCCTTTCCTACCAGAACTCCATACATAATAATCCTGTCTCCTGTATTAAAAGGAACCATCGCGATTTTATGCTTCATCTTCACATCACTCTCAACAGTAACGACCGAACCTTCAAAATCAATCACCTCACCTGCTGAAAGATTTACCAAAGCTACTGCTACATTATCTGTAGGATGAACTTTTATTAATTTTTTTTGCGTTGCCATAACTAAACTTTCTGAGTTATATTATTTATTTGTTTTTGAAAATTGGCAAAACCATTTTCAATTCCGTTTGCATCAATTTCTTCCAATGCCACTGTAATTGCTTTTGTTAATCCCGGCACCAGTGTTAAATCTTCGTCCCAGAAGCTTTTATTCTGCAAAGTCAATCGTGCTATTTTTTCATAATCATCCGATTTCCAAAGGCTTTCAAAAAAAGAAACAATATCCTCACTATCATTAATTGGCAAAACCTCACCCTTCCAACTTCCTTTGTAAAAACGGATCAAAGCAGCAAAAGCAAACGTTAAATGAACCGGAAGTTTTTGATGAATATCCACATATCCCGTTAAACTAGGTAATACGCGCACTTTGAATTTTGAAATCGAGTTTAATGCAATTGAAGACAGCAAATGCTTGATAAACGGGTTTCTAAAACGGTCCAGGATTTCTTCAGAGAAACTGGCCAATTCTGCTTTATCCATGTTCAACGTTTCATTGATCTCTTCAAAAACAGCTTTGTTTACAAAATCACCGGTAAAAGCATTGTCAACGGTTTCTTTTACGGTCTCGTTACCATAAAGCACTGAGAAAGGAACCATAGCGGTATGCGCTCCATTCAGAATTCTCACTTTACGCGTGCGATACGGCTGCATGTCGGCTACGATTTTTACATCCAGCGCTGTTTTTTCAAACGGAAGTTTTGCTTTCAGTTTATCATCTCCTTCAATTACCCATAAAAAGAAACTTTCGGCACTTACAATCAAATCGTCTTTATAATCCAACTGACCGTTGTACTCTTCAATCTGATCTTTCGGATAACCGGGTACAATTCTGTCTACTAATGTATTATGAAAAGAACAACTAGCTGTCAACCAGAAAACAAATTCATTTTCTAATTTCCAATCGGCACAATATTTTAAAATAATTTCTTTTAAAGTATCTGAATTATAATTAATTAACTCGCAAGGAATAATTGTTAATCCTTTATCTGCCGCCCCCTTAAAATGCTTGAATCTTTCATATAAAAGCACCGTTAATTTCGCCGGAAAGGAAACCGGAGGCTGCATACTCAACTGATCGGATTCGAGATATTCTATACCTGCTTCGGTTGTATTTGAAATGATAAAAGCCAATTCTTCTTCTCTGGCTAAAGCCAGATACTCCTGAAAAGACGCATAAGGATCAATCGCTTTTACGATATTGGAAATCAATTCTTTTTCCTGAATCTCTTCTCCTTTTTTAACTCCTTTCATGAATAAGGTATACAATCCGTCCTGAGCATTAATCATGTTCACCAAACCTCTGTCAATAGGCTGTACTACCGCAATTCCTGCGTTAAAATCAGCTTCCTGATTTAATTTCTGAAAAGCATATTCTACAAAGGCTCTTAAAAAGTTACCTTCGCCAAATTGAACTATTTTTATAGGAAGTTTTTCTGAAAGCCCTGAGCTCACTCTGTTTAATTTTTCCATTACTTTTTCTCTTAAAGTGTTACCAATAATCACGTTTAATACCTTATTTATCTCTGATTATTTTCTCTCTAACTGTAAAAGAAACATTACACTTGTGTGAGAAAAACAAATCTTGCTGTGAGGACTCACAAGATTCATTTATCAAGCGTAATGTTCAATTACAATTTCTAAAATCTAAAAAAAACGCATGTTAAATAAGGACCTATATGATTACCCTTATTTATTTTTAATACTTTTTATAATATCCAGAACCTGACTAACTTTTGTTTTTAATCCGTCATAATCCTGTTGCTCTAATATCTCTTTTGAAATTAACTGTGATCCAATTCCCACGCAGGTTGCTCCGGCACTAAACCACGAAGTCAGACTATCAACTGTTGGCAAAACTCCACCTGTTGGCATGATATTCGTCCACGGGCATGGCCCTTTTATAGCTTTGATAAATTCCGGTCCGTAAATATCCCCCGGAAACATTTTTACAATTTCACATCCTAATTCTTCGGCTCTTGCGATTTCGGTAAGCGTTCCGCAGCCCGGAGACCAAAGTACTTTTCGTCGATTACAGGCAATTGCAATGTCTTCTCTAAAAACCGGAGTCACAATAAAATTCGCTCCCAAACTCATGTACAAAGATGCAGAAGCCGCATCAGTAATAGAACCAACACCAAGCATCATTCCCGGTAATTCTGCCAAAGCATATTTATTTAATGCTCCAAAAACTTCATGGGCAAAATCTCCTCTGCTGGTAAATTCCATTAATCTTGCACCTCCATCATAGCAGGCTTTTAGTACTTTTTTACTTATTTCGATATCCGAATGAAAGAATAGCGGAACCATTCCGTTCTCTTTCATCGTTAAAGCCACTTCAATTCTTGAATATTTTGCCATATTTAAATCAATTATCTAGATACTAATCCCGTAGCATCACCATCTATCATATTTTCAACTTCTTTTAAGGTTACCAGATTATAATCTCCGGCAATGGTATGTTTTAAACAACAAGCAGCCACTGCGAAATCTAAAGCTCTTTGATTGTTGTTTTGATATTCCTGTAATCCGTAAATCAAACCTCCCATGAAAGCATCCCCACTTCCAACACGGTCTACAACAGGAGTCACTTCTTTTACAGCTGCCTGATAAATGGCTTTACTGTCAAATAAAACCCCTCCTATTCTTTGGTGTGACGCACTTACAGAGTACCTAAGGGTCGTTGCTGCTATTTTTAAACCCGGAATCAAATCAAACAATTTGCTGTACAAAACCGGAAGCGATTTCTCATCCTGATAATTCGGATTGACTTTCGGAATTCCCAACATAAAATAAGCGGTATCAATATCTCCTAAAATAACATTGCTGTATTGCAACAACTCCGGCATTACTTCACTTGGTGTTTTTCCGTATTGCCATAATTTTGATCGGTAATTCAAATCGCAGGAAATTGTAATTCCCAGTTTATGAGCTGCTTTTACTGCTTCTAAACAGGCTTCGGCGGCACTTTGGGAGATTGCCGGTGTGATGCCGCTCCAGTGAAACCAATTGGCTCCCTCCAGTACTTTCTCCCAGTCAATCATTCCTTTTTCGATAGTTGCCATCGAACTGTGTGCACGATCATAAACCACATTACTGCCTCGTGTTCCGGCACCGGTTTCCAGAAAATAGATTCCTAAACGCTCTCCTCCGTAAACTACATTTCCAGACGCTACATTCATTTTTCGCATTTCTTTTACTGCCGAAGCACCAATTTCATTCTCGGGTAATCTTGTTACAAATTCTGCATTCAAACCGTAATTAGCCAAAGACACGCAAACATTAAATTCACCGCCTCCATAAGACGCTCCAAATGCTTTTGCCTGCGAAAATCGCAGATGTCTCTCTGTCGAAAGACGCAACATAATTTCCCCAAATGCAACTACTTTACTCATATAATTTTATTGTTTTACCAGTAAAAGATTTTTTTACCATTAAGAAATTAAGAAAATTAAGCCTGATGCTTTTATTTACCACAGCTTACACTGATTAAAAAGATACTTAAACTCTTTCCTCTATATTCTTTGCTCTATATTCTTTGCTCTATATTCTCTCTTCTTACTTAAAATTTAAAATACTCTTTTGCATTATGATAGGAAATATCAGAAACCAGTTTCCCAATCCATTCCATATCATTTGGAAGCTCTCCGCGTTTGATTTCATCTCCTAAAAGATTACATAAAATACGTCTGAAATACTCATGTCTTGGGAAAGACAAAAAGCTTCTAGAGTCTGTCAGCATTCCCACAAAACAACTAATTAACCCCATATTTGAAAGAGCATTTAATTGTTTTGTCATTCCGTCTTTCTGATCTAAAAACCACCAGCCCGATCCAAACTGAACTTTCCCTCTGACACTTCCGTCATTAAAATTTCCAATCATGGTTGCCATCACTTCGTTATCGGCCGGATTTAGGTTATAAATAATCGTTTTCGTCAATTTATCTTTACTGTCTAACGCATTTAAAAAGCCGGATAATTTTTGTGCCTGCGGATAATCTCCAATAGAATCCCAACCTGTGTCAGGTCCTAAAATTCGGTGCATGCGGGCATTATTGTTTCGCAAAGCTCCGAGGTGAAATTGCTGCACCCATCCAAACTCATGATACGTCTCAGACAAGAATAACAACACGGCACTTTGAAACTTCAAAACTTCTTCGCGAGTTAAAATCCTGTTTTCTCTTTTCTTTTTGAAGATGCTATTAATTTCATTCTCTGTAAATTCTTCGAAATAAATCTGGTCTAAACCATGATCACTAAGTTTACATCCATTTTGATTAAAGAACTCAATTCGGTTTCGCAATACACTGCACAAATCAGCATAGGTATGAATCGCAACTCCGGACACCTCCCCTAATTTGTCCAGATAACCATTATAGCCATCATTGGAAATTAAGATCGCTTTATCAGGTCTGAAGGCAGTACTCATTTTAGTTCCAATTGGATTCTTTGCCAATTTTTGATGAAACTCAAGACTGTCAATCGGATCTTCGGTCGTACAAACCAATTCAGCATTTACTTTTTTTAGCAGATTTTGCGTGCTGTAGGCTGGAGAATTGATTTTCTCGGTTGCTTCCTGGTATATTTTCTCTGCCGATTTTTCATTCAGCAAATCATAAATATCAAAATAACGCGCCAGCTCTAAGTGCGTCCAATGGTACAAAGGATTACGCATGGTGTATGGAACCGTTTTGGCCCAGTTTAAGAATTTATCTTTGTCAGGAGCGTTTCCGGTCACAAACTGCTCGTTGATTCCCAAGGTACGCATCGCGCGCCATTTGTAGTGATCTCCGTTGATCCACACCTGTGTAATGTTTTCAAAAATTTTATCTTCAGCAATAAACTGAGGATTCAAATGATTGTGATAATCGATGATCGGCTGATTTTTGGAATAATTATGATACAGCTCTTCTGCAAATTTATTTTCAAGTAAAAAATTATCGTTTATGAAGGTATTTGAACTCATGATTTTTTGGATGTAATTGAAATAATTATTCGTTTGATGGCTTCCCGATTGTTGCTAAGATTCCACCATCGACATACAAAATGTGACCGTTCACAAAATCGCTGGCTTTTGAAGATAAAAATATAGCCGCACCAGCCAGATCACTTGCTTCTCCCCATTTCGCAGCCGGCGTTCTACTGATAATAAAATCATTAAAAGGATGCCCGTCCACTCTAATCGGTTTGGTCTGTTCGGTAGCAAAATACCCGGGACCAATTCCGTTAATCTGAACATTATGTTTTGCCCATTCGGTAGCCATATTTTTGGTCAGCATTTTCAACCCGCCTTTCGCAGCAGCATAAGCTCCTACTGTACTGCGGCCCAACTCGCTCATCATCGAGCAAATGTTGATTATTTTTCCTCTCCTTCTTTCAATCATCCCTCTTACCACATGTTTCGACACAATAAACGGACTCACCAAATCAATATCAATAACCTCTTTAAAATCGGCTACCTCCATTTCAATCAATGGAATTCTTTTGATGATTCCCGCATTGTTGATTAAAATATCAATTGGCCCCACTTCATTTTCAATTTGTCTAACTGCAGCAATAACTTCCATCTCGTCCGTTACATTAAACTTATACCCCACTGCATGAATTCCCTCTTTTTGAAGTTCCGCTACCGCATCATCAATTTTTTGCTGAGAAGAATTTCCGTTTACCACAATTGTCGCACCCGCCTCTCCTAATCCTTTTGCCATTGCCATTCCCAGTCCGTGTGTACTTCCTGTAATCAGAGCAACTTTTCCGTTTATATCAAATAATGAGTTTGCCATATTATTTATCTTAAATCAGTGATTTTACACACATCCATATCTCCGTAATCCAAATTCTCACCCGCCATTCCCCAGATAAAAGTATAATTACTGGTTCCGGATCCGGAATGAATCGACCATGGTGGTGAAATAACCGCCTGATGATTGTTCATCCAAATGTGTCTCGTTTCCTGAGGTTGTCCCATAAAATGACAAACGGCCTGATTTTCGGGAATATCCAAATAAAAATAGACTTCCATCCTGCGATCGTGTACGTGTGCCGGCATCGTATTCCAGACACTTCCGGGTCTTAATTCCGTCATTCCCATCTGTAATTGACAAGTGGTTACAACACCTCCAATAATCATTTGATTTACGGTGCGGTGATTAGCCGTCTCCATAGTTCCCAATTCCAGCTTATTTGCTTCTGCCAGACTCACTTTTACAGTTGGATATGTTCTGTGTGCCGGAGCAGAATTGATGTAATATTTTGCAGGATTTTTAGGGTCATCACTTTTAAAGATCACTTCTTTATTTCCGCTTCCGATGTACAAAGCATCTTTAAACGCTAATTCGAAAGAAACTCCTTCAACGACCACAGTCCCTTTACCACCTACGTTGATAATTCCCATTTCTCTTCTTTCCAAAAAGTAACCTGCTTTCAAAGGGTCAATACTCTCCAAAATCAGATCCTTCAACGGAACTGCCGATCCTGCTATATATCTGTCATAATGAGAATAGGTTAACACAATCTCATCTTCCTGCATTAAATCGTCAATTAAGAATTCGTTTCTCAATTCCTGAGTATCATACTTTTTTACTGCTTCGGGGCTTGACGCGTATCTTGAACTATATTTTGTCATAATTTTAAATTAATGTAATCGATTGCATAAAATTAGATTTTTATCCTTAAAAACCATAATTAATCGTGAAATTTATTCTTTTTTATAATTGTTTTTTTTATCTCTGATTCTTAAAGATTGGTAATCGGACTGTATTTGGGCACTAACATTTTCATTACAGACCAGCCTGTCAGGTAACAGACAGCACAAATAGAGAAAATGATAAAATATCCGGCTTCAATTCCTTGAAAACCCATAAATGACATATTGCTTTCTTTGGCATAATCAAACAGCATTCCTGATCCTTTATTGATAAAAGTAGAACCAATACCTCCGGCCAAACCTCCAATACCAGTGATAGTTGCAATTGCTTTTTTAGGAAACATATCTCCTACAGTGGTAAAAATATTAGCCGACCAAGATTGATGTGCCGCACCTGCGATACCAATAATACTAACAGGAATCCAATAACTGATGTATCCTAAAGGCTGTGCAATCAAGGCCAACAAGGGAAAGAATGCAAAAATTAGCATCGCTCTCATTCTGCCTTCATAGGGGTTCATTCCTTTCTTCTCAACAAAATAGGTTGGCAGCCAGCCACCAATAATTGACAGCAGGGTTATCATATATAAAACGAATAAGGGAAGAGCCGCCTCAGTAGAATCCATACCATAAACCGAACTTAAGTAAGCCGGGGTCCAGAATAAGAAAAACCACCACACCCCATCGGTCATAAACTTACCAAAAGCAAATGCCCAGGTTTGTTTGTATTTAAAACAATCGACAAAAGAAACTTTATCTTTGGTTTCTGGTACATACCCCTTTAATTTGCTGTCTGTAATATCATCTTGTTGTATATATTCTAATTCTGCAGTACTTACTTTTGGGTGCTTTTCAGGCTTATCATACATGAAAATCCAAAATCCCATCCAGACAAAACCTAAAGCACCAATGATGATAAAGGCCATTTCCCATCCAAAAGATTCTGCGATAAACGGAATAGATATAGGAGCTGCCAAAGCACCAACAGTGGCGCCGGCATTGAAAATACTGGTAGAAAATGCTCTGTCTTTTTTAGGAAAATACTCAGCGGTCGTTTTAATCGCTGCCGGAAAATTTCCTGCTTCACCCACCGCCAAAACAAAGCGGGCAAAGATGAACAGCGTCACACTTACATTAATGACCAATCCGGTGTCTTTTACAAGGTGAATTGCCTGCTTGGCACCCTCGAAACCTACAAACCAGTTCCCACTAATAATTCCGGCTGTTGCAATACCACAAAAAGCGTGAAGACAAGCCCCAAAAGACCAGATACCAATGGCCCACAGAAATCCTCGTTTAGTATCCATCCAATCCACAAATCTACCGGCAAACAGTAATGAAACTGCGTAAAAAATAGAAAACAAAGCGGTTATATTTCCGTAGTCATTATTAGTCCAATGAAACTCAGGCGCAATAAAATCACTCCACGTTAAAGAAAGTACCTGCCTGTCTAAATAGTTAATGGTTGTTGCAAAAAAAAGCAACGCACATATACTCCAACGATAACTTCCTGTAGATTTTTTGGCCTGGGTCATAATAACTGCATCTGTTTGGTTCATGGTAATGGTTTATTATAAAAGTTGATAGTTTTCGGCTCATTTAATCTGCTGTTCAAACACGATATAAAAATTACAATACCCATGAATTAAATGCAACAAAATTAAATAAATGTAATCGATTGCACAAATATAGTTTTAAATCTTTATATTCCAAATAAATTATATAAAAATTTAATTTCAACACATAATTAAACAGATCGCTCAAAAAAAAATACTTTAAATTACATTTTAAGTAATATATTTGTTAAAAGCTATTTTTACAAACTTAACCGTTTTATCTATCAAAATTGTCCAAAAAACTTTCACTTTTGATCAATTCACCGTAATCTTCAGGTCTGCAAAGCAAAAGTCATTTGTTACATTTTTACAAAAGCATAAAACTGATCCAAAAAAACTTTGTTTTAAAACACTTTTCCAACCTATTTAAATACTTCCATAATTCATGAAAAATGTAAAAGAATTACTTCTAACCTTATTTTTATTCACCTTCATGCACACTACTATACATGCCCAAAATGAAATTATACCACTCTGGAATACCATTCCCGATGAAATAAAAGCCCCGGAATACAAGGAAAATGAATCTTTTACAGACGGAAAAGTGCAGAGTACAAGTTTAGTCACCGTTCCAACATTGAGTGTTTTTTTGCCTAAACAAAGTAAACCCAATCAAACTGCCATTCTAATTTTTCCGGGAGGAGGATATCAACATTTAGCCATTGATAAAGAAGGTACCAAAGTCGCCAACTGGCTCAATAGCTTGGGAATTGCAGCTTTTGTTGTCAAATACAGATTACCAAGTGATCAAATCATGAAAGACAAAAAGAACGGACCATTACAGGACGCACAGCAAGCCATACGTCACGTAAGGCAAAATGCAGCAAAGTACAGTATTGATGTTAACAAAATAGGGATTATTGGCTTCTCCGCAGGAGGACATTTAGCCGCCACCCTGGCAACACATTATGATGAAGCAACTTACGATTCAAAATCTAAAACAAGTGCACGTCCGGATTTTTCACTTTTAATTTATCCAGTCATATCCATGCAAAATGAGATTACGCACAAAGGCTCGCAAAGTAGTTTACTGGGAAATAATCCCTCACAGGAAGTACGTGATTTTTATTCTAACGAAAAGAAAGTTACTTCAAACACTCCTCCCGCTTTCCTGATTCATGCCACAGACGACAAAGTCGTTTTACCGGAAAACAGTATTAATTACTATCTGGCTCTTAAACGAAACGGGGTTTCAGCTGAATTACATCTTTATGAAAAAGGAGGTCACGGTTTTGGTCTGGGTGTAAATAGTACCAGTAAATTTTGGCCCAGAGATTGCGAAGAATGGCTTAAAATTAATGGCTACTTATAATATATTAGAAAGAATAAAAAAAGGGTCTTTAGATCCGGATAACCCAATAACCAAATCTAAAAACCCTATAAAAATCAGACTCTTTTGTAATCCTGCAAATTCATACAAAGCTTATACCCACGATCAAATGAATAAGTCTAATTTTCATTGTAATTAAAAAAATTGTTTCTCCAAAAACAGTTAATTATAACAACCTATTATGCGGTCTAAAAAGGTAAACACAGCATAATTACCCGTTATTATGGCGCGAAATTACAAGCAACTTTAGAGAAATCATTACGGCTTTCCGCATTATGAAAAACTTTTTCCTCCTAAAAATGCTAAGTCACTGACTATCTGAAACACTATAGTTGTAAAATCTTTAAAAAAAATAACTAAAAAGGTTCTTTCTTGTCCTGGATTAAGTTGAACTAGTGATTTAACCACTATTTTTGTTATAGAAATTAGATTTTCGAAAGCAATAAGTCTCTAAGAGGTTAAGTTTTTTTGTCTTACCGGTTACACATCTTAAAACTTACTCATACTTATATATTAATGATTATGAAAACATACGAATTCTTACTGCTTGGAAAAAACCAAGCCATTCTTGAGATTTTGCTCCGATTAGTGAATGCTTATGAAAACTGGAATGCAGTTGGTTTTAGTGATGAAAAACTGGCTCAGGATTATTTTCTGCACCACAAAATTGATATTGTACTTTTGAGTTCAGGCATCGAAGATCATATCGAAAAAGAGTTTACTTCTTTCTGCTTAAAACAGCAGCCTGATGTTGAAGTAATTGAACATTTCGGAGGAGGAAGCGGTTTGTTAAAATCCGAAATCGAATATCGATTGCATCTGAAAGGAAAAATTTAGATGCAAACAAATTCTTTAAATTTGCCAAAAACCGAACGTTAAAATGGAAAAGAAATATTCAGTTGTCATTCATCCTTCACCAGAAATAATTGAGGACATCAAAACCATGAAAGAACATCTGGCAACTAAAATTGGCTGGTTCAACAGTAAAAATTCGGTGGCACATATTACGATTTGTGAGTTTACAACTGACGATTCTCAACTGGATAAATTCAAGCAAAAGCTTTTTAATATTTGCGATACCTTTACTCCGTTTCAAGTACATCTGGATGATTTTGGTTCGTACGAAAGTGGTGCTTTTTTCATTGCCCCAAGTGAAGAATCAAAAAAGAGTTTACAGCCAGTCATGAAAAAGACACAGAAAGCGTTACTGCTTTCCAACCTAAAGAAAAGCAGTGATCCGCATATTTCTATCAGCAGAAAACTAACTCCCGAAAATCTTAAAGTCGCATCGCAGCTCTTTACCACAATTGCCATGGATTTTTCCTGTGAAGAAATTATCCTGCGTGAATTAGATCCGGTGAAAAAACAGTTTTTTGTCATTGATAAGTTTCCTTTTGGCAGTAATCCACAACCGGAACTTATACAAGGAAGTTTGTTTTAGATGTGAAATGTTTATTATGAGGTGCGAAATGTGGGATGTAAGATTCAAGATTCAAGATGTGAGATGTGAAGAGTAAAAAACCTGAAACCTGAAACCTGAAACCTGAAACTTGAAACTTGAAACCTGAAACCTGAAACCTGAAACTTAAAATTTCCGTATATTTGAATTTTACAAATTGTCGTCATGAAATCACTGGATTCTTTTTACAAAGATATTACTGAAGGTTCCTCCGTTGAACCGGGTTCTTTATTGCCCAATGACATCAAAAAAGAGATTGGTCATTTTAATGTATTTGACATCAAAGAGCTTTTAGAACGTCTTCAGGGTAAAGCAATCATGCCTTATGACCGACGTGCTTACTATAAAATCAGTTTGATTAAAGGTAAAAACAGGGCTGAATATGCCGATAAGATAATAGAAATTGAAAAACAGGGACTTTTATTTGCTACCCCAAAGATTCCATACAATTATTTACCACAGGATACGAATCAATCCGGGCAGTTTTGTGTTTTTACCGGTGAATTTTTATCGAAAAACAAAAGCGGAATTGATCTGGACGAGCTTCCTATTTTTGCCTCTGACGGGTATCCTATTTTTCAATTAACCGATGAAGAAGCAGCAGAAGTTGAATTGATTTTCAACAAAATACAAAAAGAAATCAATTCCGATTACATTTACAAATATGATTTAATTCGGAATTATGTCGCCGAACTCATTCACTTCGGACAAAAACTACAGCCTATAACGGCACTGTATTCAAAACACAATTCGGCTGCCAGAGTTTCTTCTTTATTTGCTGAATTGCTGGAAAGACAATTCCCGATAGAATCTCCAAATCAGCGATTACAGCTCAGAACTGCCAAGGATTTTGCCGAAAGATTATCTGTTCATGTGAATCATCTGAATAAAGTTTTAAAAGAAAATACCGGAAAAACTACGACCGAATTAATCAGCAGTCGTTTAACCAGCGAAGCCAAAATTCTTTTAAAACAAACGGACTGGAATATTTCTGAAATTGCCTTCTCCTTAGGATTTGAAGAATTGGCACATTTCTCTAACTTCTTTAAAAAACAAACTTCGTTTACTCCTTTAGCTTTCCGATCTTAAATTCATGATTTGAATTTCGCAAACATCGATTTGATATTTACAACTTCTCACTCCTGCTTCACTCCTACCTTTGTCTTATTAATTTAAAATACAAAATAAAATGGCAGTACATACAAAAATTGCTCTGGTAACAGGTGGCAGCAGAGGTTTAGGAAAAAATATGGCGATTGCAATTGCTAAAAAAGGAATCGATGTAATTATAACTTACAACAGCAAAAAAGAAGAGGCTGATTCGGTAGTAAAAGAAATTGAAAGCTTAGGTCAGAAAGCAGCCGCGCTTCAATTAAATGTTGCCGATTCCGGTACTTTTGATCCCTTTTTCAGCTCTGTTGCGGAAACTCTAAAAAAGACCTTTAAAACAGATAAGTTTGACTTTTTAGTAAACAATGCCGGAACCGGACTCCACAATTCATTTATGGAAACATCGGAAGCCGAATTTGATCAATTAACTAATATACATTTTAAAGGCCCTTTCTTCCTAACTCAAAAAGCATTAAATCTTATGAATGATGGCGGCGGAATCGTAAATATCTCAACAGGTTTAGCCAGGTTTTCTTTTTCGGGTGCTTCCGCCTATGCCTCAATGAAAGGGGCTATTGAAACGTTAACCAAATATCAGGCAAAAGAACTGGGTGAACGAAAAATCAGAGCCAATGTAGTTGCTCCGGGTGCAATCGAAACCGATTTTGGAGGTGGTGCAGTTCGCGACAACGAACAATTGAACAAAAATATAGCTGCAGTTACCGCCTTAGGAAGGGTTGGATTACCAGACGATATTGGCGGAGTAGTTGCCTTTTTATGTACCGACGAGGCGCGCTGGGTAAATGCACAACGCATCGAGGTTTCAGGCGGAATGAATTTGTAATTTTTATTTTGTGAATCTATAATTAAACCCAACAGATTTTAGAAATCTGTTGGGTTTAACAAACAGAATTAAAGTATTTCTTTTTCACAACACACAATTTAATCAAACCAATATTGTTCACCTCTTTGAATCTCTTGCCATTTTTTGTTTGTTTTTTTCATTACAATAACATAATATTTAGGGGAATAAAGAGGATTTGATTTTTGAGTTGCTATTGCCATGACCAAATAGTCTCTATTTTTGTAGTAAATTGGATCAGACAATGCAATTAGTAATGTTTCGTATTTGTATAAGGGTAATGCTCTCTCTTTTTTAAACATTATGGTGTCATGAGATTCTATACAAATGTTTTTTAGTTTAAAATCCGTTATTTCCCAATTTGCATTTTTAGAAAAACCATATTTATCATCATTTACATCATCTTGGTATTTTTTTCTCATTTTTTGGAATTCTTTTTCATTATAAAGAGGCTCTAAAATCCCAGCTTCCCTTATTTGTGTGCCATTTTTTCTATTAAATGGTGCATCACTGAGTTTTCCTTCAGCAAAAAGTTTTAAAGTTTTATTTGCACTTATTTTTTCTTTAATTATCAAAACAGTTTTGGTAGTATCTTTTACTAATTCTGACAGATGGCCATTAATAGCATTATATTTGTCCACTTTTGATTGACAATATGCTATAAAATTGCATTGTATAATTAGTAACAGAGCAAAAAATAACTTTTTCATGTTTTATTTTTTTTAAAATCTTCACATTTAGCGCCAAGAGGATACTGTCTAGTACCACCGTTGCTTTGAACATCACTTCCTGATTGTTCGCAGGCAAGTCGATTTAGGATTCTACTTCTATCTGCTGATCCTTCTGGGAAAGTCTTATCAAACACGGGAGTACCTTTCAAACCACCCCAAGCTAGATCAAGATATTCTTGATTTAAAGCTACGTTTAAAGGTGGAACTGTACCTGTTTGAAATTCTTGTAGCGTAGAAGCAATTGCGTTAACATAAGTTTCGGCCATTTGCTTGTGATGTAAATCTTGCTGATCCACATATACACCTCCTACATAGATACCGTTATTTGGGAAATTTTTTTGAACATATGACTGAAAAAGAGTGGGATTATCTACAAAAGCAGTCATGCCACTTCCGGCTGAGGAGGCATCATAAAGACTAAGAAAATAAGCATGTACAATTTCATGTAACATATTTCCAGCTAAAGACAACGAAGTTCTAGTAGTGTAGGAATTGCTTATGGTAGTGGTATAATCATTTGGGATATTGCCAGCACTATTTTTAGTTCGTGTTGTTTGTGCGGGAATATTTAAATTACCGCCGACAATGTTTAATGTATATGGTGTTGTTGCTCCTAGTTTTTTTAGCATGCTTGCAATGTCGAAGTTTTTAGTTTCTTTCAATTTTTCTAATACAGCTTTTTGGCAAGGAGTGAGGTCTTTATCTATAATTCTTTTTTCCATTGCTTGATAGATAATATTACTATAATAACTGGCAAAAGCCACTCCCATACTGGCATAATTGGTCGGACTGCCTTCTCCTCTAAATTGATAGCCCGGCATGATATAGGGAAGGTTAATATCACTTGGTTTAGGTTTGGGATATACATTAACATTGTTCAACGGAATCGGATCAGGCCCCGGAGATTTTACTTCTCCAAGCAAATTTCCGGATTTATAAACAAAATTGTTCTTGATGATTCCTTTCAAATCACTGATGACGACAGCACCGCTAAATTCGTCATAGCGATCTATCACCTTGCCCGTTTTCTTATTATTGAATCCCTCTTCGGGAATTAAATTAAAAAGCACAGTCTGCAATTCGCCATTGATCCTGATTTGTAAAATACTCGAATCTACATTATCCAGTCCTGTCTCTGCCTTCACAATCGTTAGTTTAGCGTCAGTATCCGTTATGTCAATCTGTTCTATAGATTCAAAATCTATTGTCAGGTTAAAGTTAGCGTTTTTTTGGGTAGACTGCTGTTGCTGAAAATCTTTTAGAAAAGCAACCGATTCTGTGACCGGTACAGTTTTTAGATGGTCTTCATTCTTGTTCTCTGATACCTTTTCAGTGTGTACATTTTCATCGTGATTACAGGAGTAAAATAGTACAAGTGTAATAAATACTGGCATTAAAAATAACTTTTTCATGATGGTGCAAATTTAAAAGTAAGAATAATACTCTAAATTTACGGAATAACAAAAAGTAATAGCTATTAAAAGAAAGAAAAAACTTATGTAAATTATCAGTTTTGCCGATAATTAAAAACAGCAACCAAAAAATAGCATAAAAAACGAAACCCGACAAGTTTCTAAAACCTGTCGGGTTTGTCATTCTGAGTATATTGAATTAGTAAGAATTCTTTTTTAATCTTTCTCGATAATTACATCAAAACCTCCGTTTTTATCAAAAACAACGTCATAGAATTTGGCGTTTTTTTGTATTCCGACCTCATAAGTAGTTTTGTTTTTATCGTCTACAACTACTGCAGATTCCCTAATGGCACTGGCAGGATAATTTTTTTTCAGATACGCCTGTGCTTTTTGTGGCAGCTTACTTAACGGAATTTGCAATTCAAAAGCCTTTAGAACTCCTAGATTATCATAAACCGCCAATGCATTGGTATTTTTATCATTTTTGAACTTGGCTTCATACCGAATTTCATCGTCGTCATCTCCAACATATTTTAATGTCCAAACCGGAACTTTACCGGGATATTCTTTCTGAAAAGTAAACACTACTTTTTCAGGAGGAGTGACAACTTTATCAGGAGAAATTCCATTCTGCCCTATTAAAAAGCTGCTGTACAAAAAGGTAATCATCAGAAATAGTTTTTTCATGTGGCCTAATTCTAAATTAACATTTCTTAAAACTAACGTATTAAAATTACTACTTTATTCTGAAGAAAAAATGATATTATAAAAAAATGTTAAAATAACCGGTAACAATGTTCTCTGTCTTTCGTCTTACGAAAAACCAAAACCTAAAAAATGAAATCTAACCTGAAAAATTTTGAAGCTTCACCGCAGCTTTATGCCCGCATAGCCGGGATATTATATTTGGTCATTATAGTCATGGGATTCTTCGCAGAAACATTTGTCAGAAACAAATTGTTTGTGTCAGGAGATGCCACTGCCACCGCTCAAAATATTATGCATTCGAAATTTCTGTGGAAAATTGGCATTACAGCAGATCTTATTATGCAAATTTGCGATCTCCCGGTCATGATTATTCTCTATTACCTTTTAAAACCGGTAAACCGAAAGCTTGCTCTTTTAAATTTATCGTTCAATTTAATCCAAACTGCCGTATTAGTAGCCAATAAGCTGAATCTTTTAGCAGCATTGTTCTTTCTGGGTGATGCCGAATATTTGAAATCTTTCAACCCCGATCAGTTGCACACTTTGTCTTATCTTTCGATCAAATTGCATGATTTTGGTTTCGGAATCGGATTGATCTTTTTTGGATTTGTTTGTTTACTGGAGGGCTATCTGATCTTTAAATCAGGCTATTTACCTAAAGTAATTGGAATTTTAATGAGCCTGGCGGGAGTTTGTTATCTTACCAATAGTTTCTTCTTAATTCTGATCCCAAAACTTTCAAGTATAGTTTTATTAATGCCTTGCTTGATTGCCGAATTATCTCTTAGTTTATGGCTTGTTTTTAAAGGCGTAAAACTGCCTGTCTGGAAAGAAAAAGTGCAATCATAAATTTACATAGTATCAACAAAATATCAAAAAAGCCTGCGGGAAATTACTCCTTAGCAGGCTTCTTCTTTGAAATAATTGAATTAGTAAGCTCCCTTCATTTCTGTTTTTATATCAATTTTACTTCTATTTCAGTCTAATATTACATCTGTATTATTTCTTCAGTCGATCTGATAATTCTCTTTTATAGGTAATACCAATTGGTAATTTTTCATTTTTAATGACCACAAAATCTTTATCGGTGGTTTCAATTTTATCAAGAGCCACGATGTAAGACTTGTGAATGCGCATAAAATTCTTCTCGGGCAGGCATTTCTCCAATTCACTAGTGGTGATAGAGGCCAGATAAGTTCTTTTTATGGTATGTAACTTCACATAATTACCAAAACTCTGTGCAAACAAAAGCTGATCCAATTCTATCTCAATAAAGTAACCGTCAACCTTTACTGTAACGGAATTGATTACTGCTTCTTCGGTTTTCGCTTTACCATTTTCCGTGGCAAAAAAACGATCGATGGCTTTGAGGAATCTTGGAAAATAAATAGGTTTGAGAAGATAATCTATAACACCGTAATCGTAACTTTCAAGCGCATACTCAGAATAAGCGGTGGTTAAGATTGTACTGGGATGCGTTGGGATAATCTTCAGTAATTCCATCCCTGAGATCTCCGGCATATTGATGTCCAGAAACATCAAATCAACAGGATGGTCTCTTAAATAATCCATTGCCTCAATACCGTTAAAGCCCTGAAAAACCAATTCTAATTGCGGATTTTGCTTGATGTAATTCGCCAGCACATAATGCGCTGCCGGTTCATCATCGACAATTATACATTTTTTAGGTTCTCTCATTCGACAAACTTTTTCAATTGCACTTTCAAATCTACAATGTAAGTATTCTTATCGTCCTGAATGTCTAATTTATAGGCTTTCCCATAAATCAGATTCAATCGTTCTATGGTATTTTTTAAACCAATCTTAGTCGAAATAACATCTGTTTTTTTCTTTGGAATGGAGTTTACTACATGCAAATGAAGCAACCCGTTCTCGACCGTAATAATGATTCTCACAAAACATTTTTCTATCGCACAGGTCCCGTGTTTGAATGCATTTTCGATAAACGCAATCAATAGCATTGGCGATACTTTATAGGCATTTTCATTGTCGATTTTACAGTCATAGGTAATCTCACAGCGATAGCCTACCCTTTCTTTTTCAAGCTGAACATAACTGTTTATAAACTCGAGTTCGTCTTCCAAAGACACACATTGTTTGTTATTGCTTTCAAGCTGATAACGCATCAACTGCGATACTTTCATGATTAAATCTGACGTCCGATCAGGAAACTCGAGACTAATTCCGTAAAGCGTATTAAAGGTATTAAATAAAAAGTGCGGATTCAATTGTCCTTTCAATGAATTCAATTGCATCTGATTGAACAAAAGAGTCTCATCGGTCTGTCTCTTGTGGATTCTGTAAAATTTAAAAACAATTATCGGGCTCAATATACAAACCAAAGTCCCTAAAACACTGGCCAACTGATACACATAACTGCGCTGATGTGAGTTTTGATACAGACGACAGTTACTAAACATTTCCAGACTGGTAACCTCATATAAAACAACCGAAAAGAGCAATACTCCCGCCAGTGTCAGAAAAATATAAGTTACAGGGCGTTGTTTTTTAAAAAGTATGGGAAGTAAAAAGAAACGGTTGAATTGGGCGTGCAAGTATAAAATTAAATAGAAAAAAATGCCCATCAATATGGATGTAAACGAACTAAACAACATCCAGTCGTTTTTTAAGGTATAAATAGTAAATGAAAAAGCAACAACGGCAATTTCCTGCCACCATTTGTGATCCAATATGTTTTCCAGTTCTTTATTCATTCTTAAAACTTAAATAGTTTACAAATTAACCACATTTTTTTAGTTTTTATTTCCAATAAATGACAAATTGAATTGGTCATTTATAATCGCATTACATCATTTTAGAAAGCTTTTATCCGACCAAGTGAAATAATTTTGAGAGATCAAATTCACACCACTAATTTATATGTACTTCAAAAAAATTACTTTATTAGTTTTCTTGATTTTTGCCTGTGGTAGTTCTGCTCAAACCCTGTCTTTAAAAGAAGCCATAAAAACAGGTTTGGAAAACTACGGTTCCATCAAGGCAAAAAACAATTACACCAACGCATCACGCGAAAGTCTTAAGCAGTCTAAACGTGATTACCTGCCCAACCTAAACTTATCGGCGCAACAGGATTACGGAACTGTAAACGGTCAGAATGGGCCTCTTTATGGCTTTGGGGGTCTTGGAGTAGCTTCGTCCGGACTTCCTTTACCGGAACAAAACTGGAATTCGGCATTTGGCGCACTTTATCTGGTCAACATGAACTGGGATTTTTTCACTTTCGGAAAAACACAGGAAAAAATCAATTTATCTAAAATTGATGTTCAGGCTAAAGAAAAGGATCTGAAACAGGAAAAATTCCAACAGGAAATCAAAATTTCTGCCGCTTATCTGAATTTACTCGCAAGTCAGAGACTGTTGATTTCACAGCAAAAAAATCTGGATCGCGCTCAGGTTTTCAAAAAAACAGCCGTAGCAAGAGTGAAGAACGGATTATTAGCCGGGGTCGATTCTACTTTAGCCACTGCCGAAGTATCAAAAGCTAAAATTGCGCTGAATCTGGCCAAAAACTTTGTCAAAGAACAAAACAACAAATTGGTCGATCTAATGGGCGTTGCTCCTCAGGATTTTGTAACCGATTCCCTTTTTGTAACTCAGATTCCAAAAGAACTGCTTAAGGAAAATACTGCCACAGACAGTCTTCATCCTTTATTGCAATTGTATAAAACAAAAATCGATTACAGCAATCAGCAGGTCAAATTGTACAAAAGATTCTATTATCCAACCATGACTGCTTTTGGTGTTTTGCAAACCAGAGCTTCAGGATTTGACAGTAGTTATGCCACAAATCAGCATGCCTTTACCCGAAATTACTGGGATGGTGTCAATCCGGATCGTACCAATTATTTAATTGGAATTGGAATTACATGGAATTTAACGACTCCTTTCCGTTCCAACAAGCAAGTCACTGCTCAGAAATTTGTTTCTCAGGGACTACAGGAAGAGTACAACCAAGCCGATCGTGAGCTGAAATCACAGTTGAATTTTGCTGAAGATAAAATCAAAATCACTTTAGAGAATTATGCCGAAGCACCCATTCAGGTAGATGCTGCCAAAAGAGCTTACCTTCAGAAATCGACTTTATACAAAAACGGCTTAACCGATCTGACTGATTTAACGCAGACCATGTACGTTTTAAATCGTGCCGAAATCGATCGTGATATTGTCAATAATAATGTGTGGCAGTCGTACTTGCTGAAAGTCGCTGCAACAGGAAATTTTGACCTATTTATAAATGAATTTTAATTATAAAGCCCAATGAATTTAATACGTTTTGCACTCCGCAAACCCATCTCCATTCTCGTATTGGTTGCGGGTCTCTTTTTCTTCGGAATTGGTGCCATCAGAGACATTAAGGTAGATATTTTACCAAAAATGAATTTGCCGGTTATCTATATTGCGCATCCGTTTGGAGGTTACACACCCGACCAGATGGAAGCTTATTTTGCCAAAAACTACGTAAACGTTTTACCTTTTTCGAATGGTATCAAATCGGTAGAAACCAAAAATATTCAGGGGTTAATGATTATGAAATTAACCTATTATGAAGGAACCAATATGGCGCAGGCCGCTGCCGAACTGAGCGCACTATCCAACAGAATCCAGGCGGTTTTTCCTCCGGGAACACAACCTCCTTTTATCATACGTTTTGATGCTTCATCATTGCCAATCGGACAATTGGTTTTGAGTTCAAAAATCAGATCGAACAACGAATTACAGGATTTAGCCAACGTTTATGTTCGTGCTTCTTTTACTTCGATTCCCGGTTTACTGTCTCCGGCTCCTTTTGGCGGAAGCCCAAGAACTATCGAGGTTAACGTAGATCCGGATTTATTGCGTTCGCACAATATGACACCCGATCAAATTGTTGAAGCGATTCGTTTAAACAATCAGACAGCTCCTTCCGGAAACGTGAGAATGGGCGACAAAAATTATATTACGCCTACCAATAATACCATTAAAGAAGTTAAAGATTTTGAGCAGATTCCGTTATTCAAAGGCGGTGTTCAAAACTTAAAATTAGGTGATGTGGCAAGCGTAAAAGACGGTGCTGATATTACAGCGGGTTATGCTTTGGTAAACGGAAAACGTTCAGTTTATATCAGTATTGCAAAAGCGGGAGATGCTTCGACCTGGGATGTGGTTCAGAAATTAAAAAAAGAGCTTCCTAAAATTCAAAGTACACTTCCCGAAGATGTTAATTTATCTTACGAATTTGACCAGTCGGTTTATGTGATCAACTCTGTTAAAAGTTTGATTACCGAAGGAATTATCGGTGCGGTTTTAACCGGATTAATGGTAATGCTTTTCCTGGGCGATCGTCGTGCTGCTTTAATCGTTATTATGACCATTCCAATTTCGATTATTTCCGGAGTTTTATTCCTGAAATTATTCGGACAAACGATCAACTTAATGTCTTTGAGCGGACTAGCGCTTGCCATTGGAATTCTGGTAGACGAAAGTACGGTAACCATTGAAAACATTCACCAGCATCTCGACATGGGAAAACCCAAGGCACTCGCTATTTGGGATGCCTGTCAGGAAATTGCTTTGCCTAAATTATTAATCTTACTGTGTATACTAGCCGTATTTGCACCGGCATTTACCATGGTGGGAATTCCCGGAGCCTTGTTTCTTCCTTTAGCTTTAGCGATTGGTTTCTCTATGGTTATTTCGTTTTTATTGTCTCAAACCTTTGTGCCAGTAATGGCGAACTGGATGATGAAAGGACACGAAAAACATCCACATGGCCCTGAAATTACCGACGACGAAGCCGAATTTAATGACTGCGGTTTAACTCCCGAATCAGAACAAAATCTGATCACTCAGAAAAAAAGCTATGTAGAAAGAGAAGACACCAATAATAACGGAAAAATAAGCCCTTTTGAGCGTTTCAGAATTCGTTTCATGCGAACTTTAGACCGATTGTTTGTTCACAAAAAAATAACGACCGTTGTTTATTTAGTTTCAGCTACTGTTTTGGCCATTGTTTTAATTGGCTTTATCGGAAAAGATGTTTTTCCAAAAACAAATTCAAGTCAGTTTCAGTTAAGAATGCGTGCTGTTGACGGAACGCGATTGGAAAGAACCGAAGAACAGGCCCGAATTGTGCTGAAAGAATTGGAAAAAATGGTGGGTAAAGAGCATATCGGAATTTCTTCTGTTTATGTGGGGCAACACCCTTCCCTGTTCTCGATCAACCCCATTTATCTCTTTATGGCGGGTTCTCATGAAGCTGTCTTTCAGGTAAGTTTAAAAGAGTATCATGTGGATATGGATGAGTTTAAAGATGAGTTAAGAGCAAGACTGAAAAAAGTTTTACCGGACACCAAACTTTCTTTTGAACCTATCGAATTGACCGATAAAGTATTGAGTCAGGGGTCTCCTACTCCAATTGAAATTCGAATTGCCGGAAAAGACAAAAAACGAAATGAATTATATGCCACTCAGATTGTAAACAAACTTAACGCGATATCCTATTTCAGAGACGTACAAATTGGTCAGCCGATACACTATCCGGCCATGAACATAAATATTGACAGAACACGTGCAGCCGAATTGGGCGTTGATATGAATGATATTTCACGTTCTCTTATCGCATCGACTTCATCGTCACGTTATACCGAAAAAAATAACTGGGTCGATGAGAAAGCAGGATTGTCCTATTCTGTACAAGTTCAGGTTCCGTTGAATAAAATGAAAAGCAAAACCGATATCGGAGAAATTCCGGTATTGAAAAACTCGCTTCGTCCGGTTTTAAGTGACGTAGCCAAAATTACACCCGGCTTTGTAAGTGGTGAAAATGACAATTTAGGGGCCATGCCATACATTACCGTTACGGCCAACATCAACCAGACCGATTTGGGGACGGCCACAAAAGATGTTGCATCGACCATTAGTTCATTAGGCGAATTGCCTCGTGGTTTATTTATTACTCCAATTGGACTAAGCACGGTATTGAGCGAGACATTAAGCAGTTTACAGACCGGATTATTGGTTGCCGTTTTTGTAATCTTCTTAATGTTGGCCGCTAATTTTCAGTCGTTCAAAGTTTCGCTGGTGATCTTAACCACAGTTCCGGCGGTTGTTTTAGGCGCTTTATTAATGCTGACCTTTACAGGTTCAACACTTAATTTACAATCTTATATGGGAATCATCATGTCTGTCGGAGTTTCTATTGCCAATGCCGTTTTATTGGTGACCAATGCCGAACAGCTTCGAAAAATAAACGGGAATGCCTTAGAATCTGCGAGGGAAGCCGCTGCATTACGTCTTCGTCCGATTATCATGACTTCTGTTGCGATGATTGCGGGAATGTTACCCATGGCGATTGGTCATGGCGAAGGAGGCGATCAGGTTTCTCCGTTGGGAAGAGCGGTTATCGGCGGATTGTTATTTTCTACTTTTGCCGTATTGTTGATCCTTCCGCAGATATTTGCATGGGCACAGGAAAAAACATCGACACAATCAGTTTCCCTAGATCCTGAAGACGAAGAAAGTATCCATTATATCTCATCCTTAAGTAAGTCAAAAGTCATAAAGTCATAAAGTCATAAAGTCGAAAGTTACGATCGTCGCGAAAACACATCGATAAACTTTTATACTTTCTGAATACTTATAAAAACATATATAAAACCAAAAAATGAAAAATAACATTATAAAATCTACAGCGATACTATTTACAGCTTTAGTTGTACTAAGCTGTGAAAAGAAAAAAGAAGAAGCGCCTAAAGCGGAAATCGAACCTAAAGTCGAAACTTTCCTTTTGGCCAAAGAAAAACTGACTACAGAGTTGCGCTTACCGGCAGAATTAACCGGTTTTCAACAAGTCGATTTGTATGCCAAAGTAAGCAGTTTTGTAAAATTGCTGAAAGTAGATATTGGTTCGAAAGTAAAAAAAGGACAGCTTTTAATTGTTCTTGAAGCACCAGAGATCAGTTCGCAATTGGCTGCTGCCGAATCGAGATTAAAATCGATGGAAGCCATATACGCCACCAGCAAAAGTACCTACAACCGTTTGTACGAAACGAGCAAAGTTGAAGGAACCATTTCTAAAAACGACTTAGAAATGGCCAGCGGAAAGAAAAACTCCGACTACGCACAATACCAGGCAGCCATCGCGGCACACAAAGAAATCTCAATTATGAGAGGTTACTTAGAAATCCGCGCCCCTTTTGACGGAGTGGTAGCCGCCAGAAATGTCAATTTAGGAACCTTTGTTGGTCCTGCCGGAAAAGGTTCCGACTTACCTTTATTGACCATTCAGCAACAGGATAAATTGCGTTTGGCCGTTTCGGTACCGGAATTGTATACCGGATATTTACACAATGGTGACGAAATGAGTTTCAATGTAAAATCGCTTCCGGATACTTTTACCGCTAAAATTACCAGAATGTCCGGCGCTTTAGACTTAAAACTGCGTTCCGAAAGAGTCGAAATGGACGTTCACAACACCCAAACCAATTTATTACCCGGAATGGTAGCCGAAGTTTTATTACCGCTTAACGCCAAAGACAGCACGTTTGTCATTCCGAAATCGGCATTGGTAAATTCAGCCGAAGGTTTGTTTGTCATCAAAGTTCTGAACCACAAAGCCACCCGAGTTGACGTTAAAAAAGGAAGAGAAATCGACGACAAAGTGGAAGTTTTCGGAGATTTAAACCTTAAAGATAAACTGGTAAAAATCGCCAGCGAAGAAACTAAAGATGGGGATGTTATTAATGAATAGACTGGGTTTAGTTTTCTTTTTAGTTAGATTATCAATTACTGTACGCATACTGTAGGAATGTAAATTTAAAATTTGTCTAAAAGGGCAGTTCTTCTTTAATTGGAGGGGCTGTCCTTTTTTGTTGTTAGTCCAAATTAAGTATAAATACTTGCTAGAACTTCTTTATTTATTCATAAACTTGTCTTTCTAAATTTGGTAGATTACGGATTTCCATAATCAAACTTCATTGTTTGTATTTAATTTTATCTAGCTTGTTACCAACTAAATATTAAAACGTTTTAATTTTTAAAAGAAAAAAAAGTAATTTTAAAAACCAAAAATAATGGCAAAAAAATACAAAAAAACAAAAATAAACTACTATCAGATAAAAGTAAATTTAAAAAACGCTCCAACTCAAAAAATTAAAGATGTAAAATCAAAGTTTAAAAAAGCAATTGGCTTTAAAAATTTAAAAGTCCAATTTATTGACCAGGGAGATGGGACTGTTTCTGCTATAGAATCAAGAGAAATAAATGTTAGATATTTAGGCGGTGCTTTAGTATACACCCAAGAGAAAAACATTCCTCCAAAATGGAATCAAGAAAATAAAAAGCTAGAAGCAATAAATATTAATGGCTTTAATGGATTAGGTTATGATGCTGCTTTTTTTTATGATTCTGAGAATATGATTATTGCTATTGAAAGTAAAGTACCTGGTCCAACACTAGAATCATTTTGTAATTTATTAAGACAAAATTTTACACTACCAAATTTTGAAATAATTGTAGTAACTTCAACAAATGACTATGAAAAATTCTTGAATTCTAAGGGTGTTAGAAATTTAGAAATAAAAATGCTCAGTTTAGATAATGTTCCTGAAAAAAAATCCAAAATTAGAGGAGTAATGGAAACAAAAGATCTAGTTGATACTATCGAGGGATCATATATAGACGTAAAAATTGCAGCTGGAAGCGACCGAAATAAGCTTTTAAATTTTAATGCTATAAAACAATTAGCAAATTTTGCAGTTACATCAGCCGGTTTCAAACATGAAGTTACAAAGTTTAAAGTTGATATTGTAGATTTAGATTCTGGCAAAGTAGAACCGATAGATTTAATCACCAATCGAATTTTTGATTATATACAAGTCGAACAAGTTACTACTATAAATAAATTTTCTATTACTGAAAAAATCACTCAAATTGAAGGCTTTTATCTAAAAAGAAGACCCAAGCTAGATAAAGCATATAGAATTTAATCAAATATGGAATGTAAAAAAAAATATACATTTATTGCCAAATGGGAAATGAATTACCCAATCATTATTTCTATCATATTACTATTCTTTTTTCTTTTATTCGGAAGCAATATAAAATTTAACTTTATTGATTTAGTAGAAGTAAATATGTCACTTTTTGGAATACTAATTGGTTTTTTAATTACCGTTTTAACAATAATCAATTCACTAGACAATCAATACATTAGAGCAATTAAAGAAGATTCCGAAACATTTAATCTTTTCAAATCTTATTTAACAAATTCTATCTGGCTTTCATTTTTCACCCTGATAGTTGGAGTTTTATATATATTTATGTTTTCATCATGTAACTTTCCTATCAAAGATTTTTCTGAAATCGTTATTTTCTTTATCACAACATGGTCACTCATAAGCTGTTATCGTTTCATTAGTGCATTTGTAAAAATTGCAATATAATTTCAAAACGTTATTATATAATTTAAATAAAAAACAATTTAAACAAAATGGAAATATATTTAGTTGGATTTATAATTGCTTTATCAGTGTTATTCTTAAAAACTTATATTCAAGAAAAGGCAAAAATCACTGCTTTAAAATCTGAAAATAAAACATTAATAGAACAAGCTGAAAAAATAAAATCAAAATACAGCAAAGAATTAGAAGAACTTAAAAAAGAACATCAATTAGATATCGCGAAAAGAAAATATAAATATGAGAGCAAGAGAGATCAATATGTCTCATTTTTTCAACTTTTAGATCAATTTACTAAAGATAATTCCATTAAAGTGAACGAAAGATTAACGCCTTTAATAGGAGAGTTTTCGACAAATTATTTAAATGCGCCAGATCAAGAAGCTCAGACAAAAGCAATTACAACATTTAGCACAGAAATTCAAAAATTTACTTTTGAAGGCAGTCAAGACCTAATGAAAATTAAACAACAAACTAATACAATTAGGATGACTGCAAGTGATAAAGTTATTAAGAAATTAGACATGTTAAATCTTGCTTTTGAGAAGACAATAGAACAAAGTAATAAGACTATGAATGATTTACCAACACTTATGCTTCATAATGATCAACAAAAAATGCAAGAAAATCAGATTAAGCTAGAAGAATCTGGGAAGCTTGTTAAAAAATATAACGATGAGCTAATTGCTTTGATGAGGCAGGAATTGGATGAAATATAATTACTATTTTTAACTAATTCATAAAAATAATTACAAAAAACCTCGACCAAAATCGAGGTTTTTCCATTTTATAAACTCTACTCCTCACATAAATAAGGATTCAAAATCTCCGCCAATTCATTGAGCCAATAAAAGCTGTTTTCCAGACTGGTTCTTTCTTTTTCAAGAATTTCATGTTCTCTGATGACTCCTAAAGCAAGTATGTGATTGGCTTGTCTTATGGCCTTTGCCATTTCGGTAAGGTCAATTATGTGATATTACATTTTTGTCATTTCGACTGGAAGGAGAAATCACACTCGTTGATCGACAAAGATTGGCGACATTCTTTGCGGAGTTTCTTATGTGATTTCTCCCTTCGGTCGAAATGACAAAGACACCGCTAGCTCGAGTGCGTAACTCTTTAATTCGATTTTTTTTAATATAAGTCCGTTATGGATTTCCGTAAGATAGTAAAATTTTGCTGTCTTAACTTTCTCCATATTAATCATAAAATAATTTATTATGGCAAAAACAGATGCATTTCACAGTGTAAAACAAACTGTGTATCACAACAACACAAGTTGTACAGAAGGAAACAACATTGAAAAAGTTAATCTTCGACCAGGAACTGGCGGAAAACCACTTTGTAGTCATTGTAGTAGACTTTAACTTTTAAAGCCGCTTTAATTAAAGCGGCTTTTTATATTTTTTTTACTTTACTCCTCACACAAATAAGGATTCAAAATCTCCGCCAGTTCATTGAGCCAATAAAAGCTGTTTTCTAAACTGGTTCTTTCTTTTTCAAGAATTTCGTGTTCTCTGATGACTCCTAAAGCCAATATGTGATTGGCATGTCTTATAGCCTTTGCCATTTCGACAGGATCGATGGTGTGATTAAAAAAATCAATAAGCCTTGTTTCGGCTTCTGGGGAAAGGGTGTTTTTGTTCATGTCTTCCATTTAGTGAATTAAAGCCTTTTTTGGTAAGACATTATAAGTTACATGTCAAACAATAAGGACAAATTTTACTTTATTTTAAATGTGAAGATTTAAGAACTTCAAAGATAGAGAAAATCATCTTAAAAGAAAGATTTTTCTTTCAATAAATTACACTCATTTATCAAATATAAGAAATCTATATTTCAGCGAGCATTTATCGCATTTTTGTCATTTCGACTGGAAGGAGAAATCTTCGTGAGAAACTCCGTAAACTAAATCGACAATCTTTGTCGAGCTACTTACGAAGATTTCTCATTCTTCGAAATGACAAACTAGGCGGATAATACGGGAAAGAGCGATAGCGAATAGAAAAAGTAAATCTTCACAACGATTGTCGGTAACGTTAGTCAATCTTTGTAGAGTTACTAACGAAGATTTGCTTCGCCTATTCGCTATCGCTCGAGTCTCCCTCCGGTCGAAATGACAAGATTGCGCAAACCTGAAACCTGAAACTTGAAACCTAAAACATTAAAACAACCACCTAAAACACTATGATTCTGCTACTTAAAAAACCATTTCTTTAAAATTTATCAAAAATAATTCAACTAAATATTGCGAAACTGAATAGTTGCGCGTATATTTGCAACCAATTGGTTTCTTAATTAAAACCGGAATATTATGAGACGTGACATTTTTCAGGCCATAGCCGACCCGACAAGAAGGTCAATTCTAACTCTTATCGCTGTACAGGCAATGACACCAAATGCCATCGCAGAGAACTTCAATGCCTCCCGACAATCAGTTTCGAAACACCTTCGCATACTGGTAGAATGCGATTTACTTAAACAGGAACAGCAAGGCCGGGAAATTTATTATTCGCTTGAAATTGAAAAAATGAAAGAGATTGATCAATGGTTAGTCCAATTCAGGGAAATCTGGGAAACCAAGTTCAATCAGCTTGACGAACTATTAGTAACGCTTAAAAAACAGAACAAATGAAAAACGATTTGCAATTTGATTTTACCGTAGACAAAGCCACCAAAACGGTAATCATAAACCGAGAATTTAATGCAGAACTTCCGCTGGTTTGGGATGCTTTTACAAAACCGGAACTTCTGGATCAATGGGTAGCTCCAAAGCCCTGGTCGTCTAAAACCAAACACATGACTTTTGAAGTTGGCGGGCGCAGATTCTACGCCATGGTAAGCCCCGAAGGATTCGAACGCTGGGCGGTTCAGGAATACACTTCGATTACGCCAAAGACGAATTTTAAGATGTTCAATACTTTTGCAGACCAAAATGAAAACCGCGAACTGCCGGGCTCCAACTGGGATCATAGCTTTAGCGAACAAAACGGCATTACCAAGGTGAGCATCACCATTGTAAATGAATCTTTGGAACGTCTGGAAAAAATGATTGAAATGGGCTTCGAACAAGGTTTCAAAATGAGCATCGACAACCTGGAACAATTACTAAAAACTTTATCAGAATAATAATAAAGAAACGCTGATTGCGCGGATTCGTTTCACGAAAACGCGGATCTACGCGGATTTTTATGGTAGTAATATTTTGAAGACATCAATTAACTTCTACCTAATAATATAAAAAAATCTGTGTTGATCCGCGTTTTCGCAGAGCGAATCAGTATCATCTGTGTGCTTTGTGCGTTCCAACTACACAGAACAAAAATTCACACACAGTACCCCAAAATGCAATAACAGAACAAATCTGTATACCCTCTTTGATCAACTTCATGAAATAAATCTTACTTTTGATCCAACACTATCCTCAATATGGTTTCGATAAAAACATTTGATCAGGCGACAGATTTAGAACAGCCCAGACGCGTTTTAAAATATGTACTTGTGTATTGCACTTCGGGTTCGACTATTATTTCTATAGATGAAAATGAATTTACCTTAACCGAAAATGCTGTAATCACCATTACTTCCGGTCAGATTCATTATTTTAAAAACATCGGGAATGCAACGGGATTTATTTTAGAATTTACCTATAATTTTTTCTGCAAAGACGATACGGATATGGAATTGATTTTCCATAACGGACTGTTTTGTCACTTTGCCATGAATGAAATGATTGTGGTGGACAATAGCTCGTTTGTTATTCAGGAATTAGAAACGATAGGCAAAGAATTACTACAAATGCCTTATCAATACCTCACCTCTATTCACAGCCGTATTGAATTGATATTGATTGAAATCAACCGAACCAAAATTAATCGAGGGGATGAAATCTACAAACCCGATGCACTGTTTCTTCACTTTCTGGAAACGATTTTACAAAACTTCGACAAAAACCTTTCTGTAAACGAAATCGCTGTTCTGATCGGTACAACAGAATCAAAACTAAACGAACTTTCAAAACTGCATACCAATAAAACGGCTCAAAATGTAATTTTTGGTTTAATCATTTCCGAAGCCAAACGTCTTTTTACCTACGAGAAACTATCGGTAAAAGAAGTCGCTTATGCTTTAGGGTTTAATGATCCTTTTTACTTTTCTAATTTCTTCAAAAAACACACCAACACTTCCCCAAAAGCCTATAAAGAAAATACTGCACATTCGTAATTTCACCCAATTCATCGTTTTTAACGTTTGCTTTTTCAATTGATTACATGCTTTTTCAAGGATTCTCTATTCTTTAGCAACACTGCCTTCCGCATCTTTGTATTGTAATAATCAAGCAATCAAAAAGATGAAAAAAAATCAGAAATATGCCGTTTTGCTTTTGCGGGTTGCCTTAGCAGCAGGTTTTTTATCCGCCGTTTCAAGTCGGTTAGGATTGTGGGGCACACAATCTTCGGGTTGGGAAAACTTTCTAGCCTATACCGAACAAGTCAATTCTTTTGTTCCTAAAAACTGGATTCCAACTATTGCTATTGCATCGACAATTTTGGAAACACTATTGGCTTTACTCCTGCTCATTGGCTATCACACTAAATTTTCGGCTGTTGGCGGTGCCCTATTAACTTTTGGCTTTGCACTTGCCATGACTTATTCTTTTGGAGTAAAAGAGCCTTTAGATTATTCTGTATTTACCTTTTCTATGGCCGCTTTTCTTTTGTCAACTGTAGAAAAATACCACTGGAGTTTAGATGAAATCCTTTCGAAAAATAAACCAAACTAAAAAATTACTATAATGGAAAAACAAATCACAAGAAGCAACGAAAAAGACTGGAAACTTCTAATTGAAGAAGGCGTAAAAACGGATGGTATCTTTGCCAAATCCTTATACTTTGACCCCACTACAAACAGACCCACTGTTTTTTTACTAAAATTTGAAGCGGGTGCTTCGTATCCTAATCACGTTCATCCTGCGGGAGAAGAAATTTATGTACTTGAAGGCGAAGTCCGCTCCGGAAAAGACGAATTGAAAACGGGCGATTATATGTACATGCCACCGGGAAGCAGTCACTCTGTATTTTCTAAAACCGGCTGTGTGTTACTGTTTAAGGTGCCTGAGGAAGTTGTAATACTTAAATAAACACATTCCACATTTTCACATCTTACCTAAAAAAACTACTTGCAGGATCAGATTTTTAATTCGGTCCTGCAAATTTCTTTTAGCCAATAACAAAAGTCAAAAAAGATAAATAAATCTTAAAATTTACTTTAGCCTATTGAATATACGTAGCTAACTACGTAAATTTGAACTAAAATTATTTTTTATGGTATTAGAGCAATCAAAATCATTGGTATTGGGAAATCTTTTGCAGCGTTTGAATGAGAACCTGAGGAAAGAAGCGCAGTTATTCTACAAAAGTCAGAACATCGATTTTGAACCTAAATGGTTTCCGGTGGTGTATGTGCTTTCGCAGAAAAAGGCTATTAGTGTTGTCGAACTCTCACAGGAAATTGGCTACTCTCACCCCACTACTATTTCGTTATTGAAAGAACTGGAAAAAAAAGAACTGATTGGTTCAGCGAAAGACGCCAAAGATGAAAGGAAACGCCTGATTACCCTTACGGACAAAGCCAACGAGATGATCGATCAATTACAGCCTTTATGGCAAATCATGACCGAAGCGCTGATTGAACTCACTGATACCGAAAATAATTTGTTTAAAGCCATACACGAAGTAACCCAGAATTTAAAAACTAAAAATCTTTTTGACCGAATGACCACTATTAAAGAAATGAAGAGCGAATCTGCTCAAAAATCAACAGGAAATACTGTAAAAGTTGAGAAGATTGAGGACGATAAATTAATAGAAATTGCTTTTGCCATTCGTCGTCAAGTATTTGTTGAAGAACAAAATGTATCGCAGGAACGCGAATCTATGGACGACGAAGAAGCTGTTCACTATCTCGCAACTGTTAATGGCTTACCGGCCGGAGCAGCACGCTACCGCCAAATGGAAAAGGGTTTTAAAATTGAACGCATTGCCGTTTTGAATACTTATCGCGGGAAACGAATTGGAGAGGCAATTTTGCAAAAAATCTTAGCGGATTTAAAAGATGAGGAAAAGATCTATTTGTACGCACAAGTCAATGCAAGTCGTTTTTACATCAAAAACGGATTTAAACAAACCGATAATTTTTTCCTGGATGCAGGAATCGAGCATGTCGAAATGGATTATGTAAAAAAGTGAAATGACAACGAGTCCTTGTCAATATTTTTACAACTCCGTTTTTCTATTCTAAAAAATCTCTACAGCTGCCGCGCTCGTGAATTAAAAAATGACAAATTTTAAATCATACTCACGAGCGAAATGCAGGTGCAAAAAGCAATCTTTCTTTTTCTTTTCCACAAACGAAATAATATAGAGCTTACCCATAAGAGACAAGTATTTGAATCTGTTGCTCTGAAAGAGCTTTAGCAGTAACATGGTACAAAGTGCCATGAATAAGGTGGGCACCTCTTTAAGCCCTGTAAGGGCGAAAGCATAACCCAAAAGCACCTATCTTATTTTATGACATTTCCGAAAATTAGCAACTTTTAATCAGCATCTTATGCTTTATTTATAACTGCTTATGCCCCTTCAGGGCAATATGATTCATTATCTTAATTTATAGTGCGTTGCACTATTTTTATGCTTTTGGACTTTCAGCCCTTTTTAAACATTTCAAATATTTATACCGAAAGAGAACACTAATTCTAAAATCAGCTGTAATAAAAAAATCTCTTTAATGAAGAGCTGAAATCGTTAATAAAAGGAATAACTTCTATCAACCCCACAACATTTTACGTTGATCCGTCCCTCGTTTAGCCCTGATTGCAGCGATATCCTTTTTCTGGTCTCGTTTCTTTAACGAGAACAGAAAAAGATTTAGCGAAAAGCAGGACAAATGGTTTTAAAAGTGCCAAAATGTTCTGCTTCTAAAAAAAACTACACTTCAAAAAATCCAATAAAATAAAGGCTTCACGAAGTTTTTATTGATTGCCTATGACACGATAAGAAAATATTATGATAAAATTATTTCATAATCAGAAAAACCGTCCTACATTTGCCTAACGGTGTTAAACAATTTAATACTCAACTAAAATGGCAAGTAAAGATCGTATTTTAAGACAAAAAGAAGAGACAAGAAGTAACATTCTTGATGCTGCTTACACTATCGTTAAAGACGAAGGGTGGCAAGGTCTGAGTATGAGAAAAATTGCTGATAAAATTGAATACACCGCTCCTATTATTTATGAATACTTTTCAAACAAAGATGCCATTTTAAGGGAACTAACCGGGAAAGGCTTTACTAAATTAGCAAAGGAACTTGAAGAGGCTAAAGCTAAATTTAATAAACCGGAAGATCAGTTGGAAGCCATGTGGATGGCATATTGGGATTTTGCTTTTACAGATACCGAAATGTATCAGGTAATGTTTGGTGTACAGATGAATTGCTGTTCTCAACAATGCGACGCTGCCAAAATGCCTTATAAACTGTTTACAACGGTTATTGCCGAAGTAATGAAAAACAGCAATCCAAGTGAAGAAGTAGTCAAACAAAAATATTTTACTTTCTTTTCTGTCATTCACGGTTTGATCGCTATCAATATCATCAACAAAAGTGACGTAATGGAAACAATCAACAATCAAATTCTGAAAGATGCGATTGGTGGTATCATAAAATCAATACAATAAAAAAAATTTAATTTTCACTTAACAGTGGTAAATGATTTAATAGAGTAATTTTGAATCTCTTTTACCCATTACTTAACAGTGATAAATAATTTAACCAAGTAATAAACAGCTTTTTTTGCTATTTTACTTAACACTGATAAATAATTTAATACCCATTATGAAATAGAATTGGAAGCGGAATTCTATGACCTTTTTGGTTTTACAACTTAACGATGTTAGATAATTTAATATAATTAAACATGAATGCCAGAATACCACATCAATTAATCCAAAAGAATGTTCAACAATTTAAAACCAATAATAAAATGAAAAATGTTATCATAACCAGTTTTATTCTGGCACTCGTACTAAGCAGTTGTGCAGATAAATCGCAAGCCCCGGCAGCTCCTGCTGCACCATTATTACCTGTCGCTGCTATTACAAGCGAAAACACTACTACTGATGCCGAATATCCTGCTTCTATACAAGGAACTGTTGATGTTGAAATTCGTCCTCAGGTAAGCGGAAATCTGGAAAGAGTTTTTGTAGACGAAGGTGCTTATGTCTATAAAGGTCAGACTTTATTCAAAATAAACGAACGTCCATTCCGTGAACAATTAAACAATGCGCTGGCTAATTTGCACGCTGCTGAAGCGGCTTTAATCAACGCGCAATTGGAAGTAGATAAATTAACTCCATTAGTTCAAAATAAAGTAGTTTCGGATTATCAGTTAAAAACGGCCAAGGCTTCTCAAAAAATTGCTGCTGCCAATATCGAACAGGCCAAAGCAATGGTAGGATCGGCCAGAATCAATCTTGGATATACTAATGTTACAGCTCCTGTAAGCGGCTACATTGGAAGATTACCTAAAAAACAAGGAAGTTTAGTTTCGGCAACGGATGTTGAACCGTTAACCAACTTATCTGATGTACATGAAGTTTTTGCTTATTTCTCTTTGGGAGAAACCGATTTCATCAACTTTAAAGCGCAATATGCAGGCAGCAGCCTAGGCGATAAAATCAAAAAGTTGCCTCCTGTAACTTTAATCTTAGCCGATAATAATGCGTATCCTCAAACCGGAAAAATCGATATGGTAGACGGTCAGTTTGATAAAACCACCGGAGCTATTACGTTAAGAGCTACTTTTCCTAATGCTGGCGGGACTTTACGTTCAGGAAACACCGGGAAAATTCGTTTAGGACTTCACCATGACGACGCTCTTTTGGTACCACAAGCGGCTACCGTTGAAATGCAGGACAAAGTTTTTGTCTTCACAGTCAACAAAGAAAATAAGGTTAACAAAATGCCGATCACGGTTATTGGTAAAAGCGGTACAAACTATTTGATTAAGGATGGTATCAAATCTGGTGATCAGATTGTACTAAGCGGTATTGATAAACTTCAGGAAGGTCAGGTCATTCAGCCTGAAAAACCGGCTACAAAAGTTGCCCAAGTAATCACTAAAAAATAATTTACACGCAAATGTTCAAAATATTTATACAAAGACCTGTACTGGCAACCGTAATCTCCATTTTATTGGTGATTCTGGGGGTACTTGGACTTACGAAATTGCCTTTACAACAGTTTCCTGATATTGCACCGCCATCGGTTTTGGTAACGGCGGTTTATCCGGGAGCTAATGCCGAAACGGTTTTACGTTCGGTAGCGCCCTCTTTAGAAGAGTCTATCAATGGGGTGGAAAATATGACTTACATGAGCTCTACGGCCAGTAACGACGGATCGTTAGCCATTACTGTTTTCTTTAAATTAGGTACCGATGCCGATCAGGCAGCCGTAAACGTACAAAACAGGGTGGCTCAGGCAACCAGTCAATTGCCTGCCGAAGTGGTACAACAAGGGGTGATCACTGCGAAACAACAAAACAGTTTCATTATGGCCATCGGTATGTACACCGAGGATGAATCGAAATACGATCAGACGTTTGTGGCCAATTATGCCCAAATCAATATTATCCCTGAAATTAAACGTATTCCGGGAGTAGGATCGGCCAGTATTTTTGGAGGTGTAAAAGATTACTCGATGCGTGTTTGGCTGAATCCGACACAAATGTCAACTTACAAAGTGACACCAAACGAAATCATGAGTGCCATTCAGGACAAAAGTTTGGAAGCTGCTCCGGGTAAATTTGGAGAAAGAAGTACAGAAGTTTTCGAATACGTAATCAAATACAAAGGAAAACTAACCAAACCGGAAGAATATGAAAATATTGCTATTCGCTCTAATGCAGATGGTTCGGTACTTCGCTTAAAAGACGTTGCCCGAGTTGAACTTGGTGCTTATTCGTACAACAGTTTAACGCGTTTAAATGGTAAAAAAGGAGTTGTAATCGGTATTATTCAATTGGCAGGTTCAAACTCCAATGACATTCAGATCGCGATTAACAAACTGATGGAAAAAGCATCGAAAGATTTTCCAAAAGGGATCAAGCAAAATATTTTCTATAGTACCAAAGTATCGCTGGACCAATCGATAGAACAGGTAGAACATACTTTAATCGAAGCATTTATATTAGTATTCATTGTAGTATTTATATTCCTGCAAGATTTTAGATCAACATTAATCCCGGCTATTGCTGTACCTGTAGCAATTTTAGGAACGTTCTTCTTCATGCAGTTATTCGGATTTTCGATCAATCTTCTAACACTTTTCGCTTTAATTCTGGCGATTGGTATTGTGGTAGATGACGCGATTGTAGTCGTCGAAGCCGTGCATGCCAAAATGGAGCACAAACATTTGTCTCCAAAAGTAGCCACACATGAAGCAATGCACGAAATAACGGGTGCTATTATCTCGATTACGCTGGTAATGGCTGCTGTATTCCTGCCGGTTGGTTTTATGGAAGGCTCTACGGGAGTTTTCTATCGTCAGTTTGCTTTTACGATGGCGATTGCAATTGTAATTTCGGCTGTGAATGCTTTGACTTTAAGCCCGGCGCTTGCTGCATTGTTCCTGAAGGACAATCACGGTACACAAGCAAACGAAAATGAAGTTTATGTTAAAAAAGGATTTAAAGAAAAATTCTTTACGGCATTCAACAGCAGCTTCGAATCTTTGACGAATCGTTATGTGGGTGGTATTAAATTTTTAATTCGCCGCAAATGGTTAAGCTTAGGTGGTCTGGCCTTAATTACAGCAGCAACCATTCTGTTAGTAAAAACGACTCCAACAGGATTTATTCCAACAGAAGATCAGGGATTTATTGCGATTGCGGTAAATACTCCTTCAGGAACTTCTCTTGACGGAACACAAAAAGTAATGACTCAGGCAGAGAATTTACTAAGAAACGACGAATCATCACGATTTGTAACAGCGATTTCAGGATTCAATTTATTAACGAATTCTACAAGCCCATCGTCAGCAGTTATTTTTGTCTTGCTTAAACCGGATGAAGAGCGTGGAAAAATCAAAGGAATCGACGAAATAATGGCGGATGTGCAAGGAAAATTAGGGACTATTACAGGCGGAAGTTTCTTCGTTTTTAGTTTCCCAACTGTTCCCGGATTTAGTAATGTTGAAGCTTTAGATTTGGTGCTACAGGATAAAACCGGAGGCAAACTGGATAAGTTTAGCGGTGTCTCTCAAAGCTTTATCGGAGAATTAATGAAACGTCCGGAGATTGCTATGGCATTTACGAGTTTCAAAGCCGATTATCCACAGTTGCAACTGGATATTAATGACGAAAAAGCCAATCAGCTGGGGGTAAATGTAAAAGACATTTTACAAACGATGCAGACTTATTTTGGTAGTGCACAGGCTTCTGACTTTAACCGATTTGGTAAATATTACAGAGTTGTTGTTCAGGCAGATATTGCCGACAGAGCTGATCCATCTTCAATTGACAGGGTTTTTGTAAAAAACAAAACCGGAGAAATGGTTCCAATAAATACTTTGGTGAAACTAAGCCGTATTTATGGTTCTGAAACGGCCTCGAGATATAATTTGTTTAATTCGATTTCGATAAATGCCATTCCGAAACCTGGATTTAGTTCGGGAGATGCCATTAAAGCCATAGAAGAAGTTGCTGCACAACATTTACCTGCAGGTTATAGTTTTGAATTTTCGGGACAAACCCGTGAAGAGATTTCTTCGGGAGGACAATCCGCAACGATATTCTTACTGTGTTTGATATTCATCTATTTCTTACTTGCTGCACAGTATGAAAGTTACATTTTGCCTTTGGCGGTAATCTTTTCTATCCCTGCAGGTATTTTTGGAGTATTTGTGGCTATTGGTTTCACCGGAATTCAAAACAACATTTATGTACAGGTTGCTCTGGTAATGTTAATCGGACTGCTCGCTAAAAATGCCATTCTGATTGTGGAGTTTGCGGTTCAGAAAAGAAAATCCGGTCAGGCATTGGTGATGGCCTCAATCGATGCGGCAAAACTGCGTTTACGACCAATTATCATGACATCGCTTGCTTTTGTTGTGGGATTAATTCCAATGATGAGTGCCAAAGGACCATCAGCACAAGGTAACCATTCGATTAGTATTGGTGCCGCAGGAGGTATGATTTCAGGGGTAATTCTAGGATTGTTTATCATCCCGGTTTTATTCGTCATCTTCCAATATTTACAAGAAAAGGTTTCCGGAAAACCGGTAGCCGTAATTCATAACGAAGAAAAATAAAAATGGAAAACTATATCACAACCGTACTCGTAGCCATTATCATTGGCATCGGATACATCTCTTATAAAATTTCAAGGGATCTTGAAAGCAGAAAAGATACTTGTACAGAAATTTAATGACAGCACCTAAAATGAAAAATCATATAACCAAAATTGTGATGATCGCTATTTTGATCACCACAGTAATATCCTGTAAGGTTTCGAAGGATATTGAAACTCCAAAAGATGCATTTCCTGAAAATTTCAGGAGTGCATCGGTTTCAAAAGATACGACCAGTATTGGTGATACGGAGTGGAAAAATTTCTTTACCGAAAAAGATGTTATTCAGTTAATAGACAGCGCGGTTGCCCGAAACAACGACCTGCAAATTGCTACTAAAAACATCGAGATTGCGCATTACAGATTCACACAGTCCAAATGGGGAAATGTCCCTGAAGTCAATTTATCGGTAGCGGCAAGCACCAGCAATCCGTCAGACAATAGTTTTACAGGAAAGAACTTAGGTCAGGCATTGGGTCAGAATCATATTAATGACTTCACAGCCGGAGCAACACTTTCATGGGAAGCCGATATTTGGGGGAAAATAAAGAACCAGAAAAAAGAAGCTTTTGCGGGTTATCTGCAGTCAGAAGAAGTTAAAAAAGCTTTGCAGACTACCATCGTTGCCAATGTTTCCAAAGGCTACTACAATCTTTTAATGCTGGACGCACAGTTGGATATTGCCCGACAAAATCTAAAATTAAATGATAGTACCACTACTATTATCAAATTAAAATACGATGCCGGTCAGGTAACCTCATTGGCGATTCAACAATCGGAAGCACAAAAATTAAACGCCGCGCAATTGATTCCGTTATTGGAACAAAATATTGCGATTCAGGAAAATGCGTTGAGTGTTTTAACAGGATCTTTTCCGGATTCCAAACAAAGAAGTATTCGTTTGAGTGCTTTAGAAGTTAAAAACAATACCGCCATCGGGATTCCGTCTTCGTTAGTAAGCCGCAGACCGGATGTAAAAAGCGCCGAACTTGCTCTTAAAGCTGCAAATGCCAGCGTAGGAATCACAAAAGCCAATTTGTATCCGGCACTCAGAATTACAGCTCAGGGTGGTGTAAACTCTTTCGAAGCCAGCAATTGGTTCAACATTCCGGCCTCTTTGTTCGGAACTCTTGCAGGAGGATTGACACAGCCTTTGCTGAACAATAAAAAAGTAAAAACACAATACCATATCGCCGTTGCCGAAAGGGAAAAAGCGGTTCTGAATTTCAGACAATCGGTTTTAGTAGCGGTTAGTGAAGTGTCAGATGCTTTGGTAAAAGTTGAGAAATTACAGCAACAGGAATCTTTTTTGCAACAACGTGTAAAAACGCTGCAACAAGCCATAAAAAATGCCAATTTGTTATTCAAAAATGGTATGGCGGAATATCTTGAAGTGCTTACTGCGCAATCTAATTTATTACAAAGTGAGCTAGAACTGGCTAACATAAAAAGAGAACAGTTATCTGCCAATACCGAGTTGTATCGTGCTTTAGGTGGTGGCTGGAAATAATACCCGTTAATTATTTATTTTTTTGAGAGGAGAACGCTGTGAGACTTATAGTTTCATGGCGTTTTTTTTATGGCACACGGAGAAGACAGATCCGCTTTGTGGAAGCGCGGATTGTCACGGATTTTTTTATTCTCATTTTTGTCATTTCGACCGAAGGGAGACTCGAGCGATAACGAATAGACGAAGCAAATCACATTTGGGATTCGACAAAGATTGACGAAATTCTGTACGGAGTTACTTGTGTGATCCTTCCTTCGTCAGGATGACAAGATTGCGCATAAAAAATGGCGAGAATAAAAAAATCCGCGTCAATCCATGTCTTCGCGAAGCGAATCCGTGTCATCCGCGTATCCTATAATCACAATTTTTCTTACTTTTGATATTGTCAAGCCTTCGAAAAATGGCTCCAAAGAATGAATATCGTATCGAATATTAACAAAACAATCCTCTTAATCAATACATTAAAACTCATGAAAAGAATCGCATGCCTTGCAATTTTAGCATTACTATTTACAAGCTGTAAAGAAAACAATTCAGAAAAAGAAGTAAAAGCAATAAAAGAACCAGTAAAAACAAGCCCTGCTGTAAAAAAAGAAGCAAAGAAAAAAGAAGATTGTAAGGATGTTGAAGTAGAAATGGGTTCAGGAAGAGAATGTATCCTAAAAGATACTGATCTTGCCCAGGTCTATCAAAATATTATCAAAAATAAAGAGGTTGAGGAATCTGCTTATTTTTTAAGTTCCATCCCGAACGAAAGTAAATCTGTACCCGTAAATAAAAACGGATTGATCTCAATTGATTACGAAATCATCAAAGATAAAGTCCTTATTAGTATGAATTATGAAGGCGGTGTGACTGAAGTAACACTTGAAAAAATAAAAGATACCATTAAAAAAAGTATTTATCATTATGCCGATTAAATTCTAAAATAAAGGGATTTACATCAAACCAGTAAAAAACTTTCCCTAATAAACCGCTAAATAACTTTTACGTTTTTAGCGGTTTTTTTTCTCGTTCTCCAAAATGACAAAATGAGAGAGAAAAATCAGCGTCAATCCGTGTCTTCGCGATAGCGAATCCGCGTCATCCGTGTATCCTATAATCCACAATATTTCCTTATTTTTGATAGGTAAAACTTCAATCAAAATGTCAATCAATCAAAATAAGTACCTCAACGATTTAAAAATAAAATTCGAAAGCTACGCTCCTATTTCAGAAACGTCCTGGCAGTTAATTGAAAGTATTGCTGAAATTCAATCCATTAAAAAAGGAGATATTTTACTTCAAAACGGACAAACTGCAAAGGAAATATATTTTATAATCAAAGGCGCTTTACGGGCTTTTATCACCGATTCGGCAGGTAATCTCTATAATAAAAACATATTTCTTGAAGGTGATTTTGCCGGTTCAAAGGCTTCTCTACTGCAGCAAACTGCTTCTCATTTCACCATAGAAGCACTTGAAGATTCTGTTTTGATTCAACTTAACTACAAAAAATACAGAGCACTCATTGATCAGAACAACGATCTCAAAAATTATTACATTGCCTATTTGGAAAAAAACTGGGTAATCGAAAAAGAACAACGCGAAATTGCTCTAGTCATGCAAAATGCTACCGAGAGATATGTACAGCTTTTATCCAAACATCCAGATATTGGAGACCGTATTCCGTTGCTTCACATCGCCTCCCATTTAGGAATTACCCCTACCCAACTAAGCCGTATCCGAAAAAATCTCGAAAAAGATTTGTAAATCAACATATGTAAAGGTTTCCTATAAAAGCCGGAAGTATCTTTGTCTTAAATTCTTATAACTAGTATCAAAATGAAAAATATAAACTTAATCGAAGACAACTTAAATAATCTTACCGGAATGTGGAAAACGGTTAGTTCCTCTTTCCTATCCTACCATACAACTCCTCTTTTTGAATATAGCAAAGTTGAAAATTCAGGCTGGCCTAATAAATTGTGGTTTCGAAAAGACATTTCTAAAAATGACATCGGCGAAATTACTAAAACCATGCAGGCCAATTCAGAATTAGCTTTCGCTTATTGGGATATCTACGGAACAAAATCGTACGAAATACTGGATGCCAATGGTTTCTCATTAAAAAGTGAACAGGTTGCGATGGCTTTAAAATTAGATCAACAATTTTCACTGCAAGCCCAGCTCAGTTTTAAAAGAGTGACCACTGAACAGGATGCCAAAATATGGGCAGATCTGTATCCTCATGCTTTTGGTTACGTGATTAGCAAAGAAATCCTGATTCAGAATTACAACAACGTTCATTTCTATTCGGTTTCCTTAGACGCTCAACCGATCGGAACTTTTATGCTGTTTCAGACTCAAAATACAATTGGAATTCATGGCTTGGGAGTAATTCCCGAAATGCGCAGAAAAGGTTTTGCCGAGGAAATTATGAAATATGCGTTAAATCTATCCATCGATTTAAATGCGGATTATGCGCAGTTACAAGCTTCTGTCATGGGAAAAGACATCTACACTCGATTGGGTTTTGAAGATTTGTTTGTGATTAAGAATTATGTTTTGGGAACAAATTCCAAATCTTAAATTCCAAACTCCAAGTTTCGGGTTTCAAGTTTCAAGAGAAAAGAGAAAAGAATATAGAATATAGAGAATAGATTTTGAAACTTTACTCTTTACTCTTTACTCTTTACTCTTTACTCTTTACTCTTTACTCTTTACTCTTTATTCTTTACTCTTTATTCTTTACTCTTTATTCTTTACTCTTGACTCTAAAATCTAAAATCTTCCACTCTGTCCCAAATGCCCCTAAAATAGTCGTAAATGTGTAGTCCGTTCAAAAGATAAGAATTGTAAGTTTGTAATACATTAATTAACAACCTTTTAAAAACTATCCCATGAAAAAAGCAAAAATTATCTTTTGGATCACTACTACTATTATCTTTTTATTCGAAGGTGTAATGCCGGCCTTAACTTCTCAGACAGAATTAGCAAAAGAAGGAATCAGACATTTGGGCTATCCCGAGTATTTCGGAAATGCCTTAGTTGTCTTTAAAATTCTTGGTGTTTTAGTCCTGGTGATTCCTTCCATCCCAAAAAACATAAAAGAATGGGCATATGCGGGATTTGGTTTCGACTTTATTTTTGCTTCCATCAGTCACGCTGCTGTAGACGGCATCAATTTCCAGGTCTTCTTTCCTTTAATCTTTTTAGTAATTCTGGCGATCTCTTACGTTTATTATCATAAAATAGAGCGTTATAAAAACATCGCTTTATAACCTCTCGAAATGATGATAGAAGTTTATAAAACAAATGTTCAGGAAGTCGAGCAATCTCGACTGATTGTGGGGAAACTTCTGGAACATTTTCCAAACAGTCATATTAATTTTGATTTAGAGGACTGTGATAGAATTTTACGCGTTCATGCACCGTCAATTTCAAATCAAAGAATAATAGAACTTCTTGATTCCTATGGCTATCATTGTGAAGTTCTTCTGTAAGTCCTAAAAAACAACAACGATCTGATTTATAAAGTTTTATTGATAAAATTTGTAAATTTGAAATACTATCAACCTTCAAATCTAACCAAATGAATTTACCGGCCGGACATCAGACCATAATGCCTTACTTGATTTTAAATGGCGCGTCACAATTTATAGAATTTACTCAAAAAGTCTTTGATGCAACAACTTCTTCCGATCATGTACTACGCGAAGACGGAACGGTTATGCATGCAGAAATTATCATTACCGGAAGTACTATCATGGTTACAGACGTAGTTGAAGACTGGTCAAGACAAACCGCTAACCTATTTGTTTATGTCCCGAATGTCGATGAAACCTATAAAAAAGCATTAGAAAATGGTGCTACGAGCATAATGGGAGTCAGCGATAAAGAGTATGGCAGAACTTGCGGCGTTACCGATCCGTTTGGGAATGTCTGGTGGATCACTACAATTCTTTCTTAAAAACAAAAAACACTTATGAAAACGGAATTAAAACAAGACATTACCACTACTATTGGACAATTTTACGATACGCTTTCTCTTTTTACGCAGAACGAAGTAAATCAAGTACCGTTTGAAGGAAGCTGGACTGGTGGACAGGTTGCCCGTCATATTATAAAATCGACCTCAGGACTACGTCAGGTTTGCGAGGCTAATACACAAAAACTCCCCGCTAACTACGACGAAAAAATTCCTCTAATCAAAGAGATATTTCTCAATTTCAGCACCAAATACAACTCCCCTGATTTTATATATCCCGAGGACCGCGAATATGACAAAACCGAGTTGCTTTCGAGTCTTCAAAGAATTGAAAAGGAAATGCAGGATATTGCTGAAAATTATGATTTAACACTCACCTGTATGGATTTTGAAATACCAGGTATTGGAAATTTAACAATCTACGAGTTATTAAACTTCTGTGTCATGCACTCCAAAAGACATTTAAATCAATTGAAAAACGTCTATAATGTTGTAAAAAACTAAATATGAGATCCAAAACCAAAACCATTTTAACCGCCTGGCTCGTTGCCGGGACATTAGACCTAACGGCTGCCATTACAATTTATGCTTTTATACTCCAAAAAACCACTGCAATAAAACTATTGCAATCTATTACAAGCGGCGTTTTTAAAAAAGAAGCCTATAGTGGAGGCTCATTAATGGCACTCTTCGGTATTGGATTCCATTACTTAATTGCACTAAGTTTCGCCTGGTTTTATTTTTTCATTTATCCTTATCTGCCTTTTCTCAAAAAAAGTGCAATTGTTTCCGGATTCCTTTATGGAATTTTTGTGTGGATCATCATGAATTTAATTGTGCTGCCTATTACCTTTCCTGTACTTCCCGAAAAACACTTAGATTTCCCGTTATTCCTTTCCATGTTGATTCTTATATTCTGCATCGGACTTCCTATTGCACTTATAACACGAAAATATTATAGTTTTCAGACGCAGTCTTAACGATAAACCTGAAACTCAAAACGTCAAAAATCCCTTTTCACACAAAGGGATTTTTTTATTTCATAAAGCCCACACAACGTGAGTTTTACATATTATTTTATTGATCCAATGCTAATTATATAAACTTCAGAAAAAGTTATGTAAGATTTCTTCTGTAGTTTTCAAGTAACTTTAATCTTTGATCATAAAGACGATAAGTGTCTTTTTAAGATTTACATTATTCCGTTTTCGATTTAATACTAAAAACCTATTATTTTGATTCTCTCTCTAAAAAATACTTTCACCGAAATAGGAAATGCAACTTTGTTTGCAAAGCAGTTTTTTAAGGAAGTTTTTGTTCCTCCTTATGAGGCCAAAGAGTTTGTAAAACAATGTTATGTAATTGGATATAAGTCACTGCCTTTAGTAGCCATAACCGGTTTTATTATGGGATTGGTACTCACCCTTCAATCTCGTCCTACACTGGTCAACTTTGGAGCGGAATCCTGGTTGCCCGGAATGGTAGCTCTTTCCTTAATAAGAGAAATTGCTCCCGTAATTACGGCTTTAATTTGTGCCGGAAAAATCTCCTCGGGAATTGGTGCCGAATTAGGCTCGATGAAAGTAACCGAACAAATTGATGCGATGGAAGTTTCGGCAATTAATCCTTACAACTATTTGGTCGTAACCAGAATTTTAGCCTGTACCTTAATGGTTCCCATTTTAGTCATTTTTGCAGATGCTGTGGGCATTATTGGTGGTTTTGTTGGAATTAATATTCACGGTGATGTTAATTTCTATCGCTATCTGACTCAAATTTTACAATCGCTGGAATATCTGGATCTGATTCCTGCAACCATTAAAACGTTCTTCTTCGGATTCTTTATTGGAATGATTGGATGTTTTAAGGGATTTAATGCCTCTAATGGAACTGAAAGTGTGGGGAAAGCAGCAAATTCAGCAGTTGTAACGGCTTCGCTTACCATTTTTATTCTCGATATGATTGCCGTTCAAATAACCGATTTATTCTTTTAAAGATGATTGAAGAAAAAGAAAATACAGCCCTTAAAACTAAAGCAGGAAGCAAAACTCCGATCATCGAGATCAGGGATTTGCATAAGACTTTTGGTGCAAACAATACTGTTCTGCAAGGTGTAAATCTAACGGTGAATAAAGGGGAAGATTTAGTGATTCTTGGGCGTTCCGGTTCTGGAAAATCGGTCACCATAAAATGTATTGTGGGTTTAATCACACCCGATCAGGGCGAAATAAAAGTGTTTAACGAAAATGTATTAAACCTGAAGAAATCTGAGCTAAATCAGATAAGGGTTCGAATTGGATTTTTATTTCAAAGTGGTGCACTATATGACTCAATGTCGGTACGAGAAAATCTGGCTTTCACTTTACAAAAACACAAACAGAACTTAACTCCTGAAGAAGTTGAAACTGAAGTCATGGAAGCTTTAGAGAATGTTGGTTTGGGGGATGTGATCGATAAAATGCCGTCTGAACTATCAGGGGGAATGCAAAAAAGAATTGGTCTGGCCAGAACTTTAATCTTAAAACCGGAAATTATCTTATACGACGAACCCACAACGGGATTAGACACCATAACCTCGCGTGAGATCAGCGAATTAATTCTCGATATCAAACACAAGCGTAAAACAACTTCCATCATTATTACTCACGATATGGCTTGCGCAAAACTCACTGCCGACCGAATTATGGTTCTAAAAGATGGAACAATACATGCCGAAGGAACTTATGAAGAACTGGAAAAAGACGAGGACGAATGGGTACGCTCTTTTTTCAAATAAAACAAAATAAATAAAATAGTAGAAATCATGGATAGACAATCTGGATATACCTGGAAATTGGGAATGTTTGTAGCAATTGGATTGTTACTTTTTATAATAGCCATTTACTTTATAGGGAAACAAAAGAACCTCTTTGGTTCCACCTTTCACATCAGCTCCCGATTTAAAACTGTGAGCGGTTTGGAAGTGGGCAATAATGTACGTTTTTCAGGAATTAACATTGGTACGGTCGAAGAAATCAGACTGATTAATGATTCGTCTGTCGTGGTTTTAATGGTGATTAAAGACGATGTTAGAAAATTCATCAAAACAGACGCTCGTGCCAGCATTGGTTCTGACGGATTGATGGGCGACAAGGTTCTCACTATTTCTCCCGGCATAAAATCACAAAAAATAATCGAAAACAACGGAGCCATTGCTTCAATTGACGGAATAGAAATGCAGGACATCATGAAAAGTGTCAAAAAAAGCGTTGATAATGTTGGAGTCATTTCTGATGAACTTGCCACTTTTAGTCATAGTATGAATAACGGAAACGGTGCCCTGGCACGATTAGTCCGCGATGATAAAATGGCCAATAGCGTTTCGAATACCCTTTCGAATCTGGAAAGCGGTACCAAAGGTTTTAGTGATAATATGGAAGCTGCCAAAAATAACTTTCTGCTGAGAGGTTATTTCAGGAAAAAAGAGAAAGAAAAGGAAAAACAGAAAGAAGAAGCTAAAGAGAAAAAAGAAGAACAACAGGAAAAAATCAATAAAGAAAAAGAGGAAAAAGCCAAAGAAGAAAAACAAAAACAGGAAAAACAAAAAGAAGAAGACGCTAAAAAGGCATCCTCCGGAAAAGATAAACCATAGACAAACTTCAAAAAAAAAGAAAGCAAAACACAAGCTGTAATCCAAATTAATTTGACTTCAAAGTTTTAATGAAACTCTTTAAAAGTAACTTTTAAAATCTTTACTTTACTGCTTTACAAAAACAGTACTTCATGAAAAGTTTTTCTTTCCCGCCCATATCCAACAAAGATGCTGTTATTCTGATTTTGGGCACCATGCCCGGAACCAAATCATTGGAACTGAATCAATATTACGGTCACAATCAGAATAATTTCTGGAAATTTATGTTCGTTATTTTGAAAGAGGATCTCTCTGCTGATTATGAAACCCGAAAAGCTTTGCTGCAAAAAAATAACATTGCGGTGTGGGATGTGTTACAGCATTGTGACAGAATAGGGAGTTTGGACAGTGCTATTAAAAATGAAACCCCTAACGATTTTGAAACCTTTTTAGAAGAACATCCCAATATCACAACCATTCTTTTTAACGGACAAAAAGCAGCGGCATTCTTTAAAAAATATGTCCAACTGAAAAAAAAATATCACTTGATTACATTACCCTCAACAAGTCCGGCAAATGCGGGTAAAAGCTATGAATCTAAACTTCAGGAGTGGAAAATTTCCGTTGATCCACATCATAATAATACCTCGACACGTCACACAGATTAATTTTTTTTAATACATTTAAGTTGTAAAAAACATTGATTGCGTTATTTTTTCTTTGAATAAGCTATTCTCTTCCGGAGTAGCCTTGTTACTTAATCGGAAACCAAAACGATATCATTATGAAAATCCAAACTTACTACAATCATGTTCGGTTTTATAGCCCACATCATTTTGTTTATTATCCGGTTTTAGCACTATTCTTAGGCTGCAGTATTTACTTTGCCTGTACTACCCAAAATACACTTATTTGGTCTTTTATAAGTGTTTGTTTTCTATTTCTGTTTTTTCTCGCCTATATGCTGCGCCAGCATTACGCCCTGACGCTTCAAAACCGAATTGTGAGGCTCGAACTTCGTTATCGTTATTTGAGCCTTACCGGAAAAAGGCTTGAAGAATTCGAGTACAAACTAACCGACGATCAGATTTTTGCTTTGAGATTTGCTCCAGATAACGAAATCCTACCGCTTTTGGAAGATGCTCTTAAAAATAACCTTACCGGAGACGCTATAAAAAAAGCCATCGTGCACTGGAGAGCAGATTACAACAGGGTATAAAAACAATGGAGAGGATAATCTTTCCCTAACTTCTATTTCTGCGATTAAACAAAACATACACTAAAAAAAGAATCAGCCAAACGCTTGCAATCACGCCAAAATACATCCCAATAATTGACGGATGTAAATAGTTGGATTCGTAAAACAACTTATCAAAAGTGATAAACTTCTCCATCAGTGCTTTTCGGTCAAAGCTGTTTCGAATTGTATTGAGTACTTCATCGCGATGTTCTCTAAAATAAAATGCATCTGCGACAAGTTTTTTGGGAACAATACTACTCTCGATTTTATACTTTTTTAAAAGAGTATCCAGCTTCTGAAAATTCAACTGCAACGAGTCTTTACTGTATTTGTAGAGCAATTTATAACGTTGTACAGCGGCATCGTACTGTTGTTTTTCTGCTGCAATTCCTTCTACCGGTTTAAACAATGATTTATTTTCGAGAAAAATACAAATGCTATCGTCGTATTGAGGCTGTACCTCAACACCTCTGAATAGGATCTCTGCACTGTCTTTAATCACTTTTTTGGCTATAATTCGCTTCGAAAGTTCTTTTTTATCTAAACCAATTTCGTCCAGAATCTTACTGGTTACGATCGAGGCTTTATCTAAATCGGTTGTAAGCACTTTCAAAGTATCGATGCTGTAATACGTGCTCTCTGTGTTGTAATAACCATTTGCTATTAAAACGCTATCCACTACCTCCGTGACAGGATAGGGTTTTGGATATAAGATATTAACCGGATTAAACAACTTTTCAGAACTGTAAGAAGTATAATTGTATAAAAACGGATTTAAAACATTCAGTAAAGTTTTGTCTTTGTTGAAATTAACTTCCGGAAGTTCGCTCCTTAATTTGGCATTCAATCCAAAGCTATAACTGATGAAAAATGAAAAACTCAGAAAACAAATCAGCAGTAATACCAAACCGGTTTTAAGCAGATTGGTCAAAGAATAGGTATATCGGGAATGATATCTAACCAAAAATATCAGGAAGAAAAATAAAAACAAACCGCTGATGAAAAAATGGGAAATGGAAACATCATCATAAAATTTAAATCTGTAAAATTCAAAATAGGAATTGATATTGGCAATGCCTTTAAAGGTAAAAAAACCATATAAAAAATACCCTAAATGAATGAACAGCAGTACCAAAAAAGACTTTACAAAGAATTGCTTTAATTTTTTTTCCATTTTATATTTTGAGAATTTACTCTCAAATATAGCCAATCTGATTTAAAAATGAAATTTTCAAACCCTCTTGAGGAAAATTCTCCAAATCAGAATTAGTCCTTTTTCCAGATTCCAATACCATTAAAACTGATACAAATTCAATGCAAAAGACAACATACACAATTGATAATCAAATACATTAACACAAAGTAAAATTAAATAAAACTGAATTGAGTGATTATTTCTCATTTACTTTAAATATTATATTTTTATCACTTAGGATGATAGATACCTGAATTTTTTCGCCACGAATGCACGAATTATTTGAAATACAAATTCGTGCATTCGTGGCAATTATTTATACTATTCAGAAGTTTCCAATTGCAGTACATCTTCCTGGTAATGTTTACTAAGTGAGAATAATTGCTCGGCAAAAATCATAATCGCGAGGCACCGAAAAATTAAGATTCTAAAAGGTTTCAAGGTTATAAGTTTGCTACAAATAACAAACGTCCGTGTTTTTTCGCCACGAATACACGAATTATTTGAAATACAAATTCGTGCATTCGTGGCGATTATTTATACTATTCAGAAGTTTCCAATTGCAATACAACTTCCTGGTAATGTTTACTAAGTGAGAATAATTGTTCGGCAAAAATCATAATGGCAAGCGGGATAAAGAAAAAGGAAAGCAAATTTTCTTCGTACAAAAAATAAGTGGTTACCATAAAAATTCTCAGGTATTCCAGATAATAAATCCATCTTCTTTGTTCCAATAATGCTCCGCAATTCACTAGTGTTACCAGAATAATTGACAGCACAAAAATTTTGTCCGAGACATTTAACCACTCAAAACAATACGTAAAAACCGTTAAAAGCAGCGTGGAAACCCCAAGCTGGATATAGAGGTAATTTTTAAATCGAAGCCTCTGATGCGGATTAGCTTTGTCCTGTAGAAAACGTTTCTCTAAGGTTGGTCGAATATCCTGATCCATATGGGCAGGACTGCCAAATACCGCTTTCCATTTTGCTTTAAACCCTGTTGAGCGCTTCCACAGTTCATAAATCTCAAAATAGTAATGAAAATGCTGCCACAAGAAACTATACGTTTTGAGTGGATGTGTTAAACCGTATTTTGGTTTTTCTTCCTCTTCCTGAAAAGTTCCGAAAAGACGATCCCAAAAGGTAAACATATCGCCATAATTTTTATCGAGATACTTCTCATCAGACGCGTGATGTACGCCATGTACAGAAGGCGTAACAAAAACATACTCCAGCCATTTTATTCTGCCAACAAGCTGTGTATGCGTAAAAAAAGAATAAGCTCCGTGTACAATCAGCATGGTAATAACCATAGAGGGGTGAAAACCAATAAGCGGCAGTACACACCAAAATCCTGTTCTAATCACGGCCTGAAAAGTCGTAATTCTGGCGGCCGCGGTAAAATTAAACTCTTCGCTATGATGATGTACGATGTGTGCTGCCCAGAAAAAATTAACTTCATGCCCCAACCGGTGGTACCAATACCAGACAAAATCGGTGGCAAGAATTAAGGCAATCCAGACAAAAATAGTACTCGAAATGTCAAAAAATCGATAATTATCATAAATCAAATAATACAACTGATAAAAACTGGCTGCCACAAACAAGTTGATCAAACGCTCTGCAATGCCAATGCTAATATTTGAAACTGAACTTTCATAATTAAAAATTTCCGGTCTCTTTCGTCGTTGCGCAAGCTTGTATTCTAAAAAGAGAAAGAGAAAAAAAGCAGGCATAGCGAAAGCTAGAAAATTAATATGTTCCATTTTAAAAAATACTTATTTAATTCATAAAAAAACACAAAGCAGTAGTACTTCTATATCCTTATAAAAACAAAGACATTTTCATCAGTCAACAAGTTCTTTTTCGGCTGAAAATCTTCTTATTAATTGATGAAAACAATCTTTACTATTTAAAAATCTAATTTTTAATTCTGCTTAAATTTCGGGGTATCCAGCGCTACTTCTTTTACAGATTGCGTGTCGGCAACCTTTTTCAACGCAATAATATAAGCTGCAATACGTGGTGTAACATTATGCTTGGCTGCAATTCTGAAAACAGTTTCAAATCCTTTTTGTAAGATGTCCTCCAAGCGTGTATTAATCTGATGAATTCTCCAGGACTCCAGCAACGAATTCTGAAGCCATTCAAAGTATGAAACCGTAACTCCGCCCGCATTGGCCAGAATATCCGGAACCACTAAAACATTGTTATCGTGTAGTATTTTGTCCGCATCGGAAGAAACCGGTCCATTGGCACCCTCCACAATAATTTTAGCCCGAATATCATTAGCATTCTTTTGTGTAATCACATCTTCTTTGGCAGCAGGAATCAGTACATCCACTTCTAACAGCAATAAATCCTCATGTTTAATAGCAACGGAATTCGGATATCCTTTAATACTTTTATTATTCAGATTATAATACAAAATCAATTCGGGAATATTAAGTCCTTCCGGATTGTAAAACGCTTCGGAAACATCACTAACCGCTACCACTTTTAGTCCTTTTTCAAATAAAAATAAGGCCGAATGCAATCCAACATTTCCAAAACCCTGAATGGCTACTGTAGATTTTGCAGGTCTAAGTTTTAATTTTTCAAGGGCTAATAAAGTGATGATACTAACGCCTCTTCCTGTTGCTTCTACCCTGCCTAATGAACCGCCGGAATGCAAATGTTTTCCGGTTACTACCGCGTGAATTGTTTTGCCATGAAGTATCGAAAACTCATCCATTAACCATCCCATCTCATCGGGACCCGTTCCCATGTCCGGAGCCGGAACATCTTTTTCAGGTCCGAAAATATCGATTAAAGCTTTGGTATAAGCCCTTGTAATTTTCTCTAATTCATTCTTAGAAAGTGTCGTCGGATCACAAATAATTCCGCCTTTTGCTCCTCCAAACGGAATCCCGGTCACAGCCGATTTCCAGGTCATCCAGGCAGCCAGTGCTTTTACTTCGTCAAGGTTTACTCCCTTATCATATCGGATTCCACCTTTTGACGGTCCTAAAGCAGTATTGTGTATAATTCGATAACCTTCAAAGTTCTTTTCAGAACCGTTGTCCAGGGTAATTGAAAAATTAACGACAATTTGCTTTTCCGGACGCTGGAGTTTTTGCCTGATCGATTCGTCTAATCTAAGAATGTCTGCGGCAACATTAAAACGATCAATCATAGATTGAAAGGGGTTCTGTTTTATTAATTCTGCACTCATATTATATCGTTTAATTGGGGTTATTATATTTTATCTTTTACAAAAGTCTTTTCTAAGGTTTATTCATACTTGCTCTAACATGGGATTTTCCTAAAACAGCGTCGCATCATAACACTGGTATATCTATTGGTTCTCATTTTGTTTCTTTTTTTCCAGTTCTAAAAAAAGCCTTTCATTGGTGCATGAAAGGCTAAAAAAAAATAACAAGTAAATTTCTCTATTAACGCCATTTCATCACATAGTCCTGCATGCGACACATCGTAAAGCCACATAAAGATGAGATGATATTTTGACTATAGTTCTTCATTGTTATTGCAAATCTATAAAATATATTTTATAAATTCTATAGAATTAGTAGAGTTTATTTTTATAAAATGAAAAAATTAACAAACGACACCTGTTAATCAACACAATACACTTTGATAAATTTTATTTAAACTGAGAAATAACAATAAGAATGATTGCTATTAAAGCCAAAAAGATACCGATAAAGTTAATTTTAGATAATTTTTCTTTGAAAAAAAGCAAGCCAACAAAACTTCCTAAAACAATAACTCCCATGTTCATTCCTGCAAAAACTGTTGATGGGTTTTCAGCAAATGCTTTATGCGCCTTTAAGTAGAAGAGAATATTTCCGAAATTGAAGATCCCCACCAAGGCACCAAAAAGAATATTTTTAGAGTCCAGCTTCCTCTTTTTTATACCAATTTCATAGATTGAGATTAAAAACGCTACTGCTAAAGCGATACAGAACACCACAAACAAAGAGGTTGGATAAGGCAAAGTAGTATAAAGAGCGATTTGTTTGAAGAGAATATCAATAATGCCAAAACCTATTAGAACCACCGCGGGATAAATCCATGTATTCTCTGTAGTATCCGGCTGCTTTTTTAAGATGAGTAAAAGCGCCAGAAAGCCAATTAGTAACCCAATAATTTTATAGGTATTAAATTCTTCTTTAAAGATGAACCAGGCCGCCAGAATTGGAATGAATAACGATAATCGCTGGGCTGTATCAGTTTTCACAATCCCCACATTTTTTATGGAAGCTACCAGAAACAAAAAGACTACCGGCAATAATATCCCAATAGCAATGTAAATATTCCAGGGAGCATTTGCAGCAACTTCATTTAAATTTGGGCTAAAGGTAAAATAGCACAATGCTAAAGCAATAATATAATTGAACGCAATAATCTGAGTGGGATGTGTATTGTATTTTCGGGTTATTTTAAAAATGACACCTACAATTACACTGCACAAAATACTGAGGATAAGAAACAACATAGTATTAAATTTTGAACGCAAAAATAACGCTTAAACTCCTTTTGTTCTATTTTTTGTTTCTTTTATTCCAGCCTTTTTAATTTCTAACTGTATAATTTTTCCTTTACTATTTTTAATAAATTCTAATGTCGTATTATTATTATCTGAGCGAAAGAACTTTGTTTGTGATTCCGGCAACAATTCGATAGTAGAACCCGCATAATACAATTTGTTCTCCTTCTTTACAATTTTAATATTTTCATACTCCCCTATATATTGATCGTAAGACTTCGCATCTCCAGCTACCTGAATGTGTTTGTACGGAAGCTCTACCTCTTTCCCAAAACATATTCCCGCAAGGCCATAAGCAATATAATACGATTTTGACTGGTTGTTGGACAAAACAGTAATAAAAACTTTATCGGCAGTAAATTTGTTAAAGGATGTCATTGCCCCAAAAAAACCACCATCATGCGCAATTAATTGATGGCCCTGATTGTAAACAGGATTGATTATTACGCCAAAACCAAAGTTCTGTTCATTATACGATGTAAACATCTTTTTCTTAGATTCCTCTGATAGTAAAGTCTGACCATCGAAAAGTGCTTTATTCCACAAATTTAAATCTTCAACAGTTGAATATATACCATCATGACCACGATTAAAATTCCAATTGATGTATGGGTTTTTAGTTAATTTATCATCATTGAAATAATACAACTGAGTCATTTTATCCACTACAGCATCACTAGCAGAAACTCCGGAATTGTACATTTTAGCTTTATCGAATAGGTTTAGCTTTAAATACTCTTCATAAGATTGTCCCGATACTTTTTCAACAATGCGCGCTAATAAATAATATCCAATGTTACTGTAGGCTGTGCTGGTTCCCGGCTCAAACAGCAAAGGCTTTTTTGCCAGATACGTACAAACAGAATCTTTATCGAGATCTGTTCTTACCAAATACAATTCGTCAAAATCCATTTGAAAACCTGAATTATGAGTCAACATCATTTTTAAAGTGATGGCATCACCTTTAGGAAAACCAACAAAGTACTTACTCAATTGATCCTCTAATGATAGTTTTTTATGCTCCGCTAACTGCAAAATCGCAACAGCCGTAAATTGCTTCGAAACTGAAGCCAGGCTAAATTTTGAATCGACAACATTTTTTACTTTCCATTCATAATTCGCAAAGCCATATGCTTTTTTTAGAAGTATCGAATCGTTTTTAGAAACCAATACTGTACCGCAAAAATCATTAACTGCAAATTGTGCATCCATGTATTTTTCTAATTGTATACTAAGCCCCTTTTGTGAATATCCAAATGTAAATACCAACAATACGATTAGTGTTAATCCTGATTTCATGCTAATTATTTTTACAGTTAATGATTATTTTATGGAGTGTTTTATCCAGTAACGCTATTTCTTTCAGAGACAAGCCCTCAAGCGCCGTTTGCCTGTTAATCTCAATAACGGGTTGTATATCGTCAAGTGTTTTTTTTCCTTTTTTAGTGATTTCCAGATTAAATTTTCTTCGATCCACAGAGTGAATTGTACGGGTTATATATTCTTTTTTCACCATTAACTCAATCATTCTCGTAATGGAAGCACTGTCTTTAAATACCAGATTAGCCAATTCATTTTGGGAAATGTCCGGATTGTTGTTTAGTATAATTAAGACCAGGCATTGATCGACGGTAATATCTTTTACGACCTTGGTAATGTTTTTTTGTGCTAGTCTTCGGTATTCTTTTATTGCTTTCTCTAATGAGTACAAAGCTGTTCCGGTTGGATTTTCGAGTTGCATACTTTTTTATTTGATACAAATATAATTGACATATCAATATATTATGAAAAAAATTTCAAACCCGACAGATTTTTTAAAACTTGTCGGGTTTAGTTAGAAAAAAAATAGATTATGAACTACAATTTGCTGATGTAACTTCCGTACATATCTTTAAACTGATGTCCTTGAGCAAAACGGTCTTTGCTCAGTTTTTTGTATTCAACCAATCCCCACAGAATAAATTCTTTCATGAAGTACTGATCTTTTTTATCCAATTGAGGCAAATATTTTTTCAACAAAACATCCAGCGGAGTTACTTCGTCTAAAATGTTCTGATACTCTAAATCAGAAGCATCGTCTAACAATTCGAAGCCGCTTTCGGCAAAAAACCATTCGATTACATCTGAATAAGTTGTTTTTTCTCCTGGTTTTTCAAGTTTCTCTATTCGAGGTAATAACGTTGGGAATAAAGTTCTGATTGCTAAACCAATTAAATTTTGTGCTACCACGGCAGCTCCCTCCTGCTCTCCTTCATAAACCAGTTCTACTTTCCCGGTAATTGCAGGAATAATGCCTACAAAATCAGACAAACGCAAAGTGGTTTTATCTACTCCGGCTTTTAAAGCACGACGTTCTGCGGTACTCATTAAATTCTCGAAAGCGGTGATACTCATTCTGGCACTTACACCACTTTTATTATCGATATATTCGCTTTCGCGTGCTTCAAAACTAATTTGTTCTAAAATGTCTCTGGCCAGAGCCGGCACATAAACTAATTTGTGCTGTGTTTCATCCAGTTTGGCTTCCTGCTCTGTGATAACTCTCGCAATGGCAACGCTTTCAGGATAATGTGTAAGAATCTGCGAACCGATTCTATCTTTTAAAGGGGTTACGATACTTCCTCTATTGGTATAATCTTCCGGATTGGCTGTAAATATAAATTGCATATCCAAAGGCATTCTCAATTTAAATCCTCTGATCTGAATATCACCTTCCTGCAAAATATTGAATAAAGCAACCTGAATTCTGGCTTGTAAATCCGGCAACTCATTAATTACAAAAATGGAACGGTTGGCTCTCGGAATCATTCCGAAATGAATGACACGATCATCAGCATAAGAAAGCTTTAAGTTTGCAGCTTTTATCGGATCGACATCTCCAATTAAATCGGCAACGGTAACATCGGGTGTAGCCAATTTTTCGAAAAAACGCTCACTGCGATGCAGCCATGAAATCGGAGTATCATCACCTTTCTCCGCAATTAAATCTTTGGCAAAACGTGAAATAGGATTTAACGGATCGTCATTAATTTCCGATCCCGCAACAAACGGAATATACTCGTCTAACAATTCAACCATCTTACGTGCCAAACGTGTTTTCGCCTGACCGCGAAGTCCTAATAAGTTAATATTATGACGGGAAAGAATGGCACGCTCCAATTCTGGAATTACCGTATTTTCAAAACCGTGAACACCTTCAAAAACAGGTTTTCCTGACTTTATTTTCTCACGAAGATTATTGCGTAATTCGTCTTTAATACTGATACTTTTGTAACCAACAACTTTTAACTGTCCTAATGTTTTTATATTTTTTATTTCCATTTTTACTGATTGAAAAATTTCTAATTTGCTTTTTTTTAACTTTTAATGACCTCTTGCTTCGACTTCGCTCAGCAGGACACCGTCACTGAGACTGAAACTGAGACCGAGACTGAAACCAAGCCTAAAGACTACCTCACTCTCTTCTTCCTATTCGTTTCATAATCTTCAAAAATCATCTCTCCCAGTCCTTTCAATCCGGTGTAAAATGCTTTTCCCTGATTCGCTTCGGTAAAATGGTTGACAAAACGCTGTAAATACGGATCGTTTGCAATCATGAATGTTGTGATCGGAATGTGTAATTTTCTGGCTTGCTGTGCCTGTGCATAACATTTATCAACGATGTATTCGTCGAGTCCATTACTATTCATATAATAGGAACCGTCACGCTCGCGTACGCAGCTGGGTTTTCCATCGGTAATCATAAAAATCTGCTTGTTGGTATTTCGTTTTCTTCGTAAAATATCCATGGCCAATTGCAGTCCCGCAACGGTATTGGTATGATAAGGTCCTACTTGCAGATAGGGTAAATCTTTAATAGGGATGATCCAGGCATCGTTTCCAAAAACCAAAATATCGAGTGTATCTTTAGGATAACGAGTTGTAATTAATTCGGCCAAAGCCATGGCAACTTTTTTAGCGGGAGTAATGCGGTCTTCACCATAGAGAATCATACTGTGACTGATATCAATCATCAAAACGGTGCTCATTTGCGCTTTGTATTGAGTTTCTTCTACCACTAAATCATTTTCGGTTAGCATGAAGCTTTCAACGCCATTATTGATCTGGGCATTTCGCAGACTTTCTGTCAATGAAATTCGTTCTAAACCATCTCCAAAACTAAACTCACGAAATTCCCCCGTATGTTCGTCACCATTTCCGGCATGTTTGGTTTTATGATTGCCACTTCCGGAACGTTTTAAATTACCAAAAATTTGATCCAGAGCCTGTTGTCTGATAGCGCGTTCTGTCTTGGCAGTAATACCAAAACCACCGCTTCCGTCAGGTTTAACTTCGTCTTTTATGTAACCTTTCTTTTTTAAATCTTCGATAAAATCATCGATAGTGTAGTTCTCATCTGTTAGTTTGTATTCTATGTCTAACTCCCTTAACCAGCTGATTGCTTCGTCAAAATCACCCGAAGTATGGGTGATCAGCTCTTTAAAAATACCAAAAAGCTTTTCAAACGGAGACTGAAACGGAGCTTCGTACGACTTAAAATAAAAACCTTTTTTAAATTCGTTTTTCATAATTTTAAAATTACGTTATTTTAGAATTATGAAAAACGAAACGTTTATTAATTTTTAGTTAAAATATCTAACCAAAACTAACAACTAACAGTGTTAGGCTTGACAATTATTCAAACTTTCCATCAACATAAAACCACTCCTTATTTTCGAATTTAAAAGTCGAAAACTCATAATGCACTTGTGGTTTGTGGTCTGAATCCAAGAAATAAGCTTTGAACTCGACGGTATTTTCAGTAAAACTCAAAATTTCGAGTCTCTGCCATTTATTAGCTGTTGCCCATTTTAAAATTTCGGTCTTCGAATAATATTTTCTTTCCGAAATATAAGTGGTTTCTAATAGATAATCTGCCTTGTGACAGGCATAAGCCGAATATCTGGAACGCATTAAAGCTAAGGCCGTTGGTGCTTTTTGATTGTTTTCGAGATACTGACCACAGCAATTTTCGAACAATAATCCAGTATCACAAAAACACTTCTTACTCTCCATCAACCTGCTCTTCTCCATTAATTTTTACATGCAACTGATTCAATAAAACCTGATACCTGCTAATTTCTCTTAAATCTTCATCTTCTTCAGCATGATCCAGCATATCATCTAAGGTATCGCTTACTTCAAGCAATTTATTATTCGCTTCTCTATTGTCCTTTGCAGCAATTAAATCAATAATTTCCTGGACACTTGCTTTTAAATCTTCGTATTTACTCATCTGTATTGTATTATTTTTTTGTTTCAGGTTTCAAGTTTCAAGTTTCAAGTTTCAGGTTTCAGGTTATTCTTAATTTTAAGTTCCAACAAAAAAACTTGAAACTTGAAACATTTATTCTTCTTTACTCTCGTTAAACTTTTTAATAATTTCTTTAAGCTTTTCTTTGCGTGCAATCTCAGCCTGTTTTACTTTGTTCTGGGCTTTATGCAATTTGTCATTATGCTTTTTGATGTTCCTTTCGTTGTTGCGTCCCATTATATTTCTCTTTTAATTTCGTCTAAAGTTTTCTCGGTATAAATCAACTCGTTGATAATTTGCTTTCTCAACTCATCAATATCTTCATAATCAAAATGCTTTGCCCATGAAGTGAGCTGTTGCAGATTGCGAACTTGTTTTATTCGTTTCGTTGTTTCAAAACTGGTTCTTAAAACAGGTTTTCCATCATAATTTGGGTTTTTCTTATGCTGATAGGTTACCAGATTCTGATCGAAATCAGCTTCGATATAGTATAGTTTTTCTTCAGCATTATCCGGATAAAATTCGTTCCAGGCCGCAAAACCTATTTTAGTCTTGGAAGCAGTTTCCGGTACCATTGCTACCAAACGCCATTTGCTGTTGGCCAGTCTTCCCCAATGATTAGACACCCGGTACATTCCGGCTTCCGTATAATAATAAGCACTTCCGGCTTTGCTCTCAAACTGTTTCTTTAAACCTTCAATTTTATCTGAAAGTACTTCATGAAAAACACAAAAGGTATTTTTAAAGGAATTAGGATGTGGCTTGAAGTTTTTTTGCATGTGCAAATATACTGAGATTGTTACGAACTCCCTAAAACAAACATAATATTGATTAACTTTGCAACTTCAATTTTAAAACAAACAGAATCATGTCTAAAGATCCACAAGGGAAAATGCTGCAAAAAGGAATTTATACGGGCATCATAGAAAAAGATGAAAACAACAACTATTTTTGTGGTGAGTATCTTTTAGATTATAAAATCGCACATACGAACTTCAATATAGGTGATTGGATCACAATTAAATCTATTATCGAAAATCCAAGCGATATCAGCTATGATAAGTATCCAAAAAAATCTAAAAACTTTGACAAGGCTAATAATAAGCCGGAGAACAAGTAATAAAAGATTAGTTTCAGGTTTCAAGTTTCAAGTTTCAGGTTTCAGGTTTCAGGTCACTTTTAACACAAAGACTGCAAAGATTTACGCGAAGTTCGCAAAGTTTTTATTTATGAAGCTTTGCGAACTTCGTTTTTGGAGTAAATCTTATCTTAAAAAAACCTTGCGGTTTTTCCGATTAATTAGACCCAACACTCAGACCCTGCAATCATAAATCTCAAACAAAAACAAATATTTTTCCGCTCAAAAGTAAAAAGTTAAAAAAAAGTGTACCTTTGCAAAAAATTTGTCGTTTTGAAGTAAAAAACAATCATTTCAAACTAATAGACAAGAAGTTACCTTTTATTTATGAAAAAAATAGTTGAATACCGCAAGTTACTAAACGTAGACAAAACTGCTGAATTAAAAGATTTAAAAACAATCTATCGTAATGCGATGAAAGAATCTCATCCTGATAAATTTCAAGGTGATGATGCTGGTTTAAAAGCTGCAGAAGAAAAAAGTAAAGCTATTATTGAGGCTTATCACTTCTTGGTAAGTATTAATCCTGAAACGATTAAACTTAATTTACCGGAATACACTGAAACGATTTCGACTTGTTCAATTACTGATTATAAATTTGTTGAAGGTCGTTTAATTATCGATTTCTCTAACGGAAGTGTTTACGAATACATTAGTGTTCCTAAAGCAACTTACGTTAAAATGGTAAATGCTGATTCTCCTGGAAGATTTGCAAAAAGACATATTCTTAATTCTTTCACATGGAGAAAGAAAACGAATCAAGAATAGATTTACACCAAAATATCTACAGAAGCACTCTCTCAACGGAGTGCTTTTTTTATGCGTAAAAATTAAAAAAAGCGTTATTTATTTTCATTATAACGATATAATTAAGAGTTTTAAATCAAATAAACCCCACAAACCTTCTGATTACATGACAATTAAACCTAAAAAAACAATAACAAAATTTTAGGTTCCAAAATTCTTTATGTTTTATAATTTTAAATACTTTTGTTGCACAAATCAATTAACTAATTAATTTTTTATAATGAAAAAAATACTTTTTTTACTAACTGCTTCTGCAGCGATTATTTCTTGCAGCAAAGTTAAAGACGGAGAATACCTAATTACAGGAACTGCAACCGGTATCGAAAACGGAAAAACAATCATTCTTCAAGGTCAGGATCCAACAACAAAAATGGCTGTATCTCTTGACACCGTAAAAGTTGAAAACGGAAAATTCGAAATTAAAGGAAAAGTAACAGAACCAGCTTTTCATACATTAATTGTTCAGGGAGCTAATGGTCCAATTCCATTCATCTTAGAAACAGGAGAAATTACTGTTGCAGTTGACAAAGACAGTATCCACAAATCTAAAATTTCAGGTACTTACAACAATGACGAGTATGTAAAATTCAATGAGGATATGACAAAAACTCAAAAAAGTTTAGTTGATTTCCAAAAGAAAAACACTCAAAAAATGCAACAAGCTCAACAAGCTCAAGATACTGCAACCATCAATAGCTTGATGAAACAATACATGACACTTCAAACAGAAGTTCAGGAAAATTCTAAAAAGAAATATTTAGCTTACGCTGAGACTCACCCAAAAGCATTTATCTCTGCTTTAATCATTCAAAGCATGATTAATGACCCAAGTACTGACATCAAAAAAGCGGAAGGTTTATACAACTCTTTAGACGAGTCTTTAAAAAACTCTACTCCTGGAAAAGAAATCAAAACTAAACTAGGACAAATGAAAAATCCTGCAGTTGGTGCATCAGCAGCTCCTGTTGGAAGCCCTAAATGAAGAGCAGATTTTTCAGCTCCAAATCCACAAGGAAAAGTAGTTTCGCTTAAAGAAAGTTTAGGTAAAGTAACTATCGTTGATTTCTGGGCATCATGGTGTGGTCCATGCAGAAAAGAAAACCCTAATGTGGTAGCTATTTACAAAGAATTACACGCTAAAGGTTTAAATATTATTGGAGTTTCATTAGACAAAGAAGCTGCTGCCTGGAAAGAAGCCATCGCAAAAGACGGACTAACCTGGACACAAGTTTCAAACTTAAAATTTTGGGACGAGCCAATTGCAAAACAATATGGTGTTGAATCTATTCCCGCAACTTTTATTCTTGACGCATCAGGAAAAGTAGTTGCTCAGGATTTAAGAGGTCCGGAATTAAGAGCCAAAATTATAGAGCTTTTAGCCAAATAATATTGCCTTTCAGAATAAAGCAAAAAAATCTCCCTAGTGGAGATTTTTTTGCTTTTATATAGTACTACTTAATTAAAGGCTAATCCAAAGAGATGCTCTATTATCGATAAAAAACAAAACACATCTTATCAACCCAATGATCTTCATTTAAAACACAAACAACCTTTCTTTTGACTCACTAAACAAATAAAAAAAATAGCGCTTAATTTCAAAGAAAAAACTATTTAGCAAAGTTTGAAAACGCAACTTATCAAAAGAAGGTCAAAACCTAACTATCTTTGTAAAGCTGCAAATTCCTGCACAAAGAAATGTCAAACATTACAGAGTAGATTTATTTGGTTTAACTGGCATTTATTGTTGCTTTCTGCGAAGAAGCAGTAATTAAACCGTTTAAAAAATCAAAAAAACAAACAAATAACCAGTTATACCTTGTAAAAATAACCCTACTTTCAATAAAGCGCCTAAAAAACTTTATTTTTACTTTATTCAATTCCAACGAATTAAAAAAACAATGTAAAACTAACGTAAAATTAAGTTCATTTTTTGTTTGTAAACATCAAAAACGTTCCTATATTTGCAACCGCTTAGAACAACAAAGCGCAATAATACAAAGCCTTGGGGGAGATACTCAAGCGGCCAACGAGGGCAGACTGTAAATCTGCTGTGTGAACTTCGCAGGTTCGAATCCTGCTCTCCCCACTAAAAGTCCTGAAATCTTTCAGGACTTTTTTTTTGCCGTAATTTCATTTTTTTATCAGTTTACCAGTCCTGAAGCCTCCTTTCTATATTTCCTTCAAAAAAAAAAATATTCCAAGAAATTCTTAAAGTCATTCTTACATAAGCTTTTATCAGTCTAACTACAACTTAAAAAAGTACAACTTAAAATTTAGTTCGTTTTTTGTTTGCAAACATCAAAAACCTTCCTATATTTGCAACCGCTTAGAATAACAAAGCGCAACAAATACAAAGCTTCGGGGAGATACTCAAGCGGCCAACGAGGGCAGACTGTAAATCTGCTGTGTGAACTTCGCAGGTTCGAATCCTGCTCTCCCCACTAAAAAAGTCCTGAAATATTTCAGGACTTTTTTTTTGATATAATAAAACCTGCAAATCTTAAGATTCGTAGGTTTTTTTTCTTTTAAGACAGTTTTCAAACTTTGTAAAAACACTCAAAAGTTTTTTGGCAAAATCGTGTCAAGATCCCGATAGCTTAATGTAAACCTAAGCTTAAATTATACTGCCTGTAGTATAATAGACTTCGGATAGCAATGACCTTTCGTATTCATCAAAAAAAGGCAAAGATAAAACTTAGCTTTAGATGCGACAGAACCTGATATTACTTAGAAGCAGATTCAATTAGCAAAAGCTTCTGGAAATCTTTTTAAATCTAATTAAAAAAAGTAAAAGGCTTACAAAATAAATGTAGGCTTTACTTTTTTATATTTTAATCTTCTTTATAAAACCGCATTCGTACAATAACTCTAAGTAATTTATTTTATTGGAATAAATCAATTTTATTCACAACAAAAAAACATCCATTCACGACAGAAAAATCTTCATTAACGACATCTTTTTCATTTTTTTTATTTTCAATCATTAATTTCATTTCAGAAAATAAAATCTAGTGTTAGAAAGCGTTTTCGAGATTAAACCAAAGAAAATACGAATACCATAGAAATCAAATTTTTTATTTTTTAACATAAAATTTATACAAAATGGGACAGTACAAAAGTCGTCAGGAATTTTTAGAAAACAATCCGAGATCAATTGCATTCGCCGCATTGGCTAAAGCAACAAAAATGCAAGACAAGATTACCAATCAAGCGATTAAACTTAGTCCAAATCAACTAGAAGGAAAGGAGGTTATAATCATCGGGTCAGGTGTTGGGGGACTTACCACCGCGTATGAACTACTCGCTCAAGAGTCTGGTGCAAAAGTAACCATTCTGGAAGCATCTCATAAAACGGGAGGACGCTGCATGAGCTTACGCACAGGGGACACACTCATCGAAGATGAAAACAGTGATTTATTCGATTCGAAACCTGGAAAACCACAAGTTGTTCGATTTAAACGCCCAGTGGGAGACTCAGAACCTTACCTTAATGCAGGTCCTGGTCGTATTCCAAGCAGTCACAAGCGGCTCCTTTCTTACTTAAAACGTTTTTCGGTAGACGTTGAAATATATGTGATGAACTCTGAATCTAATTTGGTTCAAAAGGACGAAAGTTTTGGAGGTAAACCAATGGTTTACCGTCGTTTGGATCATAACACAAGAGGTTGGTTAGCGCACATGGTATACAAAAATGCGGAAGAATTACTTCGCAATTCAGAAGTGGGAATTAGTGAAAGTAATCTTGAAACACGCATTGAAGAATTACAAAGTTTGATGATCAGTTTCGGAGAGCTTGATGTAGATGGAACCTATAGTGCAACGGCTGGATCACCTGGCTTCGAGGATGGAAAAACACGCGCTGGATATGAAGTTTTACCTGGTGTTGCAGCTGGAATTGTAGCCGATGTTTTGAGTTTTGACAAATTACTCGAATCAAAATTTTGGGAAGGCACGAAATTCTATCAACCTACAGATTTTCTTTGGCAACCTACTTTATTTCAACCCGTTGGAGGAATGGATCAGGTGCAACACGCTTTTGCTCAACAAGTGGCTGCTTTGGGAGGAGATATTCTTTTGAATAGTCCTGTGAAAAAAATAAAATGGGACTCAACTAAAGAGAAGTACATCATTTCGGTTGGACAAGTTGGAACAGAAGAACCGATCTATTACGAAGCTGATTATTGTGTTTGCAACCTTGCAATGCCTTTTTTGAAAAACATTCTAGATTCTGATCTCCTAAAATCGGGACTTGAACCTGAATTTAAAGAGGCATTAGAAGCCGTTTTTGTGGCACAATTTGAACCAACACAAGCTCCAGGTTATAAACCTCGCAAAGACGGATACGTTCCGCGTTTTTTAGCCTGTACCTCCAAAGTGGGTTGGCAAGCAAATCGATCTTTATGGCAAGGAAGCCCAATAAATCTCAAGACAATGGCAGTGGAAAAATCCGAAGTAGGAGTTGTACCTATTTTTGGAGGAATCTCTTGGACAGACAATGAAATTCAACAAATTTGGTATCCATCTACAGCATATCAAGACGAAAAAGGCGTGCTCACTGGCGCATATAATTTTGATAAAGTAGCACACGATTGGGGAAAATTACCCGTTGATGAGCGACTTACCAAAGCACGAAATGATGCCAGTAAATTCGGTAATAAATTTGCCGAAGGCTTGGAAGAAGGTGTTGCCATAGCGTGGCAAAATATGCCAAATATCAAAGGGGGCTGGGCATATTGGCAAGCCGTTGGAGATGCGAACTACTCAACGAAACAATTTAACGCTATTGCACAAGGATCTGGAATTATAGATCCGGAAACAAAAAATGTGAGCAATGCTAACTTTTTTATTGTTGGTGATCAAATTTCCTCCCTTCCTGGTTGGCAAGAAGGTGCTATTGCAGCTGCAATAAATGCAATTACAAGAATGGCAAAACCAGAGGTTAAAATACAGCCATTGAAAAATTTACCAGACACTCGTTTGATGGTGGAAGGTATCTAAATCAATTAAATAAAAATGAATGGAACGACGTGGAAGGTATTCTGCGTCGTTTTTTTTTATTATACTGTTTGATTCGAAATTATTACTCTAAATTACTTTTCTAATTTTACTCATGTCTGATATTTTGTTTGCCATAATCCGTATATTTTTAACGAATGTATGGTTCTAACAACATGAAAAAATGAATCGTTTTTAATCGTTAATTAACCACAAAACTTGTGGTCAATTTGCTCCGGAACGGGTGGTCAATTTGACCGGTTTTTCCAAGTAATCAACTACTATACTCCATCACCTATACAAATAGGCTTTACAACTAAACCTTCTATAATTTGAATGATTTTATTATTTTCTTGTTCTGATCCGATTGTTATTCGAAAAAAATTAGGATAATTTCTAACTTTACCAATTATTATCTCTGAATCAATACATCGCTGTATAAATTCATTTTTTAAGCTCTCATTGTAAAACCGAATCGGAATAAAATTTCCATGAGATTTAGAAACCTTAACATCCTTGTCTAAAAGCATTTCATTTAAAGTATGAAACATTTTTTCACGAGCTTCGATAATTCTTTCAATTCTAGGTTGAATAACTTTCTCAAAATTATTTATTAACACTTTGGCGGAAATAATAGTAAACGGTGAGAACTTAAAGGGAAGATCATTTTTTTTCAATTGTTTCTTGATAGTATCTGAACACATAGCATACCCTAATCTAATTGCTGCAGCTCCTAAAGCTTTCGAGAATGTTTTCAAAACAATGACATTGTTATATTTTTGAGTCAAATGTGCGTATGAATCATTCGCAAATTCTGCGTATGCCTCATCGATTAAAAAAACACTAGATGGATCGTTAGCTACTTCAGTTTCTACAAATACCGGATCAATTAAAGTTCCTGTTGGATTGTTTGGTGTACAAAACACATAAATTGAATTCTTACCTCTAGGAAACCCCGCATAATCATAATCTAATTCATCATTAAAACCCCAAGGGATATGGTTTAGATCGAATAATTTTGGGCAAATATCAAATAGTTCGAAACTTGGATTTGGTGTAACAATTCTATTATAGTGCTTTGAAAGCTCTCCTAAGAATCTCATAATTAAGCCCGAAGACCCATTCCCTAGAATCAATGAATCGGCAGGAACACTATTTAATTGAGCAATTAAAGCTATAAGCTCTTGTGGCTCTGCAACTGGATATCTGTTCCAGTCAGAAATTATTAGCTTACTAATTACCTCTTCCTTGATACTTTTTGGGAGATCAGACGGGAGCTCATTTTTATCTAAAGAAATCATAATCTAAATTGAATTATTTTATTTATGGAATATATTTAACATGGAGTGAAAGGTATTTTTAGGGTCGAACTTTATTTTACCAGCTGTCATATCAGGCCAGCGGTTTCCAAAATGTATCGCCCATTCTTCTGGGTTTCCAGGTTTATTAATACTGTCACAAGGATATCTGTTTCCTCCATATTTTAAAGCAATTTGATACAATTCATTGTTTAATTCACTTAAATATCCTACTCGCTCTTTTGTATTTGGATAGGCATTTCTTAATATTCCAATAAAGTAAAAATCCTCCTCAGGCTTTACAAATAAAGGAGTTTGAATGCTTGACGATTTCATTGGAATAACAAGTACAGGGCCATCACTCATATCTGCAGCTTTATGCATCAATTGAAATTCATTCATAAAACCAGAAAACTGTGAAAACGGTATAAAAGTAGCTAACTCTGGATGAGCTGTTTTCCCCTTCTCCTTTTCAGTAATTATTAAGGGTGGCTCTTTTGTTACATAACTAAAAAAATCTTCTTGATAACTATTTTTTAAACCATTCAAAGGAATTTCTTTTTCTAAAAAACATTGATCTTCATATTCATACTGTACCAATTCTACAAAAAAGCTAAACTCCTCTTCGTTTTTGCACTTTTCAGCAACGTAATCGGGATTTTCTGCAACAAAAGTTTGCCCCATTTTCTTTCCAAATTCAACCCTTGTATTGGGAATTAAAAAAGCATGTATGCATTCAAAATCAGGTTCTTTTAGTAGTTGAGTACTTAAATCATGAAACTCCTTAACATTATCAATAAGTAATTTTGTAACGTGCATTATTTTTGGAGCACGATTTAATTTCATTTTAACCTTTGTAATTACTCCAAACTGTCCTAATCCAGACCTTACAAGGTTAAAAAGATCACTATTCTCAGTACGCGAGCATACTCTAATTTCACCATCGCCAGAAACAACTTCTAACTCAAGAACATTATCTGCCTGGATTCCAGAATCATGACTCATAAAGCCCAATCCTCCAGTTGAAATGGTTCCTCCTACAGTCAATTTTTGCCAATCTGTAAGCGTGGGTGGGGTTGCATTTAGTTTTAGAGTTTCTCTTACAAGCTTTTCCCAAGTAATACCACCTTCTACAACAACAGAACCCATTTTTCCATCAAAATCTATTGAAAGAATCTTATTCATGGTCTTGATATTAATAACTATACCTAGATCTATTAAACACTGACCGCTTGCCGAATGAGACATCCCTCTTGTGTTAACTGGAATTTCGTTTCTATTACAATACTTTATTATCTTTTGTACATCTTCTGCTGATTTAGGGTTCAAACACCCAACAGAATTTACAGTAATCATTTGTCCAAAATCTGTTTTCACCTTTTCTAAGGCATCTTCTTCGTTACTGAATTTTCCTTCGAATTTAGGTAACACTTGCTCTGTCATTAACCTATTTATTGTGTATTCTTTCATTATCTTTTTCTCAGATTCCGTGAGTTCGTATTTTCCATCATTTAGAAGCTGCTCCAATATTTTAAACTCAACGTTTAATAAACTTTGAAGATCTAATAACTTTTTACTTAAAGCAGTGGAAGGAATAAATACCTGCACACTCATTTTACCATTGCTTCCATTTCTTATTAAAAACCGAAATTGTTTTTTAATTTCCCCTTCTAAAATCCATGTGAAATCTAGAAAATCATCTAAATAATGATTCTTATTGGTTACACTTATTTTTGTTTTTTCTCCGGTAGAACTAGTAATTTCATAGCATATATCTTCAATTACAACCAAATTGGTATGTACGGTCCAATATTTAAGATTAATAGGTTTCTTTAAAAATTCTATTAATTTTACTTTTTCAACTAAAATCTCTACGCTAAAAATTTTAGTCATGCAACAAGGTTAACGGATAACCAGCATATTCTTTCTCTAACCTTATGCTTCCTCCCTGAACTTTAAAATCTAAATTCAAGGATTCAAGAATATTTTTGCTTTTCTCAAAATTGAATGTTTTTAATGCTAATTCTACCGGAATAACTCCGTTTTGAGATTCCTGAATTTCACTTAACCTCAAAAACTTATCCTTTTCATTAGGGTTAATCATTTTTTCACCTTCTATACTAAACCCTAAAACACTGTTTAGGAACGTTTTTGCACTTTGAACTTCAGCAACGTTAATTTGAATATTATCAATTCTATCAACTTCAATACACTCACTAACTTCAAAATAATTTGTTTTATCTAAAGACTTAATATCATCATCGTTTTTTAAGTTAGGATCATCTAAATATGACTTCATAGTATTTGCTAATCCTGACATATTATCATGTGTAAAGAAACCTTGTTTCTCAGAAGTTTTATCCTCCGTTTCACTTTTTCTTTCTATCAACTCAATGAAGACACCTGTATACTTATTTGAAATAAAAAATTGTCTCAATCCTGATAACGGATCTCTTAAGATCTTATCTGAAGTCATTTCTATTCCTTTAGTTACTAATAGCTCAAAAATATCCTCAATATCATCTACCTCAAAAGCTACATGGTGTATGCCTTGTCCAAACTTCTCATAGAACTTATGAAAAATAGACTCCTTAGTTAAGCCTTCAGTTACCACCATTACCCCTTTTTCATTATTTGGCCACCCAAGAACATAGTTCAGCATATCATGCTTACCTTCTGAAGCTGAACCTGCATTAACTAAAATTGTGTTTATTAACTTGTACCCTAGCACATTTTGATGAAAGTCAGAAACAACTTTGGCATTAGGCACAATCAAAGTATAATGATCTATATTAAAACATTTGATTGGAAAATCTAATTTTTGTTTATTCATTAGTTATATGTTTTGAATTTAATCTTACTCTTTTCTATATTCGTTTACTCTTGTTTCGAATATAACTGACTCCTAACTTTATCTATCATTTGCTTACTTTTTGAAAACCCTTGGGAAATAATTGAAATTTGACCATTTGACTCTAGCAATACCGTAGGAAATGATCTAACCCCCATTTTGCGAGCAAATTGAAAATCTGATTTCACTAACTCTTTTATTTCATTAGATTCAAATCTTTCTTTAAATACTTCCTTTTTAATTCCAAATTCCTCTACAAAATCTAAGTAAGCTTCAACATAATTTGTATTACTATTATCTAAATAAAAGGCTTTTTGCACTCTCTCATAAAATTCATTTTCTACTTCAGGAGCAAGCTTTCTCATTACGACTACTGCTCTAGAAGGTGGTTCTGTATCAAGGATAAATGAATCATCATACAGGATCTTATTATTGATAGGAAGTCCAGTGATTTTAGCCAGGTTATCAAAATGCGGTAGTAAATAATCTCTCATGTTAGTAATTGGCTCTGTCCCATAAGGTCTAAGCCCGCCTAATACCAATTGAAAGTCTAATACTCCATCAAACTCTTTTTTCAACTCTTTAATTTCTGATGAAAATGCCAAACAAGTGGAACATATTGGGTCTCCCACATAAATCAATTTCCCACTTTTAATACCTGATAATGAAGATTCAATCTCATCTTTGGAATTCGAAGATATTGTACACATTCCGGTATTCAAATCACACGCAAAACCGTTATCGTAATCTGTTTTTTTAGTATTAGTAGTATTTTCCATAGCTTTTGAAGTGTTATTTTTAATTAGCGAACAACCAAGAATTATAGCAAAAAACCCGGCTACAATCCAGAAAAAAAATCTCGCTTTCATTGTTTTTTAATTTGTTTTTATATGTGATTACACAAAGTTAAACACAAATAGTATATTTTTGGCATGTGTTTCCTACAGGAAACTGGTTTATTAGAAGAAACTAACTAAATTAACCTACTAAAATGAAAAAAGAAATTATTCTAACACAAGAGTGTAATCGAGAAATAAGAGCCATTTCAGATACTATGGAAGTATTATCTGGAAAATGGAAGATCCAAATAATTGCCACTCTACTTATACATGGCAAAATGCGATTCATGGAGTTAAAGAAGACAACAAATGGTATTGGGGCTAAAAAACTATCTAAAGATTTGGAAGAATTAGAAATAAACAAACTCATTACAAGAACAGTAATGAACACTAAACCTATAACTGTAGAATACGAAATCACTCCATATGGAGGAAAAATGGAGCCCTTAATTAATATAATTACTGAATGGGGTATAAAACATCGAGAACATATATGCAAGAAAAATAACTAAGTCCTGTAGTATAATTTCCTGTTCGGTTTTGTCGCATCTGCCCTCCTACTCACACGCTTATTTTATAAAAGAATCGTGTGAAGAGCAGCTCTTTTGGTTTATCGTAGTTTTTTTTGTTAAATATAAAATAATTCCAAAATGGACTTCATACATTTTCTGTCACAAAAGCTAAGGCGAATTTCAAATAAATAAGCCATCGCAGAACTATCCATACATATTTTTTATCTCCGACATAACAAAGGTACTTTGGGTACTCCCTATACTTTCAACTGATCCTAATTTATTAAACACAAAATCCTGATAATGCTTCATATCTTTGGCAGAAACTTTCATTAAAAAATCGTAATCTCCTGAAATATTGTAACATTCCACAACTTCTTCTATTTTCATAATATCACTAACAAACTGATTCCCTATATTACGATCGTGCTGTTTAAGTTTAATATTACAGAAAACAATAAACCCTCTGTTTAGTTTTTCTGCATCCAACAAAGCTATATATTTCTTAATGTAACCACTGTTCTCTAGTCTTTTAATCCGCTCAAAAACAGGCGATGGCGAAAGATTTACCATTTTAGCAAGCTCTTTTACAGTGTATTTAGAATTATCGTGTAGTATATTTAATAACCGAAGATCAATATCGTCTATTTGCTCCATAGAATATTTTATTTTAAACAGGCTTTAATTCATTTCTAAAACAGAATAAAATTCTCCAAATATAACCAAAAACAATACAAAAATCTTATTTTATACAACTTAAAAACATAACATACTGCAGCGTTTATCTTCACAGTATAAAAATCTAAAGGGCATTATTTTATAGCAGGAAGCGTTATCCTTGGTGCCCTTTATCGAAAAAAGATAAAGGGCCACGCCATAAATAAAATTATACTTCTTTTCGTCGAGCCATACCCTGAGCGATGATACTAGCGGCAATCAATTGCAAGGCATGGTAAAGCATGAGCGGCAGCAATACGATGCCGGTGATAGTACTGTGCTGAAAAAGTACTTTTGACATAACGGTGCCGTGTACCAATGACTTTTTAGACCCGCAGAATAAAACAGTAATACGGTCTTCATCTGAAAAACCAAGCAAGCGGCTGAGTAGTCCAACACAAAAGAAGACGGCAAAAAACAACGTTATCAACCCTGTAGCAAGTCCAGCAAGTTCAAGGGCGGTAAAGCCTTCAAAAAGATGTTCGGAAAATGACTTGCAAAACGACGTGTAAATAATCGTTAGAATAACTGCCTGATCGAAATATTTGAGCTGTTTCTTGTATTTTTCGGCAATCGCGCCGAAACGGGAATTGAGGCTTATGCCAATGATGACAGGCAGCAAGACTTGAAGAATCAACTTTATGACGATATGAGTAACATCAAAATCGCCTGTCGCAGAAGCTATAAACAATCCAACCCAAAGAGGCGTAACGACTACTCCGATCAAACTGGAAATGCTTGCATTGAAAATGGCTGAGGGAATGTTCCCTTTGGCGATGGAAACCATGACCACGGAAGAGGAAACTGTGGACGGCAATGCTGCCAGAAAAAATACACCCATCCAAAGCAGCTCGAAGCCGTTATTGACAAACAACGGGCGAAATGCCAAAACGATGAGCGGAAAAAATAAAAAGGTTGTCAACTGGACGACAATGTGCATTTTCCAATTGGAAAGTCCTGCTTTTAGTTTTTCAACACTCAGTCGCATGCCATAAAACAAGAAAATCAAGGAAACGCCTGCATTGGCAATCTCCTCCAGCGAAACAGGTTCTTTGACCATACCTGGCTTTGGCAAAAAATAAGCCATCAGAATCATGGTGGCTATCATTAACAGGAAACCGTCGAAACCTGCTTTTTTTAATACTTCTAATAATTTCTTCAATGTGTTTTAAATATTATTCCTCCGTAGAGTCAAGATTACAAAATATCTTACGCCGATAAACGTGGATTCTCTAGATTCATTAGTCTGTCCGCAGAGTCGCTCTGTTAAATTCTACGGACAGCAGGCTTCAAACAAGGAAACCCTATTCTAATTAATACATTGAAAACTAAATCCCAAGTTCTTTGCGTATAATTTCTGCTCCTGCGCTTAAAGCACTTAACTTGCCTCTGGCTACGTTTCGAGATAGCGGGGCCATACCGCAGTTTGTAGAAGGGTAAAGATTTTCGGCATCTACAAACTCAAGAGCTTTACGCAGGGTATCAGCTACTTCTTCTGGTGTTTCGATAGTGTTGGTTGCCACATCAATGGCACCTATCATTACTTTTTTACCGCGAACAAGTTCCATTAAATTTAAAGGCACATTGGAATTGTGACATTCTAAAGACACCACATCAATTTTAGATTTTTGAATTTTTGGGAAAATTTCTTCGTATTGTCGCCACTCTGAACCTAATGTCTTTTTCCAATCCGTATTTGCCTGTATTCCATAACCATAGCAAATATGAACCGCAGTTTGACAGTGTAAACCTTCAATGGCTCTTTCTAATGCCGCCATTCCCCAATCGTTTACTTCATCAAAGAACACATTAAATGCAGGTTCATCAAACTGGATAATATCTACCCCTGCGTCTTGAAGTTCTCTTGCTTCTTCATTGAGTGCTTTCGCAAATTCCCACGCCAATTTTTCCCGGCTTTTATAATGGCCGTCGTACAAGGTATCTACCATTGTCAGCGGACCTGGCAATGCCCATTTTATAGGCTTGTTCGTCTGTTTACGTAAAAATTTAGCATCTTCAACAAAAACTGCTTTTTGACGTACCACCTCACCTACAACCACTGGAACACTCGCGTCATAACGGTTACGGATTTTTACTGTTTTACGATTTTCAAAATCTACACCACTTAAATGCTCGATAAAAGTCGTTACAAAATGCTGGCGTGTTTGCTCGCCGTCACAAATGATATCCAGATCTGCCAATTGTTGTTCCTGCAGAGAAATGCGTAAAGCATCTTGTTTCCCTTCCAGTAGCTGATCGCCTTCTAATTTCCATGGTGACCAAAGTTTTTCGGGTGGTGCAAGCCAGGCAGGTTTGGGTAAACTTCCAACAATAGAGGTGGGTAATAATAATTTCTTCATAATAGTATGATTTTAATGCGTTGTAATCAATTAAAGCGTAAAATTAGCAGACCATTGTTCCAGGAGACTTTTGTAAGGCTTAATGAAATGCTCTTCTGCATATTTACCCTGTTCAACTGCCAGTCGGCTGCGCTCTTCGCGATCATAAACCACGCGAGTCAGTGAATAATCTTCGTGTTTAATACTAGGTTGATAGATTTTCCCTGCCACTGAATTTGCATTGTAAATTTCAGGGCGATAAATCTTCTGGAAAGCCTCCATCGTGCTGATTGAGCTGATTAGTCCAAGATCAGTATAATCAGCAAGTAGATCTCCGGAATGATAAAAAGCCATCGGTGCAACACTATTCGGAGGCATGAAAAAACGAACCTTTAAGCCCATTTTAGAGAAATATTCATCCGTGATTGAATACTGATCCTGCAGATACTCAAAACCCAAAACCGGATGCTGATACTCAGTGCGGGTATAAGTTTTGTTGCTTGATACACTTAGACAAATGATCGGTGACATTTTAAAGTGCTCTTTATAAGTGGCTGAACTCACAAAACACTTATAAAGTTTTCCGTGCAAATCACCAAAGTTTTCAGGAATACAAAAATTAGATTTATTTTTATTGTGCTCGATCAATAAAATACTGAAATCATAATCACGAACATAAGAAGAAAAATTATTTCCGGCAATACCTTCGATACGCTGGCCAGTCTTGTGGTCAAAAATATTCGTTTTTAAAACTTCAATCAACGGCAGATTGTTAATACTATTCTTATCATCAATACTCATCGTTACTGTGATGATTTCAAGTTCTACACGATAACGATCGGCTTTTGGATTATCCAAATGAGCCAATGCATTGAATCGATTGTTAATCATATTTAAGGCATTACGTAAGTTTTGCTGGCGATTAACTCCTCTAGCCAAGTTTGCAAAATTGGTTGTCACACGCGTTTGACTTGAGGGGTGATAGTTTTCATCTAAACAAGTGCTCTTTAGTGTGAATGCAAAATCATTCTTGATTGTATTCTGGGTGTTTTCAATATCCTGCTTTTCGTTTATTCCCCTATCTTCTTGTATGTTCGCTTTCATCTGATGATAATGTTTAGTTTTTTTACCCTGCAAATTTGAAAATAAAAGATTAAATATTTTTATTTATACTTAAAATCAGAGAATCATTCTTTTTATACACATATTTAAAGATTATTAATCTTTAAATATGTGCAATAATGAAGGGAAACAGATAATTATTCTTTAGTGACCTAAGATGAGTGATTTGGAGTTTCCCAGAGCGCTTCAAAAACTCGAAAAAGAAAACAATATCATATATATTTGCCAAAAATTAAGATAGATATAGCAATGAATTTGATAGAAAATTTAAAATGGCGCTACGCCACAAAAGCTTACAATAACATTAAAGTAACAGAAGAGAAAGTCGATCAGATCTTAGAGGCTATAAATCTTTCAGCATCTTCTTGTGGTCTACAATCTTACCGTGTCTTTGTTATAAGCAACCTGGAAATCCAAAAAAAATTAGGTGCTGATTCGTATAATGCACAGATTCACTCTTGCTCTCATTTGTTGGTTTTTGCTGCATTCACTGACATATCTCCGACTTACATTGACAATTACATAGCAATGACAGAAAAGCAAAGAGGTCTTGATGCTGGTGCCTTATCAGGATTTAGAAATGGATTGCATTCCTATTTTAGCGATATCAACGCAGAGCAAAAAGCACTTTGGGCTGCCAAACAAGCTTATATTGCACTAGGAACAGCACTTATTGCCGCGGCAGAATTGAAAGTGGATGCCACTCCTATCGAAGGATTTAATGCTTCTATTATCGATGAAGTTTTGGGTTTGAAAGAGAAAGGGCTGCATTCCGCAGTTATACTTGCATTAGGATACCGTGATTTGGAAAAAGACTACATGGCAACTATGAAAAAAGTTCGCTTGCCTATAAATGAAATGATAACGAAAGTTTATTAATGTTATAAGATAGGTTATTTATTATGGGAAAAGTATACGTTCAACCTTGTGGACTTGATACCTTCTCTGTTATAAAAAGCAATTGTCTATTTTTAAAACTATTGAAGAGTTTCATAAACTAACTTATTACAAAAATATAGCGTAACCTTTTTTCTCCTATTTGTTTGCAAATCCAAAATAGCTATATATTTGTGTTAATGGTTAGCCAATAACAACACACCTATATTCAATTAATAAAATGATTTCAATTAAAGAGCTAAATAAAGACAAACTTGATGACTTTTTTCAATACTTGAACATTCATCTTTCTGAAAATGGACAGAAAGGAACAGCACTTTTCCAGCCACTTTCTAAACAGCAATCTACACTTTCGAACGAATGGAAGGCAAAGTTTGAGGACGGAATGAATGAAAAGGCTGGATGGAGAAAAATCTGGATAGCAATAAATGAAGAAGAAAAAATTGTAGGACACATTGACATCCGTTCTCAAAATCAGTCAAATGCAGAACATAGAGTTCTACTTGGAATGGGTGTTGACAGTAATTTTAGAAATTTGAAAATTGGTCAAAATTTGTTAGAATTCATTATTGATTATTGTAAAGATAATCGCAAAATTAGCTGGATTGATTTGCAAGTTTTGACAAATAATATTCCAGCAACCAAACTTTACAAAAAAATGAATTTTGAGGAATTGAGCATAACAAAGGATATGTTTAGAATCGATACTATTTCTTATGATTATACTTCTATGACTCTAAATGTTGAAAATTAAACCAAAACTGGAGTTGCCTCTTACTTTGCCACAAAAAAGTAAGACGGTCAATTTCCCGAATTTATCAAACAGTATTGCCTATTTTCGATTCAAATAGAAACACCGCTTTAAAGATAAACATCACAACCGTCTGTCCCAAAAAGCAGCTGTTCTCCACCTGGTTTCCGCCTGGTAAAAAATACTTTTGTGTTTTAGGTAATGACTCCAAATTTGTTCTGTTTGTTCTGTATACCTTTTTTGAAGTGTTTCACCAAACCCGTACTGTAATAGTAAAGTTTGTAATTGCATGGCACTAGCCATTGCATTGTACATACCTTGCGAAGATAGCGGATCGAAACTTAGTGCTGCATCTCCTAAAGCAACCCATCGTTGCCCGGCTACTTGTTTTAATTTAGTTGAATTAGCAGCAACTGAACCTTTAAAGGTAATATCATTTTCATGTTCGTTTAGTAAAGATAAAATAACCGTATTTTTTTTTGCCAGTTCCAAAAATGAGTCAGTAGTTTTAAGTTCGTTTTTAGCCACTAAATCAGCATCGGTATGAAAAGCCACTACCCTTTTGCCATGAGGAACAACAGTACTATACCACCAACCATTTTCTCTAGCTGAAATAGTACTCATGACATTGGTTCGGGTATTAGGTAAAGTAACCCAACAGGCAATCAATTTATCTTCGACTTGTCGCTTAATACCCAGGCTCTGTGCAAAATGCGATTGACGCCCACTAGCATCAATGACAAAAGATGCAGAAATCGTTGAAGTATGTAAAGAGGTATCACTAGCTCTTAATTGCACCTGCCAACGAGAATTTTCATAAGAACTACTTTGCAGTTTAGAACCCCACAAACAATGTACGCCTCTAGTTTCTGCAACACTTCTCAAATAGGCTTCAAAAGCTTGTCGGTCCAAATTTTTAACAAAACCATCAGGATTTCTTAAATCGTCTACTAAATGCACCTGGTCGCTTCCCCAATAGGACTGCATACCTACGCTTTTACGGTACAAAATGTCTACTTGGTTTTCCAAGCCCTCCAATAAATCCAATTGTCTTAAAATGCGTTGCGAAGCGGGAGCTAAAGATTCTCCAATGCGCTCAGTGGGTTTAGGAAGTTTATCAACTAATGTTACCTGATAAGTATCTGTCAAGGAAATGGCGGCAATACAACCTGCAATGCCGCCACCTATAATTAATATATCTGTTTTTTCTGTTGCCAAACCTAATACTATTTTGGAATAAAACGCTGGAAACGAACCAATTGTTCCGGAACACCCACTTCTTTTCGAGGTTGTCTGGAATGAGGAACGGTTCTTGTTCTGGTGAATTTATGTGCTTTAGAAGCTAGTAAATCAACTAGTTTTTGAACTTCACCTGTTAAAACCTCATCCTGAACCAATTCGTCCTGAACCAATTCTAATAGTTGGTCGCGAGTGCTTTCTATTACAACTTGTTCAGTAAACAAACCTTCATTAGACAAATGTTCCAAAGTAATATTTAATAAAGATTCTTCTTTCTTATCCAAACGCTTGTTGTCATTTAAGATTTTTCTTAATCGGGTTTCTGTCTCTTGCAACAACAGTTGGTTTTGTTCGTCATTAGGAATTACACCAATTTGCATTTCTGGCGGAAAATTAGGATCATCAGATACCCCCGGACGCGGCTGTACAATCGCTAACTTGTCAAAATACTTCACCATTGCATTAATCTGATTGGTTTGTGTTGGGGCTTCACCATCTAAAGGCAAATCATCCAACCAAAAATAACGATATGCAAAAGCTTCTCTACGGGTTTCTTCTTCTAAATGAGTATCTAAAGTTTCTTTATAACGTTCTTCACTCAAAATATTATTAGGAACTCTGGCAGGCCAAAATGTTGGCAGATAAGGGTCGTATGCAGTCGTATAACCATCTCTGCAGCTTGCCGTATCTGTCTGCCAGGGAATAGCCATCCATCTTGTCACACCACCTGGTACCTGACCACCTAATAAAGGACCCGCAGGTAAAGTCAAGACATCACTATTCATAGTAGAGCCATAATAATGGTAATCGGTTTTTGGTGTTTTAGGAGCGTGTTTCAATCGGAAAGGAGCCATATACATACCAGAAGTTCGCATAGGCCAAGTCATTTCGCAACCCGGATGAAAAGCATCTGCCAAGCAAAAATCCATGGCAGCTTTGGTTAGCATGTCGGGTTGTTCGGCAATAGGATAATCATCAATTTTTTTAACAGGTGGAATATAAGGACAGCCTGTTTTATCTACAAAATCGGCATCAAAATCACCTTCGACCCATTGATCTAAAAACTGCAATTGCAACTGCGATAAGGTGGAATGTTGACGCACAGAACCTTGTGTAGGAATGGCAACTGCATCACCATATAGCCAAGGCCATAGCTGTGGCGCTTCGGCACCAGATTGATCAAACCTACGGAAATTATTGGAAATAGTACGACGCATTTCTAAGTTGGCAGAAGAAGGATCATTTAGTTTTTTTACCCATGTTATACTGGTATAATTAAATTGTCCACCCCATCCAAAAGCAGCCGCAAATCCTGCATTTACCCATTGTAAATTGGTCATTCTTTCAAAAATAGGCAAGATATCTTTACAGAAAGAAGGTCTTGCAGGTCTTACTAACATTCCTGATTCTACAGCAACACTACGCATTAAATCCCACATAGTACGAACCGATTTTTGCATAGGAGCATAATCAGGTGGCGCACAGATCACCCAGGCAGGATCTACATTGAGAGCTACTCCTTCATATTCTACTGTGGCGGTAACAGGGCCATCTGACATATCATCATACCAACCTTCATTGTTAGCAAAGGTAATGGCTCTGTCGCCATTGATATTTTTCGATTTACCATGACCACCTAACATTACTAAACGTCCTTTTTCGTCGGTGTGCATTTCTCCTAAATAAACCGATTCACCCATGAATTCCCCCATGAATTTTTTTCCTTCAGTGACATTAGGATTTGAGATACTTTCGCCTCCACCATCAATCAACAACTGGCTCCGGTCTTTTACATCAATATTTCTTAATAAAGAAGGCGGAACATTAGGAGCGGATGCATCCGGAATATCTAAGGCAATTTGAAATTGATACCACGATGATTTTTGATTGGCCAAATGCGAATACCAGGTAATCTTAGCATTATCCATCGTTAGCTCCTTAATCGCTTTTCCGGCAGCATTGAAACCATAAATACGAAACTGTGCGGCCTGACGTTTTATCGCTCCGGTTTTATCGCGATAAGCATAAACATCCTCTTTTACTTCTGGTTCGTCTACTAAAGGACCTATAAAATACTCTTCTTCACTAGTTCCTACACGCATTACACCAATAGGGGGATAAATACCTGCTCTAACAATACAATTGCTATCCTCGTCTGTATTGCCTCTAAAATGTGGATTTATGGCATTAGGTTCTTGTAGCTGTTGCCCGTTGGCTTGATGCCTTGCTTCGGCACTAGCTGCATAAACGGTTTTGCGAGCCTCTGCAATTGAGCCTAAAGGTTTATGAACTTCTAAAGTTCTCCAAATATTGAATGAAAGATTGCTTCCAAATTCAGACTGACCAATCGCAGTTACATCTTGTTGGGGTAAATGTAACTTAGCAATACAGATGTACGGACTTTCCTCTGTACTCCAAACTACTTGTGCATCATTAAGAGGCATGGTTGCCTCATTAGTACGCAATTGAATTTCAAATCTGAAAGTAGCAGCTCCATTGCGCAAACGTTTTTCTAAATCCAAACGTAAATAATTATCATCGTCAAAAGGTGCCCCTTTATAAGTGTCGTCCGGAACCAAACGATATTTAACAATTTGATCTTCTCCTAGCTGAAAAGGTAAAATAGCCCAATAACCAGTACTTAACACACTCGCTTCTTCTTTCTGCATAGCTTGTAAAATACCAGCTAATTCAGGATGTTTATTGATATAAGAATCATAATCCTTATCAATAGCACCCGCAGTTGTAAACGCACACATTTGTTGTGCATCACTAGCAAAAAAGCGATCGATATTCTGAAAAATGAAATCGGCAGTAGGGCCTTCTCCAAAAAGCTTTGGTCCTTCCACTCCAAACAATTTCAACCCCACTCCAATAGTGGAATTTAAGTCCGGTGAAGTGGGTCCTGTATCACTAGAGAAACGAACAGCACAATCAAAACTAGAACCCGCAAAAATACCTTTTTTAAATTTTTCAGGAATATCCTCATTGATTACGAATTGTCCATAAGTGATACCGTGTTGTTTTCTAAAAACAGCACGTTGGGCTGGGTGTTGCCCATTTTCAATTCGGGTTTTTTGGCCCATTTCTACAAACATCTCCTTAAGACGCTGTGTCACCATTTCAGTACTGCCACTACTGTCCCAACATTTTACGTTGTTTGCAGTAGGTTTTTCAATGCTTCGTTTTTTGTTGTCCATATTTAGTAGTTATTGATTTGTTACGGCTCAATGGTTAGCTATCTAATTGATAGTACACCCTAACGAAAATAAGATTTATCCTGCAAATGAATATAGGTAGTTTTACGTGTTTTTATAAAAGCTTCCTGATATCCTTCGCACTATGTCAACTTCGAATACTGTTTATAAAATGGGATTAGCAATCCTATAAACAGCCTATCGATAACTTTTAAAACTAAAAATGTAAACAAAAAGACTGTACGGGATGTTGAACAGCCTTTACAGGGTATGCCTACAAAGCTGTTTTTTCATTCCTAAATAAAATTTAGCTGAAAGAAATGTTTATCCGTTTGCTATAATACTTATGCAAATGCTCTTCAAACTTACCAGACTAATTTTCCTGCCGCTTTTTTCCAATCAAGCCATGATACTATCAATTGTTTTTTAAGCTGATTCTGAAATAATTCCAGATTTTGCAATTTGATCTCTTTATCATTTAGTTCATTAAAGGCTATTTGATCAAATTTATATCGGTCCTGATAAATCATTACAATCTCTGAAGTGAGCTTACTGTTTTCACTCACTGTTTTTAGTTGTTCCAGGACATTAGCATAAACAGTAGCGGCATTTAAAGCATTGTATTTGCTTTTATTAATATTCTCTGTAATTCTGTCCTTATTTTGATTTTGCTGAAATTTTAACTGATCAATTCTTTTTGCTGTATTTTCTCCAAAAGAAAAAGGCAACTTTAATGAGACACCAACATAACTATTTCCATACCAACTATTTTGCTGAAAAGGATTTAGCTTTTCTGTAAATTGATCTGCTCCTAAATAACCATTTATAGTAATCAATGGGCTATATTTAGTTCTTTCCAGTTTTTTCTTATTCTCTAATACTTCATTTTGCGTTTTCAAAATTTCAATTTGAGGCAATGCTTCAATTAGATTATCATCAAGATTGCCAATACTTTCCTCTACGCTGTATTTTTCTAATTTCACAGCAGCAGCAACCAAAGATTCATTTCCAATAACGTATAAGAAATACTGTTTCAAAACCAATACATTATTTAGGGCATTGCGGTATTTTTGAACCGCATTATTGTGCGTTACTTTAGCATCGTTTACGTCCGTTTTTAAAACTCTTTTGTATTTGTATTTTTGATTAATAGTTTCCAGACTCAGCGCTGTACGTGCAGTATCACCAACCGCTTCTTTTTCTTGTTCTTCTGCAACTACTATATTTAGATATACTTTTGAGACTTCATAAGTAAGTTCCAGCTTTGCCTCTTTTTCATTTAAAGCAGCTAGTTTCTCCTGTAGTTTCGATTCGGCTATTAATTTTGAAATGGTCATATCCAGTAAGGGTTGCTGCAATAAAACACCTGCGCTTTGAGAATAATTAGCTCCTAATTTTACCGGAACCACACCCTCTGATGCTTGATGAGAATTAAATGCTTCAGCCGGTAAAACACTTGTAGCAATAATCGGATTGTACTGATAATTATAATTCAACGCCACTCTGGGCAAATATTTCGCATTTAATTCTTTTGTTCTTAATTGATTGATTTTATATTCTTTTTCCATTGAAGCTACTATCTTTCTATTCTTTTGTGCTGCTTCAATAGCCTTATCTAAGGTCCAGACCGGACTTTGTGCATTCATTTTAAAAAATCCTGACAACAGAAAATAGCTTATAAAGCAGATATACCATACATTATTTTTCATCCTAACAACTTTTTAACCTCTAAAAACAGAGGCAGGTTCTACATTTTTTATTCTTCTAATGGCAAACACAGCTCCGAAAAGCGAAATAGAGAAGGTAACTGTTAGAATTATGAAAAGTATTCCGGGACTAAAATCTATTACTATTCCCGATTGATACATTCCGTTCTTAAACCCTAATAAGAAAATAAAAGCAATCATAAACCCAACAATAGCAAATAAAGCGGCTTGTGTAAGTATTAATTTCCTAATGTAGGAATCGGTTGCACCAATTGCTTTTAGAGTTCCATAATCCTTAATTCTGTCAAGTGCTGATGAATACATCGTTAATCCAATAATAAAAAAACCGGCAATAATGGCAAATCCTACTAAGGAGCCCGTACTGGCACCTAAACCTGTAGAAGCCAAAACACTATTTATGGTTGCTGAACTCAAGGATGATGTTCGCCATGCTCTTACTCCATAAATAGAATTATTGATCTGATCGACAACCTGGTCTACATCTTTCCCTTTTTTTACATTTACCAATAAAGCGCTTATAGCAGTAGAGGGAATATTACTGTAAAATCTTGCTCTGTCAATCGTAGTGTACATTAAGTAACCACCCCAACCCCTTATCCCTTTTGTTTGCAGGGTAATTACTGCTCTTTTCCCATTGATTTCAAAACTAGTCCCAACATTTGATGAACCTCCAAAATTACTTCGGTCAAAATAATCTGCAGACACAGCTGCCTCCTGTACTAAATCTGAAAGTTCTCCTTGTACAACCTTTGCACGATCCGGACCTGCTTTAAAATACGGAAATTCACTTCCAATAATATTTACAACAGCACTGGTTCCGTTAGGAAATTTTGCCTTACCATTTGTTACAACCATTGGAAATGCCTCTTTCACTCCCTCCAAACTCTTGATTTCTTTCTCTTTTCTGGTATCTATCAAACTAAGCTGATTGGCATCTGTCGTTTTATTATCAACAACCCAAATATCAGCTGTTGTATTTTTTACCAGCACACTCATTAGTCCTGTCAAAAAATTAAATGTCCCAATTTGTTGTCCAATAAGAAAAGTACTTATTACTATTCCAACCACTACTCCGATGCTTTTTGTTTTATCGAAACGAATAAACTTCCACGCTGTTTTAATACCAAATTTCATACTTAGCTATTATTTGTTTTCATTTATACAGGGAATTCATACCTCTATATTGGCATTTCCAGTCCCTATGAAGTTATCCCTCATCATTCTTGTTTGTGATGCTTACTTATTTTGATGCCTGAATAACGCATTCAATCCGGGAATTAATTAAATACTTCGTTGGGTTGTTCAACAGAATTTTTATTTCCCGCACTCTTCTGTCTTCCTGATCTTCTGCTTTTTCAGAAAAAATAGATTTGCGTTTAAGTGCCAAAGACGCGAAAATAACTCTGCCAGATCCGATAATTTTATTGGATCCTATTTGACGAATAATGGCTTTCTGACCTTTTTTAACTTTGTCTGCAAACAGCTCATCAATTTCACAGGCAGCAACCAAATTACTTTTCGGAATAAAATCTGCAAAAGACTGACTGGGTGACAATGCAGCTCCTTTTGTTGCGTACATGGTCATAATTTGTCCATCACCCGGTGCTTTTATCAAATATTGCTGCAGCTCACGGTTTGACACTTCCAGATCTTGTTTTATTTCCTGAAGTCTGGAATTCTCAACCAAAATCTTGCTTTTCAATTGTTCCAGATTTGTTTGAAAAATTTTAGTTTCGGTTTCAAGATTATCAACATTCTGTTTTATTTCTGCGCCTTTTTCTTGTAAGTTTCTCAGTCGCTCTAATTCTGTTTGTTTGTTTGCAACATTTATTTTCTGCTCTTTTAGCTTCAGCTGTGCTATGTCTATCTCCGCTTTTTGTGTTTGAATTCGACTTTTTATCCGGGCGATTTTAGCATCCTGAACGGAATGATCCAATTCGATAATTAAATCATTTTTCCCAATTGTATCATTTTCCTTTTTATGGATAGCCAGAACAACACCACCCACTTCTGTTGCCAATAAAGACAATTTCTCCTCCGGTTCAACACGTCCGATTCCTACAATACCCGATGAAAGAACTTCTTTAGTAAAACCTGTCTGACCCTGTTTTACTTCGTCTTTTTTATTACAGCTAAAAAAAAGAAGGGCCGTTATAGAAATTAAAATATATTTCATTCTTTATAATTTGATTAATTGATTCTTTATAAATGTTGCACTCTCATTTTCAGTCGCAATTCCACTATCCACATAAATAATTCTGTCTGCAAACTTCTTAAGCCGCATATCATGTGTAACCACAATTACACTTTTTCCATTTTGAGCAAGTTCTTTTAGTTCCTCCATTACTAAACCAACACTTTTTACATCTAATGCAGCTGTTGGTTCATCACAAAGCACAATTGGCGGATTGGTTACCAGTGCCCGTGCAATCGAAACTCTTTGTTGCTGGCCACCACTTAGCATTTTGGGTAAATTTTTCATTCTGTCTTTCATCCCCACTAATTCAAGAGCTTTTTCTGCTTTTTTCTTAGCCACGGGTTCGCTTACCTTCATAAGCTGCAACGGCATCATTACATTTTCTAAAGAATTAAGTGGTGCTAAAAGATTAAAACTTTGAAATACAAAACCTATTTTATTCAATCTCAAAGCCGATAATTCCTTAGCCGAAAGCGCATTTACGTGTTGACCATCAATAAAAACATCTCCTTTTGTTGGATAAATAACACAGCCTAACAGCGATAATAGTGTAGTTTTCCCCGAACCCGAAGGACCAATTATTAAGGTGAGCTCCCGGGTTCTAAACTGAATAGTTGTTGCTTCCAGAGCCGTAATCAATGTATCACCGGTTTGATACTCCTTGCAAGCCCCCTTTAACTCTGCAATAACTTTTTTTTCAGAATTTATCTCTTCCATAATTTTATGTCATGATTTAAGTTTGCCTGGTAATGCCAGTCATTTTATAAAAGACAGGCTCTTTTAAACTAAAATTTCAAAAATCCTTAGTAAAGATTTATTTTAATAGTAGCGTCATTATTTAAGATATAAACAGAGCAATCCTGAAATGTTGGTGCCCCGCCATCCGGCATAAAATTCGTACTGTTCCCTACAGGCTCTTTAGGCATCCCCAACCAGTTACTGTTTAGTTTTCCGTTATTATCCAAATCCTGATAAACCGTAATTGCGTAAGTCCCTCTTGGCAAATCAATTTGAAACTTCATCGTTTCCTGATTCACTTTTTGAACTTTGGTAAAGCAGGCTCGCTTGAGAAAATTTTCTTTTTTATCATATACATTTAATACAACAGCTCCTTTACCTTTTTGAACATTGTGTACATCAACATTCGTTTTTATCTGTTGTGCATTAGTAAAATACGATACTCCCAATAGAAGAATGCTTAAAATAGATTTTTTCATTTTGTCTTTAATTTTATAATTTTTAATGTGATTCTGTTTGTGTGCCTATTTCCCAAAACGATAACTGAGCATCATTTTGACATAAGGCGTTTCTTTTGCTTTATAATTGCTAATGGTGTCATTATTAGAATTATAAAGTGTGTATTTGTTGGCAAATCCTAAACCTCCCTGGAGTTGTAACCAAAAGCCATCAAAAAGACGTTGATTAATTTGCAGACCGCCATGAATTGCCGAAAACTGAGCATAATCGATCTCTTCTCCCTGATCATTCTTGTAGTTTTGTAAATTGTGAAGCGTCCAGTCAATCGAGCCGGCCAGACCAACTTGAGTATTATTACCCAGATTTCTAAAAACATTTACCCTTGGCCAGTATATTTGAGCAAGCCACTTACCATTATTGCTCTTATAGTCCAGAGATACGGCAGGTGTTATTAAAAACTTGCCAAAAGCATACATAACATGAGGGCCAATTCCGATTTCGAGATTTGACTTTTCTCCAAACTTTCTCGAAACTCCAAAAATGCCATCGAAAACCATATCATTCATCGAAAACGAATTTTTAAAGTCAGAAGCAATTGTAGGTATAAAGACTCCAAAAGCAGCCCATCTTTTTCCTATAGGATGTCGCACCACAATGGTAGGTTTGATTTCGTTTATCTTCGTGATGTAATTCGGACTAATTTCAATATCTCTATCAAATGTAAAGTCTAAAACACGGTAGTTGACCGTTCCAAGAATACGTGTTTTTCCAATTTTAAAAGGTGGTATTGGCAACCAAAAATCGTAAGTATTATATTTGAATTTATTCCCATAGTACAGATCTACAGTTGACAAATTCTTAAAGTTAGTTCTCCCATGCACAGTAATGCTCATCCCGGCACCATCTGTAATTAATTGAGCATAAAACTTATTTGGAAAACAAAAAAACAAGGTTACTAAAACGAATGACAGTACTTTTTTCAAAATAACAATTATTAAATTTAAACACACAAGCTGTATCAGCCCTCTAAGATTTTCTTAGGGCAAAGTTGCAGTTAAAACAATAATTGTTACTAGGATTTAGTTTGCCGTTACTCGGACAAATCTTGCTTTAATGAATTTCGGTACTGAGAAGGAGTTGTACCTGTTATTTTTTTGAAAAGGCGTCCAAAATAAGAAGGATCTTCGTAATTCAAGGCAAAAGCAATTTCTGAAATATCTTTAGTCAAATCTTGCAAAAGTATCTGACTTTGCAGAATACTAACATTGTTTATCCATTCTTTTGGAGCTATTCCGGTGGTTTGCTTGATACATCTATTGAGATAATTTACAGAAATTTTTAATTTATCGGCATAAAAGGTCACTGACTTATTCTCTGCATGATATTTATAAACCAGCTCTTTAAAAGAAAAAGTGATCTCATTGTTGCGATGTATTGTTTTATTCAGTTCCTTATTTGAAAAAAGAATTTTCTGGAAAGCCGCCTGCATGAGCGAATAACAAATTTCAATATTGGAATTTTCATTACGAAATTCCTGACTTAATAAACCAAACAAAGAATTAAGCCATATACTGGTCTCTTTAGGCAATTTAAGAACTGAATTGGCGGCAAAAATCTGTATTAGCTCCTGTTTCGACAAAATATGATTCAGAACACTCTCCTCAAATAAAATAAAATGTCCCGTTATCATCTGATCAATTTCTTTCATTGCGGTAATATGTCCCTGTTTTACAAACAAAACATCATTTTCATTTATGGATATCACTTCTTTGTCGACTTGCTGTTTGGCATAACCTCTGGTAACATGAACCATAAAATTATAATCAGGCCTAAAAAGCGGGGTCGGAATCTGGATATACTCGGTTGTAGTATTTAAATCATATATCTGTAAGGGAGATTTTAAGAAATCAAAGTCGAGAGAAGCATCAGACATAAATTGCTTTGGAAATTCTTCTGATGAAATAATTTTAATACTCTTACTCATACTTAAAACTTAGATATTGAGCTACAAACATAAGAAATGGTTCGATTACATCTGTAGAATACAACCAATTAAAATTACCCCCCGCTCTACGAAGTGTATCTCAAAAGTGCTGCGCAAATGTCTCTGACTTTGCGCCAACTTGCAATATCTAATTTAAAACATATAAGTAATAAAGTCTCAGACTTTAAAACTAAATTTTTTAGATGTAATTTCCAGAAAAGAAAAGATTTAAAACAGTATTAAAAAATAACGGTAAAAGTCAGGAGACTTTTATAAACGTAATAATTCATAAGTGCAAAAAAAAAGCGCAAAGTCAGAGACATTTGCGCAGCTTTGGTTATTTACAAATATATAATTTTAAAAAAAGAGACTTTCGGGTCTCTTTTTTTGTTTTGGGTTGTTATGAATTTAAAGTCGAAAGACATTTACAAAGTTTCTATCCCCTCGCGAAGGATTCTTCTATTTTACCAGGTAAACAAATTTTTTATATTTTTAAATTTGTTACAAAAACGGTAACAAATTTTTATTTTTTATCATTTTGTTCCATTTCTTGAAACAAAATAAATTTTTATACGATTTTGTTTCAGTTAAATAAAATTCTCCCCGCTCTACAAAGTGTACCTCACAAGCACTGTGCATTCTCACTACGTGATACTTAAATGATAAAAAAATGTACCTTAGCACGTATTCTAAAAAACAATTGATTTATGAAATGGATCACCAGAGAAAGGCCAAAAATAGACCGAATTGCATGCCCATGGCTTATTAGAAATTTTGTGGATCCTGAGGCTGAATTTATTTACGTCCCTTTTGATCAGGTTCTGGACAAAGCAAAAGAATTAAATGCTGTTCCTTTTGATATCCCAAATGTTGAATTCACACATTATCAGGAGCAGTGCACTTTCGATTATATTGTAAAAAAATATAAAATTGAGGATCCCGCTATTTCCATCATGGCAGGAATTGTACGCGGGGCTGATACCGATCGTCATGAAATTGCAAAAGAATCTGCCGGACTCTGGGCGGTGTCTGCCGGGCTTTCGCATAATATTACCGATGATTATAAACTCCTTGAAACCGGAATGGTGCTCTATGACGCACTTTACAGCTGGGCCTCACATCTATACAAATAAAAACATCTGGAGAACAGCCCGTTTGAGAACCTGCTACACGAAGTTTACAATAAATTTCTTATAAAAAAAAAACAGCCGGAAAAACACCATCCTGGGTAAAAGACCTCAAAAATCTTATTCAGGACCAGATTGATACTCAGTTTACTTTCGACCTTAAAAAAATATCGGGTGAACTCGATTTGAACCCATCCTACCTGTCGAGAGAATTTTCTAAATATTTTGAAGATTTAAATTTCGGGGACTATGTGAGAAAACAAAGGATTGAAAAAGCGGTAAATCTTATTGAGAACACCACCTATACTTTGACGGAGATTGCCTATAGAACCGGATTTTCGGACCAGAGCCATTTTACAAGAATTTTTAAACTTCAAACCGGAAAGAATCCGTCGGCATACAGAAAAAAAATCCAGAAAAAGTAATCCCTATACAAAACGTAAAACGCATTCTATTTAGGGAAGTTTAATGCTTGTAATTTTGTTTCTATAATTTATAAAAACAATATCGATGCTTTTAAGATTCCCGCTCCTTTCTATTCTACTACTATTTAGCCTTCCGTGCTTTTCTCAGACTACGTATCCTAAAATCACAGGATATTTTGGTATTCTGCATCCTCTGGTAACCTTAAATAAAGATGAAACTGCAGTAAATTTCAGAGACTACTACGCAGTAGGATTTCCAACTGGAATCAATATCTGGAAAAACGAGAAAATCGGATTTTCTTTTGAGGTAGTTCCCAATATCAAGGACGATCAGGGTACCAGCAAAGTAACTAACTTATTGTTTCATCCCGGGGTTCTGGTAGCTTTAGGACAAGGATATACTTTTGCGGGAAGGGCTGCTTTTGAATCCTCCGGAAGATATGGCATTACACCTGTTTTGAACAAAACAATAATAAAAAGCACCAATTGCAGCTACTTTGCCGCAATCCCCCTGCCCATCCGCTTTGGTAATAATCATCCCGCTTCCTTTACAGTCGGTTTTCAGTTTGGAATTGCATTTTAATTTACAAATCATGAATGAAAATCCCGCTCTATAAATTGTATCTCACAAGCACTGTACAATTTCTCTGGCTCATATCTGTAATGGTGATAGCCAAAAGAAGTATAATAGACATTCCAACGGCTCTACTGGCAATTATTACAATTTTTACGTTGCTTTATATAAAGAAAATTCAGGAACCCTATATTATTATTGCAGCAGCTATTTTAGGTATAATCATTAAATTAGTAATAATATAAAAAGCTGCTTTTAAAACATTCGGATACAAAACAATAACTCCAATCTCTTCTTCTAAAAAATGAAACCATAAAGAAATTTAAGGTTCATTTTAGCATAAAAACATCCTTTTAACGACTTTTTAAGTTATTTAAAGATTAAAAAGTATTATAAAAAACCATATACATATCTTTGATTGTGTTAAAAAATTAAACATTTCATAAATTTTAAATCTAAAAAGTATGAAAGCAAAAAGTACTCTACTTGTACAGACTTATTAGTTCTGTCCCGCACCACAATACAGTCATTCACAAACCAATCCGAGGGTTAGCTTAGGTGAATCAATAGTTTTTAAATATTCAGATTGTCTAGCAATAGACTAAAATCTCAATTTTTCTTATTTAAATTTTAACAAGAAATAAGTTACTAGTTATTTAAATAATAAGATTATGAAAAAAATTACTTTAATTCCATTTCTGGCTTTTTTATTATTAATGCTTTCTACAATATTTGCTTATTCCCAAAATACCAATGTTACATTCGATAATACTAATGCTTCATTAACCACGACTCCAGCTTGTTCTCTTTCACAATGTAATGCTCAGGATGTTACTTTTGGGAGTGTTTATCTAGGTGATAACGTTGGAAATGTAGCCACTTTAGCCTATGTTTCAAATCCTGTAAACGGTTTGTACATATGGGTAACTATTGCCTCCAATAGTTCTAAATACGACTTGATGTTTCAATTTGACTATTTAGTTGGCGGAGTTCGAAAAAATTTCGATAACACTAATTTTGTTGGTGCCGTAACAGACCGATTAACGATTAAAATTAGAGGAAGCATAATTACGGCAGGGTCCAAATACCGAATGGCCCAAATTACAAACTATACTGCAGGCCAATCCCTTGAGTTAAAAAACATTTACTTAGGATGGGAAACAAGCGGACAGGCTATTACGCCTTCACAAAGTCTTTCACTGATTACTTGTAATCCTCCTAAATGCAGTAGTGCATATTCTAGTGGGATAATTATAAAAACACCTCTTTTTGCCGATTTTTCTATTACTAAAAGCTGTGACGGAGGTTCTTTTCAAAAGGTAGTTTACGCCAGTACTTCAACAGGAGTTGAACCAAACACTAATTATAGCTGGTCATTTCCAGGTGCTGCGACAATTTCTCCGGTTAGTTTAACAACAATAGGTCCATATACTGTGACTTATTCTTCTGCTGGTCCATTTTCTGCTAGTTTAACAGTATCTGACCCCACAAATCAGGTTATACCAAATACTAAAACAGTTAACAATATTACTGTAACTGCATGTTGTACGACACCGATAATAACTGCAATGACTTCTACTATATGCAGCGGAAGCACTTTTACCGCTACTCCGGCCAATGGAACCAACGGAACAGTTCCGGCTGGTACTACTTATAGCTGGGCAGCACCAAGTGTAATTGGAATTACAGGAACTGCAGCGGGAAGCAATGCTGCTAACATCAGCGGAACCTTAACCAATACAACCAATGCGCCGATAAATGTGGTTTACACCGTTACCCCAACATCAGGAACCTGTACAGGAAGTACTTTTACAGTGACGGTCACAGTAAATCCGAAACCTGCTTTGAACAATATAACGGCAACCAGTATATGCAGTGGTGACACTTTTACCACCACTCCGGCCAATGGAACCAACGGAACGGTTCCGGCTGGTACTACTTATAGCTGGGCAGCTCCAAGCGTAATTGGAATTACAGGAACCGCAGCGGGAAGCAATGCTGCTAACATCAGCGGAACCTTAACCAATACAACCAATGCGCCGATAAATGTGGTTTACACCGTTACCCCAACATCAGGAACTTGTACAGGAAGTACTTTTACAGTGACCGTTACGGTAAATCCGAAACCTGCTCTGAACAATATAACGGCAACCAGTATATGCAGTGGTGACACTTTTACCACCACTCCGGCCAATGGAACCAACGGAACAGTTCCGGCTGGTACTACTTATAGCTGGGCAGCTCCGAGCGTAATTGGAATTACAGGAACCGCAGCGGGAAGCAATGCTGCTAACATCAGCGGAACCTTAACCAATACAACCAATGCGCCGATAAATGTGGTTTACACCGTTACCCCGACATCAGGAACCTGTACAGGAAGTACCTTTACAGTGACAGTTACGGTAAATCCGAAACCTGCTCTAAACAATATAACGGCAACCAGTATATGCAGTGGTGACACTTTTACCACTACTCCGGCCAATGGAACCAACGGAACAGTTCCGACTGGCACTACTTATAGCTGGGCAGCGCCAAGCGTAATTGGAATTACAGGAACCGCGGCGGGAAGCAATGCTGCTAACATCAGCGGAACCTTAACCAATACAACCAATGCGCCGATAAATGTGGTTTACACCGTTACCCCGACATCAGGAACCTGTACAGGAAGTACTTTTACAGTGACCGTTACGGTAAATCCAAAACCTGCTCTGAACAATATTACGGCAACCAGTATATGCAGTGGTGACACTTTTACCACTACTCCAGCCAATGGAACCAACGGAACAGTTCCAACTGGCACTACTTATAGCTGGGCAGCTCCAAGCGTAATTGGAATTACAGGAACCGCAGCGGGAAGTAATGCTGCAAACATCAGCGGAACCTTAACCAATACAACCAATGCGCCGATAAATGTGGTTTACACCGTTACCCCAACATCAGGAACCTGTACAGGAAGTACTTTTACAGTGACCGTTACGGTAAATCCGAAACCTGCTTTGAACAATATTACGGCAACCAGTATATGCAGTGGTGACACTTTTACCACTACTCCAGCCAATGGAACCAACGGAACAGTTCCAACTGGCACTACTTATAGCTGGGCAGCTCCAAGCGTAATTGGAATTACAGGAACCGCAGCGGGAAGTAATGCTGCAAACATCAGCGGAACCTTAACCAATACAACCAATGCGCCGATAAATGTGGTCTATACTGTAACTCCAACATCAGGAACCTGTACAGGAAGTACTTTTACAGTGACTGTCACAGTAAATCCGAAACCTGCTCTAAACAATATAACGGCAACCAGTATATGCAGTGGAGGTAATTTTACAGTTACACCAGCCAATGGAATCAACGGAACAGTTCCGACTGGTACTACTTATAGCTGGGCAGCTCCAAGTGTAATTGGAATTTCAGGAACCGCGGCAGGAAGTAATGCTGCAAACATCAGCGGAACCTTAACCAATACAACCAATGCGCCGATAAATGTGGTTTACACCGTTACCCCAACATCAGGAACCTGTACAGGAAGCACCTTTACAGTAACAGTTACGGTGAATCCTTTACCAGTATGTTTGATTACCGGATCTGATGGTCCACTTTGTCCATCGTCAACAGCTAATAGTTATTCAGCACCTGCAGGTATGAGCAATTACACCTGGTCAATTTCAGGAAATGCTACTATTAGTGGTAATCTTTCGGGACAAACCGTTTTAGTAAATACTGGTGCTACTTGTAGTGCGCCATTTACATTAACTGTGGTAATCAGAGACATTAATGGTTGTGAATCAACATGCACCAAAATAATTAATGTTCAAGATATCACTGCTCCAACATGGACTACAGCTCCAGCTGCATTGGATGTGACTTTGCAATGTAGTGATACTGCTGGTTTGACAACTGCGCAGGCCAATGCTCCAATAGCTACTGATAATTGTGGAGGAACGGTGAGTTACACCAAAGTTTCAGGGGCTTTTGTTGCAGGAAACTGCATAAACTCCGGAACGTATACCAATACCTGGACGGCTACGGATGTTTGTACCAATGTATCGACTGTGTTTACTCAAACCATTACAATTCAAGACACTACCGCACCAACATGGACTACAGCTCCAGCCGCATTGGATGTGACTTTGCAATGTAGTGATACTGCTGGTTTGACAACTGCTCAGGCTAATGCTCCAATAGCTACTGATAATTGTGGAGGAACGGTGAGTTATACTAAAGTTTCAGGGGCTTTCGTTGCCGGAAACTGCATAAACTCCGGAACTTATACCAATACCTGGACGGCTACGGATGTTTGTACCAATGTATCGACTGTGTTTACTCAAACCATTACAATTCAAGATACTACCGCACCAACATGGACTACGGCTCCGGCCGCATTGGATGTGACTTTGCAATGTAGTGATACTGCCGGTTTGACAACTGCTCAGGCCAATGCTCCAATAGCTACTGATAATTGTGGAGGAACGGTGAGTTATACCAAAGTTTCAGGGGCTTTTGTTGCTGGAAACTGCATAAACTCCGGAACGTATACCAATACCTGGACGGCTACGGATGTTTGTACCAATGTATCGACTGTGTTTACTCAAACCATTACGATACAAGACACTACCGCACCAACATGGACTACAGCTCCAGCTGCATTGGATGTGACTTTGCAATGTAGTGATACTGCCGGTTTGACAACTGCTCAGGCCAATGCTCCAATAGCTACTGATAATTGTGGAGGAACCGTAAGTTACACCAAAGTTTCAGGGGCTTTTGTTGCCGGAAACTGCATAAACTCCGGAACGTATACCAATACCTGGACGGCTACGGATGTTTGTACCAATGTATCGACTGTGTTTACTCAAACCATTACGATACAAGACACTACCGCGCCAACATGGACTACAGCTCCAGCTGCATTGGATGTGACTTTGCAATGTAGTGATACTGCCGGTTTGACAACTGCGCAGGCCAATGCTCCAATAGCTACTGATAATTGTGGAGGAACGGTGACTTATACTAAAGTTTCTGGGGCTTTCGTTGCCGGAAACTGTGTGAACTCCGGAACTTATACCAATACCTGGACGGCTACGGATGTTTGTACCAATGTATCGACTGTGTTTACTCAAACCATTACGATACAGGATACTACCGCGCCAACATGGACAACTGCTCCAGCCGCATTGGATGTGACTTTGCAATGTAGTGATACCGCTGGTTTGACAACTGCACAGGCCAATGCTCCAATAGCTACTGATAATTGTGGAGGAACGGTAAGTTATACCAAAGTTTCAGGGGCTTTTGTTGCTGGAAACTGCATAAACTCCGGAACGTATACCAATACCTGGACGGCTACAGATGTTTGTACAAATGTATCGACTGTGTTTACTCAAACCATTACAATTCAAGACACTACAGCACCAACATGGACTACGGCTCCAGCTGCATTGGATGTGACTTTGCAATGTAGTGATACTGCCGGTTTGACAACTGCACAAGCCAATGCTCCAATAGCTACTGATAATTGTGGAGGAACGGTAAGTTATACTAAAGTTTCAGGGGCTTTCGTTGCCGGAAACTGCATAAACTCCGGAACGTATACCAATACCTGGACGGCTACGGATGTTTGTACCAATGTATCGACTGTGTTTACTCAAACCATTACAATTCAAGACACTACCGCTCCAACATGGACTACGACTCCAGCCGCATTGGATGTAACTTTAGAATGTAGTGATACTGCAGGTTTGATAACTGCACAGGCCAATGCTCCAATAGCTACTGATAATTGTGGAGGAACGGTGACTTATACCAAAACATCAGGTGCTTTCGTTGCAGGAAACTGCATAAACTCCGGAACTTATACCAATACCTGGACCGCTACGGATGTTTGTACCAATGTATCGACTGTGTTTACTCAAACCATTACGATACAAGACACTACAGCGCCAACATGGACAACTGCTCCGGCAGCATTGGATGTGACTTTGCAATGTAGCGATACTGCCGGTTTGACAACTGCGCAGGCCAATGCACCAGTAGCTACCGATAATTGTGGAGGAACAGTTACCTATACCAAAGTAAGCGGTCAATTTCAAGGAGGGAATTGTGGAAGTACAGGAACTTATACCAATACCTGGACTGCAAATGATGTTTGTAACAACACTTCAACAGTCTTTACTCAGATAATTACTGTTCAGGATACTGCTATTCCAACCTGGATTACACAAGCAGGAACATTAGATACTACATTACAATGTAGTGATGCAGCAGGATTAACAGCTGCACAAAATCAAGCACCTATTGCTACCGCAAATTGTTCAACCGTCACTTACACCAAAACGAGCGGTCAGTTTGTGGCTTCGGCATCTTGTAGCAATGCCGGTACCTATACTAATACTTGGGTTGCCGTAGATAATTGTGGTAATACTTCCGGTACTTTTACACAAGTAATCACTATTGAAGACACTACCGCTCCAACATGGACGACTGCTCCAGCTGCATTAGATGTGACTCTGGAATGTAGTGATACTGCAGGTTTGACAACTGCACAGTCCAATGCTCCAATAGCTACTGATAATTGTGGAGGAACGGTGACTTATACCAAAACATCAGGTGCTTTTGTTGCAGGAAACTGCATAAACTCCGGAACTTATACCAATACCTGGACGGCTACGGATGTTTGTACCAATGTATCGACTGTGTTTACTCAAACCATTACAATTCAAGACACCACCGCGCCAACATGGACTACAGCTCCAGCCGCATTGGATGTGACTTTGCAATGTAGTGATACTGCTGGTTTGACAACTGCTCAGGCCAATGCTCCAATAGCTACTGATAATTGTGGAGGAACGGTGACTTATACCAAAGTTTCAGGGGCTTTCGTTGTAGGAAACTGCATAAACTCCGGAACGTATACCAATACTTGGACGGCTACGGATGTTTGTACCAATGTATCGACTGTGTTTACTCAAACCATTACAATTCAAGACACTACCGCTCCAACATGGACTACGGCTCCAGCCGCATTGGATGTAACTTTAGAATGTAGTGATACTGCCGGTTTGACAACCGCACAGGCCAATGCTCCAATAGCTACTGACAATTGTGGAGGAACGGTTACCTATACCAAAGTTTCCGGGGCTTTCGTTGCTGGAAACTGCATAAACTCCGGAACTTATACCAATACCTGGACGGCTACAGATGTTTGTACCAATGTATCGACTGTGTTTACTCAAACCATTACGATACAAGATACTACAGCGCCAACATGGACAACTGCTCCAGCCGCATTGGATGTGACTTTGCAATGTAGTGATACTGCTGGTTTAACAACTGCACAGGCCAATGCTCCAATAGCTACTGATAATTGTGGAGGAACAATTACCTATACCAAAGTAAGCGGTCAATTTCAAGGAGGAAATTGTGGAAGTACAGGAACTTATACCAATACCTGGACTGCAAATGATGTTTGTAACAACACCTCAACAGTCTTTACTCAGGTAATTACTGTTCAGGATACTGCTATTCCAACCTGGATTACACAAGCAGGAACATTAGATACTACATTACAATGTAGTGATGCTGCTGGATTAACAGCTGCGCAAAATCAGGCACCTACTGCTACCGCAAATTGTTCAACCGTCACTTACACCAAAACGAGCGGTCAGTTTGTAGCTTCAGTGTCTTGCAGCAATGCCGGTACCTATACTAATACTTGGGTTGCCATAGATAATTGTGGTAATACTTCCGGTACTTTTACACAAGTAATCACTATCGAAGATACTACCGCACCAACATGGACAACTGCTCCGGCCGCATTGGATGTGACTTTAGAATGTAGTGATACCGCTGGTTTGACAACTGCACAGGCCAATACTCCAATAGCTACTGATAATTGTGGAGGAACGGTTACCTATACCAAAGTTTCAGGGGCTTTTGTTGCAGGAAACTGCATAAACTCCGGAACGTATACCAATACCTGGACGGCTACCGATGTTTGTACCAATGTATCGACTGTGTTTACTCAAACCATTACAATTCAAGACACTACCGCTCCAACATGGACTACGGCTCCAGCCGCATTGGATGTAACTTTAGAATGTAGTGATACTGCCGGTTTGACAACCGCACAGGCCAATGCTCCAATAGCTACTGACAATTGTGGAGGAACGGTTACCTATACCAAAGTTTCCGGGGCTTTCGTTGCTGGAAACTGCATAAACTCCGGAACTTATACCAATACCTGGACGGCTACAGATGTTTGTACCAATGTATCGACTGTGTTTACTCAAACCATTACGATACAAGATACTACAGCGCCAACATGGACAACTGCTCCAGCCGCATTGGATGTGACTTTGCAATGTAGTGATACTGCTGGTTTAACAACTGCACAGGCCAATGCTCCAATAGCTACTGATAATTGTGGAGGAACAATTACCTATACCAAAGTAAGCGGTCAATTTCAAGGAGGAAATTGTGGAAGTACAGGAACTTATACCAATACCTGGACTGCAAATGATGTTTGTAACAACACCTCAACAGTCTTTACTCAGGTAATTACTGTTCAGGATACTGCTATTCCAACCTGGATTACACAAGCAGGAACATTAGATACTACATTACAATGTAGTGATGCTGCTGGATTAACAGCTGCGCAAAATCAGGCACCTACTGCTACCGCAAATTGTTCAACCGTCACTTACACCAAAACGAGCGGTCAGTTTGTAGCTTCAGTGTCTTGCAGCAATGCCGGTACCTATACTAATACTTGGGTTGCCATAGATAATTGTGGTAATACTTCCGGTACTTTTACACAAGTAATCACTATCGAAGATACTACCGCACCAACATGGACAACTGCTCCGGCCGCATTGGATGTGACTTTAGAATGTAGTGATACCGCTGGTTTGACAACTGCACAGGCCAATACTCCAATAGCTACTGATAATTGTGGAGGAACGGTTACCTATACCAAAGTTTCAGGGGCTTTTGTTGCAGGAAACTGCATAAACTCCGGAACGTATACCAATACCTGGACGGCTACCGATGTTTGTACCAATGTATCGACTGTGTTTACTCAAACCATTACAATTCAAGACACTACCGCGCCAACATGGACTACGGCTCCAGCTGCATTGGATGTGACTTTGCAATGTAATGATACTGCCGGTTTGACAACTGCTCAGGCCAATGCTCCAATAGCTACTGATAATTGTGGAGGAACGGTGACTTATATCAAAGTTTCAGGTGCTTTTGTTGCCGGAAACTGCATAAACTCCGGAACGTATACCAATACCTGGACGGCTACAGATGTTTGTACCAATGTATCGACTGTGTTTACTCAAACCATTACGATTCAAGACACTACCGCGCCAACATGGACAACTGCTCCAGCTGCATTGGATGTGACTTTGCAATGTAGTGATACTGCCGGTTTGACAACTGCTCAGGCCAATGCTCCAATAGCTACTGATAATTGTGGAGGAACCGTTACCTATACCAAAGTAAGCGGTCAATTTCAAGGAGGAAATTGTGGAAGTACAGGAACTTATACCAATACCTGGACTGCAAATGATGTTTGTAACAACACCTCAACAGTCTTTACTCAGGTAATTACTGTTCAGGATACTGCTATTCCAACCTGGATTACACAAGCAGGAACATTAGATACTACATTACAATGTAGTGATGCTGCTGGATTAACAGCTGCGCAAAATCAAGCACCTATTGCTACCGCAAATTGTTCAACCGTCACTTACACCAAAACAAGCGGTCAGTTTGTAGCTTCAGTGTCTTGCAGCAATGCCGGTACCTATACTAATACTTGGGTTGCCGTAGATAATTGTGGTAATACTTCCGGTACTTTTACACAAGTAATCACTATCGAAGATACCACGAAACCAACCTGGACTACTCTACCGGGAAGCTTGAATAAAACCATTCAATGTAGTGATGCGGCAGGTTTAGCTACTGCGCAAGCCAGTGCACCTGTAGCAACCGATAATTGTGATAACGATGTGACCAATATCATTAAAACCAGTGGCCAGTTTGTAGCTTCTCAATCTTGTGGAAACTCCGGAACCTACACCAATACCTGGACCGTTAAGGATAATTGTGGCAATACTTCCGATACTTTTACACAAGTAATCACTATCGAAGACACCACCAAACCTACCTGGACTACTCTAACGGGAAGTTTAGATATTACGATCCAATGTAGTGATGCGGCAGGTTTAATTGCCGCTCAAGCCAATGCGCCTGTAGCAACCGATAATTGTGATAGCGATGTGACCAATATCGTTAAAACCAGTGGTCAGTTTGTAGCTTCTACATCATGTGGAAACTCCGGAACCTACACCAATACCTGGACCGTTAAGGATAATTGTGGCAATACTTCTGATACTTTTACACAAGTAATCACTATCGAAGATACCACCAAACCAACCTGGACTACTCTAACGGGAAGTTTAGATATTACGATCCAATGTAGTGATGCGGCAGGTTTAATTGCTGCTCAAGCCAATGCGCCTGTAGCAACCGATAATTGTGATAGCGATGTGACCAATATCGTTAAAACCAGTGGTCAGTTTGTAGCTTCTACATCATGTGGAAACTCCGGAACCTATACCAATACCTGGACCGTTAAGGATAATTGTGGTAATACTTCTGATACTTTTACACAAGTAATCACTATCGAAGATACCACCAAACCTACCTGGACTACTCTAGCGGGAAGTTTGAATAAAACCATTCAATGTAGTGATACCGAAGGGCTGACAACTGCGCAAGCCAGTGCGCCTGTAGCAACCGATAATTGTGATAGCGATGTGACCAATATCGTTAAAACCAGTGGTCAGTTTGTAGCTTCTACATCATGTGGAAACTCCGGAACCTACACCAATACCTGGACCGTTAAGGATAATTGTGGTAATACTTCTGATACTTTTACACAAGTAATCACTATCGAAGACACCACCAAACCTACCTGGACTACTCTAGCGGGAAGTTTGAATAAAACCATTCAATGTAGTGATGCGGCAGGTTTAATTGCTGCTCAAGCCAGTGCGCCTGTAGCAACCGATAATTGTGATAACGATGTGACCAATATCGTTAAAACCAGTGGCCAGTTTGTAGCTTCTCAGTCTTGTGGAAACTCCGGAACCTATACCAATACCTGGACCGTTAAGGATAATTGTGGCAATACTTCCGATACTTTTACACAGGTAATCACTATCGAAGACACCACCAAACCTACCTGGACCACTCTGGCCGGAAGTTTGAATAAAACCATTCAATGTAGTGATACCGAAGGGCTGACAACTGCGCAAGCCAGTGCGCCTGTAGCAACCGATAATTGTGATAGCGATGTGACGATCGAGAAAACTACAGGACAGTTTGTACCCTCTGCTACTTGTGCAAATGCCGGAACCTATACAAACAGTTGGGTAGCAAAAGACAATTGCAACAATATTACAGATACCTTCATTCAAGTGATTACGATCGAAGATACCAGCAAACCAGTCTTTAATGGAGTTCTTCCTGCGAATATTACAGTATCATGTGATAAAGTGCCTGCACCGGCTAATATAACAGCATCAGACAATTGTAATGCTAATGTGCCGGTAGTTTATACTGAAACAAAAAACAGTATTGAAAATGAATGCAGCACAAATTATACACTGACCCGTACCTGGACCAGCAGCGATTGTAGCGGTAATACAACTTCCTACACACAGCTAATTACTGTTAAGGATACTACTCCGCCAACAGGAACAATCCCGGCAGATGTTACTTTACAAAACATAGCAGATATTCCTGTTGCCAATACGGGAGCCGTAACCAATACTGCCGATAATTGCAGCCAAACTGTAACGGTAACCGTAAGTGATTCTAATAATGGAGGCACTGGTTGTGGAAACAGTCCTTATATCTTAACAAGAACATACACTTTATCCGATTGTGCCGGCAATAAAACAATACTCGTACAAACCATAACAGTTGTACATGAAATTGTTACAACAGCTCCTTTTGCAATTGAAGCCTGTAATGCCGATACTTCAACGGTTAATTTGTTAGGTCCGTTGCCTAGAAATACTTCTACAACCGGTACCTGGATTGATACCAATAATACCGGTGCATTAAATGGCAGTGTTGTAACTACTTTTGGCCTTCCGACTGGTAACTATTCATTTGAATATCAAATAAAAGACGAAGCGTGTCCAAGAAGTTTAGTGGTAAACCTTACGGTTAATGATGATTGCAAAGTTTTGGCCTGCGGAACTATACTGGTCCATAACGCATTCTCTCCTAATAACGACGGTATAAACGACCGATTTGTTATCGACCATATCGAAGACACTGCTTGTTATCCTGACAATAGTGTCGAAATATACAACCGTTGGGGAGTATTAGTATTCGATACTAAAAACTACAACAATACCACCAATGCTTTTGATGGCATTTCGAGAGGAAGAACAACAGTAAGTCAATCAGATGGTCTTCCAACGGGAACTTATTTTTACATTCTTAATTACACCTCCGTAGATGGAAATGGTGCAATACAAATGAACAAAAAAGACGGATACTTATATCTTTCCAGATAAGCAGATGCCATCCTGATTGCATAATTCATCAGTGATCAGGATGGTTTTCAATTGAAAAACTCATGTAATAGATTTCTGAATTCATTTAGCTTATTTTTTTAAGATTCAAAAGGCAATAACAATATTAAAATAATTTACCTACTATGAAAACAAAATTACTTTCTTTCGTCCTGGTATTTACTGCTATAGTAAGTTATGCACAGCAAGATGCGCAGTTTACACAATATATGTACAATACCATAAATATCAATCCGGCATATGCGGGCTCACGAGGAGCATTGAGCATTTTCGGATTATATCGTACGCAATGGGTTGGACTTGACGGAGCACCGAAAACCAGTACCTTTTCTGTAAATACTCCAATAAACAATAGCAATTTGGGAGTTGGAGTTTCGCTGGTCAATGACAAGATTGGGCCTACAAATGAAAATACTTTTTCTGCAGATCTTTCTTATACCATACAAACCTCAGCAGATTTTAAACTTTCATTCGGGATTAAAGGTTCTGCTAATTTTTTTAATCTCGATGTTACTAAATTAAATCCGGAAAGCCAGGGTGATCCACAGTTTCAGGACTTGAACAATAAATTCTCTCCCAATGTAGGAGCCGGAGTCTATTGGCATTCCGATAAGGCTTACATTGGTTTATCAGTACCTAATTTTATCGAAACCAATCGGTATGATGATAATGATTATGCCATTTACAAAGACAGAATCAATTATTATTTAATAGCCGGTTATGTGTTTGATCTTGATAAACTTCAATACATCAAATTCAAACCTGCTTTACTCACCAAAATGGTTCAGGGAGCTCCGCTTCAGGTAGATGTTTCTGCCAACTTTATGTTTATGGATAAACTTGTGGTAGGTGTTGCCTACAGATGGAGTGCCTCGCTTAGTGCTATGGCCGGGTTTCAAATTAGTGATGGTCTGTACATAGGATATGGTTACGACCGTGAAACCACTAAATTAAACAATTACAATTCAGGTTCGCATGAAATCTTCCTGCGCTATGAATTCTTCAGAAAAAATAGTAAAATGACAACTCCTCGTTTCTTCTAAAATTTTTTATCATGAAAAAATATATACTCCTTTGCACCACCGTAGTAAGTGTTTTTTTATCTAACAGTTTTGCGCAACAGGGTAAAATTGTTTCCGGAGACAAAAAGTACGATAACTATGCCTATATCGATGCAATTAAAACGTATCAGAGAGTAGCCGATAAAGGTTACAAATCAGAAGATCTCTTTAAGAAGTTAGGAAATTCCTTTTACTTCAATTCCGAATTCGAAAAAGCAGCAAAATGGTATGGCGAGTTATTTGCTCAGAATACTGAAGTTGAACCTGAATATTACTATCGATATGCACAATCATTAAAATCAACCGGAGATACAGCCAAAGCCAATCAAATGATGGATTTATTCCGACAAAAGTCAAAAAACGACAGCAGAGCCAAACTATATGAAACAGACAAAAATTATCTCGATAAAATAAAAGCCAATTCAGGGCGCTATACCATCGAAAATGCAGGAATAAACAGTAAATACTCCGATTATGGAACAGCTTTCTATCAACACAAAATTATATTCGCCTCAGCCAGAGATACCGGCAATTTCAGTCAAAGAATTCATAAATGGACCGGTGAGCATTTTACCAATTTATATCAATCCGATATCGATGAGAATTTTAATCCTAATGCTCCCAAAAAATTCAAATCCAAAATAAACACTAAATTCCATGAGTCGACTCCTGTTTTTACAAAAGATGGAAAAACTGTTTATTTTACGAGAAACAATTACATAAATGGTAAAAAAGGAAAAAATGAAAGCAAAATTACTTTAGTAAAAATATACAAAGCTACATTTGAAAACGACGAATGGACCAATATAACAGAACTGCCTTTTGACAGTAATAACTACAGCACGGCACATCCTGCTTTAAGTCCCGACGAAAAAACACTTTATTTTGCATCGGATATGCCAGGATCAATAGGACAATCTGATCTCTACAAAGTAAGTATTAACGATAATGGAGAATTCGGCACTCCTGAGAATTTGGGCCCAGGTGTTAACACCGAAGGAAAAGAAAGCTTTCCCTATATAAACGATCAAAATGAAATTTACTTTGCGTCAGACGGACATCCGGGACTGGGAGGTTTGGACGTTTTTGTTGGAAAATTAAGCAATACCGGCGTAAGTAATGTTCAAAATCTTGGAGCCGATATCAATTCTCCTAAAGATGATTTTGCTTACATAATCGATACCAAATCGAAAAAAGGCTTTTTTAGTTCAAATAAAGATGGCGGAAAGGGTTCCGATGATATTTATCAATTTTTGGAAAGAATTCCACTAACCTGTGTTCAGGAACTATACGGAACTATAACTGACCTGGCTACGGGAGAAGTCTTACCACAAACCAAACTAAGTTTATATTCCGACAGCAATAAAGTAATCGCAACGGTCAACTCTGATTCAAACGGAAACTACACTTTTCCGGTAGAATGTGGGGCAACCTACTTTCTGAGAGCTGAAAAAGAGAAGTATTATACAAAAGAAGAAAGTATAACGATCTCAAATAAAAATGGAAGAACAAACTTATCAATAGCATTGGAAAAATCGGATTGTCTGGTAACCATAGGTGATGATTTAGGTAAATGTTTTGGCATTAAAATGATTTATTTTGATCTGGATAAATCAAACATTCGCACAGAAGCAGCTTTAGACTTAGAAAAAATACTTGACGTACTAAACCAGTATCCTAATATGAAATTAGACATTCGCTCACATACCGACAGTCGGGCAACATTTAAATACAATGAGGCCCTATCCGACAGAAGAGCCAAATCTACCATACAATGGCTGATCAAAAATGGTATAGCACCACAGCGATTAACAGGTAAAGGATACGGAGAAACTGAACTGGTAAACAAATGTTCGGATGGAGTGCCTTGTACCGAAGAAGAGCATCAAATGAACAGACGTAGTGAATTTATTATCACGGCTTTATAATAAAAACATACCAATCAATTAATTTTAGGTTCGATTTTTGTTTTACTTTAGATTCTTATTAATTTAAAAACATTTAAAATCATGAAATCACTAAAATACTTCTTTATTGCAATGACATTCATTGCTGTAAGCTCTTTACAGGCACAGGTATCTGTTAATGTAAATATTGGAACACCTCCGGCATGGGGTCCGGCGGGTTATACAGATGTCCGTTACTATTATTTACCGGATCTCGAGATGTACTACGATATCAATGCATCCAATTATATTTACATAAGTAATGGAAAATGGATCAGAGCTAGAAATCTGCCAAGAAACTACAGAAATTATGACCTTTATAATGAATATAAAGTGGTACTAACCGATTACAGAGGCAATTCTCCATATGACAATTATAAAACTCACAAAGTAAAATATGGTAAAGGTTACATCGGTAAACCACAAAAAACAATTGGTCAAAAACCAGGGAAAGGGAACAACAAAGAATATAAAGATAATGGGCACGGAAATGGCAATGGACATGGTAAAGGGCATGGACATGGCAAACACTAAAAAGTAAAAAAGAAAGGGGGTACTTGGCAAGTACTCCCTTTCTTTATATCATAAATCATTTTCTCTTTTAAACTTCAGCTAAAAAAAAATCCAGATTAACCAAAAGTAGTTTTATTCAAAACTTCTAATTTTTTTTCTGCTGTCCGGGAGCATAAGCTTTTGCGCTCTTGCTTCCTGACATTTTTTTTGCTTGTCCGGGAGGAATTTTTCCGGAATTAGATGAAGAAGTATGAACCGTATGGACACTACAGCTTATGACAGTTGATGCTAATATAATTACAAATAAATATCTCATTTTTCTAACAGTTTTCAAAGTTTTTTTCAAAGTTACATCTTTTGCAATTACTGAATGAAAACCTGTTTATGATAGGTATAATTTAGAATCCTTAAAAATATTATCTAGCTTACTTTTATCATTCCTTTTAATTTATATGCTTAAATCTACCGTTGAGTCTAATGCCTTTTTTACTACAAAAAGTTGCGACTGTCAACTTTCTGTTTTATCAAAAGAAATTATATTTTTTTGATAAAACAGAATTATATAGCTCATCTAAAACAAAAATCCCCAGTATTGAAAATAGACATTGATTAAGATAAAAGAGAATAAAATTGTCACGATAATAGTTCTATCTGAAATGAACTTATTTCTCAATATAAAATAAATTGCAGAAATAACTGTAAACAGAATAAAAATCCATTGAAAAACAAATAAATAATTAAACTTATTAGGTAATCCAAAAACAAGAATATAAAAATTGTTTTGAGCAGTTGTATTAATTGCTACAATAAGCCCAATAACTACAATAAGTCCTATAATTGATGTACATAAAATTAAAAATTTCATGAATTTGTTTTGATTAAGGTCTTTCTTTACTTTAATCAAATTATAACAAAAACTAAAAAATGAGATAATCATGATTATAAAAGCTATAAAAATTGGCGCAAAAAAGAGGACATTAAAATTCGTTACACTATTAGCTAAATTTGACACACCCTCACTAATTTCTACATCGGTTACAAAATGAACCTTCTTATCTGATTCTAAATATCTTACATCGGGTTTCTGCTGTGGTTTTTCTATAAAATCATTAACAATTTTATATCCTAGTTTTGAAAAACTCGGTGCATGACCTGAAAGAGGAAAGTTAACCAAGAACCCATTTTTAAATTTATTTACAGTCAATTTTCCGTATGCTGGAGGGGTAATTGGATCAAATTCTCCCGAAAACACTAAAACCGGCACTTTTAAAGTGGCTAGCCTTGAAAGGTCATTTATTTGAGCAGGGATACTTACATTATCTATATTCCATTTATCACATACAAGAAAATCAGATTTATAGAAAGACAATCCCCCTCTTAATTTATCATACTGAAAAGCATCTTTATTAAATTTTTCAATAGAATTAAAAGGAAAAGCTTCATTGCAGGTTACACAATAAAAGGCACCATAATCTAAGCTTAAAGCACCGGAAAATGCAGCTACAAGTGAGCTTAAAGCCATCTTATCTTCCTTATTGAATTGTTTAATTAATAAAGGAATCACCTCTATTAATTTCTTTTGATACAATGATTGCTGTATACATACTTTAAAATCTTCTACATTATAGGTAAATGATCCACTTGCAATAATTTTTTTATCGACTTTAACCGTAATTGGTCTTTTACTTATCTTCTCTATCGTTTTATAATAGGTACTTTCCAAATTAGGAAACTCTTTGTTACAATCAGGATTGTTCTTGCATTCTGCAAAAACCTTTTCTAGACTACTCATGAATTTAGAAGTACTAGTATTATAATATGAATTTGCAATATCGGGAATAGACGAATCTAATATGATAGATTTAATATCTCCCGGAAAGTCGTTACTGTATACCTGAGCAATGTATGTTCCGTATGAAGTTCCGTAAATATTCCAGTTTTTATACTTTAATGCTTCTTTTAAAGCATGAAAATCTTTTGCAATTGATTTACTATTATAGGCCCCCAGATCAATTTTTCTACTTATTAAATCCTCTTTACAATCGATAGCAGCTGCTACTTTTTGCTGTTCATCTTCTACACTACTCTGATTTTTTGATAATATTTCTAAAAATACTTTCCCTAAATCCGGACAAAACTTTGGCAGAGAATTCCCGGTACCTCTTACGTCTACTAAAATAATATCATTTTTTTCTCTCAGAGGATGGCTCAACCAACTCCAGATTCCTTCAATTCCTCCAGCTCCCGGACCTCCTTCTATATACAAAACTGAATTTGAATCGTTATTTTTTGAAATACTCTTTAAAACTGCAATTGCAATTTTAATTTGTTTCCTATTTGGCTTATCCCAATTTTCAGGAACATTAAGATAAAACCAATCTATATTTTCTTTTTTTATACTTTCATCTTCGGGAAAAAAGGAAGATGTTTTCTCTAATCTAACGCTATTACTCTGAGAAAATAATTGGGTTGTACATAAACATAATACCAATAGTACAATAAGCTTTTTCATTTTATTTTTGATTAAATTGTTAGGGGGTCTATTCTTTTATGTGTCAAACAAATATCTGTACTATCATTTAGCAGAGAAATGTAACACTTGTACTTTTCATCAATTTTTATTTCTTTCAAATAAAAACTTTCATTATCAATTTTAGCTACATTATCAAAAATTTCAAATGACTTTAATGGGATTGCCAGTCCCATGCCATGCGCTTTAACTACCGCTTCTTTTTGGGTCCAAAAATCAAAAAACGCATCTTGAATATTGTTCGCAATAGTAATCTTAGACCATTCTTCTTCTGTTAACTCTGACTTAAATTCATCAATAGGAATGTTAGATATTAATTCAAGATCAATACCTATTTCAGATTCATCAGATAATGCACAGATGACCATTTCACCAGAGTGTGATATATTAAATTTAATCGAGGTATCGCTAAAATAAGGTTTGTTGTATTTTGAATACTTAATATCCTTATCCGTATAATCCCGATCGTATAGTTCTTTAACACTTTGGAATAACAAAATACGTCCTAATAAGGAAACTTGAGCATCCTGCCATCTTCTGTATCTTCTGATTCTTGCCTGGTAAACAGATGAAAATTTTGGTAAGTAAACCTCCAGTAAACTTTTGTGGAAGTCCTCGCTAATATTGGTATAAAAAATGTTTATCAAAACGATTAACGGTCTTAAAAATTAAAGTCAAAATTGTAAAGGTCCTTTTTATCAAGTTCCAGTTCAATATTCATTAATTCTACGCATTGAGATGGATTCTCTATTATTTCCTGTAGAATCAAATTGTATTTCGCGACGATGGCATTTATGGATTCCCTGTCAAATAAATTACGATCAAAATCCACATTTCCTTTTACTATTTTACCACTTCCATAAAAGTTAAAAACAACAGGCATTCTGCTATAACTTCCCTCTACAGGATATCTGGTTAATTTTAAATCATCAATATTCTCAAAATTAAACTCCGGGTTTTGATAGACCAGCATAACATCAAAAACTGATTTACCAATTTCTTCAAATGGAACATCACTATAGTCCTCTATCTCAAATAAATCACGCTGTACATTTTTTACTATTTCAAGAAATGTTTTGTTTTTTTCAATCGGAGTCCTTAGAACAATTGTTTTAGCAAACATCCCAATTTGATCGTTTATCTCAGCTCTATTTCTTCCAGAATTTACTGTTCCAACACAAATATCAGTCTGATTAGATTCTTTAAAAATCAAAATTTTTAAAACGGCTATTAAAACGGTATAAAGTGTTACCTTTTTATCTATCACTAATTTTTTTAAATCATTTGTCACATCTTCTGTTAATTCAAAAAAATATTCTTCTCCATTTCTATTATCATTCTCCAAATTAAAGTCTCTTTCAAACGAATTTTTGAAATGAAAATTTCTAAGATATTTTTCCCAAAAGAGCTTATTTTTAAAGGAATTATCTTTTAAATATCCATTAAACCATTCCGAATAATCTTTAAATTGAAAGGCCGTTTCGGTACTACTCTTTAAGTTAGTATTGTTCTTTTCTCCCAGATTACTTATGATTTTTTTTATAAATAATTCCAGAGACAATCCGTCCATTATAATGTGATGTGTACAAAACAATAACAAATACTCGTTGTTTTTTCTTTCGAGTATTTTTAACTTTATCAGTAGGTCATTTTGCAAATTAAATTCTGTGTTTCTAAATTTATTTACCTCATCTTTAACCTCTAATCCTTCAATATTCTTTGTCTGAATAGAAAAATTCACCTCCGAAAAAGCATTAATTTTTTGATATATCCCTTCCCCTGACTCTACAAAATTTGTCCGTAAAATTTCATTCTCTTTTATAATTTCATTTACAGCTTTTTCAATTTTTTCCAATTCAAAATTCCCTTCAATTGAAAAAGCAGCAAACATATTATACGCAATTGAAATACTTGCTTTCTGAGAAGCTAACCAGATATTACGCTGAGAAGGTGTTACCTCATAAAACTCTTTATATTCTGACTTTACTAATTCAACTGAATAAACCGGATCAAGCTTTTCTAAATATTCGGCCAGTGTTTCTATTGTTGGATAATCAAATATCGTTTTAAAAGAAACTGAAAAAGATAACTCTTTAGCAATTAGCCCGATCAAACGTACCGAGTTTAATGAATGTCCTCCAATTGCAAAGAAATTAACGTCTTTACTTATTGGTTTATTAATCTCTAACACTTCCTGCCAATATTTTAATAGTTTTTTCTCTAATTCGGAATTTGGAGCCTGAAACTCATTATCTTCTGTACCGGAATAAACTTCCATCTCTAAAAGAGCTTTTCTATCAATCTTATTGTTTGGGGTGAGTGGAAATTGTTCCATCGGAATTATTAAACCCGGAATCATATAATAGGGCAAAACCAATTTTAATTCACTGATAATTTTTTCGATATTAATTTCGGCACTACTTTTTATAATATAAGCTACTAAAATAGCATCCTGCTGGGTACCTTTTTTTGCGATTACCACAGAATCCTTTATTCCCGAAATTAGATTTAATTTTGATTCAATTTCTCCAGCTTCAATTCTATATCCTCTAATTTTAATCTGATTGTCCTTTCTTCCCAAAAATTCAATCTCTCCCTTTATATTCCATTTCCCCAAATCTCCTGTTTCATACAACAAAGTATTAGCTTCAAATGGGTTTTCAATAAATTTTTCTCTCGTTAAAACTTCATTTCTGTAATAGCCTTTTGCCAATCCATCTCCTGCTATATAAATAGAACCAATTACACCTACTGGCTGCAGATTAAAAAAATCATCCAAAATATAAAATTGAGTATTATTGATAGGTGTACCAATAGTAGAGGCCTGGCTTGGATATTGGAGTTTTTTCATACTTGACCAAATCGTCGTTTCTGTTGGTCCGTACATGTTCCAGACTTCAAAAGTACCGGTGATTAATTTTTCTGATAATGAATCGCTCAACAGATCTCCTCCACACAATACCTTCAATGTTTTATCTCCTTCCCATCCGGCATGAAACAACATTTGATAGAAACTTGGAGTTGCCTGAATAATTGAAGGGTTTATTTCTTTTATTTTTTTAATAACCGAATTAGGATCTTCTAATGTTTCCTGGCTTGCAAGAAATACTGTTGCTCCTGAAATCAAAGGCGCAAAAAACTCTAAAACAGAAATATCAAAAGAATAAGTCGTAACCGAAAATAGTAGATCATGCGGCGTAACACCGGGCTTTTGCTGAATACTGGTTAAAAAATTAACGAGTGACTGATGTCCAATCTCTACCCCTTTCGGATTTCCGGTTGACCCTGACGTGTATATAATATAGGCAGCATCATCTGAAGACACTTTTGATTTGAAAGAACTATCAAAACATTCCATTTCTTCCAATACCTCTTCCAACTTTAGTGAAACTGGCGCACTAATTCCATTTGCTGTATATTTTTTTTCCGTAATAATTATTTGAGCTTTACTATTCCCGATGATGTAATTTAACCGATCTTTTGGAAAATTAGGATCAAGCGGAAGATAAGATCTACCCGACTTTAAGATTCCTAATAAAACTGCGATCATATTTACGGATCTGTCTAATAAAACTGCAATTGGTGATTTATCATGCTCTTCACTAATAGATAGTAAATAAGCTGCTATCTTATTGGACAATACATTCAGTTTTGCATAAGAAATCTCTTGATGATCATCTATAAGTGCAATTTTATCGGGTGCTTTACCCGCTTGTTCTTCAAATAAATCGAGAACGGTCTGATCATTTGGATAAGCTTTTTTCGTATTATTGAATTCTAAAAGCAACTGAGATTTTTCATGAGCTGAAAGGTAACTTAATGACTTCAATTCTTTTTGGGAATCTGCTAAAACGGAATCGATCAAATTTTCAAAGTGATTAACAATTCGGGAGATTTCAAAATCATCAAAATAATTTAGGTTATAATCAAAATCAATTCGGACATCTTCTGATGCATCAAATTCTCTAATGTAAATTGCTAATGCAACTCTTTCAGATTGATGACTTAAAGGGATGACACTAGTACCGGTATTACAAAAATTATCAGAATAATTTTGTTTTTCATAAGAAAGGCTAATATTAAATAGTCTCTCTTTCCCGCTAAACAATTGAAGCTCCTTAATTAATTTTCCTAAAGGCAGGCGCTGATGCCTGTAATCTTTTTTTAATTGATTTTTTATTTCAAGTACGAGACTTTCAAACGAAGTCTCTAAGTCTAATTGCATTCTTAAGGGAGATATCCCCATAAAAAGTCCTACCGTTTTTTTTGATGTTGCTTTACTTCTGTTTAAAACCGGCAAACCAATTGCAAAATCATAGTTTTGCTGCTTTCTTCCAAAATAGGTATATAATATTCCCAAAATAACATGAAATACAGACGATTTGCACTGTATTGCCAATTCACTCAGTAGATTATATTTATCTCTTCCAATCGTTAATTCCTTTCTGCTGCTTTTATTAGTTTGAGTAGCATTCCCTAATTTTTGAAATAAATTTTCGGGCAAATGTTTAAATTTTTCTGCCCAATAGTGTCTGTCTTCACTAAAAGATTCCGAATCCTGGTAAACTGCATCTTCCTGAACAAAATCCTGATAACTAAAAGGATATACTGTTTTAACCTCGCCAAACTCTAAAATTTCATTGTAATTTTTTACCAATCTCTGAAACATTAACGAAGTTCCCCATCCATCGGTAATGATATGATGATACACCGAAAATAAATAGTAAAAATCTTCTCGGATTTTTATTAAGGTAAAAACATGCAGCAGCTTATTATCAAATAAATTAAATACTTTAGAGAATTCTTTTTCAATATAATAATCTGCTTCTTCTTCCGAATTTCTTTTTCCCGAAAAATCAATAAAACCTAATTCTGAATTGTGGGTATCCAATATCTTAAATTCTACGTTCTCGTCGACTTTAGTTACTCTACCTCGGTAAGCATCATGTTGGTCTATAAGAACAACATACGCTTTTTTTAACACCTCAGTATCTATAATACCCCTAATTTCAATTTTGGCTCCAATGTTATATATTGGCTCATTAGGATATAATAATTGTTCGTAATATATATCCTGTTGTGGTAAGGTTAATTTCATGTTTTTATTCTTTTGTCTAGTACCATAAAGCATCCTGAGCCAATTCCTTAGATGCGTTTATATTGGTGTCTTTTATAATTTGTCCAAAATCGAATTTTAAAATTCGGTCTGCATACTTAAAATAGGCATCGTCATGAGTTACTGCAATTATTGTTTTTCCTTCTTTCTTTAGTTTGGGTACTAAATTTTCATAAAAATATTTTCTAAAATGCGGGTCCTGATCTGCTGCCCATTCGTCTAGAACCAAAATTGGTTTGTTTTCCAGAAGTGCAAAAATTAATGACATTCTTTTACTTTGCCCTTTCGAAAAACTTCTTCTGGCAGAATTCTCTTCGTCATCTGTAACTATTTTGTCCAACTCCATTATTTTTAATAACTCTTTGTATTTCTCGTTGTCTTTTAAGCTGTAGTCATCATAATTCTGAGAAAAAATATGATTGTCTGTAAATACTGCCGAAATTAGATTTTGAAGCTGCTGAGGATTATCTATTACTGTGTCATTTAAAACAATATCTCCTGCTGAAGATTGGTATAATCCAGTCAGGGTATTTATAAAAGTACTTTTTCCGCTTCCGTTTCCACCAACGATAAAAACAGTTTCTCCTTTGTTGATCGAAAGATTAATTGGCCCCAAACTAAAACTTTTCTCTGTGACCCCGGATCCAAACCCAAACTGCATATTTTTAAATTCTAATGAATCGAACTCAACCGAATCTCTAACATTATTATTCTCAACATTTTCATTTTTAAAATCTTCCAGGAATGTTATAATTCTATTATTTGCTACCATAAATCTGGTATAAACATTCTGCATATTGATAAGATTATTAATAGGTCCACTGATAAATAATAAAATAACAACATATGAAATCACATCATCTCTTTTAAGCAAATCCAGCTCAGGTAATACAAACAGAATTACACCAATAACAAGATACAAACCATATTGACTGATCAGATTAATCGATAAAAAAGTATAGTTCACCTTAAAATCAAGTTCTTTTGCATGTTCTCTATTTATAACTAAATGATTGTTCATCAAATTGAATCTTCTCTGAAAATTAATTTTCAGCTCCTTAAATCCCTTGATTACATCATGAACATACTTATAATAATACTCATTATATTTTCTTAGTTCCACTACTTTCTTAGACATCGCATTAATAACCAGAAAATATATACCGGCAATAAGCATCATAATAATGATAATAACAGTCGCTGAATAGACGGACAGGCTAAATAAATAAATGGTACAGAACACAAGCATCAACAAAGAATTAATGGTGTGCGTTATTACTTCCGGCAAAGAGGAGAAGGTTCTCAGATCCTCGATTACTGTATAAAAACGCTGCACTCCCATTTTTTCCAACGTTATCAGCGGAGTATCCAATATTTTGCCAAATATCTTTTTTTCATTATTGTATAACATATCATAAGAGTGCTTGTTAAGCTTCTTCTGAAAAATAATATTTAACAAATAGGTATAAATCACAAACGATGCAAAAACGATTCCCATGTAAGTCGTTAAAAACTCCTGTTTACCAGAAACCACGTTGTTGATAATATACAAGATTCCGAAACTCAAGATCGTATTGGGTACAGAGTAAAGAATTAGAAAAAGAATTTCTTTTATTGAGGTTTTAAGCATAATTAATTGCTGCTTTTTTGAGTTTGACTTCTGAAATAATTGGTAAAAAAATCGATATGATTAAAAATAAAAAAGTGGTTTCCTTTCAAACGTGTTAAGGTAACCGGACCATTGGTTTCATCGCGCCACCCAATGATTTCTTCTTCTGTAATTTGTTCTTCTGAGCCATAGAAAACATCAATTGGTACTGAAAGTTTTTCTTTCTTAACATAGTTATAATTTTCGATGGCAGTAAAATCGGCTTTCAAAATTGGCGTATAAAACTCGATTAATTCTTTGTAATTCATTAAGTCGTCAGGGACGCCGCCTAATTTTACAACTTCTTCCCAAAATAAATTATCTGATAAATGAGAAAGCTGACTCTCTCTCTTTATTGCCGGGGGCTTCTTACCGCTTATTACTAATTTAACCGGTAACAACAATCCTAATTCTTGTATTCTTTGACAAATCATATACCCTATGAGGGCTCCCATGCTGTGTCCGTAAATTATATATTCCTGGCACTCCTCTATTTTGTTTATCACTTTTGGAAGTAAATCTTCAATGAGTGAATCTATATTAAGTTGTAATGCCTCATTTAGTCTCATACCTCTGCCCGGATATTCAATAACATTAAAATGTGCCAGATTTTGAGAAAATTCTTTGAAAGAATACTTATTGCCTCCTGCAAAGGAGAATGTTAAAATTTTCATTTTTTTTATTTATCAGTTGTAGCTATTCTTTTTTAATAATGTCTGTATAAAAATGAAAATCATTTATCAGATAAAGTGATTTAAAATAGTAACCCTCTATAAAGAAGATATTAAACTTGATGTGTTATTGGTTAGTTTTTCTTCTAAATCAATTAAACAATTAAAAAGATCATCAAATGAATTGATTACAAAATATTCATTTTGCAATTCGAAACTATTGAACGTCGTCTTAAAAATATGATCAATATCAAATGGATACTTTGGTGTATTTGGATCATTCACTTTTACCATTTCTTCTGCAGATGTTATTACAGCTCCTCCATAAAATTTAAATACTCCATCTTCATTGATTAAACCCGTTTCATATGTAAACCAATAAATTCTGCTTAGCAAAACCATTGCCTCCTCATTTTCAATATATTTAGTTGCAATTGAACTAAATACGGTAAGAAACTCTACAAATTTTTCGTTTGTTAACAATGGCAGATGTCCGCATACATCATGAAAAATATCGGGTTGTTCGCTAAAATCAATTTCGAAAGGTTTTCTAATTGCAGCGGTTACCGGATATATTTTTTGGGTTAACATTTCAAAAAAATCAATTGGAGGAAGTAGCCCGGATACAGGTAAAAGAGTCCATCCCGAAATATTTTTCAAACGATCACTCACGTCTTCGATTCTTTCAATTTTTGTTTTACTAAGTTCTAATTTTGTAAATCCGTCAAGATATTCTTTGCATACTAACTTATTATGCAGTTCTTCTTGTCTTTTGTACAGTAATGCCCAGGTATGGTGATCTTCAGCCAAATATCCTTCGTAATTTTGATCGATAACGTAATCTTTAATTTTCATAGTATTTTTTTTAAAATTTTAATTTGAGCCTTACTTTTAATTGGATATGTTGTTTATTAAATGATGTTAATTAGGTTTTAAACAACGGTGTTTTTAGGAGAAAAACTTCCCTAATTTTATTTCAATTTGAACATCGAAATCGTATGGTATGCATCAGGGCCTGTGTTTTTTACACCTGGGAAAGTGTCATAATTTACCACTAATAAATTCCCTTTGTAGATAATCGTTTCACAGGGATTGTCCAGCTGACCGTCTGCACCATCTGAATTATCATTTTCCCATATTAATGATATTGTATTTGTATTTAAGTCCAATTGATGAACACTATTGTTATCATAATTGGCAATAAAAATCGAATTCCTCGTTTCATCATAGAAAAAACCATCACAGCACTTTAATTTATCCGAATCAAATACTACTTCTTTTGATTTTACTTTACCGTCTTTAGTTAGTGTAAATTTTGTAATTACTCCATCTCCAAAATTTCCAGCATACAAATTGCCTTTTTTGTCGAATGCAATTCCATCGATTCCTATTGTTCTTTTTGTCACTTCGGGTTTTAATGTAAATGAACTTAGCAGGTAATCTTTTTTATTTTCAGGGGTTAGAATTATCTTCTTTTTATTTAATTCTTTTAAGGAAAAACTATAAATTCCACTCATCCTTCTGTCTGCAAACAAAGCATCAGTTATATACGCTCTCCCATTATACCATCTTATGGCTTCCCCAAAATTTAAGCCTTCCAATACAACTTCTGCATGTTTAGGTTTTCCGTTTTCAACAACAATTCTTATCAATCTGGAAAAGTTTTCCTTTTCTGCAAAAAACTGGTTATCGACTACATATAAATTGCCGTCCGGGCCAAACTCCATTCCCATTGGATGTACTCTGTTTGTAATAGGATGAAGCGGCAATTTATCGAACCATGTTACGGGTTGATCATTTTTATCAAAAGTCAAAATTTTACTGCCATGTACTTCAAACGTGGTAGGGTTCGTAATCGATAAAAAAAGATTTCCTTTCTTATCTATTGCCATTCCGTCCGGAGTTGCACAACTTTCACCTAAATCTGCAAATAATGTTGGTTTTATTGTATTTGCATGATCCTTATAAATAATCTTCTCCCCTTTTTCCTGTGCCAATAGAATTAGAGAATTTACTATTAAAACTATTGTAATTACATTTCTAAATTTTAAATCCATTATATTTTTATTTATTTAATGATACCTTGTTTTATATTGCTGCAGCGAGCTGATTAATGTATTCTGCCAAAATTTCGTGACTCATACTCTCGGAGAAAAATGCCTGATCATAATCAAGAACAATACTCACCTGATCTTCATCATTTGGATTTATACCAACCCTGACATTAAGTGGATAATGATAATAATCAATAGAGAACTCATTAATTAATGTTGGGAAATCTTCTGTTATTTGTGGTGTATCAGTATTTTTCGAGTTATGAAAATGTGTAAAATTGAAGCTTATAAAGCTATGATCCGAAGCGAGCTTTTCTTTTATTACCTGTGCGGAAAATTTAGAAAACTCATCCATTTTATTTAGCTTATTCTGGATGCTTTTATTATCTAAAGATGATGCTGAATCAACGCAAAACGGCAAAATATTCCAGAACAGTCCTATGGCATTCAACCCATTAACAAGATCGTCGGATCTACCGTTAAGCACCACTCCAACTGATAAATTTTTAGTATTCAAAAATTTTCTGAAAGTTTCAATACAGGATTTAAAATAAATCGCTTTGAGAGAAGTTTTATCGGTCAATACCTGTTCTCTAATTTTTTGCAGTACTTCTTTAGGCACAGTCATACTATTTGTCGAATATCCTGCTAAAGTATCTGTGTTTTCTTCCAACTTAAAGGGTTTCCAGTTTTGCAGTTCATTGTGCCAGAAATCAATTGCATCCTTAGATTTTGTTACCTTATTACTTAAAATTACATGCTCAATCGAGGCATTTGGCGATACCGTAAAATCTACCGTTCTGTCAGCTTTAAAACTCATATAAAAATCCAACAATTCTTTTTTGAATACTGCTCCTCCCCAACCATCTAATAGTGCATGATGAGCTGAAAACATTAATTCAAAAGAATCTTCTGCAAGTTTGAATATTCTAAATCGTGATGCTAAAGTTTGTGTGTCATTAATTTTAAATTGAGCCTCAATATCTTCTCTTATGGTATTTTTGATAAATACGCGCTGCTCTGCTTCTGAAAGATCAGAAAGATCTTTTTCTATACTATTTGCTGTTTGATTTTTTTTAACCAATTGGCAAATAGTACCATTGTCTGTTCTTATAAAACCCGAACGTAAAGCATAGTGTTTTTTCTGAATCGCGTCTATAGCACTTTTTAAAGCATTTAATGAAAAAGAATTATCGGTAAAAGTCCAGGAGAATAATGGATGGTAAATTCCTTTACGGATAACATCCTTTTCATATTCCTCGATAAGAATTCTCTGCATGTCGGAAACCTGAAAGATATCTTCGATGTCCACATCTGAATTAAGCAGCTGTAAGCTCTCTACAGTAAACCCTTTGTAAGTTAAATCGACAGGTGTGATATTTTTGCTTTCATCTGTTGATAGCTTTAAAATTAATTCGTTCAGATTTTCTTTAAATTTTGCGAGCAAATTTGCTATGGTTTCTTCTATATACTGCTCATTGCTGTAATCAATTGAAAGTTCCAAGCATCCGTTTACAACCATTCCCGAAACATCCATAAGAGACTCTCTTTCCATGGTTTTAGGGAACGGCATCCCATGATGATCTCCTGAAAAATCAAACAAATTTTCTCCATTATTACCTTGAACTCCTGAACCAAAATCACCAAAATAATTGAATGTAATTTGTGGCTCCAACTCATACTTTTTACCAGAAATGTGCTTCAGAACACCATATCCTAAACCTTTGTTAGGTATGCGATGCAAATATTCTTTCACTTGTATAAGTTGACGAATTTTATCTTCTTTGTAGGAAACATCCAAAACAATTGGAAACATTGTTGTAAACCAGCCAACAGTTCGAGATACATCCATGTTTGCGCCTATGTACTCGCGACCATGTCCTTCCAGATTAATTGAAACCGTGTTTAAGTTAAATAAATCACTCATAGCGGCCGCAAAGCTGGTTATTAAGATATCATTTACATTTGTATTATAGGTCTTGGAACATTTTGTGAGCAAAGCCTGAGTAGTTGTTTCATCTAATTTAAATGAAAGTGTAGTTGTATTTTCATAGGTGTTACTTCCATTTTCAATATCCATAGGTAATTTATGAACCTGTATGGATTCCTGTAATGACCAGTATTTTTCTTCCTCTTTTAGTATCTCACTATTAGAATATTCTACTTGCTTCTCCATCCAAAATTTAAATGAGTCTGTTTTAGCCGGCAGAGATAAACTTACGTTTCTTAAACATTGCTCATAAAGCGCAGAAAAATCTTCAAAGAGTACTCGCCATGAAACCGCATCTATAATAAGATGATGTGCTATCATCAAAAGTCGGTCACATTCTTTATTGCGAAATAAACAAACTCTAAACAAAGGGCCTTTTTCTAAATCAAAACCAGATTGTAAGCGATCACAATGTTCTAAAAATTCATTTTCATCTTCAATATTAATTACATCTACCGGACATCCCTGATCGAAACCTTTGTTGATTTGAGAATATCCATTTGCATTTGCAGGATAATGCATTCTAAGCGCATCATGATGCTCAAAAATCTTGTCAAAAACTTCTTTTAGATGCTTCTCTATTATTCGTTCCTTCGCGACTAACAATACTGACTGATTAAAATGATTTTTTACAGGTTTATCACTTTGAAAAAAAGAATGTTGGATAGGACTTAAAGGGATATTTCCTTCTATGATTTCCTGATCTTTTGTAGCTGTAACAATCTGAATCTTTCCTATCAGGTCTTCGATTACCGGGTGTGCCAAAACTTCCTGGATTGATATTGTATAACCTAACTGCTTGATTTTTCCAACAATTTGAATTGCTTTAATAGAGTCTCCACCAGAGACAAAAAAGTCACTTTTAACCCCAATATCTTCTTTTTTTAAAACCTCCTGATATACTTTCAATAACTGCTGTTCGGTTTCATTTCTGGCTGAAATATATTCGATCCCTGCTTCCATTCTCGATTCATCAGGATTTGGCAGTTTACTTTTGTCTATTTTTCCATTACTGGTCAACGGTAACTCTTCCAATTGTACAAATTGCACCGGAATCATGTAACTCGGTAAAATCTTATGTAGTTCAAGAATCAGATCCTGAGTATGCAGAACTTTACTGCTCAAAACGTAAGCTACAAGTTCCTTTTCCTTGTTTGCGTTAAGATGGGCAATAACCACTGCTGCATCTACTCCCTCACAGCTAAGAAGACTGCGTTCTATTTCTCCCAATTCTATACGATAACCACGTATTTTGACCTGATCATCAATACGTCCAAGGAAATCTATAGTGCCATCTGATAGCCATCTGCCCAGGTCTCCTGTCTTATACATTCGATCCCCTTCAACAAATGGATTGGGAATAAATTTTTCTGAAGTCAGCGCCTCGTTATTGTGGTATCCGCGAGCCAGACCATATCCTCCTATGCAGATCTCTCCGGCCATACCTTTGGCTGCCAAACGATTTTGCGCATCTAAAATGTAAATAGCTGTATTGGCAATTGGTTTACCGATACTCACTCGATCAATTCTTTCTTTGCTTCCTTTTTTAATCTCAAAGATACTGGTACAAATACTCGATTCTGTGGGACCATAAGCATTGTAATAGTCTACATAGTCGGAAACTTTTAAAACAAGATCCTGACTTACAGACTCTCCTCCTGTTACCACTTTCTTTAAACCCGATAATTTACTAATATAAATTAACGGTAAGTATGCCGCCGGAAGTGTGACCATTTCAATATTATGATCCTGAATATAGTTTTCCAAAAGTTCCGGGTTCTTCTTGTCTGAATCTTTTATTATATGTAAAGCAGAACCGCTTAGTAAGGTTAGAAATATTTCGAAAACAGAAACATCAAAAGAACAGGAAAAAAACTGTAAACACCTTTGTGATGCGCTAAGACCAATAATAGACTGCTGCGCCTGAATAGAATTTGCTACTGCTCCATGTTCAATCAGAACGCCTTTTGGACGACCTGTCGAACCTGAAGTATAAATCACATAAGCAAGATCCTTCTGATTTATATTGGTCTTAAAATTTTCTTTATCATAACCTGTTTCAGAATTTCTAAAAACAGCCAATTCTTCAGCATCTAATAGCGTTACACAGCCGCTGTCTGCTGTCATAAAATCAATCCTCTCCTGAGGGTATTCCGGATCAATAGGTAAATAAGCACCTCCTGATTTAAGAACGCCAAGAATTGCTATAACCATCCATTCGCTGCGGTCTAATTTAATACCGATCAAATCATTGGCGCGAATATTGTACTTTTTACGTAAATAATCTCCCAACTCATTTGATAGGTTATGAAGTTCCTGATAAGTGTATTGTGAACCCTCAAATACTATCGCGGTATGATCTGGTGTTTTTAAAACCTGGTCGCTAAATAAATCAAGCAGATTTTTATCTGCCGGATATTCAAATGCCGTTTTATTAAAATCCAGCAGAAGTTCATTCTTCTGTAATGAACTCATATAATCCAGTTCACAAACTGCTAAATCAGGTTGTGTTAGTGCCGCTTCAATCAATTGAAGCAGATGCCCTCCTATTTGTTCGATAGAATTTTTATAATAAATATCACTGTTATATTCAATATTAACGTGCACCCCCTCACCAATCTCTGCAAAATCAAAAGCCAGATCAAATTTGCTTATAACATGCTCTTCTTCTATTTCATATTTGTTTACGCGCAACAGATCCAAAGACTGATCTTCCGATTCGTTGCTAATATCCATACTTTGAAAAAGCACCATGACATCAAATAAAACACTTCGGCTTGCATCGCGCTTTATGTTGAGATTTTTTACCAGTTCATCAAATGGATATACCTGATGATCGTAAGCACCAAGGGTGACCTGTTTAACTTTTGAGAGTAATTCGTTAAAACTATCGTTTCCGCTAAAGCGCGTTCTTAGTGCAAGAGTATTTACATAAAAACCAATCTGATTTTCTAATTCGGAATGATCTCTACCAATAATAGAAGACCCAATTACAATATCTTCCTGTTGGGTATATCGATACAATAAAGTTTTAACTGCTGCCAGAAGGGTCATATATAATGTACAGCCATTTTCCTGCGCAAAATTCTTTAACTTTTTACTCAGTTCAGCAGAGAAACTCATGTTTACAGCACCGCCGTTATAGGTCTTTAAAGCAGGGCGAGCTTTGTCTGCCTGCAATTCCAGTATCGGAAGAGGCCCCTCGAATTGCTTCAGCCAATAATTCTGATGCTCTTTTAAAGACTCTCCATTTAACTGATCTTGTTGCCAGGCAGCATAATCTTTATACTGAATGCGCAATGGTTCGAGTAAATTTTCAAGATTATTATTAAAGGAATTGTAAAGTACAAACAACTCCTTAATTAAAATATCCATAGACCAGCCATCAGTAATAATGTGATGCATTACATATGTAAAAATCCATTTATTATTTTCAACTCTATATAAATTTGCTCTCCAAAGCTCTGATGACGAGAGATCAAAAGAACTGCTAAGTTCATTTTGAACATATTTTTTCACCATTTGATCCCGATCTTCTTCTAATCTCAGATCAAAAATGCCCATTTTAAAATTTACACCATCAGCGTTATCAATAAACTGTTTCGCAACTCCTTCGGCATCTTCTTTAAATGAAGTCCTTAAAATCTCGTGTCTTTTTTGCAATGTATTAAGTGCAAGCTCAAGTGCGGAAACATTAAGTATACCTTCAAAAGTGTAAAATCCCGGTATATTGTACGCTATACTGCCCCCATCGTATTTACTTAAAACCCAAAGGCGTTTTTGAGCAGACGACAAATCATAACTTTCCTTTGTATCAACTACTTTGATACTCGAATTGTCATAACCGTTCAGAACTGTCAAATAATCAATTAAACTTGTTTTATTCGACTTAATCTTTTCTAAAAGATTCTGGTTCATTTCGCCTTTAGGAAATTTAACTATTAACTCTCCTTTTGTAACCTGTAAATGAATATTATGGGTACGTAATGTAGATAAAAACTCTCTCATTTTTTGTAATAGGTACTTTTATAAATTATTTTATTAGAAATTGACTTCACTTGAATTAGATTATAGAATTCAGGTCTAAGGATCACTAAGCTCAAGAATCGATCAGATTGTTCCTTCTGAGAAATTAGATTAAAACTTCAAAAAAGGTGTCTAATACTTCCCCATTACAATTGCTTTACAAAATTGTAATGGGGAAGGGTTGATTAATTTGTTAGTTCGGCCATTTTTTGCTTCTTTTCTGACAATAATTCTTTTTCTCCAAACAAACGTTCTGCGACTATCCCATTGCTTTCGCAGGACTCTATTAGATAATTGGATTGGATAATTGGATTGGATTCATTTGTATACTCCAGATCCAAAATGTGTTTTAACCAAGGTTCCTGACCCATTGCATAAACGTAAACTTCTTTACAATTGAATGCTTCAATCAATTTCTTTCCTTCTTTAAAGTTACTTCCTCTTCCTCTTCGTGAACGATCGGCTTCCCGTTCCATTACTTCCGGAAATAATGGTCCATATGCCCAAGAAGCCGGTGAACCGTCACATTCCATACCTAAAAATAAAACATCAACATCTCCAACAACTTTATTAATGTGTTGGTATAATCTTGGCTCAATATTACAAGCATCAGCTACTGCCAGTATTGAATAACCATCAACACGTATTACATATCCTAATTTACTGTTGATGCATAAATCATGGTGTTCGCCCAAAAATGGTACTCCTGTAATTGAACCTTCTTTAAATGAAATTTTATCCAGATCTCTTAATTCATATACATTTTCGAACCCTAAATTATCCAGTAAAAGCTTAAGCGACGGGTCTTCCAAAATACCATCCATGTTTCGGCCAACGATAATATTCTTGACTTTATGTCTGATTTGCAGAAGTGTTTCTAAAAGAATATGATCCTGATGACTGTGAGTAATTAATACATAATCTATTTGATCCGGTAAATCCAGGTACGTATATCTGGATAAATCTGATTCATAAGTATAGCTTAAAACAGGATCCAGTAAAATACTCACGTTTTTGGTTTCAACAAGTATACAGGCATGTCCAAAATATCTTGTTCTAATTCCTTCTCCTTCATATTTAGCATACTTAGGAGGTGCTTCTGTGGTAAAAAACGATTTGAAGAAATCCTCATTTGGAATATCAACTCCTAACTTTTCTTTAATGAATTCATAAGTTTGGGGTGTATTTTTCATTTTAAATAATTCATCCAGTCCCTTATTTTCAAAAGAAATGGGAAGATGAATTACGTCATTTCCAGGTAATCGCGGAGTACTCATAATAAAGGGACGCTCTTTATCTTTAACGATTTCAGACAAGGCAATACTCTGAGATCCTATGGCATAGTAGGGACTTTTATATAACAAAGCCTCGAAAAAACGAAAGCAGGCATTATTATTTATATCATAATAAAGTTCTACATAACCTCTTAATTTATCTGGTACCTCTTCGTATAATGGTTCAAGAGAAAATCCTTTTGCTTTATTTTTTAATAACTGGTGCAGCTCTTTTATTGCGACAGTAAATTCATAGAGTTCTTTATTATTCTCTTTTATATCATTAATTAATTTAGCAACCTCTTCCACTTTTTCTCCTTGTAAATCAATAAAAGGACCTCCTCTCATTTCAGGATTTTTAACAGCATCCGCATGGAGCTCCGGATACTCAACATAAGAATCCATAATGCGTACATATCTATCGAAAAGGTTTAATGCCGCAGTAGCCGGAGAAATTAAATGCACCCATGCAAACCATTTATTTACCAATGGTTCAATTTGAATATTCTGTCTTAAATAAATTTGTTTTTCCATATTTTCTATATTTTCCATATTTTGAAGATTTTTTATTTTTATATTTTCTGTTTTCTGTTTACTACTTCAAAAGAGTAGCTTACTTAATTATCTCTCTGCGATATCAATGATGTACTATTTTTAAAGTAACACTGTGTTTTAAATCTTAATTTCATCAAACTCGTCTATCTCGTGCGAAACGGTAGAAAGCAGCCACAAATCATTCTTAATTTTATCTGATAAATTTTCGATTGTAGGTTCAATAAAAATATTTTTCAGGTCAAGATTTATATCAAAAACATTCTTGATTTTAATTATCAATTTAATTGCTTTTATACTTTGGCCTCCAAGATCAAAGAAGTTGTCTTTAACTCCGATTCTTTCTCTTCCTAATATTTCTTCCCAAATCAAAACCAATTTTTCTTCTGTTTCATTTCGTGGTGCAACGTAATCGGTAGTAGTTAATAACTCCGATACATCCTTATTCTCCAGTGTTTTTCTATTGATCTTACCACTTGAATTTAATGGTAACTGCTCTAGCTGTACAAAATAATTGGGTATCATATAGCTTGGTAAGAGGGTGCTTAACCAAATTCGCATCTCTGATGAACTTATCTCTTTCTTACTAACAACATAAGCGATTAATTCTTTGTTGCCTTCTTTATTCATTTTTGCGATTACAGCAGCAGAATCGATTTCTTCATAACTTTGAATCGCAGTTTCTATCTCACCTAACTCAATTCTGTATCCCCTTATCTTTACCTGATCATCTTTTCTGCCTAAAAACTGAATATTTCCATCTGTTAACCATCTTCCGAAATCACCTGTTTTGTACATTCTTTCTCCTATAGCGAAAGGATTATCTACAAACTTCTCATTAGTCAGGTCAGGTCTGTTCAAATATCCACGAGCCAAACCAGCTCCTCCTATGCAAATTTCACCTCTGACTCCTATTGGTGATAATTGGTTTTCGTCGTTTAATATGTAAATTTTTCGGTTATTTATTGGCTTCCCGATGGCAGATGATTTCTGTGCATCTTCGATTTTAAAATAAGTACAGCATACTGTAGATTCGCTAGGTCCATAACTGTCATATAGGTCTATCTTATCTAAAAAATTGCTTACGTAAGAAGTATTAAATACATCCCCACCGCTAATCATCAGTCTTAGATTAGACAAGTCTAAACCACAATTATTTAATTCATTCAATACCAAAGGAGTAGTACTTATTACAGTAGCTCCTCTTTTTTCTATCAGAGTTTGTAATTCATTTATATCCTGTCCTCCATTTCTTCCCATCAGTAAGGTCCCCCCTTTGATCAATACCGGATAAATCTCTTCAATATGTGTATCAAATGAGAAAGAAGACTGCTGTATACATCGATCGTCTTTAGTTATTTTAAAAGTGCTCTCGAATGTGCTGATATAATCAAAAAGTGACTTGTGCTCAATCATGACCCCTTTTGGATTTCCTGTAGTACCTGATGTGTAAATAATATAGGCTAAATCACTCTGAATGTTTACAACACCTAAATTTTCAACGGTATACTTTTCCTTTTCGGCGTTGAACTTTTTAAGTTCTTTTTCGTCTATAATTAATTTACACCCACTATCCGCATACATAAAATCTTTACGATCCTTTGGATACATCGGATCAATTGGTACATATGCTCCACCGCTCTTTAATATAGCAAGAATAGAGATGATTGCCCATTCATTTTTTTCTAGTTCTACCCCTATTAAATCATTTGGATTAACGCTATAATTCTCCTTTAAATAAGCTGCAAACTGATTTGATTTTTCATTCAAATCTTTATAAGTAAGTTCTTTTTCTTCAAAAATTAAGGCAATGCTATCAGGAGACTCAGCAACTTGATCTTCAAATAAATTCACTACATTTTTATCTTCCGGATATCGAACCGTAGTATTATTAAATGTTGTAAGAAAATTTTCTTTTTCAGATTCTGTCAGATAGTCAAGTTGAAGTATTTCTAATGTTGGTTTTTGAACTACAGCCTGAATTAAACCTACTAAATGGTTTGCCAGTTGATTTGCCAATTGTTCCGAATATATATCCGTATTATATTCTAAATCAAATGACAATTCTTCTCCTGAATCTACAAAATTAAAGGTAAAATCAAATTTACTAACTACAGCCGTAGTGCCTTCGTATGGACTAACCTGAAGATCCTCCAAATCCTGCTCGTTATTTTCTTTCGATTCATTATGCTGAACAGTTACCATCACATCAAAAAGCGGATTTCTGCTCATATCTCTTTGTAAATGCAATGAATCAACCAGTTCATCAAAAGGATATATCTGATGTTCATAAGCTCCAAGAGTAACTTCTTGTATGTTTTTCAACAAGCTAACAAAACTATCATGGCTATTGAAACGTGTCCTTAATGCCAAGGTGTTAATATAAAACCCTATTTGATTTTCTAAATCAGAATGCTCTCTTCCTGCTATTGGAGTACCAATGATAAGATCTTCCTGATTATTGTAACGATAGATTAAAGTATTTACTAAAGCCAGAGCTCCCATAAACAAAGTTGCGCCCTGATTTTGACATATTTTTTTGATCCCTGCGCTGCTTTCTGCATCAATTTTTTTATAAACAATACCTCCATTATAGGTCTGAAGTAAAGGTCTAACCAAACCTGGCAGTAAATCAAATACCGGTAATTCTCCTTCAAACTGGTTTAGCCAGTATGTTCTATGCTCTTTTAGGGCCTCTCCGCTTAATTGTTCTTCCTGCCAAACCGCATAATCTTTATACTGAATGCGTAAAGGAGCCATTTCAGATAGTATTCCGTTTACTTGCTGATTGTAAAACATCATAACTTCCTTTATTAAAACCCCCATTGACCAGCCATCACTAATAATATGATGCATCGTGCAATTAAACACATATTTGTTCTCTGCCAGATGAACCAAATATGCTCTTACCAGTGAACCGGATTTAAGATCGAAAATTGTGTTAAATTCATTATGTAAAATCTTATCTAATTTTTCTTCTTGCCTATTGTCATTTCTAAGATCCTCGTAAATAAGCTTAAATTCTTTTTCTTCGAGTATGAACTGTCTTATTTCTCCAGCTTCATTTTCATTAAATGCTGTTCTAAGAATTTCATGTCTTTCAATTAGCTTCTTAAAGGAATTCTCTAAAATTTTCTGATCTAAATTTCCCTCAAGCACATAAGTACCCGGCATATTATAGGCAACACTTCCCTCTTCAAACTGGCTTAGTATCCATAACCTACGTTGAGAAGCTGATAACGGATAATACGCTTGTTTCGTGACAGCGTGAATATCAACAAAAGAAGTCTTCTTTGCTTTTTGAATTAATTGAGCCTGATCTTCTAATATTGCAGTAACAAATAAATCTTTTAATGCAATTTTTACTTCAAACTCCTTATGTATCTGATTAACGAGTCTTGTCGCTTTTAAACTGTGTCCTCCAATTTCAAAGAAGTTCTCTTTTATCCCTAAAGTGTCAATATCTAATACGTTTTTCCAGATAGAGATTAATTTTTCTTCTGTTTCATTTCGCGGGGCAACATAATCTACTCCCGTTGCCAGTCCATATACAAAAGGATCTGGCAGCGCTTTTTTGTCAACCTTACCATTTGTAGTTATGGGCAACTCATCAAGTTGTACAAAATAACGAGGAATCATATAAACCGGTAAAACACTTCTGATTTGAGTTTTTAAATTTTGCGCATTTAAGATGTCATTACTCAAAACATACGCAACCAATTCGGCTTCACCAGATGAGTTCTTTTTTGCTATAACTATAGCCGCATTAATTTCAGGAAGGTTTTTTAAAACACTTTCTATTTCTCCCAGCTCAATTCTATATCCCCGAATTTTAACCTGATCATCTTTTCGTCCTACAAATTCAATACTGCCATCTGATAACCAGCGTCCTAAATCACCGGTTTTATACATTCTTTCACTTGGAGAAAATGGATTGGTAATGAACTTCTCTTTTGTTAATTTTTCATTATTGAGATAGCCACTTGCCAGTCCAACACCAGAAATACATATTTCACCAATAGTGTTTATTGATTGTAATTGTAAAGCTTCATTAAGTATATAAATGCTTTTATTATAAGCCGGGTAACCAATTGGTATTGCCGTATAATTTAATGCTGGATCAACTTTATACAGGGTACTGTTTACGGTACATTCTGATGGGCCATATCCATTAAAAAAATTCTTAAAGCGTGCATAATGTAAGGCATCCTCAACGTATGCAGCTTCACCAGCCGTAATAATTGTTTTTACTTTATCTAATGGATCTCTGTTCAAAGCTCTTAGATATGCCGGAGGAATGGTTATAACGCTTACATCCTTTTTATTGATATATTGAACGAATAAGTCAGGATCATCAACTATTTCTTTTTTTAGCAAAACAAGTGTCGCCCCGGCTAATAAAGTCATGAAAATATCCAATACCGAACCATCAAAAGATATTGACATAAATTGTAATACCTTATCAGATGAGGTAAGCTGAAGTTTATCTATGTGATCAAATGCCATATTTACCAATCCGGAATGTTCGATAAGAACCCCTTTGATTGTACCTGTTGAACCTGAAGTATAGATTACATATGCCAGATCTTTTTGTTGGATGTGTACTGAATCCAGTTTTGTTACTGCATTATTCGTTTCAGTCGATTCTATTTCAATCAAGTCCCCGTTAAAATAATCTAAATCAGAAATATATTTATTATGGGTAATCAGGACATTTATTTTAGTATCCTCGATGATATACTGCTTTCGTTTGGATGGAATTTCAGGATCCATAGGAACATAAGCTCCGCCAGATTTCAAAACTGCCAGTACTGCAATAATCATTTTCTCTGAACGATCTAACATTATACCAACAAAATCATTTGCCTTAACTCTAAAATTCTCACGTAAACTAAAGGCCAGATTATTAGAATGCTCATTCAGCTGTCTATAAGTAAGTGTTGTATCTTCGAAGATAACAGCAATATTGTCAGGGTTAAGCTTAACCTGATACTCGAATATATCTAATACCGTTTGATTGGATGGATAATCCGATTTTGTAGTATTAAAAGTTGATAATAACTGTGTTTTCTCGTTTGCCGTTAAATAATCAAGCTGCTCAATTGGTAAAGAAGGATTATTAGAAATTGCAACAATCAATCTCTCAAAATGAGTAGTCATACAACTTACCGTTTCCGGTAGGAATAAATCACTATTATACTCAATCGTTACAAAAAAATCATCTCCAGTCTCAATAAAGTCAAAAGTTAGATCAAATTTACTGCTTTGCGCCTCCTCATTTGGATAAGGCTGGATCGAAAGACCTGTTTTCTTATTAAAATCGCTTTCTTTATACTCATTATTTTGAAAACTAACCATAATATCAAACAACACACTTCTGCTTGGATTGTGCTGAATATTCAGTTCATCAACAAGCGCGTCAAAAGGGTATATTTGATGTTCATAAGCTCCCAGAGTAACCTTTTTAACATTTTCAAAAAGTTCGTTAAAATTGTCTGTGCCATTAAAACTCGTTCTTAATGCTAATGTATTTAAATAGAGCCCTATCTGATCTTCAAGATCAATATGCCCTCTGCCTGCCACAGGAGTGCCTAAAATAATATCAGTCTGATTACTGTATTTGTATAACAAAACGTTTACCACGCCCAGTAAAGTCATGAAAAGTGTTCCTTTTCTCTCTTGAGTAATTAGTTTGATAGCTTTGTAACACTCTGGTGTTACTTGTTTCTTAATGCTACCTCCGTTATATGTTTTTATCTGCGGACGCAATTTATCAACCAGGAGCTCTAAAACTGGTAATTCACCAGAAAGCTGCTCCAGCCAATATTTTTTATGCAGTTGTGTAATATCACTATCCACCTGTTGTTGCTGCCAATCAACATAATCCTTGTACTGAATACGGAGATTTGAAAAAGGGTTATTCTGGTCATGGGAACTGTACAATTCCAGTAATTCCTTAATTAAAAGTCCCATTGACCATCCGTCACTTATAATATGATGCATTACATAAGTGAAGATCCATTTATTGTCACTTAATTGAAATAAACTTATTCGAAGTAATGGTCCTGTTTCCAAATCAAATGGAAGCATTAAAACCTGACGTATACTATCATTTACCATCTCCTCTCTCTCCGGAAAGTCGGCTAGATTTTGATTTTCTATTTTAAAGCCTAATTCTTCGACAGAAAGAATTTTTTGTCTTACCTCTCCCTCTGCATTTTGAATAAATACGGTTCTTAAAATTTCATGACGATTCAAGAGCTTTAAAAATGAAGCAGTCAGAATATCATAATTCAGTTCTCCTTCAAAAATATAAACTCCCGGCATATTGTATGCTGAATTCCCCGACTCTAACTGACTTAAAAGCCATAACCTTCTTTGTGCAGAAGATACCGGATAATTGTCTTGAACCGAAGTTAATGGAATCGATACATAGGCTGTTTTTAAACTTCTTTTAATTAATTCTGCCTGCTGCTCCAAGACTGTTTGTTCAAACAGTTCTCTAAGCTCAATAGTAACTCCAAAATGTTTATTTATTCTGCTGGCTAACTGACTAACTTTTAAGCTGTGTCCTCCTGATTCAAAAAAATCATCTTTTATACCTATTTTGTCTCTTGATAAAATACTTTGCCATATTTCAACCAGACTCTCTTCGGTTTCGTTTCTGGCGGAAATATATTCGATCCCCGCTTCCATTCTCGATTCATCAGGATTTGGCAGTTTACTTTTGTCTATTTTTCCATTACTGGTCAACGGTAACTCGTCCAATTGTACAAATTGCACCGGAATCATATAACTCGGTAAAATCTTATTTAGTTCAAGAATCAGATCCTGAGTATGCAGAACTTTACTGCTCAAAACATAAGCTACAAGTTCCTTTTCCTTGTTTGCGTTAAGATGGGCAATCACCACCGCTGAATCTACTCCCTCACAACTAAGAAGACTGCGTTCTATTTCTCCCAATTCTATACGATAACCACGTATCTTAACCTGATCATCAATACGTCCAAGGAAATCTATGGTACCATCCGGTAACCATCTGCCTAAGTCTCCTGTCTTATACATTCGGTCTCCTTCAACAAATGGATTGGGAATAAATTTTTCTGAAGTCAGCGCCTCATTATTGTGGTATCCGCGGGCAAGGCCATATCCTCCTATGCAGATCTCTCCGGCCATACCTTTGGCTGTCAAACGATTTTGCGCATCTAAAATGTAAATAGCTGTATTGGCAATTGGTTTACCGATACTCACACGATCAACCAATGCTCTTCCTCCTTTTTTAATCTCAAAGATACTGGTACAAATACTCGATTCTGTGGGACCATAAGCATTGTAATAATCCACGTAATCAGAAACTTTTAAAACAAGATCCTGACTTACAGACTCTCCTCCTGTTACCACTTTCTTTAAACCCGATAATTTACTAATATCAATTAACGGTAAGTATGCCGCCGGAAGTGTGACCATTTCAATATTATGATCCTGAATATAGTCTTCCAAAAGTTCCGGGTTCTTCTTGTCTGAATCTTTTATTATATGTAAAGCAGAACCGCTCAGTAAGGTTAGAAATATTTCGAAAACAGAAACATCAAAAGAACAGGAAAAAAACTGTAAACACCTTTGTGATACGCTAATACCTATAATAGACTGCTGCGCCTGAATTGAATTTGCTACTGCTCCATGTTCAATCAGAACGCCTTTTGGACGACCTGTCGAGCCTGAAGTATAAATCACATAAGCAAGATCCTTCTGATTTATATTGGTCTTAAAATTTTCTTTATCATAACCTGTTTCAGAATTTCTAAAAACAGCCAATTCTTCAGCATCTAATAGCGTTACACAGCCGCTGTCTGCTGTCATAAAATCAATCCTCTCCTGAGGGTATTCCGGATCAATAGGTAAATAGGCTCCTCCTGATTTTAGAACACCAAGAATTGCTATAACCATCCATTCGCTGCGGTCTAATTTAATACCGATCAAATCATTGGCGCGAATATTGTACTTTTTACGTAAATAATCTCCCAACTCATTTGATAGGTTATGAAGTTCCTGATAAGTGTATTGTGAACCCTCAAATACTATCGCGGTATGATCTGGTGTTTTTAAAACCTGATCGCTAAATAAATCAAGCAGATTTTTATCTGCCGGATATTCAAATACCGTTTTATTAAAATCCAGCAGAAGTTCATTCTTCTGTAATGAACTCATATAATCCAGTTCACAAACTGCTAAATCAGGTTGTGTTAGTGCCGCTTCAATCAATTGAAGCAGATGTCCCCCTATTTGTTCAATAGAATTTTTATAATAAATATCACTGTTATATTCAATAGTAACGTGCAGTCCATCGCCAATCTCTGCAAAATCAAAAGCCAGATCTAATTTGCTTATAACCTGCTCTTCTTCAACTTCATATTTACTTACACGCAGCAAATCCAAAGACTGATCTTCCGATTGCTTACTAGTATTGGTATTCTGAAGAACAACCATCACATCAAATAAAACACTTCGGCTTGCATCGCGCTTTATGTTGAGATTTTTTACCAACTCATCAAATGGATAGATTTGATGATCATAAGCCCCAAGGGTTACCTCTTTAACTTTTAAGAGTAATTCTTTAAAACTATCGTTCCCGCTAAAACGTGTTCTTAATGCAAGGGTATTAATATAACATCCCACCTGATTATTCAAATCAACGTGATCTCTTCCTGCTATTGGGCTTCCAATTATAATATCTTCCTGTTGGGTATATCGATACAATAAAGTTTTAACTGCTGCAAGCAGACTCATATATAATGTACAGCCATTTTCCTGAGCAAAATTCTTTAGCTTTTTACTCAATTCAGCAGAAAAACTCATGTTTAAAACACCTCCGTTATAGGTCTTTAAAGCAGGACGAGCTTTGTCTTCCAATAATTCCAATACCGGAAGTGCCCCCTCAAACTGCTGCAACCAATAATTCTGATGCTCTTTTAAAGACTCTCCGTTTAGCTGATCTTGCTGCCACGCGGCATAATCCTTATACTGAATGCGCAATGGCTCTAGTCTGTTTTGTTTACCTTGCTTAGCTCCAATATACAAGGCAAACAAATCTTTAATCATTACATTTAGTGACCATCCATCACTTATGATATGGTGTAAAACATAACATAAAACATACTTATCCTCTGTTAGCTGTAATAAACTAACACGAAGTAAAGGACCCGACGATAAATCAAATGGTGCTATCCTTTGTTCATTAATTATTAACTTAATTTTTGCCCCCTGATCCTCAACTCCGCGTAAATCATAATATGCTGTCCTAAAATCTATACTATCAGCAGAAATTATAAATTGTTTTACCTCTCCTAAATCATCTTTTTTAAATACAGTTCGCAAGATCTCATGATGATTGATCAGTTCCTTAAACGATGAATCCAACAAAGGCAAATCAATAAGTCCGTCAAGACTGAACAATTCTATTGTATTGTATGCTGCATTATCAGTGTTCAATTCGTTTAGAATCCAAAGTCTGTATTGTGATGAAGATAAAGCGTATCCTTCATTATGAATTTCAATTTTGGGTATTGAATGAAAGTCAGATTCCTTGTAAGAATTGTTTCTTAAGTATTCAATTAATTCTTGTTTGTATTTCTTAACCTCCTCAATTAAAATCTTACTAGGAGTAGAATCACCAAATTTTAATTTCAAATTATTATTTTCCAGGGAAATAAAAATATTATTCTTCCTAAGATTAGCTAGTAGATCTCTCATTAGATTTGTGAAAATGTCGTATTATTTAATAAATTTTATAAAATGTAATTACACTGACAACTAAGGCTTTAAAGTAAAACCTAATTAAATTGTCAACCTAAAAACGTTAAGTATATTGAAATTCAGATTTATATGATCATTTCGTTCTCTAAATCAATTTCGGCAGTCAGCCACTTTTTTTCATCTATTAAACTTGAAATGCCCTGGATGTTTTTATTTGCAAAAAAGTCAACTATAGAGAGTTCAACATTAAATTCTTTATTGATTTGTTTCAGAAAAACCATCGCTCTTAAAGAATCTCCGCCAAGGTCAAAAAAGTCATCTCTAATACCTACGTCATCTATCTCAAAATAATCTTCAAAAATCAATTTCAATCTTCTTTCAATGTCGGTATTAGGTGCCAGATATTCCGTTTCCAAATCTGGACGTTCTACTTTAACCTTGGCTTGATTATGAACAGGGTCAAGATCTAAAATTTGTATGTTTTCGATTGTTTTTAAAACGAGATTGATATCTTCTTTAGATATAAATAGGACATTCTCATTTTTTATGTTTAAGCTTTTTTCAAGTACCTGAATTACTTCCTGGTCGGTCAATACATTTTGTCCGTAACTATTATCACTTTCAAAAATTATTTTAGGAATTTCAACGCATTTAAACTTATTTGATTTGCTGTAAGCAAAATATTCCAAGTAAATATTTGCCGAAATGTATGCGGATAATCCCATAATACCATGTGTAGCAGATAAACTTGAGGGCATCCAAATAAAATCTAAATCATTACCAATAAAAAATTCGTGCAGATTTTCAATTCCATTAACTTTAGACTTCAGCATGTTAATTGATTTCTCCATAGAAACATTCTCTATAAAATCGAGATTATTATCATCTCCTTTTGCCAGGTGGATGATTCCATTAATCTCACCAAACAACTCTTTGTTTGCTAAAAGTGTCTCTTCAACTGATTCCCTGTCAGACACGTCAACGCTCAAATATTTAACATTGCTGTTTAATCTTACCAGTTCATTATAGTTTTTAGCGTCTAATTCCTGAGAATCGAGAATTGTAGTAAGATCGCGTCTACCGGCTAAAACAATGTTAGCCTGATACTTATTTATTAAATATTTTGATATTGAAAACCCTAATTTTCCTAATCCTCCTGTGATCAGATAGGTCCCTCCTATTTTAAATGATGAAATTTCCTCAGTTGTTAAATCCTGATTACATCTTTGGAATTCAGGAACCCATCTTTGGCCTAATCTGTAAGAAACGATACGTTGGGATAATAAGGTATTGTTAGTGATTTCTAAAGCAATGTTCTGAATTAATTTATCATTGACATCACTTAAATCAATATCGATATTTGTCCCTATTATCTTGTTTTCCATGGGCATAACTTTGAGTAGTCCCAATACTAATGAATGAGCGTAATTTATGTTTTCATTCCCTATCGCTTTATGCAATAAATTAGATAGAATAAAAAACTTTTTGTCTGTTCCGTAACTCCATGCCTTAATAATTCTTGACGGGCAAAAATAAGTCAGGTTTAAACACCAATTATCTTGACTTAGTTCTAACTCAGGCCCCGCAGCTAAGCTCCATAAATAAACAACATCAAAAAGAATCAATCCATCAGCTTCTAAATCAAGAAATAACTGATTGAAATTCTGACTATTAAACGGGTCAACTGAAAATTTAGAAGAAGAATGCTTGATATAGGCGCTTCCAATAAATACTTCAATTATATGATGATTCGATTTCTTTAATTCTTCTGCTATTTTTTCTGAGTATTCTGAATCATCAACAAAAAGTAAAAAAGATTTAATTTCACTGTTATTATTACCTCCTAAAACAGAACGTTTCCAGGAAGGAAAATAAAAACTTTCATCTAATTCATTTAGAAGTATTGTATTTGTTCCGTTTAACAACTTAGTATGATCAATTTCTGCTGGGTATTTTATAATATCAAAAGCATAGGTAGGAAGTGAAATTCGATACCTGTCTTCCTCTTTGTAAAACTTTTGCCAGTTTATATTAACCCCATGTGACCAAAGTGAACCTAAAAAGTCTAAAAAGTATCTTTCATCATTATCAATACTTTTGATTGGTCTTAAAGCATTTACTACCTTATTATTTTTTTCTGATTTATGCTGTTTTACCAGACTGCTTAAAGAACTTCCGGCTCCAACTTCAACATAAACATTATTTTTAAAAGCTGAGATAGTATTAATTCCTTTTGAAAACTGGACTGTATTTCTTAATTGTTTTGCCCAGTAATCACTCGAAGCAGCTTCTTCATTTGTTATAAATTCACCCGATAAACAGGAAATAAAAGGGATTTCAATGGTATTGAATTCGATATCTTTAAATTCTTTTTTAAATTCTTCGAGTATAGAATCCTGCTCACTTGAATGAAAAGCATGTGAGGTATGAAGTTTAATATAAGGAATGTCTTCGCTAGTCAATCTTAAAGTTAATTTTTCTATTGCGGTGTCATTTCCTGAAAAAACTACTTGATTAGGTGCATTTAAGGCAGCTAAAGAAATTCCTTCTTCACAAAAATTCTGAGCTTTAACATCATCAATTGGCACGCTAATCATTGAACCTGATGGCAAACTATCCATGAGTGCACCTCTCTTTACAACTAACTGTAATGCCTGCTCAAAAGAAAAGAGACCACTTATACAGGCAGCCGTATATTCTCCAATACTATGTCCAACCATATAATTTGGCACAATACCATATTCTATTAATAATTTTGCTAAAGAATATTCAATAAGAAAAAGAATTGGTTGTGCTAAAGCGGTATTATTTATACTGTTTTGTTCCTCTTGAATTTCCGGAAATAGTATTGATTTAAAATCCTTATTTGTAAGTTTATATAAGAGCTCAAAACCTTTATCCATATTTTTTTTGAACATGGAATTGGAGCTGTATAAATCTTTCCCCATGTTAACATATTGAGAACCCTGACCAGGAAACAGGAAAATAATGGCATTTGGAGTGTTTTTCACTTTTGTGATAAAATTCTCGTCCAGAATTATTTCGTTTATTTTTTGCTGTAGTTCATTTTTATCCTGAAATGAAAATGATATTCTATTTTCAAAATTTTGACGTCCGGTTTGATAAGTATAACACATATCTGAAAGATTCAAATTTTCCTGATCTCCCAGAAATGCAGAGAAATTTTCCAGGTATTTTCTCAAAGAAGTTTCAGTCTTAGCAGATAAAGTAAGTAATTTGTACTCTTTTTCTAAAGAACTATTTGTTAGAGGTGCTTCTTCAAGAATAACATGAGCATTCGTACCACCTACACCAAAAGAATTCACAGCTGCTCTTAAAGGTGTCGTCGAATTATTATTCCATTCGCTTAAACTATTGTTTACATAAAAGGGACCGTCTTGAAAATTTATGTTCGGACTTGGTTCCGTAAAATGTAAACTGGCTGGAATTTTTTTATTCTTTAAACTTAAAACCGTTTTAATAAATCCTGCCACACCTGAAGCTGTATCCAGATGACCGATATTTGTTTTAACGGAACCGATAGGACATGACATTTCTTTATTATAATTAAAAGCAATATTCAATGCTTCTACTTCAATAGAATCTCCTAATTTAGTACCTGTACCATGTGCTTCTACATAGCCAATCGTTTCCGGTTCTACCTTTGAAAATTTTTGAGCCATTTTGATACAGGCTACTTGCCCCTCAATACTTGGGGCAGTAAATCCTACCTTATTATTACCATCGTTATTTACCGCACTTCCTTTTATAACTGCATAAATATTATCCTTATCAGCAATGGCATCTTTTAATCTCTTTAAAATCACTACACCAGTACCTTCACCATTTACTGTGCCGGTAGAATCTTTATCAAAAGCCTTACAATGACCGTCATTTGATACAATTGACCCTTCTTCATAAATATAACCTTTACTGGCGCTATTGCCTAGTGAAGAAGCTCCTGCAATTGCAATTTTTGTCTCACCAAAAATTAATGCTTTACAAGCAGTATGAATAGCAACCAATGAAGTCGAACAGGCAGTGTGGATCGCTATTGAAGGACCTCTTAAACCCAATTTGTAAGACATTAAGGTCGCCAGATAATCTTTATTATTGATCGTATTTACATAAAAATCATTAACTTTTTGCTTTTCTTCAGAGAGAGCTACAAAAGATTTCCATAATATATCTTCACCGGCACCGGCATAAATTCCGACAGTTTCTTTCATGTTTTCCGGAATATATCCTGCATCTTCCAGAGCTTCCCAAACACATTCATGAAAGAATCGATGTCCGGGATACATCATCTTTGCCTCATCTTTTGAGTATCCAAAAAATTTCGAGTCAAAAGAATCCTTATTTTTTATATCTGTTGTGCAGTTAACATAATTTTTATCTTTAGTGATTGATTTATGCATTCCTGCTGCAATTAACTCTTCATCTGTTAAGAAACGTAATGATTCTTTTGATGAGATTAAATTTTGCCAAAACTCTCTCCAATTTGAAGATCCGGATGTTCTAATTGACATCCCAACAACCGCTACCTCAAAACCCGAATAGTTATTATTATTCATTTTCTTCAAAATTTAATAAATTATATGATTCTTCCATTATACCGTAAAGTTCCTCTACCTTACTCTCATTTGCTTCACTATCTTCTAACGAACTCCCTTTTACATTGGAGTTAATATGTGCGGAAATTGCTGAAATATTAGGTAAATTAAATCCTTCCATTACCGATATATTTGTTTTAAACTCCATATTTACAGCGTTCAACATTTTGATAATCAATAAAGAATTCCCTCCTAAATCAAAGAAATTATCTTTAATACCAATATCTTCAACTCCTAATACATTTTTCCAGATTTCAATCAATTTACTTTCTCTCAAATTTCCGGGAGGAATGTATTCTCTTTCAAAAGCAACCGGTGTTTTCAAATTGGGCAACGCTTTTCTGTCTATTTTACCATTAGGAGTTAACGGAATGTCTTTTAACTCTCTAAATTGATCCGGAACCATATAGTGAGGCAGCTTATACCTAATAAACTCTCGTAATTCACTCTGATCAATAGCAGCCTTACTTGTATAATATGCTACCAAATTTGTATTGCCTGTCTCGTTTTTACTTGCTATCACTACGGCTTTACTTATTTCTTTATATTGCATCAGAATACTTTCGATTTCACCTAATTCGATTCTGTATCCATTGATTTTAACCTGACTGTCGGATCTGCCTAAATACTCTATAGAACCGTCTGCTGTCCAACGGGCTAAATCTCCCGTTTTGTATATGGTTTTATCCTCCTGTAAAGAATTATTAGATAAAGTAAACTTGTCAGATGTTAGCTTTTCATCATTATAATACCCTCTGGTTAATCCTTCTCCTCCTATAAATAAGGATCCTTTTACTCCTATCGGACACAGATTATTATGATCGTCCAAAATATAGATTTGGGTATTTTGTATCGGTTTTCCAATATTTAATATCGAATCTGTCTCAACAGTTAACGAAGTCGACCAAATCGTGGTTTCAGTAGGACCATACATATTATACAGTTTAGACTTGGTACGTGCTCTAAGTTTTTCTAATAGTTCATTAGGAAAATTTTCACCTCCTACTATTATATTATCTAATGATTTTAAGAATAAATCCGAATTATAATCCTCCAATAACGCATCCAGATAAGAAGGTGTTATTTGAAGTGAAGTAATTGGTTTATCGGTCGAATTATCGAGTTTTTCAACCTTCCTGTAACTATCTTTGAGTTCAGACAAATATTCCAGCCCTTTAAGGACTGTCTCATCTTCAATTCCAAAATCAACCAGACAAGCAATTTCTGTAACGCCAATTGAGTAAATTTCAGATAAGATTTTTTTGCAAGAATCCTTTGTGCCTAATAAAGCTGAACTTTGCCAATATCTTTCAAAAGCAAGTTCCAGTAAATCATTTAAATCTTCATCGCTTACTTTCGTAAGATCTCTGTTTAAATCTGTCGCAAGTTTTTGAATTAATCCTACACTTGATTTAAGATAAGCTTTAAATGGCTCCTTTGATTTATTTCTTACGTCTTCCAGATCACTTCCTATATAGGTGTGTAACATCAAAGATATTTTAGCCTCTTCAGTGTCGTAACCATTTTCAGCTAATGCTTGTTTATAGATCCTGATATTCTCCTTCAGATCATTTATTTCCTGACCTAATAAATGCGTTAATATATTAGCTCCTATTCTGCCGGCACTTCTAAAGGTTTCAGCGTTTCCTCCTGAAGTTATGTAAATATTTAATTTAGGATTAATGGGTTTTGGGTAAATTTTAAAGTCAATCTCCTGATCCAAACCATTTTTCCTTCTAATCGAATTACCTTGCCATAATGTTTTTAACTCTTCTATTTGTCCATACATTATCTCATGCCTGTTTCTAAAATGCTCTGGCTTGAGAACAAAATCATCAGCGTGCCATCCCGATGCAATAGATAATGCCACTCTTCCATCTGATAAATTGTCTACAACAGACCATTCTTCGGCTACTCTTACCACATCATGTAAAGGCAACACCACACTACCAGAACGTATTTCAATATTTTCTGTAATGGTTGATAACGCTGCTCCCAGTACCGATGGATTAGGAAATATACCCCCAAATTCATGAAAGTGTCTTTCCGGTAACCATACAGCCGAAAAATTATTTTTATCAGCATAAACAGCCGATTCTTTTAAAAATTTATATTTATTATCATTTGAAGCTTCCTGGCTTGAAAAATAAAACAAACTAAAATCCAACTCCTCAGAATGATCTTTTAAAAAGGAATTGAAATTATTAATTGATGTATTATCCCCTTTTATTGTTATCGGAATACCATTTGTTAAAGTCCAAAACAACTCCAATACTGATATATCAAATGAAATAGAAGTTATCGCTAAGAGATGATCCTTTTCGCCCAGGCAGATAGACCTGTTCATCCCATACAGAAAATTAACCACATTTCTGTTCTCCACCATTACTCCTTTAGGATTTCCGGTAGTCCCTGAAGTATAAATTACATAGGCTAAATGGGATGGCTTATTGATTTTTACTGGATTTTCATCTGAAAATCTTTCTCTGATTGCCAGAAAGTTTTCCAGAAAAGCACTATCAATTACAGCTTTGCAATTGCTGTTGTCCTGGATATAACTGATTCTTTGTTCAGGATAATTAATATCAATAGGAACGTATGCTCCGCCTGATTTTAATATTCCTAAAAGAACAACGATCATTTTCTCGCTTCTCTCCAGTTTAACGCCTACTAAATCATCTGCCTCGATACTGTACATTTCTCGTAAGTAATGTCCCAGTTCATTGGCTTGTTTATTCAGTTCTCTGTAGGTAAGTTTTGTTTTTTCAAATACTACTGCAATGCTATCCGGTGAGGCTTCAATCTGTTTCTCGAATAGGTCTATTATAGTTTTGTCTCTTGGATAATCTGCTTTTGTATCATTGAAGTCTACCAGAAGCTGCTCTTTCTCTGATGGGAGTAAATAATCAAGATCTTCAATAAATATTTCTGGCTGTTCCATCGACTGACTCATAATATTCTCGAAATGGGAGAACATTCTTGTGATCAGAAAAGCATCATAAATATCTGTATTGTATTCAATAATCAGATCCAGTCCTTCTGTTTCTACAAAAGTAAAACTGATATCAAACTTAGAGGTATTACTGTGAAGATCGTATTGACTTACTTCCAGATCGTTAAGTTTATCGTTATTCAGGTTCTTTAACTGCCCCTGATTTTGCAGCACCACTAAAACATCGAATAAAGCCGAACGACCGGCATCACGTTTTAAATTCAATTTGCTGATTAATACATCAAATGGATAATTCTGATGTTCGTAGGCTTCTAAAAGAATGTTCTTTTCTTTATTTACAACGTTTTCAAAGCTGTTTCTGTCATCAAATTGTGTGCGTACTGCTAAAATATTCAGATACAATCCCAGCTGGTTCTCTAAATCCGGATGCTCACGCCCCGCGATCGGTGTTCCTATGATAAGATCGCTCTGTCCTGTATATCTGTACAATAATATCTTAATTCCTGCCATTAAAGTCATAAACAGTGTCGCTTCTTTAGCATTAGAGAAGGTCTTTAATCGCTCTAAAAATGCTTTGGAAAATGTATGCGTCTGGCTTGTCCCGTTATACGTTTTAAGTAAGGGACGTGTATTAAAACTAGGGAGATCCAAAACCGGTATCTCACCTGCAAATTGCGCCAGCCAGTAATTCTCGGATTCACGGTGTTTCTCCTGCTGTATTTCGGCGTTAAGCCATACTGCATAATCTTTGTACTGAATATTCAAAACCGGCAGGTTTATCGCTTGATCTGCTCTTAAGGCATTGTAGTTTTTTATAATTTCTGAAAGCAGTAATTCTATAGACCAGCCATCGCCAATGATATGATGCATGGACAGGAAAAAGATATAGTGCTCTGATGCTGTTTTAAGCAAAGATGCTCTGATAAGGGGACCATGTTCTAAGTCAAAAGGTTCATTGTTTAGCTGCTCGAGATAATCTGCTATAACCTGATCCTGATTTTTTTCAAAACTAAAATCAATTTCTGCTATCTCGAAATTGGTCTGATCGGACGATGCAATATGCTGACGCACTTCTCCTTCTTCACTGGTCTTAAAACGGGTTCTTAAAATTTCATGACTGGCTATTATTGCCGTAAAACATTTTTTCATTTTTTGAAGATCAACATCTCCATGTAATCGAACTGCGGCCGGCATATTATAAGCCAATGAACCTCCTTCGAGCTGGCTTAATATCCATATTCTGCCCTGAGCTGCTGTTAAAGGATAAGAAGGGGCTTCAGGGGCTTTGCTGATGGCCTGATAAACCTGATCCTGAAGTTCTTTACTTAATGTTTCTATTGTTGGACTGCTGAAAAAAGTTTTAAAGGTGACTGATTTGTTTAATTGTTTATAGATACGGTTGATTACCTGACCTACAATCAAACTGTGACCGCCTAGTTCAAAGAAGTTATCTGTAACTCCTATTTCCTGAATTCCTAATACCTCTTGCCATATCAAGGCTAGCTTTTCCTGGATATCGCCAACCGGTGCTATATACTCTTTTTTTATAAGGTCTTCACCTGCTACAACTGGCAGGGCTTTACGGTCTATTTTGCCATTAGGGGTGAGTGGTAAGGCTTCTAACTTTACATAAAAACCGGGAACCATATAGTCCGGCAGCTGGTTTTGTAAATAGCTCCTTAAGTTTGATTTATCAATTGCTGTGTCTGATACAAAATAAGCCACCAGCACCTTCCCTGCAGCTGTATCTACAGCTTCTACAAGAAACTGAACCAGGGCCTCTGAGTACTGCAGGGCAATATTTTCTATCTCTTCCAATTCTACTCTAAAACCACGGATTTTAACCTGATGGTCTCTTCTGCCTTTAAACTCTATTTTACCGTCTGGAAGCCAACAGCCTAAATCTCCGGTATCATACATCATCGTACCTTCTACAAAAGGATTTGGAATGAATTTTTCTTCTGTCAGTTCTGGTCGGTTCAGGTAACCTCTGGCAACTCCAAATCCTGAAATATAAAGCTTACCGTTTATCCCTAAACCTACTGGCTGAAACGAATCGTCAAGGATATAAATTTGTGTATTGGAAATGGGAGAGCCTATTGACGGATTATGAACTAAATCATCTCCCAACAATGTAATTGTTGTTACTACGTGTGTTTCTGCAGGCCCATAATGATTGTGCAGTTTGGTATTAGAATTACTAATTTTATTTAAAGCATCCTTACTTAAACTTAACTGCTCTCCGGCAACTATAATGTTTTTAATTATATTTAAATCTAATAAAGAGTAAAAGGAATTCACTTCCATCAATATTCTAAAATAAGATGTTGGCAAAAAGACAGTATCAATATGGTTTCTTTTTATAAAAAAAGATAAATCCTCATAATCTTTTTTAACTGTTTCGCTTATTGGAAACAGCGTTGCTCCTCCTAATAAAGTGGTGAAAATTTCCTGAAACGAAACATCAAAACTAATACTGGTAAACTGCAGTACATTTTTGACATTTTCTTTTTTAAACTGTTCGTTATGAAAATTGATTAGATTAAGCATACTTTTATGCTCCATCATAATCCCTTTTGGTGTACCTGTTGAACCGGAAGTATAAATTAGATAGACTAAGCTGTGAACGTCAATCGTTACATCATTTTTTTCTACAGCGTATTTCTCTTTATTTTTATTAAACTTCTCTAATTCATCCTGATCAATTACTGCTTTACAATTACTGTCTTTCTCTATGAACTCAATTCTGTTTTCAGGATAATGCGGATCAATTGGTACATAAGCACCGCCCGATTTCAATACGCCCAGAATTGCAACAATTAATTTTTCGCTTTTCTCCAGTTTTATTCCAACTAAATCATCTGGTTTAATCCCATAGCTTTCTAATAAATAGGCTGCAAACTGATTGGATTGCTCCTCAAGTTCTTTGTAGGTAAGTTTAGAATCTTCAAAAATTACCGCAAAGTTATCAGGAGTAGCTTTTACTTGTTCTTCAAATAAATCTATGACTGTTTTATCTGTAGAAAAATTAAAATCTACAGTATTGAAATCATTCAACAGGCGTTTTTTCTCGGTTTTGTCAAGATAATCTACTCTGTCAATAGCTATTTCCGGATTTAAAACTACGTTGTTAAGTAAAACTTCGAGATGATTTAGTATCTGATTTCCAAATTCCTGAGAATAAATATCATTGTTGAATATTATTGTTACTACTAAACCTTCTTCCGCTTCATTAAAAATAAATTCGAGATCAAACTTGCTAAAATTTACTTCTCCCGACTTATAATTTTTAATCTCGATTTCAGCTAATCTCTGAGTTTCATTCTGAAGTAAGCTTTCTTCATGAGATCTTACCATAACATCAAACAGAGGGTTACGGCTTAAATCTCGTTTAAGCGGTAAAATCTCAACTAATTCATCAAATGGAAAACTTTGGTGCTCGTAAGCTCCAAGAGTAACCTCCTTTATGTTTGATAATAATTCCTTAAAGCTGTCCGTTTTCCTAAACTGAGTTCTCAAGGCTAAAGTGTTGACATAAAAACCAATCTGATCTTGTAAATCAAAATTTTCACGTCCTGCAACAGGGCTGCCTATTACGATATCGTTTTGATTCGTATAACGGTACAGTAACAATTTCGTTAAAGCTACAAACCCCATAAATGATGTACAATCCTGAGACTGGCACAAAGCAGTAAATTTTTTGAGAGCACTTTTATCGTACTTTTTTTGAATCGCTTTTCCGTTATAAGTTTTAATTGCTGGTCTGGTTTGACGTGTCGGCAAATCTAAATTTGGTATTTCCTCCTGAAACTGTTGCAGCCAATAGGTCTTATCTAATTCAATATCTGCACCTTTCAACTGACTCTGCTGCCATACAGCGTAATCCTTATATTGTAATCTCAACTCTGAGAGAGGGCTGGATTTTTGGTTTACATATGCTTCATATAAAGTAAATAACTCTTTTGACATGATTTCAGAAGACCATCCATCACTAATAATATGATGCATCATGCAAATAAACACATACGAATTTTGAGAAATCTTCAATAATTTAGCTCTTAGCAAAGAATCAAAAGACAAATCAAATGAGTAATCCAGTTCTTTCTGAACAAGATCTTTAATAGCTGACTCACTAATCGGCTTTTCACTTAAATCTACATATTGCAATTGAAATTTACTTTCTTCCAATTCCAAAATGATCTGTCTAAGCTCTCCTAATTCTGTTTCTTTAAAAACAGTTCTTAAAGATTCATGTCGTTCAATAAGATGATTGAATGCCTTTTCTAAAGAAATAACATCTAAATTCCCTTCCAAGTGAAAAACACTTGGCATATTGTAAGCGGTATTTCCTCCTTCAAGCTGGCTCAATAACCATAATCTACGCTGTGACGAAGACAAAACATAGTCTGTATTCTCAGATGCTTTAGGGATAAATACCTGTTTTACATTTTTTTTATTTAAGGTTAAAAATTCTATTAATTCCTCTTTATGTGATTTAATCTCATTAAGTAATTCTTCCGTCATTACCCCTTTAGGGCACTGAATGTCAATGTTTCCGTTATCTAACAAGTTAATTTTAATATTAACCTGTTTTAGTTTTTTTAATAGTAATTTCATTTTTTTATCCGGATACATTAGTTACCTGTTCTGCCTTTTTCGTCTCCATTTCCTGTCTCTCTCTGAATGCCTCTAATTTTCTTATTACCAAATTTATAAGACAACGAAAGCTGAAAGGACTGTCTGTCAAAATAATATCTATTTTCCTGATAGATGGAGTTAACGGTTAAATTCCCTCTTTGAACTTCTCCTTTAAAAATATCATTTCCTCTTAAAGATATTTTTAGATCTTTATTCAATAAAAGGTATTGGATCGCCAGTGATAATGAGTTTGTTGCTTTATTATTGTAAACACCATCGATTCCAGGAAAACTATACCAATAGCTTACATTAAAAAGTATCGTTTTACTTGAATTTAAAGTAAAATCATTGCTCGTAGATATTCTTGAGTTAAAACCTTTTTGCTCAGGTCGGGTTAAGTCTAAACTTGATTTAGAAATAGAATAATTGACATCAACAGAGTTGCTACTTGTCCAAAATTTGATTTTATCAAATACATAGTTCTCTGATATACCATACCTTGAAGTAGAAATATAATTCAGGATTGTAGATCTGATAATATTTCCATCTGAATCTGGTATTGAAATTGGATAATACATATTATCTTCATAACTGAAGTAAAACTTGTTTTCCAAATTTTTATACGTGTAGGTAAACTCAGCATTATCAATAAAAGCAGGCTGAAGAAATGGATTCCCCTGCATTGTTTGAAAAATATTAGTATACCAAATATTAGGATTTAAATCACTGTATTGTGGTCTGTCGATTCTTCGACTATAGCTAAGATTAAATTTAGAGTCATCGTTAGGTGTATAGGACAAATATGCGGTAGGGAAAATTTTTATATAGTCCTTTTTTACCAATTGATTCAAACTTAAAGTAAATGATTCTGTTTGCGTGGCCTCGACCCTTACTCCTAACTGGGATTCCCACTTATCATTTATCTTTTTAACTCCTGAAATATAAACTGCCTGTACATTTTCAGTATAATCAAAATTATTCTGAGTCAAAGGCATCTGTGTAACTGGATTATTCACCAATCCACTATTAAAATTCAGAATATCATTGTTTGCTTTTGAATTTGAAATTTTACCTCCAAAATTCAACACAGCAAATTTTGTTGGAAAGTCTACATCTAATTTGGCTGACAAATTAGTAATATCCAGATTGTTAACATTTATACCGGAGAAATATTGTTTTTTATAAGGATTTTCAATTACTGAAATACCGCCAAACCTTCTGGTATCTTCATTATCATAATTAAAATAATCAAAGTTCAGACTAATCTTTTTTCCTAATGAATCTAATTTGAATTCATTATAAAAATTAAAAGATCTGATACCTGGGTATCTGACAGTTCTTCCATCTGAGTTCAAACTTTGTACCGCCTCACTAGTTACATTATTATAAATTATTGTTGATGGGCTATCTGTTCCCACGGGTTTATTATTATTAGTCATGTATTGTCCGCCTATTTTCCAGTTGGAAGAAAGCTGATATTCAATGTCTAATTTTGCATTTAGCGCTGCATATTTTACTTTTATTGGAGAATTAGTATGCAAAATTTCGTCTGGAAAATAAACATATTCATCACGTTGTATGTATTGCCCTCCGTTTTTATAATTAATCGATGCTGAAACACTTAATTTATCTTTGTTATAATTAAAACTTCCCATCGTTGCACCTTCACTATAAACCCTTTGAAGATAAGACGCTCCGATTAAACCATTCCAGGAATTCTTTTTTGCCTTTTTTAATACAATATTCACCAATCCGCTGTTTCCGGCCGCTTCGTATTTGGAAGGTGGATTGGTAATAACTTCGATATTTTTGATATTATCAGAAGGTATCGATTTCAGAAAATTAGTCAGATCCTCTCCTGACAGTGTTAGTACTTTGTCATCGACCATTACAATTAAATTACTTTTCCCAATTATCGCCACATTATCTTCTTGTACTCTGACACCCGGAGTAATTTTAAGCGTCTCGAAAGCATCTCCTCCTGCAGCACTAATCGAATTCTCTACATTAAAAATTAATCGATCAACTTTTCTTTCTATCAACTTTTTTTTGGCTACGATTGTTACATTTTCCAGTTCGTTTACGCTTGCAACGATTATTTTTCCTAAATCCAAATTGGTATTTACTTCAATCACTTTGGTAAATAATATTGTTTTTCCCTCCTTAATTTCTAATTTGTATAAACCTTGTTCTGCCAGTATAGTAAAACTTCCATCGTTTTCTGTGAGCTCACTTTTAACAGCTATTGAATCTTTAGAAACTAGGATAACCTCGGCCAACGCAATAGGAGTATTATCTTTTTTATTTACCGTTCCGGTAATTTTTATCTGAGCAAATACCGATATATTTATAAAAAGCAGAAAAAAACTAATAACATTCTTCATTTTGTTTTGTTTGTGTTTATTTTTTTTAATCAAATTACCTCGTTATATAATCAAATCTGAAATGTTACTATTTCATCATTTTCTTTATCGTAATCCTTATTCTCTAATTCCGTTTCGTATTCCGTTAAACTTATATTCTCAATTAAAAGAGCCAGATCCTCAATTTCAATATTTTCAAATAAATCTCTTATCGAAAGTTTTATTTCAAACTCCCTTTGTATGAGGCTAATCAATTTGGTAGCTTTTAAACTATGTCCGCCCATTTCAAAAAAGTTGTCAGTTGTACCGATCTTTTCAATTCCTAATACATCCTGCCATATCATTACTAACTTTTCTTCAATTTCATTCTTTGGAGCTTTATATTCTTTTCTTATGATATCTGCTCCCGAGATTTGCGGCAAATTCCTGCGATCTATTTTTCCATTTGGTGTAACAGGTAACTCTTTCATCAAAACATAGAAACTTGGAACCATATAATCTGGCAGTCTGTCTTGTAAAAAATGTCTAATTTCTAATTTATCAATCTCGGCCTCTGAACCTATAAAAGCAACTAGTACTTTTTCCTGGTTAACCTCCTCCACAAGTACAACTGATTGCTGTATTTGGGCCGAATATTTTGAAATCATACTCTCTATCTCTCCAAGCTCAATTCTAAACCCTCTGATTTTTACCTGATTATCACTCCTTCCTAAAAATTTGATATTTCCATCTGCCAGCCAGCAACCCAAATCGCCTGTTTCATACATTACAGAGTCAGGATTTAACGGATTTTTTATGAACTTCTCTTTTGTGAGTTCCTTATTATGTAAATAACCTCGACTTACACCTTCCCCGGCTATATATAAATTTCCGGTTACTCCAATAGGAACAGGGTTTAGTTCTTTATCTAATAAATAAATCTGAGTGTTCAAAATTGGTCGGCCAATAGACAAGCTGCTCTCGTTATTATATAAGGTCTCGATTGATGTTACAGTTGTTTCAGTAGGTCCGTACTCATTGTAAAAACTACAGTAGTTGTGCCATTTTTTAGCGGTGTTAATGGAACAAATATCACCTCCGGAAATTATTCGTCTTAAGAAAGAATACTTCTTAGGTGTTATTTTCTCAACAACTGCCGGGACAGCATGGAAATGAGTAATCTTAGCAGATTCAAGAAAAACCTCCAGTTTCTTGGCATCTAATAACACGTCCTGACTAAGAATACTTAAACAAGCTCCGTTTAAAAGAGCCAAAAATATTTGCTCCACTGAAGCATCAAAAGCTATATTCGAAAACTGAGAAATATTGTCCGTTTCATTAATTTCAAACTTTATGGACTGAGAGGTTATTAAATTAACCACATTTCTGTTCTCCACCATTACTCCTTTAGGATTTCCGGTAGTCCCTGAAGTATAAATTACATAGGCTAAATGGGATGGCTTATTGATTTTTACTGGATTTTCATCTGAAAATCTTTCTCTGATTGCCAGAAAGTTTTCCAGAAAAGCACTATCAATTACAGCTTTGCAATTGCTGTTGTCCTGGATATAACTGATTCTTTGTTCAGGATAATTAATATCAATAGGAACGTATGCTCCGCCTGATTTTAATATTCCTAAAAGAACAACGATCATTTTCTCGCTTCTCTCCAGTTTAACGCCTACTAAATCATCTGCCTCGATACTGTACATTTCTCGTAAGTAATGTCCCAGTTCATTGGCTTGTTTATTCAGTTCTCTGTAGGTAAGTTTTGTTTTTTCAAATACTACTGCAATGCTATCCGGTGAGGCTTCAATCTGTTTCTCGAATAGGTCTATTATAGTTTTGTCTCTTGGATAATCTGCTTTTGTATCATTGAAGTCTACCAGAAGCTGCTCTTTCTCTGATGGGAGTAAATAATCAAGATCTTCAATAAATATTTCTGGCTGTTCCATCGACTGACTCATAATATTCTCGAAATGGGAGAACATTCTTGTGATCAGAAAAGCATCATAAATATCTGTATTGTATTCAATAATCAGATCCAGTCCTTCTGTTTCTACAAAAGTAAAACTGATATCAAACTTAGAGGTATTACTGTGAAGATCGTATTGACTTACTTCCAGATCGTTAAGTTTATCGTTATTCAGGTTCTTTAACTGCCCCTGATTTTGCAGCACCACTAAAACATCGAATAAAGCCGAACGACCGGCATCACGTTTTAAATTCAATTTGCTGATTAATACATCAAATGGATAATTCTGATGTTCGTAGGCTTCTAAAAGAATGTTCTTTTCTTTATTTACAACGTTTTCAAAGCTGTTTCTGTCATCAAATTGTGTGCGTACTGCTAAAATATTCAGATACAATCCCAGCTGGTTCTCTAAATCCGGATGCTCACGCCCCGCGATCGGTGTTCCTATGATAAGATCGCTCTGTCCTGTATATCTGTACAATAATATCTTAATTCCTGCCATTAAAGTCATAAACAGTGTCGCTTCTTTAGCATTAGAGAAGGTCTTTAATCGCTCTAAAAATGCTTTGGAAAATGTATGCGTCTGGCTTGTCCCGTTATACGTTTTAAGTAAGGGACGTGTATTAAAACTAGGGAGATCCAAAACCGGTATCTCACCTGCAAATTGCGCCAGCCAGTAATTCTCGGATTCACGGTGTTTCTCCTGCTGTATTTCGGCGTTAAGCCATACTGCATAATCTTTGTACTGAATATTCAAAACCGGCAGGTTTATCGCTTGATCTGCTCTTAAGGCATTGTAGTTTTTTATAATTTCTGAAAGCAGTAATTCTATAGACCAGCCATCGCCAATGATATGATGCATGGACAGGAAAAAGATATAGTGCTCTGATGCTGTTTTAAGCAAAGATGCTCTGATAAGGGGACCATGTTCTAAGTCAAAAGGTTCATTGTTTAGCTGCTCGAGATAATCTGCTATAACCTGATCCTGATTTTTTTCAAAACTAAAATCAATTTCTGCTATCTCGAAATTGGTCTGATCGGACGATGCAATATGCTGACGCACTTCTCCTTCTTCACTGGTCTTAAAACGGGTTCTTAAAATTTCATGACTGGCTATTATTGCCGTAAAACATTTTTTCATTTTTTGAAGATCAACATCTCCATGTAATCGAACTGCGGCCGGCATATTATAAGCCAATGAACCTCCTTCGAGCTGGCTTAATATCCATATTCTGCCCTGAGCTGCTGTTAAAGGATAAGAAGGGGCTTCAGGGGCTTTGCTGATGGCCTGATAAACCTGATCCTGAAGTTCTTTACTTAATGTTTCTATTGTTGGACTGCTGAAAAAAGTTTTAAAGGTGACTGATTTGTTTAATTGTTTATAGATACGGTTGATTACCTGACCTACAATCAAACTGTGACCGCCTAGTTCAAAGAAGTTATCTGTAACTCCTATTTCCTGAATTCCTAATACCTCTTGCCATATCAAGGCTAGCTTTTCCTGGATATCGCCAACCGGTGCTATATACTCTTTTTTTATAAGGTCTTCACCTGCTACAACTGGCAGGGCTTTACGGTCTATTTTGCCATTAGGGGTGAGTGGTAAGGCTTCTAACTTTACATAAAAACCGGGAACCATATAGTCCGGCAGCTGGTTTTGTAAATAGCTCCTTAAATCTGATTTATCAATTGCTGTGTCTGATACAAAATATGCCACCAGTACCTTACCTGCAGCTGTATCCACAGCTTCTACAAGAAACTGAACCAGGGCCTCTGAGTACTGCAGGGCTATATTTTCTATCTCTTCCAATTCTACTCTAAAACCACGGATTTTAACCTGATGGTCTCTTCTGCCTTTAAACTCTATTTTACCGTCTGGAAGCCAACAGCCTAAATCTCCGGTATCATACATCATCGTACCTTCTACAAAAGGATTGGGAATGAATTTTTCTTCTGTCAGTTCTGGTCGGTTCAGGTAACCTCTCGCAACTCCAAATCCTGAAATATAAAGCTTACCGTTTATCCCTAAACCTACTGGCTGAAACGAATCGTCAAGGATATAAATCTGTGTATTGGAAATGGGAGAGCCTATTGATACATCTTGTATGTTTTCTATCGAACCAATTAAGGACGATATCGTAGTCTCCGTTGGTCCATATTTATTGTATAGTTTGTATTGGCCTAAATATGTTCTGCTTATTTCGCGAATAAAAGGTTCACCTGCCGAAATAATTCGTTTTAAATTCGTTAATGAATTCAAATTTAATTTCGACAATAAACTCGGTACACTATGAATATGAGTGATTGAATTCTTAATTAAAAATTCTCTTACACGATCAACCGAAATTAAATCCTCTTTTTTTAATACATAAAGTGTTGCCGAACTCAGTAATGTTGTAAAAATCTGTTCCACTGACGCATCAAAAGAGATATTAGCCATTAAAGGCACTCGTTCACTGGAATTTAAACCTAAGTATCTTATCTGAAAGAATACATAATTTGTTAAATTACGATTCTCCACCATAACTCCTTTTGGATTTCCCGTTGTTCCGGAAGTATATATTACGTAAACTAAATCACTAAGACTATTTACAGGCGTTAAATTTGTTTTTGAATAGTGGTCTTTACATTTATAGAATTTTTCGAATTCATTCTTGTCAATAACAATTTTACAAGTACTGTCTTTTTCTATATATTCAATTCTATTTTGAGGGTAATCCGGATCTATTGGCACATATGCCCCTCCTGATTTTAAAATACCTAAAATTGTAATGATCGATTTTTCGCTTCTCTCCAGTTTTATTCCAACTAAATCATCGCGTTTGATCTCATAATTTTCCCTTAAATAATGCGCCAGTAAATTAGATTGCTCATTAAGTTCCTGATAGGTTAATTCAACATCATCAAATACTACAGCCACTTTATCAGCAGATAAAGCTGCCTGTTCCTCAAATAATTCTACTATTGTTTTATCTACCTGATAATCATTTTCTCTACTATTGAAATCAAATAATAATTGCTTTCTTTCGTGCTCTGTCAAATAAATTAATTCTGATACCGGAAGTTCAGGAGCATCAAAAGAATGAATTAATAGATTCTCAAAATGATTAAACATTCTTTCGATCGATATAGAATCATATATGTCCGAATTGAAGTTAATCGCTAACGATAATCCCTCGCTTTCGACGAAAGTGAAAGTAAGGTCAAATTTTGAACTACCACTTTTAAATTGATAATCAACAAATTCAAGACTATTAAGTTCTTTCTTCTGATATTGATTTTGCAGAACAACCATCACATCAAACAGAGCAGAACGGCTCATATCTCTTTTTAGATTTATCTTATTTACTAAAGCGTCAAATGGATAATGCTGATGTTCGTAAGCTTCCAATAACAGAAGTTTTTCTTTTTCTAACAAACTCAAAAAACTATCTTCTTTCCCAAAACGTGTTCTAATAGCCAGAGTATTTGCAAATAATCCCATCTGACCTTCTAAATCAGAATGATCTCTCCCCGCTATCGGTGTCCCAATAACAATATCATTTTGTCCACTATACCTGTTCAACAGCACTTTAACTGCGGTCATTACGACCATAAATAAAGTAGCCTTGTTCTCTTTAGAAAAATCTTTTATTCTTTCTAAAAAGACTGCTGAAAAATCAGTGGTAATTGTACTGCCATTGTAAGTCTTGAGTAATGGACGTGTTTTAAAACTTGGTAAATCCAGTACAGGTATCTCACCTGAAAATTGTTTTAACCAATAGTTTTCCGAGTTTTTTAGTTTATCATTTTCTAATTCATTATTGAACCATAATGCATAATCTTTATACTGAATTTTCAATATTGGAAGACTTGCTTCTTTATTAGTGGTTAAGGAATTATATATTTCTACTATCTCTGAAATCAACAATTCAACAGACCATCCATCTCCTATAATGTGATGCAGTGATAAAAAGAAAATCCATTCATTATCATTTAATGCAATCAAAACTCCTCGAACCAAAGGTGCCTGTTCTAGGTTAAATGCTTCTGAATTTCTTTCTTGCAAATATTCTTCTAACGATTGTCCTTTATCTTCTAATTCACTAAAATTAACTTGCTCAATAGTAAAATTAATGTCGTTTGCCGAAGTTATGTATTGGTTAACTTCACCATCTTTATTCGTCTTAAATGAAGTTCTTAATATTTCATGACGCTCAACGAGTTGCCTGAACGAATCTTCAAATTTGTTACGGTCCATAGTGCCCTTCAATTTTACTACTGAAGGCATGTTGTAAGCTAAAGATCCACCTTCTAACTGACTCAACATCCATAATCGGTTCTGTGAAGGCGTTAAAGGGTATGATTCCAACTCAGGAGCTTTAGGAATTGCAACATATTCTTTTACGAATATCTTTTTACTCAGTTCCTCTATAGTTGGATGTTCGTAAAAGGTTTTAAAATTTACAATTCTATCTAGTTGTTCATGAATGCGATTAATAACTTTTGTGATCAATAAACTATGCCCTCCCAGCTCAAAGAAATGATCTGTAGTTCCAATTCTCTCTAATCCCAACACCTCTTGCCATATGATAACTAACTGTTTTTCAACATCATTTACTGGTGCAGTATATTCTTTTCTTATAATGTCTTTTTCATCAACATTAGGCAGAGATTTACGATCTACTTTACCGTTGTGGGTCAGATGTAATTCTTTCAGTGATATATAAAAACCGGGAATCATATAAATAGGCAATTTCCCCTGAAGAAAATCTCTGATCTCTATTTTATCAATAGGAATTGTGGAAACTAAATAAGCTACCAGTACTTTTTCCTGGTTTATTTCTTTAACCTCTACAACTACTTGTTTTAAATCGGCTGAAAATTGTGAAATAATATTTTCAATCTCTCCAAGCTCAATTCTGTGTCCTCTTATTTTTACCTGATTGTCTTTTCTTCCTAAAAATTTAATCGTACCATCCGGCAGCCAATACCCCAGATCCCCTGTGTCATACATTCTCTCTCCCGGTACAAAAGAATTCGCAATAAATTTTTCTGATGTAAGTTCCGGCTTATTTAAATAGCCTTTTGCAACTCCTGCTCCTGAGATGAAAATCCTGCCAGGTACAGCTATCGGTACTAAGAGCTTTGCATCGTCAAGTATATAGATTTTTGCATTAGCAATAGGAGCTCCGATTGGTATGTTAGCGGAAGGTTTATCAATTTTACAATACGTTGCGCAAACAGTAGTTTCAGTTGGCCCGTATGAATTATAAACTGCAGTTTTATCAAATATTTTATCGATGTAATCAAATTTTAAAACATCACCACCACTAATTATTTTTTTTAATGAACGGAACAGACCACTTTCAGAATTTGTATTCAGAAAATCAATCAGGAATGGATTTGTACTCAGTATGGTAATTTCGTGTTTCTCACATAATGAAAAAACAGAAGTAAAATCTTTATTATCTTCGGCTATTACTAATTTTCCTCCAACATTCAGAATAGGGAAAATTTCTTCTATAGAAGTATCAAATGATATTGTAGACTGACTAAGAATTGAATCTGATTCGTTGACCTGAAAATAATCTAAAAATGTACTTACATAATTGGTTAATGAACTATGGCGTACCATTACTCCTTTCGGATTACCTGTCGTCCCGGATGTGTAAATTACGTATGCTAAATCATCAGGCCCATTAACGACCGTAAGATTCTTCTCAGCAGATTTATCCTTAAATCTGCCAATTTCCTCCAATACAGAATTATCGATAACAATTTTACAATTGCTGTCTTTACGTATATATTCTATTCTGTCTTTAGGATAATTAATATCTATTGGAACGTAAGCTGCACCGGATTTTAATACTCCCAAGATTGCGACGATCATCATCTCACTTCTCTCCAGCGCTATTCCTATTAAATCATCGGACTCTATCTCATAATTTTTCCTTAGAAAATAAGCTAATTGATTCGCTTTTATATTAAGTTCCTCGTAGGTTAGGACACTTTCATTAAAAACAACAGCAATATTATCTGGTGTTTTAATTACTTGTTCCTCAAACGAATCTATTATTGTTTTGTTTTTTGAATAAAATACTTCTGTGTTATTAAAATTAACTAATAGCTGCTCCTTTTCTTTGTTTGTGAGATAATCAATTTCTTTAATAGATTTCTCCGGTTTTACTATTAATTCTGTAATAAGATTTTCGAAATGAATAAACATTCTCTCAATCAAATATTCATCATAAATATCTGTATTGTATTCAATTTTAAGATTTAATTCGTCTGACTCAACAAATGTAAAACTCAGATCCAGTTGAGAGGTTTTAGTATTAAAATCGTAACTGCTAATTTCAATATTTGAAAGTTCTTCAGTATTCATATTTTTTAACTGCCCTTGGTTTTGCAGTACAACCAGAACATCAAATAAAGCCGAACGACTAGTATCTCGTTTCAAATTCAACTTCCCTACCAATGCATCAAAAGGATAATTTTGATGATCATAAGCTCTGGATAAGGTTTCTTTTTGAACGATTATTAAATCTAGAAAAGTATTATCTTCTTCAAATTGAGTGCGTATAGGAAGTGTATTGAGGTACAGCCCCATCTGATTCTCTAAATCCGGATGTTCCCTGCCAGCAATCGGAATTCCGACAACAATATCATTTTGACCGCTATATTTATGCAGAAGTGCATTAATCCCCGTGATCAAAGTCATAAACAAAGTCACGTCCTGTTTTTTCGAAAAATCTTTTAATCTGTTCAAAAAAACATTCGAAAAACAATACGTTAAACTACTTCCATTATAAGTTTTGATTAATGGACGCTGTTTAAAACTTGGTAAATCTAAAACGGATACTTCTTCCTTAAACTGCTCTAACCAATACTGTTCTGAAGCCAGATATCTTTCGCTTTGATTTTGCAAACTAAGCCACACTGCATAGTCTTTATACTGAATACTCATTTCCGGTAAATCAGCTTCCTTTCCGTGTGATAGTTTATTATAAGTACCTACAATCTCTGATGTTAATATTTCTATTGACCATCCGTCTCCAATAATATGATGCAGAGACAAGAAAAACACATATTCTTCTTCATTCAATTTAAGTAGAGACGCTCTAATTAAAGGTCCCTGCTCCAAATCAAATAATTCGGTATTTAGCGTATTTAAACATGCCTCAACTTCTTGTTCCTGATTATCTCCTGCTGGAAAAGAATAATGTGTTATTTTAAAATCGGTCTCTTCGAAAGGGCGTATAAACTGTGAAATCTCACCATTCTTGTTACTCTTGAAACAAGTTCTCAATATCTCATGATGAGCTATTAATTTTACAAATGCTTCTTCGAGCTTATTAACATCAACAAATCCCTTTAACTTAATCGTTGCCGGCATATTGTATGCTAATGAGCCGCCTTCCAGCTGACTTAATATCCATACTCTGGTTTGAGAAGGTGTCAATGGGTAAAAAGCAGCTGCCGGAGCTTTTGGTATAGAAATATATTTATTTTCTCCCAACTCACGGCTTATTCCATATACAGAAGGATTCTCAAAAAATGATTTAAAATTTATGGTATTGCCTAATTGTTTATAGATTCTGTTTATGACCTGAGCAACCATTAGGCTGTGTCCCCCTAAATCAAAGAAATCATCATTAACACCAATCTTTTCAACCTGTAATACTTCCTGCCATATTGCAACAAGTACTTCTTCCATTTTATTTCTTGGTGCTACATATTCTTCTCTGATAGCATCTTTACCTGAAACATCAGGCAATGCCTTTCTGTTTATTTTCCCATTTGGCGTCAAGGGTAAAGAATCTAATTCCATCAAGAAAGCAGGCACCATATAATCCGGCAGCATTTCCTTAAGAAATTTCTTTAATGCCGTTTTCTCTATATTTGATACCGCTACAAAATAAGCAACTAATATTTTTTCATTATTATTTTCTCTTACTTCTACAACAGCATGTTTTAAATCATCTGAAAATTTTAAAATCGTATTTTCGATCTCCCCAAGTTCAATTCTGTAACCTCTAATTTTTACCTGATCATCTTTTCTTCCCAAAAACTCAATATTTCCATCAGATAACCAACATCCCAAATCTCCGGTATCGTACATCAGATCACCTGTAGAAAAAGGATTGTCAATAAATTTCTCCGCTGTAAGTTTGTTTTTGTTTAAATACCCTTGCGCCAGTCCGACTCCCGCAACAAAAATCTTCCCTGTCACCCCTATTGGAACAAGTTTAAAATCCTCATCCAGTATGTACAGGCTCGTATTTGAAATTGGTTTTCCTATAGGAATTATTGTACTATAGGCATTCAGAACGGTCACTTTATAAATTGATACACATACGGCACATTCAGTAGGTCCGTATGCATTATAATAATCGATTCCTGCTCGTATAACAGCCAATGCTTTACTTGGATTTGCAGACTCTCCGGCTGTAATAATACAACGTAGGCCTGAAATATCATTTTCATCTAATAGCGCTAAATAGCTTGGAGGAAAAGTAACAACAGTCGCCTTTGTTTTTTTTAAAAAACCTATAAACTTGTACTTATCTTTTATGATTTCGTCTGTCGGAATACACAAAGCCGCACCACTATACAAACACATCATAATCTCAGAAATAGAAGCATCAAAAGCTACAGAAGCGAACCAAACCACTTTATCACTCTCCGAAATATTAAACTTTCGAATCTGATCTAAAGACATATTTACATTACTTGTATGCTTAATCGCTACACCTTTAGGCTGACCTGTCGAACCGGAAGTATAAATAATGTAAGCTAAATCTTCAGCCGAAATCTTTGTATTGATATTATCTGCAATAATACCTTCAAAATTTATCGAGTTTAAATCTATCGTATTGCAATTATCTATAGTGAATGAATTATCGGAGATTACTATTTTTAATCCGCTGTCTTTGATTAAATAATCTATTCTTTCTTGTGGGTAATTAATATCAATTGGCATATAAACAGCACCCAATTTTAATATCGCCAGTAATGAAACAACACTAGAATCGGCTTTAGGTAAAAAAACACCAACTATATCGCCTTTACCAACAAATTGATTCGAAGAAAGATAATGGGCCAATTGATTAGCCTTTTTATTAATATCAGAATAAGTTAATACCGAATTTTCAAATAGGACAGCAATATTATCAGGCGTTTTTACTACTTGTTCTTCAAATAAATCAACTATTGTCTTATTTTGTGGGTATGAAACATCAGTATTGTTGAAAGAAACCAGCAGCTGCTGTTTATCCTCTTCTGTTAAGAGTGGATACTCACTCAAATCGCAGGATAAGCAGGACTCTAAATTGACAATGAAATAAGTAAAATGCTGAATCAGATAATCAATAATTTCCTTTTTTACAAAACCATCAAGATATCGGAATTGAAACTCGATAGTCTCACCTTCGCTCATTGCGACATTTAACAAAATGCCCCTACAATCTAGATTATTTTGAGAATTGATGTTGATTCCGAAATTAGAAAAAGCTGCTAAATCAATACCACTATCACTATCGGTCCTATTCTTATAATAATCAGCAGAATGGTTTAAACTTTCTAAAATCTCAACTTTAGCCTTTTGAAGAAACTCCTTAAAAATCAGTTTTAAATCAACTGAAAGAGAAAGAAGTAAAGCGTTTTCCTGATTTTCAAACTTAGAAACGACATAACCATCATAATCAGCTATCAATCTTTTTAGTAAAAAAGAATAGATTGCTGTTAATACGGTATGTTGAGCCAGCAAATTATTATTGGTTAGCTGATTAAAGTAAAAAAGATCTGTTTTAGCTACAGTTTTTGTTACTAAAACTTCTTTTTGATTGATCGTCTTTGCACTTTTATCCCTGTTTAATACTTTCTTTTTCCAATATTTTGAAACAATATGAAAATTATATTCTCCTGCTGTACTCATAAATTTAATCCTCTACCCTTTTCTTTAATCTCTGAAAGACTGGCGATGGCTTTCAGCTTTTATATTCTTAAAATTTAATTCCTAATTTTTTTGAAAACAGTAAGACAAATTTCCCTGCAATTATTAAGACTTTAGATGATAAAATTATCAACTCGGCCAAAAATATGTTATACCTGCAGCTAATCACAAATACTTACAACCTACATTTATAAATCTCGATCGTGTTTTTATAAAAACCGTCAAATCAAAAAAACCAAACAACTGATATTCAACACTATAAAAACAAGTCTGTTTGGATTTTTTTTTAAGAATTATCCTAAAATAATTTTTCTAAAAAGAATAAAAAACTCTATTTTTGACCAAATAATATTAATTTTTATTTGCCAAATCATAATATGTCCAAAACTGAAATAAGATTTAGTCTCTTTTCTTCTTATGTTTTTAGAATACCTGCTTTTCCAGTTATCTTGTATCAAAACCTTACAAATGGATCTACTATAACTGATGAACAGATTAAAGAATTGGCAAAAAATAATACGATAAAAGAATCTTTATTTCTAGCATCGCCAGAATTATATAATGAAGTACAGAAGTGGATCTCATTAGAAAATTATTCTCCTGAGAAAGCTCATAAAATCAAAATTTCTTTATTAAAATATTTCATCAGAATGTCAACCAGATGTACACCGTTTGGTCTATTCTCAGCTTGTGGTTCAGGTAAATTTGGTAACAAGACACAAATCAATATCAATACTGCTTCCTCATTTTATAGGAAGACTCGTTTTGATATGCAATTTGTAGGTAATCTAGCAAATACATTGCAAGCCATTCCGTTAGTAAGGGATGAACTGTTGTTTTATCCTAATACCACTATCTATAAATTAGGAAATTTTTACAGATATATTCAATATACTTTAAATAAAAGCGGCAGAAAATACTCACTGGAAGCATTAAAACGCACGGAATATTTAGATCTGATACTGGAAAAGTCACTTTTAGGAATTTCTAAAAGTGATCTCATTAATTTTTTACTATCGGATGAAATAACAGAAACCGAAGCCACCTTTTTTATTGACGAATTAATAAATCATCAAATACTCGTTTCTGAATTAGAAATGACACTTACTGGTGATGACTTTTTCGACAAATTAGTTAACTTAAATGATCTGATAGGAAACGCTTACAAAACTAACTTAGTCGAAATAGAGAAAAAAAATGGACCCCTTAAAAACTCACTAAAAGACAGTTCATCACTAAATTTGAAGGCTCTTTCAGAAAAACTACAAAATATCAATGGGCATCAGAATGAACCACTTTCGAACTATGAAAAAATTGTAGAAGAGCTAAAAGAAAATGACCTTTCTTTTAATGAAAAACATCTCTTTCAAACCGATTTATTTATAGAATCAAATAATTTCACATTAGATGTTAACTATAAAAAAGAATTGCTTCATGCCATAAAATTTTTAAATAAAATTTCGTCTATAACTCCATCCAAAAAACTACAAAACTTTAAAAAAGATTTTATAAAGCGTTATGATTTAGAAGCCATACCGTTAGTTGAAGCACTTGATTTTGAGACCGGTATTGGTTATGGATCTGATAATAAAAATTTTGATGTAACACCTATATTAGACGAATTAGCCTTAAACCATAAATTAAAAACTGAAAATCAAATCATTCTTGATGAAGTTGAAAACATATTTCATTCTAAATTTAAAAATGCCATCCTAAAGAGTCAGAAAAGCATTGAATTAAATCATAATGACTTTAAAGCTATTGATTTTTCAAATCAAAATCTGTCCAGTACTTTTTCTTGCTTATTTGAAATCGTAACAGAAAATGAAGAAGAATGGATTGTAATTCAGAATATAGGAGGATCCAGCGCAGCAAATTTATTTTCGAGATTTTGTTACGGAAATAACGAAATCAATACTTTGGCAAATGAAATTACAAACTACGAATCTAAAAGCTTTGATGGGAAAATTGTTGCCGAAATTGTCCATTTGCCAGAAGCCAGAACCGGAAATGTTCTAAAAAGACCTGCGTTCAGAATGCATGAAATTCCGTATTTAAGCAAATCTGATTTAGACTCTTCACAACAAATACCAATTACCGATATAATTATAAAGATAAGTTCAAATCGAATTGTATTGTGGAGCCAGGAAAAACAAAAGGAAATTATTCCCAAGCTAACTAATGCTCATAATTTCTCTCACCAGGCTTTACCAATTTATGAATTTTTATGTGACATGCAATTTGAAAACACTAAGGGATCATTAGGAATTAAAACGGCTAATCTGGAGAAATTATTTGATTTTACTCCAAGAGTATTTTTGGGTAAATGTATTATTCTGAAAGCAAAATGGATATTTTCACAAGAGCAACATCCCCATTTTTTTAAGTTGTTGAATGTAAATTCTGAAATTTATTACCAAAATATTTCCCGCTTCGTGTCTGATATCACTTCATGTATAAGCTATAAACCAATACCTCAATATGTATCATTGATAGATGGTGATAATACTTTAGTCATAAACATGCAAAACTACGATTGTCAGAAAATGTTATTATCAGCCATCAAAAACCGAACAAAGTTTGTTTTGGAAGAATATCTGTTTCCATCAGAAAAAACGGTTACAAACAAAAATGAATACCATTCCAACCAATTTATTGCAGGTGTAAAATGGGAAAAAAACGAATTTTAAAATGAGTACCGTAAAGAGGAATTTTATTATTGGAGATGAATGGCTATACTATAAAATATATTGTGGTACTTACTCTTCAGACCAGATTTTAATCAATGCTATTCAAATAATCGTTGATAAATTATTTGAAAAAAAAATTATTGATCTGTGGTTTTTTATACGATATAAAGATCCTGATAATCATTTGAGGGTACGTTTTCACTTGCTTAATCCGGATACAATTCTTGAAGTAATACAGTTGTTTAATTTTCATTTTAATAAATTAATTACCAATAATACGGTTTATGATCTTACAACAGCCACTTATAAAAGAGAAATAGAACGATACGGCGAACATACGATTTGCGATGCTGAAAAAATGTTTTATTACCATAGCAAAAAAACAATTGAATTAATTGACAACACAACATCTGAGTGTGATGAAATTGCCAGAATTTTTAGTTCGTTGCAGATGGTCAACGATTTATTAGTAAATTTTGAAATCCCCCTGGACATTCGTCTCCAATTTACCGAAAAGATGTCTGCTCAATTTAAATTAGAGCACAACGTAAATAAGGAGAATAGTCGGAAATTTTCTCACTTGTACACAAAGTACAAAACAGATATTTCATTATTCCTCAGCGAAGAACAAGACCCGGAGTACCTGGAAGGACTTCATGAAATAACTAAAATAAAAAAAGAAGAGATTCAATTAGTAAAAAAGGTTTTAGATAAAACTTCCAAAAATAGCAGCATTAGCGCATTAGAACTAATTACTTCTCTAATTCATATGAACATTAATCGAACATTTCGTTCCAAACAGAGAGAATATGAAATGTTATGTTATGATTTTATGAACCGATATTACAAATTCATCACTTATAAAAAATGAAAAATTATACTTTAATCTTATTGTTTTTTATTCATGCGCTGATTTATTCACAAAGCGTTTTAAAGAATACAGATTCAATTAAAAAACTAAGTTTTGCAGAACTAGATGAAAAAATTGATAATTCATCTCTAAGTTTACAAGAAAAAATTGCATACACTGACATTTACTATAAAAAGGCTATAAAAACTGATAATGTTTTCAGAATTGCAGATGCAATGTATCACAAAGCCCTAATCTATCCCGGTAAATCCGTTCAGCTAAAATATGCAGATTCAATAATCTCAGTAACAAAAGATACTCCCAATGATATTTATCCAGCAAGAGGATATATGTTAAAAGCCAATTATTTTCAAATTAATCTGAATTTAAATCAAGCATTAAAAAATGTATTAATTGCAGAAAAACTATCAAAAAGCAGAAACAATTTTGAACAGAATCTAATCATTAAAAGATATATTGGATTAATAAAAATTGAGTTAGGAAGAGCCGAAGAAGCCTTACCCTTATTTATTGAAAATTTAAATTATTATAAAAATAAACCTGATAAATCATTAGATGTAATTTTCATCAAATGGGTGCTATCGGATATCTATATAAGATTAAATAAGGTTGATCTTGCCTTATCCTATGTAAATAATGAGTTAAAAACTCTTAAAGATACTAATCCGTACTATCCTTATTATATAATGTATAAAGGAATTTGTTTAAATTTAAAAGGAGACTATACTACAAGTAAATCTTATATAGAAAAAGCAATCGATTTACTAAAAAAGACTGATGATTTGCTAAATCTATCAATTTGTTATTATTATAAGGGGGAAAATATCTACAAAGGCCAGAAGGATTCAAAAAATGCAATGCTCTATTTTGAAAAAGTTGATTCTATTTTAGTGAAAACAAAGCAATACTCATGTGATATCGTGGATAATTACACCCGGCTCATTGAAATAAGCAAAAACAATGGAAATGATAAAAAACATCTGTACTATTTAAACCGCTTAATTGAAATTGACAACTATTTTAAATCAAACAATATATCACTTTCAAAAAATATAAATAAGGATTATGATATACCAAATTTACTGGTAGATAAAGAAAATTTAATAACACAAATCAGGAACGAAAAACTTTTTTTTATTGCTATATCATTAGTATTAATGCTGGGTCTTGGATTTTCTATTTTCTATGTCATAAAAGTAAGAGAAAGAAGCAAAAAATCTGAAGAACGTTTCCGTCATTTGATGGAAAAACCAATTTTAGAAAGTACAGAAAATAATGCTCAATTGATTGAAACAAATGAGAAACAAAATGAAAAAGAAAAAGCAATGGATCTACCCGTTGAAATGGTAAATGAAATACTGAAGAAGTTATCAGAATTTGAATCAAATAAGGGGTATCTGGCATCAAATTTAAAACAGACTGATCTTGCGAAGCAACTTGCTACTAATAGCAGTTATTTATCTAAAGTCATTAATTTCCATAAAAGCAAAAACTTCAGTCAATACATAAATGATATGCGCATCAACTACGCAGTAAATAAATTAAAGAAAGATAAAAAGTTTAGAAAATACACCATTAAGGCCATTTCAGAAGAAGTTGGATTCAGCAATTCAGAATCATTCTCAAAAGCATTTTATAATAATACCGGCTTGCAACCTTCTTATTTTATAAAAAAAATAGAAGAAAACGAAAAACAACAAAAATCCTAACAACTGATATACAATTAATTAAAAATAGAATTCCCTATATTTATAAATCTAGACCATTAAAAATATATTACTCTATCCTCTTACTATACATTTGCGAACACTAAGAACAATTTAATGCTTTAAACAATGAAAAAGAATCAAAAAATTGAAGAAAAAAGACTTTCTTTAGAAAAATTCAAAATCGCAGAAATTAAAAACAAAAATGTTATATTCGGAGGAAAAGCTCCAGATGATGGAGATCCACCAGCAACTTCGCCAACTGTAAGAGGCTAATAAGAGATAATTTTCTTAGTTTGCCTTTTAAAAACTAAAGATAATGTTACATTAAATGAAAAAGACAATATTAATCCAGGTAATCTTTATATTTAGTTTCTCGATTTCTGCCCTATCACAAGATTTAAATAATAATCATAACGGTAATACGCAATCGAATACTAAAAACATGGATGAGTATCAATATTTAGAAGATTTACAAAATGATTCTGTACAAAACTGGTTCAAAAATCATAACAATCACGCTAGGTATACATTGGATAATATTTCAGGCAGAAATGAATTTGTTGAAAAACTCATTGAATTTGAAAAAAGAAAAACTTTTAATGTAACATTACTAACTATTACAGAAAATAATTTTTCTTACTACTTAAAAAAAGCTGAAAGGGATCATTCCGACAAGCTTTACTTAAAAAAACCGGGCGAAGAGGAAATCTTACTTTTTGATGCGGCTACTTATAAAAAGGAGACTGGAAATACTTATACCATTTCTTACTTAAAACCATCTTGGGATGAAAGTAAAGTTGCACTTAGTTTTACTAAAAACGGAGAAGAAATCGCAGAAATTGCTTTTTTAGATGTAAAAAGCAAAACTTTACTCCCTATAATTATTTCTAATTGTTGGCCTTCGGAATTAGGCGGAATTAACTGGTTACCCGATAATAGCGGAATTATCTATGTTAACATCCCGGTAATTAACACAAAGAACCCTGATTATCTTTTAGATACAGAATCTGTTATTTATAAAATAGGAGATAATCCATCTAAACATGTTGCCATTTTCTCAAAAATAAACAACCCTGATTTAAAAATTTCGAGAGCTGATTTTCCGATAGTCAAAAAAATAAATTTAAAGGATAAGTATATCTTAGGCGCATTAACCGGAGCAGCTACCTACTTGGATTATTTCTATGCTGACATTAATGATTTAAAAAACCAGAAAATAAACTGGAAAATACTCTATAAAAAAAGTGATGGTTTATTAGATCCCATAATAATCAATGACGATTTATATTGTTTTTCTTCAAATCAGGCTTCAAATTTTAAAATTATCAGAACTAAAATATCTAATCTTAATTTTAAAAACCCTGAAGTACTTGTACCGGAAAATTTAAAAGAAACTTTAGATGACTTTGTGGTAAACAGCGATGGTCTTTTTTATACCACTAAAAAAAATGGCGTTGAAGCTAAATTGTTTTTTTTAAAAGATAAAAAAACAAAACAGATCACTTTGCCTGTAAAAGCAGGTGATATATCGCTTTCTTCAAATAATAAGTATAACAATGATTTTTCCTTGACTACAAGTGGCTGGTTAAGTCCTAAAAGAAGGTTTTCTTATAAGATTGAAACAAATGAGTTTATTGAAGACCACACAAATCCCATTGTTTTATACCCAGAATTTAACGATTTTAACGTTGAAGAGATTGAAATTACTTCACATGACGGTACTTTAGTTCCTGTTAGTATCATCTATAATAAAAAGTTAAAACATGATAAAAAAAACTATATCATGATGGATGGATACGGCTCTTATGGTATTTCTAAAAGCCCAAGATTTCAGCCCACTATTTTAACTTGGGTGATGAATGGTGGTACATATGTAATACCGCACGTAAGAGGTGGAGGAGAAAAAGGAGCTCAATGGCATGAAAGCGGATTTAAGAAAAATAAATCAAATACATGGAAAGACTTTATTGCAACCGCTGAGTATTTAATCAAAGAGAATATAACTACAAAAGATAAAATAGCTTCACTAAGTGGCAGTGCTGGTGCAATACTTGTAGGCAGAGCAATGACTGAACGCCCTGACCTATTTAAAGTAATGATTTGTTATGATGGCTATCTTAATCCTTTAAGAATTGACAAAGCTCCAAATGGCCCTAATAACATGAAAGAATTGGGAGACCCGTCTATTGAGGAAGAGCTTGGCCTTCTGGCTCAAATAGATTCTTTTAATCATTTACAAAAAGGTGTAAATTATCCTGCCTGTCTTATTTCTGTGGGTATGAATGATGCCAGAGTTGCCCCTTGGATGTCTGCAAAATTTGTAGCAAAACTTCAAGCTACAACATCTTCTAAAAATGAACTGCTTTTTGTAGTTAATTATGACGCCGGTCACGGAATAAATAGTTCAAATTTACAGCTGTACAATGATTATGCAGACGAGTTTGCTTTTGCATTCTGGCAAATGGGACATCCAAAATTTAAACTTTTACAAAAAAAATAAGCAAGATTTGATTGCTTATTCTTTTGAATGTATATTTTCTTCTTAAAACAAAAACTTAAGTCATTGTTATACAAGTTACTAAGTTCTTTTTTTTGATGACAATCAGAACATAACACTTGATTGAACCAAGGACATTCTTCAATTAAAAAGCATTATTTTTTCTGCAAATTATAGGATTCATTTTAAACAAATTACTACCATAAGGTTATCCCTTTGCGGTAGTAATTATACATTTTTTATCTCTATCTTTTGAAATTTCAGGACAAGGTGTACTACTCCCTTCTAACAGATCTTTAAAAACTCTACTTGTTTGGTGTAAAGTTTAGTAGACTTCACCTCCATCTTGTCAGGTTGAAGCGGAGTATGATGTAATAATGCTTCATGACACTTACTTTCCTCATTAATAAACCTAAACTTAATAATGAAATTTACCTAACTACAGATTTGGTCTTCTTCGGAAAATCAAAAAAGCTACTGGTAAGTATTGGCACAAAAAATATGGCAACGGTAAGGGCCGAGATCCCAATATCTGCAGCATGGCTTCCTAAGAATTTACTGAATGCTGTTTCTGGATAAAAATGTTCATATAAAGACAACGCCAGCTTGATCCCTAAAATGGCAATAACTACAAAAGCAGCGGTTTCCAAAAACTTATATTTTTCTAAAAGATTCACAAACCTCTGTGCTATAAAACGCATTGCCAGTATACCTATAAATACTCCAATACATACCAATATGATATTTGGCGTAAAGGCAACCGCTGCAAATACATTATCTATTGAAAAGGCCATATCCATAAGCTCTACAAGGCAAACTGTAGCCCAAAAATGCCCCATCGTATTCACCGTGAGGCGATACAACCAATTCCCCTCCTTATTTACTTTTTCTTCTTCACTGCCTTCTTTTTGCTTGTCTTTGTACCATGAATATACGAGATAGAGCAAATAAAGTCCGCCAATAGGTTTAAGCCACCAAATAGCAATAAGCGCCGAAGCAAATACCATTGCAATACCTCTAAAAATATAGGCGCCCCAAATACCGTATTTAAGTGCACGTTCACGCTGGTTTTCCGGTAAATCCATTACCATCGTAGCCAGTACGGCTGCATTATCTACAGAGAGTAGACTCTCAATCAGAATAAGGTTTCCAATAATTGCCAGTGATGTACCCGGATGCGCAATAATATCTTGCCAAAGGCTATTAAAAGTAGTAATCAAATCAGTCATATTGTATTATTTTAAAGTATGGTGCCTCAATGGCTTATTTATTTTGTTATGGAAAGGTCTATTTCAGGATTTGGTTCAAACTCATTTTCATATTTCGAAATGAGTATAACGGCTACCCCATTGCCTATAAAATTAGTTATAGTACGGGCTTCGTTCATAAACTTATCAATACTGAAAAGCAACGCCAAGCCTTCTAAAGGAAATTTATTAAGTGTTGTAAAAGTTATGGTTAGCGCTACAAAACCAGATCCTGGTATTCCCGATGCTACTTTTGATGTCACCATGATAACCAACCCTATAGTGATGATATCGCGAAACGTAAGCGGAATGTTAAACAACTGAGCAACAAACAACGTACATATAGGTAAAAATACAGATGCCCCTGCAAGGTTAAAAGAATAACCCAGTGGTATTGAAAGACCTACAACAGCTTTACTACACCCTGCCTGTTCCAGCTTTGCCACAATCAAAGGAAACACTGTTCTGGATGATGATGTACTAAAAACAATAAGCAGTTCTTCTTTAATATAGTTCAGAAACTTCCAAAGGCTGATGTTGTAATAACGCAGCAAAAGCCCCAATACTATAAATACAAAAGATGCCATTGTAATGTAAGTAGTCGCCAGCAGTTTTCCCAAAGGCAAAAGACTATGTATACCAAATCGCGATACTGCATAAGCCATTCCACCAAAAGCCGCAACTGGAATAAGCAAAAACAGGTACAGGAGTATGCGATACAAAAAGGTCATAATTTTTTGCAAGATCCCTACATACTTTGCTCTGCCCGGCGAAAGGCTAAGCAAAACACCTGTTATAACGGCCAACAGCAGCAATACCAGGGGACGGTTAAGCACTATAAAATTAAACCAGCCGTTATCAAGTGATTCGGTAGCTGTAAAATGTTTGGGCAGAGTTACGTCTATGAGTCTTTTTTCGATCTTGCCGGGCTCTATAAACAACGCTGCCATTATCCCCATGATCATGGCAATAGTCGTTATGATTTCAAAATAAACGAACGCCTTAAGCCCCACACGACCCACTTTTTTAAGATTACCAATACTGCTTACACCTATAATGATCGTTAAAAATATTATGGGCTGTATAAGCGGTTCAATAAGATATAAAAATCCACTGCCTAAAAAATCCAATTGAATACCCTTTTCAGGATAATAGTGACCTACAGCAATTCCCAACAGCAATGCTATAGTAACATAAGCTGCTAGATTTTTCAAATACTTTTGTGGTATTCCGTTGCTTTCCGGATATTGTGGTGTGGTATTCATCTTTTTAAACCTTACTCATTAAGTTGCTCTACAAAGGTAGTTTTAAAAAGTTATTAACCCGATAAGCAATGCTGCAATGAGCATGGCAAGTGATGAACCCAAAGCCCATTTTATAGTAAATTTTACGTGATCAGAAAACTCAACTCCCGCTAATCCTACTAAAAGATAAGTAGAAGGTACCAACGGGCTTAACAAATGAACTCCCTGACCTATAAGTGATGCCACTCCTATTTCTAATTTTGTAGCCCCCAAATGTAATCCTGTTTCGGTAATCAGTGGGAGTATCCCAAAATAGTAAGCATCGTTACTCAAAAAGAAGGTCAACGGCGCACTGCTTACTGCTGTTAGCACCGGAAAAGCGTTCCCCCAGGTATCAGGTACCACTGATATCATAGAAGCTGCCATAGCATCCATCATTCCCGTACCGGAAAGTATGCCGGTAAAAATACCTGCTGCAAATATCATCGATGCTACAGAAAGAGCATTGCCTGCATGTAATTTTAGTACTTTTTGCTGTTCATCGACTTTCGGATAATTGATGATCAGTGCAATACAAAATCCAATCATAAAAGAAACGGCCAGCGGCAATACATCAAACATCATTGAAGCCAACAGCAGTATGGTAAGCAGCAGATTAAACCATATCAGACCAGGTCTTTTGAGCTCGCGCTGCGTTACAACTTCTTCCTCATTTATAAGATGCTTGTTCGTTTCGCCTTCACGGGCAATCCTCTTTTTTTCGCGGAGACCAAGCCAGAATGCTGCAAATATTACCCATAGTACACCACCTGCCATCACCGGTATCATAGGCATAAACAGTTCTGATGCATCCATTTTAAGGGTGGTCATGGCACGTGCTGTAGGCCCGCCCCAAGGCAGTATGTTCATTACCCCGCCACCAAGCATTATAATACACGAGAGTACAAGCGGGTTCATCCCCAGTTTTTTATATAAGGGCAACATTGCTGCTACAACGATCATATAGGTAGTCGCACCATCACCATCAAGCGAAACCAGCACCGTTAAAAAAGCGGTACCTAAAGCTATTTTAACCGGGTCGCCTTTTACAAACTTTAATATCAGGTTTACCAACGGATCAAATAATCCTGCATCAATCATTATACTAAAAAACAGTATACCAAAAATAAGCATGATGCCGGTGGGAGCAATATTTTTTACACCTTCCATGATTATAGAACCGAGATCGGCTGTAAAACCTCCAAAAATAGCAAAAAGTATAGGGATAAGTATGAGCGCTGTTAACGGAAACAAGCGTTTGGTCATGATCAGGTACATAAATACAATGATCATTGAGAATCCTAAAATTGTAAGCATGACGGTATATTTTAAGTTTAATTATTTTCTGTTTTAGACGACCAGTCAAATGAGTTTCTATAGCCCGCCAACACATAATTACTGGTATCGTCCGGACTTACCTGATTGACAAATGAAAGTTCTATGGCTGATTGTTTACCCACATTAATCCCTAATCCGGCAGTAATCCTGTTACTGTCAAATTGTTCCTTCTTTACTACATTCATCCTGATTTCATTTTTCAGAATACCATATAATAAATTCTTCCCTTCTTCTTTACCCAATGGAATTTTTAACGATAGTAGATATCTCAATCTCACCACAAAATCATCCGGATTGGTTAAGAAACGTTCTTCGACACGATACCGATGCAATAAGGTAGTACGGCCAATTTTATTTTTGATCGTTAACTGCTGAAACGGCCTGTTTTCATAACGCAGCTTTTTATCGGTATCGCTGGTATAGGGCTGAAGTACCAAAAACATATAACCCACAGCCGGATAAAGATCATGATCTAACTTTCTTTCCAGATAGGTCGAAACTAAAAAAAGACGTGAATCCATTACTAAATCGTACGCCCGATATTGAGAAAGGGCTGTAAAGCTGTACTTTTCGCTTAATTTTGCGGACATTGTATATTGCAGCCACATGTTAAAATTATCTTGTTGCGCTACTGCTTTCGTAGAAAAAATCATTAAAAAAAACAGGATTGATATATATTTTCTATACATTTTGATAAATCGTTAATTTATTTGTCTGAGGTAAAAGTATACGATTGATTTTTTCAAAAAAGTAATTTTCAACGAACGACTCATTTAATAAACAAACAACGCAAAGTGCCTGTTTTAAAATAATGATATTTGTATTTTTAATGATATAATTTTAAAGGGTGAATAATTTTTAACACAAAAAAGTATGGTTTTACTAATAAACATCATTATCCTCCTTGCGGCTTTCAGATTACTGTTTGAACAAAAGATTATAGGCAGTCTCATGAAGAAACAATGGACAAACCTTATCCGGTTTCAACACATCCTGTTTTTTGTGATATACACCTCTTTTCTGGTAATTTCGACACTTTATTTTACCGAAATGCCTTTTGCGTTGTACAAAATACTCTTCACTATGGCTGTCAATACGGTATTATATTTTGTTTGTTATTCCTATTTAGTTCCCGCCTATTACCAAACCAATAAATATCCCGAATACCTATTATATGCACTGATATTATTTATATCTACAACGTTGCTAAGACTGCTTGTTGAACCTGAATTTTCTCAGGAGAGCGATGCAGTACAAGACCACACATTGTTTTTGATCAGTGTGTACAGTTCGCAGAGTATCGTGATTTTAGTTGCTTCTTTTTTAGGAATATCAAGGCATAAATTCTTAATCGAATATGACTATCTCGACCTTGAGGTAAAAAAAAATGAGACCGACCTCAACCTCATGAAGTCAAAAATAAACCCTCACTTTTTACTCAATACCCTTAATAACATTTACGCAGGCAGTTACAGTCAGCATGGTAATACTACCGAAGCAATACTACAATTGAGCCAGCTGCTGCAATATGTCATATACGAAACCGATAAAAAAACTATTGCGATACACAAAGAGTTCGAAATGATGAAGGCACTCGCAGGTTTGTACCAGCTTAAGTACAATAATACCCTGAACATCCTATTTGAACTAAATGATAGTGAAGTACAGGAACAGGTAGAGATTCCCCCTTCTATCTATTTTACACTTTTTGAAAATGCACTTAAACATTCCGGTATTGGAGCGGATAGAGAAGCTCATATTAAGGTGAACTTTGATAAGGTTGATGATACCTTCGTATTCAGGATAGAAAATTCTGTAGCGGACAAGATTCACTTTAATAACCATAACGGATATAACGGAATGGGGCTCGTTGCACTAAAAAAAATCCTTACCATGAAATATGCAGAAAATTATCAATTGTTTGACGAATTATTAAATAAGACGTACTTTTCTACTCTCAAAATTAAATTATGAAACAATTGCAGGCTGTGGGCGTAGATGACGAATACCTTGCGCTGGAGCTAATAAGAAACTACTGTGGCAATTCTGATGGTGTTAACCTGCTCGCTACCTTTAGCAATCCACAGGAAGCCATCACTTTTTTACAGCAAAATGAAGTTGACTTACTTATCCTTGACATTAATATGCCGGGCATCAACGGCATACAGTTGCTGCAAAATACACCCAACAAGCCACTCTGCATTTTCATAACCGCTGAAGAACAACATGCAGCCAAAGCATTTGAACTTGATGTGGTAGATTATCTTATAAAACCTATAAGTTTTGAACGTTTTGAAAAAGCCATCACAAAAGCCAAAGAATACCACCATTTTATAAAGTCTAAAGATATTGCCGAAGACTATATTATGTTTAAGTCGGACTATATTGTAAACAAAGTCAAGCTGGATGATATTTTTTGGATAGAAGGTTTTGGCGAATACCTTAAAATCGTATCCCGCTACAAAAACCACATGGTATTAGAACGCATGGCAAAGTTTGAAGAAATGCACCGTCACCTGGGTTTTATCAGAATACATAAGTCGTATTTGGTTTTAAAAAGCCACGTAAAATCATTCAACTCACGCATGGTACAGCTCAGAGATGGTAGAGAATTGCCAATAGGCCGCACTTATAAGGACAATCTTAAAGAAATTTAATTACTCCTTCAGAATATTATAATTTTCCTATAATTATTACAACATAACATTCGAATTCTGCTCTCACCACAAAATGCTTTTAAGAAATGAAAGACTGCTTTTACAATCTTTTCAAAAAAACTTGAAAAAAAAAAAAAAAAAAAATGTAAAACCTGAAAATTCAAGGATTTACAGGTTCTTTTGCTGTTTTCTCCATTTTTTTAAATGGAACAAAATCTGAGTGACAGAATCATAGTAAATGCACATTTTATAAAACAGAAAACCCGTAAAATAAACCTCTAAAACTAAGGTTTAAAACTTTTTACAGGGCGATTAATCTCTTTATTTTTCATCAAAAGAGAAAAACTCTTTTACTTCACTGTATTTCAATTCAATAGCAACAACAACAATTTTCTTCGTTACTTAAATAGAGATCACCTAGCCCATCTGATCAGATTTTTCATGCAAATAACCGTAATTTTTCATGCAAAATACCGTAGATTTTTATAAATACTTAAAGGTAAATTTAAGTTTTAATTAGCTCTAATTGAAACACTCAACAATATTTTAGAAGTAAAATTCCCCCTGTACTTATCCAAAAATGAAACAAATACATTAGATAATGGTACGAATGAATTTTTAAAAAACTATAAAAACAATAAAAAAAGAAGTATTTTTTTACAAACAAGATAAAAAAAATCATGTATTTAAAGTTTTTGTAAAAAAATCATTATAAAATAAATTTCAATACTCATTATTTAGAAGAAATTTATTACTTTTATTCTACTATACCACAATAACTATTTATAGCACCAGAAAGGTCATTTTTAAAGTTATACCATTTCCAAATCTCATTTCAATCTTATCAACCTATGAAAAATTCTACTATTATAGGATTAACGCCTTTTGAAAAGCCTGACGTCAACCTAATGTCTCAATTATTTCAGGCCGGAGCATTCCCCGTATTAAGTCTAGGACATGATATCGAAATCGCTCAGGAAGCATTACATCAACTTGATGGGAACAGTATACCTTCCTACGGTATATATCTTACCAGTGACAGGCTAACATCTCTTCAACTGCCCGAGCAGGTAAGCCTTGCGATCCTTCCATTTGGGATCTCAGTAGAAATTTATCCCAACGTATCACGAATTTATCAGGTAACTAACCTTGAACAAGCCAGAGAAGCCGAACAACTGGGAGCTGTTGGAATTATTGTAAAAGGAAACGAAGCTGCGGGATTAGTTGGTTATGAATCCACATTTGTTCTCTTTCAGCGTGTCATACAAGAAATCAAGACCATACCTGTATGGGTACAAGGAGGAATAGGTCTTCATACCGCTGCTGCCGCAAAAGCACTTGGCGCAAAAGGTATTGTATTGGACAGTCAATTGGCATTATATCCCGAAAGTTCCGTTCCTCAGGAACTCAAAAATCTCTGTTCGAAATTAAATGGAACAGAAACCAAGATCATCGCCCAGCATCGCGTATTGGTTAGACCTAATTCGCCTGTTTTATCTGAAAATGTTTCTATAAAAGAGTTGGGGCAATACTTTAATGACCTCGACCCTGAAAAAAGTTACATTCCGATGGGGCAAGACATTGCTTTAGCAACAGATTTGTATGAAAATTTCAAAACGCTGAAAAAATTGATTTTTGGATTTAAAGAAGCTCTATATGGTCATCTGAAACAAGCAAAAGCATCTCAAATTATTGATCAAAACAATCCATTAGCCAAACAACTTGGTCTGCGTTACCCGATCGCACAAGGTCCAATGACCCGTGTGAGTGATGTTCCGGCATTTGCCAATGCGGTAGCCGAAACAGGAGCTTTGCCTTTTATAGCTCTTTCCTTACTCAAAGGGGAACAAGCAAAGGCATTAGTCACAGAAACTAAACAATTGGCCGGCGATAAAACCTGGGGTGTAGGGATATTAGGCTTTGCACCACAAGAATTGCGGGAAGAGCAAACCGCCTATATCCTTGAAGCCAAACCTCCCGTAGTATTGATCGCTGGAGGTAGGCCTGCACAAGCTAAAGTATTTGAAAAAGCCGGTATAACCACATTTCTACATGTCCCTTCGCCTGCGCTATTGGATATTTTCCTAAAAGAAGACGCCAAAAATTTCATTTTTGAAGGCCGGGAATGTGGCGGACATGTTGGCCCGCTCTCCAGTACAGTGCTTTGGGAAAAACAAATCGAACGTATCTTAAAAGAAGATCAGCCGGAAAACATAAGTGTATTTTTTGCCGGTGGAATTCATGATGCTTTTTCCACTGCCTTTGTATCTATCATGGCTGCCCCTCTGGCTGCCCGCGGTGTAAAGGTGGGCGTATTGATGGGAACAGCTTATTTATATACAAAGGAAGCTGTGAGTGCAGGTGCAATTCAGCAAGAGTTTCAGCAACAAGCGATGCAGGCCAAAGATACTGTTCTGTTGGAAACCGCACCAGGTCACGAAACCCGTTGTTTGAATACTCCATTCGCCTCACATTTCGACAATGAAAAGAAAAAGTTACTAGCCCTTGGAATGGACAAAAAGCAAATTTGGGAACAGCTTGAAAAACTGAACGTAGGACGTCTCCGAATTGCCGCAAAAGGCATTGATCGTCAAGGTGATGCACTTGTAACTGTACCTAAAAACCAACAACTTGATTTAGGTATGTATATGATTGGGCAGGTAGCCACCATGCACAATCAGGTGATTACACTGGAATCACTTCATCATAACGTTGCTATCGAAAATCAAAAATATATTCAACAGGCAGCACTGCCAGAAAAACCTTCATCAACCGAAAAAGCCCTCGATATAGCTATCATAGGTATGGAATGCGTGTTCCCAGGCGCCAAAAATTTAGCAGAATACTGGCGGAACATCATTCTTGGAAAAGACTGCGTTACTGAAGTACCGGAGGAGCGATGGAATAAAGACATCTACTATCAGCCTGATTCTAATGGTTCTGATATATCACATTCAAAATGGGGCGGTTTTATTCCAAAAATAGATTTTGACCCTCTAGAATTTGGCATTCCGCCACAATCACTTGCAGCGATAGAGCCAACGCAGCTTTTAACTTTACTCGTTGCCAAACGTGCAATGGAAGATGCGGGTTATGGTGAAAAACAAATCAACAGAGAAAATATATCGGTTATCATTGGTGCTGAAGGTGGAAACGACCTTGCCAACAGTTACAGTTTCAGAGGTTATTACAAACAGGTTTTTGGAGAGCTTCACGAAGAAGTAGAAAAAGCATTCCCGCACACCACCGAGGATTCGTTTCCGGGTATATTAGCCAATGTTATCGCCGGCAGAATCACCAACCGTCTGGATCTGGGGGGAAGAAATTTTACGGTAGATGCTGCCTGTGCTTCATCAATAGCTGCTATTGATCTGGCATGTCAGGAACTGATACTAGGTAAATCGGACATGGTACTTACCGGAGGTGCAGACTTGCATAATGGGATCAACGATTATCTGATGTTTTCCAGTACACACGCCCTCTCTCGCAAAGGACGCTGCGCAACATTTGACAGTGCTGCCGACGGTATTGCGCTGGGCGAAGGCGTCGCTATTTTAGTCTTAAAACGATATGAAGATGCCCTGCGTGATGGTGACCGTATTTATTCGGTTATTAAAGGTGTCGGAGGATCCAGCGACGGTAAAGCCCTTGGTCTTACTGCACCGCGAAAAATCGGTCAGGTACGCGCACTAGAGCGTGCCTATGATCAGGCTGGTATCAGTGCCGCTACAGTTGGTTTAGTTGAAGCTCATGGTACCGGAACAGTGGTAGGAGATAAAACGGAGCTTACGGCACTCACCAATCTATTTCTAAAATCTGGAGCTTTACCGTCTCAGACCCATCTTGGATCTGTAAAAACTCAAATTGGGCATACCAAATGTGCTGCCGGTCTGGCCGGACTTATCAAAGCCACGATGGCCGTATACCACGGAGTAAAACCTCCTACCCTTCATCTCCAACAACCCAATGCCTACTTCAATGCCCATACAAGTCCTTTTGCTTTTCATGCAAAAACAGGATTATGGTCCGAAAAAGAACGTTATGCAGGTATTAGTGCCTTTGGGTTTGGTGGTACCAATTTTCATATGGTAATCGAAAATCATCCACAAAAAGAAGAAGCCGCCATTCTACAATCCTGGTCCTCCGAATTATTCGTCTTCCGGGGAGATAATTATGATGCAGCCAAAATTCAATTGGAACAGGTAAAAACTTTATTGCAAATCAATGATAGTTTATCTTTAAAAGACATTGCCTACAGCTTAGCCGTGGGTTCAGAAAAACCGATTCAATTGAGCATTGTTGCAGATACAGCCGAAGATCTGGTAATGAAAATCGAATTGCTGTTAACGGGCATTGAAAGTAAAGATATTTTTATGGTCAACAAACGAGCGGGTAAAACTGCCTTTTTGTTTCCCGGACAAGGCAGCCAAAACATTCATATGGCACGAGATCTGTTCGTGCTGTTTCCTGCCCTGCGAAAAATCATATCACAATATCCTGATTTAGAAAAAGTGGTCTTCCCCGCAGCCACATTTGATACGGCAACGTTAAAAAAACAAAAAGAAACCATTAAGGACACACGTCTCGCACAACCTCTGTTAGGTATTGTAGATCTAGCCTTAGCTCAATTATTACAGTCATTCGGTATTATACCTGATATGGTAGCAGGACATAGTTATGGAGAGTTACCGGCTTTATGTTTTGCTGGTGTATTTAACGAACAACAGTTGGTTGAACTCAGCAGCAAACGTGCGCAATCTATTCTAGATGCCATTACAGATGGTGATCCCGGAGCTATGGTAGCCGTAAACATTGATGCAGATCGTTTGAAGACAATTCTTAACCAACATCAGGACTGCTATCCGGTCAATTACAATTCACCTACTCAATGCGTTGTTGCCGGAAGTACTGCAGCCATTGATAAATTCATGGAGGCACTTAAAAACGAGCGCATCTCAGCCAAAAAACTAGAGGTTGCCTGTGCCTTTCACAGTCCTTTGGTGAGCAAATCCAAAGATTTGTATGCCGATGTTCTGAAAGAAATTCCTTTTCAGGAAATGCAGATTCCGGTTTGGTCCAACACTACAGCAGCCTTATACCCAAGTGCGGTATCTGATATTAAAACACAATTGACCGATCACTTGGTTCAACCCGTGCATTTTGTTGACGAAATCCAGGCCATGTATGCCGATGGAGCAAGAATATTTATTGAAGTAGGTCCCGGAAAAATATTAACCGGACTAACAAAGGCCTGTCTCAATCAAGAGGAACTGATACTACATGTTGAGGATAACAATCACAACAGTCTCACCCATCTCCTTTGTATGTTGGCACAGTACCTTGGAACTGGCCGCACCTTTAATCTAAATAAACTTTTTGAAGACAGACACGCAAATTTAATCCAAATCAATCAACCGGATCTTTATCAAAAAAGTCCAACGATTTGGCGTGTAAATGGACAAGCCGCTCATCCAACCACAGGTACATTACCTGCTCATGGTGCATTACCTATCGTAACTCCTATTCAAATGACAAACTCCAAGATCATCCAGACACCAGACACACAGCCTGCCGCAGAACAGGTACTACAGGAATATTTAAACAGTATGAAAATGCTGATCCAGGCGCAGCGAGATGTCATGCTTTCCTTCTTAGGACAACAACAGCTAAATCCTATCCCCGTTTATGCTGCTCCGGTAGAAAATAAGACGGCTCATCAATTGGCAGCAACCGTAATTCCGAACGATAAACCGATAGCTAAAGTAACACTGCAAGTGCCTTCAAGAGATATCAAATCTTTGTTGTTAACAGTGGTATGCGAAAAAACGGGCTATCCGAAAGAAATGTTAGGAATGGAAATGGATCTGGAAGCTGACCTCAGTATCGATTCTATCAAAAGAGTTGAAATCATCGGCGCGCTTCGCAACGAGCTTGGTATACTTAGCAGTGATCATGAAAATGACGACTCAGTTATGGAGCAGCTGGCAGCCTTAAAAACTTTAAATGGTCTCGCCGCCTGGCTTACGGAATACACCGATACCTTCAATTCAGTTGCAACAAAAGTTGAATTATCACCTGCATCACCTGTAGCAGCAGATAAAACCACTGTAACACTTGCAGAACTGCAAACTGCCATTTTAGATATTGTTAGTGAAAAGACCGGCTATCCGAAAGAAATGTTAGGACTGGATCTGGATCTCGAAGCCGATTTAAGTATAGATTCCATTAAACGAATGGAAATTATCAGCGATCTGAAAAACAAAATCGGATTTGGTGATGACAAGGAGCAGGCTGATGATCTTATGGAAAAATTAGCCGCCATAAAAACGCTAAATGGTTTAGCTGCCTGGATAAGTGAAATGAGCACAACTGACCCCGTACAAAGTTTATTGACACGCCTGCGGTTTGATTTAGTACCAACCCTTATTTCCGAAGCACAAAACACCGAAATCCTTAAAGGAAAACGATTTGCAATAGTTCCGGACAATGGAACACAAACATTGGCCATTAAAACGATATTGGAACAATACGGTGCAATCACTGAATTGGTTCATGCAGAACAAGATCTGCCCCTCTTTGATGGACTGATTATTACCGATATATACTCAGCCATTGTGAAGCATAGTATTATCGACCACGTTGGTCTCATTAAAAAGATGAATCTTGAGAAAGCGCAATGGATTTATTTGATCTCAGATATCCCGGCACATGTTGAAGAATTAAAAGATACCCGTGCATTACGTCATTATCAAGGTTATCCCGGTTTATTCAAAAGTTTAGCCCGTGAGTTTGAACAAACCAGCTTCAGACTGATCAGTCTCAATACTCCACAGGAAGTAGACCAAATAGCCGAAATTACTTTACACGAGATCCTGACAACAGACCAATCAGTTGAAGTGATTTACAGAAACAATCAACGCTATAAAGTCGAAATAATACCTTCACCCATGTTAACAGCTCTTGATCAGGCACATATCGAATTGGATCAAAAATCGGTTGTTTTAGTCCTTGGCGGAGGACAGGGGATTACTGCGGAACTGGTCAAACACATGTCCGCCACTTATCCGTGTACCTATGTTCTTGTGGGCAGATCAACAGACCCGAGAGAAGTTATTACCGATTCAAAAGCAGTAGAGCTGATGGAATCGAAAGAAGAAATCAGAAGCTATCTGATTAAAACCGGTAATTTCAATGCTCCGTCTCAAATTGAAAAAGAGACCTTACGAATTTTCAAAAACAATCAAATTCTGCGTACCATTCGGCACATGGAAGAATTGGGAAATAAAGTAGTCTATCAATCCTTAGATGTTTGCGATGAAGAGGGCTTGACTCAGCTGATCCATGATATTTATAAGCAATATGGACAATTGGACGGTGTCATTCATGGCGCAGGTCTTTTGGAAGACAAACTTTTCAAACAGAAAACCACCAGTTCTTTTGAACGTGTCTTTGATACAAAAGTAAAACCCTTACGTGTGCTAGCGGAACAATTGCGCTCAGATTGCCAATTTGTAGTTTTATTTTCAAGCATTGCTTCCGTGTATGGCAACAAAGGACAAACGGATTATGCCGCAGCCAATAGTGTATTGGATGATTATGCCAAGGCCTTAAACAAAAGGCTGAAAGGAAAAGTAATCTCGATCAACTGGGGGCCATGGAAAGGCGCGGGAATGGTTTCCTCTACATTGGAAAGTGAGTACGAACGCCGCGGAATTTCGTTGATCCCATTAGAAGAAGGGAAAGAACTGTTTCTGAACGAAATCAAATATGGAACAGAAAGTCAGGTATTAATCATGTCCGGTAAAAATTGGTAATAACCGTCGTATTCCTCTATTATGAAAAAAACAGATATTGCTATTGTAGGTTTATCCTGCCTGTTTCCTGGTGCAAAAAATGCAGAGGAATTCTGGCAGAATATCATCAATAAAGTCGACTCCACGCAAGTTGTTCCGGCAGATCGAATCGATCCTGTTCACTTTAACGACAGCAAAGAAGCTACGGACCGCTTTTATTGTAATCGTGGCGGGTTTATTCCTGATTATGAATTCGATCCTACAGCATTTGGTATTTTACCTCTTGCCGTTGAAGGTACTGAACCCGACCATCTATTAACACTCGAACTCGTTCAAAAAGCATTAGAAGACGCAGGTGTATTCCGAAAAAAAGTTTCATTGGAACGAACCGGAATTGTCATCGGAAAAGGGAATTATACAGGTCCCGGAGCTACACGCGCCATTGAAATTGTACGTACTGGCGAACAGATATTCTCACTTTTACAAGAACTATTGCCGGAGGTATCTTCTTCAGATATTGAAAAAATAAAACAGGCCTTTCAGGAACGTAAAGGGCGATTTTCAGCAGATACCGCCATGGGGTTAATCCCCAACCTTGTGGCCTCATTAGTCTCCAACCGATTCAATCTTGGAGGCGTTGCTTTCACCGTTGATGCGGCCTGTGCAAGTGCTCTTGTAGCCGTAGACCATGCCGTACAAGAGTTGCAGCGTGGCCGAAGCGATATGATGATTGCCGGAGGAGTTCATACCGGTCAAAATGCTGCATTTTGGAGCATATTCAGCCAATTGGGAGCATTATCACATCAACAGCAAATCAAGCCCTTTAGCGAAGATGCAGACGGATTGCTCATTGGAGAAGGCTGTGGTTTCGTTGTCCTAAAACGCTTGGAAGACGCGATACGCGATCAGGATAAAATTTATGCCGTTATTAAAGGAGTTGGTATCAGCAGTGATGGCAATGGAACAAGCGTGATGAGCCCTTCTGTAAAAGGCCAGTTAAAAGCATTGGAACAAGCGTGGACACAGGCCAATTTAAATAAAGAACAAATTGGCTATCTGGAAGCTCATGGCACGGGAACTCCCTTAGGGGATAAAACAGAACTGCAAACTCTGGCTCAATTTTTTGGCAAAGAAGAAACCGCTGCACGTGCCGGTATAGGATCAGTCAAATCCAATATAGGACACGCCATGCCTGCTGCCGGAATAGCGGGTTTAATCAAGACTTGTCTGGCCCTTCATCACGACATATTGCCGCCTACCTTATATTGTGAAAACCCAACTGCCTCTATACAAGACACCAGATTTACACCGATTCAGGAAGCTAAGAACTGGTCACAAGCCGGTTTACCCAAAATCGCAGCAGTAAATGCATTTGGATTTGGAGGGATCAACGCCCACGTAGTTCTGGAGGGTTATGATATTCCCAAAAAAGACGAAGTATTGTTGCTTGCAAGGGAAACCCATGAAGCGCTACTTTCGGCACTTCAGGATAACGATACCTCTGTAGGAAATGGAGATTATCGTATTGCACTTTTTGATCCAACACCCGAACGCATTCAAAAAGCAATCAAAATTGTATCCAAAAATAATGCCTGGCGCAATAAACAAGATATTTGGTACACCTCTACTCCCCTTTTACAAAATGGCGGTAAACTAGCTTTTGTATTCCCGGGATTAGACGGTTTAGAAAAAGGCGAAGTTGAAACTGTCAGTCGATATTTTGGATTGACAGCACCTATAGAAACAGCTGGTGAAGGACTGCTGAACGACGCATTAGGTATTTTTAACAATTGTGGTATACTGGACAGTTCCTTAAAAAAATTGGGAATCTATCCGGATATGAATGCCGGACATAGTTTAGGAGAATGGTTAGCGGGATATGCTTCAGATTTGGCCGAAGCCAGTTCTGTCAAGGATTTGATCGATGTTCTTGATCCGAAAACATTTGAACTAAAAGATTCTAAATTCATTGCTATTGGAGCAGGTCTTGAAGAGGTAAAGCCATTGATTGAACAAATTCCTAACCTCTATGTTTCCAATGATAATTGTCCACATCAGGTCATCCTGTGTGGTACAAATGCGGCACTTCAGGAATTGACTCCTTTATTAAAATCAAAACAGATATTCCACCAGGTTTTACCGTTTCAATCCGGTTTCCATTCTCCATTTGTTGCAGATAAACTGGATGTGATCTTAGCCGGTATGGAAAAAGTTCAATTCCAAAAAACAAAAATTCCGTTGTGGTCAGCCACTACGCTCCTGCCTTATCCGGCAGATCAGAAGTCTATCCGTAAATTAAGCGCCGAACATTTGGTGCAGCCTGTAAGATTCCGGGAACTAACCGAAAAACTTTATGCCGAAGGAGTTCGTTTCTTTATTCAGGTAGGTACGGGAGGATTAATCGGTTTTATTGATGATACGCTAAAAGGAAGCCCTTTCAGTACCCTTGCCTCAAGTGTTGCCAATCGAACAGCACTTGCTCAGCTGCAACGGGTAGTAGCCGCATTATTTGTAGAAGGCAAAGTCCTGGCGCTCGATTTTTTAGACATCCAAAATCACAGAAAAATAGTCCCTAAAAAAGGCATAAAATTGCAATTAGGATCACCTATTATTCGTGATTTTGAAGCCATCCAAAACTTACGAAAATCGATCCATACAGTACAACCTAAAAAGGTTTTAACGGAAGCAAAAGTAAGTCATCCATTGGTCCGTGCCTTTCAGGAAAATATCGCCGATATGATCCGAATGCAGGAAGAAGTATTGGACGTCTTTCAAAATCAGGGAGAAGCCGCTGTTTTAACACCTGTTTTAACGAAAAAACAACTGATCGACAGTCCTTTTGCAAAAACACTGCACGTCAATTTAGATACGCATCCTTATCTGATTGATCACAGCCTTTTACGACAACCCAAAGGCTGGTTGGATGTGGCAGATATGGAACCCGTGATTCCAATGACCATGATCTTTGAATTACTGGCAGAAGCAGCACAAGCAGAGCAGCCGGAAACCAAAATTCACAAGATTATGAACGTCAGTGTATTTCAATGGATGAACGTTGCCAAGCCTTTTGAAAAAACAATAAAAGGCGTCTGGCGCTCCAACCATCACGCCTATCTGGACATAGAGAATTTTGCCAATGCAGAGGTATTTTTAACAGCATCACATCCGCCACAACCTGCTTTTGATCTGTCTGTGGGCGAACGATTGCCTATTGAGCGAACTCCTTTGGAAATCTATGAGAAACATATGTTTCATGGAGAAAAATATCAGGGTATTACGGTTGTATCAGCTGTTGGAAAGAAAGGTATTACAGGGCAAATAAAAGGTAATGGCGGTAAAGGTTCCTTATTGGATAATGCCGGACAATTATTTGGATTGTGGCTGCAACTTACCTTAACCAAAGACCGCATTGCTTTTCCGGTCAAAATCAAACAAATTGAATTCTTCGAAGATATGCACGATCAGGACGGTGTGTTTGAGTGTACCTGTATACTGACTGAATTAAACGATGAATTTGCTATCGCCGACATTGTACTGCAAAGAGACGGAAAAGTTTGGTGTGCGATAAAAGGATGGCAAAACCGAAGATTAGAAATTGACGAACCTTTATGGAATGTTTCCATGTCTCCACTCCATAACCGTCTGTCAGAAGAAATTGCCCCACAAGTCTTTTTCTTTCATCAGGCCTACTCACGCGTAAGTTCCTGGGACTTTATACTGAAACGTTATTTCAATCAAAGAGAAAAACAATACTATCAGGAGCTCCTGCCCAACCGCAGAAAAAACTGGATGGTGAGCCGTGTAGCAGTAAAAGATGCCGTACGACAGGTGCTGAGTGAAAAGAAAAATCAGCCCAGTTATCCTATCACCTTTGAGATTTATTCTGATAAAGCAGGCAAACCTCATCTTAAAGGTAATGCTACAGAACAGATTCAGATCTCACTGGCACATAAAGGAAAAGATGCTGTAGCCATTGCGCGGCACGATAAACCGGTTGGTATTGACATGGAAATCATTGCTGAACGCAGTCCTGAATTTTATCAGTTGGTATTCACCGATACAGAATCAGCCTTATTAGAAGAACGAGATCAGGCCGAATGGACCACCCGATTTTGGGTAGCAAAAGAAGCTTATGGAAAATTATTGGGAACGGGGCTGAAAGGTAACCCAAAAAGACACGAAGTAACCTGCATACAAGGCGATCATCTGTGGATCGATCAAATAGAAATTAAAACAATCAAACACCTAAATTATATTATCGGATGGACACTTTAGACACAACATTAAAAAGAAATCATGAGGAGTTATTCAACCTTTTAAAAGGTTTTATTACAGAAATTATTGGTGAAGAATTTGTAGAAGAAATGGATATCACTCCGGAAAGTTCATTCACCAAAGATCTGGAAATGGACAGTATAGAGATTGTATCTTTTTCAGAAAAAATCAAAGGACACTTTGGCGATCAGATCGATTTCACGGGCTGGCTGTCTGCTATGGATTTGGATGAACTGATCAATCTTGATCTGAATAAGATCATTAATTATATCTACGAATGCCAATAATCACTATTAATAATAAAAAAGTTCACGTACAGGAACTCAATAAAGGTGCTGAAGATACCGTGGTACTAATCCACGGTATGTTTAGTAATCTTTCTATTTATTATTTTAACATTGCTCCCATTTTGGCACAGCACTTTCATGTGGTGATGTATGATCTAAAAAGTCATGGCCGAAGTGAGCGTACCTTAGAAGGATATGATTTAGAAAATATGTCCTCCGATTTAATCGCAATGATGGATTGCCTCCAAATCAAAAAAGCGCAACTTGTTGGTTATAGCTTTGGCGGACTTATTGCTCTCCAAACGGCTTTGAGAGCCCCTGAACGTGTAGATCAATTGGTTATCATCGAAGCACCCGATCCGCAAGATGAAAAGGCACGAGGTATAATCGAAGCTTACAGTAAGGAATTTCTCGAACATTACATCGCCAATTTTACAGATACCACAAAAGTGAAAATGGGAAAAAGACAATTCGAAAAAAACCATCGGTTATACGAGTTTTTATTTCACCAGACCAGTATCAAAGCAGATATGGTTAAAGAAAAAGATTTTCTGTATCAGGTCCTTATTTCCGAATTACGCATACCCACTCTGTTACTCTATGGATCAGCTTCCGACTGTAAACCGACAGGAGAATGGTTAGAGTCTCAAATTGGTACAGCCGAGCTGAAACTCATCGATGGCGATCACAATATTCCCATTCAGGCTCCCATTCAGATAGCAGAAACTATTGTTCAATTTTTAACTAACCCTTTATTACAGAACTATGGCTAAATTTGTATTTGTTGTTCCACCGCTAACAGGTCATGTCAATCCAACATTGAGTATTGGTGCCGAGCTTTTAGAAAGAGGACATAAAGTAGCATGGATCAGTCTTGACCAAAACTTAGAGTCTAAACTTCCTGCAGGCGGACAATTATTGCTTATCCAATACGATCAGACTGACGAAGAAAAAAGAGAGAGCGAACACTATCTGGATATCATTTCAAAAAAGGTCGTTTACGGTATTGACAGTATCAAGTTTTTATACGAAGAAGTGTTGATTCCTTTAAACAGACATTGTTATAATGGAATTGTTAAGCTGTTGGAAATTTATCAGCCGGATTTAGTCATTGGTGATCATCAATTATTTGCAGCGGCAATTGCGGCAAAAAAAGTGAATCGTCCTTATGCGACCTCCGTAACTGCCCCGGCAGCAATCAAAATTATTAGTGAGTTACCAAAAGTACACGAATGGGAAGTCAATCAGATCATAGCTTTACAAGAAGAGCTTGGTGTCAAAGAAAACCAATCACTGGCTTGCTCTGATCTTCTTACTTTAGTGTTAACCTCTCCCTATTTCTTTGGAGAAATGGATCTCAACTCAAACTATCAATTTACAGGTCCGGTAATAACAGAACGCCGTTTGTCGTGCGCTTTCGATTGGGAGCGTTTAAAAAGTAGTCCAGGGAAAAAAGTCTTAGTCAGCATCGGCACCACGTTCGACCACGAGCATAAGAAAGTATTTTTCCAAAAGGTAATCGATGCCTTTCAGGACGAAGATCTAACGGTTGTAGTGGTTTCAGATCCAGATTTATTTGATCAGTGGCCTGAAAATTTTATGGTCTATGTGCAAATCCCACAATTGGATTTGTTACCTCATTTAGATGCTGTCGTGTGCCATGGCGGACACAACACCGTTTCTGAAGCCCTTTCACAGGGTCTGCCACTCGTTGTTATTCCAATTGCATACGATCAGTCACATGTTGCAGGGCGTGTCGTACGTACCGGAGCGGGTGAACGTCTCAATTTTAACCGATTTAAAGCAAATCATCTAAAAAATAGTGTTCATGATATCCTGAATAATCCTCAATATCGGGAAGCCGCCGTCAAAGTACGCCAATCTTTTATAGATGCAGGCGGAACGAAGACCGCAGCAGATCTACTGGAACATGCTATAATTTCTGCGCAGCGATCTACTGAATCTCCGGCCAAATTTCTCGTTGTTGTTCCGCCATTTTTCGGACATATCAGTCCAACATTAAGTTTGGGTGCCAGTTTATTGGCCCGGGGTCATGAAGTCAAATGGTTCGGTATTACACCATTGGCGAAGGAACATATTCCGACAGGAGGAACTTATATCTATCCCGAGGAAGATCTCCTACCTTATCAGGAGGAACTTCAGCGAATATTAAAACGACAAGACGATGGCCCATCTTGTTCGGGACCGGAAGTCATGAAACTGGCACTGGAAGAAACCTATGTTCCATTTGCCAAAATGATGATGCCAGGCTTAGAAACACTACTCGGTCACTGGCAGCCTGATGTAATCATTAATGACTGTATCACTTTTGGCGGCGCTTTGTTCGCACACAAACATCGTATCCCTTCTGTGACAACAACCCCAGTACCACCGGATGTTATGGGGGACACCGAGAAAAGTGCTCCTAAAATATTTGAATGGCAGCAAAATCTTATCAAAGAGCTGCAAAAAGAAGTCGGTATTTCTGATGAGGGGATATTCATACATTCGCATCAATTAAACCTGGTGTTCACCTCGCAATCATTTGCCGGTTTTGAAACCGTTCCTTCACACATGAAATTTGTAGGTCCGGTAAAAGGCCGTCCCAACAATAGTCCTTTTGACTGGGAACGATTAGCAGCCAGCACAACGCCAAAAATATTTGTGTCATTGGGTACTTTATTAGTGGATATCCGGAAAGATTTTTTTAGCAAACTCATCGAAGCATTTGCCGATCAGCCCGTTACTATAATTGCCGCGACACCGCCCGATATATTTGACAAATGGCCTTCTAATTTTATCGTAAATGGTTTTGTTCCACAATCTACATTGATGCCGCATATGGATATGGTGATCTGTCATGGTGGTTTCAATACCGTAAACGACACCTTTACCAATGGTCTCCCGATGTTGATTACACCAATCGCTTACGATCATTTTCATACCGCAAAGTTGATTGAACAGGCGGGCTGTGGTATCAGCATTCGATACAAACGACTTCGCATAGAAGATCTTAGAAAAACAGTCTTTGAGCTTTTAGAAAACCCTAAATACAGAAATGCCGCCAAAGAAGTGCAAACCGCTTTTCTAACCGCAGGCGGCAATGACAAAGCAGTTGCATTATTAGAAGATTTTGTAAAACAAGAACGTTTGGTATTAGCTTCAGTATAAAATATGAAAAGAAGATTGTTATTTGGAGAGCGTATGCTTTTGGGAGAAGGAAAAGACCCCTTCCATGTTGTTATTCCTTTTCGCCTGCGCGGTGTAATTGAGGAAAAAGAGATTCAGTATGCTTTGGGCAGACTTCAGAAAAAACATCCCTGGTTACGGGCATGTATCCATATTGATAAAAAAAACATCCCATGGTTTGAATTATCTAAGCTACCGAATCCAATTCCTATCCGTATTGTAGATCAAAAAAGAGAAGAGGACTGGCAACAAGAAACTATGCGAGAATTGCAGACACTCTTTGATTATAAAAACAAACCTTTGATCCGCCTGGTGTGGATCAAAGGAAATGATACCTCAGATATGCTGCTGACTTTTCATCACTGTCTGTGCGACGGTGGTGCTGCGATGAATTTGATTCATGAATTTTTAAAAGTATTGGATGATCCTACAGCAGATATAGGCATTGAAAATCCTATTTTAGGCATCCAGGACGTTGTTCCTTCCCTTATTTTAAATAGTAACAGACAAAGATTCAAAGCAAAAATGATTGGTCGACTGGCAACATTCGCCATCAAATGCATTCCCGTCAGCAAAAAAGCGATTGATCGACAGACAGACTATTTCATTCATTGGAAATTAGATCCAGCCACGAGTCAAGAGCTTGTTTCCCATTGTCAATCACTAGCCATCACCGTCAATACTTTTTTAAGTGCTATCGTATTGGACACTTTTAAAAAAGTACGCGGAAACAAAGCCTTTAATAAGGTTTCTTGTCCGGTAGACATCAGACGTTTTGCTCCTCAGGTAAAAAAAGATCACATTTTCGCTTTCGGTCTGATGATCGTCCTGTCATCAGATCCTAAACTCGATTTCTTAGACAATTTACGTGTCATGCAGCAGCATGTAGATCGCAAAACCGCCAAACTTAATCCCTATATCACCATGATGGTTATGGAATCTGCTCATAAGGCGTTGAACAACTTTACAAAACTTCTAAAACGAGGCAAGTCCTCCAACGATTGTATGTTCTCTAACCTGGGACGTATTCAGATACCCCATCAATACCAATCCTTTGCGTTGGAAACTGTTCGCAGTCCATCTGTCATTGGCCCATTGGGTAATACAACAACTATCCTTACCTCTACTTATCAAGGTGTTATCGACTTCTCGTTTATGGGAAGTGAAGGTTATTTGCCTTATCACGAAGCCTTAGCCATTCGTGATGAAATAACTGATTCTATCAAACGCCAATTAAATTATCAAGCAGCCTCATGAACAAACGAAAACTCTTATTAGTGGAACGAATCATGTATGTTGATGCCGCCACCCCTCTAAACTGTGTCTTTACAGCAAAAATCAAAGGTGAAATTCTAAAAGAACAGATCGAAATTGCTTTAACAAAAATCCAACACAAGCATCCACTGCTTCGTGCAGAGGTTGATTTACAGGATAAGCAGCATCCGGTTTATGTCCTCAGGGAAAATATGAAACCTATTCCGCTTCGCATCGTAAAACGTCAAACAGATACCCATTGGTTAGTGGAATCCGAACAGGAATGGTATCGACAGTTTAAAGGCGAAGGCTCCCCTTTGGCTCAATTGGTATGGATCAAAGGACAGCAATTCTCTGAATTGTTATGGGTAGTGCCACATTGTATCTGCGATGGAACCAGCATGGTCACTTTGATGCAGGAATTACTTGCCTTAATCGATAATCCAACGCTTGATCTTGAACCTTATCCATTATTTCAATCGGTCAACAATTTTCTGGCGCCGCAGTTTGATCATCAAAAAAAGCACGCAAAGCAAAGCTTTTTTTATTTTTGGGGAAATTTTTCTTTTTACTGCAACGGAAAAATAAAAAAAGAAATCTCGGAAAAAATTATGCCATTCATTGGAAATTAGACCCGACAAACTCCGCCGTTATAAAACAAAAATGCAAAGACAGTGGTATTTCGGTACACGCTATTCTTTGTACCGCTTTTATGCAGGCTTTTCAGGACCTGCAAGGAAAATCAGCGAAAAAAAAGGTAATCAGTCCTATTGATATCCGCCATTTTATTCCTGAAATCAGAAAAGACCAAATGTTTGCCTTTGCCCCAACGGTGGAACTGTCTTTAAAAAAAGAAAAAAATCAGATACTGGATCAGGCGAAACACATCAAAAAAGATCTTGCTCAAAAAATAGAAAAAATGGACGCCCGGGAACTGCTCTGGATGGGTGAACAGATGCACCCTCTGGTACATCGAATGATTGCGCTGCTAAAATCCAGCCGAGGTGCACACGATCTGACGCTGTCGAATATGGGTAACCTTCAAATCCGGAACGATTACAAAAATTTCATTCTGGAAGATATCTTCAGTCCAACAGTAGCATTTCCCTGGCTAAATTCAAACACTTTAGTTACGACTACCTTTAACGATCAAATGGACTTTACCTTAATGTCCAACGAAGACTTCTTATCGAAACAAGAAGCTTCAAAAATTAAAGATAAGGCCTTGGAAATACTGGCTTTGCCCTTATAAATCACATATGAAAACAGCAGCTCAGACCAAAAAAATATCTCTTAAACGCTTTTTAAGAAAGCGAGCCATTTACTATATCCTTCCCAACGTATGTTTCAATTTTATTATTGCTTATGCCAGTTTCCAGGAATTAGGATATACCCATTTTTTTGCCGGTCCTCAAAGCTTAGCACGCTTAACATTGCCAATGGCTATCTTTTTGCCTGTAATCCTGACAATGGATATCATCAATCGGGTTATTGTCGCCTCCAAACAAGAATTAATCGAAGTGGCAATAGATCATAAGCTGAATAAAAACAAGTTTATAACAAAATTATGCCTCTTGCACGGCATCACAACCGGTTTACTGGTATTAACAATATTGCTTCTTGCACAGCAGAGCTTAACGGTTAACCATAAATTAGATCCTACCCTTATGGCTCTTCTGGATGCTGTTCTTGCGGGCCTGCTTTCGATATTGTTTACTTATCTTCCCATCTACAGGTTAAAAAAACATTTTCACCAACCTCTGTCAAAGGTGCAGATAGAAACTGCTAACCATTAACAAGGTAGCATTATTCAACTAGTATCAATCAATACTCAAAAGCTGTAATTAGGCTTTTAATTCCCTATATTAGCATTTGTTTAACTGCATAAATATAATTAAAAATGAATTTAGGGATTTTCAAGGATTTTTGGGACGGGCAGCCAAACCATTTGCCTTTTCTAAGTTTAGTAGAACAAACCAGTGACGAATCTCAAAGTTTCAACTTAAAATTAAGTTTTTCGAAATTAGAAGCCATACTCGAAACAAACTCTGAACAGAAAATTAGTGAAGGTATTAGATTATTATTAGAGCAGGAAAATTGGAGAGCTCACCTAGTAGCATCGGTTTCATTATTATTGATTAGTCAGGCAAAAAGAGACCGTTTAATTAATTTATACTGGGAAAGGCTTTCTCGTGGTTCTTGGGTTTCTCCCCAAATACTAACCTCTCTATCAAGATGCGATACCTCTTTTAATACCAAAGGAGAAAAAATACTTACCGAAGGATTTACCATTAACTATTCATCACTGTCATCGATAGATCATCATGTATTGCGTGGAGGAGTTCCAACAACTGTCTCTGAAAAAAAAATTATAGCAGCTGTAAATTATTTATTAAATAACATTATTAATGATAATTATGATAATGATTCTGGCGGCTCAATAGCCAAAAACTGGAAAGAAAAATTAACTGAATTGATAAAAGAGAACAGAGTGAAACTTGCTTACTTTTAAAGTTAAACTTTTATATAGATTTCATCTATCCTCCAGTTTACTCCCACTCTGTTCTTTTTCTTTTTTTCATCCGAATTTCTAAAGATAATAAGTAATTATAGAAATCTCAAGACCACTCCTTTTAAATTAACACAAACTCCAGTCTTTATCTAAAAATTCATCCTCTCCCGGCTCCTCCGTTTTATAGGCAATCGCTTCCGGAATGGATGTTTTTGGAATGTTCACGTGTATGATTGTATTTTCCTTAATAGTATCAAGCTGCTGTAAAACGTCTTCGAGTTCATCGAGAGTGTTCACTTCAAAACCTTTCCCTCCAAATACATCAACGAGTTTAGCATATTTCCAACGATGCATTTCATTGTAATCATAAACACTGTTTAAATCAGGGATATCATAATCTACCTGATCAGCACCACGGAAAGGATTTGGATTCACCAGCATTTGTTCGATACCATAAATACCATTATCCAATACAAAAACAATAGTATCATGTTTCAGTTTGTTCTGTGTTGATATGGCCTGGCAGGTTTCCTGAAAAGCACCATCGCCAACAAATACCACCGGTCTTTTATCGGGTCTGGCACATTTTATTCCGGTTGCAGCAGGTACCGAATAACCGATAGAAAGCCACGATGCCTGCGCCACAAATCCATTAGGTTCTGCAATACGGATACCCTGAGCTCCCAATAAAGGAAAGCCGGCATCTGCAACTACTATATGGCTGCCGTTTATAAAACTATTGATCCGTTTGAAAAAAGTATCATAGGTCAAAAGTGGTTTTTCATTTTTTGCTATGCTGTCATCAGCAACAAAAAATGATTTCGGCAGCTTTTTTTCCGTGTCATACATTTCATAGGCACTAAAGCTAACTTTAGTGAGTTCTTCTTTCAGGAAAATAATAAAATCCTTTAGCGATACATTAGCCACATAAGAAGCACCTATTCTTACACCACTGTGGTTCGCGAGTACCGTGTCTTCTTTCCAGACATCAAAACCACCCAGATTTTTACCCGTGGTCCATACACCGAGACCAATTTTCACCTGAGCCTTTTCAAATTGTTCCTTAACATCTTTTGGTGATGCTTTGCCATTAAAAACACCCCTAAATTTACGATGATTTTCAGAAACGATCGATTTTCCGAGTATGGAAGTTACAAATTCCGTATCGGTAGTTTCAATCAGATCCAAAAATTCTTTTTGAATGCCGTAGCGCTGGATTTCAATTCCGCCCCAGAAAATAATCTCTTTTCCACGGGCCATTGCGGCAACCCTTTGAGCTGCCTTGCGTGCACTTGTCTGGCATTTTGATGTTCCTTTTTCTACCAATGGAGTAACAGGTGCATTACATTCCATTCGCCATGCATCTTCAAAAACCTCAAGATAAACCGGTCTTCCATATAAAAGACAGGCATTCAGTACTGCATCAATCTTATAAGGAGCGTCAGATGAACCCGTAATCTGTTCGGCTGCGACAGTAACATTACGGAACACATTGATATTGCTGTACATATCACCGGTCATGTGTGAAGCCAGCATTCCCTGAACAAGGCTTCGCTGTTGATCTTTATTGGTTGGAGCTCCATTGATAACCAAAACAGGGCAATGTTCTACATAAGAACCTGCAACCGAATTCAACAATGTAAATGCTCCCACACCATAGGTTACCGCTACTGCTGCAAAACCATTTTGTCGTGCATAAGCATCCGTACAATGTCCGGCATTTATTTCGTTTGTATCGTTAACGATTTTAATTTTTGCATTTTTGTCTTCAAGGATCGTATTTAAAAACGGAGCTGTATAATTGCCTGCAATACCAAATAAGTGGGTAAGCCCTAATTCTTCCAGGCGTATCTGCAGGTATTTTGCTACTGATATTTTTTGCTCTGCCATCTTAAATCGGGTTATTAAGATTACCTATATTTTCGTTGACTTCCAGTGCGGTACGAATTCCCGATTCGATAGCGCCTTCAATCCAGGCATGTTTCAGAGAAGTATGCTCTCCTGCAAAATGCGCTTTTCCTTTCCATTCTGTAGAAATAATATGGCGCTGTAATAACTGTAACTGACCCGGGTTGAAGATTGCTGCTTCGCCAAAAGCATAAGGGTCGCGCATCCAGCTTTGTGTTGCAGCACCCACTAGTTTTCCGGTTTTTCCTTTACGGTCTTTGATACTTGAACTGATTACAGCAAGGTCGATAATACGCTGTTGTTCCTTCTCATCATCGCTGTGCATGATGGCCAGATTTTTAAGTGCATAGAAATATCGGTCATCATCATCCATAGAATCCCAGCGGCTTGCTTCGTCTGACCAGCAATAGGAAGCCAAAACAACACCATGTCCGTTACTTCCCAAATCATTACTCGGATAATACGTAAAACGGTTAGAGAAATCCGTAATGGTGCCACCGCCAACGATATTATACGGAGCTTCCTGCCACCATTTTTCACGAAATTCAAGCAATATTTTAGTAGCAGAATCATAATGCAGTTCCCGGATTGCTTTTCGTTTTTGCTGCTTGAATTGTGGTGTTACATAAACGTGCCTTAGTGCCGAAAATGGTATGCTGACAATTACTTCATCAAATTCCATATCGCCAACAGGTGTTTTTAATGCTTTGAATCCTGCATCTTCATAAAACTGAGGGTCACGCTGTACCTCTATATCTACTTCTATTTTTACCTTGTCATTGACCAGCATCATTTTAGTCATCCTACAATCGAAATAGGTATTTTCTTCTAGTTTATGGGCTTTAAAAAAGGCATTAGGCAGCTTGTCACATCCCCCTACAATTTCCATAAATCGCGTAGAGTCCTTAATAATATTCTGTTCAATAAAACTCTGGATGAAATCGTAAGCCATTCTGGATTCCAGATTTTGGAGCACACCAATCATTTCAATAGCATTTTCTGAATACATGGAATGTTCTTTCAGGAAACGACGCATTGAATACTCTCCGTAACGCTCGATCAGCACTGGCCAGTTTTTTTCCGGATCTTCAGCAATAAAAGCTTTAAGGGGATTTATAAGATTGGCCATTAACTGGTCTGCACGCATGTTTTCGTTGCTGCCTAAATGAAAGTCGAGCAAAGCGTTTACATCAACAATTTTACTCGTATCCTTTGGGATATATTCATTCTGGACCACACGTTTGCGGTTGATGTAGAAAAGAGAGTTTCTTGTAACTTCCGGTTTTGGTTTAGCAGGATCCGCCTGATATGCAATTGCCTGAGCTTTATCAACCGACAAATAATAAAAAGGCTCTGTTTTGAGTCCTAATTTATCGATGTATTTGAGTACCATCTGATGTATGGTCGGGATACGCATTGCTCCAGCTTCGCCATAAACAGTGTCATCTTCAAAATATTTTTTATCATCCGAATTTCGGAAAGTCTTAATTCGGCCGCCAACACGGGTATTAGATTCCACTATTGTAACCTTATGGCCTGCCTCCTTCAACATAGCCGCTGCTACCATTCCGGCCATTCCGGCACCAATGATCAATACATCTTTTGGTTTATCCGTACGGGGAATTCCTTCGTCTATGTATTTTAAATATTGCTGAATAATTGGGTCATTCTCTTCGTCGAGTAAGCCATGTAAGTAGTTTTCCATAATCAGGGAGTTTATTTGTTTGATATGTTATTGGTAATAACAAATAAACTCACTAAAACTGTGATTTTTAAGCGTAGTTCTACCTGTTTTAATTAGTAGAAAGCAGATTTTTTATCCCTCTGATCAAAAGTTTTTAAAATAAGCCTGTTGGGTGTAATTAATACAAAAATCATTTAACATATTGAAACATAGATTCTCCAAAAAAAGCAAGAAGTGAAATGTGAAACGTCCTATTTTTAATAAGAGAGTCTCTGTTTATGTGTTTAAAGAATAGCCGCAGATTAACGGATTAAAAAGATTAGAAAATCTGCAGACCTGAGCGATAGCGAACTGGCGAAGCAATCTGCGTGTAAAAAAATATTCAACGCATCGAGACATCGATTTTCTTTTTACAGGAAGAAAGTCTATGTTTCTCCTGTGTTTAAAAATAATCACACCCAACGGGTTAAACTAAGTATTCAAAAGTTCTTTTTATAGTCAATATCAACTTCTGTCGCAGCTGTCCGACTCAATTAGGGATGACTGAGATAACAAGTTAACTCAGCTGCGACAAAACCACAAATACTTCTTATTTAAAAATGTTCATTTTCTCATCATAAACCGGACTTTCGACATTAAGAAATTTTAAAACACTATGAAAAACATGGTTTTGAGTTAATGTTTCATTAGGCTTAAGCTGTTTTGAATGATCAGACACCCAAACAATAAACGGAATCTCATATTGCTCTTTAGGGGCAATACTAATAGGCACACCATGCATATAAAGATTTTTTTCTCCTAAAGATTCTCCGTGATCTGAAACAAAAATCATGGTGCTTTTGTATTCTTTTAATTCTTTTAAATCCTCAATTACACTATGAAGTATATAATCGGTATACACAATTGTATTATCATAAGCATTAAGAAGTTCATTTTGAGAACATTTACCCAATTCAACACTATTACAAACTGGTTTAAAAGTCTCAAATTGCGGTGGATATTTTTTACTGTATGTAGGACCGTGACTTGTACTGGTATGGAGTACAATTAGTATTTTATTCTTTTTACTGGCCTGAATCTGCTCTTTTAATCCTCTTAGTAAAACCTCATCATAATCACATTCCACACCTTTACAGTCGGCTTTTAATGTTTCCTTGTTTTGATAGTTCTTTATATGAACTGGCGGTTCTCCCCAATTGGTCGTTCTCCAAATGACTTCAACATTATTTCGATATAAATAATTAGGCAAAATTTCATACAGGTCATCACTGTTTTTATGCTCTAAAATACATTTTACACCTGCGGTAGTATATGTAGCACAAGAATTGGCATTAAAATGAAATACATTTTCTGTTTTGGAAAGTAACGGATTGGTGTTTTTCTTATAACCGTAAAGAGAAAAATTTTGTCTTCTGGCCGATTCTCCGATAACCAAAACCACAACCGATTTCTCGTTATCTTTTATAACAGCATTGGGCAGTAAAATTTCCTTTTCATTTTTCTTGAACTTATGAATGTAAAATAGCGGTGTATTAACCGAATATGACCATGGCATTGCAAGACCTCCAAGTCGTTTCGAGTTTTTGTCAATCCAAAGCCAATTGCTGGCATTAACAAATACTAAAACGGCAATAAATACTAAAGTTAGTGCAGAAGTGATTGAAAACTCCTTCAATGGTACCTTGGTTATTTTGACCTTTGCAATGTAAATACTCGGAATAATTCCAAGAAAAATTACATACAAAATTACTTTAAAGGAAAAAAAACTGCTCGATTCTTCGTAATTGGTATTCAAAATATTGCCAATCATACTTTCATCAATGATGACACTATACGTATTCACAAAGTAGACTGCAATTGAACTAACAATAAAAAACAAGATCAGCAAAACTTTTCCGACATGACGAGAGAGCGAAAACAGCAGGTATAAAACAAATGCATTAAGAACCAGCATTAAAATTACCAAACTCACAATCAAGACAATACCGTTTAGACTTTTATAATCGACATTGTTAAAAACAAAGGTGTAAAATGGCAGGTGGAAGAACAAAAAAATCAAAAAACTCATCAATAGAACAAAATGAGTTATTCTTAAATTATTTTTTAACGTAAACATAAGTGATCTTATAAAGTGAGACTGCTAAGCTAATAAACGAAAGATAATATATGATCAAATTTTCTTTAATAATTTTGCCTACCAAGCAAATACAACAAATGATAAACAATGCAATAAAAATAGGATAGTATTTATCATTGTTGATCCAAGCCCCTATTTTATATTTTCTGCTGATAAAAATACCGGAGATTCCGGAAATATACCCCAGAATACTTCCTGTAATTACATCAAGGGGATAATGTGCCCCTACGCCTACTCTTGTAAATGCTAAAATAAATCCTATTGTAATGATCGATACTGACCACAGAATTTTAAATTTCAATCGCTGCGGCATAAAAGCAAATAAGATAATGGTCAATATAGTAAAAACTACAATCGAATGTCCTGAAGGCAAACTATTGAAGCCACATAATTTTCTTCCCATAATACATGTAATTTCATTATTAAAAATTACAGCAGGTCTTGGAACACCAAATATTGCTTTTAACGGACAGGAAAATAATAGCGAAAACAATAACCCCGACAGTAAAGATTCCCATAATTTGGGCGCATAGAGTACAAAAAGGGTTAAAAAGGATAAAAAAATCGAAGCATCTCCAAGTTGAGTAAGATTGTATTGTAAATTAGGATAAAGCCCCAAATGAGCATTAATGTAAAGGAAGCTGCTTTTTTGAATTTGCGCGTAATTATAAACGCTTAAAGCATTCTCATAATACAAAAACAGTACAAGAGCAGCTAAACAGAATAAGGGCAAAAAATATAAGGAGAACTTAAGTTTAGAATAATTTTTAATAATACTAGTATTCATTGTGTTGTTTGTTATGGTAAATTTAAAGGCAGCTAATTTTTTTTTAAAAGGAAAGCGACTTAACAGTCATCGCTCATTTCCTCCGCAAAGTTTTGTAATTAAAATGAAGAGGAGATTAAAAAATCCATAACAGTTTATGTGCCTATCCATCTTTTGGAGAAAAGTAAAAGATATACTAAGTAAAATAGCACAAATGACAGCCCTTTACGAAAGGGAACTAAAATCTTAAAAAAGTAAATTGAAATAAAACTGGCAATTTTTGAGTACCAATAATAAAAAGCAGTTTGAAAGAAAAACGAAAAAAAAACGGAAACATTCGAAAAAACGGATAATTTATAAAATCCGTGTTCCGAAACCTTGTTTAAGTTCTTTTCGATTCTCATATAATAACCTTTAATAGCAAGTAAAGTAATTGTTCAATTTAGAAGAAATTTAGAATTTTGGGCCAAAATAAATACTTTATTTAAAATAATCGTATTTCATAACATTTTATTAACGTAATAATTTTCTTTCATTTGTCTTAAACTAAATAATCTCTCTCAATAACAAATTAAAAATCTTACAAAATCATCTTAACTATTGACCATAATGACACAAATAACGTCATTTTTATATCATAATTCAAACGCTACACTGAAACTCTTTAACATTTTTCGTTCTCTTTTAAAATCACTACTTTTAGATGGAATATCAAAAGACGGAAAAGGTCGTTAAAAATTGAATTGATTCGGTTACATCAAAAAATAAAAGATTCAATTTTTCTACAAAATTCCGGGTTACACTTGCAGCATGAAAATTTTAATTATAGAAGACGAGCGGCAAATTGCTCAAAACATCAGGGATTATTTTAAAACAAACGGCATTCAGTGTGAAACAGCCGAAAGCTACAATTTGGCACTCAGCAAAATCGATTCTTATGATTATGACTGTATCCTTTTGGATCTCATGCTTCCTGACGGTGATGGTTTTGATATTTTAAGGGAACTCAAAAGAAAAAATAAAACGGACGGTGTTATTGTCATTTCTGCCAAAGAAACACTTGAAACGCGGATTGAAGGATTTAACCTTGGCGCAGATGATTTTCTAACCAAACCATTTCACCTTTCTGAACTATTGGTCCGCATGCAGGCTCTTATACGGCGCAAAAATTTTAAGGGAAATAATACTATCATTTTTAATGAAATTGTAATCGACATCCTTTCAAAATCGGTAATGGTAAACGATATTAAACTAGATCTTACCAAAAAAGAAATCGATCTGTTGTTGTTTTTAATTGCAAATGACAATAAAGTATTGTCGAAAGCCGCCATTGCTGAGCATCTTTCCGGAGATATGGCAGATATGCTGGACAATCATGATTTCATTTACGCGCACATTAAAAATTTAAAGAAAAAACTCAGTCAAGCAGGAAGCGGGGATTACATCAAAACAGTTTACGGACTGGGATACAAATGGGAAAATGAATAGCAAAAAATTACTTCAAAAAACAACCAGCAGTTTTCTTACTTATGCTATTATCATTTTAGTAATAGCAGCGCCATTATTCTACTTTATCAGCCAGCAGCTTTATATTTATGAGACTGATGAAGTACTGCATTTTCACAAAGGTGCTTTTATTAAAGAAAGTCATAAGGATTTTACACAAAAAGATATTGACTTATGGAACAAGTACAACCATGAAGTAATGATTGTTCCGGACATGGGCGTTAAAGAAGATTCTATTGTTGGAAAAATGCTTTATGATTCTATTGCAAAAGAAAAAGAGCCCTTTCGTGTGCTTTATGCTCCTGTAACTATAAACGGCAAGAAATACACCTACAACGAAAAAATAAATCTGTTGGAAATGGAAGGAATGGTATTTAGCATTGCCCTTATCTTTCTTTTTATCATTATTATGCTGTTAATCGGAATCATCTTGATTTCAAAAGCCACAGCAGCCAAAATATGGAGTCCTTTTTATAATACTTTGCATCAGATTGAGAATTTTGAAATAGACAAAAACAAACCTCCTCACTTTCTGCCTACCGATATAGATGAATTTGACCGTTTGAATAAAAGCCTTGAAAGACTGATTGAAAAAAACACCGCTATTTATAAAAATCAGAGAGAATTTGTCGAAAATGCAGCTCATGAACTTCAAACTCCACTAGCCCTCTTTCAAACCAAAATAGATACGCTGACACAATTGAATTTAGACAAAGAACAATCCCTTCTGGTTTCTTCTCTAAATCTTGATGTTGCAAGACTTAACAGATTGAATAAAAATCTATTGCTGCTGTCAAAAATTGACAATGAAAATTTTATTGAAAAAAGTACGATGGTCCTTACTGATTATATTACAAAGCATTTGGACTTTTTTACTGAACAGGCGAATACCAAAAACATAACAATCTCTACTGAATTTGCATCTGCATTAACCATTACAGGAAATCCGGCACTTACGGAAGTCCTTATTAATAATTTGTTTTTGAATGCGATTCGCCACAACGAGCAAAACGGAAAAATCATTATTAAAGTTACAGAGAAAGAATTGATTTTTTCAAACACCGGACCAGCCACTTCCCTCGCAATTGAAAAACTCTTTAATAGATTCTATAAAAACAACCCTTCTTCCACTGGTAATGGCCTTGGTCTCGCGATCATCAAAAAAATCACTGAACTGAATCACTGGGAAATAAACTATGCTTTTTCTAATAATAGGCACAGTTTTACAGTCAAATTTTAAAAATTCAAACTTCCTACAGATTCGCATATAATATTTGTACTGTAATTTTTAATTAAAAGAACAGTACTCATGAAAAATTCAATTCTGGCTTGTTTGGCCCTGCTTTTTTCATCTTATGCCATAGCGCAAAAAGTAAATGAAAAAGACATTCCCACTGTCGTAAAATCAACCTTTTTAAAATCTTATCCGAATCAGAACAATGTGAAGTGGGAAAAAGAAAAGGACAATTACGAAGCTTCTTTTACAGTTGTCAAAACGGAACACGCGGTACTTTTAGATTCCAACGGTAGTATTTTGGAAACTGAAGAAGAAATCAGCGTGAAAAAACTTCCGGCTAAAGCGTTGGCTTACATTCAAAAAAATTATAAAAACAAGCAGATAAAAGAAGCTGCTGTCATCACTGATGCTCAAGGCACGATAACTTTTGAAGCACAGATTAATGCTATCGATCTGATTTTTGACAAACAAGGAACTTACATTAAAAGCATAGCAGATTAAAACCATTCCAATGAAATTAAAGATTTTTTTAGTATTCGCCTTACTTGTATTTAAAACATTCAATGCAACGGCACAAAACAACTCCGCAACACTTTCGGGCTTAATTAAAGACAAAACAACAAAATCTCCACTACCCTATATAAATGTCGTTTTAAAGACGGCCAAAGATCAAAAAATGCTGTTCGGCACTCTAACGAATGAAGAAGGACGCTTTAACCTGACCAATGTAACTAGCGGAAATTATACGCTGGAAATTACTTCTGTTGGCTACAAAACCAAATCTCAAAAAATCTTTGTAGGGACGCTATCCGATTTCCTGGACCTCAACACCATTGAACTTGAGGAGGACATCAATACATTGTCTGAAGTTGTTGTGACTTCTAAATCATCTGAGGTAAGTGCCAAAATGGATAAAAAAGTTTTCTCCGTATCCGACAACATCGCCCAAAGTGGAGGCTCAGTTTTACAATCTATGCAGAATCTTCCGGGTGTTACACTCCACGAAGGAAAAGTACAGCTTCGAGGCAATGATAAAGTAATGGTTCTGATTGACGGAAAACAGACTGCCCTGACTGGTTTTGGAAATCAATCGGGTCTGGACAATATTCCGGCATCTGCCATTGAAAAAATTGAAATCATAAACAACCCCTCGGCCAAGTTTGATGCCAATGGAAATGCAGGTATTATCAATATTATTTACAAAAAAAACAAACAGGAAGGACTAAACGGTAAAATAGGAATCAGTTCAGGATACGGTGCTTTATGGGAACGTAAGACCAATTTGCCAACCATTCGTCCACAATATCAGATGACCCCTAAAATTAATCCATCCCTGTCTCTGAATTACAGGAAAGAAAAAATAAATACCTATTTACAGGCCGATTATCTGTATACCGAAACACTCAATAAAAATGAATTTGTAACCCGTACTTATGATGACGGCACCATCATCAATCAGCAAACGGTACGAAACCGCAATACTCATTTTACCACTTTAAAATCCGGAATAGACTGGAACTACAATGAACAAAACAGTTTTTCTTTTTCGGCACTTTTTGGAAGTGAAAAAATTATTGACAACGGTGATGAGCCATTCTTCAATCAAGATTACTCTCAAAGGTTACGCCTGTGGGCGTTTTTAGAAGATGAGCTCAAAACAACGGTAATGGCCAGCGCTTCTTACGAACATAAATTCAAACAGCCCGGGCATAAATTAAATGCTGGTATCAACTATACCTATCACAGGGAAGATGAAAAATACTTCTTTACCAATACATTGTCAACTTCGGTTGGACAGGATGCTTTTAAACTGCTTTCGGATGAAAAAGTAGTGGACATTAATGTTGATTACATAAGGCCATTAAAATATGGGCGATTTGAAACAGGTTTCAAATTCAGAAACAGAGAAATCCCTACCAACATGCAATTTTTCCCGGGCGCGAACTCTCCTATTGACGCCAATGCGGGAGGATGGGCCAATTATAAAGAAATCATTCCTGCTCTTTACTCCAATTATATTTTCGAAACGGACAAAATTGAAGCAGAACTTGGTTTAAGACTTGAATATGTAAAACTGCAGTACGATGTTAATCCCAATCATCCCACTTACAAAAGTGACGGGTACAATTATACAGAACCGTTTCCGAACGTACGTTTTGGATACAAAATTGACGACAAAAATAAAATTACAGCTTTTTACAACCGTCGGGTAGACCGACCGGCAGAGGTTGACATCCGTATTTTTCCAAAATATGATGATGCCGAAATTATCAAAGTTGGAAATCCTACATTACGTCCGCAGTTTACAAGTGCCTTTGAAGTAGGGTATAAAAAAACGATGGAGAAAGGTTATTTCACTTCCTCTGTTTATTACAGAATCATTAATGGAACTATTGCCCGTATTGCCACTACTGTACCCGGAAGTTCACTGATATATAATGTTTTTCAAAACGCAGATAAAAGTTCATCTGTTGGAATCGAAGCTGTTTATTCAAAAGAAATAACACCCTGGTATTCTTTCAACCTGAATGGAAATCTATATCAAAATACCATTGATGCATTTACCGTAACAAATCTATATCCGACGCCAAGTACTTACTATGGAAAACGTCAGCAAATGGTATCCGGAAATTTAAAATGGAACAACAGCCTTCAGTTAAACAAAACACTAAAAGGTCAAATTTCTGCTGTTTATCTGGCTCCTGATATTATTCCACAAGGAAAAATTGACTCCAGATTTTCTGTTGACCTCGGACTAAAGAAAACGGTACAAAAAGGAAAAGGGGAAGTCTTTGTAAATGCCACCGATATTTTCAACACGCTAAGCATACGAAAAGATATTCAAGGTGAGGGCTTTAATTATAGAAGCAAAGATTTTTATGAAACACAAGTGGTGCGATTTGGATACAGCTACAAATTTTAATTTCTAAATCACGTTTTGAATACTTTTAGCTCTCCATAAGCTTCCTGATTTGGAAGCTTATGGAGAGCTTTTTTTTCCTTAAAAACGCCTGGTATTATACTAATTATGATTCTAAATATTTTTTTAAACGGATCATTATCTTAGTATAAAACCATTCTTCATAGGATCTTTCGGATCTATTAAAAATGTATTTACTCCTGTTACAAAGGCCGTTCCTGCCACTTGCGGAATTACAGCTTTGAAAGGACCAAATTTTTCTTCTCTGACAAGTGATCCTTTAAAAGTACTTCCTGTTATACTTTCTATTGTAATAACTTCACCTGAGTTTATGGCATTTCTATTTTTTTCAATCGCAATTCTTCCTGAAACACCGGAACCTGTTGGTGAACGATCGACTTCTCCATCGGCAAAAACGCAGACATTTCGACTGTGGTTAACACTATTCAGCGGTTCATCGATAAAAATAGTTCCGTATAAAAAACTCAAATCTTCCTCAAACGGATGCTGAATTTCTGTATCCTGCTTCATTACGGCATGTTTGATATCGACCCCGGTTTGAATAATGGTTCGGTAATTTTCTTCCGTTAATCCAAAATTCAAATGTGTATTTTTTCTCAAATCAACGTAAGCATAAAAAGCACCTCCATAGGCCAAATCATAAACGACATCACCAATCCCCTCAACATTTACAACACGATCTAAACCTACGGCAAAACTTGGCACACAATGAAACCGAACTCCTGTTACTTCTCCGTTTACTACCGTCACAAACGAAAAAATCCGACCGCACGGAGCATCAATTTTCAATTCATTCTCACCTTCTTTTACTGTGATCCATTTCATTTTTGCTGCCAAAGTACTTATCGCAATAATGGCATGACCACACATACTGCTGTATCCTTCATTATGCATGAAAAGAATACCAAAATCTGCATCATCATCATTTGGCGGAAGTAAAATACAGCCGTACATATCAGCATGACCGCGAGGTTCAAACATCAATGCCGTTCTTAAGTAATCGTAGTTTTCTTTTATATCTCTTCTGTATTCTAAAACAGTATTTCCTTTCAATTTCGGAAAACCGGAAACAATTACACGCAAAGGCTCACCACCTGTATGCATATCAATTGTTTGGATCTGCAGTACGGAAGCGTCTGCTTTATAAACAGTATTATTACAAATATTTTGGTAGGTATTAGACATTCTTTTCTACTTTTAAATTATACTCTTCATAAAAATATCCGGCTGCGACAAGGTCTTCTAAAGCATGTCCAACCGATTTAAAATAAGTGATTTCGGTCTCAGAGGTTCTGCCCGGTTTTGTAGTACTGCATAATTCAAACAAATCGGCTTTAATAGTTTCTTCTGTTATAATTCCGGTTGTCAGCGGAATCAAAATATCGCCGCTTTCCTTTAGTCCGCCCTGATAGGTATCTAAAAACAGGCTCGATTTTAAAACCGCTTCGTCATCTGCCTCGCGCATATCTTTTTTATACGCCCCAACAAGATCTAAATGCTGTCCTGCTTTTAGCCATTTTCCAAAAACAAGCGGAACGGGGGATAAAGTCGCTGACGAAATGATATCAACCTGAGAAACAACTTCTTCTATAGTTGAAACGGGTTTACAGGTAAATAGTGAACCCTTGAGTGCATTGCAAACCAATTGTGCCTTTTCTATAGTTCTTCCCCAAACATAAACTTCTTTTATAGGTCTTACACTGGCATGCGCCTGAATTAAATTGATGGCCAATGCTCCTGTACCAATCATCAACATAGACGAGGAGTCTTTTCTCGAAAGGTAGCTGCTTGCCAAAGCAGATGTTGCTGCAGTGCGTTTCCCTGTTAGTGATTTTGCATCAAGAATTGCCTTTATATTTCCTTTGTGCCCGTCGAGATAAATATAAGTTCCCTGAATGGAAGGCAAATCATATTTACCATTATTAGGACTTACTGTAACTATTTTTACTCCTAAATCCTTACCCGATTGGAATGCGGGCATTAGCAGCAGTGTAGAATCTTTGCCTTCTTCCGGATTGGGATAATCATGATGATGGCGCATAGGCACGTTGATATCCGAAGTCGAAAACCCAGCCCGAAGTCTTTCTATAAGTTCTTTAAAATTACATTTTTCTTCAATAAAATGATCTGAAATAAGCGATATTGGTTCCATGTGTTTTGTTGAAATTTCATTAAAAATAGAAGTTTCTTCCATCTTAATACTATTTCATGCACAATCAGATAACATATGCCAATTTAGGGTTAACATAGTACAGATTAATGAGTCAAACGATCCTAATTTATAAAAAAAGTTTCAGCGTGAAATTTCAAAACTTACTGATTCTTTTTGAAAAGCCCCGCTTTTAGATTTGAACCTGCTGAACCTTCGGCCAATTGCAGGTAATTTCGTTTACTTTGATCTTTTTCAATCTTTACAGTTCCCGTAATTTGTACGTTTTCCATTTTTAGAAAGTCTGTCGATGTTGCATCGTTACCACTTAACGGACCACTTCCGTACCCTGCCAGATTGGTGTAATTTGTAAAAAGGCAGTCCGAAGCTTTGTACTGGCGTGTGCTTCCTTTTTCTCTTATCCATACGGTACTGCTGTTTGCTATTATATTATGATGAAAGTCGAAATGGTCTCCATTGGTACTTTGTGTAGTCCAAACACCACTAAAATAACTGCCATATACGAGTGAATAACGCATAACGTTTGGACTTCCGGTTCCTCCGTCGGTTTGCCAAAAAACAACCGGATTTTTGCAGTTGAAAAAAACACAATGATCGATAACCAGTCCATAACCGTTGGCTATAACTCCCACATGCAGCGGCAATACATCAACATCCCCGGCAAACAGGCACTGCGTTACGAGCAAATCGTCCAGTCTTTTTCCATTACGCCATATCGGATAGGAACGACGCAGGTTATTACCATCCATATAAGAGTAATCGGGACTGCCTGTAAATCGCAGACCTTCAATGGTTACATGGCTAACCTCGGGCTGTATGCCTCTGGCCTCTTCTCCTCCCACTCCCGGTAAAAGCGGTACTGCCGTAACTACCACCGGCATTTTTTGAGGAGTCCAATCCGCATCATCAGGCATAATCTCTGCACGAATGACCAAACGATTTTTTAAAGTATACTTATCATTTGTGAATATAACGGTCTCCGTTAACAGATGTACCCCTTCTGAAAGGAAGATGGTAGTTGCTCCCTGTTCTTTGTTTAAATTTACACGTTTCACCGCCTCTGCAAGTGTTTTTAATGGCTGAGTTCTTAATCCTGAATTTGTGTCATGACCAGTCTTGGGATTAACGTATAGCTGTTCTGCCTGTAGAGACGATACGCTCATGACCAACAATAGAAATTTAAGTGCGAATTTTATCATATCCTTTTTTTATGTAAAATTAGAATATTCTCATCCTGCCAAAATGGTCATTTTATCTTTAAAATGGTCAATTTTTACTTCTTTCGATACTGTTGTGGTGTAGTTCCGGTTATTTTTTTAAAGAAGCGATTAAAGTTAGATGGATCCGAAAAACCAAACTCGTATGAAATCTCTTTTGCGGATTTGTTTTGACAAAGTTGTTTCTTTATTTCCGAAATCAGCTTGTAATGAATCATTTGCTGGGCTGATAATCCGCTAAATTGTTTGCAGATTTTATTAAGAAATCCCGAACTGATATTAAGCGCTTTTGAATAAGCTTCAACAGTATGATCTGCTGTGAATCTCTTTTCCAGCAAAGATCGAAATCTATAAAAGTCTAAATGAACATAAGTATCTCTTTGAACATTATGAACATCTGCATAGTATCGATTGAGAATTACGAGCAATTGATACAGAAGCGACCTGATCAAATGACTGCTGTCATTCTGAAGCTGACCAAATTCCAGTGCAATTCCATATAAAAGTTCATGACATTTTGCGAATGCTGTTTCAGATACCTGCATCTCGGTTGGACGAGAATATTGGTGAAAATACTGAAATCGATACAGAAATAGTTCATCCGAGAAAAAAAGATAAAGAAAATCTTTTTCAAAGAAAAGAGTATACCCTTTTACCGCCTCCTCAATCTCCCAACAACGCACTTGTCCCGGACTTGTGAAAATAATAGTCCGAGGGTTTATTACTATCTTATTTTCGTTCAATGTAATAGTACCCGCTCCCTCTTCGATGAAAAGAATTTCGTAAAAACTAAGCTGATGTAAGGTATTGTCTAATACAAAATTTTCCAATGTTTCGATACGTCCGATATCTAACAGCAATTCCGAACCGTACTTATAGGGAAGAAAATGATATGTTTTAACTTTTGTGACTAATGCCATTTCTTTTATAATTTTTTGCTGTTTTGCAGATGAACTAAAAATACAAATTTTCATTATTGGAAAACTAAAAGAATTAAGACTTTCTACTGTTTTTTCTTATATTTATTAAAACAAAAAAGTATAAAATTACTCCTGCGTATCTATCTGAAAAGCAATAGGCTATGTATGACTTTATTATACAAACAGATTAACGTCAATTGTAGAACAACACACCACGGCAAAAAATGGACATTGTAAAACATAACAGATCGGCTTGGGACAATTATGTTGAAAAAAAAGATCGCTGGACAATTCCTGTTTCCGAACAAGAATTAGAAAATGCAAAAAATGGAAACTGGAATATTGTTTTGACACCGATAAAAATGGTCCCTCACAATTGGTTTCCCGACCTGAAAGGCTTGAAAATTTTAGGACTCGCATCCGGTGGCGGACAACAAGGGCCAATTCTTGCTGCTTTGGGGGCAGACGTTACCATTTTTGACAATTCTGAAAAACAATTGCAGCAAGACCAAAATTTAAGCGACAAATTTAACCTTAACATCAAAACTGTTCAAGGTGACATGAAAGATCTTTCTGTATTTCCAGACAATTTTTTTGACCTGATTTTTAATCCTTGTTCAATAGTCTTTGTTGACAATGTTTTGCCTGTCTGGCAGGAATGTTTTCGGGTTCTGAAACCAAACGGAATTTTAATGACAGGCTTAATCAATCCTATTTCATTTCAACTTGACGAAGAAAACTTGAAGTTAATTTACAAACAGCCTTTTTCAGACTTGTATTCATTGCCGGCAGAAAAATTAAAAGAACTGAAAAAAAACAATGAAGCTTTGGTATTTGGGCATAGTTTGACCGACCAAATTAATGGCCAATTAGAGGTTGGTTTTAGCTTGACAAATCTGTATGAAGACAATTGGGGTGAAGAAAACAGGATAGATGAATTTTTTCCTTCTTTCATAGCAACAAGAGCCATAAAACGAGTAAAATAAATGTAAAAATATCAATGAAATTAGCAACAAGTACTTGGTTTTCTTTTCCAAGTGCATCCGATCTGAATTTTTCAGAGATCGTTTTTAACGTGATTTCATACTCAGAACCTCCCTTTTTTTAGCTTACTTTTTCAGATTCTTATCTTTAAATAATTTCCCGACAAACTTTCTATACCATGAAAACTGATTGATGGTAAAAATCAAAAGGATAATGGCCGTCGAGCAGATTGCAATTACAAACATATTGAGTGCGATGGCCATACCTACAGCCGAAGTCGTCCATAAACCAGATGCAGTTGTTAATCCCTTAGGCAAATTTTTTTCATCTCTAAAAATAAGTCCTGCTCCTATAAAACCAAGTCCTGTTGCAATAGCCGCAAGCATTCTTGCAATAGCCGATTTATCCTCGGTGAGATGAGCAGCAATAGAAACAAAAAGGCAAGAAGCTACACAGATACACGCAAAAGTTCGCACACCCGCATTCTGCTGTTCTCTTTCTCTCTCAATACCAATAATTCCTCCCAATAAAAACGCCAAAAGTAGTTTGGCAGAAAGCAACAGTTCAAATTCTACATCCATAATGAAATACTTTTTAAAAGGTCCATTTTTAAGTTTATTACATCTCGTAATAAAGCTCATTTTTTTCCTTTACAGGGATATTTTCTGCCCCTGTCATTTCGAGCAGATTGATCTCGATTGTCTTTGCGAGTGAAGTCATTGGCGTGTCAACAGGAGTGTTTTCAAAAGGATCCTGCATTATAATTGCTGTTTTTTCTATGGAAATAAACAGAACAGGAATCAATATCGTTATAAGAATCTCTACCATCAACTGTGAGTCTTCAAGCCCAAAAGGAAGTATCGCTGCAAATACATAGATCAGGGTATGAACCAATACACTGTATGATTTTGGAAAAACGGTATTTTTTAAACGTTCACATTTGCCCATACTGTCACAAAGCCTTGCTAATGTTTCATTTAACTGCACCTGTTTAAACTCTGAAATTAGTCCTTGTGATGCCAATTCTGCGATGTTCAGGGAGTGTTTATCCAACAAAGCATTAGGGATATTAGATGCTTTGATGCGAAAAGTATCAAGATAAGTCTGCACCCTTGATGAAAACTGCTGTTTGCGCAATGACTCTCCCAATGCATAAAGCCAGATGATCTGTCTTTCTGTAAAAGCATCAGCAATCTCTTTATTTTCTTTTGGTGTAAATTGGATTATTTGCCGGATTAAAGTCCTGGAATCATTTACTATCGCTCCCCAAACGGTTCGGGCTTCCCACCATCTTTCATAAGACTGTGCTGTCCGAAAAGCAAGAAGAAGAGAAACCGCAGTACCCACTAGTGCCGGAATACTTAACGGTAGAGATACCTGCTGAAATAAGGGATGCATGTCGAGCAGTCCAATTGATATCGCAAATAGTACGATCAATACAATCTGTGATCTAATCTCATTAACAAAGTACAAAAGTGATATTCTTCTATTTAATAACATAAGTAATGATTAAAAATTCAACAATTGATTCTGTATCAGACAATTCAAATATAAAAATTTAAATTGAGGTAAAAGTTATTTATAGCTGTTACATCTTCATTTGGACTGTCTATTATTTAAAAAACTGGACCATCGAATTAATTCTGAACCAAACTATGTTTGCCGATTAAAAAACTTAAAAATACATCTTACCGCACATAACTCCTTTGAAGTGCCAAAATAACCTTTCACCTTACTATAGCCAACAAATGGACAACTCAATATCTTAACAAAAAAATCATCATGGAATCAAAAATTAAAAACGCACAGCAAATTTTAAACTTTATGCATATGGCAGAGAATTTAAAGAAATTAATCCGTCACAGCTGGCTCTCTGATGGCCGACAGGAGAGTGTTGCGGAACATACCTGGCGAATGTCTCTCCTCTATTTGCTGGTCGAACCTTACCTTGCTATCTCTCTGGATAGTCGCAAGGTTCTAGAAATGATTACCATTCACGATATAGTAGAAGCGATAGCTGGTGACATTCCGGCTTTTGAACAGTTTGATAATGATGTCAAAACGCAAAAAATAGCCAACGAAATTAAAGCCATTGAGAGTATTCGCGAAGAACTCGGTTCTGAAAATGGAGGTAAGTTTTATAATCTCTGGTATGAATTTGAGAACAAAGTAAGTAACGAATCAAAAGTGGCTAATGCTTTGGATAAATTAGAAGCTCAGATTCAACATAACGAAGCAGATATCGACACTTGGCTTGATATTGAGAAGGAAATGCTTTTCATGCTGGATAAACACGTCAATTTCAACAATTTCCTCACCATTTTGAAAGATGTAATTGTTCAGGAAGGAATAACAAAACTTAAATCAGCCGAATTAAATAACTAACTCCAACGAAACTAAATACTAAAATAGATAAACAGCACGGCTTTAGCTGCTTTTCTCCTATTATTCTTCTAATAGATTCTCTATATTTGCGGCTATTTTAATTAAATCTAAATAAACTAAATATGCGAATTTATTCTTTGCTGATCGTGTTCTTTACTATAAGTTCACTTTCTGCACAACAAGCTTCTAAAACAAATCCCCAAAGTCAAGACAGTGTTTTACCTGATAAATCAAAATCTGACAATGAATTAAAAGAAATTGTTATTTCTGCCACAAGACAAGTCGAAAGTTTAAATGAAGTTCCTTCTTCAGTAACGATACTTTCAAAGAAACAAATACAACAACAATTAAGCATAAGCTCCAATTTAAGTGATATTCTGGGTACAACAGTACCGGGCTTAGGTTTTACCACGAATAGAACTCAGAATTTAGGTCAGACTTTACGTGGCCGCCGCGTGTTGGTAATGATTGATGGTATTCCGCAATCTACACCTTTAAGAGACGGAGCAAAAGACATGCGTTCTCTGGATCCTACAGTGCTGGATCGTGTTGAAGTTATTAAAGGCGCTACCGCAATTTACGGTAACGGTGCTGATGGTGGTTTGATCAATTACATTACAAAAAAACCAACTACCGATAAAGCAATAAGCGGATCAACAGAGGCTGGGACAGCTTTTTCCCTGATTAAACCTAAAGGAACTGCGGGTTTCTTTGTATCACAGCAGTTCAACGGGAAAATTAAGAAATTCGATTATGTAGTTAGTGGCCGTTATGAAGAAACAGGACTTTATCGCGATGCAAAAGGACGTGTCCTTTCACCGGAATATGGAATGAACGATCTTAGAAACTGGAACGCTTTTGCTAAAATCGGATATGATTTTAACGCTAACAATCGCCTGGAATTAATGTACAATTATTTCAAAAGTACCCAACACACAGATTATATCGCCAAAGCCGGAGTGTATGGAAATTTTGATCGGCCTACAACTGGAATCAGAGGGTCACGTCCCGGAGAACCGGAAGGAACACCTTATAACCACAATGCTGCTTTAAGTTATATTGGGGAGAATATTATTGGAAATACAGATATTAATGCTACACTCTATTTTCAAGATTATCTTACACTTATTAACTATAGTGACTTTTTTGAAAACAAAGGACAACCTGCTACACAAAGTAAAAAATTTGGTTTTCGTTTGAATTTAAACAGTCCATACGAAATTAACTCTCTTATATCCGGTAATGTTACTTATGGGGTGGATATTCTTTCAGATATTACAGATACTCATCTTACTGATAACAGATTGGTTATTCCGGAAATGAGTATGACCAATTTCGCACCTTACTTTCAAATTAAGAACATGTTTGGACCAAACTTGGTATTTAAAACCGGTTTGAGACTTGAAAATGTAAACATTGACGTTCCTGACTATACCACCATTGGTATTCGTAATTATGTAAACGGAACTTACGTAGGCGGAGGTGTCGCAGTAAACGGCGGAGCCTTACATTTTAATGCACTAATGTTCAACGCCGGACTGCGTTATACAAAATGGAACTTGTTCAAACCTTTTGTAAGTTTTTCTCAAAGTTTCAGTGTAGCCGATTTAGGTTTAGTATTACGTGCTGCAAAAGAAAACACCGTTAACAACACTTCTATAAAAGCGGTTACTGCCAATAATTATGAATTTGGATTCTCCGGAGGCGTAGATCAATTATCTTATGAAGCGGCTGTTTATTACAGTACTTCTAAATTAGGGGCTTCTTATGTTTATATCGACGGTAATCCACAAATTTCCCGTTCACCTGAAAAGATCTATGGTTTTGAGTTATCAGCAAAATACCGTCTTCATTCCAAAATAGATATCGGAGCCAGTTATTCCTTTACAGAAGGGAAACGTGAACTTGCCGACAAAAAAGTGTATTTAGGAGGTGACCGCATCAATCCGCCAAAAATAACAGCTTATACTGTATTCAGGCCTATCGAAGACTGGTCCATTTTTCTGCAAATGATCAATACACCGGGAAGAGACAGATTTGAGCCTGTTAATGGAGCTTATACTTATGGAACAGGACCAATAAAATCATTCACCGCTTTTAATCTTTCTTCGAGTTATACTTTTATGAAAAAAAGTACGATACGTTTAGGTGTTGAGAATTTATTTAACAAAGACTATTATACGGTTATTTCACAATGGCAATCGAACAATATGAATTATGTGAAAGAAAATGGTACACGATTGACCTTAAGCTTTACACAAGCATTCTAATTACATCAAAAGTCATCAAACAAAAAAAGGCTGTCCGAAAATAATAAAGGACAGCCTTCCTATTTTCTTTTAGAAACTCTTTTAAAATCTTTTTTGGTAAAATTTAGTATTAATTCAAAATATTAAATAAACAGAACAAAATCAATTACAATTAAGCAACTACCAAATGAAATATTTGAAAACACAATCATTAATTTAATATCGATTTGATCAGCTAATAAAAACAAACATCTAAACTAATTTGAGTTCATCAATTATTCAAATAAAATCAAATACACTTTTTATCAGAGAAAGTATAAATGAAAGACTATTATAAAAACTAACCGTCCTAATCAGCCTATTATCATAAAAATTATCAGCTTCAAAAGGGTTGATGAACAAAATTAACAAAATAGTACTTAATAAAACCTTCATTTCGAATACACTATTCGTACCTAATCTACCTAAAAAAGAACATTTAAAACTTTATTTGTAAGAAAAAACAACTTTATTTATACTTAATATATAATACTATACATATCTTTCTTTTTTTTTGAAAAAATCTATTAAACTGAATAAATACTCTTAAATAACAAGTTTAAATTCATTGCAAAATATGATACAAAAAACAAAAAATATATTGAATCTACTAGTACTAACATATGTAAGTACGTTTATGACCGGCTGTCAAAGCGATGAAATAAAAACTACGGTCATAAATCCTGATATAACTTCAGTAAAAGAATGGTTTGACAGTAACGGTCCAAATTTAGAATCACTAAAGTACACAAAAAAAATTGACTGGGAAAATGCAGCCATATCTATTGAAGGTGAGGCTAAAACAATAGAAATTCCTCTTATGCTGTTTGACAATACATCGACAAATGTTACTGACGATCCCGATTATAGAACTTATATGTCATTATTAGTCATTTCAAATAAAAATGAAGAATATCAGATCTTCGATATTATTTACACTACGAAGAATAAAAATATAAATAATGGTAAAGAGTTTAATCTCTATAAAACTGATTCCATATATTCGGGATATATAACGATCCAAAACAGTAAAAATAAAATTATTTATTCTGGAGAATTTCAAAATGGTCAGCATATTAGATATCATAACAGAGCTCCCATACAGAACGCCACTTCAAAATACATATGCACATACTACGTTACAGTTGGTCCCATTACGACTTGTAGTAATTGGAGTTGGATACCTGACAATATACCAATGCCTGGAATTCCCTATTTTCCAGGAGGTCCGTCCTTTCCTGGCGGTCAACCACCTCCAGTTATAAAACTAGATCCCTGTGCACAAGCCGCAAAAATGTCTATTGATGGAAAAGACCCTGTTTTTCTATCCGCAAAAAAAAATATCCTTAATGCTGATCCAAAAATAGAGCATAGTATTACTTTAACTAAACGGAATAATCAATTGGGACAGATAGCTATGAACAGTGGTGGCGCTTCTAGCGTAAAAGTAAACACAAACTGGCATGGATCTTTTGCTGCCTTGCACAACCACCCAAATAATACACCACTGTCTGCAGGCGACATTTATGCTGGTATAACTTTAAATATAGACAATCGTAATTTTACAACTTCGTACATTCTAACAGGAGGAGAAGTATATGCTATTGTTATAACCAATTTGCAAGCAGCAAAAGATTTTGCTGCTGCTTATCCTGCTGATCAAATACCAGGTTACAATCCCGAATTTCCGGACGTTCTTTTTGACCAACTGCAAAATTTAGTCACTACCTTTAGTTCTTCTATTGATGGCAGGACTGAAGCAATGTCAGTAATTTTAAATAAATATAATGCAGGAGTCACTTTGATGAAACAAAATTCTGAAGGGCAATTCAAACCATTTAATACTAAAGAATCTATACTACCAAATGGCAACAAGTCTTACACCTCAATACCTTGTAATTAACAAATAATTCAAAAAAAAAATGAAAAAGCTATTAAAAACATTTATACTTCTGCTATTACTAATTAACTATAGCTGCAAAGCACAGCAATTGGTACAAACTCCTAATGATATATCTAAATTAAAAACAAATGAACAACAGTTTCTCAATAAGCCTCTGAAAAGTCTTCTAAAAGAAATAAGACCTGAAATAAAAACAGCTTTTGCTACCACTGACAGTCCTTCATTTTTCACTTTTAAATTTTTGACTCCTTCGGAAATTAATCAAAAAGTTGTTGGACGAAAAGACATAAGCTTTTATGTTTATGTAAAGGAACCTGTTGATTGGAGTGATGATAAAAGGCCTAAGGGAAAGGAATATATATGGACAGCACAAGATATTGAAAAGTATGGCAACCTAACAGTAATTAGGATTAAAGTAATTGAAAGAATAGAGAACTAAATATATAACTAAGAACAAATCCTATTTTAAATTGTATTAACCGTCGATGTTTCCCATTTTTCACTAATGGATTAGACAAAATAAAATCGTACACGATTAACCTTAAGCTTTACACAAGCATTCTAATTACGTCACAAATCATCAACAAAAAAAGGCTCGAACATTACGTTCGAGCCTTTTACATTCAGATTCTAAAAAAACTAGAATTTATAAGTTAAACTTCCCATAACGGTACGTGGAGCCTGAACATTAATTGTCGTATAACCATTAAAATACAATTGGTCTGTTAAGTTATTTACTTTCAAAGACACTCTGTATTTTGGCTGATCGTAGTACAAAGCAGCGTTAACCACAGCATATGACGGAAGCTCGAAAGTTTGACCAGGTCCGTTATTGTAAATGTAAGTAGCGTCTCCATAATTCCCTCCAAATCCTAAACCTAATCCTTTCAGTTTGGTTCTTTGAAGATTATAACTGAACCAGTAGTTGATTAAATTTTCAGGTCCTGCAGTTACAGGTCTTAAGTCATTTAATTTAGAGTTATTATTAGAATACCCCACAAGAAGGTTCAATCCCGGAATTGGATTAGCGGTAAGCTCTACTTCAAAACCTTTACTATATTGTGTTCCGTTTTGTATGCTCGCATTTGGAAGATTCGGATCTGCGATTACAATATTGTCAACTTTGATATCATAGTAACTAAAAGTTGCGCTTACTTTATTCTGGAAAGCATTCACTTTCACACCAACTTCAAGCTGATTTGCTTTTTCAGGATCAAACTGTTTCATTTCAAGCTTCCCGCCAACATTAGCATTTAAGAATCCTTTATTGGTAAAACTATTTTGGTAATTTCCGAAAACAGATACCTGATCTTTTACGATTTGATACACGGCACCAAATTTTGGTGAGAAAGCATTTTGAGAAAAATTGTCCGCTTTTGTATTCGAAGCAGGATCAAATGATCCCTTATTTTGAAAATGATCAAAACGTACCGCCGCCGAAAGAATTAATCTTTCTGTAATGTTGATTGCATCTGCTACATAAACACTATAGGTTGCTATAGAACTATTAGTAGTATAAGGAGAATTCCCTTTTCCCGTAAGTGCATCCTTTACATTTGTTGGGTTAAAGTCGTAATAATTAGTTATCGCTCCTGAATACTTTACCGTATCATACGGCGCATAACCCGGTAAACTTTGGTACACTAATTTATTTGAACCGTAATAGATATCACCACCTACTAAGAAGCGGTTTCTCATAGATCCAATTTTGAAATCTCCATTAAAGTTTTGTTGGAATTCGATCGCGTTATCTTTTCCATTTGCATCCCAGGCGTTTCTAGAGAATTCCTGATCTTTCAAAAGGTAAAACCATGTTTGTAAACCACTTGCTTTATTAGAACTGCTGCTAAATACCGTTTGAGAAGTCCATTCGTCTGAAATTTGATAAAGAGCCTGTGCAAAAACGTTTAATGTTTTGGTGTTGGTCATAAATTCATCTCCTAAAAATGATCTTTTGAAATTAACATCCAAATTCTTAGCATTATTAACGCCTAAGTCAGCAATAGAAACTCCAAAAGGAAGATAAATTAAAGGCATACCAGAGTTGTCCTGATTTCCAATTTCGGCATCGATAGAGATGGTTAGTTTATCGTTTACTTTATAAGCAAAAGACGGCGCTACGAAAAAACTCTTTGAGTAACCGAAATCCTGAAAAGTATTCGCATTTCCAAAAGCAGCATTCAATCTGAACAATGCCGTATGGTCATCATTAATTGGAGTATTGATATCGGCCGTTAAACGGTTAAAACCATAACTTCCGTTTTGATATGAAATTTCTCCACCAAAATTATCATAAGGTTTTTTAGTTACACGATTGATTAATCCACCGTAAGAAGAAACCACATTTCCAAAAAGTGTTGCTGATGGCCCTTTTATCACTTCGATTCTTTCTAAATTTACCGCATCAGTGTTACTGTTTACTTTTCCGGCAAGACCATTTCTCACTAAACTCTGAGTGGTAAATCCACGTAAGGAATACCATGATGCTCCGTCACCGGCACGGTTTGTTGCTGCCCATAATTGATATAAACCCGGTACATTTTTTAATGCCTCATCCTGATTGGTTACCAACTGATCTTTAATCAGCTCTTTAGTAACGACATTATAAACCTGTGCATTTTCAAGGTTTTTAATCGTCATTCTCGATACATACTGACTTTCAGATTTGGTATATTTATTAGCATTCCCTTTTACAAATACTTCTGTAAGTGCCTCAGATGTAGTTAGCAGTGTGAAATTTTCGACAAGATTACTTCCTGCTGAAACTTCAATATTTTTTTCTTTAGATGAAAACCCAATTACCGAAACCTTCAGAATATAATTTCCGGGTCTGATGTTCTTGATCTCATAATTTCCCTGAGCGTCAGTGGTAGTTCCAATCTTTGTTCCTTTCAGTGTTACAGAGATATTATCTGCTGCCTCATCATTAGACAATGAAACCGTTCCTTTTATTGTACCAGTCTGTGCAAATGATGCAGAAGCTGTAAGCAGCATCATCAAACAGCCCAAAAGTGGCAATAGTACTTTTACTTTCATGTTATTTAGAATTATTTTTAATAACGCAAATGTATTATTTGTATCAAATCAAACCAAATTATTTTGAATTATTCTAGATAACAATCCTGTTTTGATACTTTTAAGTACTATTTTTCATTCTTTTATTAGAAAAAAAGCAATATTCATTTTTTCTAATAAAATTAAATCATAATCTTTTGATGAACTCCCTCATGTCCCCGATGGTTTTTATATCTTCTTTTTGAGTGTTACCAAGACCTCTCTCCTTTTCAATATGCAGCAAACTAATTAACATCGCTTTTTGCAATCCGTTTAGAAGGATCATTGCTCGTATCGGCCCCAGCTTTCCGAAGTGTTCAACTGAAAAGCTGCGTAAATGTCTCTGACTTTGCGCTTTTTTTACGCTCATTGAATTATTAAAGTTCGTAAAAGTTTCCCGACTTTTTATATTATTTCTTAATATTATTTTGATTCTTTCTTTTTCAGAAATCGCACCTAATAAATTCATTTTTAAAGCCTTATACTTTACGGTTTATATGTTTTAAACTAGACGTTTGCGCAGCGCTTGTGAGGTTAACTTTGCGGAGCGGGGCTATATGTTAAATCAATTTTTTGTTAATGATGTTCACAAGCGAGACGCTCGCGCCAGTGGGGATTAACTACCGACAAAAATTTGATCATTACCGTAATGAAAAACATGCTGATTATCAGTCCAGCGAAAGAAATCAAAAGTTGATTCTAATATTCACAACAAACCCCGCTGAAATGAGCGGGGATTTAGTTTTTTTAACCTTAGCGTTACAGATCGAAAGACTTTCTTATAACGGGATTATCTACTATAAAAAAGTATGTTTTTTTTTAGTATCACAGATGAAGCAATGCCCTAAACACAAATAAAACTTTTTACAGCTTCAATATTATTAAGCAAAATCGATATTCAATAGATAAGTAAATTTTTCTTCAAATAACTCCCTTTTTACCTTTTTAAAAGGATTACTACAATCTATAATCGTTAAACTACGCAACTCTTTACATTCTAATAGTAATTCTATGTTTTTCATCTTTTTTGAAGATCGAACATATAATTCTTTCAGATTGGGTAATTTTGAAAGCAACTCACAATCAATTTCTGCCTGTGAGTGCGCTATACTTAAAAACTCAATGTCATTATATGACACTATTCCCTCAAGAGAAAAGTCTTTTTTCATTTCTGACAAATACATTTTTTTTAGTCGAGATGGCAAATAATCAAATATCTGATGACTCCCTAAATTATGAATTTCAATAAAATCCAGGTTTTGCAAATCTTTAATATTTTGCAGTATTAGGCCTTCTTTATCAATTCCTGTATTTAAGTACTTAAGATTTGGAAAATTATTTTGCGAGATAGAAATATCACTAAAATTAAGATTCAACCAAGTAGGCGTATCCAAAACCAATCCTTTAATTTTTTCCAGACCTACACTTGGGAAAGAAGGGTAATTACTTTTAGTAGATATATAACTATCATTCGCAGTTATTATCAAAGTCTCTAAGCATTCCGGTAAACTATCTTCATTTATTTTTTCTAAAAATGATATAGGTATATCTAACTGCTTAAGATTGGGCAGCTTTACAACATACGAAGGAAATTCATCATTCCTATCCGCTTTACTTGGTTTTAGTCTTAAATAAAAAACATCTTCGTAATCATTAAGTTTTGGATTAGCTTTCCATAAAACTTTTTTAGCACTTAAAAAAGCTTTACAATTATCTTTATCTCCAATACAATATTGATTATCATCCCAATTTTGAAAATATTTACCTTTTTCTATAAATATCATCGGTTTTATTGTTTGTTCTACTTGCATGTTATTCTTCTTTTATTAGCTCTAGCACCTTCTTGATCAATTAGATCTTCTATGGCTTTTCTTTTCTTAGAATCTTGTATTCCTGTATTATTATTTAATTTTTGTCCCCTTGCTGGCACGAGCGGAGGATTAACTATCACAAAATTAATCATTAACGTAATGAAAAACATGCTGATTATCAGACCCGCGAAAGAAATCGAAAATTGATTCCAATATTCACAACAAACCCCGCTGAGATGAGCGGGGTTTAGTTTTTTCTACATTCACTAGTGAGATCCACACCTCAACTGAAGTCTTTTTTAAATAGGATAGTTATTCTCTAAAAATAATTTAACTAAAAAAGCATGTGAAATTGGTTTGAACGAAAAAATGTCTTCACTTGTTTCATAGTCTAATAAAATTATGGATTTCTGATCCAAAATTTTCTTTAGTTCAGTTATTTCATTCTTTAACTTATTGTCTAATATCCATTTATAAGTTGGTAAATAAATAAGTTTTTTTGAATCAGAATAACTTAAAATATCTTCTCCATTAATCCCTTTTCTATGTCCTTTTACCTTCCCATACTTTCTGACTGTTCGTTTGATATTTTTCATGTTTTCTATATCAAATTTAGCAGGGTCAATGTCGGAATTTTCAAATACCTTTAATCCTTGCCAAATCCCCTCCACACTTTTCGAAAATTTATTATCAGTGAAAGGAATTGGTATATTTTCTAATGGATAAAACGGGCTGAATTTTACCCATGGATCTTGAGCTTTTGAAGTGATATCAATAATCTCAAAATTTGGATACTTTAGCATTAATGTTTCTGTCTTTTTTCTTTTACTTTCTATAATAATCTGACTATTCATCTTCAAATATTTTTTTTCTAATTCTTATAATATCAATAATTTGTTCAATGCCCTTAAGCACTAATCTAATTCTGCTCTTGAAAATAGATCAAGAATTAACGCTTTGTTTTCACAAGCTTCTTTAAATGAAATAATAAAAGATTTTAAGGCTTCGGAATCTGAAGAATAGGCACAAAACATGCTTCCTTCGGGATCAAACTTTACGACATCAACAAACTCAGATTTTTGTTCTTGCAAAAACACCAGCGCTAAAGAAGCCCAATCATATCCATTCCCTTCAAAACCTTCTTCTTCTCTGGTTTCAAAAATTTCGGTTTTATACTCCCCAACATTAAGGCATACCGAAACACTATTTTCATGTTCAACCCAAAAAAAAGGATCTATTGACTCCCTAAAATCATCCAGATTCATATAATATTTAAATTTTATCTAGTTCAGAAAATAATAAATCAGCTGATTCTTTAACACCATCCCTAAAACTTGCGGGTATTTTTTTTCCACACCTTTCGAACCAGGCATAAAAAGTTTCTTTAATTTGATTTCTGTTTAGTTTTGCTACCCTTCTATTCGCCATTTCAGGATATTTCTTACTTAAATATACAAAAACATCAATATGAACCAATAGAGCTTGGCTAGCCTCGTCAGCTGTTCTTAACCATTCTTCTACCTCTAAGATTTGTTTTATTGCCAAATTAAAATAACGAGCCGGCTCTAAATCAGCCATTTGATTTCCTTCTGGTGCTGCACTGTAAACTTTCATTTATTCTATATTAATTATAAATAAGAAACTGTCTCTGTATTGAGGCTGTTTTGTTTTTTTCTATACTTCGTTAAGTTTCCACTATCCTAAAGAAAGATACCTGCTAGCTAGTTAATCTTAAATATTACAGATTAACAGTCAAAATTAATTACTCAGCTATTCCTACTTTTTCAAATCTAAGTCCTTTAATATCATTCTCCGAAATAAAATTAACAAACTCATTTGTACAGAAATAAGAAGAACTTAGCTTATCATCCCTAAAAATAATATTATCTGAAATATTGCTTTTTTTTAACGATATATTATTTTCTCTAACCATTAACATAATATCACTATTAGATTTATTATCCTTATTTATACAATCAATCTTTGTTAATAAATTAACAAAATAGAACTTTTCAGACAAGTCGGTCTCTACGTCAAGAATTTCTATTTTTGAGGATAATTTATTTGCTAATAAACTTCTGTTTTTTTCATTTATTAATAATATCCCAGTATAATAACAACTCGCATCAAAATCTAACCTTCTGTTATCTTGTTTTTTTTGGGGGTCGATAAATATTTTAAAATCTAACTTCTCATAATTACTACTTAATAACTCTCCTCTAAAATCTATTGCTTGTTGTGAACTATTATTGTTTTCGTTGTAAACAAAAAATTTAAACTCAACATAGTTCTGCGAAATTCTATATATATCCATTTCTACCATATTTTTTTGTTAAATAAGAGATCATCCGAAATGCTGTTTAACTCATCTAAAAAAAACCAGGGCTGGCGTAAGCGTCTCGCTCGTGCACTCAATGTACAAAATCAATATACATTGTAATTTAAAGGTAATTATTGTAAACAAATAGTAGTACTAAAATAGGAATGTAAATCTATTTTAGGATTAAGTATAAATATGCAAACTTTTTTCAGAACAAGACAACTTTGCGTTCATAAACGAGACGCTCGCGCCAGCGGGGGTATTCACTATCGACAAAAACTTGACCATTACCATAATGAAAACATGCTCATTATCAGACCAGCGAAAGAGATTAAAAATTGATTCTAATATTCACAACAAACCCCACTGAAATGAGCGGGGTTTAGTTTTAGATAATCTTGTAGTTACATGTTGAAAGACTTCGCGTAACATTTAGCTAAGAATATTGCCAAAAACCTGCTATTATTTCGCCTGTAATATTGTGTTTATACAAATATAATGCTCCATACATAAATACATAATCCATACCATCATAGTATCCTTCTTCTTCTATTTGTAAAAAAAATGAATAACCACCTTTCTCTAATTTTTCATAAAAGTAACTTTTAGGTTGAATCAAACGTGGCTCTCCTCCAACTTTTATAAATAAAAATTCACTTAAATTCTCTGTCGAATAATTACTTATAGAACAAATTCCAAGGTCTTCAATCACCTTATCTTTCCTATCTCCGATTTCAGAATATTCATGTTCTATCACTTTTACAGATATGTCAGGATAAATATTATTCTCTAAAAGGACATCAAAATTATTATGTATTATTATTGAGAGCATTTTATCTTGCTTCTCTGGATGGTTAATAACTGCATAAAAATTATAATCTTCCGGAATATCATTTTCAATAACTTTAGGAGGATTCCCCCCTATTCTGGCTTCTAAAGTCTTGTCATATATCAAACAAGTAGCATACAATTCGTTCATTCTTTTTTATTTTTAGTGACATATATAACCTTGTTTCTTTGCAAAATCCCCTGCTGGCGCGAGCGTCTCGTTCGCGCCAGCAGGGGATTAACTATCGACAAAAATTTGACCATTACCATAATGAAAAACATACTCATTATCAGGCCAGCGAAAAAAGTCAAAAATTGATTCTAATATTCACTACAAACCCCGCTGACATGAGCGGGGTTTAGTTTTTATAATTGCTTTTTTTTTTACCAGTTAAATAAATTGTTATTAAAGTCTCTTGCGTTTGCAATTTTTTCAAAATCTTCATTTTCTGCTCTCGATTTACTTCTAAAATAAAAATTGATTAAATTTAATTTTGACAATTTAATTATTTCTTCAAAATTTACAATAGAGTCCGTAATAGCAACTTTTGTTAAACTACTGATTTTAAACATCGATTCTATATCTTTTAACTTCTTGTTGGCTAACAATTGTACTTTAGTAACCTTAGTACCTACTTTAGGAAAGACAGTAATATTAGTACTATTTATAATTATATTTTCTAAATATTTTAAATCTTCCAAGAAAGAAAAATCATCTATTTTTTTGCAGTTGACAAGTTCTATATGAGTAATGTTCGGGTACTTCTCAACTAACAGATTTTCATTAACTAGCTCTTTGGAAATTTTTAGAAAAACTAAATTAGTATTTACTTCTATTTTTGCTAAATCCAATTTTTCAATTGCTAACTTTTCCAGATTAAAATTTTCTAGCAATTTGTATTTATTACCATCACTTAACGCTTCAATTTCAAAAACTTTTAAATTTTTAAAATTGTTTAAAACCTCTATGTTAATATTTTTATTATAAAATCCCGATAATTTAAAGCTTTTTAAATCATTAATATTCAATACATTATTAATTTCCTCTAATTCCTTTGAAGAATTTGATAAAATAGATATAGCACTAATATTATTTAAATAATTTAAAACATCTAAATTTCTTTTTAAAATATCATTACTTACTTTATTAGAGTCACAAACTAACACTAATTTTATTTCTTTTCCCTCAATTTGTTTATTTAATTCTACTAGAACTTCTTCTTTACATCCCTTTTCAATTGCAATTATTTTATTACCTAAAATTTGACTAAGCTTAGATTTTAAGTCTGTAATTTCAATATTATCTATATCCATAATTATTTTATTATTTACATTTTTTCAAAGGTTGATAATGATCTTTAACTCTCTTATCAATCACATCTTCATAATTATCTCCAAAGGTATCCTTTAACCATTTTTCTCCTAAATCTCTACGAAACGTTTTCTTTTTATTTCCCATATCAACAGGTCGTTGAGCATTTGTCAAAGGATCTAATTCACCTCTTTCTACCATCTTGTTCATTCTCTCATATGTAATTTGTTCAACTCCTTGAGCTGTATCTGTATTTGGTATATCTTTAAAAATATCTGTTGCAGTCGATTTATTTCCATACCTAGTAGCGGCATTTTGTTTTGCTTTTCCAACATATACTTCTTTATTTCTTAAATATACTGTTGAAAGACCAAAGATATCAATCCAAAAATTTGAATCTTTTACATAAGCATAAAATGCACTTCCCCCTTCAAGCCCTATTGGATCCTGACTCACATAAAGTCCTGTCTCAGAAGAGTAATACCTAAACCTATTATAGTATAACCCAGTCTCTATATCCTCGTACTGCCCTAACTGTCTAAAAGGAATAAAACTTCTATCTCCAATTAGATTGTATAAATCACCATAGATATCATAATCCGTTTCCCAGACTATATGACCTTCCTCACTATAAGCTTGAATAGGCCTTCCAATATAATCACTAATAATGGAGAACTTTTCATTTTCAACAATCTTAGCACTTGGTACAAGAGAACCTCCCTCATAAATCCAAGTTATTACATTCTCGACGGGCTCATGTTTGTCGTATATTAGATCATCATCTTCAATAATTAATTTAGGTCTTTCGTTCAGGTCGTACTTCCATTCATGAATAAGAACATTTACATCCCAAACATAGCGATTTATTTTTTGGTTTGCAATTTTTGCAGTGCGTCGGCCCAGGGCATCGTACTCAAAATGTACTTTCTTTCCATCCGGGTTGGTAATGCTCTCGAGCATACCATTCGCCAGCCAGCTGTAGGTGGTATCTCCGTCCTGCCACTGTTCATGTTCTTGCTGTAGTCTGGTTTCTTCGGTTTTGTTGCCTGCCAGTTTATCGATCCAGTTGGTGGCTTCTTCAAATTTTAGTTCTTCGTTAATGTTTCTGGAACTTTTATGTATCAGGTTACCCAGTTCGTCGTATTTATAATAATACTTTTCGTCCTGTAACAGTTTACCACCTTTACCATACTTACGATCGCTGCGATCCGGAGTTTTATAAAGATTTCCTACTGCATCCGGGGTTTTATAAAGCTGTCCTTTACCATTATAATCAGCCTTGGCAAGATTACCAAAATCATCATAATCAAAGTAGGTGATATTAGAGGTCATTTGGTTGACTGCACTACGCAATTGCTGGTTGGTATCCCAGTTGTAATAACGGGAACCGGTGCGTTTGCCATTGGCAAATACTTCCTGTTCTTTTTGTTTTCCGTTGTTATTGTAACTGGTTTTAATGTGGAGTCCACCTGTGGTAAAGCGTTCTATCTCTCTTCCCAGTTCGTCACGTTTTAGGGTAGTTTCCCACTTCTGGTGCTGTTCTTTGAGCTCGTTGCTTTGTGCCTCGATGCGTTCCAACTGTCCTTTTGAGTCGTAGTGTGTGCTGATCTCTGCTCCTAAACTAGTGTTTATATGGGTGCGTTGTCCCAGTTTGTTGTAAGTAGAGGTAATAGTAATGGCATTATCATCTTTGTCGAGCTGTTGTTTTTGGGTTTCTTTTACGATGCGGCCCATTTCATCACGTTCCAGAAGGATACTTACATTTTGATTTACGGCTTCTGTTAAAAGTCCGTTTTTGTTGTAAGTGTAGGTTTCCCAGGTACCGTCATGATAGTCGGCTCTGGTGATTCGTCCCAATGCATCCTGCTCGTATTCGGTAAATTTTCCGTTGCCATGGTCTATTCTGGTGACTTCCCCTGCGAGATTGCGCTGGTATTTTTTAACCATACCATCAAAAGCGGTTTCTTTGATTATTTGCCCGGCTTTGTTGCGGCTAAAATAGTAGACTTCGTTGTCTTCGTTTTTGATGGCTTGCAACTGTTCCATCTTGTCGTAATCAAAACGAACTTTTACGCCATTTTGCTCGCGTGTGGCAAGGCTTCCCAGTGGGGTATAACTGAATTTAACGCTATTTTTATTGTCTTTTAAAGCTATGACTTCATCGTAATTGTTGTAGGTAAACTGTATGACATTGCTGTCTTTCTCTACAATTTGTCTTACGCGGTCCAGTGCATCGTAGCTAAAATAATCGGCCATTTGCATTGGGGTGTAGATCGCCTGTACGCGTCCGCGATGGTCGTACTCCCATGATTTTAGTTTTTGGTTGTTCTCACGCCATTCTATCAGGTTGAATTGATCGTCATAAATCAGTTCGAGATTGTTGTTGTTTTTGGCCACTGTCGCCAATAGTCCATTATCGTGATAACTAAAATGGGTAGTAGTTTTATCGGGAGCAATAATCGTTTTGAGCTGATCTTCTCTATCTTCTTTGTACAAATAAACAGTTTTATTACCTTCGGGATCTATGGCTATCGACAGGCGGTTCTCCTCATCGTAAATCATGATTTCTTCGGTACCATCCGGGTAAACGGTGCCGGTTTTGTTTCCTCTGTCATCGTAATTAAAACCCAGAATGCGTCCTTCGGGATCAATCTCGCGATAGAGTTCCATAAATTCGGTATAATCGTAAAAGGTACTGTTGCCTATTGGGTCTTTTACTTGTGTAATCAGCTGGCTTGGTTCGTAATAATAAGTGGTTACGGCCAGGTTGGAGTCTGTTATCAGATTATAACCTTCCTCGGGGTGGTATTCCATCCAGCCTTCCTGCCAGCCACCATCACCCCAGGTGTGGATACAGCGGTTTTGGGTGTCATATTCCCAGTAAAAAGCTTGTCCGTTACGGTCAGTTTTTTTGACCATTAAATGATTTTCATATTCAATGGCTGTCGGTTTTTGCAATGCATCAATAATAGCACTTATGTTACCTTGCTTATCGTACTCGTAGGCTACTAAAAGTTCGTCCTGTTCCGGTCCAACAAGTTCCAGCTTTTGAATGAATCCGTCCTTAGTGCTTACTTTGATCTCCCTGCCTGCAGCATCGATGATTTTTTTCAGGCGATTGGCTGTAAATTCGAAAACGATGTTAAGTCCGTTAGCATCACTAATTTGGGTAAGTTGGTATTTTTTACCGTCAAACAAGGTAAAATCGTAAAAAAGCTTGCTTTGATGATCGTAAGCCTGATAGCCGTCGGGAGTTCTTTTCAGAGTTGTTTTTTCTTCACGGAGGTAAAATTCTTCCTCGGGCATCAGGATAGGAAAAGCAACAAGCCGTCCGTCGTCCATGCGAAGTCCTAAGGCATCGTCCTCGGAGTATAATTCTACCGCTCTGTCGTATACACTATGTGTTCCATAACCGAGCCATCCCACATAAGGAGAATCAGAATACCAGCTGCGTTTCCAATTTAAGGGAATTGGACTTGCCAGATCAAAATCACTACCGTCATAAATCACCGCACCATTGACCACATTTACCGGGTCATTAACACATTTTCGGAGTCCATCTTTAAGCCCTTCGGGAGTTTTCGATCCTTTAAGTTTAATCTTTTTAACAAGTCCCCTAACTTTTTTCATTAAGGTACTAAAACCAATACTAGCTAATAAGCCTGTAAGGACTCCTCCCCAATCGGGAGGATAGGGTCCACCAACCATTACGGGTTTCCCCGTTGGGATAGGCAATGAAAACGAGGTTGGGGCAAAAAGGGTTGGGGCAAACGGTAGCATCTTCTTGCCTATTTTGGTTTTCCCTAAAGACATCGATAGGGGGATGCCGATATCATTACAGGTCATTAGCATATGTCCTTTGGGACTCATCCTCGTACCGTCTGAAAAAACGGTTTGTGAGGCGAAAAAATTCATACTTTCATGGCCTATGATAGGTGTCATAAGCCAGGGTGGCGTAAAAAGAGGAATGTGCATCAGAGGTATTATGATACCGCTGGTGTCTGAGTTTCCACGTTTAAAACCATTTACATGCACAGTGGCACCTAAAAACGGAACATAATCAAAAGGATCCATCACAATACCTATATAAGGATGAAAAGGATTAAAAGGGGGTAGGGTAGTAAAATGAATGTCTATCCCCACTACAATGGTCAAATGATTATCGGTTAATAACATAATTAATAGGTGTTGCTTAATTGATATTCCTCTTGTATCTGTTTGGCTATTTGTTTTGGATTGTCGTTCCAGTTTTCTCCAAAAATGAGTACCATTCGTTTAAAAACAGCTTCTTTTTCTGAATAGTCAATTTTAGGATCACTCTCTAAATAACTATCCGCAATAAAAGTAAAGTTGGCAATTTTGAGGGTTTCGTCACTCAATGCGTATCCGTACTCAAAAGCATCATTTAAAATTTCGGTATATCGACTGCCTTTTTTCTTGGCAGCCAGCAGCAATGCATAATTGTACCCGTTGATCACCTGCATTTCCTGATTTATTTCTTTAGCAATTGCTACTTGTTTTAAAAAATAATCAATCGCTGTATCTGTATTTCCAATAATGCTGTGATGCGAACCTTTGTAAACTAATAATTGCATTAAAATTCCAGCAACATCTTCTTTCTCTTTATAAAACGGAGTCGTAATTTTTATTCCTTTATCCAATAGTTGATGAATAAGCTCCTTCTCGTCTTTAAACTGGAATAAAAAACTGGCATAGATCAAATAAGACGAAGACCAAAAACTGGTTTCTCCCGTACTCTTACTAATGTCGATAAGCTCATTACCCAGTTTTTTTACTTTCTCCTGTTTTTTGTTTTTTGCTGCCTCACCAATTTCAAATAAACATTTTCGGTAACGTACCTGTGGATCATTTGGATTTCCTTGTGTAGCTATTTCTTTGTAAGCTTTGTTTATTTCCTGATTTGGAATTTCTATAATGATTCCGTTTTCCTTTGCTGCAAAAACTACATCACGATACTGCTGTCTTTCCTGATAATCCAAAAACAGGAAACCAATATTTTCCGGTAGTAAAACAGCCAGTTCATTGAGGCTTTCGGTCAACAAATCGGTATTAGTTACTTTTTTGATTAAAAAACTTACGATTAGAAGATTTCCGGTTTTTGCTTCAAATTCTTTAAAACTAATAAGCATTTTGATGTAGAATTCCTTCAGACTTTCAATACTAAGCTGATTAATTTCCGGAAGTACTTCTTTAAAAGTGGCAAAATCTTTCCAATTCCAATCGGGATTCTTTTTCAGGTCTTCTTCAAAAGTTACAATCCATTGCTCTATGATTGTGCTGTAAAAATCTTTTTTATCATCAAAATCAACAGCAAAAGCAACAAACGAATCTTCAGATTTACCATAGGCGGAAGATTCTAACCGAATAAAAGCATCCATTAAAGGAAAATCATCCTTAAAACAAACCATACTGAATACTTTAGCTTTTGGCTTTTCTTTTCGGGTTTTGTTCCAGATTTTCTGAATGTTCTCGACTCTTACAGCGATAGGATTGTGCGTATTATGCATTTCTTATTCTAATTTAAGTTCACCACTCCACCTTTAACATTGGTCATTGTTTTACCGTCTATATCAACAACCTTTCCTTCTGCCAAAATGGTATTTTTACCTTTTATATTGATACTTGGCGCTTCATTACCGATTTGGGTGTCACTTTTCACACTCACCTCATCCGTACCAACAGCTACTATTTTTTTACTGTCGACATTGACCTCATTTATACCATTTATGTTTACCTTTTCATCAGCAAGAATGTTAATTTCTTTAGACAAAACGTCTATTTTGTTTGGAGCATAAATGGTCATGGTCCCGTCACCGTTAAGTTTTACCATATTACCACTTGGGTCTGTTGCGGTAAAACTATTATCTCCTTCATCTAAAACTAAAGAAGTACCTCCTCTGGTCGCAAAGCTCCTTTTGTTGTTATCCTGGCCACCGCCTCCGCCACTTTTTCCATGAAATACACTTCCCAGAATGAAAGGTCTGTTGGGATCTCCATAACGGAAATGAACCATAACATGATCCCCTACATCTGGAATAAATACCATTCCTCGGTTACTTGCTACTTTTCCGCTGCTTCCCGCATCAGGAGTTAGAACACGAAGCCAGGCTGTTTTCATAGAAGTACCTTGCTGCCAAAGCATTTGCACTCTAATTCTTCCTTTGTTTTTAGGATCTGTATTGCTTTCTACCAGAGCTTGCTGTGTTTGTGCTATTGGATAAGCTACATCAGGTTCCGGAAGACTCAATACTTTTGAAGGTATCGCTCTGAAGTTATTTTCGTACTCTCCTAAATGGGTCGCATAGTGGCTAATTTCGGTAATAATATAGGAGCCTACTTCTTGTGTTATCATACTTTCGTTTTCTAAAACACTAGATTTTATGTTGACTATGCTTCCTATTTTTAATTTTGTATTTTTAGTCGTTGCCGAAACATAATTGGCATCGGCAGCGGCGCTTTCCTGTTTCTTTTTTAAGAAAGATTCTAAAACCAAATCGTCACCTGTACTTACTATTCCGTGTGTAAATGCTGGCGTTGCAAATACCTCTTTAGAACTGGCAAAAGCTTCATTACCTAATTTTGGCAAACCGCCTACCGTGTCTTTCGATTTTGCGGTATAGCGTTTGTCAGCGCTTTCGTTATAAGTAAAAGCACTGAATTTATTCGGTACTGCCTGTACGGATATTTTTAGTTTTGAGATATCACTATTGTAGGTCAAAGAGATCGGCTTGTCGAAACTTTTAGGTTTCCCGAAGATTAACTTCTCCCCATCATAATACAGCCATTCGTTGTATTGTTTTGCCAATCGCTGAATGAACTGAAAATCGGTTTCAAGGTATTGATTCTGATAGTCCATTTTGCTGGAATATTCAGGGTTTACCTCGTTTTGTAACTGCTCCGCTGCTCCATTCTTTATAGCTTCTTTAACGATATCTTTTAAATTCATTTCTTCCCAGGAATGCAGCTTTTCACCGGACTCCAACAAGATGGTCTTTGAATAACCTGATACTACAATATGGTTGCCTGAATGCCCCATTTCCTGATCAAAATCGATATTGGTCACTACTCCTAAAAAGTTATTTTTGTCTTCAAGGATGATGTGTACCACTTTACCCAGCCAGGCCTGAGCATTTTCAAGCGTATAGGCCAAAGGACTTTCGACAACAGCATGAGGAACACGAATTTCGAATCGATGATGATCGTTTATCACTTGTACCAATTCTATACTGGTAAAATGACTTATTCTCTTGGAATCTATTCCAAAAATTATGGTTTGTGGTATCATTATTTTAATCTTTTTAGTTAGTACTAACTATTTATGTCTATCGGATCAGTGTGGTGTTATTTAATTTTATAAATCTTGTATCGATTATTGTATTTAAGGAATGTTATTATTATCTGTATTTAAAAACTTCAACAATGTCTCATTGTTCTCTAACATTTCGGAGGTCAAATTCAATTCTTTAGTACCTTGATGCGTTATTAAATTTTTACCGATTTTGTAATAATGAACGGTTGTTTTTCCTTCATAATTTAAGCTGTTCGCGCTTATAATTATGTTGTTTTTTTCATTAAAATAAAAAGAATTAATCCCGGTAGTAATGATATCAGATCGTTGTTTGAACTGATAATTAATTTCTTTTTTATTAATTAAATCAATTGCAATCAGATTTATTCTATTATTTACCTCACTCAAGGGTAATAAAAGAATATGATTATTTGTGATGTAAACGTTTGTCGATTTATCATTGGCAATAAGACCATTTATGGGAAATACATTATCGAATCGATTTGGATATGCGATTTTAATAATATTATTTCTACCCTGGTTCACATAAATACTATCTTTATAATATTTAATGGTATATAAAAGCCCCTTTCGGTCTTTAACTTCTAAACTGTCAATTTCAAATTTTACCTGTTCCTTCTTAATTTCATTTATCGAAATAACATTTTCTTTATTCTTCGAATTACATCCAAGAAAAACAAAAAAAGTTAAAATTATAAGTAGCTTAAGTTCACTAGTTAATTTCATTTGAAACGGTGTTAAATTTTTCGTTCTGAATCACCAACTGTCTTTTTTCTCCTTCCAGTGTACTTTTTACGGGATCAGTAAACAAAAGTGAATTGCCTGTCAGGATTGTATTTATTTCCTTTAACCTTTCTTTATTAGCCTCTATCTGGAAGTCTAAGCTATTTTTGAAACGCTTCTTTACTCCGCCGATTTGTTTGAGCAGATGCTCTCCATAATGATTGGCACCACTGCTGTCCATATCAGCATTATAGGCGTACTTCCCTCCATGCCTTTCTTTAGCTGTAGGATAATATGTTCCTGTATTAAAAGCCTTGTCAATATCATCTGCTGTTATGGTGTCATTTTTTATTATACTGGAAAAATGACTCCAGTTTTTGTCTATTTTGTTAAAATAATCCGTCAAAGCGGCCTGATAACCTCCCAAATTGGAGTAATCTTTAACGGTACCGTGGCTGGTACTTCTTTTGAAGGGTTTTCCCATAACTCCAAATAAGTTATAGTCCCCATGTTTTATTGCGGATGCTCCATATCCACTTTCTAAACTTGCCTGTGCCAATACTAATAATGCGCCTTGGGAGGATGCTCCTTTTGCTTTTGCGAAATCATATATTTCGACTGCAATTGTGGTCAAAAACTGATGGTGAACCGGTTTTTCTTTTTTAGGTGGTGCACTTATAGCTTTAGCTTTAACATCTTCGGCTACACGATTACCTTGCGGGCTTCTTCTTTGCATCATTGCGCCCACTTTATCTGTGTTTTCCCACTGACCTGTTTGTCTATTATACTGAGGTCCTTTGACACCTAATGAACTGGCGTTCTTATGTTTTCCTGAAGATGAAGTTTTAGCCATGAGATTGTTGATTAGATTGAGATACCTCAATAGTCATAAAACAATATCTCTTTTGGGGATTTATTTCGTAGGTTATTTTTTGTGGTATCATTGGGGTTTGGGGGTTATTTTATTAAGAGGGCTTCCATCTTATAAATTGCTTTAATATAAAATCCCTTAGAAAAGTATATTTTAGCAATACACTTATCTACTGCATAAAAAGAAAAAATTATTTCAACTTTCTGACAACGGAACTAAAAATAGGCCGAACAAAAAATCTCTTTCTAAGATTTTCCTTCAACTGAACCGCTAAAATTAAAGCCTAAAAAATCCAGATCTTTTTATTTATAAAGGAAACAAGAAGCGATATGGTATCGCTTCTTGTTTCTCACAACTAGCAAAAATTAGATTTTAGCCCAGTTGTTATCTAATGTAGCATTACCTAATGTAATTTTCTCTGCAGAGAATGTAATCTCAGTAGTCATTGGAGTTTCAGCCAAAGCGTCTAACTGCTCGCTAAAGAATACAATAAAAGCATTTTCAAAAGAAAGTTCTTTCATTACTTGCTCAGAGTCAGCTTTGAAAAATTTTACTTTTCCGCTTACTGGTTTGTGTTGACTGTTTACCGCTTGTTCGATAACTGTAGTGTTGTCAGTAGATTTTACTCTTAAGTTTAATCTTCCTCCTTTAATTTCAGAAGAAACAGCTCCTTTACCGTCAGTATGTCTTAACATATCAACTTTTGAAAATAATACTTGGTACTCGTTTCCTTCGAATTCTAAAACTGCTTTAAATGCCATAATAAAAAATTTAAGTTGTTAAAAAATGTTTTTTTAGAATCCTCTTTCCTTTTGTATGACTAGTATGAACAAAAAAAAGAGGTATTCTACATGATTTTAGAATACCTCTTTTTGTACTAACGTACTTTTCATAATTGCTTCTTGTAGGAAGATGAGGGTGATTCGCAATCAATATTTGTACGAATATACAAATACAATTTTGAAAAACAAGTTAATTCGTAATCTTTTTCATAGAAATAAAGAAAAAATATTGCTTTAAGCCAATCAAAAATGTAAGAATCCAGTATTTACGGGGGCTGACAGAAAATTCACCTTTTTCTTCTACAACCAAAATAGTCGTATAAAAAAATCCTACCTCACTCTTTCTTGTTTTTTCAATACTTTTTTTATGAATTTTTCCACTTCTTTAGATTCATAAAAATCAAAACAGTTACAAAAAACAATACCGTTATTAAAACTATTCCTTCTTTTATTTTTTTTATTTAGTCAATAATCTCTTTTTGAATACTGGGACGATATATCTTTCAATTTCTCTCCATTCGAAATGAACACTAAACTCTTCATATCCACTATTCCTATAATTTTTAGTATCAAAAATTGAAAAATAAAAGTCCGGAACGCTTTTATTTTTATCGATGATTATTCTAAAATTTAATAAATCATTTGATTTAAATGGTAAATTAATGTCCTGGTCTTTTAATTTTTTTCTGATTTTTTTTAACAGTCCGGGTTTATCTACAAATAAATCTAGTCCAACTCGTTTACCATTATTCAGATCAAAACAATAATACTGAATTGCTTCCCACGGTGATCCATAAGATTGAATTCCGATTGAAATACTAATAATCTTATTTTTATCATAGTAAATTTCATAATGTTCAAATCCCGAATTTGACTCTCGTAAAGTGTTGTTCAAAATACGTTTAGAGAGCGTATCTTTTTTCATTCTGATTCTATCCTCAGGTTTACCAACAAAAGATTTGTCAAATACTTCATAAGTATTCTGCGTAATTGCATATACTTTATTATTTATCTTCGCAATATCCGGATTGATTTTTAACTCTTCAATTATCAAAAAGCCAGAATCTACAAATACTGAATCTTTTAAAATTTTAAGATTCTGACTATGTAGTGAAATTGAAAAAAAAATAAGTACTATTGTTATAAATTTGTTTTCCATTTCTATTTTGATTTTACTTCTTCTTTTTTTGTAGGATTCTTTTTTTCCTCTTCCTCTAGAATTTTTTCAGCCTCTTTATCACCGCTCTTTTTTTGTTTCTCTAAATATTTCTTTGCTTCTCCCTTTTGTCCATCATCACCATTTTCTAACATAAGTTTATAGTGTCTATTAATATCAAAAGCACCTTCCTTTCTAGCTCTTACTAAATTGGCTCTTCTATTATTTTTTCCAACTTTACCATCGTACTCATTAACACATTTTATAACAAGTTCTATATCATCATTATCAGCGTGCTCCTTTGCAAATTTTTTATTTTTCTTTGTCCCATCATTCCAAAAATATAATGCAGATTGTGTTGCATACATTGCATCATCTGATATTTTTAAATAATTACCTTTTAATTGAACCCCATCTTTCTCAGCTGTAAAATCTATCTGCCCTGAAGTATCCCCAGTGAAAGTATTTTTATTTCTATAGTTTGTAAAATTTACATAATTCCCTCTTCCTGTCAATTGTTTTAAGCCTCGTCCTTTAAATTTCCATCCATCTCTAGTTAATTCGTCTCCATTCCCTAATCCTCTTTTATCTCCTGCATAAGGAGCATATGCTCTCGACATCAAAGGGACTCCAAAGTGCGAATGTGCTTTTAGATAAATTTTATAATCAATTGTTTTGTCAGCTTTTAATACTTCTTTAATTAATTTGTCGTTATATTTTTTCTTATCTTTTGAATCTTTTTCACCTTTAAAAGCTGCATAAAGTTCTTTATCAACAATTGATGGTTTGTCTTTAAGAAGAAGTAACTTTAATTCATCATTTGTTTTAGTAAGGGCTAATCCTTTCGCATCAACTATTTTAAATATAGAACTAAGATTATCCTTCAATGAATTAACTATAGTCTCATTTATTTCTATTAGACTTGAACTAAAAACGCCTGGTGGATTAGAATAATTTTCGTATTCAGAAAAAGTTGTAAAATTTGCACTTTCAACACCAATTTGCGAAATAAAATGAGCTTTACGTAAACAAGTATCCAGTCCAAAATCTTTTCTGTATTTATTCAAATATGGCAAAATAGAATCGATTATCTCTGTTTGCTTTGCAGATAACTTTTTGACATCTATCGTTTTTCTGATCAACTCACTGGTAAACTCTTCCTCACAGTGCGTACATTTGTAAGTTTTTTGCTCTTTGACCGGCGGCACAGGCGCAGCTGTAGTATCAATCTTTTCCGGTGCATTGCGTTGCGCAGAGTCTGTGATTTTAATATCGACTCCTCCATAATTGCATTTAATTGTACTTTTAAGTAGTAATGGAAATTTTTCCTGAAAATACACCGTTCCCACATCTTTCCAGTCGGCAAGCTGCATTACTGAAGCGCATGGACTTGAACTCTGAGGGCTTTTTTTGCAGTTGCCTTTAAAGATTACACTTTTCTTGTCTTTCTCGACAATCGTTGCTACTTTTTTATCTTGTATGGTAGGAGTATCAAAATTTACTTTTAAGTCGCCCTCCGGAACGGTACATAAGTCACATTTTAGTTTGGCTCCGTCGATAACAAATTTTAAGCCATCCTCGGCTTCCTCTTTTTCCTCGCGTTCTTTTCGTTTTTGAGTATTATCTGGTTTTGCCATTAAAGTGATGTTTTATTAATGTTATACAAAATGCTCAATCTTTCTTTTTCTATTTCTAATGTTGCCAATTCTATCTGATGTTCTCTGTACTCTAAAGTACCATCATATTTTATGCTATCTGTCTTTGCACTCTCCTCAAAAGGTTTTCCTGATACAAAGTAGGTATCCAATTTCTCATCTTTTGGATAAACGTGTTCCAACATTATAGCGCTCCCGCAATCTATTATTTTTTTTTGCCTTTCAACGGGGGACGGGTTTCGATATAAACTAAAAAAATACAAACCAAACATTTTATAATCGGAGAAGAAGATTATCATTTTTTGCTCGTCTTCTACCGAACTGCTAATATCCTGCAGGTATGATTCTGCCACAAAACCAACATTATCTATGGCCAATTTGGCACGAACAATTTCCCATCGCTTTCCCAGCTCCTCAAAATTTACTATTTTGATAATTTTGCCATAGTTATTTACTTCAACTTCAACTTCGTCAAAAGCAGCTCCTATTCTTTTGAGAAAAATAAGATTCTCTGTAGATAAATTACTTGTGATTTCGATCTCGGAAAGAAATAACTGAAACAACTTATCATTTCCATTGTCTTTGTACCTCGTGATAGCAATCTTTCGGGTGTAATTTATTTTTTTTATCTTTTTTGGATTCGAAAAATCAGTTGTTACCGTTTCAAATACAAACTCATTTATTTTATCAAGCTGTGGAAATACAACATCGTAATCTAAATAAGTCATACTTTAATGTGTTTTTCTTTTTCTGCCTTCATTGGGCTGCATCCCGAACCAATCTCTTGTTGAGGACCAATGCAGGTATTCATTCCTTAACTTCCTCAACATAGTTTGTGAGCTGTAACCAACAACAGTAACTCCCTCTATAGTATATGTTTTCATTTCAGGCTCTTTTTGCGGTATTTTAAGCGTCTCAAAGTCTAATTTAGGTTTATATTGCTCTACCCGTAAATTGTCGGCTACTACTTTGAGCTCTTCGTATTCATAAGTATGATTTTTGAGTTTTTGCTCTATACTTTGTATTTCAGCTTCACATCTCTGCTTTTCTATCCTTTCCAGTCTTCTTTGTTCGATTACTTCATCACTGATGAAATCCCATTCTTTCACCTCGTTGGTTTCATCCAGTGCATAAGGTGTTAAATAGCTTTCTACATCTGTCAAAAAATCATCTAATGGAAATTTCACAGCTGTTTCTTCTACAAAATACTCCTTCATTTCAGTACTTCTGGCATAAGTTTCCATAAAGTGCAGCGGAATATAACTGTACTCTTTTTTAACTCCTTCATACTGATCTTCGGTACCTTCTATTTTTTTTCCACGGATTCCTGTTAGTTTATAATAAGGTGGTACACTTATCCACTGCCTTTTTATTTTTATTTGCTCTTCTTTATACCAATATTGGTTTATCAAATCGTTTCTAAGGGCGTTCAATCCAGGTAGACTAGTAGGAATAATTCCATTTAGAAAAGCAAGTATACCCGCTTCGTCCTTTAAACTGGTTCCTATTTCATCTATTTCTTCTTTTTCGGTCATATAAGCTCCTCCTATATCGCAATGCACTCCCGGAAAATTCTTTTCGATGTATCTGCCTGGAATTTGATTGATTCGGGTAAGAGCAAAATTTTGACGATGTTCATCTTTGGCCGTAAAGTGTACTACTTTTTGACAGTATAAATTATTCAGGTGCAGCTCGGCAATGTCATCATTAAAATGTGTTGACCAAGCTTCTTTGATAAGTTTGCCTCCTTCGTCTTTCACATTTCCATAATCGTCATAATGATCCCGAACACCACTCTCTTCAAAATAAGAGGATACAGTATCATAAATCCCCACGAAACGGACGATGATCTCTACATTTTTTAAATACTCAAATTTAAGATTAGCCTTTTTAATCAGACTATATCCCAAATGTCCCATTTTAGGCAATTGATTCTGGATCAAACTACTATTGTCTATTTCATAATTATCGACATCGACAAAGGCCGTTCGCATTTTTTGAATGCGAACTCTACCGGATTGCGAACTTCGGGTTTCGACATACTCTACTCCACAAGGGATTTGTTTTTGTACGGCATTTGCGTAACCACTATCATGATTTACCTCATAAACCAGATTTCTTGCCGTAGCAGCACCTCGACTGAATCCAAATACATCGAGTGTGATTTGGGTAAGTTTTGTGGCATCATCACTCTCTGCCATCTTCAGTGCTACTTTATCTGCAATTTGCTCACAAGCGTTACGCACTCTGGCACGTATACCTGTTTGTCCCGAACCAAAGGCAAAACCATCTGTACTGTCGCGCATTAGGTTATCCGTTCCCATACCCGGCACATAAATGGCGTATTTTTTTTGTTCACAGCATTGCCACATACGTGCCACGTTTGTATAGTCGTTACTATAACTGTTATCAGTTCCCATACGATCCAGACCAAACTCGTTTAAAGGAACTCTATAGGAGGCAACGAGATATTTGTCTCTTTCATCAATAGCTTTAAACTCCGCTTCTTCGGCTGGAGTCTTATTTTTCTTGGAGAGGAGCTCTTCTATCCGTCCTTTATTCTTTATTTTTTTATATTTTTTTTCGTCTTCACTTTCCAGCGTCGCATTATCTTTTGAATAATCAATATTCCCATCAGCGTCCTTACCCCGACTATGCTTGTTACGCATATCGGTATTCGTTTTATTATTGAGTGTACCGTCTATAAAAATTCCAAAAGTCAGACGTAGCTCTTCCTGTTTTTCTTCATCTTTACTGCTTCCTGTATTGTATACAAATGTTTTTCCCATAGTTTATTGTATTTTACATTTTACCATACGACATTACTCCCAATCATCTGCTATAAATTTTACGGGTATTTCTTTCCCATTACCCTTAAGAGTAATACTAAAAATTTGAGGAGCATCGCCTTTTTTAATTTCCATTTCTATAGGAGCACCAGGCTTTAGCTTATCAAGACTTCTAAAAGTTTCAGCAATTTCATCTTCCTCAAATATTAGATCCGTAGCATTTATGAATTTATCTTGTTCATTATAATTAAAAGTTATTCTATAGGGAGGTGAGTTTTGTTGGAAAGGTATATCGATAAATCCTTTGTCTTTAAGAATCTCTTCCAAAGTATTACGTCTTATATTAATTTCATCTGGTTTTTTTGTACCCTTGGCAAACACAAAAACAGGACGCCAATTGTATTTATACTCACTTGTAACTATACTTGACTCAAAAACGTTTGTTTTACTTTTTTTCAATGGTATAACATCTGTACCGTTTTTTAGTGTCGCTCCCAAATAATCACTACCCGGGTTTATTTTAACTTCTAAATCAATATTTGCCTCAGGATTCTTTTTACGCAGCTCTTTGAAAGCATCAAAAATTTCTTTCTCATCAAAAATAAAGGAACCACTATACCCCTGTCCGTTTTTATCCCACCAACGCATACCTAAATTTCGCGGAATTGCTCTTTCGTGATACTCATTTTTGACAAATTCTTCTTCTAACAATGTTTCCCGTTCTCCATTAAACAGGCTAAAAGACAATTCATCCTGCACTTTTCCCTCTCTCACAAATACTGCTGTAGGGCGCCAATTGTACTTTATACGGTAGCTGTCCCAGAGTCCGTAAGGAATGGGCTTATTTTTGTGTGCTTCCTGATCTTCCGGAGCTATAATTTTCGGGTTTTTTAAAGTTCGAGCTCGATCAGCAGGATCAAATAACAGGCGTTCATGACTGTCCAAAGAAGCTATTTCTTTAGCACTTATCTCTGTCTTTTTTCCTTGATATCGTCCTATTTCTACATCTTTCTGTCCGCCTTTCAACCAGACCACTACTACGCCTCCCGGAGCAAAACCCACTGTGATGTGCTTGTAAGTTGTCATTACTTTTCCTCTTTTTCGAACAATGCTCTGAAAGCCTTCGTTGAATAGTTTTACCATTTTTGGATAGTCCAACTCTGTATCGATATGATACATCACATCTTCAACATACGAATACCACGTACAGTTAAGTCTTTGTGGAATTGGCTTTTCACCCTGACTCATTCCTGAAGAATTCTCTCCCCAGTCTCCTATACCTGTGGTTGTACCAAAACCGTATATACCGGTTGTACTGTTGGGCTCTTCATTTACACCATTTGATACTAACGGGCCTTCAAGCCAGCCTCTATATACTTGTATTGGGTATCCTGAAGGACAACTTAAACCTTCCTGCCATTTAAAATTTGTTTCCATATTACTAAGGGGGGCTTTTATTGCGGAGCTATTAACCTTTTTATCGGTTTGCTTTTTCTCCTGACAAGAACTTGTTAACGTATTTGTTATAAGAAATAATAGTAAATAAAGGGCTATTTTCTTCATGCTTTTTTAAGTTTTACGCATACTGGTACTGTCTTAACGAACTACTTGTAAATATATAAAAAGTAAGATACATCTCATATTTTTCTTTATCCAGACTTGTTTCTGTACACTGTATATTTTTTACCTTTTTTATTTTATAACTTTAGTAATATGAAAGTTTTTTTCATAAAATTGTTTATTTATTTATACATATCCATCTGACTATTCTTGAACCTTTTCAATTATTCCTTTTTAATAGCTCTCAAAATAAGTCTCACGATTATAAAAAAAACAATAAAACACACACTAAAAATAATTCCTGCCAGAACCGCTGCTCCAAAGCTTATAAAGCCTTTTGAAAAAATGAAACTTGTAATAATCAGGGAAATAATTAAAGCAATTAGTAGTGATTTTATAATAATACTATTATTCTTGTTCATTATGTTTGTTTTTAATCGATATTTTCAATTTTAGAAAAATACTCCCTGAAAGTTTCTTTAAAATTGGATAAGTTTTGAATTCCTGATTGTATTACTTTCTCTTTACTGTAAATTTCATACTTTCCATTTCCGGTCTCTTTCCCTGTCCAGACAATTCCGGATTCAATTTTTCCGGATTCATTCGTTTTTAAATAGGTGATTATCGGAGGGGCAAATTTTTCAGCATAGCTTGCTAAATAGATTCTATAAAGAGCATCTTCTTTGGAAAAAAAATGGGCTATTGAATTAAAGGCGGAATCTAAATTTTCAGCATTTGCAGCATGATTTAAACTAGTAAAAAGTTTTATCAGATTCTGGTCGAAATTTTCATCGAGATCATTGAGATCAAAGCTGCATATAGAACTCTTTATTTTATTATTTACAAGAAAACTATATATGCTGTTGCTTTTGGGTAACTGATCTATATTCAAATTTATAGCTTCCAAATAGCCTACTATTTTCTTCTTATAAAATAGTTCGCTTATTTGCATCTGATCTTTAAAATATATCTTAATAACAGCAGCTGATTTTTCTCCATTACTCACTGTAATAGTATCTTTTCCTTTAGTAAAACTGAAGATGTTTCCATAATTTACCGCGTACATTTCTACAATAAAACTTTCCAGTTTTCCGTCAATATACTTTTTTGATAATGTACCGCCTTCTATTTCTGTTTTTTGTACCTCTTCCGCTTGTCCAAAAGAGAATGCACTTGCCAATAGAAAAATAAAAAATAAGAGTTGCTTCATTCTGATTTGATATTACGATTAAGTTTTCTTTGTCTGTACCGGTTTGTTTCAATTAGGATAAATCTTTACCAGTGTGCCTGCGCTATCCTTTATTTACTTTGGCATCAATGGCACCCAGTACTTTTGAGATTCCCGAACTTTTTATCAAAATATCTCCTCCTATGGCTTTGTGAGTTGTTGTCGCTGTGGTTTTATTTAAATTACCATTGATCTTTACGGTTTTATCACCCGATACTTTTTGCTCGTACATATTTGTAATAAGTTTGTAGAGTTCTGTAATATCGACTGTACTGCTTTTTCCAACTTTTAAGCTGTTGTTACCGTCGATAGTGGTTTTCTTGTTACCACCTACCCCTACAGTCATATTTTTACCAACAGTAATATCCAGATTATCACCAACATTGATGGTCATATTTTTAGGTGCATTTACAGTAATATTACCTTCACCATCCAAATAAACACTGTTGTCTGACGGGTCTTTTATCAGAATACTTTTCTGCTTATCATCAAAAGTGATGGTGCTCCCGCAACGGGTAAAGAAACTTTTAATATGATTGTCCAGCTTACCGCCTTCGCCTGTTTTTCCATTAAAAATACTACCAATCACATATGGTCTGTTAGGATCATTGTAACGAAAACTAACCATTACATGATCACCTACCTCCGGTATCGTAACCCATCCGCGATTTTTATTTACAACATCGCTGGTTCCTGCATTAGGAGTTAATACATACAGCCAAGGTGTGCGGGACTGCTGTTTTTTTTGCCATAATAATTCTACACGAACTCTTCCATTACCACTAGGATCATCATTGGCCACTACCACAGCTCTTTGTTCCTGCGCTATTGGCATGCCTACCTGAGGCTCGGGAAGTTTTTTTATTTTAGCAGGAAGTGCTCTGAAACTATTTTCGTACTCTCCAATTTCAGTAGCTTTATGTGTGATTTCGGTAATAATATAAGTACCTATTTCATTCGATTCAAATTGTGTCTTATTTGTACTCAATCCTTTTTGAAGAACCTCTGACTTATCTAATATTTGCTGAGATTCAATATTAATAATAGAGCCGATTCTTAGTTTTGGATTTGAGCTTGTTGCCGAAATGTAGTTTCCTTCTGCAGCTATACTCTCCTGTTTCTTTTTCAGGATACTCTCAAAATATACATCATCTCCGGTACTAAATTGTCCGAACTCGTAAGAAGCTGTACTGTATAACTTTTTGGAAGCTTCGAAGGCGTCTTTTCCTAATTTCGGTAATCCCTCTACTATGCTGTCATCTGTTTGTGCCTGATAAAGCTGATCGATATTTTCATTATAAGTATATCCGCTGTACTGATGGGGTTTTGCTTCTACCGATATACTTAAATTAAACAGGTCTTTGTTGTAAATTAATTTTATGGGAGAACTTTCTTGTTGTGGTTTTCCAAAAAAAAGTTTTTCTCCGTCATAAAATAACCATTCGTTATATTGTTTGGCTAATCTCTGGATATACTTAAAATCCGATTCCAGATATTGCGTTTGATATTCTATTTTAGAAGTAAATTCGGGCTCGATTTCATATTGCAGCTGTTCTCCTGCAGCAGTTTGTATGAGATCGTGCACCATATCTTTCAAATTGAGATTTTCCCAGGAATGTAACTTTTGACCGTAGTCTAACAAAATAGTTTTAGAATATCCTGAAATAACAATTTGACTGCCTACATGTCCCAATTCTTGTTGATAGCGAACGTTTGTTATAATTCCCAGAAAATTATTATTACCGCTTAGCCTGATGTGCAGCACTTTCCCAAGACATTCCTGGGCGCTTTCCATCGTATAGGCCCGAGGTCGTTCTATAACAGAATGTGGAATACTTATTGAAAACTCATGGTGAGCATTAATGGTTTGCTTTAAATCGATTTTAGTAAAATGAGAAATTTCTTTGCCGTCTATACCAAAGATTATTTTAGGAATGACCATAAATCTGTCTAGTTTTAAGTTTAATTCTTTAAAATTTTTAACTTAAACAGAGTATAGTCAAAGCCCTTTATTTTAAAGTTCTTCGCGCCGAATTCAATTTTAAGCTAAAAGATGTCATATTCTGAAAATAAAAAAACAAGAAGCAGTACGTAACTGCTTCTTGTTTTATGAGAAAAATTAAATTTTAGCCCAGTTGTTATCTAATGTAGCATTACCTAAAGTAATTTTCTCTGCAGAGAATGTAATCTCAGTAGTCATTGGAGTTTCAGCCAAAGCGTCTAACTGCTCACTAAAGAACACAATAAAAGCGTTTTCAAAAGTAAGTTCTTTCATTACCTGCTCAGAGTCAGCTTTGAAAAATTTCACTTTTCCGCTTACTGGTTTGTGTTGACTGTTTACTGCTTGTTCAATAACTGTAGTGTTGTCTGTAGATTTTACTCTCAAGTTTAATCTTCCTCCTTTAATTTCAGAAGAAACTGCTCCTTTACCGTCAGTATGTCTCAACATATCAACTTTTGAAAATAATACTTGGTACTCGTTTCCTTCGAATTCTAAAATTGATTTAAATGCCATAATAAAAAATTTAAGTTGTTAAATAAAGTTTTTCAGAATCCTCTTTCTTTTTGTATGACTAGTATGAACAAAAAAAAAGAGGTATTCTACATGATTTTAGAATACCTCTTTTTGTACTAACGTACTTTTTTTAATTGCTTCTTGTAGGAAGATGAGGGTGATTCGCAATCAATATTTGTACGAATATACAAATACATTTTTAAAAAACAAGTCGATTCGTAATCTTTTTCACAAAAAATAAGAAAAAAAAGAGTCGTTTTTAATTGACAAATGTAAGAATCCAGCATTCATAAGGGCTGACAGAAAATTCATCTGTTTTAAAAAAACAAATAGTGACTGCAAAAAACAATCTAATAGTCAAAAAATATTTTTTCAACATTCGTTTTACTTCTTCACCTAACCCCGTAAACACAAAAAGAGATATTCTGCATAATTTTAGAATACCTCTTTTATCTGTTTTTTTTACTAATTCATTTTAATCTGTAACATTTTTCATAAAAAATAACAGAATAAATCCCAACAGTACAACGGTTATGTGCAGGACTATTGAATTGACCTGTGGCTGTAAAGAATTGACCTGGTTTTTTAAGTCTAAAGTTGCTGTGGTATGAATTTCATTAATTTTGTTCACCTGCTTTTGCAATGAATCTATGGTCTTGTTCAAATACAAAATATTCTGATGCTGATTAGAAAACAGTCTTTTTACTTCTTTGTCAGACAGCGCTCTTTTTTTTCTAATGACTCCTGTTTTAGGCTCTTTTAATGTCAGTTCGCTAACGTCTTCAATTTTATTATTGTTTACCGCAAAACTGTCATTTAACTTGTTTACTAAGAAAAAAATAAACACAATATAAGAAAGCAAAAACGTAGGCAGTATGTACTGAATAAATATTTCAAGCGCTTTGGGCTTTGCGGCATTGTGTATATTGTTTATCGTACTGTAATTGGTAAAAAAAATAGGCTCTTGTTTTTTTTCTTTGTGCAATCTCTCGGTTTTAAATTTTTCTTCTAAATCAATTAGTTCAAAGCGATCGAGGCTGTACAAACCTAAATTCTCATTTAGTTTTTTATGATGTACCATCCAATTGAGTACTTCTTCTATCTGATATTCTGTAATACTGGGATTTTTAAGCCTCCACAAGATTTCTTTTTTTGTAAACTCACACGGTTTCCCTTTGCTTTCAAAATAAAATAACTCTAAAATTATTTCATGCAAAGGTTTCGTCATTTCTATTGTATTGATAAGTTCCATAATCGTTATTTTATAGTAGCATATTTTTCGATATATAATAGTGTTTGAGCTGAGACTCCTCATCAAAAACCTCAAAAGCACTATTTCTTACCATTTTCTCTAGGGCTTCAACTTTAGCATTCAAGCCTATAAACAGCGCTCTGAATTCAGCCGGTTTTCTCTTAAACTTTCTGATATCTTTAATTCTTATAGTATGCAGATCAGAACTGTTTACAAATACTCTTGTCTTAAAATAAAACAGATCTGCTAAAGAATTTCTGTTTCTCAATGGTTCGGTCCTTCTGATAATTGAGGCAAATGTATAGCACCTGTCTTTAAAATTCAGAATCTCTACCTTATCAATATTTTCATTGGTGTATTCTTTGCTTACTAACTCCCGATAATTTTCAATAAGCTGTTTAATTTCATTTTCGGTCAGTAAAATGTGTACTTTACTTTCTAAATCATTATACAGCGAATCTTTTGCATTTATCGCAAAGGTTTCGTTTTTATACTTTTTAGGCACATCAGTACTTACACTGTCTTTTAAAGGAGAATTTTCGATAATATTTTTTACGGTTATACTCGGCTGACTTCTTAAAAAGCTAAATTCATTTTTATACTGAGTGAGTGATTTTAGCAATGCATTGTTCGTCTTGATCGTTTTACTGATCACGGTATCAATGGCCTTGTTTATCGTTTCAGGAGTAAGCTCCCCGTTTAACTTAGGAAATACAATTCCGCCATTAAAGTTACTTTTTAAAGGAGCGTTGTAGATGTACTCATTATCCGCTTCGCCATTGTAAACAAATTCATCATTTTTAGGAACCAGCTTTGGATCTACATAATAGTTCTGAATGTATTTTTTGTTGGCATTACTGGCATCACTTAAATAGGCCTTACTCTGCGAAATAAAATCCTGATTGTCAGAACTGTTTTCATTTCTAAAAAGGATGTACAATAACTTGGCATTATTCTTTGCCAATGTGCTCATATTGTCCTGCAAAACGGTATTTATTGATCCGTCTAATCCTGCGAGTATAAAGAAATTGTTTTCGTAATTGGGTCCCGCACTCAAAAACTGAGTAATATTTATGTTGTTATTGGGTAAAATATTTTCATTTGTAATTTCTTCCGGTGTTTTGATACTTTTTTCAATTAAATCAAACCACTTCGAAAAAGAGGATGTTCTGAGCAAAAAATAACTTTTGGACTTTCCTTTTGCAATAAACGAGTACGTAAAATTATAATTGGCGTACAAATCACTGCTCGTTGTTAATTTTAGATTTTGCAATGCCGAAAGTGTCTTTTTCAGGTATTGTTTGGTACTGCCGTTGTTCTCAAAAACGTAAAAAAAGTTAATGGTCTTACTTTGCAAATCGATCTGTTCGATTGTCTTTATGGTAATATCATCCCCTTTTAAATTTGTTATTTTATTTTTGTCGTGGTTCCAGACATTTACAGGCAATAAAATTTTAGTGGTATTATCGAATCTGGCAGCAATACTAGATTGATTTTCATTTACGAAAAAGGTGTTTCTGTACAGTTCATTTGCATGAAAGTTGATTTTACCCGACGAAAACTTCAACGTATCGGCAGGATTCAGTTTCACCACCACATTGTCTGTTATAGGATTCAGATATTGCAAAGGAACCCAACCATATTTAAAATTAGCGGTGTCTTTTGGCATCAAATCATCAGAATTGGACACAAAGGCTGAATTTGCCGTTTTGTTTATGTTGTAGACGTAAACGAAGTCATTTAGTTTTATCCCTTTTTTGGTTACTGTTTCTAAGTTAGGATCTCCCTTTAACAAAAGAGTACTTTTTTTGACGTTATTGTTACTGTTTACCAAATTATCCAGCGTATTACAAGCCACAAAATACTTTACATATTTTAAGTTAACCTGATTCTGGATAGCTCTTCCATATTCCAGTACATTGTCTTTTTTAATCCATCCCAGATATTGTACTTCTTTAGCTTTAGAAAAATGGTTGTCTTTACTTCTTAAAGCAGAGAATGTCCCTTTGGGTTTCCCAATCAGTTTTTTATCCGCAACGACAACTTCGTAATAATTCTTATCTTCATCAATAACATACATGGGAGTCAAAATAGCGGCCTTATTTTTTACTTTAGCGCCATAAGGTTCCTCATAAATTTTATTCTCATTTCGATCCGAAAAAACCATTTTCAGTTCTGGTTTTTTATTTTCTTTTTGCTCCTGGTTATCGTAAGTATTAACTGTTTCTCCCGTTTTTCTAAGAACGTTTGTACTGTTCTTAACCTGCGAAAAAAGGGTACTGGTGATCAATAAACAAATTAAAGACGTATATCGAAGTAAAATGCTGCTTTTCATCTATTACTTTGTTTTATTTTTAGTTTTTTGGGTAATATTGATCTGCTTAAAGCACTTAATATTATCTAATTTTACATCCTCAATTATAGTCTCATTGCCTTCCAGATAATGAAGTCCCTGACAGTAACTTAAAAAATCATTGTATTTTTCTTCGTTGACTACTACCACTACATCAGACAAATCATTGCAGATGTATTTATTTTTCAGATAATTCACCTGTTCTCTGTACGTTCTGGTATCTCTTGCTCCTAAATTAGCAATGGTCTGCAGTCTTTTTTTAATATCATTCAATACAATACCTGACGAATCTACGGCCTCCGGTTCTTTGAAAGGTTCGTACAACTGAAGCACTTCAATTTCTTTTGTTATCGGATACTTCGTTTTGTCTGTTTCAAGCTTTACCGTATAAATTCCAGGCTGAGTAAAAATATAAATGGCTTGTTTTTCATAAGAATCAATAGTTCCCGTTTCACCAAATTCCCAATACCAATTATTAGAACTCGGAGAATATCCGGTAAACACAATTTCCTCACCTACATAACCAAACTCCGGACAAAAGATCTTGGTGATCGAATCTCTTGCCGTCAATCTTCTGCCATTAACGATATTGATCTGTTTTGAAAAATCAAACTTGTCGTCAATTTTTAAGGTAACTAAATACTTTCCGGCTTTGTCATAAGTGTAATTTACACTTCCTTTACTAACAATCGAATCACCGTTTCCAAAATACCAAACGGCTTTTTTATCTGATATTAAAGTACTGTCATTTATTTTAAAAGATAATTCCTCGTTTAATTCATACTGATGATTACTATTATCATCAACAATCGAAAAATCAAGATTACTCAATCGTTTATTATAAGGAAATAGCAGTGCTACTATCACTAAAATTACCGCAATGCAAGACAAAAGGATAACTACTGTTCTGTTTTTAATGTTCATTTTTAAAATCTGCTTTACATTCGTTAAGACTTGTCTGTACCAGAGTATCGTTCTTTTTTACCGTACTTTCTTCCAGGTTTATCTCTAAAAAAACATTTAATAAGTTCCCGCCGATTAAGCAAAAATTATAGGACGAATGAAATTCGTTGTCTTTATAAAGCTGTTTGTACTCTGAAATATTTCTTTTTACTTCATCGATACGCTGTACCTGATTAATGTCGTATTTAATCGTATCAATGGTTTTGAAAATTAACTTCGATTTATTGGCATAGTCTACCTTAATCTTCTGCATTTTTTCATAATCATTAATTCTGTTCAGCATATCTGTATTATTAAAATCAGGTGTCTTCAATAAAAACTTGGTAAGACCAATAAATATGACACAGGCGCTAATGATAAATAATAAATTGAACTTTGCTTTCTTCCAATAGGTTTCGTCAAAAATTATTGCCTTCTTCATGATTTGGTACTATTTTTTTTATTTTCCAGTTTATGTTTTTCAATACAATTTTTAAGCTGATTACTTTTGATTTCGTAGCTTGTTGCTGCTTCTTTTAAAACATCAATTTTAGTTTGTATACGCTGCAATTCAACCAAAAGTTCCTCATACAAACCGAAAGAATTGGTCAGATTTGTTTTTGATTTTTGAATCTCATTATTGATTGCAAATCTTTTTTCGTTGATCAGGGACTGAAGATTTTTACGTTCATTTAAAGTTCTGTCTTTAAATCTTAAGTCATTGATTTCGATAAGGATTTCACCCAGAAGCAAGTTCATTTCGCCCTGTTTTACTGCAATATCATTGTAGTATTTGTGTTTTTGCTCTAACTCGGCAGCACCTTTATTGGCCGTTATCAGCGTAATAAAAAGACAGCCGAAAATAAAAGTAAACGTTGTAAAAAAGAGGATTAAAAACCTGCGTTTTTGAGTCGCTATTTTAGGAGAATTAAGTGGTTTCATAGCGCTATGTTTAATCTAATATTGACCATGTATTGCTCTTTGGTGCTGCCACTTTCGTTTCCTCACTAATTACAATGTTTTCTTTTCTGATTCCGATATACTCCAGTTCACTTAATTTTTGCCATAAGCGCTTCAAAATTCCTAAAAACTGATTCAGTTTTTCAAGTGTTTGCGCGATATCGTTGTGGTCGTATACGGCGCTTTTTGCTTCAAACAATACGCTCAATAACTCCGAAGGTTTTACATCAATCCATTCATAATAGTACTGCAGCAGCACCTCTTTTTCTTTGTCATCCATTAAAGTCAATGTCGAAATAAGATGATTCGCCAAAACAATTATTCTGTCAAACATATACACCGGAGATTCCTCAGGAGCGACATTTTTAAGATAAAAACAGTTTTCTGAATAATACTCGATTATTTTGGTACATAAACTAAACGTGTTCGACACCAGTCTGTTATTAGAAGAGTTTTGCACATTTTTTTTATGAATTTTAATCGAGAAATCATTCAGTTGATACAATTCAGTGTTTACTTTCGCTATAAACTGATTCAGGATTTCATTGTTTTTAGTCTTAACAACAGGAGCGATGTACTTGTTGTCTTCGATAAAAGTTCCGTTTTGGAATATTATTTTTTTGACAATTAAAAAGTAACCCGATAAAAAATTATCATTTACCTCTTTTTTATTGATGATGTGCAATTTGATCTCCGGAAGGGCATGAGGATGATGCAATGGAATAATTTCCGGATCAGGAATACCTACAGGAATTAAATCATAAGGATTAACGGAAACAATAACGTAATAATGCTCAAAAGAATTTCGATCTAAGTCGTTGGCGTTTATACTTACTTCCGGAAGTTTGGTGCCATAAATATCCTGATTAAAAGAAATTATGTGACCGTTTTTAGCAATTACTTCACATTTTTTTAGGTAGGCAACCAGCTGTCCTCCCTCAATTTTTATCTCAATGTCTATCGATTTATTTCCCGCCGGCTGGATACAGCCATAATTAAAATTGTTTAACTGAACTTTATTATAATCACTGACAATTGTTACGTAATTGAAATAATTATTGATAAAATGGTCTTTCGTAAGTTTTACACCGTCTGTCCAGTTGATTGGTAAATGAATGTTTGATTTCATAATCCTGAAGTTTGTTTTGTGGTATTTATTAATCTCTTTTCCTTTTTTACCCAAATGGTTTTAAAGAAAAAGAGGTGGTATTTAATTATTCTTCCAGACCGTTTTCATGTCTGTTTAAAGCTACTCTTTTAGCAAAAATGGTCTGTTTATTTTTCAATTTACTTTCAGAAATGGTTCTGTAAGGACTCAAGTTCTTTATAAACAAAGGAAAGCTGAAGTATTTTGCGGTATAAAAAGTCCAGCCCGTATCTTCATTCTCTGCGTTGGATTCGATAGCATCATTAGGGAATCTGTAATTCTGATCTTCTATAAACTTATCAAACCAACTACCCAGATTGACGTCCTGAGCAATTTTTACATCAAATTTTGAAAAGAATTCAGAATTGGCTTTTTTTCTGATGTGTATGGATACCTGCATGAGGCGAAACTTATCGATATTATCCCAATATTCGAAATCCTTGCGTTCTTTCCCCACTCTCCAGTATTCGTAGAAAGGCTCAGGTATTTGCAGGTATTTGTTCTTTGATTCCTGAAAAAAGATAGGTACAAACAACCACAAAATATTAAGCATACTGATGTGAGCATAACTTGATATGGCGATATAGTTGAAAACAAGATAATAAATCCAGGAAGAGAGAATCGCTATTATTAAAAACAGAAACACTTTTGCCAGAACATTATTCTGTATCCCCACTTTTTGAAATAAAGCAGTGTTCATGAAATACACCAGTGCGATTCCAAGTATGATGTAGTAGATAACCGAAAATAATAAGCCAAACCAGATAAATTCATTGTTAAAGAAAGCAAACAAACAGGGCAAAGCTGCTATAATCGAAAAACATAAAGTAAATATTATGGCCGCTTTTGTTTTAATTTTCACATTTGAAAACTGGCTCATAATCAGCGTTATGATTAAAATCAAAAACGGAGCTAATAGGTATTTTAAGAAAAAGGGTAGTATTGTATTCATATCTGAATGTTATCTCTTTATTATGGTTTAAAAATTATAAAATGGTATTTATGCCCAAATAGTTCTCGTTTAGTTTTATGCCTAACTGATAATTATTAAAAAAGACGATATCAATTTTTCTGTTACTAATGATAAAATACTCTAATACTTTACGAGTTAGGTTCATCTTGCGTTCCAGTATCTTATAATCTATATTTCCTTCAAAATATAGCGCAACCTCTACGTCGTCTATCTCGCTTTCTACCGCTCCGCAAAGTCCCAGATTGAATCCTAATGCTCCTTCACTTAATTCCAAAAAAGGAGAATCGGTGAAGACATGTTTCTTGTATTTTAATTTGACTACATTACCCAATAAGGTTTCCAGTACTTTCTCCAGTTCCGGAAGATTCTCTTTCAGTTTATCGGCTTCACACAGATAAATGAAGAGATTCTTTTTTTGCGCATTAGACAAGTCAAAATCAATGGCGACTAATTCATCTACTATTTTCAGAAACAAATCAATCTTATCATTAAACAAGTGAAGACTTCTGATCGCATAATTTGAATTTGCCGCAAAAAGCTCATTGTCAAAGGGCATAAAAAAATCTAAAGCATTATTTTCTGCTTTTTTGTTTTCTCTTACTGCTTCTACAATTTCTTTATTCGACATCGTAGAATTACTAACCGATAAGGGATGAAAAAGTAATTCAGGCAAATTATGGTAGATGCTGTTTTTGGCCAAATGCAGCACTAGCGCTTCTTTGGTAAATCTCGAATCTTCCTGATACAACATCGACGAGAGATCAATAGCATCTCTTGAATTGTGCCTTTTTGAAAGTCCTTTATGTCTGACAAAGACTTCGGTTTCCTTTTTAAGAATATTTTGCAATTCATAAAAAAGAATTTCTCCTCTCAAATTAAAGTTAAGCTGTTGTTTTAAAACTGCGATATCCTGTTCCATATCTTATTTCTTTTCCCAGATAAATTCATCCTCTTTTATATCCAGAACAATACTTTCGTTCTCCAAAATAGCTTCGGATATAATTAGTTTTGAAATGGTTTTCTTTAGATAAGTTCGTACGGTTCCCGCAATAGGTCTGGCACCATATTTTTTAGAAAATCCTTTATTGGTCAGATATTCTAAAGCCGAATCAGATAAATCAAATGAAATATTTTTGATCGTTCTTAACTGTTCCTGCAAACGGCTAAGATGCAGTTTGAAAATAGCTTTGGCGATTTCTATATTGATCGGTGCAAATGGAACTACTTCAGTCAAACGTCCTAAAAACTCAGGTCTGAAGTGCTGACTCATAATATCAATCAACTGATTAGAAGTGGGTAAATGACCGCTTTCTATCTGCTCCTGAATCCATTGGCTTCCAATATTTGAGGTAAAAATGATAATTGCATTCGAAAAATCACCTTCACGCCCCAATTTATCATGCACTTTTCCTTCGTCCATAATCTGCAAAAACACGTCGTAAACCGAACTGTGCGCTTTTTCGATCTCATCAAAAAGTACCACCGAATAAGGTTTTTGTCTGATTTTATTCACCAGCATCCCACCTTCTTCATACCCCACATATCCCGGAGGTGCACCATACAATAACGCCGCCGAATGTTCTTCTTTAAACTCTGACATATCAAAACGAATCATCGCATTTTCGTCATCGAACAGCAGCTCTGCAAGTGTTTTAGTTAATTCTGTCTTTCCCGTCCCGGTTGGTCCCAAAAAGAAGAACGAACCAATAGGCTGTTTTGGGTTGCTCAAACCACTACGGGATTCGATTATGGCTTCTGAAAGTGTTTTAATAGCATGTGCCTGCCCTTTTACTCTCTCTTGTAATTTGTCTTCAATCGTTAGAAGTTTTTCCTTTTCTCCTGCACTTATTTTTCCTAATGGAATTCCGGTTGCATTAGAAACGACCGCCAAAATCTCAGACTTTTTAACCACAGTGATTTTCTCTTTTGCAATCGCTTCGATATCAGCTGATAATTTTTCGATGGCATCGAAAGTGATTACTTCGTCTTTTTGTTTTTTTGAATTTTCGGCAGCACTAATTTTACTGGTTACCACACAGCTAATTCTGTTGAATATTTCTTTTTTCAGCAAACTCATCCTTGATTCATCAGCAGGGTCAGCTTCTTTTATCTGTTCTTTTATTTTTACAATTTCAACTAAGGAATTGGCATTCGAAACAATTACTGACGAAGCTGTTCTGTCTAATAAATCAATGGCTCCGTAAGGCAATTTCTTTTCTTTATAAAATCTTTTCGACAAATGAATGGCTTCTTCTATAACTTCATCGTCAATCCCTATTTTATAATGTTTTTCCAATTTATTTTTATAAATCCCCAGACATTCCAGCAATAAAGCATGATCCAGTTCTTCGATAAAAATGTTTTCAAACTTTCCGTCAATAGTCGTTCCTTCAATCGATTTTCGATACGAATCTGAATCAATAGAAGCAATAATGTTAATCGTTCCCTGAGTTAACTGCGTATTGATGATGTTGATTACCGCATTTGATTTTGAGCTTGATGAATTTAACAACACCTGTATGTCATCGATAAAAAGAATGCTCTTTCCGTTCTTGGATAATTTTTCGAAAATTTCAATCAATTTCTTCGAAATCTCATTTTCACCGCTGCAATTGGCAACAAGTTTAGACACGTTTAAAGAAAGTACCAGTGTTTCTTCAAAAAAATTAGGATCTGTTTCGTGTAAACTGTAAATCAGATTTTTTATGATACTAGTTTTTCCAATACCTGATTCTCCAATCAACAAAATACCGTGATTCTCGTATCGTTCAATGTTTTCAAGTATCAGTCTTACCTCCTTATTTCGGCCAATAATAGCACTGCCCTCTTCGATTATATTTTTTCTGTAGAGTGTATCACAATAATTAATATCAACCGTTTCTTCTTTATCATCATTATCCACCAGATTAAAACTTTTTTGAGTATTACGAAGCCCAAAATGTTTTAAAAGTTCTTTATCGCTTAAATTTAAACCGTCGATCTGTTTGTCACTGTACACCAATCCGGGTTTAATAATGGCAATAAAAACGCAAAAAGCATCAATAGAATCTGATCCTAATCTGATTTTATTGAAATTTGATTCGGTAAAAACATTTTCGATCTCTGCATCGGCAATAATAATGTTATCATTGCTTTGAGTCGAAGTGTATACCTCCTTTCTCACGTCAAACCATTCTCTTATATAATCTATGTCTTTTGATAATGTTTTTAAAACCTCTGTCAATCCCGTTGGCTCAAATAAAAGTGCGTAGGCTAAATGCGGAACACCGTAAGTGCTATGTCCATCCTGAATGGCCAACGATTTAGCAGATTTAATTGCAGATAGTAAGCTGGGGCTATAATCTAATTCATTCATAAGTTTAGTTTATGGTAATTTGAAATGGGATGTTCATCACAGATTGTTTCTCTAAGGTTTCCTTCAAAAACAATCCTATTTTTTGCTTGTTTTCTATCTGTAAAGCATACTTATCCTGCAAAATAACTTTTACATCAATCGTTCTGAATACTCCTTTTTTTCTTTCATTGCTAATGCCCACTCCATCTGTAATCAGTACCTCTTTTGTAATGTTTCTTAAATGATAATGAACCGCAGATTTTATGTCTTGTTTCGTTACCAGTCTCTCTTTGGATAAAAAACCATATCGAAGATTGATTAATTTCTCGACTTTGTTATTTCTGTAAATTCCGCCAAGCGAAGTCGTCTCAAAAACAGTAGAATCCTGAACTAATTCTGATAAGATCGTTTGTTTTAAAACAGTACCTTTTTTTAAGTTATTAGCCACCTGACCGTTTGAAGTCCAATACGAACAGTACAAAATTTTAGATTTATCGGTTTCATGAATCAGAGCATAAACTTCCTCTTCGTTCACCTGACTGTAACTGCTGGTAATTTTACTTTCAATTGAATTGATTTCTTCATTGATTTTAGTCATTGTCGCATCAATATAATCGGCATTGATATTCGAAAATGAACTGATGTCTTCACGTAAAGCTCGGGCTAATTTTTTAAGGAAAAACTTTGCTGTTCTGGAATCATAATTCTCTAATCCGCCATAAAAAACGGTATAGGTATTTGAAGTGATAGCGTTAGGCTGCTTGATTCCATTGATGAATTCGATATTTTTTTCGTTAAAAACTTTCATCACATCCAAAAAATGCGTATTTCTCTCAGCCTTCATCGGAAACAGACGTCCTTCCACCTGAGCATTGTGAACTCTGTTGTTCAGCTTTCGGTTGACGATCGGAAATGTGTTGATCTTTATCTGGATTTTATCAAGCTCCTGTTTGGTAAAGATTTCAGGAAATACAAACTCTAACCAAATAAGTTCTGTATTCTTTTTAGCAGATTTTAATGCGTCTTTTTCAATATTAAATTTATCCAGTAAAGATTCATAAACCAACTTCTCCGGATTTAGTTTTAACTTGTAAATAAAATTTTTATAGTATGATTTTATCGCTTCAACGTAATGCTTATTGTCCTGAACTTCCGCAAAACTTTCATTTTCAAAAGCAATAGCATTTCCATGAGTATCTCTTACCGTAACAAACTGTAAAAAAGCGTCTAACGAGGAATTCTCTGTAACAAATGTAAATTTCAAAGAATTTAATTTCTCCAGATTTTCTTTTGAAATATCCAGTCCAATCCACATCCTGTGATCAGAAATTTTACAATGCGCCGGTAAGCGATTCACATTTTTAAAAGAATCGATCAATAAGGAGTCATAGAGCTGAAAACCAACCTCACCCTCAATAATGCTTTCGTTGGTAAAGGGTGTAAAATGAATATCATAATCAACGTTGGTCGCGAAAGTCGATTTTATAATAAATTCAGCATCACTGTTGAGTACCACAATACCATTTGTTGCTGCTGTACTTGCTAAAGCGTGAGCCGGCATAGGTAAATTCCATTGACTTGGCACAATTTCCTGAGCAATACGCTCAATAATTTTATTATCAGATTCGATTCCTTCGTGATACAAATAATAAAGTTCATGAACAAAAACTTCTAATAACATCATGACCAAGGGGTCGGCCATGTTAATATTTTCAATTCCCCAGATCTCTAAACACTTCTTTTGTATTCTGTTTTTTATTTCAATAAACTTAACGTCTTTCATATTTTGTACTATTGAGAAATTGGGCTTATATTCAATTTTGTGTGAAAGCTAAATGGCATCAGACTTTCGATAATGTCTCCTTTTACGACTATGTTTGCTTTTCTTCTTATGCTTGATCCCAGCTCGGTATTATCAATTTCATCTAACGAAATAGTGACTTCACTTAAGGTTAATCTCCTCTCAAATTCAGTAATCGACTTTAACAGGGATTTTCTAACCAAATCCTCCCAATCTCTTTTCTTTATATGCTGATTAAACTCCAGGTCCCAGATGACAGATCCGTAATTTGGGATCTCCGGAATCTCTCCAAATGAAGTGGTAATAATCATCATAATGTTATAAGCAATCGATTCTTCTATCTTACAAAAATTATCCTGTGAACCTCTCACCAAAGACTTAAAATTAACAGGGTATTTCAGGTATTTCATCTTTTGTCGAAATTAAGTTGTTTTTTATAAAACTAAAGCTTTAATTTTTAATTTTAACACATTGCTACAAAACTCCAAATAAAATACTTACAAATCAATATTATTTTAAAGTTTTTTTTTACTAGTTTTACAAAATCAACTAAAAATCTTATAAAATTATGAGCATGTTCAATTATGGTATTGGTGGCAATGAAGTAAAAGTTGACGCCAGTGAATCAATTTTGGAAATTCCTTCAAACAGAACATTACTAATTCAAAAACTTACAAATGAGCAGCCGGTTGGACCCGAAGCTGTCTATGATTTGCAGACTGTAGAAGCGGTTTTTGAAAAGTACAAACCTAGCGTAGACTTTGAATTTACAACGGAACAAGGTTCCGATTTAAACGAATCGATGGTTTTCCAAAACTTAGGAGATTTTGGAGCAAAATCTATAAAAGAAAACAGTCCTTTTCTTAATAAATTAAACACTGAAAAAGAACAAGCGTACAAAATTGTTCGTCAGCTTTCGAGCAACAGAGCTTTAATTAAAGCGATCCAGGATCCGGCAGTTAAAGATGCAGTAATCGAATTACTTCAAAACGCTAAGAACGAAATTAACAACAACAAACAGTAAATATGGCAACTCAAACTAAAGAACAAAAGGTTCAAGGTTCTTCAAGCGAACAATTAGTACAAGACTCCCCAAGCAAAATAAACCTGTTAAACGAATATGGAGGTTTTGCTTTCTTAGAAAACGTAATCGACGGATTATCAAACTTAAACCCTACCAGAAAAGCCAGAAAAAACATCTTTCTTAACGATGCTCAATGGGAAAGTGAGAGAACAACTCTTAATAACAGACTTGATTTGTGGCTGGATTTACTAAAAGGAAATGATTCTGTTGAATCAATGATCGAAGTAGCCAATGCAAAAGCAACATCAGCAGATGCAACATTAAATAAAAACTTGAAATACGCCTTAAACACTACAAGAGAATTAGAAACTTCTTATCGTAGTGTTGCTTTATTCTACAAAAATGCTGAAAGTGATAAAATCAAGAACGTAACGATCGTAAACGCTGATATAACGCAATTAAAAGATTTAGACAACACTTTGTTTATTGATTATGTTTCGAATGAATTAAAGCAAAATTTTGACCGTCTTGATTTGAGAAAAAACTACTCTATACTTTCAGTTCCAGGATATTTAGGTTCTAACGCTGTTTTAGAAAAATGGTCTAAAATAGCTCACGAAAACAAAACAGTATTACTAACTGATTTCCAAGATCTTGAAACTCCGGATGATGTTATCGATATCTTCTTCAATGCCAATCATACTGGTGGTGATGTGTACAAATCAAACACTATTATGACTTGTAACTATTTGTTAGGAAGAAGTAAAAATAACGAAGTTGGAGAAGAAGACAATCTTTATGTACCACCATCGACTTCTTTAGCAGGTAAAATATACAAAACATTGATGTCTCAAGTGGTTGCCGGTAAAAAATTCGGAGGCTTAAACGAGGTGGAAAGTGTTCGTTTTGACCTGAAGAAAAGTGAAATCTCAGAAATTGAAAAAATGGGATTAGTACCAATGGTTAATGAGTACAGCAAAATTATGGCTTTCTCTGCAAAAACATTGTTCAACGGAGACAACTTAGGTTTACAAACCTACTCTGTAGTACGTGTATTTGACCATATTACCAAAGTACTTTTCGATTTCTTAAACAGAAGAGCTTTCGAGAACTGGACTACCAGAACTGAAGCCGATTTAAGAAGCCAAATCATTAAATTCCTTGACGGAATTAAAGGACCAACTAATCTTATTGAAAAGTTTACAGTAATGAAAATTGAGCAGGATAAAACTCAAAAAGACAGAATCTTACTAGATATCCACATCACACCATACTTCCCGGCTAAAAGTTTCGTAATTCAATTAGACGGACACAAAGGAGATGGTCCTGAAGAAGCTGTTTGGCATAGTGACTACAAACAGGTTTAATTCATTTCTACCCTAAAATCTACCCCAAAAAATACTCTTTTGGGGTTCTTTTTTTTAACGGGTTATCCAAATAAAAAATGTATCTAAACGAAACAGAATTCGAATAACACACTCATCAACATTTATAATGAGAGTTCTTCTAAGAAATAGACTATATTCGTTATTAATTAGTCCCAAATTAGGTCTAATTTTCAACAAATAAACAAACTAAACAAGGCAATGGAAGAGCTTCTTGTATTTATAAACAGTTTTCATGCACTGGATCAAGAGACCGAAAAAGCAGTAAAAAACTTATTTAAAGAAGAATCTTACAAGAAAAATGAGGTTATTTTAAAAGAAGGACAAATTTGCCAAAAAATTTACTTTATAAAATCCGGTTCAGTACGAAGGTTTTTTTATAATGACGGAGAAGATGTAACTAAATGGATTTATACCGATCACCAATTCATCACTTCATTGAGTAGTTTTTTTGAACAGAAACCATCATTTGAGCTTTTTCAGGCATGTGAGGATACCATACTTTATTCATTATCTTACACAGATGAACAAATTTTATTAGAATATCCTTTATTTTCTAAATTCTATATTAAGTTGCTTAGAATTTATCTTTCAAAATTGAATGAATTTCATCATTTTTATAAATCCATGAATGCTCAGGATAAATATTTCTACTTATTAAATTCATTCCCTCCTATTATTGCAAAATCAAAACTAAAACATATTGCCTCGCTTATCGGTGTAAGTCAGGAAACATTGAGCAGAATCAGAGCTTCAATTAATTGATTTTACATCAAGAAAAAATTATTATATTTTTCCAACATTTGCTTTTCATATAAAGACAATCAAATTGAAAAATATAACTATAGGCAAAAATGCAATTATTGGAACAAATGTTCATATTGGCAATTACACTACTATTGAAAATGATGTAATTATTGGAGATAACACCTGGATTGGTAATAATGTAAACATACTTGATGGTGCGAGAATCGGCAGGAATTGCCAAATACACCCCAATGCAGTATTATCAGGAACCCCACAAGATTTAAAATACAAAAACGAATACAGTACCCTGGAAATAGGTGATAACAATAGTATCAGAGAATTTGTTACTATAAACAAAGGAACTCAATCAAAACAAAAAACAGTAATTGGGAACCATAATTTAATCATGTCCAACACTCATATCGGACATGATTGTTTCATTGGCAACAACTGCATTATAGGTTTTAACGTGGGAATGGCAGGAGAAGTAACGGTGGGTGATTACGCAAATATCAGCGGATTAACAGCAATTCATCAATTTTCGATTATTGGGGAGCATACCATGATTAGCGGTATGAGTCGCATTGTCAAAGATATACCTCCGTATATACTTGCTGCCCGTGAACCTTTAAGCTTTACAGGATTGAATACCATTGGTTTAAGAAGAAGAGGTTTTAAGATTGAAAAAATACAAGAACTACAAGAAATATATCGTATCATCTTTCAGCAAAAAAGAAATACCTCTCATGCATTAGATTTTATCGAAAAACACATGAAGCAAACTTATGAACGTGATAAAATATTAGATTTTATAAAGAATTCATCCCGCGGAATTGTCAAAGGAAATAGCATTTAATTATACTAATCTATTTCTTATTTAAACATCGATCCAATAACAACAACAATTATTATGGCGTTCCCCTTCGGGTCGGGCTGTCCGCTAAATCTTTTGCGATAGAAGTTTCAGGGAATTTTTAAATGAACGGTCCTCGCAAAAGGATATCGCTCCCATCCCTAACGCAGTCAACGATAAAAAGAATATTCAAAGAAAAAAGCACTAAAGTTTTTAACCGCAAAGTCCGCAAAGGTATACGCAAAGCCCGCAAGGAAAAAAGGCTGAAAGCCAGAAAAGCAAAAAGCATGGTGCAAAGCACTATGGACCAAAATAAACAGCAAACATCGCCCTGAAAGGGCAAAAGCCATCTACATCCAATAAAAAATCCGTTCTAATCCGCGTTTTCGCTTAGCAAATCTGTATCATCCGTGTGCATTTTTTTTAACCGCAAAGTCCGCGAAGGTTTACACAAAGCGCTCAAGGATTTAAAAAACGTTATACAACAAAAAACCCTATCCGATTTGGATAGGGTTCTTAAAAGAAAGGCGACGACATACTCTCCCACATAACTGCAGTACCATCTGCGCAGGCGGGCTTAACTTCTCTGTTCGGGATGGGAAGAGGTGAGCCCCGCCGCAATAACCACCTTAAGGCTGTTAGTTGCTTGGGCAACTTTTTAATTATTAATTATAAATTGTTAATTATCAATTAAAACAATATTTTAACATACTGAGATAAAGAAACAAATAAGTTTTTTGTTAAGAAAGTTTCCTCCCTCTCGTCTGGGACGAGAGGGAAAAGGGTGTACATAAGCTTACGGATTATTAGTACTACTCGACTATGACATTACTGCCTTTACATCTATAGCCTATCAACGTGGTCATCTTCCACGATCCTTAAAAGAAATCTCATCTTGTGGTGGGTTTCGCGCTTATATGCTTTCAGCGCTTATCCCTTCCAAACGTAGCTACTCTGCGGTGCCCCTGGCGGGACAACAGATACACTAGAGGTTTGTCCAATTCGGTCCTCTCGTACTAGAATCAGATCCACTCAAATTTCTAACGCCCACAGTAGATAGAGACCGAACTGTCTCACGACGTTCTGAACCCAGCTCGCGTGCCACTTTAATGGGCGAACAGCCCAACCCTTGGGACCTTCTCCAGCCCCAGGATGTGACGAGCCGACATCGAGGTGCCAAACCCCCCCGTCGATATGAGCTCTTGGGGGAGATCAGCCTGTTATCCCCGGCGTACCTTTTATCCTTTGAGCGATGGCCCTTCCATGCGGAACCACCGGATCACTATGCTCTACTTTCGTACCTGATCGACCTGTATGTCTCTCAGTCAAGCTCCCTTATGCCATTGCACTCTACGCACGGTTACCAAGCGTACTGAGGGAACCTTTAGAAGCCTCCGTTACTCTTTTGGAGGCGACCACCCCAGTCAAACTACCCACCAAGCACTGTCCTCTTCATCGAAGAGTTAGGCCTCAGATAAACAAAGGGTTGTATTTCAACAATGACTCCACAACGCCTGGCGACGCCACTTCAAAGTCTCCAACCTATCCTACACATCATTTATCCAAGGTCAATACTAAGCTATAGTAAAGGTGCACAGGGTCTTTTCGTCCCACTGCGGGTAAACGGCATCTTCACCGTTACTACAATTTCACCGAGCTCATGGCTGAGACAGTGTCCAGATCGTTACACCATTCGTGCAGGTCGGAACTTACCCGACAAGGAATTTCGCTACCTTAGGACCGTTATAGTTACGGCCGCCGTTTACTGGGGCTTCAATTCAATGCTTCTCCGAAGATAACATCTCCTCTTAACCTTCCAGCACCGGGCAGGTGTCAGGCCCTATACTTCATCTTACGATTTTGCAGAGCCCTGTGTTTTTGATAAACAGTCGCCTGGACCTCTTCACTGCGGCCCCCATTGCTGGGGGCGACCTTTCTCCCGAAGTTACAGGTCTATTTTGCCTAATTCCTTAGCCATGAATCTCTCGAGCACCTTAGGATTCTCTCCTCAACTACCTGTGTCGGTTTACGGTACTGGTACTAATTACCTGAAGTTTAGAGGTTTTTCTTGGAAGCCCTTAGGCGCACTATCTCTTTGTCCGAAGACTCCGAGTACTATCGTATTTCACCATTCTCTACGGATTTGCCTATAGAGAATATAGCTAGGTACTTCAACGAACTATTCCGTCAGTTCGCGGCGCTTTCATCACTCCGTCACCCCATCACAGTAATTAGTAGTACGGGAATATTAACCCGTTGGCCATCGACTGTCCCTTTCGGGTTCGCCTTAGGACCAGACTAACCCACAGCTGATTAGCATAGCTGTGGAAACCTTAGTTTTTCGGTGTGCGGGTTTCTCGCCCGCATTATCGTTACTTATGCCTACATTTTCTTTTCCAGCCAGTCCAGCATACCTTACGATACACCTTCAACCCTGCTGGAATGCTCCCCTACCACTTTGTATTACTACAAAATCCATAGCTTCGGTAATATGCTTATGCCCGATTATTATCCATGCTCGTCCGCTCGACTAGTGAGCTGTTACGCACTCTTTAAATGAATGGCTGCTTCCAAGCCAACATCCTAGCTGTCTGGGCAGACAAACCTCGTTCTTTCAACTTAGCATATATTTGGGGACCTTAGCTGATGGTCTGGGTTCTTTCCCTCTCGGACTTGGACCTTAGCACCCAAGCCCTCACTGTTATCAATCATTATATAGCATTCGGAGTTTGTCAGGAATTGGTAGGCGGTGAAGCCCCCGCATCCAATCAGTAGCTCTACCTCTATATAACTAAAATAACGCTGCACCTAAATGCATTTCGGGGAGTACGAGCTATTTCCGAGTTTGATTGGCCTTTCACCCCTACCCACAGGTCATCCGAAGACTTTTCAACGTCAACCGGTTCGGACCTCCACACTGTGTTACCAGCGCTTCATCCTGCCCATGGGTAGATCACACGGTTTCGCGTCTAACACTACTGACTAAAGCGCCCTATTCAGACTCGCTTTCGCTACGGATCCGTGACTTAATCACTTAACCTTGCCAGCAACGTTAACTCGTAGGCTCATTATGCAAAAGGCACGCCGTCACCCCACTTAAGGGCTCCGACCGCTTGTAAGCGTATGGTTTCAGGATCTATTTCACTCCGTTATTCACGGTTCTTTTCACCTTTCCCTCACGGTACTGGTTCACTATCGGTCTCTCAGGAGTATTTAGCCTTAGCGGATGGTCCCGCCAAATTCAGACAGGGTTTCACGTGCCCCGCCCTACTCAGGATACCACTATCTATTATACTTGTTACCCATACGAGGCTATCACTCTCTTTGGCTCGACTTTCCAGTCGATTCTGGTTCCTTGTACATAAAATATCGTGGTCCTACAACCCCAACAATGCCGTAACATCATTGGTTTGGGCTAATCCGCGTTCGCTCGCCACTACTTACGGAATCACTTTTGTTTTCTTCTCCTCCGCCTACTTAGATGTTTCAGTTCAGCGGGTTTGCCCACCTATCGGTGTACTATGTCTTCAACATAGTGGGTTGCCCCATTCGGATATCTACGGATCAATCGATGTGTGCTCGTCCCCGTAGCTTTTCGCAGCTTATCACGTCCTTCTTCGCCTCTGAGAGCCTAGGCATCCCCCATACGCCCTTATTTTGCTTATTGTACCAATCTTGTCAATTAAAACAAGACCGTTTTTTTTTGTCTTTTATTATTGCTAATAAAAAACGCTTTCTACTTTCTTATTATTTTCTTATCTCAATATGTCAATGAACTTTGTTGCGCTTTAGGCTTTAAGCAATATGCTTTAAGCTCTTTAGCTTACGGCCTACAGCTTATAGCTTATAGCCCTTAGTGGAGAATAACGGAGTCGAACCGTTGACCTCCTGCGTGCAAGGCAGGCGCTCTAGCCAGCTGAGCTAATCCCCCATTTTTTAGTTGTCAGTTAACAGTTTTCAGTTAACAGTACTTAAAACGGTTACTCAACCTCTAAAATTTCCTTATAAATTAAGCTTACAGTCTTTCTTTTAATTGATAATTAACAATTGATAATTAACAATTCTTAAAAAGTAGTCCCGGGCAGACTCGAACTGCCGACCCCTACATTATCAGTGTAGTACTCTAACCAGCTGAGCTACGAGACTCTGTTTTTACTTAATTCTTTCATTTTTTTAAATTAACAGCAAGAGTAATACAATCTCCAATTCAGAGACCCATAAATAGTCATCTTTTTTCCTTAACGTGCACTAGGCTAACATTAAGGCTCTAGAAAGGAGGTGTTCCAGCCGCACCTTCCGGTACGGCTACCTTGTTACGACTTAGCCCTAGTTACCAGTTTTACCCTAGGCAGCTCCTTGCGGTCACCGACTTCAGGCACCCCCAGCTTCCATGGCTTGACGGGCGGTGTGTACAAGGCCCGGGAACGTATTCACCGGATCATGGCTGATATCCGATTACTAGCGATTCCAGCTTCACGGAGTCGAGTTGCAGACTCCGATCCGAACTGTGACCGGTTTTATAGATTCGCTCCTGGTCGCCCAGTGGCTGCTCTCTGTACCGGCCATTGTAGCACGTGTGTAGCCCAAGGCGTAAGGGCCGTGATGATTTGACGTCATCCCCACCTTCCTCACAGTTTGCACTGGCAGTCTTGTTAGAGTTCCCGACTTGACTCGCTGGCAACTAACAACAGGGGTTGCGCTCGTTATAGGACTTAACCTGACACCTCACGGCACGAGCTGACGACAACCATGCAGCACCTTGTAATTTGTCTTGCGAAAGATCTGTTTCCAAACCGGTCAAACTACATTTAAGCCTTGGTAAGGTTCCTCGCGTATCATCGAATTAAACCACATGCTCCACCGCTTGTGCGGGCCCCCGTCAATTCCTTTGAGTTTCATTCTTGCGAACGTACTCCCCAGGTGGGATACTTATCACTTTCGCTTAGCCACTGAACTTGCGCCCAACAGCTAGTATCCATCGTTTACGGCGTGGACTACCAGGGTATCTAATCCTGTTCGCTACCCACGCTTTCGTCCATCAGCGTCAATCCATTAGTAGTAACCTGCCTTCGCAATTGGTATTCCATGTAATCTCTAAGCATTTCACCGCTACACTACATATTCTAGTTACTTCCTAATAATTCAAGTTTAGCAGTATCAATGGCCGTTCCACCGTTGAGCGATGGGCTTTCACCACTGACTTACTAAACCGCCTACGGACCCTTTAAACCCAATGATTCCGGATAACGCTTGGATCCTCCGTATTACCGCGGCTGCTGGCACGGAGTTAGCCGATCCTTATTCTTACGATACCGTCAAGCTCCGACACGTCGGAGTGTTTCTTCTCGTACAAAAGCAGTTTACAATCCATAGGACCGTCATCCTGCACGCGGCATGGCTGGATCAGGCTTGCGCCCATTGTCCAATATTCCTCACTGCTGCCTCCCGTAGGAGTCTGGTCCGTGTCTCAGTACCAGTGTGGGGGATCTCCCTCTCAGGACCCCTACCCATCGTAGCCTTGGTAAGCCGTTACCTTACCAACTAGCTAATGGGACGCATGCTCATCTTTTACCGTTGTGACTTTAATAGTATCTCGATGCCGAGTCACTATACTATGAGGTATTAATCCAAATTTCTCTGGGCTATCCCTCTGTAAAAGGTAGATTGCATACGCGTTACGCACCCGTGCGCCGGTCTCTATATCCGAAGACATATACCCCTCGACTTGCATGTGTTAAGCCTGCCGCTAGCGTTCATCCTGAGCCAGGATCAAACTCTTCATCGTATATTTTTTATATTATATTGCGATGAATATCTATCGGTTCTTTTCGAATCTTACGACTCTATTACTCTTATTCTTTAGTTTCGATTTTCATCGAAACGGCTGTCAATTCAATATGTCTACGAACGTATTCTTTTTTCTTAATATCGCTTGTTTCTCAAAGCGGGTGCAAAAGTAGAAAACTTATTTCTAATCGGCAAGAGTTTTTTGAAGTTTTTTTTTTAGAAAATTTCTTTTCTTTTTTAACTCCTCTCCTTACCAATCTTTCAATGAACTTCCCTTGTTTTGCGGGGTGCAAACTTAAAACTTTCTTTCTTTACTCACAAGCTTTTTTTAATCTTTTTTGAAAATAAATTTTCATTTTGATTCGTTTTGCTTATCAGTATTTCTGTGAACGTTTATCGCTGTTGCGGGTGCAAAAGTAGTCACTTTATCCGCTTTCACAAGCTTTTTCTAAACTTATTTTTAATCTTTTTTAAAACTTTTTCTTAACACTCTGACAACACCTCTTTTACAAATTAAACTATTTCTGTATTTGAAAGATTTTTCTTTAATGAATTAGATTCAATACTACACCTGCCTTTAAAACATTCCTATTTTACTAGTCTCACAAAGATGCAAAGGCGCGAAGTTTTTGCTTTATGACCGATCTTTCCTTTGAAAACCCATGCCCTAGCCCCGATAGTAGTGGAAATCCTTTTGCTTTTTCCTTTAAAAAGCAAAAGATTGCAGCGGATAGCGGGATAAAGCTTCGACTTCGCTCAGCTGGACAAAACTGCTTTTCTTGCATTTTCGCTTAACTGGACAAAAAAACTACTCTTATATATAGTATAGAATCTCAAATTCCAAATTCCAAACCTAAAGGCTTCGACTTCGCTCAGCTGGACAAAACTGCTTTTCTTCCATTTTCGCTCAGCTGGACAAAAAAACTACTCTTATATATCGTATAGAATCTCAAATTCCAAATTCAAAACCTGAAAGCTTCAACTTCACTCAACTGGACAGAAACTACTTTTCTTGCATTTTCGCTTAGCCAAACAGAATCACTCCTTATATATTAGGTCGTAAAAAAAACAAACCCGACAGGTTCTGAAAACCTGTCGGGTTGTAAACTATATAGGTACAATAAACAAATCTACTACTATATGTGCTATACTTGATCTTTCTTAAGTGATACACTAAATGAATTATCGAAACTCAATCAAGATTCATAACAAATACTATGTAAGTGCTCTGCACGACTCAAAAAACTCATAAGCTCTTTTCTCTGCATAGGAATACTCCGAGTCACGCAATGGGAAGGCGCAATGCCCACCATATCTTGGTGTTTCCAGATACACATAGGCGCTGTCCTGTGCTATGGCTCTGGGATAACATCTTTCTCCCAGAAAAGGATCGTCTAATGAGTTAATAATTAAAACGGGGGTGGTAATATTTTGAAGGGAGAATTCAGGAGAAACACGCTGATAATAATCATCACGACTTGCAAAGCCATGCAGCGGTGCTGTAAAGTACTGATCAACTTCATCAAACGACGAAATTTTATCTATCTGATCCCGATTTATAAAATCAGGGAACTGAGCTGCCTTGTATTTCAGCTTTCTTTTGATATCAATTGTAAAGTTCTTTAAGTAAACTCTGTTAAAACCTTGTTTGAGTACAGCCGCACTTGTAGCAATATGTGTAGGTACCGAAATTGAAACTGCTGCTTTTATGCGTTTATCAATTTTAGTCCAGCCCAAATAATTCAGAAGCTGCACTCCTCCCATTGAATATCCGATCAAATAGACATCTTCGAATTCTTTTTGAAAAACAAAGCGGACTACTTCGTCAAGATCATCAACGGCACCATGATGATAAAGTCTTGGTAGACGATTCATCTCGCCTCCACACGTGCGATTGTTCCATGCAAAAACAGAAAAACCTTTTTCACGAAAATAAGCAGCACAACTATTATTATACGTTCTGCGCGAATCACCTTCTAAACCATGACATAAAATGACCGCTTTTTTAGAGTCGTTTATAACAAAGTCGATGTTTATAAAATCTCCATCACTTAATTCATGCTTTTCTCTTGTATATTCGGGAACTTCATACTTTTTAAACAAAGCAGCATAAATAGTAGAAATATGCCTGTTACGATGCATAATAGAAGGCAGATTATATTCTGATTGCTCAATTAATGGCATGATTAAATAGTTTTATGGTGCTATACAAATCTAAGAAATCATTCAATATCAAATTTAATCCTCTCTCTTTTATTTTGTTTTTAAAAATAACGAAACAACTCCACTCAACAAATTAACAGGAAACTAAAGGGAGGAATACCTCTAATAATAATCCTTACTTATAGACACAATACGTACCGTTTACAAGTAAGATTAGCTATTTAAACCTGGCGGACTCTTTCTCCCTTTAATTCCTATCAAACTAAATATGAAACACTTTTAAAAATTTTGCACAATAAGAAAATAAAGAGGCAATCCAATGGTTATATTTATCGGAAAAGTAACAGCCAGAGCCATTGGCAGAAACAATCCAGGGTTTGCCTGAGGAACTGTAATCTTCATTGCTGCCGGAACTGCAATATAAGAAGCACTTGCAGCCAATATCGCAAAGATGAAACGATTGGTTATATCTGTCGTTACAAACGAACTCAATACTGCAAAAACGCATCCGTTAAGCAAAGGAATGAAAATCGCGAAAAGGAAAGGAAACCATCCAAAAGAGAAGAAGGACTTCATTTTTTGCCCGCTTGTTATTCCCATATCCAGTAAAAATATGGCTAAGAATCCTTTAAATAAATCATTGGTAAAGGGTTCTATTCCCTGTGCCTGTTTTTCACTTGCGAGATAACCTATAACTAAACTTCCCAAAATAAGAAGTACACTCCCATTGGTTAAAGAATGTTTTAGTGCGGAACGTTTTTGAATAGGGCTTGTTTTGTCTTTATTGAAAAAGGAGATCAAAACCAATCCTACTATGATCGCTGGAGATTCCATTAAAGCCATAATAGCAACCATGTGTCCGTGCAATGCCAATTGTTGACTTTCCAGAAACGAAACGGCCGTAACAAAAGTAACAGCACTGACGGAACCGTAAGCCGCAGCGATTGCACCGGCATCATGAACATTTAATTTTCTCTTGAGGATGAAAAAGGTATAAACCGGAATTATTCCCGAAATGAAAATCCCGAATAGCATTGACCAGACAATCTGACTTGTAAAAGCTTCATGGGACAGCTCTTGCCCTCCTTTAAAACCAATAGCAAATAATAAATAGAGCGAAATAAACTTCGAAGAGTTTTTAGGAATTTCGAGATCACTCTTTAAATAGACAGCTATAATTCCTAAGACAAAAAAAAGCAGCGCAGGATTGGTTAGGTTTTCAAGCAATAAATTAAGATTCATATGTTTAGACTTTTATATTTTTTACTGTAATTATTGCCTCTCTCTCAGAAAAAGCGGTACTGTTATCTGAGTTACATTCAAGAGGCATCTTTCATTAAAAATTGTTTTATTTATTGTTTTGAGGCTCTTTCAAGACGATCGTTAATAGTTCGACCGAGATCATGATCCGGAAAACGCTCTGCAATTATAATATCTACTGTCATAGCATCTAATTCATGAAGTGCAGCATACAGCTTTGAAGCAGCCTCTTTCAGGTTACCACTAGGAGAAAGAACGACCTGATGTTTAATATTCTGCTCTTCCCTGTGCTGCATGAACATTAACAATCCTATTTTTCTATCTGAAAATCTGCCAATACACTCCGAAAGATTATCGGTTACATATAAAGTGGACTGAGGAGCATAATGTTTTGACAGCATACCAGGAGCTTCAGGAGTATTCTCTTCTTTATTAAACAGGATTGCCGGTCCTGTAACTTTCTCTATTTCTTCTTTAGAAAGTGCTCCAAGACGATAGATCACTACGCTTTCTCCTTTAAATCCGACAATAGTTGATTCTATTCCGGCTTTACAGACATCTCCATCTAATACCATTGGAAGTTTCTCCTTAAAGTAAGCCTCAACATGCCCGGGCGTAGTTGGACTAATGGCCCCAAATGGATTAGCACTGGGAGCTGCTAAGGGAAAATCTAATTGTTGCAGCAACGCTAATGCTACAGGATGATTCGGAATTCTAACAGCAACTGTCTGATGCCCTGCTGTAATGAGTTCTGAAACATTGGGATGCTTTTTTAACAATAGTGTCAGAGGTCCAGGCCAGAATTTCTGTGCCAGAATCTTCGCAATCGCCGGAATTTCAATGGCGATCTGATCTAAATCTCCGATTGCTTTGATATGTACAATTAGCGGATTGTGCAATGGTCTTTGCTTGATATGATATATTTTGTTAACTGCCTTCGTACTGTAAATGTTTCCGGCTAAACCATAAACGGTTTCGGTTGGAAAACCAATTACACCTTCATTTTTTACTATTTCGGCTGCGAGTTCAATATCGTTGCTTATCATATTTTGTCTGTTCTGTTCCGGTTGTCGTGCTTAATTTTCGTTTATTGTGTACGGAACTTCAACCGTTAAAAAGATGTCGCTTTCTACTTTTATTTTTAGATTCTCCCTTGTTGCGTGATTTATTATTTCGGAAATTACCTCTTGACTTTCTGTAAGTTCGGTTATTCTCTTTAAACTAATTTCGTCTTGTTTTCCGGAACGTTCATCATCACTAAAGTTTTTAAGGTTGTGAAAATTAATCTTAGCATTGATCAGGTTGAGTAAAATTTCTTTGGCTTCTTCGTTTGTGAAGTCTCCTTTAATTAATTGAATTTTTTGTGTGTTTTTCATGGGTAAGGATTAAATTTATAATGTTGTTACTGGTTAATAATCGAATAAGATTTAATAATGCTAAAATGATTATGGCATCTGAAAGTCTTCTTAATAGTAGATTTTCAAAAAATACAGCTCCCATAATTGCAGTAATGAGACTGACTGAACAAAGCAGGATCTTAAAAACAGCTAATTTTTTCTTCATTTTTCTATATTAGTTAATGTTACTTTTTTCTTTTTTAGACTTTTTTAATGTTATACAATTCTCGATGCTTCTCTTTCATTCATAAAAACTCTGGTTCTTAAACGCTGGCAAAGTTGATTATTTATACTTATAAATTTTTATTTATATTTGTAATGATTTGCATTAAATATTTTTATGAACTATACTTTACATCAGCTTCAGATTTTTCTAAAAGTGGTACAGACACAAAGTGTTACCAAAGCGGCAGAAGAACTTCATTTGACACAGCCTGCGGTTTCTATTCAGCTCAAAAATCTTCAGGATCAGTTTGATATTCCTTTGACAGAGGTGGTGAGCCGAAGATTGTGCATTACCGATTTTGGAAGGGAGATTGCAGAGATTGCGGAGAAAATAGTAAGTCAGGTAGAGGCTATTAACTTCAAAACAATGGCTTACAAAGGACAGTTGACGGGAAAGTTAAAAATTTCTGTTGTGTCAACGGGTAAATATGTTATGCCTTATTTTTTGACCGATTTCATGAAGGAACATCCGGGAATTGAACTGCAGATGGATGTGACAAATAAAAGTAAAGTGATTAGCAGTTTAGAAAAAAACGAAGTGGATTTTGCTTTGGTGTCTATTCTTCCTTCTAACTTAAATATCGAAAAATTAGATTTACTGCAAAACAATCTCTATTTGGTAAGTAACACTAAAACGAAGTTCAAGAACAATAAAAACGCACAGGAGATATTCAAAAATATGTCGCTTATTTTTAGGGAAAAAGGATCGGGTACGCGTCAAACGATGGAGCGTTTTATTGAGCGAAATGCTATTGTTGTTGAGAAGAAAATGGAGCTCACCTCTAATGAAGCGGTTAAACAGGCCGTAATTGCGGGCTTGGGCTGTTCGATTATGCCTTTAATTGGAATCAAAAATGAATTACATAATCAGGAACTGCAGATTATTCCGTTTAAAGGACTGCCGATTAAAACAACATGGAGCTTAATATGGTTGAAGGGGAAAAGACATTCTCCTGTTTCTGCCTCGCTTCTGGAATATATGAAACAGGATAAAGATAGGATTGTGAAGGATAAATTTGGCTGGTATGAAGGATCGTAAACAGGAACGCAAGTACTAATCGCTATTCTACTAAAAAAATTACTTTGAGTACATAATCTAAAAAAGGGAGATTGTCAAATGTTATCTGACAACCTCCCTTTTTTTTTTTTTCACACAGATTCAGCAGATAATAGAGCAAAAAAAATCTGCTGAATCTGCAAAATCTGCCTGAAACTTTAAGCTCTTTTTTTTAAAACAGAAATCCCCAATACTGGAAGTAAATACCTACTAGTAGCAATGAAAACAGAATTGTTGCCATAACTCCCGTATTTGAAATGGACTTAAGTTTAAGAACAAAATAAAGTATCGAAATCAGGGTAAACACCATAAAGATCCATTGTAGTATAAAAAGGTAATTAAACTGATTTGGTATTCCGAAAGCTAGTATATAAAAGTTGTTTTCGGCTGTGCTGTTTATTGCTAAGACGAAACCAACAAATGTAAACAACCCTAACAAAGAGGTAATTATAATTAAAGCCCTCAAAACTTTATTGGGTGTTTTCTCTTCTCTTTTTCTAATTAATACATATGCAAAAATAAAAATAGAGAGCAAGACGATAATTAAAGCGGTAAAAAAAGGCGCAAAAAAGAGTAAATTGAATTCGTTTAGACTATTGGCAAAATTTGAAATCCCTCCACTGATTTTTATATTGGTAACGAAATGAACTTTATTGTCGGAGTCTAATTCCTTGGTATTAGGTCTTCGAAGCGGATTTTTTATAAATTCTTCGGCAATTTGGACTCCTACCAATGAAAAACCCGGTGTATGGCCTGAAATTGGGGCATTTACCAAAAATGCATTTTTAAACCTGTCAACTGTAATTTTACCATTTAGGGCAGGTGTTATCGGATCAAACGCTCCTGCAAATACTAATACGGGGATGGTTAATTTAGACAGGTTGGATAAATTAACCAAGGTTGGCTGTTTATTTACTCCCAGATTCCATTTATCGCAAACCACGAAATCTGATTTGTAAAAGGAAAGTCCACCTTTTAGTTCTTTATAATTGCGGGCTCCTTTATTAAACTCTGAAATCGAATTGTTCGGGACAGCTTCATTACAGCTCACACAATAGTATTGTCCGTAATCTAAGCCTAAAGCTCCTGAAAAAGCTGCTACTAAAGAGCTTAAAGTACTTTTGTTTCCTTTATTAAATTCGGTAATTAGTAATGGAATTACTTCTATCAGTCTTTTTTGATAAAGTGACTGTTGAATTGCAATTTTAAAATCTTCTGCATTATAGGTAAATCTTCCACTCGGAATTATTCTTTGATCCACCTTAACAGTAACAGGCTTTTTCTCCAGTCTTTCAATGGTTTCATAATAAGCGGCTTGCAGATTAGGGTATTGCTGGTTGCAGTTAGGATCATTTTCGCAGGCATTAAAAACCTTTTTAAGACTGCTCATATAATTCTCCGTATTGCGATTGTAATATTGGGAAATATCTGAAATGGAAGAATCCAGCGTTAATGACTTAATGTCCTGAGGAAAAGCATTGGCATAAACCTGAGCGGTATAAGTACCGTACGAAACCCCGTAAACATTCCATTTGTCATATTTAAGAGCATTCTTTAAGGCATTTAAATCCTTCACTATAGAATTACTGTTATAAGCGGTTATATCAATATTTCTGTTCAGTAAATCTTGTTTGCACTCTAATGAAGCTATCGTTTTTTGCTGCTCGTCTTGCGTACTGTTTTGATTTTTTGCTAGTATTTCTAAGAATTTTTTTCCCAGATCCGGGCAGAATTTTGGCAGGGAGCGCCCTGTTCCCCTCACATCGAACAAGACAATATCACTGTTTTTTCTTAAGGGATGATTCAGCCATGGCCATACTCCCGAAAGTCCGCCTGATCCCGGTCCGCCATCGATGTACACCACCGGATTTGAATCCCCATTTTTTGAAATACTTTTTAAAACAGCCACCGCAATTTTAACCGTTTTGCCTGTCGGTTTATCCCAGTTTTCAGGAACCGTTAAAAACCCCCATTCTATATTTTCCTTAGAGAGATTTTGATCTTCGGGAAAAAAGGTCTTTACTTTCTCTAACGTAAAGACTTTTGTTTGAGCAAATGCAAAGTTTGGTACAATCAATAGTAATAAAAACAGACTTATTATTTTTTTCATTTTGGTTGAGTTAAATTGTTAGGTTTATAGTATGATTCTTTTCAGGTAAATTTTACTGGCATCCGTTTTTAACGAGATGTGGCATTTGTAGTTTTTATCTATTTTTACTTCGCTTAAATAATATTTCTCTCCGTTGATTTCGGTTGTATTGTCTAATACTTCAAATGATTTCAACGGAACTATCAGTCCATGTCCCTGAGCTTTTAGAACGGCTTCTTTCTGTGTCCAATACTCAAAAAACGCTTCTTTTTTATTGTCGGACAGAACGATCTTATTCCATTCAATTTCTGTCATTTGCGATTTAAAATCGGCTGTTTCAATATCGGTAATGATCTCAACATCGATCCCCACTTCATACTGATCGCTTAAGGCGCAAACCACAATATCTCCTGAATGCGAAATATTAAAAAGAACCGGATTATCTTCAAAATAGGGTTTATTATAAAAGGTTTGCATGATCTCTTTCGTATTAGGCTTCTGCTTATAGGTTTCTTCGATTCCTTTAAACAAGAGTATCCGTCCTAAAAGCGATAACTGTGCATCTTGCCATCTTCGATAACGCTTAATTTTATCCTGATAATCGGCCGGAAATTTCGGTAAATCATTCTGCAGCAAACTCTGATGTTTTTCTTCAGACAGGTAGGAGTAATAAATATGTATCAAGAGTATTCGGATTTTAGTAGTTAAAAACGCTTAAAAATTAAAGTCAAAATCGGTTTCCTGAAGTTTTGCTGTATTTGCTAAAGGATTTTCAATTTCTGATACTTTAATCAAAGGGTTTTCTATTATTTGAGACCATAAATTTTTGAAAGTCACCAGAAGAAACTGTATCGTGATTTCTTCATACTTATTCTTATCGTATGAAATGCTGACTTTTAGAGTATTGCTGCTTTCAAAAAAATTAAACAATAAAGGAAATCTGCTGTAATTGGTGTCGGAAGTCACGTATTTCAATTCGGCAAGATCCATTTTGATTGTTTCCTGAAAAGAAAAATCGGGATTCTGATAGCTTATTAAAACGTCAAAAAGGGTTTCATTTTTCAGTTGTGGTGGAAAATCCTGATGTGTATTTATTAAGAGAACGTCTTCCTGAACTTGTTTTAAGAGCTCTAAAAAACTCCTATTTTCATCTAGCTGAATACGGAGTGGCAGTGTTTTTACGAACATTCCTATCATTGTCGCAATATCAGCTTTGTTTCTTCCTGAATTAACGGTTCCAATTACAATGTCTTTGTGATCGTTAATTTTATAAATCAGCACATTTAAAAGCGAAATAATCGTATTATAAAGCGTACTTTTTTGTTCCTGCGCGAATTTTTTAAACGATGTTGTATCCTCAATGGTAAACTCATCATAATAATGCGCTCCGTTTTGCAGTTGATCATTTCGATTAAAATCGGTATTGATGGTTTCTTTGATCGTGTACCCATCTAAATATTTTCTCCAAAAATCGAAAGTAGTTTTGTCGTCTTTCTCACAATCTAACCATGCTGTATAGTCTTTAAACTGAATACCTGAGTTTTTAATTGAGGAATTAGGATGATTGTATTTTTGAATAAACTCTTTGGTAAAAAATTCTAATGAAACTCCATCCATAATAATATGATGGGTGCAAAAAACCAACGATGATGTTGTCTCGCCCGTTTGTACGAGCAGCATTCTTACCAATAAATCATGTTCTAAATCAAATGGTGTTTCTATATACCGCTGAATAGTCTGCTTTTTTTGTTCGTTATCAATCTGTAGCTGAGTGATTTTAAAAGCGATATCCTCTTGTTTCCCTATTTTTTGAAAAACGGTTCCTTTACTTTCCACAAAATTGGTGCGGAGAATTTCATTTTCAAAAATTAACTGTGACATGGCATTATTAATTTTATCCGGAAATACGGTCCCGTTAATCTCAAAAACGGCTACCATGTTATAAGCAATCGATTTTTGCTGATCCTGACAAGCTACCCATAATTCTTGTTGTGAAGGTGTTATTGTGAAATTTGTTTTTAGGGTTGTAAATGGTATACCCGGTTTGTCATTGGGTTTTAAAGTCGCTAAATGATCCGCCATTAATTTGATCGTTGGATAATCAAAAACCGTTTTCAGGCTAACGTCGTACCAAAGATTTTTTGCTATTGACCCTGCAAGTTTAACTGCATTTAGAGAATGTCCTCCAAGTGCGAAAAAATTGTCATTGATACTGATTTCTTTTTTATTGTTTAAAATTTCTTTCCAATATCCGGCTAACTTTTTTTCCAGATCAGATTCAGGTGCTATAAAATCATCGTCTATTGTATGATACTCAATGGCTCTTTGCGCTAAGCTTTTACGGTCTATCTTTTGATTTGGTGTTAGCGGAAACTCTTCTAAAAGAACAATTGTACTTGGAATCATATAATACGGAAGGTTTATTTTTAATGTGGCTACAATTTCTCTTGTATCCGCTATTTCTTCCGTTTTTACTACATACGCTACTAAAAAGGCTTCCTGCTGATTCCCTTTTTTTGCAATTACAACCGATTCTTTTATTCCGGAAATCTGATTCAAATGCGATTCGATATCTCCCAATTCAATTCGATATCCTCTAATTTTAACCTGATTATCGTTTCGTCCTAAAAATTCGATTTCTCCTTTGTCATTCCATCGACCTACATCTCCGGTTTCGTATAATAAACCATTCGTCTGAAACGGATTTTTTATAAATTTTTCCTGAGTTAATGTACTATTTTTATAATATCCTTTCGCTAATCCATCGCCGGCAATGTAAATTGCTCCGGGAGTTCCGATTGGCTTCGGGCTTAAAAATGAATCCAGTATGTAAATTTGTGTGTTGTGTATTGGTTTCCCAATGTTTGACGCCTCTTTTGCATGTTCCAGTTTTTTTAAACTTGACCAAATGGTGGTTTCCGTCGGGCCGTACATGTTCCAAACTTCTAAACTATGACTGATTAACTTTTCGGCTAATGCTTCACTTAACAAATCACCTCCACAAAGTACTTTCAAACGTTTGTCTCCGTTCCAATCGGCATTGAAGAGCATTTGATAGAAACTTGGTGTTGCCTGAATTATTGTGGGTTGGATTTCCTCCATTTTTTTGATAATAACTGCCGGATCAGCTAAAATTACCTGATTTGCCATATATAAAGCAGCTCCTGACAATAACGGTACAAAGAATTCTAAAATTGAAATATCAAAAGAGTAAGTTGTAACCGAAAATAACACATCATTCGATCTCACACCCGGCTCCTGCTGCATACTGCTGAGGAAATTCAACAGGGACTGATGCCCTATTTCAACACCTTTCGGATTACCTGTTGAACCTGACGTGTAAAGGATATAAGCGGTGTCATGAGGAGAAACTGTCAGGGATGGTTTTCCCTCTAATTCGAATGCATTTTCTAAGATTGTCTCTAAAGATAGTACCTCTACCTTATTGCTTGTATTCAGCACATAGCCTTTTTCATTGATAAGCAGTTTAACCTGACTGTTTTCGATAATGTAATTCAATCGGTCTTCGGGGAATGACGGATCTAGCGGAATATATGCCCTACCTGCTTTGAGTATTCCCAGTAACACAATGACAATATTTGTCGAACGTCCTAATAAAACGGCTATTGGTGATTTGTCCTCTTGTCCATAATTGATGATTAAGTATTCCGCTATTTGACCTGATAATTGATCCAGTTCGGCATAGGTATAACTTTTGTAATCGTCTTTTAGGGCTTCTTTTGTACTAAACTTTATAACCTGATCCTGAAACACATCCAGAATTGTATTCTCTTTTTGATAGTCAACTTTTGTAGTATTGAATGTTTCGATAACTTGGCGCTTTTCGTCTTCTCCCAGATAGTTTAATTCTTTTAGAACTTGATCAGGAGCATCTAAAATGGCGTGAACTAAGTTTTCGAAGTGATGAACGACCTGTGTGATTTGTCCCTCTGTAAAATAATTCAAGTTGTAGTCGAAGTCAATTTTTACATCCTCATCTTCATCAAATTCTCTGATGTAAATGGCCAAAGCTACCCGTTCAGATTTATGTGTGAGCGGAATTACCTGTGTGTGCGTATGAAGAAAATCATTAGAATAGTTCTGTTTTTCATAAGAAAGTGTAATATTAAATAGTCTCTCTTTTTCACTAAAAACCTGAAGTTCCTGAATTAATTTGCCTAACGGGAACCGCTGGTGACGATAATCATGTCTTAGGGTCGTTTTTATTTCTGTAATTAAATTCTCGAAAGTGGTGTTAAAATCAATCGAAATCCTTAATGGAGAAACGCCCATAAAAAGACCAACTGTTTTTTTATAACTGGCCTTACTTCTGTTTAAAACCGGTAGTCCAATGGCAAAATCATTGTTCTGGTGTTTTCTTCCAAAATAAGCATACAGAATAGCCAGAATGACGTTGAAAGTAGAACACTTATAACGTACTGCTAACGAATTTAACTGATTGTACACTTCTCTTTTGACAATTAGTTCCCTGCGATCGCTTTCATTGACCTGAATGTTGTCTTCTAATTTATCAAACAGATTTTGTGGTAAGGATTCAAACTTTTTCGTCCAGTAAATTTTATCCTGATGGTACGATTCTGATTGCTGATAGGCAGCATCATCAGCTGCAAAATCTTTGTAACTAAACGGATACACAGTTTGAATTTCACCATGTTCGAGAATCTCATTGTAATTCTGCACCAATCTCTGGAACATTAAAGAAGTACCCCAGCCATCGGTTATGATATGATGATAAACAGAAAATAAATAATGAAAATTTTCCTGAACTTTAACAAGGGTAAAAACATGCAAAAGATGCTCTCCAAACAAATCAAAAGGTTTTGCAAACTCTTCCTGCATGTATAAATTTGCCGCCTCAAAAGGTTCTGCAGATTGAGAAAAATCAACAAATCCCAGAGCTGAGTTATGATCTTCTACAATTTTAATCCGAACATTCTCGTGTTTGCTGGTAACTATACTTCTATACGAATCATGCTGATCGATTAAGGCAATATATGCTTTTTGAAATACATCATGGTTTATTTGGCCTTTAATTTTAATCTTAGCCCCAATGTTATAGATGGGCTCATTGGGATATAATAACTGCTCGAAATAAACATCTTGCTGAGGAAGGGTAAGTTTCATTTTAAAATATTTTTACGCAATTAGAACTAAATGATATCTTGTTTCGTTTAATTTTTGAAGAATTAAACAAATTGATTTTTCCAATCCGGAACTTAAAAAAAGAAGAATTATTTAACCTGGGTTTGGTGTAAGGAAATGCATTGTACATTTTTATTCAGAATTCTATAAAACACTGTTTATGAATAAAATATAACAATACAAATGTTTCGCTCCTTTGGGTGCTATAGATATTTCGCTCCTTTGGAGCTTGTTTATAGGATCGGATAATTTTTTTCTACAAATATTTCGCTCCCTTGGATGCTATAGATATTTCGCTCCTTTGGATGCTATAGATATTTCGCTCCTTTGGAGCTTGTTTATAGGATCGCATAATCTTAATCCGAATATTTTTTATAGATATTTTGCTTCTTTGGACGCTATAGATATTTCGCTCCTTTGGAGCTTGTTTATAGCATCGGATATTTTTTTTCTATAGATGTTTTGCTCCTTTGGAGCTTTATTCTAAATCCTTTTCTCAAGAAAATGAAACTATAAAAATCCGCGTCGATCGGCGTTTTCGCTTTAGCGAATCTGTTTCATCCGTGTGCCAGGTTTGCACACCTTGTTATGCCCAGAAAAGTTCTTTACTGTATTCTTTTGATTTATCGACTTTTACCTCAGCCTCTATTTTACCGTAATTAAATTTTATAATTCGGTCTGCCAAATGAAAATAGGCATCATCGTGTGTTACCGCAATGATTGTTTTGCCTTCTGCTTTTAACTTCGGAATAAGTTCTTCGTAGAAAAACTTTCTGAAATAAGGATCCTGATCAGCAGCCCATTCGTCTAAAACTAAAATTGGTTTTTTCTCCATTAAGGCAAAAATCAAGGACATTCTTTTACTTTGTCCTTTGGAAAATTTTCTTCTTGCTGAGCTTTCTTTATCGTCTAAAATGACTTTGTCCAGCTTCATCATTTCCAATAATTCTCTGTATTCAGGATTGTTTTCAACGGTATATTCTTCATAATTATGAGAGAATATATGATCGTCTGTGAATACGGCTGCTATTAAATCCTGATTTTCCTGACCGGACTCTGTTTCTTTTCCATTTAAAAGTATTTCTCCTTTAGAAGGTGCGTATAATCCGGTGAAGGTATTAATGAAGGTACTTTTTCCCGAACCGTTTCCGCCTACAATAAAGATGGTCTCTCCTTCATTTACGGTTAAGTTTATAGGGCCTAACGCAAAAGCACTGTCATTGGAATCGCTATTGTATGAAAAATGTATGTCCTTGAATTCGATACTTTCAAAAGAGGTATCGCTTATCTGCGCTTGTTTTTTTACATCTTCATGTACTTCAAAGTCTTTTAAGAAATCCTTGATTCTTTTATTGGCTACGATAAAACGTGTATAGGTTTGTTGTAAGTTTATCAGGTTATTTATAGGCCCTGAGATGAATAAAACAATTACCACATACGCTATCACATCAGACTGGCTTAACAATCCCCATGACGGTAAGACAAACAAAATGGTTGCGATTATGGCATATAAACCATATTGACTAATAAGATTAATGGACAGAAAGATATAACTGATTTTAAAGTCTAATTCTCCTGCCTGATCCCTATTCGGAATTAAAAATCTATTCATTAGATTTTCAGCTCTGAAAAAACTCAGTTTTAGTTTTTTAAATCCTTTCATAACATCATCCACATACTTGTAATAATCGTCGTTGTACTCTCTCAGACTGGTTACTTTTTTAGACATAGAGTTAATAACCATCAAATAAGAGGCTGCAACGGCTATAATTAGTACTACCACAATAAGGGCAGAACTTACCGAAATGGTAAACATGTAGATCAAGCAAAGTACTAACATCAGTACAGAATTTACGGTATGTGTTACGGTATATGGCAAAAGTCCAAATACCCGTAAATCTTCAACAACGGTAAAAAAACGCTGAGAACCTAAGTTTTCTAATTTTATCAGTGAGGTCTGAAGTATTTTTGAGAATATTTTTTTTTCATTATCGTATAACATTTTAAAAGAAAACTCATTGAGTCCTTTCTGAAAAATGATGTTTAACAAGTAGGTATATACAACAATTGCAAAAAAAACCATTCCGGTATAATCCGTTATAAACGTCTTGTTGCCTGACAAAGTATTGTTTATAATGTACACTATCCCGAAACTAAGAATTGTATTTGGCAACGCATACGCCGCCAGAAGAATTGAATTTTTTAGTGATATTTTAAACATCTTAAAAGTTTTTATTGTGGTTGATAAAGTCTTAAAGAGATTGTATCCTCTTTTTTAAAGTCCGGATTCTGAAATTATCGTGAAAATCCAATTCTGTTTTTAGATCTTAAAGAAGAATTAGCAACCAGAACAGGTAAAAGATTCCGAATTACTTGATTCTGTTCTTTTCGTTATCGATACTGTTATTTTCTCTCTCTTTAGTAGTCATTTTGTCTCCAAAATTATACGTAAACGATAGTCGGACCTGTCTGGTATTCCATAATGTCTTGTAATCAGCAGTTGCATTAACAAGATTATTAATCTGTCCTTTGTTAATATAAGTTCTGAAAATATCCATCCCTATCAACTTGATTGAACTTCTGTTAGACATTTTTTTACTGACGGTGACATCCAGAAACCAGTAAGGATCTGTGGTAAATTGAGCTACATATGCTTTACCTACGTACCTTCCAAAAAGTTCGACATTATAATCATTTTTCAATTTTACCTGCAATACGGGATCGATTCTTAAATTATAACCGTAGGTATGCAATTTTCCTCCAAAGAAGTTACTTTTAGTATCGGTATAGGATAATTGTGCGTTTCCGTTAAAAGTTAACCATGAGGTAATATTAAATGTTGAACTAAGACTAAGATTGGTTACCTGAGTATTTCCGATGTTTCCGGGCATACTATAGTACACATTATTGATTATCTCTATGGTTTCCATAATCTGATCGTCAATTTTACTATAGGCAAGAGTAAGATTCAACAAACTTTTATGAGCAAAGGAAGCTTCAACGGAATTTGTAATTGAAGGCTGCAGATAGGGATTTCCCTTATAAAATGTTAGCTTATCAACCTGAATTACTACCGGGTTAAGGTCCTGATAAAATGGTCTGTCAATTCTTTTTCCGTAATTGATTCCTACCGTGTTATTGGCTAAAGAGTCCAGTTTATAAGATAGGTACAACGTCGGAAATAAATTGTCGTACTTGGTGGTGTTTTTTGTTTTGGGCTTTATTTCGTTTCCTAACTGATCTCCCACAACTTTCACATTTTCATATCGAAGTCCTAACTGCATAGAAAGTCTGTTTAAAGTTGTATTGGAACTCACATATAAAGCCGTTATTTTTTCATTGTATAAAAACTTATTATTCTGATTTAAGTTTGGAGTCGAAACATCATTCACGATATCAAAGTACTCGCTCTTATTATTGGTTTTGATGTTACTGTATTTGAATCCGGTCTGCAGGTTTGTTTTTTTGGTCACCTGATTGGAATAATCTAGTTTTCCTGAATAAATATTAACCTTAGAAGCCGCTCCTCCTACCAGCATATCGGAATAATTTTTACTTGGATCCGGAAAAATGATCGAATTTCTAAATTGCTGATAGGGAAAGGAATCGTATAGTAAATAATCTAAGTTGGCGCTAACATCGCTCTTTTCATTGAGCTTATGGTTGATGTTCAGGTTTATTCCGCTATTTACAAATTTATTATCTGCGTCGCCTAATGTTTTTACAATTGAATCTGTAGTTTGGTTTCTGTTGTAAAGGTAATTTAAACTATTATCGATGTCATTTCCATTCCAGATTAAGCCATCTGCAGATACTCCGATCACCGTATTTTTTGACAAATTATAGTCGGCCCCAAATCTCAGATTCGTTAATATCGCATCTCCTACGTTATTGTTTTCCTGTTTGCTGTAACTGCCTGTATCGGTATAATTTCTACTGATATAAAGATCCTGAAAGCGTTTTTTGTAAGCAACGTTTCCGTTCAGAAAGATATTATAATTCTCTTTTTTCTTATTTAGATTAAAAACGGCATTGTACTCTGTAAATTTATGCTGTCTTAAACCCAAAACAACGCTTCCGTTTTCTCCTTCTTTTTTACTCTTTTTTAGCTTGATGTTGATCACTCCTCCATTTCCTGCTGCTTCATATTTGGCAGGCGGATTGGTCATTATTTCAATTTTATCTATGTTGTCTGATGACAATCCGCTTAAGTAACTTTCAAGCTGTGCTCCTGACAGGTAAGTTGGTCGGTCATCAACAAAAATAGTAGCGTTTGCTTTTCCATTCAGACTTACAACTCCCTGTTCGCTTATACTGGTTCCCGGAGCTTTCTTTAACAATTCTAAAGCGGTAATTCCCGTGTTAGATTCTAAAGCGTCTACATTTAAAATGGTGCGGTCAATTTTAGTCTCAACGAGTTTTTTCTTTTTAAGTATTACGACTTCTTTTAAGCTCTCTTTTTTGGCGATTTTGAGCAGCTCTATAGGCAGTACTTCTTTTTGATTGTCTGATTTAATGGTTATAATTCCTGTACTAAACGTTTTGTAGTCGTCATGGGTAATTTTAATCTTATAGCTCCCATTTTTCAGGTTTTTAAAATTAAACTCTCCTTTCGTTTCAGACAATTCGCTTTTTACTAATATTTCCTGCTCCTCATTCAACAAAAGAATGGTTGCAAAAATGATAGGCTCTTTATTTTCAGCATCTATAATGGTTCCTGAGATGGATGCTGTTGATACTTGTTTGTATATTTCATTATTCGCTGCTTTCGAACTTTGCCCGTACACTGAATTACCCAGAAAAACAAACACGCATAGTAAAGCGATATATTTGAAATGCATATAATTATACTTCATTATTTTTTTAATGTATTTAATAAGATTGCCTGTGAGGGATACAATGTGTAAACTCAAGCTCTTTTGAATTGATAAAATTTAAGGAATTTAAATGATCACAAAATTTCAAGAATAGGATAATCATTTTCAATTGTAAAATCAGAGAGTATGCTAAAAAAGAAAACTCAGCTAGTGGTAAAGACCTCTTTTACTTTACCTTGTAGTTTTTGCAAATGTTCCAATTCGTATTGTTTCCGATATACTTATTTTTATATCTCAATTGTACTGCCGGTTCCTGCTTCACTCCGTTTATTATAAACTCCTTACTATTAAGTATGTAAGACAGCTTATTCGTGTTTTCGGTGACCAGTTTCTCTTTTACAATTTGGTTACTGATGGTTGCAATTAGTTTTTCGGCATTATTTACGTCAGAAGATTCTTTTATAGATTGTCCAGTGATTCCTGTAATTGTCAGTTGCTTTTCTACCTGCTCTTTTTTCTTATTTTGTGCCACACTGCTAATTGAGATTAATATTATCATAGCAGTGGTAATAAGGGTCTTGGTTGTTTTCATAATTGATTTGTTTTTGCAATGCTATTGTACATTATTATAATTAAGACTCGTACATTCGGCAAAACTAATATCAAAAATTTCTTTCAATTTATCACCATGATTGAGTATAAAAAAATGATTCCCTCTTAATATGTAGGAGTTAAAACCGGAAAATGTGTGCTTTCTCCAATTGTTTATCTGGTCTACATATTTCTCTGAGTTCCCCATTATGGCTACAATTGGGGCTTTTACAATCGTATTTTCAATGAAAAAATCTTCTTCTACTATTTTAAAATCGGCCTTAAGGATCGGCAATACAAAATCGAGCAGCTCCTTACTTTTTAATAATTCATCCGGTATACCTCCTAATTCGGTAAGCATACTGATAAAATCGTCACGTTCCAGATCGGATCTCTTTTTTTCTGTTGTAATTCCGGGTCCTGCATTACCGCTTACGATCAGACATTGAGGCGGAGTATTATTTTTCTCCAGTAAATCGGTTACTCCCAGGCCCAGAGACGAACCTAAACTGTGCCCGTAAACGATAAAAGGGTTCCCGTTAAGTTTATCTGTTATTTGCGAAAACAGATCCTTAACCGCTTCCGGATAGGAAGTCAATAGTTTTTCTTTGATTCTTTTTCCTCTTCCGGGTAATTCCAGCGGTATCATTTCAAAATCGGTGCATAATGATCTCAGAAACTCGAATGAGTATATGCTGCCACCGGCGAAGTGTAATAAGAATAGTTGCTTTTTTTTCATCTGCTTTTTAATATTTGGTTCATGAGAATCTTCTTTAAAAAAATCAAAAGAAGGTTTCACATTGGTTATTCTGTTATGTCTCAATTTGAAATTAGCTGGTCACTAATTCATTTTTTAATTCATAATCGTATAACAATTCTTTTTCTCCAAATAATCTTTCTGCGATAATTCCTTTATCTGCACAGTGGTTTATCAATCGGTTTGATTCAATAATGGCAAGGGATTCTTCGGTGTATTTGATACTGCTGATAAATTCTAACCAAGGCTCCATTCCCATTGCGTACACATAGGCTTCCTTAGGATTAAAAATATCAACTAACGATAAACCTCTTTCGCTGTCGCAACCCGCCAAACGTCTGGACTGATCGTCGTCTCTGTTAATAACTTCTGTCATTAAACAGCCGTAAAGCCAGCTTAACGGTGCTCCGGCACATTCCATTCCTAAAAACAATACATCTACGTCGCCTTTAACCCTATGGATATGTTCGTATAATTTAGGTTCCATTACTCTGGAATCGGCAACAAACAAAAAGCTTAGTTCATTGATCGCGACATGGAAACATGATTTTGCTCTAATATTTAAGTCACTATGTTCCCCTGTAAACGGAAGTCCGGTAATGGTACAATTTTCAAATTTTATTTCTTCCAGTTCATCAATTTCTATGACATTTTTAAAACCCATACTTTGAAATGCCAACTTGATACTTGGATCCTGAAGTGCTCCACTGGTGGTTACAGGAACTATTAAATTTTTAATTTTATGTCTTAGCGGCAATAAAGTTTCTAGTACAATATGATCCTGATGATTGTGTGTAATCAATACATAATCAATAACATCCGGAAGGTCAATATCCGAAAAATGTTCAACTGTAGATTCATACCCGTAATAACTGATCAAAGGATCTACAAGGATACTCACATCTTTGGTTTCAATTAAAATACAGGCATGTCCCAGATAACGCATTCTGGCTTTGTCTCCTGTATATTTTTGATAGGCCGGATGCTCTTTCCTGGTGAAGAAAGTTTTAAACAATTCCATCTGATCTTCACGAACGCCCAGTTCTTCGGCAACAGTTTCAATAGATCCCGGATTTCTCTTCATTCTGCTTAAAGTATCAATTCCTTTATGATCAAACGGAATATCCAACTGTAATACTTTAGGGTCTTCTAATTGCGGGGTACTTAAACAAAAAGGACGCTCATCATTTAGTGTTTCCCATAAAGAAATAGATTGAGAGTGTTTAGAATAGAAAGGGCTGTTGTACAACAAGGATTCAAAGAAACGATAGGACGGATGATTGTTTAAATCGTAAACCAGTTCTACATATCCTTTTAATATTTCGGGAACTTCTTTGTATAAAGGCTCTAAAGAAGCTCCTTTGGCTTTGGCTTTAAGGAGTTTATCCAATTCCTTTATCGCGTCTGATAATTGTATTGCGTTTGCCTGTTTTTCCAGAATTTCAGCTTTAAGTTCTTTCACTTCCTCTACTCTTCTGGTTTCATAATCCATAAAAGGTCCTCCTAACATTTTAGGATTTTTTACGGCTGCCTCGTGAATCGCAGGAGCCTGAATATAGGAGTTCATTATTTTTAGATGCCTTTCGACAATGTTCATTGCTGCAGTTGCAGGAGAAATTAAATGTGTCCATGCATACCATTTATCTACTAATGGTCCAATAATTACATTGGGTTTAAAATAGTACTTTTCTGTGTTTTCCATTCTGTTTTATTATTTAGTTTGACAGTTTTAGTTGGTTTCTTTATTTGTTTTTTGAATGATACTTTTAAAAATTTCTATGTACTTGTCAAAATTTTTCTCGTTGAAAGCTTCCCAGTGTGTCCCTGACAAATAGTGGTGCAGCAACTCTCGATCGGTATGATTCTGCCAATTCATCATATCACTTCTTAAATCATTCTCAGCGGATTCAAGAACATGTATCGTACTGGAGATTTTCCCTTGAAGTTTGTATTGATTGTCAAGGTGCAAATTGTTTTTTATAAAAGACAAAACACTTTCTTTTTGGTCTTTACTTAAATCAACTGCTTTTTCATATTCATGGAGCAGCCAATTTGCCTGTTCGTCAATATTCTCTGTGTCCGCGTTAATTCCTGTTAGAGATGTTGGTCTGTCCACCAAAACCAATTCAATGGCATCATAGTGTTTTTCAAGTTCTTTGACTACTTCAAAGGCAATCGAAGCCCCCATTGAATATCCCAAAATCAGAAACGGCTGATTACTCTGACGTTTTTTAATTTCTTTGCTGAAGTGGTCCGCCATTTCTTCAATAGACTGGCAAAGTTCTTCATCAGGTTCTAATCCTTTGTATTGTAAACCAATTGAATTGAACTGATTGCCTAATACTTTTGCCAACGGATGATACAATATGGAATTACCCAAAATTGGCGGTATGAAATAAATCGTATTTTCAAGATTACCTGCCTGTAAATTAATCGCTGCAGAGGCAGATGCTTTTTTACCCAGAGCCAATTCTCGAATTGTTGGGGCATTATAAAGGTCTTTAATCGAAATATCAAGGCCAAGTTTTCTTCTTAACATTCCCTTTAATTTAATGGCCTTCAAGCTATATCCACCAATTTCAAAGAAATTATCCACTACACTGATTTCCTTTTTTTCTAAAATTTCCTGCCAGATCTGAAGAATTGTATTTTCGGTTTCATTTTCAGGAGAAACGATCGTTTTAAGAATATCTGTTCCGTGTATTTCTATGGATAATAGTTTGTTTCGGTCTACTTTTCTGCTTTTTGTCAGCGGAATTTCTTCTACCGGAACATAATAGGATGGGATCATGAAATAAGGCAGCACACTTTTCAATTGGGTTCTGATGTTTTTTGCATCAAATTTTTCATCAGCAACCAAATAAGCTACGATTTCTTTCTCTCCTACCTTATTTTCTTTTGCCAGTACTGCAACAGAAGTTGTTATTTTTTGCTGAAGAAATGCATTTTCAATTTCTCCCAATTCAATCCTGTAGCCTCTAATTTTTACCTGATCGTCGACTCTGCCAAAAAACTGAATATTCCCGTCCGGTAACCAGTAGCACAAATCTCCTGTTCTATATAAGATTTCATTATCAGCAAAAGGATTGGTAACAAAACGTTCTTTGGTAAGTGCTTCCTGATTGATATATCCTCTGGAAACTCCTATTCCTCCAATATACATTTCACCCACAACTCCGGTTTTTGCGATTTGAAAAGCATTATCTACAATATAAATCGTAGTGTTTTCAATCGGTTTTCCGATTGGCAGACGGCTTAAGTCTTTATCATTCTCTTTGTCATAAGCATATATTGTCGAAGATACAGTCGTCTCAGTTGGTCCATAAGAGTTGTAGAATTCGGTGTGAGCTACCCATTTCCTGGCTAGATTTAATGAGCACTCTTCACCTCCAACCACAACTCTGTTTAAATGGTATTTATTAGGTGTTACATTTTCCAGATAAGTTGGTGTGGCATCGATATGGGTGATTTTCTTTTCCATCAAAAGCATTTCAAATTTTTCACCATCCAGTAAATCCTCTTTATCACATATCACTAAAGTTGAACCGCTTGCCAATGCAATAAAAATTTGTTCTACCGAAGCGTCAAATACATAATTTGAGAAGGCTAAAATTTTCTCTTCTTTTTGTATTTTATATCTTTTTATTAATGCTTTCGCCAGGTTTACAACGCCTTTGTGTTCAATATAAACCCCTTTCGGTTTTCCGGTTGTTCCGGAAGTGTAGATACTGTATATCAAGGAATTTGACGTAAGATTATTGGTTACTCCCTCTGTACTTTCTTTTGAAATCAAATGCCAATCCTTATCTATTACTATTGTTTTTGGAAAGAACTCTTCTGAAAAGTTTTCCAAAAGAGACTGTTTTGAAATTATGGCTTTGGCTGCTGTATCTTTTAAAATAAAATCAATTCTCTGCTGTGGATAATCTTCATCCAGCGGGACATAGGCCGCTCCTGCTTTTAGTATTCCAAAAATTGAAATAAGCATTTCTACAGAACGATCCAATACTATTGCAACAAAATCTTCATTACCTATACCCTGCTTTTTAAGATAATGCCCTAACTGATTTGACTTTTCATCTAACTCGGCATAACTCATGTTTACTCCATTATGGTGTAAAGCGGGATAATTCGGGTTCGATACAACTTGCTCGTTAAACAAATCTAATACGGTTTGTTCTTTATTTTCGATTACCGAATCGTTTTCCTTTTTGTTCAAATAGAGCTCCTTTTCCTCATTGGATAAATAATCTAATTCTTTTAATGATGATTCCGGATGATCTACAAGCTGCTGGAAAACCTTTTTGTAAACCGACTCTATTTCAGACAATTCGATTCCATTAACAAGCTGTCTGGACTGAGCAAAATCAAATGATGGAAAATTATTAGTGTTGTTAACCGTAAAATCAAGATAGGTATTGGTAACTCCTTTTCCTTTTAGTGATAGTTCCTGATTCTCGAGATACGATTCTTTTTCGTCATTAAGTTGTTCTTCTAATGCATCATAAGAGTAAAAGTCAACATAATTGAAAATGATATCAAAGAAAGGATTGTTTATTCCTTTAATTTCATTGTTAACAGAAGCGATACTGGCTAAACTCATATCCGAAAAATTACTTACTTCGATGAGTTTCTGTTTTACTAATCTGAGTAACTCTTCACCACTTAATGATCTGTCCACCTCAAGTCTTAAAGGTATTGTATTTAGAAAACAGCCCAACATTCCATCGGCATCCGGCAAGGCAGGTCTTGTATTCACAACCAATCCTATTGTGATGTCATTGCTGTACGTGTATAACTTTAAAGTGTATACAAAGGCACTCAGAGCAAGTTCTTTTAACCTGATGCCGTAAGCGGTTTTTAAAGTTTCAATTTTGGATAACTCTTCTTTCTCAAAGCGAAATAATTTAGAATCGTCTGCTTCTTTTTCTGTAAATAAATCAAGTCTGTGGTAATCGTTCAATTCTTTAGACCAAAATGCTGCAGTCTCTTCTTTTCTTTTATCCTGCAACTGATACAGCATATAATCTTTATGACTCGATTTTAATTTTGTAGGTTTAAATGAAGGAGTCTCCAGTAATTTAAGATACACATTATTGATTTCAGTCAATAACAACGAATCGCTCCAACCATCTATAATGGCATGATGACATTGAGAAATGAACACAATAGTATCATTACCTACATTAAAAGCGGCCATTCGAAACAGTGGTGCCTGAGCTACATCAAACGAATTTAACAGCTCTGACTGAAGAAATGCTGAAATAACTTTTTCCTGTTCTTTAAACGATTCCAGTTGAGATAAATCTTCGTATACAACTGGTATTTCGGCTTGTTTATAAACAATCTGAACTTCCTGATCGTAATCTTGTAAATTAAATCCTGTTCTTAGAATTTCATGCTTTTCGGTTATTAATTGCATTGCTTTTCTGAAAACCGAAATATCAAAATTCGGAAATTGTCGGTGATTAATCATCTGATCGTGATAGATGCTTGCCCCTTCATATTTCAATGATTCGTAAATCATTCCTTTTTGAATATCACTCATTGGGTAAACGTCTTCCACATTATCAGCATTATTTCCGCTTAAAGCTTCTAAAACACTGTTTTTCAAAACTTCAACGGATTGCTTTGCCTGATTTTCAGCTCCCTCAACTGCTGCTTTTTTAACTTCAAGTGACGCTCTGTTGCCTGCTATGAAATCTGATAACTGCGAGATACAATCATGAGTATAGATATCCGAAATCGTAATATCTAACTGCATTTCGTTGTAAATACCGTTCACAATTTTCAATACTTTAATAGAATCACCTCCTAAGTCAAAAAATCGATCATTTACACCAATTTTTTCCTTGTCCAAAACGGTTTCCCATATATTTACTAAGGCTATTTCTTCTTCTGTTCCCGGAGCTACATATTCTTCTCCTCTTCCAGCTTCTGAACCGCCAATTTCAAGTAATGCCTTGGTATCTATTTTTCCGTTTGGTGTTAACGGAAATGCCTCCAAAGTAATAAAATGAGCAGGTACGGCATAGCTCGGCAACAAATCTTTTAAATGGTGTTTTAACTCTGAAGTGTTTACTGTTTCTTTTGCTAACAAATAAGCATACAATTCGTTATCACCAGATTTGTTTTCTTTGGTTAAAATAACAGCCGCTTCTACAAGGCTGTACTGTTCAACAGCATATTGTATTTCGCCCAGTTCGATACGATATCCTCTAACTTTTACCTGATTGTCTTTTCTGCCTAAAAACTCGATTTCACCAGCCGAGTTCCATCTGCCTAAGTCACCTGTTTTATACATTAGACCTGCTTCACTAAAACGATCTTTGACAAACTTTTGAGCAGTTAATTCCGGATTGTTTAAATAGCCATTGGTCACGCCGTTACCTCCAATGTGCAACTCACCAATTACGCCAAGCGGAACCAAATCTTCTTTTTCGTTTAAGATGTAAATACGGGTGTTGGCAATCGGTTTACCTATAGTGGCTGTGACCGGTTTACCTTCTTCATATTTATGAACACTACTCCAAACGGAACATTCTGTTGGGCCATATTCATTAAATAAATCACAGCCTGATTGCCCTATTTGGCTTTTAAAATGATCTTCGATTAAACTTATAGGGCAAGTTTCTCCGGCTACCGTAACCTGTTCAATAGAAGAATCTTTATCTGACAATGCACTCAAAAGCAACTTATAATACGAAGGCACTGTTAACAAATGACTTACTTTTTGATTTACTATAAGATTGGCAATGAAATTTACATCTCCAATATCCGAACTGCCAGTGATGCATAATGTTCCTCCGGTAGTCAGCGTACTGAATATCCCCGCAACTGAACTATCAAAAGCAACTGAAGACAGTAACAAGAAGCATTTTATTGGGGAGTAAGTATTGCCTCGTGGTGCTAAAGAATGTAGTAAGTTTCCATGAGTTACCATAACACCTTTAGGATTACCTGTAGATCCGGACGTATAAATGATGTAAATCAAATGATCCTGTGAAACCGTTATTTCCGGAGCTGTTATTGGATTTGTTAAACTCTCCAACTGTACATCCATTGCGAATATTCCGCCCTCATAATATGATAAATCAAACATATAATCGGATTGTGTGAGTAGGGCCTTTACGTTGGTATCTTTCAGGATATACTCTTTTCTGGAAACAGGATAATCAGGGTCTATAGGAACATAAGCTGCCCCTGCTTTTAAAATTCCTAAAATACCAATGAAAATCGATTCTGAACGATCAAGCATAATCCCGACAAAATCATTAGGCTCCAGCTGATATTCTTCTAATAAAAAATGAGCCAATTGACTGGAACGCTTGTCTAATTCAAGGTAGCTTAATTGATTTCCTTCAAAAGATACTGCTATGGCTTCCGGATTTTTTTCTACTTGTTCTCGGATCATTTCTAAGACGTTCTTAGATTTGTCGTAATCAAATGTTTCTGCATTGAAATCAAGTAAATGCTGTTGTTCTTCTTTTGGTAACCATTTCAACTCCAGTATCGGCAGTTCTGCATTTTGCAATAAAGCAGTTAATAACTGTTCCAGATGATTTCCAAATTGCGCTATGCGTTCTGAGTCAAATACATCACTGTTGTAAATGATATTTGTGGCTAAACCATTTTCTGAATCAACAAAACTAAAAACCAAATCAAACACGCTGGAGTGTGGCAAGTCGCCTTTATACGGACTAACCGACAGGTTGTTTAATTCTGTACTGGCACCATTCTGATTGTTCTGAACAATAACCTGTACATCAAATAATGGATTTCTACTCATATCCCTCGGGATATTTAAAGAGGAAACCAGCTCATCAAAAGGATACAGTTGATGTTCGTGAGCTCCCAAAACAACTTCTTTTACTTTAGATAAAACATTTTTAAAATGATCTTCTTTTGAAAATTGGGTTCTTAATGCTAATGTGTTCACATAAAACCCGATCTGATTTTCTAAATCAATATGATCTCTGCCTGCAATCGGACTTCCAATTGTAATGTCTGACTGATTGGTATAATGGTAGAACAATACATTAACGGCACTTAACAATCCCATAAACAAAGTACTTTCTTCTGCTTTAAGGAATTCTGTGAGTTTGCCGCTTAGTTCTCCAGAGATTATTTTATTATAAACACCTCCATTATATGTTTTTGTAAGAGGACGCTGTTTTCCTCCGGATAAATCTAAAACGGGTAAATCTCCTTTAAACTGATTGATCCAGTATCCTTTGTGAAATTCTAATCTAGAATCACTTAACTCCTCAAGCTGCCATGAGGAATAGTCTTTGTATTGAACGTTTAGCGGTGTTAATACTAATGGTTCTCCGGTTACAAGTGTATTGTACAGGTACAATAATTCGTTTACAATGATTTCTAAAGACCAGCCATCGCTAATGATGTGGTGAATTACGTTACTAAAAACCCAACGATTCTCTGATAATTTATATATACTTGCTTTTAATAATTGCCCCGAAGATAAATCAAATGGAGCCATTAAATCTTCTGACAGGTATTGGTCAAGTATTGATTTCTCTTCTCTGCTTAAATCAATATTTTTTATTGCAAAAGAAATGTTTTCGGGATCCGTAACGTACTGCAGGATTTCTCTGTTGGCATCTTCTTTAAAACTGGTTCGCAAAATTTCATGACGCTTAATCAATTGTATAAACGCTTCTTCTAAAATGCCAACTTCTAAGATTCCTTCAAATACATAAGCGCCGGACATATTATAAGCAATATTCGCTGCCTGATGCTGACTTAAGATCCATAAACGGCGTTGCATTAGCGATAGCGGATAACCATCTTGTTTCGCTAATACCGGAATCCTGTTGTAACCTGAATGCTGTCCTTCGGCTATTAGTTTGCACTGAGACTGCAGAGTGGCATGAACAAACAGATCTTTCAATTTGAGTTTTACCTGAAACTCTTTATGCACCTTACTGATTAATTTAGTCGCTTTTAAACTATGACCTCCTATATCAAAAAAGTTATCTTCGAGGCCTACTTTTGAAATACCTAAAACATCTTCCCATAATTTAGCCAAAGATTTTTCCAATTCAGTAGAAGGTTCTTTGTATGCTGCTCTTCCTTCGATAACCATTGATTCCGGCAACGGCAATTTTGACCGGTCTACTTTTCCGTTTACATTCAGTGGAAAAACATCCAATATTTCAAAATAGTTAGGAACCATATAATAAGGCAAACGCTGAGACAGCCATTGTTTTAGATCGGAAACAGCTATTGGAGCATTTACGGTAATATAGGCAACTAGTACCTTTTCTTTTTTATTGTCTTCCTGAACCATTGCCAAGGAAGAATTGATCAATTCGTGCTGTGCTAATACACTTTCTATTTCTCCTAATTCGATTCGGTAACCGCGTAATTTTACTTGATTGTCTTTTCTGCCCAAAAACTCTACTGTACCGTCTTTCAGCCATCTCCCCAGGTCTCCGGTTTTGTACAAACGCTGATTTGGTTTGAAAGGATTTGGTACGAATTTTTCAAGACTTAACTCTGGCTGGTTAAGATATCCTCTGGACAATCCTGTACCTCCCAAACAAATTTCACCCACTGCTCCCTTGGGAATCAAATTATAGTTTTTGTCCAGTATATAGACCGTACTATTGGTTATTGGTTTTCCGATAGGTATATTATTGTTCTCTAAGACTTCGATTTTATGAGTCAGCGAAAAAGTAGTATTTTCAGTTGGCCCGTATCCATTTATTATTTCTAAATGCGGATAATGCTTTTGCAATCTGGAAATATGTGCATAAGATAATTTATCTCCTCCGGCTAATATGGTTTGTAATCCTTCAAACAGTTCTATATTATCCTCTACGATCTGATTTAATAACCCTGCCGTAAACCACATGATGCTGATCGATTCTTCTTTTATTATTTTTGATAAATCAGTAGAAGACAGTAAGGTGTTTTCGTCGCACAGAACTAATTTCCCACCATTGAGCAGCATACTCCAATATTCAAATGTTACGGCGTCAAAAGAAAATGAACCTGTAGACAGCAGTGCTTCTTTTCCCGTTAGCGGAACATAATTGCTCTCTTTTACCAAACGAATTACACCTCCATGTTCTATTAAAGCTCCTTTAGGTACTCCTGTAGAACCCGAAGTATACATGATATAAGCCAGACTGGACGGACTTAGCGGACTAATTGTTTTACTTTCAGAATATTGAGACTGAGCACTCAGAAAGTCTGCAATTTCTTTTTCTGATACTACTAATTTGCATTTGGTATCTTCTAAAATAAAGCGAATTCTACTTTCCGGATAATCTGAGGCTATTGGTACATAAGCACATCCAGCTTTTAAAATGGCCAAAATGCTTATGATCTGCCATTCGCTTTTGGGTAATAAAATGGCAATTAAGTCTTCCTTTTCCAGAAGATATTGCTTTTCTAAAAAATGAGCTAACTGATTGGAAACAGCATCTAATTCTGAATAGGTAAAAGACTTATCCTGATAAACTAAGGCAGTATTTTGTGGGTTTCTTTCCACTTGTTCTGCAAAAAAACTTACGATAGAACCTGTCTCGGGATATTGTTTTTCTGTGTTATTGAAACTTACCAAAAGTTCATATTGTTCCTCACTATCCAGACCACTAATCAATTTAATTTCTTCTGCAGGATTTTTAAGCAATTGAGACAGTAGATTTTCTAAATGGTATAAAAGTGTCGTTGCCGTTTCTTTAGAAAAAATATCTCTGTTGTACTCCAATTCAACTGTTAATGAATCTGGTTTTTCAATAAATGTAAAGGTCAAATCATACTTACTAACTCTTCTGTCAAGAAGCTCATTATAAGATAAATCTTCTGCTTGTTGATTGGGCTGACTGTCATTTTGTACCGAAATCATTACGTCGAATAACGGACTACGGCTTAGATCTCTTTTTACATTCAGATTATCCAATAATTCATCAAAAGGATAATTCTGATTTTCTATAGCATGCAGGGTAACTCTTTTATTCTGCTGAAAAACGTCTTCAAAAGAATTAGCTGCTCCAAATTGGGTTCTAAGTGCCAATGTGTTTACATAAAACCCGATTTGATCGGCCATATCTTTATGTGTTCTTCCGGACACCGGACTTCCTATTATAAAATCTTCTTGTTCCGTATATTTATGCAGCAGTACGTTTAGAATACTAAGACAGCCCATAAACAAAGTCCCTTCGTGTTTCTGGCAAAAGGCTCTCAATTGCTGAATTAAAAGAGCATCCATACTGCGTTTTACAACGCTTCCATTGTAACTCATAATAGCCGGACGTGAATAGTCTCCAAAATGAGAAAGTGTTGGTAAATCACCTGCCAGATGGGTTAGCCAATAATTTCTTTCTTTATTGAATACTTCGTCTGACAATTGTTTTTGCTGCCATACTGCGTAATCTTTGTAATGAATTTGCAAAGGATTACTCAGAACGGTTTCTCCATTTTTTCTGATCGTATAATTCTTAAGCAGTTCATTGATCATGATACCAATTGACCATCCATCGCTAATGATATGGTGCATGTTATATGCAAAAACAAATTTAGTATTGCTAACCCTTACAAGAGCTCCCTTAAACAATGGTCCCTTTTCAAGATCGAACAGCGTATTATGAACTCCTGTTAATATTTCATTTAGTTTTTCTTCATCGCCATCAACATCTATTTGCTGAAAAGGAAATTCAAAATCTTCCGGAGCTATAATAAACTGTCTTACTTCTTCATTTTCTGCAGACTTGAAAACGGTTCTTAATACCTCGTGGCGGTCTATCAAATCACGAATAGCCATGATAAATGCATTCGCATCCAATGCTTCATCAATAACCTGAACTCCGGGAATATTATAGGAGAAGTTTGCATTATCAATCTGACTCAGAACCCACAATCTTCTTTGGGATGACGATAATGGATAGTGTTCACTTTTTGGGGCAACGGGAATAGAATAATTTTCAGTAAGCTGATCTTTTGCATATTTAGTAACCAGGTGAATTAACTCTTCCTTTTTTGATTTAATTTCATTTAAAATTTCTTCATTTAAAACACCTTTGGGAGCCTTAATATCAAGATTATTGTCTATTACTTTTACAGTAACTTTAAGTTTTTTCAGCTTTGTAAATAAATCGTAGCCCATAGTAATATTTTTTCGTTTAACTAAATTGTATTGCGTGTTAGATAAATGGTCCTGTATAAATATTTTAATTTATTATTCTGTTTTTATCAAATAATGTTCTGATGCTGTTCATTATATTGATCTGATGGTCGGTCATAGCATCTCCTAAATAGGGAAGGTTTATTTTACCAACTCCATGTTCGCCTGAAATGGTGCCTCCAAATTCCAGTGCTTTCAAAAAGATCGCTTTTACCCAAATCGCCAAATTATCTTCCCATTGTTTTTTGGTGCTTTGTTTGTCCTGAAAAATATTGACATGAAAATTTCCATTTCCCACATGTCCAAAAACTGTGTATTCGAAATCATATTTTTGGGCTATCAGCGAAATTGATTTATACATTTTATCAATTTTAGAACGGGGCACCACAATGTCAATATCTCTGAAAAACACATGATGTATAACCGCTTCTCCAATTTTAGAACGCATTTCCCATAGCGTTTTAACTTCGTTTTGGGTATCCGCTATACTAATTTCTTCTTTTGTATAAGTGCTGATAAACTCACTGATTTCAAAAGCTTGCTGCATCAGTTTTTCTGAATCTGTCCCTTCAAGTTCTATCCATAAAATGCCTTCAATTGCTTTTTGATGCCATTGCTTTTTATTTAAGAATTTCGAAGCCAGCTCTACTCCTTTCCGGTCAATAAATTCAATGCTTGAAGCATCGTATCCTTTTACAAAAAACTGCTGTACGCCTTCAAACAGCTCTTCTATTTTGGTAAAAGGAATCATGAGGAGCAGTTCTTTTACAGGGGGAACTAATTTTAATACGACTTTGGTAATGATGCCCAGCGTTCCTTCGCTTCCTGCAAACAATTGGGTCAGATTATAACCGGTTGCATTTTTAGTTACATTTTTTCCGGTCCAAATGATACTGCCATCAGGCAAAACAATTTCTAAGTTGATGACATAATCTTTTGTGGTACCATATTTTAATGATTTTGGACTGCCGCTGGATACTGCTATATTTCCACCAATAAAACAAGCATTTGCGCTACTGATATTTTGCGGAAAATTTAAACCTTCTTCTAACACCGCATTGCGCAAATCCTGAGTGATTACTCCCGACTCTGTGGTAACAATTCTGTCTATTTTATTAATCTCAATGATTTTATTCAGCCGTTCCAGCGAAAGTATCAGACCGTTTGTATGAGATAATGCTCCCCTGCTGACTCCCGTACCACCACCTCTCACGGTGATACTGGTCTTGGTTTCATTACAGATTTTAAGAATTTTCGAAATCTCTATTTCATCTTTTGGTAAGATTACTGCCGAAGGTATATTCTCTTCATCAGAAGTGCAGTCTCTTGAATAATTGTATAGCAGTTCAGCATTGGTTAGTACAAAATCAGCTCCCACTATTTCAATTATAGCATTAATAATATCAGTCTTGCAGCCTGTCATCCGGATTATATTTTATTGGAAAGTGTTAGTTCTTCCTCCATTGCTTCAAACAGAGCATAGATATTATCTAAACCAAATCCTTGATAATCATTTACTCTTTGTACTATTTCGTAGAAAAATGTAGCTCTGTCTCCAATTGGAGTTGTGAAGATTTGAAAGAGTAAGGCTCCTTCTAAAACATCACATAATATCCCGTGTTTTTTTAGAGGTTCTACATCTAATTCAGGGTATTTGGTGGCTAATTTTTCATAATATGAATCCGGATATCTGGTAAATTTCACACCCGAATCTCTCAATGCCTTTACTGATTTAATGATATTATTTGATTCAAAAGCAATATGCTGTATTCCGGTTCCGTAGTTTTGATCGATAAACAATTGAACCTGGTTTTTTACTCCATGTTCCGGTTCAACCAAAACGTTATTGATGTTTTTATTACCGGATTGAAGCACTTTCAATAACATCCCGATTTTCTTTTCGCCTTTCACTTTTCTTTCGTCAAATTCGACTACCGTTTTAGAAAGGAAGATGTTGTTAAAATACTTTTCCCATAAATTGATTTCGTTAAGTCTTAAAGCGCAGGCTACGTGGTCAATTTTTTGCAGACCTGTATCTTCTCCTTCAAAGTTCCATTCGCTCTGTACATTTTTATATCCCGGAAGAAAGTCTCCATTGTAATTATCATAATTGATAAGTACGATTTCGTTATCGTCAAACATTTTTAAAGATGCCTGTTCTACAAATCCATTTTCATCTGATGTTAAATGTGGATGTTCTACCGGAATTGCGCCATTTTTCATAGCTCTTTCGAAGAAATCCTTAACATTGTCAACGTTTATGGCCAGTCTTTTAATACCATTTCCATGAAGATCTACGAAAGAAACTATTTTGTACGAACTAGGCTGTGATGCTGAGGTGATAACCAGTTTTATATCATTTTTCACGATGTAATACGAGCATCTGTCTAAAACACCTGTTTCCGGTCCGGCGTACGCTATCACTTCAAAACCTAGTGCTTTAACGTGCCAGAATACCACCATCTTGGCCATACCCACATAATACTCGACAAAATCGTACTCCATATTAAAAAAATCAGATACGATTATTTCATTGTTGTTTTCCATTTTTATAGTTTTTATTGGTTTCTTACTTTTGATTTTATAAACTCAGACAATCTTTCAATTCCGTTTTTTATTTCTTCTGAAGTGACATTACTAAACGCCAGTCTCAATTCATTTTCGCCTCCTTTGTCCATGTAGAAAAATGACATGGGAGTAAAAATCACTTTATTGACTTCTGCACATCTTATGACATCTTCCTTAGTAATTTCGAAAGGGACTTTAACGATCAGAAAAAAACCTCCTGCAGGCGAATTCCAGCTAATACTTTCTGCCCACGATTGTGTTTGTTTATTAAAAAAGTGATTCAGACTTTCGAGAAGCTGATCTCTTTTTTCTTTCATTCCCGCTCTTTTTTCTGCATTTAAGGATTCGAGTGAGAATTCATTCTTCAATAATAAACCGCCAAACATGGCTTGCATAATAGACGGGGTATTTACGGTTACATATCCTTTTGTTTTGGCCATTAAATCACTTAAGGCAAATATTTTACCCTGTACATTCACTTTCTGTGTGACCACCATCAGACACAAGCGCAAAGACGGATATATGGTTTTTGAAAGAGATCGCAAATAGATTACATTGTGGTTTTGATCCAGCGATTTTAACGTGGGCATTTTATCCTTTTCATAATAAAAATCACCATAAGCATTGTCTTCGAATATTACAAAATCATACAAACGGGCTAATGCCAAAAGCTGGCGTCGGTTTGCCAAAGACATGCTGTTTCCTGTCGGGTTCTGAAAATCGGGAATAACATAAACCACTTTTACTTTTTTTCCTTTTTTCTGATGCTCCAGAATTTTCTCTTCGATTGCTTTTATGGAAGATTCATCTGCTATAACCGGAATACTTTCGATTTTGTAATCGTTGATTTTAGCAAAATGTGTAATTCCAATGTAAGCGGGATCTTCAACCAGAATAACATCATTTTCCCGATCGCATAGTGTTGTAATCCCAATAGAAATAGCTTCTTGCGCACCTACTGTGATAAGGATATCTTCAGGAGCTGCTTTTATAGATTCATCAAGGAGCAAGTATTTTGAAACTTCTTCATTTATGATTCCTTTAGTCCTGTTGTACTGACCGAGATTTTCTAAAACTATATTTTCTTCAAGTCCTTTTTCACGAGCACTATTTTTCACAAAATAATCCAGACATTCAGAGAATTGTTCGATTTTGAAATATTTAGCGTCCGGTCTGCCTGATGCAAACGAAATTGCATTCGGATATTGCAACTGAACTTCATTTAAAAATCCCATCACATCTTCTCCCATAGAGAACAACAAGGGATTGACAACATCGGCTGACGGTTGCGAAATTATTTTTTCAATCATTTCTGAATCTTTTAAAGGGTTATTTGATTTTAATTTTAGAAAAGGAAAAGGATGTTTTAAATATTAAATTTTTCGTACTCCACTTCATCAACCTCATCCATCTGTTTGACTAATTTTTCTACCTCAATCGAAAAAGAAGCTATCGTAAGCTGATGCAATAAAGTCAGAGACACTGGCGGTATACCGAATTTTTTGTAGATTTCATTTTTCATTTTTGCAAGCTTTAAACTGCTTCCCCCCAGAAAAAAGAAATTATCGTTTACACTTATTTCTTCTAATTTTAACAGCTCTTTCCAAATCTCCGTTAACTGCTTTTCGGTCTCATTCCTCGCCAATACAAAAGTGTTTTGACCGCTTATTTTATCATTTTTAAGAAGACGTAATTTTTTAATATCGGCTTTTCCGTTTACCGTCACCGGAATCTTCTTTATGGTCATAAATTTTTCAGGAATCATATAGTCCGGTAAATAGCTTTTCAGGAACGTTCTTAGGGTTACATAATCTATTTTTTCATCACTATTCAGATAGGCTGTCAATTCTTTTTCACCATTTTCAGCTTCATTCAATAACAGTATTGCTTTTTTTACGGACAGATATCTTTCCAGAACATTTTCGATTTCTTTTAAATCGATACGATAGCCTCTAATTTTTATCTGACTATTTTTTCGTCCCATATATTTTAAAGTCCCATCCGGTAGCCATTTTACTAAATCACCCGTTTTGTATAACAAATCGCCCATTTCCGGATCAACAGTATTAGGAACAAACGCTTGGGATGAAAGTACTTTATCATTAAAATAGCCTAACGCAAGTCCGCTTCCTGCAATGTAAAGCTCTCCGACGGCGCCCTGAGGCATTAGCATTTTTTCTTCAGACAAAACATACAATCCTGTATTAGCAATTGGTTTTCCAATGTTTACAATATCATCTTGTTCTAAGAATTGTAAACTGGAGATGATTGCCGTTTCTGTTGGCCCATAAAGATTCCAGATACCGGTAGCGGTTAATTCAACCAATTTATTTTTCAGTTGTTGGTCCAGATCTTCTCCTGCTGCCATAACAACCAGGTTTTCTGTATTTTTCCAGCCTGCATCCAGAAGCATTTTCCATCTTGTAGGCGTTGTAAGCATGTGACTTACTGTATTTTCCTTTAAAAATTTATTCAAATGGTAAATGTCCTTTCCTTGCTCTTCGCTGGTCATTACAACCTGTCCGCCAGTGGCTAAAGGAAGGAAAATTTCCAAGAGTGAAATATCAAATATGAGAGGGGTAACCGCTACAAATTTTATGGTTTGATCTAATGCCAGTTTCTGAATTAAGGAAACCGTTACATTTTCAAGCGAATGATGACTGATCATTACTCCTTTTGGCTTTCCTGTTGACCCTGAAGTAAAAATAACATACGCTAAATCACTTGGATCTATTTCTACAGCTTCAAAAATACCTTCAGTGACATTGGGAACTTTATGAATATCAATTTTTACTATTTCGGAAGAAAAAAGACTCATATTTTCTTTCTGAGCTACCAGCAATTCTGGATTTACTTCGTCTATAATCTGAGTAATTCTTCGGTTTGGAAAACTGGAATCAATTGGTAAAAAAGCAGCTCCGGTTAACAAAATACCCAAAATACCTACTAATTGATCAACAGAACGGTTGATGCACAATGGAATAATCATTCCTTTTTTGGCTCCCTTAGATTGTAAGTAACGGGCAAGATCTTCTGATTTTTGGTAAAGCGCTTCATAGGTTAGAGATGAAACAGCGTCAGAAACAGCAGTTTTACCCGGATGCAGCAGGTATTGTTCTTTAAAAAGCTTTATTACAGAATTCTGAGTATTCTTTCTGATGTTATGCTTTTTAATTCCGCCAACCTCTTTTTGTACAGCGTTAAAAGAATCTTTTAATTTTGTAATTTGAGGTAATCCTTCCAGAACGCTTGTTTTATCAATACCAAAATCAATTAAGCAGGCAATTTCATTTACTCCTGATTTTGCGGCTTTATCCAGTATCGGCAGACTGCTTTCTAAATTCCCGATAAGACAACTTTCTTTAAAATATTTGCTAACCGAAAAGTCCAGTAATTCTTCAATCGATTTTTCTGTTATGTTTTGAAGTAACGGATCGTTCTCATTTTCCAAAACCTCTTTTCCACTCATTTCGATCGACTTTAGCAGGTATTTTTTCATGGATGGTCTTGCCTTTTCCTGAGCTTTCTCTACCGTTTCATCTAGATAAGTGTGCAGCATGAGTACTACTCTGTCACCGCCTTTTTTGTGGTTATTCTCTTTGTACGCCTTTCTGTACACCGCAATTTTTTCCTCCAGCTCTGCAAAAGTGATGTTTAATAATCCAGTCAAAATTCCTGCTCCTATTTCACCTGCTTTTTGATAGGTTTCTACATTTCCTGCGCAGGCAATCCAAACCGGAAGTTCTTTCTGAACAGGCTTTGGCAATATTTTAAAAGATTTTTCTATAGCATCAACTCCTTTAAAATTTACCGAATTTCCTGCCCAAAGAGAATGAACTTCTTCTATCGTATGGAATAAAACATTCTTTCTGTCTTTAAAATTTTCAGGGTAAAAAACGAAGTCATTACTATTCCATCCTGAGGCAAAACAGATCCCCACTCTTCCACCTGAAATATTATCGATTACTGACCATTCTTCGGCTATTCTGATGGGATGATGAAGTCCTGCAACTACGCTTCCTGACCTGATTCCTATATTTTTGGTTCTTGCTGCAATTGCTGCCCCTAAAACACTTGGATTTGGAAAAGGTCCGCCAAACTCATTAAAATGTCGTTCGGGTGTCCAGATTGCACTAAAACCATTAAGATCTGCATAAGCCGCTCCTACCATTACGATTTCATACTGATTGTCTTCTGTTCCTGTATTTCCAAAATAATAAAGACCAAAATCTAACGTTGCACGGCTATCAGTAACTTTTTTCTCCGTTAGAACCACACTTGATTCATTCCTGCTCCATGCTGTGATTCTTTCTCGTTCAACAGGGTCAATACTTTCCAGAACATTTACAGCAACACTATCGTTTGCGATGGTTTCCGTCATTAAATATTCTAAATGATCGGTCATACGCTTTATCGTTTCCTCACGATAGATTCCTAAGTTAAACTCGATTTCATAAAAAAGATCTCCCTCTTTTGACTCCGAAAAATTAAAGGTAAGATCATAAGCAGAATACCCTTCCTTAATCTCTGCAAATTCAACCACTTTTAGTCCTCCGGGAAGAAAATCATCTTCTAAAGAATCGGTGCTAAAGTTTTGTAATACGACGAATACATCAAATATGGTATTTCTGCTCGGATCTCTTTCTACCTGAAGCTGATTTACGATTTCTTCAAAAGGATATTCTCTGTTTTCATAAGCGCTGAAGGCATTCGTATTGACAATATGAAACAATTCCTTAAAGGTATTGTGTCCTTCAAAACGGGTTCGCAAAGCAATTGTATCTGCATAAAAACCAATCTGATCATCCAATTCAGAAAAATCTCTGCCGTATACCGGAAATCCTAAAATAATATCTTTCTGTTCGCTAAACTTATAAAACAGTAAATTAAACAACGTCATCAATCCGGTAAACAAGGTTCCGCCTTCATTTCGGCAATAAGCCTTAAACGGTTTTACTAAATCGGAATTAATAATACGTCTCTGCATACCAACTTCAGAATTTCTTACGGTTGGCCGGGCATGGTCTTCAGGTAATTGCAGCAAAGGCAATTCTCCGCCCAATTGATTGATCCAATATTCTTTTTCTTTACTTAAATCTATATCCTCAAAACGTTTGCTTTTCCATACGGCCACATCTTTGTATTGCAATCTGAGCTCCGGTAATAAATCATCTGTTTGCAGTACTTCGGCTTTATAAAAAAAGAATAAATCCCTCATTAAAATGTTCAAAGATCTGCTGTCGCAAATGATATGGTGTATAATGATATAAAACAACCATCTGTCTTCTTCTAAACGAATTACAAAAATTTTAAGCAAAGGGCCGGTTTGCAGATCAAAGGGTATTTTTCTTTCCTCTTTAATGAGCTCTCCTAATCTTTCTTCGGAGGTATCTTCACCTCTGAAATCAATCTGACTGATCTTAAAATTTATTGCTTCGGTACTTTTGATCCACTGGCATATTTCGCCGCTTTCATTTTCGGCAAAAACCGTTCTAAGACTTTCGTGTCTGGAAATCAATTTCTGACAGGCTTTTTCAAGTGCCGGAATGTCTAATTCTCCTTCAAACTGAAAGCTTTTAGACATGTTGTAGGCATAATTGTCTCCCCAGTTATGGCTTACAATCCACGACCTGGTCTGGGAAGGTGTTAACGGATAATACAAAAGATCCGCTGATGCCAAAGGTATGCTTGCTTCAGTTCTGGTTTCCTGCTGCTGCTGCTGTTTTAAAAAGTCTACAAGTTCAGATTTGCGTACTTTTATTTCCTCCATAACGGCCTCTGAAATTTCTTCCCTTGTATAAGAAATTTTAAGATTATCCTCAGATAGTTGGACGCTAATATTTTCTTCCGTTAAATAATTCAAAAACTGTAGTGTATTCATAATCAATTCGATTTAAGTAGATAGAATAAGGTGCCCTAAGAATATTTTACAATTCTTTTGGTTTAGATTTATGGGACTAAAGGGTTCAATGCTATTTTTTATGCTATTCTGGCATTGCCATTTGGGCTAAATGGTAATCGTTTTTACTTCCTGATTTTGTTTGTTGGTAATGCCTTCGACAGTTTCGATTATTTCTCTCACGGAGCTATGTTCCATAAAATCCATCAGAGATAATTCGACCTGCAATTCATTTTTAATTTTGTTCAGAATTAACATCCCTTTCAGAGAGTCACAACCGATTTCAAAAAGGTCTTTATCCACATCTACTTTTTCTTCTCCAAGAAATTCAACAAACACTGCATGAACAATTTCTGAAGTAGTTTCCTTTTTCTTCTGTGGAATATTCGCTTTCACTTCAACCTTGATTTTTTCCTCTTTTTGAGTAAAAAAATTAAAGTTATCGGGTGTGAGACTGACCACATGCGGATATTCATTTTTCTCGAATTCATAAACCGGCAGTGATGCTTTTGCAGGGTGATTGTTCCCGTAAGTTTCTTTCCAATCTATATTTTCGCCCGACAGCCATAATTTTTTTAATGTATCTTTTAAGATGTCATTTGCATTAACGGCTTTGTCAGTTTGGGATAACGAAATAGAGAAATGGTTCTTTTCTTCAAAATTTTCAGCCGAAATGGTATTTAAAAACTGTGTCAGTTTTGTGCTGTCTCCCATTTCCAAAAGAACAGATGAATTGTTTTGCACAATATCAGTGAAGGATTGCAACGCGTTAACTTCCAGACTTCTGCCATTCACCCAATATTTTGCAGGAGTTAAAATTCCTTCTTTTATAATGATGTCTTTGGCCGCTTGCACAAAAGGAATCTGAGCCGGTTCTATGCTTAACTCCTTTTCATCATACAGTATCATCCCAATTACTTCTTTCAGTTGTAATATTCCGGAAACACAGGCTGCAGTATATTCTCCTATTCCAACACCTGAAGTAAAATTGATACGTATTCCGTATGCTTTCAGTAAATTGGCTAACGTATAACCTGATAACAGTACAAACACTTTCGCGAGTACTTTATCTGCCGATTTGTTACTAACTGTTGTTTCATTCATCCATTTTTTAAGATCATGACTGCCTAACTCCAGTGTCGCAATACTTTGATCTATTTCAGCTCTAAAACCTTCATTTTCTTTGTAGAGGTTGCTGTAAAACCGGATATCATTATCATTTATATGAGGAAAAAATAGGAGTATCGTCTTTTTCTTTTCGTCAACCTTCCCTATATTTTCTTCATTTCCTAAAATATCAGCTTGTAGCAATAACTCCTTTTTGCTTTTACAGCTTATCGCGGCTCTGTAATCAAAATGTTTCTTTCCGGTTTGCAGGGTATAGGCTACTTCCTCCAGAGCAATGTCTCCTTCATTTTTTAGAAATTCCTTAAATTTTAAAAGATAGTTTTGAAGTGAACTTTTCGATTTGGCCGAAAAAAGGAAAAGATTGGATGTTTGTTTTACTGCATTTTTATCTTTTTGCGGGGCTTCTTCTAAAACGACATGCACGTTTGTTCCTCCTATTCCAAAAGAACTTACTCCGGCTCTAAGTGGTGCATTGTCTACCGATTCCCATTTTTGGAGCTCTTTTTGGACATGAAAAGGCCCTTCATTAAAATTGATTTTCGGGTTTGGATTGCTGTAATTTATGGTTCCCGGTATCTGGCGGTATTTTAAACTAAGTGCTGTTTTTATTAAACCTACAACCCCTGCTGCAGTATCGGTGTGTCCAATATTGTTTTTTACCGAACCCAGTACACAGTTATGTTCTTTATTATTTTCAAAAGCCATATTAAGTGCTTCCACCTCAATCGGATCACCCAATGTTGTACCCGTTCCGTGTGCTTCTACATAACTCACACTATCAGAAGATATTCCGGCCATTTTATGGGCTAATCTTATGCATTCCATTTCTCCTTCAACACTTGGAGCTGTATATCCTACTTTTCTGTTTCCGTCGTTATTGGCGGCACTTCCTTTAATTACGGCATAAATATTGTCTTTATCTTCTATGGCCTCTTCCAGTCGTTTAAGCACCACAATCCCAACGCCTTCACTACCTATGGTTCCGCTGGCTTCTTTATCAAATGCTCTGCAGTGTCCGTCTTTCGAATAAATAGCTCCTTCTTTGTATTCGTAACCTGCTCGGGGCTCCAACATTAAAGAAATTCCTCCGGCCAAAGCTACTTTTGCTTCTCCGAATAAGAGTCCGCGACAAGCCAAATGAACCGCTGAAAGTGAAGTAGAACAAGCGGTGTTGATTGAAAATGAAGGGCCTTTTAAATTTAATTTATAGGATGTTAAAGTGGGCAAATGATCTTTGTTTGTTATAAAATCAAGCGTAAGACCATCTAATTTACTGCTATCACTATTCAAAGTAACATGAGCCTTCCAGGGTGTATGATCACCGCTACCCACATAAATACTAATTGCCGATTCAGACAGACATCCGGCATCTTCCAAAGCTTCCCAAGCCGATTGCAAAAACATACGATGCACCGGATTCATCAGGGATGCTTCATAAGGTGTAAAACCAAAAAATGCAGCATCAAAATTTCCTTTGTTTCCTACTTCTGCTATAACCGGAATGTGCAAATTATTCCCGGTTTCCTTTTTAATAAAGCCTCTTTTGAGAAGTTCTTCTTCTGATAAGGTATCAACGGACTCTTCTCCTTTCGAAATATTATTCCAAAACGTTCTCCAGTCATCTGCTCCCGGCACGTGACATGACATTCCTATTATCGCAATTTCTAAACCTGTGTTATCGTTTGTTGCCATTTGAATTTACTTTATTGAGATACTTCTTAATTTATTTGCTCCTTCTTTTTTAATATTGACATGGTCTGATTTACTATGCTCACAGACTTTGAATTCTTCTCGTCTACTTTTTCAAGATTGGGTTCTACATCTTGTGTGATATGATTGGTAAGTGCTTCTATATTGCTAAACTTAAATGCGTTGAGTACTTTTAAGTCTATATCCAATTCTTTATTGATTACCCGAACCATTTTCATAAGAGAAATGGAATTACCTCCAATTTCAAAAAAATTATCCTGTATGCCTATATTTTCATTGCCCAGGATTGTTTTCCAGATGTTCAGTATTTTTGCTTCCAACTCGGTTTTAGGCAAAGTATACTGTTCGCTTTTGGTGGTTTGCTGACCTAAACGCAATAGCGCTTTGGCATTTGTTTTTCCATTGATCAGGATCGGAAATTCGTCTACCCAAATTATTTTTGAAGGAATCATGTACAAAGGCAATTTTTGCTGCAGGTATTTTCTTAATTCCCTTTCCTCCAGTTTTTCAGCTCCTGTATAAAAAGCAAGTATTCTTTTTTGATCTTCATTTTGATTGTCCGCTAAAACTATGGCCTTTTTAATTGTTTCATGTTCCTGAAGCGCCATTTCGATTTCACCAAGCTCTATACGATATCCGTTTAATTTAATCTGACTGTCTTTTCGGCCTATGAATTCAATAACTCCATCAAAATTCCAGCGCGCTAAATCACCCGTTTTATAAAGTTTCTTTCTTGAAAAGAAATCAGTCATAAAAACTTCTCTTCCTCCGCCTTCATTATTTAAATATCCGTTCGCCACTTGTTCTCCCGCAATACAAATTTCTCCGGGAACTCCTATTGGCACCAGATTATTTGCTGTATCCAGGAGGTATATTTTCGAGCCTTTATTAGGTATTCCTATCAGTTGCGGATTGTAACTTTTCTGTTTCTTCAAATAAGTTTGTCCGGTTATAAAAATGGTTCCCTCAGTAGGTCCGTAAAGTACATGAATAGAAGCATTAGGAAATATCTTAAATAAATCTTCCAAAGTTTCGTTGGAAGAAGCTTCTCCTCCCATAAATACTTTTGCAACATGTGAAAAACGATCTGCAATGTCAAAATCAATAATATAATCCAGCAATTGCCTCATTAAAACCGGTACGGCATGAAAGGCATTGATCTTTTCAATTTCTTTGTTCAAAAGTGCAAGATCTTGTATCGTCTCAGAACTTAATACCGTGATGGTACCGCCTATGGCTAAAGGATAAAAAACTTCGAAGAAAAAAATATCAAAGGAGTTTGAGGCTAAAACCGGAAAATGTGCCTTGCTATCTGTGCCGAATTTTTTTCTGCAATTGGCCAAAAGAACACTAAAATTCTGATGCGTAACCATAACTCCTTTCGGCTTTCCTGTAGACCCTGAGGTATAGATGGTGTACGCTATTTGAGAAGGTTTTATTTCTATGTTTATCGCATCATTATGCTGAGAAGAGTTTTCAAATTCTTTGATCGTATCTTCATGAACTACCAGCACACACTGACTGCTTTCTACTATGATTTTTTTTCTTTCTTCCGGAAAATGAATGTCAATTGGAACATAAACAGCACCCAATTTAAAAATGGCCAAAATGGTTACGATTAACATTTCTGATCTCTCTAATGCTACTGCAACAAAATCATTCTCTTTTATGCCACAATTCTGAATGAGGTAATGCCCAAGTTTATTGCTTTTTTCATCTAATTCCTGATAACTAAGGGATTCTCCATTATACTTTACAGCCGTTTTATTTGGATGTTTTAAGACCTGTTTGGAAAAATAACAGATGATGTTATTATTGGCTGTAATCTCAAAAGTCTCTCTGTTGAAATCAAAGAATAATCTGTTTCTTTCTTCTCCTGCTACTAAATCAATTTCAGAAAACAAACTGTCCGGATTTTCGAGAACCTGAAGGTAAATATGCTCAAAACATTTTTTTAAGTTTTCTATAAACTCACGACTGTATTTTTGTGCATTATAGGTAAACCTTAATACGGTATCGATCCCCGGAACTATAGCCAGCGAAAAATTATAATTCGTTTTTTCGAATGCTTCTACAGCTGCTACTTGTAAAGTGTCCTGAGCCGAATTAACCAGCTCGTCTTCTTCGTATTCCTGCGACGGGTAATTTTCATAAACAACCAAAGTATCGAACAACTGTTGTCCTAAATTACTCTTGGATTGTATTTCTGCCAGTTGGATATAATGATTCGGAATACTTTTTATAGCGTCTTTTTGAGTATCAATCAAGATATTCTTTATTGTTTCTTCTGACTTAAATTTTATCCTTACCGGAATCGTATTAATAAAAAGCCCCAACATTTCTTCTATTCGCTCTACTTCTGAAGGTCGGCCCGAAACTACACTCCCAAAAACAACATCATCCGTATCATTATATTTGGCAAGGAGTATTCCCCAAATGGTCTGAATAAAAATATTCTCCGTAATCCCTAGTTTTCGGCAGAGTGCTGTAACCGAATCTTTATTTTTTCCAGCCAGGGTATAAAATATTTTACCTTCCTCTTCCTGGCTGTTTTGATTTCCGGGGTTAAAGAATGGAATTCCGGTATTGGTTTCAAATCCGGAAAGATATTCTTCCCAATAAGCCGCTATACCTTTTTTATCCAATTGCATTAGCCACTTGCTGTATGCTGAATAACTTGGCGGTGGCGGTAACTTGATCCCCTGACCTGCCAATAAACATTTGTAGACGTAAAAAAAATCCTTTATTAGGAGCTCTATACTCCAGCCATCTAAAATAATGTGATGGTAACTCCAGATAAACTCAAATACATTTTCCTTCAGCTTGATAACTGTGAGTCTTATTTGTGAGCCTTTGTGAAGATTAAATCCTTTTTTTTGATCTGATTTTTTGAAATTTTCCAGAGAAAAATTTTCATTGGTACTCTCATCCAGATAATAAAAACCGGAAGGAACACTATCCAATACCACTTGTAAAATATCGTTTACGGTAGTGTTGTTAAAACAAGTTCTTAGTGCATCGTGCCTTGACACTAAAAAATCAAATGTTTGTTGTAATAATTCAACCTCAACTTTCCCATAAATGTGATAGCAGGATTGTTCAAAATACTCATTTTCTGAAACATGCCAGCGGAAAAAAATTCCTTCCTGTAATGGGTTCAGTGCATATATTTCTTTAATTTTCATAGATTAGATAAGGGGCTTTATGTATCGTATTGAAATTTGCAGCAATGACAGGACTGCACAAAGGGCACGAATTTTAAAACGAAGAAAAAATCTGTGACAATCCGGCCAATCGCTATGCGCTGCAGCTTATTTATTTTAAGATTTTATGTTTCATCAAATTGTGATATTCTCATTTTCAACATCTTCAAGTTCTTCGTTATTGACCCAAATCACATTGTCAATTTCATTCGCTAAACTCTCTACAGTTGGATTGTTGAACAAATCGGATATTGCAAGTTTCACCTCAAATTCATTATTGATAAGGTTAAACATTTTTACAGCTTTTAAACTGTGTCCGCCTAAATCAAAGAAGTTATCTCTTAGTCCTATTTTTTCTATTTCTAAAACATCTTCCCATATTTTAACCAGTGTTTTTTCGGTAGTGGTATCAGGAGCAACATACTCTTCACGTTCTGTTTCCAAGCTGGTAATTTCCGGAAGTTTAGCTCTGTCTATCTTTCCATTGATGTTTAACGGAAATTCCTGTAAAAAGACAAAATGATTCGGAATCATGTATTTTGGCAACTGGGTTCTAAGCCAGTTTTTTAAAGAGTTACTTTCTAAATCATCATCTGTAATGACATAGGCAATTAATTTTTTTTCAGCTGCCGTGCCGTCTGTTATAACAACCAATGAAGAAAATATGGATTGGTGCGTGCATAAGATATTTTCGATTTCTCCGAGTTCTATTCGGTACCCTCTTAATTTTACCTGATTGTCTTTTCTTCCAATAAATTCTATTGTATTGTTATTAGTCCATCTTCCTAAATCACCCGTTTTGTAGAGTCTTTCCGCTGTTTTGTAAGGGTTTTTTATGAATTTTGAATGGGTTAGTTCGGCATTGTTCAGATAACCTCTCGCGAGACCATCACCTCCTACGCATATTTCACCAATGGCTCCTTTAGGTACCAGCTGATGGTTTTTATCCATAATGTAAACCGTACTATTACTTATCGGAACACCTATGGGAACGGAGGTTTTGATCGGTAAGTCAATGGTATGGGTTATCGAAAATGTTGTGTTTTCCGTAGGCCCATAACCATTGACGACTACTAATTCAGGATAAGTACTTTTGAGTTTCGTAATATGGTGGGGAGACAAAACATCTCCTCCGCATACTATTGTTTTTAAGTTTTTGAATAAGATGAGGTTTTCGTCTACCAACTGATGTAACCAGCCGGCGGTAAACCACATTATAGTAACTTTTTCATTTGCAACGACTTCGTTCATCCCTCTTACTGATAATAGGGTGTTTTCGTCGCAAATAACCAGAGTGCCTCCATTTAAAAGCATTCCCCAATACTCGAAAGTACTGGCATCAAACGAAAAAGCTCCTGTAGCCAGTAATACTTCTTCTCCGGTTAGGTTTATAAAATTGGTATTTTTAACCAGTCGAACAACGCTTTGCTGTTCTATTAAAACTCCTTTTGGTTCTCCGGTAGAACCTGAGGTGTACATGACATAAGCCAGATCATTTGCTTTCGCGTAGGTACTTTCAAACTTAGAAGAATAATCCGTTTGTGATTTTACAAAATCTTCTATCAGATCTGCTGCAATCAAACATTCGGCATTAGCATCTTTAATGATGTAACTGATTCGTTCCTGAGGATAATCAGTCGAAATAGGTACATAAGCACAACCCAATTTTAACAGGGCCAAAATACTTATGATCTGCCACTCGTTCTTTGGCAGATAAATGGCTGCCAGATCTCTTTTTATTTTGTAATTCTCTTCTAAATAATTGGCCAACTGATTGGCAACATTATTAAGTTCCTGATAAGTGTATCTCTGTTTTTTGTATACGAGAGCTGTTTTTTCGGGTGTCAGGGCAGCCTGCTTTTCAAACAATTCTATAATCGATGCTTCCTTCGGGTAATCGGTTTGATGACCGTTTATTTCTTCCAGTAAATGTTGCTTTTCGGCCTGTGTCAGACAATCGATAGCGCTTATCTTTTGGCCTCCGTTTAGGGTAACCTGTACTAGTATTTGCTCTAAATGATTAAGCAATGAAGTGATTTTTTCTGAAGAGAATATATCGGTGTTGTATTGTAAGCTTAGCGTAAGTTTAGATTCCGTTATTAAAAAATCAAACGTTAAATCAAATTTGGCACTTACCCCGTTTCCAACCACATCAATAATAGTATCATAAGTTGCTGCATCTGAAGGCTCATTATTTTCTTCTCTGGCCGTAACTACGATGTCAAACAAAGGGTTTCTGCTGGCATCATACTTAATATTCAGGAGCTTAATTAACTCATCGAGTGGAAATTTTTGGTATTCTTTGGCGTTGATTACATTTTCTTTTATTTGTTTTAAAGTTTCTGTAAACGAAGCGTTTTCATCTAAATGAGTTCGCAATGGAATTGTATTGGCATAAAATCCAATCTGATCAAACAATTCGGGATAATCACGGTTTACAATCGGGCTTCCTGTAATGATATCCTGATCGCCGGTATTTTTATAGATAAGAATATTGGTTACGGCTAAAAAGACCATGAAGAGCGAAACTTCTTCGTTTTCACACAACGTATTTAAATCTTTTAAAATATTGCCTTTTAAAACTTTTGAAATCACTCCGCCATTATGGGTTTTAATATTGGGTCTTTTTTGATCTCCCAATTCACTCAGGATTGGCAAATTGCCTTCAAATTGTTTCAACCAGTAATTTTTATCCGCTTCAATGGCATCGCTTTTAATCATGCTTTGCTCCCACACAGCATAATCCTTAAACTGTATGGCTAATGGCGGTAAAATAATGTCTCTTTTTTCGTTGTACTTTTCATATAAGGCGTACAGCTCTTTTACAAAAACATCTGTTGACCATCCGTCAAAAATGATATGGTGAAAAATGATGCCGATGATCCATTTGTCGTCTTTAACGCTTATCAATGCCGCTTTCATCAAAGGAGGTGTTTCTAAATTAAAAGAGACATCGCCAGTTTCTATAAGTGCTTTTTGCAAATCTTTTTCTAAGGTTTCGCTATTGCGCAAATCCAAATACTGGATTTTTAACGGTTCGATTTTTTGGATCGGAATGATAATTTGTCTTGGTTCACCACTTTCATTTGTAATAAAAGCAGTTCTTAAAACTTCATGTCGTTCTAATAAGCTGTTCAATGCCTTAGTAAAAGATTCTACGTTTACAGGTTTATTTTTAACGTCTATTATCCTGATATTGTAAGCCTTATTAGCCTGAGTATCTATAGAACATATATTGTACATTCTGTATTGAGAAGACGATAAAGGGTAACTCTCTGCTATTTCTGCATTAGGGATCGATAACGTATAACCGTTTTTAGCACTATCAATAAATACAGCCTGCTGCTCTATGGTAGGATGAATGTAAATTTCCTTGATATTGAGATGCATGCCAAAATTCACAAAAATCTGATTGGACAGTTTAATCATTTTCAGACTGTGTCCGCCTAAATGGAAAAAATTGTCCTGAATTCCGATTACTTTGCGATCCAGAATACGCTGCCATATTTCTGTTAGTTTTATTTCGGTATCCGTTACGGCCTGAACGTATTCTACTTCTCTTATTGCATTGGCATCTAACGGATTTGGCAGTTTTTTCGCATCTAGTTTTCCGTTTACAGTTAGCGGAATCTCATCTAATTGGATGTAGTAATCCGGAATCATAAAGGAAGGCAGTATACCTTTCAGAAATTGAATCAGCTCTTGCGTATCCATTGGTTTTGTGGCCTTTAAGTAGGCTACAATTTCTTTTTCATCACCTGAAACTGTGATTGTTTTCACAACAGCAAAATCTACCTGTTCATTCGACAATAGAGCATTTTCTATTTCTTCCAACTCTATTCGATATCCTCTAACTTTAACCTGATTGTCTTTTCTGCCTACAAATTCTATTTTACCATTTGCAAGTCTTTTAACCATATCGCCTGTTCTATAAAGCTTTTCATCAGCCTTAAAAGGGTTTACGATAAATTTTTCGGCCGTAATTTCTTCTTTATTCAAATAACCTCTTGTTACCTGATTTCCTGAAATACATAATTCTCCTATGCTGTAAAACGGACATAGTTTTAAATGATCGTCCAATACATAAGTTGCGTTATAGGCATTACTTTGTCCTATTACCGCATTTGGAAATTGCTTTACGCTTGGCAAATAACTTTCGGACGTGATAAAAATCGATCCTTCAGTTGGTCCGTACAGCACGTTTATGACAGCATTGACAAATACTTCTCTTATTTCTTCGAGAATTCCGACAGGTATTTTGTCTCCTCCAATAAAAATCGATTCTATATGATGGTAGGATTGCTGGCTTTTGTTTGTTTTTATATGATCGATAACCGCTCTCATTAGCGTTGGTACGGCATGAAAACTATTTGTTTGTCTGAGAATTTTGGAGAGATCCTCCATGTCTTTTATTTCCTCGTTGGGTACCATCACTACTTTTCCTCCTGCTAATAGGGGATAAAACAATTCGAAAAGAAAAATATCAAACGAATTGGATGCCAGCAAAGGCATTACGGGTTTTTGAGAAATAACAAAACGGTTTTTTGTATTGACTAGTAAAGCACTGATACTTCTATGCTCTACAAGTACTCCTTTCGGTTTTCCTGTTGACCCCGAAGTATAGATAAGATAGGCTAAATCGGATGGGGAAATGATCGCTTTTGATACCGTCAAATTGGCCTTTGGATATTCTCTGAAACGATCGATAAAATCCTCATTAATAATAATCGAACTGTTGGTATCTTCCAAAATATAATCTACCCTGTCCTGTGGCAAATTAATATGCAGAGGAACGTATACAGCACCGGCTTTTAAAGTTCCTAATAAGGCAACAATAAGCCAGTCGCTTCGGTCCAGCTGCAATGCAATAAAATCTCCGGACTGTACTTTATGTTCTGATATTAGAAAAGCGGCAAACTGATCTGCCAGTACATTTAATGCTCCAAAGCTGTACTGTGCTTCCCCATACACTAAAGCAATATGATCCTGATTTTCCTTCACAACATTTTCAAACAGTTCGACCAAAGTATATTCGGGAGAAATCTCTTTCAACATATCGTGACCGGATAAAGACAACACTGCTTCTTTTTCTGATTCTTTTAGAAGTTCTACTTCCGAAATCGCAATATCAAAGTTTTCTACTACAGTGTTTATGACTTGTTCGAAATGAGCCTTAAGCGCTATAATAGCCTCTTCTTTATATTTTTCGGCATTAAAAGTAAAACGGATACTGATTTCTTCTCCGGGAATAATTGCGAGTGAAAAATCATAGTTCTCTCCTTCGTATAATTCCGTTTCCAGCAGTTTAATATTTGTTTTTTCGTTGTCGGCCAGTTCATTGGCTACAACTTCGGCAGTCATATAGTTTTCAAAAACAATGATGTGATCAAACAAAGACTGATTGTTGTTTACGCTTCTTTGTGTATCACTAATCGCCTGGTAATGATAAGGTAAACTTTTTATGGCCTGCTCCTGTGTCTGCAATAAGATTTGTTTTACCGTAGTCTGACGGTCAAATGAAATCCTTACCGGAATTGTATTTATAAAAAGTCCTATAATATTGGCCACGTCATAAATCTCAGCAGGTCTGCCCGATACTACTCCGCCAAAAACCACATCATTTGTATTGTTGTACTTCGCCAGTAAAATTCCCCAAATCGTCTGAAAAAAGACATTTTCGGTAATACTATTCTCCTGACAGAAAACGGCCAGTTTTTCTCTTAAACTTCCGCCAATGGTATAGAATATTTCTCCCGGTGTAAAAGTTTCCGTATTTTGTTTTGGAAAGGGTAACGTATTTAAGCCCTGAAACCCCTCCAGATAACCGTTCCAATATTGCAATGATTTTTCTTTGTCATTCTTCATCAGCCATTTTACATAGTCTGAATACGGGGTTGCTTTAGGTAAAATGTTCTTTTTTCCCTGAAGCAAGCCTTCATAAAGTGCAAAAAACTCACCAATTAAAATGCTTATACACCAACCGTCCATAATAATGTGATGATGGCTCCAAATTAGTTCATACTGGTTTCCACTCGTTTTTAAAACGGTCAGCCGCATCTGTGAACCTGTAGCAAGGTCAAAGCCTTTTGCAATATCCTGCTCTTTTACAGCTGCAATCGTTTCAGTTGTATTTCCGGTGATGTCCAGATACGTAAAATTTGAAGGTACTTCGTTTTGAACAATCTGTAAAAGATCTTCGCCCACATTATCCCGAAAACAAGTTCTGAGCACATCATGTCTTGCAATCAGCTGATCGTAACTTTCCTTAAGATAGTTGATATCCAATTCAGCTTGTATTTTATAAGATGACTGTTCAAAATACATTGATTTAGAAAGTTTCCAATGGAAATAAATTCCTTCCTGCAATGGCGTTAACGGGTATATATCTTTAATTTTCATAGCTTTTTTACTAATACGGTTACAGCATTTTATTTAATTCTTCCAGACTGCTCAGGTCTAAACCTTTATAGGTAAAATCAACAGGGGTTAGATGGGTTTCTTTTTCTTCGGAAAGGCTTGAAATCAAAGATTCCAATTCGTATTTATAGGCTTCTTTTAAAGTTTCTATGGTTTCATTTCTGAAATAGTTCGTATTAAACGAAAGCATGATCTGAAGCTGGCCATTAATTAAAATTCCCGATACATCCAGTGTTCCTGTTCTTTCCGTATTAGCTGCTATTTCTTTTCCTTTAGGGACATCTGTAAATTGAAAGATTTGATCTTCTTTGTTCGATTGTCCTAAATCAAAATCACCCAAATAGTTAAAGGACACATCCGCATTTATAGTTAAGTCGCAATCCTTTAAGTATTTTAGAATGCCAAATCCAATGCCTTTGTTCGGAATTCGATGCAATGTTTCTTTTACTTCTATTAATTGACCGATGTTATCCTGTTTCTTTTTAAGAGTAATTAATACGGGATAAATGGTGGTAAACCAGCCTACCGTTCTGGTGATGTCTATTTCTGAGTTAATATCTTCTCTTCCGTGACCTTCCAGCTGAATTGCTACCTTATCGATATCAAAATTTTTACCGATTGCCAGTGATAAACCTGCAATTAAAACATCGTTTATATTGGTTTTATAGGCTTTGTGTGCTTCAGTCAACAATTTTTCAGTAAAACTTTGATCGAGTTGAAATACTTTTGTTTCAAAATCTTTGTAGAAATTATTTCCCTGATAATCAAAGTCCTTCGGGAGCTCAGAAGTACTGAATTGTGTGGCTTCGTTTATAGAAGACCAATACACTTCTTCTTCCATCATGGTCATTGAATTGGCATATTCCAGCTGTTTTTCCTGCCAGTATTTTAAGGAATGTGTTTTTAGTGGTAATTCTAATGCTGTTCCCGCCTCGTACTGCGCATATAAAGTCATTAAATCTTCTAAAATAATTCTCCAGGATACACCGTCAATCACCAGGTGATGAGAAAGCAGCAACAAGTAATCGGCCTCTTCTTTCTTTAATAAAACCACTTTAAACAACGGTCCTTTTTCTAAATCGAAGGAAGATTGATAAACATCACAAATGGTTTCAAATTCAGAAGCTGTAACGTTGGAGTGAACATGCAGTTGGAATTCGAATTCCTCATTTTTGATTTCCTGAATCCAGTCGTTCTCTTCCTCTTTAAATACCGCCCTTAAAGCATCATGCTGTGCCGTTAGCTTTTGAAAGATCTGTGTTAATCCTTCTTCAGACAATGACTTCGACGATTTTAACAAGATCGATTGGTTGAAATGGTTTTTAGACTGTGAAGTCACTTCAAAGAAATATTTCTGAATTGGGGTAAGCGGAATGGTTCCTTCAACTGCATTTTGGTCTATTACCTGCTTTGCCAGTTTTACATGGAGGGCCAATTCCTGTATGGCCGTATATTGCATAACGTCCTGTACCGTTAATACAAAACCAAGTTGTTTTAATTTGGAGATAATTTGTATGGCTTTTATAGAGTCTCCTCCCAGAGCAAAAAAATCATCTTTTACACCCACACTCTCTTTTTTTAGTACGTCGCAAAATACCTGTGCCAGTTTAGTCTCTATCTCATTTGATGGAGCCGTGTACTCATTATCATTTATAAGATTTTCATCTGTTAATAAAACTATTTTTTTCTTATCCACTTTTCCATTTATCGTTAAAGGAAAAGTTTTAAGTTGTACATAATAAGCCGGAATCATGTAATTAGGTAATTTCCCGGATAACGAATAACGTAAATCGATTACTTTTTCTTTTTTATCAGAAATAATATACGCCACCAGCTCAGTATCTCCTTTTTGATCTGATTTGGCCAAAACAAGTGCCTGACTGATTCCTGGAAGCGCTTCTAAATTTGCTTCAATTTCTCCTAATTCTATTCGATATCCTCTTACTTTAACCTGCTCATCAATACGTCCTAAATATTCTAACTCTCCCTCAAAAGTCCATTTTGCCAGATCTCCTGTTTTGTACAATCTTGAAGCACCGCCTTCAAAAGGATTGGCGATAAAACGTTCATTCGTTAATTCGGGACGATTCAGATATCCTCTGGTAACACCATCTCCTGAAACGTAGAGTTCTCCCTTTACCCCTATTGGTATCAGATTCATTTTATCGTCTAAAACATAACAGCCCAATGTTGGTATAGGTTTTCCTATTATGTTTAGATTATTTTCAATTTCTTTATCCGTTACCACTTTAAAGGTCACGTGAACTGTTGTTTCGGTAATACCATACATATTTACCAGAACACAATTTTCATATCGTTCCTTCCATTGTTTCAAACCATTTGGCTGTAGCGATTCGCCCCCGAATATGGTGTATCGTAATTTTAAATGCTGATTATTACTGATGGCTTCTCGTTCCAAAATCTGAAAAGACGATGGAGTACTATTCAAAACAGTTACTTTTTCTTCTTCTAATAATTTTGCGAACAGCCTTAAATCGGCTCTCATTTCGTTTGGAACGATGATTAATTTCCCTCCAAAAAGCAATGCTCCAAATATTTCCCAAACCGAAAAATCAAAACAAAAAGAGTGAAACATGGTCCATATATCCGTAGATCCAAAATCAAACAGCTCTTCTGAAGCTTTAAACAAGCTAACCACATTTTGATGTTCTACCAGAGCACCTTTTGGTTTTCCGGTTGTTCCGGAAGTATATATTACATAAGCTAACTGATTCGATTTTATAGTAACAGACGGATTGTTTACAGCCACTGACTGATCGTCGAAAGTATCTAAACAGATGAGTTCTATAGGGCCAAAAAATGCTGCATGCGATTCTGTCGTGATTAATAATCTCGAAGAGGTATCCTCAATAATATAATCAATACGCTCTTTTGGAAAAGTTGGATCAATAGGAACATAAACCGCTCCGGCTTTAAGAACGCCAATGATACCAATAATCATTTCTAAAGATCTGTCTAAACATATTGGGATTAATTCTTCACTTTTTACATTACGGGCAATTAAATAGTTGGCCAGTCGATTTGATCTCTCGTTTAATTCTTTATAGGATAAAGTTTCGTCCTTAAAGGCAACTGCTATTGAATCCGGATTCTGATTCACCTGATTGTCAAACAGGTCTAAAATATTTTGTTCTTTATCAAAATCAAATGCACTTCTTCTGGATAATTCTAAAATTTGATTTTTACCTGCCTCGTCGATATACTCTAATTTTGCAATTTCTTCCGTAGGGTTGTTTACGATTGAAGCTATTAGGATCGACGTATAATCTGAAATTTTAGAAATTAAAGCTTCTGAGAATAAATCGGTATTGTACTGAATGTTTAAAACTAAACTGTCTTCTTTTTTATGAAAGGCAAAAACGACATCAAAACGACTGGTTTTAGCTTCTTCCTCTAATTCATAAGCCTGAACCTGGAGTCCTTCTAAGCCTATATTTTTTTTGCGGTCATCATTTTCTCCGTAAATCACCTGAACGTCAAAAAGAGGATTTCTGCTCGGGTCTCTTTTTAAATTTAGCTCTTTAACCAATGACGCAAAAGGAAACATTTGGTGCTCATAAGCGTTAAGAATCTGCTTTTTGGTATACTCTAATAATTCCAAAAAGCTATTTTCTTTTTGAAACTGCATTCGCATGGCTAATGTATTGCCGTAGTAGCCTATTTGATTTTGTAAATCAGCATCTTCTCTTCCGGAAACTGGTGTTCCAATTACAATATCTTCCTGAGTCGATAATTTGTATAAAAGAGTATTGATTACAGCCGTTAGTCCCATAAACATGGTTGCTCCGTTTTCTCTTATCAGTTTTTCAATAGCCGCAGATCCTTTTGCATCTATCTTTTTCTCTACAGTATTTCCGTTAAATGTTTGAAGAATAGGTCTTTTTTTATCTACAGGCAGAGTAAGAACCGGCAATTCTCCACTGAATTGGTCAAGCCAGTACTCTTTGAGATCGTCGTATTTTTTTCCGCTAAGCTGTTGATTTTCCCATACCGCATAATCCTTATATTGTATTCTTAATGCATTTAGATTACTGGTTCTGTTTTGTTTTTTGGAATTGTACAGCTCCAAAATTTCTGAAATAAATATATTCATAGACCAGGCATCTATAATAATATGATGGATGGTATAAGTAAAAACCCATTTATTTGCTGCTAGTTGGTATAATTTAGTTCTGAAAAGAGGACCTTTTGACAGATTAAAAGGAGTTGAAACATCTGCAGAGATATATTTCCTTAAGGTTTCATCGCTATTAGCAGTATGTTGCAGATCCTGCCGTTCAATTGAAAAATCAAGAGCCGAAACCTCTTTAATAACCTGACTTACTACTGATTCATTATCCTCTTCAAAAATCGTCCTTAAACTTTCATGCCTCAAGACAACTTGTTTTAAAGCATCATTTAATAAATCAAAATCTAATGTTCCTTCAAAAATATATCCTTCAACCGAATTGTAAGCGGCATTTCCTTTTTCGGACTGACTTAAAATCCAAAGTCGTAACTGAGACGAAGACAGCTCATATTTAGCATTAGGGCTTATGGCAGCTTGCGGAATGGCAGCAGCTTTGTCGTATTTGTACTGATTGATAAAACTAATTAATTCGGCTTTGTTTCTTTTTATTTCATCAATAATATCCGGAGTCAATGCACCTGCAGGAGCCTTAATGTCAAGATTATTGTCTTTTACGTCAATGTGAATGTTTTGTTCTTTTAGTTTTAAATATAAATCTGATGCCATAAGATGAATTATTTAAGGAAATAAATGGATAGTAGTTTTTGTTTCGGGCAGGTTCAATGGAGTTAGTACAACAGTACGCCTTGTTTAAACAGTTCTTTTTCGGCAAATAGTCTTTCTGCGACTATACCTCTGTTTCTGCAGTCTTCGATTAACATGTTCGATTGCACAATTGGATTGGATTCGTCTGTATATTCAACATCCAAAATATGTCGCACCCACGGTTCTTCTCCCATGGCATACACATAAACTTCTTTGACATTAAAGCAGTTTACCATTTTGATTCCTTCGTCGTAATTACTGCCTCTTCCTCTTCGGCTGAAATCTTTTTCACGTTCCTGTTTGGTGGTAAAAATGGGGCCGTACACCCAGGAAGCCGGTGCTCCGTCGCATTCCATTCCCATGAACAGCACGTCTACATCACCAATAATTTCATGAATGTGTTCGTACAATTCCGGCGACTGGTTACAGGAATCTGCTACGGCCAATAAAGAATAACCGTCTAATTCAACGTGATACGAAAGTTTACTGTTGATGTGAATGTCATGATGCTCCCCGATAAATGGAATTCCTGTAATTTTAATACCGTCGATAGCCGAAATGGTTTGCAATTCTTCTAATTCTATAATATTCTCAAATCCCAGATTTCTTAGTAGTAAATTCAATGACGGGTCCTGAATGGCACCGCCTATGCTTTTACCAACGACTATATTTTTGACTTTGTGTCGTATTTGCAGCATCGTTTCCATCAATATGTGGTCGTGATGCCCGTGAGTGATCAGTACATAATCTATTTCGTCCGGCAAATCATCATAGGTAAATCGGGACACATCGGATTCGTAGGTATAACTTAAAACCGGATCGAGCACGATGGAGTGTTCTTTGGTTTCAATCAGGATGCAAGCGTGTCCGAAGTATCGGATGCGCATACTGTCTCCGGTATATTTTTCATACTTTTTAGGCTCTTCTGTAGTAAATAGATCTTTAAAAAGTGCCTCATCGTTTTGATCAATATTCAAAAGTTCTGTGATGTATTCAAAAGTTTGAGGCTCGCGTTTCATCTTGAACAACTCGTCGATTTGTTTCGATTTAAAAGGCAATTTTAATTCCAATGCTGCTTCCAGATTAGACAATCTTGGCGTTGAGAAGATAAAAGGTCGATCAGCATCCTTATTAATTAAAGACAGCTTCACCGTCTGAAAATCCTCTACATAATAAGGACTGGCATAAATAAGAGGCTCATAAAATCTGAAATCAGGCCTGTGATGTCTGTCATAATACAATTCGACATAACCTCTGATTGCCGATGGAACTTCTTTGTACAACGGCTGCATCAAATGTCCGGTTGCTTTTTTCTTAAGCAATTTGTCCAGTTCTTTTACAGCATCTGTAAACTCAAAAAGCGGAGCTGCCATTTTTTTTGTATTTTCCAGCAAAGCTGCTACTTCATCGACATGTTTTTTGTCTAAATCGATAAAAGGACCTCCTCTAAAAGCAGGATCTTTTACGGCAGTCTCATGTATGCTTGGATCGTTAACATACGATTCCATAATCGGAATGTATCGGTTTACCACATTAAATCCCGTTAGAATTGGCGGGATAATGTGATGCCATGCATACCAGTTTGAAATTAACGGTTCTACTTGTACGTTATTTTTCAGATATATTTTTTGAGTAGCCATTTAGATCTATTTTATAGTTTTAAAAAAATGTGGTTAGGTTATAGGGAGATATTTTCAAAATCATCTGTAATCACGACTTCCGCATTCACGAGCTGTGCCTTTTTTATTTCGGCTGCCATTTCTTCTAAAATGGCATTATTGAAAATCGAAATCAGGTCGAGTTTTGTGTTAAACTCCGCTTTTATTCTCGTGATTAAATAAGTGGCTTTTAAACTGTGACCTCCAATTTTAAAAAAGTCATCCAGTACTCCCACTTTATCTATTTCCAGCACTTCTTCCCACAATGCAGCAAGTTTACTTTCTGTTTCGTCCCGGGGTGCCAGATAGTTTCGGGAAACATTTTCAGTTAAAGATTTGTTCTGCAACAGTTTCTTTTTGTCTGTTTTTCCATTTAAGGTCAGCGGAAATTCGTTTAAACTTATAAAGTGAGACGGAATCATATATTCCGGCAGTTTGTCTTCTAAGAATTCTTTAATATCATCGTTATCTGAAACCGAATCGGTTTTTAGCACAAAAAAGGCAACCGTTTCTTTAATTCCTAAACTGTCTTCTTTCACCACTACTACGGCATCTTCGATTGCTTCGTGTTCTTTGATAACAGTTTCTATTTCGCCCAGTTCGATTCTAAATCCTCTCACTTTTACCTGATCGTCATTTCGTCCGGCATATTCGATCGTACCGTTAGGGAGCCATTTTCCTAAATCACCCGTTTTGTATAATTTTTCGCCTTCAGCAAATGGATTATCGATAAACTTCTGACTCGTCAATTCTGGCTTGTTCAAATACCCTTCGGCTAAACCGGCTCCGCTTACATAAATTTCACCAATGGCTCCAAGAGGAAGTAGTTTTTCATTGGTTCCGAGGATGTAAATTTTGGTGTTGGCGATTGGAAATCCGATCGGAACATTAGAAAGTTCCTGTAGCTGATTTTCATTCACTTTATAAATTGTAGCACAAATACTGGTTTCTGTAGGACCATAAGCATTAAAACAGGTACCGCCATAAGTCAGGTATTTTTTTACTTCTTCGGTAGGAGCTGCTTCTCCTGCAGTTACCAGCTTTTTTAAACTTTTAATTTTATCCAGCTGCAATAATTTTAGGTACGAAGGAGAAATGGTTGCGAAATGAATTGCGTGTTCTCCGATGTAATTTTCCAGTTCTTCGGTGTCTTTTTTTACCTCATCGGTTATGATGTGTAGTTCTCCGCCCGAAGCCAAAACCGTAAAGATTTCTGAAATCGAGGCATCAAATGAAAACGAAGCCAACTGAAGGGCTTTTTCTTTGTTTTCATTCCCAAAAATTTCGATCTGAGATAAAATCGTATTCGAAATGGCTGCCTGTTTTATCGAAACTCCTTTAGGAAGACCGGTTGAACCGGAAGTATAAATCAGATATGCCAGGTCATCGGCACTGCTATTCGATTGCTCCATAACACTGCTGTAGAGCTTTTCCATCGATCTGAAATCATAAATTTCATCTGAATCGATAACCAGTTTACAATCGCTGTTTTCAATGATGTAATCGATTCGCTCTTCCGGATAAGCAATGTCAATGGGTACATAAACTCCTCCGCTTTTTAGAACCCCAAGCAATGAAATAACATTCCACTCGCTTCGGTCTAATTTAACACCAACAAATTCATTTGCCTTTATGCCGTATTTTTTCTTTAAATAATTTCCCAGTTTGTTGGATACCTCATCCAATTCCTGATACGTTATTTTTTTATCTTCAAAAACCAGTGCGGTCTGCTCCGGTGTTTCTAATACCTGCTTTTGAAACAGACCAATTAAGGTGTCGGGCTGTGCGCTATAATCTCTTGCCGTATCATTAAAGACATTAAGTATTAAATTTTCTTCCTCAGCATTTAGAAATGATAATCCTGATAAACTTTGATCTGAGTTTACTAATACCTCATGCAGCAGTACTTTTAAGTTTGAGATTAACCGTACAATGGTCTCCCGAACGTATAATCCTGATTTGTACTCGATTTTACCTTCTAACTGTCCCTCGCTTTCTATGAAGTTGAATACTAAATCGAACAGGCATTTTTTCAGAGTTACATCATCGTATTCTGCGATTTGCAGATGATCTATTTCGAGTGCTTGTTTATCGGCTTCTATCGAATTGTCTCTCAGTACAAACCAAACGTCAAACAATGGATGTCGGTTACGGCTCAACTGAAGATCTAAATTGAGAACGAGTTCATCAAAAGCGACCATTTGATTTTCCTGTGCATCGATAACACTTTGTTCTACCTGATGCAATAAGCTTACAAAATCATGATTTTCATTGAATACCGTTCGCAAAGGAACAGTGTTGATGTAAAGCCCGATCTGGTCTTCTAAATCGGTATGTATTCTGCCTCCGATAGGTGTTCCAACGGTAATATCCTGTTGGTGGGTATATTTGTATAATAAAGTTTTAACCAATGATAAAAGTCCAGTAAAAACGGTAATCGAGTGGCTCTCACAAAAGTTTTTAAATTTTGAAAAAGTCTCTCTTTCAATGGTAAAATCAACAGAATCTCCATCATACGCATTGATTGCCGCTCTTGATTTATCTGTTGGAAAGTCTAATACCGGAACTTCTCCCTCAAACTTTTTTAACCAATGCTGCAGCTGATTTTTATATTCCTCCGACTGAAACTGCTCGGTTTGCCATTGCGCATAATCTTTATACTGAATTTTTAGATCAGAAGCTGTAATTGCTTTTCCTTGGGATAGATTTTGATAATTCGAAACAAATTCTTTTGTCAAAATATTCATAGACAATCCATCACTGATGATATGATGCATTACAAAAGAAAACATCCACTGATCGTCTTTGATCTGATACAATTTCAATCGCAGCAAAGAATCTTCTTCCAGATTAAAAGGTTTGTCAATTTCCTGATTGATTTTGGCATCAATAACCTCCTGAGAATATTGATTTGGTCTGAAATCTTCAATCGTTAAATTCAGTAAACTGTCATTAAAGGCTTTAATGTATTGCTTCACGATACCATTTTCGTCCAGTCTGAATACCGTTCGCAGACTTTCGTGTCTTTTCAGAATGGCCAAAAAAGCTGCTGCAAATACCGAAATGTCGAGTACACCGGTGAACGTAAAGGTCTTGTACATGTTGAGCGCTATACTTGCATCGTCCAGATGCGACAACAGCCATAATCTTCTTTGCCCTGACGAAAGCAGGTAACTGGTGCTTTCCGGAGCTTTTTTAATTTCCTGATAAACAGTCGTATTCGACCCGGCTATTTTTTTGGCCAGACTTTGAATGTTTCTGTTTTCAAAAACATCTCTCAGATTGATTTTTACATTGAATTCTCTGTTGATGCTATTCGCTAAATGTGTAGCACTCAAACTGTGACCGCCCAGTGTAAAAAAATCTTCGAGTATCCCAATCTTGGTCTGATTTAATATTCCTTCCCAAATTACTACCAGTTTTTGCTCCAGTTCACTTTGTGCGGCAACATAAGCAACAGTTGTTTTTAGACTTAGTCCGTTGCTGTGACGCAGTTTATTTCGGTCTGCTTTACCGCTATTAGTTAACGGAATTTCGTCTACTACGATAAAATTAGACGGAATCATATAAGTAGGAAGTTTAGTTCCCAGCCATAAGTTGAGTTCTTCCTTCACCAATTCACCATTTGCTACAATATACCCTGTCAGATATTTATCTGCGCTGTTTTCATTGGTATGGTCTAAAACCACAGCCGTTTGTATTTGTGGATGTTGGTTTAATGCCTCTTCTATTTCTTCCAGCTCTATTCTGAATCCTCTGATTTTTACCTGAAAATCTTTTCTTCCTAAATATTCTACATTCCCATCAGGCGACCACATGCCCAGATCTCCGGTTCGGTACATTTTCGCTCCTGGTTGAAACGGATTCGGTACAAACTTCTGATGAGTCAACTCCGGATTGTTTAGATAACCAAGGGCCAGTCCTTTTCCGGCAATGCAAATTTCTCCCGCCACGCCAATAGGCTGAACAGCATCTGACTCGCTTAAAATATAAATCTGCGTGTTCCAGATTGGTTTTCCAATCGGGATTACTTCATTGCCTTGAGCTGTATTAAAATAAGTAACGTCTATCGAAGCTTCTGTTGGACCATAAAGATTATAAATGGGTGCAGCCGATACTTTACTATACCATTCCTTAACTGTCAATGGTGTTAAAGCTTCACCACTGGTTATTACGGCACGTAAACTAGACAATTTGTTTCCTAATTGTTCTGTATTAGCGACTGAAGCAATAAAGGTGTTGAGCATACTTGGCACAAAATGCAGACTGGTTACGCCATTGTTTTGGATCAAATTCAAAATGCGATGTGGTTCTGAAATGTCTTCCTGTTCGCAAAGTACCATCTTGGTTCCCCAGCATAAAGGCATAAAAATTTCCCATACCGAAACATCAAAAGTAAAAGTGGTTTTTTGCAGAATAACATCCTCCAAAGAATAGTTGTATTCATTCCACATCCAGTCAATTCTGTTGGTCACTCCTTCATGAGTAATCATACAGCCTTTCGGATTTCCGGTTGATCCGGAGGTATAGAGTACATAAGCCAGATCGGTAACTTTATTGTGATTTTCAGGATTGCTTTTAGACAAAGAAGCCAATTGTTCTGAGATATTTTCTAAAGTTTCCTCATCAATTAAAAATTTGCACTGACTGTCGGCTATAATGAAATTGATTCTTTCTTCGGGATATTGCGGTTCTACCGGAATATAAGCTCCTCCGGCTTTTATGATGGCCATAAGGGCGATAATCATTTGTTCGCTTCTTGGAAGTTTTACGATTACGAAATCCCCTTGTTTGATGTTTTTTTCCTGACGTAAATAATGAGCCAGCTGATTCACTTTTTCATTGAGTTCCTGAAAGGTAAATTCTTTCTCTTTGAAACGAAGTGCTGTGTGGTTGGCTAATTTCTCCACTTGTTCTTCGAATAAAACATTCAACGGAGCACAAACCTGATTGTCGAATTGTGTAGCATTGAAATCTAAAACCAGTTTTTTCTTTTCAATCTCAGTTACCAGAGAAAGGTTCTCTATTATTTCTGACGGAGTGTTACTTACTAAGTTTAATAAATGCTCAAAATGTGCTGTGATTTGTTCTATAAAAAAAGTGTCATACAAATCGGTATTATAAACAATACTCAATTCTAAATTTTCATCTACCTCAACAAAATTGAAAAGCAAATCAAACTTACTGGTTTTGTTTTCTGTTTCTAAAGCCTGAACGGTTAGTTGATCTCCGATACTTTTTACGTTTGTATTTTCGTTGTTTTGTAAAATCAGGAAGATATCAAACAATGGATTTCTGCTTAAATCGGTTTCCAGCTGTGCTTCTTCTATCAGTTTATCAAAAGGATACGATTGGTAGTTATAAGCTCTTAGAGTGCTTTCTTTAATGTTCTTAAGGAAAGATTCGAAACTGTCTTTCGCATTAACCACTCCTCTTAAAGCAATGGTATTTAAATACAGCCCCAACTGATTGTGAAGTACCTGTAACTCACGCCCGGCTATTGGCGAACCCACAATTAAATCTGTCTGACTGGTATATTTGTAAAGCACTATTTTTAAAGTGGCCAGCAATCCCATGAACAAAGTACTCTCGTTGTCCAGACAAACTTTCTTGAACTTCGTGCTTACTTCTTTACGTATCGTTCTGTAAACAGTATCACCGTTATAGGTTTTTAAAATCGGTCTTGTTTTACTGAAAGGAAGTTGGATTTTAGGGATTTCACCTGAAATCTGTGACAGCCAGTATTCTTTGTGTGCTGCAAAATAATCATCGCTCAATAATTTTTGCTGCCAAACTGCGTATTCTTTGTATTGTATCGCTAAAGATTCTTTAGCCACATTTTCTCCTTTTTCTAATGCCGTGTAGTTTTCTAATAATTCATTTATAAGTACTCCCATCGACCAGCCGTCGCTGATGATGTGATGAATCATAAAGAAGAATATCCACTTTTGATCTTCTATTTGATAAACGATACTTTTTAGCAGCAGCTCTTTTTCTAAATCAAAAGAATAGGGCATTTCTTTGTTGATGAGTTCTTCTGCGCTTGTTGTTTGATTTCTCAGATCTATTTCTTCTACCTGAAATTTTATTTCTTCGGCAGGGACTATTTTTTGTACAACGGTATTCTCCTTATTGACAAACCTGGTTCTCAGAATTTCATGACGTTCTATAATCAACTGAAAAGCACGCTCTAATGTCTTTACATTCAGATTCCCTTCAAAAGTGTATAAAGCCGGAACATTATAGGCTTTACTGGATTCTTCCATTTGACTTAAAACCCACATCCTATATTGTGAAGAAGATAATGGATAATCTTCTAAATCGGCTGTTTTTAGTATTTCAGGTAATGCAGGTTTTGATGCTTGCAGGTTTTGATTGTTCAGCAAAAAAAGAGTCAATTCTTCTTTGTGCTTTTTTATTTCTTCAATTAAACTATTATCAATAGTAGATTTTTCGGCAAAAACCTTCAGTTTATTGTCAATTATTTCAAGTAAAATTCCTTCTCCCTGTAGTTTATCAATTAATTTTTTCATTGGTTTATTTTAATTTTCAGAGGATAATTTTTCAATTATTAAAGTAAATTGGGTATAGTTTGAGATCTGAATTTCTCTTCTCAAAAGACACTATTACAGGTCAATATCGATTTCCTGCAGGTCTTTTTTGTTTGCTGTCAACTGTTCTTGTTTCTGAATGAAACTAAGCTGCTCTGCCATGGTTTCAATAGTTCTGAATTGAAATATATGCCCTATACTCACTTCAACACCGAAACTTTCCTGAATCATATTGGCCAATTTTACGGCTCTTAAACTATGTCCTCCTATTTCAAAAAAATCATCGGTTACACTGACCTTTTCGATCAACAATATTTCACTCCAAATCTCACAGAGGGTCTTCTCTGTTTCATTTCGATAAGAAACATATTCTCTTTCCAGTATGGATAAATCAATCTCTGGAAGAAGGTCTTTATCCACCTTTCCATTTTTATTCAAAATGAAATCCTCTACTTCTATAAAATAGGTTGGAATCATATAAAATGGAAGTCTGTCTGCCAGATAGGCCTTTAATTCCTTTTGATTCATAGCCTGATTGGCTTTAACAAAAGCAACAATAAATTTATCTTCCGCGGCCTCTGATCGTTGTTTCACTACTACTACTGCACCATTAATATCCGGATGAGCGTCTAAAGTTTTTTCAATATCATTTAGTTCAATTCGATAACCGCGAAGTTTGATCTGACTGTCTTTTCTTCCAAAAAATTTGATATTTCCATCCGGCAGCCATAATCCTAAATCGCCAGTTTTATAAACTCTTTCATTGTTAAGCGTCTGCGGATTCAGGAATTTTTCGGCATTCAATTCTTCTGCATTTAAGTAGCCTAAAGAAAGCCCGTCACCTGCCAGATATATCTCACCAACAACTCCCAAAGGACATAACTGTAAATTTTGATCTAAGATGTAAGCCTTAGAATTGTTAATCGGTTTACCAATCGGGATGTCCTCTTCTACGGGTGCTATAATTTTATAGGTTGCCGAAAATGTAGTGTTTTCGGTAGGGCCGTAACCGTTAATAAGATTGAGCTCGGGATAAGCTTCTAACAATTTACGAATGTGTTTCGCGGATAATTTTTCACCTCCTGCCAACACATTGATTAATCCTTCAAAAAGAGATACGTCCTGATCTGTAAACTGATTCAATAAACCAGATGTAAACCACATGGTATCTACTTTTTCTGTTTTTATTAATGCAGAAAGTTTTTTAGTATTTAACAAATCTTCTTTATCGCATAAAACTAGTTTTCCGCCATTAAGCAACGCTCCCCAGAATTCAAAAGTCGACGCATCAAAAGACACAGAACCTGTAGACAATATGGCGTGTACCGTATCAAAATCGATGTAATTGGTGTTTTTAACCAGTCTGGTTACTCCTTTATGCGGTACCAAAACTCCTTTTGGATTTCCGGTAGACCCGGAGGTGTACATGATGTATGCCGGAGCGTCAGGACTGTTCGTAATTTGTGGAGCGGGAGAATAATTTTCTAAAGTACCTAATTGAATGTCTATGACGATCGTACTTCCCCTAAAGAAATCGATATCATATATATAGTCCATCTGGGTAATGATCATTCTGGTATTGATATCATCGACAATAAACTCCTTTCTGATTTTCGGACTTTCCACATCGATTGGAACATATACCCCGCCCGCTTTTAAAATTCCGAGTATAGTACTGATCAAAAGTTCTGATTTGTCTAAAACAATTCCGACTTTTTCACCATTAGTGAGTCCATATTCTGTCGTTAACAAATGAGCAATTTTGTTCGCATTGCGATCCAATTCCTCATACGTCAATTGTCGGTTTTTGTAAACGACAGCTATTTGTCCAGGTGTTTTACTAACCTGCTGCTGAAAAGCGTCGACAATATCCAGGCAAACCTGAGAATTAAAAGTTCCGCTACTAAAATCTGATGAAAGAAGTTGTCTTTCATCTGCAGACAAATAAGAAAGCGAAGCAATGGCATCACCCGGGTTTGCAATTACCGCATTCAACAGATTTTGAAAATGTTTCTGAATTTGACGAATAAAACCTGCATCAAAAATATCGGTATTGTAAACTAAGCTAAACTCCAGTCCTTTTACCGTTTCTACAAAATTGAATGAAACATCAAATCGGCTTACAGTTGCTTTAATTCTTTCATATAAAGCTATTTCAAGGCCTTCGCTGTTTAAAGAATCTATCTTCTGATCTAAATCTGCATTTTGCAAAACAACGCTGGCATCAAACAAAGGATTTCTGCTAATATCATGTGTCAGATTCAAATCACTGATTAATTGATCGAAAGGATAAATCTGATGTTCGTAGGCTTCCTGAGTTAGTTTTTTTACCTTTCGGAATAAGTCCGTTACGGCATCCTTATCTGAAAACTGACAACGTAAAGCCAACACATTAATGAAACAGCCTATTTGTCCCTCTAAATCAGTATGATTTCTTCCGGCAATTGGGCTTCCAAGTATAATATCTTCCTGATTGGTATATTTATAAATCAAGACATTAACTACCGTTAGCAACCCCATGAACAAAGTCAGGTTTTCCTGATCCAGTACATTTTTAAAATTTTCTACTGTTTTGCTGTCAATGTTTATGGTCGACGTCTCACCATTATATGATTTTATCTTAGGACGAATTTTACTTTTCTGAAGGCTCAAAACAGGAAGTTCTCCTGAGAATTTCTCCATCCAGTAGGCTTTGTGAACCTGCAACGATTCGTTCTCCAATTGTTGATTCTGCCAGGCGGCAAAATCTTTGTATTGTATTCTAAGCGGTTTTAAATTTACGGGAAGCTCATTTTTATGGACTTTGTACAAATGCAGCAGCTCTTCGATAAAAACCTCTATAGACAGCCCGTCGCTAATAATATGATGCATCACCGCTACCAGTATCGCTTTGGATTCTTCTACCTGCAATACACTCACTTTTAAAAGCGGCCCTTCTGATAAATTAAATACTACCTGAATGAGATTGTTGATGCTTTCTTCTAATTCGTTTTCCGGGCGATTGCGAAAATCAACGAAATCTATCTCAAAATTATTCTCCTCATCAGACGATATAAATTGTCTTAATTCCTTATTTTCATCTTCTTTGAAAGTGGTTCTAAAACTTTCATGTCGTTTGGTTATGGATTGAAAAGCAAAAGCTAAAGCTGCTTTATCCAGATCTCCTGTTAAGGTGTAGATACTGGGAATTGTATAGGCTTTGTTGGCTTCCTGAAACTGACTCAATGCCCAAAAACGCTGCTGTGATGATGAAACCGCATAACTTGGCTGCTCCGATAAAGCTTCTATTTCCTGAAATTCATTTTCCTGTGTCTGAAGTATCGTTTCTGCAAGCGTTTTAATATTTCGATCTTCAAAAACGTTTCCAATGTCTATTTTTATATTTAAGTTTTTATGAATGGTCGACACCAGGTTCATTGCCTTAATGCTGTGTCCTCCAATGTCAAAAAAATCATCGGTTATACTGATATCTTCTTTATCAAACAGTTCTTTCCAAATATTGTGCAGGGCTATTTGGATTTCAGTCGTTGGCAAAACAAGCTCTCTGGTTGTTTCCTTATTTGATTTTGCCAGTTTGTTTAATTCTTTCTGATCTACTTTTCCGTTTCTGTTCAATGGAATCTGAGGCACCTGAGTAATATGAGCCGGAATCATATAGTTCGGCAGTTTTTGTGTCAGGAAAGAACGAAGCTCTTCAGCACTAATAGTAGCATCGGCAACGAAAAACGCTGCTAAAAATTTCACATCATGGCTGTCTTTGTTTACGAGAATTACAGCTTCGGTAATACTATTGTAACCCGTTATCTTTCGTTCGATTTCACCTAATTCTATTCTGAAACCACGAATTTTCACCTGACTGTCTCTTCTTCCTAAAATTTCTATTGTACCGTCAGGCAGCCATTTACAGATGTCTCCTGTTTTATACAACAGAGCGTTTTCCTGATAAGGATTTTCAACAAAACTTTTTGAAGTGAGTTCTTCTTTGTTTAAGTACCCCGCTGCAACACCTTCGCCCGAAACATACAATTCTCCTGTAATACCAACAGGCTGTAATTTCATGCTCTCGTTAAGAATGTAACATTGTGTATAGGAAATTGGTTTTCCTATCGGGATGCTTGGCGCATCTTCTGAAACTTCATCAACTGGGTAAAAAGTTGAAAAAGTAGTGTTTTCGGTAGGTCCATAAACGTGTATTAGCCTTCCGCTTCCGAAATAATTGACAAACTTTCGCACATGAGATACGGAAACCATTTCTCCGCCAAAAAGAATTTTTCTCAAGTTTTTAAGACTGTCAATGTCAGTATCCACCATGGAGTTGAACAAAGCCGTTGTCATAAAAACAACCGAAATTTCATTTGCGGTAATAGCCTGAAACAGCAGCTCAAAATTGAGCACTAAATCTTTCTCCGGAATGTGTAAAGTTGCTCCGTTTAATAATGCTCCCCAAATATCAAAAGTAGAACCGTCGAACGAAGAATTTGAGATGGCCAGAATACGATCCTGAGGATCAATTTTGATATAATTGGTTTCTTTCACCAAGCGTACGATACTTTTATCTTTTATCACAACACCTTTTGGCACTCCGGTTGATCCTGAAGTGTACATGATGTAAGCGATATCTCCCTTACTATTGTTTTGCCAGTTTGCATCGGAAATATTTTCTTCATTAAGCATCACGTCTATACTAAATAACGGAATATCATAATGAAACAGGTCATTCAGATACTCGATTTGAGTGATGATCACTTTGGGCTGTGTGTCCGATAAGATATAATCAAGTCTTTCTGTCGTAAGATTATAATCCAGAGGTAAATAAGTGGCACCCAGTTTTAATGCCGCAGCAAAAGAGAAAATCGTATTGGCCGAATAATCTGTCATGATCCCGATAATATCCCCGGATTTAATTCCGTACTCTTTTTGCAATAAACTGGCCAGATGATTTACTTTTCGGTTTACGGCTGTATAGGTGTATTTTTTTCCTTTATAAACTAAAGCAATGTTCTCAGGCGTTGCCTTTACCTGCTGTTCAAAAATCTCGATAACACTTGCGTGGATCTTCTTCTCAGATTCACCAGAAAACTCCAGTAACTGTTGTTTTTCAGAGGCGGTAATAAATTCAATATCATCCACCTTAGTATCAATCAGATTACTGCTATTTTCAAGTATATGCGTAAAATGCTCCAACATATTCTGAATGAAAAGTGCATCGTATTTTGCAGCATCAAAATGTATGGTAATTGATTCCTCACCCGCAATAGTATCTTCTATTTCCAGACAAAGTTTGGCCTGAGCGATTCGATTATTTCTGCGATTTAATTTCTGATATATAAAAGCATATTGAAGGTAATCTTCAGGAGTCAGTTCAATATTTAGAAACTCTTTTTCAATTAACTCAAAATCAATGGTATCATAAAGCAGCGTTTCTTCAATCTCCTGTTTGGTTGCGTTTATTGCATCTCTCAATGAAGAAACATTGGATATAGCAGTATTATAAAACAACAAGGCATCTTTTTCCGACTGCACTCCCTCCAAAATGAAAGGCGATGAAGCTACCCAGATATTTTCGTTATTCGTATATCTTTTTAACACTATATTAAAAACAGACAAATAAATAGTCGCTGCGGCAATGGCGTTCCCTCCTGATAATTTAGCAACCTTATCCAAACAGTTCTTTTTTAGTAAAATGCTATACTGACCTGAAGGAACCTGTTCAGATCTGCTCAGTAAATAACTGCTGTCGTTACTGTATTGCTTTATTTTGTTCAACCAATAATCTTGTATGATTTTCTTATCTTTCATGCTGTAGTCTGATTATATTGTAGGGATTACAAAAGGTTTATTTGAATGTTGTGTTGATTATACAGGGGGTACTAAAAATTGATTTCGATATTGATTCTGGAAGCTTCCAGTTGTTTTTCTCGTTCGGTTTTAAAACCGTAGGCTCCTATTTCATGTTCTATGTCTTTTGACAGTTCTTCCAGAAATACCAGATAACGCTCGGCAAAAAGGTCTATGGTGTCTTTGCTAAAAACATCTTTTCTGTATTCCAGAATAAAATCGGAACCGTTTGAAATGACCCACAAGTCATATTTAACCTGTTCTGTAGCTATACTTTGCGCCTTTGCCTTAAGGTTTTCATTGATTGTAAATTCATCATGAGTAAGCTCATTCCAGGTAAAACCGGTATTGATAAAATTTGTTCCTCTGTCTCCCCTTTCAAATTCTAAATCTCTCAGAATTAAATCGATTGGGTACATTTGGTGCTCAAAAGCTTTTGACAATTTGTGCTGAACCCCTCTGATTATAGTTTCGAAATTTTCATTTTGATGAAGTTTAACCCGTATGGGCAGCAGGTTAACATAATACCCTAGCTGATCTTCGAGATGAGCATGAGCCCTTCCGGCAAACGGAACTCCTAATATGATATCCGATTGCTCTGTTTGTACATGCAGAAAACTGAAAAATGCGGCTAAGTGAAATGAAAATTCAGTGACATTAAGCTTTTTAGCGATTTTCTTTATGGCTGAATTAACCCCGGCATTCAGGAAAAAATCAATTCTACTGCCTTGATCCTCCACTTCAGTTGGGAGCAGATACTCATATTTATACTGGAGTGGTTTTAAATGCCCCTGCAGCTCCTTCATCCAGTAAGCATTGGTTATAGCGTTTGTTTCAATCTGAGTTCTCAGCCAATGACCGTATTCTTTATACTGAATATCCAATTTTGAAGAAGGCAGAACCGCTTCTTTTTTCAATATTGAATTGTAATTACTGCTGATCTCTTCTATCAGAAGCTGCAATGACCAGGCATCGGATATGATATGATGAATTACAAATAACAAAACATGATGTTCAGAATCGCTGCGGACTAATTTTGCTTTAAATAAAGGCCCATTGAACAAATCAAATTCAAAATTGCTTATTTGCTTAATTTCCTGCTTTAGTAACAGTTCTTTGTCGTTAAAGTCGCTAAAATCTTCGCATACAATCGAAAGTTTAAATTCTTCTAATGGTGTAATGAACTGTCTGATACTTTTTTCGTCATCTTCTTTAAAAACTGTTCTCAGTATCTCATGTTTTTTGATAACGCGATAGAAAGCTTCTTTAAAAGCAATAATGTCAAGCGTTCCGTGAAAATGGTATACGGCAGGAATGTTGTAAGCCACCTCATTCCCTTTAAACTGACTTACCATCCAAAGGCTTTTCTGTGCGTACGACATCTCATGAGAAGCCGCCGCGGGAACTGCTGCAATAGGTTCAAAATTATTGGAGAATGATCTCTTTATCAGTTCAGCCTGATCTCTTAAAACGGAATATTCAAATAATTTTTCAAAAGGAACGGTAACCTGTAACTGTTCGTTTATTTTATTAATCAACTGCCCCAGCTTAAGACTGTGTCCTCCCAGATTAAAAAAATCATCGGTCGCACTGATGGTCTCTACTGCCAAAATATCTTTCCAGATAAGTGCTACTATTTTTTCAATCCTTCCTTTTGGCTCAATATAACCACTATTTGTCTCGTTAATTTCATCGATATTCGGAAGTGCTTCTTTGTCTGTTTTTCCATTTGGAGATAAAGGAATAAAAAGAACCTCAACATAATATTGCGGCACCATATAGGCAGGCAGTTTGCTTTGCAGATAGGCTTTCAAATCATCTTTAGAAATAGAATTACCGGCTGTATAGTATGCCACTAAAGTATCAGCACCTTTAAGTTGTTTTACAGCCACCACAACTTGTTTTACATCTGCTGAAAATTGCAGGAGACCATTTTCTATTTCGTCCAGCTCTATTCGATAGCCTCTTAGTTTTACCTGATGGTCTTTTCTTCCAAGAAATTCAATATTCCCGTCAGGAAACCATTTAACCATATCGCCTGTATCGTATAAAACACTTCCTTCGACAAATGGATTTTTAATAAATTTAGCTGCCGTAAGTTCATCTTTATTCAAATATCCCAAAGCTACTCCTTCGCCGGCTAAATAAAGTTTTCCAACAATACCCAGTGGCGTAAGCTGTAGATTTTTGTCTAATATATAAGCCTGTGTATTGGAAATAGGTTTTCCAACCGGAATTGTTTTATAAGCCTTGCCTTTTTCTAACTGGTAATACGTACTATAAGTCGTATCCTCAGAAGGTCCGTACAGGTTTCTGATTTCTGCTGAAGTGCGCAGCAATTCTCTGGCAATATCAACCGGAAACGGTTCACCCGCTAAATTGATGATACTGGCATTTTCTAATGAAGAAAAATCTTCCTCCATCAGACTTCGTATACTGGAAGGAACTGTATTCAGTAAAACTTTTTTATCGGTTTTTAATTCTTTACTTATCTCCAAAGCATTGCTAAGCAGTTTTATAGTCTTTCCAACTGATAACGTAAAAAACATTTCATAGGCCGAAAGGTCAAAACAATGTGAGGTTACGGCATAGACCAAATCAAAACGTTCTGTATTGAATTCTTTTTTAGCCCAGTATAAGAGTGCTGTAACATTTTTATTGGTAATCAGAACGCCTTTCGGTTTACCTGTTGTTCCCGAAGTATAAATAACATAAGCCAAATCTTCGGCTCTGTTTATTTTTGGAAGATTTTCGATACTATATTGTTGTTTCTTTACCTGAAACTTACTCCATTCGTTTTCGTCAATTACAACTTTGCAATTACTATCTTCTACAATATATTTTATACGATCCTCAGGATAATTAACATCCATCGGAACATAAGCTGCTCCTGATTTAAGCACTCCTAAAATCGTTATGAGCAAACGCTCATCTCTTTTTAAACGAACACCTACTAAATCGTTTGGTCTGATCGCATAATTTTCTCTCAGATAATCCCCCAATTGATTGGATTGCTCGTGGAGTTCCTTATAAGTCAACTGTACATCATTGAAAATAAGTGCACAATCATTTGGTGTTTTGACTGCCTGAGATTCGAGCAGATCAACAATAGTAGCTTCTTTCGGAAAGTAAATTTCAGTATCATTGAATGTTTTCAGCAACAATTCTTTTTCTGATTCCTCTAAATATTCAATGGTATCAATCGTAACATTTGCATCCGTAAATACAGTCGTCAACAAATTCTCAAAATGTTTGAAGATCGCATTAATCCAAAAGGCATCGTAGAGATCGGTATTGTATTCCAATCTTAATAACAGCCTTTCTTCCTGCTCTGTGAAAATAAAACTAAGATCAAACTGAGAAGTATTTCGTTTCACTTCATAAGGCTCTACGTCAACTCCCAACATTGGAACATTGGTCGATATGGTGTTTAATTGTGCCTGATTTTGCAGTACAACCAACACATCAAACAAGGCCGATCTTGAAGCATCTCTTTTTAAATTAAGTTTGTTGACTAAAGTACTGAAAGAGTAATTCTGATGCTCATAAGCCTCGATTAAGATTTTTCTTTGCAGCTCTAATAAGGTCGAAAAACTATGCGTTCCGTTTATTTCGGTTTTAATCGCTAAAGTGTTTAAAAATAATCCCAGTTGGTTTTCCAGATCCGGGTGCTCCCTTCCGGCTATCGGAGTGCCCAGAACAATCGTATTCTGATTCGTATAGCGGTACAATAAAGCATTGATTCCGGCCATTAGCGTCATGAACGGGGTAACAGTATTCGTTTTAGAAAAATGCTTTAATTTTGATAAAAAAGCCTCCGAAAATTGATACGAAAGCGTATTGCCATTATAAGTTTGTCTGACCGGACGGCTTCTGTAACTTGGCAATTCCAGAACAGGAATATCTTCTTTAAATACAGACAACCAATAGTTTTCTGAATCTAAAACCGCTCCTTCGTTTTCCTGCGACTGTAACCATGCTGCATAATCTTTAAACTGAATTGCCGCAGGTGAAAAATCAATCGGTTTTTCCTGAACCAGATTATTGTAAGCAGCTACAATCTCTGAAAACATCAGTTCTAACGACCAGCCATCGCTTATGGTATGCTGTACCACCAACGAAAGAATATGTTCCTTTTCTTCTGTTTTTAATAATGCTGCTTTTACTAATGGCGCCTTCGTTAAATCAAAAATAGTCGCTTGTTGTTCCTTTAAATATTGAGAAATCTCTTCTGTGCTCTTGTTCAGATAATTTTCGTGAGTAAGAGCAAAATTCCATTCGCCTTCTTCTAAAATGTACTGACTTATTTCGCCATCATCGCCTGCTTTAAAATAGGTTCTTAAAATTTCATATTTAGCGATTAAAAGACGAAAAGCTTTCTCCAATTTTGAGACTTCCAAATCACCTTTAAATTTTAAGGCTCCATGCATGTTGTAGGCACTATTACCGCCTTCAAACTGGCTCAACACCCAAATTTTATGTTGTGAAGAGGTTAACGGGTAATATTCCTGCGCTTTCGCTTTGGGAATTACCTTATAACCTCCTTTTTGTATTTTTTTACTTATTTGTGCAATAGTAGGAGTTAAAAAAAACTCTTTATACGAAATAGATCCCTCTAACTCTTTGTAAATATGATTAATTACCTGACCGATCATTAAGCTGTGTCCTCCCAAATCGAAAAAGTTGTCTTCGATACCCACTTTTTCGATCCCTAAAATTTCCTGCCAAATAATAGTCAGCGTTTTTTCTGTTTCACTTTTCGGGGCTACATAATTTGCATTTGATACCTGAGTCAACGGCAAATTTTCAAGAACCTTACGGTCAATTTTTCCATTTGGTGTCAACGGAATTTTATCGACACCAATAAAATAATGCGGTATCATAAAAGCCGGTAGCTTTTCCTTAAGGTAATTTTTTAAAATTTCGTGATTTACCACTTTAGTTTTAGTGAGATAGACCACCAAACTTTGCGCTCCGTTTTTTTGTAATACCAGAGCAACGGTTTGTGTAATATTTTCTGAAAAAGAGAGCACTGCGTTTTCAATTTCTCCCAATTCGATGCGGTATCCTCTTAATTTTACCTGATAATCTTTTCTTCCCAGGAAGTCAATAGTTCCATCCGAAAGCCATTTGGCCATGTCTCCGGTATCGTACATCAAAGATTCTTCTTTAAACGGATTCCGTATGAATTTTTCAGCAGTTAGTTCAGGACGATTCAAATATCCTTTTGACAGTCCATCACCCGAGATGTACAATTTTCCGGCTACACCAACAGGTACTAATTCTAAATTTTTATCCAATAGGTAAACCTGAGTATTCGCTAATGGTTTCCCTATCGAAACTGAAGCAGTGTACTCTTTTTGCGGTGATAATCTATAAACTGTACTGTACGTTGTATCTTCAGATGGCCCGTATAAATTTCTTATCTCGGCATTAGTCTGTACTAATTTCTTAGCAATATCAACCGGAAAAGGTTCACCTGCCAGATTTATTATCGCAGCATTTTCTAAACTGTATCCGCTTTCAATAGTATTTCGAATACTTGATGGTACGGTATTGATCAATACCTTTTTATCGTGCTGAAGCGCTTCTCCAATTTCGAGTGCATTGTCCAGAATTCTTATTTTTTTCCCAATAGAAAGAGGATAAAACAATTCGTAAACCGAAAGATCAAAGCAATAAGAAGTTGCCGCATAAACCACATCAAAAGCAGCAGCACTAAACTCCTCCTGTGACCAATAAAGTAAAACAACTGCATTATGATGCGTAATCATAACCCCTTTCGGGTTTCCGGTAGTTCCCGAAGTGTAAATGATATACGCTAAGTCCGCAGACTGATTTAGTATCTCAGGATTGTCTGTTTTGTAATCGTCTTTTTGATTGAGAAAATTTCGAAATTCATTTTCATCTATAACCACTTTACACTGACTGTCCTCTTCGATATATTTGATTCGCTCCTCAGGATAATTAACATCGACAGGCACATAAGCTGCACCGGATTTAAGAATCCCTAATATAACTACTGTTATAGATTCGCTTCGTTCCAGTTTTATTCCAACTAAATCATTAGGCTGAATATCATACTCTTGTCTGAGATAATGAGCTAACTGATTCGCGTGCTGATTCAGTTCGTTATAACTCAATTCCTTGTCCTTAAAAATAACAGCTGTATGAACTGGTGTTTTTGCTGCCTGCTCCTCAAATAACTCAACCAAAGTTTTAGTCGGATAATTTTTTACCGAAGGATTAAAAGAGTTTAACAATTCTTCTTTCTCCAACAAAGTAACCACCGGTATTTTATCAACCGAATCATTCATATAAGACTCAAGTTGCAACAGCCAATTGGCGTAAGTGTTTAAAAAATGTGCTGCTACATGATCCTCTATAAACGAAACATCATAGGAAAGAAATAACTCAAATTCTGTATCCTTTTTGTTTACTGATAATGAAAACGGAAAGCTATTTTTTACGTGGGCTGATTTTGAATTGTAGAAAAAACCAAAAAGCGCATATTCAGCAAAAGGATATTTTTCCTGTAACGCATCCTCATACTCCGAATGTTTATAAACTTCCTGTATTTCCTTTTTAACTTCCCCTAAATAATCCTTAAATGATTGGCCAGATGCAGAAATACTTTTAAACAATAATGCAATTTCAGCATCAGTAGGTTTCAACGTGAAAATGAAACTCTCCACTTCAAAATAGCGTTGCAGTAAGGCCGTATAAACCGTAGTTAAAACGGTTAATTCTGCTATTGCATTCTCACCGGTAAGTTTTTTAAAAAACGCAAGATTTTTGGTATCAACCTGTATGTTCTTACTACTCCCATTTTGGGGCTTAACACTATTGATCAGGGGCTTATTTTTAACTTTTGTTACCCAATAGTTCGAAATACTTTTTTGTTCGATGGTTGTCATTTAAAAGTCTAATAATTTGAAGGATATTTACTTCTTCAAAATGTGATGAAAAAGTATAAGAATCCGTTTAGTTGTAAAAAACTGTCTCTTTAATAAAATAAATCAAAAGCATCCAATCGAAATAAGTCTACTAATTATATGGATACTATAGATATTTAAACTACTACTCTTCCGTAGAAAAAACCACTTCTTATTCAGAATTTAACTTCATAAAATGAAAAGCCGGTTTTTTTATACTCGATAACATTAATTCTGCAAATAATAGGATGGAATTGTAGCAGTGATATTTTTCTGCAGCGAATCAATTCTAACCACAATTTTATTGGTGTTGTTTGTATTTAGTACTTCACATTCTAATCCTTTTAAGGAACCGTAAGAGATCGTTTTAAAATCTCCAACACTAAATTCTTCAACATGTGTTTCAACCTCAGTGACGTCATTGTTTAAAAGCAAAAGTTCAATTTTTCGCATTTCTTCATCACTCACTTTGGCATACTCCATTCCAAAGCGGATGTACATGCATGCTCCATTAATCGAAAGCGTTTTATAAAAATCTAATGAAGAATTTATCTTTACAAAAACATAAGACGGAAAAAGTAATTTCTGAATACTTTTCTTTCTATCCGTACGTGTACTCTGTACCTGAATAGTTGGTAAAAAAGCCTTAATAGACAAATATCCGAGCATATCAAATACTTTTCTTTCGTGATGAGATTTAACATACAAGACGTACCAACCATTGTGAATTGACTTCATAAATAACACTCCCTTTTTTTAATAGCTTCGCTGTCCTCGGTTACGAGAATATTTATCTAAATACGGATTTGAAAAATTAAAACGCATTTTATTTACGGCTAAAATAGTAGTAGTATTTACATAAAAATTACGGACTTTTTAAATAAAAACTACGGGCTTTCATATTAAAAAACGTAAAACACTGATAATAAATCAAACACTTGCTATTTTTGCATGAAAAGAAAACACCTCTATAACTCCCTAAAAACCAATAATTAAGCTTTGAAAAACAATTCAAATATTTCGATTTAAAAAAATTGTAACCGGGAAGTACTTTGTTTTCAAAAAAAGAAAACCCGACAAGTTTTAAAAAACTGTCGGGTTTTAAGGACTTTTGTGGAGATCGTTAAAATTTTGCCGTTTTGAAGCGTCAAGCCAGCTCCTTAATATTAAACCGGACTTCAATTTTGGTGCCTTTTCCAATTTGTGATTCAATACTAAACTTACCTTTTAGCGAACTGGTTCTTTCTTTCATATTGTTTAAACCTATGCCTTCTTTTTTAGTTTTCGTATCAAACCCCTGACCATTGTCAGTAATTGACATTTTTAGGACACTATTAGCCTCAAACCTGATTTTAATTTCACATTTTGTGGCATTAGCATATTTATTAACATTTAATATCGCTTCCTGAATGATGCGGTATAAATTTATTTTGTAAATGTTCTGAATAGCCGACCATTCAAAATTTTCGTCGGTTGTATAAATAAACTGAGTGGCACTGATATCCTTTTGACATTCGATTAAACTCAACAGTAAAACATTAAAATCATTACCATCTAAAAAAGAGCTGTGGCTTAGATCATGTGATACCATTCTAACCTCGTTTTCTATATTTTGCAGTTCAAAAATATACTCTTTTCTTTTTTCGATTATTTCCGCTTCAACTTTAGAATTAAAAAAGCCCAGATTCATTCGGACTCCATAAATTCTATTCATTATTCCGTCATGAAGTTCCTTTGCAATTTTAGATTTTTCATTATCTCTTGCACTGTTTATTTTTTCATGCTGTTCCATCAGCAGTAAATAGACTTCCTCATTTGCAGACTTTTGTTTTTTAAGGAACTGCAATTCTTTATTTTTATACTTGGAATATCTTAAAATAACAATAATCAGCAATAGAAAAATCGATGCAAATGAGAGGATTAAAATATAGAAATTTTTCTTCGTCAAAATCTTATTTTCATCTTCAATTCTGGAAGTTTCGTACTCAATTCTTGCATATTTATTGTGTGCATTTTTTTGAACAATATTGATACTATCACTCAAATTAATGTACTCGTTTGCATAATAGAGACTATTTTTCTTATCCAGAGTAGAAAGCAGCTTTAATGAAGTTAAAATTTCATTACTGTTCTTAATTCGCGTGGCTAACAAATTGGCTTCTTTTAAAACTTCGATTGCTTTAGCCGTATCTTTTTGTGTGAGGAAATACTCTCCAATGCGGATCTTTTTATATAGAATATCTGCTTCATCTCCTTTATTTTTCAAAATCTCTAATGATTTGGAAAACATTTCATAAACATTGTCATATTCACCAATTTTCATTTTAGAATAGGCCAGATTACTCAGGACATTAGCATACAATCGGGGCCAATTTTTTTCTAAATCACTGGAAAGTAAACCTTCCAGCTTTGCTATAGACTTTAAATATTCCCCTTTTAAATCATACAGATTACAGATATTAATCGTAGCCGTTACATTGTAATTGGTTATTTCGTCCTTGTCAATATGATTCAGCTTGATCTTTTCCAGATTATTCAAAGCCATACGGTGGTACCACAATGCTTTATCATAATTGACCAGCTTTTCAAGACAATTCCCCATTAAAGCATTGCAGCAATAGAGTAACTGCTGATCTTTAGATTCTTTTAAATACTGTAAGGCTTTAGAGATTTCAACTTCGCATTCGATATAATTTCCATCATAAAACAAAACGTAAGCTTTGTTAAATAACATTCGTGCCGTATTATCGTAATCTGATAATGTAGAATATACTTTTTCGGCTTGCAGGTAATAAAAATAAGCGCTGTCCTTTTTTAGATTCCCATAGCTGTCGCCAATATAATAAAATGCTTTGGCCATTCCTTCTTTGTCGTCAACCTCTTTAGATAATCTCAAAGCCTCTAAACTGGCTGCCAAAGATTTTTTGGGATTTTTATTGTAATAGTATTCTGTGGACAGCTTAAAATGAAGATTTCTGGTAACAGAATCATTATTCTGATCCTTTAACAAATTAAATATAGAGTCTAAATATTTCTCTTTCTCCTTCCCTTTTAAATACTTATCATCCACTGAAATAGTAATTTTATCATTAGCATTCGCGAATTCATTTTTCCTGCAGGAAAAAAAAGTCAACACAAGTAATAAACAAACTATTTTAAAAGGTGTCGTCAAAAGTTTAAGTATTATTTTACAATTTCAAATATAGGGTTTTGAAATAAAAAGACTATAAGATTTAAAAATAAATCAAATAGTCTTTTTTATAAACACAAAAACATTTAGTCTTTTCTGGTTGGTCTTGTAATTTCGGGATCTCCCTCAGTATTTAACAAGTCTGTATTCGAATTAGTCGTTCCATTTACCATCTTATTTGTTTTTGGATCTAATTTTTCATGCAGATTTTTTGACTGACTACTTTGAGTTTTCGGAGTTTCGTAATCATCATTTGTACAAGAAAAAGTCAACAATGCAACAGCAATTAGCAATCCCGGAATAAATAACTTCGTTTTCATAAAAATAACTTTAATTGATTATTAAAACAAAAAAACATCAAACTGTGGATTAAAATGTACGGTAAATCCGTAATATTTCATTTAATTCATGTTAAAAATGCGACTTGTACTAATTATCAGTCATTCAACCCGTCTCTTTAGTTGTAAAACAATCAAAATTCCATTACGGAAAAACCGTAGTTTTTCTTACATTTGTTTCCAATAGAATTTAACAAATTATGAATCTTAATATTTTGATCGTCGACGACCATCCAATGACGGTGGACAGCTATATCAATCTCTTATCTGATGGTGAGTTTCAGCAAAATTTACCAAATTTTATTAAAAGTCATAATTGTGAAGATGCTTATAACAAAATCATTCTTCATCACAAGCAAAATATTAATATCGATTTTGCTTTACTTGATATTAATCTGCCACCCTACAAACAATCCAATATTAATGACGGTATAGATTTGGCCTATTTAATCAAGGAAAAATTCCCGAATTGCAAAATAGTACTCCTTACCATGCGCAGTGAGCCTTTGACTGTCGACAAAATAATAAAAGGAATTCGACCTGAAGGTTTTATATCCAAAAGTGACATCAATTTTGAACAGTTTCCTGTAATTTGTAAAAACATTATTAATGGTGAAATATTCAGAAGCAATACTATTGTAGAATCTCAAAGGGAACTATTCAAGAAAAATATTAATTGGGACAATCACGACAATCAAATTTTGATTCTAATCTCTGAAGGGGTAAAAACAGTAAATCTTCCCGAATATATTCCGCTTTCAATGAGTGCCATAGAAAAAAGGAAAGCCAACATAAAAGATCAGCTGTTAAAAGGAAAAGGAAGCGACAAAGATCTAATTGAAAAGGCTAAAACGCTGGGATTATTATAACAAGGTCAATATACTCCTTTTTTATTTAAAGACACAAAACAAAGAAGGCTGCCCTTTCAGACAGCCTTCAATTCAATCAATTTCTATTTAAAGTCTACTATTTTATTATCTTTTTATCAGGCTGTGCCACACCATCTACTTTTACCTTCAAAAAGTAGAAACCGTTGGTAAGATTATTGCCATCTATAGTTATAGTGTCATCATTGGTGTCGTATGATTTAACAAACATGTTCTGTCCTAAACTGTTATAAATTAATACTTCTACTTTTTTTCCCGAAAATGAATCAGAACTAATGTTTATGACATCATGAAACGGATTTGGATAAGCTTTAAAAGCTACTTTGTTTTCAAAATCAACACTGCCCAAAGTAGGAAAAGTAAAAGGATTAACTGTAGAAGGCGTTGTAATTAAAGCTTGCGGTCCTGCACTATATGCATATCGTATTACTGCAAAACTTTTTCCGTCTGTACTTACGGCTGCTTCAAAATAACCATAATAAGAGATGCCGTTTTTAACAAATGTAAATCCAATGAATCCCGTTTTTCCATTCCAGTTATTATAAGCAGGACTGCTAATCATTGCATCTCCTGACGAATTCCAGTTGTTGCTTCCTCCAATTGTCTGATTGGTTCCAATAAAACTAATTGAACTTGTTCCTGTTTCACTTACTAAACCGTTATTGGTCAAAAATTTCACGCCCTCTTCGCCATACTGCAGCTTAAATTCGGTATCGTTTCCATCTACCTCGGCAGTAATTCTAAAGGATCCTGAAGGACTCGCAGCCGAAACTACGATCGGAGTAGGTAAATCTACTTTAACAACAACATAAGCATTTGTAAAAGTAAAATCAGTAGTGAACGATTTATTTTCTAAAACTGCTGTTCCGCCGGTAATAGCCGGATCTAAAAAGGTAATTGTGGCTGTAGCTGCATTGGCTGTCTCATTAGCAATGGCTTTGCCCTGATAACTTACCTGAACCGTAGTGTTATTTACTACACTCACACTAGCAGTTAAACCCGATGGTAAGCCTGTTATAGTAAAATCCGTCCCCTGAACTAAATTACCAGAACTTTTTGTAAAAGTTCCATCATTTGTTGTCAGCTGTACCGTTACCGTCGTTGTAAAAGTTCCGTCATTAGTTAATTTATCTTCAGCGATTACTGTTGGAGTATTAGTCATCTTAACCGTACCTAACTGGAGCGGCGTAGTGATTGAAGTCATAGGTGCCGTATTATAGGCATATTTACTGATCGTATAACTCTGACCATCAGCACTTACAACTGTTTCAAAATAACCATAATAAGACACCCCATTCTTAGTATATTTAAAGCCTATAAAACCAGTTTTACCATCCCAAACCGTATAAGAACTGCTTCTTAGAGTAGGAACTCTTGTCCCGTTCCAATTGCTTGCTGCACCAATTGTAACATTATATCCCAGATATGAGATATTGTTAATTCCTGATTCGCAAACCAAATCCTTATCATAATTTTCTAACTTTAAGTCATTGCCGTCAATAAATAATCCATAGCTGGTATGATCTGCCTCTGCCGTAATATTAAATGGATTCCATTTAGAACCTGTAACAGATACTGTTAAAGGAGTTGGAAGATCAACATAAATAATTTTATAAGCGTTCTTAAAGATAAACTTAGTTGTAAAATTATCACTATCCAAAATAGCGGCTCCTCCGGTAATTGCAGGATTCAGGAAAGTAACAGTCGCCGTGGCTGTATTTGAAGCTTCATTGGCCGTGGCTTTACCCGTATAACTCAACTCGGCTGTTGTACTGTTTATTAAAGTAATTTCGGGGGTCAAACCTGCTGGCAATCCTGTAACGGTAAAATCTGTTCCAAGAACTAAATTCCCAGAGCTTTTTGTAAAAGTCCCACCGTTTGTTGTTAACTGAATTGCGATTTTTGTTTCAAAACTGCCATCATTGGTTAAAGCATTTTCATTTATTTCATCGGGTGTAGTGGCTAAATGAACAGAAAGATCTACCGGAATATCTTCCGTAAGTATACCTGCCAGCGGTTCTGTATTATAAGCATATTCTAATAATGTATAAGCAGTTCCCTTGGCATTTACTTTCACCTTAAACCAGCCATAACAAGGTTCATCAGCTATTGTAAATTTAAAACCAATATAACCCGTCTTCCCATCCCATGATTTATAACCCGCATTTCTTAAATTGTGTAGATTAGGATAACTGCCTCCTTCAATAAAATTACTGTTGCCATCAATAAGTTGATTGGCTCTGATCAAACTCATGTTTAAAGAATTCCCCTCACAAACAATAGATTTTGTATAGGTTTCTAATTTAAGATCACCCTTATCCACAAAAACTCCATAATCCTGCTGATCAGCATCGGCAGTAATTCTGAAGAATTTCCAGGTATTTTCTGCATCCACGGTATAATTCAGATCTTTCACATGTACAATTGCATAAGGATCTCTGAAATTAATTTTAACAGCTGCAACAGAACTTGACAATACTGTAACCCCACCTGTAATAGCAGGATTTAAAAATGTTACTACTACCTGAGTACTATTTTCTTTCAAATGCATCGCAGCATTTCCTGTAAAAGCCAATTGAACTTCGGTAGTACTAATTGCGGTTAGTTTGGCTGTCAAACCAGCCGGAACACCTGTGATCGTATAATCAACCCCTGGAGTTAACTGCCCTGAACTTTTGACAAAAGTTCCATTGTTCGTCGTTAGTTTAAAAGAAGAAATTTGAGAAATGCTTCCATTATTAACAGCGCTCTCCGAAAGAGAAGCCGGCGAAACACTTAACGCCACTTTATCTGTGATTCCGGTATAAATGGTTCCGCCCGGTTGTGTATTATAAGCATATTCTACAATGCTGTATCCTGAACCGTCCGCAGCAACAACTGCTTTTAACCAACCGTAACACTTTTCTCCATCAATGGTGTATTCGAATCCTAAATAATCCGTTTTCCCGTCCCATGCCTTATAAGAAGAGGTTCTAAGATCTAATTGGTTAGGATATGCTCCCGGTGCTGTAAAATTACTGCTTGCATTAATTGCCGCATTAAAGCCGAGAGCAGTAATATTATTAGTTCCTGTATTGGTTACCAGTCTTTTTCCGTAAGTTTCAACTTTTAAATGATTGGCTGCAAATCGCCAGGCACCATATTTAACATCATCTCCTTTTTCAAGCGCAAAATATTTCCAGGTAGACGTTGGCGTAACTGTCATATCAGGTATATCAACATAGAAAATACCATAGGGATCTCTAAACTTAAAATTCCAACTCAAACCATCACAAAGCATACCACTCACTCCACCATTTAATGCAGGAGCTAACAATGTAATTCCACCGCTGGTTGTATTACTTGCATTATGATTCGTTGCCGTTCCGCTTATAGTAACCGTAGCCTGATTACTGCTGTTTATAACAATCGCAGCACTTAAACCAGCGGGCAAATTAGAACTAAAATCTACCCCGGAAGTTAAAGCTCCCGACGATTTCGAAAAGACGGCTCCATTTAAAGTAATTACAGCATTGCCTGTAACCGTTCCGTTATTAGCAATATCTTCTTTAAAACTTGTAACATTTGTGGTTACACTGCTTCCGGTTGAATTAACACCGGTATCGATCAAATTTTGTGCTGACCATAAAGTTTTTCTTGCAGCGTGTTGTAAAGCAGCAAGCATTCTCGCTACCTGTCCTTGTGTAAACATCTTACTGCATCCTTGTGCAGCATTGTACCCCATATAATTCTCTATATTTACTTTGTCACCATCGCAATTCGTTCCCGGTACACAGCCCAAAGAATGTTTTCCGTCTTCTTTTGGAGTATCATCCACTTCATCAGTCCCTGTGCAGCCACCATCAAAAGTGTGAATCAAATTCAGGAAATGCCCAAACTCGTGAGTCAGTACTGAGGCAAATTCTTTATTGGTATTTTCTCCCAGATAAGCTCCGTTATAAACACATCTTGCCAATTTATTATCGGACATCCACGAATCCGGGTACCAGCAAACTCCGGAATTATTGGTAGCTCCATCAGCATACAAATCATTCTGAATGTAAACGTTCATGTACTTGTAATTGTCCCAGGCATCTGCCTGAATCTGGCTATCGTACCCACTGCCGTTACCATATCCGTCTTTTTTTCTTTCAAAAATTACACCGGTGGTACATTTTCCATTGGGATCTATCTGTGCGAGTTTAAACTCAATATTTAAGGTTCCCCTTCTTGCCTGAAAAAAGGGTTCTACGGTATTGAAGTCATCATTTAGACCCTGAAAATCCTCATTAAGATGCTTTAAGGCTATTTGTATTTTTTCAAGAGTAACTGTTTTACCATTAAACGATGTACCATACACGTGAAAAACAACCGGTATCGTATAAGTAGTATTTACCGAACTTTTATTGGTTTTCAGCTTTTTAGCGTATTCTTTACTAAAAAAATTAAACGCTTTACTTTCTTTCAATGAACCAGGGTGGTTCTTTAATTGTAATTCATTGACCTCTTTTGTACGACAGCTGTGTGAAGGCTCGATTAGATCCTGTGCTTTTATCCCCTGCATACTCCAGAGACAACACAATACTAATAAAAGTAGTTGTTTTTTCATAATACTTGTTTTTGGTTTAGTTTTGTTAATTATTTACAACACACATAATTTAAATCTTAATTTATTACGATTTAAATCAAGATAATTCGCTTATGATATGAATTAACTTTTCAAATCTAACTTTAACCCAAATGTTATCTTTATGCTATATTAGTATGAAATGATATTATATTATTGTTTTTCAGTGCAATCCTTTATTTTAACACGACTTATCTTTATTTTTTCAAGTTTAATCTAAAAATTGAGTAGATTTTTTCAAAAAAAACTCCGGAAAAAAGTCCTTAAACGGAGTTTACAAATTGGTTTTGAATGCTTTGTATTTTTACTTTTATAAATCCGGATTCTAATCTGATAAAATGATTCAAACACAACAATATAAAATAAGAAAATACGTTCAAATAGTTCTAACTTTAATTACATTATGGAATATTCAAAAAATTACACTGCTGCGGATGCACACATAGACATACAAGGCATTATGGACGGTTTATACTACCCTTTTTATATGGAAGAATGCCGTCATGACTTTGTTCGGGAGGTTTTAGGTTTTGATTTTGTGCAACAGGCTCAAAATGGCGTATTTATGGTTTTATCCGAGTACAGTATCAAATTTATACGCTCGCTAAAAAAAGACGACAATTTTGATGTTACCTGTGCGGTCTACACCGATGCTCAGGGATTACCCCGATTGCATTTCAAACAATCGATTATAAAAAACGGAAAAACAATGGCAACGGCTGTATTTACAGGAACCTGTATTCCCGCTACCGGAGGCCGACCTTATTTACCTGAAGAATTGAAAACTAATTTTGCTGATGCACCTTCTTTACAACTATAAGTAGAGAAAAATCTCTTTCAAAAACATAATATAAATCAATTTCTCTTCTTTGGGATTAGGCTTGTGCCCTTTCAGGGCTAAAACAATCATTATCAATATCCCTTTCGTAGTGCTTCGCACTATGCTAGAGCTAAGGCTCTTTCAAAGCGATAGATGGTATTAAACAGGTTTTACAATGCTTCCTTTACCGCAAAGCTTTTTTAAATTATAAAACTCCCGGCATAGAAAAAATATCTTGCTATGATACCTAAGAGTAGTTAAAACAAAAAAATCCCAAACTCCAGTTTTAAATTGGAATTTGGGATTTGAAATTTATTCTTTTATCAGATCTAGTCTAAAACGAAACTTACATTTACGTTTGCTGTAATTTCAATTTCTCCAACTGCAAGCGTTTCATTTTCAGCGCCACCGTTAGTATCCATAGCCATTGATTTCATAGCTGCATACATTGGTCTAGGATTGTATACCTGAGAATTGTCTGAGATTGTAATCGCTTTACCTACTTTTTGACCTAAAACTGAAACGTAGTCTTCTGCCTTTGCCTTAGCATCTTTAATAGCTAATTTACGAGCTTCTGATTGGTGTTGTGCTAATTTAGAAGATTCAAAAGAAACATTATCAATACGATTGATTCCTTGTTGTACCAAACCTTCCATTACTTCATCGTATTTAGATAAATCTTTCAATACAATTTCTACAGTCTGAGTAGCATTATAACTTGTTTTCTTTTTTTCGTAATCGTATTGCGGATTAAGCGAAACCTGTTTTGTTTTGTAATCAGCAACAGGAACATTCATTTTTTTGATGAACTTCAAAACAGCGTCGATTTTTTCGTCGTTTTGTTTTTTGACATCTTTAGCATTATTCCCTTTTGTTTCAACCGTAGCTGAAATACAAACCTGATCCGGTGCTATTTTTACTTTTCCTTCACCACTTACATTGATTTGAGGAATTTGTTTGACTTCTTGCGCGTAAGACATAGACATAAACATTATTGTTAAAAATAATACTACTTTCTTCATTTTAGTTATATTTAAATTATTTGATTAGTGACCTTTCAAAAGTTGTGCCATTGTTACAATTTCCCCAATTTCGCCATCGCAAAAAGGATTAAAATCGGGATTGCTAACAGTATCACCATCATACTGTGATCTACAAATAAAGATGGCTCTTTGATCAAAGTTATGAAATATCCGCCAATAGCACCTCCAAAATGTGCTGTATGTCCAATATTATCATTTTTGGCTTTCATTCCGTATATCGAATACAATAAATATAAAATTCCAAATAAATAGGCTGGCATTGGTATGACAAAAAAGATTCCCAACATCATATCTGGCTGTAACAATATGGCGGAGTATAAAACTCCTGTCACCGCACCTGATGCCCCTACTGCACGGTAACTATAATCGTTTTTATGAAACAGCATCGTTAATAAGCTTCCGAAAATTAAACTTCCGAAATAAATTAACAGAAAAGAAAAATTACCCAACCAGTTTAATACGACCGGAGCAAAAAACCAAAGCGTTAGCATATTGAAAAGTAAATGCATCATATCGGCATGTAAAAAACCGGATGAAAGCATTCTTATTTGTTCTCCTGAGCGAATACTTCCTACATGAAACTCGTATTTTCTAAAAAAAGCAAGATTGTTGAAACCCTGATAACTAATCAAAACATTGGCAACTATAATTCCAATCAAAATGGTATTCATAAAAAACTTTTAATGTGAATTGTAAATATAATCATTCTTAAACATATGTTAGCATCAATTCAAAATATAGCTCGTAATTCATTTTTACTTTATATTTGTAAAAAAAACAATACATGCAATTTCTCGTTTATATCATAGCCTTCCCTTTTCTTTGGCTCATTTCTATACTTCCTTTTCGAATATTTTACTTGTTTTCTGATTTTGTATATTTAATCATTTACAGAATTGTAGGCTACCGCAAAAGAGTAGTACGTGAAAACTTAAAACTTACTTTATCGCATTTAAACGATTCTGAACGAAAAGAAATCGAGAAAAAATTCTACAAACATATGTGTGATATGTTTTTGGAAATGATTAAAACGATGAGTATTTCACCTCAGGAGATGGAAAGAAGATTCAAAACGACAAATCTTGACCTGGTTAACGAATATGCGAAAAAAGGCAAAAGCACTATTCTGGTAGCGGCGCACTACGCCAGTTACGAATGGCTTTTGACGATTAATCCTAAAATTGCTTTTCAGGGTATTGCAGTGTATAAAAAAGTAGCCAACCCCTATTTTGACAAGCTGGTTCGAAAAATTCGCTCTAAATACGATACGGAATTAGTTGAAACCAGAAAAGCGATTCCAACAATGGCTCAAAACCAACGTGACGGAATTTTAAGCATGTACGGTTTAGCCAGCGACCAATCGCCTAAACTGGACCGAATTTTTCATTCGATGAAATTTATGGGAATTGAAGTTCCTGTACACACCGGAGCCGAAATGCTGGCCAAAAAATACGACCTGAGTGTTATTTTTGTAAAAGTAAAAAAAGTAGCCAGAGGGTATTATGAAGCCACCTTTGTACCGATTGCCGATAATCCGAATGATTATGAAAATTTTGACATTACGGAGAAATACTTAAGAGAAGTAGAAAAACAAATTTATGAGGCTCCAGAATTCTATTTGTGGACACACAAAAGATGGAAACACAAGGTAGAGTAATTTTGTTGTGAAATGTGAGATGTGTGAGTTTGTTTTGAGTTTTTGTACTGAACATTAAGAAAACTTGCAAATTGATGACACAAACCAGGCACCATTTTTACTTTCTTAAAATAAAAAAACACCTTTTTCAATGATGAAAAAGGTGTTTTTTGTTTGTAATCACAATGCAAATTAAATTCCTGCGATTGCTTTTATTTCGTCAATGATTCGAAGTGCCAAAACATCAGCTTTTTCCTGTGAAGGAGCTTCTGTATAAATTCTGATAATAGGCTCTGTGTTTGATTTTCTTAAATGAACCCATTCTGTAGCAAAATCAATTTTCACACCGTCGATTGTAGTAATGTCTTCGTTTTTGTATTTTTCGGTCATCGCTACCAAAATTGCATCAACATCGATTTGCGGTGTTAATTCAATTTTATTTTTACTCATATAATACTCCGGATAAGAAGCGCGCAATGCCGAAACTGACATCTTTTTATTTGCCAAATGGGTTAAAAATAAAGCAACTCCCACCAAACTATCTCTTCCGTAATGCGATTCCGGATAGATAATTCCTCCGTTACCTTCTCCTCCAATAATAGCATTGTTTTTCTTCATTAACGCTACAACGTTTACTTCACCAACAGCGCTGGCTTCATATTTACCGCCATGAGCTATAGTTACATCGCGCAAAGCACGTGAAGATGACATATTTGAAACTGTATTTCCAGGAGTTTTACTCAAAACATAATCAGCGCAGGCTACCAAAGTATATTCTTCCCCAAACATTTCCCCATCTTCAGAAATAAAAGCCAGACGATCAACATCCGGATCAACAACTACTCCTAAATGCGCTTTTTCTTTTACTACCAATTCGGAAATATCTGTCAAATGTTCTTTCAATGGTTCCGGATTATGAGGAAAATGTCCGTTTGGTTCGCAGTATAATTTTACGACTTCAACACCCATTTGTTCCAATAATTTTGGGATGATAATTCCTCCGGAAGAGTTTACACCATCCACTACCACTTTAAATTTAGCGGCTTTTACTGCTTCAACATCAACCAAAGGCAAGTTCAAAACCTCGTCGATATGAATGTCCATATAAGCATCGTTTATCGTAATCTCACCCAAGCTGTCAACATCTGAGAAATCAAAAGCCTCCGCTTCTGCAATTTCAAGAATTTTTGCACCTTCTTCTCCGCTTAAAAACTCACCTTTTGCGTTCAACAATTTCAAAGCGTTCCATTGTTTCGGATTGTGAGAAGCCGTTAAAATAATTCCTCCGTCTGCTTTTTCTAACGGAACTGCTACTTCTACTGTTGGTGTTGTAGAAAGTCCTAAATCAATTACATTAATTCCTAAACCTATTAGAGTATTTACTACAAGATTGTGAATCATTGGTCCTGAAATTCTTGCGTCACGACCAATCACCACCGTTAATTTTTCTTTTGATGTGTTGTTTTTCAAAAAAGTACCGTATGCCGATGCAAATTTTACAGCATCAACAGGAGTCAGGTTATCTCCTACTTTTCCACCGATTGTTCCTCGTATTCCTGAAATAGATTTTATTAAAGTCATTTTTGTGAGTTATGGTTATTGATTACAAATATAATAGTTGCTAAGCTGCAAAGCTGCAAAGTTGCAAAGTTTTTATTAACGAGAGATTAAACCTCTCTTGCTTTAATTTAAGAAATGATTTTTATATATTTACTAAAATCTCTTTGAGACTTTGTAGCTTTGAACCTTTGAATCTTTATAAAAATGAATTTCCTAGCCCATATCTATCTTTCTGGTGAAAATGATTTGATTAAAATTGGCAACTTTATGGCCGATGGAATTCGCGGTAAACAGTTTGAACATTTTCCGGAAGACGTTCAAAAAGGCATTCTTTTGCATCGTTCCATCGATACTTATACCGATTCGCATGATGTTTTCAGGCAAAGCACCAAACGTTTACATGAGAAATACCATCATTATGCAGGCGTAATTGTCGATATTGTCTACGACCATTTTTTAGCCAAAAACTGGGAAAAGTACTCCGATGAAAAATTGGATCACTTTGTTCACCGATTTTACAGATCTTTGCATGAAAACTATCCTATTTTAACAGAAAAAACACAAGACTTAATGCCTTATATGATCAAACAAAACTGGCTTTTGAGTTATCAGACTGTTGAAGGGATCCATCAAATTTTAACTCAGATGGACCGAAGGAGGTCGAAAAATCAATCCAACATGCAATTTGCCACTGCTGAACTAAAAGAATTCTATCCGGAATTTGAACGAGAATTTACGCTCTTTTTTGAGGATATAAAAAGCCACTCAAGTCAAAAATTACTCTCTCTTTAATACTGCTTTTCACCAAACAAAAGCACCAAATAATACCTTTTAATTTTACATCAACATGAAAAAAATAACTTTCTTATTTACGCTAATCTATATTAGCTGTACTGCGCAGCAAAACCCAATAAAACCAACCGGGCTTGTTGTTTCAAAAGCGATGGTGGTTTCGGCACGTGCCGAAGCTTCTAAAGTTGGGGCAGATATCATGAAAAAAGGCGGTAATGCTTTTGACGCAATGGTGGGTACCGAACTGGCACTGGCTGTTGCTTTTCCGTATGCAGGAAATTTAGGTGGGGGCGGTTTTATGGTTTACCGAAAAGCCAATGGCGAAGTTGGATCATTGGATTATCGTGAAAAAGCACCACTGGCTGCAACAAAAGATATGTTTCTGGATAAAGACGGAAATGTCATTAAAGGAAAGAGCACCGAAACGGCTTTGGCTATTGGTGTTCCGGGAACTGTTGCCGGAGTTTTTGCAGTTCATAAGAAACTAGGATCTCTGCCGATGTCCGAAATTTTAAAACCTGTTATTGCCCTTGCCGAAAAAGGTGTGATCGTAACCCTAAAACAGCAAAAGCAACTGGAAGCTTATCACGACGCGATTGTAAAAGTAAATGGCCCGAATACCCTTATGGCAGGAAAATTTAAGGAAAATGATACGATCAAATATCCCGCTCTGGCCAGTACTTTGAAGCGTATTCAAAAGAACGGAAAAGATGAATTTTACAAAGGGCAGACGGCTAAAACTTTAGTAAATTATATCCAGAAAAAAGGAGGAATCATAACACTTAAAGATTTAGAAAAATACGAAGCCAAATGGAGAAAACCATTACAGTTTGATTATAAAGAACTGAAAATAACATCCATGGCGCCACCAAGCAGCGGCGGAATTTGTCTGGCTCAAATTATGAAAATGATTAGTCCTTTTTATTTATCCAAAATGGGACACAACACTCCGGAATCTATTCAGGTGATCGTTGAAGCTGAGCGAAGAGCTTATGCAGACAGAAGTCAGTTTTTAGGCGATCCGGATTTTGTAAAAATTCCGATGAATGCTTTATTGTCTGATACGTATTTAAAAGACAGAATGTCAAATTTCGATTCTGAAAAAGCGAGTTTATCCTCTGAAATTAAAGAAGGAAAAGTAACGTACAATGAAAGTACCGAAACGACTCATTATTCGATCGTAGATGCGCAAGGAAATGCCGTTGCCGCTACTACAACCATAAATGATGCCTTTGGATCAAAATACTACTGTGATGAATTAGGTTTCTTTTTAAACAATGAAATGGACGATTTTAGTGCAAAACCGGGATCTCCTAATATGTTTGGTTTGGTAGGTAATGAAGCGAACAGTATTGCACCCCAAAAAAGAATGTTAAGTTCAATGACTCCTACGATTGTTGAAAAAAACGGCAAACTGTTTATGGTGGTAGGTACTCCGGGCGGATCGACTATTATCACTTCGGTATTACAGGCCATCTTGAATGTGTACGAATATAATTTAAGCATGCAGGAAGCAGTGAATGCTCCACGTTTTCACCACCAATGGCTTCCGGATCTTATTACATTTGAACCTGGTGCCTTTAGCAATGTTACAATTGACAAGCTAAAAGCAAAAGGATATCTGATCAATGAAAAAAACGCTCCTGTAATTGGTAAACTGGATTGTATTCTGGTTCTTCCGGACAATTCTCTTGAAGGCGGGGCTGATTTTCGTGGAGACGATACTGCGGTTGGTTTTTAATTTAGTTCTCTATTTCCATTTGTTTTCAAACATTATAAACTAAATTTGTATTTCCCTAACCATTTACAAACAGCATGCTAAAAAAATATTTTAGAAAACTAGAAAACATTATCGCTTTAGGACAATCGTTAATGACTCCAAAGCAATTTATTTTCCTGTCAAGCGTTTTAATTGGTATTTCCTGCTCTTTGGCGGTAATTGTTTTAAAAACTTTTGCCCACAGTGTTTTTTCATTTGCCACTTATATAAATGGAATTTTAAAACTAAGCTTTATTAATAGTATCCTGCCGATTATTGGTATTGTACTTACTGTATTTGTGATCAAAAGGGTTTTGAACGGAAGCATCGAAAAAGGAACTTCACAAATATTATATGCCGTTGCAAAAAAAGCAAGTATAATTCCCAGAAAACAAATGTATGCCCAAATCGTTACCAGTTCGTTAACGGTTGGTCTGGGAGGTTCTGCGGGTTTGGAAAGTCCTATTGTGATTACGGGAGCTGCTTTTGGATCGAATTTCGCCCAAAATTACAGACTCCCTTATAAGGATCGAACTTTGCTTATTGGCTGTGGTGTTGCTGCGGGAATTGCCGCGGCTTTTAACGCTCCAATTGCCGGAGTTCTTTTTGCCATCGAAGTTTTACTGGTAGATGTAAGCATTTCTGCCTTTACCCCTATCATGATTTCGGCCGCAACGGGAGCTTTAGTTTCAGCTATCGTCTTAGACGAAACCATTTTATTGTCTTTCAAAAAACAGGAAGCTTTTAATTACCATAATATTCCTTTTTATGTTCTTTTAGGGATACTAACTGGTTTCATGGCCGTTTATTATGCTCGAAATTTTCAAAAAGTCGAGCATTATTTTGCCAGTCTAAAAATAGGAGCCTATAAAAAAGCTTTAATAGGTTCCTCGTTATTGGCCTTGCTTATCTTTATTTTTCCAACATTATTTGGTGAGGGTTACGAGAGTATCAAAACGCTATCTGAAACTGATCCGGGGAAAATATTAAACAATACTTTATTTGAAGATTTCAGAAACAATCAATGGGTTTTACTGTTGTTTGTAGGATGCACCATGATGGTCAAAGTTTTTGCCTCGGCACTTACCCTCGGAAGCGGTGGAAATGGTGGTAACTTCGCTCCCTCTTTATTTCTGGGGTCCTATTTGGGGTACTTTTTCTCGAAGTTCATTAGCCTAATTGGTCTGTCAAAACTTCCAATCAGTAATTTTACGATGGTTGGAATGGCCGGAATCTTAAGCGGATTATTTCACGCTCCACTAACCGCCATTTTCTTAATTGCCGAAATTACGGGCGGTTACAGCTTAATGATCCCGCTAATGATTGTATCTTCAATTAGTTTCGCCATTTCAAAACGTTTTGAAAAATATTCCCTAGACGTTAAGGGCTTAGCTAAAAAAGGACATGCTTTTACAAGTAATAAAGATTCTAATATATTATCGACTTTAGATATTGATACAATCATCCAATGCGATTACCTAACGGTGCATCCGGATGAAAATTTAGGCAAACTTGTTGATCTTATCTCACACTCCAACCAAGTGGTCTTTGCTGTTGTAAACAATGAGAAGGAACTCGTTGGTATTGTTCATTTTAATGATATACGTGAAATTATCTTTAATGCTTATCGTGTCAAATACACTTCCATTAAGGATGTAATGAAAACACCGCTAGTCACTATTTCATCTTCTGACAGTATGGAAATTGTGATGAGTAAATTCGAACAATCCAAAACAGCCTTTCTTCCTGTGATCCGCAACGAAAAATATTATGGATTCATTTCCAAATCGATAGCACTTGAAGCCTATAGAACCAAACTGCGTTCTATGACAATTGAGTAGCCTTAATATCGGATAGGTTAAAATTTTGGATTATCCGATATTAAGAAGTACTTTTGTTGGGTAATGTGGGATATAGACTTAACATATAGAACTGAATTTCAATCTACCTTTGATCGATTGTATCAAAAAAGGCTCGATCTGCAAAACAGCAGACCACTGCCCAACATTGCTTTGCATAAAATCAGAGAGAGTTTATCTTTAGAATGGACCTACAATTCGAACAGTATTGAAGGAAATACAATGAGCCTTCGCGAAACCCAAATGGTCATTCAGGAAGGTATTACCATCAAAGGAAAATCGCTTCGGGAACATTTTGAAACCCACAATCATGATAAGGCGATTGATTATCTGTATGAAATTATAGACGATACCTACAAACTCCGAAGCATTGATATTTTGTCGATTCACGGATTAGTTTTGCGTTCTATTGAAGATGATTTTGCCGGCCGTTTGCGCAATGGCGGAGTTCGAATTTCCGGAGCAAATTTTATGCCGCCCAATGCCAACAAAGTTTCAGATTATCTTGATGAATTAATTGATTTTATCAATACAAATCCATTAGATCTCAACGATATTGAATTGGCTACGATTTACCATCATAAGTTGGTCTGGATTCATCCTTTTTTTGATGGAAACGGCCGTACAGTGCGCTTAAGTATGAATTTATTGCTAATGCGTTGCGGTTTTCCTCCGGCTATTATCCTAAAAAATGACCGAAAGAAATATTACGACGCCCTTAATCAGGCAAACAATGGCAATTATCAGAAATTAACCCTTTTGATGTGTCAGGCTTTAGAACGAACTTTAAATATCTATCTAAATGCAATGCCGGGCAATGATTATGATTATCAAAAAATATCCGATATTGTAAGCGAACCTGAAACCCCATACGGTCAGGAATATGTAAGTTTACTTGCCAGAACAGGTAAAATAGATGCTTATAAAGAAGGCCGAAACTGGTACACTACCAAAGAAGCCATAGAAGAATACATGCTTACACGCAAAAGAAAACGCTAACTTTGGTTAGCGTTTTTTGTTACTATTTGTAACATAAACTTTTACAATCCAGTATAAAAAGAACAAATCAAAGTGGTAACTTTGCGTTTTGCTCAAATTTATGTTAGAAAAAGACAATACTATTGAAGTTCTTGGTGCAAGAGTTCATAATCTAAAAAATATAGACATTTCAATTCCGCGTGAAAAACTGGTAGTTATTACCGGTCTATCGGGCTCGGGAAAATCATCTTTAGCATTTGATACTATTTATGCCGAAGGACAGCGTCGCTATGTAGAAACATTTTCGGCTTATGCCAGACAGTTTCTTGGAGGCCTGGAACGTCCCGATGTAGATAAAATCGACGGACTTTCTCCCGTAATTGCAATTGAACAAAAAACAACCAGTAAAAGTCCACGTTCTACTGTTGGAACCATTACCGAAATCTACGATTTCCTAAGACTTCTTTACGCCAGAGGTGCCGACGCGTACAGCTACAATACGGGAGAAAAAATGGTTTCTTATTCTGACGAGCAAATCAAAGATTTGATCATACAGGATTTTAACGGAAAACGTATCAATATATTAGCTCCAGTAATTAAGGCCAGAAAAGGTCATTATGCAGAGTTGTTCCAGCAAATTACCAAACAAGGTTTTCTAAAAGTACGTGTCAATGGTGAAGTTCAGGACTTGGTTTCCGGAATGAAACTTGACCGTTACAAAACGCACGATATTGAAATTGTAGTAGACAGAATGCTGATTGAAAATACCGAAGACAATCAGAAACGTCTTTCTGAAAGTATCAATACGGCGATGCATCATGGCGAAAACGTTTTGATGATTTTGGATCAGGATACTAATGAAGTACGTTATTTCAGTAGAAACCTGATGTGCCCTTCGACGGGTATTTCGTATCAAAATCCGGAACCTAATTTATTCTCCTTCAACTCTCCGAAAGGAGCTTGTCCACATTGTAACGGTTTAGGAACAGTACACGAAATCAATGCCAAAAAAATTATTCCAAATCCGAAATTATCTATCAAAGCCGGAGGTTTTGCTCCGCTTGGCGAATACAAATCTTCCTGGATATTTAAACAGTTAGAAGTTATTGGTGAAAAATACGGCTTTAAAATAACGGATCCTATTGAGAAAATTTCTGAAGAAGCCATGAATACAATTCTACATGGCGGAAAAGAGAAATTCACTGTAAACTCTAAAGACCTTGGTGTAACCCGCGATTACAAAATAGATTTTGAAGGAATTTCTCATTTCATCAAAAATCAATATGACGAAAGTGCCTCCACCACTATTAAACGTTGGGCAAAAGATTTCATGGACGAAGTTAATTGTCCCGTTTGTGAAGGTTCCCGTTTGAAAAAGGAAGCTCTGTTTTTCAAGATTAATGAAAAAAACATCACCGATTTGTGTGATATGGATATTTCTGATTTAACCACCTGGTTTCTGGATTTACATACACATCTGACCGACAAACAACTTTTGATTGCCTCAGAGGTCGTTAAAGAAATCAAGGATCGCTTAAACTTCCTGATGAATGTTGGTTTGAATTATCTGGCTTTAAGCCGAAGTTCAAAATCACTTTCGGGAGGTGAAGCGCAGCGTATTCGTCTGGCAACTCAAATTGGATCACAACTGGTTGGTGTTTTGTATATTCTGGATGAACCAAGTATTGGTTTACATCAAAGAGACAACGAAAAACTGATTAAATCACTAGAACAATTACGTGATATCGGGAACTCGGTCATTGTGGTAGAACATGATAAAGACATGATTGAAACTGCCGATTATGTAATTGATATTGGCCCAAAAGCGGGTAAATATGGCGGAGAAATCATCAGCATTGGAACTCCGGCAGAAACATTAAAATCTAATACTATTACCGCTCAATATCTGAACGGTAAAATGAAACTCGAGATTCCTAAGGAACGTCGCAAAGGAAATGGTAAATCACTAAAATTAACAGGAGCAACAGGAAACAACCTAAAAAATGTATCTATTGAACTGCCTTTAGGACAACTGATCTGTGTGACAGGTGTTTCAGGGAGTGGGAAATCAACTTTGATTAACGAAACACTCTACCCCATTTTAAATGCTTACTATTTTAATGGTGTTAAAAAACCGCAACCGTATAAAAAAATTGAGGGATTAGAACATATCGACAAAGTAATTGATATCGACCAAAGTCCGATTGGAAGAACTCCGCGTTCGAATCCGGCGACCTATACTGAAGTTTTTACAGAGATTAGAAACCTGTTTACCATGACATCCGAAAGCATGATTCGCGGTTATAAAGCGGGACGTTTTAGTTTTAACGTAAAAGGCGGACGCTGCGAAACCTGCGAAGGATCTGGCGTTAGAACCATCGAAATGAACTTTTTACCAGATGTCTACGTAGAATGCGAAACCTGTCAGGGCAAACGTTTTAACAGAGAAACACTGGAGATTCGATACAAAGGAAAATCTATTTCAGATGTTTTGAACATGACCGTTGATGAAGCAGTTCCATTTTTCGAAAACATTCCGAAAATCTATCGAAAAGTAAAAACTATTCAGGATGTTGGATTGGGATATATCACACTCGGACAACAAAGCACAACATTATCAGGCGGTGAAGCACAACGCATCAAACTCGCCGGTGAGTTATCAAAAAAAGATACCGGAAATACTTTTTATATTCTGGATGAACCTACAACAGGATTGCATTTTGAAGATATTCGCGTTTTAATGGATGTCATCAATAAATTAGTCGACAAAGGAAATACGATTTTAGTAATCGAGCATAACATGGACGTCATTAAACTCGCAGACTATATTATCGATATTGGTCCTGAAGGCGGAAAAGGCGGTGGACAATTGATCGCCAAAGGAACTCCCGAGGAAGTAGCTAAAAACAAGAAAAGCTATACCGCTAAATTTTTGAAAAAGGAATTAGAATAATAAAATCATTGTCAAGGTTTGCAACTTTGGCAATGATTTTTCTTTTGTCAATTGATATAATTGCAAAAAATACTATTGGCCGAACCTACGGTTCTATTTATTATTTGGTTTGATTTATATGACGGATTAAAATCCGTCTCTACAAAATGGATCGAGCCAATGGCTCTACTTGCGCGGAAAACAAATTCCGAAGGAACGACAGATCTATAACAACAAATTTTAATCCGTAGAAATAAAAAATTACCACAAAACCGTCTTAATTTACTGATAATGAATAACAATTCATCAACCCCTTTTATTTAGATGCTATATTTAAATTAATAAATTTTATTTTTTGCACCAATTCACAAAAAAAGGCTTAATTTAGCTAGCCTTTTTGTCAAAATCTCAAATTTTGACAGTGCTTTTTTTGATAGAAAAACAACAATTCGATCAAAAATCTGTAAACGGGCACCACTCTTTTGTCAATGCTAAAAAGAGAACAATTTTAAAAAAAATATAAATTATAAAATACCTAAAATGAGATTAGAAGATTTTGATAATGATGAGGATAAAGTAATTCAGGACCGTTTAAAACAAAAAACGTGGAATGAAATCAGAACGAATGACAGCTGGGCGATTTTTAAAATCATGGCTGAATTTGTAAACGGTTACGAAAGTATGGGGCGTATTGGCCCATGTGTATCGATTTTCGGCTCGGCAAGAACAAAACCAGAAGACAAATACTATTTATTAGCCGAAAAAATTGCTTATAAAATTAGTAAAGCAGGTTACGGAGTTATCACAGGAGGTGGTCCCGGAATCATGGAAGCCGGAAACAAAGGAGCTCACTTAGGAGGCGGAACTTCGGTTGGATTAAACATCGAATTGCCTTTTGAGCAGCATTTCAACCCTTATATTGACCACGATAAAAACCTTAATTTCGATTATTTCTTTGTGAGAAAAGTAATGTTTGTAAAATATTCACAAGGTTTTGTGGTAATGCCGGGAGGTTTTGGAACTCTTGACGAAATGTTCGAAGCAATCACTTTGATTCAAACTAAAAAAATTGGAAAATTCCCTATTATATTAGTTGGAGTTGAATTCTGGTCAGGATTAATCGAATGGGTTAAGACTGTACTGGTAGAAAAAATGCACACGGTTAGCCCTGAAGATTTGAACTTATTTAAAATCGTAGATACTGAAGATGAAGTAGTTGACGTATTGGATAAATTCTACAAAAAGTACGATTTGAGTCCAAATTTCTAATATAGACATCTGTCTATTAAACAAATTTGAAAATTTAAATTTCGCACGTAGCCGTTAAAAACTGAGACAAGTATAGCACTATGTATGATTCAGTTAAATAAAATACTACAAAAATTAAAAGCTGTTTTTTAAACAGCTTTTTTTATGCTATTTTTACAAAAAACCAGAATCATTATTTACTTGTGAGTTTATTTATAATTTAAATCATTTGCTCTATCCTTGAAATCATTTTATAAAATTATATTCTATCTTTTTGTTCTATTCAGCTCGATAAAACAATATGCGCAACATCAGTCTAAGATGGAAGTCGCTGTTAACATAGAACTCAAAACCCTGAATATCAAACAGGATATCACTTATCACAACACTTCAAATGATTCTTTGATTTCAATAGTTCTTAACGATTGGAACAATGCTTTCTCCGATAAAAACACACCATTAGCCAGACGATTTTCTGATGAATTTTACAGAGGTTTCCACTTAGCAAAAACTTCTGAAAGAGGAAGCACAACTGTTTTAAGTCTTACTGATTCAGACAATTCCGCACTTGAATGGGAAAGAACTGAAAAAAATCCAGACTATATTGTAGTAAAACTAAACAAAAAATTGCGCCCGGGAGAAAAAATTGACTTGCACTTAATTTATATTACTAAAATCCCAAGTGACAAATTTACCCGTTATGGTTTTGATCAAAATGGAGGAATGAATTTAAAAGACTGGTTCTTAACTCCTGCCCGTTTTGAGAATCACCGTTTTATGAAATACGACAATTTCAATTTGGACGATATTGCCAATTCAAGTACAGATTATGAACTTGAAATAAAAGTACCCAACCAGTATGCTATAACGACTGATTTGAATCAGGTCTCGGAAGATAACACTAACTCTTCCTTTAAAACTTACCAGTTCTCGGGAAAAAACAGAACTGATTTTAGTCTGTTTATCGAAAAACAAAATGGCTTCAAAAGTTACGATAACGGATCACTTGAGGTACTTACAAATCTTAAAAACAAAAGACTAACCGAAATTCAGAGTGCGATTATCATCAATAAAGTGGTCACTTTTGCTAACTCTTTTATTGGAAAATATCCACACCAAAAAATCACTGTTTCTCAGGTAGATTACGATCGAAATCCATTCTACGGACTCAACCAGCTGCCTTCGTTTATTAGTCCATTTTCAGACGAGTTTGTTTTTGAAATTACATTCCTGAAAACTTATCTGAATAACTATCTTAAAAACAGTCTGCGTCTGGACCCCAGAAAGGACAACTGGGTTTATGACGGTATTCAGATTTATGCGATGATGAAGTACATCGAAGAAAACCATTTGGATCAAAAAATGCTCGGAAGGCTTTCTGATATGAAACTTTTTTCAAGTTTCAACATCACTAATTTGACTTTCAACGAGCAATACAGCTATTACTATATGTTAATGGCTCGTAAAAATCTGGATCAGCCTTTGGGTGATCCGAAAAATACTTTAATCAAATTCAACGAACAAATCGCGAGTAAATATCGTGCAGGTTTAAGTCTTAGCTATTTAGATGATTATTTAAATCACAATATTGTTCCCGAAAGTGTACAGGAATTCTACGATTTAAACAAAACGGAACAGACAAACCGATACGATTTAGAAGAAATACTAACCAAAAAAAGTCCAAAAAAGATTGACTGGTTTTTTAATACCATTATAGGTTCACGTGACATCATCGATTATAAGTTCACCCATGTTTCAAGAACGAAAGACACTGTCGCTTTTCGAATTAAAAACAGAACCGGTATCTATGCTCCGATTCCTATATATGGAATTAATAATAATGAAGTTGTTTTTAAAAAATGGGTTGAGCCAAAAACTGCCGATTCAACCTATATTTTTGAAAGAAAAAATGCCGACAAAATTGTCATCAACTATGACAATGAGGTTCCGGAATACAACCAAAGAAACAATTGGAGATCCATAAAAAGTTTAGTCATTACTAATCGCCCTATCAAATTTAATTTTGCCAAAGATCTCGAAGATCCTTATTACAATCAAATTTTATACATACCGACTCTTAATTACAACTATTACGACGGTCTGACTCCCGGCATGCGTCTTCACAACAAAACAATTTTAGACAAACCTTTTACGTTTGATATCGATCCGGCTTATTCGATTAATGCGAAAACTTTTTCCGGTTCTTCCTCATTTTCCTGGAATCAATACTACCGAAACAGCACCTTATATAATGTACGCTATTCCCTAAGTCAAAATTATTACCACTACGCTCCTGATGCCACCTATTTGAGACTGAATCCGATGGTACAGTTTAGAATACGTGAAGAAAATTTCAGAGATAACCGAAAACAACTGATCATGTTCAGACAGGTTATTGTAAATCGTGAAGCAAGTACTTACATCAAAGACAATTCCACTCCAAATTATTCTGTTTTTAATGCCCGTTACGTTAATACAAAAATGGAACTGGTAAATCATTTTAATTTTATGACGGATGTTCAGTTCTCAGGAAAATTTGGAAAAGTAGCTGCAGAAATTGAATACAGAAGACTTTTTGAAAACAATCGCAAACTAAATTTAAGATTGTACGCCGGAAGTTTTTTATACAACCGAACAAACTCTGATTATTTTAGTTTTGGTTTAGACCGACCGTCTGATTATATGTTTGATTACAATTTTTTCGGCAGATCAGAAAGTACCGGAATTTTCAGCCAGCAATATATAATAGCCGAAGGTGGTTTTAAATCTAAAATAGCACCAAGATATGCCAATCAATGGATGGCTACACTAAATGCGAGCTATGCTATTTGGAACTGGATTGAGGTTTACGGAGATGTAGGTTTAATGAGAAGCAAGCATCAAAGCGAAAATTTCAGATATGATAGTGGTATCCGATTAAATCTGGTTCCTGATTATTTTGAATTGTACTTTCCGGTTTATTCTAATAACGGATGGGAGATTTCGCAAAATAAATACAGCGAAAAAATACGATTTATCGTCACATTTTCACCAAAAACATTACTTAATCTTTTTACTAGAAAATGGCTTTAATCGAATGAATTAGTTATAAAAACATAAATTATTCGCACTAAAAAAACAAAAAAACTAAATATCAATTAAAAAACACACCCTGTTTTAGCAATTTAATTACATATAATTAAATTATATTTACTTTAATGAATTATGATTATTGATACTTTTTAATTATTTTTGCTCCGAAACATTACCCATTTGAGATTATGATTAAAGAAAAAAATAATACTACACTTACTTTCGAAGATTTCAAAACTGAAGTAATGAACGACTATAAAATTGCGGTTACGAGCCGTGAATGTAGTCTTTTAGGACGTAAAGAGGTATTGACAGGGAAAGCCAAATTTGGAATATTTGGAGACGGTAAAGAAGTTCCGCAACTTGCCATGGCGAAAGCCTTCAAAAATGGAGATTTTCGTTCCGGATACTACCGCGATCAGACTTTTATGATGGCTATTGGCGAATTGACTCCAAAACAGTTTTTCGCAGGTTTATATGGCCATACCGATTTAGATTTTGATCCAATGTCTGCCGGAAGACAAATGGGAGGACACTTTGTAACACATAGTTTAAACGAAGACGGCTCCTGGAAAGATTTAACAAAACAAAAAAATTCAAGCGCAGATATATCTCCTACAGCCGGGCAAATGCCACGATTATTAGGATTAGCTCAGGCTTCAAAAATTTATAGAAATGTTGACGGAATTACTGTTAAAGATAAATTTACAGTAGACGGAAACGAAGTTGCCTGGGGAACTATTGGAAATGCCAGTACATCTGAAGGCTTGTTCTTTGAAACTATAAACGCTGCAGGAGTTCTACAAGTTCCGATGGTAATGAGTGTTTGGGATGATGAATACGGAATTTCGGTTCACGCCAGACATCAGACTACAAAAGAAAACATCTCTGAGATCTTAAAAGGATACCAACGTGATGAGGATTCCAAAGGTTATGAAATTTTCAGAGTTAAAGGCTGGGATTATGCTGAATTGGTTTCAACCTACGAAAGAGCCGGTGCTGTTGCACGTGAAGAGCACATTCCGGTTTTAATTCACGTAAACGAATTAACACAACCGCAAGGACATTCTACTTCTGGTTCACACGAACGTTATAAAAATGCAGAGAGACTGGCTTGGGAAAAAGATTTTGACTGTATCCGCCAAATGCGTTTGTGGATGATTGCCATCAACATTGCATCCCCGGAAGAATTAGCTGAAATTGATTTTGACTTGAAAAAAGAGGTTCTTGAAGCTAAAAAAGAGGCTTGGAATTCTTTCATCAATCCAATTATTGAAGATCAGAAAAATCTTTTGGCTTTATTAGGACAAATTGCTGAAGCCAGCATCAATCATAAAGAAAGAATACAAAAATATATTTCGGAATTAAGCGCTATCAAATCACCTTTAAAAAAGGAAATGCTTGCCATAGCAAGAAAGATATTGCGTTTTATCGAAGTACCAAACAGTAAGGTTTTATTATCCAACTGGATTACAAATTATATTGAAATTACACAACCAAGATTCAGCAGTAACTTATACTCTGATTCTGATTTAAATGTATTTTCAGTTGAAAAAGTACTTCCAAAATATGCCGAAGACGCGAAAGCAGACCTGGACGGAAGAATGATTTTACGTGATAACTTCGATGCCTTATTTACCAAATACCCGGAGACTTTAATTTTTGGTGAGGATGTTGGAAACATTGGTGACGTAAATCAGGGATTGGAAGGTATGCAGGAAAAATACGGAGAACTTCGTGTTGCCGATATCGGAATCCGTGAAGCTACCATCATTGGTCAGGGAATTGGAATGGCTTTAAGAGGTCTGCGTCCGATTGCTGAGATTCAATATTTAGATTATTTACTATATGCCATCCAAATCATGAGTGATGATTTGGCAACATTACAATACAGAACAGTAGGTAAACAAAAAGCACCGTTAATTATCAGAACCCGCGGACACCGTTTAGAAGGTATCTGGCATTCAGGTTCACCAATGGGAATGATTATTAATGCCATTCGTGGTATTCACGTTCTCGTTCCAAGAAACATGACTCAGGCCGCAGGATTCTACAACACCCTTTTAGAGTGTGATGAACCGGCTTTAGTAATCGAATGCCTGAACGGTTACCGTTTAAAAGAAAAAACACCTTTAAACTTTGGTGAATTCAAAACACCAATTGGTGTGGTTGAAACTCTAAAAGAAGGTTCAGATATTACACTTGTTTCTTACGGATCGACTCTAAGATTGGTAGAGCAGGCTGCTGTTGAATTGTTAGATTTAGGCATTGACTGTGAAGTTATCGACATTCAGTCTCTTCTTCCTTTTGACATCAATAAGGACATTGTAAAAAGTATCGCCAAAACCAACCGTTTGCTTGTAATTGACGAAGATGTTCCTGGTGGAGCTTCAGCATTTATTTTACAGCAAATTATGGAAGAGCAGAATGCTTACCACCATTTAGACAGTAAACCGCAAACGCTTGCTGCAAAAGAGCACAGACCGGCTTATGGAACTGATGGTGACTATTTCTCAAAACCTTCTACAGAAGATATTTTCGAAAAAGTCTACTCTATGATGCACGAAGTTAACCCTTCTAAATATCCAGCTTTATACTAAGAATTTAGCTCATTATACAAAAAACTCCCCAAAAGAAAATATATTTCGTTTGGGGAGTTTTTTTTTAGTTTCAAGTTTCAAGTTTCAGGTTTCAGGTTTCAAGTTTCAGGTTTCAAGTTTCAGGTTTCAGGTTTCAGGTTTCACATCTCACAAACTTCCCGCCTAACCTGCTTCAATCAAATATCCTTTAAAATAGCTCTTGCTTTTTCTAAATCCTCGGCAGTATCAATTCCGATTCCGACATGAGTGGTTTCTACCATCTTAATACGTTTTCCAAATTCTAAATAACGTAATTGTTCTAATTTCTCAGAAGCTTCTAAAGATTTCATCGGCAGACTGTAAAAATCCAGTAAAGCCTGTTTTCTAAAAGCATAAATTCCGATGTGCTGAAAATAACGTACCCCAACATCTTTATCTCTTGGATACGGAATTACTGATCTCGAAAAATACAAAGCAAACTGCGACTGATCGACCACCACTTTTACATTATTCGGATTGTTAATTTCAGTTTCATCGGTAATCTCACGCATTAAAGAAGCCAGATCTATTTTGCGTTCTCTGTCTTCTTTAAACACAGACAAAACCTGTTCTAAAGGTCCGGCTTCAGTAAAAGGTTCATCTCCTTGTACATTTACCACAATATCAACATCAAGACCTGCAACCGCTTCTGCAATTCGATCACTTCCCGATTCATGTTCTTTAATACTCATAATTGCTTTCCCGCCCTGATTTACAATTTCATTATAAATTAAATCGGAATCCGTTACCACAAATACATCGCCAAATAATTTTGTAGCGACGGTTGCTTCATACGTTCTTAAAATCACGGTTTTCCCTCCTAAATCCTGCATTAGTTTGGCAGGAAAACGTGTTGATGCATATCGCGCCGGAATTACAGCTATAATCTTCATTCTATTTTTCTTTTATAAACTTCTAAACAAATGTAACTATTCAAAACTAATAAGTTTAAAAAAAATATTCTTTGTCGCAATTTACAAATCTGAAGAACAGTCCCTTAAAAAATGCATTATATTTATCAGAAAAAACCACTATGAAAAAACACCTGATTTTGCCATTACTTTTATTAAACTTAACTTTAATTCCCTCGGCCTTCTGCCAAAAAAAATCTACTATAAACAATGCCTTCACAGATCGCATTTTCAACGGACAAGGATATCAGCCTACTTCCAGCCTGAAATGGAAATTCAAAACTGATGGTAAAATTTTCTCCTCTCCAGTTGCAAAAAACGGTATTGTTTATATTGGCAGCGAAGATGGTTTTCTTTACGCTGTTGAAGAAAACTCAGGCAAAACAAAGTGGAAATTCAAAACTAACGGAGCCATCCACAGCACTCCCGGTATCTTTGAAAATGCTGTTTTCTTTGGAAGTTTCGACGGAAACTATTACGCGGTAAACACTCAAAACGGGAAATTAATCTGGAAATTTAAAACCGATGGAGAACATTGGTTTGGAGAAAAGGGCATATTTGGACTGAAGCCGGAAACTCAATACATGGAAGATTTATGGAGTTTTTATCTGTCGTCTCCTGTAGTTTACAAAAAAGAAAAACAAGCTGTTGTGTTGTTTGGCAGCAGTGACGGAAATGTTTATTCGCTGGATGCCAAAACAGGAAGTTTAAAATGGAAGTTTAAAACCAACGGACCTGTCCACGGAACTCCGGTAATCGATCAGAATAAAATTTACGTTGGCGGCTGGGATGCTGTTCTATACGCTTTAAACATAAAAACCGGTAAGGAGATCTGGCGCTTTGCAACAGGAACAAAACCGGGTTTCAAAGGAATCCAATCCTCGGTAGCTGTTGCTGATGGAAAAGTCTTTTTTGGAGCCAGAGAACCATTCTTCTTTGCTCTTGAAGCCGAAACCGGAAAATTGGTTTGGAAATACGATGCCGAAAATTCCTGGGTTTTAAGTACTGCAGTTATTCAAAATAATACGGTTTATGTAGGAACTTCAGACACCTATGCCCTACTGGCTCTGGACGCCAGAAATGGTGCAGAAAAATATCGATTCAAAACGAATGGTTACATCTATAATTCTCCCGCTATAGCAGGAAATACTATTTATTTTGGTGATTTTACAGGCAATTTCTTTAGTCTGGATCTTCTCTCAAACGGAAAGAAATCTAAAACCATAAGTACTGAGAATCGCAAGCAATTTGCTGCTTCTGTCTTAAAAAATGATTTATTAGATTCTGGTCACGCTGCGCACTACACAGACCTTTCTCTATATGAAAACAATAAAAAAGCAATGGATGAATTGTACAAACTGGGATCGATTGTTTCTTCGCCATTTATCAGCAACAATACGGTTTACTTCGGAAGTGCTGACGGTTATCTGTATGCGTATAACTTAGAAAAAGAATCATAAATTAGGATACCACAGAGCTTCACAAAGATGCCACAGAGATTCACAGAGTTTTTTTGTGCTGCGTAATTTTTCTCACGCAGATTTTGCAGATCCAGCAGATTTTTCATCATAGAATGCGTAATAGATTTTTCCAAATTTAATCTGCCTAAATCTGCAAAATCTGCGAGAAACCTTTTTATATAATATTTAGCAACAAATTACTTGAGAATCGCCGACAGTTATTTCAATCACTATAACCTAGAAGAAGAGAAAATAATCTTAGCGAATCTCCGTGGCATCTTTGTGGATCTCTGTGTAATAACCAGCAGAGATTCGCAAAATCGAATTACATTATTTTTACCGATGTCATGCTCAAAGAACCTGCCAATAGTTTATCATTAAACAAACTAAGTTCTTCCGACTTTTCTTTTAATCCTAAAGTATACAATAATGGCAGATAATGCTCAGGAGTAGGAATTGCCAATTGGGTCGCTTTATTTATTTTTTCGAAGTCAATCAAAGGCTGAAAATTATCGTTCAACAAGTAACTGTTGATGGTTTCCCGCGCCTCAATTGCCCAATCGTATCCGTAATTGTCTTTATCAAAGTTCCTGAAATCGACCAATCGCAAATTATGAACGATGTTTCCGCTTCCAATAATTAAAACTCCTTTGCGGCGTAACGATTGCAGCTTTTGTGCCAACTCAAAATGATATTGTCCTGACTTTGTATAATCAATACTCAACTGAATCACAGGAACGTTCGCTTCCGGATACAGATGTTTGATTACACTCCAGGCACCATGATCCAGTCCCCAGTGCTCGTCTAAATCTACAGGCACAGGTTCTAATATTTTTTTAGTCTCCTGAGCCAATTCCGGACTTCCTTTTGCGGGATACTGTACCTCAAAAAGAGCTTGTGGAAATCCTCCGAAATCATGAATCGTTCTGGGCATTTGCATCGCTGTTACTTTGGTACCATTGGTAAACCAGTGCGCCGAAATACACAAAATAGCATTAGGCTGCGGAAGTGTTTTTGCCAGATTTCGAAAACCGGTCACAAACTGATTTTCTTCAATTGCATTCATCGGACTCCCGTGTCCCAAAAACAAAACCGGCATTTTATCAGTATTCGAAAACGAAGATGAAATCGAATGTAAGTCGTTTAGTGTTGTCATAGTAAATGGTTATAACACGAATTTCGCAGATCTTACCATTACTAAATCTAAAAAATTCGTGACAATTAGTGAAATTCGTGTTTTATTCCTCGAAACTCTCGTCTTTAAACCCTATCAAATATAACTTATTTTTAGCACGTGTCATAGCCGTATACAGCCATCTGATGTAATCGCGATCAATTCCGTTTGGCAAATACGGCTGTTCGATAAAAACGGTGTTCCATTGCCCACCCTGCGATTTATGACACGTAATCGCATAGGAGAATTTCACCTGCAAACCGTTAAAATATTCGTTTTCTTTTACTTTCTGAAACTTCTTGTATTTGGTACTTTCACCTTCATAATCTTTCATTACTTCCTCATACAAACGATTGGATTCTTCGTAGGTTAAAGATGGAGATTCACTTTTTATGGTATCTAAAATCAATACCGTTTCAAAAGGCTTTTGGTCCGGATAATCGACCATTCTGATTTTCACCTTTGCAAAATTAAATCCGTACAATTCTTTGATTCCAAAAAGCTCCAGAACTTCGATAATATCTCCATTGGCAATAAATCCAGCCTCATCTGTTTCTTTCAGCCAGAAATAATTATTCTTAACCACCATCAGAAAATCTCCTGCCGACAGTTCACTTTCTTTAAATAAAATTCTGGTTCGGATTTGCTCGTTATACTGATTGGCTCTTTTATTCGAGCGAACAATAAAAGCGGTATCTTCAATGCTATAATTACTGTAAGCCATATTGATAGCATCCTGAATGTCATACCCGTCCGTCAATCGAACAATGTCTTTGAATCCTCTAACATTAAATCTAAACTCAGTAATAAAACTTTCCTTCAGCAATTCTCTTAGTTCTGTCGCATTGAACAAAATTCCTGAGCTTTCTTCCTGACGCATGACCTCGTCCAGCTCGATATGTTCGACTTCTTTACCATAGTGAATCCCTAAAGTATGCGTATCCAAAGCCGGGCTAATATCCATATTTACAGGAGGAAGCTGAGCAGTATCTCCTAAAAGAATCATTTTACAATTGGTTCCCGAATAGACATAGGTAATCAAATCATCCAGCAGTGATCCGTTATCGTACAATTTTGAATCGGAATTATTATCAGAAATCATCGAGGCCTCATCGACGATAAAAATGGTGTTTTTATGTTTATTTTGCTGTTTGGTAAAAGCCACGCCTCCACCGGAAGACTTCTTCGGAAAATATATTTTTTTATGAATCGTAAATGCGGGTGTATTCGAATAACTGGCGATTACCTTTGCCGCACGTCCCGTTGGTGCCAGCAAGACAAACTTTTTATTAATATCCCCTAAATTGTTCACTATGGTCGAAATCACAGTTGTTTTTCCCGTTCCTGCATATCCTTTCAAAACAAAAATGGTGTCGTTAGCCGGTTCGGTTAAAAAAATAGCGATTTTTTGAAAAAAAATATCCTGCTTATAAGTTGGTGCAAATGGAAATTTTTTTTGCAAAACGCCGTAAAACAATGCTGAATTCATAGGGTAAATTTAAGATACAAAGTTCGTCTTTTTAAATGGCAATGCCAATTTAAAATTTTAATCCCGGCAGAATTCATAAAGAACCCTAAATTAATTTTTCAAAAAAAACTTTTCTTAACTTTCTTTTAAAATGAATGTGAAATTGTTTTTTGAAATTGCAATTATTATTGTTCCTTTTTAATTTGTAAGTTTGTGGTCGCCTAAAATTCCTTCTTGTAAAACAGGTAACGAATTGTAAATCAATATGTCATTACAAAACACTAACATCACTTCAAAAAATTACAAAAAGCTTTCTATTCAGGTTTCTCTGACCGGATTGTCATTTTGTTGTTTTGACACTTTAAATAATACGGTTACTTCTTTAAAAGAAATTCATTTCGATACGTTTCACAAAACGACTAAAGTTGAAGAATTGTTTGGAGATGCTTTTAGAAATCACCCGGAACTAACGGAAACTTACGATGAAGTTTTAGTGATTCACAATAACAATCTTTCTACTTTTGTTCCAACGGCTTTGTTTGATGAAAACTACCTTGGAAGTTACCTGCAATACAATACAAAAGTTTTCGAAACTGATTTTTTTGCTTACGATCAGATTTCAAAATACCAAATGAATGCGGTTTATATACCGTATGTTAACATCAACAATTTTTTCATCGATCAGTTTGGCACTTTTGATTACAAACATGCCAACAGTATTTTAGTCGAAAAAATTCTGGACGCTTCTAGAAACAATGACGATAAAAAAATGGTCGTTAATTTCAACCCCGGTCATTTTGAAGTGATTGTAGTCCAGAATCAAAAACTATTATTATTCAATTCATTTGAATATCAAACACCTGAAGATTTTATTTATTATTTGCTTTTTACTGCCGAACAATTAAGTTTGAATCCTGAAAGTTTTCCGCTTGAATTATTAGGCACAATCGACCAAAACGATGCGTTTTATGCCATTGCATATAAATACATTCGTCATATATCCTTTTTGGATGTAAGCACCTTACAGCAAAGAAATAGCTTCACCACAACCGAAAATCAAAAACATTATATCCTATTCCAATCATGAGAATCATTTCAGGGAAATACAAAGGACGCCGCATTTTTCCGCCAAAAAACCTTCCTGTAAGACCAACAACCGACATGAGTAAAGAAGCATTGTTTAATGTTTTGAACAATCATTTTAGTTTTGACAGTTTAAAGGTTTTGGACTTGTTTTCAGGAACCGGGAACATCAGTTTTGAATTCGCCTCCCGCGGAAGTGCTCCAATTACCTCAGTAGACGGTGATTTTGGATGCGTAAAATTCATCAAGCAGGTTTCGTCAGAATACGATTTTGACATCGCGGCAACTAAAAGTGACGTTTACAAATTTCTGGAAAACTGTAAAACATCCTACGACATTGTTTTTGCCGATCCGCCTTATGGATTTGACCAGGCAGCATTTGAGAAAATTGTAGTAACGGTTTTCGAAAGAGAATTACTTCACGAAGACGGTATGATGATTATCGAACATTCGAAATACACCAAAATGGATCATTTGAGTAATTTTTCTTTTCAAAAAAGTTACGGAGGATCTTTCTTTAGTTTCTTCGAATTGAACTCCACTGATGACGATGAAGAATTGCCAGACGATTCATCGACTAAAATAACAGAAGAAGACGAAGGGTAAACCTCGCTCTGCCAATACTGTCATATCGGGCGAAGTCAGAACATTTTAAGTTTAAAACTTCGCTCAGAAAGACAATTTCACAACTCTGTTTTATCTTATACGATCTGAATTCTCCTCCATCCTCTTCCCTTTGAATTCGGATTCCCTTACTTTTCCAAAAGAATACTTTACAGCAACTGAAACCTCATGTTCATCGATCAAATATCTTGATTTCGAACTGATATTGTTAATGGTAAAAACTTCTGCTTCCGTTATACTTTTAAACACATTATTAAAACTTAACACACAACTCCAATTTTTAAAGAACGTTTTAGAAACGGCCACATCTACGACCGTTCTTGCATTTCTTTCAAAAACTCCTTTGTACTGCTTTGTAATTGTCCTGAAACCAACCGCTAATACATAATCTTTTGGAAGCCTAAATTCGTTATTGGAGTAATAATAAAAATAAGGTTTTGAAGACCTGAATACGGCCGAAGAGTCTTCAATTTTCTCTGAAACAAAAACCAAAGAGTTTGTAGTAGTCCAAAATCTATAAGTGAAAGGCAATTCAAAATCAAGAATCAAGGCGGACTCTTTCTCAAAATTCACATCTTTAAAAGTCATGATATTGAGTTCCTTATCAAAGAAAAAACTATTATAAACAGGGTTTGTATTTTGATAATACGTTAGCTTCACCGATTTATCATGGTATTGAAATGTAGACGAAATCTCGTTGACAATCGTGGGATCTAAATTAATATTTCTGGCATATAAAAAGTACGGATTGATATAAGTTGTTCCCTGACTTAAAGAAGAATAATTAGGTCTCGAGATACTTTTGGCATAATTAACACTAACACTCTTTAAGCTGTCTATCGCAAATGAAAGCTGTACTTTAGGGAAAAAATTAGTGTAATTTTTACGGATTAGAGGCGTCAAATCTGCTTTAAATTTCCCATCTACCTTTGTATTTTCAACCCTTACTCCAGCGGAGAATTCTACTTTCTTAATTTTTCCCGAAAATTGACTGTAACCCGCCAAATTTTGCTCTTTAAAATCATAATGGCTAAACTCTTTTTCTTCATTTTCATAATGTAACAAATCAAAATCTGATTTGGAGACGGCAGAAGAATACAATCCTCCAATTTCAAATTTCATCTCATTTTTAAACTTCTTTTCAGCATCAATTCTACCCGAAAAGACATTCACCTTAAATTTTTGATCGCGAAGCTGTGCCCATTCAAATGGAGTTTCATTGTACTTATTCTTAACATTACTCCACAATGCCTGATCAAAATCAGACCACTGCAAGCCAGTAAAAACCTGTGCATCAATAGCTTTTATTTTTTTATTATAATTCAAAAAAGAGTTTACAAAATTCTTTCGGGTATCATTATCACTGTAGGTTAACACGTTATTTTCTATCTCTTTATTCTTATTATAAGTTATGGTATGAATAGGAAAAATATCTTTCTGAAGCTTACTGTTAACACTAAACGAAAAATAATCCTCTTCATTTATCTTATAAAACAGACTTCCTCCAAAAATAAACTGCCTTTTTTTAGAATAGGCCTCCACATCATATTTAGAGGCAATTTCGGCATTGGGAATTTGGTAATCAATACTGTGATTTTCCCAGGGCTGTAATTTATTGTAATTAAAATTAGCCTTCCATTCCAGCTTGTTCTTTTTAAAACTGGTATTAAATCCGAGATAATTATTGTACTTTTTTTTAAAAGAAGCAACCTCAGAAATCTCAGTTCTAAAACGGTCTTTTTTACTAAATTTCCTGGTAATCAAAATTACAGAACGCCCTTCGGCCTCATATTTAGAAGATGGGTTCTGAATAATTTCGATCGTTTTAATATCGGCCACAGCCAAAGCATTCAAATCATTCATTCCTACTTTTTGATTGTCGATATAAATTAAAGGATTCCCTCTGCCCACAACAGAGATACTTTCTCTATCTGAACTGATTTGAACAGTTGGTAACTTTGCCAGCAAATCGATTGTATTGGGAATAACGTTATAAATAGAATTGGCAACATCGACTTTTACATTTCCATTTGTATTCGTAAAAGTCTTTTTATTCTGAGCAATCACAACTTCATTTAGCGTATTCGAAAGACTGTCTTTTGGGGTCTCGCTTTGTGCATATCCCGCTAAAGAAAATAAGAACAAAAAGAGAATTAAAAAAAGTTTCACCAGCAAGTTAATGTTCATTTTTGGTTTGATTTTAATTTATAGTCCTGCAAAAATGCTTCTAAAAAAGAATCGTGAAAGTTAATTGAAGGTTAATGCGGGGTTAATGTGATTATTGTCTGACAAAAGGATTATTTTTGAATGGAGAATGACCCGGAGATTTATATCCGTTTAATAAATCACATTGCAGTCATTAAAATTTATGAAACACATAGATACATAGCTCTTAGGTGTCGTAAAGGAGGCAAAAAAGAAATATCTTTCTTTTCACATAAACTATGTGTGTTTTAAATAAGTGAAACGTGTTTTTTTTAGGCAAACAAAACAAACCCGCGTAAACCAGTTTAATCTGTAGTATCAGTGTGGCAATAAAAACAATTCATGAAACAAAGAATCAATTTACTAATAGCTTTTTCTGTCATCGCTCTGATTGTTTTATCAACAGTGCAATGTTATTTGGTAAAAACAACCTACGATTACAAAGTGGCACAGTTTCACACCGAAATCAAGAATAAAATTGCCGGTATCTCTAATGATTATAGCGACATAGACTCGGTAATAGTCGCCAAAAAAGAAGCGCTTTACCAGCAATTATCTGAAAATTACATTCAGGGAAAAAATAACAAGTTTGAGATAAAAAAGTATATTCTGGAAAATGAATATAGCGACGCTTTGACACAAAAAATTCAGAGCAAATTTAAAAGAGATTTACCCGACCTAAAAATAGACTTTGCAATTGTCCTGAATAAATTTGTTCTGTACCCCAACCACGCAAAAGCGGATACCATTTTCTCTGAAAAGCCTTTTATCCGAAACAAACTATACGGAAATCTGATCTCATTAAATCATGCCTTTTTAGTTCGGAATTATGTTGGAACTACCAACGGAACTTTTGAAAATAAGAATTACAAATTATTGACTGAGGATTCGATGTACGTTTCAGTAATCGACTGGGAAATGATCATTTTAAAACGAATGACCTTCGTTCTCATTTTGTCTTTACTTTCAATAGCAACCCTGATAACTCTTTTTTTTATTGCCATAAAAGCATTAATCAAACAGAAGAAGGCCAACGATGTTAAAACCGATTTCATCAATAATATTACCCACGAACTAAAAACCCCTTTGACGACTTTAGGTATTTCGACCAAAATATTAGAGCGAAAAGACATTCGGGATAATGACGAGAACTTTAATGCTATCGTCAATACAATTTCACGTCAGAACAATCGTTTACAGAATTTGATTGATCAGGTTATGGCCAATTCGCTGGCAGAAAACGGAATCGAATTGCAAAAAGAAAATATCGAAACCGAAAATTTTCTCTTGACGATCGTTAATGATTTTAAAATTACATATCCTAAAATCGACATTAAAACCAATTTTCAGACACAGAAAACAAACTTGCTTCTGGATAAATTCTATTTGACTACCGCTCTTCTGAATGTTTTGGAAAATGCGGCAAAATATGGTTCGAACTCCATTACATTAAAAACAAATCTAAACCAAAATCAATTTTCGATTAGTGTTGAAGATGACGGAATCGGGATTGAAAAGAACAAACAATCTCTTCTTTTTGAAAAATTCTATCGAGTAGAACAAGGAAATCTTCACAATACAAAAGGTTTAGGATTAGGATTGTATTATGTTGATCAAATTATAAAAGCGCATCAGGGCTCTGTTAGCGTGGTGAGTGATCTTGGAAAAGGAACTCAGTTTACTATTTTATTAAAAGTTTAATTCCCTTATTTTGAAAAAATTACTTTTAGCCGAGGACGATTTTGATTTTGCGGCAATTTTGAAACAATATTTAGAATTACATCAATTTGAAGTCATTTGGGCAGAAAATGGAGAAACAGCTTTAGACTATTTTTCAAGTCAGACTTTTGACATTTGTATTTTGGATGTCATGATGCCAAAATTGGACGGATTTTCACTGGCCGAAAAAATAATTACAATCAACCCTGAGATTCCATTTATTTTTTTAACTGCACGAAAGTTAATAGAAGATAAAATCATCGGATTAAAACTGGGTGCAGACGATTATATCATAAAACCTTTTGAAGTAGACGAACTCATTCTGCGTTTGCAGAATATTCTAAAAAGAATCGAACAAAAAAGAAGTCTGGATGGAAACAACATAATCGAAATTGGCTCTTATGTTTTTGATAACGAAAGACTAACCCTAAATAACAAAAATCATGTCCAGCAGCTTACAGAAATGGAAGCTGCTCTTATTGAGTATTTATATCTGAATCATAACCAGTTATTAAAGAGGGATCAAATCTTAATGTCGGTCTGGAAAAAAGATGATTATTTCTCAGGACGAAGTATGGATGTTTTTATTAGCAGGCTCAGAAAATATTTTAATTCCGATCCGAAAATCAGCATTGAAAGCACCCGAAATATTGGATTGGAATTTAAAATAGAAAAACCTTGACAAAGCAAGGTTTTTCTTTTTTAAATACTATCACTCAATAACTTTTGCGTAAAGTAAAAATACTTTCTTTACCCCCCGAAACTAGCTTAGTCCATTCAGCAAAACAAATCACAAATCTAAGGCAACAATATGTTAGTTATCTTTTCATAAAGCGGCGTTTTTACGTCATACTTAATCCCTTCAGTCAATACAAACTTAGTAAGTGAAAGGGCTTCGGTATTCTTGCCTGCTAATAGATCTCTGTGCATCGACGATGTAGCTTCGCGTGGTGATTTTTCCAACTTAAGTACGGTCTGATTTACAATATCATCCGGCAGTTTTAATCCTTTTGCTTTGGCAACCGCATCAATTTCCTGTACAAGTTCTACATAAACTGCCATCGCCTCCGGACGGTCTATAATTTCGCCAATATGCAAATTCAGATAGGAAGTCGTCGAGGCCAATGCCGAAATAAAAATAAACTTTTCCCATACTGTTTCTTCAATATTTTCTACCCAATAACTTTCAATTCTGGCCTGCTGAAAAATTCCTTGTAATTCTTCTAATTTTGAAGCAGAAACCGTCTTAGAACCAAAAAACAATTTCTCATAAAAACCCATTTTTCTGATGGTTCCGGGTAAAGTAATCATCGAAATGATATAAACACAGCCTTGCAGAATATCGTTCTGAGGAAATATTTTCTGAATGCGTTCAGGTGCGTCAACTCCATTATACAATGGAAGAATGACCGTTTTAGCCACAATACAGCTTTGAAGTAAAACTAAACTTTCCTCAATATCATAGGTTTTGGTAGCACAAATTAAATAATCCAGTTCACCAATTTCCTCCGGATTATTTGAAACCAATTTTGGATGCACAATCATTTCTGAGTCATCCGTTACAATTTTCAATCCGCTATCAGCAATAGCTTTTTGTGTGGCGCCACGAGCAATAAAGATAACTTCGACTTCATCAGATTTATAATAGGCTTTCGCCAAAAGTCCGCCGAAATAACCACCTACTCCACCGAGTCCTAAAATTCCAATTCTTTTCATAAAAATTCAATTTAACAAATTCTAAGTTTCAAATCCCAAATTCCAAACCTCAAATTCCAAGTTTCAGGTTTCAAGTTTCAAGTTTCAGGTTTCAGGTTACAGGTTTCAAGTTTCAGGTTTCACATCTCACAATATTATTCCTCTACAACAGGATCCAGGTTCAGCTCTGTAAAATCGCGTTCTGTTTTCGAAATGATAATTGTTGCCACCGTATTTCCAATCAAATTGGTAATCGCTCTCGCTTCACTCATAAACTTATCAACCCCCAGTAAAAAAGCCAAACCTTCAACCGGAATTTTATGTAAGGCCGTTAAAGTTGAAGCCAACACAATAAATCCGCTTCCGGTTACTCCGGCAGCACCTTTTGAGGTAATCATCAAAATTCCGATAACACTTAAAATCTCAAAGAAACTCAAATGCACATCATACAATTGCGCCAGAAATATTACCGACATCGACAAATAAATTGAAGTTCCATCCAAATTAAAAGAATAACCCGTTGGAATCACCAATCCCACAACCGATTTACTGCATCCCATCTGTTCCAGTTTCACCATAATACTCGGTAAAGCTGCCTCAGAAGATGAAGTCCCCAACACGAGTAAAAGCTCTTCCTTAATATATTTCAAAACAGAGAGAATCCTGATTTTATAATATCTCAGAATGCTTCCCAGAATCAGAAAAACAAAAAGTGCCATCGTTAGATACACGCACAACATCAATTTCCCAAGCGGAATAAGTGTTTGCAGACCAAACTTCCCGATAGTGTAAGCCATACCGCCAAAAGCACCAACAGGAGCGAGATACATCACATATTTTAATCCCAGGAAAACCACATTAGAAAAACGTTCTAAAACCAGAATCGTCTGTTCTCTTTTTTTATAAAAATTCAATGCAATACCACAAACAATAGCGGCCAGTAAAACCTGGAGTGTAAAATTGGACAAGAAAAACTGCAGCCATGAGAAATGCTCCGCAGCATTCGTTGTATATTGACTGGCATCTCCCAAAGTCAAACTGGATTTGTCGATTTTGCCGGGTTTAAAAAAATAGGCAACAGCCACGCCTATAGCCAAAGCTACAGTCGAAACCACTTCAAAATAACCTAGTGCTTTAATTCCAATTCGCCCCACTTTTTTCAGGTTCCCCATTCCGGAAATTCCCAAAACGATCGTCAGAAATATAATCGGGCCAATAAAAAGTTTGATCAATGCAATAAACTTAGCTCCCAGTATTTCCATTTTCACCCCATTCGCGGGCGAAAAATGACCGAGCAAAATTCCAGCAATAATGGCAATAAGAACCCAAAAAGTAAGATTCGTAACGATAAGCCTAAAAGTACTTTTTTGGGGTTGATTTGAAGGTTTTGGAGCAGTTATATTCATGAAGGCAGATTAGAGAGTTTCACAAATATATAAAAAATGCAGACCTATAAGCCGGATTCTGTCCCCGATAAATCGGAGCCTTATCATTTATCTAGATCCCGTATTGCTACGAGACTCAAGCTACCTACCCTTCAACAACGGACGAGAAGCCCTTAAATGCTGATATACTTGGTATTTCACCGCATAGAGTTTACCTGGTTTCACTACAGCATTATCTGTACATACTTTCTGTTGCACTTGTCCTTGCCCCGATTAATCGAGACCGACGGGTATTACCCGCTATGCTTCTCTGTGGTGTCCGGACTTTCCTCCCTTCCGATCAATCGGAACGACGATAAGGCGGTCTGCGGGGCAAAAGTAACACTTTATCAACTAAAAATAATGATTTTAAATTTTAGATTTTCGCGCCATTTTCATAACAATTTAATTTTAAATTGGTTATCTTTAAAATCCATAATTTTAAAATTCAATTATCATGACTAGAATGTATCACTACGCAACTGTTTCAAAAGCTTTAGATCAATTGAATGAAAAAGGATTTACGTTTGATTTTAACTTAAACTCAGACCTGATAAAAAAGAATCCTGAAAAATTTGAAATTGTTCATGTGTATCGATACGAAGGGAATTCAGACCCCGGCGATGAGGCAGTTGTATACGGAATTAAATCAATCTCAGGCAAAAAAGGGGTTTACGTCGCAGGTTTCTCTGCTGACTCCGATCAGGAAACGGTAAAATTTTTATCTGATTTAAGTATTAAGGGAAGGTAATTTCCAGGAGCCAATCCTGCTATCCGCTTTATCTTTTCCTTGCTAAAGGAGCAAGAAAAAGGATACCGATCCTATCAGGGCTAAGGCACTTGGTTTCATAAGAAAATTATGTTTTTTGTTTAGAGTAAAAATGATAAATTTGTTTTTACTCTAAACAAATTTATCATTTACTCGTGTTGCGACACATCATTGTACTGCCAAAGCACATTTATGATTTTCCATTCTCCGTTGGTTTTTACGATGTGCATGTAATCAATCCAGGCATCGGCCAGTAATTTTACTGATGCTGTACGTGCTGAAACATCCAATAACTTTATTTCCTTTCTGGGGTTTTTCGGGAATTTGTCTCCCTTCGCATTATACGTTTCCGCAAGGATAACCATATTCTCTGCAAAGTATTCTGAAATATAATCTTTCTGAGCAGCTTTACTTCTAAAGACAGATCGTTTTACCAATCTGGGATGCAAAGCACTTTCCATCAATTTCGGATTTGGATTGTGTTGCGCCTCGATGTAAGCCAAAGCAACACGTTTAATATCAAGTGTATCCTGAGCGGTTTGTGCCTGAAGAGCAGACGAAAAAAATGCAAATGCAATTACCAATAAATAGTTTTTCATAAAAATTAAGGAGTTAAAATGAGATTGCGGCTAAATTTATCAATGAGACGCACGTTTCAAATATTTTGAAGCAAAACCCACAACATACTAGCTGCTGAAGTAATACTCTTTATAAATTTCAGGGTGTAAAACCTCTAAACAAACCTAAAAAAAGCACAGGGATCATTTTGGGGAATAATCCGTCTTTGTCAAAATCCGGTCTTCAATATCCCCCACTACATCGCCATATTTTGCTGTAAATTCTTTTTTAATCGCGATCCATTCCTGATCACTTTTAAAACCTTCCCACGCTTTTTTCATAGTCGTTTCGTCCGGCCATTCCAGAAAATAAACAAACTCTGTTTTTTTGTCCGATTTGGATTCCCAGATGGAGGTGATCTTAAAATTATACTTCTTCATGATACGCATGGCATGATCGCGAAAACGTTCATGGAACTGATTTTTATTGGACTCAAAAATTTCATAAACACGAAGCTGATAAATAGGGTCCGTAGTTTTATTTTGTCCTTTTGCAGTAAAGGCTATCAATGCTATTAAAATCAAAAAATGTCGTTTCATAGTTTAAATTCCAATTAATTTCCAAAGTCAGATTCAAATCAAAACAGATTATTACGGTATTTTATCGTTCCTAAAATTAGTCCTTTTTCTTTACAAATAAACAATCCAATCTGAAGATCAAAACACTTCCTCTAAGTGACGCGAAAAAACACCGCCAACAAAACCTACAGTAACTCAAACACTTAAAAATCTTTGAATTTTTAAATTTTTAAATCACTAAATTATACCCTATATTTGCTAACGAATAAAATAGAATATGGAACAATTTGTAGTATCGGCGCGTAAATATCGTCCACAAACATTTAAAGATGTAGTGGGACAGAAAGCCATTACCAACACTTTGTTGAATGCTATTGACAGTAATCACCTTGCTTCTGCTCTTTTATTCACCGGACCGCGTGGTGTTGGAAAAACAACCTGTGCACGTATCCTGGCACGAAAAATAAATCAGCCCGGATATGATGATCCAAATGAAGATTTTGCTTTTAACGTTTTTGAGTTAGATGCTGCTTCAAACAACTCTGTTGATGACATTCGTAATCTGATTGATCAGGTTCGAATCCCACCACAAACCGGACAATATAAAGTGTACATCATTGACGAAGTCCACATGTTGTCTTCGGCAGCTTTTAATGCTTTTCTTAAAACATTGGAAGAACCGCCAAAACATGCTATTTTCATTCTGGCTACAACAGAGAAACACAAAATTATTCCAACGATTTTATCTCGTTGTCAGATTTTTGATTTCAAAAGAATTACGGTAAAAGATGCTAAAGAACACTTAGCTGACGTTGCTGCAAGTCAGGGGATCAATTTTGAAGACGATGCCTTGCACATTATTGCTCAAAAGGCCGATGGCGCAATGCGTGATGCTTTATCAATTTTTGACCGTGTGGTTTCGTATTGCGGAACTAATTTAACACGTCAGGCGGTAACCGAAAACCTAAACGTTTTAGATTACGAGACGTACATTAGCATTACCGATTTACTTTTAGAAAATAAAATTCCGGATCTTTTACTGGCGTACAACGATATCCTTGCGAAAGGTTTCGACGGACATCATTTTATTGCCGGACTGGCATCGCATTTCAGAGATTTGCTGGTAAGTAAAACTCCTGCAACAATCGCTTTACTTGAAGTAGGCGAACAGGCGCAGCAAATGTATGGTGTTCAGGCGCAAAAATGTTCACAGGATTTTCTACTAAAAGGCATTGACATTGCTAACGACTGCGATTTAAAATACAAACTAAGTCAAAACCAACGCCTTTTGGTTGAACTGTGTTTGATGCAATTGGCCTCTATCAATTTTGATGGAGAAAAAAAAAAGTTGAGCAATTCATAATTCCCCCTACTTATTATAAAAACGGCGGATATTCTATCGTTGAAGTTAAAACTCCAAAAACAGAAACTGTTCAAACGCCTGAAACTGTAACTTCTCAAAATGCAGAAACAACTTCAGCACCAAAAACAGAAGTTCCCGCAGTTCCTCAGCCTGAAACCAGTACGGAGCCTAAAATTTCTGCCTTTTCCTTATCCAGTATTCGCAAGAAAAAAGAACTGGAAGCCAACAGTAAAACTGTTGTAAAGCCGACTACTGAACTGCCTACGGAAGAATTTACCGAAACTGAAATGCTACTGCAGTGGAATAAATACGCACAACGTCTGGGTGATAAAGGTCATAAGATCATGCAGTCTTTATTACTGATCAATGATCCTAAATTAAACGGGACTGTAATTACTTTTGAACTTCCGAACGAAGGCGCTAAGCTGGATTTTGAAGGTCAGATATATGGACTTTTAGGACATCTAAAAGGTCATTTACACAATCATGATATTACCATTGAGGTTCAGGTTAACGAAACCATCGAAATTAAACGCAGTCTTAACGATCAGGACCGATACAATCGCTTCGTGGAAATCAATCCAAACATCGAACTTTTACGTTCAACATTTGGACTAGATTTACCTTCTTAACTTCTTATTTAGTATGCAATCCCCAGTTGTATACTTTTTGAAGCCATTTTTTTCTTTGCACTTCATCAGCAGTTTTTATAATTCCGATATAACTCACTTTCACCGGCTTGATACCACAGAATTCGAGCGTAGCTTTTTTAAGCTGATTGACACTTGGTCTTCCGTAAAACAATCTGTAATACCAGCCAGGCTGGTCTAAAGTGGTGATAATATGAGCGGTTTTCCCTTTTAACAATTTGTCCCACCAAACCGAATTTTCACGATATTGAAAAGCCATCCCCGGTAAAAACAAACGATCAATAAACCCTTTAGTAATTGCCGGCAAGCCACCCCACCAAACCGGATGAATCCATACCAAATGGTCTGCCTTTTTAATCTTCTCCCAAGACGCCAGAAGATCAGGTTCTAACTCGGTACGTTTTTGATAGCCAAATTGCAAATTCGGATTGAAATCCAGCTTTGCAATTGTAATTGTATCCACTGTGGCTTTCGAAGCAATTGCTCCTTTGAGATAAGATTCTGCAATCGCAAAATTAAAACTGGATGGGTTTGGATGGCCGTTGATGATAAGAATATTTTTCATTTTCAATTAGCTTATTTTGACATTAATGGTGTTGTACCCCGTTAATTCTTCATAAATTTCTTCAGAAGAGTGTATCTGATGGCTAAAATAGATTCCGTCAGCCACTTTTTCACTCAATAGCTTTTCGACATGTAAAACTGCCGAAAAAGCCGTCAATTCTGCCTGACCTTTTGTACTCTGCAAACTGATGCGTTTTGTTTTATACTGCGTTTTAATCACGACTTCAAAAACAGCCTGATCTCCTTTCCCACTGGAGCCAAACAACAGCTGCCTTTCTTTTAAAGACATAATATTAAAAACCTTAAGCGATTGAAGATACCCCATTAAACGGGTAACTACTTTTGAATTATAAGTCATTTTTACTGAAACAGTTGGTATTTTTTCGATCTGATTTAAAATGAATAAATCCGGAACATCCAAATGATACACTTGCCGTTTTCCTATTCCAAATGAAAAATTAAAGTTTTGTGAGTCTGAAAAATGTTTGACATTTTTAGAGCTGTCATTCTCATAAATTACGAAGGGCTTACAGACGTTTTCAGCCAAAAAATGAGCAGAACTTTTTCCTGCCAAATCCCTGATAGAGTAATAAATATAAAGATTTGTTTCCTGAATTTTAGCACTATCCGGTTCTATTTGATTCACCAGACTGCTTACAATCCCACCCATCCAGCCTGACGCAAAAACAATTCGACTGTTTATCTTAAGTTTATTTGCTTGGGCAAAATTATATGCAGCGGTTAAATCCGGAGTTGGTTTTGTGATATCAAGATAGTCCAAACCGTTTTGAATGGCAAATTGCAAGATTTCATTATCACGATCTTTGGTGCACATGAGAATCAATTCGATGTTATGTTCCAATATCGTATTAAAAGTTTCGGGATTGTTTACATCGACAACTAAAGTGTTTCCATTTTTTCCGGCATGACGACTGCCGACAAAGACTTTATAGTCGGATTTTCTTCCTTTGAGTATGCTCAAAATAACTTTACCTACTATTCCTGTTCCACCGATTATTAAAATATTTTTCCTCATTATTCTATTTGTTTGAAACAAAAATAATAGGAAAACCTCTCTCAGGAACCGGACAAATGTCCTATAAAATTGCTTTACGGATTCGGCTTAAATGTCTTGGAGTAACCCCCAGATAAGAGGCGAGATATTGAAGCGGAATCAGCTGAATGTAGTTTTTATGATTTTGATAAAGTTCTTCATACCGCTGAGTTCCTGAAAGTTTCTGAAAAGAAATCATTCTTTTTTGCAGTGTCACATACTCCATTTCTGCAATTTTTCGACCAACTTCCTGCCAATAAATACTGGATTGATAGAGTTTTTCTATCCCATCTTTACTGATAACTTCAATTTCAGTATCGGTAAGTGCCTGAATATTTTCTTCGGCGACTTTTTGCGTGATAAAACTTGAAAACGATCCCATAAAATCGTTCTCAAAAGCAAAACAATTGGTAATCTCATTGCCCTGATGGTTGAAAAAGAAGGATCTTAAAATTCCTTTTTTAATCAGTACAATTTCGTTACAAACCTGATCCTCTCTCAATAAAAGATCACCTTTTTTAAGTTTTCGGACTGTAACTAACTCATCCATCTGATCTAGTATTTCCTGCGGTAAATTCTTAATGGATTGAAAAACTGATTTCATTATAAACTCAAAATAAATTAATTTTTAGAGGCAAAAATTCTCTCTATCCTTTTGTCCGGAATGAGCCATAATAAAGCAACAGTAAAATAAGCCGCACCTGAAATCCATTCGTTGTAAAACGAAAATACAATTCCAAAAATGTACAAAACCGAAGAAGTGTGTCCTTTTAAATCACGTCCTATCGCCTTTGCCAATGTCGAATTTGCTCCTTCATTAAGAATTATAATGCGTTGCAAAATAAAGTAAGCAATGGAGCACAAAAGCAAGACAGTTCCATACAAAGCCATAGATGCTTTGGCAAAGTTATGTTCGCCCATCCATCCGGTTGCAACAGGAATTAAAGAAAGCCAAAAAAGCAAGTGCAAGTTGGCCCAAAGAATTTTTCCATTTACCTTACCCAGGCTATGAATTAAATAATGGTGATTGTTCCAGTAAATACCCACATAAATAAAACTCAGAACATAACTTAAAAACTTAGGAATCAACGGCTTTAAATCGGTAAATTCAGAACCTGCCGGTACTTTAATTTCTAAAATCATGATGGTAATGATAATAGCCAAAACACCATCACTAAAAGCCTCAAGTCTGGTTTTATTCATTTATTGTATTTGTTGGTTAACATTTATTTTTGCCCTTGATTAAAAAATTTCTAAAGATTTTTTTTGCCACGAATTTCACAAATCTCCACTAATTTTTTTTGATATTTGGAATGAACAAATTACGCAACTGCTTCAACTGTTCACATCGCACAAATCGCGGCAAAAAAAGTTGATATTTTTAAATTTTACCGTAATACATCGCTTTTACAATTCCATCAGAAAGTCCAATTTTAGGAACATAAATCTGACGTGCACCACTCCATTTCATAGCATTCAGATAAATTCTGGTAGCATGAATAATTACGTCGGCACGATCTGAGTTTAATCCCAATTCAGCGATTCGTTGCTCATAACTTAAGGAGTTCAGAAAAACATACTGTGAATTGATATAGATGTACGAAAGTGGTTTTTCCTGCTGTTTCCCGGACATTTTAAACAATTTATTGATGTTTCCACCTGAACCAATCAGTGTTACTTCTTCATAACCTTCCGTATTGGTTTTGATCCATTTTTCAATTTCATCCCAAACGACATCGTGTACCATATTATTTAACAAACGAACGGTTCCGGCTTTGAAAGATCTTGAATTGATCATTTTCCCGTCAGAAAACAAAGTAAACTCGGTACTTCCGCCTCCAACATCCACAAAAAGATAAGTCTCGTCTGTTTTTAGGAGATGATGTAAATCGGTCGAAGCAATAATTGCGGCTTCTTTTTTACCGTCAATAACTTCTATTTTTATATCGGCTTTTTTCTTAATTAGTGCCACAACTTCCTTTGCATTATAGGCCTCGCGCATTGCCGAAGTTGCAAACGCCATATAACGTTCTACTTTATGTACTTTCATCAAAAGGTTGAATGCTTTCATAGCATCCACCATTCGGTCTATATTTTCTGCTGAAATTTCTCCTACGGTAAAGGCATCTTGTCCCAAACGAATTGGCACACGAACAAGTGAACTTTTGTTAAACTGGGGTTCTTTTCCATCTTGTTCTACAACATTCGATATCAGAAGCCTCATGGCATTCGATCCAATATCTATCGCTGCAAATTTCCTTATATTAATCATGCTCACTTATGATTTTATTTTTTTATTGTTTTTAATTAATCGCTTACGCTACACCACTTCTTCCTGAACTGTTATTTTATTCTGATAGTACTTATACGTTTCTAACTGTGCTCTAAATGGGGCATGATGGTTTCTAGGCTTGTATTTATTATCCAGTTTATAGGAATGATATCTCACTTTGACATTCCCTTTCCACGCAATATTAAAATTATCTATTAGTTCTTTCTTTATTTGAAGGTCGTAAATCGGGCAGGTAACTTCGACTCTTCCGTCAAGATTTCGGGTCATGAAATCGGCTGATGAAATGTATACTTCGGTCAATCCGGCATTTCCAAAAATATAAACCCTTGAATGTTCCAGATAGTTATCAACGATACTTATCGCTTCAATATTTTCACTCATTCCCGGAATTCCCGGAATTAGCGAACAAATCCCTCTCACCTGAAGTTGAATTTTAACTCCCGCATTACTAGCCTCATACAATTTATCGATCATTTTAAAATCAGACAAACTGTTCATTTTTAATTTAATATGTGTTTTTCTGCCGGCCAGCGCATGCAGAATTTCACGATCGATTAATTTGATAAATTTTGTTCGGGTATAATGTGGGGATACTATTAAATGTTTGTATCGGTGCACTCGGTAATTGATATCAAAGAACTCGAATATTTTAGAAATGTCTTTCAGAATTTGCTGATGACAGGTAAACAAGGTTACATCGGTGTAAATTTTAGCCGTCGATTCGTTAAAATTTCCGGTTGAAATAAATCCGTAACGGCGTGTTTTTCCTTCCTCCACTCTTTCGATCACACAAATTTTACTGTGCACTTTTAGACCTTTTATTCCAAAAATCAAATCAATCCCTTCTGTTTGCATTTGCTCGGCATAGGAAATATTCGATGCCTCATCAAATCGTGCCTGAAGTTCGATCTGAACCGTTACTTTTTTACCATTTTTCGCAGCATTAATCAAGGAACTGATAATCTGCGAGTTTTTTGCCAAACGGTATAAAGTGATTTTTATACTGGTAACTTTTGGATCCAGGGCAGCTTCACGCAAAAATTTCGTCAGATAAGAAAATGACTGGTATGGGGCGTGCAGTAGATAATCTTTTTTACTGATCTTTTCTAAAATACTTCCCTCCAGACTCAACCCCGGAATTGGCAAAGGTTCGTTTGGTTTATACAGTAAATCGTATCGACCTAAATTAGGAAAGCTCATATAATCACGTCTGTTGTGATAACGCCCTCCCGGAATTATACTATCGGTTTCAACGATTTTCATTTTATCCAAAAAGAAACGCAATGTATCTTCTTCGATCAAATTATCATAAATAAAACGAACGGGCTCTCCTATTCTTCTGTCTTTTACAGATGATGCAATTTTTTCGAGCATACTTTTACTCAAATCGCTGTCGATATCCAACTGAGCATCACGCGTAATTTTGATCATATGTGCCGAAACACTTTTGTAATCAAAAATATTGAATATGTTTTTCAGATTGTAACGGATAACATCATCAATCAGTATCACATATTGCTTATCATCTTCAGACGGCAGCACTACAAACCTGTTTATCGTTTTAGGAATTTCGATAACAGCGTAGCGAACTTCATCATTGGTATTCATTTCCAGACGAACTGCCAAATATCCCAAGGTATCTTTAAGAACAGGGAATTCTGCCAGATCATTTAAGATGATGGTTACCAATTCAGGGCTTAACTTCTGAACAAAAAAGTCTTTCAGATAGCTCTCCTGATCTCTTGTAATTTGATCTTCATTGATAATAAAGATATTTTCGGCTTCCAATTCTGCTTCGATATTTCCCAAAATGCGCAAACTTTCAGATTGCTGCTGAATAACAATTTCGGTAATGTCTTTAATTAATTGGTGTGCTGAAACTCCTCCTAAATATTTTTCACCGGAAATCCCTGAAAGGCTTAATCTTCGAATTGCAGCATAACGAACTCTAAAAAATTCATCTAAATTGTTTGAAAAAATTCCAACAAAACGCAACCTGTCTAAAAGTGGAACTGAACTATCTCCGGCTTCCTGAAGTACTCTTGCATTAAACGCTAACCAACTTTTTTCTCTATCGATATATTTCTGTTCGTACACTTTATCTATTTTAAATCTTTGGGGAAAATTGTTTTATGAGTTTTACCTTTATGAATGCTGTCCCAGCTTTCGGCATCAAACTGTAGTGATACAAAGCCTGACGTAGGTACATTTTCAATAAAAACATCCCCAAATTTATTAACAAAATTTGTAATAGCCTCGTTATGTCCAAAAAGAATAACGCTTTCAAAACTATTATCACATGATTTGATAACTTTTTCGAGTTGTCTGTCATCAAAGGTATAAAGGTCGTCTTTAAAAATGATACTTTCCAGAGGATATGAAATATTTTGTGCAAAAATAAGTGCTGTTTCCAGGGCCCTTGCAGCAGTACTACTCCACATTATATAGGTTTTAGGAAGAAACTCTAAAATTGTAGACGATACGTCATGTGCGTCTAAAATGCCTTTTTTCATTAAAGGTCTATCGAAATCTTTTAACGGAGCTTCCCAACTTGATTTTGCATGGCGTATTAAAATTAAGTTTTTCATAAGCAAAAGGTTTACAAACTTCTTAAGTGAAGATGATTTTTTTATTGAACTTCTAATTTACAAAAGAAATTCTAAACCTTTTCATTTTTTTACTTCTGTTAACATTTAAACAAAATTTTAACAGCGAACACCTAAGTCAAAAATCTCAAAAATCAAAAAAAGAAGATTCTCTCTTTTTAGAAAAAAGTGTTCTTCATCTATTAAATCAAACACTTAGTCGATAGTATTACTATTCTCAAAAAACACACTAAATAATTGAATATTAAACATTTAAACCATTTTTAAAATTCGGTTTTTAATGGAAAATATAAATTTTAGACCCTTTTTTATTTGTCAAAAATGTCTAAAAAAAGTGTTTTTTAACGCTTCATTTAACAAAAAAAATACACTTCAACGAGTTTTTAGGTTAGTTACGGAGAAAAAAAACCAAAATTAATTACACCTTATAACTTTGGTTTTGTTAAAATATCACAAGTACTTCAAAAAACAAAATCCTAAAATATGAAAACTAAAACTACTCTACAAGAAGTGGGAAATTTCATTAAATGTGGTACCTATTTTTTCCCGTTTCACAAAAATGATCAACAAGATGCCTTTTCCAAAATTAGTTTAAAATCATTTTTAATTTTAATTTTAGGATTAGCCCTGTACTCTTCGGCAGTTGTTGCTCAGGAAATCCCTGTTAGATATGGAAATACTCTTCCTTATAGCAAGGCAACCTCAAAGACAGCAAAAACAGCAGCTTCTACAGAGGCCGTTAGTGCATTGGCAGCTGTTGCCGGCTCTATTGATGTCGCCAATCCCTCAACAGGTTATAATGCTTATAATGCGGATCAGCTTGTTCGTAATATCTTAACCTCCGGCTGTTTGACCATAAGTAATGTTCGTTTCGGTTATTACAGAAATAACAACAACAACTGGACCTGGGTCGATCACACCTGGTCTGCTACTGCGGGAGATCGTCAATTGGGTTACTTCAGTAAGGGTACTTCAACCTTTCCAATCGACGAAGGACTTCTTTTATCTACAGGAAAAATTAGCTCTGCCATGGGGCCGAATACCTATACCAACAAATCGGATGCAATGGTTAGTGCAGCAAGTGATCAGGATTTAACTGCAATTTCGGGAGAAACAATGCATGATGCCTCTATATTAGAATTTAATTTTATTCCGGATGGTAATCTTGTAGAATTCAAATTCGTTTTTGCTTCAGAAGAATATCTGGAATACGTAAATACCGATTTTAATGATGCATTCGGTTTCTTTTTAAGTGGTTTTGGAATTACCGGAACTTATACCAATAACGCTATCAATCTTGCACAATTACCAAACGGTGATGCCGTAACCATAAATAACATACATTCTGCCGGAACAAACGTAAATAACGTTGCTTTTCCGGCAAAAAATGCTACCTATTATACAAACAATCCCCCTGGTTCCACCACTATGGAGTATGATGGTTCAACAGTAGTTCTTACTGCTACTTATGCTGTTACAGCGGGAAAAACTTACAAAATAAAAATGGCCATTGCCGATGCCTCAGATCAACAATGGGATGCCGGTGTATTTTTAAAAGCAAAAAGTTTTGCGACAAACACTTTGGTTATCACTAATCCTGCCCCTGTATGCGTAAATGGAACTGCCGACCTTACTTTACCAGCCGTTACCGCAGGAAGTACTTCAGGGCTAACTTACACCTATTGGCAAGATGCCGCTGCCACTATTCCATACAATACACCAACTGCAGCGCCGGTAGGAACTTATTACATTAAAGGTCAAAACACACAATCCGGTTGTTCTGATACGAAACCAGTTGTTGTAAGTCAAACTAACATTGTGATAACAGAAACTGCCGCTTCTCATGTTGACGTAAAATGTAAAGGAGGCGCAACAGGTTCTGCAACGGTAACTGCTTCGGGAGGAACTGCGCCTTATACCTACTCCTGGAATACAACTCCGGTACAAACCTCAGCAACGGCTTCTAACTTAGCTGCCGGAACTTACACTGTAACCGCTACTGATTCCAAAGGATGTACTGGTACCAAACAAATCATTATTACGGAGCCGACTGCTGTCTTAACCGCTACCACATCACAAACTAATGTGACCTGTAATGCAGGAACAACAGGTTCTGCAACGGTAACTCCTGCCGGAGGAACCGCACCTTATACCTACTCCTGGAACACAACTCCGGTACAAACCTCAGCAACGGCTTCTAACTTAGCTGCCGGAACTTATACGGTAACGATTAAAGACGCCAATCTTTGTACAATTACTAAAACTTTCACGATCACAGAACCAACAGCTATAACGGCTACCACTTCGCAAACCAATGTACTTTGTAAATCAGGCACAACAGGTTCTGCAACAGTAACGCCTACCGGAGGAACGGGAGCATACACCTACTCTTGGTCACCATCCGGAGGATCTGCCGCAACCGCTTCTAACTTAGCTGCGGGAACGTATACCGTGACCATTAAAGATGCAAATCTTTGTACCATCACTAAAACTTTTACTATCACAGAACCTGCAGCTGCATTAACTGCAACTACTTCACAAACCAACGTGCTTTGCAAATCAGATACAACAGGATCTGCAACTGTAACAGTTTCCGGAGGAACAGGAGCCTATACTTATTCATGGGCACCATCTGGAGGATCTGCAGCAACGGCTTCTAACTTAGCTGCCGGAACGTATACCGTGACCATAAAAGATGCTAATCTCTGTACGATTACTAAGACTTTTACCATCACTGAGCCTGCAGCTGCTCTAACGGCTACTACTTCGCAAACTAACGTACTTTGTAAATCAGATACAGCGGGATCTGCTACAGTAACAGTTTCCGGAGGAACAGGAGCTTATACTTATTCCTGGGCACCATCGGGAGGATCTGCAGCTACGGCTTCAAACTTAGCAGCAGGAACTTATACGGTAACCATTAAAGACGCCAATCTTTGTACCATCACTAAAACTTTTACTATCACAGAACCTGCAGCTGCATTAACTGCAACTACTTCACAAACCAACGTACTTTGCAAATCAGATACAACAGGATCTGCAACGGTAACAGTTTCCGGAGGAACAGGAGCCTATACTTATTCATGGGCACCATCTGGAGGATCTGCAGCAACGGCTTCTAACTTAGCTGCCGGAACGTATACCGTGACCATAAAAGATGCTAATCTTTGTACCATCACTAAAACTTTTACCATCACTGAGCCTGCAGCTGCTCTAACGGCTACTACTTCACAAACCAACGTGCTTTGTAAATCAGATGCAACGGGGTCTGCAACAGTGACACCTACAGGAGGAACCGGAGCCTATACTTATTCCTGGGCACCATCTGGGGGATCTGCCGCAACTGCTTCTAACTTAGCAGCGGGAACTTATACCGTGACGATTAAAGATGCAAATCTGTGTACCATCACTAAAACGTTTACCATCACAGAACCTGCAGCCGCTTTAACGGCTACTACTTCGCAAACCAATGCATCTTGTAATTCAGGAGCAACAGGGTCTGCAACGGTAACCGTTTCGGGAGGAACCGGAGCATACACTTATTCCTGGTCACCATCGGGAGGATCTGCAGCAACGGCTTCTAACTTAGCTGCCGGAACATACACCGTAACAATTAAAGATGCAAATCTGTGTACGATTACTAAAACTTTTACCATCACAGAGCCAACCACTATAACTGCAACTACTTCACAAACCAACGTACTTTGTAAATCAGATGCAACAGGATCTGCAACGGTAACCCCTACCGGAGGAACAGGAGCCTATACCTATTCCTGGTCACCATCGGGAGGATCTGCAGCTACGGCTTCAAACTTAGCTGCCGGAACTTATACCGTGACCATAAAAGATGCTAATCTTTGTTCCATCACTAAAACTTTTACTATCACAGAACCTGCAGCTGCATTAACTGCAACTACTTCACAAACCAACGTACTTTGTAAATCAGATACAACAGGATCTGCTACAGTAACCGTTTCCGGAGGAACTGGAGCCTATACTTATTCATGGGCACCATCTGGAGGGTCTGCAGCAACGGCTTCTAACTTAGCTGCTGGAACGTATACCGTGACCATAAAAGATGCTAATCTGTGTACCATCACTAAAACTTTTACCATCACTGAACCTGCAGCTGCTCTAACGGCTACTACTTCACAAACCAACGTGCTTTGTAAATCAGATGCAACGGGGTCTGCAACAGTGACACCTACAGGAGGAACCGGAGCCTATACTTATTCCTGGGCACCATCTGGGGGATCTGCCGCAACCGCTTCTAACTTAGCAGCGGGAACTTATACCGTTACGATTAAAGATGCTAATCTGTGTACCATCACTAAAACAGTAACCATTACCGAACCTGCAGCTGCTTTAACTGCTACTACTTCGCAAACCAATGCGTCTTGTAATTCAGGAGCAACAGGGTCTGCAACAGTAACCGTTTCGGGAGGAACCGGAGCCTATACTTATTCATGGGCACCATCGGGAGGATCTGCAGCAACGGCTTCTAACTTAGCAGCCGGAACGTACACTGTGACCATAAAAGATGCTAATCTGTGTACGATTACTAAAACTTTTACCATCACAGAGCCAAGCACTATAACTGCAACTACTTCACAAACCAACGTACTTTGTAAATCAGATGCAACAGGATCTGCAACGGTAACCCCTACCGGAGGAACAGGAGCCTATACGTATTCCTGGTCACCATCTGGAGGATCAGCAGCAACGGCTTCAAACTTAGCCGCCGGAACGTATACTGTGACCATAAAAGATGCTAATCTTTGTTCCATCACTAAAACCGTAACCATTACCGAACCTGCAGCTGCTTTAACTGCTACTACTTCACAAACCAATGTAGCTTGTAATGCAGGAACAAATGGTTCTGCAACGGTAACAGTTTCCGGAGGAACGGGAGCTTATACTTACTCTTGGGCACCATCTGGAGGGTCTGCAGCAACCGCTTCTAATTTAGCTGCCGGAACGTATACCGTGACCATAAAAGATGCTAATCTTTGTTCCATCACTAAAACTTTTACCATCACAGAACCAACCGCTATAACTGCTACTACCTCACAAACCAACGTGCTTTGTAAATCAAATACAACAGGTTCTGCAACAGTAACACCTACAGGAGGAACCGGAGCTTATACCTATTCCTGGTCGCCATCAGGAGGATCTGCAGCAACCGCTTCTAATTTAGCAGCCGGAACTTACACTGTGACGATTAAAGACGCTAATCTTTGTACAATTACTAAAACTATAACCATTACCGAACCAGCAGCTGCATTGACTGCTACAACGTCACAAACGAATGTGTCTTGTAATGCCGGAACAAATGGTTCTGCAACGGTAACAGTTTCAGGAGGAACCGGAGCCTATACTTACTCCTGGGCTCCATCTGGAGGATCTGCCGCAACGGCTTCTAATTTAGCTGCCGGAACATACACCGTGACCATAAAAGATGCAAATCTTTGTACCATCACTAAAACTTTTACGATCACTGAACCAACAGTTCTAACCACTACCACTTCACAAATGAATGTAGGTTGTGGAGGTGATAATACGGGATCCGCTACTGTAAATGTTTCCGGTGGAACTCCAGGATATACTTATCTATGGTCTCCGTCTGGTGGAACAGCAGCTACAGCAAGTGCTCTTACTGCCGGAACTTATACCGTAACGGTTACTGATGCAAACTCTTGTACTATATCTAAATCAGTTACTATTATCGACGGCGATTCTATTAAACCAATAATTGACCCACTGCCACAAACTTCTACTATTAATTGTCCTGCGACACCAGTATTTGCTACTGCCACTGCAACAGATAATAATGGAGTGATTTCATCCTTAACCTACACAGATGTTATTACACCTGGTGGATGTGCGGGTTCCTATACACAAACCAGAACCTGGACTGCTGTTGATGCCTGTGGAAATGTCTCTCTTCCTGTTAGTCAGGTGATCATTGTACAAGATATTTCTGCTCCTACCTGGTCTACTGCAGCTGCCTCTTTAAACAAAACAATAGAATGCAGCGATACAGCAGCTTTAACTGCCGCACAGGCTTTATTCCCAACCGCTACAGACGCTTGTGATACTGATGTTTCGAATATCGTAAAAGTAAGCGGTGCTTTTGTGGCCTCTCAAGGTTGCGCTAATGCCGGAACGTATACCAATACCTGGACTGTGAAAGACGATTGTGGAAATACTTCTGATACTTTCACTCAGGTGATTACCATTCAGGATACTTCAAAACCAACATGGTCTACTGCAGCTACTTCTTTAAACAAAACAATAGAATGCAGCGATACAGCAGCTTTAACTGCCGCACAAGCTTTATTCCCAACCGCTACAGACGCTTGTGATACTAATGTTTCAAACATTGTAAAAGTAAGCGGTGCTTTTGTGGCCTCTCAAGGTTGTGCTAATGCCGGAACGTATACCAATACCTGGACTGTGAAAGACGATTGTGGAAATACTTCTGATACTTTTACTCAGGTGATTACTATTCAGGATACTTCAAAACCAACATGGTCTACTGCAGCTACTTCTTTAAACAAAACAATAGAATGCAGCGATACAGCAGCTTTAACTGCCGCACAGGCTTTATTCCCAACCGCTACAGACGCATGTGATACTAATGTTTCGAATATCGTAAAAGTAAGCGGTTCATTTGTAGCTTCTGAAGGTTGTTCTAATGCCGGAACGTATACCAATACCTGGACTGTGAAAGACGATTGCGGAAATACCTCAGATACCTTCACTCAGGTGATTACTATTCAGGATACTTCAAAACCAACATGGTCTACTGCAGCTGCTTCTCTAAACAAAACCCTAGAATGTAGCGATGCAGCAGCTTTAACTGCCGCACAGGCTTTATTCCCAACCGCTACAGACGCTTGTGATACCAATGTTTCGAATATCGTAAAAGTAAGCGGTTCATTTGTAGCTTCTGAAGGTTGTTCTAATGCCGGAACATATACCAATACCTGGACTGTGAAAGACGATTGTGGAAATACTTCTGATGCTTTTACTCAGGTGATTACTATTCAGGATACTTCAAAACCAACATGGTCTACACAAACTGCTTCTCTAAACAAAACTCTAGAATGCAGCGATACAGCAGCTTTAACTGCCGCACAGGCTTTATTCCCAACCGCTACAGACGCTTGTGATACCAATGTTTCGAATATCGTAAAAGTAAGCGGTTCATTTGTAGCTTCTGAAGGTTGTTCTAATGCCGGAACGTATACCAATACCTGGACTGTGAAAGACGATTGTGGAAATACCTCAGACACCTTCACTCAGGTGATTACTATTCAGGATACTTCAAAACCAACCTTTACCGGAACACTACCTGCCGATATTACTGTTTCTTGTGATGCTGTACCTCAACCGGCAAATATGGAAGCTTCCGATAATTGCAGTGGTAACTTACCAATTGTTTTCAGCGAAACAAAAAGCAATACTGAGGATCAATGTAGTACAAATTATACTTTAACCCGTAAATGGACCACCAGTGATTGTAGTGGAAATACAATTTCTTACACTCAGATCATAACCGTTAGAGATACCACTCCACCTACAGGAACAGCTCCAGTAAATGTAGCAAATCTGCAAACTATTGCTGATATCCCTGTTGGAAATCCGAGCGACATAACCAATGCTGTGGATAACTGCAGCAGTACGGTAAACATTACTGTAAGTGACGCCAATAATGGAGGAAGCGGTTGTGATGGAAGTCCTTACATCCTAACGAGAACCTATACTTTAACAGATTGTGCCGGTAATAAAACGCTATTGACTCAAACCTTTACTGTAGAAAACAAAGTTTCAGTATCTGGAGTTGCTACAAATGTGAACTGTTCGAACGGAAGAAGTGGTTCGATTCTGGTAACTAATAGTCCAGGCTCAACTGTTATCATTAAAAATGAAAAAAATGAAACTGTTGCAAACACCAATCTACCGGCCGGTACATATACTCTTACAGCAACATCTTCTGTAAACAAAGGAAATCAAGCCTGTACTGCAACTGCAACTGTTACAATCACAGCAACTCCTACCGAAACAATGACTGTAAGCAGTACAGCCTGTAACGATGATTCGACCATTATTAACTTACTATCATTGTTACCTGAAAGTACTCCTACTAACGGAATCTGGGTAGATAACAGTAATACCAACAGCATACAAGGAAACAATTTTAATCCTTTAGGTCTGGCAATAGGCAATTATACATTCGAATACAAAATACCTGATGCTAGCTGTCCAAGAAGTATTGTACTGAATATGGCAATAAATGATGATTGTAAAGTACTTGCCTGTGGAAGTATAGTAGTTCACAATGCTTTTTCTCCAAATGGTGACGGAATCAACGATGTCTTCACGATAGACAGTATCGGCGATACCACTTGTTATCCAGAGAATGATGTAGAAATCTATAACCGTTGGGGCGTATTGGTATTTGAAACACACAATTACAACAATCAAACCAATGCATTTGATGGAATTTCAAGAGGCCGAACCACAGTGAAACAATCTGACGGACTACCAACAGGAACTTATTTCTACATTATTAACTACAAATCATTGGACGGAAATAATGTACTTCAGAATAATAAAAAAGACGGATATCTTTATTTATCGAAATAAAAAAAAGAACATATCTCACTGCATAGCAAGCACATAAAGCAACAATTTACAATTAATTAATAAAAAAATCCTTATTTTTGAATATACAAATGCATAGACTTTTTTACAATTTAAATTGAAAAAAAGTAGTACTAATGAAAATAATAAATACCACTATGAGAACAAAATTATTTTTCTTCGTCATTATGTTTGTAACAATTGCGAGCTATGCACAGCAAGATGCACAATTTACGCAATATATGTACAATACCATAAACATTAATCCGGCTTATGCAGGATCGCGAGGAGCTTTAAGTGTTTTTGGATTATACCGCACCCAATGGGTTGGACTCGACGGGGCTCCGGAAACCAGCGCTTTCTCAATCAATAGCCCTATAAATAATAGTAATTTAGGAATCGGAGCCTCTTTAGTAAATGATAAAATTGGCCCAACTAACGAAAACAACTTTTCTGTAGACCTTTCCTATACTATTCAGACCTCAGCCGATTTTAAACTTTCGTTTGGTATCAAAGGAACAGCCAACCTGTTCAATTTGGATGTCAGCAAATTAAATCCGGAGAGTCAGGGAGATCCACAGTTTCAGGATCTAAACAATAAGTTTTCGCCGAATGTGGGAGCCGGAGTCTATTGGCATTCTGATAAAGCATACATTGGTTTATCAGTACCTAATTTTATCGAAACCAATCGGTACTCTGATAATGATTATGCCATTTACAAAGATAAAATCAATTATTATTTAATAGCCGGATATGTGTTTGATCTTGATAGACTTCAATACATCAAATTCAAACCTGCTTTACTGACCAAAATGGTCGAAGGAGCACCGCTTCAGGTAGATGTTTCTGCCAACTTTATGTTCATGGATAAACTTGTGGTTGGGGTTGCCTACCGATGGAGCGCTTCGCTTAGTGCTATGGTAGGATTCCAGATTACTGACGGTCTCTATCTTGGTTATGGATACGATCGCGAAACCACTCGTTTAAACAACTATAATTCAGGATCACATGAGATATTCCTGCGTTACGAATTCTTCAAAAACAATGGTAAAATGACAACGCCACGTTTCTTCTAAAAATTACGATTATGAAAAATTATATACTCCTTTGCTTAACAATTATCTGTTCTTTTTCAGCCGGCAGTTATGCGCAACAATCGAAAATTAATACTGCCGATAAGAACTACAACAATTATGCATATATCGACGCTATTAAAACCTATGAACGTGTAGCTGATAAAGGATACAAATCGGAAGATTTGTTTAAAAAGCTCGGAAACTCATACTACTTCAACTCTAACTTTGAAGCTGCTGCAAAATGGTACGGTGAATTATTTGCAATGAACACCGTTGTTGAGCCAGAGTATTACTATCGATATGCGCAATGTCTAAAATCAACCGGACAAACCGATAAGGCCAGTAAAATTATGGCTGATTTTTTGTCTAAATCTAAAAACGACGACAGAGCAAAATTATATGCAGAGGATGTAAACTATCTGGACAAAATCAAAGCCAATTCCGGCCGATACAAAATTGAAGATGCCGGAATCAACTCTAAATACTCCGATTACAGTTCCTATGTTTACAACGGTAAAATATACTTTGCCTCTGCCCGGGATACCGGAAACTTTTCACAACGCAAACACAAATGGACCGGAGAATATTTTACGAATTTGTATTTTGCCGATACAGACCCTCCTGCCAACAGTACAGTGAAAGTCAATAAATTCAAAACCTCTCTTAATACAAAGTTTCACGAGTCTTCTCCCGCTTTTACGAAAGACGGGCAAACGGTTTACTTTACCAGAAACAATTATATAAACGGTAAAAAAGGAAAAGATGACAACAAAATTACTTTAATCAAAATATACAGAGCCACTCTTGAAAACGGAAAATGGACCAACATAACCGAACTTCCTTTTGACAGTGATAATTATAGTACAGCTCATCCTGCACTTAGTCCTGATGAGAAAACACTGTATTTCGCCTCAGATATGCCCGGAACAGTAGGACAGTCTGATATTTACAAAGTAAGCATCAATGGCAATGGCAGTTATGGCACACCTATGAACTTAGGTAAAGTCATAAATACGCAAGGAAAAGAAACATTTCCGTTTGTTACCAGCGATAATGAAATTTATTTTGCTTCTGACGGACATCCCGGACTAGGTGGTCTGGACGTTTTTGTAGGCCAAATTGAAGATAACGGAACCATAAGCAATATTCAGAATCTTGGAGCGGATGTTAACTCACCTAAAGATGATTTTGCCTACATTATTGATCCTGCATCCAGAAGAGGCTATTTTAGCTCTAATAAAGATGGCGGACAGGGTTCTGATGATATCTACAAATTTCTCGAAACAAGAAAACTACAATGCATACAAGAGCTAAACGGAATCATTACTGACGCTGAAACCTTAGCTGTTTTGCCAAACACAAAATTAACTTTATATGACAATCTGGGCAATATAAAAAACACTACTATTTCAGATGCAACCGGTTTTTACAGTTTCCCTGTTGAATGTGGAAAAACGTATAATGTAAGAGCAGAAAAAGAAGAATACACAACCAAAGAAATCAATATTACCATTGGAAAACTAACCGGAAAAACCAGTCTTCCTATTGCTTTGGATAAATCCGCCTGCAAAGTCACCATTGGCGATGATTTAGGAAAATGTTTTGGTATCAAAATGATTTACTTTGATCTGGATAAATCAAATATCCGTACAGAAGCTGCTCTGGATCTAGAAAAAATACTTGATGTCTTAAACAGCCATCCAACGATGAAACTTGATATTCGTTCCCACACAGACAGTCGTGCTACACATCAATACAATGAAGCCTTATCCGGCAGAAGAGCTAAATCAACAATTGACTGGCTCGTTAAAAACGGAATCGCTAAAAACAGACTCACCGGAAAAGGATATGGAGAAACCCAACTGGTAAATGGCTGTTCTGATGGTGTACCGTGTACAGAAGAACAACATCAAATGAACAGAAGAAGCGAATTTATTATTACTTCTCTTTAATTAATTACTTATTATATTTAGCAACAGAAGCTGTCTTAAAAGACAGCTTCTGCTAATTAATTATTAAAAAGAAGTAACGAACATGACTATTCTATTCTATCCCATACATCTTTTTTTTCCATGGTTTCAATTCTTTTAGAGTTGGTTCTTTCAATTCCAATGCTTGTTCTAATAAATGAGTAAAATTTTCTGACAATAATTCAATCTGTAAATCCTCATAAGTTATAAAAACAATACTTGCTTCTTCTTTATTATTTCTAAAATCAAAACAGACTGCCCCATAATCGCTATAATAACCAATAGCAAAATATCCTTTATCTAATAAAACTTCTCTCATTTCTTCATTCGCTTCTACTAATATTTCTTTCCATTTATCCGTGGGTTTAGAAAATAATCTAATGTCTGAGTTTAAAAAAATGGTGTAAAAATGTTTATACTTTAAATACTCCTTATATGAATTTGGAAATGTTAAATTAAAATATTCTTCAATTTCAATTATTTGACTATCTGTTACTGAGCTATTCGTTGCTTTCCATACTTTGTCTGTTGATTTCAAAAGTTCTAAAAGTTCTCCACTAGCATTTTCTTGCTCCAACTCCATTTTTGAAGATTTATTCTTAGTACTACTATAATCAAATTCATAAATCATATCTTTAGCAATATCGTCACCATACATAAGATATTCTTTGTGTTTTTCGACAAAAGCTATTCCTTTATCAATATAATCTTTAATTACTTCATTCATAATATTCACCTTTTCTAAACAAAAACAAAAGTAGGAAAATAAACGCCTAAACAATCGATAAAAAAAAAATCGTTGCAATTCCCTGAATTGCAACGACCAATAAAAAACTAACCAGTCCAATATTTTTTTTACATCTTCACAAAGATGTTAGTATAGTATTTCTTTCCGGTATTAGGGTCAATCGAAACTGACAAACCAAAATGAGTATAGTCTCCTTCAATATTTGCCTTGTGTCCGGGGCTATCCAGCCAGGCTCTTAAAGCAGCCTCAGAAGTTTTATAATTGTAAGCAACATTTTCGCCTACTTTTTTAGCACCTAAAACACTCATGATATTATTGGAACGCGAAGTAAAATCATTATGATCAACCACATTGTTTGCGATCATGTATTTGTTGTGTTCTTCGCACTTAAATGAAACGTGATTGATTCCTTTCAGAGCATTCAGACCAATACTTATCCGATAATCATTGATAAGTTTCATCGATTCGATTTCCGAATCATTGTAATTGTAGTTAGCAACGACAGCCTCGGCTGTAGCAGGGCTTTCGCTACCCTCTGCGCTGTCCGATGAACAGGAGCTCATTGCAACAAGTAGGGCAACTATTGCAACGAACCTCATGTTACGCATCATCTTTTTCATAATGACATAGTAGTTTAATTTTTAAAGTAGATGTTGGGGCAAATCCTTTAAATATTTATTAAAATAAATTGACTTGTTTCTTTCTCAAACTTATTCAATTTATCGTTAAACTACAAATAATATCGATAAAATACGCAATAATTTTACAATCAAACGTAATAATCCTACAAGCTAAGAGGATAATCTTTCAATCTTCCATGAAAAGTCAGATTGACTTTGGTAACGAATTCTGTCATGCAATCTATTGGGTCTCCCCTGCCAAAATTCTACCTCTAAAGGAGTTACTAAAAAACCTCCCCAATTTTCAGGTCTCGGTATGTGTTTTCCTTCGAACTCTTTTTCCAGTTTTTTCAAATTTTCTTCCAAAAAAGTTCGGGACGGAATCACTTCACTTTGCTTCGAAACAATCGCACCCAATTTACTTCCATCAGGACGAGAATCAAAATAACCATCTGATATGTTCTCTGATGTTTTTACAGCGATTCCTTTTATGATGACCTGGCGTTCCATTTCCTGCCAGAAAAATGACAAACAAACATGCGGGTTTGCGGCTATCGCCTTCCCTTTCTCCGAATCATAATTGGTATAAAAAATAAAACCTTCCTCTGAAAATTTCTTTAATAAAACCACTCTGGATTTCGGGAAACCATCCAATCCAATTGTCGAAACTGTCATGGCATTAACTTCTCCGTTTCCGCCAAAATCTTCTACCTCATGAAACCATCGGTTGAACAGATTGATTGGGTCTTCGGGAATATTGGTTTCCAATAATTCACTCTTTTCGTAAGATTTTCTATAATTGCTTAAATCGTTCATGATTGTTGATTTTAGATTGTAGATTGCAGATTTTAGATTTTTTGATTACAAATTCTTGAAAAATAAACAAACTAGCATTTTGTCATTTATAACTAATCCACATAACTCATAACTCATAACTCATAACTCATAACTCATAACTCCTCCCGTCATCTCCCAAAAGTGTGTTTGGAAAAACGGTTTCGGCTTCTTCTTTAAAACGTTCGATACCATCATAACGTGTTGAATAATGCCCCAGAATTAACTTCTTTGCATTCGCTTTAAGCGCAATTGTTGCCGCTTCTTTTGCGGTTGAGTGTAACGTTTTCAGTGCCAAAGCAGCTTCTGATTCCAAAAAGGTAGATTCATGGTACAAAACGTCAACATCTTTAATTATGGGAAGTACGTCTTCGTGATACACGGTATCGGAACAAAACGCATAACTCATTGACGGAATAGGATCAAAGGATAATTCTTTGTTCTTTATTACGGTTCCATCGTCAAGTGTAACGTCACCGCCTCCTTTTATTTTTTGAAAATATGCTGTATGAATATTGTATTGCTGAACTGCTTCTACATTTAATTTGCGATCACCGGGTTTTTCCTGAAACAAAAATCCGTTTGTATACACACGATGCTTCAACGGAATCGTTTTTACAATAACCTTACTGTCTTCAAAAATAACTTCGCTTTCTTTTGACTCTAATTCATGGAAAAACAATTTATAGGTCGTCCAGGATTCCGTCAATTTTAATTGAAGCAGAATAAGTTCTTTAATCCCTTTCGGCCCGTAAATATGTAAATCGGTCGTTCTTCCTAAAAGAGAAAAAGTAGAAATAGTCCCAATTAATCCATAAAGGTGATCTCCGTGAAGATGCGAGATAAAGATGTGATTTATTTTTGAGAATTTAATCTTATTCTTTCTAAGCTGCACCTGTGTTCCCTCACCACAATCAATTAAAAATAAACGATTTCTTATTTCTAAAACCTGTGAAGTAGGGTTCGTAATTGTTCTGGGAGTTGCGGCATAACAGCCAAGTATGGTTAATTTCAATTTTACTGTTTATTCGTTTATTTGATAAATCGTTTAATCGGCTAAAACTAATTCAAATCGATTAAACAGTTAACCGAATAAACAATTAAACTTATTTTAAAATCCAAGGTCTCTTTCGATTTCCTCCATTTCGATAATATCATGCGCTTCCAAAAGTGACGGAACAACGACTAATTTATCTGAAACGGCATTAAAGTCTAGATCTGAAACTACTATTACAAATGATTTTTTGGCTTTCTTCTGCTGCTTGGCAAGGGGCAAAAAAAGTTTCACCTCTTTTTCCGACACACCACTATCTGCTGATAAATCGATTATAATATTTTGTTTTTCAAAGGTTTTAAACTGTTGCGTTACTCTTTCCAAAAAAGCATTAAAATCTCCCTGAGTATCTTTAATTGTAACGGTATGTCCTTTTTGATCTACTTTCATTTTTACTATATACACTTCTGATTTGAAAAGCTAAGGTACGAAGTTTTTTTAGTTTTCAGTTCTTATTCCCAGTTGTCAGTTTTCAGTTTCAGTATTCGGTCTCAGTATTCAGTCTCAGAGAAGTTTTCCAGTCAAGACTGAGACTGAAAACCGCGACTGAAAACTATATCCATTACTGTTGAATCTTGGATGCGAGCAAATAAATCACCGCCATTCTGATCGCTACTCCGTTTTCGACCTGATTCAGAATAACAGAATGATCAGAGTCAGCCACTTCAGAAGTAATCTCTACCCCTCTGTTAATTGGTCCCGGGTGCATGATTACGATTTCTTTCCCAAGCGAGTCCAGTAGCGGTTTATCTACTCCATATTGCTGTGCATACTCACGTGTCGATGGAAAAAAGTTCACATCCATACGTTCATTTTGAACACGAAGCATATTAGCAACATCACACCACTCTAAAGCTTTACGCAAATTGGGTTCAACTGTGACACCAAGTGATTCAATATATCTCGGAATCAGTGTTTTTGGTCCGCAGACTTTCACCTCAGCTCCCTGCATCTTCAAAGCATATATGTTAGACAAAGCTACTCTCGAATGCAGAATATCTCCTACAATGACTACTTTTTTTCCGGCCACATCGCCTAATTTTTCTCTAATCGAATAACTGTCTAATAAAGCCTGAGTTGGGTGTTCGTGTGCTCCGTCTCCGGCATTCACGATACTGGCTTTGACATTTTTGGATAAAAAATAAGCCGCTCCGGGATTGGAGTGGCGCATTACAACCATATCAACTTTCATTGAAAGGATATTATTTACAGTATCAATCAGGGTCTCCCCTTTTTTAACCGAAGACTGGGCTGCCGAAAAACTAATCACATCAGCCGATAATCTTTTTTGTGCCAATTCGAAGGAAAGTTTAGTTCTTGTACTGTTCTCGAAGAAAATATTGGCAATGGTAATATCTCGTAATGAAGGAACTTTTTTAATGGGTCTGTTGATGACTTCTTTAAAATGATCGGCCGTTTCAAAAATCAGGTTAATATCATTTTCATTGATATATTTAATTCCCAATAAATGATCTACGCTTAATTCTTTCATTTTTATTTCTTTAATATTTATTTGTCAAATTCATGAATTCCTGGCATGCTCAGTTTTTCAAAACTGCTACAAAGAACAACTCCTTTATCGAATCATTCTTTCTACAACTTCGCTGTAATCCTGCAAATCTCTGGCATCTTCATCAAAAAGATGCTGCCATTTGAAACCTGGAATTTCTATTTTTGTTCTCGCAGATTCATTCCAATTTAGAGTGAAGCCGTTATCTCTTAGAACTTCGGCAACTACTTTACCTACTTCTATTGTTGTCGCATCATCACCATTATCTACTTTCTGGAATGCGATAAACAAACTTGAATCTTTTACAGCTACTCCTCTTGCTAAATCTTGTTCGTGATAAAAACAATATCCGTCAGATTCTACTTCGTTTTCACGTAACGCTCTTTCTACCTCAACAACTTCATATTCCCCATCCGATGTGGTATACCCCGCATTATGAAGTGCAATAATATTTCTATCGGCTAATTCATCAAACGCTTTTATTAATCTTTCCGTATCTGTTGGGCTTTTCCATTGTTTACTTTCTGAAAGTAATTTTTGGTTTTCTTCTCTTATTTTATCAAAGGCCCACTCTTCAGAGATTTCATCCTCAAATTCGTTGTCTTCAATTTCTTCCAGAATGTTTTCCTGAATCTCATCAAGAGACAGAAACCCCATTCTAACTTGGTTAAAAATTGATTCATAAATAAAAGCTTCATTCTCTGTCATCCTTATTTTTATTTATTCGTTAATTTGTTATCAAATAGACCACATCTTCACCGTCATTTTCTTTCCAGCTTACTTTTACTTTTTCACCATTGATAGCATCTACCTGACGGCCACGATAATCGGGTTGAATAGGTAAATTACGGCTAAAACGTCGGTCAATTAACACCAACAATTCAATTTCTGAAGGTCTTCCAAAAGACTGAATAGCAGTTAACGCGGAACGAATGCTTCGTCCGGTAAACAAAACGTCATCAATAAAAATGACTTTTTTATTTTCGACTATAAAATTGATTTGGGTTTTATTCGCTTCAAGCGGTTTATCGGTCCGACGGAAATCGTCTCTAAAAAAGGTGATGTCTAAATAACCCAGAGAAATTTCGGGTGTTTTGTACTCGCTTTCTAATATTTGTTTCAAACGTTCGGCTAAAAAAACACCTCTTGGCTGAATTCCGATTAAAATAGTATCTGAAAAATCAAGATGTTTTTCGATTAACTGACAAGCCAAACGATGGAGTATGATAGTAACTTCTTTTGAATTAAGTAATACTTTTTGGCTCATAATTAAGTATAATGTTTGGTTGGGCAAATATACAAAATCAGAATTTATTTGTAGTCTCTTTCTAAATACAAATATTTGAATAAATTTTTAGCGTTGTAATAACACAAAGCATTCTTTTTAAATTCCATAGATAACATCGAATTTCAATTCGTTGCTCATGAAACTATATAAGTCAAAGAACCTTTCGTACAAGTCATCAACAGATCCTAACTTGATCAGGTACTTTTTACTATTTTATTATATTTGACCAACCAAAACACATAAGATTAGGAGAAAAATAATTATCTTGACTATAATTGCAATCGATGGGATTATACAGACACAAGGTATTGAGAAAATCTCTTTGACCTTAACACCCCAAAACAGACCTAAAAATCCCCTTAACCTATATTGCTTTTAAAAACCGAAAAAATGAACTCCTATCTCACAAAAATAGATACTTTTATAAACAGCCTTGATCAGGAAACCTTAGACGTTTTAAACAACATCTCCACTACCAGGACTTTAAAAAAAGGAGCGTTTTTATTACGACAAGATGAAATTTGCAGTAAAAGTTACTTTATAGAAGAAGGGATTGTCAGAAAGTACTACCTTGATGATGGAAAAGAAATCACAACAGAATTATACTTTAAAGATGATATCGCGGTATCTTTTAATAGTTATTGTCTGCAAAAACCAAGTAACGAATTCATTGAGGCCGTCACAGACATCACCATTTCACAAACTGACTTTAAAGAATTTCAGAATGCAAAAAAGCAATTCCCCAAATTAACAGAATTAGATTTGATGCTCACCGAGTATTATGCAATTTGGCTGGAGGATCGCTTATTTCAGTTTCGCACACTGGACGCTACGACCCGTTATCTTAAATTAATTAAAGAGCATTCGCATATTATTAAAAACATCCAGCTTACACATATCGCTTCTTATCTTGGAATATCTTTGGAAACTCTAAGCAGAATCCGGTCCAAAATTTAAATCTATTATTTGACTTAAGTCAAATTTCCAGCGATTTTTCATTTCGACATTTGTTTCATAAAATATAAAAAAAATGAAACAAAGAATTATAGGATTTGACCTGGCAAGAGCATATGCCATCTTCGGAATGTTTATTGTGAATTTCAATATGGTTTTTGGCTCCCATAATGACCAAAGTACTGTTGCACAATTTATGTCTCTTTTTAGCGGCAACTCGAGCTCTGTTTTTGTGATACTGGCCGGAATGGGAATCGCACTTATGACCAACAGACCCGAATATACTCCTGCCGAGAAAAACAAGCTGAGAAATACCATCCTCAAACGAGCCGGTTTTTTATTTGTCATCGGGCTTTTGCTTAACCTGATCTGGCCTGCCGATATTTTGCACTTTTACGGTTGCTATATGCTCATAATTGCATTTATAGTCTTTTTAAACAAAAGTTTTTTTTTGTTTCTGGCGGCTGTGGCGGTCTTTAGTTTTCACTTTTTAATTTTTTTCATCCCTTATGAAACGGGTTGGAATATGGAATCATTTCACTACAAAGATTTTTATACGCTGAACGGGTTTGTCAGAAATACTTTTTACAATGGCTGGAATGCTGTATTCCCCTGGATTGCTTATTTTCTTCTAGGAATGTATCTCGGAAGACTAAACTGGAGCAGTAAAAAGATTCAGCAGAAGATGTTTATTATTGGTTTTCTATTATATATCTCGATAGCATTACTTCAATTATTGTCCGGCCAATTTGTACTTTCAGGGGATTTACATTTATTTATCAACGCCGATTATCTCCCTCCGTACCTCCCTTTTATGTTAAGCACCTCCGGATTTGCTCTGATGCTGATTGCCTTTTTTATGTTTATAGGAGACAAAAACGGAAATAACCAATATGTACAAAATTTTGCACCAACGGGTCAAATGACGCTAACGCATTATATTTCACATCTTACCATTGGTTTAATTTTATTCTCTGTACTAACAGGCAATGATCTGGTTCAACATTCAGCAGATCAGAAAGCAACAAAACCAATTTATATTTTACTATTTTCAATTGCATACTTTGTACTCAGTTACTACTTTAGTAAACTTTGGGCAACACACTTTAAGAATGGTCCATTTGAAGCCCTTATGCGAAAAATAACCCGCTAACTAAATTTCACAGGAACCATTACCCAATCATTTTGAGCCGGCCATAAACTGTCAAAAGAAACCTTAAAGCTGGAGACTAGACTAAAAGTCTACATCAAAAAAACTATTTCCTTCTCTAAATTTAAAATTATATTTTAGCAGTACAGCACTTACCAATACTTCTTGCTTACAGACCAAACACAAGATTAAAGCTATGGATCAATACAGAGAAACTTTCGAAACCTGGGATAAAATTGCAGCTATTTATCAAGACAAGTTCATGGATTTAAAGCTGTATAATGAAACTTATGACTTCTTTTGCGATGCTTTGAAAAACGAACAGCTCCATATCTTTGAAATTGGCTGTGGTCCGGGAAACATCACAAAATATTTATTATCAAAGAAACCTGATTTAAAAATTAGGGGAATTGACATTGCTCCCAAAATGATTGAATTAGCACAAAAGAACAATCCTTCTGCGCAGTTTGAAGTAATGGACACACGAGACCTCAACAAAGTAGATCAACAATTTGATGCCATTATTTGTGGTTTTTGCCTGCCCTATTTGTCCGAAGAAGATTGTTCCAAACTAATCAACAGCACTGATAAAATACTCTGTCCTAATGGTATTTTTTATCTTAGTTTTGTTGAAGGACATTCAACTGAATCAGGTTTCATTTCGGGAAGTACCGGCGACCGAACATACTTCTATTATCATAATTTAAAGAACATAGAAAAACAGCTTTCTATACATAATTTCAAAATCATTAAATCGTTTGAAATTAAATATCCAAAATCCGAAAATATTGAAATTCATACGATACTAATTGCTCAAAAAAATGAAAGAAATCATTGCACTTTCTGAAAAAACAATAACCATAAACAGGAATGAATTTCTTAAAGTAAAAGGCAGTATGGACGATACTATTTACTTTGTAGAAAGCGGCAGTCTGCGTCTTTTTGTTCTGGATGATGACGATGAAGAACAAATCATTCGATTTGGCTACCGGCAAAATTTAATTGTGTCACTGGATTCTTTCTTAACCGGAAGGCCTTCTGATTTGTGTATTCAGGCGATTAAAAAAACAGTTGTAAAGATTATAACAAAGAAGCAAATAGATCAGTTTTTAAAAATTGAAGCCAATAAAAACCTATGGATTACTATTTTAGAAAACTTAGTAGTGCAGCAAATGGAACGCGAAATTGATATCTTAACCAGTTCTCCAAAAGAAAGATACCAAAGAGTTTTAAAGAGAAGTCCAAAGCTTTTTCAGGAAGTTCCAAACAAACACATTGCCAACTATCTAAGAATGACACCTGAGACATTATCGAGATTAAAAAAGTCTTGATTTCGATCAATCATTTCCGGAAAAACTTTTTGAAACTTTGCTTCAAAAATTAAACCTATGCAATCAGAAAAACTCATACAATTACTAATGGATCACACGAGAGATAGTATCAATCAGGCTGAAAAACTTAAGAATGATACTATACAAACTTTGACCTGGAGAGAAAATCCTGCTTCCTGGAACATTTTGGAATGCATGGAGCATTTGAATTTGTATGGTGATTATTATCTAGCTGAGATAGAAGACAAAATAAAGAACTCGAAAACTTCTTCCGAAACCCAATTTAATAGCGGATTTTTAGGCGGTTATTTTGCCAAAAGTATGCTTCCGAAAAAAAAGCTGAACAAAATGAAAACCTTTAAAGACAAAAATCCATTAAACTCTGAGCTTGACAAAAGTGTAATTGACAAATTCATCAACCAACAACTTCAATTATTAGCATTACTGGAACAAGCCAAAAAGGTAAGTTTGAATCGTATAAAAATCCCCACTTCTTTATCCGGTTTACTCAGACTAAAACTGGGAGATACTTTTCAGTTTTTTATTCATCATATCCTGAGGCATCTGAATCAAATTGACACCATAAAAGAGGCTATAAAAAATACCGCTTCCATACAAGAACAATCATAAGCTAAAAAACGAAACCCCATTCACTGTGGCAAATGGGGTTTCGAAAAAAAAAAAAAAAACTACTTCACAATTAGTTTGGCCGTAAACAATTTACGGGAATGTATTTTTAGAATATAAACTCCTTTTGGTAAATCCTGATTGATTAGAGAAAACTTATTATTGTTTACATTCTTTGTAGCATATAATAATTTCCCTTCCATGCTGTAAATTTCTATTTCGTCAATAGGATATTCAGATTGAATAAAGGTCTCTGCATCATTCTTTGTTGGATTTGGATACACTCTCAAACCATTATCGATTTTAAATTCATCATTGTTCAGATGCGGATCGATTACTTCAAAAGAAACTCTGTTTGAAACTTCATTATAAGAATCGTTAGTAAACATTACCAAAAAGTATTTCCCTTTTTCTGTTGGTAATTCCGTAGCTGCAATATTTTTTGTTCCTTCAGAAAGTCCTTCAAAATAGGTATAACTCACCAGTGGTTTTTCATTCGGATTATCTCCATCATGATAAATCCCCAACCAGTCTTTTACAATTCCCGGAGCATCTGTCCACGAAGCAGTAATCTGCTCGCCCAAATCATAAACAGGTTTATTGATCCATAATTCGGTAACGACAGCTCCTACTTTAAAAAATACTTTGTTTCCAATCGGATTAAATCCATCCTGTAAATAATACTCGGCATAATAGTAACCTTTTGGCAGTCCCGTGAAAGATTTAGTATCTGCAACGGTTGTAACATATTGCCAGCTTGTTGCTGTAACTCCGGATCCGGGATTAACCCCCATTCTGTAAATACCAATCCAGTCTTTTGCCAGTTGCGGACCATTTGTATAATTAATAAGGATAGGAGTCCCAACAGAATACTCGGTTTTATCAGTCGTTAAGGTCGGTACCGGCCCTACATAAAAGTATTTTCGGGGTGCAATTTCCGTATACCCTCCATTTGAAAATATTGCAGCATAATAACGCCCTTTAGTAGCCAGTCCGCTAGAAAAAGTAATAAATCCGCTGGCACTTCCGTCCGTATATTTCCAGGTTTGCGATGGCGAAGAACCTCCCGGAGTCTGTCCTTCTTTGTATAAACCAATCCATGTTGAAGTACTGGCCGGAGCATCAGTAAAATCGACTTTTATTGGTGTGTTCAACGAATAGGTCAGAGCATCTGTAACTATTGCTGTATTTACATTGTTACTTCCTGTAATCGTAAAAATCTGAACATCACTCCATGGCGACCATTCAAGATTACGGTCTCTGTATCTTAGTTTCACATAGTATTTGCCATTTGGAAGTGAATTAGAAGCCAAATCCATTTTGGTAATATCTACACCCAGATTGATGTTTACAGTAGAATCTTTCTTAGTGCCATACTTTCCGTATAAATTTTCGAAATCTCGATATACTTCTTTTTTTACAATATCGAATGTTGGTGTTTGAGAAATCAAAAACTGACTGGTATTCAACTTCTCATCTGTAGTTGTCGTATAAGTCGATCCGGACACGGTTAGCGGCAATGTATTTGTCGCAGTAAAAGTATTCGTAATCGAAGGTTTGGCAGGTGCCGCTTTGTTTTTATATCGATGAAATTCATCCATTAGCTGGTTGTTCTTCCATTTATCAACACTTCCAATGGAATAACTTTCAATATCCATTTTTCCGTTTGTCACGTCAATATCTACAATTTGGTAAATCCAGTTACAAATAGTTTTTTGTACATCATCAAAATCCTGCTCTGTAGAAGATCCCCAATATTGATCCCAGGCCGTACCTCCCGAAATAATATTATAGGTAGGTGTGTTTTTTAATTGCCCGCGGTGATACAAATGATGGTGCGCCCCAATATGCATTGAATATTTCGGAGAAGTTACCAATAACGGTACAGCTGTATTACGAACCCAGGTCGAAATATCGCCCACGTATTGCTCTGCCTGATAAGGTCTGTGACTTAAAGAAAAAATCCATTCTACTGTATTATCAGCATTCGCAGCAGTAAGAACCTGCTGTAACCAGCTTAGCTGTGCCGCACCGGTATGTTCTGAACTTAAACTGATAAACAAAACATTACCCGCCTGCTGTGCATAATAATTCTCTGTTCCCGATGAAATTCCTTTGTATGAAAGCTCGCTAATATAAAAATGATCGTAATAAGAGTTCATTCCCAACGTTCCGTAAGTTTCATGGTTTCCTACTGTGGTCTGAATAGGCACATTACCAGATAAACCTCTGTTCTTTTTAAAATGTACATTTTCATAATGATCCAAAGTTCCCACATCAACCTGATCTCCCACCATAAAAGTCATGGAGATATTATCATCCGGAGATAAATTGTTTCCCCATTTCTGTCTGATTTTTCTTTTGGCAGCTGACACTAAAGAATCATAACGCGGAACAGCTTTCAGTTGATTATCCCCCATAATCAAAAACCGAATGTGTCCATTGGCTGTGGCTGCTTGTCCCGGATTGGGTAATGTTTTAAAAGAATAAACCGAAGACACATCTGCTCCGGTTTTTATTCTGTAGAAATATTTCGTGTTAGCCGAAAGGTTAGTCAGCTTTGCACTATGATAGAAATAATTACCCGGATAACCTGAATCTGTAAAAACATTAGTATTACCGGTAACGGTAACATTTAGATTCGATGCTGTTGTTCCGTACTCTACAATAGATTCCGGATTACTATCCGTTTTCCAATTAACGTAGATAGATGTTGGTGTCGCGTTTTGCAGATAAGGAAATAAATTTTGCGCTTTTGAAGCATAACTTAACCCCAGAAGCATAAATAATAAGTAAAGTTTTTTCATACGTTTTTTTGTTTAGACTGAACAAAAGTATTGTTCGAAAACGTAATAGCTTTTAAGAGAACATTACCTTTCCCTTATCTTTACTTCTCTTTATTGTAAAGTTGTTTAACCTTTTGCACCTCGTTGATTTTACTCTAAATCATAGAACTTTTTAATTAAATCATATAAGATCTTTCTTGTTCTTTGGCCTAATTTTAAGTTATACTAATCAGAACAGCAAGTTCTTAAAACATCAAGGTCATGCAAAATAAGATCAAACGTTTGTTAATGGTATTTGTACTATTATTTTCATTTACGAGCTGCGAAGTTATCGGAGACATTTTTAAAGCCGGAATGGGCTTTGGTATCTTTATCGTTATTTTTATTATTGCGATAATTATCTTCATACTCGCTAAACTGTTTGGCAAAAAATAAATCAAAAAAAATCCCGTTCAGCTAGCGAACGGGATTTCTCTTATTATAAATTATAAAATTACAGGTTGTACATTTTTTTTCTTAATTCCTGAATTTTTTCATCGTCCAGGTATTCGTCAAATGTCATGTAACGGTCTATGACTCCGTTTGGTGTTAACTCCACTACTCTGTTACCAACAGTTTGTGCAAACTCGTGGTCATGTGTGGTGAAAATTACGGAACCTTTAAAATTTTTCAATGAGTTATTAAAAGCTGTAATGGACTCCAGATCTAAGTGATTGGTTGGTTCATCAAGCATTAAGATATTGGCTCTCTCCATCATCATTCTGGATAGCATACAACGTACTTTTTCCCCTCCTGATAATACGCGGCTTGTTTTTAACGCCTCTTCTCCGGAGAAAATCATTTTCCCTAAGAATCCTCTAATAAAAACCTCATCACGCTCTTCTTCTGTTTTGGCGTACTGGCGTAACCAATCTACCAAAGTCAGATCATTTTCAAAGAACGAATGATTCTCAGCCGGTAAATAAGCCTGATTGGTTGTAATTCCCCAATCAAAAGTTCCGGCATCTGCCTTTTGTTCGTTGTTCAAAATTTGGTAGAATGCTGTTGTAGCACGTGAATCTTTAGAGAAAAGAACGATTTTATCGCCTTTTGCCATGTTCAGATCAACATCTTTAAACAAAAGATCACCATCGATAGAAGCTGCCAGACCTTCAACATTCAAAATCTGATCTCCTGCTTCACGATCCTGATCAAAAATAATTGCAGGATAACGACGGCTTGAAGGTTTAATTTCAGAAATATTCAATTTCGAAATCATTTTTTTACGAGAAGTAGCTTGTTTAGATTTCGCAACGTTTGCACTAAAACGACGAATAAATTCTTCAAGTTCCTGTTTCTTCTCTTCTGCTTTTTTATTCTGCTGTGCACGCTGTTTTGCCGCTAATTGGCTGGACTCGTACCAGAAAGTATAGTTTCCTGAATAGTGGTTTATTTTCCCAAAATCAATATCAGAAATATGTGTACAAACGGCATCTAAAAAGTGACGGTCGTGAGATACTACAATTACAGTATTTTCATAATTCGCAAGGAAGTTCTCTAACCACGCAATGGTTTCAAAATCCAGGTCGTTGGTAGGCTCATCCATGATCAGCAAATCTGGATTTCCAAAAAGTGCCTGCGCTAAAAGCACACGTACTTTAATTTTTCCTTCCAAATCACCCATTAGAGTATAATGATCTGCCTCTGTGATTCCTAAGTTAGACAACATGGCCGCAGCATCAGAGTCGGCATTCCAACCGTTCATTTCTTCAAACTGAACCTGAAGTTCTCCAATTCTGTCTGCGTTTTTATCGTTGTAGTCTGCATAAAGTTCATCCATTTCTTTCTTAACAGCATACAAAACTTTATTTCCCATCAAAACAGTTTCCAAAACCGTATGCTCATCGAACATGTTGTGATTTTGGTTCAAAACCGACATACGTTTTCCCGGTTCTAAATGAATATGCCCTGAAGTAGGATCAATATCTCCCGCTAAGATTTTTAGAAAAGTAGATTTTCCAGCACCATTGGCTCCAATAACTCCATAAATATTCCCATGAGTGAAAGTAGTATTTACTTCGTCAAACAAAATTCGTTTGCCAAACTGAACTGATAAATTATTGACTGTTAACATGAATGTCTTTTTAATTAATTTGGTGCAAAAGTATGAAAAAAGGTTCAGAGTTGCAAAGGCCTTATGTTTATTGTAAAATGTGGATTGTGTGGGTTGTGAAATGCTAATTGTTAATTGTAAAACACTTCTTTTTACTCCAATGTGATAACATCTTACGTTTACATCTTACAGTTCACATCTCACACACTACATCTTACTCTCTTTAGCCAAAGCGACTTCTAAACTCTCAAAATTAGGAAGTACTTTAGCAATCATTCCTTCTTTGTTTAAAATAAAATGCGTTGGGAATGAATTTAACTGCAAAGCCTCATTCATGTATACTTTCATATCGGGAATAACGGAATATGACAATGGTTTTCTTGTCAGAAATGTTTTTAACTGCACTGCAGAATCTTCTGCAAGGCTTAAAAACAGGATATCTTTTCGGTCTTTGTATTCCGCGGCTAATTTGTTGACTTGCGGAAATTCTCTGATACAGGGTGTGCAATGAATGTACCAGCATTTGATGACAACTATCTTTCCTTTCATCGATTCGTTTGAAACCAGATTACCTTCTAAATCTTTAAAAGAGAATGGAGGAAAAACAGTTCCTTCCATTTTATAGTTTTTAAGAGCATCAAAACCTAGTTGATTCATCGTTGCTTTTATACTGGTATCTGAATTGGGCTGAATTGTAAACAATTTGTAGCAATAGGTCCCCTGCTCTGACTTTAATCGGATTGGAATATAATTTCCATTTGCTAATTGATCCAGAAAAGTTTCTTTGGAGATTTCCTTTGAAAGAGCATCCAACGCTAGAAAATCCCTCGAAAGCATAATACTTTTACTTTGGTAGACTGACCAATCGCTAAACGTTTTTTGAATCTGAATAGGATCAACTTCGGGTTCGCTAAATTTTGTCTGAGCTGTCGTTATCGTAGAAATTAACACTAAAATTACGAGACAGATTGATTTTTGCATGACTTTTTAAATGAGTTATAAAATCCAAAAGTACTTAAAATTTGATTTTAGACTCCCGAAAGAATCTCAAAAAACATATTTTATTAAAAGACCTGGCAATGGTATTGCCAGGTCTTTTGGGTTATTGCACGAAAAAACTAAATAATCTCCTTAATTCTGAATATTTGTTTAGAAAAAATTAATTTAAAAAATTCATCACTTTGATTGATTTTTTATTTCCTGCGCTGTCTGTCACTACAACCACAAACAATTGTCTGGTAGAAAAACTATGATCGTGAAGTAAGACTTCTTTGTTATTTAGAACATTTTTGTAATTTACTATTAATTGCCCGATCGTATTGAATACATCAACCTGAGCAATATCTTCACTATCATTTGTTACTGATAAAACATCATTTTTAAAATAAACTACCGTTTTACCATTAGGTTCAATTTTTTCTAATACCATTTTTTTACTTGCTGATTGCGAAGCGAAATACGCTGCATAAGCTTTAGAAAATTCAGATGAATTACCACAAGAAGATGCGTCCCAGTTGATTGACCAGGTCATAACTCCTCTCAAATCAGGATAAGGTCCACCTTTTAAAGTATAGGTTCTTCCCGGGAAAGTAGTTCCCTTCGTTAGATAATCGAACGCCTGAATTCCTTTTTCAGCAGTTAGATAACCTCCTCCCGCTGCAGAAGTGCATGCCGGAAGACCAAACATTATTTTTGATTGCGGCAATGGTTGGAAATAAAATCCAGTAGTAGCTACATTAAACCCTTTCATAAGCATTTCTGACATTGAGGTAAGAAAATTCGGTGTTGCTTGTGAATAAGCTACATTATCAAGTCCCAGTATTGATCCTGAGTTGTACAATTGTACCATTAAAAGATCTAGTTCTTTACGCAAATTGTAAATCACAGGAAGGAATGAGCCCGGTCTATTTCCGTAATTAGAATATCCTCCCTGTACATAGTAAGCTTCCGGAGCCGCGGTTAAAATAAATCCACTTCCATAATTTGCTTTCAACTCTTTAAAAGCATCTACAACATTTTTTAATTTTGGATAAGCCGAAATTGACGCATAAGAAAAATCAGTTAATACTCCTGCACCGAAATCCATAGAAGTTCCTTCAAAATCAATATCAACTCCATCAAAATTATAATAATCAATAATTTCTTTTAATCCCTTTACAAAAACATCTTTCTGGGCAACAGTATTCAGTTCTACATGACCATTTTGTCCTCCAATTGAAACAATAACCGGAATCCCTTTGTCTCTCAGAAATTTAATATCGTCCTTTAATAATTGAGGATTAAAACTATTAACTCCGCCATACTTTTCCTTATTTATAACCAAAACCGGAGTGTAACCATCTCTGTTAACGGTTTCAATGAAAGCATACACTACTACATTAAATTTCTTGTCTCCCAATTGATTGAAGTACAAGAAAGGTGCACTATCATTGTCCCATGCATGAGCATAACCCAAAATTACTTTTGCCGGTAACGGATTGAAAGACGAACTAATGATACTAATGGATTGATTGAATGCTTTTACTCCGCCAGCATTGTCTGTTGCCGTTACTACGATTGCATAATTTTTATAGGTATTTGGTGTAAAAGTATAATTGTAAGCGGTTCCGGTTCCTTTTGTCATTGGAAACGAAACTCCGTCAATACTGATCGAAACACTTGCAACAGTACCATCGGTATCGGTTACATTTACACTAACCGGAACGGGTTGAAATCCTGAAACCTGATTAATGGTTGTTGATGCTGGAGTAATCCACGCAATTTCCGGCAATACATTCGGGCAAGAAGCTCCTGAACATTGCAAATAGAATGCTTTTGTATTCTCGGCCGTAACACTATTGGATGCTGTTGCCGTTGCTTTTAAAGTATAGTTTTTATTAAAATCTGCCACAGCAGGTGTCCAGTTGGCCACATATTCTGTTCCTGTAGCGAGTGTTCCTGTAATATTTTGTCCGTTGATATTGAATATTACTGACGAAATACTAACCGTTGGATCTGCAAAAGTCAAACTTGCATTTGCTTTAAGCTGAATTACTGTTCCCGGTACAATCGCTACAGTTGCCAATGACGGACTTGTTATTGTAACCTGAGGGGCAACTGAACTTGAATTGAAGTTATAAACCTGAGGTGTTACTGGCATGGCAAAGCTAGCCAAATTAGTGGGAGAATACACAACATTACTGTTTTCCCAAACATTCAATTTTAAACTTGCAACTGTAGTATATCCCGCTAAAGCCGAATTGTTATAACTAAAATTTCCTGAAGCATCCGTTGTTGCCATGATACTTACATAACCGTGCGTACTATCTGTCCAAGGTAAAATCAATTCTACTTTTGCTCCTGCTATAGGAGTTGAACCACTTTTTACAGTTCCACTAATTAAAGCTCCACCCGAAATATTTTGCGTGAAGTTCAATATTTTATTAGCACTAATTGCTGTATAAATGGTTGATCCCGGGCTAAAAGTTAATCCTGCTTTTGCTGCTGTAATAATATAGTCTAATCCCGCGACCAAATTGGCTATAACATAATTTCCTGAAGCATCTGAAACTGAAGTTAAAGTTGTAGTTCCTGAAGTTGCTGAAATAGTTACTCCGCCTACCGCTGTTGTTCCATTTAAGACTGTTCCGCTAACTGTATAATATACCGGCGTAGCTATTTGTGTAAAATTCAAAGTTTTATTGCTATTTATTGCACTATAAACTGTTGAAACCGGTGTAAAACTTAAACCTGATTTTGCAGCTGTTACGGTATAATTTGTTCCTGAAATCAAATTAGCAATACTATAATTTCCAGAAGCATCTGAAACTGAAGTTAAAGTTGTAGTTCCTGAAGTTGCCGAAATAGTTACTCCAGCTATCGCCGTTGTTCCGTTTAAAACTGTTCCGCTAACTGTGTAATATATCGGCGCAACTATTTGCGTAAAATTCAATATTTTATTTGAATTTATTACAGCATAAACTGTTGAAACCGGTGTAAAACTCAAACCTGATTTTGCAGCTGTTACCGTATAATTTGCCCCTGAAACCAAATTAGCAATACTATAATTTCCAGAAGTATCTGAAACCGCGGTCAAAACTGTTGTTCCGTCTGTAGCAGTCACCGTCACACCGGCAACCGGAGCTGTTCCGTTTAAAACTGTTCCGCTAACTGTATAAGTTGGTGTAACTACATTAGTATTAAAATCGTATACTGTCGGATTTGTCGGAACCGCAAAGCTGGTCAAATTAGTTGGAGAATAAACAACATTATTGTTTTCCCAAGCATTCATTTTTAAACTTGAAATAGTAGTATATCCTGCTAAAATGGTGTTGTCAAAACTATATTTCCCTTGTGCATCTGTAGTTGCAATTTTACTCATATACGGATGTGAATTATCTGTCCAAGGTAAAATTAATTCTACTTTTGCTCCCGAAACCGGAACAGAACCATTTTTAACTGTTCCGCTAATTTTGCTTACTCCAGCGACAATAACATCCTGACTGAAGTTTAATGTTTTGTTCGCTGTTAAATTGTTATATACTGTTGAAACCGGTGTAAAACTCAAACCTGATTTTGCAGCCGTCATTGTGTAATCAGCACCAGATGGCAAACTAATACTATATGTTCCGCTTGCATTAGAAACTCCTGTAAAAGTCCCTCCGGTTGAAGTCGCCGTTACTGTAACTCCCTGAATCGAAGTCGTTCCGTCAAGAACTGTTCCGCTAACTGTATAATATACCGGCGTGGCTACTTGGGTAAAATTCAAAGTTTTATTGCTATTTATTGCATTATAAACTGTTGAAACCGGTGTAAAACTTAAACCTGCTTTTGCAACTGTTACGGTATAATTTGCACCTGAAACCAAATTAGCAATACCATAATTTCCAGAAGTATCTGAAACCGCAGTCAAAACTGTTGTTACGTCTGTAGCGGTCACAGTTACACCAGAAACTGCAGTTGTTCCGTTTAACACTGTTCCACTTATTGTGTAATAGGTTGGATTTATAGCATTTGTGTTAAAATCATACGTTTTAGGGGCTGCCGGAATCGGAAAACTTGCCAGATCGGATGGTAAATAAGTAAGTCCCCCATTCTCCCAAGCATTTAATTTAAGACTTGTAACAGTCGTATATCCTGCCAAAACAGCATTATCAAAACTGTATTTTCCTTCTGCATTTGTTGTGGCATATTTAACCTGATAAGGGTGCGTGTTGTCTGTCCAGGGTAAAGTTAATTCTACTTTGGCTCCTGAAACTGCAACAGATCCTTTTTTGATTGTTCCACTAATTATAGGAACAACTACACTTTGTCTCAAGTTTAATGTTTGGTTTGCCATTAAATTAGTATAAACCGTTGATGCCGGTGTATAACTGTAACCTGGTGAAGCGGCCGTTACCGTATAATCAGCACCAGATGGCAAACTAATACTATATGTTCCGCTTGCATTAGAAACTCCTGTAAAAGTGGCTCCTCCCGAAGTTGCAGAAACAACAACTCCTGAAACCGGTGTTGTACCGTCTAAAACTGTTCCGCTTGCCGTATAGAATATCTGAGTTCCCTGAATAGCTATTCCTGTTTGATTAGTTGTTACGTTAGCAAGATTAACCGGAGTAAAAGTATAAGATGTCTTTGCTGCAGTGACCTTGTAATTTTGACCTGAGGTCAAATTATTGAATGTAAAATTTCCTGTTGCAGAAGTTAAAGTTTGTAAAACCGCATTACTGTCATCACGCAATTCAACAGTTACGCTTGTTAATAAAGCTGTTCCGTTTTTTACTGATCCTGTGATGCTCACTGTTCCCAGTACAATACTTCCAAATGAAGTGTCAACCTGAGTTAATAGTGAATTTGGCACTGTACCTCTGGTATCTTGCGATATTTCCCAGATCATACCACCGGCAAGATTTCTGGATTTAATATACTGAACTTTTAAATCTATTGATTGTTTATCTTCATAGGTGATAAACTGTTTCAAAGTAGTATTGTACAAATAAGGAACTTTAGTAGTGTTATCAAAATATCGTACCCAGCCTGCGGCTGCTGCGGCTGGCGTAACCAACATGGTGTTTGGATCCAGATAAGCATGTGAATTAGTAACAGGATTCCCCACTAAATCACAAATTTCTATACTCCCGGATTTCTCACAAGCGGCTGGTGTATCCCAGGTTCCTGTCGGAGGTTGCGGATTTGTACATCCCGGAACTACATCCCTTGGTGCACTAACAAATAGTCCCGGTAAGCTAGGATTGTTTCCATTATTGGCTACATGCTCAAACTTTTTCCCGTAAAAAGGCAATCCCATAATCAGTTTACTCGCCGGAAAACCAATTACATTCAGATACTGACTGGTTAGCTCATCTAATGATTCGGACTGGGCAGCACCGTATAGCGGATCGTTTGCATTTCCGCTGGCATACAATGGAGCATTGTAGCAGGTTTTATCATACCAGTTTCCTCCAAAATCATATCCAAAATAGGTAATGTAATCGCAATAGGTCGAAATATCTTCGGTCATTCCATATTGCGTTCTATTGTTTGGCCCTAAATACTGTATGGATGCATCCCGAACATTATTTCCCGCAGCAATAGTAATTAATTTATTGGGCATGACCTGACGCATTGCTTTTAATAAATACACTAAGTTTTTATTGTCGTCCGGACTGTGTTTCTGTGCAGGAATCAGAGCTCCATTAATAATTTCGGTACCGTCTGTTCCTCCTTTGACAGGATATTCCCAATCGATATCAAATCCGTCAATAAAAGGATAAGTAACAATGAAGTTTGCCATATCTGCAGCTAAAGCAGCTCTTGCCACCGGACTTGCGGCAATTGGAGAAAGATCCTGACCTTTGGTCCAGCCTCCGACAGAAATTAAAATTTTCAAATGCGGATACTTTTCTTTTAACTTCTTCAAATCATAAAAATTCCCTTTTACAGGAGCATCCCATGGGATTCCGCCTTCCATATGATCAAAATCAGCATAGGTATCCAAAGATTTTAACTTGGTGTTTTCAGGGTGAGCAGGATCAAAATCAGTCCCAAAAAAAGAATAATTCAAATGTGTCAACTTATTCCCGTCTATCTTGGGAACATTGAAATCCCGGGCATAAATCGCCCACTGTGCATAATAGCCCACTACTTTCTTACCATGAGCGGGTTGAGCCAGCACAAGTAAAGGAAATAGCAGGAAAACGAGCAATCTGTAGTAATTTCTCATAGCTAAATATATTAATGGTTAAAAAAAAATCTGCAGTAATTCCTAATTAAAACTCTGAAAATGAATACGAAACTGGTGTTTAAATATGATAAGTGCTCCTAAAAAAAGATGGACTTAGTGCCAAATCAATACACCGAAATAGTTCTTTTTGATAAGAGAATACAGTTTAAAGCACACATAATAAATTGGGGAACACTAATGCAAAAACTATTTATCGGTATCTTCTTATCTATTTTAAATTGCGATATAATTCTTTCAGGGGTCATGAATTACAAAGCATAGTATAAAAAACTTAACCTTTTGGACAAAATTGAACAAAATTTAATTTTAGCATATAGAAGCATAAGTATAACATCCTAATAAAAAGGTAAAAGAGAAGTCTTGCCTGTAAATGCTTTAACATGGGGTTTAATTGTCTAAACGTCTTTTAAGTTTATAAAAACCATGTTTCTACCTGTTAAAAGATTACGACCAACGGCTAAAACTTATTTAAATTGAGCTCCAATCACATTTTAAAGTTTTTTTAGTTGCGAAATTTAATCTTCTCTCAAGAAAAGAAGCCTGTCAAAATGCGGTCTTTCGATTGTTACGAATTATTCTTTATATCAAGTTTACTCCTTAAATAGCTTATCTCGGCTTTTAAGGTATCTATTTGTTCTTTGTAAAGTTCTCTTTCTTTAGCAAAGTGAGTTTTAAGTTCATTAATCTCCTCTTTGTTTGTTATCAAATTAGAACTGAACAATTTGTTCTCATGAAAATTAACGATATAATTCATGTGCAGATTTAAGGCTAAAGAAATTTTCTGTAATTTCTCAAAACTAATCTTTGTCTTACCTCTCTCCATATCTGAATAGGCAGCTTGTGACATCTCCAGCAAATCAGCTACGTATTGCTGAGAATATCCTTTAATAATCCTTATCTTTCTTACATTCTCCCCGATCATTCTTTTTTTTTCAAAAGTAAGAAATTATTTACTTATTTTACAGAAAATTCTTAAATAAAAATGAATTAAATATCCGATAAAACTTATAAAATACAATCAAATATTATGATTTTAAGATTGATATATTATTTTGAAGATGGACAAAAAAAACCCGACAATACAATTGTCGGGTTTATAATGCGCTTCCTTCAGGTGAAAACCAAATAACAAATCACCTCAATTTGCAGCATTTATTCGAAATAAAAATTAGATTAAAAAATAAATAACCAAACTCAATTTTAACCATTCCAATTTTTTATTTCTGTATTTTTCATTCTTCAATATTGTCCTTTTAGTTCAAAAAGTTCATTACTTTGAATGATTTTTTATTTCCTGCTTTATCCGTCACCACAACTAAAAATAATTGCTTAGTGGTAAAGCTGTAGTTATGAAGTACAACTTCTTTGTTTTGATGAACATTTCTATGACTTACCAATGGTTGTCCAATAGTATTGAAAACTTCTACCTGAGCAATATCTTCAGAGTCAGTTGTCACTAATAAAGCATCATTTTTAAAGTAAGCGATAGTTGTACTTTTCGTTTCGATTCCTTCAGGCAACGCTCTTGCGGCAGTCTGTCCTGCAAAATAAGCTGCATACGCCTTAGACAATTCAGATGAATTACCACAAGAAGAAAAATCCCAGTTAACAGACCAAGTCATAAAACCTCTTAATAAAGGATAAGGTCCGCCTGGCTGCATAGTGTATGTTCTTCCTGAAAAAGTGGTTCCGGTTCTTAAATAATGCATCGCACTAACTCCTTCTGCCGGTGTTATAAAACCACTACCTGCCGCACTTGGACAAGCTGGTAAAGCAATAAGGATTTTTGAAGGCGGTAAACCATCAAAACGCATTCCTGTTGTACCAATGTTGTACCCTTTTATCAACATATCGGTCAGGGCAGTTACCATATTTCCTCTCTTAGACGAACCATAATACTGACCGTCTAATCCGTTCTCTCCTCCTGTATTATACAATTGTACGGCTAACAAATCTAATTCATTACGCAAGTTGTGAATAACTGGCAGGAAGGAACCAAAAGTATCATTATAGGTAGAATATCCTCCTTGTACATATTGTGTTTCCGGAGCGGCAGTTAATATAAATTTAGGGCCATAGTGAGCTTTTAATTCTTTGAAAGCATCCACTACGTTTTTTAATCTTGGATAAGCTGAAATACCCGCATAAGAAATATCTCTTAAACCTCCTGCGCTAAAATTCATCGATCCGCCTTCAAAATCAATATCAACTCCATCAAATTGGTACTCGTCAATAATGGCTTTCAAACCATTAACAAAGATATTCTTTTGAGTTACGTTCTCTAAAACAACATGACCATTTTGACCTCCGATAGAGACAATAACAGGAACCCCCGTATTTCTTAAAGATTTTATATCATTTTTCAACAATTGCTTATCGAAAACACCATTGGTCAAATATCTGGCGTCATTTGTAGTCAATACCGGGGTATAACCATCACGGTTAACCGTTTCTACGAAGGCATAATCTACTACGTTAAATTTACTTCCCACTATTTGAGAGAAATATAAAAATGGAGCTCCAGTATTTTCCCAGGAATGAGCATACCCTAAAACAATTTTAGCTGGAAGTGGATTAAATACACGAATATCATTAGTAATATTGATATCATTGTTTAATGTAGCTACAGCCGCTTTATTATCGGTTGCTTTGATTACAACCGGATAAAGTTGATGAGCAGCTGGCATGAAATTATACGTATAGGTATTATTTGTACCTGCTGTCATATTGAAAGTACTTCCATTGATTGTAATCGTAACACCTGAAACCGATCCGTCACTATCAACAGCCGTAACCGAAATTGGCACAATCTGGAAAGAAGGTTGGTTTATAGTAGTGTTCACCGGTGCATTCCAGGTAATTACAGGCAATGAATTAGGGCAATTTGTCCCTGAACATTGTAACGCAAACGCTTTTGTATTTTCTGCAGTCGCACCGCTTGATGCAGTTACGGTTGCTTTTAATGTATAATTTTTATTGAAATCTGCTAAAACCGGCGTCCAGTTTGCTACGTATTCTGTTCCTGAAAGCGCTGCTGTAATATTTTGTCCGTTGATGTTGAACACCACTGACGAAATAGTTAAGCTGGCATCTACACTTGCAGTTGCTTTTAGCTGTATCGCAGTTCCCGGAGCAATAGCTACCGTTGCTGCTGAAGGTGCAGTAATGGTAACCTGAGGTGGTGTAACCGCATTTCTATTGAAATTATAAACCGTTGGTGTTGTTGGCATTGCAAAATTTGCGAGATTATTTGGGAAGTAACTTACTTCACCATTTTGCCAAGAATTTAATTTCAAACTTAAAACTTGCGCGTAACCCGCTGTAACTGTGTTGTCATAGCTAAAGTTCCCCTGAGCATCTGTTGTTGCCAAAACGCTTTTCCATGGATGCGTGTTATCAGTCCAAGGCACAATAAGTTCTACTTTTGCATTTGCAACCGGTGCTGTACCATTTTTAACCGTACCGCTAATCAGATTAGCACTTACCAAATTTTGCGTAAAGTCAAGAGTTTTGTTACCAGACTCTGTTGTCGAAACTGCTGAAACCGGAGCAAATGTCAGGTTCGTTTTAGCAACAGATACCTTATAATCTGATCCTGAAGTTAAACCTGCAAAAGAATAAGCTCCATTTCTATCTGTTGTCGCAGTTAAAACTGTCGTACCTGAAACTGCCGAAACTACAGCTCCTGATACCGGAGTAGTTCCGTTTAGAACTTTTCCGCTCATTGCATAAGAGGACGTTCTTGCGGTAGCAGCAGTATTGAAATTATAAACCGTAGGGGTTGCCGGAACAGCAAAACTGGTCAAATTATTTGGAAAATAATTAACGTCGTTATTTTGCCACGCATTCAATTTCAAACTCGAAATGGTAGTATATCCGTCTACAACTGAATTGGCAAAGCTATAATTTCCTTGTGCATCTGTTGTTGCCAAAACACTTTTCCATCCGTGGGCATTATCAGTCCAGGGTAAAACGATTTCTACTTTAGCTCCTGCAACCGGAACTGTACCGTTTTTAACTGTACCGCTAATTTTACTGGTTCCAACGTTATACTCGGTTAAATTTAAAATTTTGTCGGCTATTAAATTGGTATAAACTGTTGAAGCCGGAGTATACGTTTTACCAGGAGCCGCAGCCGTTATGGTATAATTTCCTCCTGATGGCAAACTAAGACTATAACCGTTTGCAGTAGAAGTTGCTGTAACAGTTGCTCCTGTAGAAGTCGCTGTAACAGTTACTCCGGAAGCCGGTGTAGTTCCGTTTAAGATCGTACCACTAACTGTATAATATACAATCGCAGGACCCTGAGCAAAATTTAACGTTTTATTGCTATCAATTGCATTATAAGTTGTCACAGCTGGTGTATAAGGGAAGCCTGTTTTGGCAGCTGTAACTGTAAAATTAAGCCCGGCTGTTAAACCTGTAATACTGTAGGTTCCATTAGTACCGGAAACAGCAGTTAAAACAGTCGTACCGGAAGTAGCAGTAACAGTAACTCCTGAAACCGGTGTAGTTTCTGTTGGTGTAGTGTTGGTAACAGTTCCGCTAACGGTATACAATGGCTGTGTTCCCTGAATCACAACCCCTGTCTGATCAGCAGCAACATTTGTTAAGCTAACTGGTGTAAAACTATAAGCAGCTTTTATCGCTGTAAGGATATAGTTTTGATTCTTTGGTAAATTATAAAATGTAAAATTACCTGTTGGAGACACTACACTTTCTATAACTGCATTACTTGCATTTCTAATCTCTACAGTAACGTTAGTAACCAAAGCTGTTCCATTTTTTACAGAACCTCCAATACTAACTGTTCCGGGAACGATACTTTTAAACGAAGTATCTACCTGAGTTAAAAGTGAATTAGGGATAGAGCCTCTGGTATCCTGAGATAATTCCCAAATCATACCACCGGCCAGATTTTTAGATTTGATGTACTGTACTTTTAAATCCATTGATTGTTTATCTTCATAACTGATAAACTGTTTCAAACTACTGTTATACAAATAAGGAACTTTGGTCGTGTTATCAAAATACCTTACCCAACCTGCAGCAGCTGCCGTTGGTGTAACTAACATGGTATTAGGATCTAAAAAAGCATGTGAATTGGTAACCGGATTTCCAACCAGGCCACAAATTTCGATACTTCCGGATTTCTCACAAGCCGCCGGCCCATCCCAGGTTCCTGTTGGGTTTTGCGGATTTGTACAGCCTGCAACATTATATCTTGGTGCAGCAACAAATAACCCCGGAAAGTTTGGATTGGTTCCGTTATTGGCAACGTTGTCAAATTTCTTGCCGTAAAAAGGCAATCCCATGATTAATTTATTGGCAGGAAAACCAACTACATTCAAATAGATGTTCGTCAACTCATCAAGTGACTCTGACTGAGTTGCACCATACAATGGATCATTCGGGTTTCCGCTTCCATAAAGAGGAGCATTATAACATGTTTTATCATACCAGTTTCCGCCAAAATCATATCCAAAGTAAGTAATGTAATCACAGTACGTTGAAATATCTTCGGTCATTCCATACGATGCCCTGTTGTTTGGCCCTAAATATTGCTTAGGGACATTTCGAACATTGTTTCCGGCAGCAATAGTCACCAGTTTATTAGGCATTGCCTGACGCATGGCTTTTAGTAAAAGTACAAGGTTCTTGTTGTCATCCGGGTGGTATTTTTGTGGAGGAACCGGGATTCCGTTCACGATTTCAGTACCGTCTGTTCCTCCCATAAGAGGATACTCCCAGTCGATATCAAATCCGTCAATAAACGGATAAGTGACTATGAAGTTTGCCATATCTGCAGCTAAAGCAGCTCTTGCCACCGGACTTGCGGCAATTGGAGAAAGATCCTGTCCTTTGGTCCATCCTCCAACAGAGATTAAAATTTTTAAATGCGGATACTTTTCTTTTAACTTTTTCAAATCATAAAAATTCCCTTTTACAGGAGCATCCCATGGAATTCCGCCTTCCGTATGCTCATAATCAGCATAGGTATCCAAACATTTTAATTTTGTATTCTCCGGACGGGCAGGGTCAAAAGTTGTCCCGTAAAAAGAATAATTCAAATGGGTTATCTTGCTCCCGTCTATCTTGGGAACGTTGAAATCCCGGGCATAAATAGCCCATTGCGCATAATACCCTACTACTTTTTTGCCATGGGCTGGTTGGGCCGACGCAAGTAAGGGAAACAGTAACATAAAGAGTAATCTGTAATAATGTTTCATAGTTAATAAATATTGGTTAATAGATAATAAATATTCCAATTACAATACCTTATCTCCCAAAATGCGGCAAATAAATACGATAACCGGGGTTCAATACACCGCGAATAAATAACATCACGGCACACTGGATTTTTAATTCATTACTTCTAAAAATAAATATTACTATTACTGATCCTAGCCATAATCATTAGTGAATAGTAGTGACTGATATTTATTTAATTTTAAAAAAAATTAGTTTAAACACAGAAGATAAATTTGGGATTCATCAATCTAAATACTTTACTTTTTGTCATGTTTGTGGTATGCGACTTACTATTTGGTTTTTAAATGTTAATACTTCTTTTTATGGTTATAATTGTATGTTTATTCTTTGGTCAAGAGTTAAAGATGTAATGTAGTCTACCATAATTATCTCTGCCAGAAACCTATATGGCAGAGATAACGAATTACTAAATAATCATGGTAAAAAAAACATACTAAATACTAACTCAAACAAATCTTTAAATTAATTTTTTAAGACTTTCATATACTGACAACTCAACATCAGCGTGGTCTTTACTGTTACATAGCTCTATTAAATTTTTCAGATCATCCCCTTTTAAAGTTGATTTGTTATCTAAAACAAGTAATAGTTCTTGTGATGCATCATTCAATTTTTTGGACAGAGGTAAAAAGTGTTGTATCAAAGGTGCATTTGCACTCAATTCTACCAGTCCTTTGTTTACAGCAATCCATTTGTTTAAAAATGCGGTTACTTTTGCTTTATTCTCCGGAGTCTTATTTGCTAAATATTGCGCTACTGCATCGTCAAAAGCCAAAGAGTCTTTAGCATCCGGTGTACAGGCATCTGCAAAAAGAGTTAACGGAGAGTACATTTGATATTCCGTTCCTCCTTTATTTCGTTTGTAACCTTTTAAAGGCTCGCAAACGTTTGTAAATTCTTCTACAAAATCTGTATTTTGATTGTTCGAGATATTTCTTAAAATCACATCCTTATTGCGAATGTGTGTCAATCCAAGTTCTTCTAATCTGAAAGAAACTACATCGAGACGTTTACGCATGCTGGCCAAATCGGTTATATCTTCGGCTGACCAAAGTCGTTCTGCAATTGCAGCTGTTCTTGGCCAAAGTCTGGAATCTATAGTTGCTGATGATACGAGTTCTGTCCACATTGTTGCTTCACCTCCCAATACTCTCGCTTTTTCTTCGGTGGATAAATTGGCTCCCTTTGGCATAGGGTCATTCAAATAATGACTTGCCACTGGATACATTAAATCAATATAATATCCATTGGACATTACGGTTTTATATCCTTTTTTTACTGATTCAATCAACGACTGACCTGCTACTACTCCTTCATTAGGACCTCTCCAGGCATGAATAATGGCATCTTTTGACATATTCTTAGTCAAAATTTCCTCCCAGCCCATTAACTGTTTCCCATGTTTTTTAAGCATCGGAATTAACTGCATGGTAAAATAAGTCTGCAGTTCATGATTGGTTGTTAACTTATTTTTCTTTTTAAACTCCTGAATTTTTGGATTTGCATCCCAGTCCTTTCCTTCGTTTTCATCTCCTCCGATATGAAAATAAGCACCTGGAAATAACGGGCAAACCTCATCAAATAATTCACTTAGTAATTGGTATGTTTTAGGATTTGAAGGATCTAATGTTGGTGAAAAAATACCCGCATTTCTTTCAATTCCATAGGTCGCAATTGCGGTTCCCTGAATGTTTTTTTCAGAAGTTCCTCCTGTCAGTGTGATTACTTTACTTCCAATCTCAGGATAAGCTGTAAGTATTGCAGATGCGTGACCAGGAACATCTATTTCCGGAACGATTAAAATACCGCGCTCATCAGCATATTTTACGATATTTTTAATTTCCTCTTGTGTGTAATACATTCCATCCGAAGCTTTTTCAATTAGTTTTAGATGTTTTTTCATTTCAATTCTCCAACCCTGATCGTCCACCAAATGCCAGTGAAGAACATTCATTTTCATAGCTGCCAATCCGTCAATATTTCTTTTGATCACATCTACCGGCTGAAAATGTCTTGCCGCGTCGACCATCAGACCTCTCCAGGTAAATCTTGGAAAATCGGAGACTTTTGATACCGGAAAATAAAAGGAGTTGTTCGTATTCTGCAACATTTGCAATAAGGTTTCAAGCCCGTGCAGTGCTCCTAAATCGCTTGTTGCATTGATTGTAATTTTGTTTGGCTTGATATCCAAGTGATAGCTTTCATCTTCATACAAACCAATTTTTCCGCTCTTGGTACAATTGATTTGAAGTTCAGCTGTTGGGACTTCATTTAATTTGGTAATAAATCCCTGTTCGAAAAAAATACCGGTTCTACCATCTAGTCGACGCAAAAAGCGAGTTACTCCACCAAAAATTCGGGGATTTGGATTTCCGGTAATATTTACTTTAAAATTTTTATTTAACGCAAAATTACCATCACTTAACACAACGCTTTGAGGCCAGGGCATAAGGTTTAACTGCTCTTTTTTAATCTGAGCACTAGCAGTTACACCCGCTAATAGTAGGACTAATAAATATTTCATTTTTTTTGTTTTTGGAAAGATGTTGCTTTTATACAACATTAATAATAAATAATAGAAGCAAAACTCAGAATGATTTCGATTGAACCCTCACTACTCCTAATGAAATCAATCTGAATTTTGCATTTCGATCCGCTCTCACCCAGATCTTATATAGTATTCTTAATAATCAAAACGTTTAAAAGCTTCAATTGCTTCGTATTCTGCCAAGCCTAATTCATCGTATAAAACGGCTGTGTTTTTGTTACGGTCTTCGGCTCTTACCCAAAATTCTCTCGAGTCATTTCCTTGGAACATTACGCGATCTTTTTGTGACTGATGGTACAAAATCGCATGGCGTTTAAGCAATACTTCTGATGGAGAAAGCGGAACGGCCATATCAATTTCGTGAATGTCCCATTCGTGCCAGGCACCACGATACAACCACAACCAGCAATCATCCATATATTTTTCAGGTTTCAATTGTTTCATCGCTGCAAAGATGGCATTCAGACAAACTTCGTGTGTACCGTGCGGATCTGCTAAGTCTCCCGCTGCAAATACCTGATGGGGCTTAATTTGTGCAATAATGTCCTTTACAATAGCAATGTCTTCAGGCCCCAACGGATTCTTTTTTACCTGTCCGGTTTCATAAAACGGAAGATCTAAAAAGTGGGTGTTTTCATCTTTTAAACCAATGTATCGGGTCGCTGCATAGGACTCTCTTCTTCGGATAAGTCCTTTTAATTTGCGAACTTCCAGGGAATCAATTTGATTCTCTGATTTGTTATTCAAAAATTCTATTACAGCTTTAAAGTTGATTCCCGAGGCTGCATCACCAAGAAAATCCTTAGCCACTTCGGCAAATTTAAGTGCCTCGTCGTCTGTAACGGCTATATTTCCGGAGGTTTGATATACCACATGTACATCATGACCTTGTTTGATCAGTTTTGAAAAAGTTCCTCCCATAGAAATCACATCATCATCAGGATGCGGACTAAAAAGAATCACTCGTTTTTTTGCCGGATTGGCTCTTTCCGGACGATGCGAATCGTCGGTATTGGGTTTTCCGCCCGGCCATCCGGTGATGGTATGCTGCAAAACATTAAACATATTGATGTTCAAGTCGTAAGCAGAACCTTCCTGCGCCAAAAGATCTGACATTCCGTTGTTGTTGTAATCACGGTCTGTTAATTTTAAAATAGATTGTTTTGTTTTTTGGCACAACCAAACAATCGCTTTGCTTTTTAATTCTTGTGTCCAGATACATTCTCCTACTAACCAAGGCGTTTTGAAACGGGTTAATTCTGAAGCTGCTGACTGGTCTAATACGAAAGTCGCATTAGGGTGGTTTTGTAAAAATGTAGCCGGAACTTCGGAACTGATATCGCCCTGAATGGTTCTCTTGATGATATCGGCTTTGTTTTGTCCCCAGGCCATTAGTACAATTCGTTTGGATCTCATGATGGTAGAAACCCCCATGGTGATCGCTCTTTTTGGAACGTTATCGATTCCGTTAAAATCGGAAGAAGCGTCGACTCTTGTAATATGATCCAGTGTAATGATTCTGGTTCCCGAGTTGATATGGGATCCGGGTTCGTTGAAACCTACGTGACCTGTACGACCAATTCCTAATAATTGAAAATCCAGTCCTCCTGCATTTTTAATATTCATTTCGTAATCGATGCAGTATTGATTGAGTTCATCAATAGCAATGGTTCCGTCGGGAATATTTACATTTTCGGGATTGATGTCAATATGATTAAAAAGATGCTGATGCATGAAATAATGATAGCTCTGATTGTTCTCTTTACTCATTGGATAATATTCATCCAGATTGAAAGTGATTACATTGCTAAAACTTAGGCCTTCTTCTCTGTGCATTCTCACCAACTCTTCATAAACTTTTATAGGAGAAGAACCTGTGGCTAAACCTAATACGCAAGATTTATTCTTTTCTTGTTTAGATCGGATCAATTGCGCAATTTCCTGTGCTACAATTACCGAAGCTTCTGCTGAATTTCTGAAGATTTCATTATGGATTTTCTCAAATCGCGTCTCTTCAAATTTTCCCGCGCTTTTATAGCTGATATCAGGTTTTATTTCTAAAGCACTTTTCATTTCTTTTCTTTTTATAACATTTACAATTTTGGTTTATGAAATGGCATAAACAACTCGCGTTGTCTACGCCATTTACTAACCAAACTTAAATTCTTTTAATTCTTTGATTATTTTTTTAGAAATTTGGAGCATTAACATCCCACCAAAGTCTGGTTCCTCCGTTATCCGGACCACCTAACTTAGCTACACCAGTTGCTACACCTTCTTTATTGTTCAGTACTTCATTTGAAGTAAAGTTGATTCTTCTAGGACCAAATTCCGTAGTAATTTTTCCTCCACTATTGTTTACCACTACAGGGAATAATTTTGGATATCCTGTTCTTCTGTAATCAGACCAAGCCTCTTGTCCTTCCGGGAAACCTGCGATCCATTTTTGAGTAATAATTCTTTGTAATTTCACCTCATTTGTAGCTGCATCATCCCAGGCAATAGTAATATTATTTACCGGAGCTGAATTGTTCACAGCAGCAACAGGATCAACATATGCTACAGGTAGACTAGTATTATCAATTAAGTATTTAGCAATACCTGAAGCTTCTCTTTGATCAAATGACGCCCCAATACCTGCCTCGTATAATGATTTAGCATCGCCTCCCATATTCCAGCCTCTTAAAGCTCCTTCTGCTCTTAAGAAATAAGCTTCAGCAGTTGTTACCAAGTAAATTGTTTTCGATTTAACAACATCTCCAATACCTGAAAAACGCTCACGGTCTCCTTTTCCTCCAATGGCTATACCGGTACGAATTCCTTTGTACTGACCTGCAAACTGAGCTGATTTATCAAAATAAATTGGCATTCTAGGATCGTTGTATCCTTTTAAAATAGATTCCATATCGGCAGACATTCTAATATCTAACCATGAACCACTAATGGTAGCAATAGGGTTTGTAAAAGTTGGAGATACAATTCTAAACGCATCTTTTTTAGCTGTAAATACTCCGAATTTTTGTGCTACCGCTTTTTCAGCCTGAGCTTTTGCTAAAGCAGGTTTTACTTTTACGATACGCATAGCTAATCTCAAACGTAAAGTGTTGGCAAATTTTACCCAAGAGGCATAATTACCTTCATAACCAGATAAATCTGCATCTTTAAAGACAAAAGGCTCTCCTGAATCTGCTCTTTTTGTTAATTCATCTACAGCAAAATCCAACTCGCTAAACATTTGGTTGTATACTTCTTCCTGAGAATCATAAGCAATTGGCGCATTTTTACCGTATTGAGAATAGATGATAGGACCAAAGATGTCCGTAACACGGTGCATTCCTTCTACTTTCAAGATTAGAGAAAGTGCATAAAAATGATCAAATTTTCCTTTTGTTCTATTTGCAATATCGTAGGCGTTGAACATAACATTAGGATAAGCATTTGTCCAAATAGCATTGTTCCATCCGTCAATTAAGTCATAAGTTGTATTGTTACTTCCTCCTCTAAAAGGAGTTGGCGTAGCCATATAACCTGACCAAATATCTGCATTTAGATTCTGTTGTAATTGATACTGAGATTCAAGCTGATCACCTAATACCTGAATATTGTTAAACATCGGAGCAAATCCTTTTTTGATGTCATTAAAATCATCTTGTAACTGCACACTACTAAAACCATTTGGATTGGTGTTAATCTCATCAAAATTACCTGTACAACCTACCGTAGCAAGTATCGACATACAGATAGCTGTTTTTTTTATATTATTTAGTTTCATTTTTTTTAATTTAGAAAGTTACATTTAAATTAAGACCAATACTTCTGGTAGAAGGTAAACCATAGATATCAATACCTTGCAGTCCTTCTCCTGTACTTAATGCAATGTTTGGATCAAAAGGAGCGTCTTTGTATATAAAGAATAAATTTCTGGCAATTAATGAAATAGAAGCTGTTTGAAAAACAGGAAGTTTTTTAGGGTTAAAAGTATATCCTACAGAGATCTCTCTCACACTTACATTTGTCGCTTTATAAACATATTCACCTGTAATTCCATCTCTTCCTCCAACGGCTTTATAATATTCTTCAGCAGGTATATTAGTTACCACAGTACCATCAGGTTTAACCGCATTTACTGGTACTCCACCAGCATTTCTGGCATCACCTGTTGCTTTAGAAACTCCAAAGAAATCATTTTGAGCTTCAGTCATGCTCATTACTTTACCTCCAAAACGTCCATCAATCAAAACATTTGCAAAGAAAGCACCAACCTTGAAAGTGTTAGAGAAACCTAACATGAAATCAGGATTTGAATTTCCAACTTCAACAAAATCTGGATTAACTTGTACTTTACCTTTATCACTTAACAACATTCTACCTTGACTATCTCTAAGAATATTTTTTCCCATAATAACACCAAACGGTCTTCCTTCAATTAAAGAGTATTGGTAGTTATTAACTCCAGGAACAGTCAAATTCACAATTCCTTTAGATGACTCTGGAAGTTCTTTTACTGTATTTTTGTTTTGAGAAAAATTCACAGATGAATCCCATGAGAATTTATCTCCTTTAACAACACCCGCATTTACTACGATTTCAAAACCTTTATTTTCGATACTTCCGGCATTGAAACCATAAAATCTAACTCCCTCAGGACTTCCGTCAGGAGCGGCTGATTGGAAATATTGATTTTTTGTTGTTGAATTATAGTAAGAAAGTTCAATACCAAATCTGTTGTTAAGGAATCTCCACTCTGTACCAAATTCATACTCTGATTTCAATTCCGGTTTTAAAGTAGTTCCTCTTTGTAATCCAATCTGAGGCTGAGTAGTATTATTACCTGGGACATATAAATCTACAGGAGTAGTAACAAAAGCAGCAACATCATTACCAACCTGAGCATAAGTTGCACGAACTTTTGCAAAACTAATTGACTCCGGCATTTTGAACATCTCGCTAAGGATACCTGTCAAACCTACAGACGGGTAAAAATAAGACCCTTTTTTAGTATTCACTAATGTAGAAGACCAGTCATTTCTTGCTGCAAGGTCTAAGAACAACATATCCTTGTAACCCAATGTAGTAGCTGCAAATACAGACTGTATTTCTCTTTTTGAGTCAATGGTCTGATAATTTCCTGTATTGTTTATAAAATTGTTAAGTGTAAACCAGTTCGTAATTCTTAATCCGGCACCAATTCCAGAATCTAAAATTGTTCTGTCATTCGTCATCGTATTCGTAATACTTGTACCAATATTAGCATTAAATGAAAAATCATCACTGAATTTTGTATTGATCGTAGCAATTAAATCTCCATAACGCTGCGTACTCACAGCATCATTACTAATATATCTACCATTAGCATGAGAAAGTGTTCCTTGAGTAGTAGCAAAAATTCTCTTTTCAAATCCACTGTCAACTCTGTTATAACTATATCTTGAAGCAATTGTTAACCATTCATTTGCTTTGTATGAAGCAGAAATTGCTCCGTTGAAGAAAGTGTTTGTGTCTTCAGATTTATTTCTGTTAATAGCCCAATATGGGTTTTGCATAATATCTCTGTTCGTCATCCAATTTTGAGCCATTAAATTTCTAGTCGGATTAAAAACTTCATAATTATTTTTATAAAAATTGAAATCATTTCCTCTTGGCATTAAATAAACTCCTGTAAGTGGATTAAAATAAAGACCATTCACCGGTTTATTTGCAATTGATTGTGTAGTATAGTTACCTGTTACACCTACTGTAAGTTTGTTATCAAAAAACTTTGCAGATTGACGAATTCCAAAGTTGTTTCTCTTAATTCCGTTACCTGGAATAATCCCAGATCCTGATGTATTAGCATAAGTCAATGCTGTAGAAGAATTTTCTGTAGCTGCAGAATACCCTACAGATGTAATTTGAGTAACTCCGGTTTGAAAGAAATCTTTAACATGATCTTTTACGTTTTGTTTCGCACCCCAAGTCTCATCTTCTCCTGCTCTTGCAGCATAATCTTTTTGAAACTTTGGCAAATAAGCTGCCGATTCAAAAGTAGTTACAGACGAACCTGAAAAACTTGACTGTCCTACTTTTCCTTTTTTAGATGAAAGTAAAATTACTCCATTTGCTCCTTGCGATCCATATAATACAGAAGCTGCTGCTCCTTTAAGAACCGTCATTCCATCATAATCGTCCGGGTTAATTAAAGACACAACATCTCCACCATCACGGTTACCACCATTTAAACTACCAAAAGTATCATTTGGCTGACCTGAACCAGAGTTTAACATCGGAATACCATCAATAACGTATAAAGGCTGATTGTTTGTTGCTGAAGAGCTTCCACGAATATCTACTTTTGTAGAACCACCTGTACCGGCAGAACTTTTTGTTACAGCAACACCCGCAATTTTACCTGCAATTGTATTGATAACGTTCGCATCTCTTACACGTGTTAGCTCTTCTCCTTTAAGTTCCTGAGCTGCATAAGTTAAAGATTTTCTTGTTTTCTTGATACCTAATGAAGTTACAACAACTTCCGTAAGTGCATTTGATGCTGCCTGTAGCATTTTAACATTAATTGTAGCAGCATCACCTACAACTATTGATTGTGTTTCAAGTCCAACATAAGTAAAAACTAAAGTCTGTCCTTTTTGAACTTCAATCGAGTACACCCCGTCAAAATCGGAAGTAGTTCCCTTTTGACCTCCTTGTACTGCAACGGAAGCCCCTGGCAATGGCATTCCATCAGAATCTGTAATCACACCTTTAATGTTTTTTACCTGAGCAAGCGAAACCTGCGCCGTAAAAACAATCATAAAGATTAAGAAAATTTTTTTCATGTTAATTTATTTTGTTAGTTATAGGGTAAAATTATTCTTAAGGGATTGTTAAAAAAAATAATTTATACAAACAACATTAAATTTTAAACCAACGACATAAAACAATCAATAATATGCTATTCGAAAACGTTTTCTAGCCATTTTCTGGTAAATTTTTACAACAAAATAAAAATTTACTACAAAAAAAATCACTTTTATTAAACAATCATTTAATATTCATTAACATCTTAATGGCATTTATGATCAAATCTCAGTCAATACTTTACAATATGCTTTACGAAAACGTTATCCCATCAGAAAACCCCAACACATTTCTTTTTTATTAAAATATTCTTCAAAAGAATTGCGTTTTAGAAAGTAATTGTTTAAAGTTGCATCATATTTAGGCTAAAGAAAATCCTTAATAAATTATTAACAGAAGTTGAACGAACTACGGAAATTAAAATTTGACATTAAACTCAAAAATCACATTTGGTTTTGGAGCTGCTATTTCACTCTTAACTTTTTAAGATGGGGAGCCTACTTTAATGACTACTCCTATTCGTTCAAATCAAACTTGATAGAATTCTCCTTACACATTCCATTAGTCTATTTTAATTTATTTGTATTGGTTCCTCGTTTGGTGCTAAAACAAAAGTACATTCAATACACCTTTATGATGGTTGCAAGCCTATTGGGTGTCTACTTAATAAAAACTGGTCTTACCTATTATATTATATCCGAAAATATTTGGCCGGAAGCGAACCGTGAATATCACACCTTCGACATTAACCACGTACTGGCAGTCTGCATCGGAGAATTGTACGTTGTTGCCATGGCATCTTCTGTTTACCTTACACTAACCTGGTTACGAGAACGCGAAAGAAACCGATCATTAAGAGAAAATCAGTTTAAGATCAAACTAAAATATCTGGAGAATCAAATTCAGCCTCATTTCTTTTTTAATACGCTGAATAACTTGTATGCTTTATCACTAGAATCTTCCGATAAAGTTCCGGACGTAATCTTAAAACTGTCTAATTTGATGGAGTATGTTTTATATGATGTCAAAGGAACTAAATCAGTTCCCTTAATTAAAGAAATTGATTACATCCAAAATTATATCGAAATCGAGAAGTTACGTTTTGAAAATGTAGAAGTTACGATCAACCTGGAATCGAATATCGAGGATATAGTAGTACCTCCGCTGATCTTTATTTCATTGGTAGAAAATGCCTTTAAACATGGCGGAGTCAATAACAACAATTTAAAAATCAAAATCAATTGTAAAGTTATCGACAATAAAATGTTAGACTTTGAAATCTTAAATAATTTTGTAATTTCACAAAATCTTAACTCGAAAGGCGGTATTGGCCTGGCGAATACCAAAAAAAGATTAAAACTGATTTACAAGAACGATTTTAGTCTGAAGAACACAATCAAATTAAATTACTATATAATCCGTTTGCAAATACCTCTTAATAATGAAAATTAAATGCGTGTTGGTTGATGATGAGCCTTTAGCAATCAAAGTCCTGCAAAATTATTTTACCAATTTTACAGATTTTGAAGTAATCGGCACATTTAATAATTCTTTGGAAGCGCTTGATTTTATAAACAGTACCACTGTCGATGCTGTATTCTTAGACATTAACATGCCTATGATGACAGGGTTCGAACTTATTAGCTTAATCGAAAACAAAACCAAAGTTATCATCACAACCGCTTTTAGAGAATTTGCCGCCGAAAGTTACGATCTGGATGTTCTGGATTATTTAGTAAAACCGATTCCTCTTCCAAGATTTATAAAATGCATTAATAAAATCACCACCGAATACAACCTAAAAAACAATATTAAAGTCGAAACCGTAAAAGGAGACTCTCATATTTTTATTAAAGTCGATAAAAAAATGATGAAAATTAATATTGAAGAAATTCTGTTTGTTGAAGGCATGAAAGAATACATAAAAGTGGTGACTTCCGACAAAACCTACATTACACACAAATCTCTGACTTCATTATCTGAAGAATTACCGGCTGACCGATTCCTGCGCATTCACAAATCATACGTAATTGCGCTCAACAAAGTGAAATCTATAGAGGGCAATCGTATTCAGATACAATCCTACACCATTCCAATTGGAAGAAATTACAGCAAAGAAGTAAAAAACAAAATTCTGGAATAAATTCAGCTTCCTAAATCGTTTTTCTAACTCAGTAAAAACTAACACATTGTTGAAAAAATAATGTCGTTGGTTTAAATTTAACATTATTTGTAGCTTTTTATTTTTTTTTGATACACTTAACAAATATATTTACGGTCTTCAAAAAACAATAAAATAAAAAATTAACCTCTTAAATTATGAGTTCAGAAAATGTTCAAACCAAATGGGGACAGTTTATCTCGTTGATAATTGTTTTCTTCTTTTGGGGTTTTGTTGGTTCTGCCAATGACATCCTGATTCCTGTTTTCAAGAAAGTATTCACCTTATCGCAAGTACAATCACAATTAGTAGCCTGGGCCTTTTATGCAGCATACTTCGTCGGTTCATTGATTTTCTTTTTGGTGTCCTTAAAATTAGATGTTTTACAAAAATTTGGATACAAAAAAACACTTTCTGCCGGTTTACTCCTATCTGCCGTTGGATCATTTTTATTCATTCCCGCTGCATCAATGGAAAGCTTCCCTTTCTTCTTAACCGCTTTATTTACAGTAGGATTAGGATTCTCTATCCAGCAAATTGTTGCCAATCCTCTTGCCATTAAAATGGGAAGCCCTGCAACAGGTGCACACCGTTTGACTTTAGCAGGTGGAATCAACTCTTTCGGAACTACAATTGGTGCTATCTTACTGGGAATAGCTTTATTCGGAATGGGAGATAACAAAAAAACAGCTCTTTCTTTAGAGGACATTAAACTGCCTTTTATTATTCTGGGACTTGCTTTTATCATAGTAGCCGTTTTCATGAACTTCTCCAAAATTGAAGATCCTGCAAAAGAGGACGAAGAAGAAATTAAAGTAGCTCACGAAAAATTCAACATACTAGACTACCCACAGCTTTATTTAGGAATGTTAGGAATCTTTATCTACGTAGGTACGGAGGTAACTATTATCAGTAACCTTCCTGCTTTACTGCATACACATGAATTTGGAAACATCCTGGAAGATGCTATTGCCCCATTTATTGCCCTTTACTGGGGAAGCTTAATGATTGGCCGCTGGAATGGCGGGGTTAACGTTTTCAATACTTCAAACTTAGTAAATACAGCTCTTAAGTTCATTGTTCCTGCATTGGCATTTGGAGTAATCATTGGCGCTAACCTTTTTGCCGCGCACGATGTTTCTTCTTTTTACATTTACCCAATCTGGATCTTGTTATTTATAGCAGTAAGTTTTGTTGGAGGTAAAAATGCAGGTAAAACCTTAATGCTTTTCGGAATTTCCGGTGTATTGATGATGTTTGCCGGATTGGTTTACCCGGATCCGCAAATTGCTAAATTCTTCTTTATTTCCGGAGGTTTATTCTTATCTATCATGTGGCCGTCTATCTTTGACTTAGCGATTGCAGGCTTAGGTAAAAACACTGGAAAAGCATCTTCATTCTTAATCATGATGATTCTTGGAGGAGGAATTATCCCTTTAATTCAGGGAAGTATCTGTGATATCGACCTTACAAGTCCAAACGGAATTTTTGGAATCACATGGACACACTTCTCCTATATCGTTCCTCTTCTTGGCTTTGCATACTTAGGATTTTATGGTTTCTATTGTCCTAAAATTTTAAAAAGACAAGGGATCAACCACGTTGAAGGCGGAGGCGGAGGTCACTAAACGAGTAAAATTTTAAATTCCAAATCTCAAATTCCAAATCCCAAACGCTCCTAAAAGTTTGGAATTTGGAATTTGAGATTTGTTTTTTTTTAGCACTACTTTCCTATAATCACAACAAACCCGACAGGTTTCAAAAATCTGTCGGGTATATAAAAATAAAAAAAACGCCATCTTTCTATTGAAAAATGGCGTTTTTAAGTTCTTATTAATTAAGGACTACTTGTTTCCTTTTTCGAAATCAGCTACAAACTGAGCCAATCCAATATCTGTTAATGGATGTTTCAACAATCCATAAATTGCAGAAAGAGGCCCTGTCATAACATCAGCACCGATTTTAGCACAATTTACAATGTGCATCGTGTGACGCACAGAAGCTGCTAAAATTTGAGTTTCGTAACCGTAGTTGTCATATACCAATCTAATCTCTTCGATTAAATTCAATCCGTCAGTTGAAACATCATCTAAACGACCCACAAACGGAGATACATAAGTTGCTCCCGCTTTTGCAGCCAAAATAGCTTGTCCTACTGAAAACACAAGAGTTACATTCGTTTTAATTCCTTTATCAGAAAAATATTTTGCCGCCATAACACCTTCTTTCGTCATAGGCAATTTTACCACGATTTGGTCATGTAATTCAGCCAGCTCCTCACCTTCCTTAACCATACCGTCAAAATCCAGCGCATTCACTTCAGCACTTACATCTCCTTCAACCAAATTACAGATGTCAACATAGTGCTTCAAAATGTTGTTTTTTCCGGTAATTCCTTCTTTAGCCATCAATGATGGGTTAGTGGTTACACCATCCAAAACCCCTAAAGCCTGCGCTTCTTTAATCTGAGCTAAATTAGCCGTGTCAATAAAAAATTTCATAATCTATTTATATTTAATTGTGTGTTTAAAATTTCCCTGCAAAATTACAACTTAGAATCTAAACTTAGCACCAATAGCCAAATCAATTCTCCATAAATTTTCTATCTCATCTTTATCCAATTTTTCCGTATAAGTTCTGCCATCTGCATACGTATACTTTAACTTCTTCAAAGCACCTCCAACAAAACTAACTTGTGGTCCTATCAAAAAATGAGGTGTTATTCTAAAATGATATCCCATTCCGCCAATCATACCCAGATTCGAACCTGTTATTTTTACCGAATTACCGCTAACCATACCTGCCTTATTTTGATATGCCATATACCCTAAAGATAGTTCTAAATTAGCCTCACCAATTCTTGCATGTTGATTTTCAGTCAGTATAAAAGACGGTCCAATAAACGAAATTGTTATATCATCACTAAAATCTCCTCTTGTCGTAACTCCATCATTCGAAGTAATCTTCTGATCATAAATCACTCCAGACGACTTATAAACATTGTATTTCAAACCAAATCCTCTTATTCCATCTTTAAGATAATAAGCGCTTACATCATAACTTAATCCCGATTTTAATTTTTTCAAATATTCCTTTTGTTCTGAATTCAGTCCGTCCGGAGATGAAGCTACTCTAAAACTCTGCCCAACATTAGCGGTAATTAAAAATTTTGAAGTTTTAGAATTATTATAATTACCTGAATTATAAACTACGGCATCCTTTTTAATAGCTTTAGAACCTGAAACTAGCTGAATGGTATCTTTAACAATCTTAGATCTATTATAATCCGAAGTATTTTCAACTCTCAACAAATCAGCAGTAATTCGATGACAACTACTTCCAAATGTACTCGGATACAAATGTTCTGTAATTAACAATGCATTAGCACCGCTTTTGCGAGCTTCTGTTTTTGCTTTTTCAAGCACTGTATTTAAACTACAATTGGTAGTAAAACCAGTATCTCCAATTTTAGTCGATCCAATTTTACTATATGCTGAAGGAAGTTCTGATTTAGCATTAAAAACGACAACTTTATCACTTTCATTTAATTTATCGTGTTTTTCAGAAACAGAAGTTCTGATTTTTGGAGAACAGGAACAAAAGGCAACAGTAATAAAAAGTAAAAGGTATTTCATTTTGGCATTTAGCTATTTATAATTTATAATGATTCATCAGCATTTTTTCATAAACTTTATCCGGTAATGCACGTTTTAAAACAATGGAGAACTTCTGCATAAAAGCCCCTACTTTATAATGTACTTTTGGTTTTTCCTTTTGGATGATTTTATAAACAGCTTCAGCCATTTCATTCGGATTTCCCCCTGCATCAACATGTTCGTTCATCGTTGCAAGAATATCGCCATACACTTTTTCGTAAGCCGAACCTTTTACCACCGGTGCGTGATAACGACCTGCTGCAATATTTGTGGCAAAATCACCCGGAGCCACATTCGTAATTTCAATTCCAAACGACTTCACTTCCATTCGCAAAGCCTCGGTAATTAATTCTAAAGCCCCTTTGGAAGCCGAATACACACTGCGATACGGCAATCCCATATAACCTGCAATCGAAGTAATATTGATAATCAAACCCGATTTTTGCTCTCGCATTTGAGGCAAAACCGCTTTCATCACTTCAATTGGTCCGAAAAAATTGGTTTCAAAATTATTCTTGATTTCCTCCGTCGGAATCTCCTCTAAAGGTCCGGTAATTCCAACCCCGGCATTATTAATGACAACATCCAGTCTTCCGGATGCTGCAATAATCTGAGTCACTGCCAACTGTATAGATTCCGCATTACGAACGTCCAAAGCAACCAATGGAAAAACAGAATGCTGTACCTTTTCAGGATTTCGGCTCGTTCCGTATACCACGAAACCTCTTTGATGTAAATACTCTCCAATTGACTTTCCAATTCCTGAAGATCCGCCGGTTATTAAAACAACTTTACTCATTATTTAAGTTTTGAGTTATGGGTTATGGGTTATGGGTTATGGGTTATGTGGAGAAATTTTTAATTTCCATCACTTAACTTTAACTTTCAAAAGGGTCAAAAATAAAAAAATCCTCCATAAGGAAGACTACTTTTAAATTAATTCTAAAAAAAATCCCGAAAGATCGGGAACTAAAAAAAAAAAAAAATGGCAAGCGACCTACATCGCACCGCTCAACCACGTACCCTTGCTATGTTCCCATCCTGGGGGAGTCTGCAGGAGCTGGTCGTGTAGGACTTGCCGGTGCAAATATACAATCTTTTTATATTTTTGCAAGAGCTTTGTTGCTATAAAAATATCATCGTATATTGGCTTATTCAAATTTTAAACTATGAAAAATTATAACTTCCTAACTGTCATTTTATTAGGAATCACATTAATTGGATGTGGAGATACAAAAAAAGGTGAAAATTCTTTGTTTACTATCGATGATTCGGCTTTTCCGGCACATTTTTCACCTCAGGAAGCCATTTCGATCGGTGTTTTAAACCCAAATTCGAAAGAAATCGACAGCATTGCCTACTTTGTAAACGATAAAAAAGTGGGAAGCACAAAAGGTGCGGAAAAATTCAAATTTGAATTAAAAGAACAAAGATTAGGATATCAGTACCTAAAAGCTACCGTTTATTTTGGATCAGATTCCTCAGACGCTACAAAACGTGTGGAACTGGTTTCTAATATCGAACCTAAACTATTAAAATATAAAATAGTCAACACCTATCCGCACGACAAACAATCTTTCACTGAAGGATTAGAGTTTTACAAAGACACTTTATACGAAAGCACCGGTCAGGAAGGAGCTTCTTACGTAAGAAAATACGATTATAAAACAGGGAAAATTTTCAAGCAAATTGATTTAGACAAAAAATACTTTGGTGAAGGAATTACGTTCATCAACGGTAAATTATTTCAGCTGACCTACCAAAACAAAACAGGTTTCATCTACAATGCCAACACTTTAAAACTGGAAAAAACCTTTGCTTACGAGAAAGATATCGAAGGCTGGGGAATGACGAATGACGGGAAATACATTTATCAAACGGACAAAACAGAGAAAATCTGGAAAATGGATCCTGCAACGCAAAAAATGATAGATTACATTAACGTATACTCAGGAACTTCAAAAATTAAAGCCATTAATGAATTGGAGTGGATTAACGGAAAAATCTATACCAACGTTTGGTTTAAGGATGCTATTGCTGTCGTAAACCCTACCTCTGGAGCCGTTGAGGGAATTCTGGACATGTCAGGATTACGCAAACTTATGACTGATGTAACTAAAGATGATGTTTTAAACGGAATTGCTTACAACCCAAAAACCAAAACTATTTTTGTTACCGGTAAAAACTGGACTAAAATGTTCGAAATAACCGTTTCAGAATAAGATAATTAAGAACAAATTTTCAAACACAGATTTCACTAATTTCACTAATCTATTGTGTGATAATTGTGAAATTTGTGCTTTTTACTTTATACCTCAAAATAATGACAACTCTTATAACAAACATAAAAGAACTGCTTCAGGTTCGCGAAACTTCAATAGCCAAAGTATCAGGAGCAGAAATGGCCATACTTCCAACGCTGAAAAACGCCTATTTAATTCTAAAAGACGATCTTATTCAGGATTATGGTCTGATGGAAAATCTTCCTGAAACCAATGCCGATCTGACAATCGATGCAACAGGACGAGTTGTACTGCCTACGTGGTGCGACAGCCACACCCACATTGTATATGCAGGTAATCGCGAACAGGAATTTGTAGACCGAATAAATGGATTTTCGTATGAAGAAATTGCGAATCGTGGCGGTGGTATTCTAAACTCGGCTAAAAAACTCAATGAAACTAATGAAGAGGAAATCTACGAGCAGTCGAAAGTTCGTTTAGAAGAAGTCATGCATTTGGGAACCGGAGCTGTAGAAATTAAATCCGGTTACGGACTAACTATCGAAGGTGAACTTAAAATGCTTCGCGTAATTCAAAAATTAGCCCAGAATTATCCGATTGCTATAAAAGCCACTTTTCTGGGAGCACACGCCTTCCCTTTGCATTATAAAGAAAACAAAGCGGGTTATATTGATGAAATCATCACTAAAATGCTGCCTGAAATTGCCCAAAACAAACTGGCCGATTATGTGGATGCCTTTTGTGAAACGGGTTATTTCTCAGTTGAAGAAACAGAAAAAATCATGGAAGCCGGAATACAATTTGGACTGAAACCAAAAATTCATGTCAACCAATTCAATTCTATTGGCGGAATACAAGCTGGAATCAAATACAACGCCCTTTCAGTGGATCATCTTGAAATTATGAACCCGGAAGACATTGAGGCGTTAAAAAATACAGAAACGATGCCTGTTGCTTTACCATCCTGTTCTTATTTTTTAAGCATTCCTTACACTCCGGCTCGTGAAATGATAAAAGCAGGCCTGCCAATTGCCCTGGCTACAGATTTTAACCCTGGCTCTACTCCATCCGGAAATATGAATTTTGTAGTTGCAACGGCTTGTATTAAAATGAAAATGACTCCTGAAGAAGCTATAAATGCCGCTACTATAAATGGCGCCTACGCGATGGGAATTTCTGAGACACATGGAAGTATCACCAAAGGAAAAAAAGCCAATCTGATCCTTACAAAACCCGTTTCCTCTTACTATCAAATTCCTTATGCTTTTGGAAGTAATCTTATCGAAAGCGTTTTTCTTGAAGGAAAAATTCTTGAATAGAAAGCATAAAAAAGGTCTGTGAAAAATCACAGACCTTTTTTACTTTTAGTGGTATTTGTCCTAGACGGCGTATTATCTTAAAGTGAAACTAGTTTTAGAAACTAATTCGTCATTGTCAAAAACGTTAATAAAGTAAGTTCCTTTTTCGAAATCTTTACCAATTAAATCTTCTGAAACATTTACTGTTTTATTTTCATATTTAACAGTAGTTTTAAAACTGTACGTTAAAGTATTATCTCCAAAACTTTCTGTTCTCTTTTCTCCTAAAACATTATTTTTAGAGTCAATAACCTGAACATAGTACGTTTTATCTCCTGATTTCGCGATTTGATTTTCAGCAATTGTAAAGCTTACTTTCAATACATCAGCGCGGCTTGCTTTATCAGTTTCAATTTGTTTTCCAGAACTTCTTACTTTGTAAGCAATTGTTTTAGTATTTAAAACTGATAATTTAGCTCCTTTTTCAACTGTTTTAGCCAATTCTTCGTTTTGACCAACCAAAACTTCATTGTATTTCTTAGACTCTCCTAAAACTACAATTGTACTGTCTCTTTGAACCGTTAAAACACCATTTTGTTTTTTCAACTCATCGTTTTCAGCAACTAAAGTTTTCATTTTACCTTGCATTGCCTGAACTTGTGATCTGTACTTAGACACATCTCCTTTAGATTTATTTAAATCATCCATTAGAGCGACTACTTTATCTCTTTCCTGAATTAACTCATCAGACATAGAAGTATTCTCAGCAATTGCAGCATCGTAAGTTGCTTTTAATTCCTGTAAATCTTTCATAACAGATTCTTTTTCTGTCATTGTCGTTGTAAGTTCAGTTTTAACTACGTCTGTATCAGACGATAATTTAAAAATATACACTAAGCTACCAATCAGTAGGACTGCTAAAACTGCGATTACCGCCTTTAGACTTGAGTTGTTGTTCTTTGGGTTTTCCATATTTAAAAAATTTTCTTTAAAACAAATTTAAGAATTAATATAAAGGTATTAACGTAAGTTTCTACAATTATAGTATTTTTGAAAAATTTTTTTTTTCATGGAGAAACTCATTCCTTTTACTGTTAACGATTTAGCAAAAATTACTAATCACAGAAGTGGTGAAATAAAATTCGGAGAGAAAATGATCGTCATCCCTAAAGGAGTTGACAAGATTCAGTTTCTAAAAGACAGCGAAGCTAAGTATGTCCTTTTCGGAATTCCCGAAGATATTGGTGTGCGTGCCAATTACGGCAGACCGGGAGCGGCATCGGCATGGGGAAGCGCCATGAAAAGTATTGCTAACATTCAGCACAATCGTTTTTCTAAAGGCAGTCAGATTATTGTTTTAGGACAATTGGACGTTGCTGAGGAAATGCGCGATGTTGAAAATCTTGATTTCAATGATATCGACGACCGATCAAAACTTAGTCAATTAGTCGAAAAAATAGACAAAGAAGTTTCACACATTATCTTTACTCTTATAAAAGCAGGAAAAACACCTATCATTATTGGAGGCGGACATAACAATGCTTACGGAAATATAAAAGGATCGGCTTTGGCCAAGGGAAAACCAATTAATGCTATCAATTTTGATGCGCATTCTGACTTTAGAATCCTTGAAGGACGTCATAGTGGCAACGGTTTTTCTTATGCCTATGAAGAAGGTTTCTTAAAAAAATACTTCATTTTTGGTCTGCATGAAAACTATACTTCTAAAAGTGTTTTAGACATCATCAAAAAACTTGAAGACCGCGTTCGCTATAATACCTACGACAGCGTCGGCATTCGCAGGGAAAAAGATTTTGACAGAGAAATGGCTCTGGCTTTAGAATTTATCAGAACCGATTCTTTCGGAATCGAAATCGATTTGGATGCTATTCCGAATATTGCCAGCAGCGCTATGACCATCAGCGGTTTTTCGGTAGAACAAGTACGTCAGTTTATTTCCTTTTTCGGACAACATAAAAATGCGACGTATCTGCATATTTGTGAGGGCGCGCCAGATCTGGCCGATTCTCCGAACAACAATTTAATTGGCAAGCTAATAGGTTATTTAGTAACTGATTTTATTAAAGCGAATAACGAAAAAATCTAATCGCAACAGAAACTTTACTAATCAAAAAAATAGGTGTTTGCCAAATAAAGCAATATTCAAATAAAGGATTAAACGAATAAACCTATCTTTGCACTGAATTTTAGTACATAAAACTAAATTCTTAATAAGTTAAGATATGTTATTCGAAGATCTGTCACTCTCAAAAAGTATACAAAAAGCCGTATTTGAAGAAGGTTACTTAAATCCTACCCCTATTCAGGAACAATCGATCCCGATCGTTTTGTCAGGAAGAGATTTAATTGGCTGTGCACAAACCGGTACCGGAAAAACAGCAGCATTTGCTATTCCAATCATACACCAATTACACCGAATTGTAGGCTCGTCTAAAAAGGCCAAACAAGTTCGTGCTCTTATAGTTACTCCTACACGTGAATTAGCGGTTCAGATTGGACAAAGTTTTGACACTTATGCCAAATATACCAACTTAACACAATTGACCATTTTTGGAGGGGTTTCACAAAATCCTCAGGTAGACGCTCTAAAAAATGGAGTTGACATTTTAGTTGCAACCCCGGGCCGTTTGCTTGATTTACACAAACAGGGATTCCTGGATCTCGATCATTTACACACTTTAGTTCTGGATGAAGCCGATCAAATGCTGGACATGGGTTTTATCAATGATGTCAAAAAAATTGTAAAACTGACTCCTAAAAACAGGCAGACTTTATTATTCTCTGCCACTATGCCGATTGCCATCCGCGAACTGGCTGAAATGTTTTTGAAAGATCCTGAGAAGGTAGAAGTTTCACCTGTTTCATCAACGGCAGAAACGGTTGAGCAGCGCATTTACTTTGTAGAAAAAACAGAGAAAAGAAATTTATTGTATCATTTGATCAAAAATGAAAATCTGTCTAATGTTCTGGTTTTTTCAAGAACCAAACATGGTGCTGACAACGTGGTAAAAGCGCTTCGTAAAAAAGACATTCCTGCCGAGGCTATTCACGGAGATAAATCTCAAAATGCCAGACAGCGTGTTTTAGATGCGTTTAAAAACAAAGAAGTTGGCGTTCTTGTTGCGACTGATATTGCTGCAAGAGGAATCGATATTGACCAATTGCCTTTTGTTATCAATTTTGATTTACCCAACATTCCGGAGACTTATGTACACCGAATTGGACGTACAGGGCGTGCCGGAAATGGCGGAATTGCCATTTCGTTTTGCGGTAAAGACGAACAGCCTTACTGGAAAGACATTCAGAAACTCATAAAAGTAGAGGTAAAAACCATTACTGATCATCCTTACCCATGGCATTCAGGAAGCCCGGAAGCGACAGATGAAAAACCTAAAAATTCAAACCGAAGCGGTGGTGCTCATAAATCGAGAAAATCAAATGCTTCTAAACAAAATAAAAAACGCTGGTACTAACCGGCGTTTTTCGTTTCCAGTATTAAATAATTCATTATCTTAAAAAGTCGTACCGGTTCAAACGGCTTAATAATAATATCATTTATTCCCGAAGAAATCGCTTCATCTGTAATCTCATCTTTATCAAAAGCGGTAAGCGCTATAATGGGAGTTTTAAGCCCCTTTGAACGAATCCTTCTTGTAGTTTCAAAGCCATTCATCAAAGGCATGTTAATATCCATTAAAATCAGGTCGAAATTTTCGCTCTCCAGCATTTTTAAAGCCGCAAAGCCATCATCAACTACTTTGCAGACATAATTGTGTTTTTCGATAATTTTTTTCGTGACCAGTTGATTGATAAGATTATCTTCTACAATTAGAATCTTATACACCTCATTTGAACTCAGATCAACCTCTATTTCTTCAATAATCAGTTTTGTTTTTTGAGGATCGAATTCAAACGGAATGGTAAATGAAAATGAAGTCCCAAAGCCTACTTCACTTTTCAAATCAATCGTACTGCCAAAAAGCCCCAACAATCGTTTTACAATGCTCAATCCTAAGCCTGTTCCCTGATAATCTTCATCTTTTCTTCCAACCTGTACGAATTTCTCAAAAATTTTATCCTGATCTACAGCTGCGATTCCTACTCCGTTATCTTTTACACAAAAATCCAGAAAATACATCTTTCCTTCAAAGCGATTAAGCTTTACGATAATTTCAACTTCACCATTTTTCGTAAACTTAAGTGCATTACTCACCAGATTCATCAAAATCTGAGCAAGTCGTAACTTATCTCCAATAAGATACTCGGGAATACAGGGATCAATAGAAACCGTGATTTTATCATTGTTTTTTTGCGATAAAAAAGACAGCGAATTCTTAATCATCATGATCTCATCTGAGATATTGAATGTCAAATTCTCCAATACCACTTTATTCTCCTCAATTTTATTAATCTGAAGAATGTCATTTACCAATGATAATAAATAACGGGCCGAAAATTTCAACGAACTCAAATGCTGACTTCTGGACAGTTCTTTGTGTTCTTCCAGCAGCATATTGGTGATTCCGACTACACCATACAGTGGCGTACGCAATTCATGGCTTATAGTCGAAATAAACTGAGTCTTCAGTAACGAGGCTTCCTCTGCAATTTCTTTGGCTTCCAGAAGCTCAGCATTGTGTTTTTTCTTAAACCTGATATTTTTAATCAGAGTGATAATGAGAACCAAAAGAATTAGTGAAATCAGAACAAATAAAATCACAATAATCCTTGACTTTTTAAGACTTTGATACTGCGAATCTTTCTCGCTTTCAATTTTATCAATCTGCCTTTTGTACTCGTCTAATTCTAAATTAAAACCGGCAATAGAGGCTTTTTTAAGTTTTTCCTCATTGTACAATTCTTCCGTTATCTTATTGTATGAAGCCAGATTCTCATAAGCCTCTTCATACTTCCCTATTTTGTTTAAAAACTTAGAATATTCCTGATGCGAATACGACAAATCCGATCGTTCATCACTGTTTCTACCTGCCTGAATTGCTTTAAGAAAAAAAACATTGGCCAACTCATAATCATTACGGTAACTCGAATACATCCCGTTTAGCATGTTTACAACGATCTCCGTAGATTCGTCACCATATTTACTCTTATTGCCGTTTACAAATTTCAGAAACGGATATCCTTCTTTAAATTTTCCTATATCAAAATAAGCCCAGGCAATATTTACGTTTGTAAAATATACCTGAGGCATCTCGTTTAATTTTAAACTGTAGGCTATGGATTTTTTGTAATAATTAATTCCCCGGTTGAATTGTTTTTTCTCAAAACAATAAATATTACCAAGATTATTATGAAGACTGTATTTTAAAGAATCATTATCAGTTTTACCGGCGTAAAACAATCCTTTTTTATAGAAGAAAATAGCTTTATCAAATTCCGACAATTCATTGTAATTCCCGGCAATTATTTTATACGATTTTGCTATTAAATTATTATTCTTAGCAGCTGTAGCATAGTTTAATGCTATTCGCGAGGTGATGAGTGACTTTTCAAAATTTGATTTTCTGTAGTCTTCCCAGGCTTCTTCAACAAGTTTATTAATCTTTGCCTCCGGCACCGTTTCAGATTGCACAATGGCCGAATTGGCAAAACAATTCAGACACACCAGCAGCAGCAAAAGAATCCGTATTCGGGGCATAAATAGGCTAATTTGACCAAATATACATCAAAAATAAAAAAAAGCTGTATTTCTATTAAAAATACAGCTTCTTTTTTATTCGGACTTTAGAATTTTTCAAAGTCTTTTCCTACCTGAATAAAAATAATTATAAGTTTTCGGAAGCAATTTCAGGATCTTTATCATCCTCCCATTGCCCTACAACTGATGTTGCCAAAGCATTTCCTAAAACGTTTGTAGCGCTTCTGAACATATCACAAAAGTGATCGATTGGTAAAATTAACGCAATTCCTTCAACCGGTATATCAAACATACCGCAAGTTGCCGCAACTACAACCAAACTGGCTCTTGGCACACCTGCAATACCTTTACTCGTAAGCATTAAAACCAAAAGCATTACCATTTGAGTCCCTAAATCCAGATGTACTCCATAAAACTGAGCGATAAAAATACTGGCAAAAGTCATGTACATCATACTTCCGTCAAGATTAAACGAGTATCCAAGCGGCAGCATAAAGGCTACAATTTTGTCTTTTACGCCGAAATCTTCCAATTCTTCCGTTAATTTTGGGAAAACAGCTTCACTACTCGTTGTACCGAAAGCGATCGCCAGAGGCCCTGTAATACGTCTTAAAAGCTCTGTCATTCTTCCTTTCAGAAAAAGATAACCTACCGCAACCAAAACCACCCATAATGTACCAATTCCAACTAAAAACGATCCGAAGAATTTAAAATAGGTAATAACCAACTCTTCGGCATCTCTAATAGCGAATACTCCTGCAATGGCTCCGAAAACTCCAATTGGAGCAAAGTTCATAACATAGTTCACCATTTTTAAAACGATATGCGAAGTCTTATCTAAAGCATTGATTACTGGTTTTACTGTACTTCCCAAAGAAGCACCAGCTAACCCGAAGAAGATTGAAAATACAACAATCTGTAAAATTTCATTGGTTGCCATTGCTTCAAAAATACTTTTAGGCACAATGTGTTCTACAAAATTTTCAACAGATAATGTTTTTGTTTTAGCAGTTACTTCCGAAGCTGCAGCCATATCAACGTGATCCAGTTTTAAACCTACGCCCGGCTCCAGAATGTTCACATAAAACAATCCAATCAATAAGGATATAAAAGAAGCAGTAAAAAACCATCCAAGGGCTTTTCCACCAATTCTTCCCACAGTTTTGATATCTCCAAGTTTTGCAATACCTACAACTAAAGTCGTAAATACTAATGGAGAAATGATCATCTGCACCAATCTGATAAAGATCGTTGCCAGCATTTTTATTTTATTGCTGAAAGATTGTGCTGCCTCAGGCGAAATCGAATTGTGTAAAATTATTCCCAAAGCGGCTCCAAGAACCATTGCAATAATAATCTGCCCTGTCAATCCTTTAAGAAAAGATTTCTTTTTAGTTTCTGTAACTTCTTGCATTAATTTGTTTGTTTTAAATTAAAATGTCAAAACCCTCACTGTCTTAACTTTTATAAATACGTTTTGTTGATCAAATAAAAATCAGCCAAAACAATCGCAGCCATTGCTTCAACAATTGGCACTGCGCGAGGCACTACACACGGATCATGGCGGCCTTTACCGGTCATTGATGTAATATTTCCTTTATTGTCTAATGAATCCTGAGTCTGCATGATAGTCGCAACAGGTTTGAAGGCTACTCTGAAATAAATATCCATTCCATTGCTTATTCCACCCTGTATTCCTCCGGAAAGATTTGTTTTTGTAGTTCCGTCAGGATTGTATAAATCATTGTGTTCGCTTCCTTTCATTTCAGACCCCGAAAACCCACTTCCGTATTCAAAACCTTTTACTGCATTGATAGAAAGCATTGCTTTTCCTAATTCAGCATGCAGTTTATCAAAAACCGGTTCTCCTAATCCCACCGGAACATTTTGAATGACACAGGAAACTACACCTCCAACGGTATCTCCTTGTTTGCGGATATCGCGAATATATTCTTCCATAACCGCTGCCGATTTTTCATCCGGACAACGAACAGGATTGCTCTCTATTTTAGAAAAATCCAAATCCTGATAAGGTGTATCTAAATGAATTGGACCAACCGACGAAACATAGGCATTAATTTTTATTTCAGGAAGCATTTGTTTTGCTATCGCCCCCGCAACTACTCTACTTGCCGTTTCTCTGGCAGAACTTCTTCCACCACCGCGATAGTCTCGAAAACCATACTTCTGATCGTATACATAATCAGCATGACTAGGCCTGTAATTGTCTTTGATATGTGAGTAATCGTCTGATTTTTGATTGGTATTCGGAATAATAAAACCAATAGGTGTTCCAGTCGTTTTACCTTCAAAAATACCTGATAAAAACTGAACTGCATCCGGTTCTTTACGTTGTGTTACAATTGCTGACTGTCCGGGCTTTCTTCTGGACATTTCAACTTCAATTGCATCTAAATCAAGTTCAATTCCTGATGGACAACCATCTATAATTCCGCCTAAAGCTTCACCATGAGATTCTCCAAATGTTGTAACTTTATATAAATTGCCGTAGCTATTTCCTGCCATTGTAATTAGTTTTGAGCAAATGTAAGTTTTATGAATTAAATTAAAAAATTTAAAATTGGTATTATTAAGCAAAGGTTAAGGTGATTAAAAATCACAATTTGTTAAAATTGCAGCCAAATTGGTAACCATTTCATAAAATTTCTCTCACAAGAGTTTCTTTCATTTGTTAAACTTCAAAAAAAGAAAAATTGAAAAAACGAAATGTTGAATTGGTCATTATATCTGATGTCCATTTAGGAACTTACGGAAGTCACGCTAAAGAATTAAACAACTACTTATCAAGCATAAAGCCCAAAACATTAGTCCTGAACGGTGACATTATTGATGCCTGGCAATTTAGAAAATCATACTTTCCAAAAGCACATTTAAGAGTCATTCAGCGTATTATCGGCATGGCATCTAAAGGCACAAAAGTATATTACATCACCGGAAACCATGACGAAATTCTTCGGAAATTCAGCGATATGAACATGGGAAATTTTGCACTGGTCGATAAATTAGTTTTGGAACTGGACGATAAAAAAGCATGGATTTTTCACGGAGATGTCTTTGATGCTTCTGTTCAACACTCTAAATGGATTGCAAAATTGGGCGGATTAGGATACGACTACTTAATTCTAAGCAATCGATTTGCCAACTGGTGCCTTGCAAAACTAGGACGCGAACCTTACTCCTTCTCTAAAAAAATAAAAGCCAGTGTAAAAAAAGCCGTTAAATTTATCTCTGATTTTGAAACTACTGCTACTGATCTGGCTATTGAAAAAAAATACGATTATGTCATCTGCGGACACATACACGAACCGAAAATTGTTACCAAAGAAAACAAACACGGGTCGACTTTATACCTTAATTCAGGAGATTGGGTGGAAAATCTTACCGCATTGGAATACCATAAAAAACGATGGAAATTATACTCTTATGCCGAAAGTAATTTTACTGAAGAAGAAAATCTCTTTGAAATGGAGGACACGCTGAGCTCTCAGTTAATCTC